>NZ_QOIL01000025.1:0-51189 GCF_003323745.1 Sphaerisporangium album
CTGACCATCCACCGGGAGATCGACCTGGCCACTCACCGGGATTTCCGGTGACCACACCAGGAATTTTGATGGCCACCAGCCGGGAGAAATCTGGCCGCTCAACTGGAGAACGGCGTGTCCGCTAGCACTCGGATGGCGCGCCAATCGGCCGTCCTTAATCGTGATTAACGTCCACAGCTCGTCTGTCTCCTGAACGAGGCCGTAGTGCGACGACCCGTCGGCGGCCCTTCGACCATGCGCGCGCAACTGCGGCGGCTTATTGAGATCGGCGCGGGACCGAATGTCGCCATTCGGATCGTCCCGTTCCGGACTGGTGCCCATGCGGCGATCGAAGGTCCGTTCGTCCTGCTCTGCTTCCCCGAAGAGCACGCACCCGACGTCGCCTACGTCGAGGGAGCGATGGGTGACCTCTATTCGGAGAGTGTTGAAGAAGTGCAGCGCTAAACGCTGTTGTTCGAGCGTATATGTGACCTTGCGCTGGACGTCGAGGAGACCGCGACGATGATCGCGGCAGCGGCTGAGGAGTTGTAGTGCCCGACCAGGTTGAGCTTGCTGGCGTGTCGTGGCGGAAGAGCAGCTTCAGCGGTGGTGGAAACGACTGCGTAGAGATCGCGACGATCAACGACACCGTCGCCCTCAGGGACTCCAAGAGGCCGGGCGGCCCGCTCCTCCGGTTCTCTCACAGGGAATGGAACGCCTTCCTCGACCACCTGCGGGCCGGTGACCTCGTGCTTTAGCTTCTTTCGTGCCTGGCGGCTTCATCTGCGCCGCGTGGCGGCGTGGCTGTGCAGGACTCCGGCGGCAGGATATGAGGCACCCGCATGAGAGGACCTCCTGTGCAGAACGATCAGGGGCGTGTTTTTCGCGAAGCGTGGATCACCGGGGTGCGCAAGTACTACCCGGGGGAGCCCAAGCCGGGATATGTCGCGCCTTGGGATGAGACTCCCGAGTGGGAGCGGCAGGCTGCGGCGGCTGTGTACGGGCAGGTGCGGGAGTTCATCCTGGTCAGTGGGGGTGCCGCGGGCAGGCTGACGCGGGTGCAGAAGGGGCGGTTCGTGGCGTTGTGCTGGATCGCGCAGATTTACCGGCACTTCGAGGATCCCAAGCCTTCTTATGTGGCCGACTGGGATGAGATGCCGGAGTGGCAGCGGGAGACGGACGCCGACATCTTCGAGCGGATCGAGTCGGAGGCTTAGCGGGCCAGGGGCGAACGGCTCTCTGTCTGCCGAAGAGCTTCCTCGGTTGGGAGATGCCGTGGCCCCGTCCCGGTGGAGAGGACGGGGCCGGTCGACGTCGGGTCGGCTTGTCAGCCTGTGACGGCGATCTTGGCGCGGGGCTTCGGGTGGCCCTTGTGGTGAACGTATGGGCGCTCGTGGAACTTGTGGATCTTGTGTCTGGCGTGGTGGTGCCCCGGGTGATGTGAGGACCAGGACCTGTGGGCGCGGTGGTGGCCCCTGTGCCCGCCCTCGCCGATCACTCCCTGAAGGGTGTGGAGCGTCTGGACGTCCACCAGGCGGCCGTGGTCGTCACGGTGGTGCCCGCGGTCCCATTTCCGGTGTTCGTGGGCACGCGCCTTTGCCTCCTTCACATTCCGAGACCTTTCCTGGTCCCCCTCGTCTTCGCACTTCTCTTCCCCGGCATGATGAGCGCCGCCGGGGACGACGGGCGGTTTCGGCGTCGATGTGGGCGTCGATGTGGGTGTGGGTGTGGGCGTCGGAGGCGGTGTCGGAGGCGGTGTGGGCGTGGGTGTGGGTGTGGGAGGCGGTGTCGGAGGCGGTGTGGGTGTGGGTGTGGGCGTCGGAGGCGGTGTCGGAGGAATGGGGCCGCTGGTGATGACCTGGGTCAACGGCGGTGAGGCGCTGGAATCCAACTGGGGCGAGCCCGAATAGGTGGCGACGATCTGGTGCGTGCCCACGGGAAGGTTCGCGACCGTGAGGCCCGCGTGGCCGGTCGCGTCAAGAGGGGCCGAGCCGATGTTCCCTCCGTCGGAGGTGAACGCGACCGTGCCGGTAGGGACGAATCCGGCCGTGGCCGTCACCGTCGCGGTGAAGGTGACCGGAGTTCCCACCTGAGCCGTCGGGGCCGACGAGGTCAGTGTGGTCGCGGTGGTCCTGTCGGGAGGGATCAGGCAGTCGGACCGCGTGATGGTGTCCGAGTCCAGCGTGACGGCGCCGTTGCGGGCGAGGACGCGGCCGTTCACCTTCACACCGGTGGTCACGGTGATCGACGTGAGCGCGAGGATGGTGCCGACGAAGCTCGAACTCGTCCCCAGAGTGGCCGAGCTGCCGACTTGCCAGAAGATGTTGCACGCCTGAGCACCCCCGATGAGGGTCACCGTGCTGGCGGACGCGGTGATGAGGGTGGACGCCGCCTTGAAGATGAAGACCGCGTTCGGGTCGCCCTTGGCGTCGAGGGTCAGGTTCCCGGTGATCCCCAGGGTGCCCGCGGCCGAGGCGTACACGCCTGGCGTCAAGGTGGTGCCACCCAACTCGGTGGGCACCAGGGTGACGGGTGTCCGTCCGGCGGCGTCGTTGTAGGCGGTGGTCAGGTCGACCTGCGCCTGCACTGCGGCGGCGTCCGCCGCGTGGATGGCTCCGATCACGGTGCCGGGCGGAAAACCGGTCACCGAGGAACCGGGGCTGACTCCGAGATCTCCGGTGACGACCGTGGGGCCGGTGTTGGTGACCGCGGCGCCGGCGAGGACCGCATAGCTGGTGGCCGTGCCGAGGCCCACCGGAGCCTGCGCGGCCCCGGCGCTCTGTGGCGTGACGACGAGGACCCCGATGGCGACGATCACCGCGAGGGTCGCCGTCAGCGAGGATCGGAAGAGACTTCGTGGCACGGCACGAATGCGAGCGACATTTTTCATAAAGCCGTCCTCTGCTTTTAGTATTTCCCCGCCCGGGCGCTTGGTGATGGTGCGCCGCTCTTTCCAATCCTATCGATCAAGCGTGCCTTACTTGTTTTCCGACATGAAGTGAATTCGGGTGTGGCGGCTATTTTCTGATATAGGCTGAAATTTGTCTTTCCGCTGGTCAGGCATGATGAGCTGGCTCCGTGTCGCCGGCGGGGGATCAGGGTGGAGCTCGTTGAGCAGGTCACCCGTGGGTCAGGCCGAGGGTCGCCTAATGCGGTCGGACTATTAAGTCGGGAATGCTGCGCCAGAGCATCGGGCCGGACGCCCGTATCGTTGCCCGGTCCCGCCCGGGTGATCATCTGCGGCGCCGTCGGCGAGCCCGTCGGCGCGCACACGTCAGGTGTCTTCCGGGCGGACTCATTGACATGACCTCATGCGGCGGGGATGCTGAATGAAAGTATGCATTCGAGGTGGGGAGTGAAACCTAGTGATCGCATGCGGTCCGCCGGGCGAGGTCCATCCGGACGGCACGACGGCCGTGGCCGCCCTCGGCGGGCGCACCCGCGCCAGGGACCGGCAGGTGGGTGACCCGGCCAAGCCCGGAACGGCGGTCGCCTCGGAGGACGCGTCGCGGGTGGCCGCCCGCCTCAGGGAGATCTTCGAGGGCCATCGGCTGTCGCCCTCCCAGCGGCGGATCGCTCGCTACCTCCTGGAGCGCCCCGGCGAGGCCGTCTTCCTCACGAGCATCGACATCGCCGAGGCGGTCGGCACCAGCCAGCCGTCGGTGACGCGTTTCGCCTTCGCCCTGGGGTACACCGGCTTCCCGGAGTTCCGCGAGGATCTGAGGGCCGCGCTGCGCGACGGCCGGGGCTTGGATGCCGGGCCGGCCGGGTTGAACCACGTACAGGCCATGGTCGGCTCCGAGATCCGCAACCTGGAGTTGCTGCGCGACGGCCTCGGCGACACCCGGCGCCTCAAGGAGGTCGCCGCCGGGCTGGCCGCGTCCCGCCCGCTCCCGGTCATCGGCCTGCGCGTCTCCGCGCCGCTCGCCCACCTGTTCGGCTACCTGGCGGCCAAGGCTCATCCTGACGTCAGGGTCATCGACGCGGCGGGGTCGACCTTGGAGGACCGGCTGAGCCGGGCGGCCGACGCCGGGGCCACCTGGACGCTGGCGTTCGCGCTGCCCCGTTACCCGCGCGAGCTGCGCGACGGGCTCGTCTGGGCCAGGCGCGCGGGCCTTCGCGTCGCGCTCGTCAGCGATCACGCCGTCGGGGCGCTGGCCGAGCACGCCGACATCGTCCTGACGGCGCCGGTGAGCTCGCAGTTCGCCTTCGACTCCCAGGCCGCGCCGAGCGTGCTGTGCGTGGTGCTCGTCCACTCGATGCTGGACGCGCTGCCCACGCGGGAACAGGCGTCCATGGAGGACTTCGAGAACAGCGCGGCCGAACGCAGGGTGTTCCTGTCCGAATGACCGGTGTTCCCATGAAAGAACGACCCGGCACGTGCACAAAGGAGATGACGAGCGATGAGTGAGGACGCCGGGCGGGTGATCCGCGCGCCGCGGGGGACGGACCTGTCGTGCCGGGGGTGGCAGCAGGAGGCCGCGTTCCGGATGCTGCACAACAACCTCGACCCCGAGGTGGCCGAGCATCCGGACAAGCTGGTCGTGTACGGAGGGACCGGGAAGGCGGCGCGGGACTGGCCGTCGTTCGACGCCATCGCCCGCACGCTGCGCGGGCTGGAGCAGGACGAGACGCTGCTCGTGCAGTCGGGCCGCCCGGTCGGCGTGATGCGCACCCACGAGTGGGCGCCGCGCGTGCTGATCGCCAACTCGAACCTGGTGCCCGACTGGGCCACCTGGGAGGAGTTCCGGCGCCTGGAGGCCGCCGGGCTCACGATGTACGGCCAGATGACCGCCGGGTCGTGGATCTACATCGGCACGCAGGGCATCCTGCAGGGCACGTACGAGACCTTCGCCGCCGTCGCGGCCAAGCGGTTCGGCGGCAGCCTCGCCGGGACGATCACCCTCACCGCCGGGCTCGGCGGCATGGGCGGCGCGCAGCCGCTGGCGGTGACCATGAACGACGGCGTCGTGATCTGCGTCGAGTGCGACCCCTCGCGGATCGCCCGCCGCATCGAGCACCGCTACCTCGACGTCGAGGCCAAGGACCTGGACGACGCCCTTCGCCTCGCCGTGGAGGCCAGGGACGCCCGCCGTCCCCTGTCGATCGGCCTGCTCGGCAACGCCGCCGACGTGCTGCCCCGGCTGCTCGCCATGGACGCCCCCATCGACGTCGTCACCGACCAGACCTCGGCGCACGACCCGCTGTCCTACCTGCCGGTCGGCATGGCGTTCGAGGACATGCGCGACGAGGCCGCCAAGGACCCGGCCGGCTTCACCGAGCGCGCCCGCGCGTCCATGGCCGGGCACGTCGAGGCGATGGTCGGCTTCCTGGACAAGGGCGCGGAGGTGTTCGACTACGGCAACTCGATCCGCGGCGAGGCGAAGCTGGCCGGGTACGCGCGGGCCTTCGACTTTCCCGGCTTCGTGCCCGCCTACATCCGGCCGCTGTTCTGTGAGGGAAGGGGCCCGTTCCGCTGGGCCGCGCTGTCGGGCGACCCGCGCGACATCGCCGCGACCGACCGGGCGATGCTGGAGCTGTTCCCGGAGAACGAGTCCCTGGCCCGCTGGATCAAGCTCGCCGGCGAGCGCGTCGCCTTCCAGGGGCTGCCCGCGCGCATCTGCTGGCTCGGGTACGGCGAGCGGGACAAGGCCGGGCTGCGGTTCAACGAGATGGTCGCTTCCGGGGAGCTGCGTGCCCCCCTCGCCATCGGCCGTGACCACCTCGACTGCGGGTCGGTCGCCTCGCCGTACCGCGAGACCGAGGGCATGCTCGACGGCTCCGACGCGATCGCCGACTGGCCGCTGCTCAACGCCATGGTGAACGTCGCCTCCGGCGCGTCCTGGGTGTCGATCCACCACGGCGGCGGCGTCGGCATCGGCCGGTCCATCCACGCCGGGCAGGTCGCCGTCGCCGACGGCACCGAGCTGGCGGCCCGGAAGCTTGAGCGCGTGCTGACCAACGACCCCGGCATGGGCGTCATCCGGCACGTCGACGCCGGGTACGACAGGGCGGCCGAGGTCGCGGGGGAGCGCGGCGTGCCGATCCCGATGGCGGCCGGGGACACGACCGGGGAAGCGCGGTGATCGGCGCGTCCCACGGCCCGGCGTACCTCGAACAGGCGCAGGGCCGGGTCACGCCGGTCGGGACGGCCTTCGCGCGCGACTGGGCCGACCTGGCCGGCATCGGCGGCGGGGGAGCGGGCGGCTACCGCCGGTTCGCCTGGACCCCGGCCGACCTGGCCCTGCGCGCGTGGTTCCGCGAGCAGGCGGCCCGCCGGGACATGGCCTGCGAGCAGGACCGCAACGGCAACCTGTGGGCCTGGTGGGGCACCCCCGGCGCCGGCGCGGTGGTGACGGGCAGCCACCTGGACAGCGTCCCGGGCGGCGGCGCCTTCGACGGCCCGCTCGGCGTGGTCTCGGCCTTCCACGCGGTGGACGTGCTGCGCGAGCGCGGCGTCGTCCCCGCGCGGCCGATCGCGGTGGTGGACTTCGCCGACGAGGAGGGCGCCCGCTTCGGCGTGGCGTGCGTGGGCAGCCGGCTGCTCACCGGCGTGCTGGCCCCGCAGGACGCCCGCGCCCTGCGCGACGGCGACGGGGTGTCCCTGGCCGAGGCGATGCGCGCCGCGGGCGCCGACCCGGCCGCGATCGGCCGCGACGAGCGCGCCCTGGAGCGCATCGGCGTCTTCGTCGAGCTGCACGTCGAACAGGGGCGGGGCCTGGCCGGCCTCGACGCGCCGATCGGCGTGGCCACCGCGATCTGGCCGCACGGCCGGTGGCGCTGCACGTTCCACGGCGAGGGCGACCACGCGGGGACGACCCGGCTCGCCGACCGGCACGACCCCATGCTGCCGTTCGCCTCGGCCGTGCTCGCCGCCCGGGAGACCGCCGCGCGGCTCGGCGCGCTCGCGACGTTCGGCAAGGTGCGGGTCGAACCAGGAGGAACCAACGCGATCCCCTCGCGCGTCGACGCCTGGCTGGACGGCCGCGCGCCCGACGAGGCGACGGTGGCCCGCATGGTGGAGGAGATCTCCGACGCCGCCCGCGACGCGGGGAGACAGCACGGCGTGCGGGTCGAGGTGGCGGTGGAGTCCTCGACGCCGCTCGTCGAGTTCGGCGACGGCCTGCGCGACCGGATCTCCGCCGCGCTCGGCGGCGTCCCCGCCCTCCCGACCGGCGCGGGCCATGACGCGGGCATCCTGTCGGCCGAGGTCCCGGCCGCGATGCTGTTCGTCCGCAACCCGACCGGCGTCAGCCACAGCCCGGCCGAGCACGCCGAGACCGCGGACTGCGTCACCGGTATCTTCGCCCTGGCCGCCGTCCTGGAGGACCTGGCATGCCGGTGAGCCTCTATTACGCCGACCTCGCCTGGCTGGGCACGGGCGCTCCGGCCGTACGGCCGGGGGAGGACGACGTCACCGCGCGGCCCGGGGACGAGATCGCGCGGCGTGGGGACGAGAGCGCGCGGCCGGGCTGGGACCGCGTCGTGTCCGGCGTGGTCATCGAGGTCGCCGACGGGCGGATCACCGCCGTGCGAACCGGCGTCCCCGCGCCGCCGCCCGGGGCCGTCCACCTGCGCGGCCTCACCCTGCCCGGCCTGGCCAACGCGCACAGCCACGCCTTCCACCGGGCGCTGCGCGGGCGCACCCAGCGCGAGCGCGGCACGTTCTGGACGTGGCGCCGGCAGATGTACGAGGTCGCCGGGCGTCTCACGCCGGAGAACCACCACGCGCTCGCCCGGGCCGCCTACGCCGAGATGGCGCTCGCCGGGGTGACCTGCGTGGGCGAGTTCCACTACCTCCACCACGACGCCGGCGGACGCCCGTACCAGGCGGCCAACGCCATGGGAGAGGCGCTGATCGCCGCCGCCGCGGACGCCGGCATCAGGATCACGCTGCTGGACACCTGCTACCTGCGCGGCGGCTTCGCGGCACCGCTGGAAGGGCCGCAGCTGCGGTTCGGCGACGGGGACGCGCACGCGTGGGCCGAGCGGGCGGACGCCCTCAAAGGCGGCGGCCAAGCGAGAATCGGCGCCGCGATCCACTCCGTGCGCGCCGTCCCGGCCGGGGAGCTCGCCGTTGTGAGCGGCTGGGCGCGCGAGCGCGGCGCGCCGCTGCACTTCCACCTGTCCGAGCAGGTCGCCGAGAACGAGGCGTGCCTGGCCGCGCACGGACGCACCCCCGCCGAACTGCTCGACGCCCACGGCGTGCTGGGCCGGAACGCGACGGCCGTCCATGCCACGCACCTGACGCCGGGCGACGTGACGCTGCTCGGCGGGTCTGGGACGGGCGTGTGCATGTGCCCCACCACCGAACGCGACCTCGCCGACGGCGTCGGCCCGGCCCGCCGTCTGTTCGAGGCGGGCTCGCCGCTCTCGCTCGGCAGCGACAGCAACGCCGTGGTCGACCTCTTCGAGGAGGCGCGCGGCGTCGAGCTGGACGAACGGCTCGCCACCCGCGAACGCGGCCACTGGCGCGCCGCCGAGCTCCTGCGCGGCGCGACCTCCGGCGGGCACGCGGCGCTCGGCTGGCCGGACGCGGGCCGCATCGAGGCGGGCGCCCCCGCCGACCTGGTCGCCGTCGCCCTGGACTCGGTCCGCACGGCCGGCGCCTCCGAGGACGCCCCGCTGGAGACGGTGGTCTTCGCGGCCACGGCCGCCGACGTCCGCGAGGTGGTCGCCGGAGGCCGTCACATCGTCTCCCAGGGCCGCCACCTGCTCGTGGACGACGTCCCGGCGGCTCTCGCCGCCGCAGTGTCGGCCGTGACCTCGCCATTCACCCTCAAGCCGTCGACTTCGGAGCGGGTATGACTTCGCTGCTCATCGACCACATCGGCTCTCTGGTCACGAACGACCCCGGCCTCGGCGAGGGGCCGCTCGGGGTGATCGAGGACGCGGCGGTGGTCGTCCAGGACGGCGTCGTCGTGTGGGCGGGCCCCCGGGGCGGGACACCGGAGGGAGCGGCGAGGGACCGGTTCGACGCCGGAGGCCGGGCGGTGATCCCCGGGTTCGTGGACAGCCACGCCCACCTGGTCTTCGCCGGCGACCGGGCGCGGGAGTTCGAGGCGCGCATGTCGGGCCGCCCGTACACCGCCGGGGGCATCCGCACCACCGTGGCGGCGACCCGGGCCGCCACGGACGAGGGACTGCGGCGCAACGTGCGGCGGCTGGTGGCGGAGGCCCTGCGGTCGGGCACGACGACCGTCGAGTGCAAGTCCGGATACGGCCTCACGATCCAGGACGAGGAGCGCGGCCTGCGCCTGGCCGCCGAACACACTCCCGAGGTGACCTACCTCGGCGCGCACGTGGTCCCGCCCGAGTACGCCGGGAACCCGGACGCGTACGTCGACCTGGTGCGCGGCCCCATGCTGGACGCGTGCGCGCCGCACGCGCGGTGGATCGACGTCTTCTGCGAGCGCGGCGCCTTCGACGGCGACCAGACCCGGGCGATCCTCGAAGCGGGGGCGCGGCGCGGGCTGGTGCCGCGGGTGCACGCGGGCCAGCTCGGTCCGGGCCCGGGCGTCGCGGTCGCCGTCGAGCTCGGCGCCGCCTCGGCCGACCACGTCACCCACCTGACCGACGCCGACGTGGACGCCCTCGCGTCCGGGAGCACGGTCGCCACGCTGCTGCCGGGCGCGGAGTTCTCGACCCGCTCGCCCTACCCCGACGCGCGCCGCCTGCTGGACGCCGGGGTGACGGTCGCGCTGGCCGCGGACTGTAATCCCGGGTCCAGCTACACCACGAACATCCCGTTCTGCGTCGCCCTCGCCGTGCGGGACATGAACATGACCCCCGCTGAGGCCGTGTGGGCGGCCACCAAGGGCGGCGCCAGGGCCCTGCGCCGCACGGACGTCGGCCACCTCGCCCCCGGCGCCCGCGCCGACCTCGTCCTCCTGGACGCCCCCTCGTACATCCACCTCGCCTACCGCCCCGGCGTGCCCCTGGTCGCGCGCGTGTGGAAGGACGGCAGCCCGCAGCCTTGACGGACGGCGATCGCGCCGCCGGCGGTCAGATGAGGCCGAGGGCGAGCATCGCGTCCGCGACGCGGCGGAAGCCGGCGATGTTGGCGCCCGCCACGTAGTCTCCCGGCATCCCGAACTCGTCGGCCGCCGTCAGGCAGCGGTCGTGCACGTCGCGCATGATGTCGCGCAGCCGGTTCTCGGAGCGCTCGAACGTCCAGGAGTCGCGGGCGGCGTTCTGCTGCATCTCCATGGCGCTGGTGGCGACGCCGCCCGCGTTGGCGGCCTTGCCGGGCCCGAACGCGACGCCGGCCTCCCGGAACACGCGGATCGCGGCCGGGGTGGCGGGCATGTTGGCGCCCTCGGCGACCGCCAGGCACCCGGAGCGGACGAGCAGCCCGGCGTCGGCCTCGCCGATCTCGTTGTGCGTCGCGGACGGTATCGCCACCTCGCACGGCACCTCCCACATCGACCCGCCGGGGACGAACACCGCGTCGCGCCCGCGTCGCTCGGCGTAGACGTGCAGCGGAGCGCGCTCGACCTCCTTCACCTGCTTGAGCAGGGCGACGTCGAGGCCCTTCTCGTCCAGCACGTACCCGGAGGAGTCCGAGCACGTGACCGCCACCCCGCCGAGGTGCTGGATCTTCTCGATGGCGTGGACGGCGACGTTGCCGGCCCCCGAGACGACGACCCGCCGCCCGTCCAGGGACGTGCCGCGCACGGTGAGCATCTCGTCGACGAAGTACGCGCACCCGTACCCGGTGGCCTCCGTGCGCGCGTGCGCGCCGCCGTACGCGAGGCCCTTGCCGGTGATGACCCCGGACTCGTAGCGGTTGGTGACCCGCTTGTACTGGCCGAACAGGTAGCCGATCTCGCGGTGGCCGACCCCGATGTCCCCGGCGGGGACGTCGGTGTGCTCGCCGATGTGCCGGTGCAGCTCGGTCATGAAGCTCTGGCAGAAGCGCATGACCTCCCTCGGCGAGCGTCCCTTAGGGTCGAAGTCCGAGCCTCCCTTGCCGCCGCCGATCGCCAGGCCGGTGAGGCTGTTCTTGAAGATCTGCTCGAAGCCGAGGAACTTGACGATGCCCAGGTAGACCGAGGGATGGAAGCGCAGGCCGCCCTTGTAGGGGCCGAGCGCGCTGTTGAACTCGACCCGGAATCCCCGGTTGACGCGCACCTCGCCCCGGTCGTCCTCCCAGGGCACCCGGAAGATGATCTGCCGCTCCGGCTCGCAGATCCGCTCGACGATCTTCGACTCGGCGTACTCGGGATGGCGGACGAGCACGGGCCCGATGCTCTCCAGCACCTCCCGGACGGCCTGGTGGAACTCCGCCTCCCCGGGATTGCGGCGGACGACGTCGTCGTAGATCTCCGACGGACTCTGGTGCGACATCAAGGCTCCCCTCGGCGTCGGGCCGCCCCCCGGCCCTCCTTCAGGGTGCCGGGTGGCCGCCCCCGCGCCGCTTCGCCACGCCGCCTGGACCTCCTGGAGCCGCGGTCAGATGCAGGCCGTGTCCGCGACCGACCGGGCCTCCTCGGGCGCGAGCCTGCCGCCGCGGGCGAACTCGGCGGCGAACCCGTCCTCGCCGAGGGTGTGCCGGGCCCGTGCCTCGATGCGGTCGACGTCGCCGCGCTCGGCGGGCGAGCGCGGCAGGGCGCTGGACGCGCGGGTCGCGGCGGCGGCCCCGAGCAGTTGCGCGGCGGGCCCGGCGCACTCCGACAGCGCGAGCGCGCCGGCCAGGCCCTCCAGGGCGAGCGCCTTCCCGCGCGGCGCGTCCAGCCGGTCGGCGACGGCGAACGCCTCCAGGTGCAGGGCCTTGGCCGCCGGGGCGTCGCCGCGCTGCTCGGCGACGAAGCCCAGCTCGGCGAGGATCAGCCCCAGGTGCGGCGCGGGCTCCTGCGCGGCGTCCCTGCGGGGCGTGGAGTCGAGGACGTCCCGCAGGTGGCGCTCGGCGACGTCCAGCAGCCCGTCCTTGCGCGCGGCGAACGCGAGCCCCATCTCGGCGAACACCTGGAGCGGCCGGAAGGTCTGCTCCCTGGCCAGGCGCACGGCCTCCTCGCAGTACTCACGGGCCCGCGCGTAATCGCCCTGCTGCAGGGCGATCCAGCCCAGCCACGCCAGCCGCCCGGAGACGTCCGGCCACAGCGCGAGCTCCTCGGCCATGCGCAGGCCGTCGGCGTGCAGCGCGCGGGCCCGCTCGTAGTCGCCGGTCATCTCGGCGAGCGCGCCGAGCCAGCCGTTCGCCTGCAGCTCGCCCCAGCGGTCGCCGAGCGTCTCGAACAGCTCGGCGCTGCGCTCACCGTCGCGCCGCAGCGCGTCCACGTCGCCGCGCAGGTGTGCGAGCTTGGTCCGGGTCACCAGGGCCGCGGCGACGCCCCAATCGTCCCCGATGGCGCGGGAACCGTCCAGCGCGTGCTTCAGCAGCTCCTCGCTGGCGGCCAGGTCACCGGCGTCCAGTCCGGCGAAGGCCAGGAACCACTGCGACCGGGCCAGCCCGCACGCGTCCTCGACGCCGTCGTACGCGCGCAGCGCCGTCTCGCGCGGCTCGGCACGGGGGGCGTCCGCGGGGCCTGTGCCGCCCGTGTCGCCCTGGAGCAGGACGACGCCGGCGTGCCAGGCGGTGGCGCGTGCGCGCAAAGCGGCGTGCGGGTCGCCTTCGCCGTCCCCGCCTACGTCCATGGGCTGGGCCAGGGCCAGCGCGGCGGCCAGGGACCGCCGCGCCTCGGCGAGGCGTCCGCGCAGGAACCAGTACCAGGCGAGCGCGTTCACCATGCGCAGCGCGCACTCGGCGTGCCGGTCGGCGAGGGCGGCGTCCAGCGCGGCGCGCAGGTTGGCGGTGGCGCCGTCGAGGCGGGCCAGCCACCGGCGCTGGTCCTTGCCGTACAGATGGGGGGCGGCCTTCTCGGCCAGGTCGATGTAGTACTCGTGGTGGCGCCGCCGCACCTGCTCGAACTCGCCCGCCTCGTGCATGCGCTCCAGGCAGTAGGCCGACACCGACTCCAGCAGGCGGTAGCGGGGGCCGTCGACGCCGTGCACGGCCACCACCAGCGACCGGTCGACCAGGCGGGCCAGCAGGTCCAGGACGGCCGCGGCCGGCAGGTCCTCTCCCGAGCAGACGGACTCGGCGGCCTCCAGGGTGCAGCCGTCGGCGTGGACCGCCAGGCGGCGCAGCGCGATCCGCTCGGGCGCGGTCAGCAGTTCCCAGCTCCAGTCGATCATCGCGGTCAGGGTCTGCTGGCGCGGCGGCGCGCCCCGGTGGCCGGTGGCCAGCAGCCGGAAGCGGTCGTCCAGCCGGGCGACCAGCCCGTGCACGCCGAGGGTGGGCACCTTGGTCGCGGCCAGCTCCAGCGCCAGCGGGATGCCGTCGAGACGCCGGCACAGCACCGCGACGTCCGGGGCGGTGTCCTCGTCCAGGGTGAAGCCGCGCGTGGCGGCCGAGGCCCGCGTGACGAAGAGCCGGACGGCGCTGGACTGTTCGAGCTCGGCGGGGTCCTCGGCCGCCCCGCGACCGGGCACCCGCAGAGGGGGTACGTTCCAGACGACCTCGCCCGGCAGCGCGAGCGGCTCCTGGCTCGTGGCGAGGACGCGCAGGCCGGGGGCTGCCCGCAGCAGGGACTCGGCCAGCTCGGCGACCTGGTCGACGACGTGCTCGCAGTTGTCCAGGACGAGGAGCGTCCTGCGCGTGCGCAGCGCGGCGATCAGCCGCTCCAGCGGGGTCATGGGCCGGCCGGGGGCGCCGCCGTCGCGGATGTCCAGCGCCGACATGACCGCGTCGATCAGCGAGCCGAGAGCGTCGGGCGTGCCGAGCCGTTCCAGGACGGCCAGCTCGACCAGCCACACGCCGTCGGCGTAGGAGTCCACCAGGCCCCCGGCGGTCTCCAGGGCCAGCCGCGTCTTGCCGACGCCGCCGGGGCCGGTCAGCGTGACGAGCCGCGACGTCTGGAGCTGCGCGCGGACGTCGTCCACCGCCTCCTCCCGGCCGATGAGGTCGGTGAGCGGGGCGGGCAGGTTGGTGACCGGGCGCGCGGTGGCGGTGTGGCGTCCCGGCGGCGGGTCCAGCGAGGGGTCCTGGTTGAGGATCGCGCGGTGCAGGGCGACGAGATCCGCGCCCGGGTCCAGGCCCAGCTCGTCGGTGAGGCGGACGCGCAGCTCCTCGTAGCCGTCCAGCGCCTCGCTCTGCCGGCCGGCGCGGTACAGGGCCCGCATGTGCGCGGCGCGCAGCCGTTCGCGCAGCGGGTACCGCCGGAGGACCTCGGCGAGTTCGTCGGCGAGTAGCGTGTGCTCGCCGAGGGCGAGCCGCGCCTCGGCCTGGTCCTCGCAGGCGGTGAGCCGCTGCTCGTCGAGGCGGGCGACGGCGGGGCGGGTGAACGCGTCGTCGGCGAAGTCGGCGTAGGCGGGGCCGCGCCACAGGGCGAGCGCGTCCGCGAGCAGGGACGCTCGGACGCGGGGGTCGTCGGTGGCGCGGGCCTCGGCGACGAGGGCATGGAAGCGGCGCGCGTCCACGGCCTCGGCGGGGACGTCCAGCAGGTAGCCGGCGGGCCGGGCGACCAGGAGGTCGCGTGCGCCCGGTTCGGCGTCGTCGAGCGCGCGGCGGAGCTGGGACACCTTGGCGGACAACGCGCCCGCGGGGTTGCCGGGCGGCCTGTCGCCCCACAGGTCGTCGATGAGGCGGTCGGCGGGCACGGGCCGGGCGTCGTGCAGAAGAAGGTCGGCGAGCAGGGCGCGCACTTTCACGCCGGGGACGGTCACAGGATCACCGGTGGCCGTCCATACAGCGAGCGCTCCCAGAACCCCAAAACGCATGAATGCCACGATATCGCCACGCACCCTCAGGAATCACGACCTTTACGGGGGCACAGAGAGGACCCGTAAGCGAGTGAGCAACATGCCGTAAAACCTCTGCCCCAGAGTTAAACACAATAGGCCGGACACACGCGCGAAGGAGCCGCAGATGGCACCGCACGACGCCAGCCCGCAGGGCAGCGGACGCGGTCCGCGGCGTACGGGCGCCGGGCGAGCGGCCTCCCGTCCGGATCCCTCGCGCCGGCCCTTGAGCCGGGTGCGGAGAACGGCTCGCCTGCTCCGGCTTTCCCCGAGAAGGCCGCCCACCTGGGCGCCGACCACCGAACGCCCGCCAGGACGATCTTCGATGGATATGACGGAAGGGTTTTGAGATGAGCCAGAACGTGCAGGAGCAGACGTACCGATATCCCGGGATCGACGCCGCCGCCGTCGCCGCCCGCCTTTCGCGCCTCGGTTTCGCGGGCGCCGTTCACCGTCCGGACGACCCCGGATACGACGAATACCGGGAACCCCTATATGACACGATCGACCCCTACCCGGTGATCGTCGCCGAGGCTTCCGGGCCCGCGGACGTCCGCGCCGCCGTCCTCACCGCCCGCGAGGAGGAACTGCCGCTGGCCGTCCAGGTCACCGGGCACGGCACCTGGGTCCCCTCCGACGGAGGCGTCCTGCTCAGGACCGACTCCCAGGCGGCCGTCATGGTCGACCCGGACCGGCGGATCGCCCGCGTCGGCCCCGGCGCGCTGTGGGGCGAGGTGATCGCCGAGGCCAGGCGGTCCGGCCTCGCGCCGCTCGCCGGCTCCTCGGCCGTCGTCGGCGTCACGGGCTACACTCTCGGCGGCGGGGTCGGATGGCTGGGACGCAAGCACGGCTTCGCCGCCGACAGCGTGCTGCGCGCCGAGGTCGTCACCGCGGACGGCTCCCTCGTCACCGCGAGCCCGGACAGCCACCCCGCGCTGTTCTGGGCGCTGCGCGGAGGCGGCGCCAACTTCGGCGTCGTCACCGCGCTGGAGTTCCGGCTCTACCCGGTCCCCGAGGTCTACGCGGGCCAGTCGTACCACTCCATCGAACGCGGCGCCGAGACGCTCGACTTCTACCGGCGGTGGGCGGCCGAGGCCCCCGACGCGCTGAGCACCGCCATCGTCCTGCGGCGCGTTCCCGACACCGAGGACTTCCACGAGGCCGTGCGCGGCCGGCGCGTGCTCGTCGTCAAGGCCATGTACGCCGGCGACCCGGCGGAGGGCGAGCGGCTGCTGCGCCCGCTGCGCGAGGTGGCCGGGCCCGCCTTCCTGGACGACATCCGCCCGACGGCCTTCGCCGACGCGGTCATGGGCGGCCAGGCCGCGCCGTTCCTGGACTTCTACCACGAGCTGCCCGACCCGGTCGTGGACGCGCTCGCCACCGCGATCCAGGAGGACCCGGAGTCGCCGGTGGCCAGCGTGGAGCTCCGGCACTGGGGCGGCGCCATGTCCGCCCCCGGCCCGGACGCCGGGCCGATCGGCCCGCGCATGGCGCCGTTCGCCATCAGCGTGGACGCCGACGTGCCGGAGGTGACGGCGAAGCTCAGGCCGCACGGCACCGGCGCCACGTTCCTGAACTTCCTCGGCGACCCGGAACGGGTGCCCGCCGCCTACACGGCCGCCGACTACCGGCGGCTCGCCGAGGTGAAGCGGGACTACGACCCCTCCAACCTGTTCCGCCTGAACCACAACATCCCCCCGGCCATGCCACCCCACGCCGGCTGACCGCAGGCGCACGAAAGGGGGACCGGGCCGGCCCGGTCCCCCTTTCGTCGTGCCGCGCTGGGCCACCGGCACGCGCGCGACGCGGAAGGGGCGCGCACGGTGGCCGTGCGCGCCCCTCGGTGGTCGTTCGGTGATGTCAGTCGGCGGTCGTGGCCGGGCGGTAGGACAGGACGGCGATGCCGGAGTCGAAGGTGGTGGCCTCGGCGAGTTCGAGCAGGGCCTTGCTGCCCTCGCGGACGATCTGGGCGCCGGGGGCGGTGATGCCGACCAGGACGGGGTGGATCCAGATCTCCAGCTCGTCGAGCAGGCCGTGTTCGAGCAGGGTGTGGGCGAGCCGCCCGACGCCGTAGATGAGGATGTTGTCGCCGGGCTTGTTCTTCAGCTCGGTGATCTGCTTGATGACGTCGTCGCGGATGACCGTGACCGGGCCCCATTCCGTCTTGTCGATGGTGGTGGAGACGACGTATTTGGGCAGGGTGTTCATCCGGTGGGCGAACCCATCCAGGCCCTCCTGCTCGGCCATGGTGGGCCAGGCCTGGGCGAAGCCCTCGTAGGTGCCCTTCCCGAGCAGCAGGGTGTCGCTGGCGAACAGGGTGGCGCGGGCGCGCTGGCCGGCCTGTTCGTTGAAGTAGGGCATGGACCATTCGGGGTTGTCGATGACGCCGTCCAGCGAGGCGTACACTACGGCGATGATCTTGCGGGACACGGAAGCTCCAGGTGGTAGGTCGGGTGGCCGATTTGGACCGGACCCGCCCACGACCTCCGGGGCGCACCGGCGATCAGGGACGGTGCGCCCCAGAGGAGGCACACGGCCGGCCGGGGCGGGTCCGGGGGATGACCAGGCCAGGTCCGGGTTCAGGACGGACCTGGCCTGGAGACGTGGGGCCGGGTCAGGTGAGGGACTTGGTGACCAGGGCGGAGATGGGGGCGATGGTGGTGAAGTCGCCAGAGGTGAAGCGGGTCTTGGTGACGGCGAAGGCGATGTCGTTGGTCAGGTCGACATCGGCCACGCTGCCGCCGGCGCCCGGCCAGCCGATGATGGTGGCGCCGGCGGGCGCGTCGGGCACCGGGCGGCCGATCGAGTAGCCCAGCGCGTACTGGGTGGGCATGCCGAAGATCTGGTCGGTGTCGGCGACGGCCACCGCCGAGATCTCGGCCAGCCGCTCGGCCGACACCAGCGGCTTGGTCCCGGGAAGCTGCCCGGCCAGCGCCGCGTACACCTTGGCCACGCCACGCGCGGTCAGCGTGCCACCGGCCGGGATGTCGGCCTTGAGGTAGTCGTCGCGATTGCACAGCTCGGCCGACAGCTGCACGGCCGGCGGCGCGATCTTGAAGAAGGTCGGCATCATCGCGCGTAGCTGCTCGATGTCGATCTGCGGGCCCGTCTGCTCCAGCCGCGCGACCCGCGACAGCTCGGTCTCGGGGACGCCCAGGTAGATCTCCCGCTCCAGTCCCAGCGGCCGGGCGATCTGCTCGTGCAGGACCTGGGAGATGGGCTTGCCGGTGGCGCGGCGGACGATTTCGCCCAGGATGTAGCCGAAGGTCTGGGGGTGGTAGCCGACCTTGGTGCCCGGCTCCCACCACGGCTCGGTCCCGGCCAGCGCGGTGGTGATCTTGTCCCAGTCGAGCAGGTCGTCGGCGGTGGTGTCCTCGGGGACGCCCGGGACGCCGACGGTGAAGGCCAGCGCGTGGCGGATGGTCGCGGCCTGCTTGCCGTGCGCGGCGAACTCCGGCCACACCTCGGAGATGGGGGTGTCGTAGGAGAACACGCCCTGCTCGGCCAGCACGTGCACCACGGCGCTGGTGAGGGACTTGCCGGTGGAGCTGCTGTAGATCGGGGTGTCGCTGGTGATCGCGCGCCCGGTGGCCGGGTCGGTGCCGGCGACCGCGTCCACGACCAGGTCACCGTCCTTGTACACGGCGACCTGCAGCCCCCGCTCGGCTCCGGACTCGACCAGCTCGTCGATGGTGTTCTGCACCTGCTGCTGAAGGTCGCTCATGGCTATCGCTTCTGTTCTGTGATGGATGGGAGGGAGGTCTCAGGTCGTGTACGGACGCTCGGCCCGCGCGGCGCGCAGGGCGTGCGCCCACCAGGCGAGCTGGTCCAAGGTCGTCTTGATGGCGCTGTTGCAGTCCGCGCCCGGTCTCGGCCAGCTCCCGTCGGCGGCGAACAGCTCCCAGTAGCAGGGGAGGCTGATCGTGTTGCGGATCGGCACGGCGTGCAGTTCGGTGAAGACCTGGCGCAACTGGGCGACGGCGTGCAGTCCGCCCGACTCCCTGCCATAGGAGACGAAGGTGACGGGCTTGGCCTTCCATTCCTCGTAATACCAGTCGATGGCGGTCTTCAGCGGCGCCGGAAAGCTCTGGTTGTACTCGGGCGTGACGATGACGAAGGCGTCGGCGGCGGCGAGGCGGGGCGCGAGGGCGCGGACCTGGGGCGGGATGGCCTCGTCCTGGTCGGTGAGCGTCTCGGGCAGGCGGGTCTCGGCCAGGTCGATCAGGTCGACGTCGAGGTCTCCACGCCTGACGGCACGGGCGCTGAACCAGCGGGCCACCGTGGGGCCGAACCGGCCGTTACGGGTGCTGCCGATGATGACGGCCACCCGCAACCTATGGCTCTCCGGCATCTCCGGCCTCCTCAGCGCTCACGTCCGCCTCGACGTTCTCACTGTGCCCGGCGCCGTTTACGGTTTGTTGCTCACGGGCTTACGGCCCTCTGCTCACGTCCTCACGCCGGGGTGGCGGCGGCGCGTCAAAGCCGCGTCGGTTCTCCGGGCACAGCCGTCAGAAGGGCGTCAAGAGCAGATATCAGACGCCTTCTCTCGTCCTAGCGTGGCGTTCGAGGCGAATGTGAAGGGCCTCGAGAACCGCTGCCAGGAGGAAAGATCGTGGGAACCGAAGCCGATCCGCTGTTAGTGGTCCCGGTGCGAGGGGCCGACGTCGTGTCGCTGCGCCTGTTCCGGACGGTCGCCGGGGCGAGGACGGCCGTCGCTTTCTCCTCGCCCCTGGCGCTGACCAGGGTGCTCGGCGAGGGGCAGCACTGGATCCGCCTCAGCGAACCCGCCCTGCGGCACATGCTCGCCGATCTCGGTGTCACCGGGATCGTCCTCGACCCCGCGGGCGCCACGCCCGCCCGCGCCCCCGAGCGCGGCGTCGTGCGGGCCGCGTGATGTGCGTCCTGGCGCAGTCCCTGGAGACCACCGGAGACCTCACCGAGGACCCCGCCGTCCCCGCGGCCGAGGACTCCGCCGACATCCCCGAAGACCCCGCGGGAGGCGAGGCCCCATGTCTCTCATGACCGAAACCACCCACTGGCCGTGGTCCGCGACCACGGTGTTCGAGCCCGACGGCGACGCCACCGTCTCGGGAGCGTCCCTGACGGCGATCGCGAACCGGTTCGGCACGCCCACCTATGTCGTCGACGAGACCGACGTCCGCGGGCGGTGCCGCGCCTACCGGGCGGCCCTGCCGGACGCCGAGATCGCCTACGCGGCCAAGGCGTTCCTCTGCCGCGCGATGGCCGGCTGGATCCGCGCCGAGGGCCTCGGCCTGGACGTGTGCAGCGGCGGCGAACTGGCGGTCGCGCGGGCGTCCGGCTTCCCGGCGGAACGGATCCTCTTCCACGGCAACGCCAAGACGCCGCACGAGTTGCAGTACGCGGTCGCCGAGGGCGTGGGGCGGATCGTCGTGGACAACATCGCCGAGATCAACCGCCTAGCGGCGCTGGTCCCGGCGGGCCGGCGGCAGAAGGTGCTGATCCGGGTCATCCCCGACATCGACGCCGGAGTCTGCGCGGCCGTCCGCACCGGGGGAGAGGACCAGAAGTTCGGCCTCTCGATCGCCACGGGCGCCGCAGGCGACGCCGTGGGACGGGTCCTGGCGCAGCCCCGGCTGCGGCTCGCCGGCCTGCACTGCCACCTGGGCTCCCAGATCTGCGCGCCCGAGCCGTACGAGGCCGCCGCGCGGGTGATGGTCGAGCAGATGGCCCGCATCCGCGAAGGCCACGGGATCGCCCTGCCCGAGCTGGACCTCGGTGGCGGGCACGGCATCGCCTACCTCGAAGGAGAGCACGGGCTGGACATCCCGTCCTACGCCCGCCGGCTGACCGCGGCCGTCGAGGATCGGTGCGCCGGCCTCGGGCTGCCCGCGCCCCGGCTGATCGTCGAACCCGGGCGGGCCATCAGCGGGCCCGCGGGCCTGACCTTGTACCGGGTCATCTCCCTCAAGAAGGGCCTCAACCGGACGTACGTCGCCGTCGACGGCGGCATGAGCGACAACCCCCGCCACGCCCTGTACGGCGCGCCGTACGAGATGCGGCTGATCGGGCGCAGGACGCACGCGGGCACGCGCGCCGTGACCGTGGTCGGGCACCACTGCGAGGCCGGGGACACCCTCGCCGAGGACGTGCCGCTGCCCGCCGACGTCCACCCCGGCGACCTGATCGCCGTGGCCGCCACCGGCGCGTACCACCACTCGATGGCCTCGACCTACAACCTCACCGGCCGCCCGCCCGTGGTCGCCGTCGGCGAGGCCGGGCCCCGCCTGGTGGTCCGCAGGGAGGACCCGGACGATCTGATGCGCCGGGACGTCGGGTTCTAGGCCGGAGCCGTGACCTTGAGGATCTTGAGGAACTCGCGCATCCAGGCGGGGTGGTCCGGCCAGGCGCGGCCGGTGACCAGGTTGCCGTCGATGTGCGCCTCGCTGTCCACCCAGGTCGCCCCGGCCAGCTCGACGTCGGGCGCGCAGGCGGGGTAAGCGCTGCTCGACCGGCCCTTCAGCACACCGGCGGCGGCCAGGACCAGCGGGCCGTGGCACAGCGCGGCGATGGGCAGGCCGTTCTCGGCGAAGTGGCGCACGATGCGGCGGCAGTCGGCGTCGTTGCGGATGTACTCGGGCGCGCGCCCGCCAGGGATCACCAGCGCCGCGTAGGCGGACGGGTCGACGTCCGCGAAGGCGACGTCGGCGGGCCAGGAGTGGCCGGGCTTCTCGGTGTAGGTGTCGAAGCCGGCCACGAAGTCGTGCACGACGAACTGGAGCTTCTTGGCGCTCGGCGCGGCGATGTCGACCTCGTATCCCTCCTCAAGCAGCCGCTGGTACGGATACATCACCTCGAGATCCTCGGCCGCGTCACCGGTGATGATCAGAACTCTCGCCATCGCGGACACCCCTCCCTCGTCCGTGCGTCCTTCCCCGTCGATCGTGTCGAGCCGCCCCCTGCCCGGTCAACCACCAAGCTATGTCCCGTTCCGGTTCGTACGGGACACGACACCGGCGCCGGCGGCGACGGGCTAACCGCCCACCAGATCAGGAGGGCCGCCGCGCACACGCCGGCGACGGCCAGGACGACGGGCAGCGCGCGTCTGAGGTCCACGTAAGTGAGACGTCCGCTTCATCCGTTCGGTTCGCCGCGCCGGGGCCCATCGGGCCGGGGAAAGCAGAAAGCCCAGGCCGTCGGCCTGGGCTTCTGATGGTGGGCGATACTGGGATTGAACCAGTGGCCTCTACCGTGTCAAGGTAGCGCTCTCCCACTGAGCTAATCGCCCTCGATGAGGAATCAGAGCGGACGACGGGATTCGAACCCGCGACCCTCACCTTGGCAAGGTGATGCTCTACCAGCTGAGCCACGTCCGCGCGATCACCAAGAACCTCGGAGGGCCCTTGCCGACGCCTGGTACAACTTTACCGGATCCCGGAAGTGCGAGATCCCGTCGAGGTGGAGACGGGATTTGAACCCGTGTACGCGGCTTTGCAGGCCGCTGCCTCGCCTCTCGGCCACTCCACCAGGATCTTTCGAGCGGACGACGGGATTCGAACCCGCGACCCTCACCTTGGCAAGGTGATGCTCTACCAGCTGAGCCACGTCCGCGTGAGCCCCGGGAACGCTCCCCGGTCACGCAAAGACTCTAGCGCGTCCACGGACCTGGTGTGCGCAGTCCGCCGCGTGAGCCGTCTTCGAACGTGCGAACCTGACCGGCGGCCCGCCCTCCCGTGGCATCCTCGGGCGAGGTGGGCGGCGCGCGGCGCGTGACCGGCCGGTTCGCGGGTACTGGGCGTCCATGCCCCTGCCGGATCGGGAGCGCCCGGTGTGCTCGACGTGTCCATTGCCTGCTCGATGCCGGACGGCAAGCCCTTCTAGTGCGTATCCTTGCCCGAATTCGGGCAGAAATCTTGGCGTGTCATCTCTTTCCTGCGTAAAGTCCTGGCCTGTGTCAACGGCCCGGCATTCCTACGAGGATCTGATCACCCACCTGACCCGGACGACCTCCCTCGGCCCGGGGGAGGCGGCACGGGTCGTGGCGGAGGTGGTGGCCTACTTCTCCGAGTCCGTCGAGGAGTACGTCCGCCGCCGTCACAGTGAGATGAAGGCCCGAGGTCTCACCAACGATCAGATCTTCCCCGGTATCGCCGCCGAGCTGTCGGCCCGCCGCGTCGCGGCCCCCGAGCTGTCCCTGCGCCAACTGCGCCGCATCGTGTACGGCTAGCGCCAAGGAGATTGAAATGTGCGGAATCGTCGCTTATATCGGGCCGAAGGACGCGGCGCCGATCCTTCTGGAAGGACTGCAGCGCCTGGAGTACCGAGGCTACGACTCGGCCGGTCTCGTGGTGAACAACAAAGGGCTGAAAGTACGCAAGGTCAAGGGCAGGGTCGCCGACCTGGCCGGGGCCGTGCCCGCGCGGTTCAAGGGCGGTCTCGGCATCGGGCACACCCGCTGGGCCACGCACGGCGTGCCCAACGACGTCAACGCCCACCCCCACCTGGACACCAAGGAGCGCATCGCGGTCGTCCACAACGGCATCATCGAGAACGCCGACGAACTGCGCGCCAAGCTGATCGCCGACGGCGCCGTGTTCGTCTCCGAGACCGACACCGAGGTGCTCGCCCACCTGATCGCCCGCACCGTCCAGGACACCGGCTCGCTGGAGGAGGCCGTCAGGAAGGCGCTGAAGAGCGTCGTCGGCACCTACGGCATCGCCGTCGTGGACGCCGAGCGCGGCTCCGAGATCGTCGTCGCCCGCAACGGCAGCCCGATCGTGATCGGCATCGGCGAGAAGGAGATGTTCTGCGCCTCCGACGTCGCCGCGCTGGTCCGCTACACCCGCCAGGTCGTCCACCTGGAGGACGGCGAGCTCGCCGTGCTGAAGGCCGACGGCTTCCACACGTTCACCATGGACGCCCGCGCCACGTCCAAGGAGCCGCTGACCGTCGACTGGGACGCCGGGCACTACGACACCGGCGGGTACGAGCACTACCTGCTCAAGGAGATCTCCGACCAGCCCGAGTCGGTGGCGCGCACGCTGCGCGGGCGCCTCGACGACCGCTTCCACATCGCCCACCTGGGCGGGCTCAACCTCGACCCCCGCGAGACCCGCGCCTTCCGCCGCGTCAAGATCATCGGCTGTGGCTCGGCCTACTACGCCGGCCAGATCGGCGCCCAGCTCATCGAGGAGCTCGCCCGCATCCCCGCCGACGCCGAGCCCGCCTCCGAGTTCCGCTACCGCAGCCCCGTGGTCGAGCACGACACGTTGTACGTCGCCGTCAGCCAGTCGGGCGAGACCTACGACACGCTCGCCGCCGTCCAGGAGTTGAAGCGCAAGGGCGGGCGCGTGCTCGGCGTCGTCAACGCGGTCGGCAGCGCCATCGCCCGCGAGGTGGACGGCGGCGTCTACCTGCACGCGGGGCCCGAGGTCTCGGTGGCCTCCACCAAGGCGTTCACCTCGACGGCCGTCGCGTTCGCGCTGATCGCGCTGCACTTCGGCCGCGTCCGCGACCTGTCCCCCTCCGACGGGCGGCGCATCGCCGACGGGCTCAGGAGGCTGCCCGAGCAGATCGAGCGGATCGTCGAGCAGGGCGACGCCATCGCCGCCCTCGCCCGCAAGTACGCGCCCCACCCCGGCATGATGTTCGTCGGGCGGGTGCGCGGGTACCCGGTGGCCCGCGAGGGCGCGCAGAAGCTCAAGGAGATCTCCTACGTGCACGCCGAGGCGTACCCGGCGAGCGAGCTGAAGCACGGCCCGCTGGCGCTGATCGGCCCGGACATGCCCACGGTGGCGGTCGTCCCCGACGACGAGCTGCTCGACAAGAACCTCACCACCCTCGGGGAGATCCGCGCCCGGGGCGGCAAGGTGCTCATGATCGGCCACCGCGAGCCGGACGCCAAGCTGGCCGAGGACGTCATCGTGGTGCCGAAGAACGAGGTCGAGCTGGACCCGATCCTCCTCGGCATCCCCCTCCAGCTCTTCGCCTACCACGCGGCCGTCGCCCTGGAGCGCGACGTCGACAAGCCGCGCAACCTGGCCAAGAGCGTCACCGTCGAGTGACGTCTCCGGGCTGACCTGTCGACGCGTGCCCGCCCGGCTTCCCGGTCCCCGGACGGGCGCGCTCGTCCGGGGACCGGGACCCACCGTGCGGGGCACGGCCGGGCGGGTGGGTCGTACAGTCGTCGGGTGAGCAATCTGGAAAGCGATCCTCAGGAGACGGTGTGCGAGGGCTCGGCGCAGGCCGCGGGTGTCGCGCACGAGCTGCTGGAGGGACGGGACGTCGTCCTCGGCGGCACCCGGGGCATGAAGGTGACCCGCAGCCTCCCCGGCCGCGACCGCCGCATGGTCGGCGCGTGGTGCTTCGTCGACCACTACGGCCCCGAGCCCGCCGCCATGCGGGTGGCCCCCCACCCGCACACCGGCCTCCAGACGGTCACCTGGCTGCTCGAAGGGGAGGTCCTGCACCGCGACAGCCTCGGCAGCGAGCAGGTGATCACCCCCGGGCGGCTGAACCTCATGACGGCCGGCCGCGCGATCTCCCACGCCGAGGAGTCGCCGGTGGAGGGCGTCCTGCACGGCGTCCAGCTCTGGGTGGCGCTCCCCGACGCGTCCCGGCACACCGAGCCGGCGTTCGACCATCACCCCGACCTGCCGGTGCTGACCGGGCCGGGCGTCAGGACGACCGTCATCATCGGCGAGCTCGGCGGGGCGACCTCACCCGCGCGCGCCTACACCCCGCTCGTCGGCGCCGAGCTGGCCCTGGAGGAGGGCGCGGCGACCACCCTGCACGTCCGGCCCGACTTCGAGTACGCCGCGCTGGTGATGAGCGGCGCGGCCGAGGTGGACGGCGCCGCCCTGGAGCCAGGGCCGCTGCTGTACCTCGGGCAGGGGCGCACCGAGCTGGCCTTCGCCGCGGGACCCGCGAGCCGGGTGCTGCTGCTCGGCGGCGAGCCGTTCGAGGAGCGGCTCGTCATGTGGTGGAACTTCGTCGGCCGCACCCACGAGGAGATCGAGCGGTTCCGCAAGGAATGGGCGGAGGGCACCGCGTTCGGCGCCGTCGAGGGCTTCGACGGCGCGCCGCTGCCCGCCCCGGCCCTGCCCGGCGCCCGCCTGAAGGCCCGCCCCCGCCACCGCTGAGGAACCGCCGGGGCTGACGGACCGTCCGACGCCGCCGGCGAGCCCCCGTCACCGGACGGTCCGGCGCCCGGCCGTCCGGTGACGCTCACCCGCCCGTGACGGCGGGCCGGACGCGGGGCAGGCCGAACGTCTCGAACAGCCCGGGGCTCATGAAGTTCGCCACGTGGGTGATGCCCGCCGGGGCCACCGTCAGCACCTGCAGGGTGAAGGCCCTGTAGCCGCCGTCCTCGCCGTCTCGCAGGTACAGCCCGAACGCGGGCCGGCCGTTGGCGGTGACCGGCACCAGGAGGACGCGGCCCGGGCGTGCCGGGCACACCGTCTCCAGATGGCGGGCGATGCGCTCGCGGCCCTGATACCAGGCGGTGTAGGGCGGCATCTCCCAGACGGCGTCGGCCCTGAACAGCTCGACGATCGCGCCGACGTCCTTGCGCTCGAAGGCCGCGACGTACCGGTCGAGCAGCTCGCGCTCGCGGGCCGCCGTGGGCTCCGCGACGGTCTCCTCGCTCGGCGACACGCGGGCGAGCTGGGCGCGGGCGCGCTGCAGGAGGCTGTTCACCGCCGTCGTCGTGAGGTCCAGCATCGACGCGACCTCGGCGGCCCGCCACTGCATGACGTCCCGGAGGATCAGCACGGCCCGCTGGCGCGGCGGCAGGTGCTGCAGGGCCGCGACGAACGCCAGGCGCACGCTCTCGCGCGAGGTCACGATCGCGGCCGGGTCGGCGGGGGCCGCCCCGGCGAGCGCGTCGGGCAGCGGCTCCAGCCAGGTGACCTCGGGCAGGGCGGTCAGAGGATCGGCGGGGTCGGCTCCGGGCCCGCCCAGACCGGTGGGCAGGGCGCGGCGGCCTCGGCTCCGCAGGGCCGTCAGGCACGCGGACGTCGCGATGCGGTACAGCCACGTCCGCAGCGACGAGCGCCCCTCGAAGCCGTCGAAGGAACGCCACGCGCGCAGGTAGGTCTCCTGCACCAGGTCTTCCGCGTCGTGCACCGAGCCCGTCATCCGATAGCAGTGGGCCAGGAGCTCGCGCCGGAACGGATCGGCCAGGCGAGGGAAGTCCTGCCTCGGATGGGTGTGTGCTGGTTCGACCTGGGTTCTCGTCATGACCGTGACCTTTCGTCCCCCTCATTCGGCGCCGGCCGAGGGCCGTCGGCCCAGCCCACCGGTGTCCGTCCCTGTATAGCGCCCGCCTACGACGAAAACGTGAGCCAGGCGCCGTCCGGGTGGCTGAGAGACGGCGGAGCCGGGAGTGGGTGGTCTGGGAGAATGGCGGGCGTGTGGATCCGCGGCCTGGTCGCCCCGCTCGTCAGCGGCACGACGTACCGGCGCGCCGTCCACCTGCTGCTCGGCGCGGTCCTGCTCCTGCCGTACGTCCTGCTCGGCGTGGCCTTCGCCGGCATGTTCGCCGTCCCCGGCGCGCCGTACGGGCTGCTCGTGCTCGTGCTCGCCCTCGTCGCCGTGATCGGCCTGGTGCCGCCGTTCCTGCGCGGCACGCGCGCCCTGGAGATCGCGGCCGCGCGCTCGCTGCTCGGCGTGGCCCTTCCCGACCCGCCCGTGACGGCCGAGCCCGGCCGGGCAGGGCGTGAGACCCGCCTGCGGGCGGCCCTGTGGTTCGCGGTCCACTTGGTCGCCGGGGGACTGGTCGGGTTACTACTGCTCATCCCGCTGGTGATGGGGCTGGCGTTCGCCGGCGAGTCGCTCGGCATCGTGAGCGGCGCCCTCGACGGGATGTGGCTCGGGCCGCTGGACCGGCACGGCAGCCTGTGGCTCGGGTTGCTCGGCGTGCTCATGCCGGTCGGCGTGCTCTACGCCGTCGCCGGGCTCGGCGGCCTCGCGGCCGTGATGGCGCCGGTGCTGCTCGGCCCGTCCTCCTCCGAGCGGATCGCCGCGCTGGAGGCGCGCGCCGCCAGGCTGGCCGAGCGCAACCGCCTGGCCCGCGAGCTTCACGACTCCATCGGCCACGCGCTGACCGTGACGACGTTACAGGCCGCCGCCGCGCGCGAGCTGCTGCGCACCGATCCGGACTTCGCGGGCCGCGCCCTCGCCGCCATCGAGGAGACCGGCCGCGCCGCGGCGGAGGACCTGGACCGCGTGCTCGGCATGCTGCGCGAGCCCGACCCCGCCGAGGCGCCCGCGTTCGCGGGCGACCGCATGGCCGGAATCGCGGACGGTGGCACGTTCGGGATCATCGGTGACGGCACGGCCGGGTTCGCGGACGGTGGCGTCCGTCCTGTCGGCGGCTCGTCCGAGGACGGCGCCCCCCACCACGGGCTGGCCGACCTGGGCCGCCTCGTGGAACACTCGCGTGGCACGGGCGTCGAGGTGCGCGCCCAGGTCGTGGGGCCGGTGGCGGAGCTGTCGGCCCCCGTGTCGCGCGAGGGGTATCGCATCATCCAGGAGAGCCTCACCAACGTGCTGCGGCACGCGGGCCCGGTCCCGGTGGCGGTGCGCGTCGCCGCCGACGCCCGCACGCTGGCCATCGACGTGACCAACCCCGTGACCGGCTCCCTCGTGCGCCGCGAGGGCGGGCGGGGGCTGGCGGGCATGCGCGAGCGCGTCATCCTGCTCGGCGGCTCCATGTCCGCCGGGCCTGACGGCGGGCGGTGGAAGGTGTCCGTACGCCTGCCGGTGGAACGGCCCCGATGAATGCGCCCGTATTCCGCCCTGTTGCCGATACCTCGATACGCGTGGGCATCGTCGACGACGAGGAGCTGATCCGGGTGGGGCTGCGCGTCATCGTCGACGCACAGCCCGATCTGGAGGTCGTCGGCGAGGCGGCCGACGGGGCCGAGGTGATGGCGTTGGTGGCGCGCTCCCGCCCCGACGTGCTGCTCATGGACGTGCGGATGCCCGCCATCGACGGCATCGAGGCGACGCGCCGCCTGCTGGCCGCCTCCGCCGCGCCCCCGAAGGTGCTCGTCGTCACCACGTTCGAGAACGACGACCACGTGTACGAGGCGCTGCGGGCGGGCGCGAGCGGCTTCCTGCTCAAGCGCGCCCGCCCGGCGGAGGTGGTGCAGGCCGTGCGGGTGGTGGCGCGGGGAGAGTCTCTGGTGTTCCCGGCCGCGATCCGCCGCCTGGCCGGCGCCCACGGGCGCGGGCCCGCGGCCACGGGCCCGGCCGCCGACCGGCTGCGCCGCGCCCGGCTGACCGAACGGGAGGAGGCCGTCCTGCGGCTCATGGCCACCGGCCTGTCCAACGCCGAGATCGCCGCCCACCTCGTGGTCGGAGCCGAGACCGTCAAGACCCATGTCGGCAACATCCTCACCAAACTCGCCGTCCGTGACCGCACGCAGGCGGTGATCGCCGCCTACGAGTCCGGCTTCGTCAGCCCCGAGGGGTGACCGGGAGGGCCCGCCTCGGAGGCCGGAGGGCCGGACGCGCGGGACACGAGCTCGCCGCACATGCCGTCGAGGGCCGCGCGCGCCGGGGAGTCCGGCAGGGCGCCGAGGGCGCGCCGGGCCCGGTCCGCGTACCGCTCGACCTCGGCGCGGGCCTGGGCGAGGCCCGGGGAGTCCCGCAGCAGGCGGGTCACGGCGGCCAGGCGGTTCGCGTCCGTGATCGGCCCCCGGGCCACCAGCCTGCGCAGCCTCGCCGGTCCGCGGCCCCGCCCCCGCAGGGCCCGCAGCATCGGCAGCGTGGGCACGCCCTGCCGCAGGTCCGCGCCCGCGGGTTTCCCCGCGCGCGCGGACGGCTCGGCGAGGTCGAGCACGTCGTCGCACAACTGGAAGGCGATGCCGTACGCCTCCGCGAACTCGCCGAGCGCGTCGCGGAGCTCGGGGCGCGCCCCCGCGGCGTGCGCCCCGAGCCGCGCGGCCAGCGCGAACAACGCGGCCGTCTTGTCGGCGATGACCCTCATGTAGTACCGCTCGGGGTCACCGTTCCGTACGTCGCGACGTCCCCCCCGGTCGCCGCATCGCACGGTGGAGCCCGGTCCCGGGACGGCGGCCCGCGTCCTGGCATGCTGGTGCCGGCCGGTGGCCACGCCGGCGGCTTCGCGGATCTGCCCGGCGACGAGGCGGGTCAGCATCCTGGCCTGCTCCTCGGCGGCGGCCGGTCCGAGGGGCGCGGCCAGTTCGGCGGACTTGGCGACCAGGTAGTCCCCGGCGAGGATGGCCACGCGGTTCCCCCACCGCGCGTTGACGCTGGGCACGCCGCGGCGCGTCGCGGCCTCGTCCATCACGTCGTCGTGGTACAGCGACGCCACGTGCGCCAGCTCGACGGCCGCCGCCGCGCGGATCACGCCGGGCCGTCCGGGGTCGCCGAACGTCGCGGCGAGCAGGGCGATCCTCGGGCGCAGCCGCTTGCCGCCCGCGCCGAGCAGGTGCGTGGCGACGGAGGTCAGGAAGGGGTCGCCCGGGCTGCGCAGGGACGAGGCCAGCAGATCCTCCACCTCGGCCAGCGCCCGCCGCGTCCACATGGCCAGGCCGTCGTCCGTGCCGGGGGCGCCGGTCGGGGAGACGCGGTCGCCGCTCCGGTCGGGGACGCGGTGGTGCCGGCGGGAGGGCGCCGGTCCGGCGGCGAGGGTGGCGGGTTCGGGAACCCCGCGCATGTCAGCCCTCCCGCCCGCAGGTCCGGCAGGCGCCGCGGCGTCGCGGGGCCGATGAGGGCTGCGGGGGCGGCCCCGGAGTGGCGGGCGACACCGGCGACGAGGACGAACTCGCCGTGTGCTGTGCCATCGACACGATGATCTCCTTGGCGGGAACACGAATTCAGCGCACTCCCACGTTCCCGCCCGGCCCGCCCCCGGCGACTCCCCCCACATCGGGAACTCCCTCCCCCGCATGGGGGACACGTCCGGAGCCCTCCCTCCGGGCGGCTCTACTCCACCCGGCCGTTCCCTTCACTTCCGGCTCGGCCGCGATCACACCTGGTGCGGCGCGCGCGGTCGCCGAGGAGCGACCCGCGGATGGTCTGTACGGGGCCGGGCGGGGGCCGTGTGTGGGGGCGGTGATCTGGGCATTTAGGTGATATCGGGGGAAAGGGCGTGAACCATGCGTCGTCGCCAGGTGCTCGCGCTCGGGGCGGGGCTTGTCGCAATGGCCACCGGATGCGGGAGCGCCACCGACTCCCGCAGGCTCGCCTCCGCCACGGTGTCGATGGTGGTTCCAGGGCCGGCGGGCGGCGAGACGGACATGATCGCCCGGTCGCTCAAAGGAGTGGCCGAGCGCGAGGCGCTGGCCGGGGCGGTGCGGGTCGTCAACCGTCCCCTGGAGTCGGCGCTGGCCGAGTTCACCCGCGCCCGGCAACCCGGCCTGATGCTGATGGCCGAGCCCGAGCTGGTCGGGACGGTGCGGGCCGTCCGCCAGGCCACCGCCTTCGCCGGCACCACCCCGCTGGCCCGCCTCTGCGGCGAGTGGGAGCTCCTCGTCGTCCCGGCGGCCTCGCGGCTGGCGACGTTCGGCGCGTTCGCCGACGCGCTGCGGCGCGACCCGTCCCGGCTCGCCGTCGCGGGCAGGAACACGGGCGGGGTCGACCACGTCCTGCTCGGCATGCTGGCCCAGAGCCTCGGCGTCGACCCGCGCCTGGTCCGGTACGCGGCCTATCCGACCTGCGAGGAGGCCGTCGCCGCGCTGGCCGCCGGACGCGTTCCCGTCGCCATCTCCGGGCACGCGGCGGTGCGGGCGCGCGTGCGGTCGGGGGAGCTGCGGGTGCTCGCGGTGTCCTCGCCCGACCGCCTCGCGGGCGTCGAGGCCCCGACCCTGCTGGAGTCGGACGTCCACCTGTACTGCGCGAACTGGCGGGGCCTGCTGGGCCCGGCCGGCCTGGCAGAGACCGACAGGGCGGCCCTGGTCCAGATGTGCCGCGGCGTCGCCGACTCCCCGCGCTGGCAGGCGATCTGCGTGCGCAACGGCTGGACCCCGCTGTACCTGGACGGCGACGACTTCCGCCAATGGCTGGGCGTGGAGTCCGCCCGCCTCGGCCGCGCCCTCGGCGACCTCGGCGTCCGCGTCTAGAGCCACGCCGTGCCGGGCCGCTCGTGCCTCTCCCGCCGGTCGTTGCCCCGCGCCGCCATCTGGGCGGCCATGCCGCGTACACCCGGCGCCACTCGTCCCTCGTGCCGGTGGTCATGCTCGGTGCGTAGGGCCGACACAACTTATAGGGGTTGTTGCCGGGCAGGCCACTAGATGTAGGATCCATGCTCGTCGCTGGTTCGCTCCTCGGGGCGAGGCAAGAGGGAATCCCGGTGTGAATCCGGAACTGCCCCGCAGCGGTGAGCGGGAACGACCGCCGTCACATCAGCACTGGGCCGCCCGCGGCCTGGGAAGCGACGGCCATTAGGCGTGTGGAGTGCGCCCGCGAGTCCGAAGACCTGCCGGTGACGTCGTCCAGGCCCCGAGGGAGGGCCGCGAGACGGAGTGACCGGCATGCCCGCCCGCGGGCGCCCGGTCGTGCTCCGCCGTGCCCTTCCGCCCGGGGTGATCCGAGCGCACGAAGGAGACAGCACGTGACGGTGACTGATTCGCGGCCGAGGCGGCGGCCGGACGGGGGGAGCGAGCACAGGCGGCTCGCCATCGAGGAGGCCGCCGCCCGGGTCATCGCCGACCCCGCCAACTCCCGCGTCGCCGCGCGGCTGCTCGCCGAGGAGATCGCCGAGGAGGCGGCGGCGCACGGCGTGCGGTCGTTCTCGGAGTCGATCGCGGCCACGCACGCGGTGGGGCTGGTCCAGGACCGCCTGGCCGGCTTCGTCCGGGACGACGCGGCCGTGCTGGACGGGCTGGTGGACCCCGCCGGCGACGACCGTTTCGAGTACTTCGGGCTGCGCACCGTCTACGACCGCTACCTGTTGCGTCACCCCGTGACCCGGGGCGTGCTGGAGCGCCCGCAGCACTTCTTCCTGCGCGTGGCCTGCGGGCTGGCGGACACCGTCGCCGAGGCGGGCGAGCTGTACCGGCTGATCTCCACGCTGTCGTACATGCCGAGCTCGCCGACGCTGTTCAACTCCGGCACCCGCCGCCCGCAGCTCTCGTCGTGCTTCCTGCTGGACTCGCCGCGCGACGAGCTGGACGCGATCTACGAGCGGTACGGCCAGGTGGCGCGCCTGTCGAAGTACGCCGGGGGCATCGGCATCGCCTGGACCCGGGTCCGCTCGCGCGGCTCGCTGATCCGGGGCACCAACGGCCACTCCAACGGCATCGTCCCGTGGCTGCGCACGCTGGACGCGAGCGTGGCCGCCGTCAACCAGGGCGGGCGGCGCAAGGGCGCGGCCTGCGTCTACCTCGAACCGTGGCACGCCGACGTCGAGGAGTTCCTGGAGTTGCGCGACAACACCGGCGAGGAGGCCCGGCGCACGCACAACCTGAACCTGGCCAACTGGATCCCCGACGAGTTCATGCGCCGGGTCGAGGCCGACGGCGAGTGGTCGCTGTTCGACCCCAAGGAGGTCCCGGAGCTCACCGACCTGTGGGGCGAGGCGTTCGACGCCGCCTACCGCGAGGCCGAGGCCGCCGGCCGGCACGTCAGGAAGGTGCCCGCCAGGGCCCTGTACGGGCGCATGATGCGCACGCTGGCCCAGACGGGCAACGGCTGGATGACCTTCAAGGACGCCTCCAACCGCGCCTCCAACCAGACGGCGCTGCCGCGGAACGTGATCCACCTGTCCAACCTGTGCACCGAGATCCTGGAGGTGACCAGCGACGCCGAGACCGCGGTGTGCAACCTCGGCTCGGTCAACCTCGCCGCCCACCTGGTGGAGGGCGGCCTCGACTGGGAGCGGCTGCGCGCCACGGTGGCGACGGCCGTGCGGTTCCTCGACAGGTCCATCGACCGGGGCTACTACCCGACACCCGAGGCGGAGGCGGCGAACAAGCGCTGGCGGCCGATCGGCCTGGGAGTGATGGGCCTGGCCGACGTGTTCTTCGCGCTGCGGCTGCCGTTCGACTCGCCGGAGGCGCTGGCGCTCTCCACCCGGATCAGCGAGGAGATGGCGCTGGCCGCGTACCGGACGTCGTGCGATCTCGCCGAGGCGCACGGCGCGCACCCGTCGTACGCCGACACGCGGGCGGCGCGCGGGGTCCTGCACCTCGACCACTATCCGGCGGCGCGGCCCGTCCACCCCGGCGAGTGGGCCGTCCTGCGCGAGCGGATCGCGGCCACCGGCCTGCGCAACTCGCTGATGATCGCGATTGCGCCCACGGCCACCATCGCCTCGATCGCGGGATGTTACGAGTGCGTCGAGCCGCAGGTGTCCAACGTGTTCAAGCGCGAGACCCTGTCGGGCGAGTTCCTGCAGGTCAACCGCTATCTCGTGCGCGACCTCCAGGAGCGCGGGCTGTGGACGCCGCAGGTCAGGGACGCGGTCAAGCGCGCCGACGGCTCCGTCCAGGACATCGCGGCGATCCCGGCGGACCTGAAGGAGCTGTACCGCACCGCGTGGGAGCTGCCGCAGAAGGCGCTGATCGACCTCGCCGCCGCGCGCCAGCCGTACATCGACCAGTCGCAGTCGCTGAACCTCTTCATGGCGACCCCTACCATCGGCAAGCTCTCGTCGATGTACGCCTACGCGTGGCGGGCGGGCCTGAAGACGACGTACTACCTGCGTTCGCGCCCGGCCACCCGCATCGCGCAGACGACGGTCGCCGCGGAGCCGGCCGAGCCGGCCGCCCGGACGGACACAGGACCGGACACAGGACCGGGCGCCGTCTCCGTGCCCGAGGCCGTCGCCTGCTCCCTGGAGAACCCCGAGATCTGTGAGGCGTGCCAGTGATGCTGCTCGACCCCGGCATGAACCTGACCCTGCGCCCGATGCGCTACCCGGAGTTCTACGAGCGGTACCGGGCCGCGATCCGCAACACCTGGACGGTCGAGGAGGTCGACCTCCAGTCCGACCTCGCCGACCTGGCCAAGCTCGGCGCGGGGGAGCGGCACCTGATCAACCGGCTGGTGGCCTTCTTCGCCACCGGCGACTCGATCGTGGCCAACAACCTCGTGCTGAACCTCTACCAGCACGTCAACGCCCCCGAGGCGCGGCTGTACCTGTCGCGGCAGCTCTTCGAGGAGGCCGTGCACGTGCAGTTCTACCTGACGCTGCTGGACACCTACCTGCCCGACCACGACGAGCGGGCCAAGGCGTTCGCGGCGGTCGAGCACATCCCGTCCATCAGGGACAAGGCCGAGTTCTGCTTCCGCTGGATCGACTCGATCAACGGGCTGAGCCGCCTGGAGACGCGGGACGACCGCCGGGCGTTCCTGCTCAACCTGATCTGCTTCGCCGCGTGCATCGAGGGGTTGTTCTTCTACGGCGCCTTCGCGTACGTGTACTGGCTGCGCTCGCGCGGGCTGCTCGGCGGGCTGGCGACGGGGACGAACTGGGTGTTCCGCGACGAGTCCATGCACATGGAGTTCGCGTTCTCGGTCGTGGACACCGTGCGCGCCGAGGAGCCGGACCTCTTCGACGACGAGCTGGGCGACCAGGTGACCCGGATGGTCGAGGAGGCGGTGGCGGCCGAGCTGGCGTTCGCCCGCGACCTGTGCGGCGACGGCCTGGCGGGGATGAGCGCCGAGCGCATGCGCGAGTACCTGGAGTACGTCGCCGACCGGCGCCTGGCCCGGCTCGGGCTGGCGGTGCGGTACGGGACGGCCAACCCGTTCGCCTTCATGGAGCTCCAGGACGTGCAGGAGCTGGCGAACTTCTTCGAACGGCGGGTCTCCGCCTACCAGGTGGCGGTGGAGGGCAGCGTCAGCTTCGACGAGGCCTTCTGACCCTCGTCCCACGCCGTTTCTCCGAGGCGGCCGGCCGTCCCGCAGCCGCCTTGTGATCCTTGTCACTCTATTTCTAGATTCATGGCCGGATGTCTGGTTATGGATCGCCCGAGCCGGCGCGTGGCCCCCGCGGCCCACGCCGGTGGCGGGCACCCGCGACGCCGGGATTTACGCCTTTCGCCTGCACACGATAAGAAAGGACGACGAAAGGGGCACTGTCGGTGTCGTCGGTAGCAAGCTGGATACTTCTGGTGGTCGTGGTGCTCGCCGCGATCGTCGCGGTCGAGTTGGTCAGACGGGTGCTGCGGTCCCGTCACGTCAACGGACGGTTCTCCCTCGCGGGCCCGCTGGTCCAGCGCTGCACGTGGCCGAGCTTCGCGACCGCGGCCCTGGTCGCGTTCAACACCGTGTACGCGCCGAACATGTTCGGGAAGCAGAACACCTCCGGGACCCCGGACGCGCCCTCGACCACGACCGCCGCCGTGGTCGAGCAGGCCGTCACCCTCCTGCTCATCGCCTGCGTCGCCTGGCTGGTCATCCAGGCCGCGTACGCGGTGACGGACGTGGTGCTGGCGAGGCTCAGCACGGTCGAGGGGGAGGGGAACCGCAGGGCGCGGCGCATCCGCACCCAGATCGCGCTCGTCCGCCGCGTCGCCGCCGCCGTGATCATCATCGTGGACATGGGCGCCATGCTGTTCAGCTTCCCTGCCGTCCGCGCGCTCGGCGCCGGGCTGCTGGCCTCGGCGGGCATCGCGGGCGTGGTCGCGGGCATCGCCGCCCAGTCCACGCTGAGCAACCTCATCGCCGGGCTCCAGCTCGCCTTCAGCGACGCCATCCGCCTCGACGACGCCGTCGTGGTCGGCGGCGAGTGGGGCCGCATAGAGGAACTGACCCTCACCTACGTCGTCGTGCGGCTGTGGGACGAGCGGCGGCTCATCCTGCCGGTCTCCTACTTCACCACGACGCCGTTCGAGAACTGGACCCGCTACGAGAGCCGCGTCATCGGGCACGTCCTGCTGTACGTCGACTGGTCGGTGCCCGTGGACGAGCTGCGGGCCGAGCTGTACCGCCGCCTGCGCGACCACCCCCTGTGGGACCAGAAGGACTGGACCATCCAGGTCACCGACGTCCAGCCCAACGGCCTGGTCGAGCTGCGGGCCCTGATGAGCGCCTCGGACGCGCCGAGCGTGTGGGACCTGAAGTGCGACATGCGCGAGCACCTGGTGGCCTACGTTCGCGACCACTACCCCGAGGCGCTGCCCCGCCTGCGCGTGGAGGACTTCCCGCCCGCCGGGCGCGGCGACGGATCCGCCCCCGGGGCGGACGGGTCCGCCGCGAAACCGGGAAGGTCCCCCGTACGCGCCGGCGCCCTGCGGCCGCCCGGCGGTCCGTACCCCGACGACACCCCCGACTCCCAGGCCGACGGCGGCCCGGTGCGCTGAGCCGGCGGGTCAGTTCTGCTGCGGGCGCAGGAGGCGGGTGGCACCGGCGATGAGCGCCGTGGCGAGGATCCACCCCGACGCGATGAGGATGTTCGCCAGCCACTGCGTCCAGCCCACCGGCTCCCAGGCGGCCCGCTGCTCGAAGACGCTCACCGGGACCAGCAGGTCGAGGGTGTAGGGGAAGGAGTGGAAGACGCGCCGCTCGTCCAGGCCGACCTGCGCCGGGGGGTTGAGCGTGAACACCACCGTCCCGACGGCGAGCAGCAGCCCGAACCACACCCCCGCCAGCCACGCGCGGTGCCCGTACCCGACGGCCACGTCCAGCGCGTAGCCGCCGACCCTGCCGGGCATGTCCAGGGTGGCGCGCCGGGCCCGCTGCTTGGCGAGCAGGACGGCGCGGGCGTCCGCGTCGTGGCCGATCCTGCGGTACCACGCGGCGAGCTGCTCGTAGGGCTGCGGCCGGTAGCCCGCGGGGTCGCGTCCCAGCCAGGACAGGCGCTCGGCCAGGGGAGTTCCGCCTCGCAGCGACTCGAAGGTGAGCCCGTTGAGCTCCACGCCGCCGGGGTAGGCGCCCGGGGAGTCGAGGAGGACGCCGATCCGGGAGTAGCCCAGGTTGACCCTGCCGCTCACCGACGCGGGGGTGAGGATCAGCTCGTCGACCTGCATGTGGCTGAGGTGGAGGCAACGGCCGGGGGCGCTGAGCACCGCCCGGTCGAACGACAGCACCCCCGCCACCCGGGCGCCGCGCAGCCGTACGGTGCCCTCGGCGGTGAAGCCGGCGCTGAGCTCGGCGCTGGACGCCTGCATGTGATCGGCGTAGATCGCGTGCTTTCCTGTGCCCTTGATCACCGCTCGCTCTAGGTACAGGCCGCTGTTGAAGCGGGCGCCGATCATCCGCAGCCCGCCGTTGGTGCGCAGGTCACGGCAGAAGGCGCCGCCGTCCACGGTCAGGCCGCCCGCCCACAGCGCCCAGTGGTCCTGGTCCCACCCGCGCTCGCGCCGCTCCGCCTCGCTGAACGGGCGGCGGACGTCCTCCTTGTCGCTCTCCGAGGCTCCGAGGGGGACCGGCGCGTTCAGTGTGGCCCGCGCCAGCCGCAACTGGCCGGTGATGTGGGCGTTGTCGAGCCATACCCCGGCACGCACCGTGCAGGCGTCCAGCTCCAGCAGCCCGTCCACCGTGCACCGGGCCGCCCGGATCCGGTAGATGTCGCAGCCGCGGAACCGCAGGCCCTTGGCGGTGCTGTCGGTCAGCGAGACGATGCCCGGCAGGTGGCAGTTGTGCAGATGCAGCTTGGTGGTGAGCGACGCGTCGGACAGGTTGAGTTCGCCCGCTATGCGCGCCCCGGCGAGCCGCAGCCCCGCGACCTGCCCCGGTCCGGCGGGGTTCGCCCCGAGCATCAGCGCGGCGACGACCTCGGCGCGCACCGTGCGATGCCGGCCCCACGTGGAGCCCTTCGCCGGGTCGTCGGTCTCGGGGTCGCCGGTGCGCAGGTCGACCCAGGCTCCGGAGGGATAGGCGTCCCAGACCCGGCGTTCCGCAGGGGTCAGCCGCCAGAACGGCCGTGATCTCCGCACATTGGGGACTCTAGCGTGAGATATCCCGCCCGGTCCGGCCTTGATCGGTTTCCCACCCGCGCCGATTCCTCGCCGCTCCCGCCGATCCTCCCACGCCCGCCGGGCACGGGATGACGTACGGGAACGTCAGTCGCGCTCGATGTGCATGGCCCGCTCCTCGGCGGACAGGTCGCCGTCGTCCGCGCCGACCTCCTGCGCCCACTCCTCGGACTCCACGTCGGGGTGCGCGCCCTCGTCCGGGGCGACGAAGCGGTACTCGTCGCGCGGCGTGCGGGAGCGCTCCGGGGCCTCCTGCCACACCCGGCGCGAGATGCCGTCGCGCTCGTCGGGAGCGTCCTCGACGATCTCGTGACCGATGGGCAGGTTGTCGGTCCATTCCTCGATCTGGGTCAACTGTTCGTCATCGCCCATGTTGTCGGGCCCGCGTGTCGTCTCGGTCATACCTAAGGCCCTACCCCCGAACGGTCATGTGTTGCCCATCGGCCGCCATGCTATCGGGCAACGCCTGCTAGATCCTGGATCGGGCGGGGGGCTACCTCTCGACGATCTCGTTCTTGCCGATCACGACCACGCCCTCGCGGGTCACGGCGAAGCGCGAGCGGTCGTACTCGACGTCCAGGCCGATGCGCGCGCCGTCCGGGATGACCACGTTCTTGTCGATGATCGCGCGCCGCACGACGGCGCCCCGGCCGATCTTGACCCCTCCCATGAGCACCGAGTCCTCCACCTGGGAGTGGGAGTGCAGGACGACCCCCGGCGACAGGATCGACCGGGAGGCCATGCCGCCGGAGACGATCACGCCGGGGGACACCAGCGAGTCGATCGCGCGCCCGACCCGGTCGCCGTCGTTGTGCACGAACTTGGCCGGCGGGTGCGGGTCGTGGCCGGTGTAGATCGGCCAGCGGTCGTTGTAGAGGTTGAACACCGGGTGCACCGACACCAGGTCCATGTGCGCGTCGTAATAGGCGTCGAGCGTCCCGACGTCGCGCCAGTAGCCGCGGTCGCGCTCGGTGGAGCCGGGGACGACGTTGTGCGCGAAGTCGTACACCTCGGCGCCGCCGGACTTCACGAACATCGGGATGATGTTGCCGCCCAGGTCGTGTTTGCTGCTCGGGTCCAGCGCGTCCTCGCGCAGCGCGTCGATCATGGCCTGCGTCCTGAAGACGTAGTTGCCCATCGAGGCGTAGACCTGGTCGGGGGCGTCCGGCAGGCCCACGGCGTCGGTGGGCTTCTCGCGGAACGCGACGATGCGGTGCCCGGCCGGGTCGGTCTCGATCACCCCGAACTGGTCGGCGAGGGACAGCGGCTGGCGGATGGCGGCCACCGTCACGTCCGCGCCGGAGTCGATGTGCTGGTCCACCATCTGGCGCGGGTCCATGCGGTAGATGTGGTCGGCGCCGAAGACGATGCAGTGCTCGGGCAGCTCGTCGTAGATCAGGTTGAGGTTCTGGAACAGCGCGTCGGCGGACCCGGCGAACCAGCGCGGGCCGAGCCGTTGCTGGGCGGGCACCGGCGTCACGTAGTTGCCGAGCATGGTGGACATGCGCCACGTCCGCGAGACATGCCGGTCGAGGCTGTGGCTCTTGTACTGGGTGAGGACGACCATCCTGAGGAAACCGCCGTTGGCCAGGTTCGACAGGACGAAGTCGACCAGGCGGTAGATCCCGCCGAAGGGCACCGCGGGCTTGGCGCGGTCGGCGGTCAGCGGCATCAGGCGCTTGCCCTCGCCACCGGCCAGCACGATCGCGAGGATTCTCGTCGTCATAGCACCGACGTTACCCGGCTTTTCCCTGCTAAACCCGACGAAACACCGTCGAACGCTAAGGTCGAGTCATGCGAGTCGATCTCCTGACCCGAGAATACCCGCCGGAGGTCTACGGCGGGGCCGGAGTCCATGTGGAATACCTTGCCAGGGAGCTGCGGAACCTGGCCGACGTGCGGGTACGCTGCTTCGGCGCCCCCCGGCGGGAGCCCGGGGTGCACGCCTACCCCGTTCCGGACGGCCTGGCGGGCGCGAACGCGGCGCTGCAGGTGCTCGGCGTCGACCTGGAGATCGCGGCGGCCTGCGCGGGCGCGGACCTGGTCCACAGCCACACCTGGTACGCCAACTTCGCCGGCCACACCGCCAAGATGCTGCACGGCGTCCCGCACGTCGTCACCACGCACAGCCTGGAGCCGCTGCGCCCGTGGAAGGCCGAACAGCTCGGCGGCGGGTACACCCTGTCCTCCTGGGCCGAGCGGACGGCGCTCCTGGCCGCCGACGCGGTGATCGCCGTGTCGGAGGGCATGCGGCGCGACGTGCTGACCTGCTACCCCGAGATCGCGCCCGAGCGCGTCACCGTGATCCACAATGGTATCGACACCGGCCAGTACGCGCCCGACCCCGGCACGGAGGTCCTGCTCCGGCACGGCATCGACCCCGCGCGTCCGTACGTCGTCTTCGTCGGCCGCATCACCCGCCAGAAGGGGCTCGTCCACCTGCTGCGCGCCGCCCGCGCGTTCGACCCCGCGGCGCAGCTCGTGCTGTGCGCGGGCGCCCCCGACACGCCGGAGATCGCCGCCGAGGTCACCGGCCTGGTGGACGAGCTGCGGGCGAGCCGTGCCGGGGTGGTGTGGATCTCCGAGATGCTGCCGAGGCCGGAGGTCATCCAGATCCTCACGCACGCGACCGTGTTCGTCTGCCCGTCGGTGTACGAGCCGATGGGCATCGTGAACCTGGAGGCCATGGCCTGCGAGACCGCCGTCGTGGCGACCGCGACCGGGGGGATCCCCGAGGTGGTGGCCGACGGCGAGACCGGGCTGCTCGTCCCCATCGACCAGGGTGCCGACGGCGAGCCCCACGACCCGGAGGCGTTCGCCGCGGCCATGGCCAGGGGAGTGAACACCCTGCTCGCCGACCCCGCCAAGGCCGCCGGGATGGGGTCGGCCGGCCGCCGCCGCGCCGTGGAGCACTTCTCCTGGCCCGCCATCGCCGCGCGCACCCGGGAGCTGTACGCGTCCCTGGTGTGACCCCGCGCGACGTTGAGGGGATGGGCGGCAACAAAACCGGTGGCCGGCGCGTCCAACGAGGCATGAGAAGCAAGAACGTGGCGCGTCTCGCGCTGGCCGCCGGGGTGGCGGCCGCCGCGCTGAGCGCGTCGGGGGTTACGGCGGCGGGGGCTTCGACGGCGAAGACGTCGGCGTCTGGGGCCTCGGTGGCGAGCGTTTCCCAGGCGCAGGTGGGGCCTGGGCGGTGTCACACCTCGGCGCTCGCCGCGCGTGCCGGGCGGGTGGACGCCGGGGCGGGGCAGCGCTACGCGCCCGTGGTCCTGACGAACAGGTCGTCCCGGACCTGCTGGGTGTACGGGTACGTCGGCCTGATCATGATCGACGGCCGGGGGGACGTGCTGCGCACCAGGACGCGCAGGGACGGCACCACACCGCGCAAGGTCACGCTGCGGCCCCGGGCGTCGGCGTACACGACCCTGCACTGGACCGAGGTCAGGTCCGGGCGCGAGACCGCCTGCCCGGCGTCGGCCCGCCTGATCATCCTGCCGCCGGACGAGGTCGGCACCCACCTGGAGATCCCGTTCAGGGCGGCCCCCTGCGACGACGGACGGCTGGACGTGTCCCCGCTGGCGGCCGGGCGTCGGGGGCCGGCTCGGTAGACTGGCGGCGTGCTCGCGATCGATCGGGTCAGGATGGCCTTCACCGACCGCCACGGGGGAGTCAGCTCGGGGCCGTACGGCACGCGTAACCTCGGCGGGTCGGTGGGGGACGACCCCGCCGCCGTGGCCGAGAACCGGGCACTGACCGCCCGGGGCTTCGGGCTCGATCCCGGCGGCGTGGTGTTCATGCGGCAGGTGCACGGCCGGGACGTGAGCTACGTGACCGGGCCGTTCGGGGCCGATCCCCCCTCGCTCGACGGGGTCTTCACCGACAGGCCGGGGCTGGGGCTGGCCGTGCTGGCCGCCGACTGCGCGCCCGTCCTGGTCGCCGACCCCGTCCTCGGGATGGTCGGCGGCGCGCACTCCGGCCGGGTGGGCACGGCGGCCGGCGTGGTGAGCGCGCTGGTGGAGGCGATGCGGGCGCACGGCGCGGGCGACCTGGTCGCGATGGTCGGCCCGCTCGCCTGCGGTTCCTGCTACGAGGTGTCCGGCGAGCTGCGCGAGGAGGTCTGCGCGGTGGTTCCCGAGGCGTGGTCGTCCACCCCCACGGGCGCCCCGGCCCTGGACCTGCGGGCCGGGATCTCGGCCCAGCTCGCGCGGGCCGGGGTGGACGACGTCCGGCACGACGACCGGTGCACGATCGAGACCGCCGACCTGTTCTCTCATCGCCGCGAGAGGCTGACCGGCAGGTTCGCCGGGTACGTCTGGCTCACCGGCTGATCGGCGGCCGGTACCGTCCCCCGGCGTCCCGCCGCCAGGTCGCGCGCGGATCGGCGGGCGGACCACGGCGTCCGCAGAGCGGCCCGCCGCCGCATCGGCGTGATCAGCGCCAGGCCGGTCAGCAGGGCGGCGGCTGCGAGCATCGGTGCCACCCCCGTGGTGAAGCCGGTCACGGTGAGGGTGAGCAGGCCCGCGCCCACCAGGGCCGTCGCCACCGCCACCCGGACGGCGCCGGGCCGCGCGCCGGAAGCGGACGGGGGCTCCTCGAAGCGGGCGAACAGCCGGATCAGCGGGCGGGCGGCCAGCGCGAGCGCGGCCAGCCAGAGCGGCCATCCGGCGAGCCAGGCCGCGCTCGCGGGCGCCGGGGTGGCGAGGCCCAGGCCGACGACGGCGACCCCGGCGACCACGAACAGGGCACTCATGTGCCAGAGGTAGACGGTCATCATGCGCGGGCCCGCCCACGCCATGACGCGGGCCACGCGCGGCCGGGACGCCAGGCGCACGAGACGGGGACGCAGCAGCATCGCCAGCCCGATCTGCCCGAACGCCACCCCGAGCAGCGCGACCGTCGGCGGGGCCATGTTGGAGACCGCCCCCGGCAGCCCGATCATGCTCCCCGGGTACGGGCCGAAGGCGACCAGCGCGGCGGCGGCGCCGAACCCGCCGGCCGCCATGAGCCGGAACCCGGCCAGGCGCCCGCTCGCGTACAGGAAGCCGAGCTGGTGCACGGCCGGCCAGACGAACGCGACGTTGAGGAACCCCGCCGCCTCGAATCCGTTGAACCGGACGACGTCGGTCAGCACGGCGGCCACGGCCATCGCGGCGGGCACGCGCCACCCGAACCGTTCGCCGAGCCGGAGCAGCACCGGCGTCGCCGCGACGGCCACCAGGTAGATCGCGAGGAACCACAGAAGCTGCCCGGCCAGGCGGGCGGCCGTCTGCACGGGCTGGTCCGGCAGTCCGAGCGCGAGGAGCAGGTGGGGGAGCGGGATCCACACCGCGGCCAGGGGGAGCACCGGCCAGGCGAGCCGGCGCACGCGACCGGCCAGCCAGCGCGCGTCCCCGCCCCCGCGGGAGACGTGCGACCGGTGGCTGATCGCGTTGGCGGCCCCGCCGGCGAAGAAGACCAGCGGCATGACCTGGGTGATCCAGGTGATGACGAACGCGCCCGGCGAGGCGAAGGCGTTGCCCGTGGTGATCTGCCCGTCCGGGCCGCCGGTGTAGGAGAGGACGGGGATGCTCCAGTGCTCCAGCACCACCATTCCGATGCCGAACAGGCGCAACAGGTCGATGAACAGGTCGCGCCCCGGCCTGGCCTGGCGGGGGAGTGAGGACGACGGGCCGCCGCGTCCCGCCCGTGCCTCGGTGACCGGGCCGGCCGGAGCGGCCGCAGTGGCGTCTGGCCGATGGCGCCCGGGTGGGGCGACGGTGGTGGGGGGCGGGGGACCGGCCGGGTTCGCGGGCATGGGAGACCTCGTGTCGTGAGGGGAGCCAGGTGTCCGGGAAGCCCCGCTCCGGCGGGATCCCGATGGACTCGACCCTCTCGCCGGCGCCCCCGCCGGCGCACTGACGGATACGGGTGTCTTCGGAGAAGATCACCTGACCGCGCGCGGTAGGGCTGGCCCTACCATCGGGCGACCTGTGCGCCGGGTCGATCGGCTCGGGCGGGGCTCGTACCTTTGACGGCATGACCTCCCCTTTCAAGCGGCTCGGCGCCGACACGCGGTACACGTTGCTCGGTCTCCCCCTGGCGATCCTGAGCTTCTGCCTGCTGGTGCCGGGCCTGGCCGCCGGGACCGGCCTGGTCGTCGTGTGGATCGGTCTGCCGGTGCTCGCGCTGACCCTCGTGGCGGCCCGGGGCCTGGCCAACGTCGAGCGGAGCCGGCTGCCCGAGATCCTCGGCCGCCCGGTCGCCCTGCCGCGCCGCAAGAGCGCGCCCGCGGGATCGCGCTGGCCGCGCCGCATGATCCAGCCGGTCCTGGACATGCAGTCATGGCTCGACCTGCTGCACGGCATCGTGGTCTTCCCGGTGGCGATCGTCACGTTCGTCGTCACCGTGACGTGGTGGGCCCTGGCGCTGACCGGCCTGACCTACCCCCTCTACGGGTGGATCACCTCCAGCATTCCCGGCAACGTGCAGCTCCCCGAGCTGCTCGGGCTCGGCAGGGGCTACACCGTGGACTCGCTGTTCTACGTCGCCCTCGGCGCGATCGCCGGCCTCACCCTGCCCCTGGTCCTGCGGGGCGCCGCCCTGCTGCGGGCCGGGCTCGGACGGGCGCTGCTCACCAGCGTGGCCGAGCTGCGCGAGCGCATCGACGACCTGACCGAGGGACGCGCCGCCGCCGTGTCCGCGGAGGCGGGCGCGCTGCGCCGGCTGGAGCGCGACATCCACGACGGGCCGCAGCAGCGCCTGGTGTACCTGGCGATGGAGCTGTCGCGGGCCCAGCGCCAGCTCAAGAAGGACCCGCAGGCCGCGCACGCCACGCTGGCGGAGGCCATCACGGCGACCCGCGAGACGCTGGACGAGCTGCGCGCGCTGTCGCGGGGCATCGCGCCGCCGATCCTCAGCGACCGTGGCCTGGCCCCCGCGCTGGCGGCGCTCGCCGGCCGCTGCACCGTCCAGGTCGACCTCGACGTGCAGACGGTCGAGAGGTACACCGCCGTGGTGGAGAACACCGTCTACTACGTGGCGGCCGAGACGCTGACCAACATCGCCAAGCACAGCCGCGCCGAGCTGTGCACGCTGTCGCTCACCCGCCTGGGGGACACGCTGGTGCTCAGCATCGGCGATGATGGGGTCGGCGGCGCGCACGTCGCCAAGGGACACGGCCTGGCGGGCCTGGCCGACCGGCTTCGCGCGGTCGACGGCGAGCTGGTCGTGCAGTCGCCGGCCGGGGGGCCGACCTTGATCGTCGCGGAGGTGCCGTGCGGGTAGTCGTGGCCGATGACGCCGTCCTCATCCGATCCGGCCTGATCAGGCTGCTGGAGGAGTTCGGCTGCGAGGTGGTGGACGCGGTCGGCGACGGCGACGCGCTGGTGAAGTCCGTCGCCGCCCACCGTCCGGACATCTCGGTCGTGGACGTGCGCATGCCGCCGAGCTTCACCGACGAGGGCCTGCGGGCGGCGGTGGAGGCGCGCCGGCGGGTGCCCGGCTCCCCGATCATGATCCTCTCGCAGTACGTCGAGGTCTCCTACGCCGACGACCTCCTCGCGGACGCGCGGGGCGCGGTCGGCTACCTGCTGAAGGACCGCGTGGCCGACGTGGACGAGTTCCTGGAGGGACTGCGCCGCGTGGCCGCAGGAGGAACCGTGTTCGACCCCCAGGTGGTGGCCCAGTTGATGGTGAGGCGGCGGCGCGACGATCCGCTGGGGTCGCTGACCCCGCGCGAGCGCGAGGTCCTCGGGCTGATGGCCGAGGGCAGGTCGAACCCGGCGATCGGCCGTCAGCTCGTCATCACCGACGGAGCGGTCGAGAAGCACGTCAGGAGCATCTTCAACAAGCTCGGCCTCTACGCAGACGACGGCGACCAGCACCGCCGGGTGCTCGCGGTGCTCGCCTACCTGCGGTCCTGAGACGGGCGGCCACGGCGTCAACCGGGGGCCGGCGACGGGGGCGCGCCGTGGTGAGCGGGGACGATGACGGGCGCCCCGCCGCGGTCAGCCGGGGACGACGACGGTGACCGACGTGAGCAGGTGCCGGAAGCCGAGCCGTTCGTACAGCCGCCGGGCCGGATTGCCCTCGGTCACGGCGAGGCCGAGCGCGGGCAGGCCGTGCAGGGTGGCGAGCGCGAGCGCGCGGCGCAGCATGACGGCGCCCAGCCCGGCGTACTGCGGGCTCGGGTCGCGGAAGACGTCGTAGACCCACGGGCCGCCCAGCGGCGGCGGGTCGCCGCGGTCGCCGACGAGCACGCCCGCGACGACGCGCCCGTCCCGCAGGAGCAGCCCGCCGCAGGGCAGCAGCGGACCGTAGGACCGCCCGGCGAGCAGCGGTTCCAGCTCCTTTTCGAGCAGCTCGGCGTCGTCGACCGGGTGGTGGTCGGGGTGGCCGGGCCCGTAGGCGGCGCGCCAGGCGGGGAACACCTCGGCGGCGGGGACGGCGTCGCAGGAGACCACGCCGTAGCCGGTCTCGGCCCACTCGGCGGGGGCGGGGGCGGCGCGCAGGTCGCGCGAGTGGACGTGGGCGTGCCGCCTCGGGCGTGCTCCGGCGGCGAGCAGGCGCCGTCCGAGGTCCTCGCCGCCGGAGATGATCCAGCCCGGCATGTCGCGCAGGATCACCTCGACCGCACCGGGGGCGAGCTCCTCGGCGAGGTCGGCGCAGCGGCGCCCCTCACGGGTGCCTTCGACGTAGCTGAGCACCGGGCGTCCGGCCTGGTCGGTGGCCGTCCTGCGGCTGAGAGTCTCCACGTCGACCAAGTTAGGGCCGGTCAGGGCCCGCAGCCACTTATTTTCGGGCTGTTTGCCCCGTTGTGTCCACTTGTGCGTTGATCATCCGGCGGGTATTTACAGGAGTCAGATGATCATTCAAGATCACGAAATTTCTGTAACGTTCTGGTACCAGCGGTGGTGGGGAGACGCTAGTGTGATCGCGCGCGCAAATGTCCCGATAGATCCCGAAGGCACCCAGCAGCACGTTGACCCGGTTTGTACCCGGGGAGCGTTATGTGGCGGAGGACGGGATGAAAGAAACGCGGCATAGACGGGCCCCCCAGCGGTCTCGGTCACGAGGTCCTCTGGTGGTCGGGCTGTTCACGTCCACGTCGCTGATCGCCGGGACGGCTCTCTTCGGAGCGTCGGTCTTCGGTGAAGTACAGAGCTTCCTCATCTTCTACTCGGGGGTGTTCACACTCGTTGGACTGACCGCAACGGTGCTGGCCGGGCTGGCCGCCACCGATCGAATCCTCCTCGCGGTACGGCACCGTGTCCTCCTCCAGGGCGTCCATCGGGCGGCCGCCGTCCTGTCCGTCGGCTTCCTCATCACCCACGTCGTCCTCCAGATCATGCGCGGCCGGTTGGGCGCCGCGGAGGCGTTCCTCCCGTTCGGACGGGCCGGACAGGCGGTCGGACTGGGCACCATCGCCGCGTACCTGCTGATCCTCGCCGCCGCGACCGGCGCGTTCCGCGGCCGCTTCGCGACCATGACCAGACCCTGGGTCTGGCGAACCCTGCACGTCACGGCATATCTGTGCTGGCCACTCGCGATCGTGCACGGGCTGACCGCGGGCCGCGAGCCCGCCTACTGGGTGACCTTGAGCTATGTCGCCTCCCTCGTCGCGGTCGGGCTCGGCCTGCTCGTGCGGATGGTCGTCACCGTCGGCCCCAAGGCCGGCGGCCCCGCGGTCCGTCCGTCCAACATCGGGCGCAAGGCCGAGTACATCCGCGTCGACGACGTCTTCGACGAGGAATTCTGGGTGACCTTGAGAAAGGAGGTGCGGCGATGAGGGCCGACGGCGTCCCCGATGTCTTCAGGATCGGCCCCGGCCGGCTCACGGCCGGTCTGGACAGCTCGCCCCGCCTCGACTACGACACGCACCGCAGGGTGCACGGCCGGCTCCCGCGGCTGCCGATCGACGACCTGATCGCCCTGGCCGAGCTGGGCGACCTGCGCGGACGCGGCGGCGCGGGCTTCCCGTTCGCCCGCAAGCTCCGCGCAGTGATCGACTCCGCGGGCCGCCGCGGCGCGCCCATCACGGTGGTCGTCAACGCGACCGAGGGCGAGCCGGCGGCGGCCAAGGACAAGGTGCTGCTCACCCGTGCCCCGCACCTCATCCTGGACGGCGCCGACCTGGTGGCGCGGGCGCTGGACGCCCGCGAGATCGTCGTGGGCGTCGCCCACGGCGGGCCGGGGGAGCGCTCGCTGCTCAACGCCGTGCACGAGCGCGGCATGACCGACGTCGTCCGGGTCGTGCGCATGCCCGACCGGTTCATCTCCGGCGAGGGCGGCGCGCTGGTCGCGGGCATCAACGGCGAGCGGCCGATCCCTCCCGGCCGCAAGGTGCGCTCCAGCGACATCGGCGTCGGCGGAATGCCCACGATGCTCTCCAACGCCGAGACGTACGCCCAGCTCGCACTGCTGGCGATGCTCGGCGTGGACCTGTACTCCTCGGTCGGCACCCCGCTGGAACCGGGCACGGTCCTGCTGACCGTCACCGGGTCCGCGCGGCGGCCCGCCGTCGTCGAGACCCCGACCGGCGTGCGGCTGCGCGAGGTGCTCGACCTGTGCGACGCCGTGGTCGGCAGGGGCGTCCTGCTCGGCGGCTACCACGGCAAATGGATGCCGGCCGAGGCGGTCGAGCAGGCCGAGGTGTCGCGCGCCGGGTTCGAGGCGCTCGGCGGAGCCCTCGGCGCGGGCATCGTCATCCCGCTCGGCGAGGGCACCTGCCCGCTCGGCGAGACCGCCCGGGTGGCGCGGTACATGGCCGAGCAGAGCGCCGGCCAGTGCGGGCCGTGCTACATGGGGCTGCCCGACCTGGCGCGGGCGTTCGGCGCGCTCGCCGACGGCGACGGGCACATCGAGGCGGTCAGGCGCGCCGCCGACGGCGTGCGCGGCCGGGGCGCGTGCGGCCACCCCGACGGCACCTCGCGGTTCGTCCTCTCGGCGATCGACGTCTTCGCCGAGGACATCATGACGCACGCCGCGTACGGCACCTGCGGGCTGCCGGTGCGGGGCGTGCTCCCCCTGCCCGCGGAGACCAGCCGCGCCAAGGCGCAGGAGGCCCAGCTCAGCGTCGACTGGTCGCGGTGCGAGGGCCATGGCCTGTGCGCCCACGTCGTGCCCGAGCTGATCAGCCTGGACCAGCACGGGTACCCGGTGGTCAGCACGGCGTCGGTGCCGTTCCAGCTCGAAGGGGACGCGCGCAGGGCGATCGAGATGTGTCCCGCCCTCGCCCTGCGCCTGGCCCCCGCCCCCGCCGAGGCGAGGAGATGAGAGCGCGCAGCCTCGAAAAACCCCCGTCACCCCCGGCCCGCGTACGGGCGTTCGCGGCCCCCGCCGCCCGGATTCCCGTCGCCGCCGCACTCAGGCGACGGGGATCTCCAGCAGGCGGACGCCGTCGTCCCTGCGGACCTCGAAGCGGACGATGTCCGTCCGCGCCAGCGCGGTCGCGCCCGTGAGCCGCAGCGGATCGGGATGCCCGGGGACGCCGAAACCGCCCCCGGGCGGCACCCGCCAGCCCGACACGATGTCGGTGTCACCGCTGCGGGCGACGGCCACCAGGCTGCACCGCTCGGGCCCGGTGACGCCGCTGAGCTGGAAGCCGACCTCGGTTCCCCAGCTGCGGGCCACCAGCCCGACCCTGCCGCTGACCCCGGTGTCGGGGCTGGTGCCCTCCCTGACGTCGGGGGTCGTGGCCGCGCCCGTCGGGCCCGCCGCCACGACCGGGTTCGCGCCCGGCCACAGACGGGACGTCGCCACGCCGCCGGTGACGCCGATGAACAGCACCGCGGCCACGCCCAGCACCATGGCGCGCCGGCGCCGCGCCCGCGCCGCCGCGAGCTCCTCCCGCGTCGGCTCCCCCCAGGAGTCGGAGGTGCGCCGGTGACCGGGACCGGAGGAGCGGGAGCGCCGCTGGGGTGACCACAGGTCTGTGACGACGCCGTCGGCCCGCGGATCGGAGACCGCGCCGTTCGCCGTGCCCCGGGCCGCGCCGTTCGTCGTGGTCGCCGGGTCACCGAGGCCGCCCAGGCCGCGCTTGAGCGCGTCGAGCGCGTCGGGCAGTTCGTACATCTCGCGCAGCTCGTTCTGGCAGCTCACGCAGTCGAGCAGATGGCGGTCGAACGCCTCGGAGTCCTCCTTGTTCAGGGCTCCGAGGATGTATGCCGCCACCTCGACATGAGGGGGCGAATCCATCAGACCGGTCACCCCCTCTCCTTCATCGTCTTCTGGAGGGCGCGAAGCGCGTAGTACACCCGGGACTTGACCGTCCCGGGCGGAACTCCCAGCACCTCGGCCGCCTCATTGATCGTACGGTCGTGAAGGTAGGTCTGCACGAGCGCTTCCCGGTGTTCCTCCGAGAGGCTGTACAGGGCCTCCGATACCACCATCGCCGACAGCATCGGTTCCGATCCGTCGGGGATGGCGACGCTGTCAAGCCGGTCAGGTTCGACCTCCTGCGGACGCACGGAGCGTTGCCTGCGCGCGTCGATGACGATCCTGCGGGCCACGGTCATGAGCCATGCCCACAAGAGGCCGGGCTCCCTGTTCAGCTTCCCCGCGTTCCGCCACGCGCGGA
>NZ_QOIL01000025.1:51199-148724 GCF_003323745.1 Sphaerisporangium album
GCGCGGAAGACCGTCTCCTGTACGACATCCTCTGCCCATTGCTGGTCGCCTCCGGTCAGTCTGCGCACGTTGCGGAGGAGGGGGCCGCCGAACTCGCGGTAGAGCGTCGCGACCAACTGCTCTTCCGACTCGTCGTGCCCTGCCTCCTGGCCGGACTGGACGCTGCGGTGACGCTGCACAGGCACATGGTGGCAGCGACTCACCCGTCACGCGGGCAAATCCCACAACTTCCGTAAAGTTTTAAAATCCATCCGAATCCATTGAACCGACCCCTGCGGGACGCCGTATCTCCGCCTGACAGCGCGCCCGAGGGATCCGGGACAGGAAAGGGAGAGATCGTTCGGTGAACCGACTTCAGCTCAGGTCCATGCGGCTCATCGAGGTACTCGCCGCACTCGCGTTCCTGGTCATCGCCACGGTAACGGTCTTCGCCATCGCCCCCGGCATCGTGCCGGGCGCGAGCGGCTCGGCCGGCGACTGGACGCAGACCGAGTCGGGCCCCCTCGGGCCCGCGGACCGCGACTTCCTGGTGAAGGTGCGCCAGGCGGGGCTCTGGGAGATTCCGACCGGCCAGCAGGCGCAGGAGCGGGCGGGCAGCGAGCGCGTCAAGGAGGTCGGCCGCCACCTCATCGCCGACCACACCAAGCTGGACGAGCAGGTGCGCGCCCTCGCGGCCAAGCTGAACGTCCCGTTGCCGAGCACCCCGAACGCCGATCAGCAGGGCTGGATGGCCGAGCTGTCCGCCAGGACCGGCGAGGAGTACGACCGCGCCTTCGCCGACCGCCTGCGCTTCGCCCACGGCAAGGTGTTCGCGGTCGTCGCAGCCGTGCGCGCCGGCACCAAGAACGACGAGATCCGCGCGTTCGCGCAGGTCGCGGTGGACGTGGTCATGAAACACATGACGCTTCTGGAGAGCACGGGCAAGGTCGACTTCGCGGCGCTGCCCACGCCCCCGCCTCCCTCCCCCAACCCCTCCAAATAGGGGACGAAGGCGCAGGCGTCATCCGTCTCGCCGGGAAGACCACGCACAACCGCGACCGCGCCGCGAAAACCCGGAGCCGGCGGCCGATCGGCGGGGGATCCACCTCCCTCTCGACCGATCGGCCGCCTCGGGGTTTCCGCCTCACCCCGGTCCGTAGACGTCCCAGAGCTGTCCGACGAAGAACCTCCCGAACCGGGCCAGCGCGGTCAGGCCGTGCGGACCCTCGGTCGAGAAGCTCTTCAGCGTCGCGGCGAGGTCCATGGGCTGGATGTGCAGCGTCCCCGCGCCGGCCACCACAGCCCTGTCGTCCTCACCCTCCGGGACGTGACCCTCCAGCAAGCGCGTGTAGAGGGTCGAGGTGTCGAGCCACAGCCGCGTGGCGGGCCCATGATGAACGTCCTTCCAGCCGGCGAGCGTGCGGGGCCGCCCCTCGCCGTCGGTGAACCACAGCCGGTAGCGCATCTCCCGCCGGTCCGGCGTCGCACCGGGCGCGAAAAGGTTGAACCAGCCCCGCTCCACCGTGCGGCGGCCGCCGCAGAACTCCGCCTCGATCCAGCCCTCCGCCCGCGCGAGGTGCGCCGGCTGGGTCAGGAAGCGGTCGATGTCGTCCACCTGGATGCCGAGCTGGAAAGAGAACCGGTCCCCGTGCGACCTGCCGGTCACGTGGCGGGACCGCGGGTCCTCCACCCCGAGCGAGACGAACCCCGTCATCTCCTCGGTGAACGACAGGGACGTGGGCTCGGGGGGCTCGCCCGCCATGAGCAGGACGGCGCCCTCCTCACGCGGCACGCCGCCGGCCCCTCCGGTTTCCATGGTCACAAGAGCTCGACCTCCCTTCCTGCGCTGCCTGGCCGCGGGTCGGCGGCCCTCCAGCATGCGGGTGCACATGCGGTCGGCCAGCGCCGCGATGGTGAGAGACGGGTTGGCCCCCACCGGTCCCGGCAGGGCCGCCCCGTCGGCGACGTACAACCCGGGATGGCCGAACATCTCGCCGTAGGCGTCACAGGTGCCCTCCCCGGCGTGACGTCCCATCGGCACGCCGCCGAGGGGGTGCACTGTGATGATCCGCTTCCCCAGCCAGGCCGGCATGTCGGAGTGCTCGGCCCCGAGCACGTCCGAGACGCGGCGCATGGTGGCCCGGATCCTGTCGAAGTGCTCGTCACTGCCCGCCGAGCTCCACTGCACGTCCAGCCTGCCTTCGCGCAGCCGGAGCCGCCCGTCCGGGACGTCCCTGCCCATGCCGAGCAGGGGAAGGGAACTGCCCGACAGCTCGCCGTCGCCGATCAGGCTCGCGATCTCGGCCGACATGTTGGTGTCGCGGGTGAGCAGGGCGCGCAGGCGGTCGGCCAGGAAGCGGGCGGCGCGCCGGAACTCGCTGCGGACGTCGGCGCCCTCGACCAGCCAGTCGATGAAGGCCGGGTAGCCGCCGTCCTGGATGTAGGCGCCGCGCCCGACGGCGTCGCGGGTGCCGTCCACCTCGTCGGCCAGCCGGATCGCGCTCGTGATCACCGGTCCCCGACTGGCGTTGATCGTGCGGGTGCGGCTGCGGTCCTTGGCCCGCAGCAGGAACGTCAGCAGGTCGCCGTTTCCGGAGAACCGGGTGCCTAGCGTGTCGCTCAGCCCGGGAAGGCTCTCGCGGCTGCGCAGCAGGAGCAGCGTCGTGCCGTACGTGCCGGCCGCGAGCACCAGGCGGTCGCAGCGGATCGTGCGCCGCCCCGAGGCCGGGTGGTGGCGGATGTAGTCGACCTCGTACCCGCCGTCCGGGTGCGGCCGGATCGCCCGCGCCTCGCGCAGCGTACGCAGGTCGGCGCCGTGGTGGCGCGCCGCGGAGAGATAGGTGTGGTCGAGGCTGTTCTTGGAGCCGTCGTTGCAGCCGAAGTCGCACTCGCCGCACAACCGGCAGGTACGGCGCGTCACGCCGTGCAGGTTGCCGTACTCCGGGTCCGGGATCGGCAGCCCGATCCCCGGCTCGGCGCCGCGGAACGGCGCGAAGTTGATCGCCAGCGGGGGCAGCCGCCAGTCGAGGCCGAGCTCGGCCGCCGCGTCCTGCATGGCCCGCGTCTTCGGCGTGTCGGAGTAGACCGGATGGTCGAGGGGGTACGGCGTGACGCCGACCATCTTCTCGACCGCGTCGTAGTGCGGGTCGAGCTCGGCGCGCGTCACCGGCCACGACTCGTACCCGCCGGAGGGCAGCGGCTCCTCGTGCACGAACCACCGCTCGTCCTTGCGGATCATCACGTTGGCGTAGATCAGCGAGCCGCCCCCGAGCCCGCTGCTCACCACCGAGTCGCAGCCGCTGAAGCTCCACACGTCGAACATGCCGTAGTGGCCCTCGGCCGGGTCCCAGAACGCCCTGCTCATCTCGGCGGGGCTGCGCGGGAACGTGCCCGGTGCGTAGGCACGGCCCCGCTCCAGCACCACCACCGACAGCCCGGCCGATGCCAGCCGGTACGCCGCGACCGAGCCCCCGAAACCGGACCCGACGACGACGGCGTCCACGTGTTCTGTGTTCCTGTGGCTGTTCATATGGTTCACCGTGTTCAGCCGGCGTGGCGCTTGAGGAAGTCGAGGATGCGCGGGAACACGTCGACGTGGGCGTTCCTGCCGATGAGCGGGTCGATGTGCCCGTAGCCGGGGAGCACCTGGAGCTCGTGCCGGCCGGGCGCCCGCTTCGACAGGATCCTGTGGCAGACGATGTTGGAGTCGCTGAACACGTCGTTGTGGTCGCCGGTCATGAACAGGACCGGCGTCGTCACCTGCCCGGCCCTCGCGAGGTAGTCGTCGGGCAGACCGGCGTGCAGGGGGTTGCCGGGGTCGCACTTCACGGCGCGCCCGGCGCGCACCATCTTGCCGATGTGGCGGTAGTAGTTGACGTCGGCCGCGCCGTTCAGGTCGGCGAGGCGCTCGTGAACGTGCGTCCGAGGCGCCAGGTTCCCGTGCCGGTACATCGCCGGCCTGCCGCTGCCCCACATGAAACTCTGCATGTGGCAGGCCGGCTCCCGGCACTCGGGATGGAAGTACGAGACCAGCCACGAGAGCAGCCGCCGCCGCGTGAACGGCGGGGCCTCGTTGAACCTCGGGTCCAGGTGGGAGAGCCCGAGGCCGTACTCCAGCAGGGCCGGCCCGAGCGTGAGCTTGACCCGTGCCCAGGCGGAGACCCGGGGGGTCAGGCCCACGCTGTTGGCCACCATGCTGGTGACGCCGTCCAGAGCGCCGCCGAACAGGCTCATCTGGAACGACACCGACCCCAGGCAGTGCGCGATGACGTGGATCCGCCGTGCCCCAACGTGACGGCGGAGCTCGGTCATGGCGGCCGGGTGGTCGAATGCGGCGATGTCGTCCAGGGACTGGCGCCGGGTCTCCAGGTTGTACGGGTACCGGTTGCTCATCCGGAAGTCGAGCGTCCAGACGTCGCCGAACCCGCCGTCCAGCAGGAAGCTCACCAGGTTGCGGTGCTCCGGCATGACGAACATGTCGCTGGACGAGGTCAGGCCGTGGACGAGGAGCACGACGTCGTCGCAGTCCTCCCCGTGGAACCGCGTCAACGTCAGCCCGAGTTCGTCCTCGGTGGAGAAGGGGTGGACCGAAACCTCGGCTCCCCGCACGCCCTCCAGCGTGTACCGCGGTATGCGGTGCTCCATCTGACCGTCCTCCTGTGGTGACCCGCTCCAACAATGCCAACCGGCCGACCTCGGCGGCATCGTGGAAACCCCGTACATCTGCCTGGGAACCCCCGTACACCGGGTGGGGATCCCCGTAGGTGAGACTGTGGATCAGGGGTTTCGGTTCACCATTTCTTGCAGCGTGAATGCCCCGCCGTTCACGGCGGGGAGGAAACGCGGAACAGCGCCGCACGTCGGCACTGAATGACATACTCAACCCGTGCTGGTGACGGAGATGCTGAAGCTCGCCCCGAGCGCTGAGCAGCGCGAGGCGCTGCTGGCGACGATGCGCGCCTGCAACGCCGCCGCCAACCGCGCCGCCGAGGTGGCGTTCGCGCACCGGACCGCCAACAAGATGGCCTTGCAGAAGCTCGTCTACGCCGACCTGCGGGCCGGCTTCGGGCTGTCGGCGCAAATGGCCATCCGGTCCATTGCCAAGGCGTGTGAGGCCTACAAGCGGGACAAGGACATCAAGCCGGTGTTCCGGGAGCTGGGAGCGGTCGCCTACGACCCGCGCATCCTCACTTGGAAGGGCCGCGACGCGGTCAGCGTCCTCACCCTGACCGGCCGGACCCTCATCCCCGTGGCCTACCAGGGCCGGTGGCTGAGGACCACCGGAGCCACCGCGCGCGGGCAAGCCGACCTGGTCCACCGCGACGGCATGTTCTTCCTCGCCGTGGTGATCGACGTCCCCCAGCCCCCGCGCGGCGGCGAACCGGATGCGTGGCTGGGGGTGGATCTCGGTATCGCCAATCTGGCCACCGACTCCACCGGAGGCGAGCACACCGGTAAGGCAGTGCGGGCGGTCCGGTACCGCAACCGCTTGCTCCGCGCTCGCCTCCAGGCCAAGGGCACCAAATCCGCCAAGCGGCTGCTCAAGGCACGTCGCCGCAAGGAGTCCCGGTTCGCCCGGGACGTCAACCACGTCATCTCCAAACAGCTGGTCGGCAAGGCCAAAGACACCAGGTCCGGGATCGCTCTGGAAGACCTCCAGGGCATCCGGGACCGGGTAACGGTTTCCAAGGCCCGGCGTGCCGACCTGCACTCGTGGAGCTTCCACCAGCTCCGCACGTTCGTGACCTACAAGGCCGCCATCGCCGGGGTGCCCGTGCGACTGGTGGACCCGCGTAACACCTCACGTACCTGCCCCGGCTGCGGGCACATCGACAAGCGGAACCGTCCCACCCGGGACGACTTCCGCTGCATCCGCTGCGGGTTCGCCGGCCCGGCAGACCACATCGCGGCCATCAACATCGCCAGGCGCGCTGCTGATGGCGGGGCAGTGAGTCACGCTGCCGACGACGCGGCCTGAACCGTCGAATCCATCGACGGCGAGGAGCTGCAAGCTCCGCCCTTCAGGGCGGAGAAGCTGACTTTCGGTTGAGTTTGGTGGCCACTCCGACGCGGGAGGTGACCCCGAGCTTGGCGAAGACCCGGGACAGGTGGGTCTCGACGGTGCGCACGCTGAGGAAGAGCTGCTCGGCGATCTGCTGGTTGGTCAGGCCTTCGGCGACCAGCCCGGCGATCTCCAGCTCGCGCGGCGAGAGGCCCTGGGCGCCGCCGCCCTGCCCCGCCGGGGCCGTGGAGGAGACGCGCACGCCGAGCCGCCGCTGCTCGCGCGCGGCCTGGGCCGCCAGGGCGCGCGCGCCGGCGGTCTGGAAGATCTCGGCGGCGTCGCGCAGGCACTCGATGGCCACGGAGCGCCGGCCCGCGTCGCCGTAGGCCTGCCCGGCCGTGAGCAGGGCGCGCCCGGCGTCGATGCGGCGCTCGCCCGCGGTGAGCAGCCCGGCCGCCTCGCGGGCCAGCGCCGCCGCCTCGGCCGGGTCGGACGCGCGCAGGGCGTGGGCGCGGGCCAGTGGGACGAATCCGGAGAAGACCGGCAGTGCGGGATCGGTGATGCCGGTGGCCACCTCGGCCCAGCGGGCCGCCTCGGAGACGCGGCCGTGGGAGGCCTCGGCGAGGGCCAGCAGCTCGCAGCTCGCCACCAGCGTGCCGCGGTCCAGGCGGGGGGCGTCGAACCGGCCGCACGCGTCCAGGATCGCCTCGACGCCCTCGCCCATGCGCCCGGCCATCACCAGAGCGACGCCCCGGGCGTGCCGCGCCATGTCGCTCCAGACCTCGCCGCCGCCCACACCCGCTTGGATGGCCTCCTCGACCGCCCGCAGCGCGGCCTCGTGCTCGCCGGCCCAGGCCGAGGAGACGCAGGACTGGGTGAGCGCGAAGACGAGCTGCTGGCCGGACTCCAGCAGCCGGGCGCCCTCGACGGACTCCTCGACGGTGGCGAGGGCCTCGGGGAGCCTGCCGAGCACGGTGAGCGTCCGCGCCTTGCCGGCGAGTAGGTTGGTCAGGATGTAGGTCTGCCCGGTCGAGCGGGCGACGGCGACGGCGCGCTCGAAGTGGCGCAGCGCCACCGAGTAGCGGCCGAGGTTGGTCTCGGCCCAGCACAGCCAGGCCACGGCGTCCAGCCACTCGGCGAGGTGGTCGTCCAGGGCGGTGCCGACGAGCCGGTCGGCGGCGTCGGCCGCGCGCAGCGCCTCGACCATGCGCCCGGCGGCGTAGGCGGGCATCGGGCGCAGGGCCGCCACGGCCATGGCGAGGTCGGGCTCCCAGTCGTCGCCGGAGTCGGGCATCAGGTCGAGCACGGCCTGGGCGGCGCGGAAGTCGACGCGCATCATGCTCTCGGCGACCAGGCGCATGCGCAGGGGGACGGCGGCGGCGGCCCGCGGGTCGGGCATGCGGCGCAGCTCGTCCAGCAGCAGGGCCCTGGCCTCGTGGGGACGGTCGAGCTGGCGCTCCATCAGGGCGCAGATGCGGGCGGCGCGGGCGCGGCGGGCGTGGTCGTCGACGGGCAGCAGGCGCAGCAGCTCGCGGGCGGTGTCGCGGCCCTCGGCCAGGCGTCCGCTCACCCCCTGGGCGCGGCTGAGCTCCATCAGCAGCTCCAGGCGGTCCTCCAGCGTGGAGGGCTCCTCGGGGGTGAGGTCGAGGGCCTTGCGCAGCCAGTGGGCGGCGGTGACGGGGGCGTGGGTGGCCACCGCGCGTGCGGCCTCGACCAGAGTGGCGATGGCGCGCTGGTCGCCGAAGGAGCCCGACCGCTCCACGTGGTGGGCCTGGACGGTGGCCGGCGCGCCCAGCTCGGCCAGGTGGGCGGCCAGGCGGGCGTGCGCGGCGAGCTGCCACCCGGCGGCGGCGGACTCGTAGGCGGCGCGGCGGACCAGCGGGTGGCGGAAGCGGAACCGCCCCGCGGCGGCGGGGCGGACGATGTCGCGGGCGACCAGCTCGTTGAGCCCGTCCAGGGCGGTGGCCTCGGGCACCTGCGCCGTGACGGCGGCCAGGGCGGGGACGAACTCGTCGGCGGTCACGGCGGCCGCCTGGGCGATCAGCAGCGAGCCGGGGGACAGGTCGGCCAGCTCCACGCGCAGCGCGGCGCGGACGGTGGGCGGCAGGTCGCCGACCTCGCGCTGGCTCATGCGCGCCAGCGCCTCCAGGTAGAACGGGTTGCCGCCGCTGGCCTCGTACAGGGCGCGGCCCCGGGTGCGGTTGACGCGCGGGCCGAGGAACTCCTCGACCTCGGCCAGGTTGAGCGGGCCCACCGTGACCTGCCGCCCGCGCGCCCCCGCGCTCAGCGCCAGGGCGGCCAGGCGCGGGGTGACCTGGGCGGGCCGGTAGGCGATGGTGACCAGTACCTTGCCGCGCGGGGGATGGCGCACCAGGTGGTCCAGGAACTCCGCCGAGCTGTCGTCGGCCCAGTGGACGTCGTCCAGGATGAGCGCCAGCCCGCCGGGCGCGGCCAGCTCGTCGATGAGCTGCCGCAGCGCGCGGTACAGCCGGTAGCGGGCCATGCCGCTCTGGTCGGCGCTCTCGGGCGCCTCGGCGTCCTCGGGCCGCTCGGGCATCTTGGCGGCCAGCGCGGGGAAGACGCTGGCGAGCTGGCGGGCCTGCCCGGCGCCGAGCCGTCCCGACAGCTCGTCGCGCCGGGCCTCCAGGTGGTCGTCCAGGGCGTCGACCAGCGCGCTGAACGGCATGATCTGCTCGAACTCGGCCGCCCTGCCCCACAGCGTGGTCAGGCCCCGGCCGGTGGTGAGGCGCGCGAGCTCGGCCAGCAACCGGGTCTTGCCCGCGCCGGGCTCGCCGACCACGGCCAGGAACCGGAAACCGCCGGTCCCGGTGAGCACGGGGTACCCGGAGGAGCCGGTGAACTGGGGGAACCCGGGGAACATGGCCTCGACCGTCTGGGTGAATTCGCGCAGAGCGTCGTGTCGGCCGACGAGGGGGGTCCCGCCGGAGCGGGCCGTCTCGGTGCCCTCGCCGAATGGCAGCGTCTCAGGACCGTTCATATCTGTACCCCACAGCGAGACGGAACACCACGAACAGCCGCGCCGCAATGCAATTCCGTGACGGACTTGCCGCGGGACTCCGACGGAGCCGGGGTGTTCACGGTCGAGGGCTCACCATGCGCACGCCCTCGGAGCATGATTTTGTCGTAAAACAGACTGATGGCGGGCCGATCGGGCCGATCAGACCTTTTGTGACCAAATCGCGCGTCCTGTACCGCGATCGGTTAGGCTTTTGTGGCGGTTTCGTGTAGCCGTTCGCGGCGTATCATCGCGAGCCGCTCCGCCGGCCGTCCGGAAGCGGACACCGGCCCGCGCGGAGCCTCAGCCGCAGCGGCCCGGGTCGTCCAGCGAACGCAGCCCGTGGACGGCGATCTCGACGCCCCTGCGCGCCGCCGCCCACATCATCTCCGGGGAGTCGCCCCGCTCGCGGCTGGCCATCGCCGCCAGCTTGGCCCCGCCGACGAACACGCCCACGGCCGCCGCGGCCTCGACGGGGTCGAGCTCGCCCTCGTAGGCCCGGCACAGGGCCTCCGACAGCTCGCGCTGGACGTCGAACAGCAGGTGCAGCGCCCGCGCCTGCAGCGCGGGGACGGACATGATCAGACGGTTGCGGACCGGGGTCAGCTCCAGGGCCAGCCGGGTGTCCTCCGCGAGCTCGGCCGTGTCGGCGTCCTCCGTGCCCTTCAGGCCCTCCGCGCCCTGCGCCCGGCGGTCACCGTCGTCGCACAGCGTGCCGTCCAGGTGGACGAGGATGGCGTCGCCCACGCGGACCAGCAGGTCCACCAGCGGCTCGCCCGGCCGGCGGCCGCCGATGATCGCGAGCGCGCGCTCCAGCCGCGTCCGGGTGTCGAAGAAGAGCACGTCCTCCTTGCTCGGGAAGTAGCTGAAGAACGTGCGGGGCGAGACCTCCACGGCGGCGGCGATCTCGGCCACGGTGGTCTCGTCGAAGCCCTTCTCCTCGAAGAGGCGCACGGCCGCCTCGACCAGCGCCCGGCGCGTGCGCAGCTTCTTGCGTTCCCTCAACCCGGTGGCACCGCCCATGGCCGAACTTTACTGCATCAGATGCTTCTTTTCATCCGTTGCAATTTCACAGGAGGTACTGTTTTCTTGGGAGAGCAATCCAGTCAAGTTCCGTAAGACCGTCCAGTCAAGGAGCGTGACATGACCAACGCCATGCCCGAGCCGGTCACCCTTCCCCTGTCGCGGGAGGAGCCGTTCGATCCTCCCGGGGACCTGGGGCGATGGCGCGAGGAGGGCCCGATCCGGCCGATGCTGTACGCCGACGACCACGTCGGCTGGCTCGCCACCGGATACTCCGCCGTGCGGGCGGTGCTGGCCGATCCCCGCTTCAGCACCGAGACCACCCGCCTGCACCCGCCGATCAGCCAGCGCGCGCGGCTGCAGGCCCTGGCCAAGCTGCCCGGGTTCTTCATCCGCGAGGACCCGCCCGAGCACACGCGCCTCCGCCGCCTGCTCACCGGCCAGTTCACCGTCCGCCGCATGCGGCAGCTCGAACCTCGGATCGAGAAGATCACCGCCGACCGGCTCGACGCCATGGAACGGGAAGGCGCGCCCGCCGACCTCGTGCGGGAGTTCGCCCTGCCGATCCCGTCCTTGGTCATCTGCGAGCTGCTCGGCGTGCCCTACGGCGACCACGAGCGGTTCCAGCGCGACTCGACGACCCTGCTGAGCCTCGAATCGTCGATCGAGCAGGTGCGGGAGGCCATGGAGGACCTGCTCGACTACATCCGCGGCCTGGTCGTCCGCAAGCGCGCCGAGCCGGGCGACGACCTGATCAGCGGCCTCATCGCGACCGGGCGGCTCACCGACGTCGAGATCGCCGGGGCCTCGGTGCTCATGCTCATCGCCGGCCACGAGACCACCGCCAACATGCTCGCGCTCGGCACCTACACCCTGCTGAAGAACCCCGCCCAGCTCGCCGCGCTGCGCGACGACCCCTCGCTGGCCGACGCCGCCGTCGAGGAGCTGCTGAGGTATCTCACGATCGTCCACATCGGCCCGGTCAGGACCGCCATGGAGGACGTCGAGATCGAGGGGTACACGATCAGGGCCGGCGAGTCCGTGACGCTCTCACTGGGCGCGGCCAACCGTGATCCCGAGCGGTTCGATTCCCCCGATACCCTGGACATCACGCGGCAGGCCACCGGGCACGTCTCGTTCGGCCACGGCGTCCACCAGTGCCTCGGGCAGCAGCTCGCCCGCATCGAGATGCGCATCGGATACCCGGCCCTGCTGCGGCGCTTCCCGGGGCTTCGCCTCGCGACGCCGGACGAGGAGGTCGCGATGCGGTCCAACATGGCCATCTACGGCGTTCACCGGTTGCCGGTCGCCTGGTAGGAGGTTTTCCCGTCATGCGGATCAAAGCGGACACCGACGTCTGCATCGGCGCGGGCATGTGCGTGCTCACCGCCGCGGACGTGTTCGACCAGAGCGAGGAGGACGGCACGGTCGTGGTGCTCCTCCCCGAGCCCCCCGCCGACAAGGAGGGGGCGGTCCGGCGCGCCGTGCAGGTCTGCCCGTCCGGCGCGCTGTCCATCTCGTGAGGTCCGCGGGGTCCGCCGGCTCCGGGCGCCCGTGAGCGCCCGTCCGGCGCCCCCGCGCGTCACCGGGACCCGGCCGCGCCGCCGGACGGCATCACGTGCCCGTTGGACCTGACGCTGCCGCCGAGCGTCTGGCGGAAGGTCTCCAGCATCTCGGGGGTGTTGGCGAGCACGATCCAGCGGGTGCCTTCCAGGTAGGCGCCGCCGTAGCCGAGGGAGTCGTCCAGCCACTCCCGCTGGCCCCGGTCGGTGGCGAACGTCGTCACCGAGTACCGGCCCTTGCTCGTCGTGCACATCGCCTGCCGCAGCTCGGTGGCGTCGACCTGGATCTGCGGCTTCGGGCACCCGGTCATCGCCGCGAGCTCCTCGACGGTGGCCGGGCCGCCCTTGGCCGCGCACCCGCCGAGGGCCGCGGCGGCCGCGAAAGCCGCCGTGAGCGCCGCCAGGGCGCGCCGCCGCGCCCTCACGGCGCGGCCGCCTCGATGTTGCCGCCCACCTTCTCGCTGAAGACCTGGAGCATCCCGGGATCATTGCCCGCGATTACCCACCGCGTGCCCACCAGGTAGTTGCCGCCCCACTTCTTGGCCTCCGCGAGCCATTCGTCCCTGCCCTTGTCGGTGGAGAACGTCGTCACGGTGTACTGGCCCTGGTCGGTCTTGCACACGCCCTGGCGCAGTTCCTCCGCGTCGGTCTGCACCTGGGGCTTCTTGCAGCCGGTCCGGGTGGCGAGCTGCTTGAGGGTGGCGGGCGGACCCGGCTGGACCTTGACCCCGCCCGCGGCGCCGACGGGGGTGACCGGAGTCCCGGCCCCGCCGCCGCATCCCGTGAGGAGCGCGAGCGCGAGGACGGACCCGAGAAGGGCGGACGCGCGGGTCACGGCGTGCGCGGGGGAGGAGGTGGGGCGTCCCATGGCAGATCTCCCATTCAGTCTGCGTGCGGAGTGCACGCGAAGTGCCTGCGAAAGTCACCGACAGCGGGTACGGCCCGCCGGGAGGTCCGGTTCAACCGGGACGGACATCCGTGCGCCGGGTTCCTCGTGCGCCCGTATGGGAGGTTTCGGGTCGTTTCGGATGTCGCCCCTCGTCGCCGGGGAATCCGGTCCGCGAAGAAAATCCCGCGAACCGTCGAACTGTTCCGGCCCGCGCCGCGTACCTCGTCCCGATGGGGCACCACACCAGGCCTCCACGAGCACAGACTCCGGGAGGAGTTCGAATGATCCGAATCAGGCACAGAAGGCGGCTCAGGCCCGTCCTGAGCGCTCTGGCCCTGAGCGGGGCCGGGATCGGCCTCGTCCTGGCGAGCGTGACGCCGGCCGCTCAGGCGAGTGAGGCGGCGTCGTCCGCTCTCACCTCCGCCTCGCGCCTCGCCGGCGCCTCCACGGCCCAGGATCCAAGCCCCGCGCCCTCGGCCGCCGCCGAGCCCGAGGTGTCCGCCGCGCCGGACGCCGCCGCCGAGCCGTCGCCCACGGCCTCCGACTCCGCCGACAATGCGGACAACACAGACAACGCGGACAATGCGGAGCCGAGCGCCTCCCCGGAGGCCCAGAGCCTCTCCCGCCGCGCCGCGCGCAAGGTGAGCTGCCCCTCGGTGGCCGACAAGGTGAGCGGCTTCAGCTCGGCCGGCGACGCGGAGGTGCGCAGGAACCTGGCCCTGCTCGACCGGCAGATCGCCCAGGCCGACCAGCGCCTCGCCAGGCTCGGCTCACGCGCGAGCGACAGGCAGATCAGGAGCTTCGTCCTGAACCCGCTGAAGGCCCAGCGTTCCATCGTCGTCAACCGCATCGCGCGGGTGGCACGGCGGTCCGGCGACGACATCACCGCGCTGCGCGGGCTCACCACCTGCACGATCGCCGACGGCGCCGGCGGAGGCCAGAGCCCGTCCCCGAGCCCCACGGAGCAGCCGACCGGCGACCCGACGGCCTCCCCCTCGCCCACCGGCGGCGGCGGGACCGGCAGCCCGAGCCCGAGCGCCTCTCCGAGCGCGTCCCCGACCGGCGGAGCCACCACCGGGCCGTCCCCCGACGACTTCGTCGACATCCGCCGCGTCCGGCCCAACGTCAACACCCCCGCCGTACGGCAGGGCGGCTCGCGCGGGACGTTCGTCTCCCGGTGCGGCCGCAACGAGGAGGGCCACCACAACTCCGACAACGTGATCGTCGCCCCGGGCGTGACCAACGGCGCCCACCACGTGCACGACTACGTCGGCAACCTGGACACCAGCGGCTTCTCGACCAACGACAGCCTGCAGGGCGCCGACACGACCTGCTCCAACGGCGACAAGTCCACGCACTACTGGCCGGTGCTGCGCCTGCGGAAGGGGCAGGGCGACGACGCGGACAAGCCGGGCGGCGGCCTGGACGGCAACGTCGGGACGATCGTCAAGCCCGCCTCGGTCACGCTGACGATGCGCGGCAACCCGGCGAGCAAGGTGGTCGCGATGCCGGTGTTCCTGCGCATCATCACCGGCGACGCCAAGTCCTTCACCAACGGCCCGACCAACGCCAACGCCCGGTGGACCTGCACCGGCTTCGAGAACCGCCAGCTCAGGGACAAGTACCCGATCTGCCCGCGCGGCAGCCAGGTCGTCCGGCTGCTGCAGTTCCAGAGCTGCTGGGACGGCAGGAACACCGACAGCGCCAACCACCGCACGCACGTCGCCTTCGCGGGGGCGGACGGCTCGTGCCCGGCCGGGTTCCAGGCGATCCCGGCGCTGGAGCAGCGCATCACCTACAACGTGCCCCCGGGCCCGGGATTCGCGCTGGACAGCTTCCCCGAGCAGCTCCACAAGCCGGTGACCGACCACGGAGACTTCATCAACGTCATGCCAGAGGCGCTGATGAACCAGGCCGTCACCTGCATCAACAGCGGCCGTCGCTGCGGCTGACCCCCGGCCCGCGCACGGCCCGGCGCCGCCCCGCGACACCTCTCGCGGGGCGGCGCCCGCGCACCGCGCGCGACCGTCAGGCGGTCACGCGCGGCGGTGAGGCCGGCTCAGTAGTCCCAGTCGTCGTCCTCGTCGTCCCAGTCGTCGTCATCGTCGTAATCTCCGCCGCGCGTGCGGATCGCGGAGGCCGGGGCCGTCATGGCGAGGACGGCGACCGTGAGCAGGATGCCGGTGGCGATGAGTCGTCTGAACATGAGAATCAACTCCGTAACCAGACTCGTCTGTGGCCCTGAAGCTTGCTCCTGGGCCGACGGAGCGTCGCTATGGCTTCCCGGGATACGCCAAGACGGCGCGGTACAGCATTCACCCTAACCACGTCTTCGCGGCAGGGTCACCCGGCTGCGGGCAAACCGGCGGCATGGGTTCCGGCAAGAGGCGAGGCGCCGCCTGGCGCTTGCCCGACGCGCGTGGGAGGCCGCCTTCCGGCCCGGCGGGCATTGCCGCGACGCGCCGCCGCAGAAGCCGCCCGCGGGCGCGTCCACCGCTTAACCTGCAGAAACACGCGCGTGCCCGATCACTGCCACGCGGGTGCGGCGCGGGGGAGGCGCGGATGGGGACGTGGCAGTCGGCCGTGAGCCTGCTCGCCGAGACGGCGCGCATGGCCGGCTCGGCGGCGAGCCCGGGCGGCCCGGAGATCCTGGGGAACGCCGCCGCGGCGCCGGGCCTCGCCGGTCCGGCCAGCCCGCAGGACCTCCTCGCGGCGCGCACGCAGATGGCGCTGTCGCTCGGCTGGCACATCGTGCTCGCCTGCCTGGGCGTCGGCATGCCCGCGCTGATCCTGCTCGTCGAGTGGCGGGCGATCCGCACCGGCGACGACGCGTACATGCGGCTGGCCCGTCAGTGGGCCACGGCGATCGGCGTGCTGTTCGCGGCGGGCGCGGTGTCGGGCACGATCCTCAGCTTCGAGCTGGGCCTGCTGTGGCCCGCCATGATGGGCGTCTACGGCCAGGTGATCGGCCTGCCGTTCGCCGCCGAGGGCGTCGCCTTCTTCGTCGAGGCCATCTTCCTCGGCATCTACCTCTACTCCTGGAACCGCGTCCCGCCGAAGGCCCACCTGCTCACCGGGCTGCCCGTGCTGATCGCGGGAACGGCGTCGGCCTTCCTCGTCGTGTGCGCCAACGCCTGGATGAACACGCCGAGGGGCTTCACCGGCACGGGATCGGTGGTGCGGGACGTGAGCCCGTGGCGGGCGATGTTCAACCCGGCCGTGCCGCACGAGACCCTGCACATGATCGTGGCGGCGTTCATGGTCTCCGGCTTCCTCGTCGCGGGCGTGTACGCGGCGGGCATGCTGCGGGGACGGACGGACCGTCACCACAGGCTGGGCTTCCTGGTCCCCTTCACGCTGGCCGCCGCGTTCACGCCCGTCCAGGTCGTCGTCGGCGACTGGGCGGGGAAGGAGATCGCCCGGCTCCAGCCGGCCAAGCTCGCCGCCGCCGAGGCGCTCTTCCAGACGCGGGCGGGCGCGCCGCTGAGCATCGGCGGGATCGTCTCAGGCGACCGGCTGCACTATTCCATCGAGGTCCCGAAGGCGTTGTCCTTCCTGGCGCACGGCAGCTTCGACGCCGTCGTCCAGGGCCTCGACCGCGTTCCGAGGCCCGACCGCGCGCCGGTCGGGATCGTCCACCTGGCCTTCGACCTGATGGTCGCGATGGGGTTCGGGCTGCTCCTGCTGTCCGCCTGGCTCGCCTGGAGCTGGTGGCGGCGGCGCGAGACGCCGCGCTCGCCCTGGTTCCTGCGGCTGGCGGCTCTGTCCGGCGTGGCGGCGGTGATCGCGGTCGAGGCCGGATGGACCGTCACCGAGGTCGGCAGGCAGCCCTGGACGGTGTACGGCCACATGCGCACCTCCGACGCGGTGAACCCCGCACCCGGGCTGTGGAACGGGTTCGTCATCGTGACGCTCGTCTACCTCGTGCTGACCGTCGTGACCCTGTACGTCCTGCGGCTGCTCCGCCGGGCCGGCCGGCCGATCGCGCCACAGGAGCCGGAGCGCGCGCCCGCGCCGGAGCCGCGCTGATGGACGTCGCACGCGTGGTGCTCGTGGTGATGTGGGTGGGGGTGACCCTGTACGCCCTGCTGGCCGGGGCCGACTTCGGCGCGGGGGCCTGGGACCTGATGGCCGGGCGCAGCCGTCCCGGCATGCCGCGGCGCAAGCTCATCGAGCGCGCGATCGGGCCGGTCTGGGAGGCGAACCACGTCTGGCTGATCTTCGTCCTCGTGGTGCTGTGGACGGCGTTCTCCGGGGTGTTCGCCTCGGTGATGTCCACCCTGTACATCCCGCTGACCCTCGCCGCGCTCGGGATCATCGCCCGGGGCACGGCGTTCGCGTTCCGCAAGGCCGCGCGGGAGCTGTGGCAGCAGCGCCTGTTCGGCGGGGCCTTCGCGATCTCCTCCATCCTCACCCCCTTCTTCCTTGGCACGGTCGCGGGCGGCATCGCCTCCGGCCGCGTGCCACCCGGTCTGGCCAGGGGGAACATCGTCACGAGCTGGCTGAACCCGACCTCTCTGCTCGGCGGCGTGCTCGCCGTCCTGGTCTGTGTGTACCTGGCCGGCGCCTACCTGTGCGACGACGCGGCCGAGGCGGGGAGACCGGACCTGTCGGAGTGGTTCCGCGCCCGCGCGCTCGTCGCGGCGCTGGTCATCGGCGCCGTCGCCCTCGGGGGCATCGCCGTGCTGCGCTGGGACGCCCGGCCGTTGTTCGACGGGCTCACCGGGCGCGCCCTGCCCGTGGTGATCGCGAGCGCGGTGTTCGGCGTGGCGTCGCTGGCGCTGCTGTGGCGGAGGGTCTACCCGCTGGTCAGGGCCGCGGCGATGCTCGGCGTCATCGCGATCCTTTGGGGGTGGCCGCTGGCGCAGTACCCCGTCATGCTGCCGCCGAACCTCACCTACCGTCAGGCGGCCGCGGAAATGTCGGTGCTGGTCGCCACAATGGTCGTGATCGCGGTGGGTGTGCTCCTGATCGCGCCGTCCATGGCGTGGCTGATCAACCTCCAGCGGCGCGAGCTGCGCGACGGCGACCTGCCGGAGTGACGGCCCGGCCGTGGCCGCGGCGCCCCGCGGAGGCCGCTTGACCTCAACATTGGTTGAGGTTCTAGTGTTTCCTCGTGGGCCGCCGCATCGGCCGCGGAGCGCACCCGGTGATCTCGGCCGCCGCGAGGGCCGATGGACGACCGAGAGGGCCGGCGCATCCGAGGCGCCGGGCCGCAGAGACACGGGGTGTTGTGACGATGGACATGGAAGTGACCGCGTGGCATTCGCTGTACAACGCGATGCACGCGCGTGAGGACCGGCGGCCCTTCTCGATGGCCACGTTGCGGCGCATCGGCGGGTTCGCGCGGCCGCGCCGCCGCATGCTGGGCTGGTTCCTGCTGCTGAGCGTCGTCGGGGCGGTGCTCGCGGTCGCCTCGCCCGTGCTCGCCGGTCGCGTCGTGGACGCGATCGTACGGGGCGAGGCGCTCGACACCGTGGTGACCCTGGCGGCGCTCATCGCCGTCATCGCGTTACTCGACGCCGGCCTCGGGCTGCTGACGCGCTGGCTGTCCGCGAGCATCGGCGAGGGGCTGATCCTCGACCTGCGCAGGGCCGTGTTCGACCACGTCCAGCGCATGCCCGTCGCCTTCTTCACCCGCACGAGGACCGGCGCGCTGGTCAGCCGCCTCAACAACGACGTCATCGGCGCCCAGCGCGCCTTCAGCAACACGCTGTCGGGCGTGGTCGGCAACATCGTCACGCTCGTGCTGACGCTGGTCGTCATGGTGGGCCTGTCCTGGCAGGTCACGCTGCTCGCGCTGGTGCTGCTGCCCGTGTTCGTCGTGCCCGCGCGGCGCATGGGCACGCGCCTGGCCCGCCTGGAGCGCGAGGCCGCCGGCCACAACGCGCAGATGAGCACCCAGATGACCGAGCGGTTCTCCGCGCCCGGCGCGACGCTGATCAAGCTGTTCGGCAGGCCCGCGAGCGAGTCGGCCGAGTTCGCGGCCCGGGCGCGTCGCGTCCGCGACATCGGCGTGCGCACGGCGATGGTCCAGTCGGTGTTCGTCACGGCCCTGACGCTGGTCTCCGCGCTGGCGCTCGCCATCGTGTACGGCCTGGGCGGCTTCTACTCCCTGCGCGGCCAGCTCGAACCGGGCAACGTCGTCGCCCTCGCGCTGCTGCTCACCCGCCTGTACGCGCCGCTCACCGCCCTGGCCAGCGCGCGCGTCGAGGTGATGAGCGCGCTGGTGAGCTTCGAGCGGGTCTTCGAGGTGCTCGACCTGAAGCCGCTCATCGCCGACAGGCCCGGCGCCCGCGCCGTCCCCGACGGGCCGGTCGCGGTCGAGTTCGACGACGTGCGGTTCTCCTACCCGTCGGCCGACAAGGTGTCGCTGGCCTCGCTGGAGGAGGTCGCCACCCTCGACACGCGTGGCGGCGCCGAGGTCCTGCACGGCGTGTCGTTCGCGGTCGAGCCGGGCCGCATGGTGGCGCTGGTCGGGTCCTCGGGCGCGGGCAAGTCCACGATCGCCCAGCTCCTGGCCCGGCTGTACGACGTCGACTCGGGCGCCGTGCGGCTGGCGGGCGTCGACCTGCGCGACCTGTCCGCCGAGTCGATCCGCGCGACGCTCGGCATGGTCACCCAGGACGGGCACCTGTTCCACGAGTCCGTCCGCGCCAACCTGCTGCTGGCCCGGCCGGAGGCGGGGGAGGACGAGCTGTGGGAGGTCCTGCGCCGCGCCCGGCTGGACGACCTGGTGCGGTCCCTGCCCGACGGTCTGGACACCATCGTCGGCGAGCGGGGCTACCGGCTGTCCGGCGGCGAGCGTCAGAGGCTGACGATCGCGCGGCTGCTGCTCGCCCGCCCGCGCGTCGTGATCCTCGACGAGGCCACCGCGCACCTTGACTCGACCTCGGAGGCCGCGGTGCAGGAGGCGCTGGGGGAGGCGCTCGCGGGGCGGACGGCCGTGGTGATCGCCCACCGGCTCTCCACGATCCGCGCGGCGGACCTCATCCTGGTGATCGAGGACGGGCGGGTGGTCGAACGCGGCACCCACCTGGACCTGCTCGCCGCGGGGGGCCGGTACGAGGAGCTGTACCGCACCCAGTTCGACGAGCGCGACGCCGCCGAAGCCGTCGCCTGACCCGCCCACCGGCGGCGTGCGTCCGGCGACCGCCACCCGCCGGTCGCCCGGAGGCGGTTCTCCATAGGCTGCCGGGCCCTGCCGTTTCCGGGAGTTGGCGGGGCGCCGGGTGCCGGGGGCGGGCCCGTGTACGAGGATGGAGGGGTGGGCAAGGACAGGCGGTGGCTGTTCGCCGACCAGCTCGGCGAGCACTTCCTCGATTCGGCCGAGCAGCCGGTGCTGCTGGTCGAGGCGCGGTCGGTGCTGCGCCGCAGGCGGTTCCACCGCCAGAAGGCCCACCTCGTGCTCTCCGCCCTGCGCCACCGCGCGGCGGAGCTCGGCGACCGGGCCCTGTTCCTCCAGGGCCACACCTACGGCGAGGCGCTGGACCGGGTGGGCGGGCGGATCAGCGTCTGCGGGCCCACCAGCCACGCCGCCGAAGCGTTCGTCCGCTCCCGCCGCGGGGTCACCGTCCTGCCGTCCCGCGGCTACACGACGAGCGCGCGCGAGTTCCGGTCCTGGGTGACCCGCGACCGGCACCGGCTGGTGATGGAGGGCTTCTACCGGGACGCGCGCCGCCGGCTCGGGGTGCTCATGGACGGCGACGAGCCGGCCGGCGGCCGGTGGAACTTCGACGCCGACAACCGCCTGCCCGCCCCCTCGGCGGGCGTGCAGGTCCCCGGGCCGTGGCGGGCCGAGGAGGACGAGATCGACGAGCGAGTCCGGCACGACCTGGACCGCTGGGAGCGCGACGGCGAGGTCTCCTTCGTCGGGCGCGACGGCCCGCGCCTCTTCCCCGCGACCGGGGCGGAGGCCCGCGCGGCGCTGGACCGGTTCGTCCGGCACCGGCTGCCGCTGTTCGGGCCGTACCAGGACGCGACGCTGTCCGGCGACCCGGCCATGGCGCACAGCATGCTCTCCCCGGCCCTCAACCTCGGCCTGCTCGACCCCATGGACTGCGTGCGCGCCGCCGAGGCCGCCTACCGGTCCGGGGCGGCGCCCCTCGCGAGCGTCGAGGGCTACATCCGGCAGATCATCGGCTGGCGTGACTACATGTGGCACCTCTACTGGCACTTCGGCGAGCAGTACCGCGTGCTCAACCGCATGTTCGCCCGCACGCCCCTGCCCGGGTGGTTCGCCGAGCTGGACGCCGACGCCGTCGAGGCCCGGTGCCTGTCCTGGGCGCTGCGGCAGGTCCGCGACACCGGGTTCACCCATCACATCGTCCGGCTGATGGTGCTCGGCAACTACGCGATGCAGCGCGGTCTCGACCCCGTGGCGCTCACCGACTGGTTCCACCGCTGCTTCGTCGACGGCTACGACTGGGTCATGGTGCCCAACGTGGTGGGCATGTCCCAGCACGCCGACGGCGGGCTGCTCACCACCAAGCCGTACGCGGCGGGCGGCGCCTACATCAACCGCATGAGCGACTTCTGCGGGGGCTGCCGCTACCGTCCCTCGCGGCGGACCGGCGGGGACGCGTGCCCGTTCACCGCGGGCTACTGGTGGTTCGTCGCCCGCAACGAGGAGCGCCTGGCCGGCAACCCGCGCATGTCCCGCAGCGTCCATGGCATGCGTGGCCTGCGCGACATCGGCGAGGTGTGCGCCCAGGAGGCCGAGCGCGGCGTCTCACCCCCGTGACCGGCTCTGCTCAGCGGTCCCAGGGGGCCGTGTCGCCCATCTCGGCGAGTACCCGGCGAGATGTGCCTGGACGACTTTCAAGGGAAAGGCGCCGGCGGGAAAGCCGGTCAGGAGAAGGTGAGGGAGGCCCGGCTCTCCAGCGGCCCGCCCGCCATCGCGGCGTCCAGCGAGGGGTAGATGTCGAAGGCGGCGTCGATGCCGGTGAGGTTCAGGATACGCCTCGGGGTGGGGCACAAACAGCAGAGCGCGCAGCTGCCGCCGCACTTGGCGGCCTTGGCGCCGGCCTGGACCAGAACCCGCAGGCCGGAGGAGTCGATGAAGCTCATGCGTGACAGGTCGAAGATCAACTGGGGAGTCTTGCGACGGAACGCCTCGTCGATGTACTCACCCAGCCTGGGAACACCGTTGCGGTCCACCTCGCCGATGATGGCGATCACGGTGAACTCGCGCCGGTTCTCCCGACTTACCGTCAACGGCATGTCGTGACCTCCACGGCTGGGGACCTGCCCCTCTCAGTCTGTTCCCGGTCGACAGGCAATTACAAGGACGTGGGACTCCCAAAACGTCCGGGAGTCAAGTATCCACCCCCGGTCGCCGGGGAGGACCGCCGCCCGGCGGCCGGCGCGGCGGCCGGTCTCGTGTCCGGCCCCACCAGGCGGTGGCCGTCTTTTGGACGGGTCTGGGGCGGTCTTTGCCCGGGGAGGACGAAGCTGGTGTCGACGGGCCCGAACTCCCTGGGCCTCGGCGTGGTGCGGACCGGTCACGGACACCTGCGGACGGACATCGGCGGGGCTCATCGGGGGAGTGGAGGTGGGCATGCGGATCATCGGCGCGGGATTCGGGCGTACGGGGACGCTTTCGCTGAAGGCGGCCCTGGAGCGGCTGGGCTTCGCCCCCTGCAACCACATGCTGGAGGTCATGGACCGGCCCGAGCTGATACACCGGTGGCTCGACATCGCCGAGGGCCGCTCGGCCGACTGGGACGGGGTGCTCGGCGGGTTCGACGCCACCCTGGACTGGCCGGCGTCCGCCTACTGGCGCGAGCTCGCCGCGCACTACCCCGACGCGAAGGTCCTGCTCACGGTCAGGGATCCGGAGGAGTGGTACGAGAGCATGCGCGCGACGATCTTCCGGCGCCGAGGCGGGAGGACACCCCTGGGAGGGCTGATGGCGAAGATCAGCCCGGATTTCCGTGCCTTCCGCCGCATGGCGCGGGCCGCCTTGGTCGAGCGCGCGCTAGGCGGGGAGACCGCGGACCGCGCGCGGCTGGTCCGCCGGTTCCAGGACCACGTGCGCGAGGTGCGGGAGGCGATCCCCGCCGCGCGGCTGCTGGTCTACGACGTGCGGCAGGGCTGGGAGCCGTTGTGCGCCTTCCTCGGCGTGCCCGTGCCGTCCGAGCCGTTCCCGAGGCTCAACGACCGCGAGCACTTCGGCCGTCACACCCGCCGGTTCATGCTGCGCACCGCGCTGCGCCTGTCGCCCGCGCGCGGGCGCCGCCCTCCGGTCCTGCCGGTGTTTCCGGGAGGCCGCCCGCGCCGCTGAGCCGCCTTCTTACCAGTCGCCGCCGCCGTCGCCCTCGTCGCCCTCGAAGAAGTCGCCGATCTCGTCGATCGCCTCCGCCGCGACGATGCCGCCGACGATGCCGGCCGCCCCCGCCGCGGCCACCACTCCCCAGCCGGGCCCGTCGTGGCGCCGGTCGTGGTCGTGGTGCCCGTAATGGGGCTGGCCGTAGTGCCCGCCGTAGTGGCCACCGTCTCCGTACGGGGCGTGGCCGCCCATCACGTGGCCGCCGTGGTGGTGGGCCAGCCCGTCCATCCAGCGGCCGATCTCGGCGGCCCAGTCCATCTGCGCCGCCTGCTCGTGGCCGACCTGGAAGCGGCCGTAGGCGTCGTGCCCGGAGGTGAACAGCCCGCCGCGCTTGTCGGCCTCCAGGACCACGGCCAGCTCGTGGGGGTCGGCGACGAACGTCAGCTCGACCTCGTTGACGCGCCCGGCCCACTGGGCGGGCGGGTAGAACTCGATCTCCTGGAAGAACGGCAGCCGCTGGTGCACGCCGTGGATGCGGCCCGCCTCCATGTCGGCCTTCTTGAGGTGGAAGCCGAGCCGGGCGAAGCCGTCCAGCACCCGCTCCTGCGAGGGCAGCGGCGCGACCGAGAGGGCGTCGAGGTCACCCTTGTCGACGGCCCTGGCGACCGACAGCTCGGTGCGCACGCCGACGGTCGCGCCGTGCAGCGCGCCGCCGTGGAACTCGGTGATCGGCGTCTCCCACGGGACGGGAAGGTGGAACGGGATGGTGTGCTGCCCGCCCTCGGGGAGGTGGAACGGCCCGGAGACCTGCGCCCTGAAGAACTCGGCGGTGCCGGTGTGCTCGGAGTCGCCGTGCTCGACCTCGACGCGCGTGACCAGCGCCAGCGCGACGTACTCGATGTCGGAGGGGATCTCGCCGCCCTTGACGCGCACCTCTCCGCTCAGCGTCCCGCCGGGCAGCACGCGCGGTGTGGCCAGGACCGTGTCGACCGAAGGGCCCCCGACGCCCAAGGCTCCCAGCATCCGTTTGAAGACCACGGTTTCCCTCTCCTGCTGTCGTCGGACTTGAATGACCGAACTGGGAACGAGCAGGGCGGGGCGGCGGTTCCCCGCCGGAGGCCCGGTCCCGGTGGAACAATCGTCGGCCTCCCGGCCGGTCACACGGACGGACTCCGGCCGGCCGGGCACGCGCGGCCCCCGTCGGGCCGGCGGCGGAGACGCGGGTGAGGCCTGACGACATCGGCGCCCGGCCGCCCCGGAACATTTCCGCGAGGCCGGATGTTGAGCGGTCCAGTTTCCTCAGTGTCGCCTGGTCGACGGCATCGCACCGCCGGCGACCGGGCGCTGTTCCACTCGCGGCCCGTGCCGGGGACGGGCCCGCGCGCCGGGCTGGAGGCACGGGCCGTGGACGTCCGCGACCCGCCGCCTCGCCGGCTGATTCCGCTGTTCGGTACGTCGCTTGTCCGGTTCATGCCATGTGAACCGGAGTCGGGTCCCGGAAGGATCGAGGAGGACGGTGGGCAATGACCATGGTCGAGATGGAACCGGCCGAACACCTGGCCACTGGAGAGCGGTGTTCGTCGGCGCAGTTGTGGGACGTCCTGGTGGACCGGCTGCCCGTGGAACGCGTGCCGATCGCGTCGATACGCGCGGCCGACTCGCCGCGGCTGGCCGGCGAGAGCGCGGAACACGCCCGGTTGCTGGCGCAGTCGGACGAGATCCTGCCGCCGATCATCGTGCACCGGCGGACGATGCGCGTCATCGACGGAATGCACCGGCTGAAGGCGGCCGAGCTGAGAAACCAGCACGAGATCGACGTGCGGTTCTTCGACGGCGACGAGGACGAGGTGTTCGTGCTCGCCGTCCGGGCGAACACCAGGCACGGCCTGCCGTTGACGCACGCGGACCGGACGGCCGCGGCGACGCGCATCGTCCGGTCGCACCCGCAGTGGTCGGACCGGATGATCGCGGGCACCACGGGGCTGTCGCCGAAGACGGTGGGCGGCATACGCCGGCGTCTGACCGAAGAGCTTCCCCAGATGAACCTGCGGCTCGGCCATGACGGCAGGATGCGTCCCGTCGACAGCGCGGAGGGCCGCAGGCTGGCGGCCAAGTTCATCGTGGAGAACCCCGAGGCGACGCTGCGGCAGATCGCCAAGGCCGTGGGCGTCTCGCTCGCGACGGCCCGTGACGTGCGCAATCGGGTCCGCCGTGGTGAGAGCCCCATGCTGCCCAAGCGCGGGGAACGCGCGGACGGCCCCGTGGCCGCCGAGCCGCGCGAGGAGGCGGCGGTGGAACGGCCCGCGGGCGACCGATCTCCCGGGATGGCGCGCATCATGCCGATCCTGAAGAGGGACCCCTCCATCAGGTACACCGACCAGGGCCGTCTGCTGCTGCGATTACTGGACGCCAACACCATGTTGGGTCCCGACCAGTGGAACAGCCTTATCGAGAACGTGCCGCCGCATTGCAGGGAGCTGGTCGCGAACGCCGCCCGGGAGTGCGCGGAGGTCTGGCGGCAGGTCGCGCAGCAGATGCGGAACCGCGCCGGCTGAGACCTCCCCGTCCCCCAGAGGGGCATGCTCGTGGCCCCGCCGGCGCCGACGCCCGTGCGACGGCGCGTCAGACGAGGAAGCTGATCTCCCGCGGATCCCGCCCGACCAGGGCCCGGCCGTGGACCTGCTGCGGGATCCCCATGCCGAACCCGGCGTGCCTGCCGCCGACGTTGACGTCGCGCCAGATGCGCTGGAGCGGGCTCGACTCGTCGAACGCCGAGGTGCCGTACGCGGTGACCAGGATGTCGACCGCCTCGCGGCACTGCCGGGCGACGTAGGTCGCGTCCATGCGGACGCGGGCGCGGGTCTCCAGGTCCGCGTTCACCTTGGCGCGCGCGAACTCGTCGATCGTGTCGGCGACGCGCCGCGCGTGCATCCGCGCGGTGTCGATCTTCATGGCCGCCTCGCTCAGGTCGAGTTGCAGCGTCGGCGACTCGGCCTGGCTGGCGTAGGTGGACCCGGCGACGGGACGGTCGTGCGCCCGCTCGCGCACGTACGCGAACGCCGCCTCGGCGCCGCCGACGAGCGAGCCGATCACCGCGAGCGAGAAGACGCCGGTCAGGCTGTTGCGGTACAGGTGGCCCTCGTCGACCAGGCCGTCGGTCTCGCCGTTGAGAACCGGCGCGTACGGAAGCAGGCGGTGCCGGGGGACGGCCACGCGGTCGGCGACCACCGTGTTGCTGCCGGTGCCGCGCATGCCGACGAAGAACCAGGTGTCCTCGACGTCCACCTCGTCGCGGCGCAGCAGCGCGATGTGCACGGACGGCCTGCCCGCCTCGGTGGGGACCGCGACGAGGACGCCGATCCAGTCGGAGTGCAGGGAGCCGGACGCGTAGGCCCACCGGCCGCTGAGGACGACCCCCTCCCCGGTCTCCTCCACCGACCGGGACGGCAGGCCGAGCACCAGCGCGATCCGCGCGTCCCGGTTCGTCCCCCACACCTCCTCCTGGGCGCGGTGGGGGAACAGGGAGACGACGAAGCCGCCGGCGTTGAGCAGACCGGTGACCCACGAGGCCGAGCAGCAGCCGCGGCCGAGCTCCGAGGTGACCGCGAGCAGCGTGCGCGTGCCGGTCTCGTGACCGCCGAACCGCGCCGGCGTCAGCAGCCGCGTCAGGCCCGCGCCGGTGATCTTCTCGACGACGGCGTCGGTGAGACGGCGGGAACGGTCGCATTCCGCGGCGTCCGCCCATAAAGGCTCGCGCAGGGCGGCGGCCCGGCCCACGAGTTCCTCATGGCCGGGGAGGGGAACGCCCGCCGCGCCGCCGCCTGGGATTTCGGCGCCCGTCGGATTCTCCATGAGCTCATGTTCCTTCCTGGCCGGGATCGACGGAAAAAGCTAACACGGCCGTATGGGCGCGAATACGGCGACGCGGGCGCGGGGTAATGGCAACGCGCACGACGAGGGTACGTTGTCGGGGAGGCGTGCGAATACGCCGTGCCGGACGGTGTGAATCCGCGCCGGGCGCGGGTACGTCCAACCGAGGAGAATCCTCGTTCGAACCTCGCGGCCGCGCGCCCTGCCGGATCGCCCGCAGGTCCGCGCCGTCGGCCGGTCCTTCGCGGTCCCGGGCGTTCGCGCCGTCCATGTCCTCGTCCCCCGAACACGCGCCCGGGGTGTCACAGTGGCTGCGTCACGGAGCCCTGCCCGCCGAAATCGATCCACCGCGCCCGCCTTACGTCCCCAGGCGGCGGACGGGCCCGCATTGTTCGCGCACCGGGACCGTGTTCCGCGCGTGCGTGGCCCAAGAAAAGACAAGGAGGGCGGGATGCCATGAGCCCGGTCGACTGGACGGTCGTCGCGAATCGCATTTCCTTCGTTCCGATCGGGTTCGGCAGGCCGTCCGTGGACCGGCGGACCGCCCGCGACATTCTCGGGCGCGACGACGACGGCCGTCCGAAGGCCGTTGACGTGACCACCGCCCAGCTCGCGGCCCGGCTCTCGCCCGGCACCCGGGCGTTCCGGGAGCTGTGCGCAGGCTCGGCGTTCAACCGCGTCGTGCTCTGCGACGCCCCCGCGGACGAGCCGCTCGCCGCGCACGCCTGCGGGGGCGACCCGGCACGGGTCGTGGCCCGCTCCGACATCCGCGCCGCGCACGCCGGGACGGGAGGGACCGCCAATGTCTGAGACGCCGGATCCGCGCCGCTGCGCGCTTCTCGCGGTCAACGTCCAGAACGACTTCACGCGCCACAACTCCCTGCACGCCCTGCCCGGCACCGACGAGATCGTCCCGGTCATGGGCGCGGTCGTGGACGGCTTCCGGGCGCTGAGGCTCCCGGTGGTCCACATGGTCCGGCTCTACCACGCGGACGGCTCCAACGCCGAGGTCACCCGGCGCTCCCTCGTCGCCGCCGGCGTGCCGGTCGTCCGGCCCGGTACGGAGGGCAGCGAGGTGCGGCCCGAGCTGCAGCCGCCCGACGGGTTCCTGCTCGACCACGAGGCGCTGCTCGAAGGGAAGGCCCAGCCCGTCGCGCCCCGCGAGTGGGTGATGTACAAGCCGCGGTGGGGAGCCTTCTACGACACCGGGCTCGCCGCCCACCTGCGCGCCCTCGACGTCGACACGGTCGCCGTCATCGGGACCAACTTCCCCAACTGCCCGAGGACGACCATCTACGAGGCGAGCGAGCGGGACTTCCACGTCGTGGTCGTCTCGGACGCCATCTCCCGCATCTACCCCCGGGGCCTGGACGAGTGCGCGAGCATCGGCGCCCGTGTGCTGACCTCGGACCGGCTTCTGGACTGGCTGCGCGCCGCCCGATGACCTCCGGCCCGCCGCCCCTCACCCCGGCCACCGAAGGATCCAGCCGATGACGACGACCCCCGCCCCGGACCCTCCCGCGCACGACCAGCACCCGCTTGCCGGAACGGACGGTGACCCGATGACGACGACCCGCGGCGTGAACGACCGGGTGGGCGACCGGGGGAACGAGGGCCTGGACGTGCTCGGCCCCGACGAGCTTCGGCTGCTGCGGGAGTTCGACGCGCTGATCCTGTCCTGGGCCGACGAGGCCGGAGCCGTCGAGCGCCGGTACCCGTTCCTGCTGCGGCCGGACTTCCTCGACGGCGTCGGCCACTTCCAGGAGTTCCCCCACCTCAGCCTGCCGGTGTCGGCGGCCGACCCCGAGCGGCTGCTGAAGTCGCTGCGGATGGCCGAGCGTCCGCTGGGGGCGGTGCCGGCCGAGGCGCTCGACGACGCCCGGTACGTCCTGCCGTCGGCCGCCTGCCACTCGATCTACCAGAGCCTGGCCGGGCAGGCCGTGCCGGGCGAGGGCGCCGTGCACACCACCCTCGCGACCTGCTTCCGCATCGAGGAGCGGTACGGGGGCCCGCGCCGGCCGCTCGCGCTCTCCATGCGCGAGATCGTGCACGTGGGGACGGCCGAGGGGGCCAAGGAGCACGTCGCCCGCTCCAAGGAGCGGGTGCTGGAGCTGGCCGCGCGGCTCGGCCTGGAGATGAGGACCGAGGTCGCGACCGACCCGTTCTTCGACAGGACCTCCTCGCGTGCCATCATGCAGCTCCTGTTCCCCGACAAGGAGGAGTTCGTCGTCGGCGGCCTGGTCGTCGGCTCGGTCGACCACCAAGGCGATCTCTTCGGGAAGCGCTGCGGCATCCGGCTTCCGGACGGCACGGCCGCGCGCACCGGCTGCGTCGCGTTCCACCTGGAGCGCTGGGTCCACGTCCTGACGGCCCGGTTCGGCGACGCGAGCGCGGCCGCCGACGCGATCCTCGAACTACGGTGAGGCGATGCGGGCGAGCCGGCCGCGTCCCCGGATCGACCACGCACCTGCTCGTCGCCATTCCCACCGCGGAGGGGACCCGATGATCGACCTGACCGCCGACGACGGCACGATAGAGACCGGCAGGGTGGAGGTGAGCCCCGGCGTCGAGCTGCACTACGAGCGGCGCGGGGGCGGGCCCGACGTCGTCCTGGTCAACGACTTCCTCATGGAGAGCAGCTCGTGGAGGCCCTTCACCTCCCGGTTGCAGAACGAGTGCCGCCTGCTGAGCTACGACCTGCGCGGCCAGGGCGCGTCCTCCCGCGCCGACGCCGTCTGGGCCGACCACGTCGCGGACCTCACCGCGCTGCTGGACCGGCTCGGCGTCAGGGAGGCGTTCCTGCTCGGCAGCTCGTCCGCGGCCATGCTCTGCCGCGACTTCGCCCTGGCGCACCCGGAGCGGACCCGGGGCCTGCTCCTCGCGGGCCCGGCGCTGAGCCCGTTCGGCAAGGGCCGCATCCGCCGGATCGTCACCTCCTGGATCAGGACGCTGGACGGCCTGGGGCTGCCGGCCCTGTTCGACCAGCTCTACCCGCTGATCTGGGGCGACTACAGCGCGGAGGCGGCGGGCATGACCGGGTTCCTCGGCCGCAAGCAGGCGTTCCTGGCGCTCCACACGCCCGAGACGGTCAGGACGGGAATGACGGTCTCGCTGATGGCCGAAAACGACCCCGCGCTGCTCGCCGGGGTCCTGTGCCCGGTGCTGGTGGTGGCGGGGGACGACGACTTCGTTCTCGGAGTCGGCGCGGCCGAGCGGCTCGCCGAGCTGTTCCCGAGGGGCCGTGCGGTGATCTTCCCCCGCACCGGGCACCTGCCCTTCATCGAACAGCCCCACCGGTTCCAGGAGGAGGCCGCCGCGTTCGTCGCCGAGGTCGTGAAGGAAGGACGACCCGGCGACTGAGCAGGCCGGCGAGGCACGTCGGCACGCCGGACGAACAGGGAGTACATCACCGGCCGCGCGTCATCCGGCGCACGGTCAGGGAGGGGTGACGCCGTCGAGGTCGGCGCGCTGGGTGGCCCGCAGCCGTTCGATGGCGGCGGCGAGCCGCCTGGTGTCCCGGTTCAGGCCGGAGGCCTGCTCGCCGCGGGATACCGTGACGGACTGGTCCAGGTGCTCGCGCAACCGCTCGGCGAACCGGCGGTCGAACTCCGCGCCGGCGGTCCTGCCGAGCTCGGCCAGGTCGGCGGCGTTCACCATGCCGGGCATGCTGTGGCCCTCGTGGGGGTTCGTGGAGGGCAGGCCGGTGCGGGCCAGCAGCCGCCGCAGGCCGGTGAGCTCGGCGGTGTGGCTGTCCTTGACGCGCGCGGCGAGCCGCTTCAGCTCCGGGTCCGTGCCGCGCGCCCGCGCCAGGTCCAGAAGGGCGAGCGTCTGGCCGTCCATGGGGATCATCAGCTGGAGCCAGGCGACGTCGGTGCCGTTGAAGCCGGGAGGGATCGTGGCCACGGCGGCGGTCATCGCGGGGTCCGGCGGGGAGACGGCCGGGGATCCGGGGGAGGGCCCGCCGGGGGAGCCGGAACCGGTGGCGGCGCGGGAGGACGGCGCCGCGGGGCCCGTGCCGGTGCCGCCGCATCCGCCCGAGAGCAGGACGGCCGCAAGTAGGACGGCCGGAAGCAGGACGGCCCGCCACCCGCGCGCGGGCCGGCTCGTCCTCACGTTCTCGTACGCGCGTACGCGCGCGGGCGCCCGGCCTCGCGCGTGTCTCAAGGGTCACCTGCCTTCGCGGGGCCGTCCCGGGGCGGGGGACGGTGTCGACGGTGGGAGCGGCGAGCGGGACCGGACGGCTCCGTTCCGATCGCTGGAGCGAAAATGAGAGCGCTCTCCTACGAGAGTTACGCCCATGTTACGTATCTGTCAACCGGCCCCGACCACTTTGACTACCAGGTCTTTCGGTGTCCGTCGTTTGGGCCCTGACGACCAAGAGAGCGTTCTCGCGGGCATACGGCATGTTTCGGCGGGGTGAGCAGCGGGTTTCGAAAGGATCATTGGGCGCCTGTTGACAATGCCCTACAGAGCGGACAATCTCTGTCTGGAGAGCGCTCTCCCTTCCTGTCGTCCCCCCCGGCAGGTACCCCCCTTTCACGAGGAGAGGCTGTGTATCCATCACGCAGTCGCGGTCTGTACCGCCTGAGCCTGCTCATCGCCGGCCTGGTCGCGCTGATCGTGTCCGGTCTGGCGGTCATCGGGCCCGCCACGGCCGCCGACACGCTGCTGTCCCAGGGCAAGCCCGCGTCCGCCTCCTCCACCGAGGCCCCCGGAACCCCCGCCTCGGCGGCGTTCGACGGCAACACCACCGGCTCCCGGTGGTCCAGCGCCTTCAGCGACCCGCAGTGGATCCAGGTCGACCTGGGTCAGCCCGCGACGATCAGCCAGGTCGTGCTCACCTGGGAGGCCGCCTACGGCCGGGCGTTCAAGCTCCAGACGTCCGCCGACGGCACCACCTGGACCGACATCTACTCGACCACGACGGGCACCGGCGGCACCCAGACCCTCGCCGTCTCCGGCAACGGCCGGTACGTCCGCATGTACGGGACGACCCGGGCCACCGCGTACGGCTACTCGCTGTGGGAGTTCCAGGTTTACGGCAGCTACGGCACCGTGACGCCCACGGCCACGCCGACGGTGACCCCGACCGGGAACCCGGGCCAGTGCACCACCGGCTTCGGCCCGAACGTCTTCATCTTCGACCCCTCCATGCCGGTCGCCACCATTCAGGACCGCCTGAACCAGGTGTTCACCCAGCAGGAGACCAACCAGTTCGGGACCCAGCGCTACGCGCTGCTGTTCAAGCCGGGCACCTACAACGTCGGAACCCGGGTGGGCTTCTACACCCAGGTCGCGGGCCTCGGAATGTCGCCCGACAACGTGGTGATCAACGGCCCCGTCCTCGTCGACGCCCGCTGGTTCAACGGCAACGCCACCCAGAACTTCTGGCGCTCGGTCGAGAACATGAACCTCAGGCCGAACGAGGGCTACAACCGCTGGGCCGTCTCCCAGGCCGCGCCGTTCCGCCGCATGCACGTCCAGGGCGACATGCAGCTCGACGACGGCGGCTGGTCGAGCGGTGGCTTCATCTCCGACTCCAAGATCGACGGCCAGATCCGCTCCGGCTCGCAGCAGCAGTGGTTCACCCGCAACAGCGAGCTCGGCAGCTGGTCCGGCTCGGTGTGGAACATGGTCTTCGCCGGTGTCACCGGCGCGCCGCCGCAGAACTTCCCGAACCCCTCCCACACCGTCGTGAACAACGCGCCGGTCACCCGGGAGAAGCCGTTCCTGTACGTCGACGGCGCCGGGAACTACAACGTCTTCACGCCCGCGCTGCGCACCAACTCGCGCGGCGCGAGCTGGACGGGCGGCTCCACCGCCGGGTCGTCGATCCCGATCAGTGACTTCTGCGTCGCCAAGCCCGGTGACTCGGCCGCCACGCTGAACGCGGCGCTCGCCTCCGGCAAACACCTGCTGTTCACGCCCGGTATCTACCACCTGGACCAGCCGCTGCGGGTGACCCGCGCCAACACCGTGATCCTCGGTCTCGGCCTCGCGACGCTGATCCCCGACAACGGCGTCACCGCCCTCCAGGTGGCCGACGTCGACGGCGTGAAGGTCGCCGGCATCCTCATCGACGCCGGTCCGGTCAACTCGCCGACGCTGATCGAGGTGGGCCCGGCCGGGTCGTCCGCGAGCCACGCGGCCAACCCGACCACCCTGCAGGACGTGTTCGTCCGCGTCGGCGGCGCCCACGTCGGCAAGGCGACGACCAGCGTGGTCGTCAACAGCAACAACGTCATCGGCGACAACCTCTGGCTGTGGCGCGGTGACCACGGCACCGGCATCGGCTGGACCACCAACACCGCGGACACCGGCCTGATCGTCAACGGCGCCGACGTCACCATGTACGGCCTGTTCGTCGAGCACTACCAGAAGTACGAGGTGATCTGGAACGGCGAGCGGGGCCGCACCTACTTCTTCCAGAACGAGTTCCCCTACGACCCGCCGAACCAGGCGGCGTGGATGAACGGGGCATCCCGGGGCTACGCGGCCTACAAGGTGGCCGACTCCGTCAACACCCACGAGGCGTGGGGAGTCGGCAGCTACTGCTACTTCAACGTGAACACCGCCGTCGTCGCGGAGCGCTCCTTCGAGGTGCCCGTGAAGGCGGGAGTCCGGTTCCACGATCTGGTGAGCGTCTCGCTCGGCGGGGTCGGCACGATCGCGCACGTGGTCAACAACACGGGCGGACCGGCCAACACCGCGAACCAGGTGATCTATCTGGTCAGCAACCCGTAGGGGATCTCCGGCCCCGCCGCCCTGGTGGCGGCGGGGCCGGGTCCTCGCGTAGGAAAGTGGAGGTGCGATTCCAGGCCTTTCAGGCCTTTGTGGCATTTCACGGCTTCCCGCGACCTGGCGGTGGGGCCGCTGTGGCATATGCGACGTCATGGCATCCGGCCAGGAGTCGCGATCAGTAAGGGGATCGTTGTGCGTATAGGCAAGAACGTCGGCTACATCGCCGTCGCCGGGGCGCTCCTGGCGGCGGCCTCCGCATGCGGCGGCGAGGACACGAACGCGGGAGGGGGAGGCGCGTCGAACTCGGCGGAGGCCGTGACCCTGACCTACTGGGCGTCCAACCAGGGGCCCAGCGTGGACGCCGACAAGCAGATCCTGCAGCCGGAGCTCGACAAGTTCCAGCAGCAGACCGGCATCAAGGTCAACGTCGAGGTGGTCCCGTGGGCGGACCTGCTCAACCGCATCCTGGCCGCCACCACCTCCGGCAAGGGCCCGGACGTCGTCAACATCGGCAACACCTGGTCGGCCTCCCTGCAGGCCACCGGCGCCTTCCTGCCGATGGACGACACCGTGCTCACCGGGCTGGGCGGCAAGGAGCGCTTCCTCGGCCCGAGCCTGGCCGCCGCCGGCGCCGCCGGCAAGCCGCCCGTCGGAGTGCCGATCTACGGCATGACCTACGGCCTGTACTACAACAAGAAGATGTTCGCGGACGCCGGCATCGACAAGCCGCCGGCGACGTGGGACGAACTGGTCGCGGACGGCAAGAAGCTCACCAAGGACGGCAAGTGGGGGCTGGCCGTCGAGGGCGCCAGCGTCAGCGAGAACTCCCACCACGCCTTCATCTTCGGCCAGCAGCACGGCGGCGACCTGTTCGACGCCAGTGGCAAGCCGCAGTTCGACTCGCCGCAGAACGTCGCGGCCATCAAGCAGTACCTCGACCTGATGGCGGTCCACAAGATCGTCAACCCCAGCAACGCCGAGTACGCCAACGGCACCGAGGCCGTGCAGGACTTCGTCAACGGCAAGGCCGGGATGCTGATGTGGCAGTCCATCGCGTCCAACATCAAGGCCGCCGGGGTGAACGAGGCCGACTTCGGCCTGGCGCCGATCCCCCTGCCCGACCCGAGCTCCGGGGGCAGGCAGGTCAACGGCATGGTCGCGGGCATCAACCTGTCGGTGTTCAACTACACCAAGAACAAGGACGCCGCGCTGAAGTTCGTCAAGTTCATGACGAGCCCGGAGGAGCAGAAGATCCTCAACAAGACGTACGGCTCGCTGCCCACCGTCACGGACGGCTATGACGACCCGGCGTTCCAGACCGAGAACATCAAGGCGTTCCAGCAGATCCTCGCCACCACCGCCGCGCCGCTGCCGCAGGTGCCCGAGGAGAGCCAGTTCGAGACCCTCGTCGGCACCGCGATGAACCAGCTCTGGGCCGACGCCGCCAGCGGCAAGCCGATCACCGACGCGACGGTCAAGGCGAAGCTGACGCAGGCCAACCAGCAGGTCCAGCCCGGGAGCTGACCTGCCTCCGTGTCCTGCGACGACACCGCCGGGACGGGCGCCACACCGATCGCGGATCGGCGCCCGCCCGGCTCCTCCATGACTCCCACCGGCCCGTACGCGACCCCGTCCGGGCCGGAGGGCACGATCCACCAGCAACGCCGAGAACGACCGGCCCAGCCGAAGCGAGAGGGATAGATGGTCGCGCGCACCACGCCTCACCATGACGAGCGGCGCACCGCGCCGCCGGAAGGCGGGCCGCGCCCGCCCGGAGCAGGGCTGCACGGCCGGGTCGTCTCCCGGATCCCGTTAAGGCTGCGCCGGCTGGGGCTGCCCTACATGCTGATCCTCCCGGCCATCCTCCTGGAGCTGCTGATCCACGTGGTCCCGATGCTGGTCGGCGTCGGGATGAGCTTCCTGCGGCTCACACAGCTCTACATCCGCAACTGGACGGCGGCCCCGTTCGCCGGGCTGTCGAACTACCAGGTCGCGGTGAACTTCGACTCCGCGGTCGGCGCCTCGCTGCTGCACTCGTTCTTCGTCACCGTCGTGTTCACCATCCTCGCGGTGGGGATGTCCTGGCTGTTCGGGACGGCCGGGGCGGTGCTGATGCAGGGCGCCTTCCGCGGCAGGGGCCTGCTGCGCACGCTGTTCCTGGTGCCGTACGCGCTGCCCGTGTACGCGGGCGTGATCACCTGGAGCTTCATGCTCCAGCGCGACACCGGCCTGGTGAACCACGTCCTGGTCGACCAGCTCCACCTGTTCGGCGGCGACCGCCCGTTCTGGCTGATCGGCGGCAACAGCTTCGCCGCCGTGGTGATCGTCGCGGTGTGGAAGTCCTGGCCGTTCGCGTTCCTGATCCTCATGGCCGGGCTGCAGAACATAGACAAGGACCTCTACGAGGCCTCCGCCATCGACGGCGCCGGCTGGTGGCGGCAGCTGCGGTCGGTCACGCTGCCCATGCTGCGGCCGGTGAACCAGGTGCTGATCCTGGTGCTGTTCCTGTGGACCTTCAACGACTTCAACACCCCGTACGTGCTGTTCGGGAACGCGGCTCCGCAGGAGGCGGACCTCATCTCGGTGCACATCTACCAGAGCTCGTTCATCACCTGGAACTTCGGCTCGGGCTCGGCGATGTCCGTCCTGCTGCTGCTGTTCCTGCTGCTGGTGACCGCGGTGTACCTGGTGGCGACCTCCCGGAGGAAGAGCGATGCATGAGCCCCGCTGGCTGCCCTGGGCGCGCTGGTTCGGCCTGGGCTTCCTGGCCCTGTTCACGCTGATCCCGATCTACGTGATGATCAGCTCGTCGGTCAAGCCGCTGCGGGACGTGCAGAACGGGTTCAGCTGGATCCCCACGACGTTCACGCTGCGGCCCTTCGCCGACATCTGGAAGACCGTGCCGCTCGGCACCTACTTCGTCAACAGCCTGATCGTGGCGTCGATCTCGGCGGTGGCGTCGGTGGCGGTGGCGATCTTCGCGGCGTACGCCGTCAGCCGCTACCGCTTCCCCGGGCGGCGGGTCTTCACCGTGACCGTCCTGTCCACCCAGATGTTCCCCGGCATCCTGTTCCTGCTGCCGCTGTTCATGATCTTCGTGAACCTGGGCAACGTCACCGGCGTCGAGTTGTACGGCAGCCGTCTCGGCCTGATCATCACCTACCTGACGTTCTCGCTGCCGTTCGCGATCTGGATGCTGGTCGGCTACTTCGACTCCATCCCGCGCGCGCTCGACGAGGCCGCCAAGGTGGACGGCAGCGGGCCGCTCGGCGCGCTGTTCCGCGTGGTGATCCCGGCCGCGGTCCCCGGCATCGTGGCGGTGACCATCTACGCGTTCATGACCGCGTGGGGAGAGGTGCTGTTCGCCTCCGTCATGACCGACGACAACACCCGCACCCTGGCCGTCGGCCTGCGCGGGTACGCGACGCTGAACGACGTCTACTGGAACCAGGTCATGGCCGCCTCGCTGGTGGTCAGCATCCCGGTCGTCGTCGGCTTCCTCCTCCTCCAGCGCTACCTGGTCCAGGGCCTCACCGCCGGCGCGGTGAAGTAAGAAGACCATCCTCGGGCTCTCCGAGCTTCTCCCCGCAGTCCGTCGCCGACGGCAACGAATTGGATACGCTGAGTGAGGTGAATGTGGGAAGGAGCCTCGGGTGCGTGAGCCGTACGGCTTTGAGATCGAGTCTGAGGTCCGTGAGTGGCTCGACAACCTGAGCGACAGCGACTTCAAGCGGGTTGACGAGGTGGCCGGTCTGCTGGCGGAGAGAGGGACTGAACTCGGTGGTCCATGGTCGGACCACCTGGAAGGGCCGGTCTGGGAACTGAGGGTTCGGCTCCGTGACCTTGCAGCCCGGGTGACGTACTGGTGTACTCCGGATAGGAGAATTGTGTTACTCACGGTCTTTCGCAAGACCAAGCAGCATGATCAGCGGCAGATCGACAGGGCGGTCCGGGCGCAGAAGATCTGTGAACGCGACCATCGGGGGCCGGTGGCCGAGACGTATGAAAGGCAGGCGTGATGGCCAGCTATCACACCCGCTGGGTGCGACCTGAACCTCAGGCCGAGGACCCCGAACGGATCATGATCCGAGAGGCACTGGCCTTCGGTAAGGCTCTGTACGACCGACGTGAGGAGCTCGGGCTGACCGTCGCGGAACTGGCCGAGCGGTCAGGCTTGACCGTGGACGATATCGAGTGCATCGAGGAGGGCGGCACCGCGCCGACGATCGCCTTGCTGCGCCGCCTCGCCGCGGCGCTGAACGCCGACGTTCGTCTCACTTCCGGCCATGATGTGGGCTCGGTGTGGTTCGAGCCACACGCGGCCTGATCGAAGGACCTGGTCACCCGGCGCGCGAGCAAGCCGATCGCTGCCGAGGCGCTGTGGGCAGGTGCGCCTGGTTCTTGCCTTGGAGGCCAGGCCGCGCCGGGTCAGGCGGACTCCCGGACCACCAGGGACGGCTCGAAGATGACGGAGGTCATGGGCTTGCCGGGCTCGTCGACGTGCTCCAGCAGCAGGCGGGCCATCTCCGCGGCCATGTCCTCCACGGGGTGGCGGATCGTGGTGAGCATGGGACGGCTCGCGGTGGCGGCGCTGCTGTCGTCGAAGCCGACCACGGCGACGTCCTCGGGGACGCGGCGCCCGTGGTGGCGCAGCACCAGCAGCGCGCCCTGGGCCATCAGGTCGTTGGCGACGAAGACGCCGTCGAGGCCGGGCTGCTCGCTCAGCAGGCGCTCCATCGCGGTCTCGCCGCTGGCGTAGGTGAACTGCCCCTCCACGCAGGGGATGTACGGGTGGCCGTGCGCCGCCATCGCGTCGCGGAAGCCGGCCAGCCGGTCCTGGGCGGCGAGCACGTCGAGGGGCCCGGCGATGGTCGCCACCCGGCGGCACCCGCGGGCCACCAGGTGGTCGGCGGCGAGCTTGGCGCCCGTCCGGTGCGCGACGTCGACGTAGCTGATGGGGATGGCCTCGCCGGGCCGGGCGAACAGCACCGACGGCAGCGCGGCCTCGACGAGCTGGCGGGGGAGCGGGTCCCGCGACTGGGTGGACACCAGGACGGCGCCGTCGGCGTACCCCTGGCGCAGGAACGAGATGACCTGCGTGCGCGCCTCGTCGGTCTCGGCGAACATCAGGATCGGGTGGATGCCGCGCGGGCGCAGGAAGCCCACCACGCCGCTGGCCACGCGCCCGAAGAACGGGTCGGCGAAGACCTGGCTGTGGAAGGGGTTGGCCTCGTCCTCCTCGCCCGCGCCGGAGACCACCAGGGCGATCGCGCCCGTGCGGCGGGTGACCAGGGACCGGGCCGCCCGGTTCGGGACGTACCCGGTGTCGGCGATCGCCCGCCGGACCGTCTCCTGGATCGCCGGGTCGACGTTGCGGATTCCGTTGATCACCCGGGAGACCGTCGCGCGCGAGACGCCCGCCGCGCGAGCGACGTCCTCCAGAGTGGGGGCTGCCGTCACGGGCGGGCGACCTTCGCTCATGTGGCTTTTATAGCATGGCGGGAGAGCGCTCTCCACAAACCGGCCGCACGGGCGGCCCTCGTCACGCCGACGGGCCGTCCCCGCTCCACGTCTTGGTGGTCAGCGGGAGATCGTCGGCGCTGCCGCCCGCGTGCACGGTGAACATGCCCGGCTCGGCCTGCCAGCCGAGCCCCGGCGACCAGTGCTCCAGCGCGCGCGCCTGGACTTCCACGGCGACCTCCACGCTCTCGCCCGGCGCGGCCTGTGCCCGCGCGAACCCCGCGAGCCAGCGTACCGGGCGCTCGACCTCGCTCTCGGGGCGGGACAGGTAGACCTGCACGAGCTCCGCGCCCGCCCGCCCGCCGGTGTTGCGCAGCCGCACCCGCGCCGTGAACGGCCGGCCCGGCTCCACGCGCTCGGGCGCGAGGACGGTCTCGTACGCCCAGGTGGTGTACCCCAGCCCGTGGCCGAACCAGTAGGAAGGCGCCTCGCCCCCGCGCAGCCGCCCCCGGTGGCCGATGTGCAGCCCCTCGGTGTACTCCAGCACGCCGCCGACGGGCGTCGTGCCGACCAGCGCCTCGTCCGCCCACGTGGTGGGCAGCCGCCCGCCGGGCTCGCACGCGCCCAGCAGCACGTCCGCCAGGCCGTGCCCGTACTCCTGGCCGGGGAACCAGCTCAGCAGGAGGGCGGGCACCTCCTCGCGCCAGGGCATGGCGACCGGGCCGCCCGCGTTGACCACCACGACGGTGTCGGGGTTGGCCGCGGCCACCGCGCGTACCAGCTCGTCCTGGCCGCCGGGCAGGCGCAGGTCCGCACGGTCGTAGCCCTCGCTCTCGGTCTCCTCGGTCGTGCCGATCACCAGGATCACGGCGTCGGAGGCCCGGGCCAGGTCCACGGCCTCGGCGAGCAGCTCGCCGGCGTCGCGCACGGGGGGGTCGGCGGCCAGCACCGAGGCCAGCCCGCTGTCGGGGTCGAGCCGCCGCCAGGCGACCAGCTCGACCTCGCGGCCCTCGGTGAGCTCCAGCGCCGCGTGCCGGTAGGGCGGGTGCAGGTGCACCGTCGCCGGGTCGTCGGTGTCGCGCCCGACCTCGTCGTCGATCAGCGTCACTCCGTCCGCGTCCAGCCGGACGTGGCCCCAGCCCGCGACGGCGAGGTCCCACAGGCCGCTCACCGGCGGGCGCAGGCGCGCGCTGATCTCCACGGTGTGCGAGCCCTCGACGATCGCGGTCTCCAGCACGTTGCCCGTGTAGCGGCGCTCGCTGTGCAGCTCCTCGCCCGTGGCCGACAGCAGCCGGACGCGCAGGCCCGGCTCGCCGGTCAGCGGGTCGCGGGCCGCGTCCAGGCCGAGCGGAGTGGGACGGCCCGGGATGTGGATGCCCGCGGCGTGGGTCACCTCGGCGCGCCCGGCGAGCGCGTCGCTCAGGCCCTCCAGGGGGGAGACCGAGGAGACGGGGTAGACGCCCGCGCTGCCGCCGCCCTGGATGCGCGGCGCGGCGGCGCTCGGGCCGATCAGCGCGACCCTGCGCAGCCGCGCGGGGTCGAGGGGCAGCAGCGCCCGCTCGTTGCGGACGAGGACGGTGCTCGCCACGACGGTCTCGCGCAGCAGTGCCCGGGTGGGGGCGTCGTTGGCCGGGTCGAGGGGGCCGGAGGGCGGGGCCTCTCCCGTGCCGAGCGCGCCCACGCGGGTGGCCAGACGCAGCAGCCGCAGGACCTTCTCGTCGATCGCCTCCTCGGGCACCTCGCCCGCGCGGACCGCCGCCAGCAGGGCGTCGCCCCACGGGCCGTCCGGGCCGGGCATGGCGAGGTCCTGCGCGGCGCGCCCGGCGGGGACCGTGCTGCGCACCGCGCCCCAGTCGGACACCACCATGCCGTCGAAGCCCCACTCGCCCTTCAGCGGCTCGGCCAGCAGCGGGTTCTCGCTCATGGTGGCGCCGTTCACGCCGTTGTAGGCGGACATGACCACCCACACCCCGGCCTGGACGGCGGCCTCGAACGGCGGCATGTAGACCTCGCGCAGCGTGCGCTCGTCGACGCGCGCGTCCAGCGTGAGCCGCTCGGTCTCCGAGTCGTTGGCCACGTAGTGCTTGGCGGTCGCGGCGACGCCGCGCGACTGTACGCCCCTGATGTACGCCGCGCCGATCCTCGCCGTGAGCAGCGGGTCCTCGGAGTAGCACTCGAAGTGGCGCCCGCCGAGCGCCGAGCGGTGCAGGTTGATCGTCGGCGCCAGCAGGACGTCGACGCCCTTGCGCCGCGCCTCCGCCGCGAGCAGCTCGCCGAGCCGGGCGACCAGGCCCTCGTCCCAGGTCGCGGCCAGCGCGGAGGGGGAGGGCAGGGTCAGCGAGGTGCTCCGCTCGTCCCATCCCTGGCCGCGCACGCCGATCGGCCCGTCGGAGACCACGATGGAGCGCAGGCCGATGGCCGGCTCGTCGTAGGTCCGCCACGCGGTGGCCCCGGTGAGCAGCCTCACCTTCCGCTCCAGGCTCAGCGTCCGCACCGCGTCAGCGAGGTCGGCATGGCCACCGAGGTCGGCGAGCTCGTCGTCGGTCACTCTGTAATCCTCTCGAGGTCTGGAGAGCGCTCTCCCTCCACCGCCTAGACTCACCGTCCCGTGCGGGGATGTCAATGGTGACGGGGCGTCCGTTTCGCGGACGGCCCGGTTTCGGCAAGATGAGCAAGACGTTTCGTCCGGATTGCGGGGGAGCCTTGACGAGGGTCGGCACGCAGGTGCACTCTCCTTGGAGAGCGCTCTCCCTCGCTTGCCCCGCCCCTCACGGCGCCACCCCCTTCCCCCAGGAGAGACCGTGCATCCATCCCGAGGCCCGGGCCGTCACCGCCCGGGCGCCGTCGTCTACACCTTGATCACCTTGCTGGCCCTGCTCGCCACGGCCCTGGTGTCGGCCGCGGCTACCGCCGCGGCCGCCGACACGCTGCTGTCCCAGGGCAGGCCCGCCACCGCGTCCTCCACCGAGGGCGCCGCCTGGGCGGCGTCCGCGGCCGTCGACGGCAACCCCGGCACCCGCTGGGCCAGTACCTTCAGCGACCCGCAGTGGCTCCAGGTGGACCTCGGCGCGACCGCGACCGTGAGCCAGGTCGTGCTGCAGTGGGAGGCCGCGTACGGCAAGGCCTTCAAGATCCAGCTTTCCGCCGACGGCGCCGCCTGGACCGACGCCTACTCCACCACCACCGGCACGGGCGGCACGCAGACGCTGGCGGTGTCCGGCAGCGGCCGGTACGTGCGCATGTACGGCACCGCCCGGGGCACCGGCTACGGCTACTCGCTGTGGGAGTTCCAGGTGTACGGCACCACGGGCACGACGCCGCCGACAGACCCGCCGACCCAGCCGCCCGGCAACTGGACCTCCATCTGGCGGGACGACTTCGACGGCGCCGCGGGCACCTCCCCGTCGGCGGCGAACTGGATCCTGCGCACCGGCACCCAGTACCCGGGCGGCGCCGCCAACTGGGGCACCGGCGAGGTCGAGACCATGAGCGCCTCGACCGCCAACGTCTCCCTCGACGGCGCGGGCCGGCTGTCCATCAAGGCGATCAGGGACGGCGCCGGGAACTGGACCTCCGGCCGGATCGAGACCCAGCGCACCGACTTCGCTCCCCAGCCCGGTGAGCAGCTCAAGTTCACCGCGCGGCTCAAGCAGCCCGACGTCGCCAACGCCCTCGGCTACTGGCCGGGCTTCCGCGCGACCGGCGCCGCCTACCGGGGCAACTACAACAACTGGCCCGGCGTCGGCGAGACCGACATCATGACCGACGTCAACGGCCGCGACCAGCTCGCCAACACCCTGCACTGCGGCACCGCGCCGGGCGGCGTGTGCAACGAGTACGACGGCCGCACCAGCGGCTTCGCCTCCTGCACCGGCTGCCAGACCGGCTACCACGACTACACCCAGATCATCGACCGCACGAAGACCGACGAGGAGATCCGCTTCTACCTCGACGGCAGGCAGACCTGGGTCGTGCGCGAGAGCCAGGTCGGTGTCGCCGCCTGGCAGGCCGCCGTGCAACACGGCTTCTACCTGCGCCTGGACCTCGCCATCGGCGGCTCGCTGCCCAACGCCCTCGCCGGCACCACCACGCCCACCGCCGCGACGACCTCCGGCGGCGTCCTCAGCGTGGAATCCATCGCCGTCGAGAAGAGCGTCGGCGCCGCGGCCCCGGCCATGACCGACCCGCCGGTCCCCGCCGGGCCCAGCACCGTCCGCGTGACCGGGACCCAGGGCAACTGGCAGCTCACCTGCAACGGCCTGCCCTACATCGTCAAGGGCCTCACCTACGGCCCGCCGCAGGGCGCCGCCGACGGGTACATGCGCGACCTCGCGTCCATGGGCGTCAACACCATCCGCACCTGGGGCGTGGACGACGCGCAGACCCCCGCCCTGCTCGACCGGGCCGCCCGGCACGGCATCAGGGTGGTCGTCGGGCACTGGCTCAACCAGGGCGCGGACTACGTCAACGACACGACCTACAAGAACAACGTCAAGAACGAGATCGTCGCCCGGGTCAACGCGCTGAAGAACAAGCAGGGCGTGCTGATGTGGGACGTCGGCAACGAGGTCATCCTCACCATGCAGGACCACGGCCTCCCGGCCGCAGAGGTCGAGGCGCGCCGCGTCGCCTACGCCAAGTTCGTCAACGAGGTCGCGGTCGCCATCCACGCCGCCGACCCCAACCACCCCGTCACCTCCACCGACGCCTGGACGGGCGCGTGGCCGTACTACAAGAACCACGCCCCCGCGCTCGACCTGCTGGCCGTCAACTCCTACGGCGCGATCGGCGGCGTCAAGCAGGCGTGGATCGACGGCGGCTACACCAAGCCGTACATCATCACCGAGGGCGGCCCGGCAGGCGAGTGGGAGGTTCCCAACGACGTCAACGGCGTGCCCACCGAGCCCACCGACATGCAGAAGCGGGCCGGCTACACGGCGAGCTGGAACGCGATCAACGCGCACCCGGGCGTCGCGCTCGGCGCCACCGAGTTCCACTACGGCCTGGAGAACGACTTCGGCGGCGTGTGGCTCAATACCTTCACCGGCGGGTGGCGGCGCCTCGGCTACCACGCGCTGAAGCAGGCCTACACCGGCCAGCCCTCCGGCAACACCCCGCCGGAGATCACCGCCATGAACGTCGGCTCGCAGACGAGCGTCCCGGCGGGCGGGCAGTTCACCGTCGACGTCACCGCCTCCGACCCGAACGGCGACCCGCTGCGCTACAACCTGATGTTCAGCGACAAGCACATCACCGGCGCCACCGGCTTCAAGCACGTCCGGTTCACCGAGACCGCGCCCGGCCGCTTCACGGTGACCGCGCCGCAGCAGATGGGCGTGTGGAAGGTCTACGTCTACGCCTACGACGGCCAGGGCAACGTGGGCATCGAGCAGAAGTCGTTCCGGGTCGTGCCGCCGGTGCCGCCCGGCACCAACGTGGCGATCGGCAAGCCCACCACCGCCTCGACCTACCAGGCCACCGGTGACGGCGCGCCGTTCCTGCCCTCCAAGGCGACCGACGGCAGCTTCACCACGCGCTGGGCCAGCGAGTGGAGCGACGCGCAGTGGATCCAGGTCGACCTCGGGAGCAACGTGCCGGTCAGGCACGTGCAGCTCGGCTGGGAGGCCGCCTACGGCAAGTCCTACCAGATCCGGACCTCCACCGACGGGACCACCTGGAGCGTCCCCTTCTCCACCACGACCGGCGACGGCGGCTTCGACGACATCGACCTCAACGTCACGGCCCGCTACGTCCGCGTCGAGCTCTCCCAGCGCGGCACCCCGTGGGGCTACTCGCTCTGGGAGTTCGGGGTCTACCGGTGAGGTGAGCCCCCTCTGTCCTCGTTCGTGACCTCACCCGGCCGGCCCTCTGCGCACGCGCCCCGGGGGCCGGTCGTCCGGTAGGGTCCGAGCGCGGGCGGCCGCGGGCGCGAGATGGACGCGCCCGCGGCCGCGGCCCGCCCGGCCGATCGAGCGAGCAGAGTGGGGGAGACGTGTCCGTCCAGTCCGGCCAGAGCAGCCAGCCCGGCGAGTCCAGCGGCGCCGGGAGCGCTTCGCGTTCGGGACCGATCAAGAGGACCGCGCCGTTACGCAGCGGCCGGTCGTCCTGGGCCACCTGGTTCCCGACCGCCAGGTCGCGGCCGTTCGCCAGGCTGCGCCTGCTCTGCTTTCCCCACGCGGGCGGGTCCGCCGCCGTCTACCACCAGTGGCACCTGGCGCTCTCTCCCGCGATCGAGGTCCGCTCCGTGCAGTACCCCGGCCGGGCCGACCGCATGTCCGAGCCCCTGATCTCCGACGCCGCGCGCATGGTGGGGCTTGTCACGGAGGCGATGGGCCCGCTGCTCGACCGCCCGGTCGCGTTGTTCGGCCACAGCATGGGCGCCGTCCTCGCCTACGAGACCGCCCGCGCGCTGCACGACCTCGGCACGCCGCCCGTCCACCTGTTCGTCTCCGGCAGGCGGGCGCCGCAGATCCCCCCGCGCGAGGAGCCGGTGGCCCGCGCCGACGACGAGACGTTCATGCGCAGCCTGCGCGCCCTCGGCGGCACCGACGCCGACGTGCTGGACGACCCCGAGATCCGGGACCTGACGTTCCCGTACGTGCGCAACGACTTCGAGCTGATCGAGTCCTACGTCCACCGGGACGGCCCGCCGCTGGGCTGCCCGGTCACCGTGCTCGCCGGCGACGAGGACGCGCAGGTGACGCCCGAGGACGCCGGGCGCTGGCGCGAGGTGACGACCGAGGAGGTCACCGTGCGCTTCCTGCCGGGCGACCACTTCTACCTGGTGCCGCGGCAGGCCGAGGTCCTCGCCGAGATCGACCGCGCGCTGGACTGACCCCGCCCCGCCCGGTCCCGTGCGGGCGTCAGCGCGGCGCGGCGTCCCGCTCCAGGAGCAGGACGGTGACGCCCCGGAAGTGCCGGACCTGGCGGGCCGTGAAGCGGTTCCGCAGCAGGAGGTCCACCTTGGGGATCGCCGCCTGCGCCAGCCCGTACCGGGAGGGGACCGAGGTGCCGGGGCGCACGGGACGGTCGGTGCGCTCGCGCACCAGCCAGACGCGCCCGCCGATCGCCTGGCGCGCGCTCATCTCCGGCGGCATCGCCGCGTAGTGGGTCAGGCCCTCGCGCGCCCACGGCACCGCGTAGGCGACCAGGTCGCCCGGCCGCGCCTCCGCCGCGACGAGGGCGGCGGCGTCCCGGTAGTTCACCTGGTGCCCGGAGGCGGTCCGCGCGTGCGCCTGCTGGGGCAGGGCGAGGGCCGCGGCCACGGCCAGCGCGGCGAGCCGGACGGGCAGACGGGCGCGGCCCAGGGCCATCCCGGCGAGCAGGGCGAAGGCCGGGGCGGCGGCCAGCACGTACCGGGAGTTGTAGACCGGCGTGCCGAGATAGGACACCGCGCACAGCACGGCCGTGGGCAGCACACCCCACACCACCGCGCCCGCCACGAAGGCCCGCTCGCCCGGTCTCGCGCGCCACAGGTGCACGGCCGCCGCCAGCCCCGCGAGCGCGACCAGCCAGCCGAGGACCACCGCGGGCAGGTCGCCGGGCTCGGGCTCGGGCATCCACGCGGTGACCGCGCTGCGCACCAGGACCAGGTTCTGCCAGGCCGGCGGGCCGAGCCAGCCCACCTGCCCGACCTGCCCGGCCGACAGCGCCGCGAGCGCGAGGGCCGGCGGGGAGCCGAGGGCCAGCCACGGCAGGCACCGCCGGGTGATCACCAGATGCGCGGGAAGGACGAGCACGGCGAACAGGTGCGCGCAGGGCAGCAGCGCGACGGCGAGGACGTACCGCCCCCACCGGCCGGTCTCGGTGGCCCGGCGCAGCGCCCAGAACGAGAACACCGCGGCGGCGACGGCCAGCGTGTACGGCCGGGCCTCCTGGCCGAACCGGGCCATCGACGGCAGCACCAGCAGCGCGGCCCCCGCCACCACGCCCGCCCGGGCTCCCGCCAGACGGCGGCCGAGATCGGTGAGCAGCCCCGTGGCCGCGGCGACGGCGAGCGCGGAGGGCAGCCGCACCCACCAGTCCGCCGTCCCCAGCCGGGTCCAGACGTACATGAGCAGGTAGTAGGGGAGGAAGACGGCGTCGCGCTCACGCAGCGTGTCCCACAGGACGTCCAGGGACGACACCGAGCCCACGGTGGCGAGCTCGTCGGCCCACATCGACGGCTCCCAGGACCACGCGACCGTGATGACGAAGGCCGCCGCGGTCATCACGGCCACGGCGGCGTCCACGCGCGGGACGACGCGCCCCCGGCCCGCGTGCGCGGCCCGGCCCCGCTCCGGCGTGGTCACCGCGCGATCGCCGCCCCCTGCCACGCCCGGTACCGAGATGTCCATGGACGCCCATACTGTCCGAGACGCGGTGCGGGTACCAAAACGAACCACACCGAACCCGAACGAAATGGTGCGGCCCGGCCCCGGGGAGAGAGTCACCGAGGCCGGGCCGAGTGCGGGGAGTGTTACTTCAGGGACGGCTCAGTAGCCGTAGACCTCCAGCTCCCACAGCGAGTAGCCGTAGCCGGTGGCGCGCTGCGTGCCGTACACGCGGACGTAGCGGGCGCTGACGTTGGTGGACAGGGTGATGTCGTCCACGCCGCCGTCGGAGGCCGTCGTGGTGTAGGCGGGCGTCCAGGTCGTGCCGTCGGTCGAGGTCTCGATCCGGTACGCCTTGCCGTAGGCCGCCTCCCAGGTCAGCTTGACCCGGCTGACCGGGTGCGGCGCGCCCAGGTCCACCGAGATCCACTGCGGGTCGGAGAAGGCCGAGGACCAGCGGGTCCCGGCGTTGCCGTCCACCGCGGCCGAGCCGGGCGTGCCGGCGTTCTCGGTCGAGGAGACGGTCACCGGGCGGCCCTGCGACAGCAGCTTGACCGTCGGCACCGGGTCGCTCGGCGTCGGGGTGGGCGTCGGGGTCGGGCCCTTGACCAGGGTGAACTCGTCGATGTCGAACAGCGAGCCCGCGCCGCCGGTGAACGCCAGGAACAGCGGCCCGGTCGCGGTGCCGGTCAGCGTGCCGGAGACGGTCGCCCAGTTCTCCCAGCCGCCGGTCGGGGCGACCGCGATCGAGCCGAGCAGCGTGCCGGTGGCCGAGCCGGACCGCACCTGGATGGTGCCGCCCACGCCCGCCGACGCGACCCGCGCCGAGAAGCCCGTCACGCCGGCGGTGGAGACGCCGGAGAAGCCGAGCCAGTCGCCGTTCTCGATGTAGCCGACCGCCTGGCCGCCGCGCGCGGAGGCCTTGGCGACGACCTGCGTGCCGAACTGCGAGGTGAAGGCCTCGGCTTGCGTCGTGCCCGGGTTCGGCGTCACAGTCGGAGTCGGCGTCGGCGTGGGACCGCCGCCCCCGCAGTCACCGGCCGCGACGCCCGCCGCCCAGCGGATGCCGCCGAGGACGTGGCCGCGGAACAGCGGCTCGGCGTAGGACTGCTGGGTGTGGCCGAGGCCGGTGTACCAGGCGCGCCCGCCCTGGAAGGGGTGGCACCAGGTGATCGGGTGGTCGGCGCCCATCGAGCCGCCGGTGTAGGTCGACTCGTCCAGGCGGGCCAGGACGCGCGCGACGCCGCGCGGGTTGGTGCGGTAGTTGTACAGCTCGTCGGTCCGCACCCAGGCGGCGGGCAGGCCCGTCGTGGACGGGTGCGTCTGGTCGTCCACCCGGACCGTGACCTGCTGGATCGCGGGGTGCGAGGCGAACCAGGCGCCGACGAGCTGGCCGTAGAACGGCCAGTCGTACTCGGTGTCCGCCGCGGCGTGGACGCCGACGTAGCCGCCGCCCGAGCCGATGTAGGACTCGAAGGCCGTCTGCTGGGCGGCGTTGAGCACGTCGCCGGTGGTGCTCAGGAAGATCACGACCTTGTACTGCGCCAGGTTGGCGGTCGTGAACGCGGCGGCGTCCTCGGTGGCGTCGACGGTGAAGTTGTTCGCCGCGCCGAGGTCCCGGACCATCTGGATGCCGACCGGGATCGAGTCGTGCCGGAACCCGGCGGTCTTGCTGAAGACGAGCACCTTGTACGGCGGGTCGGCGGCGAGCGCCGCCTGCGCGCCGAGACCGAGCACGGTCACGAGCAGTCCTGCGATGAGGGTGAAGAGGATTCTTTTAGGCACCGTAGACCTCCATCTCCCAGAGGGAGTAGCCGTAGCCGGTGGCGCGCTGCGTGCCGTACACGCGCACGTAGCGGGCGCTGACCGCGGCGAAGGTGACGTCGTCGACGCCGCCGTCCGACGCGGTGGTCGAGTATGCGGGTGTCCAGGTCGTGCCGTCGGCCGAGGTCTCGATCCGGTAGGCCTTGCCGTAGGCGGCCTCCCATGTGAGCTTCACGCGGCTGACCGAGCGGCCGGCGCCGAGGTCGACCGAGATCCACTGCGGGTCGGAGAAGGCCGAGGACCAGCGGGTTCCGGCGTTGCCGTCGACCGCCGCCGAGCCGGGGGTGCCGGCGTTCTCGGTGGAGGAGACGGTGACCGGGCGGTTCAGCGACAGCAGCCCTCCGGGGGGCGGCGGGGCGCTCCCGCCGTTCAGGGTGAAGTCGTCGAGGTCGAACAGCGGCCCCGCCCCGCCGGTGAACACCAGGTACAGCTTCGTCGTGCCCGCCGGGGCCGGCCCGTTCAGTGTGGTGGTGACGTCGGTGAACGTCTCCCAGCCTCCGGTGACGGGCACGGTGGCGGTGCCGAGCAGCGTGCCGGTCGGGGAGCCCGCCCGCACCTGGATGGAGCCGCCGGCCCCTCCCGAGCTGACCCGGGCGCCGAACGTCGTGATGCCCGACAGGACGTAGGGGTCGAAGGAGATCCAGTCGCCGTTCTCGATGTTGCCCACCGTCTTGGCGCCGTGCGCGGTGGCCTTGTCGAACAGCGCGATCCCCTGTGAGGTGGTGTAGTGCTCCGCCTGACGGGTCCTCGGCTGGGTGACGACCTGCGCGTGCGTGGTCAGCCCGCCCGCGTCGGTGTACTCGGCGTCCCAGACCCCGAACAGGTTGGCCGCCCCGTCGTGCTCGCCGTTGGGCGGCGTCTGGATCGTCCCGGTGCAGCCGGTCGCGGAGGCCATCGGGTGGCCGTGCGTGTCGTGGCCCAGGATGTAGTTCATCTTGACCCGGGCGCAGTCGATCGTGCCGTCCTCGGCGTCGGTCGCGGTGATCCGGTACGGCACGGCGTCGCCGAAGGAGAACACCTGGCCGTTCTGCGGGAGCTGGATGCTCACGGCGGGCGCGGTGTTGCCGACGGTGATCGTCACGTTGGCCGTGGCGGTCTTGCCCGTGCCGTCGCGCACCGTCAGCGTGACGACGTAGGTGCCGTTGGCGGTGTAGGTGTGCGCCGGGTTGGCCGCCGTCGAGGTGCCGCCGTCGCCGAACGCCCACGAGAAGGTGATGGCGTCGCCGTCGGGGTCGGAGGTGCCGGCCGAGGAGAACGCCACGTTGAGCGGCGCCCTGCCGCTCGTCGGCGTGCCCGACGCGACCGCGACCGGGGCACGCCCGCCCGCGCCGCCGCCGATGTACTCGATGCGGTAGAGGGCCGAGTCGGCGTTGCCGTTGAACCAGCCCGTCCCGTAGTCGAGGACGTACAGCGCGCCGTCGGGGCCGAAGGCCATGTCCATCACGGTCTTGCCCGACCACGGGAACGGCTGGATCGCGCCGCGGCCGCCGTCGGGGTTGACGACGATGTCCTTGATCCACCCGCGCTGCAGCTCGCCCGCGAAGAAGTGGCCGTCCAGCGTCTGCGGGAACTTGACCGGCGAGCTGACGTTGGTGTTGTACCGGTAGACCACGCCGCCCATCGGCGACTCGGCGCCGCAGCCGAACTCCGGCAGCGAACAACCGTCGTACTTGATCCACGCCGGCTGCGCGGGCGGCAGCTTGGCCTGGCCGGTGTTCTTGCGGGAGCCGTTGGTGGGCCCGCCCGCGCAGTCGTACTTGGCGCCGACCGTGCCGGTCGCGTAGTCGTAGTGCGCGTAGGTCTCCGCCGGGGTGTTGCCGCCGGTGCAGTACGGCCAGCCGAAGAAGCCGGGCGCGGTGATCCGGTTGAACTCCACCTGGCCGCCGGGGCCGCGGTTGCTCGCCGCGCCGGCGTCGGGGCCGTAGTCGCCCAGGTAGACCACGCCGGTGGCCTTGTCCACGCTCATACGGAACGGGTTGCGAAAGCCCATGGCGTAGATCTCGGGCCGGGTGTTGGGCGTCCCGGGCGGGAACATGTTGCCGGCCGGGATCGAGTACGTGCCGTCGGCGTTGACCTTGACGCGCAGGACCTTGCCGCGCAGGTCGTTGGTGTTGGCGGCGCCGCGCTGCGCGTCCAGGAAGGGAGCGCGGCCGGGGCGGTCGTCCAGCGGGGCGTAGCCGTCGTTGAAGCCGGGCTCGGTGTCGTCGCCGGTCGTCAGGTACAGGTTGCCCGCGGCGTCGAAGTCGATGTCGCCGCCGACGTGACAGCAGGCGCCCCGGTTGGTCTTGACCTCCAGGACGGTCTTCTCGCTGGCGGTGTTGAGCGTGTTGTCCGCGTTCAGCGTGAAGCGCGACAGCCGGTTGACGCCCTCGAAGCGGGCGAAGTCGGCGTCGGTGCCGTCCAGCGGGGAGCCGTTCGGCGGGGTGTTCAGCGGCGGGGCGTAGTACAGGTAGATGAACCTGTTGGTGGCGAAGCCGGGATCGACGCCGACGCCCTGCAGGCCCTCCTCGTCGTTGAAGTAGACCGGCAGCTTGCCGGAGACCTTGGTGTTGCCGGCGGCGTCGGTGACGCGCACCGTGCCGTCGCGGGCCGTGTGCACGACCGTGCGGTCGGGCAGGACGGCCATGGACATGGGCTCGCCCACCTCGGCCACGCCCTTGGCGAGCGTGACCTGCTGGAACTGGGCGGGGTCGACGGGTGCGGCGAGCGCCGCGAGCGGTTGGGCGGTCAGGGCCAGCGCCACCAGGGCGGCGCCGGCCCATCTGCGTACGGAACGCATTGCACATCCAGGGGGAGGGGGGTGACCGGGGCCCCGCCGTGGCGGGGCCCCGGTGGCGATCTATCGGCGTGACGGATCAGGCGGTGCCGGTGCTCACTGGTAGACGCGGACGTAGTCCACGAGCATCTTCTGCGGGAACACCGTGGTGCCGTCGGGCGGGCCGGGCCAGTCGCCGCCCACGGCGTTGTTGAGGATGATGAAGAACGGGTGGTCGAACACCCACGGGCCCTTGGTGGTCTCCAGGGTGGCGCGGTCGACGGTGTGGATCACGTTGCCGTCCACCGTGAACTTCATGCCCTGGCTGTTCCAGTCGACCGCGAAGACGTGGTAGTCGCTCGCGAAGTCGCCGGCGATGGAGTACGGCGAGCCGAAGCCGCCGCCGCCGAAGTACGCCGGGGCGTGGATCGTGGAGTACACGGTCTGCGGCTCGCGGCCCAAGTGCTCCATGATGTCGATCTCACCCACGTATGGCCAGGGGCGGTTCTGGGAGAAGAAGTCGGCGCCGAGCAGCCAGAACGCGGGCCACAGGCCCTTGGTGCCCGAAACCTTGATCCTCGCCTCGACGCGGCCGTAGGTGAAGTTGAACTTCCCGTAGGTGTTGAGCCGTGAGGAGGTGTACTGGCACGGGCCGCCGGGGCAGGCCGAGCCGGGGGTGGTCTCGCGGCGGGCCTCCATCACGAGGCTGCCGTTGCCGTCCATCGTCGCGTTGTTGTTGTTGGTGTAGTACTGCAGCTCGTTGTTGACGCCGGGACCGACCTCCGGAGTCCACTTGGCCGCGTCAGGCTTGGAGCCCGCCGCGCCGTTGAACTCGTCGCTCCAGACCAGCTGCGGGGGAGTGCGCGGGTCGGGCGGGAGCGGCGGCGGGGTGATCGGCGCGCCGCCCGTGCCCCAGACCTGGAACTCCCACAGCGAGTAGCCGTAGGCGGTGCCGCGCTGGGTGCCGTACATGCGCACGTAGCGGCCGGTGCCGTTCACGGTCAGGGTCTGCTTGAAGCCCGTGCCCGTGGTGGTGGAGTAGATCGGGGTCCAGTTGACCGCGTCGGGCGAGGTCTGGATCTGGAAGGCCTTGGCGTACGCCGGGTCCCACTGCAGGATGACCTTGTGGATCTGCGCGGTGGCGCCGAGGTCGACATAGATCCAGCCCGGGTCGACCCAGCCGGTGGTGGAGCTGGTGGCCCAGCGGGTGGCGGGGTCACGGTCGAAGGCCCTGGCCTCGGTGCAGTTGCCGCAGTTCACATCGTTCTGCGTGCTGGAGGCGACGCCCGGCTTGTTGTAGGACAGCAGCTTGTCGCCGCCCGGGTCGGGCGGCGGGGTGATCGTCGGGGTGATGGTCGGCGTCGGCGACGGGGTCGAGCCGCCGGAGCCGGTGCGGATGGCGAACTCCCACAGCGAGTAGCCGTACGCGGTGGCGCGCTGGGTGCCGTACAGGCGCACGTACCGGCCGTTGCCGGTCACGTCCAGGGTCTGGGTGCCGCCGGTGCCGGTGGTGGTGCTGTAGATCGGCGTCCAGGCGTTGCCGTCGGGGGACGTCTGGATCTGGAAGGCGCGCGCGTAGGCGGGCTCCCAGGTGAGGGTGACGCCGCAGATGGCCTGGGAGGAGCCGAGGTCGACCTGGATCCACTGCGGGTCGCTGAACGCGCTGGCCCACCGCGTGCCGGCGTTGCCGTCGACGGCGGCCGAGGCGGGGAAGGCGGCGTTCTCGGACGAGGAGGCGGTGGCGGGCTTGCCCTGCGCCGCGTTCGCCGTGCCGCAGCCCGGCGGGTTCGAGGTCCCGGTCGAGCCGTAGACCTGGAACTCGAACAGCGAGTAGCCGTAGGCGGTGGCCCGTTGTGTGCCGTACATCCGGACGTAGCGGCCGTTTCCGGCTACGGTGAGGTCCTGGGTGCCGCCGGTGCCGGTGGTGGTGGTGTAGACGGGCGTCCAGGTCGTGCCGTCGGGGGACGTCTGGATCTGGAAGGCGCGCGCGTACGCGGCCTCCCAGGTCAGCACCACGCGGCTGACGCTCGCGGTGGCGCCGAGGTCGACCTGGATCCACTGCGGGTCGCTGAACGCACTGGCCCACCGCGTGCCGGCGTTGCCGTCCACGGCCGCGGAGGCGGGGAAGGCGGCGTTCTCGGACGAGGACGCGGTGACGGTCTTGCCCTGGGACAGGAGGGTGTCGGCCGCCAAGGCCGGGACGAGGGTGAAGCAGGACGTGATCAGGACGATCGCGGTCGCGAAGAGCAGGCCCAAGCGGGTTCGGCTCGGGCCGCGGGAAGAACTCACGGCGTCTCCTCGTAAAACATGGGGGGTTCGGGGAGCGCTCCCTGGCTTCCGAGAGTGCGCTCTCCCGCGAGCCTCTGTCAAGACCTGAATTAACTCAAAGGAAATGTCCGGCACATTTGTGCGCTACTTGTGATGCATCGTGGAGAGCGCTCTCTCTGAACGCGAAAACGACCGTTGATCATGCGCTGACATGCGGAAACACTGCGGGGAAGGTGTGAGCGCTCTCTTCAGCTTGATCGTTACCTCACAGTAGGTCACGGCGATCGTTACCCTCCAACCCGTTGACATGACCGTCACAATCGCATGAACCTTCTCAGGGAGCGCTCCCTCCAAGATCAATAAAAGCCCCCAGGGAGGGTCTATGGGCAAGCTTCGCGCCGGGGTGGTCACCCCGCTGCTGGCCGTTGCCGTACTCGCCGCAAGCGTGGCCGCCTGTGGCGGTGGCGGCAGTGACGCCACGAACGCGGGCGCCTCGTCAGGCGCCGCTCAACCGGCCGAGAAGATCAAGCTGACGGTCGCGCTGTTCAGCGACTTCCACTTCGCTCCCATCTACGAGGAGTTCAAGAAGACGCACCCGAACGTCGAGATCGTCGAGCGCCGCGCGCAGTTCAACGACCACCACAAGAACCTCACCACGCAGCTGGCCACGGGGGCGGGAGCTGCCGACGTCGAGGCGGTCGAGGCCGGGTACATCGCCCAGTTCACGCCGCTGGCCGACAAGTTCTACGACCTCAACGAGTACGGCCTGACCAAGCGCCAGGGCGACTACCTGGACTGGAAGTGGAAGCAGGGCCTGTCTCCCGACGGCTCCAAGCTGCTCGGCCTCGGCACCGACGTCGGCGGCCTGGCCATGTGCTACCGCACCGACCTGTTCAAGAAGGCCGGCCTGCCGACCGACCGCGCGGAGGTCTCCCAGCTCTGGCCCACCTGGGAGCAGTACATGGAGGCCGGCAAGAAGTTCGTCGCCGCCAAGGTCGACGGCGCCAAGTGGTTCGACGGCCCGGGCGAGAACTTCCGCGCCATGGTCGACCAGGCCCCCGTCGGCTTCTACGACCAGCAGAACAACCTCGTCGCGGGCACCAACCCCGATGTGAAGAAGGCGTTCGACCTGAACGCCGCGATGGTCCAGGCCGACGAGTCCGCCAAGCTCGCCGCCTTCAGCCCGCCGTGGAACACCGGCCTCACCAAGGGCTCGTTCGCCACCATCATCTGCCCGGCCTGGAAGCTCGGCAGCATCAAGGACGCCGCCCCCACGACCTCCGGCAAGTGGGACGTGGCCGCGGTGCCCGGCGGTGGCGGCGGCAACCAGGGCGGCACGCACCTCATGGCCCCCAAGCAGGGTAAGCACCCCAAGGAGGCCGCCGAGCTGATCGACCTGCTCACCAGCAAGGACAATCAGCTCAAGCTGTTCACCGAGGCCGGAGCGCTGCCGTCGATCCCGGCGCTCTACGACGACCCGACGATCACCGGGTTCAAGAACCCGTTCTTCAGCGACGCGCCCACCGGCAAGATCTTCACCGATGCCGCCAAGGCGCTGAAGCCGCAGTACGTCGGTCCCAAGGCCGGTGACGTGCTCACCACGTTCGGCAACGCGCTCCAGCGCATCGAGCAGGGCAAGCAGTCTCCCGACGAGGCGTGGGCACAGGCGCTCAAGGACCTCGAAAGGATCAAGTAAGCCGCCGGAGGTGGCCGGCCCGCGACAACCGGGCCGGCCACGTCCTCGCGGGATCCTACGGCGGACGTCCCCGGTCCGGTCGCGTGGCCCCCGCCCCGCGACCGGACCGCACAGGTCCGCCGGTCCCCGTGGCCTGCCAAGGCCACACCCCTGTGGCCTGCCGAAAGGAGCTGCCATGGCCACCCGTGCCCCCGACAACGTGGCGGCGATCCCGCCCGCCCCGCCGGTGCGGTCAAGCCCCGGAACCAACCGGCGGCATCTGGTCCACCGGCTGGACGTCAAGGGCTCCCCCTACGCCTATGTCGCCCCGTTCTTCCTGCTCTTCTGTGCTTTCGGGCTGTTCCCGCTGGCGTACACCGCGTGGGTCAGCCTCCACGAGTGGACGCTGCTGTCCGACGTGCACACCTTCGTCGGGCTCGACAACTTCCGCACGCTGCTCGCCGACGACTACTTCTGGAACGCGACGTTCAACACCGTCTCCATCGGCGTGTTCTCGACGGCGCCGCAGTTGCTGCTGGCCATCTGGCTGGCCCACCTGCTGAACCGCCCGCTGAAGGCCCAGACCATCTTCCGCGTGACACTGCTGCTGCCCAACGTCACCAGCGTCGTCGCGGTCGTCGTCATCTTCAGCCAGCTCTTCGGCCGTGACTACGGCCTGATCAACTGGGTGCTGTCCTGGTTCGGCGCCGGCGCCGTCGACTGGAACGCCGGGACCGCGACCTCCCACGCCGCCATCTCCGTCATGATCATGTGGCGGTGGACCGGCTACAACACGCTGATCTTCCTCGCCGCCATGCAGGCCGTGCCCCGCGAGCTGTACGAGGCCGCGACCATCGACGGCGCCAGCGGGTTCACGCAGCTACGCAAGATCACCGTTCCGATGATCCGGCCCACGATCGTGTTCGTCGTCATCACCTCCACGATCGGCGCGATGCAGATCCTCGCCGAGCCGCTGCTCTTCGGCACCTACAGCCTCACCGGCGGACCCGACCGCCAGTACCAGACCCTGGCGCTGTTCATCTACGAGAACTTCACCAAGCTGGACTTCGGGTACGCGTCCGCCGTGTCCTGGATGATGTTCGTCTTCATCGTCATCGTCGCGGCCATCAACTACCTGCTGACCCGCCGGACGCGAGGGAGCCTGACGTGATGCCGCGGAACGGCGCGGGCACGGCCCGCACGCTCACGTATCTGACGCTGATGGCGGTGGCGTTCTTCTCGGCGCTCCCGCTCTACTACAGCGTGGTGGTCGCCTCCCGCGACAACTCGGCGCTCGCGGACGTGCCGCCCCCGCTGGTGCCCGGCGGCAACCTGGTCGCGAACATCGGCCGCGTCTTCGACACCGTGCCCTTCGCCCTGGCGCTGTTCAACTCGGTCCTCGTCGCCGGCGGCATCGCGATCTCGGTGATGTTCTTCTCCACCCTGGCCGGGTTCGCCTTCGCCAAGCTGCGCTTCCGCGGCAGCAGGATCCTGCTGGTGATCACCGTCGCGACGATGATGGTGCCGACCCAGCTCGGCATCATCCCGCTGTACCTGCTCATGGTGAAGCTCGAGTGGACCGGCTCCATGTACGCGCTGGTCGTCCCGGCGCTCACCAACGCCTTCGGCGTCTTCTTCATGACGCAGTACCTGTCGCGGGCCCTGCCGACCGAGCTGCTGGAGGCCGGGCGGGTCGACGGGTGCAGCACCTGGGGCCTGGTTTGGCACGTGGTCCTGCCGGCCGCGCGCCCGGCGGCGGCCGTCCTCGGCATGCTGACCTTCATGTCGGCCTGGAACGACTACTTCTGGCCCCTGGTCGTGCTCACCCCGGAGAACCCCACCGTGCAGGTGGCGCTGTCGACGCTGGCCGCCGGATACGTCAGCGACTACGCCCTCAGCCTGGCCGGCACGGCGCTCGGAACGCTGCCGCTGGTCATCGTGTTCGCCCTGCTCGGCAAGCAGGTCATCGGAGGAATCATGCAAGGAGCTGTGAAGGGATGACCATGACCGTCACCACTCGGGGGACCCTGCCTTCATATCTGACGGAGGGGCGTGCGGTCTTCCCCGAAGGCTTCGTCTGGGGCGCCGCGACGGCGTCCTACCAGATCGAGGGGGCGGCCAGGGACGACGGCCGCGCCCCCTCGGTCTGGGACACCTTCGCGCGCACGCCCGGCAAGGTGGCCTTCGGCCACACCGGTGACGTCGCCTGCGACCACTACCACCGGTACGCCGACGACGTGCGGCTCATGCGGGAGCTGGGCCTGCGCGCCTACCGCTTCTCGATCTCCTGGCCCCGCGTACAGCCCGACGGCACCGGGCCGATCAACCCGCGCGGCCTGGACTTCTACGACCGGCTCGTGGACGAGCTGGCCGGCGCGGGCATCACGCCGTACGTCACGCTCTACCACTGGGACCTGCCCCAGACGCTGGAGGACCGCGGCGGGTGGACCTCCCGTGAGACCGCGCACCGGCTCGCCGACTACGCCGAGGCCGTGTACGCGCGCCTCGGCGACCGCGTGAGCAACTGGGCCACGCTCAACGAGCCGTGGGTCCAGGCGTTCCTCGGGTACGGCTCGGGCATCCACGCGCCGGGACGCACCGACGCCGCCTCGGCCCTGCGCGCCGCCCACCACTTCCTGCTCGGGCACGGCCTGGCCACCCAGGCCCTGCGGGCGGCCGGGGCGCAGGAGATCATGCTGGTCATCAACTCCTCGCCGGTGGTCACCCCGGCGCAGAGCGCCGACCCGGCGGCCGAGCTGTCGGAGGCCGACGCCGAGGCGGTGCACCGCGTCGACTGCCTGCTCAACAAGCAGATGCTCGACCCGGTGCTGCGCGGCTCCTACCCCGAGGAGGTGCTGCGGATCGTCGAGCGGCACGGCGGGCTGGACCACATCCACGACGGCGACCTGGCGGACATCCACCAGCGCACCGACCTGATCGGCATCAACTACTACAACCCATGCGTCGTCCGGTCGAGTCCGGGCGAGCCGGCCAACCCCGCCTGGCCCGGCACCGAGGACATCCTGTTCGACGGCGTCGACGCTCCCAAGACCGCCATGGACTGGCCGATCGTCCCGACCGGCCTGTCCCGCCTGCTCGTGCGCCTGTCCGCCGACTACCCCGAGGTCGGGCTGATGGTCACGGAGAACGGCGCGGCGTTCGAGGACGTCGTCACCAAGGACGCCACCGGCGAGCACGTCCACGACACCGACCGCACCGCCTACCTGGAGTCCCACCTGCGGGCGGTGCACGCGGCGGTCGAGGCGGGCGCCGACATGCGTGGCTACCTCGTCTGGTCGCTGCTGGACAACTTCGAGTGGGCGGAGGGCTACAACCGCCGGTTCGGCATCGTCCACGTCGACTACGCGACGCAGCGCCGCCTGCCCAAGGACAGCGCCCTGTGGTACCGCGGCGTCATCCGGGAGAATGGGCTGGCATGAGACGACCCACCTTGGAGGCGGTCGCCGCCCGGGCGGGGGTGTCGAAGTCGAGCGTGTCGCGGGTGGTGAACGGTGACGCCACCGTCACCCCCGAGATCCGCGAGCTGGTGATCCAGGCGGTGCGGGAGCTCGGCTACGTCCCCAACGGGGCGGCGCGCAGCCTGGCGACGCAGCGGACCAACACGGTCGCCGTCATCGTCTCCGACCCCCCGATGGGCGTGATCTCCGACGACCCGATGTTCTCGACCGTCGTGCGCACGATGAGCCGGGGGCTGGAGGAGGCGGGCAAGCAGGTCACGCTCGTCCTCGCGGGATCGTCGGAGAGCCAGCTCCGGGTGGAGCAGTTCGTGGCCGCCGGGCACGTCGCCGGCGTCCTCCTGCTGTCGATGCACGGCGCCGACCCGCTGCCCGCCTCGCTCGCGCGCATGGGCGTGCCCATGGTCTCGCACGGGCGGTCCGCCCCCGGGGTGCCCTACGTGGACAACGACAACCTGGGTGGCGCCCGCGTCGCGGTGCGCCACCTGCTCGGCCTGGGGCGGCGCCGGATCGCCACGATCACCGGGCCGCTCGACATGCGCGCCGCCCAGGACCGGCTCGCCGGCTACCGCGAGACCCTGCGGGACACCGGGCGCCGGTCCATCGTCGCCATCGGCGACTTCACCCGCGTCTCCGGGTACGCGGGCATGCGGCAGCTGCTGGAGGACGACCCGGCGCTGGACGCGGTGTTCGCCGCCAACGACCTCATGGCGATCGGCGCCCTGCGCGCGCTGCACGAGGCGGGGCGGCGGGTGCCGGAGGACGTCGCGGTGGTGGGCTTCGACGACATCGAGGCCGCGCTCTACACCACGCCGCGGCTCACGACCGTGCGGAGCCCCATGACCGACCAGGCCGCGGCGACCACCCGGCTGCTGCTCGGCCTGCTGGAAGGGGCGAGCGGCGAGCCCGTCATCATGCCGAACGAGCTGGTCGTCAGGGAATCGGCGTGACACAACCAGGGAGGGCACAGCGATGAAGCGCCCGACTCTCGAAGCCGTGGCGGCACGGGCGGGGGTCTCCCGCGCCACGGTCTCCCGGGTGGTCAACGGTGGCACCACCGTGACACCCGAGCTCCGCGACGCCGTGATGCGCGCGGTCGACGAGATGGGGTACGTCCCGAACCTAGCGGCGCGCAGCCTGGTCACCCAGCGCACCGACTCGATCGCCCTGGTGGTCTCCGAACCGCCCACCAGGGTGTTCTCCGACGACCCGATGTTCGCGACCGTCATACGCGCGGCCAGCTCCGAGCTGGAGGAGGCCGACAGGCAGGTCATCCTCATGCTCGCCGGCACCCCGGCGGGGCACGCGCGGGTGGAACGCTACCTGACCGGCGGGCACGTGGACGGCGTCATGCTCGTCTCGATGCACGGCGCCGACCCGCTTCCCGCGGCGATCACCCGCATGCGCGTCCCCGCGGTGTCGCTGGGGCGGCCCGCCGTGAACGTCAACCTGCCGTACGTCGACAACGACAACGTGGGCGGCGCCGAGGCGGCCGTGCGCCACCTGCTCGAACGCGGGCGGCGGCGCATCGCCACGATCGCCGGGCCGCCCGACATGGTGGGCGGCCAGGACCGGCTCGCCGGGTACCGCGCGGTGCTCCAGGGCTCCGACCGGCGCTCCATCGTCGCGATCGGCGACTTCACCCGCGAGTCCGGCCTGGTCGCGATGCGGCAGCTCCTGGAGGACGACCCCGGGCTCGACGCGGTGTTCGTCGCCAACGACCTGATGGCGCTCGGGGCGATGAAGGCGCTGCGGCAGGCGGGGCGGCGGGTGCCGGACGACGTCGCGGTGGTGGGCTTCGACGACATCGAGGCCGCCCGCTACACCGAGCCGCCGCTGACGACGATCCGCCAGCCGTTCCGCGAGCAGGCGGCGGCGACGGTGCGACTGCTGCTCGGCATCATGGACGGGGGCGACGTCGCTCCCGTGGTGCTGCCGACCGAGCTCATCGTGCGCGAGTCGGCGTGACGATCCCGGGCGGCGTGCGGATTGTGGGCTTATTACGTCAATTGTCGCGTTTAACAGGAGAAAGTGGGTCGTACCACCAGGTTGAGTGACTTTTCGGTGGTGATATCGCCGGGTCCGTGAAAGCGCCGCGCATGGTCATTCGACGTGCGCCGCGCCTCGATACGCGGTCCCGGACCCGCGGTAATGCGCAATTCGGTCCTGTCTCCGGTGAGCCGTAAGGCGGCCTCGCGGTGCCGCGCCGGGCTGTTCCGGCTCCGGTACGATCGGCGTAGACTGCTCTGCCACGGCGATCCCGGGCGCCCGCCGGTGCCGGACGAGGACGGTGACGATGCTGGTCGAGGTGACGATGCACAGCGCCGGGCTCGGTCCCGCGGCGAATTCGCCGATCGACGGCATCCGTATTTTGGCCCTTCTGCCCGAACAATGGCGAAAAGACCTCCGGCAGGCCAACGGAGAGATCGTCATCCGGGTCGAGACCGACGACGACATCACCAGCGCCCAGGTCCACGCCATGGTCACCGAGGCGCTCAGTGACCCCGCCGTCAGCCACTGGCGCCTGCGCGCCTGCCGTCCCGTCGGGGCCGGGCCGCCCGTCGAAGGCTGACCGCGGCGGCGCCGGCGCGGGAGCGAAGCCGCCGGGGCTCGCCGGGTGGCGTTCGAGCGGTCCGCCCCCGCCCGGCCCGGTCACTCCCGGATGAGTTTCCGCAGCCTGCCGGGCCTGTTGGTGAGGATTCCGTCCACCCGGTAGGAGATCAGGCGGCGCGCGGCCGTCCGGCTGTCGACGGTCCAGGTGTAGACCTGCATGCCGAGGCGGTGGACGTCGCGGACGTACCGGGCGGTGAGGTGGTGGTACGGCGGGTTGATCTGGCGGGCGAACTTCGCGAGCTCCGGCAGCCGCGCGGGGGCCGGCGTGCCGAGCAGGCCGACCGGGACCTCGGGCATGACGCGGTGGAAGCGGCGCATGGAGTTCCAGTCGAACGACTGGACGACCAGGCGGCCCGGACGCAGCCACGCCGGGTGGCGCCGCAGCTCGCGGGCGACGCGCGCCTCGATGCCGGGGTACAGATGCGGCGCCTTGACCTCCAGCAGCATGCCGATCCCGCTGCCGCCGAGGGCGTCCAGCGTCTCGCCGAGCGTGGGCACCCGCTCGCCCCGGTACTTCTGCGAGAACCACGAGCCCGCGTCGAGTCTCTTGACCTGGGCGAGCGTGAGGTCGCGGACCCGCCAGGGCGCGCGGCCGGGGAGGACCCGCTCGGCGTCGGTGGTGCGGGCCAGGGTCGTGTCGTGCATCACGACCAGCCTGTGGTCCCTGGTCTCCTGGACGTCCAGCTCGAACATGTCGGCGTGCCGCCGCGCGGCGAGCCGGAAGGCCGCGATGGTGTTCTCCGGCGCCTCCTTGGACGCCCCGCGGTGGGCGACGTCGGCGACGGCCGCCGGGGTCGTGGTGGGGCCGCCGGTGTGGGCGGCGGCCGGGGACGCGGGGGTCGTCGTGATGATCGTGGTGGTGGCGAGCGCGGTCAGGGTGGTCGTGACGATGAGGCCGAGTCGTCGGAACATGCGTCTCCCCGGGCTTGGCGCGGCATCTCCGCACCTTGAATCTGACCCCTGGGCGCGACCGTCAGTTGATGGTTGGGTAACCCTTTGGTGCCGGATAAATGAGTATTTGTCGCTCGCAGGTACGCCCTATATGCCCGGGATCGTGACGCGCCGGCGCCGCCGGTCGCACGAGCGCCACTACCCGCCTCAGGCTTTGTCGCAGGTAGGGCGGGTGGTTATTGACAAAGAAACTTTACAGTAATACCGTCCCCTCGGTGGCCGTACCTGGCCATGGCCGGTATGGGACAGCATGCCGCGCCGTGCGCCGGGCGCCGCCGCACCACCTCGCCCGGACGGCGCCGGGCGGTGATCCGCTCGCCTTTTCACGGCAGCGGCCGCCTCATGCCCGACCGTAAGGAGAGGTTTCGTGACTTTTCCGTTTCCCCGCGACGGCCACCCCCGGCCCCGTCGCCCCCGTCGCCTTCGCCGGCTGGTGCCCGTGCCGGCGCTGCTCGCCGCCCTCGCCCTGCTGACGGCGCCGCCCGCCGGCGCGGCCACAACGGAGGCGACGGCGGCGACGAGCGGGACGACGGCCGCCGCGTCCGCGCGCGCCGCCGCCCTCGCCCCGCCCACCGGCTGGACCACCGTCGTCAGCAAGAACAGCGGCAAGTGCGTGGACGCCCGCGCCGCCGCCTCCGCCAACGGCACGGCCGTGCAGCAGTACGCGTGCAACGGCAGCGCCGCCCAGCTGTGGCAGTTCCAGGCCACCAGCGGCGGGTACTACCGCGTCAACACCAACCTCAACGCCGCCCAGGCCTGGGACGTCACCAACGTCTCCACCGCCGACGCCGCGCCCGTCCAGCTGTGGAACTACACCGGCGGCAACAACCAGCAGTGGCAGCCCGTCGAGGAGGCCGGCGGGTCGTACCACTTCGTGAACCGCAACAGCGGCAAGTGCCTCGACGTGCCCGCCGCCTCGACCGCCGACAGCGTCCAGCTCCAGCAGTACACCTGCAACGGAACGGCGGCACAATCCTTCACCATGGGTACCAGCACTCCTCCGCCCGGCGGCGGCCCCGACCTCGGCCCGAACGTCAGCGTCTTCGACCCGTCGATGTCCGCCTCGACCATCCAGAGCAGGCTGAACTCGGTCTTCTCCCAGCAGCAGACCAACCAGTTCGGCGGCAACCGGTTCGCGCTGCTGTTCAAGCCCGGCACCTACAACGTCGACGTCAACGTGGGCTTCTACACCCAGGTGCTGGGCCTCGGCCTCTCCCCGGACAACGTCACCATCAACGGCGGCGTGCACGTCGAGGCGGACTGGTTCCAGGGCAACGCCACGCAGAACTTCTGGCGCGGGGCCGAGAACCTGTCGGTCACCCCGCCGTCCGGCACCGACCGCTGGGCGGTGTCGCAGGCGGCGCCGTACCGCCGCATGCACGTGCGCGGCAACCTGCAGCTCGACGACGGCGGCTGGTCGAGCGGCGGGTTCATCGCCGACTCCAAGATCGACGGTCAGGTGCGCTCCGGCTCGCAGCAGCAGTGGCTGTCGCGCAACGCGCAGTGGGGGAGCTGGACCGGCTCCAACTGGAACATGGTCTTCGTCGGCGTCCAGGGCGCGCCCGGCAACAGCTTCCCGAACCCGCCGTACACCACGGTGGGCACGGCTCCGGTCGTCCGTGAGAAGCCGTTCCTGTACGTGGACCAGGCCGGCGCCTACCAGGTGTTCGTGCCCGCGCTGCGCAACAACTCCTCGGGGACGACCTGGGCCGGCGGCGCGCCCGCCGGGACCTCGATCCCGATCGACCAGTTCTTCATCGTCAAGCCCGGCAACACGGCCGCCGACATCAACGCCGCGCTGGCCCAGGGCAAGAACCTGCTGTTCACCCCCGGCGTCTACCACGTCAACGACACCATCCGGGTGAACCGGGCCGACACCGTCGTCCTCGGCCTCGGCCTGGCCACGATCATCCCCGACAACGGCGTCACCGCGGTCTCGGTGGCCGACGTCGACGGGGTCAAGGTGGCCGGGCTGCTCATCGACGCCGGCACCACCAGCTCGGCGACGCTGATGCAGGTCGGACCGGCCGGCTCGTCGGCGAGCCACGCCGCCAACCCGATCTCGCTGCACGACATGTTCTTCCGCATCGGCGGCGCGGGCGTGGGCAAGGCCGCGCAGAGCCTGGTCGTCAACAGCTCCAACGTCATCGGCGACCACATGTGGCTGTGGCGGGCCGACCACGGCAGCGGCGTGGGGTGGAACTCCAACACCGCCGCCACGGGCCTGGTCGTCAACGGGGCCAACGTGACCATGTACGGCCTGTTCGTCGAGCACTACCAGCAGTACCAGGTCATCTGGAACGGCAACGGCGGGCGGACGTACTTCTTCCAGAACGAGCTGCCCTACGACCCGCCGAACCAGGCGGCGTGGATGAACGGCGCCACGCAGGGCTACGCCGCGTACAAGGTGGCGAACTCGGTCACCTCGCACGAGGCGTGGGGGCTCGGCAGCTACTGCTACTTCAACGTGAACCCGAGCGTGGTCGAGGCGCACTCGTTCGAGGTGCCCAACACGCCGAACGTGCGGTTCCACAGCATGGTGACCGTGTCCCTCGGCGGCACGGGGACGATCAGGAACGTCATCAACAACACCGGCGGGCCTTCCAACTCCACGACGAACGTCGCCAACCTGGTGTCCTACCCGTAACTCCCCGCGGTCCCTTTCCTCCGGCATCGGCCCGTGCGCGCCTTTCCTGGCGGCGCGCACGGGCCGATGTGCTTTCGCGTCTGGAGAGCCGCCGGAGGCGTTTGTGGCGGCCGTGCAGGTGTCGCAGTACTTCGATCATGAAGAACGCGCTCCCTCGGAAGGATTTCCGTTTCGGAGGCCGCACGATCGACACCGCCCGAGAAGACGTGCGCGTGAACGGGAATAGACGACCGTCCTGGGGACCGAAATGCCACAACGGGCAGGGCCGATGAATAACCGCAGTTCAGAGCCGCTGGTCCTGTGTCGTGGCGCGCGCGGGGGATTGGCGCGTTGGAACGTGCCCGGCGGCCGGGCGATGCGCGGGAGGTTTCAAAAGAGTTAAATAGACTCTTGACAGAAGGCGTGGACAAAGGGCACGCTCACGGTGAGAGAGCGCTCCCCGAGTTCCGACCGGCACGGGCCCCGCCTCTCCCGCCCTGGCGTGAGCCGCGCGGGGCCCGTGGACAACCCGAAGGAGTCCCATGGATCGGGCCCTCCCCCCGCCCCGTATCCGACGTCCCCGACTGCGCATCGCCCTCATGGCCGGCGCCCTGCTGAGCCTCGTCAGCTCGACGCTCGTCGCCGTCACCAGCCAGCCCGCCTCCGCCGTGGTGAAGGTGGCCGAGTTCCTGGCCGACTGTCCCTTCAGTCACCGCCTGCCCGACGACCCGATCATCTTCCCGGGTCTGCCGGGCGCGTCCCACATGCACAGCTTCTTCGGCAGCACCAGCACCAACGCCAACTCGACGGTGCAGAGCCTCACCAACGCCAACAGCAACTGCAACCCCGCCGTCGACAAGTCCGCGTACTGGGTGCCCACCCTCTACAAGGACAACGTCCCGGTGGAGCCCGTCATCACGTCCTTCTACTACCTGGGCGAGGGCGTGCGTCCCGACGTGACCGCGCGCATCCAGCCCTTCCCGTTCGGACTGCGCATCGTGGCCGGCAACGCCAAGGCGACCGCGCCGGACGCGACGACCATCTCGCGCTGGTCCTGCCTGCACGCCGGCGAGGTTCCCCCGGGTAAGGACTTCGTGAACTGCCCGCCCGGCAAGATGCTGGAGTCCTACCTGGACTTCCCGCAGTGCTGGAACGGCAGGGACCTGGACTCGGCGGACCACAAGAGCCACATGGCCTACCCGGTCAACGGCGACTGCCCGGCCTCCCACCCGGTCCCGGTGCCCAAGCTGCGCCAGGTGCTGCGCTACCCGGTCGACGGTGACCCGTCGCACTTCCGGCTGGCGTCGGGAGCCGGGTTCACGATGCACGGCGACTTCTTCAACGCCTGGCCCGTGGCCGAGCTCGCCCGCCGTGTGAACGACTGCATCCGCCCGATCATCAAGTGTGGCCCAGACGGTCGACCCTCCTGAGTCTGTCCCCTCAGGACGGGCCGACGGCGGGGGAGGTGCCGCCCCCCGCTCGGGCCCGGGGGCGGGGAGAAGGTACGCCGAACCGACTCCTCGCCCCCGGCCCTTCCCCTTTTCCCGGGGTTCCCCGGCCTTGCCGGCCTCCGCCTCGACGCCTCCCGGCCTCCGCTCCCGCGCCGGGAGGCGTCACAGCGTCGGCACGGAGTCGGCGATCGCGCGCAGGGCGGCGCAGTGCGCCGCGAAGGCCGCCCGGCCCTCCTTGGTCAGGCTCAGCCAGGTGCGGGGGCGCTTGCCGACGTAGCCCTTGGTGACCTGGACGTAGCCGGCGTTCTCCAGTGTGGCGACCTGCTTGGACAACGTGGAGTCGGTCACCTCGACGGTGTCGCGGACGTAGGCGAACTCGGCCTTGTCGGCGGCGGCGAGCGTCGCCATGACGGCGAACCGCACCGGCGAGTGGATGACGTCGTCGATCTGGTGACGGGGATGGCTCATCGCCGCGCCTCCAGCAGGCCCCCGATCAGGTGGGGCAGGGCGACCACGAACGCCCCGAGCAGCCACCACGCCAGGGAGCCGCCGAACCGGTTGAGGCCGAGGGTGAGGACGATCAGGTACAGGATCACCCACAGCCCGTGGACCACGCCGTGGTGGACGGCGAGCCCGCGCCGGTTCACCGGCTGGCGCAGCGCGTAGACGACCAGGCACCCCGCGACCGCGCACGCGAGGACGGCGGAGACGGCCGCTCCCGCGGGCCCAGGGAACAGCCCGATCGCGAACGTCGACACGAACGCCATGGCGCCCATGATCAGCAGGTAGCGGGCGTACCACCGCGCGCGGCGGCGCACGAGGCCGTCCAGCACCTCGGCCCGTGCCAGCGCCTGCGTGGCACTCAGGTGGTCCTCTTCCGGCATGACCTCACCTTCCCGTCCGGTCGTGTGGACTCCAGAGTAGACAACTACTTGCCGGTTTGGAAAGTAGATTCCTCGCGGACCGGAAGGCCGAGCATGAGCGACCCCGCGATCGCCACCGTGTGAGCCGCGGTGTGGACCATGGGCAAGTGCGCAATCCCGCGCGTATACAAGCACGCTCCGCCGAGGGGACGATTGCGGCAGTTCTAGGTGGTGTGGAGGGGAGCGAGCTATGAAATTGACGTTGACGGCATTTCTGTCGCTGGACGGGGTCATGCAGGCTCCGGGGCAGCCCGACGAGGACCGCGAGGGCGGCTTCGAGCTCGGCGGCTGGCTGATCCCCCATGCCGACGAGGACATGGGGACGTTCATCGGCGAGTCGTTCAAGGAGGCCGACGCCTTCCTGTTCGGGCGCAAGACCTACCAGATCTTCGCCGCCCACTGGCCGAACGTCGTCGACGACAGCGACCCGGCGTCGACGCAGCTGAACAAGTGCCCGAAGTACGTCGTGTCGGAGACGCTGGACACCGCGGACTGGGCCGGGACGACCATCCTCAAGGGGAACTTCGTCGAGGAGATCATCCGGCTCAAGAACGAGCCGGGCAACGAGCTGCAGGTGCACGGCAGCGGGGTCCTCGCCCGCATGCTGATCGAGCACGGGCTGGTCGACGAGTACCGCCTGTGGTTCTTCCCTGTCTTCCTCGGCAAGGGCAAGCGCCTGTTCGAGGGCGGCGACGGCCTCGCCACCCTGAGCCTGGTCGAGACCAAGAAGACCAGCACCGGCGCCGTGGTCCACATCTACCGGCCGGCCCCTCCGGCCCCGGAGGGCGACGCCGCCTGATCGGCGCGTCCGCCGCACGGGGGCGCTCGCCGCACGGGGGCGTTCGCCGAGAGCGTTCCCGCAGGGGGCGCTCGGCTGACCGCGCGCCGGGCCCGGCCGGGATCGTCACCGGCGGCCCGGCGCTCGCGTCTTCAGGAGCCCTGCCGCAGGCGGGTGCTCTCCTCCTGCAGTTCGTCGATGAGCTTGGAGGCCTCGGCCTTGCTCAGGCCCTCCGGGACCTCGCGCCCCGCCTCCCTGGCCAGCGTGTGCAGGTACGACTCCTGCGGCGCGGTCATCGGCTCGTCTCCGGTGGCCCAGTCCTCCGGGTCCTTCTGCACGGGTCCACGGCTCACGTCGCCGTCCACGGGTCCTTGGCTCATGTCGCTCCCTTCCTCGAACACCCGTTCTGCCCCTGCGTTCCCTTCGTAACCACCGGGTTCGGTAAAAGACGCCCGCGCTCCCGGCCGGACGGGGCGGGGTGGGCGACGCGGCGGGCCCCAGGGGGAGCGGCGCGCTGCTACCTTGGGGCTCGAACGGATTCGAACGGCGTCCGCGACCCGGTGACGGACGCGCGCGGTAACGCCGGGACACGCGCCCGCCCGGTGCCGCCGGGCCGCACCTGGAGGAGCACCCGCCATGGCGACCTATGTACTGATCCACGGCGCCGCATCCGATTCCTGGTACTGGCACCTGGTCGTTCCCGAGCTGCGGGCGCGGGGCCACGACGTCGTGACGCCCGACCTGCCGTGCGGCGATGATTCGGCCGGTTTCCCGGAGTACGCGGACACGGTGACGGAGGCGATCCGCGCCCACGCCGGCCGCGCGGACTCCGCCGGCCACGGCGGGCTCGTCCTGGTCGCGCAGTCGCTCGCCGGGTTCACCGCGCCGCTGGTGTGCGAACGCGTCCCGGTGGACCTGCTCGTGATGGTGGCGGCCATGGTGCCCGCGCCCGGGGAGTCGGCCGGCGAATGGTGGAACAACACCGGGCAGACCCGGGCTCAGCGCGAGCTGAACGAGCGCGAGGGGCTGCCGGTGGACCGGTTCGACGAGATGGCCACGTTCCTGCACGACGTGCCGCCCGCAGTCGTCGAGGAACTGCTGTCCAGGAAGTCCCCGGGCCAGTCGGGCACGCCGTTCGAGGCCCCGTGGCCGCTCGCCGCCTGGCCCGCCGTGCCGACGCGCTTCCTGCTCTGCCGCGACGACCGCTTCTTCCCGGCCCCGTTCCTGCGCCGCGTCGTCCGTGACCGCCTCGGCATCGTCCCCGACGAGATGGACGGCGGCCACCTCCCTGCCCTGGCCCGCCCCAAGGAACTGGCGGAACGCCTGGAGGCCTACCGCACCGGACACGCCGCCCCGCGCCCGCCCGCCGGCGGGTCCTGACCTTCGCCGACGCCGCCGTACGGCCACTCGACCCCAGACACACCCCTATCGGGCCGGGCACGGGAAACACGCCCGGTGCCCGGACTGATACTCCATAGGGGATCGATCGACGCTGCACGGCACCGCGCCCCGGTGCCACGAGACACGGAGGCCTGCATGGAGGATTACGGCGTCACCGGAGCGCGGGTGGACCTGGAGGTCACGGTCGACCTTCCCCGGGAGAAGCTCTGGGAGCTCATCACGTCCGTGCCGCGCATCGGCGACTGGAGCCCGGAGTGCCGCTTCGGCAACTGGCTCGACGGCGACGCCGCGCCGAAGGCGGGCACGCGCTTCCAGGCGCGCAACCGGAGGCAGGACATGGAGTGGACGGTGACCTGCCAGGTCACCGAGGTGGAGCCGCCGCAGACGTTCGCCTGGGAGGTGCTCGACCCCAAGGGCGACCCGGACGCGCCCTCGTCGCGCTGGCGCTACGAGCTGACGCCGGGCGAGTCGCCGGACCAGACGGTGGTCCGCCACAGCTTCGAGCACGGCGCCGGGCACAGCGGCATCCGCGACATGATCGCCATGAACCCCGATCGCGCCTCCGTGATCCTCAACGGACGCCTCGGCGAGCTCCGCGCCCACATGGTGGAAACCCTCGACGCCATGACGCGCGACCACATTCCCGCCCCCCAGCACTGATCTCTCCGCACCGCCTCCACTCGGGCAGCCCTGCCCCGCCGCGGCGGACGTGCCGTCCCGCCGTCCCGCGGCCAGGCAGGGCCGCTGCCATGTCCGGCCCGCCGGGGGTCTCCCGGCGGGCCTCGCGCGTCACGGTGTCTTCATCGCCTTCATCCCGGGCCCTTCGTCACAGCGCCTTGAGGAACCTCGCCGCGATCGGCGCCGCCACCTTGCCGCCGACGCCGCCGTTCTGGACGAGGACGGCGAAGGCCAGGCCGTCGCGGTAGCCGATGAACCAGGCGTGGGTGGCGCCGCCGGCGACCTCGGCGGTGCCCGTCTTGCCGGCGGTGCCCGGAGGCAGCCCGGCCTGGGCGGCGGTGCCCCGCGTGACCACGGACTCCATCATCGTCCGCAGGCTCGCGGCGACGCCCTCGTCCAGCGGCACCGGAGGCGAGCCCGCCGAGGCGCCGGGCGTGACGACCGCCTGCCGCCACGTGCCGCCGGCGACGGCCGCCGCGACCTCCGCCATGCACAGCGGGCTGGCCCGCACCGAGTTCTGCCCGATGGCGTCGGCGCCCAGCTCGTTCATGTCCCGGGACGGGCTGATCCGGCAGGAGCTCAGCCCCGGCTTCTCGCGGAAGCCGAACCGGTCGGCGGCCTCCGCGCGCAGCCGGTCGTCGCGCAGCCGCTCGTAGGACTGCTGCACGAACGTGGTGTTGCACGACAGGGCGAAGGCCGTGGTCAGGGAGACGACGCCGTGGTCGGCGCCGCCGTCGTTGGTGAAACGGCGCGCGTTCGGGATCGTGTAAGCACCCGGGCAGGGCACCTGGGCGTCCGGGGCGAGGCCCGAGCGCAGCAGCGCGGCCGCGGTGACCACCTTGAACGCCGATCCGGGGGGATACAGGCCGTTGAACGCCCCCTTGCCGCCCAGGGTGTCCGCCACCGCGCGCACCTCGCCGCTCGCCACGTCCACCGCCACCAGCGCCGCGGGCCGCGCCACGCCGTCCAGCGCCCGTGCGGCGGCCTCCTGCACGGGCCCGGAGATCGTCGTCCGGGTCTGCGCGGTGGACGGTGGCTGCGAGGCCAGCAGGACCTTGCCCGAGGGCTGCTCCCTCAGCTTGAGCTCGGTGAAGGTGGCGTCCAGCCCGGGGAAGTGGTCACCCGCCCTGCTGCCGGACGGGAACGGCTTGCCGTCCTTCGTCAGCGCCCCCGGCCGCTTGACCTTGGTCTCATCCAGACGCAGGCTCCCGCCGTCCTTCAGCGCGGGGTGCAGCGTCTCGGGCGACCACAGCACCTTCCAGGCGCCGCCGCGCACGGCCAGGCGCAGCACCGAGGAGAACGGCCACGGGCCGAGCCCCGTCACCTGGCGGACCCCCTGGAAGGCCACCTCGGCGGTGTCGGCCCCCGGACGGGTGAGCGGGCCGGGGGAGAGGGACACGGACGCGATCCGCAGCTCGGCCGTGAAGCGCCGGTGGCGGTCGGCGAAGTCCGGGGGTGGATCGGCGACCAGGGAGGCCATGGCGGGGAAGTCGCCGAGCCGCCAGGCGGCGAAGTAGCGCTCCGCGACCGGCCCCGGGTCGCCGGGCCGCGCGACGGCCGGGGCCGAGGTCGGGGGCACGACTGCGGGCGGCTGGGACGGAACGGCCGGCGTCGAGGGGAACGACGAGGGGACCGCGGGCGCCGATTCCGGCGGGGTGGACGCCGCGGGCGGCGGGTCGCTCGTCGCGGTGGGCGAGGTGGTCGGGGACGCCGGCAGGGTGAGGTCGACGGCCGACGCGGTCGGTGACCGCGGGCCGGTCACCAGCATGTAGAGGCCGAAGAGGACGATCATGATCACCGCGGCCACCATGGCCAGCGGCCATCTGTTTCGCATGCCGTCACTCCGCCGGTTTCTCATCGATTGTCAGCCGTTCTCGTGGCGATCAATAATAAATGAGATGACCTGAGCGGCACGTTGGTTCTGGCGGCGCATGGGCCCTGGATGTATTCGCGGTGAACATCCCGAAGACGCGTGAGAAAAACGGTCACCGAGGGTGCGCCCCGGCGTCCCGTACGTGACCGGCGGCCCCTGCGTGGGCGCGCATTCCGGACCGCCCACGTGTACGGGACGGCGTCGCCGCCATATCGCCGTCACCTTCCATTCGAGAGCGCCGTATGGCGCTTTTCGGCTTATGCCGATATTCGCCGACGGTGGGAAATACCGCGCGTGGCGCGGTGGCACGGCCCGGCGTCCATTTCCGGGGGGGTAAGGCGGCGGGCCACGGTGTGCGAAGGGACGGGCCCGCCTCAGACGGTGTCCCGCCGGTGACCGTCGAGGCGCGGGCGCGCACCGGCCGGGGCGCCGCCGAGTGTGGCGAGCGCGGCGAGCAGCCGCGCGACCTCGGGAGCCGGGTCACCGGCGAGCGACGCCGTCACGGTCTTCCAGGAGGGAGGGACCGGCCACGCCACCACCGCCGACGCCTCCCGGCCGGGCTCCGGGGCCACCCCCAGCACCGCGCAGGCCAGCACGTGCTCGCCCGGCGCGTGCGTGCCCACCAGCGTGGGGATCACCGTGCGCGGGGCGATGACGTTCGTGCCGGGCAGGGTCTGGACGAGCCGTCCCTCCCGTTCGCCGGTGAGGTCCTCGACCAGGCAGGTCCCGGCGGGGGAGTGGACGCGGGCGTGGCCCGCCCCGGCGCCGGAGCGCAGGAACTCCGGGTCGCGGTCCACCGCGAACCCTCCCTCGGCCGAGGTGAGCCGCCGCCCGCTGACGATCCGGTGCACCCGCACGTGCCACGGGGGGCGCGCGATCAGCCACGTCTCGGCTTCGACGTCAGGCCAGGGCTGCCACCGCGCGTGCAGCAGCCCTTCGCCCACGGCCGCGCCGTCGGGGACCTCGCACGGAAGCCAGTGGACGCCGTCCTCGCTGAGCGCCAGCGTGCTGTCCAGCGCGGCCTGTTCGAGCCCCCACGAGCCGCTCGGCACGCTGAACCCGAACGCCGTCGAGTAGGCGAACTTGGCGTACTTGGCGGCGCCGTTGCGCACCCACGTGTGGTGCTGCCGGGCGCTGAGCATGACGACGTGCCGTCCCTCCTCGCAGCGCATCAGCGCCACGCCCGCCTCGGGCTGGGTGCTGACCTCGGGAAGCGGCGGGGCGTCCTTCTCGCCGGACGTCCAGAACGGGTGGTCCTCCGGCAGCGCGAGCGGCAGGAAGGTCTTGAACGCCCAGTACGGGGAGCCGGGGCCGTTGTACTGCTCGGTGAGCGCCGGCTGGGCGTACCCGTAGCCGAGGGTGAGCAGGCCGGACGGGTCGCGGATCGGCCGCTCCATCCACCAGCGCAGGTGGCGCATGAGATGGCCCTTCACCTCCCCCCACGCCAGCGCCTCGACGCCGGAGAAGGCCAGCGCCCCCCAGAACGCGCCCTGCGCGAACCGGTAGATGAGGCTGCGCCCGAACGGCACGGCGGCGCCGCCCGAGGTGAACCAGTGCCGGAAGTCCAGGGCGAAGGCGGCGGCCCGCTCCCTGAGCCGGTCGGCGCGGGCGGCGTCGCGGTCGCCGGCGAGCGTGGCGTAGATCAGCCCGTAGTAGTGCATCGCGAAGGGGATGTAGTAGTCGCGCTGGGCGGTGGGCCCGTCGCCGTACCAGCCGCCGCCGAGCGAGAAGGTCTCCAGCCGGTCCAGGTGGGCGGTGGTGGCGGCGCGGTCGTACGCGACGCCGACGCGGTCCAGGCCGAGCCCGATCATGACGGGGAAGAACCGCCAGTTGTTGTCGGGCGTCTCGGCCCGCATGGCGTGCAGCAGCCAGGCGCGCAGCCCGTCGCGTTCCCGTCCGGTCAGCGGGTCCCAGACGGCCTCGGGGGCCAGGGCGAGCGCCAGGCCGATGGCCGCGGTCTCGACCAGCCTCTGGTCGACGCCGGTCACCGGGCCCCAGAACTCGGCGTGCCCGGGGTCGGTGCCGGCCGCGAGCCCGCGGCGCCACAGTTCCCAGTGCTCGAACGCGCCGCCGCCCGCGGCCAGGGGGACCAGCCCCCACAGCGGGCGGGCGAAGGACTCCAGCTCTGCGGCGGTGTCTCCGTGGTGGGCGGCGTTGACGCCGAGGCGCACCCGGGCGCCGCCGGGGGTGAAGTGGGGGATCAGCGGGTCCGTCAGCGCGCGCACGAGCCGGCGCACGTCCTCACGGTCGCGGGGGACGGCGGGACGGATCCGCTCCATCCGATCGTTCTCCATCTCAAGGGGACGTCGAGTGCGTTGCAGACCGAGGGTTGGCGATAACGCCCATCCATGTCAATGCTTAGTTCAATATTCATAGGAAAGTCCGAGGGAATGCCCCGCGCGTCGCGGTGCCCCCGGTTACCGGCTCTCCTAAGATCAAGACCGGAAGCAAGGGGGACGCGTGGCGGGCCGTACCGCACACCTGGCCCGGTACGGCCCGCCCGCGACGACGGGGACGACGACGGGATTCAGCTCTTCAGCCCCGTGAACGCGATCCCCTCCATGATCCGCCGCTGGAAGATCATCAGGACGACGATCACCGGGATCACCGCCAGCGCCGCCCCGGCCATGATGTAGTACGCCCGCCCGGACTCGGTGCTCGCGAGCTGCTGCAGGGCCAGCGGCAGCGTGTACAGGTCGGGGTCGTTGAGCACGACCAGCGGCCACACCAGGTCGTTCCAGTGGAAGATGAAGCTGGTGATCGTGACCACGGCCAGCACCGGCTTGGACAGCGGCACGATGATCCGCCAGAAGATCTGCATCCGCCCCGCGCCGTCGATCAGTGCCGCCTCCTCCAGCTCGGAGGGCAGCGACAGGAAGAACTGCCGCAGCAGGAAGATGTCCAGCACGGAGGCCACGTTGGGCAGGATCAGCCCCCAGCCGGAGTCGAACATGCCGAGCTCCTGCGTGACGTGGATGCGCGGCACGAGCAGGGTGATCGTCGGCACCATCATCCCGCCCAGCAGCACGGCGAACAGCTTGTCGCGGCCGGGGAACGGGATGCGCGCGAACGCGTACGCGGCCAGGGCGTCCACCAGCAGCTTGGCCGGCACGAGCACCAGGCAGACCCACACGCTGTTCAGGAACGCCCGGCCGAGCCCGCCGATCCGGATGACGTGCTCGTAGTTCTCCAGTGTGGGCGCCCACGCGCCGGTCTTGCGGTCCAGCGGCAGCAGGCTGGGCACCTTGGTGTAGACGTCCGGGCCGTGCTTGAACGAGGTCGCCAGCATCCAGAGGAACGGGACGACCGACACCAGCGCCAGCAGCACCAGGGCGACGTACACGGGCGTGAGCCGCACCCTGCGCGCCACGCCTCCGGGCGCCTGGTGGGCCCGCCGTCCCCTGCCGCTCACGGCGGCCTGAACCGTCACGACGCCTCCTGCCTGAGAAACCTGAACTGCAGCGCGGTGATGACGAGGATGAAGACGAACAGGATGAACGACATCGCGCACGCCGCGCCCATCGCGTCGTAGCGGAAAGCGAACAGGTACAGGTGCAGCACGTACGTCAGGCCCGACTGCTCGGGGCCGCCGGTGACGCTCCTGCCGCCGCCGCCGGAGAAGATCACGTAGACCAGGCCGAACACCTGCAGCGCGGCGATCACCCCCGTCACCAGCAGGTAGAACGTCGTGGGCCTGAGCATCGGCACCACGATGCGGCGGAACCGCTGGACCGGCCCGGCCCCGTCGATGATCGCGGCCTCCCGGATCGACGCCGGGATGCCCTTGAGCCCCGCCAGGTAGATGATCATCGATATTCCGCACTGCCAGGCGGCGATGAACGCCAGGGCCGGGATTACCAGCTCCGGGGTGTTGAGCCAGTTCTGCCGGGGGATTCCGACCAGGCCCAGCGCGACGTTGACCAGCCCGTACTGCGGGTCGTACAGCCAGCGCCAGATCGCCCCGACCGCCGCCTCGGCCGTGACCACCGGCAGGAACAGCAGCAGCCTGAAGACGTTGGCGCCCCTGCGGATCGTGTTAAGCAGCAGCGCCTGGCACAGCGCCGTCCCGAGGGTCAGCGGCACCGCGATCAGCGTGTACTGCAGGGTCACCTTCACCGACTGCCAGAAGTGCGGGTATTTGGCCTGGTCGAACAGCAGGTCGGTGTAGTTGGACACGCCGACCCAGTTCGGCGCCGTGCGCAGGTCCCAGTCCGTGAAGCTGTAGTACAGGGCCGCGAGCGCCGGGTAGAGCAGGAAGACGACGAAGTACGCGATCGCCGGGGCGATCAGGAGCAGCGCGATGAGGTGGTCGCGCCGCCCGAAGACCGGGCGGCGGGGTCGCCGCCCGGGCCGGGACGTCACGGCGGGCTTCTCGGCCAGCGCCGGGGTTGCCACTATCTGCCTCGCTTTCTGCCTCGCTTTCCCTGCATCGGTGGGTGGGCCGGGCGGTCAGCCGGTCCAGCCGAGCAGGGTGCGGGTCTTGGCGGCCGCGTCGGAGAGGGCCTGCTGGGCGGTCGCCTTGCCGCTGAGCGCGGACTCGAGGGCGGGGGCGATGATCTCGTCGTTGATCTGGATCCACTGCGGCACGGCGGGACGCGCCTGGGCGACCTTGAGCTGCTCCAGGAACGCGGCCTGGTCGGGGCCGAAGGTGGCCGCGTCGCGCTCGGCGGCGGCGACGTTGGACGGGAACCCGCCGAGGGCCTGGGCGAGCTCGGTGTTGTTGTCCGAGTTCGTCAGGTACGCCAGCCACTTCCAGGCCAGCTCGGCGTGGGAGCCCTTGGTGAACACCACGGCGTTCTCGCCGCCGATGTTGCCGGCCGGCTGCGTCTTGTACGGCAGCGGCGCCACGCCCAGCTGCAGGTCGGGGAACTGGTCCTTGATGTTGGCCACGTCCCAAGGCCCCGAGATCATCATCCCGGCCAGGCCGTTCTCGAACGGCTTGTCGGAGTCGGTGATCTCCCGCGGCGACGACTTCAGCAGGTCGACCCACAGCTGGAGCGCCTCGACGGCGGGCGGCTGGTCGAACAGGACCTTCTTCTGTTCGACGTCCGCCATCTGCCCGCCGGCGCCGGCCACGAAGCCCGGCCACATCCAGCCGCCGTAGCCGTCGCCCTTGGGCACCACCATGCCCGCGATCTTGGGATCCTTCTGGTGCACCTCGGCGGTGACCCGCTTGAGGTCCTCCCAGGTCTTCGGCGGGGCCGGGACCAGCGCCTTGTTGTAGAAGAGCGCGACCGTGGTGTGGTCCAGGGGCAGGCCGTACAGCTTGCCGCCCACCTTGTTGGTGGTGAGCGCCCCGTCGTAGAACGCCTTCTCGTCGATCGTTCCCGCCGGCATCTCCTTGATCGTTCCGTCCAGGGCGAAACGGGACACCAGGGGCTGGTCCAGAACGCCGACGTCGGGCACGGAGCCGCTGGCCAGGGCGCTGCCGAGCTTGGTGTTGTAGTCGTCCTTGGGAATCTTGACGATCTTGACGGAGACGCCCTTGTTGGCCTGCTCGAACCCGGTGCGCAGCTTCTCGATGACCTCCCCGGCCTGCGGGGTGCGGTCCTGGAACATCCAGTAGGTCAGCGTCGTGGTGGCCGCGGCGCCGCCCGAGCCGCCGCCGCACGCCGCGAGGCCCGCGAGCAGCGTCATGGCGGCGGCGGTGCCGATCACTCTTCTGATCATTGTGCTCTCCTCGTGGGGGGATGCACAGAAAATAATTTAAGCTACGAAAAAAGGGCAGAGTCTCCGGGAAACGCTTTGGTAACGTGCGACGGCCCGATGGCGCGCCGTCGCGCCACCCCGGGTGCACGGGCGGATTCAGTCTCTGAACTAACATGGCCGTAGAACTCCGGGGAGGCAGGTCATGGCAAGGCCCGAGCGCAGGACGGTGCGGGATGTCCGCAGAGGCAACCGCGCCATGCTGCTGCGCACCCTCTACTTCGCCGGGCCCACCAGCAGGAACGACCTCACCCGCCTCACCGGCCTGAGCGCCGCCACCGTCAGCACCATGACCGGCGACCTGCTGGGCGAGGGCATCATCACCGAGGCCGGCCAGGTCGAGTCGGACGGCGGGCGCCCGCGCGTCCTGCTGCGCGTCGACCCGCTCTACGGCTACGCCATCGGCGTCGACGTCGCCGAGACGCACGTCCGCGTCGAGCTGTTCGACCTCGGCATGAACGAGCGCGCCAAGGTCGAGTACGCCCTGCGGCCCGCCCGCCACGACCCCGAGCTGGTCGCCCGCCACATCATCGCCGGCATCGAGGTCGTCCTCTCCGACGCCGGGGTGCCGTCCCGGCAGGTCCTGGGCGTCGGCGTCGGCGTCCCCGGCATCGTCGAGCGCGGCGAGGACGTCGTGATCCACGCCAAGACCTTCGGCTGGAACGGCGTGCCCCTCGGCGCGCTGCTGCGCGCGGGGTCCGCGCACCCGCTGCCCCCGCTGCACGTCGACAACGGCACCAAGGCGATGGGCCAGGCCGAGCTGTGGTTCGGTTCCGGGCGGGACGCGAGCGACGCCGTCATCGTGCTCATCGGCTCCGGGGTCGGCGCGGCCGTCGTCACCGGCGGCGCCACCTTCCACGGGGTGAGCAGCAGCGCCGGCGAGTGGGGCCATACCAAGATCGTCGCCGGGGGACGTCCCTGCCGGTGCGGCGGGCGCGGCTGCCTGGAGGCCTACATCGGCGCCGAGGCCATCCTCGAACGGGCCGGCGTCTCGACCCAGACGGCGGGCTGGCACGAGGAGCTGACCCGCCTGCTGGCCTCCGACTCGCCCGTGGTCGAGGAGACGATCGACTACCTGGGCGTCGGGCTCGGCAACCTGGTCAACCTCGTCAACCCCGGGCGCATCGTCGTCGGCGGCTGGGTCGGCCTGCTGCTGGGCGAGCGGCTGCTGCCCGCGATCCGCCGCGCCGTCGCCGAGAACTCCCTGCCCCAGCCGTACGCCGCCACGTCCATCGTCCTCGGCCGCCTGGGGCCTGACGCGGTCGCCCTGGGCGCGGCCACCCTGGTTCTGGAAGAATTCTTCGCCACCGCCCCGGCGTCCCGCGTCACCGCGGCCGGGTGATCGTCCCCTCACCACCGGCCGAGGGGGTGATCCCGAGGGAGCCCACCCGCTCACCGTCCCCGCAGTGAAGGAGCCCCGCATGCCCCCCTGGCCTCTCGCGCTGAGCACCCTCGGCCTGCCCGGCGGCACGCTCGGCGACGCGTGCCGGCTCGCCTCCGGGTCCGGATGCGCGGGGCTCGAACTGCGGGCCCACCCCGACACCGGCGTCCACGTCGGCATGAGCACCCGTGAACGCGCCGGCGCCGCGCGCGCCCTCGCCGAGGCCGGCCTCACGCCGCTCGCCGTGGCCGGGTACACCCGCATCGCCGGTCCCAAGCCCGACGAGGACGTGATCCCCGGGCTCCTCGCCGAGATCACGCTCGCCGGCGACCTCGGGGCCCGGTTCCTGCGCGTGTTCCCCGGCGGCACCGGCGGCACCGGCGGCACCGGCGGCACGGAAGGCATGGGCGGCGTCGGGGGCTCAGGCGGTCCGGACGGAGAGGCCGACGACGAGCGGGCGGCGCGGCGCGTCCACGCGGTGGCCGACCACGCCGCGCGGGCCGGCGTGCGCCTGCTCGTCGAGACCCACGACTCCCACGCGACCGGCGCCGCCGTCCGCCGCCTGCTGGACACGGCGGGCGCGCCGGAGGTCACGGGGGCGATCTGGGACGTCCTGCACACCTGGAGGCGCGGCGAGAGCCCGGCCGCCACGTTCGGCGCGCTGGCGGACGTGCTGGGATACGTGCAGGTCAAGGACGCCGCCTCCGCCGCCGACACCACCCCCGTCCCGCTCGGCGCCGGCGGCGTGCCCCTGGCCGAGATCCGCGCGGTCCTCGTGGAGCGGGCCTACGACGGCTGGGTGTCCCTGGAGTGGGAGCGCACCTGGTATCCCGCCGTCGCGCCCGTCGAGTCCGTCATCCCCGGCGCCCTCGCCTGGACCTGCGGCGACGCCCCCGGCTAGCATCCAGCGCCGGACCCGCGTCGCGCGCCGGCCGTCCCGGCCGCGGGAGCCCCGTGCGGGACCCGGCGGCGGCTCGTCATGGAACACTGGTGGCAGCCGCGGGGACGATGTGGAGGAAAAGCACCGGCCGCGCGGCTGCCGTGACGGTTCTCAGGGAGGTGGGTGATGGCTCGTGAGCGGAGGTGATCCCGTCTCCTCTTTCACACCCGTGCCTCCGCCGACTGGCGGCCCCGCGCCCCGGCCCGCGAACGCCGCCACCTCTCCGGACCCCGGAGGCTCCGCCGACGGCGCGACCCGGGCCTCCGCGGCGCGCTCCGGGAACGTGCCATCCAGGGGCGCCGAGCGGTCGCCGGCAGAGGCCGAGGCGGTCATGCGGGTCGTGCTCGACGGCATCCCGGCGCAGACCGCCTGGTCCGTGCCGATCTACGGCCCGGACGGCGAGATCGACGACTTCGAGGTGCGCGCCGCCGGCCCGCACGCCAAGGACGTCCACGGGCGCGTCGGCAAGGAGCTGATCGGCGTCCGCACCGCCGGCTCCTACCCCTCCACGAGGGACACGCCGCTGTGGCGGGCGTACCTGCGCGTCATGCGCACCGGCGAGCCCGAGGACGTGGTCCGCTACGAGCACGTCGAGGCGGTCGAGGGCGTCCGGCACCGCTCGACGTACACGGTGCGGGTGACCCGCGTCCTCGGCGGTCTGCTCGCCGCGTGGACGAGCCACGAGGACGAGGACCGGCTGGTCGTCCGCCTGGCGATCACCGAGCGGCTCGGAAACCTCGGCTGGGGGCGCTGGAGCCTGGTCACCGGCGAGATCGAGTGGTCGAGCCAGCTCTACGCCATCCACGGCCGCGACCCGGCCGACGGGCCGCTCGACCTGCGGCAGTACCGCGCCATCACCCACCCGGAGGACCTGCCGATCATCGACGAGGCGCTCGCCACCCTGGCCGTGAGCGACTCCCCGCACGAGTTCGAGATCCGGGTGCGCGTCGGCGGCGAGCTGCGGCTGATCCGCGCCGTGACCGAGGTCGGCCGGGACGGCGCGGGCCGTCCCATCGAGATGCACGGCCTGATCCAGGACATCACCGACTGGCGGCGTACCACCGACGAGCTCGCCGTCGCCACGCGCCGGCTCGCCGAGGAGTCCCGGCTCACCGCCGAGCTGCAGCACATCATCATGCCGGTGCAGGAGGACTTCCTGACACTGCCCGGCCTGCGCGTGGCCGTCCGCTACGACGCCGCGGCCACCGCCCCGCTCGGCGGCGACTGGTACCAGGCGATCCACCTGGACGACGACGAGGCGCTGCTCGCCGTCGGCGACGTCGCCGGCAACGGCCTGCCCGCCGCCTCGGCGATGGCCAAGCTGCGCCACGCCATCACCGGCCTCGCCTTCGCCGACAAGCACCCCGACGAGATCCTCGTGGCGCTGAACCGGCTCCTGCGCCGCCTGCGCCCCGACGTGCTGGCCACCGCCGTCGTCGCCCGCTTCCGGCCGCGTGACCGCACGCTGACGTTCACGCACGCGGGGCACCCGCCGATGCTGCTGGTCCGGGGCCGCTCGGTGCGGCGGCTGCTGCATCCCGGCGTGCTCCTCGGCGTATTCGACGACGTCGAGTACACCCGCGCCACCGTGCGCATGGAGCCCGGCGACCTGCTGGTGATGTTCACCGACGGCCTGATCGAGCTGCCCGGCCGCGACCTGTTCGAGGGGCTCGACGACCTCGCCGCCACCATCGCGGGGGTGGTCGCGGCCGATCCGCCCGACCGGCTGGCCGCCGTGATGGACGCCCTCGTGCCCAGCAACACCGGCGACGACACCTGCATCCTCGTCGCCCAGCTCACGATGACGACCTTGGACGTGGCCTGATGTCAGATCTGAACATCCTGGCGGGGACGACCGGCTTCACCGCCGTGAGCGAGGCGGGCGCGGGAGTGCTCACGATCCGGGGAAGGCTGGACTTCACCACCCACCAGCGCGCCGCCGAGTTCTTCGAGCAGGCGTTCGCCCTGTTCGGCCCCAACCTGGTGGTGAACCTGCTGGAGGTCGACTTCCTGGACTCCCGGGCCACCGGCCTGATCGTCTCCTGCTGGCGGCGGGCCGTGGACGAGGGGGGACGGCTGGCGCTGGTCGCGGTGGAGCGCGGCTCGGCCCGCGTGCTGTGGATCACCGGCATCACGACCCGGGTCCCGGTCTTCCCCACCGTCGCGGACGCCCTCGCCGCCCAGGCCCCGCCGCCGCCCTCCTGACCCCGCCGCTCCGGCCCGGTCATCGCGCCACGTCCGGACGGTCAGCCCGCCGGAGGGGTGCGTGCCGTGACGCCCAGCGTCCGCCGTGCGACCTCGCGCAGGTGCGCGGCGCCGCGTTCCAGCGCGGCGCGCTCGGCGGCGTCCATGGCGGGCTCGTACATGCGCTGCACTCCTCCCGCGCCGAGGACGCTGACCAGGGACAGCGTGACGTCGTGGCCCGGATGGTAGGCGGCCACCGGCAGCACCGCGCGTTCGTCGCGCAGCACCGCGTCGATCAGGCGCGCGCAGACGGCCCCGATGCCGTACTGGCTGGCCCCCGTGCCCTCGATGATCGTGATGTTCGCGTACCGGATGTCGTCCTCGATCTGCCGCTTCACCTCGTCCAGGGGCTGGTCCGCCTGGGCGAGCAGCTCCAGGGCCGGGACGCCGCCCACCGACGCCGAGGACCACAGCAGGACCTCCGAGGTGCCGTGCTCGCCGACCACCATGGCCTGCACGTCGCGCGGCCGCACCCGCAGCCGGTCGGCCAGGTGGACGCGGAAGCGCAGGCTGTCGATCAGCGTGCCGGTGGAGAACACCCGGTCGTGCCCGGCCAGCCGCCGCGTGAGGTCGGCCAGCGGGTCGGGAGGGTCGGTCACCACCATCAGCACGGCCTCCGGCGCGACGGCGACGATTTTGGGCACGAGGTCGGCGTAGATCTCGGCGTTGGTGCCCAGCAGCCGCAGCCGTCCCTCGGGATCGGAGCGGTCGGTGGCCCCGCCGGTCTTCTCGTTCACCCCCGCCGTGATCGCCACCACCGCCGCGCCGGCCAGCGCGTCGTAGCCCCCGGCCCGGACCTCGACCGTCGGCGAGAGCGGCGTGGCGTAGCGCATGTCGGCGGCGACCCCGGCCGCCCGCCGGGCGTCCACGTCCACCAGCACGATCTCCCGGCACACCCCGCCGCGTTCGATCAGGGACAGCGCCGTCGCGGAGCCGACCGCGCCGATTCCCACCACAGCGACCTTCATGACCCGCCGCCCTCGTTCCCCCCGGTACGAACGAGGCTACTCGCGCGCCGCACCCGGCGGGTCACGGTGGGTCATCGGGCGCGGCAAGCATCCACCACGAGGGCGTCGGCGGACGGCCGTCCGCCGACGCCCCGGTGACGCGATCAGGCGGGGACCAGGTCGAAGGACTCCCACGGGCCGATGGCGGTGCGGTTGGCGATGAGCGGCTGCGATCCGCCGCCCTCGGCGCAGACGTACTTCCCGTTGACCCGCGCCTTCAGGCTGACGGTGCCGTCGGGGTTGTTGACGAGCTGGAACGTCTCCCACGCGCCGGCGCTCGGCCGGTTGGCGATCAGGGCCTGCGCCCCGGCGTTCTCGGCGGTCACGAACTGGTTGTTGCTCCGGGCGCGCAGGGCGATGTCGCCGTTGCCGAGGTTCACCCGCTCGAACTGCTCGGCCGTCCCGGCGCTCGTCCTGTTCGCGATCAGCGGCGAGCCGTTGGGCGCGGTGACGAACATGTTGTTGGCCCGCGCGCGCAGGCTCACCACCGAGGTCACCGGCGTCACGGGCGGGCCGAACCAGTTGAGGTCGACCGCGTTGGCGATGGCCTGTAGCCCGGCCTCGTTCGGGTGCAGGTGGTCGCCGGTGTCGTAGGCGGGCAGGAACATCTGCGGGTTGCCCGGGTCCCTGGTCGCCGCGTCCTGGTCCAGGACGGCGTCGCAGCCGCTGCCGGCGCCGCGCACGAACGCGTTGTACGCGGCGCGCTGGTTCTCCGCGTTCTGCGACCAGCCGCCCGACCCGCGGAACGGGGTGAGCGTCGAGCAGACGAACTTGACGTTGCGCGCGTGGGCGCGGGAGATGAGCTGCTTGACGGCGTCGATGAGCTGGGTGGCCGTGGGGTTCGACCCGGACCCGAGGTCGTTGATCGGGTCGTCGGAGAAGATCACCCAGCGGACGTCCGGCTGGTTCAGCACGTCGCGGTCGAAGCGCTTGGGCGCGGCCTGCCCCGCCCCGTCGGCAAGGAGCTTGTTGCCGCTGATGCCCTGATTGAGCACGCCGACCACGCGGCCCGAGTCGATCACGCGCGTGGCGAGCCGATTGGGCCAGCGCCGGTTGTTGTTCCAGCTCGACCCCACCCCGTCGGTGATCGAGGCGCCCAGCGTGACCACGGCGCCCTGCGAGGACGCGTTCTGCACGTCCAGGTTGGCCAGGAAGTAGTAGCTGCCCGGCTCCTGCGCGCCCGGCAGGGACGCGTTGCCGCTCACGTCGCCCGCGGCGAGATAGTTCGTCTGTGTGGAGGTCTGGTGGTAGGTCGCCGGGCCGGTCGGCTGGGGGAGGTAGAAGCTGACCGCGAGGTCGGCCTGCGCCGGGACCGTGATGGCGATCGCGTCGCTCATCGCCAGCCCTCCGGCGGGGACGGTGACCGCCCGCAGGCCGCCGAAGGTCACCACCCGGTCGGTGGCGAGGTCGACGCCGGAGCCCGACGTGCGGCGGGCCACGTGGACGTCGTCGAAGGTCACCGGCATGGTGCCGAAGGCGTTCGACAACTGGACGCGCGCCGAGGTGCCGCCAATGCTCGTGTGCACGATCTGGCGGAGCGTCTGCTTGTTGAAGGTGGTGCCGCTGTTCTGGGGGGACACGGCCCACGTGCCGGTCCACGTCGCCGCCCCGGCGGCGGGGGCGGCGGCCACCGTGGCCACCAGGGTCGCCGCGAGGGGGAGCAGCGCGGCCGCGAGCGTGGCGGCCAGGCGCGAGAAGGCGCGTCGTCTCATTCGTACTCCAGGGGAGGAGGCTCCGGGTCCCGTCCGGCATGCCGGACGGGCCGGGTGTGCCCGGCGAGGTCGATGACTTGCTACGGCCGGCTGGTGATCGTGGTTCCAGGTCAGGGCGAAAAGAGCTCCGCCACGGGGAGCCGGGCACGGCGGCCGTACCGGACCGGCGTCATGGGCATCGCCCGCCCACGCCGATGGGGGGTCGCTCCAGGGGTCGCGCGACCTGGTGCCAAGGCTCCGCACAACTCCGTTTCCGGACTGTCAGCCCGCAGTCAACATTGGATGTCTGCGTACGTCAATAGGGTGGTCGGCCATCCGCTTCCCGTGATTCCGTGCCCCTCTGGGCACCAGAACAGGAAAACCTCCCCTTACCAGCCAGAACGTCGGGCCGTGACCGTGAAGACACGTCCGATGTATCGGTGGGTATGGCGGTCACCGGCGAACGGCGCGGAGCCGGGCACGCGAAAGGCCGGTCACCAGAAGGGACCGGCCTTTCGCGTCGGATGGTGGGCGATACTGGGATTGAACCAGTGGCCTCTACCGTGTCAAGGTAGCGCTCTCCCACTGAGCTAATCGCCCCCGATGAGGAATCAGAGCGGACGACGGGATTCGAACCCGCGACCCTCACCTTGGCAAGGTGATGCTCTACCAGCTGAGCCACGTCCGCATGCCCACCCCGGGAGACCCGCACCCGTGGTGACGACACGGAACTCTAGCGGGTTTCCCCGTGTGTGCCTAACCGGCGGGCGATCCGCGGAAGGTGCGGGCGACCATGCGCTCGACCGCCGGGAGCGTCAGGAAGATCTCCAGGATGCGGGTGAGCCGGTGGACCTCGATGCGGTGGAACGGCGGCCCCTCCGCCCTGGCCAGCAGGAACGTCAGCGCGAGAGGCGGCAGGGGGGCGGCGACGATGTGCAGCCCCGAGGGCAGGGTGTGCGCCTCCGGGCGGACCGGCGTGATCGACGGGAAGGGCACGTCGTCGGGCGCGCGCCAGCTGGAGTGGACGACGCTGCGCGGCTGCCGCTCGGTCGCGGCGGCGGCCCAGTCGGCGCTGAACAACACCGGCATGGAGTCGATCAGCGTCGCCAGCGCGCGGTCGCCCGCCGTGGTGATGTACTTGAGGATCTCCAGCTCGGGGTAGGTGCCCGGTGCCTCCCGCGTGGTCCACACCCCTTCGACGACCACCCCGGGGACCGTCTCCAGCCCCTGCACGAGCGTGTCGCGCGGCGCGGCGTCCGGCCAGTACACCGTGAGGTCGTCCACGGCCCGGCCCTCGCCGCGTTCCAGCACGACGAGCTGGATGATGTCGGCCCCCGCGACGCCGAGCACGCGGGTCACCTGGCCCAGGGAGCCCGGGCGGTCAGGCAGTGAGATACGCAGCCTCAGCAGCATCCACGCCCTCCGTCTGTCGCGTGCGAGCACCGTGGCGTCCCCCGGGCGGCCGCCCGGAGATCGTCCCTGGTCCCAATCTAACGGTCCGCGCCTCGCGCCGGTCCAAAGGTGTGGGGAAACATGGGTTCACCTGGGGAGGTACCGGTGGTGAAGTGGCGGCCGATCCGCGGTGATCCGCCCGTTCCCGGCGTGGGGTACAAATGGGCAGGTGAAGATAGGGGCGATCGAGGTCTGGCCTCCCGTGGTGCTCGCGCCCATGGCGGGCGTCACCAACGCGGCGTTCCGCGCGCTGTGCCGTGAGCAGGGCGGCGGCCTGTACGTGTCCGAGATGATCACCACGCGCGGGCTGGCCGAGCGCAACCCCAAGACGCTCGCGATGATCCGCTTCCAGCCGGGAGAGACCCCGCGCAGCGTCCAGCTCTACGGCGTCGACCCCGACGTCGTCGGCAAGGCCGTCAGGATCATCGCCGAGGAGGGGCTGGCCGACCACGTCGACCTCAACTTCGGCTGCCCCGTGCCCAAGGTCACCCGCCGGGGCGGCGGGTCGGCGCTGCCGTACAAACGGCCCCTGCTGCGGCGCATCCTGCGCGCGGCGGTGGCCGGCGCCGGGACGCTGCCCGTGACCATGAAGATGCGCAAGGGCATCGACGACGACCACCTGACCTACCTCGACGCGGGCAGGATCGCGGTCCAGGAGGGGCTGAGCGCCATCGCCCTGCACGGCCGCACCGCCGTGCAGCACTACGGCGGGACGGCCGACTGGGACGCGATCGCCCGCCTGAAGGAGGCCGTCCCGGAGATCCCCGTGCTCGGCAACGGCGACATCTGGAGCGCCGAGGACGCGATCCGCATGACCCGGCGCACCGGCTGCGACGGCGTGGTCGTCGGACGGGGCTGCCTCGGCCGTCCCTGGCTCTTCCGCGACCTGGACAACGCCTTCAGGGGCCGCGCCGAGCGGGCCCGCCCGAGCCTGGGCGAGGTCGGTGCGACGATGGCGCGCCACGCGGAGCTGCTCGTGGAGTGCTTCGGCAGCGAGACGCACGGTGTGCTGGACTTCCGCAAGCACGTTGGCTGGTACCTCAAGGGGTTCGAGGTCGGCGCCGGCCTGCGCCGCGACCTGGCCACGGCGGGCTCCCTGGACGAGCTGCGCGACCACCTGGCCCGCCTGCCCTCCGGGCAGCCCTGGCCGGGGGAGGCGGCGGACGGCCCGCGGGGCAAGTCCGGCGTCCGGGAACGGGTCCACCTGCCGGACGGCTGGCTCGACGACCCCGGCGACGCCGAGATCTCCCGGGACGCCGAGCTGGACACCTCCGGCGGCTGACCGCGGCGCCCGTCCGAAGCGGCCCGGCGGGCGGACCGTCGAAGCCGGCCGTCGGGCGGGTCCCGGACAGGGGCGCCCCGCCGGGCGCGTCAGAGGCGGTCCACCCCGATGACGTGCACGACCGCGCGGCCCTCCTCGTCCGAGGCCGCCAGGTCGACCTGGGCGCTGATGCCCCAGTCGTGGTCGTCCGCCGGGTCGTGCAGCACCTGCCGCACCCGCCAGAGCTCCTTCTCCTCCTCGATCCGCAGCAGCGCGGGCCCGCGCGCGTCCGGGCCGGTGCGGATCTCGTCGTGCTCCTCGTAGTAGGCGTCCAGCGCGGACTCCCAGTCGATGTCGGCCAGCTCGCGCAGCTCGTCGTACCTCTCCAGCGCGGCCAGCTCGACCATGCGGAACATGGCGTTGCGCACGAGGACCCGGAAGGCGCGGCGGTTGCCGGTGACCGGCCGGGTGTTCTCCTCCAGGCCGGGACGCTCCAGCTCCTCCGACGGGTTCTGCAACTGCTCCCACTCGTCCAGCAGGCTGGAGTCGACCTGGCGCACCAGCTCGCCCAGCCACTCGATCAGGTCCTGGAGGTCCTCGGTCTTCATGTGGTCGGGCACCGTGCGGCTCAGCGTGCGGTAGGCGTCGGCGAGGTAGCGCAGCACCGTGCCCTCCGACCGCGCCAGCTCGTAGAACTGGACGTACTCGGCGAAGGTCATCGCCCGCTCGTACATGTCCCGGACGACCGACTTGGGGCTGACCGCGTAGTCGCCCACCCAGGGATGCCCGCGCCGGTAGGTCTCGTACGCGCCGAACAGCAGGTCGTCCAGCGGCATGGGGTAGGTGACGTCCGTGAGCAGCTCCATGCGCTCCTCGTACTCGACGCCGTCGGCCTTCATCTGGGCCACGGCCTCGCCGCGCGCCTTGTTGAGCTGGGCGTGCAGGATCTGGCGCGGGTCGTCCAGCGTCGACTCGACGATCGAGACGATGTCCAGGGCGTAGGTCGTCGAGCCGGCGTCCAGCAGCTCGAACGCGGCGAGCGCGAACGTCGACAGCGCCTGGTTGAGCGCGAAGTCCTCCTGCAGGTCGACGGTCAGCCGCGCCATGCGGCCGTGCTCGTCCGGCTCGCGCAGCTTCTCGACGACGCCGCCGGCCAGCAGCGAGCGGTAGATCGCGATGGCATGGCTGATGTGCCGCCGCTGCGCCTTGCGCTCCTCGTGGTTGTCGGTCAGCAGGCGCCTCATCGCCGCGAAGCAGTCGCCCGGCCGGTTGATGACGGCCAGCAGCATGGCGTTGCTGACCTTGAACCGGGAGTTCAGCGGCTCCGGCTCGGCCTTCTGCAGGCGCTCGAACGTCTCCTCGCTCCAGTTCACGAACCCCTCGGGGGCCTTCTTGCGCACGACCCTGCGCCGCTTCTTCGGGTCGTCCCCGGCCTTGGCCAGCGCCTTCTCGTTCTCGACGACGTGGTCGGGGGCCTGGCAGACCACGTACCCGAGGGTGTCGAAGCCGGCCCGCCCGGCCCGGCCCGCGATCTGGTGGAACTCGCGGGCCCGCAGCAGGCGGACGCGGTTGCCGTCGTACTTGCTGAGCGCGGTGAACAGCACCGTGCGGATCGGCACGTTGACGCCGACGCCCAGGGTGTCGGTGCCGCAGATGACCTTCAGCAGGCCGGCCTGGGCCAGCCGCTCGACCAGGCGCCGGTACTTCGGCAGCATGCCCGCGTGGTGCACGCCGATGCCGTGCCGGACGAGCCGGGACAGCGCGCGGCCGAACCTCGTCGTGAACCGGAAGTTGCCGATCAGCGAGGCGATCGCCTCCTTCTCGGCCTTGGACGACATGTTGACGCTCATCAGCGCCTGGGCCCGCTCCATCGCCGCCGCCTGCGTGAAGTGGACGACGTACACCGGCGCCGACTGGGTGGACAGCAGCTCCTCCAGCGTCTCGTGCAACGGCGTGGTGCGGTAGCTGTAGTACAGCGGCACGGGCCGCGTCGCCGAACGCACCACCGCGGTGTCCCGGCCGGTCCGCCGCGTGAGGTCCTTCTCGAACCGCGCCACGTCGCCCAGCGTTGCCGACATCAGGACGAACTGCGCCTGCGGCAGCTCCAGCAGCGGCACCTGCCACGCCCAGCCGCGGTCGGGCTCGGCGTAGAAGTGGAACTCGTCCATGACGACCTGGCCGATGTCGGCCTCGGCGCCGTCGCGCAACGCGATGTTGGCGAGGATCTCGGCCGTGCAGCAGATGATCGGCGCCGAGGCGTTGACCGAGGCGTCGCCGGTCATCATGCCGACGTTCTCGGTGCCGAAGACCGCGACCAGGTCGAAGAACTTCTCCGAGACCAGGGCCTTGATGGGCGCGGTGTAGAACGTGCGCCTGCCGGCGGCGATGGCCGCGAAGTGCGCGCCCGCCGCGACCAGGCTCTTGCCCGAGCCGGTCGGCGTGGCCAGGATCACGTTGTTGCCCGAGACGACCTCGATCAGCGCTTCCTCCTGCGCCGGGTAGAGCGTCAGCCCGCGGTCGGCGTTCCACTCGGCGAACGCCTCGAACAGCGCGTCGGGGCCGGTGTCCTGGGGAAGGTGCTGGAGGAGGGTCACCCCTCAATACTGCCGAAAGCAGCGCCGTGGTCCAGCCACGTTTCGCCCTCGGCGCGCTCGGACCGGCGATCTGGGCGCGCTCGGACCGGCGATCTGACGGCCGGGTGATCGAGAACGTCCCGTGAACCGGTGAACCGGTGAACCGCGCCCGCGGCTCCGGCGTCCTCCTGCCGGGGCCCGCGCGGGTCCCGGATGAACGGGAGGTTCCATGCGTGGATCGAAGGCCGTCGTGGTCCTGGCGGCGGCGGCGACGCTGATGCTGCCGGTGCGCGCCGAGGCGGGCACGACCGCCGAGACCGGGGCGGCGGGGACGGCCGCCACTGCTGCGGGGGCCACGACGGGGGCCTCGGCCGGCGCCTCGGCGGCGCCCACCCCGGCGAGCGTCGCCACCAAGCTCTTCCGCGCGTGGCTCAGGGACGACCGGGCGGCGGCCGCCGCCGTGGCGAGCCCCGCCGCGGTGAAGACGCTCTTCGCCTACGTCTACCGGGCGCCGGACAAGTCGGCCGCATGCGTCAAGAACGCCTGCCGGTTCGTCCACACGAGCGTGCGCGTGCCCGGCGGGCTCAACGGCATCCTCATGGTCGTCTCGGGGAGCAAGGTCGCGAAGGTGTACGAGTCCCGCCACATCACCTCGGCGGCCAAGGCGGCCAGGTACTTCTTCGCGGCGTGGAAGGCGGGGGACAGGAACCGGGGGCTCGAGGTCGGGTCAAGCGCCGCGGTGAAGACGCTGTTCAAGGCGAAGTTCGGCGGCGTCGGCTACATGTACCAGGGCTGCCAGGCCGAGACCGGCGGCCAGTCGTGCGCCTACTCGTACGAGGGCGGCGCCATGTTCCTGCACATGCGGGGGAGCAAGGCCCGCGGCTACGAGGTCAGGTCGATCTCCTACATCGCCGACTGAGGTGGGCCGGCGCGGCGGACGGTGGCACGATGAGGGCATGCGTGATCTGGCCGCCGCGTGGCGCGACGTGGCGGGCGACTCGCCGGCGGCCGGGGCCGTCGGCGCCGAACTGGTCGCCCGCTGGTCCGAACCCCACCGCAGGTACCACGACCTGGACCACCTGCGCGCGGTGCTCGCCGCCATCGAGCCGCTCGCCTTCCTCGCCCGCGACCCGGCGGCCGTACGCCTGGCCGCCTGGTTCCACGACGCCGTGTACGAGGGCCGCCCAGGCTGGGACGAGGAGCGCAGCGCCCAGCTCGCCCAGTCCCGCCTCGCCCGCCTCCTCCCCATTCCGGACGAACCTCGGCGTGGGCGCGCCGGTGGCCTGGAGGAGGAGGGAGGAAGGGTGAACGCAGTGGTTCGGCTCGTGCGGTTGACCGCTGGGCACGATCCCGCCCCTGGGGACCGTGACGGGGAGGTTCTGTGCGACGCCGACCTCGCCGTGCTCGCCGGCCCCGGCTACGACGCCTACGCCCGCGCCGTGCGCGAGGAGTACCGTCACGTGCCCGACGAGGCGTTCAGGGCCGGGCGCGCGCGGGTCCTCGAGAGCCTGCTCGCCATGCCGGTGCTGTACCGCACCGAGCCCGCCCGCGACCTGTGGGAGTCGGCGGCACGCCGGAACGTCCGCACGGAACTCGCGGCCCTCACCACCCCGCCCGTCCGCCACTGGCCGCGGCCACGGTGAGACTGACGGCCGGGTTCCTCACGAGCGGACGCGGCGGTGCCGGAGTCCCGCGGCGACCAGGCGTTTGACCAGCGTCTGCGAGGACACCGCCTCGGCGCCCAGCTCGATCGCCCGCGCGTACACCGTCTCGGGGACGTCGTAGTGGTCGCGGTCGAACGCGCGACGCGGCGAGCCGAGCCGGGCCGCGAAGTCGTGCAGCTCGTCCAGTGAGCTGTCGCTGACCAGATGTGACCAGTACAGGCCGCGCGGTCCCGGCCAGTTCGGCGGGTCGATGAGGACGGTCACACAGGGACGATACCGAGAACACGGTGATCACTGGGACCCGCGCGACGCCACGGCGGGGGAGGCGTCCCATCCGGGCGCGGTCGGCAGCGAGGGGCAACCTCGCCCCTGAGGGATGGGAATCCTCCTCCATGAGAGGGAGGAGGTCAAAGCCCCATGTCGTCGAGTTCCTTGAGCAGGGCGGCGCGGGACGGGTCGGCGGAGGTGGGGGCGGGGCGGTCCAGGGGCCTGGTGGCGGGTCCGTTCACCGGACGGGCGACGCCGGGGCCGGTCGCGGGCGCGGGCGCCGTCGCCCGGCGGCCGTCGCGGAAGATCCAGCCGCCGACGATGCCGCCCACGAAGCCGAACAGGTGTCCCTGCCAGCTGAACTCGTCCGACGGCAGCAGCCCGGTGAACTGGTAGGCGAAGCAGAGCGCCATGACCAGCCCGACGACGATGTCGATGGTGTGCCGGTCGAACAGGCCCTTGACCAGGACGTAGCCGAAGTAGCCGAAGACCACGCCGCTGGCGCCCGCCGTGACGCTGCCGGGGCTCGCCACGAACCAGACGCCGAGCCCGCTCACCGCCGCGATCAGCGCGGTGACCCCGAGGAACCTGCCGACGCCGCGATAGGCGGCGAGGAAGCCGAAGACGAACAGCGGGCCGGAGTTGCCCTCGATGTGCATCCAGTTCCAGTGCAGGAACGGCGCCGTGACGATGTCGGGCAGCCGGGAGGGATCACGGGCCGCGATGCCGAACGATTGGCTCAGCGAGTAGCCCGAGGCCCAGTTGGCGATCTGGACGAGCCAGATCAGGGCCAGGAAGCCCACCATGACCCAGAAGGCCTTCCTGGCTTCGGCGATCATGATCTCGGCCGTCCGGGAATCGCTGCCCATTCTGTCTCCTGACTCGTGCGCGCGCCGGAATCTCTGGCAGAACGGGGCGGGGGACGCCCGACCGGTCCGTCACGGTATTTTCGCAAATACCGCGCCGGAAGGGCCACCGGCCGCGTAATCCGTACGCGATCGGTGGCCCCTCTTACCCAGGCTGGCTTCCCCTGTGGAGCGGAGCGCGCCTCAGCCGGCCGCGCGTTCGAGGACCACGACGGGGATCTCGCGATCGGTCTTGGCCTGGTACTCGTCGTACTGCGGCCAGGTGGCGGTCATCAGCCGCCACAGTTCAGGCTTCTCCTCAGGCGAGGCCGTACGGGCGCGGGCGGGGAACCGGTCGCCCATGACCTGCACCTCGACGTCGGGGTCGGCCTCCAGGTTGCGGTACCAGTCGGGGGCCTGGGGGTCGCCGCCCTTGGAGGCGACGATCACGTAGTCGTCCCCGTGCTTCTGGTAGATGAGCGGCGTGGTGTACTTGCGGCCGCTGGTCCGGCCGGTGGTCGTCAGCAGAAGGACGGTCGTGTCGTTCCAGTCGTGTCCCTCTTTGCCGTCCGTCGCGCGATATCTATCCACATGCTCTTTTCCGTAAAGCATCCGCTTACCCTCCGGATCGACGTGTACCCGGATGGCCTACCCCGTCTGGCTTGGCTCATCCAGTTTCTGATCATGCCCTGGGTGAACCCCCCGCCGGGGGCGAAACCGGAGACGACAACGGGTACGAATCGGACATCGGGGGGTGATGTGATGACCCGGTGCCTCGTCACCGGCGCGACCGGCTACATCGGCGGCAGGCTGGTGCCCGAGTTGCTGAAGGCCGGCCACGACGTCCGCTGCATGGCCCGCTCGCCGCGCCGCCTGCGCGACCAGGCGTGGAGTCACCGGGTGGAGGTCGCCGAGGCCGACGCCACCGAGGCCGGCCCGACCCGGGCGGCCCTGGAAGGCGTGGACGTCGCGTACTACCTCGTCCACACCATGGCGGCGGGCCGGGGATTCGCGGAGCGGGACCGCCGGGCTGCGCGGACCTTCGCGGCGGCGGCCGAGGACGCCGGAGTGCGCCGCATCGTGTACCTCGGCGGCCTGACCCCCGGCGAGCCGCGGCCGCCGGAGTCGCGGCCGTCCCCGCACATGCGGTCGCGGGCCGAGGTCGAGCGCGTCTTCCTGGACTGCGCGGTGCCCGCCGTCGCGTACCGCGCGTCGGTGATCATCGGCTCGGGCTCGGTCTCCTTCGAGATGCTGCGCCACCTCACCGAGCGGCTGCCGGTCATGACGACGCCCCGCTGGGTCGGCACCCGCACCCAGCCCATCGCGATCAGGGACGTGCTGCGCTACCTGGTGAAGGCGGCCGAGATCCCCGAGGGGGTGAACCAGAGCTTCGACATCGGCGGCCCGAGCGTGCTGACCTACGCCGACATGATGCGCGGGTACGCCGCCGTGGCCGGCCTGCCGGCCCGGCTGATCATCCCCGTGCCGGCGCTCACTCCCAAGCTGTCCAGCCTCTGGATCGGCCTGGTGACGCCCCTCCCGGCGAACGTGGCCCGGCCGCTGGTGGAGTCCCTGCGCGACGAGGCGATCTGCCACGAGCACGACATCGCCCGCTACGTCCCCGACCCGCCCGAAGGGCTGATCGACTTCCCCGAGGCGGTACGGCTGGCGCTCCAGCGCATCAAGGAGGCCGATGTCGCCACCCGCTGGTCGTCCGCCTCGACCTCCGGCGCGCCGAGCGACCCGCTGCCCACCGACCCCGACTGGGCGGGCGGCAGCCTGTACGTCGACGAGCGCACCGAGGTCGTGGACGCGCCGCCCGAGGCGCTGTGGCGGGTGATCGAGGGCATCGGAGGCGAGAACGGCTGGTACTCGCTGCCCGTCGCCTGGTACCTCCGCGGCCTGCTGGACCGGCTGTTCGGCGGCGTCGGCCTGCGCAGGGGGCGCCGCGACCCCGCGCGGCTGCGCGTCGGCGACGCCCTGGACTTCTGGCGCGTGGAGGAGATCGAGCCGGGCCACCTGCTGCGGCTGCGCGCAGAGATGCTGCTGCCGGGCCTCGCCTGGCTGGAGCTGACCTGCCGCCGCGAGGACGGCAGGACGGTGTACGGCCAGCGGTCGATCTTCCACCCGCGCGGCCTGTTCGGGCATATGTACTGGTGGGCGCTCTACCCGTTCCACGGGCTGATCTTCGGCCGCATGCCGGGCAATGTGGCGCGGGCGGCGCGGCGCGTCACGGGGGAGGGGCAGGTGAAACTTTCAGCGGCCGGGCGGCCATAACAGCAGGTCAGGCGGACTGTGAGATCGCCTGCCGTCCTGGGCTCTGGGTGGGCGGCGGGGCACGACCTAGGGTCGCTGGTGACTGGGAGCGCTCCCACCCCCCCCTCACCCCCCGGAGCAACGATGAAACGTCGAGCACTGCGCGCCCTGACGGCGATGATCGCCGCGGCGGGTACCCTCCTCATGACGCCGGTAGTCGCCGGCCAGGCCCACGCGGACACCGTCATCTGCGAGAAATACGGCGCGACCACGATCGCGGGCGGCAAGTACGTCGTGATCAACAACAACTGGGGCGACGACACGCAGCAGTGCATCAACGTCACCTCCACCGGCTTCAGCATCACCCAGGCGAGCCACAACAAGCCGCAGAACGGCGCCCCCGGCTCCTATCCCGCCGTCTACGCCGGCTGCCACTACGCCAACTGCAGCACCGGCAGCCAGCTGCCCATGCGCGTCTCGGACAGCAGGTTTCCGACCATCCAGACCAGTGTCAGCATGACGTACCCCTCCTCGGGCGTGTACGACGCCGCCTACGACGTCTGGTTCGACCCGACGGCCCGCACCGACGGGCAGAACACCGGCGCCGAGCTGATGGTCTGGCTCAACCACACCGGATCGGTGCAGCCGGTCGGCTCCCGCGTCGGCACGGCCTCGATCGCGGGCGGCACCTGGGACGTGTGGTTCGGCAACATCGGCTGGAACGTCGTGTCCTACGTTCGCACGTCGCCCACCTCCTCGATCAACTTCGCCGTGAACAGCTTCTACACCGACATGGTCAGCCGGGGATACGCCCAGAACTCGTGGTACATCACCAGCGTCCAGGCCGGCTTCGAGCCCTGGGTCGGGGGCGCGGGCCTGGCCGTCAACACCTTCTCCTACAGCGTCGGCGGCACCGGCGGCGGCGACACCACCCCGCCGAGCGCGCCCAGCGGCCTCACCGCCTCGAACGTCACCTCAAGCGGCGCCACCCTCTCCTGGAACGCGTCCACCGACAACGTCGGGGTGACCGGCTACGACGTCTCCCGCAACGGGACCGTGATCGGCACCGCCGTCGGCACCTCGTACAACGTCACCGGCCTGTCCGCCTCGACCGCGTACTCCTTCTCGGTGCGCGCCCGCGACGCCGCGGGCAACACCTCGTCCCCGTCGAACACCGTCTCGGTGACCACCCCGCCCGGCGGCGGAGGCGGGGGATCGTGCCGCGTCGCGTACGTCAAGAACGAGTGGCCGGGCGGCTTCACGGCCAACCTGACCATCACCAACACGGGCACCGCCGCCGTGAACGGCTGGACCCTCGCCTTCGCCTTCCCCGGCGACCAGCGGATCACCAGCAGCTGGAACGCCACCGTCAGCCAGAGCGGCACGTCCGTGACCGCACGGAACGCGGCCCACAACGGCTCGATCCCGCCCGGCGGCAACGCGACCTTCGGCTTCCAGGGCACCTGGAACACCAGCGACGCCTCCCCGGCCTCCTACACGCTCAACGGCTCGGCCTGCACGGTCGGCTGACCGCGCGTTCGTGCCGGTGACGGCCCGGGTTCGGTTTCCCGCCGAGCCCGGGCCGCTCGTTCTATCCGGTGGCCGAATCCCTGTTCCGGATGATTACTCCGGCACGTCCACGCGGCGCACGGGCCGGGAAGTCTGTGAAGGCGGCATTAGCCATATCAGCCCTTAACCTCGCGCTTTCGTCGAGGTGACGGCCTTGGTTGATCGTTTAGAAGCGAAAAGTGCCCTGAACTGGGAGGATTGGACTTGCTGAGGATCCTGTCCGCACCAGTTCGAAAGGCACTTTTCGAGTGCAG
>NZ_QOIL01000026.1 GCF_003323745.1 Sphaerisporangium album
CACGGACAGGATCAGGAGATCAACCTGGCCATTGACCAGGACTTTTGATGGCCGCCGACCAGGAACCGCTGTCCGTCAGCCTCGACTTTTCTGTCCGCTGATCAAGAGTTCCACGTGACCGCTCTCAGGCACGCCTCGGCGAAGCGGTAGGCCACCCCGTCGAATTGAAAGTGCACCGCCAACCACCGTCCTCATCCGCCTCCCGACCTGCACTGCAACACTCACGTGCGTCGGGCGCCCGACGTTCCAGCATGGGCCGGGCCATTCTCCCGGCCGCGCTCTCGATCATCGCTGACCGGCCGGTTCGATCTCGACGTCGAGCGCGAAGAGCCGCAATATTTCACATCAACGGGCCTTGATGAAGAGAACTTTCAGACGTATGTTCACGATCAAGCCGTCAATCCCCATAGGCGGCGAGATGCCGAAACGTTCCCCTCACGGCGGCCCGCCCATTCCACCGAAGTTGATCACCATGCGCATACGTGGTTCCGCCGCCACGAGGCTCGTCGCGACATCAGAAGGAACCGGGCGCCTAACCGTATCCCCCCATACGCACCTGTTCAGAGAGGTGAGAATGCCCACACCCGGCAGGCCGACCTGGCCGATGACCCTCAGCTTCGCGACCCTTGGCCTGTTGGTCACTCTCACGGCAGTGCTGCTTCCACAGGCGGCTTCGGCGCAGGGCATCAGCGTCCTGGCCGTGTCGCACAAGAGCCCGTTCAACTGCGGCAAGTCCTTCTACGCCAACAACTGGAGCCCCGGCCACAGCCCTTCAGGCGCCATCGACTGGCAGAACTACGGCGGCGATGACATCAACGGTGAAACCGTCCGGGCCACGGCTTCGGGCACCGCGTACTTCAACGACGCGGGTAGCACGAGCTACGGCAAGTGGGTAGAGGTCCGTCACAGCGACGGCACCAGTACCCGCTATGCCCACCTCGCCACCATGGTGAGGGCGGCCGGCGGCTCCATGAGCGTCAGTCAGGGCACCACGATCGGGACCGTCGGCTCAACGGGCGGCTCCACCGCTCCCCACCTGCACTACGAACAGCGGACCTCCACGGGCGCCGTCGACACCAGCCCCACCGTGGACGGCGTGACCGTCTCCCTGGGCGAGAAGAAGGCCATCACCAGCACCAACACCTGCGGCGGCAACCCCTACACCCCTGAGGAGGCCTGCGGCGGCGGTTACACGGTCATCGACTCGGCCGCCCTCACCGGTGGCCGGACCTACCTGCTCTACAACTCGGGCAACGGCTACAACTGCGTCGTGACGATGAAAACGACCAACCTCGGGTCACCGTCGCCGGTGTCGGCCTTCCTGGAGCCGCAGGGCGAGAGCAGAACGACCGACTCGGGCAGCTACGGCTACTACGCGGGGCCGGTCAGGCGCGCCGCGTCCGGCCAATGCGTCAGGTGGGGCGGCTCGGTCGGCACCAGCTCGTACACCAGCCCCTTCGAGCACTGCGGTTGAGAGCGCGGCCCGTACGGCGGCTGGTCGTTGAAGATCGGTGAGAGTGCCGGCTGATCATCGATGGCCGGCCGATGCAGCAGGTCAGGCGGGGCGGAAGGCGCGACGACGGCCTCCCGCCCCGCCTGCGCCTCAGGAAAGCGGCGCTGACACTCCAGAGCCGCGCCGCTTCCGCGGAGGGCCGGTCCACGGCGGTTCCCGTCCTTCGCTCCGGCGGGCATGACGCCAGGACGGCTTTTGTCGGTGGTGATCCCTAGTCTCCCGGGCATGACAACTGCGACGCAGGCGTACAGCTACGCCTCGCCTTCTACCTTGGTGAACGGACGTCTGGGGTTGTCGACGTCCGGCGGCAGGGCCCTCAGCGGACCCGCTCTCGCGCCCAGGTTCTTCAGCGGGCTGGTGACGCAGGCGGCGCCCGCTGCCGCGGCCCTGCTGGGCGTTGCGGACGTGGCCCTCACCCGTTACCACAAACCGCGTCCAGGGTGGACGCGCGACCCGGTCGTGACGTGCGGCGGTGACCGGCTACGGTTCGAGTCGTTCTCCGCCTGCGGCGGTGTCTACGCCCGGCTCGACCTGCTCGGCGGCGCGCTGGACGGCGAGGTGTTCGACAGGGGGACGACCAACGTCGACGTCAACGGGCCGCTGCGTGAGGCGCTGGCCAGGGTGGGGGCACGCGACCCGCTGCACCTCGGCGTCGGCGCCGACGAGTTGACGGTGACGACCCTCGATGGCGCGGTCGTGGAGAAGAAGGTGCCGCTGCCGGAGCGGTGGCTACGGGGCTTCGCCGAGGTACAGGTGATCGCGGCGGGCATGGACCTGAGGGCCGAGTTGCCCGGCATGAGTGCCGTGCGGTTCCTGCGTGCGCTGCCCAAGCGAGCGACGGCCGACCTCTGGGTCTCTCCCGCAGGCCGTGATCTGCGTATCGGTGACCGGCCCACCGCGGGATCCGTGTGCCTGTCCGGCGTGGGACGCCTGGCGACGCTCCTCCCCTTGCTCCGCTTCGCCAAGAGCCTCAAGGTGTACGGCCCGGCCGAGCCCGGCGGGGCGGTGTCGAGTGCGTGGGAGCTCGAACTGCCGGGGATGCGCTACACGCTGGCCCTGTCGCCGGAGCGCTGGCGTGGCTTCTCCGGGGAGGGCGCGGTGCTGGCCGATCTCGCGACCGAGGAGGCCGGGGCCGACGCCGACGTGGTGGGCATGCTGCTCAACTTCGAGCCCGAGGTGGAGATGGGTCTCCTGGCCGATCGCGCCGGTCTGTCCATCGCGCGGGTCCGTGCCGCGCTCACCCAGCTCGGGGTGGCCGGCCGTGTCGGCTACGACCTGGCCGAAGCCGCGCACTTCCACCGCGAGCTGCCCTACGACAGGGAGCATGTGCGCAACCTCAACCCTCGGCTGTCCGCCGCGAGGTCGCTGGTCGAGACGGGTGCCGTAGAGCTCGCCGGCGACTACGCCCGCGTGCGTACCGGCGGCGGTGTGCGCGAGGTCGGCATGGCCGATGGGTCGTGCACCTGCCAGTGGTGGTGGGACCACCGTGGCTCGCGCGGGCCGTGCAAACACGTGCTGGCCGCCAGGATCGCCGCCCGTGCCGTCGCGGACGTGGCCCGGTGAGCGTCTGGCAGGAGGTGCGCGACCTCATCACCGAGCGCGGGAGCCGAGCGCTGGCCGACCGCGTGGTCGCGTTGACCGAGTCCGAGCGCCGCGAGGTGGCAGAACGCCTGCCGGGGTTCCTCAAGGAGATGCGCGACATGGCCGCCCAGATGGCCCGTGAGGGGTGGACGGCCGGTGACGACGGCCTCGGCGAGGAGGAGGGCGCCCGGCCCGACTGGGAGTGGGCGGAGATCGAGAGGGATGTCCGGTGGCAGGTGGGCGACGCGCTCGCCGCGTTCGCGGAACCGCTGCGGATCGCGGGAGCGGGCACCTTGTCGAGCCCGGCCGCCGCCGTCGCCTGGCTGACCCGCCGCGAGTTCAACCCGCGGCGCAGGACGACCCCGCACCCGGCCGATCTCGTTCGCGTGCTGGCCGTCCGCCCTGCCGACTGGCAGGCCGACGTGGCGTTCCGGCTTTCCCAGAAGATCCGTACGGCGGGCGACCGCATCGCCCCCCTGGTACTCGCCCTGTTGCGGGCCTCCGGTTGCGAGCCGCCCAAGCACGACCCGCTCGTGGTCGCCTGGCTCTCCACCCAGGTGGTGGACGACGACCCGCTGCTCGGGCCGATGCTTCCCCGGATCTTCGAGGCGGAGGGAGCGGGCCGCGCCCTGCGCGACGAACGGCTGACCCCCGCGCCCACGCCCTGGCTCGCACTGTTCCGGCGGCTCCTCGCGGCCGGCCGGGTGTCGCGCGAGGAACTCCTCGACGGCTGCGTGGGCCGCTTCCTGCGCGGAGGCGACGCCATCGACCTGCGCTTCTTCGTACGGTTGCACGACCTGGTCGATCCCACACGACAGGAGGCGGCGGCGCGGGCGCGTGACTATCTGCGGCTGCTCCCCGCCGCCCCCGGCCCGGTCGCGGAGCTGGCGCTCGCCCAGGTGCGCCGTACCGGCCCTCACGATGCCGCCGACGTCGTCGAGGCGATCGGCGCGCTGACCTTCCGCGCCGAAGCCAAGCCGGCCCGGGCGGGCCTGAGCTGGCTGGACGAGGAGGTGCGGCGGGCGCCCGCGGGCGCGGGCGAGCTGGCACCCGCGCTGGTCACCGCGTTCGCGCACACGTCCTACGAGGTTCAACGGCGCGCGGCCAAGCTCGCTGTCGAACACGCCACCGCGTTCGGCGCGCGTTCCGCACTGATCGCCGACGCCGTTCCCATGCTGCCCGCCGATCTCGGCGCGCAGGTGGCCGCCGCGTTCGGGGGCGAGGTGGCGGCCGAAGAGGCGCCGGAGCCGTTCACTCCCGTGGCGTTGCCCGAACCCGCGGAGCCCGGCCCGTTCCCCGCACACCCCCTGAACCTCGGCAAGTCGGATCACCGCGGCTGGGTGGGGTGCGAGCGGTGGCTCGCCGGATTCGTCCGGCAGGCGTGGAGCGACCGTGAGGCTTTGCGGGAGACGGTGACACCCGCTTTCCGCGACTCCTCTCCCTATCTCTACGAGACCGAGCGCTGGGTCGACCCCCATGCCTGGATCGCCGCCCTGGCGAAGGAGATCATCGCCCCCGGCACCGATCCTGGCGTGCCCGATCCGGAGCCGGTCGATCCCTGGGCGGGAGCGAGCTTCTCTGTGCACGTCACCGCCGCGACGGCTGAAGAGCTGGAAGACGATCAGGGGGAAGAGCCGGAAGACGATTCCGAGCCCGGGCGGGCGTTCGGCTACCTGCCCGAGCATGTCCGACAGGAGATCTTCCGCCAGATGGCGGAGATCGGAGTCTCCGCCGAGCGGGTGGCGGCGATGCGCGACGGGCTGCCCGTGCCCCCGACCGCCCCCGGCGAACCGGAGTTCCGCGTGGGGATCGGCTACACGGGATACAGGCCACTGTTCGACGAGCCCGAAGAGCCCGAAGAGCCCGATCCCGCCGCTGAGTTCCGCCGCCGGAACCGCTTGCCCGAGCCCCGGTACGTCTCGCCGCCGCACACGTTCCTGCTGCACCGGCTCAGCGAGCTCTACCTGGCACTGCGGGAGGGCACGCTGCCCCCCGTCCTCCTGGCGACGCCCACGGTGATGACCGGCCACCTGGACCCTGACGTGCTGGTCGACCGGCTGGAGACGTGCGCGGCCGCGGGCGCCGAACCGCTGTCCGCCGACCTGCAGCAGGCGCTGCTGCGGCTGCCGAGAGGGACCCGTCCCGACGCCGCCGAACGCGCCACGCGTATAGGCTCACGGGCGGCGTCGGCGGCCGCCGCCTGGCTGGCCGGTGGCGGCCTGCCCGACCCCGAGGCAGGCCTGAAGTGGGGCTACGTCGAGGACGCCAGTGAGTACCTCTTCGACGAACGCGCACCGCGACACGTCGGCCAGGTCCGTCTCGTGCCGGTGCTGCGATCGGAGCCGACCGGACACGATCTCATCGACGAGCTGCTGCACGCGCCATCGAAGTGGCGCGGGGAGGGGCACGGGGACGCCATGAGCTGGTGGCCGGCGGTCCTGCCGTCACACCGCGAGGTCGTCTCCGTCAACTACCTGCCCCACCTGCTCTACCAGTGGAACCAGCCGGGGGTCCACCCGCAGTATCTCGCGGCCCTGTCCGAGGCGGACGGCCCGCTGGGGGACGCGACCGCGCTCATCCTCGCCTACTTCCTGGCCGAACGGCATCCGGAAGCGGTGCCTCTACTGCTGCGAATGGCGGCCAGCGGAGATTTGCCCACCGAGGCGGTAGGCCACCAGGTCGCGCTCCTGATCCGCCGATCCCGGTTCGAGACCCGTCCGGCCCTCGCTTCCCTTACCGAGGCCGCCCACCGTGGCGGACACAGGCAGGTCTGGGAGATCCTCCGAAGCATGCTGCCGGCCCTGCTACCCGCCGAGGGCGAACGGCCGAACGTCACCCACTCCGAGGCGGTGGCACTCGCCGCCGACGTGGCAGCCTGGGTGAACGCCCGCGGCGAAATCCCAGCCGTGTCAGCCTTCGCCGAGAGCGGCCGCGCCACCCGCTTCGCCGGGGAATGCGCCCGCCTACGCGACCAACTCCACTGGCCCCGGTCCGGCCGTTCACATCCATGAGCGGCCGGTACCTTGAGCATGTGCCTGCCCTCGCCGGTTGCCGGGCGGAACGTCAGCCGGTAGATGGGGCGTCGAGTCCAGCGCGGTTGAAACGGTCGATGAGGGAGGGCTTGCGCAGGTGCTCCTGGCGTAGGGCTGCGAAGCGCCGTGCGAACCCGTCCAAACGGTCGGCCCGCTGAGCCACCGCCCGCAGATCCGTGAGCAGTTCGACGGCCGCGTCGTACTCGCCCGGCCTCTTGTTTGCGATCATCGCGCCCACCCTCGACCAGGCCGCGTCCTCGTCGCCGGTGAGCGCGTCCAGCCTCTTCTCACGGGGCAGGGCCCGCTCCCGCTCGCGGTTAGCCTCTTCCTGGGCACGCTCGGCCGCCGAGCGGCGTTCACGTTCCTGACGGCGTTCCGCCGCGGCGTCCAGCAGTTCGGCCACGGTACGCCTGAAAACTTCACCACCGTCGACTTTGGGTTCGCTGCGGAACCGGCGCATCAGTTCCATCCGTACCTGGGCCGCCTGGTCCTTGACGACGACCCGCATCAGCGACTCGTCCTTCTCGTCCTGGGACAGTTTCGTGAGCCATACGGCCAGCTCTCGGGCATCGTCCCGGACGATGGCCTGGAGTGGACTCCCCTCGGCCGCGACCGCGAGCAGATCGGGGTCGAGGCGCAGGAAGTCGGCCAGGGCCCGCTGCGGCGCGCTCAGCGTGCCGAGCCCCGGCGGCACCGCCGGTTCCAGCGTGTCCTCTTCCTCGTCGTCAAAGGCGTCCTCGTCGCGTTCCCACACGCGGTAGGCCGACAGCCAGGCCAGGTAGAGCGGCCGCAGATCCCCTGCGGCGAGTTCGGCGCGGACGCCGACGACGGCCGACAGTGCGTCCTCGGCATCCTCTACCCACTCGCCCTCCTCGTCCTCGCTGGTCAGGTCAAGGATGAGGTGTTCGCCGGAGGTCCAAGCCGTCACCTGGTCTCCTACGCGGTACCGCTCGGCGATGTCCAGGTCGAGGAGCGTTCGGGGCAGCCGGAGCATCACCCGATGGGTGCCCCAGTTGGCCAGGTACAGGTGGGCGTCGTAGTAGCGCTCCATCATCCGGTTCGGGTCGCCGCGGAAATCACCCCAGTGGTACTCGTTGGTGAAGCTGGTGGAGGTGATCCGGGCACGGGTGGACAGCGCCCGGACCTCGGCCTGCTGACGGGCGTCCAGCGGACGGTCGACCGCGAGGAACTCGTAGTACTGGTACTCACTCATTGGTCACGGCCCCCAGTGCCGGTAGGCGTCAATCCATTCAGAGCCTTTGGGTGGTGGTGTGGGCAGCGGAAGGTCCAGGATGCCGATCGCCTGCCGGTGAGGCCCGCGGGTGCAGATCGCGACGATCCCGCTTCCCGCGAGCAAATCGACCTTCTTGACCGTCACCTCGACGCCGAGCACCGTCGCCTCGAACGGCACGGCCAAGTGCTCCTCCAGCATGACGTGAAAGCCGGAGACCTGCTCATTCTCGTCATAGGCGTCGAGGATGGCCCGCTCGACCAGCGCCTCCAGTTCCACCTCGCTCAGCCCAGCCATGACGAGCAAGCGTAACCAAGATCGAGCATGCCGTAATCACCTTCCACGAAGACGGCGGGTGCTCGCTTCGCTCGGCGGAGATCAACTCATCGGCCGCTTCGGCGAGCAGGCACAACACCGCCCCAGGCGAGTTTGAGATCGCTCATCGGTCCTCCGTTCGATAGCGGGTGCGGGCCCGGACCCAGACGCCGGCGCCCGCAATGGTGCCGAGCGCGACGGCGGCTGCCCAGACGCCGACGATCAGGTCGGGTCCGGCGTCGGCGAGGGCGACCGCGGCGGCCAGGCCGCACCCGGGCAGCGCGCCGAGGGTGGATCCCACGCTGAGGTGGCGGCCCAGGGAAGGGCGCTGCTCGGGAGGACGGTGCGCCATCACCCACCACCCCCGGTCGCGACCGGATCGGCGACCGATCGCGGAGGTGTCGGGACGCCTTTGTCGTCGAACTCCCAGCCCCTGTCGATCAGCTGCGCGCGGGCGTCCTGGATGCATCCCAGCGCCCAGGTGTCGGAGAATCCGGTCAGCTCGGCCAGTTCGTGCTTGGACATCGGCTGACACTTCTTCGCTCTGGTGATCCAGAAGCGGATGGCCCGGCGTTTGTTCTGCTCATCGGGTCGCGACCGGTCGCGACCACCGCCGCGACGTTCGGCGTGGGCCGGCGACAGGACCACGCCGATGTCGTGCAGCTCGATGACCGGTGAGCCGGAGTCGTTGGACATGCACACCGCGCCGGGGCCGACCGGCGTGGTGGTGGAGCAGTAGGCGGCCCCGGGGATGCCCTCGCCGTCGTGGTGGTCGGTGCACCAGGGCGCGCATCTCGCCTTGCCCGTGGGCGCCAGGGTCGTACTGTTTCCCATTGGGTCTTCCTCCTGGTGGGCGTCGGTTATGGGGTGTGTCAGGGGGTTGATCAAGGGCTCGGCCGGTGTTGCTGCACCTGGCCGGGCCCGGGCCTCAGACGGCGCGGCCGAACAGCACGTCGTTCCACAGGACCTGGGCGTCGCGGTGGCTCATCCGGTGGGTCACGTGCCGGCCGCTCCGGTCGACGCGGGCGATGTGCATCTGGCCGCCCCCGGCGATCAGGTAGTAGACCGTGGCCCGGCAGGCGCAGGTCCACTGCACGGTCCGGCGCCTCTCCTCCTGGGACTGTGGCTGGAGCCAGGTGATCCGCCGTGCGGTCCGCTCGGCGCTGAGCACGTGCGGTCCGTGGTCGGCGTGGCCTGAGGTCGTCTCGATCACGTCGGGGTGCCGTCGCGGAGCAGGATGAACCAGATGGTCTTGCCGGTGGGGTAGGGCCACACCCCCCAACTGGCCGCCAGGGCGCGCACGATGGCCAGGCCGCGCCCGCCGGTGTCCTCCAGGTGGGGGTCGCGCGCGGCCAGCGGGGTGGTGCTGTGGTCGGTGATGGCGCCGATGAGGGCGGGTCCGGCGTCGTGCAGGGCCATGACCACAGGCGCGGCTCCGTGGACCAGGGCGTTCGTGACCAGCTCCGAGATGACGAGCTCGGCGTCGTCGACCAGGTGGGGCAGGCCCCAGTCGGTCAAGGTCTTGCGCACCATGGCCCGGGCCTCTCCCACCACGGCGCGGTCGGCGGGCAGGGCCCAGGAAGTTGCGTTCATGTCGTCTCCGAGAGCGGTCCCCAGGGCCAGGCCGTGGGGGATGTCGGGGTGCCCGAACAGCGCGCGGAGGGTTCGTCGGCGGTGAGCACCTTCCCGCCGGGAACGAGGGTTGTTACGTGCTGGTGCTGGGTTCGGCGACAGCTACGAGCTCGTCGTGAAAGTTGGAGAGCATGGTTAGCGTTCCGAGGTCGTCGGCGCTCACTGTCACCGCGCAACCTGCATCTCGCTGGGCACAGCTCAGGCTGTCGGTTCGCGCCGTCCACCATTGGCCTGCTTCTGTGTGCCATGCGCGCTTCCAACCCAGGAATTCTGGGGTTTCGAGAGTCACATGGCCTCCGTGTGTGGTTGCTTGGGGACTGTCCGTAGCCATAGTGCTCATGCAAGTTCTAACATGCAAGTTCTAATTCAAAACGTGCGGCATTCATCCTGGCTTGCGCAGGCTGACCGGCGGTGAGGCTGTATACGTCGATTGGAGTGATGTGATGACGGACATTGATCACAGTCCGACCGTGCGGCTACGCCGTCTCGGTCTCGAGCTTCGCCAGCTCCGCAAGGCAGCGAAGATGGACATCCAGGACGCGGCCGACGTTCTGGAGTGCTCCACGTCGAAGATCAGCCGCCTGGAGAATGGGCGCACTCAGCGGCCGGATGTGCATCACGTCCGAAAGCTCTGTGAGGCGTACGGCGTGAGCAGTGAGACGCGTATCAACGAACTGGTGGCCCTTGCCCGCGAGGCCAAACAACGCGGATGGTGGTCATCCTTCAGCGACATCCTGTCGGGCGAGTACGTGGGCCTGGAAGCCGCGGCGTCGTCCCTCAGGAACTGGGAGACATCCATCATCCCGGGCTTGCTCCAGACGCCCGCGTATGCGGCGGAGGTGATCCGCGCCGCCGGAGTACGCGAACTGCGCGAACTCGAGCGCCGCGTGGCCGTGCGCATGGAGCGACAGCAACTGCTACTTCGGGAGAAGAATCCTCCGCAGTTCTGGGCCGTGATCGACGAGGCAGCGTTACTACGCCCCGTGGGCAGCAGCGAGGTACGCGAGGAGCAGCTACGAAAATTGGTGGACACCAGCCCCCTGCAGCATGTGAAGCTGCAAGTGCTGCCCTTTTCCGCCGGTCCTCACGCCGGGCTGGGCGGGCCTTTCGTGATCCTGGATTTCCCGCATGCCATGGACCGCAGCGTGGTCTACATCGAGACCCCGACAGACGGTATCTACCTGGAGGAGGCGGAGCAACTCAAAAGCTATAACCTGTTGTTCCAGCACGTATGCGCTTCGGCGCTAAGCGTGGACGCGTCGATCGCGTATCTGTCCGATTTGATCGACAAGCTGTGAGGCATCAATGGATCTATCGACCATGGATCTGTCCGGCGCCCAATGGCGCAAGAGCACGCGCAGCCAGGGCACCAGCAACAACTGCGTCGAGGTGGCGTGGTCGGCGGCCGGTGTAGCCGTGCGCGACAGCAAGAACCTTGGCCCCGCCCTGGGCTTCACCCAGGCCGGCTGGGCCGCATTCATCGGCGGCATCAAGGCCGGCGAAGTCCAGTAACCGGTAACGACAAGGCCCCCGGCGCATAACACTCGCCGAGGGGCCTTGCTGTATCTGTCCGGTTCCAGCATAGCCCGGAAACATATTTTGCGGCCAACCCGCAGAGGTTCACCGGGAGGCCGTCGCTGCCCAGGCTCCCCACCGAGGCATGGATCAACGAGCCCAGCGACGACCCCTTGACCAGCAGCTCAGACGAGGAGACGCCGCCTAACGCCTCAGCAGCACCATGTCCCACTTGACTTGACACTTACCGGCCCAGCCCAGGAAGGTCACCTATGTTTTCTAGGCCACCTGTCAAGCATGTGGTGGGACAAACCGCCAAGCATCTCGTGGGACTCGACAACGCCGCTCGGACGCTGTCGTGTCCCGGGACATGCTTGACATGTGGGTCCATACGTTGGTCCCAAGACCGGTTGTGGGTGAGGACCGGCGGGGTTCACCTGTGGTGAACGCCTACTCCAGGATCTCCAGCGGTGGAAGCTGGTCCACGATCTTCATCGTCTCTAGGCTAACTGTCACGACCCGCTTGAGGAGGTCGATGATGTACCGCGGATCGTCGGACCACTCGTTGGGGTCGTTAGTGATACCGGATGCCTGGTCAACCTTGACCTGATATCGGTCGATGATCCACTCGATCGCGGACCGGGCGCCGAGTTGGTAGCGGTACGCCTCTTCGGGGATGTTGGTGAGGGTGACCCGGTTGTTGTAAATGATGGTTGAGCGGTCCGACTCCCCCTTCACCTTGGGGATCTTCATCTTCCCGATGCGGTACAGCTCGCGGGGCGAGGTACCGGTCGCGTTGCCGGAGACCTTCTCCACGATGCCTTTGTACGGCTCGGCCTGCTCGTAGCGGATGTGCAGGTCGGAGAGCTTCCGACCAGCCTCGGCGTAGCCCCGGAAGTCGCCCACCTTGGGGATACGGGGAAGGGACTTCTTGAGGTCCGCGGCGAAGCGGTCACGGTAGTCAGGAGAGTGGAGCAGTCCGTACGTGTAGTAGAAGATTTCGTCCTTCATGATGGCGGAGTCGGCGTAGGTCTTGCGGTAGTCGGCGAGTGCGGCATCGGTGATGTTGTCGACGCGCTCGTAACCGCCCTCCTTCTCAGAGGCGGCGAAGAGATCGTCGCCCTTGCCGAGCTCACGGTAGGTGTAGCGCGGAAAGAACTGGCCGTTACTGGAACCCCAGTACGCCAGATCGGGGAGATGGTCGACAGCATGGGCTGAGAAAGGTTTGTCTGAACCCATACCTGTGATGTAAAAACCGAAGTTCTCCGACTCCGGCGTCGGGAACATCTGCGGCAGCTTCCCCGGTCTATGGTTGAGGTCCCGATCGAAGTAAATCGCCTGTCGGTTAAAGGGCCGATACGCACTGTTGACCACACGATCCGCGTCGTACGTGATCTTCTTACCCTGCGTCAGCTTGGAGACCAAGCTGGACGACCAGCTGATCCGCTGGGGATCGCGGTCGATGTACACCTCGGCGTCGGTGGCCTTGGGGCTGACGACGCCTGCTGCCTTGCAGTGCTCATTGAAGCCACTGACCTGCTCGTCATAGACGCGGATCATCGACCCGACATTCTCCCTGAGTCGCTGCTTGGAGTAGCTGTAGACCCAGGCATCCCGGTTGGTCTGGAGCCCGGGGGAATAGACCTCAAAGACGGCAGCATTCTGGCCCTTGGCTGTCTTGTCTCCGAGAGCACGGAACCCTGTGAACCGCCCGTCCCGCTGGTTAATCCAGTCCCCGTCTTCGTTCGGCGTGATCTGCTGCCAGTCCACTATGTCTAGGCCCTGCGAGCCGATGATACGAAGCTTGTCTTCGCGGCTGAGGTAGTCGCCGATGTCCCGGTAGTGCAGCGCGCACCCGGTGCCGGTACCGGAGTCCTTGCCACCCTTGACGAGGATCAGGATGGCGACGGTGTTCCGGCTGCCGGAGCCGAAGATCTTTCCGCCCTCCTTGCGGGACTGCTCACCGGCCGTTCGCTGGTTGCCTCGCAGGTTGTAGCAGTAGATCGCGTCGAACTCGTTGACCAGGGACTTGCGTAGTCCGTCCGCGGTGTTGCCGTCGATGTAGCCGCCGTTGGAGACATACGCGATGACGCCCTCGTCCTTGATCCGGTCGGAGGCCCAGCGGATGGCCCGGATGTAGGAGTCGTACAGAGAGTTTTTGTTCGTGGCCGTGGAAAGCGCCGCGTATGTGTTCTTGATCCGTTCGTCCAGCACCTCGTACTTGAGGTTCTGGTTGTCGTCGTTCTGGCTGTCCTGTCCCACCGAGTACGGCGGGTTGCCGACGACTACGGTGATGTCCTGCGTCCGTTGCTTCTTTGCGCGTTCGCTGTTGCCCTCCAAGACCTCCATCCCGTCGAGCTTGGCAACGCCGTCGGCGCCCTCGGCGAGTTGGAAGGTGTCGGTGAGGACGATGCCTTCGAAGGGCTGGTACTCGCCATCGGCGAGGTCGTGGAAGGCGGCCTCAATGTTGATGGCGGCGATGTAGTACGCGAGGAGCACGATCTCGTTGGCGTGCAGCTCGCTCGCGTATTTGCGCTGCAGGTCCTTCGGCTTGATCAGGCCGGACTGAATCAGGCGTACCGGGAAGGTGCCGGTGCCGACGAAGGGGTCGATGATCTGAACGCCCTGGTCGGACAGGGAGCGCCCGAAGTGTTTGGCGAGGGCCTGTTCGGTGGAGCGGATGATGAAGTCGACGACCTCGACGGGCGTGTAGACGATGCCGAGCGCGTCGGCGGTCTTTGGCAGGGCGGTCTTGAAGAACTTGTCGTACAGCTCGATGATGACGCGCTGCCGGCCCTCATGGTTGTCGATGCCCTCGGCGCGTACTCGCACCGAGTCGTAGAAGCCGTCCAGGGTCTTGGTCTCAGCGTCCAGGCCCTGGTCGTCGAGGATGTCTAGCATTCGCTGCATGGCTTTGGAGACGGGGTTGTGCTCGGCGAAGCCGTAGTCCTTGAACAGGGCGTCGAAGACCGGCTTGGTGATGATGTGCTGGGCGAGCATGTCGACGGCCTCGGCTTCGCCGACGCCGGGGTTGATGTTCGAGCGCAGTTCGCCGACGAACTCCTCGAATGCGACTCTCTTTTCGGGGATCGTCAGGGCGGCCTTGATGCGGGTGACGTGGCGGTTGGCGATCTGGGCAACGTCTTTGGCCCATTTCTCCCAGTAGTGGCGCTCGCCGACCTTGTCGACGATGCGGGCGTAGATCGCGTTCCGCCAGTCGCCGATGGAGAACAGCGCATCCTGGATGTGCTGGGCGTTCTGGGCTTCCCTGTCCTTGGCGGCCGCGTCGCTCTCGGCGGTGCCGGAGCCGTCCGCGCCCCCGACCGATTCGTCGTTGGGGCCGATGCTGCCGATGCCGATCTTGTTGTCGGGCTTGTTCTTGTTCAGGTCGATCTGGTTGACCGTCGCGTTGAAGCGGTCATCGTGGGCGCGCAGGGCCTGGAGGACCTCCCAGACCGTCTTGAAGCGCTTGTTGTCGGCGAGCGCCTTCTCCGGTGACATCCCGGCGGGGATGGCGACGGGCAGGATGATGTAGCCGTACTTCTTGCCGGGTGCCAGGCGCATCACGCGGCCGACGGACTGGACGACGTCGACCACGGAGTTGCGGGGGTGCAGGAAGAGGACGGCGTCCAGGTTCGGGACGTCGACGCCTTCGGACAGGCACCGGACGTTGGACAGGATTCGCGCTTTGGCCGGGCCTGGGCCCTGCTTCAGCCAGTCCAGCCTCCTGTTGCGTTCCAGGGCGTTGAACGTGCCGTCGACGTGCTCGACCTCGCACCGAAGAACGTCATCATCCGCGTCCTCGTAGGCGTCGACGATGTCGTTGAACCGGTCCGCGATCTGCTTTGAATCGTTGATGGAGCGGGCGAAGGCCACGGCGCGCTTCATCGGCTCCTCGCCCTCGGCAAATCCGGAACCATCGGCGAAGGTCCCGGTCCGTTTGGCCATCGCGTTCCAACAGCCGATGATCTTCGCCGCGTCATCGAGGGCCAGTTCGGACCCGCCGCCGGCAAAGCCCTCCTGGAGAGTCTTGGCGACCACGCCCTCGTCGATGGTAAGGATTAGGACCTTGTAGTCAGTGAGCAGCCCCTGATCCACCGCCTTACCGAAGCCCAGGCGGTGGAACTCCGGCCCGTAGAGGGACTCGTCGTCCATGGACGCGAGCACCGCGGAGCCGTCTTCCGCCTGGGATTTACTGTTGTCGTCGTACAGGCGCGGGGTGGCGGTCATGTACAGGCGCCTGGCGGACTTCACGTACTGCTGGTCGTGGACCTTGACGAAGTTCGACTCGCTCTGGCCGGCCAGGGTGACACCGGTGGTGCGGTGGGCCTCGTCGCAGATGACCAGGTCGAACTCGGGGAGGCCCTTGCGCTGGGCCTCGGCGACCACCGGCAACGACTGGTAGGTGGAGAAAATGACCGTGATCTTTCCGCGGGGGCCCCCGCCGACGATCTGGGTGTACAGCTTGGCGGCGTCGGTCGTGGCGGGGAAGACGAGGTCGTAGGGAGAGATGTCCTCGTTGTCGCTCCGGCTGCCCGCCTTGGTGTCCGAGCACACGCCGTACGGCCGTAACGGCACCTTGGCGTCTGTGGTCCATTCCTTCAGCGTCTGGGAGAGCAGGGAGATGGAGGGGACCAGTACGAGAACGCTGCCGCCCGTTGGGACGAGGTCCTCGGCGATGCGGAGCGCGGTGAGTGTCTTGCCCGTACCGCACGCCATGATGAGCTTGCCCCTGGCGTGAGACAGGAAGCCTTCGCGCACCGCGTTCAGTGCGAGGGTTTGGTGGGGGCGCAGGTCCTTCTTGTCCTTGCGCTTCATCACCTCGGGGGCGTCGAGGCTGAATTGCGACCAGTCGACGCTCGACTCATCCAGATCCTGCACCCGCAGGCGGGTGACGGGGATCTGTTGGCCTCTTAGGGCATCTTCCGCATATTTGCTCCATTTATCTGTTGTGGACACAATCAGGCGTGAAGAGAAGCCATTCTTGCCAGATGCGGTGAAGAACGAATCAATGTCGCTTTTCTGGAGGGTGTGGCTGGGGCCGTAGAACTTGCACTGGATGGCCGCCAAGGCGCCCGTCTCGCGTTCCTGGGCGACGAGATCGATGCCCGTGTCGGGCTTTCCGGCCCGTCCAGGCCAGTCGTTCCAGAGCCAGACCTTGCTGAACCGGCTGGACCATGAGGGATCCGTACGCAGGTAGGCGGCGATCAGCCGCTCGAACTTATCCCCCTTGTCCCGCCAACTGGTGGAGGAGATATCTAGCTCTTCAAGAACTTTTTTAATACTTGTCGCCAACGTCCGATTCCGCCCTTGCGCGCCCGATCTTTGTTGGAGAAGGACGCCATGAGGCAAGCGGAGGTTTGCGGAAATGCCTGTCCTCTTGTGGACAAGTCAGATCATTGACAAACAAGCGGAACTTGATCATGGATACACGAAAACGGTATATACACCACAGACGGACAGAGAAGGGATGTTTGAGCATAGGCGCTGTCAACCGAACCGCTCGGAGAACCGCAGCCAGCCACGGTGTAGACGTCATGCTTGGGGTCTACGCCAAGTGCATCGACTGCCAACGCGAGGTGGCCAACCAGCGGATCACGCAAGCGCTTGGCGAATGAGAAAGCGAAGCGCTATTGCTTGTGATCTCCTCAGCTCGTACGCTCCGGCACATGTCGATCACTCACCAGTACGCCTACGCCTCTCTCTCGCGTCCCCTCGACGGTGAGTGCGTCTGGTACCGCTCGAACGATGAGGCGTATGACCTCATCCGAACTGGGAGCAACGGGAAGTTCCAGTACCACGTCTTCGACGCCCGTAATGGTCAACACCTTCAAGCTCTCAGTTCATGGCAGGACGGGTGGGACTGGATCAAGGCTCACGTTGAGGGGGAGTAGGACAACGACACAGTCAGGGGTCCCGGTTCAGGCCCGGACCCTTCGGCGTACTCCGGAGGGCTCGGAATCGTTCCGGAAGCCGGCGGAATCCGCGTCGCGACCTGCGGAAACGTGGACAAGATCATTCCGAATATATTCCGGGAGTGGCCGCATCGGGCTGCGTTCGGTGGCCTTCGGCTGCATCCTCGGCGAGAGCCCGATCAAGGAAAAGCCCAGCTCAGAGCGCATCTGAGCTGGTCTGGGGAGCGCGCCCTGCAGGATTCGAACCTGCGACCGTCGGATTAGAAGTCCGGTGCTCTGTCCAGCTGAGCTAAGGGCGCTCTCGGATAATTGTGCATGATCCTGGGGGTGTCCGCGTACCGGTCGGGCGGTGCGTCCGCTGGTCATGTGCGGTCACATCGGAGTTTAGGGCCTGTGGGGCGGCTGGCGGAGCCGAGGGTGTCGAGTGGCTGGTCGGTCGGGGGCTGCGGCGGTGGCGTGGTGAAGGGTGAGCAAGAGCGCGGACCAGGGTGGCGAGGGTGAGGGGTACTGCGGGGTAGCCGGGACCTGGGCCGGGACGTGGTGACGAGCAGGGCCTGTGCGTGCGTCGCTTGAGAACATCCACAGAGTCGGAACGTAGGAGCTCAGCGCGGGCCAGGCACAGGCGATGGGAGCTGGAGTACCTGCCTGGCTGGGGTCGCGCCGTTGACGAACCTTGATCAGATTGCCCGCGGACCTTCTGATCTTTCGCAGCGGCCTGGACATGCTGAAGGTGTGTGGCCGGCGACGCTCCCGGCCGAGCCGCGGACGTCTCACGCATTGTTGCGTTCCGGGCGCGCGCGGCGCTTTCGCTGGTTCAGCAGGAACGTGATCGCCACGAGTGCGAACAGGATGACGCCGGCCAGCGCCGCTATGAGGTAGTAGCTCGGGTCCGTCTCCGTCTTGCTTGCTTGCGCCGTCCCTGGGGCGGCGGGGAACCGGATCGTTGCCTCGGCGGCGTGTCTGGTCAACCCGCTCTCCAGACGCATACGGGCACGCCACGGACCATCGGGCACCTGCTCGGTGAGGACCACGGTCACCGATCCCCATTCGCCGGGAGCGAGCGTCGTGCCCGTTTTGACCTTGAACGGACCGGCGGTCAGCTGTCCGGGGCCGTTGGACAGTTTCAGGTCGCCGCTCAGGTCGAGTGCGCGGCCTCCGGTGTTGTGCACCCGCGCGAGGACGACCTGCCGGCCGTCCGGCGACCGTTGGGCCGTCAGCGAGTCGATGGTGAAGGCCGACGCCGGCGGGTTGCCGGGGCCGACGGACAGGTAGATCCGGATACCGACGCGGTTGATCACCGCGACGCCTCCACCAGGCGGCGCGGCCTTGGCCGTCTCGGCCCAGATCACGGCATAGCGCTCTCCGGGCGCGGCGTCGGCCGGTACGTCGATCTTCGCGGTGACCGTCGAGCGGGCATGTGGGGCCAGGGTCACCTCATGCCGGCTCGTGGTGGTCCAGGTGGACAGCTCATTGGGAGTGCGACCGGGGGCGAACTGGAATTTGTGATCACGGATCTCCGCGGCGGCCGCGTAGAGCGAAAGCTGCTGGGGCGAGCCGGTCGTGTTCGAGACCTCCACCCGCCGGTGGATGTCGGCACCCGGCGCGAGGTGATCGATGATGTAGTACCAGGCTCGCGAGTTGGCTCGCTCTGCGACCGGCGCCTCGAGCAGGCGGAACCCGATGCCGCCCCCGGGCGACGGGGCCGCCGCCGACGCGGGCCTGCCGAGCGTGCCGGCAGCCGGGGCGAGAACCCCGGCCGCCAGCAGTCCCGCAACGATGTGACGAAGAAGCACGATTGTCGTCGGCTCCGGTCAGGCGACCGAATGGGTGACGGTGCCGCTGTATGTTCCTGCGACGGTCGCCGGCGGAATCGTCACGGTGAGCGTCGGATTCCAGGTGGCGGAGTTGTTGCCTACGAGCGCGGTACCGGTGAACGCGACGCGCGGCACATTGATGATGCCGCCGGGACCGGGTGTGAAGGTGCCCGTGCCCGTCGTGGCAGTGGCCGGCCCGGGGGAATAGCTGACATTGATGTTCGGGATGGTTTCGGGCCCGGTGCCTCCGCCGGTGGTGAAGTCTGTGCCGGTGACGGTCGCGGTCCAGGAACCGTTCAGGGTGCCGCGCAGGTCGGTCACCGTGACGGGGCCGATCTGCCCGGAGATGCTGGCGGTGCCGGATGCCACCGAGCCGAGGCTCGCCGACCCCGGCGCGCTGATCGTGAGGCCGGCGGTCGTGATCGAGAATGTGACGGTGGTGTCCACGGCAGCCGCAGGCAGAGCGGTCGCCGCGACGAGACCGAGGCCGATAGCCGAAGCGACCACAAAGAGTCGTTTGCGCATCTTGCGATCCAATGTTCATGCGGATGTAAGAGACGATGCGGAGTCCGAACGCGTGCCCCAAATAGGGCAGCATGCAGATATGCCGTCACGTCTCGCAGTGGAGCGTAACTGTCCGTAGTTGCGCCAAGATCAAGGGCGCGACGTGTACATCGACCGCAATACCGCCCCATGGCAGTGAAATAAGGAACGCGCGACCTCCGGCGACGGGTCCGCGCGCACGATGCGTTCGACATGGCATGGGGCCGGCCGCGCGGCGGATCTAGGTCGGCTGCGCCGTCCCGGTCGTCGCACCGCCCGGCCTTGGCGCCGAATCCCCTCGATTCCGCTATGTCGAGTCAATCGGCACCCGCGCCGGAACTCGGTTCGGCATTCTCCGGCCGGGGCGTCTGACCATGCCTTGTGTGGCCGGACGGTCAGAGTTCGCCGCGGAGGGGGAGGCCGGCCTTCTGGTAGATGGCGTCGATTACCGACATGTTCGCGATGGCGTCTTCGGGTGGGGTCAGAGGGGTTGTGCCGTCGTGCACCGCCGTGCGGAAGGCGCGTAGTTGGTAGGTGTACGTGGCCTCGCCGGGGACGCGCTCCCGGCGGCGGACGCCGTCGACCGTCGTGGTGAGGCGGTGGAAGTACTGCGGGGCGGCGAAGTTGGTGATGTGCAGCGTGCCGTACTCGCCCTCCACGCGCGCGGCGATCTTGAGCAGGTGCCCGCCCGACCACATCGAGGCGTTGATACGGCCCGTGGCGCCCGTCGGGAAGCGCAGGTCGGCGGCCATGGCGCGGTCGACGCCGGGGGATCGCAGCAGGGCGGCGGCGGAGACGACGGAGGGTTCGCCCGGCCCGAGGGTGCGCAGGCAGTGGACGGCGTAGCAGCCCGCGTCCATGAGCGCCCCGCCGCCGAGCTCCAGCGAGTACCGGATGTCGGAGAAGCGGGGGAGTGGGAAGCACATCCAGGTCTCGACGTGCCGCACCTCGCCGAGCTCGGTGTGCACGATCTCCAGCGCGCGTTCCATCAGCGGGTGGTAGCGGTAGTGGAACGCCTCCATCACGACGAGGCCGGAGCGCCGTGCGGCCTCCGCCACGCTCGTCGCCTCGTCGGCGTTGGAGGTGAAGGGCTTCTCGCACAGGACGTGCTTGCCCGCGTCGATGGCGCGCAGCGTCCACGCGGCGTGCAGGGCGTTCGGCAGCGGGTTGTAGATCGCGTCGATGGACGGGTCGGAGATGAGGGCCTCGTACGACCGGTGGACCACGGGGATGCGGTGCTTGGCGGCGAACCGTTCCGCGCGGGAGCGGTCACGCGCGGCGACGGCCACGACGTCCACGCCGGGGATGGACCGGGCGGGCTTGACGAGCGCGGTGGGGGTGATGCGTGCCGCGCCGAGAGTGCCGATACGCATGATCGAATCATGCCAGACGCGGTCAGGGCGTTGGTCCGGGGGCCGTCTCTGAGGACCCCGCGCCGGGATGCCCTGGAAGGCGCGTCGGTCGGTCGGTCACGGTGCATTGGCGTCGAACGGTCGGTCGGTCGCATCGTGTCGGCGTCGTCATGGAGCGGGTTCAAGGTCTAACGCGAGCGCCATGGTCGGTCGGTCGCGGTGCGTTGGCGTTGAATGGCCGGTCGGTCGCGTCGCGCTGGAGCGGGTGCCGGGTCCACGCGAGTGCGACGGTCGGTCGGTCGCGGTGCGCTGGTGTCGATGGGTCGGTCGGTCGCGTGGCGCTTGAGCGGGTGCCGGGTCCACGCGAGTGCGATGGTCGATTGGTCGTGGTGCGTTGGTGCCGCTAATGCGAGCGCGATGGCTGGTCGGTCGTGGTGTGTTGGTGTCGATGGGCCGGTCGGTCGCGTCGCGCTGGAGCGCGGCCGAGGTCCGCACCAGTGTGATGGTCGGTCGGTCGCGGTGCGCTGGTGTCGAAGGGGCGGTCGGTCGCATCGTGTCGGTGTCGTGCTGGAAGAGGCGGGCGAGGGGGGCGAAGGTCTTCCGGAAAGTGCGGGGGTTTCGGGGAAGCCTCCCGGGCGTGCCGGGGGCGGGACTAAACTGTTACGTCATGTTCGTCAGCGCGGCCTTTCCTGAAATATCGCTGGATGGCGGTGATGTGACGGAGGGAGTCGTCCGCGTCGGCGACACGGTGCGCCGCCCGATGCGCCCGTACAGTCCCTCCGTTCACGCGCTGCTGCGTCACCTGGAGTCGGTGGGCTTCGACGGCGCGCCGAGGGCGCTCGGAGTGGACGACCGTGGCAGGGAGATGCTGTCGTACGTCCCCGGCCGGGCGGCGATGTTTCCACTGGCCCCGCACGTGATGACGGACGAGACGCTGGCCGCGCTGGCCCGGCTGGTCCGGCGCTTTCATGACGCGGCCGCCGGGTTCGTCCCGCCTCCTGACGCCGTCTGGGAGGGAGGCTCGTGGGACGACGCCGAGCCCGAGCTGGTCGGTCATTGCGACATCACCCCGGAAAACGTGATTTTTCGCGACAACGTGCCGTGGGCGCTCATCGACTTCGACATGGCCCGCCCGACGACCCGCCTGTTCGACATCGTCACCACCCTGCGTCACTGGGCACCGATCGCCGACCCCGTCGACCGGGAGCCCGCGCAGCGGATGTGCGACGTCGGCGCGCGGATCCGGCTCTTCTGCGACGCCTATGACCTGTCCGCGCGCGAGCGTCGCCGGCTGCTCGACCTGACCAGGCTGCGCTTCGACCGCTCGTACGTTGTGATGCGCACGCGGGCATTGGAGGACGGCGGAGGCTGGGCGCGCATGTGGGAGAACGGCGCGGGAGAGCGCATCCGCAGAGCCGCCGCCTGGCTCGACGACAACTGGGACGAACTGGACTCCCACCTGCATTAGCCGATTCGCCGGCACTCCTGGACAATCTCGAATTCGGTGCGTCGTGGAGCCGGAGTCGTGGTGCATCATGCGTGGGGAACGTCCGGAAACCGGGGGTGAGGTCGAGTGAAGCGGGCGGGTACGAGGCCGCGGTACGGGAGCGGGACGGCCACGCGTGCGGGGCGGGAGATGGCGGCACGCGGGATTCCGGTGGGAACCGTGGGGACGGGAGCGGTGGGGCGGGCCCGGGCTCTTGGGCTCGCCGCTGGGGTCGTCCTGGATGCGATCTTCGCCGATCCGCGGAACCCGGTGCATCCGGTGGCGCTGTTCGGCCGTGCGGCCGGGCTGGTCGAGCGCCGTCTGTACGGGCGGTCGCGCGCGCGAGGCGTCGCGTACGTCGCCGCGTGCGTCGGTTCGGCGGCGGCCTTGGGTGTGGTGGCCGAGCGGCTCACCCGGCGCAGCCCCGCGGCTCGTACGGCCGTCACTGCCGCCGCGACCTGGGCGGTGCTGGGCGGGACGAGCCTGGGCCGCGAGGGGGCGTACATGTCCGCCGCGCTCGAACGTGGGGATGTGACGGCGGCGCGGGCGCGGCTGCCGCATCTGTGCGGGCGGGATCCGTCGGCTTTGTCCTCGGGGGAACTGGCACGGGCGACGGTGGAGTCGATCGCGGAGAACACCTCGGACGCCGTGGTCGCGCCGCTGGTCTGGGGCGCGGTGGCCGGAGTGCCGGGGCTGCTGGCGTACCGGGCGGTGAACACGCTGGACGCGATGGTCGGTCACCGGTCGGCGCGGTACGAGAGGTTCGGCTGGGCCGCCGCGCGGCTGGACGACGTGGCGAACTTCGTTCCCGCGCGGATCACCGGCGTCCTGGCGTCGCTGGTCGCCCCTCTCGTCGGCGGGTCGTCCCGGCAGGCGGCGGCCATGCTGCGCAGGGACGGTCACCGGCATCCGAGTCCCAACTCCGGCCGATGCGAGGCGGCGTTCGCGGGGGCGCTCGGCGTGCGGCTGGGGGGCCGTAACGACTACGGCGGCAGGATCGAGCACCGGCCGGAGATGGGCGAGGGAGACCCACCCGCGGTGACGGATATTTCGCGATCCGTACGCTTGGCGCGCGCCGTGAACCTCACCGCCGCAACGCTCGCCGCCGCCACTGCCTGGGCAGTACACAGGCGGCGGCGCCGGTAGTAGGCACTATCCGATAGCAGGCACTGCCCGGTGGTAGGCACGGCGCGGTAGTAGGAGCTGTCCGAAGGCTGGCACTGTGCGGTAGTTGCCACTGTCCGGTAGTCGGCGCTGCCCGGTAGCCGACACTGTCCGGTAGGAGGCGCTGCCCAAGTGGGCCCCGATCCGAGCAGCCGCGCCCGTGCCTCACCGAGTCGTACCGGCAATGGCTGTTCGTGCCGCCGCGATGTGGCCACGTGGGGGATTGGGGGGTTCCGGTAGGTCTGGCATCTTTGGGTGGTGGCTACAGGGATGTTGCTCGTGGCGGGGACCACCTCGGACGCGGGGAAGAGCGTTGTCACGGCGGGGATCTGCCGCTGGCTGGCGCGTCGGGGCGTGCGGGTGGCGCCGTTCAAGGCCCAGAACATGTCGCTGAACTCGTACGTGACCGCCGACGGAGCCGAGATCGGACGCGCGCAGGTCGCCCAGGCGCAGGCGGCGGGGGTGGAACCGGTCGCGGACATGAACCCGATCCTGCTGAAGCCGGGCAGCGACCGGCGAAGCCAGGTCGTCGTGCTCGGCAGGCCGCTCGCCGAGGTGGACGCCATGGAGTACGGCGCGTACAAGGACAGTCTCAGAGCGGTCGCGCTGAAGTCCCTGGAGAGGCTGCGGGCGTCGTACGACGTGGTGGTGTGCGAGGGCGCGGGCAGCCCGGCGGAGATCAACCTGCGCCGGGGGGACATCGCCAACATGGGCCTGGCCCGAGCGGCGGGAATGCCGGTGGTCGTCGTGGGGGACATCGACCGCGGCGGGGTGTTCGCCTCGCTGTACGGCACGCTGGCGTTGCTGGAGGCGGAAGATCAGGCGCTCATCAGCGGCTTCCTGATCAACAAGTTCCGGGGCGCGCGTGAGCTGCTCGACCCCGGCTTGGAGACGCTGCACAAGCTCACCGGACGTCCGGTGTACGGCGTGCTGCCGTGGCTGGACGGGCTCTGGATGGACCTGGAGGACTCGCTCGCCCTCGACTCCCGGCGCGGCGCGCTGCCGGAGAACGCGGGCACGGGGCAGAGCCTGCGCGTCGCGGTGGTGCGGTACCCGAGGATTTCCAACTTCACCGACGTGGACGCGCTGGCCGCCGAGCCCGGGGTCGTGGTCCGTTTCGTCTCCTCGGCCGCCGGAGCCGGGGAGCTCCGCGAGGCGGACCTGGTGGTGCTGCCCGGCTCGCGGGCCACCGTCTCCGACCTCGAATGGCTTCGCCGTACGGGCCTCGCCGCCGCGCTGCTGGAACGGCGCGGCCCGATCCTCGGCATCTGCGGCGGCTACCAGATGCTCGCGCGGTCGATCCGCGACGACGTCGAGTCCGGCGCCGGGACGGTGGACGGGCTCGGGCTGCTTCCGGCGACCGTCGAGTTCGCGCGCGAGAAGACGCTCGCGCGGCCGGTCGGCGAGGCGTACGGGCACCGCGTCGACGCGTACGAGATCCACCACGGGCTGGTGACGGTCGACGGGCACCAGACGTCGCAGCCGGCGGACCAGGCGGGCCCGGCGGCTGCGGTGGCCCAGGTGGAGCCCTTCCTGGACGGGTGCCGGGTGGGCGCGGTGTGGGGCACCACCTGGCACGGGGCGCTGGAGAACGACGGCTTCCGCCGTGCCTTCCTCGCCGATGTCGCCGCCGTGGCAGGCCGCGACTTCGTCCCGGCGTCCGGCGTCTCGTTCGCGGCGCTGAGGGAGGAGCACCTCGACGCGCTCGGCGACATGATCGAGCGGCACGTGGACACAGGCGCGCTGCTGTCGCTGATCGAGGACGGCGCGCCGCCCGGCCTTCCCGCCCTCCCTCCCGGCGCCGCGCCGTGACGCGGTCCGGTGTGACGCGGTCCGGTGTGACGCGGTCCGGTGTGACGCGGTCTGGCGTGACAATGTGGGCGTGGCTTGACGGCGGCCAGGAGCTTCCGGGCCGTGCTCGTGGGTGCCGGTCGCCGGGACGGGCGCCAGGGGGTATGGGAGAATCGTCCCGTGCTGGTCTATGACGGGGACTGCGGGTTCTGCCACCGATGCGTGGAGTTCGGCCGCGCGCATCTGCCCGCGATGCCCCCGGCGCGCCGCTGGCAGGATCTGGACCTGGCCGAGCACGGCCTCACCCTTGAGCAGGTGACCGAGTCGGTCCAGTTGCTCGGCCCGGACGGGCTGCGCGCCTCGGGCGCCCGCGCCGTCGCCGTGCTGCTGGCCGTGCAACCCCGGATCGGCTGGCGCGTCCTCGGCCGCCTCATGCTCGTGCCCCCGGTCGACTTGATCGCCGAGGCCGTGTACCGGGTCGTCGCGCGCAACCGGCACCGGCTGCCCGGCAGCACCGGCGCCTGCTCGACCGCCCCCCGCTGAGGGCCGCCCCAGCCCTCAGAAGCACCCGTCCGCGCGCGTTGCCGGATCCGGGAAAAGAAATGTGCCCCAACTGTCCAGGTGTGATCCTGTCGGGGACGCGCCCCCGCCCGTCACGCTTCGACGCATGACAGCAGTGGTGGAGACCGAAGGGCTGACGAAGTTCTACGGTAAGCGCCGGGGCTTGGAGGATCTCACGCTCCAGATCCGTCCCGGCGAGGTGTTCGGGTACCTCGGCCCGAACGGCGCGGGCAAGACGACCACGCTCAGGATGCTCCTGGACGTGATCCGCCCCACCCGGGGCACCGTTCGCGTGCTGGGCTCCGACCCGCGCGACGCGTCGATCCGCCGAAGGATCGGCTACCTCCCCGGCGAGCTGGCCCTGGAGGGACGCGAGAAGGCCGGCGAGTACCTGCGGTTCCTGGCGGGCGTGCGGGGCGGCGTCGCGGCGGGCCGCGTCGAGGGGCTCGCCGAGCGGCTGGAGGCCGACCTGTCGGTCACGATGGGCAAGCTCTCGAAGGGCAACAAGCAGAAGGTCGGCCTGATCCAGGCGTTCATGCACGAGCCCGAGCTGCTCATCCTCGACGAGCCGACCAGCGGCCTGGACCCGCTCGTCCAGCAGGAGTTCCTGGCGATGGTCCGCGAGGCCCGCGCGGCGGGCGGCACGGTGCTCATGTCGTCGCACGTGCTCGCGGAGGTCGAGCACGTCTCCGACCGGGTGGGCATCGTCCGGAGCGGGCGGCTGGTCGCGGTGGAGGACGTCGTCGCGCTGCGGGAGAAGGCCGTGCGGCGGGTCGAGTTCCACTTCGACGCGCCCGTGCCCGAGGAGGCGTTCCGCGACCTGCCCGGCGTGCGGGACCTCAAGGTCGAGGGCGCGAGCGTGAGCTGCACCATCGACGGCCGTCCCGACGCGCTGGTCAAGGCGGCGGCGCGGTTCACCGTCGTCCACATGGTCTCGGCCGAGCCCGACCTCGAAGAGATCTTCCTCACCTACTACAGCGAGGACGTGCAGCATGCCCGTGCTGGTGCGTAAGACGCTGCGCGACTACCGGCGCGCGATCATCGGCTGGACGATCGGCATCTGCGCGTTCGCCGGGCTGTACACGTCGTTCTTCCCTCAGATGGCCGCGAATCCGGACTTCTACAGCCAGGCCGCGCAGGCGAAGTACCCCGAAGGCGTGCGCAAGCTCATGGGCGGCCTGGAGAACTTCACCACCGGTGTCGGTTTCCTGCAGGCGGTCATCTACCAGCTCTTCGTCCCGCTGCTGTTCACGATGTGCGCGGTGATCCTCGGCACGAAGGCCCTCGCCGGGCCGGAGGAGGCGAGGACGCTGGAGCTGACCCTCACCCTCCCCCTGGACCGCAAGCGGCTCGTGCTGGAGCGCTTCGCCGCGCTTGCCGCCGGCCTGCTCGCCGTCGCCGTGCTCTCGCTCGCGGTGATCGCCGTCCTCGGCGCCATGGTGGACCTGAACGTGCCCTTCGGGCGGATGCTGGCGGCGCACACCGGCCTCTACCTGCTCGTCCTCTTCTTCGGTACGCTCACGCTGGCCGTCGGAGCGGCGACCGGTCGCAGGGCGCTCGCGATGGCGGTCGCGGGCGCGTACGCGGTCGCGGGGTACGTCGTGCACGCGCTCGCCGCGGACGTCGAGGCGATGAAGTGGCTCAGCCACCTGTCGCCGTTCCACTACTACATGGAGGGAAATCCGCTGGTCAACGGCTTCCAGGTGGGCGACTGCCTCGTGCTGCTCGCCGCCACGGCCGTGCTCGCGCTGACCGCTGTCCTTTCGTTCGACCGGCGTGACGTAGGGGTGTGATGGACGTTCTCGCTCACGTGAGCGAGGCCACCGGGGTGCCCGCCGACCTGCTCGGCGGGTACCTTCCGGTCCTCACGGCCGCCGTCTCGACCGGCCGTCTGCCGGGCAGGGACGCCGTCGACGGCCTGCGCGCGCTGGGCGCGGCGGCGGCCGAACGGGGCGTCCCGGTGCGCGCGCTCGCCGACGCCTGCCTGCTCGCCCGCGAGCTGGACGCGCCGCCCGCCGAGGCCCAGGTGCTCGCCGCCGTGCGCCGGGCGCTGGCGGCGTACTTCGACGGGTACGAGGAGGCGCAGCACCAGGCCATCCGGCGCGAGGACGAGGCGCGGCGCGAGTTCATCGGCGATCTGTTACAGGGGCGGGCCGACCGGCTGGCCGAGCGCGCCGAGCACTTCGGCCTGCGGCTGGCCGAGGGGTACGTCGTCGCGGTGGCGAAGGACGTCGCGCCCGTCGCCGACGGCGACCCGCTGATCCGGCGCGTCGAGGAGGCGCTGGTGACCCGGTTCGGCTCGCACAACATCCTCGTGGCCGCCCGCGACGGCCTGCTCGTGTGCGTCGCGCCCGCCACGCTCACCGCCGCGACCGGCGAGTTCACCCACCACGTGCGGGGGAGCCTCGGCCAGGGCTGGCGCGTGGGCGTCGGCCGTCCGCACCGCGGACCCGGAGGCGTGGTGACGTCGTTTCGCGAGGCGAGCGACGCGATCAGCCTGGGGGAACGGCTCGGCCTGCGCCCCCAGGTGCTCAGGGCCGCCGACCTGCTGGTCTTCCCGGTGCTGCTGCGCGACCGCGCCGCGATCGAGGATCTCGTCACGAGCGTGCTCGACCCGCTGCGGGAGGCGCGCGGCGGCCCCGAATCGCTGCTGGAGACCCTGGAGGCGGTGTTCGGGGCGCAGGGCAACCAGACGGCGGCCGCCCGCAAGCTGGGCATCAGCACCCGCGCGGTGACCTATCGGCTGGAGCGCATCCGCCGCCTCACCGGCTTCTCCCCGGACGACCCGACCCAGCGCTTCACCCTGGAGACGGCCGTCCTCGGCGCCCGCCTCCTGGACTGGCCGGCGCGGGACTGAGCCGCCCGATATGCCAGCTCGATATCCCGCTTCTGCGGTCTGTCTGGAAATCGTGGTGTGGCCTACCATACGGAGCGTGATCACCACCCGTGGGCTGATTTTGAGGTCGATCGGGACCTTTGTCGGGCTGGGCGGGCTCGCCTGCTGCCTGACCATGCTCTATCTCGACGCCCGCGTCCTCATGAGCATCGGCGGGGGCTGCGGCCCGGAAGTGGGCGTGCCGTGCCCGCAGGGGGTCGGGTGGATCATGCCGGTGTCCATCCTGGGCGGCATTGCCGCGCTCGGCGTGTATCTCGTCAGCCTGCTTCCCGTCGGGCCGAGGCTGGCCCTGCTCGCCTGGCCCGCCGTGTTCCTCAGCCTCGGATGGGCGTTCTGGGAGGCCGCCATGGCCACGCCCAGTGCCGAGCTCGGTTTCATGATCTGCGCCGTCGTCTTCGCGATCACGGGGGGACTACCGCTCATCGTGCTGTTCCACCCGAAGGCGTCGCGCGGGGTCTTCCTCGGACCGGAGCCCGCCCCCGGCCCGGCGGCCTCGGGGCCGAGCGGGGGCAACGTCCGCTGGACGACGTCGGTGGTGCTCCCCGGCCAGAACGACATGCCGCGCCACGCCGTCGACCTGGACGACCCTCCGCAGGACCGTCCGACCTATCCTCCGCAGGACCGTCCCACCTCCCCGCCTCAGGACGCACGCCTCCGCCCCTCGTCGCGATTCGCCGGCCCGAGCCGCCAGGACGCGCCGTCCGACGCGGTCCCCGGCGATCTCGTCGGCCAGCTGGAACGGCTGGCCGTCCTGCACCGGTCCGGGCACCTGGACGACGACGAGTACGCCGCCGCCAAGGCACGCCTGCTGAACGGCTCCCGATGACCCCGCCGGCACGACGCCCCGGCCCCGACGAGAAGAGGGCACCATGAGGAACGGCAACGCGCTGCGGGCCTGGGCGATCGCGCTGCATGTGATCGCGATCGCGGTGGGCGTCTACCTGGGGGTCCTGTTCTTCGGCCTCGCCACCACCCCGGGCTGAGGCTCACCCGCCACCACGACCCCAAGCTGAGGCTCACCCGCCACGACCCCGGCCGAGGCTCACCCCGGCCATGACTCCGGGGCTGAGCCCACCTTCCCACGATCACGGGCTGCCGCCCGCCGCGCACCCGAGCCGCTACGGGATCAGCAGCAGCTTGCCCGTCGTCCGGCGGCCTTCGAGGTCGTCGTGCGCCTGCCTGGCCTCGGCCAGCGGGTACCGGCGCGAGATGTGCACGTTGAGCGCGCCCGACTCGACCCACCCGAGGACGTCCTCGGCCCGGGCGAGCAGTTCCTCCCGCGTCGCGGTGTAGTGCGCGAGCGTGGGCCTGGTCAGGAACAGCGACCCGCCCTGGTTCAGCCGCTGCGGGTCGAACGGCGGCACCGGCCCGCTCGCCGCCCCGTAGAGCGCCATCATGCCGCGCAGCCCGAGCGAGGCCAGGCTGCCGTCGAAGGTCGCGGCGCCGACGCCGTCGTAGACGACGCGCACGCCGCGCCCGCCGGTCAGCTCGCGCACCGCGTCGGCGAAGCCCTCGTAGGGAATGACGTCGTCGGCCCCCGCCTCGCGGGCGAGCTTCCGCTTCTCGTCGGTGGAGGTCGTGCCGATGACGCGGCCGCCGCGCAGCTTCGTCATCTGCGTGAGCAGCAGCCCCATGCCGCCCGCGGCCGCGTGGACGAGCACGTCGTCTCCCGGCTGGACGGCGTGCACCGAATGGGTGAGGTAGTGGGCGGTCAGGCCCTGGAGCAGGACGGCGGCGGCCGACTCGAACGACAGGTCGTCGGGAAGCGGGATCGCCTTGGCGGCAGGGATGACCGCCTTCTCCGCGTACGACCCGATGACGCCCACCCAGCCCACGCGGTCGCCCACCGCCACGCCGGTGACGTCCGGGCCGACGGCCGAGACCGTGCCCGCGCCCTCCGAGCCGACGACGAACGGCGCCTGGAGCGGGTAGCGGCCCTCGCGGTGGTAGACGTCGGTGTAGTTCACACCGATCGCGGCCACGTCGACCAGCACCTCACCGGGGCCCGGGACCGGGTCCGGCACCTCGGTGTAGACGAGGGCGTCGGATCCTCCTGGGGTCGTGACGACGATGGCATGCATGACGGCGGCTCCTTCGACGCGGACGGCCTCTTGATCGTCCCCAACCTCCGGCCGCCCACTCCTTGTTCCCCCGGCGCACCTCGTTCGCCGAAAAATTCGCTGGTTCCTAGCGTCATGTCCACTGCACGGACATAGCCGGATCCGTGATTAAGTGTTCGAATCGGTGCTGGTACGGCCACCCGCACCGCGGTTTCACCACTGATTCACCACTGATTCACCACTGCGTCACCACGAGGGGACAGACGGGAGCGTCATGCAATGACCGCGACCACCATCGCGAACCGGGGGCAGACGCTGGCCTTCCCCGCCGGCTTCGTCTGGGGCTCCGCCACCGCCGCCTACCAGGTGGAGGGCGCCGCCCGCGAGGACGGGCGCGGCGAGTCGATCTGGGACACCTTCTGCCGCAGGCCCGGCGCCATCGCCGGCGGCCACACCGGCGACACGGCGTGCGACCACTACCACCGGTACGCCGAGGACGTCCGCCTGATGAAGGCGCTCGGCCTCGCCGCCTACCGGTTCTCGGTGGCCTGGCCCCGCGTCCAGCCGGACGGCTCCGGCCCGGTCAACCCCGCCGGCCTCGACTTCTACGAGCGGCTGGTCGACGAGCTGCTCGCGGCGGGCATCGCGCCGTACGCGACGCTCTACCACTGGGACCTGCCCCAGGCGCTGGAGGACCGCGGCGGCTGGACCGCCCGCGACACCGCCTACCGGTTCGCCGAGTACGCCACGGCCGTCCACGACCGGCTCGGCGACCGCGTGAACACGTGGATGACCGTCAACGAGCCCTGGGTGTCGGCGTTCCTCGGGTACGGGATGGGCGTGCACGCCCCGGGCCTGACCTCGTCCGTGGACGCCTTCCGCGCCTCCCACCACCTGCTCCTCGCGCACGGCCTCGGCGTCCAGGCGCTGCGCGCCGGGGGAGCCCGCGAGATCGCCCTCACCCTCAACCTCGCCCCCGTGGTGACGCCCGCCCAGGTGAACGACCCCGGCCTCGCGCTGTCCCCGGCGGACGCCGAGGCGGTGGACCGCGTCGACTGCCTGATCAACCGGCAGTTCCTCGACCCGGCGCTGCGCGGCGCCTACCCGGAGCAGGTGCTGAAGATCGTCGACCGGATCGCCGGGCTCGACCACATCCACGACGGCGACCTCGCCGCGATCCACCAGCCGATCGAGCTGCTCGGCATCAACTACTACACCCCGTGCGTGGTGAGGTCCGGCCCCGGCCTGCCCGCAAACCCGGCGTACCCGGGCACCGAGGACATCGAGTTCCCCGGCGCCTACGCCCCCACCACCGCGATGGGCTGGCCCATCGTCCCGACCGGCCTGTCCGAGCTGCTCGTCCGCCTGTCGCGCGACTACCCCGAGGTCGGCCTCGTGGTCACCGAGAACGGCGCGGCGTTCGACGACACGGTGTCGGGCGACCGCGTCCACGACGCCGACCGCACCGCGTTCCTCGAAGGCCACCTGCGGGCCGCGCACTCCGCCATCGAGGCCGGCGCCGACCTGCGCGGGTACCTCGTCTGGTCACTGCTGGACAACTTCGAGTGGGCCGAGGGGTACAACAAGCGCTTCGGCATCGTCCACGTCGACTTCGGCACCCAGCGCCGCCTGCTCAAGGACAGCGCGCTGTGGTTCCGCGAGCTCGTCCAGCGCAACGGCCTGCGCAAGGATCGCGCCCGCCGGCCCACCCTGGAGGAGGTCGCCGCCCGCGCCGGGGTGTCCCGGTCGACGGTCTCGCGCGTGATCAACGGGCAGGGGACGGTCAGCGGCGAGGTCCGCGAGACCGTCATGCACGCCGTGGACGAGCTCGGCTACGTGCCCAACTCGGCGGCACGCAGCCTGGTGACCCGGCGCACCGACACGATCGCGCTGGTCGTCCCCGGCACCCAGGCCACCGGCGAGGACCCGCTGTTCTCCTCCGTCGTCCGCGCGGCCGCCCATGCCCTGGAGGAGGCCGGCAAGCAGGTCACCCTCATGCTGGCCGGGTCGCCGGCGGGACGCCGGCGGGTCGAGCAGTACGTGTCGGCGGGTCACGTGGACGGCGTCGTGCTCGTGTCCAACCGCGCCGCCGACCACCTGCCGGGCGTGCTGTCCCGCACCGACACCCCGGTCGTGTCGCTCGGACGGCCCGCCGGATCGGCCGCGCTGCCCTACGCCGCGGGCTCGGCCGCCCTGCCGTACGCCAAGCCGGCGGGCGGCGCGCTCTCGTACGTCGACGCCGACAACGCCGGCGGCGCGGCGGCGGCCGTCGATCACCTGCTCGCGCGGGGACGGCGCCGGATCGCCATGATCTGCGGGCCCGTCGACAGCGTCGCCGCGCAGGACCGCCTGCAGGGGTACCGCGACGCGCTGCGCCGCGACGACCGCCGCTCGATCCTCGCCGTGGGCGACTACAGCCGCGTGTCCGGCATGGAGGCGATGCGCCAGCTCCTGGAGGACGACCCGGCCCTGGACGCGGTCTTCGCCGCGGGCGACCTGATGGCCATGGGCGCCCTGACCGTCCTGCACGAGTCCGGCCGCCGGGTCCCCGACGACGTCGCCGTGGTCGGTTTCGGCGACATCGAGGCCGCCCGCTACGCCATGCCCCCGCTCACGACCGTCCACGCCCCCGCCTCCGACCAGGCCGTGGCCGCCGTCCGCCTGCTGCTACGCCAGATAGACGCCGGCCCGGCCTCTTCAGTGATCCTCCCCACCGAACTGGTGGTCCGCCGCTCGTCCTAGATAGGGGAGGCGACGCACCTCCTGGCCACCGTTCGAGAGACGCGCGGCGGTGGTGACCAATCGCGCCTCAATGCCGATCAATGGAGATGAGGGCCTCATCCATCGGTGGCTGGGGTCGGTGAGCACCCGGCCGGTCCGTCATGGGTCGCTCACCGTGAGCCCACTCACAAAGCCCCACGCCGTCCCAGGACAATGCGGCACGCCCCTTCAGGGGGCTTTGTGGTCGGTGAGCCCGGTTGTGGGGCATGCTGGATGGATGGGGGCGGAACTGTGCTTGCGGGTCGAGCCCGGGTTGTGGTTGTTCCTGGCGCCGCGGGATCGCCGTGACGAGCTGCGGCTTCCCTACGACGGCGCCTCGTCCCTGGGGCACGTCGTGGAGTCGGCCGGCGTCCCGTTGCCGGAGGTCGGCTCGCTTCTGGCCGACGGCAGGGTCGTCACGCCCGCGTACCACCCCCGGGACGGTGAGGTGGTGGACGTCCGCGAGATGTCGCGCCCGCAGCCGGTCCCGGTCCCGCTCTTTCTCCTGGACGTGCACTTGGGGACGCTGGCCCGGCGGCTTCGGCTGGTCGGGGTGGACACCGCCTACGAGAACGATCTGGACGACGACACGCTGATCGAGCGCGCCAACGCCGAGCGGCGCGTTCTGCTGACCCAGGATCGCGGCCTGCTGCGCCGCCGGATGCTGTGGCTCGGGGCGTACGTCAGGGGAGCCAGGCCCGAGGAGCAGTTCGACGACGTCCTCGGCCGCTTCGCGCCCCCGCTCGCGCCGTGGACCAGGTGCACGGCGTGCAACGGTCTCCTGGCCCCCGCGGGTAAGGAAGAGGTCGAGACCGGGCTGCTCCCAGGAACACGGCGCAGCTACGACACCTTCGCCCGCTGCCACGCCTGTGGTCAGGTGTACTGGCGAGGCGCGCACGCGGACCGCCTGCAGTCGATCGTGGAACGAGCGGAGCACGTGGTCATGACGGCTGTCGCGGACTGAGCCCGGACCGGAGTTCGGTCACTCCGATCTGCTCCATGGTGCCGTTGCGTGGCGGTCGATGCGAGTCGGTGATCCCGTCCCTTTTCGGGGCTCCGCCGCCACGTACCCAGGGTGAGTACGGACGGCGGAGGATCAACGACGTTACTGAACGAGGGGCTTGGTGAGGTCGCGTTCGAGCCAGACGATCTTGCCGGTAGGGCATGGTTGTACGCCCCATCGGGTGGCTAGCGCATCGATGAGGAAGAGGCCGCGTCCGTGCTCTTCGAGCAGCCGGTCCGGGAGGTCGCGGCCGGACAGCACGAGCTCGGCAGGTAGAGCCAGCACTGGCGGATGTCTGTCACCGTCTTCGATCTCGATGCGGATGCACGTGTCGGTACGGGATACGCGCACCGGCAGCATTGAGCCATGGGCGGCGTGAGTGATCGCGTTGCTCACCGCCTCGCTGAGGCAGAGGATCAAATCGTCGATGAGGTGCTCCGGACCCCAGCTCGTGATGAGCTTGCGTACGGCGTCGCGTGCCTGGTGCACGCCTTCCGGCCGGGCCGGGATGGTGAGGCTGACGGTTTCCATCTCAGCCATGGGAGATACGCCGGCGAGTCGGTCCGGTGCGTTGTGCCGAACGGAGCGGGTCGGCACTTATCTGCTCTTCCTGTTCGTAGTGAGATCTCGGCGTTCGTCTCGGCTTCATCGGCGCTCCTCGGGGTGATGCCGACGTCTGCGCGGTGACAGTCGGTTCCTGTCGATTGCCGTCTGTGACGACGCTGCCATTCTGCAATCTCAAAATGAGATAGCAAGACTCTTTGGTGGGCTGGTACTCCAGGCGATGTCGCGCGATCTGTGATGAAGCATCGGGGTCGGCTGCAAGATGTTCCCCGTTGAGAGGAGGCGCGATGAGTGACAATCCCACCATCTTGCGGATGAGGCTGGGCGCCGAGCTGCGAGAGTTGCGGGACAGGATCGGTTTGAGCCTCGATGCGGCGAGCAAGGCCCTTGCGGCGGATGACCAGGACATCTCCGTCTCGAAGCTGAGCAGGTTGGAGAACGGTAAGGGCGCCGTGCGGCTCCAAGATGTCCGTGCGCTGCTGGACTTGTATCGGGTCGCGGACGGTGCCCAGCGTGACGCGCTGCTGCGGATGGCGCGCGATGCGAAGACGGCTGCTCCGGCGGCGTGGTGGACGGACTACGAGTCTGCTCTTCCGTCCGGTCTCTCGACGTACGTTGGCATGGAGGCGGGTGCTGGGCGGCTGCTGACGTTCACGTTGACGCTGATCGAGGGACTGCTGCAGACGGAGGATTACGCCCGTGCGGTGATCCAGGCATGGGCACCGATGGATCCGCCGGAGACGATCGAGCAGCGGGTCGAGTTGCGTATGCAGCGCCAGAAGTTGCTGACGAACGATCCTCGGCTCGAACTGGTCACGATCATGGATGAGGCCGCGATGCGGCGACCCATCGGTGGTCCTGCGGTGATGCGATCACAACTGCGTCATCTGGCGGAAGTTTGTGAGCGGTCGCCGAATGTGTTCGTGCAGGTCATTCCGCTCAGCAAGGGCGCCTATGGGCCTCAGCATGGCATGTTCACCGTGATCGAGCCTCGGAATGCTGCTGACAAGCCAGTGGCATACGTGGACTCTTTGGGTGGAAACTTGTACATGCAGCGGCCGGAGCAGATTTCACGATTCAGGAAGATGTTCGGTCGGCTGCAAGCCATGGCCCTCGACCCAGATGAGTCGTTGCGCGTCATTCGGGCTGCCGCCGAGGAGATGCGATCATGAGTGCTGCGGAATCGAATGGTCTTCAGTGGTTCAAAGCCACAGCCAGTACCTCCGGCAATGGCTGTGTCGAGGTCGCGCACCTGAGCGACGGCGGTGTCGCGATACGCCACAGCCGCACGCCGAACGACCAGGTCATCCGATACACCGCCTTCGAGTGGGACTGTTTTCTCGACGGGGTCAGGAATGGTGAGTTCGATCGTCCTGAGGCCGCCGGGCTCGCCTGAGGAAACCTCGACAGGCCTCCCTCCGGCCCGTCTTCGTCAAACGCCCCGGATGGGCGTGCCATGCCGTCGCAGACGGTCGTTGGCTTTGTGGGTGGGTTCACGGTGAGTTACCACGACGGAGTGGCACGGGTGGGGCTCACAGTCCTCAGCCATCAATGGCGGAACACTGAGCGTTCGGTGGGTCAGTGGGTGGTGGATGGCGAGGCGGGGCCCTGGACGGTGAAGTCGTCGTAGGAGGTGTTGAGGGTCGAGTCGGTTTTCTCGGGGACGCGGGTGAGGAGGCCGATGTCGCCGTTGGGGAGGCCGTTCGGGTCCAGGTAGGACTGGACCTGTTCACCGTCGACCCACATGGTGAGCTGGACGCCGCCGGGGGTGGTGGAGCATTCGGCCTGGAGCTTGGCCGGGGTGTTCTTCTTGAGGTCGGCGACCGCCACGGGCTGGGTGAGGTTGCCGCCGACGCCCTTGGTGACGCGCCGGACGCGGGCCTCGCCCGTCGCGGTGACCAGGAACTCGTACCTGTTGGGGGAGCTCTCGGTGTCGCTGCGGCAGAACAGGCCGTACTCCCCGGTGCCGTCCGACTGCCGGACGGTCGCCGTGACCGTGATCAGCAGCCGTTCGGGCGTGGTGGGGGTCGGCGAGGCCGACGGGTCGGGCGTGGCGGGTTGCCGGGGGACGAAGGGGATGGGCGCGTTCTCGATGCGCTCGGTGTGGTCGCCGGTGAGGTCGATCGCGTAGAAGCCGTTCGGGGCGTACCCGTACCAGCCGGAGTCGTCGCCGGTGTAGTCGCTTCCGTCCCAGCCGGTGCCGCTCTGGCTGAAGTCTTCACGGAAGAGGTAGTAGTTCAGCTCGGAGGGCGGCCCAGAGGGGGAGAGGAGCGCGCGGAGCCCGAGTCCCAGGCCGGCGATCACCACGACGGCGGCGACGGCGATCCCGATGGTCCGCTTGCGCCGCGCCGCGGGGTCGGCGGACGCGCCGCCGGAGACCGTCCCGCCGGGTGGGGAATGTCCCGCGCCGGCCCCGCCTCCCGGCGAGGTGAGCGCGGCGGTGGAGTGGCGGGAGACGGTGGGAGGCGGGGTGCCGTGCCACGTCGCGGTACCGCCCGCCTGGTGCCCCTGTGCGGTGGGAGGCGGTCCTTGCGAGGTGAGGGAGTACGGGGTGGCCGGCGATCCGTGGATCGTGGAGGAGGGGACACCGGCCGTTGCCGGCGTACCGGGCGCGCGGGACGTCACCGGGGACGTCGTCCCGGGCGGGGGTGACTGCCGCCAGGCCTGGACGACCGAATGTTCGGCGTGTTCGGGGGTCGTGCGGCCGACCATCTGGTCGAGGATCTGCTGGGCCGTGGGCCTGCGGGACGGGTCCTTGTCCAGGGTGGCGGACACGAGCCGGTGCAGCGACGGCTCCATGCCTTCCAGGGAGGGCTCGGTGTTGAGCACCTGGTAGACGATGGACGGCAGCGACTCGCCGCCGAAGGGCGCGCGGCCGCTGGCGGCGAAGGCGACCAGGCAGCCCCAGGAGAAGACGTCGCACGCCGGTGAGGCCGGTTCGCCGCGCAGCACCTCGGGGGCCATGTACCGGGGCGTTCCCATCAGCTCGCCGGTGCCGGTGACGCCGCCGAGGGTGTCGAGGGCGCGGGCGATGCCGAAGTCGATGACGCGCGGCCCGACCGGCGAGAGCAGCACGTTGGACGGCTTGAGGTCGCGGTGGACGATGCCCGCGCTGTGGATGGCGGTGAGCGCGGTGGCGACGCCGACCGCCAGCGCGTCGAGGCTGGACCCGCGCAGCGGTCCGGAGGAGCGCACGGCGTGGTCCAGATTGGGGCCCTCGACGTACTCGGTGACGACGTACAGCAGGTCGCCGTCGAGGTCGGCGTCCAGGACCGCCGCCGTGCAGAAGCGGCGGACCCGGCGCGCCGACTCGGCCTCGCGGCGGAACCGGACGCGGAACTGCTCGTGCTGGCTGTACTCGCCGTTGATCACCTTGACGGCGACGCGCTGCCCGGACTCGTCCTCGCCCAGGTAGACGGTGCCCATGCCGCCGCGGCCCAGCCGGCCGACCAGACGGTAGCGACCTATCTGAGTGGGCTCATCTGGACTTAGGTAGTTCACGCCGCTGCCTTACCGCTATGTGCCTGTTAGCGGGGGTCAGCCTATCGAGATCGGCGACGGGTGAGCGGCCGTCAGCAGTGACTGCGGCGAGGTTGACGGTGGTGGTGGACTTCCCGACGCCGCCCTTCTGATTAAGACAACATGGACTTTCGCCATGCGTGGCTCTCCTACATCCGTGTGCTTCCCAGCGTTGCCGCTGGTACTTCGGACGGAGCAACTATCCCAGACCAGTAAGCGATTACGCCGTAATCACAGCGAGGCAAGGCGAGTGGCGCGCGGTGTCACGTCTGATCGAGGAGCTGTGTTTCCTCATCGGGAGCAGGCCTCCCGTGGGGGCACGGGAGGCCTGTGAAACGCTGATGCGCCTCGTCTCACGCCAATGATTCCGAAGGTGCACGCGGGGGCGCTGAGGACGAGCGGCTCCCGGCTTCTTCGAGGGTCACACGCGGCGCCTCCAGCGGCAACGAACCGCTCATTCGAGCTCGTTCGAACAGGCCCGAGCCGATCCGACGGACCGGGCCGATCGAGCGATGGTCGAGCCGATCGCCTGGGGCGGCGTCATCGTCGCTGAGGAAGGAGGGCATCCCGGACGCGGGTCTGCCAGGGGGCCGCGGGTCGTCCACCATCTATCCCGGTGGACCCGCCGACGGTGGGCCGCGGCGCTGGCACGCTGGCGGGCGTCGTCCCGTTCACGGCTGATCTGGCTGTCCGCAGCTCACCCCGGCGCGCTGGCCCGCAGCCCCGCCAGACCGTGTCCGCTACGAAGGCCTGGGGGCCGCCGTGTTGTTCACGGGCCTGGTCGCGGGCATCAGCATGACATCCATACTGGCCACGGCGGTGTCGGTGCCCTTGCTGGTGGCTGTGATCCTCGGAGGCGTGTGGGGCGCTCTGGTGCTGAGCCTGGACCGCTGGCTGATCACCCTGCCGCGCCCCGGGCACTCCCTCGGCAGAGCGTTGTGGCGGGCCATGCCGCGGATGATCGTGCGCGGACTGCTGGCCGCCTGACATACAAAGATCCACATGGCGAGGATCGACGTCGGCCGGATCGAGGACTGCCATCGTCCACCAGGACCCCTGCTTGATCTAACTACGTTCGGTCACCGCAGGACGGAGGGATGCGCGCGAATCGCGGCCGATGAGGGCGTCTTCAGACGGTCTTGCGGATCTGGTGCAGCCAGCCGTCCAGAAGGGTGTAGTCGGCGTTGGTGAGGCCGAGTCGGGCGTCGTTCGAGCAGGCGCGCGACGTCCAGGAGGCCAGCTGTAGGGCGACGTGCCAGGTCAGCGAACTAGATGGGAAGACTCCTGGCCACCACAAGCCGAAGAAGCGAGAAGATGTCCCCGTGATGCGACGCAACCCCTCCGCGAAGATCGCCAGCGAGGGTGTCACCCACACCCAGCAGGCCATCGAGGATGAGCTCGGCTGGCTGTTTCGCAACCAGCCGACCGAGGATTACGGCATCGACGCGCAGGCCGAGGTGGTGGACGGCGAGGCCGTTCGTGGGCGACTGCTGGCACTACAGATCAAGAGCGGCATGAGCTGGTTCAAGGAGGCCGGGCCAGGTGGCTGGTGGTTCCGGCCGAACAAAGCGCATGTGCAGTACTGGACGAACCACTCACTGCCGGTGGTTGTTGTGCTGTACCACCCGGAGACGAAGCGCTGCCACTGGCAGCTGGTCAACCGGGAGACGCTGGTCAAGACGTCAACCGGCGGCTGGAAGCTCATGGTGCCCAAGGCACAGGTGCTGGATGCGAGCGCCCGGGAGCCCCTGCGGAAGGCTGCCGAGGGCGATCCGTACGACCTGCGCCTGCGCGAGCTGCGGCTCGCGCAGCCATGGATGGAGCTGCTGGCCTCTGGCACGCGTCTGGTTGTCGACTTCGAGGAGTGGATTAACAAGACCTCGGGACGAGGCACGGTCTCGATCGGGGTGGACAACGAGGACGGTAACGAGCCTGAGGCACTCGTCACCTGGCACTTCTTGCCTGGGCCGGCGGACTACGCATCGGCGGTGCCGAAGCTGTTCGCGTGGGCTGACGCCCACGTGCACGAGGCGACGTACGACGAGGCGGAGTATGACCAATACGAAGCTGAGTGCTCTCTTTGGGACGAGGGAGACCAGTTTTTTACGGAGTCGTTCGAGGAGTGGAGACGGAGTCTGGTTGCACGAGGTATCCGTCCGTACCGCAACGGCGCTGGTGAGGTTGACTTCTACCGGCTTGAGCTGACGCTCAACGAGCTCGGCAAGGCTTTCTTGGTGGTGGATAGATTTGCTATGGAGGGCGGGAGGTTGCTGACAGGGTAGGGCACCCGTCCGGCAGAAAGCCTCGGGCTGTGCAGTGGCGACGTACCGCTCAAGCTCGTGGAGCAGGTAGAGCCGATCCCGTTGCAGCTCCTTGTGAGCTTCCCCCGTTCGACGGCCATGCACGGTGAGATGAGCCAGACAAGTCAGGGAGGGAAGATCGCATGCCGTCAGCCCACCCACCGGAGTTCCGGCGTCGTGCCACCGAGCAAGAAGCTCTGATGGCTGCAACGGCCGCCGGACAGCCGAAGCATCCTTCTACAGAACAACGCCCACCTCGCGGCATGAGCGGATGTTGCCCGCTGTTGGTGCCGTACTACGCTGTCACGATGATCGGTTCCGCCTCGCTTCCGGGGGGTGTCCTACTGCGCCCACTGGACGTCGGCGACGCACGTGCACTGCTCGACGCGTACATCCGCAGTCGTGAGCATCTGCGTCCCTTCGACCCGGTGCGACCTGACTCGTTCTGGACGCTTGCCGGTCAGCAGAATGGGCTCGACGAGATGGTGCAGCAAATGAAGGAGGGCAGGCTACTGGCCTGCGCGATGCTGCGAGACGGTCGTGTGCTGGGGTGCGCAACGCTCAACACGATCGTGCTCGGTCCTTCTTGTAGTGCAAATCTGGGGTACTGGGTGGAACCCGCCGAGGTCGGACGTGGCCTGGCAAGCGCGGCTGTTGCAGCGCTTTGCCAGATTGCTGACCAGGAACTCGGTCTGCACCGGATCCAAGCAAGTACGAGCCCGTCGAACGTCGCCTCGCAGCGCGTGCTGGTTAAGAACGGATTCGAACAGTGGGGGACGGCGCCCAAGTACCTGCACATCAACGGTAGATGGCAGGACTCCTGTCTGTTCCAGCGGATCCTCAACGATCGGCCGCCAAGCTTCGGTTCATGATGTAGAGAAGCATCCGCTCATCGGCAGATGCGGAATCCGACGCAGCACCTGCTGTTCGGGCTCCTGCATGTCGGTGCCGCCAACAGCATCCTGGACCGGCTCGGCGTCAGTCGTGACAAGGTCCGCGAGGCCAACGCCCGGCTGTTCGAGGCCGCGATGATCGCCGGCGGCAACGGTAGGCCACGCCGTGTCGTGGGTGACGGAGAAGCCGATGAAGCCGTCACCGGGGCACGGCGCCTGGCCGCGCGCCGTGGTCAGTCCCAGTTCCGTTCTGAGCACCTGCTGTTCTGCCTGGCCCTGGATCCCGGCTCCTCGGCCCGCCGCGTCCTCAACGACCTGGGTGTCGATACCGCCCGGTTCAAGAAGGAACTCCAGGAGTGGGTCGCCCCGGTCCAGCGTCGGCAGCGCCGCATCGGCAAGTTCAAAAGGAAACGACCGGGCCTGCTCTTTCTGCGGTCGCAAAACCTCGGCCCCCTCGTCGCCGCCCCGGCGTCTGGATCTGCGGAAGCTGCGCTCAAACCGCCGTCGAGATCCTCCGCGCGGAGCCACGCGGTCTACGCGGCGGCTGATCAGCCGTGATGCTGGAGAACCTTCCCGACCAAATTTCGGGTCCTCGCCTCCGTTCGTACGCCCCAGTCTCTGCATGTCCCTGCTGTCGCGGTGGAAGCTGAGGTACCGTCCTGCCCCCGGGCAGTATGCGCCTGCCTGAGCTGGCCCGCGTTGATCGTGGGTCGTAGCCAAGGTTCTTAGAGCGTGACTCATTTGGGAATTGATCGTTAGATCGATCGGGGATGCGTTCCTTCAGCGGCTGGTGCCTGATGACTTGTGGGACTTGTTCCAGCGGGTGGTTCCACCGGCGCCGACGCGGCCGCAGGGTGGCGGGCGACGGCGGGTCGACGATCGGGCGATCTTGGCGGCGATCGTGTACGTCGCCACTACCGGTTGTGCGTGGCGGCAGTTGCCGCCGGTGTTCGGCGCCTCCTGGCAGACGGTGCACCGCCGCTTCGGCGAGTGGAGCGCCGCGCGTGTGTGGGCCAAGCTGTACCGGATTCTGCTGGACGAACTCGGCGCCCGAGGTGAGCTGGACTGGTCGCGGTGCGCGATCGACTCCGTGAGCGTGCGGGCGACCAAGGGGGGGAGCTGACAGGTCCGAATCCTGTCGATCGAGGCAAGAAGGGGTCGAAGATCCACCTCATTACCGAGCGGACCGGTCTGCCCATCTCTGTCGCGATCAGCGCCGCCAACGTCCACGACAGCCTGGCGCTGGAGCCGCTGGTGCGCAGTATCCCGCCGATCCGTTCCCGCCGCGGACCACGACGCCCGCGAGTTGCGGCAGGCCGCCGACCCCGAGGGCCGCGGCCGGTACCTGTGCGCCTGCTTCCAGCAGATCCAGGCGTCCTTGGGCATCGACGCGCCCAGGCTGCTGAAGGCCGCCTACGCCGCGGTCCTGTCCGGCGGCGCGGACCTGGCGCCCGACGCCGGCGCCGTTCAGGCCGCCGCCGACGGGGTGATGGACGTCGCGCGCACGGTCGCGGCGTCCGGCGCGCGCCTGCGGACGGTGCTGATCGCCGCCCGGCGCGCGGCCGGGCCGATGCACGCGGTGATGGCACCGCGGGACCGCGCGGCCAGGCTGCTGCTGGCCCAGCCGCACCCGGTGTGGCAGGCCGCACTGGCCCCGCACATGCCGCCCTACGCCCGCGGCTTCGTCGGCATCGACGGCTGCCGCCAGCTCCTGGACGCGGCACTCGCCTCCGCCTTCGGCATGCCCGCCGGTCGCTGATCCTGCTCTTGCGGGTTACCTGGGCGTCATCTCCCTGTTCACGTACACCGTGCGGTTACGCGGCGGCCACTACGCCGCCCACATCGTCCCGGACGTCCTCGCCGAGGACCTGCGCGAGTTCTACGCCGCTCTGCGCTGACGAGGCGGAAAACCGGTGCGTGCCCTGTCCCGCGGAAATTGGACAGGGCGCGCACGCGGGCCGCTCACTTCTCTCGGACGTCCCGGGTCTCGTCCGCTTCTCGCGGACGTCCCGGACCTCGCCCACTTCTCGCGGCTCTCCAGGATCTCGCCGACGCACGTGTCGACGTGGGTCGTTTTGTACGCCCGCTCAGTGCGCGTGGACCTTGAGAAGAGGCATCGGCGGGCGGACGACCAGGACGCTCAGGGCTTGACGGGCGGCCGGTCCGTCCACGTGGCCGTGGTCGTGGCCGCCCACCAGGTCGCGGTGCCGGGCTTCGCCCAGGCGTACGCCCCGGTCGGGTGCACGGCCACGATCTGGTCGGTGAGCAGGACGCCCGTCTCGGGGTCGATGATGAGCTGCCGCTCGAAGCCGCCGCCCGCCCAGCTCTCGGGGCGCGCGATGCCCTGCCCCTGGCGGCCGAGCGCGTCGGTGACCGCGCCGAGCGAGCGCACCCCGTCCAGGCCGGCGAGCACCCGGTAGGCCGCGGCGCGGACGGCGGGTTCGACGGGCATGTCCCGCAGCAGCCCGGACGTCACCTGGTACAGCCAGGACGTCGCGTCCTGCGCCTCGTCCGACTCGGTGCCGTGCCCCGCGTACCCCTTCAGCAGGTACTTCTTCAGCGCGCCCTCGCCGGTGGGCAGCGCCTGGAGGTCGGCCACCGACACGTTGCGCCCGGCCAGCTCGAACACCTTGTCGCCCACGTTGATGGCGTTGCCGAAGGGCTTGCCCGCCTTGGCCTCCAGGACGAGCCCGCCCGCGGCCTTGCCCTTCGGGGCCGGCACGTCCACCACCCACTTGGCGGGCGAGCCGTCCCGCCTCCAGGCGTCCTCCGCGCCCGGGGCGGGCCTGGTGCCGAGGTTCTGGTTGACGAACCAGCTCTCCTTGTCCGGCGAGCGGGCCACCCACAGACGGCTGCGGGTGGTGGAGTTCACCATGTACCGCACCGCCTTGCCGGCCTCCTGCGCGACGCCGATCTGTCCTTCGACGTACCAGTACGCCCCTCTCGTCGCGGGGGCCCTCAGCGACGACTCGGCCGCGACGAGCAGCACCTGCCGGGCCGACAGGCGGACGCTCGGGGACGTGGACGGCGCGTTCGTCCCCTCCGCCACGGTCGCCGTGCCGATCGCGGGGACGTCGGAGGTGCCCCCCGTGGCGGTGACCGTGACGGCGACGGCGGTGGCGGCCGCCGCGCCCGCCAATCCGAGGCCCCACACCGGCCTGGCGATCTTCCGGGAGCGCCTGGCCGGCGCCTGGGGCCCCGCCATGGCGCGGGCGAGCTCGGCGGCCCGGGTGCGCTCGCTCACCGGCGCGTCGAGGTGGGACGGGCGCGCGGCCCGGAGCTGATCCATCGGGTTCATGACCACTCCTCACTGAGACTGCGCACCCGGGACGGGGACCGCACGGCCGACGCCGACTTCATCGCCCCGGCCAGCCGCTTGCGGGCACGGTGCAGCCGTACGCGGAAGGCCGCGGGAGAGCATCCGACGACGCGGGCCGCGTCGCGCGGGGACAGCCCCTGCCAGGCCACGAGGATCAGCAGCTCCCGCTCGGCCGGCGCCAGCGAGGCCAGCGCCTTGAGGACGACCAGCCGCTCGGCGACCTGCTCGGCGTGGTCCTCCTCGGTCCACGCCCGTAGCTCGTCGGCGAGCGACTCGCGCCTGATCTCGGCGCGGATGTTGTCGCGCAGCACATTGCGGGCGACGACCAGCAGCCACGGCAGGGCGGGATCCGGCACGTCGCCGAACCGCCGCCAGGCGATCGCGAACGTCTCGCTCACCACCTCGTCCGCGACCTGCCTGCCGGCCTGGCTGACCACGTAGGCCCATACGCGCTGGCGGCACTCGTCATACATGGTGGTGAACCGCTGAGAAGCGTCCGTCACCGCCGGCCCCCTTCGTCCCGGGTGTTTCTTTCCGACACGAGGAAGTGGGCCGAGACCCTCGAATGTTACAAACGACTCCAAAACGGGTGTCCGAGGGAGCCGGCGGCGACGGTCTGCCGCACGATGTCAGAAGCCGGGGAAGACCGCGCGCAGGTCGTCCAGGGTGAGCGCATCCCCGGTCAGCCGCACCCCCTCCGGGGTGTGCTCAGGGGCGTGGCGGCCGGAGACCAGGCGCAGCCACCACTCGGCCGGAGCGGTGAGGACCGCGTCCGGCGCGCCGGGGACGCCCGTGAGGCGTACCGCGTCGCGGATCTCCAGCCCGAAGGACCGCTCCGGGTCGGTCGTGCGCACCTCCACGGTGGCCTCGCGCCCGCCGAGCCCGTCCGCCTTGCCGAGGAAGCCCACCAGGCGGTCGAGGCCGTCGAGCAGCAGGTCGATGGCCTCCGGGTTCAGCGTCGCGGCCGGATCGAACGCGGCCTTGACGTCCGAGGTGTGGTAGGCGAACTCGCTGAGCCGCCGACCTGATCGTGCAAGCCGTACGGGAGGGAGACCTGAACCGCGTCGACAGCCTGGCAGAGGAACTGTGGCTCGCGGCTCGCCGGGGCGGCATGAACGATCTGGCGATCGACCTGTGGGACGCCCGCGAGATCGGCGAACAGGCGCTGATGTTCGCGATCGAGAACAACGGGGTCGCCGACCCCCGCCAGTGACTGGGTGCGAGCGCGCTTCGTCTTTCGGCAACGTGCTCCAGGAGGCGGCGGCGGCCGCATCCGGTCGGCGGGAGCGCGCCCGGCGGCGCCGGCCGGGATCCGCATCACGCCGATCATGTGCTGATTTATGCCGATACAGCCGTCGCCGTTCCTGCCGATACGGCGCTCGCCGTTCACGCCGACACGGCCTCCGCCGCCGCGGCGGGCGTGCGCGCGGCCACCAGGACCGGCCGTTCGACGAGGCGCACGTTCGCCCGCCCGCCCAGCGCGAACCGCGCGGCGTCGTGCCCGGGCAGGTCCGCGACGATCTCCGTGCCGTCACCGAGGCGCAGCAGCAGCCGTACCGACGCCCCGCGGAAGGAGGAGGTGACGATCAGCGCGTCCCCGTCCTCGCCGGGGGTGACCAGCACGGTCTCGGGGCGCACCAGGACGTCGACCTCGGGGGTGCCGGGACGGTCGCCGTGCACGGGCAGCCGCTGCCCGGCCACCTCCACCAGGTCGCCGGAGAGCCGTCCGGGCAGGTGGTTCATGGTGCCCACGAACTCGGCCACGAACGGCGTCGCCGGGCGGTCGTAGATCTCCGCCGGGGGCCCGGACTGCTCCAGCCGACCCTCCCGCAGCACCGCGACGTGGTCGGCGACCGAGAGGGCCTCCTCCTGGTCGTGGGTGACGAAGATCGTGGTGATGCCGAGGGAGAGCTGCAGCCGCCGGATCTCCTCGCGCAGCGTGACCCGCACCTTGGCGTCCAGCGCGGACAGCGGCTCGTCCAGCAGCAGCACCCGGGGCTCCAGCGCGAGCGCGCGGGCGAGCGCGACGCGCTGCTGCTGGCCACCCGAGAGCTGGTGCGGGTAGCGGTCGCCGTGCGAGGGCAGGCCGACCAGTTCCAGCAGCTCGGCCGCGCGGGCGTGCCGCCTGGCCGTGGGCACCTTGCGCACCCGCATCCCGAACGCCACGTTGTCACGGGCGTTGAGGTTGGGGAACAGGCTGTAGGACTGGAAGACCATCCCGGCGTCGCGGCGGTTGGCCGGGACGCGCGTGATGTCCTCGCCGTCGAGGAGCACCGCCCCCTGGTCGGGGGTCTCGAAGCCCGCGACGCAGCGCAGCGCGGTCGTCTTGCCGCAGCCCGACGGCCCGAGCAGGGCGATCAGCTCGCCCGGCGCGACCGTCAGGTCCAGGCCGTCGAGGGCGACGGTGGTGCCGAAGGTACGGCGCAGCCCCCGGAACTCCACCTGAGCCCCGTTCACGATCGACTCCTTCTGGTTCCCGCGGTTGAGAGGACGAGCAGCAGCAGCCACGTGAGCAGCAGGCTGAAGATGGACACCGCGACCGACAGCGGGGCGTTCGCGCCGGAGATCGTGACGATCCACACCGAGAACGGCTGGAAGCCCAGCAGCCGCGCGATCGTGTACTCGCCCAGCACGAGGGCGAGGGTGAGGAAGGACGCGCTGGCGAGGCCGGACTTGAGGTTGGGGACGATGACCCGCAGCAGCACGACCGGCCAGGACGCGCCGCAGTTGCGGGCGGCCTCGACCAGCGTGCGGACGTCCATCGCGCCGAGCCCGGCGTCCAGCGCCCGGTAGACGAACGGCAGCGCCAGCACGGCGTAGGCGATGACCAGTACGACCGGGAACGCGGGGTTCTGGATGGAGATGATCGTCTGGTAGAACGGCGTGGCGGCCAGGTAGTCGGGCCCCCAGCGCAGCACCGTGCTGATCCCGGCGACGAACGTGATCGGCGGGACGACCAGCGGCAGCGTGCACAGCACTTCGAGCACCGGCCGCAGCCGGGGCGCGCTGAGCCGCACGGCCAGCATGGCGGGCAGCGTGAGCACCAGCACGAGGACGATCGTCGCCACCGCGAGCCCGAGCGAGAGCAGCAGGCTCTGCGCGAACCCCTCGGCAGTGAAGATCTCCCCGTAGGCGTCGAGGGTGAAGCCCGTCATGGGGTCGTTCACGGTGAACACGAACGAGGCGAGCAGCGGCGTCACGAAGTACAGCGCGGCCACGACGAGGACGACGCCCCGCCAGATGCCCCCGCGCCGGCCACGTCCGCCGCTCCGGGCGGGCGGCTCAACGTCGGGCAGGGCGGCCGGGGTCAGCGCAGCCATCGCGCGCTCCTGCGCTGAAGCGGCAGGTAGACCGCCATGACGACCCCGGCGACCACGACCATGTCCAGGCTGAGGGCCAGGGCCACGTTCTCGTGGCCGATCAGCACGTTGCCGGCCAGCGCGTCGGCGATCTGCAGCGTCACCAGCGGGACGACCGTGCCGACCATGGCCGCGGCGGTCGCGTACGCGGCGAAGGCGCCGCCGAACAGCAGGACCACCCCGCCGAGCAGGGTGGGGGTGAGCACCGGGATCCCGACGTAGCGCCAGAACTGCCACGTGGTGGCGCCGTTGTTCTGCGCCGCCTCGCGCCACTGCGGCCGCAGCCCGTCCAGGGCGGGGACGATGACCAGCACCATCAGCGGGATCGAGAAGTAGAGGTACACCAGGACGAGTCCCCAGAAGCTGTACAGGTTCCAGCCCAGGTCGCCGAGGCCGAGCCGCGTGGTGAGCACGCCGGAGTTGCCGAGCGTGGCGATCCAGGCGAAGGCCAGCGGGACGCCGCCGAAGTTGGCGAGCACGCCCGAGGCCGTCAGCACGGCCTCGCGCAGGGCGCGGAACCGGGAGGTGACCACGGCCTGGGCGAGGAAGGTGCCGAGCACGGCTCCCACCACGGCGACGAGCGCGGACAGCTTGACGCTGCTGAGCATCGCCGTCAGGTAGGCGCCCTGGAGTGATTCGGTGAGGTTGGCCGTGCTGAGCGTGCCGTTCGCGGTGAACGCGCCGCCGAGCAGGGCGACCGCCGGGATGCCGAAGGCCAGGCCGATGAACACCAGCAGCGGCAGGGCCGCGGTCCAGCCGGCGGAGCGGGTCGTGGCCCTGCCGCCGCCCCTGCCCCGTTTGTTCAGGGGGAGGGGGGCGGGAGCCGTCGAGGTCGTCTCAACCATGTGAGATCTCAACCATGTGAGGAAGCGATCGGGCCGTCAGCCGGAGACCGCGGCGCCCCAGCCGGAGGCCAGGACCTCCTTGGCCTTGGTGACCTGCTCGTCGGTCGGGAACTGGGGAGTGCCCTCGACCTTGGGGAGCTTCTCGACCAGCGCCGCGTCGGCGGTCCCGTCGGCCTGCATCGCGGGCAGCAGGACGGCGCGCGCGTACCCCTTCAGGAAGAGGTTCTGGCCCTCGGGGCTGTAGAGGAACTCTTGCCACAGGCGCGCGGCGGCCGGGTGGGGGGCCCACTTGTTGATCGCCTGGGCGTAGAAGTTGGCGTACTTGCCGTCGGTGGGGATGGTGACCTTCCAGTCGACGCCCTTGGCGGTGAACTGGTCGGTGTAGCCGGCGTTGAGGTAGTCCCAGTCGATGCTGATCGGGGTCTCGCCGTTCTGCACGGTCGCCGGGGTCGACTCGACGGGGTTGTAGTTGCCGGCCTCCTTGAGCTTCTTGAAGAAGTCCAGGCCGGGCTGGATGTCGTCGAAGGAGCCGCCGTTGGCGAGCGCGGCGGCGTACACGCCGGCGAACGCCGAGCCCGCCTTGGTCGGGTTGCCGTTCAGCGCGACCTTGCCCTTGTACTCGGGCTTGAGCAGGTCGGCGAAGGTCTGCGGGCAGGTCTTGATGCGCTTGGCGTCGCAGCCGATGGAGACGTAGCCTCCGTAGTCGTTGAACCAGTTCCCCGCGGCGTCCTTCTGGCCCTCGGGGATCTTGTCGAACGTCTGCACCTTGTACGGCGCGAACAGGCCTTCCTTGGTGCCGCTGAGCGCGAAGGCGGTGCCGAGGTCCAGCACGTCGGGGGCGCGGTCCTGGCCCTTGCGGGTCTTGACGGCGTTGATCTCGTCCGCGCTGGAACCGTCGGGGTTCTCGCTGTTGACCTTGATGCCGTACTTGTCGCCGAAGGCCTTGATGATCTCCCCGTAGTTCGCCCAGTCCGGGGGGAGGGCGATGACGTTGAGCTGGCCTTCCTTCTTCGCCGCCTCGACGAGCTTGTCGAGGCCGCCGAGGTCGGCCGCGGAGGTGGCGGTGGCGGCGGCGTTGGCGCTGGACGCGCCGGCCTGGGCGCCCGTGGTCGGGGCGGAGCCGCAGGCGGCGGCGAAGGAAGTGCCGACGGTAAGGACGGCGGCCAGGCCGGCGATACGCGCTCGTGATGAATGCACTCTTGCTCCCACTTTCGGAGGTTGTGGGATGAAGATAGGAGAGCCGGGTCAACGGCTCGCGTCTACTTCGCTGCGACCGGGTGTCGTTATGTGAACGGCTGGTGACTTACTCGTTCGCATACTTTCACGATCATCGTCGCCTGGCGATGGCGAGCTCCGGCCTGGGATGATTTGCCCTCTGGGCTCTGGGAACGTATGTTCGAAGTAGCACCGCCCGCCTTCCCCCGGGTGCTCCAAGTTCCACCAGGCCCAGGGAGAAGAAGCGCCATTGAGCAGAATCTACGGCGATCCCATCGAGGTGTGGACGCGCGACGGCGAGCCCGCCCGCTTCGTCTGGCGCGACCGGCTCTACGTCGTCCGCCGCGCCCTCGACCACTGGGTGACCTCCCGTGAGTGGTGGAAGATCTCCGAGGCCGACCCCGGCGAGCGCCGGTTCTGGCGGGTGGAGGCGAGCCCCGGCAAGGACGTCGGCACCTACGAGCTGCGCTTCGACACCGCCAGCGGCGGCTGGCTGATGCTCAGGGCGTGGGACTGATGTTCCCCCACCTCCACGTCGCCTCCGCCTACTCCCTGCGGTACGGGTCGGCGTTCCCCCGGGACCTGGCCGCGCGCGCGGCGGCGCAGGAGATGGACGTCCTCGCGCTGACCGACCGCGACGGCATGTACGGCGCGGTCAAGCACGTCCAGGCATGCGCCGAGGCCGGGGTCGGGCCCGTCGCCGGCGTCGATTTCGCCCTCGGCGAGCCCGGCGGCGGACGGCACGGCGAGGACGGCGACCGGGTCACCGTCCTGGCCAGGTCCGGCGGGTGGGCGCACCTGTGCCGGCTCACCACCGCCGCCCACCACGCGGGGGAGCGGGGCGAGCCCCGGGTGACCCGTGAGCTGGTCGGCCTGCACGCGGGTGAGCTGCTGGTCATGCTCGGCCCCCGCTCCGACGTCGGCCGGGCGGTGGCCGCGCGCCGCGACGAGCGCGCCCGCGCGCTGCTCGCCGCCTGGCGGGCCGCCGTGCCCGACGTCGTGGTCGAGGTCGTCGACCAGTTCGGCCACCGGGACGCGAGCACGGCCGCGCGCATGCTCGCCCTGGCCGAGTCGGCGGGCGTGCCGTCCGTGCTGACCAACGCCGTGCGCCACCTGGAGCCGGGGGACTACCGGGTCGGCGACGTGCTGGACGCCGCGCGCAAGCTCGTCCCCCTGCACCCGCGCCACCTGGAGCACTCCGCCTCGCATGCCTATCTCAAGAGCGGCAAGGAGATGTGGCACGTGGCCCTGCGCGTCTGCGGGGGCGACCGGGGGCGGGCGACGCGGCTGCTCGCCCGGACACGGGAGGCCGCCGAGCGGTGCGTGCTCGACCCGCTGGAGGTTCTCGCGCTGCGCGGCGGGCGCGAGCGCCTTCACCTGCCGGAGGTCGACGGCGATCCGGTCCCCCTGCTGCGCGGCCGGTGTGAGGACGGCCTGGTGGCCCGGGGGCTGGAACGGTCCAGCGAGGCGCGGGAGCGGCTGGAGGACGAGCTGCGGATCATCGAGCGGAAGCGGTTGTCCGGATATTTCATCGTCGTCTCCGATATTACGGACATGATCCGCGGAATGGGCGTGCGCTGCGCGATCCGCGGCTCGGGCGCAGGCAGCCTGGTCAACTACCTCGTCCGCATCGGCGAGGTGAACCCCCTCGACCACGGCCTGCTGATGGAGCGCTTCCTGTCCGAGGGCCGCGAGGGCCTGCCCGACATCGACGTGGACGTCGAGTCCGCGCGCCGCCTCGACTGCTACCGCGCGATCCTCCAGCGGTACGGCGAGGGCCGCGTGGCCTGCGTCTCCATGATGGAGACCTACCGCGCCCGCAGCGCGATCCGCGACGTCGGCGCCGCCATGGGCCTGCCGCCCCACGAGATCGACGTCATCGCCAAGGCGTTCCCGCACATCCGGGCCAGGCAGATCCGCGCCGCCCTGACCGACCTGCCCGAGCTGCGCGACAGCGGCCTCGGCGGCCACGCCCTGCGCACGATGTTCGAGCTCGCCGAGAAGCTGGACGGGCTGCCGCGCCACATCGCCCTGCACCCGTGCGGCGTGCTCGTCGGCAACTCCGGGCTGCGCGACCGCACCCCCGTCGAGCGCAGCCTGCTGGAGTTCCCGATGAGCCAGTTCGACAAGGACGATGTCGAAGAGGCCGGGCTGCTGAAGCTCGACGTGCTCGGCGTGCGCATGCAGTCGGCCATGGCCTACGCCCTCGGTGAGATCAAGAGGGTGGACGGCGAGGACGTCGACCTCGACCGAGGCGTTCCCCACGACGACGGCGCGACCTACGACCTGATCCGCACCGGGCACACGCTCGGCTGCTTCCAGATCGAGTCGCCCGGTCAGCGCGAGCTGGTGGCCAAGCTGGAGCCGCGCACGATGCACGACCTCATCGTCGACATCTCGCTGTTCCGCCCGGGACCGGTCAACTCCGACATGGTCACCCCCTACCTGGAGGCCCGGCACGGCTGGCGCGAGCCGCACTACCCGCACCCGGCGCTCAGGCCCGCCCTGCGGGAGACCCACGGCGTCGTGATCTTCCACGAGCAGGTCCTGAGGGTCGTCGACGCCATGACCGGCTGCGGCCTGTCGGAGGCCGAGACGATCCGCCGCAAGCTCTCCACGTCCGAGGGCCGCGATGAGGCCCGCGCGTGGTGGGAGGCCGAGGTGCTCCCCGACTTCGACCGCGAGACCACCGACCGCGCCTGGCAGGTGCTCGACGCGTTCGGCTCGTTCGGGTTCTGCAAGGCGCACGCGGCGGCGTTCGCGCTGCCCACCTACCAGTCGGCGTGGCTGAAGCGCCACCACGCGGCCGCGTTCTTCGCCGGGGTGCTCACCCACGAGCCGGGCATGTACCCCAATCGGGTCATCCTGGACGAGGCCCGCCAGTGCGGGGTCGCCGTCCTGCCGCTGGACGTCAACGCCTCCGGCCGGCAGTGGCTCGTCGAACGCTGCCCGCCGCCCCCGCCGCCGCCCGGCGTCCCGCCCGAACAGGACCCTCCCCGGCGCGTCGGTGAGGGGTACGGCCTGCGGGTGCCGTTCTCGTCGGTCAAGGGGATCAGCGAGGCCGAGGTCGAGCGCATGGTCGCCGGGCAGCCCTACACCTCGCTGGCCGACTTCTGGGAACGCGCCCGCCCGTCGCGGCCCGTCGCCGAGCGCGTCGTCCAGGTCGGCGGCGTGGACGCGCTGCACGGCCTGCACCCGGGCGGCCCGCGCTGGCGTCCGGGCGAGCTGACCAGGCGCGACCTGCTCGCCCAGGTCGGCGTCCTGGAACGGGCCTCCGCCACGGGCGTGCGGACCAGGCCCGGCGCCCGGCGTACGGCGCGGCGCGGCGAGACCGAGCGTGGCTGGGCCGGAACCTCGCCCGACCCTCCGGCAGGCCCGGCCGTGCAGATCCCGATGGGCTTCACCGAGCACATCCGGCCCGGCGAGCTGCCGGAGATGACCGAGGCGGAGGCCGTGCAGGCCGAGCTGGAGATCCTCGGCATGGACGTCAGCCACCACGTGATCGCCTTCCACGAGGACCTGCTCGCCGCGATCGGCGTCGTCAGGGCCGGCGAGCTGCTCACGATGCGCAACGGCGCCGAGATCCTGGTCGCCGGGGTGAAGGTCGCCACCCAGACCCCGGCGGTGCGCTCGGGGCAGCGGGTCGTCTTCACCACCCTGGACGACGCGACCGGCCCGATCGACCTCACGTTCTTCGAGTCGGTGCAGGGACACTGCGCCGCCACGCTGTTCGGGTCGTGGCTGCTGGTCGCCCGGGGCGTCGTCCGGCGGGTCGGCGCGCGGGCCGTGTCCCTGCGCGCCCTGGACTGCTGGAACCTCGTCGAGCTCGACGAGATCTGGCGCACCGAGGGCATCGGGGCGGTGCGGGCGGTGCTGGACGCCGCCCCCCGCGACCGGGGCGGCGTCGGAGGGCGGAGCGTCGAGTACGGCAACGGCTACCGGCTCTCGCCGTACGCCGACATCGGGCCCCCGGCGGGCGTGCGGACCGCGCCGCGCAAGCTGTGGCACGCGAGCCCGGGCAGCTCGGGCCCTCCGCCGTCGGCTCAGCGCCGGGGACGCTGAAGCGGCACGGCTCCCGTCGTCGGGTTCCGCGCCGGGGACGTTGAAGCGGCACGGCCTCCGCCGTCGGTTCCGCGCCGGGGGCGCCGAGCGTCAGTCCTGGGCGGGGTAGGTGTGCCGGGGCAGCGACCGCAGGGCGGGCAGCAGCTTCAGGCGGGGCGCGATGCCCGAGGGACGCGCGCTCATGCGCGCCTCGGTGAGCTCCCGCACCGTCGCCGCGCACAGCACGGCGGCCAGCACCGCTACCGCGAGCTCCGCCACGCCGAGCCCGGTGAGGTCCTTGCCCTGGGGCGAGTGCGTCATGGGCAGCCGGGCGAGAATGAGGAACACGAAGCCCAGCCAGCTCGCCCACCAGCCCGCGACCAGCACGCGCCACGTCTTGCGCCGGCCCTCGCGCAGCCCCGCGTCCTCCCGCAGGGCGTGCAGAAGCAGCGCGGGGGCCGCCAGGTTCAGCACGGGCACGAACCAGGCGATGCCGATCATCCCCGGCGTGGCGCCGGCCTGCCGCAGCCAGGCGAAGTACGAGCATCCCGCCGCGACCGTCGTCGCGGCCACCAGCAGGATCAGCACGGCGAACCACGTCACCGCGCCGGAGACGGCCTCGGCGCCCGGGGCGTGCGGATCGTTGCCCAGCAACGCCATCTGCCGCGCGAGCGTCCTGCCCCGGGCCTCCTCGAAGACGACCAGGCATGTCAGGGTGGCGATCTGGGCCGCGAGCGCCAGGTAGACGCCGACCGCCGCCCTGCTCACTGAGGATCTGGCATAGCGCATGTTGTCTCCCCCCGGCATGCGCCATTAGTCGTGTTCGCTCTGCGACGTAGCGCGACGCCTGACTCACTCCTATCCACGAGATCCCCGCGCTAATCGGCGAGCCGAGGGGGAGATCCGTGACACGCGCGAGATGATCTGAGGTTCGCTCGGGTCCGGTGGCGGCGACCTGGAGTGATGGTCACGGGCACCGTCATCACGCCGCCACGCCGGCGATGATCCCGCCGTGTCTCCGCGGCGGTGTTCCTAGCGGACGACGCCGGACTCCCAGGCCCAGGCGGCGATCTCGACGCGGTTACGGGCGCCCAGCTTCGCCTGGATGCTGCCCAGGTGCGTCTTCACCGTGGACAGGGAGACGAACAGCTCCGCCGCGACCTCCTGGTTCGTCCGCCCCCGGGCGACCAGCCGGACGACGTCGAACTCCCGCTCGGTCAGCGGGTCGCGGGGCGGCCTGCCCTGGACGGCCGCCGGCCGGGCGAGGTGTCGCAACAGGCGGACGGTCACCGACGGCGAGACCAGCGCGTCCCCGTTGGCGGCGGCGCGGACGGCCTCGATCAGCAGCGTCGGCCCGCTGTCCTTCAACAGGAAGCCGCAGGCGCCGGCGCGCAGCGCGCCGTACACGTACTCGTCCAGGTCGAAGGTCGTGACGATCACCACGCGCATCGGGTCGGGCACGCCAGGCCCGGCGAGGATCTTCGTGACCTCCAGGCCGTCGAGGCGGGGCATCCGGATGTCCAGCAGGCACACGTCGGGCCGCAGCCGCCGGGCCTGCTCCACCGCCGCGGCCCCGTCCGGGACCGCCGCGACGACCTCGATGTCCGGCTGCGCGTCGAGGATCATCTGGAAACCGGTGCGCACGAGCTCCTGGTCGTCCGCGACGAGTACCCTCACGGGCCCGATTCTGCCAGTCCGCAGAGGGTGACATCGCCGCAAATGCCGGGCCCGAGCGGTCCGGAAGCTCCGGGCATGTCGTGGGGTTCCGCCTGACCGTATGCCCTGCCCTCCCGGGTGGTCATGCGGCCTTCGCATGGCGACGTGCCCTGATGTCCGGGATCGGCCATTCGGCCGATCCGGCGCGGCCCTGAATCGGACGGGCGGCCGATCCACCGGACACGGCCTCCGCGCGATGCTCGACGCCATGTCCACCACGCCCACGCCGCCCCCCACGTCCGTCATGCCGGCACTGCCCGCCATGCCGCACACGTCCGGGCACGCCGTCCTGGAAGGCCGCGCCCTCAGGAAGAGCTTCGGGCCCACCGTCGCCCTCGCCGGGGTCGACATCGCGATCGGGCGCGGCGAGGCCGTCGCCATCATGGGCCCCAGCGGCTCAGGGAAGTCGACGCTGCTCCACTGCCTCGCCGGCATCACCAGGCCCGACTCCGGCGAGGTCCACCTGCTCGGCGGGCGCATCGACACCCTCGGCGAGCGGGGACGCAGCGCGCTGCGCCGCACCCGGTTCGGGTTCGTCTTCCAGTTCGGCCAGCTCCTGCCCGAGCTGCCCGCGGACGAGAACGTCGCGCTGCCGCTCATGCTCGGCGACGTCTCCCGGACGCGCGCCGTCCAGCAGGCCCGGTCGTGGTTCGGCCCGCTCGGCCTCGCCGGCCTCGAAGGACGCCGCCCGGGCGAGCTGTCCGGCGGGCAGGCCCAGCGGGTCGCCATCGCGCGGGCGCTCGTCACGCGTCCCGCCGTCGTCTTCGCCGACGAGCCCACCGGCGCGCTCGACCAGGCCACCGGCCACGACACCATGCGCCTGCTGGTAGAGGCCACCAAGCACAACGACGCCTGCCTGGTCGTCGTCACCCACGACCCGGGCGTGGCCGCCTGGTGCGACCGCGTCGCCGAGGTCCGCGACGGCGCGATCCTCCCCTTCCGCCCCGCGCGGGGGGAGGTGCGCGACCGATGAGCCGTACGACGAGGACGCGCGCACGAGGGGCGGTGCGGTCGTGACACGCCTTCTGGACCTGACCTGGCGTCTGATCAGGGGCGGCGGGAGCCGAGGGCTGCTCGGGTCCTCGCTGACGGTCGTGGCCGTCGCCGTCTCCACCGCGCTGCTGCTGTTCGCCGTGGCCGTCAACGTCGCCTTCGCCGGACGGGCCGAGCGCGCGGCGTGGCGCAACCCGGTCACCGCCACGGGCACCCCGCGCGCGCTGGAGGCGGTGCGCGTCGAGTTCGCCGGCGACCGCGTGATCACCGTGGTGCACGTGGCCGTGCTCGGCCTCGGCGTCCGGCCGCCGCGCGGAGTGTCCCCCCTGCCCGGCCCGGGGGAGTTCGTCCTGTCGCCCGCGCTGGCCCGCGACCCCTCGGCCGCGCGCCGCTTCCCCGGGAAGGTGGTGGGGACCGTCGGCGACGACGCCCTCGTCCACCCGGGCGAGCTGGTCGCCGTCGCCGGCCACGCGCCCGGCGACGCGGTGATGACCGCGACGTGGCGCGGTGACCACCGGCTCGGCGTCTCGGCGACGAAGGTCTCGGGCTTCGCGGGCGCCCAGGACAACATGGCCGTCGGATACCGCGTGCTCGCGGCCCTCGCCGGCGTCCTCATGATCGTGCCGCTGCTCGTTTTCGGGGGCGCGGCGGCACGGCTGACGGTCGCCCGCCGGGACCAGCGCCTCGCGGCGCTGCGTCTCGCCGGCGCGACCCCCGGCCAGGTGGTCGCGATGACGGTCGCCGAGGCCGTCATGACCGCTTTGGCGGGGGCGGTGCTGGGGCTGGTGCTCTACGCGGCCGCGGCCCCGTCCCTCCAGCGGATCGAGATCACCGGCGGCACCTGGTTCGCCTCCGACCTGTGGCCCGGGATCCTCCCCGTAGCGGCCGTGCTGGCGGGGGTGCCGCTGCTGGTCGGGCTGTCGGGGATCGCCGGCCTGCGCAGGGTCGTCGTCAGCCCGCTGGGCGTGGCCAGGCGCGCGACCCCGCCGGCGATGCGGTTCGTCCGGGTCGTCGTCCTGATGGGCGCGCTCGCCCTGGTGCCCGCCCTCGGCGCGGGGGCGCGGCCGACCACCATCCTGGTCGTGCTCACCCTCGCCTTCCTCGCCCTGAACTTCGCGGGCGCGTGGGTGGTGGGGCTGATCGGGCGGATCAGCGCAGCCGGGGCGCGCACCCCCGCGCGGCTGCTGGCCGGACGGCGTCTCGCCGACGACCCCAAGTCGGCCTGGCGCACGGTGAGCGGGGTGGCGCTGACCGGGTTCGTCGCCGGGTTCACCGGCATCCTGACCCCGTCCGCGGAGGCCGGCTCGGACAGGATGACGGCACTGCTCCTGCACGACGTGCGCGTCGGCACGCTGGTCGTGCTCGCCGTGTCCTTCCTGATCGCCATCGTCAGCGCGGGCGTCACGGCGGCGTCGTCGGTCCTCGACCGGCGGCAGACGTACGCGCTGCTGCGCCTGGCCGGGACGCCGCTGGAGGTGCTCGACCGCGCCCGGCGCATGGAGACGCTCGTCCCGCTCACGATCATGGGCGGTGGGTCGATCCTGACCGGCGTGCTGTGCGCCGCGCCCTTCGCCTCGCTGTCGCCGAGCCGGGACGGCGTTCTGACGCTCTTGTGCTGCGTGGTCCTCGGCTTCGGCGGGGTCGTCGCGGCCGGGGCGCTCACCAGGCCACTCCTGCGCGCGGTCGCCACCGACCCGGCGCCCCGCCCCGACTAGCACCGACGGCACCGGCCAGTACGGACGGGCGGGCACGGTCCTGCAACGACTAGCCTCGCCCGGAATAGCCGGGCCCGGGAAGCCGTCGTTCCGGGGTGTCGGTCAGCAGTAGGTCGCACAGGGCGTCGGTGATCGGCATGCCGGTGATCTCCTCGATCAGCAGGAAGCCGCCGCCGGGGTTCACCTCCAGGAACACGTACCGGTCCTCGGGGGTCAGCGTCAGGTCGATCGTCCCGAACGACAGGCCGAGGTCCGCCATGACGCCGAGGCAGCGTCCCCGCACGTCGTCGGGCAGGTCGTGCGGGCGCAGCCGCCGCGAGCTCCTCGGGGAGTGGATCTCGGCGGCGAACACCCGCGAGCCGCTGACGATGATCCGCAGCGCGAGCCTGCGCAGCACCCGCTCCTGTGCGACGAGGGGGAACGGCCCCGTGCCCGCGGGGTCGGTGAGCGCCCCGGGCTCCTCCTCGGGGGCCGGGTCGCCGATGGCCCACGGGTGGTCCAGCACCCGGGTGACGATCTGCCCGTGGTGGGCGAGGTAGAAGTCCAGCAACTCCTCGTGGTCGGTGCTGATCAGCGTGGACGGCAGCGCGAACCCCGCCCGGCCCGCGACCGATAACTGGTACAGCTTGCGCCGGGCGCGGTGGATCACCGGGCGCGAGGCCGGCACGGCGGCGCAGGCCAGCGTGTCCCACACGTCGGAGGCGAACCCGTCCTGCTGCTGGACGGCGCCCTCGCCGGGCGGCTCGGAGCGGCGGAACCAGACCGAGGTGAGCCCGTCGAGGTCCAGGCGCCGCCCGGCGGTGAGCAGCACGCGCCGGGCGGCCCCGGAGTGGTCCAGCGTGACGGAGAGCCTGGCCAGGCCGGGGAACCGCCCGGGTTCCAGGACGAGCGCGTCGGCCCCGCGTCCGGCGAGGGCGCGGGCGACGTGCCGTGCCTGGGCGTCGTCATCCTCGGTGAGGATGAGCACGGTGCTGCTCATGCGCCGATCTCCACTCGTGAAGGCGTAAGGCCCGCCTCGCCCGGAGGCCGGTGGGCGTCGTTCGCTGGACGCTGCCACCCTGACGCGGCGGACTTGACCGCGGCTTGTCGGAACGCGGGCTGACTTGCGGATGGCTTGGATGTCGAATTTCAGACAAAACAAGTAGGGATAGTTGCAAAGCCGAGAGCGCGGGATTACCGTGGGAGACGTGAACCGCGCCGCCCACCTGACCACCCGTCGGCACGTCGATCTATGCCGGATCACCGGCTCTCTCTGTCACGCCGAGACGCCCACCGGCCGACCGACGACGACGGGAGAAGAAGATGCAGGAGCTGTGGTACACCCGCCGCACCGAGCCCACGGCGACCGGGATCGCCGCTGACCTCGGCTGGCTCGACGACGAGTTCACCCCCGAAGGCATCGCCGTGCGCGCCTTCAGGGAGACCCCCGGCCTGGAAGGCCGCCTGGGCAGGCCGCTGAGGACGCTCTTCCACGAGAGCGGCAACGTCCCCGCCCTGTGGGCCCGCTCGCGCGGCGCCTCCACCAGGCTCATCGGCCTCACCTGGACAGAGACCCGCCAGGTGATCCTCGCCCGCCCTTATGTCACCATCCGGGAACCGGAGGACCTGCGCGGACGGCGCCTCGGCCTGCCCCTGCGGCTGGACGCGCCCGTCGACGTCCGGCGCGCCTCGGCACTGCGCGGCCTGCGCAACGCGCTGTGGGCGGGAGGTCTCACCCTCAACGACGCCCACCTGATCGACGTGCCGGCGACCTCCGGCGACGGCGCGTGGGCCCCCGAGGTGGAGGCCCTGGCACGCGGAGAGGTCGACGCGGTCTACGTCCGGGGCCCGGCCGCCGTGCGCGCCGGCGAGGCCCGCGGGCTGCCCGTCGCGATCGACCTCGGCGCCCACCCCGACAGGCGGGTCCGCGTCGACGACGGAACGCTCAAGCTCATCACCGTCGACCAGCTGCTCCTGGACGTACGGCCCGACATCGTCGCGCGGTTCCTGCGCGTGGTGCTGGACGCCGCCGACTGGGCCGCCGCCTACCCGGAACAGGCGGTCCTCCTCCCGGGCGAGAACGACTCGCCCGAGGACAACCCGTCAGGGAACCACGCGTCAGGGAACCGTCACCTGCCGGACGTGACCGATCTGACGGACCTGCTCGCGGGACCGTATGGCCCGGCGGACCGATCCGACGGCCCGCCCGGCCTCAAGCCCGCCCTGTCCACCGAGCGTCTCGGCCTTCTCGCCGAGCAGGAACGCTTCCTGCGCGCCCACGGCTTCCTCGAATCCGCCGTCGACGTGCACGCCTGGGCCGACGGCACGGCGCTCGCGAGCGCCCGCGCCGGCCGCCGTACGTACCAGGAACAGACCGTATGAACCGAACCGACCACGCGGGACCGGCCGTCCCGCGTCCACGAGCCGGTACGGCGACGAGCGGGGCGCGCTCAGAGGATGGCTCGCCGTACCTCGGGGCACCGGAGGGGGAGGACGTTTCGGGGTTGGCCGCCCTCCCTCCCGGTGCCCCGCCCGCCCGCCATCCGGCGCGGCGGGCCGTCGCCCACCCGTCCCTCGCCTCCCCGTGGAGCCGGCCGTGACCATCCGCATCGGCGTGCACAACGGCAACCCGTCGCTGTTCTTCCTGGCGCGCCTGGAGCATGTGCTCGACACGTTCGACGAGCCGCTGGAGCTGTACTTCTACGGTGACGGCACCCGTACGGCGCGGCTGCTGGCCGAAGGGACGATCGACATCGGCGGCACCGGCTCCACTCCGCCGCTGATCGCCCAGGCCGACGGCCTGCCCCTCGTGTACGTCGCCGCCTCCGCCCCGCGCCCCGGCCACGGCGCCCTCGTCACGGCCGTCCCCGGCCCGGACGGCGGGGTTCACACTGTCGCGGACCTGCGGGGGAAGCCCGTCGCGTTCGCCGAGGGGTCGTGGCACACCCACTTCCTCGCCGAACTGCTCGACGGCGCGGGCCTGGCGTACCAGGACGTCGAACCGCGCGCCCCCGGCCCGAAGACCGCCGACCTGTTACGGAAGGGGGAGGTCGCCGCCTGGGTGGCGCAGGGAGCCGACCTCGTCAGGGCCGAGGCCTCACCGGACCTGGTGGTCCTCGCCGGCACGGCGGGGGTGGTCCCGGACCGCTCGGTGTTCTTCACCCGTCCCGACTTCGCCGCGACGCGCCCCCGCGCGGTCGCCGCCCTGGCCGGCGCGCTCCGGCAGGCCGACGAGTGGGTGAAGGCCAATCCCCGTGAGGCCGCCCACCTGGCCGAGGAGGCGCTGGGCGGGTCGGTGGACGCGTGGGAGGTCGCTCTGGCACGCTTTCCCTGGCGGCTGGAACCGATCACTCCCCGGTTCCTCGACGAGCAGCAGGAGGCCGCCGACATCCTGTACGCCCAGAATCTCCTGCGGCGTCCCATCGACGTCTCGGAGGCGGCGAACCCGGACCTCGCGCCCGTCGTGGCCGAAGCCCTCACCGCCGTCGCCGGGCGCGGGGAGACGCCCGCCGACAAGCGCCGCGTCAGGATCGGATCCGCCCGGAGCAGGTCCAGGCGGGGGATGAACGCGGCGGTCGCGCATCGTTCTCAGCGGGCCTGAGCCGCCTTGCCGGGCTCACGCTCGGGCAGGGTGCGGCCCGTCTCCAGCAGGGTCTTGAGATTGGCGAAGATGGACGGCCAGCCCTGGGTGACGCCTTCCAGCACCAGGCTGCCGGGCTCGAAGCCGTCGTGGACGACGGTCAGCTTGACCACCCCGCCCTGCGGCTCGATGTCGAAGGACACCTTGGAACGGGGCTCGGCGCTGAACCGGGCGAAGGTCTCGTCGTCGATGTCGTGGGCCTTGGCGAACTCCGGCGTGACGGTGTGCCAGGTGTAGGCGAGACGCCGGTAGGGGTCGGACTCCAGCACGACCTGCTCGGGGTCGGCCATCGTCACGCCCGACTCCTGCCAGACCACCATCGACCCCGGCTTCCAGTCGGACTCGAAGGCGACGCCCCAGTACTGCCGGGTGAACGTGGGATCGGTCAGCGCCTGCCAGAGGCGTTCGGGCGTGGTGTTGATGTAGGTCGTGTAGACGAACTCGGGCTTGCTCATCGGTTCCTGCTCCAATGCTATCTTCAGGTCGGCGAGCGCGTGCACGCGGCGACGGTCGTACTGGCCGATCCATCGCTCGGCCACGGCGTTGATCGGCGCGGCGTTCAGGTAGTGCAGCTTCTCCCGTCCCCGCCACACCGTGGTCACCAGCGTGGCCGCCTCCAGCACCGCCAGATGCTTGCTGACCGACTGCCTGCTCATCTCCAGCCCCGCGCACAACTCCCGCAGGGTCTGCCCGTTCCGCGCGTTCAAACTGTCCAGCAGCCGCCGCCGACTCCCGTCGGCCAACGCCTTGAACACCTCGTCCATCGCCCGCCACCTCGAATATGCAACCGTCCGGCTGCCTGTCCACCATAGGCAGCCGGGCGGTTGCATGTCAACGCGCCGAGTCTTGCGATCTCTAGGGCGGGGCAGGCGAGGACGAGGTCGCGTTCAGAAGTGCTCGGGGTAGGCGTGGGCGAGGTGGGCTGAGACGGCCTCGACGGCGGCGGGGGCGTCGCCGGCGAGGATGGCCGCGTGGATGCGGCGGTGGTCCTCGCGGAGGGCCGTGGTGTCGCCGAGGCGTTCCACCGCGTCGATCGCGTGGCGGCGCATCGCGTCGCGCAGGGCGCGCATCACGGCCGCGACGAGCCGGTTCCCGGACGCCTCGGCGATGGCCACGTGGAACGCGATGTCGTGCCGGACGAACTCGGCGGCGCTTTCGGCGGCGTCCATGCCGCGCGTCGCCGCCTCCATGGCCCGCGTCGCGGCGTCCAGGGCGTCCATCTCGATGGGTGTGACGGACCCGGGACGCGCGGCCGCCCCGGTCCTGCGGGCGGCGGTCTCGGCGGACCAGCGCTCGATCATCAGCCGCGTGCCGATGACCTCGCGTGTCGAGAGGCTGGACATGCCGAGGCTGAGGCGCAGCAGGTCGCTGAGCGCGCTGTCGGGGCGGGAGGTGAGGATCGCGCCCGCGTCCGGCCCGCGTCCGGCCTGTGACGACACCACGCCCAGGGTCTCCAGCACGCGCAGCGCCTCGCGTACGGAGGACCGGCTGACCTGGAGCTCCTCGGCCAGGTTGCGCTCGCCGGGGAGCCGGTCGCCGACCCTGAGCCCGTCGTCCTCGATGCGCCGCTCGATCTGGAGGAGTACTTCCTCGAAGGCGCGCGTGCGCCGCTCCTTGTCCGCCACCCTGCCCCTCCTGCGCTCCTGGAGTGATGCGGGATCCAGTCACCAGAGTATGGTCTGACCATACTGAGGCACGCATGGATCGACACGATCATGGCGAGCTTCCCGCCGTATGGGCTGACTCAGATCGTGAGGAAGCCGTAAGCGGAGGCGATTTCGGACTGGGTCTTGTCGCGCGACGCAAAGCCGTACGCCTCGCCGTCGGAGAGTTCGGGAACGGTCAGCGACGCGATGGACACGTGCCATGCGTCCATGGCCCGAAGTCCGTGTTGGCGGACGATGCCGAGCGCCCGGGCCTCCACTTTCTCCTGCGGGGCGGTCAGCAGGGTGATCAGACCGCCCTCAGGGTCGGTATGGCTGTCCCAGGCGGCCAGAAGCTCCGGAAGGTCCCCTCGATGGCTGCGCGCAGCCCGCACCAAGGCGCCGCTCACTTCGATGTCGGTCCATGATCCCGTGACGAGCACGACATCGGGATCTTCCAGGAGCGAGCGGGCCTCATCGTGGTACGGCTCATCGGCCAGGTATGCGCGGGCCAGCACTGAGGAGTCGGCGTAGACGATCAAGGGCGTTCCCGGTCTTCGCCGAGGATCTCGTCCAGTTGCGGTCCCCAGCCGGCGGTGAGCCGCGCGATGTGGTCCATGTCCACGGGCTTTCGCCCGGAAGGGGAGGCCGCTTCCGTGGCGGGGGCGCGTGGGCTGCGCACCGCCAGCATGCCGAGCGCTGCGGCCCGGGACCTGAGCCGATCGCGGGGTGACTCCGGGTCGACGGTGGCCGCGACTGCGAGGATGTCGTTGGCGATCGCGTTGATGGACCGGTTCTCCCGTTGCGCGCGCTCGCGAAGGCGCGCGTGAAGCTGATCGTCCACTCTGAGGAGAAGCTGCTTCATGAGCATATGATATCACTCCTCCATTCTGATATCAGATAGCGCCGAGCCTCGGCCTCTGGCGCGAGCGTGAACTGAATGCTATGGGTGATCGATCGAACGCGAAGCGGAGTCGCGCGATCCTGTGGGTGCGGTCGGCGAAGTCTTCGAAGGCGCGCGTGCGCCGCTCCTTGTCCGCCACCTGCCCCTCCCTGGCTCCTGGAGTGATCCGGGACGCGGTCTCTAGAGTATGGTCTGACCATACTGGACATACATGGATCGACACGATCGTGGCGAGGTTCGGGCCGGATGGCGTGGGCCGGTGCGCGGCGTGGTGACCGCGGGATTTCGAGGAAGGGGTGCCGATGCGGGTCGCCCTGTTCGTCACGTGCTTGAACGACACGTTGTTCCCCGGCACGGGGAAGGCGGTCGTGACGCTGCTGCGGCGTCTCGGCTGTGAGGTGGAGTTCCCCGAGGGGCAGACGTGCTGCGGGCAGATGCACGTGAACACCGGCTACCGCGACGAGGGCGTGCGGCTCGCGCGCCACTTCCTGGACGTCTTCGCGGGGTACGACGCCGTGGTGGCGCCCTCGGGGTCGTGCGCGGCCATGGTCCGGGAGCAGTATCCGAAGCTCGCGGACGGCATGGGCGCGACGCGGCCGGGGGCCTTCGCGAGCGTTCACGGCGGGCGCTCGGGGTTCGCGCGGGCCGTGGCCGAGGTGACGCCCCGGGTGTACGACCTGTCGGAGTTCCTGGTGGACGTCCTCGGCGTCACCGACGTAGGCGCATATTTCCCACACCGGGTGACATATCACCCCACCTGCCACTCCCTGCGCGGCCTCCGCGTCGGCGACCGCCCGACCCGCCTCCTGCGGAACGTGCGCGGCCTGGAGCTCGTCCCCCTCCCCGGCGCCGACGAGTGCTGCGGCTTCGGCGGCACGTTCGCCGTCAAGAACGCGGCCGTCTCCGCCGCCATGTGCGCCGACAAGGTCGCGAACATCGAGTCCACCGGCGCCGAGGTGCTGTGCGCCGCGGACAACTCCTGCCTCATGCACATCGGCGGCACGCTGAGCCGCCAGCGCACGGGCGTCCGGGTGATGCACCTGGCCGAGATCCTCGCCGCGACGGAACGCGACGTGGGCGGCCCCATGAGCCGCGAGGTTCCCGCCGTGGACCCCGCCGTCAACGGGGAGGCCCGATGAGCGCCGGACCGGGCACGTTCCTCGGAATGCCCGCGTTCCCGAAGAACGCCGAGGAGGCCCTGGAGGACTCCCAGCTCCGCTTCAACCTGCGCAAGGCCACGCACACCATACGCGCCCGCCGCCAGGCCGTCGTCGACGAGCTGCCCGACTGGGCGGCGCTGCGCGCGGCGGGCAAGGCGATCAAGGACGAGACGCTGCGCAACCTCGACCGCTACCTGATCCAGGCGGAGGAGGCCGTCACCCGCGCGGGCGGTCACGTCCACTGGGCCGCGGACGCCGCCGAGGCCAACCGCATCGTCATCGACCTCGTCAGGGCCACCGGCGAGACCCAGGTCGTGAAGGTCAAGTCGATGGCCACGCAGGAGATCGGCCTGAACGAGGCGCTGGAAAGCGAAGGCATCACCGCCAACGAGACCGACCTCGCCGAGCTGATCGTGCAGCTCGGCGACGACTGGCCCTCGCACATCCTGGTGCCCGCGATCCACAGGAACCGCTCCGAGATCCGCGAGATCTTCCTGGAGCACATGGGCGAGTGGGGACGTCCCGCCCCCGCCGACCTGACCGACGACCCGAAGGCGCTGGCCGAGGCCGCGCGCCTGCACCTGCGCGAGCGGTTCCTGTCCGCCAAGGTCGGCGTCTCGGGGGCGAACTTCCTGATCGCCGAGACCGGCACGCTGGTCGTGCTGGAGTCCGAGGGCAACGGCCGCATGTGCCTCACCATGCCGCGGACGCTGATCAGCGTGGTGGGCATCGAGAAGGTCCTGCCGACGTGGCGCGACCTGGAGGTGTTCCTGCAGCTCCTGCCGAGAAGCTCCACGGGCGAGCGGATGAACCCCTACACCTCCACGTGGACGGGCGCCGTCGAGGGCCAGGAGTTCCACCTCGTCCTGCTGGACAACGGCCGCACCAAGGTGCTGGCCGACGAGATCGGCCGCCAGGCGCTGCGGTGCATCCGCTGCTCGGCGTGCCTGAACGTCTGCCCGGTGTACGAGCGGGTCGGCGGGCACGCGTACGGGTCGGTGTATCCGGGGCCGATCGGGGCGATCCTGACCCCGCAGCTGCGGGGGACGGCCTCGGAGCTGGACGCCTCGCTGCCCTACGCCTCCAGCCTCTGCGGCGCGTGCTACGACGTGTGCCCGGTGGCGATCGACATCCCGGAGGTGCTCGTCCACCTGCGCGCCAAGACCCCGCACGCCCCGGCCGAGCGGCTCGGGCTGAAGGTGGCGGCCTGGACCCTGGACCGGCCGTCCCGCCTGCGCCGCGCCCAGCGCCTGGCCTCGCGCCTGCGCGGTCTCCTGCCCCGGCGCCGCCTGCCGGGCCCGGGGGCCGCCTGGACCGACACCCGTGACGTTCCCGCCGTTCCGGAGGAGTCCTTCCGCGACTGGTGGAACCGCACCGAGGGAGGTGCTCGGTGAGCTCACGAGAGCAGATCCTGGCGCGGGTCCGCGCGGCGGTGGCCGGCGCGCCCGAGGTGCGGATCCCGCGCGACTACCGGACGACGGGGGCCGAGGCGGGGCGCGTCGAGCGGTTCGCCGAACGGGTGCGCGACTACAAGGCCGTCGTGCACGTCGTCCCCGCCGCCGAGGTGGCCGCGACGGTCGCGGACGCGCTGTCGCGGCGCGGCGCGCGCCGGCTGGTCGTCCCGGACGGGCTCCCCGAGCGGTGGCTGAGCGCCGCGCCGTCCGTGGAGCGCCTGGTGGACGACCCTCCGCTGACCGCCGCCCTCCTGGACGCGGCGGACGGCGTGATCACCGGCTGCGCGGTCGCCGTCGCCGAGACGGGCACGATCGTCCTGGGCACCGGCCCCGGCCAGGGACGCAGGGCGCTCACGCTGGTCCCGGACTACCACCTGTGCGTGGTCCTGGACGAGCAGATCGTGCCCTCCGTCCCCGAGGCGGTGGCCCGCCTGGACCCGGCCCGTCCCCTGACCTGGATCAGCGGTCCCTCGGCGACCAGCGACATCGAGCTGAACCGCGTCGAGGGCGTCCACGGCCCCCGCACGCTGGAGGTCGTCATCGCTCTTTAGCCTCCGCCTCGCGAGGAAACCCCGGTACGGCTTCGCCCGCCGCGCCGGGGTTTCCTCGCGTTTGAAGGCCGGTAATGTACTTGAACGGGAGTTGAATGCTGCTAGCGTCTTGAGTGCGTGAAGGAAGTGCGCGACGGAGGGGTGAGTACGTGAACGCCGGTGATGATCTGAGCGCGGACGACGCGCTCGCCGAGATCGGCCGCATGCGCAGGAGCGTCGGGCGGTCCGCTACGTCCATGGGGTGGCTGTACCTCGCCTGGGGCGTCGCGGCGCTGCTCTACTGGCCTGCGATCTTCTTCGCCCCGTCGCCCGTTCCGCGCGTCGCGGCCTTGGCGTGGATGGCGCTGACAGTGCTCTCCTTGGTGTACGCCTGCCGGCTCGGCGTGTACGACCGCGCGCGCATGCACTCCCGGGTGGCCGCCGTATGGGTGGCCGCGATGGTCGGCGTGGCCCTCTTCGGGCTGTACGTCATACCCGAGCACCCCTCCGGCTGGTGGGTCGCCGCCGGCCTGGCCGCTACGATCCTCGCGGCGCTGCCCGTGCTGTACGCGGCCTGGCGCCTGCGGCCCTGGGAAGGCGCGAGGTGACCGAGAGCGGCACGCATCCCCGGCACGACCTCGACCAACTCATCCACGCGCCGGTCCGGCTGTCGATCATGGCCGCTCTGGCCGCCGCCGAGAAGGTCGAGTTCCGCTTCCTGCGCGACACGATCGAGGTCAGCGACTCCCTGCTGTCCAAGCACATGCTGACCCTCGAAGAGGCGGGTTACGTCAAGGTCGAGAAGGCCTTCATCAGCAAGAAGCCCGGCACCTGGCTCTCGCTGACCCCGGCGGGCCGCGCGGCCTTCCAGGACTACGTCGCGGTGCTCGAAAAGATCATGAAGGGATCCCCCCATGCTTGAGGTCGACGGCCTGAGAAAACGGTATGGCGACACGGTGGCACTCGACGGCGTCAGCCTGACGGTGCGCTCCGGTGAGATGTTCGGCTTCGTCGGCGCCAACGGCGCGGGGAAGACGACGACGATGCGCATCGTGATGGGCGTGCTGAGCAGCGACGGCGGCGAGGTGCGCTGGAACGGCGACCGGGCCGGCCACGAGACCCGCCGCCGGTTCGGCTACATGCCGGAGGAGCGCGGGCTGTACGCGAAGATGCGCGTGGGCGAGCAGATCGAGTACTTCGGCAGGCTCGGCGGCATGAGCCCGCAGGCCGCCAAGAGGTCGGCGGACGAGCTGATCGAGCGGCTGAGCCTGACCGAGCGGCGCGGCGACGACGTCGACAGCCTGTCGCTGGGCAACCAGCAGCGCGTGCAGCTCGCCGTGGCGCTCATCCACGGCCCCGAGCTGCTGGTCCTGGACGAGCCGTTCTCCGGCCTCGACCCGATCGCGGTCGACGCGCTGGCCGGCGTCCTCGCCGAGCGCAAGGCGGCGGGGGTGCCGGTCGTCTTCTCCAGCCACCAGCTCGACCTGGTCGAGCGCCTGTGCGACTCGGTCGGCATCATCAAGGCGGGGCGCATGATCGCCGGGGGCACGGTCGAGGAGCTGCGGGCACGGGAGTCCCGCAAGCGCCTGCGCATCGTCGTGACCGGCGCGCTGCCCGGCTGGGCCGACCGGCTGCCCGGCGAGATCGTCGCCAAGACCGACCGCACGTTCGGCGACGGCGCGCGGTACGACGAGGTGATCCTCACGCCCACCGACGACCAGGAGGCCCTGCGCGTCGCCGCCCAGGCCGGCCAGGTCCAGCACTTCGCCTGGCAGGAGCCTTCGCTGGCCGAGATCTTCCGTGAGGTGGTCGCGTGAACGCCGTGACGCTCGTCGCCCGCCGCGAGATCGACGTTCGGAGCCGGACGAAGGGCTTCCGCTACGGGCTGCTCGTGACGGCGGTGCTCGTGGCCGTGCTCGCCGCCCTTCCCAAGCTGATCGGCGGCGGCTCCGACTACACCGTGGGCCTGGCGGGGCAGCAGGCCGACCGGCTCCAGGCGGCGCTCGCCGCCCAGGCCGCGCAGGCGGGCGACGTCACCGTCACGGTCACGCGGTACGCCGACGAGGCCGCGGCGCGCAAGGGCGTCGAGGACGGCGACGTCGAGGCGGCCGTCGTGGACAACGCCACCGTCATCGCCAAGACCGTGGTCGGCGACAGCCTGGCGGTGATGCTCGACACGGCCCACCGCGCGGTCGCCACCGAGGCGAACCTCACGGCCGCGGGCCTCGACCCGGCCAAGGTCGGGCAGGCCCAGCGGGTCGGGCCGATGAAGGCCGTGTCGCTCAACGGCACCGGCGAGGACGCCACGATCCGGCGCGTGCTCGCCATGGTCATCGTCGTCATCCTGTTCATGCTGCTGATCCAGGTCTGCACCTGGGTGGCGATGGGCGTGGTGGAGGAGAAGGGCAGCAGGATCGTCGAGATCCTGCTCACCGCGGTGCGCCCGTGGCAGCTGCTGGCGGGCAAGGTCATCGGCCTGGGCGTGCTCGGGCTGTCCCAGGTGATCGTCATCGCGGTGGTCGGCCTGGCGGCGGCGCAGATCACCGGCGCGGTTCCGGACCTGCCCGAGGGCACGTACGGGGTGGTGGCGGGCGCCGTCGTGTGGTTCCTGCTGGGCTACGTCTTCTACGCGGCGATGTTCGCGGCCATCGCCTCGCTGGTGTCCAGGCAGGAGGAGCTCAGCGGAGTGCTGACCCCCGCGACGATGCTGCTGATGGCCAGCTACCTGGTCGGGTTCGTCGCGGCGGGCGCGCCCGACAGCACTCTGACGCACGTGCTGTCGATCGTCCCGCCGTTCTCCGCGATGGTCATGCCGGTACGCTCGGCGGTCGTCGACGTGCCGCTCTGGGAGACGGGCCTGGCCGCGGGGCTGATGATCGTCGCGGCGGTCGCCGTGCTGCTGCTCGGCGGGCGTATCTACCAGCGGGCGGTCCTGCGCACCGGCGCCCGGGTGAAGTGGCGCGAGGCACTCGCCTCGGCGTCCTGAGTTGCGAACCATCCCCCTTGTGCGGTGAGCTGATATGTCCGCACAGGGGGGATGAAATTGTCCGGCTTTGAACAGCACTTGACGATCACGACCAAGCGGCTCGTGCTCCGGCCCTTCGGCCCGCACGACGCCGACAGGGTGAGGGTGATCGTCGAGTCCGGCGCACGGTTCCTCCCGCCGGGCGTCCCCGCTCACGTCTCCGGCGTGTCCCAGTGGCTCTCCTACGGCGTGCACGAGCTGTGGCGGTCCGGCCAGGGCGTCCACCTCGCGATGCTCGCCGACGGCGTCATCGTCGGCGCGATCAGCCTTTTCAAGGCCGTGTGGGCCGCCGGGACCGCCGAGGTCGGGTACGGCGTCCACCCCATGCACCGCGGCCGGGGGTACGCCACCGAAGCCCTCGCCGGGCTGACCGAGTGGGCGCTCACCGAGGGCGGCCTGCGCCGGGTGGAGCTGCGCGCCAACCTGGACAACACCTCGTCGCTCCGCGTCGCCGAGAAGGCCGGGTTCACCCGCGAGGGGCTGTTGCGCGGCGGCGGCCACGAGGACGACGGGCCGCACGACCTGGTGGTCTTCGGCATGATCTCCCGCGATCTCGCCATGGGGCCGCCGACGGTGAACGGCCGCGGCTTCGGCACCGGCGTCCGCCTGGAGAGCGAGCGGCTCCTGCTGCGTCCCTTCACCGGCACCGACGCCCGCGACGTCCACGCCGCGGTCGACGGCGACCCCGAGATCAACCGCTGGATGCCCTGGGCCGAGGGGTACGACCTCCAGCGCGCGTACGACTGGTGCACCCGGTACGCCCACGCCGACTCGGTGAACGGCGTCCACTTCGCCATCGAGCCCAGGACCGGGGGCCGGCTGGCCGGCTCGGCCGGAGTGCAGCGGGCCGACTGGGAACGCGGGGACGCCGAGATCGGCTACTGGATCTCGCCCTGGGCGCGGCGTCAGGGCGTCGCGCTGGAGGCGACCCGGGCGCTGACCACGTTCCTCATGATGCGCGGGTTCCACCGGGTCACGCTGCTCATCGCGGTGGGCAACCACGCGAGCCAGGGGGTGGCCAGGAAGGCGGGCTTCACCGAGGAGGGAATCCTGCGGCGCGCCCTGCACGTCTCCGGCGGCCTCTCCGACGCCGTCCTGTTCAGCCTGCTCAAGGGCGAACCCTTCTAAGCGGCAGGTAACGGAGGCGGAGGGGTGTCTCCGCCGGTCGCTCCGTCCGCAAGATCACGATGAATCATCGGTCTTGACTTGGCCAAATAGGGCGCAAAGTCATGTCCATGGATTGGCAGATTCGTATATCCTCGCGACCCGGCCAACATAACCGCAGGTCAACGTATCGGAGATCCATATGAAGCCGTCGCTCTTGCTCATCGGGCACGGCGCCCACGACGACACGGGCGCGGCCGAGTTCGGCCGTTTCGTCCACCGCCTGCGGTGCCGCCTCGACGGGGTCGCCGCCGACGTGTCCGGCGGGTTCGCCGCCCGGGGACGCCCTTCGCTCGGCGATTCGGTCGCCTCCCTCGTGGCCCGCGGCCACCACCGCATGGTCGCCCTCCCCCTCACGCTGGGTGACGAGGCCGCCATCACCGCCGCGCTCGCGCGGGCGCGGGTGGCCCACCCGACCCTGACCTATGACTACGGTCAGTCGCTCGCCGCGTCCCCGGGGGCGCTGGCGCTGATGGGCGAGCGGCTCGCGGACGCGCTCGCCGAGATGCCGCGCCTCACCGCCGTCTCCCCGGCCGACGACCACGAGGCCCACCGGGAGCCGGTCACCCCGGCCGAGACCGCCGTGGTGCTGGTGGGGCACGGCTCCTCCGACGCCGCCGCCAACGCCGACGTCCACCGCGTGTCGCGGCTGTTCTGGGAGACCCACGCGCCCGGCCTGCTGACCGTCGAGACCGCCTACGTGTCCGACGCGCCGCCGAGCGTCGCCCAGGGCATCGAGCGCTGCCGCCGCCTCGGCGCCAAGCGCGTCGTCGTGCTTCCGTACCTGCTGTTCGCGGGCGCCGTCCTCGAACGCATCTGGGCCGAGGCCCTGGCGTACGCCGCCGGGCACATCGACCTGGACGTGCGCTGCGCCGAGGTCATCGGCGACTGCGAGGGCCTCGCCGACCTGATCATCGAGAGGTACGAGCGGACGCTGACCGCGGGCGAGCCCGAGGGGGACCGCCTGGAGGTGTCCTTCGGCGCGACCCTGGAGGGGCCGGTCGGAGCCGAGCCTGTGGAGGACGTCGAGACGCTGGAGGGCGTGCTGGAGGAGGTCGAGTCCCTGACGGACGCGCTGGACGGCGTCGAGCCCCTGGAGCCCGCCGGGCAGGACGTCCTGCGCGCGCGGCGGACACCTCGGGAGAGGCCCGCGATGGCGGAGGGGCGCGTCTGAGCATGAGCGCGCCCGAGCCCTGGACGGCGCCCTGGACGATGGAGGCCCTGGAGCGGACGCTGGCCGCGATCGGCCCGGCCGACGCCGGGGCGATGGCCAGGGCCCGCGCCCACCAGGACCGCCTGACCAAGCCGCGCGGGGCCCTCGGCGAGCTGGAGGACGTGGCCGTACGGCTGGCGGGCATCGCGGGCGTCTGCCCGCCGCCGCTTCCCGTGCCCGCCGCCCTGGCGATCTTCGCCGCCGACCACGGGGTGCACGCCCACGGGGTGAGCCGCTGGCCGCAGGAGGTCACCGCGCAGATGGTGGCGAACTTCGTGGCGGGCGGCGCGGTGGCGAACGCCTTCGCGGCGCACGCGGGCGCGTCGGTGACGGTCGTGGACGTGGGCGTCGCCTCCGACCTGCCCGAGTCGCCCCGCCTGCTGGCGCGCAAGGTGGCGTACGGCACCGCCGACCTGTCCCGCGGACCGGCGATGTCGGCCGAGCAGGCGCTCGCGGCGGTCGGCGTCGGCGTGCGGGTCGCGCTCGACCTGGTGGACGCCGGCGCGGCCTGCCTGGTCGCCGGGGACATGGGCATCGCCAACACCACCGCCTCCGCCGCGCTGATCTGCGCGTTCACCGGCCGGGACGCGGCCGAGGTGACCGGCGGAGGCGCGGGCGCCGACGCGGGCTCGCTCGCCCGCAAGATCGAGATCGTCCGGCGCGGGCTGGAGGTCAACGGGGTCACGGCCCCTCCGCCCGCCCCGGAAGGGCCTGACCGGGGGCGGCGGGAGGCGCTGCGCAGGCTGGCGGCGGTCGGCGGCCTTGAGCACGCGGCCATCACGGGCTTCGTCCTCGCCGCCGCGGCGTCGCGCGTGCCGGTCATCCTGGACGGCGTGATCGCCGGGGCCGCCGCGCTGGCCGCCGCCGCGCTGGCCCCGGCGGCCGTCGACCACTGCGTGGCGGGGCACCGCTCGGCCGAGCCCGGGCACGCGATCACGCTCGGCCATCTGGGCCTTCGTCCTCTGGTGGACCTGGAGCTCCGGCTGGGCGAGGGGACGGGGGCGCTGCTGGCGTATCCGCTGGTCGGCGCGGCCGTGCGCGTCATGCACGAGGTCGCCACGTTCGACTCGGCGGGGGTGACCGGCAAGGACGGCGCCGGGCGTACGTCCTGACAGGCGGCGTCCGTACGGCGGCAGAGGGGGCGTGCGTCCGTCGTGAGGGCAGGGCCGAGGCCGGATCTCGCGCTGGGGTGGGCACGTTCCGTTAATACGGTTAAATGGTGACATTCTGCTGCCAGAGCATGATTGGACCCCGATGCGTTACGGCCCCATGTTCGGCCCCGACATCACGTTCCTCGGCGTGGAGCGCTGCGATCTCGGCGACCCGGCGAGCTACGCGGGCGCGGACGTCGTCATCCTCGGGGCACCGTTCGACGGCGGCACGAGCAACCGGCCCGGCGCGCGGTTCGGCCCGATGGCCCTGCGGCAGGCCTGCTACCTTCCCCACGACGGGTCCCGGCCCAGCCTGGCCCTGCGCGTGGACCCGCTGCGCGACCTGAAGATCCTCGACGCCGGCGACGTCGAGTGCTACTCCGGCGACATCGAGACCTCGATCGCGAACATCGAGGAGGCCGTCCACACGATCGCCGCGTCCGGCGCCCTGCCGCTCGTCCTCGGCGGCGACCACACCATCGCCCTGCCCGACGCCCGCGGCGTGGCCCGCCACCACGGCTTCGGGCGCGTCTCGATGATCCACTTCGACGCGCACGCCGACACCGGGAACATCGAGTTCGGCCACCTGTACGGCCACGGCCAGCCCATGCGCCGCCTCATCGAGTCCGAGGCGATCCGCGGCGACAGGTTCCTGCAGGTCGGGCTGCGCGGCTACTGGCCAGGCCCCGAGACGCTCACCTGGATGGCCGAGCAGGACATGCGCTCGTACGAGATGACCGAGATCGTGGAGCGCGGCCTCACCGAATGCCTCACCGAGGCGTTCGCCATCGCCACCGACGACTGCGACGGCGTGTTCCTCTCCGTCGACATCGACGTCTGCGACCCCGGCCACGCGCCCGGCACCGGCACCCCCGAGCCCGGCGGGCTGTCCGCCCGGGAGTTGCTCGACGCGGTCCGGCGCATCTGCTACGAACTGCCCGTCGTCGGCATGGAGGTCGTCGAGGTCGCCCCGCCGTACGACCACGCCGAGATCACCGCCTACCTGGGTAACCGCGTGATCTTGGAGGCGCTGTCCGCCCTCGCCCGCAGGCGCGAGGTGGAGGCGGGAGGCGAACCCTGGGATCCCCGCAGGCCGCTCCTGGAAGGCAGGCGCGCGGCGGGGGACGAACGCGGCGCAGCCGTGCCTCCGGCCGCGGACGGCCTGTAGGTTTACTCCACGCACAACGGTTTTGCCACTTCCCGGGAAAGGGAACACCGTCCCAATGTCGTCGCCCTACCTGCTCGGTCTCCGCCTCGACGGCAGGCGTGTGCTCGTCGTCGGCGGCGGGCGCGTGGCCCAGCGCAGGGTGCCCACCCTGCTCGACGCGGGCGCCTCGATCACCCTGGTGTCCCCGAGCGTGACCCCGGCCCTGGACGATCTGATCGCCGACGGCGCGATCACCTGGGAGCGCCGCGCGTACCAGGTCGGCGACTGCGACGGCGCGTGGCTCGTCCAGGCCTGCACGTCCGACCGCGCCGTCAACGCCGCCGTCGCCGCCGAGGCCGAGGCCAAGCGCGTCTGGTGTGTGCGCGCCGACGACCGCGACGCCTCCGCCGCCTGGACTCCGGCGAGCGGCCGCGTCGACGAGATCAGCGTCGCCGTCACCGCCGGGGGAGACCCGCGCCGCGCGGCCGGCATCCGGGACGCCGTGGTGGACGCGCTGCGCGACGGAACGGTCGACGCCCGGCGCAACCGCACCAAGCCCGTCGGCGTCGCGCTGGTCGGCGGCGGCCCCGGCGATCCGGCGCTGATCACCGTGCGCGGGCGTCAGCTGCTCGCCCAGGCCGACGTCGTCGTCGCCGACCGCCTCGCGCCACGCGCCCTGCTGGACGAGCTAGCGCCGGACGTCGAGCTGATCGACGCCGCCAAGATCCCCTACGGCCGCTACCTCGCCCAGGAGAAGATCAACGAGCTGCTGGTCGAGCACGCCAGACGCGGCAGGTTCGTCGTCCGGCTCAAGGGGGGCGACCCGTTCGTCTTCGGCCGCGGCGGCGAAGAGATGCTGGCCTGCGCGCGGGCCGGAATTCCCGTCGTGGTGGTCCCGGGCGTGACGAGCGCGGTCGCGGTGCCCGCGGCCGAGGGAGTGCCCGTCACCCACCGCGGAGTCAGCCAGGAGTTCCACGTCATCTCCGTTCACGTGGCACCCGATGATCCGAAATCAACTGTTGACTGGCCGGGACTGGCGAGATCACCGGGAACCCTGGTACTTCTGATGGCTGTCGAGAGAATTGCCGCGATCGCTCACACACTGATACGAGAAGGACGTTCGCCGGAAACACCCGTGATGGTGGTACAGGACGGTACTCTTCCCACCCAGCGAGCTCTTTATGCCGACCTCACCACGGTGGCGGAGCGCGTGATCGCCGCTGGGACGCGGCCTCCGGCGATCGTGGTCGTCGGTGACGTCGTCAGGGTCGGCCAGGAGATCAAGATGGTGCGAGCGGAGCGGGTTCCGTGAAATCGGCTGCGAAGAAGACGGAGTGCGCCGATGAGCACACCGAGCGGTCGGGTGACGAGGTGACCAAGGGGAAGGACTTCCCCGAGGCCCTGGAGGAACAGACCATAACGTTCCAGGCGATCGGGGTCGACGACGACCTGGCCCCGGACGGCGCGTCCGGCGAAGACGCGCAGGCCCTCGCCGCCTCGGAGGGCGCGGACTCGGATGCGGTGGCCGGCGCTCCGGCTTCGCAGGCGCAGGACGAGCCGGAGAAGCCGGAAGAGCCCGCGACCACGGACGACGCCACGGCCGCGGAGGGCTCGGACGCCTCCGAGACGACATCGCCGGCCACGGACGAAGCGGACGACACGGACGAACCGGACAGCGCCGAGGGGTCGGACGGCACGAAGGAATCGCAGGGCACGAAGGAATCGGACGCCACAGAGGGATCGGACGGCGCGGAGGGATCGGACGGCGCGGAGGGATCGGACGGCGCGGAGGGATCGGACGGCGCGGAGGGATCGGACGGCGCGGAGGGATCGGACGGCGCGGAGGGATCGGACGGCGCGGAGCGAACGGCGTCGGCCGAGGACGTCCCGGAGGTCGTGGCCGAAACCCCGCCGGACCCGCCCGAGGAGTCCGCGCACGTCCGCGAGCTGCCGCTGCCCAAGCCCGTCTCCCGCGCCCTGACCGCCGCGCTCTCCAACCTCAAGAACAGCGTCACCGGCCTCCGGCTCGGCCTGGACGTGCCCGGGGTCGAGGACGCGCGCAAGGCCCAGGCCGAGATCCTCGCCCAGCTCGAGAACTACGTGATCCCGCGCGTGCACATGAGCGTCGCGCCCGCCCTGGTCGTCGTCGTCGGCTCCACGGGCGCGGGCAAGTCCACGCTGGTCAACACGCTCGCCGCGGCCAAGCTGAGCGCCACGGGAGTGCGCCGCCCCACCACCGGCACCCCCGTGCTGGCCTGCCACCCCGACGACCGCGACTGGTTCGCCAAGGGCGAGGTGCTCGGCGGCATGATCCGCGTCGACCGGCCCGGGACGGACGGCACGCTCGACAGCCTCGTCCTGTCCTCCAGCGAGCGGCTGCCCCCGGGCGTGGCGCTGCTGGACACCCCGGACATCGACTCGGTGGTCGAGGCGCACCACGAGGTCGCCCACCGCATGCTCGACGCCGCCGACCTGTGGGTCTTCGTCACCACGGCCGCGCGGTACGCCGACGCCCCGTCCTGGAGCGTCTTACGCCGCGCCAAGGAACGCGGCGCCCGCCTCGCCATCGTCCTGTCCCGCGTCCCCGTGAGGTCCCGGGACGTGATCGACAAGCACTTCGCCCGCATGCTGCAGGAGTACGGCCTCGGCGACGTCGAGCGCTTCGTGATCAACGAGTCGACGGTCACCGCCGGCCGCCTGCCCGAGGAGGAGGTCGCCGAGCTGCGCATGTGGCTGACCGAGCTCTCGGTGGACGGCCAGCGCCGCGAGCAGGCCATCCAGGCCACCCTCGACGGCGTGATGTCCAGCTTCCGCGCCCGCGTCCCCGCCCTCGCCCGGCACCTGGAGGCCCAGGTCGCCTTCCGCGCCGAGCTGCGGACGGACGTCGACGCCGCGTACATGGCCGCGCTCGCCGAGATCGACGAGGTCACCACCAACGGGTCGCTGCTGCGCGGGGAGGTCCTCGCCCGCTGGCAGGACTTCGCGGGCTCGGGCGACCTGATGCGCACCCTTCACATGCGCCGCCCCGGCCGCCTGGCCACCAAGGCGTCCCAGCAGGCCCCCGCCCGGTCGCGCGCCTTCAAGCACGCGCTGCGCGCGGCGCTGGAGTCCGTCATCGTCGCGGCCGGGCAGCGCGCGGCCGAGGAGGTCGTCACCCGGTGGCGGCAGCGCGACCGCGCCGGCGACCGCCTCGCCGCCACGCCGGGCCTCGGCCGGCCGTCGGAGGAGTTCGTCCGCAGGGTCGGCCGCATGGTCGGCGCCTGGCAGGAGCACGTGGTGGGCCTCGTCCGGACGGGCGGCGTGGCCAAGCGGTCGGTGGCCAAGCTGGTCTCCTTCGACGAGGAGTCACTCTCGCTCGTCTTCATGATCGGCCTGCTGGGGTACGGGAGCTCGGAGGTCGCGGAGGCCTCGGGCACCGGCACGCTGCCCGAGCGGCTGCTGCGCGGCGTGCTCGGGGCCGACTCGCTGCGCACCATCGGCACCAGGGCGCGCAGCGACCTGCGCGCCCGCATCAGCCTCCTGTTCGACGAGGAGACCCTGAGATACGTGCAGGTGCTCGACGAGGCGGGAATCCCGGACGAAGCCGCCGCCAAGCGGCTCTACCAGGCAACGTACAACCTCGAGGTCGCCCGATGACGGTCAGCGGCGGACGTGCCGGGACGATGGAGACGAGAAGTGACCTGGGCCACCGCATGGCGGCCCTGGCGAAGGTCGTGGAGCTCGGCCCCGGCAGGGTCGACCCCGCGCTGATCGCCGAGGCGGGGCGGCTGCTGCTGCGCGCCGGCGATCGTCTCAAGCTGTCCGGCGAGCACACGGTGGTGGCGCTCGCGGGCGGCACGGGAAGCGGCAAGTCGTCGCTGTTCAACCGCGTCTCGGGGCTGGAGCTGTCCCCGACCGGGGTCCGCAGGCCGACCACCGCCCGGCCGCACGCCTGCGTGTGGGGCATCGACGGCGCCGGGCCGCTGCTCGACTGGCTGCAGATCCAGTGGCGCCACCGCTTCGCCCGCGCCAGCGCCCTTGACAGGGGCGAGAGCCAGCTCCACGGGCTGATCCTGCTCGACCTGCCCGACCACGATTCGATCCGCGCGATCACCGACCACGAGGCCGACCGGCTGATCCAGATCGCCGACGTCATCGTCTGGGTGCTCGACCCGCAGAAGTACGCCGACGCGGCGACTCACAGCAAGTACGTCGCCGAGCTCGCCGGGCACGAGGCGGTCACGGTGTTCGCGCTGAACCAGGCCGACCGGCTGGCCCCCGAGGAGCTGGCCGAGTGCGTCGTGGACCTGTCCGACCTGCTCAAGCGGGAGGGCGTGCAGCACCCGCGCATCGTCCCGACCTCGGCGACGACCGGCCGTGGGGTCAACAGCCTCAAGAGCGTGCTGGCCGAGTCGGTCGCCGGGCGCAGGGCCGCCGTCCAGCGCCTGGAGGCCGACCTCGACCGCGTCACGGCCCGGCTGACCAAGGTCATGCCCAAGGCCGAGGCCATGATGGTACAGCCCACGGTCGACCTCGCCCGTCAGGAGGGCCTGACCGACGCGCTGAGCGACGCGGTCGGCGTCCCGGCCGTCGGGGAGGCCATGGAGAACGTCTACGGGGTGCGGTCGCTCGACTGGGTCGGCTGGCCGTTCGCCCGCTGGGCCTCCCGCCTGCGTCCCGACCCCTTGAGTAGCCTGCGCATCGGCAATCTGCGTGACGAGATCAAGGCCGTGACGGCGGCCAAGGTCAGCGCCCAGCCCGCCGAGGTCGAGAACGCCGTGCACGCGCTGGCCGACGGGCTGACGTCCGGAATGCCCGAGGCTTGGCGCGACGGCGTCCGCGACGCCGCGCGCTCGCAGGTGAGCCGGCTGCCCGAGGTCCTGTCCGGAGAGCTGTCCGAGACCGCCCCGCGCCTGGACCGCGTGCCGGGGTGGTGGCGGCTGCTGAAGGTCTGGCAGTACCTGCTGGTGGCGCTGTTCGCCGCCGGGCTGGCCTGGGCCGCCGCCATCGTGGTGTACGGCGTGCTCAAGCTGGGGCAGCCCCCCGCCGACCTGCTCGGAGACGTCTCGGTGCTGCCCTGGCTCGGGGTGATGGTGGTCAGTGTGCTCGGGCTCGGCCTTCTGTCGGCCATCGCGAGCCGCAACTTCGTCGTGCTCGGCGCGGGCAAGGAGCGGGACCGGCTCGAACGCGACATGCGGCGGCGCATCTCGATCGTGTCGAAGGACATGGTGGTCAAGCCGGTGGAGCAGGAGCTCCAGCGGTACAACGAGTTCTTCGCCGCGCTCGCCGCCGCCCGGCGCTGACGGTCTCCTCCGCGCGCGCCCGCGCGTGATCTCCCGCCGTCCCGCGGCCGGTTGTCCACAGCCGGGCGCGCGGCGTGGCGAACCATCCACAGAACGTGGTTCGGCAATCATGGAGGGTGACGGGCCGGGCCAAGCTGACTCCCATGCCGGTGGAGACGGTCCGCCGGCCCGCCATGGGAGGCACGATGAACGACATCTACATCACGCTGAGCGGAAACGTCATCGCCGAACCCCGGCAGTTCGCCGGTGACAACGGCCTTCGCGCCACGTCGCTGCGGCTCGCCTCCACGCCGCGCCTCTACGACAGGTCCAGCCGGTCCTGGTACGACGGCGAGACCACTTACTACACCGTCCGCTGCTACCGGGTGCTGGCCGAGAACGTCGCCCGGTGCGTCAGGCCCGGTCAGCCCATCGTCGTGCACGGCAGGCTGCGCGTCCGCTCCTTCGAGCGCGACGGCAGGCGGGGGGCGGTGCCCGAGGTGGAGGCCATCTCCGTCGGCCACGATCTGCGCCGGGGCGTGAGCACCTTCGAGAAGTCGCAGCGGACGGCCGCCGGGGCCGGTGCGCCGGTCACGGCGGCGGCCGGTGTGCCGGAGACGACGGGCGGTGACCTCCAGGCGCCGCCGGCCTCCGGCCCCGCCGACGAGGCGCCGCCCGGCGAGGTGATCGAGGCGGCCGGGCGTCTGGCCGCCTGAGCTCCCTGGCAGCTCCGCTTCTTGACGGTTCCTTGCCAGAGTGCGCCGCCTGTGGTCAGGTCGGCGTGCCCAACGGGGCGGAGCTTGGGGCGGCGCGCCGGTCGAGGGGCCGCCGTGGGTCATGTGTGGGTGCGTCTGATCAGGTCCAGATGACGCCTCGCACCATGGCTGCTCCTTTCCCGCAGGGGAGCCGCTCGTCGTGGAGCGGTCGGTTCTCGGCCTGGGCCTCCAATCGGTGGAGGCGTGGCCGCAGTGCTCCAACGTAGCGGTTCTCGTCGCGGGCCGCACACTCTGCGACTATTGTGTTACACATCGTGAGACGTACAGTCGAGACTTCGAACCCGTCCGGACGGATGTGAGCTTGGGGGATGCGATGACGGCGCTCGGTCATTCCTCGGACGAGTCACGCGGCGGCGTGCAATCGCTGGCCGACCGCTGGCCGTTGCTGGCTCAGCCGACCATGCTGGTCCTCTATCTCTGCGCGACCGTGGGCCTCGCCGCGGGCGCGGCGGGCTACCTCGCCGTGTCGACCGAGTTCCGCTGGTCGGAGTTCCTGACCTTCCTGGCCCTGGTGGCCTGCGGGGCCGTCTGCATCGAGGCGACCCGCCGGCTCGGCATGCCGGCCGGTGTCTCCCGCGACCTGCTCTCCGCGTGGTGGCTCCCGGTCGCGCTCCTGCTGCCCCCGGTGTACGCCCTGCTGGCGCCCCTGCCGCTGCAGTTCCTGCTGCAGATCCGGGTCAGGGCCACGGTGCTCTACCGCCGGGTGTTCAGCGCGGCGGCGATCGGCCTCGCGGCCGGCGTCGCGTCCATGGTCTTCCACGCCTTCGTGCGCGCCCCGACGGGGCCCTCGCTCGGCGCGGGCGGCCCGATCGCGCTGGCCGTGGGCTGCGCGGTGCTGTTCACCGTGCTCAACACCGCCCTGATCGCCGTCGCCCTGCAGATCTCCGACCCCGACTCCCGGTGGCGCGACGTCCTGTGGGACCGCGAGCGCGTGATCCTCGACGTCGTCGAGCTCTGCCTCGGCGTCCTGGTCGCCATCGCCTGCTGGGTCAGCCCTCTGCTGCTGGTGCTCACGCTCCCGCCGGTGGTGCTCCTGCAACGAAGCCTGCTGCACGCCCAGCTCAAGGCCGCCGCCCGCACCGACGCCAAGACCGGCCTGCTCAACGCGACGGCCTGGCAGCGGGAGGCCGACACCGAGATCGTCCGCGCCCGGCGCACCGGCGAGACGCTCGCGCTCCTGATCGTCGACATCGACCACTTCAAACGGGTCAACGACACCTACGGCCACCTGGTCGGCGACCAGGTGCTCGCGGGCGTCGCCACGGCCCTGCGCAGCCAGCTCCGCGAATACGACGTCGTCGGAAGGTTCGGCGGCGAGGAGTTCGTGGTCCTGCTGCCCGGTGCGGACGTCACCGAGGCCCGCCGCGTGGCCGAGCGCCTGCGCTCCCGCGTCGGCAGGATGGCCATCCCGGTCGACGACGCGATGATCACCGTCACGGTGTCGGCGGGCGTGGCCATCATGAGCGTCCACGGCGACGATCTGATCGAGCTGCTCGCCGCGGCCGATCTCGCTCTCTACCGGGCCAAGGAGCTCGGCCGCGACCGCATCTGCCTGCCGGTCGCCCCCGTCCCGCCGCCTCGTGCGCGAGCGGACAACTCCGACGGTGGAATCCCCTAGTCTTAGGAGCATGCCCGAGTACATCTACACGATGCAGCGCGTGCGCAAGGCGCACGGCGACAAGGTTGTCCTTGACGACGTCACGCTGCATTTCCTGCCCGGAGCCAAGATTGGTGTACTGGGCCCCAACGGTACTGGTAAGTCCACGCTTCTGAAGATGATGGCCGGCCTGGAGCAGCCGTCGAACGGCGACGCCCGGCTGATGCCCGGGTTCACGGTCGGCATGCTCCAGCAGGAGCCTCCGCTCAACGAGTCCAAGACCGTCCTCGGCAACGTCCAGGAGGGCGTGGCCGAGACGCTGGCCATGCGCGCCCGCTTCGAAGAGATCGCCGAGCTCATGGCGACCGACTACAGCGACGAGCTGCTCGACGAGATGGGCAAGCTGCAGGAGGCCCTCGACCACCGCAACGGGTGGGACGTCGACAGCCAGCTCGAACAGGCGATGGACGCGCTGCGCTGCCCGCCGCCCGACGCCGAGGTGACCAAGCTGTCGGGTGGTGAGCGCCGCCGGGTCGCGCTGTGCAAGCTGCTGCTGGAGCAGCCCGACCTGCTGCTGCTCGACGAGCCCACCAACCACCTCGACGCCGAGAGCGTCCAGTGGCTGGAGCAGCACCTGGAGAAGTACCCCGGCACCGTCCTGGCCGTCACCCACGACCGCTACTTCCTCGACAACGTGGCGACGTGGATTCTCGAGCTCGACCGCGGCCGGTGTTACCCCTACGAGGGCAACTACTCCACCTACCTGGAGCAGAAGACCGCCCGTCTGAAGGTCGAGGGCCAGAAGGACGCCAAGCGCAGGAAGCGCCTGGAGGACGAGCTGGAGTGGGTCCGCTCCAACGCGCGGGCGCGCCAGACCAAGAGCCGGGCACGTCTGCAGCGCTACGAAGAGATGGCGGCCGAGGCCGACAAGTACCGCAAGCTCGACTTCGAAGAGATCCAGATCCCGCCGGGCCCGCGCCTCGGCACCACCGTCATCCGGGCGACCGGCCTCACCAAGGGCTTCGGCGACCGCCTGCTGATGGAGGGGCTCACCTTCGACCTGCCCCGTAACGGCATCGTCGGCGTCATCGGCCCCAACGGCGTGGGCAAGACCACGATGTTCCGCATGATCATGAACGCCGAGACGCCCGACACCGGCGACATCACGATCGGCGAGACGGTCAAGATCTCCTACGTCGACCAGGGCCGCGGCAACATCGACCCGAAGAAGAACGTCTGGCAGGTCGTCTCCGACGAGCTCGACCACATCAAGGTCGGCCACGTCGAGATGCCCTCGCGGGCCTACATCGCGGCGTTCGGCTTCAAGGGCCCCGACCAGCAGAAGCCGGCGGGCATCCTGTCCGGCGGCGAGCGCAACCGCCTCAACCTCGCGCTCACGCTCAAGCAGGGCGGCAACGTCCTGCTGCTGGACGAGCCCACCAACGACCTCGACACCGAGACGCTGTCCAGCCTGGAGAACGCCCTGCTGGAGTTCCCCGGCTGTGCGGTGATCACCTCGCACGACCGGTGGTTCCTCGACCGCATCGCGACGCACATCCTCGCGTGGGAAGGCGGCTCGAACTGGTTCTGGTTCGAGGGCAACTTCGCCGACTACGAGAAGAACAAGATCGAGCGTCTGGGCGCCGATGCGGCGCGCCCGCACCGGGTGACGTACCGCAAGCTCACCCGCGACTGAGCTGTTCGGGGCGCGGCGGTGCTTCCGGAGTCGTCGCGCGGAAGGGTGAGAGACGATCCCTTCCGCGCGACGGTGTCGGGGCGGGCATGCGCACCACGTCGTGGTCGGACGGCCTGAGTTCGACCCTGAGCCGTGAAACGGCCGCGTGGTTCAGTGGGCGTGGTTCAGTGGGCGTTGATGAGGCTCTGCGCGGCGTACTCCAGGTAGTTCCAGAGCTTGGCCTCCAGCTCGCCGGGGAGCTCCAGGGACTCGACGGCGTCGCGCATGTGGCGCAGCCAGGCGTCCCGTTCGGCATGGCCGATCACGAACGGCGCGTGCCGCATGCGCAGCCGGGGGTGCCCGCGGCGCTCGCCGTACGTGTTCGGGCCGCCCCAGTACTGGATGAGGAACAGGCGCAGGCGCTCCTCGGCCCCCTCGAGGTCCTCTTCGGGGTACAGCGGGCGCAGCAGCGGGTCGTCGGCGACGCCTTGGTAGAAGCGGTGCACGAGGCGTTCGAAAGCCTCTGAGCCGCCCACGGCGTCGTAGAAGGACATGGATTCCGGAGGAGTAGCGGACACGTTCACCAGCCTACTCAGACCCCGGCGAGGGGAATGCCCGCGCGGTCCAGCGTCATCTTGACCCGCATGCGCATCTCGCGGGCGACCTCGGCCTGCTGCGACGGCACGGTCTTCACGCTGATCCTGAAGATCATCGCCTTGTCGGAGATCTGCTCCAGCCCGTACACCTGGGGCTCCTCGACGATCGCGATGTCGCGGAGGTTCGGGTCGTTCCAGACGTCCTCGGCGATGCCCTTGAGGACGTCCCGTATGCCAGAGATGTCGGCCTCGTAGGCCACCGGCACGTCGACGACGGCCCGCGACCACCCCTGCGACTCGTTGCCGACCCGGGTGATCGTGCCGTTGCGGACGTACCAGACCCGGCCGTCGACGTCGCGCAGGCGGGTGATGCGCAGCGTCACGGCCTCAACGGTGCCGACCGCCATCCCGGTGTCGATCAGGTCGCCGACCCCGTACTGGTCCTCGACCAGCATGAACATGCCGGCGATGAAGTCCTTGACCAGCTCCTGGGCGCCGAAGCCGACCGCGACGCCGAGGATGCCGACGCTGGTCAGGATGGGGGCGAGGTCGAGGCCGAAGCGGCTGAGCACCATGAGCCCGGCGGTGCCGAAGACGATGGCGGTGATCAGGCTGTTGAGGACGGACCCAAGGGTCTCGGCCCGCTGCCGCCTCCGCTCGGTGATCACGGCCGTGGTGGCGTCCACGGGCTGCGCCCGGAAGCGCAGGCGCTCGGGCATGACGCCGTCGGCGGCGCGGCGGATCACGCGGTCGACCACCCGGTGGAGCAGTTTCCGCACGATGAGGGCGATCGCCATGATCAGGACGATGCCGATGATCCAGGCCACCGGGGACGCCCAGTCGGCGGGTAGCACGCTCAGCAGCATGCCACAGAAGGGGTTGTCATTACTGCTACCTGCGCATGTCTTCATGAGTTGTTGCACGGTGTCGCCCACATCGGGGATGACGTCATCGGGCGACGGAGAGGAAGACGGGGAGGGGCTAGGGTCCGGCAGGAACACGCGGTTTGATCCCCTTCGGATCGGGTCGGTCGGCGAAGACGATGTCGGTCCTTGACCTAGAGAAAACGGTACTTGACCGAAGCGACTCCGCCGACCGGCCCGGCCGACGTCACACCGCGCCGGGGAAGACGGGAGTGCCCGGCCCGGGCCGCGGAGGGCGGGCCCGGACACCCCGGTGACGTACGGCCCGGGCGGGACACGCACCCGGAAGCGTGTCCCGCGCCGTTTCCGATCGGGGGATCCCCGATCACCGCCGGCCGCGGAGGTCATCCGCGCCGGTGGCGGCTTTGCGATCATGAAGATGCGTCGGGTGACTGCTGTTCGATCAGGATCGTGCGTCCAGTGGCCGCTCTCCGATCATCGATATACGGAGCCGGCGGGGCGCCCAGCGCTCCGGTGGCTGTGTCGCCACAGGCCGGAGCGCTCCGCACCGGACGCCCCGCCGACCCGAAGAGCCGCGGTGTGACACAGGCGGACGCGATGACTGCGCTGCACCACGCCCGCCTCGTGCCTATTCGCTCACCGCGGCCAGCACTCGGGCGACCTTGGTCGCCGCGCCCGCCGGGTCGTCGGCCGTGTGCATGCGCTCGCCCCACGACCACCAGAAGTATGCGGGGGCCGCCTGCGCGCGGTAGGTGACGTTCTCGGCCAGGCTCGTGGCGTTCGGATTGATCACGCGGACGAACGCCCGTCCCGACTGTGTGCGCACCACCCTGGCGAGCAGCCCACGAGCGTCGAGCTCATCGGCCAGTCGTTCCAGGTGCTGGAAGCTGTCGTCCACTGGGAGCCTTCCCTCGTCCTGTGCGATTTCCCCGGCGTTAATCTCCCAGGTGAATCGCGGTCGGTTGGCCAAATCTGACTCACGTCGGCCGATGGGTCAACGAAGGTTCACGGCTTGTCGGGTGGGCGGTTATTTCAAGTGGGTTGAAAGAACACGTCCGGCGGGGGACGATCCTATGCCAGTAGCTTCTATCGTCCTTTCACAGCGGGTCATAACTGGTCCATCATTCTCAATAGACGCAGCGTAACCCGGGCGTGATGCTGCGTCATCGCAGGTGATGAACCGGTCGGCGATGTGGCCAGCATGAGCGGCTGGCCGCAAGGGAGGGGCCGGGATGTCCGGCAGACAGCACAAGGAAACGGAGTTGGCCCGGCGAACCCGGGCGCGAGGTCTGGCGACCGGGCGCAGTTCCGCCCGAATCGCCGAGGAGATTTATGAAGAGTGCTCCCCTCATTTCGGGACAACTCGAATCAAATCACACCGCCTCGCCCATGGGGTCGCCCTTGCCGATGTGATCGAACAGGTACGCGCTCTGTTCGAACGCGACGGCAAACCGGTACCCGGCATAGGGGAAACGCTTCTCAGCGCATACGAAAGCGGGTTGAAACGCCCCGGGCCCGAGTACCTCCACTATCTGTGTTCCGTCTACCGGGTCGAACCGGCCGCCCTCGGCTACGACGGCCCGTGCATCTGTGGCCACGGCCACCGCATGCCCGGCGTCGTGCGGGGCGGCCTCCAGGAGGTCAAACCCGAGAGTTCCCCCGAATCGCGCGAGCTGTGGGTCAAGCCGCTCAGCGACTCGACCGCGGACGGGGGTGAGGAGGACGAGAACGTGTTACGTAGGACGCTGCTGGCGATGATCGCGGGTACCGCGGTGCCGCTGAACGACTCCGTACTCGGTGCGGCCGACAACATCCGCAGGCGCATGGACGAGACACTGGTGTCGACCACCGTGTCCCCGGCCATGCTCGATCACTGGGAAGAGGCCGCGGCCTCTTTCGGCCGGCAGTACATGAACACCCCGCCGTTGCGGCAGCTCTGCGACGTGCTCCTGGAGTTCAGCACGGTCCGGCAGGCGATGGAGCGCCACCAGCCGATCGACCTCCAGGAGCGCCTCTGCGCGCTGGCCGCCCGCCTCTCGGGCCTGGCCGGCATCATCATGATCGACCTCGGCGACCAGCGCCTCGCCCGGTCGTTCTTCCGCACCTCGCGCACCGCCGCGGACGAGACCGGGGACCGCGCGCTGCGGGCCTGGGTCACCGCGCGCGAGGCACTGGTGCCCCTGTTCTACGGAGATCCGCGCGAGGCCCTCAACCTCGCCAAGAAGAGCCGCGACCTCGCCGGGCAGACACCGTGCGCGGCCAAGGCCATGGCCCCCGTCGTGGAGGCCAGGGCGCTGTCGATGCTCGCCAACGCGGGAGGCAAGAAGGACGTCGTCGACCAGGCCAAGCGGGCGCTGGCCCGTGCCAGGGCCGCGTTCGCCCAGATGAACCCGGCTCAGCAGGAGGACACCGTCTTCGGCTACACCGAGCGCCAGCTCTACTTCCACCAGGGCGACGCCCTGACCCGGCTCGGGCAGACGGTCGAGGCCGACCTGATCCTGGAGCAGGCGCTGGAGAAGTACGAGGGCGACCTGCTCGACCAGACGCTCATCAGATTCGACCAGGCGCAGTGCAGGCTGCTCGAAGGCGACGGGCGCGAGGCGCTGCGGCTCGGCGAGGAGGCGGTGAACCGGGTGGGCGACGGCTTCCGGACGGACATCATCGTGCGCCGGGCCGCCGATCTTGCCAAGGCGATTCAGGTCAAATGTGGTGACATCGACGGGCTCAGGGACTTCATCGAGCGTCTCGCGACGATGAGCCCGCCCCCTCAGGCACCGGCGGAGGCCGATGTATGACGCTTGCGCTCAGGCGGTATCGCTGGTCGGATCGGGAAGCCGTCTGGGACCTGCACCGCACCTGTCTCGCCCAGGTCGGGATCACCCTGGGAGACGGGGTCTACTACGACGATGACATCCCGCGCATCAACGAGGTCTACCTGGCCGACCGGGGCGAGTTCCTGGTCGGCGAGGTAGAGGGCGCCGGCATCGTGGCCATGGGCGGCCTGCGGCGCGTCGACGACGCGTGCGCGGAGCTGTGCCGGCTGCGGGTCCGTCCCGACTTCCAGCGGCGCGGGTTCGGCACGCTGATCATCGACGCGCTGGAGGAGTCCGCGCGGAGGCTCGGCTACAGCACGCTGCGTGGTGACACGACGCTGGCGCAGGGTGCGGCGCTGGAGCTCTACCGGAAGTACGGCTGGCGGGAAGTCCGCCGGGAGCAGAGGGGCGGACTTGTGGTTGTTTACGGGGAGAAGCCCCTGACGTCGCAGCCTTCATCGCAACTTACCCGCTAGGCGGCAAAATATATCTTATTTCGATCCAGACGCTGCCTATGCTTGCGGATTTATCGATTTGTCCGATAATTAGGTCTTTGTAGTGAAGACCTGAGGAGAGGGCACCCGATGAAGAAGATCGTCGTCCGCAAGCCTGGCATGGTCCATCTCACCGGCAGCGCGAGTGCGATCCACAAGGGGTGACCGGCCGTCCCGGCCACCTCTGGATCCACGGGGGGCGCTCGCGCGACCGCCTGACCGTGCTCGACGGGCTCGGCCTGCCGTGGTGGCCGATCCCGGTCGTCGACGCCCACCGGCGCCTTCGAGGGCCGTACACCTTCGGGGGAGCGCTGCTCCATGCCTTGGTGCCGGCCGCGCTTGAGCGCGCCCCCGGTGTCGTGGCGGACCACGACATCGAGATCCGAGCGGCGGCACCCGATCTTCGGGACCGGGTGCCCGCCCGCCGGGATCCCCTGTACGTCCGCCTGCCCGACGAGGAGCGCATCCTCGTGCCGGCCCCGCGCCGCACGCTGCGGATCGCGAATGGAATCGCCGAATTCGTCCGGGACTGCGGGGTGAAGCTCCCGGCCATCGTGGCCGAGAACGTCGACGAGGCGGACGAGACCGACCGCGAACTTCTCCACACGCTGTCGCGCCGTTTCGACTCCGCTCGATTGACAATTGTCGTGTGTTCGAGTAAAGCGCCCCAAGATTGGTTTAGCGGGCAGGCGATAAAAGCGGATTTATCGGCTACGGAAGATCCACGGGATCTTGCCGACCGTTATGTCGCCTTCGATGGCACCCTGGACGACCCCCGGGCGCCCGCCGCCTACCACGCCCTGCCCCCCGCAGAGCGTGCCCGCCTGCACGACCGGCGCGCCGACGCGCTCGCCGCCACCGGGGAGCGGTCCCACGCCCTGGGCGCCATCCCCTACCACCGCGAGCACGGGAGCGACCCGTCCGGCGCGGGGGTGGAGGCGCTGTGGGACGCACTGGACCACTGCCTGGGCGAGGGCTTCCTGCACGCCGCCGCCGACTTCGGGCTGCGCGGCCTGGCCCTGGCCGAGCCGGCGACGGGCCGGTGGTGGAACCTGCTCCAGGGTACGGCGACCGCGCTGGCCGGCCTCGGACGCCGGGACGAGGCGCGCGAGCTGTACGAGCGGGCCCGCCGCGCCAGCCTGGATCCGGAGGTGCACTCGGCGGCGGCCTACGGCGCCGCCATGCTGGACGCGCGCCACCCCGACCCCGCCCGGCGCGACCTCGGCCGCGCCCAGGGCTGGGTCAACGAGGCCATCGCGATCTCCACGCTGCTGCCCGACCGCGCCGTCCGCGCCTTCAAGCTGGGCTTCGACCTCAACGGCAAGGCCCTCATCGAGATGCGCGCGGGCCGCGTCGAGGCGGCGCTCACGCTGGTCGAATCCGCCATCAAGCTCGCCGAGACCGATCTTCCCCCCGAGCGCCACCTGGTCCACCGCATGATCCTGCGCGCCAACCGGGCGCAGCTCCTCGGCGTGATGGGTCACCCCGAGGAGGCCCTGGCCGACCTGGACGCCGCCGTGGCGATGGACCCCGACTACCCCGACTATCACCTGGACCGCGGCAACCTGCTCTTCCAGATGGGCCGCACGGAGGCGGCGCTGGCCGACTACGACGCCGCCGCCCGGCTGAGCCCGCCCCTGCCCGAGGCGCACTACAACCGCGCCCAGCTCCTGCTCGCCGAGGGCGACCTCCCGGCGGCCAGGGCCGACCTCGACCGCGTGATCGAGCTCGACCCCGGCTACCTCGACGCCTACATCAACCGCGCCGGGCTGCTGGCCCAGCTCGGCCTCGACGGGGCCGCGCGGGCCGACGTGGACGCCGGGCTGGCGCTCGCCCCGCGCAACCCCCACCTGTTGTGCGTCCTCGGGCAGCTCGAAACCGTGGCCGGGCGGTACGCGCGGGCGCGCGAGGCGTTCGACGGGGCGCTCGCGGCCGCGCCCGGCCTCGTCCCGGCGTGGGCCGGACGGGCGAGCCTGCGGTACGAGACGGCCGACCTGGAGGGCGCGGTGGCCGACCTGACGCGCGCCCTCGGCCTGGGCGAGGACGCGGCGCTCTACTTCAACCGCGCCGTCGCCCTCGGAGACCTCGGCCGCCGGGCCGCCGCCCTGGCCGACCTGCGCCGGGCCCAGGAACTGGCCCCGGACGACGAGGACATCCTCACCGCCCTCCGCGAGCACCCGTCCGGCTGACCGGAGGACGAGGACGCCGCCAGTGTCACTCGCGACGCCGGCCGGGTAGTTCCTCACGAGGCGGGCTGGGTTCCTCGCGAGGCCGGCAGGTCTCCTCCAGCAGGCCGACGATCCGCGCCATGGCGGGCGGCTCGACCGGCTCGGGCAGGGCCGCGATCTCCTCCGGGGTGAACCAGCCGTGCCCGAGGAAGGTCTCCTGCTCCTCGCCGGTCAGCGTGGCGGGCGCCACCCGCGGGGATCCGGGGAAGCGCGCGAGGTAGAAGGGCTCCACCTTGACGTAGTGGACGCCGAGCCAGTGGTAGTCGCGCTCCACCGGCACCGACACGTCGGCCACCGCGTCACCGGGCAGCCCGGTCTCCTCGGCGAGCTCCCGGCGCGCCGCCTCCAGCGGCGTCTCCCCGGGATCGATGCCACCCCCCGGCGGCTCCCAGAACACCACCCCGCTGACGGTGTCCCGCCAGCGCAACAACAACACCCGTCCCTGGCCGTCGACACAGACCACCCGCGCGGCCGGCCGGTCACTGCTCGCCATCGACACCCTCGCCCGTCATCCGATCCCCGGACGGTACCGCACCGATCCACCGACGTGAACGGAGCCCTCGCCGGTGCGTGGGCGTTCGGTCGGTCGGTCGTGCGGTCCTAGGGCTGGGGTTCACCGGGGATGTCCGGCCAGGTGTTGGCGTTGACGATCTTCCAGAACTCGTCGGGGGACTCCTTGGGGCGGTTGGAGTGGGCCTCCAGTTCGGCGGCGATGGCACGCTGCTCCTCGTAGGCGTCCTTCATCGCGTCGAGCCACTCGACCGGGTCGATGCCGGCCGCCTGGGCGGATCTGAGCGCCATGTCGGCGTACTGCTCCGGCGTCGCGTTGAACTTCCAGCCGGTGCGGGCGAGCAGCTGCTCGTCGGTGAGCTCGCCGCGCCGCCACGCGATCGTCTCGGCGAGATGCTCGGCCACGAACACCGCGTTGACGTACCCAGGAAGCATCGCCGCCAGCGCGACGGCCGCCCTCTTCTCTCCCGGTGACAAGGTGTCCCACTTCAGCACCCGCCGGCTCCTCTCCGCTCCCTCGGGCGCCACTGTAACTCTCGTCCGGGCCCGCCGCGAGGAACATGTCCGGCCGGCCCCGGCGAGGCTCAGTCGGTCACGACGAGGTCGGCCAGGTCGAGGTGCCGGGACAGCTCGGCCACGTCCGTGTAGTAGGCCACGTAATCCCGGCCTCGGCGCACGCGCAACAAGGGCTGGTTGCCGAGGACCAGGGCCTCGACCTCGAATCCTCTGCTGTCGACCCATTTCACGCATTAGAGGCTATGAAGCCGCAGGTCAACGGGGGGCAAGAGATGCTGTGGATTTGCGCCTCAGTACCGTTGGGCGAGTGCAATGCACCTTTTGCCCGCGTCTGCCGGGGGCGTCCGTCCGGCCCGGCGCACTGCGTTCGGCCGTGGACGGCGCCCCGGCCCTCGCCGAGCGGTAATCTGCCTCAGGCGCAGAGGAAAGGGTGAGACGTCGGTGGGCTCCGAGTATGTACTGACCTTGTCCTGTCCGGACAAGCCGGGCGTGGTGGCGGCGGTCTCCGGGCTGCTGGCCGCGCGCCGGTGCAACATCACCGAGAGTCAGCAGTTCGGCGACCCGGTGGCCGGGCGCTTCTTCATGCGGGTCCAGTTCACCTCCTCGCTGATCGAGGACGAGCTGCGCACGGCCTTCGCGGCGCTCGTCCCCGAGCTCGCCATGGAGTTCCGCCTGCACGACCTCGCGGTCAAGCCCCGGGTGCTGGTGATGGTCAGCAAGCTCGGCCACTGCCTGAACGACCTGCTGTACCGCACGCGCTCGGGCCTGCTGGACATCGAGATCGTCGCCGTCGTCTCCAACCACCCCGACATGCGGCCGCTCACCCAGTCCTACGGCATCGACTACCACCACCTGCCGGTGACGCCCGAGACCAAGCCGCGCCAGGAGGCCGAGGTCCTCACGCTGGTCGAGCACTACCGCGCCGACCTGGTCGTGCTCGCCCGCTACATGCAGGTGCTCTCGGCGGACCTGTGCGCCAAGCTCAGCGGCAGGGTGATCAACATCCACCACTCGTTCCTGCCGTCGTTCAAGGGCGCCAAGCCCTACCACCAGGCGTACTCACGCGGGGTGAAGCTGATCGGCGCGACCGCGCACTACGTGACCGCCGACCTGGACGAGGGGCCGATCATCGAGCAGGAGGTCGCGCGGGTGGACCACACCCACTCGCCCGACGACCTGGCCGCGATGGGCCGGGACGTCGAGCGGCTCGCGCTCGCCCGGGCCGTCCGCTGGCACGCGGAACAGCGCGTGCTGCTGGACGGCCACAAGACGATCGTCTTCCCGCGCTGAGGTCGCCCCTCAGCCGGTGAGACCGGTGTGCTGGGCCAGGAACGCGAGCTGGTCGGCGAGCAGCTCCACCGAGCGGCTCACCGCCCGCGCCCCGTGCCCGACTTCGGCCTCGTTGCGCAGCAGGACGGGCGGCCCGTCCGGAGCCTGGGCGTGCTGCAGCGCGGCGCACATCTTGTACGCGTGCAGCGGGTGCACCCGGGTGTCGGAGGCGAAGACGATGAACAGCGTCGCCGGATACCGCACGCCCTCGCGGACGTGGTGGTACGGCGAGTACCCCCACAGCCAGGAGAACTCCTCGGGGATGTCCGCCGAGCCGTACTCGACGTTCCAGGTGGCGCCGAGGCCGAACTTCTCGTACCTGACCATGTCGAGCAGCGGCGCCGAGCACGCCACCGCCGCGTAGAGCTCGGGACGCTGGGTGAGGGCCGCGCCGACCAGCAGGCCGCCGTTGGAGCCGCCGGAGATCGCGAGCTGCCCCGGCGTGGTCACGCCCGTGGCGATCAGGTGCTCGGCCGCGGCGTGCAGGTCGTCGAAGACGTTCTGCTTGCGGGAGAGCATGCCGGCGCGGTGCCATTCCTCGCCCTGCTCGCCGCCGCCGCGGAGCTGGGCCACCGCGTAGACGCCCCCGGCCTCGACCCAGGCCAGGGTCGTGGCGGAGAAGCCCGGCGTCATCGGCAGGCCGAACCCGCCGTAGCCGTACAGGATGGTCGGGCGGGGGCCGGAGCCGGGCCGGGACACCACGATCATGTGGACCTCGGTGCCGTCGGCGGAGCGGTAGACGACCTGCTCGGTGGTGACCTCGGGAACCTCCACGGCGCCCGGGGAGGCCGCCCACAGCGTGGTCTCGCCGGTGCGGGCGTCGTAGCGCTGGATGCTCGCCGGGCTGGTGTGGTCGGTGTAGCCGAACCACGCCTCGTGCCCGCCCTCGGGACGCTCGGTGATGCCGCCGATCGAGCCGAGCCCGGGGGTCGGCACCTCGCCGATCTTCTCGCCGGTGACCAGGTCGTGCACGGAGATCTCGCTGATGGCGTGGCGAGTCCAGCCGACCAGCATGACCGGGCGCTCCAGGTCGTCCAGGATCGCGAAGTCGCTCAGCACCGCCTCGGGGTCCTCGGGGACGAGGTCGCGCCAGCTCTCGTACTGCGGCCGGTCGGGCGAGGTCACGCACAGGCGGCCGCGGGGCGCGTCGCGGTCGCTGAAGACGTACAGCCGGCCGTCACGGCCGAACAGCAGACCGGTCTGCGCGTCCACGTCCTGCTGGACCGTGACGAACGCGGGCGCCTCCAGGGGGGACGCGGAGAGGTCGGCGACCCAGAGGTCGTTGCGCGGAGCCGTGCCCCGCGAGGCCGACACCGTGAGCCGGCGGCCGTCCCTGGAGACCGAGACGCCGTAGTAGTTGGTCTTCTCCAGGCCCTCGCCGAAGATCAGGACGTCCTGCTCGGCAGGCGTGCCGAGGCGGTGGAGGTAGACGCGGCGGTGGAATTGCCGTTCGGTCTCGGGCACGTCCTCCGGCGGCAGCCGCCGGACGTAGTAGAACGCCTCGCCGCCCGGGAGCCAGGCGATGGGGGAGTAGCGGCAGCGGTCGATCGGCCCGTCCACCCGCTCGCCGGTCGCGACGTCGATCACGTGCAGCAGGGACTCCTCGTCGCCGCCCACCGAGATCTGGTACGCGAGCCGCCGCCCCTCCTTGTCCGGCTGCCAGGAGTCGATCGTGGTCAGGCCGGAGGCGTCGATCGCCATCGGGTCGAGCAGGACGTGCTCCACCTCGTCCGGGCCGACGGTGTAGAGCACGGCGTGCTCCTGACCGGGCGTGCGGCGCATGAAGAAGCGCCGGTCGCCGCGCCACGCGGGGGCGCCGACCGTGCCGGAGCGCACGAGCTCGGTGATGCGGTCGCGGAAGCCCTCGCGCCGGGGGGAGGCGGCCATGGCCTTGGCGAACAGCTCGCCCTGCGCGTCGAGCCACTCTTTGGCGGCGGGGCTCTCGCCGTCCTCCAGCCAGCGGTACGGATCCGGCACCGGCGTCCCGTGGTAGTCGTCCACCACAGTGTCCCGGCGTGCGTTCGGGTACGGCACTCGCGTCATGTAGCGAGCTTATGGCACCCCCCTTACCGGTCGTGAGACATGGTTTTGACAATCCCCGCCCCGGTGGCGGATCTGGTGGATCGTCACCGATCCAGAGTGATCTTTACCCAATAGGTTTGCTTACCAGGGCCAACCGGACATAAAACGGAAGGCGGGGTCTTGGAGACACGACCGTTAATTGGGGTGGCGGGAGAGTCGACGGAAAGGCCACACTTGCTGAAGGGCGGTGCCGTGGAACCCATCCGCTGGGCCGTCCGGCGGAGGTCCACGTGACGGAATCATCCGGGGCCCAAGACGACGGGCCGCAAGACGGGGTGCGCTGCGGCGCATCCCTTTCGACGACCTACATGGCAAGAAGGGCCGGCTGATGCGCCAGGTCCTGCTGCTGAACGCCACCTTCGAGCCGCTGACCACGCTCAACCTGCACCGGGCCGTCGTGCTCGTGATCAGGGAGAAGGCGGACGTCGTCCATCGTGACGGCCGGGGTGCGGTGCTGCGCTCCGCGTCGCGGACGGTGGACGTCCCCTCGGTCATCCGGTTGAGGAGATATGTCCGCATTCCTTACCGCTCGCGCATCCCGCTGACCCGGGCCGCGCTCATGCGCAGGGACGACTACCGGTGCGCGTACTGCGGCCAGCGCGCGGAGACCATCGACCACGTGCTGCCCCGCTCGCGGGGCGGTCTCCACACGTGGGAGAACTGCGTCGCCTCGTGCATGCAGTGCAACCACCGCAAGGCCGACCGTCTGCTGGAAGAGATCGGCTGGTCGCTGCGCGTGGCGCCGATCGTCCCGAGAGGCGTCCACTGGCGGCTCATCGGGGCCCAGTTCGACGGCGACCCGCAGTGGGCGCCCTACCTCGCCGAGACGGCGGCCTGACGCGCGTCCTCGGGGGCCGGAACGCCATCCAGGCTCCGGCCCCGAGGGGTCGTACGGCGAGGCCGGTGTGCCCTGGCGGGTGCCGCCGGCCGCCCTGTTCGTCGTACCCTGAGGGCATGCCGCGTTACGACTACCGCTGCCGCGCCTGCGGATCGACCTTCGAGCTCTCGCGCCCCATGTCCGCCGCGAGCGACGCCGCCGTCTGCCCCGAGGGGCACGACGACACGGTGAAGCTGCTGTCGACGGTCGCCGTCACGGGCGGCGCCCAGGCCCCCCGCCCCAGCGGGGGAGGCGGCTGCTGCGGCGGAGGCTGCTGCGGCTGACGCCCTTCGCTCCCCGGGTCACCCCACCCCGGTCCACACCGCCCGCGGGACGTGACCGCGTCCCTGCGCTCACGTCCCGGCACGCGTGCAGGAGAGCCACCGGCCGGGATCAGGGCCCGGCCGGGGCCGAAGGTGTCTGTCAGGCGGCCTTTCTGCGCTGGAACGGCAGGTACCGCTCGGCGCGGTGGGGGCGCGCGGGGACCAGCGTCGGCTCCACCGCGACGATGCGGTCGAACCGGAACGCCCGGATGCCCGCCGCCGTGCGGCACCAGCCCACGAGATACCAGTGGTCGCGGTGGACCAGGCAGGTGACCGGCTCGACGTCACGCGACGTGACGCGGCCGCCGGCGTCGCGATAGTGGAGCCGCACGACCTGACGGCCGGTCACCGCGCCGGCGATCGTGCGTGCGCGCCTCGCGACATCGGGAGGCAGGGGTGTGGTCAGCGTGTCCAGCGTCTCGGTGATCACCTCGTCGTCGAGGTCGAGCTGTTCGAAAACCGAGCGCAGGCCCCGGCGGGCGGTCACCGCTTGGGGACCTTCTCCGAGATGGGCCAAAGACAAGGCTAGAGCGGCGATTTCGGCGGTCGTCAGAAGGGGCGTGGTGACGTTTGCCATACGCCAACAGTACCGCCGGGCACCGACATTTTTCGAACACCCGACCCCGGAACGGCCATCTGCGGGGCGACTCTTCGTGACCTGCGGGTGACGGTCACCTAACCCCCGCGAGGGTGCGGCCCGCGCGGGCCGCACCCGGGTCCGAAGATCAGCGGGAGAGCTGGGACAGGTCGCGCGAGGCGCCCGTCGAGGCCGAGGTCGTGAGCGCGGCGTACGCCTGCAGCGCCGCGCTGACCGGGCGGGTGCGCTCGCGCGGGCGGTAGGAGCCGAGCTCGGCCAGCACGCGCTCGCGGCGCGCCGCCAGCTCGGCCTCGGCGACCTTGAGCTCGATGCTCCGCCCGGGGATGTCGATCTCGATCAGGTCGCCGTCCTCGACCAGGGCGATGATGCCGCCCTCGGCGGCCTCGGGCGAGGCGTGGCCGATGGACAGACCGGACGTCCCGCCGGAGAACCGCCCGTCGGTGACGAGCGCGCACGCCTTTCCGAGGCCCCTGCCCTTCAGGAAGCTCGTCGGGTAGAGCATCTCCTGCATGCCGGGACCGCCCTTGGGCCCCTCGTAGCGGATCACCACGACGTCGCCGGCCGACACGCGCTTGCCGAGGATGCCCTCGACCGCGTCCTCCTGCGACTCGAACACCACCGCCGGGCCGCTGAACTTCCAGATCGACTCGTCGACGCCCGCCGTCTTGACGATCGCGCCGTCGGGCGCGAGGTTGCCGTACAGCACCGCCAGGCCGCCGTCACGGGTGTAGGCGTGGTCGAGGTCGCGGATGCAGCCCTCGGCGCGGTCCACGTCCAGCGAGTCCCACCGGGCGTCCTGCGAGTAGGCCTTGACCGTGCGGACGTTGCCCGGCGCGGCGTGCCACAGCTCCAGCGCCTCGTCGGTGACGGTGGGGGACTGAGGATCCCAGGCGGCGAGGTACTCGGTCAGGGAGGACGCGTGGATGCTGTGCGCGTCGCGGTGCAGCAGCCCCGCGCGGTCCAGCTCGCCCAGGATGCCCGGGATGCCGCCCGCCCGGTGGACGTCCTCGACGTGGTACTTCGCCGTCGCGGGCGCGACCTTGCACAGGCACGGCACCCGCAGCGAGAGCTCGTTGATCTCCTTCAGGCCGAAGTCGACGCCCGCCTCGCGGGCCGCGGCCAGCAGGTGGAGGATCGTGTTCGTCGAGCCGCCCATCGCGACGTCCAGCGCCATGGCGTTCTCGAACGCGTCACGGGTGGCGATGCCGCGCGGCAGCACCGACGCGTCGTCCTGCTCGTAGTAACGCCGGGTGATCTCGACGACCTGGCGCCCGGCCCGCTCGAACAGGGCCTTGCGGGCCTTGTGGGTGGCGAGCGTGGTGCCGTTGCCCGGCAGGGCCAGGCCGATCGCCTCGGTGAGGCAGTTCATCGAGTTGGCGGTGAACATGCCGCTACAGGACCCGCAGGTCGGGCAGGCGTTCTCCTCCATCTCCAGCAGCTCGGCGTCCGACACGCTGTCGTCCGCCGCGGCGATCATGGGGTCGATCAGGTCGAGCTTGCGGCCCGAGGTCTTGCCGGCCTCCATGGGTCCGCCGGAGACGAAGACCGTCGGGATGTTGAGCCGGAACGCGGCCAGCAGCATGCCGGGCGTGATCTTGTCGCAGTTGGAGACGCAGACCAGCGCGTCGGCGCAGTGGGCGTTGACCATGTACTCGACCGCGTCGGCGATCAGCTCGCGGGAGGGCAGGGAGTAGAGCATGCCCCCGTGGCCCATGGCGATGCCGTCGTCGACCGCGATGGTGTTGAACTCGCGGGGGATGGCCCCGGCCTCGCGCACGCCGCTCGCCACCACGTCGGCCACCTCGCGCAGGTGCACGTGGCCGGGGACGAACTGGGTGAAGCTGTTGGCCACCGCGACGATCGGCTTGCCGAGGTCGCCGCCGGCTACGCCCGTGGCCCGGAGCAGGGCGCGGGCCCCCGCCATGTTCCTGCCATGAGTGACCGTACGAGACCTGAGGGCCGGCATGACCGTTCTCCCATCCGACGACTACCGCTGAGCCTTCCAGGCGGAAGGTTCCACGCTGAGTCTTCAAATGGTACGGCCAACGCCCGCCTGACGAGACCCGCGGTCCACGGGCCGGACACCGTGGGTGCGGAGACCCTTCGGGGTTCCCGGGGGCAGTGGTGGATCAGGTGACGGGAACCCCGAAGGACCTTTGGACGGTCAGCTCTCGGGATAGCGCGCCGGGAGGACCTGCTCGGCGGCGGCGTAGATGGCCTCGACCTCGTCCTCGGTCAGGGAACGTTCCCGGTTGGTGATCCACTTGCGCACGCGCGAGCCGTCGAAGACGTCCACCTCGCGGATGTTGAGGATCTTCCACGGGATCGCCGGGCCGTAGATCGCCAGGGACGGCACCACGGTGATCTCGCGCCCCAGCGCCTTGCCGATCAGCTCGCTCGCCTGGGACGCCTCCCAGCGGGCCTCGTCGAGACGAGGCTTCTGGTTGAACGGGCCGTGGAACAGCTTGCGGTGGGACTGGACCCGGACCGGAAGCCGTTTGTCCCAGTTCTCGGAGTCGACCGCGTAAACCCCGGTGGGCCCGACGACCAGGTGGTCGACCTGGGCGTCGCTGTCCGGGAAGCCGCGGGCGTGCAGCGTGAGGTAGCCGTTGCGTTCGAGCTTCTTCAGCTGCGCCTCGGTGCGGCGCTCGGCCGCCGAGGCGCGCCGCCAGGGCCCGATCGTCGAGCTCGTGCGCGCACGGTAGACGGTATGGGCGATCGCGGCGAGGATCGCGGCGACCAGCCCGAGGCGCCAGCTCCACATGGGGATGCCCACGAGGAGCGCCGCGCCGGCGGAGATGAGGGCGCGCACCCGCAGATGCCGGTATTTGGGTTGCTGAAGCAGCGCGACGAGAGAGACGCGCTCGATGGGCGCGTACGTCGCCTCGGGGGCCGGGGGCCGTGATTTCGGCTCCGAGGGGCGGTCACTCACCCAAATTGGTGACGTATTGTGACCGTCGTCAGGTTCTAGACCGGAATCCACGTAACTCACGGTAGTTGAGACTCAAGGGTGTGCCTAGTGTTGTCTAGTTCACATTTTTGTGGCCGCACGTTCCCGCATCGTAGGGCGAAAAGCCGGGTATCTAGCTCTTTTCTCTCTAGATAACTCGTGGTCACAGGCCCTACTGTGCGAAAGCGTGGCGCACATACATGATCTCACAGTCCTGGAGCAGGCCGCGGCCGTGCGATCCAGGGAGCTGTCGCCGGTCGAGATCACCAAGCACTATCTGGAGCGCGTCGAGCGGCTCGACTCCGAGGTCGGGGCCTTCGTCACGCTGACCCGCGAGCGCGCGCTGGAGCAGGCGCGCGAGGCCGAGGAACTGGCGATGCGCGGCGGCGACCTTCCGCCGCTGCTCGGCGTCCCCGTCCCGATCAAGGACCTCAACCTCGTCAAGGACGTCCCCGTCCGGTTCGGCTCGGCGACCTACGACGGCTTCGTCTCGCCCGTGAGCGACAGCGTCGTCGACCGCCTGCGGGACGCCGGCACGATCATGCTGGGCAAGACCGCCACGCCGGAGTTCGGCCTCCCCTGCTACACCGAGACCGATGTCTCGCCCCCGTCCCGCACGCCGTGGGACCTGACCCGGTCGGCGGGCGGTTCCAGTGGCGGCGCGGCGGCGGCGGTCGCGGCGGGCCTCGCCCCCGCCGCGCACGGCAGCGACGGCGCCGGGTCGATCCGCATCCCCGCCTCGGTGTGCGGCCTGTTCGGCCTGAAGCCCACGCGCGGGCGCATCTCGTTCGCGCCCGTGGTCCCCGACCTGGCGGGGCTGTCCACCAACGGCCCGATCACCCGCACGGTCGCCGACGCCGCCGCGCTGCTCGAGATCATGGCGCACAACCAGCCGGGCGACCTGTACTTCGCCCCGCCGTCCCCGGTCGGCTTCACCGAGGCGGTCACGCGCCCGCCCGGCCGGCTCAGGATCGGCCGGTACGCCACCGCCGTCGTGCCCGGCACCGAGGTCCACCCCGACGTGCTCGCCGCCTACGAGAGCGCCTCGGAGCTGCTGGCCTCGCTCGGCCACGAGATCGTCGACATGCCCTCGCCCTTCGACGCCTCCATCGTGGGCGAGTTCGAGAAGCTGTGGTTCTGCTTCGCGTGCATGCACCCGGTGGACCCCTCGCTGGAGCCGAAGCTGCGGCCCCTCACGCGGTGGCTGCGCGAGCGCGGCTTCGCCACCAGCGCCCCGGCCTTCCTGCAGGCCCAGGCCGCCCTGCAGACCGCGACGCGGTTCGCGTTCCTCGTGATGAACGAGTTCGACGCGGTGCTCACGCCCACCGTCACCCAGCCTCCCGTGCCCGTGGGCTGGTTCGAGGACGTCGAGGACCCGAAGGAGACGTTCGACCGCATGGAGCGCTTCGCGCCCTTCGCGGCGACGTACAACGTCAGCGGCCAGCCCGCAGTCAACCTGCCCCTGTACTGGACGGACGCCGGGCTGCCCATCGGTGTGATGCTCGCGGGCCGTTTCGGCGACGAGGCCACGCTGATCTCGCTGTCGGCGCAGGTCGAGGCGGCCGTCGGCGGGTTCTGGGGGGAGCGGCGCCCGGCGATCTGGTGAGATCGCGGGGCGCCTTCGTGACGCTCACAGGTGGCGGCCGTGCGTCACCGGCACGCCGAGCAGCCTGACCAGCTCGCCCGCGACGTCCGCGAGCAGCGTCGCGGGCGGGATCGGCGCGCCCGCCACCGCGCCGAACAGGCTCGGCAGGCCCGGCAGCGGGAAGCCGTCGTCCCGGGTCGCGCGGTTGCCCACGCCGTTCTTGTCCAGGTGGGCACGGCTGCGCGTCCAGGCGTCCAGCACCTCCTCCGGCGAGGGCACCCCGAAGCCGTGGCCCACGGGGGCGGCGTGGCGCAGGCGCACCAGCGGGGTGTCGGCGAACGTCAGCGCCACCTTGCATCGCACGGCGAGGGTCTCGCGCTCCCCCTCGGGGATCCAGTCCATCGCCGTGCACGGCCTGCGGCACCGGGCCACGCACGTCGCGAGCGCCCCCGCGAGCTGGCTGTGCTGGCGGTCGAAGTACGCCCGCCAGCCCTCCGGCGGCTCGTGGGCGACCCGCAGCGTGCGCTCGGCGGCCGATTTCTCCGACTTCGTGTGGTCGCAGTCGCGGTCGCCGATCACGCCGAACCGGCTTCCCTCGGCGCGCAGCCCCTCCGGCCAGCGCGCCGGGTCGCCCGAGTGGCCGAGCACCGGCTCGAACGCCAGCAGGGGCAGGTACTCCCCGGCGATGTGCAGCGCGGCCATCATCGAGCTCAGCTCGCGCCGCTCCCAGCGGATCCTGATGACCTCCAGCAGCAGGCCGTAGGCGGGTCTGAGCGAGGCCAGGGCTCCGCGCGGCTGCTCGCGGGGCGTCTGCGGCATGTGGCAGTCACGCGCCCGCCGCCGCAGGTCCCCGCGTACGGCCTTGTGGTCGACCTCGGCGGCGAAATCCTCGGCGTCCAGCGTCAGCAGGCGCTGCCCGAACTCGCACAGCGCGGGGATCAGCACGGCCTCCGGCACCACCTGGGGGGCCAGGGCGCCGAGGTCGGCGAACGCGTACCTGCGTGCGAGCTCGGTGAGAAGGTCGAGGGGCGAGTTCACCAAGCCACCCTCTCACGCAACCGGCGATCTCCCCTCAGAACGCCCGGCCGCGGTCCGGGCCAGGCTCACAAGCGCGTCGGGGTGCGGCGGGCCCGCGGGCGAGTGGACGTGGACGGCGAAGGCGCCGTTGCCGGTCCGGGCCGAGATCACGCCCGGGTAGAGCATCGCGCCCTGGCCCAGCCCGGGGACCTGGCTGCCCTGGACCCGGCTGATCAGGCCGCCGAGGGCCATCAGGTAGCCGCCGCGCGCGCCCTCGGCGGTGTGCACGTCGACGGTGACGGGCGTCGGCCCGGTGGCCTCGAAGCGCCGCGAGCGCACCCGCAGCCAGGGCGGCATGGGCAGCTCGCCCTCGGGGAAGGGGCCGCCGGGCCCGAAGTCCACGCCGAGCGCCCGCCGCAGGTCGGCGGGCGTGAGGAGCGAGGACGGGCCTCCCGGCGCGTCGCCCTCCGCCTCCTGCCCCTGGCCGGCCGGGGAACGGCCGAGCAGGGGGATCTCGCCGAGGTTCTCCGGCGCCTCCAGCACGTGCTCGCCGGTGTCGTCGTACGACGCGGACTCCCGGTGCCGCGACCGGCCGACGACCTCGATGGCGTCGACCCAGCCGAGCCTGCGGAACACGCGCGCCTTCACCAGGTCCCCCTCGGTGAGCGGCTGCCACAGCGCCGCGGTGATGCCGTACGCCCGCACGTCGCGCGCGCGGCCGTCGTCCAGCGCGACCCAGTAGGCGTACTTGGGGTCGTCGTTGCCGTTGCCGCCGGTCTGGAAGGCGCGCAGCCGGACGATCCGCCCCTCCACTTCGGCCTTGCCGGCGAGGTCGGCGAGGGCGAAGACGATCGGCGCGCCGGCCACGAGGCCCGCGCCGAGGAGGGCCACCGGCACGACCAGCGCCTCCGGCCAGCCGATCAGGGCGTGGACGGCGATGCCGATGAACCAGAGCCAGAACCCGGTGAAGAACGCCGCCGCCAGACCGCGCAGGACGGCCTGCCCCGGCGGGCGTCCCCGGATGATCCGCCGAGGATAGGTGACGTTGACGACGTGCCACATGCCGCCGTAGTCGGACCAGGCCCGCCGGTCGTCGGCGGGACGGCTGACCGGCAGGCTGTTCACGGCCCGTCCCGCCAGCCCGAGGGCGGCGGCGTACGCGAGGTGCCGCCCCCAGATCGTGATGGCGGCGGCGGGCCGCTCGGCGAACCCGCCGCCCGCGGCCAGGTGCTCGCGCACGCCCATCCAGTACCCGGCCACCCGGGCGCCCTCGGCCGTGCCGCGCTCGCCGTTGAGCCGGCCCATCAGCGTGGTCAGCAGGCCGAACGACACGAGCGCCGCGCCGAGGCCCGCCCCGAAGCCGTCCTTGTCGGCGGTCCCGGCCACGGCACCGCCGCAGACGAGCGCGGGCAGCGCCGCGGCGGCGGTCAGCACCGTCACCTGGAACCGGTTCCAGCGCGGCCGCGACAGCCCCTGCTCGCGCGCCTCCGCGATCACCTTCCTGCGGAAGCTCTTCCACCACCGGCCGAGGTTGCGCGCGCCCTCGGCCAGGGCCCCGGTCGCCACCACGCCGTCGGTGGCCAGCGACCGCACGTGGTCGTGGACGAGCTTCTCGTACGGCCGAAGCGGGGTCTTCGGCTCGCGCAGCCGCACGAGGGACAGCTCAGGGCCGACCTCTTCGATCTGGACCGCGCCCCGCGCCGCGAGGTCGAGCAGCGTGGCCGCGACGGCCTCGTCGCAGAGCCGCCAGTTGCCGGTGACCAGGTCGACCAGCGCGGGGGACTCCTCGCGAAGCTCACCGGTAGGGGGCCCGGGCGTGATGTCCGGATTACGGGTGGCGATCGCGAACATCGCCACGAGCAGCAGCCAGAGCCCCGCGGCGACGGCCGCGGCGAGGAAGTAGATCATGGCCGGGGTGCTAGAAGCGGACCTGGACCGGGCCGCGCTCCTCGCCCGGGGCCTGGAAGTACTCGCGGGCCTGGAACCCCGTCATGCCCGCCACCACGTTCGCCGGCACCGTCTGGATGCCGTTGTTGTAGGCGAGGACGGCGTCGTTGTAGTACTGCCGGGAGTAGGCGATGCGGTTCTCGCTGGTCGCCAGCTCCTCCTGCAGGGCGGCGAAGTTCGCGTTGGCCTTCAGGTCGGGGTAGGCCTCGGAGACCGCGAACAGGTTCTTCAGCGCTCCGGTGAGCATGTTCTCGGCGGAGGCCTGGTCATGCGGGCCCTGGGCCGTGACGGCCTGCTGCCGGGCGGCGACCACGGCCTCGAGCGTCTGGCGCTCGTGGGCGGCGTATCCCTTGACGGTCTCGACCAGGTTCGGGATCAGGTCGTGGCGACGCTTGAGCTGGACGTCGATCTGCGCCCAGGCGTTGTCCACCGCGCCGCGCCTCCTGACGAGGCCGTTGTAGGTGGTGACGAGAAGGAAGGCGAGGAGGAGGACAAGGACGCCGAAGACGATTAGAGCGATCAAGGGGGGCCTCCCGGACGTACGGTGACAGCGCGCACAGTAGACCCGCGGTGGTCCGCTGTAAACGGCCGCTGTCGCGCTCAGGGTCCCATGTCACCCCCAGGTGGTTGCAGCGCGCTTACAGAGCACTGAAGCCACACCCCGGCCGCGAGGCCGACCGGCCCGCCCGACGCTCAACCGGACTTGGGCGCCGGGCGGCCCGGGCTCGGAGAAGGACGCGTCCCGGACGGGCGTGCCCGCCCGCCCGGGGATGGGGCTTTCCGTGGAGGAGGGTCAGCCGGCCGCGGCGTCCTTGGCGCGGGCGCGCAGGGCCCGGCTGATGCTGTCGGCCCCCTCCAGCAGGAGGCGGCGCAGCGCGTGCGGCGGCTCCTCGGCGGAGATGTAGTCCTGCGTGCGGGCGACCGTGGCGGGGTCGATCAGCAGCACGGGGTAGCACCCGATCGCGAAGCGCTGCGCGGTGTCGAACGTCCACTCCTTGTAGATGCGGCCGACCTCCTCGAAGAACCGCTCGCCGTACGGCTGGAGCAGGTCGACGTGGTGCGGGTCCATGAAGCCGACGACCGTCGAGCGCAGCACCGCGCCGCTCAGCGTGCCGCCGGTGATGGACGCCCACGCGTCGGCCTTGGCCTCGGCGGTCGGGATCGACGCCTGGCACAGGGCCGCGGACCGCTCGCCGGTGGCCGTGGGGTCGCGCCGCAGCTCCTCGGCGATGTCCTCGGCCGAGTAGACCCCGCCGGACACCAGGGCGTGGATCAACGTCCAGCGCAGATCGGCGTCGACGGTGAGGCCGGCGGGCACGTCGGTGCCGTCGAGGATCGCCTTGACGAAGGCCAGGTCGCCGGGCGTGGTGGCGCCGGCGGTGAACGCGTTGACGTAGGAGAGCTGGTGGTCGGAGCCGGGCTCGGCCGAGGCGATCAGGCCGCGCAGCGCCGCCGACAGCTCGGCCATGCCGGTCTCGCGCCAGGCCGGGTCGGCGAACTGCTGGGCGGCGAGGCGCGCCTGGCGCAGCACGGTCTGCAGCACCGTGATGTCGCTGATCGAGTGCACCCCGGCGGCGACCAGCCGGACGTAGTCGCGCGTCGCCATCTCGGCGTCGCGCGTCATGTCCCAGGCCGCCGACCAGCACAGGGCGCGGGGCAGGGACTCGGTGAAGGCCGCGATGCCGCCGTCGACCAGCGTGCGCAGCGACCGCTCGTCCAGGCGGATCTTGGCGTACGTCAGGTCGTCGTCGTTGATCAGGACGAGGTCGGGCTGGACCTCGCCGATGAGCTCCTTCACCGGAGTGCGGGCGCCGACCACGTCGAGCTCGACCCGCTTGACGCGCACGAGCGCGCCGCCGTCACGGGAGTAGAGGCCGATGGCCACGCGGTGGGAGCGCAGCGTCGGGTAGTCGGCCGGGGCTTCCTGGAGCACCTCGAAGTTGAGGAACCGGCCCTCGGGGTCGACCGTGAAGGACGGGCGCAGCGTGTTCACCCATGCCGTCTCCAGCCATTCCTTGGACCAGGAGGAGAGGTCGCGGCCGGAGGTGCGCTCCAGGGCGGACAGCAGGTCCTTCAGCTCGGTGTTGCCCCAGGCGTGCTCGCCGAAGTAGTCGCGCACGCCCGCCAGGAAGTTGTCCAGCCCGACGTAGGCGACGAGCTGCTTGAGCACCGCGGCGCCCTTGGCGTAGGTGATGCCGTCGAAGTTGACCTCGACGGCCTGCATGTCGGGGATGTCGGCGGCGATGGGGTGGGTGGAGGGGAGCTGGTCCTGCCGGTAGGCCCAGGACTTCTCGACGTTGGCGAAGCTCGTCCAGGACGCCTGGCCCCAGCGGGTGGCCTCGGCCTGGCACAGCACCGACATGTAGGTGGCGAAGGACTCGTTCAGCCACAGGTCGTCCCACCAGCGCATGGTGACCAGGTCGCCGAACCACATGTGCGCCATCTCGTGCAGGATCGTCTCGGCGCGGCGCTCCACCATCGCGTCGGTGACGCGGGAGCGGAAGATGTAGTCCTCCAGGAACGTGACCGCGCCGGCGTTCTCCATCGCGCCCGCGTTGAACTCGGGCACGAAGATCTGGTCGTACTTGCCGAAGGCGTAGCGCAGGCCGAACACGCGGTGGAAGAAGTCGAAGCCCTGCTTGGTGACCTCCAGCACGTTGCCGGCGTCGAGGTGCTCGGCGAGGGAGGCGCGGCAGAAGACGCCGAGCGGGATGCCGTCGTGCTCGTCGCGGACCGCGGTGTACGGCCCGGCGATCAGGGCCGTGATGTAGGTCGACATCACCGGGGTCGGCGGGAAGTGCCAGCGCTTGGCCGTCCGCAGCGTGCCGTGGCGGCCGTGGTGCTCCTCGAGATCCTCGACGGAGTCGGGGGCGGCGTTGGAGATGACCTCCCAGTCGGCCGGGGCGAGCGCCGCGAGCTCGAACGTCGCCTTCAGGTCGGGCTGGTCGAAGCAGGCGTACATGCGGTGGGCGTCGGCCGTCTCGAACTGCGAGTGCAGGTAGACCTTCTGGTCGACGGGGTCGACGAAGCGGTGGAGGCCCTCGCCGGTGCGCATGTAGGTGCAGTCGGCGTCGACGCGCAGCTCGTTGTCGGCCGCGAGCGCGGGCAGGGGGAGACGGCCCGTCTCGGCGTCGTAGGCGGAGATGTCGAGGTCGGCGCCGTTCAGGACGGCCGAGCGGAGCTTGGCCCCCGCCAGCTCGATGAAGGAGGCCGCGCCGGGGTCGGTGCAGGAGAAGCGGACCGTTGTGATGCTTTCGAACCGCTCGTCACCTTCGGTGAGGTCCAGTTCGACCGAGTAGGACTCGACCTTCAGCAGTCGGGCCCGCTCCCGGGCTTCGTCGCGGGTCAGGTTGCCTGCCACATCCGCTCCTCGTCACGAATCTCCCCCGCCCCTTCGCGAGAGGAATGCATGAATCCTGCCACGTCGGTGGGCGGAATGCCGCACCGGAAGCGTTCCTTCCCCCGCCGGTGAGGGGCTTACGCTGCGCGCGAAGCGCCGGGGAGGAAGGTCCTCGTGAAGGGCGATAGCGAGAAAAGTCATGATTCAGTCAAGGACGCCCGGCCCGTGGAGATCCTGCCCGTGACGCGGGTTACGAATGTGCCTATGGTGATCGTCTTCTTTGCCGGACAATTACCTACCGAGTTCACCGGAATAGGAGGCGCGGCGGCGGAGGTTGTGGCTGTGCTACTGGAATCACGAGCAGGAAGACGGCCATGACTGAACGAACCGCGGTGGACTTCTGGTTCGACCCCCTCTGCCCATGGGCCTGGATGACGTCACGCTGGCTGCACGAGGTCGCCGCGGTGCGGCCCGTCGAGCCGCGGTGGCACATCATGAGCCTCGCCGTGCTCAACGAGGACAAGGACATCCCCGAGGAGTACCGCCGGGCCCTCGAGCACGCGATCAAGCCGGTCCGCGTGCTCCAGGCCGCCGCCGAGAAGTACGGCGAGGGCGTCCTCGGCACGCTCTACACCGAGCTCGGCACCCGCATCCACAACGAGGGCCGCCTCAGGAGCTCGCAGATCGGCGGCGACGAGGGCGACGCCTCCACGCTGTTCCGCGAGGTGGTGGGGGAGGCGCTGGAGGCCGCGGGCCTCGACCCGGGCCTCGTCGAGGCCGCCGACTCGACCGACCACGACGAGGCCGTTCGCGCGTCGCACGCCAAGGGCATCGGGCTCGTCGGCCAGGAGGTCGGCACCCCGGTCATCGCCGTCGGCGACGTGGCCTTCTTCGGCCCCGTCGTCTCCCCGGCCCCGAAGGGAGAGGACGCGGCCAAGCTCTGGGACGGCGTGCTCCTGGTCGCCGGCACCGACGGCTTCTTCGAGCTGAAGCGCTCGCGCACCCGCTCCCCGATCTTCGACTGATCACGGCCCGCGCTCGGGGCGCCGCCGAGGGTTGCGGCGCCCTCGAGGCCGTGGTCGACTCAAGGGTGTTAGCCCGCGCGAGGGGTGGAGGGGCATGCGGCAGATCTACGTGCGAGGATCCTGGACCGGCGCGGCGTCGGGCGAGGCCGTGGACGTGGTCGACCCGGCGACCGAGAAGGTCGTCGACCAGGTGCCCGCCGGGGCGGCCGCCGACGTCGACAGTGCCGTCGCCGCCGCGCGCGAGGCGTTCCCCGGCTGGGCGTCCACCGCGCCGGCCGAGCGCGGCAAGCTGCTGAGGTCGGCGGCCGACCTGCTGCAGGCCCGCGCCGAGCAGGTCGCGCGGACGATCGCGACCGACATGGGAGCGCCCTACGGCCTGGCGCTCAAGGTACAGACGCTCATGCCCGCCGGGGTGCTGGCCGACCACGCCCGCCTGGCCGAGGAGCACGGCGAGGCCGAGACACGCGTCGGCAACTCGCTGGTCCTGCGCGAGCCCGCCGGCGTCGTCGGGGCCATCACCCCCTGGAACTATCCGCTGCACCAGGTCGTGTGCAAGGTCGCCCCCGCGCTCGCGGCCGGGTGCACCGTCGTGCTCAAGCCGAGCGAGGTGGCCCCTCTGGCCGCGTACGCGCTCGCCGAGATCTTCCACGAGGTGGGCCTGCCCGCCGGGGTGTTCAACATGGTCAGCGGCCGCGGCCCGGTCGTCGGCGAGGCCATCGCCGCTCACCCGGACGTCGACATGGTCTCCTTCACCGGCTCCACGCGGGCGGGCAGGCGCGTCGCGGCGCTGGCCTCCGAGACGGTCAAGCGGGTGGCGCTGGAGCTCGGGGGCAAGTCGGCGAACATCATCCTGCCGGGCGCCGACCTCGGCACGGCCGTCAAGGCGGGCGTCGCCAACGCCTTCGTGAACTCCGGCCAGACCTGCTCGGCGTGGACGCGCATGCTCGTCCACCGCGACCTGTACGACGAGGCCGTCGAGCGCGCCGTGGACGCCGCCTCCGCCTACACCGTCGGCGACCCCTTCGACCCGGAGACCCGCCTCGGCCCGCTGGTGTCGGCCGCCCAGCGCGACCGCGTGGCCGGCTACATCACCCGGGGCCAGGAGGAGGGCGCTCGGCTCGTCGCCGGCGGCGGCCTGCCCCCGGGGCCGGGCTACTACGTCGAGCCCACCGTCTTCGCCGGGGTCGAGCCCGGCATGGTGATCGAGCAGGAGGAGATCTTCGGCCCGGTGCTGTCGATCATCCCCTACACCACGGCCGACCAGGCCGTCGAGATCGCCAACGGCACGCCGTACGGCCTGGCGGGGGCGGTCTGGGCGCACACCCAGGACGAGGCGGTCGCCGTGGCCAGGCGGTTGCGCACCGGCCAGGTGGCGATCAACGGCGGCCGGTTCAACCCCGCGGCGCCGTTCGGGGGCTACAAGCAGTCCGGCATCGGCCGCGAGCTCGGCGAGTTCGGGCTGCAGGAGTACTTCGAGCTCAAGTCCCTGCAGTTGTGAGCGCCGTGGCCGGGGACGGCGCGACGGCCGGGCAGAGCGCGACGGCCGGGCAGGGCGCGGGCACGCGGTCGGCCCGCCGGATCGGCGCGTTCGACGTCGCGCTGGCGCTCGGCGGCCTGCTGCTGGTCGTGCTCGCCCTCCAGAACGCCGGCCCCGCGCTGGCGGCACTGCGGGGCGAGGGCACGCAGGGCACCTTCACCGCGCGGCGGCTGGAATGCGTGGAGCACCCCGGTCACGAGCAGTGCTCGTGGCTCGGCACCTTCCGGTCCGGGGACGCCAGGGTGGCGCGGGACGGAATCGCCTTCTACGGCAGCGAGCGTGGCACCTTCACCCCGGGGGCGACCTCGCCCGCCTTCGACACCGGCAGGCGCGGCCACGTGTACGGCCCCGGGGGCTCGAACGAGTGGACGGTCGTCGCCGGGCTGCTGCTCGCGGGCCTTGCGCTGGTGCTCAGGCCCGTTCTGCGGCTGCGGCGGCCTCGTCCCCGCCCCCGCCGGGAGCAGATCACTGCGGACGCTGAGGCGGCGCGTGGTCAGGGGGCCTGAAGAAGGATCTTGCGCGCGGCGTCCTTGGCCAGGCGGTCGACGTACAGGACGCCCTCCAGGTGGTCGTACTCGTGCTGGAAACAGCGGGCCAGCAGGCCCCGCGCCTTCAGCCGGACCGGCCGGCCCAGCCGGTCGAACCCGCGCACGGTGACGCCCGCCGCGCGGGGCGTGCGCGCGTACAGGGGCTTTCCGGTCTCGCGGCCGGGCACCGACAGGCAGCCCTCCTCGTCCAGGACCTCTTCGGCGTCGTCGACGGTCAGCTCGGGGTTGATCACGTGCCCCTTCCGCCCGGCGGCGTCGTAGACGAACAGCCTCCTGGACACGCCGATCTGCGGCGCCGCCAGCCCGACGCCGTCGGCGGCGTACATCGCCTCCATCATCTCGTCGACGAGCCTGCGAAGATCCCTGTCGAAGTCCGTGACCGGCTCGGTGGGGGTGCGCAGGACGGGGTCACCGATCACGCGGATCTCGCGCATGAAGCTCTCCTGTAAGAGGTCACCTGGCGTAGTGCCCATTACTGTAACGGAATCGGCACCGGTGGCGCGCCCGCCGGCCTTACGGCGCGGCCTGATGGACCCGCGCCAGGCGCGACTGCGACAATGGGAAAGTGCGCGTCTACATCGCCGCCGACCACGCCGGCTACGAACTCAAGAACCACCTGGTCTCGACGCTGAAGGAGCGGGGTCACGAGGCCGTGGACGAAGGTCCCTTCGTCTACGACGCCGAGGACGACTACCCGATCTTCATACTCCGCGCCGCCGAGGCCGTGGTCCACGACCCGGGCAGCTTCGGCGTGGTGATCGGCGGCTCGGGCAACGGCGAGCAGATCGCGGCCAACAAGGTGCGCGGCGTCCGTGCGGCCCTCGCCTGGAGCGAGGAGACCGCCGAGCTGGCGCGCCGCCACAACGACGCCAACGTCATCAGCCTGGGCGCGCGCATGCACTCGGCCGAGGAGGCCGCGCGCTTCGTCGAGGTCTTCCTGGCGACGCCGTTCTCCGGCGACGAGAGGCACAGGCGCCGCATCGCCCAGATCGAGGCCTACGAGGCCACCGGAGTGATCCCACCCCTGCCGTAGAGCCGGTGTCTACGGCCGCGCCTCCGGCGCGGCGGTTCGGGGCGCCTGAGAGTCGGCGTTCTTCCACCGTTGGGGCAAGGGATCGTTCCCCACCCTTGCCCCAACGGCTCCAGAACACCGCCGCCCCCCGAACTTTGTTCATGGCCGCGCCTCCGGCACGACGGAAGATCACCGCTGCGCGCCGAACGTGCCTGTGGTCTTGCTCCGTTCGACGGGTCGGGGGCTTTGGAGGGCCGGACTACAGGTCAGGAGTCGCGGCGGCGTGATTCGGGTCTGCGGTGCGGTTCGGTGCCGCGAATCTGGTCGGTCTTCCTGGCCGGGGGTTCGGCCTTGCGCGGGGCCTCGTCGCGCAGGGGGCGCCGGTCCGCGGCGTCCTGCTGCTCGCCGGTCGGGCGCGAGACGTCCCGCGCCCGCATCGCCGTGATCGGGGTGATCTGCAAGCTCTGGAGTGCCATGTCCAGATGGTAGGCCGCCGCGCCGGAAACGTCCCGACTCAGAACATGAGACCTCCCCACGGGAGGGTGTCCCACGACATCGCGGCCGACAGCGCGCGGATCGCCCCCGGGCGCGACTCGCGGATGACCCCCGCGGCCTCGTAGGCGCCGAGCGTCCGCCCACCCAGGTACGCCGCCCCCAGGACGTTCACCGGTAGCTCGATGTCGGCCGGGTCGTTCGTGCGGTGGCAGGTGGCCCCCGAGGTGTCGGCGGACAGCCTCCACCGCCCGGCGTTCCACGGGCAGACCGTGTCGGTGACGTCGAGGACGACGTCCACGGGAGAGGAGTAGGCGCGGTACGGCATCGCGCGGTCGACGTCCACCACGCGCGCCCACATGTCGTCCAGCCAGCCGGCGTTCAGCAGCCGGGGCTCGGCGAGCAGGTGCATGATCGGGTCGTCCGCCGGGCGGTTCGGGGCGAACACCCGCGCGATCAGGTCGCGGTCGAGCACGTGCCGCCACAACAGCGCGTAAGCCGCGGGGTCGAGGCCGAACAGGTCGGACAGCCGCAGCTCGGCGTCGGGCAGGTCGTGGTCGGTCACGCCGGCCTTCGTGCGGAACAGGACGTACCCCCGCACGCCGCCGTCGTCCTCGGCCACCACGCAGCGCAACGAGGACCTGCCTCTGCGGGCCTCCTCGTCGTCGGCCAGCACCGCGTCCCACACCGCCGGGCCGCGCGCGTACAGGCCGGGGCGGCTCGCCATGACGGACTCGAACACCTTCTCCAGTTCGTCGCGCGCCGCGGCCGGGCGCACCACGCGCAGCCGCAGTGAGGGGTCCGACGGCGCGTGGTCCGCGAGCCGCGCGCCGCGGGTGGGGATGCGGAAGAACAAGCTGTCCGTGGCCCTGCCGTAGCCGAACCGGCCGTAGATGGCCCCCTCGGAGGCGTACAGCAGCGCCAGGGGCTCGCCACCCTCGTGCAGGCTTTCGAGCTGGGTGCGCATGAGCCGGGACAGGATGCCCCTGCGCCGGTGCGAGGGCAGGACGCACACGGCCGACACGCCGCACACGGGACGTGGCCCGCCGGGCAGGGTCATGGTCAAGCTCAGGCCCGCGGTGGCGCCCACCAGCCGGTCGCCTTCGTACGCGCCGAGCGTGCGGTCGAACTCCAGGATCGCCTTGAACCGGTCGGTCCGCGCGGGGCTGTAGTCGTCGACGAAGGCCTCTTGGTCGACCTCCACCCATTGCGGCCAATCCGAGTCTTCCATGGGGCGGATGACCGTCTCTGGCCTGGGGTTTGCTTCGGTGTTCATCCGATTAACGTTAGGACCGGGCAAACCGGATCGGCCACCTAATATCCCCGTTTAATGATCAAGGTCTTGGTCAAGTCGGCTGCCCAAAGGGCCTGCAGGCAGATAGAGTCGAGGCCATCATGAGTTCCCGTCCGGCGCCGCTGATCCCCCCACGGCTCCGCGCGATCTTGGTTCGCGTCCCGTTCCTCGTGCGGATCGTGCGATTTCTCCGCAGGGGGCCGCTGGCGCGCGACCGGAACCTTCTCATCACCCTCAGCGTCCTCACGCTCACGCTCGGCGCGCTCGCCGCACGGGTCTCGGCCGAGTGGTTCTCGCCGAGCCTGCTCATCCTCGTCACACTGGTCGGCGGGCTCCAGCTCCGGCTGCGCAGCCTGGTCGTGCTCATCGGCGCGGTGGGCGTCGCGCTGGCCTACATCGCCGCCATGCTGGGCTTCCGGTCGGTCGGCCCCGGCTTGCTGGTCACCATCGGCTTCACGACCGTGCTCGCCTTCCTCATGGCCCGTACGCGCGGCAAGCTCGGCGTCCAGGGCCTGCGCGGCGACGCGATGCTGCTGGAACTGCGCGACCGGCTCAAGCGGCAGGGCGACCTGCCCGCCCTTCCCAAGGACTGGGGCCGGCGCGTCGTGCTCAAGCAGGCGGGCGGCTCCTCCTTCGGCGGCGACTTCCTGGTCTCCACGCGCCACGGGTCGATCCTGGAGATCGCGCTGGTCGACGTGTCCGGCAAGGGCGTGGACGCGGGCACCCGCGCGCTCATGCTGTCGGGCACCTTCGGCGGGCTGCTGGGCTCGGTCGAGTCGTTCCTGCCCGCCTGCAACGCCTACCTCCACCGCCAGCCCGAGGGGGAGGGGTTCGTCACGGCCGTCCACCTTCGTCTCGACCTGGCCACCGGGGCCTACGAGATCACCTCGGCCGGTCATCCCCCCGTGGTCAAGTTCGACGCGGGTACGGGCACCTGGCAGGTGTCGGCGGCCAAGGGCGTGGTGCTGGGCGTCGTGCCCGACCTGCACTGTGAGCCCGACAGCGGCGTGCTGCACAAGGGCGACGCGCTCATGCTCTACACCGACGGGCTGATCGAGCAGCCGGGGCGCGACATCGACTCGGGCCTAGACCGGCTGCTCGGCGAGGCCGAGCGCCTGGTGCCCTCAGGGTTCTACGACGGCGCGCGTCCCCTGGTGAACTCGATGTCCGCCGGGCACAACGACGACTGCGCCCTCATCCTCATCTGGCGCCCCTGACCGGACGCCCTGCGCTGGGGTTTCTAGAGCCAGCCGGCTTCGGCGGCGATCCTCGCGGCGTCGAGGCGGTTGCGCGCCCCGGTCTTGCAGATGATGCGGGATAAGTGATTTCGGACCGTTCCCACGGATAAATACAGCTTCGCCGCGATCTCCTTGGAGGCGGCCCCCTGCGCCGCGATGCGCAGCACGTCGAGCTCGCGGGGCGTCAGCGGGTTGTCGGGGGAGGTCAGCGCGGCGATGGCCAGGTCGGAGTCCACGGCCTTGCGCCCGGCGGCGACGCGGCGGATGCCGTCCGTGAGGTGTTCCGGCGCCACGTCGATGCTCAGGAACCCGAGCGCGTGGGCCGCGAAGGCGCGCCGGACCTGGCCCGGATTGGGCTGGCTCGACAGGAGCAGCACCCGGCAGCGCGGCGCCTTCTCGTGCAGGCGCGCGGCGGCGGTGAACCCGTCCACGTCGGGGAGGTCCACGTCGATGACCGCCGCGTCCGGGTCGAGTTCGAGGGCCGCCGGGAGAATGTATTCGCCGGACGCGACATCCGCGACCACCATGAGACCCTTCTCCGCGTTCAGCGACGCCACCAGACCCCGGCGTACCAGCGGGAGATGTTCGGCGACCAGGATGCGTATCAAGGTGCTCCCTTGAGTGGCCCTGGAACAGATCCGGCAAATGCCGCTTCGCCGGTTCATATCCCACGGTGTCTGGATGATTGCTTACCGTCAATGCAGTCTCCCGATTAGCTCCACGACGCGCAAGTCACTCCTACGACTGGTCGTTGATGCGGTCTTCGGGCACACGGCGGGGCGCGGCGGCGAGTTCGGTTAGGCTCGGAGGGGGCAATGTAAACAGAAGGCATCTTCTCCGCAGGCGGGGGTAACACCTATGAGCTGGCTCATCGTGGCCGGGTTTCTCACCTTCTTCCTCGGGTTGGCCTTGTCCATCGCCCTGCACGAGCTGGGGCACCTGATCCCCGCCAAGCTCTTCGGGGTCAGGGTCACGCAGTACATGGTCGGTTTCGGGCCGACGCTCTGGTCCCGGCGCCGTGGTGAAACCGAGTACGGCCTGAAGTGGATTCCGTTCGGCGGTTACATCCGCATGGTCGGCCCGTTCCCACCGCGGCCCGACGACGGGGGCAAATTGCGCTCCATGCCCACCGGCCCCTGGCAGGGGCTCATCGAGAGCGCCAGGCAGGCGTCCCTGGAGGATGTCCGCCCCGGCGACGAGGACCGCGTGCTGTACCGCAAGCCGTGGTGGCAGCGCTTCATCATCTTCATCGGCGGCCCGCTGATGAACTTCGTGCTGGCCTTCGCCCTGTTCTCCCTCGTCTTCATGGGCTTCGGCATCGAGGTCACCAAGCCCACCGTCGCCAAGGTCTCCGAGTGCGTCATGACGCTCGCGCAGGAGGCCCAGGGGCAGAAGTGCGGGCCGTCGTTCAAGCCCACCCCCGCCGCGCAGGCGGGCCTGCGGACGAACGACACGATCGTCTCCTTCGCCGGCAGGCCGGTGCGCACCTGGGAGGACGCGACCAGGCTGATCCGCTCGCACGGCGCCGGTCCCGTCGCCATCGGCATCGTCCGCGACGGCAAGTCGACGACGCTCAACGCCACCCTCATCGCCCAGGACCGCCCCTCGCTCGCCGACCCGACCAAGATGGACAAGAACGTCGGTTTCCTGGGCATCACACCCCTCATCGTCGTCGAGAAGCAGGGGCCGGGGTACGCCGTCGGCAGGATGTGGGACATGACGGCCCGCACGGCGCAGGCCCTGGTGCAGTTCCCGCAGAAGATCGTCGGTGTGTACGAGGCGGCCTTCGGCGGGGCCGAGCGGGCGCTCGACAGCCCGCAGAGCGTCGTCGGCGCGGGCAGGCTCGGCGGTGAGATCGCCGCCTCCAAGCTCCCGCTGGAGGGGAAGATCGCCATGTTCCTCACGTTGCTCGGCGGCATGAACCTCGCGGTCGGCATGTTCAACCTGGTCCCGCTGCTGCCCCTGGACGGAGGCCAGATCGCGGGCGCGCTGTGGGAGGGGCTCAAGCGCGGGTACGCCCGGGTGCGCCGCCGCGCGATGCCGGGACACGTCGACATCGCCAAGGCCCTGCCGCTGACCTACGGCGTGGTCGCGGTGCTGTTCGTGGTCTTCGGCCTGCTGATCTACGCCGACATCGTCAACCCGATCCGCCTGACGGGCTGACTCTGATCCGCCACAGGTGAGGCGCCGCCCGGCAGGCGGCGCCCCGCCCGGGCGTCAGTACATCGAGATGTGCACGTGGTCGAAGTGGTTGGCCGTGACGCCGCCGCGGTCCTCCATCGCGCGCCAGCCCGGGAAGCCCAGGTTGTAGATGCGCTGCCGGTAGATCACGTACTTCACGCCGAGCTTGCCGCCGTTCTTGATCGCCCACGCGGCGATCTCGTCCCCCAGCGCCACCTGTCCCGCGGACGGCATCGCGCCGCCCGAGCTGAGCATGAAGTCGCAGGCCCGTCCCAGCGGATGCTCGCCGGAGTCCTCGGGGCGGTAGCAGCCGACGGGGAAGCTCAGGCTGAAGTGGCTCTGCACCTCCGCCCGCATCAGGCGCGTCCGCGGGGTGATGTTGTCGCTACCGGTGGGCAGTTCGGGGGCCCACGCCCCGTTGGCCCGCTTGCCGGGCGCGGTGGGGACGAGCGCGTCGAGCTTGTCCTTGATCTGGCCGATCAGCCGCTCGGCGTCCTTGCGCCGAGCGGTCACCTCGGCCACGTCGCCGCGCAGGCGCACGGTCAGCCGCCGGGCGTCGTCGGACGCCTTCCTGCGCTCGTCCCGCACCGTCGCGAACTGCGCGATCTTGGCGTTCTGCTCTTCCTGGAGTTGCAGCAGCAGGGCGGCGCCGCCGTAGCCGGGGGACATGAGCTGGCCCGCGACCCCGAGGTCGCCCGCCTGGTACTGGAGCTGGGCGATGTCGCCCACCTGCGCCTGAGCCGCCTCAAGGCCCTGCTTCGCGTCCTTCAGGCGCGAGCGCGCCGCCTTCTCGGCGGCCTTGGCCTCGGCCACGGCGACGCGCTTGGCGTTGTACTGCTCGATCAGCCGGTCGACCTGTTTGCCGAGCGATTCCAGTTGCGCCCTGAGCTGCTTCTCCGTCGGTTTGGGCGCGGCGTTTCCGGCCGCGGCCGGGCCGAGCACGAGCCCGGCCATGGTGAGAACGGTCATGACGCCTGCGGTCACGGTGGCGTAGCGGCCCGTAGTCGGGGGCAGAGCCCTCTCCTCTCCATCCGCCGACCGGGTTAGCTGACGGGTTCGGGCCGGAGCAGCCCTACCACGACGTGGATTCACCCCAAGAACCGTTGGGTCCCCGGCTCCCGGGCGGGGCACCCGGGATTAGGCGTACCGGCCGTTACGGCCGGTGTTCGATGGATGTTAGTGCTTAGCCGTAGCCCGCGATAGCTTTGTGGCGAAATGTCCTAAAAGTTGTCCTGTGTCCGAAGTTGCCGGGCCGCCTCCTCGGGCAGCACGTCGTTCACGAACGCGCCCATGGCCGACTCCGACCCCGCCAGGTACTTCAGCTTCTGCGGCGCCCTGCGGATGCTGAAGAGCTGCAGATGCAGGTAGGCGAGGTCGCGCCCCTCGCGCACCGGCGCCTGGTGCCAGGCCGCGACGTAGGGCATGGGCACGCCGAACAGGCCGTCCAGCCGCCGAAGCACCCCGGTGTACAGCGGGCCGAATGCCGCGCGCTCCTCCGCGTCCAGCGACCCCAGGTCGGGAACCCGCCGGTTCAGGTACACGTGCACCTCGAACGGCCAGCGCGCCGCCGCGGGGACGAACGCCGTCCAGTGCTCGTTCGCCGCCACCACGCGGGTCTCGGCCTTGCGCTCGGCGGCCAGCACGTCGGCGAACAGGTCGCCCCCCGTGCGCTCGCGGTAGCGCGCGGCGGAGGCGAGCATCTGCCGCGTCCGCGGGGTCACGTACGGGTACGCGTAGATCTGCCCGTGCGGATGGGACAGCGTGATGCCGATCTCCGCGCCGCGGTTCTCGAAGCAGAACACCTGCTCCACGCCCGCAAGGGTGGACAGCTCCGCCGTGCGGTCGGCCCAGGCTGTCAGGACGAGGTCGACCTGCTCGGGGGAGAGCGCGGCGAACGAGGAGTCGTGCTCGGAGGTGAAGCACACCACCTCGCACCGTCCCATGCCCGGCCGCACCTCGCTCAGCCCGCCGGGCTCATCGTAGGCGCCCTCCCGCTGGCTGAAGGACGGGAAGCGGTTCTCGAACACCGCCACGTCGTACTCGGGGGAGGGGATCTCGGTCTGCCTGCCCGGCGCCGAGGGGCACAGCGGGCACTGGTCCGCCGGCGGCAGGAACGTACGGTCCTGGCGGTGCCCGGCGACGGCGATCCACTCGTCCATGATCGGGTCGTGGCGCAGCTCGGAGGCCGGGGGCCGCGCGGGCAGCTCGCGCGTGTCGGGCGCGCCGCGGTCGGCGTCGTCGCGCCGGTCGAAGTAGATCAGCTCGCGTCCGTCGGCCAGGCGGGTGACGGTGCGCTTCACTGTGCCGCCACCTGTGCCGCCACCTGCGCCGTCTCGCCCGGCTCCGCCAGCACCAGCGTGCCCACCTGGTCGGCCAGCAGGGGCCTGGCCTCCTCGGGCAGGCCCGTGTCGCTGATCAGCACATGGGCCTCGTCCAGCTTGGCGATCGTGCTGATGCCGACGGTGCCCCACTTGGTGTGGTCGGCCAGCACGACGAGCTGCTGGGCGGCGGCGACCAGCGCCCTGTTCGTCTCCGCCTCCAGCAGGTTGGGCGTCGTGAAGCCCGCCCTGACGTTCATGCCGTGCACGCCCAGCATCAGGGTGTCGACGTTCAGCTCGCGGATCGCGGCCACCGCGACCGGGCCGACCAGTGCGTCCGACGGCGTGCGCACCCCCCCGGTGAGCACCACGGTCTGGTCGGGACGGCCCGCCCGATGGAAGACGTCGGCCACCTGCAGGGAGTTGGTGATGACGGTCAGCTCGGGGACGTCGACCAGGTGGTGGGCGAGCGTCCAGATCGTCGTGCCCGCCGACAGCGCGACGGCCGTGCCGGGCCGCACGAGCTCGGCGGCCCTGCGTGCGATGGCCTCCTTCTCGGCCTGCTGGCGCACGGACTTCGCGGCGAACCCGGGCTCCTCGGTCGAGCCCGATCCCGTGGCGGTGGCGCCGCCGTGGACCTTCTCGATCAGTCCTCGTTCCGCCAGGACCTCCAGGTCGCGGCGGATGGTCATGTCGGACACCCCGAGCTCGCGCACCAGATCGGCGACCCGCGCCGCGCCGTTCCTGCGTACGCGCTCGAGGATCGCCTGCTGCCGTTGCTGGGCCAGCATCGTCGCTCCTCTTCAACAGATTTCCCCAAATTATCACATATTACTACCGGTCCAATGTTGGAATGTGATGGCGGAACGCTCACTTCGACGGACCGGCCGGTGTGACGACCTGAGGGGCGCCCGGCCCGCGCCTGCGGTGTCTTTGAGGTTTGGGCCTTGCGCGGCTCTGTCAACGGGAACAGGTTGAGAACACGAATCGAACACGAAGGGACGCCGAGATGGCCAGACGTGCGCGCAAGAGCCGGGCCCGCAAGAAGAAGAAGGCCAACCACGGCAAGCGGCCGACCTCGCGCTGACCCTCCCAGGGGCCCGAAGCCGCGCTCAGGGCCCCTGTGGGGCCTGCTCAGGGCCCTCCGGGGCTCCTTCGTCCTCTGGACGCCCGCCCCGGCCCCAGGCCACCAGCAGGCGCGTCTGCGCGTCGGCGTGGTCCGGTAAGGGCGGGCGATCTCCTATCACCCCCGCCTGCCGGTAGGAGTCCTCCGCTCCGGCGAACCACACCGTGCACACCTCCACCAGCTCCGGGTCGAGGTGGCCGTCGCCGCCGATCGCCGTCGCGAGGTCCCACGTGTGGATCAGCGTGTCCGCGAACAGCTCGCTGATGTACTCCTCACCCGGCACGTCCCCGAAGGACAGGTGGACCGTGCGCGCGAGCACGTCGTCGGGCTCCATGGCGCGCACCGCGGCAGCGGCGGCGACGTCGAACGCCTTCACCGGGTCGTCCCCGAGCAGGTCCCCGTCCAGCCGGTCGCCGACCTCCCCGACCGACCTGCCCGCCAGCAGCTCCGGCGCCCACAGGCTCTCGCCCACCAGATGCTCGACCAGGGTGCGGACGTCCCAGTCCGCGCACGCCGTGGGTAACCGCCACTGGTCGGCCCTGACCTGGTGCACGTACATGCCGAATTGGTCGAGAGCCCGGCGGTACGCCTCGCGGATGTCCATCGTCATCATGCCCCTCCCGCGTCCTCGCCCCGACGTTAACCCGCCGCGCAAGATCCCGTCAGGGGCCGCCGGCCACGCCGTGTCACACCAGCGCGAGAAGCGCGGCCCGAGGTCCTGAACCCGCCACTCACCCGAGCCCGGCGAGGGCCTCCTCGATCGCCCGGTGGAACGTCGGGTACGCGTAGATCATGCTCCTGAGCCGCTCGATCGGGATCCGCGCGTGCACCGCGAGCGTCAGCAGGCCGAGCACCTCCCCGCCGGACGGCCCCGCGCTCGTCGCGCCGGCCAGGACGTTGCCGTCCGCGACGAGCTTCACGAAGCCGTCGGACCGCGCGATCCAGCCGCGGGCGGACAGCGGCGCGACGGCGGCGCGCACGTCCAGGCCCTTCTCCCGGGCCTGCCGCTCGGTCAGCCCGACCGCGCCCACCTCCGGGTCGGTGAAGGTGACACGCGGCACGGCGTGGTAGGCCGCCGTGGGGCCCGGCTTGCCGAGGATGTCGGCCAGTGCGATCTTCGCCTGGTACGTCGCCATGTGGGTGAAGTTGCCCTTGCCGGTCACGTCGCCGACCGCCCATAGGCCGTCGCCGGCCCGCATGTGGTCGTCCACGTCGATCGCCCGCGCCGACTCGTCCAGCCCGGCCGCGCCCACCCCGAGCGCCGCGAGGTCGGATCGGCGTCCCGTGGCGACCAGCAGCCGCTCGGCGCGGTGGCTGCCGCCCTCGGTCATGACCGTGAACGCCGACCCGTGGTGGTCCACGCGGGTGGCCGTGGTGCCCGTGCGGACGGTGACGCCCTCGTCGGCGAAGACCTTGGCGATCAGCTCGCCCGCCTCCGGTTCCTCCTGGGGCAGCAGGCTCGCGGCGGCCTCGATGACGGTGACCCGTGCGCCGAAGCGGGCGTACACCTGGGCCAGTTCGGCCCCCACCGCGCCGCCGCCGAGGACGATCAGCGACTCGGGCACCCGGTCGGCCTCGATCGCCTCGTGGTTGGTCCAGTACGGGGTGCCGTGCAGCCCGGGGATCGGCGGTATGGCCGCCTGCGAGCCGATCGCGACGACCACGCCCCGGCGGGCGCGCAGCACGCGGGCGCCGTCCACGAGGACCTCTCGAGGGCCGGTGAGCTTTCCGCGGCCGCGCACGAGGGTGCCGCCCTTGCCGGTGAACCGCTCGGCGGCGACCTTGTCGTCCCAGTCGTCGGTCGCCTCCTCCCGGATCCGGCGGGCCACGGGCGCCCAGTCGGGGACGACGGACGCCTCGCCCGACATGCCCGGGATCCTCCGGGCCTCGGCGAGCAGATCGGCCGCCCGGATCATCATTTTGGACGGGACGCATCCCCAGTAGGGGCACTCGCCTCCCACGAGGGCGGCTTCCACTCCGGCGACGGCGAGCCCGGCCTCGGCGAGGCTCTCCGCGACCTCCTCGCCACCCGGTCCGAGGCCCAGGACGATGACGTCGAACTCTTCCGTTTCCGCATCCATGGCCATCCTCTGCCCCGGCCGATATCCGTCGAACGCCAGCCCTATTTAAGGATGTCCGAAAAGTCGAAACCCGACGGAGTGCGCGGTACCTATGGCCCGCCATTCGGCGCGGAGTGCTGGAAAGGCCCCGGACCGTCAGGTCCACGAGCTGCCACAGGCGGGTGCGCAGGGACGGCCGGCGTCTCCTTCTCGTGGGTGATCCCGGCGAGGGCGTCGACCAGGATGGTCGCGGCGTCGCGCGGGGAGATCACGTCGCCGAGCAGGTCGAGCTCGCCGGCGGACGAGGCCAGGATCGCCTCCACCACCGCGAGGTGGCGCTCCTTGAAGGCGCGCACCATGGGACCAGAAGCGGGCCGGGAAAGAAGTAAGGCCCGGGCCGAGGAGTACGTCCTCTACCTGGGCCTTCGTAGTGAGAGCGGACGACGGGAATCGAACCCGCGTAGCCAGTTTGGAAGATTTCGGTTCACGATCGCCTGGCCTGCCGCGCCGCTGGCCAAAGCCCGTACGGGCCTGCCCATGACTCCCCGCGATTCCCCCTTGATCACCGCCACATCGGGCACGCAACGGGCACGGTGCCTCGACCTTCCGCTTTCAGGAGTAGGCACCATGATCGCCCACCTCGGCGTCATGGCCTGACCTCGACTTCAAGCGGTCGCTGACGTGTGGGTGCATGAGCCGGTGTGAGCCCGGGTTGATGTAGCGGTTGATGTACCAGAAGCATCAGCAACAGGCAGGCCCCAGTTCGCCGGGGCTGAGGAAGCAAGGCCGTAGGTGACGAGGCCGGGGGATGCTGCGACACTCGGCTCATGAATTCAGCCGTCGGGCGTGCTCTTGCGTTCGTGGGAACGAGCTTGGGACTTCTCTGGGGTCTCGGCGCGATGATACGGGCAGTGTCCGGTGACGACCCACTCTGGGGGCGCGTCGTAATCTTCGCTTTGGGGGCGCTGCTCTTCCAGCACTTGGCCCGCGGCTTAATCCGGGAGTGGCGGCGGCCGAGGTCGGTGAGCCGCACTTCAGGAGAGGCAAGTGAAGGGCAAGGACATCTGTAAAACCGTCGGCTCAGCCTACCCAGGTTCGAACCCCGGACCTGCCACCACCAGCGAAAAGAGCCCCTGACCAGCAGAAATGCCGGTCGAGGGCTTCTTCGTTTCGCGCCCCTGAGTGACTGCGAATCCCCCTCGTTTCCCGTGTGATCTGGCACGTGTGTGGCACGCGATCAAGCCCCATATCTTGCGCGAACGCGCACGCCTCGCCCTGCCTGATCGTCCCGTCTGCCGTCGTCCCACCCGTCAGGGGAGCGGGCCAGGGCCAGGGGGTCAAGGTGGAGCGCCCCACTGGACGAACGACCTTGACCCCCTGGCCCTGGTCTGCTCGGCTCGTCCTGGGTCGATGGCAGGCGGGACGATCAGGCTTTCACCTCAGCCAACTACGGGCCTCGCCCCTGGTCCGGTGGTCATCCCGGAGCCGAGGCCCCCGCCGGAGGCCGTTTTTTCACTTCGTCGGTAGGGCCAGTGCTAGCGTCCGAGTCTGTGAAAGAGAACGTCTACGTGGGGAACGCTCATCTCGATTCGGTCGCTGACCGTGGTTGGCTGCTTGGGCATTTCAAGCCTGCGGGTGACGTGACGCATAGTGAGGATGTTGAGGTCAAGTGGTACGTACATCCTCGTGGTGATCAGCGTGCGCAATGGGTCACAGGGGAGAAGCGTACGGCGCTCCTCATATTGATCAGCGGTCGCTTTCGGGTTGAACTGCCTGGCCGTAGTGTGCTTCTGGAGAAGCAGGGTGATTACGTGGTGTGGGGGCGTGACGTCGATCACTCCTGGTTCGCCGAAGAGGAGTCAGTCGTGCTGACTGTCCGGTGGCCGTCGATTGCGGGTTATGCGGTTCCCGAGGCGGGCTTTGAGTAGTTGTCCAGGTGAAGGAAGTTGGCCAGGGGTGCCATGCCGGATGGTCCCGCGGGCGGCGGCGTGGCGCTAGATGCGGCGCGTTCGCTTTGGTACGGCGCGGGCAGTGTGCGGCGCGCGGCCCAGAGTCCCGGCGCCGGTCGGGACCGGCCCCCAGGCCGCACGCCCAGCCGGCGAGGCGGGCGGCGGGCCGTGGTGCGGCGGCGCGCGGCGCCGCCGCCTTGATACCTAAAGGCGGGATTCGGCAGTGATCGGGATACGACAAAGGCACCGTTCGGGGGGAACGGTGCCTCAGTCGGTGTCACTCGGTGGATTGTCTGGTGCCGGATCGGGTTCGCTGGTCGGGTCTAGCGGGGTACCGCAGTTCCAGCACGAGCGGGCCGTCTGCGGCTGAAACGTCTTGCCGCAGTTCGGGCAACTGTCGGGCCGAAGCGGTATGGGCTCGCCGAACTCGTCTACGAACTCGATGGGCGGATCTGCCATAGGCGAATCCTCGCGTCAGCGGGGGCGGTCCATCAAGTATGTGAACTGGTAGCGGTCTGTCGGGAAGACGATCACTGCCGCTTCGACCGGTACAAGGTTGTCGGTGCCTTCTTGGGTGGCGCGTACCGTCTGATGCACTTCGAGGACATGCACACCTTCGGGGATGGCGAGTTCTTCCGCCTCCTCCGGAGTAGGCGGCCGGACGATCAGGTTCTCTTCTACCTGCTCGATGGTCCATCCGATCGCGGCGAACCTGGCGTTGAGACCGCTGTTCGCGTGTTCGCCCTGGTGCGGGTGCTCGATGATGGTGTCGCCCGTGATCGACAGCGGTTCCCATGACACGGACTTGCTCATGGGTCGTTCGCCCGCGAAGATCCGATATTCCGTCGTCATCACCTGCTGTCCTGCGGTGATCTCCAGTCGTTGTGCGACGGCATCCGTGGCGGGCGTGACGGTGCTCTGGTGGCGGGCCTCCGGCTTGAGTCCGGCGCGTTCTGCTTCCTGGACGTATGTCCGCTCGCGCCCTTCGAAGTAGCGGTGAGGGGCCGTCCGGGTCATGCGCCGGTTCTCGGCGACGTAGGTTCCCTTGCCCGTCTTGGCGTACACGAGCCCTTCCGTCCGCAACAGGTTGAGGGCGCTCTTGGCCGTGATCATGCTCACGTCGTACTGCTGGCACAGTGTGGCGGCGCTCGGGACCGGGTCGTTCGGCCTCAGAGTGCCGGACTTGATCTGTTCCCTGAGATCACTGGCTATGCGGATGTACGCGGGCCTCTTGGACTGTTCCGCGCTGTCTACGTTGCGTCCCACACGCGTCTCCCGTCCCAATTAGTTGGTTGGTATGCGTTGACATACCAGGTATGGATCTGCAAGCTTGGTATGGCAATCCATTACAGGTTAGCAGCCATCGGGGATTTGGAAAGGGGCGGCATCGCGTGGACGACTGTGTGTCCTGCGAGGGCAGAGGTTGGAAGTACGTGAGCCCTCGGCGCGGACTTCTGGCCGTGCCCGGCGGGGCGGTCAGACCTGGCCGTGTCCGTGAGGCGTGCTCGACGTGCTGGCGCGTTCGGTCTTCGGCTGCCGCCGAAGGTGAGGACTCGTGAACGTCGGGCGTAGGCCGGCCAAGGATGGCGGCGGTATTCATCGGCGGTCGTCGGGGCGTCACAGGCAGGGCGGGCCCATCCCGGAGGAGGTGTCTCGGCGCGCCTTTGACGTGTCCGCCAAGGCACAGGCGGCCCTACTCGATCAGCTCGAACCCGGATGGCTCGTCTGGTACGGCCAATACGATCGGCTGTTCTACGCATTCGCTCTCACCGGTACGGCTCACCCCGGCTGCGTCTATGCGCCTGACCCTGATGCGTTGCGTGAGGTCATGCGTGAGGCGGAGGCTACAGCGCGACTTGGCAGGGCGTCATGAGATCGCGAGAGGGAATCAGCCCGCGAAGGGCTGACGCGCAACGCGTTGCCCTGATGGGGCTTCGGGACAGTATGAACGGGTCTGACCTGCGCTGTCTCATCGTGGAGCGTGTACGTGTAGAGATGGCGGTCAAGTTCGGGCCGTACATCTACCTGCCGCCGTACATGGAGGTACGACGCGGTGCGCGCTTGCTCGTGATCATTTCCGTCAGCGAACGGCTGGGGAGAGACCCCCATTTCGTGATCACCCCGCCCGACCGTCAGGGCTTCGGGGTTGGTGTCGGTGACACTCAGGACGCGGAATCGACGGCCAAGCATCTTCGCAGCGTGCAGCAACTCGCCGATGTCACGACGGATGAAGGCAGTGAGCGGGGCTAACGCGCCGACCTTGGCTGAGCTGGTCGCCAAGTATGGTCGGCGCTGGGAGATCTCGGACTCCTCGGGTGGCGGCTGGATCGCGGTCCGCCGTCACGGGGTATCCGATCGTGCGCTAGCTCGGGGACTGTCCAATGTGCGGTGCGGGGACACGCTTAAGGAGCTTGGCGACTACCTGGCCGCTGAAACCAAGATCGAACAACTACCGCCAACCGTCGCCAGAAAACCCGCGCTTCCCATACATCCACCACCGGTGGAATCAGATTCCCGGTCCTGACGCAGGAACGCCCGGCTATGCAAACTGGGCGCTCCTGTCTATGCTGACGACAAGTCGAGTAGTGGGGTTATTGTCATGTCCGTATCTGATGACGAGCAGTACGCGCCGCCGAAGTACGCGCAGATCGTAACGGCCATCCGGCGCAAGATCGCAGACGGGACGTATCCCCCGGGCTCGCAGTTGCCGTCTGAGACGGCGCTGGTTCGTGAGTTCGCGGTGAGTCGTCCGACCGTGGTGCGGGCGCTCCAGGTGTTGCAGCTTCGCGGGATCATCGACCGCGAACACGGCAAGGGCTCGTACGTGAAAGCGGCTCCTCCGGTCTCTGACGAGGAGTCGTCCCGGACCGGCCGTGCGGTGCTGGATCGTGTGGAGATCGGTGAGGGTGCGGCGGTACTCGAAGCCGGGGCGCGTCCTGCGCCGGCGAACGTGGCGGCGATGTTCGCCCTGCCGGAGGGTGCGCCGGTGGTGATGCGCCGGGTTCTGATGAGTGAGGCCGATGAACCGTGTGAGCTGGTCACCGCCTGGGCTCCGATTGAGCTGGCGGAAGGGACCGACCTGGGCCGCGCGCAGCCGTTGACGGTGAGCATCCGCCAACACCTGCAAGGGGTCAAGGGACTGCGGTTTGACCACGTGGTGGAGCGGTTGTCCGCCCGTCATCCGCTGCCGCACGAGATCGACGTGTTCGGCCTGGCCAAGACTGCTGCGGTGCTCGGCGTCGTCGCCCGGGTGTTCGACGGCTCGGGCCGTGTGGTCTTGGTCATCGACGTGGCCCTTCCGGGCACGATGCATGAGCTGGAAGACGCCTACTCACTGTGACGTGACATAGCTCACACCTCTCCTCGGAAACTCGTATTGTCGAGTGACCGTTGTGAGAGGTAGAGTCAACTCGACAGTACGAGTTAGCGACAAAACGACAGGAGAACAAAATGGCAATCCCGCGAGCGTTCCGCGTCGAGTTCGGGGAGATGTTCCCGCTCGGCTGCTACATGGTCGGCGAGGTCGAACAGGTCAAGGACTTCGAGGCGTCGACGCCCGGTAAGCCGGTGTGGGCGCGTGACAAGGACACCGGGGAGTTCGTCTGGCAGGTCACGGTGCTGGACTGTGACCCCGAGGCGCGTGACAAGACGCTCAAGGTCAAGGTCACCTCGCCGGTTCAGCCGGTCCCGCCGGCGCCGATGCCGGGGCTGCCGTTCATCCCGGTGGAGTTCGACGGCTTGACCGTCACGCCGTGGCAGAACGGGCAGCGGATCGCCTACTCGGTCCGGGCGCGCGACATGCGCCCTCCCCGGGCGTCGGCCGGTGCCACCTCGGCGCGCACCGCTGCGGCCGGTAAGGACGCCGGAAGGGATGCGGCCTGATGGGCAGGCCGGTCAACGGGTCCTGGCAGACCACGACCCTGCACGTGGACGGGCGCGGCCGGTCGGCCTGCTTCGTCTACCCGCACCGTACGCCGGTCTTCGAGGTGGCGGCCGGTAACGCGGTCATGAAGGTCACCTTGCACGCCAACCGGGTGGACGAGGCTTCGGTGACCTTCGCCCGTGAGCTGGCCGAACAGGCGCGCACCTTCGCCGAAGAGGTCGAACGGCTGCACAAGGGCCAGATCCGGCGCGACTCCCGGCAGGCCACCGACCCGGCGACGCCCGGCAAGGCTGCCTGAGCTGTTGCAGGCGGGGCCGCTGGAAGCGCCAACTTCCGGCGGCCCCCGGGATTCCTCTCCCCATCGACTCTCACATCACGAGAAGAGGCGTTCAGTTTATGCTGCGTAAACTCCCCGGGGACTACACCCGGGACATCGTCTCCACCGTTCCTGACTCGCTGGTGTTCCGCCCCACGGTGGTCAACACCCCGGCCATCTTCACCATTGCCGCGATCGTGTTCCGGGCGGTCGTGGGCCTGGTCCGGATGGTGTGGCGTCACCCGCTCGCCTGCCTGGTCCTGGTCGTCCCGTTCACGCTGTGGGCGGTGTACGGCTGGCGCGTCGCCCTGGTGGCCGTCGTCGCGACCGTCTCGGCGCTGGCCGGGTGGCGGCTGGCCGAACCGGTCTCGTTCTCGGCCTGGGTCGGGCTGCGGCTTCGGGCATGGTGGCGGTGGATGTGGATTTACCGGCGGCACTGGCAACCGGTCATGGTCGTCTCGGGGCTGGGCAAGCACATCAGCGGACGCGAGTACCTGCCCCGGCTGCTCAAGGTCACCTGTACGCCGACCGCTGACGTGGTGGCGGTGCGCATGCTGTCGGGGCAGTCTGCGGCGGACTGGCAGGACCGGGCCGACAACCTCGCGCACGGGTTCGCCGGCCACGAGTGCCGGATCGCCTCGGCCAAGCCCGGCCGTGTGACCCTGGTCTTCCCCCGGCGCGACATGCTCGCCTCGCCGATTCCCGCGCTGCCCATCTCGGGGGATGTGCAGGTGTCGGCGGTCCCGGTGGGACTGCGTGATGACGGCTCGCCCTACCGGCTCAAGCTGCATGGCACTCACGTCCTGGTCGCGGGCGCGACCGGCGCGGGCAAGGGGTCGTGGCTGTGGTCGGCAATCCGCGGCTTACTTCCCGCACAGCGCGCCGGGCTGGTCGAGATCTGGGCGCTTGATCCCAAGCTCATGGAGCTGTCCTACGGGCGGGCCCTGTTCGGGGACCGATACGCCGCTGACCCCGGTGCCTGCGCCGACCTGCTCGAAGCGGCGGTCAAGGTCATGCAAGAGCGCGCGGGACGGTTCGCCGGAGTCCAGCGCAACCATGTCGCCACCGTCGATGACCCGTTCATTCTGATCGTCGTGGATGAGGTGGCGTTCCTGACCGCCTACCAGACCGACCGCAAATGCCGCGAACGCATCGTCGCCGCGCTGGCGACACTCACCACGCAAGGGCGCGCGGTCGGCGTCGGGGTCCTGGCCGCGTTACAGGACCCGCGTAAAGAGATCTTGTCCATACGCAACCTGTTCCCTGACAAGATCGCGCTACGGCTGGACGAACCCTCCCAAGTGGATCTCGTCCTCGGCGACGGAGCACGCGACCGTGGCGCCCTGGCCGACCAGATCTCCACCAACCCCACCACCGGGGCCGGCGTCGGGTACGTGCGGCTGGAAACCTCACCCGAACCGGTCCGCGTCCGCGCGGCCTACGTCTCCGATGCCGACATTCGCGCCATGGTCGCCGAGTACGCCGGGGCGGGTGAGGCGGCATGACTGCGCTGGCCGAATGCCTGGAGGGCCTTCGCTGCTCGGTGTGCGGCTGCCTGGATGTGCTGTGGCTGGACCCGGTGCGGGGCCTGGTCGAGTGCCGCGAGTGCGGACAGACGGCCATCACGCTGCCCTGTGAGGATGGCGGTGAGGCCCGGTGACCCATCCGGACGACCGTTCCCTTCCCCGGGCCGTGCGCGCGGCAATGCCGCTGGCCCTGGACGTGATCGAGGAGGCATGCAAGGTCAACGGCGTCTGCCTGCGGCCGGTGGTGCTCAAGCGCACCGACACCACCACGGGCAAGGTCGAGTACGTCAACGTCCCCTGCGGCGCCACGCTGGCGGCCAAGTGCGAGCCGTGCGCCAATCGGGCCGTGCAGCTCCGCAAGGCCCAATGCCGGGAGGGCTGGCATCTGGAGGCCGAACCGGTCGCCGAACCCGCCGAACCGACCGACCGTCAGCGCTGGCTCATCGAAGAACGCGCCGACGTCGAAGCGCTGCGGGAACTGGCCGAACAGGACGGCGCCGACCTGGCCGTCTGGGATGACGTCATCACGACCTTGGAGGATGAGCTAGCCGAATCCGGGGTTCGGGGACACGTTCTGCCGGGGGAGGGCAAGCCTCGCCGGTCGCGCTCGACTCGTCGCCGTCAGGACGCCCCGGACCTGCCCAAGCGGCAGCGTGAGAACCGCACCGTTGGACGCGCCTTCACCGCCCCGGACGGGCGCGTCTACCGGCCGTCGCTGTTCGTCACGCTGACCTGTGACAGCTACGGCAAGGTTCGCGCGGACGGCACTCCGGTCGATCCGGCGACGTATGACTACGTGCGGGCGGCGCGGGATGCGATCCACTTCCCGAAGCTGGTGGATCGGTTCGTGCAGAACCTTCGCCGCGTCGCGGGCTATGACGTGCAGTACTTCGCCACCGTGGAGCCGCAAAAGCGGCTGGCTCCCCATCTGCACATGGCCGTGCGGGGCACCATGCCGCGTGCAGAGGTCAAGGCCGTGGCTGCGGCCACCTACCACCAGGTGTGGTGGCCTGCGGCTGATGCGGTGCGTTACGAGGGTGCCCATCTGCCGGTCTGGGTCGGCGACGAGCACGCCACCGACCGCAGCGACGGGCAGGCCGGCGACTACCTCGACCCCGAAACCGGCGAGGTCCTGCCCACCTGGGAACAGGCCCTCGACCAGCTCGACGCCGACGACGACGCCGAACCCCTGCACGTGGTGCGCCTGGGCCAACAGGTCGATGTCCAGGGCGTCATGGCCGGATCCCCCAAGGCGGACCTCGGGCTGTTCTACCTGACCAAGTACCTCACCAAGTCACTCACCGACTGCCATGAGCCCACCACCGACGCGCAGCGGGCGCACGTGGAACGGCTCATGTCGGTCCTGCGGTACGAGCCGTGCGCGCCGACCTGCCCCAACTGGTTGCGCTACGGCATCCAGCCCAAGGGCGCGAAACCCGGGATGCGTCCGGGCGGCTGCCGGGGCAAGGCGCACAAGCCCGAACACCTCGGCTACGCCGGGCGGCGGGTCCTGGTCTCGCGCAAGTGGTCCGGCAAGACGCTGTCGGAGCACAAGCAGGACCGGCGGGCCTGGGTGCTGGAACAACTCGCCGAACTCGGTCTTCCGGCAACCAACGACCACAGCGACCCCCTCGACCCACACCGCTACATCTGGCGCCCGGTCTCCTCGGCTGATCGCGGCGTACCTCACCGGGCCAAACGACTTCTAGACGAACTCGCCAAACGCCACCAATGGCGCGCGGCACTCAAACAGGCACAGGCACGCGCAGACGGACAACCCATCGGAAAACTCTCGGCAACTCAGGCAGCGGGGAGGGCGGCGTGACGAGAAAGGGCAGGCAAGAGCCGGTATCGCTCCTTCCGGAGTCGGCGCAAGGCCGGTTGCTCACCGTGGAACAGGCGGCCGAACGGCTGAACACATCGGTGCGCTTTCCTCGTCGCCTGATCGAGGAACGCCGGATCACCTTCGTGCACATCGGGCGCAATGTCCGCATTCCCGAAGCGGCTCTAGAGGCGTTCATCGCCGCCGGAGTCGTCCAGCCGATCACGACGCGTAGAGGTAGGGCCGCCTGATGGCCGAGAAGAAGAAGCGGCGGTTCGGTCGCTTCCGTCAGGGCGCTTCCAGGCGCGCTACGCGGGGCCTGACGGCGTCGATCGCCCGGCACCCTATACCTTCACCACCCAGAAGGACGCTGAGCGCTGGCTCGTCCTCAAGGAGGCTGAGATCCAGCGGGGCGACTGGATGAGCCCAGAGGCTGGGAAGGTCCCCTTCGGCGTCTACGCGGCGTCGTGGATTGATGACCGGGTCCTCAAGGTCCGGACGGAGGGCTTGTATCGGAGCCTCCTCAAGAACCACCTCGCGCCGACTTTCGGCAACGTGAACCTTGGGGACATCAAGGACGCCGACGTGCGGCGGTGGCGCAAGGAACGGCTCGGCACGGTGGGACAGTCCACGGTGGCCAAGGCGTATCAGCTCTTCAAGTCGATCATGAGTACGGCTGTCGAGGACGAACTGATTCGTAAGAACCCGTGCCGGATCAAGGGGGCCGGTACCCCGGACACCCCCGAACGGCGGATGATACCGCTGGCGAAGGTTCTGGAGATCTTGGCCAAGGTGCCGGAGCGGTATCGGGCGCTCGTGCTTCTCGGCACATTCACGAGTCTTCGTTGGGGTGAGCTGGCCGGCCTGCGCCGCCCGAACCTCGATCTAGACGAGGGGGTTGTACGGGTTGTGAGTGAGCTGGCCGAACTCGACGGCGGCAGGCTCATGGAGGACACTCCCAAGTCCCGGGCCGGTCGTCGGGTGGTGACCATCCCCGAAGAGATCATTCCGGAGCTTCGCCACCACGTGGACCAGTTCGCCGAAGTGGGGGAGAACGGGCGCGTGTTCGTCGGCCCGAAGGGGGCATGGCTGCGGCGCTCGGGCTTCCGCCGGATCTGGAACGCGGTCCGCGCGGATGTGGGGCTCCCTGATCTTCACTTCCATGATCTTCGTCACGTCGGCAACACTCTCGCGGCGGCTTCAGGCGCAAGCCTTAAAGAGTTGATGGTGAGGATGGGCCACGCGAGTCCCCGGGCAGCGTTGATCTACCAGCATGCAACCCGCGATCGGGACAAGGTCATCGCGGAAGCGCTCGGGCAGGCGCTCAAGGTTGCGCGGGATGGCGAGCCCGAGACGCGACGGACCCCGACAGCAAGGAACGGGCACGTTCGCCAGTCGGGCCGCGCAGAACAGGGAACGGGCATGCAACGGGCACGACCCCAAAAATAGTTCGTGAGAGCAGCAAGGCCCGGGTTGGGGATCACGTCCTCTACCTGGGCCTTCGTGGTGAGAGCGGACGACGGGAATCGAACCCGCGTAGCCAGTTTGGAAGACTGGGGCTCTACCATTGAGCTACGTCCGCGCGAGCCGGTCTCTGTCTGGTCTAGACTTCATCCGGTCGTCAGGACGTAAGCGTACCGGAGATTCCGAGTGCGCGAGCGGCCCGGCGCTCCGGGGTGTAGCGCAGCTTGGTAGCGCGCCTGCTTTGGGTGCAGGAGATCATCGGTTCAAATCCGGTCACCCCGACACGAGCTGAACGCGGCCGCCGCCGCCCGTGTGGCGGCACGGTCGTCCGGCCCGTCGTGGCCCTATACAAAAGGTGAGATCGCCGTTTCGCCCGGCGCGGGGCCTGGATACAGGTCGTTAATGCGCGGGTCCCGGCATTTCGGCACCGACCATCGTGGTCCACGCCGTTTCTACGCCCTATCTATAGGGAGCGTCAGCGCTCGGCGCCGAACAGCGCCCACACGGCCTTGCCGCCCTCGTCCAGCGCGTCCCAGCCCCAGCAGGTGCTGTAGGTCTGGACGATGTGGAGGCCGCGCCCGTGCTCGGAGATGAAGTCCGGCTCCTTGGGCGTGGGGATCTCGTCGCTCGGATCCGACACGGCCAGCAGCACGTGCGGCGCGAGGCGCAGCAGGATCAGCGTGATCGGGTGGTCCTGCGGGCGGCGCGGCGCGTGGCCGCCGTAGCGCACGGCGTTGGTGACCAGCTCCGACACCACGAGCGCGGCGTCGTCGCACAGTTTGGCCAGCCCCCACCTGTCGAGGGTCGTCCGGGTGACGTCGCGGGCCGTTTTCACGGAATCGGCCTGCGGGCGCAGCGGGCAGGTGGTGGTGTCACGGCGTAGAGCCGAGCGCATTAGCTTCTGGAAATCCCCGTTACGGGCCGGAGCGAGACAGTGGGCCGCGGATACCGGTTCCAGCATCCCGCTGATACCTCCCGCCGTCATTGTGAGTCTCCGCAGCGTGTCGTCTCTTATACGGGTTAGTGCACCTTTAGCCCAATATGCACTAGGCCATCATGGGTCAGTATTGCGGCTCGTGCAAGACCCAAATGCACGTGCAGTTGCGCCGTGCATACGCATGAGCTCAGATGGACGCGCTCCGTGAGCGACCGTGCCCCCCTCACAGGAAAGGGGCAGGGGGACAAGACCTTGTCACGCGGGCCGGAAGTGGTGACACTGTGTTGGCTGGCACGAGTAGAGCCCGAGAAGAGAAGGAGGCCGAAATGACTCAGTTCCAGCCTGGTTCCGGTCCGACGGCCCTCCGCATCCTCTTGGGGACACAGCTCCGCCGGCTCCGGGAAGAGAAGGGCATCACTCGCGAGGACGCGGGCCATGTGATCCGCGGCTCCGAGTCCAAGATCAGCAGGATGGAGCTCGGACGGGTCGGCTTCAAGGAGCGCGACGTCGCCGATCTGCTCACCTATTACGGTGTGGCGGAGGGGGACGCCCGCTCGGCCGTCATGGACCTCCTCGAGCGGGCCAACGAACCCGGCTGGTGGCACCGCTTCAACGACCTCCTCCCTTCCTGGTTCCAGGCCTACGTCGGCCTGGAGGAAGCCGCCGCGCGCATCCGCACCTACGAGGTCCAGTTCGTCCCGGGCCTGCTCCAGACCAAGGAGTACGCCCGCGCCGTGATCACGGCCGGGGCCGCCGGCATCGGGGCCGCCGAGATCTCCCGCCGCGTCGACCTGCGCATGGAGCGCCAGCGCGTCCTCGACCGCGGCGACGGCCCGATCTTCTGGGCGGTGATCGACGAGGCGGCGCTGCGGCGGCCGATCGGCGGGGCCGACGTCATGCGGGGCCAGTTGGAACACCTGCTTGAGCTCATGCGCCAGCCGAACATCACGATTCAAGTGATGCCGTTCAGCTTCGGCGGGCACAGCGCGGAGGGCGGCGCCTTCAGCGTCCTGCGCTTCAACGACCACGAACTGCCCGACATCGTGTACGTCGAGCAGCTCGCCAGTGCCCTCTACCTGGACAAACGCGAGGAAGTGGACCGTTACAGCGAGGTCATGGAACGGCTGTGCGCGGTCAGCACCACTCCCGAGGCGACCGTCGACATCCTGCAGAAGATCATCTCTGACATAATCTGACGCCTGTCGATGACGCCGGAGGTGCCCATCTGCCCTAGACTGGCATGCGGCGCTGGACACCCGCCACAGTTGCGCACGCCCGGACGGGTTGTGCCCGTTGGCCCGTGCACTGAGCCGCCCAAGTGGGCGCGGCACGCGATCGTGTCGCGGTGGCCGTACGGCACGACGCGCCCGCGATCACCAGAAGCTTGATCAAGGAGACCACCCCGTGAAGACCGCTGTCGAGGAGCTCAGCCCCACCCGGGTCAAGCTCACCGTCGAGGTGCCGTTCGAGGAGCTCGAGACGAGCATGCAGGCGGCGTACAAGAAGGTCGCGCAGCAGGTGCGCGTGCCCGGCTTCCGCCCCGGCAAGGTTCCCGCCCGCATCATCGAGCAGCGCTTCGGCCGCGCGGTGGTCCTGGAGGAGACGCTCAACGACGCCCTGCCGAAGCTGTACGGCAAGGCCGTGGACGAGAGCGACGTCTTCCCGGTCAGCCAGCCCGAGATCGAGGTCACCCGCATCGACGACGGCGAGGAGGTCGAGTTCACCGCCGAGGTCGACGTGCGCCCGGCCTTCGACGTCCCGGCCTACGAAGGGCTCGAGGTCACCGTCCCCTCCTCCGAGGTCTCCGACGAGGACGTCGAGGCCCAGATCGAGGCCCTGCGCCAGCGTTTCGCCACGCTGACCGGCGTCGAGCGCCCCGCCGCCAACGGCGACTACGTCGTCATGGACCTCGCGGCCACGATCGACGGCAAGAACATCGAAGAGCAGCAGGCCGCGGACGTCTCCTATGAGGTCGGCGCGGGCTCGGTGCTGCAGGGCCTCGACGACGCCTTGGTCGGCATGGCCGCGGGCGACGAGAAGACCTTCACCACCACGCTCGTGGGCGGTGAGAACGCCGGCGAGGAAGCCGACGTCACCATCAAGGTCAAGAACGTCAAGGAGAAGGTCCTCCCCGAGCTGGACGACGAGTTCGCCGGCCTCGCCAGCGAGTTCGACACGCTGGAGGAGCTGCGCGGCAGCATCCGCGAGCAGGCCCGCCGCAACAAGCTCGTCGACCAGGTCGTGCAGGCGCGTGAGAACGCCCTGACGGCCCTGCTCGACAAGATCGACATCCCGCTGCCCGACAGCGCGCTGAACGCCGAGCTGGACGCCCGCAAGCACAACCTGGAGCACCAGATCGGCGAGAGCGGCCTGAGCCGCGAGGCCTTCTTCCGGCTCTACCAGACCACCGAGGAAGAGCGGTTCGCCGAGTTCGAAGAGAACTCCCGCAAGGCGATCAAGACCGGCTTCGTGCTCGACAAGATCGTCAAGCAGGAGGACCTCGGGGTCAGCGAGCAGGAGCTGACCAACTTCGTGGTGCGCCGCGCCGCGCAGCTCGGCGTCGCCCCGAACACCCTCGCCCAGCACCTCGCCGACAACGACCAGCTCACGCTGGCCATGGTCGAGATCGTCCGTGACAAGGCCAAGACGGTCATCGGCGACGCCGCCAAGGTGACCGACGAGGCCGGCAACGAGGTCGACCTCAAGGCCATCTACGCCGAGCTGAACGCCGAGCAGGAAGGCGCTCCGGCCGCCGCCGAGGCCGCCGAGTGACCGAGGCGCCTCTCGCCTGACGCGCCCGCCGCGTCCGCGTGGTCTCATCGTCGATGCCCTCATCGTGATCCGTCACGGTGAGGGCATCGACGTCTCAAGCCAATTTCGCGTAGGCATGACCACCCTTGAGTGTTATTTGGGGTGATTATTGCGACATCCCGGGCAACTCACGACTGTGAAGGCGGGCTGCCGGGGGTGCCGGTGATCGAGGCTTACCTCATCGTCGCGGTGGTGATCGCCGTGATGATGCTGGTCGGGCGGGCGGTGGCACGCGGAACGGGGGTGCCGGCCGCGATCCCGCTCGTCCTGCTCGGTGTCGCGGCGAGCTTCGTGCCCACGATGTCCAAGGCCGTGGTGCCGCCCGACTTCATCCTGAACCTTTACCTGCCGTTGCTGGTCTACCGCGCCGCCTTCCTGACCGCGCCGCGCGAGACCCGGGAGGACGCGGTCCCCATCTCGGTGATGGCCTTCGGCCTCACCTGCGCGACCGCTCTCGCGGTCATGGCCGCCATACGCCTCGCAGTCCCGCAGGTCGGCTGGCCGGTGGCCCTCGCGCTCGGCGCCGCCGTGGCCCCCACCGACCCGGTGTCGGCGACGTCCATCATGCGGCGGCTCGGCACCCCGCGCCGCCTCGTCACGATCCTCGAAGGGGAGAGCCTCGTCAACGACGCTGTGGCGCTCACCCTGTTCGGGCTGGCCCTGACCGCGCTGTCCGAGCCCGTCACGCTCACCGGCGGCGTGCTGCTGATGGTCCGCGTGGTCGCGGGCGGCGTCCTGTACGGCCTGGCGCTGGGCTGGGCGGTGGGCAGGCTGCGGCGGCGGATCACCGACGGCGGTACGCAGATCGTGCTGTCCCTGATCACGCCGTTCGCCGCCTACCTCCCGGCCGACCACTTCGGTTTCTCCGGAGTCCTCGCCACCATCACCACCGGCTTCTACCTGGGTACACGCGCCCACGGGCTGCTCCAGCCCGCCTCCAGGCTCACCGGCAACGCCTTCTGGGAGGTCCTGGTCCTGCTGCTGGAGTCCAGCCTGTTCGTCCTGCTCGGCCTGGAGATCCGCCAGGTGATCAACGGGGTCTCCAGGTATTCGGTCGCGACCCTGGTCTCCACGGCCCTGATCGTCCTGCTGGTCGTCGTCCTGCTCCGGCTGGTGTGGACCATGCTGGCCTTTCCCCTGGCCCGCTGGCTGCCCGGGAGACATCTGTCGTTCGACCGCGTCGGCAAGCGGGCGCGGCTGGTGATGGGATGGGCCGGCATGCGGGGGGCGATCACGCTCGCCGTCGCGCTGTCGATCCCGCTCAGCGCGCCGCACCGGCCGCTGCTGATCTTCATGGCGGCTGTGGTGGTCCTCGCCACGCTGCTCGGCCAGGCCACCACGCTGGCCCCCCTGCTGAGGCGCCTCGGGCTCGGGGAGTCCAGGAAGACCGTCGTCGAGGAGGCGAGGGCGCGCCAGGCCACCACGGAGGCCGCCCTGGCGCGCCTGGAGGAGCTCGCGTCCAAGGAGGAGGTCGACGAGCGCACGGCGGAGGTGTTCCGGCAGTTGTACGAGCTTCGCCTCGATCGTGCCCGGGCCGTGCTCGACGACGAGGACGGCGACGGTCAGGGGGCGCGCGGCGAGTCCGGCAGCCGGTGGCTGCGCAAGCAACTCGCCCATGCCCAGCGGGATGAACTGGACGACCTCTACGCCAAGGGTAAGATCAGCGCGGCGACGCAGCGCCATCTCATCCACGAGCTCGATCTGGAAGAACGCCGGCGCGCGTCCGATTCGCACTGACCTCATGGCACCTGCGCCGACAGCGAACAGTGTTGAGACGCGGCCTGACCGGTCGTTGCCGCGCGTTAAGGTCACAAGCAAAGCCCATCGATTACGACGCATCGGAAGGTGACGCTGTGACCAGCCCGCCGACCTCATACCAGCCCACCAGCTTCGGGCCGCAGTCGCGTGGCCGTGAGAACGGCTCATTCCGGCTTGAGGACCAGCTGTACAACCGTCTGCTGCGTGAGCGCATCGTGGTGCTCGGCACCCAGGTGGATGACGAGGTCGCCAACCGCATCTGCGCCGAGCTCCTGCTCCTGGCCGCGGACGACGCCGATCGGGACATCTGGCTCTACATCAACTCTCCTGGCGGTTCGGTGACTGCCGGCATGGCGATTTACGACATGATGGAGTATGTGCCGAACGATGTCTGCACGGTCGCCATGGGGCTCGCCGCCTCGATGGGCCAGTTCCTGCTGTGCGCCGGGGCACAGGGCAAGCGGTACGCGCTGCCGCACGCCCGCATCATGATGCACCAGCCCTCCGGCGGCATCGGCGGCACCGCCGCGGACATCGCGATCCAGGCAGAGCAGATGCTGTACGTCAAGAAGACCTTGGCCGAGCGCATCGCCCACCACACCGGCCAGCCCCTCGACCAGATCGAGAAGGACTCCGACCGGGACCGCTGGTTCACCGCCGAGGAAGCCAAGGACTACGGCTTCATCGACCACGTCGTGCGCAGTGCGCGGCAGGTGCCCTCCGAAGGCGCCGTCTCCTGAAGGGACAATTCGTGAGTGATCTGATCCGGCCGGGAGACATCAACGGCCGTTACATCATCCCTTCGTTCGTCGAACGCACCACGTACGGCGTCAAGGAGATGAACCCTTACAACAAGCTCTTCGAGGACCGCATCATCTTCCTCGGAGTGCAGATCGACGACGCGTCGGCGAACGACGTGATGGCCCAGCTCCTGACGCTGGAGTCACTCGACCCCGACCGCGACATCAGCATCTACATCAACTCGCCGGGCGGCTCGTTCACCGCCATGACGGCGATCTACGACACGATGCAGTTCGTCCGCCCGGAGATCCAGACGGTCTGCCTCGGCCAGGCGGCCTCGGCCGCGGCCGTGCTCCTCGCCGGCGGCACCCCGGGCAAGCGGTTCGCGCTTCCGAACGCCCGCATGCTGATCCACCAGCCCTCCACGGAGGGCGGCGGCCAGGGTAGCGACATCGAGATCCAGGCCCGCGAGATCCTGCGCATGCGCTCGCTCCTGGAGGAGCTCGTCGCCCGGCATTCCGGCAAGTCGCCGGAAGAGGTGCGTCGTGACATCGAGCGCGACAAGATTCTCAACGCCGACGAGGCCAAGCAGTACGGCCTCATCGACGACATCATCCCCTCACGGAAGAAGCGCGCTCAAGCGGTTGCTTCCTGAGGTCGCGGATCGCACCGGAACGGTGCCCAATTGGGCACGTTCCGGTGCGACTCACCGCTAGGGGGCGCACGGAGGGCCCAGAAGACGGTAACGTCGAAACCTGAGCGGGATGACTTTTCGGACCGAGTCCGCAAGATTCGGATCGCGGAGCAGGCGGTCCCACGCAAAGGAGTATCTGGGGTGGCACGCATCGGCGACGGCGGAGACCTGCTGAAGTGCTCGTTCTGCGGGAAGAGCCAGAAGCAAGTCAAGAAGCTCATCGCCGGACCAGGCGTCTACATCTGCGATGAGTGCATCGATCTCTGCAACGAGATCATCGAGGAGGAGCTCTCCGAGTCCTCCGAGCTCAAGTGGGACAGTCTCCCCAAGCCGAGAGAGATCTTCGAGTTCCTGGACGCCTACGTCATAGGCCAGGACAAGGCGAAGAAGGCCCTCTCGGTCGCGGTGTACAACCACTACAAGCGGGTGCAGTCCGGCGAGCGCGGCCGGGACGACGGTCTGGAGGTGGGGAAGTCCAACATCCTGTTGCTCGGCCCGACGGGCTCGGGCAAGACCTTGCTCGCGCAGACCCTCGCGAAGATGCTGAACGTGCCGTTCGCCATCGCGGACGCCACGGCGCTCACCGAGGCCGGCTACGTCGGCGAGGACGTCGAGAACATTCTTCTCAAGCTCATCCAGGCGGCCGACTACGACGTCAAGAAGGCCGAGACGGGCATCATCTACATCGACGAGGTCGACAAGATAGCCCGTAAGAGCGAGAACCCCTCGATCACCCGCGACGTCTCGGGCGAGGGCGTACAGCAGGCCCTGCTGAAGATCCTGGAGGGCACGACCGCCTCGGTCCCGCCCCAGGGCGGCCGCAAGCATCCGCACCAGGAGTTCATCCAGATCGACACCACCAACGTGCTGTTCATCTGCGGTGGCGCCTTCGCGGGCCTCGAAAAGATCATCGAGTCGCGCATCGGCAAGAAGGGGATCGGCTTCAACGCCATCATCCACTCCAAGGACGAGATCGACGCGTCGGACATCTTCTCCGACGTCATGCCGGAGGACCTGCTGAAGTTCGGCATGATCCCCGAGTTCGTCGGCCGTCTGCCGATCATCACCAGCGTGCACAACCTCGACCGCGACGCGCTGATCCAGATCCTCACCGAGCCGAGGAACGCGCTGGTCAAGCAGTACCGCCGGCTGTTCGAGCTGGACAATGTCGAGCTGGAGTTCACCGACGACGCCCTGGAGGCCATCGCCGACCAGGCGATCCTGCGCGGCACCGGTGCCCGTGGCCTGCGCGCCATCATGGAGGAAGTCCTCCTGTCGGTGATGTACGAAGTGCCCTCCCGCCAGGACGTCGCGCGCGTCGTCATCACCCGCGAGTCGGTGCTGGAACACGTCAACCCGACCCTGGTGCCACGCGACCAGCTCAACGCCAAGCAGCAGCGCACCCCCAGGGAGAAGTCCGCCTGACCGGCGGTTCTTCGCATCGAGCTCGGCCTCATGATCGTGTGAGCGGAGGGGCGACCGCTCACCCGGCATGACGCCTCACATGCCCCTTGTCCGAGCGGGCGGTCCGCCTTTCTGACCGGGGCGTGTCACTCCGGTGCCCGGCAGATTACGTAACGTAGTCCGTCCCGCTTATAGGCTCGCCGAATGTGGTTTTTTGTACCGCATGCCCGTATATCCGATTACGGGCGGGCGAGGAGACGACACGGGCAAGGTGGCAGCCTCCCTACAATTGGTGACTGTGACAACGCCTGAGCTGCCAACCCAATACGCACCCGCCGACGTCGAGACCCGGAGCTACGAGCGCTGGGTATCCGAGGGCTACTTCACGGCGGACGTAGGCAGCGACCGCGAGACGTACTCCATCGTCCTGCCGCCGCCCAACGTCACCGGCGTCCTCCACATCGGCCACGCCCTCGACCACTCGATCCAGGACGCGCTGACGCGGCGCGCCCGTATGCGTGGTTTCGAGACCCTCTGGCTCCCGGGCATGGACCACGCCGGCATCGCCACGCAGAACGTCGTCGAGCGCGAGCTGGCCAAGCAGGGCCTCTCGAGGCACGACCTCGGCCGCGAGGCCTTCGTCGAGCGGGTCTGGCAGTGGAAGGAGGAGTCCGGCGGCCGCATCCTCGGCCAGATGACCAAGCTCGGCGACGGCGTCGACTGGTCACGTGAGCGGTTCACCATGGACGAGGGGCTCTCCCGCGCCGTCCAGACCATCTTCAAGCGCCTCTTCGACGACGGCCTGATCTACCGCGCCGAGCGCATCATCAACTGGTGCCCCCGGTGCCTGACCGCCCTGTCCGACATCGAGGTCGACCACTCCGACGACGACGGCGAGCTCGTCTCCATCCGCTACGGCGACGGCGACGCGTCCATCGTGGTCGCCACCACCCGCGCCGAGACCATGCTCGGAGACACGGCCGTGGCCGTGCACCCCGACGACGAGCGCTACGCCCACCTGGTCGGCACGACCGTCGAGGTGCCTTTCACCGGGCGGCTGATCCCCGTCGTGGCCGACGAGCACGTCGACCCCGCGTTCGGCACCGGCGCCGTCAAGGTCACCCCGGCGCACGACCCGAACGACTTCGAGATCGGCCGGCGCCACGGGCTGCCGTCGCTCACCGTCATGGACGAGCGCGGCGTCATCACCGCCCACGGCCCGTTCCAGGGGCTCGACCGCTTCGAGGCCAGGCCCGCCGTGGTCGCCGCGCTGCGGGCCGAGGGGCGCGTCGTCGCCGAGAAGCGTCCGTACGTCCACGCGGTGGGCCACTGCTCCCGCTGCAAGACCGTCGTCGAGCCGCGGCTGTCCCTGCAGTGGTTCGTCAACGTCCAGCCGCTGGCCAAGGCCGCCGGCGACGCCGTCCGCGACGGCCGCACCCGCATCCACCCGCCGGAGCTCGCCAAACGCTACTTCGACTGGGTCGACGACATGCACGACTGGTGCATCTCGCGCCAGCTCTGGTGGGGGCACCGCATCCCCGTCTGGTACGGCCCCGGGGGCGAGGTCGTCTGCGTCGGCCCCGACGAGCAGCCCCCGCCCGGCTACGTCCAGGACTCCGATGTGCTGGACACGTGGTTCTCCTCGGGCTTGTGGCCCTTCTCCACCCTCGGGTGGCCCGACCGCACCCGCGAGCTGGAGCGTTTCTACCCCACGACCGTCCTGGTGACGGGGTACGACATCCTGTTCTTCTGGGTCGCCCGCATGATGATGTTCGGGCTGTACGCGATGGACGGCACGCCGCCGTTCCAGACCGTCGCCCTGCACGGCATCGTGCGCGACCAGTTCGGCAAGAAGATGTCGAAGTCGTCGGGCAACGTCGTGGACCCCCTGGACTGGATCAACCGGTACGGCGCGGACGCGACCCGGTTCACGCTGCTGAGGGGCGCGAGCCCGGGCTCGGACGTCGCGATCAGCGAAGACTGGGTCGCCGGGGCGCGCAACTTCTGCAACAAGATCTGGAACGCGACGCGGTTCGCGTTGATGAACGGCGCCACCACGTCGGCCGAGCCGCCCGCCCCGGCCGACCTGACCGTCGCCGACCGCTGGGTCCTGTCCCGCCTGCAGACGGTCGTCGCCGCCGTGAACGCCGCGTACGACGACTACGAGTTCGCGAAGATCTCCGACCAGCTGTACCACTTCGCCTGGGACGAGGTCTGCGACTGGTACGTCGAGCTGGCCAAGATCCAGATCAGCGCCGGCGGCGAGGTGGCCGACCGCACCCGCCTGGTGCTGGGCCACGTCTTCGACGCCCTGCTTCGCCTCCTGCACCCCATCGTGCCCTTCGTCACCGAAGAGCTGTGGCGGGCGCTCACCGGCGGCCCGTCCGTCATGACGGCCCCGTGGCCCGCGGCGGCGCTCGCGTACGCCGACCAGGCCGCCGAGGAGGAGATCGCCGCCTTGCAGGAGCTCGTCACCGAGGTACGGCGCTTCCGCTCCGACCAGGGGCTCAAACCGGGGCAGCGCGTGGCTGCGCGGCTCGGGTTCGGCGACACGGCCCTCGCCGCGCACGAGGTGGCCATCCGGTCGCTGCTGCGCCTGGACGACCCCACGGCGTCCTTCACGCCCACGGCGAGGCTCGCCGTGGGCGACGCCGTCGTGGAGCTCGACACGGCCGGAGCCATCGACGTCGCGGCCGAGCGCAGGCGCCTGGAGAAGGACCTGACGGCGGCCCGCAAGGAGGCCGCGCAGGCGGCCGGCAAGCTGGGCAACGAGCAGTTCATGTCGAAGGCGCCCGACGACGTCGTGGCCAAGGTCCGCTCGCGGGCCGCCCAGGCCGACGCGGACATCGCCCGGCTCGAAGCCCAGCTGGCGGCCCTGCCGGCGAGCTGACGTGCGTCGAGAGCCCGCGGTGCCGGCCCACCGCGGGCTCTTCGGCGTCTGGGGGGGAACCCCCGGATGTCGAAGGTTTGGACAGGGGTGACCCGGGAATAACCGCAAGCTTGCCGAAGTTGTTCATGGCACACGCGTGCCGGTGCTAGAGTTCTGTCTCGCAGGGCGACGCACGACTCCGGTCGACAAGATCGGAGGCTCCGGGAATCCATCGGATCCTGGGGGTGTTACGCTTCTCTGCACTCCCGAAGACCTACCTCGGTTCGAGGTGCCGTCCAGAACGCTTGACACGGCAGCTCGGACAGGGTAAGTTAGTGGAGTTGCCCTGGAGACGGGGCGGCCTGAATGCTAGTGGGTTGCTGGGTCGCAGGTCAAGTGCTGGTAACGGCGCGATTTGCTGGCGGTCAAGCGGCTTGATAGCTTGAAGGCATACGAGATGGAAGCCC
>NZ_QOIL01000027.1 GCF_003323745.1 Sphaerisporangium album
TGGCCGCTCAGCGCCGAGAACGCGCCCGCATCCGCAGCGAGAAACGCATCCGCTGGGGCGGCCGACCCCTGTCACCCGCCGCCTGACCAAGACCCAACCCGGTGATCGTTTCCGGTCACAGCACTAGCCGACAAACTCGACTATCTCTTTGAGACCGTCCGACCTGCCGAGTCGCGCGAGTACACCTATAAAGAGGTTGAGCAGGGCATCGCGCGATCCGCCCACGGGGTGACGATGTCCCACACCTATATCTGGCAATTGCGCAGAGGCAAGCGTGACAATCCCACGCTGAAGCACCTCGAAGCGCTGGCGGACTTCTTCGGCGTGCCGACGACCTACTTCGTCGACGACGCGGTGACCGTGCGAGTCGACCGTCAGCTGAAATTGATGACCGCGATGCGGGACCTCAACGTACAGCGGGTCGCCCTGCGGGTGTCGGGTCTCTCCACCGGAGGTCTCGACGCCCTGTCCGCGATGATCGACCACCTTCGCTTGGTGGAAGGCATCTCCTCCCCAGACGACCCCTCCCCCCCCGAATGAGTGACCCTCCCGGACAACAGGCGTCGCGAGGAATCAGAAGGTGACGGGCAGCCGCAGGAGTCCGTGACTTCGGAACGACGCCTGCCATGAGAGCTCGTCGACGGGTGCGGCGAGCGCCAGATCAGGGAACCGGCGTACGAGAGCGCCGATCGCGATCTGTGCCTCCGCGCGGGCGAGCGGAGCCCCGAGACAGTGGTGGATGCCGCGCCCGAACGCCAGGTGCCCGTCGCCTTCCCGTGCGGGGGTGAAGGCGCCGGGATCGCGGTGGACGGCCGGGTCGCGGTTGGCGCAGGCGAGGGAGAGCAGGACGGTCTGGCCCGCCGGGATCACCGTGCCGCCGATCTCCACGTCCTGCAGAGGGAAACGCCGGATCGCGTACGGCGTGGGGGTCATGAAGCGGGACACCTCCTCGACGAAGGGCGGCAGCAGCTCCGGGTCGCCGCGCAGGGCCGCGAGATGTTCCGGCTCGCGGAGCAGCATGAGCATGCCGTTGCCGATGAGATGCACCGTGGCCTCGTATCCCGCCCAGAGGATCAGGAAGGCGAGGGAGACCAGCTCCTCCTCGCCGAGCCGGTCGTCCTCGTCCCGCGCCGCGATCATGGCGGACAGCAGGTCGTCGCCGGGCGCCGCGCGCTTGCTCGCGACCAGGTCCTGGAGAAAGCGGGCCATGTTCGCGACGGCGACCTTCGCCTGCTCCGGCTGCCCGGGGTCGGGGGCGACGAGCGTCGTCGTCCAGCGCCGGAAGTCCTCCAGGCCCGCGGCCGGTACTCCGAAGAGCTCGCCGATCACCAGGAGCGGCAGGGGCACGGCGAGAGCCGCCATGAGGTCGGCCTCGTTCCCGGAAGCGACGACGTCCAGCAGGCCGTCGGCGAACGCCTGGATCCGGGGCCGCAGCGCCTCGACGCGCCGCGCGGTGAACGCCTTGGCCACCAGACGGCGGACGCGCGTGTGGTCGGGAGGGTCCATGTTGAGCAGGTTGGCGTCCAGAACCGGTGGAAGGGCGAATCCCGTGTATCCGCCGCGGGCGCTCGCCCTGTTCAGGGAGAGACGAGGGTCGTTCAGCGCCGCCCGCACGTCGGCGTGGCGCGTCACCAGCCACACCGCCGCGCCGTCCGGGGTCGTTGTCCGCAGCACCGGGCCCGCCTGCGACCACAGGGCGTAGGCGGGGTACGGATCGGCCATGAATCGCGGATCGTTGGTCAGTGAGAACGTGCCGATCACCTCGGCCTGCTCGCTCATCGGGCCTTGTTCCCCGTCTCCGGCAGACGTTCCATGAGCTCGCCGGCCCGCGCCTGGGCCACGACCGGGTCGCCCGCGAACGCGCGGGCGACCTTGACGAGCCAGGCTATTTCCAGCGACATGTCGGTGTCCTTTCCCGCGTCCGCCGTTCCCTGGCCGGATGGGACGGGCTCGCCGTCCGAATCTCTCGCCCGCAGCGCGGCGGCGAGTGCGGCCGCCTCCACCGCCGCGGAGAGGTCCTCCCCTTTCAGGCCGAGTTCGCTCGCCCGGGCGAGTGCCGCGGCCTCGACGCGCGGATCGCGGTAGCCGCGCAGGGTCAGGGCGCCGTCGCGAATCTCGATCACCCGGCGGGTCAGCAGGTAGCGGATGTCGCGCAGGATGAACCTCTCCGCCAGCGGTGAAGGCGGAGCTTCGAGCGCGATGTCAGGGCTCGCCTGGTAGAGAGAGAACCACAAGGGACGCAGCCGCCGGTACTGGCGTCGTTGACGCCACCAGTCATGGGCCAGAGAGAGCTGGGGTCCTCCTCGCGGGACGAGCGTCAGGCCGAGAACCTCGATGATCGCGCCCATGCTGGTGCTCACCTGCGCGAGGAACTCCCAGCGTCGTGGGTCGGCGCCCAGGAGGGGGCCGATGACGTCGGCGGCCCTGACGGCCGAGTACACCAGTCCGAGCGCCGAGCCCACCGCCATGAGCCTCAGTCCCCGGCGCAGCCACACCTTTCCCGACAGCGGGGCGTAGCGCAGGGCCATGCGGATGACGTCGATCTTCGTCACCGTGAACGCCGTCAGGTAGAAGATCAGATACACCGCGTACGTGGGGATTCCCGCGAAGTGAACGGCGAAGTCCCTGCTGTGGTCGCCGCCCCGTGGGGTGACGGCGAACAGGGCCGCCATGATCAGCAGCACCACCCCCACGCCGGCCAGGCGTCTCCGCATCGTGCGCCAAGCACGGGCCGGAGGATTGGACCACAGGACGAGCATGGCCTGCTGCGCGGCCGTGAAGAGGATGACCAGGCTCTGCGCCAGCAGGCCGGCGATCTGGGCCACTCCGAGAAGCCGGTCCACGCCGACCCAGACGACGGGCACCGACACCGTGAACACGGCCGCGAGGCATCCGAACGACACGCACATCGCGATCGCGCCCGGATCGCGCTGTGAGGTGATCACGCGTGTCACCTGCCAGAGGAACGCCGCCGCCACCACGATGGCGGCCAGCGGGTAGAGCACGTCGTTCAGGCTGCTCATATGGCCTCGTCGCCTCCGTCGAGGGACTTGATGATCCGTTTCACCACGTCGGTGGCGTCATCGGGAACCGTCCACGTGCGATCGTGCGCGTAGTCTCCGATCTCGGTGAAGATGAGGGTCGCGATCGTCTCCGCCTCGGCCTCTTCCTCTTTCGCGTAGTACGTCCGAGCCAGCATGCGCCGTACCATTTCGGGATCGAGGTCGGGCACCAGGGCGCGCGAGGTCGCCTCGTCCATGACGGTTTCCGTGCCGTGGCCGCACAGGAGGTGACCGATTTCGTGGAGGATTATCTGCAATCGGTGTGGTCCGCTCGTCGCGGCCTGGTAGAAGACGTAGTCGGTGTCGTGAGTGGAGACGCACAGGCCGCACGGGCTGTGCGGCGGCAGGTCCTTGGGCACCAGCACGATGCGCCGGCCTCGCTTCTCGGAGAGCCGCTCGCAGAATTCGCCCACGTCGAACGGCTTCGGCAGGTCGAGGTCCGCGACCATCCGGCTCAACCGGCGGCGTAACCGCCGGCCCCTGGCGCCCGCTTCCCGGAAAGGGATGTCACCCATCGCCGCCAGACCGGTATGTGTCCCACTTAATGAGCACAGTAACACCAAACATGGATATGGGTGGGTTTCGGCTGATTGCTCCTTATTACATTATCATGTGGGAGTAGCCGAAGGCGGCTTACTGCGTCATCGAGGCGAGCCTTTCGCCCGGTCAAGGGCCGTCAGTGCGGCGCGGACGATGTGAGGAGCGACCAGGTGTGCTCCTGAGCTGCTGAAATGCACGTCGTCATCACGTATTGATATATTACCCACCTTATCGGGACACGGGGGCCCGGATGGGCACACCTGACGCCCAAGGTCCATTACAGTGACATAATTCGAATTCTTTTGGGCCCAGTCCGTATAAAGGCGCCGCAGGTGTTCGGTCGTCACGAAGGCCCGCCCGCACCCCGCGGGGTCGAGGTTGAACTCCCCACCACAGGACGAACCGCCGGATCCGCTGGCGCTCCACGCGGGAAGCAGGAGCATCACGCGCGCCCCCTCCCGGACCAGCCGTCCCAGAGCGGCGTCCCAGTCGGCGTACCGGTGCCGTGTCCACTCCGCCGAACCAGCCTTGAGAATGCGGCCGTCCACCCGTGCGTCGGTCCGGTCCCGGGCGCTGTGCCACAGCACCACCCGGGGGTGATACCGGCGGACCAGTTCGTCCTGGAGCCGCGGAGTGCGCTCGGCGCAGGTCGCCGCGCGGGCGAACGGGTGCCCGGTCTCGTCGAGCAACAAGGACGACCCGATGCCGCAGCCGGGCCGCGCCGCGGAGACCAGGGTGTGGCCGTACGCGCGGGCCTCCTCCGCCAGCGCTCGCTGGAGGCTCGCCGCGATCGAGTCACCGACCAGGCCGATCACCGGGCGGCGCGGATCCGCCCCTCGGGGGACGATGAGGCCCTCGCTCTGCCTGACGTAGTCGGGTTCGGGCTTCGCGTCCGAGGTGCCGGAGAACGCCGCGGCCGAAAGAGCGATGAGGGCCGCCCCCGCGATCGGGAACACGCGCGCGGCACCGAGCCGGAACCCCTTGATCGAACCGCGCCGGACCGGCGTCTCGACGAACTTGTACGAAAGGACGCTGAGGACGACCGAGACGGCCACGTGGACGCCGACCAGGAACGGGCCCGAAACGCCGATGCTCTCCGGCGTGAGGATGGCGATCACCGGCCAGTGCCACAGGTACAAGCTGTAGGAGGTGGTGCCCGCCGCCACGGCGGGGCGGCTGGACATGAGGCGTGCGACCACGCCCGAATCCGGCCTCAGCGCCAGGCCGCCGACCAAGGCGGCCGAGGCGACGGAGACCGCGAGGGATCCGCCGTGGTAGTAGACCGGCCCTCGGTCGTCGACCAGCGCGAACAGCACGACCAGGGCCGCGAGACCGCCATAGGCGAGCGGACGGGCGAGCGCCGCGCCCCGCTTCGCGAGGACCGGTATGAGCACCGCGAGCCCGACGCCGGAGAGGAGCTCATGCAGGCGGGTGTGCGTGCTGTAGTAAGCGCGGGACGGGTCGGACTCCTCGTACAGGAAGCCCAGGGACGCCACCGAGCCCGCGAAGGCGATGATCACCGTGACGGCCACCAAGAGCCTTCCCCGGCGCCGGAAGCGCCGGATCACGGCGAGGGCCGCCACCACGAGAACCGGGAACACCAGATAGAACTGTTCCTCGATCGCCAGCGACCAGAGATGCCGTAGGGGGGACGGCGCCTGGAACTCGCTGAAATACGAGCGTCCCTCCGCGACGAACTGCCAGTTGGCCACGTAGAACAGCGATGACACGAGGTCCTGGCGCAGCGGCAACTTCTGGTCCGCGGGCCGGGTGGCGGCGTAGACGGCGATCACCGCGAGCAGCGCGAGCACGGCGGGCAGCAGCCGCCGGGCGCGGCGGAGCCAGAACCCCGCGAGATCGACGCGACCCGTGCCGCTCGACTCCCTGAGCAGTAGCCGGGTGATGAGGAACCCGGAGAGGACGAAGAAGACGTCCACCCCGAGGAACCCGCCGGGCAACCACGGCGCTCCCAGGTGGTAGACGAACACGGCGGTGATCGCGAGGGCGCGCACGCCTTCCAGCGCCGCGATCCGTTCGTGCGCGGCCACGTGGTCCCTCTCGGGCACCCCGCTGCTCCTTTCCGGTCGTGTCCGGGCGATCGGTGAGGCTCAGTCGGCGCGCGGCCGCCAGCGCATCGCCGTACGAGAGGCGCTGAGGCCCCCGAGCAGCCCGGTGAGAACCGCGAAGGACCCGGCACTCGTCGCGGTGGAGAGCAGGATCGGCCAGGAGAACGACCCGCTCTGGGTCAGGGAGATGAAGAACTGTCCCTGCCAGACGGCCACCAGCGCGCCGACGACCGTGACGAGTACGAGGGGCATGGACAGGTTCCACAGCCCGAGCAGGACGAACACGCCGCGGCGGTCGGTCTGAACGGCCAGCGGCGCGAGCTCGGCACCGAAGATCAGGAACTCGGCGGCCGAGCTGATCATGACGGCCAGCAGCAGGATGGCCAGGCCCGCTGTGGCGAACAGGACCGTCCAGTCGCCGTACGAGGCGGTGTTGTTCGCGCCCATCAGCCACCCCTGGCCCGGACGTTCGACGTGCGGGCGTTCCAGGGTCGCGTACGCGGCCCTCTTCACCGCGCCCTGTCCTCGGTCTCCCGAATCGGCCAGGACCACCAGCCGCTCCGGACGCTCGCCTGTAGTGGCGACAGGGCCGGAACGGACCCGCAGCGGCTTTCCGTTGCCCGCCCACCGTTCCAGTTCGTCCAGCCGGACGTCACCGGTCGTCCCGGACATGGGCGTGGATGACGTGGAGCAGGTCAGCCCCAGTCGCCGCAGCACCGGGCACGGTGCCCGTAGCTCCTGGGGCAGCGCCTCGGGCGGCAGGCCTTCCGCCTCCGGCCGTGACGCAGGCGGCCGCGACGGATCGAGGGCCACGACCTCATACCCGGACGGGAGAGCGGCGGTGAACCACCGCACATTCTGCTCGGTCAGGGTCGCCGCCCTCACGAAGAGCACACTGTCCCCGAGACGGGCCTGGGCGATCCTGGCGTCCATGCCCATGGAACCCAGCCAACTCGTCCACACCTGGACCTGCGTGATCAACCCCAGGCCGATGACGATGGCGACCGACAGCCGCACCACCACGCCGGGGCGGGCGGTGATCCATCGGCCCGCGATGAGCGCGGCGGCCCACCCCCGTAGCCGTCCGAGCCTGGCGAGCCCGGCGCCGAGGCGGCGGATGACGACGGCGGCCACCGAGGGCACCGTGGCCCACAGCAGCACCGACCCCGCCATGTACAGGAAGAATCTGGTCAGGCCCGTCCAGTAAGGACTGGCCGCCACGAGGAGCAGCCCCAGCCCGCACACGACGAGGCGCCATCGGGGGATCGGACGGGCGAAGACCCTGGGGCGGGTGGCTCTGCCACTGCGATCCGCCCGGTGGAGCGCGAGAACGGCGCCAAGGACCAGCGTGAAGGAGGCCACGGCCGCCAGAGGGATCGCCCAGGCCGCCGAGCGCATGTCCTCGGCCCCCACGAGGTATCCGGTGATCGGCAGCCTGGTGTCCCCGATCATGAGAGCCGCGAGCGGCAGGACTCCGGCGGCCGTGCCCACCGCGACGGGCATCACCGCCTCGCCCACCGTGAACATCGCCCGATGTCTCCAACCACCGCCGAGGGCGGTCAGCAACGCGTTGCGCCGGTCCCGGCCGGCCGAACCGCACCGGGCGGCCACCACGACCAGGACCGCCGCGGGGCCTCCCGCCACGACGAGCAGCACCATCAGGAACTGCGAGAGCGGCGCCACGTCGAGGACCTCGCCGAGCGCTCCCGGCCGGCCGGTGCCGAATCCGGTGATCTTGGTCCAGCGGTTGCCTCGCGGGGGATCGACGCCTGGCGGTCGGACGTAGGCGTAGCGTTCGTTCACCGAGCCCAGCCCTTCCGGGGCGATGAGGCCGGCGTACCGCCCGTAGCGTTCCTTGATCTGCTCGCCGGCGCCGAGCCGGAGCAACTCCGGGGACAGGAAGGCCTCCCCGGGTTCCGGCCAGCGGGGGATGCCAGGCGGAGGAGGGGCGGAGGCGTCGAGGGGCACGAGCATCGACACCTCGTGGGTGAGGTCTCCGACGGCGTCGCCCTGCAACAACAGCATCGCGACGGCTTCGTGTCCCTCGGTGTAGCGCGGGTTGCGGTGCGCGTTCCGTTCGTCGCGGCCGTGGTAGACCGCGGTCACCGCGAGGAGGGCCGTCGCCGTCAGGGTCGCCATGGCGGCCGCGAGGATCAGCGAGAAGAAGCGAAGCCTGTTTCCCGGCGAACGCTCACGCGCGGATCGGCCCATACGCAGGAGCTGGACCCACAACCGGCTCTCCCGGCGCCCGGAAGCCGGCCGGGCGCGGGTCATGCGAGGGCCTCCGCCAGATGTCCCATGTCCAGCCGCAGCGTGCGGTCGGCGCGATCGGCCACGGCCGGATCGTGCGTCACCACCACCAGGACGCAGCCGTGCCGCGCCGGCAGCGAGAACAGCAGGTCGGCCACCGAGTCGCGGGCGGCGCGGTCGAGCGAGCCGGTCGGCTCGTCGGCCAGCAGCACGGCCGGCTCGGTGATCAACGCTCGCGCCACGGCGGTCCGCTGGCGTTCGCCGCCTGACAACATGCCGGTCGGCGTCTCGTCGGCGGGCACGCCCAGGCCACGGAGAAGATCCTCGGCGGAGGCATAGGCACGCTTGTGGTCCTGGCCGGCCAGCAGCGCGGCCAGGGCGACGTTCTCGACCGGCGACAGCTCCGGCAGTAGCTCTCCGAACTGGAACACCACGCCGAGATTGGCCCGGCGATGTGCCGCGAGGGCGCGTCCGCGCATGCGGGTGATGTCCCGCCCGGCCACCCAGACGGCACCCTGGTCCGGCTTGACAAGACCGAGGACGCTCATGAGCAAGGTGGTCTTGCCACTCCCGCTCGGCCCGGTGACGGCCACCGACTCCCCGCGGGGAACGGTCAGGTCGACCCCGTCCAGGACCAGTCGCCCGCCTGCCGAGTGCCGTAGTCCCTCGATCCGTAAGGCCCCAGGGTCTTCCGCGACCAAGATGTTTTCTCCCAGAGATATGCGAGCGGGTTTTGCGGACACCCGAAGAGGTGCCCTCCAGCCGGACCTTTTCATATCGGCCGGTCGGTCTAGTTATAAGACCAGGCGCTGAGCTCGTCCGGTCCGGTCCTGCTGACGCCCACGCGGATACGCGTGATGCTCGAGCCGGCGGCGCTGGTCACCACGGTCCCGGCGGAATGCGTGTTGTTGATGTTCAACTGGTTCTCGCTGCTGGTGCGGAAGTAGTTGCCGTAAACGTCGTTGTCGTTGTGCTCGTTCCTGACGCTGATCTTCGTGTGGCTGTCGTGGGTCCAGCCGGTCACCTTCCCGGAGATCTGGGCATAGGCAGCGTACGCCCCGGAGACCGGGAGCAGGGCAGCGGCGGCCAGTAGACCGCCTGCGACGACGGCGATCCTGCGTCGACTCATCTGGGTGTCTCCTTCTGGCTGTGCATGGCCCGAGAGGTGAAGGGCCTTCCGGTGACCATGTCTGCTGAAAGAGATGATTTCGCCCGCGCGCATTCACTTCGTATGGTTCGCGCATTCATGCGGCATGGCCGGGCGGCTCGTTCGACGTGCCGCCCGGCTCACGCGATCGGCGTTTCCGCCATGTACCCGATGAGACGCGAATATGCGCGGGCAGAATCGGTTTCCGTGGAGCCTGTCGGTCGCTGATCTCCAGGCGTACCGCGTGGTGCGCGGGATGTGGTTACTTGAGGCCCTTGTCGAGGCCGGCCTTGCGGAGGGCTTCGGCGAGGGCGCCGCCGGGGGCGGGGGCGCGGTCCTGTCGCGGCTGGCCGCCGCCGCGGCGGTCGGGCTTCTTGCCGCCACCGCCACCGCCGCCACCGCTGCGGTTGCGGTCGCGGCCGCCGGAGCCGTCCTGCGCGCCTTGGCCGCCGCCGGAGCGGGCCGGGGTCTCGTCGTCGAGGCGCAGCGTGAGCGAGATGCGCTTGCGCGGGATGTCGACGTCGAGCACCTTCACGCGGACGATGTCGCCGGGCTTGACCACCTCGCGAGGGTCTTTCACGAAATTTCTGGACATGGCCGACACGTGCACGAGCCCGTCCTGGTGCACGCCGATGTCCACGAACGCCCCGAACGCGGCGACGTTGGTGACCACGCCCTCCAGCAGCATGCCCGGCGACAGGTCGGAGAGCTTTTCGACGCCCTCCTTGAACGTCGCCGCCTTGAAGGCGGGCCGCGGGTCGCGTCCCGGCTTCTCCAGCTCCTTGAGGATGTCGGTGACCGTCGGCAGGCCGAAGGTGTCGTCGGCGAACCGGGCGGGTTCGAGCGTGCGCAGCACTGCGGTGTTGCCGATCAGCGTCTTGAGGTCGCCGCTGGTCGCGTCGAGGATGCGCCGCACCACGGGGTAGGACTCGGGGTGCACGCTGGAGGCGTCCAGCGGGTCGTCCCCGCCCGGGATGCGCAGGAAGCCCGCGCACTGCTCGAACGCCTTCGGCCCGAGCCGGGCGACGTCCTTCAGCGCGCGCCGCGAACGGAACGGGCCGTTGGTGTCGCGGTGCAGCACGATGTTCTCGGCCAGGCCCGAGCCGATGCCGGACACGCGGGTCAGCAGCGGAGCCGAGGCCGTGTTCACGTCCACGCCGACCGCGTTCACGCAGTCCTCGACCACCGCGTCCAGCGAGCGCGACAGCTTGGTCTCGGCGAGGTCGTGCTGGTACTGGCCGACGCCGATCGACTTGGGGTCGATCTTGACCAGCTCGGCCAGCGGGTCCTGGAGGCGGCGCGCGATCGACACCGCGCCGCGCAGCGACACGTCCAGGCCGGGCAGCTCCTGCGAGGCGTACGGCGAGGCGGAGTAGACCGAGGCCCCGGCCTCCGACACCACGATCTTGGTGAGCTTGAGCTCGGGGTGGCGCTTGATGAGATCGCCCGCGAGCTTGTCGGTCTCGCGGGACGCGGTGCCGTTGCCGATGGCGATCAGCTCGACGCCGTGCTCCCCGGCCAGCCGGGCCAGCGTCGCGATCGACTCGTCCCAGCGCCGCCTCGGCTCGTGCGGGTAGATCGTCTCGGTGGCGACCACCTTGCCGGTGGCGTCCACGACCGCGACCTTCACGCCCGTGCGCAGGCCCGGGTCCAGGCCCATGGTCGGACGGGTGCCCGCGGGCGCGGCCAGCAGGAGGTCACGCAGGTTGGCGGCGAACACGCGCACGGCCTCGTCCTCGGCCGCCTGCCACAGGCGCATGCGCAGGTCGATGCCCAGGTGGACGAGCACCCGCGTGCGCCACGCCCAGCGCACGGTGTCCAGCAGCCAGCGGTCGGCCGGCCGCCCGCGGTCGGCGACGCCGAAGTGGCGGGCGATGCGCACCTCGTAGGAGCTCGGACCGTCCTCGGCGGGAGCCTCCTCGGGCTCCAGGGTGAGGGTGAGCACCTCCTCCTTCTCGCCCCGGAACATCGCGAGCACGCGGTGCGAGGGAAGCTTGGTGAAGGGCTCGGCGAAGTCGAAGTAGTCGGAGAACTTGGCCCCGGCCTCCTGCTTGTCCTCCCTGACCTTCGCCACGAGGCGTCCGCGCGTCCACATCTGCTCGCGCAGCGGCCCGATCAGGTCGGCGTCCTCGGCGAAGCGCTCGATCAGGATGGCCCGCGCGCCCTCCAGCGCCGCGGCGGCGTCGGCCACGCCCTTGTCGGCGTCGACGTACTGCGCGGCCGTCCGCTGCGGGTCGTTGGACGGGTCGGACAGGAGCAGGTCGGCCAGCGGCTCCAGCCCCGCCTCGCGGGCGATCTGCGCCTTGGTGCGGCGCTTGGGCTTGAAGGGCAGGTAGATGTCCTCAAGCCGGGCCTTGGAGTCGGCCGCCATGATCTGCGCTTCGAGCGCGTCGTCCAGCTTGCCCTGGGAACGGATCGACTCCAGGATCGCCGCGCGCCGCTCCTCCAGCTCCCGCAGGTAGCGCAACCGCTCCTCGAGCGTGCGCAACTGCGCGTCGTCGAGCATCTCGGTCGCTTCCTTGCGGTAGCGGGCGATGAACGGCACGGTCGCGCCGCCGTCGAGCAGCTCGACGGCCGCCCGCACCTGCCGCTCACGCACGCCGAGTTCCTCGGCGATCCGCTGATGAATGGAGATCGTCACGGTCTTGGTCCGCCTTCGGTTCGAGGTCCGGGGAAGATTGTGCACGCCCCGTCCCTCGATTGTCGCGCCCCGCCGGGCCGAGCAGGGCTCGGTTCGCCCTCGGCCGCTGCCGCCGGGCGACTACGGGAACGCGAAAGGGAGCCGCGCCCCGCGCGCGGCTCCCCTCCGAGCCCGGGGCTAGCCCAGGCCGTTCTTCATCGCGGTGATCAGCTCGCCGTTGGTGGTGTCGCCGCTCAGCTCCCAGAAGAAGGAGCCGCCGAGACCCTGGTTCTTGGCGTAGCCCATCTTTCCGGCGATCGTGGCCGGGGTGTCGTAGCTCCACCACTGGTTACCGCAGAAGGCGTACGCGGTGCCGGCGATGGTGCCGTTGGACGGGCAGCGGGTCTTGAGGACCTTGTAGTCCTCGATGCCCGCCTCGTAGGTGCCGGGGGCCGCGCCGGTCGCGGTGCCGCCGGGGGCGGCCTGGCTCACGCCGGTCCAGCCGCGGCCGTAGAAGCCGATGCCGAGCAGCAGCTTGCTGGCCGGGACGCCCTTGGACTTCAGCTTCTGGATCGCCTCGTCGGACGAGAAGCCCTGCTGCGGGATGCCGGAGTAGGGGGTGAGGGGCGAGTGCGGCGCGGTCGGGCCCTGCGCCGCCCAGGCGCCGAAGTAGTCGTAGGTCATCACGTTGTACCAGTTGAGGTATTGTGCCGCGCCGCCGTAGTCGGCCGCGTCGATCTTTCCGCCGTTGGAGCCGTCGGCCGTGATCGCGGCGGTGACCAGGTAGTTCGCGCCGAAGCGGTTGCGCAGCGCCTGCATCAGGTTCTTGAACGAGGCCGCCCCGCTGGTGTCACAGGTGAGGCCGCAGGCGTTCGGGTACTCCCAGTCGATGTCGATGCCGTCGAAGACGTCCGCCCAGCGCGGGTCCTCGACCAGGTTGTAGCAGGAGTTCGCGAAGGCGGTCGGGTTGGCCGCCGCCTGGCCGAAGCCGCCCGACCAGGTCCAGCCGCCGAACGACCAGAGGACCTTGATGTTCGGGTACTTGGCCTTGAGCTTGCGGAGCTGGTTGAAGCTGCCGCGCAGGGCGCCGGCGTCCCAGGTGTCGGCCACGCCGTCCACGCTCTCGGCCGCGCTGTAGGCGCGGTCGTAGTCGGCGTAGCTGTCGCCGATGGTGCACTGGCCGTTGGTCACGTTGCCGAAGGCGTAGTTGATGTAGCCGAGCTTGGCGGCCGAGCCGCTCGTGTCGATGTTCTTGACGTGGTAGGCGCGCTGGTAGACGCCCCACTGGGCGAAGTAGCCGAGCAGCTTGTTGCCGCCACCGCCGCCCCCGCCGGGCTGGGTGGTCACGTTGAGCGTGTTGCTGACGCCCGAGAGGTTGCCGGCCGCGTCGCGCGCCCGCACCGTGTAGGAGTACGCCGTGCTCGCCGACAGGCCGGCGTCGGTGTAGCTCGTGCCGCTCGCCGTGGTGACCAGGGTGGTGCCGCGGTAGACGTTGTAGCCGGTGACGCCCACGTTGTCGGTGGAGGCGTTCCAGGCCAGCGAGACGCTGGAGGAGGTCGTCCCCGTGGAGCGCAGGTTGCCGGGCACGCTCGGCGCGGTGGTGTCGCCGCCGCCTCCGCCGGGCTGGGTGGTGACGTTCAGCGTGTTGCTGACGGCCGAGAGGTTGCCGGCCGCGTCGCGGGCGCGCACGGTGTAGGAGTACGCGGTGTTCGCCGTGAGGCCGCCGTCGGTGTAGCTGGTGCCGGTCGCGGTCGTGACCAGGGTGGTGCCGCGGTAGACGTTGTAGCCGGTGACGCCCACGTTGTCGGTGGAGGCGTTCCACGCCAGCGAGACGCTGGAGGAGGTCGTCGCCGTGGAGCGCAGGTTGCCGGGAACGCTCGGCGCGGTGGTGTCGCCGCCGCCACCGCCCACGGGGGTCCACAGCGCGGGCACGTTCGGCGGCTCCCAGCCCACGAGCGAGGTGTGGCTCTGGACGCACCGGTAGTCCACGCCGTTGTACGTGACGATGGTGCCCGCGGTGTAGGCCGTGTTCGGAGCCCAGGCCGCCGCCATCGCGACTTTGCTGGACACGGTCGCCGTGGCGGACGCGCTGGGGCCGAGGGCCACTGCCGTGCCGAGCGGCAGGACCATCGCCCCCGCCGCGATCATGACTTTCACGAACTTGAGTCTCATATGGTGCTCCACGTCCATCAGGCGGAGTGAAATGGGGGGTCGAGCTGGACGTAAACGCGGTGCCGGCGCGCCACCGAAGGGGGGCGCAGCGTCGGCCTGTCGCCGGGTGTTACCGAGGCGACTGGGGGAGCTGGAGGGGAAGTCGGCGGTGATCGCGGCATGGAGCGACCTTCCTACCTCGGACTGAAGCCCTTACTTTTAGGAAGCTTTCCTTTTAATTAGCTGGAAACCTACCCGGAGGCGCTTGCGCCGTCAATGTTTTGCGGGCATCGGACTCGCCCTGGGCCTCGCGCGGGAGCGCCCCGCTGGTCCGCGGCCGATCGCCGGGGTTACGCTCTGGAGTCATGAACACGGACAGCCAGGGTCGTGAGACGTACGAGCGGTACCGGGCGGCCGTCGAGGCGGAGACCGACCGGCTCGCCGAGGCGGCACGGAAGGCGGGGCCGGACGCGCCGGTGCCCACCTGCCCGGGCTGGACCATCGCCAAGCTGGTCAAACACGTCGGCCTGATCCAGCGGTGGGCCGAGCACATCGTGCGCGAGCGCGTCCAGCAGAGGATCAGCCCCCGGGAGGTGCCCGTCACGCTCCCCGGCGACGTGGACGGCTACCCGGACTGGCTGGCGGACGGGGCGCGGACGCTCGCGGCCACGCTGCGCGCCGCCGAACCCGGCGACGCGGTGTGGACCTGGGCCCCCGGGGGGAACGCCCGGTTCTGGGCGCGGCGCATGCTGCACGAGGTGGCCGTCCACCGGGCCGACGCCGAGATCGCCCTCGGCGGCGAGCCGCGCTTCGACGCGGACGTGGCGGCGGACGGGGTGGACGAGCTGCTCGCCAACCTGGCCGGCTCCCCGGGCGTGGCCGAGCGGCTGGCCGCGCTGGACGACGCCGGGCGCACCCTCCACTTCCACGCCACCGACGCCGAGGACGGTGAGTGGATGGTCACCCTGGGCCCGGAGGGGTTCACCTGGACGCATGGGCACGGCAGGGGCGACGTCGCCGTGCGCGGGGCCGCGGGCGATCTGCTGCTGCTCGCCTACGGCCGTCTGGCGCCCGCCGGCGATCGGTTCGAGGTCTTCGGCGACCGCGACCTGCTGGCCCGCTGGCTGGAGGCGACCCCGATCTAGCGCGTGCCTGTCCTCGGCGTGATGGCGCCCGCCTCCTCCTCGGGTCCCGGGTGTCATGGGCGGACGTTCAGATGCGCTGCGCGGACCACGGGCGGACGTCCAGCGGCAGCTCCGGGATCTCGTGCGGCCGGTCGGTCTCGACCTCCTCGACCATCTCGCTGGGCAGGACACGCTCCGGGAGGCTGCCGAACCTGACGAACCGCAGGTAGGCGTACTCCTCGGTGGTGAACGTCTCCGAATGGCTTTCCTCGGCCATCTTGTGCCTCCTCACCTCAGACCATTGTGGCCAGCCGGTCATCACGCAGCAATCGTGCGTCCGGTGCGAACCCCTTGGAACCGCTCCCTTCCTTATGAGGGCGGACCTGCGGGCAGTGCGAGACCCAGGGCGGCCGAGGCACGCCGTAAGCTGCGGTTATAGGGAGAAAGGCATTGTCGGCAACGGGGAGGCAATCGCGATGGGGGAGCTCTCCGTATGGCACTGGCTGATCGTCGCGGCGGTGTTCATGCTCCTGTTCGGCGCCAATCGCCTGCCGGAGGCGGCCCGGTCGATCGGGCGCTCTCTGCGGATCTTCCACAGTGAGGTCCGCAAGTTGGACGACGACGAGGCGGTTCCCGCGCGCCCGGCCGACCCGGGAGCCGGCGAGGGGCGGTCCCGGACGCCGCCCGGGACCTGACGGCCCTCGCGTTCGCCGAAGTCCGCCTGTTTGATCGCCGGCCGGTCGGCCGCCGTCGTCCTCGCCGGCGGTCCGCGTCCCGCCGCGCGCGAGCACGACCGGTCGTCAGGCGGGGCCGGGGCGGTGGGGGAGACGCCGCCAGTCGGGGCCCAGGGCGTCGGCGTACGCGGCGCGCTCGTGGGAGAGCTCGGCCCAGTTCTCCGGCTCCTCCGCCACCGCCAGGCAGTCGCTGCCGTGCAGGCCCCACACCTCCGCCTCCACCCAGCACAGATGCCGGTACTTGCGCGGCGACATCGCCTGTGCGCCGAAGTCCCACCCGACCGCCGAGACGGCCTTCCCGGAGAACTGCCGGGCCGCCCGGTCGGCGTACGCCTTCCTGGTGACGGTGTCCGGGTGCAGGAAGGACAGGTCGAATCCGTTCAGCCCGAGCCCGAAGGCCGCCAGGCCGTACAGGAACGTCGCCCGGATCCCGCGCCTGGCGCAGAAGGCGGCGATCCGCTCCGCGCCGCGCAGGGCGCCGGCGTACGACAGGACGTACAGGCGCTGGAGCGGGTGCGCCTCCAGGTAGCGGCCGACGGCGGCGACGATCGTGGCGCCGGAGGCGACGGTGTCCCCGACGAGCAGGGTGTCGGCGGGCGCCTCGATCTGCGCGTAGGACACCTCGACGCGGGCCGAGGCGGGGGACACCGCCACGCGGGAGGTGGCGATGAGGTTCACCGGCAGGTTGTGGCCGCTCTGCTGGACGACGGCGTCGCCGAGCTGGTAGAGCAGGCCCTTGCTGAGGATCATCAGCTCGGCCGTGCGGTCGGGCTCGTACTCGTCGCCGAGGTGGGCGATGAAACGGCGGCTCGATTCCAGGCAGGCGCGGCGGAAGCCCGCGCCGACGAGGTTCCGGTCGAACAGCAGCCGTTCGAGCGCCCGGTTGTGCACCACGTACAGCCGGGACGCGCCGGTCCCGGCCTCGATCAGCTCGGCGGTGCTGTCGCCGGCGTCGACGATCACTTGGTCCTCCAATATGTCCCTTGTCGGGCGTGCCCGGACTCGTCGGGCCATCTGGGCTTTCTGGGCATGCCGGTACTCGTCCGGACTGCCGAAGGTGAGGGGCGTGAGGGTCAGCAGGCGGTCCGTGCCAGGTGGTCCGCCACCGCCGCCACGTTGGACAGCGCGTCCCCGCAGGTCTGCGCGGGGCTGAAGCGCCGTGAGCCGCCGGCGCGGACGACCGCGAGCCTGAACGCGTCCGCCGAGCCGCTCCCGTACAGCATCGACGCGATGACGCCGAACTCCGGCCGGGATCTCAGGCGGACCAGTTCCTTCCAGGAGGCCTTGTGGTGCACGAACCCGTCCACCCGCATCCAGCGCAGCGCGAGGTCGAGACGGCGGTACGAGAGCAGCCGTCCTCGCGTGCCGTTCGCGGAGCCGTGGAGCCCGCAGGACAGCGGACCGAGGGGAAGGTCGGTGAGGATCGCCGTGTCCAGGTCGTGCAGGTAACAGCGCAGATAGGCCGCCGACAGGAACTGCGCGAGGCGGTTGCGCGCCTGGCTCGGGACCGGCGCGGGCAGCGTGCGCTCGACGAACCGCCTGACGAACGCCTGGCCTTCCAGCCGCTTGGGGGAGGCGGCCATGATGTGGGCCACCCGCTCGTACGGGCGGTCCCAGGCCCGCGCCACCGTGTGCGCGAGCCCGGTCAGCTCGCCGCCGGGGCCGAGTTCCTTTTTCCACTGTTCGGCGATTACGGGGGCGATCGGGTCACCGAATCTGGGGTGCCAGCGGAGATCCGGGTGAACGTGGATCGGCCGCGTGGAGGCGTACGGATTTCGCGCGTCCTGGCGGAACTCGCGCGCTTTTCTGTCGCGATACGCGGTCAACTCCGGGGTGGGCGACGTATGGCGCATGAGGCCCTGGCGGACGAGCGGTTCCATATGCGCGAGGAGAACGCCGAACCACGGCACCTCGAAGATGTAGGACGATGGGAAGAGAAGGTACGAATCGGTGAGCAGAACGGCCAGGCGCGTCGCGGTCAGCGCCTGCTCCAGCACGGGGGCCGCGTCGTCCGCGACGACGTCCTTCCCGTAGCAGGCGAGGATCTCCGGGTTGACGTACTGGATGAAGACGGGCCTCTCCCGCCGGTAGCCGCCCTCCATCCCGGCCGGGCGCTCCGCCACGGAGAGGGACCGCTCCGGCATGAGGTTCACCGAGAGATCGCGGGTGAGGTTCACCGAAACGTCCCGTGTGAGGTTCACCGAAAGATCCCGCGCCGCCGTGAACGCGTCCCGCCGCGCCACCACCCGCTGCTCCGTCCGCTCCCGTGCCCGCGCCCGCCTGCGGTCAACCTTCATCGCGCGCCCCCGACTCCCCGTGCCCATCCGCCCGCCGGTCCACCCGGCGGATCGCATGCGGGTCGGGGCGCTGGTGGGGGTGCGAGGTGATGTGCTGGTCTCGGCCGGCGGTGTAGGCGTCGCGGCGGGCGGTGATCCGCTGGACCACGGTGAAGCTGTCGCGGGCCGCGAGCTGCCGTACCTCACGGACGAACTCCCGCAGCTCGGGGGCCGCCTCGCCATGCCGGCCCAGGAAGTCGGTCAGGATCGCCGCCCAGCGCTGCCGCTCTTCGGCGACGGCCGGTTCGAGCGAGCCGGGCGTCGTCCGCAGACGCTCTTCGGTGATCTCCAGTTGCCCGGTGATGTCCTGGTCGCCGTCGTGGCGGTGACGGCTGAATATCGTGGCCAGCCGGGCCTTGGCGATGTCCCAGGTGTCTCTCGTCATCGCCTGGACGAGCGCGGCTCCTGCTGTGCCTGCGAGACCTGCCAGAGCGGGGTCCATCGCGTTACTCCTTCTCGTGCGACGCGTTCCCCACTGACGACTGATCGGTTCTTTGCCAGGCTAGTATGCTCCCGCCGGATGGCGCTTTTCTAGAGATTTGTAAACGTTCATGTAAACAGTGGCAGATCGCCCGAACTTGTTGGCCAATGACCGTTTGCGTGCAAACCGTGAACCGCTTCATTCATGCAAAATGCCTATATGTCACGACCACGGCAACGCTCGCCCGCTCGTGTGGCGCGGCGGCTACGCGCTCATGCGCTCAGAGGCCGGCGGGGACAGAAGGTCGGGCAGCGGAATGCCCAGCGCCCACTCGGCGAGATCACGGCGGTCGAGCATGGCCAACCCCGCGCCCTGACCCTCGCGTAAGGCGGCCGAGGTGTAGCCGCTGGAGGTGACGAGCAGGCCGGTGTGCCCGGAATAGGCGTGCGCCAGGGCGCCGAGCAGGTTGCGCACATGCGGCGAGCCGACGTTCGACGACCAGCGTTTGCACTGCACGGCGAACACCCGCCCGTCCGGAGCGACGCCCACCACGTCGACCCCACCGTCCCCCGCGCGGCCCGTCACGCGGACCTTGCGGAAGCCGTCCCGCCGGAGCAGGGCGGCCACCAGATGCTCGAACTGCTCGCCGTTCATCTGGTCGATCGTCTCCAGGCGGGCGTTGGCCTGGAGGAAGTGGTCACGCCGCCGGCGCGCCCGGCGGGCGAGGAGCAGCGCGACGCCGACGGCCACCACCGCCGCGACGAGGGTGGACACCAGAAGCCACCCCGCCGACGCGCGCACGAACCCCACCATCGCGTTCATCAGCGGGACCGCCACCACCAGCACCACCAGCGCCCACATGACGCCGTCGCCGCCGGAGCGCCGCCCCACGCGCCGGGCCGTCCGCCGTCGCGCCATCTGAACCTCCCTGAGACCCTGAGACCCACCGGCACCTCGACATCGAGATGGCCACACGAAGAGTCTGAACCCCGCCACCGACAAAATCGGTACCCGAGCCCGCCACCTGCGCGGGGCGGGCACACTCGCTCGTACGGCCCGCGGATGCCATGGATCAGCCGGCGCCAGAGTGTGGTCGGCATTGATCATTACAGGACGACTCGGGGTGGCGCACGATTATCGGGATCTTGGCCGCGCCTGCTGGGATTTCGGACGCGCCGCCCGAAGACCGGCCACGGGCCGGAAAGGCCGGCGCACGGCCTGTCCGTCGGCCGTCCGGAGCCTCACCCTGTAATGGTCAGTATGTGGTGGTCACTGTGTGGCGGCGGTGCGCAGGGCGTGGAACTGCTTCAGGAGGGCCGGGTCGCCGGAGAGGCGGACCGAGGAGTCGTCCCCGCGGTTCCACAGCCAGAGCAGCAGCGGGACGGCGTCCCCGCTGACCAGCGCGTCCCCGTCGAACCCGGTCTTCGCGTCCTCCACGTGGATCCGCCACGGGAGCACGCCCTCGCCACGGACCGCCCTCAACGTCCACGCGTGGTGGCTCGTGGAGACCGAGACCGGCCGCTCGTCCGGATCGTCCAGCAGGGTGCCGAAATCGTCCAGCCAGTGGGTGCTCCCGTAACCGAGGAAGAGCTTGAGGACCTCGTCGATGCCGTCGAGCGCGAGATCGCCGGGGATCGGGGAAACCGGGCGCCCGGCCGTCAGCTCGGCGTCGACGCGGTGGATCAACGTCTCCTGGGCCATGCGGCGGATCCAGAAGCCCACCGTCTGGTCGGGTTCGTGCCACGTGGCCGCGCGATCCTCGGGGGAGTGCGCCGAGAACTGCCCGATCAGCACGGCGTGGGTCTCGTCCAAGGTGGTCACGGGGTCGTCGTCGAGGACTCCCGGGGGCCATTCCTCGGGGAAGGCTCCGAGCCGGATGCTTTCGGCCTTGTGCAGGTAGACCTTGGCGACGTGGTGGGCAAGATCGGCGGCGCTCCAGTCGGGACAGGACGGCACCCGGGCGGACGGGTCGGCCGCCGCGACGGCGTCCCTCAGCAACGCGAAGTCGTCGTGCAGACAGCCAAGAAGGCGAGAGAAGTCCATCCTCCAATCGAACCAGCCCCCGCCGCCGACCTGTACCGAATATCCGCCGAGCCGTCCTCCGTCCTCTCCCGCCCTGGATTTCGCTCACGGACGACGGACGATCAGCGAACCGACCCGACGGCGCAGACGCCGCATGGGCGGTAGCCCGCCGCTCGGGCCTGCTCGGCGGTCCCGAACTTCAGGAACCCGTGCAGGTCGTAGCCCTGCGCCTCCCCGCCGGACCGGCCCGCGTGAAGCCCCCAGCAGTCCTCGCGGACGTGATAGGCGTCACCGGCGCCTGTGGCGATCAACTCGTGCATCAAGACGGTCCTCTCCTGAGTCATCGCACCGCGCGACGAAAATATCCTCCCCGCCTTTCCCCTGGTTCGGTAGTGGGTCGCGTTCAGATTCGGCTCGCGAACATCTGGATATATCGACAGGCCGCCGCCGGTCGGTCACCGCGGCAAGAACGGAAACATCGGCCTCAATGTGCTCGGTATTCACGCGGGCGACGTGGGGAGCACGCTGCCGGCAAGATGTATGGGCAGTTCAGAGGCATGGTCGCTGTAGCCGGGTCGCCCGGGATCGCAGCGGCGAGGTCGCCCGGTCCTCCGCGCCGCCGGTTTCGTCCCGGCGATTTGAATGAATGGCGCACGTCCGGATCCGGCCGTTCATCGACCGTGCCGGCGTCTTTCTGGATTCCCGGCGGAAAATGTCGGTGCGGCGGTCTAGCATTCTGCGTCATATGACGTTCCTCGAAGCGGCGCCCGGCCCGGCCGCTTCGCTTCGTGGGCAACGCCCAGGCTTCCTCTGCCCTGCCGCCCTCGGCGACCCGGGGGCGGTTCTCCCCTTCAGCGACGAACGGAGCTCTGGCATGAACACCCCCGATGTCCCGCCCTCTGCCCGCTCGCCCGTACAGCGCGCGGCGATCAACACCGCCAAGATCGTCGGTGCCCTCGCCGGGGTGGCCGCCGTGCTGTGGTCGCTGGTCGCCGTCGTACGCCTGGTCGTCGCCCATCACGTCGTCGTCCTGCTCGCCCTCGCGGTGCTGGGCCTGGTGATCGCCACGTGGGGTGTCGTCAGGGAGGCCGAGAAGCGCAAGGCCGCGATCCTGGAGGAACGCATCCGGGACCGCGCCCGCTGGGAGCTCGTCGACGCGATGAGCGGGACCGACTTCGAGAACCTGGTCGCCGACCTGCTGCGCCGCGACGGGTTCCGCGACGTGCGCAGGGTCGGCCGCAGCCATGACGGCGGCGTCGACGTCGTGGCGCGTGCGGCGGACGGCCGCCCGATCGCCGTGCAGTGCAAGCGCCAGGCCGCGCGCGTCGGCGCCGACCGTGTCCGCAACCTCATCGGCGCCGTCAACGGCAGCGTCTACGACGGTCACCGCGCGGTCCTGGTCACGTCGAGCGTCTTCACCGGCCCGGCGGCCCGGGAGTCGGAGAGCCGGGTGCTGCTGGTCGACCGCCACCGCTTGGGAGAGTGGATGAAAGGCGAGTCCCTGAAGGTGTGACGGCCCCGCGTCGGTGACGCCGCCACTACTCACCCAGGGCCGTGATAGGGAAGTTCAGGGAGTGGGCGTGTGCTGTACCGGGACGTCGGCGGACGCGTGGCTCGCGCGGCGCGGAATTGTCGGTGGGGGCGGTTAACGTACGCCCCTGTGACAACCTCCGGCATCTCTCCCGCAGCCGCGCCGGCGGGCGCCGCCCGCGCCGTTCACCGCGCTCGGGCGCGGGACGATCAGGACAGCCGTTCCCTGCACTTCCGCGACCCGCTGGGCAACGTCATCGTCGTGGTCCAGATGAAGGACGCCGCCTTATGATCACCGTCGACCAGATCCGCGGGGTCGCGCTCGCGCTTCCGCGTACCACCGAGCACCTCATCCACGACCACGTGAAGTTCCGGGTGGGCAAGATCGTCTATGTGTCCATCTCCCCGGACGAGACGCTGATGGGCTTCGGGTATCCGAAAGAGGAGCGAGCCGCCCTGGTCGCCCTGGAGCCGGGCAAGTTCGTCATGCCCCGTCCGTCCGACGAGCGCTTCAACTGGGTGCGCGTCCGCCTGTCGGCGATCGACGAGGCCGAGATGCGCGAGCTGGTCGTCGAGTCCTGGCGCATGGTCGTCCCGAAGAAGGTGTCCGCCCTGATCCCCTAGCCCCCGCCCCAGCCGGACGGGCAGGAACGCAGGTGCCGGCAGGCGTTCACGTCACGGCGAATCCGGAGACCGGAGTTTGCGGCGCAGGTCGGCGGCCTGGGGGTGGCCGAGGTCGCGGAAGATCTCGTACGCCTCCAGCCAGCGCTCGCGGGCCGTCAGCGGGTCACCGATGGCCTCGCTCACGTCGCCGAGGTGCCCGAGAACCTGCGCCCGTAACTGGGGGCTCTCCATGGTGCCGGCGACCCGAAGGCCCTGCTCGTAATGATGGAGCGCGCCCTCCAGGTCGCCCAGCCGCTGGTGCAGCATGCCGAGCGTGTCCCAGGTGACCACCTCGTTGGCCCGGTCGCCCGCCCGTTGCTGGAGCTCCAGGGCTCGCCGCTGGAACGGCAGCGCCTTCTCGTAGGCGCCCAGCTCGGCGTGGTACCAGCCCACCGCGAGGGCGGCCTTGCCGGCCCACAGCGCGTCGTCGATCTCCGTGAAGATCGCCAACGCCTGCTCGGCCTGGACGAGGGCGGGCTCGCCGTCGCCCTGCAGCCAGTGCACATAGGACAGCACGAAGCGGTTCTCGCCCTCGCCCGCCCGGTCTCCGGCGGAGATGCTCACCTCCAGCGCCTCGCGCATGTGCGTGTGCGCGTCGTCGAACCGCTGGAGCCGTCCGTTCACCGCGCCGAGGAAGCGGTGCGCGTGCGCCGCGGCGGGCCGGTCGGTCAAGGCGGTCGCCGCGCGCAGCGCCACCGCCCACGCCGCCCCCTCGTCCTGCCAGCGCCGCCGGTCGTTCAGGAACGTGTCCAGCGCCCAGCTCAGCTGCCACGCGTGCCGGTGCATGCCTTCTTCTTCGGCCTGCCGCAGCGCGGTGAGCAGCACCGCCTGCTCGGTCTCCAGCCATTCCAGGGCCGCCTGGACATCGACCACGTGTTTCGGCTCGGCCCCGTCCGCGGGCGCGCGGAGGGGCATCGGGATGGGCGCGCGCACCGGGTTCAGCACCAGATCGGCGTGGTACGCGGTGTGCGTGTAGTGGTCGAGCAGCCGGGTCAGCGCCGCCTGCCGCGCGGCCTCGGGCTCCTCGGCGCGGGCGCGCTCGGCGGCGTAGACGTGCAGCAGGTCGTGCGTCCGGTAGCGGCCGGGCGCGTGCTCGACGACCAGGCTGGCGTCGGTCAGTTCGGCCAGCGTCCGGCGGACCTCGGGCAGGGCCCGGCCGGCCAGCGCGGCGACGGCCGCCACCGCGATGTCTGCGCCCGACGCGAGCCCGAGCAGCCGGAACAGCCGTGCGGCGTCCGCGCTCAGCGCGTCGTAGGACCACGAGAACACCGCGTCGATCTCCAGGGCCGCGATCCGCCCGCCCGGGTGGCGCAGCTCCGCGGCGATCGCCGCGGGCCGGAAGCCGGTGAGCCGTGCCCGCGCGCCGACCAGCGCCAACGCCAACGGGAGCCGTCCGCACGCGGTCGCGATGGCGGCCACGGCGTCACCGTCCGCGGCCTCCGGGCGCGCGCCGGGGCCGAGGCGGTGGGCGAGGAGTTCGACGGCCTCGTCGATGCCGGGGACGTCCAGTGTCAGGGCGGTGGCACCGGTCTCCGCGATCAGGGCGGTGAGCCGGCGGCGGCTGGTGACCACCGTGCGGGCTGCCGGGCCGGACGGCAGCAGCGGCCGGACCTGGTCGGCGTCGCGGGCGTTGTCCAGGACGACCAGCAGCCGGCGGCCGGCGGAGCTGCTGCGGTAGAGGGCTACCTGCGCCGTGAAGCCGGACGGGATGCGGTCGAGCGGCACGCCGAGGGCGTCCAGGAATCCGCGGACCACCTCTGCCGGGTCGATCGCGGCGTGCGGTGAGAAGCCGCGCAGGTCCACGTAGAGCTGGCCGTCGGGGAAGTTCGGCGCGGCCAGGCGGGACCAGTGCACCGCGAGCGAGGTCTTGCCGACGCCGGCCGGGCCGGAGACGGTCACCACCGCCGCCGTGGCCGCGTCGAGCGCGTTCAGCGCCTCGGCGCGACCGGTGAATCCGCCGACGTCGGCGGGTAACTGCGCGGGCGCGGCCGGGGGCACAGCGACCGGCTGCGCGGATCGCGAAGGGGCGGCGTCGGCTTGGACCGGGGGCGAAGGGACGGCGTTCGGTTGCGCGGGGGCCGAGGGGGCGGCGTCGGGCTGGGCGGAGGTCGGTGGGTGTGCGGAGCCGGGCTGGGCGGCGCGCTGGAAGGCGACCCGGTCGTCCGGGGACAGGTTCAGCGTGTCGGCGAGCAGCCGCACCGTGCTGGCCCGGGGCGCCGCGACGCGGCCTGACTCCAGCTCGCGGATCTGCCGCTCGCTCATGCCGGACAACGCGGCGAGTTCCTCCTGTGTGAGCAGTGCCCGAACCCGGAAGTCGCGCAGCACGCCGCCGAACATCAATTCCCTTCCGCAGGACCACATCGACCGATCAAGCACCGCTTGCAGCCTAAACCGCCGGTGTACCGCCGGTCGCGCGCCTGCCGCCGTGCCGCCGCGCACGGTTCCCTGGATGTACCTCACCGGTCCGATTGGAGGCCAGACGAAGTTCCGCACACCAAGACGGCGCTCGCCGCGGGGGCAGCGCCGACGTGTGCGGCGTGGGTCATCGCGATCGCGCCCGCAACGGCGACGAGCCGGCGGCGAGGTGTGCGGGGCGACCCTCGGACCGACCGCCGGACCGACCGCTGGTCACGGTTCGCGTCGCGGTGACGTGGGCCACAGCATGCGAGACGGCACCCGGATCCACCACGAGTTCTCCGCCGGTGTCCACAAGGCACACCGGCTCGAAGGAAGGAAGGCACATGCTGAAGAAAATCGCGCGACGCGCGGCCGTACTCCCGTTGATCTTCACTGCCCTGCTGGCCGCGCAGCCCGCCGACGCCGCGAGCGGAGGCGGCTGCACCGGCGCGTACCCCATCAGTTCGTGCATCTCGGTCAGCGGTGTCAGTGTGGTCGCCGACTTCTACATGAACGCCACCCCGGACACCAGCCGTTGCTGGGCCCAGATGGAAGTCCGTACGACGACCCACGGCACGTATTGGTCTGCCAGGTACCGGATCGACCGCACGGGCCGGTTCGGCCCCATCTCGGGGAACATCAACTCGATGCCGTGGAAGAACGGTTCCGCCGTCAACATCGTCCACGTCACCACCTGTAGCGGTTCCGCTCACGGTGACTTCACCAGCCCCCGCGTCTACTACTAGGCGACGCGCCGTCCGCGGGCCGGGGGGCGTCCAGCCTCCCGGCACTCACCGACCTGGACTTTGTCCGTCCGACTTGAGGGGACGCGCTCACGGATCGCGGACGCGCCCATACGGTACCTTCCGCTACCGGTTCCCCTCTCCGGGGCCGGAGCGGGATTGTGCCGCTTGTGTCATGAGGTGCTGGACGGTGGCTGGGAAGGTCGCGGAGAGTAATACGCCGTCGCGCCGGATGATGGTGAAGCGAGGCTCGCGGCGGTTGGCGACGTAGACCGTGCCCAGCCACTGCCGATCGGCGTATACGTCGAGGTGCGGTGCCAGGATCACCGTTCCCGTCAACCGGGAGGTGAGACCTCTGAGGGTCAGGCGGAAGCGGTCCACGCGGCGGCACCTCGTCCCGGGGAGCGCGGCGGCCAGTTCGTCGAGGATCCGGCGGTGGGCTCGGGCCTTGGCGGCCGAAACGCCGTCGGTCTGCGTGGGATCCCAGATCACCATCCCCGGCGTCCCTGCGGGGGGACGGCGGGCGCGCGGACGAGCTCCGCGTCGCGCATCAGAGCGCGCAGTTCGCTCACGTCGGTGGCTTCAAGCACCGGGTCGGCGACCCCGTCGCGACACGCGATCGCGCAGAAGCGGCGGCCGTGCATGCGGTAGTAGACGAGCCAGGCGGGCTCGGCCGCGTTGAGCTCCTCGGCCAATTCCCGCTCGGCCAGGTCGTACTGCTGGGGGTACACCTTTTCTGGCGGCTTTCCCCGCCGATGCCGCCCGGGTACGCGTCCCGAAGGGCGTTGGCTTTTCGATGAGTCGAGCATGGGCCGTACTCCTGTTGCGATCGGAGAGCCCGTCGGCGAACGTGACGTTTGGACGGGCTCTGTCTGGACGGGGCGTCGAGGGCCTTCGCGCTGGCCACGGCCATAGATCGGGCGACGCGAGTCCAGAAGACCACCCGTCCGGTGGATTTCCCAGGTCATGTCATCGGCCATTTCTCTCTCGGAAGTCGACGGGTTCAGGGGACATCCCATAGGACATTTCCGAGGACATTCACCGAGCCGCGCCCGAAAGGTCGCCATTGCGGTAAGCCAAGAGAGTCGAAGTTTCCCCCCGTCACGAAAGGCGCCGTTACGGTGGGTCTGTGAGCCACAATCAAGAGAGCGCGCGTGAGGGTGGAAATGATCGCCTCAGGCAGGCGCGGCGACTCAAGCGCCTCACGCAGGAGGCGGTCGCGCACGAACTCACCGATCTAGCCGAGCGCCTGCACGCGGCAGGGGAGCTTCCCAGGCGCACCTCCATCAGCGTCCGGCAGTACCGGCGATGGGAGAGCATGTCCAGCAGGTGGCCACATAAAGATCACAGGCTGCTGCTGGAACGATTCTTCGGGCAGTCGACAGCCGCGCTCGGGTTCGCCCCTCATCAGCCAGAGGACAGGGCTCCGCTTGAAATGTCCGGTGACCGGGACGCGACCGGAAGTGGGAATCTGCTTCCTATGAGACGTAGAACCGTTCTGACCACGGGAGCGGCGCTCGGGTTGATGGCTGCGGCGCAGCCGGGTCTGCCGTGGCTGACGACCGTTACCCCTGATCAGGAGAGTGCCGGGCCGGGTCGGCAGGAACTCGAATTACTGCGCCAGTCGGCGCTTAATCTGGACGCGATCGACCAGCGCTACGGCGGAGATCAGTTGGTGGCCACGGCGCGGGCTCACCTGATGTGGATCGGCCAGCTTCTGGAACGGGATACCTATCCTGACGGGATCGCTCGGGACCTGCGCGGTATCGCCGGACAGTTCACCATCAGCCTGGGGTGGTTCTGCTACGACGCCGATCAGCAGGGCTCCGCTCGTATGCACTATGCCGACGGACTCAGTGCCGCGCTGTCGGTGAACGACAACCCCTTGGCTACCCGGGTCCTGTCCAATATGGCGCTTCAGTCGGTTCATCTGGACAAGGGACGGGAAGCACTGAAGTTCGCTCGGCTCGCCCAGGTTTGTGCCGATGAGTGGGCCGCCCCTCCTCGGGTGATCGCACTGCTGGCCGTTCGTGAGGCGCAGGCGTTCGCAGTACTGGGGGACGAGCCCGCGTTCCAACGAGCGATCAGGCGGGCGTGGACGGCGTTCGATCTAGACGTGACCGATCGGGACCCTCATTGGGCGGCTTTCCTGAACCCGGCAGAGATGAAGACGCTCGAAGGGGCAGGGCGGCTCACTCTGGGGCAGTACGCGCATGCCGTGCGACTGCTCGCGGAAGCGGCCGAGTCGCAGCCGCTGGAATACAGCCGCAATCGCGTCATGGCGCTGGGCAACCTGGCACACGCCGCGGTGAAGGCCGATGACATCGACCGCGCGGTGGAGGCCGTGGCAGGGTCGCTTGATCTGGTGGAAAGCGGTCTGAGTTCCACGCGCGCGAAGAGGCGGCTCGCCGAGGTCCGCGATGGTTTGACGCCTTATCGAGCGAGTGGGCAGGTGAGAGAGGTCACCGAGCGGTTGATCGCGAACATCGCCTGATCGGATGGAAGAGGAAGAGGAGCGGTCATGGCGGAGCTACGGATCCAGTACTGCGACAGGTCTGCGGCTGATGCTTTCTTCGGTCAGATGGTGGAGATGTTCGCCGTGGTCTGGGGTGCGCCACCGTACGCGGGCAATCCGAACTTCTCGGCGGACACGTTCGCCGTGCGACTGCGCGACGCGATGAAGATCGACGGATTCGAGGTGGTCACCGGGCACGCGGATGGACGCTTCGTTGGCTATGCCTACGGTCTCACCATGCCCACCGATTGGCCGTGGTGGACCGCGCTTGGTGACGCCCGGCCACCTGAGGTTCTGGAGGCGGCGGAAGCCGGGCAGGTCTATTGGCTGCGGGAGCTGATGGTGTTACCAGATCAGACCAGGCAGGGTTTCGGGCGGCGGCTCCACGACGAGGCAGTGGCGCGGCGGACGGAACGGTGGACCGCCCTCCACTGCATCGTCGGCAACGAGCCCGCCTACTCCGCCTATCTGCGCTGGGGCTACCGGATCCTCGGCCGGATGCACGGTGTCGGCGACGCACCGACCTATGACGTGATGCTGCTACCGTCCGCGTGAACGTTCGGGTGGAATGCTCGACCGGCTACCAAGGGGAGAAGCCACACGGAGACCCCTATGATCACCCTCCCTCGGCCGGGATGCGGGTGAGGAGGAGGGCCACGTCGTCGTATTGGCGGGGGAGGGCTTCGATGATGGTGGCGCAGGTCAGGTCGAGGGTGTCGTGCGGCTTGCCGAGGGCGGCCGTGAGGTTGGCGATGCCGGTGTCGATGTCCTGCTCGCGGCTTTCGACCAGGCCGTCGGTGTAGAAGGCCAGCGTGGCGCCCGGGGGCATGGCGAAGCGCGTGGTGGTGAAGGCGCCGGCGAACGCCGGGTCGCCGAGGCCGAGGGCCAGCCCGGAGGGCAGGTCGAGCACGCGCGCGGTGCCGTCGGGGTCCACGAGGATGGGCGGCGGGTGCCCGGCACGCGAGATGGAACAGGTGTGGGTGTCGAGGTCGATGATCGCGTACAGGCAGGTCGCACACTGGATGGAGTGCATGTCGTCGGCCATGTGGTCGAGCCGGCGCAGCACCTCGTCCGGGGTCAGTTCGAAGCCGGTGAGGGCGCGGACGGCCGCGCGCAGCTGGCCCATGCCGCCGGCGGCGACGGCGCCGTGGCCCATCGCGTCGCCGATCACCAGGCCGATGCGGTTCTGGGAGAGGGGGAACACGTCGTACCAGTCGCCGCCGACCGTCATCGCGCTCGCGGGCAGGTAGCGGTGGGCGAGCTCCAGCCCGGGCGGGACGGTGAGGATGCTCGGCGCGAGGTTCTGCTGGAACGCGTGCGTGGTGCGGTGTTCCCGCGAGTAGAGCCTCGCGTTGTCGATGCAGATGGCGGCGCGCGCCGCGAGGTCGGCGGCGAGGGTCTCGTCGTGGAGGTCGAAGGGGGCGCGCTCGCGGTTGCGGGTGAGCGTGATGAACCCGAGGACGGTGCCCCGGGCGGTGAGCGGCGCGGTCAGGTAGGAGGAACCGTGGAGGACGTCCGCGGCGGAGTCGCCGAGCACGCCGCCGATCCTGCCGACCTCGTCGCTGCCGAGAGCCGCCGAGCCGTACGAGATGGGGGTGCCGGTCTCCATGCAGCGGGTGGTCGGGTGCCCGGAGTCGTACACGACGATCTCGTTGTCGGGGAAGGCCTTCTTCCAGTCGCGGTCGGTGGTGTGGTAGCGGGCGTCGACCCGGAAGGCCAGCCGCCGGACGCGGACCGAGCCGTCGGTCGCGTGGTCGGGGTAGCCCTCGTCCCGGAGCAGGCCCTCGATGACCGAGACGCTGGCGGTGTCGGCCAGGCGCGGCACGGCGACGTCCATGAACTGCTCGGCGGCCTGGCGGGTGTCGAGGGTGGCGCCGATGCGGGTGCTGACCTCGTTGAGGAGGGCCAGGCGCTCGCCGGCCTCGAAGTCGGCGCGGGTGAGGCGCGGCAGGCGTGTGTCCATGGCGGTGACCATCACCGTGCCCCAGGGGCCGGGAGTGGTCAGGGGCTCCAGGTCGAACGCGACCTCGTGGACGCGTCCGTCGCCGCATTCGGCGGACAGGACGCCGCTCCAGCATGTCCCGGACGCGACCTCGTCGAGCGCGTGTCTGATCGTTTTGTGGCGGTCGCCCAGCAACAGGAGGTCACAAATGTCGTGACCTATGGCCTTTTCCGCAGAGCGGCCGAAAAGCCGCACCGCGCCGCCACTCCATTGCGTGACACAACCGTTTTCGTCGAGTACCAAGGCGGCGAGACCCCCACGATGGGTCATACCGCTCTGGCGCGGACGACGTGTTTCGTCCGCTATCGGCGCTTCTGCCCTCGCTGCACGCGCCACCAGTCCTCCTGGGACAGAAATGGGACACCGTGTCCGGGCCGCTCGGAGGCGCAAGGTGACTCCCCCCGGGTCTGCACCTGCTCTGCGGCTACTGTCAGTAAAGTAGCATCTACCGAAAGCTTCCTTTCGTGAAAACCTCTCGAAGCAAGCCGCCCCCCGCACTTTTGTTCACCTTGGTGGGTGGCGGCAATGCTCTCAAGGGGCTCCACGAGAGGCTTTCGTCCTAGCTTCGTACGGAGAGCCGTGCCGGTTTCACAGTAACGATCGCCGTATTAGGCTTCCGTACGGAAAGACCCTAGTGCCCGTGATCCAGATGAGTGGTCCACATCACACCCGTGATCGTGAATTTTAGGAGCGCGTGGGGTGGCCGGAGCTTGGCGTGCCGGATGACCGGCTCTTTACCTGTTCCATGCCCGCGTCCCCGGGGTGCGGCGCGCCCTTCGCCGCGACGCGAAGCGGTCTCGCGGGGGGTCGCCGTTCGTGTCCCCCTCCTATTTCGGATATAACCTACCTGTGATACATGTTTCCCGCCTGCGAAAGGTCTACGAGACCGGCGTCGTGGCGCTCGACGGCGTCGACCTCGACGTGCGCGAGGGAGAGATCTTCGGCGTGCTCGGCCAGAGCGGCGCCGGCAAGAGCACCCTGCTCCGCTGCGTGAACCTCCTGGAGCGCCCCACCAGCGGCACGGTCACCGTCGCCGGCCAGGAGCTCACCTCCCTCGACCTCGCCGCGCTGCGGCGCGCCCGGCAGCGGATCGGCATGATCCACCAGCACTTCGCCCTGCTCTCCTCGCGCACGGTGGCCGGAAACGTCGCCTTCCCGCTGGAGGTCGCGGGCGTGCCCCGCCGCGAGCGCGCCACCCGCGTGGCCGAACTGCTCGACGTGGTCGGCCTCGACGGCAAGGCGTCCTCCTACCCCGCACAGCTCTCCGGCGGCCAGAAGCAGCGCGTCGGCATCGCCCGCGCCCTCGCCGCCCATCCCAAGGTGCTCCTGTCGGACGAGGCGACCAGCGCGCTCGACCCCGGCACCACGCAGTCGATCCTCGCCCTGCTCAAGCGGCTCAACGCCGAGCTCGGCCTGACGATCCTGCTCATCACCCACGAGATGCACGTCATCAAGGCCGTCTGCGACTCGGTGGCCATCATGCGCGAGGGCAAGGTGGCCGAGGCGGGACGGGTCGCCGACCTCATCGCCACCCCCGGGTCGCTGCTGACCCGCGAGATCTTCCCGCTGCCCGAGCCCGCGCCGCCCGGGAGCGTCACGGTCACCTTCGCCGGGCAGGCCGGCGAACCGGTCATGTCCAGCCTCGTCCGCCGGTTCGACGTGGACGTGGACATCCTTGGCGGGTCGCTGGAGGACGTCGGCGGCGTGCCGTCGGGGCGCCTGCGCATCCGCATCGACGGCGGGAAAAGGGCCGAGGCCCTCGACTACCTGCGCGAACGCGGCCTGGTCAGGGAACACGGGCCGGAGCCGGTGGACGCCCGACAACCCGAGCCCGAGACCGGGGCCGAGACCGTCGCGGAGGAGGCCCGGTGAGCGCCGACGATCTGCTTCCCGCGCTGCTGCAGGCCACCGGCGAGACGGCGCAGATGGTGTTCTGGTCGGCGCTGCTCACGTTGCTGCTCGGACTGCCCCTCGGTGTGCTGCTGGTCGCCACCGACCGTGGCGGCCTCGTCCCCGCCCCCGCCGTCAAGGCGGTGCTCGGCGGCGTCGTCAACGTCGGGCGGTCGCTGCCGTTCATCGTGCTGATGGTCGCGATCCTGCCGTTCACCCGCCTGGTCACCGGGACGACGATCGGGACGGTGGCCGCGATCGTCCCCCTGACCCTCGGCGCGGTCCCCTTCTACGCCCGGCTTGTCGAGACGGCGCTGCGCGGGGTCGAGCGCGCGGTGGTCGAGGCCGCGCAGGCGATGGGCGCGAGCCGCGTCCGGGTGGTGGCGAGGGTGCTGCTGCCCGAGGCGCTGCCGGGGCTGGTCGCGGGCCTCACGGTCACGGTGGTCGCGCTGATCGGGTACTCGGCGATGGCCGGCGCGATCGGCGGCGGCGGCCTCGGCGACCTCGCGATCCGGTACGGCTACCAGCGCTTCGACACGACCGTGATGATCATCACCGTCGTGCTGCTGGTGGTGGTCGTGCAGCTCGTCCAGAGCCTGGGCGACCTGGTGGCGCGCCGGCTCTCCCACAGGTGACGGGCGGCCGTACGGGCCCGTGAACCGCCAAGCCGGATATGTGAACAGGTGAACATATGAATGAGATGAGGAGACGTGACCATGCGTAGGGTGATGGGTGTCGTGGCCGCCGCCGTGCTGGCGCTGGCGCTCGCCGGGTGTGGCGGGGACGACGGTTCGGGTACCGCCGCCGCGAGCCCGGGGTCGAGTACGGCGCAGAGCGCGCCGCTCAAGGTCGGCGTGAGCCCGGTTCCGCACGCGGAGATCCTGAAGTTCGTGAGCGAGAAGCTGGCGCCCGCCGCAGGGCTGAAGCTGGAGATCGTCGAGTTCACCGACTACGTGCAGCCGAACACCCAGCTCCAGGAGGGCCAGCTCGACGCCAACTACTTCCAGCACCGCCCCTACCTGGACGACTTCCAGAAGTCCAAGGGCGGCAAGGAGATGGTCTTCGTCCAGGCCGTGCACCTGGAGCCGCTCGGCCTGTACTCGAAGAAGATCAAGAGCGCGGCCGAGCTGGCGAGCGGCGCCACGGTGTCCCTGCCCAACGACGCCACCAACCTCGGGCGCGGGCTCAAGCTGCTGGAGGACAACGGCCTGATCAAGCTGAAGCCGGGCGCGGGCACCGCCGCCACCGAGCGCGATGTCGCGGAGAACCCCAAGAACCTGCAGTTCAAGCCCCTGGAGGCCGCGCAGCTGCCGCGCTCGCTCGAGGACGTCGACGCGGCCGTCATCAACGGCAACTACGCGCTGGAGGCCGGGCTCAAGCCGGCGAGCGACGCGCTGGTGCTGGAGAAGGCCGAAGGCAACCCGTACGCCAACGGTCTGGTGACCGTGAAGGGCCAGGAGAACGACCCGCGGATCAAGAAGCTCGCCGAACTGCTGGCCGGTCCCGAGGTGAAGAAGTTCATCGAGGACACCTACCAGGGGTCGGTCATTCCGTCGACGACGTAGCGGACGGCGTAGGAGAAGCAGGAGATTCGGGAGCGGACGGCCCCGCCGCCGGGGCGTCGTGCGAGGGCCCCCGGCGCAGGCCGTCGAACGCGATCTTGCAGACGGCCTCCGCCAGAGCCTCGGCGCCCATGCCGCCGCGTGGCCGGTACCACTCGGCCACCGAGTTGACCAGCCCGAACAGCAGCCGGCTGACCACGGCGGGGTCGACGTCCGGCCGGACGTCCCCCTCGGCCTCCGCCTGGCGCACCAGCTCGCCCGCCAGGTGGTCGAACTCGCGGCGGCGGGCCAGGGCCTGGCGCTCCACCTTGGTGTTGCCCCGCACCCGCAGCAGCAGCGTGACGAACGGCAGCCGGTCGACCAGCACGTGCACGCTGCGGCGCACCAGGTGCTCCAGCCGGTCGATCGCGCGGCCCTCGACGGCGGCCGTCTCGTCCGCGACCTCGGATAGGCCGTCCAGGGCACGATCGACGGCCAGGCGCAGCAGCTCGTCCTTACCCGAGACGTGGTGGTAGATCGCCGACTTGGTGATGCCGAGCCTGCGGGCCAGGTCCTCCATGCTGGTGGCCTCGTAGCCGCGCTCGTTGAACACCTTGACCGCGACCGCGAGCAGTGATTCCAGGTCGTAGCCGGGGCGGCCCCGGCGGGCGGGCGGGGTGACGCGGGCGGTGGCCATCGCGGGTGAACGCCTGCCTTTCCCATGGTTCTGAGAGGTCTCGCTCTCCCGATGGTCCACCATGCGGCGCGGCTCTGCCCCGGTGTGCCGACGACCTCCTCGGTCCGAGGGGAACCGGCACGTCCACCCCGGATCACGATCATATCGTCGCCACGGACCGCCGACCCCGGGACGTCCGTCCGGGAACGTCCGTATCGTCCGATAAAGCGCCGTCCGGAACGGGGGTTTCGCGAGGCCAGGTGTCGCCGGGCGCGGGGGTGGGGTAGGAGCCGGAATGTTCCGTGCCACGCCGGAGGCGCCCCGCGCGCGAGAGGCGTTACCATCCGAACGTACGGTCAGTAAATGAGTCCTCGACGGGGAGGTCTGTGATGGCCACGCTCAGCAGCTACGTCACCGGTTCCTGGCATGTTCCGGACGATGAGGGGGCGCCGCTGCACGACGCCGTCACCGGGGAGGAGGTCGTCAGGATCTCCTCCGCCGGGGTCGACTTCGGCGCCGCGCTGCAGTACGGCCGCCGCGTCGGCGGCCCCGCCATCCGCGAGATGACCTTCCACCAGCGTGCCGCCCTGCTGAAGGCGCTCGCCTCCTACCTGCGCGAACGCCGCGAGGAGCTGTACGCGCTGTCCCTGCGCACCGGCGCGACCCGCGGCGACTCGCGGTTCGACGTGGACGGCGGCATCGGCGTGCTGTTCTCGTACTCCAGCAAGGGCCGCCGCGAGATGCCGAACGACACCGTCTACCTCGACGGCCCCGCCGAGCAGATCGGCAAGGGCGGGTCGTTCGCCGCCCGGCACCTGTGCACGCCGCTGCGCGGGGTCGCCGTGCAGATCAACGCCTTCAACTTCCCCGTCTGGGGGCCGCTGGAGAAGCTCGCGCCCGCCTTCATCGCCGGCATGCCCTCGCTGGTCAAGCCGGCGGGCCAGACGGCGTACGTCACCGCGCGCCTGGTCGAGATGATCGTCGAGTCGGGCCTGCTTCCCGAGGGCTCGCTGCAACTCGTCTGCGGCAGCGCGGGCGACCTGTTCGAGCACCTCACCGAGCAGGATCTGGTGGCCTTCACCGGCTCGGCCTCCACGGCCCAGAAGCTGCGCACCCACCCGGTCGTCGCGGCCCGCTCGGTGCGGTTCAACGCCGAGGCCGACTCGCTGAACTGCTCGATCCTCGGCCCGGACGTCACGCCGGGCGACCGGGAGTTCGACCTGTTCGTCGAGCAGCTCGTGACCGAGATGACGGTCAAGGCCGGGCAGAAGTGCACGGCGATCCGCCGGGCGTTCGTCCCCCGAGCGCTGCTCGGCGACGTCGCCGAGGCCACGGCCGCCCGGCTCGCCGCGATCACGGTCGGAAACCCGGCCGACCCGGCCGTGGGCATGGGGGCGCTCGCGAGCCTCGGCCAGCGCGAGGAGGTCCGCCGCGCGCTGAAGGCCCTGACGGCGGCGGGCTCGCCGGTCTTCGGGGATCCCGACCACGTGGACGTCGTGGGCGCCGACGCCGAGCGCGGCGCGTTCATCTCGCCGGTGCTGCTGCGCGTGGACGAGGCCGACCGGGCCGAGCCGCACGAGGTCGAGGCGTTCGGGCCGGTCAGCACGCTCATGCCGTACACCTCGGCCGAGCAGGTGATCGAGCTGGCCGCGCGGGGCCAGGGCAGCCTCGCCGGGTCCGTCGTCACCGGGGACGCCGCGTTCGCCCGCCAGGTCGTGCTGGGTACCGCTCCCTGGCACGGCCGGCTGCTCGTGCTCGACGCCGAGGCCGCCAAGGAGTCGACCGGGCACGGGTCGCCGCTGCCGATGCTCGTGCACGGCGGGCCCGGCCGGGCGGGCGGCGGCGAGGAGATGGGCGGTGTGCGGGGCATCCTGCACCACATGAACCGCACGGCCGTCCAGGGGAGCCCGGACATGCTGTCGGCGATCACCGGCCGCTGGGTCGCCGGCGCCGCGCGCACCGAGACCGAGGTCCATCCGTTCCGCAAGCACCTGGAGGACCTGCGGATCGGCGACACCGTCGTCGCGGGGCCGCGCCGGGTGGACCTGGAGGACATCGAGCACTTCGCCGAGTTCACCGGGGACACGTTCTACGCGCACATGGACGAGGAGGCCGCCAGGGCGAACCCGTTCTTCGACGGCCGGGTGGCCCACGGGTACCTGATCGTGTCGCTGGCGGCGGGCCTGTTCGTCGACCCCGACCCCGGGCCGGTGCTGGCCAACTACGGCCTGGAGAACCTGCGCTTCCTCACTCCCGTCTACCCCGGCGACGAGCTGACGGTCACGCTGACCGCCAAGGGCGTCGACCCGCGCGAGGGGGCCGAGTACGGGGAGGTCCGCTGGGACGCCGACGTGACCAAGCAGGACGGGTCGTCGGTGGCCAAGTACGACGTGCTGACGCTGGTGGCCAGGCGCGAACGCTGACGGCCACGGCTCGCGGGCCTCGGCGTCCGGGCGGCGCTGCGGCCCCGTGAGTTGCGCCGGGGCCGGGGCTGAGCGAGACTAATAACTGACCGAATGTTCGGTAATAGGGGCGGGTATGGCTGACCTCCAGGAGCACTTCGACCGTACGATCGAGCGGGACCAGCGCGTGGAGCCGCGCGACTGGATGCCGGACGGCTACCGCAAGACCATGATCCGGCAGATCGCGCAGCACGCCCATTCCGAGATCATCGGGATGCAGCCCGAAGGGGCGTGGATCACCCGGGCGCCGTCCCTGCGCCGCAAGGCGATCCTGCTCGCCAAGGTGCAGGACGAGGCCGGGCACGGGCTCTACCTGTACTGCGCCGCCGAGACGCTGGGCGCCGACCGCACCGAGCTCACCGAGATGCTCATCGAGGGGCGGCAGAAGTACTCCTCGATCTTCAACTACCCCACGCTCACGTACGCCGACGTCGGCGTGATCGGGTGGCTGGTCGACGGCGCGGCCATCTGCAACCAGGTGCCGCTCTGCCGCAGCTCGTACGGGCCGTACGCGCGGGCGATGATCCGCATCTGCAAGGAGGAGTCGTTCCATCAGCGGCAGGGCTACGAACTGCTGATGACGATGATGAAGCGGGGCACCGAGGCCCAGCGCGCCATGGTGCGGGACGCCGTCGACCGCTGGTGGTGGCCGTCCCTCATGATGTTCGGCCCGCCCGACGACGCCTCGCCCAACACCGCCAGGTCGATGGCCTGGAAGATCAAGCGGCACACGAACGACGAGCTGCGGCAGCGGTTCGTGGACATGACCGTCCCGCAGGCCGAGGCGCTCGGCGTCACGCTGCCCGACCCCGAGCTGCGCTGGAACCCCGAGCGGGGGCACCACGACTTCGGCGCGATCGACTGGTCGGAGCTCCAGCGGGTGATCAGCGGCAACGGGCCGTGCAACGCCGAGCGGATGGCCGTCCGGCGCGCCGCGCACGAGGACGGCGCCTGGGTCCGCGAGGCCGCCGCCGCGCACGCGCGCAAGGCGTCCGCCGTGAGCCGTCAGGAGGTGGTCGTATGAGCGACTGGCCGTTGTACGAAGTGTTCGTGCGCAGCAAGCGGGGGCTCAACCACGTGCACGTCGGCTCGCTGCACGCCGCCGACGACGAGACCGCGCTGCGCCACGCCCGCGATCTCTACACGCGCAGGAACGAGGGCGTGAGCATCTGGGTCGTCCGGTCCGAGCACATCGCCGCCACCAGCCCCGACGAGAAGGACCCGTTCTTCGCGCCGAGCGGCGACAAGGTCTACCGGCACCCGACCTTCTACACGATTCCCGATGACGTTCCCCATATGTGAGGTGTGAGGCGTCATGACCACCTTCGACCCACACGCGACGCCGCCGGCCGCCGACACGGACCTCCCGGCGGGCGAGGTCGCGGACGCCTCCCCGGGCAACGCCTACGAGGCGCTCAACGAAGGCGACGACCCCCGCTGGGCGTACGGGACGGGCTTCGCCGACCCGCTGGCCGGGGTGGACACCCGCGTGCCCGACGGCGTGGACGCCGCCGACCTCGCCGCCTACTGCCTGATGCTCGGCGACGACGCCCTCGTCATGTCCCACCGCCTCCAGGAGTGGTGCACCCGCGCGCCCGAGCTGGAGGAGGAGGTCGCCCTGGCCAACATCGCGCTCGACCTGCTCGGCCAGGCGCGGCTGCTGCTGTCCCGCGCGGGCACCGCCGACGGGTCGGGGCGGGACGAGGACGCGCTGGCGTTCCTGCGGGACGCGGGAGACTTCCGCAACGTCCGGCTGGCCGAGGCCGTGAACGGCGACTTCGGGCACGCCATGGCCCGGCTGCTCGTCTTCTCCACCTGGCGGCTCGCGCTGCTCGGCCACCTGACCGGCTCGCGCGACCCCGTCCTCGCCGCCGTCGCCGTCAAGGGCGTGAAGGAGCTGACCTACCACCGCGACTACGCCGCCGGGTGGGTGGTCCGGCTCGGCGACGGCACGGCGTACTCCCGGGAGCGGATGCGCGAGGGGTTCGCGGCCGTGTGGCCGTTCGTGCCGGAGTTGTTCGTCCCGCACGAGGTGGAGTCCCGCCTCGTCGTCGCGGGCGTCGCCGCCGACCCGGCCACCGTCCGCGCGGAGTTCGACGCCGTACTCGACCAGGTCCTGACCGCCGCGACCCTCACCCGCCCGCCCGGCACGGGACCGGCCGAGCCCCTCGGCCGCGCGGGGACGCACACCGAGGCGCTGTCCACCCTCCTGTCCGAACTGCAGGACATCGCCCGCACCCATCCGGAGGCGACGTGGTGACCACCTACGAGATCACCCCGGTGCTGACGGATCCCGCACCACACGGGGAGGCGGCGTGGTGAGCGCGCGCGAGGTCGCCGAGACCGTGGCCGACCCGGAGCTGCCCATGCTCACCCTCGCCGACCTGGGAATCCTCCGCGAGGTCACGGAGGACGAGGACGGCGCCGTGGTCGTCACCATCACCCCCACCTACAGCGGGTGCCCGGCGATGGAGGTGATCCGGGCGGACCTGTACGCCGCCCTGCGCGCCGCCGGGTACGCCGACGTCCAGATCCGCACGCTGCTGTCGCCCGCGTGGACCACCGACTGGATCGGCGAGAGCGGCAGGCGCAAGCTCGCCGAGGCGGGCATCGCGCCGCCCGGTCCCGTCCGGGAACGCGCCGGCGGACCGGTGCCGGTGACGCTCGGGCCGCCGCGCAGGCGGGTGACCTGTCCCAACTGCGGGGCTCACGACACCGAGGAACTCTCACGCTTCGGCTCCACCGCCTGCAAGGCGCTCTGGCGCTGCGACGCGTGCCGGGAACCGTTCGAGCACGTCAAGGAGCTGTGAGATGCGCGAGGAAACCGGTGGGGCCGCGACGACGCAGGGGACGGCGCGGGCGGCGGTGCTGGACCGGGCGCGGCGGCGGGCCGGGTTCGTGGCGCTGCGCGTCGCGCGGGTCGACCGGCTGTGCGAGGACGCCGCCGCGATCACCTTCGACGTGCCCGCCGAACTCGCCGACGACTTCGCCTTCGAGCCCGGCCAGTCCCTCACGCTGCGCGCCATGGTCGACGGGCGCGACGAGCGGCGGTCGTACTCGATCTGCTCCCCGGCGGGCGGGCCGCTGCGCATCGGAGTCCGCGAGATCCCCAGCGGCCTTTTCTCCACCTGGCTGGTGCGCCACCTGAGGCCGGGGGACCAGGTGGCCGTCCAGCCACCGAGCGGCGGGTTCACCGCCGACCTGGCCCGGCCGGCCCACCACGTGTTCATCGCCGCCGGGTCGGGCATCACGCCCGTCCTGTCCATCGCCTCGTCCGCGCTGGCCGTGCCGGGCTCGCGGGCGACGCTGTTCTACGGCAACCGCACCACGCGGACCGTCATGTTCGCCGAGGAGCTCGCCGACCTCAAGGACTCCGCGCCCGCCCGGGTCGAGCTGGTCCACGTGCTCTCCCGCGAGCCCCGGGAGCCCGAGCTGTTCACCGGTCGTCTGGACGCGGACAAGCTCGGCGTCCTGATCCCCGCGCTGATCGCCGTCCCCGGCGTCGGGCACTGGTGGCTGTGCGGGCCGTACGAGATGGTGGTCGGCGCGCGGCGCGTCCTGAACGGCCTCGGCGTGCCGGCGGAGCGCATCCACCACGAGCTCTTCTACGTGGACGAGCCACCTCCCGCCCCCGTCCGCCCGGTGGAGGGAACCGAGGAGGCCACCGCCGAGGTCACGGTCATCCTCGACGGCCGCGCCACCACCACCGCCCTTCCCCGCGACGTCACCGTCCTGGAGGGCGCCCAGCGCGTACGCCCCGACCTCCCGTTCGCCTGCAAGGGCGGCGTGTGCGGCACCTGCCGCGCCCGGGTCGTCGAGGGCGAGGTGAGGATGCGCCGCAACTTCGCCCTCGAACCGTCCGAGGTGGCGGCCGGTTACGTCCTCACCTGCCAGTCGACCGCGACCTCGGAGAAGGTGACCGTCGACTTCGACACCTGACGACCGTTTCGGAGACCCGGCACCCGAGAACCGCGCCGGGGCGCCTCACCGTACGTGGCGTTCACCTTCGTGGGTGTTACGTCGTGGTCAGGCGCAGGTGCCAGCGGTGGTTGTCGGAGGTCAGGGTCACCTGGGCGAGCGGGGGGACGTCGATCTTCCAGAACGCCTGGGGTGGGGCCGCAAGGACGTGGGTCACGGCGGCTCTGATCACGGCCGGGTGGGTGATCGCCGTCGTCCGCCCGGCGTCGTGAAGCGTCGCGAGCCAGGTGGCGACGCGGTGGACGACGGCGAGCGTCGACTCGCCGCCGTGCGGAGCGGACGCGGGGTCGGTGAGCCAGGTGAGGACGTCCTCGGGGCGCTCGGCCTGGACCTCTGCCAGCGTGCGGCCCGCCCAGCGGCCGGCGTCCCAGTCTCGCAGCGCCTCGACGGGCTCGGCGGCCAGGCCGAGTCCCGAGGCCGTCTGCAGGCAGCGCCGAGAGGGGCCGCACAGGACTTTCCCGACATTTCCGGGGGTGGTGCCATCTCGCGTGTCGCGGGGAGCGGGGTCGTTTCGCGCGTCAGTGGAGGCCGCGTGCTCGCCGGGCCTTTCCGGGGCGTCGTCCGCCGGGGGTGTGGCCGACGGGAGAGGGGCGGTGGCGAACAGGGGGTCGGGGGCTGTGGGCAAGGGGGTGGCGGGGGCGAAAAGGGGGGTGGCGGTGGCGAGTTGGCGTAGGCCCTGGTCGTTGAGGGCTTCGTCCAGGGGGAAGGCGGCTCGGCGGAGGGCGTCGGTGGAAGCGTGGCAAATTAGGACAATCCTCGCCGTCATGCGTATCCCTCCGTGGCGCGGGTGGACGCGATTGTCTCCCCTGACGCCAGTTGACGCGCCAACGGTTCACACCGTAGCGTCCAAGCGACATTGCTGACGGTGTGGGGAAGCCAGCGAAACTCTGGTACGGCCGCGCCACTGTGACCGGCCCCTTCGGGGACCGGGAGTCAGACCCTCCGTCGTCGCGCCATTCCCTATGGGACGCGTGATCCCGAGGAGGCACATCCATGGCCAACGCCGCCGTTCCCCAGTCCCGGCCTGTTCCCGTCCGCATTCCCGTCAGGGAACTGCTGCCGTGGACGATCTTCGCCGGTGTCCTCGCCCTCGCCCTCATCTACTTCGTCGGTGCGGAGCAGGGGGCGACCTCCCTGATCTCCGGCGACACCGTGCACGAGTTCGTGCACGACGCGCGTCACCTTCTCGGCTTCCCCTGCCACTGAGGCGGGGTCAGAGCCGGAATGGTGAGAAACCTCCTGGTCCGCGGCATGCTCGCGGGCCTGGCCGCCGCTGCCCTCGCCCTGGTGTTCGCCTGGGTCTTCGGTGAGCCCCAGGTGTCGGCGGCGATCGCCGTCGAAGAACGCGGGGGCGGCCACGCGGCGCACGCCCCCGCCGTGCCGGGCGCGGCGGCGCCGGAGTCAGGGCACGAGCACGCGGACGAAGGTTCCGTCAGCCGTGACGTGCAGTCCACGGTGGGCCTCGCCACGGGGCTCGGCGTGTTCGGCGTCGCGGTGGGCGGCGTCTTCGCGCTCGTGTTCGCGTTCGCCTACGGACGGCTGGGCTCGTTCGGGGCCCGGGCCACGGCGGCGCTGCTGGCGCTGGGCGCGTTCGTCACCGTCGAACTCGTACCTTTCATGAAATATCCCGCCAACCCCCCGGCCGTGGGCGACCCCGCCACGATCTCCCGCCGGACGGTCCTCTACCTGGCCATCCTGGTGATCTCGGTGCTCCTCGCGGTCGCCGCCGTCTACCTCGCCCGGCAACTGGCCCCCCGCCACGGCACCTGGAACGCCACGCTGTTCGCCGCCCTCGCCTACGTCGTGGCCGTGGCCGTCGTGTACGTGCTCATGCCCACGGTGGACGAGGTCGCGCCGGACTTCCCCGCGTCCTTACTGTGGCGCTTCCGGATCGCCTCGCTCGGCATGCAGGCGATCATGTGGAGCGGCATCGGGCTCGTCTTCGGCGTCCTCGCCGAGCGCGTCCTCACGCCGCGCCGCGCGCTCCTACCCGCCGCCTGACCCTCACTCCCGGCAGGGGCGGGGCCACCCGCCACCCGCCCCGGCCACCTGCGGCGACGCGCCGCTGGGAAGGACATCCTCGACATGCTGGACCGGCCCCCGGCGGCCGTACGCCACCACTACCCCTTCACCGCGGTGGTGGGGCTCGACACCCTCAAGCTGGCGCTCGTCCTCAACGCGATCTCGCCGCGCACCGGCGGCGTGCTGATCCGCGGCGAGAAGGGGACCGCCAAGTCCACGATCGTCCGCGCGCTGGCGGCCCTGCTGCCGCCGGTCGCGGTCGTGGCCGGGTGCCGCTTCTCCTGCGACCCGGCCGCCCCCGACCCCGCGTGCCCCGACGGCCCGCACGGCGACGGCCCCCCGGCCGCCGTACGTCCCGCGCGGCTGGCCGAGCTGCCCGTCGGCGCGTCCGAGGACCGCCTGGTCGGCTCGCTCGACCTGGAGCGCGCGCTCACCGAGGGGGTCAAGGCGTTCGAGCCGGGCCTGCTCGCCGCCGCGCACCGGGGCGTCCTGTACGTGGACGAGGTGAACCTGCTGCACGACCACCTCGTGGACCTGCTGCTCGACGCCGCCGCGCTCGGCACGTGCTACGTCGAGCGCGACGCCGTGTCCGTCCGGCACGCCGCCCGGTTCATGCTGGTCGGCACCATGAACCCCGAGGAGGGCGAGCTGCGGCCCCAGTTGCTCGACCGCTTCGGCCTGACCGTCGAGGTCACCGCGTCCCGCGACCCGGAGGAGCGGGCGCAGGTCGTGCGCCGCAGGCTGGCGTTCGAGGACGACGCCGAGGCGTTCGCGGCCCGGTGGGCGGACGCGGAGGACGACCTCGCCGCCCGGATCGCCGCCGCCCGCGACCGGCTGTGCGAGGTCACCCTCTCCGACGCCGCGCTCACGCGGATCTCCACGATCTGCGCGGCGTTCGACGTGGACGGCATGCGCGCCGACCTCATCACCGCCCACGCCGCCGTCGCCCACGCCGCCTGGCGCGGCGGGACGCGGGTCACCGCCGAGGACATCCGCCAGGCCGCCCGCCTCGCCCTGCCGCACCGCCGCCGGCGCGACCCGTTCGACGCGCCCGGCCTGGACGAGTCCGAGCTCGACGCCCTGCTCGATGACGCCGAGCTGGATGATCCGGTAGCCGGGGAGGCGGGTCCGGAGGAGCCGGGGCGTCCGGACGAGCCGCGTGCGGACGAGCCCGGTCTGGACGGGCCGTTCTCGGAAGGCGGTTCTGGCACGGACCCTGGCCCCGCGTCCGGGCAGGACCCCGTACCCGGGCCGGACGACGACCCCGACCCGGGCCCGCCGCCCGGCCCCGGCGGGAGCGGCGGGGCTCCCGAGCCGCCGTCCGCGAACGGCCACGGCGCTCAGGCCCACGACGCCCCGGCGGGCGAATCGGCCGGTACCCGGACGCGACCGGTGGCCCAGCCCGGCGGTACCTACCGCGTGCGCGCGCTGACCGTCCCCGGCCTCGGCACGGGCGCCCCCGGGCGCCGCTCGCGGGCCAGGACGTCGTACGGCCGCGTCTCCGGCTCGCGCGTCCCCGGCGGACGCCTCCTGTCGCCGCACCTCACGGCCACCCTGCGCGCCGCCGCGCCGTACCAGCGCGAGCGCGGCCGGACCGGCCCGGGGCTGGTCGTGCGGCGCGGCGACCTGCGCGAGGCCGTGCGCGAGGGACGCGAGGGCAACCTCGTGCTGTTCGTCGTCGACGCCAGCGGCTCGATGGCCGCACGCCGGCGCATGGGCGCGGTCAAGGGCGCCGTGCTGAGCCTGCTGCTGGACGCCTACCAGCGCCGCGACAAGGTGGGGCTGGTGACGTTCCGCGGTTCCGGCGCCGAGCTGGTGCTGCCGCCGACCTCGTCGGTCGAGGCCGGAGCCGCCCGCCTGCGCGAACTGCCCACGGGCGGCCGTACCCCGCTCGCCGCGGGGCTGCGCCGGGCCGCCGAGGTCGTGCGCGTCGAGAGGCTCCGCGACCCGGCGCGCAGGCCGCTGCTGGTCGTCGTCACCGACGGGCGGGCCACCTCCGGGACGGCCGCCGACGTGCGGCGGGCCGCGTCGCTGCTCAGGGGTGTCGCCGCGGTGGTGGTGGACTGCGAGAGCGGCCCGGTACGGCTCGGCCTGGCCACGGGGCTCGCCGTGCTGCTGGGCGGCGAGGCCGTCCGGCTCGAACGGCTGGCGGCGGGCGGGCTGCGCGATCTCGTCCGCGAACACAGGAAGGCGGCCTGACATGCCTCAGGGGAAACCGGCCGAGGTGCCGGAGGACGGCCTGACCACGCGGCAGCGGCGCAACCGGCCGCTCGTGTTCGTCCACACCGGGCCGGGCAAGGGCAAATCCACGGCGGCGTTCGGGCTGGCGCTGCGCGCCTGGAACCAGGGCTGGCCGATCGGCGTGTTCCAGTTCGTCAAGTCCGCCAAGTGGCGCGTGGGGGAGGAGCGGGCGCTCACCGTCCTCGGCGAGTCCGGGGCGGGCGGCACCGTGGCCTGGCACAAGATGGGCGAGGGCTGGTCCTGGATCAAGAAGGCGGGCACCGAGGACGACCACGCCGCCGACGCGCGCGAGGGCTGGGAGCAGATCAAGCGGGACCTGGCGGCGGAGACGTACCGGCTGTACGTGCTGGATGAGTTCACTTACCCCATCAAATGGGGGTGGATCGACGTCGATGACGTGGTCGCCGCCCTGGCGGGACGGCCCGGCACGCAGCACGTCGTCATCACCGGCAGGGACGCCCACCCGCGGCTGCTGGAGACCGCCGACCTGGTCACCGAGATGGCCAAGGTCCGGCACCCGATGGACACCGGCCAGAAGGGCCAGAAGGGCATCGAATGGTGACCCCGGCCGGCCCGCGCCTGGTGATCGCCGCGCCGTCGTCGGGGGCGGGCAAGACGACGGTGGCCACCGGGCTGATGGCGGCGCTCACCGCCAAGGGCATGGCGGTCTCGCCGCACAAGGTCGGCCCCGACTACATCGACCCCGGCTACCACGCGCTCGCCTCCGGCCGTCCCGGACGCAATCTCGACCCCTGGCTGGTTGGCGAGGAGCTCGTCGTCCCCCTGTTCCTGCACGGCGCGGCGGGGGCGGGCATCGCCGTCGTCGAGGGCGTGATGGGCCTGTTCGACGGCGCGTCCTTCCCCACGGGCGCCGCCGGCGCGTCCACCGGCACCGCGGACGGCGGCGGCCCGGGCATCGCGGGCGGTCGTGGCTTCGGCGGCGCGGGCCGTCTCCCCGGCGGCGACTTCGCCTCCACCGCGCACGTCGCCAAGCTGCTGAACGCGCCGGTCGTCCTGGTGGTGGACGTCGCCGGGCAGGCGCGGTCCGTCGCCGCGCTGGTCCACGGCTTCATGGCGTACGACACCGGCGTCCGGATCGGCGGGGTGATTCTCAACAACGTCGGCTCGCCGCGTCACGCGGAGATCTGCCTGGACGCGCTGGCCGAGACGGGCATCACGGTGTTCGGCGCCATCCCGCGCACCGACATCGCCGCGACGCCGTCGCGCCATCTGGGCCTCGTGCCCCCGGCCGAGCGCAGCGCCGAGGCCGTGCGCGCGGTCGCCGAGGTCGGCGAGCTGGTCGCGGGCACCTGCGACCTGGAAGGGCTAGTCCGTCTCGCCGAAAGCGCGCCCGGACTGCCCGGCCCCGCCTGGGACCCCGAGACGGCCGTGCGCGACGGGCGACGCGACGCCCGCGTGGGCCGTGGCGGCGAGCCGCGGCGCGAGGTCCTGGCCGGTGGCGGGCCGGTGCGCGAGGTCGTGGCTGGTGGTGAGCCAGTATGCGAGGTTGTGGCCGGTGGCGGGTCGGTGCGCGAGGTCGTGGTCGCGGTGGCCGGGGGGAAGGCGTTCACGTTCGGGTACGCCGAGCAGGCGGAGCTGATCGCCGCCGCGGGCGCGACCGTCGCCGTCTTCGACCCGCTGACCGACGAGCGCCTTCCCGAGGGAACCGGCGCGCTAGTCCTGCCCGGAGGCTTCCCCGAGGTGTACGCGGGCGAGCTGTCGGCCAACGAGCCGCTGCGCCGCGCGGTGGCCGCGTTCGGCGGGCCTATCGCCGCCGAGTGCGCGGGCCTGCTCTACCTCTGCCGTGAGCTGGACGGGCGCCCCATGTGCGGCGTCATCGACGCGACCGCCGCCATGACAGGCAGGCTGACGCTCGGCTACCGCGACGCCGTCTCCGTACGCGACTCGGTGCTGACCCGCGAGGGCGAGCGCTACCACGGGCACGAGTTCCACCGCACGCGCGTCACCCCGCCGTCCGGCGACGTGCCGCTCTACCGCTGGCGCGGCGGCGCGGACGGGTTCGGCGGGCCGCGCCTGGCCGCGTCCTACCTGCACCTGCACTGGGCGGGCAGCCCCTACCTGGCGACGCGGCTGGTGAAGAGCGCCGCGCGGTACGTCCCGGCGGCGGGCACGGGCTCGGCAGCGGGTACCGGCTCGGGAACCGGCTCGGGAGCGGAGAACGGCCTGGCGGCGGGCGGTGGCTCGGGAGCGGGCGGCGGTTCGGGAGCGGGCAGCGGCTTGGGAGTGGGCGGCGGTTCGGGAGTGGGCGGCGGCTTGGGAGCGGAGAACGGCCTGGCGGTGGGCAGGGGCTCGGCTGGCCGGAACGGCCCTGAAGGGGTCACCGGCCCGGCGGGGGAGAATACCCCCGCAGTGGGCGACGGTCCTTCCGCGGAGAGTGGTCCGGCATGAGCGGCCCGGTGGTCGTGGTCGGCATCGGCGCGGACGGCTGGGACGGGTTGCCGGATCCGGCGCGGCGGGAGATCCAGGCGTGCGAGGTGCTCATGGGGAGCGCCCGGCAGCTCGCGCTGCTACCGGAGACCGGGGCCGAGCGGGTCGTCTGGCCCTCCCCGATGCTCCCTGCCGTCCGCGGCCTGCTGGCCGAGCGCGAGGACCGGGCCGTGTGCGTGCTGGCCAGCGGCGATCCCATGCTGCACGGGGTCGGGACCACGCTGGCGCGGATGCTCGGCCCCGAGCGTGTGCGCGTGCTGCCGCACCCGTCGTCGGTGTCGCTGGCCTGCGCCCGCATGGGCTGGCCCGTCGAGGACACGCGGGTGGTGAGCCTGGTCGGGCGTCCGGTCGAGCTGGTGAACCGGGTGCTGCACCCGGCGGCCCGCGTGCTGGTCCTCAGCGCGGGCGCGGACTCCCCGGCGCGGGTCGCCCGGCTCCTCGCCTCCCGGGGTTACGGCGCGAGCGCGATGACCGTACTCGAACGGCTCGGCGGCCCGGCCGAGCGCCTGGTCACCGGGACCGCCGCGAAGTGGGACGCCGTCGTGGACCCGCTCAACGTCGTGGCCCTCGAGTGCCGCGCCGACCCGGGCGTGACTGCGCTCCCGGGCGTTCCGGGCCTGCCCGACGAGGCCTTCGAGCACGACGGGCAGCTCACCAAGCGCGAGGTGCGCGCGGTGACGCTCTCCTGTCTCGCCCCGCTGCCGGGCCAGGTGCTCTGGGACGTGGGCGCGGGCGCGGGCAGCGTCGCCATCGAGTGGATGCGGGTCCATCCCGCGTGCCGCGCCGTCGCCGTGGAGGCCCGCGCCGACCGCGCCACGCGGATCGCACGGAACGCGGACGCGCTCGGCGTGCCCACCCTGCGGGTCGTGACCGGCGCGGCCCCCGAGGCCCTCGCGGGGCTGGAGGCGCCCGACGCGGTGTTCGTCGGCGGCGGCGCCACCGTGCCGGGCGTCCTCGAGACGTGCTGGGACGTGCTGGGCGGCGGCGGGCGGCTGGTGGTCAACGCGGTGACCGTCGAGTCCGAGGCCGTCCTCGCCGCCTGGCACGCCCGGCACGGCGGCGACCTGCTGCGCCTGTCGGTCCACCGCGCCGGCCCCGTCGGCGGCTTCACCGCCTGGCACCCCGCGATGCCGGTCACCATCTGGACGGCGGTACGCCCATGACCGCCTCCTCGCCGCACAGGGGCGCCGAAGCCGCAGTCCCTGCTCGCCGACGCGGCGCCGGACCTTGGGCCAGGCCCGTGCGCGGACAGGTGAAGGGCCGTCGGCCGCAGGCGGGAGCTGGTTGTGGACGGCGGGCTCGCAGATCCCCGCCGGGGCAGTGGAAAACGTGTGAGAACAAGGAGAAGTCAGCGTGACGGTGCACTTCATCGGGGCGGGGCCCGGAGCGGCCGATCTCATCACCGTGCGCGGGCGCGACCTGATCGCCGCCTCGCCGGTGTGCCTGTACGCGGGGTCGCTCGTGCCGAAGGAACTGCTCGGCCACGCGCCCGAGGGGGCGAGGCTGGTGGACACCGCCGCGCTGAACCTGGACGAGATCGTCGCCGAGATGCTCGCCGCCCATGCGCAGGGCCTCGACGTGGCGCGCCTGCACTCCGGCGACCCCTCGATCTACAGCGCGATGGCCGAGCAGATGCGCAGGCTGGACGCCGCCGGGGTGCCGTACGACGTGACGCCGGGCGTGCCCGCGTTCGCGGCGGCGGCCGCCTCGCTGGGCCGTGAGCTGACCGTGCCCGGGGTGGGCCAGACGGTCGTGCTCACCCGCGTCTCGGCCCGCGCCACCCCGATGCCGCCCGGCGAGGACCTGCGCACGCTCGGGCGGAGCCGCTCGACGATGGTCCTGCACCTCGCGGTCCAGCGCATCGACGCCGTGGTGGAGGAGCTGACGCCGGACTACGGCGCGGACTGCCCGGTGGCCGTCGTCGCCCGCGCGAGCCGCGACGACGAGGTGATCCTGCGCGGCACGCTGGCCGGCATCGCCGCCCAGGTGAAGGACGCGGGGGTGCGGCGCACGGCGGTGATCATCGTTGGCGGCGTGCTCACGGCGTCGGAGTTCACCGACAGCCACCTGTACTCCGCCGCCCGCGCCCGCGACCTGCCATCCGAGGAGCCGTCGTGACGAAGACGCGCCTCCGCGAGTCCGGGGCGTACCGGCGGCGTCGTGCCGAGTCGGCCGGGCGAGGCAGCAGGCGAAGGGAGGCCGCATGAGCGGCGAGGGGCGGGCCGTGGGCGAGTACGTCCGGGACGGCGCGGAGATCTACCGGCGTTCGTTCGCGACCATCCGCGCCGAGGCCGACCTCGCCGGCCTGCCGGACGATCTCGCCCGGGTGGCCGTACGGATGATCCACGCCTGCGGCATGGTCGACCTCGTCGCGGATCTCGCCTGGTCCCCGGGGGTGGTCGCCGTCGCGCGGGCCGCGCTGCTGGCCGGCGCGCCCATCCTGTGCGACGCCACGATGGTCGCCTCCGGCGTGACCCGGGCCCGCCTGCCCGCCGCCAACGAGGTGCTGTGCACGTTGGGCGACCCCCGGGTGCCGGACCTGGCGCGCCGGCTCGGCACCACCCGCAGCGCCGCCGCGCTGGAGCTGTGGCGCGACCGCCTGGACGGCTCCGTCGTCGCCGTCGGCAACGCCCCCACGGCGCTGTTCCGCCTGCTGGAGCTGGTGAGGGAAGGCGCGGGACGGCCCGCCGCCGTGCTCGGCGTGCCCGTGGGCTTCATCGGCGCGGCCGAGTCCAAGCAGGCCCTGGCCGGCAACGGCGACGGCCTGCCGTACCTGGTGGTGCACGGCCGCCGGGGCGGAAGCGCGCTGGCGGCGGCGGCCGTCAACGCCATCGCGAGCGAGAAAGATTGACTTCCTCCCCACGGCTAAAGCCCGGGGTCTCCAGCCTTCAAGGAGTTTCGATGAGGCCCTCCGTCACCCCCACACCCCTCGAACAAGACCGCCTAGGTACCGAAGAACCTGGTGAGCCGGCCTCCTGTCGGCGCGATGGTGTGGCCGGCGAGGCCGGGGCAGATCTGTCGGCCTCCGGCGGGGGCGGTGAGGACGGCGTGCGTGGAGCGGTGGGCTTTGGTGGTGGGGAAGTGGGTTCCGGCGCGCCGCTTTCCGTCGGGCACGCTGAGGTGAGGCGTGAGCGCGAGGGTCCTGGGAGTGGGTGGCTGCGGGGGGTCGGGCTTGGGCCGGGGGATCCTGAGCTGGTGACCGTGAAGGCGGCGCGGCTGATCGGTGAGGCGGACGTGATCGCCTACCACAGCGCGCGGCACGGGCGCAGCATCGCCCGGACGGTCGCGGCGTCCTACCTGCGCGAGGGGCAGATCGAGGAGCCGCTCATCTACCCCGTCACGACCGAGACCACCGACCATCCGGGCGGGTACCAGGGCGCGATCGACGAGTTCTACGAGTCCTGCGCCCGCCGCCTGGCCGCGCACCTGGACGCCGGGCGGGACGTGGTCGTCCTGTGCGAGGGCGATCCGCTGTTCTACGGCTCGTACATGCACATCCACAAGCGGCTGGCGCACCGCTACCCGGCGGAGGTCGTGCCCGGGGTCACGTCGGTGAGCGCGGCGTCGGCGGTGCTCGGCCGCCCGCTGGTGGAGCGCGAGGAGACCCTCACCGTCCTGCCGGGCACGCTGGCGCCGGAGACGCTGGCGGCGCGGCTGGCGGTGGCCGACTCGGCGGCGGTGCTCAAGCTGGGCCGCACGTTCCCCGCCGTACGCGACGCGCTGGAGAGCGCGGGCCGCCTGGACGAGGCCTGGTACGTCGAGCGGGCCACCACCGACCGGCAGCGGATCGCCCGCTTCGCCGACGTGGACCCGAGCGAGGTCCCCTACTTCTCGGTCGCCGTCGTCCCCAGCCGCGCCGGAACGCCGCGACGCGTCGGCGCACCCGGTACGCGTCAAGGCGCCGACGCGGGCCAGGGAGAGGACGTTGCCATCGTCTCCGGGGCGGCGCCCGTCTCGGGGGTGGCGCCCGTCTCCGCGCACACTCCGAGCCAGAACACGGATCCCGGTCGAGCGGGCGCGCAGGCGGCCGTCCCCGTGCCCGGTGCGGGGGACGGCGTCGACGCGGGGGGAGGGGAGGTCCGGCCCGGTCATGAGACGGGTCCGCTGACGGCGGCCGGTGGGGCCGGTCTGGGCCGGGGAGAGGTCGTCGTGGTCGGCCTGGGGCCGGGGGGACGGTACTGGCTGACGCCTGAGGCACAGGACGCGCTGGCGAGTGCGGACGAGCTTGTCGGTTATGGCCCCTACCTGGACAGGGTGCCGCCGAATCCGCGGCAGCGGCGGCACGCGTCCGACAACCGGGTCGAGGCCGAGCGGGCGGCGCACGCGCTGGAGCTGGCCCTCGCGGGCGCTCGGGTGGCCGTCGTGTCCTCGGGCGACCCGGGCGTGTTCGCGATGGCGAGCGCGTTGCTGGAGGTCGCGTCCGAGGAGCGGTTCGCGCAGGTGCCGGTGCGCGTGCTGCCGGGGGTGACGGCGGCGCAGGCGGTCGCGGCGCGGGCCGGCGCGCCGCTCGGCCACGACTACTGCGTGATCTCCCTGTCCGACCGGCTGAAGTCGTGGGACGTCATCGCCGCCCGTGTCTCGGCCGCCGCGCGGGCCGATCTGGTGCTCGCGATCTACAACCCGGCGTCGCGCGCACGCAGATGGCAGGTCGAGGCGGCGCGCGACCTGCTCCTGGAGCACCGCGCGCCGGACACGCCCGTCGTCATCGGACGGGACGTCGGCGGCCCGTCCGAGTCCGTCCGCGTCACGACCCTGGACAAGCTGGACGCGGCGGAGATCGACATGCGCTGCCTGCTCCTGATCGGCTCCTCCACCACCCGCCACACCACGAGAAACGGTCATTCCACCGTCTACACCCCCCGCCGCTACCCGGCCTGAGACCCACGGCCGCGCGGCCTGGTCGTTGACAGCCGCCTGCTCGCCGGCTAGTCCCTGCCGCGGGGCGGGTCCGCGGCCGGCGCATTCTGCGGTGGTTCAGGGCGTTCCCGGCACGGCACGCAGCCAGGTCAGCGCCGCCTCCACGGTGTCCACGGTCTCCAAGGCGGCGGCCTCAGGGAGGGGTGGGCGGCGCACGACCACCACCGGCAGGGCGAGGGCGCGCGCGGCCGTGAGCTTCGCCCTCGTCATCGTCCCGCCGCTGTCCTTGGTGACCAGCACGTCGACGCGGTGCTCGCGCATGAGCGCCCGCTCGCCGTCCACCGTGTACGGGCCCCGGGCGAGCAGGAGGTGGTGGCGGGCGGGCAGCGGTGGTTCCGGCGGGTCGACCGTGCGGATCAGGAACCACAGGTCGTCCGCGCCGGCGAACGCGGCGAGCCCCTGGCGGCCCGTCGTGAGGAAGACCCTGCGGCCGAGGGCGGGGAGCGAGGCGGCGGCCTCGTCCAGGGACGACACCCAGTGCCAGTCGTCCCCGGCGTCCTGCCGCCACCCGGGGCGCCGGAGCACCAGCAGCGGGACCCCGGCCGTCGCCGTGGCTCGGACGGCGGAGGCGGTGATGCGCTCGGCGAAGGGGTGGGTCGCGTCGATCACCGCGTGGATCTCGTGCTCGCGCAGCCACGCCGCCATCCGGTCCGGGCCGCCGAACCCTCCGACCCGTACCTCGCCCTCGGGAAGGCGGGGGTCGGTCACCCGTCCCGCCAGCGACGACACCACGCGGACGCCCGGGTCGCGCGCCAGCCCGGCCGCGAGCCGCCGTGCCTCCCCGGTGCCGCCGAGTATCAGGACCCCGCCCCTCACCTGCCGATTCCCTTCGCGTGGTACATCCTTGGCGTATGACCACAGGGCTGCGGTACGGGTGGACGACCGGCGCGTGCGCCACGGCGGCGACCACGGCCGCCTACACCGCGCTGCTCACCGGCTCCTTCCCCGACCCGGTGGAGATCCTTCTGCCCAGGGGACAGCGCCCGGCGTTCGCGCTCGCCGTCGAGGAGCTGGTGGAAGGGCCGCCGGGCGAGGCGTGGGCGCGGGCCGGAGTGGTCAAGGACGCGGGCGACGACCCGGACGTCACCCACGGCGCGCTGATCACCGCGACCGTACGGCACGGAGCGCCGGGGACGGGGGTGACGTTCCGCGCCGGGCCCGGCGTGGGCACGGTGACCAAGCCCGGGTTGCCCCTGGACGTGGGGGAGCCGGCCATCAACCCGGTTCCCCGGCAGATGATGCGCGACCACCTCGCCCGGGTCGCCGGTGACGGACCTGGCCCGGTCGTGTACGGACCTGGCCCGGTCGTGCACGGAGACGGTTCGGTCGTGGACGGACGCGGCCCGCTGGTGGACGGTGACGGCCCTGTCGTGCACGGACGCGGCCCAATTGTGGGCGGACATGGCCCGGACGTGATCGTAGAGATCTCGGTCGAGAACGGGGAGGAGCTCGCGCGGCGTACCTGGAACCCACGGCTCGGCATCCTGGGCGGCCTGTCCATCCTCGGCACGACCGGCATCGTCGTGCCGTACTCCTGCTCGGCGTGGATCGACAGCATCCGGCGCGGCATCGACGTCGCCCGCGCCGCCGGTCACCGGCACGTCGCCGCCTGCACGGGCAGCACGTCGGAGAGGGTCGCGGCCGAGCTGTACGGCCTGCCGGAGGACGCGCTGCTCGACATGGGCGACTTCGCCGGCGCCGTCCTGAAGTACCTGCGCCGGCACCCCGTGCCCCGGCTGACGGTCGCCGGCGGCATCGGAAAGCTGTCCAAGCTCGCCGACGGGCACCTCGACCTGCACTCGGGCCGCTCGCAGGTCAGCACCGAGGCGCTCGCCACGATGGCGCGGGACGCGGGCGGGGACGAAGCCCTCGCCGGACGCGTCCTGCACGCGAACACGGCCCTGCAGGCGCTGACCATCTGCCAGGAAGCCGGCCTCCCGCTCGGCGACCTGGTCGCTGGCGCCGCCCGCGCGAAGTCCCTCGACGTGCTGCGGGGCGCCCCCGTCGCGGTCGACGTCATCGTCATCGACCGCGCGGGAACCATCGTGGGCCGCGCGGGATGAACACACGTGCGTCGCGGCGAACGTCCCAGCAGGTGACGCGACGAACGGTCGGTCACGCGGTCCGACGGACGGCCGGTCACGCGGTCCGGCGGACGGCCGGTCGTGCGGTCCGGCGAACGGCTCGACGCGCCGCCCGGCGGACGGCTCGGCAGGCTCAGTGGGCATCGTTCGCGGCCCTGGCCGTGGCGACGGCGACCGCGGTCTCCTCGATGTCCAGGTGGCGCGCGCCCGCCTCTCCGGACTCGACACGGTAGCCGTCCCCCGTCGCGACCACCAGCACGGCCGGCCCGCTCGGACGTCCGCACGCGCGTTCACACCCCACCCAGTGCACCGGCAGCCGCGGCCGCTCGCGTGAGAGGTCGCCGCCGGGGCAAGGGACGGCGCCCATGGTCGCGTGGGTGGCGTCCGACTGGACGTCGGACAGGGACTTGGCGCAGCCCGGACGTCCCGTGCAGGAAGTGACCCCGGTCCACGGGGAGGCCGGGTCGGTGACCAGACCGGCCTCGCCCAGCCTGGCCAGCCACGATTCGGCGGTGTCCCGTGCCATGCCCGGGACGATCACGGTCCGCCAGGGCGTCAGCCGTACCTCGCCCGCGCCCGCCCGCGCCGCTTCGGCGAGCTCGGACGCCTGCGCGGCCGTCAGCCGTCCGAGCGGCGGCATGACCACGAGCGCCACCCGTCCATCGGTCTGCGCGACCGGGCCCAAGGAGGGTGTCGTCCGATCCGGGACGAGCGGGTTTCCGCCTTCAGCGGACGGCGGTCGTCCGGCCTGGTCGTGGAAGGGCGGTGGTGCCGGTGCGCGGGTGCCTTCCGATCCGAGCGCGCCGATGCGGACGGCTCCCGATCCGGCGGCGGGCATGCGGGCCACGATCTTCGCGGGGCCGTCGGTCAGCTCCGCGACCCGCCACGCGGCCGAGCCCTGGGCGGCGCGTTCGGCCAGGAACGCCTCGGCCGCCGCGATCATGAGGGGGACGACCTCGGCCGGGCCGGCGCGCAGCCCCGTGTCCCGCCCCGCCAGGAGCAACGCCCCTTCGACGGGCTCCGAGCCCGCCGACGCGGGTGCTCCCATGGGTTCGGGCCCCGCCGTCGCGAGCGGGGTCACGGGAGGCGTGCGCGGTGCGGCGGGAAGGTAGGCGACGTCGGCGGCCAGACGGGCGACGTCGCCGCGCCCGTCGTCCAGTGCGAACAGGAACCGGCCGGGCAACTCCGCGAGGGCCGGACGCGACGTGAGCGATTCGTCCAGCTCACGGACCAGCCGCGCGACCTCGACGAGCCCGCGTCCGTCCAACCCGGCCATGGGCGACGCGAGGATGTTCCGCACCCTCTCGTGCGTGGCCGACGGCAGTAGCCCGATGGCGGCCATCTTCTCGGCGAACCGCCCGGCGCCCGGCCCGTCCAGCCCGCGTACCTGCACGTTCGCCCGCGACGTCAGCTCCACGACCCCCGAGCCGAGAGCCGCGCAGGCCGCGCCGAGCTCCCCGAGCTGGTCCCCGGTGAGCAGCCCTCCAGGCACCCGGACGCGGGCCACGGCCCCGTCCGCCGCCGGATGCGTCTGCAACGCCCCGGGGCAGGCGTCCGCCCGCGCTCGCTCCCCGAACTCCGCACCGGCCACGTCGAGGATCGTAACCCGACTTCATGGTCAAATCCCCCGCGCCGTGGCGCCGTCCGACGTCGCCCGCCATAACTCGGCGCCGGCACGCGCCTCTACTCCCCGACGCGGTGCCGGATCTCTGGGGCCAGCGAAGAGAGGCGGCGGCCTCGTCGCCGGATCGGGTAGCGGGTTGTGGCGAGGTGGGCGGGGTCGCAATCCGCCGGGCGGCGTGATCTGATAGGGGCGACGGCACAAAGGAGGAAGCCGGTGTGAGTCCGGCGCGGTCCCGCCACTGTCACCGGGGAGTCAACCCCACCGCAGGCCACGGCCCGGCAACGGGCGGGAAGGCCGGGGTGAGCGTCGATCCGGGAGCCAGGAGACTCCAGGCCGTGTGGACCTACTACCCGGGGCGCGGACCCCGAGTGAGGACGTGCCGTGCGCGATCTCCCTGTTCTGCTGCTGTCGACCTCCGACACCGACCTGCTCAGCGCACGCGCGAGCGGCCTGCCGTACCGGCTGGGCAACCCGGCCAGGCTGGCCGCCGCCGACGTTCCCGCCCTGCTGGAGGACGCCGGGCTCGTCGTCGTCCGGCTTCTCGGTGGGCGGCGGGTCTGGGAGGAAGGCCTGGACGCCGTGCTGGCGGGCCCGCTCCCGGTCGTCGTGCTCGGCGGTGAGCAGGCTCCCGATGCCGAGCTGATGGAGCTGTCCACCGTCCCGGGCGGGGTGTGCGCCGAGGCGCACGCGTACCTCGCGCACGGAGGCCCGGAGAACCTGGCCGAGCTGCACCGCTTCCTCTCCGACACGGTCCTGCTGACCGGCCACGGCTTCGCGCCTCCCGCGCCGGCCCCGAACTGGGGCGTCCTGGACCGCCCCGAGATCGCTCCGGCGGCGGGCGGGCAGCCGCGGCCGGTCGTCGGGGTGTTGTACTACCGGGCGCACCACGTCGCGGGGAACACCCGGTTCGTCCGGGTGTTGTGCGGCGCGATCGAGGACGCGGGCGGCCGGGCGCTGCCGGTGTACTGCGCGTCGCTGCGCACGGCCGAGCCCGGACTGCTGGACGTGCTCGGCCAGGTGGACGCGCTGGTCGTCACGGTGCTGGCGGCGGGCGGCACCCGTCCCGCCACCGCGTCGGCCGGCGGCGACGACGAGGCGTGGGACGTGGGCGCGCTGGCGCGGCTGGACGTGCCGATCCTGCAGGGCCTGTGCCTGACCGGCGACCGCGAGACCTGGGCGTCCAGCGACGACGGCCTGTCGCCGCTGGACGCGGCCTCGCAGGTGGCGATCCCGGAGTTCGACGGGCGCATCATCACCGTCCCCTTCTCCTTCAAGGAGGTCGACGCCGACGGGCTGCCCGTCTACGTGGCCGACCCCGAGCGCGCGGCGCGGGTCGCGGGCATCGCCGTCCGGCACGGGGCGCTGCGGCACGTGCCGCCCGCCGACCGGCGGATCGCGGTGATGCTGTCGGCGTACCCGACCAAGCACGCCCGCATCGGCAACGCCGTGGGCCTCGACACGCCCGCGAGCGTGGTGCGCCTGCTGGCGGCGATGCGCGACCGCGGGTACGACATCGGTACGCGGGAGGAGCTCCCGGGCGTGGCCGGCCAGGACGGCGACGCGCTGATCCACGCGCTCATCGCCGCCGGCGGCCAGGACCAGGACTGGCTGACCGAGGAGCAACTGGAGGGCAACCCGGTCCGCGTCTCCGCCGCCCGCTACCGCGAGTGGTACGTCACCCTCCCCGAGGACCTGCGGGAGGGAATGGAACGCCACTGGGGGCCGCCGCCCGGCGAGCTGTTCGTCGACCGCTCCCGCGACCCGGACGGCGAGATCGTGCTGGCCGCGCTGCGCGCCGGGAACCTCGTCGTCATGGTGCAGCCGCCGCGCGGGTTCGGCGAGAACCCGATCGCGATCTACCACGACCCCGACCTGCCGCCGAGCCATCACTACCTGGCCGCGTACCGCTGGCTTCGGGACGGCTTCGGCGCGCACGCCGTGGTGCACGTCGGCAAGCACGGCAATCTGGAGTGGCTGCCGGGCAAGTCGGCGGGGATGTCGGCGTCCTGCGGCACGGACGCGGCGCTCGGCGACCTGCCGCTCGTCTACCCGTTCCTGGTCAACGACCCCGGCGAGGGCACCCAGGCCAAGCGGCGCGCGCACGCCACCCTGGTGGACCACCTCGTGCCGCCCATGGCTCGCGCCGACAGCTACGGCGACATGGCGCGGCTGGAGCAGCTCCTGGACGAGCACGCGTCGATCGCGGCGATGGACCCGGCGAAGCTGCCCGCGATCCGCGCCCAGATCTGGACGCTGATCCAGGCCGCGCGCCTGGACCACGACCTCGGGGTGGCCGGCCGTCCGCACGACGCGGAGTTCGACGACTTCCTGCTGCACGTCGACGGCTGGCTGTGCGAGGTGAAGGACGTGCAGATCCGCGACGGGCTGCACGTGCTGGGCGAGGCGCCGCGGGGCCGCGTCCGGGTGGACCTCGTGCTCGCCATGGTGCGCGCCCGGCAGATGTGGGCGGGCAACGCCGCGCTGCCCGGCCTGCGGGAGGCGCTCGGCCTGGCCGAGGACGGCACCGCCGGCCGCGCCGGCACCGACGAGGCCGAGGCGCTGGCGGAGGCGCTGGTCGCGGGCATGGAGGAGCGCGACTGGGACCCGGGCGCGGCGGCCGAGGTGTGCGCGGCCGTCCTCGGCGACACGTCGGCGGTCCCGGACGTGGGGCAGGTGGTGCGGGTCCTGGAGTTCGCGGCCACCGAGATCGTGCCGCGGCTGGCTCGGACGACCGACGAGATCGCGGCGGTGCTGCACGCGCTGGACGGCGGCTACGTGCCGGCGGGGCCCAGTGGGTCACCGCTGCGCGGGCTGATCAACGTGCTGCCCACCGGGCGTAACTTCTACTCGGTGGACCCGAAGGCGGTGCCGAGCCGCCTCGCCTGGGAGACCGGGCAGGCCATGGCCGACTCGCTGCTCGCCCGCTACCGCGCCGACACCGGCGAGTGGCCCCGCTCGGTCGGCCTGTCGATCTGGGGCACCAGCGCCATGCGCACCGCGGGCGACGACGTGGCCGAGGTGCTGGCCCTGCTGGGCGTCCGCCCGGTGTGGGACGAGGCGTCGCGGCGGGTGACCGGCCTCGAACCGATCCCGGCGGGCGAGCTGGGCCGCCCGCGCGTGGACGTCACCGTCCGGATCAGCGGGTTCTTCCGCGACGCGTTCCCGCACGTGGTGGCGATGCTGGACGACGCCGTCCGGCTGGTCGCCGCCCTGGACGAGCCGGACGAGCTGAACCACGTCCGCGCGCACGTCCTCGCCGACCAGGAGGCCCACGGGAACGAGCGGCGGGCCACCACCCGCATCTTCGGCTCGCGCCCGGGCGCGTACGGCGCGGGGCTGCTGCCGCTGATCGACAGCCGCAACTGGCGCGACGACGCCGACCTCGCCGAGGTGTACGCCGTGTGGGGCGGGTTCGCGTACGGCAGGGACATGGACGGCGTGCCGGCGCGCGGGGACATGGAGGCGGCGTACCGGCGCATCGCGGTGGCGGCCAAGAACGTCGACACCCGCGAGCACGACATCGCCGACTCCGACGACTACTTCCAGTACCACGGCGGCATGATCGCCACCGTCCGCGCGCTGACCGGCCGCGCGCCCGCCGCGTACGTCGGCGACAGCACCCGTCCGGACGCCGTCCGCACCCGCACCCTGTCGGAGGAGACGGCCCGGGTGTTCCGCGCCCGGGTGGTCAATCCGCGCTGGGTGGCGGCGATGCGGCGGCACGGGTACAAGGGGGCGTTCGAGCTCGCGGCCACGGTGGACTACCTGTTCGGGTACGACGCGACGACCGGCGTGGTCGCGGACTGGATGTACGACAAGCTCGCGGCGACGTACGTGCTGGACCCGGAGAACCAGGCGTTCCTCGCCGAGTCCAACCCCTGGGCCCTGCACGGCATCGCCGAGCGGCTGCTGGAGGCGGCGTCGCGGAACATGTGGGAACACCCCGATCCGGACATCCTGCGCGACCTCCAGGAGGTCTACCTCAAGGTGGAGGGCGACATCGAGGCCGGCCCCGACCCCGCCTGAGGCGACCCGCCCCGGGGCGGGTCCACCCCGCCTGAAACCACGGCTCACGGGCCCGGGGGCAGGTGGAGGGGGTGGGATCCGGGGAAGGAACGCTGTCGGAGGCACGATGACGACCACCACCCCGATCGCCGACTACGCGCTGCTGTCGGACCGCCATTCGGCCGCCCTGGTGGCGCGGGACGGGTCGGTCGACTGGCTGTGCCTGCCGCGCTTCGACAGCCCGTCGGTGTTCGGGGCGCTGCTGGACGACCGGGCCGGGCGCTGGTCGATCCGCCCGGCGGGGGCGTGCGAGGTCTCGCGCCGGTACGTGGACGCGACCATGGTGCTGGAGACGACGTTCGAGACCGGGTCCGGCACGCTGCTGCTGACGGACGCGCTGGTGGCCGGGGACGACCGGGACGTGCACCGGCTCGGCGCGGGCGCGCCGCACGTGCTGGCCCGGTCGGCGGCCTGTGTGCGCGGCTCGGTGGACGTCGAGGTCCGCTACGCGCCGAGGCCCGAGTACGGGCTCGTGGTGCCGCTGCTGTGCGCGGTGCCGGGCGGCATGCGCGCCCGGGGCGGCCCGGACCGGCTCACGCTGTCGTCGCCGGTCGAGCTCTCCGTGGTGGGCCAGGAGGCGGCGGCGACCGTCCCGATGCGGGAGGGCGCCCGGCTGCTGTTCGCGCTGCACTGGGCCGGCGCGGACGCCGAGCCGCCCGCCGTCTGGGGCCAGGGGCGGATCGCGGCCGCGATCGACACGACCACCGAGGCGTGGCGGCGCTGGTCGGACGCCCACCAGCGCTACGACGGCCCGTACCGAGACCTGGTGAGCGCCTCGGGCCGGGTGCTCCAGGCGCTGAGCTACCAGCCGACGGGGGCGATCGTCGCCGCGGCCACGACGTCGCTGCCGGAGACGCCCGGGGGCGAGCGCAACTGGGACTACCGCTACTCGTGGATCCGCGACGCGAGCTTCACGATGGACGCCCTGTGGGTCGCGGCCTGCCCGGACGAGGCGGGGGAGTTCCTCACGTTCATGACCACCGCCGCGGCGAGCTACGAGCCGGAGCGGGCGCTGCAGATCGTGTTCGGCGTCGGCTGCGAGCACGACCTGTCCGAACGCGAGCTGCCCCATCTGCGCGGATGGCGCGGCAGCAGGCCGGTCCGCGTGGGCAACGGCGCGTGGCTGCAGACGCAGATCGACGTCTACGGCGAGCTGCTGGCCGCCGTCCACCGTCTGGCGGACCAGATCGGGCCGCTGGACCGCGAGAACCGCGCGTTCCTGGTGGCCCTGGCGGACGCGGCGGCGGCCCAGTGGCGGGAGCCGGACCACGGCATCTGGGAGATCAGGGGCGAGCCCCGGCACTACCTGTACTCCAAGCTGATGTGCTGGGTGGCCGTGGACCGGGCCCTGGCGCTGGGCCCCGACCTGGACGCCGGGGATCACGCCGGCCCCTGGCGGGAGGCCCGGGAGGAGATCCGCGCGGCGATCCTGCGGGAGGGCTGGGACGAGAGCGCGGGCGCGTACACGCAGGCGTTCGGGTCGTCGGTGCTGGACGCGTCGGCGCTGATGATGCCCATCGTCGGCTTCCTGCCCCCGGACGACCCCCGGATGCTGGCCACCGTCGCCGCCATCGCCGAGCGCCTGGTGGACGAGGACGGCCTGGTGTACCGCTACCGGGCCGCCGACGGGCTCCCGGGCGAGGAGGGGCCGTTCCTGATGTGCACGTTCTGGCTCGCGCAGGCCCAGGCGCTGGCCGGATGGCTGCCCGAGGCGCGCGCGACGTTCGCCCGCGCGGCGGCGTTCGCCAACGACGTCGGGCTGCTGGCGGAGGAGGTCTGCCCGCGCACGCGCGAGCTGCTCGGCAACTTCCCGCAGGCGTTCAGCCACATCGGCCTGGTCAACGCGGCGTGGGCCATCGCGCAGGCGGAGGGCGCGGCGTCCGACCCGGCCTGCCCGTCCGATCCGCCGGGCGTCGATCACTGATCCTCACGACCCCGCGCTGATCTTGGCCGTACCTCGCAGCGGAATCGCGGGTTCACCAGGGGGATTCGAGGTGGTTCGAGGGGATTACGCCGGATTCCGTAAGCGGTGAACATGACCATGACTCACACGCGAAGATGGGCCGCATGATGCGGAGGGAGACGCCGTGGGGTCCCTGGGAACCCGCGTCGCTTTCGGAGACGGCCGCGCTGTTCTCGGCCCTGCGGACGCCGTGGTGGATCGCCGGGGGTTACGCCGTCGAGCTGGCGGTGGGACGCGCGTTCCGTGACCACGCGGACATCGACGTGCTGCTGCTCCGGCGTGACCAGCTCGCCGCCCAGCAGGCCCTGCCCGGCTGGGAGTGGTGGGCGGCCAGCCCGCCGCCGGGCGTCCTGCGCCCCTGGGCGGCGGGGGAGATCCTGCCGGGAACCGTCCACGACATCTGGTGCCGCCCGGGGCCGGACGATCCATGGCGGATCCAGGTAATGCTGGACGAGTCCGACGGCCGCGACTGGATCTCGCGGCGGGACTCACGGGTGCGCCTGCCCATCGACGCCGTCGGGCGGACCTCGCCGGACGGCGTCCCGTACCTGTCTCCCGAGGTGCAGCTCTTCTACAAGGCCAAGCGGCCCCGGGCCAAGGACGAGCAGGACTTCGCCGAGGCCCTGCCGCTGCTCGACGCCGCCCGGCGCGGCTGGCTGGCCGAGTCCATCACCCTGGTCTACGGCGACGACCATCCCTGGAACGCGCGCCTGCGCGGGTGAGGTGGCACCGGCTCACACACCGATGTCGACCGTCCGGACGCCCGAGTACGTGGTGTAGGACGTGATCGTCCGCGGCGTGCGCAGGCCCGGGTTGGCGAGGAACAGGTGCCGCAGGCGCGAGAACGGGCCGCCGCGGCTCTCGGCCTCGGCCACGGCGTCGAGCAGCCGGGCGTCGGTCTCGTCGAGGTGCACCCGCTCGGACAGGTTCCAGCCGTCCCAGGGCAGCACCTCGACCTTGTTGAGCGCCGCCAGGTCGCGCACGACGTTGCCCTGCACGAAGTCCAGGCCGCTCAGGTTGAGAAAGGACACGCCGAACGTCGCGGGGTCGGCCCCCTCGTGGCGGCAGGCGCGCCAGGCGTCGCCCGCGACGAGGAAGCGGTCCCGGGGCACGTCCACCGGGTCGAAAGAGATCTTGAACGTGTCCATGACGCGCGGCGTGGGGAGCTGGGCGTCGACCAGCGTCCAGCCCTTGTCGCGGTCCCAGTACTCGGCGACCCAGTGGTCCTCGTTGCGCCCGGGGACGAAGTAGGTCGCGAAGCCGCAGCGGATGCGCGCGGGCGTGCCGGTGCTGCGCAGCAGGGAGCAGAGGACGAGCGCGAAGTCGCGGCACGTTCCGGCGAACCTCTTACCGGGCGCGCGGGCCACCGTCAGCGGCCTTTCGTCCATTTCGGTGATGATGCGCAGGATCGCGGAGACGTAGCGGGTCTCGGCCTCGTTCTTGCGATGTTCCGGCAGCGTGAAGCCGAACAGCGGGCCTTCTTCCCGGTGGACGAGCAGGTCGCGGACGAGTCGCGCGAGTTCGCCGGGCGCGCTCGGGATGCCGTCCAGCCTGGACAGATCGCCGGGGTCGCTGAAAACGCTGTGCGTGAGATAGAAGGAGGGTTCATCCGCTTCTAACGCTTGGCGTGCGTCTGCCATGGTCCGCCTTCCCTCGCCGGGTATGCCGCATTGGACCCGCATAAGCTTGACGGGAATTAATGGAGAATGTCCACTATTTCACCGTGAGAGGAGAAAATTGACAACGTGACAGGTCAGCTAAACCGACTATTTCCGCTGGTAGTCAGGCGGAGCGTCAGGTGCCGTCCGGTGGAGCGGTCACGCCGCCGTGATGCGTCGGGCCGTGGGGGTCGGCGCAGTGGGCGCGGTCGCGGCCGATGGTGAGCAACTCGGGCGTCGCGTGGTCCACCTGGAGCGTGGTGTGCCCGATGCCGTACTGGTCGTGGACGAGCCGCTCGGCGGCGACCCGCACGCCGTGGCAGTCGGCCCCCGGCTCGACCAGGATGTGCGCCGACAGCGCGGCGTAGCCGGAGGTGACCTCCCAGATGTGCAGGTCGTGGACCTCCACGACGTGCTCCAGCGCCGCCGCCTTCCTGCCGATCTCGGCCGGGTTCATTCCCGCGGGGGCGGCCTCCATGAAGACCCGCCCGGACTCGCGGACCAGCCCCCAGCCCGCCTTCAGCATCAGCGCGGCGACCACGAGGGCGGCGACGGCGTCGGCCCGCGCCCAGCCGGTCGTCCAGATGACCACGCCCGCGACGGTGGTGGCGATGAACGCGTACAGGTCGTTGAGGATGTGCTGGAAGGCGCCCTCGACGTTGAGGCTGGAGCGGTTGGCCCGGCTGAGCAGCAGCGTCGCGCCCACGTTGACGGCGATGCCCGCCAGCCCGGTGAAGACGACGTACGCGCCCTCGACGTGCGGCGGCGTGACCAGCCTGACGATGCCCTCGTACACGAAGAACGCGCTCAGCAGCAGCAGCGTGATGCCGTTGATCTGCGCCGACACGATCTCGGCGCGCTTGAGCCCGTAGGTGAACCCGCCCTGCGGGGGACGCTGGGCGATGCGCATCGCGACCAGCGCGAACACGATGGAGATCGCGTCGGTCAGCATGTGGCCTGCGTCGGTGATCAGCGCCAGCGAGCCCGAGACGAAGCCGATGGCCACCTCGACGACCATGAAGGCGACGATGAGCGCGAGCGCGCCGCTCAGGTGGCGCCGGTCGGTGCCGGCGCCGAACCCGTGCCCGTGGCCGTGCCCGTGCCCATGGCCCTGCCCATGACTCTGCCCGTGGCCCTGATCGTGGCCCTGCTCTTCGCCGGGTTCTCCCGCGCGACGGCGGGCGGCCCTGTCACCCATCGCCGGACTCCCTCTCGGTATGCCGCGCGTGGGTGATCGCCAGGTCGAACAGCATGCGCACGTGGGAGTCGGCGAGCTGGTAGTACGCCATGCGCCCCGACCTGCGCACCTTGACGACCCGGCGCATGCGCAGCAGCCGCAGGGCGTGCGAGGCGCCGGACATGCTCTGGCCCGTGGCCGCGGCGAGGTCGCACACGCACATCTCGCCGCCCTCCAGCAAGGCGGCCATCATGCGCAGCCGGCCGGGGTCGGCGAGCAGACCGAACACCTGGGCCAGGTCCTGCACCGTCTCCTCGGAGGGCAGGGACCGGCGGACGGACGACACGCGCTCGGCGTCGACCACGGGCGTGGCGCAGCCGTCGGGGTCCATCACTACTACAGTTGAACGATCCTTCATACATTGGAGTGTAGGAATCGGCGCGCCGCTTGTCGACCTCGGGACGGGAAGGCCGTGCCACGCCGCCTCCCACGGCGCGGCACGGCCCGTCCCGGCGGGACGCCTTACAGGGGCGTGAAGAGTCCCCTGTCACGGCGGTAGTTGGACACGACGCCGGTGTCCACCTCGTAGAACCAGCCGTGCAGGCGCAGGCGGCCGCTCGCGATGCGCCGCGCCACCCGCGGGTAGCGGCGGAGCTTGTCGAGCTGCGCGATGAGGTGGGCCCGGCCGGGCTCCTCGCTCTCGCCGACGGGCGCCTCGCGCCACCGGTGCGTCTGCAGCAGCCACCAGCGGGTGGTGGGCGCCGAGCGCAGCGTCCATGAGCGGACCCTGCCCTCGACGGCGCCGCAGCGGGTGTGACCGCAGACGATCAGGTCCTGCACGCCGAGGATGTTGACGGCGTACTCGATGGTGGCGGCCTCGGCCGTGAGCCGGCCGAGCCGGTAGGGCGGGATGATGTTCCCCGCCGTGCGCAGCTCGAACAGCTCGCCGGGCCGTGCCCCGGTGATCAGGGACGGGATGACCTGGGCGTCGGAGCAGGTGATGAACATCGCCTGCGGCGAGATGCCCTCTTTGAGGGGCGCCGCCTGTTCTCGCCCTCCGCTGACCTTCTGATGGAACGTGCGGGCATGGTCGATCAACGACTGCATGGAAGAGGACTCCTTCGTGCTGATGATCGGACGGGCATGGAAGACCGATCGGACCGCTCCGGGCGTGTCCGACCCCCGCGTCACGGCGCGGGAGATCCCTCTGATCAGCAGCGGAAGACAGGCAGCCGCGGCCCTGTCGGCCGCGCCCACCGCAGGGCGGAGGCGCCCGCTCCGGACGTCCCCGCCAGATGCGCCGTCTCCTCGACGGACCTCGATCTCTGCGGTGGGGGTCCGCCGTTACGTGACGGCGGCGGGGGAGGCTTGAAGCAGCTCGCCGCGCGGGGCTGTTCCCAGGGTTTCGGGCACCCGTCGTGGTCGGTGTCCTCGGGAACGGGCGCGGGAGGCGGCGCGGGAGCCGCCTCCTGGGCCTGTGCGGCGAGTACGGCCGGCGCGGACCGGGGGGCCGGCGAGGGGCCGTCGCTGAAGGGGGCGATGCCGAGGACGAGCAGCAGGGCGGTGCCCACGGCCGGCAAAGCGCGGAGAACCGCCGTCATCGCAGATCGTCGCTCCGTCAACGCATCGCTCCACTACTTATAGCATGCAGTTGATTACGAATAGTAGTCGAAGGGTCGTGTCACGTACATTGGCTGTTTGGCAAAAGTGCTGGTCACGCTATGGATTTGGGAGATCGCGGCGGAGAAGTCCCTCATGTCCGGTCTTTCCGGCAATGCGGTTTTCCGATCGCGACGCGGCACCCCGGGGTCATCCGCCGTTGTGCTCACCTTCACCAGGCGTCTCTAGCGTGTCGGCCATGAGAAAAACCATGATCGGGCTGGGCGCCGTCGTACTGGCGCTGAGCATGTCCGCTCCGGCCTTCGCCGACCACGGGAACGACGGCCGCGGCGGGCACGGCGGCGACGCGTTCGGCCGGGCGACGCTGACCGGCTTCGCCTTCCTCCCCGCCGAGACCTACGTGCCCGGCAGCGAGCCCTCGGGCGCCAAGATCGGCACCACCCCGGTCAACGGCATCACCCCGCCCTTCCCCGGCCAGCCCGTCCAGGGCTTCAGCGGCGTGCTGCGCCGCAAGGACGGCACCTACGACGTGCTGTCCGACAACGGCTACGGCAACAAGGCCAACAGCGGCGACTTCCTGCTGCGCATCCAGCGCCTCGCGCCGGACTTCCGCAGCGGCAAGGTCCGCGCGGTCGGCGGCGTCAACCTGACCGACCCCAACGGCCGGGTCCCCTTCCCGCTCACCCGCGCGGACCGCAAGCTCACCGGCTCCGACTTCGACGTCGAGTCGATCGTCGGCGCCGACGACGGCACGTACTGGATCGGCGACGAGTTCGGCCCGTTCCTGCTGCACTTCTCGTCCAAGGGCGTGCTGCTGGAGGCGCCGATCCCGCTGCCCGGCGTCAAGGCCCCGGAGAACCCGGACCTGAACGGCGGCCAGCCGAACCTGGGCGGCAGCAAGGGCTTCGAGGGCATGGCGCGCTCCGGCGACGGCCGCACCCTGTACCCGATGCTGGAGGGCACCGTCGCGGGCGACCCCGCGGGCGCGCTGCGCATCAACGAGTTCGACGTCCGCAAGCGCGCCTACACCGGCAAGCGCTGGACGTACCAGCTGGAGGACCCGGCCAACGCCATCGGTGACCTCATCTCGGTCGACCGCAACCGCTTCCTCGTCATCGAGCGGGACAACGGGCAGGGCGACACCGCCAAGTTCAAGAAGGTCTTCCAGATCGACCTCCGCGACCGCGACAAGGACGGCAAGGCCGACAAGACGCAGGTCGCCGACCTTCTCGACCTGGCCAACCCGCGCGGCCTCGGCGGCTTCGGCCCGACCTTCCGCTTCCCGTTCCAGACGATCGAGGACATCGTGATCCTCGACGACCGCACCCTCGGCCTGCTGAACGACAACAACTTCCCGTTCTCCAGCGGCCGTACCCCGGGCAAGGCGGACGACAACGAGTTCATCACCATCCGGCTGACCCACGACCTCGACGCGGACCCTTCCTGCCGCTGAGGCCTTGGCCGACCCGGACGGGCCGGGCCACCCACAAGGTGCCGGCCCGCCGGGTTCCCGGCTCAGGCGCCGGGCGGGGTCGCGGTGACCCGCGTCCACTCGACGCGGGCCCGCGCCGCGTTGCCGCCCGCCGTCCCCGTGACCCAGTGCGTCACCTGCGGGCTCTCGCGGCTGTCCTGCACCACCCACGTGGCGCCGGTGTCCGCGCCGTCGCGGTAGAGCCGGGCCACGCCCGAGGACCCGACCGTGACCCTCCAGGTGGACGGCGCGGCGGCCGTGTTCGTGGCGTGGACCCTCTCCCACACGTCCGACCCCTTGCGCATGGTCCAGACCCCGCCCTTCTGGATCGTCAGCATGAGGCGCCGGTGGCCGTTGGCGACCTTGGCGCCCAGGCTGACGCCCTCCCCGCTCGCGGGGTTCAGCGCGCTGTCGTCGTCCACCCGGCCGCGGAACTCCAGGGTGAAGTCGCAGCCGTCGGCGACGTCGAGCCCGATGGACGCGCTGGAGGACCTCCGCCCGGTGCTGCGCAGGCGCAGCATGCCGTCCGCCACCTCGGCCGAGCCCCCCGCCCCGTCCAGCGTCCAGTCGCCGAACGCGTCCCAGGCGCTGCTCGCGACGTCGTCCACGACCTCCACCGCGTCCACCAGCGCCTCCGACGGCGCGGACGCCGTGCCCGAGCACCACACCGACACGCGGGGCGTCTCCCGGGAGTCGGCCACGACCCACCGCGCCGCGGTCTCGGCGCCGTCGAGGTACAGGACGGCGTCGCCACCCGCGCCGACCGCGACCTGCCACAGGTGGGGCGCCAAGGTGTCCACCTGGACGGCGTGCACGCGGCTCCACCCGGTCGTGCCCTGGACGAACGAGTACACCCCGTCGGCCTGGAGGGCGAGCATCAGCCGCCTGGCCCCCGTGGCGACCTTCAGCGCGAGCCCCGCCCCCGCGCCCGTGGCGGGGTTCAGCCGCGAGTGCGAGACGACGCGTCCCCGGATCGACGCGACGAACCCGCTCGCCGGGCCGTACATCTGGGTCACGCCCGAGAAGCCGGTCGTGGCCCCGGGCTCGGCGTTGGCCAGGTGGAGGCGGCCCGAGCCGTCGAGCCCGGCCGTGCCGCCGCCCGTGGCCACCGTCCACGCCGACAGGTCGCCGAAGCCGCCGCCGACGCCGGTGAACGACGTGCTGATGTCGAGCGGCGCGACCCTGATGTCCGTCTGGTTGTGCTCCCACACCACGAAGAAGCGGCCCGGGGCGTACTCGTCGGCACTCGCGTACACGTCCCAGCCGCGGGCGGCGCCGGTGGTCAGCCGGGCGCCGTCGGCGAAGAGCCGGCCGGGGCCCCACGGGGCGGCCGGGCGCTTGATCTTGTAGCACAGGACCTCGCGGTACTGGTCCGGCTTGCTCGCGCCCGAGCCGGTGAACGGGCCGGCGAGGGTGTTGTAGATCGTCAGGTAGCGGCCGTCGGCGTCCCGGGTGAGGAACCCCTTGACGTAGTAGTTCGGGATGTTCGGGTCCAGCACCATGGGGGACCAGGTCAGGCCGCCGTCCCTGCTCGTGCACGTGGCCGCGTGGACCGCGTGGGTGCGGTAGTACGCGTCCCGCTGCGCGGGCGACGTGCCGCCCCGCTTGTCGAGGGTGCGCGCCATCATGATCAGCGTGCCCGGCTCGTCGTGCGACTCGACGAGCTGGGGCTCCTCGATGCCGATGTCCGGCGGGTTCGCCGCCAGCCCTCCCGGCGTCCAGGTCACCAGGTCCGTGGAGCGCAGCACGCCCGCGCGGGTCGCGCCGCCCGATTCGCGCCAGAACGGCAGCAGCCACACCCCTTCGTGCTTCAGAGGCTTGCCCGCCACCACGACGCCCCGCCGGTTTCCCGGCACCTGGACCGTGATGGGGAAGTCCGCCCACGTCCGGCCGGCGTCGGTGCTGCGCTTGGCGACCATCGCCACCGGGAAGCCGTCGACCTCTCCCTGCGCGTCGCGGTCGGTGGCGACGGTGATGCGGCCGAGGAGCGCGTACAGCGTCCCGGCGTCGTTCAGGAAGATCACGAAGTGATAGCGGTGCGTGGACGTCGCCGCGGCCAGCGTGCCGGACGTCCAGGTCGCGCCGCCGTCCGTGGAGCGCGCGAACAGGATGGAGCCCTGGTCGGTCGGGGAGGGGTCGCGGTCGTCGCGGACGCCCGCGCGCCAGCCGACGACCAGAGTGCGCGCGTCGAGCGCCACGATGTCGGGGACGCGGTTCCCCTCGTGCGCCAGCTCGCCCCCGGCGGAGGTGTCGACCGATTTGTACACGGTGACGGGTCTGCCGACCGCCGTTCCCACGACGTCGGCGTCGGGCCAGGATCTTGAGGCGCGCGCGGCGTTGGCGGGGCTCATGGGAAGAAGCCAACACGACGCGCAGGCGCGGCGCGCGTGGTCCGGATGGGCATTAACCGGTTGTTCACCCTCGGCGGGCGGCCCGCGCGTCCGGCCGCGACGACGGCGCCGCCCGCGCGGGCGGCGCCGTCTCAGCGTGCTGTCAGGGGCTGGTGCAGGTGAGGGTGGGCGTTCCGGGGGTTCCGGAGGCCACGTACCCGAAGGTCGTCGTGCCGCCGCCCGCGATGGTCCGGTTGTAGTCGGCGTTCTTGACGGTGATACCGCTGCCGCTCACGGTATGGACGCCGTTCCACAGGCTGTTGATCGTGGTGCCGGAGGGCAGCGTCCAGGCGGTCGTCCAGCCGTTGAGGGCCGACGTGCCGTTGTTCTTGACCGTCACCTCGGCCTGGTAGCCGCCCGACCAGGTGCTGGTCGCCTTGAACGTCGCCGAGCACCCGCCGGGGCCGCTGGTGGGGGTCGGCGTCGGCGTGGGGGTCACGGTCGGCGTCGGGGTGGGCGTGGGTGTGGGCGTCGGGCTGGGGCCGCCGCCGCCGGGGCCGACCCCCGTCACCTCGCCGTTGCCGCCGTCGAAGACGACGTCCGAGCAGTTGTAGAAGGTCTCCTGGCTGTCGGAGCGCTGCCACACCGAGTAGATGATGTGCCGGCCGCTCTTGCCGGAGGGCAGGGTCGCGTTCCAGTAGTAGTAGGAGTCCGCGCTGCCGGGCGATCCGACGCTCGGCGGGTCCTGGGCGGTGTAGAACGGGGTGCTCTCCAGGTCGCTCCAGGCCAGCGGGCGGGTCGGGCTCCAGCTGTCCTTGGTGATGTAGGTGCGCCACGAGCCCGGGTGCGCCGCCCACTTGTTGTACCGGAACTGGATGTTACGCCCGGCGGTCAGGTGGGTCACCGGCCAGTCGTTGCGGGCGAGGTCGAAGCCGCTGAAGTCGTACACGACCGCGCCGCCGCTGCACAGTTTCCCGTCCGGGATGAAACCGCTCATCCGGCCGCCGCCGTCCGAGCGCAGGACGGCGAACCAGTTGTAGAGGGAGTTCGGGCCGCTCTGCGCGACCGCCGCCGCGCAGGCCGGGTTGTTGGGCTGGATCGAGCCCGACTGGGTGAGGCCGTCCTTCCAGCACAGATAGGTACGGCTGCCGGGGATCATCATGGCGCCGTGCGCCGACGCCTGGCCGGGCAGCAGCACGACGAGGAGCAGGGTGGCGAGCAGGGTCGCCGCGCCCGTGAAGCCGATCTTTCGTCGCTTTCTCATGGAACACCTTTCGGGGGTCACGACGCAGGACCCCGGGGACGCGGGGACGCATGGCGGCACCGCGTCCGGCACGTTTCCGAGCACGGACGCCTAGCACGTCAATGAGTCACCGGGGGCCTGCTGAGGTAACCGGTCGCCGCCGTGGGGCAGGAGCCGTCATGCGAAAGCGCTCACGCGTCATGAACTCTAGGTCGCCGCCCTTCCGGTGTGAATCGGCGCGGCGGGCGAGGGACGGGGGCGGGGGCGAGGGCCAGGGTTCCGCCGCAGGTGAGAGGCGCGCGGCGGGTTTGTGCACGGTGATAGTTTCGTGAAATGTCGTGAAAGTTTCGCATTATGGGCCTTGGAGTTCGGGTCGGGCGATCTTTCACGGCCTTGCGCCGGGTCCTGGTGATCTCGTCGCGGCGGGCCTGACGGCGGCGGGGAGCGGCCGGATGATCGGCGAGGATGGGGATGTGCACGTACGCCCCATCTCGCCCGCCGCGCTGGTCGAGGAGCTCGCCGACCGCATCGCCGCGACGCCCGCCCCTGCCCGGGTGCGGGTCGCCCTGGACGGCGCGCCGCCGGCGCGTCCGGGGGACCTCGCGGACGCGCTCATCGACCCGCTGCGCGTGCGCGGGCGCGAGGTCATGCGCGTCTCCGCGTCCGACTTCCTGCGCCCGGCCTCGCTGCGCTTCGAGTTCGGCCGTACCGAGCCCGACGCCTTCTACGACGACTGGCTCGACGTCGGCGCGCTGGCCCGCGAGGTCCTCGACCCGCTGGAGCCGGGCGGCTCGGGCAAGGTCATCCCCACGCTGTGGGACAGCGTGATCGACCGCGCCACGCGCGCCCCGTACGTCACCGTCCCGCCGGGCGGGGTGCTGATCATGGACGGCGCGCTCATGCTCGGCCGCTGGCTGGCGTTCGACCTCACCGTGCACCTGTGGCTCTCGCCGGGCGCGCTGGCCCGGCGCACGCCCGAGGACCAGCGCTGGACCCTGCCGGCCTACGCCCGGTACGAGGACGAGGCCGCGCCGAGGGATCTCGCCGACGTGGTCGTCCGGGTCGACGACCCCCAGCACCCGGCGGTCATCGACCGCTGACGGTGCCCCCGCCCGCCCGTCCCTACCGGGTTCGTCCGTAGTGCTCCGGCCTTCAGGCCGGGGGTGAAGCGGACTGTCCCGCGTAGCGGGGCAGGAACAGCCGATTCGCCGCCAGGCGAACCGGCGTCCATCTCGATCAGAGCGGTCGTTTCTGCTGCTCGATGTACTGCTTGAGCACGGTCAGCGGGGCCCCGCCGACCGACCCGGCGAAATAGGAGCCGGACCAGAAGTGGTCGTCCTGCAGGTACTTGCGGACGTGGCCGCCGAACTCCTTGCGCAGCATCCGAGCCGAGACCCCCTTCAGCGAGTTGACCAACTTGGACAAGGCCACCTTGGGCGGATAGTGGACCAGCAGGTGGACGTGGTCGTCCTCGCCGTTGAACTCGCGAAGTTCGACCTCGAAGTCGGCACAGACCTCCCGCATGATCTGTTCGCAACGGACCAGCATCGGGTCGGTGAAGGCCCCACGCCGGTACTTGGTGACGAACACCAAATGGGCATGAAGGTCGTGAACGACATGCCTTCCCGTGCGCACATCACGGTTCGGTTCCCATCTCGGTGACATAAACCAAACGGTACGGTCAGCGTGTGGAGCAGATGAAGCAGACCCGGGCGCATGTGGCCCGCCTGGAGTTGAGCGCGGCCCAGGCGGCGGTGCTGGACGCACAAGCGCACACCGCCCGCACGCTGTGGAACCTGCTGCACGAGTACTTCACCTTCCGGCAGGGCCGGTTCGCGACGCTGAAACAGTGCGACGAGGCGATCCGAGCGGCCCGTCGCGAGATCGACTGGATGGGCCAACTGCCCGCCCAGGCGGCTCAGGCGGTGTTGAAGACCTACCGGCAGGCGTGGGTGAACCACTTCGACCCCGATCACCCCGCCAAGCGCCCGGCGTTCAAGGCCCGGTTGCGATCCCGGGCGGCAGTCGATGTGCCCCAGGCCCGCGACCTGCAGATCAAGCGGGTCAACCGGCGGTGGGGTGCGGTCAGCCTGCCCAAGGCCGGGCGGGTGCGGTTCCGGTGGACCAGACACCTGCCCGGCGTCACCAGGGGCGGCCCGGCCGGACGGATCACCGGAGCTCGGCTGGTCAAAAACGCCTTCGGCTGGCAGATCGTGTTCCGGACCCAGACCATGGCCGCTCCGGTCACCGGCCCCCATCCCGGTCCAGCCGTGGGGATCGACCGGGGGATCACCGTCGCCTTGGCGTTGTCGGACCAGACCATGCGTGAGCACGGCCCCTGGCTCACCGGCGGTGAGCGCGAGCACCTGCGCCGCCTGGAGAAGAAATCCGCCCGCCGGCGCGCTGCCCGTACCCCCGGGCAGCGGACCTCTCATCGGCTGATCCGCACCTATGACCAGATGGCCAGGCTCCGTGCGAAAGCCAAGCGCCGAGCCGTCGACTGGCAGCACCAGACCACCACCGAACTCGCCGGCACCTTCAGCGTGGTCGTGGTGGAGGATCTGAAGATCACGAACATGGTTCGCTCTGCCAAGGGCACGATCGAACATCCCGGCCGCAACGTGATGCAGAAGGCGGGGCTGAACCGCGCCATCACCGGCGAGGCGTGGGGCCGCACGGTCACCTTTCTGGAGTACAAGACCCGTGATCGCGGCGGGCTGGTGGTGAAGGTCCCCGCCCCGGGCACCTCGCAGACCTGCCATCGGTGCGGGCACCGCGACGCGGCCTCGCGTGACGGCACCCGGTTCTCGTGCGCCAGCCCCGCGTGCGGATGGACCGGCCACGCCGACACCAACGCCGCGATCAACATTCGCAACGCCGCAGGAACTGTGGTGTCAGGACGTGGAGACCTCGGGGCTGCCCGGTCTGTGAAGCGTCAACCCCCGCGCGCCGCTTAAGCGCGACGCGACGGGAGAATCTCCGGCCTTCAGGCCGGAGAGGAGTTCAACGAGCCGAGGGCTTCGCAGGGGATGCTCTTGGCGTGTATGCGGGCATATCTGTGTCCTTCGTGGCTGTTTGACCTGGTAAGACGCTTTTCTTCCGACGGGACGTGGGGTCGTCGAGATGTGCGGAATCACCGGATGGGTCGACTACGGCAGGGATCTCCGGGAGTCGAGGAACACGCTTCACGACATGACCGAGCAAATGGCGTGCCGGGGGCCCGACGACGAGGGCATGTGGATCTCCCCCCACGGCGCCGTGGGCCACCGCCGCCTGGCGATCATCGACCTCGAGGGCGGCCGCCAGCCGATGACCGCCGAGGAGGACGAGGAGGTCCAGGCCGTCCTCACCTACAGCGGCGAGGTCTACAACTTCCTCGAACTACGCGCCGAGCTGGCCGCGAAGGGCCATCGATTCCGCACCCGCAGCGACACCGAGGTCGTCCTCCGCGCCTACCTGGAGTGGGGCATCGGCTTCCCCACCCGCCTCAACGGCATGTACGCCTTCGGCATCTGGGACGCCCGCACCGAGGAACTCCTGCTCGTCCGCGACCGCCTGGGCATCAAACCCCTGTACTACTACCCGACCCCGGACGGCGTGCTGTTCGGCTCCGAGCCCAAGGCCATCCTGGCGAACCCGCTCTGCCGGCCCGTCGTCGACGCCGAGGGCCTGCGCGAGCTGCTCTCCTTCGTCAAGACCCCGGAATGCGCGATCTACCAGGGCATGTACGAGGTGCGCCCCGGCTCCGTCGTCGTCGTGAACCGCCACGGCGTCGCCAAGGAGCGCTACTGGCAGCTCGAATCGCACGAGCACACCGACGACGTGCACGCGACCGTCCGCACCGTCCGAGGACTGCTCGACGACATCGTCGAACGCCAGCTGATCTCGGACGTGCCGCTGTGCACGCTGCTGTCCGGCGGCCTGGACTCCAGCGCGGTCACCGCCCTCGCCGCCCGGGCCCTGCACGAGCACGGACAGGGCAAGCTGCGCTCGTTCTCGGTCGACTTCGTCGGCTACACCGAGCACTTCAGCCCCGACGAGATGCGCGACACCCCCGACACCCCGTACGTCCACGACCTGGTCCGCCACCTGAAGAGCCTCGGCGTCGAGCACACCGACATCGTCCTGGACTCCGGCGACCTCATGGACCCCGTCGTGCGCTCCGCCGTCCTGCGGGCCCGCGACATGCCCACCGGCATCGGCGACATGGACACCTCGTTGTACCTGCTGTTCAAGGCCATCCGCGCCCACTCGACGGTCGCGCTGTCCGGAGAGTCGGCCGACGAGGTGTTCGGCGGGTACAAGTGGTTCCACGACCCCGAGGCCGTCAACTCCGGCACCTTCCCCTGGCTGGCCGCGCAGGGCGGGCAGCGGTTCACCGCCCTGGAGGAGGTGCTGAACGAGGACCTCGCCCGCAAGCTCGACATCCCCGGCTACCGCGCGGCCCGCTACCGCCAGGCGCTGGACGAGGTGCCGCGTCTGCCCGGGGAGACCGGGCTGGAGGCGCGCATGCGCGAGATCAGCTACCTGCACCTCACCCGGTTCGTGCAGATCCTGCTGGACCGCAAGGACCGCATGAGCATGGCCGTCGGACTGGAGGTCCGCGTCCCGTTCTGCGACCACCGGCTCGTGGAGTACGTCTTCAACGCGCCGTGGGCGCTGAAGACCTTCGACGGGCGTGAGAAGAGCCTCCTGCGCGCGGCGGTCACCGACCTGCTGCCCAGGTCGGTGCTGGAACGGCGCAAGAGCCCGTACCCCTCGACGCAGGACCCCGCGTACGAGAAGGCGCTGCGCGAGCGGGCCGCCCGCGTCCTGTCGGGGCATGTCGCGGCGGAGCCGCTGGTGGACGTCGCCAAGGTGCGCGCCCTGCTGGACCTGCCGCAGGACTCGGTGAGCCGCCACGACGTCCGCGCCGCGCTGGAGGGCTTCCTGCAGTTCAACGCCTGGCTCGAACGCTACCGGGTGCGGGTCAGCCTGTAGCGTCCGCTCCGAGACGGCGGGGGCGTCAGAGTTCTACGGACCTCACGTCCAGCGATCCGAAGAGGGTCGTGTGGACGTTGGAGAGCCTGTCCGAGTGGCCGGCCACGTTGCGGTAGAAGAAGAGGGGGATGGCCGGCAGGTCGCGGGCGAGGATCTTCTCGGCGCGGCGGTAGAGGGTCGCGGCCCTGGCCGGGGACGGGGTGCGGTCGGCGGCGGCGAGCAGGGCGTCGAAGCCCTTGTCGCTGTAGCCGGTGAAGTTGCTGGAGTTCCCGGTGCGGTAGGTCGCCAGGACGTCGGACATGTGAGGGGTGTCCAGGAGCCACGCCCAGCGGTACGCGCCCGCGAGCCTGCCCCGCGTCGCCCGGCTCAGCAGGTCGGCGAAGGTCGGCACGCCCTTGGCCACCACCTTGACCTGGCCGCCCAGCGCCTTGGTGGCGGCGGTGGCGGCGAGCCTGGCCCACCGCGTGTTCCGCGCGTCCGCGTTGTAGTAGATGGTGAAGGTCCTGGGCGGGGTGAACCCGGCGGCGCGGGCCTTGGCGAGGGCGGCGCGTGCCCCGGCCGGGTCGTAGGCGCAGGCCTCTCCGCAGGTCCCCCGCCGCGCGCCCGGGGTGGGCGGCGGTACGAAGGAGTCGGCGGGAACGCGGCTCGCGCCGAACTCCTCGCCGACGGCCTCGCGTGGGATGGCCATGGAGACGGCCCGGCGGAAGTCGGCGTTCCCCGAGATCCTGGGCTGTTTCATGGGGAAGTTCAGGACGTGGATGCCGCCCGACGGCGTGTTCACCACGCGCCCGCCGAGCCCCGTCGTGCGCGGGAGGTTTGGCGCGAAGTCGACCTGCCCGTCCCGCAGCGCCTTGTACGCGGCGTCCCAGTCGGAGTAGGTCCGGTAGACGATCCGGGTGGCCGCGGGCAGGGCGGTGCCGCTGTAGTCGTCGTACCGCTCGACGGTGACGTCCTGGTCGGTGCGTGAGACGAAGCGGTACGGCCCGTTGCCCACCGGGGCCTTGTGGTACTCGGCGGGGCTCGCGAAGAACGAATCGGGCAGGGGCGCGAACGCCAGGCGTCCGAGCATGGGGACGAACCCCCCGAACGGCTCGTTCAGCGTGATCGTGAACGTGTGATCGTCCACCACCTTCAGCCCGGAGAGCACCCCCGTGCGCGTGGGCTTGCCGAACCCGGCGATGTGGTCGAAGTAGTAGGAGCCGTTCGCGCTCGCGCGGGCGCCGTGGCTCCAGGCCCTGACGAAGTTGCGGGCCTTCACCTCGGTGCCGTCGTGGAAGCGCCAGCCCTTCTTCAGCCGTACGGTGAAGACCTTGTTGTCCCTGGTGGTGATCGAGGACGCCACGGCGTACCGGGTGGCGGGCCCGCCGGGCAGGTATTCGACGAGCCCGGTGAACATCGCGCCGAGCGCCTCGCCCCCGCAGTCCTCGTCCAGCTCGGCGGGTTCCATGGTGCCCGGCGGGCAGGCGGCGACCGTGATCTCGCCGTCCTCGGCGGCGGACGCCGCGGGGGCCAGGGCGGCCAGGGCGATCAGGGGCGCGGCGGCGGCCAGGGTGGCGCGTCGCGTAGCGGGCATTCTCGACCTCCACGAAGGCGGGAGGGATCACGCTAGTGGAGAAGGCCTCCCCTTCGTGGCCGAAAACGCCCCGGTCCCCGCCCCCGGCACGGCGAACGACGACCCGGCCCCCGGGGGACGGTGACCCGGCGGCCCGTCAGGGGGTCACGCGGTTCAGGCCCTCGGTGATGCCCTGGCGGAGCATGTCGCCGTACGGGCCGGCGGGCAAGGCGGCCGCGTGGTCGGCGGCCAGGCGGAAGTAGCGTTCGGCTTCGGAGGGGTCGCCGAGAAGCTCGTGCGACGCCCCCATGTTCAGGTACAACGACGGGTAGAACTCGGTGACGCGGTCGTCGCCGGCCGCGTGGGCGTGGTGCAGCGACACGGCGTTCCACAGCAGGACCTCCTCCGCGGAGTCCTGCTGGCGGGCGACGTAGTGGGCCGCGACGCAGGCGTCGAAGTCGTCGGACCGCTCGGCCCACGCCTGGTCGAACAGCCGCCTCGCGTCCTCGGGCCTGCCCTCGGCCTCCGCGCGCATCCCCTCGGCGCACAACCTGACCACCGCATTCTCGAGATCGAGATCCACGACTACCTCCCTTGTCCGGCACCGAGCAGCCTAGGCATCGGGTACGACAATTCGGGGGGAGCGGGAGTAAGGGTCAGCGGGCGGGGGCGCACTCGGGGCAGATGCCGAAGATCTCGACCGTGTGGTCGACCTCGACGAACCCCGCCTCGGCCGCGACGCGGTCGGCCCAGCGCTCGACGGCCTTGCCCTCGACCTCGACGCTGCGCCCGCACGAGCGGCAGGTCACGTGGTGGTGGTGGCGGCCGGTCGCGCAGCGGCGGTACAGCGTCTCGCCGCTCTCGTCGCGGATCGCGTCGACCATCTCGTTCTCGCTGAGCACCTGGAGGTGCCGGTAGACGGTGGTCAGGCCGACCTGCTCGCCCTGGCGGCGCAGCTCGGCGTGGATCTCCTGCGCGCTGTGGAACCCGGACAGCTTGCCCAGCACCGACACCAGCGCCTCAGCCTGCCGGGTTCCCCTGACCCGGGTGCCCCGGGTCGGGGGCCGGTCGAGCTGGGGTGTGGTCTGGGCCGATTGTGACGTCATGCTGAGCCCTCCCGCGTCGTGACGATCACCGGCCGCGGAACACCGCCGCGCCTACGAACATTACCAACGCGTACGGGTGCCTAGGCGTTCCCCGTGGGTGGCGGCGTGGGCCGGGCGCCGCACCGGTCCGACGGGCGCGGCTTCGCCCCGGGGGTGGCGGTGGCGCGGGCGTGGCATGCTGGCGTCCGTCGTCCCGTCGCCCCACCCGGAGAACGAGGCCATGAGCGTTACCTGGCGTCACCTGCCCAAGCCCGCGCGGGCCATCGCCGAGGCGGCGACCGGCGCGGTGCGGGCCGCTCGGTCCCGTGACGCCGAGGCGTTCCAGACCGAGGCGACGCGGCTCGCCGCGCTCGACTCCGAGCAGGTCGGCAACGTGCTGGGCGCGGTGGTGCGGTCCCTGCTCGAGGAGCTGCACCCCGACGGGCTGACCGCGGACGACGTGCGAGGCCTGGTCGGGCACTGCGTGCGGTCGGCGGCGGAGTGGTTCCCCGGCGTCGAGGCCGATGTCGTGGTGATCCTGGTGGCCGGGGCGCTCGGCCTGCACCAGTCCGGGCCCGAGGGGTTCACCCTGGACGGGGCGGAGGTCGCCCGGCACGCGCCGCTGCTGATCACCGACCTGCTCGCCGCCTCGGGACGTTCGTGGAACGAGGTCCTGGCCGCGGCCTTCTCCGGCATCGAGCTGATCGAGATCGCCGAGACGCCCTGACGGGTGCTCCGAGACGCCCCGGCGGATGCTCCGAGACGCCCTGACGGTGAGGGGAGAGGTCTGACGGGGCTTTGACCGTGGCTCGGTGGCCACGTTCCGTGGCCGGGGGCGTCGCTCGGTAGTCGCTCAGTAGAGGTGCGCGGCCGAGCCCACGAGGGCGGGCCGCGCGAGGTGGCGCCAGGTCAGGCGCACGCCCGTGACGCGCTCGGCGAGGGCCATCGCGGCGAGGAGGGCGTCGGCCGCCGTGTCCTCGTCCGTATCCGGGGCCATGTCGTCGGCATAGTGGTGGGCATGGTGGTCGGCATGGTGGTCGGCAACGCCCTCGGCCGGTTCGCCGGCGTCGTCGTGATCGGTGGGCAGGTCCAGGGCGCGCATCTGGGGGAGGAGCCGGTCGGGGGACGCGCCCCAGCGGCCGTCCGGGGCGCCCGGCTCGAAGCCTGTGACGAGGTGGCCGTCGGCGGCGAAGAGGAACTGCGGCCCGTCCTCGGCGTCGTGGCACACGGCCGCCGTCACCGTGCCCGCCGAGAGACGCCGGGTGACCTCGGTCAGCGTGCCCGCGCGACCCTCGTCCTCCAGCAGGACGGCGCCGCCGATCGCGGCGTACGCGGCGATCGGCCGGGCGTCGGACGTCTTGCCGGGGTCGTCCGCCGGCCGGCCCGCCACGCCGACGCGGCGGAACGCCTCCTCGGGGGACAGGTCGCGGACGAACGTCAGGCAGAAACCGGACGCCCATAAGCTGTCGCCGTACTTCTCTTCGAACCAGGCGTAGTCGGCTGCCGTCGCGTCGGCCATCGCGCGATCCCTTCGACGGTTTCGGCCCTGCGGCATGATCTTGCCAGGACGGTCCGACAGAAATCCGGCGCTCGCCGCGTTCGGTATGGCGGGGACGGCGGCGCGCCCGGCGCGGGGTGCACGGTCCACTGCGGCGGTCCGGGACAATGGAGGCGTCAGGCTTTCTAGGAAGGATGTGCCCATCGTGGCTATGAGCGCTGAGGCCGACTGGGTCTCACGATTCGCGGACGAGGTCATTGCCGAGGCGGAGCGCCGCGCTCCCGGCAAACCGATCGTCTGCGCGTCGGGGCTCAGCCCTTCGGGCCCGATCCACCTGGGCAACCTGCGTGAGGTCATGACGCCTCACCTGGTCGCCGACGAGATCCGCCGCCGGGGCCACGAGGTCGTCCACATCATCTCCTTCGATGATTTCGACCGGTTCCGCAAGGTGCCCGCGGGCGTCGACTCGTCGTGGTCGGAGCACATCGGCAAGCCGCTGAGCTCCGTGCCCGCCCCGCCCGGCAGCGAGTACCCGAACTGGGCCGAGCACTTCAAGGCGCCGATGATCGCCGCGCTGGCCGAGCTCGGCGTCGAGTACCACGGCATCAGCCAGACCGCCAAGTACACCTCCGGCGCCTACCGCTCGCAGATCTTGCTCGCCATGCGCGAGCGGGCGCGCATCGACGAGATCCTCGACCGCTACCGCACCAAGGGCAAGGCGGCCAAGAAGGCCCCGCAGCAGGGGCTGGACGAGGCGGAGGCCGCCGCCGCCGAGGCGGCGGCCGAGGGCTCGGGCGCGGCGAGCGAGGACGACGGGACGGCCGCGGCGGGCTACTTCCCGTACAAGCCGTACTGCTCGGTGTGCGACCGCGACATGACCACGGTCACCGCCTACGACGACGAGACCACCGAGCTGTCCTACACCTGCGTCTGCGGCCACTCCGAGACCGTCCGGCTCTCGGAGTTCGACCGGGGCAAGCTGGTGTGGAAGGTCGACTGGCCGATGCGCTGGGCGTACGAGGGCGTGGTGTTCGAGCCGTCCGGCGTCGACCACAGCTCGCCGGGGTCGTCCTTCGTCGTCGGCGGGCACATCGTCAAGGAGATCTTCGGCGCCGAGCAGCCGATCGGGCCGATGTACGCGTTCGTCGGCATCAGCGGCATGGCCAAGATGAGCAGCTCCAAGGGCGCCGTGCCGACCCCGGCCGACGCGCTGGGCATCATGGAGGCGCCGCTGCTGCGCTGGCTGTACGCGCGGCGCAGGCCGAACCAGTCGTTCAAGATCGCCTTCGACCAGGAGATCCAGCGCACCTACGACGAGTGGGACACGCTGCGGCGCAAGGTTCACGAGGGCACGGCCCTGCCGGCCGACGTGGCCGCGTACGGCCGGGCGGCCGCCACCGCCGCGGGTCCGCTGCCCACCACGCCGAGGCCGCTGCCCTACCGCACGCTGGCCTCGATCGTGGATATCACCACCGGCCACGCCGAGCAGACGCTGCGCATCCTGCGCGACCTCGACCCGGAGCACCCGATCACGTCCCTGGACGAGACCCGGCCCCGGCTCGACCGCGCCGAGCGCTGGGTCACCACGCAGGTCCCGGCCGAGCAGCGCACCCGCGTGCGCGAGGAGCCGGACGCCGCGCTGCTGGCGTCCCTGGGCGACCGCGAGCGCGAGTCGCTGCGCCTGCTGCTGGACGGGCTCGACGACCACTGGTCGCTGGACGGGCTGACCGAGCTGGTGTACGGCGTGCCGAAGGTCCAGGCCGGGCTCACCCCCGACGCCAAGCCGACGCCCGAGCTGAAGGTCGCGCAGCGCGAGTTCTTCGCGCTGCTCTACACGCTGCTCGTGGGGCGGGACACCGGGCCGCGCCTGCCGACGCTGCTGCTGGCGGCCGGCGCCGACCGGGTGCGCGAGCTCCTCGGCGGCTGAGTTCTGCGACGAGGGCCGTTCCGGGATGTTCCCGGGGCGGCCCTTCTCCTTTCTCCGGGTTCTCTCGCGACCGTGTGGCCGACGGCATGGGCTTCGCGGCGTCCTGGCGCGTGTCGGCCGCCCGGTTCGCGTTTCTCTGGAATTACGGGCTTGGGCGGTCTGTCGGGTCTCGTGCATTGGTCGCCACATATCCCGGGATTGGCGTAGAAATCCGCATCCACCGCCGAATCCCCTAAGATCCTTGATGTACCAAGTACCGGGCGAGGAGTGGCGTGAACGAGCCGAAGGCACCAGCGGGAGTCGATCCGTTCACGCCGAGCGTCGCGAGGATGTACGACTACTACCTCGGTGGCAAGGACAACTTCGCGTCCGACCGCGAGGCGGCCGAGAAGATCATCGAGATCCTGCCGAACATCCGCGACATCGCCCGCGAGAACCGCGAGTTCCTGGTCCGCGCGGTGACCTACCTGAGCCGCCAGGGCATCCGCCAGTTCCTGGACGTCGGCGCCGGGCTCCCGACGCAGCGCAACGTCCACCAGGTCGCCCAGGAGCTCGCCCCCGAGTCCCGGATCGCCTACGTCGACAACGACCCCATCGTCCTGTCGCACGCCCGCGCGCTGCTGGCCGAGAACGAGCGCGTGATCGCCGTGGACTCCGACATGCGCGACCCCGAGGCCCTGCTCGGCCACAAGCAGATCCGCTCCCACCTGGACTTCAGCCGGCCGGTGGCGATCCTGCTGGTCGGCGTGCTGCACTTCGTCCCGGACGACGACGAGGCCGCGCGCGTCGTCACCGCCATGAAGGACGCCCTCGGTCCCGGCGGCCACTTGGTGATTTCGCACGGCTCGCTCCGGCCCCTGAGCGACGAGCAGGAGCGCCAGGGCCACCAGGTGTTCAGCCGCACGACCGTGCCGGGGACGAAGTCCCGTTCGGTCGAGCAGGTGCGCGCCTTCTTCGACGGCCTGGAACTGGTCGAGCCCGGCGTCGTGGAGCTTCAGGACTGGCGTCCGGACGTGCCTCTCTCGCTGGTCAGGTCGGGCGAGGCGGGCGCGGTCGGCGGCCTCGGACGGGCGGTCTGACGGCTCGGGCCTCCGCCCCGCCGCACCTGCGAATCTCGAAGGACCCCGGTCTCCGGCCGGGGTCCTTTCGCGCGCACGGGTAAGCGTCCACCCGGCCCTTCGCGTGCGCGGGTCAGGTGCGCGCCGCCCCTTCGCGTGCGCGGTCCTTCGCGCGATGGGGCCGCCTTCCGAGCCCCCGCGCCGCCGGTGTGGCCGATCTCACGCGCGGCCCCCTCCGAGCCCCGTCATGGCCGCCACCGCCCGCCGGTTGGGCACATCGTCGCAGGTAGAGGGCTAGATAAAAGATAGCTTCATGCTAAGCTGTGTGAACGAAAAAATTGACCACCCTGTCCTGGCGCCCGTATGGTCCTGGCAATCGGGGACCTGGAGCACTTTTGATGAAGCGACTCACAGCGATCGCCGCCCTGGCGGTGGTCGCCACAGCCACCGCCTGCGGCACCACGGGGAACACCTCCTCCAGCGGGGCTGGAGGCATATACACCACGATCGACGGTTCGAAGCAGATCGACGCCAGCGCGCCGATCAACCCCTTCAACCCGCAGGGCAGCACGTTCATGGGCTACGACGCGATGTCGCTGGGCTGGCCCAAGAACGACCTGATGAACCCTGACCTCTTCTACCCCGGCCTGGCCGGGAGCTGGTCGGTCACGCCCGGTCAGGGCGAGGTCGTCATCCACCTGCGCCCGCAGGCCCGCTGGTCGGACGGCAAGCCCGTGACCAGCGAGGACGTCCGCACGTCCATCGGCCTCGCCTACACGCAGGGCGGCAGCGCGTACACCGTCAACTCCGGCGCGGCCGGGGCCGCGGCCGACATCACGGTGGTCGACGCCAAGACCGTCAAGATCACCCAGGGGTCCAACCGCAGCAACGCGTTCCTCAGGAACGTCCTGTCGACGGTCGTCGTCCCCGCCCACGTCTACGGCTCGCTGCTGCCCGCCGGCTTCTGGACCACGCTCAAGACCGCCCAGGGCACCGGCCCGGCCGCCGACAAGGCCAAGGCCGTGATCACCGGCCTGGCGCAGAAGGTCATCGGCTTCTCGCCGCCCGCGGACGTCTCGGCGGGCCCGTTCGTGCTGGAGCGGATCAACCCCGGCGCCGCGCTGCTGAAGAAGAACCCCTACTTCTACGACGCCGCCAAGATCGTGCCGGACAAGGTCAAGGTGCTCAACTACACCGGCAACGAGCAGATCTGGAACTACCTGGTCTCCGGCAAGCTCGACAACGCGCCGTTCACGGCGGTGCCGGCCGCCGTCATGGCCCGCATCAAGGCCACCAAGGGCAACGAGATCCGCAAGGGGTACTCCCCGGTGGCGGCGTCGCTGGCGTTCAACCAGGCGCACAAGCCGTACGACAACGTGCACGTCCGCCGCGCGCTGGCCTACCTGATCGACCGCGGCCAGCTCACCAGGGTCGCCTCGCCCGAGGCGGGCACGCCGGCCGTCACCACCACCGGCATCCACGCCAGCGCGGCCAAGGCGTGGCTCGGCGACGGGCTCGCGAAGCTGAACCCGTACAAGGTCGACCCGGCCAAGGCCACGAAGGAGCTGAAGGCGGCCGGCATGGTCAAGAGGAACGGCCTGTGGGCGATGCCGGACGGCAAGCCCTGGAAGGTGCGCCTCACCGTGCCCGCCGAGTTCTCCGACTGGGTGGCGGCGGCCAAGTCGATCGCGAGCCAGCTCAACGACCACGGCATCGACGCGACCGTGACCACCTCGGCCGACTACACGCTCTACCTGGACGAGCTCGCGTCGGGCAAGCTCGACATCGGCTTCTGGCTGATGGCGCTCGGCCCGTCGCCGTACAACATCTACCAGCGCCTCTACGGCTCGGCCAACGGCTGGTCGTTGCTCGCGGGGCGGCTGCGCCACTCGCCGCCCGGCAAGGACGGCAACTGGATGGGCGGCCCCGAGGTCGTCGGCGGGGTGAACCCCGGCGAGCTGACCAACCGCCTCAACCTGGCCACGCCGGAGGAGCAGAAGCGCATCGTCGGCACGCTCGCGGGGCTGACGAACCAGCAGCTCCCGGTGATCCAGCTCTACGACTACGTCAACACCCAGTTCGTCAACACGACCCGCTACACCGGCTGGCCTCCGGCCGGCAGTGAGGCGCTGCGGCTTCCCGCGGGCGTGTGGATGCAGCTCGGGATGATCGAGAAGAAGTAGCCTATGAAGCTTTTCGCGACGCGTGACGCCTCCCCGGCAGGCCGGGGGGGCAGAACGGGCCATACAGGCTCGGCCGACGACGTGGGCACGGCCGACGCGCCGATCGCCCCCGACCCGGCGGGCAGGAGGGCCGCGGGCCGCGCGGTCCGGCGGCGCCTCGCGGGCCATCTGGTGCGCGGGCTCGCCATGATCTGGGTGGTCACCACGATCAGCTTCGTGATCATCCGCAACATCCCCGGCAATCCGGTCCTCGGCCAGTACGAGGCGCTGATCGAGCGGGGCATGTCCCCGGACCAGGCGCAGCGCGCGACCGCCGCCCTGTACGGCTTCCTGCCCACGGGCTCGCTGTGGCAGCAGTACGTCGACTACCTGAAGGCGCTGCTGCACCTCGACCTCGGCCAGTCGCTCAGCACGCCCGGCACCGAGGTCACCACGCTGATCGCCCACGCCGCCTCGTGGACGATCCTGCCCGTCCTCGGCGGCACGCTGCTGAGCTTCCTGCTCGGGGTGACGCTCGGCGTCTACGCGGGCATCAAGCGCTCGGGCAAGCTGGGCGACGCGCTGGCGATCTCCGGCTCGCTGCTGCACGGCGTGCCGCAGTACGTCCTCGGCCTGCTCGTCCTCGCGATCTTCACGACGTTGTGGCCGATCCTCCCCGCGGGCGGCCCGGTGGACGTCGAGTTCACGCCGGGGCTCAACGGGCCCTACCTGGCCTCGCTGATCCAGCACGCCACGCTGCCCGTGCTGACGTACGCCCTGGCCAGCTACGGCGGCTGGGTGCTGGCGATGAAGTCCAGCGTGGCGACCGTGCTCGGCGACGACTTCATCCTCGCCGCCGAGCTGCGCGGGCTGTCGCGGTGGGTGCTGTTCCGGTACATCGCCCGCAACGCGATCCTGCCGCTGTTCACGATCCTCGCGCTGTCGCTGGGCATGCTCTTCGGCGGCGCGATCTTCATCGAACGGATCTTCAACTACCCCGGGCTCGGGCTGCTGCTCGTCAACAGCATCGGCGCCCGCGACTACGCGCTCATGGGCGGCACCTTCCTGGTGACCACGGTCGCGGTGATCGTCGCCAACATCGCGGCCGACCTGCTGTACGCCGTGATCGACCCCCGTGTGCGGACGGGAGGCGCGGCATGACCGTCACCGCGATGCTCCCCGGAGGCCAGGGCGGCGCCCGCGCCACCCTGCGCCGCAACTTCTGGCGGGGCGTGGGCCGCGTGCTGCGCCGCAAGCCGAGCCGCATCGCCGGGGTGGCCATCATCGCCCTGTTCGCGCTGATGGCCGTGTTCGGGCCGATGCTGTACCCCGCCCACCTCCCGCGCGACGACAACGCCCTCTACGCCGCGCCCAGCCTGGCCCACCCCTTCGGCACCGACTTCGAGGGCACCGACGTCCTCGCGCTGGTCGTGACGGGAGCCCGGTACGTCATCCTCACCGGCCTGGCCACCGCGATCATCACGGTAGCGGTCGGCACGGCGCTCGGGCTGCTCGCCGGGTTCCACCGGGGACGCTGGGACACCGTGCTCATGCGGATCACGGACCTTCAGCTCACCATCCCCGGCCTTCCGCTGCTGCTGGTGCTCTCGACGGTCTGGAAGTTCGAGGGCCCGCTGGAGATGGGCCTGGTCCTCGGCCTGCTCGGCTGGGGCGGCATCGCGCGGGCCGTCCGCTCGCAGACGCTGTCGCTGCGCGAGCGCGGCTTCATCGAGGCGGCCCGGGGGCTCGGCCTGCCCACCCGGCACATCATCGTGCGCGAGCTGCTGCCGGGCATGGCGCCGTACATCGCGATGAACATGCTCATCGCGGTGACCGGCGCGATCTACGCGCAGGTCGGCCTGTTCTTCCTCGGCGTCCTGCCCTTCGACTCCAACAACTGGGGCGTGATGCTGAACCTCGCCGTCTTCGGCGGCGGCGCCCTGACCAGCGCGGCGGCGCTTCCGTACCTGCTGGCGCCGCTGCTGGCCATCCTGCTGCTGACCCTCGGCATCGTGCTCGTGGTCGACGCGATGGACGAGATCTTCAACCCACGGCTGCGTGAGGAGTAACCCGGTGACCATGAACGCGCCACGGCTCCTGAGGCGCTCCCGCCCCGCCGGGACCGTCTCGGGCGGCGCCGTCCCAGGCGGCGCCCCGCGTCCCGACGCGGGGCCGCCGCCGGGCGTCCGCGTGCGCGACCTCACCGTCGTCTACAAGACCCCGCTCGGTGAGCTGCCCGCCCTCGGCGGCGTCTCCCTCACGATCGACCCGGGCACGATCACCGGCATCGTCGGCGAGTCCGGCTCGGGCAAGTCGACGCTGGCGCTGTCGCTGCTCAACGCCGTCCAGCCACCCGGCCGCATCGCCGGCGGCAGCGTGGAGGTCGACGGCCTCGGCGACGTGCTCAAGCTCAAGGGGGACGAGCTGCGCGGCGCGCGCGGGCGTCACCTCGGGTACGTCTTCCAGGCCGCGCAGAACTCCCTCAACCCGCTCAAGACGGTCGGCAAGCAACTGCTCGACCTCGGCCGCTCGCACGGCGTGGACGACCTGGCCGCGCTGGTCCGGGACGCGCGGGCGCTGCTGGAGCGCATGGGCCTGGACGGCGCCCGCGTCCTGGACTCCCACCAGCACGAGCTGTCGGGCGGGATGCGGCAGCGGGTCGGCATCATGCTCGCCCTCGTGCTCAACGCCCGGCTCGCGATCCTGGACGAGCCCACCACCGCGCTGGACATGATCACGCAGGCCACGATCCTGCGCATCGTCCGCGAGGTGCACAAGGAGCGCGGGCTCACCACGCTGATGGTGACCCACGACATCGGCGTGGCGGCCGAGGTCACCGACCGGCTCGCCGTGATGTACGGCGGGCGGGTCGTCGAGCACGGGCCCACCATGGACGTCCTCGGCGCGCCCAGCCACCCGTACACCCAGGGCCTGATCAGGGCCATCCCGCGGCTGTCCGGCGACCCGGCCGAGGCCCGCGCCCTGCCTGGACGGCCGCCCACGCTCGGCACGCTGCCCACGCAGGGGTGCGTGTTCCGGGAGCGCTGCCCGCTGCGCATGGAGGTCTGCGAGACGTCCGCGCCCCTGCCGGTGCGACGCGAGGAGCGGACCGTCGCCTGCCACGCCCGGGAGCCGTACGCGTCCGCCGCCGGACGGGGGGAGCACGCGTGATCAGCGGCACCGGAATCACCAAGACCTACAGGCAGCGCGGCAACGTGCTCGGCGGCCGCGACGTGCGGGCGCTTCGCGGGGTCGACTTCAGCATCCCGAAGGGCGGCGCGGTCTCGTTCATCGGCGAGTCCGGCTGCGGGAAGACCACGCTCGGGCGCATCATCGCCGGCCTGGAGACCTACGAGTCCGGCGAGATCGTCATCGACGGCACGCCGATGTCCTCGCTGCGGCCCAAGCGGCGGGAGGCGGAGTTCCGCAAGATCCAGCTCATCCACCAGGACCCGTACTCCGCGCTCAACCCGACCCGCACGATCCACCAGACCCTGGAGGCGCCGCTCGCCCTGCGCGCCCGCCGCACCGGGCGCCCGTCGTCCTGGGTGGACGACCGCGCCGAGGAGCTGCTGTCCCTGGTCGGCATCGACCCCGGGTACGTGCTCGGCCGCTACCCCCACCAGCTCTCCGGCGGCATGCGCCAGCGCGTGGTCATCGCCCGCGCGCTGACCGTGGACCCGGAGATGCTGGTGGCCGACGAGTCGGTCTCCATGATCGACGTGTCGATGCGCCTCAGCGTCCTCGCCCTGCTCAAGGACCTGCGCGAGCGGCTCGGGGTGAGTGTGCTGTTCATCACCCACGACATCGCCACCGCGCGGTACATCGGCGACGAGGGCGAGCTGTACGTCCTGTACCGGGGGCAGGTGGTCGAGCGGGGGCTCACCGAATCGGTCATCTCGGGTCCCGTCCACCCGTACACGCAGTCGCTGCTGTCGGCGATCCCGGTCCTGCACGGGCTGGAGCGTCCCGGGCGGGAGCGCGTGGTGCCGACCGAGGCCCTGGACGAGCGCCACGCGGACTCGGGCTGCCTGTTCGCGCGCAGATGCCCGTTCCGCACCGAGCGGTGCACGGCCGAGCTGCCCGAGCTGATGCGGGTCGAGGAGCCGCCGATCGGCGGGCTCGCCCCCTTGCCGGAGGCGCCGGGCGCGGCGCCGCACGAGCACGCCTGCTTCCACCCGGTGCGGCGGAGCGTGATCCCCGAGGAGGCCGCATGAGGAGTCCCGTTCGCCCGGAGGCGGCGTGACCGGCATCCGGGTCGCCGCCCCCGGCGAGATGCCGGCCATCGGCGAGCTGGCGCGGGAGGCGCTGGCGCTGGACGCCGAGGAGGCGCCGCAGCTCGTCGCCCGGCTGGCCGCCCCGCCCGAGGGCCGCGCGTGGACGGCGCTGGTCACCTCCGGCCTCGAAGGGGTGGTGTTCGCGTCCACCTCGTCCATCCCCGGCGTCGGCCACGTGGACCTGCTCGCCGTGCGTCCCCCGGCCCGGTGCCGGGGCCTCGGCCGGGCCCTGGTCGTCGCGGCCGAGGGCTGGCTGCGCGAGCACGGGGTGCGGGAGGCGCGGCTCGCCGCCAACCCGCCGTGCTACGCCTGGCCGGGCATCGACGTCCGCTACACGCCCGCGATCCTGCTGGCCGAGAGCCTGGGGTACGAGCGGTACCGCGTCGCCTGGAACATGACCGTCGATCTGGCCGAATACGGCGCCCGGGACGCGTCCGCCGGGCCGCCCGCCGCCCGGACCGGCTATGCCTGGGGGCCCTCGGAGGAGGACGACCTCGCCCGGCTCGCGGCGGCGGGGGCGACCGTGCGCGCGGCGCCCCCCGGCGGGCGGGACGAGGTGGTCGCGTTCGCCCGCGAGAACTGGAACGACGCGTGGGCGTGGGAGGCCGAGCACGCGACCGGCTGCCACTACGCCGTCCGGGGCGGGGAGATCCTCGGTTTCGCGGCGTGGGGCGCCCGCCCCCTGTGGTTCGGCCCGATGGGGACGGCCGAGTCCGCGCGCGGGCTCGGGGTCGGCAGCGTGCTGCTGCGGCGGTGCCTGCGCGAGATGACGGCGGCCGGGCAGCGCACCGCCCAGATCGGCTGGGTGGGACCGCTGGCCTTCTACGCCAAGACCGCCGGGGCGTGGGTGGAGCGCGCATTCTGGCTCTACAACCGGTCCATCCCCTGACCTGTTCGGGGCGCGGCGGAAGAACACCGGCTCTCAGGCGCCCCGGACCGCCGCGCCGGAGGCGCGGCCACAAGCACAGCCCCTCGCGACCCCCGATTTCGGGATATTTCGGCATGAGGACTTATGACCCGACCGCCAGCAGTTCTGGCCACGACCGAGCAGAGCGATCCGCGCTACCGCCGGATCGACCGGCTGCCCACGGAGGAGATCGCCCGGCTGATGAACGCCGCCGACTCCACCGTCCCGGGGGCCGTGGCCCGCGCCGTCCCGGCGATCTCGGCCGCGATCGAGGACATCGCCGCCCGCATGCGTGACGGCGGCCGACTGCTGTACGTCGGCGCGGGCACCTCCGGGCGGCTCGCGGTGCTGGACGCCTCGGAGTGCCCGCCCACGTTCGGCACCGACCCCGAGGTCGTGCGCGGCATCATCGCGGGGGGCGAGGGCGCGCTGACCCGGTCCGTGGAGGGCGCCGAGGACGACGCCGAGGCGGGCGCCGCCTCGATCCGCGAGCAGCGGGTGGGGCCCCTGGACTCGGTGGTCGGCATCTCCGCGAGCGGGCGGGCGCCGTTCGTCGTGGCCGCCGTGGCGCAGGCCCGACGGCTCGGCGCGCTCACCGTCGGGCTGTCCTGCAACGGCGGGGTGCCGCTGTCGGAGGCCGCCGACCACGCGATCGAGGTCATCGTCGGCCCCGAGGTGGTCACCGGGTCGACCCGGCTCAAGGCCGGGACGGCGCAGAAGCTCGTCCTGAACATGATCTCGACGATCTCGATGATCAAGTGCGGCCGCACGTTCGGGAACTACATGATCGAGGTGTCCGCGAGCAACGCCAAGCTCGTCGACCGGGCGGCGCGCATCGTCGCCGACATCAGCGGCGCGGACGTCGCCGAGGCCCGCCGCGCCCTTGCCGCCGCCGGGCACGAGGTGAAGACGGCCGTAGTAATGATCGCCCGCGGCCTCGACGCCGACGAGGCGCGCCTCCTGCTCGCCGCCTTCGACGGCCGCCTCGACAACGCCCTGGACGCGGCCGCGGCCGCCCCGACGGCCTGACCCCGCCCCGATGGCGCGGCCCCGCCTCGACGGGGTGATTCCCGGGGCGTGGGTGATCCCCGAACGCCTCATGTCCGTGGCACGTGAACGACTCAGGATGGGATGAAAGCCCACATAGTCGGGCATACTCACCTCAGCCATCGGAGCGGCGTCCCGCCGGTGACCACGACTGGGCGCCCGCGTCGGACGGGGAGGAGATGCCCTCGCCTGTACGAGTGCGCCGTGTGTACGACGACCCCTCCCCGGAGGACGGGACGCGCGTCCTGGTGGACCGTCTCTGGCCGAGGGGCCTGAGCAAGGAAGCCGCGGACGTGGGCCTGTGGCTCAAGGACATCGCGCCGTCCGACGAGCTGCGGGCCTGGTACGGCCACGTTCCGGACAGGTTCCCGGAGTTCGAGCGCCGCTACCTCGCCGAACTGGAGGACCCACGCCATCGTCCCGCCCTGGAGTGGCTGCGCGAACTGCTCCATGAGCCGCCCCTGACCCTCCTCACCGCCACGAGGGACGTGCGGATCAGCCACGCCGCAGTCCTCGCCCGCCTGCTCGGCCAGGCGGGCTGACCTTCACAGCAACCTTCCGCCGGATTCTTCGCCCGTCGTTCGCCGATGCCGGCGCGACGTGGCGAATCGCACGCAAAGCGCGAACGGCGGCCGTCGACAGGAGTAGCTTCTCTCAGCATGTTCTCGGGGTATGCGCATCAGAGGTTCCGGTCCCGCCGGTTCGGGACGGCCGTGACGATCCTCGCCACGGCCGCGACGTCCGCGGTGGCGCTGGACGTCGCCTCCGCGTCGGGCGTGCCGGGCACGCACACGGCGCTCGCGGCGCCATGGCGCGCGGGCTCGCCACTGGTCGCGGGCTCGCCGGGAGGTACGGGTTCCCCGGGGGCCGCGGGTCCGGCGGTGGGTGAGGGGCGTCGGGCGGTGGAGTCGGTCCTCGGCCTCGGCGACTCGGTGCCCGCCGGGTCGGCGTGCGAGTGCGTCTCCTACGTCTCCCTCGTCGCCGAGAGCCTGTCGGCCCGCCAGGGCACGCCGGTCGCCGGGCCGAACCTGGCCGCCGCGGGCCTGACCACCCAGGGCCTGCTGGACATGCTGGACGACGACGCCGTGCGGGCGGGCGTGGCGGGGGCCGATCTGACCGTCATCACGATCGGGGCGAACGACTTCGAGGAGGAGGGCGTCGAGGACGACGCGTGCGGCGCGGACCTCGCCTGCTACGGGACGGCGCTGGAGCGGCTGCGGGCCAACATGGACGCCCTTCTGAGCAGGATCCACGCCCTGCGGGGGCCCGGCGGGCGTGTCGTCGTGACCGGCTACTGGAACGTCTTCCTGGACGGCGCCGCCGGGCGCGCCCGGGGCCCGAAGTACGTCGCGGGCAGCGACCGGCTCACCGTGGCCGTGAACGCGGCGCTCGCCGCCTCGGCCGCCGCGTCCGGCGCGCTGTTCGCGGACCTCCACACGGCGTTCAAGGGGGAGGAAGGGACGCGCGACGACACCGGGCTACTGGCCGCCGACGGCGACCATCCCGGCGCCGAGGGGCACCGGCTCATCGCCGAGACGGTGCTGGCGGCCGTGTCGGCTCCGGATCCGCGCAGGTGACGGCGGGTCTCGTATGCGTTTTTTCCGGCACGTCCGGGTATCGACACGTTGTCCCCCGCCGGTAGCCCGGCCGCGAACGCGGCGCGTGATCGTTGGCACAGGGGAGAGCACACATGAACCGCATACTCGCCGTGACCGCGCTGCTCGTCTTCACCGCCTCGGCTCCCGTCGCGACCCAGGGCGCCGTGTCGGCGTCCGTCGCCGCCGCACCCGGCCCGGTCACGTCCGTCGTGACCGGGGGCGGAGGCGGGGGTGGAGAGACACCTCCTCCGGCGGTGGGCAAGAGGCGGGCGGCCGAGACGACCGTGAGCGCGGCGCAGTACAAGATCCTCTACAACCAGTGCCGCTACGCCGACACCCGCAAGGCGCGCCGGCAGTGCCGCCTGGCGGTGCGGACGAACTACCGCATCGGGGCGTACAACGAGAATCTCGACTGCCGGACGTACTCCGGCATCACCGTCTGCGGCACGCTCAAGCTGAACAAGCGGGAGCGCCGCTGCGTGGCCTACCTGGTGAAGGCGGGCCTCACCGAGCGCCGCGCCGAGGTCGAGTGCTACGCGTTCGTATGACGCGCCCGCCCGGCGGCGGTGCCCGAGGGCGTCGCCGCCGGTGGGAAGCGTTTTCCGTGCCCCCTAGGCGACCCTTTGAGCCCGGGAGAGATCTGGTGACGGCGCCGTCCCGTCCCATTAAATCGGATCATGCCGCATATTTCGCTTGGAAACGACGCCCCCGGCATCGTGGGGCCCATGCTGTACCGGCCCGAGACGGCCAAACCCCTCAACGCCCTCGTCGACGTACTCCTGCGCGCCGACAACACGCTGTCCCGCGGCGAGCGCGAGCTGATCGCCGCCTACGTGTCACGGCTCAACGACTGCGAATTCTGTGGCTCGATCCACGGGGCGATGGCGGCCGAGCAGCTTCCCGGCGGACAGGAGCAGGTCGCCCAGGCCTGCGTGAACCCCCACGTCGCCGACGTGTCGCCGAAGATGCGCGCCCTGCTCGCGGTGGCCGCCCAGGTACGCGAGGGCGGGCGGGCCGTCACGGCCGAGGCCATCGCCGCCGCGCACCAGGCGGGCGCCAGTGACCTGGAGATCCACGACACGGTGCTCATCGCCGCCGCGTTCTGCATGTTCAACCGGTACGTCGACGGCCTCGGCACCACCGCCCTGCCGAACGAGGAGGACTACGTCCCCATCGCCCAGATGATCATCGAGGCGGGCTACGGCGGCGTCATCACCGGATCGCCTTCCTAGCCGGCCCCCTGCCGGCTCGGCGTGACAGGCCTCCTTCCGCCGGCTCGCCTGGCCGGCCTCCGGCCGCGTCTGGTCGGACGGCCGGCCCGGCGACGGCCGAGGTCGGCCCGGCCGGCTCCCCGCGCGGTCGCCGCCGTGAGGTTTCTCGCAGCGTAACGGGGGTACGCGCGAGCGCACCCACGCGGACCGGGGCCGCCGATCGAGGCCCGGCCCACGGCCCGCGCCGGGCGCCGGGGGTCTAGCGCGAAGGAGACGAGAATTCCGATGGAGCACAGCGGCGACGTCATCACCGTCCTGACCACCGATCACCGCGAGGTGGAGGGGCTGTTCGCCGAGTTGGAGATGCTGCGGGGCTCCGGACAGGACGACCGCCGCAAAGAGCTGACCGAGAAGGTGATCACCGAGCTGGTCAGGCACTCGGTCGCCGAGGAGGCGTACCTGTACCCGGCCGCGCGCAAGCGTCTCCCGGGAGGGGACGCCCTGGCCGACCGCGAGGTGTCCGAGCACGCCGAGGCCGAGCGGCTGATGAAGGACCTGGAAGGCGCGGATCCCGCGGACCCGGTCTTCGACCACCTGCTCGACCGGTTGATCGCCACCGTACGGCAGCACGTGCGCGAGGAGGAGCATTCGCTGTTCCCGGAGCTGGTGCGGTATGTCGAGGCGGAAGAGCTGGTCAGCATTGGCAGGAAGATCCTGGCCATCAAGAAGATCGGCCCCACCCGGCCTCACCCCGCCGCCCCGGACAGCCCCCCGGCCAACAAACTCCTGGCCCCGGGCACCGGCCTGGTGGACCGCGTCCGCGACCTGCTCTCAGGCCGCGGAAGAGCCTGACCCCTACGCCCGCATGATCGGGTGAGCGAAGCGTTCGAGGCCCGAGGTCAAGAACAGGCTTGGGAGCGGTTCGCAATCACCCCGCCCGCCGGGCAGGTCTGTTTACGGCGTGGGTGAACGGGGAGCAGCCGGTTATGCGGGTGATTGTGGTTGGTGCGACCGGAAACGTCGGAACCAGCGTGGTAACCGCCCTGGAGGAGGATCCGAGCATCACCTCCATCGTCGGGGTGGCCCGGCGGATGCCCCGGTGGCGGCCGGGGAAGACCGAATGGCGAGCCGCCGACATCGCCACCGGCGACCTCACCGAGATCTTCTCCGGCGCGGACGCCGTGGTGAACCTCGCGTGGCTGTTCCAGCCGACGCACGACCCCGTGGTGACCTGGCGGTCCAACGTGCTCGGCGGCATGCGGGTCTTCCACGCCGCCGCCGAGGCGGGGGTCTCCACGCTGGTGCACGCGTCCTCGGTCGGCGCCTACTCGCCGGGCCCCAAGGACCACCCGGTGGACGAGAGCTGGCCGACCCACGGGTGGCCGCGCGCCGCCTACGCCCGCGAGAAGGCCTACCTGGAACGGGTGCTCGACATCTACGAGCGCGACCACCCGGGCATCCGCGTCGTCCGCATGCGTCCGGGCTTCATCTTCAAACGCGAGGCGGCCACCCAGCAGCGCCGCCTGTTCGCCGGGCCGTTCGTCCCGCAGCGGCTGGTACGCCCCGGCCGGGTGCCGTTCGTCCCCGACATCCCCGGCCTGCGCATCCAGGCCCTGCACTCCGACGACGCGGGCGAGGCCTACCGCCTCGCCGTCACCCGCCCGGTGTCGGGCGCGTTCAACCTCGCCGCCGACCCGGTCGTCGACCCGGCGGCCCTGGCGAGGCTCCTGTCCGCCCGCCTCGTCCCCGTCCCTCCGTGGCTGGCCCGGGGCGCCGTCGCGGCGGGCTGGCACCTCCACCTCGTCCCCGCCTCACCCGGCCTCGTGGAGATGGCCCTGCGGATCCCGTTGATGGACACCACACGCGCCCGCGCCGAACTCGGCTGGCGACCACGCCGCACCGCCCTGGACGCCCTACGAGAAATGCTGGCCGGCATGACCGGCGGCGCCGGAATGGACACCCCGCCCCTGGAACCCGAATCCGGCCTGAGGGGCCGCCTCCACGAGCTCACCACCGGAGCAGGCAGCCGCCCGTGACGCACCGCGCCAGGACGCACCCAAGAGGCGGAGGTGAGGACCGTTTCCGGCGTGGCGACGGGTTCAGGCGGGGACGTGGTTGCGGAGGGCCAGGGGGGACGGGTACGGGTGGAAGTGGGTTTGGTCACGGAGGTAGGTGGCGTGTTCGCCCTTGGCGTGGTGGCTGAGCAGGGTCAGGGGGACGCTGAGGGGGACCAGGTGGGCCCGGTAGGCGTCGATCACTTCGGTCAGGTCGGCGCGGCGGACCGCGTCGAGGCGGTCGCTGATCATGCCCAGGCAGTGCTGAAGGACGTTGACGTTGCGGCCGATGGTCGCGCGGACGGTCAGAGCCGCGCGGAAGGCCCGGTCGTAGACGGCGGCGAGGTCGTCGCGGGGGGACGTGCCCGCCGTCGCCACGACGTGGCCGAGGGTCCTGTAGGCGGCGGGGTCGTGGGCGAGCAGCTGCGTCTTGTGGCGGCTGTGGAACACCACCAGGTCGCGAGGCCGCCAGCCGGACGCGAGGAACGCCCGGAGCCGGGCGTGCGCGAAGATCCGCTCGACGAACGCCTCGCGGAGGACGGCGTCGCGCAGCCGTCCCTCGTCCTCGGCCGGCAGCAGCGGGTGGGCCTTCATCACCCGGCCGGCGAACAGGCCGGGGCCTCGTCCGGCGACGGACGTCTCGCCGTCGTGCACCGGGACGCCGTGGATGCCGCACGTGGGGCTCTTGGCCTTGAAGACGTACCCGTCCACGTCGAGGGCGGCGGCGCGCTCGGCGGCCAGCGCCCGCATGGGCTCGGTGAGATCCCTGCGGGTCCGGCGCGTCACCAGGCGCGGCTCGGATTCGTCCGCTGGTTCGCCTGGGCGGTGCTCGCCCGTTGAGGATCTCTCCAGGTGAAGGGTTTCCCTGGGGGCGCCGAGGCCGATTTCCATTTCTGGGCAAATCAGTACCCAGTCCACGAACTCGGACAGTAGGTCGGTGAGGAATCGGTCGCGGCTGTGGCCGCCGTTGAAGCGGACCGGCTCGCCCAGCAGGCAGCTCGACACGGCGACGCGCGGCCTCGCGTGCTCCCAGATCCGCTCGTACGCCCGCTCGCGGTACTGGCCGTCCATCTCGTGTCCCATCTCGGCGCGCCGTGGTCGATGCGGCGAAGGCCCGGTCTGAGCCATCCCCCTGCTTCTTCCTTCGGACGCACGGGCGTCGGTGGTTGCCGGCATGTCGCCGACAGCGGACGTGAGCGGCAATCCGCGCGCCGGTGCATCCGGACGCCGCGCCGCTGCGAAGGTCCGGGCAGTGATCGAAGGAGCTGGCCGATGGGAATGGCGACGCGGGGCGCGGTCGTGGTGATCGGTGCGGGGCTCGCGGGCCTGGCGGCCGCCGTACGGCTCGCCGCGGCCGGGCGCGACGTGACGGTGGTCGAGGCCGAGGACGGTCCGGGAGGCTGCTGCGGCAGCGCGCGGCTCGGCCCGTACCGCTTCGACACCGGGCCGTCGGTGCTCACGATGCCCGGCGTGCTCGCCGGCCTCTTCGGCGTGGCGGGCGAGGACCTCGACGACCGGCTGCCGCTGCGCCGGCTCGACCCGTACTACCGCCTGACCTACCACGACGGCTCCCGCCTGGACGTACGCCCCGGGGAGGAGGCGATGGCCGAGGAGGTGCGCAGGGTCTGTGGCCCCGCCGAGGCCGCGCGGTACGTACGGTTCCGGCGGCTGCTGGGCGAGATGTTCGCGATCGAGTGGCCGTCGTTCATCGACGCCGATATGACCCGCCTCCGCAGCCTGCTCAGGCCGTACCCGCTGGCCCGGCTGGCGGCGCTCGGCGGCTTCCGCAGCCTGGACGCCCTGGTCAGGCGGCATCTCACCGACGAAAGGCTCATCAGGGCCCATACCTTCCAGGCGTTGTACCTGGGCATGCCGCCGCGCCGCGCGCTCGGCATCTACGCCGTGATCGCCCACATGGACACCGTCGGAGGCGTGTACTTCCCCCGCGAGGGCGGCATGCACGCCATCCCGCGCGCGCTGGCGGCCGTCGCCGAGAAGGCGGGCGCCGTGATCCGCTACGGCGTGCGCGCGGTCGAGGTCGAGACCGACACGGCCGGAGTCGCCGCCGTGCGCCTCGGCACCGGCGAGCGTCTGGCCGCCGCGTCCGTCGTCGTCGCCTGCGACCTTCCCGCGGCGCACGCCGGTCTGCTGCCGCCCGGCTCGGGGGACTGGAGGCTGCGCCGTCCCCGCCACGCGCCGTCCTGCCTGGTGCTGCACTTCGGGCTCGACCGCCGCCTGCCCGCCCAGGCGCACCACACCCTGCACTTCGGCGAGCAGTGGAACTCCACCTTCGAGGCCCTGGCCGCCGGACGGCCGCAGCCCGACCCGAGCCTGCTGGTCACCTACCCCGAGGGGGACGACGGCGCCGCGCCCGAGGGCCACGCCACGCTGTCGGCCCTGGAGCCGACCGCCAACCTGCTCGGCGGCCACGACTGGGACCGGCTCACGCCCCGCCTGGAGGAACGCCTGCTGGCCCGGCTCGCCGATCTCGGCTACGGCGACCTGTCGGCCGCGCCGAGGCTGACGCTGGACCCGCCCGCCTGGAAGCGGCGCGGCCACTCGGCCGGCACTCCCTTCGCGCTCGACCACCGCTTCACGCAGACGGCGTGGTTCCGGCCGGCGGCCGCCGCCCGTCGCGTCCCCGGGCTGCACTTCGCCGGCATGTTCACCGCGCCGGGTGTGGGCGTGCCCCCCGTTCTGATCTCCGGCCGGCTGACCGCCGAGCGGATCCTGGAGAGCCTCCGATGACGCTGACCGCCTGCTACGAGCGTTGCCGCAGGCTGAACGCCCGCCACGGCCGTTCGTACTACCTCGCGACCCTGCTGCTGCCCTCCTGGAAGCGCCTGCACGTGCATGCTCTGTATGGATTCGCCCGGTATGCCGATGAGATCGTGGACTCCTTCGGCATGACAGGCGACCGGGAGGCCGCACTGGACGCCCTCGCCCGGCGGGTGGCGGCGGCGCTCGGCGGCGAGCCGGTGGAGGACCCGGTGCTGCCCGCCTTCGCGCACACCGTCCGCTCCTTCGGCGTAGACCGCGGCGACATCGACGCGTTCCTGCGCTCGATGCGCGCCGACCTCACCGTCACCCGCTACGCGACCTACGAGGACCTGCTCGGCTACATGGAGGGCTCGGCCGCCGTCATCGGCACCATGATGCTGCCGGTTCTGGAGGCCGTACCCGGGGCGGCCGGCGACGCGCGCGAACCCGCCCGCCAGCTCGGGCTGGCGTTCCAGCTCACCAACTTCCTGCGGGACGTCGCGGAGGACCTGGCGCGCGGCCGCGTCTACCTGCCGACGCGGGACCTGGAGAAGTTCGGCGTGGAGGTGTCCGACCTCGGGCGCGGGCGGGCCGGTCCGGCCGTGCGCGAGCTGCTGGCCTTCGAGGCCGGACGGGCGCGCGAGCACTACCGGCGGGCGCTGCCGGGCATCGACCTGCTCGTCCCCTCGTCCCGGCCCTGCATCCGCGCCGCCTACGAGCTGTACGGCGGGATCCTCGACGAGATCGAGGCCGCGGACTACGACGTGCTGGCCATGCGCGCGCGGGTGCCGCGCCGCCGCAGGCTGGCCATCTTCGCCCGCCACCTGCCGATCGCCTCGGCGGCGGCCAGGGCCGAGCGGCGCGTCACCGTCGAGACGCCCTGAGTCGTGTCGCCGTCTCACCGTCCCGCCGTACGGTGGGTCACCCGGAGCGTTCGTGGACGGACATCGACGGGGGTCGTGCCCCGCGTCGAGGGCCGTTTCGTCGGCGAGGTCGTGTCGTGACCCCCGTCGCCGCCGGACGTGCGCGGTCAGCGGAGTGGGTCGCGGCCGTCCCAGGTGCCGGTGCTGGCATAGGGGATGAAGCGGGCGAACAGCTCTTCGGCGTACCAGTTCTCGGCGCGCACGCGGCTGATGACCTGGCGGTGGTGGACACCGCGGTAGGCGAACGAGCCGGCCGCGGTCGCGTCGCGCCACAGCGAGAACGTGGCCTGGCGGACCAGCGGCCACTCGCCGATCCCCAGGGACGCCAGGCAGCCGTCGCTCTCGCGAAGCTCGCGGTCGACCGCCGCGATCGACCGGTAGAAGGCCACGAGGCGCAGGGCCCGGACCGAGGCCCTGGTGAGCACCGCGACAGGTCCGTCCGGTGTCGAAGGCCCCTTGGCGGCCGGCCGCGGGAGAGCGTCCGTCGGGAGGTCCGGCTCGCGTGCGGAGAGCAGACCGAGCGGGAGGGACGAGGCGGGCCGAATCGGCGGGCTCGGCGGGATGGACGGGACGAACGGGGCGACGCCGCCCCAGTGGCCGCGCGAGGTCACCGGGGTCAGGCGTACGTGCCAGTACTCGCTCGCCCGCTCCCGCCAGCGGGCGGCGATCGGCGAGTGCTCCAGGAACGCCTCCAGCGCGGGCTCGTCCCGCCACACCGCCAGCAGCGCCCATCGGCGCGGGTCGGCGCCGAGGCTCATCGACGTGCCCCGGCCCGTGCCGAGCAGGCGCCAGAACAGCAGCCCGCCGGTCGCGCGCAGCACCGGCCGGTCCAGCCCCATGTACCGCGTGGCACCGATGTCCGGATACCTGATGAGGTGAAATGAAGCCATGGTTCCCCTGCTCGTCGCGCTCATCGGCGGCTACCTGCTCGGCTCGGTGCCGGTCGCGGTGCTGGTCGGCCGCGCGCACGGCGTCGACCCGCGTGAGGTGGGCGACCGCAACCCGGGGTTCTGGAACGTCAAGGAGCGGCTCGGACGCCGTGCCGCCGTGCCCGTGTTCGCCGGGGACGCGCTGAAGGGGACGTTCGCGGCGCTGGCCGCCCTGGTCGCGAGCGGCGTCCACACCACGGGGCTCGGCGTCGTGGCGGGGGCGAGCGTCGTGCCGGTGTACGCGGCCACGGCCGCCGCGATGATCGGCCACGCCTGGCCGGTGTTCGCCGGCTTCCGCGGCGGCCGGTCGATCCTCACGTTCGCGGGCGGAATCGCGGTGATCTGCCCGCCCGCGTTCCTGCTCGCGCTGGGCGTGCTGGCCGTGACCGCCTTGGCGGCGCGTTCGTTCGCGGTCGGTGCGCGGGCCGGGGTGTTCGGCGTCCCGGTCCTGCAACTGTTCTTCGCGCCGATCGGGCACGTGGCGGCCACGGGCGCGTTGATGTGCCTCATCGGGCTGCGTTTCGGCCAGGCGGCGCGGGCCGCCCGCCGTCCTTGAGCTGCGGATATGGCTGTCCGCCCCTGATGACCCGCGAGGACGTGCGCCCGTCATCGGTGACCTGCGAGGAAGCGTGCCCGACGTCCGTGACCTGCGAGGATGTGCGCCCGGCGTCCACGGCCCGTGGGTACGTGCGTCCCCGCCAGGTGCGGACCGGACGCAGCGCCCCGTACGTCAGCCGCGCCGCCGTCAGCGGGTCCAGCAGCGGGGACAGCGCGAGGCCCGGCCCGGGGCGGGTGTAGCTGCCGCGCAGCGCCCCGGTGAGCAGGAACCGCACCCCGAGGAGCGCCAGGTCGAGGCGGGTCGGCCGGCCCGCCGCCAGGCGCAGGACGGGCAGCGCGGTGGTCAGCCAGACCACGGCCAGGTCGCCCGCCAGCGGCGCCGGATCGGTCACGTCGCGCAGCGGCAGCGACCGGCCCCACTCCCGCCACACCCCGGCGGCGGAGTCGTGCATGTCGACCTCCAGCAGTCCGCCCGCGTCCAGGAACCGCACCGCCCAGCCGCGCCCGGCCAGCGCGCGCGCCAGCGCCACGTCGTCGGTCATGTGGCCCCGGACCAGCGTGAAACCGTCGGCGGCGCGCATCGCCTCGCGGCGAAACGCCATGCACTGCCCGTTGGCGACGACGCGGTGCTGCGGCGGGGGAGTGGCCGCGCCGATCGGCCCGAACCGGTACACCAGCGTGGCCAGGAAGGACGCGTGCAGGGCCTGCTCGGCCGGGCCGTCGCAGGCGAACCTCGGGCCGACGGTGAGAAGGTCACAGCCGTCCAGGGCGGCGGACAGCGCGCCGAACAGGCCGGGGCGGGGCCGCGCGTCGGCGTCCAGCGTGACCACGATCCGGCCGGTCGCCGCGGCCAGCCCCTGGTGGAGCGCCCACTGCTTGCCCACCCACCCGGGGGGCGGCGGCGCGCCCGCGACGACCTTCGCCCCCAGCTCGGACGCCAGCCGCGCCGTCCCGTCCGCCGACTCGTCGTCCACGACGATCACCTCGGTGACGTCCGGGTCGGCGAGCACGGCCCTCAGGCAGGGGCCGAGCCGCTTCTCCTCGTCCCGCGCGGGCACGACGACGGAGATCGTCCGCCGCTCGCCGATCGCGGGCCGGGCGCCCGTGGGTGGTGCAGGGGGCTGGAGCGGGGGACGCCGGTCACGGCCACGCGCGAGACGCGCGCCGGCGACCACGGCCGCGACGGCCTGCGCGGCGGTGACAGACCGGCCGATCCACCGGCGACGCGGGGTCATCGGGGAAAGTCCTCCTTCACGAGGGAGGCGACGATGTGGCCGCCCATCGCGACCAGCGGCAGGCCGCCTCCCGGATGGGCCGAGCCGCCCACCAGGTACAGGCCCCGGCGCGGCCCCCGGTTGCCGGGGCGCAGGAACGGGGCCAGCGCGCCACGGTACGGGGTGCCGTAGACGGCCCCGCCCCACGCGCCGTAGCGGTCCCGCAGGTCGGCGGGGGTGAACATCTCGACGAACCTCAGCCGGCCCGCCAGGTCGTGACCCCGGGCGGCGAGGCGCTCCAGGACGAGGTCGCGGTACGCCTCGGGGGACATCGGCCACCGGCCCGGATCCCGCGCCGGGACGTTCACCAGCAGGACCTGGTTCTCGGCGCCCGGCGGCGCCTGCGAGGGGTCGTCCACCGAGGAGCAGCCGATGTAGACGGTCGGGTCCTCGGGCGGCCTGCGGCGGTCGAAGATGTCGGCGAACTCCCGGCCGTAGTCGCCGGAGAAGACGATCGAATGGTGGGGCAGCCCCTCCGTCGTCCCCTCGACCCCGGCGAGCAGCAGGAACACCGACGACGAGAGGCCGAGCCTGGAGATGCGGCGAAGGCGGCGGCGGTCGGGCAGCAGCCGCCCGTAGAGTTCGGCCGCGTCGGCGTTGACGACCACGACGTCGGCGCACACGGTCTCGCCGTCCGCCAGTCGGACCCCGCGCACGCGTCCGGAGCCGGCCGGCCGGACGCCGCGCACGCGTCCGGAGTCCGCCAGGACGGCGGTGACCTCGCTGCCGACGGCGACCTCCACGCCCGCGCTCGCCAGCTGGCCGGCCAGCGCGTCGGCGAGCCTCGGCAGGCCGCCGGGCACGTACCAGCCGCCGTGGTCGTGCTCGATCGCCGGTACACAGCCCAGTGCCGCGGGGGCCCGGTAGGGGCTGGAGCCGGCGTAGGTGGCGTACCGGCCGACGTACCGGTGCAGGCGCGGGTCGCGGAAGAAGCGGCGCGCGAGCCCGTCCAGCGTGCGGCCTGGGGCGACGGCCAGCAGGTCGGAGAGCGCGGCTCCGGACGGCGGGCGGGTGAGCGGGCCGGTGAAGAACGTCCGTTGTGACGCCTCCCAGCAGCCGCGCGCCCACTGGTGGAAGGCGAGCCAGGCCCGGCCCTCGCCCGGTGCCAGCCGGTCCACCTCGGCGGCCATGCGCGCGGGGTCGCGGCGGGCGGACAGGACCGTCCCGTCGGGGAAGCGGTACCGGCACAGCTCGCTCGGCTCGACGAGGTCCAGCTTGACGCCGAGGACCTCGAAGATCGACGGGAGGGTCAGCAGGGAGGGGCCGAGGGAGAAGGTGAAGCCGTCGCGGCGGTGCTCGGCGAGCTTCCCGCCGAGCCGGGGCAGCTTCTCATGCAGCCTGACCTGATGCCCGTCCCGCGCCAGGAGCAGGGCGGCCACCATCCCGCCCACCCCGCCACCGACCACGATCACCTCCGCCACGGCCACCTCCGTTCCCACTTCCGCCCTCGAATTCGGCGGGTCCATGCCAGCGCGGCGAACAACCCCATGGCCGTCCCTCCGGTGGCGGCCACCAGGGGGTCGGGGGGGACGAACACCGCGGCGAAGGCCAGGGTCTCCATGAACGCCATCACCGTGTAGACGGCGGCGGCGCCCGTCGACGTCCCGGTGAGCACGGGGTCGATCAAGGCCATGACCAGCAGAGATACCACGAGCCATCCGGCGAAGTCGCTCAGCGGCACGCCGCGGTACGGGCCCTCCTCCGCCCAGGTCCACAGGCCGAGGCGGATCATCTGCGGGTCGAGGAACAGGTCCCACGCCGTCAGCGCCAGCGCGCCCACGGCGAGGCGGGCGAGCCGTCCACGCCGCGGCGTGGACGCGCCCCGTCGCTGCGTACGGGTGGCCATCGACGCGACCGCGTGCGCCGCCAGCCCCATGCCGCCCCACGCGACCGCCACGACGACCGGCACCCCGCCGGGCCGGGGCCACAGCAGGTCGGTGTACCGGTAGGTCCCGAACGGCACCCCTGTGCGGATGCCGACCCATTCCGCCGCGTACCCGGCCGCCACCGCCGCCCCGAACGCCGCCCCCGCCCGGCGCGGCCCGTGGGCGGCCGAGGTGAAGGCCACGACGCTCGCCGCCAGCAGCAGGACGACCACGCTCGTGAGCCGCACGGGTTTCGGATCAAGGCCGGACATCACCTGGACGACCACCATCGCGAGCAGCAGCGCCGTCCCGGCGACGGTGAACGCCGCGGGCGCGCGAACGCCCGTCGCGACCCGCGGGCCGTCACCCGGCAGGCGGCGTGTGTCTCCGGTGGCGTCTCTCACGATGGGGCATTCGGGCGCTCCCCGGCCACGGATGCACCTGGCACGGGCTTCGCGCCCGCACGCGCCACCGGCACCGGCGTACGCCGCGACCGGTCGGGCCACTCGGGCCGCGAACCCTGGAACCGATCCGAGCCTCTCACCCCGTCCGACCCCTCCGACCCTTCGAACCGAGCCCCGGACTCCTTGCGGCGGTCAGGCCCCTTCCACCCCGGTCACCCCTCAGACCCCTCCGACCTCTCGGCCCGGTCGTACACTTTGGCCTGGTCGGGCCTGGTCGGCTGAAGATCATCCCGCGGCTCGTCACTACTGGTGATCTGGCAGAATCCGAAACGTGAAACGCGCGGTACAGCAGACGACACGCGACCTGCGGCGCCACAACCGTTCCGTGTTGCTCTCCCGGCTCTACCTCCAAGGTCCGACCAGCCGGCAGGATCTCACGCAGATGTCCGGGCTCAGCTCCGCGACCGTGAGCAACGTCGTCGCCGACCTGATCAACGACGGCGTCGTGGGCGAGGCGGGCTCGGTCGACTCGGACGGCGGGCGGCCGCGCACGCTGATCCAGGTCCGCAGCGAGTACGGCCACGTCGTCGGGGTCGACATCGGCGAGACGCACATCGAGATCGGCCTGTTCGACTACACGCTCGTCACCCTCGCCACCGCGACGTACCCGGTGGCCGGCACGCGGCTCGACCCGGGGGCGGTCGCGCGCCTGGTGGTCGCCGGGGTCAACGAGGTCGCGGGCAAGGCGGGCGTCGGCCTGGACGCGCTGCTCGGCGTCGGGGTGGGCGTGCCGGGGGCCGTCCAGGCGGGTGGTGGCGAGCTCGTCCACGCGCCCACCCTGGGCTGGTCGGCGGTGCCGCTGGGCGACATGCTGCGGCGCGACATCCCCGTTCCCGTCCTGCTCGACAACTGCGCCCGCACGCTCGGGCAGGCCGAGATGTGGCGGGGCGCGGGCCGCGGGGCCGGGCGGGTGGTCGTCGCGCTGCTCGGCGTCGGGGTGGGGGCCGCCGTCGCCACGGCGTCGGAGTCGTTCCGCGACATCGGCGGCACCACCAGCACGGCGAGCGAGTGGGGTCACACCGTCGTCACCGTGGACGGCCGGCGGTGCCGGTGCGGGTCGAACGGCTGCCTGGAGGCGTACGTCGGGGCCGAGGCCGTCCTGGCGGACTACCTCGCGCTTCCCGACGCCATGCCGTTCCGGCACGAGGGCGCCGAGGCCCGGCTGGAGGAGCTGGTCGCCCGCGCCGAAGTGCCCGGGTCGGCCGCGGCACGGGCGCTGGACCGCGCGGCCCGCTATCTCGGCATCGGCATCGCCAACCTCATCAACCTGCTCAGCCCCGACCGCGTGGTGCTGTCGGGATGGGCGGGCGCGACCATGGGCCCGGCGATCCTCGGGGACGTGCGGGAGACCGTACGCGCGCACGCGCTTCCGTACATGTACGGGAATGTACGCATCGAGCTGGGCGAGCTGGGACCCGAAGCGGCGGCACTGGGCGCGGCGACCCTCCCGGTGGTCCAGGTACTGGCGGCGGGGGGCGTTCCGGGAGTCGGCTGAACGTCACGGATACGCGCGCGTCCGCCTGGCGGATAAGGTCATTGACCTCAGCGTTCTTGCGACCTTAACTTAAGTCGTGATCAAAGCGCCGTCCGTGGCGGCGCGTCCCGACGAGTCCCGGAGTTCGCATGAGTCCTCGCCCCGCCGGTAATCGGTCGTCCTTCGACGGAGCACGGCCGCCGGGCGGCGGTCACGAGAGCCGGGGGCGGGCCGGGCTCAGATCGGGCGGGCCGGTACAGGGCGATCCGTGGGGGACCGGCCTGTGACGGAGCGTCCCCAAGACCCGCCCCTGACCGAACGCCGGCAGGACCTGCCTGTGGCGGCGCGAACGCAGGACCGGGTGGTGCGCGCGCCCGGCGGTGGGCGCGTGCGCCGGGCGCTCATCGTGCGGGGAGGTTGGGAGGGGCACGTGCCCGTCGAGGCCACCGAGCTCTTCCGGCCCCGGCTCGACGCCGCCGGGTTCGACGTGACCGTCAGCGACGACCTGGACGTCTACCTCGACCGCGACCTGCTGGCCGCGACCGACCTGGTCGTCCAGTGCTGGTCCATGGGGACGCTGACCGCCGGGCAGTGCGCGGGCCTGGTGAGCGCCGTCCACGCCGGCACGGGCTTCGCCGGGTGGCACGGCGGCGTCGTGGCCACGTTCGGGGACAGTCCCGACTACCTGCGGATGGTCGGCGGTCTGTTCCTGTTCCACCCTCCGGACTTCCTCCGCTACCGGGTCACGATCGCGCCGGAGCAGGGCGACCACCCCATCGTGGCGGGCCTCGCGGACTTCGACGTGATGAGCGAGCAGTACTGGATGCTCACCGACCCCCTGAACACCGTGCTCGCCACCACCACGATCACGCCCGAGCACGGCGGCCACGGAGGCGGACCCGTCCAGATGCCCGTGGTGTGGACCCGCAGGTGGGGCGCCGGGAAGGTGTTCTTCTCGGCGATCGGCCATCGCATGGCCGACCTGTGCGACCCGGCCGTACGCACGCTCACCGAGCGCGGCCTCCTCTGGGCGTCCCGGTGAACCCGGCGGATCGGGGCGTGTCGGCCGATCGCGGTGTCCCACCCCATGGTGACGCCCCGGCCGGGGGGACGGTGGTCCTGGCCATGGCGCCCGGGCTGGCCGGCAGGCTGTTCCAGGGGGAGCGGGCCGACCGGCTGCGGGCGCTCGCCGGCGACGACTGGGGGCCGCCGCTCACCGAGTTCGCCTCCGCCGAGGCGGCCGAGCGGCTGGCCGGCGCCGTCGTCCTGCTGACCGGCTGGGGCAGCCCCCTGATCGACGCGGACGTGCTCGCCCGCGCGCCGCGCCTGCGCGCCGTCGTCCACGCGGCCGGCACCGTGAAACACCACGTCGGCCCGGCGGTGTTCGCGCGGGGCGTGCCGGTGAGCTCGGCGGTCGAGGCGAACGCCGTCCCGGTCGCCGAGTACACCGTGGCGATGATCCTGCTCGCCGGCAAGGCCGTGCCCGCGCTGGTCCGCGAGTACCGCGCCCGCCGGGGGCCGATCGACCTGATCGGCGAGTACCCCGGCATCGGCAACCACGGCCGGACGGTCGGCCTGGTGGGCGCGTCCAGGATCGGACGGCGGGTCGTCGAACTGCTGCGGCCGTTCGACCTGGAGGTGCTGGTCAGCGACCCGTACCTGGACGAGGCCGGGGCCGCGGCGCTCGGCGTGCGCAAGGCGGGCCTGGACGAGCTGTTCGCCGCGTGCGACATCGTGTCGCTGCACGCGCCCGCCACCGAGGCGACGCGCGGCATGGTGACCGCGCGGCACCTGGCGTCGATGCGCGACGGCGCCACGCTGATCAACACGGCGCGCGGGTCGCTGGTGGACCAGGACGCGCTGGTCGCGGAGCTGGTCACCGGCCGCGTCTCGGCCGTGCTGGACGTCACCGAGCCGGAGATCACGCCGCCGGACTCGCCGCTGTGGGACCTTCCGAACGTCGTCCTGACCCCGCACATTGCGGGGTCTCTGGGAAACGAGCTGGTCAGGATGGGGTCGCAGGCCCTGGACGAGGTCTTCCGGGCGCTCGCCGGCGAGCCCCTCCGCCACCCGGTCGACCCGGCGTCCCTGCCCCTGATGGCCTGAGATCTCGTGCCGGCCCGATTCGACTTGTTCCTCCCCGGCCTGACCTGTGCCCACGCCACCGGAACGGAGGGGGAGCCGTCAGGGGGCGTGGCCGGGGTGCGGCGAGGGTCTCTAGACTCGCCTGTATGCGGCGGCTCAGGAGCACGGTGGTCGTGGTGGCGGGGGAGCGGGCGGCCGAGACGGTCGCCGGCCTGGACGGTCTGCACAACGTGCGCGCGGTGCGGCGCGGCGAGCGGACGCCCGCCGAGATCACCGACGTGGTGGTGCGCGCGTCGGCGACGTACGTCGTGCACGACGCCGACCCGCTGGCCGAGGTCGGCGAGGCGTGGACGGCGTTCTTCGACGAGGCGGCCCCGGCCGGCGCCCTGGAGGTCGCGATCGAGTCGACCCTGGCGGCCCTGCGCGCGGAGCGGCTCATCCTGCCGGACTACTACGTCGTCCTCGACCCCGACGACCTGCCCGAGACCCGGCGTCACTGGTGGCTCGGCGTGCTCGCGGGCGCCGCGCCGGCCCGGGTCGTCCCCTCCCCGGCCTCGGCGGCCGCCGTCACCCACACGCTCGGCGGCCTGGCGGCGGGCCGCTGGTGGCCCGCCGACCTGGAGGGCTGGCTCCGCGGCCTTCCCCGGACGATCCCCGACCGCGCCGGCCTCGCCGCCGGGTCCGCCGCGGGGCGCTAGCGCGATGTCCATCGCGGGGCGTCATGGTTCTTTCTCGGCGTGTCGTTTGTGATCTTTTGTCATAGTAAATCCGGTTATGTTCACCCGTCCCCCTCGGACTCCGGGTCATGACCCCGGCCGTATCCGATCGAGGAGCCCACGTTGCACCTGCTCACCAACCCCCTGAAGGACTATGCCTGGGGGTCGCGCACGGACATCGCCGAGCTCACCGGCCGGCCCGCGCCGTCTCCCGGCCCCGAGGCCGAAATGTGGCTCGGCGCCCACCCGGCGGGCCCCTCCATGCTCACCGGGGACGGACGGTCGCTCGCCGACCTGATCGCCGACGACCCCGCCGCCGGGCTCGGCGCGGCGACGCTGGAGCGGCACGGCGCCCGCCTGCCCTTCCTGCTGAAGCTCATCGCGGTCGCCCGCCCGCTGTCCCTGCAGGTCCACCCGTCCGCCGAGCAGGCCGTGGACGGGCACGCCCGGGGCGTCTACGGCGACCCCTGGCCCAAGCCCGAGCTGGTGTGCGCGCTGACCCCGTTCACCGCGCTCGCCGGCTTCCGCCCGGCCGACCAGGCGGCGATGCTCGTCGAGCGGCTCGGCGTCTCCGCGCTCAAGGACGTCGTCGCGCTGCTCGCGGGGGGCTCCCCGCTCCAGGCCCTGGAGGCTCTGCTCGACGGGCGCGACATCGCCGAGCAGGTCGTCTGGGCCGCCTCGGCCGTCCACCACCCCGACTACGCGTTGATCGTGCGGCTCGCCCGCTGCTACCCCGGCGACCCCGCCTGCGTCGCGCCCCTGCTGCTGAGGCGGCACGAGCTCGTCCCCGGGCAGGCGCTGTTCCTCGGCGCCGGGGTGCTGCACTGCTACGTCAAGGGCTTCGGCGTCGAGATCATGGGCAGCTCCGACAACGTCGTGCGCGCCGGCCTGACGTCCAAGCCGATCGACGTCCAGGAGCTGCTGCGCATCACCCGCCCGGACGCGAGCCCGCTGGCGGTGGAGGCGGGCACGGACGGCGCGTTCGACACCCCGTCGCCCGAGTTCCGCCTGCGTCGCGTCGCGGTGGACGGCGAGCGGCGCCTGGACGGCGGGCTGCCGCGCATCCTGCTGTGCGTGGAGGGCGAGGTGCGGGTGGACGACCTGCCGGTGGGTGCGGGCGAGTCGGTCTTCGTCCCCGCCGCCGACCCCACGGTGACCCTCACCGGCTCCGGCGTGGTCTTCGTCGCCGAGCCGGGCGGGGCGGCCTCCTTCCCCGCCTGACCGCCTTCCTGGCCCGCGCCCGCGCGCCCGCCACCGACCCCGCTTCGCGCCCGGCCCCGTCAGGCGGTGCCGAAGCGGGGGATGGGCAGGTCCTCGGTGGCCACGTGGATGATGTGCGCCTCGGTGTAGACGTCGATGCCGTGCTGACCGCCCTCGCGGCCGAGGACAAGACGACGTGATGACACGGGGGATCGAGCGTATCGTCAATGTGGTCGGAGGAGAGCTGATCGGCGTCCCCGGCGACCATTTCCAGGCGCTCGCCGGAGCCGGGTTCCGCAGCACTATCCGTGAGGGTCCTGGGTGAGTGATCGTCAGGGGCGTGGTCACCGGCGTGGACACCACGTGTCGGCCAGTGAGGGGACGCCTGTGAGAGCCGGTAAGAAGCCAGCGGCCGCGAAGGAGTCGAAGGCGGAGCTGAGCTACGAGCTGCTGCGATCACGCATCCTCGACGGCACCTACGGGCCCGGCTACCGGCTCGTGATGGACCAGCTCGCCCGCGAGACCGGCGTCAGCACGATCCCGTTGCGCGAGGCCGTGCGCAGGCTCCAGTCCGATGGCCTGGTCGAGGTCGTGCGCAACATCGGCGCCCGCGTGGCCGCGTTCGACTCCACGCAGGTCGAGCACGCGCTCAACATCCTCGCCCGCCTGGAGGGCTACGCGACGGCGATCTCCGCGCCGCTGATGAAGCCCCGGCACCTTGAGGCCTCGCGCGAGATCAACCAGCGCATGGCCGAGGCGCTGGAGGAGTTCGACCCGGCTTCCTTCACCGCGCTCAACCGCAAGTTCCACTTCTCGATCTACGAGCACTGCCCGGACGAGCACCTGTGCGTGCTGCTGGAGTCGCAGTGGGCCCGGCTGGACCACATGCGGCGCTCGACGTTCACCTACGTCCCGGGCCGGGCGCGCCGGTCGGTGGCCGAGCACGATCAGATGCTGGACCTGATCGCGATGGGCGCCGACGCCGCCGAGATCGAACGCGTCGCCTGCGCCCACAAGATCGCCACCGCCGACGCCCTGCACAACGCGCACGTCACCCCGCAGCAGCCCGCCGCCCGCTGACCGGCCCGCGCATGCCGAACAGGAACCGGGTCGGAGCCGTCCGGCGCACCAGCAGGTCGTACGCGGCGACGGTCAGCGTGAGGGAGATCGCGACGATCGCGAGGTACTTGACCGGCATCGGGGCGTTCCAGCGGACCACCCAGGAGGCGACCCCGACGACGATCGGCTGGTGGAGGACGTACAGCGGCAGCACGGCGGCGGCCAGGTAGGCGTACACCCGCTTCCCCAGGCCGCCCCGCCGGGCCGGCGCGGGCTCCGGTACGGCTGCCGGCACGGGTTCGGCGGCGGTCCCGGACATGAAGGCCGCGGAGGAGACCGGGGTGGGATCCGGTACGGGGGTCCGGGCCGAGCGGCGGCGGTCGAGGACGCCGAGGATCGCGACCAGGCAGCACCACCCCGCCGCGCCGTAGAGCGTGCGGACGCCGATCGCGAGCGCGGTCATGTCCGTGAAGGGGTTCGCGCCCGGCGCGTCGCCCGCGACCAGGAAACCGGGCATGCCGATCGCCAGAAGGATCACGGCGCACACGACCGCCGGAATCGCGTCGCGGCGCATCACCGCGCGGAACCGGTCGTCGGAGGCCAGCACGAACCCGTACAGGAAGAACAGCAGGTAGGCCCAGCGGCTCCAGCCGGCGAACGGCTCCTCCATGCCGGCGAGCGCCGTGATCAGCGCGACCGGGACGGCGGGCAGGAGCAGCACGGCCCCGCGCGGCCGCACGGCCGTGGCCAGGAGCTCGCGGATCCGGCGGCCGCGCTCGCGAGGCAGCCGGGCGACCACCAGCGCGAGGAGCAGCGCGTACGCGAGCAGCATCACCACGAACCACAGGTGCCCGGACTCGAAGTACCGGCCCCGCACGATGAACGGGAACTCCGTCAGGTCGAGGTGGACGTCGAAGAACCGGGGCAGGAACCGCGGGTAGGACTCGTGGTAGGCGGGGTCGGCGCGCAGCCGGATCCACTGGGGAAAGGGCAGGAGCGCGAGCGTCGCGAAGACCAGCGGCACGCCGAGGCGCAGCAGCCGCTCCACGGCGAAGCCGCCCGCGCCCCGGCGGCGCAGCGAGTACCACGAGCCGAGGCCGGCGATGAGGAACAGCATCGGCATCGCCCAGACCACGCCGAAGCCCGCGGCGATCATGGTGGCGTCGGTCGTCTCGGGGTTCTTCACGTAGTAGTCGTCGCGGGTGTCGAACACCAGCGCCGAGTGGAAGAACACGAGCCCGACGACCACCAGCGCGCGGATCGCGTCCAGTTCGGGCCGCCGCCGCGATCGTGTCGTGAGGGGTGGATCGATGTTCGCCGCCGTCATCGTGTCTCCGCGCCCGCACACGGCGGTCGGTCGCCGCCGTGCGTGCACGGCAATTGTTGGGCGTTTCCCCGCGAAGCGCCAGCCGGTCAGCCGCGGCGGGCGCGGGCGCGGCGCTTGCCCTCGTGCATGGCCTGCACGCGCGCCACCGGGATCGTGTGCCCCTCCTCGATCAGGTCGGCCGGCAGCCGCTGCGGCGCGGGCATCAGCTCGGCCCACGGGTCGCCGTCCCCGGCCAGGCCCGCCGCCGTGCGCAGCGTGAAGTCGCCCGGCGTCACCCGGTCCAGGTCGTCCCACGCCACCGGGAACGACACCGGCACCCCGGGCCTGATGCGCGGGCTGTAGGCCGCGATCACGGTGGCCCCGCCGGCCCGCGTGGAGTCCAGGAACACCTTGCCCCCGCGGTCATCGCGGATGAACGCGGTCGTCGCCAGCGCCGGGTCCAGGCGCTCGGCCCGCGCGGCGACGGCCCGGGTGGCCGCCGCCATGTCCTCCATGCCGATCCCCGGCTCCAGCGGGACGAACACGTGCAGCCCCTTCGCCCCGCTGGTCTTCACCGCGCCCGCCAGCCCGTCGTCGGCCAGCGCCCGGCGGACGAGATGCGCCGCGCGGACCGCCATGCCGAACGCGTCCCCCTCCGGCGGGTCCAGGTCGAGGATCATGTGCGTCGGCGTGTCCAGCGCGTCGGCCGTGACCAGCGCCGGGTGGTACTCGACCGCGCGCGGCTACTTCCGCTATCCACACACAGCGGAAGCGGGGCACCATGGAAGACATGCTCACGACGGAGTACGACGGGTGCGGGCGCTGCTTGGTGGGGGTACGTCGGCTGAGCAGGAAGACCGACGCCACCAGTAGCCCGCAGCGCCAGGCAGACCAGGTCCTACGGGCCACAGCGGACGCCGGGGGCCACATCGTGGCATGGGCCGATGACTGGGAGGTCTCCGGTGCCACGGACCCGCTGACGCGGCCGAGGTTCGGACCGTGGTTGCGTGGGGAGATGGGGCCGTATGACGGTATCGCGGCGGCCACCGTCGATCGCGTCGGGCGCAATGTGCGGGACACGTTGAACACGCAGGCTCTACTAACCGATCAAGGTCGCGTCATCGTCACGGCCGATCACGTGGGGGTCTGGGATTTCAGCGACCCGAACCAGGAAAACGAATGGCTGGTAAAGGCGTGGGGATCGCAAATGGAACTGCGTGCGATCCAGAAACGCAATCGCGACGAGGCCCTACGGGCACGGGCGGCAGGACAGCCCAGGCAGCGCCCATCGTATGGGTACATGTATGTCCGTCTCGCCCCAACAGCAAAGGTCGATCACGTAGCGATCGATCCGGTAGCCGCCGAGATTATCCGGGAAGTAGCGCGAAGAATTCTTTCGGACGAGACGGAAAAGATTACGTGTGCGACAGAAGCGGCACGCTTGACACGCGAAGGCATTCCCTGCCCGTCTGATCGCCGCGCCCAACTCTATGGCCGTCCAACGAAGAACAGGCCATGGAGGGCGAAAGCAGTCAAGTACATCTTGTGCAGTGAGGCTGCGCTCGGATATCTCATGCACGATTTGCGACCGGTGATTGGTTCGGATGGACGGCCAGTCCGCATAGCAGATCCGTTGTGGGATCGGGCGACCCATGACGCTCTCGTCGAGAAAACCGCGCCGAAACGCAGTGGCAGCCGCGCGCCGAAAAGCACGCAACTACTGGCGGGTATCGCTTTCTGCGGTAACTGCGGGGCGCGACTCTACGTCACAGGTCGGTACGGATGCACCGCGCGGGTACGGGGGATTCCTGCGTCGGCGCATTGCAGACCAGCCCCCTTCATGCCAATCACCGATTTGGACGCCCTCGTTGGCAAATGGTTCCTCTCCCTCTACGGCGCCGGAGAGGTCATGCGAAAAGTCTACGATCCCGGAACCGGGCATGCCGCCCAGGTCGCGGAGTTGACGGCTACACGTACTCGGTTGCGAGAGGACCGCCAAGCCGGGCTATACGACGATCCCGACGAAGCGGAATGGTACCGCGCCGAATATCGGCGGATCGGGGAGGAGATTGCGGCGCTGAAGGCATTACCGGAACGCAAGCCGGGAATGCGAATGGTGCCCACCGGCCGGACGATAGCCCAGGAATGGGACGCAGGAGATTCCGTCAAGCGGCGGGAAATGCTCGCAGAATTTGAGGTCCGCGTGGTGCTGCACCCCACTGGCCACGATCCACGTGTGGTCATTACCGGCATGGAGCTTAGCCTAGATGGGCTTGAACTCACCGGCTAAGGCGGCGCGCGTGGCGTAGCAACCGCCCGACACCTACGCGTGTAGGTGCCGGGCGGTTTTGCTTGATGCCTTTTCCGCTGAACATCGGGAATTAGGTCACTATCTTCTTTGGACGGATTCAGATTGAGGTGAATCTGGGAACCAGATAGCGGACTGTGCGGCCCATGCGTGTGATCACTCGTACATCGTGCATCGATAGTTGCCCCTCTCTCGGCAGTGCTTCTAGGGGGAATTTCAGTACGCTTGTGGCAGGCCAGGGCGTAAAATCTAGGGCGAAGAGGCCAGCATAAAAATGTCTGGTGTCGAGACGGCACCTGAGGGTTTCGGCGTCGGCATCCACGACGACGACTGTGAGCGCTGCGTGTGGAATCCGGATCTGCCATTCACTTGCTGCGTGAGCGTGGACGGTTCCGCCGGAGATAGCGGCTACGGCAAGGGCGAGCCGGCGAGTTGGGGTGATGATTTTCCATCCTGCCGCGCCAGTCTCCGCGTTGGTCCAGGGATGTAGATTTCCGTCGCATTGATTACTCGTTGAGCATCACCTCTTTCTCTAGGTGGGCGCTTCCCTTTCCGCCGTGCACGGCACTGCCGCGCACGGCGGGCATTGGATGGCGTCGTTCCGAGTTAGCCAGTTCAGTCGCGGTACAGGCGGCGGGTGCGGTTCCACAGGCGGCGGCCGAGCCTGAGGCGTAGGCCAGTGCCGTTGCAGCGAGGGCAGAAGCGCCAGCCGGATAGGCCGAACGGGTAGGGAATGCGGCCAGTGCCACGGCATCGTTGGTGTTCGCGGAACGGTCGGACGTAGCAGAGAAAGGCGTAACGCAGCGTGAACAGGATGGGAAGGGTGATCGCCGCGAAAGCAATCAGCGTGTCTGTGGGCAAGAAACCACCTCCTGAGGGGGTTTCGGGCTAGTCGGCGGTCAGGCTGCTACCTGCTACCGGCCTGGTCAGATGGCATATCAGGGTGCTAGCGGGGGTGCTTCCGGAAGTATGGTCACCTGCTTCCGGAAGCACCCTCCGCGCCTAGTCGGCGGAGCGGTTTTGATTACGTTCCGCGATGACTTGGGCGAGATCAGCGCGGTAGATGCCGCGCCTGGTGTGCTTCTTGCCGTCGATGCGGCGGCCGATGGGTCCGACCTTGACCCCGAGAGGCTTCAAGGCGCTGGTGAGCTGTTCGGAGCGCCATCCGGCGTAGACCTCCGACCGGAGTTCGGCCAACCGTTCGCACAGCTCCGCGTTCCACGCGGCATCTTCTCCGGCAGGCCAAATGCGCGCGAGATCGGAGAGCAGATCGTAGGCGGGCGGATCGGGTCGGGTCTGGGTGTCGGGTTCGGGCATGGTGCCCGCCGCAACCCGCATCTCGATCGCCCGTGCGACGACCTGTTTGGCCTGATCGGCGTTGACCTCGAAGCTTCGGCGGGCACCAGGCTTGCCCACGCCGACGACCACGCCCCAACCAGCGTCGCCCGGATCGTTGTCGTTTCCCGGCTCGAACACGGTCGCCCGATAGCCCGCCCGGTACATGCCAGTGCCGAGGATCATGTCATTGGCGACCTGATCGCGGACCGACATGCACACGCGTGTGTTGATGTTGCGGGTAATCCCTGTGGGCAGGCTGTCCTTGTCCGGGATCTGGGTATCTAGCAGCAAGATCACGCCCAGCGCTCGCCCAAGCTTGATCACCTTTTCGCACAGCTCACCGGCTTCAGCGCCGTACTCCGAGTGCTGGAACAGCTCTTGCGCCTCGTTGAGAAAGACCACGAGCGGATGCAGCCCTGATCCCTTGCGCGAGGCCAACTCGGACGTGACCTTGTTTTCCGGGGCCATGCCCAGCGCGTGATAGTGGGCGATCTTCGCCGCGCGCTGCTGGCACTCGGTCTGATACAGCCACTTGATCATGGCGGCTGCTTTGCCGATTGTGGCGTCGTCTTGGCCATCGCCGTACTCGGCGCAGACAGGTTCGACCACCGCGAAGTCTCCGACCCCCTTGAGCGCATACCCCCTGATCTCAGCGCGCGGGTCGAGGCTGGCTGCCAGGACCAGCAGTCGTAATAGGAACGTCTTGCCCGAACCGGGTTGCCCACCAATCAACCAGTTGCGGAAGATCAGCATGGCGTTGACGATCTCCATGCGGGGCGTGACGAACAGCGGGAAGGACGTGAAGACATCCACCCTGCCGCCCTTCAACAGCGGCCAGGACGGCGTTTGCGTCTTGCTCGCGGGTTGGTAGCCGACCCAAAGCGCCAGCCGTCCAGGATGGCCCTGGGCGGGCTCTGGCCATACCTGGTCCAGCGGTAGCCGCATCCCGGACGCCAGCTTGCCGCGCCGTGCGACGACGTCGACGGCTTCCACGCCGAAGGGCAGATCCACGATGGCCAGATGCCCGGGGCCGTCTCGGTGGATCTCATCCGGGAAGCTGATGGCGTGCTGATCCTTGGCCACGGCGCTGTTGATCGCCGGTATACCGATGCTGAGCAGGGCACGCCTTACCAACTCAGCCGTGAGCTTGCGATAGCGCGACCCCTGGCTGACGCGATCGGTGATCGGCTTGTCCTCAGGCCGTCCGGCACGGGCTAACAGCGGTGTCAGCACGGCGAGCAATGCCCATCGTGCCCAATCCGGCACCGTCACGTCCAAGATAAGCAGGGTCACCACCGATGCCCCCGTGAGCAGGCTGACCAGCAACAGCACCGACCAGCGCCAGCGCGCTTGCCGTTCCCGCTGTTTGTCCAGCTTGAGCCAGGTGACAGGGTCGTTGCGGTCCGCCGCGGCCTGCCTCAACGCGCGGTTGCCATCCTCTGCACTGGCCCAGCGCAGCACGCGGGCGATGCCGGAGACGAACCCGACGGGCGCATACGCGGCGGTCTTGAGCGCGTACTTGGGGAGGCGAACCGTGTGGTAACCGAGCACATAGGCGGCATCCCTGGCCCACCAGGCGAACATGGCACGCCTACCGACCCTCGTGCGCATCCATGGCGGGACGACCGGGGCGCGCCCCGGACCGGTCGGGGACCGGTCCGGGGGCATGCCATCGTCGGGGGGATCAACCGGCGGTCCGACCGCCGGTTGATCCCTGGGAACCGATTCTCGATCGAAGTACGCACCATCCTCTGCATCCTGGGCGTCGTCGGGGCCGGAGGCAGTGCCGGCGCTCTCTCCCGAGTCCTGGTCAGGGCCGGTACCCGTCGCCGGATCCGACCAGGTGAAGCCCGTCAGCGGGGTCACGATGGAGCGGTCGGGCGTGTGGTCGGGGTCGGACGGTGGCCGTGTCATGCGCCACCGTCCGGGCTGCTCGGCGCGAGGGTGCCTGCCTGGTCGGCAAGCTCGTCACGCAGGTAGGACAGAGGGTCGGGTTCGCCGTCCGCGTCGGCGCTCAGGGCGGCGCGCATGGCGGCGGTCAGGTTCGCACGGTGCAGCCGGGTCTTACTGATCTCGGCGCGGAGTCGGGTGATCTCGGCGACCAGGACGGACGTGTCGTGAAGGGCAGCGGTGACGTGGTGCCAGAGGTCGCCAAGGGTCGCGGTGGATCGGGCGAAATTGGCGATGAGTTCACGGGCTACGTCGTTACGGTTCAGCACCTCCTGAAGTTCGGGGTCAGGGTATGGAAGTCGGTAGGCCACTGAGGCATCACCTCTCTAGGGTCGGTGGACAGGTCAGCTACCGGGAGTGATCCAGTGCAGGAACGCGCGCAGGGCGCGGTCAATCTCGGGTGCCAGCGTGGTCGCGGCCGTCAGGTAGCCGAACACGGCGCAGATCAGCGCCATCCACAGGCGCAACTTGAGGTAGCGCACGGCCAGCACGACGACCACGCCGAGCAGTACCACGAGGGGAATCGATACGGTCATAGGGGCATCACCTCCTTCCGGCTAGACCGTTGGACGTGGAAGCACGTGAGGTGTCATATGCCGTCGTGACGGGCCTTACGACGACGCCAGCGAGCGCGGGCACGGCACTTGCCGCAACGCTTGTTGCCAAGCTCCAGCGCCGCACCACAGGGGCACCCACGGCGATCGGTGCGGTGACGGGCGGCGGTGGTAACCGGGGAAATGTCATTTACTCGACTCACTGGTCTTTCCCTTCCGCGCTACCGGAGTAGCGGACTCGCACGAGGAACCGACGCGCCAAAGCGTCAGAACCAGATCGCGGCGCGTTCACCAAATGGTGACGGTCACCCCGATGAATTCCGATGATCAGGGCCACGAAGACTACGACCGTCGAAACGGCCATAAGCCCGATGCCAGCCAGTACGGCATTCCAGAACATTCGCTTACTCGCTTCCGCAGTTGGCCGAAACAAGCCGGAGGGAGGCTTTTTCGGTGGCCGTGATTTCCATACCTGAATTCCATCCGGTATTAGGTACGGTTCCAATGCGGCCGTAATGCGGCTTCAGTGCATTACCAGTGCGGTCGCAGTGCGGTTCGCCGTGCGGGGCTGGTAGATCGGCGTTTCCCGCCCCTGTGACGTGGGCGAGCGGATGCGGCGGTCAGCCTCGCGGGGACCTTGCCGGGCATGTGCAAACGCACGCCATCCGCAGGCAAGCGCACGTTCTCAGCCTCGGAAGCGGTGGAAGTCTGATCTGTGAGGGGGCGCCGAGTTATGCTGGCGACATCGACCACCGTACGAAAACGGCAATGAGGCGGTAGCCAGTGGAGATGGTGAACGGCTGGACAGGGCGGGACGCGTGTGCACTGCAATCCGCGCTACGGATGAGTAATCAGCAATTCGCCACGCATCTGGGATTAGGGCTGCGCACGGTCGCTGACTGGCACGAGAAACTTGAGATGCGGCCACGGCCGGAGACACAGCAGGTTCTTGACTCCGCTCTGGCGCAAGCTTCGGCGGCCGTGAGAGAGCGATTCGCCGCCCTTACCGGCCGGTCCACGCAGGCAGCGGCGGATACCCAAGATGGGCTTGACCCTCACTCGCCCGGGGTCAGTATTAATACCGGCGTCATAAGTACCGGCGAGGGCGCCACGATCGACGCTCGTACCGTCCATTTGCCGGCGGATGCCGTCCGCACGCCCGCCGAGATTACGGCGGTGCGGGGATTGCGCAATTTACCCTCTCCCAGCAACCAAGTTTTTGTGGACCGGGTTGACGTCCTAGCGCATCTGGACGCGGTCCTGGGCGAGGAACCGCCCACCGCTCCGCCCGTAGTGCACGGCCTAGGCGGTACCGGCAAGAGCACGCTGGCTCTTCAGTTCGCACACAGCAATCGCGACCGATACAACCCAATATGGTGGATTACCGCTGATTCGTCCGTCAGCGTCGTCACGGGGCTTGCCCAGCTTGCCGCCCGACTCAACCCGTATGAGAACCTGACGGCCAAGACCAGCGCCGAGGCTGCCGCCTGGGCCATCGGCTGGCTGCAAGCCCATGACGGCTGGCTCTTGGTGTTCGATGACGCGGACTCACCGCAAAGCATCGAATCCGTGCTCGGGATACTGGCCGCCGGTCGGCACCTGATCACCAGCCGTCACGCCACGGGATGGCACCGCGTTGCACGACCTCTGCCGCTGGCCCTGCTTCCTCCCGATGCCGCGCTGGACCTACTCACGCGAATCACCAATCCGAGCGACGACGCCGACCGGGCGGTCTTTGAACGTCTCGCTGCCGAACTCGGCTACCTGCCGCTGGCGCTGGAACAGGCAGCCGCCTACATCCAGCACGCGGCGATCACCCCAGCCGCCTACCTAGACCGCCTGCGGCGCTACCCTGCCCGCATGTTCGCCGCCTCGGCTGCATCTGACGCGAGCGGGGAGTCCGACAGACAGCGCACTATTGCCCGGATCTGGCAACTGTCACTTGAGGCCATTGCGGGCAGGCAGCCGCTAGCCGGCGAGATCCTCCGCACCTTCGCATGGCTCGCTCCCGACCCGATTCCCCGCGATCTCGCCTATCAACTGCACGAAGACCCACTTACGGTTGATGACGCCCTTGCCCTGCTGAACGCCTACAGCATGATCACCCTGACTCCGCAGACGGTCACCGTTCACCGGCTGGTCCAAGCAGTTGCCCGCATCCCCGACGCCGCCAGGCCCCACAGCGCGCCCGTCACGGTTAGCCAGGCCCGCGACCGCGCCGCACAGCTCCTACTTGATTCCCTCCCGGAAAATCCTCTGTTCAACGTCCCTAGCTGGCCCCGCTGGCGCGAACTCTTCCCACACGCCCTGGCTTTCACCGATCACATCGGTCAGGATCAGGACACCCCCGACACTGCGAGCATCCTGCGTGCCACTTCGGGATTCCTGCAAGGTGACGGTCATTTCGACCAGGCCATCGCATCCGCTCAGCGGGCCGTCAACGCCTACGAACGCATTCAAGGCCCCGACGCCCTAGACACCTTGACTGCCCGCAGCTTCCTCGCCAGCGCGTACCGCGCTGCGGGCGACCTCACCACGGCAACCCCCCTCCATCAGCGCAATCTTGCTGATTCTGAGCGCATCTTGGGTGAGGACCATCCGGAAACTCTGGTCGCGCGGGCCAACCTCGCCTACCTCTACGCGCTACAGCACGACGAAGCCCGCGCACTTCAACTCCACGAGCGCAATCTCACCGACTACGAACGCATCCATGGCCCTGACCACCCCCACACCCTCAACGGCCGCGCCAACTTGGCCAGCTCGTACAGGGCGACCGGCGATCTAGGCCGCGCTATCGAACTCCATCAGCAGTCCGTCACCGACTACGCCCGCGTCTACGGCCCCGACCACTCCGAGACCATCACCGCACGCAGCAACCTCGCCTACGCCTACCAGCTAGCTGGCGACCATGACCGCGCCATCCCCCTACATCAGCAAGTCCTCACCGACCGCGAACGCCTCTACGGCCCGGACCACCACTACACCCAGATAGCCCGCCAGCTCCTCACCACAGCCGAACTCCAGGCAACCGAACACGAGCCACCGAACGCCCCAGACAACCGGCAAGCTGAGGAGTAACAAGACCCACCAGACCCATCACCACAGACGTTTCCTAACGAGTACCAAGACCGGTTCACCGTGGACAGTTACGACCGTGCGCCAAGAGCGATGGGAATTAAGCGCATGCTCGACCGTGCCCACGACGAACGCGCGGTTGGCCATCCCGACACCCTCTGCGGCTGCCTCGGGGTCTTGCGCCAGAAGGCTGGTCAGAGCCTCCATGACAACCCGCTGGACCTCCTGAAACGTCTTCACCCGCACCGGTTCTGCGTTGCCCACGCTGACCTCATAGCTACTCACCCGGCTAACGTTATCCCGACATGAGAAAAGGGCCGTGACCCCGGAAGGGGTCACGGCCTGAGGTCTTCCGTCGCTGGCTTTGGGAACGCTACGCCTCCCCCACGGAGGTGTAGCTGCGGGCGCCGCAGCGCCGAGATGGTCTAGACAGTGCGGAGATAGTTGTCGGGGTACTCGGTCCGGTAGACCGCCCTCTGGCGTACCGGCTCTTTGGGGTTGGTGATGTCGTACGCGATGACCTCCGCGTAGCCGCCGGCCTCACCCTCGTCGTTGACGTAGCTCAGCGCGTCCGCGTGCTCCCCGAAGACGTCACTTCGAATCACATCGGTCTTCCGCTCCGCGTGTATCTCCGCGAGGTAGACGAAGATGTCATGCGCTCGTACGGCGATCTTGTGCCCACCGACGGTCACGCTGATGAGCTGAGGCTTGTCTCTTGGCATCGTCACGGCGGATCACCGTAGAGCACGGATGCAACTACGTCGCGTGCCTGCCCGTACACGAATACAACCTACTTGTAGCGACAAAAAGGTCCCCCGGCCAACGACCGGGGGACCTCTGTGACGTCGAATGGCAAGGTCAGAAGTCGAATTCACCCTTTTTGGCGCCATCCAGGAACGCATCCCACTCACTCGGAGTGAAGACGTGCACGGGGCCTGTGCCCTTGTCCTTGGTGTCGCGAAGTGCTACGCGACCGCCGGACAGGGGAGCGACCTCGACACAGTCCCCGCCGTTGGAGCTGGTCTTGGTGGCGGTGCGCCACGCGGCCGTCGCCAGCTCGCTTGCCACTTCATCCCGCAGACTCATGCTTTCCTCTCGCCTCCCGTATCACTTGCTCGGATACGTGTAGTGGATGTGCCCACGCGCGAACCGCGTCGTATTTGAGGCTAACGGCATGTACATCGTCCGCGCGATCGGTTACCTGTCCATTGATGGCATTGTCCAGGTAGGCGGCATCTCTCTCGCCCGCTACCTGTGCGAGGGCGAACGCACCTGCTAGTCCGTTCGTCGCTCCGACAGCCAGCGGTACCACCTGCACCGAGATACACGGCCGTGCCATGAGGTCGAGCAGATGGCCTAGTTGATCGGCCATCACGCGGGCGCCCCCCACGGGCCGAAGCAATACGCACTCGTCGATGACGACGGCCAGCATGGGCGGTGTCCGGCGATCAAGGATCTTCTGTCGCTGGACACGAGCGGTCAGTAACTCCTCAACCTGCTCCTCAGAGATCCCCGGCTCGGTCTTCAGAACGGCGCGGGCGTAGTCCTGAGTCTGGAGCAGTCCAGGGATGAGCACGGGTTGCCACGTCCTGATGGCGCGGGCCGACGCCTCAATCTTCGTCCAGGGCCGGAACCAGCGTAGTGAGGTGGTTTCACATGCCCCCCACAGCTCCAGAAGGGGGCCACTGATACCTAGAGCTGCTTCACAACGAAGTATGAAGTCCTGTTTTGGCGTGCGCTCCGCGCGTTCCACGAAACCGACCATCGCGGCAGAGAAGTTGACTTTCCGCGCAAGCTCCTCCTGTGAAAGGCCAGCGGCCTGCCGAAGTCGTCGCAGCTCAACGCCTAACCGAGCCTCGGGGCTGACCGACTTATCGGGTTTCATGGGCGGCATCGCAGCTCCCCTCACCGCTACAAATTGTAGCGAGTCACTACTAGATTTACCGCAACAGATGTGTGAGACACCTGTGTTGGTCGGTCCTATGCGCACTCTAGATGAGCGCAGGCATCCTGGGAATCTGCTTTTCGGAGACAAACGCACGGCGACAGGCAAGCCCGATGACAAATCGGATGAACAGCCGTAAGGCCACTCGCAGACAGGATCCCCACCCAATGCGCGCAATTCCGTTCACCGCGAGTCTGATAGGCGAGGTAGAGCTTCTACGACGCGACGACACCCCCGGCGTAGCACGGGAGGCCATCGACAAGTGGATAGGCGCGGATCACCCGGCCAACTTCAACGTACGCCTGGCGGCGTCCGAGCTGGTCACCAACGCCGTCCGGTACGCCACAGCGGGCGGAGTGGTGTGGCTGCGCCTGTTCGACCTGGGCGGCAGCGCCCTCCGGCTCGAAGTCCAGGACGCGGGGACGGCCCTGGAAGAGGAACCGATACTCGACCCCCCACAGGACGACATTGAGAACTCGATGCGCGAGGGGGGACGGGGCTTGTTCATCGTGGACGCGATCTCGTCGGACTGGGGCGCGACGGTCACCAAGAGCGGGGGGTTCCTCGTGTGGTGCGTCATCCCCAACGACGACCCCAACCCGTGATCGACAATGGGGAAGCCGTCAGCGACCGCCCCAGCTCGGCGCCGGTCGTGGTGTCGTTGCCCTGAGAATGTGCGAGCTGGGCACGCATCACCGCCAAGATGCTCCGGGCTCACAAAGCTCCCGTGGTTCCCCCGGGAGCGGTAGTGTGGTTAGAGGAAGCAGCCGCGCTGGTTGGCGAACCACAGCAGCGTGCGCCGGTCGTCGCACAGGGCGTAGGAGACCTGCCGCCGTGAGGTCTCCGCCCACAGCGTCACCGTGCGCACCCACTCCGGCGTGTACTTCGGGACGTTCTTCTGCATGAACGGCTCCTGGCCCGCCCGCACGCGGATCACCGAGAGCGGCCGGCCGCGCAGCACCGGGACGATGCGGCCGGCGACGGCGTCCAGGTAGTCGACCAGGTCGCGCTTGGTCGCGCCCGCCCCGTCGAACAGCGGCTGGTCGAGGTTGGTCAGCGGAACTCCGTCACGCGTCTCATCGCTGGTCACCAGCCCACCATGCCCACCAGGACATTACGGGGTCAACCTCGCGCGCCGCCGGGCCCCGGATCGCCGCGGCTCCACGGCCGCCGCCCCGGCCGGACGCCGGAGCGTCGAGGAGGTCCGGCCGGGCGCGCGGCGGTGCCGGTCTTACGCGCGGGACGTCTGGCCCGGCATCGACGGCGCCCGGCCGGCCGCCGGAGCCGAGGGGCTCGCCGACGTGACGAAGGTCCTCTCGTCGTGGCGGCCCGGCCAGGTGCCGATCAGGGTGGACAGCGAGGGCATGGCGGTGGCGGCGCGGGAGGCCGGCAGGCGGCAGTGGACGGCCCGGCGGACGGCGGCGGCGCGATCGCTCTCGGGCAGCGTCCTGATGGCCCGCTCGCGGGCGAACAGCCGGGTCAGGTCGTGCATGCGGTAGCCGTCCGAGGCGTGGCTCTCCAAAAGGCGGGCGCGGACCAGCGCGTCCAGGGACGTGTGGACGTCGTCGGTGCCGCGACCGGCGAGCGCGGCGGCGACGGGAGCGGTCACATCGGGGAGGTCCAGGAGGCCGAGCAGGCTGAACAGCTCGGCGGCCTCCGGATGGCGGTCGAGCTCGTGACCGGCCGACAGGCTCGTGCGGACGCACAGGTCGCCCTGGGCCAGCTCGTCCAGCCGGCTCTCGGCCGACGCCAGCCGCGAGGCCAGCCGCGCCGCCGGCCAGTGGGGGTGGGCGGCCAGCCGGGCGCCCGCGATGCGGACGGCGAGGGGAAGGCGGCCGCACAGCTCGACGATCCTGGCCGCCGCCTGCGGATCCTCCTCGATCCGCTCGGGCCCGGCGAAGGCCGCCAGCAGGCCGATCGCGTCGCGTTCGCCCGGCATGTCCAGGTGCAGGCGGACGGTCGCGTCCAAGGTCGTGAGCCTGGTGCGGCTGGTCACGATGACGGTCGACGTCGACCCGCCCGGGAGCAGCGGCCGCACCTGGAGGGCGTCGGCGGCGTTGTCCAGCACGACGAGCATGCGCCTGCCCGCCGTCCGGGTCCGGAACAGCGCGGCGGCCTCGTCCACGTCCTCACGGCCGCTCACGCCGGGGACGTTGAGCGATCTCAGGAAGCGGGCGAGCACCTCGCCGGGGGTGAGCGGGGCGAGGCCCGGCGACGCCCCGTGGAGGTTCATGTAGAGCTGCCCGTCGGGATAGGCCGCGACGACCGCGTGGGCCAGGCGGACGGCGAGCCGGGACTTGCCGACCCCGGCGGGGCCGTCGATGGCGACGAACGATCCCGGTCCGGTGGCGGGATCGCCGAGGACGGCGATCGCCCGGGCGAGGTCGGCGTCCCTGCCCACGAACGCGCCGGCGTCCGACGGCAGCTCCGCCGGGGCGGCGGGCGCGGCGGCGCACCGCGGGGAGCCGGTGGTCGCCGCCCCACGCGCCGAGATCTCCTCGCAGGCGTGGAGGCAGGCCGTGGGCGCGTGCGCGTCGAGGCCGGGGTCGGCGGCGAGGACGCGCTGGTGGAGCCGGCGGACGGCCGGGCCGGGCTCCGCCCCGATCTCGCTGACCAGATGCAGCCGCAGGCTCTGGTACGCGTGGAGGGCCTCGCCGGTCCTGCCGTCCCGGTAGAGCGCGGTCATGAGCTGGATCCACAGCCGTTCCCGCAGGGGGTGCTCGTGCACCGCGCGGCGCAGCGGGCCGATCACCTCCGAATGGCGGCCGAGCGCGAGCCGGGCCTCCATGAGGTCCTCCAGCACTTCGAGGCGGTCCTCGGCCAGGGTGACCGCCCAGGCGCTGAGGGGCCCGGAGAGGGTCACGCCCTGGAGGACCTCGCCGCGCCACAGGTCCATCGCCCGGCTGAACGTGGCCTCGGCCAGCGCGACGTCACCGCGGCGCAGGGCCTGGCCGCCCTGCTGGGTGAGGTCCTGGAACAGGAGGGTGTCGAGCTGGTCCGGCCGCACGGTGATCCGGTAGCCGTTCCCGGAGGTCTCGATGTGCGCCCTGCCGTGGTCGAGCGCCGCCAGCATCCGCCTGAGCTGCCACACGTACGTCTTGAGGTTGTTGCGCGCGGACTGCGGCGGCCGCTCGCCCCACATCTGGTCGATGAGGAGGCTCGCGGCGACGGTGGTGTTGGGCTGGAGGAGCAGAGCGGCCAGGAGATGCCGGTGCTTCGCGCGTTTCAAGGACAGTTCCCGCCCGGTCGCTGTCTTGACGACAAGGGGTCCAAGCAGGCCGAATTCCATACGATCGTCGTGCTCCGGGATAGCGCTGACCAGGCCAGAGTACGGTCAAGGGGACTGTACGGACAGTAAAGGGGGCGTCAATGGCCCCATAGTCGATCGTTCCCGCGTACCCGTAAAGGGCTCATCACTGGAAATCGCCGTGAACTCTGCCAGTATTGCGATGTCCGCATGATCAGGATTTGCCAACCGTGCGTCGGTCGTGTGCGGCCCTGTCCGCACATCCGCACGCCACGGCCCTTCTCGCCGACCGCTCTCGCAGCGCGTGGCGGCGATCGTCCCGGTCTGGGGCCTCCGTCGATGTATTTCCGATAGACCGGCAATGTACCCAGGTCTGATCAGGTATGAGACGGTCGCCAAGCAGCAAGCGGAGGTCCGCATGTCGGAGATCGGGTTTCGCGTCCTCGGGCCCCTGCACGTGTGCAACGACGATCGGCGCCTTCACCTCAAGAGCCCCCGGCAGCAGGTCGTGCTGGCCGCGCTCCTGCTGAACGCGAACCGCCTGGTGCCGGTGGAGTCGTTGATCAAGGCGGTGTGGGACGACGGCCCGCCCGAGGGGGCGCGCCACCAGATCCAGAACTGCGCGTCGATGCTCCGGCGCCGGATCCGCGATGTGGGCGTGTCCGAGGTGGAGATCATCGGATACCCGGTCGGATACACCATGCACGTCAGCGAGTGCCGTCTCGACGCCACCGTGTTCGACCGGCAGGTCGCCGAGGGTCGGGAGCTGGCCGCGGCGGGGCGGATCGCGATGGCCGCCGGGCGGCTGCGGTCGGCGCTGTCGCTGTGGCTGGGGGCCCCGCTGGCGGGCGTCCCCGGAAGGATCATGCAACAGGAGGCGGCCCGGCTCGCCGAGCGGAGGCTGTCGGCGCAGGAGGACTGGATCGACCTGGAGATGGCCGTCGGCGGCAGCGCCCAGGTGACCGCCGAGCTGTACCGCCTGGTCGGCGAGCACCCCTTCCGCGAGCGGCTCCGCGCCCAGTTGATGCTCTCGCTGTACCGGTCCGGCCGTACCGCCGAGGCGCTGGCCGTCTACCGGCAGACCTGGCAGCTGTTCGCCGACGAGCTGGGGCTCGAGCCGAGCCCCGTGCTGAAGGGGCTGGAGATGGCGATTCTGCGGGGTGATCCCGCCCTGTGGAGGACGTCCCCCGCCCGGGACCCCTTCGACGGGGAGGCCCGGGTCGAGTATCCGATCGGCGCGTACGGCGGGATGGCATGACGCCGCCCGTCCGGTCGTCGCCGCCCGCCTGGCGTGCCCGGGGCGCCCTCCTCGGACGCCGGGCCGCCGCGACCGCCGTCGACTACGCGGCCGTCGCCGTCCCGCTCGCGCTCCTCGCCGTCCTCCAGGTGCGGCGCGGCCGGACCGGGCGGGGGAGCGGCGGCGCCCGGGTCCGCGTCCTGGTGGCGGTCGCGCTGACCGTGCCGGTGACCTGCGGGCTCGCGGCGGCGGAGGCGACCGGCGGCACGCCCGGCAAGCGGCTGCTGCGGCTCCAGGCGCGCGGGCGCGACACCCAGTCGCCCCCGCCGTACGCCGCCGCGTTGCTCCGGACGGCGCTCAAGACGGCGATCCCGTGGGAGCTCGCGCACCAGGGGGTGTGGGATCTCCAGGAGGGCCGGAAGCGCGGCGCGGCGCTCCTGGCGTGCGCGTACGCCGCCCTCGCCGCGCAGGCCGTGATGATCTGCACGCCCTCGGGCCGCACCTACCCCGACCTGCTCGCCGGTACCACCGTGGCCGGCCGGGACTAGCGCGCGGCGGACCGGCGCCGGCGCACGGCCCAGACCAGGAAGGCGGCGACGGCCGCGGCCTCCGCGAGCAGGATGAGGGCGGCCGCCGCCTGGCCCCACAGGCCGGCGAGCGTGCCGAACCACAGCCGCACGAGCAGGAACAGCGCGGGTCCGAGGATCGCCGCCGACAGCACGGCGTACCCGGCGTAGATCCATCGCGCCCGGCGCGGGTAACCGCCGACCCCCGCCGGGCCGCGGCGCAGGAAAGCGGCGGCGAAGCGGGCGGACTCCGACTGCAGGTGGACGGTCGAGGTGGCGTGTTCGAGCATGTGGTAGCCGTCGAGCTGGAGGACCGGCAGCAGGTTGAAGAAGACGGCGACGGTCCCGAAGAGCAGGAGCGCGGCGGCCAGGCTGTGCGCCCAGCCCGTCTGCGGCCCCCACAGCCACAGCGCGCCGATGGGCGGCAGCGCGATGAGGTTCACGTAGACCCCGGCGAACGACGTGGCGACGCGGTGGCGCGCCTTCGGGAAGGTCACGACGTCGTCGACCTTGCAGTAGAACGCCACGAGCGGGAAGCGCCACATGAGGCCGATCTGCGTGGGCCGTCCTCCGTACCGGTGACAGGCGACCCCGTGGCCCAGCTCGTGCAGCCCGATCATGATCCACGTGATCAGGAACCCGGCCAGCGTCAACGGCCACCGCGACGGGCCCTGCTCCACCGCGGCGTACAGCGTGGTGAAGTTCAGCCCGGCCAGGACGCCCGCCGCGAGCCCGGCCAGCGTCAGCGGCACGGCGACGACCGGCCTGAGGAGCCAGCCGGACCAGCGCGCGGCCGGGGCGACGAGGTCGGCGGCGCGGGGGATCGGCATGCGCCAGAGCAGGGCCGAGCGGCCCTCGGATCCGCGCGCGAGCGCCGCCTTCTCCCGCAGGACGTCGAGCCGCGCCGGGTCGGCGGGTTCGAGCAGCCCCCGGGACCCCAGCAGGCCCAGCAACTGCCCCCAGTGCTCGGCGGCCAGCCGCTTGCCGAACCGCGCGGCGTACTCGGCGCCGATCTCGGCGAGGGAGCGCGTGCCGTCCAGGCGGCTCATGAGGAACGCCTCACGCGGCCCCACCTGCAGATACGCCCGGGTCTCCGCGTCGGCGACGAAGTGGACGACGGCCTGCCCCTTGGTCAGGCCCGGCCCCACGGTGACGGCGGCCCTGAGGCGGGGACGGGCCTCGTCCAGCCAGGCGGGGTCGCCCTCCGGTGACGGGGGACGCGAGACCTCTTCGCCGATCGTCACGCCGACCTCGCCAGCCGAGCGCCCGGCTCCAGCAGGCGCTCGATGAGATAGGAGAGGTAGACCTCGTCCAGGATGGCCGCCCCCAGGCGGTTGTTGGTCATGTGGATGTAGGAGCTCAGCAGGACCGTGACCAGGTCCTCGCCGTAGGGCATCGGCGCCGGTCCGCCGCCGTCCCGCGACGGAAAGAGCAGTTCGCCCCGGTCCGCGGCGGCGCGCACCCGGTCCCGGAGCTCCCGGCAGTGGGCCAGCCAGGTCCGCTCGATCCGGGACGACTCCGCCTCCCCTCCGGCGTCGGCCAGCGCCCGGATCCTGGCCATCCTCGCCGTGAACGTGTCGCGGGTCAGCTCCATGCTCTTGTCGAAGGAGCCGTGGGCGTCGGCGGCCGGTTCCTGGTACGAGGTCTCCCAGAAGGTCCGGTAGCGCTGGAAGAAGCGGTGGACGGCGGCGTCATCCGGGAGGAACGTACAGGCCGTCATCAGCGTGAGCTGGGCGGCCAGTCCGAGCAGCACCGGCCGCACGTGCGTGTTGGACGTGGCCAGCAGGTGGGCCACCATGTCGCTGGAGTGCTCGAAATGCCACTCGGCGATCCGGATGCCCTCCTCGCCGCCGTAGCGGTCGTACTCGGGCTCGTACGGCAGCACGGCGACGCTGTTGTTCGGCCGGAACGGCATGCGGCCGTCGGCGCCGTACTCCTCGGCCCAGCGCGCCTCGCCGTACTCGGCGACGTACATCCGCTTGTAGAGGTCGCCGAGGCCGTCGACGTCGTTCTCGTAGAGCGCGGGCCGCCGCGCCAGGAACTCGCGCACGGCGTCGAGGGCCCGGGCGGTGACCTCCTCACGCAGCCCGGGGGACGCCGGCTTGAGCCGCACGCGCAGGTGCGGCCCCTCCTTCCAGTACTTGATGAAGAACCACCCGCTGATCAGGCCGTCCGCGCGCAGCCGCTCGACGAGGGGACGCACGGCCTCGACCACGATCGGGTTGGCGTCGCTGGCGTAGAAGACGTGCAGGGCTACCCATTCGTCACCCATGCTGACCCCTTGCTGTGTCGTAGAGCTCGATCAGGAATTCGGCGACGTGGGCCCGTCCGTGCTCGTCGCGCAGCCACAGCTCGTCCAGGCCGGGGCTGCACTCGGTCAGCACGATGCGCGAGGAGGCGCCACGGGCGAGCTGCTCCAGCAGCTGGATCGACATCCAGCTGTCGAAGTCGACGGGCAGCGGCTTGCGGGCCGCCTTGCGGTCGTCGCCCGGACGGGCCGGCCCGGCGTCCTCGTCCGGGGCCGTCCCACGGCCGGAGGCGTCGACGCGGGCGAAGACCCGGTCGGGGAGCCCGTGCTCGCGCCGCCACCGCCGGACCCTGAGCAGGTGCTCGGCGTCGGTGTGCCCGGGGTCCTTGAACGGGAAGACCTGGGTGTTCAGCTTCCACATGCGGCGCTGGAGCACCAGGTTCCCGAGGACCAGGCGCGGGTACATCGTGATGCCCTCGGCCGGGATCGGCCTGCCGGTGCCCGCCCACAGGTCGATCTGCGCCATGCCGCCCGGCGCGAAGCACATCAGCGCCTGCTGCACCTCCGGCAGCGCCATCGGCAGCAGGAAGCCCAGGTAGAGGGGGATCACCTCGCGGTCGAGCCGCCTGGACACCAGCCGTACCCGGTCGGCGTGCTCGTCGTGCACCATGACGATGTCGTCGAGCGGGATCCGCTCGTCCGGCGGCCGCGTGCTGACGTCGCCGGGGCAGACGATCTCGTAGTCGGTGACCGCCGGGTGGATGTTGAGGTTCGTCGTCTCGTACCCGCCGCGCAGCTCGGCGAGCACGGCCCCGGGCGGCGTGTAGCGGCGCAGCGTGTCGGCGAACAGCTCCCGCGCCCCGGCTCCGTCCAGGTCCAGGCTGTGCGCGAACCGCGAGAACATCAGCGTCAGCCCCGAGTACGCCTGGTTGAGCACCAGCCGCCCCTCGCCCGGTCGTCCGGCGGGGGAGGCGAGCTGGACGAACATCGACCAGGGCTGGTCGAAGCGGCGGTCGGCGGGCAGGTGCGCGCGCACCGCGTCCACGAAGTCCGGGCCCAGCCGGATCTCCTCCGGCGTGCCGGCCTCGGGCTCCAGGCCGCGCAGGTGAAGGGACGCGGCCTCGCGGGCCCGGTCCAGCGCGGCGATCTCGGGCAGCTTGAACCAGTTCTCCTGCGGCACGTAGTTGTTGCCGTCGTCGAAGGCGCGCCTGCGCATCGCCCGCTGGCCGTAGGGGGAGAAGAAGTCGCGCTGGAACTCGTGGCAGAACCGCTCCACGTCCTCGCATCGGCCCCCGGATCCGTACCGCGCGCGGAAGAACCCCAGGGCGGTCAGCCGTCGCGGCAGGCTCAGGTCGAACGCGGGCAGGATGTCGGCGAGGGCGGCCAGGGACGGCAGGTACCGGTCCTCCCACGCGGCGCGGCCGGTCGCCATGCCGTCGCTCGTGATCGTGGTGTCCTCGTAGACCAGGGTGCGGGGGACCAGCCGCTCCGGCGCCCCGGCCAGGGCGAAGGCGTCCTGGACCAGGCGGCGGATCGCGGCCAGCAGGACGGCGCGCTCGCGGGCCGGTGTGGTCGCGTACCGGGCGATGAGCTCACCCGCGTCCGCCAGCGCCGCCGCGACCTGGCGCAGCGTCGGATGCGACCGCGCCGCCAGGGCCTCGGCGAACGCCGCCGCCGGGTCGTGCGCCCGCAGGTCGATCTGCAGGTCCGGGGCGAGCAGGAAGCCCAGCCTCAGCAGGTGCCCGAGGAGCTGGTCGGCGGTCTCCACCGTCCGGTCGTCCGCGGCGGCGGCCACGCGCTCCGAAAGCTCGCGCAGGGTGAGCCGGTCCTGCCGGGCGATCGTGACGACGTCGTTCAGCGCGGGGCCGCTCGGCAGGAAGAACAGGTCCTCGTGCACCCCGTCGAGGGCGACGACCGCGTCCGGGTCGGCCCCGGCGGTGGTCCTGCGGCGGACGTACCGGGTGATCTCGCCGTCCGTGCTGGCGCCAGGCGCCAGCGCGACCGGGATCTCCGAGCGCAGCCCGGGGTCGGCGAGGATCACCGCCGACAGGCGGGCGAGCACCGCCACGTTGAGCCGGACGGTCGAGCGCTGGCGCAGGGACACCGGCTCGGGCACCGGCCGCGCCGCGTCGGAGGTGAAGCGCCCGAGCCCGACCGAGGTGAGCGTGCTGAACGGGCTGGTCTTCAGCGCGGCGCGGTAGAGCAGTTCCAGCAGCGTCCACTCGATCTGGCGGCCGCTCTTGTCCAGCTTCCTGGCCGGGTCCAGGTAGCGGTCCATGCTGCGCTCCAGGACCTCCGACTGCAGCAGCACCGCGCAGCGCAGGGCGTCGTCGGCCAGCAGCTCCCTGGCGCGCGCCCGGGCGGCGGCGAGGTCGGCGCCGAGGACGTCCATGCCCTCGGCCATGACCTCGTCCACCGACGCCATGGCCCGCGTCCACTCCGTGAGCAGGGCGGCGCGGGCGGGCGTGAGCAGCGGCGCGGCCTTGGCCAGGGTGGCGGGGCGCGGGCGGCGGGCGTTGTACACGTCCCGGCGCAGGTTGACCAGCGCGACCCGGCCGGGGTCGGCGCCGTCCAGCTCGGCGAGGGCCTTCTCGAACTCCTCGCGCAGCCGCGCCCCGGCGGCGTCCCGCGCCGCCTCCCGCTCGAAGACGCGCCGGGTCCACGCCACGGCGTTCTCCGTGCGCAGCAGGGCGGTGACGCCGGCCGCCTGACCGGCCACGCGGAGCAGGAACCCCTCGCCGAGCCGCCACCGGGCCGCGGGGGCGGCGGCGTCCAGGTCGCCCGCCGGGTGGTCGAGGAGGTCGGTCATCGCGCCGCCCCTTCCTGAGTCGCGCCCGCGTCGCCGCGGCCGTCGGAGCGGTACAGGCTGTGGTCGTAGTGGTGTCTCGGGCGCTCGTGGCCGAGCAGCATGAAGATCATGCTCCGCTCGCCGGTTCCCTCGATGCCCAGCAGCGCGTCGATCCCGATGTTGTCGAGCCCGAGCACCGCGCCGACGCCGAGCCCGCGCGCGGTCGCCGCCAGGTACGCCGTCTGGGCGGCCTGGCCGACCTCGATGCTCAGCATCCGGTACCCCCGCGCGCCGTACGCCGCCACGAGCGCCTCCAGGCGGCCGGTGACGACGATCACCGCGGCCGCCTCCTGGAGGCTGTAGTTGGTGAGCGCGTAGAGCCTCTGCAGCCCGGAGACGTCCAGCGCGGGCCCGGCGACCAGGCGGTGCTCCGCGGCGTCGTACCGGTGAACCCGTCTCTCCAGTCCCGCGACGCTGTTGGCCAGCACCCACTGCCCGGTCCACGCGTGGGCGCGCGGCGCCGGGGCCACGTCCGTGCCGGCCCGGCCCACCTGCGCGACCGACGACAGCACCCAGCCGAGGTCCCGCACGTCGAGCGGCGGCCGGGCGCTGAACAGGCCGAAGCTCGTCCGCCTGGCCAGCAGGCCGGCGCCGACGTCCAGATCGGCGGGTCCCGGCAGGGGATCGGGCAGCGGGACCACGGCCGCACCGGGGTCCGCGCCGAGCTGCGTGCCCGAGAGGGACGACTCCGCCGGTGACCCCGCCGGAGTCTCCACCGGTGCGTCCTCCAGTGCCCCTGCCCGTGCCACCTCGGGGCCCGGGCGCGGACGGTCGCCGACGAGTGCCGCCGCGTGGACCCGGCTGACCAGCTCGAACGCCCGCACGCGGCGCGACCGCTCCCAGACGCGGCGCGGCGCGCTCCCGCCGATCCTGGCCTCAGGGACCGGCGCGGTGCGGGGCGTCTCGGTCACCGGGCCGAGCGGGACGACGGCGAATGGCGCCTCGGCGTGCCCGTCGACCTCCAGCACCGCGCCGACCGCGGCCTCGTCGAACCACAGGACCGGCTCGACCGGCGTCCCGTGGGCGGCGAGGACCAGGCGCCAGGACGCCAGCAGCGCGCCGAGGTCCTGCGTGACCACGTGGTAGGCGAACGAGTTGTACTTGAACGCGTTCTTCCAGAACCGCAACGTCGCCACCGCGTACAGCCCCGCCCGCGCCCCGGTGGCCGCGGCGATCTCGTCGCACCGGTCGCGGGCCGACAACCGGTCGAGGCTGTGGTGCCCGGTGTCGTAGTGGTACACCCCGGCGGGCAGCGGCCCGGACCGGCCGACGACCAGATAGCTCTCGGCCGGGTACATCCCGCCGCCCGACGCCGTGGGCCGCGCCCACACCGCCCGGTCGCTGCGGGCCTTGGCGCGACTGTCGTCGTTCCAGTTCGGCTCCGTGCGGCGGCCGGTCACCCCGTAGGTCCCGAGCATCGAGGCGAGGACGCCGAGGCCGGGCGGCTCCATGGCCCGCGCGGGGCCACGCGCCGTCCGCACCGCCTCGCCGACCCCGGCCGGGGGCATCGCGCGGAACGGCTCGGGCAGCGGCACCTTCACCGTGTCCTCGTACAGCTTGTGCCGGGACGGCTGGTCGTCCCAGTCCACCTCGAAGCCCAGCGGCGGCAGCGCCACGTGCTGCCGCTCGAACATGCGGCGCGCGTAGTCCAACGCGATCTCCGCGCTGCCCTGCGGGCCCCAGTGATCATCCGCCTCGGGCGGCGGCGCGGGGAGATGCGGGTGATCGTGGAGGCGGGGCGGCGTACTCACCGGGACTCAACTCCTACGGGAAGGGGTGCGGGACGAGGTGCAGCTGTTCCGGCGTCAGGGGATGGGACGTCAGCCCCGCCTGGTAGGGCGCCCACAGGGTGCGCGGCATGTTCAGGACCCGCTGCCGGCGCCACCCGAAGTCGATCGGGATCAGCCCCGGCACCACGGTCGCGACGGTGTGCAGGCCCATCGACCGCTGCTCCGGCGTCGTCTGGTCGACCACCACGGTGTCGAACCCGCGCCCGGTGAGCAGGCCGACGATCTCCCGGGTCGGCTTCGCCAGATCGGTGACCGGCTCGCGGCCGGTGGTCCAGTCGGCGAAGACGTCCTCCAGCGGGGTGCGGCGGGTCTGGCGCAGCCAGTGCTCGGCGTGCCGCTTCATCTCCGGCATGCCGAAGAGCAGCGCGTGGTGCTCCAGCTCGGTGACGTGCCTGTAGTCGGTGACCATGAGCTCGACGTGTTCCAGTGACGCGGTGACCCGGTCCGGGAAGCCGGTCACGTACGAGGCGACCTCGCACACCGCGGCACGCACGGCGTCGGCCGGGTCCAGGGACGCGCCCCCGGCGAAGCACAGCGTGCCGAGACCGCCGTCGCGGCGCACGGCGACCGCCCCGACGGCCGGGACGGGCAGGTCGGTGCGGATGTCGAAGCAGCGCAGGTCATAGCCCTGCAGGTCGACGTGCGCCCGCATCTGCCCGACCAGGGGGTGGTCCACCGTGTCCAGGTCGATCTCCGCCGGCGTGAGCCCCGAGTACCAGCTGATCAGGAAGGCGTCGCGCTCGACGAGTTCGAGCAGGCCGTGCAGCACCGCCTCGGTCACCGAGCTCCCGGACGCGCACCCGTTGGAGCACTCCTGGACGGAGTTGCGGTGGTCGGCGCGGTGGTCGAGGTAGTACACGAGCTGCTCGGGCACCAGCACCGCCCGGTCGTCGCGCAGCGACCACCCCCACACCCACGGCACGCGGGGATTCTCCGACCACGGCACGTACTTGTCCTGGTGCGCGCGGTAGAAGTCCGGTTCGTAGAGCCCGCACTGCTCCATCGAGACATGAGGCGCGTCCAGCTCGGTCACGGACGCGCGCCGCGTCACCTCGACCCGGCGGGGACGCTGGCCCGCGTCGCGTTCGAGCCCCTCCAGCGCGCCCAGCAGCTCGCTGCGGCCGTAGCTCTCCGCGTGCCCGCTCCAGTACATCTCGTGCAGGCCGTACTTGCTGCGCACGATGAACCGGCCGGTCACCGGAGCGGTGGCGGTGGCGTGGTAGGCCCGCATCGCCGGCCGGCCCAGCATCCCGCACACCGGGTTGGCCAGGGCCTCCATCGGCAGGCCGAGGTCTTCGGGCGCGCGCGAGCGCGTGGCGCCCGGACGTACGGCCGGTGTGGGGACGAGGCGGACACGGGCGTTGTCCGGAGTGTCGGGTACGGGCGCGGAGCAGGATTCGCAGGACGAATCCTTGATCAGGCTGTGGCGGTCGACCCGGGCGGTCAGGAGGTCCACCTCCCACACCGGCCGGCTCGGCCCGTCGTCGCCGGCGTGCGCGGCGGCCGCCCCGACCAGGGCGGCGGCGATCGCGATCACGTGCGGGCCGGGCGCGGTGGCCGGCGAGCGGACGACCCCGTACGGTTCGTCGAGGATGCGGCGCTCCAGCATCGGCCTGCAGGTCGTCCAGCGTCGATCCAGGCATCGGGGACACGGACCGTCGCCGCCCGGCGTGGCCGCGATGACGATCGTCTCACCGTGGCGGCGGACGCTCACCGAAGGCGTGCGACCCGGCGCGCCCCAGGAGATCGTGAGATGGCCGGTGTCACCGGGAACGCCCAGCATGGCGACGTCCAGCGCGCCGCAGCGCTCGGCCGCCGCGGCGGAGACCATCGCCGCGATCCGGTCGCCGAGAACGGCGACGGCCGATCGGGGGAGCGCCGCCGACGTCGGCTTGACGGCGGTCTCGTCAGTCAATCTCGTCAAGGAACGCAGGACCTTCCGTGTGGCGCGGCCGGGACGGGCTGTGACTGCGGGCCAGGGCCCTTGGCCCGCAGCGTTCAGGTGCGGATCAGCCGCAGCTTGACGTGCTGGTGCTGGTCGAGCAGCAGCTCGACGTGCTGCACGAGCAGCAGCTGGAGCAACTGCACGACGAACTGGTCGCCGCCATGTCCATCGACGGGTCGACGTTGTCGACGACCTCGAACGTCGCCGCCTCGAGCTCCATCAGCTCCAGGCCGAGGGTCTTGCTCATCCTGTACCTCCCTTGTCTGTGCCGAGGTGATCGGTGCGAGGGCTCATCCGCCGCCGCACCCCGTGCTGGTGCTGCACGAGCAGCAGCTCGACGTGCTGCACGAGCTGCAGCTGGAGCAGCTGCACGACGAGCTGCACCAGCCCGCGGCGTCCTGTCCGAGGTCGCTGATGTCAGCGATCTCGAACGTCGCCGTCTCGAGGGCCAGGAGTTCCTGACTGAGGGCCATGGTCATTCACCTCCTCTCATCAAAGATCGGTCGTGGGACGTCCGCCGCCGCGCTCAGCTGGAGCTGCTGCAGCTGCTGCTCGTGCAGCTGCAGCAACTCGACGTGCTGCACGACGAGCAGCTGGACGTGCTGGTGCTGGAGCTGCACCAGTCGGCGGCGTCACGTCCGAGGTCGGCGATGTCCTCCACCTCGAACGTGACGGTTTCCAGGGCGATCAGCTCTCGGTCCAGATCCGACACGGAACCCTCCTCAGCTCGGCGAACCGGCATCCCGGAACAGCAGGACCCTGACGACGTTCGTGACGCCTACCAGGTCGGGCGGGGTGAGGTCGACGACCCCGGCGCGCGTCCCATCGGCGCGCAGACGGGCGACGGCCGTGTCCAGGCCGGTGATCTCGGCCAGCGCGGAGACGTCGCCGGGCCGCTCCGACACCCGCGCGCCGGGCAGCGCCGGGGCGGCGGGCGTGCTCGGGGCCGTCCAGCCCGTCGGGGACCCGGCGATCTGGCGGGCCGCCACCACGGCGAGCAGCGCCGACTCGGCGGCGTCGAACCACGAGCGTCCCGGGCGGGCGACCAGTTCCTCGTCCGCGCCGTCCCGCACCCGCAGGACCGCGACCGGGACGACGCCGGGCGCCGTGTAGAAGGCGAGCGCCCGGCCCTCGCGCCGCACCTCGCTCGCCAGCATGCGGAGGCGTTTGCCTCGCTCGGTGTCGGGGTCGGCGGTCAGGGCGGTGTCGTCCACCGGGCGAAGGCCGATCTCGTCGCGCGCGACGGCCGCCACCGTGTACGCGCCCGCCGCCGCGAGCAGCGCCCGGGACACGGCCGTCTCAGGGGAGTCGCCGGCGGCCACCCCGACCAGATCGGGCTCGAACCGTGCGGCCCGGCGATCCCACGGGCCCGCCAGCACGGCGCCGCGGGGAACGGCGAGCGGCCGCGCTCCGTCCAGGCCGGTCGCCGCGACCAGCGGGTCTTCGGGGAGCGGCGTGCCCCCGAGCCAGCTCCGCAGCCGCCCGGCCTCGACGACCTCAGCGTCCGGCAGGGCCTGCGCCAGGAGGCCGCCCCGGCGGCGCTGCATGTTCATGGCATAGCGCACGGACGCCTCTTCGAGGGCCGCCAGCCTGGCCTCCAGCAGCGTCTCCGACCCGAAGGCGACGATCGGCGCGGGACCGGCGGACGGCGCGATCAGCGCCGAGACCTTGGCCGGGACCTGCGAGATCGCCTCGTCGTCGAACCTGCGCATGATGCCGACCGTGTCGAAGACCACGGGCTCGAAGCGCTTGTAGGCCCGCTCGGCCGGCGAGACGCCGTCGTCCGGCTCGGCGGGGGAGGGGCCCTCTGCCGGACCGCCGGGCGACAGGCTCTCGGCCGGACCGCCGGGCGACAGGCTCTCGGCCGGACCGCCGGGCGCGGCGGGATGGGGGACGAGCCGCTCGACGCGCACCGTGAGCCGGTCCGGGTCGACGATCACGACCCCGTCCTCGATGTCACTGCGCATCGCGCCCGTCAGGGCCTTGAAGACCTCGAAACCGGCGACCCCGACGGCGATGGACACCGCGTTGCCGGGCAGCCCCGCCGCCGGGGCCGCCGCCGCGGCGCCCGCCCCGGCCGTGAGCCACACGTCCGCGCTGCCCGCGATCCCGTTGTCGGTCATGCGCAGCATCGCCGAGTAGACGCCCGAGCCCTCGCCGTCGGCGGGCTGCCAGGGGCCGAGCACCAGCAGGTCCCCGACCCGCACCAGGGAGACGAAGGCGGCCCCGACCGCGCAGGCGCTGTCGGCCAGCTCGAACAGCGCGGGCGACGTGCGGTCCGCGGCGATCAGGCACACCAGGTCGGCGTCGGTCATGGTCGCGGCGGGCACGTCGCCGGTCGTGGCGATCCGCACCGACCCCGGGGACGCGGCGCCGACGCCGTTGGCGGTCAGCGCCTCCGCCAGCGCGGACGCCCGCGCCGGGTCCTCGCAGATCACCACGACCCGCGCCGTCGCGGCCCGCAGGAACCCCGTCCCGTCGTCGCCGTGCTGCTCCAGCAGGGCGATCTGCCCGGCGAACCGGGCACGGAGCTCCGGATCCCGCACGGCGCTCGTCTCCGGCGCGTCGGTGATCACCCCGCGGGAGGCCAGCGTCCCGATCAGCGACCGGACGCTGTCGGCGTGCGCCTTCGGCAACCCCGCCACCAGGTCGCTCAGCCTGGTCGAGCCGTCGAGGTGCGGCAGCAGCGCGGACAGGTAGCGGTAGGCCGCCGCGCCCCTGATCACGAAGGCGTCCCCGTGCCCGTGCACGTACACGCCGTCGCGGGTCTCGAGAAAGGCCATGTCCGTACGCATCCGAGGGCGGACGACTTCACGCGTCTGGGCTGTCACAACGGCCTCCGGGGGTCGGTGCCGAGCGTCACGTGATGTCTCGGCGGCGGATCAGGGCGGTGGCGAGTGCCACGCCGGCGACGGTGTAGACGGCCAGCACCAGGCAGGCGACCGGCGCGGTGACGTAGGCGGCCACTCCCGGCGATCCCCCCTCGCCCATGGAGGGGACGCCGAGGGCGGCGACGAGCGAGCCGCCGGCAGGGCCGAGCAGGACCGTGCGCACCGGTTCCAGCGCGGGGACGACCCCGGCGAGGCCGGACAGCGCGTTCTCCAGGCCGAGCGTCCACAGCAGCCCCACGCCGAGGGCCGTGCCAACGCCCCTGAAGACCACGCCGAGCGCCGCTCCGACGCTCATCCAGGCCACGGAGATGAGCGCCGTGGCGCCGAGCGAGGCGGCGATCTCCGAGGGGCCGGGCCAGGTCAGCGGACGTCCCTCCACCGACGCGATCACGATCGACGCCACGATCGCCGCCACCAGGGCCGCGGCGGCGATGACGACGACGGCCACGGCGCCCGCCACCGTCTTGGCCAGGACGACCTGCGTACGGGTGGGGCCCTGGGCCAGCCGCGCGGGCCACGTCCCCCAGCGGTACTCCGAGCCCGTGATCAGCACGCCGAGGATCAGCATGATCGCCCCGCCGAACAGCGGATAACTGCCGGCCGCCGTCTCGCCCGCCGCCGAGGGCAGCAGGATGTCCAGAAGCTGCGCCCGGTCCGCGGCGTGCTTCACCGGGTCCAGCGTCGCGTAGACGATGTAGGGGACGGCGAAGCCGAAGCCCACCACCAGCAGCACCCAGACGCCCCCGACCACGAACGCGGCGGGGCGCCTGCGCAGCAGGAGCGCTTCCGCGGACAGTGCGTTGATCATTTGCCGCTCCCGCCGGTGTGGTCTCCGGTCAGCGTGAAGAACACCTGTTCCAGCGACCGGCGTTCGCGCCGCACCTCGTGGACCTCGACGCCGGCCTCGACCAACGCCCGGACCAGGGCGGGGACGCCGTCCTCGTCCAGCTCCAGCCGCCAGTGAGGATCGTCCGCGCCGCCCGCCCGGGTCGCGCCGGACCAGAGGGCGCTGCCCTGGAGGACCTTCTCGGCCACGTCCATCGGCTTCGCCCAGACGGTGACGTTCCGGGCGCCGGCCCGGTCGAGCAGCGCCGAGACCGAGTCCTCCGCCACGACGGCGCCCTTGTCGATCACCACGACGCGGTCGCACACCTGCTGGATCTCGCCCAGCATGTGGGACGAGAGCAGGACCGTGGCCCTGCCGCCCAGATCCCGGATCAGCGCGCGCATCGCGGCCATGCCGTCCGGGTCCAGGCCGTTCGTGGGCTCGTCCAGGATCAGCAGCGACGGGTCGCCGAGCAGCGCCGCCGCGACGCCCAGGCGCTGCCGCATGCCCAGCGAGTAGCCGGAGACCCGCCGGTCGGCGGCCTTCTCCATGTCGACGACCCCCAGCACCCGGACGACCTCCGCGTCCGGGAGGCCGCGGGCGCGGGCCAGAACCCGCAGGTTGACCCGGCCGGACAGATGGGGCACGAACGCCGGCGACTCGATCAGGGCGCCGACGCGGCGTAACGCCACCGGGTCGGCGGGCGGCCTGCCGAGTACCCTGACCGTGCCCGCGTCCGCGCGGACCAGGCCGACCAGAACGCGCAGCAGCGTCGTCTTTCCCGCGCCGTTCGGACCCAGGACGCCGTAGACCTGCCCGGGGCTGACGCGCAGGCTCACCCCGCGCACCGCCTGGACCGCGCCGAAGCTCTTCGTCACGCCTTCCAGGTCGACGACCGCCTGATCGGCGTCCGCCGAGCCGGGCCCGGAGGGGGCGACCTCCTGGCGAAGCGTCATCTCGGGTCTCCCGTTCTGAGGCACTGGGCTTCTGGGGTACTGGGCTTCTGAGGTACTGGGCTTCTGAGGTACTGGGCTTCTGAGGTACTGGGCTTCTGAGGTACTGGGCTTCTGGGGCACTGGGCTTCTGGGGCACTGGGCTTCTGGGGCACTGGGCTTCTGGGGCACTGG
>NZ_QOIL01000028.1:0-44400 GCF_003323745.1 Sphaerisporangium album
GCCCTCCGGCGCCCGCCGTGTTGCCGGTGTGCCGACGTCCACTGTGGCTGTGGCTGTGTGTGTCGTGTTCCCACGCTCCGGGTGCTGACGGTTTCCGCGTGCCGCGGGAGGATGGGTCTCCCCGTTTCCTTCCCCGTTCCCGGGGTTCTGGCTTATGGGTGTTTCCGGGGTGGCGGGTGCGGGCTGGGGTTTGGTGTCAGCCGGGTTCTGGAGGGGGGTGTCCCTTTTCCGGGGCCCGGCTTTTGCATGTCCGGGGCCGGGTCGGCGCCGGGCCGGAGGATGGCCGGCGGGTGGCGGGTGGCGGGTGGCGGTGGGTGGTTGCCGGTGGACCGCCGTATCAGGCGCCGGGTTCGCCGACCCGCGTCCCGCCGCGCCGGCGCCAATGGCGACGAGCCATACCGCGGAGACTCGTCGAGACGGGCGTACGACGGAGAGCTACGACGGGGACGAAACGACAAGGGGGAACCGGAACGACGGGCCGTACGACGGAGACTCGAGACGGGCCGTACGGTGGAGTCTCGTCGAGACGGGCCGTACCACGGGGAGCTACGACGGGGACGAAACGACGAGGGGGAACCGGAAACGACGGGCCGTACGGCGGAGAATCGAGTGCGGGGTGTCGGGTCATACGTGGAGGTGGCCGGACCAGATGGTTATGGCTTGGCCTGCGAGGGCTACGCGGTCGTCTTGGACCGTGGTGTGGACGGTGCCGCCCCGTTGGGAGAGTTGGGCGCCTATGAGGGAGGCCGGGCCGAGCTTGGCGGTCCAGTAGGGGGCCAGCATGCAGTGGGCGGATCCGGTCACGGGGTCCTCGGGGATGCCGACGGCGGGGGCGAACACGCGGGAGACGTAGTCGGCCTCGCCTGACGGGTCGGCGGCGCGGGCGGTGACGCAGACGGCGCGGGCCGGCAGAGACGCCAGGGCGTCGATGTCCGGGGTCAACGTACGGACCGCGTCCTCGGACTCGAGCTCGGCCAGGATGTCGAAGCGACCCATGCCGACCCACGCCGGGAACGCCCCCAGGGCCTTGCCGAGGGCCTCCGGAGGGGATATCTCAGCCACCGGGATGGCCGGGAAATCCATCGAAATACGGTCGTGATCAAGCTTCTGAGTGGTCAGGATTCCACTCTTCGTAGAAAATTCGATCGAATCGGAGGCCGCTCCGATCGAATACAGCACGTGTGCGGATGCCAGGGTGGCGTGCCCGCACAATGCCACCTCGGCCGCGGGAGTGAACCAGCGCAGGGAGTACGGCCGGCCGTCGTCCTGCTCCAGAACGAACGCCGTCTCGGAGTGCCGCATCTCGCTGGCCAGGGCTTGCATCCACTCGTCGGATCGCGGACTCTCCAGCAGGCAGACGGCGGCGGGGTTACCCTTGAAGGCCTGATCGGTGAACGAATCGACGGTGAAGATACGCATGCCGGCGATCCTATCGACCCCCGGATAACCGGTCGAAACCGCTGTGCAACCCGTGCAAAATCAAAAGGACGTGGGCGTGTCGCACCCTCCCCGGCGGCGGGTCCGTTACGGTCATTTGTGTCGGGGCACGGCGAATGTGGCCGGTTCTCGCGGAAAGGACAGCCGATGGGGGCAGTGCGCAGGGTGGTGAGTTACCTTGGCCTGGGCGATGGGGATCAGTACGACGAGCCCTACGACTATGACGAGTACGAGGATGAGTGGATGCCCGCGTCGGAACGGGCCGCCAGGCGCTGGGGGTCGGGTGGGGATCCCGCACGGATCATCATGATCCGCCCGCGGAAGTACTCCGACGCGCTCATCGTGGGGCAGCACTTCCGGGACGGCCAGGCGGTCATCATGGACGTGGCCGGCATGTCCATGGCCGAGGCCACCCGTATGGTCGACTTCGCCGCCGGTCTCACCTACGGCTGCGAGGGGCGCATCGAGCGGATCGCCGACAAGGTGTTCCTGCTCGCCCCCGCCGACGTCGAGATCACGAACACGTAGGCCCAGGAGACAGATCGGGTCGTGTCCGGCGGTGGTGCTGCTGAGGACCTGGAGTCCCTGGGGCCTAGGGCTGTGGACGACGACGCGACGACGCCGGCCATGGAACGCCGCGCTGGGGATCCGGCGCCGCGTTCTTCGTTCGAGGAGAGGTACCTGGCGGGCTCAGTGAGCCTGCTCTACCAGGATGACGAACGAGGCCGTCGTGATGGGCGGCCTCGTTCTCGTATACGCCCCGTCTGGTACATGCCCGCCGCGAACCTCGTCGCGGCCGATCTGCCTCGGTCGCCGCCGGTCAGCGTGATGCGGGGGGACGCTGGTCGGCGACCGCCGGGCCTCGGCGCAGGAGGCGGGTGAGTGCCGTGAGGTTCTCCTGGGCGGTCGTGGACCGCTGCTCCGCCTCGCGCGCGTAGTCGTGCAACGCCCACACCGCCGCCTCGGCCTGCTCCCGCAGCCGGGTGATCTCGGCCTCGACGCGGCGGGCCTCGGCCTGCTCCCGGACGTTCGCGCGCCACAGCAGGAAGCCGGCGATGCCGCCAAGGACGAGAGAGGCGACGGCGAACAGCTCGGACACCGTGAAGGCCAGCACCAGGGCCGCGACGGGCAGCAGCGCGGGGCCGTACACCAGCCAGCGCGAGGAGCGGCGCGCGGCCCCCTCGGCGTGGATGGCCGCCTCGGCGGCGGTGAGGGAGGGCACGTCGGGGCCCTCGGGCCGAAGGATCACCTCGTGTCCGAGCAGGGGCACGGTGATCTCCGAGGGCGGCGCGACCCCGGTCGCCTCGGCCAGTTCCCCGGCGGCGGTGCGGACGACGGGCGCGGCGACGTGGAAGGCGATGGCCGCGAGGTACGGGTCCGAGCCGGGCTGGATGTCGTCCAGGAGGTGCGCGCTCAGCGCCCCGAGCGGTCCCGGTTCCTCCGCGTGGACGAGGGAGCGGAGAACGGTGAGCGGCTCTGTGTCGGGCCAGGGGCCGGGGCGCTCACCTCTGGGGATCAGCGGCGGGCGGGTGGAGGTGATCTCGGTGCAGCGTTCGAGCAGGCGCTTCAGGCGGGACGCGGCCCGTACCGGCTCGGCCAGCTCGGGGACATCGGCCAGCGCGGGCAGGGTGGTCATTGCGGGTGACGCGGCGGAGGCGTCCTCCGGGGCGAGGGCGCGCAGCCACAGGTCGGGCTCGATGGCCGAGGAGACGCCTGAGGCGTCGAGCTTGCGCAGCACGAAGATCTTGCCAGCGGGTCCGTACGCGCCTCGGGCGGCGGCGGTCCACAGGGCGCGCTGGCCTGGTGTCACGGGCCGGTCGGCGGACAGCTCGCCGAAGGCGGTGCCGAGCCACGAGGCGTGGATACGGTCGCCGTTGCCGCTGATGGCGAGGGCCAGACAGAGGAACAGGGCGGTCCCGGCCTCGTCGAGCTGCGCGGCGCGGCTGAGCGGCTCCAGGGCGTCGTCCCCGGAGAGGATGAGGACGAGTGCCTCGATCGCCGGGGCGAGCCAGGAGCCGGGCATGTGGAGGCCGCCCGGCGGCAGCGCCGGCGCGGTGCCGTCCGCGGCGAGCTGAGTGAACAGACCCTCGGCATACCGCCGCAACTCTGAGACGTCCCCGACACCGCTCCCCGAGAGGTCCCCGACGGCGGCGCCTGCGGCACCCCCGAAGGCAGGCCCGGAGAGGTCTGCGGCGTTGGGGCCCACGGCATCCCCGGGGCCACGTCCCAGGACGTTCCCGGCGGGGAGTCCTGTGGTGGTCCCGGCGGGAGGTTTCATGGCGTTCCCCGTGGTCGGAGCGGAGGGGCTCGCCGTGGGGGGTTCTGCTGGGGACCCCGCCGGGGCGGGGGTGGGGCGTGGGGGCGGCACGGGGTTCGCGGCGCCGGAGATGCCGGAGTTCTCGGTCAGGTCCATGCTCAAAGCGGGCAACTCCCCGAAGGCGTGAGGAAGGCCCCCGGTGGCGAGGGTTCGGCAGGCATTCCCATGACCGCGCCAAGGTTAGTTCTTTGGGCGCCGCCGTGTACGACGGCACGCCGACGTGCGGGGCGAGGATCGGGGACCGGGGGCGGAGCAGGTCAGATCGCGTGGTGCCGGCCGGGGGTGGGGGTGGGGGTGGTCACATGCGGTCGGGGACGGGGACGCCGAGGAGGTTCAGGCCGGACTGGAGGACGTGCAGGGCCAGGGCGCACAGGGCCAGGCGGGAGGTGCGGGTCGCCGGGTCGACGTCGTCCTTCAGGACCGGGCACTTCTCGTAGAAGGTGGTGAAGGCGCTCGCCGTCTCGTAGAGGTAGGCGCAGACGCGGTGGGGCTCGGCCGTGGCGGCGGCGTTCTCGACGACCGTGCCGAACCCCAGAAGCTGGAGCGCCAGGTCGCGCTCGGCCTGCTCGCCGAGGATGATCGGCCCGCTGACCTCGGACGGGTCGACGCCGCCCTTGCGGAAGATCGAGCGGATTCGCGCCGTGGCGTACTGCATGTACGGCCCGGTGTTGCCGGTGAAGGCCAGCATACGGTCGAAGTCGAAGATGTACTCGCTGTCGTGGCTGACCGACAGGTCGGCGTACTTCACCGCGCCGATGCCGACCGTGCGGGCGATCTCGGCGCGCGTCGCCTCGTCGTAGCCGCGCTCGGCGATGGCCGCGGAGGCACGCTCGACGGCTTCCTCCAGCAGGTCGGTGAGCTTGACGCTCTCGCCGCTGCGCGTGCGGAACCGGCGGCCGTCGGCGCCGAGCATCATGCCGATCTGGATGTGCTCGGCGGAGGCCTCGTCGGGCAGCCAGCCCGCCTGCCGGGCGGCGGCGAAGACCATCTGGAAGTGCAGGGCCTGATCGGCGCCCACGACGTACAGGATGCGGTCGGCCTTCAGGTCGCGCACGCGGTAGCGGATGGCGGTCATGTCGGTCGTCGCGTAGCCGTACCCGCCGTCGCTCTTCCTGATGATCAACGGCAGGGGCTTGTCGTCGCTGCCCTTGAAGCCGGGGGGGAACACGCACAGCGCGCCCTCGCTCATCACCGCGACCCCGGCGGCCTCCAGGTCGTCGCAGGTCTCGGCGAGCATGGGGTTGTACATGCTCTCGCCGGCGATGTCGGCGTCCGTCAGCGTGACGCCGAGCAGGGAGTAGACCCGGTTGAAGTAACGGATCGTGGCGTCCATGAACAGGTGCCACAGCCGGAGCGTCTCCGGGTCCTCCGACTGCAGGGTGCCCACACGGCGGCGCGAGCGCTCCTTGAAGGCCGGGTCGGCGTCGAACTTCGCCCGCGCCTCCTGGTAGTACTCGTTGGTCTCGCCGGACTCCAGGCGGGCGAGGGCGTTGGCCTCGCCGATGTCGAGCAGGTGCTCGATGAGCATGCCGAACTGGGTGCCCCAGTCGCCGAGGTGGTTCTGCCGGATGACCCGGTTGCCGAGGTGGTGCTGGATGCGCGCCAGCGAGTCGCCGACGATGGTCGTGCGCAGGTGCCCGACGTGCATCTCTTTGGCGGCGTTGGGCGCGGAGTAGTCGATGACGACGGTCTGCGGGGGCGTGGAGCGCCCGACGCCGCTGCGCGGGTCCTGGAGCGTGAGCCGGGCCTGCTCGGCGATCCAGTCGTCGTTCAGCGTGATGTTGAGGAAGCCGGGACCGCTGACCTCGATCTTGGAGAACGCGTCGCCGGCGCCGGCCGCGCCGAGGGCGTCGGCGATGGCCTGGGCGACCTCCCGCGGGGCACGTCGCAGCCGCTTGGCCAGGCTCAGCGCGACGTTCGCCTGGAAGTCGGCGAACTGGGAGGGCCGGATCAGCGGGTCGGCGCCCATGTACTCCGGACCGAAAGCGGTGGCCAGCGCCTGCTGGACCCGCTCGGTGAGCACGAGCTGCGGGTCGGTCATGCCCCCAAGGATATCGGCTGATCACCCGGCCCGCAGATGTTATCCACAGCCATGATCATCACGAGGGGGGCGCCTCGGGGTTGAGGGTCGGAGAGGGGTCGCCTTGGGCCTCGTACGGTACGTCCAGGGCGTCTCCAATGGGAGCGGTGGAGGGCTCAGCGGCGGCGCAGGGACTTGTGCCCGGCCGCGATGCGCTCTCCGACGTGGGTGACCGTGCCCTGGCGCGCGAGGGTGCGGGCGAGCACGCACGCCGCGGCCACGCCCTTGGCCGTCGAGGCGCCGTGCGCGATCACCACGGTGCCGTTCAGGCCGAGCAGCACTGCCCCGCCGTACACCTCGGGGTCGAGGCGTTTACGCAGGTCGCGCAGCCGTCCGCGCTGGAGCGCCGCCGCGAGTCGCGAGAGGCGCCCGGCTTCGAGGGTCTCGCGCAGTTCGGCGAAGGCGTACCGGACGGCCCCCTCCATGGTCTTGAGGGCGATGTTGCCGGTGAAGCCGTCGGTGACGATGACGTCGACGACGCCGTTCAGCAGGTCGTGCCCCTCGATGTTGCCGGTGAAGTTCAGGGTGGGGACGGCGGCGAGCAGTTCGTGGGCGCGTTTGGTGAGCTTGTTGCCCTTCTCGGCCTCGCCGCCGATCGTGAGCAGCCCGACGCGGGGCCGTTCGATGCCGAGGGCCGTCTCGGCGTACGCGGCGCCGAGGTGGGCGAACTGCACGAGGATCTCGGGTTTGACGTCGGCGGTCGCGCCGGCGTCCAGCAGGACGGTGGGGTGGGGCCTGGTCGGCAGGGGGACGGCGATGGCGGGCCGCAGCACGCCCTGCTGGGCCCTCAGCCGCAGCTTGCCGGTGGCCACGACCCCGGCCGTGGAGCCGGCGGAGACGACGGCGGAGGCGTCGCCCCGGCGCACGAGATGGCAGGCGACGGCGATGCTGGATCGGGGACGGCGCAGGCTGGCGAGGGCACCCTCGTCCATGGCGAGTGCCTCCTCCGCCCGGACGATCGGGATCTCTCCGACGGCGTCGTGCGCGGCGAGCGCCTCGGAGATCGTGCGGGGCGCGCCGACGAGCACGATGGGCACGCCGTGGTCCCGTACGGCCGCCACGGCTCCCGCCACGATCGCGCCAGGGGCGTTGTCGCCTCCCATGGCGTCCAGGGCTATCGGCGGAATGCCGTCCAAGCGGTCACCTCGTACGGAATCAGTGTGTGTCCCGCATCGTAGGTGGCCGAGCCGAGTGTTCTGCGCGCCAGGGCGGACGCCGGGGTGGTCAGGGTGGTCGTCAGCCGGACTGTCCGGGCCAGGGGCCGGAGTGCCCGGGCCAGTAGTGCCAGGGCCAGTGGGGAGCGCTGTCCCCGCGTGAGACGACGACCTTGCCGAACATCGCCCGCCCCGTCACCCGGATGAGCGGGCCGTTGGGGTCGCCCCCCTCGTTGCCGCCGGAGATGTGACGCTTGGAGAAGATGGCGCTGCCCTCGTCCATCACCCGGGCGTTCTCGGGGACGCGGACGATGAGCTTGCCGCAGAACGAGTTGAGCTCGAGGGTGACCTCGCGGCCGGGCAGTACGGCGTCGGTGAGGTCGATGATGAGCGCGCCGAAGGTGGAGCGCAGGACGGTGTGGCGACCGGCCACCCAGCGGCCTCCACGGATGATCTTGCTGAAGACGGCCGTGACCTCCTGCTGGTCCGCGCTGTAGCCGGACGTGGAAGCGGGGGCGAGGCCGGGCAGGTCGCGGGTGAGCGGGACCAGGTCGCCGACGGTGACGGCACTGTAGGCGGCCTCCAGCCTGTCGGCGTGCTCGACGCTGGTGAGGCGGCCGGTGGCCAGAGCCTCGCCCAGGATGGCGGCGATGTGATCGCGGTCGGCGTCGGACGCGCGCTGCGCGGTGTCGCCTGATTCGAAGGGCGTAAGAGAGCTCACACGGACCAGCGTAGCCCAACTCAAGATATGTCGCGATATCCGGAAGGTTTTACCAACGCTTTTCGGTCATACGGAACCAAGCCGACGCGTCGGCGCGTCCGTAAGAGCAACAGACGCACAACATGCGCATCAGGTTTACCGGACGGCCCCACAAGAGAGGAAAAATCTCGAGTGACTCTGACACAGGCCGGTACGCGAGGGTTCCGGGCCTACACGGCCAAGCATCTGGACGACCTACTACTGCGCGCGGGACTCGGCTCCGAGGCGCGGCTGCGCGTCCGGGCGGTGGCGTCGGTGCTGCCGTTCAGGACCAACCAATACGTCGTCGACCAGCTGATCGACTGGTCGGACATCCCAGGCGATCCCATCTACCGGCTGGTGTTCCCTCAGGAGGACATGCTGCCCGAGGAGGACGTGGCCTCCATCGCCGGCCTGCTGCGGGCCGGAGCGTCCCCCGCCGAGGTGCAGACGGCGGCGAACAGGGTGCGCATGAGGCTCAACCCGCATCCGGCCGGGCAGATGGAGCTCAACATGCCGCGGGTGGGGAACGAGCCGATGCCCGGCATCCAGCACAAGTATCCGGAGACCGTTCTCTTCTTCCCCAAGCAGGGGCAGACCTGCCACGCCTACTGCACGTACTGCTTCCGCTGGGCGCAGTTCGTCGGCGAGCCGGATCTCAAGATGGCCTCCGACGACGTCCAGGGCCTGGTGCGCTACCTGCGCGAGCACCCGGGGGTCACCAGCGTGCTGCTCACCGGCGGCGACCCGATGATCATGAGCGGCCCCGTGCTGCGGAGGTACGTCGAGCCGCTGCTCGGGGTGGAGCAGCTGGAGTCGATCCGCATCGGCACCAAGTCGCTGGCCTATTGGCCCGGCCGGTTCGTCACCGACCCCGACGCCCCGGACGTTCTGCGGCTGTTCTCCACGGTCGCCGAGTCCGGCAAGAACCTCGCCTTCATGGCGCACTTCTCGCACCCGCGCGAGATGGAGCCCGAGCTGGTGCAGACGGCCGTGCGGGCGATCCGGGACACCGGCGCGGTCGTCCGCACGCAGGCGCCGCTGATCCGTACGATCAACGACCACCCGGACACCTGGGCGCGCATGTGGAGGACCCAGCTCACGCTCGGCATGGTGCCGTACTACATGTTCGTCGAGCGCGACACGGGGCCGCAGGACTACTTCGCGGTGCCGCTGGCCCGCGCGCATGAGATCTTCCGCGACGCCTACGCTCAGGTCTCCGGGCTGTGCCGCACCGTGCGGGGCCCGTCGATGTCCTCGACGCCGGGGAAGGTGTGCGTGGACGGCGTCGCCGAGGTGGCGGGGCGGAAGGTCTTCGTGCTGCATCTCATCCAGGCGCGCGACCCCGCGCTCGTCGGGCGCCCCTTCTTCGCGGAGTACGACCCGAAGGCCGTGTGGATCAGCGATCTGCGCCCGGCCTTCGCCGACCGATTCCCGTTCGAGACCACTCCCCTGGATGAAGTACGCCTCCCGGTCGCGCCGGGCGGCCCGCTCGGCCGGCCGTAAGACCGCCCGGCGGGCCGGGAGGCACATCCGAACACACCGGCCGGCGCCTCGGGCGAGGCGCCGGCCGGTGTTCGAACGCCGAAGCGAATATCGGTGTGGTCGATGACTTGACTTGACTCAGGGGCAGATCTCTGTCAGGAGCCCGGATTGCGCACGTAGGTGCGGCGGGCGATCTGGGCCTGCAGGCGGGCCATCTGCCAGTGCAGCTCGATGAGCTGCTCGGCGAGCAGGCCACGTGGAATGTCCGAAGGGTCTTCCGCGGACAGGTGATCGATCGCGATCGCCAGCTCTTGCACCCCGCACCCCCACTCCATCACGTATCCCTCAGATCGAATCTTCGTTCGAATCATAGTGGAACGCCGTACGCGATGTCAGCAGATTCGGGGGCGCGTGTCGGACTTCTGTACGGTCTAGCCCGTCCGGCATCACCGGACCCGCGTGGCGCGGCGGACGCGCCGCGCCACGGCGGCGGACGTCCGTCACAGCCCGCGGGGGTCCGGGGCTCAGGTCTCGTAGATCGGGGCGATGTAGCCGCGGGCGAGCGTGTTGGCGGTGATGTTGAAGCCCACGACGGCGGCCGCGGGGTCGTCCCCGAGGTCGAGCTTCTCGGCGCCGAGCGCGTGGACGGCGAACAGGTAGCGGTGCGGCGTGCCGGGAGGCGGCGCGGCGCCGCCGTAGTGCTTCAGGCCGTAGTCGTTGCGCCCGTGGACGGCGCCCTCGGGCAGGCCCTGGAGGTCGGCCGACCCCGCGCCGGACGGCAGCTCGGTGACGTCGGCCGGGATGTCGTACACCAGCCAGTGCCAGAAGCCGCTGCCGGTCGGCGCGTCGGGGTCGAAGCACGTCACGGCGAAGCTCTTGGTACCCGAGGGCGCGCCGGACCAGCGCAGGTGCGGGGATACGTTGCCGCCGCCCATGCCCCAGCCGTCGAAGACCTGGGCGTCGGACAGGCGCTCGCCGTCCCTGACGTCATCGCTTTCGACGGTGAGCGGCGGGACCTCGGGCAGGAAGTCGTACGGAATCGGTGGTTGCTTGGCCACAGGGACCTCCGATGGAAGGACGTTGCTCGATCGCCCCCATCTTGCCGTGTATATGGCCGCACCTCCGGCACGCGCCTCCGGCACGCGCTTATGGCCGCGCCTCCGGCACGGCGGTTCGGAGCGCCTTAGAGGCGCCCCGAACAGTGCTTATGGCCGCGCCTGTGGCGCGGAGGTGCGGAGCGCCCTGGAGGTCCCGAATGATCAGGCGTTGTAGGCGGCGAGGACCGTTGTGGGGTCGCCGTCCATCTTGATCTGGCCCTTGTGCAGCCAGATGACCCGGTTGCAGGTCTCTTCGATGACGTCCAGGTTGTGGGCGACCAGGAACACCGTGCCGGCCTCCTTGCGCATCTGGTGGATGCGCTCCTGGCTCTTGCGCTTGAAGTCGCGGTCACCGGTGGCGAGGGCCTCGTCGATCAGCAGGACGTTGTGGGCCTTGGCCGAGGCGATGGCGAACCGCAGCCGGGCGCCCATGCCCGAGGAGTAGGTGGACATGGGGAACTGGACGAACTCGCCGATGCCGGAGAACTCGACGATCTCGTCGTAGCGCTCCCTGACCTGGGCGGGCGTCATGCCCATCGCGTAGCAGCCGAGCACGATGTTGCGCTCGCCGGTCAGCTCCTTCATCAGCGCGGCGTTGACGCCGAGCAGCGACGGCTGGCCGTCGGTGTAGACCGACCCCTTGTGCGGGGGCAGCAGGCCGGCGATGGCCCGCAGCAGGGTGGACTTGCCCGAGCCGTTGCGGCCGATGATGCCGATGGCGTCGCCGTGGCGGGCGATGAAGGAGACGCCCTTGACGGCGTGCACTTCCTTCATCTGCGGCCGGCCCTGGCGGCGGATGATGCGCATCAGGGCGTTGGCGGCGTTGCCCTTCTCGGCCTCGCTGGCCGCCCCGAACACGCGGTAGACGATGTGGAGGTCGTCGACGATGACCGTGGGCGCGCCTGGCTCGGCGGCGTCCTGCGGCGCGGCGTCGGCCTGGATCGCCTGCTCGTTCGCCATCTGGGACAGCTCCTTGGTCAGCTCAGCCACGGCCGTACCTCTCTTCGGCCCGCCAGAAGTACCAGAAGCCGCCGATCAGCGCGACCGCGGCCCAGAACGCAGCGTATAGCCACAGCTGGCCGAGGCTGCTGTGCGGGTAGCCGAACTTGTCGAGATCGCGAGGATACGTCGCGAGGAGCAGATGCCGCATCAGGTCGATGAAGACCGACGGCGGGTTGAACTCAAGCAGGATGCGGGCCCATGCGGGCTGGCCGTCCATCTTCGCCGGGATGCTGTAGAAGACGCCCGAGGTGTAGAGCCAGGTGCGGAGGATGAACGGGAGCAACTGGTTCATGTCACGCACGAACGCGCCGATGCGGGCGAGCAACAGGCTCATGCCGACGTTGAAGATCGTCTGCAGCAGCAGAACCACCGGGATCAGCAGCCACATCCAGGTGAGCGGCTCGCCGGTGACCAGAACGATCACCGCCAGCACGCCCATGGAGATGGCGAGCTGCTGGAACTCCTGGATCGTGTACGCCAGGGGGAGCGCCGCGCGGGGGAAATGGAGGGCCCGGATCAGCGAGAGGTTCCCCGAGATCGACTTGGCCCCGCCCGTGATCGACCGCTGGGTGTAGGAGTACACGAACACACCGGTGATGAGGAACGCGGTGTAGTTGGTGATGTCCTTCTTCTGACCCAGGATCAGGCCGAACATCAGGTAGTAGACGCCGGCGTTCAGCAGCGGCGTGAGCACCTGCCAGAGCTGGCCCAGCATCGAGTCGGAGTACTTCGAGACGTTACGCGACGTGGCGTACGTCAGGACGAAGTGCCGCCGCTCCCACAGTTGACGCAGGTAGACGGGCAGACTGGGGCGCGCGATGGCGCGTCGCAACCCGTGGCGCTCGGCGAGCGCGGACAGCGATTCCTTCCCGCTCTGGGAGGAGCCGCGAGCCCGGTCGCCCGCTCGGGAGTCCGCGACGGCGGATTCCGGCTGACTCATGGCATGGACTCTATTGGATCCGGGTGAATGAGATGCCTGCGGTGCCGTTCGATCAGGGCGCAGGTCTGGTACACGGGTGCGCGACAGGGCCCGCCGCCGGTCATGCGAGGCATGTCCGCGCAGGTGGGAGCCGGGAGGGGAGATGCCCGGAAGAGATGCCCCGGGTGCGACCATTGCCCAATTGTGTGTACCTTAGTGAGGACTTTGTGCCATATCAAGGCATTATTGACGGCCTAGATGGTATGCGTGTGACGCCGGACAGTGCCACGTGTGACCGAACTGCAATGCGCCAGAGACTCGCTGGTGAGAAGTAGTGAGGGATGCTCGCGGTCGACTGGCAGGGCGTCAACTGACTTGACCGTGTCCGCGAATTCCAGGGCCGGATCCCCTGGAGGCGTACGACACGGCGCGGTTCAGTGCCAACGCCCACCTTAGAGGGAGGATTAATCCACGATGCGTGTGACCAAGGGCGCACAGATCGTCACGGCGACCGCGTTGCTCGCGCTGGCGGTTGCGGCGTGTGGCGGCAGCAGTGACAACACGAGCACCAACTCCAGCACCGCCGCCGGTGGCGGGGCTGCGGGTGCGGTCAGGGTCGAGATCGCTGAGCCGCAGCACGACCTCATCCCGGGCAACACGACCGAAACCAGTGGCGCGGAGGTACTGAACGCCCTGTTCGTCGGACTTGTTGACTACGACGCGGACAAGAAGCCGTACAACCGCGTCGCCGAGTCCATCGAGTCCCCGGACTCCACGACGTGGACGATCAAGCTCAAGGACGGGTACAAGTGGCACAACGGTGAACCCGTCGTGGCCCAGAACTTCGTCGACTCCTGGAACTTCACGGCGAACGGCGCCAACGCCCAGGAGGGCAACTACTTCTTCGGGAGCATCGTCGGCTACGACGAGATGAACCCGGGCGAGGGCAAGACGCCGACGGCGACCTCCCTCAGCGGCCTGAAGGTCGTCGACGACAAGACCTTCACCGTCCAGCTCAAGAACCCGTTCTCGGGCTTCCCGACGATGCTGGGCTACACCGCGTTCTACCCGCTGCCCAAGGCGGCCTTCGAGTCCGAGGGCAAGCTGAAGGCCGACTACGGCTCCAACCCGGTCGGCAACGGGCCCTTCAAGATGTCCAAGGCCTGGAAGCGCGGCACGGACCAGACGATCTCCACGGTCCGCAACGAGGACTTCAAGGAGGGCAAGGCCAAGGTCGACGCGGTCGACTTCAAGATCTACACCGACCTCGCGACGGCCTTCAACGACCTGCGCGCCGGCAACCTGGACATCATGGACCAGCTGCCCGCCGAGGCGATCGCCACCGCCAAGACCGAGTTCGGCGACCGCTACATCGAGCAGCCCTCCTCCGGCATCGGCTACATCGGCTTCCCGATCGAGAGCGGCGCCAACTACGCGAAGAGCGCGGACGTCCGCAAGGCGATCTCCATGGCGATCGACCGCAAGACGATCACCGAGACCGTCTTCTCCGGCACCCGCGTCCCGGCCGACGACTTCATCAGCCCGGTCGTCTCCGGCTACCGCCAGGGCGCCTGCGGCGAGGCGTGCACCTACGACCCCGCCAAGGCCAAGGCCCTGTTCCAGCAGGCCGGCGGCGACAAGATGGACGAGATCGTCATCGGCTACAACGGTGACGGCGGCCACAAGGAGTGGATCGAGGCCATCGCCAACAACCTGCGCACCAACCTCGGTGCGAAGGTCACGCCGAAGCCGGTCGAGAAGTTCGCCACGATCCTCGACGACCTGGGCGCCAAGAAGTGGCCCGGCGCCTTCCGCATGGCGTGGATCATGGACTACCCGTCGCCCGAGAACTACCTGCGGCCGATCTTCGGCTCCGGCGGCAGCTCGAACTACTCCGGCTACAAGAGCAAGGAGTTCGACGACCTGCTGACCCAGGGCGACGCCGCCAAGTCGATCGACGAAGGCATCCAGTTCTACCAGAAGGCCGACGACCTGCTCCTCAAGGAGCTGCCGTACATTCCGGTCTACTTCTACCAGACCAACGGGGCTTACTCGCAGCACGTGAAGAACGTCAAGATTGACCCGTTCGAGCGGGTCGACCTGTTCACCGTAGAGAAGGCCTGACGCCGACCACTCCGGGTGGTTCGATACATTCGAACCACCCGGGGTGGAGGCCACCCACGAGGGCAGCCCAGAGGTTGCGGCGGGCTGCCCTTTGTAATGATCGGGAGTACTGAATGGGCCGCTACGTCCTACGGCGCCTGCTCCAGGCGATCCCTGTGTTGCTGGGCACCACCTTCCTCATCTTCGCCATCGTCTACGCCCTGCCGGGCGACCCCCTCCAAGCACTGGCCGGTGAGAAGCGCGTCGACCCCGTCTTCGCGGCGGCGATGAGGGAACAGTTCCATCTGAACGAACCGCTGCTCGTGCGGTACGGGTACTACCTCCGCGACATCCTCAGCGGTGACTTCGGGACCACGTTCCGCGGGCTCCCCGTCTCGACGATCTTCGAGGGCAAGTTCCAGGTCACGTTCAAGCTGTCGATGACCGCCCTCGTCTTCGAGGCCGTCATCGGCGTGGGCCTCGGATTCTGGGCCGCGCTGCGCCGCGGCAAGTGGGAGGACAAGGCGGTCCTGGCGTTCACGCTGCTGCTCGTCTCGATCCCGACCCTGGTCAGCGGCTTCGTGCTCCAGCTCCTCCTCGGCGTCAAGCTCAAGCTCGGCACGGGCATCGCCTTCTTCCCCGTCGCGGGAGTCCAGGACGGCCTGCGCAGCTACCTGCTGCCGGGATTCGTGCTCGCCACCGTCTCCATCGCCTACCTCACCCGCCTGACGCGGACGAGCCTGATGGAGACCCTGCGCGCCGACTACGTCCGGACGGCGGTCGCCAAGGGCATGCCGAAGAGCCGCGTGCTGGGGCGCCACGCGCTGCGCAACTCGCTGATCCCCATGGTGACCTACCTGGGCGCCGACCTCGGCACGCTCATGGGCGGCGCGGTCATCACCGAGACCATCTTCAACCTGCCCGGAATCGGCCAGCAGCTCTTCCAGTCGGTCTACCTGCAGGAGAACCCTGTCGTCGTAGGCATCGTGACGGTTCTGGTCCTGATCTACATCGTGGCCAACCTCGTGGTCGACATGCTGTACGCCGTCCTCGATCCCAGGATCCGCTATGAGTAACGACACCCTGCCCGCGACGGCGCCCGCCGCGCCGCCCGCGAAGACCCCCAAGAAGGAAAAGGCCGCCAGTCTCTGGTCGGACGCGTGGTACGACCTGCGGCGCAACCCGGTGTTCGTCATCGGCGCCGCCATGGTGGGGATCCTGGTCGTGATCTCGGCGTTCCCCGGCGTCTTCGACAGCGTGGGCGTGGACCCCTCCACCTGCAACCTGGCCAACGCGCGCAAGGGCATCACCTCCGAGCACTGGTTCGGCAGCGACAACCTGGGTTGTGACGTGTACTCCCGGGTCATCCACGGCGCGCGGGTGTCGATCCTGGTGGGCTTCATCAGCGCGGCCGTGACCGGCATCGTCGGTGGCGTCCTCGGCCTGCTGGCCGGCTTCTACGGCCGCTGGGTGGACATCATCCTGTCCCGCGTCGCGGAGATCTTCTTCGCCATCCCGTCGATCCTCGGCGCCCTGCTGATCCTGGCGGTGATCGGCCGCGACAACGCCGGCATCGGCAGCGTCGTCCTGGCCCTGGGCCTGCTCGCGTGGCCGATGGTCCTGCGCATCATGCGGGCCGCGGTCATCACGGCCAAGCACCAGGACTACGTCGTGGCCGCCCGGGCGCTCGGCGCGGGGCCGTGGCGCATCATGCTCAGGCACATCCTGCCCAACGCGCTCGCACCGGTGATCGTGGTGTCGACCATCAACCTCGGCGCGTTCATCGCCGCCGAGGCGGCCCTGTCCTTCCTGGGCGTCGGCATCCAGTCCCCGCAGATCTCCTGGGGCCTGATGATCGCGGACGCGCGCAACCGCTTCCTGGAGGCGCCGCTCCCGCTGCTGTTCCCCGCGCTGTTCCTGAGCCTGACCATCCTCAGCGTCGTCATGCTGGGTGACGCGGTTCGCGACGCGCTCGACCCCAAGCTGCGGTAGGAGAGGCACCGATGGTGAAGAACCCGTCAATCGACACGAGCCTGCTCCCCGCGGACGCGGCGACCGAGCCCCTGCTCGCGGTGGACAACCTGCACGTCGAGTTCACCACCCGCCAGGGCCTGGTCAGGGCCGTCAACGGCGTGAGCTACACGGTGAACGCCGGCGAGTCGCTGGCCGTCCTCGGAGAGTCGGGGTCCGGCAAGTCGGTGACCGCGCAGGCGATCATGGGCATTCTGGACATGCCGCCCGCGCGGATCCCCAAGGGCGAGGTCCGCTTCCGCGGCACCGACCTGCTCAAGCTGTCGGACCAGGCGCGCAGCCAGATCCGCGGCCAGCGCATCGCCATGATCTTCCAGGACGCCCTGTCGGCGCTGAACCCGGTGTTCACCGTCGGCTGGCAGATCAGCGAGATGTTCCGGGTGCACCGGGGCATGGGCAAGCGCGACGCCATGAAGAAGGCCGTCGAGCTCATGGACCGCGTGCGCATCCCGGCCGCCAAGCAGCGCGTCAACGACTACCCGCACCAGTTCTCCGGCGGCATGCGCCAGCGCATCATGATCGCGATGTCGATCGCGCTGGACCCCGAGGTGCTGATCGCCGACGAGCCGACCACCGCGCTGGACGTGACCGTCCAGGCGCAGATCATGGAACTGCTCGCCGAGCTTCAGCGCGAGAGCAACATGGGGCTCATCCTGATCACGCACGACCTCGGCGTGGTCGCGGACGTCGCCGACAAGATCGCGGTCATGTACGCCGGGCGCATCGTCGAGAACGCCCCCGTGCACGACCTCTACAAGAACCCGGGGCACCCCTACTCCAAGGGCCTTCTCGACTCGATCCCCCGGGTCGACCAGAAGGGCCAGGACCTGTACGCGATCAAGGGCCTGCCGCCGAACCTGCTCGACATGCCCCCGGGCTGTGCCTTCCACCCCCGCTGCCCGTACCGCCGCGACAACTGCGTGACCGACGTGCCCCCGCTGTACGAGATCAGCGGGACCCGCGGCAGCGCGTGCCACTACTACAGGGAGGTGCTCGATGGCACCGTCGAGTGAGGCCATCCTCGAGGTCCGTGATCTGGTCAAGCACTTTCCGCTGAGCCAGGGCATCGTCTTCAAGCGGCAGATCGGCGCGATCAAGGCGGTGGACGGGGTCTCCTTCGACCTGCACCGCGGTGAGACGCTCGGCGTGGTCGGCGAGTCCGGCTGCGGCAAGTCCACGCTGGCGAAGCTGCTGATGGCGCTGGAGCGGCCGACCTCGGGCCAGGCGAAGATCAACGGGGTCGACCTGGCCAAGGCGCGCGGATCCGAGCTCAAGCGGATGCGCCGCAACATCCAGATGGTCATGCAGGACCCGTACACCTCGCTGAACCCGCGGATGACGGTCGGCGACATCATCGGTGAGCCATACGAGATCCACTCCGAGGTGGCGCCCAAGGGCGACCGCCGCCGGAAGGTGCAGGAGCTGCTGGAGGTGGTCGGCCTCAACCCCGAGCACATCAACCGCTACCCGCACCAGTTCTCGGGCGGCCAGCGGCAGCGCATCGGCATCGCCCGCGGCCTGGCGCTCCAGCCCGAGATCATCATCTGTGACGAGCCCGTGTCGGCGCTGGACGTGTCGATCCAGGCGCAGGTGATGAACCTGCTGGAGAAGCTGCAGAACGAGTTCAACCTCGCGTACATCTTCATCGCGCACGACCTGTCGGTCGTCCGGCACATCTCCGACCGCGTGGCGGTGATGTACCTCGGCAAGATCGTGGAGCTCGGCAAGGACGCCGACATCTATGAGCGGCCGGCGCACCCGTACACGCAGGCGCTGCTGTCGGCCGTGCCGGTCCCCGACCCCGAGGGCCGGGAAGGGCGCGAGCGGATCATCCTGCAGGGTGACCCGCCCTCGCCGGCCGACCCGCCGTCCGGGTGCCGGTTCCGCACGCGCTGCTGGAAGGCGCAGGACATCTGCGCCGAGCAGGAGCCGCTGCTGGAGATCCGCGCGGGCGGCCACCTGAGCGCCTGCCACTTCGCCGAGGCGCACGACGTCATTAACGCCTGACCGTTCGGGCGCCTCCGGGCGCCCGAACATGCCGTGCCGGAGGCGCGGCCATGAACACCGTTCAAGGCAATAGGCACAGGCGGTGTCCATGGCCCGGCCCCATGAGACACCGCCCTGCCGATCATCCTTGCGTGGGTCAGAGGATGTCGATGTTGCCCACGCCGACGCCCACGAGGCCGCCGGTGCCCACGCCGACGTTGCCGCCGCCGTAGCCGCCGCCGTAACCCCCACCGTAGCCGCCGCCGTAGCCGTACCCACCGCCGTAGATGCCGCCGTAGCCGTAGCCGCCACCGTAGATGCCGCCGTAGCCGTAGCCGCCGTAGCCGACCGCGCCGACGCACGGGACGACGGCGGTCGGGACGACCGTCGCGGTGGGGACGATGGGGCAGCAGTTGGCCTTGGCGGCCTTGGCGGGACGCGCGGACGAAGCGGTGTCGGCGGAGGCGGCGGCGGCGGTGCCGACGAGGGCGATGCCGACGCATGCCGTAGTGACCAGAAGGCGGCGAATCATTGCACTTTCTCCTTACGAGAATCATCGGCGCATGGCGGCAGTGCGCACGCTCGGCGCGCCGATGACTACTGACTGTGACCGATCAGACAGTACCGATGGCGGCGGGGGATCGGCGCGAGACAAAGGTCAGACGAGAGCAATGATTGGCAGGCCATATCGCTGGAAAACAGGGGCGCACGCCGCAGGGGCACGGTCAACCACAAGGTCAGCGCACATGCCGGGTGATCTTCTCTCCCATGGGACATCCTTGTGGGCGTGGCTGTCGCACCGCGAAGTTGACCGAATCTTTGCCCGCCGGGCCGTTCATGGTTTCGGGTGAGACGGAGGCTTTCGCCCGGTCTACGGGGGCGGGCACCCGGAGGGCTTCACGTTCAGGGCACGCGTGAGAGCCGCACATGCGCGCCCGGAGGCAGGCCCAGGCGCTGCGCGGCGTCCCCTGAGTTGATCGCGACCGAGACCATGCCGGCCGAGTCGGTGAACGCGACGAGGTCGCCCGGCGGGACGGCCGCGTAGGTGTCGCGGAAGGGCACCGTGATCTGCCGCCTGCCCATCGACACCGCCAGCGCGTCGCCGACCTGGATGCCGAGGGTCGCGAGGTCGTCCGCGGTCACGGAGAGCTGGACGTTGCCGTAGCGGTCCAGCGAGAGGACCTCGCCCTCGGCCGCGCCCTCCCCGATGCGGGCGGTCGGCGTGGGCAGTGACAGCAGCCGGTCGAGCGGGATCCGCGGCCCGAGCTCGTCGGGCCTGCGGCCGGCTACCAGGTGGGCGGCCACGGGCGCGTACACGTCCCGCCCGTGGAAGGTGGGCGAGACGGGCGTGAGGAACAGCTCCTTGTTGGTGATCTCGTACGCGACCCGCGCGCCGCCCGAGGCGAGCAGGGCCCACGACAGCAGGCCGTTGTCCGGGCCGATGAAGATCCGCTGCCCGGCCTCCACGGCGATCGAGCGCCGGGCGCTCGCGGCCGACGGGTCGACCGCGGCGATGTGCACGCCGGCCGGCAGGTACGGCAGCGTCTGGGCGAGGATCGCGGCGCCGCGCCGGATGTCCCCGGCGGGGACCAGATGGCAGACGTCGATGATGCGCGCCTCCGGGGTGATCCCGATGATCACCCCGTGGCACGACGCCACGAAGCCGTCTTCCAGCCCGTAGTCGGTGAGTAGCGTGATGACTGAGGTCACACTTGGTGACCTTACGTCGTGCGCTCGCGGTGTCATAGAGGCGGCCCACAGGTCTCCCGAAGTGTCATGAACAGCCGCGAATTCCCGACTACCATGGCCACGGGTCGCACGCGCGCGGCGCGGCCCAGGGTCGCGCTCGCCCGGGCGCACGTTCGCTGGTCTCCCGCTTCCCCCGCCCGGCCTGCCGTCCGCCTCTCCGCGTGCCCGACCGAGGAGGACCTGATGGACACCGCGCCGGATCCTGGTGACAGCGACCCCGAGGAAGGGCCGGCTCCCCGCGTCGCCGGGGAACTGACCGCCCGGGAGCGCGAGCTCCTCGCCTTCGAACGTCAGTGGTGGCGGTACGCGGGCGCCAAGGAGCAGGCGATCCGCGAGACCTTCGAGATCTCCGCGACCCGCTACTACCAGCTCCTCGGCCAGCTCATCGACCGTCCCGAGGCACTGGCCCACGACCCGATGACGGTGAAGCGGCTGAGGCGGCTGCGGGCCTCGCGTCAGCGCGAGCGCGCGGCGCGGCGTCTCGGTATGCGCCCCTGACCGATGGGGTAGTGCTCCCCGCGTGACTCATGACCTGTTGCCGGACAACGCCGGTTTAGCGGCCATCAAGGCGGATCCCGCGGGCGCGGTGATCGGACTCGACTTCGACGGCACGCTCGCCCCGATTGTCCCCGACCCCGCCGACGCGCGCGTCGCCCCCGAGGCCGCCGCCGCGCTGGCGCGTCTCGGCGCCCTGGTGCGCGCCGTCGTCATCGTGACGGGCCGCCCCGCGGCCACGGCCGTCGAGTACGGGCAGGTGGCGGGCGGGCCGGGCCTCGCGGACGTCCCCGGCCTGGTGGTGCTCGGCCAGTACGGCCTCGAGCGCTGGGAGGCCGGGCAGGTGACCTCGCCCCCGCCCCCGCCGGAGATCGACCGCGTGCGCGCCGAGGTGCCCGCCCTGGTCACGTCGCTCGGGTTCGCGGTCACCGACGGATCCGTGCCCGGCGTGACGATCGAGGACAAGGGACGGGCCGTCGCCGTCCACACCCGGCGGGCCCCCGACCCCGAGGGGACGCTGCGGGCCCTGCGCGAGCCGCTCGGCAAGTTCGCCGCGGCGGCCGGGCTGACCGTCGAGCCCGGGCGGCTGGTCCTGGAGCTGCGGCCCGCGGGCATGGACAAGGGGCACGCCCTCGGCGCCTTCCTCGCCGAGCGCGCGGCGAGGTCCGTGCTGTTCGCCGGGGACGACCTCGGCGACCTCGCGGCGTTCGAGGCCGTGCGCCTGTCCGGGCTGCCGGGTGTGACGGTGTGCAGCGCCTCCGCGGAGGTCACGGAGCTGGCCCGGCGCGCCGACGTGGTCGTGGAGGGCCCGGCCGGGGTCGCCGCCCTGCTCACATCGCTGGCGGACGCGATTCCCCCGCCTGCCGCGCGCTGAGCGCGATGCCCGCGATGGCGCAGGCGATCAGCACCGGCACCATGAGGAACGCCGTGTGGGTGCCGAAGCCGTCCGCCAGTGCCCCGAGCAGGAACGGGCCCGCGCCGACCGCGACCGAGGCCCAGATGGACGCCGCCGCGCTCGCCTCGTCCGGCCGCCCGCCGGACGAGGCGATGACCCGGGAGAGGCCGAGCGGGAACTGCACCGCGACGCCGAGGCCGCTCAGCACCAGGCCCGCGTAGCAGAACAGGGGCCGGTCGCCGAGCCAGAACACCGTCCAGCCGGCCAGCGTCACCAGCAGCGCGCCGCTCAGCAGCCGCGTGGGGTCGACGCGCAGCGCCAGCCGCCCGGCCGCGAACCTGCCGGCGGCGATGCCGATGGTGAACGCCGTCAGCCCGGTGGCTGCGGTCGCGGGGGACATGCCCGTCTGGTCGGCCAGCAGTTCGGCGGCCCAGACGTTGAACAGGAACTCCATGGCGACCAGGCAGAACAGCACGCCGCACGCGGCGTGGAACCGCCAGTCGTAGCGCGACTTCGCCGGGACGGGGGTCGGAGAGAGCGTGTCCGGGCCGCGCGAAGGAGCCGCCGACGGCACCCACACCCGGCCCATGAGCACGAGCAGCAGGAACGTCGCCACGGGAGTGACCAGGATGCCGGCGCGCCAGCCGAGCGGGGTGGGCGCCAGCGCGCTGATCAGGTAGGACACGCCCATGCCGATCGTCACGGCGACCGCGTTGGCCTCGTTGATGGCGGCGGGCCCCGCCGCGCCGTGGTGGTCGCTCAGCACGGACATGCCGATGTACAGCGCGATCGAGCCGCCGCCGCTGGCCACGCCGAACCCGAGCAGGGTGACGGGCAGCGCCGTGGTGGCCGCGACGAGCAGGACGCCACAGGTCATCGTGGCCAGGCCGAGCCAGGTCGCCCTGCGCCTGCCGACCTTGGCGATCACGCGGGGCATGAAGAGCCCGGCGATGATGCCGCCCACGGCCATGGCCGTGCCGTGCAGCCCGGCGACCGCCTGCGACACGCCCTGGTCGATGCGGAGCAGCGGGAGCGCGGCGGACAGGCCGTACAGATACGTCGCGAAGGTGGCGAGTTGGAAGTAGATCAGCCAGGTCGGGCGGTCGCGGGCGAGCGATCGGACGACTGCGGTCGAGCTCACTGATCCCCCGTGCCTCGAAGCCCTCGAACGAGCACGAAAGTATCACTACGCGGATGTTCGCCGTGATCCACCCCAAGGTCAGAAACCCCCTACCCTCGGACCTCGGGCCCGCCCCGAACCCGCCGAGCGGAGCGGAACGACTCAGGTGTCCAGGGCGGCTAGTTGGTCGGCGAACCAGCGGTGCGGCGGCAGGGCGGTCGCGGCCGCGCGCAGGCGGGCCCCGCGCTTGGCGCGTTCCTCCTCCGGGAGCACCAGCGCGTCGTGCAGGGCGTTCGCCGTGCCGGACACGTCGTAGGGGTTCACCATCAGGGCGTCGGCCCCCAGCTCGCTGGCGGCCCCGGCCTCGCGGGACAGCACCAGCGCGCAGTGGGGCGCGAGGATGGGCCCCTCCTTGGCGACGAGGTTCATGCCGTCCCGGATCGGGTTCACCAGCAGCACGTCCGCCATGCGGTAGGCCGCGAGCGAGCGTGCGTAGTCGTCGTTGACGTTGAGGATCAGCGGATCCCAGTCCTCGCCGCCGAACTCGTCCTCGATCTCGGTGGCGCAGCGCTGCACGGCCGCGGTGTACTCACGGTATTCGGGCAGGTCGTGCCGGGAGGGATAGGCGAACGCCAGGTGCACGACCTTGCCGTGCCACTCCGGATGGTCGGTCAGGAACTGCTTGTAGGCGAGCAGGCCCCGGACGATGTTCTTCGACAGCTCCGTCCTGTCGATGCGTACGATGAGCTTCTTGTCGCCCACGCGCTCGCGCAGCGCCGTCATGTGCGACTCGACGTCCGGCTCCAGCGCGCGGGCCCACAGCGCGTCGCCGTCCACGCCGAGCGGGTGCACGCCGACGTGCGTCGTGCGGCCCTCGTACGCGATGGTGCGGGCGGCGCGGTCGACCCGGGCGCCGAGCAGCACCTCGCAGCAGTCCATGAACGCCGACGCCCACCGCGCGGTGAGGAAGCCGGCGCGGTCGGCCCCGAGGATGCCCGACAGCAGCTCGGCCGAGATGTCGTCGGGAAGCAGCGAGAAGTACTCCGGTGGGGCCCACGGTGTGTGCGAGAAGTGGGATATGCGCAGGTCCGGGCGTTCCACGCGGAGCATCGCGGGGGCCAGGGTCAGGTGGTAGTCCTGGATCATGACACGGGCGCCGTGCGCGGCCTCCTCGGCCAGGGCCAGCGCGAACGCGGCGTTGTAGTCCTGGTAGGACTCCCACTCGCGGCGGAAGCGGGTGTCGAACTGCGGCGAGTTCGGGGTGTCGTAGAGCAGGTGGTTGACGAACCACAGCGTCGAGTTGGCCACCGCGTTGTACGCGCGGTGGAAGGTGGCGGGCGGGATGTCCAGCATGCGCACCGCGCCGGTGTCGTATCCCGCCTGGTCGAGCCGGCCGCCCGGTGCCCGGCGCACGGCGCTGCGGTCGCCGTCGGAGAGCGCGGCGCACACCCACAGCACGTCGGCGTCCTTGGCGATCTCGGACAGGCCGGACACCATGCCGCCTCCGCCCCTGCGCATGGTCAGCGTGCCATCGTCGGCGAGCGTGAACGAGACAGGGCCCCGGTTGGAGGCCATGAGAACCGTGTTCATCCGCTTACCACTCCTCGTCCGCCGTGTGGCGGCCGTCCCTCGCCGTTCTTCTCCGCTGGGATGCTCACCTGGCCGCAGATTATTTAAATTTAACGCTCCCAATAGGATGGGCTGGTGGTGGTCAGGGCGAGGCAAGGGGCTTGCGGCCGAGGAGGGCTCCGACATGGCGCTTGACGAGACGACCGAGGAGCTTGCCCGTGCCGCCGCCCAAGGCGACCACCGGTCCCTCGGGGAGCTTCTCCGCCGCATCGAGCCCGATGTGCTTCGCCACTGCGCGCGGCTGCTGCCGTACCACCAGGACGCGGAAGAGGCTAGCCAGGATACTTTGCTGGCGGTCGCCCGCAACATCGGCAGGTTCGAGGGCAGGGCACGTTTTTCCACCTGGTTGCACATCGTCACGGCCAACTGCGCCCGCACCACCTACCGCTCGCTGAAGCGGCGGGCCGCCGAGCAGACGTCCGACGAACTGCCGGAGTCACGTGCCGACCCGCGCAGGGTGAGCGTCATCGCCGGGTCCCGGCTCGACCTGCTCGACGCGATGGAGGCCCTGGAGGCCGACAAGCCGGAGCTCGCGCAGGCGCTGGTGCTGCGCGACATCTGCGAGCTGGACTACAACCAGGTGGCCGACCAGCTCGGCATCCCGCTCGGCACCGCCAAGTCGCGCATCCACCAGGCGCGCAAGTACGTCCAGGGCGTCCTCGGCGACGAGTACGGCAGGTTCACCTGACCGGTCCGCGGTCGTGGACGTCTCGCCGTTTGAGACGGCGGGTCCTCGCCGCTGGGCGGCGAGGTACAGTGACGTTGACCTGCCTGTGATGTCGGCGGGTCTTACAACTGCATATTGCTCATCCAGAGGGGTGGAGGGACCGGCCCTGCGAAGCCCCGGCAACCCTCTCGGCTGTGGTCATCGCGTCTCCGAATGTCGCGGCACTAGACCAGTGAGACCGGCCGGGACAGGTGCCAATTCCGGCCCGTGACCAAGGTGGTCCGGGCGAAGATGAGGGAAAGGCCTCGCTTCATGGCGCTCGCAACAGCTGAGATCACCACCTCCAACGACTTCGGTCCCGCCGTGGCGCTCTCCTGCCGCGAATGCGGCACCCGGTACGACCTCGGCCCCACCTTCGCCTGTATCGAGTGTTTCGGGCCACTCGAAGTGGCCTACACCTGGAACAGCCCGGACTTCGACGGCACCGCGCCGGTCACGCGGGAGCAGATCGCGGCCGGGCCCGCGAACATCTGGCGTTACCGGGCGCTGCTGCCGGTGCCCGTGGACGTCGGCGTCAAGCCCAACCTCGCCCCCGGCTGGACCAAGCTGGTCAAGGTCGACAACCTGGCCCGCGAGCTGGGCCTGCGCAGCCTTCACGTCAAGGACGACTCCGGCAACCCGACCCACTCCTTCAAGGACCGGGTCGTCGCCATCGCCCTGGAGGCGGCGCGAACCTTCGGTTTCCACACCCTGTCGTGCTCGTCCACCGGCAACCTCGCCGGCGCGGTCACCGCCGCGGCCGCCCGTGCCGGGCTCGACGCCTGCGTCTTCATCCCCGCCGACCTCGAACAGCCCAAGATCGTCATGGCCTCGGTGTACGGCGGCCGCCTGGTCGGCATCCAGGGCACCTACGACGAGGTCAACCGCTTCTGCTCCGAGCTCATCGGCGACCCGCTGGGCGACCGGTGGGGTTTCGTCAACGTGAACCTGCGGCCGTACTACGCCGAGGGCTCCAAGACGCTCGCCTACGAGATCGCCGAGCAGCTCGGGTGGCGCGTCCCCGACCAGATCGTCATCCCGGTCGCCTCCGGCTCCCAGCTCACCAAGGTGGACAAGGGCTTCAAGGAGCTGATCAGGCTCGGCCTGGTCGAGGACAAGCCGTACAAGATCTTCGGTGCGCAGGCCGAGGGGTGCTCGCCGGTGTCGGCCGCGTACAAGGCCGGGCGCGACGTCGTGCAGCCGGTCAAGCCCGACACCATCGCCAAGTCGCTGGCCATCGGCAACCCCGCGGACGGGCCCTACGTGCTCGACATCGCCCGCCGCACGGGCGGCGCGGTGGAGGACGTCACCGACGCCGAGATCGTGGACGCCATCCGGCTGCTCGCGCGCACGGAGGGCATCTTCGGCGAGACGGCGGGCGGCGTCACCGTCGGAGTGCTGCGCAAGCTGGTGGACAAGGGGTTGCTGGACCCCGCCGCCGAGACAGTGGTGCTCAACACCGGCGACGGCCTGAAGACGCTGGACGCGGTCTCCGCCGAGGCCCGGCCCACCGCGGTCATCCGTCCCTCGCTCGACGCATTCCGTACGGCTGTCGTCGAAAACTCCTGAAAGGTCCCGATAAATGAGCGTTTCTGTGCGGATTCCGACGATTCTGCGTACGTACACCGACGGTGCCGCCGAGGTGAAGGGCGAAGGGGCGACGCTTCGCGACGTGTTGCAGAAGCTCGACGCGGACTTCCCCGGAATCGGGGCCCGTATTCTGGACGAAACGGGCAACCTCCGCCGTTTTGTCAACGTGTATGTCGGAGAAGAGGACGTCCGTTTCATCGACGGACTTGACACGGTGACGCCGGACGGCGTGCAGGTCTCGGTGATCCCGGCGGTCGCCGGAGGCTGACCGCCGGCGGTGTCAGACGCCCGCGCGTCCCTCGGGACGCGCGGGCGTTCGCGCGTTCCGGGGCCGTGAACGGCCCTGCTATCACAATAGAAGCTCTTACTGGGCCCTCCCAGTAGTGTAATTGTCAACTAACTAAACGCAAGTACGAAATAGTCACGTACCGCTTAGAGCGAACGTCAAGAAGTAGTTTCGTGACTGACTCTGTTGCGCCAAGGCATGCCACAGGTATGGTCGAGAACGATCGACGTGGCCGAGAAGTTCGCATGCGTCTCGGTTCCGAAGGTCGCGGGCCTCGCGGAGGAGTGGGCGGGGTCCGGAGCCCAGCAAGAGGAGTCGGAAAGTGGCGCAGGGCACCGTCAAATGGTTTAACGCGGACAAGGGCTACGGCTTCATCGCGGTAGACGGTGGTAAGGACGTGTTTGTCCACTACTCAGCGATCCTGGCGGAGGGATACCGTTCGCTCGAACAGGGTCAGCGGGTGGAGTTCGAGATCACACAGGGCCAGAAGGGTCCACAGGCAGAGTCCGTGCGGACTGTGTGACGCGGCCGGCGTAGTCCGAGCCGCGGCGGGAGATCCACTGGTCTACCCACAGTCACGAGTTGGAAGGCCCGGTCCGCGCTCCATTGCGGGCCGGGCCTTCTCTCGTCCGGCCCGCCCATGCGCGCCGCTTCCCATCTGCGGGTTCCCGGCCGCGCGTTCGCCGCCGATGAGCTCAGGTCCAATATTGGGCATACGGTCGGACAAATCGCTGCGCCTCCCAGGTCATAGGGGTGGTCGCTTGCACTCGACCGGGTAGAGTGCTAAACAGTTCGTTGGCACTCTCGTGTGGAGAGTGACAAACCTGGATCGAGGCGATGGGGCCCGGCTGATCCACGGCGACAGGTGCCGTGGAAATCGGGTCTACATGCCGTCGCGGGCGTCGGCTCGATCCGCCGCAAGCCACCCTGTATCTGGGAGGTCTAGCCGTATGGCAGCCAAGATGATCGCGTTCAACGAGGACGCCCGGCGCGGTCTCGAGCGCGGTATGAACCAGCTCGCCGACGCCGTCAAGGTGACCCTGGGTCCCAAGGGCCGCAACGTCGTGCTGGAGAAGAAGTGGGGCGCTCCCACCATCACCAACGACGGTGTCTCCATCGCCAAGGAGATCGAGCTCGAGGACCCGTGGGAGAAGATCGGGGCCGAGCTCGTCAAGGAGGTCGCGAAGAAGACCGACGACGTCGCGGGTGACGGCACCACCACCGCCACCGTGCTCGCCCAGGCGCTCGTACGCGAGGGCCTGCGCAACGTCGCCGCGGGCGCCAACCCGATGTCCCTGAAGAAGGGCATCGAGGCCGCCGTCGAGCGCGTGAGCGAGGAGCTCTCGAAGATCGCGAAGGACGTGGAGACGAAGGAGCAGATCGCTTCGACCGCCTCCATCTCCGCCGGCGACACCCAGATCGGCGAGATGATCGCCGAGGCGATGGACAAGGTCGGCAAGGAAGGCGTCATCACCGTCGAGGAGAGCAACGCCTTCGGGCTCGAGCTCGAGCTCACCGAGGGCATGCGCTTCGACAAGGGCTACATCTCCGGTTACTTCGTGACCGACCCGGAGCGTATGGAGGCCGTCCTCGACGACCCCTACATCCTGATCGTCAACTCCAAGATCTCCGCGAACAAGGACCTGCTGCCGCTGCTCGACAAGGTCGTGCAGGCCGGCAAGCCGCTCGTGATCATCGCCGAGGACGTCGAGGGCGAGGCCCTGGCCACCCTGGTCGTCAACAAGATCCGCGGCCTGTTCAAGTCCGTCGCCGTCAAGGCCCCGGGCTTCGGTGACCGCCGCAAGGCCATGCTGAGCGACATCGCCACCCTCACCGGCGGCCAGGTCATCAGCGAGGACGTCGGCCTCAAGCTGGAGACCGCCACCCTGGACCTGCTCGGCCGCGCGCGCCAGGTCATCGTCACCAAGGACGAGACCACCATCGTGGACGGCGCAGGCGACCCCGAGCAGATCGCGGGCCGCGTGAACCAGATCCGCGTCGAGATCGAGAACACCGACTCCGACTACGACCGCGAGAAGCTCCAGGAGCGTCTCGCCAAGCTGGCCGGCGGCGTGGCCGTCATCAAGGCCGGCGCGGCCACCGAGGTCGAGCTCAAGGAGCGCAAGCACCGCATCGAGGACGCCGTTCGCAACGCGAAGGCGGCCGTCGAGGAGGGCATCGTCCCCGGCGGTGGCGTGGCCCTGATCCAGGCGGGCGCGAAGGCGTTCGACAAGCTGGAGCTCTTCAACGACGAGGCCACCGGTGCGGCCATCGTGCGCAAGGCGCTCGAGGAGCCGCTGAAGCAGATCGCCGTGAACGCCGGCCTTGAGGGTGGCGTCGTGGTGGAGCGGGTCCGCAACCTGGAGCCCGGCGTCGGCCTGAACGCCGCCACCGGCGAGTACGTGAACCTGCTCGAGGCCGGCATCATCGACCCGGCCAAGGTGACCCGCTCGGCGCTGCAGAACGCCGCGTCCATCGCGGCCCTGTTCCTCACCACCGAGGCGGTCATCGCCGAGAAGCCCGAGAAGACCCCGGCCGCTCCCGCCATGCCCGGCGGCGGCGACATGGACTTCTGAGCCTCGGCTCTCAGATAACGCGAAAGGGCCATTCCCGAACCTCCGGGAGTGGCCCTTTCGCGTTCCCGGGGGTCGCGGAGCGCTAAGGCTTGACGGCGCGTGTGCCGGCGCAGGCCGAGCTGTTCTCCCATGCTCCGATCTAGAAGTGGAGCGGCACCACGGTTGGTGCCGCTCCACCACCGGCCTCAGGCCCCGCCGGTGGGCAGCGGCTTGACCCAGCGGGCGCAGTCGTCCTGGCGCGTGTACCCGGCGGCGGTCCACGCCTGGTGGGCAAGGGTATTGGCGTGCAGGACCATCGCGTCGGCCCGCGTTCCGCCGAACTCCGCGAAGCGCCGCTCGGCGGCGTCCAGCAGGGCGCGGGCGACGCCCTGGCGGCGGTGCGCCGGGTCGACGGCGAGGCGGTACAGGTGGCAGCGCCAGCCGTCCCACCCGGCGATGAGCGTGCCCGCGATCCGCCCGTCCAGCTCGGCGATCAGCAACGCGTCCGGGTCGCGCTCGATGAGCCGGCGCACTCCGGCGGCGGTGTCGTGGCGGTCGGTCCCCTCGGCGGCCCTGAGCCAGAACGTCAGCACGGCGTCCACGTCCTCGTCGGCGGCGGTGCGGATGTGCGGGCCCGATCGTCCCTGTTCGGCCATGGCCACGAACGTAACAGGAGAGGGCCCCGGATCGCGTCCGGTTATCGGGCCGGGAGGCGCGGTGACGCTACGTGGTCTGTGGTCCGGTCCGGGGTCATCCGGGGTGTACGGCCTCGGTACGGGGCTGTCATCATCGCCGATGTAACTCTGCGTGGGAGCATCCTGGCGATCGCCGCTTCGCCGAACGATTCCGAACTCCTATGTCGATCCGGGCGCGGCCCGTTCGACGCGTCAGCAGAAGGCCGGGAGGGCAGCCACCGGCACATATCGAGGAGAGAGCATGCGGAAGATCGTTGTGGGCCAGTTCATGTCGCTCGACGGCGTCGTCGAGGCCCCCGAGACCTGGCACTTCCCCTACTTCAACGACGAGATGGGCGAGCAGGTGACGTCCCAGCTCACCGAGGCGGACGCGCTGCTGTTCGGGCGGGTGAGCTTCGAGACCTTCCGGGAGGCGTTCGCCACCGCCTCCGATGACCCGGTCGCCGATTCGATGAACAGCACGGCCAAGTACGTCGTGTCCACCACCCTGCGTGACCCCGGCTGGGCGGGCACGACGGTGATCGGCGGCAACGCCATCGAGGAGATCGCCAAGCTCAAGGAGCAGCCCGGGGCGAACATCAGCATCAACGGCAGCACCACGCTTGTCCGGGCGCTGCTGCGCGAGGGCCTGGTGGACGAGCTGCGCCTGCTGGTCCACCCGATCGTGGTCGGCAAGGGCGTGCGCCTGTTCGAGGACGGCAACGACAAGCAGATCCCGCTGAAGCTCGCCGAATCCAGGACCTTCACCACGGGCGTCCTGTCCCTCACCTACGAGCGCGCCTGACCTGCGCCACCCGCGTCCCCCTCTCCGCCCCCCACGACCGGGCGGCGGGGAGGAGGACGCCGGATCAGACGTCGCCGGAGACCCCGCACTCCCCGTCCGGCAGCTTGGGGGACGCCTCGTCGTACGGGTCATCCTCGGGTCCCGTGCCGCCGCCGTTGCTGTAGAAGTCCGGGCGCAGGAAATCGTCGTCCGGCTCGCACAGCGAGTTGAACGTCTCGTAGCTGGTGTCGCCTATCCAGTGCCGCAGTTTCCCCTTCGGCTCGTCCCGCCAGAACTGGAACGCGCCCTTGACGTGCTGCATCGTCCGGTCGACCGGCGTGCTCTTCCCTTTCGGCCGCACGGCGTAGACGATGCGGTAATCCCACAGGACGTTGATCTGGCGGTCGCCGTCCTCCACCGCTGATATGGCCGAGATCGTGCCCTTCACCTTGATGACGTCGCCCACCAGATCGACGAATCCCGGCGCGAAGCTGGTCACCCAGCCCCGGGTGTTCTTACTTGGGTCCTTGTTGTCCAGGTCTTTCAGGAAATGCTTGCGCTGCTCGGGGTCGAGCATGTCCGCGAAGCCGTCCGTACGGCCGTCGACCAGGACCTTTGGGTCGAGATACGCGGCCACCAGCAATTCCTTGCTCGTCTTGTACGCGGTCTCGACGTCCTTCTTCGAGTAGCCCTTCACGGCCTGGGCCGCCGGGATGACGATGCCCTTCGGGCCGTCGCCGAAATGCTCCGAGGGAGAGTTCGCGAACGGTCGTTCCGGGTCGATGATCTCCTTGTTAGTGAGCTGCGAGGCCATGAAGTCGCTGCTTCCGCAGCCCGTCACCGCGACGGCTATGAAAGTGGCCACGGTCAGGCGGCGTAATGTTGACGATGTTCGTGACACAAGGGGGATGCTAGGGCCGCCCGGACGCGTTGATCAACTATGTGCCGGCGCCGGTGAGCTGGGCCGGCAGGTCGGCGGTGTGGAGGACCGTGAGGCTGGTGACCGCGCGGGTGAGGACGACGTAGAGGCGGGCGAGGCCGCGGTCCTCGGCGGCGACGATGTCGGCGGGCTCGACGACGATGACGTGGTCGTACTCCAGGCCCTTGGCGAGCGTGGCGGGGATCAACGACAGCCGTTCCCCGGGGGAGGAGTCCGGGCCGAGGACGTCGTGGACGACTCCCCGGGAGGTGAGGGCCGCCGAGAAGGCGGGGACGGAGGCGTCCGCGGCGATCAGCCCGATCGACCCCTCACGCGCGGCCGTCCGCTGCACGGCCGCCGCCACGGCGGACGTCAGGTCGTCCGCCCGCAGGACCGAAAGCGAGCCCGCGCCGGGGCGCAGCGATCGCGGCGCGGCCAGGGCCGGGGCGACGGAGGGCAGCAGGCGCGCGGCGAAGTCGAGCACCTCGCGCGGGACGCGGAAGCCCAGCGTCAGCTCGGTGACCATGCCCTCGGTGAACCCGAGGTGGTGCAGCACTTCCTCCCACGAACGCGCCGACCACGGGGTCGTCCCCTGGGCGAGGTCGCCGAGGACGGTCGCCGAGCCGGTGCGGCAGCGCCGCCCGAGAGCGCGCAGTTGCATGGCGGAAAGGTCCTGCGCCTCGTCCACGACGACGTGCCCGAGCATGGGGGTGCGTTCGATGAGGTCGCCCAGCTCGTCCAGCAGCGCGGCGTCGGCGGCCGACCACTTGGCGGACTTCCACGACCGCGGGGGCTTCGGCCACAGGAGCGTCCGCCGCTCCTCGGCGGTGAGGCCGTCGCGGGCGGCGCGGGCCAGGAACTCGCCGTCGGAGAGCAGGCGGAACAGCACCTGCTGCGGCGTGACGCGCGGCCAGACGGCGTCCATGAGCTGTTTGACGGGCTTGGACCGGGCCACGGCGTCCTGCACGCGGTCGTCGGGGGACTCGCCGCGCTGCTCCATGCGCACCAGCACGGCGTGGGCCAGCCGCTGGGCGAGCGCAGCGCGTCCGGGGCCGTACCGGGTGGTGCCGCGCAGGGACGCGACGATCTCGCGCACCTCGTGGTCGGGGACGCGGAACCGGTTGACGCCGCGGGTGATCAGCAGGCCCTCCTCGGGTTTGCTGATGTGCAGCCAGAGCGCGCGGTGGAGCACGGGCGCCATGCGCGCGTCGCCCTTGAGCGTGGCGACGGCGGCGTCCTCGTGGGCGGTGTGGTCGCCGAGGATGCCGGCCACGGTCTTCTGGTCGACCCGGACCTCGCCGAGGGCGGGCAGGACGGAGGAGATGTAGGAGAGGAAGGCGCGGTTCGGCCCGACGATCATGACGCCCGAGCGCGACAGCTTCTCGCGGTGCGTGAACAGCAGGTAGGCGGCCCGGTGCAGGCCGACGGCGGTCTTCCCCGTGCCGGGGGCGCCCTGGACGCAGACCGTGCTGCCGAGGTCGGCGCGGACGATCTCGTCCTGGTCGGGCTGTATGGTCGCCACGATGTCGCGCATCGGGCCCGTGCGAGGACGCTCGATCTCCTCGGTGAGGATGCGGGACTCCTGGAGCGTCGTGCCCTGGTCCAGCGGCTCGTCCTCGTACGCGGTGAGCGCGCCGCCCTGGAACCCGAACCTGCGGCGGCGCCTGACGCCCATCGGGTCGGACGGGCGGGCCTGGTAGAAAGCCCGGGACACTGGCGCGCGCCAGTCGATCACCAGGGGACGGCTGCTGTCGTCGTGCACGTGACGGCGGCCGACGTGGATCGTGTGAGGGAGGTCGTCGTCGCCGGAGCGGTCGAGGCGGCCGAAGAACAGCGGGGTGTCGGGGTGGTCGGCGAGGGCGGCCACGCGCTGGTCGAGCAGGCCTTGGAGCACCTGCTGGGACACCCAGTCGCCGGCGGCGTCGGCCGACAGGGACTGCGCGTGCTCGCGCATGGCCCGCAGCGCGGCGCGGGAGGCGGCGAGGTGGGCGCGTTCGGCCTCCAGGACGTCGGCCGGGTCCGGGGAGTGCCCGTCGGCGGAGGCGGAGGGGTCGGCGGAGGCGGTGGCGGTGGCGGTGGGGTCGGGGGAGGGTTTGCCGGGGTCGGCGTCGGGGGAATCAGGGTTCTGGTCCGGTATGTCAGGGGCCAGTTGATGTCCGGGCATGCGGACGTGCTCCTTGAGGTCGGAGGTGGTCGTCAAAACGCGCGAATCCACAAGCCTAGTACGTCCGAGCCCTCACGCGCCGTGTTGCCAGAGTGGCGCGTGTCCGCGGACGTGTGCGATGTGGCGCTTGCCCTGGCGTTTGCAGAGAGTTGGCGTTTGGGTAAGCCGTGGGGGTGACGACGCGTACTCCGGGGGCGGTCTCTCCGGTCATCCCGGCCCTGGCGAACATGCTCCTCGGCGGGCTGTGGGTTGTCTCGGTCTTCGCGGGCTGGGGTTTCCAGGCGTTCTGCGGTAGCGGTGAGTCCACCGAGTCCTGCGTGGACCGGCTCGCCATGGTGTCCCTGCTGTCCGGCCTGTTCGCCGTGGCCGCCGCGACGTGCACGGCGGCGGCGCTTCTTCCACCCCTATTCCGGAAATACCCAGAAAAGTCCCTCCTGTTGGTAGGGATCGCCACGGCTTCCTGGCTAATCGCGCTGGCGGTGCTTTACGTCGGCGGGTTAGTCGGTCGGTGATCTGTCCGACACGTTGCGTCGCCGTATACCAAAATCCCGAAAAAGCGGGACAATCCCTGTGATTTGGTTAGATCATAGGGTATGTCGCAGTTGGCGCTGTGGGAGCCAATGGGCGAGGGGGTGATGGTGGTGTCCAGGGGTATTTCGTGGATCTGAATGTCTGTCTTGGCTGAAAGTTTTCCCGAGACAGCATTTGGGGGGGACGACGGCGTGCCGCTCAGCGTGTTATTCGCTGGCGGGCACGTCGTCGGCGTCGATGATTTGGTACGCGTAACCCTGCTCCGCCAGAAAGCGCTGCCGGTGCGCGGCGAAATCCTGGTCCACCGTGTCCCTGCTCACCACCGAGTAGAACCGCGCCCCGCCGCCGTCCGACTTCGGGCGCAGCACCCGGCCGAGCCGCTGGGCCTCCTCCTGGCGTGAGCCGAACGTCCCCGACACCTGGATGGCCACCGACGCCTCCGGCAGGTCGATCGAGAAGTTCGCGACCTTCGAGACGACCAGGACCTGGATCTCCTTGTCGCGGAACGCCTGGAACAGCCGCTCGCGCTCCTTCACCCGCGTCTCGCCCTTGATCACCGGCGCGCCCAGATGCTCGGCCAGCTCGTCGAGCTGGTCGATGTACTGCCCGATGACCAGCACCTGGTCACCCGCGTGCCGCCGCACCAGCGTCTCGGTGACCCGGGTCTTGGACGGCGTCGTCGCGCAGAAGCGGTAGCGCTCCTCGGGCTCGGCCATCGCGTACGCCAGCCGCTCGGCGTCCGTGAGCGTGACCCGCACCTCGACGCAGTCGGCGGGCGCGATCCAGCCCTGGTTCTCCATCTCCTTCCACGGCGCGTCGTACCGCTTCGGGCCGATGAGGGAGAACACGTCACCCTCGCGGCCGTCCTCGCGGACCAGCGTCGCGGTGAGGCCGATGCGCCGCCGGGCCTGCAGGTCGGCGGTCATCCGGAAGATCGGCGCGGGCAGCAGGTGGACCTCGTCGTACACGACCAGCCCCCAGTCCCGCGCGTCGAACAGCTCCAGATGCCGGTACGTGCCCTGCCGCCGGGTCGTCATCACCTGGTAGGTCGCGATGGTCACCGGGCGGATCTCCTTCTTGGTGCCCGAGTACTCGCCGATCTCCTCCTCGGTGAGCGAGGTGCGCTTGAGCAGCTCCTGCTTCCACTGGTGGGCCGAGACCGTGTTGGTGACCAGGATCAGCGTCGTCGCCTGCGCGTGGGCCATGGCCGCCGCGCCCACGAGCGTCTTGCCCGCGCCACAGGGCAGCACGACCACCCCGGAGCCGCCGTGCCAGAACGCGTCCGCCGCCTCCCGCTGGTAGGGGCGCAGCGTCCACGTCTCCTCGGCCAGGAAGATCGGGTGGTGCTCGCCGTCGACGTACCCCGCCAGGTCCTCGGCGGGCCAGCCGAGCTTCAGCAGCGCCTGCTTGATGTTGCCCCGCTCGCTCGGGTGCACGGCGACGCCGTCGTCCCCGATGCGCGCGCCCAGCATCGGCTGCACCTTCTTGGACCGCAGCACCTCTTCGAGCACGGCCTTGTCGGTGCTGGTCAGCGTGAGCCCGTGCTGCTCGCTCTTCTCCAGCCTCAGCCGGCCGTACCGGGACATCGTCTCGGCGATGTCGACCAGCAGCGCGTGCGGCACCGGGTAGCGGCTGTGGCTGATCAACGCGTCCACGACCTGCTCGGCGTCGTGCCCGGCGGCACGCGCGTTCCACAGCGCCAGCGGGGTGATCCGGTAGGTGTGAACGTGCTCCGGCGCCCGCTCCAGCTCGGCGAAGGGCGCGATCGCCTTGCGGCACTCGTCCGCCCTCGCGTGGTCCACTTCGAGCAGCAGCGTCTTGTCCGACTGGACGATCAGCGGGCCATCAGACACGTTTCCTCTTCTCCCCTGGTTCTCCCCGGGCCCGCACACGGGCCGCCGGTTCGTACGCCTATCCAACAAGACGGCGGGCCGGATCAGTCCCGTTATCCCTCGGCGCGACGCGGTCGTACCACCATACGGACGCTGTGTTCATGGCCGAGCCTCCGGCTCGGCGGTTCGGGGCGCTCTTGCGACGCCCGAACAGTCAGTTCACGTCGGCGACGCCGGTGATGCGGTGCAGGGCGAAGCGGTGGACGGCCGCGCGCGTCTCGTCGTACGCGGTGAGGTAGCCGCCCTCCATGCGCGCGGGTTCGAGGATACGGCTGGTGGCCTGGCCCTGGGAGTCCAGGTAGCCGATCCAGACCCGCGAGCCCTGCCGGATCGCCTCCTGGAGCAGGGTGATCGTCCCCGTCGAGGGCGTGCGCGGCACCTGCCCGTCGGGCGCCGCGGACGGCTGCCGGCGCGCCTGGTGGGCCTCGTCCCCGGCCCGCATCGCCCGCACGGCCGCCGCCACCAGGTCGGCGTCCGGGCCCGAGGCGCCGAGCGGGGGACGCACGGACGGCGGCCGCTCGGTGCGCCGCGCGTCGGCCCGGGTCACCAGCACGTCACCCTCCGGCGACTCGGCGACGGGGGAGTAGCCGAAGGCGCGCAGCGAGTCGACCACGACCGCCCGCGAGCTGCGGGACGCGATGACCGTGGGCGCCAGGCGGCGCAGCCGCAGCGGCACCGCGCGCTTGTCGGCCATCACCTCGTCCAGCACGGCCGGATCGTCGCAGCGCACGTACGAGCTGGCCGTGCCCACCCGGACGCGGCCGTGCCGGCGCGCGACGTCGGAGACCAGGTAGCGCAGCGGCTGGGGGACCGGCGTGGCCGAGTGCTTCTCCAGCATGGACACCAGCTCGTCCGCGCTCGACCCGGCGTCCAGCGCGCGGCGGATCGAGTCCTCGGAGAAGCGGTACACCGTCGCCCCGCCCTTGGACTCCACGTCGGCCGCCAGCGACAGCCAGCGCCCGAGATCGCTGGTCAGCGGGCCGGGGGCGACGGCCGTGAGGTCCGCCTGGAGCAGCACGTGGTCCACCGGCTCGGGCAGCAGCGGCGCCAGCAGCCCCGCGGGACCGTTCTTCCCCTGGACCTGCCCCGGCAGCAGCGGACGGCCGAACAGCGACAGCGCGCCGAGCCCGGTCAGCCCGAGCTGCTCGGCCTCGCGCAGCGTGAAGTGCACCAGTTGATCACGGTAGGAGCCGCGGCGGCGCGGCTGCTCGAAGGCGAGCCGCTCGCGCACCGACTCGGCGGACGGCGCGAGGCCCGGATCGGCCGAGGCGAGCACCCGCAGCGTCCGCACCCGCACCTCGGCGGCGGTGGGCCTGCGCAGCTCGGGGTGCAGGACGTTCAGCAGGCGGTCGCGGTCGTCCCGCTCGCCGACCAGGCCGGGCACGCGGTCGCTGGTCAGCCAGGCCGACGCCAGGACCTCCCAGCGGTCCTCGGTGGCCTTCACCCGCCAGGCGTCGTAGGACGTCGTGGGCAGCCACTCGCCGTCGGTGGGCGCGCTGGAGGCGATCAGGCCCGCCGCGTGCGCGGACTCGATCACCAGCGCGGCCGTCCACTCGGGCAGGTCCAGGAGCTGGGCGGTCTTCTTCAGATCGCGCACGGCCAGGCCGCCCGTGCGCAGCGTGCCCGGCGGGTCGACGCCCCAGCGCTCGCACAGCTCCTCGGTCGTGCGGACGAACGTGAACGCCTGCCCGGCCGCCGTGCGGTCGGCCAGGGCCTGGTCGCGGGCCGTCCCGGCGAGCGGCGGCGCGCCCGGCCGCAGGTCGCGGTGCACCCGGCCGCCGCGCAGGACCAGCCCGACCTCGCGGGGCAGCACGACCGACTCCTCGCCGGTCGCGGCGAGCAGCCCCCGGGCGAGCAGCTCCTCGATGGGCGACTGCGCGGTGGCGACGCTGACCTCGCGCCGGGCGTTCGGCAGGCGGCCGGCCGGAGGGCCCCACGCGAGCTCGTCCAGGGCCGCGCGTGCCTGCGGGCCGATGTCCGCCAGCAGGCGCTCGACGATGCCGCCCTCGGCCAGGAGCCCGGCCAGGCGTTCGGCAACGGCCTCGTCCCGGCCCGTGCCTCCCCGGTGGATCGCCCGGACCAGCTCCTCCAGGCGCTCGGGCGGGTGGTGCCGGAACACCTCGGCGGCCGGGGGCCCGAGCCCGGCCGGCGCCTCCGAGACGTCGCGGACGCCGGGGGCGGGACGCAGCGCGTCGTCCTGGCCGTACACCAGGGCCAGCGCGCGCAGCCGGTCGACGGCCTCCCGCAGCGGCCCGTCCAGCGGCCCGGCGTCGGGCGGCACGGACCTGGCCACCGCCGCGCGCAGCTCCTGGTACGGCACGCCGGGACCGTCCTCGGCGGTCATGACCAGCAGCGTCTCGACCACCGCCAGCGCGAAGCGGTCGAGCCGGTCCAGCGCCCGGCCCGTCGCCGAGGGGCTGGTCGCTCGGATCACCAGACCTTCGAGGTGGGCGGGGACGGGGGTGATCAGCTCGGGACGCCCGGCCACCAGCGCGCGCAGCCGCTCGTCCGGCAGGCCGCGCAGCCATTCAGTGAACCGGGTGTCCATCACGCGCCACCGAACCCTCTGTCCACCGTCACCGCAAACGCCCGCTCGCCGTAGATACCGTTTCCTCCATCGTAGGAGGCCGCGCGTGGTCGCACACCGGGCGGGCGATCAACGGCGCCGGAAAACCGCGGGTTCGTGGTGATGCCCGTTTCGGCGAAACAGCGCGTGGGCGCGGCGGGCTGGGGCAGTATGACGAGAATGATCGAGCGCGCCGACCAGCTCGTCCTGGAGTACGTCAGCAGGGTCGCCGACCTCTGCCACGGCGTGCTGCGCACCGATCAGCGCCTCGATTTCGTCCGGCGGCTGCGCGCCCGCATCGAGGAGGAGCGCGGCGGCCGGGAGGACGTCGCGTCCGTCCGCAAGGTGATCGCCAGGTTCGGCGACCCGGCGGTGCTGATCCAGCGGGAGCTCCAGCGGCTGTCCGACGCCGAGCCGGAGGGGGTGCGGCCCGCGCGCGGGCGTCCCCGGGGTGTAGCGCCCGCCCGGGTGCCGCCGCGCGGGCCGGGTGGGGTGACCTCGGCCGCCGGGGTGGCGGGGGACGATTTCGGCGACGACGACACCGCGGTCATTCCCGTCGTCATAGACGATTCGCCCACGATGGTGTCCCCGCCGCGACGGCCGCTCCCCTCGCCCCGGCCTCCCAGCCCCTGGCCGTCCAGCGCCGGCCGCCCGCCTCGTACCGGCCGCCCGCCCCCGCCGGTCGGGCGTGTTCCCGGGCCGTTGATGGACCGCCTGCGCGGCGCCGCGTCGGGAGCGAGGGCCACCGACGGGCGGGACGCGCGAACCGTCCTGCGCAACGACCGCCGCGAGGTGATCGGGATGGGCCTGCTCCTGCTGGCCGGGCTGCTCATCCCGCCGCCCCTGCCGTACGTCGCGATCTTCCCGATCCCGGTGCTGGTGTGGGCGCTCGGCGCGCTGACCGTGCTGGCGTCCGAGGGCTGGGTCTTCGGGGACCGCCTGACCGGCGCGCTCGCGCCGGTGGGCGCCTACGTCGTCGGCGGGGTGGTGCTCGGCGCCGTCAGGACGCCCGAGGCGGCCGGGGACGGCTTCCAGGCGTTCATCACCGCGTTCTTCGACGTCAGCGGCCTGATGTTCATGTTCGGGGCCGTGGCGGGGGTCCTCTGGCTGGGCTACCGCCTGTTCAACCCGCCGCCCCCGCCGCCCCGGCGTCTGCCGCGCTGAGCCGGGTGGCGCCCGATTCACGGTCCGCGCCGAGTCCGTAGACGAGTAAGTCCATTCCGCGGGCCCGGGTTCTGTAACCGCGGGGAGTGCGCGGGGCATCGCGGGATTTGGCATCCTTCAAGGGTGTATTCAGTAGGCTTTGATCTTGATCTCACGCTCGCGGACACCCGGGCGGGAATCGCGGCGGTTTACGACGAGGTGGCGAGCCGTCTCGGCGTCGTCATCGACAGCGCCGCCGTCGTCGCACGCCTGGGCCCGCCGCTGGAACAGGAGCTGGCCCACTGGCTGCCGCCCGAGGGTGTCCCCGAGGCCGCCGTCCTGTACCGCTCGCTCTATCCGGAGATCGCGATCCCGATGACCACGCTCATGCCGGGCGCCGCCGACGCCGTCGCCCTGGTACGCCGCCACGGCGGCCGCGTCAGCGTCGTGACCGCCAAGTACGAGCCGAGCGCCCATCGCACGCTCGCGGCGCTGGGGCTGGACGTCGACGATGTGGCGGGGGCGGTCTTCGGCGCGGCGAAGGGAACCGCCATCGCGTCCTTCGGGGCCGCCGCCTACGTCGGAGATCATCTGGGCGACATCTCGGCGGCGCGGGCGGGCGGCGCGCTCAGCGTCGGCGTGGCCACGGGCGCCTACACCGCCGATGCCCTGCGTGATCACGGAGCCGACGTGGTCCTGCAGGATTTGACGGGGTTCGGGCCGTGGTACGACCGCTGGCGCGTCGCCGAAATCGGGGCCGTTTCGACGGTCATCTGATGCCCCGCGCGGGCATAACCTACTTCCGTTATCATTCATGACAGTCTGAACGAGGTCACCCTGTGCCTACTGGCAAGGTCAAGTGGTACGACGCTGACAAGGGCTTCGGTTTCCTCACCCGCGACGACGGCGGTGAGGTCTTCGTGCATTCCTCAGCGCTTCCCAAGGGCGTGGAAGCGCTCAAGCCCGGTCAGAAGGTCGAGTTCGGTGTCGCCGAGGGGCGCCGTGGCCAGCAGGCTCTTTCAGTCCGCGTGCTGGAGCAGCCGCCCACGCTCGCCAAGACGGTGAAACCAAAGGCCAAGCGCAAGAAGCCGGACGAACTCGTCGTCATCGTCGAAGACCTGATAAAGCTGCTGGACGACGTCTCCAATTCCTACCAGCGCGGCAAACACCCCGACGCCGCGCACGCGAGGAAGATCGCGACCGTGCTCCGTGCCGTCGCCGACGACCTCGATGCCTGAGACGGCGCGCGTTCTCCTCCCCGCCGCCTGATCCCGGTCCGCCATCCGCTCACGCCTGGTCCGGCACGTGGGAGACACATCCCGTACGGGCGGCTCATCCGTGCGGGTTGGTCAGTGGTTTGGTCCCGCCCGGCCTCGGGCCGTCCGCGTACGGCTCGGGGCCCGCGGGGCGCAGGTCCGCGGTGTGGGTCCATGCCTCCGGCTCGGGCTGCGGCGGGGTGTGCGGCGGGGGCTTCGGTGTGGCCGGAGCGGGGGCGTGCGGGACGGGTCGTGGACGGGCGCGCAGCCGTCGCCGCCGCGTGGTGAGCACCCACGTGAGCGCGGCGATCAGCGCGGCGGCGACGATCGCCAGCCCGATCGGCCCGGCCGAGCGTCCGGACGGCAGGGACAGCAGCAGCCCGACCAGCCCGCCGGCCACCCAGGCGATCTGCAGCAGCGCCTCGACCACGCCGAACGTCGAGGACCGGACCTCCTCACCGATCTCCCGCTGCACGACCGCGTCCAGCGCCAGCTTGCCGACCTCCTGCGCGAACCCGGCGACGAGCGCGACCACGACGGCCGTCCACAGCGAGAAGAAGAACGCCGACGCGGCCGCCGTCACCGTGGCGAAGCCGAGCGCGAACAGGACGATCACCTGCGGCGGGCGTCCGCGTATCCAGGAGGCCACCGCCGCGCCGAGCAGGCCGCCCGCGCCCGCGCCGCCCGCGAGGATCGCGATCAGCGCCTCCTGAGGAAGACCGTTCCCGCGCAGGTGCCCGTCCTTGACCAGGAAGAGCAGGAAGAACACCAGGAAACCGGACAGGACGCGCAGGGCGGCGTTGGCGCGCATCGCCTCGCCGACCACCGGGCCGATGCTCAACAGCGTGCGCCAGCGTGGCCGCCGCGCCTCACCGGACTCCCCCTCCTCGGCCTCCTCCAGGTCCGGCGCGTCGACGTGGCGCGGCAGCCGTACGGCCCCCACCCCGGCCGCGATGAAGATCACCATGGTGCCGCGCAGCACCCACTCCGCGCCGAGCCACGCCGTCAGCCCCGCCGCCACGGGGGCGGCCACCCCCGCCGAGACCAGGGCGAACAGGGCGACCCGCGCGTTCGCGGTCACCAGGCCGATGTCGGCGGGCAGGACGCTCGGCATGGTCGCCGCCCGCGACACGTTGTACGCCTTGGACAGCACCAGGACGGCGAGCGCGGCGGGGAAGAGCGTGAGCCCGTCCGCCGGGCCGATCGCGGCGGCCATGCCCCAGCAGAGCAGGCCGCGGGCCAGCAGCGTCCCCGCCATGATGTAGCGGCGGCCGGACCTGAACCGGTCGAGGACCGGGCCGACGAAGGGCGCGACGACGGTGAACGGCACCATCGTGATCAGCAGGTAGAGCGCCACCTGGCCGCGGGCCTGGTCGACCGGCAGCCCGAACAGCAGGGTGCCCGCCAGGGCGACCGTCACCATGGCGTCGCCGGCGCTGTGGGCGGCGGTCAGCTCGATGAGCCGGCCGAGGCCCGTGCGGCCCGCGCCCTGGGCGTGGGTGAGCCTGCGGGTGGCGCGGCCGACGCCCCGGCCCGCGCGGGCCGTCCCCCGTACGGCGGCGCCTCCGGCGTGGGCGGTTCTCCTGGCGGCCGTGCGCCCGGCGCGGAAGGTGCCCCGCCCGGCGCCCGCGGTGGCGCGCGCGGCGCGTGAGATCGACCTGCGGGCGCGGTCCCAGCCCTCCGCCATCACGCGCGCGCGGACAGGGCACCGCGACCGGTGACCGGATCGTCCACGCTCCCTCCTTCCGCGCGCTCACGTCGGATACAGCCGACTAGTGCCCGCTCTTCCCCTTAGCGATGCTCGCGGTGATCTGACCGGCGGCACCATGGTCGGCCCGTCGCCCGTCCTCCCCAAGACTCCCGGCCCGATCCTTGGCCATGGATCTCCGCGATCGTGCCCACCTCTTTGGTTTACAGTCCTACCCGACCGGTAGGCGTGTTGTCCGGTCCCGGCATGGGTGAGAATTGACGTGTGAACCGCACTCGTTCCCGCACCTTTGCCGTCGACCAAGCCTGCGCCGCCGCTGTGGAGCCGGCCAGGGCCGCCGCCGAAGACATCGCCCGCCCGGGCGAGGTGGGCGAGCACCTGGGCTTCGAGGCCGAGGGCGAGCGCGTCGTCACCCACTACTTCGCCTGCCTCGACCGCGCCTACCGCGGGTGGCGGTGGGCGGTGACGGTCGCGCGCGCCTCCCGCGCCCGCAACGTGACCGTCAGCGAGACCGTGCTGCTGCCCGGCGGCGAGGCCCTGCTGCCCCCGGCGTGGGTCCCGTGGAGCGAGCGGCTGCTGCCCGGCGACCTCGGCGTGGGCGACCTGCTGCCCACCTCCGACGACGACGACCGGCTCGCCCCCGGATACACCGCGACCGGCGACGAAGACTCCGACCAGCAGATGATCTTCGAGTACGGGCTCGGCCGGGCGCGCGTCCTGTCGCCCATCGGCCGCGACCGCGCGGTGCACCGCTGGCACGCCGGCGACTCCGGGCCGCACACCCCGCTCGCCCACGCCGCGCCCGCGCAGTGCTCCACCTGCGGGTTCTACTGGCCGCTCGCCGGCGCGCTGCGGCTCGGCTTCGGCGTCTGCGCCAACGAGTACGCCCCCGACGACGGCAAGGTCGTCGCCGCCGACCACGGCTGCGGCGCCCACTCCGAGGCGGCCGTGGTCGCCCCCGGCGTCGAGCAGGCGGTGCCGATCCTGGACGACCTGGGCTACGACCTCATGGAAGAGGGCGCCCCGGCCGCCGGGTCGGTCGAGGAAGAGCGCGCCGAGCCGCTCGGCCACTCCTGACCCCGTTCGGGGCTCGGACTCGGCGGGACCCAAAGGCGCCCCGAACCTCCGAGCGGAGCGAGGCCATGAGCGCCGAGCGGAGCGAGGCCATGAACACAGAAGCCCGCCGGGCCGGCGTTTCGGGCGATCGCCGGAAAGTGTCCGAGGGCCGCGCCATGATATCTGCGGAAATCCACGCGTTTCCGGCTGTGCGGCAGCCGGCCACCCTCCACCTTGGGACATGACTGGTGACTGACATCTTTGGCACCGAACGCATGCGCACGACGGTCCTGGCCGCCTGGACGGCCTCGCCCGCCCGGTTCCGCGAGGAC
>NZ_QOIL01000028.1:44410-133962 GCF_003323745.1 Sphaerisporangium album
CGCGAGGACGCCAACGCCGAGGAGGACTTCGCTCTCGGCGGCTACCGCGACCGCCTGATCGTCGAGCTGGCCCAGAACGCCGCCGACGCCGCCCTGCGCGCCGGCGTCCCCGGCCGTCTCCGGCTCACCCTGCGCGACGGCGTGCTGAGCGCCGCCAACACCGGTGCCCCCCTCGACGCGACCGGCGTCGAGGGCCTGTCCACGCTGCGCGTGTCCGGCAAGCGCGACGAGGCCGGCTCGATCGGCCGGTTCGGCGTGGGCTTCGCGGCCGTCGTCTCCGTCTGTGACGAGCCGCTGATCGCCTCGCGCGCCACCGGGGCCGTCCGCTGGTCGCGGGCCGAGACGACGGAGCTGGTCGCCGCCGAGCCCGCCCTGTCCCGCGAGCTTGCCGGGCGTGACGGCCATGTCCCGCTGCTGCGCCTGCCCTTCGAGGCCGGGCCGGTGGAGGTGCCCGACGGCTACGACACCGTGGTGCGGCTGCCGCTGCGCGACAAGACCGTCGAGCAGGCCGTGCGCCAGATGCTCGCCGAGACCGGCCCTGCGCTGCCGCTCGCCATGCCCGCGCTCGCCGAGATCGAGGTCGAGGCCGACGGCGAGTCCCGCACGATCACCGCCGACGGCTGGCAGGTGGTCGAGGCCTCCGGCGACTTCAGCGCCGAGCAGGTCGCCGAGCTGTTCGCCGACCGTCCCACCGAGGAGCGCGCCCGGCCGTACTGGCTGGTCCGCTGGGCCGTGCCCGACACCCAGGGGCGGCTGCCCAAGGACGTCGCGCCCGTCGTCCACGCGCCCACCCCGAGCGACGAGCCGCTCGACCTGCCCGCGCTGCTGATCGCCACCTTCCCCCTGGCCACCGACCGGCGGCACGTCGCGTCCGGGCCGCTGACCGACTACCTGGTCGAGCGCGCCGCCGAGACCTACGTCGAGCTGCTCAAGACCCTGCCCAAGACGCCCCGCCTGCTCGATCTCGTGCCCGGCCTGATGGGCAAGGGCGAGCTGGACGCCGCGATCCGGCGGGCCATCCTGCGCCGCCTGCCGGACACGCCCCTGCTGCCGGCGATCTCCCCGCCCGCCGACGCCGAGCCCGCCGACCGCTCCGGCGATCTGTTCGTCGTGAGCGGCCGTGAGGCCTCCGTGGTCGAGGGCCCGGCCGAGTTCCTGGACAGGATCGCCTTCGCCGTGCCCGGCCTGCTGCCCGCCGGCTGGGCCGGGCGTCACCCCGCGCTCACCACCCTCGGCGTGCGCCGGGTCGAGCTGTCCGACGTGGTCGACATGCTGTCCGGCGACGCGATCGACGACAGGACGCCCGCCTGGTGGCATTCGGTGTACGACGTCGTGCCCGCCGACGACCGCGAGGCCCTAGGCGCGCTGCCCGTCCCCCTGGCCGACGGCCGCCTCGTCCGGGGGCCGCGCGGCACGCTCCTGCTCGGCGACGCCTCCTCTCTCGACGCCTCCCTGCTGGCACCCCTCGGCCTGCGCGTCGTCCATCCGGAGGCCGCGCACCCGCTGCTTCTGCGGCTCGGCGCCGCCGAGGCCACCCCGGGCAGCGTCCTGGACGACCCGCTCACCCGCGCCACCGTCTCCGAGTCGCTCGACAGCGCCGATCCCGAGCCGGTCGCCCAGGCCATCCTCGCGCTCGTCGAGGCGGCCGGGCTGTCGGCGGGCGAGGCCCCGTGGCTGTCCGCGCTCGCGCTGCGCGGCGCCGACGGCGAGCTCTACCCCGCGGGCGAGCTGCTGCTCGGCGAGGGCTCGCTGGCCAAGCTCATCGACCAGGACGTCCCGTTCGGCGTCGCCGCCCCCGACCTGGTCGAGCGGTACGGCACGCACGTCCTGTCCGCGGCCGGCGTCCTGGACGGCTTCGCCGTGGTCAACGACTCCGACGTGCCGCTCGACCCCGACGAGTGCGACCACGAGCTCGACGCCGAGGACGAATGGCTGGAGGCCGTGCTCGACCTGCTGCCCGAGACGATCGTCCCGCCGGTGGCGCGTGAGTTCACCGCGGTCCGCGACCTCGAATACGTCGCCGACTGGCCCTCGGCGCTGGCGCTGCTGTCCCGCCCGCCGCTGCGGGCCGCGCTCCAGCCGCTGCGCGCGCTCGCCGACGGGCAGATCGTCGAGGTCCCCTCGTACACCGCGTGGTGGCTGTCGCGCCACCCCGTCCTGGACGGCCGGCGCCCGACCTCCCTGCGCCTGCCCCACGGCGACCCGCTGCTGTACGGCCTGTACGGCGACGCGCCCGAGGGCCTGGACACCGGCGCGCTGGCGATGATCGGCGTGCGCACCACCCTCGCCGACCTCCTGGCCTCGCACGGGGGCCCGGACGAGCTGCTGGACCTGCTGGCCGACCCCTCCCTGGAGGTCGACCGCGCCCAGCTCAGGTCGCTGTGGATCGCCCTGGCCGCCGTCGAGCCGTCCCGCGTCGCCCCGCCGGCCGCCGTCCGCGCCGTGCTGAACGGCCGCATCATCGTCGCCGACGCCGAGGACGGGCGCCCGCTCGGTGGTAACGGCCCGGCCGACGCCGACGTCGAGGGCCTGGTCGCGGCCGGCCCGCCGGTCGTCGTCGAGGCCCCCGACCTGCTCGCGCTCGTCGCCTCCCGCCCGCTCGTGCTGGCGCCGTTCGACCTCGCCGAGGCCCTCTCGGAGCTGCTCGACGTCCCCGTCGCGGGGGAGGAGGTCGCGGGCGAGGTCACCTCGACCGGCGAGCAGCGTCCCGTGCCCGTCCAGGTGCGCTCGCTGCTGCCCTCCGCGCCCGCGACGTACGTCGAGCACGCCGAGCTGAGGGTCGACGGCGTGCCGGTGCCGTGGCGCTTCTACGAGGGGGCCGTCCACGCGACCGGCGTCGAAGGGCTCGCCCGCGGCCTCGCCTGGGCGAGCGGGCAGTGGGGAGACCGGCTCGCCGTCGCCGCCCTGCTCCGCGACCCGGACGCCGTGCCCCTGCTCCTGGCGGAGGCCGACCTCGACAACTAGCCGATCCGCGGCCTCGCGCACCCGGGGCCGCCGGACGCGTCCGGCTCGGAGGTGCGTGCGGATCAGGAGGACGGAGCCCTCGCCGGCAGCGGCGACGGCTTCGACCTCACGATCGTCCGCTACCGCCGTCCGATGCCCGCTCGCTGACGCGCGACGAGCCGTCGCCGGCCGGAGCCTGGGCCCGTGCGGCGGCGCGCCGGTCGCGGCGCCAGACGTAGAACATCCCGAACAGCCCGAGGCCCACGCCTGCGACGCACGTCCAGATCCACCAGCGATCCTCCGGGGGGATGCCGAGGGCGAGCAGGACGACCAGCGCGACGATCCACAGGCCCGTGCCCGCGAGAATCGCCGCGATGTCGTTGGTCTCCAACGGGGCGGGATCCGGGGGGCTCGGCTCGTTCACGCAGTCCAGCCTAGGCGAGAACCCCCGGCGCGGTGCGCCCGGGGGCGGCGATCTTCGCACAGGATCCGAACCGCATACAAGTTGGTCTCGAAAGGACTACGAGCAGCTCAGGACTCTTCTCCCCTCTCAGAGGGCCTGCCACTCTGCCCGCGTGAGCGAGATAACTGCCCCCACATCCCATCCGACCGGTGTCGTCGGCCGGCTCGACCGGTACTTCCACATCACCGAGCGGCGGTCGACGATGAGCCGCGAGATCCGCGGCGGCCTGGCCACCTTCTTCACCATGGCCTACATCGTCGTGCTGAACCCGCTGATCCTCGGTGGGGTCAAGGACGCCGACGGCCAGTACCTCGGTGACGGAAGCGCGCCCAACTACGCCCTCATCGCCGCCGCCACCGCCCTGACGGCCGGAGTGCTGACGATCCTCATGGGGTTCGTCGCCAAGGTGCCGTTCGCCCTGGCGGCCGGCCTGGGCCTGAACGCCTTCGTCGCCTTCGGCATCGCGTCCCACATGTCCTGGGAAGACGCGATGGGCCTGATCGTGCTGGAGGGCATCGTCATCACGATCCTGGTCCTCACCGGGTTCAGGACGGCGGTCTTCCACGCGATCCCGGCCCAGCTCAAGACGGCGATCAGCGTGGGCATCGGCCTGTTCATCGCGCTGATCGGCTTCGTCGACTCCGGATTCGTCCGCAAGGCCGCCGGGACCCCGCTGGAGCTGGGCATCGGGGGCTCGCTGACGAGCTGGCCCATCTTCGTCTTCGTCGCCGGCCTGCTGATCACCGTCCTGCTGGTGGCCCGCAAGGTCAAGGGCGCGATCCTCCTCGGCATCGTCGGCACGACGATCCTGGCCATCATCGTCGAGGCCGTCGCCAAGGTCGGGCCGTCGCTCGGCGGCAAGAACCCGCTGGGCTGGAGCCTCGTCGTCCCCACGCTGCCCGAGAAGGTCTTCGGCATCCCCGACCTGAGCCTCATCGGGCAGTTCAGCCTGTTCGGGTCGTTCGGCAGGATCAGCGTCGTGCTGGCCGTGCTGTTCGTGTTCACCCTGCTCATCACCGACTTCTTCGACACGATGGGCACCATCGTGGGCGTCGGGGGGCAGGCGGGGCTGGTCGCGCCGGACGGCACGCTGCCGCGCACGCGCGAGATCCTCCTGGTCGACTCCATCGCCGCCGCCGCCGGCGGCGCCGCCTCGACCTCCTCCAACACCACCTACATCGAGTCGGCCGCGGGCGTCGGCGAGGGCGCCCGCACGGGCTTGGCGAGCGTGGTCACCGGCATCCTGTTCCTGCTCGCCGTCTTCCTGTCGCCGCTGGTCAACGTCGTCCCCTACGAGGCCGCCGCCCCCGCCCTGGTCGTCGTCGGCTTCCTCATGATGACCGCCATCCGGGAGATCGACTTCACCGACTACGAGATCGCCATCCCCGCGTTCCTCACCGTCGTCCTGATGCCCTTCACCTACTCCATCTCGAACGGCATCGGCGCGGGCTTCATCACCTACGTCCTCATCAAGGCCGTGAAGGGCAAGACCCGCGAGGTCCACCCCCTGCTGTGGGTCGTCACCGCCCTCTTCGTCATCTATTTCGCCATCGGCCCCGCCAAGATCCTGCTGGGCCTGAGCTAGCGCGGGCGGCCGTTCCGGCGCCTCGCGCGTCTCCGGGGCGGCCGTACTGAGCGACCTGCGTCGCCCCGAAATGGTGCCGGGCCTCGCTCGGGCCTTCGCCACGGTCCCGGCCGGGGCGGTGGCCGCGATGTCGGTCCCCATCGTGGCGATCAGCCTGTACTGGTTCTTCGACCGCGTTCCTCTGCCGCTCACGACTTGGTGCTCGGGCTTCGCGGCAGGACGCTTGCATTCGGGCCGGGAGTTACTTATAACTGTAGTAAGAGGTTTTCGAGGAGGCAGGCTTGAGGAAACCTGCCTGGTTCAGTGGAGGTGGTGACCGATGTTGCTGACGTCGATCGACCCGTTCATCCAGGAGTTCGACCGGCAGTTCGACAGGTTCGCGCGGCAGGCCCTCGGGACGGGCGAGAACGGGGCGCGGGGAGTCATGCCGCTGGACGGCGTCCGGCGCAAGGACGACGTGCTCCTGAAGTTCGATCTCCCCGGCATCGACCCGGACTCCATCGAGGTGACCGTCGACCGCGGCGTGCTTTCCGTCAGCGCCTCCCGCGCGGAGGAGTACGGCGAGGACGACCGGCTCTTCGTCCGCGAGCGCCCGATGGGCTCCTTCACCCGCCGGGTGTACCTCTCCGAGCACCTCGACAGCGACAAGATCGACGCCGCCTACTCCAACGGCGTGCTGGCCGTGCGCATCCCGGTGATCGAGAAGGCCAGGCCCCGCAAGGTGGAGATCCACAAGGGCCAGGAGGTCAAGTCCATCAAGGCCTGAACGCCCTGATCCGCACACCGACATCTCGACAGGGTGGGTGCCGCGCCGGCGCCCACCCTGTCGGGGTTCACACGACACCCAGGAGGTCCGGACGTACCCCCGGAAGGAGCCGACATGGTCCGACTGCCCTTCGACGACGAGCACGCACCCCTGTACTCGGTGGGGCAGGTGGCGGACATGCTCAACGTCGAGCAGGCGTTCCTGCGGCGGCTGGACGAGTACGACGTGGTGCGCCCCGCCCGCTCGAGCGGAGGCCAGCGCCGGTACAGCCGCCACGAGATCGGTGATGTGCAGGACGCCATCGCGCTCGCCGGCGAGGGCATGACCCTGGTCGCGATCCGCCGTATCTTCGAACTCCAGCAGCAGGTCCGCGACCTCCAGGCCGAGCTGGCCAGAGAGCGCGCCCTGCGGCGGGATCCCTCGTAGTCAGCGTTTGACGGCGCGGAGGACGACGAACTTCGGGTCGCTCGCCGCGACCTCGCAGTTGCCGAAGAGGCGGCGTAGTTTCGCGTGGTACCCGAGGTGGCGGTTGCCGACCACCCAGAGTTCGCCGCCGCGGCGCAGGGCCGCGCGCGCCCCGTTGAACATGCGCCAGGCCGTCGCGTCGCTCGTCGCGCGGTGGGTGTGGAACGGGGGATTGTTCAACACGAGGTCGACCGACCCGTTCGGGATGCCCGACATGCCGTCGGTGGTCACGAACTCCGCGGGAGCCTCGACGTTCGCCCGCCACGTGGCCTCGGCGGAGGCCAGCGCCTGGTAGGACTCGTCCACGAAGACCACCTCGGCGTCGCCGTTGTCCAGCGCGGCGGCCAGCCCGAGGACGCCGTTGCCGCAGCCCAGGTCCACGACGCGCTCGCGCCCCCGCCGGTGGGGGAGGTTGCGCAGGAAGAAGCGGGTGCCGATGTCGAGGCGGTCGGCGCAGAAGACGCCCGCGTGGCCGACGACGGTCCTGCCCGACACCGCTCCGACGTCCTCGGGCAGCCTGTGGCTTCGGGGCCACGGGTTGGGGGGCGGGGTGAGCCCGGGGTCGGGGGAACAGAAGACGAGCCGGGCCTTCTTCACCGCCAGGGACGTCCTGGTGGGCCCGAGGATCCTCTCGAACGCCCGCAGCGTCGAGGTGTGGATCTCGGTGACCATTCCCGCCGCGACGACGACGGTGCCGGCGTGCAGGTGCGGCGCGAGGCGGTGGAGCTGGTCCTCCAGGAGCGCCAGGTTCTTGGGCACCCGGACCAGCAGCACGTCCACGCGCTCGGGCGGGGGGTCCTGGGTGGTCAGGAGCCGTACGGCGGCCGCGTCCACGCCGTTGCGCGTCAAGTTCGCCCGGGTCGCCTCCTGGGTGAGGAACGAGTCGGTGATCTGCACGGGGTGGTGATCGGCGAGCGCGGTGACGAGCGCGCCCCAGCGGTCGCCCAGCGCTACCACGGTGCCCGACAGGTCCACGGGGGCGGCGTCGACTCCGCCGAGATGGCGCAGCAGGTATTCGTCGGCGGCGTCCCAGGCGCGGAGCGGGTCGCGAGGGTCCTCGGGGAAACGGGCGAGGTCGAGCTCACCCCTCGACGTCGTCATCCGGTTCATCGCGCCCCAGGCTAGCGAGTCGCCCGGCGTACCGGGTAACGAGTCGCCTGGCGCGGGTGATCCCGTGAGCCGGTTACGGCGGGCCGGTGGTCTTTCCGGGCCGGAGCTCCTTCGTGGCCGGAGCTCCCCCGTGCTCCGCCGGGGCGGGCCGAGCACGGGGGGAACTCCCTGGCCGGCCCCTGGGGGCCGGCCGCCGATCATGGCCGGGCGGGCCGGATCGGACTCCGAAGCCTGCGGCGGGCCGCGCACGATGCGGCGTGCCCGGCCCGCCGCAGGCCGGTCTCGGGCAGGCTATTTGGCGGTCACCTCGGTGACGTACGTCCCGCAGGTGAACAGGGTGGTCGTGGCGGGCGGCTGGAGGCCGCCGGCCGACGGGTTCTGCTCCGGCAGTCGCTGCAGCGCCTCCACGTCGAAAGTCAAGATTTCTCACCTCCTCGCTGGGTCGAGGGGTCCCGCGGCGGGTTCGCCGGGGAGGTCTGGTGGATGTGGTGGTCGCCCGGCCTCCCGCGCAGCACGATGACCCCGTCGCCCGCCACGGGCACCGCGCGGGTGTGCGAGGTCTCGCCGTCGGCGAGCCGTTGCCAGGCGCCGCCGGGCAGCCGCCGGATCTCCAGGGCGAGGCGCTCGGAGCCATAGGGGGCCGTCAGGCTGGTCACCGTACGGCCGTCGGGGGAGGCCTGGTAGGAGGTGCGGAACCGCATGTGCTCCACCGAGGCGGTGGCGGGGGCGAGTTCGGGGGCGTTCACGTGGCCCCCTCGCCGTCGGCAGCCGGGGCTGTGGCGAGCACCTGCCGGCGAGAGGTGGCCTGCGAGGCCGGGGCCGTGGCGAGTGCGGGGAGCGTGGGCAGCCACAGGCGCGGGCCGCCGTCGCGCAGCCGCGTCAGCAGGGCGAGAAGGCCGCTCAGCCCGGTGCCGTAGGCGGCGCTCGCCGTCCGGCCCGGCGCGTCCGCCACGACCAGGTGGCCGTCCTGGTCTGTCGGGCGGGCGAGCGCGCAGGCGGCGAGTTCCGCGGCCTGGTCCCGGTACCGGGGCTCGCCGAGGGATTCGGCCAGGTCCAGGAGGAAATCGGCGTCTCCGGCGAGGCCGTGGCAGGCGACCGGGTACGCGCGCCAGCGGTTGCGGTACACGGCCGAGGCCGCCTCGCGCGCCAGTCCGGCGAACCGCTCCTCACCGGTGACGGCCGCGAGGCGCAGCAGGAACGTGCCGACGCCCGACGATCCGCTGCACCAGTGCGCCACGGGGGTCTGGTCGTGCGGGCCGGCGGGCCACCAGGCGGCGCCGTCGCGGCGGTCGGCCAGGCTGGCGAGGGTCATGCCGGCCTCGATGGCGAGGCGCAGGAGGTCCTCGCGGCCGGCGGCCGTCCCGGCGGCGAGCAGGAACGTTGCGATCCCCGCCGTGCCGTGGGCGAAGCCGTAGTGGGTGGCACCGGCCAGCTCCGAGCGCAGGCTCGCGGGGATCGGCCAGTACACGCCGCCGTCGCGGCGGGTCACGGCGGTGGCCAGCCCGTCCGCGCAGGCCAGGGCGCGCTCCCGGAAGGACTCCTCGCCGGTGGCCTGCCACAGGTGGAAGTGGGTGAGGCCGGCTCCGGCGGCGCCGTGGCACACGTCCGGGTTCGGCCAGGTCGACGGCAGGTTCCGCGCCTGGGTGAGCGCCACGGCGGCCAGGTCCTCGTCGCCGAGCGCGCGGGCGGCGTCGTACAGGGCCCACGCGACGCCGGAGCGGCCGAAGTACAGGCCGGGCAGGACGCGGTCGTCGCCGGTGAGCCTGACGCGGATCCATTCGGCGGCGCGGCTCAGCGGATCCTCCAGGCCGCCGTACAGGGTGTGCGCGCGGGCGAGCACGCCGAGGGTGCCGGCCGCGCCGTGCTGCACGGTCAGGGGGTCGCCGTCGCCCTCGCCGGGCCACAGCCGGGCCTCGCCGGGCCTCATCGCCGCCACGACGAACGCCAGTCCATCGCGCAGGACACGCTCAGCCCGGTCGCCCGGCCCCGTCCGCGCGTCGCGGGACGACGGGAGGGCGGGCGGGGTGGCGGGCGGGGTGGCGGCGCGGAGGAAGGCGTGGACGCGGTGGAGGCGCCAGCGGGCGTCCGGGCTGTCGGTGAGCAGGCCGAGCAGCAGGGGACGGAGCCGTCGCACCGCGCCGTTGGTGGCGGCGGCGAGGTCGATCAGCTCCTCGGCCGGGCCGGCGCCGGGGTGCCGCGGGCGGCCGTCCACGACGTCGTACGCGGACACGGGCGGGTTCGCCCCGGTCAGCAGCAGGAACAGCAGCGCGCCGAGGGCGTACCGGTCGGCCGCGAATCCGGGCGCCGGGCCCCACGGCGGGCCGTCGATCTGCTCCGGGGCGGCGTAGCCCGGTGTGAAGGCGGCCTGGACGAGATCGCCCGGCCGGGCGGCCATCTCCAGGTCGATCAGGCGGACCTCTCCGCCGGGCTCGACCATGACGTTGCTCGCCGTGAAGTCGCGCAGGACGTACCCGGCGGCGTGCACGCGGTCGAGCAGACCGGTCAGGCGGCGGGCCATGCCGATCGCCACCGTCCAGTCGGGTTCGAGCGTGTCCTGGTCGTTGCGCGTGAGCCGCTCGTGCACCCAGCCGGCGAGGGTGGTCCCCGCGATGTGCTCCTCGGCGAGGAACAGGTCGCCGGCCTGCCGGAACAGCTTCACCGGACGCGGGGTGACGCCGAGCTCGGCGAGGTCGGCCAGCACCTGCGCCTCGTGGCGCAGGCGGTCGCGCGCGTCCTCGCCGGTGAGGCCCGAGGCCACGTGCCGCCGGGCCTGCTTGACCACCACGGTCGCGCCGGTCCCGGTGTCCGTGGCGAGGTACACCCCGCCGCGGTTGGCGTGCCGGATCGCCTCGTGGACCTTGAACCGGCCGTCGAGGAGCACCGCCCCGGACGCGTCGCCGTCGTGCGGCGCGGCCGGTGCCTCGACGGGCGGGACGGCCCACGGCGGCGGGCTGAACCACGGGTCGCGCCGGTCGTCCACGAGGACGCCGGTCGGGGAGACGATCACGTGCCGGATCCGTCCGTCGTCGTCGCGTCGCGTGACCCCGCGGAACGCGCCGTACCGGTAGTGGACGAGGCTGCCGGGCGCGTACGGCCGGTCGGACAGGATCCGCGGGCCGGGCAGACCCAGCGTGGCCTCGTGCAGCTCGGCGGCGACGCGGCGGAAGTGGTCGTCGTCGAGGGGGTAGGCCGTGACGAACTTGCCGGAGGCGCCGCGCGCGGTGTGCGCGCCGCCGAGTTCGAGCACGCGGGCCAGGGTGGGGGCGAACTTGAACGCGCACCCGTGGCGGACGAGCACCCGCGCGGCGCGCCGCAGGACGTGCGGCGCCGCCAGCGCGGTCGTGGAGACGTGCAGCTTCCAGCCCTGGCGGGGGTACCGGTAGCCCACGGGCTCGACCGCGCACCACACGTCGTGGTCGCGTACGACCCAGCCTGGCGGGTCCTGCTCGTCGTCCCTCACGCCCTGCCGGCCCAGGATCGCGCGGACGACGTCCGTAAGCGGGAACCCGTCGTCCGGCGCCGGAGCAGATCCGGCCGCCGCGATACCCATCACGCCCCCCCGAGTTCGTTCGTGACTGTCGAACCCGGGTAAGGCTGTCCGGCGGGGGCGCCGGGGCGCATCCGTGTGCGCTACCCGGTTTGCGGCGGGGAGTTTCGGCGGTACTGGGTGTGGGCGGGTGTCGTCGCCGTTCGCCGTGCCGGTCTGGGGGCGGGGCGTGGGTTCGTGGGATCGGCGGGGAAGTGTGCTGGTCAGCGGGCTGAGTGGAAATATGGGTATTCAGCACCCATGTCCGGACTAATGGCGTCCTGGCACAGTCGGGCTCATGTCCGGAACGCCGATATTCGCCCCGACCTCAGTACTGGCCCCCGATTGGTGGACCCCCGCCCTCACCCTCACCGAACGCACCACCCCGGCCGACACCCGCGCGACGGCGCCGGACTGGGTGGCGGATACGGAGGCGGCGCTGGCCCTGCCCCTCGGCGGTCCCGAGGGCGGCGCGGTGGTTCCCGGTCGGGTCCCCGGTGCGCAGGCGGCCTCTCACGGTGCCGGCGGTGAGGCCGTGGCCCGGGGTTCGGCGGCCGGTACGGAAACCGTGGAGCCCGGCGCCCGTCCGGAGCCGGACGGGTTCGGGGCGGTCGTGTGGCCGTTCGTCGCCCACGCGCGCCGTGAGCTGGCCGGACGGCCGGCGTTCGGGCCCGGCGTGGACGTCCAGGCCGTGATGGACGCCTTCGCCGCGCGGCTCGGCGCCCGCCTGGTCCGCGCGGCGAGCCGCACCCTGGTCCTGGAACTCCACCGGGCCAGGAAGGCCGGACGGCTCGCCGGGGCAACGCCCGAGCGGCGGTTCGACGACTTCGTGCGCCTGCACTCGACTCCCTCGGGCCTCGCCCACCTGCTCACCGAGTACCCCGTGCTCGCGCGGCTGCTGGCATGCATGAGCCGGCAGGCCGTGGACGCCGCCGCCGAACTGCTCGGACGCTTCGCCGCCGACCGCGCGCAGATCGTCCGGCGCCTGCTCGGCGGCGCGGATCCGGGACCCCTCACGTGCCTCGCCGAGTCCGGCGACCGTCATCGGGACGGCCGGGCCGTGGCCGTGCTGCACTTCGCCTCCGGGGCGCGCGTCGTGTACAAGCCGCGTCCGATCGCCATGCACGGGCACTTCAACGACCTCGTCCGCTGGCTGGGCGCGTCGGTGCCGGGGCTCGGCCCGCGTACGGTCGCGCTGATCGACCGGGGCGAGTACGGCTGGGCCGAGTTCGTCCACGCCCGTCCTTGTGACACGGCCGCGGGCGTCGATCGCTTCTACTACCGGCAGGGCGCGCTGCTGGCGCTGCTGTACGCCCTCGGCGCTACCGACATGCACTTCGACAACGTGATCGCCTGCGCCGACCAGCCGGTGATCATCGATGCGGAGACGCTGCTGCACCCGGCCCTCCCCGCGGCCCTGGGCGACGCTCCCGACCCGGCGATCGCCGCGCTGACCACCTCGGTGATGGACACCATGCTGCTTCCGCTGCCGCTGGTCGGCGACCAGGGGGCGGCGGACATGTCCGGACTCGGCGGGGATCACAGCGACCTGTTCCCGGTCGATGTGGTGAGCTGGGACGCGCCGGGCACCGACGAGATGCGGCTGGTCCGTCGTCCCGCCCCGTTCGCCGGCGGTGCCAACCGGCCGACGCACGACGGCGCCGCCCCGGATCCCACCGACCACCGTGACGCGCTGCTCGCGGGCTTCCGTGCCGCCTACGACGCGATCGTGGCACACCGGGACGACCTTCTCGGCCTGCGCGGCCTGCTGAACCGGTTCGCGGACGACGAGGTGCGCGTGCTGACGCGGCCCACCCACGTGTACGCCTCACTTCTGGACGAGTCCACCCATCCCGACGTGCTGCGCGACGCGGTGGAGCGGGACCGCGTGCTGGACCACCTCTCCTCGACGGCCGCCGTGCCGGTGCACCGCCTGACGGTCGGCCACGAGCTCGCCGAGCTCTGGAACGGCGATGTGCCGCTGTTCGCCGCGCGGCCGGGGAGCCGGGACCTGTGGACCGGCACGGGGGAGGTCGTTCCCGGCGTACTGGACACCTCCGCCCTCGACGCGGCCGCTCGCAAGATCCGCGGCATGGGCCCGGCGGACCGTGACGACCAGGAATGGATCATCAGAGCCTCCCTCGCGACCCGCCGCACGACCCCGATCCACGAATGCCCCGCCTCCGAAGGACCCGCCGGGGAACCCGTCTCGGAAGGACCCGTCTCGGAAGGATCCGCCGGGGAACCCGTCTCGGAAGGACCCGTCTCGGAAGGATCCGCCCCGGAAGGATCCGCCCCGGAAGGGGCCGTCCTCGATCGGGATCGGCTGGTCGCCGCCGCCCGCGGCGTGGGGGACCGGATTCTCGGCCGTGCCTACCAGGACGGGGGACGGACCAACTGGCTCGGCCTGGAGCCCGCCGGTGATCGCCGTTGGACGATCATGCCACTCGGCGCCGGCCTGGCCACCGGCTACACCGGCACCGCCCTTTTCCTCGCCGAGCTGGCTGATATGACCGGCATCGAACGGTATGCCGCCACGGCCCGCCGGGCGCTGGAGCCGCTACCCGGCCTGCTCGACGCCCTGACCGGCCGGCCGGACCATATCAGCGCCATCGGCTGCGGTGGTTTCTCCGGACTGGGCGGCGTCGCCTACGCGCTCGCCCGCCTCGCCGCCCTCCTGGACGACGCCACCCTCGCCGCCTGCGTGGAGCCCGCGGTGGATCTCGCCGCGCTCGCCGTGGACTCCGACGACGAACTCGGCGTCGCGGAAGGCAGCGCCGGGTGCCTCGCGGCGATGCTCTCCGTCCATGAGCTCACCGGTTCGCCCGCCGCCCGGCGCACGGCGATGGCGTGCGCGGACCGCCTGCTCGAACACCCGGCCACCGCGACCCTCCCGCCCGGCTTCGCCGAGGGCGCGGCGGGCGTGGGGTGGGCGCTGCTCCGCTTCGCCGCGTCCGGCGCGGACGGCCGCCCCGCCGAGCACGAACGCCTCGCCGCGCACGAACGGCCGGCCGAGCATTGCCGACCCGCCGGGCATCACCGCCCCGCCGAGCGGGACCGCTTCGCCGAGTACGGCCGTGAGCTGCTCGTACGCGCGGCGTCGAGCGTCCCCGCGGCCTCGTCCTGGTGCCGTGGCGCTCCGGGCGTGGCCCTGGCGCTCGCCGGTACCCCGGCCGTGCTCACCGACCCCGCGATCGCCGCGACGATCGACCGGATCACCGCCGGGATCGCACGCGGGGGACCGCTCGCCGACCAGAGCCTGTGCCACGGCGAGTCGGGCCGTCTCGAACTGCTCACGGTCGCGGCGCGGCTCGGACGCCCGCCTGCCGTCGCCGCGCGGCTCCGTCAGGGAAACGCGCTGCTCGCGGCCCTGGAAACGTCCGGCCCGCGCTGCGGCGACGCGGACGTCGCCGGCCCCGGCCTGCTGCACGGCCTCGCCGGAATCGGGTACGCGCTGCTCCGGCTCGCCGCGCCCGATCTGGTGCCTTCGGTGCCGCTTCTTCAGGCACCGGACCGTAGGACGGACGCCTGACGTCAGGCGTCCGCGAACCATGAAGGGGGAGAAGGAAGTATGCGCAACAGTGATGCGGCTTCGCCGTCGGCGGAGCTGAAGACCCGCGAAACCGTCGAGGCTAATCGGGCCGGCGACGACCACGAGGCTCGCGCGGGGCAGGGGCCCCGCGACACGGGCGACGCCGGGCACCCGGCGGGAGAGATCAAGATCAGCGTGCTCAGGCGGACCACGCTACGGGCCGGGCTGCTGGCCGGGTTCATGGTCGGGGTCGGCATCACCATCGACCCGACGCACAGCACCCATTCGACGGCTCTCTTCTGACAGGGCGGCGGGGGCGCCGCGTCACCGCTCGGCGCCCCCGCAGTCCGTCCGGCCGACGAGGCCCGTGAGGCGGAGAGCCCTGCCGGGCCCGTACGTCGGGGCGGTCGAAAGTACCGGACGCCGGTGCCCGCCGGAGAGCGACGCGGGTGAAGGAGCGGGCAGCGGCTGCCCCGCGTGCCGGGGGCGCGCTGCAATCTGGAGTCGATCGTTCGTTGACGGGGCTCGTTAGCCTCGATCCATGCGCGTTTCCTCCCCCGTCCTCGTCGGCCGCGGCGACGAGCTGGACCTGATCAAGGGCCGGCTCGCCGCCACCCGTGATCGGCGCGGCGACGCCGTGTTCGTCGTCGGTGAGGCGGGCATCGGCAAGACGCGGCTCGTGGGAGAGTGCGCCCGTCACGCCGCGGACGCGGGCATGGTGGTGCTTCGCGGGCGCGGCAGCGCGGTCGGCCCGGCGGTGCCGTTCCGCGCGGTCACCGAGGCGTTGCTCTCCCTGCTCCGCGCGGCGGACGTCCCGCTGGACGACTCCGACCTCGCGCCGTACCGCCCCGCGCTGGCCAGGCTCGTCCCCGACTGGCGCGGCCACGCGACGCCCGGCACCGGCGAGTCCGTCATCGTGCTGGCCGAGGCGGTGCTCCGCCTGCTCGCGATCATCGGGCGTGATCGCGGCTGCCTGATGATCCTGGACGACCTGCACGACGCCGACGCCGAGACCCTGGCCGTCGTGGAGTACCTCGCCGACAACCTCGCCGACCAGCCGGCCGTCCTGCTCGTCACCCTGCAACCGGGCGCGCACGCGGCGGGGGACGTGAGCCGGGCCGCGGTGGTCCGGCGGGCCGCGACGGCCGTCACCCTGCGTCCCCTGGACGAGGAGCAGGTGCGGGCCCTGGCCGCGGCCTGCCTCGGCATCGACGCCGGCGACCTGCCCGGCCCCGTCTCCGACCGGCTCACCCGCGACGCCGACGGCATCCCGTTCGTCGTCGAGGAACTGCTCGGCGACCTGCTGGACCGGCGCGTCCTCGTCAGGGACGGCGGCGGGTGGCGCCTGACGGCCGCGCCGGGCAACGAGGTGCCCTCGAACGTCCTGCACGGCGTCGCGCAGCGCGCCGCGGGCCTCGCCGCCGCGACGCAGGAAGTGCTGCACCTGGCCGCCGTGCTCGGGCGTCAGTTCCCCGTCGAGGCCGTCCGCGCCGTGCTCGGGCTGGACGAATCCACCCTTTTCGGCCACCTGCGCGCCGGCGTCGACGCCCAGCTTCTCGTCCCGGACCCGGCCATGCCCGACTGGTACGCCTTCCGGCACTCCCTGATCGCGGACGCGCTGCTCGCCGTGCTGCCCTCGGCGGAACGGGCCTCGCTCGCGCGGCGGGCGGCCGACGCCGTCAGCGCCGCGCATCCAGGGCTGCCGGACGACTGGTGCCAGTTCGTCGCGGGCCTCCGCCTGGCGGCGGGGGACGCGCACGCCGCCGCGCTGCTGCTGGCCGAGGCGGGCAGGCGCGCCCTGGCGGCCGGGGCCACCGCGTCCGCGGTCACCCTGCTCGAACGGTCCTACGAGCTGGTCCCGGACGGCACCCGCGCCGACGACCGCGCCCGGGTACTCGAATCGTTCCTCCAGGCCCTGGCCGAGGCCGGGCAGGCGGACAGGGCCTTCACCGTCGCCGCGCGGGCCACCTGGGCCAGCGTCGCCACGCTGAGCGCCGAGCCGCACGTGGCGCTGCACGCGAGGCTGGCCTGGCTCGCCGTCGTGACCGGACGCTGGGCCGAGGGCGCCATGTCGGTCAAGACCGCGCGCGCCGTGCTCGGGGCCTCGCCCGAGCCGGGCCTGGTCGCGCGCATCGACGTCGTCGAGGCCCACCTGATCCTGAACGCGGGGCTCGGCCTCGACCGCGCCGCCGACGCCGAGCGGCTGGCCCGCCACGCCGTCACGTCGGCGGCGGAGGCGGGGCTGCCCGAGGTGGCCTGCCAGGCGCTGCAACTGCTCGCGATGATCGCCCGGCGGCGCGGCTTCGACGAGGCGGACGCGCACCTGAGCCGCATGCTGGCGCTCGCGGAGCGGCACGACCTGCGCATGTGGCAGATCAACGCGCTGTTCCGGCTCGGCGTCAACGAGAGCATGCGCATGGACGAGCAGGCCCGCCTGGACCAGGCCCGTCAGGCGGCCCGGCAGACCGGCGCGATCATGCTGGGGTACAGCATCGACGTGGTCTTCGCGATGCGGGCGGTCATGCACGCCGACTTCGAGGAGGCGCGGGCCCTGGCCGACCGCTGCGCGTCCGCGACGGCCCGGCTGCGCAACGTCGACGACCAGCAGTTCGCGGTGCTGACCGCCGCGGCCGCCGCCGCCCACCAGGCCAGGCGGCAGGAGATGGAGTCCCTGCTCGCCGAGTTCACCCGGCTGGGCGGCGCGCGGACCCAGCAGGCGCCGCTGGTGTCCGGGTTCTGCCAGGCGACGTGCGCCCTGCTGGAGGAGGACCGGCAGCGGGCGATGGACGAGCTCGACCAGGCATGGGCGTGGGAGGAGGAGAACCCGCCGGTCTTCTACCTGACCGGCCGCCACGGCCTGCGTCCCCTGCTCCTGGCGCTCGCCTCGGCCACGAGCTCCGCCGAGGGCGCGCCCGGCTCTCGCGACGCGGGCCTCGCCGAGTACACGGCAGGCGCCGCCAACGCCGCGGCCGACCTGCGGTGGAACCGGCAGTTCCTCCACCTGACGCACGCGGTGCTCCTCGGCAGGGACGGCCACCACGACGCCGCGGCGACCGCGGTGGCCGAGGCGATGGAGACCGCGGCGCCGTACCACATGGCTCGCCACCTGGGGCTGAGGCTCGTCGCCGAGGCGGCGCTGGCCGACGGCTGGGGCGACCCCGTGACCTGGCTCCACACCGCCGAGGAGTACTTCCACCAGGTGGACGTTCCCGCCGTGGCGGCCGCGTGCCGGGCGCTGCTCCGCAAGGCGGGCGTGACGGTGGCGCAGCGCCGCACCGGCCATGACCGCATCCCGGCCGAACTACGCAAGCAGGGCGTCACCGTACGCGAGTACCAGGTGCTCCAGCTGCTCACCGACCGCCACAGCAACCACGACATCGCCCTTCGCCTGCACCTGTCGACCCGCACGGTGGAGAAGCACGTCGCCAGCCTCCTCGCCAGAACGGGCCGTCCGAACCGCGTGGACCTCGCCGCCTACGCGACCGAACTGTCCGAACGCGAGCGCTGATCGGGCCTTCCCCGGCCGTGGAACGACCTCGCGCGACCATGGGGTTCGCGGACGCCAAGGCGCTGGTGCGCGGGGCCGGTTCGGTTAGGGTGTGGTGTGGCCGGCAGGGGGCGGCGGACGGTGCCGGTGGAGCTTCTGCCGCACCTCCGCCTGGCGCGTGACCGCATCGACCGCGACTACCGGAGCGATCTCGATCTCGACCGGCTCGCGGCCGTCGCCGGTATCTCCAAGTACTACTTCGTCCGCTGCTTCGAGGCCGCGTACGGCGAGACGCCGATGCGTTACCTCACGCGCCGCCGGCTGGAGCGGGCGCAGGATCTGCTGCGCGTCGCCAACCTGACGGTGACCGAGATCTGCATGGCGGTGGGGTTCACCAGCCTGGGGTCGTTCTCGTCCAAGTTCACGCAGCTCGTGGGGGAGAGCCCGAGCGCGTACCGCGACCGGTGGGCGGCGCGCGGCGGCCCCCACATCCCCGGCTGCTACCTGTTCATGAACGGGGTGCTCGACCTGACGAGCACGACGGCGCCCGAGCATCCCGGCGACGCCCCCGACGCCCCCGACGCCCCCGACGCCCCCGACGCCCCCGTCGCGCCCGACGACCCCGCCGGCCACGAGGGCGTCGAGCAAGATCGCTGATTGTGCAATTTTGGAGAAGTCGCAGTCCACAGGCGTGGAGTAGCTTCTCCCGCATGATTACGAACATCTCGCTGACGACGATCTACTGCCTCGACCAGGACAAGGCCCTGGACTTCTACACCAACGTCCTGGGCTTCGTCGCCCGCGACGACGTCTCCATGGGCGACGGCTTCCGCTGGGTCACCGTCAGCCACCGCGACCACCCCGAGACGCAGATCACGCTCATGAAGCCGGGCCCGCCGCTGGACGCCGAGGCGGCGGACTTCTACCGGCGGCAGCTGGAGAAGGGGCAGAGCGGCGGCCTCGGCCTGCAGGTCGACGACTGCCGCAAGACGTGCGAGGAGCTGAGCGCCAAGGGCGTCACCGTCCTGCAGGAGCCGCAGGAGCGGCCGTACGGCGTCGAGGCCGTCATCCGCGACAACTCGGGCAACTGGCTCGTCCTGGTCGAGCCCCGGGCCTACACCAACGAGGAGATCAGCAAGGGCTGGTGATCGCGGCCGGAAACCGACCGCGGTCGTCCCTGGCGTCGGGCATGGAGGGCGGGGAGACCCCCTCCAGCCGCCCGAGCTCCTGATCGGCGGTTCTTCCGGCTGGTCCGCTGACGGGTGATGTCCTTTTCACCCGCTGGACGGGGAAATGTAATCCGGCATCCCTAGTATTGCTCTTTGTCCATACAAAGGATCATGTGTCGTATGGCGTGAGAGCTGAACGGGGTGGGCGGGTGGCCATAGCGCAGGGGGCGCTGGATCACCGGTATCGGGGGGAGCATCCGCTCCGCACGCTCGCGTACCTGTTGCGCGAGGACCGCGGGTCCGTGGCGCTGGCCGTCGGGGCGTTCATGATCAAGCACAGCCCGACGTGGCTGCTGCCGCTGGTCACCGCCAACATCGTCGACGTGGTGGTGGGACACCAGCCGATCTGGCGGCTGTGGGCGAACACCTCCGTCCTGCTCGTCCTGCTGATCCTGAACTACCCCTTCCACCTGGCCTACGTCCGCCACCTGAGCGGGGCGATCCGCCGGATGGGGACGAACCTGCGCTCGGCGCTGTGCCGCCGCATGCAGCAGCTCTCCATCGGCTACCACTCGCGGGTCAGCGCCGGGGTGCTGCAGACCAAGGTCATCCGGGACGTCGAGAGCGTCGAGCAGATGCTCCAGCAGGCGGGTGACCAGGGGCTCGCGGCCCTGTGGATGCTCACCGGCGGCATCGCGATCATCGCCTTCCGGGTCCCGGCCGCGCTGCCGGTGTTCCTCGTGGTCGTGCCGGCGGCGTCGCTGCTGGTCATGCGGATGCGCGGCCGCCTGCGCTCGAACAACGAGACCTTCCGCCAGGAGGTCGAGCAGCTGTCCTCCCGGGTGACGGAGATGACCCATCTCATCCCGATCACCCGGGCGCACGGCCTTGAGCAGGACGCGCTGCGCCGCATGGACGGGACGCTGTCGAACGTCCTGCGGGCGAGCCTGCGCCTCGACCTGCTCAACGGGCGGTTCGGCTCGCTGGCGTGGATCACCCTCAACGCCCTCGGCGTCGGCTTCCTCGCCGCGTCCGCGTACGTCGCGTACTACCAGGTGCTGCCGATCACTCCCGGCGACGTGGTCATGCTCAGCACGTTCTTCGCGACGCTGACCTCCTCGGTCACCACGCTCATGAGCCTGACCCCGCTGATCAGCAAGGGCCTGGAGGCCGTGCGCTCCATCGGCGAGGTGCTCCAGGCGCCGGACCTGGAGAACAACGCGGGCAAGGCCGAGATCGACTCCGTGCGCGGCGTGGTGGAGTTCCAGGACGTCGGCTACACCTACGAGGGCGGCCGACCGGCGGTGACCGATTTCAGCCTCACCGTCTCTCCCGGGGAGACCGTCGCGCTGGTCGGTGCCTCGGGCGCGGGCAAGTCCACCGTGCTGAACCTCGTGATCGGCTTCCTGCGTCCCACGTCCGGACGGATTCTGCTCGACGGCCGCGACATGGAGACCCTCGACCTGCGCACCTACCGGCGTTTCGTCTCCGTCGTGCCCCAGGAGTCGATCCTGTTCGAGGGCAGCATCCGCGACAACGTCCTGTACGGCATGCGCGACGTCCCGGAGGAGACGCTCAGGGACGCCCTGCGGGACGCGAACGCGCTGGAGTTCATCGACCGCCTGCCCGCCGGGCTGGACACGGTGGTCGGCGAGCGCGGCGCGCGGCTGTCAGGCGGCCAGAAGCAGCGGCTCGCCATCGCCCGCGCGCTGATCCGCGACCCCCGGGTGCTGATCCTGGACGAGGCGACCTCCGCGCTCGACACGCGGTCGGAGGCGCTCATCCAGCAGGCGCTGGCGCGGCTGGTCGCCGGCCGGACCGTGTTCGTGGTCGCCCACCGCCTGTCGACCATCCGCACGGCGGACCGCATCGTCGTCATGGAGGACGGCCGCATCGCCGAGGTGGGCGCGCACGACGAACTGATCCGCCGGCGCGGGCCGTACGCGGGTCTCCAGGCGGCGCAGCTCGGCTGACCACGCCGGCGTCCGGGGTCCCGGGTGGCGTGGGGCCGGAAAGCTTGCCGTCCTGGGACGGGACCGGCGTGAAGCTTTGCCGGTCCCGTCCCCGATCACGCGTAAAACCGTTTGCGGCCACCGGAACCGCTGACTAGCGTCGGACCACTCTTCCCTCGCACGGATCGGACGATGGTCATGCCGTGGCGCGCCGCCGCCCGCCGCTTCCCGGTGCTCGCGATCCGCGACTTCCGGCTGCTGCTGGCCGACCGCCTGCTCGCCCCGGCGGCCGTCGCGTTCTCGATGGTGGGCGTCTCGTTCGCCGTCCTGGACATCACCGGGTCGACCGCCGACCTGTCGTACGTCCTGGCGGCGCAGATCGCTCCCTCCCTGGTGTTCACGCTGATCAGCGGCGTCATCTCGGACCGCATCCCGCCGCAGCGGGTGATCGTCGCGGCCAACGTCATGATCGCGGTCGCCGAGGGGCTGCTGGGCCTCCTCGTGCTCGGCGGCGACGCCCGGTTGTGGCAGATGATCCTGCTGGAGGCGCTGACCGGCGTCGGCATGGCGGTGTTCTGGCCGGCCTCGCAGGCGCTGCTGCCGAAGATCGTGCCCGACCCGCTGCTGCAACAGGCCAACGCCCTGAGCCGGCTGGCGATGAACGGCGCGCAGATGGGCGGCGCGGCCGTCGCGGGCGTGGTCGTCGCGGCGGTCGGGCCGGGCTGGGCGATGACCGTCTGCGGCATCGGCCTGCTCGGCACGATCCCGATGCTCCTCGCGATCCGCGCGCCCGGCCACCAGCGCGCGGCGGGCGAGGAGGCGGGCATGCTGCGCGAGCTGCGGGAGGGCTGGTCGGAGTTCCGCAGTCACACCTGGCTGTGGGCGATCGTCCTGCAGTACGCGGTCGTCATGATGGCCTGGTACGGGAGCTTCCAGGTGCTCGGCCCGCCGGTCGCCAAGGCCCATCTCGGCGGCCCGGCCGCCTGGGGGGCGATCGCGTCGGCCGAGGCGCTCGGGCTGGTCGTGGGCGGGCTGGTCTCGTTGCGGTTCACCCCGCGACGGCCCCTTCTGTTCGTGGTCTCCATCGGCGCGGTCGTCGCGCTCTCGCCGCTGTCGCTGGCCATGCGCTGGCCTCTGGTGGCGATATGCCTGGCCGCGGTGGTGCTCGGCGTGGCGATGGAGATCATGGTCGTGCAGTGGAGCGTCACGCTGACCCGGAACGTGCCGCCCGGCAAGCTGGCGCGGGTCTCCGCCTACGACGCGCTCGGCTCCGTCATGGCGATGCCGGTCGGCGCGCTGGTCGCGGGCCCGATCGCGGCCGAGATCGGGCTGTCGGTGACGCAGTACGGCGCGGCGGCCCTGATGGTGGTGGCGTCGGGGCTGGCCCTGCTCCCGCGGGACGTATGGACGCTACGCTCGCCCTCTCCCGGCGACGCTGCGGAGACGCCCCCCGTGCCCACGTCCTCCACCTCGGGCTGACCCGGTCCGCGGGCGGTGATCCGTCCCGGATCGCCCGCCCCGCCTCGCCCCGGTTGCGGAGCGCGCCCTGTATGTGGCAAGACGTAGCAGATGATCTCCGCCGTCTCTGGCATCTTCGGCATTTCGGACATCCGGCATGTTCGGGGGGGTCGCGCGGGAATCCCGGCTCGGGGTATATAGTTAGCAAAGGTAATGAGTTATGACGAACACCACCACAAGGACGGGACGCCTACCGGGCCCACGCAGCGACGCCGAGCTGGCCTCCGCGCTGCGCGTGTCGCTGGCGCGCCTGACCAGAAGGCTGCGGCGGCAGGCTGGAGCCAACACCCTGACCCCGACGCAGCTCGCGACTCTCGCCGCCGTCGAGCGGCACTCCGCTATGACGCCTGGCGAGCTCGCCGAGCTGGAGAAGATGCAACCCCCTTCGATGACGCGGGTGATCGCCGCTCTGGAGGAGCGCGAGCTGCTCGCCCGCACCCCACACCCGACCGACCGGCGGCAGGTGACCGTCAGTGTGACCGAGGCCGGCCGGGGGCTGCTGAAGGAGGAACGCCGACGGAAAGAGGCGTGGCTTGCCATGCGGCTGGAGGAGCTGTCGCCCGAGGAGCGGGCGACACTGCGGGCCGCGGCGCCGATCCTGGAGAAGCTCTCGCAGACGTGACCCGTCCACAGGCTGTGGACGACGCCCGGGTGGCCGTAAGGGAGGCGCGGGAATCCGAGCCGCAGGAGGTCCAGGCCGAGGAGACGCGCGGCGCCGAACCGCTTTCGCGCTCGCGCGGCGGGATGTTCCGGTCCCTGCGTAATTACAACTACCGCCTGTTCGTGTCCGGCAGCGTCGTGTCGAACGTCGGCACGTGGATGCAGCGGACCGCCCAGGACTGGCTGGTCCTGGAGCTCACCCACGGCAGCTCGGCCGCGCTCGGCGTCACCACGGCCCTGCAGTTCCTCCCGGTCGTCCTGTTCGGCCTGTGGGGCGGCATGCTGGCCGACCGGTACCCCAAGCGCCCGCTGCTCATGGCCGCCCAGTCGCTGCTCGGGCTGCTCGCGCTGGCGATGGGCCTGCTGACGATCACCGGGTACGCGCAGACCTGGCACGTGTACGTGATGGCGTTCATGCTGGGGCTGGTCTCGTGCGTCGAGGTGCCCACCCGGCAGTCGTTCGTGGTCGAGATGGTCGGCCGGCGCGACCTGGCCAACGCGATCGCCCTCAACAGCTCGACCTTCAACCTCGCGCGGGTCGTCGGACCGGCGCTCGCCGGCGTGCTGATCTACGCGCTGGGCGGGACCGGGCCGATCTTCCTGCTGAACGCGGTGTCGTTCGCCGCGGTGATCAGCGGCCTGTTGCTGATGCGCACCTCCGAACTGCGCACCCCCGAACCGGTCGCGCGCGCCAAGGGACAGCTCCGCGAGGGCCTGCGGTACGTGTGGCAGCGTCCGGAGCTGCTGATGCCGATCCTCCTGGTGGCGTTCGTGGCGATGTTCGCGACCAGCTTCTCCATGAGCATCGCGCTGATGGCGAAGCAGGTCTTCGGCCAGGACGCCTCGTCGTTCGGCGTCGCGTCCAGCGTCTTCGCGGTCGGCGCCCTCGGCGGGGCGCTGCTGGCCGCGCGCCGCGCCCGTCCCACGCGCCGGCTGCTGATCGCCGGAGGCGTCGTCTTCGGCCTCGCCCAGATCGCCGCCGGGCTCGCCCCCGCGTACCTGGCCTTCCTGCTCCTGCTGGTCCCGGCCGGCATGGCGATGATCACGACGAACACCGCCGCGAACTCCTCCGTCCAGCTCGCCGCCTCGCCGGAGATGCGCGGGCGGGTCATGGGAATCTATGTGCTGGTGTTCACCGGTGGCGCTCCCATCGGCGCACCGCTGATCGGCTGGATCGGCGAGTTCGCCGGGCCCCGCCTCGGGGTCGTGATCTGCGGGGTGATGTGCCTGGTCGGGGTCGGGCTCGCCATCCTGCTCACCAGGTTCGCCGCGGGAAGGACGCATGGTGCGGTTGTTCGTGGCGTTGTCGCCGCCCCAGGAGGCGCTCGCTGAGGTCGCCGGGGCGGTTGAGCTCCACGTCGAGGGGTGGCCCGAGCTGCGGTGGGCGGCCCCGGAGACCTGGCACCTCACGCTGGCCTTCCTCGGCGAGGTTCCCGAGACCGCGCTGCCCGGACTGAAGACACGGCTCGCCCGCGCGGCGGGCCGGTATCCGCCGATGACCCTGGCCTTCCGAGGCGCGGGCGCGTTCCCGTCCGCCCGCAGAGCCCGCGTCGTCTGGCTCGGGGTCGAGGGCGGGGACGCGGTGCTCTCCCGGCTGGCCGCCTCTGTCGCCGCCGCCGGCCGCCGCGCGGGGGCCCCGTACGAGGACAAGAAGCCGTACCACCCGCACCTGACGCTCGCGCGGGCCCGTCCCAAGGAGGGCCTGGACGTCACGCCCCTGGTAGGCGAGCTGAAGGAGTTCGCGGGAACGCCGTGGCGCGCGGACGCGGTGCACCTCATGCGCAGCCACCTCGGGCGGAAGGTCCGTTACGAGACCGTCGCGTGCTGGCCACTGGCCGGGCGCGACTAGGCTCCAGTACGTGGACCGTCCCCGTCGCTGGCTGCTGCCGGCAGTGCTCGCGCTGCTCGTGGTCATCGTGGTGATCGGCGCCCTGCTCTCCTGAAGTGCCCGCCCGAGCGATGCGAGCCGATCTCAGCCCATCCGCGCCCGGCGAGCCGATCCTCTCCGATCCGAGCCGATCTCGACCCCGCCGGAGCCGGACCGAGCCCGTTGTGACGAGTGAGGCCGTGGCCCCCGGGGGATCGGGGACCACGGCCTTCGCGTTTCCCTATGGCGGGAATCGTCCGGCTCGCGTGCCTACCAGGCGTACGCCTCGGGGGCGGGGCCGCCCGGCCCGGGGAAGATCTCGTCCAGGCGGGCGAGCGCCTTCTCGTCCAGCTCGATCTCCAGGGCCCGCAGGGCGCCTTCGAGCTGCTCGATCGTACGCGGGCCGATGATGGGGCCGGTGACGGCCTTCTGGGCCAGCAGCCAGGCCAGCGCGACGTTGGCCGGGTCCTCGCCGAGCTCGTCGCAGAACGCCTCGTACCGCTCGACCTTGTCGCGGTGCTTCTCCAGCTCCCCGAGCATCCTCTCGGACGCCGACCGCCCCTTGTCGATCTTACGGAGCACGCCGCCCAGCAGGCCGCCGGCCAGGGGGCTCCACGGGATCACGCCGAGCCCGTAGTCCTCACAGGCGGGCAGGACCTCCAGCTCGACCTGGCGGACGAGCAGGTTGTAGTGCGACTGCTCGGAGACCAGGCCGGTGAACGGGCGCCGCTTGGCCGTCTCCTGCGCCTTGGCGATGTGCCACCCGGCGAAGTTGGACGAACCCGCGTAAATAATCTTGCCCTGCTGGCGGAGGACCTCCATGGCCTCCCAGATCTCGTCGAACGGGGTGCTCCGGTCGACGTGGTGCATCTGGTAGAGGTCGATGTAGTCCGTCTGCAGCCGCTTGAGCGAGGCGTCACACGCCCGGCGGATGTTCAGCGCGGACAGGAAGGTCTCGTTGGGCCAGTCGCCCATCGAGCCGTACAGCTTGGTGGCGATGACCGTCTTCTCCCGGCGCCCGCCGCCCTTGGCGAACCACCGTCCGACGATCTGCTCGGTTACTCCCTCACCTTTCTTCCAGCCGTAGACGTTTGCCGTGTCGAAGAAGTTGATGCCCAGGTCATGAGCCTTGTCCATGATGGCGAACGAGTCCTCTTCCGAGGTCTCGGGCCCGAAGTTCATGGTGCCCAGGCACAGGCGGCTCACGGAAAGACCGGCGCGTCCGAGGTGTGCGTAATCCATGAACCTCAGCCTAAGCACCTGGAGTGCACTCCAGCCCAGCCGAAGAGCCGGGAAAGGCGTCGTACGTCAGGAAGAAGCCCCGTGAGACGGTATCTCGACCACTCCTATCCCAACTCCAGCCCCGACCCGGTGCGGGCGGTCGAGCGCGGCTCGCCTGCTCACGGGGCATGATGTGCCAATGGGGAGTAGACGGGTGGTCGTGACGGCGGGAGTGCTGGCGGCGCTCGCGTCCGTGCCGGCGGGGGGCGTCGCGGCGGCCTCCGCGTACGCCGTGACGGGGGCGGACACGGAGGGCGTGAGGGGTGCCAGGGCCGGGGGGACGGACGCGGACCGCGCCGCGAAGGCCGGCGACGGCACCGAGCGGCTGCTGTTCCGCTTCAAGGACGCGCGCATCACCGAGTCCAGCGGCCTCGCCGTCTCGCCCACGCACAAGGACGTGTACTACACGCACAACGACAGCGGCTCCGGCCCGCAGTTCTACGCCGTCGGCCCCGACGGCCGCACGCTGGCGATGTTCACGGTCGCCGGGGCGGCGGCCCGCGACTGGGAGGCGATGGCCGCCTCGGTGGACCCGGCGACCGGGCAGAGCTTCCTCTGGTTCGCCGACATCGGCGACAACCTCAACGGCGGGTGGCCCGACTACTCGATCTACAAGGTGCCCGAGCCCAAGACGATGGCCGACGCGACCGTGCACGCGACGCGGTACCGCTTCCGGTACAAGGACGGCAACCGCAACGCCGAGGGCATCATGGTGCACCCGAAGACCGGGCGGCTGTACGTCGTGAGCAAGGAGTTCGCCGGGTCGATCTACGCGGCGCCCGCGAAGCTCCGCACGGACAAGGTCAACATCCTGCGCCGCGTCGGCCCGGCGCCGATCATGGCGACGGACGCCGCGTACGCCCCGGACGGGTCGAGCTTCGTGATCCGCACCTACTTCTCAGCCTCGCTCTACAAGGCGCCCGGCGAGCTGATCGGCCGCGTCTCGATGCCCGCGCTGGACCAGGCCGAGTCGATCACCTACACCCGCGACGGCAGGTCCCTGCTGACCGGCACGGAGGGGGCGTCCAGCCCGGTGTACTCGGTGCCGCTCCCGGCCTCGGCCATGCCCAGGCGGGCGGCGCCCACGCCCGCCCGCACCAGCGGCGGGCCGCCCCCGCGCGTGGCGGCGCCGCCGAACGCGTCGGCCTCGCACGCGGCGGCCGGCACGGGCGAAGGCGACGGCGGCGTCCCGGCCGGGGTCATCGCGCTGTGGCTGGGCGTGGCGCTGGGGGCGACGGGCATCATCGCGGTCGTGGCCCGCCGCGTCGGCTGACCTTCAGGACCTGGCGCCGGCCCTCATCACGACGCCCGCGTCTGCCGAGACCTGACACGGGAAGAGCCTGCCGGGCGGTGGTCCGCCGGCAGGCTCTCATCCGTCCCGGCAGCTCTCGGCCGGGAGTCAGGTGGGCGCCATCACTGGATGCCACCCGATTGCGGGTGCTACCTCGCGGGGCGGGGGAGCGGTGCGGCCGCGGGGGGCAGAGGCGTGGCCGCGTGGGTGGACGACCACGGAGGCGCCTGCGGGCTGGTGGTCTGACCGGCCGGCTGCGCCGGGCTCGCCGGTCGTACCTGACCGGCGGGCTGGGCCGGGGTGGCCGGTTGAGCCGGGGTCGCCGGCTGCGGCGGCTTCACGGCCGGCTGCCCCGGGGTCGCCGGGGTGCCGATGTACGGCGGCAGGCCGGACGGGGCGGGCGGGGTGATCTGGTGCGGCGGCCTCACCGGGAGCTGCGCCGGGTTGGCCGGCGTCACGATGGGCGGCTGGCCCGGGCCGGGGGGCGCCACGACGGGCGGCTGGCCCGGGCCGGACGGCGCCACGACGGGCGGCTGGGCCGGGGTGGCCGGCTTCGCCGGTGCGGCCGGGGCCGGCGGCTGGACGCCCGGGTGCGCCGGGGTGCCGGGCCACGCCGGCTTGACGACGGGGACGCGGGGCGACAGCGGGAGCCCCAGCGCGTCGCACGCCTTCCGACCCGTCCTCGTCTTCGGGCACGGCGGCGTGCAGGAGACCTCGACCGAGTCGAGGAAGTTGCCGTAGCTCGGCGAGCCCGCGGCCGACGAGACCGACTCGATGGCGATCCGGGTCACCCTCTGCCCCTTGGGCACGCGGTAGATCCCGGTGTAGTGCCCCCACTGGATGCCGCCGTCGGAGATGTCGCCCGAGGTCTGCCCGACCGGGACCTGGACGGCCTGCGCGGTCCGCGTGCCGATCTTGACGCGGATGACGTCCTTGTCGTCGGCGCTGGTGCTCCGGGCGCGGTGGGCGAGCCGCCACACCAGGACCGTCTTCGGGTTGGTGACGACGTCCTGGTAGAGCGTGGAGACCTGCGTCCCGTTGAGCTCGGCGAACTGCGTCCCGGTGTCGGCGGCGACCTCTCCGCCGTTGGCGCCGGCGTTGCCCGGTCCCCAGATCTCGATGGCGCGGTCGGTGGCGGTCGTGCGCCAGGCGGGGATGTCCGTCCTGAGGTTCCCGGCGTGGGCGAGCCCGCCGGGCTGCTCGAAACCGCCGTTGCCGGACACGCAGACGGGGGAGGCCGGTGGGATCTTGGGTGGCGCCGGGGACGCCGCGGCGGCGGCGGTTCCGAGCCCCGCGGTGGGGACCGCGACGAGTGCGGCGGCGGCGCCGAGAAGGAGGACACGCTGAGGCAGGGATACCAGAGCATGGGTTTCTTTCATGAATTTCCCCTCGTTCGGATGACTACCCCGACAGGTCGGGGCGAGCACGCCGCGAACACCAGTACGAATCATGTCGGCGTGCCTGTCGAGGTATGCCCTGCTGAAACGCGAACTCCTGTGGCTCAAGTGAGTCTTGAGGCGGGCACACCCATGGTTTTACCTGGGGGATCTTCTTTGTCCTGAGTCGTCCATGCGGGCGACGAACGGCTCCCCGCGCAGCGCCTGCTCGACGAGCTCGATCGAGGCGGCGAGCCGTACCAGCCGGGGGCCTTCGCGGCGGTAGGCGGCCAGGACGGCCTCGATGGCGTGCGGCGGCAGGTGCTCCTTGAGCTCGACCGCGGCGGTGCGGTACCCGGCGCGGGCCGCCTCGACGGTGGCGGTCACGTGCTGGCGCGCCATGCGGGCGAGGGCGAGCGGGTGGCGGCGCAGCACTCCGTACGCCCGGTAGTCGGGCGGCACCGCGTCGAGCAGCCAGGCCACCGCCGACGTCTCCCAGTCCGGGCTCCCTGGGGGGAGGACCTCGGACGGCCACCCGGGTGGAAGGTACACGTCGGGAAGTGTATCGAATGTCCGTTCGAGTTAGGGTATAGGTGATATGTCGGTTACGAAGATCCGGCGGGTTGCCCGGCGGCGGTGGGTCATCGGGGCGCCGCCCTCCGTACAGTCGGACATTTCACCCTGTCTGGCGCGAGCTTCCCAAACAAAGGAAAATGTCGACTTGTGACTGAGCGAATCGGCGTGATCGGCGCGGGCATCCTGGGGCTGGCGGTGGCCCGCGAGCTCGCCGCGCGCGGCGCCACGGTGACCGTCCTGGACAAGGAGGACCGCGTCGCCGCTCATCAGACCGGCCACAACAGCGGCGTCGTCCACGCGGGCATCTACTACGCGCCCGGCTCGCTCAAGGCGCGGCTGTGCAGGACCGGCGTCGCGCTGCTGCGCGAGTACTGCGCCGAACACCACATCCCGTACGAAGAGGTCGGCAAGCTCGTCATCGCCTCGAACGGCGCCGAACGCGCCGGGCTGCGGCGCATCGCCGAACGCGCCCGCGAGAACGGCGTCCCCGACATCGCCGAGCTGGACGCCCTCGGCCTGCGCGAGGTCGAGCCGTACGCGGTCGGCGTGGGCGCCGTGCACTCGCCCCACACGGCCATCGCCGACTTCCCCGCCGTCGCCCGCCGCCTCGCCGAGGACGTCACCGAGCAGGGTGGCTCCGTCCTGCTCGGCCACCCGGTGCGCGCGCTGCGCGAGACCGCCCGCGGGGTGGAGGTCCGCGCGGGCGAGGGACGGTTCGTCTTCGACCGGCTGATCTCGTGCGCGGGCCTAGGATCCGACCGCGTCGCCGCCATGGCCGGACAAGCAGGAGACGTCCGGATCATCCCGTTCCGCGGTGAGTACTACAAACTGACCGGCGGCGCCAAGGACCTCGTCCGCGGCCTCGTCTACCCCGTGCCCGACCCCCGCTACCCCTTCCTCGGCGTGCACCTCACCCGGCGCATCGACGGCGAGGTGCTCGTCGGGCCCAACGCCGTGCTCGCCCTCGCCCGCGAGGGATACACCTGGCGCGACGTGTCCGCCCGCGACCTGCGCGAGATCATGCTGTGGCCCGGCATGCGCAGGCTCGCCGCCCGGCACTGGAGGACCGGCGTCACCGAGGTGTACGGCTCGCTGGTCAAGGGCGCGTTCCTCAAGGCCGCCCGCCGCTACGTGCCCACCCTGACGTCCCACGACCTCGTGCGGACCGCCGGGGGAGTGCGCGCGCAGGCCGTGTCCAGGGACGGCGGCCTCGTCGACGACTTCGTCGTGGACGTCCACGGACGGGTGATCCTCGTCCGCAACGCCCCCTCGCCCGGGGCCACGTCCAGCCTCGCGATCGCCCGGCACATCATGTCTTTCATCCACCCTTAAGCCGGTCGCGCCACTATAGGTAGGTGACCGAATCGTCTGAAGCCCGACTACTGATCGTCGAGGACGACCCGAACATCCTCGAACTGCTCGCCGCCAGCCTGCGGTTCGCCGGATTCGAGGTCGCCACGGCCGCGAGCGGAACCGACGCGGTCGAGGCCGCCCAGCGCCACCGGCCCGATCTCATGGTCCTCGACGTCATGCTGCCGGACATGGACGGGTTCGACGTCGTACGACGCCTCCGCGGCGGCGGCGCGCACACGCCGGTGGTCTTCCTCACGGCCAGGGACGCCACCGAGGACAAGATCCGCGGCCTCACCCTCGGCGGGGACGACTACGTCACCAAGCCCTTCAGCCTCGAAGAGGTCATCGCGCGCATCCGCGCCGTACTACGCCGCACGGCGGGCGACTCGCAGGCGCCGCCGCCCCGGATGACCTTCGCCGACATCGAGCTCGACGAGGAGAGCCACGAGGTGTGGCGGCACGGCAAGGTCATCCCGCTCTCGCCGACCGAGTTCAAGCTGCTGCGCTACTTCATGGCGAACGCCGGGCGGGTGCTGTCGAAGGCGCAGATCCTCGACCACGTGTGGGACTACGACTTCCGCGGCGACGCCGGCATCGTCGAATCGTACGTCTCGGTCCTGCGACGGAAGATCGACAACACCACCCCCCGCCTGATCCACACCCTCCGGGGCGTCGGCTACGTCCTCCGAACCCCACCCCGATGACCCCACCCCCGGCGCCTCCGCCGCCCACCCCTGCCCCGGGTCCCATGCCCGCCGGCGCCCCCCTCCCCGTCCCGGGGTCCGTGCCCGCCTCGGGCCCGGGTCCTGCCCCCGTCCAGGGTTTCGCCGTCCCCATCCAGAGTCCCGTCCACGGCTCACACCCCAGGAGGACTCCGCGGGCCGTCCTCGCGTCCCTGTTCGCGCGTACGCCGCTGCGGGTCAAGCTGATCTCCGCCATGCTCGCCCTCGTCGCCATAGCGCTGGCGGGGATCGGCGTGAGCAGCGTGTCGGTCCTGCGCGGCTACCTCGTCGACCGCGTCGACCAGCAGCTCGACACCTGGGCGCACGACGTCGGACGGCGCCTGCAACGCCTCCCCGGACTCGGGCTCGGAAGCCGGGTGCCGCCCGACGGCCTGATCCAGGTCCGCGACGCCGCCGGACGGGTCGTCGCCGAGGCCGTCGGGCTGGAGGCGGAGACCGCGCCCGAGCCCGTGCTGCCGTCCCCGCCCCCCGCCTCGGCGGTGGGCGCGTGGACGGTACCCGCCGCCACGGGAGGAGGAAGCTGGCGCGTCCGGATCGTCCCGATCGCGGGGATCGGTAGCGTCGTGATCGCGATCGACCTGAACTCGGTCGACCAGATCACCTCCCGCCTGGTCATGAGCGAGCTGCTCGGCGGCGGCGTCGTCATGGTCGTGCTCGCCGTGATGGGCGTGGTGATCGTCCGCAGGAGCCTGCGCCCGCTGGTCGAGATGGAGCACACCGCGGCGGCCATCGCGGCGGGCGAGCTCGGACGACGGGTGCCCGACCGCGACCCCCGCACGGAGGTCGGCAGCCTCGCCGCGTCCCTGAACGGCATGCTCGCCCAGATCGAGACCGCCTTCCGCGCCCGGGAGATCTCCGAGGCGGCGGCCAGGTCGTCCGAGGATCGCATGCGGCGGTTCATCGCCGACGCCTCCCACGAACTGCGCACCCCGCTGACCTCCATCAGGGGCTACGCCGAGTTCTACCGGCACAACCCCGCGGGCGACCCTGCCCGGCTCATGCGCCGCGTGGAGGACGCCGCAGCCCGTATGGGCGTCCTCGTCGAGGACCTTCTCCTGCTCGCCCGCCTCGACCAGCAGCGCCCGCTCACCATCAGTTCGGTCGACCTGCTAGCCCTCGCCTCCGAGGCCGTCCAGGACGCGCGCATCCTCGCGTCCGACCGCGACGTGGCCCTGGAGGTCGCGGGCGAAGTCGCCCCCATCGTCTCCGGCGACGAGGTACGCCTGCGCCAGGTCCTCGGCAACCTGATGACCAACGCGCTCACGCACACGCCCGCCGGCACGCCGATCCGCGTCCGAGCGGGCGCGAACACCACGACCGCGTTCGTGGAAGTGATCGACAAGGGCCCCGGCCTCACCCGCGACCAGGCCGAACGCGTCTTCGAACGCTTCTACCGCGCCGACCCCTCCCGATCCCGCACCGCCCCCCCTGCCGGCGGCGACCCGTCCGCGCGCCGTCCCGCCGGGGACGCTGACGGCGAGCCGGCGACGAGAGGCACCGGCCTGGGCCTCGCCATCGTCGCCGCCCACGGCGGCACCGTAACCGTGGAAACAGCCATAGGCGCCGGCTCCACCTTCAGAGTCACCCTCCCCCTGTCCCCCGAAGTCTTTCCACCCTCTTGACGCCCCCCAAGATCCAGAAGCTCTGGTCGGCCGCACCCGGCCTGCTCGCCCGACGACCGCCTCGGCTTCACGATCACCGGGAGCTCCAGCCTCCCGATCCAACGATCCCGCGCTTGCCTGGCTTGTATGACCGAGGTGCCAAGCCATACGGCGACACGTCGGAGAGGCGCACACGGCAGCCAGGAGGAGTGAGCGTGATGGGCGAGCGCAAGTCGTGGGCGGACAGAAGGGCGGAGATCATGGGCCGGCCAGGGGCCGGGGCCGCCTATGAAGCGGCACGGATTCGCTTCGAGCTCGGTGAGGCGGTACGCCTTCGCCGTGAAGAACTGGGACTTACCCAGCGGAACTGGCGCGGCGCACAGGTCTCTAGCAGCCGGCGGTGGCCCGGTTCGAGGCGGGGGGCTGACTCATGATTGCAGGACTGCTGGACGCCGAACCGGCCGAAAACCGATTCGCTACCGGCTGCATGCCAAAATCTCGTCCGGGGTCTCGGCTTTCTCGAAGCACCGTACGCGCTGCTGCTCTTCGTTGATGGTCGTGTTGATGGTGGTGCCGAACTCATTCAGGGCGGTGAAGGTGATACGGGCGCCATTGAACGCCATGAGCAGGGCGATAATGCCGAGCAGAGTGGCGATGTTCGTGGTTCGGCTGTTGTCCGCGACACCGCGCCGGACCCGGCCCATGCCCGCGATCCCCAGAACGACCGCGATGACGGAAAGCGGCCCCCCGATGACGAACGCGATGGGAACGAAGCCGCAGAGGACCCCGATGATGGCGCAGACCATCGCGGCCAGGCCGAAGGAATTGCGAGGCTCCGGCGGCATCATCTGGCCCGGCGGGAATGGATACGGCTGCTGGGGGTGATAAGGAGGCGGCTGCGGCGCCCATTGCCGCTGCGGCGGGTACTGGTGGTGCTGCTGGCCGCCGGGCCCGTACGGCTGCTGGTTCATGCGTAACCGACTCCTGATCATGAGGGCGCTCGGCGCCACAGTCCCCGACCGGTATTGATGTGACTCGCTCGCCATCGGGCTGGTTGTCACATTGGTCTCGTTCGTTATCGGGGAGCACTGCCGGGTGGATTGGCCCTCGCGGCGGGCCGCCTTGAGTCCGTCCAAATGTTCCGCCCATCACTGATCGAATCAAAGTCGCATGTACGCACTGCTCTATCAGGGAAGGGGAGGCAAGGCCGAGGGGCCGGTGGAGGGCAAGGACAGCCGCCGGCCACGGCTGGGATGAGGTAGTCGGAGGTCGTGATCTGCGGCTGGTGACCTTCCAACGCGTAAAGGGGATGAATCTCTCCAGGTTCGGTGTAAGGCTGGGCTCGTGAGCGACACGCACACCGTGGTCCTGGTCGAGGGAGCCAGTGATAAGTCGGCCATCGAAGCGTTGGCCGAGCGCCGTGGCCGGAACCTGGCGGCCGAAGGCATCTCCCTTGTGGCGATGGGCGGTGCCACGAACATCGGGACGTATATCGGCAGGTTCGGCCCTCCCGGTCGCAATCTCCGGCTGGCCGGTCTGTGCGACGTCGGGGAGGAAGGCGCCTTCCGGAGGGGTCTCGAGCGCGCCGGCCTTGGATCCAACCTCAGCCGAAGCGAGCTGGAGGCGCTCGGATTCTTCGCGTGCGTCGCTGACCTGGAAGACGAGCTGATCCGCGCCCTCGGCACCGCCATGGTTGAGCGCGTTGTCGATGCCGAGGGCGAGCTCAGTTCATTTCGCACGCTCCAGAAGCAACCCGCATGGCGCGGGAGCACCACTCACGAGCAGCTGCGCCGGTTCATGGGATCAGGCAGTGGCCGCAAGATCCGCTACTCTGGCCCGCTCGTCGCGGCACTCGATCTCGATCGCGTGCCGCGGCCGCTGGATATGCTGCTGGCCCACCTGTTAGGCAGTCGGAGATGGTGATTTTGTCATCGCCGGGTGAGGCGGATTCGTTGGTGGAACCATGCTCAGGGGGACGGGAAGCCGTCGGTGGGGAAGGTCGAAGGGCCGGTGGAGGGGAGCTCTATTTGGTCGCCGGCGGATAGGCCTGAGCGGATTTCGATGTACTGGTCGCCTCGCACGCCCGTCGTCACCTCACGCGGTACGCTGCCGTTTCCCTGGCGGACCACTACAGTCGCCATGCCGTCCGAGCGGGTTCTCACCGCCTGGGCCGGGACGTAGATCGCCTCGTCGGCTTTGTCCACGGTGACCATCACGGTAGCTGTTTGTCCGAGCATCAGGCCCTTTGGTGGGTGGTCGAAGGCGACGGTGACGCCGTACTGGACGAGGCGGCCGGTGGTGGTCGCGGTGGGGTCGATGTGGGTGACCTTGCCGTCGTACGCCGCGTCCTGGCGGGTCACGAGGGTCACCGACGCGCGTTGGCCGATCTTCAGGCGGCCGACGTCCGTCTGCGAGAACATGGCCTTGACCTGAAGCTCGTCGAGATCGCCCAGAGTGAGGAAGGTCGCGCCGGCGGTGGCGTCCGAACCGGCCGTGCCGGTGACGCTGAGGACGGTGCCCGACGCGGGGGCCTTGATCTTCACGCCCGCGAGCGCGTCCTCGGCGGTCCGTAGTGCGGTCTGGGCCTTCCCGACGTTCGCCTCGGCCTCGGCGACGGTCGTGACCTGTTGCCCGCCCTGGCCGCCTTGTCCGCCCGCGCCTCCTTGTCCGGCTTGTCCTCCGGCCTGGGGCGCCTGGCCGCCTTGGCCGTTCCCCGACCTGCCTCCCTGGCCCCCGCTGCCCTGCGGCGTGGTCTGCTGCCGGTTGGGCTGTTGGGTGGGCTGCTGGGTCGGGTTCTTGCCGCCGTTCCCGTCCGGCGCCGGACAGCCGCCGGTCGGCTTCGCGGTCGGCTTGACGGTGGGTTTCGCCGTTGGCTTGGTGGTGGGCTTGACGGTCGGCTTCTGGGGCGGTTTGACCGTGGGCTTCGCGGTGGGGCTGGTCGTCGGCCTGACGGTGGGCTTGGACGTGGGTTTCGTCGTCGGCTTGGACGTGGGCTTGGTGGTCGGCTTGGACGTGGGTTTTGCGCTGGGCTTCGAGGTCGGCTTGACGGTGGGTTTCGCGGTGGCGGTGGGATTCGGGCCTGGGGATGTGTGGGGTGTTCCGTTGCCGGTCCCGGAGGAGGCCGCGTTCTCGTAGGACACCGGGACGACCGGCGGCCGCGGTTTGACGGTGTACCCGAAGTGGCCGTTGTCACCGTCCGGGACGGAGGGCGTCGGCGTCGGGCTGGGAGTCGCAGGGGGACAGGTCGTGGTCGGCCCCGACGGTGGCGAGGACGGCTGCCCCTGGGGCCCGGTCGGCTTACCGCCCCCGGACCCGCCCGATCCGCCCGAGCCACCCGCGCCGCCGGCAGCGCCCCCTCCGCCCCCGGCCGCCCCTCCACCGGAGCCGGTGCCAGAGCCAGAGCCGGCGCCAGATCCCGAGATCAAGGGGGCGCCCGAGGCCGTCTTGCCGTTCTCGATGTTGTCGAGCGTCTCTTCCGCGGCGGCGAGCGCGGCCTTGGCGGCGTCGTGGTCCTCCTGGGCGATCGTGTCGTCGACGCGGGCGAGGACCTGACCCTTCTTCACCCTGTCCCCGGGCTTGACGTACACCTTCTCGACCGTTCCTGAGGCGCCGAAGGCCAGGTCGCGGCTGTGCGCGTCCACGGTGTTCCCGGCGGCCGACACGGCGCTGACCACCGTGCCCCGCTTGGCGGATGCCAGCTCCACGCGCGCCGCAGGCGCGTCCTCGCCGCTCCCCGCGTACACCAGCCCGGCCCCCACCAGCACGATCGCCGCGAGGGTCAGGCCCCCGACGCGTACGGCGGTGGGAGGAGTGCTCGATCTCATGCGGGCCATCCTGATGGGCTGACGTCATTCCCAGCTCAGCCGGAACTGAAAGTTCCCTGTGTAAATCCGGACGAAAGGCCGCATTGAGCTGGGGTTTCGTCAAACCATAGGCCGTTATAGCGGGCTATAAAGCACAAGCCACCACGTTGTCAGGAAACCTTCAGGGACGCCGGAGGTTCGCCCAAGCGGCGTGGTCCAGGCTCAATGCTCGTGAAGCTGTCGACGAAGCGCAGAGCGCTGATCGTGAACGGCGCCCTGGCCGTGCTGTTGCTGGGAGGCGCGGGCGTCGCGTACGCCTCCCTGAACCAGGGCACAACCGCCGAGGCGGCACCGCTCACCACGCGCGTGACCCGGGGGACCGTCCTGTCGGCGGTCTCGGCGTCCGGGTCGGTGGAGAGCGCGAGGACCCGCTCGCTGAGCTTCGGCACGAGCGGCACCGTCGAGAAGATCTACATCGAGGCCGGCGATAAGGTGAGCAAGAACCAGATCCTCGCCCGCGTCGACGACACCGCGGCCCGTGACGCGCTGGACGCGGCCTCCGCGAGCCTCACCGCGGCCGAGGACGGCGACACCACCACGGCCTCCGGGTACTCGCAGTACATCCAGGCCAGGAACTCCTACCGCGAGGCCAAGCGCACGCTCGACGCCACCGTGATCAAGGCGCCCTTCGCCGGGACGGTCACGGCCGTGAACGGGACGGTCGGCGGCTCGTCGTCCGGCGGTTCGTCCTCCTCAAGCTCCGGCTCCGGCTCGGCGGGATCCGGATCAGGCGCGGGGGCAGGCGCTTCGAGTGGTTCGTCCGGGTCCGGGAGCTCGGGTTCGTCCGGCGGCGGCTTCGTCGAGCTGGCCGACACCGGCCGCCTGCGGATCGTCGGCGACTTCACCGAGTCCGACGTGACGAAGCTGAAGACGGGCCAGCCCGCCACCGTGACGTTCGACGCGCTGCCCGGCGTCACCGCGAGCGGCAAGGTCACGCTCATCGACCCCGTGGCGCAGACGAACAACAACGTCGTGCAGTACTCGGCGACGATCTCGCTCAGCGACGTCCCCAAGTCCGTGCGCCTCGGCCAGACCGCGACCGTCCAGGTCATCGTGGCCAAGGCCGACAACGTGCTCACCGTGCCGACCTCGGCGATCAGGACCGCCGGGGGCCAGAGCACCGTGACCGTCCTGGAGAACGGCCGGCAGGTCGCCAAGCCGGTGCAGGTCGGCGTCAAGGGCGACACCACGACCGAGATCACCTCGGGGCTCAAGGAGGGAGACCAGGTGGTCCGCGCGACCGGCACCACGGGAGGCGGCCTCCAGGGAGGCTTCCCCGGCGGGGGGTTCCCGGGCGGCGGGGGCGGCGGCATCCGTCTCGGCGGCGGTGGCGGCCTCGGTGGCGGCGGAGGCAGAGGGTGACCGCGCCCGAGGCCCCCGTCCTGGAGGTCCGCGAGGTCAGCAAGATCTACGGAACCGGAGACGCGCGGGTGCACGCCCTGCGCGGGGTGTCGCTCACCGTCGAGCGCGGGGACTACGTCGCCATCATGGGCGCTTCCGGCTCCGGCAAGTCGACGCTGATGAACATCCTCGGCTGTCTCGACGTACCCACCACCGGCACCTACCTCGTGGACGGCACCGACGTGGGAGCGCTCGGCGACCGCCAGCTCGCCGTCCTCCGCAACAGGAAGATCGGTTTCGTGTTCCAGTCGTTCAACCTGATCCCGCGCATGAGCGCGCTCGCCAACGTCGAACTGCCCCTCGCGTACGGCGGGGTCGGCGTGGGGGCGCGGCGCAGGCGGGCCCTCGCGGCGCTCGACCAGGTGGGGCTCGGCGACCGGCTCCACCACGACCCGAACGAACTGTCGGGCGGCCAGCAGCAGCGCGTCGCCGTCGCCCGTGCGCTGGTCACCGCGCCGTCCCTGCTGCTCGCCGACGAGCCGACGGGCAACCTCGACACCACCTCGACCGGCGACGTGCTGCGCATCCTCGACCGGCTCAGCTCCGCGGGACGGACGATCGTCCTGATCACCCACGAGAACGACGTGGCCGCCCACGCCAAGCGCGTCATCCGCCTCGTCGACGGGCGGATCACTGAGGACCATCGCCAGGCGCCCGTCGACGGCCCTCCGCCCCGGCTCGCCGCGGTGGCCCCCTGATGGGCGCCCTGGAGGTCCTGCGCTTCGCCGTACGCGGGCTGACGGCGAACAAGATGCGCAGCGCGCTGACCACGCTCGGCATCCTGATCGGTGTCGCGGCGGTGATCCTGCTGGTCGCGGTGGGCGAGGGGACGTCCCGGTCCATCACCCAGAACATCCAGCGCCTCGGGGCGAACACGCTGACCGTGATGCAGTCCTTCTCGGGCGGCGGTGGTGGCGGCCGTGGCGGTGGTGGTGTCTTCGCAGGCGGCGTAGTGGCCGGGCCCGCGCAACAGCAGGGCGGCACCGGCCCCCGTACGCAGGCCAAGGAGCTCACCATCGAGGACGCCCGCGCGATGGCGGACGCCTCGGCCGCTCCCTCGGTGAAGAGCGTGTCGCCCGTGGTCAGCGCGTCGTCCCAGGCGGCCACGTACCAGGGTGCGAGCCACTCGATCGCCCAGCTCGTCGGTACGTACCCGACCTACTTCGAGGCGTCGAACAAGCCGGTCGCCAAGGGCTCGTACTTCTACAACGACGACGTGACCGCCGCCCGGAAGATCATCGTGATCGGGCAGACCGTCGCCGACGACCTGTTCGGGAGCGTCGACCCGATCGGCAGGCAGATCACGATCACCGGCGTGCCGTTCACGGTCGTCGGCGTGCTCAAGCCCTCCGGATCCTCCGGCTTCCAGGACGCCGACGACATCGCGGTCGCGCCGCTGGCCGCCGTCCAGCAGAGCCTCACCGGGTACGGGCCGCTCGGGCAGATCATCGTCCAGGCCAAGAGCGCCACCGCGGTGGACGCGGCGCAGTCGGAGATCACGCAGATCCTCGACCAGCGGCACGGCATCACCGCGACCGCCACGGCCGACTACCGCATCCTGAACCAGGCGCAGCTCCAGGAGACGGTGAGCGCCACCATCGGCACGTTCACCGTGCTGCTCGGCGCCGTCGCCGCCATCAGCCTGCTCGTCGGCGGCATCGGCATCACCAACATCATGCTCGTTACCGTCACCGAGCGGACCCGGGAGATCGGCATCCGCAAGGCCATCGGCGCCCCGCGCGGCGCGATCCTCGGCCAGTTCCTCGCGGAGGCCACCATGCTCAGCCTGATCGGCGGCCTGCTCGGGGTCACCATCGGGTTCATCGGCAGCAGGTTCACGATCGCCGGCGTCCAGCCGGTCATCGTGCCCACCTCGATCGCGCTCGCCCTCGGCGTGTCCGTCGCGATCGGGCTGTTCTTCGGCAGCTACCCGGCGAACCGGGCCGCGAAGCTGCGCCCCATCGAAGCGCTGCGGCACGAGTGACGTACGGCCACCGGATCTAGGAGTGATCATGAGCACCACCAGGCGCAAGCCGCACCCCACCGAGGACTCCGCGCCGGACCACGAGCTGCTGGAGACCTCCCCGTTCGACGGAGACCTCGGCGACGCGCTCGCCGCCCGGCCCGAAGGGCGGCGCACGTCCAAGCTGACCGCGGCCCTCGGAGCGGGGGTGATCCTCGTGGCCGGCATGCTGCTCGGCATCCAGGCCCACAAGCTGTGGGGGTCGCAGACCGGCGGCAACCGGACGGCCGCGGGGCAGGCGCTGCTCGCGGGCAACGGCGGCGCGGCCCAGCGGACGGGCGGCGGCGCGGCGCGGGGCGGTTACGGGGGCTTCGGGGGTACCGGCGGTGCCGGGGGTTCCGCAGGGCAGCAGGGCGCCGGGGACGGTTTCACCGTCGGGACGGTGAAGCTCGTGGACGGCGGCAAGCTCTACGTCGAGACGCCCACCGGTGTCGTCATCGTCACGACCACCGGCGAGACCAAGGTCCAGGTGAGCAAGGAGGGCAAGCTCAAGGACCTCAAGCCCGGCAGCCCCGTGGTCGTCAACGGCCCGCGCGGCACGGACGGTTCCGTCAGCGCGACCACCGTGAGCAGCGGCGGCGCGGTCGGCGGGTTCGGCAACCGGGGTGGCGGCTGATGGTCGCGCCGCGCCGGTCGGCAGGATGTCAGGAAATTTCACGAGAACACACCTAAGCGAGGCGAAGGCCGATGCGAGTGGAGGTCTGCCGTGGCCTGGTCCGGTAGCCGGGATGGTTCGAGCGGCCCAGGCGGTCCAGGCGGCTTCGGCGGTTCGGGAGGTTCCGGCGGTTCGGGGGGTTCGGGCGGTCACGGTGGCTCCCGGGGTTCCGCCGCTTCGGGCGCGGGCGAGGCACGGCTCCTGGTCGTCGACGACGAGCCGAACATCCGCGAGCTACTGTCCGCCACCCTGCGCTACGCCGGGTTCGACGTCCTGACGGCGTCGGACGGGCGCGAGGCGGTGCAGCTCGCCGAGCGCGTACGGCCGGACCTGGTCGTCCTCGACGTCATGCTGCCCGACATGGATGGTTTCGCGGTGGCCGGCCGTCTGCGCACCTCGGGCCGGCGTGTGCCGGTCGTCTTCCTGACCGCGCGCGACGAGTCCGACAGCAAGCTCACGGGCCTCGGGCTCGGCGACGACTACGTGACCAAACCGTTCAGCCTGGACGAGGTGCTGGCCCGCATCCGCGCCGTCCTGCGCCGTACCCGGGCCGACCTCGACCTGCCCTCGCGGCTCCAGGTCGCCGACCTGGAGATGGACGAGGAGGGGCACCAGGTCTGGCGGGCGGGCAAGCGGGTGAAGCTGTCGCCCACCGAGTACAAGCTGCTGCACTATTTCATGGTCAACTCTGGCCGGGTGCTGTCGAAGGCGCAGATCCTCGACCACGTGTGGAACTACGACTTCGGCGGTGACCGCAACGTCGTCGAGTCGTACGTCTCCTACCTCCGGCGCAAGATCGACACTGTGGAACCGAGGCTCATCCACACACTCCGGGGGGTGGGCTACGTCCTACGCGCACCACGCCACTGACACGCCGCCGCACCCCGAAGGCGCCGCACCGCCGCCCACGCAGGGAAACACGCCTCCCTTCCCGGAGCAGGCCGCGCTTCCGGACAACGGTGCCTCAGCGACGAGCACCACGGTCCCGACCAGCTCGACGACCGGTTGGGCGGACTCCCGCCTGCCGGGTAGTGAAGATACGGACCCTGCCGGAACGGACGAAACGGAAAGGTCCGGCCCAGCCCCGGACACGGATCCGAAGCCCGCCCACACGCGAGGATGGACACGGACCCCGGTCCGCGAGCTGAAACGGCGCCTCGCCCGCACCCCCCTGTGGCTACGCCTCGTCGTGGGCACACTGCTGCTGGTCACGCTCGCGATCACCCTCACCGGCGGGTTCGCCGTCCAACTCCTGCGCGGCTACCTCCTCGACCGGGTGGACCGGCAACTGATGGTTCCCGCCGTGGCCAGGCGCGAGGTGGCCATTCCCGTCACCCCGCCGCCCAAGCTTCCGGACGGCCCGCGATACCCGCGGCAGTACGGCCTGTTCTACATGGCCCTGCTCGGACCGGACGGCGCCGTCGAACGCACCCTGCAGGAGAGCCCGGACACCGACCCGCCGCGGCTGCCGCCCCTCACCCTGCGAGAGGTGCGAAGCACGTCACCCCGTCCCTTCACCGTGGGATCCGATTCCGGGGCCCGCTGGCGCGCGATCGCCGTGGAGGACGGCGACGGCACGCGCATCCGCGTGGTCGCGATCCGCCTGGACGAGATCGACGCCACCGTCACCCGCCTCGCGGTCATCGTGGCCACGGTCGGCGGCTGCGTGCTCGTCCTGCTGGGCTTCGCCTGCCACTGGCTCGTGCGCCGCAGCCTGCGTCCCCTCGCCGAGATCGAACGCACGGCGGGCGCCATCGCCCGCGGCGACCTGTCCCGCCGCGTCCCCCTGCGCCACCGCCGGACCGAGATGGGACGGCTCGGCAGGGCCATCAACGGCATGCTCGCCCAGATCGAGACGGCCTTCCGCGCCCGCGAGGCGTCCGAGATCGCGGCGCGCGCGTCGGAGAACGCCGCCCGCGCGTCCGAGATCACGGCCCGGGAGTCGGAGATCGCCGCCCGCGAGTCGGCCAAGGCGGCCCGCGAGTCCGCCTCCGAGGCCCGCCGGTCCGAGGAGCGCATGCGCCGCTTCATCGCCGACGCCTCCCACGAGCTGCGCACACCCCTGACCTCGATCCGCGGCTTCGCCGAGCTGTACCGCCACGAGAAGACCCCCGACCTCGCCGAGGCCGCACGCCTCCTCCACAGGATCGAGGGCGAGGCCGCGCGCATGGGCCTCCTCGTGGACGACCTGCTCCTGCTTGCCCGGCTCGACCAGCAACGTCCCCTGGATCGCCACCCCGTCGACGTCCTCAGCCTCGCCGCGGGAGCCGTCCTGGACGCCCAGACCCTCGCCCCCGACCGCGAGATCGACCTGGTACGCCTCGACTCCGGCGAGGATGCCGTCATGGTGACCGGCGACGAGCCCCGGCTCCACCAGGTGATCGCCAACCTGGTCGGCAACGTCCTGCGCCACACCCCGCCCGGCACCCCGTTCCGCGTGGGCGTGGGCACCGTGGACGGCCGGGTCGTGATCGAGGTGGCGGACGAGGGCCCCGGCCTGCCCTCCGACGCCGCCGACCGCGTCTTCGAACGCTTCTACCGCGCCGACCCGGCCCGCACCCGCAGCGAATCCGGCGGCACCGGCCTCGGCCTCTCCATAGCCGCCGCCCTCGTCCAGGCCCACGACGGCACGATCGCCGTGAAAAGCGCCCCAGGCCACGGCGCCACCTTCCGCATCACCCTTCCCGGCGCCGCTCACCTTCCCGAAGGTGAATCGGGCTATGCGGTGGATCGGGGACCACAGGTCGATGACCGAGTGTTTGGTGGACACAGCATTACCCGGCGTGGGTGGTGGGAGGCCTGACGGGCGGCATAGCGTCGCAGACATGGCCGTTGAGCTTACGCAGATTCTCTCTCGTGAGGTGGTGGCGGGTGTCGCCACGATGGACGTGCCCACGGAAGAGGGGACGATCAGCGCGCGCATGGTCGTGCAGGACATCACCGGGATCGACCGGGAAACCGGCCAGGACCGCAGGCTCCTGATCATCTTCGATCCGGACGGGGTCGAGGCGATGGCCGACGCCCTGCGCCAGGCGGCGGCGAAGGCGAAGGCCCCGGAATCCTGAGGCGGTCGGGGGTCCAGGGTCGGCGAACTCCGGCAGGCGGTCGTGGGTGTGCGGGAACGATGGCTCGGGGAGGCGCTATGGCGGTGAGGCTGAATCAGCGGGCGTTCGACCATGCCAAGAGCCTGGTCAAGGAAAAGCGCGTCGTGCTGGATCAGATGGACGCCTGGAGCGAACATCAGCCGTCGGCGGACCAGGAGAACAAGTTCATCGAGGAACACGGATTCGGTGAGTACGGCAGGTGGTACCTGGGCGTGGACGACGAGCACGGCGAGGAGACCAAGGGACACTACAAATTCCCCTACGGGGATTTCCAGAAGGTGCACCGGTGTGGCGTCATCGCCGCGGAGGTACGGGCCGGTCAGCGGAAGTACTTCGACATCGAGACCGCGGCGGCTCACCTCCATGGAATGTTGGACGAGCTGATGTGACCGCCGATCTCACGGCAATCGCGAATGAGCGCCACGGGCGTTCCCGAACGCCGGCGACGTCACCTTCACGCCCGCCACGTTCCGAGCCGGATCCCGGGGTGCGGCGTACGCTCCGGCCACACGGCCCCCGTCGCGTCCACCACCCACGTCAGCCCCTGAAGACTGTTGACATAGTGACGGGAACGATGGTCTACAGCGCGAGCGCGTGGCGCAGGCCTTGGCCGATGCGGACCATCGTTTGCAGGCTCAGGCCTCCCAGGTCACGTCGCAGATCTTCGGCGAAGAGGATCACGATGTCATCGCAGAGCACTCGTCCGACCAGTGGGTCTTCGGTGGTCAGTTCGATGATGCTCGGCAGGGGTGGTTTGGGTGACGTGGTGATCCGGACGGCGAGGTAGCTTGGCAGCGCCCGATTGCGGGCGTTGTTGCTGACGATGACGTACGGCTTCTCACCGTACTCCTCACCGAGGTCGGCCATGAAGACGCGACCACGCAGGGGGTATGCGCTGTTCGGTGGCATCAGTCAGCAGCGACCTCGGCGGTACGGCGACGTGCCGCGCGTCTGAAGGCGTGGTCCTCGTCGTCATGAGCGGCGGCAAGGGCCGCGTAGCCGGTCGCCATGACCTCCTCCAGGACGGCATTGCGCGCTACGTCGATCAGCGTGTGGAGAGCCGCTGAGGTGGATGTCTCCGGGCTGAGTGTCTGACCTGCCAAGGCCTGGACGGCCACGTTCTCGGGCGTTCCGGGGGTGCGGATGGCTTCCAACAGTTCTCTGTCCTGCTCGGTCAGGGGAACGGGCGCGCGACTACTAGTCATAACCCTATGTTGCAACATGTGTCGCAAAGGATGCTACAGCAGGTGCGACATCGTCGATGCTCGAATGAGTGATGAACGCCTGGCCCTCGACCGTAGAGACATCGAGGCGCCTCCGCCAAGTTGGTGAGGATCAACACCGCGGTGGCGGGGGGCCTCGCGGCGCCGATCAACTCCACGACCAGACGGTTCGGCCCGCCTCCTCCACAGGATCGAGGGCGAGGCCGCCCGCATGGGCATCCTGGTGGACGACCTGCTCCTGCTTGCCCGGCTCGACCAGCAACGTCCCCTGGATCGGCCACCCCGTCGACGTCCTCAGCCTCGCCGCGGGAGCCGTCCTGGACGCCCAGACCCTCGCCCCTGACCGCGAGATCGACCTGGTACGCCTCGACTCGGGCGACGACCCGTCATGGTGGACCGGCGACGAGCCCCGGCTCCACCAGGTGATCGCCAACCTGGTCGGCAACGTCCTGCGCCACACCCCCCCGGGCACGCCGTTCCGCGTGGGCGTGGGCACCGTGGACGGCCAGGTCGTGATCGAGGTGGCGGACGAGGGCCCCGGCCTGCCCCCCGATACCGCCGACCGCGTCTTCGAACGCTTCTACCGCGCCGACCCGGCCCGCACCCGCGGCGAATCCGGCGGCACCGGCCTCGGCCTCTCCATAGCCGCCGCCCTCACCGAAGCCCACGACGGCACCATCACCGCGAACTCCACCCCCGGCCAAGGCGCCACCTTCCGCATCCACCTCCCTACCTCACCGAACAGCGCGTAGCGTCCGCCTCGAAACGGTCCGGCCGATCGGTGACCACAGGCGACCCGGACCCCTGTCGCTTTCTTACGTCAGGACCGTCGTGCGGGACGTCAGGGCCGCTTGGACGATGCGGAGGGCCTCGTTCGTGTCGATGCCGACGCTGGTGGTGATGGCGGCGTAGTCGGCGGCGGCGCGGCGTGCGCGTTCGCGTCCCTCTTCGCCGGAGGCCGTGACGAACGAGCCCGCCCGCCCGCGGGTCTCGATGAGCCCCGCCTCCTCCAGCTCCCGGTACGCCCTGCCGACCGTGTTGACGGCCAGGCCGAGGTCGGCCGCGAGGTGGCGGATCGTCGGCAGCCGGGTGCCCACGGCCAGCGTGTGGTCCTGGATCTGCCTGGCGAGCTGGGCGCGCAGTTGCTCGAACGGCGGGACGGGCGAGCCCGCCTCAATGATGATCATCGGGCGCTCATGGCTCGCCGCGCCACCGCCGCGCCCGGCGGCGTCCTCGCCTGGATCGCGGCGCACGTGACCAGGCCGGCGACCACGAAGACGAGCGAGGCCCCGTTCCACCACCCGGGCGCGGACCCGAACAGCAACACCACGGGCAGCGCCCAGAGCACGGTGGGCGTGGCGAGCTCGCGCGCGTCCTCGACGCGCATGATGACGTCGGCGGTCAGCGAGGTCTCGTCCTCGGCCACGACCGGGCGCGCCAGCAGGTCACGCAGTTGCAGGGCGACCCCGGCGCCCACCCCGAACAGGCCCACCAGCAGGACGAAGGCCGCGTACCGCACGGTGGAGTCCTGGACGGTCAGGGCGCTCAGCGCCAGCGCCGCCGCGCCGGCGAACGTGGCGGACGCGAACAGGGCGTACGGCCGGCCGAGCACGGCTCGCCAGCCGGGCTGGACCGGGTGGGCCGCGCGTCGTCGCAACGCGTGTCCGGCACGCCGGTCGACGCGCCGCACCCACCGGCCGAGCAGCGCCTGGACCAGCAGCAGCCCGGCCGTCAACGCCGTCAGGAGCAGCAACGGCATCGGGCGGTGCGGCTCGTACCCGCCGAACGCAGAGGTGCTGAGCCGGTCGTAGGCCTGCGCGAGCGCGGCGGCGATGATCAACGCGGCCAGGACGAGGCGATCGGCCCGGCGCGCACGTCGCCGTACCGCCAGGCGCGTGGCCAGCAGCGGTGTCGGCGGGGCATCGGCCATGCCGTGCCGGGCCAGCCACACGCCCGCTTGGTGAAGATCCTCCGCCCGCGCCGACGGCTCGGCGTCCGATAACGGTCCACTCGGCATGACCCCTCCTTGTGTCGTAAGCTTTGTCTCAACATGGTGCGTCATAGATTGCGACAAAGTCAACGCCTGGAGACGCGCCTACGGCGGTCCGTATCGATCTCGAGACGCCCGGAGGATTGTGCGTCTCCGTCCCTCGCGGTGCGGGCACGGGAACATTACGTGCACATCGGTGATTGAGGTGTAATGATGTAAGCATCGAATCGCCCAGGGAGGTCCCCCATGGCGCTTGACGCCTACTCCCAGATCGTCTCGTCGGTCGCCGCCGCGCTCACCCCCAAGGTCGCCAGCGTGCGGGCGGGACGGGGGAGCGGGTCGGCCGTGCTGTTCACCGACGACGGCTTTCTGCTCACCAACGCCCACGTCGTCAACGGAACCTCGACCGGGACGGTCGCCTTCGCCGACGGCACCTCCGCCGGATTCACGCTGGTCGGCGCGGACCCGTTGTCCGACCTGGCCGTGATCCGCGCCAACGGGCCCACGCCCGAGCCCGCCGAGCTGGGGGACAGCGACGGGCTGGTCGTCGGCCAGCTCGTGGTCGCGGTGGGCAACCCCCTCGGGCTGGCGGGGTCGGTGACGGCCGGGGTGGTCTCGGCGCTCGGGCGCTCGCTGCCCGCCCGGTCGGGGTCGGCCGTGCGCCTCATCGAGGACGTCATCCAGACCGACGCGGCCCTCAACCCGGGCAACTCCGGCGGCGCGCTCGCCGACGCCTCCGCCAAGGTGGTGGGCATCAACACCGCCGTGGCCGGGGTCGGGCTGGGCCTGGCGGTGCCGATCAACTCCACCACCAGGGGCATCGTGGCCGCGCTCATGAGAGACGGCCGGGTACGGCGTGCGTACCTGGGCCTGGTCACGACGCCCGCGCCGCTGCCGCCGCAGGTCCGCGAGCGGGTCGGGCAGTCGTCCGCCCTGCGCGTCAGCGAGGTCGTCTCCGGCTCACCCGCGGCCAAGGCGGGCCTACGGGTCGGCGACCTGGTGCTCACGGCCGCCCGCCGCCCGGTCTCCGACGCCCAGGCGTTGCAACGCCTCATGTTCGCCGACGCGATCGGACGGCCCCTGCCCATCACGGTCCTCCGCAACGGAGCCCTGGTCGACGTCATCACCGAACCGGTGGAACTCGGCCCGCTGACGGTGTGATCACGCCCCTTCGAGCTCTCTTTCGGGCTTGGCCGTGAGCATCGCCTGCCCGCTGTAGGCGATGCTCACCCGAGAACTCACCGCCATCGCGCCCATGGCCCTTTCCGCCGGCTTCGCGCTGGCCGTCAGCGACACTCGTATTCCCAGGCGGTGCGAAGCACCCTGTAGACGTGGGTTCGTGGGAAGTTCACGCTGCTGGAACCTCAAATGCGACCGCCTCATCTCACAGGCGAGCCGCGTGAAAAGATCTGCTCGGTTATCGCAGACTGCAGGGTCCGTGGCTCGGGTCACGTCACCACAACCGCTTGGGGCGCGACCGCTCCGTGCACTCTCCGGAGGTATTCGACGGCGTGTTCTGTGGCCGGGTCGTGGTTCAGTCTGTCCCGGTAAAAGTGCAGGCGGTCCTCACAGTCGTCGATGATCTCGCTCCAGGTCCGTGCCCAGACACGAACCCCTCCCTCCCACTCGGCGATACAGCCAGGTGGACGGTTCGGCGCGTTGGCGTCGCGCCTCACGGTCTTCTCCAACTCGGTGGAGACCACCCAGAAGTCCCAGGAAACGCGGGCGTCCCGAAACTGGGGATCGCTGACGATCGCCTCGGCGTAGCTCTTGATCTGGGCGACTTCCGCTTGACCGACCTTGACCTTGGGAGCCTTGAGTTCGACCACGAGGTGCTCCCGCCCGGAACTTCCTCGATGCGCACGCCCCAACAGAAGGTCGACGATGCCGGCCCGGCCATCCTCACGACGCACGGGGTTGAGGCGAACGGCATCCGGCTCGCGACCAAGCTCTTTGAGGTGGCGCACGAGCACCGCGTCAAGGCTCTGGTCGCTGACCATCAGCGCGTAGGCGTCGCCGAAGATCCACGTTTCGCGCTCCAGAATTTTGTGGAGCTCGGTCCGTTCCTTGACCGTCCGGCTGGTCTCCGGCTCGAAGACGAGCTTCTTCAGCGCGGCGAGGAAGTCCAGCCGGTCACTGACCTGACCGGTCGCCTTGATCACGTCTGAAAGGCTGGTCCGCTGCAGAATCCGTTTGAGCTCCTCTTGTTCCGACTGAGGAAGCCGGAACAATTCATCAAGGACCGGGTACAGCCCACTCGGATCGTGGGAGATGATCTCCCTCAGTAGCCGCAAGGTGGTCTTCTTGCTCTGCGGTACGCCGGGCAGGCGACGTGCGATCGTGGTGGCCACCTCGTCGAACATCTGACGTTCGACCGCCTGCGCGGCCAGAGCAGGTTCGCCGGAGTAGGGGTAAACACCCTCGCTCTTCCACTCCTGGATCAGCCGTGCCCGGCGTTCCTGGTCGCGCCTCTTGAAGTGTCCGCGCAACTTCTCGCGTGCGGATTCCAGCAGGTCGGCTATGTCGTCGAGCTCGGCCAGCGGCAGATTGCTTCGCCGCTCGACGAACCCGTCCCACAAGAGGTATGCCGTGAAGTGGTATCCGGGCGCTTGGATGCCCGGCGACGGTTCATCAAGGACCACACCGTTGGCATCGCAGAGAGCGAGTACACGGCCGACGTTCTTCGGCCATTCGATGACGCGCAGCAACGGCTCCGCGTTACCGGCCGAATTCGGCCAGGGCAGCTGATACTCGGCCATGTCGGTCCACACAGTGGCCGGGTCGAGTTGCGTGCCCTGGTAGGTGATCCGTACTTCGGAATTGGCCGCCAGGAACGGCGCGAAGGTGGAGGTGAGTTGCTGGGCGGTGTCGTCCTGGGACAGGCGACTGACGAAGTCCGCGGGCACCGATGCTTCGACCCGTGTCCCACATGGGCCCTCGATGTACTCAGGTTCGGATATGTCGAAGTCGGCGGGTCGATCGACCGCCCCGGTGATGACCGTGCGCTCGACCCGGCCATCGGCCGCCGTCGCCATGGTGATCCAACGGACCTGCTCGCCCAGCGCGAACGCGCGGAGCCTGCCCTGCCCGCTGCGGCCGTGCAACCCACGCTTCAGATGCGGGGAGACCTTCGCGGTGGTCTTCCATGATCCACCCAGCCCGCTGAAGTAGCCCGCGCAGGAGGCGTTCGGCATGCCATGGCCATCGTCGGTGACGCTGACCGACTCCACACCGTTCAGTTCGTTGAGGTCGAGGTCGACGCTGACATGGCTCGCCTCCGCGTCCAGCGCGTTCCAGATCATCTCCGCGACCGCGCCCACCGGATCCTTCTGGCGCGCCAGGCGCAGAAGATGGTCTGGCTTGGCTTCGATATGAACGGTGCGCACTTGGCCACTATCCCAGACCACATGCGAGACAGTACGCACGATCACTACAACACACCGTGGTGGCGGGCATCGGGGTGGGCCTCGCCGTGCCGATCAACTCCATCATGAGGGCCGTCGTTGCTGCCGGCAGCGGACTATGGAGGTGCGTATCCCCTGGTCACCGTGGCATGCTCCCTGGTCTCATGTTCACTACCGATCTGAATAGCGATTCACCTTCTGAAGGGATCGACTTCGTCCAGAGAGCGTAAAAGTGCATAGCGGGATTTACCTTGTCTATTCCAACGGCCCCGTCCTTCACGTTTGGTCCAGGTCCAGGTCCAGGTCTAGGCCGGCGCCGGCCGTCCTTTTGTTGTTCGTTCCCCTGGGCAGAACTCCGGCGGAATCTTCTCACGCGCTTCCTGAGGACCGCCCCTCGTCTGGGTCGCAGGCGCAGTGGGGCGCGGGCCGGGCCCGGCGGTCTTCTCCGGTCGGAGGGCGGGCCGGGTTGACAGGTTAGTTTCAGGTTCGTCTCATGCGGTTCTGAGATTGGTGGCCTGTGATGGTCGGGCCAAAGTCCCTCGGTTTCCGACGGAGTCCACTTGTGACCGTGTTGCGTCGTACCCTCGGCACCGCCGCTGTAGCCGCCACTCTGCTGACCTCCGGCTGCGGCGGTGGGGATTCTTCGCAGGCCGCGTCCGGCGCCCATCCTTCGCCCACTGGGTCCGGAGACGCGCGTGCGTCGTTCGCCGAGTGCATGAAGCAGCACGGTGTGGATGTGCCCCCTGGACGCCCTGGCGGGCGGCCAACGGCTCGGCCCAGCGGTTCCCCGTCCGCTCCGCCGAGCGGGGGACCGAGGGACTTCGGCACCATGTCCCCGCAGATGCGCCAGGCGTTGGAGGCGTGCCGGTCGCTCATGCCGAACGGCGGCGGCTTCAGGCAGGGAGGGGGCGGCGGCTTCGACGCGTCCGCGCTGGAGGCGTTCCGTACCTGCATGAAGGACAACGGCGCCGAACTCCCGGCGAACGGCACGGGCATGCGCGACCTGAAGACGGACGACCCGGCCATCGCCAATGCGCTGAAGAAGTGCCGCCCCCTGCTGCCCAGCATGCCTCCCCGCCAACCCGGCGCCGGTACGGACGCCCCGTCGGCCGCACCGGCATCAGGCGCGTGACGTGACCACCCGCCCCTCTTCGGTCGGTGACACGTAGATAGAAGGCACTCCTCCTCCGACGTACGGTGGCGCTGAAATCGCCCTCGCCCCTTCCCGCCGACGCGGCGCCTGCTACGGGTCCTCAGCCGGCGGGAGAAGACCGGTGCCCCTGGGGTGGGGGCATACGGGCTTACCTCGGCTCTCCTGGGGCATGACCGGTCGTATGGCAGGGAACGATGGTCTGCTCGCGGCCCTGGGGAACCTGCGGCGTCAGCTCGATCACGACCTCTTCCCGCTGGAGATCGGGGACGTCGCGTCGCATCGCCGCGCCCTGAAGGAACTCAGGGGGCAGCTCGACGACTACCTGCTCCCGCGCGTGGCCGCGATGGACGCGCCTCTGCTCGCCGTCGTCGGCGGGTCCACGGGGGCGGGGAAGTCCACGCTGGTCAACTCGCTGGCCTGCGCCGACGTCGCCGAGCCGGGAGTGCTGCGTCCCACGACCCTCGCCCCGACCCTCGTGGCCAACCCGGCGGACGAGGCGTGGTTCAGCAGGCAGAACGTCCTGCCGGGGCTGGCGAGGACGACGGGGCGCGGGCGCGGCGAGCCGGGGACGCTCAGGGTGGTCACGGCGGACACGCTGCCTGCCGGGCTCGCCCTGCTCGACGCCCCCGACATCGACTCGGTCGTCACCGCCAACCGCGAGATCGCGGCGCAACTGCTCGCCGCCGCCGACCTGTGGCTGTTCGTCACCACCGCCGCCCGGTACGCCGACGAGGTCCCCTGGGGATTTCTGCGCAGCGCCCGCGAGCGCAGCACGGCCCTCGCCGTCGTGCTCGACCGCGTCCCACCCGAGGCCCTCGAACCGGTCGCCGCCCACCTCACCCGCCTGCTCGACGAGAACGGCCTCCCGGGGACGCCGCTGTTCAGCGTGCCCGAAGTGGTGCTTCCCGAGGAGAACGCCCGCCTGCCCGAGCCGGCCGTACGGGACGTGCGCGGCTGGCTGGCCGCCATCGCCGCCGACGCCCAGGCGCGTGCGCGGGTCGTCCGCCGGACGCTCGCCGGCGCGCTGGACAGCATCACCACCCGCGTCCCGGCCCTCGCCGACGCGGCCGAGCGCCAGCGGGCCGGGCTCGCCGATCTTCGCCGCACGATCGACGGCGCGTACGGGGCGGCCATGGCGACGTTCGACGACGGGATCCGCGACGGGTCGCTGCTGCGCGGCGAGGTGCTGGCCCGGTGGCAGGACTTCATCGGCACCGGCGACTTCATGCGCTCGCTGGAGTCGCGGATCGGCTGGCTGCGCGAACGCGTCGTCTCCGCCTTCACCGGACGTCCCGCGCCCGACACCCGGCTGCGCGTCGCCCTGGAGACCGGGGTGGAGGCGCTGATCCGCTCCGCCGCGGACGCGGCCGCCGAGCGCGCCCTGGAAGCCTGGTCGGGCATGCCCGCGGGCCGTGACGTGCTCGAACGGGCGGGCGTGATCTCCGCGGGACGCCTCGGCCGCGCCTCGTCCGCCCTTCCCGAGCGCGCCTCCTCGGCCGTGCGGGCCTGGCAGGCGTACGTGCTCGATCTCGTCGCCAAGGAGGGGGCCGAGAAGCGGACGACCGCGCGGCTCGCCTCGTTCAGCGTCAACGCGGCGGGATTGCTGCTCATGCTCATGGTCTTCACCTCCACGGGAGGGCTCACCGGCATCGAGGTGGGCATCGCGGGCGGCACCAGCCTGTTGAGCCAGAAGCTGCTGGAGGCGGTGTTCGGCGACCAGGCCGTCCGTACGCTGACGCAGGCGGCGCGGGACGATCTGCGGAGCCGGGTGAGCGCGCTTCTGGATGAGGAGGCCGTCCGGTTCACCTCGTTGCTCGAAGGGGTCGGCCCTCCCGAGGAGGCCTCCGCCGCCCTCCGCACGGCGGCCCAGGACGTGCGCGTCCACCGCGGCGAGATCGACGTCCCGGCGGCGGCGGTCTCCAGCGGGGACTCTCTGGACCCGGGCGGCCCGGTCGACGCCCCCACTCGGGTGGACGGATCACGATGAAGGTGCTTCGCCGGGCCAAGGGCGTGTCGCTGGACGATCGGCTCGCCGCGCTGGCCGAGGCCGCCGACCTCGCTGAAGGACGCCTCGACACGTCCGCGGTGGCGGGAGCGCGTGCCGTCGTGGCGCGTGCCGGGGCACGCCGCAGCCTCTCGGTGGACCACACCGTCGTGGCGCTCGCGGGGGCCACGGGCAGCGGCAAGTCCTCGCTGTTCAACACGTTGTCGGGTACGTCGCTGGCCCGGGTCGGGGTCACCCGCCCGACCACGTCGGCGGCGCACGCGGCGATGTGGGAGCCGGAGGGCGCGGGCCCGCTCCTGGACTGGCTGGACGTGCCCCGCCGTCACACGGTGGGCGGGGCCGACACGTGGCATGCGCCATCGGCCCAGGACGCTCAGCCGGACGCTCCGGCCTCCGGCGACGGGGAGCTCTCCGGGCTGATCCTTCTCGACCTGCCGGACCATGATTCGATCGAGCTGGCCCACCGGCTGGAGGTCGACCGGCTGGTCGCCGTCGTCGATCTTCTGGTGTGGGTGCTGGACCCGCAGAAGTACGCCGACGCCGCCGTCCACGAGCGCTACCTTCGCCCGCTGAGCCGCCATCGGGACGTGATGATGGTCGTCCTGAACCAGACCGACCGGCTCACGCCCTCGGCCGTGGACCGGTGCCTGAAGGACCTGCGGCGGTTGCTGGACGAGGACGGGCTGCGCGGGGTGCCCGTTCTGGCCACGTCGGTGCCGAGGGACGAGGGCATCACGGAGGTGCGCTCGGCGCTGGCCGCGCGGGTCGCCGACCGGCGTACGTGGGCCGCCCGGCTGGGCGCGGACGCGCTGATGGCCGCCGACCTCCTCGCCACGGCCTCGTACGGCGATGTGTCTCCGCGGTCCGCCGACGCCTCCCTGTCCTCCGGGGCGCTCGAAGCGTCTCCGTCGCCCGAGTCGGTGGCAGATCTGGGCAAGCGGGCGCAGGTCGCCGCGCAGGCCGTGACGGGCGAGCTGGCCAGGCCCCTGACCGGCGCGCTCGCCGAGGCGGCGGGGGTTCCGCTCGTCGTGGAGGCCGTCGCCAAGGCGCATCGGCACCGCTCGATCGTGGCCACCGGCTGGCCGGTCACCCGCTGGCTCCGCCGCTTCCGCCCCGACCCCCTGCGACGGCTGCGCGTGGGCATCCCACCCGGGGGCGGCCCCTTGGTGTCCGGTTCTTCGGACATGCGCGGTTCGGCCAAGGACGGTGCGCGCGTGGGCGTCTCACCCGAGAGACGCGCCCTGGGCTCCACACCCTCGGACGACCTCGGTCCCACCGCGCCCGGTCCCACGCCTCGTCCCTTCGCGGCCGGGCCCGATGCCGCCCCGGCCGCCTTCGGACGCGCGCCGGACGCGTCCTCGGACAGGACTGTGGGCGATGCCCTCTCCGAGAGCGGTCTGCTCGGCCGTTCGCAGGACCGGCTCGCTGCCACCTCCCCGTCCGGGCGTACTTCCTCGGCCGGTCGCCCCCCGCGCAAGGGCGGCGAGCGGGACCAGGGCATGCCGGAGCGCGGCACCCCCGCCGCAGGTGTGCCCCTTTCCATCGGACGTACGTCGATCCCGCCCGCGACGGCCATCCAGCGGTCGCAGATGGACATGGCGATCAGGGAGGTCGCCTCGGCCGCCGCGTCGGGGTTGCCCGAGCCCTGGGCCATGGCCGTACGGCGGGCCTCGCGCGCGCGGGCCGACGAACTGGCCGACAGGCTCGACCGGGCGGTCTCGCTGACGTCCGTCGGCGCCGGCAGGCGGCCGCGATGGTGGCGGGTCGCCGGGTTCGCGCAGTGGCTGGTGTTCGCCGCGATGGTCGGCGGCCTGCTGTGGCTTTCCGGTCCTTTCCTCGTCGACTACATGCGGCTCCCCGAGGTGCCCACGCCCACGCTGGGCGTCGTCCCCTGGCCCACCGTCCTCCTGGCCGGCGGTGCCGCGGCCGGCACCCTGATCGCCCTGCTCTGCCGCGTCCTCGCGTCCCTCGGCGCTCGCCGCCGAGCCCGGAAGGCCCGCAAGGCGTTGTGGTCAAGTGTGGACACGGTCGGCCACGATCTCGTCCTCGCTCCGATCCGCGCGGAGCTGACCCGCGCCCACGACTTCGCCACTTCCCTGAGCAAGGCCCGCTCCTGACCGACCCTGAGCGAAGCGCGCTCCCGACCGACCCTGCGCAGGGCCGGCCCGGAGGTCATGGGTTGGCGGGCTTGGTGGGGACCTCGTGGGTGGTGGGCTGGTCGTTGACGGTCGGCAGTGGGTCCGCGGTGGGAGCGCCGGAGGTCAGGGAGCGCGGGCCGGTGTCCTCGGCGTCGGCGATCGCGGCCCTGGCGGCCTGTTCGGCGCCGGCCGCCTCGTTGCGGGCGGCCGACTTGGTGTCGGTCGTCTCGCGGGTGGCCTCGGACCTCGGGAGGGCTTCGGTGAAGGCCCTGGAGACGCCCTGGAGGGCCGAGGTGATCTCGCTCGGGATGACCCAGAAGGTGTTCCCCTGCCCCTGGGCGAGCTGCGGCAGCACCTGGAGGTACTGGTAGGCGAGCAGCTTCGGGTCGGGGTCGTTGCGGTGGACGGCCTGGAAAACCTCGTCGATGGCCTGGGACTGGCCCTCGGCCCTCAGGATGGCGGAGGTGCGCTCGCCCTCGGCGCGCAGGATGGCGCTCTGCTTCTCGCCCTCGGCCGTGAGGATCTGCGACTGGCGAAAGCCCTCGGCGGTGAGGATGGCGGCGCGCTTGTCGCGCTCGGCGCGCATCTGCTTCTCCATCGCCTCCTTGATGGTCCTCGGAGGGTCGATGGCCTTGATCTCGACGCGGTTGACCCGGATGCCCCACTTGCCGGTGGCCTCGTCCAGCACGCCGCGCAGCTGGCTGTTGATGGTGTCGCGGGAGGTCAGCGTCTTCTCCAGGTCCATGCCGCCGACGACGTTCCTCAGCGTGGTGACCGTGAGCTGCTCGACGCCCTGGATGAAGTTCGCGATCTCGTACGCCGCCGCGCGCGGGTCGGTGACCTGGAAGTACAGGACGGTGTCGATGTCGACGACCAGGTTGTCCTCGGTGATGACGGGCTGGGGCTTGAAGGAGACCACCTGCTCGCGCAGGTCGATCAGCGGGCGCACGCGGTCGACGTACGGGATGACGAAGTTCAGCCCGGGGCCGAGCGTGCGGTTGTAACGGCCGAGGCGCTCGACGTTGCCGGCCCGCGCCTGCGGGACGATCCGTACGCCGCGCAGGACCGTGAGCACCGCGAACAGCACGATCACGATTCCGGCGATGAAAGCGGCGTCCATGCTTCACTCCCGGGGATAGACGAGGGCGGTAGCCCCTTCGATCTGGATGACGTCCACCGTCGCGCCGGCCGGGATCACCAGTGTCTCGTCATAGGCGCGGGCGGACCATTCTTCTCCGTTTATTTGCACGCGGCCGTTCCTGCCGGTGACCTCGCGCGTGACGTAGGCGGACTTGCCGACCAGCGCCGACACGCCGAACCGCTGAACGGGCGGCTGGGTCAGGTGACGCTGGGCGACGGGCCGCAGGAGGACGAGGCTCGCCACGGAGGAAAGGATGAACATCAAGAGCTGGACTCCGACCGGCAGGCCGATGGCCGCGACGGCTGTCGTCAGCAGGGCGGCCGCACCGAGCAGCCCCAGTGCCGCGGTGAGCGTGAAGATCTCCGCCACCCCGAGCACCGCCGCGAGTATCAACCAGAAGATCCACGAGTCCATCGCGTCGGCCCTCCTGTAATGAGGAACGCGTTATAGCCGTCAGTGGTTCCTTAAAAGCCACGGTAGACCCATTTCGTAGCCAATGGCAGGGCCAGAGCCGAGGGGTCGCGCAGCGCGCTCCCCTTGCGCCATTCGTCCCAGGACAACTGCCAGAACCCCCACCCGTTCCACCATTCGAGCCGCCTGTCGGTGCCGGTGACGATCACGGGGTCGCCGCGCAGTGAGCTGTCGTAGAACCACGCCGCCTGGTCCGGACGGGCGTTGACGCAGCCGTGGCTCACGTTGACCTTGCCTTGGGCCCACACGTTGTCGAGGGCGTGGACGTACTCGCCGCTGTTGGAGATGCGGACCGCGTGGTCGATCATGAGGTCGTAGTAGCCCGGCTCGCCCTTCTTCCTGCCGGGGGACACCATGCGCACCGGGTCGCCCTTGTCCATGGTCAGGTGGACGCCGCTCGTCGTGGTGTACTCGCGGGTCGAGCCCTTGCCCGCGCTGATGGCCATGCGCTGGACCAGCCGGCCGTCCCGGTGGACCAGCATCTGGTGGGTCACCGTGTTAACGATGCTGGTCTGGCGGCGTCCGACGGAGAAGGACAGGATGTGGTCGGCCGTGCCGAACGTACGCGGCGCGGCGCGGACGCCGGCGAGGTGCGCGGTGACGACGACCCGCCGCCGCGCGGGCCAGAGCGTTCGCGGCCGGTAGACCACCTGGTCGTCCGCCATCCAGCGCCACGCGCCCTCCAGACGGGAACCCGGGGAATCGGAGGACCCCAGGGAACCCAGTTGGACTGCCAAGGCGCGTTCGACCGCGGCGCGGTCCCGGACGGGGCCGGTGAAGGTGAGGATGATGGGCATGCCGACGCCGACCGTCTCGCCGGGGCTCGGGATCGCCTGACGGATGCCGAAGGCGTGCGGTGCCGCGCGCGTGCGGAACCGGGTGACCACCCGGGACGGCGGGTCACCGTGCCGGGCCGGGCTCGCCGACGCCGACACGACGTACTCGGTGCCCGGCGTCAACGTCCACGTCGAACGCCACGCGCGCCGCGCGCGGTCGAACCGGCCGGGCACCCTGGCCCCGCCGGCGGAGACGTCGACGCTGGTCAGCGTGCCCTTCGCGACCATAACGCGTACATGGCGGTCGGGCCGGGCGCGGGGAGAGCCGGGCGCGGGGATGACTGTGATGGCGACGGCAGAGGATCGCGTCGGAGATCGGGGGCCGACGACCACCTGCGAGCCGCCGGTGACGAACATGAGAAGGATCACGGGCATGATCAGGGGGTGCCGCATCGTCCCGCCCTTCGTCCATCGATGATCAGAAACACGAATAGCGTATCGCTGTGTGGCGGGCTCGTGGCGCTTAGTGAGCACCCCTGTGGATAACTCGGCGGGCAACGGCCGACCCTGTGGATAACCCCGGTCACTATCCTTCGCTCGTCGGCACGGGCACGAGGCCAGGCCGTCGATGTTCACGCCTGCCTTGCAAGGCGATCCGGCGGCGGGAGATCTGGGTGATGGGCGGCAACATCTGGCGCGACCCCGAGGACGACCTGCCCGCAGACTTCGCCGAGAACCGCGACGTGCACTACGAGGCGCTGCCCAAGCCCCGCGACTCGGCCGAGTTTCATCGCCGACCTGCAGAAACGCCACGTCGTGGCGTTTAACAAGCAGAGTATCCCGACCGAGATGCGGTTGTCGGGGCGAGCTGCTAGCTTGGAGAAATGTCCAATTCACAAAAGGTCGACGATTTCCTCGCCAAGCTGGACCATCCGCTGAAGGAGGAGATGAAAGCCATCAGGGCTATCATCACCGCCAATCCCAAAATCGAAGAAGACGTTAAATGGGGTGGCCCCAGCTTCGCCTACAAGGAGGAACTGGCCACCTTCAGCCCGCGGGTCAAGGACGCCGCAGCTCTGGTCTTCCACCAGGGCGCCCTGCTCAAGGACGAGGGCGGCCTGCTGGAGCCCGGCCCCAAGGGCAAGGCGTACGCCAAGATCCGCAGCATGGGCGAGGTCGAGGCCAACAAGGAGGCGCTGGAGCAGCTCGTCAATGAGTGGATCGAACTGATGGACAAGAAGTAGCGACCGCCGGTCAGCCGGTCGATTCGCGGCAGGTCACGCGGGGCCCGCACGATGTCCGGTCATGTGCGGGCCCATGCGCTTCACCGGCCGTTCAGTGACGGCTAACCACAGTCGGCCGGGCGGCGGCGGTCTCCATCGCGATCGGACGGGACGCGCGAAGTCCGGTCCGATCCTCCTCGGGGGCCGGGGAGGCTGGGGAGGATCGTGCCCGTTACCTCGCCCAGGGCGATGGACGTGCCGCCCGGCCCGGGGGCCGTCGCGGTGATCGTCACCGTGTCGCCGTCCTCCAGGAATGTACGGATCTGACCATCCGCCAGCTTGATCGGCTCGCTGCCGTTCCACGTGATCTCGATGAGCGACCCCCGCTGGCCCGGCTCGGCCCCGGACACCGTCCCGCTGGCGAAAAGATCGCCCGTGCGCAGCGAGGCGCCGTTGACGGTCATGTGGGCGAGCATCTGGTCCGGCGTCCAGTACATCTGCCGGTACGGAGGCGCGGAGATCGGCTCCCCGTTCAGCTCGACCCGCATCGCGATGTCCAGCCCCCATGGCTCCCGTCTGCCCAGGTACGAGAGCGGCTCGGGGTCCTGCGCCCGACCGGCCACCCGCGCGTGCCCGAGCGCCTCCAGCGGCGTGATCCACGGGGAGATCGACGTGGCGAACGACTTGCCGAGGAACGGCCCGAGCGGGACGTACTCCCAGGACTGGATGTCACGGGCGCTCCAGTCGTTGACGAGCGTCACCCCGAAGACGTGATCGGCGAAATCCCCGGCGGCCTCGCCGAGGCGCGTCGGTGTCCCGACGACGAAGCCCAGCTCCGCCTCGATGTCCAGCTTGGCCGACGGCCCGAGCACGGGCGGCCGTCCGGGAGCGGGGACGCGCTGCCCGCGCGGCCGGGTGATCGGCGTGCCCGAGACGACCACCGTCCCCGACCTGCCGTGATACCCCACGGGAAGGTGTCGCCAGTTGGGCAGCAGCGGCTCGCCGTCCGGGCGGAACATGCGGCCGAGGTTGGTGGCGTGCTCCAGGGAGCAGTAGAAGTCGACGTAGTCCCCCACCTCGATCGGCTGGTGCAGCCGCACCTCGGCCAGGGGGACCAGGTGCGGCTCGACGGCCGCCCGGTTGGCCGCCGCCTCCCCGGCCTGGGCCGACAGCAGGCGCTGGACGCGGCGCCGGGTGTCGCTCCAGGCGGCGCGGCCCCGCGCCAGGAACCCGTTGAGGCTCGGCGCGGCGAACACCTCGTCGTGCAGCGCGGGCGCGAGGTCGAGGACGTGGTCGCCGATGCGCACTCCGGCGCGCGGCGCCTCGCCCTGCCTGGAGAACACGCAGTAGGGAAGGTTCGCCGGCGTGTACGGGGAGGCGTCCGCTCCGGGCACCCAGCTGGTCATCGGTGACTCCACTTCGACGGCTACGCTCACGGATGCCACCGAGCGCGACGAGGAACCCTCGGCCGCCGTCCCGGCCCGGGACGGGGCGATCAGTCCGAGCCCTCGCAGGTCGTCGATCGGCGTGGTGGTGTTGCAGGACCCGTACGAGACCAGCAGGCCACGCGCCCGCAGCACGGTCTCCGGGCGCACGGCCCGGGCGAGGTCGGCGAGCTCGTGCCGATCCATGAGCTCCAGCACCGGCACCGGATCGCGTCCCTCGACGGCCGCGCACACCGCCAGCAGCAGGTTGAGGAAGCCGTGCCGGTACACGCCGAGGCTCGGGTCCACGTGCCGTACGGCGTGGTGCAGCCCGGCGGTGGCCTTGAACGGCGTCCCCCGCAGGGCGCAGGTGCGGATGAACAGGCCGAGGTCGTGCACGGACGGGAACAGGTCCGGCGTGACACCTCCACAGCGGACCTTCGCCCCCACCCCAGGAGGAAGATGGGTGAACTCCCCGGCCGGGACCTCGACGAACAGCCGGGCCTTGGGCGCGGCCATCCGTACCCTCACGGCCAGCGCGGAGACGTCCGAGCCTGGCGGGAGGGCGGCCTCCACGAGCTCGACCTCGACGCCCGTCAGCCCGGCGAGCCCGTCCAGGTCCGGGGAGGCCGAGGGTTCGAGAATGATCCCGGCCCGGATGGGGCGCGTCAGCAACGCGCGCAGCTCGTCCAGGCGGTCGGCCGGGCACAGGAATCGGTGCGTGAGCACGGGGCTCGGGGCGTCCTCGTCGGCGTAGTGCCGGGCCAGGGCGTCGGACATCGGAAGACGGGTCGGCGGGAACAGCCCCGCGTCGTCCACGAGGTCCGTGAACAGCGGGTTCATCGGGACCCGGAGGTCAGCGGAACCCGAGGCCGCGCCCGGCCCCGGGACGACGGCGCGCGAGCCGGGCCGCCCGGAACCGGAGGCCGCGCCCGTCATCGTGCCCACGTCCACGCGTAGCCGGGGTCCTCGCAGGCGAGCGCGGCGTCGCCCAGGTCGAGCGGGCGGAAGGTGTCGACCATGACGGCGAGCTCGCTGGTGACCGTCACCCCCTGGCGCACGGCCTCGACGGCCGCCTCCACAGCCCCCGGCTGCGGCCCGTGCGTGAAGCCCGCCGGGTGCAGCGAGATGGAGCCGACGTCGATGCCGGACCCCTTGCGGGCCGTGTAGTCCCCGCCCGCGTAGAACATGAACTCGTCGGAGTCCACGTTGTGGTGGTTGTAGGGGATCGGCACCGCCTCGGGGTGGAAGTCGAGCGGCCGGGGGCAGAACGAGCAGATCACGAAGCCCGGCCCCTCGAAGGTCTGGTGGACGGGCGGCGGCGCGTGCGTGCGCTTCACGATCGGCTCGAAGTCGGCGATGTTGAAGGCGTACGGGTACAGGTAGCCGTCCCAGCCGACCACGTCGAACGGGTGATGGGCGTAGGTGAGGCGGGTGAGGCCGCCCCGCGTCCTGACCAGGACCGGGGTCTCGGAGTCCTCCACGATGAGCGGCTCGCCGGGCGCCCTGAGGTCGCGCTCGGAGTACGGCGCGTGCTCCAGGAACTGGCCGTACTGCGACAGATAGCGCTTGGGCGGGCGGATGTGCCCAGCGGCTTCGATGGCCAGCGCCTTCACGACCGTGCCGTCGAGCGGCACCCAGCGGTGGATCGTGCCCGTCGGGATGACGACGTAGTCGCCCTCACCGGCCTCGATCACCCCGTACGTCGACTCGAACCGCACCCGGCCGCTCGCGATGTAGACGCATTCGTCGCCCTTGGAGTCGCGGTACAGCTCGCTCGGCCGGTCGGCGGCGGCGTACGACATGCGGACGTCCCCGTTGCCCGCCAGGACGCGGCGTCCGGTGACGAGGTCGCCGCCCTCGGACAGGTTCTGGGTGCGGAAGTGGCGCGGGGACAGCGGGAGGTTCGGGGAGAGCGCGGCGCCCGATCCCTCGGTGACGGCCTCGGCCTTGACGATCGCGGTCGGCAGGTGGCGGTGGTAGAGCAGCGAGGAGTCGGAGGAGAAGCCTTCCTCGCCCATCAGCTCCTCGGCGTACAGCCCGCCGTCGGGCCGCCTGAACTGGACGTGCCGTTTGCGCGGCACCTCGCCGACCGTGCGGTAGTACGGCATCGGACCCTCCATCGTGTACGCATATCGGACAACACTGTCCTCTATACGTACGACGATCCGTCATCGCCCCGCCGATGTCAACTTCGTCACCCCGTCGCGACGTCGGCAGTTCGCACAGAAAAGGCCAGGCAGCGGATGGCGGAAGCCCGGAATCTTGAAGACCTGGATCACGGGCTCGAGGACTCCGGGCGCCGTATCCGGGGGAAGGCGCACGCCCTCACCCGTGGCCCTCGCGGCGGCGCTTCACGCCATCAGGCGAGGGCCCCGCCTCATGCCCCGGGCACCGGTTCCCTCTCATCGCATTCGCTTCTACGGCACCGGGCGCCAGTCGGTCCATGGCCGGGGCCCCCGCTCGCCGCGAATCGACGCCAATCGCCGATCGACCTCGTCACGCCGGGCAGGGTTCTCTGCGGCCACCTGGGCTGCCATGCAGGTCATGCGGAACTCTCGGATGTCCCGCAAGGTCTCGAATCCCTCCCAAGGGGTGACGTCATAACCGTAGACGGCGACGAAGTCCCTGTAATCCTCGACCGGAATGCCTCCCAGCGTGAACGCCTTCACGGCCGTGGAAACAAGATCCCACTCTGGAGGACCGACCGAGCTTCGTTCCAGATCCAGCAGCACGACCTCGCCGCCGTCGGTGGACACCACATTGCCGACCCAGGCGTCACCATGGACGACACACAGGGGGCGGCCTGGCGGCAGGTCGGCGTACCGCTCCATCAGGTGCTTCAGGTGATCGCGCATCCAGGCGCGATCGGCCTTCGAAAGCGTGCGCGCGTGATCGATGCGCTCGGTGAGCCTTACAAACGGGTTCAGGGGGGCGATAACGGTGTCGGACGGGACCGTCAGCTCGTGCAGGCGTCGCAGCGCGGCTGCCACCTGCACCGCCGTACCGTGCCGATGTGGCGGCAGTTCCCGCCAGAAGGTCACCGCTCTGCCGTCGACGTCAACAGGCTGGACGACGTCCGGCAGCGCCTGCACCGCACGTATGCCGGAGGCTTCCAGCCATCGGGCGATGCCCACCTCGCGAGCGGCGGCCGGCACCTGGCCCGGGCGGGTCACGCGAGCGATCACGCCTCCAGGAAGCTTGTAGATCGCGTTCTCGCCCTGACGAACCAGCGTGGCACTGGACACGGCGAGTCCGGCCTCTTTGCAAGCTCTCTGTAGCACCTTGAGGGCCGTCTCCCCGGAAGATCCCGTCACGCCCGCACGGCTTCCTTGATGTGGCCACGGAGTTCTGCCACGGAATCGCGACGCTGGTGCGAGGCGGTCATGCGATAGAGCTCGCGCAGATCGTCGGCCGCGCGCCGGGATCGAACAGTTCCTGCGTCGCGTACGGCGTGTCCTCCGATGGTGGCGGCCTCGTCAGGGTCGCCGGTCGCCATGGTGAGAGTGGCGAGCTTGATACCGCTGATCGCTCGGGACCGAACGTAGACAGGGCTGTGACCGTGCACCGCCGCCGTGAGACGGCGGGACGCCTCGTCGGAACATCTCTCCTGGAGGGCGATGTCGAACAGCGCATGCCCGGTGTCACCGGAATGCTGGGCCGCGTCGTAGTAACGCATCCAGGGAGCCTCCTCCTCTGGCCGGACACGGGCGAACTCCTCGTCGGCTAAGCCCACGGTGTTGACGGTCACCTGGAAACGTCCGAGCTTGGCCAAGGCCCGGGCACGAGCGGACAGCAGCATGGCGCGTTCCGCGGGTGTCAGCCGATCAGAGCGAACCAGAGCCAGTTCGACGAGGGTCATGCCCGTGTCGGGGTCGCCGCACCAGATGGCCTGGCGAGCCATGCTGGACAACACCTTGGCACGCAGATGCCAGTCGTCTGCCTCCTCAGCACATGCCAGCGCGAGCCGGAACATACGTCGCGCGTCGTTGTGAGCGTAGGCGTCGAACGCCATGAAACCTGCGGCGTGGCCGAGGACCCCCACAGCCGCGTGGAGGTCGTCGTGGAGTCGCGCTGGGCAACGGGCCTTGTCAAGCAGGGCGACCGCCTGGCGTAGCTGCGCGTTGACGGCCTCTCTGACCAGACTCCCGCCATAGGTGTGATCCCAGGTAGTGAACAGGCCCGCGATGGTACGGATCTCTTGAACATCTGCGGGAGTGACCACAGCGGGCACCGTGGGCGGCTCGGTGGAGGCCAGCAGGTCCGCAAGAGGAACCGACAAAGCGGTACCGAGGGCCGCACGGAGAAAATCTTTACGGTCCACATCGGCAACGGTAATCGCTCCAGGAGCATGGCGACGAGGGCGGCGGAAGCCGAGATCGCGGTCGGCGCACGCACCGAGGACGTCCCGTAGTGCCGCTCGGTAATCGGCGTTCGGCCAGCTCACCAGCCCTCGCTCCAACTTGCCGATGTAGTTCGCCGTCAGGCATGCCACACGTCCCAGACGCTCATGCACCCAGGCATTGACCAGGTCGGCCAGCTCCTGGCGGGACATTGGCTCACCGGACTCGTGGGGCGATTCGCGCTGTTCACGTGCCTGGCGAAGCTGGTGATTGGGCTGCGGCATGGCGGCTCTCCTCTCGGCGCTGCGCGCCGTCATGGTCGCACAGAGTGGCCGCCGAGGCGTTGCGAATCTGCCCGCAATCTGCCCCTGGGCTGCCCCGCTGTACGGCGTTCCGTGGCGGCCGTTCGGTAGCCAAAGTGGAGCCGTCCCGCACCTCCCGCCGAATGGGGAGCGTGATCGCAATGTTCCGAGGCTCAAGGAGTGGCCCATGAACACGATCGTCGATGCTGACCAGCCCTTCGACCTGGATGTTCGCGTCCTGGAAAGTAGCGGGGGAGCCGCGAACCTGATCAATCTCACTGACGACGGGTGCGGCAGCACCTGCGCCAGCCCGTGCGCCACCGCCATGGGCTAGGCAGCGTGAACCCGATGGCGGGCGATACCGGCCCGCCATCGGCTGTCTGTCGCGCGTTGGGAGAAGAACATCACCGGGGAGGGGCTCATGAAATCCGGACATGGTTCGCGGCTCTATCGATGTGCCGACCTTGTGCTGGTGAGGGCTGCTGTACGCGCCGAACTGGCGGTGCCGCCCTGGCCGTGCATAAGCAGTGGTGAGCCCCCAGAGGTACAGCGGTGGCGGGACTGGCTGCAAGAGGTCTGGACGACGGACGAGGTGGCCGAGGCCATCGAGCACGCCAGCCCCGTTCTCGCGGAAGGGGTGAGAACGGTGTGCGCGATGCGCTACCCCGAGCCGCGGCAGGCACGCCGCACGGTGCTGTCCGTGGCCAGGTACCTTCTGCGGATGACCGGCCGAGCCACGCCGTTCGGCCTGTTCGCCGGGGTCGCGGCCGCGTCCGTCGGCCCGGAGCTCCGGCTGGCCTGGGGAAGTGGGCACCAGGCCGTCGCACGAGTTGATGCTTCCTGGCTTGCTGCTGTGATCGCACAGTTGGAGTCGTGTCCGCAGCTCGTTTCGCGGCTGCCGCTGGTGCTCAACAACCTGTGCTTTGTGCGCGGCCGACGCTTGATCGTGCCTCAGGGCCGTTCACAGGAGACCGATCACGGAGGTGTGGCCGAGATATCAATGCGGTACACGGCAGCGGTCCAGGCTGCCGTGGAGGCGGCCAGATCACCGATCCGAGGCGAAGATCTGGCCACGAAGCTAGCGGCCGAGTTCCCGGATGCGCCATCGTCGGTGATCGAAGGGCTGCTGAACGAGTTGGTGAAGCAAGGAGTGCTGCTCAGCGGCCTGCATGCACCGAGTACGACCATCGATGCCTTCAGCCATCTGCTGGAGCAGCTGGAGATCGTCGGTGCGGGGGACGTTCCGCAAATGGCGGGTCTGCTGTCCCGTCTGCGAGAGATCAGGGCGGGACTGGACCATCACAATGGTGACGCAGCCGAGTCGCCCCGGCATATCCGAACGGCCATAGCACGTCTGATGACGGCGCTCAACGATCACGCACGACAGCCGCTGGCTGTCGATGTACGGCTGGATTGCCGTCTCGTCCTACCACGACAGATCGCAGACGAAGCCGAAGTGGCGGCCTCGGCGCTGGCACGCCTGACGGCCTCCCCGTTCGGCACGGCCGCCTGGCAGAGCTATGCCACGCGGTTCTTTGAACGTTACGGCACCGGTGCTCTGGTTCCGGTCCTGGACCTCGTAGATCCCGACATCGGCCTCGGCTTCCCAGCAGGGTACCTGGGCAGCACCGCGCAGACGCTTCGTGTGAAGGTATCCGCCCGGGAGGAGCGGCTACTGGAGCTGGCCCAGGCCGCGGCGCTGGACGGCCGGCAGGAGATCGTCCTCAATGATCGGTTGGTCGACGAGCTTTCGGCTGGCGACCTCACGCAGGCGCAACCGACGCCACACCTGGAGCTGTGCTTCCGCCTTCAGGCGGCTTCTAAGGCCGCGCTTGAAAGGGGGGAGTTCCACCTGGCGATCGTCAGCGTCTCACGCGGTGTCGGTACGCTGACCGGAAGGTTCATCGGCCTGCTGAAGCGGCCCGACCAGCAGCGTCTCGCCGCTACCTTCGCGCACGTCCAAGCCAACGATCCCGAGACGTTGCCGGTGCAGCTTTCCTTCCCGCCCCTTGCTGAGAAGGCCGCGCAGGTGACACGCGCTCCTGTGCTGCTGCCGACCCTGATCCGGCTTGGTGAGCACCACAACCCGGACGACGGCACTATCCGGTTGGACGATCTGGCGGTGGGGTGCGACGGCCGCCGTCTGTATCTGGCCTCGCTGAGCTCCCGGCGGAGGCTGGAACCCGTGATTCCGCACGCCTTGGACCTTCGCGCGCACACCCCGCCGCTCGCACGGTTCCTCGCCGAGGTGGGCCGGGCTCAAAACGCCGTGGTCACCGGTTTCGACTGGGGCGTGGCCTCCCGTCTACCGTTCCTGCCGCGCATCAGGTACGGACGCATTGTGCTGTCCCCTGCCCGCTGGCTTCTCGGCTCGGGGGAACTGCCAGGCCGCGACGCGTCGTTCGCGCAGTGGGAGCAGGCCGTGACGGAGTGGTGTGCTCGGCGACGCGTGCCCAATCGTGTCTACCTGACCGAAGGGGACCGGCGGCTACGGCTCGACCTGAAGCAGGAAGGCCACCTCGCGCTGCTGCGCACGCATGTGGATCAGGCCCAGAGCACCGTGTTGACGGAAGCCCCCGAGCCCGGCGCCGACGGGTGGTTCGACGGACACGCTCACGAGATCGTCGTCTCGATGGTGGCTTCGCGGGCACGCTGGCCGCCGCCGCCCAAAGTGAGCGCGGCCCGGCTGATCAGCCGCGACCACGGCCATCTGCCCGGGACGTCGCGGTGGCTGTACGCCAAGCTGTACGGACACCTTGACCGGCAGGCCGAAGTCCTTGCCGAGCACCTGCCCGCGCTGCTGGCGGGATGGGAAGAACCGCCGGACTGGTGGTTCATTCGCTACCGAGATCCGGAGTGGCATCTGCGCCTGCGGATCGCGCTGCCCGACGCCGAGCAGTTCGGGTGGGCCACCCACCATGTCAGCACCTGGGCAGCCGACCTGCGGAGGCAGGGGCTGCTCCGGGATCTGCAATTCGCCGCCTACTACCCCGAGACCGGCCGTTGGGGCAGGGGAGCGGCAATGGCTGCGGCCGAGGAGGTGTTCACCGCCGACTCGCGTGCCTTGGTCGCACAGTTCGCCCAGCGATCACAGCCCCATCCGCAGCCCCTTGCCGCCGCCCATTTCGTCGCGATCGCGACCGCCTTCATGGGCAGCACGGCAGGCGGGATGCGGTGGCTGATCAAGCACGCGAAAGTTCGCGCCTCCGATCCGCTTCCCCGCCACCTACTCGTCGAGGCGGTCAGGCTGGCCGATCTGGCGGACGACTGGGCGGCGCTGCGTGCCACCCCCGGCGGTGAGGCGATCGTCCAACCGTGGCTGCCCCGCCACGACGCCCTGACCCGCTACCGTGCTCATCTGACCGGCGTTGACGGCATCGCCTCGGAGGCCGTGCTCGACTCCTTACTGCACGTCCACCACATTCGGGCCGTCGGCATTGATCGCGACGATGAGCGCACCTGCCTGCGCCTGGCCCGTGCCGCTGCCCTCGCCTGGGACGCCCGTACCAATGAGGGCAGGGCATGATGCCGCATCGGCAGGACGCCGTCAGGGCCGTCGCCGACGCGATCGCCGACCGCTTGGCCTCGCCTACCACAGTTCGTGGCCTCCACCTGCCGCAGGGCTGGTGGCCCCAGTCCCTCGCATACGGCGCAACCGGGATCGCATTGCTGCACATTGAGCGTGCCCGCGCCGGCTGCGCGTCCTGGCGGCATGTTCACGACTGGCTCGCCTGCGCCGCAGGCGGCGAGATCCTTACCGGAAGCGACAGTCATCTCTTCTACGGTGCGCCCGCGCTCGGATTCGCCATGAATGCAGCATCTGATCTTCCTGGCCACTACGCCCGCGCTCGTGATGAGCTCCACCGCCACATCGCCACGACGACCCGTCGCCGCCTGGACCGCGCGCACGCCCGCATGGACCACGGTCGGCTTGCCACATTGGCGGAGTTCGACGTCATCAGAGGACTTGCCGGAATCGGTGCTTACCTGCTGCGGCATGAGCCGCACGGTGAGTTGATTCGCGCGGTGATTTCATACCTCGTCCGGTTGACCGAACCAGTGAAGGACGGCGGTGAGCTCCTCCCGGGCTGGTGGACCGACCTGAACCCGGCAGGCCGCCGATCTGAGGACTTCGCCGGCGGACACGGCAACAACGGCGTGGCCCATGGCGTCTGCGGGCCGCTGGCGTTGCTGTCGCTGGCTCTGAGGGACGGAGTCGTGGTGGATGGCCACATTGACGCGATTCAGCGGATCTGCGCGTGGCTCGACGACTGGCGTCAGGACGGGAAAGCCGGCCCGTGGTGGCCGTACTGGGTGACCCGGACCGAGTTGCGTGAGGGGCATCACAGCAAGTCAGGGCCATCGCGCCCGTCGTGGTGCTACGGTACGGCCGGGCTCGCACGCGCTCAGCAGCTCACCTCCCTGGCCACCGGCGACCTCACGCGCCAGCGGATGGCTGAATCGGCATTGGTCAGGGCCCTTACGGATCCGGGACAGCTCGCGGCGATCACTGACTCCTCACTGTGCCACGGCTACGCCGGTCTGGTGCACATCGCCTGTCGTGCGGCCACCGACGCCGTCACTCCGGACGTGGTCGCCTGCCTGCCGCGCCTGCTCGGCATGATCATTGAGGACGATATCGACGCCGACAGCGTGGCCGCGTCGCTGCTGCTCCGGCCCGGTGATCCAGGGCTACTCGAAGGGGCCGCGGGCATCGCCTTGGCCCTGCACTCCGCGCACTCCGGTGTACCTCCCGCCTCAGGCTGGGACTCATGCCTGCTCATCAGCTAACCGAGCCACCAGGGGAGGATCGGTCATGGAACACGGTGACTGGGCCCAAGCGGTCATCGAATTCACCGATCGCGAGACCGCCGAGCAGGTCGCCGTGGAGTGTCTGCACCCCGAACTGGCGGGAGCGCAGGCGGACGGTGCGATCACCGGCTGGTGGTTCGTCCGCAAGACACCGTACTGGCGTTTGCGTTACCTGCCTATGGTCAACGACGTGCCGCATCGTCTCGCGCACGTCCTTGATGTTCTGGCCGCTGATGATCGCATCGTCGGATGGACGACCGGCATTTACGAGCCGGAGGTGCACGCCTTCGGGGGAAGTGCCGCCATGAGGGCCGCCCATGATCTGTTCGCCCGCGACAGCCTCAACATCCTCGGCTACCTGGGCCGTCAAAGGGCCGTTCCACCGGGCACCCCCTGTCTGGGACGACGGGAGGTCGGCATTCTGCTGTGCAGCGTGCTTATGCGCGGCGCTCGGCAGGATTGGTACGAGCAGGGAGACGTCTGGGCAAAGGTGGCTCAGCACAGAGCCTCCGCACCCTCTCTGCCCCCGAGTGCACGTGCCCGCCTGAAGGCCGCCCTATACAAGCTCATGACCGTCGAGGCGATTCCTACCGGCACGCCAGCAGGCAGGGACCCGCTGACCGCGATCTCCGACTGGTCCGGGGCCTTCCAGCATGCAGGGGAGTACCTGGCCGACCTGGCCAGGCACGGAGAGCTGCAGCGTGGCCTGCGTGCCGTCCTCGCCCATCACGTGATCTTCCATTGGAACCGCTTGGGCTTGTCCTACGCGGAGCAAAGCACATTGGCACATCTAGCGAAAGAGATAGTGATGATTGAGCAGGAAAGCGCCGCGGTGGCACCCGAGACGAGCGCCGACCCCACCGAGGTCGCAGTGGAGACCCAAGTCGTCCCCACTGCCGAGCGGCTACGACACGCTCTGGCGGATCAACTACGTGACAAGGGTACGGTGCGCAGTGAGCGGGTCGATGAGGCGATCCGCTCGGTGCCCCGCGACATCTTCGTGCGCCGCTTCGAGCCCTCGGTCAGTCTGGAAGAGGCATATGCGGACACACCGATCTACACCAAGTTCAACGACTCAGGGGTATCGGTCAGCGCCGTGTCACAGCCCACCGTCAACGGCCTGATGCTGGAACTCACCGACGCGCAGGAGGACATGCGGGTCGCGGAGATCGGGGCCGGCAGCGGCCTGTTCGCCGCCTATCTCGGATACCTGGTCGGTGAGAAAGGACAGGTCTTCACTGTCGATGTCGACCAGGACCTCGTGGATGCGGCCCGAGCGAACCTGGAGGCGGCAGGCGCGCGGAACGTCACCGCCATCCTGGGAGACGGGGCGCTCGGCCACCCTGAGGCGGCACCCTACGATCGCATCGTCGCCACGGTCGGAGCCCATGGCATCCCCGTGGCCTGGCTGGACCAGCTCGCCCCGGATGGCCGGCTGATCGTGCCGCTTCGGCTACGCGGCACCGTGTCCCGGGCTATCGCGTTCGAACGGGATGCCGACAGACCCTGGCGCAGTGTCCGCAGTGAGATGTGCACCTTCATGCCCCTGCGCGGGCTCGCCGACGACGCCCGGCACATCGTAGCCCTGACCCCTGACGGCTCCGTCGCCCTCCAGACCCACAGGGAGCAGGCTGTGGACGAGGCCCGGTTGGTCGGCGTTCTCAACAAGCCGATCACCGAGGCGTGGACGGGGGTGAAGTTCCGCGGACTCGAGTCACCAGAGTGGATGGAACTGTGGCTGGCCTGTGTGATGCAGGGGGGCCTGAGTCGCATGCCCGTGGAACAGTCGGCCATCGACCGCGGCCTGATCAAGAGGCCTTACCCGAGCTCCTGCGCGGTGGTGGATAGGGGCGACCTCGCCCACCTGGTACGGCGACCCGCCGAACGCGCTCCGGATGGCGGTCAGTTGTACGAGTTCGGTGTCGTCGGTTACGGCTCCGGCGGCGATGAATTGGCCGGACGTGTCGCCGATGCGCTCCGCACCTGGGACCGGGACTACCGATCGCGGACCGTCCGGTTCGAGATCCAGCCCCTGGACGCCGAACCGACCGAGTCAAGGCCGGGTCGGTTCGCCTTCGATACTCCGCTCAACCGAATCGTGATCGAGTGGCAGTGACGTGCACCTTGATCAGATAGTGCGGCGGTTTCCCCTCGTGGCCCGCCCGCGCCCGGCCTGCATCCCGCTCGGGGCACGAGTGGCCAACCTATGCGCCCTCGCAGAGTCGGCCGAGCGCGAGGGCGACCAGGCCTCGGCGTCCGCCGTCCTCAACCAGGCCGCTCTCCTGGTTTCGGACGTCGGACTGCCGGACCTTGCCCGCCAGTGGTGCCATCGACACGCCGAGGTGTACCTGCGCGCCCTTCCTATGGGCGCGCAGGCCGCGCGCCGCGGACTCGAACCCCTGGTCAACCTCGCACGCCTACACATCCGGGCCGGCGACGGCCCCAGCGCCTTCGCGCTGCTCGGCACCCTCTACCAGGCCATCACCTTCCGAAGTGACACTGTCATCGACGGCATCCCGGTACCTGCGGCCACACTCATCGCCTCAGAGCAGGACCATCACGAACTCCGGCAATGGCTATGGACCGTCCACGTGGCTGACAGCGCCCGGGCACTGGTCGCCGCCGGCCACTGGCAGGACGCCCACGCTCACCTGCGGCGAAACCGGGGCATTGGTCAACGCATGCTCGACGGGCGCCAGGTCGCCGTGATCGCCCACACCTTGGCGGGCGAGCCGGACACCGCCCTTGCGCTCCTCGACGAGACCGCCCCCGGCGAGCCGTGGGAGAACGCGGTGACCGCCTGCCTTACGGTGCTCTGCAGAAGAACCGCAGGCCAGCCGATCGAGGCGGGCATCTGCACGATGCTCGAGCACTACCAGCGGCCCGCCCCGACAGGTGATCTGTCGGTCTTTGCCACACGGCTGGGTCTGTCGGTGATCGATGCCGCTGGCGGGACTGAGGACGCCATCGCATTCGCTGTCGCTACCAAACTGATCGAGCAAACGCTGGCATTTCGCGACGGATACGCGGCACGCGATGTTCTGGCGCACAAGAGGTGCGCGACGGTCCTGAGCGTCGGCCAGACCCGAGCGCTTGCCGAGCTGGTAGAGGCGTGCGCCCTGGGAAGCGGCACTATGCCACCGGAGATGCGGGCGAGTCTTTCGGACGCAGTAGCCACTAGCGAGGCGGTCATAACACCGGGATTGCGGCAGAGAGCAGTGGGAGTCCGTCCCCTCGAACGAGAGCACGGACACGCGACGGATGGAACTGGTAGGAAGCAGGAGATCTCGGTTACGCGCCCTCCTCGTGGCAGGCGCTTTCGGTGAGCCGGCCGCCGCTGAACTCGGCGACCCGGGCCCGGAACTTTTCACGTGCCTGGGGTTCGAGGAAGAGAGCTTGGGTCGAGATGAGGGCTTGATTGAACTGATGGCTCAGCGGCTCCGAGCCTCTTCGTTGGGGGCGATTTCCGCCGCTCCCTTCCGGAGTTCGACGACCTCGCGAGCGCCTACGAGAGCATCGAAGGAGCGTCGGGGGACAACCTGATCCACTGCCGCCGCCACGCCGCCGACTGCCGTCCCGAGCATGACGAAGACGACGAGCAACACGAGGACGAGGACTGACCATATGCCGTCCACTTGCCCTGGTCCGGCCTCCGTCGCCGGCCCGGCGGATGGCCTGTCTTTTGCCGCCCTCGTTCAGGTTTGGGTGCGGGCGTTGATTACCTCGCGATAGTCGCCAAGCGCGGGCAGCGTGCGTCGCTTGTCGAGCGGGACCGTGTTGAGTACCAAACGGGCTGTGTGCAGCATTATGTAGGTGCGGTAGGCAGGGTCGAGATCTGACATCACCGCCGTCGCGATGTTCAGGGCTTCGTTGTACCCACCGCTCATGCCGACGCACAGGGCCTCGTGCAGCAGTACGTTGACGGTGCTTTGGTAACGAGGGGCACATGCGAGCACCTTGTCGCGAGCTTCCTGTGCCTTCTCTACTTCGGCGCCGTACGAGTAGACCCAGGAGGCCGTGAACCAGACGGCGTCGTCCGTCCAGCTGAACTCCTCTGCTGCGGCAGCTTGACCTGCCAGCTCGAGGAGCTGGTGAAGGCGGTCCTCGGCTTCTCGCTGCCGCTTCATGACGGCCAGAGCCTGAGCCTCTGCTGCCACAGCGCGCAAAAGCCCAGGAGTCGCCCGGTCGCTCGCCAGAGACTGTGCCTTCCGGGCGAGGGTCAAGGTGTTCGTGATCGGAAGGGGAGAGTAGAGCGCGAAGACGGCTGCCGTCCCGCGAACCCACACCTGCATATCGAGATCTTTCGAGGCGTCCGCGGCATGCCTCGCGGTTGTCAGCCACCGATGGGCAGATCCGTAATCACCGAGCCGCATGGAGACATTCGCGTACATCACGGACAACCACGCGATGATCCGTTGCAGATCGGCGGCCTTGTCTGGAGCGCTCAGCTTGAGCTTCTGCTGAACGTTCGTCAGATCAACGTAAAGGTTGTCGCGGACCACCGCCGGCGGCTGGTTGAGGATGGCGTACATGTGGTTGGTGCACCTGGACTCCCAATCGTCCGCGGCGAAGTCGTCGGCCGTTCCCAGAGCTTGTTCGATCATCTGACGGACGTGTTCGCCGGTGCTGAAGATCGGTGATTGGGCGAGTAGTCCCCATCCGGCCAATTGGAACAAATGGCGGCGTTCCATGTCGTCTCCTCTGGTGAGGGCGCAGGGTCCGTTTTCACGGTAGCTGGGAGTAGTGGGATTTGTCGCGGCGCTGAGTTCGTCGATAGGTCGGTGCCCAAGACGTTGCACCAGGGGCCACAGTATTTTCAGCTGGCCTTGCGCCTGGAGCGCATCGTCCAGCGCCTGCACCCGTGTGCCCGACTCGGGGAGGCTCTCACCGCGCTCGATCTGGCCGATCATCGATGCCGAGTAGCCCGTGCGGGCCGCCAGGCGCGCCACCGTCAGCGGCTCACCGACCCGCAGTTCGTAGGAATCGCGCAGATCGCGGATAAGGGCCCCGATATAGGTGGCCATCGACCGGTATCGGTCGCTGCTCTTGCGTAGTGCAGGCATGCCGTTTTCTCCCTCGGGGGTGGCCGGAAACGACAGTTGATCGCTGCTGCCGATCAACCCTTGTCCGGCGTCGGGACCGCATACGAACCTGCTGATAACTCTAAATGACGAGTCGACTACAGAACGCCAGTTCCACAAGTCGGCCCGAAGTCGATCAGGAGTACGACAGATGTTCGACCGTGGATCCCCCTGGACGGACGGCACGACACGCCACGGGCCGTCCCCCCGCCCCTGCTCCCCGCAACGGGACGGGAGGTGCCCGTGACGGCCCTTCTGGATGTGCGCCGCCGCCCCGGCCGTCTCCCGTTCACCCGTCGCCCCACTGCCGGGAGGCACCGCCGAGGACCGGCCACCGAACCCGAGCGCCGGGAACCGGACGGCCGGCGGAGGGTCTGGGACGGGACGCAGAGGGCCAGGGCTGAGCAACTCGGCCTCCTGGAACCCGGCTGGCTGGTGATCTACGGGCCGTACTCCCGTCGCTTCTACGCCATCGCCCGCATCGCCGAGGTCTCCGAGCCGCTGCTCGACGCGGCCACCTCCGAAGAACTCCGCTCTCTCATGCGCCGGTCCGAGATCACGAGCCTCGTCCCACCCCCTCGCTCCCGGGAGTCTGGACAGACGCGCCGGACGGGACGCGGCGGCACCCACGTGGGGTGGCGGTCTTGAGAGACCTGTTGATGTACGGGATGCCGGAGGGGCAAGCCGAGGAGCACCGGCGGGCGCTCGGCGATCTTCGCAAGCAGGTGGAGTCGCACGGTCTGCGTTGTCGTCTCGTCGAGCGGTTGCATCTCCCCATGAGGAGCGGTTACTACACCCCGGTCCTGCGGCCACCGGAGATGGACGTGTACGGCGGCGGCCGGCTGGTCGTCACGGTCACCGTGGTCGACGTCCCGAAGGGCGGAGCCTGGTACCTGCTCAAGCGGCCCGACGGCCTGCCTGTAGAGGCTCACAGTGTCACCGGTGCGGCCGCGGCGGCCGTCGCGATCGCCGCGTACGCCTCGCCGCCATGAACCGGCGCTCGCGGACGCGCTCGGCCAGGGCCGTCACGGGGTCGTGCGCGTCCATCGGCTCGTAAGCCCGGCCCGGCCCGTAAGTCCGGCCCGGAGGCGGGATCATGCGAGGGCCTCGCCCAGTTCGACGGCGGCGTGGACGACGCGGGGGCCGAGGGTGGTGGCGTCGATGGGGCCGAAGGTGACGATGCCGACGGACGCCTCCAGCCACGGAAGGGCGGGTAGCGGGGCTGCGATGCCGCGGGCGCCCTCCTGGAGTTGGCCTTCCGTGACGGTGTAGTCGGTGCGGCCCTCGCGCAGGGCGAGGATCGCGAGCCCGGCCGCCCCGCGCGTGAGCGGGTGACGGGAGCCCTCGCGGTACGCCACGTGCATGTCCGTCCAGGTCGGCTCCACCACGGCGATGGCGAGGCCCTCGTCGCCCTCGGCGGCGGTCAGGTGGGCGGTGGCCCCGGTCTCCTCGGCCAGGCGCCGCAGCGCGGGCAGGGCCGCCGCCCTCAGCAGGGGTTGCACCGCGCGGGCCAGCGCGAGGACGCCGAACCCGAGGTGGGCGCGGCCCTCGGCGTCGCGCCGGGCGAACCCCTCGTTCTGCAGCGTGGTGAGCAGCCGGTAGACGATCGGCCGGCTCAGCCCCAGCTCCTGGGCCAGTTCCGTGGGCGTGCGCCCTCGGTGGCCGTCGGCGAGCAGGCGCAGCAGGCGCAGTCCCCGCTCCAGGGTCTGCGCCGATTCCGGATTGCCCTTGTGATCGCGCATCTCCCGATTATGCGAGGCGCCGCCACGTCGGTCGGGAAGGAGGCCGCATGTTTACCCCCCAGTGACCGGGAAGATCGTGCAGGTGAGGGGCAGGTGAAGTGTTGGCCGAACCCCTTACGGCGCCGGACGAATCCGGGTGTTGCACTGGTCGAGTAGAGATGTGCCCGATACAGTCTTTTCGATCGTTTAAGGACGATCGCTAGTGATTTCGTACCGCCCAAGGAGACGCTTGATGCGAATCAGGAGAGCCCTAGCCCTCAGCGCCGCGCTCACCGTTCTGGCGGTGGGCATCCCGGCCGCCACGGCGTTCTCCGAGGACGGCGAGGGGGACTGCAAGAACTACACCAACGGTGCTTCGCAGTCCGACCCCCAGTGCTTCTGGATGGCCCCGACCTCCGAGGACGCCCTCAAGGTCCTGGACTTCTGGACCCAGAACGACAACGAGAAGCTCAAGGCGGCGACCGAGTACCCCGTCGGCTGGATCGACTGCAAGGTCGAGCAGTGCAGCGCCGAAGGCGAGGGCGACGGCCAGGCCCACGGCGAGGGCGACCCCGCGCCGGACGGGTACGTCGAGGACAACACGCCGCCCACCTGCCAGGACGCCACGCAGCCCTGCTCGGTGAGCCCCGAGGAGATCGCCGCCGCCGCGCGCACCGCCGCCGGCCAGGCCATCGCGGCCGCCGCCGCGAGCGGCATGCGGGTGTGGATCGACAGCGAGCTGCTGGACGACTACAAGGCCGGCACCGCCGCGTTCGCCGCGGCCGTCAAGAAGGTCGGCGCGCTCGCCGCGCAGCCGGGCGTCGTCGGCATCCGGTTCACCTCCCAGCTCGGCTACAACGGCGCGGTGAAGACGCCGGACGAGATGAGCGCGTTCGTCAAGGCGGCCGCCACCGCGCTGCACCAGATCGCCCCGGGCAAGAAGCTCGGCATCCACACCGTGGTGCCGTCCTTCGGCTGTGGCGCGAGCGAGCCGTGCACGACCACGATGACCAAGAAGTACCCGCTGCTCACGCCGCAGGCCATCGAACCGCTGCTCACCTCCGGCTCGGTCGACCAGCTCGCGCTCGACTCCGGTCTGCTGCAGACCGCGTACGCCACCTGGAAGATCACGCCGCAGGCCGCGCAGGCCAACCAGTGGGGCAAGGTCAAGGCGCTGGCCTGGGACACGCTCGTCCAGATCTCGGCCGAGGACGCCGGCATGGCCGGGAAGAACGCCTCGCCGTTCACCGCCGACCAGGCCGCCACGCTGGCCCAGGACCGGATCGCCGCCCCGCTGAAGGACGGCGCCGCCACCGTCAACCTGTGGACCCGCTGGCAGGACGGCACGGGCGCGACCTACCGCGTGCTCGGCGCGGGCCTGGCGAACACCCCCGCCTGGGAGCAGCTCGACAAGCTGGAGCCGCTGCAGCGCCGCCTGACCACGATGTACAACCCGGCCTCGCCGGAGGTGGGCATCACGCAGGACGTGAAGAAGCTGTCCGAGGTGTTCAGCCAGGTGTACGTGACCGACTGACGAACCGGCGCCGGATCCTCGCGGGGATTCCGGCGCCCTCTGAAGCCACGGGCCGTGGCACGCCGATCGGGCGTGTCACGGCCTTCGCTTATGGGCGGTGTCCCGGCGCCCGCCCCCGCGTGCCGGTCACCGCGGGGACAGCGTGCCGGACCGGTCAGAAACGCAGTTGGGGCAGTTCGTCGCTGGTGAAGGTCAGCATCACCCTGGTCGTGGCCTCCCTGATGAACCTGTCGAAGGTGGCGTCCCAGAACGGGTTGACCCCGTTGCCCGGGGTGGCGTCCTTCACCCCTTGGACGCCCGGCTGGGTCCCCTGCTGGCGGGCGTACCACTGGTCGACGAAGAAGCAGTCGGGGCCGTAGGTGTCCACGTCGTTCACGTCACCGGCGGCACGGCCCACCACGACATAGGCGTGCCCGCCGCCGCCCTCGGTGTTGAGCAGGTTGAGCAGTTCGACCTTGACGCCCGGCCCGAGCAGTTTGGGCTGCTCGGACAGCATTCCGATGATGGCGCAGGCGAACAGGGTGCAGTTGCCGCTGGCGAACTCCTTGTAGAACGTGCGGCCCATCGTGACGTACCTGGCCTTGGCGCGCTTGCGTGCCTCGTCGAACGTGTTCTGCGTCACCGGCCCGCCTAACCCGAGGGTCGAGCCGAAGGAGATCAGCACCGGCGACATGAAGTCGCCGAGCGTCTGTCCCTCCCCGATGATCTCGGGAACCTGCCCGCTCTTGGCCGGGCTCTTGATCGCCTCGGTCGTGACGCCCTGCTCCATCACTCCGGGCCACGGGTTCCACACCAGCGCCGTGGTCATCTTCGTCTTGTTGATCGCGGTCTGGACGGCGGTCATCCGGTCCTGCTTGGAACGGACGACGTTGTGGGTGGTCTGGCTCATGGTCATCTCCCGGTCACGGATTGTGCGGAAACCGACCCTTCCATGACGACTCACCCTGAGCAAGGACATGTCAACCTTCGGTCGCCTCGTGTCGCCGCGCCGGCCTAGCGGGGCAGGCGCGGCACGCTGTCGATCAGCCGGCGCGTGTACGGATGCCGGGGCGAGCCCAGCACGGCCCCGGTGTCCCCCTGCTCCACGACGCGCCCCTTCTCCAGCACGGCCGTGCGCGCGCACAGCGTCGCCACCACGGCCAGGTCGTGCGACACCATGACGACCGTCAGCCCGCGCGTCTCCCGCAGCTCGGCCAGCAGGTCCACGATGCGCACGCGGGTCGAGACGTCCAGGGCGCTCACCGGCTCGTCGGCGAGCAGGACGCGCGGGTGCCCGACGACCGCGCGGGCGATGGCGACGCGCTGGCGTTGGCCCCCGGAGAACTCGTGCGGGTACCGGCGGGCCGCGTCCGGCGGGAGCCCGACGGCGTCCAGCGCCTCGGCCACGCGCGCCTCGGCCTCCGTACGGCGGGCCGTGCCACCGCCCGTGAGCAGGCCGAGCGAGCGCAGCGGCTCGGCGACGATCCTGCCCACCCGCTGCCGGGGGTCGAGTGAGGAGTACGGGTCCTGGAACACCGTCTGGACGCCGCGCCGGAAGGCGCGCATCCGGGCGCGGTCGCCGAGGTTCAGCTCGGAGCCGTCGAAGAGGATCCGTCCCTCGGTGGAGCGGGTCAGGCCGAGCAGCAGCCGCAGCAGGGTGGTCTTGCCGGCGCCGGACTCCCCGACAAGGGCCACGCCACGCCCGGGGACGACCTCGACGCTGACCTCGGTCAGCACGGGGGCCGACCGCCGGTAGGCGAAGCCGACGCGATCGGCGGCCAGGACGGCCACGGGAGCGGGGGCGAGTCCGTGCGCGGGGTCGTGGCCGGGCGCGGCGGCCGCCTCGGTGGTGGTCTCCGAGGCGGGGACGGGCTCGGGTGCGGACCCGGACGCAGGGGTCGAGCGGGTCACCGCGCCCCCCAGTCGAGCGCCGAGTCGAGCCGTCGCGCGCTGCTCACCAGATCACGGGTGTACGGGTGGCGAGGTTCGCCCACGATGTCGAGCAGGTTCCCCGACTCCACGGCCAGTCCCTCCTTCAGGACGACGACGCGATCGGTGACGCGCGCCACCACCGCCAGATCGTGGCTGATGAACAGCAGGGCCATCCGGCGCGCGGACACCAGCCCGTCCAGCAGGGCGAGCACCTCGGCCTGGACGGTCACGTCGAGCGCGGTGGTGGGCTCGTCGGCGATCAGCAGGGCGGGCTCGCAGGCGAGGGCCATGGCGATGGCGGCCCGCTGCCGCTGCCCGCCGGAGATCTCGTGCGGGTACGCCCCGGCGACGCGCTCGGGCAGCCGTACCTCCTCCAGCGCCGCGAGGACGGCCGCGCGCAGGGGGGAGCCCCGCAGCCCGCGCGTCCGGCGCAGCGGTTCGGCTAGCTGGCGGCCGACCTTGGCGAGCGGGTCCAGCGCGGTCAGCGGCTCCTGGAAGACCACGGTCGCGGCCCGCCCGCGCAGGCCGTTCAGCGCCCGCTCCGGCGCGCCCACGACCTGCGTACGCGGCAGGCCCGGCGCGTCCAGGACGACGCTGCCCGAGACGGTCATCCCGGCGGGCGGCAGGCCCATGATCGCGAGGGCCGTCAGCGACTTGCCCGAACCGGACTCGCCGATCAGGCCGAGCCGCGCCCCGGCCTCGACCTCGAACGACACCTCCGACAGCAGCGCGCGCCCGTCCGGGGCCTTCACGGTGAGCGCGGACACCTCCAGCAGGCTCACGGCCCCCTCCTCGGGTCCAGGTCCACCGCGGAGCCGCCCTGGTCCAGGCCCATCGCGGGGCTCCCTGGATCCACCGCGGACCCGGACCCGCGAGCGCGCCGGGTCGGGTCCGCCACGTCCCTGAGGCCGTCCGCGATCAGGTTCACCCCGACGACCAGCACGACCAGCAGCACGCCGGGGGCGATCGCGCCGGCGGGCGCGGTGAGGACGGTGGCCTGGGCCTCCTGGAGCATCCGGCCCCACGACGCGTTGGGCGGCGGCGTCCCGAGCCCGAGGTAGGAAAGGCTCGCCTCGGCGAGCACGGCGAGGCCGAGCTGCAACGCCAGGTTGACCAGCAGCGTCGGCCAGATGTTGGGAAGCACGTGCTCGGCCACCACTCGCGGCCAGGACGTGCCCGAGGTGCGCGAGGCGGTGATGTAGTCCTGGGCGAGCACGCGCTTGACCAGCACGCGGGTGAGCCGCGCCACGATCGACGACATCGCCAGCCCGATCGCCAGGATCGCCGAGCCGAGCGACGCCTCCCGCGCGGCGACCACCAGCATGGCCAGCAGCAGCGTCGGGAACGCGATCAGGATGTCCAGCAGCGCCGAGATCGTGTCGTCCAGCCATCGGACGGCGAACCCGGCGAGCAGCCCGGCCGCGACGCCGATCACCCCGCCGAGCGCCACCGAGCCGATCCCGGCGGTCAACGCGACGCGGGCCCCGATCATGAGCTGGGTGAGCAGGTCACGGCCCAGCTTGTCGGTGCCGAGCAGGTGCGGCGGCCCCGGCGGCGCGAGGCGTCCGCCCGAGGTGTCGTCGGGAGAGAACGGCGTCCAGAACAGGGACACGACGGCCACGGCGACGATCACCCCGGCGAGCACGCAGCCGACGGCCAGGGTGGCGGACCGGCGGCGGCTCATCGCGGGCTCCCGGACGTGGACCGGCGGCTCATCGCGGGCTCCGGGAGAGGGTGCCGCGCAGGCGCGGGTCGATGATCCGCTGGACGAGGTCGGCGGCGAAGCCGATGAGCAGCACGCCGAACGTGCTCACGAACAGCACCCCCTGGACGACCGGGTAGTCGTGCTGGGCGATCGCCTTGGCCAGCATGCTGCCGAGCCCCGGCAGCGCGAACACGCTTTCCACGACGACGGCCCCGAGGAAGGTGGTGGCCAGCTCGATGCCGAGCACCGATATGACCGGGACGGCCGCGTTGCGCAGCCCGTGCCGCCACATCGCGCCCGGGAAGGACGAGCCGAGCGCCCGGAACGTCCGCAGGTAGTCGCTGTCGAGCACGTCCATGGTGGCCGAGCGGACGTAGCGGATCAGCGAGGCGGACATGACGAGGGCCACGGTGACGACCGGGAGCGCCAGCGAGGTGATCGCGTCCGCCGGGTCGGCCCAGTCGTCCTGTGGAAAGCCCCCGGCGGGCAGAATGCGGAAGTACAGGGCGAACGCCCAGATCAGCAGCATCCCCACCCAGAAGACCGGCACCGCGATGCCGAGCTGCGACACGCCGTTGAGCAGCAGCCCGTACCAGCGGTCCGAGCGGCGGGCCGCGACGAAGCCGACCGGCACCGCCACGACCACGGCCAGCAGGAACGAGAGCAGCGTCAGCGGCACGGTGACCACCAGGCGCGCGGCGATCTCCGGGCCCACCGGGAGCGTGCTGACGAAGGACGTCCCGAGGTCGAGCCGGGCCATCTGCCCGAGCCAGGTGGCGAACTGCTCGGGCAGCGGGCGGTCCGACCCGATCTGGTGGCGCGCGGCCGCGATCTGCTCCGGGGTGGCCCCGACCGACAGCAGGGAGTTGGCGGGGTCGCCCGGGAGCAGGCGCAGCAGCAGGAACAGCACCGCGCAGGCCAGGAGCAGCGACACGACCAGGAAGGCCATGCGCCGCAGCAGATATGTAGTCATGGCAAGCCGCTCGTCGGGGACGCGGCGTCAGCCCTTCTTGATCCCGTACGCGTAGAACTGCGAGTTCAGCCCGTTGACCGGGTACCCCGACAGCTTTGACGACGCCACCACGATCTGGGGGTAAAGGTACAGCCAGTCGCTCGCGGCGTCCTCGGCGATCTGCCGGTTGGCCTTCTTCAGCAGCTCGGTCTGCGCCTCGGTCGTGTCCGACCGCTCGGCCTCCTTGACCCAGGCGGCGACCTGCGGGTTGTCGTAGCCCCAGTAGAAGTCCGGGTCGCCGTACCAGACGACGTCGCGGTCGTTGACGTGCTCCTGGAGCGTGGCCGCGAAGTCGCGGTTCTTGTAGACCTTGGTGTACCACTCGTCGGCCGTGATCACGTTGATCGTGACCGTGACGCCCACCTTGGCGAGCTCGGACTTGATGAACGTGGCCGCCGTCGGGTGCGGGTCGTAGTTCGGGGTGTCGAGCGTGAAGCTGAACCCGTTCGGGTACCCGGCGTCGGAAAGCTCCTTCTTCGCGAGGTTCACGTCATACGGGTTGACGCTGGTCAGGTCCTCGTACCACGGGTCGGTGGGCGGGACCATCGAGCCGATCAGCGTGCCGTACTCGCCCCAGATCGAGGTGAGCAGCTTCTTGTCGTCGATCGCCGAGCTGACGGCCTTGCGGACGAGCGGCTTGTCGAAGGGCGCCTTCCGGTCGTTGAAGGCCAGCAGCAGCTTGGTCGTGGACTTGCCGTTGTTGACCTTGTAGTCGGGGTTGCCGCTGAACTGCGCGAGCGCGTCCGGGCTCTGCTCGCTGGTCACGACGTCGACGGCGTTGGTCAGCAGCGCGTTGTTCAGCGCAGCGGCGTCGGTGAAGTAGTGGAAGACGACCTGTTTGTTGGACGCCGCTGTCCCCCAGTAGCCGGGGAAGCGGTCCAGGCTTAGCGTGCTGCCGCGCTTCCACGCGCCGAGCTTGTACGGGCCGGTGCCGTCCTCGCTGGTGGCGAGGTCCTTGGCGGTGTCGTTGACGACCCAGACGTAGCTGAGGTTGTACACGAACGAGATCGACTTGTCCGCCAGCGTGACGGCGAGGGTGTGGTCGTCCGGGGTGTCGATCTTCTTGATGGCCTCGAAGCTGCTCTTGCGCGCCGACTGCGAGTCCTTCGCGGTCACCTTCTCGATGCTGTACTTCACGTCCGCCGAGGTCAGCGGGTCGCCGGAGTGGAACTTCACCCCGTCGCGCAACGTGAACGTGTACGTCAGGCCGTCCTCGGACACCTTGTAGTCCTCGGCCAGGAGGTTCTCGACCTTGCCGTCGTCGGTGAGCCGGAACAGGCCCTCGTACACGTTGCCGTTGAAGGCCTCGGTGACGCCCTGCCCGCCGCCCGCGGTGTTGTCGAGGTTCTGCGGCTCGTACAGCGAGCCCACCCCGATGGTCGCGTCCCCGTCGGACGAGCCCGTCGGCGAACCGCCGCCCGTCGTCCCTGTGCCACCGCCGTCGCCGCCTCCGCCGCAGGCGGCGAGGGTCAGCGCGAGTGCTATCGCGGCGCCGAACAACGGCGTCGTCTTCCTGTTCACTGTTTCTCCTGGTCGACAGCCGTGTGATCCCTCGGCAACGTGTGGGAATCCTACATTATTAGTAGGATTTGACCGTTTAGGGGGGTGGTGACTGCCTTCCCGTTCGGCGTTGGCTCGCACCGCCGACCGCGGCGGCACGAGCCAACGGGACGCCGCACGGATCAGGAGGCGCCCGAGGTGGTCGGTGTCGGGTCCGCCGGCGAGGGATCGGCGGACGGCGAGGCCGGTTCGGCGGTCATCTCGCAGCTGCCGTCCTTGGACGCGTCCTTGGCCTCCGGCAGCGCGTCCACCACGGACACCTTGAGCTGCGCGGTGAGTGCCAGGACGCTTCCGGCCGGGGCCTCCGCGATCTTCGCGTCCACCACCGTGCCACGCTCGCCGAGGAACATGAACGTCTCGGGGTCGAAGATGCGCTGCTCCAGAATGCCGCGGCTCACCCGGCCCAGCGCGACCCCCTCGCGGCCCGCCGAGTCCTTGACCCCCGCCTTCTCCTCGACGCCGGGGATCGTCTTCGCCGCCTCGAACAGCGCCTGCCGCTGGGCGCGCGGCAGGTAGTTCTCCAGGAACGTGTCGCCAAGCGTGGTGAACGCCTGCTGGTCGGGGTTGTCGCCCCCGCGCGTCCTGTACAGGTACGCGCGCATCGCGGCGGGGTCGGCTGGGAGCTTGCTGAGGTAGGCGTAATCCGTGCGGGTGTCGTCCGGCCAGCTGGGACAGTGGCCCGCGATCTCGTTCCAGCCTCCGCCCTTCCAGTTCTCGGCTTCGGCCGGGAGCGGCCATCCGGGGAACTTCTTGGGCGCCCGCCCCTCGATCCACAGCAGGCCCGCCGCGTTGCCGTCCACCGACTTCCAGATCTTGCGGTGCGTGCGGTAGAGGTAGCGGCCGGTGATCCCCGCCGCGCCGAACGACTCGGACGTGTACATCGTCTCGGACTCGACGGCGATGTACTGGCCCGGCCGCGGATTCAGCTCGGCGCCCTGGACGGGCGGCGCCACGGCCACGGACTCCGTCGCGGCGGACGCCGGGTCTGCCGTGCCGGGCGTTCCGGCCCCCGCCCCCGCGGCGGGGCCCGATCGCTGCGACCACGACGACAGGGCCACGGCGACCCCGCCCACCATCGTCACGGTGAGGGCGAACGCGCCCACGGCCTGCCAGCCGGGCCTCAGCCTTGGCCGCCACGACCTGCGGCGGCCGGCCGCCTCGTCGAGCAGGCGGTCCCGCGCCGCACGCCTGGCCCGCTCCGGGTACGGGGGTGCGCTGGGACGGGCGTCGGTGAACTGCTGGATCTCGTCACTCATGCCTGGGGCTCCATGCTCAGGGGATCGATGCCGCCGAGCGCCCGGCGAAGCTTCGCCCGGACGCGGTGCAGCCGGGAACGCACCGTCCCGATGGGGACCTGGAGCGCCTGCGCGACGTCCTCGTACGACAGGTCCGTCCACGCGACGAGCAGCAGCAGATCACGCTCCCGGGCGGACAGCGCCGCCAGGGCGCCGGCGAGCCGGGGCTGCAACTGCTCGGCGGTGACCCGCTCCACGCTTCTGTCGTCGAACGAGCCGGGCCTTTCGGCGGGGACCCTGGCCATGATCCGCGTCCGGCGGCGTTCCGCCCTGCGGTGACGCGCCGCCACGTTCGTCGCGATCCCGTACAACCAGGGCCTGGCGTCGGGACGGGAACGGTCGTAGCGGGCGCGGCCACGGAAGGCGGCGAGGAAGACCTCCGCCACGACGTCCTCGGCGATCTCGCCGCCGAGGCGTCGCGCGGCATAGCGGAAGATCTCGTCGGCATGCCGGTCGAACAGCACCGCGAACAGCTCGGGCTGGTCGAGCGAGCGTGTGATCACGGTGGAGTCGTCGAGCGTGGGGCCGTCGAGCAGTGCCTGGGCACCAACCACGTGCGGTCCTCTCGGGGTTTTCGATGCGGTCACCCCGTACTTGCCACCCCACCGCGCCGCGGTTCCACATTTTTCGAGCGATATCCCGAAACTCCGGCCGACGCCGACGCCGCAAGCGTGCCGAAAGCCGCGACTCCCAGACATGCCGAACGCCACGGCGTGGAGCCACGCCGTGGCGTCACCGCGAGGAGCCCGGTCGAGGGCCTTAGCGCGCCGAGGAGAGGTAGGCGGAGAACTCGTCCAGCGAGATCAGCCCGTCCCCGTCACTGTCGAGCCGCGCCACCGCCGCGTCCGCCGCCTCCTGTGACACAGGCTGTCCGAGCACCTCCATGAGCCGCAGAAACTCCCCGGCCGAGATCAGCCCGTCCTTGTCGGCGTCGACCAGATCGAAGGTCACCGCGTACTCGCTCATAGCGCCACTCCTAGTTCGCTCGTCCGCGAGAACCCTAGCTCTCTCCACATCCCTATTCGGGGCGTTTGACGTGGTTACTTCAGGAGTAGGCGCTGAGCTGGTTGTCGAGAGTCCAGATCAGGACGTCGACGTTGGCTACTCGCTGCCTGTACAGATCCCGCTCGGCCAGGATGCACAGGTCGCCGAGGCCGAGGCCGGACATCGCATGGTCTGTGAGGGGCACTCCCGTGCCTGCCCCGGCGAGAAGCCTGCGCAGAAACCCTTCCCCCCACTCGACCGTGTGCAGAACCCACGGGGCCTTGCCATCGATGACGAGCTCAAGAAGCTTGTGAAGCTGCGTCGCACGGTCACGACGCTCGTAGCCGTTGTTCAGTTGAGCGATATGGTTGCCCGTCTCGATGACGGTCGTCACCGGCAGGATCAGATCGCTCGCCGCTCTTTTCTGCTGTAGTTCCCGTCTGACCGCGTCCCGGTCCTGATTCTTTCCCGGGACGTTCAGCAGGTTGCAGAGAACGGAGGTGTCGACGAACTCCACCTTGCGCCGCGCACTCATTCAAGCCCCATGAGGCGGTCGAAGTCGCTGAAGTCTCTCTCGGACTCGAAACTCTCGCTCAACAGGCCTGAAGCAACTATCTCGCCCAGTTTTCCACGCGCCATCAGGCTTGGATAGCCCGCGATCTCCGGCAGCCTTTGCAGACGCGAGCGTCCGGATTCGGGATCCCGAGAGCAGACGACCACGCCGCCATGATCTGCCGGACTGAGAGCTGAGAGCAGTGCTGGACTGTGCGTGCTGAAAAGCGCGCGGGCGCCGTCGTCGTTGCAGTAGTTCTTGACCAGGCCGAGAAGCTTGTTCGCCTGTGACGGGTGAAGTCCGTTCTCCAGTTCCTCGATGACAACGGTCACCGGATGCTTGGTGTCCGTGGCCTCACGGCCGCCAACGTCCAGATCCCTGCCCTTGCGCAGCAGCGCGGTGGCGATGGCGATGAAACGAAGCAGTCCGTCGCTCATCTCTCGCGCCGGTGTCTTGGCGTTTCCCTCGTCAAGGGCCAGCATGACGTCATTCAGCTCCGACCGGATGATGTCCAGGCCGGTGACCTGGTGCTCGACGAGGTCTTGTACGAGTCGGAGCAACTGTCCGAAGCGCTCCGGGTCGTCGGTCGCCATCTGCCCGATGACGGCCGACAGGTTTTCCGCCGTACGGCGAAGCCTGACATCTCTGCCGGGCACATATTGCCGCATCAAGTGGGGGACCGGGTCGAGATGGAAGACCCGACGTAGCACTTCGAGAACTGTCTCGGCAGCTTTGATCACGTGTTGTTCGACTCTCGTCTCACCCGGTACGCGGAGCGGGATTTGAGCCGTCAAAAGTCTTGTGGACCGGAAGCTGCCCCGCGGCCCACGTCCCCGGGAACCGCGATGCCAGGTCGCGTCAATGCTCCCAAGACCGGGTGTCGGCTCATGCGTGCTGAGCAGGTTGTGAAAAGTACGTGTCTCGGGATCCTTCGTCGCCCGATGTTTTCCCGAGTAGCCACGGAGCGATTCGTGGATGATCTCGGGATCGGGCCGTACCCTGACGGTGACATCAAGGTCGATCAGTGCATATTCTTCGGTGTCCATGGACTCGGGTGCGATGACCCGACAACCAAGCTTGAAATAATCACTGCCGTGAGGCGGGCAACTTTCGAGACCTCCACGTAGTGGGCCTTCGTCGCCCCGGCGACTGTCCAATGCGTCCACGATGTCGGCACCCGTGGCCAGGCGAGACAGCACTTCGACTCCGTCCAGCGCATTGGATTTGCCGCTGCTGTTCCGGCCGATGAGCACAGTCATGGGCCATAGTCCCAGCACTTCATCGTGAAACGTCTTGAAGTGGGACAGATGTAGCGCCAACAAATACGGCCTCATAGAGGAACCGTACCGGGACCGGGACTGTAAAACTAACGGCGGATCTGATGATCAAGGGAGACACGCTTGATGTCCGAGACCGCTGCGGAGACGCTGTCCATGAACGAACCGACATCCAAGCCCCACCGCGCAATGTCAGATGAGCAG
>NZ_QOIL01000029.1:0-116613 GCF_003323745.1 Sphaerisporangium album
GAACCCGACCAGGATCCGAACTCCGGGGCTTCCATCTCGTATGCCTTCAAGCTATCAAGCCGCTTGACCGCCAGCAAATCGCGCCGTTACCAGCACTTGACCTGCGACCCAGCAACCCACTAGCATTTAGGCCGCCCCGTCTCCAGGGCAACCCCTCTAACTTAGACCAGCGAGTCCCACTTGGCAAGCGAGACCTGGTAGATCTTTTAGAGGGGATCGACGGCACGTCTGGCCGCACCCACGCGTCATCCACCCGGAGGGGATGTGCGGTGGGAAGTGGCCGGTCGATGCCGACACCAAAAGATTAGCAGCCCCCGAGAGCACCGGCGCACACTCCGCGACGACCCCACAGCGGATGCCCGCCTCGGCCGGACCACCCCACGGTCCTCGCTACAAAGGGGCGGCCTCGCGTCAGACCAGATGAGGGCGGGGGGGCGTCCTAGACTCGGCCAGGTGAGCAGCGACACGCCTCCCGTGGCGAAGAAGGTTCCGGCCGAACGTACTCATCACGGCGACACCGTGATCGACGAGTACGCATGGCTGACGAACAAGGACGATCCTGACACGGTCGCGTACCTGGAGGCCGAGAACGCCTTCACCCAGGACCAGACCGGCCACCTCAAGGACCTGCAGGAAGCGGTCTTCCAGGAGATCAAGGCCCGCACCCTGGAGACCGATCTCTCCGTCCCCACGCGCAAGGGCGGCTGGTGGTACTACTCGCGGACCGAGGAGGGCAAGCAGTACGGCGTCCAGTGCCGCCTTCGCTCCGAGGGCGACACGCCGCCCGAGCTGAAGGCCGGCGAGCCGCTGCCGGGTGAGCAGGTGCTGCTGGACGGCAACGTGCTGGCCGGCGACAGCCCGTTCTTCGCCATGGGCACCTCGGCCGTCAGCCCGGACGGTTCGACGCTCGCGTACTCGACCGACTTCAGCGGCAACGAGCGCTTCACGCTGCGGTTCAAGAGGCTGGACACCGGCGAGGTGCTGGCCGACGAGATCCCGAACATCTTCTACGGCGGCGCGTGGGCGACCGACGGTTCGGCGTTCTTCTACACGACCGTGGACGACGCGTGGCGTCCTTACCGCGTGTACCGCCACATGATCGGGACGTCGGCCGACGAGGACGTCCTGGTCTACGAGGAGTCCGACGAGCGGTTCTGGGTCGGCATCGGCCTGACCCGCAGCGAGCGCTACGTCGTCCTGAGCGCGGGCAGCAAGATCACCAGTGAGGTGCGCGTTCTCGACGCCGAGTACCCCACCGGGGAGTTCGCGGTCATCCGTCCCCGCCAGACCGGGGTGGAGTACACCATCGACCACGCGGGCGACCAGTTCTTGATCCTGCACAACGAGGGCGCGCGGAACTTCGAGATCGCCGCCGCGCCGATCGACGACCCCGCCACGTGGACGCCGCTGGTCCCCCACCGGGAGGACACACGGCTGCTGGACGTCGACGCCTTCTCCGACCACCTGGTGGTGCACTTCCGCCGTGACGGCCTCACGGGCATCCGGGTGCTGCCCGAGGACGGCGAGCCGTACGAGATCTCCTTCCCGGAGCCGATCCACACCGCCGAGCCCGCCGGGAACCCGGAGTTCCACACCGGCAGGCTGCGTCTGGCGTACGCCTCGATGGTGACGCCGCCCTCGGTGTACGACTACGACCTCACCTCACGTGAGCTGATCCTGCTGAAGCGGCGGCCGGTGCTCGGCGGGTACGAGCCCGAGGACTACGAGCAGTTCCGCGAGTGGGCGGTCGCGGAGGACGGGACGCGCATCCCGGTCTCCATCGTGACGAAGAAGGGGACGTCCCGTCCCGCGCCCACGGTGCTGTACGGCTACGGCAGCTACGAGACCTCGATCGACCCGTCGTTCTCGGTGGCGCGGCTGAGCCTGCTGGACCGGGGCATGGTGTTCGCCGTCGCGCACGTCAGGGGCGGCGGCGAGATGGGACGCCGCTGGTACGAGGAGGGCAGGCTCACCAGCAAGAAGAACACCTTCAGCGACTTCGTCGCGGTCGCGCGGCATCTGAAGCGCTCGGGCTGGTCGAGCGAGATCGTGGCGCGGGGCGGCTCGGCCGGCGGCCTGCTGATGGGCGCCGCGGTGAACCTCGCGCCCGAGGAGTTCTCGGGCGTGGTGGCCGAGGTCCCGTTCGTGGACGCGCTGAACACGATCCTTGATCCGTCGTTGCCGCTCACGGTCATCGAGTGGGACGAGTGGGGCGATCCACTGCACAACCCGGACGTATACGCCTACATGAAGTCGTACACCCCGTATGAGAACATCGACGACCGGACGTATCCACCCATTCTCGCGATCACCAGCCTCAACGACACCCGCGTCCTGTTCCACGAGCCCGCCAAATGGATCGCCAGGCTCCGCGCCACCGCCGCCGGAGGCCCCTTCCTGTTGAAGACGGAGATGGGCGCCGGCCACGGGGGCAGGAGCGGGCGGTACGACGCGTGGCGCGAGGAGGCGTTCACCCTGTCGTGGATCCTCGACCGGGCCGCTACGGGCGCAACAGAAGACACCGAGGAGAAGAAGTGACGTATTCGGCATCGAGCGACCGTTACGAGCGGCAGCCCTACAACCGGTCCGGCAGGAGCGGCCTGAAGCTTCCCGCGGTGTCGCTCGGGCTCTGGCACAACTTCGGGGACGACAAACCGATCGAGACCCAGAGGGCCACCCTGCGCAGGGCCTTCGATCTCGGCGTGACGCACTTCGACCTGGCCAACAACTACGGCCCCCCGGCCGGCTCGGCCGAGCGGAACTTCGGCCACATCTTCGCGCAGGACTTCCGCCCGTACCGCGACGAGCTGATCATCTCGACCAAGGCCGGGTACGACATGTGGCCGGGGCCGTACGGCGAGTGGGGCTCGCGCAAGTACGTGCTGGCGAGCCTCGACCAGTCCCTCGCGCGCATGGGCCTGGACTACGTCGACATCTTCTACAGCCACCGTCCGGACCCGGACACCCCGCTCGAAGAGACCATGGGCGCGCTGGACACGGCCGTCCGGTCGGGCCGGGCGCTGTACGCGGGGATCTCCAACTACAGCCCCGAGCAGACGCGCCGCGCCGCCGAGATCCTGCGGCAGCTCGGCACGCCGCTGCTCATCCACCAGCCCAACTACTCGATGTTCGACCGCTGGATCGAGGACGGCCTGCTGGACACGCTGGAGGCCGAGGGCGTCGGCTGTATCCCGTTCTCGCCGCTGTCGCAGGGCATCCTCACCAACAGGTACCTCGACGGCATCCCCGACGGCTCGCGCGCCTCCAAGGAACGGTTCCTGCGGCCCAGCCACCTCACCGACGACGTGCTGCGCCGCGTCCGCGCGCTGAACGACATCGCCGCGGGCCGTGGCCAGTCCCTCGCGCAGATGGCGCTGGCCTGGGGGCTGCGCGACGCGCGGATCACCTCGGTGCTGATCGGCGCGAGCAGCGTGAAGCAGCTTGAGGACAACGTCGCGGCGGTGGACAACCTGGCGTTCTCCGCCGAGGAGCTCGCCGCGATCGAGAAGCAGATCGCCGAGCCGGGCGGGAAGATCGTTTAGCCCGCAGGGCAAACCCGGCGAAGCCGGATAGACCAGCTAGAGGGCGTCGTGCCGCTGGAGCCAGGCGAACGACGCCCACCCCGGCAGGACGGGCAGCCAGAACGTCAGCAGCCGGAACAGCAGGACGGCGGACGTCGCGACGGTGCCGGGGAGCCCGGACAGCGTCAGGCCGAGTGAGAGGGACGCTTCGACCGCGCCCAGGCCTCCAGGGGTGGGTGCGGCGGAGCCGATGGCGTTGCCTGCCAGGAACACCACGGCGACGGACGTGAAGCTGAGCGAGCCGCCGAAGGCGCGGACGCAGGCGTCCAGGCAGACGATGAACGCCAGGGTCAGCAGAAGCGTGCCGCTGACGCCCTCAAGGATCTTGCGGGGCGACTGCAGCACGTCCAGCAACCTGGGGATGACCCCGGAGAACAGCGGCCGCAGGCGTTTGGTGACCAGGCGCCGCAGTTGCGGGACGGCCAGCACGAGCAGGACGACCACACCGGCGGAGAGCAGGCCGATGACGATGCCCCGGGACGGGCTCACCGATGGGGCGGCCTTGGTGCCCGTCATGTAGCCGAACAACAGCAGCAGGATCACGTGGAATCCGAGGCCGACGAGCTGGGAGGCGCCCACGCTGGCCACCGCGAGGCCGGGTGCGATGCCGCGTTTCTGCAGGTAGCGGGTATTGATCGCCACACCGCTGACCGCCGCGGGCGCGACGAGCTTCACGAACGAGCCCGCGAACTGCGCCAGAACCGTACGCCCGAGGGGCAGCGTCTCGGGGACGAAGCCGCGCATCATGAGCGCGGCGGCGACGTAGCTGATGCCGGCCGCGGCGAGCGCCACGCCGCCCCAGCCCCACTTGGCCGAGGTGACCACGTCCACGAGGTTCACCCGGCTGAGCTGGGAGAGCAGGAAGTACGCGGCCAGGGCGCTGGCGATGATCGTGACGACGGTGCGCGGCCGGAACCGCTCCAGGCGGACCTCGTCGACCTCGACCTGCGGGGTGAGGGCGACGATGTGCTCCCGCAGCGCGGGCAGAAGTTCCTTGTTCTTGCCGACCTCGGCCCGCGTGCCCCGGGTGAGGGCGATGCGCTGGAGCAGCGGCAGGGCCCCGGCGAGCGCCTGCTTGGGCATGACCTTGGACGCCGACACCACCGAGCGCTCGGGGCCCACCCGCAGCGCGAGGTAGGTGAGCAGCTGGGCGACGTCCAGGCGGAGCAGCAGGTCTCCGGCCGCGATCTCGCCGCTGCGGGCGTCCGTCAGCACGACCTCGTCACCGTACAGGTGGATGCTGTCGCCGGTGAGACGGCGGTGGGCGAGCCGCTGCGCCTGGAGCAGCTCGACCTGCTTCCAGATCTTGACCAGCAGTTCGTCGGTGAGCTCGTCGTCGGCGACGTCCTCCAGCGCGCGGGTCTCCAGGTGCTCGTACGCCAGCAGGGCGGCGTCGGTGCCGATCTCGCTGGTACCGACCAGGCGCGGGGTGTTGGCCCCGGCGGCCTGGGCGGCGTACGCCATGAGGGCCTCGCGCTCCAGCTCGGCCCGCAACGAGCGGATCGCCCGGCGGCGGGTCTCGGAGTTGAGCCGGATGCGCCGCCACAGCCGGTAGATGACGCCGGACACTTGCCGGTCGCGGTCGAGGACGGTGACGTCGAGGCGGCGCTCGTCGGACATCGTCACGGCGTAGCGGCGGCTGCCCTGCGGGTCGTCGTTGATGCGCCGCGCCTTGACGGGGGCGAATCCGAGGCGGCGCAGCGCGGCGATGACCGTGCTGCCGGGCGGGCGGGTGTTGGGGCTGCCGATGACGTACAGCGTGGCGTACCCGACCGCGAGGCCGACGAGGTAGGTGACGAAGACGCCGAGCGCGGTCGCCTCCGCACCGGTGAACAGGGCGAAGACGTCGAGGGCGATGGCCATCCACATCACCGCGCGCCAGGTGGGGCGGCGGGCGAGGCGGACGGCGGTGGCGTAGGCGACGACGGAGGTGAGCAGGGTGTTGATCGGCTCGACCGAGCGGCCGCCCGTGAGGAGCTGGCGCAGGTCGCCGGGGCCGGCCACGGCCAGCCACTCGCCGAGCACGAACGAGGCGAGCATGCCGGTGATGGCCGCGATCAGGCCCTCGGCGACGCGCAGCCCGTCCCGGTGGAAGACCCGTTCGACGGCGTAGGCGGCGGGCACGGCGAGGACCGCGGTGCCCGCGAGGAAGGCGGCCACGCCGATCAGCAGGTCGGGGGCACGGCTCGTGCCGTCGGTGACGTCCTTCTCCAGCCCGTCGAGCGTCTGCTTGGCGACGAGCGCGAGGAGGATCACGGCGGCCAGTGCGGCCAGGGTGGCGAGGAAGCGGAGGGCGTCCGACGGGCGGCGGATGCGCTGGGGCAGCAGCGGCTCGACGACGAGCACGAGAGCGTCGCGGGAGCCGTCGGCGCCCGGGGTGCCCTCCTGGGCTCCGGAGTGGGCGCCGGGGCCGGCGGCGAGGACGGGTGCGGCGTCCGCATGGACTCCCGCGTCGCGCCCCGGCTCACGCGCGGGCTCGTACCCCGGATCGTGCCCAGGATCGTGCGCGGTCATGTCGGCATCGGCCATGGAGGACCCTTCCCCCGCGGCCTCCTCCGCCTCGTCACGTTGCCTGATTTCGGTCACCGCCGACGTCTGCACTCGTCTCGCGTCATATGATCTTCCTAGCCGTAGTTCGCGTCGATCGCGCGGGGCCGACGGAAAACGGCGGCCCTACGTTAGGGCGTACTTGTCGCGCGCCCCGGCAGGCCGCCGGAGTTCGGTCGCCCCCGGCCATTCGGTGACACTCTACGGCGCGTCCGCCGGTGGGGGATCAGCCGGACGAGACATGATCGATGGTGACGGTGCGGACACTGCACGGGGTCCCATGGTTTGGTAATGACCGCCCAGGTAGCGTTCATTCATGACACGTGAGCTGAACGTGCTGGGGGCGTGTCCGCTGGACTGTCCCGACACCTGTTCGTGGGTGGTGACCGTCAAGGACGGCGAGGCGGTGGGCCTGCGGGGAAACCGGGACCAGCCGTACACGCGCGGCGCCCTCTGCGTGAAGGTGAATCGTTATCTTGAGCACACCAAGGCCGCCGACCGCATCCTGCATCCGATGCGCCGGGTCGGGCCGAAGGGGTCGGGGCGGTTCGAGCGAATCTCGTGGGACGAGGCGCTGGACGAGATCGCGACCAGGCTGACGGCGATCGTCGACGAGTTCGGCGGCGAGGCGATATGGCCGTACCAGGGGACGGGGACGCTCGGGTACATCCAGGGCGAGTCCGGACTTGCCGGGCGGCGGTTGTGGAACGCGCTGGGGGCGTCGCGGCACGACCTGAACATCTGCTCCCGCGCGGGGAACCTCGGGCTGGCGCGCACGAACGGCACTCCGGGCGGGATGGACCCCGAGACGTTCGCGCTGTCGAAGCTGATCCTGCTGTGGGGCACGAACACGCTGACGAGCGGCCACCACCTGTGGAAGTTCATCCAGGAGGCGCGGGCGAACGGCGCGCATGTGGTCGCGATCGACCCGATCAGGACCCGCACGGCCGACCAGGCCGACGAACACCTGGCGATCCGGCCGGGGACGGACGCGGCGCTGGCGCTGGCCCTGATGCACGTCGTCCTGGACGAGGGGGCCGAGGACCGCGACTACCTGGAGCACCACACCAAGGGCTGGGAGGACTTCGAGCGAGAAATCCGCAAATATCCGCCAAAGGTGGCCGCCGAGATCACCGGCATCCCCGAGAAGGACATTCGCGCCCTCGGCGTACGCCTGGCGCACACCCGCCCCACCGGGATCCGCGCCACGATGGGCGTCCAGCGCCACCAGGGCGGCGGCACGGCCATGCGCACCATCGCCTGCATCCCCGGCGTCACCGGCGACTGGAAGTACCCCGGCGGCGGCGTGGCGTACTCCACCAGCGCCTACGTGCCGCTGCGTGTCGACCCCCGCCGCGAGCTGCTGCCGAGGCCCGTGCGCACGCTCACGATGACCCGCCTCGCCGAGGGACTCGCGGACACCGAGAAGCCCGTCAAGTGCCTGTGGGTCTACGCGGCCAACCCGATGGGCAGCACGTCGGACCAGAACCGCATCCGCGAGGGCCTGCTCAGGGAGGACCTGTTCACGGTCGTGATGGAGCAGTTCCCCACCGACACCGTCGACTACGCCGACATCGTGCTGCCCGCGACCATGCAGTTCGAGCACATGGACCTGCACCACGGGTACGGCCACATGTACCTGATGTGGAACGAGCCCGCGGTCGCGCCCGCCGGGGAGTGCGCCTCCACCACCGAGACCTTTCGCCGGCTGGCCCGCCGCCTCGGCCTGACCGAGCCGTCCCTCTACGACTCCGACCTCCAGATCGCCGAGGAGCTGCTGTCGGCGGACCACCCGGCGCTGGCCGGCATCACGGTCGAGGGGCTCCGCGAGAGGGGCTGGGCACGGCTCGGCTACCCCGACCCCTTCGTGCCGTTCACCGACGGGTTCCCGACGCCCTCGCGCAGGCTGCGGTTCGTCCCCGAGGGCAAGGGGTACGTCCCGCCCGCCACGGCCCGCGCCGACGGGCCGTACAAGCTCGCGATGATCACCCCGGCGTCGCACGTGTTCCTCAACACGGTGTTCGGCAACAACCCCGAGCTGGCCCGGCGGGCGGGCGCGCCGAAGGTGCTGGTGAACGAGAAGGACGCCGCCGACCGCGGCCTGACCCACGGGCAGCGGGTGCGGGTGTTCAACGACAACGGCGGGATGACCGCCGAGGTGGAGATCACCGACAGGGTCGCCCCGGGCGTGGTCGCCACGCCCAAGGGGAGCTGGCCCAAGCTGAGCCCCGGAGGGACGAACGTCAACGCCCTGGTGGAGGAGCGCGACGCCGACATGGGCAGGGGCGCGGTCTACCACGACAACCTCGTGGAGATCGGCCCGCTCCCCTAGGGGCCACCGGAGGGCCTCAGAGGGCCAGCTTGAAGCCCACGTGGGAGTCGACGAAGCCGAGTGAGGTGTAGAAGCGGTGGGCGTCGGGACGGGCCTTGTCGCTGGTGAGCTGCACCATGCGGCAGCCGCGCTCGCGCGCCCTGTCGACGGCCCACCGGATCATCGCGCGCCCGAGCCCCTGACCGCGCGCGGACGCGCCGACGCGGACGGCCTCGATCAGCGCCCGCTCCCCGCCCCTACGGGACAGTCCGGGGATGTAGGTGACCTGCATCGTGCCCACCACCCGGCCGTCCGCCTCGGCGACGACCAACTCCTGGCGAGGGTCGCGGTCGATGGCCTCGAAGGCGGTCATGTAGACCTCGTCCTGGGGGTCGCCTTCCCTGGCCGCCGCGATGGGGTCGTCGGCGAGCATGGCCACGATGAGGGGGACGTCCTCCCGGCGTGCGGGACGGAAGATCACAGACATGCACCAAAGGTAGCCGGTGAGGCTCAGGCCGGCCGGGCGCACGGGCGGTCAGAGGGAGGAACCGGGGGTCAGGGGAGGATCAGGGTTCTCCCCCGATGTACCGGAGGCGTCACACAGGGCAGTCTTGGTGCCATGAACGAACTGACTCGGCGCGACGAGATGTCGCTCGCCGGCGCCGCCCTGCGGGGCGCGCCTTGGAAGACCGCGGCGATCACCGGTGTGGCGTCCGCGGCGATCAGCTTCACGATGGGGGTCATCCTCCCCGGCCCCGCCGACCTGACCTGGGCCCTGTGCCTCGGCATCAGCCTCTTCAGCCTCGTGGCCGCCGTCGGCGCCGTGCGCAGGCCCGACGTCCCGGACAGGGTGACCCGTCAGGCGCGGCTGTGGTCGCTGCGGCACCCGTGGAGGTTCTCGCTGTACCCGGGCATCGGCGCCGCCGTCCTGATGTACCCGATCCAGCTCATCTTCGACCGGGAAGGCGTGTTCGGCGCCGCCTGGGACGCGCTGTGGGGCGGCGCACTGGTCTACCTGATCGCGGGCCTCGGCACGCTGTCGCTCAAGGGGAAGGCCCAGTCCGCCCGCTGAGCCGGCCGGCGGGGGCCTCGGCCCCCGCGCCGTGCCCCCGGCTGCCATCGGGGCCGGGTCAGCCGGTGGCGTCGCGCTCGGCCTCGCCGCGGCACACACAGAACTCGTTGCCCTCCGGGTCGAGCATGGTGACCCAGCCGGTCCCGTCGCTGTAGCGGTGGTCCTCGTACACCGTCGCGCCGAGGCCGATCAGCCGCCGGACCTCCTCGTCCCGCGTCCCGTCGCCGTGCGGCCTCAGGTCGATGTGCAGGCGGTTCTTGACGGACTTGCCCTCCGGGACGCGGATGAACAGCAGGTGGGGCTCGTTCGGGCCCACGAGCATGATCTCGTCGTCGTCCTTGTCGGTCTCGTCGTCGAAGGGCCACCCGAGCACTTCGTGCCACCATTGGGCGAGTTCGTACGGCTCGTCGCTGTCGACCGTGACCGTGTGGATGCCAATCATGCGGGTCAGCTAAGCGCAACACCGGCAAAAGCGTCAAGCCGGTTTCTCAATGCCGGCGGCCGGGTCCCCGCCGAGGGTCACGCGGGCCAGGCTCACCGCCGAGACCAGGGCCCAGACGCCTTCCAGCAGCAGGAATCCCCAGTCGCGGTTCGCCAGCGCCACCCAGGTGAGCACAGCGGAGCCGACGAGGTTCAGCGTCAGGTAGACGGCCGAGCGCGGCCGGAGGATCTTGAACTGCGCGAGGACGAAGGCGGTCAGGACGGCGATCGCGCCGACGATCTGAATCATCTGTTCCATGTTGATGCGCGCGCCGTCTTCGCTGGGCCGGGTACGGCGTGCCACTCGTCCGGGAGACCCCGGAACGGGGCCTCTGACACCGAAGCTAGCAAATCTCACACACGCCGAACCCGCTTGGTGAGAAACCTCACCACAGCCCGGGTTCCCCCGGCGCCACATCTCCTCGGACGCTCCGGACAGGGTGAGGTTCGTCCCGTTTTCTAGGGGTTACTCGCGGGTAGCATTGGCGGTAAGGTTACTGACCAGTAGTTCTTATGCCGGTTCGAGGAGACGCGCAGCATGGGCCACTACAAGAGCAACGTCCGCGACCTGGAGTTCAACCTCTTCGAGGTGTTCGGCCGTCGTGAGATCCTCGGAACCGGGCGGTTCGCCGAGGTCGACGAGGGCACCGTGCGGAGCCTCCTGGACGAGGTCGACCGCATGGCCACCGGCGTGCTGGCCGACTCCTTCGAGGAGGGGGACCGCACGCCCCCCGTTTTCGACCCCGCCACCAGCACGGTGACGATGCCGCCGCGTTTCCGCAGGTCCTTCGAGACCTTCCGCGACGCGGGCTGGACCAACCTCGACCTGCCCGAGGAACTGGGCGGTCCCGGCGTCCCCCGGTCGGTCGCCTGGGCCATGGCCGAGATGATCCTGGGCTCCAACCCCGCCATCTGGATGTACAGCAGCGGCCCCGCCTTCGCCCACGTGCTCGACGTCATCGGCACCGAGGAGCAGAAGCGCTTCGCCGCGCACGCCATCGAGCGGCAGTGGGGCGCCACGATGGTGCTGACCGAGCCGGACGCGGGCTCCGACGTCGGCGCGGGCCGTACGCGGGCCGTCGAGCAGCCGGACGGCACCTGGCACATCGAGGGCGTCAAGCGGTTCATCACCAGCGCCGAGCATGACATGGCCGAGAACATCTTCCACCTCGTGCTCGCCCGCCCCGAGGGCGCCGGCCCGGGCACCAAGGGCCTGTCGATGTTCCTCGTGCCGAAGTTCCTCGTGGACGAGGAGACGGGAGAGCCCGGCGCGCGCAACGGCGTGTACGTGACCAACGTCGAGCACAAGATGGGCCTCAAGGCGTCCACGACCTGCGAGCTGACCTTCGGCGAGAAGCACCCGGCCGTCGGCACGCTGGTCGGCGGGGTGCACGAGGGCATCAAGCAGATGTTCATGATCATCGAGCACGCCCGCATGATGGTCGGCACCAAGGCGATCGCCACGCTGTCCACCGGCTACCTCAACGCCCTGGAGTACGCCAAGCAGCGGGTGCAGGGCGCCGACCTGACCCGCATGGCGGACAAGTCCGCCCCGAGGGTGGCCATCACCCACCATCCGGACGTCCGCCGCGAGCTCATGCTGCAGAAGGCGTACGCCGAGGGCATGCGCGCGCTGGTCCTCTACACGGCGACCTTCCAGGACGCGGTGCAGATCGCCGCGTTCGAGGGCACCAAGGACGCCGCCGCCGAGGCGATGAACGACCTGCTGTTGCCGCTGGTCAAGGGCGTCGGCTCCGAGCGCTCGTACGAGATGCTCGCCCGGTCGCTGCAGACGCTGGGCGGCTCGGGCTACCTGCAGGACTACCCGATCGAGCAGTACATCAGGGACGCGAAGATCGACTCCCTGTACGAGGGCACCACGGCGATCCAGGGCCAGGACCTGTTCTTCCGCAAGGTCCTGCGCAACCAGGGCGCCGCGCTCGGCGCGCTGCTCGCCGGCATCAAGGAGTTCGCCGCCTCCGAGGCCGGGAACGGCAGGATGAAGGAGGAGCGCCGACTGCTGGACGGCGCCGCCGACGACATCAAGGCGATGGCCGACACCATGGCCGCGTGGGCGATCGCTTCGCTGGAGGACCCCAAGGAGGTCTACAAGGTCGGCCTCAACACCACCCGGTTCCTGCTGGGCCTCGGCGACCTGGTGATCGGCTGGCTGCTGCTGCGCCAGGCCGAGATCGCGCTGAAGTCCCTCGGCGAGTCCGACCGCGACCAGGCTTTCTACCAGGGCAAGGTGGCCGCGGCCTCGTTCTTCGCCCACACCGTGCTGCCCCGGCTCTCCGCCGAGTCGCGCACGCTGTCCGCCACCGACCAGAGCCTGATGGAACTGCCCGAGGAAGCCTTCTGACAGATGGTCCCGCCCGGCGGGACGGCTATATCTGGCCTCTCCGGATGAATCGGTGATCGAGCGCCTTGTGGTGGGTATGACCCTGCCGCGAGGCGCTCTTTACCGTTCTGAGTTCCGTCGAACCCGGAGGTCTAGATGGGCATCGGGGTCAGTCTCTTCCTCCTGACCGTCGGGGCGATTCTCAAGTTCGCCATCGATCCGGACGTGCTGGGCACGTCCGTGCACATCGATGTCATCGGCGTGATCTTCATGGTCGTGGGCGCCGCGGGACTGCTGATCAGCTTCCTGCTGATGTCCCGGCGCGGCCGGACGTCCGAGGACCGCCTGCTGGACCACGAGCAGAACCCGCCCACGATCTGAACCGCACGTGGTCAGTAGCCGTCACGTGGTCAGTAGCTGTACTGCACCGCGACGCGGTTGGCGACGATCGGGGTGATGGTGTCGTCGATCACGGCGCGGTGCGCGGGGTGGTCGCGGTACACGACGTAGCCGTCCACGGAGTCGAAGTCGGCCACGACGGCGAACTCGTAGTTGCCCGGGTTGACGCCGGCGTCGCCGCCGATGTTGTAGGCGCGGATCTCCGGGATCACGCCGGGAAGCTCCTTCAGACTGGCCTCGACGGTGGCCTTCTGCTCCTCGGTGGCGTCCGCGATCCAGGTGAACAGCACGACGTGCCGGAACATGATCTCTCCTTCGCTAGCCTGCGCCGCCAGCGTACGGCCTGAGCCCGCGCCGGGATCACGCACACCGGCGACGGCTTCCGAGGCGTTTGCGAGCGGCCGGGAAACGCCGACCACCGGCCGATCTCGGTGTGTGTCGCGGGATGGCTTCAATGCCGGAGAAAACGGATTTCCGGCGAACGACCCGATGCCCCTCGTGATCGACGTTCGCCGGCCGCCACCATCGTCATTTATCTGAGTTGATGGTTACCGTGAGAGCGTAAACTTGCGCAACGACCGTCGTCAACTGTGATTTCCGAGCCCGAAAGCACCCGTCCACGCCAGCTCATGGACCGGTATGCTCGATTTCACCGGCCCCACATCTGGGGAAGGGGCCGGTCGCATGGAGGCGCAGATGCCCGACACCGCTCCAGGGGACGAGCGGACCCTCGCCGCGAAGCTGAACCACCTTTTCCGTACGATCCACCCCCGTACCGGCGGTGAGTACAGCTTCGAGGAGGTCGCCACGGCCATACGCGACCGCGGGGGGCCCACCATCTCCGCCACGTACATCTGGCAGCTTCGCAAGGGCATCCGCGACAACCCGACCAAACGGCACCTGGAGGCCCTCGCCGGGTTCTTCGGCGTCCCTCCCGCCTACTTCTTCGACGACGCCGCCGCCAAGCGCATCGACGCCGAGCTCGCGCTGCTCAGCGCGCTGCGCGACGCGTCGGTCCGGCAGATCGCGCTGCGCGCCGCGGGCCTGTCCCCGAAGTCCTTGGACGCCATCACCGAGATGGTCGAACGCGTCCGCGAGCTCGAAGGGCTGCCAGGCAATCCTCCCGTGCAAGGAGCCTGACCGTGTCATTCCCCCCCTCGCGGACCACCACCCGGGGGCCCCGCTGATGCGCCGGGCGCGGAGCCTCAGGGCGCTGCGCCGCCGCTGCGAGGCCCGGCTGCGGGAGCTCCCGCTCCCCGCCCCCTTCGACGTGCGGGAGCTGTGCGCGGCGATCGCCGAGCAGCGGGGGCGGCCGATCCGGCTGTTACCCATGACCGGGCAGGCCGGCCTGTGGGGGCTGTGGGTGGCGACCGACACGGCCGACTTCATCCTGTACGAGCAGGCCACCACGCCGCCCCACCAGGAGCACATCATCCTGCACGAGCTGAGCCACCTGCTCTGCGACCACTACGGGGCGTCCTTCCCCGCGGGGGACGGCGGCCGGGAGCTGCTGCCGAGCCTGGACCCCCGGATGGTCCACACCGTGCTGGGGCGCAGCGCCTACTCCGCGGTCGAGGAACAGGAGGCCGAGCTGCTCGCCTCCCTCATCCAGCAACGGGCACGCCGGCCGTCCTCGGCACCCGGCCCGTCCGGCCAGAGCGGCGTGCTCAACCGCCTGCTCGCGGCGCTGGACTGGACGCAGGCCGGCCCGCCCGACCCGCCGCGCTGAGGACCCGATGGGCGACTGGCTGCGCTTCTACGGTCCCCCGCTGCTCGGATGGGCGCTGCTGCTCTCGCTGCTGCCGCACGCGTATCTGCGCCCGCCCGACCTCGCCCGGCGGATGCTCGCCGAGATCCTGCTGGCGGTGACCATCTCGCTGACGGTGCTCACCCCCGCGGTCTACTCCGCGATCGGCCAGTACAGCGGCGTCCCCAACCTCGCCCGGCCGCTCGGCCACGCGAGCATGCTCACGGCGGCCTGGTCGGCCCAGACGCTGCTGCGCCTGCTCAGCGCCCCTCCCTCCCGCCTCACCACGCGGCAGAGGTACGCCCATCTATGGGTGCTGGTCCCGGCCTTCGCGATCCTCGGCGTGCTGTTCGCGCTCGCGCCGACGCCGGTGGACGACGTCCGCTTCGCGGGCCGTTACGCCGCCGCGCCGTGGGTGTTCGAGTACTGGATGGTCTACCTGGCGTTCCTGACGCCGGCGTTCGGCAACCTCGTGCGCTTCGCGTCGCGGTACGCCCGGATGGCCGCCAACTCGACGCTGAGCCTCGGCCTTCGTCTGGCCGCGATCGGCGCGGTGTGCGGGCTGGCCTACCACGTGCACAAGGCGTTCGTCTTCGGCGCCGCGCGGTTCGGGTTCCAGTACCTTCCGCAGGCCGAGAGCCATGTGCTGGACGCGGTGCTGCCGCTCGCCGGGCACGTCCTGTTCCTGGCCGGGGCCACCATGCCGACCTGGGGGCCGCTGCTCGGCCTGCCCGCGCTGCTGGACTGGTTCCAGCGCTACCACACCTACCTGGCGCTGCGCCCGCTCTGGCTCGCGCTCTACAGGGCCAGCCCGCAGATCGCGCTGTCCCCTCCCGCCTCGGCCCCGGCCGACCTGTTGACCGTCCGTGACCTGGGCCTTCGCCTGTACCGGCGGGTCATCGAGATCCGCGACGGCCGGATGACCCTCCAGCCGTACCTCGACCCCGGCGTGGCCGCCGCCGCCCGCGCCGCCGCCGTACGGGCGGGGATGGGCGGGCAGCGGCTGGAGGCGGTCGTGGAGGCCGCCACGCTGGCCGCCGCCCTGCGGGCCAAGGCGCGCGGCGCGGCGGCGGTCGCGCACCCGCCCGCGACGGCGATCCCCGGCGGGGGCGACCTGAACAGCGACATCGCCTTCCTGCTCGACGTCGCGCGGGCCTACCGGCGGCACCGGCCGCGGGTGTCGGTCTCGCGCCCGACCTCGGCGGCGGGCGCGGGACGCTGAAGGCCCGGGGAAACGATCCCCCGGGCCTTCGGGAACGGCGGGTCAGCTCCAGGCGAGCATCCGCAGCGGGTCCTCCAGCATGGCGCCGACGTCGCGCAGGACGTAGGAGCCAAGCTCGCCGTCGATGACGCGGTGGTCGAACGACAGCGCCAGCGTGGTGACCTTGCGCGGCACGATCTGGCCGTCCACCACCCACGGAAGGTCGCGGACCTGGCCGAACGCCAGGATCGCGACCTCGCCGGGGTTGATGATGGGCGTTCCCGCGTCGATGCCGAAGACGCCGACGTTGGTGATGGTGATCGTGCCCCCGGTGAGGTCGGCGGGCTGCGACCTGCCCGCCCGCGCCGTCTCGGTGAGCACCGCCAGGGCCCGGGCGAGGTCCGGGAGCGTCAGCGCCTGCGCGTCCTTGACATTCGGGACGATCAGCCCGCGCTGGGTCGCGGCGGCGATGCCGAGGTTCACGTAGTGCTTGACCACGATCTCGTCGCCGGCCCAGCTGGAGTTGATCATCGGGTAGCGCCTGGCGGCCGTGAGCAGCGCCTTGGCCACGAGCAGCAGCGGCGACACCTTGACCTCGGCGAAGTCGGGCATCTGGCGCAGCCGGCGCACGGCGTCCATGGTGGCGGTGACGTCGACCTGGAGGAACTCGGTGACGTGCGGGGCGGTGAAGGCGGAGGCCACCATGGCCGCCGCCGTTGCCTTGCGCACGCCCTTGACCGGGACGCGCTCCTCCCTGACCCCGGCCGGGACCGCGGCGGCGGGCGCCGCCTCGGAGGCGACGGCGGCGTGCACGTCCTCACGGGTGATCGAGCCGTTCGGGCCCGTCCCGGCGATGGCGGCGAGGTCGACGCCGAGATCCTTGGCCAGCTTGCGCACGGGCGGCTTGGCCAGCACCGCGACCCTGCCGGCCTCGGCGACGGGCGCCGCGGCGGGGGGCGGGGCCTGGACGGGGGCCGAAGCGGCCTGGGCGGGAGCCGGCGCCGAAGCCTGGGCGTCCGCGGGAGCCCGGCCCTTGCGGGGTCGGCGGGTGGTGGCGCCCAGCTTGACGCCGTACCCGACCAGCACCGGCTGGCGCTCGGGCTTGGCCTCGGTGGCCTCGGGCGGGGGCGCGGGCACCATGTCGTCGGCCAGCGCCGTCTCCCTGGTGGTGTCCGCCCCTTCGCCGGTGTCGACGGCGATGATCGGCTTGCCGACGTCCACCGTCTCGCCCTCGGCGGCCATCAGCGAGGCGACCACGCCCTCGTACGGGCACGGCAGCTCGACCACGGCCTTGGCGGTCTCGATCTCGACGATGGTCTGGTTGATCGTCACCTTCTCACCGACGGCGACGTGCCACTTGACGATCTCGGCCTCGGTCAGGCCTTCGCCGACGTCGGGGAGCTTGAACTCGCGAAGCACAGCCCCTCCTAGAAGGTGAAGGTGCGGTCGACGGCGTCGAGCACGCGGTCGAGGTCGGGCAGGTAGTGGTCCTCCAGCCGGGACGGCGGGTACGGGGTCGAGAACCCGCCGACGCGCAGGACCGGAGCCTCCAGGTTATAGAAGCACGCCTCGGTGACCCGGGCGGCGATCTCCGCGCCGAGTCCCGAGTAGACGGGCGCCTCGTGGGCGACCACGCAGCGCCCGGTCCTGCGGACCGACTCGAAGATCAGGTCGGTGTCCAGCGGCGAGAGGGAGCGCAGGTCGACGACCTCCAGCGAGCGCCCCTCCTCGGCGGCCGCCGTCGCGGCCTCCAGGCAGGTCTTGACCATCGGCCCGTAGGCGAGGACGGTGACGTCGGTGCCCGGCCGCACGACCTGACCGCGGTCGAACGGCAGCGGGGTGACGTTCCTGTCGACCTCGGCCTTGTCCCAGTAGCGGCGCTTGGGCTCGAAGAAGATCACCGGGTCGTCGCTGCGGATCGCCTGGCGGATCATGTGGTAGCCGTCGGAGGGGTTCGAGCAGACGGCCACGCGCAGGCCGGACGTGTGCGTGAAATACGCCTCGGGGGACTCGCTGTGGTGCTCGACCGCGCCGATGCCACCGCCGAAGGGGATGCGCACCACGATGGGCAGCTTGATCTTGCCGAGGGAGCGCAGGGGCATCTTGGCGAGCTGGGTGATGATCTGGTCGGCCGCGGGGAAGACGAACCCGTCGAACTGGATCTCGCACACGGGGCGGTAGCCGCGCAGCGCGAGGCCGATCGCCGTGCCGATGATGCCGGACTCGGCGAGCGGGGTGTCGATGACGCGGTCCTCGCCGAAGTCCTTCTGCAGGCCGTCGGTGACACGGAAGACGCCGCCGAGCTTGCCGACGTCCTCTCCCATGATGAGGACCTTCGGGTCGTCCTCCATGGCGGTCCGCAGACCTTCGTTGATCGCCTTGGCCAGCGCCAGGGTGGTCATTTGCCGCCTCCCTCGAAGGTGGAGAGGTAGGCGGCGTACTGCTCCCGCTCTTCTTTGAGCAGGGTGTGCGGCTCGGCATACACGTGATCGAAGATTTCCAATGGATGGGGATCGGGCATTTCCAGACAACGCTTGCGCACGTCACGGCCGAGGTCCGCGGCCTCGGCGTCGACCTTCTCGAAGAACTCCTGGTCGGCGAGCTGGTTCTTGAACAGGTACGCCTTCACGCGCTCGATCGGGTCCTTCAGCTTCCACGCCTCCAGCTCGCCCGCCACCCGGTAGCGCGTCGGATCGTCGGAGGTGGTGTGGGCGCCCATACGGTAGGTGAACGCCTCGATCAGCGTGGGGCCCTGACCCTCGCGCGCGTTCTTGAGCGCCTGGCGGGTCACGGCGAGGCACGCGAAGACGTCGTTGCCGTCCACGCGGACGCCCGGGAAGCCGAAGCCGCTGGCCCGCCGGTACAGCGGAATCCGGGACTGCTTCTCCAGCGGCTCGGAGATGGCCCACTGGTTGTTCTGGCAGAAGAACACGACCGGCGCGTTGAACACCGACGCCCAGATGAACGACTCGTTGACGTCGCCCTGGGAGGTCGCGCCGTCGCCGAAGTAGACGATGGAGGCCGCCTCGGCGCCGTCGCGCTGGATGCCCATGGCGTACCCGACCGCGTGCAGGGTCTGGCTGCCGATGACGATCGTGTACAGGTGGAAGTTGTGCTCGGCGGGGTCCCAGCCTCCGTGGTTGACGCCGCGGAACAGCCCGAGGAGGTTGACGGGGTCGACGCCGCGGCACCAGGCGACGCCGTGCTCACGGTAGGTGGGGAAGGCCATGTCGGCGTCGGTCAGGGCCCGTCCAGAGCCGATCTGGGCGGCTTCCTGTCCCAGCAGAGATGCCCAGATGCCGAGTTCTCCCTGCCGCTGGAGGGCCACGGCCTCCATGTCGACGCGACGCACGAGCACGAGGTCGCGGTACAGGGCGCGCACCTCTTCGGCGGTGAGGTCGATGTCGTAGGCGGGGTGCTCCACGCGCTCACCTTCGGGGGTGAGCAGTTGTACGAGCTCGAAGGGTGCCTCGGCACCAGAGGCGTATGTCACGTGCCGCTCCTGTGCGTTCGGGGCCGTGCCGATGGGGTCGCCATCCACGTTCGGCCAGTTGACACGCTTACGGACCTTCTGGTGGTGGTACGTATGCGTCTGGGGACATCGTGGCAGAACCCACAGGCCATTGCGCAAGGCGGTGAAACGCTCTCATCCACACTCTTATCCACACTTCTCCCGTTCCCGGGTGCGCCTCGACGCACACTCGTCACGCCGGCGGCGCCCAGGGGACGGACGCCCGGCCGGCCACCGTTAGGCTGGTCACGCCTGCCCGGCCGGGCGGCACGAACAGGGAGGAACACGTGGCACGCGTCATCGTCGACGTCATGCTCAAGCCGGAGATCCTCGATCCGCAGGGGCAGGCGATCGCCCGGGCGCTGCCCCGCCTTGGCTTCTCCGGCGTGACCGAGGTGAGGCAGGGCAAGCGGTTCGAGGTCGAGCTCGACGGCCCTGCCGACGAGGCCGCTCTTGCGGACGTCCGAAAGATGGCCGAAACCCTGCTGGCCAACACGGTGATCGAGGACTACGCTGTGCGCGTCGAGCCCTAGGACGGCCCGCGCCGACGCCTCCGAGACTTCGCAAATCACCGCAAAAGTAACTTTGGGCGGACCAGAAAGCAAGCGTCTGACCAACGCTAAATAACAACAGCGTGATTTTGCGGTTAGCCCTGATTCATCGGGGAAACCTCTCCAACGTGACTTTCGGCACCTCGGAGGGGTCCGGTGGATATTGAGTTCTCGTTGGCCTTGCCTCGGGATGCGATCGGCATTCCGATGGTCCGGCGGGTGCTTGGGGACACCCTTCGCTGCATCGGCGTCAGCGAGGACTGCGTATCGGACGTGCTCCTGGCGACCTCCGAGGCCTGCGCCAACGCCGTCCGGCACGGCGGCCCCGCCAAGCGCTACGAGGTGACCGCCGCGATCGGCCAGGGCCGGTGTGAGCTGCGGGTCGTCGACGGCGGCCTCGGCATCGGCGCCGTCCCCCGGCAGTACCCTCCCGGCGACGCCGAGCACGGGCGCGGCATCCTGATCATGCAGTCGGTCGTCGACGAGATCTTCTTCGACATCACCCCTGGCAGCGGCACCACCGTCCTGCTGCGCAAGGAGCTCGACTGGGACGAGGAGTTCCTCGCCCGCCACGATCGCGAGCTGGCGGCCGTCTGACCGCGCTGACAGCCCCGCGCGCCGCCGGTCCCGCATCGAAGTTCCCCCTCGCCTTCCGGCCTATGGCAGAAATCACCCCTCGCGCCGTCCCGGGTCGGTGCCGCCCGTCCGTGACCCGGTCCTCCCCGGGCCGGTCGGCAGGTAGCCTGAATGTACCGCCGCGAGACCGCCGTCCGATCTTGTGTGAGACGTCGGCGCGGCGTTCGCATGTGGAGGGGTACGAGAGCCATGGGTGCTGCCCGCGTGGGCGTGGTCACTTTTCCGGGAACTCTTGACGATCAGGACGCCGCCAGGGCCGTCCGGCACGCGGGCGGGGAGGCCGTCCCCCTCTGGCACGCCGATCATGATCTCAGGGGCGTGGACGCGGTTTTCCTGCCCGGAGGTTTCTCCTACGGCGACTACCTGCGCTGCGGGGCGATCTCCCGCTTCGCGCCGCTGATGGAGGAGCTGATCCCGGCGGCGCGCGCCGGGCTTCCCGTGCTCGGCACCTGCAACGGCTTCCAGATCCTGTGCGAGGCCCACCTGCTGCCGGGCGCGCTCACCCGCAACCAGGGGCTGCACTACGTCTGCCGCGACCAGCGCGTCCGCGTCGAGAACGCGACGACCGCCTGGACGGCCGACTACGCCCCCGGCCAGGAGCTGCTGCTGCCCGTCAAGCACGGCGAGGGCCGTTACGTCGCCGACGCCGCCACGATCGCCGCGCTGGAGTCCGGCGGCCAGGTCGTCTTCCGCTACCTCGGCGCCAACCCGAACGGCTCGATCAACGACATCGCGGGCATCAGCAACGAGGCGGGCAACGTCGTCGGCCTCATGCCCCACCCCGAGCACGCCGTCGAGGAGCTCACCGGAGCGCCCAGCGTGGACGGCCGGGGCTTCTTCACCTCGATCCTGAAGAGGTTCGTCAACCTGTGACCGACGCCACGAGCGCGCCGCGAGGAGCACACATGATCGACTCAGTCGAGCGGGCCGGCCAGACGCCCGACGAGCCGCAGCCGTACGCCGAGCTCGGCATGAAGGCCGACGAGTACGACCGGGTGCGGGCCATCCTGGGCCGCCGGCCCACGTCGTCCGAGCTCGCCATCTACTCGGTCATGTGGAGCGAGCACTGCTCCTACAAGTCCTCCAAGGTGCACCTGCGCCAGTTCGGCACCAAGGCCCCGAAGTCGGACGCCCTGCTGGTCGGCATGGGCGAGAACGCCGGCGTCGTCGACATCGGCGACGGCTGGGCCGCCACCTTCAAGATCGAGTCGCACAACCACCCGTCGTACGTCGAGCCCCACCAGGGCGCGGCGACCGGCGTCGGCGGCATCGTCCGCGACATCATGTCGATGGGCGCCCGGCCGATCGCCGTCATGGACTCCCTGCGGTTCGGCGCCCTGGACGCCCCCGACACCCGGCGGGTGCTGCCGGGCGTCGTCGAGGGCATCAGCTCCTACGGCAACTGCCTGGGCCTGCCCAACATCGGCGGCGAGGTCGTCTTCGACCCCTGCTACCTCGGCAACCCGCTGGTCAACGCGCTGTGCGTGGGCCTGCTGCGCAAGGATCAGATCAAGCTCGCCACCGCGCCCGGCCCGGGCAACAAGGTCGTGCTGTTCGGCGCGCGCACCGGTCCGGACGGCATCGGCGGCGCCTCGGTGCTCGCCTCGGCGACGTTCGAGGACGAGTCACACGCCAAGCGGCCCGCCGTGCAGGTGGGCGACCCGTTCATGGAGAAGCTCCTCATCGAGTGCTGCCTGGAGCTGTTCGAGGCCGACGTCGTCGTCGGCATCCAGGACCTCGGCGCGGCCGGGGTGTCCTGCGCGACGACCGAGCTGGCGGCCAAGGGCACGGGCGGCATGCGCGTCGACCTCGGCCTCGTCCCGCTGCGCGACCCCTCGCTCCTCCCCGAGGAGATCCTGATGAGCGAGTCGCAGGAGCGCATGATGGCCGTCGTGACGCCCGAGGACATCGACGCGTTCATGGCGATCTGCGCCCGCTGGGACGTCCCGGCCACGGTGATCGGCGAGGTCACCGACACCGGGCGGCTGGTGATGACCTGGAAGGACGAGGTCATCGTAGACATCCCGCCGGGCACCGCGGCCGACGAGGGCCCGGTGTACGAGCGGCCGTTCCACGAGCCCGCGGGCCAGGCGGCGCTGAACGCCGACGACGCCGCGCGCCTGCCGCGCCCTGCGGACCTGCGCGCCACACTGCTCCAGCTCCTCGGGTCGGCGAACCTCGCCTCCAAGGAGTGGGTCACCTCCCAGTACGACCGCTATGTCCGGGGCAACACCGTGCTCGCCATGCCGGCCGACGCCGGGGTGCTGCGCGTCGGCGAGGTCATGCCCGGCGCCGAGCAGACCGACCGCGGCCTCGCCCTGGCCACCGACGGCAACGGCAGGTACGCCCGCCTCGACCCGTACGCGGGGGCGCAGCTCGCGCTCGCCGAGGCCTACCGCAACGTGGCCGTCACGGGCGCGCGCCCGCTGGCCGTCACCAACTGCCTCAACTTCGGCTCCCCGGAGGACCCCGAGGTGATGTGGCAGTTCGCCGAGGCCGTGCGCGGGCTCGCGGACGCCTGCAAGACGCTCGGCGTACCGGTGACCGGCGGCAACGTCTCGTTCTACAACCAGACCGGCTCGACGGCGATCCACCCGACCCCCGTGGTGGGCGTGCTCGGCGTGCTGGACGATGTGCGCAGGCGGGTGCCGCACGGCTTCACCGCGCCCGGCCTGAAGATCGTCCTGCTGGGGGACACCGGCGAGGAGTTCGGCGGCTCCGAGTGGGCGCACGTCGCCCATGGGCACCTCGGCGGCCTGCCCCCGGTCGTCGACCTGGAGGCCGAGCGCGCGCTGGCCACCGTCCTGGCCGAGGCGGCCGGGCGCGGGCTGGCGGAGGGCTCGCACGACGTGTCCGACGGCGGCCTGGCCGTCGCCCTGGCCGAGGCCACGCTGGCGCGCGGGGTCGGCGCGACCGTCCGGCTCCCCCTGGAGGACGCCTTCACCGCGCTGTTCAGCGAGTCCACGGCCCGCGCCCTGGTCACCGTACGGCCGGAGGCGTTCGAGGAGCTGGCCGAGCTGTGCGCCCGGCACGAGGTCCCCTGCTACGGGCTCGGCACGACCGGTGGCACGGCGCTGACGGTCGAGGACGTGCTGGAGGTCCCGGTGGACGAGCTGCGCGCGGTGCAGGAAGCGCCGCTTCCGGCGGTCTTCGGGGCCTGAGCGCCGGCGTCGGCCGGGCGTCGGAGTCCGCCTTCGCAAAAGGCGGTGGATCCCCCCACAGATCCACCGCCTTCCGAAACGGGCGTCCGGTATTGGCATTTATCCGGCCGTGCCTGACAAAGTAACGGATGTTTCGGTCGCCCGTTAACGACCGGGCCGCAGGCGTGCAGCCCGCCAGGGCCGCGACTCCGGCGGGGGGACGCTAGTCGCAGGACCTCGACCCGGTGGCGGCGAGTTCGTAGGCCTTTCTCGACGAGGGTCGCCACGGCGCCGCCGTCGTCGCCTGGTTGACGGTGGCGACACAGACGGCAAGTGACAGATCACGCGGTAGGGTCGGCGCGGCAGCGACGCACGCCGCCACGTATCCGTACGAGAACGGCACGATGGACGGTACGGGAGGACTGCCCGTGGACCTCATGGTCTCTATCGTCATCGGCGTGACGATGGTCGTCATAATCGCCGGATTCGCCATGGCGGCCCGGCGGCTGCTCAACCTGCGGTTCGGCTTGTTCCGGGCGTTCCTGGCCGGAGCGCTGGCCTTCCTGCTGGCGGGCCCGCTCGCGCAGGCGCTGGCCGGGTCGGTGTCGCCGGACGACGCCGCCATCACCCCTCTGTGGTTCCTGATCCTGGCCGTGGCCTGCGCCCTGCTCGCGTCGATGGTGTTCCTCGCGGTCGCCGAGGCGCTCGTCCCCACCGGCTCGCTGCCCGGACCCGTCGAGTTCGTCAGGTCGCTGCGCGGCAGGATCGTCCGGTCACGCCGCTACTTCGCGATCATCCGCATCCTGGCTCGCCACGGCCTCGGACCGTACCTGCGCGGGCGCCGGCCGGACGTCGACGCCGCGTCCGGGCGGGCACGGCTCGCGCGGTCGCTGCGCCGGGCTCTGGACGAGGCGGGCGTCACCTTCGTGAAGATGGGACAGATCCTTTCCACCCGGCCCGACGTGCTGCCCGCCGAATTCGTGGACGAGCTGGCCCTGCTCCAGGACAAGGTGGCGCCCGCGCCGTGGGCCGAGGTCGAGCGCGTGCTCGCCGCCGAGCTGTCGGGGCCGGTCGAGGAGGTGTTCGCCGAGTTCGACCGGCAGCCGCTCGCGTCCGCGTCCATCGCCCAGGTGTACGCCGCGCGGCTGCACTCGGGCGCCCGGGTGGTGGTGAAGGTGCGGCGTCCCGGGATCACCGAGGTGGTCGAGCGCGACCTCGACATCGTGGCCAGGCTCGCCCGGACGCTCGACGTCCGTACGCGATGGGGGCGGGCGATCGGCGTCCGCGACCTGGCGCGCGGGTTCGCCGAGGCGCTGCGCGAGGAGCTCGACTTCCGGGTGGAGGCCGCGAACATGGCCGCCGTCGCCACGGGCTCGCGCGACGCGGCGGTTCACGTGCCCTCCTTGTACCCCTCCCTGTGCGGGCGCCGGGTGCTCGTGATGGAACGGCTGGACGGAGCGCCCCTGGGCGCCGCCTCAGTGCCGGGCGAGACCGCACAAGACAAGGCGGATCAGCCGGGGCGCGGGGATCAAGCGGTCCCGATCGATGGGACGGATCGGGCGGCGCTGGCGCGCACGCTGCTGGACGCGCTGCTCCGGCAGATCATGCTGGACGGCGTCTTCCACGCCGACCCGCACCCCGGGAACATCATGCTGCTCGCCGACGGGCGCCTCGGCCTGCTCGACTTCGGTTCGGTCGGGCGGCTGGACGCCTCGCTGCGCGCCTCCCTCCAGCGGCTGCTGCTGGCGATGGACCGGGGAGACCCTCTCGCCGTGTCGGACGCCCTGCTTGAGGTCGTGCCGCGCCCCGACGAGATCGACGAGCGGCGGCTCGAACGCGAGCTGGGGCGGTTCATGGCCCGTCACATGAGCGGCGGCGGGGGGCTGGACGGCGCCCGGATGTTCACCGACCTGTTCCGCATCGTCTCCGGTCACGGCCTGTCCGTCCCGCCGGAAGTGGCCGCCGTCTTCCGCACCCTGGCGACGGTGGAGGGCACGCTGACCCGGCTCGCACCCGGGTTCGACCTGGTCGCCGAGGCGCGGGCGTTCGCCGCACGCCACTTCGCCGAGCAGCGGGACGCCGCGACGCTCAGGCGGGCCGTCACCGACGAGATGGCGGCGCTCCTGCCCATGCTCCGCAGGTTGCCGCGCCGGGTGGAGCGCATCATCGGCGCGGCCGAGCACGGGCGGCTCAGCGTCAACGTGCGGTTGTTCGCCGACGAGCGGGACCGCACGCACGTCACCGGCATGCTGCACCAGGTGCTGCTGACGGTGCTGGCCGCCACCACCGGGATCATGGCGGTGCTGCTCCTCGGCATCGACAGCGGGCCGAAGGTCACCGACCAGGTCACGCTGTACCAGCTCTTCGCCTACAACCTCCTGGTGGTCGCCTCGGTGCTGGCCCTGCGCGTCCTCGTGCTGATCTTCCGCCGCGACCCCTGACCCGCCGCCCGCCGTGAGACGTGCCTCCACCCGCCGCGTCACATGCCTGGTCTCGAATTGGCGGGCGCTCAGGCGGAGTCCCTTCCCTGAGCACCGTAGTAGTGCCCCGCGAGAAAGGTGGTGCGGCCGTCGCTCCGGGTCCTGCGGCGAGCGGGATAATCGCCACATCCGGCAGAACTCGACCGGCTGATGCGGAGGAGAACCGTGCCGTCGACCGATCACGCGGAGGTGTCCCCGACAGGCCACGCGGCCGGGGCTCCCCTCGAGGGCCCCGCGGACGATCCGTATCTGCCACCCGCCACCCAGCCGGTGCGCGGCGTCGTCTGGGCGCTCCACCTGGCGTTCCCGCTGCTCGGGCTGTGGCTGCTGCTGACCTACCCTGACCCGCTGAACATCCGCTGGCAGCACCCGCCGAGCCACTTCCTGCTGATCGTCGCCGTCGCGGGCGTCAACGTGGTCCTCGGCCTGATGATCAGCCAGGCGGCCGCCCGCCGCCAGGACGCCCGGCTGCTGCTCGTCTCGCTCGTCTTCCTCGGCAGCGCCGGGTTCTTCCTGCTGCACGGCCTGGCGACGCCCACGATCATCTTGGAGCGTGGCAGTTACGGCTTCGACATCGGCCAGCCGGTCGGCCTGACGTTCGCCTCGGTCCTGGCGTTCGTCTCCTCCCTGCCGCTCGGCGAGCGGGCGGCGGCCGCGATCCTCGCCAGGGCCGACCTGCTGCGCGCCGGCCTGGTCGTGATCCTGGTCGCCTGGGGCTGGGCCTCGCTGGTCGAGGGCCTGACGCCGCTCAGCGACGTGCCTCCCCCCGGTGGGGCGACCATCGGCTTCTTCTCCTGGATCGGCGCCGCGCTCTACGCCCTGTCCGCCGCGCTGATGTTCCGCATCCACCGCAGCCGCCCCTCGGCCATGCTCGTCAGCCTCGTCACCGCGTACGCGCTGCTGGGCGAGGCGATGGTCGCCGGGTTCTTCCGCCCCAACTGGCTGATGTCGTGGTGGGAGTGGCACCTGCTGCTGACGCTGGCGTTCGTGTTCGTCGCCTACAGCGCCTACATCCAGTTCCGGCGCGAGGGCTCCAGCCAGGGCCTGTTCGACTCGGTGGCGCTGGCGGCGACGATCCGCCGCATCCAGGCGCGGTACGACGAGGCGCTGGAGGAACTCGTCGGCCACCTGCGGCGCATGGGGGAGAGCGGGTCGTCCTCGGGCCCGCCGGTGGCCACCCGGCTGGCGGGCAAGTTCCGCCTGAACGAGGGCCAGGCCGCCGTGCTGGACCGCGCGGGGCAGGCCCTGGCCGCCGAGCGCGAGCTGTCGGCGCGGCTCGGCGCGCTGGTCGACGTCGGACGCCGCGCGCGGGTCGGCCTGGGCGAGGAGGAACTGCTGGCCGGGTCGCTGGAGCGGGTCCGGCAGGCGTACGGGGACGTGCGCATCGGGCTGGTGTCGAACGGGCAGGTGACGGTCGGCGAGCGGCGGTTCGGCGTGGACGACTTCAAGGAGGCCGAGGTGATCAGCGGCGACGGGGCCGTCGTCCACCCGCTGACCGTGAAGGGCGTGCTGGCCGGGGCCCTGGAGGTGCCCGTCGGCACCACCCGCCAGGACGAGGCGCTCGCCGCCACGCTGGCGAGCCAGCTCTCCATCGCGCTGGAGAACGCCCGGCTGTACCGCGAACTGGAGACGCTCTTCCGGCAGTACATGTCGCCGGACGTCGCCGCGTCGCTGCTGGCCGACCCCGACCAGGCCGCGCTCGGCGGGTCGCTGGTCGAGCTGACCGCGTTGTTCGCCGACCTGAAGGGTTTCACGACGTTCTCCGAGCGCGTCGAGCCGGGCGAGATCGTCGAGATGCTGAACCGCTACCACGGGGCCGCCGTGCCGTGCGTGCTTGAGCACGGCGGGACGATCGTGCAGTTCGTCGGCGACGCCCTGCTCGCCCTGTTCAACGCCCCGGCGGCGCAGGAGATGCACGCCGCCCAGGCGGCGCGGGCGGGCCTCGCCATGCAGGCGGCCGCGGAGGAGATCGCGGCGGGCAACCCCGGGTACCCGAGGTTCCGCATCGGCATCAACACCGGCCTGGCGCTCGTGGGCAACATCGGCGCCCCCGAGCTGCGCGGGTTCAACGCGATGGGGGACGCCGTCAACGTCGCCGCGCGCCTGGAGTCCATGGCCGAGCCGGGGACGGTGGTCATCGGGGCCACGACCCATGCGCAGCTCGGCCCTGGCGCCCAGGTCCGTCCTCTGGGGGCGCTGACGCTCAAGGGCAAGGAGCAGAGTGTCGAGGCGTTCGTCCTCACCGCGCTCGACTGAGGGTGCGGTGCGCGTGGTCGCCCACGGGCGGAGGAGGCGGTTTTCCACAGGCTGGGGACGCGGCGCGCGTCCGAACGCGTAGTTGTCCACAGGCGGGAATACGACGTCTCCGCGCGTGAGACCAGCCGGGATAATCGGGAACGTTCCCTCGCCGCGTTCTTTGGAGAACCGATGACGCCCCACCCCTCCCCCGAGCCGGGGGAGTTTCTCTCCCTGCTCACCGCGGACGAGATCGCCGACCTCACGGCCGCGGGCCGTAAGCGCCGGTGGGATCGCGGCGCCACCGTGATGGCCGAGGGCGACACCGCCGACTGGGTGCTCGTGCTGACCTCGGGCCGGGTCAAGGTCTCCTCGCACACCGCCGGGGGCACCGAGGTCGTGCTCGCCATCCGGGGCCCGGGCGCGCTCCTCGGCGAGATGTCCGGCATCAGCGACGAGCCCCGCTCGGGCACGGTCACCGCGCTGGAGCCCGTCGAGGGCGTCGTGGTCCGCGACTTCGCGGCCTTCCTGCACGAGCACGGCCGCGTCGCCGTCCTGCTCCTGCGCCTCCTCGTCGGCCGCCTGCGCGACTCCGACCGCAAGCGCATCGAGTACGGCGCGTTCGACACCACCGGCCGGGTGGCCACGCGCCTGGTCGAGCTGGCCGAGCGCTTCGGCGAGCCGACCAACGGCGGCGTCAAGGTCGCGCTCCCGCTCTCGCAGGACGAGCTGGCGGGGTGGACGGGCGCGTCCCGCGAGGCGGTCAGCAAGGCCCTGCGCTCGCTGCGCGACCGCGGCCTGATCGAGACGGGCCGCCGGCGCGTGGTCATCTACGACCTCGAAGGCCTGCGCAGGCGCGCCCGCTGACCTCTCCGCCCGGTGCGCGGAGCCCAGTGCGCGGAGCCCAGTGCGCGGAGCCCAGTGCGCGGAGCCCAGTGCGCGGAGCCCAGTGGGCGGGCTCAGTGGGCCGAGTCAGTGCGCGGAGTTCAATGAGCCGAGTTCAGGAAGTCAGAGACGTCGAGGCGATCGGGTTCCCCGCTGGTCGCGAGGGGAGGCGGCGTCGCGCGCGGCCTGACCTAGGGAAGGTTTCACCCGCTGCCCCGGGACACGGGTGTGCTGACGTTATATACAGATCGTTGCCCCTATATCTAAGCAATTAGCCGACAAATACGGACGTAAGGCTTACATCAGACTAGGGGCATGGTCGCCCATCCGCTCGAACAGGCCACTCCCCTCGTGCCCGGAACACCCGAGTACGCGAAGAAGCTCCGATACGCCTGGCGGGTGTGCTCGGTCACCAGCCTCGGCCTCGTCCTCATCGGCATCAACGCGAGCACGCTGAACGTCGCCCTCCCGGCCGTCGTGCGGCACTTCGAGGCCGACGCGCTGGCCTCGTCCTGGATCCTGCTGTCGTACCTGCTGATCAACACGGCGACGCTGGTCTTCTTCGGGCGCGTGGCGGACCTGCTCGGGCGGCGCGAGGTCTACCTCGCCGGTTTCGCGCTGTTCATCGTCGCCTCGCTGCTGGCCGGGCTGTCGCCGAACGTCGGCTTCCTGATCGTCATGCGCGGCCTGCAGGCGCTCGGCGCCGCGATGATCCTCGCCAACGGCACGGTCATCATCACCGGCGCCTTCCCGCCGGACCGCCTCAGCCAGGGCATGGGCGTGTACATCGGCACGCTGTCGGTGGCCCAGCTCGCCGGGCCCACCCTCGGCGGCCTGATCGCCGAGGCCGCCGGCTGGCAGTGGGTGTTCTGGGTCAACGTCCCGGCCGGGGTCGTCGGGCTCGTCTGGGGCTGGGCGACGCTGCGCCGCGTCCCCGCGGGCCCGCGCACGCCGGTGGACGCGGCCGGCAACCTCATCGTCTTCGCCGCGCTGTCGGCGGTCCTCATCGCCCTCTCCGACGCCGGCGCGAACGGCCCGGCGAGCCCGGTCTTCCTCACCGGGACACTGATCTTCCTGGTCCTCGTCCCCGTGCTGGTCGTCGTCGAGCGCCGGGCCTCGCACCCGGTGCTCGACGTCCGCCTCTTCGGCGAGCGCATGCTGACGTTCGCCAACCTCGCGTCCTTCTGCGCGGCGCTGTCCCGCTCGGCGCTCGTCCTGCTGGTCGCCCTGTACTTCCAGGCCGCGCGCGGGATGGACGCGTTCACGGCCGCGATGGGCGTGCTCCCGGTGCCCATCGGCATGGCGCTCGCCTCCCCGATCGCGGGCGCCCTCGGACGGCGCGTCTCGCCGTACGTCCTGTCCGTCGGCGGCTGCCTGCTCAACTTCGGCGGCCTGGCCTGCCTGACGCTGTCGGTGGACGCCGCCACGCCGTACTGGATCATCGGCACGGGCCTGTTCCTCTCGGGGTGCGGCAACGGGACGTTCCTCACCGGCAACACGACGCAGGTGATGAGCGCGCTGCCGCCGGGCAGCCTCGGCGTGGTGAACGGCTTCCGGCTCATGATCATGAACGTCGGCATCGTGCTCAGCGTCGCGACCACGCTGAGCGTGCTGACCAGCGCGCTCTCCCCCGCCCTCAGGAACCTGGTGTACGCCGGCACGCTGTCGCGGCTGTCCCCCGTGGCGGTCCAGCACCTCATGTCGGGTTTCCAGCGGACGTACCTCGTGCTCACGACGGTCGCGCTCGCGGGTGTCGTCACGGCCGCCTGCGCCCGCCCGAGCGCGAAGCGCGCCGCGTCCGGCTAGACCTGTTTCACTCCCGGCACCGCGCCAGGGCCTCGACGCCCTCCATCATCAGGTCGACGCCGAACGCGAAGTAGTGGTCGAGGTCGGGCGGCGCGCCCAGCGTGGCGCCGTACTCGACCATGTGCGGGTAGCGGTCGCGCGGCATCGACTCCAGGTGCAGCCTGCGCAGCCGCAGCATCTCGGCCTGCTCGGCCTCCGGCATGCCGACCGGGCACCCCGGCTGGTACTTGACCAGGGCGATCGAGGCGTTGAGCAGGTAGGACGAGATGTAGTAGCCCTCGCTCAGGGTGAACCCGGCCGTGGTGAGCGCGTCCAGGGCCGCCTCGGTCGCGCGCTTGAAGCTCTCCACGTCGCGCTTGTCCTCGACCGCGGTGAGGAAGGCGGGCAGGGAGGGATGCTCGCGCATCGTCCGGACGAGCGCCTCGACCATGCGGCGCAGCCGCTTCTGCCAGGGGTCGCCCGGGGAGACGTCCGCCGTCACGCCGGCGAGCAGATGCTCGGCGAGCGCCCACACCAGCTCGTCCTTGTTCTTGAAATGCCAGTACAGCGCCATGGGAGTGACGCCCAGACGGCCCGCCAGCCGCCGGATCGTCAGCGACTCGACGCCTTCCTCGTTGGCGAGCTCCAAGGCCCGTTCGACCACGCTGTCGCGGGTCAGTTTCTCTGCGGCCACTTGACAACTATACGGGGTACAGGATCTCCTGTACGACGTACATGTACGACGTACAAGTACAGCGTAGAGGAGATTTTCTGTGAATCGCAGATGGTGGGCTCTGGTGGCGGTCTCGCTCGCCACCTTCATGACTTACCTGGACAACAACGTCGTCAACGTGGCCCTGCCGACCATCCAGCGGGACCTCGGGCTGACGATCTCGGGGCTTGAGTGGATCGTCAGCGGCTACATGCTGGTGTTCGCCGGGCTGCTGATGGCCGGCGGGCGGCTCGCCGACGTGTTCGGCCAGCGGCGCGTCTTCCTGACCGGCCTCGCCGTCTTCACGCTGGCCTCGGCGGCGGCCGGCCTGTCGGGGGACGGGACGACGCTGATACTCAGCCGTGGGTTGCAGGGCGTCGGCGCCGCGCTGCTGACCCCCACAGCGCTCGCACTGATCCCCCAGCTCTTCCCCGACCCGCGCGAGCGGGGCACGGCGGTCGGCATCTGGAGCGCCATCGGCGGCCTCGCGCTCGCCCTCGGCCCTCTGACCGGCGGGTTCATCAGCGAGAACTGGCACTGGGGCTGGATCTACCTGATCAACGTCCCGATCGGCCTCATCACCTTCGCGCTCGCCGCCTGGGCCATGCGCGGGTCGAGCCCCACCGTCCGCCACCGCCTGGACGTCCCCGGCCTGCTGGCCTCCTCGCTCGGGCTGTTCGCGCTGACGTACGCGCTCATCGAGGGCGAGAGCCGGGGCTGGACGTCCGCGGTCATCCTCGGGTCCTTCGCGGCGGCGGCGGTCGCGGCGGCGGCATTCGTCCTGATCGAGACCCGCGCCAAGGAGCCGATGATCGACCTGTCGCTGTTCCGGGAACGCGTCTTCAGCGGCGGGCTGCTCTCCATGGGGCTGTGGGCGTTCGGCATCTTCGGCATCTACTTCTTCACCGCCCTGTGGCTCCAGAACGTCCTCGGCTTCACCCCGACCCAGGCCGGCGCGGCGTTCGTCCCCATGGCCCTGCTGATGGCCGCGCTCGCGACCGTCTCACCCCGCATCGCCGGCCGCCTCGGCACCGGCCCGACCGTCGCCCTCGGCCTCGGCCTGATGGCCGTCGCCGTGGTCGCGCTGAGCTTCGTCGGCGAGGGCGGCACGTACGTGCAGATCTTCCCCTGGCTGATGGTGTACGGCGTGGGGGCGGGCCTGCTCGTGCCCCTCACCAACGCGATCCTCGGAGCACTGCCGGAGGGCCGCGGGGGCGTCGCGTCCGGCGTGCTGAACGTCTCCCGGGAGGTGTTCGGCCTGCTCGGGGTCACCCTGCTCGGCGCGATCCTCAGCGCCCGCCAGAGCTCGTCCGCGGCCGGTGGCGCGGGTCCCCTCACGGCGTTCTTGGACGGGTACCAACTCGCGCTCGTCGTCGCGGCCGCGATCGTCGCGCTCGGCGTGCCGGTCAGCCTCATCTCCCTGCGCGCCCGGCGCGCCGCACCGCCCACCCCCGCGGACGCCCCGAAGATCCCCGAGCCCGTGGCCTGAACCTGACGCCGCCCCAGGGGCGAGTGCCGCCCACCCACAGCCGACGCTCGCCTTGACCGGCACGATGTGCACGGTCAGTGATTTGCCGATAACTTACCGTCATGCCTACTGCGCCGCATGAGGCATTGCACAGGATCTTCCAACGACGTACCGACCTGCTCGCTCGCGTCCTACGGAAAGAACTGGGCATGCCCCTGCCCGACCCGGTCAAGGTCGACATCATGAATGTCGACCTCACCGACCTGGAACCCGTCCCCCGCTGGGTCGACACCCTGGTGATGCTCCACTTTCCCGATACCCAGGTGATCGTCGCCGTCGAATCCCAGACCAAGAAGTCGGAGGAGAAACGCCGCCGCTGGGCGCGCTACCTGGCCCACCTGCACGACACCCACAGATGCGACGTGCTGCTGATCGTCACCAGCCGCAACGCCGCCACCGCGCGCTGGGCCCGCGATCCCTATGTGGTCGGCCTGCCCGAGTGGCCCGCCCTGACCGTCCGCCCCCTGGTGCTCGGCCCCGACAATGTCCCGGCCATCACCGACAAGGACAAGGCGGCCGATGACGTCTACTTCGCCATCCTGTCGGCAGTCGTACACGCGAGGTCACGAAACGTTGATGCGATACTGGACGTGCTGTCCGACGCACTTCGCGAAATCGACAAGCAAGAGGCCGCGGACCTGGCCGAGTTCACCGAGTCCGGTCTCGGCAAGGGACACGCACGGGACGTATGGAGGACGCTGATGGACACCAAAACCCACCCCTACATCTCCGAACTCCGCGCCAAAGGCCGCCAGGAAGGCCGCGAGGAAGGCCGCGAGGAAGGACTTGTCAAGGGGGAGGCCAAGTCCGTTCTGCTGGTGTTGGAGGGGCGGGGGCTCGCCGTCACCGACGTGCAGCGCGAGCGCATCTCCTCGTGCACCGACATCGGTCAGCTCGAACAGTGGCTTCGTCGCGCAGGTACCGTCGCGACCACCGACGAGTTGCTCGCCTGACGACCGTCCAGTCCTGACGACCGTCCAGTCCTGACGACCGTCCAGTCCTGACGACCGTCAGGGCCTTCCCTCACCCACGTCTCCATAAGTCCCCTCACCCCACGTCTCCGTAAGACCGCGCCGCCTTCCAGATGGTTCCGGGAGGCGGCGCGGGTGGGTCAGGAGCCGATCTTCTTGCCCTGCTTGTGCCAGGCGACGGCCACGGAGGGGCGGGGCTGGCCGGTGCCGCCGTCGGGCCAGTGGCTGGCGGGGTTGTCCGGGGTGGCGCCGGTGATCTCGCCCGGGTGCTGGACGGCGACGAACACGCTGAGCTGGTCCGGGGTGATCAGCGGGCCGCAGGTCTCGGCGCCGTAGGGCACCGTCAGGAACTGGCGGACGTGACCCCGGTCGGGGCCGGACAGCGGCATCGCGAACAGGCCGTCGTTCTTGCCGAGCGCGTTGCCGTCCGTGGCGATCCAGAGGTTGCCCTCGCGGTCGAAGGTGACGTTGTCCGGGCAGGAGATCGGCGAAACCTGGGTCTTGTCGAACCCGGCGAAGTACGTCGAGGGGTCGTTGGGGTCGCCGCAGACGAGCGGCAGCGCCCAGCGGAAGACCGTCGCGCCGGCGTCGTTCCCGTCCTCGGCGATCTCCAGGATGTGGCCGTGCCTGTTGGAGGCCCGCGGGTTGGCCTCGTCCGCGTTGGCGACGGCCCGGTTGCTGTTGTTGGTCAGCGCGGCGTAGATGTTGCCGTTGACCGGGTTGCGCTCGATGTCCTCCGGGCGGTCCATCTTGGTCGCGCCCACCTTGTCGGCGGCGATGCGCGTGTAGACCAGGACCTCCTGGGCGGTCATCCCGTCGACGAACGACCTGCTCCCGCTGACCAGGGGGACCCACTTGCCGGTGCCGTCGAAGGCGCCGTCGGCGGGGAGCTTGCCGGTGCCGTCGATCTCGGTGGCGGGGCTGTCACCGGTGAAGATCGCCACGTACAGGGTGCCCTCGTCGAGCAGGCCCCGGTTGTGCCGGTCGAAGCCGGGGATGTAGCGGTCCTTGGACACGAACTTGTAGATGTACTCGAACCGCCCGTCGTCGCCCATGTAGACGGCGACGCGGCGGTCCCGGGTCAGCGTGGTGGTGGCGGCCTCGTGCGCGAACCGGCCGAGCGCCGTGCGCTTGATCGGCGTCGAGTCGGGGTCGAACGGGTCGACCTCGACGACCCACCCGAAGCGGTTGATCTCCTGCGGGTGCTTGGCCAGGTCGAAGCGCTCCTCGACCCGGTCGAAGCGCCGGTTGCCGCTCGGGATGGCGGTGGTGGTGCTGATGCCGTACCGGGTGAGGTAGGGCTTCTGGGCGTCGGGGACGCCGTTGCCGCCGACGAAGTACTGGTTCCAGTTCTCTTCGCCGGTCAGCACGGTGTTCCACGGCGTCGTGCCGCCGCCGCAGTTGTTGAGCGTGCCGAACACCGTGGTGCCACGCGGGTCGGCCGCGGTCTTGAGCAGGGCGGACCCGGTGGCGGGGCCGCTGAACCGCATGGGGGTCTGGGCGGTGACGCGCCGGTTGTAGCGGCGGCGGCCGCGGGTGACGAGCTTCCACTCCCCGGACCAGCCGGCGCGCTCGATCTCGACGACGGAGCCACCATGGGCGGCCATGCCGATCTTGACCTGCTCCAGCGGGACGGTGTCGCCGCTGGTCCAGCCGCGGAACATGAGGTTCTCGTCGGTGTACTCGTGGTTGACCCACAGCAGGCCCCGGTCGCGGCCGAGCGGGAAGAAGGTGACGTAGTCGCAGTTGTAGCCGAACTGCTTGGCCTGCGCCGCGGCGGTCTGGTGGTCGAAGTCGAACGCTGGCGCGTCCGGCAGGACCGGGTCGCCCCAGCGGACCACCACCGAGGAGGCGTAGCCGTCGGCGACGGTCAGGGCGTCGGCGGAGTTCGGCGCCACGGGCGTGAACCGCAGGCCGCCCTTCTGGTGCCCCCAGCCGAGGGTCTGCGCGGCGGCCTCGTCGCCGGGGTCGGCGAAGGCGGGTACGGCTGCGCCCGCGACACCCGCGGTGGCGACGAGCGTGCCGAGGGCTCCGGCCCGCAGCGCCCCCCTGCGCGAGAGGGTGTTCGTCAGGATGTCGTTGAAGTAGGGGTTGTCACTGGTGTTGGACACCTCGTGAGCGCAGGCGTTTCCACACCGGAACTGGCATGTCATCGCGTCCCGGCCGCCCATACGCGGTGCCGAGAGCAAAGGCAGCATTCTGCGCGGCGACGGGTTCGCCACTGGTCCCTCCAAGATCTTGCGGTGTATTCCTCGTCGGACCGTACGGCCGTCATCACAACGTGGCATGAACATCGGCTTCCAGCGGGGTGAACGGCGTTTCGCGCCCGGTGCCGTGCACGACAAAGGTCCCGTGCCGGGCAGGATAGAGGGATGCCCGCACGCAAGATCGACCCCGAACTGCTCCGCGCCGCGCTGGACGCGCAGCTGGCCGAGCTGGGCGAGCATCCCTACGACGGCCCCGCGCAGGCCGCCCCCGCCGCGGCCGTGGAGGTCGTCCTCGGCCTGTACGGGCGCGGGCTGCGTCCGGAGAAGGACCTCGCGCGGCTCGCGGTCCGCCACCTTCTGGAGCGCCTCGCCGAGCGGGCCCCCGGGCGGACGGTCGAGGTGCGCGTCCCGCCGTACGCCGCCGTCCAGTGCGTGCCCGGCCCCCGGCACACCCGGGGCACCCCGCCCAACGTGGTGGAGACGGACCCGCGCACCTGGCTGGAGCTCGCGACCGGGCGCGTCACCTGGGAGCAGGCGATGGACGCCGGTAAGATCAGCGCGAGCGGCACCCGTGCCGATCTGTCCGAGTTCCTCCCGCTGACCTCGCCGGAGTGACCCACGTCAGGGCGACGGCGTCTGGACGTTCACGCCGAGCTTGCGCTCGACGCACTGCTGCGCCTCTGCCTGCGTCGGCAGGTTGAAGCACTCCTGGAAGTTCGAGAAGAACCAGGTGAAGCCGACGACCGCGAGGACCAGCGCGAGGCCGCTGAGCACGATGCCGGTGATCGCGCGGCCCCGGTTGGTGTTCCTGACCAGGGCGATGATGCCGAGGATGATGCCGACGATCGCCGTCAGCACGCCGAGGCCGCAGATGAACAGCAGGAACAGGCTGACGATGCCGAGGACCAGCGAGGCGGTGCCGAGCCCGCCGCCGGGGCGGGCTCCGGGCGGCCACCCCCCGGGCGGTTGCCCGTAGGGAGGGCCTCCTCCGTACGGCGGCGGGCCGTACGGAGGCTGCTCACCCCCCGGGGGCCACCCGCCCGGAGGCTGGTCCCGGGGAGGCTGATCTCCGGGAGGCGGCCACCCGTAGGGAGGCCGGCCGCCCTCCCCATGGGGAGGGCGGTCACTCGGGGGCCGCTCGCCGTAGGAGGGTCCGCCGTCGTCGCGGCGACCGTGCTGGTCGCCCCACGGGTCCGGGTTGTTCGGATCGCCAGATGTCGTCACGGTCCGCTCTCTCGACCTGGGCATGCCTGACCCCCCACTCTCCCCCGGATCGGACGGCATGCCTACAGGACACGGCGAAACGGCGGCGAACTTTGCCCGACGACCGGCGTGGGCGCGCCCACGTGTGACCACCTTGGCCCGCCCCGGACGCACCCGGGTTACCAGGTAGTCAAACCCCCAACTTAGAATGAAGCACGTGCTAAAGGGCGACGGCCGGCTAGGCCATGACCTTGACCCCCAGGACCGCGCTCCCCAGGACGCCTGCGGCGTCTTCGGAGTGTGGGCCCCTGGGGAGGACGTCTCCAAGCTCACCTACTACGGGCTGTACGCGTTGCAGCACCGCGGCCAGGAGTCCGCGGGCATCGCGGTCAGCGAAGGCAGCAGAATCCTCGTCTACAAGGACATGGGCCTCGTCGCCCAGGTCTTCGACGAGTCGGTGCTCGGCACGCTGCGCGGGCACCTGGCCATCGGCCACTGCCGGTATTCCACGACGGGTTCGAGCGTCTGGGAGAACGCGCAGCCGACGCTCAGCTCCAGCGACGGAGGCGGCCTGGCGCTCGCCCACAACGGCAACCTGATCAACACGCCCGACCTGATGGCACGCCTGCCGTCGGGCGCCACCCGGGCGACCACCGACACCGAGGTGCTCACGTCGCTGCTGGCCCGCGACCCGGGCACGTCCATCGAGGACGCCGCGGCCGACCTGCTGCCGGAGGTCAAGGGCGCCTACTCGCTGGTCTTCATGGACGAGAAGACGCTGTACGCCGCCCGCGACCCGCAGGGCATCCGCCCGCTGGTGCTCGGCCGCCTGGACCGCGGCTGGGTGGTGGCCTCCGAGACGGCCGCGCTCGACATCGTGGGCGCCGTGTTCACCCGCGAGATCGAGCCGGGCGAGCTGCTGACGATCGACGAGCGGGGCGTGCGCTCGCGCCGGTTCGCCCTCGCCGAGCCCAAGGGCTGCCTGTTCGAGTACGTCTACCTGGCCCGTCCCGACACCACGATCGCGGGGCGCGGCGTGCAGGCGACGCGCGTGGAGGTCGGCCGCAAGCTGGCCCGCGAGCACCCTGTGGAGGCCGACCTGGTCATCCCGACCCCCGAGTCGGGCACGCCCGCCGCGATCGGCTACGCGCAGGAGAGCGGCATCCCGTACGGCCAGGGCCTGGTCAAGAACTCCTACGTCGGCCGCACGTTCATCCAGCCCTCGCAGACGATCCGCCAGCTGGGCATCCGCCTCAAGCTGAACCCGCTGCGGGAGGTCATCGCGGGCAAGCGCCTGATCGTCGTGGACGACTCGATCGTGCGCGGCAACACCCAGCGCGCGATCGTCAAGATGCTCCGCGAGGCCGGCGCGACCGAGGTGCACGTGCGCATCAGCTCGCCGCCGGTGTCCTGGCCGTGCTTCTACGGCATCGACTTCGCCACGAAGGCCGAGCTGATCGCCGGGTCGCTGGAGGTCGAGCAGATCCGCGAGTCCATCGGTGCCGACTCGCTCGGGTTCATCTCGCTCGACGGGCTGACCGAGGCCACCACGCTGCCCGCCGAGCGGCTGTGCCGCGCGTGCTTCGACGGCTCGTATCCGATCCCGATCGACCGCGACAACGTGGGCAAGTTCGTCCTCGAGGCCAAGGCGTGACGGGCCAGGTGGCCGGGGGCGACTCTGGCGTGAGCAGCTACGCGGCGGCCGGCGTCGACATCGAGGCGGGCGACCGCGCGGTCGAGCTGATGAAGTCGCGGGTGGCGCGGTCGCGGCGGCCCGAGGTGGTGGACGACGCCAGCGGGTTCGCCGGCCTCTTCGACGCCTCGGCCTTCCTGCGCTACACCCGTCCCCTGCTGGCGACCTCCACCGACGGCGTCGGCACCAAGGTCATGCTGGCCCAGGCCCTGGGCAAGCACGACACGATCGGCATCGACCTGGTCGGCATGGTCGTGGACGACCTGGTGGTGTGCGGGGCCGAGCCGCTGTTCATGACCGACTACATCGCCTGCGGCAAGGTGGTGCCCGAGCGCGTCGCCGAGATCGTCGGCGGGGTCGCCGAGGGCTGCCGCCTGGCGGGGTGCGCCCTGGTGGGCGGCGAGACGGCCGAGCACCCCGGGGCCATGGGGCCGGACGAGTACGATCTGGCCGGCGCGGGCACCGGCGTGGTCGAGGCGTCCGAGCTGCTCGGGCCCGCCCGCGTGCGGCCGGGCGACGTCGTGCTGGGCCTGGCGTCGTCCGGGGTCCACTCCAACGGCTACTCGCTGGTGCGGCACGTGCTGCGCACGGCGGGCCTGGAGCTGGAGGGGTCGCTTCCCGAGCTCGATCGCACGCTGGGCGAGGAGCTTCTGGAGCCGACGCGCATCTACTCGCTCGACTGCCTGGAGCTCACGCGGCGTACGGAGGTCCACGCCTTCGCCCATATCACAGGGGGCGGGCTGGCCGCGAACCTCGCACGGTCGCTGCCCGGCTCGGTGGACGCGCTGCTCGACCGCGCGTCGTGGACGCCCCCGGCGATCTTCGAGGTCATCGGGGGGTACGGCCGGGTGCCGGCCATCGAGATGGACCGGACGTTCAACCTCGGCGTGGGCATGTGCGCGGTCGTGCCGGCCGAGTCGGCCGACCAGGCGCTCAAGGTCCTGCGCGAGCGGGGGCAGGACGCCTGGGTGCTGGGCGAGATCGTCCCGGGCACCGGCGAGGCCCGCTTCACGGGCTGACGGCCTTCGGCCCCGCCCGCATGGCCGGGGCCGTCGAGCCCATGATCAAGGTGGCAGGGGTCCAGGGCGGCGCATGGCCGCGATCTACGCGAATGTGTTCGGGCACGACGAAGAGCTCCTCGCCATCCAGGATGACAAGGAGCTCTTCAGGCGCGCGAAGGAGGCACTCGGCGAGCCATCGTTCACCGGGTGCCCTACCAGCGTCAACCCGAAAATCGCCTATCGGCGGCGGGACCTGTCGTCCTCGTCGTCATCGCCGATCTCGCTGGCGTAATCGGCGTACCGATCGGCCAGTTCGTGGTCGACGTCGTCATCATCGTGTCGGTTGGAGTCGTGATTGACTCCGAGCTCCTCGCGAAGACGGTCAAGATCGGTGCCGCCACTGTTGTACTTGAGCTGGCGAGCAACCTTCACCTGCTTGGCCTTGGCTCGGCCGCGCCCCATCGGCTCGACCCCCTCATGCGGGGTCGTGCCCGACCCCTCGTCGCTAACGCATCACGCGCTGATGCCGCCTGACTTCCGGCGTCAGCTCTCGTTCGCCTACAACCGTACCTGTTTTGCGCGCCTCTCGGTACGCCGTATGGGCGTCCACAGTCAGCGGCCCAGCCAAATACCCCTAAGCCGACCGACTTCCGACATTCTGCGCTCCGCCAGCCTATCGGCCGCCGCCGCCGGTGGAACCCCTTCCTCTTCGGCGATCGTAAAGATCTTCAACGTCGTGTCGAAGATCTGCGTCGCCTTTGCCCTGGCGCGCTCCATGTTGAAGCCTTCGATCTCGTCGGCCACCTGGATCACGCCGCCGGAGTTGACGACGTAATCCGGAGCGTAAAGGATGCCTCGCTCCGCGAGCTGCTTCTCCACGCCGGGATGGGCGAGTTGGTTGTTGGCCCCACCGCACACGATCTTGGCGTGCAGCCCGGCGACCGCCGCGTCGTCGAGCGCGCCCCCCAGCGCGCACGGCGCGTAGACGTCGATGTCGGCCCGCTTCATCGCCGCGGCGTCCGCCACGACCTCGACCTCGGGGTGCACCTTGCGGACCCGCTCGACGGCCTCGGCGCTCACGTCGCAGATCACGACCTCGGCGCCGTCCGCCAGCAGGTGGTCGACCAGCCGGTACCCGACCTTTCCGACACCTTCCACGCCGACGCGCCTGCCCCGCAGCGTGGGGGAGCCGTAGACGTGCTCGGCCGAGGCGCGCATGCCCTGGAACACGCCGTACGCCGTGAGGATGGAGGAGTCGCCGGCGCCGCCGTGCGCGGGGGTGCGCCCGGTGACGTAGGGGGTCTCCCTGGCGATGATGTCCATGTCCTCGCTGTAGGTGCCCACGTCACAGGCGGTGAAGTAGCGGCCGCCCAGCGACTGGATGAAGCGGCCGTAGGCGCGCAGCAGCGCCTCGCTCTTGTCCTTGGCCGGATCTCCGATGATCACGGCCTTGCCCCCGCCCAGGTCGAGCCCCGCCAGGGCGTTCTTGTACGCCATCGCCCGCGAGAGGTTGAGCACGTCGGCGAGGGCCGTCTGCTCGTCCTCGTACGGGTAGAAGCGCGTGCCCCCGAGCCCGGGGCCGAGGGCGGTGTTGTAGATGGCGATGATCGCGCGCAGACCGCTGCGGTCGTCCGCGCAGAAGACGACCTGCTCGTGCCTGGCCTGTCCGATCGAGGGGCCTGCGTCCTGGTGGGACGGCCCGAAGACGTCGGTCACTGTGGTGACTCCCGGTCATTCCCGTCCGCCGCCTCGTCGCGGCGAATCCTGGAAAACCACATTATCCATCCGGCCTCGCCGGGACCATGATCGTCCATTTGCCGGAACTTCTGTCCCACCCATCGGGCGGTGAACCCCCGCGCGCCGGTGGTCGTCCCAGGCCGCGGCGGCGCCACTGAACGTGGTCGACCTCGCTCGCTCGCGTCGGCTCGCCGCTCCATGGCACCATTCGAGATGTGCTGCCCTACGCCGCCTATCTCCGTGTCTACGAGCCGTTGTCCGCGTTCACCGAGCGCGAGCGCACCTTCTGGGCGGCGTACGCCGACTCCAAGGACCGGCCGCGCCGCGCGTTCGCCCTGGAGGCCGAGCACGCGGAGGCCGTCCGGCGGCTGCTGGGCGTGCCACCGATGCCCGCGCCCGGGGCCGAGAGCGGTAACGCCTACCTGCGGCGCATCGAGGAGACCCTCTACGTCTGCCCCTGGCAGAGCAGGCTGAGGTCCTGGCTGGCCTTCGCCCGGTTCCGGGGCGCCACGCCGATCAAGCTGGCCGACCGCTTCGTGCCGAGGGCCATCGCCGAGCAGACCGCCGACGACTTCGACCGGTACAAGCAGAAGGGCGGCTCCTCCGCGCTGCGCACGCATATCCGCACGAGCACGTGGCACGTCCCGACGTCCTGGTTCGTGCCGTTCGACTCCGCCGAGCGGTGGCTCGTCCTCGGTCACCGTGAGGAGCCGTCCGCGGAGCCGTCCACCCCCACCACACCGACCACGACGGCCCCGGCCAGGAACCTGCTGTACGTGACGTCCATGGCGCAGGCGCGCCGCAGAGTCGCGCGGGCGCTGGTCGTGATCCGCAGGCACGTGGGCGAGGTCGGGACGCTGACCGACGTGGAAGAGGTCGGGCGCTGGCTGGAGGAGTTCCACCCGCACTCGCTGGTCGAGCTGGACTACGGCGGCCTCGTCCACGTGATGGACGACGCGACGCTCCAGGCCGACCAGTCGGCGGCCGAGCTGGCGGCGGCGCTCACCGGGTTGGACACGGGTCAAGAAGAACTGGCCTACGCCATGTATCAGCGCGTGATCGTCCGCTGGAAGTCAATACAAGCCCTCGAATCGGCGAACTGAACCGCAAATCATGCACGTGACCTGCAAAAGTAGGTAACGGGAGTCACCAGCTCGCTTCTGCGAACTGAGTAGTTTGCCGTTTTCACTGCGATACCACGAAACGTGTCGCTAGAATCACCGAGCGTGACATCAACCCGTGGACAAGGCGTTGTACTTTGAGGGCTCGCCAATCGCTCTACGTGGCTGTATGGTCACATCGGGTGATACCGCATACGGTCCAGAAAAATCCGTACGAACTGGATCATTGTGGGACATCCATGACAAGCGCCAACACAAGTCGCAGGATCGCTGTCGCCGGTCCACGGAGGAGAGGCCGCACAAATGTCAGCTCGTACACCCGAGGCCGAGCCACTGCTCACCCCGGCGGAGGTCGCCACCATGTTCCGCGTCGACCCCTCGACCGTTACTCGGTGGGCGAAGGCGGGCAAGTTGACGTCCATCCGCACCCTCGGAGGTCACCGGCGTTACCGGGAGACCGAGGTCCGTGCGCTGCTCGCGGGCATCCCGCAGCAGCGATCGGAGTGAGGGCGGGACCGTCAAGGACCTAGGGGGGAGAACCGGCGCGCTCGCGTCCCGTATGTGAGCGCGTCCACCACACACCCATGGCCGCGTGGGGGCGGGCCGGGGCTGTAGCGGTGGGCCACGTTGCCTCATCGCATGCCCTGGAGCCGCGAACAAGGCCATGGGACCGGCGTGGGGAGGCGCCGCCCGCCCGGCGCCGGTCCACGGAAAGCCAGGCGGATACGTCCCGGTGGATAACGGATCTAGGGCCTCCACCGCACGGAAGCCCTATCCACCGTTCCCTGGGCGAAGATCCACGGATGTCCACCCGCGGCCACCCCGGCCGCGGCGGTACGAAGTCGTAACCGTTCCGCCACATCGGCCCCGCGCACCCTCACGGAGCGTCACCACCCGGCGGGGGCTGCCGCCCGAGATCGGCGAGCAACCGGCCGATCTGACCGTCCTGGCCGGCGGCGACCTTCAGTAACGCGACCATCTGGTCGAGCAGCAGACGTTCGAGGACCGTGCGATCGATGTCGCGTACCTCCAGCCAGTCGAGCCCGGCCGTCTCGACGCAGGCGATCCAGGACCTCAGCGTGATGCGCAGCGCCGGGCTCGGCTCGCTCACGCGCATCTGGATGAGGATCATCTTGGTCAGGCGCCTGCGGACGCCCTCGACGATCACCCCGACCTCGCCCGCCCGATTGGCCGGTCCGCCGCGCAGCAGGGCCGCGAACCCGGCCGCGTGGTCCTCCACGAAGTCGAAGTAGCGCGTGAGGCCCGCCGCCAGCTCCTCGGCCAGCGTGCCGCCCGCCACGGGACGCAGCCGCTCCTCCAGCTCCAGCGCCGCGCCGCGCAACGCGGCGACGTACAGCTCGTGCTTGCCGCCGAAGTAGTGGTAGACCAGCGCGCGAGAGGCCCCCGCCGCGGCGGCGACATCGTCGATCGAGACGTCCTCGACATCATGCTTGCTGAAGAGCTCCAGGGCGGCGGCCATCAGCTCTTCACGGCGGCGGTCGACGGTCAGCCTGCGCCGTGCCGGGCGCGCGCCGCCGGGACCGGCGTTCTCGCGCTCACCTGGGGCCCTTGATGTCGCACCCACACTGCGCACACTATCGGAGGGCGTGCCCAATAAGGGGCGGCCCAGAGGACCATGCAGCGAGGCGCACAAACACCCGTACCCTCAGCGCGACTCGATCGTTTGGTCTGACAGGTGCACATCCACTCAGCGTGGGGAGAACCATGTCAGGACCGTCCATCCAGACGACCGCCCGGTACCACTCCGAGGTCGGCACGACCGAGCCCGGCCTCGGTGACGCGCACGGGCCGCGTCCCCGGCCGACGATCCGGAACGTTGCAGAACGCGCGGGCGTCTCAAAGTCGCTGGTGTCCCTGGTGCTGCGAGGGTCCCCGCACGTCAGCGAACACCGGCGCGAGGCGGTGCTGCAGGCGGCCAGGGAACTCGGCTACCGGCCCAACGCCGTCGCGCGCAGCCTCGTCGAGGGACGTACCCATCTGGTGGGAGCACTGGTCGCCGACCTGCACAACCCGTTCTACGCCGAGTTCCTGGACGGCCTCCAGGAGAGCCTCCACGGTGACGGGCTGCGGCTGCTGATCGGAAGCGGGCGCTGGGATCCCGCCTTCGAGGAGGAAGCGGTCGAGGCGTTCCTGGAGCTCCGGGTCGACGGATTGGTGCTCCTCGGGGTCGCGCCGTCGAGCGAGACCCTGGCCGAGGCCGCGGCGTACACGCCGACGGTGGTCGTCGGCGAGCGGGACGTCGAGCTCGAAGGCGTGGACATCGTCGTGGACGACGACCAGCTCGGCGCGCGGCTTGCGGTCGATCACCTGGTCGAGCTGGGGCACAAGCGGATCGCCCACATCGAGGGCACGCCGTCGTCCTCGGCCAGGTTCCGGTGCGAGGGCTACCTCGTGGCGATGCGCCGGCACGGGCTGGCCCCGCACATCATGGTCGAGCACGGGGACTTCACCGAAGAAGGCGGGCGCAGGGCGGCACGCGCTCTGTTGGAACGTGACCCCCGTCCCACGGCGATCTTCGCGGCCAACGACGTCGTCGCGCTCGGCGTGCTGGTGGCGGCGAGCGAGCTCGGGCTGCGCGTCCCCGAAGACCTGTCGGTCGTGGGGTACGACAACACTCACTTGGCCGCCGTGCACCACATATCGCTGACCAGCCTTGACCAGCCCCGCCGCTCGATGGGCAGGTCGGCCGCCGCGCTGCTGAGCGACCGCATCGGCGACCCCGGGAAGGTCGCGCGGCTGCGGCAGGTCACGCCGAAGCTGGTCGTGCGGCACAGCACCGGCCCGGCTCCAAGTGATCCCCAAGGGTAGGTCAACCTCCACGGGATCGGCGCACCTCCCGTGTTGACTCGGAGCATGGCGCCGGCCCTCCGGCGTGCCGGACCGGACCGATCTGGAATGGTGCGCCCGCGTGTCGCGGGGGCAGCGGGTGGGCAGGCGGTGCCCGCCGGACCAGGTGGCCGGTGCCCTGACCGGGGGTTGTCATGCGTGATCCGGAACTGGTGTCGTGCGCGCAGCGCGCGGCGGCCGAGCTCGAGCGTGCGTGGGCGCACTGGCGGGCCGCCCGGGGCAAGGACGACGAGGGCGCGAGCGAGTCCGTCGCCAGCTACGTCGCCCATTCCATCGACCACCCGTGGGGACGGCCGCGCGTCGTGCTCGGCCTTGACGCCGAGGACGCCCGGGAGCTGGCCGCCCTCCTCCAGAAGCAGGACCTCGGGGAGCCCGCCTGGTGACCTCGCCTTCGTAGGGCCTGGTATGGATGGACCTGTCCCTCCTGCCTCCCTATAGACCGATCCCTCCGGCCTCCGTGTGAACGAGGCGGCCGTCGGCCCTGCCTGTGGATGAACCGGCCTCGGCCCCGCCTGTGGATGGAGCGGTCCCTTCCGGTCCTCCTGTGGATAACGTCCAGGTCACCTCGCGGGTCCGCGTAGGTTGGAGCCGAGACGTCGTATTGCGAAGGGGATCATCGTGACCAGTCGAGCACTGGCCGTCACGCTCCTGGCCTTGTGCGGGCTGGGCGCTTCGGCCTGCGGGGCCGCGGCGGGCCAGGACGCCGCCGACGCCGGCTCCGCCCGCACCGCCGAGATCAGGAGCGCGTCCGCGCGGCCCGCGTCCACGGAGGTCCGCACGGCCGGCGAGGCGACCACCCATACGGCCGCCGAGGCGGCCGCCGCCGAGGCTCCGACGCCGGCCAAGCCCCTGGCCGGCAAGGTCATCGTGATCGATCCGGGCCACAACGGCGGCAACTACCGCCACCCGGAGATCATCAACAAGAACGTCAACGTCATCACCGAGTCCAAGCCCTGCGACACGACGGGCACCGCGACCGACGACGGCTACTCCGAGGCCGCCTTCACGTGGGACGTCGCCAAGCGCATGGTGAAGGTCCTGAAGGCCAAGGGCGCCACCGTCAAGCTGACCCGCACGGACAACACCGGCGTCGGCCCGTGCATCACCCAGCGCGCCGCCATCGGGAACAAGGCGCACGCGAACGCGGCGGTCTCCGTCCACGCCGACGGCGCGCCGGCCTCGGCCAGGGGCTTCCACGTGATCATGCCGAAGAAGATCGGCGGCCCGGTCGACCCGGTGGTGGGCAAGTCCGCCAAGCTGGGCCTCGCGCTGCGTGACGCGTACAAGTCGGGCACCGGCATGCCGTACTCGACCTACATCGGCAAGAACGCGCTCGACTACCGCAGCGATCTGGGCGGCCTCAACCTGTCGACCGTCCCCAAGGTCTTCATCGAGACCGGCAACATGCGCAACCCGAGCGACGCCGCCAAGCTGAAGGACCCGGCCTTCCGCCAGCGCATCGCCGACTCCCTGGCCAAGGGCCTCCAGGACTACCTGGGCTGACCGCCACCAACCGAACCCCAGCCACCGCGAACAGCCCGCCCCGCAGACGTCGCGCGATCCATCTGGGGACTTTGGCATGATCTGTAGTTATGAGTGACCTGATCCCGCGTCCTCGCGTCGTCGAAACGGCTTCCGGCTCGTTCGAGTTCCTCCCCCGGACCTCCGTATCGGGGCCGGCCGATCTCGTGGACGCGCTGCGGGTGGCGCTGGCCGTACTCGACCTCGGGCACGCCGATCCAAGGCCCGCGACTTCCCCGGCGGTCGCGGAGGCAGGCACAGAGGGGCTCTCAGAGACACGTACCGGGCCGATCACCGTCGAGATGGACGAATCCCTCGGCGTCGAGGGATACGCCCTCACAGTGACTCCTGAGGCCGTACAGATCGTCGCGGGGGGCGCGGCGGGCGCGCTGTACGCCGGGCAGACCCTGCGGCAGATGCTGCCGGCGGAGGCGTTCCGGTCCGTGGCCGTCCCAGGCGTGCGGTGGACCGTCCCGTGCGGGCGGGTGGAGGACTCGCCCCGGTTCGCATGGCGGGGCGCCCACCTCGACGTGTCCCGACATTTCATGCCAAAGCGTGAAGTGCTCCGCATGATCGACCTGCTTGCCGCGCACAAGCTGAACCGCCTCCACCTCCACCTGGCCGACGACCAGGGCTGGCGCGTCGAGAGCCGGGCGTACCCGCTGCTCCACGAGGTCGGCTCCCACCGGGCGCGCACCACGACCAAGCCCTTCCGCGGCGAGTCCGCGTTCGACGACACCCCGCACGGCGGCTACTACACCCTGGCCGACCTCGGCGAGATCGCCGCCTACGCCCGCACCCGCGCGGTCACGCTGGTGCCCGAGATCGACGTGCCCGGCCACGCCTCGGCCGTCCTCGCGGCGTACCCGCACCTCGGCGCCGACCCCTCCCAGCGCCACGACGTGCTGGACCGCTGGGGCATCTCCCCCGCGATCCTCTCCCCGCTGCCGGAAACGGTCGACTTCCTCGCCACGGTGTTGGCGGAGATCATCGAGGCGATCGGCTCCGTGCCGTACTTCCACATCGGCGGGGACGAGTGCGTGCTCGACGCCTGGGCGTCCTCCGCCGAGATCACCGCCTACCAGCGCTCGCTGGGGCTGGACGCCCCCTCCGACCTGCACGCCTGGTTCCTGCGCGCGCTGGCCGACGTGCTGGCCGGGCTCGGCTCGCGCGCGGTGGTCTGGGACGAGGCGTTCGTCAGCGGCCGGCTCCGTCAGGACACGATCGTCATGCCCTGGCGCGGCGTCGAGGTCGGCCGCCAGGCCGCGGCGGCGGGCCACGACATCGTGGCGACCTCGGTCTTCCCCCTGTACTTCGACTACGCCGAGTCGTCCTCCCCCGAGGAGCCGGCGGCGATCGGCGACACGATCACGCTGGACGACGTCACCGCGTTCACGCCCGCGCCGCCGTCCTTCCGCCCGGAGGAGTCCGCGCACGTGCTCGGCGCGCAGTTCCAGCTCTGGACCGAGCGCATCCCCGACGCCCGCACGCTGGACTACCGCGCCTGGCCCCGCGGCTGCGCGGTCGCCCAGATCACCTGGTCCGGCGACGCCGACGGCTTCGCGTCCGCGCTACCGGCCCACCTCCGCCGCCTGGACGCCTACGGCGTCGAGTACCGCCCCCTCACCGGCCCCCTCCCCTGGCAACGCGGCGGCACCGGCGACCGCATGCACCAGCCCGGCAAGGTCCAGGTCCGCGACGTCATGCGCCACCTCGAAGAACTGACCCAAGAGGCAGACTCCACCCGCCCCAGCCTCAGCTAGCCCTTACTGAGGCACCGCCACACCCAGAAACGTCCTCGCTCAGCTCGGGCTGTTCTTCCAGGCTGAAGCATGGCTGAGCACCTGCTCGATGGCCAACTCACACCTGCAGATCCAGAGATGGCGGCCCGGTGGCCTCTCAGGGAGTTCACGCCTCGTCGGGAAAGCGGCCGTTCTGCTTGGCCCAGATGAGGAACCCACCGGGGCCGAAGGGAAGACGGTACTCGCTGGAAAGAAGATCATCGGCCAGCGCGCTTACGAGGGCGAGGGTCAGCAGTCCGTTGTCGACGGCATCGCACAGCAGGGCCAGGGTCGGACGGTACGTGATCTTGTAAGTCTCCGCGGCCTTGCGGGCGGCGCCGTCATCCACGACGGCCACACCGTTCAGTGTGTGCGCGAGCGCGAGGACACCCGCCTCGCCTCGATTGCGATCTCCTCTTACAAGCAGTTCCGAGAATCGTCCGAAGGCGACCATCTCTTCAGGACTGCACAACTCCCGGTGCTCGATCCAGTTCGCCGTCAACGCGGGCGCGATCCGGCTGTCGCGGTTCTTCCCCTGCTCCAGTTCGTCTACGACCACGTCGGGGATCACGGCCCGGCGGTCGCCGACCACGGCCTTCAGCACGCCGAGCCAGTTGTTGATGGCGAAATGGCTGAGCGGGCCCGTGTCGAAAACCAGTACCTGAGAAGCGTCCATCGGCTAGGAGACAAACTTCCAGATTGCGCTCTCCGGGAGTGGGTCGAGTGCCGGGAGATCGTCTTCGCACCAAGTATCCACGAGCAGGTCCATCGCACGGGCTGCGGAGATGGTGGTGCTCCGGTAGAGCCGCAGCACCGACTCCACGTACCGCTTCGCGAGGTGCGGAGGAGTGAGCTCTTCGGCGACGACCAGGTTGAACTCGACGATGTCGGCCTTGGTAGTGCGAACCGCGCGGATGTCGTGGGCGTTCGACGGGCTCACCAGATCGAGTTCCAGCAATCGGCGCGCCAGCGTGGACATGTCGACCTGGTACCAGCTGCCAATCTTCACTGCCGCCGCGCGCAGGTTCGCCTTCGCGTTGGCCGCGCTCCAAGCAGCTTTCAATCCCTGAGGCGGCAGCAGAAGGGCGCGGGCGAACCGATCGAGCCGTGATTCCCACGCTTCGTCCCCGTCGCGCTCGGCGACACGCCAGTCGACGGTGTACTCGTCGGCGAACAGGTAGTGCCCCAGCTCATGGGCCAGGGCGAGACGGCGGCGTCCGACCCGGAGATTGCCGTTGACGAGGGCCACGCCTCCCGTCCTCAGGAGCAGGGACGCGGCGTCGGCCGCCTCGGGGCCGAGGTCGATGCTGAAGGGGAGCAGTCCGATCTCGGAGGCGCGAATGGACAGACCGGCGCATGGTTCGCCGGTATTGAGCCCGATCAGCTTGCGGGCCTCCTGAGCCGCGAGTTCCGCGGCGGCCGCCGAGTCCGGGCGCGGGAGTTGCCGGGACTCAAGGCGTAGCTTGTCATCATGGCCGACCGTGAACTCGACGTTGCGGGCCAGATGTTCGACCAACCTGTCGATCTGGGGGCTCACCGCGCCGGGATCCTGGAGGTTGCGATGAGAGACGATCGCGGCCGGCGCTTCCTTGATGAACCACTCGATCCGCTCCCCGAGCGTGTCAGCGATACGAGACAGCTCCAGCGCGGTGACACGCCGCGAGCCGCTCTCGATCTTCGCGAGCGCGGAACGGTCGATGGAGATCGCCGCCGCGAGCTGAGCCTGCGTCAGCCCCACGCGGTGCCGGGCATCGGTGATGCGCCGCCCGATCCGGTCGCTCTCCTCTACCGCCACGCGTGCGATTCTAGAACAATGCGTTGGCCTAACTCAACGTCCCTACCGTGTACAACCTGGTCAGGGGCATATTCGCCTGATTCGCGCAGATCACCATTCATCAGTTTCGGTCGGTACTACGAACATGGCGGAATGATCGCACCCCCGGCGACAAGCGCTTTCCCGATCTGGCGGATGCCCACTGCTTCACCTATGTCCGCGACCTGACCCCCGAGCAGCTGGTGACCCGGCTTGGCGTCCGGGCCGAAGACTGCTTTCGCACGACGCTCGGCGAGGGCGACGTACAGAGCGGCCGTCCGTCGTCTCGGCGTGAGTGCCGCGACGCTGAACAAACGCTTCCGGGGCGACGAGGACTTCCGTTCCACAGCCCGCCGAACGCGGCGATGGTGGCTGATGGGCCCGCTTCCGACACCAGTTGGCATGCCACCGTTGATCGCTTCTGGGGTGACGTTAGATCAGGCGGCCGCTCAGGTCGGCAGGTCTCCGGTCACCGTTCGCACGCATCTGCGTCGGTTCGCTCGTTTACGCGACGCCGTGAACGCCGCGCTGCAGTCAGCGGGCAGGAGAGAACTTCGGTTGCCACCCGGGCCTGGGCCTTCGGTCGACGCCATGGCCGATCTTGAGAGGGAGAATCCGGGGCCGATCCGGCTGGCGTGGCATCTCGTAGACACCGGCATTCTCGCGGTTCCACTGGTCGAAGATCTTGTCCAGCGGAAGGCCACGGTCCGGCAGTGGGCCAAGATCCTCGGCCTTCCGGTCGAACCACGTGACGGCGGCCTGGTGGTCACGGTGATCAGGCACGGCGTGCGTGTCCGTATCTCGACATCGGTGGAGACGTGCCATCCGGCAGGAACTCACGCATCCGAAACTCGGTGGGAGCCGCCAGGCGGGGCATCAAGGTTTGCGCGGGCGAGGAGGTGGTCCGCGTCAGTACGTCCCGCGTTGTCGCGGTCTGGTCGGTAGTGGTCCGGAGGGGACGCGGGGGTGGCATGCTAGGCGGACGGCGATCAGGAGGAGATCCAGGATGAGCCACCCGCTCGACACGCAGGCCGCGGCGCGGCGCACCCCACTGAGTGCGGAGGAGAAAGTCCGGGCCGAGGTGAACTTCGTCCCGCTCGTCGCCCAGCATCTTGTCGAGAGCGGGCGGTTCAGGGTGACCGCCGACACTCCGGAGATGGTGGAACTCTTCCAGCGGGTCGCCCACAGGGTGAGCGCCACGCTCCAGCGACCTGTGGTCAGCTACGCCAACGGCAGAGACATCGTGATCACCTTCGGCCAGGAGCAGGCCCTCGGCCAGGAGAGGGCCCCTGGCCTCACCTCCTGAGGCGCCCGCTCACCCCAAGGGTTATCGCCTGGCGCCCTCCATGGAGCCGAACGCTCCCAGCCGGTGGCCGGCTCCGCTGGAGCCTTGGTGAACCCTTCCGCCCCTCGCCGCCCGTAGCGCGGGCCCGATCCGCTCATGGTCTTCGGTGAGGAACGTGTCAGGCGCGATCTCCGCCGCCCTGGCGTACTCGGTTCGCAGGCGATCTGTCACCGATCGGCGGGCGATGGTGAACAGCCAGGGTGTGAATCGGCCGGGTGCCCGGAGCCCGGGCAGGCCGCGGATCACGGCCGGCCAGATCTCCTGGCTCACGTCGTCGGCCCGTTCGGCATCCAGCATGCGCCGCACGTACGTCCACAGCGGCACCCTCCAGCGAGCCACCAGTTCGGCCAGCTCCGTCCGCTCGCCCAACTGGGCACGTACCACCAGCAGTTCATCGGTCATCGCGTCCTCCGTCACCCTGCACAGTCGGAGGGGAGGGGGATGGGGTTAACGGATGCCGAAAGTCGCGCACGCGCCGAAGTGAGAGGCCGACGGCACGCAGCCGGCGTCTGGAGTGAAGGGAGCCGGGTTCGAAGGAGGTCAGGCCACCTCGTAGCCGACTTCGGCTATCGCGGCGCGGATGGCCTCGTCGTCCAGAGGGGCGGTGCCGGAGACCTCGACGCGGCCCGTCGGGAGGTCGACGTCCACGGTCGTGACACCGGGGACCTCGCCGACCTCCTCCTTGACCGAGCGGACGCAGTGGTCGCAGGTCATTCCGGTGACGGTGTACGTGCTGGTGGTCATTCGCCCATCCTTCCGGCCCAAGGTACCTAGCCAGGGTATGGTACGACGGCCGTCAATCGGCGACGCGGCCGACCAGGTCCTGCACCGACTTGTACCCGTGGCGCCGCAGCCGCCGCGACAGGCCTCGGTTGATGCGCCACGCCCACAGGGGCCCCTCGTAGATCAGCCCGGTGTACCCCTGGACCAGCGTGGCGCCCGCCAGCAGGCGCTCCCACACGTCGTCGACGTCCTCGACGCCCCCGACCGACACGAGGGCGACGCGGTCGCCCACGCGGGCGCGCAGCCGTCTCAGGACCTCCAGCGAGCGGGCCTTCAGCGGCCGCCCGGACAGGCCGCCGGTCTGGGCGGCCCCCGCGGCCTCGGCCTTGGACAGGCCCTGCCTGCCGATGGTGGTGTTGGTCGCGATGATCCCCGCCAGCCCGAGCTCGACCGCCAGGTCCGCGACGGCGTCGACGTCCTCGTCTGCCAGGTCAGGGGCGATCTTCACGAGCAGCGGGGTGCGCCCGGCCGCCTGGAGCACTTCCTTCAGCAGGGGCCTGAGCAGCTCGACGGCCTGAAGGTCGCGAAGCCCCGGCGTGTTGGGAGAGCTGACGTTCACGACCAGGTAGTCGGCCAGAGGGGCGAGCTTGCGCGCGCCCGCGACGTAGTCCCGTACGGCCAGCTCCTCCGGAATGACCTTGGTCTTGCCGATGTTCACGCCGACGACCGCGGGCACGCTCCGGGGACGGCGCAGCCGGCGAGCGGCCTGGTCGGCTCCCTGGTTGTTGAAGCCCATGCGGTTGACGATCGCGTGGTCGGTCACCAGCCGGAACAGCCGGGGCCGGGGGTTGCCCGGCTGGGCGTGCGCGGTGATCGTGCCCACCTCGACATGCCCGAAGCCGAACGCGGCCAGCGCCTCCACGCAGCCCGCGTCCTTGTCGAACCCGGCCGCGAGCCCGAAGGGGCTGGGGAAATGGACGCCGAATGCCTTCACCCGCAGCGCCTCGTCCCGCGGCGCCAGCCATTGGTACAGGCGCCGCTTGGCCACGGGCGCGACCGAGAGCACCCGGAGCGCGCGGATGGTCACGTGATGCACGGTCTCGGCGTCGAAGCGGCGGAGCACCTGTGCGAAGAGCAGTCGATACATTACGGATCAGCGTAGCCGGGATCAGTTGGGGCTCTGCGCGAGGTCCGGGCACATGTGCCGCAGGCGGGTGATGCGCCAGCTCGCCTGCGCGACGTCGCCGGCGTCCTCGTCGTGGACGATCGGCAGCCCGTGGTCGAACTCCAGGAGCCTGAGCAGGCGCAGCACCCGCGCGGACGGCCGGACGATCGTGAACGTGCCCCCGTGCCCGCGTACGCAGAGGTCCAGCCAGCGCAACATGCGGGCACCCGAGCAGTCGAGGAACGTGACATCGGCCAGGTCGAGGTCGACGTGGAGGGGGTGGGCGGGGGCATGGTGGCCGGCACGGTGGCGGGCGAGCAGCACGGGCAGGTGGCGGCGCAACTCGGCGGCGCCCTCGACGTCGAGGTCGCCGTGCAGAGTCACCCTCATCGCCCCGTCCGCCGGGGGACGGTACGGCGTCACCATGATCACGATCGGCCGGTCCTTCAGCCCGGGGGCGCCTGTTCGCCCAGGATCTCGGCCGCCAGGTCGGCCACGCGGCGCCGGCTGTCACGGGCCCGCTTGCGCAGGCCGGTGAACGCCTGGGCGGCCGTGAGGTCGTGTTTGCCCATGAGGTAGCCGATCGCCCGTTCGATCACGATGCGGTAGTCGAGTGCGTACTGCAGCTGGTCGGCCAGCGCGCTCTTCTCCTCGGCCTTCACCGCCGCCGCCAGGACCTCCTCTATGACGTGGGCGTAGGCGAGCAACGCCTGAGTGTCCGACTCCTCCCAATCGTGCGGCTCGGCCTGGTAGACGTTCAGCGTGCCCACCGGGCCGTCCCCCAAGCGCACGGGCACCCCGGCGACCGCGCGCACCCTCGGGTCCAAGAGCGGGGCCAGTTCAGGCCATCGCTGGTCGTTCTGGACGTCTCTCGTGGTCACCGCATTGTTGTTGAAATATGCCGACACGCACGGCCCGCGACCCAAGGCCGCCTGCGCGTGCTCAAGGCTGCGTCCGGCCTCGTCGGTCGTCACGAGGTAGCGCAGCGTCTTCCCTTCGTCGGCGAACATCAGGCCGGCCCCGGCATAGCCGAACAGGCGGTCCACCACCTGGACGATGCGCTCCAAGTGGTGCACCACCCCGGTGGCCTCCGAGGCTTTCTGCAGGCCCCTCAGACTCGCGACGAGGGCCTCCGGATCAATACGTGTCATATTCCATTCCTCTTGCTGAACCCTCACCCCAGTGCCGGCGCGGTCATGGAGAGGCATGCGTTTCCGCCATGCTTCTGCCCGAAATCGGGCACGATAGTCCCCTTCTCGGGGGCATCCGGGGAGAGGCAAGCCGAACAGCCCGGATCGCGCGGCGTTCCGGGGGGCGAAAATCGGACACCGACGGCACCGGGCACGCCGGCCACACCGTCCGGGGAACGGCGGGGTTCGGCGAGCGCGGCCGACGATATGCGAAGCCACAGCGCGCTAGACGTGCGCTTGACATGGTCAACGCCCGTGCCAATGGCGGTGCCACCTCCGTTTGAGGAAGCTCCGCGGACACAGGGCGGAATGATCTGCGACAAAGCGTAGTGCGGCGCGATGACTGGGGCCAAGTGGTTGACCCACCTGGTCCACCCAAAGCGCGCGCCGACGGGTCGGCCGCGCTCCCGTACGGGCTCACGCGCCCGTGCGAGGAGGCACGGACGGGGCCGGACGAATCCGGACCGCCACTACATGATGAAGTTGGACGCCACGGCGGCGCACGGGGGTGCGATGCCGACGACGTGGAGAGCCCGCCTGGTCAGGGAACCGTTCGGCGATTCACCTGGCCGTGGAACTCCCTGCCAGCCTATGCCCTCGAAGCCCCTCACGGGCCCGCGGACGGTCCGTCACAGGAACAGGTCGCCCTGCGGGTCCTGGTGGCCGTCCGCGACGTGCCAGTAGTCGCGGACCTCCACCGCCAGGCCGTCCTCGCCGAAGCGGACGACGGCGCAGCCCGCCAGCGTCACCGGTTTGTCCCCTTCGCTCTCGACGAGGAAGACGCGATACTCCACGAAGGCGCGGTCCCCGTCCACGATCGGGACGCCGAAGCGGACGTCCGTGGCCCTTTCACTCGCGAAGGACCATCGGATGTAGTCCAGGACCTCCACACGGCCCCGGTGGACCGGGCGGAACGGCATCGAGCGATGGACACAGCCCTCGGCGAAGAGGGTGCCGATGAGGCCGGCGTCGTGGGCCGCCCAGCCGCTCTGCCACGTGCGCGCGAACCGCTCGGCCGCTTCCCGGGTGTCCATGCGGCCATCCTGGCCCATAGCGCTTGATCACACGCGCGCCGACCGTTGTCCACAGGTCCGGGCCTCTTTTCTGGATATCCACAGATTCGGTCCGGGCGTGCGCGCGGGGTGCCGGGGGCCGGAGATGATTGGGACGGGGCCCGCGTGCGGGGTGGGCCACGACGCAGGGAGGAGCGAGCCGTGACGAACGCAGCGACCGTCGCGAGCCCTGTGGACTTCGCCGTCCACGGGGATTACGGAGATTACAAGAGCAAGGCGCCGGCCGCCGCCGACGGGGCGTTCAACCGTCCGACGTACCGGTTCCAGGGGCGCGTCACGGCCGACGGCAGTAGCGGCTATCCGGCCGAGCCCGGCCGCTACCACCTGTACGTGTCGCTGGCCTGCCCGTGGGCGCACCGCTCCGTGATCGTCCGGGCCCTGAAGAAGCTGGAGGACGTCGTCTCGCTGTCGGTGGTCGATCCGGTCCGCGACGGGCGGGGGTGGGCGTTCCGGGAGGGGCGGGGGTTCGGCGCCGATCCGGTCAACGGGTTCACCCTGCTGAGGGAGGCGTATGAGGCCAGCGAGCCCGGGTACGACGGGCACGTGTCGGTGCCGGTGCTCTGGGACCGCGAGACGGGCCGCATCGTCAGCAACAACTTCCCCGACATCACGATCGACCTCGGCACGCAGTTCGAGCGGTGGGCCGACACGAGCGTCGACCTCTACCCCGTCGACCTGCGGCCGGAGATCGACGCGCTGAACGACCTCGTGTACCGCACGGTCAACAACGGGGTGTACCGCTGCGGGTTCGCGACGAGCCAGGAGGCCTACGAGGAGGCCGTCACGGCGCTGTTCGCGACGCTGGACGAGCTGGAGGAGCGCCTCGCCACCGGGCGCTACCTATTCGGAGACCGGCTCACCGAGGCGGACGTGCGGCTCTGGGTGACCTTGGCGCGCTTCGACGCCGTCTACGCCACCCACTTCAAGGCCAACCTGCGCCGCATCGCGGACTACCCCAACCTGTGGGCGTACGCCAGAGATCTCTACCAGCGCCCGGCCTTCGGGGGCACGACCGACTTCGATCACATCAAGCGGCACTATTACACGACGCACCCGCAGATCAACCCCACGCGTATCGTCCCGGCCGGCCCCTTACTGGACTGGAACGCCCCGCACGGCCGGGACAGGTGACCGCTGAGACGGCTTTGGCAGCAACGAGCTCACGGACCGGAGGAGGCGGGGCCGTCCGAACCGCCTCTGCGGGGGTCGCCGGGCCACCAGAAGCGGTCGCCGAGCAGGGTGACCAGTGCGGGGACGAGGACGCTGCGGACGAGCAGGGTGTCCAGCAGCACTCCGAAGCCGACGATCACGCCGATCTGGGTCAACGTGATCAGCGGCAGCACCCCGAGCACGGCGAACACGGCCGCGAGCAGTATTCCGGCGCTGGTGATCACGCCGCCGGTGACCGCGAGGGCGGTGACGATGCCCTGGCGGGTGCCGTGGCGTGACGTCTCCTCCCTCGCCCTGGTCGTGAGAAAGATGTTGTAGTCGACCCCGAGCGCGACGAGGAACAGGAAGGCGAGCAGCGGGACGGAGAGGTCGAGCGCGGGGAAGCCGAAGAAGTGGGTGAAGGCGAACCACCCGGCCCCGAACGCGGCGGCGAAGCTGGCGACCACGGTGAGCACCAGCGTGACGGCCGCCACGACCGACCGTAGGAGCACCAGCAGGACGGCGAGTACCACCGCGAGCACCAGCGGCATGATCAGCTTCTGGTCGCGGACGGCGGCGTCCCGCTCGTCCAGGTCTGCGGCGTCGGTGCCACCGACCACCGCGTCCGCGCCCGGGACGGCGTGCACGGCGGTCCGCACCTCCCTGATCGTCTGGAAGGCCGCCTCCGTACCGGGGGGCGCGGCGAGCACGACGTCGACCCGGGTGTACTCGGGCGTGCGCTCCCCCAGGATCACCCGCGTACCCGAGACGCCCGAGGCCGCGGCGCGCACCCGCTCCGCGGCGGCGGTACGGGCGATCACGACCACGGGCTGACCACCCCCGACCGAAACGGGCTGAGCACTCCCGACCGGGGTCGGCTGAGCGCTGCGAGCCGGGACGGGCCGGGCGCTCTCAGCCGGGGCCGCCTGAGGGCTGTCAGCCGGGACGGGCTGGGGGCTTTCGGACGGGACGGGCTGAGCATTGCCGGCGGGGAAGGCGCGGGTCAGGGTTTCCTGGCCGGCCATGGCCTCTACGCGCTCGCGGAACTGTTCGGTTTGGGAGAGGCCACTGTGGATGCCGGTCACGCCCAGCGTCAGCACGGCGAGTACGGCCATGCTCCCCAGGGCCATGACGAGCGGTCGGCGCGAGACGGCGGTTCCCACGCGGGACCACAGGCCGGTGCGCGCGGGATCGGGCCGGCCCAATCTCGGGGCGAACGGCCAGAACAGGGCCCTGCCGAAGATCACCATCGCGGCGGGGAGAACGAGCAGGGCGTACACGACCGCGGTCACGATGCCGACGGCGCCGGCCAGGCCGATACCGCGGTTGAACGGTGACAGCGCGAAGACGAGCGTCCCGAGCGCGAGGGTGACCGTGGCCGAGCTGGCGAGGATCGCCGGGGCGGCCGAGCGGACGGCGGCCGTCATCGCCACGTGGCGATCGTCGTGGACGCGGAGCTGCTCGCGGTAGCGGGCGATCAGAAGCAGCGCGTAGTTGGTGCCGGCACCGAAGACCAGAACGGAGGTGATGCCGAGCGTGGAGTCGTCGACGGTCAGGCCGGTGGTCCGGGTCAGGAATGCGACGATCTTGGCGGCGGCCTGGTCGGCGACCCCGATCACGGTCAGCGGCACCAGCCACAGCCAAGGGCTCCGGTAGGTGAGCAGGAGCAGGAGGGCGACCACGCTCGCCGTGACGGCGAGCAGGGTGACGTCGGCCCCGGAGAAGACGGCGGTCAGGTCCGCCTTGAAGCCGGCCCCACCCGTCACCTCCACGCGCGCGCCCGGTGGCAGGCCGGCCCGGGCCTCGGCGCGGATCCGGCCGACCGCGTCGGCCAGCCGGACGTTCGGCAGGTCGGCGGAGAGCGGGACGATCACCAGCGCCACGTCGCCGCGCGGGGAAAAGACGGGCGGCGCGACCCGCCCTTCGGGGGCGACCTCACCCTCCTCCCCACGCGCAGAGAAGGTCGGCGACGGCACCCGTCCCCCGGGACCGACCTTCCCCTCCCCGCGCGGGGGCATGACGGGCGACGGCACCCCTGTCCCAGCGGTGTCCTCCCCTGTCTGAACGCGCGGGGGCATGGCGGGTGGCGGTACTCGTTCCTTGGCAGCGAGGTCGGACAGTCGGGCGGCGTCGGTTCGGATGGCGGTCTTGTCCTCGGCGGTCAGGGTTCCCGGGCGGCTGTAGACCACCAGGGCGGGTAGGAGCCTCCCGCTTGGCAGCTTCTGTTGCAGCCGTAGGACGGTGGCCGACTCCGCGCCGTCCGGCAGGGCGGCGGCCGGATCCGTCGCCACCTTCGCGGCCCCGCCGAAGGAGAGCGCGAGACCGGAGAGCACCAGGGCCACGGCGATGGTCGCCCACTTGCCACCCGCGCTCCACAGGGCCGCCCACCTAATATGCTCGGCTCGTCTCATCGCGACTCTTTCCATCATGGAATATTTCTACGGCGGAAAGAGTAGGTCGCGACCGCGCGGTTCGGCAACATGGAGGAGGGCGACGTGCCGGCGCACCCGCCAGACGAGGACGGCGTGAGCGCGTTCGAGCTGATGACGCTGATGCGACGCCTCAACGTGGAGCTCGACCGGTTCGTCGAGCGGTTCGCCGAGGACCACGGCCTGCATCGCACCGACCTCAACGCGGTGGTCGTCATCATGGACGCGATCACGGAGGGCAGGCCGCTCACGCCCGGAGGTCTCGGGGCCGCGCTCAACCTCAGCGCGCCGGCCACCACCGCCCTGCTCAATCGGCTGGAGCGGGCGGGGCACGTCGAACGGCACCGCAGCGCCACCGACCGCCGCAAGGTGGAGCTGGCCCTGCACGATCAGGCCGTCACGCTGGCGGGACGCTTCTTCTCCCCGCTCGCCCGCCACCTGTCCGCGGCCTTCGAGGGGTTCACGGACGAGGAGCGCGTGGTGATCCGGCGTTTCCTCACCGGCAGCATCGACGCCACCATCACGGCGCGCGACGCGACCGGGACGGCGGAAGACGGCCCCACCGGCCCCTGATCGGGGTCAAGGACCCAAGTGGCGAGAGACGACCCCTCTGACCCATCCCACCCCGACCCGGAGGAAGAGGCGGGGAGGCGGCTCTCTGGCGCATCCGGTTTTCGACCGGGCTGAAGAGCGCGGAGGCAGGGAGAGGGCCCCTCTGGCCCGTCGAGCCTCCGACTCGGAGCGGGACGTCGCAGAAGCCGGAGGGTGGTCCTCTGGTTCATCCGGTCGCCGAGCAGGAGGAGGGGCGGAGATGGGGGAGATGGGGGTCTGGTCTGTCTGGGCGGTGAGGTGAGGCAAGTGTCGTGCTAGCGCGTCGCAATGTGCTTCAAGGGGGTTGAAAGCGGGGCGGGCCACACTGTGGTCATCGAGAAAGAGCACGAAAGGACCGCTCCGATGACGATCACCCGCACCCTCACCGGCCTGGCCATAGCCGCCGCCATCGTCGCGATCGCCCCCGCCGCCGCGCAGGCCGCGACCGGCGCGTCGGACGCTGTCACCGCCGGAACCGCCACCCAGAGCACCACCGCCCAGAACTCCCCCGCCCAGAGCGCCGCCGCCAAGAACTGGGGTGCGTACTACGCGCCGGGCAAGCGGGCCAAGGCGCTGGGGGTGCTGGCCTTCACGGGCGAGGACCACGAGGTCATCCCCACGGCCGACACCGTGAGGATCTCGGGCAAGGTCTACGACCTCAGCCGGTCGTCGAGCTGCGGGTGGGCGGTCTTCCGCATCACCTACCGGGACGACACGGGCAACCTGCCCTTCAAGCACCGCAGCATCCTCGACTGCTCGTACGGCTCGCCGAAGTCCTTCTCGTTCACGTCCCACGACGTGTACCAGGTGGAGCTGAAGGTCTGCTCCGAGCGCAAGGCCTCCAAGCCCTCCCTCAACTGCCTCTACGCCGGAAGCTGGAAGACCCTGTACCTGTCCAAGTGACACGCCACGGCGGCGGCGCTCCGGCGCCGCCGCCGGTGACGCACAATAATGTTCCGGTCATCGCACGCAATCATTTCGGCGATATTACCGACGTTCGTGAATGGATATAGGGTGAACGGTCGCGGACTGCAGGGCGAGGACTTCGGCGCCTTTAGTCGCGGGAAAAGCGTGGACGGTCACCCACGATCACGATAAACTCCGTGGTGACGAACTCGACCCGACCTGACGCAATGTCATCAAATATGGTCACGGCCGATCTGGCCGCCGAACGGTGAATGATAACAATGAAGCGCGTCCTCCTCATCACCGTTCTCAGGGGGCACCATGGCGCACCCGCCCGCAGCGTCCGCACCGAGCCGGAGCGGCGCCCCGGCCGGCGACACACCGCCCACCACACGAAGCCGCCGACGTAACGCGCTCCCGCCCGGGGGCTTGGGTGTCTGAGATCACCGGAATAGCCCTGGCAGGGGGCAGAGGCGTGCGCGCCCGCCCGCTGACGCTCGAAGGCCCGGGATACCTGCGCAGCAAGGCGACCGTCCCTTTCATCGGGCGTCCGCTCATCGAATGGCAGATCAACTCTTTTCACCAGCAGGGCGTCGAGAATTTCTATATCGCGGCCAACGGCCGCGAGAATCGGTATCAGGTCAAGGAGGCGCTGGGTTACGGCGAGACGCTGGGCGTCCGCGTCCAGTATTCGAGGGCCCGGGCCGACAGGTGCAACACGGGATCGGGCCAGGCCACGCTGAGCGTCGCGGAAGAGTGGAATCTCAAAGGGCTCGCCGTGGTCTTCCCCACCGACTCCCTCTTCGAGTTCGACCTGGCCGAACTCGTGGAGGGTCATCTGCGCAGCGGCGCGCTGGTCACGGTCGCCACGGTGCACCGGCCGGCCCGCGAGGTGGCGGGCACCTACGGCACGATGGTCGCCGACGACGAGGGATGGATCCGCGAGTTCGTGGAGAAGCCACCGCTCCAGGTGATCAACGCCATGGTGACCGACCCGTCCCGGGTGCCGATCAGCACCGGTCTGTACGTGATCGACTGCCGGCGGCTGCGCGAGCTGGCCGCCACACCCGCGCTCGCGGCGCTGGTCCGTCTCCGGCTGGACTGGGGCAGGGATCTGCTGCCGTGGCTGGTCTCCAACGACCATCCCGTGCGGCACAGCCCGATCGCCAAGGTCGGCGACCTGGGCAACCCGCGCGACTACCTGATGACCCTGGTGGACGCGCTGTCCGGGGGGTACCCGAGCCTGCGCGGCACCGGCACCCCCACCATCCACCCGTCCTCGCTGGCGCGCCGCGACGAGGTGAGCGGCATGACGCTGGCCGCCAAGATCGCCACCGGCCTGGTCCGGATCGGCCCGAACGTGTGGATCGGCAGGGACGTCGAGATCGGCCCGGGCGTGGTGGTGCGGGACTCGTACGTCGGCGACGGCGTCGACCTGCACGCGTGGTGCCATCTGGAGCGGGTGGCCTGCCTGGACGGGGCGATCATCGGCCCCGGTGCCCGGCTGTTCGACACCCACGTCGGGATGATGGCGTGCGTGGAGTCCTCGCTCCAGGCCGTGACGGCGCTCGACGGCTTCACGGCGCTCGGCCACGAGGCGATCGTCCAGCCGGGGACGCGCCTGACGGGCGTCACCGTCGACCCGCGGCTGACCGTCCGCAGCGGTGACGACGTGCCCGCGGGCACGCAGCTCACCACGGTCGGCGATCTCGTGGACTGACGACCCGTACCGCCGATCCCGCCGGCCTCGCCATGGCGCCTCAGCAGGCGGGACCGGCGGGCGGGGCGGCCGCCTTCACGTCAATTGTCGTCGCGCCGGGCCTTCGGCGCCGTCTCCGGCTTCCAGTCTTCCCCTCCGGGTCCGTTCGCGCGCATCCGTACGAGGGCGCCGTCAGCTACGGGCCGTGTCCTTGCCGTTGTCCGGCCACCGGGGCGTCACCCCACCGCCGTCGCCCTCTCTGCCGTCGTACCGGCCGAACTCGGTGACACCTGTGACACCTGTGTCACCGTCCTCGGCGAGGTCTCCGAGATCGTCGTCCGCCCAGGCCATGCCGATCTCGTCGTACAGCAGGTGGGTCTCCATCGCGTGGGCGTGCGGCGCGTAGCGGGTGCGCAGGCTCTGGAAGACCAGCCACGCCTCCTGCTCGTCGCGCTCGGCGGGCAGCCCGACGTTCTGCGCCGCGCGCAGGGTGTCGGAGAAGCTGCGTTCCTCGCGCCCCTGCAGGCTGACGCTGGCGCGCGGCAGCACCAGGCAGAACTCCGCGGCCAGGCGCTGCATGCACCGCGAGCCGGTGGTGAGCAGCGCCCGCGTGCAGGGCGGCGCCCAGTACGGCGCCACGGCCTCGGTGACCGCGGCGATGTCGAGGACGGTCACCGCCGCCTCCAGCCAGCACAGATCGCCGACCGGGCGGGAGAACGTCAGGGCCGGGTAGGCGACGTGGGTGGTCTCGACGTCGGTCATCCAGTCGGTCCACTGGCCGAACATCGTGTCGAGGTGGTCGCGCGAGCCGGTGCGCAGGTAGGCGACGAGCAGGGCGTCGGCGTCCTGCGGCTTGACGACGCGGCCCGCGAGCCGTGCGACGGCCCGCTCACGGCGGCCGTAGGCGTCGGTGAAGCGCATGATGTAGGTGGTGATGGCGGCGAGCAGCAGCGCCTCGGAGACCCAGACGAGCCCGGCGAGCGGACCGCCCCGCCAGCGGGCCACGTGGAATTCCGACCACGCCACCGTGCCCGTCGCCAGGCCGTGCAGCGCCCATCCGAGCAGGGAGAACCCGAGCAGGGACGCGCCGACCCAGACGCCGGCGATGCCGAACAGCGTCACCGGCGCGCACATGTCGAGGACGCGCTCGCGGGAGTCGCGGCGGGGCAGTCGCTTGGCGACGGCGAGGACGCAGGGGGCCACCACGCGGAGCGTCGCGCGGGCGACCTGTGAGGACCGTGCCCGGGGCGTGAGCACGGTACGCAGCACGCTGAGCCAGACCATCAGGACCAGGACGGCTCCGACGACACCGGCGACGATGACGATCACGTGCATCGCGCCGCCCCCGAACACGGGGTCATGCGGCGCGCGTAGGTGTTACCGGTCCCCATCAGGTGTCCCTCCCCTTACCGATCCCCAGTGTGCGCTGTGAGGAGGAGGAGTCCCAGAGAGCGTTGATGATGGCAGTGGTAGTGCCACGCAGCCCCCTCAGTCGTCCCCCAGCTCGGGGTACAGGTAGCGCGAGCGGTTCGCGACCGTCTCCTGCACCCACCTCTGGAAGTCGGCCCGCGTCATTTCGGCCCAGCGCGGGGTGTCCTCGACCTGGGCGCGTCCGATGCGGCGGCCGAGTTCGACGGTCGCGTTGCCCTCTCGGGAGCGTTCGGCGTCGTAGGCGGCCAGCACGGACTCCCAGGTGTCGTGCTCGCCGGCGATGCGTTCCAGGGCGAGGGCGTCGCGCAGCGCCTTGACGGCCCCGGCGCCGGTGTGCGGGCGGGCGACGGTACCGGCGTCCCCCATGAGCACGACCCGGCCCGAGACGTACGTGGGGGTGGTGACGTCGAAGATGGGCTGGATGGCCATGCCCGGGGTGCCGGTCCTGCGGACGAGCTCGCGCCAGCCGCCGGAGAGGCGTTCGTCGACGAGCCCGAGCAGGTGGCGGGCCAGGTCGTCGGTCACCCGTCCCGGCGGGATCCAGGCCTCGCCCTCCAGCCGGAACCAGTCGGGGAGCCCTCCGTAGACGCCCCAGTTCAGCAGGCGTCCGCCCGGAGTGGCGCCGCCCTCGAAGCCCGGGATGCGGTACAGGATGGCGTGGCCGCCGTCGAAGCACGCGGTCACGGCGCCGCGCCGGGTCAGTTCGCGCAGCACCGGGTCGGTGAGCAGGTTCTCGTCGCAGGTGCCGCGCCACAGGACGTATCCGGCGTAGCGCAGCCGAGCCTCGGGGTGGACCAGGCGGCGTAATCGCGACTGGTGGCCGTCGGCGCCGACCAGCAGGTCGAACCGCTCGGTGGATCCGTCGGCGAAGCCGAGCTCGCCGCCCTCCGCGTCCGCGCGCACGGTGGTGACGACCGTGCCGGCGCGGTAGGCGTCGTCGGGGACGCCGGCGCGCACGCCCTGCCACAGCAGACCCCAGTTGGTGAAGACGGCGGGCAGCGCCTGGCGCCAGATCAGCCTGCTTTCCCCTCCTCCCAGCTCCACCATCCAATTGCGCTCCGCATTGGAAACGAATGGTACATTTTCCAGAACGTAACCGCCCGAAACAAGCTCGTATTGCATTTCGATCGGCAGCGCAATACCCACGCCCCGGCCCCGCAACTCGCCCCGGGTCCTTTCATAGACCGTGACCTCACAGCCCATGCGGCGCAGCACCGCGGCGGCGGCGCAGCCGGCGAGGCTGCCGCCCACGATGCCCACCCGACTTCCAGCCAGAGCCAAAACTCCACCTCCGGATACCACTCGATGACGATATGCCGGTTAGTGACCTACAGTCGTAGCGACGTGCGCACGACCGGCACGTATCACGTCAGGTGCAGGGGAGATTTCGTGGCCGGCAGTAGCGAGAGAAGGCAGGAGCTCGCCCGGTTCCTACGCAACCGCCGGGCACGCATCACCCCAGAACAGGTCGGCCTTCCCGCCGGCGCCCGCAGGCGTACCCAGGGGCTGCGCAGGGAGGAGGTCGCGGTCCTCGCGGGTCTGAGCCCGACTTGGTACACCTACCTGGAGCAGGGGCGGGACATCCACCCGTCGCCGCAGGTGCTCGACAGCCTGGCGAACGTTCTGTGCCTGGAGGAGGACGAGCGGAAGTACATCCATCAGCTCGCCCTCGGCCGGACCACCGAGGTTCCGAGCGATCTCGATGACGAGGGCCGGCATCTGGTAACCCAGGTGACCCGGATCACGGGATACGGCCCCTTTCCCGTCTACGCGGCGAATCAGTACGGCGAAGTCGTCGCCTGGAACAAGGCCACGGTCGACTGGTACACCGACTTCGGGAAGCAACCGGAGGGGCGCAGGAGCATGCTGAGGTGGATGCTCACGGCGCCGGAGGCACGGGAGCGGATCATCGACTGGGCCGAGGACACCCGCGACGTCGTGGCGCGGTTGCGGGCGGCCTACGCGAGCAGGGCGGCCGACAGGAGGATGAACCAGCTCGTGCGCGAGCTGGAACGGGAGAGCCCGGAGTTCCGGCTGTGGTGGAACGAGCAGCACGTCCGCGAGCAGCACGTCCGCCCCCGCACCCTCGACGTGCCGGGGCTGGGAACCTGCACTTTCCAAATCGCGGTGCTGCGCGTCATGGACAGTCCATTCCATTCCATCGTGGTGCATCTGCCCATCGACGGTGCTCCCAATAGCTCTGTATAGCATTTGTCCCGAATCGGCGTAGGATTCCGTCATCTCTGGATTGACGCCATGATTCCGTCTGGTTGATCGTGGGACGCGCGACAACGACGACCGAGCAGTCACGGAGCCGGACGTTTCCAATGTCGTCTGCCCTGATTAACGTCCAGGCCATGAGCCGCTCGATCGGCCTTGCCGTCCCCTGGCGAGTCCGGCGTGTTAACGCGGCCTGGGGAATAAGGGGGACCACAATGCACTGGAATTTCGTGGGCCGGAATGAGCAGCTCGAAAGCATCCGCGCGTCGTTGCGCGCCCGGGTGGCCGGCCCGATCATCATCGAAGGCGAACGGGGCATGGGCCGCACGGCGCTGCTCGAGCGCGCGCTCGAGTCCGAGGAGGCCGCGTCCTTCGAGGTCGTCCGCTTCGAAACCTCGGGCCCCGCGTCAGGGGTCGCCGCCCGCATCCCGGCGAACGGGCGTGGCCTGCTCCTGGTGGTGGACGACGCTCACCTGAGCGACCACGCCACGCTGCTCAGCCTGCGGGAACTGTGCCGGCGGGGAGCTGGAACGCTCCTGGTGACCACCGCCCCCGGGGGCTCGGTCCCGCACCCGGACCCGGCCGACAGCCTGCGGTTCGAGCCGCACCGGCGGAACGTTCACCTGCCGCCGCTGGCTCTGGACGACGTGACGACGCTGCTGGCCGACGTCATCGGCGGCCACGTCCGGCACGCCACCGCCGAGGCGCTGCACGCGGCCTCGGGAGGAAACCCGGCGCTGCTGCGTGAGCTGATCACGTCGTGCGACCTCGGCGTCCATTTCGTCCGCCGTAACAACCTCTGGGAGTTCCGCGAGGTGAGCACCTGGACCTCGGGGGGCACCCGCAGGTCGCTCGAACTCCTTTCCAAGGCCACGACGCAGGCGTGGTACGAGCTCTCGCTCGAACGCACCCACGAACTGTGCAAGGCGGCCGTGTGGTGCGGCGCCGGGGAGATGGTCGCCCCGGTGCTCGCCCACCTGCTGCTGCTTCACGGGCGGGCCCAGGCAGTCGTCGGCTTCCTGGACTCGCTGCCCGACGACACCGTCGAAACGACGCCGCACCTCGCGCTGGCGAAGGCGATGGCCATGGCCTTCGGGCTCGGCCAAGCCATGGGAGCCGAGGATTTCCTGCTCAAGGCCGCGCTGCTGCGCGGTCCCCGTCCCGGCGGGCGCTATCTCGCTTACCGTTCCTGGATCCAGGCCCTCACCGGCCGCGGGTCCGACGGCTCGGCCGGCATCGGGAATGTCGACCGCGACGACAGGGAGACGGCCCTGTTCGTGCATGCCGCGCGGGCGACGGCGACGATCGCCGCCGACCCGCACGAAGCGGTGTTCCATCTGCGACGCGCGCTGGCGCTCGGCAACGGCGGCGTTGACGCCGGGCCCCCGTGGCTGTCGCCCTACATCACGGCGTGTCTCATCGACGCGCTCCTGCTCGCCGGCAGGTCCGGCGAAGCGACTCTTCTGGCGAGCGACTTCCACGGCGGCGAGCAGAACTCCGGCTGGGACGTCGCGGTCGCGATATCAACGCTGACCGGCCACGGGAGAACGAACGTCACAGGCGGAGTGGAGGCCGCATGAACACCACCCCCAGCCCTAGAGATCCCATAGCCATCATCGGCGCCGCGTGCCGGCTGCCGGGCGCGTCCAGCGTCCCAGCGTTCTGGGACGTCCTGGTCGGAGAGTGCGACACCGTCGGGGAGATCCCCGTGGACAGGTTCGCCTCCAGCGACACCAACCAGGCGACGGCGCAATGGTGGAACCGCATCGCCGCCCGTGCGGGCGGATTCCTTCAGGACATCGACCAGTTCGACGCGTCGTACTTCTCGATCTCTCCTCACGAGGCGCTGCGCATCGACCCGCAGCACCGCCTCCTCATCGAGGTGACCGCCGAGGCCATCGACGACGCGGGCATCCCCCTGCCGGACCTGGCCGGGAGCAGGACCGCCGTCTACACGAGCTGCCTGCCGTCCGACTACTGGGACATCCTGCGCAGGGCAGGCCTTTACGACATGCACGCCGCGGTGGGCGCGGGCAACTGGGGAACGCTCGCCGGACGTCTCTCCTACCTCTTCGACCTGCGCGGACCGAGCATGGGCATGGAGGCCACCTGCTCGACGTCCCTGCTCGGCGTTCACCTCGCGTGCAGGGAGCTGTGGAGCGGCAACAGCACGCTCGCCATCGTGGGCGGCGTCAACCTGCTGCTGGCCTCCGACCTCTACCTGAGCCTCGCCGACGCCGGGGTGCTCTCGCCGTCCGGCCGGTGCAGGTTCGGCGACGCCGGAGCCGACGGGTACGTGCGCAGCGAGGCGGCGGTGAGCATCGTGCTCAAGCCGCTCTCGCGCGCCCTGGCCGACGGCGACCAGGTCTACGCGACGATCATCGGGACGGCCGTCAACAGCAACGGGCGCGGGTCGGGCACCCTCATCGCGGCGGGCGTGGACGGCCAGGAGGCCATGCTGCGCGACGCCTACGAGGACGCGGGCGTGGCGCCGGGCCAGGTCGCCTACGTCGAGGCGCACGGCCCGGGAACGCCCCGGGGCGACCTGACCGAGCTGGCCGCGCTCGGCCGCGTGATGGGCGAGGGCCGCAAGGCCGGGCACGCCTGCCTGGTCGGCTCCGCGAAGTCGAACATCGGCCACGGGGAGGGCGTCGCCGGGCTGATCGGCCTCGTCAAGGCCGCCATGGCGCTCAAGCACAAGATCATCCCCGCCACGCTCCACGTGAAACAACCGCATCCGCTGTTCGACGAGCCCGGCATGCCGCTGAGGCTCGCCAGGCGCACCCAGCCCTGGCCCGAGCGGCCCGGCCCCGCCATCGCGGGCGTCAGCTCGTTCGGCCTGTCGGCGACGAACGCGCACGTCGTGCTGGCCGAGCCACCCGCGGTGTCGGAGGCACCACGGCGCAAGCCCGGCTCGGCCCCCTTCCTGCTCCCCCTGTCGGCGCGGGACTCCCAGGCGCTCCCGGAGATGGCACTGCGGTACGCCGACGCCCTCGACACCCCGGGGACCGACCTCTACGACATCTGCTACAGCGCGGGGGCGCGCAGGAGCCACCACGAGCTGCGGCTCGCCGTCGTGGGCGGCGGGCACAGGCCGGCCGCCTCGCTGCGCGCCTTCGGAGCGGGGGCCCTCCCCCAGTCGGTGGTCGGCGGGAGCTACCGGGCGTCCGGGCCGTCCCGGGTCGTGTTCGTCTTCCCGGGACAGGGCTCGCAGTGGGTCGGCATGGGCCGCGAGCTGATGGACCAGAACCGGGTCTTCGCGCGGCGCATGCGCGAGTGCGACCGGGCGATCAAGGCCGAGATGGGCTGGTCGGTCATCGACCGGCTGCGCGACGACGCCCCGCTGACGGCGACCAGCGAGGTGCAGCCCGCGCTGTGGGCGATGCAGGTCTCCCTCGCCGCGGTGTGGCAGGACTGGGGCGTCACCCCGGACCTGCTCATCGGGCACAGCATGGGCGAGGTCGCTGCGGCGACCGTCTCCGGGGCCCTGACCGTCCGCCAGGGCGCCGCGGTGATCTGCCGCAGGAGCGCGCTGCTGGACGGGCTCAGCGGCTCGGGCGCGATGTGGGTCGTCCATCTGGACGAGCAGAAGGCGCAGGAGGCGATCGGCGAGCGCTCCGGCCAGGTGTGCGTGGGCGTGGTGAACAGCTCCCGCTCGTGCGTGCTCGCGGGCGACCCGGACGCGATGGCCGAGGTGATCGAGCCGCTGCGCCGTCAGGGGGTCTTCTGCCGGCAGGTGCAGGTGGACTACGCCTCGCACGCGCCGCAGGTCGAGCCTGTGCGGACTGCCCTGCTCAACGCGCTCTCGTCCCTGCGCCCCCGGGCCGGGACGGTGCCGATGCACTCCACCCTGCTCGACCGGGTGATCGACGGCGCCGTGCTCGACGGGGACTACTGGATGGAGAACCTGCGGCGCCCGGTGCGCTTCGCCTCCGCCGTCCGCGCCGTGCTGGCCGACGCGAGCCCCACCCTGTTCGTGGAGATCAGCCCGCACCCTCTGCTCAGCGCCGTAATCGAGGACGAGATCGCGGTCTCGGGGACGGACGCCACGGCGGTGCCGTCGCTGCACCGCGAGGAACCGGAGCTGGAGTCCCTGCTGCACGGGCTCGCGCATGCCTACGTGCGGGGCTGTGATCCCGCCTGGGAGCGCATCTACCCGGGCGGGCGGTACGTCCCGCTCCCGTCCTACGCCTGGCAGCGTAAGCGCTTCTGGGTCGACCTGCCCGAGGACACGCTGCCGGCGCCGGTGTCCGAGCCGGTCTTCGAAGAGAGCGCTCACCCGGAGGCGACCTACGACGGCGCGGACCTGGCGACGTCCTCGCCGGAGGCGTTCAGCCAGTACCTGATGCTGCGGTTCGCCGAGTTCCTGGGCCTGCCGCCCGACCAGCTCGACCCGGAGGTCCCGCTGACCCTGCACGGCCTGGACTCGGTGCTCGCCGCCAAGCTCAGCGCCCGCGTCAAGACCGACCTGGCCGTGGAGGTGCGCATCGGCGAGCTGCTCAGCCCGCGGCCGCTGGGCCGCCTCGCCGGGGAGCTGTACAAGACGGTTACGGCCGTCCCCGTCGAACAGCCCTGACGGCCGCAGGCAAAGGCCCGGCGCCGGACGCTGATCGCGTCCGGCGCCGGGCCGTTTTCGGCGGACTCTCGGATGTTGTGTTACGGTCCCGCGAAACCCGCGGGCGTGCGGCGCAGAGCCAGCGTGGTGATGTCGTCGCTCTGCTCGGCGTGCCCGGCGAAGTGCCGCACCGAGGCGTCGACCTCCTCCAGCATCGTCTCCGCGTCGCTGCCCCTGTTGCTCTCCAGCAGGTCCACCAGCTTGGGCATTCCGTACAGGTGTCCCTGGATGTCGCGGGCCTCCACCACTCCGTCGGTGTAGGCGAACAGCGTGTCGCCCTGGTCGAGCTGCACGTACCCCAGGGTGTAGGAGCTGTCGGGCAGGATGCCCACCGCGGGGCCGGTCGGCGGGAGCAGCGTGCGCCTGCCGTCGGCGTGGACCACCACCGGCGGGTTGTGCCCGCCGTTGATGTACAGCACGACGCCCGAGACCGGGTCCAGGACGCCGAAGAACATGGTCGCGAAGTACCCCTGCTTGAGGTGGTTGCGGGCCATGTACCTGTTCGTCCCGAGGATGGCCTGCACCAGCGGGCCCGCCCCGAGCGACAGCAGCGGCGCGGCCGACCCGCCGGCCCCCTCGCCGTCGACCGACAGCAGGAACTCGTCCTCCACAAGCCGGGACGCGCCCGTGTGCTCGGCCGTGTGCCGCAGCAGGGTGCGGATCAGCGCCATGAACAGCGCCGCGCCGATCCCCTTGTCGCACACGTCCGCCACGACGAAGGCGAGCCTGCGGCCGTTGACGATCGTGAACACGTCGTAGAAGTCACCGGCGACCTGCTTGGCCGGGCGGAAACGCGCCCCGACCTCCCAGCCCGCCGGCACGGGAAGGTTCTCGGGCAGGAACCCCGACTGGATCTCGTGGGCGATGTGCAGCTCCCGCTCGTACTCCCGCAGGCTCGCGAGCGCCGCCATCTCCTCCACCGTGGTGGTGAGCTCCGACTTCTCCTGGCACGAGTTCATCCGGCTGCGCAGCAGGGTGCGCCGGAAGGGCGGGGTCACGTAGTCGAACCCGCCCTCGACGCACTCCTCCAGCGCGGACAGGTCGTCCTCGGGGAAGGAAATGATGGTGGGCACCCGCCCGTCGACCATGAAGTGCTGGCCGACCAGCGCCACGCGTTGCAGGCCGAGAGAGGCGGACACCATCAGCAGGTCGGGCTGCGGCGACGCCTCGGTGCGCATCGTCAGATCGTCCGGGGTGCTGAACGCGACGTCGAACCCGTCCGCGCGCAGCACCTCGTCAAGCTCGGCCACCACGTTCGGCACGGCCGACTCGGCCTCAAACACCACCAGCGCGTTCGGCATCGACTCCTCCATGAGCCTCGCCGGAGGTGGTCAGCCGCATGATCAACGTATTGCGGTTGCGCCCCCCGACGTATTGATATCTGAACTCGTCCACCTTGCCGAGCGCGAGCATCAAGCCGTACCCGCCCAGCTCACGGACGCTGGGCGGGACGGCGAGACGGGGCGCGGGGTCGTACGCCCGGGGGTCGAAGGCGGGGGCGTCGTCCTCGATGCGCAGGTACACCCCGCCCGCCTCGACGCCGCCCTCGAGATCCACCACACCGCCGCGCCCCCGATATCCGTGGATGACGATGTTGGTGGTGATCTCGTCGGCGGCCAGCCGGAGCCAGTAGGCCGGGCGTGTCGCCAGTCCGGCCCGTTCCGCCAGCGCGCCGACGAAATCGCCGACCGGCCCGGCGATGGACGCGCCCGAGCCATCGACCTTGAGCCGGCACGCGAACATCAGGCCTCCAACGTTTCCCGCATGACGATGCTGCGGTCGAAGCCCGTCAGGCGGATCGTCTCCGCGACGTCGGGCCGGGTGCCGACCAGCAGGATCTCCGTCTCTTCCGGCATTTTCTGGTGCGCGAACACCAGCGAGCGGATACCGGCCGACGACATGTACGAAAGGTCTTCGAGCAGCAGCACGAGCCTTTCCACACGCTGGTCCGCGGCCCGGACGACGAGCTCGTTGAGCTCGGGTGCCGAGCGGCCGTCGAGCTCACCTTCGAGCCTGACGGTGGCGGTGCTGCCCTCGATCCGCATTTTCGCCTTGAACGCCATCACTCCTCCTTCCCGTTGTCTCGTTGCTCCGCCTGGCCGCCGGCGCCCGCGGCGCCGTGAGCGACCAGGACGACGACGCTGCGCGGGCCCACGTCCACGCGGGACTGGTCCTGGAGCGGTGGCTCGGCGCCCGGCTCGTGCGCGTCCAGCGGCGTCGGCGCCGCGGTGTCGGCGAACACGTGCCAGACGGTGCCGGCGGGGGGCGCCGGCAGCTCCAGGCTGTGGCCCTCCCAGTGCGAGTTCGCGGCGACGTACACGCAGTCGTCCGCGCCGGCGTCGAACATGCCGGCCAGCACCCGGCAGCCCTCCGACCAGTCCGCCGTCCAGGGGCGGACGCCGTGCCAGCTCACCGCCGAGGCGGGGCCGCGCCGGAGCACCGGGTGGGCCTGGCGGAAGCGGATCGCCTTCCGCACGAAGCGCAGCAGGTCGGCGTTGCGGCCGACCAGGTCCCAGTCGAACCACGTCATCGGGCCGTCGTGGCAGTATGCGTTGTTGTTGCCCTGCTGGGTGCGCCCGACCTCGTCACCGGCGAGGATCATGGGCACGCCCTGGCTCGCCAGCAGGATCATGAGGACGTTGCGCATCTGGCGGCCGCGCAGGGCGAGCACCTCGGGGTCGTCGGTCGGCCCCTCGTGCCCGCAGTTCCACGACTGGTTGTTGTTGTCGCCGTCCCTGTTGTCCTCGCCGTTGGCGTAGTTGTGCTTCTCGTTGTAGGACACCAGGTCGTTGAGCGTGAACCCGTCGTGGCACAGGACGAAGTTGATGGTGGCGGAGGTCCCGCGCTGGGCGTACAGGTCGGGCGAGCCGACCATGCGGGTGGCCAGGTCGCCGGCCACGCCCGTGTCGCCCTTGACGAACCGGCGCACGGTGTCGCGGTAGCGGCCGTTCCACTCCGACCAGCGGCAGTAGTTGGGGAAGCTGCCGACCTGGTACAGACCCGCGGCGTCCCACGCCTCGGCGATCAGCTTGCAGTCGCGCAGCACGGGGTCGTAGGCCAGGGACTCCAGCAGCGGCGGGTTCCACAGCAGCGAGCCGTCGGGCCCGCGGCCGAGGATGGCCGCCAGGTCGAACCGGAAGCCGTCGATGTGGTACTCGGAGGCCCAGTAGCGCAGGCAGTCGAGCACGAACCCGCGGACCACGGGATTATTGCAGTTCAGCGTGTTGCCGGTGCCGCTGAAGTTGTAGTAGTGCCCGTCCGGCGTGAGCATATAGTAAGTGGCGTTGTCGAGGCCCTTGAACGAGATCGTGGGCCCGTGCTCGTTGCCCTCGGCGGTGTGGTTGAAGACCACGTCCAGGATGACCTCGATGCCGGCCTTGTGCAGGTGTTTGACGAGGTTCTTGAACTCGTCGGCCTGCATCCCGTACCGGCCCGTCGAGGCGTAGGACGCCTTGGGCGCGAAGTACGCCACCGTGTTGTAACCCCAGTAGTTGGACAGCGGCTCCCCGGTGACGGGGTGAGAGCGGGGGTTGTCGTTCTCGTCGAACTCGAATATGGGCAGGAGCTCGACGCAGTTCACGCCGAGCTCGCGCAGGTAAGGGATCTTCTCGATCAGGCCCGCGTACGTGCCCGGCGCCGAGACCCCCGAGGAGGGGTCCTTGGTGAAGCCGCGCGCGTGCAGCTCGTAGATCACGAGATCCTCGTGGGGGAGGCGCAGCGGCCTGTCGTCCTCCCAGTCGAAGTCGTCCAAGGCCACCCGTGACCGCCGCGGCCCTGTCGAGGCGTCGCTCATGAGCCGCGCGTACGGATCGGCCAGCACGACGGAGGGGTCGAACCTGTGGCCGCGCTCGGGATCGAACGGGCCGTAGGCGCGGTAGCCGTATTCGATGTCCTCGACGTCGAGGTCGAACACGGTCATGGAGTAGACGCCCCCAATGACGTAGGAGTCGGGGAAGGGCAGCTCGGCCATCGGCTCGGACTCGCCCGCCCGGTACAGCACCAGGGTCATCGCGGTCGCGTTGTTGGAGTAGACGGAGAAGTTGACGCCCCCCGGCACCGGGGTCGCGCCGAACGGCAACGGCCGCCCGGCGCGGACGGAGAACCCGCCGATCGTGCGCGTCGGATACGCGTCAATGCGTTCTATGGTCGGGCGTGCGGTCATACCGTCAACGCCTTGACGCCGTCCTCCACCGACCCCGCGACGGTGAAGAAGTCGAGGAAGCCGGTGGCCGCCATGATGTCGTGCACCTCTTCGGGCACCCCTGTGAGGGCGAGGCGCGCCCCGCCGTTCTGCGACCTGCGGTAGATCAGGAGCAGGACGCGCAGCCCGGCGCTGGACATGTAGGTCGTGCCGCTGAGGTCCAGCAGCACCAGCCCCTCTTCCGGGAACAGCGCCTCGATCTCCTGCTGGGCCTGGGGCGCCGTACGGCTGTCCAGCGAGCCTTCCAGCGCGATGACGGTGACGTCACCGCGTACCTCGGTACTGAGTCGCATGACTCCTCCTAGTTGCCGATCGGCGACAGGTGAGCGCGGACCCTCAGGGCGGTCTTCGAATCGGGGAGCTTCACGGTCAGCGCCGTGGCGTCGAAATCCTGGTAGGGCTGGCCGTCGATCTCGACCCAGTCCAGCCGCACCCGGCCGGGCGGCAGCGCGTCCGGCGCGACCCGCAGGACGCGGTCCGCGAACCCGTCGGGGTTGGGGCGGAAGTGCAGGGTGAGCGGCTCGTCGTCCAGGAGCAGGCGCTCGTACACGGTGGCGAGGAAGCACAGCTCCGCGCCGTGGTACATGCTCATGGAGTGGCTGCCCTTCGACCGCTCGTTGCCGAGCAGGTAGGGAAGCCCGTTGGCGAGGACGTTGAAGTAGACGCCGCCCTCGTCGTGGTCGAGGAAGAAGCTGTTGTAGAACGCGGCCGACTCGCGGGCCCGGCGGCGGAACTCGGCGTCCCCGGTGTGCCCGGCCAGGATCTGGTAGGCGAGGATCGCCTGCTCCTGCTGCCACCAGGCCTTGCGGTCGTGCCAGACGAACCTGTGGACCTCCTGGCCCTCCTGGAGGTGCTGCTCGACGACGTCGTACCAGCCGCCGCGCTGCGGGTCGGCGCCGACCTGCGGCATCTTCCTGCCGATGTCGACGGCGAGCTGCCGGTAGCGGTCCTTGGGGCGCACCGCCATCATCCGCATCAGGTTCCAGGCGATCTTGAGGTTGTGCCCGACGACGGCGCGGTCCTGCTGCCAGTTCCAGGAGCGGTCCGCCGACCAGTCGGCGTGGAAGCGCTCCTGCACGAACGGGCTGCCCTCCTGGGGGAAGTGCCCGACGATCAGGTCGAACGTCTCCTCCAGCATCTCCGCGTGGCGCGGGTCGCCGGTGCCGAGGTACAGGTTGGTCAGGTACGCCGGCGCGTGGTCGCCCACCGAGTTCCAGTTCTTCCTGGAGCGGTTCGGGCCGAGCGACTCGTGGTGCGGGCTGAGCAGGATCGGGTCGATGTGGGAGTACCAGCCGCCCTGCTCGGGGTCGTGGTAGAACTTCCGGAACAGGCGAAGCGTGCCCTCGGCGTCGTCGAGGATCTTCGGGTCGCCGGTGAGCCGCCAGAGCTGGATCGGCCCGGCGAGCGCGTAGATCTGCTCGTACATCGGGATGGCGTCGTAGTCGTCGCCGAACTCCGAGGTGAACAGCTTGTGCTCGGTGCCGTCGCGCACCTCGATGCCGTGGTACCAGTACACGACGTCCTCGTCGCGGTCGACGAACCGCATGTGGTCGCGCAGGTACGCGGTGCCCTGCTCGGCGACGTCGAGGAAGTCCTCGTCGCCGGTGAGCATGTAGGCCGAGGCCATGCCGTAGACGAGGCGCGAGATCGTGTCGGTCTCCTGCACGCCCTTCAGGCCCGAGGTCTTCTCGCCGCCGAGCCGCAGCGCGGTGCGGTAGTTCGTGTAGTCGATCGGCGCGCCCTCGCCGAACTGCGCCTTGCGGTAGAACTTGGCCAGCGCGCTCAGCTGGCGCACCCACCAGTCGGGACGCTCGAAGTTGTACTCGTCGGCCTGCCGGCCCAGGAACACCAGGCGCTTGGCCTCGAAGGTGTAGGCGCCGTTCTCGGGATAGTAGATGCCGTACGCGAACAGGTACCCGCCGGGCTTCAGGAGCTCGTCCAGGTGGCCGGTGGCGTCGACGTACGGCTCGCCGAGGTTGCGCAGGAACTCCGCGGAGGTCGTGGAGGTCAGCCGCGCCTGGATCGCCTTGCCCTCGTTGGTCTTGAGGTCGATCGTGTCGCTCGCGGGGTCGTAGCCGGTGATGTAGCCGGCCACGAGGTCCGAGAAGGTGAAGTCCGGCTGGTAGCCGGGGGGACGCGGCGGGGCCACCGGCTCCAGCGCGGCCGCCGCGCGGCCGTTGCCGTTGGCCGGCGGGGCGACGAGCCCGGAGATCACCGCGGTCGCGCCGTTGCCATTGCCATTGCCGTTGCCGTGCCCGTTGGAGCCGTTCCCGGCGATCTCCGGGAGGGCGCCCATCGTCGCGCCGGCCGCTCCCGCTCCCGCCGCGACGAGCTGGCGGGCCCTGGGCGCGCGGGCGGCCGCGACCAGGTCGATCATCATGCGGGCGAACTCGTGGCAGTGGTTGAAGCTGCGTCCGGTCACGAGGTCGCCGTCGACGACGACGTCCTGGTCGGTGTAGATCGCGCCCATGTTCCGCGCGTCGCCGACGAGGTTGTTGTGGCACGTGAGCCGGCGTCCCCGGACGACCTCGGGGATCGGCGCGGCGAGCCACAGGCCGTGGCAGATGATGCCCTTGAGCAGGTTGGGCCGCTCGAACGCCCGGCGCAGAAGCTGGACGGCGGGCGCGAGCTGGTTGACGTCGTCGGTGTAACGCAGGCGGTCCGACACGATGCCCGAGGGCACGATGAACATGTCGTACCCGTCGAGCTTGTCGTCGTCGACCGCTTCCAGGTCGCCGGACACCGTGAACGGGTTGCCGTACTCGTGCCCGTGGAAGGTGATCGACTCCTGGCCCCACAGGCGCGTGAGGAACTCGACCCGCGCGCCCTCCTCGGTGAACCTTCGCTGGTAGTAGTGGATCTCGGGCTCGACGAAGTCGCTCTCCATCAAGATCGCGACCGTGCTGCCGGCCAGTCGCTTTTCACTCACGTTGCACCTCACGTCATCACAAGATGGACGAGGAACGGCGCCGGGGGCGTCATCAGGTCACCAGCCGTAGCGCCGCAGGCCGGACTCCAGGACCTCGACCAGCTTCTGGCCCGAGAGGAACGAGTCGGGGGTCGAGCGTCCCGTCACGAACGGATAGTCCACGATGACCGACGTCTCTTTGCCCACGTTTCCGTGGTAGCGCCCGTCGGGGCCGGTGGCGTCGCGCAGGATGTACTCCAGCGGGTACGGCGGCGGCCCCATGTTGAAGTCGACGCCGATGAAGCCGGTGCCGTCCTTGTAGTCGTACTCCTTGCAGTGCCCGGTGACGTGCTTGCCCCAGATGACGCTCTCGCGGTTCTCCCAGTCACGGGCGAACGCGAGGCAGGCGACGCCGTAGCACTCGGCGAGGATCGGCTTGCCGGCCCGCAGGAAGGCGAGGATCAGCTCGTGCACCCGCCCGTTGTTGGCGAGGTCCACGATGGGGCCGCTGCCGCCGACGATGGTGAGGGCGTCGTAGTCCTCGATCTGCTCGTCGAGCCGGGCGATGTCCCGGTAGTACGCCTCGATCTTGCGGATGAAGCCGTCCTCGCTGAAGTACGGCCTGTCGGGGATCCACTCGGCCAGGCTCGTCGGGGTGTCCAGCCGGTCGGACTCGTCCAGCCGGCGCGCGGCCACCGCGACTTCGGGGGTGGTCACCGCACGGCCCAGCGGCGGGTCGATGTACCCGGGGTCGAGGCTCGGGGGCAGCGCCTTCGGGCGCTTTCCCGTGGCGGTGGCGAAGACGCTCTGATATCCCCGCTCGTCGAAAGCGGTCAGCGGTCCCAGGAGTTCCTCTCCCCAGTAGCCGTACTCCGAGAGAAGGATAAGAATATTTCGCGGCATCGATGGCTCCTGTCGATCGACAATCGTCCGCGACCGGATTCAAACAAATTTGGATATTTCACTACAAGACCGCCCGACCGGGCGGAGCTCACTTCCTGAAGTCGGGTTATTCCGTCAAGTCCTGAAAGTCGACGGGAGAATCTGACGATACTTCGTCATGTGTCAGAACGTCTTCTCTGAAATGCGGGTTAAAGTGACGTGGCTAGGCCGAAATCATGGCCCGCCGACGCGCGCGCGGAAACGCCCAGCCCCTCTCTGCCTTCAGCGATCGGAGACGCCCTGATGCCTGAGCCGCACCGCCCGGTCGTGCTCGCCGTGGACGACGACCCCCACGTGCTCCGAGCGATACGACGTGATCTCATCCGGGCCTACCAGGGCCGGTACAGGGTCCTCACCTCCGGGTCGGGCGCCGAGGCACTCGAGATCCTCGACTCCCTCCGCGACCGCAACGAGGAGCCCGCGCTGATCCTTTCCGACCAGCGCATGCCCGAGCTGACCGGCATCGAGCTGCTCGCCGCGTGCGCCGACCGCTTCCCCTCGGCGCGACGGGTCCTGCTCACGGCCTACGCCGACACCAGCGTGGCCATCGCCGCCATCAACGAGGTCCGCCTCGACCACTACCTCGTCAAGCCCTGGGACCCTCCGGAGGAGCGGCTGTACCCGGTGCTCGACGAGCTGCTGTCCGACTGGCAGTCCGGCTACGAGGCGCCCTACGGCGGCATCACGGTCATCGGCCAGCCCTTCGCGCCGGCCACCCACCGGGTGCGCGACTTCCTCACCCGCCACCGTCAGCCCTTCAAGTTCACCGACGCCGCCGAGGCGGCGCCGGACACGCCCGTGACCGACCTCCCGGTGGTGCAGCTTCCCGACGGACGGCGGCTCGTCCGGCCCGCCACCAGCCGGCTCGCCACCGAGCTGGGCCTCGCCATGCAGACCAGGCACCCGCACTACGACGTGGCCATCGTGGGCGCCGGCCCGGCCGGGCTGGCCGCGGCCGTCTACACCTCCTCCGAGGGCCTGTCCACGCTGCTGCTGGAGGCGTACGTCCCCGGCGGCCAGGCGGGCTCCTCCAGCAGGATCGAGAACTACCTGGGGTTCCCTTCTGGCATCTCCGGCGTGGAGCTGACCAGCCGGGCGGTGTCCCAGGCCCGCCGGTTCGGCGTCGACCTGCTCTCCCCCGTCGAGGCCGTGCGGCTGCGCAGGGACGGGCGCGCGGGCGTCCTCCACCTGGACGACGGCAAGGAGATCAGCGCATCGACGATCCTGCTGTGCCCTGGCCTGTCCTACAGCCGGTTCGACGCGACCGGCGCCGAGCGCTTCGAGGGCGCGGGCATCTACTACGGCGCCACGCTGTCGGAGACCACCCTGTGCGTCGGCCAGCACGTCTGGATCGTCGGCGGGGCCAACTCCGCCGGCCAGGCCGCGCTGCACTTCGCCAAGCACGCGCGCCACGTGACGATGCTGATCCGCGCCGACGGCCTGGAGGCGCGGATGTCGCAGTACCTGATCGACGAGATCAGGCGCAAGGACAACATCGACGTCCTGACCCGCACCATCCTCGTCGCCGCGGACGGCGGCGACCGGCTGGAGAGCATCACGCTGCGCGACCTGTCCTCCGGCGAGGAGAGGACCGAGGACGCGGAGTACGTCTTCACCTTCATCGGCGCCCGGCCGCGCACCGAGTGGCTCGACGGCACCGTGGTCCGCGACGAGCACGGCTTCCTGCTCACCGGCCCCGACCTCGGCCCCCGCAAGGGGATCGAGGGCTGGGACCTGCCGCGCGAGCCGCTGCCGCTGGAGACGAGCATGCCCGGGGTGTTCGTCGCCGGCGACGCCCGGGCCAAGTCCATCAAGCGCATCGCGTCCAGCGTCGGAGAGGGGGCGATGGCGGTGGCGATGATCCACCGCTACCGCGCCGAAGTCTGACCCCGCGTCAGCGGCAGCCTGACCAGGAACCGCGTGTCCCCCGGCACGGACGTCACGTCGATCGTGCCGCCGTGCCGGTGGGACACGATGTACCTGCTGAGGTGCAGGCCGAGGCCCGTGCCGTGCCCGGTGTCCTTGGTGGTGAAGAACGGCTGGAACAGCAGGGACAGCACGGACTGGGGGATGCCGGGACCACTGTCCCTGATCTCCACCAGCGCGTGGTGGCCCTCGACGCGGGTGCTGATGCGCAGCTCGCCGATGCCCTCCATCGCGTCCACCGCGTTGTCGATGAGGTTGGTCCACACCTGGTTCAGCTCGCTGGGATAGGCCGTGACGAGCGGGACGTCCCCGTAGTGCCTGCGCACCCGGACGCCGCTGAGCCGGGGGGCCAGCATCGCCAGCGTCGCCTCCAGCCCCTCCCACAGGTCCACGTCCCGCACGGGGGCGCGGTCGAGGTTGGTGTAGGCCTTGGTGGTGTCCACCAGCGCCTCTATGCGCCGGCCCGCCTCGGCGACGTCCTCGACCATCGTCCGGGCCTGGACGATCTGGCCGAGACAGCAGATCGCCGCCTCCAGCACCTCGGGCCGCACGCCGGCGGCGATCTCGTCCAGCGTCTCGGTGTCCAGGCCGCGGTCGACCAGCGCCGTGCCGACGTCCGAGTACTGCTCGATGCCGTGGTCGAACAGCCAGTCCATGACCGCGTCGGCGGCCTCCGCGGCCTCCAGGACGTCCAGCGGCTTCCCGGCCGGGACGGCCTCGTGCAGGCTGTCGCAGATGCGGTTGAGCAGCCGGGCCTCGGGCGGCGTCGCGACACGTCCCCAGCGCATGGAGGCCTCCGTGAGCTCCTTCACGGTCCCGCGCAGCTCGCCCGCCGCCCGCACCATCGCGGCCGTCGGGTTGTTCAGCTCGTGCGCCAGCCCGGCCGCCAGCGTGCCGAGCCCCTCCAGCATGCGGTTGCGCCCGGCCTCCAGCTCGACCGTGCGGATGCGCCAGGCCAGCACCGGCAGCAGCACCCGGCTGACCTGCGGGCAGCGGGTCAGCATGTTCAGGAACGTCTGCTTGTCGTAGGCCATGAGCTCGGTGCCGCCGGCAGAGATGGCCGTGGCGATGTACCCGCTGTCGGTGAGCAGCGGAAGCTCGCCGGTGAACTGGTGCGCCGCCCGCCGCTTGCCGTCGTACTGGACGAGCAGCGGCTCGGGGACGTGCTCGGCGATGTGCTTGGTCAGCACGTGCTCCTGGCCGCCGAACACCTTGGTGAACAGCAGCTCGCCGCCCAGCAGGACGTAGAAGCGGTTCGCGGGCTCGCCCTCGCTGAACAGGATGTCGCCGTCGGCCAGGCACATGTGCGAGCCCACCTCGGCCAGCCAGCTCAGCTGGTCGTCGGTGAGGTCGGCGAACAGCTCGATCTCCCTGAGCCGGGCGGTCAGGCCAGGCGGCGCGTCAGCCGTGGGACCCACGGGAACCTCCCGCCCGCGCGTAGGCGAGCTCGTCGTGGTCGAGCCCGCGGAGCAACCGGTAGCCGTGGGCGGCCGACACCAGCGTGACGTGGTGGTGCCAGCCGCGGAAGGACCGGCCCTCGAAGTGGCGCAGCCCGGACTCCGCGTCCATCAGGGCGAGCTGGGCGACCGCGCGGCACCGCAGGTGGATCAGGTCGGCGACCTCCGACAGGCGGGAGTCGCCGAGGTCGGTCAGCCACATGCCCTTGGGGCCGCCCTTGCCCGGCGCCCATTCGACGCTCACGAACCGCCGGGCCGGGCGTCGCGGGCGAACCTCCGGCGGGCCTGGGCCCCAGCCCGCCGCGCGCCCGCCGAACGGTGCGCTCTCGCCGACCCGGGCCACGTAGTGCAGGCCGCGTTCCTCAAGCCCTCGCAGCAGCGGCTCCACCCGCGGTGTCACCCGCGTGTCCACGACGACGGGCGCCGGAGACAGACCCCAGTCGAGGATCATCTCGTCGATCGCCTCCAGCAGGTGGTCCCACCGTGATCGGTGACGTTCGTGCGCGGGGATGCGCGTCCTCGCCCGGCGGGCGGGATCGTCGTCCCAGCTCCTCGGCAGCAGCAGCCGCCAGTTCACCGGGCACCCCCCGCTCTCGCCGACGAGCATCACCGCGAGGCCGAGCTGGCAGTTGATCAGGCGGCCCGCCGAGTGGGCGAACTGCCGGGCGACCCCTACGGAATTCGCCCCGTTCTTGGGAAAGGCGACCTCCTCGACCACCCACGCCGTCGCCCGGAAGGCCGCGGCGAGATGCCAGGCCAGCCTGCGCCGGACGGGCTGCCAGTCCCAGGGGCTCTGGTTGACGAACTGCTGGAGACACTGGTCCACCGGGCGGCCCACGACCTGGTCCGATATCCGGCGGATCGACTTTCTGCCCGGCACGGTGAGAAGCCCCTGGAGGTAAACGTCGCCCCAGCGGCGCTGGTCCGCACGCGCGAAAGAGGAGAAAAGGTCTTCACAGAACGGCGACAACCACGCGTCGCGGAACAAGAAATCGGTACTTTCCACCATCCGAGCACCCCAATGGAATTGCCGACCGTCCCGTGCGCACCGAATTCGTTCCTCTCCTGATCCCCGCGGTTCCTTGCGGATCCGCCGGGACGGGGAAGGCCGAGGCGTACGGACGGCGTCAGTGCCGGCACGTAAGTTCCGGCACCGGGGCCGGCGCCGCCGGCCGCGCCAGGTGAGGCGCGCCGACGGCGGTCGAGCGGGCGGCCGTGCGGCCGCCGTCGTGGTCCGGTGTCACACGCGCGACCACAGGCGCAGATCGGCCTCATCACGCTCCTCCAGCCGCCGCAGGAGGCGGTAGGCGAAGGCGACCGAGACGAGGGTGACGTGGTGGTGCCAGCCGCGGAACGACCGGCCTTCGAAGTGCCGCAACCCGAAGCCGTCGCCGAGCGTGGCGAGGTCGTTGTCGGCGCGGTGGCCGAGGCGCAGCAGGCTGATGAGATCGAGCAGTCGCGAGCCGCTCAGGTTGGTGAGCCAGATCGCCCGCAGGTCCGGCTGGCTGACCGGCCACTCGGCCAGCACCCGGCGCGAACCCCGGTACGGGCCTCCGGGCCCGATGTCGTACAGCCCCGCCAGCTCCGTCAGGGGCAGCGCCACGAACCGTGACGTGGTGGCGTTCAGGTCGTCCCTGCGGCTCAGCATGACGGCGTCGTGCCTGGCCCGCTGCGCGACCAGCTCGCCGAGCGTGGCCGACCACCGGGCGCGCGGCCCGCAGGCCACCCGGGTGCCCTCGGTGACCTGGACGACGTAGCGCAGGCCGCGCTCCTCCAGACCCGCCAGCAGCGGCTCGACCTGAGCCGTGTGGCAGGCGTTGACGAGGATCGGCGCGGGGGTCAGGCCCCACGTCCCGGTCATCTCGTCGAGGGCGTCCAGGAGCAGGTCCCACCGCGAGCGGTGCCGTTCGGCCGCGGGCAGGTGCGCGCGGCTGCGGCGGGCGGGGTCGTCGTCCCACGAGCGTGGCAGCAGGAGCCGCCAGTTCACCGGGATGGCGCCCGAGTCGCCCGCCAGGAACACCGCGAGCCCCATCTGGCAATTGATCATCCGTCCCATGGAGTGGGCGTACTGCTTGTCCACGCCGACGGAGCTGGATCCGTTCTTGGGCATCACCGCCTCCCGGACCACCCACGCCTTCGGCTGGATGGCCGGCATCGCGTGCTCCACGAGGCGGCGCCGCACGGGCACCCAGTCCCAGGGGCTCTGGTTCACGAACTGCTGGAGGCACTGTTCGGCCTCCCAGCCGACGACCTGCTCGGCCATGCGCCGGATGGACTTCCTGCCCTGCACCGACAGCAGCCCGCGAACGTACACCTCCCCCCAACGTCGCTGATCAGACCTGGTGAAAGAGGAGAAAAGATCCCGGCACAAGGAAGCCAGCTCCACAACGTGTGCCGGCGATGCCTCTCTAGTCGATATGGCAGTGGCTGAGGTCATTGCGTACACCCCCATCCGCTTTCGAAGCGCGTTCGCCACAAGCCTGTGGCAGCGGGACAGGGGTGGACAGAGCCTGTTTGTGGTGGCACTCCGGATGCCACTTGCGACCGTGACCAATCCTTGACCAGGACAGTACGAGCGTGAGCCGGGCAGGAGAGCCGGTGCGCGCCGCTCTCCTGCCCGGCGAACACCGGGTCAACCCCTATCTATTGAGTTAACTCGGCGCCGGCCCGGCCGCCGGGAGGTGGGTCACTCCGTGAGGTCCACCCACACCGACTTCGTCTGTGTGAAGCTCTCCATGGTCTCCGGCCCGAAGTCGCGGCCGAACCCGGACGCCTTGTACCCGCCGAACGGGATCGCCGGATCGAACTGGTTGTAGGTGTTGATCCAGCACGTGCCCGCCCGCAGCGCCCGCGCCATCCGGTGGGCGCGCTTGACGTCGGAGGTGTGCACGCCGGACGCCAGGCCGTACTGCGAGGCGTTGGCGATCTCGACGGCCTCCTGCTCGGTGTCGAACGGGATGACGGCGAGGACCGGGCCGAAGATCTCCTCCTGCGCGATGCGCATGGAGTTGGCGACGTTGCCGAAGATCGTCGGCAGGTAGTAGAACCCGTCCTCCAGCCCCTCGGGGTGGTACGGGGAGCCGCCGGCGAGCAGTTCGGCGCCCTCGCGCAGGCCGATCTCGACGTACTCCTGCACGCGGGTGTACTGGCCGCGGTGGGCGAGCGGCCCGAAGACGGTGCCCGGGTCGAGCGGGTCGCCCGGCAGGAGGTCGGCGGCCATCCGGGTGAGCCGCGCGGTGACCTCCTCGTAGATCGGGCGCTCGACGAGCAGCCGCGACCCGGCCGTGCAGATCTCGCCCTTGTTGTAGAAGATGCCGAAGAACGCGTGCTGGACGGCCTGGTCCAGGTAGGCGTCGGCGAAGATGATGTCGGCCGACTTGCCGCCGAGCTCCATCTGAAGGCGCTTGAGCGTGTCGGCGGCCGAGCGGATGATCGCCCGGCCCACGCCGGTGGACCCGGTGAAGGCGATGATGTCCACGGCGGGGTCCGCCACGAGCCTCTGGCCGAGTTCCGGGCCCGGCCCGGTCACGACGTTGAGCACGCCCTCGGGCAGTCCCGCCTCGGCGGACAGCTCCGCGATCTTCAGGGCGGACAGCGGGGTCGTCTCGGCCGGCTTGTGGACGACGGTGTTGCCCGCCGCCAGCGCGGGCGCGATCTTGGCCGTGGACAGGATCAGCGGGTAGTTGAACGGCGTGATCGCCGCGACCGTGCCGACCGGCTCGCGCAGCGTGTACGTGAACGTCGGGGTCGCCGTGCTCCGGGTCGCGCCGGACAGCTGGGAGGCGATGCCCGCGAAGTAGCGGTAGACCATCGAGACGAACGGCCCGTCCTCCTGGCGGGCGAACGCGATGGGCTTGCCCATGTCCACGGTCTCGCGGAGGGCGAGCTCCTCGGTGTCCCTCTCGATCAGGTCGGCCAGCCGGTACAGGACGCGGGCGCGCTCGTGTCCCGGCATCCGGGGCCATGGTCCGTTGTCGAAGGCCTGGCGCGCCGCCGCCACCGCGGCGTCCACGTCCGCCGGCGTCCCCCATGCGACCCGGGTGGCCTCGGAGCCGTCCGCCGGATCGACGGTCGACATGAGCCTGCCGTCCGCCGCGTCCCGCCATCGGCCGCCGATGAAGAGGCGGCCTGTGGCGATGGACGGCCGCGTGAGGGCCCGGGGGTGTGTCGGGGTGACATGCACGTCGGTTCATCTCCTCTTGGAAGGAAGGAACTCGTTGCGGGACGCCTCTAGGGCGCCTAGGACTCGGGCGCGGACGGGACGGGGGTGGCGAACGGCCGGGCGGGGACCACGGCGGTCCGCCGTGCCGCCATGGCCGAGGCGGCCAGGGCCAGGACGGCGAGCACCTCGCAGGCGGCGGCCGCGAGGGCGAGCCGGCCGGGGCCGTGGCTGAGCATGAGCCCGCCGATGACACCGGCGACGGCCTGCCCGGTGTAGAGGGCCGACGCGTTCAGCGAGAGCGCGATCGTCCCCTGCGGGCCCGCGGCCGTGAGCAGGCGCTGCTGCTGGGAGGGGTTGAACAGCCAGCCGATCACCGACCACACGGCGACGAGCCCGCCGAGGGTGACCGCCGCGGCGGTGCCGGAGATCCCGGCGCCCGCGAACACCGACAGGCCGGTGTAGACGACGGCCAGCCCGGTGATCGAGAGCAGCGCGACGCGCGTCGGGGAGGTGCGGTCGATGAGCACCCCGGCCGTGAGGTTGGACACCACCGCCAGGAGGCCGAAGACGAGGTAGATGACGGTGATGGCGCCACCGCCGACGCCGGCGCTCTGGTCGGCGAACCACGTCAGGTAGGTGTACAGCGTGAAGATGCCGCAGATCGCCAGGGAGGTGCCGAGCAGGGTGGTGGGCACCCCGGGCAGTGTGGCCACGGCGATGCGCCGGCGCAGCGACGCGACGCCCGGCGAGGGCATCGTCTCCAGGGCGCGGGCGAGACCCACGTAGGCGACCACGCCGAGGATCGCCACGAACACGAACGTCATCCGCCACTGCACCGCGTGTCCGATCAGCGTGCCGAGCGGCACGCCGAGCGCGTTGGCGACGGTGAGGCCGGCCGCCACCGCGGCGAGGGCGCGGCCCCGCTCGGACGGCGCGGCGAGCGTCGCGGCGACGCTCACGGCCACCGGGGTGTACATCGCGCCGCCTATCGCGGCGGCCACCCGGGCGATGACCATCACCGTGTAGTTGGGCGCCGCGGCGGCGAGCACATTGGCCGCGATGAACACCGCGAGGCTCAACAACAGCACCTGCCGGCGGCACATATTCCCGGTTAGTACCGCGAGTATCGGAGCGGACACCGCGTAGACGCCGGAGAACACGGTGATGAGCAGTCCGGCCACTCCGAGTGAAACGCCGAGATCGCGTCCGACCTCGTTCAGCACACCGCTGATCACGAAGGCGTCCGTGCCCAGGGCGAAGGTGCCCAGGGCCAGCAGAAGCACAGGGTGACGGGCCTCACCCCCAGGCAGCACGGCCGCGATCGATCGAGCTCGCATGGGCGGTCTCCCTCGTTAACGGACATTCACCTACGCGCCGAGGCTATGGGGACCCGTATCGGCGGGAGAACCGGATTCACGGAAACGCAAGGGCACTGTGTCAAGTCACCGCGCGGCACTACGTGCATTGATCCGAGTGCGCTCCCGCTTTTCTGTCGGGACGCCCCAAAGGCGCAATTCCGACTTAATAATCAAATTCCGTTCTAATCAAGGGAGTGGCATAATGCCAGCCAATCAGTTCGCGCTGGACGCGGAGACCGCCGAGTTCGCGCGGCAGTGGTTCGACCGGCTGAGCGCCCACGAGCCGGTCGAAAGGCTGCTTCCCCTGGTCGTCGACCGGGACCTCGAGATGGCCTTCCCCGAGCGCACGCTACGCAGCCACGACGACTTCCGCGACTGGTACGCCGTCGTCGGCGAGTCCTTCACCGATCAGACCCACGTGGTCGAGCGGCTCGACGCCCGTGACGACGGCGACACGGTCCACGTCGACGTCCAGGTCGTCTGGACGGCCACCTCGACCTCCGACGGGAGCCGCAGCAGCTTCCGCGTCACCCAGGTCTGGGAGCTGGCGAAGACGCCGGACGGCCTGGCCATCGTCAAGTACTACGTCGGCGCGCTGAACCCGCTGTCGCCGGCGGAGAAGTGAGGTAGCGACGTGACGACCTACGACTACATCGTGGTGGGCGCGGGCGCGTCCGGCTCGGTGATCGCCAACAGGCTCAGCGAGACGCGGGACGCGACGGTCCTGCTGCTGGAGGCCGGCTCGGACACCATCCCCACCACGGTCGACATTCCATACCGCTGGGCCGAGCACCACTTCACCCCCATCGACTGGGTGTACTGGACCACCGAGCAGGAAGCGCTCGGCGGGCGCAAGGTCTACCAGGCCGCCGGCAAGGGCATCGGCGGCTCCAGCAACCTATACCACATGATCCATCTGCGTGGTCACCAGATGGACTACGACAACTGGGCCTACCACGGCGCCACCGGCTGGTCCTGGAAGGAGGTCCTCCCGTTCTTCCAGAAGCTGGAGAACCAGGAGGACCGGACCAACCCGACCGCCGGCACCGGCGGCCCCGTCAACGTCATCAACGCGGGCAGGCACGGCCCCAACCCGCTGTCGCAGACGTTCCTCGACGCGGCCGCCGAGCTCGGCCACCCGTCCACCGAGGACTTCAACGCCGACCTGACCGGCGCCGGGTGGCACCACCTGGACATCAAGGACGGCAAGCGGTTCGGCGTGCGCCAGGCGTACCTGCTGCCCGCCCTCGGACGCCCCAACCTGACCCTCAGCGCCGACTCGCGCGCCACCAGGCTCATCTTCGAGGGCGACCGCGCGGTCGGCGTCGAGTACGTGCGCGGCGGCGAGACCGTACAGGCCCGCGCGAACTCCGAGGTCATCCTCTGCGCCAACGGCCTGGAGACCCCCAAGCTCCTCATGCTGTCCGGAATCGGCCAGGAGAGCCACCTCAAGCAGTTCGGCATCGACGTCCGCCTGAACCTTCCGGGCGTCGGCGAGAACTACCACGACCACGTGCTGATCGTCGCGCCGGTCAACATGACCGACCGGGCCGCGCCCGACCCCGCGATGAACATGTCCGAGGTCTGCCTGTTCGCCAACTCCGGCGGCTGGCCCCTGCCGGACCTGCAGATCGGCTTCGTCCACAGGGCGCAGTTCCAGCCCGAGCCGAACCCGCAGCTCGTCACCATGATCCCGGGCCTGGTCCGCCCTCTGGCGCGCGGCACGCTGCGGCTGGCGAGCGACGACCCGCTCGCCGCCCCCCTCGCCGACCCCCGCTACCTGTCGCACCCCTCGGACCGGGAGCGCATGGTCGACGCGTTCGAGCTCGCGCGCGACCTGTTCCGCACGCGCGCGTTCGCCGAGTGGGGCGTCAAGGAGGTCACCCCCGGCGACTCCGTGTCCAGCCGCGAGGACGTCACCGAGTTCGTCAAGCAGAACCTCGGCTCGTACTACCACTACGTCGGCGCCTGCAAGATGGGCACCGACGAGCTCGCGGTCGTCGACCCCGAGCTGCGCGTGTACGGCGTCGAAGGGCTGCGCATCGCCGACGCCTCCGTCATGCCCGAGGTCACCACCGGCAACTGCCACACCGCCGTGGTCATGGTCGCCGAGCGGGCCGCCGACTTCATCAAGCGGGACGCGGGAGCATGAGCGGGGACGCGTACGACTACATCGTCGTCGGCGCCGGCTCGGCCGGAGCCGCCCTCGCCAACCGGCTGGTCACCGGCAGTGACGCCACGGTGCTGCTGATCGAGGCCGGAGGCCCCGACGACAGGCCGGAGATCCACGACGAGAAGGTGCCCTCCACCGTCTCCCTCTGGGGCCCGAGCGAGATCGACTGGGGCTACGTCACCGCCCCGCAGCCGGCGCTCCACGACCGTACGGTGCCCATCGCGCGCGGCAAGGTGTGGGGCGGCTCCAGCTCGCTCAACGCCATGCTGTACGTGCGGGGCAGCCGCCTCGACTACGACAACTGGGCCGCGCTCGGAAACGAGGGCTGGTCGTACCAGGAGCTGCTGCCGTACTTCAAGAGGCTGGAGGACTTCGAGGACGGCCCCTCGGAGTACCGCGGCGCCGGCGGCCCGATCAGCGTCCTGTACCACAACCGCCCCAGCCCGGTCTCCACCCGGCTCTTCGCCGCCGGGAGCGAGGTCGGCCTCAAGGACAAGGGACCGCGGTTCGACTACAACGCCGCCGCCGACCAGGACGACACGATCTTCTACTACCAGACCAGCAAGACCCACGACCTCCAGCGGTCGAGCACGGCCACCGGCTACATCCGGCCCGTCCTCGGCCACGAGCGGTTCACGATGAGCAGCGACAGCCTCGTCACCAGGGTCCTGGTCGAGAACGGCCGCGCCGCCGGCGTCGAGTACGTGACCGGGGGGACGACGCGGCAGGCGTACGCCGGCAGTGAGGTGATCCTCTGCGGCGGCGCGTTCAACTCCCCGCAGATCCTCATGCTCTCGGGCATCGGCCCGGCCGCGCGGCTGCGCGAGCACGGCATCGAGGTCGTCTCCGACCTCTCCGGAGTCGGCCAGAACCTCCAGGACCACATGGTCGTCGGGGTCTGCTACCTCAGCAGGAAAGAGCACCCGTTCGTCCCCACGCTGATCGCCGAATCCGGCTTCTTCACCCACACCGGCGGACAGCCGAGCGAGCGCCCGCCGGACCTGCAGATGGCGTTCGGCAGCATCAAGTTCGTCTCCCCCGCGTACGACCGCGAGGGGCCGGGCTTCACCTTCGCCCCGGTCATCATCCAGCCGCGCAGCACGGGAACCGTGTCGCTGAGGTCCGGCGACCCGTCCGAGCTGCCGATCGTCCAGCCCGGCTACCTGACCGACCCGGCCGACCTCGAGTGCTTCCTGGAAGCCATCGAGCTGTCCCGGGCGCTCGCCGCCACCAGCGCCATGTCCGGGCTGGTCAAGGAGGAGATCGCCCCCGGGCCCGGGGTCACGGGACGGGCCGAGCTGGCCGAATACGTCCGCCGGAACGCCGGGACGCTCTGGCACCCCACCGGCACCTGCCGGATGGGCTCCGGCGACGGCGCCGTGGTCGACGACCAGCTGCGCGTCTACGGCGTGGAGGGGCTGCGCGTCGCCGACGCCTCGATCATGCCGCAGATCGTCGCGGGCAACACGAACGCGCCGTGCATCATGATCGGCGAGAAGGCCGCCGACCTCGTGCTCGGCAGGACGGAGTCGGCATGAGCGAGCTTCTCTACCAGCGTTTCGCGCAGCTCTTCAACGCGCGGGAACTCGACCGGCTCGACGAGGTGATGACCGAGGACTTCGTCGACCACCACCCCGGGCTCGTCGACGTCGAGGGACTGTCGATCTACCAGGCGAACCTCGGCGCGGTGATCGACGCCCTGCAGATGGTCGCCCACCCCGAGGAGATCGTCGCCACCGGGGACCGCGTCTTCACCCGGATCCGGCTCACCGGCCGCCACGTGGGCGACTTCCTCGGCGTCGCCGCCACCGGCAACGCCCTGGAGTGGTACACCCACGAGCTCTGGCGCGTGGAGGACGGCCGCTTCGCCGAACGCTGGGCGGTCGACGACCTGCTCACCCTGCTCCGCCAGATCGACGTCCCTCTCCCCACCTGGGTGCAGGACAGCGCCCCCGTCTCCTGAGGGAACACCGTGGAAACCAGAGAAGTGATCACCCGTTACTACGAGCTCGCCAACGCCGGCGAGTGGGACACCTGGTGCGACCTGTTCGCGCCCGACCAGGTGATGGACGAGCAGCTCGCCGGGCACGTCGAGGGCCGCGAGACCCTGCGCGGCATGATGAAGGGCTTCCCCGAGACGTACGCCTCCTTCGCCAACAAGCCCGTCCACGTCGTCGTGGAGGGGGAGCAGGCGGCCGTCGTCTCCCACATCTCAGCCATGACGGTCGGCGGGGAGTCCATCGAGGCCGGAGTCTGCAACTACTTCGTCGTCACCGACGGCCTCATCTCCTACATGTCCAACTTCCACGACAGCGTGCCGTTCGCGCCCATCCTCGGCAAGTGAGGCGGTGACCATGCCCGATATGGCGCCCGACACGCCGCCCGGCACGATGCGCTGGTCGCACGTGGGACTGAACTGCCGCGACCAGAAGGCCACGGAGGAGTTCTACACCCGCTACTTCGGGTTCCGGCGGGCCAGGGTCGCGGACGCGGAGGGCACGCGCATCATCTTCCTGCGCCGCGGGGAGGCCCTGCTCGAACTGTTCCCCTCCGCGGCCGCCCCCGCCCCCGAGGCGGAGAACGACGGCCCGGCGACTCCGGGTGTCGCCCGCCACCTGGCGTTCCAGGTGGACGACGTGGACACCTTCCTCGCCCTCGCCGGCGACGACGCCCACATCACCCTGGGCCCCCTGAAGTTCGACGAGTACATCCCCGGCTGGAAGACCGTCTGGGTCCGCGACCCCGACGGCGTCATCCTCGAGGTAAGCCAGGGCTACGTGGACCAAACCCCCGAAGAACTCGAACAGTACGCCTGACGATCGACCACGGCGGGGGAGGAACCACCTCCCCCGCCTTGTCATAGGCGAAGCCGTGAAGGCAATGAGCGGCCCTGAGTACTTCCCTGTTCGTGAGCAGGCCAGGCTCGCTTTCCCGCCCCGGAGACCCTCGTCTGAGCGCTCGGTTCGCTACCGTGAACGGTTTCCGGCGGCGGCGGAGGGGCCATGGCAGGTACGTACGAGGACAGGGGCGCGGGCGTCGAGGAGGCGCTGGCCGGGGACGGTGTCACGCAGGGCATCGTGCGCGTGGCGGGGACCGTCCGGCGCCCGGTCCGGCCCTTCACGGCGACGGTCCAGGCATACCTGGCGCACCTGCGCGCGGCGGGCTTCGCGGACGCCCCCCAGCCGCTGGGCTACGACGACCAGGGACGCGAGGTGCTCTCGTTCGTCCCCGGAGACGTCCCCCGGGAGCCCCTCACGGAGGACACCGCGCGCGAGGAGGTCCTGGTGGAGCTGGCCCGGCTCGTCCGCCGGCTCCACGACGCCGCGCAGGGGTGGACGCCGCCCGGGGACGCCGTCTGGGGAGGAACTCCCGGGAGGCGCAACACCAACGCCACCTCCGACGGGGAGCCCCAGGTGGTCGGGCACCGCGACTACTGCCCCGGCAACGTCGTCTTCCGCGGCGGGCTGCCCGCGGCGCTGATCGACTTCGACCTCGCCAAGCCGACGAGCAGGGTCGACGACCTGGCCAATGCCCTCTACTACTGGGCGCCGCTGCTCGACCCGCTCGACAGGTCGCCCGCGTACGCGGACCTCGACGTCCCCCGCCGCGTCGCCCTGTTCGCCGACGCCTACGGCATGACCGGGCGTCAGCGCGAGGTGCTGGTGCCGGCGGCGGCTCGTATGATCGGCCGGTTCCACGTGAACATGCGGGCCGCCGCCGAGGTGGACCCGGTCTTCCGGCGGTTCTGGGACGAGGGCGCGAAGGACCGGCTGCCGAGGGCCGAGGCCTGGATCCATGAGCACGGGCCCGCCATCACCGCGCGGCTCGTCGCCTGACACCGAACGTCCCAGCGGGACGCGACGGGGAGGCACGCCTAGGCTTAAGGAATGACCGATCATGCGTTCCAGATCGTATGTGAGATCGAGCCTCCCACCCGGCCGGACCTGATGCACGTCCGGCACCAGATCGGCACTCTGAGCAAGGTCGCGGACACCTTCCTCGTGCCCGACAACCACATCGGGCGTGCCACGGTGTCCAGCGTGGCGGTCGCGCACGAGGTCGGGGCGATGGGAGGGCGCAGCATCGCGTGCCTCAACGCGCGGGACCGCAATTTGCTCGGCTTCCGGCGCGACCTGCTCACCGCGGCGGCCTACGGGGTCGACCGGTTCCTGTTCGTCTACGGCGACAAGCCGGCCGCGGGCGGCAGGACGGGCGAGCTGAGCGTACGGGCGATGATCGACGAGGTGCGCGGGCTGCCGGACGATCCCGCGTTCGCGGGCATCGCGCCCTTCCAGGCCGGGGCGGCGGCGGGCCTGCGGACGCTGCCGGCGTGGAAGCGCAGCGCCGACTTCCTGTTCGTGCAGGTCAGCTACTCGCTGGAGGCGTTGCTGCGGTGGCGCGAGGCCAATCCGGTGGACGTTCCCGTGTACGCGGGGGTGATGGTCCTCGCCAGCGAGGCGCACGCGCGACGTCTGGCGGCGGCGATCCCCGACATCGACATCCCGGACGATCTTGTGCGTAAGGTCGCCGCCGACCGGCTCGCCGGAGTCGAGGCCACCTGCGAGCACATCCTGGCCATCCGTGACTCCGGGGCCTTCGACGGGGTACATCTGGTCCCCGTGTCCCGGTACCGCGAGGTCGCCGCCCGCCTGGAGCCCCTGCTCGCCTGACGGGTCCTCGGTGTTCTGCCGTGGGACCCCCAGCGTGGGCGACATGTCTGGAATGTCATGATGCGTAGTGGATTGGGAGGCTTGGTTTCATGGACAAGCGTGTTCTCGGTGACGGCGGACCCGAACTGTCGGTGGTCGGCGTCGGGTGCAACAACTTCGGGTCCCGTCTCGACGCGGACGCCGCCGCCGCGGTCGTGCACGCGGCCCTGGACGCCGGCATCACCCACTTCGACACCGCCGAGATCTACGGCGGCGGCAGGTCGGAGGAGTACCTCGGCGCCGCCCTCGCCTCCCGCCGCGACGACGTCGTGATCGCCACCAAGTTCCCGCCCCGGGAGGGCCAGTACCGGCCGGGGGCGCTCGCGGACCATATCCGCAGGTCGGCGGAGGGCAGCCTGCGCCGCCTCGGCACCGACCGCATCGACCTCTACTACCAGCACTTCCCCGACCCTGACGCGCCGATCGAGGAAGTGCTGGAGACGCTGGACGAGCTGGTGCGCGCGGGCAAGGTCCTGCACGTCGCGTCCTCGAACTTCTCGGCCCGGCAGATCCAGCGGGCGCAGGACGTGGCCACCGGCAAGGGATGGACGCGGTTCACCGGCACCCAGATCCACTGGAGCCTGCTGTCCCGCGACGTGGAGGAGTCGGTCGTGCCGGCGGCCACGGCGGCCGGCGTCGGGGTCGTCCCGTACTTCCCGCTGGCCTCGGGGATGCTGACCGGCAAGTACCGCCGTGGTGAGGAGCTTCCGGCCGGCAGCCGCCTCGCGGGCAACGCCGACCGCGCCGCCCGCCTCGCGACCGGCGAGAACTTCACCAAGGTCGAGGCCTTCGAGGCGTTCGCCGCCGAGCGCGGGCACACGGTGGTCGAGCTGGCGATCGGCTGGCTGCTGGCCCAGCCGTCCGTGGCCTCGGTCATCGCGGGCGCCACCAGTCCGGAGCAGATCACTGCGAACGCGGGCAGGGTCTGGACGATGACCTCCGAGGAGGCCGGCGCCATCTCCTCCCTCGCCGGCTGACGCCCCCCGGCGTGGGCCCGGTGGTCCGGGCCCACGCCGGTCCGCGTCTCAGCCGCGCGGCGCGTACATGATGACGAGGACGCCGAGCACGCAGACGGCCGCTCCGATCACGTCCCAGCGGTCGGGCCGGAACCCGTCCACGACCACGCCCCAGACGAGCGACCCCGCCACGAAGACGCCTCCGTAGGCGGCGAGGATGCGCCCGAAGTGGGCGTCCGGCTGAAAGGTGGCCACCAGCCCGTACAGCCCGAGCGCGACGAACCCGGCGCCTGCCCACAACAGCCCGCGATGCTCCCGCACCCCCTGCCAGACCAGCCATGCCCCGCCGATCTCGGCAACGGCGGCCACCAGGAACAACAGAAGCGAACGCGCGACGGTCACCGGCAGACTCTAGACCAGCCGGCAAGGGATCCGACGGGGCTCAGGGCTTCCAGGAGCGCGGGCTGATGCCGTAGAGCTGGCCCGCGGAGCTTCTGATGGTGATGCTCGTGTAGTAGTCGACGCCCCGGACGATCCGCGCCGTCGACCGGCTCCTCCCCCGGGTCGACGCGCGTCTCGCCGCCGGATGACACGCGGCGGACGCCTTCGCCGGACGACACGGGCGGTCGCAGCCGGTCACGAGAGCGTCCCGGCCCGTCTGACCGCCGCAGGAGCACGGCGTGGGATCCGGGACGTGGAGTGATCGTCTGCATGATAATTCCCCCGTGGGCTGGTACTCCAGGCGGGTTTTCCTCCAGGTCAGCGGGGTCGCGGCTGTTGGAGGGCTGCTCTCGGGGCGGTCCTCGGCAGAGCCGCGGGCCGCGGGGGGCGTGCCGGACGGCGCGTTCGAGCTGTTGCGGCGTCGGTGGCGGGAGGTCAGTGCGGGGACGGGGTTCGACGCGGCCCGGGAGCCGTACCGGAGCAGGCTGGCGGAGATCGGGGCCAGGGCGGCGGCGTACCGGGACGCCATGGAGCCGGGGGCCGGGTTCCTCTGGCGTGACCAGCCGTTCCCCTCGTTCGTCGCCACACCGGGGCGGTTGCGGGCCATGGCCCGCGCGTACGTCCTGCCGGGGACCGGGGTGACCGGTGACGCGACGCTGGCGGCGGCCGTGGCGACCGGGGTCGACCATTACCGGCGGCGGGTGTACGCGGCCGGCGCGGAGCCGTACGGGAACTGGTGGCACTGGCGGATCGGCGTCCCCGGGAAGCTCCTCGACGCGGTCCTGCTCATCGGCCCGCACCTGTCGGACCGGCGGCGCGACGCATTGCGGGACGCGGTCGACCACTTCGTCCCCGAAAGCGTCCTCGACCGCTACAGCGACAGGAGCACCGGCGCCAACCGCGTGGACCTGTGCGTGGTGACGCTGCTGCGCGCCATGCTCACCTCCGACCCCGGCAAGGCCGCGCTGGCCGTCTCCGCGCTCTCCCCCGTCTTCCCGTACGTCACCGAGGGCGACGGGTTCTACCAGGACGGCTCGTTCATCCAGCACACGACCGTCCCCTACCAGGGCGCGTACGGCGTGTCGCTGCTGTCGGGCGTCGCGAAGCTGCTCGCGGTACTGCGCGGCACGCCCTGGCAGGTCACCGACCCGCACCGGCAGGTCGTCTTCGACGCCGTCGAGCGGTCGTTCGCCCCGTTCGTCCACGACGGCTTCTGCATGGACCTGGTACGCGGCCGGGGACTCTCCCGGGCCCCGTACGGCGACCACGAGAGGGGACGCGAGATCGCCGCCGCGGTCCTGCTGCTCGGGGACACGGCCTCCGCCGCCGAGCGGGCCCGCTGGCGGGGCATCGTGAAGGGGTGGGCGCTGCGGGACACCGACCTCCCGATGCTCGCGGCCGCCGAGTCCACCGACCTGGCGTTCCACGCCCGCCTGGCCGCGATCCTGGACGACGGCGCCGTCCCCGCGTCCGCCGAGCCCACCGGGCACCGGCTGCTCACGATGAGCGCCCGCGCCGTCCACCGCCGGCCGCGCTGGTGCGCGGCGCTCAGCATGGCCTCGCACCGGATCGGCCACTACGAGCACGGCAACGGCGAGAACCTGCGCGGCTGGCACACCGGCTCGGGGATGCTCTACTGGTGGGCCGAGGGGCACGGCGCGCAGTACTCCGACTCCTTCTGGACCACCGTCGACCCGTACCGCCTGCCCGGCACGACCGTCTCCACCCTGCGGCTGCCCGACGGCGCCGGCGAGGGGTGGGGTGACACGTGCCCGCCCGGCCGCTGGGTGGGCGGCGCGACCGACGGCGTGTACGCGGCCGTCGGCCAGCACCTGAACGGCCTCGAAAGCACGATGGAGGCCTTCAAGTCGTGGTTCTTCCTGGACGACGCGGTGGTCTGCCTGGGGGCGGGGATCACCGGCGCGGACGGCGTGCCCGTGGAGACCATCGTGGACAACCGCAGGACCGGCGCGCTGCTCACCGTGGACGAACGGGAGGGGTGGGCGCATCTGGACGGGCACGGCGGCTACGTCCTGCTCGCGTGCCCGGGCCTGCGCACCCTGCGCGAGGAACGCACCGAACCCGCCCCTGTGACGCCACCGGAGCAGCGCCCCGGCCCCGGCCGCGTCACCCGGAGCTATGCCACGCTCTGGCTGGACCACGGCGTCGATCCGGTGTCCGCGAGCTACGCGTACGTCCTGCTGCCGGGCGCCGGGCGGGCCGAGACCCGGGCCCGCGCCACCACCGGCGGCTGGGTGCGCGTGCTGGACAACACCGCCCGGCGGCAGGGCGTCCACGTGCCGTCGCTCGGGATCACGGCGGTCAACTTCTGGAACGGCGGCGCCACCGGGGCCCTGACCGCGTCCGCCCCGTGCGCCGTCCTCGTCCGGGAGTACGGCGACGGCACCGCCACGATCACCGTGTCCGACCCCCGCCGCACCCTCGACGAGCTGACCGTCACCTGGCACCGCCCCGTGGCCGCTGTCCTCCTGCGAAGCCCCAACCTCACCACCGCCACGACCGGCCGCGCCCTGAGCCTCACCTTCGAGAACCTGGCAGACCGGTCCGGCCTCGCACAGACCGTCACCGTCCGCCTCGGTTAGGCGAGCGGAGCACCGGTCGCGCGCGCGTACCGGGCCGTGATGTCGCGCATGTGCTCGACCAGTTCGGGCGGATCGGTGACCTGGAAGTCCAGGTCGAGCATGCCGAGGTACACGGCGATGGTGTGCAGGCTGTCCGCGCCCGTGTCCAGCACGCAGGTGTGCGCGTCGACGGCCTCCACCACGCCGACCGCGGGGTTGATCCGCTCGGTCACGACCTCGGCGGGCGCGTGCACCAGGACGCGGGTCCGGTAGCGCCACGCCGCCGCCGAGACTCCCCGGGCGACGTGCGCGGCCGCGCCGCCCTCCGGCGGGTCCCGGGGCGGGAAACGCGGGCCGGTGGGCGTGCGCGGTTCGACGCGGTCCGCCCGGAAGGTACGCCAGTCCTGCCGGTCGACGTCCCATGCGACGAGATACCAGCGGCGGCCCCAGGACACGAGCCGGTGCGGCTCGACGGTCCGGACGGTGGCCGACCCGTCGTGCGCGCGGTAGTCGAACCGCAGCCGCTCCCGGTCGCGGCAGGCCGCGGCGAGGACGGTCAGCACGCGCGGGTCGGCCTGCGGGCCCAGACGGTCCGCGGGCACGGGCTCGGTGTAGGTCTGGAGCGCGTTGACGCGGTGGCGCAGCCGGGACGGCAGCACCTGCTCCAGCTTCGCGAGCGCCCGCATCGACGTCTCCCCGATGCCGGCCACGCCGCCCCCGGCGGCCGTCCGCAGCCCGACCGCCACGGCCACCGCCTCGTCGTCGTCGAGCAGCAGCGGCGGCATCGCGGCGCCCGCGCCCAGGCGGTAGCCGCCATCGGTGCCCCGCGTCGCGTTCACCGGGTAGCCCAGCTCGCGCAGCCGGTCGACGTCGCGGCGGACGGTGCGCTCGCTCACGTCGAGCCGCTCCGCGAGGGCCGCGCCGGTCCAGTCACGTCTGGCCTGCAACAACGACAGCAGGCGCAGCAGGCGCGCCGAGGTCTCCAACATGTGCGCAAGCCTGCCAGTTCTATAGGACAGAGGTTGACCGGAAGGGTCCGTAACGTTCCTTCCATGAGCGAGAACACCGAGATCAGGCCCTTCCGCATCGACGTCCCCCAGGCGAAGCTGGACGACCTGAACGACCGGCTCGACCGCACCCTCTGGCCGGACGAGCTGCCGGACGCGGGCTGGGACTACGGCGTGCCGGTCGGGTATGTGCGGCGGCTGGCCGAATACTGGCGAAGCGGGTACGACTGGCGGGCCCAGGAGGCGAAGATCAACCGGTACCCGCAGTTCACCACCGAGATCGACGGGCAGAACATCCACTTCCTGCACGTGCGCTCTCCGCACGAGGACGCCCTGCCGCTGGTCCTCACGCACGGCTGGCCTGGCTCGATCGTGGAGTACCTGAAGGTCATCGACCTCCTCACCAACCCGGAGGACCCGTCGCGGGCGTTCCACGTGGTGATCCCGTCACTGCCCGGCTTCGGCTTCTCCGGTCCCACGAAGGAGAAGGGCTGGAACCGGTACCGCACCGCGAAGGCGTGGGCGGAGCTGATGCGGCGCCTCGGCTACGACCGCTACGGCGCGGCCGGCAACGACGGCGGCTCGTTCGTCTCCCCCGAGGTCGGCCGGCTCGACCCCGGGCACGTCGTCGGCGTGCACGTCACGCAGATCTTCTCCTTCCCCTCCGGCGACCCTGCCGAGTTCGAGAAGATCACCCCCGAGGACCAGAAGGCGCTCGAAGTGCTCCAGTGGTTCCACGACAACAAGATGTCCTTCAACACGCTGCTCTCCCAGCAGCCGCAGACGCTGTCGTACGCCATCTACGACTCGCCGGCCGGGCTGCTCGGCTGGAACGCGCAGCTCTTCGGCGACGCCGCCGACGTCGACGACGACTTCGTGTTGACGAACACGATGCTCTACTGGCTGACCGGCACCGCGACGTCGGCGACCCGCTTCTATTACGAGGACGCGCACGCCGAGCACCCCAAGGAGCCCACCACCGTCCCCCTCGGCCTCGCGATGTTCGACGGCGACTTCGTCTCCATGCGCACGTTCGCCGAACGCGACCACAAGAACATCGTGCACTGGAGGTCCTACGAGCGCGGCGGCCACTACGCCGCCCACCTCGTCCCGGACGTCCTCGCCGAGGACCTGCGCGAGTTCTACTCCGGCCTGCGCTGACGGGACGGCGTGCCCACTCGCCCGCCCGGCGCCGGCACCGAAGCGCCGTGACCGGGCGGGCGAGGCGACCACGGCTCGACGGGCGGCTCGTCCGTCAAGGTGCCGTTGGTCGTGGCCGCCCACCAGGTGGCGGTGCCGGCCGAGCGAGAGAACCGGCGGTACTCGAACGGGGTCAGAAGCCGGGGAAGACCGCGCGCAGGTCGTCCAGGGTGAGCGCGTCCCCGGTCAGCCGCACCCCGTCCGGGGTGTGCTCGGGAGCGTGGCGGCCGGAGACCAGGCGCAGCCACCACTCGGCGGGAGCGGTGAGGACCACGTCCGGTGCGCCGGGAGCGTCCGTGAGACGCACCGCGTCGCGGATCTCCAGCCCGAAGGCCCGCTCCGGCGCGGTCGTGCGCACTTCCACGACCGCCTCACGCCCGCCGAGCCTGTCGGCCTTGCCGAGAAAGCCCAGCAGGCGGTCCAGGCCGTCGAGCAGCAGTTCGACGGCCTCCGGGTTCAGCGTCGCGGCCGGATCGAACGCGGCCCTGACGTCCCAGGTGTGGTAGGCGAACTCGCTGAGCCGCATCCCGGCGAATCCGGCCACGTCCGGCGCGGGGGCCGGGAACCACAGCTCGATACGGAGGTCCCGCCTCGCCGTCGCGTCCAGGTCCTCGAAGCAGCGTACCAGCGCCTCGTTGGCGCCGACGACCTCCGCGGCCCGCTCGGCACGCGACATCCCATCCCATCGCGCCCACACGCCCCTGATGAAGTCCATCTGAGGCGTGCCGGTGCCGTTCAGCGCCCCGTCGAGGGCGGCGAGGCTGATCTCCGCGCCGCTGCCCAGGTGGCTCAGCACCTGCGAGACGTCCCACTCCGAGGCGCCCGAGCGGCGGGCGAGGTCCTCCTCGGTGAAGCCGTCCACCAGCGCGGCGAGCTCGTCGTGCCCGGCGCGCAACACTTTGATCGTCTGATCGGCCCGGTCGGTCATCGTGGTCTCCTGTGCGGTCGTTCCGTCACCCACCGCCGGACATCATCGCGACGTCCGTCCGGTCGGTTCGCCTCACAAGAACCACTGAGCCACGCCGGTCATTTCCGGATACCGAACCGCGTTGGCCCGCGTGGGAGAGCCCCGGCGCTCGCACGCCGGGCACTCACCGCGCGAGGTCACCTGGACAGCCGACAGGATGCCCCGTCCTGCCTGCCGACGGGCGCGGCCTACTTCTCGGCGACCGTCCGGTAGGTGCACACGTTCACGCCCTTGTCGCTGGTGACCGTGGAGACCAGCTCCAGCGTGCGCAACGCGCCGTCCTCGGGGAAGATCGTCTTGCCGCCGCCGAGGATCACCGGCATGATCATGAGCCGGAGCTCGTCGGCAAGCCCCTCGCTCAGGAGCGTGCGCGCGAGCGTCGGGCTTCCCATGACCACCAGGTCGCCGCCGTCGGCCTTGTGCAGCTCCCGGATGCGGTCGACGGCCTCCCCGCCGGGGATGCGTGTGGTGTTGTTCCACGTCAGCTCGTCGTCGCCCAGCGTGTCGGAGACGACGTACTTCTTGACGGAGTTCATCTGGTCGGCGAACGGGTCACCGGCGCGCCCCGGCCACGCCTCCGCCATGCCATTCCACGTGCGGCGGCCGAACAGCAGCGCATCGGCCGTGGTCATCGAGTCGGTGAAGGCACCACCCACCACCTCCACGTCGAAGAACAGGTGCGACCAGCCGCCGTGGGCGAAGCCGCCGTCGGTGTCCTCGTCCGGTCCGCCCGGGGCCTGCACGACGCCGTCCAGGCTGATGAAGTCAATGATCACGATACGCATGGGATTCGCTCCTGTGGGGGGTGTCGCGGTCAATTCGGGCACCACGAAGACGGTCGTGGCGCGGAGAGGTGGTGGTGCCGCTCGGCCTGAGGCCCGCGCGTGCCGCGGGCCTCGCCTTGGACGGCCGGTCAGCCGAAGCGCTCGGCCATCCAGGCCTCCCACGCGGCCTGCTCGTCGCGGCCCGCGAAGTTCTGGTGGCCGAGCACGAGGGCGTCGCCGCGCTCGCTACCGGAGTGGATGAACCGGTACAGACCCTGGTCGGTCCGGACGCCGAGGTTGGCGGGCAGGTTCGCGTAGTAGACGACCCCGGCGGACCCGTCCGGGAGCCGGACGCCGTCGCCCTCGCCGACGTCCGGTGTGACGCCCAGCGAGTCCGTGACGATCTTCCAGACGTCGTCCGGGCCGCCGGCGCCTGGCCGGAAGACCGTCGTGACCGACGGGGTGCGGCCGTTGAAGTGCGCGAGGTACTCCTTGAGTGTCACCAGGTAGATGGGCCAGCCGGCCTTCATCGCCTCGAACTCGGTCTCCCAGTCGTCGCCGAGCACGCCGCTCTGCACGAGCCGCAGGACGGTCGTCCCGCCGCCGCGCCCCTCGATGAGGTACTCGAACGCCGAGAACCGGCCGTCCGGGGCCTCCGGGGTCCGGGTGGCGAGGCGGTTGCCCGGCTCGTAGGCGGTGATCGTCGCGTGCTCCGTGTGGCCCAACATCGTGAGGGACACAGGGCCGCCGACGGACGTGCCGAACTCGTTGCGTCCCATGAACCAGGAGTCGACGCCTGGCCCGGTCGCGATCGCGTCCCATACCTGCTCGGGGGTGGCCTCCAGCTCGATCTCCTGACTCAGCTCGAACGGGTGTGTCATGGGGCTTCCTTCATGCTCGGGTGGACGGCGACGACGATGCGGTGGTCGCGTCCCTGCTCGGCCGACTCGTCGTGGTACTTGGACACCAGCGCCGCGACCGTTTGGGCGAGCTCCTGGGCGAACGCGGCCCGGTCGGCGGCCGAGGCGAAGCGCACCTCGCCGTCGATCGCGAAGGTCGCGAGACGCTTGCGCGCCCGCGCGGCGCCGGTGATGAGCGCCCCGACGTCGCGGACCAGCCGGGCCGCGACGGCCAGCAGCCAGCTCGCGGACAGTTGGTCCGGGGAGCGGGCCGGGTCGGGCTCGACCGACGCCAGCGCGGTCGGGGAGATCACGTAGGAGGCGGCGGTGGCGCGCATGATGCGCTCGTTGACGTTGCCCTTGCGCCGCTCCTCGATCATCTCGACGAGCCCGTGCGCCTCGAGCGTCTTCAGGTGGTAGTTGACCTTCTGCCGGGGAAGGCCGACCTTGGCGGCCAGCATGGTCGCGGAGCCGGGTTCGCTCAGCTCCGCCAGCAGCCGGGCCCGGATGGGGTCCAGCGAGACCTCGGCGGCGGCCGGGTCCTCGATCACGGCGATGTCCTGCATGCCTGAAGACTAGCTTCCGAAAAATTAAATTGTCAAGAAAGTCTTAGTTGCCTAGATCTCTCCCAGGTAGAGCCGAGCGAGGCGTTCGGGGCCGGCCGGCACGCCGATGCCGACGATCTTCCCCTTCGTCAGGTGAAGGCCCGGTCCACGTGCACGAACTCGGCGCGAGGGCCGAACGTGCCGTCCAGCGCGTTGGCCCGAACGCGCCGGCGTTGAGCGGACCGGAGACGGCGGATGCTCGGGGCGTTTGGCTGTTCGGGTGATGCGGTCAGGGGCGGGGTGGAACCGCCGACCTTCCGCTTTTCAGGAGTAAGGCACCATGATCGCCTACCTCGACGCTATGGCCTGACCTCGGCTCCACGTGATCGCTGATGTGTGGGCGCGTGGGCTGGCGTGAGCCCGGGTTGATGTAGCGCAGAGCATCAGCAGCTAGTGATCACATCGCGTTGATCCGGGCTATGGTTGTGGGCAAGCTCCCGAGAGGCGCATTCGCCTCTGCGTTGGTCCGGTAAGGGTCACAACTGTGAGGTGACTGATCTGGAAGGCATCTTATGATCCGGGTCATCGCTCGGGTTCGCAGCCTGCCGACGGCCATGATCGTGTGTGCGTACGCAGCGGCCGTGCTCACGCTGACATGGCTGACTCAAGATGGCTACCTTGGTGATGCTGCCTACGGAGTCATGGCCATGATTCTTCTGGCCTTCCCTCTCTCCCTTGTCGGAACCTCGCTGTATGGCATGCTGAAGGATGCCATCATCGGCCAGAAGCACGATGATCCTACCTACGGCTGGAACTACGACTACAGCTGGGACTACGTCCTGATGGCCTGGCCGGGGATCGTCACGGCCGTGGCCCTGGCCCTCCTGTTGACGCAGAGGCGGACCCGCCCGGCGGCGACGACCGTGGGCTGGGGGCTGACTGCTCTCGTCATCTTGGTGGGAGTGGCGACGACCTTCGACGGGTGGGCACCTCGCCGGCCGTACGGCTGGCCCTTCCTCGTGTATGGGCTGATCATGGTCATTGGGTTGATCGCCCTACGTAGGTCCGCACTAAGGGATGCTGTTGCCAGCGGGGCCTAACGTGTTCCTGCCTTTGGTAGATTCGTAATCTGCGGTGGCGGGCGGCTCAGTACGACGGGCCGGGATGAGCCCCGCGCCCGGCTGCCGATCCGGCGGACCTCGTTCCGCGACGTCCACTCGTCGATCATCGCGTTGAGAGCCTGAACCGACGGCAGGTCCGGAACCGGGACAAGATGGTTGCGGCGAAACCAGCCGATCTGCCCCTCCACCCCGCCCTTCTCATGGGCACCCTTGATACCAGGCCGGCAATAGAACGCGTCCGGGCTTAGTGCCACCGAAACGCGGTCCACCGGTCGGTCTCCACCCGGGCACGGCTGAACCCGATCACCAACTCAGGAACAACGCCTTCACCGCAACAGGACCGCAGTCTGACGAGCAAGCGCGGTCAACTCTCACGAACACAACCATCCGGCACACGGCCGTCTCGCTCCTCCTGGACCTGGGCGTGCCTCCGCACGTACTGCGCGAAATCGCCGGACACAGCGCCATAGAGGTCACAATGGACGTGTATACGCGGGCGCCGTTGGGAGAAAAGACGAAGGCACTCAAACGGCTAGGAAAGAGATCAACCAGCGGGTTGATGTACCGGCTGATGTAAAAACCCCGAACCGTGATCATGGCTCGGGGTTTCGCTGATCAAAAGGTGGTCAGGGGCGGGGTCGAACCGCCGACCTTCCGCTTTTCAGGCGGACGCTCGTACCAACTGAGCTACCTGACCCGGCGGTGAGATGACACCTACCAGAGCGGTCCTGACGGGACTTGAACCCGCGACCTCCACCTTGACAGGGTGGCGAGCACTCCAAACTGCTCTACAGGACCTTGCTCGTTGCCAGGAGCGTGTGCCCCTGGCCTCTTTGCGCTCGCTTAGCCTACCAGTTCTCCGGAGGTCTTCGACCTTCCGTCGTGCCGGTGAGCCTTCGCTCGCGCGTGCCCCCAACGGGATTCGAACCCGTGCCGCCGCCTTGAAAGGGCGGTGTCCTAGGCCGCTAGACGATGGGGGCTCAGGACTCTCGCCCTGGATCCGTGACGCCTTCCGTCGGGGACTTCTGAAGCATAGGGGACTTCGCACCCCGATGCCAAAGCGGTCATCTTCTGGACGGTGTCGCGGTGGCGCCGCCCCCTCCCGTCGGTGACGGGGTGGGAACCGGCTCCGGAGAAATTGTACGACCTGGTTCGGCTTCCAGGTGACGCTGTATCTGTACCCATTGCTCGCCGAGGCCGCCCAGCGTGACATCGTCCCAGGCCTGGAGCCGGTGGGTGGTCCGGTCGAAGTACAGCACGGACGCCTGGATGGGCGTGGGTTCGTCATGTTCGAGCCCCCGCAGGCCCGCACCGCCGGTGGATCCCTGGATCATCAGCCGCGTACCCGACCCGAGCATCTCGGTGGACCGCTGGTGGACGTGGCCGGCGAGGACCAGAGGGGTGGCCCCGACGAATCCCCGTCCGACGGTGGGGTCGTGGACGGCGACGAGGTCGACGACGATCTTCTGAGCGGCCGGGCCGGGCCTCGCGGAGGAGGGTGCGGGGGTCGGCGTGACCTTGTTGGGGGTCTTGGACGATCCCGGTGTAGGGGTTTGCGGGGGTTTGCGGGAGGTCTTGGAGGACGAGGCGTTGCGCGCGATCAAGCCGGCGGTCAGGCGCTGTGCGTGGGTTCGCCCGAGTTCGGCCAGCATCTCGGCGTCGGACTTGACGTCGACCGTCTTGTCGGGCGTGAACCTCGGGTCGCCCACCCCGTAGATGCGCAGGCCCTCCACGGTCTGCGCGGCGCCGTCCAGCACGACGGCGTTCTTCTCACGGGCGACGGCGTGCTCGGTGCCGATGGAGTCGTGGTTGCCGCGCACGTAGACGTACGGGATGCCGAGCTTGCCGATCTCTTCGACGAACTTGTTCTCGGCCTTGGTCCCGTGGTCGGCGATGTCCCCGGTGTCGATCACCATATTGATCTTGAACTGGTCCTTCAGGGAACGGATCGTGTTCCACGCGAGAGGGTTGAGGTGGATGTCCGATACGTGCAGGACCCGCAGCGTGTTCGGGTCCGGCGAGTACACCGGCAGCGTCGTCCCCGCGTGATAGAGCTGGGAGACGTTGGTCACCAGCTTGGCGAGCTGGTTCCGGTACTCCGAGAAGCGCGTCACGATGGACTCGGCGCTGCCGATGAGTGAGGGCACGCCGGTGAGCAGCCCCGTGTAGCGCGGCTCGGAGATGGACGCGGGGTTGAAGGTCGTGACCGAGACGGCGGCGACCAGCCCTACGGTCAGCAGGCTCCCCAGCGACGTCCACAGGGCCCGCCGCCAGCGGCGGAAGACGACGAGCCCGGCCAGGAAGCCGCCGGCCACCGCGCACACGGCCGCTCTGATGAGCAGTTCGCGCAGGCCGGCCTGGAGGTCGGCCTCGATGAGGTCGGGGAGGGTCTCGGCCCAGCGCGGGCTTTCGAGGAGTTGCTGGGCCACATCGGCGTGGATGCCGTCCAGGCTCAGGCTCAGCCGGATCGGACCGTGGTGGGAGTCGAATCTGAGGGTGCCGAGAGGGCGGATGTCGAGCACCGTCTGGCCGCCCCAGGACGGCTGCAGGCTCATCCCGATCTGAGCGGGCCCCACGGCGGTGCTGACGTTGGCGCCGAGCACGATCCCGAGCCAGGCCCCGGCCAGCGCTACCAGGCCGATCACCAGGACGCGGGCGGTCCGGCGCGCGGCGCGTCGTTCGCTCAGCCGCCTAGCGGCATTCCTCCAGCGCGTGACGTTCATCGTCGTCATGCCTACCCGAATTCGCGTGAACTCTCATAGCGCACGGGAGTCAGTGGGAGTGTCGTACACAGTCAGGACGCGTCCGGGCCGGTCAGGACGTAGTACGCGCGGCCGGTTCGCGTACTGTCGTGCCGCGGTGACACGATTGACCGGTGATCGAGGTTTCGCGGGAGAAGTTCGAGGAGCTTGTGGCCGAGGCGCTGGACACGATCCCGCCCGAGCTGGCCAAGGTCATGCAGAACGTGGTGATGGTGGTGGTGGACGATCCGCCCGAGCCGGGGCTTCTGGGACTGTACACGGGCATCCCGCTGACCGAGCGCGGCGAGTGGTACTCAGGGGTCCTGCCGGACAGGATCGAGATCTACCGGAACTCGATCTGCGAGATCTGCGAGACGGAGGAGGACGTCGTCGAAGAGGTTCAAATCACCGTGATCCACGAAATAGCGCATCATTTCGGCATTGATGATGACCGTCTACACGAGCTCGGTTGGTGAATCCGTACCCGCGCGAGCTTAGGGCTCCAACCTTCACCGTCAGCACCGGCGCAGGCCGCCGTCCAGAGCCCTGATTTTTCACGCTATAGCAGGTCAGAACGGAACGGCCGCGTAATTCTCCATGCCTTCTGGGTTGGCCAACCGCGAGCGGGCCCGGCACCCTAGGTGACATACTGAACACGGTGTGTCAGTACGGCCCAGCGAGCCCAGCGGAGACATATGGCGGCGACGAGGCCAGGTCGGCTGCCGGGGCGGCACCGCCGCGCATCCGAAAGCCAGGCCACGTACAGCGAGGTCATCGCCATTGGCGAGTTCCGTTCGCTATGGGGCGGTCAGTGCCTCTCTCTCCTGGGTGACCAGCTCGCGCAGGTGGCCCTCGCCATCCTCGTCTTCGAAAGGACGCATTCCGCGCTCGCGACCGCCGCGGTGTACGCCCTGACCTACCTCCCGCCGATACTCGGCGGCCCCCTGCTCGCAGGGCTGGCCGACCGGTTCGCGCGCCGCCGCGTCATGATCATATGTGACCTCGTGCGGGCGCTGCTGGTCGGTCTCATGGCCGTGCCGAGCATGCCGTTCCCGGTGCTGTGCGCCCTGGTCTTCTGCGTGGTCCTGCTCAGCTCGCCCTTCACGGCCGCGCGGGCGGCGCTGCTGCCCGACATCCTGGAGGGAGACCGCTACGTAGCAGGCTCCGCGCTGCAGAACATGACGAACCAGGCGGTCCAGATGCTCGGGTTCGCCGCCGGGGCCGGGGTGATCGCGACGATCGGCACGCACCGCGGCCTGGCCCTGGACGCGCTCACCTTCCTGATATCCGCCCTGATCCTCGCGGTCGGCGTACGCCGCCGTCCTCCGCCCGATCCCGAGGACGGCGTCCACGCCTCCATGTGGAGCTCCACCAAGGCCGGCGCCCGCCTCGTCTTCGGCGACCGACGGCTCAGGACGCTCGTGATGTTCGCGTGGCTCTGCGGCTTCTACGTGCTCCCCGAGGGCATCGCCGTGCCGTACGCGGCCACGCTGGGCGACGATCCGCGGGATGTCACGCTGATCAGTGGGCTCCTCATGGCCGCCATGCCGACCGGGACGGTGATCGGGGCCTTCGTCTTCAGCCGCCTGGTGACCCCTACCGGACGTCTGCGCGTCATGGGGTGGATGGCGATGCTCAGCTGCGCCCCGCTCATCGGATGCGCGCTACGGCCGCCGCTGGCCGTCGTCCTCGCGCTGTGGGTCCTCGCCGGGATGGGCGGGGCCTACCAGCTCGCGGCGAACGCCGCTTTCGTCCAGTGCGTGCCGGCGAACCGGCGGGGACAGGCCTTCGGGCTCGTGCAGTCGGGTCTGCTGGCGGCCCAGGGAATCGGAATCCTGATCGGAGGCGCCGCCGCCCAAGCTCTCGGCCCAGAGCCGGTGGTCGCGCTCGCCGGAGCCTCCGGGCTCACGGTCGCCGCGCTGCTGGCCATGCTCTGGACCGAGTCTCGTGCCGAGATAATCACCAGGGTCCGCACCCAGGTGAGCTAGACGGTCGTGGGGGGCTCGTCCACGGGGGACGCCGGGCGGGCGGCCGGCTGCTGCGGAGCCGGGGCGGGAGAGGACGGGGCCTGGTCCCGCGGTCCCCACTCCTTGCGGACGTTCTGCACACCCTGGTCCCAGTACGACTGGGCCTGGTGCCAGGTCGACCGCGGGTCGCTCTTCTGCTTGCCGATCAGGTCCTGGACGATCGAGGTGCGCTTGGTCTCTTCGGGGATCAGCAGCCACGCGACGGCGTAGATGCCCACCCCGAGGCCACCGAAGAAGGTGGCGACGGCGAGCCCGATGCGGAGGATGTTGGCGTCGATGCCGATGAATTCGGCGGCGCCGGAGCAGACACCGGCGACGATCCTGCCCTCGCGGGTGCGGCGCAGTTCTTTGACTGTGGAGTGGCCGTGGATGTTCATCTCGTTCATGTCTCAAGACTGCCCTCAGGGCCTCTGATCGCACATCGGGATTCCCCCTGGCCCTACCCTGGTGACGCCCTGAAGCCTCATTGCCTTCCCCCCACGCTTGGACCCTCCCCTGTCAGGGAACGAGGACCAGGGACGCCCTCTGCCGAGCGGAACGACGCACTCTGCCCCGAGGCACCAAATACCTGACGTGGGGACGTGACGGACACGAACCCGGCCACCGGAGGTACACCACCATCGACCCGGCAACCGGCTAGCCAGTCGCGTAAGGCACGGTACTCTCAGTACCCTGCAATCCAACTGGGCCGCTAGCTCAATGGCAGAGCTGCGGACTTTTAATCCGTAGGTTCAGGGTTCGAGTCCCTGGCGGCCCACCAGCCAACCCCTTGATCACCGGCCCCGCCCCAGGGGCCCTTTTGATCTCCTGCCGGACCATTGCCAGACCATCCCGCAGACGATCATGGACGAACCGCACCCTCGTGGACCGCGCCGCCATCGAGGAGGGCGTCACGCTCGTCCACAAGTCCCAGCACGGCCGCTACGATGAGCCACGCGCGGTCGGGTACGAACCGCGAAGTGAGGCCGGGCTTCCCGCCGGATGACGGGCACCCGGCCATCGCGTTTTCATCCCTGGAAGCAACGTGCGAATCGACGCCATCATGCTTCCTGCCGACGGGGAATGATCGCCACCGTGGCCTCGGCGGCCGCCTCGGCGAGCTCGGGCACGACGTTGGTGTAGGTGTCGGCGGTGAACCAGTACTGCCGGTGTCCCAGGGTCGCGCTGACCACCTTCATGTCGACGCCGGCCGCGAGCATGATGGTGGCCGCGGCGTGCCTCATGTCGTGCAGCCGCACCGGCGGCAAGCCGGACTTCTTCACCAGCCACTCGGTGTGGTCGGTCAGCCCGTTGAGGTCCAGCGGCCGGCCCAGCCGGTCGGTGAACACGCGCCCGGAGTTGGCCCAGTCCTCGCCCGCCGCGAGCTGGTCGGCGGCCTGCACCTTGCGCCAGGCCTTGAGCAGCCGCACGTTGATGTCGTCGAGATGGACGACGCGCCGCGAGCTGTCGGACTTGATGCCGGCGTCGGCCTCGGCCTCCTCGTCCTCCAGGACGCTGATGGTCTTGGTGCCGTCCAGGTCGGTGTCCGACCACTCCAGGCAACCGGCTTCACCGCGCCGTAGTCCGCGGGTGATAACCAGGTGGTACAGGGCGTAGAGCCGTTCGTCCCACTCCACAAGCAGGTCCAGGAACTGCCCCGCCAGCGCGGGCGTCCAGACCATGACCGGGCTCGGCCGCGGCACCGGCCGCCGGTCAGCCGGCTCCTTGGCGGCCTCGTCGGCGACCAGCTCCCGCCACCGCGCGACCCGCTCCGGGGTCCACAGGAGCGGACGCCTCTTCTTGGCCGCCGTCAGCTCGATGTGCTTGCTCGGGTCATGGGTGATCTTCTTCTGGCGTCTGGCCGTCGATAGGGCGCTGGACAGCGTCGCGTGCACGCGTCGGATGCGCGCTGGGGAAAGCGGCTTGCTGATGTGCAACTGGCCCGGCCTGGCGCCTTCCCATGCGGCGACGGTCCGCACGGCCAACAGCCTGCGCAGCATTTCGCTCGGCGGGCCTTCCAGCGGCCGGTTGATCTGCTCCATCGCCTGGTACAGCTTCTCCAGGTGCTCATCGCTCAGGTCCGCCAGATACAGATGCCCAAGCCCAGGCTCCAAGTAGAGGTCGATGTGCTCGAGGTATCCCGCCCGGGTCGACTCGGCCAGGCTCTTCTTCCCGGCCACCCACTGGCGCAGGAACGGCCCGACCTTCAGGCGCCGGTCGGCTATCGGGCTGCCGGTGTTCCCCTCGGCCTCCAGGCGCACGGCCGCGTCGTCGGCGTCGCTCTTCTTGGTGAACGGGCCAGCCCACGGGCGGCGCCGCTTGCCGTCCGGGCTTGCCGGTGCCTCGTAGCGCACCCACCAGGCGCCATGAGACCGCCTGGCCAGATTGGGACATGCCTGTCCGAGTTTCTTGCCGTCACCTCCTCGGCAGTTGCACCGTTTGCCGACCCAGGCCATGCCCCCTCCTACAGGTGGCGGAGTATGTACGCCGTACTGCCGGCCAGTCCGTCGGCGACGTCCTGGGGCATCGTGCCGTGCTGCACGTACAGGCTGATCAAGTACGGGGAGGTGTCGGCGTCAACGATTTGCCCGTCGAGTTCCTCCAGGTGGCAGGCCACCGTAGGCGTGACGCCGGGGATGAGAATGCCGGACAGTGCGGACAGGGTTCGGTGGATCAACTGCTCAAACGGCACCAACACCGCGGGGTCCAACCCGCAGGCCTCGTCGATGAGCACCCTGAATCGACGGCCCCGGCGCCAGGTGATGACATGGTCATGTGCCAAGCGGGCGACCGGGACCATCGCATATGTGAGCGTGAGTAACTGAGACACGAGTACCAACCTGAAGACGTCGGTTGTCACTGAGTGATTAGAACTTTACTCACAGTCGAATGATGATTCCTCATCGTGGCCGGACCGATACGGGCTGCTACGTCTCCATGTGCCGCGCCAGATCGACCGCCATCCGCCTCAGCCGCTCGCGTCCTTGCTCGTCGAGGCCGGGTGGCACCCGTACCGCCAACCACTCGTCCGAGTCCACCGGTACCTCTGTGACCTCCACGCCCAGCCACTGCGCCGCCGCCAGACGTGCCAGGTTTTCCACCGGCTCTCCCATGGCCGCCGCCAGCGCGCGCAGCCGGCGCAGGTCGGGGGCCCGCTCCATCGCGTTGCTCACGATGTCGTTGACCCACCCATGGCTCGGGCTGAGCCCCGAGATCGGATCTCTGGCGCGGCGAGCGAGCTCTCGAACACTTAACCCGGTCCGCTCAAGATATGCGACCACATATCGGGTCAAATTGTCACGCAGCACGTCGCCGGTCCCACCACTCGGCATCGTGGTCCTCTCACCTCGCCGGTCGCTGGACTTCCAGGCACCATTCGTTCACGACCGGTATCCAGCGTCAATCGGGAGGGTACTGCATGTCAGGCGCCGATCTCCGAGGACCGGACACAATCACTAGACACTGAACGTCAACGTGCGTTACTGTGCGGTGCTGTACGGAGAATAAGTCAACGACAGGAGGTCCCGTCATCCCTTGGATGACGCTTGACGACCCGGAAGCGGCGCCCGTGCACGGAATTCGCAGTACACGCAATCCGTCTGTCAGCCAGCCATTTCCACTCTCAGCCTGACTGGAGGATAAGTCAACACCATGCCGAACAGGAAGCCGAAGACGGCGCCCCCACGCGCTCCCGCCACGGCTAGCGCGCCTGGCGACGATCCGTGGCTGTACTTCGAGGACGTCTGCGCCCTGCACGAGATCGAAGTTCGGACGCTGCGTCACCTGCGGGCCCACGGAGAGGGCCCGCCCTTCATCAGGGTCGGCCGCCGTCTGCGTATCCGCAGGTCCCAGGCCCAGAAGTGGTTCACCGACAAGTACGAGCGCGCCGGCCAGTGACAACGGCGCCCCCGGCCGGGTGCACGGCGCGGGGGCGACAGCCTGAACCCCCAGGAGGGATCAGTACATGAAGCGTAACGCCATCCCACCCCCCGAAACCGAGGCCCTTCTCACCCCGGGCGAGGTCGCCAAGATGTTCCGCGTCGACCCCTCGACCGTCACCCGGTGGGCGAACGCGGGCAAGCTGGCGTCCATCCGAACCCCCGGCGGTGTCCGGCGCTTCTACGAGGCCGAGGTCCGGGCCCTGCTGCACGGCAAGCCGAGCGACATGCACGGCGTGGAGCAGGCCGCCACGGACTGGCCCCGGCACAGCGTCGGTGTCGAGCCCGTCACCGCCGAGCTGCGCCAGGCCGACCCCTCGGTGCCTCTCGCCGCGCGGAAGGCGGTCGTCGAGCGGCGCGAGGGGCGGTTCGGCAAGGTGTGCACGACCGACCTCGACATCGCGGACATGGGCCTGACCGACCTGGAGGCCGCCGCCAGCAGCTACGCCCGCACCTACGGCGCCACCTACCTGCCCGCCGGTGGCGCCCGATGATCGACCACGCAGACAACACCACGATCCTCGGCCGCCAGCAGCGCGCCGCCGTCGTCATGCTGCGACTGCTCGCCCACGACCTGCCCGCCGTGAGCTGGGGCATCAGCAGCGTGGGCAGCATTCGCCGCTCCGACCGCGACGCGATCGAGCTGGAGGGCCAGCTGGGATCGGACTACCAGGAGGACATCCGCCGGCAGGCCGCGCTGGAGGCATGGGCGACCGAGCTCGGCGTCTCGCCACGGTGGACGTCGTACAGGGACGGGCAGGGCGGCAAGCTTTTCGTCACGACGGTGATCACCGGAGTCCAGGTGGAGATCTGGACAGTCCTGAACGCCTGCCCAGCCGAATACCGGCCCCCGGTGGAGGTCGGCGGCGACCCGGAATCGGACCCGGCCACCGAGGCCGAGCACCTCGCGGAGAAGGCCGGGGTGACCGGTTGATGGCCACCACCGCCGAGGTTCTGCGTAACGCCGCCAACCTCATCTCCACTCAGCACCCGACGCAGGCGAGCGCGGTCACCGCGATCCGCCTGGCCGCCGGGCTGGGCGGCCGGGCGAACGACCTGGCGAACGGGACGCTGCTCGTCCTGGCCCGCCACCTGCACTACGGCGACGTTGAGGAGGGCAACCCGCAGCGGTTCGCGCAGTCCGAGCGCCACCTGGAGCGCTGGAGCACGATCACCAGGCCCGAGGAGATGGTGAGCGAGCTGCGCCGCGCGGCCGACGTCGTGGCCGAGTCCGTCCTGCCCGCTGCCGATCGGATCCTGGCCGCTGTGGCCGAGACCCTCATCCAACTGGGCGACGTCTCCCACGGGCGGGTCATCATGGCCGCCGCCGTGCTGGCCTCCCGCCACGAACTCACCCCGCGCGAGGTGGCCGAGATGGCCGCCGCCGACAGCCATAGCGAGGTCGCCCGGGCGGCGTGGGCCGAGGGCAAGCGCCTGCTGGCCGCCGCAGACGCCTACGGCGAAGCCCTGCCCGACCCCCACGCCACCTACAAGCCCCAACCCGATCCCGGCGCCTGTCCGGTCAGCCCCGCCGATGGCGGTTGACGTCCGCTCCAAGGCCCTCGGCTACCTGCGGTCGGGGGCCGTGCGGGTCCTGGTGGCCAGCACCATGGGGCCCGCGCGGCGGCCGTACTTCGTCGAGGCCCACGTGGACGGCCACCAGTCCACCTACATCGTCCGGTTCGAGCTGCACGAGTGGACCTGCACCTGCCATGAGGCCGACTGCGCACACGCGGCGGCCGTGCAACTGGCGACTGGCCACGAGTCGGCCGCCGCCCCTTCCCGAACCCCGAAAGGAGGCTCATGATCGCGTTCGTTCGCATCGCGGCCGGCGAGCACTCGCCCCGCACGATCCTCGCCGTGTGGGCCGGCCACCTGGACGACGTGGTGTCGCAGCTGGTGTCCATGCCGGGGCTCGACATCGATCAGGTGCCTGACACCGCCCTGCCTGGGGTGGCCGAGGCGTGCGCCGAGCAGATGGGCCGCGTCGCCCTGGAGCTCGCCTTCCGCCCGGAG
>NZ_QOIL01000029.1:116623-124017 GCF_003323745.1 Sphaerisporangium album
CGCCCGGAGCCGAAGGTCGGGGCGCGTTCCGTCGTCATCGTCGAGACCTCGGTCGGTGATGTCTGGACCTCCTGGTATCCCCCCGTGCCCGCGCCGCCGGTGCCGAGCTGACCTTCTCACCCCACCCACCCGAAAGGATCTTGATGTCTACCACCCAGCTCACCATCCGGGAGACCCGGATCGGTGAGGAGACCGTCTGCTCGATCGACTTCTTCTCGCGCCTGATCGGCGCCATCGAGGACGGCAACTGGCGCTACGCCCGTGACAAGCTGCGCCAGCTGCAGAACACGCTGGCCACCCTGGCCGCGCAGCTCAACCGCACCGGCCCGGCCTCCGGGGCGCCGGTGGCGGCGTACGTGGCCAAGCACTCCCAGCACTACCGGATCGGCCGTGCCCTGTACGGCGCGGCCGCCCCGGCGAGCCCGGCCGTCAGCCCGCTGGCGCAGGCCGAGGACGCCAAGGGGCGCCGCGACATCGTCGGCGAGCTCGACGCACTGACGGACGGCCAGCGCTCCATGGAATCCGCGCCCTGGTACCCCGCACGGGCCGGAGACGTGGTGCACATCCACTACGAAGGCGTCCCCGCCGTGACGCCGACCTTGGGGGAGACGTACGTCGTCGAGCACTCCGCCACCGAAGGCGGCCTGTTGCTGAGGGCGCTCCACCACACCCCCGGCATGGTCGGCCCGGGTGCCTTCGCCCCCGGGCTGGTCGACGACCCGCTGATGGAGATCTGGTTCGAGGCCGGGCCCGCCGCTTTGACGATCGTCCGTGACGGCCGCGTCGTCCACGGCGGTGCCCGGTGACCACGCCGCCCTGGAAGTGGTGGGACCGCAGCAGGGTCCTCATCTCCCAGGTGCGCAGCGTCACCGGCGACCTGGAGCGGGACACGTTGCTGGCCGCGCTCGTCGCCATCGAGCACCGCATGGGGCACCGCCGCGGCTGGGACCAGCCCGCCCGGCTGTGGACGCTGCACCTGGCCGACGTCGACTCCGGCGCCATCGAGGCGCGAACCATGCCGCCACGGACCTGGCAGAGCGGCCATCACCGTAACCCGGCCGACGCGCTGATGGCCCACGCGGCCCGGCTGCCCGACCCGCCGGCCGGTGCGCCGATGGTGCGGTTCGCCGACAGCCCTGACGGGCTGGCCGGTGTGGCCTTCATGGCCGAAGGGTTCTCCGTGCCGCCCGCGCTGCTCACCGCCGAGCAGCGCACCCGCGCCGCCGACGGGGAGCGGGTCGCCCTGGACCACCCCGAGCGGACCGAGATCCGCACGCTCACGGCGGTCGACATCAACGGCCGGGTCTACCACGTACAGCGGTTCCGCGACGAGGACCCGACGGCACGAACCCAGGACACCGACCGGGGCCGCGTGCCGTGGGCCCTTGGCCGGATCGCGGCCCAATTCCGCCCTACCGAGAGAAAGGAGTCGTGATGCGACCGCAGGACCAGCACGTGCCGCCCCTTCACGACCCGCACCTGCGGGCCATCACCCGGGCGATCAAGACCAGCGACGGCGGCCTGTCCCCGGAGGACCTGGCGCTCAACGTCTACACCGCGCTGTACGGCCGCACGGGCCAGCAGGTCGAGATCTCGCCAGTGGTCGCCGCGCACGTCCTGTGGCACCTGCACGCTCGTGGCGGACAGCCCGCCTCGGCGTTCAGGACCACGCTCATCCTCGCCATCTCCATGGCCGAGGCGGAGCATCGCGTCCGCCTGGCCCGCGCCTACCCCGACTACGTGGCCGCGCTGACCATGGGCCAGGCGGGCGGCCACGGCATCGCCGAGCTTCAGGCCATCGCCGCCCGGGACGGTGACCTGTGATCGTCGAGGACGAGAACGGCCGCGACATCGACCTGCGCGACCTGGCCGACGAGCGTGAGCCCGAGCCTCCTGACCCGGAGGACGAGATGCTCATGCTGGAGGAGATCGAGGCACTCCTGGAGCAGACGACCGGTGCCCTGAACCCGGCTGGTCACCAGGTGCTCAACTTCGCCGTCCCGCAGCTGCTGGCCCGTGTCCGGCTACTTGAGGCCACGCTGGCCGACGAGCGCCAGCGGCGCAACAGCTGCACGCACGTGCACGAGTACGTGATCACCCACGGACGGCCGGACGACAGCACCTCGCGGGTCACCGTTCAGCAGGCCGACCACGCCCACGACCACCCCGAGGGCGGCAAGCCGTGGGCGCGCACCATCAGCACCACGCCGTGGGAGCCGCACACCCCGCCGCCGTTCTAGCCGCTCACGTCACCCGCCGTGCCAGCGGCGGGCGACACCACCCCTGAGCAGGAGATACGCATGTTCGATCTTACGACCCCCGAGGAGTCCACCGTCGCCGACGCCCACGCCGGCGACCTCATCGAGATCACCGCCTGCACCCAGCCCCAGGGCTGCCACCACGACCCGGGCACCTGCCCCCGCGGCTGGCGCCCCCCGGTCCGGCTCGTCACCGAGCCCGCCCCGTGCCCCGACGACTGCGGCAGCCTGCGCTGCGTCGCCGTCGACCACCTGGGCCACAAGATCCCCGTCCACGCCGCTCCCACCCGCCAGACGCGGGTGTGGCAGCACGGCCCCACCAGGAGATCCGCATGACGTTCCCCCACCCCCTGCCCATCGACGCCTTCCCGCGCGCCGTCTTCGCCAGCGACCAGCGCGCCGTCCCCGAGGCGATCGGCGTCGACCAGGGAGAGCACACGATCACCCTGCGCGCGGCCGGGCTGATGCTCTCGACCCCGCGCCAGGCCGACGACACCCGGATCCTCGGCTCGATCGAGGCGGCCCGCCTGATCAGCCAGGCCGCCGAGCGGTACGGCGCGCTGCTGCGCGCCGAGCTCGAGCGGCGCCAGCGCGAGCAGCAGGCCGAGCTCGCGCACGTGTCCGAGCGCGGCCATCCCTACCCCGACCCGCCCGCCGGTGACCCGGCCGAGGCGTACCACACGCTCGCGCTGCCCGAGGGCGGGACGCTCACGGAGGCCGCGGATGCCGCTCAGCACTGACCACCCGCAGGAGGTCTTCGCCACGCAGTCCCGCGTCGCCGGCCTGCGGGCCACGGGCACCGTGCTGGGCACCGGCGAGCTGCGCGGCGTCCCGGTGGTATACGTGCGCTGGGACGGCGAGGCGGACCGCACGGAGACCGTCTTGACGTCCGGGCTGCGCAGCCTGGAGGCCTGGTGGGGCTGACCTGGGGCCACGATCTGCCGGCCAGGTCCGCCAAGCCCGACGGCCAGGCCCTGGCCGAGCGGCTCATGGACGCCCTGGGCCGGACCGCGTGCACGCGTACTGACCTGTACGGCACGCGCGCGCTCGCCCGCGCCGCGCTGCGCCGCCGCCGTCGTGGCCTGGTCGGCTGGTTGCGGCACCGGCGCTGGCGGCCCTTCGTGTGTGCGTGCGGCTGGTGGCACCTCGACCCTCGCGGCCGTCGCCGTGCTAGCTGAGCGCGCCGGGAGGGCCCGCCCCCTCCCGGCCCTGCTCGCCCTCCTGGTCGCCGCCGCGTGCACGCCGGTCGCCCCCCCGCCGCACCCCCGCGAGGTCGTCCGCACCGGGACGACCGACCACCCGTTCATCACCACCACACCGGAGACCCGATGACCAGCATCACCACCCGCGCGGTCGAGATCGCACAGGGCTTTCAGTCGCTCACCATCGAGGCCAACGACTGGGCCCACAAGCTCACGGCCCCCCGCGACGTCGCCGCCGAGCTGGTCGACCGCATCGCCGCCGGCGAAACCGAGGCCGAGGTCACGCCCACGGTCGCGGGCCACGTCCTGCACCACTACGGGTTCACCGGCGGCATGGAGCCCGGCGCCTTCACCAAGCACCTCATCGAGGCCCTCGTGCGCGCCGACCGGCAGCACTGGCTACGCCTGTACACCGTCTACCCCGCCTACGCCCAAGCGGTCCACTGGGCCGCCAACACCGAGGACGGCACCCGCCGCCTCCAGGACCTCGCCAAGCAGCGCCTGGTCACGCCGCAGGACGGTGCGTGATGGCGATGACCGTGCATGAGGCCATCGCGGCGCAGGTCGTGCTACGCCGCCTGGTGAGCGGGTCTCTGGACCAGAGCCCCGCCGGCCGCCGGGAGCTGACGCAGGCGGTGGAGCGGCTCGCGGGTCGGGCGCACAGGACGATGAAGGCCGGAGTGACCGCCGAGCAGGTACGCGTGCAGCTCGCCGAGCTGTACCGGACCGAGAAGCGGTGGGGCGACGCGATCGACTGGCTGCTCAACAGCCGGTACATGGACCCCGAGGCCCTGGTCGCGTTCTGGGGCGTGGTGGACGGCCGCTGGTCAGTGGACGACGCCGACAAGGGCTCCATTGACGGCACGCCGCTCACCGAGATCCCCGCCGAGGACGCCGATGAGTGACCGCTCCCTGCACAACGACCGCGAGCAGGCCAAGCGCGGCAAGTCCTCCCGCCCCAAGCACCCGCACGAGGCCGGGCGGGCGGTGTTCGACCACGACGGCAACCTCGTCGCCGTCCTGCGCGGCCGCGACCTGACCGACGCCGACGTCGACCAGGCCCGTGCCCTGGTCGCGTGGATGCCCGACTACACCACGGCGATCGGCGGCGGCCATGGCTAAGCCGTACGGCGTGATCCAGACCGTCCGCGTGGACAGCCACGGCGCGCGCACGGTCCGCTTCTGGAACGTCACCATCGCGGCGGCCGACGCTCTCGACCGCGAGCTCGTCGAGCACCTGGGCCCGCCGCACGCCGAGGGCACCTACACCGCCGAGGCGACCGGCATGCTCGCCCAGGCCGCCGAGCAGATACCGGGTATCGCCGTCACCCAGGACGGCGAGTCATGACCGGCCGCAGCGTGCTGGACTACGCCGCCGACGCCCTGAACGCCGCCCTGCGCAGCGATGGCGACGCCCCCGTCAACGCCATCTCGGCTCTGTCGCAACAGCACGGGGGCGAAGGCGTGGGGCAGGCCATGGTCGCGTGGATCGACACGCTCATCGCCCGCACACCCGGCCTCGCCCGGGGCATGCGCGTCCGCTTGGTCTGGGAGGACTTCCAGACCAGGCAGCGCAGCGACATCAGCGACGTCGACCCGGTGGAGATGTGGGCCGGGCAGCTCATCGCCGCGCGCGTCGCGGACGACCGCGACACCTTCCGTGCGCTTCTGCAGGCCATCCCCTGCGGCGACTCCGATGCGCCCGGCTCGTACGTGGGCGGGTTGCTGGAGGCGGTGGCGCTCAACCTCGAACACGTCCCGAGGTTGCCATGAGGCGGCTGCTGTCGTGCCTGCGGCGCGGCCACTGGCCGCGCATCCATCGCTCGCCGCGCGCGGTGATCTGCCTGCGCTGCCTGCCCTGCATGACGTGCGGCGGCACCACCGCGGCGTGCGTCGGCTGGTGCGCGGAGGCCGACCGGCCATGACCCTTCAGCATCTGCTCAGGCGCCCGGAGAAGCGATTACAGGTCCAGCCCCGGGAGGAGTGACCGCACACACACGACACGGGACAGGAGAGGCATGCAGGCGGGAGACCCGATCTACTGGACGTGGGTCCGCATCCTGCGGCGCGTTGATCTGAGCTTCAACCCCGATCCGAACGGGAACCCGAAGAAGCGCGTCTCGGCCGGCACGGTTCAGCACGTGGCCCTGGTCGCGGTCACCTACGGCAATCCGGACGGTACCCGTATCCATCCAGGTATCGAACGGCTGGCCCGTGTCTGTCGCAAGGATGAGAAGACCATCCGCGACTGTCTGGCCCGGCTGCGCGAGGTCGGCCTGTTGGTGCGCGTCTTCGAGGGCAGCTCGGCCGGGCGGGGGTCCAAGTCCGACGAGCACCACCTGGCCATCCCGCCAGACCTTCTGACCCGGTTGCCGATGCTCGATCCTGACGAAGCAGAGCTGATCGTGCCTCCCGGGGTGCAGGCGCCTCCAGCGAAGAAGCCGCGGGCGAAGCCTGCCAGATCACCGGGTGCAGCACCCGCTGATACCGCACCGGGGACAGGACGGCACAGGAAGCCCGATGCCACATCACCGGGTGCTGCACCCGGTGATCCGCCTGTGGATAACCCCGGAACACCGGGTGCAGCACCCCCTGATGGCGAACTACTCGGCGGTAATGACCGGGTGCTGCACCCCGGAACACCGGGTGCTGCACCCGAGAACACCGGGTGCAGCACCCCCCCACCTACACATAGACCTACACAGAGACCGGACCAGCACACAGACATCTCTCCGTACGGCGCTGAGGTGGAAGGGAAGCGGGCCGCGCGCCACGAGCCTTCGGCCGAGAAGTCTCCTCCCCGGTATCGCCAGCCGCCGCTGCTGCTCGCCGTGCCGGATCCGGAGCCGGGCGACACCGCCGAGTACGAGCGCGCCTCCAAGGCGCTGGCCGCCCTGCCGGACTTCGGATCGGCCCTCATGCACCAGGCGCGCGCCGAACTCGGCGCCAACGCCCCGATCGCCGCCGTCGTCATCCACGCCCACGCCCTGTCCCGGAGGTCCGCATGACCTGGCCCTGGCTGCCGCCCCTCCTGCTCGTCTGGGCGCTCGTCGGAGCCGTCATCGCCCACCCCGCCTTCGGCCGGATCTGGGCCGGTGTCCGGCTCGGCGGACGCCACCCAGCAGGCGCGGTCACGGCCGCCGTGCTGTGGGCCGAGTGCCTGCTGGTCGCCGGCATGGCCGGGGTCGTGTGGCCGATCCCCCTGGCCGTTCACATCCGCCAGGCCGAGCTGGCCCGGCACGGCACCCGCCAAGAGGAGCACGACCGCACATGACTCAGACCCCGCTGTGGGAGGTCCCCCAGCCCGAGGACCCGCCGCCCGAGGACCCGCCGCCCGCGCGACGTCGGCGGCGCTGGGTGGCCCGCTGCGACGACTGCGACCGCCGCATCTGGGCCACGACTCCCTACGCGCCGGGCCCGACGGCCGACGCCGCGGCGGCAAATGCCGTCGCAAGGCCGCCAGAGCCTGGCGGCGCCTCGGCCTGCGCCTGCCACGGCGCACGGGCCGCATCCGCCGGATGAAGCCCGGCGACGACCAACTGTCCATCCTCGATCCACTCGACCAGGAGAACCCGTGATCAAGACCACCGACAAGAAGATCAAAGTACTCGCCGTCCGCGCGACAGCCCTGCTCGTCCCCGTCGCCGGGACCATGCTGATCCTGGTCCCCGACCTGATCAACGTGCTGCGCGTCCTCGGCGCCCTGGCATCACTGCTGGTCGCCTTCTACGTCCTGTCCAGGCCCGACACCCCGCCCCCGCGGCCCTCCTGGGCGGCCTACCGCGACGCCTTCTTCGCCGCCTTCCCTGTTGCCCGGCGCCGAAATTGCCGACGAGGTAGGCGCTGAGGATGCCGATGATCTGGGATGAGAACACCCCGCCGTGGGTGGTCCGGCGGGGTGTTCATCGGCGAGGTGTCGTTGTTCGTCGGCATG
>NZ_QOIL01000003.1 GCF_003323745.1 Sphaerisporangium album
TGCCCTTCGTCGGCGAGGTGCCGCCGCCGACGAACTCCCCGGTCACCCGGAACATGCATCCGATCTTGTCGGCAGACAGGATGCCGCATTCCGCCCACTACATCGGCATCTTCAAAGTCGTTCAACAACATGTCCTGCGTGCCCGGGTTCGACATCGACCAGGTACCCGCCGACGCCCTGCCGGGGCTGGCCGAGCGATGCGGGGCCCTCCTTGACCAGATCGCCCTCCACCTCGCCTTTAACCACCAGGAGCTGAAGGGCGCCCGCCCGGTGATCCGGATCGGCACATCCGTCGGCGACACCTGGTCGATCTGGCATCCGCCCACTCCGGAGCCTCCCGTCCCTCGCTGAACCAGACCCGCTTCCCCTCGCACGCAGACTCACCCAGGAGCACGCCGTACATGGCCCGCAACCCCAACCAGCGGTTCATCCCGACCGCAGAGACGATCGAGAAGGAACGCCGGGCGTTGGAACTCCGCCGCGCCGGCGTCACCTTCGACGTCATCGCCGAGAAGGTCGGGTACGCCGACCGCTCGGTCGCGAAGAAAGCGATCGATCGAGCGCTGAGGCGGACGCTGCAGCCCGCAGCCGACGGACTGCGCGAACTCCAGGGGGACCGCTATGACCGGCTCCTAACCGCCTTCTGGCCCAAGGCGCTGGGCGGCGACTACCACGCCGCGGATCGGGTGCTCAAGACCATGGCCGCCATCAACGAACTGTTCGGGCTCCGCCACTCCGACGGCATCGCTGAACGGCAAACCCGCATGGCGGAGGAGCAGGCCGCGCAGGTCCTCGGCGTGCTCGGGCGCGTCTTCGACCGGCTGAACCTGACGCCAGAGCAGCGCGCGCTGCTGGGCCGCGTGGTGCCGGAGGAACTCGCCGCGGTGGCGGCCCTCGAGGCGGATGCGGTCCTGGACGTCGAGGTCCTCGACGAGGGCCAAGACGACGAGGGCGACTCATGATCATGCCTCAGCCCGGCCACCGCTGACCACTCATCTGGCACCGCGACCTGCACGAGGCCGGCCCCGCCAACGCCCTGAGGGTCGTGGCCGCCAAGGGCGCGAGCGGCCACCACGAGATCAACCGACCATCCCTATCGACCAGGAAGAACAGTCCGATGACCACGCCCCTCATGATCGACCGCGAAGGCACCCTCGACCGCGACGACGCCATCCACGTCCAACCCGACAGCCACGGCGGCTGGTACCTCACCGTGCACATCGCCAACGTCGCCGCCGCCCTCCAAGACGGCAGCACCTACGACACCCAGGCCCGTCACCGCGGCCACACCGTCTACGGCCCGACCTGGACTCGCAGCATGCTCCCCAAGGAGCTCGAACAGCAGCTCACCCTGCACGAGCACCGGCCCAATGCCACCCTCGCCATCACCCTGACCATCCGCGCCGACGGCACCGTCGAAGACACCTGGATCACCCGCGACACCCTGCGCGCCCCGGTCGCCATGTCCTACGACCTCGTCCCCGCTGCCCTGGCCGACTACGCCCACCCACATCACACGACGCTCAGCCTCGCCGCACACCTCGCCACCACGCTGCTGAGCAAGCGCCGCGCCGACGGCGCGCTCGCCGTCTACGACCTCATCCGGGGCTGGGCCACCAACGACGACGGACAGCTCATCAGGGTCGACGCCCCCGAACGCAACATCGGCTACATCATCGTCCAGGAGGCCATGATTGCTGCCAACGCGGCGCTCGCCGCCTGGGCCATTGAGCGCGACGTGCCGATCCTGTTCCGCAACCACACCGCCGCGGCCGCCACGCCACCCGTGCGCGATCTCGCCGCCGACCTCGACCACGTGATCGCCAGCGGCGTCACCAGCGCCTTCGAAGCGACACAGCGACGCCTGGCGCTGGTGATGCGGCCCGCCCTCTACGAATCGACCGTGCGCGGCCACTACGCGCTCACCCTCCCCGCCTACAGCCACGCCACCTCGCCCCTGCGCCGCTACGCCGACCTCGTCACCCAACGGCAAATCATCGCCGCCCTCGACGGCCGCACCCCGCCGTACACCACAGGCGACCTCGACCAGATCGCCGACGAGCTCAACACCGCCGCCCGTGAACGACGTGAACGTCGCAGCCAGGCGCTCAAGGACCGCGCCCACACCGCGGCCCGCACGAAGGCCGCGACCGCCGACGACCTCGCCGACCTCACCCCCGCCCAGTTCGCCCCCGTCCTGAAACGCGCCTGCAAGGAGGGTGCCTACTCCGACGACCTCGCCGCCGAGGTCATCCGCCGCAGCCACGCCGACGAGCTCGCGCTGCTCGACCAGCACATGGTGCTGTCGGTGGCCACCGACCCGAGGTGGGCGCCCGCGCGGCGGGTACTGCTCGACCACGTCGCCGCCGACCCCCAGGACGCCGTCAGCCTCCTGAACATGCGCTCCCAGCAGCACCGCTGCACGCCGGTCTCCTTCACCACCACCGTGCAGGAAGGCCCGCCGCCGCTGTTCACCGCGTTCGCCACGATGCAGCTCGACAACGGCAGCGCCTGGGGAGCCGGCCGCCGTGCCCCGGTGAAGAAGCTCGCCCAGCAGCTTGCCGCCACCAGCCTCCTGGCGGCGCTCGCCGGCGTCGACGACCCCACCGGGGACATCATCCCCTCCGAGTCGACCCCCGCCGAGGACCCCTTTCTATCCCCTGGCCTTCCGCCGGCACCGCCGCCCGGCCAGCATCCGGTGAGTTCCCTCACCGAGTACACGCACAAGGGGTACGCCTCTGACACCCAGTGGGACGTCAAGCGCACCGGGCCCGACCACGCGCCGAAGTTCACCGCGTGGGTCACCGCCACGATCCGCGGCCGCGGCGAGCTGACCGCGTCCGGACAGGCCGGGTCGAAGGCGGGGGCCCGCGAGCGCGCGGCCGCCGCGCTGCTTGAGCAGATCCACGCCGCTCCCCTTCCGCAGGTGGAGGTCTCCGATGTCGCCTAGCCGTGCCAAGATCCTCACTTCGCCGCTCCCGCTCGCTGTGCCCTGCGGCGCCTGCTCGGTCTGTGCAGGCCGCGTCCCCGGCACCACCGAGTGCCTCAACGCCGACCCCGCCCGCCACCAGGAAGCCGTCCAGGTCGCCCTCGCCAACATTCAGCACCTCGCCCACGCCTGGCACGGCGACGCCGCCGAGCGCGCAGCTGCGGCCACCGATCCCGCCGAGCAGCAGTCTTGGCAGACCGCCGCCCAGACTTGCAGCAATATCCTCGCCGCGTACACCACGCCCGGCGCCGGCGCCACCGGATGCCCGCACTGCCCCGACGGCCACGCCCGCCCCCTGTCCCGCTCTTGGGGCGTCTACGTCGCGCCCACCCGCGACGGCGACGGCCAGCCCACCACCATCCACATCGCACGCTCCGACGGTTCCCATGTCGCCGCATCCGACGCCGAATGGATCCGCCGCCTGATCGACGGCGACCAGACCTCCGCCGCACAGATCATCGACGAGCTCCTCGCCCCGTTGAACGCGCAGATCACCGTCGCAGAGTACGAGCAGCGCCAGGCCGTCGAGCGAGCCAACGCCGCGTACGCCACACTCGCCCAGGCGCGGTACGCGGCGGGCCGCCTGACCGCCGTCCTGATCGCCGTGGCCGACCGGCTCGACCAGCCATACACCAACGCGCCCGAGCAGACGCCATGGACCCGGTCCGTGAAGCCCGCGCTGAACGCGCTCAAGACCGCGCTCAGCGGGGCCGGCCTCGCGCCGGAAAGCGATGCGGAGGCCGCCGTCGCACGGGTCCGCGAGTGGGCCGAGGTCCTACGCACCCAGAGCCCTGACGGGCTCGGCGGACACTTCCACGCCACCCTGCTGCAGCTCCTCGTCCAGCCGCCCGCCCAGCAGACCGGAGACAGCGATGACTGACCACCGAATCCTCGGTTTCCACGACGGCGGCGACGGCGAGTGGGGTGTCGTCTCGGTGGAGCGCGGTGACGGCGCCCGCGCCTTCCGCCGCCACCCCTGCGCCGGGATCACCCCCTGCCCTTGGCGGCGTGACGCCCCAACCGGGACCTTCCCACCCGAAGTCTTCCGGCACAGCGCCCGCACCACCTACGACCTGGCGACACACACCTTCGGCTGCCACGCGAGCGGTCGAGACGCCCCCACCACCTGCGCCGGATTCCTGCTCCGCGGCGCCAGCGACAACCTCGCGGTCCGCATGAGCTACGCCAGGTACTTCGGAGTGCATACCACCGTCGAGCTGTACGACGGCTACCAGGAGATGGCCATCGCCAACGGCGTCCACCCCGACGACCCAGCCTTGGTCCTCTGCCGGGGCGATCGGCCGATGGAGTACCCGCCCGCCGTGCAGGCCGGAGGCGGCGATGGCTGATCAGACGGCCCGCACCCCCAGCAGCCACCCCGAGACGCCCAGCCGCGGCCTAGCGGCGGTCGCCGTGATCGACGACCCCACGCGGCCCAAGGTCATCTGCCTTGACTGCGAACACCTGCGCGCCCACGACGGCCGAGGGCTCTGCCACTACTGCTACGGCGCCCACCAGTACGCGGGCACGCTCGACCAGTACCCCGTCCTGCGCACCTCGGTGAACCACCAGGCCCGTATGGAGTCCTTCGCCGAGATGTACCTCCGCCGCCCCCGGCCGACGCTCAAGGAGCTGGCAGCCGAACTGGGCGTGGGCGTGCGCTCCATCGAGCGCTACCGCGCGGCCTACCTCCGCCAGCACGCCCAGGCGGTGAAACCGTGAACCCCTCACGCGGCCTCCCACCCGCTCCCCGGCCTGAGGCTCCCATGGTCGATCGCACGAGCTCCCCCGCCCGCACCCTGCTGACCCGCGCCACAGCGAGCGTCCTATCCGCGCTGCTCGCTTCACCCGACAGGGCCCTCTACGGGCTGCAGCTCCTCCGCGCCACCGGCCTCAAGAGCGGCACTCTCTACCCGATGCTCCACCGCCTGCAGGCCCGCGGCTGGCTGTCCTCCCACCTGGAGGACGCCGACCCCGAGGACGAAGGCCGGCTACGGCGCCGCTACTACCAGCTCACCCCCGCCGGCGCCGAGCTCGCCCGTACCCGCCTGGCAGACCTGCCCGCCCACCGGCACCCGGCCATCCCGGACCGCCAGGTATACCCGCGCCCAGACGCCAGCACAGCGGCCGAGCACGTGGCCACCGCCTGGCGCGACGCCGCCCTGCAACGCGGAGATGCCGCCACCGACCCGGCCGACCAGGCGAAGTGGCGCGCGGTCGGCCACGTCTGCGCCAACATCCTCGCCGCCCTCCAGGGCGCCGACCCCAAGGAACTGCTGCCATGACCTTCCGCACGCCCCGCCGCCCCGACCCCTTCCGCATGCTCGCGACCACGTTCACCCTGCTCGCGCTCTGCGCCGCCGTTCAGCTCGTGATCTGGCTCATCGGCGGGGCTGTGCTCCGAACCTACGCCGATCTCCATCTCGGCCTGGTGCTGCTCGTGCTGGCCGGCGTCGTCGGGTTCGCCGTGGACCACTGGCGCGCCCGGCGCCGGTTCAGGCGGGGGCGCCGATGAAACGCCGGCACACCAAGGACCTCAGGCTGGACCAGCAGCAGCGGCCCGGCGAGAGCTGGGGCCAATGGATCCACCGTCTCTTCCCCAAGCAGTGCGCAGCCGCCGAGCTTCGCCTGACGCGCAGCGAGCTGCTCTATCGATGGCCCCGCGTGAACGTCGTGAAGGCCACCTACCGCCGTCGGAGGAGGGCCCGATGACCTGGGTACGCCGCGCCACCCCACAGTCGCACCGCTGCAAGGCCCCCAACGACGGTCATCGCGGCAACCCCACCGGGCAAAGCGGCGACCTGTGGCGATGCGACGAGTGCCACGCCCTATGGCGGATCGGCCACGCCTGTGACGCCTGCGACCGCTACAGCACGCCTCATCCCGGCGCCCACGCCGTCGGCCTCGCCTGGCGCCCCGCGCGGTGGTGGCAGCGGCTCCGATACCACCGAACGGGATACCCCCAGCTCAGGAAGGACAACACCGCCCCGTGACCACCCCCACACGCACACCGGCCGAGATCATCGCGTCAGTCTTCGCCCTCACAGACGATCCCCCTGGTCCCGTCGAGCTCGCCTGGCCCCGCGAAATTCTGCGCGCCCTGGCGGCCAGCGGCTACGCCGTCGTTCAACTGCACCCCGACGCCACGATCCCGGCCGAGGCGCTCGCAGCCGCCGCCGAGGCCCTCGGGGTCGAGGCCAGCAACGTCACCCACTCCTGGTCCGTTGTGGTCAAGGTCGCCGTGGCGGCCGCAGCGCCGTACATCACCGCGCAGGCCCGCGCCCAGCAGCATCGCTGCGACAACTGCGACGGCATCGACCCGGCCAGCTGCCTGAACGCCACGCCCGCGGAGCGCCCCGCAACCGCCCCAGAACTCGGCGCTCTCCGCGATCTCATCGCCCAGGCCATCCAGGCCGAGTGGAACGGGCACGCCGTCGTCTGCGAACACACCCAGCTGATCCCGTTCGGCGCGCTCGCCGACACCGTCATGGACACGCTGCGCACGCACGCCTCGATACCACTCCGCTGCCAGGAACTGAACCACGAGGCACGCCTGACCAACGCCGAAGAACGCCTCGCCGCCACCGCGGCCCTATGCCTCGGCCAGCCCGCGCGCGAGGCCGCACGGATCCGCGCCGCGCGCGCCGACGGCCCGGCCCGGCCGAACCTGGACGACGCCACCCCGTCCGGCCGGTGCCGGCACGACGTCGAACACGGGCCCTGCGACGGCGACTCGGTCGAGTGCACCACTGACGCCGCTCGCGGCCAGATTGAACTCGCTCAGCAGCAGCGCCGCAGATGGTACGCCGAGGCGCTCGCCGCGAAGTTCACCGAGCCTACCTCCCGCTACGACCGGATGACGGACACCGAGACGGTTGAAGGCGCAACCCCGGCTGAGCGTGTTGATCGCCAGATGCGGGTCAGGTTCCTCGCGGGCGATGGACACCCGTCCTTCACGGGAGTCACCTGCACGGAGGCGGCCGAGGTGTGCGCCGCCGTACGCGACGACGCACTCGCCGAACTCCGCGCCCAGGCCGCCTTCGAAAAGCACCGGGGCGACACCTTCGCCGGAGACCTGCAGTTCCTCGAACTCCAGCACCGAGGGTGGAAGGCCCTCGCCGAACAGGCCGAGGCCACCCTCAAGGGGACCACCCACGAGCGTGACCTCCTCCGTGCCGCGCTCGCCAGGGTCATCGCCCTGGCCAAGGACATGCGCGACTGGTGTTCCCCGTACGGCGTTGTCCGCGCCTACTCCGACCGCATCGCCGAGGCCGTCCTCGGCGCGCCCTACCCGCACCGCCCAGGCGAAGCCATCGCCAAGCTCGAGGGAGACCTGGCGGCCGCGCTCCAGGGCTCCGCCGACGACTGGCGGCAGGAGGCGGCCGACACCAGCGACCGGCTCGTCCGCGCCTACGAGCTGCTTGCCGAGATCCTCGCCGTGTTTCCCCCGATCAACGGCCGGTTCAGCATCCCTGTCACGTACAGCGCATCGGTCGCTGGCAACGACCTCGAACGATGGCGCACGGAGCACCTCAAGCTCCTCGCCGCCAGCAACCGCACCCCGGAGGGGGGCCGATCATGAATGACCTTCCCCGCGCCTTAGCGAGCATCGCCGCCGACCTCGCCGAGCACGACCAGCTCACCACCGACCTCGGCCAGGACCCCTCCGACTACGTCGAGGTCCGGCGCGAGGACCTGGCCACGATCGTCGCGGCCGCCGAGCGCCACCAGAACGGCCACCGCCGCGGCTGGATCAACCTCGGCCCCGGCGGGCTCGCCAAACTCCGCGACCACCTGGAGACAAACCATGGATGAGGCGACCCACGAGTGCGCCGCCCGCAGCTGCAACGTGCGGATCCCGGCGAGCAAGCTCATGTGCGCGAAGGACTGGGCCCTGGTGCCTGAGCACGTCCAGCGCAGCGTCAACCGGACCTACCGCGCCCGCCCGAGGGACTGGGCCGCGTACGCGGTCGCCGTCCGCGACGCGCAGGACGCCGTCGACGCCACCACCTACCCTGCCACGCTCCTGCAAGCGGCCAAGATCCTCCGATCCCGGGCCGAAGCGGCCGGCGGCCAGCCGTGGGAAGCCGCCCACTTCCCCGAGGGCACCATCGTCCGCCCCGCCGGGAGCATGGTCAGCCTCTTCCGCCTGCACGCCACCGGCCCGCAGCGCCCCTGGGGCACGCCGTACGTCACGCCAGAGATCGGCGACTTCCTCGCCACCATGCATCCCGGACTGGCCAGCCTGTTCGCCGACCTCCTCGAGGAGGCCGCCGCGACCGCCACGGCCAACCTGCAGAACACGCGCCACCACCCGCGCGACGTCACCAAGGCCGTGGCCGCGGCCCACCAGATCACCGGAGACGACCATGCGTAGGCACACCCTGGACGGAATCAGAGCGACGCGGGCCATGCGCCGTGTCCTGCTGGTCCTCCTGACCGACGCCGCCAACCTCGGCGGCTTCACGATCACAAAAGCCGCCGGCGTCGGAGCGGGCTCCACTTACGTCTGCCTCGACCGACTGGAGGAACGCGCCTGGGTGACCGGCGAATTCGCCGACGGACCGTACCCCCGGCGCCGCTTCTACCGACTCACCCCCGCCGGCTGGAAGTACAGCCACCAGCTCCTCGGCCTCATCCCCTCAGAGGTGCGACGTGGCTGAACGCCTCCCGCCCATCGCGCGCCCCGCGATCCTCCTCCTAGGCGGCAACGCCGTGATCGTCCACGGGATCCTCGCCCACTTCGCCATCCGCACCGACCACCCGATCATGGCCGCGTACTGCATCATCGCCGGCGCTGGCCTCGGCCTGACAGCGGCGGCCGCTCTGCGCAGCCGACCGCGCGCATCATCACCCGAGCAGCCGACCGGCTCGCTGCCCGACGACCTGGACGTACTGGCCGAGTCCATCATCCGTACCGCCGAGCGCAACGCCCTGGCCCTGCGCGAACCCGCCGCCGACCTGGCCTATGCCTACCACCGGCTCGGCAGCGCGCAACGCCACCGGCTGCGCGCCGATCACCCGGACCTGCACTCGGCCATGGCGCAGATCGCGACCCACTTCGAACCCCGAGGAAGGAAAGGCAACACCCAGCGATGACCACCTCGTACAAGCAGATGTTCCGGTACGCCGTGCCGATCGACGACAACCCCCATCTCCTCCGGCTCGCCGCCGACCCGGTGAAGGTCGCCACGTGCACCATCGGCACGATGACGCCGGGCGTGGAGTTCTGGGCCGAGTGGCGCCACGACGTCCAACTCGCCGAGCGCACCTTCCAGGTGTTCGGCACCGGACACCCCGTGCCCGTCAACGCCATTCATCGCGGCACCGCCGAACGCGACATGCACGGTCTGGTCTGGCACCTCTACGAACTGGAGCCGAACCGTGGCTGACCAGCCGTACACCAACCCCAAGCCGCTCCCTGCCACTGCTGCCGCCATGCGCCAGGTCGAGGAGATCCTCACCAAGGCCGGATACGACCCCGCCGACATTTACTACCGGGTCGACCACGATCCCCTGCTCCTCAGAATGCCCACCAGAATGCCCCGCGACGAGGCCCACCAGCACCTCACGCGTTACGCCGCGGCCCTCATCGCCGCAGGCCTCGGCGTGGCCACCTGCGGCCGAGGGGAGCACACCGAGCGGCTCATCGTCGCCGGCGATCAAGCCACGGCCGACCAGCATGCACCTCACATCCAGGCCGACCTACGTCCGCTGGTCGCGCCCCTCGCGGCACCCCAACGAGAGAACAAGGGCCCTGAAGGAGCGCAGCATGGTTGACGTCTGGGGCCGGGAGGACCTCACCTGCCCCGCCACCCGCCAGCAGATCCGCCGCCTCGTCCGCATGGCCTACGCCCGCCCATGGCGCGGCGACACCACCGCGGACCGATCGCACTGCCTGGACACCACAGCGATCACCGAGCCAGGCAGGCTCACCAGGATCATGTACACCCTCGACTACGGCTACCACGCGTCCGGATGGTTCGCGAACTCCGACTACGAGCGGTGCCTGCACCTGTCCGTATCGCACCCCCGGCCCGACCTGCCAGTCGAAGTTCGCCAACTTCCCGCCGACCTCGGCCCGGGAGCGTATGCCGCCATGCGGACCGAGACCCCCAACGACGACGAGGTCCGCGCCTGGGGTCTGGTGCTCTTCCGCGAGCACGCCACCAAGGCATGGTTCGAGCCGGCCGTCGGGCCGAACGATCCGTACCGGGCGCCGAACGTGGTGCACCTGCGGCTGTACCTCGATCGCGAGAACCGGCCGATTCTGCCACGCGGCGAGGTGTACGACCTGCGGCCGTGGGACGACGGCACCTCACCCGCGAAGATCACCGAAGGACGGGCGGGCGCCGATGTCCGTTGAGCACCCCGACCAAGTCCGCCCAGAGGACATCCCCAAGGACCTGATCGCCAAGGTCTATCCGGTCGCTCTCGCCCACGGAATCCCCTGGCACGACGAAGCCCTGCGTATCATCGCCGCCGCGGTGCTCACCGAGGCTCACGCGCGTATCGCTCCGACGATCGAGCCCAACGGCGAGACAAAGGATCTCGACCTGGACGCTGCGGCCGCCATCGTCCAAGTCCTGCATAACCACGGCTTCCCCAATGCGGAGCACCGCGCCCGCACCGCCGCGCAAGCCAAGGGAGACATCACGGGATGCCCCGGTGTGGTCTGGAAGGTCCGGAGCGGCGGCACGGCCCGCAGCGCGTCGGACGCTCAGATCGAGGCATGGCTGACCGAGACCATCACGGAGAAGCTCGACGCGGGCGCTGGCGCAGGAATCCTGGTGGTGCAGCGCGCCGGAGCCGACCCGGCCGACGCACCCTGCTGGTGGGCGATCATGCGCGCCTATCAGCTCGAGTGCCTCATCAGCCCGAACGGCCTGTGGACGGTCGGACACAAGTTCCCCATCCGCATGCTCCTGACGGACGCGTGCACCCTGCTGCGCAGGGCTGGGTACGGCAGTCCGCTGCCTGACGAGGTGGTGGCGTGATGGCCGCGCGCGCCCCGATGTCCAGGCTCGCGAAACTCGCGCGCATCCTCGCCCGCCCGGAGATGGAGCGCCGCTCGTACTGGCGGCTTCTCGCCGGCCGCGACCATTGGGCGGTCATCCTCATCACCCACGGCCGCCCCGGCGAGCCACCCGAGCGGCAGCCTCAGACCCCGAGGATCCGCCCTGAGTTCCTCCGCCGCACCGGCGCCGACCTCACGCCCGAGCAACTGCTCCACGAACGCATCGGCCAGTACCTACGCGCCGACGCCCAGGGCGCACACCAGATGGACGTCGCCGCCGCCGCGGCGATCGCCACGACGGCCGCCGCAGTCACGCTCGCCGAACTCGGCATCGACCTCACCACCCTCGCCCGCCGGGCCGACCAGCGGCCCTCCACCCTCGAAAGGCGCCAGCCATGAGCGTTCCCCACGCTGTCCTCGCCTACGGCTACAACCTCGGCGGCTCAAGCTGGAACATCGCAGAGAAGGACGAGTACGGCAGCCCCGCCGTGCCCTGGTACAACCCAGACCATGGCGACTTCATCCGCCAGGCCGAAGCGGTGCTCCTCGCAGCGGCCGGCGTCGAGGCCGACCCCTGGGATCGTGACGAGCAGCTGAAGGCTCACTTCGGCCTCAAGTTCGAGAGGTACGTCTCCTGGGACGACGCCGAATACATGCTGGCCGCCCACGTCATCAGCACCGACTGGGAGAAGACCGAGGAGCTCGACCTGGCGGCGCTGATCACACAGGCCGCCGGCGAGGGCTGGGACGACAAGCTCCGCGCCGCCGTTGGCGTGCTCGGCATCACCCCAGAGCAGGAGCAGCCCCAGTGGGTGCTGTGCGCGTATCAGTCGTGAGCGCCATGCCTGAGCAGTCACCTGGCGCCGAGGGCGAGCAGGAGCAGGGGAGCCAGGACATCCCACAGCAGGCATTCGACGCAGCGGAGAAGGCGTTCCGCGGCGGGGTGCGCATCCGCCCGGGAGCGCGCGCTGCGGCCCAGCTCGCCGCTGGACAGTCGATCATCTCGTCCGGCACCGAGGCCGAACACGCCGCGCGCCTCGGCGTGGCGGCCGCCGCCCCGATCATCGCCGCGCACGCCCTGGAGACCGCGACGCGCGAGTACGCCACCGCCGCGATCGAGGGCGTCGTACGCCAGGCCGTCGCCGAGGCCCGGCCGCAACTGGAAGAACTGAACGAGAAGATCGTCGCTGAGACCCTCCAGGCCCACGCCAAGAAGTTGTTCGACCAGTTCCGTGCTGAAGTCGTCGCCGGGCTGCCCAAGGCGCTGGCCGATCAGGGCCGTGTCATCGTCGCCGTCAGCGACCTCGAAGCCATCCGCGCCGAGCTCGTACCCGACGGGCGCATCGGCCGGACCCTGCTCACCGGCAGCCACCCCACCGCCGCCAACCTCGCCCGCGACGAGTGCCTCGACCGGCTCCGCGCCATGCTCGCCGGACTGCTCCCCAAGGAGGACCTGGGTGCCTGAGCAGCCCCCGCGACACACCGCCACCGGGGAGACCCGCGTCTACTGGATCCCCGACCTGCCCAACCCCGACGCGCCCACGGTCGCCGATCTCAACCGGCCGGACGCCGTTCTGCTCGGCACCGACCGCCCGCTGCTTACGATCATGATCGACGTCGGACCGTTCGTCCGAGCAGCCGATGGCGTCCAGCGTGCCCTGGCCGCGGCCGCGCGCACCCTGTTCCCGGGCCTTCTGGGCAAGACCTCCCGATGGCAGCACGAGATCGAGAACGGTCCCCAGTACGCCCGGCACCGGCGCCGCTGCCGCGCCTGCAACCCGGCCGGCAACCCGCGGCCGCTCCCGATCAACGGCCACGAGTACGCCCGCCGGCGCCGCGCCCGGGCCCGACGGAGGAACCGATGAGCACAGACAAGACCGCCCTCGGGGACAGGATGAAGGCCTACGAGGCCGTGACCCGGGCCCTGCTCCCGCGCCGTACCTACGCGATCATCCGCGTCGACATCCGCGCAGCGCACTCCTACCTACGCGGAGCCGACAAGCCGTTCGACAGCGACTTCATGACCGCCATGAACACCACCGCCCGGGCGCTGTGCGAAGAGGTCTCCGGCGCGGTGGTCGCCTACACCCAGTCCGACGAGATCAGCGTCTTGGCCACCGACTTCGGGTCCACACACACTCAGCCGTGGTTCGGCGGCGTCACAGCCAAGGTGGTGTCCATCTCCGCGTCGGCCGCGACCGCCGCGTTCAACACGGCCGAAGGCGGCCGCAACGGCGCCCTGGCCCTGTTCGACGCCCGGGTATTCACACTGCCGAACCCGGTCGAGGTGGCCAACTACTTCGTCTGGCGGCAGCGGGACTGCATCCGCAACTCGATCTCCATGGCCGCGCAGGCCCGCTTCTCCGCTCGGCAGCTCCACGGGAAGAGCACCGGGGAGATGCAGGAGATGCTCTGGTCTGAGCACAACATCAACTGGAACGGCTACCCGGCCGACGCGAAACGGGGCCGCGTGTGCACCCGCACGACGGGGGAGCGGGAGGTCACCTTCGTCGACCGGCGCACCCACGAGGAGACCACGACCCTGGCGATCCGCTCGTGGTGGGAAACCGACGCGGCGCCGCACTTCACCGCAGAGCCGACCGGGTGGCTAGCCACCGTCATTCCGCCGCTGCCCGTGCTGCACCAGGAGCGATCGTGAGCCGCGTCTACTTCCACACCCCCACCGACGAGGCCGAGCTGCTCGGCGCCGAGCGCGCCCATGCCGGCGTCCTCACTCACGACCTCGCCGCTCAGCACATCACCCCCGTGCTCGACCCCCTGGGCGAGCTCACCGCCCACGGCCGACTCGTCGGCACCCCGCGCGCCCAGCTGGCCGACCGCTTCAACCTGTACGCGCGCACCGGTGGCACCCCGAACCTGCTCATCTGGCACGGCCGCGAACTCCGCGCGTCATCGCTGATGCTCAACACCGCGCTGGAACTCGGCGACGACGGCGTGAAGCTCATGGCCCGCCTGTACGGCCAATGCGAGATCCACGCCTACGTCGAGGGGCCGCACCGCGCGTGGCTCGCCGACATCATGGAACGCGGGCTGGCCACCGGCGTGCTCCGCCGCGGCATGGGCTGGGAAGGAAAACCCGACCACCCGCACGGCAAAGGCCGCGGCGTGATCCCGCTTCTGCGCTCCCGCGACGACGAACCGGTCGTCATGTCGTACTCGGTCTGCGACGGCTTCCCCAACCCGGTCGCCTGGGACTGGGAGCCGCCTGCGGAGTGGCGGCCGCCAAGCTGGACCGCCGAGGAATGGGCCGAACTCGACGGAGACGATCAGGAGGACTACCGGGCGAGCGCCGTCGACGAGGCCTTCGGAGCCCTACCATCCGACGAGCGGTGGCGCATCGCGATGGGCGCGCTCCGCGCCCGCTCGAAGGCCGGCCTCCTGGAACTGACCCCGGACGGCTGGGACGACTTCTGCTTCGGCCACGAGCTGTCGCTGTTCGACCTGCAGGCGGACGACTGGCGCGACCGCGTCGAGCGGGCATTGGACGCGCAGGCTCAAATCGAGGCTCTGTGGGCCGCGCGCAGCGACACAGCGGACTGGTTACGAGAAAGGTGAGGAAGATGGGCGGCGACGACTCCTCGAACGTGCTGATGAACATCCGCTTCTGGCACCAGGTCCTCGAGGACTCCAAACGCACCATCGCATGCTCCGCAGCCGACGCCCCCAGATGGCGCGCCGCCGTCGAAGCGGTCGCGCCGGGCACCTCATCAAAGTCATCGTGAGCCCGATCGTGCCGGACGGGGAGGCGTACGTGCTCGACGAGCAGGCCGTCGAGGCGGACTCGCGTGCGGAAGCTCAGCGGGGGGTGCACGACTGGTCGGGCGCTCTTCTGCGCCGCGGGGAGTTCATGGACCGGCCAGGCCGCGGTGGCTTCTCATGCCCCCGAGGACGTGGAAGGGAGGACTGTCATCTTGACCGCTGACCAGCAGGCCCGGGCGCTCCGCGTGCTCGCCGGCCTCTGCCGCGCCTGCGCCGCAGAGGCCGGCTCTACGTAGGGAAATGACGATCGAGCACCTCGGTGAACTCCGGCAGCGTCACGAAGCCCGTCCGTCCCTGCTGGAGAGTCACCAGCTCCACCAAGGCGGCGACGAACGGATTGCTCTGCTCGTGCAACGGCAGGGCGCCCATCGCAGCCTTGAGCCGGTCGCAGGCTGCCGGGAAAGCCATTGCCGCCCATTCATCGCGCTTGCACCTTTTCGGCGTTGACCATGAGATCCCACTCCAGTTCCAGGTAGGAGGGGCATTCGGGCGTGTGCCAGTTCTCAATCACTGTGTCGCCGTCGGGCCACATGACCGCGACGTTCGTCTCCGCTGGCTCAGCCAGGCAGATGGGACAGAGGTTGAGTCGCCGAGCGGGATCTTCTGACGGAACGGACATGGAGCTCACCTCGCTGCGGAAGAGGCCCATTGTGGTCCGATAGATGGATTTATGCCATAAACGATGCCGAAACGGTAGGTCGTAAACTACATATCCCTCGTAGCCGTCCCGGCGCCCCGCAGCGCATGGCATCCCACACCCATCTCGACGCCGGCAAGCAGGCCGCGACCATCCACCAGGAGCGCGGCCGCGTCGAAGCGATCCGTGACGCCCTCGCCGACATGGAGTGGAAAGCCTGCCGCGAAACCCAGCACACCCCGACGCCCGCGATCACGCCCGCGGCGCGATCCGTTCCCTGGCTGGCATCTGGGGCACCGTCGAGGAGCTCGAGCGAATCCCGGGGCGCCTGCCGAATCGACGGACGCCCCGGGATCGGCCTAGTCCCGATCGCCGCCAACTCCAGTGATCTTGGAAATGCCGTCTTCGAGCTCGGCGAAAGCCTGTTCAGTGGCCCCTGCCTCCAGACGCTGCATCTCCTCGGTGTCCTCGCGGGCGGCCTCGATCGCCTCGCGCTCCCGGCGGGCCTGCTCGTAGATCTTGAAGCGTTCGGCGACCATGGCCTCCATGTCCTTGTGGGAGACACGGCCGGCATTGGTCAACACCGCGTACTCGTTGAACTGGATGAAGTCGTTGGTCTTCACGACCCACTCGGCCATGGTGATCTGCTGGCGGCGCTTGGCGCGCGTCTCGGCGTAGTCCAGGAATTGGGTCGTCAGCCGGTTGAGGTCGTCGATCTCGTCAGCGTTCAGGTAGTTCTTCGCGACGGTGGTGTCCGCCTTGCGGACCTTGGCTCCCTTCCAGGAGGTGAGTCCCATGTTCGCCTTGGAGGGATCGGCACGCTTCACGACCAGCTCGGCGGCGGTGTAACCGGTCACGGCGAAGACCAGCTTGTTCTGGATCGTGGCGAAGAACGTGCTGGCGATGTCGGACTTGCTGTCGTAGTCCACGCTCGTCTGGGCGAAGACGTCCCTGACCTTCTGGTAGAAGCGCGCCTCGGAAGCACGGATGTCCCGGATCCGCTCGAGCAGCTCGTCGAAGTAGTCCACGCCGCCCGGGTGCTTGAGGCGCTCGTCGTCCAGCACGAAACCCTTGATCAGGTACTCCCGCAGGACGGTGGTGGCCCACTGGCGGAACTGGATGCCCCGGGGCGATCGCACGCGGTAGGCAACGCCGAGGATCATGTCCAGGTTGTAGACGTTGATCTGACGACCGACGAGCCGCGAACCCTCCTGTTGAACTATTTCCAATTTGGAAATAGTTGCCTCGGTCAGCTCGCCGTCCTCCAGGAGGTTCGCGATGTGCTTGTTGATCGCGGGAATGCCCGTGTCGAACAGGTGCGCCATCTCGGCCTGCGACAGCCAGACCGTGCCGTTGACGGGCCGCAGCTGCATCTGGACGAGCCCGTCGTCGGTGGTGTAAAGGATCAGCTCCCCCGAGGACTCTGCCACCTGGCCGCTCCCTTGATCTAGATGTGACCTTATCTTCCCCTTACGGGACACCAGTATGGCACTCTTTGGGCACGGCATGGGACACTCTGACGGCCAGTGATGAGCATCTCATTCCATGATATGCACGTTGAGCTGGGCTTTTCTTGCCGATAGCATGGGACATGTGAGCCGCCATCACCTTGAGACACACCCATGGATCAGCTTCAAGCTTGATCTAGAACGCCAGATCGACAGTCGGATGTGGATGCTCCTCGGCGAGGTGATCTCCAAGTCCGAGCACATCGCCGGCGCCCCCCTCAAGCCCGGACTGGCCGAGCACCTCAACGAGATCTACTTAAGCAAGGGCGCCCACGCCACGACATGGATCGAAGGCAACACCCTGACAGAGGAAGAGGTCCTGCAGCGCGTCCAGCGAAAGCTAGACCTCCCCCCCTCGCAGGAGTACCTCGGCCAAGAGATCGACAACATCGTCAAGGCGTACAACGTGATCATCGACGACATCGTGCACAGTCGATCCCTCGCGCTGACCCCAGAACGGATCGCCTTGTTCAACCAGTACGTCCTGGAAGGCGTGCCGATAGACGAAGGGGTAGAGCCCGGCCGGATACGCACCAAGGGTGTCGGCGTCGGGACCGACTACCGCGGAGCACCCGCCGAGGACTGCGAGCACCTGCTCGATCAGCTATGCATCTGGTTCGACGAGTTCCCCAACCAGCTTGGCGAGGAGTACCGCCAAGCCTTGACGGTCATCGCTGCACTGCTGGCCCACCTGTACATCGCGTGGATTCACCCATTCGGCGACGGCAATGGCCGGACCGCCCGCCTCGTGGAATTCCAGTTGCTCAACCACGCCGGCGTCCCAACCCTGTCCGCCCATCTGCCCTCGGACTACTACATGCGAACCCGCACGCAGTACTACCGAGTGCTCCAGCAGACCAGCCGCCCGCCTTACCCGGTTGGCAAGTTCCTGCGATATGCCCTGGAAGGCTTCGTCGACGAACTACGCGATCAGGTGAAGATCATCCAAGCGCAACAGCTCGACGTATCATGGGTCAACTTCGTCCACGAGATGGTCAGCGACGGTCACACACCAGCGAGCGTTCGCCAACGCTACTTGGTGCTAGACCTGCTTCCTTACCAATTCACGCAGATCAGCAAAATACCCGAGCTATCGCCCAGGCTAGCGGCCGCGTACGCGGGAAAAACTCGCCGGACGGTAAGCCGGGACATCAACGCCCTCGACGAACTCGGGTTAATCGTTCGCGAGCGCGGTGCGGTACGACCGTTCATCGAGCAGATGCAGGCATTCCTACCCCTGCGGGCTCGTACAGATGAGCCCGACAAGGAGTAGGCCGGTATATGCCGTGTGAGTCCCGTCCCTTTCAGCGCAACCGAGGCAGGCCACCAATTGCGCGCCGGCCCGGCCTCATACTCACCCCGGCGCTCGGCCGCGCGCCCTCCTGGCAACAGACCCCCCTCGAGCTCCTGGAGAACGGGCTGTATGACCGCTTCCAGCAGCTGCTCGTCGTGCCGTATGAGCCGCCCGACATGGCGGCGGTCGCACGGATGCGCGCGGAGCGGGAGGCCTCGGAATGAAGGCGTGGCGGACGACGTGAACCAAGAACACGAAGAACTGATACGGCAGCTCCCCGCCCGCGCCTCGCGCTGCCCCCATCGGCCCGCCACGGCCGCCGCGGGCCCGTATCCGCCGCCACACCCGCAACAAGATCGGTGACCGTGAGGGGTGGATCTGCGGGTACTGCCGCACCCACGTCGACCGCGACCTGCGCTGGCCCCACCCGCTCTCGCCCAGCACCGGCCACATCCTGTGGGTCGGCTTCGGCGCCGGCGGGACGGAAGACCCGGCCAACCTGCGCATCGAGCACCTGGCCTGCAACATGAAGAACATCCCGCACACGCTGCTGACGACGCTCAGCCCGCGCGCCCTGGCCGAGCGGGAGCAGGCCGGCCTGCCGCCATACACCGATGACGAGCGGCGGGCCATCATCGCCGAAGTCCTCGACAACCCGGCGCCGCCAGTGCCCCGGGACGAGGCTGTCCGCCGGTACTGGTCGCCGCGCTACGTCTCATGGAAGCGGTGGCACGCCGAGAACCCCGGCGCCTGCGACTGCACACCCGACCAGCCGGGCGCGTTCTGCCTGCCACCGCCTCTGGCCTAAGGGGGTGGTTCACCGCCCGGCTGTCGTGGACAAGGTGCGGGCGATGCCCTCCTCCCAGGTCCTGCCGTAGATGTCAGGCGCCAAGACGGCGGCGTCCTGCTGCCGCATGTTGGCCGTCTTGACCTTGTCATTGGCGTCATGGTCTGAACATTTCTCGCATGGACAGCTCATTGCAGGACATGGTGGTCATCGTTACCGGGGCCGGCACAGGCATCGGCCGTGCGACGGCGCGGATGTTCGCGGGGAGAGGCGCGCAGGTAGTGGCGGTGGGCCGCAGGGCGGAGCCACTGGCGGAGGCCGCGACCGGCTACGACAGCATCCATCCGGTGATCGCTGACGTCACCGCCGAGGATGCCGCGCAGGAGATCATGCGCGGCGTGATGGAGTCGCACGGCCGGTTGGACGTGCTGGTCAACAACGCGGCGATCGTCCGCAGCGCGGCGCTCGGGAAGTTGACCCGAGATTTGATCGAAAAGCAGGTGACGACGAACCTGGTTGCGCCGATGCTGCTGGCGCAGGCCGCGTTGCCAGCGCTGGAGATTCGTGGCGGAGTGATCGTGAACGTGAGTACGTCGGTCGGGCAGCGTGCTTGGCCGGGCAACTCGGTGTATGCGGCCACGAAGGTCGCCCTGGAACTGCTGACCCGCAGCTGGGCGGTGGAGTTGGCGCCACGCGGGGTCCGGGTGGTCGCGGTGGCCCCCGGTGGGATTGATACCCCGATCGGTGAGCATCAAGGGCTGTCGCCTGAGCGGATGGCCGCGGTCAGGGAGTGGCAACTGGCCCACACGCCGCTGGGGCGGATCGGGCGCCCCGAGGAAGTGGCGTGGGCGATCACGCAACTCGCCTCGCCACAGGCCTCATTCGTCACGGGGGCGGTGCTCCCGGTGGACGGTGGTGCGGTGGTCGCGTGATAGGACTGGCGGCGGAGGTGCGATCGGTGCGTATCGGCGAGTTGGCGCAGGCCACGGGCACGACCCCGCGTGTGCTTCGGCACTACGAGGATGAGGGGTTGATCACCTCCAGGCGGGCGCCCAACGGTTACCGGATCTACGACGAGGGCGTGGTGGTACGGGTCCGTAACATCCGCCATTTGCTGGCCGCTGGTCTCACCCTGGCAGATGTCCGTGCGTTCGTGCCGTGCCTGGATGGTGACGTGGTGGCCGCGCCACCATCAGGCAGGGGCATTCAGGTCGCGCTGGATCGCCTTGCGGTCCTCGAGGAGCGCATTGCTGTCCAGATCGAGGCACGCGACCGGCTGGCGGCGGCGTTGCGACAGGTGGTTGAAGGGAAGATTCGCTCGGTTGCGTGATCTGTGGTCGACGGTCACAGCCGTACCGCTGCCGACCGCAGCACGCGTTCAGAACGCGCGCTGCCTCTGCCCCTCCCGCAGAGCAGCGAAGGCCGCGTTCACCGGGTCCCGCCTGCCGACGGCCACCTGCTGCTCAGGCTCTGGGGTCGCCTCTGGCCGGTCGACCCGGCGACGGCCATGGGCACGCCCACCGCCACGGGCGGCCGCCTGCTCGGCCTCGTACCTGGCAGCTGCACGGCGCGCAGACCGCCATCGAGCGCCGTGCCCGTCAGGGATCTCAGCCCCACTGCCCTCCCGGCAGAACTGGCCGGGCCGGGCCAAACACCGAGGGCACCTGACCCCATGCACCTCCGCGACCGTCACCCGCACCTGCACCCGTAGGCGCTTCACGCGCATCCCGGGCTGATGATACGGAGCCGCCTTACGGGTGCCGGCGCCGCGGCCCCCGCGCGCGGCACCGGCCGACTCGGCGGTGCCGATCGCCTTCGGCAATTCGCCGGCCCTGCCCACGCCCAGCTGACGGCGGTACTCGGCGTCGTTGCGGGCGCGCTGCTTGGCCAGAGCGGCCTTGCGTTCCCTCTTGGTGGGCTTGCGCTTGCTCACGGCGATCACCGTAGGGGGAGGGGGCTGGTGTTCGATGCCGGTAGTCCGAGGGTTGACCAGCGCATTGGAGACCGAAGAGCCCGCCGCTCCGTGGGGTGCGGCGGGCTTCGTGGGACTGTCTGGCCTACGCCCTGTTGTCGCCGGTGCGAGCGAGCTGGGCGCGCAGGGCGCGGTCCTGGTTGGGCGTCGCGTTGATGTGCATGTTCTCCAGGCCGCCCCACCCGCGCCGGTACTCGATCAGCGCGCGGTAGTTGTCGGGGATGGTGACGGTGTAGAAGTAGCCGCCGACGCTGACTTCCACGCGGCCCCCCAGGTTGGTGCGGGTGATGTGCTGGGTGGCGGCCTTGGCGAAGGCCTCGTCGCTGTTGCTGTCGGTCGTGATGTTCATGCCCATTCCCTAACGTTGTCCCTATATACGGACAATGTTAGGGCGACCCCTTAACAATGTCCATACGTACGGACAAAGAAAACCGTCGGCCGGGAACCCGCCACCTACAGCCGCGGGTCATCGACCAGGACGAATCCATCGGCGTCATCCTGCGTGAGCCGCTCAACCGCGAACCGCCGCCCGGGAAGCTCATTCGCCGGCAGCCCGGCCTGCTCGGCGATCCGCTCGGCCGACACCTGCAGCGGCGCGGCCGCCGGATGCAGCGCGGTGACGAGCTGGGCGACGTCGCCGACCACGAGCAGGACGAGCGCCCGCCCGGGCGGCACGCTGACGGAGCCGGTGCTGAACAGAGACTTCCGCGGGCGGCCACCGCCGACCCCTCGGCCGGGGCGTGCCGCGATCGCCACGTCCAGCGTCGCGCGGCGGATGTGGTCCACGCCCTCCACGTCGAACCACCCGGGCAGGCGTCCGAGCGACTTGTCGGCGCGCACGGTGGAGTAGTCCACCTCGAGGTACTCGGCCGCGTCCTGCTCGTCGAGCAGGTCGTCCGGGTGCTGCGTCGTGCCGACCGGCAATGCGGGGAGCGGGCGGCCGTCGCGGGCAGCTTCGACCTGGGCGCGGTCGTACAGCAGGGTGCGCCGCCCCGGGTTGAGCGGCCGCAAGCCGTGCTTGTCCGCCAGCTTCTGGTTGCGCCAGGTCTGGAGCGACTTGCCGAGGATCTGCGCTGCGGTGCGGGCGTTGACCGCCTGGTGGTCGTGCGGGATCACAGGTTCTCCCTGTTGAGCGGGACGTACGGCTTGCCGGGGTCGGGGTTGTAGTAGCGGAACATCACGGTCTGGCCGTGGGCGTCGACGACGCGCAGGCGGACCCACAGGTCGTCGGCGCCCTCGCCGTTGGCGACGGCCTGGGCGTGGGCCTGCGCGCATAGCTCCTCGAGGGCCTGCTCGGCGAGTGGCACCGTGGCCGGCGCGTCGAGCACGTTGCCGAGCTCGTCGCGGATCTCGTACATGGTCTTCTCCTCTGGTGGATGTCTCAGGGTGTGCCGCGTTGCCGCGGCGAGGGGAGCCCGAATGGGGTTCTGTGGATAACCCCGGGAGGGGGCGGGCGTCGGGCCCGTCCCCTCCCGGTTGCGATCACTCCGCTGAGAACACCTGCTTGGCGAGGTTGAACGCCTCGCCCCAGATCCCGACCTGGCGGTTGGCCGCGTCGTGGTCGTCCATGATGACGATCAGCGACCCGAGCCGTACCTTCATCTCCCCGCAGCCGCTGGGGCTGAGCGGCGGGGAGCCTGCCTTGGATGTCGCGGCCCTGGAGCCAGCCGTGCAGGGTCACCGAGGTCCAGACGCGGGACCCGTCCGGGGGCTGGTAGCCCGCCGCCTGGTCCTGGGTGGGGAAGATCTTCGGGATGGCCCGCTCGGCGTCGCGCCAGACCCGCTCGGCGGAGCGGGCGGCGTCGGCGTCCCCGATGGTGATCGCCACGTTGGGGAGGTAGATGCGGACGGTGCCCTGGTGGATCTCGGTGCTCGCGTGGTGGTGGCCGGCGTACCGGAGGGTCACCATCGCGAAGTTGTCGATGTTCCGTGTCGTCCTCATTGAGGGCTCCTCTGTTGAGTTTTCAACCTGCTCGCCGCGTGGCTTCCGACTTCCTCCCGACACCTGAAACTATACAGCACTTACGTACCTATCGCGAGCGAATGGGCGAACGAGATTACTGGAAAGAGAGCGCCCGAATCACTGGCACTAGGTATGTAACTGCTGTATAGTTTCAGGTGTCGGCAAGGGGGATCGGAACCCCGAACCGGCAGGCAGGTTGACAAATCAAGAGAGGAGAAACGGTGGAAGACCACCACAAGCGCGAGTACTCGTTCGACGAGCTCTCCGCGATGCTCGTAGGGGGCTACATGCTCATCAGCAAGCTCCTCCTGCGACTCCCCATCCCGATCGCCCTCCCGGCGATCACCGAGGACGGCCTCGACGGGGTCATCGCGGTCGCAGCCGTGGACAAGGCGCGGCGGGACATCAGCGCCCTCCCCATGGACGCCCTCACCGCCGCCATGATGCAGCAGGTCCTCCTGGAATGGCTCACCGCACATGACCAGGGCCTGGTCATCATCAACCTCGGCGAAGAGCCCCGCCGCCTGGCCGCCATGACCGCGACGCTCACAAGGCTGACACACCTCGGCGACCACGCGGAGATCCGGCTGGAGCTCGAGGAGGAAGACGAGGAGTGAGTCACCCGCCGCCCCGGGCATCCAGCTCGGGGCGGCACCCCCACCGGATCCCTCTCTGACACCTCAACCCTGCCCGGCAACCCAAAGGGACCGGCGAGGCGGCACTCGCCCGCGCAAGCGGGGGTGCTGAAATCGGAAGCCTCGCCGGTCCCTGCAGGTTGAACACTCCCAGAGGAGTACTCCCAGCGTACCCCGCGCGGCATTGCCCGGCGGGGTTGTTTCGCGTTCGGGGCCGGCTTCCCCGGGGGCGACTTCCGGGCAGATCGCGCCGGACTTCTTTGTCCTGATGAGTGGACATTGTCCGGTTCGCTCGCTAACGTTGTCCGTATATAAGGACAAAGTTTTCCACGAAGGAGGGCACCCGAATGACCACTCCCGCGGCCCCCGCCACCCGGCTCCACAGTGGCGAGCTCCGCCGCCAGGTCGCCGCCTACCTCGCGGACAACCCCACCACCGACCACACCCCCACAGCCATAGCCCGCCACCTCAAGCGCTCCTCCGGAGCCGTCGGCAACGCCCTCAAGACCCTCGCCGCCGACGGCGCCGCCACCCAGACCTCGCCCAAGCCCCTGCGCTACAAGGCAACCGCCACCACCCGAGCCGCCGCCGCAGGCACCTCCGCCCCGGCCTCGGCCCCAGCCCCGGCACCCGCGCCCACCCCGGCCCCCGCCGCCGCGCCCCGCCCGGCCGCCCCCACCAGCGCCACGCCGGTCACCGGCCCCATCGCCCGGCCCAGCGGACTGCTCTACCACCCCCGCACCCTCTCGGGCATGCCCGACGTCACCGCCCTGCGCAAGCTCCGCGAGAACGGCGTCGCCGCCCTGCTGTACGGCCCGCCCGGCACCGGCAAGACCTCGGTGGTCGAGGCCGCCTTCGGCGACGTCATCACCGTCCAGGGCGACGGAGACACCACGGTCGCCGACCTGGTCGGCGAGTACACGCTGACCGGCGACGGCAGGCCGGTGTTCATCCACGGCCCCCTCGTCCGGGCCATGCGCGAGGGCCGGGCCTTCTTCATCGACGACGCCACGCTGATCCCACCGACGGTGCTCGCGGTGGTCTACCCCGCCATGGACGGCCGCCGCCAGATCATCATCAAGGCCAACGGCGGCGAGGTCGTCGACGCCGCCGAGGGGTTCTACGTGGTAGCCGGACACAACCCGGGCGTACACGGCGCGGTCCTCTCAGACGCCCTGGCCTCGAGGTTCGCCGCGCACATCAAAGTGACCAGCGACTATCAGCTGGCGACCCAGCTCGGGGTGGACCGGCGGGCGGTGAAGGTCGCGCAGAACCTGGCCACGCGGATGGAGCAGGGGGAGTCGGGGTGGGCCCCGCAGCTGCGAGAGCTGCTCGCCTTCGCCAAGATCGCCGCCGCGCTGGGGGTGGACGCTGCGGCGGGGAACCTGATCACGATCGCGCCGGATGAGGACCGCGAGGTGGTGGCCACGGTGGTGCGCGAGGTGTTCGGCAAGCCGGTCGAGCCGCTGGCGCTGGGCGAGCGGATCTGACCCCGGCCGCCCCGCCCCCGGACGGGCGGGGCGGCCGGGAGTCGCCGATGGCCAGCCTCAGATTCTTTGTCCGCACCTATGGACAATGTGCCGACCGACAACTACCTTTGTCCATACATAAGGACAATGTTTTTGGAAGGCCCCCATGACCAGCCACATCGCCCCCACCACCGCCACCCCTACCACGATCAGCGACCCCGCCTGGCTTCGCCTCTCCGCCGCCCTGACCTGGGAAACCCCCGTCATCGCCGACCGCGATGACCTCATCGTCACCATCGCCCCCGGCGCAGGCCACGGCGCGCCCGCCTGCTTCCTCCCCACCCAGGCCCGGATCGAGCTCGACGGCGAACACCTCAAGATCCACCCCGGCAGCGCAACCCCCGACCGCGCCTCCGACCGCACCCGCTACCCCGCCGTCTGGGGAATGCTCACCCACGAATGCGCCCACGCCAAGCACTCGGTATGGGAGACCCCGACCGGCACCCCGGCCGACGTCGCCGCCGCCGCCGAGCTGCTCGAAGAGGCCCGCATCGAGGCCGCGCAGATCGGCCGCCGCCCCGACGACCGCCACTGGCTCCGCGCCAGCGCCCGCGAGATCGTCCTCGCCGACACCCACGCAGGCGACCCCACCAAGGCCCCGGCCATGACCCCCCACGCCGCCGCCCACACCGCCGCGCTGCTCCTCGGCCGCGCCGACGGCGGCATCCTCACCCGCTCCGAGACCGCCCCCGTCGCCCGCGCCGTACGCGGCATCCTCGGCGACCGCACCCTGCGCAAGCTCCGCAAGATCTGGCGTGAGGCTCTCACGGTGGCCGACGGCGACGCCGCCGCCATGATCGAGCTCGGCCGCCGCTGGGTCGACATCCTCGGCCCCGACCCCGCCGCCAACCCTCCCGCCTCCGCCGCCGGCGCCAGCGGCGCACCGGCCGGGCCCTCCCCCCTCGCCGACGCCATCAACACCACCCTGGGCAAGGTCGACCGCGCCGTCGCCCGGCAGATGCCCTCCGCCTCCCCCGCCCAGAGGCCCACCCCCGCCTCCGGCACCCCCTCGAGCGACCCCGCCGAGGAGGCCACCGCCCGCGTCGCCGACGCCGTGTTCGGCGGCGGCTCCACCACCGGCACGGCCGCCCCACTCGGCAACACCCGCGCCCCCGAGCCCGCCGAAGCCGCCGCAGCCCGCGCCCTGGCCCGCGCCCTCAGCACCGCCGGGATCCGCGACCGGGTCACCACCAAGACCACCTCGCCCATCCCGCCCGGACGGCTCCGGATGCGCGGCGTCATCGCCCGCGAGGCCCAGCGCGCCGCCGGACGGATCCCGACCGCCGAGCCCTTCGCCCGCACCACCCGCAAGGTCGCCCCCGTGCCGCCGCTGCGCATCGGCATCGCCTGCGACGTCTCCGGCTCCATGTCCGCCTTCACCGGTCCCGTCGCCTCGGCCGCGTGGATCCTCGCCCAAGCCGCCCGCCACACCTCGGTGCCCACCGAGACCGCCACGGTGACCTTCGGCAACCAGGTACGGGCCATCACCCGCCCAGGGGTCGCCCCCGCCAAGGTGACCGAGTTCACCGCCCCCGACTCCTCCCACGCCATCGACACGGCGATCGACGCCCTGGACGGCGCGCTCGGCCTGGCCCGCCCGGGCGCGGCCCGGCTGCTGGTGATCGTGTCCGACGGGCGGTACGAGGCGGACCGCCGGATGGGCGGGCAGAAGCGGCTCGACCGGCTGCAGGCCTCCGGATGCGCGGTGCTGTGGCTGGCCACCGGAGGAAAGGACGAGCCGATGAAGGGCGCGACGGTGCACGTGCTGGCCGACCCGGCGGCGACGGCCACCGCGATTGGGCGGGCAGCTACGGCCGCGCTGCGAGCGGCCCGGTGAACGGGCTCACCTCCCGGCCCTCGCCTGCGGGCGGGGGCCGGTCCTCTCTCGCCCGTGATCTCGTCCGCGATACATTGTCGTCACGTGTGGACGAGAGGGAGAGCATCATGGCCCCGATCCGGTATGTGGGCGCCAAGCAGGTCGGCGCGTGGTTTGGCGTGCCCGCGGCGACGGTGTCCAAGTGGGTGAGCCGATACGCCCAGACCTACCCCACGCCCGAGCCGGACGCGCTCGTCGGCGATGAGGACGGGGCGGAGTTCCGGGCCTGGCTGCCGGCACGCGAAGCCGAGTGGCGCGAATGGGAGCGAGGCCGGCCGGGCCGCGGCGCCGGCGGCGGACGCCCCAAGAAGCAGCCGGCATAACCTCCGCGCACCCAAACCCCGTCGATGGTCACGACGAATAGCACTCCCGCACGGCGAACCGACTCCTGCGACGCAGCTCGCCGAGACGCTAACTCCAGTGAGGATTCATGCACCGCAGCCCGTACGAGACATGGGTCGAGATCAAGTTCATCGACGAGTTCATCGTTCTTCCCGAGCACATCGCACTCCTGCGCCGGGGCTGCGCCTCTTGGGTCGGGGACGACTGGCGCGGAGCCCCAGGACTAGACCCCAAACGTCCGTTCCGTAACAGCGACGTGTACGGGGACATCGCGGCGATCGTGGACGGCCGTGAGGTCTACGGCCACGACGACGAGCAGGTCTCCGATGCGGACAGGGCACGCTACGACCGACTGTTCGCCGAATGCGTGCTCGCGCTACAGATCGTGTTGGAGACGGGCTCGTTCGAGCCTGGGCGCTACGTCCTGGCCGGCCTTCCGGGGCGATGGCAGCGCGCCAAGTAGCCCCATCCACCATCATAACGATCTGATCTCGGCATGGCCGTGTGTCCGTGGTGTCCGAAATCAACGTGTGAAATCCACGTCCACTCGCTAACGTGGAAATCAGTTCATCGGGCCCGGAGTGGGCACGGGTCGAATGGGCGTCGGTTATCTCTGGTATAGATTCTCCCGGCGCTGTCTTACACATCCGTACCGACTCCCGGCCTGATGAACTGGTCAGATCTGGTGCCAGCACGGGTCGAAAGCTCGTCGGTTACCACTTCTAATGGGGTTGTCGCGGGTTCAAATCCCGCCGCAGGTTCGCCTGTGTAGCTCAGTTCGGCTAGAGCGCCTAAAACCCGGTGAGCGGCACCATATCCGTGCCGGCTCCAGATCTGATCGTTCGTCATCCCGGCCGGTGGCACGGGTCGAATCCATGTCGGTTATCGCAGGTTCGATTCCTGTCGGCCCCCCGCGCGGGGCCGACGCCCAGTTGGCGGGCACCCGGCCGGACCCCACATCCGTGCCATCGGCCGGGATGACGAGCCCCCAGGGGAGAGCGGGTCGAAGTCACGTCGGTTATCGGGAGCCGGGTACGCAGGTTCGAATCCTGCCGCCCTGCACTATGCGGGGCGTCGTCTAGTGGCCCAGGACACCGGCTTAAACACCGGCAGGCACCACCACATCCGCTCTCCCCCCATCCCTCCCACATCCGCCACTCCGGCGGGTCGAACACACGGAGGCCGCCATGCCGCGTGACCCCCTCGCGTCCATCACCACCCACGCCACCCCGCAGACCCAGCGCATCCCCGGCCGGACCGACCAGGTCCGCAACGCCGCCGGCGGCTACGTCTACCCCAAGGACACCTGGACCCGGCTCGAGGACTTTCTCATCCTGGGCACCACCGGCGGCACCTACTACGTCGGCGAGGACAAGCTCACCGCCGAGAACGCGGGCCTGCTGTTTCAGGCCATCGCCGAGGACGGCCCGCGCGTCGTGCAGCTGCTCACCGACATCTCCACCGCGCGGCCGCCGCGCGCGCCGAAGAACCGGCCCGCGCTTTTCGCGCTGGCGGCATGTCACGCCAAGGGTGACGCGGCGACCAGGCAGGCCGCGAAGGACGCGCTGCGGAAGGTCGCCCGGACCACGGACCATCTCAGCACGTGGTTCGGCTACCTGAAGAACCTCGGGGGCAAGCAGACAAGCCGGGGTACGGCGCCCGTGGTTGGCTCCGCCCTGCGGAACGCGATCAGCGGCTGGTTCCTGGCGGCTGACGTCGACGACGTGGCGTTCCGGGCGTGCAAGGCGATGCAGCGGAAGACCCCGAACGGTGAGGCGTTCCACCTACGGGACGCCCTGCGTATCGCCCATCCCAACCGCCGTCGCGGCGCCGGGTCGCGACAGCTGCTGGACGCGCTGGACCGCCGTGTCCTGCTCGGCTGGATCACGGGCAACGTGCCTGACGACTTTGCCCGCGATGAGCTGCCTGTTGTGGACAAGTTCCTCACCGCCAAGGCCGTCACGACGCCCGAGCAGGCGGTCCGCATCGTGACCGAGGCCCGGGTGCCGTGGGAGTTCCTCCCCGACGCCATGCTGCGCGAGGCGATCGTGTGGGACGCCCTGGTGGACACGATCGGCATGACCGCCCTGCTCCGCAACCTCGCGCGGATGACCCGGCTCGGCACGCTCAAGCCGCTCGGCGACGCCACCCGGCGCGCCGTCGCCCGGCTCACCGACGCCGGCGCCGTCCACCGGGCGCGGATCCACCCCATGGACGCCTGGCTCGCCCTGCGCGTCTACGCCTCCGGCCGCTCTCAGCCCAACCCGCGTGCCGACGTCCACACCTGGAAGCCGGTCCCGGCGATCCTGGACGCCCTGGAGGAGACCTACGACCTGGCGTTCGGCACCGTCGAGCCATCCGGCAAGCGGCTGCTGGTCGCCGTCGACTCCTCCGGCTCCATGAGCGGTACCCACTACACCATCGGCCCGGTCATCGTGGGCGGTTCGCCGATCGGCAGCCCGTACGAGGTCGGCTGCGCGATGGCCGTCACGCTCGCCCGGATCGAGAAGGGCAACGTCCACGTCATCGACGTCGACACCACCGTGCACACCTCCAAGGTGACCCCGCGGACCAACCTCCGCGAGATCGCATCCTGGCGGCCATCCGGCGGCGGCACGGACCTGTCCCTGCCCTTCGCCTACGCCCAGCGCGAGCGCCTCGAGGTCGACGGGTTCGTCGTCTTCACCGACAACGAGACCTGGGCCGGCCGTTCCCACCCCTCTCAGGCCCTGACCACCTACCGCGGCTCGATCAACGCGGGCGCCCGCACGATCGTGGCGGCGATGACCGCGACCGGCCACAGCATCGGCGACCCGCACGACGACGGCGTGCTCAACATCGCCGGGATGGACGCCTCGCTGCCCTTGGTGGTGAACGGCTTCATCCGCGGATAGGCTCGCCCGCAGACTCCCACTCAGGGACGACGCTCAGGGATGGGTAGACCAGCCCCGGCCCGTGGCCGCCGCGCTGGCCGGTCGCCACAACCGGGAAGTGGCTCCCTGTCGTCCCGCCCACAAAAGGTAGACCCCGGCGCCGAACCACGGCTGGGCGCCGGGCATACCCATCGTTAAGATGCCCGCTCCAGGACCTTCACCAGCTCCTGTACCCCGGACATGCGCGGCCGCGAGACCACGAGGTCGCCAGCGATCCGCCGAATCGTCGGCCGATCCCTTACCTCGCTCGGCGCGTGCCTGTAGGCGGACAACAGCGCACCGGCGGTCTGCTCCGGTTCGCCCTGCAACCACCACGCCACCGCGAGGTTGGTGTGCAGCCTGGCCCGACGCTCCGGTGTCGGGTACATCTCTTCCCGCAGAGGCCTCCCGGCGTGCAGTGCCGCGCCAGGGTCGCCGAGAGCGGTGTGCAGGGTGATGTGGAAACTCTTGACGAAGGGCAAGGCTCCGGCGAGCCGTCTCGCCGCCCGTTCAGCTTCCGCGATCTGCTCGAAGGCCCGTTCCCGGTCGCCGCCACTGCACGTCGCGTACGCGGCTGCACACATCAGCCGCACGTACACGTCCGCCTCGCGGGCCGTGCGCAACCCGAGCGCGTCCAACCGGCCGGCGGCACGCATCAGGGTTTGCGCGGCGAGTTCGTTGCGTCCGAAGCCGCGGAGCATCATGCCCATGGCGCGAGCGGAGGCGGCCATCGCGACCGCGTCACCGGAACGCTGCGCGTAGATCACTCCCCGGTCTGCGGTGATCGTCGCGGAGTCCTTTTTGCCGACCTTGTTCAACACGTCCGTCGAAAGGTTGTAGCAGGAGGCCAGCACTGCCCACCCTTCCTGCGTGTCGGCCTTTTCCGCGCACGCCTTGGCCATGGCGAGCAGACCGGGCAGCCCTGCCACAAGCGTGGGTAGGGCGCTCACGTCGTACTGGCGGCGCGCCTCCTGAAGCCGCTGGCGAACATCGGAGAGCCCTTCCGCCCGTTCGGGCTCGGCGGGCAGGGCGAGGGCGTCGTCGAACCGTTGAAGCAGGCTCCACGGGATGCTCAGCCCTGCCGCGGCGAGCAGTGTCCGTCGTCGCATCGGATCGTCCCCCTCGATCTCGCGGTCCCGGGTCACTGTAGTCGCGCGGCGACGCCCGGCAGAGGGTCTGCGCGCGGGTGTCGCCCACGGGTTGGATGGGAGCCCCAACTCCTTGGGGGACACGCCGTAGACCTTGGCCAGCGCCGCGGCGTGTTCGTCGTTAGGCGTCACCTCGCCGTGCTCCCACCGGCACAACTGCGCCGAGTTCACCCCAGGCGCCGGCAGCCCCTCGGCTTCGTACAGCCGGGCGATCTCGGCGAGCACCTGGGGCCTGGACCAGCCGTTGGCCAGTCGGCGCACCTCCAACGGCAGCAGATCAGGAATCTCCCGGCGGATCGCCTCCGCCACCAGTGCGACGTCCTCACCGCGGCGTTGGCGAGCGATGCGGATCTCCTGGGCGCGGCGTTGCAACTCCGCGCGTCGTGCTCGGCTCATGGCCATCGTGGACCTCCGGCGCGAACAACCCCTGTGCCGACAGTAGCGCCACCACCACCGCCCGCACATTGCCGTGGGCGGCAATGTCGGTGCGCGTGGCATTGATGGCCGCCCGGTCACCCGCGACCGTATGCGCACAAGCAGCCGTACGACCACCCGAAAGGGGAACCCATCGTGCACCGGATCGTGCTCACCTGGCTGTCCACCGCTCGCGGGGGCGCCGAGAAGTCCGTGGTCGAACTCGCCGACCATCTGGCCCGTTTCGGGCTCGGGGTCGACGTCATCTGGTGGCGTCAAGGCGGCCCGCCCTGCCCTGCGCCCGGCGACGGCGTCCGGGTCCTGGAGGCCTGCGACATCCACACCTACCGCCGACACCTGGCCACGGCGCTCGGTGACGGCGCGGGCGCCGTGCTGATCTCCACCCAGCGCACCGTGACGGTCGACCTGCTGCACCGCGGGGCCGCGCCGGTGCTGTCGGTGGTGCACGGCATCATCCAGCCCGACCACCCGCTGCGCGCCACCGACCCGGCGAGCGGAGAGCTGGTGGAGTACCCGCCGGACGCGTGGATGAGCGCGGATCTGCGCGCGGTGGACTGCTGGGTCGGCATCAGCTCGGCCTCGGCCGCCTCGATCCGCGGCGTGCTGCCGGCGGCGCGGGTGGAGACCATCTTCAACGGCGTCACCGTGCCCGAGCGTCTCCCGCAGCGGCCGCCGCGCGGCAGCGTGCTACGGGTCGCCGCGGTGGCGCGTGCGGTGCCCTGGAAGCGGCTGGAGGACATCATCCGCGCGGCTGCGCACCCCAGCCTCACCGGAGGGGTCCACCTGGACCTCTACGGCCAGGTCGATGCGTCCACGCTGGAGGCTCTGGCCTGCGAGCAGGGCCTATCGGCCACCTTCCACGGCTGGGTGGAGGACCTGCCGCACCGCCTGGCCGGCGCTGACATTCTGGTCGGCGCGGCCCTGGTGGAGGGGTTCGGCCGGTGCGCCATCGACGCCGCTGGGGTAGGTACCCCGGCCATCCTGCCGCGCGCCGGCGCGGGCCCGGAGGTGGTACTGGACGGGCTCACTGGCATCCTGTACGACCCGCACACCCCGGGCGCCCTGGTGGCCGCGCTGCGCCGCGCCGTGCAGGCCGATCCCGCCGAGCTGGATGCCATGGGCCGTGCCGCCCGTGCGCGGGCCCGCGCCTGGTTCAGCCCGCAGCGGTGCGCCGTCCAGTACCTGGACCTGGCCCACGAGCTGCTCGCCAGGCACCGGCACCTCACCGGGGCTGCCGCATGACCCGGGTGCCTGTGCTCGGTGACATCGTCCCGCTGGCAGACGACGCTCTCCTCGCGGCCTGGGGTGTGGCCCGCGCGCTGGAGCGGCGGCCTCTGGACCGTCTGGGGGACTTCGTCGGTGAGGCGTTCGCCGCTGCCCGTGCCGTCGTCCCCGGCCCTTTGGTGCACCCGACCGCCGTGATCTCCCCGCTGGCCAACATCGGCCCAGACGTGGTGATCGGACCGGGCTGCGTGGTGCACGAGTTCTCCACCGTCCGCGGGCACAGTGTCCTGTCGGCCGGTGTGCACGTCGGCTTCGGCTGCGAGGTCACCAACGCGGTGATCGGCCGCGGTACCCGGCTCGCCCATCAGGTCTGCCTCGGCTACAGCGTCGTCGGCCAGGACGTCCACTTCACCGCGGCGCTCACGGTGGCCTCCACCCACCTGTGGAACCCCGATATGGCCTGCCCCACCCGCCCGATCGTCATCCGCCTGACCGGTGGCGAGCTGTGCGTGACCGGGCTAGCGAAACTGGGCGCCCTCATCGGTGACCGGGCCCGTATCGGCATGCACGCCGCCCTGGGGCCCGGCCTGATCCTCGGCGCCGACACCGTGGTGTACCCCGGCGTGACGGCCGCCGCCACGAGCGTCCCTGCCGGGCACATCATCCGCCCCGCCTCCACCACCGTGGCGGTGCTCCCCCGCCACCAGCCCCTGACCTCCGCTCTGGCCTCGATCCCCTCCCAGGAAGGACCCCGACCATGAAGTACACCGCGCAGCGCCACCAGCTCCTCCACCTGGCCGAGCAGCTCCAGCGCTGGGACCTGCTCAACCCCTCCGGTGGCGCGCTCAGCATGCGCCTGGACGACGGCAACATCCTCATGTCCACCGCCGGGTCGGCCTTCCACCGCTGGAACATCGGAGTACGCGACTTCATCGCCTTGACCCCCGGCGGACAGATCGTCGACCGCACCGGCGGGCTGGGCGCCGCGGCGACCACCACACACCTGGCCATCTACCGGCGTTTCCCCGCCGCCGGGGCCTGCCTGCACGCCCACACCCCCTACGCGCTGGCGTTCGCCTCGCTCGGCATCGCCGTACCGGCCGTCACCAACCGGCTGGACATCCTCGGCGAGGTCCCGTGCCTGGCCGCCGACGACACCAGCGTCAAACGCGGCTTCATCGCCGACCCCGTGCCGCTGGACCTGCCCGAGGGCATGACACCGCGCGCCGAGGCGGCCGCGGTGAACCTTCTGCACATCGAACCCCAGATCGAACGGGTGTTGGGGGCGCGGGAGAGCGAGCTGGCCCACCACGGGCTGGCGTTCCTGCTCTACCGGCACGGGGTCTTCGTCTTCGCCCGCACCGGCGAGGAGGCGTTCGACAACCTCGCCCGCGTCGAGGAGGCCGCGCGCACCGCCCTGCTGCAGGCCGTGCTCGGCGGCGGCCGCGACGGCATCCACCTCAACCCGCTGTTCCCCGCCGCGCCGGCCGCCTGAACCGCTATCCTCCGAAACTCCACCCGGTGGGGGCCGCACAGCATTCGTGCGGCCCCCACCGCCGTGTCTCCCTCGACCCCAGGCACACCGAGGTAAGACAGTGCGCTCCTGCACCCGCACACTCCGACGATGGAAGTGAGACACGCGTGAATCTCCAAGGCGGCCCCCAGGTCATGTCCTCCGACCGCCACCGCTACGCCATCACGGGCCGCCGGCCCCTGTCCGGCGCGGTCGAGGTCGCCGGCGCCAAGAACGCCGTCACCAAACTGCTGGTCGCGACGCTGCTCACCGAGGACCCCTGCACCATCTCCGGCGTCCCCAAGATCGCCGAAGTCGGGATCGTGCTGGGCATGCTCGCCGACCTCGGCACCGGCATCGAATGGGTCGACGACCGCACCGTGCGCCTGACCACCCGCCACATCGCCACCGCATCGCTGTCGGAGGCCTACTCCGGGGTCAACCGCATCCCCATCTTGATGATGGGACCGCTGCTGCACCGCGCCGGGGAGACCACCATCCCGCTGCCCGGCGGGTGCCGCATCGGCAAACGCCCCATCGACTTCCACCTGGCCGGGCTGCGCGCCATGGGCGCACAGATCACCGAGCAGCCCCGCTCGGTGTCGGTCAAGGTCGCCGCCGACGGACTGCGCGCCGCGCACATCACCCTGCCCTACCCCTCGGTCGGCGCCACCGAGAACCTCCTGTTGTCGGCGGTCCTGGCCCGCGGCACCACGATCATCGACAACGCCGCCGTCGAACCGGAGATCATGGACCTGATCCTGATGCTCCAGCAGATGGGCGCCCTGGTGTCGGTCGAGGTCGACCGGCGCATCGTCATCGAAGGAGTACCACGCCTGCGCGGCGCGTCCCACCGGCCGCTGCCCGACCGGATCGAGGTCGCCTCCTTCGCCGCCGCCGCCGTCGCCACCGGCGGCCGGATCGAGGTCATCGGCGCCGTCCAGGAGCACGTGGCCACCTTCCTGAACTACCTGCGCAAAGTCGGCGGCGAGTTCGAGGTGACCAGCCGCGGCCTGGCGTTCTACCAGGCCCGGGAACTGACCCCCGTGCCCGTGCAGACCGACGTCCACCCCGGGTACATGACCGACTGGCAGCAACCCCTGGTCGTCCTGCTCACCCAGGCATCCGGCGCCTCGGTCATCCACGAGACGGTGTATGAGAACCGGTTCGGCTACGCCGAGCAGCTCAACGCGATGGGCGCCGGCATCGCCCTCAGCACCGCCTGCCTTGGCGGCAAGGCCTGCCGTTTCGCACTGCGGGACTTCCAGCACTCCGCCGTCGTCATAGGCCCCACCCCGCTGCGCGCCGGCCCCTTGGAGATCCCGGACCTACGCGCCGGATTCGCCTACATCATGGCCGCGCTGATCGCTGACGGCACCAGCGTGATCACCGGCACCCGCTACCTCGAACGTGGATATGAGGATCCCGCCGGTAAACTCCGATCTGTCGGCGCGGCCATCGAGACCATCCCGGTATGACCGCCGGTCACCCCGCCGGGTACCCGTCCTCCAGATAGCACGCGCCACCGGCCAGGCAGCGTAGAGACGCACGCACCCGCCGAGCCAACTCCGGCGGCAGCAGAACCTCGGCCTCCTCCGGCCCAGCGAACACGAACCGATCGAGCTCGCTGGGCTGAAGCCGAATCCCACCGGCCTCGCCCGCGGTGAGCACCCCGCCGTCGAAGACGAACATCAGCCCGCCGTCCCACGGCGGCCGCGGCGGAACCCAGTCCACGCACAGCATGTCCCCCAACTGCGCAACGATGCCCAGCTCCTCCTTGACCTCCCGCACGCACGCGGCCCGAGGCGACTCTCCGGCCTCCAGCATGCCGCCCGGGATGTCCCAGCGGGGCTTGTAGGTCGGACGCACCAGGAGAACCCGACCCACCTCATCACGGATGAGCGCGCCCGCAGCGGCACGCACGCGCACCAGGTCAGCGATGTACGACGGATCCGGGGTACCCATGTGATCACCGTAGAGCCAGACCGGGGCGGCGCGTCACCGGCTCGCCACCAAGTCACCGCGAACGGCAGCCGCATCATCACCGGGCAACCAGTAGCCGCTGCCCATGGGGGCAGTCGCAGCTCGGGCCAACAACCGCCAGACAGGGTTCGTGCCAGGAGACCGGACCGGAACTGATCCAGCGACACTCCACAGCCGCGATTTCCTGGGACAATGGTCGTAATGGAATCCCCACTCGCCCCGATCCTCGCCCACCCGCGGCTGCCCGTGCAGCTGTACCGCGGGTGCCGCCCCGGCGAGCTTCACCTCCTGGCGCTCGCCGTGCCCATCACAGGCGACGATTGCGAAGATCTCGGCGCCTGGCTCGCCGAGCACGGCCGCGCGCTCACCCGCGCGCACCTCGCGCTGGCGGCCTCGGAATGACCGCCCTCCGCCGGCGACATCGCGCCCGCTGACCCTCCACATGGGTGCGGCTCCCCGCCGTCACACGAGGAGCCGCCCAACCCATCCGCCGCACGACAGCAAGATCACGGTCTCCCAGCATGCTACCCGGGGGGAGACCAACATGCCTTATGACGTGCACAGCGACCCGAACGCCGACGACGGCCACTGGCGCACCGGAGACCTCGCCGAGTGCGCCCGCGGCGACCAATGCACCGCCCCCCGCCTCCTACCGGTCGCCGGCGGCACCGTGCGACTCGCGCCCGCCCTCGCTCCCCGCGCGTTCTGCGCCGCTGACGAAGCCGTCATCGCCACCGCGCTGGCCACCCTCCCCGCCCGCTGGCACGACGTCCACGCCGAGCTCGGCACCAAAGGCCGCGCCGCCGGGCCGAAGGTCGCCATCTCCAAGACCGCGCCGCTCCCGCTGTCCGAGACCGCCGACGAGCTGCTCCGCGACATCGTCACCATCCTCACCTCCTGGGAGGAACGCGTCGCCGCGGTGGCCCGCCTCGCCATCGATGCCACCGCCGCCCGCCGGCGCCGCGACCACGTCGCCGTCAAGGCCGCCGCCCGCACACTGACCGGCCACCTCGCCGTGCTCCTGGCGCTGCCCGCCGAGCCCATGACCCGCATCATGTCCCTCGCCCACGCCGCGACCCTCCCGACCGGCACCACCGGAGTGGTCCGCGAAGCGGCCGGGTACGCCGAGGCCAACCTGGAGCTGTCCGGCGCCGACGCCGGCCTCGAGGTCCTGACGCTGCACCGCCGCTGCCGCCGCCTGCTCGGCGAAACCGCGCCGGCCCCGCGCCTGCTCGACGGCGTGGCGTGCAGGACCTGCGACTTCACCGAGCTCCGCGAGGTCCTCGACGACGACGGCGTCTTCGCCGGCGCCCGCTGCTACGAGTGCGGCGCCGAGTACACCACCACCAGCTACACCGAGCTCGTCGACGAGCGGAAGCGCGCCGCCGCGGAGGCGGGCTACCGGCGCCGCGGTGTCCACGGCGCCTCCAACGACGACGTGTCCGCGCGCCGGGCGTGACCTGGGCTCGCCCCCAGTTGATCAACGGGTGTGCAGTGTGCAACACTTCCCGCAGCGGACAAGCTATGCCCTCCCACCACGTGGAGGGCATTTTGCGTTCGGGGGGTGCCCATGCCCCCAGTCCTCGACGAGCCCCCAGAGCCGGTCACCGTGAAGATCGCAGCGCAGCGGCTCAGGAAACGTCCCGGCACCATCCGCTCGTGGGGCACCCGATACGGCGCCCGCAAGCTCGCCCAGCACGAACGCTGCACGGTGTACGACTGGCACGACCTGAAGGTCATCGCCCGCCAGGTCGACCTCGGCGAGCCGGTCCCGCAGACCCCCGAGGAGCGTGACGAGCTGCGCGCGCAGCTGCGCGCCGCCCGCCAGTCCGCCCTCCCCTAGACGGCGCGCCGCCCAGCCCCCGCGGTGACGCGCCTTCGCTGCGCCGGTCCATCCCCCCGGATCGCCGTGGCCCCACCCCGGTACGGCCCGGCTCGTTCTGCACTAGGGCCGCAGAGCGCCGGGCCGTACCACCCTCCCGGCCCTGGAGAACGCGCGTGGAAGACAAGCTCAACGACATCGAACGCGACAACCTGCGGAAGGTCATCAGCAGGCTCGTGGACATCATCCTGTGCGTAGCCGCCGTGGCGGCAGCTTGCACTGCGGCTGCGATCTGGTTCGGCGAGTGGCGCGTCGCTGGACTCGCGGCCCTGACGTGGCTCGGCGTCGTCGCGCTGTTCCTGCTGGCGTGTTACCTGGCCCATCCGGGCAGCGAGGCATCGCTGGCGAAGCACCTTCGAACCGCTGAGCGGGCGAAGAAGGCGAAGGAAGACCAGCGGCGGCGTCACGTTGAGACCCCGGAACGTGGCCTGTCTGGCACGCAGAGCTGACCGGTGGCCACGCGGTTGACCGCCCAAGCCGTCGGCGAGGTCGCCGAGTGGATCCGCCGGTGGCGCGGGCCGGACCTGCCGGTCACAGTCGACGCTGGGCCGACGATCGTGCTCCAGCAGCAGCACGGGCAGTTCATGGTGTTCGAGGCTGACGCCGTACGTCGGCTCGTCCTGGAAAGGAGGCCGATCGGTGGCTGAGGAGATTGGCGCCATGCCCCGCCCAGTCGGGCCCGCCCTGGTCTACGTCTCCGAAGGCGTCGGCTGGACGGCCACTGTGATCGACCGTGCCGACCTTACCGCCATGCCTCCCCGCGATCGCGCTCTCTGCCGGGCGCTGCTCAAGCACGCGCTCGGTGCCCTGGACGCCCTTGATGAGACCCGGCCGCGCCTGGTGCTCGACAACTACTACGAGGTGCCGAACGGCAGCAGCGCTCGGACGGCCGAGGAACTCAACTTCCTCACCCAGCGACGCTAAGACCTGGGAGGTCACAGTGTTTCGCCGTGGTCTGGCCCGGCTGCTTCGCGCGGCCGCCGACGCGCTCCACCCCAACCCGCCCGTGGCGCACTACGACCTCACCGGCAGACGGATGGACCTCCTGATCATCGACGACCTACCCTCGCAGGACTTCGCTGCTGGCTGGCCTATCTTGGACCGCCTCTCCCGGCCGCCCGCCAAGGAGGAACCCCTGTGACGCGCTCCGGGCCGCCCACCACCGGCACCATCGTCCGATATACCGGTAAGCACGGTCTCAACGCCATTCGCGCCGCGATCGTCACCGCCGACGTGCGCACCCTCGACCCGCGCGGCGTCGAAGCCGGACAGGTCCCCGCACTGGACTCGGAGTGGCACTTGCACCTGTGGGTCTACACCCCGAGCGAGGCCCTCGGCGGCGGCTTCGCCGAGTTCAACGTCCCGTTCGGTGACGAGCCAGGCATGTGGCACTGGATGCCCGAGGAGCCGGCGTACAAGGACTGGGACAACGAGCCCATGTCCAACCGGGACGTCTGATAGACACCGCCATGAACCAGACGGACCCCCGAGTAGCGTTCATCGAGGCTCGCCTCGCTGAAGACGAGCAGGAAGCCCAGCAGGGGTACCTTCTCGTCCCGACGCTCCAGGATGTGAGCAGGCCGAAGAGCGAATGGCCTCGCGTGCCGGGCGCTCATCCAGATCAGCGCATGCTCCACGAGATCGAAACCAAGCGGCGGATGCTGGCCGAGATGATCCCCATCCTGAACGATCTCGACGAGATCGCTTCCAGCCAGGGCCTGGCACCGAGCGATCCGAGGCGTCCTGGCGAGTACCTGAGAGAAGACAGCGACCCGGTCGCGTACCTGCTCATGTTGCTCGCCCAGTCGTGGTTCGGCCACGACGACTATGCCGCCCTGTTCCCGGGGAGCGTCCATGCCTGACAACCGCGCGCGCGTAAGCGTGAGATACGCGCCCTGATGGCCGAGACGGGCCTGAAGTACACGCAGGCGATGCGAGAGCTGGACCGGCGACGAGAAGCGGCGGCACGCGAGCAAGAGGCCGCAGGCCTGTCGTCGCCTCCTCCTCTCTCTGAGGAAACGCCCACCTGAGGGTCCTTGCTGCTGTACGGTCTTCTCTCAGACGGCTGGCGGCGGAGTGTCCGGTCATGGTTCTTCGACCGCCAGGCCACAATGGTCCGCGCACGGCAGGTCAAGAGGCTTTCAACGCAGTCACACTCGCCTGCCGTGCCCGGCCAGGCTCCCCGCTACTCGCTCGCTCCCGGCCTGCTCAATCCGCGACACCCTCGACGAACCAGCCCCGGGCGCCGCGCTGGACGAGCTCGACCTCGGCGGCCCGCAGCCTGCGCGCCACTACCTGGTAGTGCCGGACTCGCAGCTCCTCCCAGGGCTTGCTGGCGTTCTCTGGTGTCCACCATGGTTCGCTCTCCTCCCAGTAGAAGAGCACCTCCTCCACCTGGTAGGGGCGGTTCCACGCGACGAACATCACCGGGACGCCCTCGGTGAGCCGTACCTTCGCGGGTTCTTGGTAGCGCCGCATACTCGAACACTCTCGAACATCGCTCATGAATGCCAGCAGGCGCCCGGGCCGGGCTCCCACACGGTGCGTCCGCTGACGCCCGGACCCACCTCGACCCCGGACTGAGCCGGCCTCGCGGCCACCAACCCCCAGGGAGGCCGCCGTGACCGACTACAACCTCTTCACCGGGAACGGCCCCAACACCTCCGACGCCGACGCCTCAGTAACCGCAGGCGTCGAATGGAAGACGACCCGATCCGACCTTTACCTCAAGGGCTATCGGGTCTACCGCGGCGCGACCGACGTCGACTGCTCCGACGTCGCCACGTGGGCGCACGACGGCGGCACCATGCTGCCGAACTCCCAGACCGCATTCACCCCAAGCGGCACTGGCTGGCAGACCGTCACCCTAACCACCCCCTACCCGGCGGTCGCGGCCAATACCCGATACGTCACCGGTGTGCTGTTCACGTCGCACTACACCTCCACCAGCGGCTACTGGTCCTCAGGTGCCGGGGCGAGCGGAATCGGGGACGCCAACCTGTCGGCGCCCGGCATCAACGACAGCGCCGGCGGACAAGGCAAGTACGTCGCGGGCGCGACCCTGGCCAGGCCCGTCACGAACGCGAACGGTCTCAATTTCTGGGTCGAGCCGATCTTGAGCGACAGCGACGGCTCCGGCGGCGGCGACCCCGGCCCAGACCCCGAAGAGGTCGGCACTGTCGCCGCGCAACTGGTCGGATCGGCGATCGTCGACGCGTTCTCCGGCAACATCGACTGGGAGAACGGCACCGTCGTCGCCACCCTCCACACCGCCGAGTGGACCCCGAACCTCGCCACCTTGTCCCGGGTCTCCGATCTGGCCGACGAGATCCCCAGCGGGCATGGCTACGTCCAGGGCGACGGCGAGCCTGTCGACGGCCGCACCTCGACGTTCGTCCCAGCCGCCAACCTCACCGCGCGCGCCAACACCACGGCGTACGCAGTCGGGGACCTGCGTCGGCCGGCCAGCTCCAACGGCCACGTCTACCGGTGCGTCACCTCCGGCACCTCGGGGTCCAGCGCGCCGACCTGGCCCACCACATCCCTGTCCACGGTGACCGACGGCACGGTCACCTGGATGGAGTGCGGCCGCGGCGTCGCGATCCTGGGCTGCGACCTCGTAGCGTTCGGTGGCATCTCCGGTGAGGCGCTGTACCTGGTGATGTCGGACCGCACCGCGACCGACCCCGCCGACCAGCCGGTCATCCTCGTGGTCCAGTTCGAGAGCCCGCAGTCCGGGACGACGCAGTTCGATTTCGAGCCCGCCGGCGCCGGGCTGGTGCACTTCCCGGTGTTCTGATGCCACTCAAGCTGATCACCGGTTCGCGCCTCGGCCGACTACGGCCGCGATTCCCGACCTCGGCCACCACCGGCCCTGAGGCGTGGCCAGGCTGGACCGGGAGCTACTCGCAGACGATCGAGGGCGACGACCTGATCATCCACGAGGGCGGCACCGCGGAGAACCCCCGGGTGATCTCCGGCATCCACATGATCGGCGGCACCATCCACACCGCCCCTGGGGTGCAGCACCTGCATATCGTGGGCTGCTGGGTGCAGGGCTGGCAGCCCGGCCTCGGCGGCGTCAACCTCTCCTACGGAGACAACTCCGACTGTCAGATCCGTTACTGCCGGATCTCGGCGCTGTCGAACGACGACAACACCCCCGAGTCCTACGACAACACCCGGCTCAACTACGGCATCAGGGTGTTCGCCGACGACCTGCTCATCGAGCGGAACGAGGTCTTCTGGGTGCCCGACGGCATCCAGATCGCGGGATCCCGCAACATCATCCGCGACAACTTCGTTCACGACGTGACGTTCTGGGACGACGGCCAGGGCGGCGTAGGGGCTTCGCCCGGTGGCGACCACAACAACTGCCTGCTCCACAACGGCGGCACGGTCACCGACCTGACGATCACCGGCAACGCCTTCATCCTGAACCGCCGCGGCGCCGGCATGATCCAGACGGGCGCGCTGAGCCTCCAGCAGAGCGTGGAGTTCCCGGGCCAGTACGAACGCGTCGAGGTCTCCAACAACCTGATCGGCGGCGGCGGGTACGCCATGTACTCGGGTTATGAGCCGGGCAAGGAAGGCAACAGCCCCGGGACCGAGTTCGTGGTCACCAACAACCGGTTCCTCACCACCTACTTCCCTGGCGCCGGGAACTTCGGGCCGGCCACGGCCGCGCAGCCCTGGGGCGTGAACGGCAACCTCTGGCAGGGCAACCGGTGGTCCGGCGGCCTCCGCGACGGCCAGCTGGTGGACGCCCCGTAGAGGGGAGCGCGTCGTGACCATCATCCGCCAGTCCTCGCCCGCCTTCGCCCTCACGATCACCCCGGACGCCGGGCTGGAGACCCAGTCCATCAGCGTCTTCGGCTGGCCCGCGCTGGTCCTGGCGATCGGCCCGCCCGGGTCGCTGACGACGGCCGGAAGCGACGAAGCCGTCGCCGCGATCATCCGCCAGACCGCGCCTGCGCTCGGCCTGGTGCTCGGCGAGCCCGGTGCCCTGCTGATCGCGGGCGCGCCCGCGGCCGCCGTCGTGATCCGGCAGAGCAGCCCCGCCTTCGCGCTGGCCCTCGGCGGAGCCGGCACCGTGCTGGCGATCGGCCAGCCGACTGCGCGGGTGGTCATCCGCCAGTCGACGCCAGCGTTCGCGCTCGCGCTGCCCGGCCCGGCCGGGACGCTCGAGACGGCGAGCCCGCCACCGCTGGACATCAGGATCGTCATCGGCGCGCCGCGCCGCCGGTGGGCCGCAGGCCGGGTGTGGGCGTGAGTCGGGGCGGAGGTGCGCCGTGCTGCAGAAGCGCATCCCCGCCGGGTCCAAGGAGTTTCTGCATCTGGACTTCGACGTCGCACCGGGGAACATCACCTCGCTGCCGGTGGAGATGGCGATCACCGTGTACCCACGGGGCCCGGTCGACGCGGACTGGGCGGACGCCGAGTGGACGCCGAGTGCGGCTCCGCCGGCGTCGCGCCTGCTGATCGGTCCTGGGTCGTCACGGCCGCTGGGGCGCGCGACGTACTGCGTGTGGGGCCGGGTGACGGCGGCGCCGGAACTGCCGTTGGTCGAGGCGCCGTGGGTGCTCACGATCACCTAGACAGGCGGCAAGAACCTCGCGGGCAGCTAGCACAGGTAGGGAGCCGCGGCGCACCCCAGACAATGAAGCTCTCGTCTCTGAGGAGAAACCTGTGACCTATCCAGCCGAATCTCGGGTCGTCTTCGCCAGCTGGACGCCGCCCGATGTCACCACCCTTGTCAAGATGTACTGGGTGTGCGAGCAGGGACACGACGGCATCGATTATCCGGGCATGCGTACCGTTTGCGATGGCTGCAAACGGGCGATCGTCGTCCCCACGTCGCCGACCTCCACCGACGTTCATGAGGTCAGCGACGGTGTAGATGCCCTAGATGCCCGACGAGAGCGAGACCGCGCCGAGGCGGCCATCAAGCTCGCCGAGCACATGCTCAGCAAGTTCACCGAGGAAGGCGTTCACAACGGAGTCACCTCGTATCCAGCAGGTGGGTCAGCGCGGGCGGAGTCGAGAACGGGTGGCGGGCGCAGCTCGCGGCGTTGAAAGGCGCGCCGACGCATTGAGCGATGTCTTTACTTAGGGCGACCGCGGGCACTGGGCCCGGATTGCTCGCTCACGCGTGTACGAGTAGCCTCGAGGCCTCACGTTCGTCCTCTGGTGTGGACGAGAGCGGCTCCCTGTTGGCGCGGGGAGCCGTTCGTTTTGAACGGCCCCGTCGGCTCGTTGTTCAACGGGCTGGCCATGTGAATACGAAAGCCCCGCCGGGGCGGGGCTGATCAGGGGCGGGTCAGTCCTGGCATTCGCGGCGGTATCCGTACTCGGCCTCGCGGCCGATCGGCGGGCCGCCTCCCCAGCACACCCCGCTGGGCAACATGGTCCCCCGCCCTTGTAGTGCACCCAGGACCCGATCGAGTGATGCGGCGAGCTGCAGCGCGGCCTGCTCCTCCAGGTCGAGCTCGGCGGCCGCGCGCCCGTCGGAGGGCGCGGTGCCGTCGACGTCGTCCCAGAGGGCCAGGAGCCGCCGGGCACCGGCGGGCGCCGGGAGGTCGCGGGTCGGGTTGTCCATGATCTTCTCCAGTCTCAGGCGGCCGCGAGGATGGTCAGGGCGGCGCGGTGGTAGCAGGCCCGGTTCTTGATCCCGGCGGGGCAGGTGCATGCCTGGCGGGCGACCAGGTAGGTGGTGTTCCCGTCGCCGCTCACCGCGGTGTAGAGGTTCGGGCGGCGGGTGCGCAGGATGCCGCCCTGCTCGATGAGCTCGGTGGCCTTGGCGATCTGGGCGGGCTTGAAGTCGGTGAGGTCGGCGGTCTTGGCGGCGCCGCGGATCTTGGCGGCGCAGCCGGGGCCGTAGCCGGTGGCGATGCTCTTGGCGCTGGTGAGAGCGCGGTGGCAGCGGCGGCACTTCGCGGGGTCTACGGCGGTGGTGGTCATTCCCGACTTCCTAACGTTGTCCTTACATATGGACGACGTTAGCTCAACCGATAAACATTGTCCATACATACGGACAAAGAAAAAAGAGGGGGGTCGGCCGGCCCAGACCCCGGCAGGGGGGCCATGACCGCCACCATCTGGGACATCGCCGCCCGCAGGGCCGCCGCCATCTACGGCACCCCCACCCACCGCTGGACCACCCCCGGCCAGCTCGCCGCCGCGATCGACCCCAGCACGGTCCAGACCGAAGCGCTCGACCTCATCGACGAGGCGCTCGTCGACGTCGCCGAAGGCCGCTGCGACCGCCTGATCATCACCGTCCCGCCGCAGGAAGGGAAGTCCACCCGGGTCACCACCGTCGGCCCGCTGTGGATGCTGACCCGCAACCCCGACCTGCGCATCGCGATCGCCTGCTACGCCCAGGACCTGGCCGATGAGTTCGGCCGCAACATCCGCAACCACATCACCAGCAACGACGGCACCGACGGCAGTCTCGACCTCGGCCTGCGCATCGCCCCCGACAACGGCGCCGCGCGCCGCTGGCGCATCGCCGGCCGCCGGGGCGGCGTCCGCGCCGTCGGCCTCACCGCCGGCCTCACCGGCAAAGCCGCCGAAGCGATCTTCATCGACGACCCGATCGCCGACCTCATCCAGGCCAACTCCACCGCCTGGCGCGAGGTCGTCTGGGGCTTCTGGACGGCCGTCGCCAACACCCGCCTGGCCCCCGGCGCGCCCGTGGTAGTGATCTTGACTCGCTGGCATGAGGACGACCTCGTCGGCCGCCTCCTGGCCGCCGAGGACGCCCACCGCTGGCGCGTGATCAACATCCCCGCGCAGGCCGACCACGACCCGGCCAAGGGCGAGACCGACCCGCTCGGCCGCGAACCCGGCGAGTACCTCAACTCCGCGCGCGGCCGCACCGTCGAGCAGTGGGAGCAGATCCGCGTCGCTGTCGGCTCCCGGGTCTGGAACGCCCTCTACCAGGGGCGGCCCACGGCACCCGAGGGCGATCTGTTCGAACGCGGCTGGTGGCGCGAGTACACCTCGCCGCGGTGGATCGTCCGCGACGACGGCTCCTACTGGGCGATCAACCCCGACGAGGTCATCCAGTCCTGGGACATGGCCTTCAAGGACACCGACAGCAGCGACTGGGTCGTCGGCCAGGTCTGGGCCCGGTGGGGCCTGCAGGTCTACCTGCTCGACCAGGTCCGCGAGCGCCTGTCGTTCGTCGAGACCCGCAAAGCCGTCCGCCGCCTGGCCGTCAAGTGGCCCCAGGCCACACTGAAGCTCGTCGAGGACAAGGCCAACGGCACCGCCGTCATCAACAGCCTGCAGCGCACCGTGGCCGGGCTTATCGCAGAAGAACCCCACGGCAGCAAGTACGCGCGCGCCGCCGCGATCTCCCCCTTCGTCGAGGCCGGGCAGGTTCTTCTTCCGGCTCCCGAGCTCGCCCCGTGGGTCGGCGAGTTCATCGACGAATGCGTCATAGGATCGACTGTGATCATTACACGACACGGTCTGATTCCTGCCAGCGAAATCAAAGTCGGCGACGAGGTCCTCACACATCGCGGACGCTTCCGCCCTGTCACCGCCACGTCCGTACGGGAAGCACCCGAGCTCGTCACAATTCGGGCGAAGACCCTCGACCCGATCACCCTCACCCCGAATCACCCGGTATTCGCTATGACCGTGCGCCGTAACGTCGCCGGATTACTGGCGCCCATAGGCAAGGAATGGGTGCCCGCTGGCGAGGTGTCGTGCCGGACAGCCGTGCTCTCAGCGCGCGGCGAGATCGAACCATCGCACAAGCCCCACCACGCGATGACCTTTCCCGTCTTGGACCCGGACCAGGAGTTGCAGGAGATCGATCTACGCGCTTGGTTCGACATAAAGCTCCCCGAGGCCAAGACGGAGGGGCTCGGCAGGAAGACGTATGCCATCGTGGACGACGGCGAGACCATCCGCATCAACTCCGCCCGCGCCCAGTCGCTCCGGTATCGCCAAGTGCTTGACCGACGCTTCGGCCGGATCTGCGGTCTCTACCTCGCCGAAGGCAGTTACAGCACCGGCCGCGTCTTCTGGTCGCTTCACAAGGACGAGACCGAGTTTGCGGAGGAGATCACCTCATTCCTCCGAGAACGCTGGGGGATCAACAGCCACGTCGCCAGCCTAGGAAAGGCCAACCCGAACTGCATCAACGTGACCGCGAGCCTCAGGCGGATGGAGCGCTTCTTCGCTGAGTTCGGTCGAGGAGCGGCGAACAAGCGCATCCCGTGGTGGGCTTGGGAGGCACCTGCAGCGTTCATCGAAGGCTTGGTCTCCGGCTGGCTGGATGGCGACGGCCACAAGACGGCACAAGGCTGGAAGGGGACCACCACGTCCCCCCACCTGGCATGGGGCATCAGGCTCCTGGCAACCCGGCTGGACAAGTGGGCGCTGTTGTCCTGGTCAGAGCCCCGTAAGCCCTCGTTGATCGGCAAGCACACGGTCACGCCACGCCATGCCACGTTCAGCGTGGACTTACTCGACCGGGAAAAGGCGACTCACGTGTTCGACGGCGAACATGTCGGCTTGTGGGTGAAGGAGACCGGGCCTGCCGGCAACGGCACCGTCTACAACTTCACCGTCGCCGAAGACGAGTCATACGTGACCACGGGCGGCGCCGTACACAACTGCGCGTCCTTCCCCAACGGCCGCCACGACGACCAGGTCGACGGCACGTCTCAAGCGATCAACCGGCTCCTGCTCGCGCCGCTGCTCGCCGGCACCCTCATCGTCGGCGACGACGAGTTGGACGAGGAGCTGGACGACTACGAGATCAGCCCGATCTGACCCGTCGAGGGAGGCCTTCGTGGGGATCGCCTCCCGCCTGCAGGAAGCGTGGTATCGGTTCACAGGCAGAACCGAACTCGCCGAGGTCAAGCGCGCCTACCGGCTCAGCGTCCAGCACCTGGAAGAGTCCGTCGCCGGGCTCGAGGCCCGGATGTACGAGCCGGGCTGGCAGCTCATGACGGCCCAGGCCGAGCAGGAATTCACGCGCGAAGGCCTCCGGCAGATCACCTCGGTCAACCGCGTCATGGCCCTGAAGAATCCCCTGATCAAAAGGGGTATCGCGCTGCGCACCGCGTACGTGTGGGGCCAGGGCCTCCAGGTCACCGCGCGCTCGGCCGGCCAGAAGAGCGGGCCACGGCGCCGCGGCCAGCAGGACGTCAACGCCGTCGTCCAGGCATTCATGGATGACGAGGGCAACCGGCGCGCGCTGTTCTCCCAGCAGGCCCACGAGGACCTCGAGCGGGCACTGGGCACCGACGGCAACCTGTTCATCGCCGCCTTCACCAACCCGCGCACCGGCCGCGTCCAGGCACGCATCGTCCCCTGGGACGAGATCACCGAGGTCATCACCAACCCCGACGACGCCTCCGAGCCCTGGTTCTACCGCCGGTGCTGGACGACCCCCCAGGGCGCCATGCAGGAGGCCTACTACCCGGCCATGGGGTACTGGCCCAAGGTCCGGCCCCGGGTGATCGGATTCCGGGGGATCGGCGACGGCGCGGTCCTCCCGGTCCGCTGGGACTCCCCGGTCAAGCACATCTCCGTCAACGGCCCCCTGCACTGGAAGTGGGGGCTCGGCGACGTCTACGCCGCGATCGACTGGGCCAACGCGTACCGGGAATTCCTCACCGACTGGTCCCGCCTGATCAAGGCGCTGTCCCGGTTCGCCTGGCGGCTCACCAGCAAGGGCTCCAAGCAGGCCGCCGCCAAGACCAAGATGGCGACCGCGCCGACCACCGACCCGCTGACCGGCGAGCCGCGCTTCGCCGGCGCCACCGCGTTCATGCCACCCGACATGGCGCTCGAGGCGATCCCCAAGTCGGGCGCGACGATCGACGCCGAATCGGGGCGGCCGCTCGCGGCGATGACCGCCGCGGCGCTGGACGTCCCGGTGACCATGCTGCTCGGCGACCCCGGCACGACCGGCGCACGCGCGGTGGCCGAGACCCTCGACCAGCCCACCGAGCTGGCCATGAACATGCGGCGCGAGCTGTGGGCAGACGTCCTGCGGACGATCTTCAACTACGTGATCGACGCCGCCGTCAAGGCTCCCGACGGCCCGCTCAAGGGCATCGTCAAGCGCGACCCCGACGACCGGGAGATCATCGAGCTCGCCGGGAAGACCGACCGCACGATCGACATCACCTGGCCGTCCCTGGACTCGATCGATGCCGCGCAACTCGTCAAGGCGATCGTCGAAGCCGACAGCACGCAGTACGTGCCGCCGCTGGTCGTAGTCCGGCTGCTGCTGCAGGCGCTCGGTGTCCGCGACGTCGACGAGATCCTGGCCACGTTGATGGACGACCAGGGCAACTTCGTCCGCCCGGACGGCGCGGGCGGCGGCGCAGGCCAAGCGGCCATGGACGCCTTCCGGCAGGGCCGCGATCCCGCGGCCGCGTTCGGCGGCGGCCGCGACAATCCCCCAGACCCGGCCGGCCCGGGCGGCGGGGCGCCCGGTGACGCCGAGCAGGGCAAGCCGGCGGAGAGAGAACGGGTGGCCGCATGAGCCTGCACCTGCTCCCCGCGGGCGAGGTCCTCGCCCACACCACCTCCACCTCCTGCCCGTGCCGGCCTCGCCAGACGCTGGTGACCCACGACGGCGCGCGCCGCCAGGCCGTGGTGCACGGCCACGTCCCCCCGGGCGGAGGCGGCGATGGCGATCACCGAGCGGACCCTGGCCCTGGTCCGGGAGATGCGGGCGAGCCTCGACCGGATCGTTGACGACCAGACCCGGGCGACCACCAAGGCATGGGTCCGCGCGTGGGACGAGCTCATCCGCGTGTTCAACGAAGCCGCCGACGAGCTCATCGCCGCGGCGACCGGCGGCCGGTGGCCCTCCCGCCGGCAGGTCGCCCGCTCCCAGCGCGTCGAGCGCGCGCTGGATCTGGCCGCGCGCAGCCTCGGCGAGCTCGCCCTCAAGGCCTCCAACGACGTCGCCCAGGCCGCCTGGCAGGCCGTGCACCTCGCCGTCGAGGCCACCCTGCCGATCCTGCGCTCCCAGATGCCGGCCAGCCCCCGCGCGCAAGCGGGCATCCGGTTCGACCGGATCGACGAGGCCGCCGTCGAGGCGATCGTGCGCCGGACCACCCAGCAGATCACCGCGCGGCACCGGCCGCTGTCGGCCGACGCCACCGAGGCCATGCGCCGCGAGCTGGTCCGCGGCGTCGTCGTCGGCGCCAACCCGCGCGAAGCCGCCCGGCGGATGGTCGACCGGTGCCAGGGCGCGTTCGCGGGCGGCCTGACCCGCGCGGTGACCATCGCCCGCACCGAGATCATCAGCGCACATCGGGAGGGCGCGCGCGCCGCCCAGGACGCCAGCTCCTCGACCCTCGCCGGGTGGGTGTGGACAGCGGAGCTCAAAGCGCGCACGTGCGCATCATGCTGGGCTCAGCACGGCCGGGTCCACCCGCTGAAGGAGCCGGGTCCGCTGGATCATCAGTCCGGCCGGTGCGCCCGCACGCCCAAGACGAAGACCTGGCGCGAGCTCGGCATCGATCTGGACGAGCCGGACGATGTGATCCCCGACGCCCGCGTGGTCTTCGCCGCGCTGCCGCGAGCGGACCAGTTGAAGATCATGGGCCCTCGTCGGCTGCAACTGCTGGACGCCGGCGAGATCACGTGGGATGACATCTCCGAGCGGCGAGAGAACCCGGAGTGGCGGCCGTCCTACCATGTCCGCTCGGTTCGCGATCTGGAGCAGCTCGCGGCTGATCGCACCAGTTCGGCATGATCTGTGATCGACAAAACACGGGAAACCGGCGATCTACCTGGGATAATAGAGGTAAAGGGGCCCTCGCGACGGCTGCAACCGTGCGAGGGCCGTGGCGAACACCTAATCCTCAGGAGGTGCTCGCGTGCGCGAGCGTACCTGCACGATCGACGGCTGCGTCAAGCCCGTCCTAGCAAAGGGCTGGTGCACGACCCACTACGGCCGGTGGCGCCGCAACGGCGATCCCGTCGTCTTGAAGCCCCGACACAAGATGGAGTCCTGCTCCATCGACGGCTGCGGCCAGCCTCACACCGCTCGGGGTTACTGCGTCCTGCACTACGGCAGGTGGAGCAAGTACGGCGATGCCCGTGCTGAACCGCCCACGTCCCTACGCCCCACGATGTGCACCGTCGAAGGCTGCGAACAGCCTGTGAGAGGTCACGGCTGGTGTGGCCTGCATTACGCCCGCTGGCGGAACACGGGGGATCCGCTCGGATTAAAGCGGAAGCAGGCAGGCCCCTGTCGCGCCGATGGGTGCGAGCGACAGGGTAACGGGGGCTACGGCTGGTGCGAGAAGCACTACAGGCGTTTCCAGCGGCACGGCAACGCGATGGTCACGAGCCGTATCGTTGGTGATGACGTGGCTCGGTTCTGGTCGTACGTGGACAAAACCGGCCCGATCCCCGATACGCGCCCCGAACTCGGCCCCTGCTGGTTATGGACGGGCCTCCTTAACTCCGATGGCTATGCGGTCATGGGGATGACGTCCGGGACCCGGTACATGGCCCGTTGGGGCTATCAACAGTTCGTGGGGCCGATCCCAGAGGGGCACGAGCCGGACCACCTCTGCCGTAACCGCGCGTGCGTGAACTTTGAGCGCCATCTCGAACCGGTAACGCACCACGAGAACTGGCGGCGTGGTCAAAGCCCACAGGCGATCAACGCCCGCAAGACGCATTGCCCCCAGGGCCATCCGTACGACGAGACGAACACCATGCGGGATGCCAGACGCGGGCGAGCCTGCCGTATCTGCATGGGCGAATCTGGCAGGCGCCGCGCTGCCTTGAAGAGTCGTGGGATTCCGGCCAATGACCTGACAGACGCTCAGTGGCGCGAGATCCAGGTGGCCTACCGCTTCCGGTGCGCGTACTGCGGCAGACGTTCCAAGAAGCTGACCAAGGACCATGTGATCGCGCTGTCTAAGGGCGGCCCGCATACGGCCAGCAACGTCGTCCCCGCCTGTGGTCCGTGTAACTTCGGGAAACAAGACGGCCCCGCACCGGCCTACCAGCCACTGCTCTTGTAGGCACACCGAACCATCTCGCGTCTAGCAACTCACCGTCCCCGGCCCGGCTCCGGATGCTCGAGGACGGCGAGATCGCCTGGGAGGAGCTCTCCACCCGCCGGTCAACCGGCGGGTGGAGAGACTGCTACCACGTCACCCCGCTGGCCGCGTTGGCCAAGCGCTGATCAGTTGGGCAGGGGAACGGCCACGTACGTGTCCTGCCCCTCCCACCGCAGCCGCAGCTCGCCCGGCATGTCGTTCTGCGCCGACGGGACCAGCATGAACGTGATCGAGGCGTTCGTCTCGATCACCGCCTTCTCGGGCAGGCCGCGGGTCGGGATGCCCTCGAAAGGCACGGTGTCCGCTGTCACCTCCTGCGCGGTGACCGTACCGACGTTTCTCAGGACGTACTGCTGTCCGCGACCACGCGAGATACGCCAAGCGATCTTGCTGGTGTCCATGATCCCTACCTCCAGGGGTCGATGACGGGTCGTGTTGCGCCCCTTCGCGCGATGTCCGGATCATCGCGGTCGAGGTAGCAACGCGGCGGACTCTATAGATTTCCGCGCTTAGTGTCCCCGCCCGCCGATCTGACCGGGCCGCCCCGAGCTGAGGGCCTCCGGGGGCGCGCTTGACCTGCTGAAACTGCCCGGGGTGCCCTGCTCGCCGCCGCCGATGGCGTGCCCCGGCGCTCCGAAGAGCCGAACCGTGACGCTTGCCTGTCTCGGGTCCGCGCGCGTTCGGCTCACCGGGATCCCGCTGGTCCGCTCCTGAGCTGTCCGCGCCCGGAGGTGACCTCATGTCCGATCGGCGCCTCTTGGCCGCGGCCGCCAGCGCACACCCACGCCCCGAGTATCCGCTGATCCTGGAGCACCTTCCCGGCCGCCATGACCAGAAGACCCATGGAAGGTCTGGTCGCGGCAACAGGCCGGAGTCGAAGGGAGACTCCAGCGCGGCGGAGCGCACGGCTGCGCCACCCCGCCGCGGATCGGCGTCCAGCGGCGGCTCCAAGGCGGGGGCCCGGGCCGCGCGTGCGGCGCCCGTGAAGGACAAGCGGTGGCTCGACGCCCACTACGGCGAATGGCGCAACAGCCTGTCGCCGACGCAGGACAAGGCGATGCGCTTCTACCAGTCTCCCGGGTTCGCCCTGGTGAACGGACAGCTCAGAGGTCTGAAGAAGGGCGAGATCAAGGCCGACGTCTCCTTCACCGACGCCGATCTCGAACGGGCACGGAAAGCCTCCACCGCGCTGAAGTCAGCGATCAAGAAGGCGCCGCCGCTGGTCGAGCCGATGACGGTGTATCGGGGGTTCGGCGCCAACCAGTTCGGCGACCTCGAGCCGGGCCAGGTGCTGTCGGACAAGGGCTTCGTGAGCACGAGCATCACCCCCGACGTCGGCGCCGTCGGCAAGGCCACCAAGCAGGCGACAGCCGAGATCACGCTGCCCGAGGGGACCAAGGCCGCCGCTGGGTCCGCGCGGGAGCTGGTGCTGCCGCCCGGCAGCAAGTTCCGCGTCCTCGACGTCTCCGACCGCAGCGGCGTCCCTCATGTCCGGATGGAGCTGATCTTGTGAGTGACAGATTCGTCTGGCAGGCGGACGAACTTCTCCCCGCCGGCGGGGAGAAGGTGAACGAAGCCGGGTCGCAGGCGCTCGGCCGCCAGCTGCTGACGGAGGCCACGGCCAGCCTCGGTGAGATCCGGGAGAGCCAGGCCGCCAAGGGCCGGTTCCGGGCCGTGCTCATCCGCGAGGGCTGGGGAAGCTCCGGGTACTACAGCGCGGCCCTGCTCAAGCGGGACGGGCCCCGGGTATGGGGCGCCGGCACGCAGATGTTTCTAGATCACCCCTCGCTCACCGAGGCCGAGGACCGGCCCGAGCGGTCGGTGCGCGACCTGGCCTCGGTCACCGTGACCGACCCCGTGTGGGACGAGCGCCTCAAGGGCCTGGTGGCCGAAGTCCAGGTCTTCCCCCAGTGGCGTGATTTGCTGAACGAAGAGTTCGCACGCTCGATCGGTCTGTCGATCCGGGCCACGGGCACGGTCGAGTACGGCGAGGCCGAAGGCCGCCAGGGGCCCCTGGTGACGACCCTGGAAGAGGGCCTCGCGGTCGACTGGGTGACCAAGGCCGGGGCCGGCGGCCGGGTGCTGGAGCTGATCGAGTCGGCGCGCGGCGCGCTCACCGAGGGCCGCCACTCGGCGCCGAACTGGGATGAGGACAAGCATCCGCGGGCGTCCGACGGGCGGTTCGGGCACACGGCGGGCGACCACTCCGGTGGAGGCGACTCCGGCGGTGGGCACGCGCGTGGTGGCTCCTCCGGGGGGAGCGCCGGAGGGCATCAGGGGTCCAGAAGCGGGACGAGCAGTTCGGGCTCCACGGGGGGCCGCTCAAGCGGCGATGGTTCGTCGACCGACAGCAGGACCAGCGACCGCAAGACCGGGACACGCACCTCTGAGATCAAGGCCAAGGGCGGCCGAGTCAAGGTCGCCTACAACGAAGAGGACGGCAGTGCCACTGTTGACCTTGCAGGGTCTACAGCGCACTTCGATAACGCGGAATTCCGTTCATTCGCCCAGTCGATTGGGGCGCTCGAATACACCCCGCACGTTCCGAACTCTGACAACAGATTCCCGGTGGGCACCGACCGGCCCATATTGCCGTTCGGCATGGGGGATCAGCCTCCGCTGGGCATGGTGACACGGACCAGTAAGACGGGTTTCGAGGTCCGCCTCCGCCCTCGCCCCAGCGCATCTGCCGATGAGTACTCCTCGCAGCCTCGTTTCTCCCTGGACAGCAAAGAGGCGACGGACATCGCCGCCGCCTTGAGTAAGCCGGAGAAAGACATTGAAGCGGAGAGGAAGCAGGCTGCTGCTGCCAAGCGGGCTGAGAACATTCGCGCGGGGCGCACCGATCCAGAAGCTGCCAAGCGCCGCGCTACTGGAAAGCAGCCCTCGGTCGGCGACTCCGACGAGCACAGCATGCCCCACACGATCGCCTCCCGGGCATTCAAATCTCCCGGAGGGAAAATCACCGTCCACCGCGAGGAGGGCGACGATTACACCCATGTCTCCGCCGAGGGCGGGCGCTCCGTCGCTTTCACCGCCGATGAGTTACGGGCGCTGAACGTAGCTGTCGGTACCGAGGAAGACGATAGCGAAGGTGGTGTCCTCGTCGACGAGCGCGGATTCCTCTTCGGCCGCGTCACCCCGGCAGGACGGAATCGCTACAACGTCGAAATTGACGGACAACCGGCGTTCACGCTGAGTGGCGGTGATGCTGAGCGTATCGACGACAACGCCCATCTTCTGTCCCAGGCGAGGCGGTTCGACACTACCGCCGGGAAGATCGACCTCTACCCGGTGGGAGACAACAAAGTCGGCGTCCGGCACTTAGGCAATGACGGCCGTCCTGTCGAGAAGGTCTTCAACGAACGCTCACAGCGCAACATCGCTCACGGGCTGAATGCCCTCAACGAGGGCTTCGACGATGAGGATCCTGACCCGAACGCCCCAATGGAGGGTCTCACCCGGACCGTCGCCAAGACGAACAACGGCGACGTCGAGCTTGAGCTCAAGGGCCCCTGGGGCGAGAAGGACAGCCGCCTGTGGATGCTCCCTACCAAGGGCGATGACTGGGGCCTGGTCATCGACGGACCGCTCATGGACGACTTCGTGAGGTCTTGGAGTTCTGTGGTCAACGAGGCTCACATGATGCCTCGCCGTGCCGGGCTCGCGTCCCTGCAGGAGGGGGTCTCCGACAAAGCGTGGTCGGAGTTCTCACAGGCGGACTACACGATCGAGCAGTGGCGCAAGGCGTGCCTGATCGGCCCCGGCGAAGCCTCTGACAGCAAGGGCGACTATTCGCTGCCGGTCCGGGAGCCGGACGGCACGCTGAACCGGGCGGCCGCCCACGCGGCGGCCGGGCGGATCGGCCAGGTCAAGACCTCCCCGGAGGCTAAGAAGACCGCCGCGAAGAAGCTGGTCTCCCTGTACAAGGAGCTGGAGGAGGACCCGCCCGAGTCCCTGGCCACCCTGGCCGGCGACGAGAGTGATGGGGACGGCGGGAAGCCGGCGTTCCTGAAGGCCAAGGAAGCAGCGTCCGGGGCGACCATCGGCGCCTACCTGGAATCCCAGCTGCACCTGGCGTTCACCCAGCTCACCGACGGGATGTACGGGGATGGCCGTCTCACCCGGGACGAGCGCATCGCCCTGTCGTCCGCGATCGGCGATGCGCTGAAGGCGTTCACCGCTCGGGTGGAGGCCGACGCCCCGCAGGTGTTCAAGCGCGGCCGGTACGACCCGCCCAGCGACGTCGCCGCCACCGCCATGTCCGAGGCCGACGGCATGACCGCCGGTGACCTCGCCCAGGCCCTCACCAAGGCCGTGAAGTCCGCCTACGGCGGCAAGGACATCTGGGTCTGGGTGCGCGACAACACCGACGAGTGGGTCGTGTTCTCCGTCGAGCCCGAGGGCAGCGATTCCGGGCTGTACCAGCAGACCTACACCGTCGACCCCGCAGCCCACGCAGTCACGCTCACCGGCGACCCGACCGAGGTGACCGCCACGACGACCTACACGGCCGTCCCCAACCCCACCGCGCCGCCGCCCAAGGCGGTCGTGGAAACCGCTCCGGGCACCGAGCCCACCCCCACCAAGAAGATCAAGGAGAGCGAGATGCCCGAGCTCACCGATGAGCAGGCGCAGCAGCTGGCCGAAGCCGCCACTCTGAGCACCAAGCTGGAAGAGGCCATGGGCCTGCTCGGCACGGCCACCACCCAGATCCAGTCCCTGAACGGGCAGGTCCAGTCCCTCACCGAGCGGGCCGACGCCGCGGACGCGCGCGCGGACGCCTCCGACGCCGAGGCCCGGCGGCTGCGGAACGACAAGGCGGCGCGCGCTGCGGTGGCCGAGGCGCTGAAGGAGAGCACGCTGCCGGCGCGGTCCCACGCCCGGGTCACTGAGGCGGTGTGCCGCACCCTTCCCACGCTCGAGGGCGGCGAGCTGGACACTGCGGCGCTGGCCGAGTCCATCACCGCGGCGACCGACGCCGAAGGCAGCTACGCGGCGGGGCTGCTGGAGGACAGCGGCGCCGGCCGGGTCTGGGGCCTGGGCGAGTCCCGCGAGCCCGAGCCTGTCTCGCAGATCGCCCCGGCGCAGCTCGACAAGCTGACGGCGCTCTACGAGGCGCGCGGCCTGACCCCCGAAGCGGCCCGCCTCGCAGCGGCCGGCCGCCCCTGAGCTCTGAAAGGAAACCACCTCGATGGCGACCAACATTCTGTTCGAGCAGGGCGACCAGCTCGATGTCGTCTGCTCCGCGCCGGCCACCCCCGAGTCCGGCCAGCCGGTCCTGGTGGGCCAGCTCCCCGGCGTCGCGCTCACCGACGAGCGCGCGGACGGCAAGACCACGGTCAAGTTCAACGGGGTCGCCGAGCTCGACGTCAAGGGCGAGACGACCACCAACGCCGCCGTCAGCGCCGGCGACATCCTCTACTACGACTCGGGTGTGATCAACCGCGACAGCACCAACGGCGTGCGGTTCGGCTACGCCCTGGCCCCTGTCAACAGCGGCGCCACCAACAAGATCCCCGTGAAGATCGGCTATTGACCTCGCCGTTGATCAGCTAAGGCTGAGCACATTTCGGATTATCGCGCTGCATCAAGCGCATTTCCTACCCGCCTGAGGCGGGGTTCTCCACGTTCAAGGAGATTTGATGACCGCTACCCTGTTCGAATCCGGCGTCACTCGACTGGACGCCGAGAACGCCGCCATCCAGGAGATGTTCGGGGGGATGCGACGGGTTTCCACCGGTGCCCGGCGCAACACCGATCAGTTCACCGAGCGTCTGGTGCAGTTCGAGACGTTCATGGACGGTATCCGGACCGGCCGTCGCCGGCTGGCGCACTTCGCCGAGGCGATGTCCAGCTCGGACTTCCCGCTGCTGTTCGACGTCTCCCTCGACCGCCAGCTCTACGCCGCGTACGCGGCGATCACGCCGACCTGGCAGAACTACGCCCGGGCCTCGACCGTGAACAACTTCCTGAAGGTCCAGCGGTACGCGACCAGCGGTATCCGCGGCCTGCTGCAGAAGGTCGGCGAGCTCGCCGAGTTCGAGCGACGCTCCCAGACCGAGACCATGTACGAGTACAGCGTGCACAAGTACGAGGCCGGGTTCGCGGTCTCGTGGGAAACCATGATGAACGACGACCTGGGGGCGTTCCTGCGGCTGCCCCAGGACCTGGCGCAGTCCGCCGTCGACAGCGAAGAGGCGTTCGTCACCCAGTTGTTCTGCGACGCCAGCGGCCCGCACGCCTCGCACTACACCGTCGGCAACGCCAACATCATCACCGGGAACCCCGGGCTGGACCGCGACAGCCTGCAGGCGGCCATCACCCAGCTGATGCAGCGGAAGGACGAGAGGGGTAACCCGATCGTCGTCAAGGGCGTGCGCCTGGTCGTGGGCACCGGCCTGGCGCTGACCGCGCAGGAGATCATCAACACGACCGAGTACCGCGTGGTGGACGCGAATGGCAACGTCCGGGTGATCCAGGGCAACGGCGTCGCGTCGAACCTCGGCATCGACGTCAACTACTGGATCGACAGCATCGCTACCACGGCCAACGCCAGCACCTCCTGGTGGATCTTCGCCGACCCCAACGGTGTGCGGCCAGCGCTGGAGTTCGGCCGGCTCAGGGGCCACGAGGCGCCGGCCTTGTACGAGAAGATCCCGGACATGCGGCGCATCGGCGGCGGCGAGGAGCCCTACAGCTTCGACACCGAGTCGGCGGAAAAGAAGGTCAGGCACGTTTACGGCGGAACTTTCGTCGACGCGCGCATGACCCTGGCGAGCAACGGCACGGGCTCCTGACCGGTGGCTCTCCCTCCGGATCTCGACCTCGACGGACGCGACAAACCGATCCAGCGCGAGCAGAGGCTCATGGCGGCCATGTGCCGCATGCTCGGCGAGATCGGCGACCAGCTCACCCTGATCCTGGACCGGCTCCCGGCGGCCCCTCAGCAGCCGGGAGCCGACTGCCGCGCGGTGGAGCTCCGGGAGCCGGTCATTCCGCCAGCCGCCCCCGCCCCCGCTCCGACGGCGGCCGCCGAGCCGCAGCCCGCGGCCAGGGCACGGCCGCGTAAGACCCCCGCCAAGGCCACCCGCGCCCGGGCGGCCGTCAAGAAGGAGGAGCCCGATGCCAACGGGTAGGAGGAGGGCCGCCTACTACGGCGACAAGCCTCAGGAGATCACCATCCTGACCGGCACCGCGACACTCGATTTCCCCTCCATCGCCGCTGGGACCACCGCCGAGCTGACCATCACGGTGACCGGCGCCGTGGTGGGCAACCCGGTGGCGCTCGCCCCGCCGGCGACGCTCACCGCCGGGCTGATCGCCTCGGGCCGAGTGACCGCCGCCAACACCGTGACCGTGCGGATGGCCAACGTCACCTCCGGCGCGATCGACCCCGCCTCGGCCACGTGGGGCGCCGCAGTCATCCAGACCTGACCCGGGGCCCGCCATGGCGATCGATTTCGAGACCGACGTCGGCGCCGTCCGGCTGCTCATCCCCGACGTCGACACCGAGAACATGTTCTTCATCGACCCGGCGATCGAGGCGTTCCTCCGGATGAGCGGCGGCAACGTCCGCCTGGCCACCGCCCAAGCCCTGGACGTCATCGCCTCATCCGAGGCGATGATCTCCAAGAAGCTCACGATCGACGGCCGCTCCACCGATGGCCCGGCCGTGGCCGCCGAACTGCGCGCCCGCGCGACCGAGCTGCGCCGCCAGGTCGACGCCGGCGAGGGCGACGACACGATCGGGTTCGACGTGCTCGACTTCGACCCCTGGCGTGGCTACCGCGGCTACAACCCCGATCTGTTCTAGCCGGGGGAGGTGGCCCAGGTGCCGCTCGGAGGGCACACCCCGATCCATCCCCGCTGGTCGCAGCACCACCGGCCGGTGGCCATCGGCACTCAGACCGGACGGTGCCGTATCACTCGGCGCACCGGCAGCACCGGCACCCTGGACGATAACCTGGTCTGGCACCCCGGGACGACCCGCATCACGATCTACGCCGGGACCTGCCACATCGCGCCGCCCGCACCCGTCACGTACACGACCCCCGGCGAGCGCCGCACCGGCACCACCGACTACCAGGTTGCGATCGCCTGGGACGCCCCCGAGATCCTCGACGGCGACGACGTCGAGGTCCTGGACGCCGAAGACCCCGAACTGGTCGGCCGGCACCTGCGGGTGACCGGCCCGCTCGGCGACGGCGGCACCCAGCAGTGGGAGCGGCTGCTGACCTGCGTGCAGGACACAACCAGCCGGGAGCGGTGATGGCGGAGTTCGAGTACGACGAGGTCATCCTCCACATCAAGCGGATCGAGAAGGCCACCGCCGAGGTGCTGGTCAAGAGCCACCTGACCGTGGAGAAGACCGGGCACAACACCGTCGCCTACGCCCAGAACCTGGCGCCCGTCGACACCGGCAACCTACGCGCCTCGATCGGCGTGGACTTCGACGACGACGGCCTGGGGTTCGAGGCCGGCCCGACAGCCGAGTACGGCGATACGGTCGAGTACGGCGGGCGGCCGCACGTGATCAGGCCCCGGGAGAAGAAGGCCTTGTCCTGGCCGGATGCCGAGCACCCGGTGAAGAAGGTCAACCACCCGGGGACGGCGCCGCAGCCGTACATGCGGCCCGGGTTCGACCGAGCGACGCGCGAGTTCGACACGGCGATCGACGCGATCGTGCGGGACGCGTTCTGATGGCGGTCAGCGCCGCGGCGCCGGCCGCGCCGCACACCGCTGCCTTCACTACCGCGCTGGTCGCCGAGGATCTCGCCGTCGACGTCGGCGTCGCCCCTGAGGGGGCTGGCTGGCAGGGCGAGCCCGGCCAATCGGCCTTCGTGCCGTACATCGTCCTGTTTCCCTCGCCGGGCAGCACCGACGGCGACCTCGGCGACCCCAACGCCTATCTCGACTATGAGACGCAGGCCACGGTCGTCGGTGCGACCGCCGGCCAGGTCGAGCAGGTCATGGACAAGGTCAAGGCCGCGCTGGTCGGCCGACAGCTCGCGGTGGCCGGCCGCAATTCCTACCGCGTGCAGCTCGGCGAGGGCGGCCGGCCGATCACGCGCGACGACACCGTGCAGCCGCCGGAGTACTACGCCAGCGCGCTGTTCAGGCTGCGCACCGGCCCCGCCTGATCCCCAACCTCTACTCAGCCCGGCACCCGTTCGTGCACGGGCTCTGACGCATGCCTGGAGGAGCCCCTCGTGGCGACATACGCCATCCAGAGTCCGAGCCCGAATGGAGTGGCGCTCAGCTTCCGCTCCGCGGCCTCGGGCGACAAGATCAGCGGCCTTCGCGCCAAGCCCGGCCGCATCCTCGTCAACAACGCCTCGGGCGGGTCGGTGAACCTCACCTTTTCGCCGCCCGGCAGCACCGGCTACGGCGTCACCAACCCGACCAAGGTCGTGCCCTGCGCCGCCGGCGCGATCACCGAGATCACGCTGCTGCTGGAGTACCGGGACGCCACCGACGGGTACAACATCGCGCTCGCCTGGTCGGCGACGAGCAGCGTGACCTGGGCGGCGGTCCGCTGATGGCGCGCCGCATGATCCCGGTCCGCAACAAGGAGACCGGCGTCACCGCGCTGGTGTCCGAGCGTGCCTGGCCGCTGTTCGCCGCATCCCACGAGCGGCTCGACCAGGACAACTCCGCCGACGCGGCCCCGGATGACCCCGGCGCGCCGCCGGCCTCGGAGGCGTCTTCGCCTGCTCCGCAGGCCACCACCCACAAGCCCCAGCGCCGCGGTGCGGCCTCTGACAGCAAGGAGTAGCCATGCCGGTCGGTGCAGACCTTCTCGGCGACGGCAACGTCAAGGTGACCTTCGTCCTGACGATCGCCGACATCGACAACCCCACCGCCGGTGAGCTGAACGCCGGTGTGGACCTGCAGGAGCACATCACCAAGCAGGGCCTGGACATCCAGCCCGACCAGGCGTCGGTGGACAACACCGCGCTCGCGTCGCGTACCGAGACCGAGGACGCCGGCACGGTGTCCTACAAGATCGAGGTCACCGCCAAGCGGAAGCAGGTCGCGCTCCAGGACATCGCCTGGAACACCCTGACCGACGGCCAGCTGGGTTACCTCGCGGTGCGACGGAATCTGCCGCACGAGACGGCCTGGGCCGCCGGGCAGGACGCCGAGGTGCACCCGGTGCGCTGCGGCCGCCCGAACATGCAGCCGCCTGAGCTGAACACCGCCCAGCAGTTCAAGAGCAAGCTGTTCAACCACTCAGAGTCCGCGCCGGCGGCTGTGGTGGCAGCCTGATGGAACTGAAGATCGACGACATTCTCGGGCAGATTCAGCTGCCGCAGAAGTCCGTTCCCTTGTGCCTGCGCGCCGACCTGCAGGCCCGTTTCGACAGCCTCGAGCGGGAGCTGCGCGCGGCCCAGCGCGCTCCTGAGCAGGACTCCCTGGCCGGTATGGGCGCGGCCGCGCGGGAGATCGCCACCCAGATCGAGGCGACCCGCGCGGAGATGCAGCGGCACACCGTGGAGTTCCGGCTCCAGGCTCTGCCGCAGAAGCAGTGGTCGGACCTGCTGAAGAAGCACCCGCCGCGTAAGGGCAACAAGGACGACGACATGGCCGATTACAACGTCGGGACCTTTCCGGTCGCGGCGCTGGCGGCGTGCTCGGTGTCGCCCGAGATGACCGAGGAGGACGCCGGGCGGCTGGTTGACGCGATCACCAACGGCCAGTGGGCCCGGCTGAACATGGCGCTCGGCGAGCTGAACAACGGCGGTGCGGAGGTCCCTTTCTCCGCCGCCGCATCCGCGCTGGCGGGCGGCACGCAGACGAGTTAGCGCTGGCTGCCTACTACCGGGTCCCGCGCTCGCGGCTGCTGGGCCGGGAGCCGGTAGAGACGACTACCTATCACTACGACCGGAGCGGGCGTCTCACCCACACGGTGACCGTCCGCGAGCCGGAGTGGCTGGAGGACGACCTGGCCTGGGCCCTGGCTTGGAAGCATGAGCAGGACTGCAAGTGCCCCGGGTGCAAGCTGCCGCTGGATGAGACGACCGACCCGGCCAACAACGGCCTGTATGAGGTTCCGCTGCCAGTGCGGTGCTTCGCGTGCACGCCGCTGGCCAAGGCGCACGCCGACTATGCCGAGTCCGACCCGGGGCTGCTGCTCCATGCCGAGCGCGTCGACGATGACCCGCCCGTTATCTGATCTTCCACTCCATGGGGTCGCCGTCGTCCACCAGGTAGGTGACCGAGGTGGGGCGGGTGCCCTTGCGTACCTCGTAGGGGATCCATCCGCGGACGCACTGGCCGGGCCGGACGCGCCGGTCTCGCGGGTAGAGGGGGACGGAGAAGTGGTCGGCGGACCAGGAGGTCGCTGACTCGACCACGGTGCCGTTTTTGTAGGTGAGCGTCCAGGGGCCCCATCCGATGCTGATGGGGGTGGCTGTGACGATGGTCTTAAAGCAGCGGCGGACTTCAAGGCCGGCGTACTCGTAGCCCGCCCGGTCCGGTGGTACGAGTGCGGGAAGTGGCTGTTTGAATGCGAGGGCTGCGGCTGTGCCGGTGGAATCGGCGTCGGAGGCGTCGAGGTTTTTCCCGATGGTCGAGGGTGCGCTGCCGTTGGCTTGTGCTGCTTTTTCAGCAGGGGCGGTAACTGTGACGGTGACCGTCGGGGTTGCCTGTTTCGCTGCGCTACCACAGCCCGCCACCAGGCAGAGCGCGCCTGCTAACACCACGAGTCCAGACGTACGCATTCGAGCTCCTATACGGTGATCGGCCCCCGATCCACAGGCGATGATGGCACGCATCACCTGCGGCCGGTCGGTGAATAGTTCCAATCCGTTATGACCCGGCTAGGTCTGTTGATCTTGATGTTTCGGGCTCAAGTGATTTGGCCGTGAGGGGTGACCCTCGTTGGCTGATCGCACATTGACGACCAGGCTTCGTCTGGACGTAAGCCAGTTCGTTGCCGGCGAGTCGAAGGCCAAGGGGTCTCTTAATGATCTGAACAGGCAGTTCGCGCAGACGGCCGGTGCGGCGGAGGGCTTTCGTAAGAGGTTGGAAGGGGCGTTCAAGCGCCTTCCGGACATCAAGATCAACGCCGATTCACTGCCGGCCGAGGTCAAGATCGCCGAGCTGCGGGGCAAGCTCCAGGCCCTCGCCGATCAGAAGATCGGCGTCGACGTCGACCCGAGCGCGGCCTTGGTGCAGATGGCCGCCATCCAGGCCGAGCTGGAGTCCATCCAGAACGACACCTCCTTCGAGATCCGCGCCGATATCGGCAAGGCCTTGGCGGACCTGGAGTCGGTGGTCCGCGAGGCCCAGCGCCTGGACGAGACCGTCGTGCAGGTGCCGGTGGAGGTCGAGGTCCGGGGTGGGGCGTTCGCCGAGCGGCTGCGGGCTCAGGTCGATGCGGCCGCCCGGTCTCTGCCGAAGATTCCACTGAATGCCGACTCCAGCGCGGCGCAGCGGCAGATCGCCGATCTGCGGGTGCGATTGGAGACGCTGGGTAGCAAGCGGGTCGGCATCGATATCGACGCGGCCGGCGCGCTGGCGGAGGTGCGCGCCATCCAGGCCGAGCTCGGCCGGGTCGACGGCGAGTCGGCGACCATCGACATCCGTGCGGACGCCGCTGCGGCCGCGGCCGCCCTGGCGGCGGTCAGCGCCGAGGTGTCGCGGCTTGACGGACGGACCGCCAACGCGCGGGTGAACGTGGACGTCGCCGGCGCGCTGGCGAGCTTGCGGATGGTGGCCGCCGCGATCGCCGGCCTGGCCGCGGTACCTGCGCTGTCATCGCTGGCGTTCGGTGCGGCCGGTCTGGGTGCCGCGTTCGGTGCGGCCGGTGCGGGAGCCGCCGGGTTCGCCGCTGTTGCGGTGCCGAGCCTGGGCCGGGTCAACGAGGCCCTGACGGAGCAGGAGAACGCCTCCCGCTCGGCCGGCGGGGCAGGCAAGAGCCTGGCCGCCTCGCAAGCCGAGGCCGCGGCGCGGGCGCTGCAGCTGGCCGAGGCCCAGAACCGGGTCCGCGACGCGGCCACCGCGGTCGCGCAGGCCAAGCGCGCTCTGAAGGGGGCGATCGACGACGTCACGCGCGCCCAGGAAGACGAGGCGCGCGCTGCCGACGACCTGGCTCGCACGGCTGAGGACGGGGCTCGCCGTCACGCCGAGGCGTTGCGGCAGGTCCAGGATGCAGAGCGCGCGGTCGGTGATGCCCAGCGTGACGTCCTGCGCGCCCAGCAAGATCTCAATGAGGCGCGCCGTCAAGCGGTCCGCGATGCCGAGGACCTGTCCAACAGGTTGACCGACACCCAGCTCGATCAGCGTCAGGCGGTCCTGGACCTGGAGCAGGCGCAGGCCCAGCTGAACGCGACCCTGAGGGATCCGCGTGCGACGGCTCGTGACAAGGAGCGGGCCCAGCTTGGTTACGACCGGGCGGTGCAGCGGCTCAAGGAGCTCGAGCTTCAGCTGCAACGGGTCCAGGCCGAGCAGGCCGAGTCAGACACGAAGGGCGTCGAGGGCAGCGGCAGGGTACAGAACGCAAAAGACGCCCTTGAGGTGGCAAACCGCCGCCTTGAGCAGTCAGAGCGCAATCTGGCTGATGCGCGGGCAAACGTCGCACGGGTGGATGAAGAGAACGCCCGGCGGGTCGGGGACGCCCAGCGGCAGGTCGCCGACGCACATCGCCGCGTCGCCGACGCCCAGGCCAAGGTCGTCGACGCCCAGGAACGGCTGGTCAAGAGCCACCGCGAAGCCGAGATGGCGGCCCGCCGCCTGAAACTGGAGCAGTTGCAGGCCAAGGCCGCCATGGAGCAGAGCGGCGGCGCCGCCGGTGGGGCCATCACCAAAATGTCCCAGCTGTCCAAGGCCGAGCGCGACCTGGCCAAGGACATCACCGCTTTCAAGAAGAGCTACGAAGAGTGGCAGAAGAGCCTGCAGCCGGACGTCTTCCCGGTGATCTCCAAGGGGCTCGACCTGGTCGGCTCGGCCCTGCCCAAGCTCGACCCCCTGGTCCGAGGCGCGGCGACCGGGTTCAGCCTCCTGGAATACCACGCAGAAACCGCGCTGGCCAACCCGTTCTGGGACAGGTTCATCGCCCGGCTCTCCTTGGAGATTCCCGGCGCGATCGACGATTTCGGCGTCGCAGCCCTCAACGTAGGTCAAGGCGCGGCCGGCATGATCCAGGCATTCCTCCCCTACGCCGGAGACCTGCGTGACTGGGTCGTCGACATCACCCGGCGATTCGCCGACTGGGGCACCAACCTGGAGAACAGCCCCGGTTTCAAGGCGTTCATCGCCTACGCCCAAGAGAACCTTCCCAAGGTCCAGACGATCTTCGAGAACATCGGCATCGCCGTCGGTAAGATCCTCCAGGCGGCGGCCGCGCCCGGGCAGGGGGCGCTCGACTTCCTCGTCGGCCTGAGCGACAAGCTGGCCGCCATGTCGCCGGAACAGATTCAGGCGATCGCTGGCGGGGTCGGCGCGATCTTCGCGGCGGCCAAGCTCGGTACGACGATCAAGCTCGGCGGATTCCTGCTCCTCGCGGACCTTCTGTCCAAGATGTCGCCCGGCCAGATCCAGGCCGCCGCGCTGGCCATCGCCGGTGTCATGCTCGCGGTCAAGGGCTATCAGACCGTCACCGGGGTGATCGGCTTCTTCCAGGGCTTGCGCGGCGAAGTCGGCAAGGCCGGCGACGCGGCGGGCACGGCCCGTGGAAAGTTCTCCGGCCTCGGGGATGTCCTCAAGGGCGCCGGCATGGCGACAGCGATCACCGGGCTAGCTCTCGGTGTGGGCATGCTGGACAGCGAGCTGTCCGGGCTGAACGTGAACTTGCCCAACTTCACTCGGCACTTGGGGGACTTCGTCAACGGGGGCAAGCCCGCCGCCGACGTCGTAGACCAGTTGCAGGGGAAATTCAGTCTCCTCGATGGGCGAGGACTTGAGGGCATCGGCGACGTCGTCCAGCGGATGTCCTCGGAGCACTGGTGGGACGAGCTCGACACCCAGATCGGCGGATTCGCCAACAGGCTGGGCGGCGAGGTCGGAGTATCCCTCGACCACGGCGCGAAGCGGGTCGAGAACCTCGACCAGGCCCTGGCGAACATGGTGGCGTCCGGCCAGTCACAGGAGGCCGCGAAGCTTTTCGCCGGGATCACCAAGCAGGCGCAGGACGCCGGGACACCCCTGTCCAAACTGCGTGATCTTTTCCCGCAGTACACCGACGTCGTGAGTAAGTCCGTGCAGCCCACCGACGCTGCTGCTGGCGCCATCGATGGCGCGAATAAGAAGCTCAGCGATTTCTCCACCTCGCTGGGGCTCTTCTCTCAGAACACCGATGCAGCGCGCGCTCTGCAAGAGCTGAAGGGGGACTACGACCAGGTCAAGGAGGCGATCGACCGCGCCAACGGGAAACTCGACCTGAACAAGGCCAAGACCGACGCCGAGCGGGACGCGATCATCCGGGCGCGCGATCAGTTCTCCGGGTACATCGGCAAGGTCGACGAAGCAGCGCGCAAGCAGGCCGATCTCGCGAGAAACACCGGCGACGCGGCGGGGGCGGCTGACCGGTCGAAGGAAGCCATCCTGCGTCAGCTGCCGAAACTCTTCGAGTTGGCCGGCAAGTCCAAGGACGCCAAGGACCAGGTCTACAACCTGGCCAAGCAGTACGGAATCAGCAAGGAGCAGGCCGACAAGGCGACCAAGTCCGCCAAGGACCTGCGGGACATGATCGCGCAGCTCAGATCCAAGGAACTCACGATCTTCGTGAAGACCGAGTACCAGGACGACCTGAGCAGGCAGGCCCTGCGCGACGCCAACAACGCCAACAAGACGGTCAAGAACAAGGCCGACGGCGGCATCGTCCGGTTCGGCGACGGCGGGGTCGCGCACTTCGCCGGCGGCGCGGAGAACCATGTCGCCGAGATCGCCCAACCCGGGACGATCCGCGTGTGGAATGAACCGGAAACGCAGGGCGAAGGCTACATTCCGCTCGCGCAGTCCAAGAGGCAGCGCAGCACCCAGATCCTCGGGGTGATCGCCGACGAGTTCGGCTACCAGCTGCTGCCGAAGAAGCTCGCGATCGTGGCGGCGGCCAACGGCCTGGTGGCCGGCGCGTCGACGCCGGTGATGTCCACCGGTTCGGCGACCGGCGGGCTGCGGGTGACCATCGACAACCTGGGCGCTATGACCGCGGGCCTGGACCAGGTGAGCAGCGGTCTCAACGAGAGGCTCGCCGGGGCGACGGGCCTGCTGTCGGCGACGATCGGGGAAACCGGCACGCTGACCCGGACGATCTCCTCGGCGGGGCAGGCCGCCGGAAAGGTCGCCACCGCCACCGGGCAAGCGGCCAGCACCACCACGTCCGGCACGGCCAAGCTCACCACGGCGATCAGCAGTCTCACCAAGGCGATCACCAGCCTGACCGCCGCAGTGTCCAAGGCCGGTTCGCTGGCCAGCAACGGCGGAGGGACGAGCATCAAGGCCCCCGCCAAGAAGACCACCACCACGACCACGAGGAAGACCACCAAGACCAGCACGAAGCCGCCGCCGCGCACCGACCCGAACGACGTCACCTACGACCGCGGGCCGAAGCCGAAGAAGCCCAGCAACACTGGCCACCTGTCCGCCGAGCTGAAACCCAAGCCCAAGCCCACCAACCAGATCGACGGGTACTCGGGCGGCGACTCGGGGTCGATCGTGGGTGCAGCCGCGTACGCCGGGGCGCTGGCCGGGGTGGGTGGCGCGGCGGGTCTGATCGGGCAGTCGGCCGGGCGGGCGTTCGGCTCGGTGGTCGCCGCGTCTGCGGCGCAGGTGTCTCGGTCGCTGCCTCTGAACGGCACGGGGTCGGGCGGCACCCAGCCGCGCCGGTCAGCGCAGCGGTCGGCGCCGCAGATGGGCGGCGGCGGGGCGTACTACTCCGGCGTGGCCGCGGCCCCGGCCGGGTCGGAGATGGGCCCCCGCGGCGCCAACCTGGCACGTGATGCTGCCGGCGCGAGCGCGCCGCAGCAGGGTCCGGCGCTGCTCGTGGAGAACTACTTCGAGTCGCCTCGCGGCTCGGTGCGGGAGACAGCTGAGGAGCTGTCCTATCTGGGTCGCCGCGGGTGAGCTGCGGTGGCCCAGCCGCGTTCCGCCATCTCACTGCTCACGGAGGCATGCATTCGAATGTCCGAAATCGATCTCGACGAGACCGCCTGGGATGAGTCGTGCGGGCTGACCTACGCCGAGTGGCTGCAGGCCAAGAACGTGCGGCCGATCCGTCACGGCCAGTCGATCAGCGAGACCACCCCGCAGGGCCACGTGATCACCCGGCACGCCGACGGCCGCCAGGACGTCACCGTCAATCTCTGATGAGGAGGCCTGGTGGCTGGTCTTGACCGCGATGGCACGTTCGTCGACACCGTCTTGAAGGGGTGGAACGGTGGCCACGTCCTGAATCTGGCTGGGGTGTCGCTCCGGCTCGCCCTCTACACCAGCGCCCTAAGCGCGAACTTCTCGCAGGTCAACCCCGTCTACAACGTCGCGCCTCTCAATGTCGGCGAGGTCGTGGGGCCGGGATATGACCCGGGTGGGAAACCGCTGACGCAGGTGATCGCCGAGTCCGGCACCGCCCCGGGGACGATCAAGTTCACCGCGTCGCCGCTTGCGTGGCCGTCGGCTTCGTTCATCGCGCGCGGCTATCTGATCTACATCTCCAGCATGGCGAACAAGGCGTTCCAGGTGCGCTGCTTCGGGGTTGACCTGCCCGTTCAGGACGGGACGTTCACGCTCAACTTCCACGTCAACGGCATCTGGTCCGTGCCTTTGGTCGGGCCCGTCGTGGCGCTTTGACCTCCGTCCCAGCACCGTCCCGCCCTCGGCATCCTGCCGGGGGTTTCGCATGTAGAGGGGGCCTCGTGGCCAAGTCGGGCTACAGCATCACCACCGGCAGCACGGTCAGCCTGACCGCTCTTACGCCGCGCAGCGTGCTGGGCGTCAAGGCGGGCGCCCAGTTCGGCGCGGACTTGAAGAAGTTCCGGATCGGCTTCGAGGGCACCCTGCCGACGGCGGCCGTGGTGCTGGTCGAGGTGTGCGCCGCGACGTTCATCACCAACGCGCCGAGCTCTGCTTCCACCACGGTCAATGTCAACCAGGCGTACGGCCGGCTGCCGGGTACCGGGTTCTCGGCCGCCAAGGCGTGGACGAGCGAGCCGACCATACTTACGCCACTGGAGGAGTATCCGATCACCCCGTTCGCAGGGCTGCTGCCGTACGACTTTCCGCTCGGTGACACCCCCGACTCTGCACTCGGTGAGGGGTTCGTCATCCGGGTCACCTCCCCAGCAGGGCCCCTGAACTGCCGCGCCTCGGCCTGGTTCGAGCGGTGCTAGGCAAGTGACCACCCTCCGTAATTCCTTCGACGGAGGCGTCGATGGCTCGGTGATCACTGTGGCGGGGTCGGGAGGGGCCAGCGGGGACCCGCTCGGCTACGTCAGCGGGTCCGTCGTCTACTCCTCCACTCACGCCCACTCCGGGACGCTGAGCGCCAAGCTCCCGGCCGCCGGGTTCCGGTCGGTGGGGCATGAGCTCCCGGCGCCGGCCTTCTGGATCCGGTTCTATGCCTGGTTGCAGGGGCACTACACCGGGTCGCTGGTGCGGCTGTGGACCGGTCTGGACGCCTCGGGGACCTACAGCGGCGGCATCAATACCCGAGCGGACGGCACCCTGGACCTGATCTGCGGTGGCGCCACAGTCAATCTCTCCGGGACGGTCCCGCTGAACGCGTGGGTGCGCCTGGAGGGCTTCTGGTCGACCACCGGCGGGGCTGAGTTGCGCCGCTACAACAGTCCCGAGAGTCTCACCGTTTCGGGCTCCGTGACCACGGCGGCCAACCTGGCGGGATCTGTCTCCACGCAGGAGGTGGTCCGGGTTTCGGTCGCCACGGACGCGTACCTGGACGACTTCGATGTGAGCTCGGACGGGTGGATCGGGCCCACGAACATCGACATGCCGCCACGTCCCGTGTTTCTGCGGTCTGCCGTCCACAGGGCGGCGTCCTGGTAGGGAGGTAGCTGGTGGCTCGTCTCGGCCGCGGCATCCCGGTCCGGCAGGTCGTCCGCCGGCCGCCGCTCGTCAGCTACGACGCTGAGGCTGCTCTCCCGCCGTTCGAGACACCGTTTCGGTATCCGCGTGACCAGCAGTTCACCAGCGGGCCGTTCGTCACGCCGTTCATCTATCCACCGATGCAGGTCAGCGCGCCGCACATCCCCGGGTCGCTGATCACGAGAGACGGCGAGATCGAGTGGAACGGCATGCTGTGGTCGCCGTCCAACCAGTACCGCCCATCGCCGAAGCTGACCGGCTGGGACAGCATCAAGCTCAGCAACGGCAACGTGGAGCGCGGCTCGCGGCATGGCGCGTGGCCTGGGCGCAAGCTCGCCGGCCAGCGCATCGTCAACGCCACCGTCCAGCTCAACGACGACTCGCCGACGTTCCAGGACTCGCTGGACGCGATGATCAACTCGTGGGCGCCGCCGGACGGTGCCGAGGAGTACCCGCTTGCGATCCGGACCCGTGGCAAGGTGCTGATCGCCTTCGGCGCGATCATCCAGGCCGACGCGCCACCGGACCTGTTCGGTATCGGCGTCTCCAACATCCTCATCCAGTGGGCCTGCAGCGACCCCAGGCGGTTCGGCACCGACTTCAACGCCGTACGCCTGGACCTTGCCGGTGGCACGCTGACCAACCCCGGCAACGCCCCCGCGAGCCCGCGGTTCCGCTTCCACGGCCCCGTCACCACCCCGCGCATCCAGCTCGCTGACCGGATCCTGGCGTTCAACGTCGCGATCGGCACCGGCGAGCGGCTCGACGTCGACACCGCCAACGGCGACCTGGGCGTGTACAACACTCCCGGCACGGTGCAGCTCGCCGACTACGTCCGCCTCGACGCCTTCAGCGTCCCCGTCGAGCGGCTCACCCTCCCTGGTGGCACCTGGCCGATCCAGTACATCCCCGACGCCGGCGGGGCCGGCGGGTTCGACGTCTTCTGGCGCAGCACGTGGTGGTAGTCCGCCCCGGCTTGGACTGGGAGACGGGGGCGAGGCGTGGCCGTCCCCTACCGGTACCTGATCTGCGACTTGCTGACCGACCGCGAGGTCGCCGACGTCGAGTTCGACAACGTCACCTACGACCATCGGATCAACATGCCGGGTGTTTTCACCGGCAAACTGGAGCTCGCGGACCTGCGGCTGTCGAAGTTGTGGAACCGCGTCATGCCGCGGGACACCGGCGACCGGTCCAGCGGCGTCGGCCGGCACATCATCCACGTCATCCGCGGCGATGACCTGTGGGGGTCGTACTGGCTGTGGTACGGCAAAGTGTCTCAACAGGGCGGCCAGGCCCCCGTGGCCGACGTCAAGGGCATGAGCCTGGACGGGTTCATGCAACAGGTCGAGATCCAGGCGGACCTGTCCTACATCGGCCTGGATCAAATCGAGATCGCCCGCCAGCTCGTCGGGCACATGCAATCCGACCCGCGAGCGGACCTGGGCATCCTGCTCCCGGCCGGGGACACCGGCGTGTTGCAGGACCTGATCATCGCCGCCACCGACAACGCCCGCTACGGGCAGAAGCTGCAGGAACTCGCCAACGCGCAGAACGGCTTCCAGTACCGGATCAACACCCGCATCGCCGGACGCGCGCGCGTGCGGGAGCTGGTGTACGGCTACCCGACGCTCGGGAAGGTCAACACACGCCACGATTACTCCCAGCCGGGCAACGTGCTGTCCTGGTCTGAAGAGGTGGACGCGACCCGGGGCGGTACCCGGTGGCGCGCCCAGGGCGCCTCGACGTCCAACGATCTGTCGCTTGCATCGGGGCCGCTGGTATCGCAGGTCGCCGAGGCGACCGAGCACCTGAACGACGGCTGGCCCCGGATCGACCGCACAGCGTCCTACCCCGACGTCCGTGACCTGCCCACCCTCAACGCGTTCGCGCAGTTCTGGGCCGCGACCGCGCCCGGGGTGACCCGGGTCTACACCACCACGGTGCAACTGCCGGACAACCCGACACTCACCCCGCACGATCTCGGCGACACTGCCGCCTTGCGTCTGGTCAACGAACGCTATCCCGAGGTCGACGGCGTGGCCTCGTTCGTCCGTGACTGGCCGGTCGTCGGGCTCGAGGTGCGCCCACCGCGGCGCGACAACGATGTCGAGGAGGCCACGCTGATCTACGGGGGCAGCAATGGCGGTTAGCTACCCGATGGACTTGCCCGACCGGGTGCAGGTGCTGGAACGGATGCTGCAGCTGCTGATGGCGGCCGCACAGACCCGCCCGGCGCTGGATCAGATCAGCGGAGGCAAGCTTCAGATCGGCGCCGATGGCGGTCCGCGGATCGTCCTGGCCATCGGCGAGGACGGTCTCCCGGAGCTGCGGTTCTACCCCGACAGCGGGACCAGCTACGCGCGGATCGTCGCAGGCAGCGACGGTGGGGCGACCGGGATCGGCATGATCGGCGAAGCGGGGACGGCAGGCAACAAGTTCCAAGTGCTGCACCGGGCCGACACCTACCAGGTACTGCACATGGGTGCGGTCGCTGACCAGGCTGACGGCGGCATGCTGCAGCTCGGCGTCGACTTCGCCGCCTCAGGGTACTTCGGCACGGCCGACCAGTTTCAGAACTACTGGTACCACCAGGCCGACAGAACATCGCTCGTGGGCCGGTTCGCGAACAACAGCGCGAACTCGTACTGGGGCATGATCGTCGGTGGTGTGACGGTCGGCTCGGGCGGGTCCGGCGGGATCGTCACCTACGGGCCGACGATGGCGAGCACGATGCGGCCGGTGGCTTGCGTCCGCGACGGCGCCGCCACCCCCAACTTCACCTGGTGCGTCACCGCCAGCTCGACGACCGGGTTCACTGTGAGCTGGAGCAACAGCACCGGCAAAGAGATCGATTACTGCAGCTTCCGCACATGAGGAGGTGGCAGTGGCCGAGGAGTGGACCATCGCCGAGGTACGGCTTAGCCCTGCCACGCAGTACGAGGTCGGGCCCGACCGCACGCTCCAGGAGGTCGCGGCGGACCGGTGGGACATCGACCTGGACACTCCGCAGGGCCGGATCACTCATTTCTTGCCGGTGTCCACCGTGGCGTGGCGGATCGCCGAGTACGGCCTGGACCCGGCCGACCCTCAGCATGTGGCGCAGGCGCTCGACATGGCGTTGCACGAGCCGCACATCCCCCCGCCCGACCAACCGCCTCCGCAGGCCTCGGCAGTGGTGGTGTGGACGCCCCAGGGCGTGGTGGAACAGCCGACGCCGGCCGCGCAGCCGCAGGCGACGGCGACCGCGGCCGGGAACGCGGAGATGACGCTGATGACCGCAGCGTCGCTCGATGACGCCCGCCAGGCGCATCTGGCCAGGATCGAGGCGGCCAAGGAGCGGGTGCGGGTGGTGTCGCCCGTCCCGCGGGCGTCTACGGCCCGTGCTGGGCTGCGACGAACTGCGCCGGCCGCGCCGTGTCCGCTGGAGTGGATGCGAGGCCACGCGGCGTCCTGTCTCGATGTCGAGGACGTCGAGGCGAAGCGGAAGCTGGTCGAGCAGGCACGGGCCGCGTACGCGGCGCACCACGCTGCTCCCAGCGCGCCATCTGATCAGCCGTCGGCTGTGGACGAAGTCCCGGTTCTGAGAGACGGCTGAGTGTGGGCCTGGCGATCGGCTCGTCGGCACTCGATCGGGTGGTGAGCCGGGCTTCGCGGTCGGCGGGGCCGTGCCGACCGTACCGCCTGGCTGGCATGGCGTCCCGCAAGCAGGCATTTCGCATCGACGTGCCGCTGCGCGGGCTCCGCCTGGCGGGTGGCACCTGACCTGGAAAGTAGGCCGAGTGGACCTGGCGACCATCCCGTGGGCTCAGGGATCGTTGGTCGGCATCACCTTGGCGGTGATCTTCGCCACCGTCGGCCTGGTCCTCAAGGGCGTCCTGGTCCACCGGTCGGTCGTGGACGATGTCCGCGCAGACCGGGACGCCCGGATCGCCGAGGCCAACGAGGACGCCGAGGAGTGGCGCCGGTTATGGGAAGCGGAGCGGGAGGCCCACGAGGTGACCCGACGCGCCCACGACGAAGAGCGCCGCGCCGAGCTGCGCGCCGCGGCCGAGGGCACGCAGCTCGCCGCGGCGCTCCTGCAGACGATTCAGACACGCCAGATCGAGGCGGGCCATGACACGTGACGAGCAGCGGCCAGACCTGGACCAGGCGGCGCGTCTGGTCGCTGAATCCCGGCGCCGCGCCGAACAGGACGCTCGCGAAGCACGCGAGCGGGCCCGTAGCAAGTACTCGCTGGCCGCGATGTTGCGCCGCCTGCGTGAAGAGAACGGGTTCGAAGCGATCATGAACGACGCGTTCGGGGGTAGGCGTGACTGACGCGATGTACGCCGTGGGCACCGTGCTGGTGGTGCTGTCGGCGGTTCTGGCCGATGCCTGCGTGGCCGCGCAGATGCTGCTGGCCCGCTGGTGGCGGACATCCCAGGGGATCCACGTGTTCGTCTTCCAGGCGGCGCTCGGGCTGTGCCTGTCGCTGTGGGCGCTACGCCTGATCGTCCCCGACGGCGATTGGTTCCTGTTCGCTCGCACCGCCTCGTTCGCCGCGATCCCCGTGGTGCTCGCCTGGCGGCTGAGCATCATCATCCGCACCTGGCGGCAGGCGCGCCGGCAGCGAAAGGACGCCCAATATGGCCATTGATCTGGTGACCCGCAAGGAATGGGGCGCCCGTGCGCCACGCGGGTCGTACTCGACGGTGCGATCCACCCGCGGGGTGAAGGTCCACTACACCGGCGGCCGGGTCGACCCGCGCCTAGCCGAGGACCACGACCGGTGCGTCGCCGCGGTGAAGGCCGTCCAGAACATGCACATGGATGGCAACGGCTGGCTGGACATCGCCTACTCGATGGTGGCCTGCCCGCACCGCAAGGTGTTCGTCGGACGCGGCCCGGGTCATCTGACCGCCGCCAACGGCCCCGGCCTGAACACCGGCCATTACTCGGTGCTGGGCCTGGTCGGTAACTCCGGGCTGGTCGTGCCCTCCGACGGGATGCTGCACGGCATCCTCGACGCGATCGAGTACCTGCGCGATGAGGGCGGCGCCGGCCGGGAGATCAAGGGCCACCGCGACGGCTACGCCACCGACTGCCCTGGCGGGCAGCTGTACTCCTGGGTGCGCAAGGGCGCGCCGCGGCCGGGCGCCAACAGCACGCCGGCGAAGTCCAAGCCCGAGCCGGCCCCGAAGCCGATCGAGATCGTGTGGGAGGGGGACGTGCCGCGCTGGCCGGGGCGGGTCCTGACCTACACCAAGGGCAAGCCCTACATGCAAGGCGAGGACGTCCGCGTCTGGCAGGCCAAACTGCAGAAGCGCGGCTGGTCGATCGACGTCGACGGCCTGTTCGGCGAGGAGTCGACCGCGGTGTGCCGCAACTACCAGCAGGCCACCGGGCTGATGAAGAGCGGCTCGGGCCAGGTCGACGAGGACACCTGGAACATGTCGTGGTCCTGGCGGCCGCCGACCCCGGCGAAAAGCTGAGCTCGTCAACTTCCGTCAGCATCCGTCAACCCTCGACCAGCCCAACGCGGCTGGTTCTTCTGCTTTCCGACCCAGATCAGGAGAACAATGTCTCAGCCCACCACCCGCGCCAAGTTCCGCTGCCAGAGCGTCGAGCGGTTCACCCCCGAGCACACCCAGGGCACGCGCACCTACCGGTTCACCGCCCAGTACGACCCCAGCATGCCGGAGGACCAGCGGTACGCCCGGTACACCCGTCCGGCGAGATGCGAATCGCGGTCGACAACCCCAGCGTGTTCTTCGAGCCCGGCAAGGACTACTACTTCGACATCACGCCGGTGCTTGCCGAGACCCCGGTGCCCGTCGAGACCTGATGGACCCGCTGCTCGACCTGACGCGGCTGCTGATGGTGCGCCGCGCGGAGCTCCTGCAGGAGCAAGAACCCGATCATCCCGCCGTGGCGGCGGGCGTCCCCAAGGAGGGGCACATGAGTGACGCCAACAAGAAGGCCATCCGCACCGCCATCCAGACCGGTATCGGTGTCGCCGCGGCGCTGCCGATGATCGTCGCCGCTTCAGGGGTCCCCGCGGCGCTGCCGTGGGTCGCGGGTGCTCTCGCGGTCGCGGGTGGTGTGGCCCGGGTGATGGCGCTGCCGGTGGTTCAGGCGCTGCTGCCGTCGTGGCTGCGCACGGACTCCAGCGCCTCTCGGCGATAGGACAGCTCGCGCAGACGGCCCGCGTTCTCTTCGTCCAGGGAGGGAGCGCGGGCCGTCTCGCGCGTAGCCTGGGCTTCGTCCAGGCTCAACGGCGCTCTGTCGCCCAACCCGGAACTCCGGATCGAGCACTACGCGGAGGCTCCTCGCCCGGCTCAGTGAGCCTCCAGAGTCTGAGCAGTCTCTCGGAAGACGAATTGAACTGCTCAAACTCCGCCACGCGAGGCGTCTCGCTGTACGCTCGGGAACGTCCCCAGATACGGGGATGCCGCCCGCAACTGAGCCATCGAGGGGTCTGGGATGGCTCAGCGGCGGGCACCACGGCGCTTAACCCGTCCTCTGGCGGGAGAGGTGCCAGACCGCCGCACTCCGGTGCGGCTCGAAGTGCCCGCTGTTCCCCTGGAATGCGGGCCTCAGCGGCAAGAGGTCCAGGGGATCTCTTCCAGGAGACTGGATAGCTGGGGCGCTTTCGTCGTCTAGTGGCCTGAGGACGCCGCCCAGTTGAGGCGGAAACGCCGGTTCGAATCCGGTCGAAAGCGCAACGAAGGGGACCTGATCCCCTGCTCGTACGGGGCCGAGTCGCCTTCGGGCCGCTCGGCCCCGCTTCAACTCTTTCCGAATTGGAAACAGTTGACCCTGACCTGCGGCGATGATGGTTACTCGAAACCAGCTTGAAAGAAATCCTTTCGGGTTGCCCGGAGAACAAACCCTTCATAACTCGCCATACCGGGAGGAAGTGAGCGACCACGTGGCGGCGCCTGGTCGGCGTGGGCTGCTCGTGAGCGAGGGACGCATGCGAGCGGCGCAGTGGGTCGCCGCCCGACGCGGCGAGATCGGCTTGACCCAGCAGCGACCAGCGCCCCCGTCCGCCTCCCCCGTCGTGGTGGAACGACTGAAACTTCCTCTCCCCGGGGATACGAGAGCGCCCTCCGCCCTTTGGTCTTCGGACCCAGGGCGGAGGGCGCTTCTTTGTGTTCACGGCAAAGCTCTCGCGATCCGGGGCGGCCGCCGTAGCCAGGGCCACTACTGTCCGCGCCATGGAGACTGAGAACGTGCCCCTGTGGTCGGAGAAGCGGCTGGAAACGGCCCGGTGGCGCCTTGTGACCATCCATGCTGACCCGCGGGACGGTCCGCATCGAGCCGGCGCCGAGCCTGCGATCCGCGAAGCTCTTGTACAAGCCGCCGCAGAGGGCCTGCACACGGTGCTGGCCCTCGACCCCGGGGGGCCTATCACGGCGTACACGGTGGGGGATGCAGCCGAACTGGTGGCGATGCTCGACGAAGCCGGCGGCCCGTTCGCCTACTCGATGGAGCGGCAAGCGATGGTGGCTTGTGATCGCGGCGGGCTGGTTGCGCCGCCAGTCGTAGCGCACATCACGATCGATTTGGCTTCGGCGGGCCCTGATGTTCCAGGGCTTCTGCCTCCTGATGGAGCGTCCAGATCAGCAGCAGTTCAAGGGTGAGGTCCGGGTCCAACTGGTCGTCGCGCATGGTGGTGCCTCCTGATAGGGGACGCACCGAACAGGCGTTAGGTTGCAGCTGTCCTGGCATGGTCCGGCCCTGAAGCACGGCGCCCGCCTCCTGTGCGCAGGCAGGGGGCGGGCGCCGTGGTGTTGCTATGCCTTGGCGACCTGGGTGCGGCTCAGATGGACAGGAAGTCAAGGAGAGCGGGGATGGAGCCGATCACCACCGCCATGGCCAGCACGACCCCGACGATCCGCGTTGGGGCGGCGATGGAGGTGCGGCGGATGGCGTAGGCGGTGGCTGCGAGCGCGGCGATGATGACACCGGCCCCGCAGAGTGCAAGGGACAGGTTGGACATGGTGGACTCCGGATGGTTGAACGTTGTGGCCGAGCATGGTCCGATTCCGCCCGAATTACTACGGATAGTAGTGGTCCGTAAGCGGACGGCTATCGGCAGATGAACTCTAACGGCTGCCCAACCCGCGCGCAGCCGTCACTAGCGAGATGGTCATCTCGCAATCATGACGCCGGGTTTCAACTACCTACGGAGAGTGTTGGCGTAGACGCGCTAGGGTCACATGTCAGCAGGGGACTCGTGGCCGAGCCAACTGCGTGGGCAGGGGCCCCGGGGTAGTAGCCAGGACCCCTGCCCTATCGTTTGGGCCCGCCGCGTGAGGGCGCTTCGTCCGCTCACATCTTCCGCGCCGGCAGCGAAACGACCTCCACCAAGTCCGCCAGGTCCACGTGCCGAGCGACGTCGGCCACCGACCGGGCGTAGGCCACCAGGAACCCGTACTGCCGGATCCGCAGCACCTGCCGGCCGTTCAGTACAATCCGATCGATCGTGAAATGCCCCGATCCGACCCACACTGACACGCAGCAAGGGTAAGTATCCGCAGGTCAAGGGATAGCAAAGCGCCAGTAGATCCCGCGCGCGACACTGTACCGATGGGGCATGCCTTTCACACCCCCGCGGCGTACCGCCGCCCTGCTGTACCTCACCGTCGTCCTCTTGGCCGGCTCGGCCGCCGCGCCGGCGTCCGCATCCCCGCCCTCCCTGCCGGAGCCGTCCCCGGCCGCGACCGCGCAAGTAGAGCTCGCCGAACTGGCCGTAGACGAACCGCACGCGATGACCGGGTACTCCCGGGCGAAGTTCCCGCACTGGGCCGAGCAGGGCGGGGCGTGCTCCACCCGCGAGGTTGTCCTCGAGCGCGACGGCGCCGGCGTCCAGCGCGACGCCGAATGCCGGGCGGTCTCCGGGACCTGGCACAGCGAGTACGACGGCAAGACGCTCACCGCCGCTGCCCAGGTCGACATCGACCACATGGTGCCGCTTGCGAACGCCTGGCGCTCCGGCGCCGACGCCTGGTCCACGGCCAAACGCCGCGACTTCGCCAACGACCTGACCAACCCGCAACTCATCGCCGTATCCGCCGCGAGCAACCGAGCCAAAGGCGACCAGAACCCGGCCGACTGGAAGCCGCCGCTGCGCTCCTACTGGTGCACATACGCCCGCGCCTGGACAGACGTGAAGTACCGCTACGGCCTAGCCGTCACCGCCGCGGAGAAGACCGCGCTCGACCAGATGCTCGACACCTGCCCCGGCCGCCAGCACCCATGAGCGACCGGCGCGAGACACCAGTCGTCGCCGGCCCGGGCGGAGTGATGACCGACGAGGTCGGCGTCATCACCGGCGACCTCGTCGTGGCCACCGACACCGAAGGCGACCGGGCCACCATCACCGTCCAGTACGCCAGCGCGGAAGAGTGGTACACCGTCACCGGCAGCCCGCTGACGGTCGTCGGCCGCGACGGGCAATGGGTGCATGCCGCCGTGGTGCGCGCCGCCGCCGCGGGTCTGCCCGCGGGGCTCGAGGAGATGGACGTGGAGTAGAGCCAGAGATTGGAAACGGCGCCCCGCACCTCCCCCTCCGAGGGCGGGGCGCCGTCGTCATGCGCGGGCGCGCCCGAGGCTGCCTACGCAGCCGAGCTGGCGCGCCGTGGTGAGCGGCCTGAGCTACCTGCGACCTGAGGAAGGCATTCCGCAACGACGAATAGCCGGGGTTACCAACACGATGGCCGCGACCGCATGTGACTGATGGTCGAACGCGGTCAGGGACGGTGCGCCCGGCGGGCAGTGCCTCGCCATCATCGGCCGAGATGCAGCCACACGCGACGGCGGATAACCCCCGTCTCGGCGTGTTGGTGCCCTACGATCAACCCTCACCCGATCGCAGGGAGTTCCGCATGCCAACAGCAGATACCGCCCCGTCCTGGACAGATTCCTTATCGGCCCTCGCTACCGGGGCAGCGTTCCTGGTCGCAGCCGCCGCCTTGGTGGTGGCGATCTACGGCATCAGACTACAGCGCGCCGCGCTCGCAGCGGCGAACAAAGCCGTCGAGGAGGCACGGCGATCGGCCGAGGCTTCCGAGGAATCCGCGCAAGCCGCCCAGCGTTCGGCGCTGGCCGCCGAACAGCTCACGGAGATCGAGGCCATGCGGGATATGCAACCCACCATCGCCTGGCGGCTGGAGCGGTTGTCCAAAGAGCGGGTCCTCCTGCGCAACATTGGCGCCGAGACGGCCACAGGGGTCTCCGTCGCCCAGGTGGAGAACTTCCTCATCGACCCGCCGCACAATGCCACGATCGTGCCACAAGGCTCGGTGAAGTTCGGTTACGTGGTCGGAGGGCTTATGTGCGAGCCGGACGCGCTGTCGGTGACGTGTAACGAACTGGCCGGCCCCGTGCTCGTCGAGGTGCCGCATTGGCCGTAGCCCGGTCTTGCTGCGATGCCAGCGCCTACCACTTCGCGGGGACGACGGCGCACGGGCTCAGACGTCCTCGCCCTGTGGCCGCATCTGCTCCTCGGACGCGGTCTCGTTCCGCTGCAGCCTGCGTATGAGGGCGGCCCGGAAGGCATCCTGTTTCTCCTGCTCTGTCGGCGCCGCTCCAAGCTTCCGTATCCACCAGTCCGCGTCATGACGCGAGTCGTTACGGGCGAGATCAGCAATGCGCCAGAGGAGGTCCTTGTTCGCGCTCACCCTGCCCAGGGTCTCGGCCTCACTGGTGAGTTCGCGGAGTATCACTCGCCGCGTATCCTCGGGTGCGTCATCCCCAGCGAGCTGCTCTTCAAGGGCATCCACACGCTGACGCTGCTCCTTCTCGCGAGCGTCCAACTTCGACTCGGCCAAAGCGATCTCCCCGCCCGCGAAAGAGAGCGACGTGACCCGATCGATCAGCCGCTCGAACGCGTCGCGGTGCCGGCGCATGATGAGCCATACCGCGAGTACGACTGCGATCGGCCATGCGACCGCGCCCACGAGTCCGGCAATCGCCTCGATCAGCTTCGCCCAGTCCGCCATGCCCGCATCCTCGCAGAAGCTGCGAACGCCTGAACTGCCCGAGCGATACCGCCTGTCGCAGACGCGGAATCGCGACCTTGACAGCGCCGTTCAACAGACCGACGATGCGCCTGCCGAGAAATCTCGGGAAACTCTCAGGAGAGGGAAAGATCAATGCGCCTACAGTTCCTTGGCAAGGAAACGGACGGCGGTAACTCCCCTACGCTGTGGGACACCGACGGTGACGAGTACGTCATCCAGGGCTTCACCGTGACCGACGCCGAGGCCCTCGCGGACATCGGCGCCGTCCCTGACGGGGAGCTGATCATCCGCGTTCCCAAGCGCCTGATGGACCACCTGCCGAAGGAGACACATGGATCTGCTGACTAGGGAGGAGTTTCAGCAGCACTTCCGTACGGCCACGCGGGCCTTCCACCTTGAGCTGAAGGACAGCTACAACGTCGCCCACGAGGACGAGCCGTTCCGTAAGTGGCAGGCTGGCGAGCACGACGACCATGCGTGGCGGCGTCCGTGGCAGGCATTCATCCGGGAGGTGACAGGCGCCGGCTGCGTGATGCAGCGGGTCAGAGTCGTCACCGTGCCACACACTCCCTACACACGATGGCTACTCGACATCGCCGGCGACAACGTCAAAGCCGGCGAAGACATCCGGTATCTGCCCAGGCACCTCGCCGCGGACGTCGACTTCCCACCAGAGGACTGCTGGCTGTTCGATGACGAGCGGCTGGTGCTCAGCGTGTTCCCCGGGGATGGCCGGGCCGGTGCGTTCGTCACCGAGACCGACGCCGCCTTGATCCACAGATACCGCGTTGCCCGTGACACGTTGTGGGAACGCTCAATCCCGCACGCCGACTACGTCCAGCGCGTCGTCTGATCTGCTGCTCCGACCGTGTCCCAGCCAACCGACCAGGCCCGCCAGGCGCTAGGTTCCCGCCTCCGCGAGATGCGCCAAGACGCGGGACTCACGGGCCGGGAACTTGCCATGCGGGCCGGTTGGCGGCCTCCCAAGGTGTCGAAGCTGGAGCACGGCCAGCAGAACCCCAGTGAGGACGACATCCGCACCTGGTGCCGGGTGTGCGATGCAGAGGACCAGATACCGGAGCTGATCGCCACGGTACGCGCCATCGAGGCGCAGTATCTCGAATGGCGCAGACAGATGCGGGGAGGCCAGCGCCGGGTCCAGAGCGTGCTGCGCACCGAGGATCTCTCCACCCGCCTGTATCGCATCTTCGAGCCGTTCCACATCCCCGGCTTCCTGCAGACCCGCGAGTACGCCCGGGTCATCATGGCGCGTTCCGCCCAGTTCTACGACGCACCCAACGACCTGGAAGCGGCTGTAGCGGCCCGTCTGGGGCGTCAGACCATTCTCCGGATGGGTGACCGCCGGTTTCACATCGTCGTGGCCGAACAGGCCCTGTACACGCGGGTGGGCGGCTCTGAGGTCATGCACGGCCAGCTCGTCCACCTCCTCAACGAGATCGCCGCGCTGTCCAGGCTGCGCTTCGGCGTGGTCCCGCGCCCGGCGGACTACGAGCTCGGGCCCCACGCTGGTTACTGGATCTTCGATGCGCGGCTCGTCATGACCGAGACGGTCACCGCTGGCCTGAACATCACGCAGCCGCGAGAGGTCGCCATGTACGAGCGGCATTTCGACGGAATCGCCGAGCTTGCCGTGTATGGGCAGGCGGCCGTTGACCTGATCAGGACAGCCACCGAAGATCTTTAAGAAATCTCAGGAAATGTCGTTGAGCATCGCACGTGTGGCTGCTGAGTATCGGACCCAGACGAAGGCGGGTCCGCCTGGCGCTCAGAACGACCAGACGGACCCTTGATCGGATGGAGGTCCGATCCGCGATGAAGCTTAGAGGCCCGCGTATACGCCCGCGCACCCGCGCACAGGACCCCGTAGGACGTCACCGGCAGGGCGCCCCGCGCCAGCAGGTGTCGCCGCGGCGCTGGGACCTGGCTAAGACGGCCACCGCCGCGCAGCTCGACCAGGTCGAGCCCGGCTGGCACATCTACTACAGCGTCGGCTTGCGCCGCTTCGTGGCCATCGCGACCTGGCGCGCCGACTCCCCGCTCCAGGTCCGCGCGGCCACCGTCGAGGAGCTGCGCGAGCAGATGCGCGACGCCGAGCTCGGCGCGATGGTGTCCCTCGGCGGGCAGTGGGCGTGGGTGGCGTGACCGCCATCACGCGACGCGCCCATCGGACCGTCCAGGTCCGCCCTGCCGATCTCGGCCAGGACTACCCGGCCTGGCGGATCACGCAGATGACGCGCTCGGACGGCGGCGACGGCGGGTGGTGGGCGTTTCGCCACGCCTGCCTGACCACCGAGGAGCGCATCATGGGGCTGCTCCCCTCGATCGCCCGGCGCACTCTGGTGGACCTGGTGAGCGAGGTCGCCGTCCAGGACGACATCGCCGCGGCGCTCAGGCACCCGAAGAGGGTGTGCGCGCATGCCTGATGTCCAGTTCGGTGTGGTCGCCAGGCGGGCTCCGCTGCACCCGCCGCACCGGAGCCGGCATGGGTGAGGCCATGAAGGCGGCCGAGGGGTACATCGACCACGGGCCGCACGTCCACCACCTGGCCGGCAGGCCCGCCGAGCGGCTGCGCTGGATGCCGTACTGGCCGCACACCGACCGGCCGCGGGTACTGCGCTGGACATGTGAGTGCCGCCTAGTCGTCTACTACCTGGTCGTCGGCGGCGGACGGGCATGGATACGCCGCGAGGCCCGCCAGTCCCCCGCGCGGACCCCGACGATCAGCTCGACCGGACCGATGCGGTACGCCGGCGCCGAAAGGCTGTGGGAACGCCTCCTCCTTGGGCGGGTCCGGTAGGAACTCCCGTCCGGTCGTGTCCGTGGGGGAACGGCCAGGCGGGGCTGGTGTGCGGCGGCCCGCGCGAACCTCGGCGCGGCAGCACACGGCTCCCAGTCGTCCGCCGCACACCAGCGGCAACACTGTGCGACTCCCGTCGGCCGCGTCCGGAAGGAAGGCCAGCGGATATGGCGCGGCGGCGTGCACCTCTCCCTCGCCGGGTGTCGGGGCGCGCCGCCGCGCTTCCATCCCCATCAGAACGGAGACACATGCCTAAGGTCAGCCTGGAGGACATCGCGATGGTGCTGCTCTCGTGGGTGCCGATCGGGCTCGGCTGGTGGTACGACTCCGGGCACATGACGGCGTGGTTGAAGGAGCGCAACCGGCGCAGGGGCCGCGCGGCCGCGCGACGAGTGCGCCGCGCCCGGTGGTAGAGACTCCCGCCTGGCCGCGTTGGTGGTCGGGCGGGTCAGGGGCGGCGCACGGTTGTGTGGGGATCCGCCCAGGGAACCGTGCGCCGTCCCGCCCAAGCTGGCGCGCGACTCGTATGGAGGACGACGAGAATATGGCAGGCCAGCCTCCGCGACAGTAGCTCTCTGTCTGACAACGAAATCTGCCTTCTCGCCGAACTCTTCCTTTTCTGCCGCTACTTCTCTCCTTTGAGATGGGCGAGTAATTCGGGCAGTTGGTCGGGTTTCGCCCGGACCTCGCGCGCCTTGGAGCCCTCGCTCGGGCCCACGACGCCTCGGCTCTCCAGCAGGTCCATCAGGCGGCCGGCCTTGGCGAAGCCGACGCGCAGCTTGCGCTGGAGCATCGAGGTGGAGCCGAACTGCGTGGTGACGATGAGCTCGGCGGCCTGGACCAGCAGGTCGAGGTCGTCGCCGATCTCCTCGTCGATCTCGCGCTTGGCGGTCGCGGTCGCGGCGACGTCGTCGCGGTACTCCACCTGCATCTGCGCCTTGCAGTGCGCGACGACGTCGTGGATCTCCTTCTCGGAGACGAACGCGTTCTGCAGCCGCATCGGCTTGCTGGCGCCCATGGGCAGGAACAGCGCGTCGCCCTGGCCGACGAGCTTCTCGGCGCCCGGCTGGTCCAGGATGACCCGGGAGTCGGCGAGCGAGGACGTCGCGAACGCCAGCCGGGACGGCACGTTGGCCTTGATCAGGCCGGTGACGACGTCCACCGAGGGGCGCTGGGTGGCGATGACCAGGTGGATGCCGGCGGCGCGGGCGAGCTGGGTGATGCGGACGATCGAGTCCTCGACGTCGCGGGGGGCGACCATCATCAGGTCGGCCAGCTCGTCGATGATCACGAGCAGGTAGGAGTGCGGCGTGCGGTCACCGAGCCTGCCCGCGCGCACCGCGGCGTTGTACTCGTCGATGTGGCGGACACCGGCCGCAGCGAGGTCGTCGTAGCGGCGGTCCATCTCACCGACGACCCAGGCCAGGGCCTCGGCGGCCTTCTTGGGCTGGGTGACGATCGGGACTAGCAGGTGCGGGACACCGGCGTAGGCGGCGAGCTCGACGCGTTTGGGGTCGATGAGGATCATGCGGACCTGCTCGGGGGTGGCGCGGGACAGCACCGAGCAGATCAGCCCGTTGACGCACACCGACTTGCCGGCGCTGGTCGCTCCGGCGATGAGCAGGTGGGGCATCTTGGCCAGGTTGGCGATGACCGAAGCGCCCTCGACGTCCTTGCCGAGCGCGACGACCAGGGGGTGGCGGGCGGCGGCCGCCACCTGCGAGCGCAGAACGTCGCCCAGGAGCACCCGGTCGCGGTCGGTGTTGGGGATCTCCACGCCGATGGCGGCCTTGCCGGGGATCGGGGAAATGATCCGCACGTCGCCGGACTTGACGGCCAGGGCGATGTTCTTGGTGATCGCGGTGATCTTCTCGACCTTGACGGCGGGGCCGAGCTCGATCTCGTAGCGGGTGACCGTGGGGCCGCGGGTGAAGCCGGTGACCGCGGCGTCGATCGCGAACTCCTCCAGCACGGTGCTGAGCGCGTTGACGACCATGGTGTTGGCGGCGGTCTGCGGCCGGGGCGCCGCGCCTCTGCGGAGGGTGCTGAGGGCCGGGACGGCGTAGCGGGGACCCGGAGGTGGCGTGCCGGGCCTTGCGGGGCTGGTGGGGCTCCTGGGGTCGTCCTGAGGGGGGTCCTGCGGGTGCTCGGCGGGGGCCGCGGCCGTGTTCAGGTCGCCGCGGCCGGTGGGTGCCGGCTCCTCGACGACGCGGGTTTCGCCGGGCTCGTGCCCGGCCTCGTCGACGGGGCCCGGGTCGGGGTCGAGGTGCGGCATGTGCGGGGTGGCCGTGGGGCGGGCGGCGCGCCGGGGAGCCTCCGGCGCGGGTGGGGCGTCGGCCGGTGGGTCGGCGGGCTGGGGGCGGATCATGCGTACGCCGTAGACGCCGAGCGCGATCGCCAGCACCGCGGTGAGGATCGGCGAGATGTACGGGGCGGGCCAGGAGATGACCAGGCCGAGCAGCCCGCCGGCGTCGGCCAGGTCCCGCCAGGACCTCGCGCTGCCGTCGGGGACTCCGCCGACGCCGTGGAGGAGGTTGGCCAGGCCGAGGATGGCGATCGTCAGGGCGGTCAGGCCGATGCCGCGGCGCAGGGTGGCCTGGTGCTGGTCGGGGCGGCGCCACAGCCGCAGCGCGGTCCAGGCCAGCAGCAGCGCGGCCAGCGGGGGCCAGCCGGTGAGGATCTGCAGGCCGGTGGCCAGCAGGCGCAGCGGGGCGATGTCGTGGCCGTCGCCCAGGGCGCAGATGGCGGCGGCCGCGGCGGCCAGGGCGAGCGCGGCACCGTCGCGGCGGTGGGCGGGGTCGACGTGCTCGGGGCCGCCGGTGGCGGCGCGGACGGTGTGCCCGATGCCGCCGGGCACGGCGTAAAAGATCTTGATCGCGGCGCGCCTGGCTCCTCCCCCGGCCGATCGCGACCGGCGCGCGGCGGCCGGCCGCGGCGCCGACGCCCGCCGGGACTGGGCCGGGCGGGCAGGGCGCGCAGCCCGGGCGCCACGGGCGGGGGGCTTACGGGCGGGCATTGCCGCTCCCCCAGGACAGGAAGACCGCGAAGAGGATCAGCAGCACCAGGAGCACCGCGGCCCCGAGGCGCAGCTGCCAGGGCGGGGCGAATAACACCGCGCCGGCCAGCGCCATGGCCGCGGCCACGAACAGGACGCGGGGCCGGCGGGGCGGGCGCGCCGGGGAGTGGGACCGGGGCGGGCGACGAGGGCCGAGCGGCCGCATCTTGCGGGGGTTCAGGGGGAGCATCGGATCTCCATTCGTGATCATCCGTGGTTACGGTCCGTGCGCGGCCGCCGAGCCGTGCACGGCGCCGGGCGGACCGTGACGCCGACTGTGACGTTCGGGGTGTGCGGCCTGGTGTCTTTAAGGGGGAGGGGCCGTCACAGCCGTCTGCGGTCAGCGGAACTGTGACGTGATCTTGTGTCACAGTTCCGCGTCACAGGCGGCCCGACGGTCACTGTGCGTGGTCTTCGTGGTCGCCGCGGCGCGTGCTGAGCACCTGGTACTGGCCGTGGCCTTCGGTGTCCTGGATGCACCCCCACTGGGTGAGGGTCTTCATGCACTTGCGGACCCAGGAGTCGCCGCGGCGGGCCCGCCGTTCCAGGGCGTCGTACAGGTCCGCGGGCCGGAAGGTGTTGCCCTCGCCGATGTCGGTGGACAGGACGTCCAGCAGGATGTCCAGCGCCTCATCCCGACTCACGATCGGCGTGAAGTGCTCTTCATCCGGATCGTCGGGGAACGCCACATCGTCGGCCCGGGGGACGCCCAGCTGCGGCGCGGGATCGGTGTCCAGTTGCTCGATGCCGTCGACGGCCTGGTCGAGGATCTCGCGAGCCTGAGGGTCATCGCCCAGGGCCTTGGCCATCTCGCCGACCACCTCCTCGGCTGCCTGCTCCAGCTCGGCGCGCGCCTCTTCAGGGGTGACCTCGGGCTGCTCCTCCGGCGGGTCCGGCTGGAGCATCTCCTCGGCCGGTTCGGTCGTGTGAGCAGGCCGGGGCGCAGGGACGACGGCGGACGCCGACCCCACCGGCGTGCTCGGGCACTCATCGAGTAGCACGGCACCGGCCAGGACATGGGTCTTGGGACGGCGGCCGCGCTGGGCTTCGACCTTGGCCCGGTACTGCTGGTAGGGCTCGCCCCAGGTCTTGGCGGTCCACGGGTCGCACGGGCCGGCCAGGTGCATGTACTCGCGCAGCGCGGCCTCGACGTCGGAGCCGTCGGAGGCGTGCCGGTCGAACCGCAGCGGGGTCGCCTGCCGGGCGAGTGTGAACTCGGGGAACACGGCCAGGCAGGTCCCGGGCTGTTTGTTCTGCCAGACGCCGGGATTGACGCCGAGCTCGATCAGCTCTGCGGGCAAGACCAAGGCGGCATCGTCGAAGTTGAACGTGCCGAACACGAGCATGGCGGCCATGTTGGAACGCGCGTTGGTGTCGACCCGGTCGTGGATGGCCTTCTGGACCTCGACGATGATCTCGATGCCGACCGAGGCGGCCCGTTCGGTGAGCTTGGTCATGTCGGTGTTGCCGAACAGCGCGGCCGCCTCGTACACGTGCACCGCCACCCAGGACAGGCCACACCCGGGCTCCCACTCCCTGCACCGCTTCCCCAGCAGGTTGCGGGTGGGGTCGCCCAGGACGGCGGCCCGGGTCGGGATCGTGGCGGTCACCAAGCGGTGGAAGAACGCGCGGATCTGCGGCGCGGTGTCCAGCACGTAGTCGGCGCCCTCGGCGATGGGGCCGGTCTGCTGGTCGGCCTTGACCGCGTCGCAGACCACCAGGATGGCGTCTTTGCGGGTGGCGATGTTGACGTCCAGGAGCTCACCGGCGGCGCCTTTGCCTGCCCGGCTCATGCCGTATATGCCCAGGTGACTCTGCATCTTGGGGTTCTCGTCCGGCGCGCGAGGCGCCCGGTAGGGCAGGGTGAGGCTGAGCTCGGCCAGGTCCTTGTAGCGAGCGATCCCCTCGATCGGCTCCAGCATGCTGCCGCCGGGCGCGTTGGGGCCCTGCCACGGCCGTGGCTTCTTCAGCGGGTCACGGCGCGCGACCCGCACCAGCACCTGGTCGAGCCTGTCGCCCACCAGCAGCGAGGCGCCCCCGGCGATCCCATCGGCGAAGCGCGTGATGCGCTCCAGCAGCGGCCCGACATCGGAGGGTACTCCGCCCTCGCCGAGGTCCAGACCGACGGCCAGCTCGTCATCGTCGTCCCTCATCACCGTGATGCGGGCGTCGATGAGCGAGGGAGCGTGCTCTTGCGCGAACTCCCGCCATCGCTGCGGCACCGTGCCGGCGCCCCCGCCCGCCGTGCGCTCCAGCTCGCGCAGCGCGGTGGAGGTGTGCCGCCGATTCCAGATGATCGCCGAGCCGACGCCGAAGATCCCGGCCCAGATGAACACGAACCGGTTCGGCCCCCAGGCGACGGTGTAGGCGATGACCGCGATGGGGGCTGCGAAGTTGAACAGCTCGTGGGCGCGGCTCAGCGTCATACGGCCGCGGGTGAGGTGCAGCGACACCGCGATCAGGATGATGCCGACGACCGCGATGCAGATCGCGGTGAACACCTGGGCGTCGGCCAGCTGGGCGAGAAACCACGCCAGCGGAGCACCGCCCAGCGCAGTGGCGAGCAGCGCCCAGGGGGCGAGCGCACGCCAGGCCTGCGACAGCTCACCGCCCAGGCCGCCGAGCTGGCCGCGCAGCCGCTTTTCCGCGCGGGCCGCGCGAGCCGCCTCGCGCAGGGACTTGTTGCTGAGCGTGGCCATCACACGTCCATCGGATCTTCGGGCGACCGCCACTTACCTCGGCCGTACTTCAGGTCCCGCAGCCCATCGAGCTCGACGCCGGCCAGCTTCTCCAGCATGGGGTAGACGCCACGGACGGCATGCCGGGCGACCCGCACCGCCAGCGCCGCGGTGATCAGCCCCATGGTGATCCGCATGGACCGCAGCCACTTGTCGCTGCCGCTGCCGATGCCCTTCTTGTGGGCGTGCTTGAGCAGGGCGAATATCTTCTTGGCGAGCTCGCGGCGGCGGCACTCGAATTCGGTGGCGAGGTCGCCCAGGACCTCATCAGCGGTGCGGCAGTAGTTCCTGACCTGCTCAGGACTGCCGGTAGGGATTTTGACCAGGTCCGCCGCGCGGCGTGCCATTGGGTTAGACCTCCAGGTTCAGAGGGTTGGTGTCGCACCCGGCGTTGTGCGTGAAGGGCGCCGGGCCAGGGCAGATGCCGGGCAAGGGGGTGGTCGGCTCGGGCAGGTCCAGGTCGGTGCGCTCGATGGGCAGGATCCGCGGAGCGATGGCGCGGGCTGCGAGCCGCAGCAGGTACCACAGGCCCGCCAGGAGTGCCGCCGCCAGCGCGGCGGCCGCCAGGATCCCGGCCAGGCCGAAGAGCACGACGACCGACCCGACCAGCAGGCCGGCGCCAAGGACGGCCGCCACGAGCCGCGCGACGATGTGCCGCCTCCGGCGGTACATGCGCTGTTCGCGCCACCAGATGACCGGGCGGACGCCGTCGTACTGCGAGCGGCGCCGCCCGGCCAGGACCGCCCCGATGATGAGGACGACGGTGGTGATCACAGGTCAGCTCTCCGTGCTGCCGCTGGGCGCGTCGTCGGCCGTCTGCGGCCGAGCGGGCGGATGGACGGTGCCGTCCTCCTCGAAGCGGTAGCCCTGCTCGCGCATCCGCCTCTGGACGGCCTTCACCCTCAGGCCGCCCCATCCGGCGCTGCGGCCGTACCTGGTGCCCACCGCAGCGTGCGTGGGCCTACGGCCGGCGCGGCACCGCCCGCGGATCCACTCCTCGGCCGTGCGGTTGAGCTCCCGGTCGACCTTGCCGCCCTCCTCCTCGGCCTCCTCCTCGTTCTCCGTCTGGCCGTCCTCACCCTCGCCCTGGGTCTTCTGCTCACGGTTCTGCTCACCGCCGTCCCCGCTCGCCGGTGGAGGTTCGGTGGGCGGGGTGGTGTGCGAGGTCGTGAGGGCGTCGTCATGGATGGGCTGCGCCTGACCGGGCACCGGAGTGCTCACGGCGTCGCTCACTGGCCGATCGGCCCGACCGGCGGTGCCTAAGGCGGCCGTGGGCTCGGACGACGTGGGCGCTGGGCCATCCGCGGACGGCCCGCCGATGCTCACACTCCCAGTTACGGTTTCCGTGTGATTCGCCTGCTCACCGCCGGTGCCGCCTTGCCGGTGCTCCGCACGCTCGCGCTCACCGATCTGCGCAGCACTCGGCCCCTCACCCGTGCGCGTCTCTGTGTGCCTGGATGTGTCCGAGATGATGAGCACGTCCCCATCAATCAGGGGCCAGTCCTCCACAGGCAGGACGTTCACAGGCTCGCGCACGAGCGGCGGGTCCAGTAGCGCGGTCGCGGGGCCGCCGTTCGTGCGCGGCGGCGTGTGCGAGTGACCGTTGACCGGCCGCGCTGTGGTGCTCACGATCGTGCTCACCGGTTCACGCACCGCGCTGGATCGCGGCGTGCGCGACGCCGGGACCAGGAACGGCAGGATCTTCGTCCTCCCCGCCTGGCGGTACTTGTTGACCGCCTCGTCTCCTTCGGCCACCACGTCGTCGGGCATCTCCGGCTCGGCCGGCAGCGCGGGGTGCTGGCGGCGGCTCCACACCGGGGCGGCGCGCAGCTCGGCGAGCGCCTCGCTGCCGAAGAGCGTGCCGGTCTCATCCAGCAGGGCCTCCTGCTGCTCGGGGTTCTGGGCGAAGTCCGTGTGCTCGATCAGCTCTTCCAGCCGCCGGTCCAGCCGGGCCACTGCCTTGCGCAGCTTCCGGTCGGAGGCCTCGACGCCGCGGAGTACCCGCAGGCGCTTGGCGGCCAGCGCCACTCGGAAGCGGCGGCGGCGGGTGTCGACCTCGCTGACCGTGCGGCCGCGGGCCTCGGCCAGGCCGAGGCGGACCAGCAGCTGCTCGGGCGTCCACCGCCAGTTGATGCTCTTCAGCCCGGTGCGCCGGTGCCGCTCGATGGCCATGCCGCGCTCCCACAGCCACGCGGCGACCAGCGGGGCGGCGAGCCGGAAGATGGCCTCGGCGAGGCTGCGAGCGTCCAGGCTGGACAGCACCGCGGACAGGCCGGTGAGCACCCACACCGCCATGCCGTCGATGCCGGCCGAGTAGTTCTCGCGGGAGTTGCGGCGGGCGCGCACTGCGCTGGTGATCACCGCGACCTCGATGAAGGCGAACAGCAGGACCTGCAGCACGCCGTCGAAGCCGAGGACGTCGCCAGAGAACCGCCACATGCCCTGGGCGGACACGCCGGTCGCGATGGACGCGGCGACGATGGTGAGGATGTCCTCGCCGGGCCGGTCGATCGACCGGGCGCGCCGCGCGAGGAGCATGACGCCTCGCTTCGCGCCGCGGGCGACGAAGACGGTGGCGGTGACCGTGGCGGTCACGATGATGAGCATCCAGATCCACGTGGGTACGGCGGCCAACTTCGCTACCACCCACGCGTAGATGTCGGTTACGGTCTGCAATTGAATCGGGCCTCTCACGGAAGGGGTCCGGTTGTTGGAGGACCCCCGCCGGCGTTGGCCCGCCGGTGGGGGTTTTCTGCGTCTAGCGGGCGGGAGACGTCAGACGACGAATCGCGGGTGCGTGCTGTAGTGCAGGACGATGCCGTCCCGCAGCGGCTCGGGCACCAACCGGCCGCGGACCAACTCGAAGAGCTCCATGGACGGCATCCCGGTCTGGACCGAAATGTCGTTGGAGATGGTCTCGATGACCGTCTTGGTGACCTTCTCGTCCCCGAGGTCGACCGCCACCTGCGCCTGGATCGTGATGACGTAGAACAGCTCGACGGTCGGCTGGGCAAGCGGCGGCGCCGAGGACAGGGAACTGGCGGGGGTGGTCATATAGGCCTCCTGGTGCCTGGGGGCTCGTAAACGGATGGGCTCCCAGTGGGCGAGTGCCGCGTGGGAACCGTTCGGGGCCCGGCCGGGAGCTGCCTCCCGGAGGTGGTGGAAAGGAGGCGCACCCCCGGCCGGACGCTGACGCCGGCCCGAGGATGGGAGGAATCCCCGGGCCGGTGGCGGGAATCTCCCGCCGGTTTGTGGAGGGTGACCCCACCCTGAACCCCGACAGTCCAAGGGGGGCCACCCAGCGGCTTGTCCCTCCCCTGCTATGTGGACAAACCGCAGATCATGGGGGTGTGTGCCACGTGGCCGTCGTGGCTGTGCACCAGGCGAAACCACACCGATTTCCCGCCGACCTGGAGGGGCCGGACGCCCCACGTGGTGGCGAGCGTCTCGACTATTTGCAGTCCGCGGCCGCTTTCCTCGCTGAGGCCGACCTGGCGCCGGCGGGGCACGAAGAACTCGCCGGTGTCGATGATCTCGCCGGAGATCTCCTCGCCGGTGAAGTACAGGAGCACGCTGACCGGGGCACTGCCGTGGCGGAAGGCGTTGGCGCACAGTTCGTCGAAGATGAGGACGGCGTCGTCGACGCTCTCGGGCCGTGCGCCCCAGCTGGTGAGCGTGTCGCAGACGAGCTCGCGGACCTTCGGCACGGCGCCGAGGTCGGCGGGTAAGTCCCAGCGGTGGTGTCGCATGTGTCGCTCCGTGGGCGATCCCCGGGCACCCGCCCGGGGGAGAGGTGTGCCCGGGATCGCGCGGGCTCCTGCGGTAGGGCACCGTGCGCCGCAGGAGGGATAGACGGTCGCGGCCGGTGTACTCCGGCGACGGGGTGCCTGGGTTCCGCCCTGCCAGTGGAAGGCTCTGGTAGGCACCGGGGGGCACCCGGGGGTACCGGGGGGCTCCAGGGGACGGAGTAGGGGGCACGGGGGTGCCCCTCTACCGTCTGCTTCATGATCGAATGGGACCGCGGGGAGCCCGTCTGGGCCGAAGACTCGGCGAAGTGGAAGCAGCTCGCCCAAGAACTCCGCGAGCGGATCGAAAGCGGTCGATACCGCTCCAGGAAACGCATCCCCAGCCAGAGGCAGCTCGAGCAGGAGTTCGGCGTCTCCCGGGACGTGATCCGCCAGGCGGTCGGCCACCTGGTCGCGATGGGAATGCTCAAGATCGACCCAGGAGTCGGCACGTCGGTGTTGCCACCGGAGAACTGGCGCCTGCCGGAGGAGTAGGTTCACGCCGCCACCAACGGATGACAGGCGCCCTGCTGAGCCAGCAGAACGGTCAAGCCGCCGAGGTCGTCTGCGTCGAGGCTCGCGACGCAGACGCACGCGTTCCGAGTCAGGTGCGCATGGTCGGCGCGTCGATTGATCGCCCACCACCTGCCGCCGGCGGTCTGGAAGATGTTCCAGTCCACGTAGGCCTCCCGCAGGCTTGCGGCGGGGTCTGCGGCGGGTGACATACTGATCGACCTCACTAGACGTGGCTCTTGGGCATACCCATAGTGACGCGCGGCGCGTATAATTTCAATAGTGAAGTTTGCATATTAGAAATGTCTGGTTTGTCCGTTATCCAGGAAGGGCGGCCATGAGCTCCGTCCAACTACGCCGACTCAGCCAAGAGCTCGTCCGCCTGCGCAAAGAACGCAAGCTCACGGTGGCGGATGTCACCGAAGCGATGGAGTGGTCGGCTGGCCGCCTGACCTACTACGAGCTGGCCAAGTGGAAGAAAGCCGACATCGGCACCGTGACCAGGCTCCTGGACTACTACGGCGTGCACGAAGATGATCGGGAAGCCCTCCTCCACCTGGCCCGAGAAACCAAGGCCAAGGGCTGGTGGGCCGCCTACAAGGACATCTTCCCGGCGTCATACCCCGCCTTCGAGGACGCCGCCACGCTCATCCGGGCCTACGAGAGCAACGTCATGCCCGGGCTGCTGCAAACACCGGACTACGTGAAAGCCATCATGCTCGGCGCAGAGCCTGACAGCCCCGGAATCATCGAACGCAAGATCGAAGCACGGCTTGCCCGCCAGCAGATCCTGCGGCGCGCCGACGCGCCCGAATTCTGGTGCGTCATCGACGAAGCCGCCTTCCACCGCATGGTGGGCGGGCCCGAGGTGATGCGGGCCCAGATCCGCCACCTGATCGAGATGGCCGCCTGGCCGCGGATCACCATCCAACTCTTGCCCAACACCGTGGGGGCGCACGCGGCAATAGCCGGCGCGTTCTGCATACTGGACTTCGCCTCACAGACAGACCCTCCGTTGGTCTACCTTGAGGCTGCGGTCAGCTCCTTATTTCTCGAGAACCCCGCCGATGTGCAGAAGTACACGATCATATTCAGCAGGATCATCGAGTCGGCGCTGACCAGCGAAGAGAGTCTCAGCCGCATGGCCGAGCTGCAGGATCAACTGAAGTAGGAAGGCGAGGAAATGGGTCCACGCAACCAGCTCGCCTGGCGCAAGAGCACGTTCAGCACGAACGGCGAAAATTGCGTCGAGGTGGCCAAGCTGCCCGATGGCGGCAAGGCAGTCCGGGACTCCAAGGTCCCGACCGGTCCGGTGCTGAGCTTCACCCCCGGCGGGTGGGAGCAGTTCACGGCCGGCGTCAGGCGCGGCGAGCTTTCCTGAGCCGCGGTCTCACATGGCGACAGCCCCCGGCGGCACGCTGGGGGCTGTCGTTTTGTCCACGCAGGGCTGATCGTAGGTCGGTTCTGCGGGCGAGTCGAGACTGTACCCAAGACGGTATTGCGTCACGCCAAAATGCTTTCGGACAGACACATAGCGCAATCAGGCTGGCACAGCCCCAGTCCAGCACTTTTCGCCTCGTTTGGGCCCTAACAATGCGATAATGGCATCAGGAGAGTTACTCTCCGTTCTCACGGCTGCGCGACCACGCATCCCAATCGCACACGTCTGGGACCACCAGCGCAGTCGAGGGGGCGTGGCCCGGCATCCCCTGCAAGCGGGCCACGCCCCCAGGGCCGCCGCATATGCCGAGGATCCCCTCCCGACAGGGGACGGCGTATGCGGCGGTCCGTATCAGGAGATATTGCAGGTCCCATCACTGGTTGACAATGCAATTTGTCGGAACGACTTAACGAAGTCGCCGATTTTTTCACTCGTTCCAACGCTTCTGCCAGCGCACCCTCTGCTACCTGCCTAAACGTCAACTTGCGGTACAGAGAGTTTTTTGGTCAGGTAGGTGGTGTAGGTGTAGTACGCCACCGTGCCGCCCATCGTCAGCGCCATGACCAGGGCGAACTCGCGCTTGTGCTCCAGCAGCAGCCGGATCGTCCCGCGCCGCCCCTCCCCGCTCTCCTCCTCGTACGCCTCGGTCTCCAGCAGGCCGCGCCGGATGTAGAAGACGACGGCGGCCCCGGCCGCGCCGACGACGAACGGGACGCGCCAGCCCCACGAGTGCAGCGCGTCGTCGCTCAGCGTGCGCTGGAGGACCATCAGCAGGCCGAGGCCGATGAGCTGGCCGATGGTCATGGAGACGTACTGGAAGCTGGAGGAGAACCCGCGCCTGCGCGGGTGGGACGCCTCGGTGAGGTAGGTCGCGCTCGCCGCGTACTCACCGCCCACCGACAGGCCCTGGAGCATCCGCGCGACGAGCAGCACGACGGCCCCGAAGTACCCCACCTGCGCGTACGTCGGGGCGACGGCGATGAGCAGCGCGCTCACCGACATGAGCGTGACGGTGAGCGCGAGCGCGGCCTTGCGTCCCTTGCGGTCGGCGTACCGCCCGAGCAGCCATCCGCCGACCGGCCGCATGAAGAACCCGACCGCGAAGATGCCCGCCGTGTTCAGCAACTGCGCCGTGGCGTTCCCGTCGGGAAAGAACGCGGCCGCGAAGTACGTGGCGAAGCTCGCGTACGCGAACCAGTCGTACCACTCGACCATGTTCCCGATGGACCCGCCGACCACCGCCTTCCATGGCGTACGCGGCACGGGGACGCCAGGGGCGACGGCCATGGGGCCCTCCTCACCGGGAGACGACCAGCTCACCGCCGGCACCTCTACCCAGGACGGCCGCCCCGCAACAGCCGGCTCGCCGGCTTTCTCACCGGCGAACCCGACTCTTCGCCAAGATCGATGTCACCACTGTCCACTTATATCGGGGTATTTCGCACCACTACCCCGCGGGGAGAAGGTCGTCGGGGTTCTGGTGGAGGGGGCGCGCCGTCGTGGTGAGGGTGGGTGGGAGGTTGGTGAGGGTGGCGTGGCCTGTCCTGTCGACTTCGGCGGTGATCTCGGTGCCGGCCACCCTGAAGCCTCGGGCGGTGAGGGCGCCGAGGGGCGCGCCTGCCAAGGGCCGTAGGGAGACGGTGCCGGCGGGGACGTCGGGGTGGAGGCCGAGGGCCGCGTGGACGATCGTGACGGCGGCGGCGGCCGACCACGCCTGCGGGCGGCAGGCGGCGGGGTAGGGGACGGGACGGACCACGGCGTCACGGGCGTCGCCGGAGAACAGCTCGGGGAGCCGGTAGTCGAAGGACTCGGCGGCGGCGAGCAGGCCCTCCGCCAGGCGGGCGGCCTCGGCGCCGAACCCGGCGCGGGCGAGGCCCGCGATCACGATGGCCGTGTCGTGCGCCCAGATCGAGCCGCAGTGGTAGGACAGCGGGCTGAAGCCGCCATCGCCCGAGGACATCGTGCGCACGCCGAAGCCCTCGGCCATCGCGGGCGAGCCCAGCAGGGCGGCGACGGCGGCCGACTCCTGCGCCGACAGCAGCCCGGTGCCGAGCAGGTGGCCGATGTTGCTGGTCAGCGCGTCGACCGGACGCTTGTCGCGGTCGAGGGCCAGGGCCGGGTGTGCGCCGTGCGGGCCGTCGACCCAGAAGCGCGCACGGAACCGCTCGGCGAGCCCCTGGGCGTACTCGCGCCAACGATCCGTGCCGGGCCGCCCGAAGGCCGAGAGCAGCGCCGCCGCGTTCACGGCCGCCTCGTACGCGTACCCCTGCACCTCGGCCAGCGCGATCGGGGCCTCGGCGCGGCGGCCGTCGCGGAAGCGGACGGAGTCGCCGGAGTCCTTCCACCCCTGGTTGGCGAGGCCGTGCCCGTTCGTGTCGATGTACTCCAGAAAGCCGTCGCGGTCGGCGTCGGCGTCGCCCGCGAGCCATTCGAGGGCGGCCTCCATGGCCGGGAGCAGCGCGGCGACCTCGTCCTCGGGCATGCCCCAGCGCCAGGCGTCGTGCAGGAGGCTGATCCACAGCGGGGTGGCGTCGATGGTGCCGTAGTAGGCGGCGGGGAGGCGCAGGCCGTTCCCGGACAGGACGACATCGTGCCGCCGCAGCTCGTGCATGATCTTGCCGGGGTCCTCGCCGGACCCGGGGTCGCTGCGGACGCCCTGGCGGCGGGCGAGGACGCGCAGCGTGCCGGCGGCGAGGTCGGTGCCGAGGGGAAGCAGCATGCGGGCGGCCCAGATGCTGTCCCGGCCGAACAACGTGAGGAACCAGGGGACGCCCGCGCCGAGGAAGGTGTCGCGCGGGGCGCCGGTCTCGGCCAGGCGCAGCGAGCGCAGGTCGTCCAGCGACCGGTCGAACAGGCGGGTCAGGCGGTGGTCGTCGGCGGTGACCCGCGCGGCGCCCCACTCGACGGGGCGGGCAGGGGTGGTGACGACGGCCCTGGGGTCGTCGACCTCGACCTGCCAGCGCAGGGTGGTCCGGCCGCGCGGGGGGAGGGTGATCTCCCAGCGCAGGCGGGGGGCGCGGATGTCGGCGTGGGCGTCGTCGCCGGTCGCGGTGACGCGGACGTCGTCCTCGGACTCCCACGCGAGGCAGCCGGGGCGGTCAGTCCAGGCCGGGAACGGGGAGGCGCCGCCGCCGGACTTCACCGTCTCGATCGGCGCGAAGTCGCAGCGCAGGTCGAGGGTGACGGTCGTGGTCACGGGGGTGTCGGCGGACGAGACGATGTCGATGGTCTCGGTCATGCCCTCGGCCGTGACGTGGCGGGAGCGGTCCACGCGCACCGTGGGGTCGGGGCCGGGGTCGCCGAGCCAGCGGGGCAGGACGACGAACCGGGCGCCGCCGGGGCCGGTGAGGGCGTGGCCGATCGGCTCGGGTTCGCGGCCGTCCAGCAGGAGCGTGGCCTCGGACAGCACGCGGACGTCGGCGTGGAACAGTCCCTGCACGCCGCCGGGGCGGATCTGACCGTCGGCGCCGCTCAGCGCGCTGGTGGGGGCGAGCACGGCGACGACCAGATCGTGCAGCAGGGGCTGGTAGCGGCGCGGGGCCTCGTCGGCGCCGGGGACGACGTCGGAGGCGGCGCCACGCGAGGTCTCGGCGCCGGTGTCGTGGGCGGCCTCGGAGGCGGTGTCACCCAGGGGGCCGGGAGCGGTTCCGGGCATGGGCGCCCGGCCCTCGCGGTGCCCGTCCGGGACGGCGGGGGCGGGGAGAGGAGACTCGGAGGCGGACGAGAGGTCTGCCACGCCGGCGGGTTCGGGGGTCACTGCGTCGTCGAACACCGATGGGCCTCCGGGGGAGAACAGTGGGGGTACGTGGGGGACGTCATTGCGATACGGCCGGTGACATGACCGTCGCGTGCGGCTCGCGAAACATGCTCTTTACTTGAACGATCCAATCGTGCCATAGTCCGTCTTGAACGATCAAATCTTGAAAGGTGCCCATGGCCGAGAAGGTCACGATCGCCGATGTCGCGCGGTACGCCAACGTCTCGCGGCAGACGGTGTCGAACGTGCTGAACTCCCCGGAGGTGGTCCGCGAGGAGACCCGCCGCCGCGTCCGGGAGGCCGTCAGGGTGCTCGGATACCGCGCGAGCCAGGCGGCCCGCCAGATGCGCACCGGGCGTTCGCGCCTGATCGCGGCGCGCATCGAGCCCGCGCAGCAGGACGGCATCAACGGCTCGGTCTTCGACCGGTTCCTGCACGGCCTCACCGAGTCGGCCGCCAGGGCCGGGTACCGGGTGCTGCTGTACACGGCGGACGACCATGACGCCGAGCTCGCGACGTTCGACGACCTGCTCGGCGTGTACGTGCCGGACGCCTTCGTCCTGACCAGCACCGACTACGGCGACCCGCGCGCGGCCTGGCTCCTGGAGCAGCGCATCCCGTTCGTCACGTTCGGCCGGCCGTGGGGCGTGCCGCCCGACCAGAAGTACCCGTGGGTCGACGTGGACGGCGCCGCCGGCACGGCCACGGCGACCCGCCACCTGCTCGCGGCCGGGCACCGGCGCATCGCCTTCCTCGGCTGGCCAGAGGGCTCCGGTGTCGGCGACGACCGCAGGTCGGGCTGGGCACGTACCCTCGCCGAGGCGGGGATCGGCCCGGACGAGCTGTCGGAGCTGGACCACCGCACCGAGGACGGCGTACCGGAAGGGGCGGCGGCGGTCACGGCGCTGCTGGCCGCCGGGCGGCCGGTGACCGCGGTGGTCTGCGTCAGCGACTCGCTGGCGATCGGCGCGCTCCAGGCCGGGGGCGACGTCGCGGTGATCGGCTTCGACGACACGCCCGTGGCGCGGGCGGTCGGGCTGACGAGCGTCAGCCAGCCGCTGGGCGAGGCGGCCGCGCGCTGCGTCGCCCTGCTCACCGACATGCTCGACGGTGACGCCGCCCGCCGCCGATCCCACGGCGACGCGGCCCCGCCGGACGACGACACCGGCGCGCCGGCGAACACCTCAGTGAACCAGGGTGCCGGGGCTCGGGGACCCTCGCGCACCACCACCTCGGGCGACTCACCCGCACACGTCCTGCTGGAACCCACGCTGGTCCACCGGAGGTCGGCGTGAGCGCCCCGAGGTTCTCCCCCATCACCATCGCGAAGATCAGGAAAGCACGATGATGCGCGGTTACCTCCGGACGGCGGCGCTGGCAGCGGCCGCCTGCGGCACCCTTCTCACCTCGGCCGCCTGCGGCAGCGGGTTCGACGACAGCGCCGGCCAGAGCGCCTCCGCCCCGCAGAGCAGCGGGCCGGCGTCCTTGCAGATCCTCATCGGCTCGTCCGGTGACGCCGAGACCACGGCCGTGCGCGACGCGGCGGCCGCGTGGTCCACGGCCAGCGGCAACACCGCCACCGTCACGCCCGCGCAGGACCTCACCCAGCAGCTCGGCCAGGCGTTCGCCGGGAGCAACCCGCCCGACGTGTTCTACGTGGACGCCTCGCGCTTCGCCGACTACGCGAGCGTCGGCGCGCTGGAGCCGTACGGCGACAAGATCTCGCAGCCGACGGACTTCTACGAGTCGCTGCGGACCGCGTTCACCCGCGACGGCAAGTTCTACTGCGTGCCGAAGGACTTCTCCACGCTGGCACTGATCGTCAACGACGACCTGTGGAAGAAGGCGGGCCTCGGCGAGGCGGACGTGCCGACGACCTGGGACCAGCTCACCGAGGTGTCCAAGAAGATCAAGGCCAAGGGCCTGGTGCCGCTGGCTCTCGGGGACACCCGTGACCGCATGGGCGCCTTCATGGTCGAGGCCGGCGGCTGGATCACCAGCCCCGACGGCAAGCAGGCCACCGCCGACAGCCCCGAGAACGTCCAGGCCCTCGAATACGTGAAGTCCCTGCTCAAGGAGGGCCTGGCCAAGACCCCCAAGCAGCTCGACGCGGGCTGGGGCGGCGAGGCGTTCGGCAAGGCGAAGGCCGCCATGACCATCGAGGGCAACTGGATCAAGGGCGCCATCAAGGCCGACTATCCGGACGTGAAGTACACCGCGCACGAGCTGCCCGCGGGCCCGAAGGGCAAGGGCACCCTCTCCTTCACCAACTGCTGGGGCATCGCGGCCAAGAGCAAGCACAAGGAGCAGGCGATCTCCTTCGTCGAGGCGATGACGAAGGCCGACCAGCAGATGGCGTTCGCCCGCGCGTTCGGCGTGATGCCGTCCCGGCAGTCGGCCAAGGAGGCCTTCGCCCAGGCGTTCCCCGAGGACGTCCCGTTCGTGGACGGCGCCGCCTACGCGCAGGGCCCGGTGAACGCCCCCAAGATGGACAGCGTCCTGGCGGACTTCGACGCCGGCCTGCAGAACCTGACGACCACGGACCCGAAGACGCTCCTGGCGCGTCTGCAGAAGAACACCGAGAGCGCCCTCGGCTGAGGCCCGCACCGCGCGCCCGTCCCCGCCGGCCCGGCGAGGCGGGGACGGGGCGCGGGCACGCCCATCGGAAGGAGGGAGCGAAGGTGCTGGGTACCACGTCCGGCGGCGAGCGGCGTCTCGGGCGGACGTCCGCGACCAGGGAGGACCTCGCGGGCTGGCTGTTTTTGGCCCCCGTCGTCATCATCCTCGGCCTGTTCATGCTGCTGCCGATCCTCATGGCGCTGTGGGTCAGCCTGACCTCCTGGAACGGGCAGGGCAGCCCGTTCACCGGGAAGGTGCCGTTCGTCGGCGCCGACAACTACACGCGCCTGTTCACCCGGGACGACCTGGCCCGCCAGGACTTCATGACGAGCATCCGCAACACGATCTACTACGTGCTGATCGTCGTGCCGGCGCAGACGACGCTCGCGCTCGGGCTGGCGCTGATCGTGAACAACCGCGTGCTGAAGGGCAAGACGTTCTTCCGCAGCGCGTTCTTCTTCCCGTCGGTCACCAGCTCGGTGGCGATCAGCGTGGTGTTCCTGTTCATCTTCGCCAACTCCGGCGCGGTGAACGGCCTGCTGGCCATGTTCGGGATCGGCGGGCCGGAGTGGTTCTCCGACTCGCGCGGCCTGCTGCACCTGCTGCTCGGCGGGCTCGGCCTGGTCGATCCGGACGCGCCGCCCGCGGCGTTGACCGGCGGCGGCCTGTTCGGACTGTCGTGGTGGGACTGGCTGTCGGGGCCGAGCGTGGCCATGTCGACGATCATCATGCTGGTCGTGTGGACGACCTCCGGCACGTTCATGCTGATGTTCCTGGCCGCGTTGCAGGACATCCCGGTGACACTGGAGGAGGCGAGCCTGCTGGACGGCGCGGGCCGCTGGCAGCGGTTCCGGTACGTGACGCTGCCCATGCTCAAGCCCACGATGTTCCTGGTGCTCACGCTCGGGCTGATCTCCACCTGGCAGGTGTTCGACCAGGTGTACGTGATGAGCCAGGGCAATCCCGCCAAGACCACGCTCACCCCCGCGTACCTGTCGTACCGGACGGCGTTCCGCGACTTCGACTACGGGACGGGGACGGCGATCTCGTTCGTCCTCTTCCTGGTCATCGTCGTGCTCACGCTCGTCCAGCGCTGGGTGATGCGGGACCGGACGCCGGCGATCCGGCCGGGGAGGTCGTGACATGACCACGCGCACGCGCGACATCCCGCGCCGGCCGGGAGAGGGACGGCGGCTGGCGTCCACCTTCGGCGGGTACGCGGTCCTGGTCTTCTTCGCGCTGGTGTTCCTGTACCCGTTCGTCATCCAGACCGCGAACTCGCTGAAGACCGAGCCGGACGCGGCGGCCCATCCCCTGTCCCCCATCCCCGGCCCGCTGTCGTTCGGCGCCTACGACCGGGTCTTCTTCCAGACCGACCTGCCGCTGTGGCTGGGCAACTCGCTGCTCGTGACGATCATCATCACGGTCGGGCGGGTCTTCCTGGACTCGATGGCCGGGTACGCCCTGGCGCGGCTGCGGTTCCGGGGGCGGCGCGGGGTGTTCGGCGCGATCGTCGCCGTCATCGCCGTGCCGGGAGTGGTGCTGTTCATCCCGAAGTTCCTGGTGCTGAACCAGCTCGGCATGTACGACAGCTACGCCGCGCTGATCCTGCCGATCATCGCGGACGCGGCCGGGGTCTTCATCATGAAGCAGTTCTTCGAGTCGATCCCGGTCAGCGTGGAGGAGGCGGCGCGGATCGACGGCGCCGGGGTGTTCCGCACGTTCTGGTCGGTGGTGCTGCCCATGGCGAGGCCCGCCCTCATCACGCTGACGATCATCTCGTTCCAGAGCAGCTGGAACGAGTTCCCGCACACGCTGGTGGCCGTGCAGGACCCTCAGCTGTTCACGCTGCCGCGCGGGCTGGCCGACCTGGTCAGCGGGTCGCTCGGCGTCGGCACGCAGTACCCGCTCAAGCTCGGCGCCGCCGTCCTCGCGACGATCCCGGTGGCGATCATCTTCGTGGTGTTCCAGCGGTACTTCGTCCGGGGCGCCAACGAGGGGGCCGACAAGGGCTGACAGCCGCCGGCAGGGCCGACAACGGCTGACGAGGGCTGACGGCCCGTGCGCCGGGCCTGGACGCGCGTCCGGCCCGGCGCACGGGTCTCAGAGCAGGCGCCTGATGTCGCCGTACGCGCGGTAGAAGCCGCCGCGCTCGGACGAGCGGACGCCCTGCACCAGGTAGCGCGCGCCCGCCTCGCGCACGCCCTTGGGGAACTGCACGTTCCACAGCGGCTCGTAGCCCGGGCTCACCACGTGGACGCGCAGGCGGTCGCCCTCACGGACGCACTCGACCACGATGCCGTCCCCGTCGGGCAGCGCGGCCGCGGAGACGCTCTCCAGCACGACGGACGGCTGCACGACCGCCAGGCCGGCCGCCGCCTTGACGTCCAGCGGCTCGGGGACGCTGCCCTCCTGGGCGGCCCTGATCGCCTGCTCGCTCGCGTCGACGCAGGCCAGCGTGCCGTTGGTGGTCACGATGTAGAGGCGGTCGTCCAGGAACTGCATGGAGAACGCCGAGCCGCAGCCGGTGCCGAGCTTCCACAGCCGCTCGCCGCTCCGGTCGAAGCAGTAGATGGACGAGTGGTTGTCGCCCGCGAAGACGAAGCGCCCGTCCGGGGCGGAGGCGCAGGAGTACACGACCCCGTCGCAGTCGTAGACCGCGCCGATCACGCCGTTGCGCTTGTTCAGGCGGTACACCTTGTTGTTGTGCGTGCCGGCGTAGACGACGTCGCGCTCCTGCCAGCCGAACAGCACCTGGCCGTTGAGGGACGTCTGCCAGACGGGCGTGCCGTCGGCGGTGTCGTAGCGGGCGACGCCGTCCGAGTGCCCGTGGTACACCGCGTCGTCGTCGCAGCGGACCATCCACCCGGCGCTTCCCGCGCCCTTCCTGGCCCACTGGAACTCGTCCTCGTGGTCGATCGTGGTGATCCGCCCGGCGCGGTCGGACACGCCGAGCACGCCGTCGTGGATGTCGAGCCAGTAGATGTCGACGTCCTCGGCGATCTCGTACGCCACGCGCGGGACCTTGCCGCTCAGGTCGTACACGTTGCCGTCGTCGGCCCCCGCGTAGATCCAGAAGTCGTCGGCCACGATGCACTTCACGCCGTCGGGCAGCAGGAAGTGGCCGGTCACCGTGCCGTCGTGGCCGACGGTGTAGACGTCGCCGTTCTGGTTGCCGACCCAGCAGCGCTCCTCGTCCACGAAGATGCCGAAGGCGGCGGCCCCGCTGGCGAAGCGCCACAGCACGGGGGCCTGGCGGGCGGTCGAGCGGGTGCTGGCGATCTCGCGACGGGTCACCGTGCGCCGCTGCCGCACCCCGCGCACCGCGGGCGCGTACCCCTTGCGGACCTTCTCGGCGATCTTCTTCGCCGCCGCGGCCTCGGCCTTCTCGGCGCTCGTGAAGGCGGACACCTTGGTCTGGCCCTGTTCGCCGATCCTGCCGTAGGTGATCGCCACCTGGGCACCGGTGACGACCACTTCATAGAACTTGTGCGCGCTCCCGGTGTCCTCGGACAGCTCCAGATACGTGCTTCGCGGCGACATCGACGTCCCTTCCTTGATCGATTGCCCGGAGCGTACGGGAAGCGGCCGACATTTCATGCGATATCCAGGACATCACCGCGTACGCCCGCCCCCACCCGCGCGCGCGACCCGTCCCGAAGATCGCGGACCCGATCGGAAACCCATGTTTACCTGCGGCGATGCGGGCAACGCCCAAAGGAGGGAACTGCGCCACCGGCACGGGAGGCAAGCCATGGCGAACGCGTTCGAAGTCCTGGAACGGGACCACGAGATGGTCAAGCGCCTGATGCTAGAGCTGGAGTCCGGGCCGCCGCTGACGGGGAGCGCCGAGCGTGAGAGCATGCTCGACCGCAGGCGGCAGGTCGACCGGCTCATCACCGAGGAGTCCAAGCACGAGGCCGTCGAGGAGGAGTACTTCTGGCCGGTGGTCCGCGAGCTGGTCCCGGGCGGGAACGAACTGGCCGACCACGCCATCGCCCAGGAGCAGCGGGGCAAGTTCGCCCTCGACGCGCTCATCGACTACCGGCCGGGCGACACCCGGTCCGAGGACACGCTGATGGGCTTCATCAGCGAGGCGCGCGAGCACATCGCGTTCGAGGAGGAACAGGTCTGGCCCGAGCTTCGCCTGGTCATCAGCCCCGAGCGGTCCGCGGAGCTGGGCGCGAAGATGGAGCGGGCCAAGAGGATGGCCCCCACCCGCCCGCACCCGCACACGCCGCCCAAGCCGGGCCTGCTCAAGGCCGCCAGCCCCTTCGTGGGCGCCGCCGACCGCCTCCGCGACCTCGTCACCGGCCGCAGTCGCTGAGGTTTCCCGGAAGCGCAGGTCCTCAGGCACTGCGGTCCCTGAGCAAGTGCCGAGGTTCGGGTGGTGCCGACGGTTCAGGGGGCGCCGAGGTTCTTCAGGAAGCGGGAGGCGATGGGGGCCGCGACGGCGGCTCCGGTGCCGGCGCCCTCGGCAATCACCGCGAACGCGAGGTCGCCCTTGTAGCCGATGAACCACGAGTGGGTCGGCGGGTTCTCGCCGACCCGTACTCGGCCGTCCCCGTCTTGCCTGCCGTGCCGGACGGGAAGGCGACCGCGCTCGCCGTGCCCTCGCTCACCACGGCGGGCATCAGCGTGCGCAGGGCAGCGGCACCAGCGCGGCCGCGATCACCGCTGTGCGCTTCATCTTCATTCCGATCCCCCTTCGGTCAGGAGAGGACAGCAGATGTGCGCGGTTCATGTCCAATACTGATATCTGGCCCCCTTTGATATGAGTTGCGATATCGTCCCAGGTGATGGACCTGATCCGGCACCTGCGCTACTTCGCCGTGGTCGCCGAAGAACTGCACTTCGGGAACGCGGCGGCACGGCTCGGCATGGCGCAGCCGCCGCTCAGCCAGCGCATCAAGCGGCTGGAGGACGAGCTCGGCGTGCGGCTGTTCGACCGCTCCAGCCGCCAGGTACGCCTCACAGAGCCGGGCAGGCTGCTGCTCGCCGAGGCCCGCGACCTCGTCGCGCGCGCCGACCGCATCCGCGAGCTCATGGCGCGCGCCGCGAGCGACGGCGTGGCCGGCCTGCGCATCGGCGTGCCGCCCGACCTGGGCGGGCCCGTCATCGCCGCCCTGCTCGCCGCGCTGCGCGAGGCCGACCCTCCCCTGCGGGCCGCGCTCACCGAGATGTCCACCGCCGACCAGGTCAGGGCGCTGATCGAAGGCAGCCTGGACGGCGGCGTGATCCGCCACCCGGCCGGGGCGACCGGGCTGGCGTACGGGCCGGTGCTGGTGCAGCATCCAGGGGTGCTGCTGCCCGCCGGCGACCCGCTCGCCGCGTTCTCGTCCGTCCACCTCGCCGACCTGGCGACTCGCCCGCTCGTGCTGTTCCCGCGCGAGAGCGAGCCGGGCCTGCACGAGGAGACGCTGAGCGAGTGCCGCCGCCACGGGTACGTGCCCGGCGAGGTGCACCCGGGGCTGCACCCGCAGTTCACGCTCGGCCTGGTCATGTCGGGGACGGCCGTCGCCTTCGGCCCGCGGGTCGAGCAGCCGGGCGTGGTGTGGCGGCCGCTGCTCGGCGACCCGCTGGCCTGGCGGGTCTCGGCGACCTGGCGCCGGGACGACGCGGGCGAGGCCGTGGAGGCGTTCGGCTCCCTGGCCGTGCGCGTGCTGCGGGAGAACGCCGGGCTGGCGGACGAGGGCGCCGCTCGGGCGCGCACGATCAGACACCGTCCGTCGTCGGGGCTGCTGGCATGAGGCAACCGGACCTGGCGGGCGTCTTCCGCGCGGCGGCCGTCACGGGAACCGTGCACGCGGTCGACCTGGACACCGGCGCGGAGGTCGGCGTCGGCCCGGACGAGCCCGTCGTGCTGGCGTCGGTGTTCAAGCTGCCGCTGCTCGTCGAGTTCCACCGCCAGGCCGAGGCGGGCCTGCTCGACCCCGCCGAGCCGTGCCGGATCGGCCCCGAGGGGCGTACGGCGGGCGGCACGGGGCTGGCTGCCATGCTCGACGCCGCCACCCTGTCCCTGCGCGACCTGGCCTACCTGATGATCGCGGTCAGCGACAACGCCGCCGCCGACGTCGTGGCGGCCCGCGTCGGCCTGAAGGCGGTCAACGCGATGCTGACGGCGTTCGGGCTCACCAACACCTGGATCGAGCACGACTGCCGGGGGCTGCTCGCGGCCCTCGACGCCGACCGCGGCGCCTCCCCCGAGCCGCTGGACCCGCGCGCGCTCGCGCACCTGCGGGTGCTCGACCCCGCCAACACCAACCGCAGCACCCCGAGGGAGATGACCCGGCTGCTCGGCATGGTCTGGCGGGACGAGGCCGCGGGCCCGCCCGCCTGCGCGGCGATCCGCCGCCTGCTGGGCCTGCAGGTGTGGCCGCACCGCCTGGCGTCGGGCTTCCCGTACGACGACGTGGTGGTCAGCGGAAAGACGGGGTCACTGCCGACCATCCGCAACGAGGTGGGCGTCGTGGAGTACCCGGACGGCGGCCGCTACGCGGTGGCGGTCTTCACCCGCTCGCTCGGCACCGCCCAGAACCAGCCCAGAGCCGACGCCGCAATCGGCACCGTGGCCCGCGCGGCGGTGGACCACCTCCGCTCCCTCTGAACCGCGCGGACCGGCCCCGAATCCAGATCAGGGATCCTCTGCCAGAACGCGTCCGCGCAGTACCTCCAGTTCCCGCCTCATGTCCCATGGCCCAACGAGCATCAAGGCATAACGGTGACCTGGTCGGCCGGTTCAAAGTGCGGAGGCATACAGGCCGCCCGTGGCTGAGGTGCCCCGGGTGCGTCTGCTACTGGCAGGCCGACCCGGTCAAGCAGAAACGGACGTGGGAAGCGGCGTGGGCGTGGCACGGCCGTGACCCGCGCGCTGACCCGTCCGCCGAGTGGGCGGGGTGATCGTGCGGCACACCCACCAGGCGGGGCTCACGACAGGAGGGCGACCATAGACGCAAGAACAACGGCGTTGGTGGCGTTTCTTCGAGCCCGTCACGCAGACGACGAACGCGTGGCCACCGAAGCGGGCGGCCCAGGCCCGGCTTTCGGGCCTCGGGCGGGGTCTTGACGACGTGCGACCCGGAGGTATCTTTCGAATAGGAAACTTTCCTAAGAAAAAGGTCGGTCGGCGCCTCCGGCCCCCCTCTCCACCGCCATGTGAACCCGCAGGTCGGCGTCATCACCAACGAGGGGCCGTGGGTCCCGGTGGGCTCGGCGTCGACGGCCCGCATCCCGGCGACGGGAAGCCTGCAGAACTACTGGGTCAACAAACGCTGACCCGCGGCCACACCACCTCCCGCGGGTCCGGCCCGTGGGAAGCACCGGCAACCACCCACATACAAGGAGCGGATCGTGAACACCAAGAAGTGCGCCTCCCTCATCGGCGCGGCGCTCGTCTCCGCCGCGATCGTCGCCGGCACGGCCACGCCCGCGCACGCCATCCCCGACACCTGCTCGACGAGCTTCTCCGCAGACGGCTACCTCAGCAGTTACTGCGCGACCGGCACGGGCTACCACGCGATCTACGTGACGTACCGGTTCGTCAACCCGCAGCTCGGTGGCTACACCGAATCGGCCTCGGGGCCCTGGGTCGCCGTCGGCTCCACCTCCAGCGTCCGTGTGCCCGGCGGCGCGAGCATCCTCAGCAGCTCCGTCCAAAAGCGCGACTGAGCCGTCCCACGAGCACTGTTGATCAAGTGAACCGACGCCTCCTTCCGGATCTGCGCGCGGCCCGGTACAGCACCCACAAGGACTACGACCAGCGTTGGACCTGACCCTGTGAGGCTTCTCCGCTGGCGGCGGCCGGTCGTTCCGGGTGCTCGCACACGGGTGCGGCGCGTGTGGAGGCTGGCGGGGAGTTGGTGGCCGGGCTGTGCCCAGGCTGCGAGGTCCAGCTCCCCGCCGGGTGGTTCACCTGCGACCACGCCGACGCTCGCGCCCCACATGGTCAACGGCAAGTACTACGGCCGCGGTGACAAGACCAAGATCGTACTGTCCGACGCCGAGGTCGTCCGCCTGCACGAACGCCGGCGCGCCACCGAACCCGACGCCCTGGAACTGCTGCGGCACGAGTTCGAAAGCGATCCCATCCCGGCCGACCTGCGTCAGGGTCACGCCCACATGTTCCTCCCCGGCAGGGCCGGAGCGTCGAAGCCGCGAGGCGTGCCCGACGCTGCCTGGCGTTCTATGAGGGCGGCTACCCGGCGTATCACCCGCGTATCCAGGGGATCCGCGATCTACTTGCCGACCTTGATTGAGCGAAGATCGAGTGAGGTCACGCGTGGACCTGCGGATGGTGAGCGCAACGCCGCCTCACAGTACTCCCGGACGGCTCAGGGTCAGCTCTGGTCTTCGGTGGTCTTGAGGAGGTCGGGGAGACGGTCGAAGGCGGTGTTGATGCGGAAGTGGTCGTGGTAGTCGCGCGAGGACACGATCAGGCCGTCACGGACGCGCAGCACCTGGACGTTGTTCGCCCGCCACGTCCGTCCGGTGGCGACCACCTCGCCCTCGTTGACGAACTCGGCGACGACGACCTCCGGGTCGGCGGTCTCGTGGACGGTGTACTCCACGACGCGCAGCTTCAGCAGGCCCACGCGGTCGGTTAAGTGGCGGCCCACCTCGTCCCTGCCCTCGACGCGCATCGGCTCGGGGATCGCCAGGGGGATGTCGACGACGACGTCCTCCGCGTACAGGCCGGGGAGTTCCTCCCAGGCACCGGACGAGATGAGGATGGCCAGGCGCTCGAAGACCTCACGCGGGCTCCGGACGTGCTCGGCGTTCTCGGGCATGACGGAACTCCTCCGGGTAGGGGCACGCTTGAAACGGAGTAGCAACTCCAGTTACTTCAGAATGCGGAGCATCCACTCCGCTTGTCAAGCGAGTCTCGCGCCGGGGTCCCCGTCAGGCTCCCGTCGGCCCGAAGCGTTCGGCCCTGATGCGCATCGGGTCGTGGCCGAGCGTGAGCAGCAGGTCCGCGGCCATCTCCACGAACCCATGACCAGCGGTGGGTCTGCCCGGCCTCGGTGTCGATCGCGAACTCCCAGCGGTCCAGGTCGACCCGCGGGGTCGGGCCGGCGGACAGCACGGGGAAGCCGGTCTCCAGGTACTGGCCGGGAGGGAGCCGCACGCCCTCGTCCCGTGGGCGGCCGCGGAAGCCGCGCGAAATGATCCCCACCGACGCCTCCTCCACGGCCGAGCGACGGCCGCACTCGGTCTCTGGCAGCGGCCGGGTCTCGGACGTGGGGACGGCCGGGGCCGGACGCGACCGCGAAAAGCCTATGCGACGCATCCGGCCCGCTATATCACTCATTCATGTGAAATATCCGGCTTCACCGGCGGCGAGTCGGCGGCGGCGCGGAACAGATCCCGCGCCGCCGCGGGGTGTTCTAGCAGCGGCCCAGCATGCTGGACAGCGCCGACTTCTCCGCGCTGTTGACGGTGAGGCTCCACTCGTACTTCACGTCGATCCACGCCTTGGCGTAGGTGCACCAGAAGGACGTCAGCGGGGGCTTCCAGAGCGCCGGGTCGGCGTCGCCCTTGGCCTGGTTGACGTTGTCGGTGACGGCCCAGAGCTGGGCGTTGGTGAGGTCGTTGGCGAACGCCTGCCGCCGCGAGGTCGTCCAGGCGTACGCGCCCGAGCGCCAGGCCTCGGCGAGGGGCACCATGTGGTCGATGTCGATGTCGGAGGCGAGGGTCCAGGTGGCGCCGTCGTAGGGGGAGGTCCACCGTCCGGACGTCGGGTAGCAGTCCGAGCCGGTGACCACGCTGGAGCCGTCGCGCTTGAGCACGGTCTCGCGGGTGTTGCAGGTGCCGGAGATCGTGATCCAGTGCGGGAACAGGTTGCGGTCGTAGGTCCCCGAGTTGCGCTCGACGTCGACGGTGAGCGCGTTGAGCTCGGAGGTCGCCGTGCTGAGGGAGGGGATGTTCGGCGGGGTGAAGGCGTTGGCGGGAGCGGACGTCAGGGTGGTGACGCCGAGAGCGATGGCGGTGGCCACGACAAGGGACATGACTCGTCTCACGAGTCTCTCCTTCTGTCTCAGGGCCTGCTGCGTGGGAAGCCGCAGGTCCAGGGGGGTTGACGAGACAGATCGGACGATTACACCGCGTGGAGTAATGAGAAATATCAGGCTTTGATGACACGAATCGGTCAGCTTGGTCAGGTCATGCCGCTAGCTTTTCGGCACAAGCCACGGAACAGCACAAACCCCCCGAACATCACCGAACATCACCCACCGCCCCCCATCGACGGGGACCTAACACCGCCAAGAAATGTTGGTGAACCGCCGTAGCGCCGGCGTCTCCCCCACCGCGCCCACCGCGCCCGGCCCGCCCGCCTCCACCGCGCCCGGACACGTCGAAGGCCCGGCCGGGAGCGAACCGGCCTGGCCTTCGACGGAAGGATCTCCAGGGGCCAGGAAACCCGGGGCGGACGCGCACCGGAACCCAGGACGCGCTCCCGGGCGCACTCAGTCGACATCCACCCAGTCCAGAGTGGTCAGCGGGTAGAGGGGCTCGCGTACACGGAGCCGGTGGTGGGACGGGCGAGTTTGATCACTCGCACGCGCATGCCCTGGAGGATGGTCGCCTCGGCGAACCGCCCCTGCAGCGTGAGCTCGACATGGGTGATCCCCGGCCTATCCCCAGCACCTTGCGCCGCCATTCGTTCCACGACCCCTCTTCGAACGGCGGCATATCGCCGACGGGCCGATCGCTGATGACCATGTACTGCCGGGTGCAGGGACACGGCGCTCCGGCGGGTTAGGCGGTCAGGCCCATTACCGCTGTGGGCCGAACTCGCCCTGCTTGATGCCACGGACGAATGCGGCCCAGTCACCAGGCGTGAATGCCAGCACCGGACCGCCGGGGTTCTTCGAGTCCCTTACCAGATACAGGCCGCCGCCGGCCGTCACCTGCCGAGACCCGCTGCTGCTCACGTCGGCGGCGACCGCCGGCTCGACTCCCTCACTAAAGCCGTTCTCACGCCGGCCACGCGTGATCATTGCAACGTCAGCTACCGCGAGCTCAACGCAGCCCTCACCACCGTTGCTGTAAGTGGACTTACGCCAGGCAAGCGCAGCGATGCCGATCTGTCGCTCAGACATCATGCTCCCTCCGTCCGTACTATGAGGACTCGGCGACCCGACAGATCATTTCGATCGACTCATCGGGACCGAGCGCCATCGCACGTAACTGGTCAAAGGCGAGCGTATACCGATAAACGTCCGTATCGTCCTCGATATAAAGGCTGCTCGTCATCGTCTCGACATAGACGGCATCGGGATCGTACGGCTCCGGGAACTCCAGGATCGAGAACTCCACGGTCCCAGGGTGAGCTCCGAGCGCGTAGGGAAGGACCTGAATCGTCACATTCGGGCTTTCCGCGACTTCGACCAGGTGACGACACTGCTCCCGCATGGCCTCCGCGCCACCGGTCATGCGCCGAAGCACGGCTTTATCAAGAACGGCCCAGATTTTGAGCGGGGGTTGCCGACGTAGCGCCTCCTGTCGCGTCATCCGGACATCTACCCGCCTGGAGATCTCCGCTGGAGGCAGCAGGGACATAAGGGCCGACCTGATAACGGCTTGAGCATACTTCTCGGTCTGCAGCAGACCATGAATCAGCATGCTGCAGTAGCACTTCACCGTGTCGGCCTCAGCCTCGAGGCTGATGTAGTTCGCATAGTCTGCACGAATTGAGTCGTATCTATCCCACCACCCCCGCTGTTTAGCAGTGCGCGCCAGCGTCAACAGAGCCTCACGCTTCCCATCGGTCACCTTGTACAGATCCAAGGCTGCAACGAGGTCTTTGGCGCTCACACCGACACGACACGTCTCAATAGGGGTGTAACCCATCGAGGAGTATCCGTCACAACCTGGTGCGAAGTGCCCTTCTAGTACTCCGGAGACACTTCGCGTCAGGGTTGATGTGAGTCTTCAACTGAGCTCGCGGCTCTGGAGTCCGGGGGTGTGGGGGCGGAGCCCCAAGAGGAACAGTCCGAGCGGAGCGAGGACCTTTTCGGCGGAGCCGGTGAGGGGGGCATCGCAGGCTGCCTGGTCGTGGGGCGAGGCCTTCCGGCGGGCCGGCTCAGGGCCCGCCGGAAGCCGCCCGTCTGCGCGCTTGCCGTCAGTCGACGTCGACCCAGTTCAGGGTGCGTTCTACCGCCTTCCTCCAGCCGGCGTAGCCCTCCTCGCGGCGCTCCTGCGACCACGCGGGCAGCCAGCGGCGGTCCTCGTTCCAGTTGCGCTTCAGTTCCTCGGTGGAGCTCCAGAAGCCGAGGGCGAGCCCGGCCGCGTACGCCGCGCCGAGGGCCGTGGTCTCGGCGACGACCGGCTTGGACACCGGCACGCCGAGCACGTCCGCCTGGATCTGCATGCACAGGTCGTTGGCGGTCACCCCGCCGTCCACGCGCAGCACGTCGAGGCGGACGCCGGAGTCGTTGGCCATGGCCTCGACGACGTCCCTGGTCTGGTAGCAGATCGCCTCCAGCGTGGCGCGGGCGATGTGCGCGTTGGTGTTGTACCGCGACAGCCCGACGATCGCGCCGCGCGCGTCGGACCGCCAGTACGGCGCGAACAGCCCGGAGAACGCGGGCACGAAGTACACGCCGCCGTTGTCGTCGACCTGCCGGGCCAGCGACTCGCTCTGCGCGGCGCCGGAGATGATGCCGAGCTGGTCGCGCAGCCACTGGACGGCCGAGCCGGTGACGGCGATCGAGCCTTCCAGCGCGTAGACCGGCTTCTCTTCGCCGAACTGGTAGCAGACCGTGGTGAGCAGCCCGTGCCGGGACCTGACGAGTTCGTTGCCGGTGTTGAGCAGCAGGAAGTTGCCGGTGCCGTAGGTGTTCTTGGCCTCGCCGACGCCGAAGCACACCTGGCCGACGGTCGCGGCCTGCTGGTCGCCGAGGTCGCCGGACAGAGGCACCTCGCCGTGCAGGGGGCCGTCCGCGCGCGTGACGCCGTACAGGCCGGGGTTGGAGGACGGGCGGATCTCGGGCAGCATGCCGCGCGGGATCCCGAAGAACGACAGCAGCTCGTCGTCCCAGTCGAGGGTCTCCAGGTTCATCAGCATCGTGCGGCTCGCGTTGGTGGGGTCGGTGACGTGCACGCCGCCGTCCCGGCCGCCGGTGAGGTTCCACAGCAGCCAGGTGTCGGTGTTGCCGAACACGGCGTGCCCGGCCCCCGCCGCCTCGCGCACGCCCTCGACGTTCTCGAGGATCCACTGGATCTTGCCGCCGGAGAAGTACGTCGCCGGGGGAAGGCCGGCCTTGCTCCGGATGACCTCGCCCTTGCCCTCGCGCTCCAGCGCGCTCGCGATGCGGTCGGTGCGGGTGTCCTGCCAGACGATCGCGTTGTAGTACGGCCGGCCGGTCCTGCGGTCCCACACGACGGTGGTCTCGCGCTGGTTGGTGATGCCGAGCGCGACGAGGTCGGCCGCCGTGAGGCTCGCCTTGCCGAGCGCGGTCTCGATCACCGCGCGGGTGCGCTCCCAGATCTCCACCGGGTTGTGCTCGACCCAGCCCGCCTGCGGGAGGATCTGCTGGTGTTCGAGCTGGTGGCGGGCGATCTCGTTGCCGCCGTGGTCGAAGATCATGAAGCGGGTGCTGGTCGTGCCCTGGTCGACCGCTCCGACGAAGTCAGCCATGAATCGTTTGCCTCCTTTTGCGGCCTCCGGCGCGGGCGCGCGGGGCCGGAGTTGCTTGGCGGCGCCGCGCGCCTCAGGCTTCGGTGGGGACCCTTCCCGGCTCGGACTCGCTCGCCGTCGGCAGATATCGGGCGACGAGCGCCTGGTACAGGCCGGCTCCGAGCACGGCGCCGATCAGGGGGGCCACGATCGGTACCCAGAAGTAGAGGTTGCCGTACTGATCTCGCCACGCCGACGCGTACCCCGTGAGCCACGAGGCGAGGCGCGGCCCGAAGTCGCGGGCGGGGTTGATGGCGTACCCGGCGTTGGTGCCCCAGGCCATGCCGATGGCGACGACGACGAGGCCGACGACGAACGGCGCGAGGTTGGCGGCGGGGGCGCTGTTGGCGACGTCGGTGACGGCGAGGATGAGGAAAAGCAGGATCGCGGTGCCGATGACCTGGTCGCGGAAGGCGCCCCACTCGTGCACGGGCAGGGCGCCGTTGCCGGGCAGCGTGGAGAAGACGCCCTGGCTCTTGATGGTGAGGCCGGGGTCGAACCTGGCGAGCACCTCGCCGTAGTTCCAGCGGACGATGAGCGCGGCCACGAAGGCGCCGAGGACCTGCGCGGCGGAGTACGGGAGCACCTTGCGCCACGCGAAGCCCTTGAAGACGGCGAGCGCGACCGTGACCGCGGGGTTGAGGTGGGCTCCGCTGATCCGGCCCGCGACGTAGACGCCGAGCGTGACGCCGAGGCCCCAGGCCCAGGCGATGCTGTCGTGGTCGCCGATGCCGCCCGCGACCACCTGCGCGACGACGGCCGTGCCGAAGAGAATGAGGATCAGGGTTCCAGCGAACTCCGCGGCGAGCTCGCCGGCCAGGGTGGGGGCTTCCCTAGGTTTGGCCATGTTCTGCCGTCCTCTCCGTGCCAGCGGGGCTGGCCGTGCTCTGACGTCGGTCTCGTCGTCCCTCCCGCCGGTGAGGTCGCCGGGAGTCGTCACGGGGGGCGGGGACCGGCGGCACGGCGGGGGCCCGGGTGGGCACTGAGGGACGCGTGAGGGTCGTCATACCTGTGACCTGCACCAACAGTGCACCCATGGCGGCGAAAGCCACGTCCATGCCCGGGTCAAGGATTCTTTGCCGCGCGGAAGACGGACAGGGTGGAATACGTCCGGCGATGTTTCGGTCTCCGCACCGATCACTCTTCCCGAGTATGAACGGTCGCCGGAGAATTTCCACACCTGATCGCCACCGGATGCCGGAGGATCGCCTACCGCGCCCGGAGGCTCCCGCCCGGCGGGTACCGCGATCGCGGTAGCGGAGTCCGGTCCTCGGGGACGAGGTGAGCGGTCCCGCGCGCCGCCTACCGTAGGGGCGTGACACGTGTGACCCGGCCGCGCGACGCCCTCGGCGTGACCCGGCTGCGCGAGGCGCTCAGCGTGACCGGGCTGCGCGAGGCGCTCCGCTCACGCCCCTACCTGGTGGACGCCGGCATCGCCCTGCTCACCTTCGCGGTGATCGTCGCGGGCCCGCAGTCCGAGCGGCCGCGGCCGATGGGCCCGCTCACCGCGGACACCGTGGCCCTCGCCGCAGTGATGTGCGCCGCGCTGGTGTTCCGGCGCGCCCGGCCGCGCATCGTTCTCGCCGTGGAGGTCGGCGGCGTGGTCCTGCACCAGATCCTCGGCGGCGGGGTGCGGAGCCCGCTCGACCTCATCCCCGCCATCGCCGTCGCCACCCTGGCCGCGCACAGCCCGCGCCGCGTCGCCTGGACTGCCGGGACGGCCTGCGCGGTCGTCCTCGCCGGGACCCGCGTCATCACCTCCGAGCTGGCGTCGATGCCGCCGGAGGTCGTCGGGCAGATCGCGTGGATCTGCATGGCGACCGCCGCCGGCGACGGGCTGCGCAGCCGCCGCGCCCACATCGCCGCGATCGAGGAGCGCGCAGTGCGGGCGGAGCGCACCCGCGAGGAGGAGGCCCAGCGGCGCGTCATGGAGGAGCGGCTGCGCATCGCCAGGGAACTGCACGACGTCCTCGCCCACCACATCGCGCTGATCAACGTGCAGGCGCAGGTCGCCGCGCACGTGATGGACGCGCGCCCGCGCGAGGCCCGCGAGGCGCTCGGCCACATCCGGCGGGCGGGGCGGGCCGCGCTCGACGAACTGCGCACGACCGTCGGCCTGCTGCGCCAGCCGGGCGCCGCCGAGGACCTGCCCACCGAGCCCGCCCCCGGCCTCGACCGGCTCCCCGACCTGATCAACTCGTTCACGGCGGCGGGCCTGGAGGTCGACTGCCGCCTCGAAGGCACGCCCAGGCCGCTGCCCTCCCCCGTCGAGCTGACGGCGTTCCGCGTCGTCCAGGAGGCGCTGACCAACGTCAGCAAGCACGCGGGCGAGGCGTCCACCCGCGTGCGCATCACCTACGGGCGGCGGGACCTGACCGTGGACGTCACCGACGACGGCAACGGCGGGCGCGTCCCCGGCACGCGCGGCGCGGGCGCCACGAAGGGCGCGAACGGCGCGAACGGCACGGGCGAGCCCACCGGCACCGGCCACGGCCTGCTGGGCATGCGGGAGCGCGCCCTGTCGGTGGGCGGCACGTTCAGCGTCGGCCCCGCCCCCGGCCGGGGCTTTCGCGTCCACGCCGTCCTGCCCGCCCCGGAGACGAGCGCGATTTGACCGCCCACGAGCCCGCGGCGCACCGCCGCGATCGCACCACACGCGCGCCCGTGACGCGCGGCGAGGAGTCACGATGACCGTCCGGGTCGTGCTGGCCGACGACCAGGCCCTGGTGCGGGCCGGTTTCCGCGTCCTGGTGGACTCCGCGCCCGACCTGGAGGTGGTGGGCGAGGCCGACACCGGCCACGCGGCCGTGCGGCTGGCCCGCGACACCCGCGCCGACGTCGTGCTGATGGACATCCGCATGCCCGAGATGGACGGCCTCGCCGCCACCCAGGCGATCACCTCCGACGAGGACCTCGCGGGCGTGAAGGTCCTGGTGCTGACCACCTTCGAGATCGACGAGTACGTCTTCGCGGCGCTGCGCGCGGGCGCGAGCGGCTTCCTCGGCAAGAGCGTCGAGGCCGACGAGCTCCAGGACGCGATCCGGGTGGTGGCGCGCGGCGACGCCCTGCTGTCCCCCGGCGCCACCAAGGGCCTCATCGCCCGGTTCCTGGCCGCGCCCGGCGCCTCCGCCGAGCACACGCCGGAGAGCCTGGAGGTGCTCACCGACCGCGAGCGCGAGGTCATGACGCTGGTCGCGGGCGGCCTGACCAACGACGAGATCGCCGACCGCCTCGGCATCAGCCGCATGACGGCCAAGACCCACGCCAACCGCGCGATGCTCAAACTCGGCGCCCACGACCGCGCCCAGCTCGTCGTCATCGCCTACGAGACCGGCCTGGTCCGCCCCCGGTCCCTGTCCTGAGGCCCCCGGGCGCGGTAGCGCGGCGGCGGGTGTACGGCGTTCGCCGTACGTGAAGACCGTCCCAACGGCGGACGTTCGCGCTCCCCCTTGCCACCAGCCTGGTAGTGCGGGCCGGCCGTGACGTCATCGTCCGGGGGGACGCCCGCCATGACACCGCCCGAACAGAGAAGTGGACCGATGTCGTTACTCGCAAGGCTGAGCCTCGCCAACCGCGGGCTCGTCGCACTGATCACGATCGCGGTGGCCGCGTTCGGCTTCTACACGATCCCGGCGCTGAAGCAGCAGTTGCTGCCCTCGCTCTCGTTTCCCGCCGTGTCGATCATCGCGCCGTATCCCGGGGCGGCGCCGCAGATCGTGGAGGACCGGGTGACTCGGCCGCTGGAGGACGGCCTGCGCGGCGTGTCCGGCGTCACGGGGGTGAACTCGACGTCCCGGGAGTCCAACGCGACCCTCCAGGTCCAGTTCGACTTCGGGGAGGACATCGAGGCGGCGCAGAACCGGATCCAGCAGGTCATCTCCCGGGTGCGGCCCCAGCTCCCCGACGGGGTCGACCCGCAGGTGTTCACGGGGAACACCGACGACATCCCGGTCGTCCAGCTCGCCGTGGCCTCGGCGCAGGACCAGCGCCGGCTCGCGGACAAGCTGGACACCGAGGTGGTCCCCACGCTCGCCGGCATCGACGGGGTCCGGGAGGCGACGGTCTCCGGCACCCGCGACGAGGTGATCACGATCACCCCGGATGCCAAGAAGCTGGCCGAGCGCGGGCTGTCCGCCTCGGCGATCGCCACCGCCGTCCAGTCGGCCGGCACCCCGCTGCCCGCGGGCACGCTGACCGACTCGGGCAGGTCGCTCACCGTCCAGGTCGGGACGGCGCTCGGCTCGGTGAAGGACATCCGGGACCTCTACCTGCCCGCCTCCCCGGCCGTCCCGAACGCCCAGGCCCAGCGGCCTGGCGGCGCGGCGGCGCCCGGAAGCCCCGCCGCACCGGCCGCGCAGACGCGTCCCGCCCCGCCGAAGCCCGTCCGTCTCGGGGACGTCGCGACCGTCGAGCAGGGGCTCGCCGATTCGACCACGCTGACCCGGACGAACGGCACGCCCAGCCTCGGCGTGGCGATCACCATGAAGCCCGACGGCAACGCGGTGTCGATCTCGCACGCCGTGCGGGACAAGCTGCCCGGCCTTGAGTCCTCCCTGGGCGGCGGCGCGAAGTTCACGGTCATCTTCGACCAGGCGCCGTCGGTGGAGAAGTCCATCGAGAGCCTCACCACCGAGGGCCTGCTGGGCCTGGCCATGGCCGTGCTGGTGATCCTGGTGTTCCTGTTCTCGGTGCGGTCCACGATCGTGACGGCGCTGTCGATCCCGCTGTCGGTGCTGGTCGCGCTCATCGCCCTGTGGGCGCAGGGCTTCTCGCTCAACATGCTCACGCTGGGCGCGCTGACCATCGCGATCGGCCGGGTCGTGGACGACTCGATCGTGGTCCTGGAGAACATCAAACGCCATCTGTCCTACGGCGAGGGCAGGCGCACGGCGACGCAGAACGGCGTCCGGGAGGTCGCGGGCGCGGTCACCTCGTCCACGCTGACGACGGTGGCGGTGTTCCTGCCGATCGCCTTCGTGGGCGGGCTGGTGGGCGAGCTGTTCAGCCCGTTCGCGACCACGGTGACGGTGGCGCTGCTGGCCTCGCTGCTGGTGTCCCTGACGGTCGTCCCGGTGCTGAGCTACTGGTTCCTGAAGCCGCCGAAGAGCGGCGACGCCGAGGCGATCCGCCGGGCGGCCGACGAGAAGGAGCGCCGCAGCCGGTTGCAGCGGGCTTACGTCCCGATGATCCGCTTCGTCACCCGGCACCGCGTCTCGACGGTCGCGGGGGCGCTCGTGATCTTCGTGGGTACGCTGGCGCTGGTGCCGCTGCTCCAGACCAGCTTCATCGACAACTCCGGCCAGAACACGATCAGCGTGCGGCAGACCTTTCCCGCCAGCACCTCCCTCGCCTCCGCCGACGCCATGGCCAAGCGGGTCGAGGACGTGCTCGCCGACACCAAGGAGATCGAGTCGTACCAGGTCACCGTGGGCGGCGGGGGCGGCTTGCTGGGCAGGGGCGGCGGAGGCGGGGGCGGCCAGTCCCGGGCCAGCCACTCGATCACCCTGCGCGAGGGGACGGACGCGGGCGCCGTCGAGAAGCGGCTCACCGACCGGCTCGGCGCGATCAAGGGCATCGGCGAGATCAGCGTCGGCCAGTCCGGCGGGTTCGGCGGCGACGCGTTGCAGGTCGTGGTCCGGGCCTCCGAGCTCGACACGCTGCGGACGGCGGCCAAGGCCGTCCAGGACGCGATGGCCGGGGTGCCCGACGTCGCGGAGGTGACCAGCAGCATGGCGGACACCACGCCGCGCGTCGAGGTCACCGTCGACCGCCGCAAGGCCGCAGAGAAGGGCCTGAGCGAGATCGCCGTCGGCCAGGCCGTGTCGCAGGCCTTCCGGGGCAGCACGATCACGCAGATCACCCTGGACGGCGCGTCGGCGGACGTGATCCTGCGCGGCCAGGACACGCCCGCCTCCGTGGACGGCCTGCGCGACCTGAAGATCGCCGGGGACGTCACGGTCGGCGACGTCGCCACCGTGGAGCAGGTCAACGGCCCCGTCGAGGTCACGCGCATCGACGGAGACCGCAGCGCGACCGTCTCGGGCAAGGCCACGGGCTCGAACCTCGGCGCCACGTCCAACGAGCTGACCACCAGGCTGGACAAGCTGGCGCTGCCGGCGGGGGCGAGCTACGAGATCGGTGGCGTGAGCGCCGACCAGGCCGAGGCGTTCGGCAACCTGGGGCTGGCGCTGGTCGCCGCCATCGCGCTGGTGTTCCTCGTGATGGTGGCGACGTTCCGCAGCCTGATCCAGCCGCTGGTGCTGCTGGTGTCGATCCCGTTCGCGGCGACCGGCGCCATCGGCCTGCTGCTCGTCACGAACACGTCGCTGGGCCTCGCCGCCATGATCGGCATGCTGATGCTGGTGGGCATCGTGGTCACCAACGCCATCGTCCTGCTGGACCTGATCAACCAGTACCGCGAGCAGGGGATGCCGCTGCACGAGGCGGTCGTCGAGGGCGGACGGCGGCGGCTGCGGCCGATCCTGATGACGGCCCTGGCCACGGTCTTCGCGCTGCTGCCCATGGCGCTCGGCGTCACCGGGGGCGGCGGGTTCATCAGCAAGCCGCTCGCCATCGTGGTCATCGGCGGTCTGATCAGCTCCACCGTGCTCACCCTGCTGCTGGTCCCGACCCTCTACACGATGGTCGAGACCCGCAAGGAGAAGCGGCGCGCCAGGCGGCTGCGGCGCGAGGGCGGGACGTCCACGCCGCCCGTCGAGGAGGCCCCGGCGCCCGCGATCAGCGGGGCGGCGGCGCCCTGACGCGCGGAAGGCCTGACCTCTGAGGGAGGGAGACCGCGCGCCGGTCTCCCTCCCCCACGCATGTTCCTCAAACGATCGAAACTAACCCGTTGTCATTCCATTTACGGCGTTTTAACGTTTTGACGAATCGTATCGGGGAGCCGATCGGGAGGCCTGACCCCCATGCCGAAGCCACTGGGCGTGCAGCTGTACACCGTGCGTGACCACATGAAGACCGGTCGCGACGAGGTCTTAAGGCGCATCGCCGAGATCGGGTACGGCGCCGTCGAGGCGTACGACCCCACCGACGACCCCAAGGGGTTCCGGCAGGTGGTGGACGACCTCGGGCTCACCGTCGCCGCCACGCACGCCTACGCCCTGCTGAGCGAGGAGCCGGACGCCGTCTTCGACGCCATCGCCACCGTGGGCACCGACCTCGTGATCATCCCGGGCGGCATCGCCCACGAGGAGTTCACGACCGCCGACGGCATCGCCCGCACCGCCGACCTGCTCAACGGCTTCGCCGAGCAGGCGGCCGGGCACGGCATGCGCCTCGGCTACCACAACCACTGGTGGGAGATCGAGCCGAAGGTCGGCGGCGTCCACGCCCTGGAGGCCCTCGCCGCGCGGCTCGCCCCCGGGGTGTTCCTGGAGGTCGACACGTACTGGGCCGCCGTGGGCGGCGCCGACGTGCCCGCGCTGCTCGGCCGCCTCGGGGACCGCGTCCTCGCCCTGCACGTCAAGGACGGCCCGGGCGTCAGGGAAGAGCCGCACGTGGCCGTGGGCGACGGGGTCATGCCGGTGCCGGACATCCTCGCCGCCGCGCCGGACGCGTGGCGCATCGTCGAGCTGGACACCTGCGCCACCGACGTCGTGGACGCCCTGGCCGCGAGCCACGCCTACCTGTCCGGTCTGGGGCGCGGGTGACGGCCGGGCCCGTCGGCGTCGCGGTCGTCGGCGCGGGCGCGATCAGCGACGCCTACCTGCGCAACCTGACCACGTTCCCCGACGTCCGCGTGCTCGGCGTCGCCGACCTCGACGAGGAGCGCGCCCGCGCCAAGGCCCGCGTGTACGACGTCCCGGTGTCCGGCGACGTCGAGGCGATCCTGGGCGTGCCCGAGGTCGAGATCGTCGTCAACCTGACGATCCCGGCGGCGCACGCGGCCGTCGCGTCCGCCGCCCTGCGCGCCGGCAAGCACGTGTACGGCGAGAAGCCGCTCACGCTGGACCCCGGCGAGGGCGAGAAGCTGCTGGCCGAGGCCGCCACGCGCGGGCTGCTGGTGGGCAACGCGCCGGACACGTTCCTCGGCGCGGGGCTGCAGTCGGCCAAGCGGGCGATCGCCTCCGGCATGATCGGCACGCCGGTCGCGGCGAACGCCGTGATGCAGAGCCCCGGCCCGGAGTCCTGGCACCCGAACCCCGAGTTCCTCTACCAGGGCGGGGCGGGCCCGCTGTTCGACATGGGCCCGTACTACCTGACCGCGCTGACCTCGATGCTGGGACCGCTGTCCAAGGTCGCGGCCACCGCGCGGCAGGCCCGGCCGCACCGGGTCATCGGCTCGGGCCCGAAGGGCGGGACGAGCTTCGCCGTCGAGGTGCCGACACACGTCATGGCGTTGATCGACTTCGTCGGCGGGGCGAGCGCCTCGGCGACGTTCAGCTTCGACTCGCCCGCCAACGTGACGGCGATCGAGATCATCGGCACGGACGGCACGTTGTCCCTGCCCGACCCGAACACCTTCGCCGGTCCGCTGCGCGTGCGCGGCTCCGGCGACGGAGACTGGCGGGAGCTGCCCATCGAGGGGACGACGGTCGGACGGGGCATCGGCGTACTGGACATGGCGCGCGCCCTGCGCACCGGCGCCCCCCACCGCGCCTCCGGGGCGCTGGCGTTGCACGTGCTGGACACGATGGCGTCGATCATCGACTCGGCCCGGCACGGCGAGTTCCGCCACCTGCGGACGACGGCGGCCGAGCCGGAGATCCTGCCCCCGGGCTGGGACCCGCACGAGCCCACGCTCGCCTGATCCGAGCGGAGCGAGGCCATAGGCACAGTCAAAGCAGATGGTCGAGCAGGCCGTGGAGGGTGACCGCCCCGATCAGGCGGCCGCCCTCCACGACGGCCACCAGCGGGCTGCGGGTGCGGGCCATCAGCGCCGCCACCTCGAGCACGGTCGCGCCCGGGTCGGTGATCGGCAGCTCGCGCGGCTGCTCCGGCAGGCACTCGCGCACCGTGCGGGAGCCGAGCGCGCGGACGAACAGGTCGGCGTGGCCCTCGTCCACGACGCGGGCCAGCGCCGGGTCGTCCTGGCAGTAGCGCGGCACCGCCATGCGCAGCACCTGCGTGCCCGGCAGCACGCACAGTGGCCGGCCGTCCCCGTCCACGACGATCAGGCCGGGCAGATCGTGCTCGGCCAGCAGCCGGGCGGCGTCCACCGCGGGGGTTTCCATCGCCACGGCGGGGAAATCGACGACGAGATCACGTGCGTGCACCTGAGGCCTCCTTCGCCCGTACGATCAGCCTAACCGGCCAGGTAGCGGAGCCAGAGGTACGGAGTCGCCAGGCCGACCGTGACGACGGTGACGACGAGACCGTACTTCGTGAACTCCCAGAAACCAATGCGGACGCCGTTGCGGGCGGCGATGCCGAGCACGACGACGTTCGCCGACGCGCCCACCGCGGTCGCGTTGCCGCCGAGGTCCGCGCCGAGCGCCAGCGCCCACCACAGCACGTTGCCGTCCGGGCCGGCCGCGTGGGCGAGGTCCGCGACGATCGGACTCATCGTGGCCACGTAGGGGATGTTGTCCACGATCCCCGACAGCACCGCCGAGCCCCACAGCAGCCCCACGGTCGCGAGGCCGAGCCTGCCCTCGGTGGCCGACGCGGCGGCCTGCGAGACCTGGCCGATCACGCCCGTCTCCACCAGCGCGCCGACCATGATGAACAGGCCCATGAAGAACACCAGCGTCGCCCACTCGACGTCGCGCAGCGCGTCCTCGACGGTGACCCGGGTCGCGGCGACGAGCAGGCCGGCGCCGAGCAGCGCGACCACGGCCGGCTCGTAGTGCAGCACCGGATGCAGGACGAAGGCGACGATCACCACCGCGAGCACGGCGAGGCTCTGCCACAGCAGCCGGGGGTCGCGGATGGCCTCGCGCTCGTGCAGCTTCATGATCTCGGCCGCGCGCGCCGCGTCGTAGACGAAGGCGGACCGGAACAGCCACCGGCACAGGGCCAGCAGCACGACCAGCAGGACCACGACGAGCGGCGCGAGGTGGACGAGGAAGTCGTTGAAGGTGAAGCCCGCCCGGCTGGCGATGATGATGTTGGGTGGGTCGCCGACGAGCGTCGCGGTGCCGCCGATGTTGGCGCCCATCACCTCGGCGATCAGGAACGGCGCGGCCGGCAGCGAGAGCCGGTCGCACACCAGGAACGTCACGGGCGCGACCAGCAGGACGGTCGTCACGTTGTCCAGCAGGGCCGAGGCGACGGCGGTGATCACCACCAGCATGACCATCAGGCGGAACGGCCGGCCACGGGCGCGCTTGGCCGCCCAGATCGCGACGTACTCGAACACGCCCGTCTGCCGGAGCACGCCGACGATGACCATCATGCCGAGCAGCAGGAAGATCACGTTCCAGTCGACGCCGGAGTGCTCGGAGAAGAAGGCCGAGTGGGCGTTCGCGGCGTGGATCAGCAGCATCAGCGCCGCGCCGCCGAGCGCCGCGGCCGTCCGATGGATGCGTTCGGTCGCGATGAGCACGTAGGCGACGGTGAAGATGGCGACGGCCGCGATGGCGGTCATCGGCGAACCTCCCGGGGAATCGGCGCGAGCAACGCAAAGGACCCAACGCCGACCAGACTTCCCGGCACACCCAAAGGCACCTTAAACCACAAGACCCGTTCCGTGCTCCCCCCGGAGCGACGGCGCGGCTCCCCATACCAACCGCCGGGACGCCGCACCGCCGGCGCGCTCAGCCCGTCTTCGCGACCGTGAACAGCACCACGGAATCCTCCAGGGCCTCCACGCTCTGGCGGCTGTCCGGCAGCTCCAGCAGGTCACCGGCCATGACTTCCCACGACGCGCCGCGCGCCGTCACGCGGATCCGGCCCTCCAGGACGTGGAAGGACCCCTCGCCGGGGTTCTCGAAATCCTTCATCTTCGCCCCGCGCAGCAACGCGATCACCGTCTGGCGCAGGACGCGTTCGTGCCCGCCGACCACCGTGTCCGCCGCGTGCCCTCCGGACGAGTCCGCCGCGCGGTCGAGCTGGAGACGGCCTACGGCTACGAGCGAGTGCTTCTGCATGACACTTCCCCTGAGTCCGGGACGGCCGCCGGGGCGGAGCGGGCGCGAGGCCCGTCCCGCCCTGGCCGGCGCGGTCCAGCGATCCGGCAAGACGTCGGTGAACCGGGCGCGGACGCCCTGCTCACGGGGTGGCGCGCCCGCCGGCGCCTCACTCCCTGACTACCCGGCGCTTACCCCGGTCAGGTCCCCGCAAGCGCGACGGCACGCTACCGCCGGCGCGGGGACCACGCCGGCCACCAGGGCCGGCCGCCGGAAGACGCCTTCGGGTGCTCAGCCCGATAGGGTCGTTTGGTACCGGTTGGTCCTGACCAGTGCCGCGGTGGGACCGCCCGTGAGTTCACGCCCCCGGAGCAGAAACCGGAATGTTGACTACTCCCCGCGCTGAAGCACGGGGATTCCAGCCCTCGCGGGCCGGGGTTCCTGCTTCGTCGGCGACTGCACCCGGGAGGACCCGAAGTGTCTGACGTCACCTCCACAGGCATCGCCCGGAGCTTGACCCCGGGCTACGGCAAGACCTGCCGCAAGGATGTTCTTCGCGGCGTTGATGTCCCGGTCGTGCCGGGTGCCGCAGGACGGGCAGCGCCACGTCCGGGTGGAAAGACTCAGTTCGGCGAGCAGATGCCCGCACGCGGAACAGGTCTTACTCGACGGATACCAGCGGTCGATCACGATCAGGTGGCGTCCGTGCCTGGCCGTCTTGTATTCGAGCATGCGGCGGAAGGCGCCCCACCCGCTGTCACAGATCGCTTTGGCCAGGCTCCGGTTGCGCACCATGTTCTTCACGGCCAGGTCTTCGATGACGATCACGTCGTGGTCGCGGACGAGGCGCGCCGAGGTGCGGTGCAGGAAGTCGGTCCGGGAGGCGCGGACCTTGCGGTGGGCGCGGGCGACCTTCGCTTTGGGCTTGGCCCGGTTGGCGCTGCCGCGCTGCTTGCGGGCCATGCGCCGCTGGTAGCGGGCAAGGTTACGTTCCCGCTTCGCCAGCGTGGGCGGGTTTGCGATCTTCTCCCCGTCGGAGGTGACCGCGAAGTCCTTGATCCCGAGATCGACGCCGGCCACGGCACCGGTCGCGGGGGCCTGCGCGGGCTCATCGACATCGACGGCGAGGGAGAGGTACCAGCGCCCGCACGGGTCACGGGAGACGGTCACCGTGGTCGGGTCGATCGACGCCGGATCGACACCGGGCCACGACCACACGAACTCAAGCGGGGTGTCCATCTTCGCCAGGTACAGCCGCCCGTCCCGCCAGCGGAACCCCGACCGGGTGTATTCGGCGCTCTGGCGTCCGGTGCGGGACTTGTAACGCGGGTACTTGGCCCGTTTGGCGAAGAAGTTGGAGAACGCGACCTGCTGGTGGCGGATCGCCTGCTGCAACGGCACCGACGACACCTCGTTGAGCCACGACAGTTCCTCGGTGGCTTTCATCGCCGTGAGGTAGGCGTTGGCCTGGGTGAAGCTGGTCTTTGCCCGCTCGCCGTAGTACCGGGCGTGCCGCCAGTCCAGGGTTCGGTTTCACACGACGCGTACGCAGCCGAACGTGCGGTTCAGCACCGCAGCCTATTCGGGGGTGGGGTAAGCCCGCACCTTGAATGCCGTACGCATGTTCGAATCTTACAGAACGAGCCGCATCCGATAACAGTGCGGCACCGTGCCGCGTTTCCTCCCCGGCCTGAAGGCCGGGGTCTCCACGCTCAGGAGATTCGATGACCCAACGCGACTCACGAGCCACCTCCGAGGCCGTTCCCGGCACCGAGCCAGGAGCACCACCCGGCACCGTGCCGGAAGCCGGGCCCGAGACGGCGTCCGGCACCGTCTCCGCGGCAGCGCCCGGCACCTTGCCCGAGGCAGCGCCCGGCAGCGTGTCCGAGGCGGTATCCGGCACCGCTGCGGCGGTGACCGAGGCGGGTCCGCCCGCCCGCGTCCGGGCCGCGAACGCCGTGCGGCTGCCGGAGCCCTGGGCGTCCGCGGCCGTCACCGTCGTGCTTCCCACGTACAACGAGGCCGGCAACCTCCCCGTCATCCTCGGCGCCCTGTTCGCGCTGCCCCTGCCCGGCCTGCGCGTGCTCGTCGTGGACGACAACTCCCCCGACGGCACCGGCGACCTCGCCGAGCGCCTCGCCGCCGACGAGTACGGGCCCGACCGGCTGTCCGTCCTGCACCGCCCCGGCAAGCAGGGCCTCGGCCGCGCGTACGTCCACGGCATGGGCCACGCGCTCGACCAGGGCGCCGCCTACGTGGTCCAGATGGACGCCGACCTGTCCCACCCGCCCGAGGCCATCCCGCAGATGCTCGGCACGCTGCTGTCCACCGAGGCCGACGTCGTCATCGGCAGCCGCTACGCCACGGGCGGCAAGCTCGCCGAGGACTGGTCGTTCCGCCGCAAGGCCCTGTCGGCATGGGCGAACTTCTACGTGCGCGTGCTGCTCCACCTGCGCGTCCGCGACGTCACGGCCGGCTTCAAACTCTGGCGCCGCGAGACCCTTCACGCGATCGACGTCGCCGGCGTCACCAGCAACGGGTACGCCTTCCAGGTCGAGATGAACTACCGGACGCTCCGGCGCGGCCTGAAGATCGTGGAAGTGCCCATCCGCTTCGAGGAACGCCGCGACGGCCAGAGCAAGATGAGCCTCGCCGTCCAGCTCGAATCCGCCCTGATGCCCTTCAAACTCCGCCGCGACGCCGCCCGCCGCCCCAGCCCGCCCAACGAAACGCCCGGTGGCACGACCGCCGGCGCGGCCGGCGACACGACGAACGGCCCGTCTGGTGGCACGTCCATCGGCACGGTCTCCGCGACAGCCTCGCCGGACGACTGAGGCTCGTCCCCCCACCCTCTGTGCCGCGGGCAACCGGGGCGTGCGTGGCGGGTCAGGGGTTCTCGCGGACAGTCCGGGCGTTCTGGTGGGCCTTGGTGGCGCGGCGGGCGGCCTTGTCGCGTTCGCGTTCGGCCATCGTGAGGCGTTTGCCGGCGATCTCCTGGCGGTGCAGGGCGGCGGCGAGCTCGTCCCGCAGGCGGTCCACTTCTTCGCCTGCCGCCGTACGGGCCTCGTCGGCCTCGCGTGCCTCTGACTCCCATTCGGCGAGCGCGCGGTCGGCGTCCCGCGCCTCCTGCTCGGCGGCCGCGATCCGCTCGGCGACCCTTCTGCGACGCTCGTCCTCCTCCCGCCGCCGCTTCTCTTCCCGCTCGCGCTTCTCCCGCTCCTCGCCTTCCCGCTTTTCCCGCTCATGCTCGTCCCGTGCGCGTTTGCCGGCGGGCGCCTTTCGAGACGGTTCGGCGACGGTGGCCAGTTCGGGTTCCGGCGTGCCGGCCGGGGCGGGGGTCGGCTCGGCCGGTTCGGGGAAGCCCACGGCGGGGGCGAAGCCCGCGTAGCTGCGAGGCTGCGCCAGCCGACCCGTGCGCACCTCCTCGGCCACGTCCGGATCCATCGTGGCGGCGTGCAGGGTGTCCTCGACCTCACGGACTGCAGGCTCGCGCAGCGGACGTCCGGCCTCGTCGGCGAGGGCCTGGGCCCTGCGGAGCAGCCCGGAAACCAGCTCGCCGCGCCGCCGGTCCAGATCGCCGATCCGCCCGCCGGACGTCCACGCGGCCCGTAGCTCGTCACCGAGGTCGAGCAGGCGGTCGACCTCGTCCGGCGCGGACCTGGCCAGTTGGTTGGCCGCCCACGCCGACACGGTGGGCCGCCGGAGCGCGGCGATCCGCTTGGCCAGGGCGGCGTCCCCGCCCTTCTTGGCCTCGGCCGCTAGTCGCTTGCGCGTCTCGACGAAGTCCTCGGGCGCGCCCGCGTACAGCTCGTCGGCCACCGAAGACAGATCCACACCGCTCTCTTACCCCGCCCGTGCCCTCCGGGTCCACCCCCTCCTCCCCCCATCCGGGCCGAAAAGGCCGGGAACCTCGGGAAGACCAGGAAGCTCGGGAAGGCCGGGGAGATCGGGAAGGGCGAGGTCCATCAGCGGGGCGTACCGCTGGCCTGCCGAGTGATCTCCTCACGCGACTCGCCTGTCGCTTCGCGCCGCTTCGCCGCTCAGGAGTACCCGTACGCCTTGCGGCATGCGTCTGAGTCACGTCGCCCAAACCAGCGTCTCCCCGCCCCAGGTCGCCGAAGGGCCGACGATCGTAGAAGTCTGTTGCGGGTCTGTTGCCGCGCGCATCGATGGCCAGAGGAGGTGTCCGGCGCCATCCTCCGGCAACAGCCCTCCGGATCCACGAACGTCACGAGTGGGGAAGGTCGGGAAGGTCGAGGTCCATCAGCGGGGCGTACTGCTGGCCGGCGTAGCAGTCGGCGTCGCGCAGGTCACCCTGGACGACGGGACGCGGCAGGGAGACCTTCACGGCGAGGGCGAGCGGGTGGGCGACCACCAGGATGTCCTCGATGTCGGTGCCGAACATCCCGGCGAACAGGGCGGGGGCGAGTACGCCCGTGGCCACGAGCGCCTCGTAGGTCTGCTCGTCGTGGCAGACGAAGTCGAAGGTGAGGGTGAACGGCCCGGCGTTCTTCGAGCGGACCAGGGAGCAGTAGTCGAGCAGGCTCGCCATGTCTCACACCTCCTCGGTGACCGTGCGGAACAGCTCGGTGGGGGTCACGCCGGTGACGACGTGGTTGAGCGTGAAGCGGTACAGCGGGCCGCGGTCGATCTCGGGCGGCGAGAACGGGTACGCGAGCGTGGAGACCAGGCCGTCGTACCCCGGGATCGGCAGGTGGCTGCTGGCGTGGGCGACGAACGTGGCGACCGCGTGGGCGGTGTCCTGGTCCGGGGCGGTCACGGTGATCAGCACGCCCAGCTCCCGGGGGTTCAGCGCGTCCGGCTCGCGGCCGGCCAGGACGGCTCCCGCACCGTAGAGGCGGTAGTCGATGTCGACGCTCGCGGGGTCGACCCGCCCGCCGAAGACATCGAGGATCTTGGCCTCGAAGTACTTCGCGGCCAGCGGCAGCAGTTCGGACAACCGCTCGATGACGACGCGGTCGCGCACGCCGCCGAAGATCACGGTCTGGTAGCCGGCCGGTTCTGCGCCTTCGAGCTTGTTGGTGTACTCCTCCGCCGGCTCGAAGCGGGCGCCGCGCACCCGTACCGTCCGCGCGTCGACCGCCTCGTACACGGCTTGGGTGGTGTCGAGGGTGCCGGAGGGCTCGCGGACGCGGAACGGGTCGGCGTTCTCGTACAAGGTGTGCGCCGCGACCGAGCGCGGGGTGAGCCGGCTGCCCTCGGCGAGGGTGGTCACGTCGAAGTGGTCCTCGCGCAGGTGGACCAGCAGCCCGTTGGCCGAGGGCGGGACCGCGCACGCGGCGCCGCACTCGATGGTCTTGGCCATGTGCCAGGTCAGCCCGGGGTCGGCGCCGAGCATGCCGGGCAGGGCGGCGAACAGGGCGGTGTCGGTGGCGCGTCCCGCGAGGACGACGTCGCAGCCGTCGGTCAGGGCGGCCTGGATCGGCTCGACGCCCATCATGGCGACCGTGTGGCCGCGGGCGAAGACGTCGCGGTCGATCGCGGGAGCGCTCGCGAGCGCGCGCACGCGCCCGCAGTCGTACAGCTCCTGGAGACGCTCGCGCGGCTGCTCGGAGTAGATGAGCCCGAGCCTGAAGCGCAACCCTTCCTCGGCGGCGATGGCGCGGCAGAGGGCCGCCACGCCGTCGACGCCCACGTCGCGGCCGCTGGTGCCGCAGGAGCCGATGACGAGCGGGACGCCCAGCCGGTCGCGGGCCTGGAGGAGCAGGCGCAGGTCGCGGGTGACGGCCTGGTCGGACAGTTTGGGGACGCCCGCGCCGAGGGCGGCCGGGCCCGAGTCGGTGGAGCCGGCGTCGCAGGCGATCACGTGGGGGCGGGCGTCGACTCCGCGCCAGAAGGCATCGGCGTCGAAACCGGCGCCGAGCACGCCGGTGGGGGCGAGGATGCGGAGCTCCATCATGATCCGTTTCTGCCGGTGGAGTTCCCCGGGGCCGCCGGGACGGGCGGGCGCCTGCGGGCGAGGGAGGTGAAGACGGTGAGGGCGACCGCGCCGAAGACGGCGGCGTTCAGGAACATGAACCGCCAGCCCGTAATGTCGACGGTGACGCCGAGCAGGGCCGGACCGAGCGCCGCCGCGGAGGCGGAGGCGACGGTGTAGAGGCCGGTGTAGGTGCCGAGCACGCGGTCGTCGGGGGCCAGGTTCCACAGGGCGACCAGGGCGTTGACCGCGAAGGCGGCGTACCCCACCGAGGTCATCACCATCGAGGCCGTCGTCACGACCCCGTTGGGAACGGCGAAACCGGCGAGCAGGCCGAGGAGGAACAGGGCGATCCCGTACTGGATCGCGCGCACCTCGCCGAGGCGGCGGGAGGCGTACGCGATGGGCACGACCGCGAGGAGGAAGGCGACGGCGCCCGGCAGGGCCAGCCCCCCGGCCTGGCCACGGGACAGCCCCAGGACCTCGGTGCCGTACGGGGTGAGCAACGAGCGCAGCGCCGACCAGGTGCCGGCGAAGCAGAAGATGCCGAGCATCAGGAGCAGCCGGGCCCGGGAAGGGTCGCGGACCAGGTCCTTGACGACCGCCCACGGCGAGGAGAGGCGCGGTGTCGCCGGCCCGTCCGCGGCGGGCTGCCGGACGAGGGCCGCCCGCGTGTGCCGGCGGCCCAGGAAGAGCCACGACACCCCGATCATGGCGGGCAGCAGCAGCGCCGGGATCGCGAACGCGAGGGTGAGGCTGCGGTCGACGACCAGCAGGCTGATGAGCGAGGACACGACGATGGTCAGGCTCACCCCGGCCTTGACGAAGCCCTGGGCCCTGCTGCGGTGCTCGGGGGCCACGTAGTCGGAGACCAGCGTCTCGGTCACACCCTTGAACATGTTCGCGATCAGAGCGAAGCCGAGGACGCACGCCAGCAGCGCGGGGAGGCCGACGGTCCAGGGGATCAGCGCGAACGGCACCGCGGCCAGGCACGCGCCCGCCGTGATGATCGGCCAGCGGCCGAGGCGGCCGCCCGCCAGCCTGTCGGACAGATAACCCATCCCCGGCTGGACGAGCACGCCGAGGACGTTGTCCATGCCCATGACGAGGCCGACCACGCCGGCCGACGTGATGTACTGGCGAAGCTGGACGGGGACCTGGGCGTCGTAGAAGTTCCAGACGGATTCCTGGGCGAACACCGCGAGTGTCACCCAGAGCACCGCGCTCCGGTTCATGCGGCGGCCCGAGGGGGCGACGGGCTGGAGGGCGGTAGGTGTTCCGGTGCGGGCCGGTTGATCATCGCGTGGCATGGCCACTCCTGCAATATGCTATAGCAAGTGGGGGGATAGAGATCGCCTGGGACGCTCGCGCGCGACCGGCGATCCGGCGCGAATGGGCTGAGCACGGCCTGAAGGGGCCGAGCGGGGCGGGACAGGGGTGCGAGTCGAGTCGGAGAGGGCCGATCAGGGTCAGGTGCCGGACAGGCGGTCCAGCGCCGCGCGGTGGTGGCGGGACGCGAGCCGTTCGGCGCGGTCCTCGTCCCGCGCCATGAGGGCGTCCAGGATGAGGCGATGCTCGTCGTAGCGGGCGCGGAACTCCTCCGCCCGCTCCGGGGCGAATCTGATGGTGAGGTCCAGGCGCTCCTCGTCGCTGAAGGCGCGGGCCTGGTGGAGCAGTCCTTCCAGGACGGGGTTGCCGACGGACTCCTCGATGCCGTGGTGGAACCGGCGCACCAGACGGAAGACGGCGGTGAGCCGGTCGGAAAGCGTGGCCTCCGCCCCCCTCTCGGCCACCGTCCGCTCGATGTCCCCGACGATGACATCCGCCTGGTCCAGCAGGCCGCCGAGCTCCGCGATACGGCCGTCCGTGGCGTTGCGGGCGGCGAGGCGCGCCATGAGGGCCGACAGGCGTACCTCGGCCTCCACGATCTCGGCGCGGGCGGACGCCGAGTGGTCCGCGACGCGCAGCGCCCTCGGCCCGGCACGTTCGACGACCTTCTCGTGGACCAGTTGCCGCAGCGCCTCCCGCACGGGGGTGGGGCTGACGCCGAGGCGGGCCGCGAGATCGCGCTCGGTGATCTTCTCACCGGGGCGGAGCGTGCCCTCGCGCACCGCCTCACGCAGGCGCCGGTAGGCCTGGTCGGCGAGCGACGCGGTCTCCATGGGCCCGAGGGCGTCCGTACTCATGGCTCTAGAGCATGCTGGATGCTATAGCAAACAGTCAATAGGAGTGTTAAAAGGCGATGACGACCGTGTGACGTCGCAGGTCAGGCCGCGAACAGGAGCAGCAGCCCGGCCACCGTGTACGCCACCATCAGGACGAGGAGGGGGATCTGGCCCATCACGGCGGTGCGGCGCGGGAAGAGGGCGAGGGCGCGGTCGTGGGCGAGGACGGTGCCGATCACGTGGCCGACGACGATCACCGTCACCTGGAGCATGGCGATCCCGGCGGGGCTGGTGCCGGCGGCGCTGACCTTCCACCCGGCGGTGCCGAGCCAGTCGGCCCCGGTGACCAGCGGGTCGGACAGCAACGAGATGGTCCGCTGCCCTTCGAGCAGTAGCAGCGTGAAGTAGTGGGCGATCAGGTACCCGACGGCGATCGGCACGATCGAGTGGGCCAGCTCCCCCGCCGTCGTACCGCGCTCCACCCCGCCCCAGCGGCTCGCCAGCGCGGTCGCCCCCAGGTACGCCGCGAGCACCAGGCCGATGACGACGACGAGCCCCGCCGTCCCGGTCACCACCGGCGGCGCCCCGCTCTCCTGGACGAAACGCACCCAGAACGGGGCGTTGGAGAGGCTGTCGTACATGGTCGAGCCGAGCAGCACCACGACGAGCGTCGCCAGCCCCGGCGCCGGTTCCAGCCCCGCCATGCCGTCCAGCGAGTTACGCCAGGTCAGAGTGCCGTCGGGGCGTCTGCCCACGGGGGCGAGCCTGCCGATGAGCGCACTGTAGACCTCGAACGCGTCCCCCTTGTCGAACCACCCGGAGCCGAACACGACCGCGCCCGCGAGCATGGCCACGGCGTACACCGCCAGCCACGCGCCGATGACGGGCAGCGTGGCGCGCTCGGGGGCGACCAGTTCCAGCCACACGAACGCGAACAGCCCGGCCACGGCGGGCCAGTACCCGAGCCGTTCCGGGAGCGGCCGCAGCCCGGCGCGCGGGTCGCGTCCGAGTGCCCTGCACGCCAGCCGGTGCAGGGTGCGCAGCGGGTTCAGCGCCCGCCAGACCGGGCCGAACAGCAGCGACAGCGGGATCAGGCCCACCCAGAACAGGACGTAGACGACACCCGCCGTCGGGTTGGCGGCCCGGTCGGGGCCGAAGAGCAGGCCCACGAGGAAGTACGCGGCTGCGAGCAGCCCCGCCACCCGCCAGAACCACCGCCAGGCCGGGCCCGACACCACGCCCTGGACCAGCGCGGACAGCGGGCGCGCGTACCGGAGGTCACCGCCCAGCCGGGGCTCGGTCCACAGCGTGCCGAGCGCCGCGAACGACACCAGCAGCGCGATGATCGCCCCGGCCATCGCGGCCGAGAACGGGATCGGCAGGTCCTGACGGCCTCCGATGCCATGCGCCAGGAACACCTGCCCCGGGAACACCTCCGTGGCCTATCGGACGAGGAGCTGGAAGAGCTGCAGCTCCTGATCGTGCGTCTCCGCCTCGAACAGGCCGCTCTGGTCGGCGACGAACTCGATCGTGGCCGGGGTCCCGGGCTTGAGCTCGGCCCCCTTGTCGTAGCCGTGCACGTGCGCGAAGTCGGCCACGTCGCTGGTCACCGTGATCCGCACCTTCTGTCCCTTGGCCACGTCGACGCGTACCGGCGGCGGCGTCACCTTGCGCGCGGCGATGGTGACGGTGATCTCCTTGACGCCCGTGGGAGCCGGGGCGTCGGCGCCGGAGGAGCCGCAGGCCGTGGCCCCCGTCACCACGGCGAGGCCGAGCAGGGGGACGAGGACCAGCCGGCGCAACAGACCGATGAACGGCCGGTGGGCGAGCAGGGCCGGAAAGGAAAGGGCGAAGGCAGGGCGCGCGGAACGGCCGAGGGGGGATCTCACTGTGGTGCTCCTGGAGAGGGCGGGGCGTGCGGGTCAGCGCCGCTTGATGGACTTGGCCTTCGGCGCCGGACGGGCGGGAGCTCCGCGCCGGGCCGAGGGAGGCGTTTTCTTGCGGTTCTGACCGGCCGGACCGCCGTTCTTCCCGCCGTGCGCCGTGGCGACGCCGGGAGCCGGGCGCCGGGCGGCGCGCAGGACCATGACCCCCGCCCCGACGACGAGGAGGGCGGGCAGCAGCCACACCAGCAGGCCCGCGCCGCCGTCCTCCGACGAGGTGGCGCCGGCCGCGGAGGAGGGGGCCTGGGACGCGTCGCCGGGCGTGCAGCCTGTCTCGGGCATGGTCCTCGGCGTGCACGAGGCCTGCGGGGTCGGGCCCGCCGGCGCCACGGGGGACGGCGTGTCGCTCGGGGTCTCGCCCACCTGCGGCGCGCTGGAGTGGCCGGCGGCCGCCTCGAAGGCCGGGTCGGGCGGGTTGGTGGGGGTCCGCCACCCCTTGGGCGCCTCGGTCGTCTTGCCGTTGTAGGTGAACTTGACCTCCCCGCTCACCTCCTCCCCGTCCGAGGCGATCGTCCGGTACGTCGCGACGTACACGCCCTTGTCGGGCCAGTACGCCACGGGGATCTTCGCCGGGAAACCCTCGTGGAAGAGCTTCGGCTCCCACGTGCCGTCGATCAGGTGGTACTCGCGGACCGGCTCGTCGAGACGCTTGGGCGGGCCCTGCGTCCACTGCTCGTCCACCCGGACGCCGCTCGGCGCCTTGACCGTGAAGTACGCGTACGAGATCGGCCGCTCGGTGAAGTACAGCTCGACGGCCTCGATGGGCGAGGAGATCGTGCTGTCCTTGACCGGGTTCGACATCGCGAGCTGGCCGTGGGCGGAGGCGGGCGGGGTGACGGCGGTCAGGGCGAGCCCGCCGACCAGGGCGAGCACGGCCAGGCGGGCCGTCCACCGCGCCGTCGCGGCCCAGGCGCGCGCCTGACGGGCGGCGGCCCTGGACGTGAACCCGGTGAACCTTGTGAACCGTGCGGACAAAAGCCCCGAAACGCCGCGAGAACGCAGGTCGGCGGACGACGTGTCCCGCTGCATTTCTTCCACCGGTACTCCGCTCATCCGCGCCGCGCTCCCCGGGGGGACGACGGGCGAGATCTCACGCCGGAGCCGGAACGGCAGGACGCGGGGACGGGAACGCGAGAACGAACGCAGGGCCGATCCTTTCAAGTACCGGACACGTGCGCCGACCACGTCAGATTCGAGAGCCACAATTCGAGGTGACGAGCCATCGCGCCGCCAGGTGCCGACCGGCATACGCAATGGTCATCGCGCCACATTGTGGCCAGGAGCGCACATGACCGTCAAGGGCGCGGCCCCCCGGACGCCGTCCCGCCGGGAACGCGGTCCCAGGTCGGGCCGGGAACGCGGTCCCAGGTCGGAGGGCCGACCGCCTGGACGGGTCACTCGCCGTCCTGCGGGGCCTGCGGTCGCGCGGGCTCGGACGTGGTGTCCGTCCGCGTGGGCCCGGGCCTGGCCGATCCGCGGCCGCGCAGCAGCATCGCGGCGACGACGACCACGAAGAGGGCGAGCACCGCCCAGATCCACACCGGGAAGCCTCCGCCCGGCGCGGTCTCGCCGGAGGAAGGCGCGGTCGCCCCCGGCGCGGTCGCCCCCTGAGCGGTTGCTTCCGGCGTGGAGGCGGACGGTGCGGCGGGGGCCGGGGCCGTGACGCCCGGCGCGTTCACCGTGAACGGGATCTCCCCCTCCACCGGGTGCCCGTCGGAGGACACGACCCGCCAGGCGATGACGTAGCTCCCGGACGGGAGCGGCCCGGCGACCTTCTCGATGACCTTCGGGCCCTCGGCGGTCGGCGGACCCGACTCGAAACGGCGGCCGGCGGCGTCGGTGAGCACGACCGCGGGGAAGCTGACGCGCGCGCTGAACTCCAGCTCGATCTGGTCGAGGCCGGTGACGACGGCGTTCTTGGCCGGGGTGCTGCTTTTCAGGCTGTCGTGCGCCAGCGCGGCGGGGGCGGCGAGCCCGAGGAAGGTCCAGGAAAGGCAGAACACGAGCAGCGCTCGGACGAAGGATGTTTTCACGGAAGGGAACTCCAGGGGGTCGCGAAGGCGCGAGCAGGCCGCGGGCACGGGGGCCTCGGGTGGGCGCGCCGGAAGAAGCGCGAGCCGGACGGACCACACGCCGGACGCGCGGGAAGCCCGAAACGGGCGGAATGTCTACCGGGCGTGCGAGGACTCACGCACAGCGGGCGAGGCCTCGGAGAGCCGGGACGGGAGGCGGGCCGCGCCGGACGAGGGCGTGCCGCAGGACGCGGTCGTGTCCGGGGCGCGCCGCCGGGTCGTCCCCCGGGAGAACCGTGCGCGGAGGCGGGGGCGTCTCCCGCCGCAGCAGGCCGAGCACCGCCAGGCCCCGCAAGGCGTACCCGCCGACGACGCGCAGGAGCGACCACAGCGCCGCCTCGCCGCGCGCCAGCCACCAGCCGGTGAGCAGCGCGGCGGTCAGGTGCGCCAGCAGCATGCCCGCGCCCGCGCCGAGCCCCGGGCCGTACGAAAGGCCGGGTACGCCGTGTTCGTGAGGCCGTGGCACGGCGGACGTCCCGGCCGCGCCGAACCACCAGTGCAGCAGAAGCTGGGCGGCGAGCAGCCAGGCGACCACGGCGGCCGGCGGGCGTTCGCGCCGGGCGAGGAGCGTCGTCCCGGTCATGACGGCCAGCGCCCCCGAGGGCAGCACCCACGGGGCCGGGGCCGTGCCGCCCGCGAACCGGTGCGCCCCTGCGGCAAGCCCCAGGCAGACGACGGTGAAGACCGCCGACCGCGCGAGCCTCAACGGCAGGGTGGCGTGCATGACGCGACGAATCGTCTCATACCTCTCCGTCCCTCGGCCAAGCACTATGACGCGCCCGGACGACCCGCCGCACAGAGGCGCCGAAATGCCAGCGGTCCTGGTCACCGGAACGGCGCCGGGGCGCCGGTGACCTCTCACCCAGGCGGGTCCCTTGGGGAGAGAGGAGCCCTTTGGGGGGCTCCGGAGAAAAGGGGCAAGCGGGGCATTGACGAAGATTTATTACATGTTATCTATGGGACAAGTCAGGAAATTTCCGCAATGGCTGCACCAAACGGGGGACCTTCAAAGCTCACCCTAGGAGGACGCGCATGGCGCGCAGCCGACCCACCGATCCCGTCGACCTACTCGGACCCGTCCAGGGCGAAGTCTCCTGGTTCTGCTGCGGCGCGGCCTGGGGCCCGTGCGGCACCGTGGGCAAGGGCGCCTGCGGCACCTGCAACTCGGGCAGCCTGCAGCACGCCTGGCCCAACACCTCCGACGCCTGCTGGGCCATCACGCGGCCGGACAGCTGCGGCGTCTCCCTCTCGCGCAGGACCTGCGGATTCTCCCACCGGACGACGGCGCTGTGCGGCGGCGCGAGCGTCGTCACCACGATCGCCGACTGCGGCCCGCAGACCGACCTGTTCTGCGGCGAGCGCAGCTGCTGCGGCGCGACCTGCGCGAGCAACCGGCTCATCGACCTGACCCCCGCCGCCTACAGCCGGATCGCGAGCCTCTCCTCGGGCCTGCGGCCGTGCGAGATCTCGGCCTAGGAGGCGGACCATGACCACGAGAAGGCAGATGCTGAAGTCGGCCGTGCTCGGCGGCGGCGCGACCGTCGTCGCGGCGACCGCGCTCGGGTCGCTCGGCCCCGAGGCGGCGTTCGGCCAGGCCGCGCCGGACATCGAGCCGGGCGCGGTGGACCCGAACTTCGCCGAGGGCCGCATCCGCTCCATCAAGGACAACACCCTGCTCGTCCTCGGGTCGAACATGGTGTTCCACAGCATCAGGGTCGTCGACGGCACGAGCCTGTGGAAGCTCGGCCCGGTCTCCTTCGACCAGGCGAAGCCCGGTGACGGCCTGTACGCCCGCGGCGTGCGGATGCCGGACGGCGTGCTCGCCGCCGAGTCGGTGTGGCTGAACATCGTCAACATCAAGGGGCACATCCGGAACATCACCGGCGACAAGCTGCACCTGGACCACGGCGGCAAGGAGATCCTCTGCCACCGGATCCCCGGCAAGTCGGTCGCCATCTACTCCGACTCGCCTCCGTCGGCCGACCTGTCCCCGCTGCGGGTGGGCCAGCACGTGCAGATCCTCGGCGCGTGGCGGCCGGACACCAACGAGGTCGACATCGCCACCGTCTTCTCTGCCCACTAGGAGCGACCGATGCACGGGATCGCCGCGCTGCAGCCGTACGTGATCGGCCTGGTCCTGCTCTGGGCCTCCCTGACGAAACTGTTCAGCGCCAGGATGCGGGCCGAGGCCGGGCGCACGGCCCTGGCCCGGCTGGCCGGCCCGGCGCGCGCGGTCCCCGCGCTCCGGCTCGCCGGGGCGCTGGAGCTCGTGGTGGCGGCCGCGCTGCTGCTGCCGCCGGTGCTTCCCGTGGAGGGCGTGGCCGCCACCGCGCTCTCCACGGGGTTCCTCGCCTACCTGGCGTACGCGCGCCTGACCGTCCCGGAGTCGTCCTGCGGCTGCCTGGGCGCGCACTCCCGCCCGATCGAGGGACGGTCGTTCGCCCGCGCGGGCCTGCTGCTCGCCGCGAGCGTCGCCGCCATCTGGGCGGGGCCGTACACGGGCGGCGTGTGGGCCGCGCTCGTGGCGGCGGCGGAGGTGCTGGTCCTGCTGGGGCTGTCGCCCGAGCTGGACCGCCACTGGCTGATGCCGCTGCGCCGGCTCGTGGTCCGGGTGCGAAAGCCGCTCGCCCCGGGTCCGCAGGGCGAGGTGCCGCTCGAGGTGACGCTGCGCCTGCTCTACCGCAGCCGCGCGTACTGCTCGGCGTCGGCGCGGCTCGTCTCGGACGTCCAGGACGTGTGGGACGAGGACGGCATGCGGTTCGTGGTCTACGCGGCCCGCGAGGGCTTGGCGGTCTTCGCCGTGCCGCTCGCCGACGCGGACCCGGCGGGAGTCCGCGTCGCCCTGGTGGGCGAGCCCGCGCTCGCCTGAGAGCGCCGCTCGCCGGGAGGCCGCACTCACCCGGAGCACCGCTCGCCAGAGGCCGCGACCCCCTGGGGAGCACCGCTCCGGACGGCCCGGGACCGCCACTCCAGCGGTCCCGGGCAGGGGCCGATCGGTTCGCGCAGGTCGCGAGCCCCTCCCCGGCGTTGCTACCGTAACCTCATGGACGGCGCCACCACCATGCCGGCCCGGCTGGCGTGGCTGGACGCGTTGCGCGGCATCGGCGCGGTCGCGGTGCTGGCCGAGCACCTGCTGCCCTGGGTCGTCCCCTCGCTGCGCCCGTACTGGTTCAACCTCGGCCTGTACGGCGTGCTGGTGTTCTTCCTGGTCAGCGGTTACATCATCCCGACGTCGCTGGAGCGGCGCGGCGACGTGCGGGCGTTCTGGATCGGCCGGGCGTTCCGCCTCTACCCGCTCTACCTGGCCGTGATCGGCCTGGTGCTGGCCATGAGCCCGTGGCTGGCGGTCCGCGAGACCGTGCCGCGCGACGCGTCCGGGGTGGCCGCGCACGCGACGATGCTGCTGGACGTGGTCGGCGTCGGCGGGGTCGCGGACACCATGTGGACTCTGTCGTACGAGATGGTGTTCTACCTGCTGGTCACCGCGTTGTTCACGACGGGGACGCACCTGCGCAGCGGCGTGCCGGCGATGGCGTTCGGGGTCGCCGCCGTCGCCGAGGGGCTGCTGCTGGCCGCGGCCCCGCTGACCGGCGTGTGGCCGGCGCTGGTGTCGTGCGCGGTGTTCTTCGCCGGCCTGGTCTGCGTGGTCGCGAACCGGTTCCGCACGGCGGCCGCGTGCGCGCTGGGGTTCATGGCGGTCGTACTGCTGTTGTCGAGCAGCAGGACACCGTGGTTCGGCGCGGCCATCCTCGCGGTGATGTTCACCGGGACGGCGATCCACCGCTGGGAGCAGGGCACGGGCGGGCTCTGGCCGGTGGCGGTGACCGCCGGGCTCGTGGCGGTCTCCCCTGTGTGGGCGATCCAGGCGGGCTGGTGGTGGGTGCGGCCGCAGGTGTGGCTCACGACGATCGCGATGGCCGGGCTGACGTTCGCGGGCGCGATGGCGCTGCGGCGCCGCCGTCTGCCGCGCTTCCTGCTCTGGCTCGGGCTGATCAGCTACTCGCTCTACCTGGTGCACCACCCGCTGCTGAAGCTCGGCACGAAGATCACCGGCGACCTGCGCTGGTCGCCGTTGCCGGTGCAGATCCTGATGGCCGTGACCTTCGTGGCGCTGGTGCTCCCGGCGAGCTGGCTGACGTACCGCTTCGTCGAGAGGCCCATGCAGGACCTCGGCCGCCGCTTGTCCGCGCCACGTGCCCCGGCCGCGTCGTCCACCGGCTCGTTCGCGGGCAAGTGAGGGTCACCATCCGCCGGGGGGCCGTCCGGCGAGCAGTTCCTCGAACAGGTTCTCCCACATCGGCATGACGACCTCGGGCGCGTAGTCGCCCGCCGTCTCGGCCGCGGCGGCACCCATGCGGCACCGCAGGTCCCTGTCGCCGATGAGCCGGTCCAGCGCGGCGGCCAGTCCGTCGACGTCTCCGGGCGGCACGAGCAGCCCGTCGGTTCCGTCGGTGAGGACGTCCGCCGGGCCGGTCGGGCAGTCGAACGCGACGACCGGCAGCGCGTGGGTCATCGCCTCGATCATCACCATCGGCAGGCCCTCGAACCGCGAGCTGAGCGCGTAGATCGAGGCGTCGGCCAGCTCGTCCTGCAGGCGGGTGCTGCGGCCCATGAGCTCGACGCTGCCGCCGACGCCGTGCTCCTCGATCAGCGCGCCGAGCGCGGCCTTCTTCGGGCCGGTGCCGAAGACGCGCAGCCGCCACTCCGGATGCCGCCGCGCGACCCGCGCGAACGCCGGGATCAGCAGGTCGAACCCCTTCTGCGCGACGAGCCTGCCCGCCGCGACCACCACCGGGTTCTCCTGGCGGGACGGCCGGGCGTGTCCGGCGTGGACGGCGTTGGGGATGCGGACGACCGGGCCGCGCGGGAACAGCCGGCGGAACTCGCGCATGTTCGTCCTGGTCAGCACGGCGACGGCGTCCAGGGCGCCGTAGTGGCGGGCGATGTCGTGGCGTACGCCGTCGGAGTAGGCGTCCAGGCTCAAGTGCTCCTGGGCGACCCGGACCACGCTCCTGTGGCCGCGCCGGGCCGAGATGAGATTCAGCGCCGGGCGCGTGGTGACCAGGACGCCGTCGCGCAGGGAGGAGACGTGGTCCATGACGGCCCTCTCGACGCCCTCGGTGAAGTAGCCCGCGGCGAACTCCCCGTGCGGGACGATCCTGCCGCGCAGCCGCCGCCAGGCGCGGCGTCCGAACGAGTCCTCGGGGACGCGGTCGCGCTGGTCGGCCAGCGTGCGCAGCGTCACGCGCGGGTCGATCTCGAACTGCGGCGCGTCCCGGCGGCGGACCACGCTGACGATCTCGACCTCGTGGCCGAGGCAGGCCATCGCGTTCGCCTGGTTGACCACCGTCCGGATCGTGCCGCCCATGCCGTACGCGTGCAGGAGCATGTAACGGATCTTCACGCGCGGGCCGCCGTCCCGGGCAGGTACCCCCAGCTCTCGCACATCGGGCGCAGCGGGCCGGGGACGTCCTCCGGGCGCGGAAGCTCCCTGCCGGGCTGCACGGCGCCGGAGCGGATCTTGTCCTTCCAGTCCCCGAGGCCCTTGACCAGCACATCCGGCTCGCCGTACCGCAGCATCGCGGGGTCCCAGGCGATGCCGAGGTGGTCGCAGATCGCGCGGGTCTCCTTCTCGGGGTCGGACGTCAGGTCCTCGTACCGGACGGTCGGCCCCGGCAGGGCCGTCCTCGCCCGCTCGACGGCCCTCATGTACCGCAGGGCGTCGGCCGCGGCCTCCTCCGGCGTCCTCTTGCCGGCCCCCGCCTCGAACCAGGATGTGGCGATGGACACGGGGTGGCGCAGCAGGAATATGAACCGCGCGTCGGGCCAGCAGGTGGAGATGCGCTTGTACGCGAACGCGTTCGCGGGGGTCTTGTCCACGATGTACCGCTTGCCGCTGCGGACCAGCTCACGGTGCAGCACCCGGTCCCACAACAGGTGCTCCAGGTCGGCCTGGTTGTGGCCGAGCTCCGCCATCGCCTTCTCGGCCAGCGCCGTGCCGTATCCGACGCTCAGCCGGCGCACGTGCAGCTCGTGCGGGGCGTGCAGTTCGGGGTGCGCGTTGAGCATGGAGCGCAGCAGCGTCGAGCCGGAGCGCACGGGGGACATGACGAACACGGGGGCGGTCAGAAGGCGGTCGGCGCGCGGATCCATGGGCGGGCGGACCAATTCGTCCCGCGCCGGGCGGCGGCGCGATTACCTATATGACCCGCATTTCCTACTCGCTTGATCTGAAAACCGGTATATCTGCCGAACGCGCTTTGAAACTTCCTCTGCCACGTCATGCGGTGGGAGGTTAGCCAGCGTTCCTGGCAAATATATGAGAGATGATCGCGAAATGAACGGATAGTGAAAGGCGTCACGACCCCATTCACGATCGCCGACCGGCGTCCCCAGCGTGAAGACGGAACGCGACCGCCGTACGCCCCGCGATGCCGGATCATGGGTACGGAGCGTGCGCGCACGCCATGCCTGCTTCAATGATCGGGACCAGGCACCTCCCGCACGGCATCGGAGGTGCGACGGCTACGGCAGCGGGGAGCGGCGGCTGTGCGCGTGCGATGGCGGGATCGTCTGCGGTACTGGTTCGACGGCACGATGGACCGCGGGACGCCCGCCCTGATCGGCTGGCTGGCGCTCGCGTCCGTCGCGCTCATCCTGGTGGTCACCGCGCTGGTCATCGCCCTCACCGACAAGGACGGGAACCTCGGCTGGGGCGAGGTCACGTGGATGAGCCTGATGCGCGCCATCGACCCCGGCACCGTGGCCGGGGACACCGGGCGGCCGATGTTCCTGGGCCTCATGCTCGTCGCGACCATCGGCGGCATCTTCATCGTCAGCTCGCTCATCGGTGTGCTGACCACCGGCCTGGAGAACCGCATCGCCCAGCTCCGCAAGGGCCGCTCGCGGCTCATCGAGAGCGGGCACACGGTCATCCTCGGCTGGTCGGAGCAGATCTTCACGGTCATCGAGGAGCTGGTCAAGGCCAACCACGGGCAGCGGCGCTCGTGCGTGGTGGTCCTGGCCGACCGCGACAAGGTGGACATGGACGACGAGATCCGCACCCGGCTCGGCGAGACCGGCGGCACGCGGATCATCTGCCGGTCGGGCAGCCCCCTCAAGCGGGCCGCCCTGGAGCTGGTGAGCCCGGACACCGCCAAGGCGATCCTGGTGCTGCCGCCCCCGGGCCAGGACGCCGACATCGACGTGATCAAGGCGTTGCTGCTGCTCAACAACCGCACCTGGCGCGGCGCCCGCCCGCACGTGGTCACGGCCGTGCAGAACTCCGAGAACCTCGCCGCGGCCCGGCTCGCGGGCGGCGAGTCGGCGCTGGTGGTCGACGCCGACGACATCGCCGTGCGCCTGGTCGTCCAGTCGCACCGGCAGGCCGGGCTTTCCACGGTGTGCACCGACCTGCTGGACTTCGCCGGGAACGAGTTCTACATCCGCCCCGAGCCCGCGCTGGTCGGCTCGACCTACGGCGAGGCGCTGCACGCGTACGCGCGGGGCGTCCCGATCGGGCTGCGCCGAAGCGACGGGACGGTGGTCGTCAACCCGCCGATGGACACCGCCATCGGCGCCCGCGACAGCCTGATCGTGCTGGCCGAGGACGACCTGCTGATCCGGCTGGCCGACTCCCCTCCCCGCGTGGACGAGAGCGCGATCGTCTCGGCCCCCGACCAGCGGCCGATGCCCGACCGCACGCTGCTGATCGGCTGGAACACCCGCGCGACGAAGATCATCGACCTGCTGGAGCGGCTGGTCGAGCCGGGCTCGATCGTGGACATCGCCGCGCCGCGCCGGCCCGGCGAGGTGCTCGCCACCGCGCGCCACAACCTGGCCGTCGGGTACAAGCACTGCGAGCCGACCAGCCGCAAGTCCCTGGAATCCCTGGACCTCGGCGGGTACAAGCACATCATCGTGCTGGCGGACGACGGCGCCGGCGCCGGGCAGGCCGACGACCGCACGCTGGTGACGCTGCTGCACCTGCGCGACATCGAGGTGAAGCTCGGCGACCCGTACTCGATCGTCACCGAGATCAACGACGACGACAACCGCGAGGTCTTCCAGGTCACCAAGGCCGACGACTTCATCGTCAGCACCAAGCTGATCAGCCTGCTGCTCACCCAGCTCGCCGAGAACCGCCACCTCCAGGGCGTGTTCGGCCAGCTCTTCGACCCGGTGGGCTCCGAGATCTACCTCAGGCCCGCGTCCGACTACGTCATCCCGGGCGCGCGCGGCGACTTCGCCACCGTCGTCGAGGCGGCCAGGCGGCGCGGCGAGACCGCCATCGGCTACCGCACCAAGCACGACAGCGACCACGCCCCGTCCTACGGCGTCGTCCTCAACCCCCCGAGGACCGAGCCCCTGTCCCTGGGCGCGGACGACAACGTGATCGTCCTGGCGGAGGGATAGGAGCCGCGCGGGTCGTCAGTGGAGCAGGATGCGGGCCCAGCGCCACCGGGCGACGACGAGCCCGAGCACGCCCATGACCGTGAGGTAGGCGACGCTGACCCACAGGTCAGGGCCGAGGTCGCCGAGCGCGCAGCTCCGTAGCAACTGGATCGCGTGGTACAGCGGCAGCAGCTCCACGGCCACCTGGACGGGGCCCGGGTAGACGGTGACGGGGTAGAACGTCGTCGCGAACAGGAACATGGGGAGCAGCACGAGCTGCACCCACTGGAAGTCGTGCCACGCCTTGATCCACGTGGTCACGGCCAGGCCCGCGCCTCCGAAGGCGAAGGCGACCAGCACCGTCCCGGCCAGCGACAGCAGCGCCCACGGCCACGAGACCAGCCCGAACACCGTGATCACCAGCAGGAACCCGGCCCCCGAGATGAGACCGCGCAGCACCGACCACGCGACCTCGCCGACGACGACCCCGGTCAGGGACACGGGCGTGGACAGCACCGACCGGTAGAACCTGTCGAAGGTGAACTTGACGAACGCGCTCTCCATCGTCTCGTGCAGGGCGCTGTTCATCACGGCCGTGGCGAGCAGGCCGGGCGCGACGAACGCGGCGTAGCCGACGTCCACCCCCTCGATGTCGCCGACGAGCCGCCCGATGCCGACCCCGATGGCCAGCAGGTACAGGATCGGCTCGAAGATCGAGTACAGCGCCATCGTCCACGGGCCGTGCCCCTTGTGGACCCAGACGTTGCGCAGCAGCAGGTACTGCGCGCCGCTCCAGCGGGGGACGACCGGCGGTCCGGCGGTCAACGTGGTCTCCTGCGGCATGGGGTCCCTCACAGGTGGATGTGGCGCCGGTAGGTGAACAGGGCCGCCACGACGCCCGCCGCCGTCAGCACCACCAGGTACCCGACGTGGACCAGCGACGTGCCCAGGGTGGCGGTGCCGAGGCTCAGCGTGCGGCACAGGTCGACGCCGTGCCACAGCGGCAGGACGTACGCCACGGGACGCAGCCACTCGGGGAGGGTCGCGAGGTCGAAGAACGTGCCGGCGAACAGGTACATCGGCATCATGACGAACCGGAACACGGTGTTGAGCCTGCCGAACTCGCCGACGGTGACGGTCCACGCCGCGAGCGGCGCCGCGAAGGCCATGCCCGTGAGCAGCGCCGCCGGGACGGTGAGCACGACCCACGGCGACCGGACCGCGCCGAAGGCGACCATCACCACGGCGAACGCCAGGGCGCTGCTCGCGACCCGGAACGCGATGAACAGCAGGTGCCCGGCCAGGATGTCGCGGGGCTCCAGTGGGGTCGCGGCGGCGACGAGGTAGGCGCGGTCCCGCCGCAGCGAGCTGTAGACCGCGAACGACGACTCGACGAACGCGTTCTGCATCGCGGCGGCGGCCAGCATGCCCGGGGCGAAGAACTCCAGGTAGTCGATGCCGTTCAGGGACGCGGGGTCCACCAGGCGTCCGAGCCCGGCGCCGATGGCGAGCAGGAAGAGCAGCGGGTTGGCGACGCTGAGCACGACCGTGCCCCGCCAGGTGCGGCGGTAGCGGAGCATGCGGGCGGCGAACTCGCGCAGGAACATGGGCGGCGCGGCGGACGGCGCCGGGGACACCGGAGGGGCCGGGAACGTCGCGGGGGACGCCGGAGTGACTGCCATGGAACTCCTCAGTCCGTGAGGCTACGGCCGGCGAGGCGCAGGAACACGTCCTCCAGCGTCGACCTGCGCACGAGGGCGGTGACCGGGACCATCTGGGCGGCGGTGACCACGGCCAGCGTCGCCTCGCCGTCCGGGGTGTAGACGAGCACCCGGTCGGGCAGGACCTCGACCCGTTCTCCCACGTCCGCGCGGACGAGCGCGGAGAGCTTGCCTGCCGCCTGCTCATGCTCCTCGATCGGGAACCTGAGCTCCAGGACCTCGCGCGTGGAGTGCCGCTGGATCAGCTCCTGCGGCGACCCCTCGTCCGCGATGAGCCCCTTGTCCATGACGACGAGCCGGTCGCACAGCTGCTCGGCCTCGTCCATGTAGTGCGTGGTGAGCAGCAGCGTGACGCCCTGCTGCTTCAGGCGGAACAGCCGGTCCCACAGGACGTGCCGCGCCTGCGGGTCCAGGCCGGTGGTCGGCTCGTCCAGCAGCAGGATGTCCGGCTCGTTGATGAGGGAGCGGGCGATCGTCAGCCGTCGCCGCATGCCGCCCGACAGCGAGCCGAGCTTCTCCTCCGCCTTGTCCTCCAGCTGCGCGAAGTCCAGCAGGCGGCCGGCGCGCTCCCTGACGACGCGGCGGGGCAGCCCGAAGTAGATGCCGTACATCAGGAGGTTCTCGCGCACGGACAGGTCGGGGTCGAGCACGTCGTCCTGCGGGACGACGCCGAGGCGGGCCCGGATGCGCCGCCCGTCGCGCCGGGGGTCCATGCCGAGGATGCGCAGGTCGCCGCCGGTCGGCGGGGAGACGCATCCGAGCATGCGCATCGTGGACGACTTTCCCGCGCCGTTCGGCCCGAGGAACCCGAACGCCTCGCCGCGGTCGACGTGGAAGTCGATGCCGGCGACGGCCTGGAACCCCTCCCCGCCGCGCACCTTGGCCGGGTAGGTCTTCCTGAGACCCCTCGCCTGGATCAGAGGGGCCGCTGTGCCGTCACGTGTCATGGAACCTCGAAGTCCTCGGGCGGCCGGTCCTGCTCGGTCGTCGATCAAGAACGATCTGAACCAAATCCTGCAATAAATCGCCGAAACCACGCAACTCATTTACGCGAGAAGGAAACACGAGGGCCCTGGCGTGCCGCGCACGCCAGGGCCCTCGATTCAGGATGTCAGGACGACATCACGGCTTGACGGTGGGAACCTTCCCCAGCGGAACCTTGTCGGCCTCCGGAGAACCACTGCGGTCGTCCAGGCTGACGACGAGCCACCCCTTCACCGGGGTGGACGCCAGCCGCGCCGGGTCGGCCGTGAGCGCGATGGTGCTGGACGCGCCCGGCTCCAGCGGCACGTACGCCCCCGTCGAGACGGCCGGCGCGAAGGCGTCGAACGCCGCCGGCTCGGTGTCGTCGACGAGCCCCGCGGGCACCTTGGAGGAGGCGCTGACCGAGTAGGTGAAGCGCGAGGCGCCCTCGGCCAGCCCCACCTGGGAGGCGAGGACCGGCATCAGCAGCGTGCCGCCGTTCATCGGGGCCGTGGCGACCCACGTGTCCACCAGCGACCCGTCGGCCTTGAACACGAACGTGGCGAAGCGCCCGTCGGAGGAGCCCGCGGTCACCAGGCCGTAGTCCGCGCCGACCAGGACGTAGTCGGCCGTCCCGTCCCCGGTCACGTCGATCGGGATGTCGAACTCGTTCGCCGAGGCGTTGGACCAGCGGCCCGAGGTGTTCACCGCGAACACCAGCGTCCGGTCGGTGTCCGCGCCGCCGAGCACCGAGCCCGGCAGCGCCTGCACGCCGGCCGCGCGGACGTCCATCGAGTCCTCGGCGCCCCTGACGTCCTCGGAGTCGGTGATGCCCCAGGCGTAGACGTCGGCGGCGCCGGCGTGCGCCCCCTTGTTCTGCACCTTGACGGACGTCGCCGCCACGCCGCCGCTCACGGTGTACTTGCCCGGCTGCGAGGTGGTCGCCTCGGACTGCGCGTCAGGGACGAGCAGGAACGCGGCCCGCAGCGGGTACACGCCCTCGGCGGCGGCGCGCGGCGTCGCGGTGACCGCGCCCTGGATGTGGACGAGCGACCCGAAGTTGGACGTCTCGGCGGCGGGCAGCGCGGCCACGGCCTGCGCGGTGAGCGACAGCGTGACCCGCACGTCGCGGCTGCTCTCCGGGCCGACGGTGACCGACGCCGGGGAGACCGTGGCCTGCGCGCCGTACGACTGGCCGGTGAACGCGGCGGCCAGGTCGTAGGTGACCGAGGCCTTGCCGGTGTTGCGGATGGTGAACGTCTCGCTCTGCCGGTACGCGCCGGTCAGGGACTGGAGCCCGAACGACAGGTTGCCCCCGCCGTGCCCGGTCTCGCCGAGGACGGTCGCGGCGACCGCCTGGCGCGCGGCGACGACGCCGGAGCCGGCGACCCGCGCCGTGTAGCCCGCGATCTTGGTGGACGCGTCGGCGGTGCTGACGATGGCGGCCTTGATCTGGCCCGGCCGCCAGCGCGGGTGCGCCTGCTTCACCAGCGCGGCGACTCCGGCGGTCATCGGAGAGGCCATCGAGGTGCCGGAGATGGTCGCGGGACCCGAACCGGTGCCGACCCCCGTCGAGACGATGGCCACACCGGGCGCGGTCACGTCCGGCTTCAGCGCGCTCGCGCCGTTGCCGGGGCCGCCGGAGGAGAACGAGGCGAGCTTCGCGTAGCCGGGGTTCGGGACGGCCATCGCCGTCAGCGCGGTGCTCTTGCCGTCCAGCGAGGTGGCCGCCGCGCGGTCGGTGCTCTTGATGCCGAGGAACGGGATGGTGACCGTGTAGGGCTCGCCGGTGTCGGGGTCGGAGGTGATCGGGCCCTCGATCGGCGGGTACGCCGCGTCGGTGTTGATCATCGCGACCGCGGCGGCGCCCGCCTTCTGCCCGAGAATGGCGCGCTTCACGCGGGCGCACACGCCGCGCAGCGTGATCACGAGCTTGCCCGTGACACCGCCCGGGTAGGCGGTGTAGTCGGCCGGGTCACAGCCGAGCGACACCGGCCCGGACGGGTAGCTGGTGCGCAGCACCGCGATCGGCAGCGTCCCCGAAGGCAGGGCCGCCTCGTTGGAATTCTGCGCGACGATCTCCGTGCCGTCCGCCGAGATCTTCGCGGCGGGCAGCTGGGCGCGGGCGGCGTCCAGGGCGGCCACCGAAATGGCGGTCGGGGCGACGGCCGGGGCGCCGGTGATGTAGGCGTTCGGGCCGGAGTTGCCCGCCGAGGCGACCACGGTGACGCCCGCGCGGGTCAGCGTCCGCACGGCCTGGGCGCTGGGCTCGTCGACGCGGCCGAAAGGCGAGCCGAGCGACATGTTGACGACGTTCGCGCCGTCCTTGAGCGCCCGCTCCATGGCCGAGACGATGACGTCCTCGCTCGCCGAGCCCTCGCAGCCGAACACGCGGTAGGCCATGATCAGGGCCTTCGGCGCGACGCCGGGCCCGATCTTGAAGGACTTCGAGTGCGTGGTGGAGTCGTACGGGCCGGCGTAGGTCCTGCCGCCCGCGTCCACGCCGAAGCCCGCCGCGCTGCCCGCCACGTGGGAGCCGTGCCCGTTGCAGTCCAGTGGGTCGGGGTCCGGCTTGGGCACGGAGGTCGGGATGTTGTCGTCGTAGTCGTCTCCGACGAAGTCGTACCCGCCGATCACCTTCGCGGTCGGGAAGGTGCCCGGCTCGATGACCGTGCCGTCGTTGCGCTCGAAGTCGGCCGGGTCGCCCGAACCGCCGAAGTTGGCGTGGGTGTAGTCCACCCCGGTGTCGATGATCGCGACCTTGACGCCGTCGCCGGTCTTGCCGAGGTCCTGCCAGACCTGGGGGGCGCCGATGTAGGGGACGCCGGCCGTGTTGTCACGGCTGAAGGTCCGCACCGGGTGGACCGAGACGACCTTGGGGGTCTCCGCGATGGCGGACAGGCTGCGCGCCGGGATCGTGGCGGCGATGCCGTTGAAGCTGTCGGTGTAGGTCGCGAGGACCTTCCCACCCTCGGCCTTCACCTTCTCCTCGACGCTCTGCCGCTCGGTCCGCAGCGCGGAGCGAAGGGAGGGCTTGTCGACGGACCTGCCGGCGTCCTCGGCGTCGGCCGCGGCGTCGCCGACAGGTGTGCCGGTGACCTGGATGAGCACCTTGAGGGAGCGGGCGGTGTCCAGGACGGCGGGCCTGAAGCCCGAGTAGTTGTAAGTGCCAGGCAGGTGCTGGAACGCGGGTGGCCGGGCGGGTTCTGCGTTCGCCGTGGACGGGATCACCGCCGGCGGGATCGCGACGCTCGCGGATGCGAGTACCGCGCCAAAGAGCAGACGCCTCTTCACTGATCACCTCATGGGGGGTGGTGGACATGCGTGATCAGAAGCGTCGCGCCATCGGCACAGCCGTTCGGCACCGCTTTGGTAACAAATGGGGCACAAGCTCAGTAAGCGTCGGAGTTGTCGTCCATCGCGGCTGCCCCCGGCACGCGCGAACACGTGGACGTCACGTTCTTCGGCGCGTGATTCCGCCGGGATGCCCCAGGGCCATATCATTGGGCACCTCTGATCTCGCCGCGATTCATCGGGTCCATATAAGGGGTGGGCGGTGTCCGATGCTCACCTTCCCGGCCCGGACGAACCGTCGGAGATCGGCGGCTACCGGCTGATCCGCCGCCTCGGCGGCGGGGGCCAGGGCCTCGTCTACCTCGGCCGGCCCTCCTCGGGCGAGGACGTCGCCGTCAAGGTGCTGCACGCCTGGATGTCCGACGACGCCGACGCGCGCAGGCGGTTCCTGCGCGAGGTCGACGTGGCGCGCCGCGTGGCCCCGTTCTGCACCGCGAAGGTGCTCGACATGGGCATCCAGGGCGACCGTCCGTACATCGTCAGCGAGTACGTCCCCGGCGTCTCGCTGGAGCAGCTCGTCAGGACGGCGGGGCCCCGCGCGGGCAGCGGCCTGGAGCGGCTCGCGGTCTCGACGATGAGCGCGCTCGCCGCGATCCACCGCGCGGGCATCGTGCACCGCGACTTCAAGCCGAGCAACATCATCCTCGGCCCCGAGGGCCCGGTGGTGATCGACTTCGGCATCTCGCGGGCGCTGGACACCAGCGTCACCCGCACCGGCTCGATCGGCACCCCGCCGTACATGGCGCCCGAGCAGTTCACCCACGAGTCGGCGGCCGGTCAGAGCGCGGACGTGTTCAGCTGGGCGTGCACGATGGTCTACGCGGCGACGGGTCACCGCGCGTTCCACGGCGAGACGGTCCCGGCCGTCGTCAACGCGATCCTGAACCAGGAGCCGGACCTTTCCGGCGTTCCGCCGATGCTCCAGCCGCTGCTCGCGGCGTGCCTGGCCAAGAACCCGGACGGGCGTCCGACGAGCGCCGAGCTGCTTCGCGTCCTGACCGGCGAGAACGCGGCCCCCGCCCCTCCGTCCGCGCCGGGCCCGCCCCGGCCGGCGCCTACGTTGCCCATGCCCCCGATGGGCCTGGCCGCGTGGACGCCCACCACACCGTCCGCGGGAGGCGGGGGCACCGCACCACCGGCGGGCGACCGGGGCGCCACACCCTCCGCGGCGGGCTGGGGCGCGGCGCCCTCGGCGGGAGGCCGGGGCCCGGCCACGGAACCCTCCCAGGGCACGCGGCCGGTCACGGAACCGTTCCAGGGCAACACCCGCCCCTCCCCCGGATCGACACCGGACACGCATCCCTCCCCCGGCACTGCGCCGAACACGCGCCCCTCCCCGGGACCGTCACCGGAGCGCGTGACCGAACCCGGGACACCAGGACGGCCGACCGTCCTCGGGACCCCCGGACGTCCGGCCGAGCCCGGGACGCCCGGACGGCGGACCGGCGCGATCCCGCGCCGCGCGCTCCTCGCCGCAGGGGCGGGCCTGGCCGTGCTCGGGGCCGCGGCCGTGACCCTGCCGAACCTGTTACGGGAACGCGCCAACACCGGCGGCCCGGGCGCCGAGTCCACGGTGTCCCCGCCCGGCCGCTCCCCCGCGACGACGGCCCCCGCGACCGAGCCCGCGCAGGCCCACCCCTTCGGCACCCCCCTGTACGGCGAGATCACCGAGCACGGCAACGACGTCCGCTCGATCGCCGTCGGCACGGTGAACGGCGCCCCCGTGGCGATCTCCGGCGGAGACGACAAGACCGTACGGGTCTTCGGACTCGCCGACGGCAGGCAGATCGGCGCCCCCTACACCCAGCACACCGGATGGGTCCGGGCGATCGCGTTCACCGAGCTGGACGGCGCGCCGGTCGCGGTCACCGGCAGCGACGACGACACCGTCCGCGTCTGGGACCTGGTGACCAGGAAAGCGGTCGGCTCGCCGTTCCTCGGGCACACCGGCGACGTCAAGGCGGTGGCCGTCGGGCGGCTGGACGACCGGCCCATCGCCATCACCGGCGGGGCCGACCTCACCGTCCGCGTGTGGGACCTGGCCACGGGCAAGGAGGTCCACGCCATGCGGGGCCACTCGGGGACGATCTGGTCGATCGCGTACGGCGAGGTGGATTCCAAGCCGGTGGCCGTCACGGTCGGCGACGACAAGACCGTGCGCGTGTGGGACCTGTCCCGGGGCGCGCAGCTGGGTGACTCGCTGACCGGGCACGACGATTCGGTCCGTGCGGTCGCGTTCGGCCGGCTGGACGGCACGGCCGTCGCCGTCACCGGAAGCATGGACAAGACCGTGCGCGTGTGGGACCTGGACAAGATGGAGCCGCGCGGAGACCCCTTCACCGGGCACGCCGGGCCGGTGTGGGCGGTGGCGTTCGACGAGGTCGACGGCGTGCCGATCGCCGTCACCGGCAGCGACGACAGCACCGTCCGGGTGTGGGACCTGCGCGCGGGCAAACCCCTCGGCAAGCCGCTCACCGGTCACACCGACCGCGTGTGGTCGGTCACGACGGGCCGCGCCGACGGCCTTCCGCTCGCCGTCAGCGGCAGCCGCGACGAGACCGTCCGAGTGTGGAGCCTCGCCCCGCCCTTCCCGCCCTCCGGCTCCTGACCCACCCCGCCGCGGCCCGGCCCTCGCGAGGCCGGGCCGCGCGTCCTCGCGACCGTCAGTCGGAGTAGGGGGAGACGTTGTAGCCGTAGTTGGCGAAGAACTGGAAGCCCGCCGAGAGGTTGGACAGGCGGGTGACGAGGAAGTCGTCCTGCGCGCCCGGCGGGACGGTCTCGTCCTGGCGGATCTGCACGCTCACGAAGTACGGGCTCGTGTAGCCGGTCAGGTCGATCGGGATCTCCTTGCGGTTGTCGGTCAGCCGCTTGCTGGCCAGCACGACCTCCCTGGCCTTGAAGGTCGTGGTGTCCACCACGTGCAGGATGACCTTGATGGAGTGCCCCGGGTAGCCGGTGAAGGTCTGGGAGTCCTGCGCCTCGACGACGAGCACCGTCTTGTCCTCGCCCGGCGCCGACGTCCTCTGGAGGGTGATCGGGAACTCGGTGGCCGCGCCCGCGAAGGGCGTGTCACCGTAGATGCCCGGCTCGTCGCCGAGGTGCACCCGGCCCTGCCAGATGAGCTCCGCCTGCGGGGCCTGCGCGCACGCCCCGCTCACCCGCTGCTTGGCGGCGAGATTCGCCACGTTGTGGTCACACGGGACTACCACCGTGCGGCTCTGCGTGGCCTCCGCACCGGTCATGGAGCCGCCGACGCCGAAGATCGTGACGACGAGGGCGAGGGCGATTCCGGCCCGGCTCCTGAGCCTGGCCGCTGGGAACCTGATCAAAGGGTTGCTCCTCACTGATGTAATCCCCGACTGTTTCCCCGACTTCCCCGACTTCCCCGACTTTCCGGGTCACCCCGGTCCTTGGCCTCGCCCGGACTTTCCGGGCGACGGAACGGGCGCCGGCCCGGCACGACCTCCTTTTCAGCCTTTTCGCACCATCAATCTGCGATAGGTCATATGCCGGCTCTGGTAAAGGTCGATGGTCAGGTTGACGGCGGCCACGAATTCTTCCACCATCTGCCGCCCGTACGCGGGAATCCCGGGACGGTCGGCGGGTTCGCTCGGCCAGTCGTCGATTATCCGCGGCGCGAAGTAATTCCTGACCTGGCTCTCGAAATGCTCGGCCATGGGGCCGCGCGCGACGTGCCCGTAGTCGAAGACCCTCTCCGCCGGCGGGAAGCCCGCCGCGAGCAGGTCGTCCTCGATCGTCGAGATGCGGGCGAAATGCGGGTAGGCGAAGTGGGCGGTCAGCGCCGAGACGTCGCCCTCGGTCGCGAAGGAGGTCAGCATCCAGTCGTCGACCACGAACCTGCCCCCGGGCGCGAGCGCCTCGTACACCTGGGTGAACAGCGCCCGGTGGTCGGGAACCTGGTAGAGCATGTTGATGCTCAGGGCCGCGTCGTAGGAGCCCTTGGGCAGGTCCTCCTGGCCGTCGGCCAGCACGACGGTGATCAGGTCCCACCAGTCGGGCGCCTGCCGGTTGAGCATCCGGGCGGTCATCGCGTGCGCCATCGAGTTGGTGACCGAGGTGACCGACACCCCCCGCGCCCTGACCAGCAGGCGGGCCGGTCCGCCGAGGCCGCAGCCGACGTCGAGGACGCGTTCTCCCGCGCGCAGCTCGGCGAGGTCGGCGATGGTCGTGACGTGGTCGGCCGCACCCTGCCGCCACAACCGGCCGTCCGCCCAGACGCTGGAGTCGGCCACCATCGGGGGATGCAGGAGGTCACCGGTGAAGTAGATGTGCAGTCCACCGCCGGCGAGCCCGTACTGGGCGCCGACGACGTCCAGAACATAGTGCCCGTCGTCCGTAATGGCGACCTCCTTTCCTCTGATCGGCTCAGATCAAGGATAGATTCGCCAGGAAGGTCATCGGGGGGATATCACGATATGAGGGCGAAAAACGCCACCTTGGGAAGCACCCAATCGGGCCCATCAAGCCCGGCCGAAAAGACGGGGACCGCTTTTTGATCAATGACCGCGAATGGCGGCCCGCCGACGCGCCGCGCACGGGATCCACGTGCCGGGATCGCGTGCGCGGCACACGCTCCACCGGGCCTGGAGCCCAACGGTTTCGGGTGTCCGGGAAATCGCGATGATGGAATATCCGAAAAAGCGGGAAAGGGCGGCGGGTGCCGTCAGGACTGCCCGGTCTCCAGCACGTCCTTGTCGGTCACGCCCGCCGAGTCGAAGGTGGCCACGTCCCGCAGCGCCCGCGCGGCGCTCTGGACGAGCGGCAGGGCCAGGACCGCGCCGGTGCCCTCGCCCAGCCGCAGGTCGAGGTCGATCAGCGGGCGCAGCCCGAGGTGCCGCAGCGCGGCGGTGTGCCCCGGCTCGACGGACCGGTGCCCGGCCAGGCACCCCGCGATCGACTCCGGCGCCAGCGCGGCCGCGACCAGCGCCGACGCGCCGACGATCACCCCGTCCAGGACGACCGGCAGCCGCGCCGCCGCGCCGCCGAGGATGAAGCCGGCGATCGCGCCGTGCTCGAACCCGCCCACGGCGGCCAGCGCCCCGAGCGGGTCGGCCGGGTCGGGCCGGTGCAGGGCCAGCGCGCGGCCGATCACGTCCACCTTGTGCGCCAGCATCGCGTCGTCGATGCCGGTGCCCCGCCCGGTGACCTCGTCCGGGCCGAGCCCGGTGAACACCGAGATCAGGGCGGCGGAGGCGGTGGTGTTCGCGATGCCCATGTCGCCCGCGACCAGGCAGCGGGCGCCGGAGGCGGCGAGCTCCCCCGCGACCCGGATGCCCGTCTCCACGGCCTGGCGGGCCTGGGCGGGGGTCATCGCGGGGCCCTGGGTCATGTCCGCGGTGCCCGGCGCGACCTTGTACGTCAGCAGCCCCGGCACGGGCTCCAGGTCGGCGGCCACGCCGATGTCCACGACCGTCACCCGCGCGCCGACCTGCGCGGCGAACACGTTGACCACCGCGCCACCGGCCAGGAAGTTGTACACCATCTGGGCCGTCACCTCCTGCGGCCACGGCGTCACCCCCTGGGCGTGCACGCCGTGGTCGGAGGCGAAGACCGCGACCGCGGCGGGCTCGGGCAACTCGGGAGGACACGCCCCCGCGAGCCCGGCCAGCTTCACCGAGACGTCCTCCAGCACGCCGAGCGAGCCGCGGGGCTTGGTCATGCGGTCCTGGCGGGCGCGCGCCTCGGCGATCGCGGACTCGTCGAGCGGCCGGATGGCGGCGATCGTTTCCTCAAGCGTGCTCACGGGGGCTCCTCCTCAGGTGGTCAGTCCAGACTGCCACCCGGCGGGCCAGCGGGGACGCCGGCAGAACTCGACGGGACCGACCTCGGGGCCGGAGTAGGTGGGCAGCATCGCGCCCACGGCGGTGCCCTGGAGCGGGTGGCCGGGGTCCTCCCACCATCCCGCGGGTGGCAGGCAGATCTGGTTTATGTAATGCGCTTTGAACTCGTCGGGCAATGTGCCGAAATGGGGAATGAACAGCAGGTCGATGGCCGTGCGCATCGCATCGGTCTCGTTGGAATGGGTCGCGTGGATGACCCTGACGTCCCCGATCACCAGATCGCCCGGCGAGGCCTCGATATCGATTTCCCCGTCGACCTCCCGGTGATTGACCGAATCGTGGGCCGCCGCCTCGATCTCCACGGTGTGCGGCGTCTCCAGAACGTCGTGAAGCCGGTGGCGTTTCAGGTGCGTTCCCGGTATCACGCGGAGGCAGCCGTTACGCCGCGAGGTGGGCTCCAGATAAATCATGATGAATATCTGCGTGGGCTGCCTGACATAGGTGCGCGGGTGGCCCCAGGCCCACCAGTCCTGGTGCCACCACAGGCCGGGCGAGCGCGGCGGCTTGGCGATGACGTACCCGCTGATCCAGCGGGGATCGGTGAAGCCGAGCGCGGCGAACGTGCCCCGAAGCACGTCCGAGGTGAGGATCTCGGGGACGGGGTGGTCCTCGATGGTGAGCGGCAGCAGGCTGCCGTGGTGGGCGTACCGGGACAGGTGCTCGCCCTCGGCCACGGCGAGACGCTTGGCGGCGAGTTCTGCGAGCCGTTCGATAACGGTGGAATCGAGTGCTTTCGGCACCAGACAAAAACCGTTTTCTTCGAGCTCTTTCGCGAGGTCCGTGCTCAAAATGACGACCCTCCCCGTAAATATCAGTCAGGGGCTCGACCAACCTAACACCTCGGGTTGGTGATCGGAAGTAGGATAATCGTTCACTCTGGACGGGGAATTGGATCGGGGATGCACGAGATCATCGAGACCGTGGGCCTGTCCCGCGTGTTCCGCGACCGCCGCGCCGTCGACGGCCTGGAACTCCATATCGCCGCCGGAGAGACCTACGGCCTGCTGGGCCCGAACGGCGCCGGCAAGACCACGACGATTCAGATGCTCACCACGCTGCTGGCGCCCAGCGAGGGCCGGGCACTGGTCTGCGGCCTCGACGTCGTCGGCCAGGCCGCCGAGGTCAGACGCCGGCTCGGCTACGTCTCGCAGGAGAAGGGCGTGCGCCACCGGCTCACGGGCCGCGAGAGCGTCGAACTGGAGGCCGACCTCAATCACGTCCCCCGCTCGTTACGCGCGCGGCGCGTCGAGGAGGTTCTCGACATCGTCGGCATGCTGCCCGACGCCGACCGCTTCGTCGCCGAGTACTCCGGCGGCATGCAGAAGCGGCTCGACCTGGCCTGCGGGCTGCTCCACCTGCCCGAACTGCTGATCCTCGACGAGCCCACGCTGGGCCTGGACGTCCAGTCGCGCCACCGCGTCTGGGACCACCTGCGCCGGCTGCGCGACCAGGGCATCACCGTGCTCCTCGCCACCAACTACCTGGACGAGGCCGACCGCCTGTGCGACCGCATCACCATCATCGACGGCGGGCGCGAGGTCGTCACCGGCACGCCGGCCGAGCTGAAGCGAGGCGTCGCGGCCGACACCGTCCACGTCGAGACGACCGCGCCGCACGAGCTGCGCACCGCCGTCGAAGGCGCTGCCTGGGTGCGGCAGATCACGCTGACCGACCGGCGCCACCTGCGCATCCTCGTGGACGACGCCGCCAAGGCCCTGCCCGAGGTCATGCGCGCGGCCCTGGACCGCGGCATCGACCTGGAGAGCGTCGGCCGCAGCGCCCCCACCCTCGACGACGTCTTCCTCCACCACACCGGCCGCGACCTCACGACCCCCGCCGCGTCCCCCACGGACACCGGGGAGACCGTCCACGCCCTCCACGAGGACACGCGAACGCCCCCCGCCCGCCCTCGCCCCGCCGCCGAAGGCCACCCACACACCCCGGCGGTCACGCACTCGCGCGACGGAGGCGTCCGGTCCACCCCCTCCGCTGGGGGCGTCCGGTCCACCCCTTCCGCCGGTGGAGACCCGTCGGCCCCGACGGCCCTGCTCGCCCATCCCGGGCGGCAACGCCCCATCGCCCCGGTGCCGCCCTCTTCGCCCGGCGGCTCACGCCTTCCGACGGGGTCAGCGGGGCCGCGGGCGCGGGAAGTGGCCGCGCTGCTGCGGCGCTGGTATCTCGAACTCAGCCGTGAACGGCTCCATCTGGCGTTCACGCTTCTCCAGCCCGTCATCTGGCTGGTGTTCCTGGGCAGCGCGATGGGCCGCGCCGTCGACTCGCGGGTCGTCGGGACCGGCGACTACATCGCGTTCATGCTCCCCGGCGTGATCGCGTTCACGGTCGTCAGCACCGGCGTCAGCGGAGCCGTCCCGCTGCTCTGGGACAAGGAGACCGGCTACCTGAACAAGCTGATGAGCATGCCGATCGGCCGAAGCTCCCTGCTCATCAGCCGCCTGGTGTTCCAGATGGCTCTCGGCGTCGCGCAGGCGGCCTGCATCCTCCTCGTCGCGGCGGCGCTCGGCGTACGGCCCGCGACCTCGCTGCCGGGCTCTCTTGTGGTGCTCGCCGTCGCCGCCCTGCTGGCCATGGCGTTCTCGGCCCTGTTCATGGCGCTGGCCTGCCGCGCCCCCGACCACAACGCGTTCTTCGCGATCACCGGGTTCGTGAGCCTGCCCATCCTGTTCACGAGCAACGCGTTCGTCCCGCTGGACGCCATGCCGGCGTGGATGGCCGCGACCGCGCGCCTCAACCCGCTGACCTACGCCATCGAGTCGATGCGCGTCCTCGTGGTCGAGGGCTGGCGCCCGTCCCTCACGGGCGACCTCCTGACCCTCGCCGCCTTCGCCGCGGCGGCCCTGGCCCTCGGCGTCCACCAGTTCCGTCGCCTGACCCACCGATGACCCACCCGCCTTCAGACAGGCGGCCGCCTTCCGGAAACACGCCCTCCTGAGGGGCACGCCGGATTCAGGAAGCAGGTCCTGCGGGGAACGTCCTGCGGGGAACGTCCTGCGGGGAACGTCCTGCGGGAAACGCGCCGGGCTCAGGACGCGCGCCGGGCCAGGCGGAGGGCGGGAAGGTGGGTCGTGAGGGTCAGGGCATAGGCGGCGAGCAGGCGAGTGAGCCGCTCCGCGTCCTTCCACAGGGCGCCCACCTCGGCGTCCAGCTCGGCGAAGTCATCGGACTCCCGGAGCTCCCCGAACTCCCCCGGTCCCTTGGTCTCGCCCGGCCTGCCGGGCTCCCGTGCCTGCCCGGCCACCTCCGGCCGTCCCGGTTCCCCGAACTCCCTCGGCCGCGCGTACTCACCGGAATCCCCGAGCCGCTCGGGCTTCCCGGAATCCATGGGCCCTCCGGGCTCCCAGGAATTCATGGGCCGTCCGGGCTCCTGAGAATCCGCGGACCGTCCGGGATTCCCGAGCCGGAAGGCCGTCTGCTGCATCTTCTCCAGCCGGTCCTCCAGCTCCCGGGCGCGGATCTTCGCCGCCACGGCCGCGTCCACGGACGACGCCGCCTCGGAAACCGCCTCCACCGTCGCGGACGACGCCCCGGCGTCGCGCAGCGCCTCGACCAGCTCGGCGGTCTCCGGCAGCCGCGGGATCTGGAGGTCGAGCCACATGCGGCCCCACAGGCGCCGTCGGCGCGACTCCGACGAGCCGCCGTCGGCCAGCACCTGCTCGCCGTTCGCGCCGACCCGGACGATGAGCCCGAGCTCGGCGGCGAAGTCCCTGCCGCCCACCGGCGCGAGGCCGCCGTACCCTCCGAAGGAGGACATCCCCTCGTCCATGCGCAGGGCGAGCTCGGCGAGCTGCCGGTCCTGTTCGGGGACGGCGGGCAGCAACGCCAGCCGGTCGTCGTCCATGTGCAGGTACGGATCGCCCGCGGCCGCCCGGACGGCCGTCAGCCCCGTCCCGGTGAGCTCGGCCACCACGGCGCACACGGCGACGTCGGCCCACCAGGCCACGAACAGCCCGGCCGCGTCCTCCAGATCGTTGGCGACCTGCTCGGCGAGCATCTCCTGGAGCGCGCTCATCGCCTCCCGCGGGTCGATCCGCAACGCTCCGCCCGCCACCGCCTCGCCGCCGTCCCGCGCCCCCTGGCCCACGTCCACGAGCCCCTCGCGGACGTCCCCCGGCGTGCCCGCCTCCCCCGCGGGCCCCGGCCGCCGCCGGTCTCTGGCATCGGAGATGTGCCGCATCAGCCGCAGAGCCTCGGCCTGGTCCGCGAGCAGCCGCTCGGTGGCCTCGGCCAGGCAGAGCAGCAGCCGATCGACCGCCTCGTCGCTCATCACCTCACCGGCCGAAGCCGCGACCACCGCCCAGCCCTCAGTTTCCATATCGCTTCTCCCTCGCCGGGACCTGGCGGCCCGCCCGACGGCGACGAGCGCCGAGGCGTCGGGCAGGCCGCTACGGACCGCGTCCGCACGAAAGCCGAGAGTATCCGTAAGAAGTACGGCTCAGGATTGGTTTCGGCACTAATCGGCCCGCGGGGAGGGGAGGGCGTCGCCGGCGTCGCGCGGGTGTGATCCCCGGCGCCGCCCATGTGATCCCCGATATCCCGGGATGTGATCGGGATCTCCCTTCCCGATTTCCCCGGGCCGGTCTCGCCGTCTCCGGGGATGATCCACAATCGTGTGGATCATGTGCCTCACGGGGAGCGGTGTCGTTGTCACCACACGAGCGTGTTCGTTCCGTCCTGGAGACCCAACTGGTGCAGCGGGCGGTCATCCTGGTGATCGTCGTCAACGCCGTCACGATCGGGTGTGAGACCAGCGCCTACCTGACCGCGCGGATCGGAGGTCTCCTGCACGTCGTGGACCGGATCGCGCTGGGCGTCTTCGTCCTCGAACTGGTCGCCCGCCTGTACGCGTACCGGAGGTCGTTCTTCGCGGAACCGTGGAACTGGTTCGACACCCTGATCGTGACGATGGCGCTCATCCCGGCCTCCGGCCCGACCTCGGTGCTGCGCGCCCTGCGCATCCTGCGCGCCCTGCGGCTGCTGTCGGTGGTCCCCAGCATGCGCCGCGTCGTCAGCGCGCTGCTGGCCGCCGTCCCCGGCATGGCCTCGATCATCGGCCTGCTCGTCCTGATGATCTACATCGCGGCGGTGATCGCCACCAAGCTGTTCGGCGACATCGCGCCCGAGCGCTTCGACGACCTGCCCCGGTCGCTGTTCACCCTCTTCCAGATCATGACCGGCGACGACTGGGGCAACACGGCGCAGACCGTGATGGAGCACAAGCCCTGGGCGTGGATCTTCTTCATCGTCTACATCCTGATGTCCACCTTCGTGGCCCTGAACCTGTTCATCGCCGTGGTGGTCAACGCCATGAACGACGCCGAGCCCTCCCCCGCCGAGACCGAGACCCAGGCCGAACTCCGCCGCCTCAAGCAGGACCTGGCCGCCGTCAACGCCAAACTCGACCAGCTCCTCACCCACCAGAACGGCCACCAGCCCCGCCCGCGCACCCCCGTCTGACCTTCCGGGCGTCACATCGCCCCAAGTTACATACTTCATCTTGCATGATCGTTCTTGGCCGGCCGGTTGTCCGCCGCCTCCACGACCACGCTCACAGCGGCTCTCCGAGAGGCCCGTATTCATCCTCCAGGCTGCGGGCCCAGTGGGCGGCGAAGTCCGGCTGGGTGCCGTCGATGTCGGTGAAGCCGTACTCCTGGTACAGGCCCCAGGTAGCCAGCGCTCGTCCGGTCTTGGCCATGACGTTGGGGTCGGCGGCCAGGGCGGCCACTGCCCGTCCCAGGTAGGCGGGGGTCTCGGAGTGGGCGAAGTTGGGGTCCTTGCTCACGCCGTCTCGCCAGTTGGCTTCGGTGACGCCGAAGTGTTCCAGCATCGCCTCCGAGCGCAGGAAGCCGGGTGTGATCGCCACGGCCACGACGCCGTGCGGTTTCAGTTCGGAGGCCTGTGCGACGGCGAGACGGATGACCGCCGACTTCGCCAGGTCGTAGAAGAACGAGCCGCGGTAACGGGCGGTGTTGCCATCGGTGACCTCCACAACCAGGCCGGTCTTGCGGACGACCATCAGCGGAAGCGCGAACCGGCTGGTGATCACGTGGGTCTCCACCGCCTGACGCAGCAGCCGAAGCCCGGTTTCCAGGTCCTGTTCCCAGAGGGGGTGCTCCCAGTCGGTCAGCGGATCGCCACCCCATACGGAGTTGACCAGGATGTCGAGCCGTCCGTCCTGCTCGGTCGCGATCCTGTCGACGAGCGCCCGGACCTCGTTCGGGCGGCTGTGATCGATGCGGACCGGGATGCCCTTCCCGGCGGTCTCCTCGATGGTCTCCGGGCGGTCCAGATCGGAGCGCCCGGCGCCGCTGCTGCGGCCGGTGACGTACACCGTGGCACCGGCGGCACCGAGTTCGACCGCGATGCCCCGCCCGCCACCGCGGGTGCCGCCGGCAACCAGCGCCACCTTTCCGGCCAGCGGCCGCTTCTCCATGGTCATGGTTCCTCCATGTCGTGGTCGTGTCCGGGTGGCAGGTGCGGGGCCAGCACAGCGTCGAGTTCGTGCCGTAGCCGCTGGGCGAGGGGTCCTCGACGCTCCAGCGCCCAGACCAGGCCCATCGAGCAACTAACGGCGCGCCTCGGGCTGTCCAGAGAGAGGCGGAGGTCCCTCCAAGAAAGAGAGAAACCCGAGCTCGTCGTGCCGAGCTCGGGTTTCTGTGCGGTGCGCCGCCAGGGACTCGAACCCCGGACCCGCTGATTAAGAGTCAGCTGCTCTAACCAACTGAGCTAGCGGCGCGTGACTCCATCTAGGGTAGCGGCACAAAGGGGGTGCCTGTGACATTGTTCCGGCATGTCCTGTGACCTGGGCTGTCGGCGGGGTGAGCGGGCGGGCCATAGGGCGGGGCCGTAGGGCGGGGTGGCGTGGAGGTAAGGCGGTCGTCGTGGCGGGCCGATGTTTGGCGGCGTGAAGACGGGTAGTCGATGGGTCCCGACGAAGTCGATCGAAGGGAGACGCAAGTGCAGCAGGACCTTTGGAGCTACAGCCCGACCGTCACCGGCGCGCACCAGAGCTTCGACGTGGTGGGATATCACGTCGAGGCGACGGACGGCCGGATCGGTTCCGTGGACGAGGCCACGTACGAGGTCGGCGAGAGCTACCTGATCGTGGACACCGGGCCGTGGATCTTCGGAAAGAAGGTCATGCTCCCGGCCAGCACGGTCACGCAGATCGACCCGCAGGAGAAGAAGGTCTTCCTGAGCCGCACCAAGCAGGAGATCAAGGACTCTCCGGAGTTCGACGAGGCCGCGTTCAAGGAGCCGGAGTACCGCAACCGGGTCGGCGACTATTACGGACGCTTCCCCTACGGAGGGACCGGCACCTTCTAGTCCCGCCCATCGACGGGTTCGATTCCCCGGCCGCCGGACGGGAACCTTCACGTCCTGAACCGGCCTTCCGGGTCTGATCGGATAAAGGCCGCGCCTGCCAGGCGCGGCCTTCGTCGCGTCGTGGGAGCGGGAACCGGTGGAGCTGATCGCGAGCCTGGAGCCTTGCGGTCCGCGCCGGGTGGGTGCTGTTCCCGGGCCGCTGTATCAGAGACCCCCGGTCAGAGGTGTCCGGGTCTCAGAGGTGTCCGGGTCAGGGCCAGCGGGTGTCGGCGTCGTCGGCGGGGGGCTTGGGGCAGGCGACGCCGAGGCGGTCCAGCAGGGTGAGGAAGGTGGAGGCGTACGGGGAGACCGAGACGACCTCGGCGACCCGGTCCCAGTTCACCTGCTCGCGCAGGGCGCGGACCTGCGGCAGCATCGAGCCGTAGTCGCAACTGTGCTCCGACATCGGCATGATCCACGAGATGACCAGGTCGGTGGCGTCCAGGACGGGCAGGCTCAGGGCCGCCGTGTTGATCATGTGGGCGCGGGAGATCATCTCGGCGGTGATCGGCCGCTCCTCGATCCTGAAGATGAGGTCGACGAGCCTGTCCTCCTCGTCGAAGGCCTTGACCAGCCAGTCCTCCGGCGGCTTGGCCGTACGGAAGCCGACCTGTCTCAGGGTCTCCAGCGCGCGGGGCACGTCCTCCTCGACGAGCACGAAGTCGACGTCGTGCAGCGACGGCGCCGCGCCGCGCGCGTAGGCCGCGCACCCACCCGCCAGCGCGAACCGGATGCCCTCGGCCTTGAGCGCCGAGCCGGCCCGCTTGAGCGTGTCGATGATCGCGTCGGTGACCTCATGCGTGTGGCTTCCCAAAGCTCACCCCCCATGTAGAGCGATGGTGGAAGATCATGACTACCCCCCGTTCTCCAGCCCAAACACGGGGCATGGTCGTGCCCCGTGGGGGTACTCGGCGCCTATGACCCTTTCTGTGAAGAACACGCTTCGTAAGGAGGAACGGGCCTACGAGAACGGGACCGATCGTCCGCTCGGTTCCTACCTGCGCATTCTCACCGTCTACGGCGGTGCGGTCGCGGGCCTGGTGGGACTGGGCAGGTTGATGGGCGTCAAGGCGCCGGAGCGGATCGCCCCGCTGGACCTCGTGCTGATGGGGCTGACCACGCACCGCGTGTCCCGCACCCTCAGCAAGGACCCCGTCACGAGCCCGCTTCGTGCCCCCTTCACACGGTACGCCGGAGTGAGCGGTCCTGCGGAACTGAGGGAGGAGGTCCGGGGCCACGGCGTCCGGCACGCCGTCGGCGAGCTGGTGACCTGCCCCTTCTGCCTCGCGCAGTGGGTCGCGACCGCGTACGCCGCCGGCATGGTGTTCGCGCCCCGCTTCACCAGGCTCGCCGGGGCGACGATGTCCGCCGTCGCCGTCTCCGACTGGCTGCAGCTCGCGTACACGCGGCTGACACAGGTGGCCGAGGGGGAATCCGACTCATGACCGATGCCTCCCGGAACACCGCCATCAGGAACACCGCCACCACCTCGTACACTACGAACCCCCGAGCCGCCGCCGACGCTGCCCGCACGGCGTTACCGGGGACCACGGCGCTGAGGGCGCTGCACGACAACCGCTACGGCAAGCTGCTGGAGATCGCCGTCCTGGGCCTGGTCGCATGCACGTTGCTCGCCGTGGTCGCGGGCGTGTCGGGGGCGCTGTGGCTGACGTTGCTGATGGGCCTGCTGGCCTATGTCGCGCTGGCGGGCGCGTTGTTCGCCGCGCGGCGGATCGTCCGTTCGAACAGGCGGGAAAGAGCCGGGTACCACCGATGACGATGAGCGACATGGCCGGGCCCGAGTCCGACGAGACCCACAAGGAGCGGGTCGACCGTGAGCTCGGGGAGTTACTCCAGGGGTTGCGCGTGGCCGCGACGGGTGTGCAGGTGTTGTTCGCTTTCCTGCTCACCCTTCCTTTTTCCACAGGGTTCGGGAAAGTCGACCAGTCGGGGCGGTGGTTGTTCTACGTCGCCATGCTGAGCGCGGCCATCGCCTCCATCTGCTTCATCGCCCCGGCGACCCAGCACCGCATCCTGTTCCGCACGACGTTGAAGGAGACCATGCTCCACCGGGCCAACCGGCTCAGCGTGGTCGGCGGCATCGCCCTGGCGATCTCGATGACCTGCTCGACCGGCCTGGTGGTGGAGTCGTACCTCGGCGTGCTGCCGGCGGCGCTCCTCGCGGGCGGGGTCGCGGGGCTGAGCGGCTGGCTGTGGTTCGTCCAGCCGATCGTCACGCGGTACCGGCGGGGGCAGCCGTTCGAGGAGTTCTGAGCGAGGGGCGCCGAGAGGCGCGTACGGACGGCCGAAAGGGCGCTCCCCGGGCTACGGGGAGCGCCCTTTCCTCGTGTCACCCGGCCGCCTTCCGGGGCACCGGGCGGACGACGCAGCGGAGCCATGCGTTGTTTGCGCAGTTCAGGGCGTCGGTTGGGTGTTACTTGCCCATGAACCGAGCGAGGGGAAGAGTTGATCCGCAAAGACGTTAAGGTCTGATTTGTCAGGGCAGTTGGATGCCCATGGGAACACTTCTCTGGATCATCGCAGTCGTACTGGTCATCGCCGGGATCTACGTCATCCTGGCTCGTCGCGATCTCCTCTGGGGGATCGTCCTGATCGTCCTCGGCTTCCTCGTCGGCCCGGGCGGTGTCAGCATCTTTCACCCATAGCGGTACCACGACGACCAGCCCCGGATCCGGGGCTGTGAGAACGCGGAAACGGCGGACCGGCGCACCCGGTCCGCCGTCCGCGGTCGTGGTACGCCAGGCACACTCCGATTCACACCTACGACAGGCGGCGGCCCGGCCCGGCCTCTGTGACGCGGCCGCCGGCCTGTCCAACGCGACCGGCCCGTGAGGACGGGCCCGCACACGACAGGAACGGGCCCCGCCAAGAATCCTCGGCGGGGCCGGTGAACCCGTGCGGGAGTCAGCAGCTCTCGGGATCCTCGCCGCCGAGGCAGTACACCGCGTAGGCCCGGCGCAGCACCGGCAGGGCCACGTTGCGGACGCGGACGCCGCCCGGCGTCACGCCCTTCTCGACCCCGGCGTGCGCGTGGCCGTGGACGAACAGATCGGCGCCCTCGGCGTCGACCGCCTCGGCCAGCAGGTAGCTGCCGAGGAACGGATAGATCTCCGGCGGCTCGCCCGCCAGGGTGTCCTTCACCGGCGAGTAGTGGCTCAGCACGACCCGATGGTCGACGTCGAGGCCCTTCAGCGCCTTGTGCCACAGGTCGGCGATCTCGCGGGTGTGCCGGACGAACGCCTTCATCTCCGGCTCGCCGAACTCGCTCGCGCACTTGCCGGCGAACCCGCCGCAGAACCCCTTGCCCCCGACGACGCCGAGACGGGCCTCCCCGCAGGGGATGACCATGGAGTCGTCCTCCAGCACGTGGATGCCCGCGTCGCGGAGCAGGGCGATGATCTCGTCTTCCGCGTCGGACTGGTAGTCGTGGTTGCCGAGCACGGCGACCACCGGGACGCGCAGGTCGCGGAACTCCTCCGCCACGATGCGCCCCTCCTCGGGCGTGCCGTGGCGGGTCAGGTCCCCCGCGAGCAGGAGCACGTCCGCGCGCTGCTCGATGCCCTCCAGCCGGGGGCGGTATCTGCCACGGATGTCCTCGCCCAGATGGACGTCGCCGACGGCGGCGACTCTCACCTTCACAGGGTCTCCTCCTCCCCCGGTTCCCGTACTTCGACGACGGTCACCTCGTTGTGCACCGTGAGCCCCGGCGCGTTCTCGACGGCGACGGCCGCCACATGCGCACGCCGCTCGGCGCCCTCCACCTGGCCGCGCAGGAAGAGCTGGTCGCCGCGGATGTCGACGCGGATGCCCAGCTCGTAGGTGCGCTCGTCCTCCGCGAGGGCCCGTTGCACACGCGCGGCGACGTAGTGGGGAGCGTCGTGGTGCGAGGCGACGGAATGCGGAGCCTCGTGGGACATGTCTACCCCCTCCGATCGAGTCCTGGTCTCGCCGTGCCCGTGATGACGTGGGCGAAACCGGGGATAGGTTTGGTCCTTGCTTTTCAGGATAGAACGGTGCCTTAGCAAAGTGTCCAGGACGTGCGCGCCTCGGGACGCCGGCGGCGCGTGCGGGTCATCCGATCTTCACGCCTGATGGCGCGAGCGCTCACGTCACCCGGTCCGGGCGCCCGGACGGCCGCACGCACCCGTGCGACGGGCCCACCGGCGCCGGGCATCGTGCACCCTGCGTCCCGTGCACCTCGCGACCCGCGTTCGCCGCCGGAGCGGTGCCGTCACGCCGCCGTCACGGTTCCGTGGTCCGCTCTCTTGAGGGTGGCGCGCCAGGCGTGGTCCCGCCCGGCCCGCCGGGCATCCCCCTGAGCTCCGTGACCCCGAGCCAGGTAACCGGCCAAGGATTGGCCAACCTGGAGGAGAGCCGTTGAAGGTAGCAATGGTGTCCGAGCACGCGAGCCCGCTGGCCATGCCGGGCAGTGTGGACTCCGGCGGTCAGAACGTCCACGTCGCCGCCCTGGCGAGGGCGCTGGCCGCCATGGGGCACGAGGTCACCGTCCACACGCGCAGGGATGATCCCGATCTGCCCGAGACGGTGGAGTACGCGCCCGGCGTGTCCGTGGTGCACGTCCCGGCCGGACCGCCTGCCCGCATCGCGAAGGACGAGATCCTCGCGCACGTCCCCGACTTCGCGCACTGGCTGCGTCAGCGGTGGCTGTTCCGCCCGCCGGACGTCGTGCACAGCCACTTCTGGATGAGCGGCCTCGCCGCGCTGGCGGCCGCCCGCGACCCCGGCGTGCCGGTCGTCCACACCTTCCACGCCCTCGGCGTGGTCAAGCGGCGCCACCAGGGACCGGAGGACACCAGCCCCGAGCAGCGCCTGAAGGCCGAGACCGTCGTCGCGCGGGGGGTGGCCAAGATCGTGGCGACCTGCGGCGACGAGGTGGACGAGCTGACGCGCATGGACGTGCCGCGCCGCGCGGTCACGGTCGTGCCATGCGGCGTCGACAGCGCGGGGTTCGGCCCCTCCGGCCCGGCAGCGCCGCGTCCGCACGGCCTGCGCCTGCTGTCGATCGGGCGGCTGGTGCCCCGCAAGGGCGTCCTCACGATCATCGAGGCCATGCGGCTGATCCCGGACGCCGAGCTGATCGTCGCCGGAGGCCCTCCGGCGGAGGAACTGGACGGCGATCCGGAGGTGGCGAGGCTGCGGCGCGCCGCGTCGGAGGCCGGGGTCGCGGCCCGGGTCCGTTTCATCGGGCAGGTCGCGCACGAGGACGTCCCGGCGCTGATGCGCGCGGCCGACGTGGCCGTGTGCGTGCCGTGGTACGAGCCGTTCGGCATGGTCGCGCTGGAGGCGATGGCGTGCGGGCTGCCCGTGGTCGCCTCCGCCGTGGGCGGCCAGCGCGAGACGGTCGTCGACGGCCGCACCGGCACGCTGGTGCCGCCCCGCGACCCGCGTGCGCTCGCCGCCGCCGTCAACAGCCTTCTGGCCGACCCCAGCCTGCGCGCGGCGTACGGGAAGGCGGGTGCGCGGCGGGCCAGGACCCGCTACGCGTGGCCGAGGATCGCCGCCGCGACCGCCGCCGTGTACGAGGACGTCGTCGCGGACGCGGCCGAGGCGCACGACCCCCTCCGGCCGGGAAGGAAGGCGTCGTGACGCGCGACCGCCTCCGCCCGCCGGAGGAAGGCGCCGGGAACGGCCCGCCGGAGGAAGACCTGGTGAGCGGCCCCGCTCGCGATCCGCGGACCCCGCCGGGGGCGCGAGAACGATGAGCGTCGCCCTGGTGCTGCGCGCGCTCGGCGTCGGTGAGCTGCTCACCGCCGTACCGGCCCTGCGGGCGCTGCACCGGGGCGGGCTGAGCGTCGTGCTGGCAGCGCCGGGCGGGCTGCGGGACCTGGCCCTGCTGTCCGGCGCGGTGGGCGGCGTGATCCCCACCCGCGGGCCTGAGGAACTGGTCTGGGACGGCAGGCGGCTCGACCTGGCCGTCAACATGCAGGGCCGGGGCCCGAGGAGCCACCACCTGGTGATGGACCTGCACCCGCGCCGGCTGTGGGCGTTCGCGCACCCGTCCCTGCCCCGCCTGAAGGGGCCGACCTGGCGCGAGCACGAGCACGAGGTGGCGCGCTGGTGCCGGCTCGTCACGTGGTACGGCTCGCGCGCGGACCCCGGCGACCTCGGGCTCGCGGTGCCGCACTGCCCGAACCCCGCGCCCGGCGCGGTGGTGATCCACCCGGGGCGCGGGCGGGCGGCGGGGCGGTGGCCGCACGAGCGGTTCGCCGAGGTGGCGCGGACGATGGCCGCCGACGGGCTGCCGGTGGTCGTCACCGGGAGCCGCCGTGAGCGTCCCCTGGCACTGCTCGTCGCGGCGCAGGCCCGGCTGTCCCCGCGCGACGTCCTGGCGGGCCGCGTGAGCCTGCTGGAGCTGTGCGCGCTGGTGGCCGGGGCGCGGCTGGTGGTCAGCGCGGACGCCGGGGTCGCGCAGGTGGCGACGGCGTACGGCACCCCGTCGGTGGTGGTCTTCGCGCCGGAGTCGCCCGCCCGGTGGGGGCCGCCCGCCGGGCGTCCGTGGCACCGGGCGCTCGCGGGCGGGACCGATCCCGCGGCGGTGAGCGTGGCACAGGTCGTGACGGCCGCGCGCGAGGTGCTTTCGGCGTCCGTGCCCTGATCACCGGGGTCCGTCCCCCTGACCACGGGGGTGCGCGCCGCCCAGGGTGAGGTTTGGAGAGGCCTGGGCGCGGTAGCGGGACCGGATCGGCGTCCGGTCGCTGATCGGCGCGCCGGCGTCGGGAAGGCAGGAAGGACGACGTGCTTGACCTGCGAAGATGCGCGAGCGAAGACCCGGAGCAGACATGACGTCAGATTTGTCGGGTATGGGGAGTGTCCACCGGGAAGGGGGACGCAAAGTGCACGAGACTCCTGAACAGCGGTCCGAGACCGGCAAGCCGATGGTGGCCGCGACGCCCCGGGATGTCATCCACATACGCCTCGCGTCGTTCGTACTGTTCGTCGCGATCGCGCTCGGCGCGCTCTCGCTGATCGCGGGCGCGACGATTCCCGCCGTGATCCTCGGCGTGGTGGTCGTGGTCGCCGTCGTGGACGTCATCCTGGCCGTACGGCGGCAGCGCCGCCTCGGCACCGGCCCCCGATCCACCGGCTGAAGGGCGCGGACATGTCGAGCTTGAGCGGAAAGGTGGTCGTGGTGACCGGCGCCAGCGGTGGCGTCGGTCGCGCGGTCGTACGCATTCTCGGACAGAAGGGCGCCAAGGTCGCGCTCATCGCGCGGGGAGAGACCGGTCTCGCGACCGCCGCGGCCGAGGTCGGCGGCGAGGGCGGGACGGCCAAGGTCTTCCCCGCAGACGTCGCCGACCACGAGCAGGTCGAGGCGGCGGCCGACGCCGTCGAGAGGGATCTGGGTCCCATCGACGTGTGGATCAACGTCGCGTTCTCCTCGGTCTTCGCACGGTTCCTGGAGATCGAGCCCGAGGAGTTCGAGCGGACGACCGCCGTCACCTACCTCGGGTACGTCTGGGGCACCCGTGCCGCGCTGCGGCGGATGCGGCCCAGGAACCAGGGCGTCATCGTCCAGACCGGGTCGGCACTGGCGTACCGCGGCATTCCCCTGCAGTCGGCGTACTGCGGGGCCAAGCACGCGATCAAGGGCTTCACCGAGTCGATCCGCACCGAGCTGCTGAACGACCACAGCGACGTGAAGATCACCATGGTGCAGTTGCCGGCCGTGAACACCCCGCAGTTCGACTGGGTGCTGTCCCGGCTGCGCCGGCACCCCCAGCCCGTTCCCCCGATCTTCCAGCCGGAGGTCGCCGCGCGGGCCATCGTGTACGCCGCCGAGCACCCGTCACGGCGGGAGTACTGGGTGGGCGGCAGCACCGCCGCCACGATCATCGGCGAGCGGCTCGTGCCGGGGCTGATCGACCGCTACCTCGGCAGGACGGGCGTCCGCTCCCAGCAGACCGACGAGAAGAAGCCGACCGGGGTCGCCAACCTGTGGGAGCCCGCGGACGAGAACCGCGACTACGGCGCCCACGGCAGCTTCGACGCCCGCTCCAAGGACCGCAGCGTCCAGGTGTGGCTCTCCCAGAACCGCAACCGGCTGGCGGCCGCCCTGGGCGGCGCCGCCGCGACGGCCCTCGCCGTCCGCACGCTACTCCGCCGCTGACCGCCCCACGACACTCGGCCCCCGTGCATGACCGGCCCGCCTCCTTGCCGGCCGCGTACGGGGGCTGATCGCCGTTCACGGGGGCTTTCGCCTCGGCTCCGAGCCCTGGCTTCGAGGGGCCCTGGCTTCGAGCCCGAGCCTTGGCTCCGAACACGTGAGGCCGTTCACTGGACGTTCGCCTTGGCTCCGGGCTTTGGCTCCGGGCACATGAGAAGGCCCTGCGGGCACGTGAGAAGGCCCTGCCCCGCGAGCGTCCCCGGCGGTGCGGGCCGGGGACGGGTCGAGAGGCAGGGCCTTGGCTCAGCGTTGTCCGATGAGGAGCGCTTCGCCGGGGGCCGGTGGCGGGCCATGAGGCCTGGTGCGCGTCAGTCGCCGGGCCAGGTTCCGGTGGCGTTGGCGATGCCTTCGGCGGTCGCGCGGTCGATCGCGGCCTTCACGACCCCGAAGACGGCGCCCTGGATGGCGGAGGCGATCAGGACCTCCGTCCAGCCGTACTGCGAGGAGGTGGCCTGCGGCGCGTCGTCCTTGCCCGCCGCCAGCTTCCAGAGCTGCTTGAAGATCACCCCGGAGACGTAGCCGCCGACCATTCCGGAGAGCGCGCCGACGGACCTGTAGGCCAGCTTCTTCACGACCGCTTCTTCCTCCTCGCCGCCCGCCAGAGCACCAGGACGCCGGCGGCAGCGGCGGCGACCAGCCAGGGACGGTTCCTCGCCTGGGCGACGACCTTGTCGGCCGCGTCCTTCACCTCGGGGGGCATCGCGTCCCGGGCCTTGCCCGCGAGCTCGCCCGCCTTGACCGAGAGGTCCCCGGCCTTCTCCCCGGCGAACGTGGCCAGGTCGCCCGCCTTGTCGTTGGCCTTGGCGGCCAGCACGCCCGCCTTGTCGCCCGCCTTGGCGGCGAGCTCCCCCGCCTTGTCGCCGGCTTTGGAGGCCAGCTCCGCGGCCTTCTCGCCGGCCGCGGAGGCCACCACTCCGGCCTGGTCTCCCGCCTTGGAGGCGAGGTCGTTCGCGTTGTTCTTGACTCCGGTCAGCGCGCCCTGCGCACGATCCGTGATATCCGCCATCGTGTCCTCCTTTGCCATGGACCCCCGCTACCCCCGGAAGGGGCGCTCTAACTGGCTTTTCCGCCAGGTGAGCGCCTCGGAAGCGGATGCGCGGCCGGGATCACGAACAGGACCGGGTTCGCGAACCGGGGGGCGGGACATACGAACGGGACGAACGGCGCGAGCCACGCGAAACGGCCCGAGCGCGCCCGGGACGAACCGGGCGTGCGGGAGACCGGGGCGGATCCCCCGAGGTCAGCGGGCCTTCGCGGTGGCCCTGCGGTTGGCCTTCTTGATGGCCTCGACGAGTTCGGCCTTGCTCATCTTCGAACGGCCCTCGACGCCGAGGCGGGCGGCGACCTTGTACAGGTGCTGTTTGCTGGCGTTGGCGTCGACGCCCTCGGCCGTGTGGCCGGGCTCGGGCGTGCTGCGCGCCGCCTGCTCGTCGGACGGGCCCTTCCTTCCCTTCGGCTCCCAGTGGTCGCCGATCTTCTCGAACGAGTGCTTCAGCGCGGCGAAGGCCGTGCGGTGGGCGCGCTCGCCCTCACCGTAGGTCTCGACGGCGGAGTCGTGCGCCTTGATCCACGTCTCCTGCGCCTTCTTCGGCGACCGTTCGAGTGTCGACGGGAGTTCCTTCTTGCCAGGCATGACGTCTTCCTCCTCGGATCTACTCGCCTGGTCCGCCGAGGCGGGTGCCGGGTCCGTACCTACGGCGACCCGGAGGCCGGGCATGCCGGACGTGCGCGGCGACGCTGCGGCGATGACCTACGACTTCATTCCCGCACCGGCGGTTCGGCGACGCGAACCGCCGGATTCTTGGGAGAAGCCATCCGTGAGGCCAACCGTGGCATGACATTTCGCAGTTTCACCGCGCCCACCGAACCGGTCTCGCCGTCCCGGCGTCCTCGCCGGGTCAGACCATCGGGTCGTCGTAGCGCCGCTCCTCGTAGACGGTGGTCCGGGGGTCGACGGTGCCGACGGGGCTCACCGGGGTGGTGCGGGTCGTCACGGCGGTCCGGCGCACGTTGTTCAGCCGCCAGATACCGAAGACCAGCCCGACGATGCCGCCCAGCATGAGGATCACGCCGACGACGTTGATGTCGATCCCCGCGAGGTCGAACTCGACGGCCCAGGTGAGTATGGCGCCGAGCATGATCAAAATGATGCTTCCGGCGATGGTCATGGAAAGCCTCCTTCGCTCTACGCCCCCTGTACTTTCCCTCCTGCGAGTCTCAAACGTCGGCATGCGCCGGCGCGTTGCCCGCGCACGAGGAACGTGTGGTACCCACTGGAACCGTGATGTTCAGCAAGAAGCCGACCCTGACCGGCACGCGCGTGGTGCTCCGCCCCGTCGGTCCCGAGTACGCCGACGGCCTGTGGGAGCTCGTGCGCGACCCCGAGACCCGCCGCCTCACCGGCTCGCACGCCCCTTTCACCTACGAGGCGGTGGCCCGGTGGTACGCCGGGCGCCGCGACCACGACGACCGGCTCGACCTCGCGATCTGCGACGCCGCCGACGGCCGCTACGTCGGCGAGATCGTCCTCAACGATCTCGACACCGACAACCTGTCGTGCAACATGCGGATCGCGCTGGTCGGCCCGGCCGCGTACGGCAAGGGGTACGGGACCGAGGCCATCCGGCTGACGCTGGCCCACGCGTTCGAGACGGCCGGCGTCCACCGGATCGGCCTTGAGGTCTTCGCGTTCAACGCCCGCGCCCACCACGTCTACGAGAAGGTCGGCTTCGTGAAGGAGGGCGTGCTGCGGGACGCGCTCCGCTGGAAGGGCGAGTGGCACGACGCGATCGTCATGTCCGTCCTCGCCACGGACTGGGCGGCCCACCGGGGGTATCCGGTCCGCTGAGCCGTGACGGCGTCGTATTGAATGGGAGGGCCGGTGCGGTCGAAGAACACCCCCGTGCGCGGAAAGTGGTGGGACGACCAGCTTTGACGTTCGCGAAGGGATCCGTGTTGACTGCGGGCATGTCGAGTGAGCCGAGTGGAGCGGTCTACGGCGCGGGGGCACTGCTGTCGATCCTGCGGGACGGCCAGGCCCGCACCCGTGCCGAGCTGGTGCAGATGACCGGCCTGGCCCGATCCACGGTCTCCCAGCGTCTCGACGCGCTCATGCACCACCGCCTGATCATGCCCGCCGGGGACGCCATCTTCTCCGGCGGCAGGCCCGCCACGGCGTTCGCCTTCAACAGCGGCGCGCGCGTCGTCCTCGGCGCCGACCTCGGCGCCACCCACGCCCGGGTCGCCGTCACCGACCTCGGGACCGAGATCATCGCCGAACGGACGGCGGACCTGCCCATCGACCGGGGCCCCGAGCCCACGCTGAGCTGGCTCGTCGAGGCCTTCACCGAGCTGCTCGCCACCCACGACCTCACCTCCGACCAGATCGCCGGGGTGGGCGTCGGCCTACCCGGCCCGGTGGAGCACTCGTCGGGACGGCCGGTCAACCCGCCGATCATGCCCGGCTGGGACGGCTTCCCGGTGCCCGAGTGGCTCGGCTCGCGGCTGGGCGCGCCGGTGCTGGTCGACAACGACGTGAACATCATGGCGCTCGGCGAGCACTGGGCGGGGCAGCCGGAGGTGGACCACCTCATCTTCGTCAAGATCGGCACGGGCATCGGCTGCGGCATCGTCTCCGAGCGCCGCCTGCACCGGGGCGCCCAGGGCGCGGCGGGGGACATCGGCCACATTCGGGTCACCACGGCCGACGACGTCGTCTGCCGCTGCGGGAACATCGGGTGCCTCGAAGCGCTCGCCAGCGGCTCCGCCCTCGCCGGGCAACTGCGCGCGGCCGGGCTGCGGGCCGAGGGCAGCCGGGACGTGATCGAGCTGGTGCGCGCGGGCAACGTCCAGGCGGTGCGGCTCGTCCGGCAGGCGGGACGCGAGATCGGCGACGTGCTCGCCTCGATCGTCAACTTCTTCAACCCCGCGGTGATCGTCGTCGGGGGCGACGTCTCCGAGGCGGGCGAGCACGTGCTGGCCGGGGTGCGCGAGGTCATCTACAGCCGGTCGCTGCCCCTGGCCACGCACGATCTCAGCATCCGTTCGAGCCGGCTCGGCGACCGCGCCGGCGTCGTGGGGGCGGCCGTGATGGTGATCGAGCACGTCCTGGCGCCCCACACGGTCGACCGGGCGATCGCGGGCTGAGCCCGGCGTTCGGCGAAGCCCGGTAAGCGCACGGTAGTTAGGAAGATCCCCTGAACGCGAACGTCCCCGATCCCTCACGCTCTCCCGGCAGGGCCGACGACACCACCGTTCACCCCGCCGAGGACGCCGGGTGGCGCGCCCAGCGGGCGTCCGTGCTCCGCGACGCCGGCGGGATCGCCCTGACCAGCGGCGCGTACGCCGTGTCCTGCGGCGCCATCTGCACGGCGGCCGGGCTCACCGTCCCGCAGACCCTCGCCCTGTCCCTGCTCATGTTCACCGGCGCCTCGCAGTTCGCCATCGCGGGCGTGATCGGCGTCGGCGGCGCGCCGTTCGCGGGCGCGGCGGTGGCCATCCTGCTCGGCGGCCGCAACGCCCTGTACGGGCTGCGCCTCGCCTCCCTGCTGAACGTCCGGGGCGCCCGCAAGGCGTTCGCGGCGCAGTTCGTCATCGATGAGACCACCGCGATGGCCGTGGGCAGGGAGCCCGAGCGGGCCGGGCGGCTCGGCTTCTGGGCCACGGGCTTCGCGATGTACGCGCTGTGGGGGCTCGGCAACCTGCTCGGCGCGCTCGGCGCGCAGGTCCTGCCCGATCCGGAGGTGCTCGGCATGGACGTCGCCGCGCCCGCCGCGTTCCTCGCCCTGCTGGCCCCGCGCATGCGGTCCGGCCGTCCGTGGCTGGTCGCCCTGGTGGCCGCCGCGACCGCGCTGGCGGCGACGCCGCTGCTGCCCGCCGGGGTTCCCGTCCTGCTCGCCGCCGCGGCCGTCGCGGTCCTGGCCCTGCGCCTGCGGGACACCGGGGACGCCGAGCACCCCGGCGACGGTTCCCGGCCCGACGACTCCCCGCCCGAGGAACCCGCGCCGGAGGAATCGGCGTCCCACCACGCCGAGCCGCGGAACTCCCGGCGCCCCGGCGGCGGCTCCCCCTCCGAGGAGGAAGTCCGATGATCTGGTACGCCGTGATCGCCGCCAGCGTGGGCTGCTACCTGTTCAAGCTGGCAGGGCTGTCCGTCCCCGAGCGGATCCTGCGCGACCCCCGCACCCGCCGGATCGCCGCGCTCCTCCCCGTGGGCCTGCTCAGCGCCCTGATCGCCACGCAGACGTTCTCGTCGGGCCACCACCTCACCCTCGACCCGCGCGCCGCCGGGCTGGGCGTGGCCGTGATCGCCCTGCTGCTGCGGGCCCCGTTCCTGATCGTGGTCGGGTCCGCGGTCGCCGCCACCGCGCTCCTCCGGCTGCTGATGTGACCCCGGCATAGGAGGACATGTCTCCTTATAGTCGGGTCCACCGGTGTCCACGCCGTACGAGCGTGATGAGGGTGAATGGGAATCGAGTCCTCGTTCTGGCGGGCCATCGCGGTCTACCGCGTCGCCTCGCTCGTGTACGCGGCGCTGTTGCTGGCGAGCGCCGGAGGCTACGCGCGTCCCGTGGCGGGATGGCTGGTCATCGGCCTCATGGCGCTCTGGACGGCGATCACGTCCCTCGCCTACTCGACCGCCAGGTCCCGCGCGCTCCTGCTGACCGACGTGCTCGTCACGCTGGGCTTCCTGCTCTCCTCCCCCTACATCCAGGGCCCGGAGGCCGGCCCGGCCGGGGTCATGCCGATCACCGCGACCTGGATCGGCGGCCCGGTGCTGGCATGGGCGGTGCACGCGGGACGCCGGGCGGGCCTGGTGACCGCGATCGTGCTGTCCCTCGGCGACATGTGGCTGCGGGGCTCGGGCGGGTTTGACCACCTTTCCGTGCCGATCAATGGTTCCGTCCTGCTCATCCTGTCCGGCGCCGTGGTGGGGCACGTCGCCCGGCTCACCAAGCAGGCCGAGGAACGCCTGCAACGCGCCACCGAGATGGAGGCGGCGGGCCGGGAGCGGGACCGGCTGGCCCGGGGCATCCATGACTCCGTCCTGCAGGTACTGGCCCTGGTGCGACGGCGCGGGCTGGAGATCGGCGGGGAGGCGGCCGAGCTCGGACGGCTCGCGGGCGAGCAGGAGGCGGCGCTGCGCGAGATGGTCCGCGGCGGGCCCGCGACGGCCGGGCATGACCGCACGGGCGACCACGGGCCGGGGCGCGAGGGGGGCGGGTTCGCCGACGCGGGCGCGCTGCTGCGCCGCTATGGCTCGCCGACCGTGACCGTCTCCACCCCGGCGACCCCGATCCCGCTGCCGTCCGGATGGGCGCGCGAGCTGACGGCGGCCGTCGGCGCGGCGCTGGACAACGTCCGGGCGCACTGCGGGGACGACGCCCGCGCGTGGGTGTTCGCCGAGGTGGACGACGCGCGCGTCACCGTGACCGTGCGCGACGAGGGCCCCGGCATCCCCGCGGGACGGCTCGCGGAGGCGGAGGCCGAAGGGCGCCTCGGCGTCGCGCAGTCGATCCGGGGGCGGATCGCCGGGCTGGGCGGCGAGGTCGGCATCGTGTCGGTCCCGGGCCAGGGCACCGAGGTCGAGATGACCGTCCCCGTGCCAGCCCCCGCTCCTCCCCGCCGCCTCCTCCCGAAGCTCCGCCGGTGAGCGCCCGTACGGCGGCGCGGGATTCCCCGCGCCACGTCCCACCGCCCCGGCGCCGGGGAGGAAGGAGCGTGGCGGGCGGGAGTGCGAGGTGATCCGGCGACCGGCTCGCCGACGCGGTGAAAAGGCCCCTCGGCCCTGAGCATCGTGAGGGGCCACCGTGGCTCTGCGCGCTAGGCCCGGTTCGGTGGTGGCCGTACAGTTACGGTGGTGAAGACGCTTCGGGTGATGGTGGTGGACGACCATCCGATGTGGCGCGACGCCGTCGCCCGAGACCTCGGCGAGGCCGACTACGACGTGGTGGCGACCACCGGCGAGGGCCGTCAGGCGCTGCGCGTCGCCGCCGCCGTCCGTCCCGACGTGGTGATCCTCGACCTGCGGCTGCCCGACCTGCCCGGGGTGGAGGTCGCCCGGGGCCTCGCGGCCTGCGACCCGCCCCCGCGCGTGCTCGTCCTGTCGGCCAGCGCCGAGCAGGAGGACGTCCTGGAGGCCGTCAAGGCGGGCGCCTCCGGCTACCTGGTCAAGTCGGCCGGCCGGGAGGAGTTCCTGGACGCCGTCCGGCGCACCGCCGAGGGGGAGCCGGTGTTCACGCCGGGCCTGGCCGGCCTGGTGCTCGGCGAGTACCGCCGCCTGGCCGGGCGTACCGGCCCGGACTCGGGCGGGCCGCGCCTGACCGACCGCGAGACCGAGGTGCTGCGGCTGGTCGCCAAGGGCCTGTCGTACAAGCAGATCGCCGAACGCCTCGTGCTCTCCCACCGCACGGTGCAGAACCACGTACAGAACACGCTGAACAAGCTGCAACTGCACAACCGCGTCGAGCTGGTCCGCTACGCGATCGAGCGCGGCCTCGACGAGGAGTGACCTGCCGGGCCCCCGTTCGGTCCGGCAGGTGTCCCCGCGTCAGAGGCTGTCGACCTTGTAGGGGTCGTGCTCGGAGAGCAGCTTGTCGAGCCGCGCCTGGTCGACGCGGCTGGCCATGGCGACGAGTTCCTGCCGGTCGCGCACGCATTTGGCGAGCACGAAGGCCGAGGTGACGGTGTAGAGCACGGCGATCGCGAGGAACGCGCGCACCCAGGCGTCCACCGGAAGGTAGGCGACCCCGATCGCGACGCTGCCCAGCGCGACCCCGAAGGAGATCACGCACTGGGCGTAGTAGGCCGAGGTCATAGTGGGGTGAATCGGCTTGCTCATGCCATCGATGGTCCCGCTCCCCCGGCGCCCCGTGCCTGAGTACACGTACCCGGAGTGCCTGAGTACGGTGCCCGGCCACGCTGGGGAACCGGCTCGGCGGACCGGCTCCAGGTCGGCCGGCGCCCCGCGGATGCCGGGTGTTCCGGATATGGCGGACGGGCGTTCGGGCCGGGGCCGCGCGGGTGCCCCGGCGGGCACGCCCCGGCCGTCTCGGCGAGGCATCGCCTCATCTCGGCGCGCGCCCGAGGCGGCGACGCCTTTTCCTCCCGCCCCCGGCGACGGCGTTCTCTCAGCCGCGTTTGACCTTGGGGGTGCTGTCCTCGCGTTCGGTCTTCCACTTCTCGCCCGTGACCATCACGTACGCCATACAGCCGACGGCCAGCAGCAGGCCCGCGAAGAACAGCAGCCATGCCTGCGAGATGCCCCCGTAGAGGGCGAGGGCCAGGAAGACGATGAGTCCCGCGGCACCTGTGATCGTGCGGACGTTGTACCGACGTTTCATACCACCAGCCCTACCCATGAGGGCCGTCTCAACCGTGCTCGGCCGTGCTTACCGTGCTCGGCCGTGTGCTCGACCGTGTGCTCGGCCGTGCTCGACGGTGGCCCCGGGGTCACGCGGGGCGGTTGTCCCCCGCGCAAGACGCTCGCGCCCGGACGTCCTCCGGCGTGACGATGTCCCCCAGCCCCCGGTGCGCGGAGTCCCCGTGCCACTCGGCCACCAGAACGGTCGCGTCGTCCTGCAGCCCGCCGTGGTGGTACTCCAGCACGCTGCGGATCAGCCGGCGCAGCGTCTCGGGGATCGGCAGGCCATCGGCGCTGCGGCGGATGATGAAGTCGACGAACCGGGCCAGGCCGAACTCCTGGCCGTGCGGGTTGCGGGCCTCGGTGATGCCGTCGGTGTAGAGGAGCACCCGGTCGCCCGGCTCCAGTTGCTGCTCGCACACCGTGATGGGCATGCCGAGGTCGAGACCCAGCGGGTGGGACGGCGGGCAGCGCAGGGTGAGCGTGTGGCGTCCGCCCCGGATCAGCACCGGAGGATGGTGGCCGCGGTTGACCCAGCTCAGCATGCCCGTGGACGCGTCGATGTCGGCGAGGATCGCGGTGACGAAGCGGGTGTCCCTGCCGAACTCCTCCAGCAGCGTCCGCTCGGCCGCCCTGCTGCTCTCGGCGAGGCCGTCGCCCTCGACGCGGCGGTTGCGGCAGACGGCCACGGCGAGGTTCGCGGTGAGGCCGGCGGAGACGTCGTGGCCCATGGCGTCGAAGATCGCCAGGTGCGCGGTGTTCCCCTCTATGGAGTAGTCGAAGGCGTCGCCGCCGATCTCGTAGGCCGGTTCCAGCGCCCCGGCGATCACGACGTCCGCGTTCGCGAAGGTCAGCGGGGGCATCAGGTTCCAGAGCATCTCGGCGGCCACGTTCATCGACCGGGTGCGCACGAGGCGGGCGTGGGAGTCGCTGTACCGGCGGGTGCAGACGATCATCAGCGCGACCAGCGCCGACAGCGACCGCATCGCCTCCTGGTAGCGCTCGCCGGCATCGGGGGTGGTGACCCGTATGACGCCGAGGCGTTCGGTGCCGTTCAGCAGCGGCACCCACCACGAGATCGCACCGCCCTCCCCGCTCGCGACGGACAGGATCCGCACCTCCTGGAAGGCCCGCCCGGCCAGCGTGGCGTCGATCTTGAGCTCGCTGAGCTCCTCGGGCGTCCGCCCGCTCGTGGCCGGCCCGGTGCCGATCATCGGGCGCAGGACGTCCTGCTGCAGGTCGGCGAGGAAGATCACCACGTCCCGCAGCCCGGCGCACGCGGCGTGCTCGGCCACCATCGCCGGCATCTCGTCGAACCCGGCCAGATGGCTCGCGTCCAGCAGGCCGGTCAGCATGCGTTCCATGCCGCAGTGGTCGTCCATCGAGCTCACCCCCGCCCGGGACCTTCAATGGACCTTCGGGACAATCTTGTCACCGGCCCCACACGCTGGCGAGACATGCACCAAACCAAGGACGCCGTTTTACCTGGTAGTGGCAATTACGCCCCCGTCCGCCCACCTTCGACCGTCCCTACCGATCCGGACGAACCCGGAAGCCCCCTCGACCAGCTCACGCGCTGCGCTCGCGGCGAAACCCCTGCCTCCCCTTCCGATCGGCGTTCTAGTGTGCCGTCCATGGAGATCACCCGGCTTCGCCCCGACCTCTTCATGCTGGAGCCCGAATTCGGCCAGGCGTACCTGTGGCGGGACGCCGGCTCGCTGACCCTCGTCGACACCGGTCGCGCCGGCTCCGGCGAGGACATCGCCAGGGCCATCGGCGAGCTGGGGTTCGCGCGCGGCGACCTGACCCGCGTGGTGCTGACCCACTTCCACGAGGACCACACCGGCTCGGCGGCCGAGATCAGGGTGTGGGGCGGGGTGACCGTCATGGCCCACCGCGTCGAGGCCCCCGTGATCCGGGGCGACGTCCCCGGGCCGCCGCCCGTCTACGCCTCCGACTGGGAGCGCGGCCTGCACGCCCAGGTAGCGGCCGACCTTCCCCCGGCCCCGCCGTGCCCGGTCGACCACGAGCTGGAGGACGGCGAGGTCATCGACTTCGGCGGCGGCGCCCACGTGATCTTCACCCCCGGCCACACCCACGGCAGCATCGCGATCCACCTCCCCGAGGCGGGCGTCCTCTTCACCGGCGACACCGTGGCCCACCATGAGGGCCAGGTAATCCTCGGCGTCTTCAACCACGACCGCGCGGAAACCATCCGCTCCTTCCAAACCCTCGCCACCCTCCGAACAACCCTCGCCTGCGTAGGCCACGGCCCCCCGATAACCGGCGACGTCGCCAAAACCCTCACCGCGACAGCGGCATCCTTCACCTCAGCCAGCTCTTGACCGCTTCCCCGCAAGCGGCGCCTGAAGAGGAACTGGTCGCCCGGCATCGCCCCCTCCCGCAGGTGGACTACCAGCAGATGCGCCAGGAAGCCGACGAACTCTTCGGCTCCGAGGACCGCGTCGGTGACGACGACCCCTGGGAGCGCCCCGGTACCTGACCGCGACCGCTTCGCCCGCCCTCGTCGCCGGGTCCCGGCTTTTCGGAGGCGCTACGCCCTGTAGCAGTGACATCATGGAAAGTGATCGCCGATGGTGTAAGGGCAACGGTGTGGTCGGATTCGGCCGCGCCGGACCACTATCCCGAGGGGTGTCATGGCCGCAGACCCGATCGACCCGCACGCCTCCGCATGGCATTTGTTCGGCGCGGTCATGCGCCGCTGCAGGGAGAGCGAACCCAGGGTCGCCCTGCGCCGCGCGGCGGCCGACCTCTACGTCGACCATTCCAACCTGGCCAAATGGGAGCGCGGTGAGCGCACACCCCCGCCTGAGATGGTCTCCCGCCTGGACGAGGTGTACGGCGCGGGCGGCATTCTCACCGCGCTGTACGGCACGTTGGTGCGCCTCAACGCCGCCGCCGAGTCAGACCGGCTGCGCGCGGGTAGATATTTGGAAAACCCCGCATATCGCAATGGAGATGACGATATGGAACGCCGGGCCGCCCTCCAGTTCCTCGCCGGACTCACCGGGCTCGGCGCGCTCGACACCCTCGGTATCTCGGGTGAACCTCTCCGCCGGTTCCTGGAGCTGTCCCCTGACCAGGCCAATCGCGCCATCGAAGAATGGGAGCTGGCCTGCGCCGACCACCTGCACGCGCTGCGCACCCGGCCCCCCGCACAAGTCGCCGCCGACCTCCTCATCGACCTGCTCGCGGTACGGCGCCAGTTGGACACCTCGACCCCCGCAGACGTGATCGAACTCCAGCGGGTCATGGCGGCGCTCTCCACTCTCCACGCCAACGTACTGACCCGCCTGGGCGATCACGGTGCCGCCATCCGCTGGTGGCGCACCGCGCGGCAGGCCTCCGACGCCTCAGGAGATCTCGAACTACGGCTGTCAGTGCGCGCCACCGAGACGGGACACGGGCTCTTCGGGCAACGCGATCCTGCGACCGTCCTGAGGCTGACGCAGAGTGCTCAGCAGATCGCGGGAGATCGCCCGTCCCTGGGGCTGGCACTGATCCTCTGCTCTCAGGCCAAGGCACTCATGCTCCTCGGAAGGCATGCGGAAGCCCAGCAGACTCTGAACACCTTCCGTGAGCTTGTCACGGCCGATCCACCAGCGGTGGACATCATGCCCGGCTACTGGAACGGCGGGCAACTACCCAACGCCGAGAACACGATCTACGCGGGTGCGGGCAACGAGGCCGAAGCGAACAGCGCAGGCGAGCGCCTACTCACCCTCAACAGTGACTATCAGACGGCGGCCCGTGTTCGCCTGAACGAGGCCCTCTGCACGGTGGTCAACGGAGGTATCGACCAAGGGATGCAACTGGCGGCCTCGGTGATCGATGCCCTGCCACAGGTCTATAACGACAGGATGGTGCTCGAAACCGGACGAAGGGTGCTCAGCGCCGTCCCCAAGGACCAGCCGGACCGCCCATCCGTTGCAGAGTTCCGCGAGATGCTGGCCCTTGAACCCGCTAGAAGCGCCTGACGACAGTCCTTCCCTACCCAGGCCGACCGATGTGCGGCCGCGCGCAGGCGGCTGTCCGGGTTCGAGGGCGTTCAGGGAGACGCGGCGGGCGGAGCCCCACGCCCACTGCTGGTAGGTCGTGCGCGGAGCCTGACGCCCGCCCTTGCTCAGGCGGCTTGGGCGAAGCCGGAGCAGTCGAAGGCGTTCGGGCCGGTGGCGCCGTAGCGGTACGGCTTCCCCACCTGCGCGTACGCGAACTGGAGCACCGTCTTGGCGCTCCCGGAGGCCGGGCCGTCGTAGGTGATGCCGCGGCTGCCGGGGTTGCCGGGGTTGAACTGGTCGAGCCGCCGCAGCAGGCGCTCATGCTCGCCGACGAGCCTTGCGACCCGCTTCCTCTCCCTCAATACGGCCCGCCCGTCCAAGGCGGCGAGGCTAGAACTACTTGGCCGGAGCCTCCGGTGACCGCCCCGCCTGCACGCACACGAGTTCCACCATCTGCCGGCCCCTGGACCAGTGGGCTCCCACCGATAGCAGGATCCCCACAGGCAGGTGTCTACCAAGCGTGGGCAAGTCCACTTCGAAGAAAGTTTCCGCCTTCACCGACTCGTTGAACCACCAAACCTGCACGGGAATGTCAGTGCTTGTGGACATAATGTCCCAATTGGATGTTGTGCACAGTAGCATTCCTAGAGTGGCCCCTGACATGTTTGATCTTGACGAGGACGACACCTGCCGCCGGTTCGTGCTCCCCGCGCTCAAAGAAGTCGCGGGGTGGCCGGACGAGCGAATCCGCAGAGAGTTCCAGATCAACGATGGACGGATCCGTGCAACTACGCGGCTATTCCGGAGAGATCCACCCCTTCGTGCGGACTACATCTTGGAGTACGCCAGCGACCTGCCCGTTGCTGTGGTAGAAGCCAAACGCTGGCACAAGGACGCTGCCGATGGGCTAGAACAGGCGAAACGCTATGCTCGGCTGCTCGATCTTCCGTTCGCGTACGCCACCAACGGCAGGGAGATCATCGAGTTCGATTTCTCCACGGGGGCCGAGACCGTCGTCGCCTGCTTTCCTACCCCCGAGCACCTGTGGCAGCGATACCGAGCTGCCAAGGGCTTGTCCAGCGAGACGGAGTTGGCGACCGCGCTCGCCCCATTCGACCAGACTCTGCGGAACTGGGACAACAGCGCCAAGCGTCCTCGTTACTATCAGCAGGTCGCGATCAACAGGGCTGTTAGGGCACTGTCCCGAGGCGATCGGAAGGTCCTGCTGGTCATGGCCACAGGTACTGGCAAGACGATGGTCGCGGCCCAGATCGTCTCGAAGTTATGGACCGCCCGCTGGCCGGACACTCGCCGTAGGCCACGAGTGCTGTATCTGGCCGATCGCAACATCTTGGTGGACCAGCCCAAGGACGACTACTTCTCCCCCATGTTCGGGGACGCTGTGCACAAGCTCAGCGGGGGCGATCCGAAGACGGGTCGGAACATCTACTTCGGGCTCTACCAGTCCCTAGACAGTGGAGAGGGCGCCGAACTGTTCTACAAGCAGTTCGCTCCCGACTTCTTCGATCTGGTCATCGTCGACGAGTGCCATCGGGGCAGCGCCCGGGACGACTCCCAGTGGCGCCAGATTCTTAAGTACTTCGAACCCGCTGCCCAGCTCGGCCTGACCGCGACGCCTGTCGACGAGGGCAATGCTGACACATATGCCTACTTCGGCAAGCCAATCTTCGAGTACTCGCTGGCCAACGGCATCGAAGACGGCTTCCTCGCGCCCTACCGGGTGCGAAAGATCCGGTTCAACGTCGATCTGACCGGGTGGCGACCGGCGGAAGGCCAGACCGACATCTATGGCAACGAGATCCCGGACAACCTGTACGGTCCCAAGGAGTACGAGAAGGTCCTCGCTATCCTCGAGCGCACCGAGGAAGCAGCCCGCTATCTGACAGAGTGCCTCCAGCAGAACGACCGTATGGGCAAGACCATCGTGTTCTGCGAGAACAATGATCATGCGGCACGGATGCGGGCCGCGCTCACCAACGCCAACAGAGACATGGTCCAGCGGTACCCGAACTACGTCTGCCGGATCACTAGCAGCGACGGGCCGCACGGCCGAGTGCTCCTAGACGACTTCCGTCAGGTCGACACCGATGAGCCGGTGATAGCCGTCACCTCAAGACTCCTGTCGACGGGCGTGGACATCCCTACGGTGAAGAACATCGTCCTGTTCCGTCGGATCGCCTCCATGCCGGAGTTTAAACAGATCGTCGGCCGGGGCACCCGCCTGTTCCCTGCTGCCGAGAAACTGACGTTTGACATCATCGACTTCGTGGATGCGACCCGGCTCTTCAACGACCCCAAGTTCGACGGTCCTCCGCTGCGGGTGGTACGCGACGATACCGACGAGACCGGGCACATCGTCGACACGACTTCAGAGGATCTTCCCGAAGAAGAGGTCGTGGCCGAACCCCTGGCCGACTATGAGCCCCAGGACTCCTGGAGACTCGACGGCGAGTCGCCCGATGCTCCCCAGATCACTGACCCGGACGAGATCGACCGGATCCGGGCCCGTAGCCGCCGCCTGTATGTCAATGGTGTCGATGTGTTCATCGACGGGAGCGCCCACTACATCTCGGCTGGGGACGGCCGACGGCTACGGCTGGTGGAGCTGCGTCAGTACGTGAGAGACCGGGTGATCGAGCTTGATCTCCAGCCAGACGAGCTACGTGCGCAATGGGCGCAGGCCAGGAGCCGCAGGGCGCTGCGAGAGCGACTCACCAAGCACGGCGTGGAACTTGAGGAGCTGGCCGAGCGGGTTGGCCAACCCGCAGCCGACACTATGGATCTCCTGCTGCACGTGACGTGGCAGACGCCACTCATCACTCGCCGGGAGCGGGTACATCGGCTTGAACGCGAGCATCGGCACTTCCTGGAGTCGTTCGCGCCGGAGGCCCGCGAGATCCTAGAGACGATTCTCGATCAGTACGCAACCCATGGCGAGGAAGAGCTGAACCTAACGGTGCTGCGCGCGCCGGCGCTCGCCCAGCTGGGTACCCCCACCGAGCTGGCCGACCGGTTCGGCGGCCGGGAGGAACTCCGGGAAGCGGTGGATCAACTCAGCGAAAAGATCTACGCGTCCGCGTAGACATATATGGGACTTTTAGTTTCATGTCGCGCTCATCCATGAAACTAAAAGTGGCTATGAGTTGTCCATGCGATACGCTGCTGCCATGCTGGTAGAGCCCCGGAGTGCACGTGACAGACTGTGGCGTGTCGCGTCGGGTCAGCGTGGCTACTTCACCGCGGCCCAGGCCCTACACGAGGGCTACTCCTACCAGGCACAGCGATTTCATGCCCAGCGAGGAAACTGGATCCGGATCGATCGGGGCATCTACCGGTTCCGCGAGTTCCTCGACCTGGGCACCAGCGACACCGACTCCCTCGTTCGCTGGAACCTGTGGAGCAAAGACCGTGCGGTCGTCTCACATCAAACGGCGCTCGCCGTCCATGATCTGGGCGTCGCCAACCCCCAAACCGTCCACCTAACCGTGCCACCCGGGTTCAGACAGGCCGCCTCAGCCGTGATCCTTCACCATGACCTCCTTGAGGAGCACGACATCGTCCAGCGTGAGGGGTTCAGGGTGACCGCACCGCTTCGCGCGGTAGCTGAGTGCGCGGCGATGTCCGTGGATCAGGATGTCATCGACTCAGCGGTGTCGGATCTGCTGGCCCGCGGCGAAGCCACCCGGCGACAGATCCTCCACGCCGCGCAGCGGCTGGGTCCCCAGGCCTCGCTCAGTGTGGAACGGGCACTTCGAGAGGGTCCCTCTTGACCTCATACAAGACGCCGGCCGACCTGCGAAAGGCCCTGGAAAGCAGGCTCAAGCAACAGGCCGAGGTCAACGGAACCGACCTTGGGAGACTCCGCCGCCGCGCCCTCTTCGACCGACTCGCCGCCCGCCTAGCGGCTGAAGCGTCCGATAGATGGGTTTTGAAGGGAGGCGCGGCGCTGGAGTTTCGGCTCCTCAATCGAGCTCGGGCCACCAAGGACCTGGATCTCGCGCTCCGGGACCAGACCCTAACCGGCAACGCACTCCGGGACGAACTGATCGAGGTTCTGGCCGAGGACGTCGACGGAGATCGTTTCGTCTTCCGGGTAGGGCCGCCACAGGAACTGGACTCCGACTCTGCGGGACGTCCTGCCTGGCGGTTCTCCGTCGAGGGGCATCTCGCGGGTAAGGTGTTCGCCGCGATTCGCCTGGATGTGGTGCAGCGGTCGGAAGAGCTTGCAGCAACCGAGCAGATCGAACTGCCAGGCGTCCTTGCCTTCGCCGACATCGCCCCTCGAAAGATTGAAGCTGTCCATCGCCGCCAACACTTCGCAGAGAAGTTGCACGCTTTCACACGCGACTACGGCGTCCGTCCCAACACCAGGGTGAAAGACCTCGTCGATCTGGTACTCCTCCTCGAAGATGGTCTACGCCCAGACCGCGAGTTACTGGCGGTTGCGGAGCATGTCTTCGCTGTACGTGCCACACATCCACTTCCCCTGTCCATCCCTGATCCTCCTCCTTCCTGGGCTGGCACGTACCCGGATCAGGCGGCAAACCTCACCGAGGCCTCCACAGACCTACATACCGCAATGTTGATCGTCCGTGGCTTCTGGGCCACTGCTCTTGCCACCCGAACGGAATCCTGATCTCCCATGCCACCACGCGGAAACTCTGAACAGACCTCCCGAGCACGGCTCAGCTCGGTCATCAAGTCGGCCCGTGACACCATGCGCAAAGACGCCGGGCTCAATGGCGACCTTGACCGACTCCCACAGCTCTCCTGGCTCCTCTTCCTGCGAGCCTTCGATGCTATGGAGGCTAACCGGGAGGTCTGGGACGACGACTTCCGGCCGGCGATCATCGAGAAGTACCGTTGGCGCGCATGGGCGGGCAATCCATTCCTCACAGGCGACGACCTGCTGACCTTTGTAAACGATGAGCTCCTCCCACATCTTCGGGGCCTCAAGGCCGACCGGCCGGGAGACCCTCGCAACGTGTTGTCCGCCCTCTTCAAAGACATCCGCAACCAGATGATGTCCGGATACCTGCTTCGCGATCTCCTTGATGGTCTCCAGAAGATCGACTTCACCTCGTCGGACGACATCCACACGATGGCGTTCCTGTACGAGTCGATCCTCAAGGAGGTACGGGATGCCGCAGGCGACTCCGGTGAGTTCTACACGCCTCGCCCGGTCATCCGGTTCATGGTCGAGCAGAGCTTCCTCAGGCTTGGCGAGTCCATTCTGGACCCGGCCTGCGGCACCGGAGGCTTCCTTGTCGAAGCCCTTGAGAACCTCCAGGGCGGAACCGGCAGCACCCACGAACGGCAGCAGCTCTGGCGGAACCTACGTGGCATCGAGAAGAAACCTCTGCCCTATCTGCTTTGCATGATGAACCTGATTTTGCACGGCGTGGAGTCTCCGTCGGTCATCCGCGACAACGCCTTGACCCGGATGCTCGACGAGCAGGGACAGAAGGTCCACGTCATCCTCACCAATCCGCCGTTCGGGGGCGAGGAAGAGAACTCCGTCGCGGCACGCTTCCCGACCGCTGTACGCACCAAGGAGACCGCCTGGCTGTTCCTTCACTCCGTCCTTACCAAGCTCAGACCCGGCGGCCGCTGCGCAATCGTGCTCCCTAACGGAGTGCTCTTCGGGGACGGAGCAGGGACTGCCATCAAGGAAAAGTTGCTGAGGGAGTGCGACCTTCACACCATTGTCCGACTACCACAAGGCATCTTTGCCCCCTACACTCAGATCCCGGCGAATTTGCTGTTCTTCGACAAAACCGGCCCAACTAAAGAGGTCTGGTTCTACCAGATCGATCCGCCAGAGGGGCGTAAGAACTACAGCAAAACTAAGCCTCTACGCTACGAGGAGTTTGCCGACTGCGCAGCGTGGTGGGGCGGCACGGATCGCGCCAGCCGCACCACCACCAACCATGCCTGGTCTGTCCCCATCTCTGACATAATACGGGCCGGTTACAACCTCGACCTATCCAATCCCACGGTCAGCAACGACCTAGCCCATCGTCCACCGGCAGAACTCCTCGCCGATCTCCTCACCACTGAACGGGGTATTCTTAATCTCCTGGAGTCCCTTCAGCGAGACCTGAAGGTAGGGAAATGAGACTACCCGAACGTCCGCTTGGAGAAGTATTGTCCCTAGAGCTTGACGAAGTGTCTGTCGAGCAAGATGGCACTTATCTCACCTCAGGCGTCTACGGATTTGGGCGTGGACTTTTCGCCCGAGGGCCTATCCTGGGAAATGAGACGAGCTATGCTAAACTGAACCGCCTGCACAAAAACAGACTGGTGATGAGCCGCCTCAAGGCCTTCGAAGGGGCCCTCGCTGTTATCCCTAGCCATTTCGATGGCTGGCATCTCTCTCATGAATTTCCAACATTCAAGGTTGACGAGGAAAAGGCGAGTGTCGACTATATCGCTAACCTATGCGCTTGGCCAGGGCTTTGGGAACGCCTAAGCATAGAATCAAGAGGGCTCGGTGCCCGTAAGGAACGTGTTAGCGCCGACCGCCTGCTCTCGATCCAGGTACCGATGCCTGAGCTACCGGAGCAGCGTCGCATCGCAGCTAGGGTTAACTCCGCTCTTGTGCAGGTTGAACAAATCGAAAATCTCAGGAGTCGGCGTGATGGTCTGATGGCGGCACACCAGGAATCCTTGGTTTCGATGACGAGCAGCACTGCAACCGACAGCGAGATTCTTAGCGAGCTCCTACGACCCGCACGTTCACCAATAAATATTGATGAGTCTGCAACATATCGAGCGCTTGGGATGCGATCTTTCGGTAAGGGGACAATCCGATATCCCGAGGTCACAGGTAGCCAACTCAGCAAGCTAAGGTACTTCACCTTTCCTGCTGGAGCGCTCGCTCTAAGCAACATCAAGGCATGGGAAGGTGCAATCGGAGTTACAACGGTAGAGGACCTTGCCTGTGTAGCTTCCAGCCGCTTCCTATTGTACGTGGCACGGGATGATCGGATCAACATAAGCTACCTTCGATACTATCTACTCAGCAGGCAAGGCCGGGCTCAAATCTCCGCCTATTCGCCAGGATCCGCAGATCGCAATCGCACATTGAGTATCAAATCATTTGAAGGCATAAAGGTTCCGCTGCCCCCCCGCCTCGAGCAGGACAGGGTAGCGTTGCTCCTGGATTCACTGACACGCCATCTCGACCCGCGCCTCACCGCAGCGGTCGTAGCGTCTCTCCGTCCATCGCTGCTCAATGCAGCGTTCAGCGGGGAGCTGTGATCGGTCGTCAGTCGGCGGTGTCTTCATCGCGGGGTTCTTGATCGAAGGGAACGAGTGCGTCGGGGTCGTCGGGACGAGGCGGGGTGACGCGGTCCTGGTGCGGGAGGTTTCCGGCGGCCAGGTCGCTCATCCAGTTGACGATAGTCTGGGAGCGGTCTTCAAGAAACTGCTCATAATTCTGGGCGAGGGCGTGCTGCAGAGCCGACGGTTGAATGAGGCTCGTCTCAAGGCGTGTGATCAGTTCGCGTTCACCGCGCATGTCAATCTCGTCTTGGAGGTAGAGGCCGGGAGCCTGATCTGACACCGCCTTGTTGCTAAGAGAGGTCAGCATGATGATGTTGGCAAGGACGTTGGCCTGGTCATCGCGATAGCCCTGAGTCTTGAGCCAAGCCCGGGAAAAGAAGTGATGGAACTCCATCTCGTTGGACTGGGCCAAGGCTTTACCCACATCAATGCGTACTCCGCTGCGGAAGTCGACGGGTTCCGCAGCGGCGAGCATGAGTGCGAACGCCTTCGTCGCAGCGCTACCCCGGTGGTATGCGGTGCGACGCCAGAATTGCGCCCCCGGCAGTGAGGCCGCGACGTCGATGCCGGACGTCCGTCCGTGTGCGAATGCACTGATGGCCTTCATATCGGCAACCATTTGATCGCTCCGCCAGCCCTTGAAGTAAGAGCTCAACACCGTCCGCCAGAACCACGCGCGGATCGCCTTGAACTGGAGGTCGGTGGGCTTGGGGACCTGCCGGAAGATCTCGGTGAGTACGGCGAATTGGTTCATGTAGGGCAGGGCATCCGCGGTCGGGGTCCGAATCTGCGTGGTCAGGAAATCGACCGCATGCCGAGTCGCTGCTGCAACGGCCTCGACGGCCTCGTCGAGCTGCTCAGGGGTTCGGTTCCGTAGCTGCTCAATGTTCTCCGTCGAAAATCCGAACCCGCACGCGGCGGAGATGGCTCGCAGCAACACCTTGCGATCGACCTGGCCGTAATGCTTGCGCGCCAGCACCATACGGATCCGGTCGATCGCCTCGACAAGGTCGAACTGTTCACTCCAGGTTGCCGCCCGCATGAACTCGACAATCGTGAGCGGAGTCCCCGTCGTGTTGGTTCGCTCGAAGATCTTGCCAATCTCGGCAATGGGCATGTCATCCAGCGTCACCACGGCCACTGTGTAGTCGGTGAACCGATCGAACAGCAGCTTGCGCGCGTCGAGATGTTCGGAGGCGGCCGGGCGGTTGAAGTAGTCCGATGGCGAGCCCACCAGTCGCACCGGGATCTGATGGAGTGGCGGCTCGTCCAGGTCCTCTCGATGCAGGAACCGCTCTTCTTGAAGGTCGTAGACGATATTCCAGAAGCTGAGCGGGTCCGGGTCATATTCAGGATCCCAGTAGAGAGCACCGCAGATTGTCGACAGGCGCTGCTGACCATCCAGCAGGTAGTCGACTTTGTCGTCAGCGCGATCGATTTCTACCTCCAAGCCGGCGATGGTTCGCGAACTGTCGAGCTCGAGAGTGCTGCTCCAGAGCAGGACACTGCCGATGGGATAGTTACGGGCCACAGAGTCCAACAGGTCGAGAACCTGCCTGCGGGTCCAGACGAAGTCACGTTGGAACGTCGGGAGACGGACTTCCCCTTCCATGACGCGTTCCGCGAGCTTGACGAGTCGTGGGGTCGTTGGCTGCGTGTCGTGCCGCGGGATCCTGATTCGGGGGGACCGACCTAAGTGCAACGACGCCTCACCTTCACTCAGCGCGGATACCGCATCCAGCATGACAGTCAGGCCGGGACCACACGCACATTTAGCCCGAAGTGGACCTATGGTGTCGCAGTGCCGTTATGGGACGCTCGAGAGTGCGAATCAGGTTGCAGACAATCGAGAGCTGCCCTCGCCAGTACAGGTCCTACAGCTATCTGTGCACCGTCTCAGCGGCTCGGGCGGATCACTCGGCAGTGATCGGACCAAGGCGGGTCAGGCTCATTGGTCTGGACGGAGGCGAGCGCCGCCGGCCCGCTGGAAGGTGGGTCAGGGGCGGACGGCGCCTACCAGGCGGGAGCGCCAGTAGGAGTCGAGGGTTACTACCTTGACGACGTCGCCGGTGTGGGGGGCGTGGACCATTTTGTTGTCGCCCGCGTAGATGCCCATGTGGCCGAGGCCGTTGCTGAAGACCAGGTCGCCGGGTTCGAGGGCGTTCAGGGAGACGCGGCGGGCGGAGCCCCAGGCCCACTGCTGGTAGGTCGTGCGCGGGAGCTTGATGCCCGCCTTGGACCAGGCCGCCTGGGCGAAGCCGGAGCAGTCGAAGGCGTTCGGGCCGGTGGCGCCGTAGCGGTACGGCTTGCCCACCTGCGCGTACGCGAACTGGAGCACCGTCCTGGCGCTGCCCGAGGCCGGGCCGTCGTAGGTGATGCCCCGGCTGTTGGGGTTGCCGGGGTTGAACTGGTCGAGCCGCCGCAGCAGGCGCTCCTGCTCGCCGACGAGCCTCTCGACCCGCTTGCGCTCCTTACGCACCTCGGTGAAGAGCTTGGCGGCGTCGTCGAAGGCGGCCTTGGCCTTGCCGCGGCGGATGGCCAGGCCCCGGGTGGCGCGGTCGAAGGCGGACAGGGTGCGCGCCTGGCCCGCCGACACCTGGTCCGCCACGGCGAGGCCGGACAACGTCGCCGCCGGGTCGTCCTGCGCGATCAGGCCGGAGACGCTCATGAGGCCGCCGTACTGGTACATCGCGGACGCGGTCGAGACGACGTCCTCGCGGAGGCCGTCCACGGTGCTCCGCTCGCGGCCGTACTCCCGGTCGAGCCTGTCGTACTTCTTCCTGGCCGACGTGTACCGCTCGGAGACGGTGTTGAAGCGCTCGACCATCGCGTCGGCCTGGTCCTGGAGTTTGGCCAGCCTGGCCCTGGCCTGGGCGACGGTCGGGCGCGGCTCGGCCACCGCGCTCGCCTGCGTGGTAACGACCAGCGCCGCAACCAGCCCGGCGACCGCCGGAACGAGTTTCCTCCGGACGTCGCGCACGGGCACGCCTGCCCCTTCCTCCCGATCGGCCTGTGATGGCGCGGAAGGCCGGGGAGGCGGGGCCCCGGCGATCCGCACCAGGAGGTACGCGCGGGAGTGAGGCCCGGTTCAGGTGATTATCAGGCGGTTTCCTCCACGCGGCCGTCCAGGACGGCGAGGTGGCGGGTCGTGTCGACGGCCTTCAGCATGCGGCGGTCGTGCGTGACCAGCAGCAGGGTGCCGGGATAGGTCGCCAGCGCCGACTCCAGCTGCTCGATGGCGGGCAGGTCGAGGTGGTTGGTCGGCTCGTCCAGCACGAGCAGGTTGACGCCGCGCCCCTGGAGCAGGGCGAGCGCCGCGCGCGTCCGCTCGCCCGGGGACAGCGTGGCGGCGGGCCGCAGCACGTGGGCCGCCCTCAGCCCGAACTTGGCGAGCAGCGTGCGCACCTCGGCGGGGGGAAGGGCGGGGACGGCGGCGCCGAAGGCGTCCAGCAGCGGCTCGTCGCCGAGGAAGAGGGCGCGGGCCTGGTCGACCTCGCCGACGACGACGCCGGGCCCGAGCGCGGCGTGCCCCTCGTCCAGGGGGACGCGGCCGAGGATCGCGGCCAGCAGCGTGGACTTGCCCGACCCGTTGGGCCCGGTGATCGCCACCCGCTCGGCCCAGCCGATCTGCAGGTCGACGGGGCCGAGGACGAACGCGCCGCGCCGGACCACCGCGCCGCGCAGCGTGGAGACGACCGCGCCCGCCCGGGGGGCGACGGCGATCTCCATGCGCAGCTCCCACTCCTTGCGGGGCTCCTCCACGACCTCCATGCGCTCGATGAGCCGCTCGGTCTGGCGGGCCTTGGCGGCCTGTTTCTCGGTCGCCTCGCTGCGGAACTTGCGCCCGATCTTGTCGTTGTCCGGGGCCTTGCGGCGGGCGTTCTTGACGCCCTTCTCCATCCAGGCGCGCTGGGTCCTGGCCCGCGACTCGAGCGAGGCCCGCGTGTCGGCGTACTCCTCGTACTCCTCGCGGGCGTGGCGCCGGGCGACCTCGCGCTCGTCGAGGTACGCCTCGTAGCCGCCGCCGTAGACGTTGACCTGCTGCTGGGCCAGGTCCAGCTCGACGACCTTGGTGACGGTCCTGGCGAGGAACTCGCGGTCGTGGCTGACGACGACCGTGCCGGCCCGCAGGCCGGTGACGAACCGCTCCAGCCGGTCCAGGCCGTCCAGGTCGAGGTCGTTGGTCGGCTCGTCGAGCAGGAAGACGTCGTAGCGGCTGAGCAGCAGGGACGCGAGCCCGGCCCGCGCCGCCTGGCCACCCGACAGCGCGGTCATGGGCCGGGCGAGGTCGACGTCGAGGCCGAGGTCGGCGGCGACCTCCTCGGCGCGCTCGGCGAGGTCGGCGCCGCCGAGGTCGAGCCAGCGCTCCAGCCCGGCGGAGTACGCGTCGTCGGCGCCGGGGCGGCCCTCGACCAGGCCCTCGGTGGCGGCGTCCAGGTGGCGCTGCGCGGCGGCGACGCCCGTGCGGCGGGCCAGGAACTCGGCGATGGTCTCGCCCGGCCTGCGCTCGGGCTCCTGCGGGAGGTAGCCGATGGCCGCGGTCGGAGGGCTCGCCTGGACGGAGCCGCGCTCGGGGGCCGCGAGCCCGGCGAGGATGCGCAGCAGCGTGGACTTGCCCGCGCCGTTGACGCCGACCAGGCCGATGACGTCCTCGGGGGCGACGACGAGGTCCAGCCCGGAGAACAGCACGCGCTCCCCGTGCCCGGCGGAGAGGTCCTTGGCGACGATCGTGGCGCTCATGCCCAAACGGTATCCGCCCTGGCGGGTCCGGGCACGCACACCTGAGCGTCCGTCCGGGACGGCCGGGCACGTACGCCCTGAGCGTCCGTCCACGGCGGCCGGGGGCGTACGCCTTGAAGCGTCCGTCCAGAGCGGCCGGGCGGCGTACGCCTTGAAGCGTCCGTGCAGGGCGGCCGGGCGTGTACGCCCTGAGCGTCCGTCTGGCGCAGCCCCGGATACGACCCTGGGCGGGTGGCGCCGGTTACGATCTCTTTGTGACGATGAGCGGCATGGCCAACGGCAAGCTCATGGCGATCAGCGATCTGCACGTCGCCTATCCGGAGAACCGGGAGATCGTCGAGAAGCTGCGGCCGGAATCGGACTCCGACTGGCTGCTGGTGCCCGGCGACGTCGGCGAGTTCGTCGCCGACGTCGAGTGGGCGCTCGGCCTTCTCAAGGAGCGTTTCGCCACCGTCGTGTGGGCGCCGGGCAACCACGAGCTGTGGACGCCCAAGGACGACCCGGTCAAGCTGCGCGGCGAGGCGCGGTACCGCCACCTGGTGGAGATCTGCCGCGGCCTCGGGGTTCTCACCCCCGAGGACCCGTACGCGGTCTGGGAGGGGCCGGGCGGGCCGGTGACGATCGCCCCGCTGTTCGTGCTGTACGACTACACGTTCCGCCCGCCGAACACCACCAAGGAGGAGGCGATGGCGTGGGCGCACGAGACCGGGGTGGTCTGCACCGACGAGTTCCTGCTCCACCCCGACCCGTACCCGAGCAGGGACGCCTGGTGCCGGGCCCGGCTGCGCGAGACGAGGGCCCGGCTGGACGCGCGTGACCCCGCCATCCCCACCGTCCTCGTCAACCACTTCCCGCTCGTCCGGCAGCCGACCGACATCCTGCGCTACCCGCAGTTCGCGCAGTGGTGCGGCACGGTCGAGACCGCCGACTGGCACCTGAAGTACAACGCGGCCACGGTGGTGTACGGCCACCTGCACATCCCGCGCACGACCTGGTACGACGGCGTCCGGTTCCAGGAGGTCTCGCTCGGCTACCCGCGCGAGCGGCGCATGTACGGCCGCGACGACTCCCCGCCGCTGCGCGAGGTCTTCCCTTCCGAGGACGCCACGTGATCGAGCGCATCCTCCCCTCGTACGTGTCGTACGCGGAGCTGTTCCACGACCCCCCGGACGTGACGCTGTTCCCGGAGGAGGAGCTGGTCATCAGCCAGGCGGTCGACAAGCGCCGCAGGGAGTTCACGACGGCGCGGGCGTGCGTGCGGCAGGCCCTGGCCGGGCTCGGACTGCCCCCGGTGCCGGTGGTCCCCGGCGAGCGCGGGCAGCCCGGGTGGCCGAGCGGTGTCGTCGGCAGCATCACCCACTGCGCGGGCTACCGTGGCGCGGTCCTCGGCAGGGCCGGGGAGGTCACGACGATCGGCATCGACGCCGAGCCGAACGGCCCGCTGCCGGAGGGCGTCCTGGAGGTGATCTCCCTGCCGGAGGAGCGTGCGCACCTTCGCGATCTCTCCCGGCACGGGGGCACGGCCGGCTGGGAGCGGGCGCTGTTCTGCGCCAAGGAGTCGGTCTACAAGGCGTGGTTCCCCCTGACCGGGAAGTGGCTGGACTTCGAGGAGGCGTCGGTCGAGTTCGACCCGGAGCGCGGGACGTTCGCGGCGCGGCTGCTCGTCCCCGGTCCCGTGGTGGACGGGGTGGAGGTCAAAGGGTTCTCCGGGCGCGTGCTGGTCGAGGACGGGCTGATCATCACCGCGATCGTCGTCCCTGGGCCGGAGGCGCCGGAGTAGGCCCTGCCCTGCCGGAGTAGTACCTGCCCTGCCGGAGTACGACGTCCCCGCCCCTTCGGCGCCGCGCCCGTACGTATCGCCGCGACCCCGCCGATCCCCGAGTCCCGATCCCTTCAAGGCCGCGTAACTTCGGATCCATCCCAGTTCGCGCACGTCGGAGCCCGGGTAGGGATGGCTGATGGCGTTCCGCGTCACCGGGTCGCCAAGGGGAGGGATCAGCGATGATCAGCGTCGGTCTGCTGGTGCGCGTGCACGCCCGGCCGGGCAGGGAGCACGACGTCGAGGACTTCCTGCGGGACGGGCTGGCCCTGATCGAGGACGAGGAGCAGTGCACCGCCTGGGTGGCGCTGCGGATCAACTGCACGACCTTCGGGGTCTTCAACGCCTTCGGCGAGGAGTGCGGCCGGCGGGCCCACCTCGCGGGACGGCTGGCGGAGGCGTTGCTGGACCGGTCGGACGAGCTGTTCACCCGGCCGCCGACGATCGAACGGGTGGAGGTGCTCGCCGCCAAGCTGCCGGGCGAGCGGGAGCCGACCTCAGCGGTGGGGTCAGGGGACTTCTAGCTGTACGCGCGGCCCGAGCGACTCGCTCGTCTGCACGATCATCCGCTGACGCGCCGGGCCAGCCAGGCGAGCGAGAGCGGATAGCGGTAGTCGATGGCGCCGTGGCCGGCCTCGAACAGCTCGAAGTGGACGACGTCCGGGGAGACCCCGCTGTCGAGAAGTGCCTGGCGGAACGCCTCGGCGCCGAGATCCAGGTAGAACTCGTCCTTGGTCCCCGCGTCGATCCAGATCGCGCGCATGCTCCGCATGGCGTCGGCGTACTCCGGCACCGTGCGGACCATGCGGACCGGGTCCCAGTCCAGCCAGCGCCGCCAGAGCTCGGGACGGACCTCCCCGGTGCGCGGGTCGAAGGGCGGCTCCGGCGTCCCGTCGGGGCGGGCGGAAAACGCGGCCGAGCAGCCGAGGACCGTCAGCAGCACGCCGTCCGCCGGGTCGGTGAAGGCGGGGCGGGTCTGGAACTCCTTCCACCAGCGCTGGATGTCGCCGTCGAAGGCGCGAAGGTGGCGGGTCGCCTCCGCGAACCCCGGCAGGTAGCAGTGCTCGTACAGGCTGTCGCCCGCGTGGGTGGCGAGCGCGCCGAACAGGTCGGGGCGGAGCATGGGCGTGATCATCGCGCCGAACCCGCCGCTGGACTTGCCCATGATCGCGCGGTGCTCGCGGCCGGGCAGCGTGCGGTAGTGCGCGTCGACCCACGGGACGACCTCGTCGCACAGGTAGGTGTGGTAGCGGCCGGTGCCGGGCGAGTCGACGAACTGGCTGCCGCCGTAGGCCGTCCAGGCGTCCACGTAGACGACGATCGCCGGCGGCGCCTCGCCCCGGGCGAACACCTGGTCGGCGGTCTCGACGAACGGCTGCCGGAACGGGGTGCGGTTGCGCCACATGGCGAGGTGCCCGGTGTAGCCCTGGATCACGTAGACGGAGGGGTACGCGCGGGCGGGGTCGTCGTCGTACCCCGGCGGCACGTACACCCACAGCGGGCGCCGGTGCGGGTCGTTCAGGGGGTTGCCTCGCAGCGACTCGCTGTCGATCACATGCTCGTCGACACGTCCGTCGAGATCGGCCTGCCAGGGCAGCATGGTCATCCTCCTCGTGGTGGGCGCGGCCTTCCCATCCGTATCACGGATCCGGCGCCCGGGCCCCTCGTCGCCCGTCGCGCAAATGCCACTTAATCAGCATTGAGTGGCCGACACCAGACAAACGCCACCGCAACCGCATTAATGACCACGGCCGAACAGGACGAGAAATGGCTTCGGAATTCTCCCCCATGGCCGGTGAACCTATTTACCAGCGTTGGCCGAATTGACGCCTTGGCGCGCGGTCCGCCGGGTATATCCTCCTTGCAACCGCCAGAACGTCTCCCCATTCCGGCCGTGGGCGGGTTCTTCGCCTCGGGCTCCCCGCTCGGGCCCCCGGCGTATCGGCGAACTGCAGCGTGTACCCGATATCACCCCGCCGCCGCAGCCGCGTGCCGCCGATTCCGATCGGACTCCCATAAGAGTCTGACCGGAAAAGCATAATGAGCCGCACCCGGTTGCCGACCGGGCGCGGCACAACGCTTTCCGGACCCCGATGCCCATTCAGGACGGCGAAAAGAAGACCGCGGTTCGGGAGGGTTTCACGGCTTCCGTGCGACGATGACGTCCCGGATGATCGCCTGGTCGACGCGGTGCCGGAAACGGCGGTACGGCCCCTCGTCCAGGACCTCCAGGCCGTTCTTGGCGAAGACCTCGGCGACGTCGTCGCGGCCCGCGACGTAGGTGTTCCACGAGATGCCGACGGCCCCGCCCGGGCGCAGCAGGCCCGTCCACTCGGGGAGCGCCGCCGCGAGCAGGTCCAGCGGGCGGCGGCTCAGGTGCTGTTGCCTGTCGCGGCTGCCGTGCTGCACCCCGTACGGCGCGTCGGCGACGATCACGTCGAAGGACTCCCGGGGGAAGAACGCCCCGGCGGAGGTGGTGTCGGCGTTGACGACGGTCAGCCTGCGCTTCTCGCCGGACTTGTACTCCTCCTTCGACAGCCCGATCGAGACCTCCAGCCTGCGGGCGACCAGCTTGCGGTCGCGCCGGACCGGGACGATCTCGGCGGAGTGCTTCATGCGCTTGCGCTTGAGGTAGGTGCGGATGAACGCCGCGTACGCCTCGAAGTCCTTGCCGTCGATGTCCACCCCCGCCGCGTCGTAGCCGTACATCAGGGCCTGGTTGAGGGTGGTGCCCCGGCCGCACAGCGGGTCGAGGACGGCGAGCGGCCTGTCGACCATCTCGGCGGCGAAGCGCGTGGACAGGATCGTCGCGTTCAGCAGCATCTTGGTGAAGTGCTCGTTGGTCTTGCCCGCGTACTTCTGGATGGTGATCAGGTCGTCGTCGAAGCGGTCCAGCCTGCGCAGCGGGACGGGCGCGAGCGTGCCGTCCGCATTGAGCCCGAACAGCGCGTAGAGCGACGACAGGTTGGACAGGAACCCGATCTCACGCTCGGACAGCTCCGGCGCGGCGAACGTGATGTACGGGACGCCGCCGATCGTCTCGGGCACGATGTGCTCTAGCCGCCCGCCCAGGACCGCCCGGTCGAAGACCTCCAGCTCGGCCTCCATCAGCTCCACCGAGGCCTCGGCGTAGACCCGGTTGGCGGCCGGCATGATCAGGATCCCGTAGCGGCGTGTCGTCACCGGCCAAGTCTACGGACGGCGCCGCGCCGCCCGCGATTCACGGCGCGACCACCGGCGGGACGGGCTCAGGACGGGTTCAGTTCGCCGAGCATCTGCTTGATCTGCGCCGTGCGGGACAGGTCGATGCGGTGGGCGAGGTTGCGGACGTCGACGTTCCTGCCGTCGCCGTACTCGGCGCGGGCCATCTCGATGGCGTTGTGCTGGTGGCCGATCAGCATGTTGAGGAACGCGGTCTCGAACCGGGCGCCCTCCATCTTGCCGAGCTCGGCGATGTCGGACGGCCGGGTCTCGTGGTGCTCGTCGTGCTCGCTCCTGGTGCGGCGGTCCCAGGTGAGGGGCTGCTTCCACTCCAGCAGCCACGCGGTCATGGTGCGCATCTCGTAGGTCTGGGTGGCCGCGATGGCGTTGGCGAGGTCCTTGACGTCCTGGCGGACGGCCCGGGTCCGCGCGAGCCCGGCCATCTCGATGGCCTGGCGGTGGTGCGGGATCATCATCTGCAGGAATCGCACGTCGACGTCGTTCTTGGCGCCCGTCGCGGGAGGGTACGGCGGCAGGGAGGCAGGTGTGGGGTAGGCGGTCGCCTCGGGGGCCGCCGTGGCGGCGCCGCAGGCGGGGAGCGTCAGCAGGCTCAGAGCGGCGGCGAGGGCGAGTGCGGCGCGTTTCATCGTGACCTGCTTCCCTTGGTGGATCGGCGTGCGGGGACACGTGCGGGAGCGAGGCGCCCGCACCGGCCGGCCGTACCGGCCGGGGAGGGACGGCCTCACTCCCGCGTTACTCCTCGGGGCCCGCTCCGTCAACGCCGTGACGGTCACCCCACGTCGTCAGCGTCGTGAACGGTACGCCGACGGGGGCCGGGCCGTGCGGGGACCGGGTCAGGCGACCGCCCACAGCGCGGGGACGTTCGGCGGCTCCCAGCCCTGGAGGGCGGTGTGCTGCTGGATGCAGCGGTAGCGCACGCCGTTGTACGTCACCTGGTCGCCGACCTTGTACGCCGTGCCCGCCGCCCACGTGCCGCTCGGGGCGGTGACGGTGGGAGTCGGGGTGGGGGTGGGGGTGCGCGTCGGGGTCGGCGTGGGGGTCGGGGTGGGCGTCGGGTTGCCGCCACCACCGCCGATCTGCAGGTCGACGCAGGAGTAGAACGCGTTCACCGTGTCGGCGATGTTCCAGATGGCCAGCACCTTCTGCCGGCCGCTGAAGCCGGACAGGTTCACGTTGTGCGAGACCGTCGCGCCGGGCTGCCTGCCCCCGTCGTTGAACACGGCCACGCGGGTGCCACCGATGTAGTACTCCCACGTGCTGGTGGCGTGCCGGGCGGTGAGCGTCCAGTTGAAGGTCACCGAGGTGCCGACGGACGCGGCGGGCCAGGGCTTGCTCTCGTCGGCGAGCTGGGCGAACCGGGCCACGCCGCCGTTGCAGCTCCGCTGGCCCTTGGGGGCCTCGACGCTCTGCGGCTCGTAGATGATGTCGCCGCAGTTGGGCACCTTGCCCTGGGCGCAGTTCGCCTGGCGGCTCGGCGGGGAGGAGATGTAGCCGTGGGCGAGCGCCGGCGAGGCGGCGAACACCGTGGCGCCGGCGGTGAGCAAGGCCGTCGCAACAAACATGATCGTTCTTCGCATACCACGCTCCTTTGCTGGGGGGATGCCTGGAATATAAAGGAAAGTTTCCTAAGAGTAAATAGAGGGAAGCCGCAGTGAGGCTCACCGTCAAGACCACATCCCGGTACCGCTCACCCGCCGCCACCACCGCCCCTTGAGCCCCTCACCGGGCGGGAAAGGCGGGCGGTGAAGGCGGGCAGCTAGGAACGATCCAATCGATTACTCACAACCCGCCCATAAAGTCGGAAAGATGGGCAATCCACTACTCACAGTGATTTCCACTCATTCGACTCCAGGTACCCCCACACCGCGCCACCCGCCCCCGGACGACCCCTCGCCGGCGCCCCCTCGGGCACCACCGCGTTCAGTGGCGACCACCCTTGGACCGTTCGCATATACATCGGATGTGTCCCCGGTCGCGCCCCCTTTCTCTTGGGCGGCGAATTCGGGCTGGTCGCGGCACCCTTCTGCGGTTTCTGAGTGTTTCTGCGCCATCTCGTGGGAAACTGTTGATTCCCGGCACCATCTCCGCACCTATTGACGTGCGAAAACATCCCATGTTAACTGCGCCTGACAGCCTGAACACGGCGTTGTGCGCGGCGCTCCCGTCACCGTGCCACGCCGTCTCGGGCTACCGCCATGCCCCCCATTCCCCCGATGTTCCTCGCTTCCCGGCGTCACGCTCAGTCGCCGCCGGGGCAAGACCGACATCCGCCACGCGTTCCAGGGTCGCGTCGCGGCGAGAGGTCGCCGTCAGGAAGATCAGAAAGAGAGGAAGACATGCCGAAGAGGCTGTTGTACCGCCTCGCGTCATCGTCGCTGGCACTCGTCCTGCTCGTCGTCGGCCTGGCGACGCCGAGCCACGCCTCGCCCACGGACGCGGCCTTCGACCAGGCCGCCGGCGCGCTCAGCGTGGACTACGCGAGCTACCTGTCCAAGCACGACATCGTGTACAACCGGGCCAACACCAACCCGTTGTACGGCCTGACGGTCGGCAACGGCCGCACCGGCGCCATGGTGTGGAACCAGAACGGCCTGACGATGCAGGTGTCCGGCGTCGACCTGTCCCAGCAGTCGACCTACGCGGCCGGGCTGGTGAACCTGTACTCCAACCCCGGCATGGACACCGGGTACACGAACTACCAGCAGCGGCTCTCGCTGTACGACGGCACGCTGACCACCAAGTGGGACTCCAACCGCACCGTCACCATCCTCGGCTCGCCGAACTCCGAGGTGATGGGCATCCACGTCGACGACACGCGCGGCGGGGTCTCCAGCGTGGCGCTGGACCTGAGCATGTGGGACCCGGCCACCGTCCAGAACATCGCCGACGTGCCCGACCTGAACACCTGGCGGACGATCAACACCTTCGCCGACGCGCAGGTCGCCGGGTTCAGCCGCGGCCAGACCGACGCCAACGGCTTCGGCTACACCTTCGCCGCCACCGTCGAGGGGGCGAGCTACACCACCCAGGTCGTGGACGGCAGGAAGGTGCGGCTGAACATCACGCCGACCTCCAGCTACACGATCTGGCTCACCGCCTCCAGCCGGATCAACGCGCCGAACCGCGACTCGGTCGCCCAGGCCCGTAGCCAGCTGTCGTCGGTCAAGACCACCGGCTACTCCACGACGTTCACCAACTACAAGAACTGGTGGCACAACTTCTGGAGCAAGTCGTTCGTCCAGTACTCCAACGGCAACCGCGACGCCGACTACATGGAGAACGTCTACTACCTCTCCACGTACATGATCGCGGCGGCCGGGTACGGCAACTACCCCGCGCACTTCATCAACGGCGTCTTCCGGGCCACGCAGGACAACTCCAAGTGGAGCAACGCCTACTGGTACTGGAACCAGCGCGACGTCTACCTGTCGTTCCTGGCCTCGAACCATCCCGAGCTGATCGACCGCCACAACAACCTCTACAGCCGTAACTACAACGCGCTGAAGTCGTACACGCAGACGCGGTACGGCGTGGACGGCCTGTGGGTGCCCGAGACGATGGGCTGGGACGGCAACGCCCGCGGCACGGTCGGCAGCGACTACACCAAGAACATCCTGTCGACGGGCTACGAGGCCGCCTACAGCATGTACATGCGCTACAGGTACACCAACGACACGAACTACCTGCAGAACGTGGCGTACCCGTTCATGCGCGAGACCGCGAAGTTCTACTCGGCGATGCTGTCGTACGACGCGGCGAGCAACACCTACTACATGGCCAACTCGAACTCGCACGAGACGTACTGGAACGTCCGCAACGCGATCACCGACCTGGCCGCGGTGCGCAGCATCTTCCCGCTGACGATCCAGGTCAGCCAGCAGCTCGGCCTGGACAGCGGCCTGCGGGCCGGCTGGCAGAACGTCCTGGACCGCCTGACGCCGTACGTGGTGCAGAACGGCGCCTACCAGCCGCACCAGCCGCCGATCTCGCAGACCAGGAACAACGAGAACGTGTCGGCCGAGCTGATCTGGCCGTACGACATCACCGGCATCGGCTACCCGGACTACCAGACCGCGGTCAACACCTGGAACGCGCGGCCGTTCCCCTACGGCAACGTGTGGTCCAACGACGCGGTGCAGGCGGCGCGCCTGGGCCTCGGAGACCAGGCGTACAACGGCATGAAGACCATGCTGCAGAAGTACCAGAACTACGCCAACGGCATGACCAGCAACACCAACGGCGTGTTCGAGTACCTCGGCGTGCATCTGACGGCGATGAACGAAGCGCTGATGCAGAGCTACAACGGCAAGATCCGGGTGTTCCCGGCCGCGCCGGGCGACTCCTCCTTCGTCGGCAAGTTCACGCTGCTCGCCAAGGACGGCTTCCTGGTCAGCTCCGAGCGTGAGGCCGGCGAGGTCAAGTACGTCGGGCTCAGGAGCCTGTACGGCAAGCAGGCCGTGGTCGTGAACCCGTGGGGCACCCAGCAGGTCCGAGTGCGGCGCGCGTCCGACAACGCGATCATCACCACCAGCTCGGCCGCCGAGATCTCCTTCGCCACGGCGGCGAACACGGTGTACGTCGTGGAGCGGACCGCCAAGCTCCTCAGCTCCTACAGCACGACCCGGCTCACCGGCACGGCCAACCAGGGCGTCAAGACCCTGAGCGGGACGGCGTCCGCGCTGGGCATGGGCGCGCAGCCGGGCAACCCGGGCGGCCTGGTCAACGACACCGAGCTGACCTACGACGCCAACTGGTACCACACCACCGCTCGCGGGTACGGCGACTACAACGACGACACCCACCACAGCAACACGGTGAACGCCGCCGCGTCGTACACCTTCACCGGCACCGGCGTGGAGTACCTGTCCGAGCGGTTCAGCGACATGGGCAACGTCGACGTCTACATCGACAACGTCTTCCAGCAGAACGTCAACCTGAACGTCTCGGGCGCGCGCCAGGCCCAGCAGGTCGTCTACAGCAAGACCGGCCTGTCCAACGGCCAGCACACCATCAGGATCGTCAACAAGACGACCTCGGTGGGCATGGTCGACGCCCTGCGCATCCTCACCGGCGGCACGCCGCCGCCCGCCGGGACCATCAGCCTGCGCTCCCGGGCGAACAACATGTTCGTCACCGCCCCCACCGGCGCGCCGCTCATCGCCAACAAGGCGACGGCGGGGACGGCCGAGCAGTTCGACCGGGTGGACCTCGGCGGCGGCAACATCGCCCTGCGGGCGCGGAGCAACAACCAGTTCGTGGCCGCGGAGAACGCCGGGGCCCAGCCCCTCATCGCCAACCGGGCGAGCGCGGGGGCGTGGGAGACCTTCCAGCTCATCAACAACCCCGACGGGACGGTCAGCCTGAGGGCGCAGGTCAACGGCAAGCTGGTGTGCGCGGACGGCGCCGGCGCGCAGCCGCTCATCGCCAACCGCGACGCCGTCGGGCCCTGGGAGTCGTTCGACCTGATCACCGGCTAGTCACCCGTTCAGTCCGTCCTCCGGTGTGGACGCGAGCCCAGGGCGCGTCTTGTCGGGAAGGGTGGGATCTGTAAGAGTCGTTCAAAGATCCTTGACCCTGTCGACGCACACCGGAGGACGGAACCAGGTGATCGGGCTGACGTCGGGCGAGTTGGAGGAGATCCTGGCCACGGTGACGGGCCAGGACATGGAGACCCCGGGCGAGGTGCTGTACGTCGCCCGCACGGACCAGCCGTCCTTCGTCGCCACCCTGCTGAGCGCCTGGGAGCGGGACGGGCGCGAGCTCGGCCCGGGCCTGGCCCACGACCTCGCCCGGTACCGCGGGCGGGTCGCCTTCTACCGGGACCTGCACACGCGGATCGCCGCGACCTTCGGCAACCCGGTCACGTTCAAGGGCCTGGAGGTCGCCGCCCGCTACCCCGAGCCCCTCGTGCGCACGATGAACGACCTGGACTACTGGGTCCCCGACCAGGACCGGCTCTGGACCATCGTCTCCTGGCTGGTCGAGGACGGCTGGGGCGTCCACAGCGCCACGTTCCTGAAGTTCGAGGGCCGGCTGGAGTTCATGGTCAGCATGCGCCGCCTGCCCGACGACCCGTACGGGCTGCCGTACACCGTCGAGCTGAGCACCCTCGCCATGCTGGGCGACCGGGTCGGCATCCCCGCCCGCCGCACGCTGCCTCCCCCGTGCGAGGAGCCGGCGGCCAAGAACCTCGTCGCGCTGCTGCTGGAGCGGTTCGAGCAACCGTTCCGCGCCCGCGACCTGGTCGACGCCGCGCTGCAACTGGGCGACGCGCCCAAGAAGGTGCTGAACGCGTGCGCGCTTGCCGTCCACGAGGTGGGGCTGTGGCCCGAGTACGCCGAGCTGGCGTCGCTGCTGGAGGCCGCCTCGCTGGACGTGCCGCGGCTTCCCGGCGATCTGCGCACGCTCACCCGGATGGGCCGGCTGCGGCGCCGCGCGACGGCGGTGCGCGGCCTGCGGCGCCCGATCGACCTGGCGCTGCTGGAGCTGCAGAACCGCATGATGGCCGGCCGCTCCGGGACGCTCGGGCGGCACGCCTGGCGGCTCACCGAGCGCAAGATGGACAGCAAGAGCGCGCTGGACGCGGGCCTGGTGCTGTTCGCCCTGCCCGTCGCGGGCGACCACTACGCCGAGACCGCCACGTTGCGCGAGCGCGGCGGCACGCTGTGGGCCGACACCCCGGCCGGCGGGTTCGTGCTCGTCCACGGCGACGAGATCGACGAGTCGGCGCTGGAGGGCGCGGAGGCCACGGGCGGGCTGGCCGCCAAGGACGAGGACACCCGGGAAGGGGACGACACGTGAGGGCTCCGGTGCGCGTGGCGCTCGGCAACGGCATCCCCGTCTGGGTCCTGAACCGGCCGGGCGCGACCGCGACCACGGTGTCGCTCTGGCTGCTCACCGGCTCGCGCTACGAGCCGGAGGCCGTGGCGGGCGGCACCCATCTGCTGGAGCACATCCTCATGCAGGCGCCCCTGCCCGGCGGCGGGCGCCCGATCGACCTGCTGGAGGGGCTCGGCGGCGAGGGCAACGCCATCACCAGCCGCGACCACCTCGTGCTGTACGCCCGGGTGCCCTCGCCCGAGGCGCCGGCCGCGCTGGAGATCCTCGCCCGCGCCATGGCCGAGCCGGACCTCGGGGAGGAGATCCTGGAGTCCGAGCGCAAGGTCGTGCAGGAGGAGCTGCGGCTGGCCGCCGGCGACCCGTTCGACATCGTGCACGACGTGTTCTACGACGTCGCGTTCGCGGGTCACCCGCTCGCCCGGCCGGTCGGCGGGACCGCCGAGAGCGTCGGCCGGGTGAACCTGGACGACCTGCGCGCCTTCCACTCCCGGTGGGTGCGCGCCTCGTCCGCCGCCGTGATCGTCTGCGGCGACCTCACCCCCGAGGCCGTGCTGAAGGTCCTGGAGTCCGGGCCGCTGACCGCGCTGCCGCCCGGCGGCGGCGAGCCCGACCACGGCCTGCCGAGCGTCAGCGGCGGGCGGCGCAACCACCCGCTGAACAACGACTCGGCCGGGGTCGTGCTCGGCGGCCCGGCCGTGCCGTACGGCCACCGCCTGCTGCCGGCCTGGCAGGTGCTCATGGACCTGATCGGCGGGGCCAGCTCGGCGCTGCTGTTCGAGGAGATCAGGAACCGGCGGGGGCTGGCGTACGACATGTGGGCGTTCACCAACGCCTACCGCGACACCGGCGTGTGGCGGGCCTTCATCGCCACCGCGCCCGAGCACGTCGGCGAGGTCGTGGAGACGGCCACCGCGCTGCTGACCGAGCGGGCCGAGCGGGGCTGGACGGCGGCCGAGGTCGAGCTGGCCACGCGGCGCACGGCGGGGCTGCTCCAGCTGGAGACCGAGCAGTCCTTCGAGGAGGCGCTGCTGTACGGCCGATATGGGCTCATTCCTGGGCACGACAACTGGACTCTGGCGGGTCAGATCGAGTCGATCCGGGCTGTCACCGCGGAGGACGTGCTGCTCAGCCTGAGGACGGCGCTGGACCCGATGGTGATCACGGTCGCCGGTATTGACTAACCAGTGACACACCCGAAAACTCGGTAAATAGCGATTGTTCGCTGGGAGTGCACCCGGTGTTCGCACTCCTCGGTAGCCGATCGATCGAACGAAGGAGAGCACATGGACCGTCACGCCAAGGCGATGCGCCGCCCCAAGGTGTCCAAGCCCGCCAAGGGCTGAACGTGGATCGCAAGGACAAGGCCGTACGCCGGCCCAGGATCCGCACGACGAGGAGGAGCTGAGCGTGGACCGCAAGTACCAAGCCCTACGCCGGCCCAAGATCCGCAACCCGAAGAAGGGATGACCATGGACCGCAGAGCTATGGCGGCGCGCCGCCCCAAGGTCTCAAAGCCGAAGAAGGGCTGACCATGGACCGCAGAAGGTCGGCGTCACGTCGTCCGAGAATCTCCAGGTCGAAGTAGGGACGAGCCATGGACCGCAGGAAGCTCCAGGCACGTCGTCCCAAGATCCGCAACCCGAAGAAGGGCTGACCATGGACCGCATGCACCACGCGACGCGCCGCCCCAGGATCGCCACGCCGAAGAAGAAGGGGTGACCATGGACCGAGCCATGGTGACGCTGCGCCGTCCGCGCGTGCGTCCGAAGAAAGGCTGATCATGGACCGCCGTAAGAAGACCTTACGCCGTCCGCGCGTCATCGCGACGAAGGACTGAGACATGGACCGCAACCGCAGGGCCGCCCGCCGGCCGCGCGTGACCCGTTCCCGCTAGTCCCGACAGAACCCCCGAACAAACCGGTCGGTAACCTTCCAAGGAGTGATGGGTGACAGCGATCGATTGGCAGCGGACCGTTCTCGTTCTCCTACCACCCGACGCGCTGGAACGTCACCTGTGCTCCTCAGTCCTGGACCTGCTGGAACGTCACGCGTTCACTCCGGTGCGCTATGACGTTCTCTGGCACCGGCCGCCCAACCAGGACTCCTGGCAGGAACGCAACATCTCTTCCGTATGGGAGGCCTACTTCTACCGGCAGGTCGACCTGGTGTTCGACCTCGGACCCACCCTCGCTCTGCTGGTAGAGGACGGGCAGGCGGACGTCTCGCCCGAACCGCCCCACAAACGGCTTCGCGCGCTCAAGGGCGCGAGCCACCCGGCGGAAGCCGCCCCCGGCACGATCCGCCGCGACTTCCGCGCGATCAACGTGATGCTGGACATCATCCACACCTCCGACAGCCCCGAGGACTCCGAGCTGGAGGCGTCGGTCTTCTTCGGCCCCGGCCTCGGACGGCCGCTCGACGGCGGCCAGACCGAGCTGCGCGAGCTCGTCGCCCTGCTGGAGGCGGGCATCCCGCGGGAGACCCGGGAGTACGACGACGTGCGCGCCGGGCTGCGCTCCAAGATCACCGCCGCCGTCTGGAACGACCTGACCGCCGAGGCCCGCAAGCTCGCCCCCGGGCTGGCCACCGACCCGCGTCCCGGCGCGGGCGCCGAGCTGGCCGCGCTGCTCCCCGGCGGCGCGTCGCACCCACTGGCCGAGCTGGTCTCCTGCGAGTTCCTGCCCGACCACCCGCAGGTGGACCTCAAGCGCGGGGCGGCGCAACTGGCGGTCTACGGGCTCACGCTGGACCGCTGGGAACACGCGGTCCTGCGGACGTCCATGACCTTCCCACCCCTACGCCGAGACTCCTGACCCGAGCTGCCGTGCCGAAGGCGCGGCAATAAGCACTGGTCGGGGCGCGGCGGAAGAACACCGACTCTAAGGCGCCCCGAACCGCCGTGCCGGAGGCGCGGCAATAAGCACAGTAGTGCTCGCGCTGTCGGCCACCACGTCGGCCAGTGCGGGGTCCGTCGCGCGTATCCAGCCCGGCGTCGGGACCGCCTCGCAGCCGCGCGACAGCTTGGCGCGCCAGGCCGCGTGGCCGTACTGGAGCCGGCGCGCCCCGGCCTCGGAGGCGACGCGCACGGGCTCGTAGAACACGGTCGCGAAGTAGGCGTGGCGCGCCTCGTGGCGGCCGTAGTCCATGCCCGTGCTCACGCAGACCCAGACGCCGCCGTGCCGGACGAAGAGGCTGTGCCCGACCAGCTCGCCGTCGCCCGGATCGTCCGGCGCGGCCAGCTCGGCGCGGAACAGCAGCGGGGTCGGCACGCCGGCGAACCCCTCCAGGCGGGCGCGCACCTTGTCCCGGTCGGCCGGGCGGCCGCCGTTGTACTTGGCCGAGTGCGCGCACTTCGACGTCACCACGTCCTCGGGGACGGAGGTCATGGGGACCGCGCGCACCCGTACGCCGGCGTCCGCGAGCGCGCGCAGCTCGCGGCGGACCTCGCCACGCCGCTTGCGCGGCAGGGCCGCGAGGTAGCCGTCGAACCCGTCCCCGGGCACCGGCAGCTCGCACGAGTAGGACAGCTCGACACGGGAGAACCCCTGGCCGGCCAGCACGTCCTGGAGCGCCGCGGTGGACGGCGGCGTGTAGAGGCAGGCGACGGCGCGCAGGCCCCGCTCCCCCGCCCAGGCGACGATCGCCTCGACCAGCTCCGCCAGGGCGACGGGGTCGCCGGCCAGCGGGCCGAGCGGGTGGCACTCGTAGCCGGGCAGCATGAGCACGAGGCTGGGGTACCAGCTCTCGGGGGACGGGGGCCGCCACGTGGCGCGGGCCGCGCGCGTCTCCGGGCTCAGCGGCAGCTCGCCGGGGTCTCCCGACAGGATGTACGGCAGGTCGAAGATCTCGCCCTCGGGCACGCCGTGCAGGACGCTGCCGTACAGCGCGAGCCGCGCCTCACCGTCCTCGCGCAGTACGAAGGTGAACAGGTCGCCGGGGATACGGCCGCGCATGGCCTCCAGCCACTTCGCGGTCGCGAACAGCGGGGCGCCCGCCGTCAGCCGGTTCCACTCGTGGGGACGGCCGGGGACGGCCTGGAACTCGCGCATCAGACGTGCAGCAGGCAGGCGTCGAGGGGCAGCGGCGAGAGCCCGTGTTTGAGCTTGAAGGCGTGGTTGCTGCGCCCGCCCTCCAGGACGAGGCGGCCCTCCCGCAGCGCCTGCGCGACCGACTCGGTGTAGAGGATCGGGTAGGGGCTGTAGTTGGCCCGGGTGTCGTAGTCGACGCCGCAGGCCCACGCGTGGAAGCGGGTCTGGTCGCGTAAGCAGACCGCCACGCCGACGAGTTTGGCGTCCTCGCGCACCTCGACGAGGCAGGCGCGGTCGCCGAGCGCGCCGACGAAGTCGGCGAACAGGCCGGGCGGGTAGAACGCGCCGGTTCCGTGCCGGGCGGTGGTGGCGGCGCACAGCTCGGCGACCTCCATCAGGTCGCCCTCCCCGGTGTCCATGACGCGGATCGTCACGCCCGCCTCCAGCGCCCGGCGGCCGTTGCGGCGCAGGTTGGCCCTGCCCCTGGGCCGGGCCCCGGCGATGTAGTCGTCCGCGCTGGTCATGCCGCGCAGGTCGACGGTGAAGCGGTACTCGATGTGCTCGGCGGGGAAGCCCTCGGCGATGAGGGCGTCGCGCAGCGGCGAGGTGTGGGGGACGTTGATGAAGCCGTACCAGTCGGCGCCGAGCTCGGCGGCGAGCGCGCGCATCTCCCCGATGACGGCGCTGGTGACGGCGGCGGTGTGCGGCGCGCCGGGCAGCCAGGCGTCGTAGCAGTGCCAGACGTGGCTGAGCAGGCCGCGGTCGCCGGCGGAGACGGGGTAGCGGGGGCGCAGATGGCCGATGGGGTCGACCCCGCGCAGCAGTGAGACGGGCAGCACGGCGACGGCCCGCCCGTGCTCGCGGACGACGAAATAGAAGAACGCCTCGACGCCGGTCAGCGGAAAGCGCTCGTAGGCACGCAAATACCGCTGGTGATAAAACACCGGCGCGCCTGCCCTCGATACAACATCATCCCATTCACCCTCGTCAACAGCATCGACGGACTTATGTACTTCGACGGTCAATGACGCGCTCACGGCCCCCCCGACATGGATTCACGGTCCATCGACTACGACGCTTGACGCGAATGGCGTAAATGACCCCATACTAAGCGGACACCACAGCAGTGAGGGAGAAAAAGCCGTGGCCCACGTCGTCTTCCATGACAAAGTCGGCGGCTCGGAGACTCTGAGCGCCACCCCCGGACGGCCGCTGACTGAGGTCCTGACGGCGTACGGCATTCCCGTAAACGCCGTGCTTACGACCCAGAACGGGAAAATCGTTCCCGAGGAGACCACGACCGTCGGGGCAGACGACGTGATCGAGATCCGGCAGGTCCGCCACTACGACCTGGACGTCACCCGCAAGCCTCAACGTACCGTTTACGGCACCCCCGATCCCGTTTACGTGAAAACGGTCATGTTCGACGTAAACGGACAACTGGAGCATCGGTCCGAGCAGTTCGACCGCGAGGGCTTCGTCCGGTACGTCGAGGAGACTTTCGTCCAGAGCATCCTCAGCCACTCGGTGCTCCGGCCCGGCGAATCGGTCGTCATCGGCCTTTCCGGGGGACGGGACAGCGTGGCGTTCGTCAAGCTTCTGGAGCGCGTCGGGGACCGCCTGCCCAAGGTCCCCATGACCTCGGTCACGATCACCGGCCTGCCCGACTGGGACGAGCCGGCGACGTTCGAGGCCGCCCGCGCCTCGGCGGCCGGGCTCGGCATCGACCAGGTCATCGTCACCGCCCAGGACATCGAGCGCGTCTTCAAGATGCGCCGCCCGTTCGTCGAGGCCATGAACAGCGTCGTCTCCGGCGAGCACCGGCACTACAACATGGTCGTCGGCCACCACGTGCTGCGCCGCATGCTGGAGAACTACGCCCAGGAGCACGGCGCGAGCACGGTGGCGTTCGGCTTCAACGGCGACGACCTCGTGGCCAGCATGGTCACCTGGATCACCAGCGGCTACCGCATGGGCGGCATCCCGGTCCGGGAGTTCGGCGGCCTGCGCTACATCTTCCCGCTCTACCGCATCACCAAGAAGGAGCTGATGCTCTACCTGGAGCTCGTCGCCCCCGAGCTCAACCGGCAGGGCACGCCGGGCCGCTTCACCACCGGCCCCCAGGACCGCTCGATCGCCTACGCGCTGGCCGACCACCTGTACGGCCTGTGGCCCGGCATCGACTACTACCTGTTCGAGTCGTTCGCCAACATGCAGCGCTACATGTTCCCGTTCGTGGAGCAGAAGTGCCGCATGTGCGAAGGGGTCTACATCCTCCAGGAAGGAGTACAGAACCCGCCGGACCTCTGCGACGTGTGCGAGTTCTTCGGCAAGATGGGCTTCTCATGACGCGGTGGTACGCCGAGTACTTCACCGCCGACTACTGGAGCTTCGCCCGCCACGAGTACACCGCCGCACGCACGGCCGGTGAGGTCGCCTACCTGGTCAAGACGCTGGAGGAGCACGCGCCCGGGCGGCGCGTGCTCGACCTCGGCTGCGGAATCGGCCGGCACGCCGTCGCGCTGGCCGAGCACGGCTTCGAGGTCGTCGGCGTCGACGTCGGCCGGTGGGCGCTCGACCGGGCCGAGGAGTCCGCGCGGCGGGCGGGCGTCCCGCTGACGGTGGTGCTCGCCGACCTGTTCGGACGGGCCGACCTGCCGGAGGCGGACGCGGCGGTCTGCCTGCAGAACTTCGGCTGGGGCACCGACGACGAGCAGCGCCGGTTCCTGCGCCGGGTGCGCGAGCGGCTCGTCCCCGGCGGGGTGCTCGTCCTGGACCACTCCAACGTGACCGGGATCCTGACCAGGTACCAGCCCACGGCGCGGTTCGAGGCCGAGGGCACCGTCTTCGACTTCTTCCGCTCCTATGACCCGGTGACCGGCCGCAACCAGGGCGAGCTGCGCGTCACCCACCCGGACGGCACCGTCGCGCGCCTGCTGGACGACGTGCGGCTCTACCAGCCGCCCGAGGTCGCGGCGATGCTCCGCGACGCGGGCTACGAGATCGTCCGCGTGGACGCCGACTTCGCCGCCGGGTCCGAGGTCCGGATCGACACCCGGTATGTCCAGTTCGTCGCCCGTGCGGCCGCCAGGCCCGAGCCCGCCGTCCTCGACTACACCCGCGTCACGCCCGCGCCGGGCGACCTCGACCTGCGCTGGGCCCCCGACGAGATCGAGTTCGTCCGCGACGTGATCGACGAGGTCTGGGCCGAGGTCGCCCCGCACGGACGCCCCACGCCCGCCGCCGGCGACATCCCCGACCACCGGCCCGATTCCGCGCCCGCCGACCACTCGTACCACAGGCCTAACTCGGCACCGGCCGAGCACCCAGACCACCGGCCCGCCTCAGTGCTCGCCGACCTCGCCCGGCACCTCGCGGTCACCGACCCGTACGGCGGCGTGCGTGCGGCACCCGTACTGAGCGCGCACTTCGGCGCCGATATCACCCCGGAACGGGTGATCGCGGGCGCGGGCACCACCACCCTGTTGCACGCCCTTGGCGCGCTCGCCGCGCCCGGGACGCTGCTGTGCACGCCGTACTCCCACCCGGACCTGCCCGGCTGGGCGGCCCGGCTCGGCGCGACACTGCGCCCGTTCGACCCGGCCGCCGACGACGCGCCCGAAACGATCGCCCGGCTGCGGCCCGCGCTCGTGCTGGTCGAGCGTCCCGGCGTCCTAGGCGAGCTTCTGCCCCCGGACCGCGTCCGCGCCCTCGCCGAGGCGGCCAGGGACGTCGGCGGGCTGCTGGTGCTGGACGAGGCGTGCGCGACGTACGCCGGGCCGGAGGCCAGCGCCGTGCCGCTCACCTCCGAGGCCGAGGGGCTCGTCGTGCTGCGCGGCCTGTCCAAGGGGTACTGCTGCGGCGGCCTGCGCATCGGATTCGCCATCTGCTCGGCCGGCACCGGGGCCACGCTGCGCCGGGCCGCGCCGCCGCTAGCCGCCTCCGCACTCCCGCTGGAGGTGGCGCTGCGCCTCCTCGAACGCGGCGACGTCCTCCAGCCGCTGCGCACGGCCCTCGCCACGGCCAAACCCGAGCTGGTCGCAGGCCTGCGCCGACTCGGCCTCACCGTGGCACCGGGACACCCGACGCTGCCGTGGGTCACGGTCGAGGGCCACGTCCCGCCCGGCCTGCTCGGCAAACCGGTACGCCCGATCTTCGGCGCCCCGCGCACCCGGATCAGCGTGCCGCTGTCGGCCGCGCGCCGGGACGCGTTCCGCGCGCTGGTGGAGCGGGCGGACGCGGCGGGCGGATGAATCTCGTGGTGGTGGCCGGTGGGCGCCGTGCGGGCCGACGAGCGCCGCTGAGCTCGGTGAAGGCCGGGTGAGCATCGTTGCGGGCCGGTGAGCGCGGTGAGCCGGTGAGCGTCCGGACCGTCGTCGAGCGGATGCACGCGTCCTTCGACACGGCGGCCGCCATGGCCGACGTCGCCGCGGTGTGCGGGTTCGACCGCTACCAGGCGTCGTCCGGGGTCATGGCGGCGGCCGAGTACGTCGCCCGCCGGGCTGAGCAGGCGGGTCTCGCGGACGTCCGGCTACTGGAGTTCCCCGCCGACGGAAGCAGCCGCTGGTGGAGCTTCCGCGCCCCCACTTCGTGGACGCCGCTGCGCGCCGAGCTGACCGCAGTAGGGCCGCCGTCGTCCGGAGCCGCCGGGAACGGCTCCGTGGAGGTTCGCCCGGACGAGCCGTTCGCCCCCGCCCTGTCCGAGCCGTTCACCGCCTCCCTGGCCGAGCCGTTCACCGCCTTGGCCGAGCCGTTCGCCTACTCCCTGGGTGAGCCGCCCGCCCCCTCCCTGAACGCGCCGTTCACCGTCGCCGCGTACCCGGACGAGCCGTTCACGCTCGCCGCGCACTCCGCGGCCACCGGCCCGGACGGGGTCGAGGTGCCCGTGGTCCGCGCCGGTTCCGGGGGCGCGTCGCCGCGCGGGGCGCTCGTCGTGCACGACGACCCGGCGATCCCGCTCGCCCGCGCGCTGGCCGAGGCCGAGCGGGAGGGCGCGCTGGGACTCGTCACCGACCAGGTCTCCGGGGACGGCCAGGTGGGGCGGGTCGAGCTGCGCGGCGGCACATCGCTGCTCGCGTTCAGCGTCCGCCCGGGACGGCTGGCCGAGCTGCTCGCCCGAGGACGCGCCCGCGTCACCGTCACCGCGCACGACACCGCGCCCATGCCCCTGGTCACCGGGCTGATCCCCGGCGAGGAGGCCACCGAGACGCTGCTGTACGCGCACCTGTGCCACCCGCGCCCGAGCGCCAACGACAACGCCACGGGAGTGGCCGCCCTCCTCGGCATCGCCCGGGTGCTGGCGAGCGCCGGCGGCGACGCGCGGAGCGGCGCCGGCGCCCGCCCGCGCCGGGGCGTCCGGTTCGTCTGGGGCCCCGAGTTCACCGGCATGGCCGCCTACCTGCACGATGTCGCGGAGTCCGTCCCGATGGCCGCGGTCAACGTGGACATGGCGGGCGAGGACCAGCGGCTGTGCGGTGGGCCGCTCATCGTCGAGCGCGCGCCCGACCACCTGCCCGGGTTCGTCAGCGCGCTCGCCGAGCACGTCGTCACCCTGCTCCCCCAGGCCGCACGTTCCTACACCGGGGCCGTGGCGTGCGACACCTGGGCCTGGCGCGCCACCCCCTTCGTCGGCGCGTCCGACCACAGCCTGCTGGCCGACCGCTCGATCGGCTGCCCCGCCGTCACGCTCGGGCACTGGCCGGACCGGTTCAACCACAGCTCGGCCGACACCCTCGACAAGGTGGACCCGGAGGAACTGCGCCGCATCGCGACGGTCGCCGGAGCCACGATCGCCGTCCTGAGCACCGCCACCCCGGCCGACCACCCCGAACTGGAGGCCATTGCCATCCACTGGGCGGCCGCCCGATTGCTGGAGTGCCTGCCCAGCGGCCGCGCCGTACCCGACATTTACGAAATGTCCGGTAGGGAAGACGGCCACGACGCGAGCGGGACGGAGCGTACGGCGGGGCGTGAGGCTCGGCTTGGAGAAAAGAATGGGGCACGGGCCGGGTCCGCGCTGAACGCGCGTCCGCTGGAGTTGTTGTGGCATCGTACGGACGTGGCTGTCGCGGCGGTGGGGTGGATCGACGAACTTTGCGGGGACCGCGGCGGGTCCGCGTCGCGGCGGTGGGTCGAGGATCTCGCCGCCCACGTCGCCACCCTGCTCCCGGGGGACCACCCCCGACATCGGTCCCCGTCCTCGCCGCCGGGCGAGCGCGCGGGCGGTGGGATTTGCGTGCCGCGTCGCACCTGGGCTGGGCCGTTCAACCTGCGGGGGCTGGTCGAGGCGGCCTCGCCTGGCGGGCGGGAGTGGATCGGGGGGCGACTCGCCGAGGAGCGGGCGCGCGGGTACGCGCTCATGCTGGCGCTGGCCCACGCCGTGGACGGGGTGCGCGACCGCGAGGCCGTGGCCCGGTACGCCGGGCTCGCCACGGGCCTTCCCGTCGAGGACGGGTTCGCCGGACGTTTCCTCGACATTCTCGTGGAATCGGGGTGGGCCGCCGAAACGGCCACCGCCGGCGAAGAGAAAGCGGGGGCGGCCGGGCGGGGTGTGGGCGGGGTAACGGCGGGATCGGCCGCCGGGGATGGAGGCACCGGTGCGCCGGCTGATGCGTGACCCCAGGTTCGTCCTGCTCTTCGCCGGCCAGGCGATCAACATGTTCGGCGACCGCGCGCTGCTCGTCGTGCTGGCCATCTGGGTCAAGGAGCTGACCGGGTCGGACGCGCTGGCCGGCGTCACGTTCGTGCTGCTGTCGCTGCCGTCGCTGCTCGCGCCGCTCACCGGCCTGCTGGTCGACCGGTTCCCCCGGCGCCTCACGCTGATCGTCAACGACCTGGCCGCGACCGTCCTCGTGCTGTGCCTGCTGCTCGTGCGGGACGCGGGCGACCTGTGGATCGTGTTCGCCGTCACGCTCGGCTACGGCATCTCGAACCAGATCTTCAACGCCGCGCGCGGCGGCCTCGTCCACTCCATGGTGCCGAAGGAGCTGCTCGGCGACGCGAACGGCCTGTTCGGCTCGGTCGGGCAGGGCCTGCGCATCATCGGCCCGCTGCTCGGCACCGCCATCTTCGTGGCGGTCGGGCTCGGCGGGGTCGCGATACTCGACGCGGCCACGTTCGTCGTGTCGGCGATCATCCTCCTGATGCTCAGGACCACCCCCGACCTGGTGCGCGCCCGCGAGAAGGCGCCGGGGCGGCTGACGGGCGACCTCACGGCGGGCGTCCGGCACATCCTGCGCGACCGCGAGCTGCGAGGTGCGGTCCTCGCGGTCGGCCTGGCGCTCGGCGCGGGCGGGCTGCTCAACACGGCGATGTTCGCCGCCGTGGACGAGGGCCTGCACCGGTCGACGGCGTTCATCGGCGTCGTCGCCAGCTTCCAGGGCGCGGGCTCGATCGCGGGCGGCGTGGCCACCGGAACCCTGATCAGGCGGTACGGCGAGGCGCGCGCCGCCGCCATCGGGTTCGCGTTCGGCGCGGTCGGCATGGCCCTGGTCATCCCGACCAGCGTCGTCGGCATGTGCGTGGGCGCGGTGCTGGTCGGCGTCTCGATCCCGGTCTTCCTGGTCGCGACCACCACGCTCGTCCAGCGGCGCACGGAGGGCGAGCTCCAGGGGCGGGCGCTGACGGCGATGGAGGCGCTGATCGACATCCCCTTCATCGCGTCCCTGGGGCTCGGGTCGCTGATCATCCAGTTCGTACCGTTCCGCTTCATCTACGCCTTCAGCGCGGCGGCGTTCATGAGCGTGGCGGTGTACGTGCTGATCGTCCGCCGTCGCGGACCGGACGCGGACGCCGAGGTGCCGGCCGCCACGACGCCGTCGCAACCCGCGGCGTCAGAGCCCACCGCCTCCTGAAGCTGCGAGGGCCGGCGCTGAACGCGCGGGTCAACGCCAGGTCGCCAGCGGGACGAGCATCTCGTCCGGGGTGAGCGCGCCGTGCTCGAAGGCCATGCCGGGCACGGGGAGCGGGAAACGGGGTGAGGTGGCGATGGCGACGACCTCGCCGAGCCGCTCCCCCACGGCGGCGGGCAGACCGGTGAGCCCGGCACCCGGTAGGCCGGTGGACCCTGGACCTGGCGGGCCGGCGAGCCCGAGGCCGGGCAGGTCGGCCGCCGGGACCACCAGGGCGTGGCCGTCCATGGCCTCGCCGAGCCGTTCCAGCGCCTCGGCCGCGCGGCCCTCGCGCGGATACAGCCAGCGGGTCCGTCCCGCTCCCCCGGCCGGGAGCCGGCACAGCTCGGGGGTGTCGACGCGGGCCCAGGCGAGCTCCAGCCCGGCGTCGGGCTCGCAGGGCACCTGGCCGTGGTCGGAGTGGGCGAGGACGGTCCACCCGCGCCGGGCCCAGGACAGCGCGTGCCGTTCCAGCGCCTCGACCGCGCGGGCCGCGCGGTCGTCGTAGCCGTGCCGGTGGACGTGGTCGTCCAGGTTGACGTACGTCCAGAGCAGGAGGGGACGGTCTTCGCGGTGGGCGGCCAGGACGTCCTCGACGTCGCGGGCCACGGCCGCGACCATGCGCTCGGGGTCGGCGGCCTCGGCGGCCAGCGTCCGGGGGTCGGGTCTCGGGCCGCGTGAGGCGCCGGCGAGCAGCGCGGACGCCCAGGGGCTGCCGATCGCGCCGATCTCCCTCGCCCTGGCCACGGGCCGCGCGCGGGGGGCGGCGGCCTGGAAGACGGTGGGCATCGCCGCGAGAACGCCGGGCGAGACGGAACTCCCGGCGGCGACGGGGGTGCGGGGGCCGTCGCCCGTGCCGTGGTCATGCGGGGCGCGGGGACCATCGGGCCCGTCGTGGGGGTCGGCGAGGAGGGTGCCGAAGATGACGTCGGCGAGGGCGTCGTCGTCGGGCGAGCGGTAGGCGGCGCCGACGACGAGGTGCTCGGTGAGAGGGGCTCCGGTGACGGCGGTCATCCAGGCCGTCGCGGAGGTGCTCGGGAACGTGGAGGTCAGGCATTCGAGGGCGGCGTCGCGCCAGCCCGCGCGGGCGGCACGCCACGACAGGCCGTCGACCGCGAGTACCACGATTCCCCGGGCGGCATGGTCGAGCTCGGCCAGAATCCGCCCGGGTATCGCACACAACGATTGCCTCGGATGCGGAGTGATGCCACCCGCAGCCGCAATCGCGCATTCATTGATCAGTGCGATATCGTCCAGCAAAGGAGTCGATCTCCGCACGGTGGATTAACTGGCGCAAGATCGACGCCAGCCGCTCGGCCGAACCCGACGCTTGGTCACATATTCGGGACGCAGTCGGTGCAGGTCGTGCGGAACTTGATCGCCAGCTCCGCCTGGCGTGCGGCCAGCATGTTCTGCACCAATTCCGGCGTGAGCAGAACCGGGGTTTCGGTCGTCTTCTGCACGAGCTCGGGCGTCATCCCTACCTCCTACGGGAAATTGACGGCTGCCCAAAATGTCGGGCGAATGTAGCGTAAAATACGCCTAGATAGCTGTCAACAGGGAAATGTACGGTAAACGACCCCATAAAGCCCTGACGGCTTGACGTGGGACATCTCAGCAGGACAAGCCCCACAGGCGCCCATCCCGCCCCCATGATGCCCCGCCGACGGACCCCGTGAATAGCCGTTCACCTCTGGGACATGGCGCAGCGGGAACTCACGGTTACCAGATGTGATCCGTTATTCGCCGGCCCGCCGCGGCCCCTCCGCCGCCCGCCCGTCCGCGGATCGACCACATCCCCCCGTACATACGGTCCGAAATCCGGGCGGCCGGTCCCCGGGGTTCCGTCCGACGATACGGGACGCCCCGGTCCCCGGCCAGAAGGTCAGGGCTGCCCCGGGGCCGGAGCGGACGGCGGCCGGACTCCCGCGCGGGCGCGTGCCCGGCTCCGGCTCCGCGGCCACCGGCGAACCGCCCCGCGTCCGGCCCGTCCGCGCACGGCGCGAGGTGCCGGACCACCTGTTCGACCGCGCGTACGAGGAGCTGGGCGACCCGGAGTTCCGCGACCTCTCGCCGGCCGTGTTCACCGCCTGGGGACGGCGCCCCTGACCGGCCCGCGGAGCCGTACGGAACCTCCGCTCCCTTTGGGCGCCCGCGGTCGCGTGGCGCCGGGCCCGGCGTGAATGTCCACGTCCGTGTAACCGGTGTAAGCGTAGGGATTATCGTGCCGGAAAAATGTGAAACACAGCGGTAATTGACGCCCGTCGTCGCCCTGTGATCACAATAACGCACGATTAGCCACGCCCTATCGACCCACGGAGGATCCGTTGTCCACGGAGAGTCAGTCAGACTCCGACGCGCCGGAACTCGCCGCACCACGAGACCGGGGACTCTGGTCCAACCACGACTTCACTAAGTTCTGGGTCGGCGAGACCATTTCTCTGATGGGCGTGCAAGTCACCGCGCTCGCTTTGCCGCTGACCGCCGTACTGGCGCTGAACGCGGGCCCCGAGGAGACCGGCGGCCTGCGCTTCGCCCAGTTCGTGCCGTTCCTGTTCCTGTCGCTGCTGTTCGGCGTCTGGGCCGACCGGCGCAGGAAACGGCCGCTGATGATCGGCGCGAACGTCGTCAGGTGTGTGCTGATCGGCCTCGTGCCGCTGCTCGCCTGGATGGACGTTCTCAACATGTGGTCGCTGTACGCGCTGGCGATCGGCATCGGCGTCTGTACCGTCCTGTTCGACGTGTCGTGGATGTCCTACGTGCCCACGCTGGTCGACAAGGAGCACCTGGTCTCGGCGAACGGCAAGGTCAACTCCAGCTTCTCGGTAGCCGATCTGGCGGGCCCTGGTATCGCCGGTCTGATCGTGCAGATATTCACGGCGCCGTGGGCCCTGCTCATCGACTCGTTCTCCTACCTCGTCTCGGTGATCACCCTGTCGTCGATCCGGCGGCCCGAACCCGAGCCGAAGCCCGGCGCCGAACGCCATCTGGGCAGGGAGATCCGGGAGGGCATCGTCTTCGTGACGAGCAACCCGTTCCTGCGGGTCATCGCCACGATCGGGTCCGCGTACAACTTCTGCTACATGTTCATCGACGCCCTGTTCGTGCTGTACTGCATTAGGACGCTTGGATTCGACCCCTTCACGCTCGGCCTGACGCTGAGCCTGAGCTCGGTCGGTGGCCTGCTCGGCTCGCTCGCGGCCGGCACCTTCATCAAGCGCTTCCCCTATGGCCGCGTCTACATGGTCGCCGTGGTGATCGGATACTGCGGCCCGCTGCTGGTCCCGCTGGTCACCGGGCCGACCTGGCTCGCCGCGATCGTGATCGGCGGCGGGTTCGTGTTCACCCGGTTCGGCCTGTCGGTGGCCAACGTCGTGGCGCTCAGCCTGAGGCAGGCCGTGACCCCGCAGCACCTGATGGCGCGCATGACGGCCGGAATGCGCACCCTGCTGTCGGGTCTCGGCACCCTCGGCGCCCTGGCCGGCGGGTTCGTCGGCGCGAGCATCGGCCTTCGCGAGGCGATCTGGGTGGGGGCCATCGCCTCCGCCGCCGCCACGCTGCCGCTCTTCTTCTCCATCATCCCGCGACTGCGCAAGCTCCCGGAGAACCCCGAAGAGGCCATGGAGTTCGCCGCCGCCCAGCGCACGGCCTGACCCGAAGCGGCGGCCGGCACGAGGCCCGCGCCCGGGACGACCCCTCCCGGGCGCCACGGGTCCCTCCCACCGTGCGCCGGCCCCGCCCCGGGCTCCCTGTTTCACGACGGCTCTCGTAAGAGATTTCGATAGACCGTTCAACAACTATGCGTATTGCCATCCTGTACGGAGCGCGGCTTATGCTGCACTCCGGATCCGGCCGCCCGCCATCGGGAATCCAGTCCCTTGTCCATAAACCCATGATTCAAGCCACAGCGATACTCCAAGGAGGCGGCCATGTCGGATGTCGACGCGCTGCTACTCGATCTGGAAACGCACCTCGCCACGAGTGTGAGCGAGGATTCCATCGCGCGGGCGCGGCGTAATTTCTCCTACCTCGGCCACGCCAAGATTCCCTTTCTCGTCCCCGACTCCGTGAAGAAGGCCGTCGCCGCCGAGGTCAACGAGCTCCTCGACGTCGGCAGCGTGCGCCGCGACGTCAGCTTCAAGGAGACCGACTTCAGCCCCCGCCGGATGCGCAACGTCCGGCGCAAGGAGATCGCCGAGTTCGGCACGATCATCCCCGAGGTCTACAAGTCGGCCAAGCTGCTGCAGGGCCTGGCACAGATCGCCGGCGAGCCGGTGCACCCCTGCCCGTACGAGCCCGAGCAGTACGTGATCACCTGCCTGGAGAAGGACGGCGACACGCACGGCTGGCACTGGGACGACTACAGCTTCGCCGTCGTCTGGGTGATCGAGACCCCGCCGATCGCCGACGGCGGCTTCGTGCAGTGCGTGCCCGGCACGACCTGGAACAAGTCCGACCCCCAGATCAACCGGACGCTGGTGAAGCACCCGATCTACTCGGTCGAGCTGTTCGCCGGCGACCTGTACCTGATGCGGACGGACACGACGCTGCACCGCGTGTACCCCGTGGCGAACGGCACGCGCAAGATCATCAACATGGGCTACGCGTCCACGCAGAACCTGACGATGGAACTCTCCCACGAGACCATGGACGGTCTCTGGGCCGAACCGGAAACCGTGGAGGTCTCGTGACCAGCAACGCCGGGAAATCGCCGGAGCACATCGTCCTCGCCTTCTCCGGCGGGCTGGACACCTCCGTGGTACTGGTCTGGCTCCAGGAGCGCTACCAGTGCCCCATCACCGCGTTCGTCGCCGACCTCGGCCAGGGCGAGGAGCTGGAGACCGCCCGCCGCAAGGCGCTCGCCCTCGGCGCGGTCGACGTGAAGATCGTCGACCTGCAGGAGGAGTTCGCGCAGGACTACGCGTTCCCGATGTACCGGGCCGACGCGATGTACGAGGGCCAGTACCTGATGGGCTCCTCCATCGGCCGCCCGCTCATCGCCGCCGCCCAGCTCCGGGTGGCCGAGGAGGTCGGCGCCGACGCCGTGGCCCACGGGGCGACCGGCAAGGGCAACGACCAGGTCCGGTTCGAGTACACCTACGGCGCGCTCCGCCCCGACATGAAGGTCATCGCCCCCTGGCGTGACTGGGAGTTCTCCTCGCGCAACGACCTGCTGGCGTACGCGAGCAAGAACGACATCGAGGTCGACCTGTCCAGCGGCGAGCGGCCGTACTCGATCGACACCAACCTGCTGCACACGTCCTACGAGGGCGTGGCCCTGGAAGACCCGGCGCTGCCGGTGCCGACGGGCCTGCTCACCCGGGTCAAGGACCTGCTGGACGCCGAGCCCGAGCCCGAGGTCGTGCGCGTGTCCTTCGAGAAGGGCAACCCGGTCGCGGTCAACGGCGAGGCCCTCTCCCCCGCCGGGGTGCTGCGCGAGCTCGGCGCGATCGGCGCCCGGCACGGCGTCGGCCGCCTCGACATCGTCGAGAACCGGATCTTCGGGATGAAGACCCGAAATGTGTACGAAGCGCCTTCGGGTACGATCCTGTGGCATGCCCACCGCGCCGTACAGTCGCTGGCCCTCGACCCCGAGGTGCTGCACCTCAAGGACGAGCTGATGCCGCGCTACGCCAGCCTGGTCTACCGGGGCCTGTGGTTCGCGCCGGAGCGTCTGATGCTCCAGCACGCCATCGACTGGAGCCAGGATGTCGTCACCGGCGAGGCCAGCCTGCTGCTCTACCGGGGCAACGTCCAGGTGGTGGGCCGCACGTCCCCGCACAGCCGCTACGACATCGCGTTCGCCACCTTCGAGGCCGACGACGTGTTCGAGCAGCGCGACGCGGCCGGGTACATGAAGGTCAACACCGTCCGCTTCCGGGCCGGGCGGCGCGCCGCCGGCGGAGCCGCCCAGTGAGAGTCCTGTTCATGGGGTACGGGGAGCTGGGCGCCAACATGCTCGGCGGCCTCGTCAGACGCCACGACGTGGTGACGGCGCTCACCCACGTGGCCGAGTTCGGCGGGCTCGGCGAGCCCGACGTCGAGCAGCTCGCCGGCAAGCTGGGCATCCCCCTCGTCTACTCCTCCACGGCGGCCGAGCCGGAGCTGTGGCGGAAGGTCGAGGAGCTCGCGCCGGACGTGATCGTCTCCACGAACTGGCGGACCCGCGCCCCGATCGAGCTGCTGCGCATCCCGCGGCTCGGCGCGATCAACGTGCACGACGCCCTGCTGCCGGAGTACGGCGGGTTCGGGTCGGTCAACTGGTCGATCAGGGACGGCCGGTCCGAGATCGGCCTGACCGTGCACTTCATGGACGCGGAGCTGGACACCGGCCCCGTGGTGGCCAGGGCGCTGGTGCCCATCGGCCCGCACGACACCGCGGGCATGGTTCTCCAGAAGCTGATGAGCGAGTACGTGCCCGTGACGCTGCGCGCGCTGGACCTGGTCGCGGCCGGGCACACCGGCGAGCCGCAGCCGGCGACGGGGGGGACCTTTTACCACAAGATCGGGCTTGAGGACACTCGGATCGACTGGCGCGATTCCACCACCGAGGTCTACAACCTGGTCCGCGGGCAGAGCGACCCGTTCATCAACGCCTGGACGACCCACAACGGCGCCCGGCTGTTCATCAAGGTGGCCCGCCCGCCCGAGCGCGGCTACTGCGGCACGCCCGGCCGGATCGTCAGGGCCGCCGAGGACGGGGTCGCGGTCGCCTGCGGGCGGCGCGGGGACCCCGACGCGCGCGGGCTGATCCTGCTGCAGGTGAAGACGGAGGACGGCCCGCCCGTCCGCGCCGTCGACTACTTCAGGAAGGTACGCGGCTACCTGGAATAGCCCGGTGGATCCGCGAGAGGCGGCCGCCCCGCAACGGGGCCGGCCGCCTCTGCCGTTCCCGCCGTTTCACGCCGTGGGGTCACTCGGCGGCGACCGCCTCGACCTCCAGCAACCAGATCGGGTCGTAGATGCCGGTGATGATGATGGTCATGGCGAACTGGTGACCGGCGAAGTTCTCGTTGCGCACCCGGGACAGCGCCGCGCGGTACTGGCGGTCGCTGAGGTAGATCGTCAGCTTGACCAGGTTGGTCACGTCCATGTCCGCGGCCTTGAGCAGGGACCGGATGTGGCCGAACACCAGCCGGGCCTGGTCTTCGAAATCGGGCGGGACGTGGCCGTCGGCGGTCTCGGGAATCTGGCCGCTGATGTAGAGAAGCCGTGAGAAACCGGTCAGTTCCTTGGCGTTCGCGTAGTAAGGGCCGGTGCCAGGGACCTCAGGGGAGGTGATCGTCCGCATCTCCATGGTCATGAGTGTGACACAAACCCCGTGCCCCCGAAGCGCGCCTCGGACCCGCTCCGGCAAACCTTCCGGCAACACGAAACGGCGAGCAGGCGATCTTGTGGCTGAGCCTGTCGGCTCCTGTCCGGTGGCGTCCGGAGTCCGGTGTGAATCGGGGGCGTAGTTCCGGCTTCATGGTGAGGCTACGCGGTGCGGTGGCGGTTCGGTGTGATCGGCTTCGTGGGGCTGGTGGCGTGTTGGGGTCGGAGGTGGCCGCCGAGATCAGGGGCGTAGTGCTGTTGCGGCGGATTGGAGCAGGTGGACGAGGCTGTCGCGTTGGGTGCTGGGCCAGGAACTGAAGCGGGTGGTCAGGGTGGTGTTGATGGCCTGCTGGAATTGGCCGGTGACCGCCTCGCCCTGGGGGGTGAGATGGACGCGGGTCATCCGGCGGTCGTTGGGGTCGGGTTGGCGGGTGAGCAGGCCGCGTCGCTGAAGCCGGTCGACCAGGCCGGTGATGTTGGTCTTGTCGCAGTGCAGCAGGGTCGCGAGCTCGCCGAAGGACGGCTGCAGATGTTGGGCGAAGCACAGCAGTTGCGCTTGCTGGGGGGTTAGTCCCAGCCCGCGGCTCGTCGTGCTGAACAGGCCGTCGATCTCCATGAAGACGCCGATCAGCGTCTCGACGAGTTCGTCATCGGGTGCGGCGGCCATAGCAGGCAGTCTACTACCTGGACAGTTGACACCCTCTACTAAAATAGTCGACGCTATGGACTATCCATAGGATCGACCAATTGGAGGGGTCATGCGTATCGAGGATCGGGTCGCGGTCGTCACCGGCGGATCGCGCGGCATCGGACGGGCGATCAGCGACAGGCTCGCCGCGGCGGGGATGCGCGTCGTCATCGGCTCCCGCGACCAGGAGACGGCCGCGCAGGCGGTGGACCAGATCAAGGACGCGGGCGGGCTGGCCACCGCGGTCCGCACTGACATCACCCGCCCCGAGGCGGTCAAGGAGTTGTTCGATACGGCCGAGAGCCAGTACGGCCGGGTGGATGTGTGGGTGAACAACGCGGCCACTGCGACCGCTGGGCCGCTGGCCCGCGCCACCGATGACGACTTCGACCAGTACCTGCACGCCAACGTGCGGTCCACGTTCGTGGCGCTGCGCGAGGCCGCGCAGCGCATCAGCGACCACGGCCGGATCATCTTGATCTCTTCCGCGCTGACCGTGTCGCCGCTGCCCGGCATGGCACTGCTGGCCGCGAGCAAGGCCGCCGGTGACCAGCTCGCCCGCACGCTGGCCTGGGAGGTGGGCGCCAGATCCGTGACGGTCAACAGCGTCCTGCCCGGCCTGACCCGTACCGACGTCATCGGCACCGTGCCCCCGCACGTCATTGACGACGCCAAGGCCCGCACACCGCTGGGCCGCCTGGGCGAACCAGCCGACATCGCCGACGTCGTCGCGTTCCTGGCCTCCGACGCCGCCCGCTGGATCACCGGCCAGACCATCAACGCCGCCGGAGGCATGATCTAACGAGTTGGCGCCGGGCCAGGGCCGGATGATGCAGCCGGTCTCACCCGGGAACCGGCCGATGACCTTGGCGCGGCGGCGGGTCTCGCCGAAGGTGCGCTCGATGAAGTCGGAGTGGCGGATCCGCTGGTGGTGCTCGGCGGGGAAGCGTAGGTAGGCGGTCAGTCCTTCGCGGTCGGTGTCCAGGATCTTCATCGCGGCCGGGCGGTGCCTCGGAATCGATGAGACGAATCGATGAAGTCACGTCTCATCGATCATGAGGCAGATCTGCGGACGTCTCGGCCCGGCTAAATCGGGAAGCTGCCGCGGCGCCAGTACCAGTGGCGGCCGGCCTTCAGGTGGTCGACGACCGCGCGCTGGAGCACGGTGCGGCGCGGCAGCTGGTCGAGCGGCGTGGTCAGGGTGCGGAACACGAACCGCAGCACCTCGACGTCGGCGTCCAGCCCTTCCGGCTCCTCGTAGGGCTCCAGCTCGAACCTCCGCTGGAACCGGACGATGTTGGAGTCCCCGGGCAGGTACTCCAGCAGCTGCGGGTCGAGCAGCCACGAGCCGCAGGAGAACGCCGTGTATCGCTCGTCGGGAAAGTGGCGCGGGAAGAACGCGCGGGCCTCGTCCAGCGACGCCGCGACCGCCTCCGGGGTCATCGGCCCCGACTCGGGGATGTGCAGGTCGATGGCGGTGCCGCCGCGCTGGTGCTGCAGCCGGCCCAGCTCGTAGACGCCGCCGCGCGCGTGCAGCGTCAGCCAGCTCTGCATGACCGGCCAGCCCTGGCGGTGCATCCGCCGGTCGATGGCGAGGTTGCGGCCCAGGTCCGCGAGGGTCACCCACGACACGGCATCGGGGATGCCGTGGTCGCGGTGGTACCCCATGACGACATCGACCAGGGCCAGGTGCGCGTACACGTAGAGATGCCGCCAGGCGGGGCCCCGTTCGCGCGGCAGCTCCGGACCGGGCGACAGCCAGTCGTGGCCCCCGAGATCGGCGCGGACCAGGGCGATCGAGCGGTCGAGCAGCCAGCGCAGCTCCGGAGTCCACAGGGGAGAGTCGGGGTCAGGCCAGCCCGCCATGATCTCGGCGGCGTCGTCCGGCCGCACCGCGAGCCGGTCGAGGATCGCGGGCGCGTCGGCCTTGGCGGGCAGCGGAGCGGACGGCCGGTCGCCGGCGAGCCGGTGCACGCGGTGGACGTCCTCGACGGGTACCCCGAGCCGGGCGGCGGTGTCGTCCAGATCCACGCGGACGATCCTACTTACCTTGTGTCCTGTTTTGTTGATCTCCTGCTCTCCTCGGCGCGAGAGGACTGCGAGGGCACCAACTGCCTCAAGTCGGTGATCTCCAGGTGCCAGGTAAGCCGCGGCGGTCCGGGGTTCTCGCGCTCCGGCTCGGCCATGACCTCGACCGGTGGCCGTGTCATCGGGCCTGCCCGAGGAGGATGCGCTCCCACAGCGTCGCGATGTCAGAGTGACTCATCCGGTGCGTCTGCGCGACGGCGCCCTTCCCGGCGCGTTCGATGTAGCCTCGGCCGCCGGCCGTGACGAGGGAGTACACCACCGGCTTGCACTGGCAGGTCCAGCGCAGCACCCGCCGCCGGTCCTCGCCGCTGGTGGCCGCTTGCCAGGCGATGCGCTCGGCGTCGGCGTTCGGATCCGGGACGTGCGGGCCGTGCCCGGCGGTGCCCTCGGTCGCGGTGAGCGTCACGGCCGACCTCCCTGCTCACCCTCGCCCAGGACCACGACGGCGCAGTCCTCGCACGCCATGGGGTCGAACCGGCTCCAGATCACGGGCACCCCGGAGATCTCCGCCACCCGCGCCTGGACCGCGCACGCCGCGGCGACCACGGCGTTGGGCGTGGCCACCTCCCACAGCACGGCGTGCCGGATCAAGCACGGGGTGAGGAACGCGACCGCGTACAGCGGACCGCCGGCAGCCGACGCGGGCGCGGGTGCCTCCTCCTCCCGCCAGTCGACGAGCGTCAGACGCGGGAAGTAGCCGCCCACCGAGATCCGCGCGTCCGGCCCGAACCCGTAGACGTCGCGCTGTTCGGCGCCGCGCTCGGCGGGTTCGCGGGAGTGCCTCCCGGGGCTGGTCATGCGACCCACGCCCGGTCTCGGCCGATCGACGCCATCGCGCCGAGCTCGGCCTCGCGCATCTGCTCGCGCAGGTCCTCGACGGTGGCCGCCTCGACCCGCAGATGGGCGGGGGCCCGCCAGAGGGGGATGGCGACGAACTTACGCAGGCCGATGCCGTAGAAGACGCACCATCCGGGCTCGACCTGGTCGAGCCGCGCGGCGGTCGCGCGTTCCGCCTGGTCCCAACTCCGTGGGGTCACATGGAGCGCAGGCCGGGCGCCGACCCGGTGCCGTCCCTCCGGCCGGCTCACGCCGCCACTCCTCGCCGCGACGGGCCGCGCGACCCGATCGGCGGCGGGATGTCCGGCGCGCGGCCGATGCCGACGGACAGGGCGGACGCGGCCGGCCACGGCTGCCGTCCGGGGTGCGCTATGGCGAACGGGCGAACCCTCACCGGCCGGAACGGCCCCGCCAGGAACGGCCCGTACAGGCCGAGCCGCTTGCGCGCCTCCAGGCGGGCGCGCATCTGCGCGGTGGTGGGGTGCTCCCACTGGTGGTGGCGTCGTTGCGGCAAGCTCGCCGCGTCGTGAGCGTAGGGGGCGTGGCCGCACCAGCGACAGCCGAGCGGTGACGGCGGGGCGTCCGCACTCCAGCGGATACGTACGGCGCGAATGCCTCTAATCTTGGGCATTGGGTCAGGGCCTCGTTTCCTGATCAAGGCCCCGGGGTCCCCGGTGTTCCAGCACCGGGCCGGGGCCGTCTTCACGTTGGGCAACGTAAGACCCGAAGACGGCCCCGGTGTTTCCGTATGGAAACCTTCGTTAGATCAGGTTCATCCGCCAGGCCAACCCGCGGAGTTCACGACTGATCGTGTTGTCGTACATGTCCGCGACCAGTTCACGGACCATAGGGTTCTTGTGGACGCTGGCGACCGAGAGCTTTTCGGCTTGGCGCAACTGCTGTGCGGCGGCGTCGTTCCTGCCGAGCATGGCCAACGCGCGGCCCTGCTCGATCGCCAGGGCGGCCTTCCGGCTACGCCTCAGGAGCGCCTTCGCATCCACGCCCCTAGCGACCTCTAGCGCTTTCTCCGGCTCTCCGGCCTCTACCGCGAGCATGGCTTTCCACACACCGACGTTCGCAGGCCCGAAGCTCTGCCACCCCTCACCCGTTGCCCCATCGGGTTGTTCTCCGAGTCGTTCGGCGACCCGGCCGGCTTCGGCGATCCGGTCGGCTGCCCCGGAGGTGTCGTCCTGGAGGTGCCGGGCGAGCGCAGCGTACAACTGGAGCATCCCGTATACCTCGTGGCCGGTACGGTCGTCGCCTAGGTGACCTTCAAGCCTGTCCGCAACACGTTCGGCATCACGCAGTGCTCGCGAGAGCGAGGCGGCCGGGCGAGCACCCGCCTGCGCGAACGCCGCTGCGCCGATCATCACCGGATCATTGAGCGACCGTGCGGCCCTTTCGGCGCGGTCGGCGGCGATCCATGCCAAGTCAACCTGTCCGAGGTGCCGGAGTACGTTCGTCGCCGAGGTGCAGAGATCGACCAGCAGACGTAGCGCGATGGCCCGTTCTCGCTCATCCCCCGTGGCCGCGTGCACATGGAGTTCAGCGAGCACAGGCGGCAGGGCGGTAGCGAGCCGGGCATCGTCGGCACCCCGCCGATACTCGCGGATATCACCGTTGACGATCTCTACGAGCGCGCCGAGCGGCCGCGCTCCGATATCCAGCGGGCTGTCGAGAGAGGCATCAAGGAAGACCTCCCTGAGGCGCACGACGTCGCCGTACGCCCGCTCACGTGGACGGATGGCGGGTACAGGCTCCCCAAGCAGGTCAGAGGCCGAGACCTCTAGGGCCTCGGCGAGGTCGCGGATGTCGCTGCGCCGCTCAAGCCTGGCGTGACCGTTCTCGATTTTGCTGAGCCATCCCTTGGACCGGCCAGAGAGCCCGGCAAGGGTCTCCAGCGACATGCCGCGGTAGCGACGGGCGGCGCGTACGTTCTCGCCGATCCGCCGCATGCCGTCGTCAACGGCGTGCGCCATGGTCCAGCCTTCCTGCAAGCTCCGATACCAACTGCCACGGTACGTGGCCCGCCGTACGTCCGTGCAGGGAACGCAGACGCCCAGCCGATCCACCCACGGACGGGTGGGTCCTAGGCAAACCTTCCGGCGACACGAAACGGCGGGTACGGGGCCGGTCCGCCCGTACCCGCCGTTCCGCGTTCAGCCGCCGTTCGGGTGGAGGGTCACCGGCAGGTGGGTGATGCCGTTGAGGAAGTTGGAGCCCAGGTGGCGGGGCTCGCCGGTGAGCTCGAAGGACTCGACCTGCTCGACGAGTTCCTCCAGGAGGAGCTGGACGCCGGTCTGCGCGGGCGAGTTGCCGATGCACCGGTGGGAGCCGAAGCCGAAGGCGACGTGCTGGTTCGGGGTGCGCACCGGGTCGAAGGTGTAGGGGTCGGCGAAGATCTCCTCGTCCCGGTTGGCCGAGCCGATCCAGGCCGCGACCAGCCCGCCCTCGGGGATGACGTGGCCGCCGAGCTCGACCTCCTGGGTCGTCCGGCGCAGCAGGTGGTTGACCGGGCTCGACCAGCGCAGGGTCTCCTCCAGCGTGAGCGGCAGTGTCGAGCGGTCGGCCTCGCGGACGCGCCGCCACAGGTCGGGGTTCTCGGCCATGGTCAGCACCAGGTGCGAGGACGCCTGCGGGATCGTCGGGTTGGCGCCCATGATGAAGGCGTAGCAGTTGACGAGGACCTCCTCGTCGGTGGCGGGACGCCCGTCGACCTCCATGCCGAGCAGCAGCGAGATCAGGTCGTCGGTGCCGGGGCTCTCCCTGCGGTCCTGGATCAGCTCGATGAACATCGAGAACAGGAACACATGGGCGGCCCGCAGCGTCGCGGCCTCGTCGCCGATCGAGAACGCCGGGTCCTCGGGCGCCATGCTGGCCACCGTCCAGTGCGCGGCCTCGGTCCACTGGTCCTGCGGGATGCCCATGAGCTCCCCGGCGACCAGCATCGGCAGCATGGTGACGAGCTTGGCCATGTCCGCCTGCCCGTCGGCGATGGCGCCGGCGACGAGCTTGGCCACCCGCTCGCGGATCTTCGGCTCGTGTCGCCGCATCACGCGCATGGACAGCGCGCTGATGGTGGCCCCACGCACCTGCCCGTGCCGGGGCGGGTCCATCAGGTGGATGGCCTGGCCCGCGGCGGTGTCCCGCTGGAGGACGCTGAGCATGGTGCTGTGCTCGGAGCTGAACCGCCGGGTGTCGCGCAGGATGTCCACGACGTCGCGGTACCGGGTGACCGACCAGAAGGGCGTCCCGTCCGGCGCCTCCTGGCGCCACACCGGGGCCGTCTCGCGCAGGGTCCGCCAGGCGGCGTGCGGGTCGCCCGAGCGGTAGAGCTCGGTGCCGTACAGATCGATCTCGTCCAGGGATACGGATTTCGCGCCCGCGTCGGTCAAGCGCATCTAGCTCTGCCTTTCCACTGCTACATCTGAGTCAACCGCGGCTGAGTGGACGGCGGCCAGCCGGTGCCGGCCCGCCTCCTGCCAGAGCGCCCCGGGCGGCCCGAGGCGGGTCGCCGCGGACCTGATCACCTCGAAGAAGCGGTGCACGGGCGCGCCCAGGGTGAGCCCCCGCGCGCCGTGCGCCTGTACCGAGATCCTTATCGTGCGCAGCGCCACCTCGGCGGTCCAGGCCAGCGCCTCGGCCGCCTCCCGGGCGAAGGGCTCCCCCGCGTCGGCCTGCCAGGCTGCCCGGTACACCAGCAGCCGCGCGGCCTCAAGGTCGATCTTGGCCTTGGCGAGCGGGAAGGCGACGGCCTGGTTGTCCAGCACGAACCGGTCGAACTGCCGCCGGTTGGCCGTATGGGTGACGGCGAGCGCGTGCGCGCCGAGGCCGAGCCCGAGCAGGTACCCGGCCTGGCGCACGCGGTGCCGGGCCAGCAGCCCGGCCGGGTCCGACAGCGGGCTGCCCGTGCCGAGACCGCCGACGACCTGGCCGGACGTGACCGTCACCCGGTCGAGGGGCAGGGAGGCCGGGCTCTCCACCGGGCCGCTCCAGGGGAACGCGCGCCCGGCCGGGGGCCGCCACACCGAGGCGGGCAGGACGGCGAGCAGGACCTCGCCGTCGGCCTCCTCGGTGCGGAAGGCGGCGCAGCACGCCTGGTCGGGCTGGACGTCCTCGACCGTGAGGACGCCGGACGGCCGCCAGGCGTCCTCCTCCAGGCGCGCCCGTCCCGCGGTCGGGCGGCAGACCAGGTCCAGCCCGGCCGCGACCACGACCTGCTTGCCGGCCACCACCGCGGCCGCGATGTCGGCCCCGGGTGCGTCGTCGCCCGCCTCGGCCAGCGCGTCCACCACCAGCATGCCGCCGGTGTAGACGTCGGGCAGCGCGCGGCGGCCGAGCTCCAGGCTGATGGTGACGCCGCAGGACAGGCCGAGGTCGAAGCCGCCGAGGTCGATGGCGGCGGCGAAGGCGAACCCGTCCATGTCGGCCAGCGCGGCCTGCGCCGAGGTGCCGTCGGGGCCGGGCTCGGCGACGCTCAGGCCCTCGCGTATGGTTCCGGCGATCCGCTCCAGGACCGGGTCAGATCTCAGATCCACCGCCGGCACCCCCGATCACGTCAGGCCGGTCGAAGGCCGAGCTCGCGACCAGCTCCAGCATCATTTCCGAGGTCCCGGCCGACAGGGTCAGCCCCGGGCCCTCGCGGTACCCGGCCTCCAGCACGGCGGCCTTCTCGGGGCTCAGCGCGCGGAGCCCGTACCCGTGGCCGTGCACGAGGGCGGCCCAGGTCGCGACCTGCTGCGCGGTCTCGCTGGTGTGGTACTTGCTGATGGCCGCCGACGTCGGGTCGAGCGGGCCGCGGCCGAGCTGGCTGATCGTGCTCCAGGCGAGCAGGCGCCCGGCGTCTACGGCGGCGCCGTACCGGCCGACCTCCTCCAGCAGCGCGTCGTCGGTCGTCTCGGGGATCAGGCCGGTGAGCGTGGCGTCGTACCAGCGGGCGGCCTTGAGCGAGTAGTCCAGGCCGGTCCGCTCGATGGCCAGGCAGCGGGTGAGCAGGGACCAGCCCTCGCCCTCCGCGCCCAGCAGCGCGTCCTCGCCCACCCACACGCGGTCCAGCTCGACGCGGTCGTACTGCTCGTCGGCCAGGCTGGCGATGTGGCCGCGGGTGACGCCCTCGGCGTGCAGGTCGACCAGGAACAGGCTGATGCCCTCGTACTTGGTGGTGCCGGTCCCGGTGCGGACGGCGCACAGGCCGAGGTCGCTCATGCCGCTCTTCAGTCCGAACACCTTGGTGCCCGACAGCCGGTACCCGTCGCCGTCGCGCACGGCGGTGGCGCGCAGCGAGGCCAGGTCGGACCCGACCTCCGGCTCGGTGTAGAGGACGGTGGCGAACAGCTCGCCGCTCGCCAGCTTGGGCAGGTAGCGGGCCTTCTGCTCCTCCGAACCGGCCTCCAGCAGGAACAGGCCGACGATCTGGACGCTGAGCACCTGGAGCATGTCGGGCATGCCGCCGCGCACCAGCTCCTCGATCACCGCCGCGGCCTCCAGGTGGCTGACGCCGCGCCCGCCGTACTGCTCGGGCCAGCTCGCCGCGAACAGGCGGTGCGCGGCGAGCGCGCGGTACAGCGGACGGACGTCCGGCTCGCGCTCCCCCGAGGCCATCGCGCGGCCGAGGTCGTCCAGGGCGGAGCGCACCGGGGGCGTGCCGAGGACCTCGCGGACCTCGGCACGCAGCGCGCGCTCGGCGTCGCTCTCTCCGAAGTTCATGCGGAGCCGTCGCCCTCCTGGTCGCCGAGGAGCCTGGCGACCTCTTCCTCGGGCATCTGCTCCAGCAGTGCCAGCAGCTCCTCGTCCGACAGCGACTCCTGCTTCTGCGCGTCCACCACGCCGGCGAGGTGGGCGACGGTGGGCGAGCGGAAGAACTCGGCCAGGCCGAGGTCCACGCCGAACCGGTCGCGGATGCGGGACACGAGCTGCGTGGCCTGAAGGCTGTTGCCGCCGATCTCGAAGAAGTTGTCGTGGATGCCGACCTTGGTGAGCCGCAGCAGCGGGGCGAAGATCTCCTCCGCCAGCACCCGCTCGGTCTCGGTGGTGGGCTCGGCCGAGACGCCGCCGGTCCTGGCGCTCTCGTCGGGGGCGGGCAGCCTGCGCGCGTCCACCTTGCCGGCCACTGTCAGCGGGAGCTGCTCCAGCAGCACGACGTACGCGGGCACCATGTGCCGGGGCAGGTGCTCGGACACGTACCCGCGCAGCAGCGTCACCTCGGGGCTGGTCCCGGCGGCCGGGCTGACGTAGGCCACCAGGTGCTTCTCGCCGACCTCGTCGGTCCATGCCTGCACCGACACCTGGCCGACGTCGGGGTGGGAGGCCAGCACGGTCTCGATCTCGCCGAGCTCGATGCGCTGGCCGCGGATCTTCACCTGGGCGTCGATGCGGCCGAGGCACATCAGGTTGCCGTTGCGCAGCCGCTTGACCAGGTCGCCGGTGTGGTACAGCCGGCCGCCGGGCGCGGTGCCGAACGGGTCGTGCACGATCTTCGCCTGGGTGAGGAACGGGTCGTTGAGGTACCCCGGCGTCAGGCCGACGCCGCCGATGACCAGCTCACCCGCGACGCCGTAAGGCAGCAGCTCCATGTGCTGGTCGACGACGTGCGCGACGTGGTTGGCGTACGGCAGGCCGATCGGCGGGCCGGACTCGAAGTGGCCGATGCACTCGTAGTACACCATCGCGACCGTGCACTCGGTGGGGCCGTAGCCGTTGAACAGGCGGCGCCGCCGGTTCCACCGGTTGACCAGCTCGCCGTTGAACATCTCGCCGCCGACCATCGCCAGCCGCGCCGAGGTGAAGCGCTCGGGGGTGAGCAGGGCCATCACCGGCGGCGGCAGGTCGATGATCGTGGTGCGCGTCTCCTCGATGAGCTTCTGCAGCGCCTCCATGTCCAGGCGCTCCTCGTCGCGGACGAGGTTGATGCGCGCGCCGCGGCACAGCGCGGTGAAGATCTCGAACACCGACACGTCGAAGGTGAGCGACGCGAACGCCACGATCCGGTCGCTCGGCACGATCTCGAACATCTCCGAGATCGCGTCGACGAACTCGACCACCGAGTGGTGCTCGATCAGCACGCCCTTGGGCCTGCCGGTCGTCCCGGAGGTGAACAGGACGTACGCGACGTCCTTCAGGCCGGGCCCGTAGTCGAGGTTCGCGTCGTCGTACCCGGCGAGGATGTCGGCGAGCTCGTCCAGGACCAGCACCTTCGGCCCGCCGTCGGGCAGGTTGCCGGCGACGGAGCTGTGCGAGAGCACCACGGCGGGCGCGGCGTCCGCCAGCATGCCGGCCACGCGCTGCGGCGGGTGCGAGCTGTCGATCGGGACGTAGGCGGCGCCGGCCTTCAGGGTCGCGAACATCGACACGATGAGGTCGTGGTCGCGGGGCATCGCCAGGGCGACCCGGCCGCCGCGCTCCACGCCGTTTTCGGCGAGCAGCCGCGCCAGGCGGTTGGCCCGGCCGTTCAGCTCGCCGTAGGTCATCGCCGTCCCGCCGGCCACGACGGCGACCGCGTCCGGGTCCCGCTCCACCTGGAGCTCGAACTCCTGCGACAGGGTGGTGGTGGCGTTCGGGCGGGTGGGGCCGTTCCACTTCGTGAGCAGTTCCTCGCGCTCGCTCGGCGTGATCACCGGCACGCGGGAGATCGGCGTGTTCAGGAACGGGACGAGCGCGCGCAGGACCTGCTTGTAGTGCCCGGCCAGCGCGTTCATGGTGTCGGCGTCGAACAGGTTGGTGTTGTACTCCAGCGTGAAGACCAGCCCGTCGGTGGTCTCCATGAGGCCCCAGGTCATGTCGAACCGGGAGGTGTCCAGGTCCGGGGACTCGGGGACGACGGTGAGGCCGGGCAGCCGAGGCGGCTCGGCCAGGTTCGACAGGCCGAAGCCGATCTGGAACAGCGGCGTGCGGGCCGGGTCGCGGGGCGGGCGCACGACGTCGACCACCCGGTCGAAGGGCAGCTCGCCGTGGGCCATCGCGCCCTGGACGACGTCGTGGACGCGGCCGATGAGCTGGCGGACGGTGGGGTCGCCGGACAGGTCGTTGCGCAGCACCAGGATGTTGATGAAGTAGCCGATCATCCGCTCGACCTCGGTGCGGCTGCGGTTGGCCGCGGCCGAGCCGACGGTGAGGTCCTCCTGGCCGGTGTGGCGGTGCAGCACGATGAGGAACGCCGCCAGGTACACCGCGAAGGGGCTCGCGCCGGTCTCCCGGGCCAGGCCGTGCAGGTCCTCCATGACGTCGGCGGTCGTCTGGTGGTGCAGCGTGGCGCCGTCGAAGGTCGCCTCGGCGGGACGCGGGCGGTCGGTGGGGAACTCGACCACGGGCGCGCCGGTCAGCCGGTCGCGCCAGTACTCGTTCAGCTCGTCCAGCACCTTGCCCTGGAGCCACTCGCGCTGCCAGGTGGCGTAGTCGGCGTACTGGAGGGCGGGCGGCTCGGGCGCCTCGATGCCCTCGACGCCGGTCCTGATGCCGTAGAAGGCGGCGAGCTCCTGGCAGAACACGCCCATCGACCAGCCGTCCCAGATCACGTGGTGGACGACCAGCACCAGCAGGTGGTCACCCTCGTCGATCCGGTACAGCATGACCCGCCACAGCGGCGCGGCGGTCAGGTCGAACGGCTCGCGTCCGGCGTCGGTCGCGAGCTTCCTCGCGGCGGCCAGCCGCTCGTCGGGGGTGGAGCCGGCGGGCTCGATGACCGGCATTTCCACCGGGACCGTGTCGTGGATCCGCTGGAGTCCCTCGCCACCCTGGTCGTGGAGGCTCGTGCGCATCGACTCGTGCCGGGCGACCACGTCGGCGAAGGCCGCGCGGAACGCCTCGACGTCGAGGTCGCCGCCGATACGGAACGCGCCCGGGACGTTGTACGTGGACTGGCCGGGGGCGAACTGGTCCAGGAACCAGAGCGATTCCTGGGAAAAGGACAGCGGCGCGGTGTCCCCGCTCTGCCTCGGCTGCATGACGGCGGCGCTGCGCTGCTTCTCCGACTTCAAGCGATTCAGCAGTTCCGTCCGATGGTCGCCGGGTTGCCGCGCAAAATCGTCCTGTAGCTCGCTCATGCTCATCCCATTTCCGCACCGACTTTTCCAGGGCTCCGCGATCCACAGTAGGGATCGGCGCGCAGAACCGGCATCCGTGAGCGCGTGAAGTTCGGCGAAACGGTGCGCTTAACCGAACAACGGGATGGGCCAAGAAACTTGCAACGTCATCACGTGAGAGGCGAAACCAGGCTGCCTTCATACCAATGGATCACGTATTCCAAGGCTCATGGGCCATGGCGTACGGTGACGGTTCCGAAAGCAGTACGAGGGCGCGCGCAGGCGCTCGGCAGAGATTCCCGTGCGGGGGAAGGTCACAGCCATGCCAGATACCGATCACTTCGAGCTATGGACGGACGAGCCCCGGCGGGCGGGCCGGCCGACTCCGGACGGCACGGTCGAGCTGGTCTTGTCCGAGGCGGACGCGGACGCCGTCCGCGCGCTCGCCTCGCGGGGCGGCGCGAGCCTGGGGGCGGTGGCGCTGGCCGGGTTCGCGGCCGTGCTGCACCGGTACACCGGCCGGGCGGAGATCCCCGTCCAGGCGGGCGCGGAGCCCGGCGCCGAGACCGTCCAGGCCGACCTGTCGGGCGACCCGGGCTTCGCGGCGCTGCTCGGGCGGCTCAAGCTCGACCAGCGTCAGGCCGCGTTCACTGCGGACGGGCTGTCGGTGAGCCTCGACGGCTTCGGCGCCCCGGACGGCGGTACTGGTGGCGGTACCGATGGCACGGACGGCACGGCCGGTTCAGGGCCGCGCGTCGTGGCCGGCTACGACCGCGGCCTGTACCACGAGGACACCGCGCGGCGCCTGGCCGGCCACGTGGCGACGCTGCTGGCCGGCGCCGCCGCCGACCCTGCGCTCCCCGTCTCACGCCTGCCGCTGCTCACCGCCGCCGAGCGCGAGACCATCGACGGCTGGAACGCGACCGAGGTGGACTACCCCACGGCGCACACCGTGCCCGAGCTCATCACCCTCCAGGCGCGCGCCACCCCGGACGCGGTGGCGATCCGGTTCGAGGGAACGTCGGTCACCTACCGTGAGCTGGAGGAACGCGCCAACCGGCTCGCCCGCCACCTGCGCGCGCTCGGCGTCGGCCCCGACGCCGTGGTGGCGGTGCACCTGGAGCGGTCGGTCGAGCTCGTGGTCGCCCTGGTCGCGACGCTGAAGGCGGGCGGCGCGTACCTGCCGCTCGACCCGCAGTACCCGCCGGCCCGGCTGATGTTCATGGCCGAGGACGCGCGGGCGCGCGTGCTGCTCACCAGGCGGTCGCTGGCCGGCCGGGTGAACGTCCCCGACCTGCGCCAGGTCTGCCTGGACGACCCGGCCGAGGGGCTGGACGACCTGCCCGCCGAGCCCCCCGCCGAGGCACCGGCCCTGGCCGACCTCGCGTACGTGATCTACACCTCGGGCTCCACCGGGATGCCCAAGGGCGTGATGAACACCCACGCGGGCCTGCTCAACCGGCTGCTGTGGATGCAGGAGACCTACCGGCTCGGCCCCGGCGACGCGGTGATGCAGAAGACGCCGTGCGGGTTCGACGTCTCGGTGTGGGAGTTCTTCTGGCCGTTCCTCACCGGCGCCCGGCTGGTCGTGATCAAGCCGGACGGGCACAAGGACATGGAGTACCTGGGCGAGGTCGCCGAGGCGGAGCGGGTGACGTTCCTGCACTTCGTGCCGCCGATGCTCGCGCTGTTCCTGGAGTTCGCCGACCTGTCGAAATGCGGCTCGATCCGCCAGGTGGTGTGCAGCGGCGAGGCCCTGCCGGCGGACCTGGTGCGCAGGTTCTTCGCCTCGGGCCTCTCGGCCGGGCTGGACAACCTGTACGGCCCGACCGAGGCGGCCATCGACGTCACCCGGTGGGCCTGCGGCCCGGAGGACCCGATCATCCCGATCGGCGCGCCGATCGCCAACACCACCGTCCACGTCCTGGACGCGCACGGCAACCGGATGCCCGTCGGCATGGCCGGTGAGCTGCACCTGGGCGGCGTCCAGCTCGCCCGCGGCTACCTCAACCGGCCCGACCTGACGGCCGAGAAGTTCGTCACCGACCCCGAGGACCCGGACGGGCGGCTGTACGCCACCGGCGACCTGGCCCGCTGGCGCGCCGACGGCGTCGTCGAGTTCCTAGGCCGCATCGACCACCAGGTCAAGCTGAACGGGTCCAGGATCGAGCTGGGCGAGATCGAGGCCGCCCTGCTGGCCAACCCGGCCGTGGCCCAGGCCGTGGTGGTGCTCGGCGAGGACAACCGGGGCGAGCCCGCGCTGGTGGCCTACCTGGTGTACCGGGGCCACCCCGAGCCGGGCGGCCGGGTGCGCGCGCGCCTGGCCGAGCGGCTGCCGGAGTACATGCTCCCGACGATGTACGTGGCGCTGACCGAGATCCCGCTGTCCCCGAACGGGAAGGTCGACCGGGGCGCCCTGCCCAAGCCGGCCGTGCGGGACCTCGGCACCTCGGAGGCCGAGTTCGTCGCGCCCCGGGACGACGTCGAGCGCCTGCTCGCCGACCTGTTCGGCAAGGTGCTCGGGCGCGGGCCGATCAGCATCAAGGACAGCTTCTTCGACCTCGGTGGCCACTCCCTGCTCGCGGCGAGGCTCACCGCGCGGCTGCGCAGGAACTTCGGCATCGACGTGCCCATGCGCATGCTCTACGCCGGGCCGACCGTGGAGAGCCTCGCGGTGGCGCTGGTGGAGGCGGCGCTGGTCGCCGAGAGGGACGCGTGAGAGGGCGCGGCGGGGCCGCGTTGTCATCACGGCGTTGAATCGCGCCGCGAAATCTCATCGCGGCGTGCCATCGGTGGCGCACGGCATCAACGGGTGGCGTCGGCGGGAGTCCCCCTCCTGTGGATGTGTACCCGAGTGCCCGACTTGTAGATTCGCGGCAAGTGGAGAGCATTCTCCCCGGCGGGGTTGAATCGTTGACGGAGGTCACGTGGACATGGTTTCTGGGGCGAAAACCGGTGTCCCGCCGTTATCCGTCGTCACCATGACGACCCTGCGGCCCGTCGACCTGACGGGGCACTGGAACAATCGCGGGATTTCGGCGGCCGCAGGGACCGGATCGGGTGGTTTCAACGTGTGGCGTAATTCGTTTCCGGCCGAATACCTGCCGCCGCCGGGCGCGCAGGTGGAGGTGGAAGGGGTGCCATTTCGTTTCGGCGGGCCGGATCCCGCGGGCGACAACATTCGCTGCGCGGGCCAGTACGTCGAGCTCCCCGAGGGCCGGTACGACTGGATCCATCTGCTGACCGCCGCCGAGCGGCGGACCGAGGACACCGTGGCGCTGCACTTCGCCGGAGGCGAGGTGGACTTCGAGCCGCTGCGGGTGTCGGACTTCTGGGCTCGGGCGCACGCGGCGTTCGGCGAGGCCAAGGCGTTCGAGACCCCGGTCATGCACTACCCGCACCACGTGCAGCCACGGGTGGAGGCCCTGATGTGGAGCCAGCGGGTCCCGGTGACCCGGCGCGCGCCCCTGCGCGGCCTGCGGCTGCCGCGCAACGTCGCGATCCACCTGTTCGCGATGACCCTGCAGACGGCCGGCGAGCCCGTGGCGGAGCGGTCATGAGCACGCCGCCGGCCACGCCCGCGCTGTGGTACCGCGACCTGATCAGTTGCCTGCAGTCGACGCTCGCCGCCGCGCTGCTGCGCGAGGGCCGCGATCCCGTGGACGCGCTCGGCGCGCACTGGGAGTTCCTGTTCAAGCCGGGCGACGTCACGTCCGAGGAGTTCTACTACCCCTGCCGGTACCCGGGCGACCTCGGCCGCAGCCTGGCCCCGCACCACGGCCTGTCCACCACCTGGCACCGCCCGGCCGACCCCGGCGACCCCCTGGAGGACGTGCGGCGCGCGCTCAAGGACGGGCACTTTCCGATCATCGCGGTCGACAACTTCCACCTGCCCTTCCGTCCCGCCTACCAGGACGTGCACGCCGCGCACCTGATCGTCGTGTACGGCCTGGACGAGGCGGCCGGGCAGGCGTACGTCAGCGACGCGATGCCCCCGGCGCACGCGGGGCCGATTCCGGTCGCGGCCCTGCTTGCGGCGTGGACCTCGTCCAACCCCAAGGACGTGCAGGACGCGTTCTTCAGCGACTCCGCCATCGGCGGCCGCTACCTGACCGTCACCGTGGGGGACGCCCCGGAGACCACCCCTGCGTTCGTGCGCGAGGTGCTCACGGCCAACGTCGCCGGGTTCGAGGCGGACCGGGACACCGCGGGCTGGGGCGGCCTGGCCGGCGTGCGGGACTTCACCATGAGCCTGGCCGGCCGGGCCCGCGCCGGCGACGCCCGCGCGCTGGAGGAGGCGTACCCGTTCGGCTGGGGCATGCAGGCCCAGGCCGCGCTGCACGCCGAGTTCCTGCGCGCCTGCGGGACGCGCTGGGAGGTGCCCGCGCTGCGGGAGGCGGCCCGGCTGGCGGAGCACGTCGCGCACGCCTGGACCGGGGTGCGGATCACCGCCGCGCACGGCAGGAGCGACCCCGCCGCGGCGGCGCCCGACCTGGCCCGGCACGGGGGACGCCTCGTCGCCGCGTACGAGGCCGCCGTCGCGGGACTGCGCGAGGCGGCCGGGTTCCTGTGACGGCCTTCCCAGCCCTGGAGGGGACACCTTGACCAGCCCAGAGACCATGCCCGGCGCCGCGGCGTCCGGGCGAGACCGCGGCGCGGCCGGCGACAGGGATCGGCGGCTGGCCGCGTTCGGCGGCAGGCCCGCCGTGCCGAGAGAGCTGCGCAACCCGCCCTGGCCGGTGATCACCGACGACGACCGGGCCGCCGTGCTCGGCGTGCTCGACGGGGCGGCCCTGGTGTCGGACACCGACGGCGAGACGGCGGTGTCGGTCCTGGAGCGGCGCTGGGCCGAGCGGACGGGGGCCGCGCACTGCGTGGGCACGTCCAACGGCACCACCGCGCTCCAGCTCGCGCTCGCGGCGCTCGGCGTCGGCCCGGGTGACGAGGTGATCGTCCCGGCGCTGAGCTTCATCGCCAGCGGGCTGGCCCCGCTGCACCAGATGGCCATCCCGGTGTTCGCCGACATCGACCCGGTCACGTTCAACATGGACCCCGCGGCGGTGGAGGCCCTGGTCACCCCGCGGACCGCGGCGATCCTGCCGGTGCACCTGCACGGCCACCCCGCGGACATGGACGCGCTGAACGCGATCGCCCGCCGCCACGGCCTGGCGGTGGTCGAGGACGCCGCCCAGGCGCACGGCGCCTTCTACAACGGCCGCCCGGTCGGCTCGCTCGGCGACGCCGCCGCGTTCAGCCTCCAGGTGACCAAGAACCTTCCGACCTGCGGCGAGGGCGGCCTCGTCACGATAAATGACGACAAGGTGGCGGAGACGGCCCGGATGACCCGCCAGTTCGGCGAGGTCATCGAACCCGGCCGCGACCGCGACTACATCTCCTACCTGCTCGGCTGGAACCACAAGCTGAGCGCCGTGCAGGCGGCGTTCACGCTCTCCCAGCTGGAACGCTTCGACGCCTACGACGCGGCGCGGCGCGGCAACGTCACCGCCTTCCTCGCCCGGCTGGCCGAGCTGCCCGGCCTCGTCGTGCCCTCCCGCGTGGGGGACGTCACGCACGCGTGGCACATCCTGCGCTTCCGCTTCGACCCGGTCGCGGCGGGTCTGCCGGACGTGCGCCCCGAGGCGTTCCGCGTGGCGCTGCACCGCCTGCTGCGCGCCGAGGGCGTCCCGGTGTCGCGCTACCAGTTGCTCGCGCTGCCCGAGCAGAAGGTCTTCACCGACCGGATCGGGTACGGCTCCGGCTACCCGTGGGCCGCGGGCGACCCGCAGGCCGACGCCGAGCATCCGGTCGCCACGCAGGTCATCGCCGACTCGCTCACATTGCAGAAGCGCCACCTCAACCCTGACGCCGGCCTCGCGCTGCGGCACTACGCCGACGGCTTCGAGAAGGTGTGGGCGAACCTGGACATGGTCGCCGCGATCGCGAAGTCGGCCCGGTGACCGCCGTCGTGGGCGCCGACACGGGCCCGGAAACGAGCGCGGAAACGGGCGCGGAAACGGGCGCGGAAACGGGCGCCGTAGTAGGCACGGCAGGCACGGAAATGACCGCCGACGGCCTCAGGGAGACCGCCCTGCGGATCCGCCGCCACATCGTGGACATGTGCGCGGGCCCCGAGGGCGGGCACCTCGGCGGCTCGCTGTCCAGCGCCGACATCCTCACCGTCCTGTACTTCTCGGTCCTGCGCTGCGACCCCGCCGCGCCGGACGACCCCGGCCGGGACGTGTTCCTGCTCAGCAAGGGGCACGGCGCGATCGGCCTGTACGCGACCCTCGCCGAGCGCGGCTACCTCCCCGTGGCCGAGCTGGCGACGTACGCCCGTCCCGGCGGCCGCCTGATGGGCCACCCCGTGCGCGCCGTCCCCGGCGTGGAGATGCCGACCGGCTCGCTCGGGCACGGCCTCGCGCTCGGCCTGGGCTTCGCGCTGTCGGCCCGGCTCGCCGGACGGGCGAACCGGGCGTTCGTACTTCTCGGCGACGGCGAGCTCCAGGAGGGGTCCTGCTGGGAGTCCGCCATCGCCGCGGCCGCTCAGGGCGCCGACAACCTGGTGGCGATCGTCGACAGGAACGGCCTCCAGCTCACGGGCGCGACCGAGCAGATCTCCCCGCTGGAGCCGATGGCCGCGCGCTGGCGGGCGTTCAACTGGGCGGTCCGCGAGGTGGACGGCCATGACCACGAGGCGCTGCGCGAGGCGCTGGCCTCGGCGCCGTGGGAGCCGGGACGTCCGAGCGTCGTCGTCGCGAGCACCGTCAAGGGCCAGGGCCTGGCGATGGTCGCGGGGAAGGCGCACAGCCACTACGCCACCCTGTCCGAGCGGATGCACGCCCGTGCGGTCCGCGCGCTGCGGGCGGGTGACCGGTGAGCGCCGTGGCCACCCGGACGGTGTACCGGGACGCGCTGGTCGAGCGGATGGGCGCCGACCCGACGGCGGTGTGCCTGGACACCGACACCGGCCTGTTCTCCGGCGTCGACTTCGGCGACGCCGCCGCGCGCTACCTCAACCTCGGCATCGCCGAGCACACGCTGATGGGCGTGGCGGCGGGGATGGCGGCCTCCGGCTGGCGGCCGTACGTCAACACGATGGCCGCGTTCGCGGGCGCCCGCGCGCTGGAGGCCGTCAAGATCGACATCGCCTACAACGCGCTCCCGGTCCGCATCATGGCCACCCACAGCGGCGTCTCGGCCGGGCACCTCGGCCCGACCCACCACGCGCTGGAGGACCTCGCCGTGATGCGGGTCCTGCCGAACATGACCGTGGTCGTGCCGGCCGACGGCGCCTCCACCACCGCGCTGCTCGGCCAGGTCGCCGACCTTCCCGGACCGGCGTACGTGCGGCTCGGCCGCAAGCCGACCCCGTCGCTGCCCGAGGACACCCCGCCGCCCGTGCTCGGCCGGATCCAGCGGCTGCGCGACGGCGGCGAGGTCGTCCTGGTGTGCGCGGGCCCGCTGCCCGTGCTGGCCGCGCTGGAGGCCGCCGGGACGCTCGCCGCCGAGGACGGGCTGGACGTGGGCGTCCTGCACGCGCACACGCTCAAGCCGTTCGACACCGGGACGCTGACCGCCGCGACGGCCGGCGCGCGGCTGGTGGTCACGGTCGAGGAGCACTGGCCGTCCGGCGGCCTCGGATCGGCCGTGGCCGAGGAGCTCGCCGAGCACGCGCCGCGCCCGCTGCTGCGCATCGCCATGCCCGACCGGTTCGTCGACACCGTCGGCGGCCAGGAGCGGCTGATGGCCGACAACGGCATCACGGCCGAAGGTGTCGCGGCACGGGTGCGCGCCAGGCTCGCCGGGCTCGCTGACACGGCCGCCGCGCCCGGCACACAGACCCGCCCGATTCCATGACGAAGAAGAGGAGAACCCCATGATCGCCTGCCCGGAGTGCGAGGCCAAGGTCGACCTGCCCGACGCGCCTCGCCTCAACGAGATCCTGGAATGCGGTGACTGCCACGCGGAGCTGGAGATCCTCTCTCTGGAGCCGACGCTGGTAGGACTCGCGCCCGAAGTGGAAGAGGACTGGGGAGAGTGACCTCACCCGGCACCCTCGCCGTGGTCGCCTCCCGGATCCGCGCCGACGAGAAACGCATCTTCGACGCGCTGGACCGCAGGGGCGTCTCCTATGTCCACGTGGACAGCCGGACGATGTGGAGCTCGGCGGACATCGCGCCGCTGCCGTGGGATCGGGCACTGAACCGGGAGATCGGGCATGTCCGCGCGGCGTACGCGGCGCACAGCCTGGAGGCGGTGGGCACCCTCGTGGTGAACAGTGCCCGCGCCACCGAGGTGTGCGGCGACAAGTGGCGCACCTCGATGGCGCTGCGGTCCGCGGGGCTCCCCGCCCCCCGGACCGCGCTGGCCCTGACCCCCACGGCGGCGCTGACGGCGATCGAGGAGATCGGCTACCCGGCGGTGCTCAAGCCGTTGGTGGGCTCGTGGGGGCGGCTGGTGACCTTCGTGCCCGATCGGCAGGTCGCCGAGACGGTGCTGGAGTACATCGCCGCCCTGCCCTCCCCGCAGTCGCACGTGGTCTACGTCCAGGAGTTCGTCGACAAGCCGGGACGCGACATCCGCGCCCTGGTGATCGGCGGCGAGGTGCTGGGCGCGGTCTACCGGCGCAGCGAGGAGTGGCGGACGAACGTGGCGCGCGGCGCGGTCACCGAGCGGTGCGAGGTCACCGACGACATGGCCAAGCTCGTGTACGGCGCGGCGCGGGCGACCGAGGCGGACATCGCCGGGGTCGACCTGGTGGAGGACGAGGACGGCAGGCTGCTGATCCTGGAGGTCAACGACACCGTCGAGTTCTCCGGTTTCCAGCACGCGATGGGAGATCGGGTGGACGTGGCGGGAAGGATCGTGGATCACGTGCTGACCGGGGTGCCCACATGGCGCGAGTGACCATCGTCGGCGGCTCGGGGTACATCGGCGGCGAACTGCTGAGGCTGCTGCTCGGCCACCCCGAGGTCGAGGTCGCCGCCGTCACCTCGGCCCGGCTCGCCGGACGCCGGGTGGACGGCGCGCACCCGAACCTGCGCGGCCTCACCGACCTGACCTTCGCCGACCCCGACAAACTGGACGAGTGCGACGCGCTGTTCCTGGCGACGCCGCACAAGGAGACCATGGGCCGGATGGCCGGCTTCCTGAAGCTCGCGCCGCGCGTCTTCGACCTGTCGGCCGACTTCCGGCTCCGGGACCCGGCCCTCTACCGGCGCTACTACGGCCTGCCGCACGAGGCCGCCGACCTGCTGCCCGAGTTCGCGTACGGCCTGCCCGAGCTGCACCGGGACCGGCTGCGCACGGCCGACCGGATCGCCGTCCCCGGCTGCATGGCCACCGCGGCGATCCTGGCCCTGCACCCGCTGGCCGCCGCCGGGCTGGTGGAGCCGGAGGTGACGATCGACGCGCGCACCGGCTCCAGCGGGTCGGGCGCGTCGGCGGGGTCGGAGAACCTGCACGCCGAGCGCAGCGGCGCGATGCGCGTGTTCGCCCCGACCCGCCACCGGCACGAGGCGGAGATCGGCCAGGAGACCGGCCTGTCGGCCCGGATGAGCGCCACCGGCGTGGAGGCGGTGCGCGGCGTTCAGGTCGTGTGCAGGGCGCGGCTGGCGCCGGGCGCGGACGAGCGGGCGGTCCGCTCGGCCTTCCGCGCGGCCTACGCCGAGGAGCCGTTCGTCCGCGTGGTGGCGCAGAAGCGCGGCCTGTACCGGCTGCCCGAGCCGAAGATCCTCAGCGGGTCCAACTTCTGCGACGTGGGGTTCGCCGTGGACGACGACGAACCGGCCGGGGGCGCAGGACGGGCCGTGGTGCTGGTCGCCGCGCTGGACAACCTGGTCAAGGGCGGCGCGGGCAACGCGGTGCAGTGCATGAACATCCGGTACGGCTGGCCGGAGCGCGCGGGCCTCACGTTCGCCGGGCTCCACCCCAACTGACGGAAGGCGAGCATGACCGACATCACGGTGGTCAAGTGCGGGGGCAACGCCTCGGTCGAGGTGGACGAGGTGTGCGCCGACGTGGCCACGCTGCGCGGGCGCGGCGCCGAGGTGATCCTGGTGCACGGCGGCTCGGCCGACATCGAGCGGCTGGCCGCCCGGCTGGGCGTGCCCAGCCGGCAGGTGGTCGCCCCCGACGGCGTCCCCGCCCGCTACACCGACCCCGCCATGCTGGAGGTCGTCACGCTGGCCCTGGCCGGCATGTCCAAGCCGCGGCTGCTTGCCTCGCTCGCCGCCCGCGAGGTGCCCGCCGTCGGGCTGACCGGCCTGGACGCCGGCCTGCTGCGCGCCCGCAGGAAGGCCGCGCACCGCGCCGTCGTGGACGGCGTCCGCGTGATGGTCAGGGACAACCAGGTCGGGACGATCACCGCCGTGAACGCCGGCCTGCTGCGCACGCTGCTCGACGCGGGCCTGGTGCCGGTGATCTCCCCGCCGGCGCTCGCCGAGGACGGCCGCCCGGTGAACGTCAACGCCGACCGGGTCGCGGCCGCGGTGGCCGCGGCGGTGGGCGCCGCGCGGCTGGTCATGCTGACCGGCGCGCCGGGAGTCCTCGCCGACGTCGCCGACCCGGACTCCGTGCTGCCCGTGGTCGAGCTCTCCCCGAACGAACCACCCGCCCACCGCGCCGGCGGGATGGGACTCAAACTGATCGCCGCCCGCGAGGCCCTCACGGCGGGGGTGCCCGAGACGCTGATCGCCGACGGACGCCGGCCCCGGCCGGTGACGGCCGCGCTGGACGGCGCCGCGACCACGGTCGTCCTCGCGGGGCGGGACCGCATCGACACCCTGGAGACGAGCCCCTCATGAATCATTGGCCCAGCGCGGAGACGGGCCCGGTCAGCGAGACCTTCGCGATCGGGCTGCTCCGCCGCATGCTGGAGATCGACTCCCCGTCGCACCACGAGGCGCTGCTCGCCCGCACCCTGGTCACCATCATGCGGGAGCTGGGTTTCAGCGCGTACGTCGACGAGACGGGCAACGCCGTCGGCGAGATCGTCCGGGGCGACGGGCCGACCGTGATGCTGCTCGGCCACATGGACACCGTCCCCGGCACGCTGCCCGTACGCTCCATCAGCGGCAGCCTGTACGGCCGGGGCGCGGTCGACGCCAAGGGACCGCTGGCCGCGATGATCTGCGCCGCCGCGGGCACGCCCGAGTTCCGCGGCCGGGTCGTGGTCATCGGCGTCGTGGAGGAGGAGACGCCCTGCTCGCGGGGCGCGATGGCGATCCGGCAGAACCACACCCCCCCGGACGCGCTGATCATCGGCGAGCCGAGCGGCTGGTCGAGCGTCGTCATCGGCTACAAGGGCAAGCTCGACCTGCGCTACCAGGTGACGGTGCCGCCCACCCATCCGAGCAACCCGGTGCCCAAGGCGTCGGAGCTGGCGGTCCGCTGCTGGGACTCGCTGGTGGACCTGCTGCCGCCGCAGCCCGGCCACGCCGTGTTCGACCAGCCCACCCCGACCCTGGTGTCGATCAACGGCGGCCTGGCCGTCGCCGAGATGGAGCTGAGCGTGCGCACCTCGCCGGGCTTCGACTCGGCCGCCCTGGTCCGCGACCTGCGCGACCGTCTGGACGGCGCGGGCGAGCTGACCGTGGTGAACTCGGTGGCCGCCTGCCGCACCCACCGGCGCGACCCCGTGGTGCGCGCGCTGTTCGCCGGCATCGCCAAGCAGCAGGGACGCGCCACGGCCAAGCTGAAGACCGCAACCTCGGACATGAACACCCTCGCCGAGGTGTGGGACGTGCCGATGGCCACCTACGGGCCCGGCGACAGCTCCCTCGACCACAGCGAGGACGAGCACATCGTGCTGGCCGACTACCTGCGGGGAATCGCGGTTCTCTCCAGCGCCCTCAACGACCTGTCCGACCTGCCATACCACGAAGCGCGGAGATCGACCCTGGCCGGACCGACCAGCAATGCTCCCGTGCAGACACGGAGGAACCGATGACCGAGATGCTCAAACGCCTGGCCAGGCTGCCCGAGGACAAGCGCGCCCGTTTACTCGCCCAGTTACGCGCGGGGGCCGAGCCCGCCTCGAACCTCGGGCCGGTGGCCCGGCAGGGCACGGGCCCGGTGCCGCTGTCCTTCAACCAGGAACCCCTGTGGACGCACCACCGGCTCTCCCCCGACGAGCCGACGTACAGCATGCCGTTCTGCTACCGGCTGCGCGGCGAGCTTGACGTCGAGGCGCTGCGCGGCGCGCTCACCGGGCTGGTCGCCCGGCACGAGTCGCTGCGGACCAGCGTGACCGAGCGCGACAACACCCCGGTTCAGGTGATCGCGCCCGAGATGCCGGTCGAGATGCTGATCGTCGAGGCGTCGAGCGAGCAGGAGGTGGAGGCGCTGCTCAAGATCGAGGCGCGCATCCCCTTCGCGATCGAGACGCCGCCGTTGTGGCGCATCCGCTTGTACCGGCTGGCCTCCGACGACCACTACCTGCTGTTCAACGTGCACCACATGGTCTTCGACGGCTGGTCGACGACGGCGCTGGTCCGGGATCTGGCCGAGCTGTACCGCGCGGGAAAGAACGGCGTCGAGCCGGACCTGGCCGAGCTGCCGGTGCAGTACGCCGACTACTCGATCTGGCAGCGTGAGTGGCTGGCGGGCAAGCGGCTGGAGGAGCTGAACACCTGGTGGCGCGAGCGACTCGCCGACGCCCCCACCCTGGAGTTCCCGACCGACCGGCCGCGCCCGACCCAGGTGACGTTCAACGGCGCCGGGATGCAGACGAACCTGCCGCCCGAGCTGGACCGCGCAGTGGACGGGCTCGCCCGCAAGATCGGCGTCACGCCGTTCAACATCTTCACCGCCGGGTTCGCCGTGATGATGCAGCGCTACAGCGGCCAAGACGACGTCGTGATCGGCTCGCCGAACGCCAACCGGCGCTTCAGCTCGCTGGAGACGGTTACCGGCTTCTTCATCAACCAGCTCGTCCTGCGGTTCGACCTGTCGGGCGACCCGACCTTCCGCGAGGTCATCGACCGGACGCGGACCGTCGTCCAGGACACCTTCAGCCATGGCGACATCCCGTTCGGCAAGCTCATCGAGGCCGTCCGGCCGCCGCGCGACCCGTCCCGGCAGCCGCTGTTCCAGATCGCCTTCGCGGTGACCGACTTCGCGCCGCCCATCCAACTGGAGGGCATCAAGGTCGGCCTCGTCGGGACGCACACCGGGACCTCCCGGTTCGACATGGCCTGGGGCCTGACGCGGAACGGTGAGCAGACCACCATCGAGTGCGAGTACAACACCGACCTGTTCGACGCCGAGACCATCGAGCGGTTCGCCGCCAACTACGGGCAGTTCCTGCTCAACGCCTGCGCCACGCCGCAGACCCCGCTGTCGTGGATCGAGGCGCTGGACGAGCGCGAGTACAACCGCGTCCTGTCCTTCGGCGACGGCCCCAAGCGGGAGGTGCGCCACACCACGATCACCGCCGAGTTCGAGGCGCGCGTCGCCGACCGCGGCCAGGAGACGGCACTCGTCGTGGACGAGACGCCGATCAGCTACGCCGAGCTGAACCGCCGGGCCAACCGGCTGGCGCACCACCTCATCGACCTCGGCGCCAAGCCCGGCCAGGTCGTGGCGCTCGCGCTGCCGCGCTCGGCGGACCTGGTGGTGTCGGTGCTGGCCGTCCTGAAGTCCGGCGCGGCCTACCTGCCGCTGGACCCGACCAACCCGAGCGCCCGCATCGCGCAGATCCTCGGCGACGCCGACGCGCTCGCCGTCCTGACCGACTCCTCGCTCAGGGAGCGCGTGGCCGAGGCGGGACGCCAGCTCGTCGTCCTGGACGAGATGGGCGACAAGCTGGACGCAGCGCCGGACACCGACCCGCAGTCCACGGCCGGCCCCGACGACGTCGCGTACATCATCTACACCTCGGGCAGCACCGGGCAGCCCAAGGGCGTGCTGATCGAGCAGCGCAGCGTCGTCAACTTCATCGGCACCGTCCAGGAGCTCTTCGAGCTGACCCCGGACGACCGGGTGCTGGGCTTCGCCTCGCTCAACTTCGACGTCTCGGTGTTCGAGATCTTCTCGGCACTGCTCACCGGCGCCCGGCTGTACCTGGCGGTGGACGAGGAGCGGCTGTCCATCGAGCGGCTCCAGGGCCTGATGGAGCGGTCGGGCATCACGGTCATCGACCTGCCGCCGGCGGTGATGAACCTGCTGGAGCCGGAGAGGTTCGACGCCCTGCGCATCGTGTTCGTCGGCGGCGAGGCGTTCTCCGCCGAGCTGGTGAACCGGTGGAACCCCGGCCGCCGGCTGTTCAACGGCTACGGCCCCACCGAGTGCACGGTCACTATGATCGTCGAGGAGTGCCCGGGCACCTGGGAGTCCACCCCGCCGATCGGCCTGCCGATGACCAACCACGTGGCGCACGTCCTGGACCAGCACCTCAACCCGGTGCCGTGCGGCGTGCCGGGCGAGCTGGTCATCGGCGGCGAGGGCCTGGCCAGGGGCTACCTGAACCGGCCCGAGCTGACCGAGGAAAAGTTCGTCGCCGACCCGTTCGGCACCGCGCCCGGCGGGCGGCTGTACCGCACGGGCGACCTGGTCAAGCGGCTGTCCGACGGGCGCATCGTCTTCATCGGGCGCATCGACCAGCAGGTGAAGATCCGCGGCCTGCGCATCGAGCTGGGCGAGGTGGAGGCGGGCATCGCCGCCTTCCCCGGGGTCGCCCAGGTGGCGGTCGAGCCGTGGACGGACGCCGCCGGTGAGCGTCACCTCGTCGGGTACGTCTCCTCCGGCAAGGACCTGCTGGACATGAACGCGCTGCGCGAGCACCTGGCCGGACGGCTGCCCGCGTACATGATCCCCTCGTACTTCGTCGACCTGCCCGAGCTGCCCCTGAACAGCAGTGGCAAGGTGAACCGGCGCGCGCTGCCGGACCCCGAGCCGCTGTCGGGCAGCGGCCCGGTGGCCCAGCCGAGGACCGAGACCGAGCGCGTCCTGGTGCAGGAGATCATGGGCCCGCTGCTGCGCAACGAGCGCATCGGCGTCGGCGACGACTTCTTCCAGCTCGGCGGCAACAGCCTCCAGGCCGCCCAGCTCATCTCGTCGATCAACCGCCGCTTCAAGGTGCGGATCTCGCTGGCCGACTTCTTCCTGTCCCCGACCCCGTCGCACATCGCCGGCATCGTCGACTCCCAGCGCATGGACGACATGAGCGAGGACGAGCTGCTCGCGATGCTGGAGTCGATGTCGGAGGACGAGGTCAACGCCCGGCTCGAAGGGGAGAACCGATGAGCACCCCGTTCAGCGAGGACAAGCTGGCCAAGCTGTCCCCCGAGCGCCGCAAGCTGTACGAGCAGATGCTCGCGCGGCGGGCGCAGACGGCGGCCGTGCGCGACAGCCAGGCCGTGGTGATGCGCCCCGGCACCGAGCCGCGCAACCTGGTGCTGATGAACCCGAGCGGCGGCGCGCTGTTCTGCTACGTGCCGCTGACCCGGGCGCTGCGCGAGGGGTTCCCCGTGCTCGGCTGCCTCAGCAGGCCCGGCGACCGGGCCAAGCCGATCGAGCGGCGGCTGATCGAGGTCGGCACCCGCATCCTCGACGAGCTGGGCGCGGAGCTGGACCTGTCGACCTGCGTGTTCGCCGGGTGGTCGTTCGGCGCCTGCCTGGCCTTCGAAGTGGCCCGGCAGCACGCCGAGCGCACCGGGGCCCGGCAGCCGGTCATGCTGTTCGACGCCGAGTACGCCACCGACCTCGGCGTCGCCGTGCCCGACGAGGAGGAACTGCGCCGGCAGTTCGTCTACGACGTGTCCCGGCTCCAGGGCGTGCCGACGAGCGAGCTGGGCTGGCTGCTCAAGCCGCTGGACAGCCTCACCCCGATCCCGGACATGCTGGCCAGGTCGGGCGTGTCGCTGGACCTGTCGGAGGAGGAGACGCGGGACCGGTACCACATCTTCGCCGGGGCCGCGGAGGCGCTGTACCGCTACCACCCGCCGGCGCCGTACGACGGACCGGTGTACGCCCTGATCGCCGGGGCGCACATGGCCAGCACCGAGGCGTGGCGGCGGCAGTCCACCGGCGAGTTCCATCACCTGGCCCTGTCGGGCGACCACTACAGCGTGTTCGACGAGCGGAACCTGCCGCGCGTGGCGCACGCGGTCGAGGAGGCGATGGCCCGGGTCTGACCGGGCCCCGCACGGGCGTGCGGCCCCTCACCCGGCGGGGTGAGGGGCCGCACGTACGGCTGTGAAGCGTTTCAGTTGTCAGCCCGGTCTCAGTTGTTGGCCAGGTCGAACTCCGCCTGCATCATGCCGGCCCGGTAGGCGAACGACACGAGCTGGGCGCGGTCGCGCAACTGGAGCTTGTTGCGCAACCGGTAGATGTGCGTGCGGACCGTGGCCACGGAGATGGACAGGGTCACTCCGATGTCCTCGGTGGACATCCCGCGCGCGGTCAGCAGCAGCACCTCGCGTTCGCGCTCGGTGAGCGCGGCGGCGTACGGCTGCAGCATGTCGTCCGGCTCGGTCTTGTGCTGGCGGAACCAGTCCAGCAGGCGCTGCGTCATCCGCGGGGTGAGCATCGCCTGGCCGCTGGCGACGGTCCTGATCGCGGCGACGAGGTCGTCGCGGCTGGTCTCGCGGGTGAGCAGGCCGCTGGCGCCGGCGTGCAGCACATTGGTGAGCGTGTCGTGGGTGAGCGTGTCGTCGTGCTCGTTGGTGGCGAACACCACGACTCGGGGGACGGGGTCGAGGTCCTCCCGCAGCAGGCGGCGGATCAGCTCGATGCCGAGCATGCCCTGCAGGGTGAGGCCTGTGACCACAACGTGTGGGCGGTACGAGCGAACCAGCATGATCGCGCGTTGCCCGCTGTCCGTGGTGTCGACCACGGTGATGTCGGACTCAGCGTCCAACAAGGTACGCAGACCGTCCCTGACCAGGGTGGTCTCGTCGCAGATCAGGACCCGATAGTGCACGGTTATGACACCTGCCCTGAACTGGTCTCTCTGACGGCGACCCCTGAACCGGTCTCCCTTACGGCGACCTCGGTCGGTCTCTCTCGCTTCCCGGGTACTCGCAGCAAAGCGAACCTCACTAATTCCTTTTCGCGCAAGTTCCTTTTCGAGAGCCGTTCACCTGCCGGCGACCATCCCGTGCGTGGTGCCCCCCCACATAATGCGCGGAATACCTAGTCATTTGAATATTTCAAACGACGTCGCACGACCTCGCCCAAGTCCGAACAAACCCCCTGTAAAAGGGATCTCCATGCCCGCCCTAACGAGAAGCTTGCATCTGCGACCGAACTCTGTCAAGCCTGTTTCTTTAGTTTGTCTCGACACGGGTCGTCTATTGCGCTGTGTAAGTGACCCTAAACGCTATGTAATCGTCATCGTCCCGCGGCGTTGCGGAGAACACAGAATTCGTTCCCCTCGGGGTCGGCCAGCACCACCCAACCCTGCCCGTTGGGCTTCCGGCGGTCGGACACCAAACGCGCGCCGATTCCGATCAGACGCTCCACCTCGACGTCGCGGGGGACATCCGGCCGCAAGCAGAGATGCACCCGATTCTTGACGGTCTTCGGCTCGGGAACCCGGGCGAAGTAGAGGACCGTGTCATTCGGCAGCGTCACCGTCGCATAGAAGGAATCGTAATCATCGACGGGCTGTCCCGTGACCTCGCTCCAGAACCGCGCCAACTTGACCGGAACCGCGCAGTCGAAGGCCACATTTTGCAAAAGGGATGGCACCCGGCGATTATCCCGGCGTCGGACGCCGCATGTCAATCTTGGCGACAGGACCGAATTGGCGAGTTTCGGTCGGCTCTAAGCCGGGATCGACCCCACCTACTTAACGTGAATAGGGGATGTCCGAAAACCGGCGTCCGCGACGCTGGCGGTCCGCGAGGACGGCACGAGAACGTCCCCGGCCGCGATCCTGACGACGTTCTCCGAGGTCGCGATCACAATCGCGCCCCGCGCCGCGAGGTCGTCGTGTTCACGACCGTCCACAGGAAGACGTTCCAGGTGACCGCCCCTTTTGGGCCATCGCCGCGTGGCCGGGCCGCATTCGTTCACCGACGGCGCGCGGGTACGGAATCGATCAAGCGACCTTGGCGACATGTGCCAATATGTTCGATCATGGCGCTGATATCCCATATGGCGCTCATCGGGGCTTCCGTCGCCCGGACTCGGCCGCACGCGACCAGGCCCCCGACGTGATTTACGGCGTCCGCCTTGATCGGCGAGCCGCGCGACGGCCGTTCGGCGCGTGGGCTTCTGAACAGGCATTCCGCCGGGCGGCCTCCGCCCGGTCACGGCTTCGCCGACGATCCCCGATGCCCGCCGGCCGGCGGTATCGGTCCGCGGACATGGACTTCTTCCCCAGGAGAACATCTCGCCACCCCAGCGCTCCGCCCCCGGCCCCCTATGCGCCACCCCATCCCACCGCCTCCCCGCAGGTCGTGCCACGGAGAAGTGCACACGACCAGCCGGCACCGGGCATCGCCATTCTCGTTCGGCACGAATCGGACACGGGCGCCTTCTCGGCGATAAATTCCCATGCGCCTTGCCGATGTTACGGACCGGCAGGACGGTGCACCGGCGATCCTCTTTGATTCGGTTCGCCGGTACTCGCCGCGCTCGAATACGGAAGGCCCGAACCCGGCCCGGGAGGGGACAATCGACGTGCCGGCACCGGTATCCCGGCACGCGGAGACGAATGGAACGCACGGCGCCCCACGACCGCCCGGGAAAGCCTCCTGACACCTGAGCGACCCCTTTACCGTGCGCTCGGAAAAATGCTTCACGGACGGAACCCGGCGACCGGAGGCGGGGTTATCCGTGATCGCTTCGGCGCGCTTCACCGATGCCCTCACGAGAAATTTCAATGGGAACGCGGACGCTTGACCACAGCCCTCGCAGAACGGAATTCACGATATCGGCGGGCGCGCCCGCCGACGCCATCATCGATCTCCGCCGACACGCCACCCCGGCCGTCCCCGGGACACCCTCACGCGAAAATCCAGAGCGTTTCACAGGACACGGCCGCGCGCCGGCGCCGACGATGTGCGGCGGATTCCGCGCATGAACGGCCGAATACGCGAGAGTGTTCCCGGCGAAAAGAGGGCGACGTGGACCACGCGATCCGCCGCGCCATCCCGCCGCGTCGGAACCGGTCCGCGGGAGCTGTTCTCCGAAGACGCCGCGTGTGTTCACCCGCACGACGACGGCCGTCCGCGAGAACGTCCGAAGATGCCCGGCCCCCTCGTTCGCGCGGATTGCCGGAGTCATTGCCATGTGGACGCGCGACGGCCCGGGTAATCGTCGCAGGGAGGCCCGGGTAACCGTCACGGGTAGACGGCTCTCGCACTCTCCACCACAATGCCCGGAGAGAAACCTCCGCCCGTACGGCGCGCCGATCGGCATACCCCACCGTGATCGCCGGCGACCGCGTCACATCAGGGCGGCCCACCCCATTCCACAGGCGCTGCCAAACGCACCGAAATCGCCGGAGCCGGACCCGGCCGGCCCTCTTCGCCGCCGCGCCGATCGACGCGAATGAACGAGTCCTCCCTGGTCAGAGCACATGCGCCGGGCCGCGCACCACCCTCGGCCGGGCGCGCGGGAAAACCCGACGGCCGCACTCGAACTTTGGGCGCCCCGCGCGCGGAAAGCGCCCGGCCGTCATATCCTTTTCGGCACGACCACGAAACAGGCGGAGGCCAACGTAATGAACAGCGGAACCCCAGATGCGCCACGGATCTTAGCATTGTGGAGCGCGCCGCGTTCCCGGTCGACCGCATTCCTGAGAATGATGGCCGCCCGCGGCGACTACACCGTGGTGCACGAGCCGTTCTCGCATGTCGTCGATTTCGGTGAGGCGCAGGTGGGCCCCTTCACGGTCCATACCGAAGCGGAGTTGATCGCTACCCTGCGTGAGCTGGCCACCCGCGAGCCGGTCTTTTTCAAGGACACCACGGACTTCCACTACCGCGGGCTGCTCTCCGACGAGCGTTTCCTCACGGAGGCGACCCACACGTTCATCATCCGTCACCCCGAACAGGCCATCGCCTCCCACTTCGCGCTCAACGCCGATCTCGGCCGGGACGAGATCGGCTTCGCGTGGCTCGCCGAGATCTACGACGCGGTCGCGGCCAGGTCGCAGACGCCTCCGGTGGTCATCGACTCCGAGGACCTGATCGAGAACCCGGTCGGCACGGTGAGGGAGTACTGCGCCCGCGTCTCCATCCCGTTCATGCCCGAAGCGCTGAGCTGGCAGCCCGGGGTACGCGACGACTGGCGTAAGACCCAGCGCTGGCACGAGTCGACCAGCCGCACCGACGGCTTCGTCCGCACCGCGGGCGCGAACACCGACCTCGTCCGCACCAACCCCGAACTCTCCGCCTACCTCGACTACCACCTGCCCCACTACGAACGCCTCCACGCCGCACGCATGCACGTGACGACCGAAGACGCATGACCAACGGAAGCGCGTGACGAGCGCCTGGTGCGCTGTACACCTATGAGCACCGGGCCCCTCCCCTCCCGCCCGCTACGCCCCTGCTCGACCGGCGCCGGGTCGGCGGGAAGTGGTACGGCCGATCCGGCGCCGGCGTGCGGTGGGTCGCCCGGTGGACGTCCGTGGACGGCTCACCGGCCGATTCCGGAGCCGGGACGGCGGCCCTGTGGCGCCGAGAGCGCGGGCCACAGGGCCGGCCGAATGTCCGGTGACTTCACAGGGAATTCGTTTCACGCTCCGACGCGGCACCACGTACCTGGGAGAACACAAAACCGAATTGTGTTCAGTTTCCTCCTCGGGGACATTGGAGGCGTCCGTCAGCCCCTACACATCCCCTCATTCGCCTTTCTTCCGATCGCGCGCCATCGCGTCCCCACCGTGCGCACGAGCGCCAACGCGGTAGGCCCAAGCTCCTCCCATGACTGGTCCACTGACCAGTGGTCGGATCCGGTTGTGAGCCTGGCCTGCACAAACACCGCCGCCCCGGCGCCGAGCGATATCACCGCCGCGGGACGTTCCGTCGCGAAGTGAGGACCCGGCGATTCCGGGACCTTGAAATGAGGACCGGACCGGCCCTATTCTCCCGCCCCCGCCGACACGCCCCCGCGCCGCGTCCCCGAGCCATTGAATTGACACCGCCGCAGGCGGCCGGGAAGCCCCGGATGCCTCCGTCTCGTCACCGTGCCGATTTTCACGCTGTGATGTCCCAATACGCACGCCCCGTCGCGCCCCCGGCACTTCAGCCCCGCGCCAACCCCACCTTCCAGCCACCTCTTCCACACCCCGTCACATTCCGTGACGCTTTGCCAATTTCACTTTCCCCGGCCGATCCCGTCGGCCGATCACCCCGCCCGCCCCATCCGGTCTCCATTCGAGTACCTTCGGCCGACCCCAAACCCCCCGGCCGAACTCCCGGCCAGAACCCGCTGACCGGAGGACGCACACAGCGGACTACTGAAAGACGTTTCAGCGATTTCGCAGACCTTGCACAGAACCGAAGATCAGTAGCCGCACCATCACCCCACGCAACCGAGCCTCTACGCAAATCGGACATAAGGGTCAGAGATCGTCCCCCCGTGCCCCGATTCGCTGCCGGTCATCCAGAAAGTTTCTGCAAGCTATTGCAGAGCGGTCGCCCACGTGAGTAACTTCCGGGCAACACCTAGGAAATCTGAACACGGAGGCCCCTATGGTGTGCGCACTCCGTCCTGCGAGAGGTCCCCCCGCCGGTACCGCCCGCCAGATCACCGGGCTCCGGCTTCCTCAGGCCGCCGTCGGGACGACAGCCGTCCAGGCCATCCCACGACATCACGGCTTCGCGCGGGTCCGCGCGACCACCCCGAAGCCGGCACGCGCCGCCCGCGCCCCGGCGCGGGTCCGCGGACACGGCGGGCCGGGTGTTCCCCCACCCGGCCCGGCACACGGGATCCCCCCTCACGCTCTGGAGAACCCCGCTCATGAGAGTCTACAAATCAATCGTCGCGGTCGCGTTGGGCGGCTTGGCGAGCACCGTGATCACGGTGTCGGCCATGTCCGGCACGCCTGCGAGCGCCGCCCCTCCCACCCCCGGCGTCATCGCCAACCTCTGGAACTGGAACTGGAAGTCCGTCGCCACCGAGTGCACCACCGTCCTCGGCCCCGCCGGGTACGCCGCGGTGCAGGTGGCGCCCCCGCAGGACTCGATGACCCAGGGCGGCTCGGTCTGGTGGGACGTCTACCAGCCGGCCCGCTACGAGCTGACCAGCAAGTTCGGCAACGAAGCCGCGTTCAGGAGCATGGTGGACGCCTGCCACGCGGCCGGCGTCAAGGTGCAGGTCGACGCGGTCATCAACCACATGACCGGCATGGGCAGCACCAGCTACGGCGGGTATGCCTTCGGCAAGTACAACTACCCGGGGCTCTACACCGCCTCCGACTTCCACACCCCCACCTGCGCGATCGGCAACTACGGCGACGCGTCGAACGTGCAGAACTGCGAGCTGGTGGGGTTGTCCGACCTGAACACCGGCTCCGACGCCGTCCGCACCAAGATCGCGGGTTATCTCGACAAGCTCACCGGCCTGGGCGTGGACGGCTTCCGCATCGACGCGGCCAAGCACATCAGCCCTGCCGACCTGGCCGCGATCAAGGCCAAGCTGACCGGCCCGGCGTACTTCCACCAGGAGGTCATCGCGGGTGGCTCGGGCGAGGCCGTGCAGCCCAGCCAGTACACCGGCATCGGCGACGTCGACGAGTTCGTTTACGGGCGCCGGCTGCGCGAGCACTTCCTCAGCGGGCAGATCAAGAACCTGAACGGCTTCGGCGAGAGCTCGGGGCTGTCCGTGCCGAGCGACAAGGCCGTGGTCTTCGTCGCCAACCACGACACCGAGCGGGGCGGCAGCACGCTCAGCTACAAGGACGGCGGCACCTACCGGCTGGCCAACGTGTTCATGCTGGCCTGGCCGTTCGGCACGCCGAGCGTGTACTCCGGCTTCACCTTCGGCAACCCCGAGGCGGGACCGCCGTCCTCGGGCGGCGGCCTCGTCACCGACACCGACTGCTCGAACGGCCAGTGGAACTGCTTGGACCGCGAGATGTCCGGCATGGTGGGCTTCCACAACGCCGTGCGCGGCACCGCGGTCGCCAACTGGACCGACGACGGCAACAACCTCATCGCGTTCAGCCGCGGCGCCAAGGGCTGGGTCGCGATCAACAACGGCACCACCGCCGTCAGCCGCTCCTTCACCACCGGGCTGCCGGCCGGGACGTACCAGAACCTGGCGGGAAGCGGCTCGGTGTCCGTGAACGCGAGCGGGGTCGCCACGGTGAGCGTCGCCGCGAAGAGCGCGGTCGCCATCCGTGCCGGAGCCTCGTCCACGCCGTCCCCCTCCCCCACGACGCCACCGCCGACGGGCACCGCCACGGTGTACTACAAGACGACCTGGACGACCGCCAACATCCACTACGGCATAAACGGCACCTGGACGACCGTCCCCGGCGTCCCCATGGACGCCCCCTGCGCCGGCTGGAAGAAGAAGACCGTCGACCTCGGCGGCGCGGCCACCTTCCAGGTCACCTTCAACAACGGGTCGGGCACCTGGGACAACAACAACGGGCGCGACTACACCCTCGGGACCGGCGTCTCGACCGTCCAGAACGGCGTCGTGACCGGCAACGCCGCCGACCCGTGCGGCACCGGGTCCCCCTCCCCGTCGCCGTCCGTCTCCCCGACCCCGACCGCGGGCAACACGGCCACCGTGTTCTACTACAAGAAGACCAGGGGCTGGGCCTCCGCCAACATCCACTACCAGCCCACCGGCGGTTCGTGGACGACGGTCCCCGGCGTCCCGATGAACGAGACGACCTGCGCCGACTGGGCCAAGAAGACGATCGCCCTCGGGTCCGCCGGCGGGCTGAAGGCCGCCTTCAACAACGGGTCGGGCACCTGGGACAACAACAACGGCGCCGACTACGCCATCGGGCTCGGCACCACCACGGTCAAGGACGGGGTCGTGCGCGCCAACGCGCCGGAGCCGTGCGTGCCCGAGCCGCCGGACACCACGCCGCCGACCGTGCCCACCGGTCTCACGACCACCGCGAGCGGTACCACCGTCCGCGTCGCCTGGAACGCCTCGACCGACAACGTCGGCGTCACCGGGTACGAGATCAGCAGGGTCACGGGCACCGGCGCACCGCTCGTCCGGGCCGCGGGCGCGACCACGTACAACGACTCCGGCCTGGACGCGCAGACGACCTACGCGTACCAGGTGCGGGCACTGGACGCGGCCGGCAACCGGTCCGCGTACACCACCGCGGTCTCGGTCAGGACGGGCGACGCGCCGCCCCCGCCGACCCAGGGGACCCCGCTGGGCGGCGACCCGCGCGACGACACCATCTACTTCGTCATGACCGCGCGGTTCTACGACGGGGACACCTCGAACAACCGTGGTGGAAGCCAGAACATCCGCTCCGGCAACGCGGCGAACAACGACCCGATGTTCCGCGGCGACTTCAAGGGCCTCATCGACAAGCTCGACTACATCAAGGGGCTCGGGTTCTCGGCGATCTGGATCACGCCGGTCATCCTCAACCGGTCCGACTACGACTTCCACGGCTACCACGGCTGGGACTTCTACCGGGTGGACACCCGCCTGGAGACCCCCGGCGCCGGCTACCAGGACCTCATCAACAAGGCGCACGCCAAGGGCATCAAGATCTTCCAGGACGTGGTCTACAACCACAGCTCGCGCTGGGGCGCCAAGGGCCTGTACGTCCCGCCCGTGTACGGCGTGCGCGACGAGCAGTGGAAGTGGCTGTACAGCAGGAAGGACCCGTCCGCCGCGTACGACCCGATGGTGGAGCACCAGGGGAACGACCCGGACATGACGCCCGCCCAGAACGAGATGGCCAAGGGCCGGCCGTACAACGGCGACCTGTGGTCGACCGAGGAGCCGACGGGCAACACCTGCCGGAGCTGGGGCACGCCCACGCAGTACTTCAGCCCCGAGGGCTACCGCATCTACAACTGCCAGTGGCCGAGCCCGACCTCGGGCATGTTCCCCTCGGCCCTGTACCACCAGTGCTGGATCGGCAACTGGGAAGGCGAGGACTCGCGCAGCTGCTGGCTGCACGAGGACCTGGCCGACTTCAACACCGAGAACGCGCAGGTCCAGAAGTACCTGATCGACGCCTACAACCGGTACATCGACATGGGCGTGGACGGGTTCCGCGTCGACACCGCCGTGCACGTCCCGAGGGTCACGTGGAACCGGCGGTTCCTGCCCGCGATCTACGACCACATCACGCAGAAGTTCGGCGCGGGCAAGGCCAAGGACTTCTACATCTTCGGCGAGGTCGCGGCGTTCGTGAACGACAAGTGGAACCGCGGCTCGGTCAACCACTCGGCGCAGTTCTACACCTGGAAGGAGCGCAAGGACTACAGCGCCGACGACGTGGCGGCGGCGCTGGAGCAGTACGACTATGAAGAGCAGCTCGGTCCGGGCAACCAGCCGACCAGCACCAACGCGTTCCTGAACGGCAACGCCTACCACGCGCCCGACCACGCGAAGTTCTCCGGCATGAACATCATCGACATGCGCATGCACATGAACTTCTCGGACGCGCAGAACGCCTTCAACAACGGCAAGGACTCCGACGACAGCACCAACGACGCCACCTACAACGCCGTCTACGTCGACTCGCACGACTACGGCCCCAACAAGTCGGGCTTCCGGTACACCGGCGGCACCGACGCCTGGGCCGAGAACATGAGCCTGATGTGGACGTTCCGCGGCATCCCCACGCTGTACTACGGGTCGGAGATCGAGTTCCAGAAGGGCAAGCCGGTCGACTGCGGGCCGACGTGCCCGCTGGCCACCACCGGACGCGCGTACTACGGCGACAAGATCGAGGGCAGCGTCACGGCGAGCGACTTCGGGGTCGTCTCCAGCGCCTCCGGCCCCGTCGCCACCACGCTGAGCCAGCCGCTGGTCAAGCACGTGCAGCGGCTCAACCAGATCCGCCGGGCGATCCCGGCGCTGCGCAAGGGGCAGTACGCCACGCAGGGAGTCACCGGGCAGATGGCGTACAAGCGCCGCTTCACCGAAGGCTCGGTGGACAGCTTCGTCCTGGTGACCATCTCGGGGAACGCCACGTTCACCGGCATCCCGAACGGCAGGTACGTGGACGCCGTCACCGGTGACAGCAGGACGGTCACCGACGGCACGTTGTCGATCAGCCTGACCGGCAAGGGCAACATGCGCGCCTACGTGCTGGACCTGCCCGGCAACCCGGCCCCGGGCAGGATCGGCGCCGACGGGCCGTACCTGAAATAGCCGTACCCGAAGTAGACGGCCGGGCCGGAGTCGGGGTGGGAAGCGACCGCTTCCCACCCCGACTCACATGCCCGGCCCGGTCAGCGCGAGCGGCTGACCGTGCCCCGTAGGCGGGCGCCCGAGGCGACCACGATGTCGATGCCGGCGTCCGCGACCGGTGCGCCCGTTCCGGCCCGCAGAGCCTGCAAGCGGTTCCACGTCACGCCTCGGCCTCCGGCGTCGGCCCGCGCCGCACCGGACGCCTCGTCCCAGGCGCTCCACGCCGGCACGGAACCCTCCTCATGCCTCGTCATCCCTCGTCATCGTCGCGATTTCCTGGAAGGACGGGGTGCTCCCCTTCGCTACTCTGGAGGCCAGGCTTGCCCGTCGTCACGGCGCGGCGGCCCACAGGCGGGCAAGAAAGGTGAATGAGCCGTCATGACAATGCGCCTCGCCGACATCGCCGCCCATGCCGGCGTGAGTGAGGCGACCGTGAGCCGGGTGCTCAACAACAAGCCGGGGGTGGCGCCGGCCACGCGGCAGGCGGTGCTCACGGCCCTCGACGTGCTGGGCTACGAACGCCCCGACCGGCTGCGCCAGCAGCGCACCGGCCTGATCGGCCTGATCCTCCCCGAGCTGAACAACCCCGTCTTCCCGGCGTTCGCGCAGGTCATCGAGAGCGCGCTCGTCCTTTCCGGCTACACCGCGGTGCTCTGCACCCAGTCCCCCGGCGGCATCGCCGAGGACGACTACACCGAGCTGCTCCTGGAGCGCGGGGTCTCAGGCATCATCTTCGTCAGCGGCCTGCACGCCGACTCGCAGTCCGACCGCTCCCGCTACGCGCGGCTGATCGAGCTCGGCCTGCCGATGGTCCTCGTCAACGGCTTCCGCGCCGACATCGAGGCGCACTACATCTCCAACGACGACGACGCCGCGCTCGACATGGCCGTCCGGCACCTGGCCTCGCTCGGACACCGGCGCATCGGCCTGGCCATCGGCCAGCAGCGCTTCGTCCCCACGATCCGCAAGACGAACGGCTTCCGCCGCGCCATGGCCGAGTGCGGAGACGGCTCCGACCCCGCCGAGCTCGTCGTCAACACCCTCTACACCTTGGAGGGCGGGCAGTCAGCCGCGCAGCAGCTCCTCGACCGCGGCTGCACCGCTATCTGCTGCGGCAGCGACATCATGGCGATCGGTGCCATCCGCGGCGCCCGCCAGCGCGGCCTGCGCGTGCCCGAGGACGTCTCGGTCGTCGGCTTCGACGACTCCCCGATGACCGCCTACCTCGACCCCCCGCTCACCACCATCCGCCAGCCCGTCCGCGAGATGGGCCTGGCCGCGGTGGCGAGCCTCCTGGACGAGATCAGCGGCATCCCCGCCCCCCGCACCGAACTCCTCTACCGCCCCGAACTGGTAGTCCGCCGTTCCACCGCCCCCGCCCCCACCCGCCTCCCCACCACCGCCTGACACCAGACGCGAGACCGCACGGGCGTAGCCCTGCCGGCGGGTGGATGCCGACGGGCTACGAGGAAGGTGCGGCGGTGCCGTCCGCACGGCCACCCGCGTGACCTGACCGGCGGTGACGCGGGGCCATCCGCATCTCGACGCCATCCGTTATGCCGGTTCCGTTGCAAGTCGGTCACGCTGCGTGCGTTCGGCTCGGCCGCTCGCGGCAGGGGTGAGATCGTCGGGGCGGTGGAGCTATGGAGGGGCGTGCGGATGGACGGTGCGGCCGGGTACGCGGTGATCGACGTGGAGACGACAGGGCTGCGGCCTTCGTGGCATGACCGGGTGGTGGAGGTAGGGATCGTCCATCTCGACGTCGCGGGACGGGTCACGGGCGAGTGGAGCACGCTGGTGAACCCGGAACGCGACCTCGGGCCACAGCGCGTCCACGGCATCGACGCCGCCGACGTCCGTCACGCTCCGACGTTCAAGGACATCGCCGGGGCCCTGGTCCGCTTACTCCGGGGCCGCGTGCCCGTCGCCCACAACTTACGGTTCGACCTCGGCTTCCTCACGCACGAGTTCGCCCGCCTCGGCGTGGAGGTGCCACTGCGCCACGACCTCGGCGTGTGCACGATGGAACAGGCCGCCCGGTTCCTGCCGCAGGCCCCGCGCAACCTCGCCGGCTGCTGCGCCATGGCGGACATCCCACTCGACGGGCACCACGACGCCCTCGTCGACGCCCGCGCCGCGGCGTCCCTGCTGCGCCACTACCTCGCCCTGAGCCACCCGGACGTCCCCTGGAGCGCGGAACTCGACGCCGGGACCCGGGCGTCCTGGCCGCGGCTTTCCGGCGAGGACGCCCAGGGGGTCCGGCGCGGCGTCTCGGCCCAACGTGACGGCCACTTCCTCGCCCGCATCCTCGACCGCCTCCCCCGCGCCCCGCGGCCCGTCCACGCGGACGCCTACCTGGCCTTGCTCGACCAGGCGCTGCTGGACCATCACATCTCCGCGACCGAGGCCGACGCCCTCGTGGACGTGGCCGGCCGCCTGGGGCTGGCGCGCGCGGACGTGGAGAAGCTGCACCGTGACTACCTGGCCGCCGTGGCTCAGGCGGCGCGGGCCGACGGGGTCGTCACCGACGCCGAGCGCCGCGAGATCGAGCTCGTGTCCATGCTTCTCGGCCTTCCGCCCGCGGCCGCCGCCGAGGCCCTGGCCGCCGCCGACCGGCACCGGCCGGACCGGATCCCGCGCTACCGGCTCGAACCGGGCGACCTCATCGCCTTCACCGGCGAGATGGACGGAGGACGCGAAGCCTGGGAGCGCCTGGCGAGCGCGGCGTCGTACGTCCCCCACCCGAACGTCACCAAGAAGGTCCGCCTCCTGGTCGCCGCCGACCCCAACACGCTTTCGGGGAAGGCGCGCAAGGCTCGCGGCTACGGCATTCCCATCGTGACCCCGGAGGCCTTCGCGCGCATGGTCGGGGTGAGCCCGCGTCCGGCGGGGCCTTGACCGCGGCGGAGCGTCCCTCATATGACTCAGGTGATCAAATGACTGTGGGCACTCTCTTCGTCGAAGAGAATGCCCAGGTCATCGGCGTTAGCCGTGGTGCGCCGCCAGGGACTCGAACCCCGGACCCGCTGATTAAGAGTCAGCTGCTCTAACCAACTGAGCTAGCGGCGCGTTGGCTAGGGCGACTTTAGCAGTACCCGCGCGGGCGCGCACATCGAGTCAGTTGCCGGCCAGGACGACCGGGGTGCGCGGCGGGGTGGCCGGGTTGCGGTCGAAGACGGCCCAGGCGCCGCTGGAGAAGGGGACGGGGTGGTTCTTCTTGCCCTTGCCCGAGCCCCACTTGGTGACCACGTAGTCGACCTTGATGTGACCGGCGTCGAAGCCCTGCACCGTGAGGGTGGAGTCGTTGAAGCTGCCTCCGGTCAGTTCCGCGAAGGTCTTGCCGTCGATGTCCAGCATCACGCCGCTGTTGGAGGGGATTCCGGGGCCGCGGTCGCCGATGAAGAAGGGCGCCTTCTTGCCCTTGTACAGCACGTATCCCTCGGTGCCGAGCGGCCAGCTCGGGCTCGCGAACAGGCCCTTCTGCATCGGCTTGCCGATCGCGGGCAGGCCCGTGTCGCCCATGCGGCCGGAGGCGTCGTCCCAGAAGTACGAGGCTTTGGTGGATCCGGTGAGGAGGACGGGCGCGGACTGGGCGGCCGGTTCGGCCACGACGCCGTCGGAGGGGACGGGGATGGGGACGCTCTCCGCGTTGGCCGCGACGGTGGTCGTGCCGAAGGCCGTGAGGGCGGCGAGGCAGGCGCCGACGATACAGGACATCGGTCGCCAGGTGGGGGGTACAGCGAAAGAAGTCATGGGGAGATCGGATCTTTCATCAGAAGACAAGGACCGCACTTCAGGGCCGATGACGGCACCGGTACGGGAGTGGAAAGCGCTGTCTGATCGCTGGATCGGCGAGACCACGTCAATCGCCGGGACCCGCGCGTTTCCGTACTTGTGCAGAAAGTTGTGGCGTCTGCCACCACGTCACAGAGGGCGAACTACGCGCCCGGTGAGACGGCTGCTCCGAGCCGACTTGTCCGCCGCTTCTGACGGCGAGATCCGGGACTTAGGGTAGCCCGGGGGATGGGCTCCGCGGAGTGGGGTGCTCCACTCGGTCTCCTCTCCAATCACGTCTACCGGGTTAGCTGACGGGTTCGGGCTTGGAGTCGATCCCTACCGCTCGCGCGGATTCACCCCGAAGGACATGGGTCCCCGGTTCCCCTCGGCCGTTGCGGGCCTCGGAGATTCAACGTCTGGGCGGCGGCCTTCGGGCTGAAGACCAGGTCACCGCCCGTCTTGGGTTAAGACCTTACCCACCAAGTCAGGACAAAGCCAACAATAGCCCCCGAAAGCACCAGAAGATCTACCTTTCCCACCCAAACCTCATGTTTCAGACACCCATGACAGCGCCGCTCGACCGAAGGGCCTGGTCAGCCGGGGCACGCCGCGCGTGTGACGCATGAGGCGCCGCGAAACTCAGGAGGCACATGAGGCGCGCGAAAGCGCGGAAAGCGGCGTCCGAGCGGCCGAGCGGGGTCTGCGGCGGACGTCGCGAGGATGGTGAAGCCGAGGCTTCAGGTAAAGGACCTCGGTAAAGACAAGCCAGGGGTGAGGGCGCGCCGGGGGCGGAGCTCCGGCTGAAGGTGACGTCGCGAGGGGGCCACGAGGCGACGAGGCGCGGGGGACATAGGTCGGGGCCGGGCAGTCCCCCGCCTGCCCGGCCCCGATCTCACACGGTCCAGCGCCGATGCCTTCCCCCAAACGCATCGGGCGGTCCCGCTGAACGGACGCGGTCCCCCACCGCGTCCTTCTGAGAAAAGCTCTTGTCCGCACCCTCTCGGGTGCCAGGTCGCATCCCTCTTGACCTGCCTTAACACTACATACCGGGGCCTGAGCTGCTCGTCATCGCAGGGTATAGATTCGGTCTAAGTCCCGGGGTTGACCGGGTACGGACGGACCCGCAGGCGCAGGCGGCTATTCGGGCAGTTCGACCTTGACCTCGACGCCCTGCTGCAGGGTGCGGCTCACCGTGCAGTGGCGCTCGTGGACCCGCTGGGCGACGGAGCGGAAGACCTCGTCCGCCTCGGGGTCCCCTTCGGGAAGTTCGACGTCGTAGGTGACCGTCACGGTGCCGAGCATGTTCGACTCCACCTTCGCGGCCTCGACGCTCATCGCCAGCCGGACGAGCCGGTGCCCGCGCTGGGCCGTGAGCGGCTCGACCGTCACGATGTTGCAGCCGCCCACCGCGGCGAGCAGCAGTTCGACCGGGGTGAAGGCCCCGTTGTCGTCGCCGCCTCCGATGGCGACCCTGGCCCCGCGGCCGTTGGTCGCCACGAAGCCGTCCTCTGTACGCTCCACATTCACCGTTGCCATGGATGGAGCCTAGAGCCGTCGCCAGCGGGGTCAGGCGTCCGGGTGCTTGGAGAGGTAGGCGATGTAGACGGGCTTCAGCGCCTCGCCGAGCTCTCCCTCACCCGAGGCCATGGCGTCGCTCAGCAGCGCGGACACGCGGCTGAGGTCGTTGGCCGACTCGGCGGAGTGGCCGCTGGCGGCCTCGGCCGCGGGGATGACCTTCAGCAGGTCCCATAGGAAGCCGAAGTCACCGTGCGCGACCGCGTAGCGCACCGCCCTGTCGTGAAGCTCCTTGGGCGGCAGCGACTCCAACTCGTCCCGGTCCATTGAGTATCACCCCCTTTCACCCCTTTCCCCGCGATCAGGGGGATATGCAGATCGCCATGAGGAGAAACGATCACCCGCCGATGTTCTCCCCGCGTCACAGGACGGTCAAGGGGCCGGCGCCGGGCACGGAAAGCGCGACGGAGCTGGGGCGCCCGGTCCTCCGGCCCTACCGCTCCCCCGGTGCACCATGGGAGCATCACCTATGTGAAGATCATCCTCAAGATCCTTGTGGTCGCGGGCGCGCTCTGGGCCGCCACCCGCCTGATCGACGGGATCACCGTCGCCCAGACCACCACCACCAAGACGGTGGGCACGCTGATCGCGGTCGCCCTCATATTCGGCCTCGTCAACGCCGTGCTGAAGCCGATCATCAAGACCATCGGCTGCGCGTTCTACATCCTCACGCTGGGCCTGTTCGCCCTGGTGGTGAACGCCCTGCTCCTGCTGCTCACGAGCTGGATCGCCGACAAGCTCGACCTGCCGTTCCACGTGGACGGCTTCTGGGCCGCCTTCCTCGGCGCGATCGTGGTCGGCGTGGTGAGCTGGATCCTCGACATGCTGCTCGGCCTGAACGACGACTGAACGACGGCGCACGCCGGACAAGGACGACGAAGGCCCCCTCAGCGGCGGCTGAGCACCGAGCCGCGTTCGCACAGCTCGGGGGCCTGGATGATCCGGCGCCTGCGCACCTGCCCGTCCGCCGCCGCGGCCACCAGCCGGACGGCGGCGCGGACGATGCCGTCGATGTCCCAGTTCACGGTGGTGAGCCCAGGGGTGAGCAGACCGGACATCGGGTGGTCGTCGTACCCCATGATCGAGACGTCCTCCGGCACGCGCAGACCGGCCTCCGCGGCGGCCGCGTAGACGCCGTAGGCGATGAAGTCGGAGAAGCAGAAGGCCGCGGCCGGGCGGGAGGCCCCGGAGAGCAGCGCGCGGGCCGTGTCGGTGATGGCCGGCAGCCCGTGCGGGGCGTTGACGACCTCGATGTCCAGGCCGAGGCGGTCGGCCTCGGCGGTCACGTGGAGGTCGGCCGGCCGGTCGGGCGTGCTGGGCCTGGTCGGGGTGAGGACGGCGATGCGGTGGTGGCCGCGGTCGCGCAGGTACTCCAGGGCCAGCGTGACGCCCCTGCGGTTGTCGAAGACCACCTCGCCGGCCGTCCTGGCGTCGGCGAGCGCGTCGCCGATCGCGACGACCGGGACCGTCTCGGCGAGTTCCCCCCACATCTGCGCGGCCGGGTCGACCGGCTGGACGATCATGCCGTCGACGCGCTGGTCGCGGAGCTGGCGGGCGAGGGTGCGCTCGCGGGCGGGATCGCCGGCGGCGTCGAGGATCAGCGCGTAGCGGTCCTTCTCGCGCAGGGCCCTGCCGATGCCGACGGCGAGCGACTGCTGCCACAGGTCTTCAAGCGAGCCGCACAGCAGGCCGATCATGCCGGTACGCCCGCTGGCGAGGGCACGGGCGATCGGGTCGGCCTCGTAGCCGAGCTCGGCGGCGGCCTGGCGCACCCGCTCGATCGTCTCCTCGGAGACCTGCATGCCGCGCAGCGCGTACGAGACGGCGGCGGGTGACAGGCCGGTAGCCTGTGCCACCTCTCGGATCGTCGCGCGTTTGCGCGGCTGGGATCGCGACATCACTTCAGCTTATGTGGAAACCCCGGCGCGCGAGGGCATCCGAGCCCCCGGAGGTGTTGACGCGGCGTTGGTGAAGCGGTTCACTGAAACGTATCAGTGAACCGTTTCACGGACCCGCAGAGGCAATGCCGACAATATCGATAGGGATTGTCGGATATAGTGCACGTGAGGAGGTGACATGGGCATCGACGTGCACCAGCACATCTGGACCGCGGGCTTCGTGGACGCGCTGCGCCGGCGCGCGAGGCCGCCGTTCCTGGACGGCTGGACGCTGTACCTCGACGGCGAGGCGCCATACGAGGTGAACCCCCGCGACCACGACCTGGACCACCGGCTCGCCTTCAACCGTGAGCACGGCCTGGAGCTCGCGCTCGTGTCGCTGTCCAGCCCGCTCGGCATCGAGCACCTGCCGCCGGACGACGCCTGGCCCCTCATCGACGCCTATCACGAGGGCGCGCTGGAGCTGCCCTCGTCGTTCCGCGCGTGGGCCTCCGCGTGCGTCACCGAGATCGACCCGGCCCTGACCGCCAAGGCCCTGGACTCCGGCTTCGCGGGGCTACAGCTGCCGGCGACCGCCCTGCGCGACGCCGCCGGGTTCGCCCGCGTGGCGCCGCTGCTGGACCTGCTGGAAGAGCGCGACCTGCCGCTGTTCGTCCATCCGGGCCCCGCCGCGGCCGCCGACGCCCCCGGCTGGTGGCCCGCGGTCGTCCCGTACGTCCAGCAGATGCACGCCGCGTGGTACGCCTTCCGGGCGTTCGGCCGGCCGAGGCACCCCCGCCTGCGCGTCTGCTTCGCCCTGCTGGCCGGCCTCGCCCCCCTGCACGTGGAGCGCTTCATCGCCCGCGGCGGCTCGTCCCGGGGCACCGTCGACCCGGACGCGTTCCTGGAGACCTCGTCCTACGGCCACCAGGCCATCGACGCGATCACCCGCGTGGTCGGCATCGAGGTCGTCGTGCTCGGCTCGGACGCCCCCTACGCCTCCCCTCCGCGAACCCTGCTCGGCGAGGCCGCCGACCACACGATTGCGGTCACCAACCCCGCGCGCCTGCTCGACACGAAAGGAGCCGTGCCCAGATGAGCTGGGAATCCCTGCCAGAGCGATTCCTCGACAAGCGCGAACTTCGCGCCCTCGTCGAAGACCTCGCGGACCGTCCGGACCTGTGGTCGCACCACATCGCGTTCGGCGAGACCGGGGAGGCGCGTCACTACGCCTCCCTCCACCGCGACTCCTTCGTGGACATCTGGGTCATCTGTTGGCGCCCCGAGGACGACACGGGCTGGCACGACCACGACGTGTCGTCCGGCGCGGTGCGGGTGATCGCCGGCACGCTGCTGGAGTCCAACCCGCGCATCGGCGGCGAGCACGTCGAGACGCTGGTCTCTGAGGGCGAGTCGCTGGCGTTCGGGCCCGAGCACATCCACCGCATCAACGGGCACGCCGAGCACAGCGTGTCGATCCACGCCTACTCTCCCCCGCTGTGGCGGCTCGGGCAGTACTCGATCAGCGAGGACGGCGTGATGCGCCGCGCCTCGGTCAGCTACGCCGACGAGCTGCGCCAGGTGGAGGCCGAGGCGCTCGTCTGAGCCCTCGGGGACTGGCGCTGGACGCGGTCACGTGAGCGCGTCGCGGGCCCGGCTCGCGGCGCCGGGGTCGTCGGTGAACACGCCGTCGACCCCCAGGCCGTACAGGCGCGTGAGCCAGCCGCCGACGTCGCCGTGCGCGGCCGCGTACCCCGGCGCCTTGGGGTCGCCGGCGCGGAAGCCCGCGGGCAGGTAGCCGTTCTCCGGCCGGACGGTCCAGACGTGGACGTCCAGGCCCGCGCGGTGCGCGTCGGTGACCAGGGACGTCGGCGCGCCGCGCCCGTCGTCCTCTGGGACGACCAGGCGCACGTGCACGCCGATGCCGTCGGCGTAGCCGGCGATCTGGCGCAGGCCCTCGGGGGTGGCCAGGTCGCGGTAGGTGCGCCGGTCCCCCGCGACGACCAGGTCGCGGGGAGCGCCGGTGGCCTCCATGAGCTGGATCAGCCGCAGACGCGTCCTGGCGCGCAGCGCCCGCAGGTTGGCGGTCTCGAACGACTGGACGAACACCGGGTCGGTCCGCTCGGTCCAGCCGTACTTCGCCAGGGTGACGAGCATCGGCTGCTCCAGCGGGAGGCCGATGGACGCGAAGTACCCCGGGTGTTTGGTCTCGGGGTAGACGCCGACCCCGGCGCGCCGCGCGAGCGCGACGATCTCGTCGAACGTCGCGATCGTGGACGTGCCGTCGTACGCGGCGCTGCCGGGACGCAGCGCGGGCAGGCGCTCGACGGCGCGCAGCGTGCGCAGCTCGTCCAGCGTGAAGTCCTCGGTGAACCACCCCGTGAGGCTTCGCCCGTCGATCGTCTTGGTCGTTCTGCGCGCGGCGAACTCCGGGTGCGCGGCGACGTCGGTCGTCTGGGAGATCTCGTTCTCGTGCCGGGCGACCAGTACGTGGTCCTTGGTGGACACCAGGTCGGGCTCGATGTAGTCGGCGCCGTCCCGGATCGCGGTCTCGTAGGAGGCCATGGTGTGCTCGGGCCGGTAGGCGCACGCGCCGCGGTGCCCGATGACGAGGGGATGGGGGGCGGGCCCGGCACCGCCGGGCGCCGCGACGCCGGGCGCGAGGGAGACCATGCCGGCCACGATCCACGCAAGAGTGATCACGCTGCGATGTTAAGCCAGGTCAAGCCCTCGCTCTCGTCAACGACACGTAAAGAGCGGCCGCCGTCACCGTCCGGGCGCGGCCGTCTGAGGACGCCCGGCGAGGACGCCCGCCACGAGCTGCGCCCCGCAGACGGCGAGGCCCGTGACCAGCGGCAGCGTCCAGCCGCCTGAGGACTGGTGGAGCAGCCCGATCAGGAACGGGCCGAGGGCGGCCAGCAGGTACCCCGACGACTGCGCGACCGCCGACAGCGCCGTCACCGAGGCCGGGTCGGGGGCCCGCATCGCGATGATCAGCAGCGCGAGCGCGATCGAGGCGCCCTGGCCGAGGCCGAGCACGATCATCCACAGCCATGGGAGCGTGGCGGGGGCGAGCAGCACGCCGAGGTAGCCGGCGACGGTCGCCAGCGCCGCCACGACGGTGTGCGGCACCTGCGAGCGCGCCCGTCCCGCCCGCACGGGGACGGTGAGCGTGGCCGCGACCTGGGCGAGGTTGGTCAGCGCCAGCAGGTAGCCGGCCTGGTCGGCGGGGAGCCCGGCGTCGCGGAAGATCGTGGGCAGCCAGGCGAGCATGACGTAGAAGGTCAGCGACTGAAGGCCCATGAAGCTCATGACGTACCAGGTCACTCGCCTGCGCAGCAGGCCGGCGTACGGCCTGTGCGCGCCGCCCGCCCGGGACGCGGCGCGCCGCCTGAGCGCCTGCGGCGCCCACAGCAGGGCCGCCGCCAGCGCGAACACGGCCATGGACCCGGCCGCCACGCGCCAGCCGTACCGCTGCTCGATCGGCACCATGACCGCCGAGGCGGACGCCGCGCCGGTCACCATGCCCGAGACGTAGATGCCGGTGAACAGCCCGACCCGGTCGGGGAAGTGCTGTTTCACCACGCCGGGCATGACGACGTTCATGATGGCGATGGCGGTCCCGGCGACCGCCGAGCCGGCGTAGAGGGTGGCGACCCCGCCGAGCGGGCGCACCGCCACCCCGGCGGCCAGGACGAGCAGGCCGATGAGCAGCGTGCGGTCCAGGCCGGTCCGGGTCGCCAGCGCGGGGGCCACGGGGGCCAGCAGACCAAGGCAGACGACCATCGCCGTGGTGATCCCCCCGCCCGCCGCCGCGGTCAGCCCCAGGTCGGCCATGATCTCTGCGAGCAGGGGGGACACCCCGGCCAGCGCGGGCCGCATGTTGAGCGAGGCGAGGACGAACCCCGCGACCAGCAGCACCCACGCGCCGCCGGCCCGCGCGCGGGCGGGAGTGGCGGCGGGGCCGGGCAAGGAGGCAGGCTCGGCGGCGGGGCCGGGCGGCGGGGCGGCGTCCTGTTCGTGGCCTTGGTCGGGGTCGGTACGGGGTCCTGGGCCCGGCTCCGGGTCGGGGCCGGCGACGTGGGGGATCGTCATGGCGGCCTGAGCCTATACCGGAGATCAGACTGGATATCGGGCGATATCCCCCTGAATGGTGACCAACCGGGTTTCGGGGAAGGCCCCCACGTTCGCCCGGCTCCCCCGAACCGCGACCCGGTCCGCGCGAGGCTGAGCCGCTTCTCGGCCGTCGACGCCTGAGCCCGCGCGGGCGCGGCTGACAACGTTGTCAGGTCTCACCGGTATGCGCGATGATTCACACCGTGGCAGAGACCGGACGCGGGCGTCCCACCATGAACGACGTCGCCGCGGCGGCCGGCGTCGCACTCAAGACCGTCTCGCGTGTGGTGAACGAGGAGCGGGGCGTGAACGAGGCCACGGCCGAGCGCGTCCGGCAGGCCATCGCGCTCCTCGGCTACCGCCGCAACGACGGCGCCCGCGTCCTGCGCCGGGGCCGCACGGCGAGCATCGGGCTCGTCATCGAGGACGTCGCCGACCCGTTCTACTCGCTGCTGAGCCGGGCCGTCGAGGACGTCGCGCTCGGCAACGGCTCCCTGGTCTTCACCGGGTCCTCCGGCGAGGACTCCCTGCGCGAGCGCGAGCTGGTCCTCGCCTTCTGCGCGCGCCGCGTGGACGGGCTGATCATCGTGCCCGCCGGCGACGACCACGGGTACCTCGTCCCCGAGCTGGCCGCCGGCATCCGCGCCGTCTTCGCCGACCGTCCCGCCGGGCCGGGGCTGGACGTGGACACCGTGCTGTGCGACAACACGGGCGGGGCCAGGGCCGGCACCGCCCACCTCGCCGCCCACGGCCACCGGCGCATCGCCTTCCTCGGCGACAACCCGGCGATCTTCACCGCCGAGGAGCGGCTGCGCGGCTACCGCGAGGCGCTCGCGTCGGCTGGGCTCGCCTACGACGCGGCGCTGGTCGCCATGGGCACCCCCCAGCAGGAGCGCCTGCACGCCGACCTCGCCCGCCTGCTCGCGCTCCCCGACCCGCCGACGGCCCTGTTCACCGGCAACGGCCGCACCACCGTCACCGCGCTGCGCGCCCTCGAGGCCCTGGACGCCCGTCCGACGGCGGCCGGGGGCATCGCGATCGTCGGCTTCGACGACTTCGAGCTCGCCGACATGCTGAGCCCGGCCGTCACCGTCGTCGCCCAGGACCCGGCGAACCTCGGGCGCACCGCCGCCGAGCTGCTCTTCCGCCGCCTGTCCGGCGAGACGGGCCCCGCCGAACGCCTCCGCCTGCCGACCCGCCTCATCGCCCGCGGCTCCGGCGAGCTGCCGCCGCCCTGACAGGCGCCTGCCGGCGCGCCGGCGTCCCGTCCCACCCCGCTCGGTGAGCCGTTCCAGTGCCGTCGAGCCTCCGCAGGGGGGTCATTTCCACACGAGGTCCTCGCCGTCCAGCCAGTGGTCGCCGTAGTCGTAGAAGTACTTGGCGGCGGCCCAGTCGCCGGGCGCCCAGCCGCCGCCGACCCGGTAGAGCCGACCGGTGTGGTACGTGCGCCAGTGCGGCAGGCATGCGCTGGCGTAGGTGCCCGCGCCGCGGAAGGACACCTCCCGCGTGCCTCCGGGGCCGGGCGAGGTCGCCTTCTCGTACCTGGTCACCGTCCCCTTGGTCGCCGCGTGACAGCTCGCCGCCCTCGCGCCGGCGGGCGTGGGGTGGACGGTGAACGGGGGTGCCATGGCGACACCGGCGGCGCCGGCGCCGGCGAGGATGGCCAGACGGGTGCGTAGGCGCATGGGAGGATCTTCCTTCTGGGTGGAATGCCTTTCGCTCCGAGGATGGCCCACCCCGCTACGTCACTCAAAGTAGTCAACTGGTTACGCTATGCTCTCCAGGCTCGGACGCGGGGACCCTCGGCCCCGGACGCAGGTGGCGGGCCAGGGCGAGCGCGGCCAGAACACCGCCCGCGCCGGTCAGCGCGATGGCCAGGTGGACGGGCACCAGCTCGGCGAGGACGCCGCCCAGGGCCGCGCCGAGCCCCTGCGTCGTCATCAGGCCCGAGGCGAGCAGCCCGAACGCCTGCCCGCGCACGTCCTCGGGGACCGCCTCGACGAACCTACGCTGGAGGCCGAGGTTGTAGGCGAGGCACGTCCCGGTCAGCACGGCGAGCGCCAGGCACCACCCCAGCCCAGGCGCGGCGGCGAAGCCGAGCATCGGCACGCCGAGCGCCACGGCGAGCGGGAAGGACAGGCGTTCCCGCAGTCCCGGCGCGACGAACCGCCCGACCACGAAGTCCCCGACCGCCATCCCCGCCGCGAACGCCGCGAGCACGAGACCGGCCTCCGAGGGCGCGCCGCGCTCGCTGAGGTACGGCACCACGAGGGCCTCGGCGCCGGAGACGAACAGCACCGGGATCCACGTCGCGAGCAGTAGCCCGCGCACACCCCCGTCGGCGATCAGGCGGCGGTTGACGCGCAGCGTGAGCCCGACCGGGTTCCCGCGGGCGGCGGGGTCCCGTCCGGCCGGGGCGGCCGTCCGGGCCGGACGGTCGGGAAGGCCGAGGCGCAGCACCACCGCGCCCGCCGCCGACAGCACGGCGGTGATCACCAGGGCTCCGGAGGGCCCGGCGAGGGTGAGGACGGCGCCGCCCGCGGCGAGGCCGCCGATCTGGGCGCCGGCCGCCGTCACGGTGAGGACGGAGCGGCCGAGCACGAAGGCGTCGCCGGGAAGCAGCTCGGGAAGCGTCGCGGTGCGGGCGGCGCCGAAGACGGGGCTCAGCGCGCCGGTGGCGACGACGAGCAGCAGCATCGCCCACACCGGCAGCCCGGCGAAGGCCAGCGCCAGGCAGACGGCGGCGCGCACCAGCTCACCGATGATCATGAGCCGCCGGGGACGAACGCGGTCGGCCAGGGAGAGCAGGAAGAGCCCTCCGACGACGTACGGCAGGAAGCCGCTCATGTACGCGAGCGCGGACAGCCCCGCCGAACCGGTGCGCCCGTACACGAGCACCGAGAAGGCGAGCATCTTGACGGTGTCGCCCGCCACCAGCAGCGTGAAGCTGCCGAAGAGCACGCGGAACTCCCGCACGGCGAACACCTCGCCGAACGTGGCCCGCCGCCCGGACTCCTCGACCACCACTTCCCCTCCCCTGCCGTCGCGCGGCCGTCTTCGGTGACGATGCTGGGGGACGGCGGGAACACCTGGCTAAGCTTTCGGAAATAAGCGAAAGGTCCGATCGGCCCGGGGGTTCGGCGTGGGCAGGGTGCTCAACATCGAGGTAAGCCCGCAGAACGTCATGACCAGCAGGTTCGCCATCTCTCCACTGATCGAGACCCTGCACGCGCTCTGGCTGCTGTCCGGGCGGCGCGAGGCGGGCGTGCACCGGCGGTGGGTCGAGGACGGGCGGCGGCCGTACGAGCGACTGGTACGCGAGCGACCGGCGCTCGCGGCCCTGGTGGCACTGTTCCGCAGATGGGACTACAACGCGGACTTCATCGCGCCGCCGCCGTCCGGGGTGAACGTCGCGTTCGACGACGAGATCGCCGTGATCCGCGCGACACCCCCGGAGCAGGCCCACCGGGAGATCGCCAGGAACCTGCGCGGCGCGCCGCCCCCACCACCGGACCTGCGGGCGATCATGGACCGCCCAGACGTCGTGACGCTGTTCGCGGACGCGCTGGAGGCGGTCTGGCGCGAGATCGTCGCGCCCGGCTGGCCCCGGGTCCAGGCGATCCTCGAACGCGACGTCGTCCAGCGCGCCGGGCGCCTGGCGACGTACGGCTGGGCGGCCGCCCTGGAGGACCTCAGCCCGGGGGTCGCCTGGCGCGCGGACGGCGGCGCCGGGCATATCCAGGTACGCAGGGACAATCCAGGCGAGGACGAGCGCTACCGGCTCGACGGCCGGGGGCTGCTCTTCGTCCCGAGCGTCTTCAGCGCCGGGGTCAGCACCTACCTGGAGGACCCGTGGCCGTTCGCCCTGGTGTACCCCGCGCGCGGGATCGCCGTCGAGCCGCAGCCGTCGAAGGGGCTGGCGCGGCTCATCGGCCGGAGCCGCGCCGAGATCCTGCTGCGGACCCCGGCGACCACGACGCAGCTCGCGGCCCTGCTCGGGCTGAGCGTCGGCGGCGCGGGCGGCCACGTGGCCGCGCTGCGCGAGGCCGGGCTGATCACGGGTACCCGGGTGGGCCGCTCGGTGCTGTACCACCGCACCGCGCTCGGGGACGCGCTGGCGGACGGCGGCTGGGCGCCGCCGTCCGGGAGCGTCAGCCCTTCAGCGCGCCCGCCATCAGGCCGCGCATGAAGAAGCGGCCGAGCAGCACGTAGACGAGCATCGTCGGGACCGAGGCGAGGATCGCGGCCGCCATCTGCTGGCTGTACGGGACGGTCTGGGCGCCCGCGATGTTGTTGAGCATGACGGTCGTCGGCCACGAGGTCGGCCCGGTCAGGAACACCGCGAACAGGAAGTCGTTCCACATCGAGGTGAACTGCCAGATGATGACGACCGCGAAGGCCGGCCCGGAGACCGGGATCACGATCGACCAGAAGGTGCGCAGCATGCCCGCGCCGTCGACGCGGGCGGCCTCCATCAGCTCGTCCGGGATCGTCACGTAGTAGTTGCGGAAGATCAGCGTGCAGATGGGGATGCCGTAGACGACGTGCGCGAGGACGAGCCCGGGGATGCCGCCGTAGATGTTCAGGTTCACCATGAGCTGGACGAGCGGGATCATCACCCCCTGGTACGGGATGAACATGCCGAACAGGAACAGCGTGAACACCACATCGGCGCCGGGGAACCGCCACTTGGACAGGACGAACCCGTTCATCGCGCCGAGCGCCGCCGAGATCAGCGACCCGGGGATCGTCAGCAGGAAGCTGTTGGCGATGCCCGGCTTGAGCTTGTCCCAGGCCACCTGCCACGCCTCGGTCGTCCAGACCCTGGGCAGGCTCCACGCCTGACTCGGGTCGGCCTCGGTGAGGGGCTTGAAGCTGGTGACCAGCAGCACGTAGATCGGGATCAGGAAGACCAGGACGAAGCCGATCAGCAGCACGAGCCGCACGTAGACCGGCCAGCGCGGCCTGCGCACGACCGGCGGCGCCGTCTGCTGTGCCTGGGGCGGGGCCGCGACGACCATTGGCCCACTCGTCATGAGCGCTTCTCCCTGCGGGCGTTCCAGATCAGGTACGGGACGACGAAGACGGCGACGCTGAGCACGATGTACGCGGCGATGGTCGCGCCCTTGGCCGGGTCGTGGGCGTCGAAGACGGCGACCCACATGAACACGGCGGGCACGTCCGTGATGATCTGCTTGCCGGACACCGAGACGATCAGGTCGAAGACCTTGAGCGAGATGTGCCCAAGGATGATCAGCGCGGAGAGCGTGACCGGGCGCAGGAAGGGGAAGACGACGTACCGGTAGACCTGCCATTCCTTGCAGCCGTCGACCCGCGCGGCCTCGCGCAGTTCCTCCGGGACGCCCCGGAACCCGGCCAGGAACAGTGCCATGACATATCCGGACATCTGCCAGATGGCGGGGATGGCCATGGCGGCCATGCCCCAGTCCTGGCCCCGGAACCACTCGTTCTCCAGGAACCCCAGCCCGAGGGCGCCGAGCAGCCGGTTCAACCCGACCGCCTGTTCGCCCTGGCCGCTGTTCATGAGCCACCGCCACACCACGCCCGTGGCGACGAACGAGATCGCCATCGGGAAGAGGTAGATCGTGCGGAAGCCGCCCTCCCCCTTGATCCCCTTCTCCATCAGGAAGGCGAGCAGCCAGCCGAGCGCCAGCGCGCCGCCCACGAACACCACCGTGAAGACGACCGCGTGCCTGACCGAGATGCCCCAGCGTTCCTGGTCCCACAGGGAGACGAAGTTCGTGAGCCCGACGAACTTCCCGGCCGAGATCTCGTCGTGCTGATCCGTCATCGCCAGCCGGAAGTTCCAGCCCAGCATGCCGTACACGAAGACCGCGATCGCGATGATCGACGGCGTGACCAGGAGCAGCCCCGGCAGCCATCTTTTGACGCGCGACACAGATAACCCCCAAGGGGCTCGCGCCCGCGGCGCGGAGGCGGCGCGGGCGCGAGCCGGACGATCAGCTCACTGGTTGTTGGTCTGCGCGGCTTCCACCAGCGCCTGCTGCAGCTTGGCCGCGTCCTTGCTCTGCAGGAACAGGCCCACCGCCTCGGTGATGGCCGTCTTCCACGCGTCGTTGGCGACGACGCCGTGCTGGATCGACCCGGCGAGCTTGTCGCTCGCCCACTGCCCGAGGTCCCACTCCAGGTAGTCGGTGTAGAGGGACTTGTCGGCGTCCTTGCGGGCCGGGATGGAGCCCTTCTTGGGGTTGAAGGCGTCCTGGCCCTCCTTGCTCGCCGCCACCTTGAGCCAGGCCATGGCGCCGTCCCGGTTCGGGGCGCCCTTCGGCAGGGTGAAGCTGTCCGACAGCCACATGAACGTGCCGTCGGTGCCCGGGGAGGCCGCCCAGTCGAAGTCCTCCTTCGACTTCTTGCCGAGGCCGCCGTCCGGAGGATTGTGGAAGTAGCCGTAGGCCCAGTCCCCCATGATGTTGAACGCGGCGGCGCCGTCGGCGACCTGCTTGGAGGCGGGCTGCCAGTCGTCCTGCGGCGGGCCGGCGTACGACAGGATCGTCTTGAAGCTCTCCAGCGCCTTGGTCACGGCCGGGCCCGACCAGTCGGCGCCCTTGGCCCACAGGGCGTTGTAGGCGTCGGTGCCGAGCGAGCCGAGCAGCACGCTCTCCATCAGGTGGACGGCCGTCCACTCCGAGCCGATCGACAGCGGGATCTTCCCGGTCTTCTTCACCGCCTCCAGGGCCGTGACGAACTCCTCGATCGTCTTCGGCGGCCCGGCGACGCCGGCCTCCTTGAGCACCTGGGGGTTGAACCACAGGACGTTGGAGCGGTGGATGTTCACCGGCACCGAGTAGACGTTGCCCTCGTAGGTGAGCTGGTCGACGAGCTGCTGCGGGAACACGTCCTTCAGCTTCAGCTCGTCGTACAGGGAGTTCAGCGGCTCCAGCTTGCCGGCCTTGATGTAGCCCTGGAGCTCGGCGCCGGCGTGGCCCTGGAAGGTGTCCGGCGGCTGGTTGGCCTGGAGCTTGCTGGAGAGCAGCGCGCGCGCCTTGTCACCCGAGCCGCCCGCGACGGCGGCGTCGAAGAACGTCAGGCCCGGGTTCTGCTTCTCGAAGATCTCCCGCATGGCCTTGAGCCCGTCGGCCTCGCCGGGGCCCGTCCACCAGGAGAAGACCTCGACCTGTTTCTTGGCCGCCGCCTGCCCGTCGCCGGTGCCCTTCTGGTCGCCGCCACCGCCACAGGCGGAAAGGGAGAGCACGCCTGCCACGGTGACCGCGACGGCCGACATCCACCGTCGTCGCATTATGTCCGGTCCCTTCGGGGGGTAGAGGGGACGCTGTCCAGGCGTTATTCCCCACATGGGACGCCCGGTGACAACGTTGTCAGTTTTACGCAATCAACCCACTTGGCGGGCGAGGACGTCAAGGCCGCGCGCATAACGTTGCCATATAGCCACACACCCCCACAACCTCGCACAGCGCAAACAGCCACATAGCCACACACTCACACACCCGGCGAAGCCGCCCTACGCCGGGCGGCGCGGGAGCGACCGCACGTGGGCGACGCGGGCAGGGGCATGGAAGTATCTGGGCATGACCGCCGACACCTCCACCCCCGGTCCCTGGCGCGAGCGTGGCCGACCGTAAGCGCGGGCGCCCGGCCCCCGAGACGCACACGTCCGTCATCGCCGACGACTGGGACAGCCTTGACCTCACGGGGCACGACCACGCCAACGTGGCCTTCATCGACGTCGACCTCACCGAGGCGACCGGCGAGGGCGCGGTGTTCAGCGAGTGCGTGTTCCGGGGCACGCGGTTCAACGCCGCGCGGATCTCCGACAGCGCCTTCCTCAACTGCCACTTCGTGCGGTGCTCGTTCTTCGACGCGACCTTCACGGGGTGCAAGCTGGTCGGCAGCGTGTTCGACGGCTGCACCTTCGACCTGCTGAAGGTCCGGGGCGGCGACTGGTCGTTCACCGACCTGTCTCGGGCCAACCTGAACGGCGCCACGATCTCCGAGGTGCGCATGCGCGAGGCCGACCTCGCGGGCGTGCGGCTCGTGGACGCCTCGCTGCGCGACGTGGACCTGTCGGGGGCGTCGTTGCCGAGGGCCGACCTGACGCGGTGCGATCTGCGCGGCAGCGACCTGTCGTCCCTGGAGCCGCTGACCGTGGAGCTCAGGGGCGCCGTCGTCGACCTCCGCCAGGCGATGATGATCGCCACCGCCCTGGGCCTGGACGTCCGCCCCGACTGACGCCGCCCCTCGCCGGAGGGCGCGAGCCCGGGGCGGGGCGTGCGGGCCGGCGGCCCGGGCTCGCGGACCGCGTGGCCCTGGGCTCCGGTCTCCACCCCTCCGAGGCGACCTCACCCGTACCGCGGGCCACGCGGCGTCTCACTCGTGCGATCTTTCGCCCCTGCGGGGCGCGCACCGTGACGGGCGCGCGTCTTCACGGGGAACGGGGAGTGGGGTGGACGAGGACGGCGGGCGCGCCATTACGCAGTGTTCCATCAAATAGCGGAGAGCGCTCGGCTCATGCGGGGATTCGACTGCAATCCATCCCATACCACCCAACATGACGATATAGCCGTGTTTTTGTTGATGTCTCAAGCGAAGGCGAAGACGATGGCGAGGACCGCCTCAACGTCCCGGCCCTGACTCCCGAGAGCGGCGCCAGGATGACACGACGCGCCCACCCTTCTTGTGAAGAAATCGCTACAAGTCTCTTCAATTCCCTCCTTCCGGAATTATCGCCTGATTGGCTACTCTGCTCTGATCAAGGGACGTGGAGGCTCACGCCGCCGCCGCCACGGAGGCACCGGCAGAACGTCGCCGCGTGAAAGGAACCCCCGCGGGCAGGGGCGGGGTCCGGTGAGGAGAGATCGGCAGTGTCGCGAGAAACCGGCGCGCTCCGCTCTGCGCCGCCAGGCGTAGCCGAATGCCCGAAATGTACAATCGATCCCAACCCGTCTACACGAAGAGTGATCAACGCAGGCCAAGGCTGCGCGACGCCGTCACGGAAGGTAAGATTCCACGAGCACCGGCCACCCAGGCGCGTCCGGGCCGGTGAGCCATCTCACATCGGGAGACTCCGTTGGAAACCGTCGACCTCGAAGACCTGGGCCTCGAACTCCTCCTGATCACCGCGCTGCACGAGGAGGCCGAGCGCCTCACCGCCCGGCTCCCCGGGCCCTCGGACGACGCGATCGAACGGGGCCGCACATTCCGGCGAACGTGACCACGCCGCGGTGTCATTGGCTAGCGTCCGGAGATTAGCGGCGCTACCAAAGTAATTGCGGCGTTCAACTTTATGCCCTGGTTTACCGCGGCGGCTTTAAACTGTCGGTGGCGCCGGTCACACTGCGGGTATGGCCGATCTCCCCCAGGAAACCTCCGCTCCGGGCGTCTCCGATCCCGCGCGGTCCCCCGCGTCCCCGCGTCCTGACGGCCAGGACGGCTCCCCGCCGGCGGACGCGCCTCCGAACGGCGCCCATCCCCGATCCCCCGCCGCCGAACCGCTCGAAGACGAGGCGATCGACCTCGGCGAGGTCACCTTCAGCGACTGGAACGCCCACATCGAGACCATGACGGGCATCGGCTTCCTCACGATGGCCCGCAGGCTACCCGCCCTCATCGGCCAGGCCGTGCGCATGGCGTGGAAGGCCAGCCCCCGCGACACCCTGGCGACGATCTCCCTGAGCACGCTCGGCGGCGTGTTCACCGCCTTCGGGCTGCTGGCGACCACCGGCGTGCTCCAGGCCCTCTTCTCCTCCGGGGCGACCCCCGACCGCATCCGCGCCGCCCTGCCCAGCCTGCTGCTGGTGGGCGTCGCCGGGGCGCTGCGCACCACCCTCCAGGCCGGGGCCGGGTGGGCGCAGGCCCGCCTGGAGCCTCAGGTCAGCCGCATCGCCGAGACCCAGCTCTACGACCTGACCAGCCGCGTCGACCTCATCGCCTACGACGACGTCGCGTTCCACGACTCCCTCGTGCGCGCCCGCACCCGCGGCGTGAGCATGGTCGACACCGTGGTCAACTCGGCGATCGACGTGCTCACCGGCGTGATCGGCATCGTCGCCGCCGCCGGTGTGCTCGGCATCCTCCACCCCGTGCTGCTGCCCCTGCTCCTGCTGGCCGTGATCCCCGACGCCTGGGCCGCCGTCCGCTCCGCCCGCGAGCGGTACACCACGATGTACGCCCTGGTGCCGGCCCGGCGGCGCAAATGGATCCTCAGCGACCTCATGGCCGACAGGGACACCGCCGCCGAGATCCGCTCGTTCACGATGCGCCGCTTCCTCATGCGCCTGTACGACGCGGTGACCGACGCCGAGCAGGCGGTCGTCCTGCGGCTGGCGCGGCGGCAGACGGTCGCCCGCCTGGTCGGCGAGGCGCTCGGCGGCGTCGGCACGGCCGTCGTCTACGTCGCCCTCGGGCTGCTGCTCGCCGTCGGCGCCGTCCCCCTCGCGGTGGCGGGCACGGCCGTCCTCGCCATCCGCTCCGGGCAGACCTATCTGTCCACCTTCATGTACGCCACCAACCGGCTGTACGAGGAGGGCCTCTACTTCACCGACTTCCTGGAGTTCTGCGCCGACGCCCGCGCCCGCCTGACGTCCGAGCGGCCCCGCCAGGCCCCCGCGGCGTTCGAGCGCATCACCGTCGACGACGTGACCTTCCACTACCCCGGCGGCGAGCGCCCCGCTCTCGATCACGTGTCGATCCACATCGATCGAGGCGAGGTCGTCGCGCTCGTCGGCGAGAACGGCTCGGGCAAGACGACGCTGTCCAAGATCCTCGCGGGGCTGTACGACCCCGGCGAGGGGCGGGTCCGGTGGGACGACGTCGACCTCGCCGGCGTCGACCCCGAGGACCTGCGGCGCCACATCGCCGTCATCGCCCAGGACCACACCCGCTGGCCGCTGACCGCCAAGGACAACATCACCATGGGCCTGGAAAAGGGAGCCGAGGCCCTGCACGCCTCCGCCCAGGTCGCCGGGGCCGACCAGGTCATCGCCGAGCTGCCGCACGGCTACCGCACGCTGCTCGACCGCCGGTTCAAGGACGGCCACGAGCCCTCCGGCGGCCAGTGGCAGCGCATCGCCGTGGCACGCGGCTTCTACCGCGACGCGCCGCTGCTGATCTGCGACGAGCCGACGGCCGCGCTGGACGCCCGCGCCGAGCACTCCCTGTTCGAGCGCATCCGCGGGCACGCCGACGGCCGCACCGTCCTGCTCATCACCCACCGCCTCGCCAGCGTGCGGTACGCCGACCGCATCTACGTCCTGGACCACGGCAAGGTCATCGAGCGCGGCACGCACGACGAGCTGATGGCCCTCGGCGGCCAGTACGCCGACCTCTACACGATCCAGGCCAGCGCCTACAGCTCCACAGGCGACCACAGAGAGGAGGCCCCCACGCAGGCCTGAACAGGAACGAACACGTCAGAACAGGCTCGAACGGGGCCTCGGACGGGATCAGCGGGAGGAGGCGTCGGCCCCGACCGTCTCCACCGTCCCGGCCGGCTCGGCCGCCTGGCACGAGGCCGGGTTCGCCGCGAGCGCCAGCACGTCCCGGTAGTACCGGATCTTCCGCTGGATCGCGTCCTGCTGCTCCTTGAGCTCGGCGATCTGCTGCTCGACCTCGCGGTCGTGGCTCTCCAGCAGGGCGATGCGCTCCTCGATGGTGCCGTCGCCGCCGCGCACGAGCTGGGCGAAGCGGATCATCTCCGCGATCGACATGCCCGTGCCGCGCAGGCAGCGCACCATGCCGAGCCAGCTCAGGTGCGAGTCGTTGAACCGCCTCTGGCCGGCGGCGTTCCGCTCGATCGGCTCCAGCAGGCCGATGCGCTCGTAGTACCGCAGAGTGTCCAGGCTGAACCCGGTCTCCTCCGCGACCTGTCCCGGTGTGTAGACGCTCACAGGTCGAGCATGGCACCTGGAGTGGGCTCCAGGTCAAGGTGGTTGACCTGGAGCCCACCTGGCGGGTCGAGCGGGCGCGCGGCCTCGCGCTGGCCCGCGGCCTGACCCCGTACACGCACGTGCGGCTGCGGCACTCCTACCTGCGTCCCCGGCCGGGCGTGCGGCTGCCGGAGTCCGGTCACGTGCAGGTGAGCGAGGAGGCGCTGGACTACGTCGCCGTCGAGGGACTGCGGCTGTGGGCCTACACGACGCTGCTCGCCGGCGCCTACACCCGCGCCGACCGCCCCGTCCCCCCGGCGCGTCAGAGGTCAAGCTGGACGACGAGCAGCGCGCACGCCTGGACGACCCCGCGCTCGCCTGATGGGAGCTACCGGGTCAGCGGGGCGGGGTGGCCGAGGTGTACGCGGGCAGGGGCAGCGGGCGGTCGAGGAGGAAGTGCTCCAGCAGCGCGGTGTACGTGGCGGGCTGGTCGCCGGCGATGGCGTGGCCGGCGCCCTTGACGTAGACCAAGGTCGATTCGGGAAGGGTGCGCCGGTAGTCGTAGGTCGTCTCCCATCTCAGGAAGTCGCATTCGCCGCGCATGATCAGTGCCGGTACGCGCAGCCGCCGCAACGTCGGACGGGGATCCGGCACCCGCTGGAAGTCCGCGCTCGTGACCTGGTTGACGTAGAAGCCTTGCCGGTTCTCGTGCGGCGTCCTCGGCGGCGTGCCGGGGCACGAGGTGGTGTCCTTCCCCACCAGCGCCAGTTCGTGGAACCGCGCGTCGGCCTCGTCGTCGCCGACCAGGGCGTGGGCGGCGCGGGGGTTGACGCCGAGGAGGAGGAACGCCGCGAGCATCCGGGGGGCACCGGACAGCTCGTCGTACCGCTCCCGCTGCGCGGGCGTGAGCCGGCCCCAGGGTTCGCCCGCGCCGCCAGGCAGCGCGCCGGGCCACAGGGCTCCCGGTGCGGAGAATACGACCTTGGCCACGTGCTCCGGATGGGCGGCGAGATACTGCGCCGCCAGGGACCCGCCCCATGACTGGCCGACGATGACCATCTTGTCGGCGCCGATGGCGCGGCGGATCGCCTCCAGATCGGCCACGTGCCTGGCGACCGTGTAGCCGGTGACGTCGGACAGCCGGGTGGACCGTCCTGCGCCGAGCTGGTCGTACGCGTACACCTCGAAGCCCTCTGCCGCCAGGGTCCTGCCGGCCGCGGGTATCCCCTCCCCGGGGGTTCCCGGACCGCCGTGAAGGAACACCACGGGCGTCGGCCTGGCGGTGCCGGCGGCGGGGGCATGGACGTAGGCGATCCTGGACCCGGTCGGCAGATCCCAGTACCGGACGCCGGGCGCGGTGGAGGCGGCGCCCGGGATCGGGCCGGGCCGGAACACGGTGAGGACCGACACCGCGGCGACCGCGACCACCATGCCTCCCGCCAAGGATCGCGGCCCTGCGGCCGCCGCGCGTCCCGAACAGGTGAAACGCCGGCCAGGCGAGGAGGAACGCCGTACCGGCCACCGCAGCCAGCCCGGCGGCACAGAGTAGCGGGACTGCGGTCACGAGGGCGGCGGCACCGAGGAATCCGGCGATACCGGCGAGCGGAGCCGCCATGAGGCAGAGGAGAAGGAGAACGCCACCGATCGCGCGACGGGGGAATGGAGATGCCATGTCCGTCACGCTAGGAGCGCGGAAACGCCCCTTCCCGGCACCCCGGAACGAGATTTCCCAGCCCGCAACCCCGCTTGACGGTGGAGGACCACCACGCCGACCGGCGGGCGGTGGGCGAGGCCGGATGCCTCGGTTGAGATCGGTCACCGGCCGCATGCCGGGCCGGTCGTGTCAGCGGACGCCGGGACGGACGAGGCCGGTCTCGTAGGCGGCGATCGTCGCCTGGACCCGATCGCGTACGCCGAGCTTCCCGAGAACCGCCGCGACGTGATCCTTCACGGTCGCGGGACTGATGCCGAGCACGGCGGCGACCTCCACGTTCGTCAGGCCGCGCGCCACCTGCCGGAGCACCTCCGTCTCGCGGGGGGTGAGCGCGGCCAGCCGGTCGGTATCGGCGGGGCCCGGCCCGGCGGCGTAGTGGTCGATCAGGCGGCGGGTCACGGCGGGATCCAGCAGCGCGTCGCCCCGCGCGACGAGCCGGACCGCGTCGATCACCCGCTCGGGGTCGGTGTCCTTCAGCAGGAACCCGGCCGCACCGGCACGCAGGGCCGCGAACACGTACTCGTCGAGATCGAAGGTCGTGAGGACCACGACGCGGGTCGAGGGGATCTCGGCGGTGATCCTCCTGGTCGCGACCAGCCCGGTGACGCCCGGCATGCGGATGTCCATGAGGACGACATCGGGGCGAACGGAGGCGGCGAGCGCCACGGCGGCCTCGCCGTCCGCCGCCTGCCCCACGACCGTCAGGTCGGGCTCCGCGTCCACGATGGCCGCGATCCCCGCGCGCACCACGGCCTGGTCGTCGGCGATCAGCACGCGGATCACGAGACGGGCGCCCTTGCCTGTACCGCGGTCACGGAAGGGAGGCCACCGGCATCTACCGTCACGAGAGGGAGACCTCCGGCAGCCAGACTCGTACGGCGCCGTCGCCGGCGGTCGTGAGCGTACCGTCGCAGGTGTCCACCAGAGCGCGCAGCCGCCGCTCCGCGAACGGGCCGGGGGACGCGGGGCCTGACAGGGTGACGCCATCGCCGGGGAAGGTCACCGTGACGGTCTCTCCGCTCGCCAGCAGTTCCCTCGCGACCTGGTGGGCGGCGACCTCCACGGCAGGCGGCAGCGGCCTGCGCGTGCCCGTGTACCGGGCCACGGTGCCTCGCCTGGCGGCCAGGGCCGCGATGCCGTCCACGGTGGGAGGCGGGTCGTCGCCGTCGTCCGGGCTCCGCAGCTCCGTGAGCAGCTTCCGTAGCGCGGCCAGCCCCGCCCGTGCCTCGGCCAGCACGGAGTCCAGGCGGCCCGCGCGGGCTTCCTCCACGACGTTCTGCGTGTGCCGCCGCGCCGTGTGCCGCAGCCCGTCGCCGATCCGCTCGCGCTCGGCCGACGCCGCTGAGGCGGCCTCACGTTCGAGCAGGTCCCGGTCCCGCGTGATGGCCGTGCCGCGCCGCCGCCGGCGCACGGCGACGTACAGGCCAAGCGACCACGCGGCGAGGCAAGGGATCGCCAATGCGGTCGTGAGGACCACCCAGGCCGCCAGGCGGTTGCCCTGGATGCCGTCACCGGCGGCGAGCGCCAGCCCGCCGACGCCCGCGACGGCGAGCGGCGCGGGCCAGCCCCGAGAGCCCGTGCGGTAGACGCCGACCGCGTAGATCAGTGCCAGCTCCACCCACCAGCACCACAGGAAGGTGTCGCTGACACGAGGCCCCGGCCAGCCCGCCAGGTCGAGGCCGGTCCATGCCAGGAGGGTCGCGAGCGTGACGGTCAGAGCGCGGTGGGGCGCGTCCCTCCGCCACCACAGCGGCAGAGCGCGCAGCGCGAACAGTGAGGCCAGCAGCAGCCCCGGCAGCGGCGAGGCGAAGGCGTCGGGGTCGTCGCCCGGTAGCAGCCCCGCGCCGAGGGAGAGTGCGATGGCGAGGGCGACCAGCGCCGCGTCGAGCGCCGCCGCTCCCCGCCAGCGCTCCCGGCGCGCGGGCGATCCCGGGAGGCGGGGGGAGGCGTCGTACGGAAGGTGGGCTCGCACTTCCCAGCCGTGCTTGGCCGGACCCGCCGTGAACGACCCGCCGAGGCCGGACACCGCCGTGCGCACTCCGGCCAGCCCGCTCCCCGTGCCGAGGCCGGGTGCCGCGGCCGGACCGCCCCGGTCGGTCACCGTGACGACAAGCGCTCCCCGTGCACCCTCGACCCGGACCCGTGACGCGCCCGAGGTGTAGCGCATCGCGTTCGTCAGCGCCTCGCGCACCACCTTGCAGGCGACGGCGGCGACCTGCGGAGGAGCGGTGACGGCCGTGCGCACGTAGTCCAGCTCCGTGTGCCCGGCGGCCAGCGCGTCGATGTCCTCCAAGGTCGCGAGGTGCTCCGGGGGCGTGTTCCCGGCCGCCTCGACGAGGCGGTCCAGCTCGGTCATCGCCTGGCGTCCGGCTTCGGCGGCGTGACGGGTCGCCTCGGCGGCGAGCCGTGAATCGGCGAGGCGGGTCGCGGCGGCGGCGGACACGACGATGCCGGTGAGCCGGTGCGCCGCCACGTCGTGCAGCTCGGCGACGAGTCGTTCGCGTTCGGCGTCGGCCGCGAAACGCGGAACCGAGCGGGCGCTCGCACGGTAGGCGGCGGCGGCCGCCCGGCCCGCCCGCCTGCGCCGTCTCGACCTGCCCGCCACCCAGAGCGCCGCGGCGGCGCCCGCCGCTTGCAGCGTGATCCCCGTGACGGTCCGCGGGCCCGCGCCGGCGGCCATGGCGATCACCGCGGCCACGAGCGAGGTCGCGACGGCTCCCGCGGCGGCGACCCCGGCCGTACGGTGAACGGCCAGGGAGTACAGGGCGACCGTCACGGCGAGCGGCCATATGACGGCGGTGCCGCCGGCGCCGGCGCCCAGTAGGGCCGCCGCGAGGGCGCCGCCGAAGGCCCACTTCGGTGCGACGCGGCGCACGGCGAGCGCTCCGGAGGCGAGACCGGTGCTCAGTACCAGGAGCGTGAGCCTCGCGGCGCCGTTGCCGACCGCGGAGAGTCCCGGGTCGAGCGCTCGGGCGACGGCCGCTGACACGTCCGGCGACGCCGATACGAGTACCTGCGCGACGACGAGGACGGCGGGCAGCAGCAGGTCCCGTGATCTCCACTTCGGCACGGAAACGTACCAATCCGCGAGGGCACCGGAGGACGGCACGCCACGCCACCCAGGCCGTCCGTCTCTCACAGTGGCCCAGCGTAGGGGCTCCCGGCCGGCGTGGACGAACCCGCCGTTCGCCTCGGACGACGACCCGCCACATGGTCGGCGTGGTGCCGTCACCGGTCCGGCAGGTGGTCGGCGAGGTAGCCGCGCACCAGCCGCTTGCACTCGGCGATCAGTTCGGGATCGCCGCCGGGGTGGGCGCGGAACGCGAGCTTGAGTACGGCGTCGGCGGCCTCGACGGCGACGACGAGCGCGCGGTCCAGGCCCGGCCCGGAGGGCGCCCCGAGCAGCTCGATGGTGAGCGAGCGCAGCCGGTCGGCGACGATGACGTTGTTCTCCAGGGCGGCGTCCAGCAGGCGCTCGGTGCCCTTGAGCGGAGGCCCGGCCGGGGTCGGCAGGATCTCGCCGAAGTCCATGATGGCGAAGCCGGGCGTGCTGCGCTTCATCGCCACGAACTCGTCGACGGCGAGGTCCACCGCGCCGGTCCAGTCGGAGATGCCGGCCGCGCCGAGCCGCTCGGTGAGCCGGTCGAGGAAGGCGTCGAGGTTGCGCAGGGCCAGCGCCCGTACGAGCCCCTGCTTGTCGGGGAAGAACTGGTAGAACGTGCCGATCGGCACACCCGCCCTGCGGGCCACTTCCTTGGTGGTCAGCCCGTCGTATCCCACCTCGTCGAGGAGGCGTGCGCACTCGTCGAGCATGCGCTCGACCCGCTCGACGCTGCGGCGCTGAGCGGGGCGGCGGCGGAGCGTCCCGGCGGAGACGTTCGTCATTCCCCCATCATCCCTCCGTTGACGTGCGACCGGCTTAACATGAGGTCCACTCATTTTCGCCGGAGGTCATCATGTTCCTTTGGGGCACCGCGACCGCTTCGTACCAGATCGAGGGGGCCGTGGCGGAGGACGGCCGAGGCCGGTCGGTCTGGGACACCTTCGCCCACGAGCCGGGCAAGGTGAAGGACGGTCACACCGGTGACGTGGCGTGCGACCACTACCACCGCTGGTCAGAGGATGTCACGCTCATGGCCGCCCTGGGGGTGAACTCTTACCGTTTCTCCATTTCGTGGCCGAGAATCCTCCCCTCGGGGCATGGCGCGGTCAACGAGGCCGGCCTCGGCTTCTACGACCGGCTGGTCGACGGCCTGTGCGCCGCCGGCATCGTCCCGGCGGCCACGCTGTTCCACTGGGACCTGCCCCAGGCGCTGGAGGACGAGGGCGGCTGGCTGAACCGCGACACCGCGAGCCGCATGGCGGAGTACGCCGGCATCGTGGCCGCCCGCCTCGCCGACCGCGTGCCGATCTGGATCACGCTCAACGAGCCGTTCATCCACATGGTCTTCGGCTACGCCCTCGGCACCCACGCCCCGGGCAGGACCATGTTCCTCGACGCCCTGCCCGCCGCCCACCACCAGCTTCTCGGCCACGGCCTCGCCGCCCAGGCGCTGCGGGCGCACGGGGCCGGGCAGGTGCTGGTCACCAACAACTGCACGCCCGTCTGGGCCGCCTCCGGCGCGGAGGAGGACCTGCGGGCCGCCGAGGCGTACGACGTGCTGCACAACAGGCTGTTCAACGACCCCGTGCTGCTCGGCCGCTACCCCGACCTGTCGGCCTTCGGCCTGGACGCCATGCCGGCCCTGCGGGACGGCGACCTCGCGGCCATCGCCCAGCCCCTGGACGGGCTCGGGATCAACTACTACAACCCCACCCGCGTGCGCGCCCCCGGTGACCCCGGCATCCTGCCGTTCGAGGACGCCGGGGTCACCGGCCATCCCACCACCGCCTTCGGCTGGCCGGTGGTGCCGGACGGCCTGCGCGAGCTGCTGACCGGCCTCAAGGCCCGGTACGGCGAGGCGCTGCCCCCGGTGTACGTGACCGAGAACGGCTGCTCGCAGGCGGACGAGCCCGGCCCGGACGGGGTGGTGGACGACCAGGGGCGCATCGCCTTCCTCGACGGGCACATCGCGGCCGTGGCCGCCGCGATGGCCGAGGGCGTGGACGTGCGCGGCTACTTCGTCTGGTCGCTGCTGGACAACTTCGAGTGGGCGGAGGGCTACAACCAGCGCTTCGGCCTCGTCCACGTCGACTACGCGACCCAGAGGCGCACCCCGAAGGCGTCCTACCACTGGCTGCGGGAGAGGATCGCCGCGCGCGCGACCCCGTGACCGCCGGAGGACCGAACCGCTAGAAGACCGACACGTGCACGTGGTCGTAGTGGTTCGCGGTGACGCCGCCGCGGTCGGACATCTGGCGCCAGCCCGCGCCGGTGCGGATGTCGTAGTAGCGCTGCCGCCAGATGATGTACATGATGCCGATCTGGCGGCCGTTCTGGATGCACCACTGGGCGAGGGCGTCGCCCCGGGCCTGCGAGGCGGCGTCGGGCATGCGGCCGCCCGTGCTCATCATGAAGTCGCAGGCGCGCCCCTTGCCGTGCTCCCCGGGGTCGCCCGGGCGCATGCACCCGACGCCGAACGGCATCGGGAAGCGCTGCATGATGACGTTCCTGATGCTGATCATGCGCGGGGTGAGGCCGCTGCCGGCGTCGGGGGTCTGGAAGCCGAACTTCTTCAGCAGCTCCTCGACCTGCCGCTTCTTGGACTGCAGGTCCTTGATCTCGTCCTTCAGGTCGGCGATCTTCTTGTCGGCCTGCTTCTTGGCGGCCTTCTGCTCGTCGATCAGCCGGCCGATGCTGGTGATCCGCTGGTTCTTCTCGTCGGCGAGGTAGGTGACGGTCGCGACCTGGCTGAGGATGGTGTCCGGGTCGCCGCTGAAGGTGAGCACCCTGGGCCCGTCGATGCTGCCGGACATGTACGACTGGGCGTAGAACTGGGCGACCCGCCGCTCGGCGGTGGCCAGGTCGGAGCGGAGCTTCCTGACGCGGTCACCCGCCTTGGCGGCGGCGCGGCGCGTGTCCTCCAGGCTCTGGATCTCGCCCCGGTACGCCTTCTGCAGGTCCGCGGCCTGCTTGGTGAGCTTGTCGAGCTGCGCCTGGGGACTCGGCTTGGCCTCGGCGGACGGCATGGCGAGCGCCGAGAACAGCCCGAACAGGGCGGCGGCCAGCCCCGCCACACGGCCTGAACGCATCAGCCCTCCCACTTCCGGACACCCCGAGACTCTAGAAGCCGATCTTCGGAGCCGCCACACGATCGGAAGAAGCTACACACCATTGGCGAACTATCTACCACTTTAGGAAGTTGCAAGAGATCGGTTTCCGAAGAATTAGGCCCGACCAGATTCCGGACATCTCGTGATTCGCCGGTAGATCATCGGGCACAGCGGCGGAGGGGTGGGACGGGCGACCGATCCTATCGGCGGCGGCTCGCCGGAGGAGCCGAGTCTTGCCAACCCGGCCAGAACATGATTCGGTCTCAAGCGTCCGGACGGTCGCGTGGAGCCCGTCCCTCCACGACCGGACCGGATGGCCGAGCACCCGCCCGATCCGACCGTCCGACCGTAGGAGGCAGGCCCATGCTCCAGCACGACCGTCTTTTCATCGGGGGCGACTGGGTTGCTCCCGCGGGCACCGCGACGATCGACGTCGTCTCCCCCCACACCGAGGAGGTCGTCGGGCGCGTGCCCGACGGCACCCCCGCCGACATGGACCGCGCGGTCGCCGCCGCCCGCCAGGCCTTCGACGACGGCCCCTGGCCACGGATGACCATGGCCGACCGCGCCGAGGTGGTCGGAAGGCTGGCCGCCCTGTACGCCGCCCGCCAGGCCGAGCTGGCGGAGCTGATCACCCTGGAGATGGGCTCCCCCATCACGTTCTCGCAGATGGCCCAGGCCCCGCAGCCGCTCGGCATGCTCCAGTACTTCAGCGAGCTGGGGAAGACGTTCGCGGTCGAGGACGAGCGCCCCGGCGTCTTCGGCCCGGTGGTCGTGCGGCGCGAGCCGGTCGGCGTGGTCGCCGCCATCGTGCCGTGGAACGTCCCGCAGTTCGTGATCATGACCAAGCTCGCGCCCGCGCTGATCGCCGGCTGCACGGTCGTCGTCAAGCCCGCGCCCGAGACGCCGCTGGACTCCTACCTGCTCGCCGAGATGATCAAGGAGGCGGGCGTCCCCGACGGCGTGGTGAACATCGTCGCCGCGGGCCGCGAGGCGGGCGAGCACCTCGTCGCGCACCCCGGCGTCGACAAGGTGGCCTTCACCGGCTCGACGGCCGCCGGTCGCCGCATCGGGGCCATCTGCGGCGAGCGGCTCAAGCGGTGCAGCCTGGAGCTCGGAGGCAAGTCGGCGGCGATCATCCTGGACGACTGCGACCTCTCCGCCGCCATGGGCTTCCTGTCCATCGCGTCCCTGATGAACAACGGGCAGGCGTGCGTGGCGCAGACGCGCATCCTCGCCTCCTCCTCTCGGTACGACGAGGTCGTCCAGGCGGTCTCCGACATGGTCGCCGGCCAGCGCGTGGGAGACCCGGCCGACCCGTCCACCGGCATCGGCCCGCTGGTCGCCCGGCGGCAGCAGGAGCGCGTGGAGGGCTACATCAGGGCCGGCATCGACGAGGGCGCCAAGCCGGTCGTCGGCGGCCTCGACCGTCCGCGCGACCGTGGCTGGTACGTCGCCCCGACCGTCTTCGCCGGCGTCTCCAACGACATGCGCATCGCCCGGGAGGAGATCTTCGGCCCCGTGCTGTCGGTGATCCCTTACACCGACGAGGAGGACGCGGTCCGCATCGCCAACGACAGCGACTACGGGCTGTCCGGCTCGGTCTGGACGGCCGACACCGAGCACGGCATGGACATCGCCCGCCGCGTCCGCACCGGCACCTACGGCGTGAACATGATGAACACCATGGACCCGTCCACCCCGTTCGGCGGCTACAAGGCCAGCGGCATCGGCCGCGAACTCGGCCCCGAGGGCCTCGCCGCCTACCTGGAGTACAAGTCCATCGCCCGGCTGGGCTAGCGCGAGAACCCCCCACACGGCCGTCGGCGGCGCCTGCCGGCGCGGCCGACGGCCCGTGGAGTGAGGACGTGCGACATCGCCCCCGTCAGGAGAGGGGCCGCGGGCTCTCCTGGTGGATGTCGTACCTCCTTTTGGAGGTAGACGACATTTATTGGGGTTTGGTTCGCGCCACTACGGCGGAGGTTTCCAGGGCGATCTCCAGTTCCTCGTCGGTCGGCACTACGGCGACCGAGACGGCGGAGTCGTCGGTGGAGATGATCCGGGTGCCCCTGGCGGATACGTTGCGCAGTGGGTCCAGCCGGATGCCGAGCGGCTGCAGCCCGGCGAGCACGGTGCTCCTGACCAGCGAGGAGTTCTCGCCGACCCCGCCGGTGAAGGCGATCACGTCGACCCGTCCGAGCACGGCGCAGTAGGCGCCGATGTACTTGCGCAGCCGGTGGCAGTACACGTTGTAGGCCAGCACGGCGTCCTGATCGCCCGCCTCGACCCGCGCGATGACCGCGCGCATGTCGTTGTCGCCGCACAGCCCGAGCAGCCCGCTGCGCCGGAAAAGCATGGCCTCGACCTGGTCCGGGCTCATCCCTGCGCGGATCAGCACGAAGATCACAGCCGGGTCGATGTCGCCGGAGCGGGTGCCCATGACCAGCCCCTCCAGCGGCGTCATGCCCATGGAGGTGTCGACGCACCGCCCGGCGGCGACCGCCGAGGCGCTGGCGCCGTTGCCGAGGTGCAGGACGATCACGTTCGCGGTGTCCGGCTGGCCGACCAGCCGGGCGGCCACGCGGGACACGTAGGCCGTCGAGGTGCCGTGGAAGCCGTACCGGCGCACGTCGTAGAGCTCGGCGACCTCGCGGTCGATGGCGTAGGTGCGGGCGGCGGGCGGGATCGTGCTGTGGAAGGCGGTGTCGAAGACGGCGACCTGCGGGACGTCCGGCCGCCACCGCCGCGCCCACTCGATTCCGGCCAGGTTCGCGGGGTTGTGGAGGGGCGCGAGCGGGACGGCCTCCTCGATCTGCTTGATCACGTCGTCGGTGATCAGCGCGGGCCCGCTGAACCGCGGGCCGCCGTGCACCACGCGGTGGCCGATCGCGGTGATGGCGGCGGACTCCGTGGCGACGGCCTGCGCCACCCGGCTCAGCGCGGCCTCGTGGTCGGGGACGTCCGAGCCGGGCTCGCCGATGCGCTCGATCTTGGCGCCCTTCGCGCGTGTCGGCCCCTCCACGTCGATGAGCTGGTACTTCACCGACGACGAGCCCGAGTTCAGCACGAGGATCATCGGTCCACCTCGCGGGCGGGGCTCAGGCGGGAGATCCACCGGCCGATGCGCCGGACCAGGTCGGGGGTGGCGGCCGACTCGGCGTGGCCGTACCCCGGCTCGATCCACAGCTCCTTGGGCTCGCGGGCGGCCTCGAAGAGCTGGTGGGCGTGCTCCAGGGGGAAGAAGTGGTCGGCGTCGCCGTGGACGATGAGCAGCGGGGCCGGCGAGACGCGCGCGACGGCCTCGTGCGGGGCGAGCGGCACCGGGTCCCACGAGGTGGAGCGGATGCGCGTGCGCTTGGCCAGGCGCGCGGCCAGCCGTCCCGGCGCCTTCTCGATGGCCCAGTGGACCTGCCGCATCGGCCGCGTGCCCCGGTAGTACCAGCGGGCCGGGCCGCTCACCGCGACGACGGCGTCCGTCCCGCCGTGCAGGGCCGCGTGGCGTACGGCGACGGCGGCGCCCATCGAGAAGCCCACGGTGGCGACCCGCGCGTAGCCGACGGAACGAGCGTGGACGACGGCGGCGTCCATGTCCAGCACCTCGGCGTCGCCGACCGTGGAGAGCCCGCCGGATCTGCCGTGCCCGCGGAAGTCGAACGCCACCACGCCTCCGAAGCCGCTCAGCACATGCGCGATGCGCCGGGTCGTGGGCTCGCGCCAGGAGCCGGTGAAGCCGTGGGCGAGGACGATGCCGAGACCCGCGTCGCCGCGCGAGGGGGTGTGCGCCGCGTCGATCCGCACACCGTCCTTCGTCATCAGCGTCGCGGAGAAGGTTGCGGCGAGTGGCATGGGATGAGCTTATGCGCGACCATCTCCGCGCAGGAGACCCGGTCGGCGGGGGGCGGCATGGCCGTCCGCGTCTCCGCCTTCGCCGAGATCGGCATGACCAGCCCCGCCGCGAAGGCGGTCACGACCAGTGCCCATACGGCGAGACGGCATCGTCCGCCCATGTGCCGCCTGCACGCGAACAGGCCGAATGATTCGGCGACCTGTTCGGCGGCGGCGAATCGCGTCTGTCCTTCGTCCAGCATGCCGACTGTCTTCCCGGGGCCGGGGGTGTTAGTCGCGCGTGCTCTTTCCTTGACCATGAACGCGCGGGCGGATGGTGTCCGAATCCGGACATTCGGCCTGGTCATCGGGGGAGGCACCGATTTGTGAAATCTGTGCGAATTGTCCGGCCCTGCGCGGCCCCGGCGCATGGTGGTGACGACGATCAACTAAAATGGTACGGGCCGCAGAGTCCGCGGCCGGCCTCCACGAACCAGAGCGAGACTCCATCATGCCTTTGAACAGCCGCGACGACCTGCGGAACCTCGCGATCATCGCGCACGTCGACCACGGCAAGACCACGCTGGTGGACGCCATGCTCTGGCAGTCCGGGGCCTTCCGCGCCAACCAGGACGTGGACGAGCGGGTCATGGACTCCAACGACCTGGAGCGCGAGAAGGGCATCACCATTCTCGCCAAGAACACCGCGGTCAAGCACGGAGCCTTCACCCTCAACATCATCGACACCCCCGGCCACGCCGACTTCGGCGGCGAGGTCGAGCGCGGGCTGTCGATGGTCGACGGCGTGGTCCTGCTGGTCGACGCCTCCGAGGGCCCGCTGCCCCAGACGCGCTTCGTCCTGCGCAAGGCCCTGACGGCCAAGATGCCGGTCATCCTGTGCATCAACAAGGTGGACCGTCCCGACGCCCGCATCTCCGAGGTCGTCGACGAGGTCTACGAGCTGTTCATGGACCTGGACGCCACCGAGGAGCAGATCGACTTCCCGATCGTCTACGCCTCCGCGAAGGCCGGCCGGGCGAGCCTGAACCGCCCGCAGGACGGCGGGATGCCCGACTCCGAGGACCTGGAGCCGTTGTTCGAGACGATCGCCTCGACGATCCCGGCGCCGCTGTACGACCCCTCGGCGCCGCTCCAGGCCCACGTCACGAACCTGGACGCCTCCAGCTACCTCGGGCGCATCGCCCTGTGCCGCGTCCACCAGGGCACGATCAAGAAGGGCCAGCAGGTCGCCTGGTGCCGCACCGACGGCAGCATCCAGCGCGTCAAGATCAGCGAGCTGCTGATGACCGAGGCCCTGGAGCGCAAGCCCGCCGACGAGGCCGGTCCCGGCGACATCATCGCCATCGCGGGCATCCCCGACATCATGATCGGCGAGACGCTGGCCGACCCGGACGACCCCCGCCCGCTGCCGCTCATCACGGTCGACGAGCCGGCGATCTCGATGACCATCGGCACCAACACCAGCCCGCTGGTGGGCAAGGCCAAGGGCTCGAAGGTCACCGCCCGCATGGTCAAGGACCGGCTCGACAAGGAGCTGGTCGGCAACGTGTCGCTGCGCGTGCTCCCCACCGACCGTCCCGACTCCTGGGAGGTCCAGGGCCGCGGCGAGCTCGCGCTGGCCGTCCTGGTCGAGCAGATGCGCCGCGAGGGGTACGAGCTGACCGTCGGCAAGCCGCAGGTCGTCACGCGCGAGATCGACGGCAAGGTGCACGAGCCTGTCGAGCGGCTGACGGTCGACGCGCCCGAAGAGTATCTCGGCGCGATCACCCAGCTCCTCGCCGTCCGCAAGGGCCGCATGGAGCACATGACCAACCACGGCACCGGCTGGATCCGCATGGAGTTCGTGGTCCCGGCCCGCGGCCTGATCGGCTTCCGCACCGAGTTCCTGACCGAGACGCGCGGCACCGGCCTGGTGCACCACGTGTTCGAGGCCTACGAGCCGTGGTTCGGCGAGCTGCGCACCCGCAACAGCGGCTCGCTGGTGGCCGACCGGGCAGGCGTGGTCACGGCCTTCGCGATGCTCAACCTCCAGGAGCGCGGCACGCTGTTCGTCTCGCCGACCACCGAGGTGTACGAGGGCATGATCGTCGGCGAGAACAGCCGCGCCGACGACATGGACGTCAACATCACCAAGGAGAAGAAGCTCACGAACATGCGGTCCTCCACGAGCGAGGAGACCGAGAAGGTCATCCCGCCGCGCTCGCTCTCGCTGGAGCAGGCGCTGGAGTTCTGCCGTGAGGACGAGTGCGTCGAGATCACCCCGCAGACCGTCCGCCTGCGCAAGGTCGTGCTGGACGCGGCGAGCCGCGCCCGCACCGCCGCGCGGGCCAAGCGCGGCGGCTGATCCCGCTCTCCCCGCGAAGCAGAAGGGCCCCTCCCGGCAGGGAAGGGGCCCTTCTGCTCGCTTCAGGACACGCCGGTCAGCTACGCGTCCACTTCTGGTTGGCGGCGCCGCTGCAGTCCCAGATCTGCAGCCGGGTGCCGTTGGCGGAGCTGCCGCCGGTGGCGTCGAGGCACTTGTTGGCCTGCGGGTTGACGATCTGCCCGGTGCCGGTGTTGTAGGTCCACTTCTGGGCGCCGGTGCCGTTGCAGTCGTACAGCTGCACCTTCGCGCCGTTGGCCGTGGAGGCGGCGGTGACGTCGAGGCACTTGCCGAGGGCGCGCACCGAGCCGTCGCTGTTCCAGGCCCAGCTCTGCGCGGTGGTGCCGTTGCAGTCCCAGAGCTGGACGGCCGTGCCGTTGGCGGGGTTGGCGCCGGCCACGTCGACGCACTTGCCGCCGATCCCGGTGATCTGGCCGCTGGGGCCGGGGCCGCCGGTGGGCGAGGCGTAGACGCGGACGTAGTCGACGGTCAGGGTCTGCGGGAAGGTGGTGGAGCCGTCGGGGTAGCCGGGCCAGTACCCGCCGACCGCCAGGTTCATGATCATGAAGAACGGGTGGTCGAAGACCCAGCGGTTGCCGCCGAGGTCGGCCGGCGTCCGGCGCTGGTACTCGTTGCCGTCGACGTACCAGATGATCAGGTTGGGCGACCAGTCGACGGCGAAGGTGTGGAACGCGTCGGCGAACGCGCCGCTGATCGAGTACGGGGCGCCGATGCCTCCGCCTCCGGAGTAGCCGGGGCCGTGGATCGTGCCGTGGACGGTGCTGGGCTCGCGGCCGATGTTCTCCATGATGTCGATCTCGCCGCTGTTGGGCCAGCCGACCGACCCGATGTCGTTGCCGAGCATCCAGAAGGCGGGCCAGATGCCCTGGCCGCGCGGCAGCTTCATGCGCGCCTCGAAGCGTCCGTAGGCCCGGGTGAAGGTGGCCGAGGTGAGGAGGCGGGCGGAGGTGTACTGGCAGGTGCCGTAGTGGCACTGGTAGTTGGAAGGGTTCTCCCGGCGGGCGGTGATCACCAGGTTGCCGGCGCCGTCCATGGCGGCGTTGCGGGTGCTGTTGGTGTAGTACTGCTGCTCGTTGTTGCCCCAGCCGCTGCCGCCGATGTCGAAGCGCCACTTCGACTGGTCGACGGCACTGCCGGAAGCTCCGTTGAACTCGTCGGACCAGACGAGCGGGCCGGGGGCGGGGGCGGCGCTGGCCGTGCCGCTCATGGGGACGAGCAGCGCCAGCACCGCGACTAGAGCGGCACCGATGGAGAGCAACGTTCTGGAACTGGGGGGGCGGACCATACGGGTCACCTCATCGGATCCGTGGATGTAGCTTTACGGAAACCTTCCGGCAACATTAATGTCCCTGTCAAGAGAGCGCTCTCATCAAATTACACGGACCTCGCCGACGGCACGGGATGTCCGTGTATCGGTGGAGCATGCCCTCAGGAGCGCTTGTGCTCCTGGTCGGCGGCCTCGCCCGCGTACCGCTTTCCGGCGGCGAGCTCACGGTCGCCGTACAGCTCGGAGACGGTCACGAAGGTGTAGCCCTTGTCCGAGAGCTCGCGCAGCAGGCGGGGGACGGCCTCGACGGTGGTCCTGTGGATGTCGTGCATCAGCACGATCGAGCCGGGCTTGGCCTCCGAGGCTCGGCGGGCGATGAGAGCGCTGTCCTTGTCGCGCCAGTCCAGGGTGTCGACGTCCCACAGGATCTGCGCGAGGCCGGTGCTCCGGGTGACGTCCTCGACCTTGCCGTCCGTGGCGCCGTAGGGCGGGCGCATCAGCCGCATCGTGACGCCCGTGACGGCCTTCACCGACTCCTGGGTGCGTTCGAGCTGGCCCGAGAGCGCCTCGCGCGACAGGGACGGCAGCGAGGGGTGGTCCCAGGAATGATTGCCGAGCTCGTGGCCCTCGGAGACCATGCGCCGCAGGTAGGACCGCGTCACGGGGGTGACCATCTGCCCGACCACGAAGAACGTCGCCTTCGCGTGGTACTCGGCGAGCGTGTCGAGCACCTTGCCGGTGTAGTCGAAGGGCCCGTCGTCGAAGGTCAGCGCCACGCACTTGACCCGCTCGCAGCGGATCGACCTGCGGTGCGGCGCCACGACCGGTCGGGCGCCCGGCCAGCCGGGCTGCTGCGCGATCACCCGCAGCGCCACGAGCGCGGGGTCGACGGCCGCGCGGACCGGCGCGGACGTACGGACACGGACGACCTCATGTCTCTGGCTCCTCCGGATCGGTGCGGACACCTCTCCGCATCCCGACAGGACCAGCGCCATCGAGAGCGAGAGCGGAAACGACAGCCACAGCACTCCAGCCCGACATCCAGCCACCGCACGCTCCCCCCGAAACAGCGGCGGGGGTCACGGATACCTTTCGGCCGTTTCCCCCCGCAGAGTCTTTGCCAGCTCCTCCCACCAGGGAGGAATCTCGGCGTGCAACTCCGCGTAACGACGTGCCACCCGAATGGCACATCCGACCGGATCTGTACCCAGGTGGCGACGTTTCACCACACCCTCCTGCCAACGGTAAAAGCCATCACGAAACGTGACGACCAGCCCGATCCACACAGAAAGGATGGCGTCGTCGCACACCACGTACGCGTCGGTGACTCCCAGCCCCTCGAGCTCAACGCGCAGCTTCGCCATGGCCGCGCGGCAGTCGGTCACCCGTCCACCCCCCGGGCGACCGCCGGCCGGACAGGGGCGCGGCCGCGGATCCGGCCGGGTGGATGACTCTTCAGCGCAGACACAACGATGATGTACCCGTATGCGACGCTCCTTTGCACCACCGTGAGCGAGACGTGATGTGTCCGTGAAATAAAGACTCCGAACACCGCCCCCGCCCCGGCGCGGCCACGAACACAGACTCTCAGGCGCCCCGAACCGCCGCGCCGGAGGCGCGGCCATAAACACAGCCATGTACTAGCTCTGGTCGGGGGTCTGGCGGGGTTCGGTGACGACCATGATGAACCGCAGCCGGCCGTCGGTCTCGTTGGCGTAGCGGTGGGGCCGGTCGGCGCTGAACAGCACCGCCTCGTTGAGCCCGACGACGTGACGGCTGCCGTACACCGACAGGGTCAGGTCGCCCTCCAGGACCGTCAGCATCTCCCGCGTGCCGGCCGGGTGGGCGTCGCCGTCGTGGTACTCCCCCGGCGCGAGCGTCCAGTCCCACATCTCCAGGATCGCCGGGGCGTCGGAGCCCACGAGCAGCCGCGCGGAACCGCCCTGGTCGCTGCGCCAGAGCGTGACGACGTCGGAGGCGTGCACCACGCGGACGACCGGCGTGTCCGACACCTCGACCAGGCGGGCGACCGTGACGCCGAGGGCGTCGGCGATGCGGGTGAGCGTCGTCACGCTGGGGTTGGTGCGGCACTGCTCGATCTGGACGAGCATGCCCCGGCTCACCCCCGACCGGGCGGCGAGCGCGTCGAGGGTCATGCCCCGGTGGGCGCGCTGGGCGCGGACGTTGCTGGCGATCGCCGCCGTGATTGTCTCCGGATCCGGCATGAGTGCAGTCTAGTGACAGTTGTGTGCAATGGATTAGTCCCAATATATTGCACTAACAGTGCAATCCGATGGAGGTGACCCGCAATGGCGGCCGTGTTGCTGGCGACCACCTGCGCCGTCGTGTACGGCATGGCCGACTTCTTCGGCGGTCTCGCCACCCGGCGCTCGCGCGTCCTCGCCGTCGTCCTGCTCACCCAGGTCACCGGGCTGCTGTTCGTGATCCCGCTGCTGCCGATCCTTCCTGGCGCGCCGAGCCCCGGCGCGCTGGCCTGGGGCATGGGGGCGGGGCTGTGCGGCGGGCTCGCCGTCATCTTCTTCTATCGTGCTCTGGCCGGCGGCGTCATGTCGGTGGTGGCGCCGACGACCGCGACCATGTCCGTGGCGCTGCCCGTCCTGGTCGGCCTGATCCTGGGCGAACGCCCGGAGCCGCTCGCGCTCGCCGGGGTGGCGCTCGCGCTCGGCGCCGTGATCCTGGTCGGACGCGACTCCGCCCCCGCGGGCGGCCGGACCACACTCGCGCCCGTCGTCCAGGCGCTCGCGTCCGGCCTCGGCTTCGGCGCGTTCTTCATCCTGCTCAAGCAGGCCCCCGAGGGCGCGGGCCTGTGGCCGCTGTTCGGCGCCCGCTTCGCCTCGATCCTCCTGGTCGCCGCGCTGGCCGTGGTCAGCGGGCGCACGCTGCGGCCCGGTCCGGGGGCGATCCCGACGATCGTCGCCGCCGGCGTCATGGACATGGGGGCCAACGTGCTCTACGTCCTGGCTGCGCAGCGCGGCCTGCTCGTCGTGGTGGCGGTGCTCGTGTCGCTGTACCCGGCCAGCACGCTCCTGCTCGCCCGCTGGGTCCTCAAGGAGCGCCTCAACGCCGTCCAGGCGTCCGGCATCGGCCTGGCCCTCGGCGCCATCGCCCTGATCGCCGTCACCACCACCTGACCGCGCCCGACCTGCCCCGGACATGACGAAGGCCGGCACGGCGGGTGCCCGTGCCGGCCTTCGCCCGACGCGCGTCAGGCCGCCTGGAACTCCGGGGTGAGGCGCACGCCCTCGTCGTGGGCGTAGCCTTCGAGCATCGTCCTGAGCTGGCGGCGGCCACGGTGCAGCCGGGACATGACCGTGCCGATCGGCGTGCCCATGCGCTCGGCGATCTCCTTGTACGCGAAGCCCTCGACGTCCGCGAGGTACACCGCGACCCGGAAGTCCTCCGGGAGGGACCGCAGGGCGTTCATGACCACGCTGTCTGGGAGCTGCTCCAAGGCCTCGGTCTCGGCGGAGCGCAACCCGGTCGACGTGTGGGACTCGGCGGCGGCGAGCTGCCAGTCCTCGATGTCCTCGGCGGCCGACAGCTTCGGCGACCGCTGCTGCTTGCGGTAGTCGTTGATGAAGTTGTTCGTCAGAATGCGGTGCAGCCACGCCTTGAGGTTCGTCCCCGGACGGAACTGGTGGTAGGACGTGTAGGCCTTGGCCACCGTCTCCTGCACGAGGTCCTCGGCGTCCGCCGTGTTGCGCGTGAGGCGCATCGCGGACGCGAAAAGCTGGTTGGTGACGGGCATGACGTCACGCTCGAACCACGCTCGACGCTGCTGTTCGGTCATCGAGATCATCTAATCCCCCTCAAACCTGCCTGACCCCCGTTACCCGTCCGGCATGAACCCATGCAGGTTCGGTAACCGCTTTACTCCATCTGACGGCTGATCACATGCTCATGGTTCACCCATAAGAGTGACGTTAAGGGTTGTAGCTGGTCAGGAGGGTCATGAAGCGATTGGCCGGCGGTGGCGACATCACACCGGAGGCCGGACAAGTCTCATTATAGTAACAGACATCACCCAAAACGGTGCAAAGTGTGGTAGGGCTCACACGGAACCGGTCAGCCGGTACCGTGGCGACATGAAGCACGTGGACCGGCACGATCCGACGACGCGGGAATGGGTGGCCGAGGCGATCCGCACGGTCGAGGCGGACGCCAACCGCAGTTGTGACACCCACCTGCACGTCTTCCCGCTACCCCCGCGCTGGGGCGTCGACCTCTACCTGAAGGACGAGTCCGTCCACCCCACCGGTTCACTGAAACATCGCCTGGCCAGGTCCTTGTTCCTGTACGGCCTCGCCAACGGGCACATCGGCCCCTCCACCACCGTCGTGGAGGCGTCCAGCGGCTCGACCGCCGTCAGCGAGGCGTACTTCTGCCGCATGCTCGGCCTGCCGTTCGTCGCGGTCATGCCCGCGTCCACCTCGCCGGAGAAGATCGCGCTCATCGAGTTCTACGGCGGCAAGTGCCGGCTCGTGGACGACCCGAAGGCGATCTACGAGGAGTCCCGCCGCCTGGCCGAGGAGACCGGCGGCCACTTCATGGACCAGTTCACCTACGCCGAGCGCGCCACGGACTGGCGGGGCAACAACAACATCGCGGAGAGCATCTACCAGCAGATGTCCCTGGAGCGCCATCCGGAGCCCGCCTGGATCGTCGTCGGCGCCGGCACCGGCGGCACGTCGGCCACCATCGGCCGCTACATCCGCTACCGGCGCCACGCCACCCGCCTGGCCGTCGTGGACCCGGACGGGTCGGCGTTCTACCCGGCCTGGGTCGGCGGCGAGGACGGCGTGACGGCGCGCGGATCGCGGATCGAGGGCATCGGCCGCCCGCGTGTCGAGCCGTCGTTCCTGCCGACGGTCATCGACCGCATGATCCAGGTGCCGGACGCCGCCTCGATCGCCGCCATGCGCTGGGTGCGGGAGGTCACCGGGCTGGACGCCGGCGGGTCCACCGGCACCAACGTCGCGGCGGCCGTGGACCTCATCAAGGAGATGCGCGCGAACGGTCAGCGTGGAAGCGTGGTGACCCTGATCTGCGACGGCGGCGAACGCTACCGGGGCACGTACGGAAACGACGGCTGGCTCGCCGAGCACGGGATCGACGTCGACCCCCCGCTCGGCGAGCTCCGCGCCTTCCTCAGCTCCTGACCGTGCCCATGGCGCGGCCTCCGGCCACGCGGTGAGGGCGCCCTGGAGCCGGCGTTCTTCCGTCGTCACTCGGAAGGGGCTCGTTCCTCACCCCTTCCTCCCTCCTCCTCCAGAACACCGGCGCACCCTCACACGCCCATGGCACGGCCTCCGGCCACGCGGTGAGGACGCCCCGGAGCCGGCGCTCTCAGGGGCGGGCGTCGCCGTTCCCCAGGATCGCGTCCACGAAGACCTCGGCGTCGAAGGGCGCCAGGTCGTCGGGGCCCTCGCCGAGGCCCACCAGCTTGACCGGGACGCCGAGCTCGCGCTGGACCGAGACGACGATGCCGCCCTTGGCCGTGCCGTCCAGCTTGGTCAGCACGATGCCGGTGACGTTCACCACCTCGGCGAACACCTGGGCCTGCCGCAGGCCGTTCTGACCGGTCGTGGCGTCCAGCACGAGCAGCACCTCGTCCACCGTGGCCTTCTTCTCGATGACGCGCTTGACCTTGCCGAGCTCGTCCATGAGGCCGGTCTTGGTGTGGAGGCGGCCGGCGGTGTCGACGATGACGGTGTCGACCTTGTCGTCGATGCCCTTGCTGACCGCGTCGAAGGCCACCGACGCCGGGTCGGCGCCCTCGTCCTTGCGGACGACCTCAGCGCCGACCCGCTCGCCCCAGGTCTGGAGCTGGTCGGCCGCGGCGGCGCGGAACGTGTCGGCCGCGCCGAGGACGACCTTGCGGCCGTCACCGATGAGCGCGCGGGCGAGCTTGCCGGTGGTGGTGGTCTTGCCGGTGCCGTTGACGCCGACCACGAGCACGACGGCGGGACGCTCGCCGTGCGGCGCGGTGTGCAGCGTGCGGTCCATGTCGGCGCCGATGAGCGTGAGCAGCTGCTCGCGCAGCAGGCCGCGCACCTCGCCGTGGTCGCGGGAGCCGAGCACCTTGACCTTGGTGCGGAGCTCCTCGACCATCGCGCGGGTGGGCCCGACGCCGACGTCGGCGGTGATCAGCGTGTCCTCGACCTCGTCCCAGACGTCGTCGTCGAGGCGGTCGCGGGACAGCAGCTCGAGCAGGCCCTTGCCGAGGGAGGTCTGCGAACGGGCCAGCCGGGCGCGCAGGCGCACCATGCGGCCCGCCGACGGGGGCGGGATCTCGATCTCGGGGACCACCACGGGCTCCACCGGCCTGGCCGGGGGCGGGATGGTGGTCGTGACGGTGTCGTCCTCGATCACGCCGGTGGGCGGGGCCTGTTCGCGCTCCGGGAGCGTCGGCGCCTGCGGCGGCTTGACCGGCGGCGCGTGCCGTTCCCTGGGCCGGAACAGCAGGAACATGCCACCCGTCGCGAGCAGCGCGACGAGGATGACGATCAGAATGATGCCAAGATACCCATCCACAGAAGTCAGTTTTCCAGACGGGCGGAGGTGGTGACGCCCGGGCTCGCCCACCGTGCGGCCGTTATACCGATATTTCCTGACTTCTAGGCCGAAGTTGGAAGGTCAGCGGGTTCAGGCGCTTTCCCGCTCACGAAGCCGCTGGCTGACCACCTGCGTGACCCCGTCCCCGCGCATGCTGACCCCGTACAGCGCGTCCGCGATCTCCATCGTCCGCTTCTGGTGCGTGATCACGATGAGCTGGGAGCTCTGCCGGAGCTCCTCGAACAACGTGAGCAGCCGCTGGGTGTTGGTGTCGTCCAGCGCCGCCTCGACCTCGTCCATGACGTAGAACGGCGACGGGCGGGCCTTGAAGATGGAGATCAGGAACGCCACGGCCGTCAGCGACCGCTCACCGCCCGACAGCAGGGACAGGCGCTTGACCTTCTTGCCCGGCGGCCGGGCCTCCACGTCGACCCCCGTGGTCAGCATGTCGGAGGGGTCCGTCAGCAGCAGGCGCCCCTCGCCGCCGGGGAACACGCGCGTGAAGATCGTCTCGAACTCGCGGGCGACGTCCTCGTACGCGGCCGTGAACACCTGCTCGACCCGCTCGTCGACCTCCTTGACCACGAGCATGAGATCGCGCCGGGTCTTGCGCAGGTCTTCGAGCTGGGAGTTCAGGAAGGTGTGCCGCTCCTCCAGCGCCGCGAACTCCTCCAGCGCCAGCGGGTTGACCTTGCCGAGCTGCGTCATCTGCTTCTCGGCCGTCCGTGCCCGCTTCTCCTGCTCCTCGCGGACGTACGGCACCGGCTCGCCGTCGCCCACCGGCACCGGCTGGTCGGGGCCGTACTCGGAGGTCAGGGCGTCCACCTCCACGCCGTACTCCTCCATGGCCCGGGTCTCCATCTGCTCCAGGCGCAGCCGCTGCTCGGTGCGCGCGACCTCGGTGCCGTGCACGCGGTTGACCAGCTTGTCCAGGTCGCCGGAAAGCTCCCGCACCCGCACCCGGACGGCCTTCAGCTCGGCGTCGATCTCGCCCCGGGCCCGCTCGGCGTCGTCGCGCTCCTCGGCGGCGGCCGCCAGGGAAGCCTCCAGCACCCCGAGGGCGCGCCCGGCGCCGTGGACCACGGTCGCGGCCACCTGGGCCTGCGCGCGGCGGCGCTCGCGCAGCGCGGCGGCCCCGGCACGCTCCTCCCGCTCGCGCCTGGCCGCCCGCATGAGCTGGTCGGCGCGGCCCGCGATGCCCTTGACCCGCTCCTCAGCGGTCCGGACCGCCAGGCGGGCCTCCATCTCGGCCTGCCGGGCGACCGAACAGGCCGAGGCCAGCTCGTCGCGCGTCTCGGTGGTCGGCTCGGCCGCGAGCTCGTCGGCGTACTCGGCCTCGGCGAGGCGCTCCTCCAGCTCCACCACGCCCGCCAGGTCGCGGTCGCGGGCCTCCTCGGCGGCGGCGACGTTCTTGGCCAGCCGCTCGCATTCCTGGCTCGCGGCGTTCGCGGCGGCGTCGAGCTGGGCCAGCCTCCGGGCCACGGCGGCGAGCCTCTGGTCGGCCTCGCGCTGCCTGGCGCGCACCCTGTCCAGGACGCCCTGCGCCGCCTTCACCCCGGCCTGGGCGGCGTCGACGCCCGTCTGGGCCTGCGCCGCGCGCGCCTGGGCGGCCTCCACGGCCTGCTGGGCGGCGCGCTCGGCCTCGGCGGCGTCCTCCAGCGCGGTGGCCGTGTGCTCGGCCGTGGCGCCGGCCTCGGCCAGGGCCGCCACCGCCTCGTCCAGCGCGGTGCGCATCTGCATGACGGACGTGCCCCCGCCCGACCCGCCGTAGGCGTAGTGGGCGCCCACGAGGTCGCCGGCCCAGGTGACCGCCCGCAGGTCGGGCCGCTCCTGGACGAGCCGCGTCGCGGCGGGCAGGTCGTCCACCACGACGACCCCCGCCAGCAGGCCGTCCGCGGCCGGGCGCAGCGTGTCCGGCACGGTGACCAGGTCGGCGGCCCACTCGGCGCCGTCGGCCGGGGCGGGCCGCGTGACCGGCGCGTCCGAGGCGACGACCAGGCCCGCACGGCCCGCGCCCTTGGCCCGCAGCAGCTCAAGCGCCTCCACCACCGTCGCCTGCGACTCGACGGCCACCGCCTCCGCGGCGGCGCCCAGCACGGCCGCCACGGCCGTCTCGGCCCCGGACCGCACGGTCATCACGGCGGCGAGCGGCCCGAGCACGCCGGGCAGGCCGGCCGCCAGCAGCGCCGCGCCGCCGTCCGCCCCCTGCGAGAGGCCCATCTCCAGGGCGTCGCGCCGGGCGTCCAGGGCGGCCAGGCCGCGCTGCGCCTCCTGGTCGGCCGCGCGGGCCGCGCCCACCGCCGACCTCGCCTCGGCCAGCGCCTTCCTCGGGACCTCCACCGCCGCCCTGGCCTCCTGGACCGCGGCCCTGGCCTCCTCGACCACCGCCTCGGCCTCGGCGACGCCCTCCTGCGCCCGCGCCAGTTCCTCGGCCAGGCCGGGCTCGGCGGCGGGGTCGGCCTCGCGCTCGGCCTCGTGGTCCTCACGGGCGCGCTCGCTGCGCTGCCGCGCCTCCGACAGGGCCTTGCCGAGGCGCCCGATCTCCTCCTCGGCGGCCCTCGCGCGTCCACGCACCGCGGCGACCTCGCCCCTCAGCCGGGCCAGGCTCTCGCGCCGGTCGGCCGCCGCGCGCGCCGCCGCGGCCAGGCGCCGCTCCTCGCCCGCCAGCGCCTCCTCGGCCTCCGTACGCCGCCAGACGGCCTGTTCGAGGATCGCCTCGGCTTCCTCCAGCTCCGCCTTGAGCATCTCTTCGCGCTCGCGGACCTCGGCGGCCTCGCGCTCGTAGTCCTCCGGGTCGCGCCCGCGCCGCTCGATCGACGCCGCCTCGATCGCGTGCCGCTGCCGCTCGCTCGCCAGGGTCTCGACGCTGTGGAGGCGCTCCTTCAGGGCGGCGAGGCGGTAGTAGGTCTCCTGGGCGGCGGCCAGGCGGGGCTGGGCCGTGCTCTCGGCGGCCTCCAGCTCGGCCTCGCGCGTCTGGCCGGTCTCCAGCTCGGCCTCGACCTCGGCGCGGCGGACGCGCACGGCGGCCTCGTCGGCGGCCTCCTGGTCGAGGCGGGTGCGCAGCCGCACGACGTCGTCGGCGAGCAGGCGCAGGCGGGCGTCGCGCAGGTCCGCCTGGATCACCGCGGCCTTGCGCGCGATCTCGGCCTGGCGGCCCAGCGGCTTGAGCTGGCGGCGCAGCTCGTTCACCAGGTCCTGGACGCGGGTCAGGTTGGCCTGCATGGCGTCGAGCTTGCGCAGCGCCTTCTCTTTGCGCTTGCGGTGCTTCAGGACGCCCGCGGCCTCCTCGATGAACGCCCTGCGCTCCTCGGGGCCCGCGTGCAGCACGGTGTCGAGCTGACCCTGGCCCACGATGACGTGCATCTCGCGGCCGATGCCGGAGTCCGACAGCAGTTCCTGGATGTCGAGGAGCCGGCAGGTGTCACCGTTGATCGCGTACTCGCTCTGGCCCGACCGGAACATCAGCCGGCTGATCGTGACCTCGGTGTAGTCGATCGGGAGCGCGCCGTCGGTGTTGTCGATCGTCAGCGTGACCTCGGCGCGGCCGAGCGGCGGCCTGGAGGACGTGCCGGCGAAGATGACGTCCTCCATCTTGCCGCCGCGCAGCGACTTGGCGCTGTGCTCGCCCATGACCCAGGCGAGCGCGTCCACGACGTTGGACTTCCCCGAGCCGTTGGGCCCGACCACACAGGTGATGCCGGGCTCGAAGCGCAGAGCGGTCGCCGAGGCGAAGGACTTGAAGCCGCGCAGCGTGAGGTTCTTCAGATACACCCGCCGCCGACCTCCCCGCCCAGCCTATGCCCAGATCACCCCGTGACCCGGACGATCCATGCGGGCACACTACTCGCTCGGCAAGGTCCTGGTGGCCCAGACATCCCGGTTGAACAAGGACCAGGCCAGGTACACCACGCCGCACGCACGCGGAACGGAGAGGGCGCCATAGGCACGACGGGCCTCACGCGCGCGGCCGGAGCCCGCGCCTCAGGCACAGGAAAATGATCTATGACAACACAAAGGGACGCCTTTGGGGGGCGTCCCTAACGGTGTGTTGCCGTACCGAACCTCAGGTGAGGGCCGGCTCGCGATCCTGCAGACGGGTGAACTCCTCGTCCCGCGACTGTGCCGCGAGAGCGTCGTTCTGCGCCTGGAGCCTTGTGAGCTCAGCCTCCAGATCCCGGATCCGCTGCTGGAGACGGCGCATTTCCGAGACCATCCGAGGGTCGAGACCGCCGACGTGGCCGAGTAGAGCCTTCGCCATGGTTAAGGGTCCTCCACGCTGAGTGACCAAACTGGGTCGCGCACTTGTAACCGCGGGAGGGGTGCGCGTGTTTCCTCTCAAGAGTCGCACCGGCGATGGAGGCGGTCAAGTTGAACGCTCCCCATGAATGCACCAATGGGCACTCCCGACATGTAAATATACCGCATTTAGGGGGTTTAAGGGAAGCGGCTACCGCTCCACAAATCCACCAAAACCACCTCGAACCGGCGTCCAGCGCTCCACCACTGCATCTACCCGCCCCGGCGTCGCACCACCCCTGAGCAGGGCGAGGAGCTTCTCACACGCCTCGCGAGGACCCTCCGCGACGACCTCGACCCGGCCGTCGGCCAGGTTGGACGCCGATCCCACCAGGCCGAGCTCCAGGGCCCGCGCCCGGGTCCACCAACGGAATCCGACCCCTTGGACGTGACCACGAACCCACGCATTGAGACGTACGTCACCCGTGTCCGAAATGCTCATTGAAGTGTCCTGGGTTGACATCGCGGGCAACTGTACGAAGACCTGTTCATGAACGCTTCGCGCAGGACGGGCGCGCCGCAGCGTCCGCAGGGCTCGCCCTCGCGGCCGTACACGTTGAGCGAGCGGTCGAAGTAGCCGCTCTCGCCGTTCACGTTGACGTACAGGCTGTCGAACGAGGTGCCGCCCTGGACGAGGGCCTCCCCCATCACCTCGCGCACCGCCGCGAGCAGCTCGGCGGCCTTACGGGCGCTCAGCGCCCGGGTGGGCGTCCGGCCGTGCAGCCGCGCCCGCCACAGCGCCTCGTCGGCGTAGATGTTCCCGACCCCGCTGATCAGCGACTGGTCGAGCAGGGCGCGCTTGATCTCGGTCTGCCGGACGGCCAGCTTCCGCGCGAACGCGTCGTCGTCGAAGGCGTCCTCCAGCGGGTCGGCCGCGATGTGGACGATCGGCTCGGGCACCGAGCGCGCCAGGGGCACCAGCGGCGCCACCAGCAGGTGCCCGAACGTGCGCTGGTCGACGAACCGCAGCTCGGGACCGCCGTCGTCGAAGCTCAGCCGCACCCGCAGGTGCTTCTCCACCGGAGACGCCGGGTCCACGACCAGGAGCTGGCCGCTCATGCCCAGGTGGGCGAGCAGGGAGTCGACGGCCTCGCCGGGCCTTCCGGCCTCGCCCAGGGGCATCCAGAGGTACTTGCCGCGGCGCTCGGCCGACAGCAGGGTGCGGCCCGCGAGCCTGCCGGCGAACTCGGCGGCCCCCGGCACGTGCCTGCGGATCGCGCGGGCGTGCAGCACCTCGGCCCCCACGATCGTGCGGCCCGCGACCCAGCGTGACAGGCCGCGCCGTACGACCTCGACCTCGGGCAGCTCGGGCATGATCTAGCTTGCCGCCTTCTCCAGCTTCTCGCGGGCCTCGCTGCGCGCGCGGATCGCCGTCCACGCGGCCTCGGCGGCCTGCTGCTCGGCTTCCTTCTTGCTGCGCCCCGCGCCCGAGCCGTACTCCTGGCCGCCCACCCGGACGACCGCGGTGAACGACTTGGCGTGGTCGGGGCCGCTCTCGTCGACGTGGTACTCGGGGACGCCGAGCATCTCGGAGGCCGTCAGCTCCTGCAGCGAGGTCTTCCAGTCCAGGCCCGCGCCGAGCGACGCCGAGCGCACGATGAGCGGGTCGAACAGCAGGTGGACCACGCGGAACGCCTCGTCGAGGCCCTTGTCGACGTAGACGGCGCCGATCAGCGCCTCCAGGGTGTCGGCGAGGATCGAGGACTTGTCACGGCCCCCCGTGCCCTCCTCGCCCCGGCCGAGGCGCATGAAGCGGCCGAGGTCCAGGGTGCGGGCGACGTCGGCGAGCGCGCGCATGTTGACCACCGCGGCCCGAAGCTTGGCGAGCTGCCCCTCGGGCAGGTCGGGGTGCCCCCGGAACAGCGTGTCGGTGACCACCAGGCCCAGCACGGAGTCGCCCAGGAACTCCAGGCGCTCGTTGGTGGGCAGGCCACCGTTCTCGTAGGCGTACGAGCGGTGCGTCAGCGCCCGCTCCAGAAGGTCATCATCCAGCCGGACGGCGAGGACGTTGAACAGCTCGTCCCTCGCGATCTCAACGGCGACCGGCTTTCCACCTGCGGCCACGTCTCCTCCTCGGACGGGTTTCTCCGGCCGTCACGCAGCACGTCACGACCATGGTCGCGATGGCGGATAACGCGGGAAGTGCCCGAAAACGTGGTGGACGCCGGGAGATTGCGGCAACCCCGGCGCCCACCACGGCCGCGGGCGAACCGCCACCGCACGCCTTCCACGGCGGACGGTCATGCCGGCCGGATGACGTCGCATCCGGCCGCATCACCGGCCACCGCGGGGGGCGTGATCAGGCCGACGGCTCGATGACCTGACGGCGGTTGTAGGTGCCGCAGGTCGGGCAGGCGACGTGCTGCAGCTTCGGCGACCGGCACTGATTGCAGCTCACGAGCGCGGGCGCGGCGGTCTTCCACTGCGCGCGGCGGGCGCGGGTGTTGCTGCGCGACATCTTCCGCTTGGGGACGGCCACGTCAACCCTCCTGGTCTTTCTTGTCGTTTTCGTTCTGACTATGCAAACTCCGCAGCGCCGCCCAACGGGCGTCGACCTTCTCGTGCCCGTGGTCAGGACCGGCCTCGGCCAGCTTGACCCCGCACTCCACGCACAACCCGGGGCAGTCTTCACCGCACACCGGGCTCAGCGGCAGCGCGAGCACCACCGCATCGCGGAACGTCGGTTCCAGGTCGAGAAGCTCGCCATCGAGGAGCAGATCGTCCTCGGCGGCGTCCTCCGCGGAGTAGAAGAAGAGCTCCTGGAACCCGACCTCGATATCCGAGTTCAGTGGATCCAGGCAACGCGAGCATTCCCCGCTGAGCGGAGCCGTCGCCGTGCCCGTGACGAGCACGCCTTCCATCACCGCCTCGAGCCGCATGCGCAGCTCGATCTCGGCGCCCTCAGGGACGCCGATCATGCCGACGGTGAGATTCGCCGGTGCCGGGAGCGCACGAGAGATCTGGCGCATAGATCCCGGTCGTCGCCCCAGATCGTGGGTGGAGATCACCCATGGGGCTCGGGGGTCGAGGCTATGCAGCGTCTTCCTGCTCTCTTGAGGCATGGCGAATCCCGCCGTCGTACAAGGCCGATTAGAAAGGATACCAGGACTCAGCCGCGCAGCCGCTCGACGAGCATCTGGCGGACGAGTTCGGGCACGAGCCCGGAGACGTCCCCGCCGTAGCGGGCGATCTCCTTCAGCCTGCTCGACGACAGGAACGAGTATTCGGGATTGGTCGACATGAACAGCGTCTCGACACCCGACATCCGGTAGTTGAGCTGGGCCATCTGCAACTCGTAGTCGAAGTCGCTGACGGCGCGCAGACCCTTCACGATGGTCGGGATGCCCTGCTGCTTGCAGAAGTCGACCAGCAGCCCGTAGAACTTCTCCACGCGCACGTTGCCGTACTCGCGGGTGACCGCCTCCAGCGTCTGGATGCGCTCGTCGACGGTGAACAGGCTCTTCTTCTCGACGTTGATCAGCACCGCGACGACGACCTCGTCGTAGAGCCGGGACGTCCGGCCGATGATGTCGAGATGGCCGTTGGTTACGGGATCGAAGGACCCCGGGCAGACGACACGACGCAAGGCTTACCCCCAGTTTCACTGGTTCCCGGCGGCGCGACCGTACCAAACGGACGCTTCACCATATCGACGGACCCTCTCCTCTTCGAAGCCCGAGGGCCAGATCAGATCCTTCCCGCGTGACTCGCGCTCCACCGCGACCAGGGCGTCCTCGGCGAGCCAGCCGTTGTCGCGCAGCCGCTCCAGGACCTCCTGGACGGCCTCGTCGGTGACCGCGTACGGCGGGTCGGCGAACACGAAGTCGTACGGCTCCGGGCACGGGGCGGCCACCACCCGCTCGACCCGGTCGCCCGTCACCACCGCCCCGGCCAGGCCGAGCGTCGCGATGTTGGCCCGGATCGTCCGGATCGCCTTGGCGTCGTTCTCCACCAGCAACGCGTGCGCGGCGCCGCGCGACAGCGCCTCCAGGCCGACCGCGCCCGACCCGGCGTACAGGTCGAGCACGCGCGCGCCGTCCAGCGGCCCCAGCAGGGAGCCGACGGTCGAGAACAGGCCCTCCCGGGCGCGGTCGCTGGTCGGCCGCGTGCCACGCCCCGGGGGGACGGAGATGCGCCGCCCACCGGCGGTCCCTGCGATGACTCGGGTCACCTGCCCATTCTCGCCGCCCCGCGCGGGCGGCGGGTCCTCAGGTCAAGAGTGGCCAAGTGTCGGCGACGAATGCGCAAGGGTCGTTCCCCCGGGCCGTCCGAGACCACATGATGAGTTCTGCGGCCTTCATGGTGACCCAGGGGAAGGCCGACCGGCGTGATCGTGAGCCCTTCCGCGCGCCGGTGCCCTCGGCACCTGACCCGAGGGTGGGCCCAGCCGGGGACGGCATTCGGGGGGAGGCCGTCCCAAGGCTGGGCCCTGGGTCATTTTCATTGCCCAGGGCCACGCCCTGTCCGGGGCCCGAGCACGCCCGGCCGGCCCTCGACCCGATTCCTGGCACCCCGGCGCCAAGAGCCACGACCGCGAAGCCGATCGCGAGCCGAACCTGTGGCCGATGAGTCGATCAAGCCGGCGGAGGTACGGGTTCCCGCCTGAGAAACGCGGGCGTCGAAGCGTCCCAGGAGGGGACTCTGAGAGCGTTCAGGGCGTCCACGATGCGTCTTTCCTCGTAGACGAAGTGCGACTCCAGGATGGCCGCCAGGCCGTCCAGCTCCCCCAGCACCCGCCGCGCCTCGGCCGCCGGATCCGCACCGCCTCCGGCCCCCAGCCCGTCGAGCAGCTCCTGCAGCCTTCGCAGGATGTCCTCGACCATGCGATGGTCCTGCTTCAGCAGCTCCAACGTCGGACGCAGCTCAGGGAACCGCTCGGCGAGCACGACGAACGCCCCGCCGTCCTCACCGGTGTGATGCCGCGTAACCGCCGAGCAGAACGCCGAACAGTGCGCCCGCAACTCCCGCGCACCGGGCGAACTCCCCCCTCGCGCGGCGAAGCCATTCGGATTCCGGCCGTACCCGTCCGGGCCCGCTGAACTTCCACCATGGCCGTCCGAACCCGCCGGAGTCCGGCCAGCCCCGTCGAGAAACGCCCCGACCTCGGCCCGCACCCTGGCCAGTTCCTCGCGTAGCCAGCCATGTACCTCGATCAACTGCCGCCCGAACGCGGTGACCCGGGCATCCGAATGATCACCAAGCGCGGCGGAAGAACCATCCGGTCCGATAGATGTACTCATGGTCATCCCATGATCCGGCGCCTCCATGCCCACGACGGTCTCTTGGCCGGGTGCACCGCGACGCTGACCGAATCCCACCACCGCGCCCCGCCCCCCGCAACCCACGAACATGTTGAAGTAGCCACGGGCGTAGTCGCTTCTGTACGGAGGAGCTCGTCGTCCTCATCGTTTTCCTCTGGTGGCTTGCAAGGACCGAGTCCTTTGAGCAGCGCCGTGAAGATCTTCTCGCCGGTGGTGTCGCCGCCGTGGATCAGCGCCGACAGGACGGCCGGCTCCGGGTTGGCCCGCGCCTGTTCCAGATGAGGCGAGGAGGGGGTCAGGTTTTTTCGAGGTAGTCGGAGCGGGTGTCCGACAGGAGGCGGTCGAGTTCGGTTTTGAGGGGTTCGTGGGCTTCGAGGGTGGGGTCGGCGGCCAGGAGGGCGGTGGCTTCCTCGCGGGCGGATCTGATGATCTCTTCGTCGCGCAGGAGCTGGAGCATCTTGAGGGACGATCGGCGGCCGGACTGGGCGGCGCCCAGCACGTCGCCCTCGCGGCGCTGTTCCAGGTCGACGCGGGAGAGCTCGAAGCCGTCCAGGGTGGCGGCCACCGCGTCGAGCCGGCCGCGGGCAGGGGTGTCCGGGGGGAAGTCGGTGACGAGCAGGCACAGGCCGGGCAGCCCGCCCCGGCCCACGCGGCCGCGGAGCTGGTGGAGCTGGGAGACGCCGAACCGGTCGGCGTCCATGATCACCATCACCGAGGAGTTCGGGACGTCGACGCCGACCTCGATCACGGTGGTGGCCACCAGCACGTCGATCTCGCCCCGCGTGAACGCGCGCATGATCGCGTCCTTCTCCTCGGGGGCCAGCCGCCCGTGCAGGGCCTCGACGCGGAGCCCGGACAGCGGGCCGCCCGCGAGCATCGGAGCGACCTCCATGACCGCGAGGGGCGGCCGGCGCTCGTCGCCCCCGCGCGCGTCGCCGCCGAAGTCGCCGTCGAGGTCGCCCTCGTCGCCTTCCAGGTCGCCGATGCGGGGGCACACGATGTACGCCTGCCGCCCGAGGCCGACCTCCTCGCGGATGCGGGCCCACGTGCGGTCGAGGTAGTGGGGCTTGTCGGCGGCGGGCACGACGTGGGTGGTGATCGGCGCGCGCCCCGAGGGGAGCTGGCTCAGGGTCGAGACCTCCAAGTCGCCGAACACCGTCATGGCCACCGTGCGCGGGATCGGCGTGGCCGTCATGACCAGCACGTGGGGACGCCCGCCCCCGGCCTTCTCGCGCAGCGCGTCACGCTGCTCGACGCCGAAGCGGTGCTGCTCGTCGACGACGACCAGGCCCAGGTCGGCGAACTGGACGTGCTCCTGGAGCAGGGCGTGGGTGCCGACGATGACGCCGGCCGCCCCGGAGGCGGCGTCGAGCAGCGCCGCGCGCCGCCCGGCCGCGCCCATCGAGCCGGTGAGCAGGGTGACGGCCGTGCCGCCGAAGACGCCACCGGTGCCGAGGTCGCCCAGCATGCGGATGATCGACCGGTGGTGCTGCTGGGCGAGCACCTCGGTGGGGGCGAGCAGCACCGCCTGCCCGCCGGCGTCCACGACCTGGAGCATCGCGCGCAGGGCCACGACGGTCTTGCCCGCGCCCACCTCCCCCTGGAGCAGGCGGTGCATGGGATGGTCGCGCGCGAGTTCGGCGGCGATCTGGTCGCCGACCTCGACCTGGCCGTCGGTGAGCTTGAACGGGAGCCGCCCGTCGAAGTCGGCGAGCAGCCCGTCGTCGCGGCGGGGCCTCGGAGTGGCGGGCCACGCGGCCGCCGCCTGCCGCCGCCGGGCCAGAACGGCCTGCAGGGTGAACGCCTCGTCGAACTTCAGCCGCTTGCGTGCCCGCGACACGTCCTGCTGGTCGCGGGGCCGGTGGACGGCTTCGAGCGCCTCGGCGAGGCCGGCCAGGCGATGTCGGACGCGGACCTCGTCGGGCAGCGGGTCGGGCAGGGGGCCGAGCGTATCGAGCACGACGCCGATCGCGCGGCGGATCACCCAGGACGAGATGCCGCCCGCCGCCGGGTAGATGGGGACGGGCGCGGCGGCGAACTCGGCGGCCGAGGCCTCGGTCTCCTCGAAGGGCTCGAACTCGGGGTGGTTGAGCTGCCACTTGCCGGTGTCACCGCGACCGAAGCGCCCGACCTTTCCGGAGAACATCGCGCGCGTGCCCGGCTGGAGCCTGCCCTCGACGACGTGCGAGACCCTGCCGAAGAACGACAGGTAGATCTTGTTGCGCCGGCCGTCGACGACCTCGACCTCCAGCCACGTGCCGGAGCGGTTGCGCATGGGCTTGCGCATCAGCCGGGAGACCTCGCCCACCACGGTGACGTGCTCGTCGACCTCCAGGGCGTCGAGCGTGGTGAGCTCGCCCCGCTCGGCGTACCGCCGGGGGTAGTGGCGCAGCAGATCGCCGACCGTGGTGATGTTGAGCGAGCTTTCGAGGGGCTTGGCCGTCTTGGGGTCAAGCGCCTTGATGAGCGGCTCGTCGAAACGCGTCACGTCAACCAGTTCTACCGCTCCGGGCCGACAAGAAGGGCCGTTCGCCCGCACGTGGCCCGCGCCGCACGAGCCGGCCGGTCACTCGACTCCGATGAGCAGCGGATAGCCGCCCTGACCGCCCTCGTGGACGGCGACCTCCACGTCAGGACGCGCGGTGTCCAGGTGGGCCTGGACGGCCCGGGCGAGCGCGTCACCGCCGTCCACGCCGGTGATCAGGGTGACCAGCTCGCTGCCGGAGGAGAGCATGCCGGAGGTGATCCGCACGGCGACGTCCTCCAGGGCGTCGCCGATCAGGGCGACGTCGCCGTCGATCACGCCGACCACATCCCCGGGGCGGCACACGCCGGCGCTGGTCATGGCGGCGCGGTCGGCGACCCAGACGTGCCCGTGGCGGGTGTGCCCGGCGGCGTCGGTCATCGCCACCAAGTCGTCGTCGAAGCGGCGCAGCGGGTCGTGGACGGCGAGCGCGGCCAGCCCCTGGACGGTGGCCTTGGTGGGCAGGACGCTGACGACGGCCCCGTCCTCGCGGGCGATCTCGGCCGCGGCCCGCGCGACGGCGTTGACCCCGGTGTCGTTGGGCAGCACCACGACCTCGGTCCCGGCCCGCCGGATGGCCTCCAGCACCGGGGCGAGCGGCGGGCTTGACCCGGGTTCGCGGCGCACGACCACGGCCCCGGCCTCCTGGAAGAGCCGGGCGATGCCGTCCCCGGCCGCCACGGCGACCACTCCCCTGCCGTGCCCGGCGCGGTGGGGCCGCGCGGGGGCGTCGAGGTAGGTCACCTTGACGCGGTACGGCCGCCCGGCGCGCAGGCCCGCCTCGACGGCGGCCCCGGCATCGTCCACGTGGACGTGCACGTTCCACAGGCCGTCTCCGCCGACGACCACGAGGGAGTCTCCGAGGGCGTCGAGTTCGGCGCGCAGCTCGGACACGGCGGCGTCTCCGGCCTCCAGCAGGTACATCACCTCGTAGGACGGCCCCTGCACGGCGACCGGCTCCGGCCTGGCTGCGGGGGCGGGCACCTCGTACCGGCCCGCGTACGAATCGGTGATCACCGACGCCAGCGCCTCGACGATCACGGTCAGCCCGGCGGCGCCCGCGTCCACGACGCCGTTGCGGGCGAGGACGTCGAGCTGCGCGGTGGTGCGTCCGAGCGCGGCGCGGGCGGCGGTGGCGGCCTTCCCGGCCACGTCGGCGAGCTGGTCGGACGCCTCTTCGACGGCCCCCGCCACCGCGCTGAGCACGCTGAGGATCGTGCCCTCGACGGGCCTGGCGACGGCGTCGCGCGCGGTCTCGGCGGCCCGCGCGAGACCTTTGCGCAGGTCACGGCCAGTTCCGGCCGCGCCGCCGAGTACATCGGACATGCCGCGCAGCGCCTGGCTGACGATCACTCCGGAGTTGCCCCTGGCGCCGAGCAGGGCTCCGTGGGCGAGGGTGCGCCAGGTGTGCTCGGCGTCGGCGCCCGCGGGCAGGCCGTCCACGGCCTCGGCGGCGGAGAGCATCGTCAGGTGGAGGTTCGTCCCGGTGTCGCCGTCGGGGACGGGGAACACGTTCAGCGCGTCGATCTCGGCCCGCACCCGGCCGAGGGCGTCGGCGCACAGCAGCGCCCAGCGGCGGACGGCCTCGGCGCCGAGGACCTGAAGGGGCTCCTGGACGCGCTCCGAAGGCATTGCGGCTCCCTTTACTCGGCGCACCGGGCGCATGCAGACGGATGCGGACGGATGCGGACCTCCCGTCGTGCTCTCGTCGGGCGGCGCGGGCGGCGCGACCGCCGATGATGCGCTACGGTTGGTGGTACGAGATTATCCCCGTTCGCCGCTTCCCTCGTTTCGCGTGCCGGTGGTGGCATCGGATACCCTCGTGTAGCTAGCCGGTTGTCCCGGCGTGCCCGACCACCGCTTCTACCTCGGTTTCGGGCCTCTCGACTGATCTAAGGAGCGATGACCGTGGCTTCCGTCTGCGACGTTTGCGGCAAGGGGCCGATCTTCGGCAACAACATCTCGCACTCGCACCGCCGCACCCGCCGCCGCTGGAACCCCAACATCCAGCGTGTGCGCGCCATGGTGGGCAGCACGCCGAAGCGGCTGAACGTGTGCACCTCCTGCATCAAGGCCGGCAAGGTCACCCGCTGACCCTGGCTTTCCGCTCGGCCCGTCGTCCTCGCGTGAGGCGGCGGGCCGTCGTCGTTCACCGCCGCGATTCAGGGCGTGGCGCGGGGCGCGATGGGTAGCTAATCCCTCGTGCTGAATCCGCCCATGCGCCTGAGCGTGAACGCCTCCACAGGCCAGAAGGTCACCGTGTCGGTCATCGGGCTGCTCTTCCTCGGTGTGCTCGGCGGCATCGCCGGCGTCGCGGCCCTCGCTCTCAGAAGAACCGAGTCCGGCTTCGCCGCCGACGGGTTCGCGCCGTCGCCGTTCGACCCCGACGTGAGCGGGTTCCCCTCGACGGCGATCAAGGGGCTGTTCGCCGTGGCCGCCGTGCTGATCGTCGGATGCCTGGTGACCATGGTGCTCGGCACGTATCGGCGGCAGGCGGTCCTCGACGGCACCGTGCTGGAGGTACGGGGCCTGCTGGGCACGCGCCGGGCGGACCTCGCGACGTCCCGGGTGTGGATCGACTCCGAGCCGGAGTACGTCAGGAGCCCGCACGGCGAGGGCAACATCCCCACCGGGCGGCGCGTCCCCCACCTCATGGCCGAGGATCCGCTCAGCGGCCGCAAGGTCCGCCTGCGCCTGCACAGCATGGCGCGCACCCTGCTGCCGCCGCACGAGCTGAACGCGCTCGCCGAGGCCGTGGAGTCCGGCTCCCGTGCCGACGCGGAGGCTTCGCAGGCGGCCAGGACCGCGACGATGCTGCGCCGCCTCGCCGACGACCCGATCGCCCGCCTGCTCTAGGAGCCGGCCGTCCGCGGGAGCGGCGGGGTCAGCGCCAGCGCCAGGCGTGGTCGACAGGCCCGATGCCCGCGCCCAGCGGGAACCCGTGCGCGATCGCCCCGGTGACGTACTGCTTGGCCTTGCCCACGGCCCCCGGGACGTCCTCGCCGAGCGCGAGGTGGGAGGCGATGGCCGAGGCCAGTGTGCAGCCGGTGCCGTGGGTGTGCCGGTTGTCGTGCCGCTCGGCGCGGAAACGGAACTCGCGGGTGCCGTCGGTGAGCAGGTCGACCGGCGGGCCGGGCAGGTGGCCGCCCTTGACCAGCACCCACGCGGGCCCGAGCTCCAGCATGGCCTCGGCCGCGGGGCGCAGGCCGTCCTCGTCCTCGACCTTCACCGACGTGAGCTGCTCGACCTCCCACAGGTTGGGGGTGACGACGGTGGCGACGGGCAGCAGGCGGGTCTTCACGACGTCCACCGCCTCGGGGGCGAGCAGCGGGTCGCCGTGTTTGGAGACGCCCACCGGGTCCACCACGACGGGCGCGTTCACCCCGGCCAGCACCTCGGCGACCAGCGTGACGAGCCGCGGGGACGCCAGCATGCCGGTCTTGACGGCCTCGGCGCCGATATCGCCGAGCACGGAGTCGAGCTGGGCGCGCACGGCCTCGGGCGGCAGCTCCCAGTAGCCCTGGACGCCGACGGAGTTCTGGGCGGTCACGGCGGCGATCACGCTCATGCCGTGCACGCCGAGCGCGAGCATCGTCTTCAGATCGGCCTGGATGCCCGCGCCTCCGCCGGAGTCGGACCCTGCGATCGTCAGCACACGGGGAGGAGTCACCCGTCCATCAAACCAGGCGCGCGACGGCCGTACGCCCCGGGACTACCCCCGGATCCCCGCGCCGTCCGGGTCCGCGCTGATCTGGCACCTGCCCTCGGCGAGCCCGCAGGTGCCGGGGACGGTGGCGTCGCCGTCGGCCGTGAACGAGATGACGATGGACTCGTCCACGCCGAGCGGATCGGCCGAGGTCAGCACCAGCGTGTCGCCGTCCTGCTCCCAAATGGCTCCCCGCGCGGCGGTGACGACCCCGCCGACGGGCACCCGCAGCGTCCACCCGTCCAGCGCCGGGCCCGTGTTGACGACCGAGAGCCTGCCCGTGTAGCCGGTGTCGCTGAGGTCGGCGACGCCGAAGTCGACGGCGACGCGGCCGGGCGTGATCGGCCGGCCGTCGTCGGACATCGGGCTCACCTCGGGGGACTGCTGGGGCTGCGTGGGCTGCGCGGTGATGGACGGCTCGGAGGTCCGCAGGGGCTCGGAGTCCTGCGTGGCCCGGGGGTTCTCCGGGGTTCCGTTCTGCTGCTGCTTGGGGGTGGGGTCGGACTCCGGGGTGCTCCGGTCCGCCGTGCTGGGCCTGGGGGTCGGGGTCGCGCGGGTGCGCTGCGGGGTGGGGCGCGTGGAGGGTTCGCGACGCCGCGTGCCCTGGGGCGCCGTCGGGTCCGCCGAGCCGGTCGGGGACTCCGTGTCTGGCGAGGCGGGGTCCGTGACGGACGGGTCGGTCGTGGGGCCATCTCCCAGATCGGTCCCGGCGCCTGCCGAGGGTACGCCCTGGGCCACGGACGCGCAGGCCCGGCCCTCGGGACAGTCCGTGGTGGTCATGTCGAGCCGGGTGGACGACAGCTTCACGCCGATGACGGTGGCGGTGACGGCCATCGCGACGGCGACGGCGGACATGACGGCGATGGAGCGTCCCCGGCGTCCCTTTCGTTGCCCGGTCCCCGTGTGACGGTCCGTCCGCCTGGCGCGCCGCCGGCCGCCGGGCTCGGGGGCGCGCCGCCCTGCCTCGGGACCGGGGACGCGGCCGACCCGCAGGATCTCGCCCGTGTGCGGGTACGCGCCGGTCTCCCCCGCGGACGGCTCCGCCCGCGTCCCCCTGGCCTCGGGGAACGGCCCGACAGCCGTCATCTGACCGGTGTGCGGGAACGGATCCCCGGCCTCAGGGAGGGAGCCCACGGCCGCCATCTGGCCCGTGTGGGGGAAGGGGTCGGCGGGTGGGGGCGGTGGGCCCGTGGCGCTCATGACCGCGGACGGGCGCTCCCACGCGCGCGGCCAGGTGGACGCGGCGGGTTCCTCGGGAGGCACGGCGGCGGGAGCGGGCTCCGCGAAGAGGGCGGGGTCGTTCAGCCATTCCTGGGTGCCGCGCTCGTCGTCCCATGCGGGGTTGCCGTGCTCGTCCCAGCCGTCACCGTCGTCGGCCCCCCGGCCTCGGGGCGTGTGGCGTCCGCGTCCCATGAAGCGCCCTTCTCGAAAAATTACAGCGCCCCACTTCATAACACCTTTAACACGTCTTTGTCACAATTTTCACGAGACTGATGCACTTCATCGACTGTCACACAGGCCGCGGACCACCCGGTCGGCGGCCCCTCACGACCGGAAGTGGTCCCACCCTCCGTACGCCTCCTCATGGCCGCTGACCTGCACACCTTCCCCTTCGGTGATCCGCCCGACCACCTGCCACTCCGCGGGAAGCCGTACCTCGGGAGGGAAGACGGCCGCGAGCGCGTGATCCTCGCCACCCGTGAGCATCCACCGCAGCGGGTCCTCCCCCAGCTCCGCCGCGGCGGCGGCCAGCGGCTCGTCCGGGGACAGGGTGCGGGCGTCGATCTCGACGCGCACGCCGCTCGCCTCCGCGATGTGGCCGACGTCCTGGAGCAGCCCGTCGCTGACGTCCAGCATCGCCGTGGCGCCGAGCGCGGCGGCGGCGGGCCCGCAGGCGTACGGCGGGCTGGGACGGCGGTGCGCGTCCTCCAGCTCGGCGAACCGCGCGGACGTCCCGGCGCGGCCCGCGAGGAACAGCGCGAGCCCCGCCGCCGCGCGCCCGAGCCGGCCCGCCACGGCGAGAACCTGCCCCGGACGCGCGCCCGACCGCGTGACGGGGGCGCGTCCGCCCAGGTCGCCGAGGGCGGTCACGCCGAGCACGATCCGCTCGGAGCGGACGATGTCCCCCCCGGCGACGCTCGCCCCGATGGGCGCGCACTCGTCCCTGAACCCGTCGGTCAGCCCGTCGAGCCAGTCCGTCGGCAGGTCTCCGGGCAGGCCCAGGCCCACGACCAGGGCGGTCGGGGCGGCGCCCATCGCGGCGACGTCGGCGAGGTTCTGCGCCGCCGCCTTCCTGCCGACGTCGTACGGGCTGGACCAATCGCGGCGGAAGTGCCTACCCTCGAGTAGGAGATCCGTCGTCACGACTATCCGTCCATCGGGAGCACGAAGGACCGCGGCGTCGTCGCCAGGACCGAGCAATACCGCCGGAAATTGAGGCAGGCGTCCGATAATACGTGCAATGATCCCGAATTCACCAAGATCTGCGACTGTGATAGCACACCTCCAGGTGTGTTCCATGTACGGTGGCGAGTCGGCACTGATCTAGATACGGCATTGACACGATAGACAGCAGCGAGCTTCGCCCCCGCCGGGAGGACGTGATGGTGCACGCTTACATCCTTATCCAGACAGAAGTTGGCAAGGCCGCCGAGGTCGCGGGGGCGATCAAGGTGATCCAAGGTGTGACCCAGGCGGAGGACGTCACCGGCCCGTACGATGTGATCGTCCGCGCCGAGGCCAACAACGTGGACGAGCTCGGCAAGCTCGTGGTCGCCCAGATTCAGGCCGTCGAGGGAATCACGCGTACTCTTACCTGTCCGATCGTCCACATCTGAGCGACTTCATCCGGGGGTGACCGTGGTACGGGCCGTCGCGGCCCTGGCTCTGCTGTCGGCGGGGCTGCTGGCCGGATGCGGCGGAGCCGTCCGGGTCGACCCTCCGGCTCCCCAGGGGGAGACGGCGGTGGCCTGCGCCGCCATGGTGAAGAGCCTCCCCTCCACTCTCGACGGCGCGGAGCGCGTCCCGTCCGAGCCTGCCTCGCCGTACGTCGCGGTGTGGGGCTCGGGGGAGATCGCGCTCCGCTGCGGCGTTCCCCGGCCCGCCGCGATGGACCCGATGCAGCAGGTTCCCGAGATCAACGGCGTGCCGTGGTTCGCCGACCCGGTCAGGCCGTCGCTGTTCACGGCGATCTCCCCCCGCGGCTACGTCGAGGTGACGATCTCCCGCGCGCACCAGGCCGCGGCGGTGCTGCTCGACCTGGCCTCCCCGGTCAAGACGGCGTTCCCGCCCGCCGGCGCCTCGCCCGCCTGAGCGTCACCGCAGGCCGGCGGGCCGGTCGAGCGCCAGCCGGATCAGCCGGTCGACCAGCTCGGGGTACGACACGCCGGAGGCCGCCCACAGCTGCGGCGCCACCGACATCGCCGTGAACCCGGGCATCGTGTTGATCTCGTTCACGATCAGCCGGCCGTCCGGGGTGTAGAAGAAGTCGACCCGGGACAGCCCCTCGCAGCCGAGCGCCTCGAAGGCCCGTACGGCCATCTGCCGCAGCTCCTCGCTCGCCGCCGCGGGGATGTCGGCGGGCACCGCGAGCGACATGTCCGACCCGATGTACTTGGCCGAGAAATCGAAGAACTCGTGGTTCTCGTTCACCAGGACCTCGCCGGGCAGGCTCGCGGCGGGCGGCTCGTCGCCCGGCGACTCCAGCACGGCGCACTCGATCTCACGTCCCTCGATCGCGGCCTCCACCAGCACCTTCGGGTCGTGCTCGCGGGCGTGCTCGATGGCCCGCTCCAGCTCCACGGCGTCCTCGGCCCGCGAGATGCCCTGGCTGGACCCGGCGCGGGACGGCTTGACGAACACCGGCCACCCGAGGTCCTCCACGTCCTTGAGGACGCGGTCGCGGTCGAGCCGCCAGTCACGGTCGCGCACCACGACGTACGGCCCGACGGGGAGCCCGGCGGCGGCCAGGAGCGTCTTCATGTACGCCTTGTCCATGCCGACCGCGCTGGCCAGCACGCCCGAGCCGACGTAGCGCACGCCGGCCATCTCCAGAAGGCCCTGGATGGTGCCGTCCTCGCCGTACGCGCCGTGCAGCATCGGGAAGACGACGTCGACCTCGCCGAGCGAGCCGGGGATGCGCCCCGCGTCGAGCGTCACGAGCTGCCCGGTGCCCGACGGCAGCGCGAGCGCCGTGCCGCTGTCGTCGACCGAGGGCAGTTCGCCGCCCTCGATCGCGAACCTCTGGTCGTCCGAGGCCAGCACCCACCGGCCGTCCGGGGCGATGCCGATGGGCACGACGTCGTACTTGGACCGGTCTATGGCGTCGAGGACACTGCCGGCGCCCATGAGGGAGACCGCGTGCTCGGAGTTGCGACCGCCGAAGACGACCGCCACGCGCACGCGCGGCCGAGATTCATGCTGGTGGTTCATGATTCCCGAATCTACCTTGCGCCCTTGTCGTCACCGCTTGTCAGGTACGGGTGGCGGCGTTCGAGCGCAGCGCGTCAAGGGCGTCGGTGACGTCCGCGATCAGGTCCTCGGCGTCCTCCAGGCCGATGGAGAAGCGCACGGCGCCCGCGTCCACCCCGGAGGCGGTGAGCCCCGCCTCGTCGAGCCGGCCGCGTGTGGTGGAGGCGACGTGGGCCACCTTGGTCTGCGTGCCGCCGATGGAGGTCGCGATGCGCGCGAGCCGAAGGGTGTCCGCCAGCATGACGCCCGCCTCGTAGCCGCCGTGCGGGGTGACGGTCACCGACGCCCCGAACCGGGTGCCCTCGGGGCCCGCGTCGAAGAGCTGGCGGGCGAGCTGATGGCCGGGGTGGGAGGGCAGACCGGGGTAGTCGACGCGGCGGACGGCCGGGTGCTTGGCCACGGCGGCGGCGAAGACCATCGCGGTCGCGCACATGCGGCGCACGCGCAGCGGCAGCGTCTCCAGGCTGCGGCGCAGCAGGAACGCGTCGTCCGGGGACAGGGTGGACCCGGTGTCGATGCGGACCTCGCGCACCTTGCCGATCAGGTCGGGACGGCCCACCACGGCCCCGCCCGTGCAGTCGTCGTGGCCGCCGAGGTATTTGGTCGCGGAGTGGAGCACCAGGTCGGCGCCGTGCTCCAGGGGGCGGCAGACCACGGGCGTGGCCAGCGTCGAGTCGACCACCAGCAGCGCGCCCGCGTCCCGGGCGATGCGGTAGAGGCCCCGGATGTCGGCGACGGCCATCGTGGGGTTGGTCAGCGTCTCCGCGTAAATGATCTTGGTGGTGGGCTTCACGGCGGCGTGCACGCGGCGCAGGTCGGAGTAGTCGACGAAGTCCGCCGACACGCCGAAGCGCGACAGCACATTGGTCAGCAGCGAGTACGTGCCGCCGTACACCGGCGCGGGCGCGACGACGTGCGACCCGGAGCGTAAGAAGGCCAGCAGGACGGCGTTGACGGCCGCCATGCCCGAGGCGAACGCCTGGCCTGAGACGTCCTCGGGGGCCGCCGCGCCCTCCAGCGAGGCCACGCCCGAGGCGAACGCGGCGACCGTGGGGTTGTCGATCCTGCTGTAGGCGAAGCCGGGCGCCCGCTCGCCCAGCACGTCGGCGTACTCGGCGGAGTTCTCGAAGCTCCAGGACGCGCTGCGCCACACGGGCAGCCCGATCGGAAGCTGGCGGGGGGCGGGCGCGGGGGGTAAGTGGATCGCGCGGGTGTTCTCTCCGAGTCTCCTGCGCATGCGTCGAGAAGGTTTCACACGCCGTACCGTTCCGGCTTGGGAGTCCGCGACAGGAGCAGCATCGCGGCCTCGCGGGGGGTCATTCCGTCGTGGACGACGCCGACCACCACCTCCGTGATGGGCATCTCGACGTCGTGCTTCCTGGCCAGGTCGAGAACCGACTCGCAGGACTTGACCCCCTCCGCCGTCTGCCTGGTGGCGGCGATGGTCTCGGCGAGGGTCATGCCCCTGCCCAGATTCTCACCGAAGGTACGGTTTCTCGACAACGGGGACGTGCAACTCGCGACGAGGTCGCCCATGCCGGCGAGCCCGGCGAAGGTGTGCGGGTCGGCCCCGAGCGCCGCGCCCAGCCGGGAGATCTCGGCGAGGCCGCGCGTCATCAGCGTGGCCCGGACGTTGTCGCCGAGCCCCATGCCCGCCGCCACGCCCACGGCGAGCGCGATCACGTTCTTCACCGCGCCGCCGAGCTCCACCCCGACGACGTCGGCGTTGGTGTAGGCGCGGAACCACGGCAGGTGGCAGGCCTCCTGCAGCCGCGCGGTGACCTTCTCGTCCACGCTGGCCACGACGGTGGCGGCCGGCTCGCGGCGGATCAGCTCGCCGACCAGGTTCGGCCCCGACACGACCGCGACCCGCTCCTCGGGGACGCCCGCGACCTCGCAGATCACCTCGCTCATGCGCTTGGAGGTGCGCAGCTCGATGCCCTTCATCAGGCTCACGAGCACGGCGTGGTCCGGGAGGTGCGGGCGCCAGGCCGCGAGGTTGCCGCGCAGGGTCTGGGAGGGGACGGCGAGGACGACGAAGTCGGCGCCCTCCATCGCCTCGGCGGGGTCGGTGGTGGCGCGCAGCGACGGGGGCAGGGCGACGCCGGGCAGGTACTCGGGGTTCTCGTGCCTGCGTGCGATGGCCTCCACCACCTCGGCGCGCCGTCCCCAGAGCGTCGTGGAGGTGCCGGCCTCCGCCAAGATCATCGCGAAGGTGGTCCCCCACGAACCGGTTCCGAAAACGACGGCCTTGGTCATCTACTCACCGTACGCCCAGCTCGCGGCGCACCGGCGTCGGCGGACGGCATCACCCGGCGCGGCTCTCGGACTCATCGAAGGGGGTGTCCGGCGCCTTCTCGCCGCGCAACTCGGCGAGAAGGCCGACGACCTCGGCCATGATGTCGGCCGTCGCGTCCTTCAGCACCTGGCCGCGCATCGGCAGGCCCTGGTACTTCGACAGGTCGACCGGCGGACCGGCGAGCACGCGGAAGGTCTTGCGGGGGAACAGCCGCGGCTTCTTCCCGCCGTACGGCAGCAGCTCCTGCGCGCCCCAGTGCGCGACGGGGATCACCGGCGCGCCGGTGGCGAGCGCCAGGCGTGCCACGCCGGTCTTGAACGCCATCGGCCAGTAGTCGGGATCGCGGGTGATCGTCCCCTCGGGGTAGAAGATCACGCACGAGCCCTCCCTGAGGGCCTCCTCGGCGTGCTTCAGCGAGCGCGCCGCGTCGGTGCTGCCGCGGAACACCGGGATCTGCCTGCACGCGCGCACGATCTTGCCGATCACCGGGATGTCGAACACCCCGGACTTGGCCAGGTAGACCGGCCAGCGGCCGTTGTTGTACGTGAAGTGGGCGAGCAGCAGCGGGTCCGTCCACGACAGGTGGTTCGCCGCGATGATGACGCCGCCCGTGCGCGGCACGTTGGCGCGGCCGCGCCAGTCCCGCTTCGTGAAGAGCAGCAACACCGACTTGACGATCACCGTGACGAGGGCTTCCCAGAAGATGGGCGGGCGTCCGGGGCGGCTCAATTGACTCCTCCAGTCATGCCTGTGCGCCATCAGTCTCCCGGTTGGCTCCACGAGATGTCGAGGCGGAATGCTAAGGCTATGCGTACGGCAGACGGTCGGCACAGTCACGACAGCGGACATGGCGCGGAACCTCACTGGACCATCGTGGTCCCGGTGAAGACGCTGATCGCCGCCAAGACACGCCTGGCGGCGCACGCGGGGCCCCACCGCGCGGCGCTCGCCGTGGCCATCGCCTGCGACACGGTGTCGGCCGCGCTGGCCTGCCCGGACGTCGCCCGCGTCATCGTCGTCACCGGCGACCCGGTGCCCGCCGAGGCCCTGGCCGCGATCGGCGCGCACGTCGTCGCCGATCCGGAGGCCGGGCTGAACGCGGCGCTGCGGGCCGGCGGCGCCGAGGCCGTGCGGCTGGCGCCCGGCGGACCGGTCGGCGCGCTCCAGGCGGACCTGCCGGCGCTGCGTCCCGCGGAGCTGAGCGTGGCGCTCGCCTGCGCCGCCGACTTCGACCAGGCGTTCGTCCCCGACGCCGCCGAGATCGGCACGACCTTCTACGGGGTGCGGCCCGGCGTGCCGTTCCGGCCGCGGTTCGGCGGCGAGTCGCGGGCCAGGCACCTCGGGGGCGGCGCCAAGGAGCTGACGCCGGGCGGCATTCCCTCGGTGCGCCGCGACGTCGACACGCCGTCCGACCTGGAGGACGCGCTCGCCCTCGGCGTCGGCCGGTACACCGCCGAGGTGGTGACGACGATGAGGGGGTCCTCCGGATGGAGAACCCCCTCGTGATCCCATGACGGCCCCGTGGCCGACCGGCCCTCGCCACGGTCAGTGGCCGGCGGCCTCACCCTCGCGGGCGTGCTTGGGCAGCAGGAAGGCGGCGAGGAACGTCAGCGCCAGCATGCCGTCCACGACCCAGAGGATCGTCTTCATCGCGTCGCTGAAGCCGGTCTTACCCGCCTCGGCCCCGGCGGAGGCGAGCGCCTTCTGGACGGCCGCGCCCGCCTGCGGCGAGGTGACCGCGGCCCGGGTGTCGGCCTCCAGCCGGACGCAGGAGGCGGGCGCCACGGCCGGGTCCTTGGCGACCGCGCGGTCGTGGCCGCAGGCGCGCAGGCCCTCGACGACCCGGTCCTGCGCCGGGCCGGTGACCTGGACGGCCGCCAGCTCCGCGCGCAGCCTGGGCGTGACGTCGTCGGCGGCCGCGGCCACGCTCGTGCCGAGCATGCCGAAGAACAGCGTGCCGAGCAGCGCCACGCCGAAGGCGCTGCCGAGCTGCTGGACGGCGGTCAGGCTGCCCGAGGCCGAGCCGTTCTCGTGAGGCTCGACGCCGGCGAGCACGATGTCGAAGAAGGGCGCCATGAGCAGGCCCATGCCGGCACCGGTCACGAGCAGCGCGGGGCTGAGCTGCCAGGGGTTCACGCCGATGCCGGCGACGTTCAGCGTGAGGATCACGGCCAGCACGCCGAGCGCCATGAGCAGCGTGCCGCCGTGCAGGAGCTTGCGCCCGAACTTCTGCAGGGGCTGGGCCAGGAGGAAGCCGACGACCATGCCGATCGACCACGGCACCATCGACATGCCGGCCTTCAGCGGCGAGTAGCCGAGCCCGATCTGCACGTAGAGGTTGAAGACCAGCGAGAAGCCGACCATGCCGGAGAAGAAGACCAGGCCGGTGACCAGGCCCCCGGTGAACGCCCGCTTGCGGAACAGGCTGGGCACGACCAGCGGGTCACCGCCCCTGGCGTTCTTGCGGCCCTCGAACCAGCCGAAGCCCACGAAGACCAGCACCGCGGCGGCGATCATCAGGAATGACCACAGCGGCCAGTCGTGCTCGCGGCCCTGGACCAGCGGGAAGATGATCAGGAAGCCGGCCAGCGAGGCGAGAACGACACCGGGGACGTCGAGCTTCAGCGGGTGCGGGGAGCGCGACTCGGGCAGGAACCGCATCCCGGCGAGGACGGCGGCGAGGCCGAGGGGGATGTTGATCAGGAAGATCATGCGCCAGCCGGTGCCGAAGAAGTCCGCGTCCACCAGCCATCCGGCCAGGATGGGACCGGCGACGGTGGACAGGCCCATGATCGGCCCGAACAGGCCGAACGCCTTCTGCATCTCCTTCGGCGGGAACATCTCCTTGATCATGCCGAGTCCCTGCGGCAGCATCACCGCGCCGAAAAGGCCCTGCACCACGCGGGCGGCGATCAGTATCTCGGGCCCCTGCGCGACGGCGCACAGCAGCGAGCCGGCGGTGAAGCCCACGGCGCCGATGACGAACATCTTCTTACGCCCGAAGATGTCGCCCAACCGGCCGCCCGTGATGAGGCCCACGGCCATCGACAGGGTGTAGGCGGCGCCGAGCCACTGGATGACGGCGGCGCTTCCGCCCAGCTCCGCGCGGATCGCGGGCGAGGCGATGTTGGTGACCATCGCGTCCAGCAGGTCCATGATCTCGGCGGCCAGGATCACGAAGAGCGCGGCCCAGCGCCATCGATAGGGCGTCACCTCGGACGGCGACTCTTTCAGGGGGGTTTCGATCGATGTCATTCGGGTTCCTCCGCCCGCCCACCCCGGGGCAGAACAGTGTTCAGTAAATACGAGCGCTGTTCTATCATTGAACAGCGTTCGCCGCACAGTGCGGTGTTCTTAAGATATATCGCAAGGCTTGGCAAGACAAGATATATCGCGAAACAGAGTGGTGTTCTGCTCGGACGAGCGGTGTTCTCCGTGCGCACTACACTGGCCGGAAGCCACGCGAGGACGCCTGAAGGCGGGGTGTACGCATGACCGGACCGGAGCGCGACGACGCCGTGCCCGCGCCCCCATGGGAGCGGTCACGCAGGCGTCCGGCGCAGGTCCGCGTCCCCCTGACGCGCAAGCGCGTCGTCGACGCCGCCTTCGCCGTGCTCGACCGCGAGGGGTACGACCGGCTGAGCATGCGCCAGGTCGCCGGCGAACTCGGCGTCGCCGTCTCGGCGCTCTACGCGCACGTGGCCGGCAAGGACGACCTGTTCCGGCTCATGTACATGCGCCTGTTCGACCACTGGGAGCCGCCCGAGCCGGATCCGGAGCGGTGGCAGGAGCAGGTCAAGGACTTCGCCCGGCGCGGCCGCGGCCTCCTGCTGGAACATCGCGACATGGCGCGCATCTCCATGGCGCAGATCCCCTTCACCCCCGAGCTGCTGCCGAAGATCGAGCGCATGCTGAGCCTGTTCCGCGGCGCCGGGCTCCCCGACCACGTCGCGGCGGCCGCGGGCGACATGATCTCCACCTTCATCGAAGGGTTCGCCTACGCCGAGTCCATGTGGGAGGAGCGCCTCCGCGGCACCGAGGCGGCCTCCTGGGAGCAGATGCGCGAGACGATCACGGGGTACTTCGACGCGCTGCCGCCCGAGCGGTTCCCCCACCTGCTGGCCCTGTCGGGGCTGATGTTCGAGGAGACGAACGACGAGCGCTTCGACGTCGGCCTCGACATCATCGTCCGCGGCCTGGCCTCCTACATCGAGCCCACGGACATCAAGCCGGACTCCTGAGCGGACGACGCGTTCCCCCGGTCACGACCCCCGCGCCGGTCCAAGCGCGCCGCTGTAGACTGGCGCGCGTGCAGGCGACGGTGCGGAGCTTCGACCAGGAGACCCGGTCGGGGTCGGTCTTCCTCGACGACGGCACCGAGCTGCCGTTCGACGCCCCCGCCTTCGACGCCGGCCCCCTGCGCCTGCTGCGCTCGGGCCAGCGCGTGAACATCCGCGTCGAGGACGCCGTCATCACCGCGATCACCCTGTCCACGTTCCCGCTGCCGGGTTAGCGCGCCCGCCCCGGCGGACGCACAGGCCCGCAGACGCACCGGCCCGCAGACGCAGGCCCGGGAGAAACCGGCCGCTCGCACGCGGCCGGGACACCCGCCGCCGGACACGCCCGGACATACGGACGCCCGGGGCCTTGCCGGGCCCCGGGCGTCCGTGATCGTCCTCAGACGGTCGTCACTTCTTCTTGGCGGCCTTCTTGCCGGCCGCGTTGACCTGTTCCTTGAAGTCGGCGCCGGCCCTGAACTTGGGGCCCCAGCTCTCGGAAACCTTGATGGGCTCGCCGGTCGAAGGGTTCCTTGCCTGGCGGGCGGGCTTGTGAGCCATCTCGAACGCACCGAAACCGGTGATCGAGACCTTCTCCCCGTTCGCGACAGCGTGCTGGATCGCCTCGATTATCGCGTTCACGGCCTCGGTGGCCGTCTTCCTGTCGCCGACCCGATCAGCGATCGCGTCCACGAGTTCTCGCTTGTTCATCTCGGTTGTTCCCCCTGATTACCGCTGTCTGAGGATGAGCGCCGGGGCCGACGGCCCGCGGCCGATCTCACCCGGTGTGGCCAAGCGCGGGGTTCCGGCACGCGCCCACCAGTCAGCGGTCAGAAACCCCTTACCCGCTTGAAATTAAGGTACACAGGGCCAGGACTCAATCACATCCGGCGATGTTTCGACTACCGGGCGTGTCGGATCCGGCTTCCAGAGCGGCCAGGAAGTCGTCCAGGCGGGCGCCCGCGTGATCGAGGTCACGCTTGGCGAGATCGCATATCGCCACGAAACGGCGCGCGACGCGCTGTTTCTCGTCAGGGGGAAGCCGTGCGGCGGCGACGCGACGGTAGGCGTCGCGCAGCCGCCGCGCCAAACTGTCCTCGCGGCTCTCGGCCTGCGAGGCTCTCGCGGGCGGCCCGGAGGTCCCGGGCGGCGCGGCATCTGTCAAACGGTCGTCGGCAGCCATGGCTGCCGTCCATTCTCGTACTCCGTTATGTCATCCGCGTGCGTCAGGGTCAGGCCGATGTCGTCGAGTCCTTCGAGCAGGCGCCAGCGCGTGTAGTCGTCGATCTCGAACCCGGCGGTCTCGCCGCCCCAGCGGACCTGGCGTTCGACCAGGTCGACGGTCACTTCGGTGGACGGGTCGGCCTCGACGGCGCTCTGCAGCGCCTCGACCTTCTCGGCGGGCAGGACGACCGGCAGCAGCCCCATCTTCGTGGAGTTGTTGCGGAAGATGTCGCCGAAGCGCGCCGCGATGACGGCGCGGAAGCCGTACTGCTGGAGCGCCCAGACGGCGTGCTCGCGTGAGGAGCCGGTGCCGAAGTCGGGCCCGGAGACGAGGATCGAGGCGCCCGCGTAGGCGGGGTCGTTGAGGACGAACTCCGGGTCCTCGCGCCAGGCGGCGAACAGGCCCCTCTCGAAGCCGGTGCGGCTGACCTGCTTGAGCCAGACGGCCGGGATGATCTGGTCGGTGTCCACGTTGCTGCGGCGCAGCGGCACGGCCCGGCCGGTGTGGGTGGTGAAGGCTTCCATCTGTCCAGGCTCCTTACAGGTCGGCGGGCGCGGTGAGACGGCCGGTCACGGCGGTGGCGGCGGCGACCGCCGGGGACACGAGGTGCGTGCGCCCGCCCTTGCCCTGGCGGCCCTCGAAGTTGCGGTTGGAGGTGGAGGCGCTGCGCTCGCCCGGCGCGAGGGTGTCGGGGTTCATGCCGAGGCACATCGAGCAGCCGGCCTGGCGCCACTCCGCGCCCGCGGCCTGGAACACCTCGTGCAGCCCCTCTGCCTCGGCCTCGGCCTTGACCTGCATGGACCCGGGGACGATCAGCGTGCGCGTGGTGACCTTACGGCCGCGCAGGATGTCGGCGGCGGCGCGCAGGTCCTCCAGCCGGCCGTTGGTGCAGGAGCCGACGAAGACGGTGTCGACCTCGATCTCGCTCAGCGGCGTGCCGGGCCGCAGGGCCATGTAGTCGAGGGCGCGGCGGGCGGCGGCCGTGTCGGAGGTCTCCTCCGGCGCGGGGATCGCGGTGTTCAGCGGCGCGCCCTGCCCCGGGTTGGTGCCCCAGGTGACGAACGGCGACAGCGCCGAGGCGTCGATCTCGACGACCGTGTCGAAGACGGCGTCGTCGTCGGTGCGCAGGGACTTCCAGTACTCGACGGCGGCGTCCCACGCCTCGCCGGTCGGCGCGTGCGGCCGGCCCCTGAGGTAGGCGAAGGTGGTCTCGTCCGGGGCGATCATGCCCGCCCGGGCGCCCGCCTCGATGGACATGTTGCACACCGTCATGCGGCCCTCCATGGAGAGCTTGCGGACGGCCTCGCCGCGGTACTCGATGATGTGGCCCTGGCCGCCGCCGGTGCCGATCTTGGCGATGATGGCGAGGATCAGGTCCTTGGCGGTGACGCCGAACGGCAGCTCGCCCGAGACCTCGATGGCCATCGTCTTCGGCCGGTAGGCGGGCAGCGTCTGGGTGGCGAGCACGTGCTCGACCTCGGAGGTGCCGATGCCGAACGCGATGCCGCCGAACGCTCCATGGGTGGAGGTGTGCGAGTCGCCGCAGACGATGGTCATGCCCGGCTGGGTCAGGCCGAACTGCGGGCCGATGATGTGCACCACACCCTGCCCCGCGTCGCCCATGGGGTGCAGGCGGACGCCGAACTCGGCGGCGTTCTTGCGCAGGGTCTCGACCTGGGCCTTGGACACGGGGTCGGCGATGGGGCCGAGGACGGTCGGCACGTTGTGGTCCTCGGTGGCGATGGTCAGCTCGGGACGGCGCACCTTGCGCCCCGCCATGCGCAGGCCGTCGAACGCCTGCGGGCTCGTCACCTCGTGGATGAGGTGGAGGTCGATGTAGAGCAGGTCCGGCTCGCCGTCGGCACGCCGGACGACGTGCCGCTCCCATACCTTTTCGGCCAGTGTGCGACCCATGTCGTGAACGCCTCCTTGCGTTTCAGGCCCCCGGCACGTCTCAGAAAATAAGACGGAAATTTCGGGATATGGACAGCCTATCTATCGTTCGCGTAGATCCCCAGTTGCATCTCGTATGGCGAGACGGCAGTATCGGGGTATGGACAACTCTAGCGGAGTCGGCGTACTCGACAAGGCCGTGCTCGTGCTCAACGCCCTTGAAGCCGGTCCCGCGTCCCTGGCACAGCTCGTCCAGGCCACCGGGCTGGCACGCCCCACCGCCCACCGTCTCGCGGTCGCCCTGGAGCACCACCGCATCGTCTCCCGTGACACGCAGGGCCGCTTCATCCTCGGCCCCCGCCTCTCCGAGCTCTCCGCCGCCGCCGGCGAGGACCGCCTGCTCGCCGTCGCCTCCCCCGTCCTCACCCAGCTTCGCGACCAGACCGGCGAGAGCGCGCAGCTCTACCGCAGGCAGGGCGACGAGCGGGTGTGCGTGGCGGCCGCCGAGCGCGCGAGCGGCCTGCGCGACACCGTCCCCGTGGGCACGGCCCTGCCGATGACCGCCGGGTCCGCGGCCCAGGTGCTCCTGGCCTGGGAGGAGCCCGACCGTCTGCACCGCGGCCTGCGCGGCGCCAAGTTCACCGCCGCCACCCTGGCCAGCGTGCGCCGGCGCAGCTGGGCGCACAGCGTCGGCGAGCGGGAGCAGGGCGTGGCCAGCGTCTCGGCGCCGATCCGCGGGGCGGGCGGCAAGGTGATCGCCGCCGTCTCCGTCTCCGGCCCGATCGAGCGTCTCACCCGCACTCCCGGCCGCATCCACGCCGCTCCCGTGGTGGCCGCCGCCGAGCGCATCACCGACGCGATGCGCCGGGCCAACTGACCGGCTGTTCGCGCAGGGCAGAGGGGCCGTACGGGCCGGTGGGCGCCCCGCTCACCGATTGGGTTCGGAAGCAGTGCCAACTGATTAGAGACGGCAGCCGCCAAGCACTAGCCTGGCGGAGTGACAGATCGCATCGAGGCAGCTGCGTCAGAGCTGCGTCCCCTCCTTCAAGAGTTCATTCTCTGGGCACCCCAACACGCACCGGACAGTGATCCCGACATGGTGGGACCGGCCGCTCTCTGGCACCGCCTGACCGTGCGCGACGACGTCCACCTGTGGAAGCGCGGCGATCTTCGCCCGGTCCTCGTGGAGCGCATGCCGCAGGTCGTCGAGGATCCGGACGCGGCGGCCGACGGCATGATCCCGGCCGTGCGCGCCTACCTCACCTTCCTGTCGGAGACCGGCAGGCTGGCCAAGGGCTCGGACGACCTCGACGAGCTGCTCGACGGGCTCGACGCGATCGAGGACGACTTCGTCGAGGCGATGGAGGAGGTCATCGGCGAACGCGAGTGGGACGAAGAGGACGACGAGGACGAAGACCTCGACGAGGAGGAGGTCGAAGGTCTCGGCGACTTCGAGCCCTTCGCCGACGAGCTCGCCGAACTCCCGACCATCCGCCTGCGCCCCGACGCGGAGCTGGCCGACGCGGCCCGCGCCGTGCCGCTCATCTCCACGGCCCGCGATCTGGCCGTCTGGGTGGGCACCGCGCGCACGGTCGGCGAGGAGACGCTGCTGAGCGACGACGAGATCCGCGAGGCCCTGGCCGTCGTGGGCCTGCCCGTGCCCGCCGAGCGCCCGCTGGCCCAGGCCGTCCCCGCCCTGTGGAACCTGTGGAACCTCGCGGTCGACCTGGAGTTCCTCACCCCCGACGGCGAGGACACCGTCAGCGTCGACGAGGACACTCCGGCGTGGCCGTTCGAGAACGACGAGGACGTCCTGGACGCCTGGATGCTCGGGCTCCACTCCGTCGACTACGGCGACCCCGAGCTGGACGACGACGATCTGACCCTCGCGCTGTCCGGGCTCACCCGGGCGCTGCTGGTCCGCCTGCTGCTGGCCGGCGGCGAGCGCCCGCTCGGCGAGCTGGCCGAGGAGCTCTCCGAGGCCGCCGCCGAGTTCGACGACCTCGGCGCCACCGCCTGGGCCGAGGCGGGCGACCCGCTCGCCTCCGTGGTCGAGTGGCTCACCGGCTACGGCATGATCACCGTGGACGGCGAGCGCCTGCGCCTGACGCCGCTCGGCACCGAGGGCGTGGTCCACCTGCTGGACGACGACGACATCGAGGTGGACGCGCGCCCCGCGATCGACGCGATGACCGCCCTCGACCTGCTGTCGCTCAGCGCCGACCTGCCCGAGGAGGAGGCCGACGCCGAGTTCGCCGCCTGGATGAAGCTGCGCGACCCCGCCACGGCCGCCGGGGAGCTCCTCGGCGCCGCCGCCGAGGACGAGGCCGACGCGCTGATCCGCGTGCAGGCGGCCAGCCTCGTCGGCTCGCTCGGCCCCGTCGCCGTTCCCGCCTGGCAGGAGGCGCTCAAGGAGGCCTCGCTACGCCCGTACGCCGCGACACACCTCGCCCAGCTGGGCGTCGTCGGCGCGCCCGAGCCGAGCCAGAGCGACACTCACTGGCTGATCCTCGACATGTGGACGATCTCGGCGGGCCTCGGCACGCCGGAGTTCGTGAGCAGCCTGCACGACATCGGGCCGGCGCCCGTGCTGAGCAACCTGCTGGAGGTCATCTGGAAGGTGCCGCACCCGCACGTCGAGGAGCTGCTGGAGGCGATCGGCGAGGCCCATCCCGACCGGCAGGTCGCCAAGGCGGCCAAGCGGGCGCTGTTCAAGGCCCGCTCGCGCGCCGGTCAGGGCGCGTAGCCGCCGGGGAGGCCGTTCACGCGGCCTGGGCACGTGTCCCAGGCCGCGGCCGACGCCCGGGGATCGCGCCCGACGCCCGGGGACGCACAGGTACACGCGGTGCGCAATGCGCCGGCGTCACGCTCTTAGCAGCCCCGTGAATGCGAAAACCCCCGGAAGACGCGCTTCCGAGGGTTCCCGACCTTGTAGCCCCGACCGGATTCGAACCGGCGCTACCGCCTTGAGAGGGCGGCGTCCTAGGCCACTAGACGACGGAGCCTGGCCTACACGGTCTCGATCTTTCGACACCGCGGCGTGGTAGTCCCGACCGGATTCGAACCGGCGTTACCGCCTTGAGAGGGCGGCGTCCTAGGCCACTAGACGACGGGACCTCGCGCGCTGCGTGTCTGGATCCAGGTGACCGGATCCAAGATTCCGAACCGAGGAGGCGCCCTTCCGGACGCCTCGCAACGGGCGTAACTCTACCGCACCCGTGAGAGCACGGCCAAACCGATGGTCATGGCCGGGCGATCGAATCGCCCGATCCCGCAAACGAAAACGCCTATGTCTCCGAGAGACATAGGCGCCGTGCGGATGACCGCTGGGGTACCAGGACTCGAACCTAGACTAGCTGAACCAGAATCAGCCGGGCTGCCAATTACCCCATACCCCATTGCTCGCGGGCCCTGATTGCCGTGGGCCTCGCTCGCGACTCCGAAAGAATAGCCCAGCTTGGGGGCCAAGACCAAAACGATTGCCGAACCGCCGGATTCCTCCTGGTGAGCCCGCCGATCGGCCTCCCCCGCGGCCCTCGCGCCGCGCGCGGCGCTCACGTCCCCGGGGCACCGAACTCGCGGTACCGAGCATGCCCAGGCTGTGTAACCCTTCAGGGAAGACATTTGCCACGTGAGGAGCAGGCGCGTTGACCGATAACCCGTTCTTCGTCCAGAGTGCCCTGCCGTACCGGCTGCCCCCCTACGCGGAGATCCGCGAGGAGCACTACGCGCCCGCGTTCGAGCGCGGTATGGCCGAGCAGCTCACCGAGGTCGAGGCCATCGCGGGCAGCGCCGACCCTCCGACGTTCGAGAACACGATCGAGGCGCTCGAACGGTCCGGGGAGCTCCTCACCCGCGTCACCACGGTGTTCTTCAACCGGGCCTCCGCGGACACCACCCCGGGGATCCAGGAGATCCAGAAGGAGATCACCCCGCGGCTGACCCAGCACGCCGACGCGATCCACCTGAACCAGCGGCTCTTCGCCAGGATCCGCGCGGTCCCCGCCGACGGCCTGGACCCGGAGCGCGCGTGGCTGCTCGAACGCTACGTCACCGACTTCGTCCGGTCGGGCGCCGAGCTGGGGCCGGAGGACCAGAAGCGGCTGAGAAGCCTGAACGAGGAGCTCTCGACCCTCTCGACGACGTTCGAGCAGAACCTGCTCGCCGACACGAACGCCTCCGCCATCGAGGTGGACGACGCCGCCCGGCTCGACGGCCTCTCCGAGGACGCGGTCAAGTCGGCGGCCGAGGCCGCCAAGGCCCGGGGCCTCGACGGCAAGTACGTCATCACGCTCGGGCTCCCCACCGCCCAGCCCGTCCTGGCCGAGCTGACCGACCGCGCGCTGCGCGAGCAGATCCACAAGGCGTCCGTCGAGCGGGGCGTCCGGGACAACGCCCCGCTGGTGATCCGCCTGGCCGAGCTGCGGGCCGAGCGGGCCGCCCTGCTCGGCTACGGCAACCACGCCGAGTACGTCGTGGCCGACCAGACGGCGCCGAGCACGCGGGCCGTCACCGAGATGCTCGGCAAGATGGTCCCCGCCGCCGTGGCGAACGCCCACAGGGAGGCCGAGCAGCTCCGCGAGCTGGCCGGCTTCGACCTGGAGCCTTGGGACTGGTCGTTCTACGCCGAGAAGGTGCGGGAGGCTCGCTACGCGGTCGACAGCCGCCTCATGCGCCCGTACTTCGAGCTGGACCGTGTCCTTCGCGACGGCGTCTTCTACGCGGCTCACAAGCTGTACGGCCTCGACTTCGTCGAGCGGCCCGACCTGGTCGGCTACCACCCGGACGTGCGGGTCTTCGAGGTCTTCGACGAGGACGGCTCCGCGCTCGGCCTCTTCCTCGGCGACTACTACGCCCGTTCCTCCAAGCGGGGCGGCGCGTGGATGAACAGCCTGGTCAGGCAGTCGGTGCTGGAGGGCACCCGGCCGGTCGTGGTCAACAACCTCAACATCGCCAAGCCCCCGGAGGGCGAGCCCACGCTGATGACGTGGGACCAGGTCAACACGATGTTCCACGAGTTCGGCCACGCCCTGCACGGGCTGTTCTCCGACGTCGGCTTCCCGTACTTCTCCGGCACGGCGGTGCCGCGCGACTTCGTCGAGTACCCCTCGCAGGTCAACGAGATGTGGGCGGTGTGGCCGGAGGTGCTGGCGAACTACGCGCGCCACCACGAGACCGGCGAGCCCATGCCGCAGGACCTGGTCGACCGGATGCTGGAGTCGCAGAAGTTCGACCAGGGCCACGGGACCGTCGAGTACCTCGCGGCGGCGCTGCTGGACTGGGCGTGGCACACGCTGGAGGAGACGCCCGCCGACACGCTGGAGTTCGAGCGGCAGGCCCTGCGCAACGCGCACATCGACCTGCCGCTGGTGCCGCCGCGCTACCGCAGCACGTATTTCGCCCACATCTGGTCGGGCGGGTACAGCGCCGGCTACTACTCCTACATCTGGAGCGAGGTCCTGGACGCCGACACCGTCGAGTGGTTCAAGGAGAACGGCGGGCTGACCAGGGAGAACGGCGACACCTTCCGCCGCGAGCTGCTGTCCAAGGGCGGCAGCGTGGACCCGATGACGGGCTTTCGCGCCTTCCGGGGCCGTGACCCGCGCATCGAGCCGCTGCTGGAGCGCCGCGGCCTGCTCTGACCCGGCCGCTGAGACGGCGGACGGCGGCCCGGAGCCTCGCTCCGCGCCGCCGTCCCGGCCCGCGGGCCCCTGGAACGTCAGACGGTCGTCGTGCTCGGCGTGGCGCCGCTGCGCAGCAGGTGGAGGGCGGCGCGCAGCCGGTCGAGCGACTTCTCCCTGCCCAGCACCTCGATCGACTCGAACAGCGGGAGCCCCACCGTGCGCCCGGTGATCGCCACCCGCACCGGAGCCTGCGCCTTGCCGAGCTTGAGCCCCTGCTCGGCGCCGACCTCCTCCAGGGCGGTCTTCAGCGACTCGGGGTCGAACGAGACCGTCTCCAGCCGCGCCAGGTAACCGGCCAGGATCTCCTCGGCGCCCGGCTTCATGGCCTTGGCCCAGCTCGCCGGGTCGAACACCGGCTCGTCCAGGAACAGGAAGTCGACGTTGGCGGTGATCTCCGACAGCACCGCGATGCGGGTCTGCGCCAGCGGGGCGACCCTGGCGAACGTCTCCCGCCCCCAGCTCGGGTCCAGCCACGGCTCGCACCGCCCGATGAACACCTCCAGCGGCAGGGCCCGGATGTACTCGCCGTTGAACGCGCGCAGCTTCTTCTCGTCGAAGAAGGCCGGGGACGGGTTCACGTCCGAGAGATCGAAGAGGGGCACCATCTCGGACCAGGGCATGATCTCGCGGTCGTCCCCCGGGCCCCAGCCGAGCAGCATGAGGTAGTTGACCATCGCCTCGGCGAGGTAGCCCTCCTCGCGGTAGGACTCCAGCGCGACCTTGTCGCGGCGCTTGGAGAGCTTCTGCCGCTTCTCGTTGACGATGACCGGGACGTGCGCCCAGACCGGCGGCGCGACGCCCAGCGCGTCCCAGAGCAACTGCTGCTTGGGGGTGTTGGACAGGTGCTCCTCGGCGCGCACGACGTGCGTGATCCGCATCTCGATGTCGTCCACCACGTTGGCCAGGACGAACAGCGGCGAGCCGTCGCTGCGGGCGATGACGAAGTCCTCCATGGCCTGGTTGGGGAACTCCACCCGGCCCCGGACCAGATCGTCCACCACCGTCACGCCGGAGTCCGGGGTGCGGAAGCGCACCGCGCCCTCGGCGAGCCCCCGGTCGCGGCAGAAGCCGTCGTACCCCTGGTGCTCGGAGCCCGTGCGCGCCTTCACGTCCTCGCGCGTGCAGGCGCAGTGGTACGCCCGGCCGTCCGCGACCAGCTTGGCCACGGCGGCGCGGTGCTGCTCCTCGTACGCGGACTGGAAGTACGGCCCCTCGAAGTGCGGCGAGTCGCCGTTGATGCCGATCCAGGCCAGGGCCGAGATGATGCCCTCGGTCCACTCCGGCCGGTTGCGGGCGGCGTCGGTGTCCTCGATGCGCAGGACGAACCGGCCGCCCGACCGCTCGGCGAGCGCCCAGTTGAACAGCGCGGAACGAGCACCGCCGACATGGAACATGCCGGTCGGGGAGGGCGCGAATCGCACCCGCGGCGTGGGCTCGGCGGAGCCCTGCAGATCAGTCACGCGGAACCACCCGGTTGGTGAGAGTGCCGATGCCTTCGATGCCCACGCTGACCTCGTCGCCGTCCTCCAGCGGGCCGACCCCCTCCGGCGTGCCGGTGAGGATGACGTCGCCGGGGATCAGCGTCATGACGTCGGTGATGTAGGCGATCAGCTTCGGGATGTCGTGGAGGAGCTGGGACGTGCGGGCGCTCTGCTTGAGATCGCCGTTCACGGTCGTGGTGATCGCCAGGTCGGCGGGGTCGAGCTCGGTCTGGATCCACGGGCCGATGGGGCAGAACGTGTCGAAGCCCTTGGCGCGCGTCCACTGCCCGTCCTTGCGCTGGAGGTCGCGGGCGGTGACGTCGTTCGCGCAGGTGTACCCGAAGATCACCTCGTGGGCCCGCTCTACCGGCACCTCGCGGCAGAGGCGGCCGATGACCACGGCCAGCTCGCCCTCGAAGTCGACGCGCTCGGAGAGCTTGTGCGGGTAGACGATCGCCTCACCGTGGCCGATCACCGAGGTGGACGGCTTGCCGAAGATCAGCGGCTCGGCCGGCGGCTCACCGCCCATCTCGCGGGCGTGCGCGGCGTAGTTCCTGCCGACCGCGATCACCTTGCTGGGGAGCATCGGCGCGACGAGGCGCACCTCCTGGAGCGGATAGCGCTCGCCGGTGAACTGGATCGCGCCGAACGGGTGCCCGTCGATCCTGGAGATGAACTCCTCACCCTGCGCGCCTTCGACCACCCCGAACGCGACGCCTTCACCTGTGGAAAACCTTGCGATACGCACCCCACAAGGCTAGTGCCGCCGCGATCCCCCGAGCACATCAGCCGCTCCGGCCGAGGCCGTGGCCATCTGGAGACAGGACGGGTGAGCCCCGAACTTCGGCGGTGAGCGGGGGCGTGGGCGGGGCGGATCGTAGGGTTGCCTCAGCGGGGCGGTCGTGCGGCCGCCCGGGGGACGGGTCCGTCTGGCGAGGGAGTGGTCATGTCGGTTGTGAAGATCAACGTGCTGTCGGTTCCGGCCGAGATGCGGGAGGCACTGGAGAGCCGGTTCGGCGGCCGCGCGGGCATGGTGGAGTCGTCGGACGGGTTCGAGTGGTTCGAGCTGCTGCGGCCGGTCGAGGGCACCGACAGGTACCTGGTGTACACCCGCTGGCGCAGCGAGGAGGACTTCCAGCGCTGGCAGCAGAGCGAGGCCTTCCAGGCGGGCCACGCCCGCGCCGCCGCCGAGGCCGCCGCGCAGGGGCAGGGCCAGGGTCACGGACAGGGACACGGCCACGGGCAGGGCGGGCCGGCCGCGACGGGCTCGGAGCTGTGGACGTTCGAGGTGGTCCAGTCGGCCGGCCGCAAGAAGGACTGACCGCGCGGCCCGGGGGTGTGATCTTCAGGGACGGGCGGCGGCGCCTCGGTCCGTGGGCGCGGGCGTGCCGGTGGAGCGCAGGAAGCGGGTCGCCCACTCGCGGAGACCGTCGGTGAGCTCCGGGGGGTGGACCACCTCGAAGTCGGCCCCGGCGACGCCCAGCGCGAAGATGGGCCACTCCAGGTTCTCCGTGGTCATCCGCAGATGGCACCGCGTGGCGTCGATCTCGTCGATCGTCGCCCAGGCGCCGAGACGGCCGCGGAGCGTCTCGGCCGGCGCGTGCACGATCACCTCGACGCTCAGCGGCGCGACGATCGTGTCGATGCCGGCCCGGACGAACGCGGCGGCGTCCTCGGCGGGCAGCTCGCGCGGCCGGAAGCGGTCCCGCGTGCCGCGCGGCTCGCTCAGGCGGTCGAGCCGGAAGCTGCGCCAGTCGTGCCGGGCGAGGTCGTACGCCACGAGATACCAGCGGCGGCCGAGCGAGACGAGCCTGTGCGGTTCGACGTGCCGCTCGGTGACCTCGCCCGCCCGCGCGGTGTAGGAGAACCGCAGGCGTTCCTCGTCGCGGCAGGCCTGGGCCACGGTGGTGAGCGTGCCGGCGTCGACGGTCGGGCCCGCGCCCCAGACGGTCGGCTGGGTGGCGGCGCGCAGCGCCTCGATCCTGCGCCGCAGCCGGGGCGGCATGACCTGCACGACCTTGGCGAGCGCGCGTACCGACGCCTCCTCGATGCCGGCGACGGCTCCCTGCGCTGCCACGCGCAGGCCGATGGCGAGGGCGACGGCCTCCTCGTCGTCCACCACCAGCGGGGGCAGGGCGGCGCCCGCGGCGAGCTGGTAGCCGCCGTCGACGCCGCGGTGGGCCTCGACCGGGTAGCCGAGCTCGCGCAGCCGGTCGACGTCGCGGCGCAGGGTGCGGACGGAGACCTCCAGCCGGTCGGCGAGCTCGGCGCCCGGCCAGTAGCGGTGGGTCTGGAGGAGGGAGAGGAGCCGCAGCGTCCGGGAGCTCGTGTTCGCCATGGCTCCAGCGTGCCCGACATTGAGGTCAGAAAGTGACCGCTAGACCTCCTGGCGTGGACGCATCGTCCTCGCACCTCGGGAGAATCCATGACCGCGACCCTCGAAGCCCCGCCCACTCCCCCGGGCGGCGCCGCGCCCCTCGTGCGGCGCGTACACGCGCCCGGCGCGGTGAATCGGCCCGGAGAACCGGCCCGTTCGAGGTACCCGGTTGTTAACAATGTGACGGAAGTGATGCGGGCCACTTGACCATACCGGTGAGATTCGGACACCATGATCCGCCTCCACCCCTGGTCAAGGAAGGAAACTGGCGTGCGCCGCCGCACACGAGCTCTCGGTATTCTCACCACTCTTCTCCTGGCCGGTGGAGCCGTCTCCCTCGCCGCACCGGCCGGCGCCGGGACCTCGGACACCCGCACGACCGCGGCAGTCTCGACGGCCTCGGCCGCGAGGACCACCGCCGAGTGCCAGGGCGACTGGCTGCCCGCCACGCCGACCTCCGCCGAAGTCATGTCCGGTCAGGTGCGGTTCCTCGACCTCCCGCCCGTCAAGATCGGCAAGACGGTCGACTGGAACTGGAGCCCGTACAAGAACCGCTCCTGGGACATGGTCTTCTCCTCGCTGCGCTGGGTCGGCAGGCTCGTCGCCGACTACGAGACCTCCGGCGAGCAGGGCCTTCTGACCCGGGCCACCGAGCTGACCAAGAGCTGGGTGGAGAGCAACCCCCGGGGAGGCTCGCGCGCGAGCAGGTACGCCTGGGACGAGCACCCCATCGCCCTGCGCGCGCCCGTCCTGGTCTGCCTGAGCAGGCACGTCTCGGCGTCCTGGCTCACCGGCAGCCTCGCCGACCACGCCGTGATGCTGGCGAACCCGGCCCTGTACGAGAAGGGCCACAACCACGGCCTTGACCAGGACATCGCCCTGCTGCGCATCGGCTGCCGCACCGGGCACAAGGAGTGGGCCGACCTCGCGGTCCGCCGCATGACCGGGTCGGTGAAGCTCGACATCGACGCGCAGGGCGCGCTCCAGGAGCAGGCGCCGCGCTACGGCATCTACGTGCACGAACGGCTCAAGGTCGGCATGGACGCGATCAAGGACTGCGGCCGGAAGGTCCCCGCCGAGATCGAGAAGCGCTGGGATTCGCTGACCGGGTACATCACCCACGCCACCGAGCCCAGCGGGTACATGGCGCCCATCGGCGATGGCGGCGCGGACGTGAAGCCGTCGGGGTACGAGCACCCCGAGAAGACCGTGCGGGTGTTCGACGCCGGGTACGTCTTCGGCCGCACGGCCTGGGACAAGCCCGAGTCGGCGTACTACACGATCCGCTTCGGCCCGGGGCTGAAGTTCCACGGCCACGAGGACCACCTGGGCGTGACCTACTACGCGCAGGGCCGCGACGTGCTGGTGGAGGCGGGCTTCCACTCCTACGAGCGGACGGCGTACCGGTACTGGACGATGTCCCCGGAGGCGCACAACGTGCCGGTGGTGGTGGGCAGGCCGTTCCGCGGCCGCACGGCGACCTCGCTGGTGCGCGCGTCGGTCGGGGGCGACCGGCAGTCGTACAAGCTGGCCGACAAGGCGTACGGCGTGACCCGCACCCGGACTGTGCTGGTCAACCACGGCGACGACCTGATGGCCGTGCTGGACACGGTGCCCGCGGGCGCGAGGGCGCGGAGCTACTGGCACCTGGACCCCGCGCTGACCCCGGTGTCCACGAGCGGCGGGCGCGTCGTGGTGAAGGACAGGTCCGGCTGGAAGGCCACGGTCGTGCAGCTCGCGATGCCGTCCTGCGAGCCCGTCTCCGGCCAGACGGTGGTGCGCGGACGGACGAACCCCTACCAGGGCTGGATCTCCCCGACCTACATGAGCAAGGTGCCCGCCTCGGTCATCGTGTCCCCCGCCGCCGGGTCCCTGCTCACGATCGTCGTGCCCGGCGCCGGCGACCCCGAGGTCACCTGCTCGGGCGCCCGCGTCAAGGTCACGACCTCCGCCGGCACCGTCTCCTTCCGCGCCGCGTCGGGGAACCTTTCCTAGTATTCGCCACGGTGAGGGGCCCAGCAGGCCCCTCACCGAAGGTCGTCAGGCGCCGTGGCTCGCGGGGGTGGTCGCCGGGTCGGCGCCGTAGCCGGCACGCAGGAGGCCGTAGGTGACGGCCTGTTCCAGGGCCTGCCAGGACGCCTCGATGACGTTCTCGCCGACGCCGACCGTCGCCCACTCGCCCGCCGCGTCGCTGGAGGCGATGAGCACGCGGGTGATCGCGTCCGTGCCGTGGGTGCCCTCAAGGATGCGGACCTTGAAGTCGATCAGCTCGACCTCGGCCAGCTCGGGGTACAACTTCTCCAGCGCGACCCGGACCGCGCGGTCCAGGGCGTTGACGGGACCGTTGCCCTCGCCGGTGGCGACGATGCGCTCGCCCTTGGCGTGCAGCTTGACGGTCGCCTCGCTGACGACGTCGCCGCCGGGGCGCCGCTCGACGATCACGCGCCAGGACTCGACGCCGAAGTGCCGCCTGCGCTCGCCGGCGACCGTGTCGCGCAGCAGCAGCTCGAATGACGCGTCGGCCGCCTCGAAGGTGTGCCCCCGCGACTCCAGGTCCTTGACGCGCTCGACCAGCTCGCGGGACTGCTCGGAGGTGAGGTCGTACCCGAGGGCCTTGCCCTTGAGCTCGACCGACGCCCGCCCGGCCATGTCGGAGACGAGCATGCGCATGTCGTTGCCGACCTTGGCCGGGTCGATGTGCTGGTACAGGTTCGGGTCGACCTTGATCGCGCTGGCGTGCAGGCCCGCCTTGTGGGCGAACGCCGAGACGCCGACGTAGGGCTGGTGGGAGTTCGGCGTGATGTTGGTGACCTCGCTGATCGCGTGCGCGATACGGGTCATCTCGGCGAGCGAGCCCGCGGGTACCAGGTCCAACCCCTTCTTGAGCTGCAGGTTCGCCACGACGGTGAACAGGTTGGCGTTGCCGGAGCGTTCGCCGTACCCGTTGGCGCACCCCTGGACGTGCGTGGCGCCGGCCTTGACGGCGGCCAGCGTGTTGGCGACGGCGCAACCGGTGTCGTCGTGGCAGTGGATGCCGATGCGCGCCCCCGTGCCCACCGCCTCGTGCACGACGTCGGCCAGCTCGTCCGGCAGCATGCCGCCGTTGGTGTCGCACAGGACCATCACCGACGCCCCGGCCTCGGCGGCCGTGCGCAGCACCTCCAGCGCGTACGCGGGGTCGGACTTGTACCCGTCGAAGAAGTGCTCGGCGTCCAGGAAGACCCGTTGGCCCTCCGCATGAAGGTGGGAGACCGTGTCGCGGATCATCGCGAGGTTCTCCTTGAGCGTCGTGCGGAGGGCCAGTTCCACGTGCCGGTCGTGGCTCTTGGCGACAAGGGTCACGACCGGCGCGCCGGATTCGCGCAGTGCAGCGACCAGTGGGTCATCGGCCGCCTTCACCCCGGCCCGGCGGGTCGCGCCGAACGCGGCGAGCTGCGCGTGCTTCAGGTCGAGCTCTGTTCGAGCCCGCCGGAAGAATTCGGTGTCCTTCGGGTTGGCGCCCGGCCATCCCCCCTCGATGAAGCCGACGCCCAGTTCGTCCAGATGGCGCGCGACGGCGAGCTTGTCGGCCACAGTCAGGGACAGCCCCTCCTGTTGCGCGCCGTCGCGCAGCGTCGAGTCGTAGACGTGGAAGCGGTCGTCAGCCATGGTTTCTCGTCTCCTTCGCGGATGCGATCGTTTCGCCGCGCGCGGATCCTCGGGGCGGGAGGTCGTTGCCCAAACAAAAAGACCCCTCACGGACGTGAGAGGTCTGCGCGCCGGCGGTGTCCCTGTGTCAGCCGGCGCGCCTGCTGATAATGAGCAGACCGTAGAGCATGGTGTTCCGCAGTCTGCCACAACTCGCCACCATGTGGCACATCGATCTCACCATCCGGGACCCTGGCCTGGTGAGACACCCCGCTCATCTGCGAATACGCCGCCCTTTCCGGTGTCCCGGGCGTGTCGGGAGGCCGGAGGGCGACAATGGGGCGCCATGAAGGCCTTCTCGTTCCTCAACGCCGACGTCGCGCAGTACATCGCCGGCCACACCACCCCGCCCGACCAGGTCCTGCGGGAGCTCGCGGAGGAGACGCGGGCGGCCACGGGCGACGACGCGCGCATGCAGGTCTCCCCCGAGCAGGGGACGTTCCTGACGCTGATAGCGCAGATCACCGGCGCCCGCAACGCCGTCGAGATCGGCACCTTCACCGGGTACTCGTCGATCTGCCTGGCCCGGGGCCTGGCGGAGGGCGGCAGGCTGACCTGCTTCGACGTGAGCGACGAGTGGACGTCCATCGCCCGCAAGTACTGGGAGAAGGCGGGCGTCGCCGACCGCGTCGAGCTACGGATCGGCCCGGCGGCGGAGACCCTGAAGGAGTTCCCGATCCGGCCCGAGATCGACCTGGCGTTCATCGACGCCGACAAGGCCGGGTACCCGGTGTACTACGAGGCCGTCGTGTCCCGCCTCGCCCCGGGCGGCGTCGTCCTGATCGACAACACCCTGCGCCGCGGCACCGTGGCCGACTACACCGACGGCGACGCCGCCCCCATGCGCGAGTTCAACGACCTCGTCCACAACGACCCCCGCACCACCAGCACCCTCCTCCCCATCGCCGACGGCCTGACCTTCGTCCGGAAGATCTGACGATTTCCGGGCGGCCCGTAACCCTTTGCCGCTACTTTGCGTGATGATTAGACCACGTTACGGCAACCCGCCTGGAGGGGATGCTGGCCTCATGGTCAAGGTCTTGGACAAGCCCGCCACCGCACCGAAGAGGGGAGAGCGGCGGATGCCACCCGTCGATCAGCGGCTCGATGCCGAGCCCGATATCGAGCCCGACATCGAGCCGGCCGCACGAACCGGCACCGGGCCGGACGAGCCTGCCATCGAGCATGACGAGCCGGCCACAGACTCTGAGGCCCCGGACCACGGCCTCGAATTGGAAGGGCTTTATCGCGAGCTCGGCGCTCGTCTGGAAGGCCGGCACAAGGTCGAGGTCATCGACGGCCGGGTCGTGGTGAGAGAGATGCCCACCGCCGATCACGCCAGGTTGGTGTACCACCTGCTGGTCCAGCTCATTCCCGTGGTGGTGGAGCGCGGCTGGCAGTTGTGGCCCGACATCGCGCTCTTCCTGGGCCCTCAGATGGACCGCTACCGTCCGGACGTGACCGTCGTGCCCGCCAATCCCCCGATGTGGCAGCCCGACGAAGTGTACGGCCACGCCACCCATCTGGTCGTGGAGGTCGTCTCCAAGAGCAGCGCGCACGACGACCACGTGGTCAAACCGGCTCAGTGCGCGCTCGCGGGCGTGCCGCTGTACCTCGTCATCGACGGGTTCGACGAGAAGGTCAGACTTCTCGGCCGTCCGGTCGAGGGCCGATACGACGTGGAGGTCGCCGTCGCGTTCGGCGAGTCCCTGCTCCTTCCCGAGCCCTGGAACGTCGCCATCGACACCGGCAGGCTGATCAGCCGACCGGCCTGAGCCGGGAGTGGCGCGGTAAGCGGGAACCCGGCCGAGGGCAGTCGGCCGGGTCTGCCTGGCTGGCCCGGGGGTCAGCAGATCTTGTGGACCCAGCCGTGGGGGTCGGGGCGGGTGCCGTACTGGATGCCCATCAGTTCCTCGCGCAGGCGCATGGTGAGGGCGCCCGGGGTGCCGTCGCCGATCGTCCAGCCGCCCTCGACGCTCTTCACCGAGCCCACGGGGGTGATCACGGCGGCCGTGCCGCAGGCGAAGACCTCGGTCAGCTCCCCGGACGCGCATGCCTCGCGCCACTCGTCGATGGAGATCTTCCGCTCCTCGGCGGCGAGCCCCAGGTCGGCGGCCATGGTGAGCAGCGAGTCGCGGGTGATGCCCGGCAGCAGCGTGCCGGTCAGGTCGGGGGTGACGAGGCGGTCGCCGAAGACGAAGAACAGGTTCATCCCGCCCATCTCCTCGACGTAGCGGTGCTCGAACGCGTCCAGCCAGACGACCTGGTCGCAGCCCTGGGCGACGGCCTGCCGCTGGGCGACGAACGCGGCGGCGTAGTTGCCTCCGCACTTGGCGAAGCCGGTCCCGCCGGGGGCCGCGCGGGTGTAGTCCTGCGAGAGCCACACCGAGACGGGCTTGACGCCGCCGGAGAAGTACGCGGCGGCGGGCGAGGCGATCACCATGTACTTGTAGGACTTCGAGGGGTAGTTCACCCCGAGCCCCGCCTGGGTGGCGATCATGAAGGGGCGCAGGTAGAGGCTGTGTCCCTCGGTGGTGGGCACCCAGTCGCGGTCGGTCTGCACGAGCAGCTCCAGCGACTCGACGAACGCCTCCTCGGGCAGCTCGGGCATGGCCATGCGCCGGGCCGAGGTGTTGAAGCGCGCCGCGTTGGCGAACGGGCGGAAGGCGACGATCGACCCGTTCGCCTGCCGGTACGCCTTCAGGCCCTCGAAGAGCTCCTGTGCGTAGTGGAAGACCGCGGTGGCCGGTTCGAGGGTGAGCGGACCGTACGGCTCAAGGCGGGCGTCGTGCCAGCCGCGTCCCTCGGTGTACTCGATGGTGATCATGTGGTCGGTGAACGTCTGCCCGAACCCGGGCTCGGCCAGTACCCGCTCCCGCTCGGCCGGGGTACGAGCGGCGTGGGAGAGCTGCGCGTCGAAGCTGAGCTTGGGAGCGGAGGTCATGTCGAAGATCCTTCTCTTTCCGTGGTCTCGCCTGCATCCATTGTGCGACTGACCGGGTAACGGGAAACTACTGCATCATTTGGACACACGGGAGTGTGTCGATCGGGTCTTCGACGCGAACGGTGGTACCCGGGGCCGGTGGAGCGCGAAAAACGCGCACGGCGGCCCGTCCGGGGGCCACCATGCGCGTCGGTCGGCGTCGGGAGGCCCCTAGCCGGCTACTCGTGCGGTGATGTCGTCGCCGATCTCGCGGGTCGAGCGGCTCGCCCAGACCGTCTGGCGCCCGATGAGGTCTTCGGCGACGGCCTGCTCGACGCGGGCGGCCTGGCCGGCCAGCCCGAGGTGGTCGAGCAGCATGGCGACGGACAGGATGGTGGCGGTCGGGTCTGCCTTGCCCTGGCCCGCGATGTCGGGCGCGCTGCCGTGCACGGGCTCGAACATGCTGGGCGCCCAGGACTCCGAGCCGGGGCGGGCCGGGTTGACGTTGCCGCTGGCGGCCAGGCCGATGCCACCCGCGATGGCGGCGCCGAGGTCGGTCAGGATGTCGCCGAACAGGTTGTCGGTGACGACGACGTCGAACCGCTGGGGCTGGGTGACGAAGAACATCGAGGCGGCGTCGACGTGGCAGTAGTCGGTGGTGACCTCGGGGTACTCGGCCGAGACGCGCTCGACGACGCGGGACCACAGGTCGCCGGCGTAGGTGAGGACGTTGGTCTTGTGGACCAGCGTGAGCTTCTTGCGGGGCCTGGCCGCCGCCTTCTCGAAGGCGAACCGCACGACGCGCTCGACGCCGAAGGCGGTGTTCAGGCTCTCCTGGGTGGCGATCTCGTGCGGGGTGCCGCGCCGCATGACGCCGCCGGCGCCGGCGTACGGGCCTTCGGTGCCCTCGCGGACGACGATCATGTCGATGTCCTCCGGCCGGGCCGCCGCGATGGGGGCCTCGACGCCGGGGAAGAGCTTGACCGGGCGCAGGTTGACGTAGTGGTCGAGCTCGAAGCGCAGCCTGAGCAGCAGGTCGCGCTCCAGCACGCCGGGAGGCACGCTCGGATCCCCGACCGCGCCGAGCAGGATCGCGTCGAAGCCGCGCAGCTCGGCGAGGGTCTCGTCGGGCAGCGTCTCGCCGGTGGCGTGGTAGCGCGCGGCGCCGAGGTCGTACGTCGTGGTCTCCAGCTTGAGGCCGACCGCGTCCAGGACCTTCAGCCCCTCGGCGACCACTTCACGGCCGATGCCGTCGCCCGGGATGACCGCCAGACGGATGTTGTGGGAATCCCGCATGGACGTACCTTACCGGCCCGTCTCGGCGGTCGAACACACTATCTCAGCGTCCGGACAGCACGCGCCCGTGTCAGCCCGGCGGGGCCTGGGCCACGGCGCGTTCGAAGACCAGGTCGCGCGCCTTGGTGAGGCCGACGGCCATGGCGCCGAGCAGCACGGCCTCGGTGCCGAGCGTGGAGGCCCTGATCATGGGGACGCGCAGGGCCACGAGGTCGCGCAGGCCGTCGGCGACCGGGCCGATCAGCAGGTCGCCCGCCTGGGCGCCGATGCCGCCGCCGAGCACCACCATCTCGGGGTCCAGCACGGCGATGACGCCGGCCAGCGCGTGCGCGATGTGGTCGGCCTCGGCCGCGACCACCTGGCGCGCGACGTCGTCCCCGGCGCGGGCGGCGTCGAAGACGTCCTTGGCGCTGGTGACGCCGCGCATTCCGAGCCGGGTGGCGAGCGCGACCACGCCGTCGGCGGAGGCGACCGACTCCAGCATGCCCCGGCCGCGGTTGACCAGCGGGTCGCCCTCGCCGACGGGCATGTAGGAGATCTCTCCGGCCGCCCCTTGGTAGCCGCGGTACAGCTTGCCGTCGATGACGATGCCCATGCCGATGCCCGTGCCGATCCACACCAGGGCGAAGTGGGCCATGCCCTGGCCGAGGCCGTAGGCGCCCTCCCCCACGGCGGCGAGGTCGACGTCGTTCTCGACGAGGTAGGGCGCCTCGCCGGCGACGCCCGCCAGCAGTTCGATGGCGCCGGGCCGCCCCCAGCCGGGGAGGTTGGGCGCGAGCTGGAGGGAGCACGTCTCCTTGTCGTGGATGCCCGGGGTGCCGAACACGGTGAGCGTGATGTCGGCGAGGTCGACCCCGGCCTCGTCCACGAGCTCGCGGGCCAGCCCGGCGAGCCAGGCGACGAGCTCGCCGGGCGTCTCGCCGCCCTTGCGGTGCTCGTCCCTGCGCGCGGCGATGTCGCCCACGAGATCGGCGAGGGCGAGCCGGACGAACTCGCGGCCGACGTCGACGGCGAGCACCCAGCCCGCCTGGGGACGGATCTCGTACAGCAGGGCGGCACGGCCGGCGTTGCCGGTGCGCAGGCCGATGGGACGGACCAGACGCGCGCGTTCGAGGTCGGCGAGGGCCATGGATATGGTCGGTTTGGACAGCCCCGTGGCCTGGGCCAGCTCGGGCCGCGAGACCTTTCCCAGCTTGAAGATCTCCGCGAACACAGCCCGTTCGTTCATGACACGGAGCACCGCTGTCGTGCTGGCCGTCCCGCCGATACTCACCACGTCCCCCAGACTGGCACATCATTTGCTCAGGCAAGGTCACGAACGAACTTTGTTAGAGACCTTGCCAAATTTGTACGCGGAGTTCAGCATGCTGCCAAGTACCTGAAGTACCTCCCCATAGCCCCTGAGAGGCAAGCATGCGAGCGAAATGGTTCGCCATCCCGTTTGCGATAGCGGTTCTGGCCACCGGCTGCGGCGGCTCCGGCGGCGACGGCGGCGCTGACACCGCCACCACCGGCGCGTCGGGCGGCACCGGCGGCGACGCGCCGACGATCGCGCTGTTCCTTCCCGAGTCCAAGACCACCCGGTACGAGGCGTTCGACCGGCCGCTGTTCGAGGCCAAGGTCAAGGAGCTCTGCGCCGCCTGCAAGGTGCTCTACAACAACGCCGACCAGGACGCCGCCAAGCAACAGCAGCAGGTCGAGGCCGCGCTCACGCAGGGCGCCGACGTGCTGGTGCTCGACGCGGTGGACGCCGCCGCGGTGGCGCCGCTGGTCAACCAGGCCAAGCAGAAGAAGATCCCCGTCATCGCCTACGACCGGCTGATCTCCGGCATCGGCTACGACTACTTCGTCTCGTTCAACAACGTGCGCGTCGGCGAGATGCAGGGCCAGGCCCTGCTGGACGCGCTGAACGCCAAGGGGACCGCCGGCAAGGGCCAGATCGTCATGATCCACGGCTCGCCCACCGACCCGAGCTCCGCCGACTACAAGAAGGGCGCGCACAACGTCCTGGACGGCAAGGTCACGATCGGCCGCGAGTTCGACACCCCCGACTGGAGCCCCGACAAGGCCCAGCAGGAGATGGAGCAGGCCATCACCGCGCTCGGCCGTGACAAGATCGTCGGCGTGCTCTCCGCCAACGACGGCATGGCGGGCGGCGCCATCGCGGCGATGAAGCGCGCCGGGTACGACCCGCTCCTGCCCATCACGGGCCAGGACGCCGAGCTGGCCGCCGTCCAGCGCATTCTCACCGGCGAGCAGTACATGACCATCTACCTGGACATCAGGAGCGAGGCCGAGAAGTCGGCCGAGCTGGCCGTCGCCGTCGGCAAGGGCGAGAAGCCGGCCGCGCCGACCAAGGTCAACAACGGCACGGCGGACATCCCGGCGTTCCTGCTCGACCCGATCGCGGTCACCGCGGACAAGGTGAAGGACACCATCGTGAAGGACGGCTTCTACAAGGCGGCCGACATCTGTCAGGGCGAGACGGCGGCGGCGTGCGCCAAGGCGGGCATCAGCTAGATGATCCGCGCGAAAGACATCTCCAAGCGGTACGGCGCGGTCCAGGCCCTCGAAGGGGTGAGCCTGGACCTGCCGCCGGGTGAGGTGGTGGCCCTGGTCGGCGACAACGGCGCGGGCAAGTCCACTCTCGTCAAGACCATCTCCGGCGTCGTCCCACCGGACGACGGCCAGATCACCATGGACGACAGGCCCGTGCGCATCGGCAACCCGCACGACGCGCAGGCCCTCGGCATCTCCACCGTCTACCAGGACCTCGCGCTGTGCGAGAACCTCGACGTGGTGGCCAACCTGTTCCTCGGGTCGGAGACGCGCCGCTGGTCGGTGCTCGGCCACATCCGCATGGAACGGGCGACCCGCGATCTGCTGACCCAGCTCGACGTGCGCATCCGCGACATCCGCGTGCCGGTCGCCAGCCTGTCCGGCGGGCAGCGGCAGTCGGTGGCCATCGCCCGCGCGCTGATCGGCGACCCCAGGCTCGTCATCCTGGACGAGCCGACCGCCGCGCTCGGCGTCGAGCAGACGGCGCAGGTCCTGGACCTGATCAGGCGGCTGCGCGACCGGGGGCTCGCCGTGCTCCTCATCTCCCACAACCTCGCCGACGTGCGGGCGGTCAGCGACCGCGTGGTCGTGCTGCGCCTCGGGCGCAACGCCGGCGAGTTCCGCACGGCCGAGGCGTCCCAGGAGGCGATCGTGGCCGCGATCACCGGAGCCGCCGCATGAGCGCGACCACCGTGCCGGACCAGACGCCCAAGCCGTTCAGCCCGAGGCAGGCCGTCGAGCGGATCCGCCGCGGCGACCTCGGCGCCTGGCCGGTCGTCGCCGGGCTGATCGCCATCGCGATCGTCTTCGGCTCGCTGAACGAGAACTTCCTGTCGCCGGAGAACCTGACCAACCTGGTGCTGCAGATGGCGGCGACGGGAACGATCTCGCTCGGCATCATCATGGTGCTGCTGCTCGGCGAGATCGACCTGGCGGCCGGGTCGGTCAGCGGCCTGTGCGCGGTCGTGATGACCATCCTCAACGTGCGGCACGGCTGGAACCCGGTGCTGTCCATCGCGGTCGCGGTGGCGGCGGGCGCGGCGATCGGCCTGGTGCACGGGCTGATGTTCACGCGCATCCGCATGCCGTCCTTCGTGGTCACGCTGGCGGGCCTGATCGGCTGGCAGGGCCTGCTGCTCTACCTGCTCGGCCAGGGCGGCACGATCAACCTGCCGTTCGACGGCTTCGTCGCCAAGCTGAGCGACACCTGGCTGCCGCCGTGGTTCGCCTGGACCCTGGCCGTGGCGCTGACCGCCCTGTACGCGGGCTCGCTGCTGCTCGGCCGACGCATGCGGCTGGCCGCGGACCTGCCGGTCACCCCGGTGTACCGGACGGCCGTGCGGGCGGGCGGCCTCGCCGTCGTCCTCGCGGGCGCGGTGGCCGTCCTCCAGGCCGACCGGGGCGTGCCGCTGCTGCTGGTGATCTTCGCCACGCTGGTGGTCGTCCTTGACCTGGTGCTGCGCCACACCGCCTTCGGGCGCTGGATGTACGCCGTGGGCGGCAACGCCGAGGCCGCCCGGCGCGCGGGCATCAACGTCACGCGGATCCGCGTCCTGGCCTTCGTGCTGTCGGCGGCGCTCGCGGCGTTCGGCGGCATCCTGGCGGCCAGCCGCCTCTCGGCGGTCAACCAGAGCTCCGGCGGCAGCGACATCCTGCTCATGGCGATCGCGGCCGCGGTCATCGGCGGGACGTCGCTGTTCGGCGGGCGCGGGCGGACGTACGCGGCGCTGCTCGGCATCCTGGTCATCCAGTCGATCACCAACGGCATGCTGCTGCTGAACGTCGACTCCTCGGTGCGGTACATGGTGACCGCCGCCGTGCTGGCCCTGGCCGTGGCGATCGACTCGCTCGCCCGCCGGGGAAGCGCCCAGTGAGCCCGGGGTTCGTCCTCGGCATCGACTTCGGCGGCACCAAGGTCGCCCTCGCCACCGCCCCGGCCGACAGCGTCGACAGGCCGCTGCGCAAGGTGCGGCTGCCCACCTTGGGCGGAGAGGGCGCCGAGCAGGTGCTGCGCAGGACGCTGGAGGCGGCCCGCGAGCTGGCCGGCGGCTCAGGAACGCTCCAGGCCGTCGGGGTGTCGACGTTCGGCGTGGTCAGGGGCGACACGGTACGGCTGGCGCCGACGGTGCCCGGCTGGGAGGGGCTCGAACTGCCCCGGCTCCTGCGCGAGGAGTTCGGCGACACGCCCGTCGCGATCGACAACGACGTCAACGCCGCCGCGGCCGCCGAGCTGCGCTGGGGCGCGCTGCGGGACGTCGGGACCGGGCTCTACCTCAACCTCGGCACGGGGCTCGCGGCGGCGCTCGTCGTCAACGGGCAGGTCGTGCCGGGCGCGCACGGCGCGGCCGGGGAGATCGGCTACCTGCTCAGCACGCCGGGCGAGCCCGCCTTCGCGGAAGGGCACGCACCGCTGGAGGAGGTCGTGTCCGGGCACGCGCTGGCGCTGCGCGGCTCGGCGCTGCTCGGCCGGACCGTCAGCGCCGCCGCGCTCTTCGATGCCGACGGCGACCCGTCCGTGCGCGCCCTGGTGGACGGCGCCGTGGAATCCCTCGCGATGGCGGTCGCCAACGTCTGCGTCGTGCTCGACCCCGAGCGCGTGGTGATCGGCGGGGGGCTGATGGGCGCGTCGCGGCACATCCTGCCCCGCCTGGCCGAAGAAGTGCGGCGCGCCGTCCCGTTCCCGCCGGAGATCACCTCCGCGCGGTTCGTGGACGACGCCCCTCTGTACGGCGCGCTTGCGCTCACGCTGACCGCGCGGGCCTGATGGCGCCCGGGGGGTACTAGCGGGTGGGGGCGCCGCCGTTGTCCCGCCGGTCCAGGGCCGTCTGGACGGCGTGCGGCGCCTCATCCTCGTACTGGTGCTGCTCTTCGGGGGCGTCCCAGTGATACATCTCGTACATTTTCATCTCAATCCCTGAGAAGCGCGCGCTGCGGCGCACGCGATGGCCGGGAACATCGGATTCCGGTCACGAATCCGGACCGGGGCTCCATCTCGATCCGGGTCACGGATCAGGAGGGGACTCACAGCCGACCACGCCACAACACCGCGGCGGGTCGCCGGCCTGCCCTGTCAGACCCCGCCGCGGCAGGTAATGAGTACGAGAACCTGGCGCGTCATCGCACTCCACGTTACCTGGTGGTAGCCGGGCTGTCTCGTAGGACGACCTAGTATCTCACCATTCGAGATGAGAAAAGGCCCGCGTCCCCCCGAGGGACGCGGGCCTTTCCGGTCTGGGCCGCGGACGAGACCCGTCAGTCGCCGAGGTCGACCGTGCGGCCGCTTTCGGCGCCGATCTCCTGCGCGATCTGCTCCACGACCTCGGCGGGGATCGCCGAGTCGACGGTGAGGGCGATGAGCGCGTTGCCGCCCTTGGCGTCCCGGGAGACCTGCATCGAGGCGATGTTCACCTGACGCTCGCCGAGGATCTTGCCGACGATGCCCACGATGCCCGGCCGGTCGGAGTAGGTGAAGAACGCCAGGTGCTCGGTCGGCTCGATCTCCATCGGGTAGCCGTTGACCTCGACGATCTTGGTGATCTGGCGCGGCCCGGACAGCGTGCCCGACACCGAGACCGTGCGGCCGTCCGCCAGCACGCCGCGCACGGTGACCACGTTGCGCCAGTCGGGGCTCTCGTCGCTGGTGACCAGCTCGACGGTGACGCCGCGGTCCTTGGCGAGCAGCGGCGCGTTCACGTAGGTGACGGTGTCCTCGACGACGTCGGTGAACACGCCCTTGAGGGCGGCGAGCTCCAGCACCCGCACGTCGTGGGCGGCGATCTCGCCGCGGACCTCGACGTCCAGGCGGGTGGCGACCTCACCGGCGAGCGCGGTGAAGACCCGGCCGAGCTTCTCGGCCAGCGGCAGGCCCGGCTTGACGTCCTCGGCGACCGCGCCGCCCTGGACGTTCACGGCGTCCGGCACGAACTCGCCCGCGAGCGCGAGCTTCACGCTGCGCGCGACCTGGGTGCCGGCCTTCTCCTGCGCCTCGTGCGTGGAGGCCCCGAGGTGCGGGGTCACCACGACGCTGTCGAGCTCGAACAGCGGGCTGTCGGTGATCGGCTCCTTGGAGAACACGTCGACGCCGGCGCCGGCGACCCGTCCCTCCTTGACCGCCGAGTACAGCGCGGTCTCGTCCACGATGCCGCCGCGCGCCACGTTGATCACGCGGGCCGACGGCTTGACCATGTGCAGCTCGCGGTCGCCGATGAGCCCGATGGTCTCCTTGGACTTCGGCAGGTGGACGGTGATGAAGTCCGCCTGCTGGAGCAGCTCGTCCAGGGACACCAGCCGCACACCCATCTGGGCGGCGCGGGCGGGCTGGAGGTAGGGGTCGTAGGCGATCAGCTCGACGCCGAACGGCGCGAGGCGCTGGGCCACGAGCTGGCCGATGCGTCCGAGGCCGACGATGCCGATGACCTTCTCGTCCAGCTCGACGCCGGTGTACTTCGAGCGCTTCCACTCACCCGCCTTCAGCGCGGCGTGGCCCTGGGCGACGTTGCGGGCGCTGGCCAGGATCAGGGCGACGGTGTGCTCGGCTGCGCTGACGATGTTGGAGGTCGGCGCGTTCACGACCATGACACCGGCCTTGGTGGCGGCCTCGACGTCGACGTTGTCCAGGCCGACCCCGGCGCGGGCGATGACCCGCAGACGCGGCGCGTGGGACAGCGCCTCGGCGTCCACCTGGGTGGCGCTGCGGACGATGAGCGCGTCCACTTCGGCGAGGGCGGGCAGGAACTGCGAGCGGTCGGCGCCGTCGGTGTGACGGACCTCGAAGTCCGCCCCGAGCACGGCGAGACCTGCTTCGGAGAGCTCCTCTGCGACCAGGACGACGGGCTTGTTCACGGGTGGGTCCTTTGGGAAGTGCGGATGCACGGACAAGGTTCGAGTCTATCCGTGCTTGTGAAAGCACTCACTAGCGTCCGGGATGCGAGACGGGGACTCCCTAGACCGGCTGAGGGCGGGGCCGGGTACCCACCTCGCGTTGATTCCATCCGCAAGCCGCCATCTTGGTATTGATCGCAACATTTCTTCACGATTAGGCTCATAAGCTGTGCCCCACTACCTATCGTTTGACGTATGAGCATCGGGAACCCCTCTCTCGGAGAAGTGCTCGCGCAGCACGGCAGCCCACACCGGCTCCTGGCGGCGCTCGCCGAATGGGGCATCCTGGTGGCCGTACGGCCTGACCGCTCCGTCGTGCTCGGCACGACGCAGGCGGGCGAGCGCGTCCTCCTCGGGTACACAGGCCCGGGCACCTACGCGCGGCACCGCGGCAACCACTCGCTGTCGGCCTGCGACGCCGACACGATCCTGGACATCCAGCGCGTCACCGGCGTGCGCGAGATCGTCATCGACGCCGCCGGGCCCGCCGCCGCGGCCGTCCCGATCGAGGACCTCCAACGCTACCTCGCCTCCACGCGCAGCGGCCGGGGCGCCCCCGCGGCGACCGCGATGTCCAGCGCGACGCCGACGGCGTACGCCACCGGAGCCATGGCCACCGTGTCGCAGCGGATGACCACGCAGGGCTCCTACGAGAGCTCCTTCGGCCGCAACGAGACGCTGACCGCCCCGGTGCCGCCCCGCGCGCCCGAGGCCCCGGCCACGCCGTGGATCCCCGCGCCCCGGCCGCACCTGTCCGGCCCCATGCAGCAGGTGGACCCCGGGTACAAGCGGTGCGTCCATCCGATCCTGCCCGCGCTGCGGGTGGCCATCGCCGAGCTGCTCCGAGATTTCCCGCTGGTGCACCACGTGTGGATCAGCGAGGCCCGCACCGTCTCCGGCTCCTCGGGCATCATGCTGCACGTCAAGGTGCACACCCGGGCCGCGGAGGACATCGTGCGGGACCTGCACCGCATGGTCCGCGCCCGCCTGCCGCAGCTCGCGGCGAGCGAGGCCCCGGTGCTGATGGCCCGCGTCGCCGACGCCTACACCGAACGCCGGATGATCGAACTGGGCGCCCACGTCGTCTGCGCCGACGTCCGCGACCACTGAGTTGACGGCCTCACTCCGCTCGGCGTGTTCGGGGCCGGGACTTCGGCATGGCGGTTCGGGGGGCTTACCTCCGATGGTTTCGATGTCGTGATCTGATTCGGCTGGCGACGGCGGGTGCGCTGGGCTGTAATGACCAAATGGTCCCCTCGACGGAGGCGCGCGCGGTCCGCGGCGTCTCGCGCGGCGTGCGGCTCGGCTACGGCATCGGATCGTTCTGCACCGCGACCTTCGCCATCATCCCCGGCCTGCTGCTGTTGTTCTATCTGACCAACGTCATGGCCGTGCCCGCGTGGCTGGCAGGCGTGGTCGTCTTCGCGCCCAAGGCCTGGGACTTCGTCATCAACCCGCTGGTGGGTCAGTGGTCGGACCGCACCGTCTCCCGCTGGGGCCCGCGCCGCCCGTGGCTGCTGGCCGGGGCCGTGATCCTTCCCGTCAGCTTCGCGCTCACGTTCGTCGGCCCCTCGCTCAAGGGCGTGCCCGCGGCGCTGTTCGTCGGCCTGTCCTTCCTGATCGCCGCCACCGGGTACGCGCTGTACGAGGTGCCTTACAAGGCGATGCCCGCCGAGATGACCGACGACTACCACGAGCGCACCTCGCTGCTGCAGTGGCGCATGGTCTTCGTGGCGCTCGCCGTGGCGCTCAGCGGCGTCGTCGCCCCGATGCTCGCCGGGCGCACCCTGGACGGCTACCGCCTGATGGGGCTGGTCATCGCGGCGGTGCTGCTGGCGGCCATGCTGGCGTCGTTCTTCGGCACGGCCCGCGCGCCGCTCGTCGGCGGTTCCGAGCCGGAGACGAACCTGCGCGCCAAGCTCGCGGCGGCCGCCGCGAGCCGTCCGTTCATGTGGCTGCTCGGCCTGTCCAGCGCGCAGACGCTCGCCGTCGGGGTGATGCTCGCGGGGGCGCCGTACTTCGCCTCGTACATCCTGGAGGACCCCGAGGCCACCAGCACGCTGTTCGCCGCGCTGGTGGGACCCATGCTCGTCACCCAGCCCCTGTGGGTGTGGATCTCGCGCAAGATGGACAAGCGCGGCGCGATGCTCCTTTCCGGCGCCCTGTTCATGGCCGGCGCGCTGCTGGTGGTGGCGACGCCCGCGCTGGGCTCGCTGTACGCGCACCTGGCGATCACGGTGATCGGCGTCGGGTACGCCGGGCTCCAGCTCCTGCAGTTCTCGATGCTCGCCGACGTGATCGCCCACGACTCGACCGTGAGCGGCAAGCGCAGGGGCGGCGTCTTCACCGGCCTGTGGACCGCCGCCGAGAGCGCGGTCAGCGCCTTCGGCGCGCTGGTGTTCGGCTGGGTCATCGCGTCCGGGGGGTTCATCTCCTCCGACCCGGAGAACCCGGTCACCCAGCCGGACAGCGCGGTCACCGCCGTCCTGATCGCCCAGGCCGTCATTCCCGCCGTCATCATCTTCCTCGGCATCCTGATGACCCTGAAGTACAAACTCACCGCCACCGACCTGGCCGAGGCGGCCCCCGCCCCGGCCAAGTAAGCGACACCCGCCGCCGTACGGCGAACAGCTCCGCGCGCCGCTCCAACGACACCCTCGTCCGGGCGAACACGCCCGTGACCACGGCGGCGACCAACGGCAGGAGCAGCACCAGCGCGGCGATCGCCGCCCACGGGATCACCACGGCCGGAGCCGGCCATTCCGACAGGGGCATGGAGGTGGTGAACTGGTTCACGCCCTCTGGCAGGAACACGTTCAGCCTCCACAGCGGCGGCGACGCCCGGGACCAACCCCACGGCCGCGCCAACGCGCGCCTCGCCGTTCGCCTACCTCCGCCGTTCAAGCTCGCGGCGCGGGACGCCGCCCGCAACCGGGGTCGCACGGCCCCCGCCGTGGCCGCCGTGATAGCCGCCACCGCGGGGCTGGTGGCGGTGCTGATCACCTCCGCGGCCGACGAGGACGACTTCCTCCGCAGGTACCATCCGGTCCAGGCCGAAGGCTCACTGGAGCGTCGCGGGGCGGAGCGGCACCGGCGAGATACCCCTTGTCCGCATGGCCGTGGAGCGGGCGCTCCGCGGGCCCTCAGGCACGGCGCGCCTCACGTAGGTACTCGTCGACGTCCTGCCCCCCCAGCCAATCCGGGTCCGCGCCCAGCAACTCGGACACCGCGGCGCGCCTGTCGTCGTCCTGCGGAAGCGGCTCGATGTGGTCGATCCTGATACGGACGATCTGACCTCGCTTGTTTCTCGTGATCAGACCACGCGCCAACACGCGTTGACGCCAGAATCGCTGCATTACGGCTTCCATGTCCGGAGCCAGCACGCCCGTGACGGCCCGGCGGGTGAGCGGGTCATAGAGACCCACGCGAAGCACTCCTTTGGCCACCCGGCGCGCATTCATCTCGTCCAGCCAGCCCGCGATCGAGCCGAGCGAGTCATACGCGCCGACCACGGCTTGCCTCGCTGCCGATAGCGCACCTGTGGTCGTCATGCACTCACCGTCTACTTGCTGTCCTACCTTGCGGCGAATGTGACTCACCGTGTTCGCCTGACGACCCTAGCGAACATCACCCGCAGCGACCCGGCGATCACCAACCCTGCGGTGTCCTCATCCGGCCGCCTTGTCCAGGCTCCCGGGCCACGCCGACAAAGACGTCCAGCTCTCGCCGAGCGAATCTCCTCACGCGGGACCGCCTGGTGCGAGCCGCGGTCGTCGGACTGTCTCCCTGGCGGAGCGCGCGGGGAATGGGTGCGGGACGCAGAATGGCGGGTGATGGAGGCGAGAGTTCTTCGCTCTTCGGATGTAGGCACGGATCTCAGTCAGGTGCCGTGTGGGTCGCCGGAAGATCTTCTGGGCGCTCGCGGCACGGGCTCTAGGGAGGATCGATGGCCCGCAGCACACCGCACGGTCTGATTCCTCGCATGATGGCGGCGATGGCGCTGCTCGCGCTCGTCTACGCCATCCCGATCGGGGCGGCGCTGTGGGCCGGAATCCCCTGGCCGGGGGTCGCCGCGGTGGTGGTGCTGGTCGTGACCGTCCAGTGGTTCGGCACCGAGTACATGGCTCGCAAGATCGCCAGGGCGCACGTGGTCGGACCGGAGGAGCAGCCACACTTACACGCCGCGCTCGACCGGCTCTGCGCGCTGAACGACTTGCCCAAGCCCCGTGTGGCGATCAGCAGGGATCGTGTGCCCAACGCCTTCACCGTGGGCCGATCCCGTAAGCACACGACGATCGTGGTGACCACCGGCCTGCTCGACAAGCTGGAGACGGACGAGCTCACCGCCGCGATGGCCCACGAGGTCGCGCACATCCGCCACCGCGACGTCGCCGTGATGACGCTCGCCAGCTCGCTCGCCATCTTCATGGCGTGGTCGGCGCGCGGCGTGGCCAAGGTGGCCGGGAACGCGCCGGGCGCCGTCCTGGAGGCACCACTGTTCGCGCTCGCGCTCCTGGCGGGGGCCGCGGCGGCGGGCCTGCTGAGCGCGCTGGCGTACCTGCCGCTGCGAGCGCTCAGCCGCTACCGCGAGTACGCCGCCGACCACGACGCCGCCGCGCAACTCGGGCAGCCCGCCCTACTCGCCGCCACGCTTCTCAAGGCCGGCGACCGCGACGCGATCCCCCGTACCGACCTGAGAGCCGCCCGCGTCCCCGCGATGGGCCTGGTCGCCACCAAACCCACCAAGTTCGCCTGGTGGTCGACCCACCCACCACTCACCAAGCGCATCGACCGTCTGACCAAGCCGGCCACCTGAGCCCTACTCCATACGCGTGCCCCCTCCCTCGCCGTGCACCCCCGGCGCCCCGCCCGACCACCGGACGGCGACACGCAGCGCCGGGAAGCGCGGTCGTGGTCGGCGGCGAGGGGCGAGGTGAGGCAGGGGGACGTGGGTGCTACTGGGAGTTGCGGGGCGACCTGCGGGGTACATGAGATCCCGTATATTCTGGACACCTTGGCGTTGCCAGACCGATACTCGGGACATGAGTTCGACGCACCCGCCTGTGCGCGCCTCCGACGGGGATCGCGAACGCGCGATCAGTGATCTTCGCGATAACGCCGTCGAGGGGAAGATCTCACACGACACCTTCCTCGGACGGGTCGATCAGGCGCTGCGCGCCCGCAGTCGTGTCGAGCTGACCGATCTGGTCTCCGACCTGCCTCCGCGCGGCAAGTGGCGGCGCAGGCTCACCGACGCGGTGGCCTCCTTCTCGGAGCTGACGACCCGGGTGGAGAACGCCTGGCGGCGTCCGCGACTGCCCCGGCTCGCGCTGCCCGTGGACAGCCGGGTGCGCTACGTCGTCGGGCGCGGCTCGGAGTGCGATCTGATCCTGACCGACCTCACCGTCTCCCGCGTGCACGCCGAGCTGCGCCGCGAGAGCGAGGACTGGCTGCTGGTGGACCTCGGCTCGCTCAACGGCACCCGGCTGAACGGCTGGCGTCTGGTCGGGCCGGCCCGGGTGCGCACCGGGGACGAGATCTCCTTCGGCGAGTGCGCGTTCGTGGTCTCGTCCCCCGTCGCCTGACGCCCTGCCGGTACGGCTTCCTGAGGGGCTTGTCACGGTCGCGGGTCGGCGGGCGGGCGATCTCTGTAGCGTTCGGGAGTACAGGGATTCGTGGGCGTCATAGATACGTAGGTTTCCGTATTGTGCGGCGGCGTCGGTGTTGTCGATGATCCCCCAAGGCCGAGCCCCTGGAGGCACCCCCATGCGCAGACACCGAAAAGTCATCACACTCCTGTCGGCCGCCGCGCTGGCGGCGACGTTGACGCAGGCGACAGGGGGCGGGGCGAACGCCGCCGATCCCGCGCCCGGCGTGACCGACCTCGTCCAGGATCTCGACCAGATCCTCAGCGCGCCGTTCCTCGGCGTGGCGCGGGCGGGCGTCGTGGTCAGGAGCGCCGCGACCGGCGAGCAGCTCTACGCGCAGGACGCCGGGAAGGTCTTCGCCCCGGCCTCCAACACCAAGCTGCTCACCTCCGCCGCCGCCGTGGACGGCCTCGGTCTCGATTACCGCTTCACCACGACCGTGCTGAGCTCAGGCCGCCGCGCCGGGTCCGCGCTGGCCGGCGACCTGTACCTGAAGGGCACCGGCGACCCGACCCTGCTCGCCGCCGACTACGACGCGCTCGCCGCCAAGGTGGCCGCCACGGGCGTCAAGCTGGTCACCGGGAAGCTGGTCGCGGACGACACCTGGTTCGACGACGTGCGGCTCGGCACCGACTGGGCGCAGGACGACGAGCCGTACTACTACTCGGCGCAGATCTCGGCGCTCACCGCCTCACCGGACACCGACTACGACGCCGGTTCGATCATCGTCTCGGTGGCCCCGGGAAGCGCCCAGGGTTCCACCGCCAAGGTGAGCACCACGCCCCCGACCGACCACGTCACCATCGAGAACCACGCCACCACGGGAGCCGCGACCGACGTCACGGTCACCCGCGTGCACGGCACGAACCGCATCGTGGTCACCGGCACGGTGGCGAGCACCTACCAGGAGTGGATCGCCGTCGACGACCCGACCGGGTACGCCGCGTCGCTGTTCAGGGCGGCGCTCGCCAAGCACGGCGTAGGCGTCCTGGGGAAGACCGTCCGGGGGACGACGCCGGGGACGGCGGCGAGCGTGGCGGGGCGCGAGTCGATGCCGCTGCGCGAGCTGCTCGTGCCGTTCATGAAGCTCAGCAACAACATGCACGCCGAGATCCTCGTCAAGGCCCTCGGCCGCAAGGTGTCCGGCCAGGGCACCTGGGACGCGGGGCTCGCGGCCGCCACCGCGTTCGCCAAGGCCAACGGGATGGCGAACGTGCGGCTGCGCGACGGCTCGGGCCTGTCGCGGGTCGACGCCGTCGCGCCGGGCGAGCTCACGGCGTTCCTGATCGCCCTGCGCGCCAAGCCGTGGTACCAGACCTGGTACCAGGCGCTGCCGATCGCGGGCAACTCCGACCGGTTCACGGGGGGCACCCTGCGCAGCCGCATGGCCGGCACCCCGGCCGCGAACAACGTGCACGCCAAGACCGGCTCGCTGACGTCGGTGAGCGGGCTGTCGGGGTACGTGACGAGCGCCGACGGCGAGCCGCTGGTGTTCTCGATCCTGTCCAACCAGTATCTGAGCGGCAGTCCCAAGAGCACGGTCGAGGACGCGATCGCGGTGCGGCTCGCGCGGTTCAAGCGCGACACCCCGGTGAACATGGCCGTCCCGCTCAGGACCGCGCCGGACGCGGGCGAGGACCTCGGGCTGGAATGCTCCTGGGTCAAGCCCGCCCAGTGCTGACCGGGGCGGCCTGACACGAGACATGCGAAGGCCGGCCTCCTCACATCGTGCGGATGGAGGGGGCCGGCCTTCCGGCACTCACTTCTCCTTGAGCCAGCTCATCATCGGGCGGAGCTTGGCGCCGGTCTTCTCGATCGGGTGCTCGGCGAGCTCCTCGCGGTACTTGCGGAAGTTGCCCTGGCCGCCGTCGAACTCCTCGACCAGCTCACGGGCGAACGCGCCGGACTGCACCTCGCCGAGGATGCGCTGCATCTCCTTCTTGGTCTCGCTGGTGACCACGCGCGGCCCGCGCGAGTAGCCGCCGTACTCGGCGGTGTCGGAGACCGACCAGTACATCTTGGAGATGCCGCCCTCGTACATGAGGTCGACGATCAGCTTCATCTCGTGCAGGCACTCGAAGTAGGCCACCTCGGGCTGGTAGCCCGCCTCGACGAGGGTCTCGAAGCCGGTCTTGATCAGCTCGGACACGCCGCCGCACAGCACGGCCTGCTCACCGAACAGGTCGGTCTCGGTCTCCTCGGTGAAGGTGGTCTTCAGCGCGCCGGCGCGGGTGCCGCCGATGGCCTTGGCGTACGACAGCACCAGCGGCCAGGCGTTGCCGGTGGCGTCGCGCTCGACGGCGACGAGCACCGGGACGCCGCGCCCGGCGGTGAACTGGCGGCGGACGAGGTGGCCGGGGCCCTTGGGGGCCACCATGGCGACGTCCACGCCCTCGGGGGCCTCGATCAGGCCGTACCGGATGTTGAGGCCATGGCCGAAGAACAGCGCGTCGCCCTCGACGAGGTTCGGCGCGACGTGCTCGGCGTACAGGTGGCGCTGGATGTGGTCGGGCGCGAGGATCATGATGAGGTCGGCCTCCTCGGCCGCCTCTCCCGGCGTCACGACGCGCAGGCCGTCGTTCTCGGCCTTCTCGCGGCTCTTGGAGCCCTCGGGGAGGCCGACGCGGACGTCCACGCCCGAGTCGCGCAGGGACAGCGCGTGGGCGTGGCCCTGGCTGCCGTATCCGAGGACGGCCACGTGCCGGCCCTGGATGATCGACAGGTCGGCGTCGTCGTCGTAGTAGATCTCAGTCACTTGCTTTTGCCTTTCGTGGGTTCGTACGGCTCACGCGCTGCGGTCCAGGGCCCGCAGCGAGCGGTCGGTGATGGAACGGGCGCCGCGGCCGATGGCCACCATGCCCGACTGGACGAGCTCCTTGATGCCGAACGGCTCCAGCACCCGGATGAAGGCGTCGAGCTTGTCCGGCGTGCCGGTGACCTCGATGGTCACGGCGTCGGTGGCGACGTCCACGCAGCGGGCGCGGAAGAGGTTGACGAGCTCCAGCACGTGCGAGCGGGTCTCGGAGTCGGCCCTGACCTTGATCAGGGTGAGCTCGCGCTGCACGGACTGCGCGGGGTCCAGCTCGACGATCTTGATCACGTTGACCAGCTTGTTGAGCTGCTTGGTGACCTGCTCCAGCGGCAGCTCGGCGACGTTGACGACGATGGTCATGCGCGACACGTCGTCGTGCTCGGTCGGCCCGACCGCCAGCGAGTCGATGTTGAAGCCCCGCCTGCTGAACAGCGCGGCCACCCGGGCCAGCACGCCCGGCTTGTTCTCGACGAGAACCGACAGCGTGTGGCGGCTCATGCGTTCCCTCCCGCGAAACCGGTCAGTCGTTGGCGGCGCGCGCGGACCCGGGGCCCGGTCACACGCCCTCCTCGTTGTCCCACACGGGAGCCATGTCCCGCGCGATCTTGATCTCGTCGTTGCCGGTCCCGGCGGCGACCATGGGCCAGACCATGGCGTCCTTGTGGACGACGAAGTCGATGACCACCGGCACGTCGTTGATCTCCATTGCCTTGCGGATGGTCGCGTCGACGTCCTCGGGGCGCTCGCACCGCAGCCCGACACAACCGTACGCGTCCGCCAGCTTGACGAAGTCGGGAATGCGGCGGACCGACTGCAGGTCGGTGTTGGAGTAGCGCTCGTTGTAGAACAGCGTCTGCCACTGCCGGACCATGCCGAGGTTGCCGTTGTTGATGACCGCGACCTTGATCGGCACGCCTTCGAGCGCGCAGGTGGCGAGCTCCTGGTTGGTCATCTGGAAGCAGCCGTCCCCGTCGATCGCCCAGACCACGGCGTCGGGCTGTCCCATCTTGGCTCCCATGGCCGCGGGGACCGCGAAGCCCATGGTGCCCGCGCCGCCGGAGTTGATGAACGTGCCCGGGTGCTCGTAGGTGACGAACTGGGACGCCCACATCTGGTGCTGGCCGACGCCCGCCAGGTAGATCGCTTCCGGGCCGACGATCTCGCTGAGCCGCTTGATGACGTACTGCGGGGCCAGCGAGCCGTCGCCCGGGTCGTCGTACCCGAGCGGGTAGGTCTCCCTGTAGCCGTTCAGCACCGACCACCAGGCGGTGTAGTCGCCGGTGTGGCCCTCGGCCTGCTCGTGCTTGACTGCGGCGACCAGGTCGGTGAGCACCTCGCGGCAGTCGCCGACGATCGGAACGTCGGCGTGGCGGTTCTTGGAGATCTCGGCCGGGTCGATGTCGGCGTGGATGACCTTGGCGTGCGGGGCGAAGGTGTCGAGCCTGCCGGTCACGCGGTCGTCGAAGCGGGTGCCGAGCGCGATGAGCAGGTCGCTGCGCTGGAGGGCCCCCACGGCGGCGACGGTGCCGTGCATGCCCGGCATGCCGAGGTGCTGCGGGTGGCTGTCGGGGAAGGTGCCCCGGGCCATCAACGTGGTGACCACCGGGATGCCGGTCAGCTCGGCGAGCTGCGCGAGCTCGGCGGAGGCGCGGGCCTTGTGGACGCCGCCGCCGACGTACAGCACCGGGCGCTTGGCCTCGGACATCAGCCGCGCGGCCTCCCGGATCTGCTTGGAGTGCGGCCGGGTGACCGGGCGGTAGCCGGGCAGGCGCATCGTGGGCGGCCAGGCGAACGGGGCCTTGGCCTGGAGGGCGTCCTTGGCGATGTCGACCAGGACGGGCCCCGGACGGCCGGTCGAGGCGATGTGGAAGGCCTCGGCGATGATGCGCGGGATGTCGGCGACCTCGGTGACCAGGAAGTTGTGCTTGGTGATCGGCATGGTGATGCCGGAGATGTCCGCTTCCTGGAAGGCGTCGGTGCCGATGAGCGGCGCGGCGACCTGGCCGGTGATGGCGACGATCGGCACGGAGTCCATGTAGGCGTCGGCGATGGCGGTCACGAGGTTGGTGGCGCCGGGGCCGCTGGTGGCCATGCAGACCCCGACGCGGCCGGTCGCCTGCGCGTACCCCTCGGCCGCGTGGCCGGCGCCCTGCTCGTGCCGTACGAGGACGTGCCTGACCTTGGTGGAGTCGTAAAGCGGGTCGTAGGCGGGCAGGATGGCGCCGCCGGGGATCCCGAACACCGTGTCGACCCCGACGTGCTCCAGCGCCCGGACGAGGGCCTGCGCACCTGTCAATTCTTCGGTCATCGGCTCGTTTCCTTGCGTGGCTGAGCTGGGTGTGGCCATAAAAAATGCCCCGCCCGCCGGAAGGGCGGTGCTGGGGCTGCGCGCAGGCTGGGGACTCTTCGTCAGCGACCCGCGCGCCGGCGAAGTACTACGCCATCGAGCCGAGCCCGCAGGCCGGCAATCTGGTCCCCAGTGATACGCATGCCGCAACGATAGCCCCTGACACAACCGACGTGTCAAATCCCCGGACACAAGTCTCACGATATGGGATCTCGGACAGTACTCGTGGCCGCGCCTCCGGCACGGCGTGTTCGGGGCCCTTCAGGCGGTGTTCTGCAGGGGTGTGCAGTTCGTGCGCATCAGCGAGTCGACGCCCCGGGCCGCCATCGGCCGCGCCACCAGGTAGCCCTGGCCGCGCGTGCAGCCCATCTCACGCAGGAGCTCCAGCTGCTCGGGACGTTCGATGCCCTCGGCCACGACGATCAGCCCGAGGTCGTGGCCGAGCCGCACGATCGTGCGGGTCAGCAGGGTCAGCGTCTCGTCGCAGCCGAGACCCGACACGAACGACGGATCGATCTTGATCATGTCGACGGGGAGCTGACGGAGCAGCGCCAGCGAGGCGTACCCGGTGCCGAAGTCGTCGATGGCCAGCCGCACCCCGAGCGCCCGCAGGGACGACAGGCGGGCGATGACCTCCTCGGCGTCCTCGACCAGCATCTCCTCGATCACTTCGAGGGTGAGGGCGCTCGCGGGCAGGCCGCTCTCGGCCAGCGCCGCCTCGACCGTCTCCACGAACCGGGGCGCGGTGATCTGACGGCTGGACAGGTTGAGCGACAGCCCGATGTCCCATGCCGAGGCCCGCCACGCGGCGACCTCCCGGCACGCCTCGCGCAGGATCCACTCCCCGAGGGGGACGATCAGCCCGGTGTCCTCGGCGGCGCCGAGGAACTGCTGCGGCGGGACGAACGCGCCGCCCGACCACCAGCGCACCAGCGCCTCCACGGCGGTCACCCGCGACGTCGCGAGGTCCACGACGGGCTGGTACTCGACGGCGAACTGCTCGGCCAGCAACGCCCGCTGGAGGTCGGCGGCGAGCTCAAGCCGGCGTACGACGTCGGCGTGCATGTGGGCGGCGAACACCTCGACCCGGCGTCCGCCGAGCTCCTTGGCCCGGGTCATCGCGACGTCGGCGTTGCGGATCAGATCGCCCGCCGGGACGCCTTCCTCGGCGAAGGCCACGCCGACGCTGGCGGTCAGCGCGATGTCGCGGTCCGCCACGCGGAACGGCTCGGAGGACACCGCGCGCACCAGACGCTCGGCGAGGTCTATGGCCGACTGCGCCTCGGCGGCCGCGCCGGACCCGCCCGCGCCGCCCGACTCCAGCAGCACCGCGAACTCGTCGCCGCCCCAGCGGGCGAGCGTGTCGTCGGAGTTGACGGCGGCGCGCAGCCGGCGGGCGGCCTGGCTCAGCAGGTAGTCGCCGCTGGCGTGGCCTACCGAGTCGTTGACGCCGGTGAACCCGTCCAGGTCGATGAAGACCACGGCCATGCGGGCGGCGCCCCGGTGCGCGAGCACCTCGCGGGTGCGCTCCTCGAAGTAGGCGCGGTTGGGCAGGCCGGTGACGCCGTCGTGGAAGGTCAGGTGGGCGACCTGGTTGCGCAGCGCGACCTGGTCGCTGACGTCGCGCGTGGAGATCAGGACGAGGTCCTCGGCCTCGCGCGGGTGGCGGGTCGCGACGGACTCGGCGGGCCGCCAGGTGCCGTCGGCGGCGCGCACCCGGCAGGAGACCCGGCAGGCGCCCAGACGGTCGGGGGACGAGTCGTCCTCGGTGGTCATGGCGCGCAGGGCGGCCTGGAGGGCGGGTACGTCCTCGGAGTGGAGGTACCCGAAGACCGTCTGGCCGACCAGCTCCTGCGGGGTGTAGCCGTACATGGCCTCCACATCGGAGCCGATCTCCTGGATCAGCCCGTCATGGTCCACGACCAGGACGACGTCCCCGGCGTTCTCGGCGAGCTGGATCAGCCGGCGCTCCCCGGATTCGAGGGTGGCGCGCATGCTCGTGGTCGACAGGTCCAGGAAGAAGACCTTGACGAGCAGCACGAGCATGACCGAGCCGGCCACGACGGGCAGCATCGGAGTCAGGGGCTGAGGCCATCCGGCGAGCGCCCGCACCGCCACGACGACGGTGGCGACGGCGACCAGGGCCAGCGGCGCGCCGTCCACCACGACGGCCGCGGCGGGGCTGGCCTGCCTGGCGCGGGTGCGGCTGGACCACGGCGTGGCCGCGAGCAGCAGGAACGCGACCGGGGCCAGCATGCCGACGACGAGGGGCGGCCCCTCCGAGGCGGTGGCCCGCCCGATGGACGTGGCGAACTCGTCGACGGTGATCGTGCCCAGCACGGCCAGCGCGGCGAGGCCGGCGCGGCGCTCGGGCGAGCGGGCGGCCAGCACGGCGGGCGCCACCGCGCACGTCGCGAGCAGGCACAGCACGGGCGAGGCCAGCGAGGTCGGCTCGTCCGCCTTGGCGTAGATCGGCGCGAGCAACAGGACCCAGCAGATCGTGAACAGCGACGCCGCGCTGAGGTAGGCCCCGGCGACGTACTGGAGCAGAGAACTGCCGTACGCGGGCCTGCGGGCGGTGCGGCCCGAGCCGAAGGCGAGCAGCAGTGTGCCCACCAGGAGCAGCACGTCGGCGAAGGTGAGCACGAAGGGCGTGCCGTCCGCCAGGGGCCGGACGCCGACCCCCGCCACCCAGGTGACCGCCCCGAAGGCCAGCCAGCGCAGGGACGAGGACCGCCGCCGCGAGCGGCGCGCGGCGCGCACGGAGCCGACGAGCAGCGAGACCGCGGCGATCAGGCCCGCGACCACCCCGGCCACCGCGGTGACGACCACGGAGGACCCGTTTACCAGGAGGGCGGCCGCGAGGGCCACCGCGCCGAGACCGGCGGCGGCGCTCAACGGGACCCTCGGGTCACGTAGGCCGTTCAACGTCGTCGCCCATGCGGTTCATCCCTGTCACGTCGCCAGTGTCGCGCCCGAGCGGCGGCGCGGGAGGCGACAACCGCTCGGTCGTCACCGTTCCGATAACCACCATGCCATCCGGTCGCGCGGTGAGACTCACCGTACGCAGCGGAGGTCACGAGGCAGCTACGGTCTGACTTTGCTTTCCTATCGTTCCGAGTCAGGAAAAACTGTCAACGTTCAGTACGAGCCGGTGATGACGTTGTTCAGCGGTTCCCCGGACAAGTATCTCAGCATCTGAGACCGCATGAGCCGTCGCAGGCGGCGGATCGAGGCGGGCGTGCTCCCGGCGACGTGCGGGGTGACGAACAGGCCCGGCGCGGTCCAAAGCGGGTGATCCTTCGGCAGGGGCTCGGGGTCGGTGACGTCCAGCGCCGCCCGCAGCCGCCCCGTCCGCAGCTCCGCCAGGAGCGCGCCGGTGTCCACGACCGGGCCCCTGGCCGCGTTGACCAGGACCGCGCCGTCCTTCATTGAGGCGAGGAACCGGGCGTCCACGAGGCCCGCCGTCCCCTTGGTGGACGGCACGAGCAGCACGACCACGTCGGCCTCGGGCAGCAGCCGGGGAAGCTCGTCCTCGCCGTGCACGCCCTCGCGGGCCGTCCGCGCGACGCGCACGACGTCCACCTCGAAGCCGTCGAGGCGGCGCTCCAGGGCCTCGCCGATCGCGCCGTACCCGACGATCAGCACGGTGGAGTCGGCGAGCGCGCCGGTGTGGCGGTAGGACCACTCACCGCGCTCCTGGGCCGCGGCGAAGGACGGGAACTCGCGCAGGACCGCGATCATGGCGCCCAGGGCCCACTCCGCCGTGCCCGCGTCGTGCACGCCGCGGGCGTTGCACAGCACCACGCCGTCCGGCAGGTGCCCGAGGTACGCGTCCACGCCCGCCGTCACGGTCTGCAGGAGGCGCAGGCCGGTCATGCGGCGCAGGAGCCCGGGCAGGCCCGGCGGCGGGATCAGCGAGGGGATCCACACCTCGACCTCCTCGGCGCCCTCCGGAGGCTGGGTGGCACCGTCGAAGATGACGCACTCGACGTCGGGCAGGTCGGTCAGAACGTCCGCGACGGCCTGCGAGGGAGCCCAGATCTTCATGACCGACAACCCTAACGACGGGCTCGCGGTGCCCGGAACCTCCCGGCGGGAGCAGGAGTATTGAGTCCACGGAAAGGAGGTCACATGACGAACCGATCGTTCCACCCGGGCCGCCGGCGGGGTGTGGCCACAGCAGTCGCCGGAGTGGTCGCCGGGGTGACGGCCGTCGCGGTGGCGGCCGGGTGCTCGGCGGGAGGCGCCGGGCGGGCGGACGGCGCCGGCCCGCCGCCGAGCGCGGGCACGGGCCATTCCCGGCCCGCCTCCCCGCTGGACGTCGCGCCCGAGCACACCCCCGGGACGCCCCGTACGCTCGCCGGAGGGCTCGCCGTGCCGTGGGCGATCGCGTTCCTGCCCGGCGGCGACGCGCTGGTCACCGAACGGGACACCGCGCGCCTGCTGCGCGTCACCCCTTCCGGCCGGGTCTCCGAGGTGGGCGTGATCGAGGGCGTCGCCCCGGGCGGGGAGGGCGGCCTGCTCGGCGTCGCCGTCTCGCCGAAGTTCGCGCGGGACCACTACGTCTTCGTGTACTTCACCGCCGCCGCCGCCAACCACATCGTGCGGTACCGCTACGACACCGCCCTGTCCGACCCGGTGACCATCCTCGACGGGATCCCCAAGGGCGGCATCCACAACGGCGGGCGCCTCGCCTTCGGCCCCGACGGCTATCTGTACGCCTCCGCGGGGGAGGCCGGGGACCGTCCCCTGTCCCAGGGCCTCGGCTCACTGGGCGGCAAGATCCTTCGCATGACCGTGGACGGCAGGCCCGCGCCCGGCAACCCGTTCGACAGCGTGATCTGGAGCTACGGCCACCGCAACGTGCAGGGCCTGGCCTGGGATCCCTCCGGCCGCATGTACGCCACCGAGTTCGGCCAGAACACCTACGACGAGGTGAACCTGATCCAGAAAGGCCACAATTACGGCTGGCCCGAGGTCGAGGGCTTCGGCGACCGGGACGAGTACACCGATCCCCTGCTCACGTGGACCACGGCCGAGTCCTCGCCGTCGGGCATGGCGTACGCGGGCGGGTCGCTGTGGGTGGCGGCGCTGCGCGGGCAGCGGCTCTGGCAGATCCCGCTGACGTCCGGCGGCGAGGCGGGCAGGCCGATCGCCCGGTACAGGGGCGAGTACGGGCGGCTGCGCGCGGTGGCGGCGTCCCGGGACGGCAAGGCGCTGTACGTGAGCACGAGCAACAAGGACGGACGGGGGTCGCCGAAGGACGATGACGATCGCATCCTCGTCGTGCCTCTACAATAAGGACAGGGAAGAACCCGCGATAGGGGCGCCGACGCCGGTGCCCTTATTTGTGGCTGCTGCCCTTCCCGTTGCTGTTGCTGTTTCCGTTTCCATGGCCGTTGCGGTTGCCGTTCTGGCTCTTGTTGCCGCTCCCGGTCGGTTTGCCGTTGCTCCGGTCGGCACTATCTAATCGTCTGTCCGAGTTTGGTACGTCATGTACCGGTTTAAGGGACTGAGTGCCGGTCGGCTTCTTGTCGGGTTTCTTGTCCGGCGGTGACGGGTTCGACGTCGGTCCCACGTCGACGTCCCCGTTCGGCTGCCGTTGCCCGCCGGTCCCGCCGTCCGGGGTCAGCACCGCGTCGTCCGCGCAGACCACCTTGCGCTGTGGTTCGTAGGTCGTCGTCTGCGCCTTATCCCGCCTGACGACCTCGCCGTCCTTGGTGAACACGCGGGTCACCGTCACCGTGAATCCGGCCCCCCCGTGCATCGGGATACAGCCCGGGTCGTCGTCGGTGACCGTGTCCGGCTGGGTGAAGGCGGTCCGCTCGGAGGTCTCGGCCTCGATCCTGTCGTAGACCTTGGTGCTCCAGAGCTCCACCGTCACCGACGTGCCGGTGGAGGCGGTGGTGATCAGGACGCCGTACTCGGTGCCGTTCTTCCACCGCAGATCCTGGTCGGGGTACTGGACCGCCGCGTCCCGCCCCGGGGGGTAGCGCATGACGTGGAAGGTGTGCGTGGTGTGCTCGACATCGTCCATGCCGGCGAGGTAGGCCGCGTTGTACATGGTCGTCGCGAACTGCGAGACGCCCCCGCCCATGGCGATGACGAGATGGTCGTCCTCGATGGCCTGGGCCGCGACGAACCCCCGGGCGACGGCCGGGGCGCCGATGGCCTCGTTGAGCGAGAACGTCTCCCCCGGCCTCACCACCCGGCCGTCCACGAGCCGGGCCGCCCGCTGGATGTTGGTCACCCGCGCGGCGCAGCACGAGAAGTAGGTGGTGAACTCGCCGACCTTCTGCTTCACGCCGAGCTTGAGCGCCTCGGCGTCGGTGAGCGGGGGCTGGGTGACGGCGAGCGACACCGGGATCGTCCGGCTTCCGCCCTGGTCGATCAGCCTGGCCAGGGCGCTCGTCAGCTCGGCGTCGTCGATCCCCTTGCCCGGCCGGGCCGGCACGAGCTTCGGCGCGCCGTTCTCGATGACGAACCCGGCCGCCCTCGGCGCCTGGGTGACTCCGACGAGCCCGGCCTCCACGCCGCCGACCGCCTTCCGCGCGTCGAACTCCGGCTCGACCATGCCGTTCTGCTGGGGCTCGAAGACCAGGTTCGCGGCGATGACCGCCGGCGAGAGGGTGGCCCGCCGCGAGCCGTTCGTCAGGGTGATCGGCCCGGACACCGCGCGGCGGGCGTCGTCGAGGAACCCGGAGAAGGCCTCCTGGCTCGCCTTCGGGCGGACGGTCACGACCGAGAGCGTGGCCGAGGCCGGGGGCCGGACGAAGGCCCGCTTGATCGCCTCCTCGGTGGCCTGCCGGTCGAGCGCGACGCCCTCGCGCGGAGGGATGACGCGCGGCCTCATTCCCTCGTAGACGATGCGCCCCTCGCGGGCCGGGCGGTCGATCGTCTGGGCGATCTTGCGTACGCGCTGGGCGAGCTTGACGTGGTTCGTGGAGATCCTGAGCGACAGCTCCCGCTCGCCGGTGAAGGCCTGCCAGACGTCGACGGGGGTCGGGAAGCCCGTCTGCGCCTCGGCGACCGTGGCCTGGGCGTCGATGGCCAGGCCGACTTCTGCCGGCTTGAACTTGTCCAGGGGACGGCCGCGCAGCAGGAGCGCGAGATCCTGCTGGTCATTGCCGTCGAAGCGCGCGTGTACGCGGTCGAGCGCCTCGGTCTCGGTGAGCCCGCCGATCTCGACGCCGGCGACGTGGGTGCCGGGCAGCACCTTGCCCCACATGAACGTCGCGGGGATCACGTAGCCGAACAAGAACAGCAGGGCGAGCCCGCCGGCGATGACGAAGAGGCGCCGCAGCCTGCTCCTCCCGGGGGGAGGCTCCGGCACCATGATGATCGAGGGCTGGCCGTCCGGGTCGTCCATGCTCCACCGCACCCGCGCGCTGCCGGTCATCGGCCACGGCTGGGCGGGAGGGGCGGGCGGGGGCAGGGTGCCCGGCTGGCCGGACGACGGGCCGGACGAGGAGGGCATGGACGACGGCGGCGGAAGGGCGAAGATCTCGGGCGACACACCCGGCGGCAGAGGCGTCACGCCCCGCGGCAGCTTCTTCTTGGGCGGGGTCGCGCCGGGCTGCCGGCCCTTGGGCGCCTGGCGGTCGGCGGGCAGGGTGACGGGCGTTTCCGGTCGCACCGCCGCGAACGGGTCCGGCGGCGGGTCGATGGACGCTCCGGCGTTCCGCACGCCCTCGTCTCCTCCCGCTCTCCGTACCGGTTCCCCCGCCTCACCCTAAACCACGGGCACTCGCAAATTCTTCTACATCAGCGGATGAATCGCGCCCCACAGGCGGGCGATTGGGGGGTGAAACACACATCCGGTCAGAACCAAACCCAACCCGCGGTTGAGACGGTGACGAGCCCCGCGAACGCGTCGCGAGGCTCGTGAACCTTCCGATCCGGGACGCCCGCTACGGCCACGCCCCCCGCACCCGGCACCGCCGGACGAGGGGGAACGTGACGGGCACCTCCCGGGTCGGTCTACTCGCTGACGCCCAGCCGCTCCAGGATCAGCTCGCGGGCGCGACCGGCGTCGGCCTTGCCCCTGCTGGCCTTCATCACGCCGCCGACCAGCGCGCCCACCGCGGCGATCTTGCCCGCGCGCACCTTGTCGGCCGCGTCGGCGTTCGCGGAGAGCACCTGGTCGATGATCGAGGTGAGCTCGCCCTCGTCGCTGACGATGCGCAGGCCCCGGGCCTCGACGACCTCGTCCGGCGAGCCCTCGCCCGCCAGCACGCCCTCCAGCACCTGCCGGGCCAGCTTGTCGTTCAGCGCGCCCGAGGCGACCAGCTCGACGACCCGGGCGATCTGCGCGGGCGTGATCGGCAGGTCGGCCAGGGCCGTGCCCGACTCGTTGGCCCGCCGGGCCAGCTCGCCCATCCACCACTTGCGCGCGTCGGCGGCGGGCACGCCGGCCGCGACCGTGGCCTCGACCAGGTCGATCGCGCCCGCGTTGTGCATCGCCGCCATGTCGAGGTCGGAGACGGCCCACTCGGCCTGCAACCGCCTGCGCCGCGCGGACGGCAGCTCGGGCAGCTCGGAGCGCAGCTCCTCGATCCACTCGGGGGCCGGCGCGATGGGCAGTAGGTCGGGCTCGGGGAAGTAGCGGTAGTCCTGCGCCTCTTCCTTCGAGCGGCCCGAGGTGGTGGCGCCGGTGTCCTCGTGGAAGTGGCGTGTCTCCTGGACGATCTTCCCGCCGTCGGCGAGGACCGCCGCCTGGCGCTCGATCTCACCGCGCACGGCGCGCTCCACGCTGCGCAGCGAGTTGACGTTCTTGGTCTCGGTGCGGGTGCCCCACTCGCTCGCGCCGCGCGGCATCAGCGAGACGTTCACGTCGCACCGCAGCGAGCCTTCCTCCATGCGGACGTCGGACACGCCGAGCGCGCGCATCAGCTCGCGCAGCTCGGTGACGTACGCGCGGGCGACCTCGGGGGCGAGCCGGTCGGTACCGGGGATCGGCTTGGTGACGATCTCGACCAGCGGGATGCCGGCCCGGTTGTAGTCGACGATCGAGTAGTCGGCGCCGTGGATGCGGCCGGTCGCGCCGCCGACGTGCGTGGACTTGCCGGTGTCCTCCTCAAGGTGGACCCGCTCGATCTCGACCCGGACGGTCGAGCCGCCCACCTCGACGTCGAGGTAGCCGTTGACGCACAGCGGCTCGTCGTACTGGCTGATCTGGTAGTTCTTCGGCATGTCCGGATAGAAGTAGTTCTTCCGGGCGAACCTGCACCATTCCGCGATCGTGCAGTTCAGCGCGAGGCCGATGCGGATGGTCGACTCGATCGCCTTGTCGTTCGCCACCGGCAGCGCACCCGGCAGCGCCAGGCAGACCGGGCACACGTGCGTGTTCGGCGGCGCCCCGAACGTCGTCCGGCACCCGCAGAACATCTTCGACGTCGTACCCAGCTCGACGTGCGTCTCCAGCCCGAGCACCGGCTCGAACCGCTCCAACGCCTCGTCGAACGGCATCGTCGCCAGCGTGTCAGCCATGCTGATAACCCAACCCTTCCAAAGCCTTGATCATGTCATTCCACCACTGCTGGAAGGCGGGCACCTTCCTCAGCACGCCTACGTCGGCGAACTCGGCCATGGAGATGTAGAAGTCGCGGACCACTCCTGGCTTGGCAGGGTTCATCCCGGCTTCTCCCTTCAACAACCCCTCCAGGACCGCCTTCGGGTCCGGGCAGCCCTCCACCGCCGCGCCCGACACCAGACCGTTCCTCAAGCGACGGACGCTCAGAGCCCGCGCCAAGGCCTCGTGGTCCGCGAGGATCCACGCCTCGGTCTCTCGCATGGGCACCACTGTCACCAGAGGCTCGGTGAAGGCGCTGTTGTCCCATGTCCGACGCATCCTGGCGATGACAGGGTCGGACTTTGTGGGCGGCGCGCCATCATGGTGGTAGAGCACCACGTCGAAGGCACCCCGTTCACCATCGAGAGCTTTGAGTACCGGCTCCGGGTGCTGGTTACCCGCCTTCACCATACTGCGAATCTCCTGGATCTCCCGGCACGCCGGAAACGACTCCAGAACCATGGCCTCCAGCGCCCGGCGTAAGAAGATCGGCAGGAACCAGTCGTCCGAGGGCCCTTCTCTCACGAGCACGCAACTCAGGCTCCGCATCAGGCCGACGCCTCCACCCCGGCGCGGAACCTGCTCAGTTCCGACTCGGTCACCCTCGCCCAGCGCTCACCCTCGACCCGTACCGGCCCCTGATCCTCCCGTAGCCTCCGGACGCGGCTGACCCGGCTGGCCGCCCCGTTCTCCAGGACGGTGGTCATGTCCAGAAAGGCGATGTTGGCGGAGGGAACCTCGTCAAGCACGATCGGCGAATGGCTGGTGAAGATCGCCTGTCGATACGGCAGAGGAACACGCAAGGCGTCGCGCTCGGGAGGTTGGCGCATGTCGGTGACCAGGCCACCGGTCAAGGCCAGCAAGTGACGGAACCGCTCGGGGAAGACGCCGTTCTCCGGCTCCTCGATGGCCACACAGCCACGATCATGGAGGGCGGCGAGAATGGCGAGCATGCGCAGGGTGCCGTCGGAGGCGAACTCGGCACCGATCTCCTGCTCGTATGGAGACGAGAACTCCAGTCGTACGTCCCGCCGGTGCCCGTCCTCGACGATCGCGAAGTCGGTGACTTCTCTTGCCAAACCGGCAAGATGCATTTTGATCTCACCGACCACGCCCAGGGGACGCTCCTTTGACCCGGTCGCCTTCGTTAGTGATCGCAAGTAGTTCGGAAGGTCACGGCCGGTCGTGTCCATGAACTGGGGGCCGCCCAACTCACTGGACAGACGGAGGGCACCTGCCTCCAGATGCAGGAAGCGCATCTGTGCCAGCTCGGTCCAGGCAACTCTGACGACTGTGTCGTCCTCCAAAACATGGATGTCGTCATCCGTCAGGTCACGCAGATACTTCCGGTCATTCAGGGCCACCCGCGCCATGTGGAGGAGGCCCATCCCGCCGCTGGGAACCTCCAGCGGACCGATGGGCAAGGAGACGACGCGCCCCCCCTGATAACTGACCAATCCATCGGCGAACCACTCGGGTGCCATCCCGCGGACGGCTGGCCATCGATCCTGCGCCGACGACAACGCGACGAGCTGATGCCCCTCCACGACGATGCCCTCAAGAGCATCTTCCGGCTCCGCCCACGCAAGATCGAGCTCATAGCGCCATCTGGTGGGCAGACCGAGTGGAGCACTTTCCAACAGGAACTCGACCGCGAAGCGCATACGGTCGACCCGGGTTCCTTCGCCGCGCCTTCGGAACAGACCACGGGCGTCGCCGCGGACCGCCGCCACAGCCGAGTCCAGCCCTTGGACGGCCGCCTTCGAGAGGAAGGACAAGGCGTCCAGCAGGTTGGACTTGCCGCTGGCGTTGGTGCCGATGAGGACGAGGAACGGCGGCACGTCCAGCGCGAAGTTCTCGAACGACTTGAAGCCGTCGATCTCGATGCGTGTGATCATGACGCCGTTCCTCCCTCCGCCGGATCGTTACAGCGAGGGCGCCCTGGACAGCAGGGACCCGCCCCAGCGGTCCTCGAGTGCCTTCTCGATGGCGGCGCCCACGCGGTAGCAGCGGTCGTCGCCGAGGACCGGGGCCATGATCTGCAGGCCCACCGGCAGGCCGTCCTCGTCGGCGAGGCCGCAGGGCACCGAGATGGCCGCGTTGCCCGCGAGGTTGGCCGGGATCGTGCACAGGTCGGCGAGGTACATCGCCATCGGGTCGTCGGCGCGCTCGCCGATCGGGAAGGCGGTGGTCGGGGTGGTCGGCGAGACCAGCACGTCGACCTGGTGGAAGGCCGCCTCGAAGTCGCGCGCGATCAGCGTGCGGACCTTCTGCGCCGAGCCGTAGTACGCGTCGTAGTAGCCGCTGGACAGGGCGTACGTGCCGAGCATGATGCGCCGCTTGACCTCGGGGCCGAAGCCCTGGGCGCGGGTCAGCGCCATGACCTCCTCGGCGCTGCGGGTGCCGTCGTCGCCGGCGCGCAGGCCGTACCGCATGCCGTCGAACCTGGCCAGGTTGGACGAGCACTCGGACGGGGCGATCAGGTAGTACGCGGGCAGCGCGTAGGTGAAGGTCGGGCAGGAGACCTCGACGACCTTGGCGCCCAGCGACTCCAGCAGCTCGACGGCCTCGCGGAAGCGGGCCAGCACGCCGGGCTGGTAGCCCTCGCCGCCGAACTCCTTGACCACGCCGACCCGCAGGCCGGCGACGTCGCCGCGGCGGGCGGCCTCGACGACCGGCGGCACCTCGGAGTGGATGGACGTGGTGTCCATCACGTCGTGGCCGGAGAACGCCTCGTGCAGCAGCGCGGCGTCCAGGACGTTGCGGGCGAACGGGCCCGGGGTGTCCAGCGAGGACGCGAAGGCGATCACCCCGTAGCGGGACGAACCGCCGTAGGTCGGCTTCATGCCGACGATGCCGGTGACGGCCGCCGGCTGACGGATCGAGCCGCCCGTGTCGGTGCCGGTGGACAGCGGCGCCTGGTAGGAGGCCACCGCGGCGCTCGAACCGCCCGACGAGCCACCGGGGATGCGGGCCAGGTCCCACGGGTTGTGCGTCGGGCCGTAGGCGGAGTTCTCGGTGGAGGAGCCCATCGCGAACTCGTCCAGGTTGGTCTTGCCGAGGATCACCAGGCCGGCCTCGCGCAGGCGCGCGGTCACCGTCGCGTCGTACGGCGGGCGATAGCCTTCGAGGATCTTGGAACCCGCCGTGGTCGGCATGTCCTTGGTCGTGAAGACGTCCTTGTGGGCGATCGGCACGCCCGCGAGCGGGCCGAGCTCCTCGCCGGCGGCGCGGCGGGCGTCCACCGCGCGGGCCTGCTCCAGCGCCGACTCGGCCGCGACGTGCAGGAACGCGTTGACCCGCCCGTCGACCTCGGCGATGCGATCCAGGTGGGCCTGGGCGACCTCGACCGCCGAGACCTCGCCGGAGGCCATCAGCGCGCCGAGCTCGGCGGCGGTCCTGCGGGTGAGACTCATGCCTCCTCCCCAAGGATGCGCGGGACGCGGAAGCGATCGTCCTCAACGGCCGGGGCGGCCGCCAGCGCCTGCTGCGGGGTCAGGCTCGGCCGCGTCTCGTCGGGACGGTAGACGTTGGTGAGCGGCAGCGCGTGCGAGGACGGCGGGACGTCGTCGGTGGCGACCTCGGCCACGCGCGCGACCGCGCCGATGATGGCGTCGAGCTGCGTCGCGTAGTGATCGAGCTCGGCGTCGGCCAGCGCCAGCCGGGACAGCCGGGCGAGGTGAGCGACCTCGTCGCGGGTTATGGCGGACATGAGTCGTTAACCCGTTTCATGGATGGCAATCGGACAGTGTCATCATCCTAGGGCGCGTGACCGAACGTGGCCGAACCATTAAGGTTCGTTCGCCCTCCCCAGGGACGCGCGACCGGCCCGGGCCGTTGGCGGCCCTCAGAACCCGAGGTTAGCGGGCCGTGAACTCGGCCGGGTCGTAGCGGTCGAACGACGGGGCCGCGCCCACGCGCGCCCGCAGCCAGTCGGTCATGTCGTCGGCGGGCATCGGCTCGGCGAACCTCCAGCCCTGGGCGGCGTCGCAGCCCATGTCCCGCAGGATACGCGCCACCTCCTCCGTCTCCACGCCCTCGGCCACCGACCGCAGCCCGAGCGAGCGCACCAGGTCGACGATCGAGCGGACGATGCGCTCGTCGTCCACCGACTTGCCGAGCTGCTGCACGAACGAGGCGTCGATCTTCACCTCGGACACCTGGAGGCGCTGAAGGCGGACCAGCGAGGAGTAGCCTGTGCCGAAGTCGTCCAGGGACAGTGGGATCCCGAGCTGGACCAGCGCGTGCACCGAGTCGGACGTGTAGGCCTGGTCGGTCATCAGGATGCGCTCGGTGACCTCCAGTTGGATCGCCCTCGGCGGCAGCCCGAGGCGGTGGAGCCCGGCCTCCAGCATGTCCGGCAGCGCCGAGTCGAGCAGGTCGCGGGCCGAGACGTTGATCGAGATCGGCACCTCAAGCCCGGAATGCCACCATTCGGCCGCCTGCTCCAGCGCCGCGTCGATCACGTGCGCGGTGATCTGGTGCATCAGGTAGGACTGCTCGGCCAGCGGGATGAAATCGGCCGGCGAGACCGGGCCGCGCTCCGGGTGCCACCACCGCAGCAGGGCCTCGGCCCCCTCGACCATGCCCGAGGAAAGGTTCAGCTTCGGCTGGTAGTGCAGCCGGAGATCGCTGCCGCCGATGGCCCGGCGCAGGTCGCCGAGGAGGTTCAGCCGCTCGGGCGAGTTGCGGTCCCGCTCGGCCACGTACACCTCGACGCCGGTGCGGCCCTCCTTGGCGAAGTACATCGCGACGTCCGACCGCTGGAGGAGCAGCTCGAAGTCCGGGGCGTGGTCGGGGTACAGCGCGATGCCGACCGACGCGTCCATGTCGAACGTCATCCCTTCCAGCCGCACGGGCTGGGTGAGGGCGGCCCGCAGCCGCGCCGCCACCTCGCGCGCGGCGGCCGCGTCGCGCACCGTCGGCAGGAGCACGGCGAACTCGTCGCCGCCGAGCCGCGCCACCACGTCGCCGGGCCGCACGCTGTGGGTGAGGCGGTGGGCGACGATCTGCAGCAGCCGGTCGCCCACGGGGTGGCCGAGCGTGTCGTTGACCTCCTTGAACCGGTCGAGGTCCAGCAGGAGCAGGCCCACCCGGGCGTCGCCGCGGGACTCCGACAGCGCCTCCTCCGTCCGCAGGATCAGCAGCTTGCGGTTGGGAAGGGACGTCAGGCCGTCGTGCATGGCCTGGTGGTCCCGGCGCACCGACATGGAGGCGGTGAAGTACATGGTGGCAAGCGGGGCGACGAACAGGGGGACCAGCGCGGGCGAGCGGCTCATCACGACCACGACCAGCGGCGCGAGGCCGAGCAGCGCGGCGTAGACGACGCTCTGGTGGCCGATCGTCGTCCGCAGCACGCGCGACAGCGACCGGCGCTCGTGCAGCGCGACGGCCCCGCACACGAGCAGGCCCCGCATGACGAAATAGGCCAGCGCCGCCAGCGCGACGGCCGTCATGTCGGTGCCCTCCGGCACCCAGGGGTAGGCCGGGCGCGGATGGTGCCCGAAAACGCCCAGGACGACCGCGGCGGCCGTCGAGGCCAGCGTGACCTGCGCGACGTTGAACGCCACGCGGTGCCAGGCCCTGCGGTGGGACAGCCCGCTGACGACCAGCGCCAGCCCGTGGATCAGCACGGCCACCGACAGCCCGTAGTAGAGCAGGATCGCGAAGGTGAACAGCGTCGAGGTGGCGGTCCCGCCCACCAGGCGCGAGGTGGAGACCACGATCGGCCGGAGCTCTCCGAGCACGACCAGCACCACCAGCACCCAGAAGAGCGAGGTGCGCCCCAGCCCGGACAGCTCCCCGAGGCCGAGCCGGACTTCGGCGACGACCAGCGCCGCGAATCCGGTGGTCATGGCCCCTGCCAGGTACATCCAGAGCGGGGAGAAGGGCCGCGGTGCGGTGTCGCGCGTGTCGGATGGGTCCGTCATAGGCAAGTAAACCCCCAAGAGGTCACTATGGGAGGGTACGGCCTCTGGGCCACTTCGCGAAACCGCTTGCGCACGTTCCGTCACCAGATATTTCCGCCGCCCCCTTTCCCGCCCTCCAACACCCCCCAAATACGCTCAAACTCCCGGGAGCTCGGGCGGTCTCGGGTCAGTCGCCGTGGGGGGCGTTACGGCGGAGGCCGTCCATCAGGAGGTCCAGCATGCGGTTCGCCTGGTCGCGCCGGGCGGCGTCGCCGGCCGCGAGGCAGACGCCGTTCAGGCTGGCGAGCACGTCCTCGGGCAGGACGTCGGCGCGTACGGTGCCCGCGGCGGCGCCCGCCTCCAGCAGCGCCGTCACCGCGGCGACCAGGCGGACGCGGCTCTCGGAGAACGGGTCGCCGCCGGAGGCGATCACGGCGCGCAGCGCCTCGGCCATGCCCCGCTTGGTGGTCATGTAGTCGAAGAAGTGATCCATCCAGGCGCGCGCGGCCTGGTCGGGGGGCAGGGACTCCAGCAGCCCGGGGACGGCGTCGCTGAGCCGGGCGAGCTCGTTGCGGTACGCCGCCTCGACCAGCGCCTCGCGCGTCGGGAAGTGGCGGTACAGCGTGCCGATGCCGACGCCCGCTTTCTTCGCGATCGCGTCGAGCGTCACGTCCGGCCCGTCCTGCGAGAACGCGCGCACGGCCACCTCCAGGAGCCGGTCGCGGTTGCGCCGGGCGTCGGCGCGCAGGGGTCGGGCGCCGGTGGGCTGCACGGTGTTCCTCCCGGGTCTTGCGTGAGGCAATCGTAGACGCCGGACGGCCGGGCACGGCGACTTGCTAAGCGGAGAACACTCCGATTAGAGTCGAGGCGTAATGGAGGTTCCTCCGTTTACATGGTATCGGGATCTCCTGCACTCATCGAGAGCGAAGACGGGACAGATCATGGCCGCGACCGCACGAATCACCACACCGTTCGACGCCGAGTCCACCGCCGCCGAGGTCGTGGAGGGCATCGACCTCACCGGCCGCCGCGTCATCGTCACCGGCGGCGCGTCCGGCATCGGGGTCGAGACGGCCCGCGCGCTCGCCGGGGCGGGCGCCGAGGTCACCCTGGCCGTACGGGACACCGCCGCCGGCGAGCGCACCGCCGAGGACATCGTCGCGACCACCGGCAACAAGCGGGTGCTCGTCGCGCGCCTCGACCTCGCCGACCAGGCGTCCGTCGCGGCGTTCACGTCCGGATGGGAGGGCCCGCTGCACATCCTCGTCAACAACGCCGGCGTGATGGCCTCGCCCGAGACCCGCACGCCCGAGGGCTGGGAACTGCAGTTCGCCACCAACCACATCGGCCACTTCGCGCTGGCCACCGGCCTGCACCGGGCGCTCGCGGCGGCCGGCGGCGCCCGCGTCGTCTCGGTCAGCTCCAGCGCGCACCTGCGCTCGCCGGTCGTCTTCGAGGACATCCACTTCCGCGAGCGCGCCTACGAGCCGTGGAGCGCGTACGGGCAGTCCAAGACGGCGAACGTCCTGTTCGCGGTCGAGGGCACCAAGCGGTGGGCGGACGACGGCATCACCGTCAACGCGCTGATGCCCGGCGGCATCCGCACCCGCCTGCAGCGTTACGTCTCCGAGGAGGAACTGGAGCGCCTGCGCGCCGCCGTCGCCGCGAGCGGGGAACAGATGTCCTGGAAGACCCCCGAGCAGGGCGCCGCCACGTCCGTGCTGGTGGCGACGTCGCCGCTGCTGGAGGGCATCGGCGGCCGTTACTTCGAGGACTGCACGGAGGCCGAGCTCAGCGAGCCGGGCCTCAGCCGCCACGGCGTCGCGGCGTACGCCCTGGACCCCGAGGCCGCGGCCCGCCTCTGGCAGGTCACGACGGAGACCCTCGCCGCCTGACCGCCACCCGGCCGCCGGGGTTTCTCCGGTGTGACCTCAGGCTGTCGCGGGGGCCTCGGTTCCGGCGGGCCGCTCGTCCCCGGGCCGATCACCGGCGGCCTGCTCGGCGGAACCCTGCTCAGAGCCCTGCTCGGCGGCCTGCTCGGCGGAGCCCTGCTCGGCGCCCGGCTGACCGGAGTCCCCGGCGGCCTCGGGTTCGGGGGCGTTCACCGGGACCACGGCGTCGGGGCCGTGGTCAAGCAGGGTGCGGAAGCCCTGCTCGTCCAGGATCGGGACGTTGAGCTTGAGGGCCTTGTCGTACTTGGAGCCCGCGTTCTCCCCCGCGACCAGGAAGTCGGTCTTCTTGGAGACGGACCCGGTCACCTTGCCGCCCCGGCCCTGGATCGCCTCCCCCGCCTCGTCGCGGGTGAAGCCCTCCAGGGTGCCGGTGACCACGAGGGTCAGGCCCGCCAGGACCTGGGGGCCCATCCCGGTCGGGGGCTCGTCCTCCATGCGGACGCCCGCCGCGCGCCACCGCTCGACGATCTCGCGGTGCCAGTCCTCGGCGTACCACTCGCGGATGGACGCGGCGATCGTCGGGCCGACGCCCTCGACGACGGCCAGTTCCTCCTCCGAGGCGCCGAAGATGCGGTCGAGGGACAGGAACGCGGTGGCCAGCGCCTGCGCCGCGGTGGGGCCGACGTGGCGGATCGACAGCGCGACGAGCACGCGCCACAGCGGCTGCGACTTCTTCTCTTCGAGCTGCGCCATCATGTGCTCGGCGTTCTTGCTGGGCTCGCCGTTCATGTTGGCGAAGAACGAGACGACCTTCGGCTCGCCCGTCTCCGGGTCGGTCTTCGGCAGGCCGGTGTCCGGGTCGCGGACCACGGACCTGATCGGCAGCAACCGCTCGATGGTCAGGTCGAACAGGTCGGCCTCGGTGCGTACGGGGGGCTCCTCCGGCGGCAGCGGGGCCGTCAGCGCGGTCGCGGCGACGTAGCCGAGGCCCTCGATGTCGAAGGCCCCGCGCCCGGCCGCGAAGTAGATGCGCTCGCGCAGCTGCGCGGGGCACGAGCGGGCGTTGGGGCAGCGGATGTCGACGTCCGCCTCCTTCATCCGCCTCAGCTCCGTGCCGCACTCGGGGCACTTCGTGGGCATGACGAACTCGCGCTCGCTCCCGTCGCGCAGCGCGGTCACCGGCCCGACGATCTCGGGGATGACGTCACCCGCCTTGCGCAGCACCACGGTGTCGCCGATCAGGACGCCCTTGCGCGCGACCTCCGAGGCGTTGTGCAGGGTGGCCCGCTCGACCGTGGACCCGGCGACGACGACGGGCTTCATCACGCCGTACGGGGTCACGCGGCCCGTGCGGCCGACGCCGACGTGGATGTCGATCAGCTTGGTGTTGACCTCCTCCGGCGGGTACTTGAAGGCGATGGCCCACCGGGGGGCGCGCGAGGTCGAGCCGAGCTGCCGCTGGAGCTCGATGCGGTCGAGCTTGACGACGACGCCGTCGATCTCGTACTCGGTGTCGTGGCGGTGCTGCCGGTAGTTCTCGACGAACTCGCCGATCTCCGTCAGGCTGCCGACGACCTGGAACAGGTCGCTGACGGGCAGCCCGAACGCGCGCAGCCGCTCGTAGATGCCGGACTGGGTGGCGGGCGGCGGGGTGCCGCCCTCCCAGGGCCCGACCCCGTGGCAGATCATCTTCAGGTCGCGCTGGGCGGTGACGCGCGGGTCCTTCTGGCGAAGCGACCCGGCGGCCGAGTTGCGGGGGTTGGCGAACGGCGGCTTGCCCGCCGCGACGAGCTGCTCGTTCAGCTTCACGAAGCCCTCGACGGTCAGGTAGATCTCGCCGCGCACCTCCAGCACGTCGGGGACGTCGTCGCCCTCCAGCCTGTGGGGGATGTTGGCGATCGTGCGCACGTTGGCGGTGACGTCGTCGCCGACGCGCCCGTCGCCGCGCGTGGCGGCCCTGACCAGCCTGCCCTTCTCGTAGACCAGGGCGATGGCCAGGCCGTCGATCTTCAGCTCGCACAGGTAGGGCGCGGGGTCGCGTTCGAGCAGCCGCTCGGCCCTGGCCTGCCAGGCGGCGAGATCGGCGTCGTTGAACGCGTTGTCGAGGCTTTCCAGCCGTCTGAGGTGCCGGACGGGGGTGAAGTCGGTGGAGATGGGGGCGCCGACCTTCTGCGTCGGCGAGTCGGGCGTCTGGAGGCTGGGGTGCGCCTCCTCCAGCGCGCGCAGCTCCCGCATCCACGTGTCGTACTCCGCGTCGCTCACGGTGGGCGCGTCGAGCACGTAGTACCGCCAGTTGGCCTCCTCGGCCAGCTCGGCCAGCTCGGCGTGGCGCTCCAGTGCGGCCACCGGGACGCCTTCCACCTCGGCAGTCATGCCGTCTCCCCTCGTTCATCGACCCAAGGAGAACGCTACGGGCAGAGGCGCGTGGTCACGCCCCCGCATCGGCGGTCTACCTGGGGAATCGTTACCCCCACCATGCCATTCAGCACCGACATTTCCGCATGAAAGGGACCGGCACGGCAACAGGCGATCCAGGGTTCAGGGGACCCTGGACCGCCTCGACAGCGTCATGGCCGGTAAACCCCGACTAATCGAACATTTACCTATATTTCGGGGTCAGCCGCCCTGGGACCAGACGCCTTCCCACTGCGAGCACTTGCCGGCGATCCTGGTGGAGGTGCCCCGGCAGACCTTGGCCGAAGAGGTCAGCATGTGGCCGGCGTTCACCCGGAACGCGCGCGTCCGCGACTGCGAGCAGTTCTTGAACGTGGCCGTGTGCCACTTGCCCCGGTCCGACAGCCACTTGATCTTCAGCCAGGAGCACGTGCGGGCGCCGCCCGCGTCGTACAGGTCGCCGGTGATCCGCAGCCCCGAGCCGGTCGTCCGGATCTTGCCGCCCGCCCATCCCTTGAAGTCAGTGGACGCGGTCGGGCCCCACGACCAGGTCTCGACGGCCGCCGTCCCGGCCGGGACGGCGGACCCCGAGGACCCTGTGGACCCTGTGGACGCCGTGGACGCGGCCGAGGCGGCGGCAGCGGGCAGGGCGAGCCCGAGGGTGGCGGCGGCGGTGAGCCCGAGCAGTACGCGAAGACCGCTACGCATGACTTCTCTCCCGATGTGGTGCGTCGTCCTACACACCAAGAGATAGCCCCCAGCGCTTGCGACCGACTTTGCACCTACTTGCACGGTTCGGGGCAAGGGGGCCCCGAACCCGCCGAGCGGAGCGACGCCGCAAACGCCGCACCTACTCCTCTCCGGGGTCCTCGCGCAGCACGCGGGCGGCCTCGCGGCACTTGGCGAGCGCGTTCCTCGCGTACGCGGGCGAAGCCCCCGCCAGCCCGCACGACGGCGTGAGCACCACCTGCTCGGCCAGCCGCGACGGCGCGAAGCTCAGCCTGTTCCACAGATCGACGGCGGGCCTGGCGACCACGCCGATGTCGTCAAGCCGGGCGTCCGTGCCCGGGACGACACCGAGGAAGAGCGCGGTCCCCCGCTCGATCGCCTCGCCGATCGCGTCCTCGTCGCGGCGCCGCAACAGGCCCGCGTCCAGCGCGATGCCGCCGACGCCGGCCTCGCGCAGCACGCCGAAGGGCACGCCGGGCGCGCAGCAGTGCACGAGCGTGAACACGCCGGGCGGCTGGACGGCCCGGAGCCGTTCGGCGGAGACCGTGGCCTCGACGGCGGCGAGCCGTCCGAAGCCGGACGCCGTCGGCACGGTGCCCGTGAGCACGCCGGGCAGGCCGGGCTCGTCGAGCTGCACCAGCACCTGGGCGCCGGGCACGCGGGCCCGCACGGCGGCCACGTGGACGGCCAGGCCCTCGGCCAGCGAGTCGGTCAGGTCGCGCACCGCGCCCGGGTCGGCGAGCGTGCGGTCGCCGTAACGCAGCTCGATCGTGCCGGCGAGAGTCCACGGCCCGCACACCTGGATCTTGAGCGGCCCCTCGTACCCCTGAGCGACCTCCTCCAGCGCGTCGAGGTCGCGGGCGAGGTGCTCGCGGGCGCGGCGCACGTCGCGGCCCGGACGGTCGGTGAAGCGCCAGCCGGACGGCTGCACCTCCACCGGCAGCTCCACGAGCAGTGACGCGGTCCTCCCGACCATGTCGGCGCCGACGCCCCTTTCGGGCAGCTCCGGCAGGTACGGCAGAGCGGGCACCTCGCCGAACACCACCCGCAGCGTCTCCATATGGTCGGTGCCGGGGTGGGAGCCCACCCCGGTCGCGCTCGCCGTGCTCCACGGAAACTCGCTCACAGGCCGCAAGCTTAGGGACTTTCCCGGACCCGCCGCGCGCCGGGCGACGCGCGCGGGACAACGGCCCGTGCAGCGTCCTCCAAGCCGATCCCAAGATGGGCCGCCTATTCATGGTGTCGCCGGAAATTTTCGGCACGTACCAATGGCAAGGGAAAGGAGGGGTGATCGTGGACAAGCAGGAGACGACGCCCGGGCAGGTGCTCGGCGACGAGGAACTCGAGGGGCTCAGCGGCGGCCAGGTGGCGGTCCAGGGCGGCCTTTACATCGACCCGCCCGGCATCTGCGTGGGCTTCTGACACAAGGCGCAGGCGTGTCCTTCCGGGCACGAGCCGACCACGTGTCCATTCGGGCACGAGTCAGACGCGTGTCCTCCAGACACGACACGGCCACCGGGTCCTGATGCGGTGGCCGCCGATCCGTTCACGGCGAGATCAAGGGTCCGGGGCGGGCGTCGCCGCCCCGGACCCCCTGCGGCCCGCACGACCCGCCGGAACCCGCACGACTCGGGCCCCGAGCCCACGGCTTCGGCGGCGCGGCGAGAGGAGACACGTGACCCGCCACCTGCCCACCGGCCGCCGGAGGCACCGCCTCCGCGTGGTCCGGCAGAACACGATGACCGACTGCGGGGCCGCCTGCCTGACGATGCTGCTCGGGCACCACGGACTGCGCACGACGCTCCGGGAGGTCTCCGCCCGGCTCGGCGTCTCCCGGGACGGGACGACCGCTCGCGCCCTGGTGACCGCCGCGCGGGGGTACGGCCTGGCGCCGGTCGCCCTCAGGATCACCCCCGACCGCCTGGGCGAGGCCGGGCTGCCCGCCATCGCCCACTGGGAGTCCGGCCATTTCGTGGTCGTCGAGCGGCACGGGCGAGGCGGGGTGGACGTCGTCGACCCGGCGCGCGGCCGTCTCCGGCTGTCGCACGCGGAGTTCGCGGCGGCCTTCACCGGCGTCGCCATCACCGCGGCCCGAGGGCCGGGCTTTCGTCCCGGGCGGATCGTCGTCCCAGTAAGCCCGTGGCGGCGGCGGATGCCGCTGGAGGTGCTGCGCCGCTCGCGCGGGCTGGTCGCGCTGATCGTCCTCGCCTCGCTGCTGCTCCAGGCGGCCGGCCTGGTGCTCCCGCTCGGGTCCGGGCTGATCGTGGACGAGGTGCTGCCGTCCGGCTCGGCGGATCTGCTGCCCCTGGTGGGCGCGGGGATCGCCGTGGCCGTGGGCACGCAGCTCGTGCTCGGCCTCGCGCGCGTGCGCCTGCTGGCGGTGCTCCAGGCGCGGGCCGACCGCGATCTCACCACCGAGACGGTGCGCCACCTGCTCGCGCTGCCGTACCGCTTCTTCGCCCAGCGTGGCACCGGCGACCTGGTGGCGCGCACCGAGGGCGTCACCGCGATCCGGGAGCTGGCGACGGGCCAGGTGCTGCCCGCGCTGCTGGACGGTCCGCTCGCCGTCGTCTACATCAGCCTGGTGATGGCCGGGGACCGGGTGCTGGGCACGTGCCTGCTGGCCGTGGTGGCCGCGCACGCCCTGTTACTGTTCGGCACCCGCCGACGTACGGGCGAGCTGACACAGCGGCGGCTCGCCGCCGAGGCGGAGGCGCAGGGGCGGCTGATCGAGGCGATCCGGGGCATCGAGTCGCTGAAGGCGATGAGCGCCGAGGCACGGGTGGCGGACCGCTGGTCGGCGCTGTTCGCCGTCCAGCTGGACGCGACCGTCCGGGGCACGCGGGCCGTCGGCGGGGTGGTCGCCGTGCAGAACGCGATCCACGTGCTGACGCCCATGGCGCTGCTGTGGGCGGGGGCCTGGCGGGTGCTCGGCCACGGGATGACTCTGGGCACCCTGCTCGCGTTGAACGCCGTCGCGCTGGCCGCTGTGACGCCGCTGAACTCGCTGATGAGCGCCGTGCAACGGATGCAGGTGGCCGGGGCGGCCGTCCGGAGGCTGGCCGACATCCTGGACACCGACCCCGAACCCGGCAGCATCCCCAGCACCGCACCTGGCAGCCCCACGAGCACCGCGGCCCGCGTACGTCCGGCCGGGAGCCGCACGGGCGGGGCCGTCGAGCTGCGCGGGGTGGGCTTCCGGTACGACCCGCGCGGCCCCTGGACCCTGCGCGAGATCTCCTTCGCGGCCGAGCCCGGCCAGAAGATCGCGCTCGTCGGGCGTTCCGGCTCCGGCAAGAGCACGCTGGCGCGCATCCTGCTCGGCCTGTACCCGCCGGTGGAGGGCGAGGTCCGGTACGACGGCGCGCCCGTGCCCGCCGATCGGATGCCCGCGCTGCGCCGCCGGTTCGGCGTCGTCACCCAGGACCCGGCGCTGTTCACCGGCACGATCAGGGAGAACATCGCCCTCGGCGACCCTGCCGCGCCGCTCGCGCGGGTGACGGCCGCCGCCCGGCTGGCCTGCGTCCACGAGGAGATCGCCCGTATGCCGCTCGGCTACTACACACCACTGTCGGAGGGCCACGGCCTGTCCGGAGGCCAGCGCCAGCGGCTCGCCCTGGCCCGCGCCCTGCTGGCCGGGCCGCGCGTGCTCGTCCTGGACGAGGCGACCAGCCACCTGGACACCGCCACCGAGGCCGCGATCGAGGCCCGCCTGTCGGGGCTGCTCCAGACGCGGATCGTCATCGCGCACCGGCTGAGCACGGTCAGGGACGCCGACGTGATCCTCGTCCTGCGCGACGGCCGGATCGCCGAGCGCGGCGACCATGACCGGCTCGTGGCGCTCGGCGGCGAGTACGCGACGCTCGTGGGACGGCAGAATGCCGCGGGGGCCATGATGGGGAGATGAAGCTCACCAAACACGGCCACGCGTGCGTGCGCCTGGAGAAGGACGGCGCCACCCTGGTCATCGACCCGGGCGGCCTCACCGAGGAGTCCGCCCTCGAAGGGGCCGACGCCATCCTCATCACACATGAGCATTTCGACCACCTGGAGGTCAAGCGCCTCGGCGGGCTCGCCTCCGGGGTGCGGATCTGGACCTGCGCGGCGGTCGCGGCCCAGCTGGAGGGCCTGAGCGCGAAGGTCAACATCGTCGGCGAGGGCGACTCCTTCACCGCGGCCGGCTTCGAGGTCGGGGTGGCGGGCCGGGAGCACGCCAAGGTCTGGCCCGAGATGCCGCCGGTGCAGAACATCGGGTTCCTGATCGACGGCGAGGTCTTCCACCCCGGCGACTCGTTCACCGTGCCCGGAGCCCCGGTGGGCACCCTGCTCACCCCGACGGGCGGGCCGTGGATGAAGGCCGCCGAGATGCTCGACTACCTGAAGGCGGTGAACCCCCGGCGGGCCTTCTCGATCCACGACGGCCTCTACAACGACGTGGGTCTCGGGCTGGTGGACGGGCTGCTCGACCTCAGCGCCAAGCAGCAGGGCGGCGACTTCCGCCGCCTCAAGCCCGGTGAGAGCTACGTCATCGAGGGCTGACCGTCCGCCAGGACCTCAGGATGACCTCAGGACGACGCGGTGATGGTGGCGGAGCCGAGGACGACGTCCCCGCTGTAGAGGACGGCCGCCTGGCCCGCCGCCACGCCCGTCGCGGGCGTGTCGAGCGCGATGTGCAGCACGCCGCCGGAGAGCTGGGCGCGGCAGCCGTACACCTCGCCGTGCGCGCGCAACTGCACCTGGCAGGCCAGCGGCTCGTGCGGCTCGGCGACCGGGCCGTTGAAGACCGGACGCTCGGCGACGATCGAGCTCACCGCCAGCGCCTCCCGCGGGCCCACCGTGACCGTGTTGGACACCGGCTCGATGGACAGCACGTACCTCGGACGCCCGTCGGACGTCGGGCGATCGAGGTGCAGGCCCTTGCGCTGGCCGACCGTGTAGCCGTAGGCCCCGGCGTGGGTGCCGAGGACGGCGCCGGACTCGTCGACGATCGGGCCGCGCTCGGCGCCGAGCCGCTCGGCCAGGAAGCCGCGGGTGTCGCCGTCGGCGATGAAGCAGATGTCGTGGCTGTCGGGCTTGTCGGCTACGGCGAGACCGCGGGCGGCGGCCTCCTCGCGGACCTCCGCCTTGGTGGAGCCGCCCAGCGGGAAGATCGCGTGGGAGAGCTGCTCGCGCGTGAGCACGCCGAGGACGTACGACTGGTCCTTGCCCGCGTCGACGCTCCTGCGCAGCACGCCGTCCTCGAGCCGGGCGTGGTGGCCGGTGGCGACCGCGTCGAACCCGAGGGCCAGCGCGCGGTCGAGCACGGCCTCGAACTTGATCTTCTCGTTGCAGCGCAGGCAGGGGTTCGGGGTGCGGCCGGCGGCGTACTCGCTGACGAAGTCCTCGACGACGTCGCGGTGGAAGCGCTCGGCCATGTCCCAGACGTAGAAGGGGATGCCGATCACGTCGGCGGCGCGGCGGGCGTCGCGGGAGTCCTCCAGCGTGCAGCAGCCCCGGGCGCCGGTGCGGTAGGACTGGGGGTTGGACGACAGCGCGAGGTGCACGCCCGTGACGTCATGGCCGGCCTCGGCGATGCGGGCCGCCGCCACCGCGGAGTCGACGCCGCCCGACATGGCGGCAAGCACACGAAGACTCATAACACTCCCGAGACTACCTTCCCGCCGACCCCCCTCGGGTATCCCGGGCGGGTGAGGAGACCACCGCACGCCGCTGGTACCCCGGGCCGGCGGCCGCGTTGGCGTTCGGCGGCGGCACCTGCGAGGATCCAGGGCCATGCGAGAGACGGACGAGCCGCAGGACGCGATCCCCGGCTTCTGGGAATGGTGGGCGCGGGCCCGGCCCGAGGTCGACGCCCGCGCGGAGGCGGGAGACCTCGACGGGGCCGCCGAGGTGGTCGCCGTGGCGGCCGCGGCCGTGCACCCGGAGCTGGTCGTGGAGGTCACGCCGGGCAGGTCGGCGCGCCGGTCCCTGGTGGTGTCCTCCGCGGGCGACCCCGAGCTGCGGCCACTCGCCCACCGCTGGGTCCTGGCCGCGCCGCCCTCCGACGGGACGTGGGAGTTCCACCCGTCCCGGCAGGCCGTCGCGGACCCCGAGAGCCACGTGACCAAGGTGAACGGGCGGGAGTTCGGGCTGGACAAGCTGGTGCTGGGGCTGCGCGTGCCGCAGGGGACCCCGCGCATCGACATCTCGGCCTACCACCCGATCTTTCCCGACCTCGACGACGAGACCCGCACCGACGCCGCCCTCCTCGCCCTGGACCGGCTGATCGGCGAGGACGAGGTCGCCCGCTGGGTCGGCGACATCACCGCCGCGGCCTTCCAGCCCATCGACGCCGTGGCCGCCGTCCACCTGCCCGCCGTCGTCGCCGACCTCGCCTCCGAGTACGCCGGCGAGCAGTGGGTGCTGCTCACGGGAGAGACGGCCGACGGGACGCGCCTGATCGCCGCCGCCCGCCACCCCCTGCGGCCGGTGGACCACCCGCTGTTCGACCTGCGCGTCGGCATCACGCTGCCGTACGCGAACGCGGACGAGGAGGGCCTGCCGACCGGGGGCTCCCCCGAGGCGCTGCGCGCGTTCGAGGAACGTCTGGTCGCGCGGCTGGGCGACTCGGCGGTGCTGGCCGTCCACATGAGCAGCGACGGCGCCCGGGTGCTGCACGTCTACGCCGACCCCGACGGCGACGCGGTCGCCGTGGCCGAAGAACTCACCGCGCAGTGGACCGAGGGCGCGGGCTGGGTCGACGTGGCGAGCGACCCGGGCTGGCTCGTGATCTCCCCGTTCCTGAGCTGACGGCGTCCCCGCCGAGACCGGACCCGCTCAGGACGCGCTCACCGCCGGACCCCTCTGACGGGCTCGGCCTCCATTACGGGCCCGGTTTCCATGACAGGCCCGGACCCACGACACGCCCGGACCCACGACATGCCCGTTTCCTATGACGGCCCCGCTCCTGACCGGGCCCGGCCCACAATGGTCGCCCGCGCCTGAGCCGCCCCGCTCCTGACCAGACCTCAGGTCGAGGGACGGGTGCCCGCGCCGAGGGCCCTGGCGATCCAGCGGTGGACGAGGGTCTGCGGCGGGGGCCAGGGCGTGCCGTTGACGGTCGCCACCAGCTCCCAGTGACGCTCGGCGCGCGGGTCGTGGTCCTCGTACCCACGCACCAGCGCGCGGCGGAACTCGGGACCGTCCTCGGCTCCGTGCACCGGCGCGAGCAGCGCCACCACCCGGTCCAGCACCGGACCGGCCTCGGGGCCGCCCGGCTCCACCCCCGCGTCGATCGCCCGCTGGACCACCTCGGCGACGGCCCGGTTCGCCTCCTCCCAGCCCACTGTGTCGAGCTCCCCCGCCTTCTCGCGCCGGTCCCAGAACTCCTCGCTCTGGCGGCGCAGGGTGGCGCGGTAGTCCTCGTCCGAAAGCAGCTCCACCAGCTCCAGCCAGGCGTCGAACTGCTCGATCGCCGGCTCGGCGGGCAGCTCGGGGACCATGGCGTCCCGCAGGCACTCCAGCCACCGCTCACGGGCCGCGTTGCCGCCGCCGACCTCCTCCACGAACGAGTCCAGCAGTGCCTCGCGCTCGGCCGCGCCGATACGGCCGAGGGTGTTGAGCCTGCGCAGGTCCTCCTCCGAGGGGTCGCCTCGCTCCAGCGTGGCCCGCAGGACCGCCCGGGTGCGTTGCAGGTTCCTGAGCTGCGTCTCCACCGTGCGCAGGTGCAGGTCGAGCACCTGCCGCAGGTCACGGTCGCCGAGCGACCTGATGGTCGCGAGCCCCACGCCGATCTCACGCAACGTGCGGACGAGCTCAAGCCGCGCGACGTCGGCCTCACCGTACAGGCGGTACCCGGCGGCGGTCCGCTCCCGCTCGGGCAGCACGCCCGCGTCGGAGTAGAACCGGATGGTCTTGACCGGCAGCCCGGACAGCCTGGACAGCTCGCCGATCGTGTAGGTGTCACGAGGCATGCCTCGATTATCCCGTCCGGCCTCCAGTAACTGGACACTTCCGCGTCGCCGTCTCGCAGTACCTGGCGGCGGCAGATTCGACAGCGGCCGCAACATACGCACCATCGACGAGCCCGCGCTCAAACAGATAGCCCAGACCACCGGCGGCTCCTACCACCGCGCCGAGAACGCCGGCCGGCTCCAAAACGCCCTCAACGCCCTCCCTGGCAGCTTCACGGTCATCCACCGCCGGGTCGACACGGCCTCCGCCTTCGCCGCCGCCGGCGCCCTCCTCATCGTCACGGCCCTGTCCCTCTCCCTCTGGTGGAACCGCCCCCGCCCCCCCGGCCCGCTGGCCGGTCTTCGAAGAAACCGGCCGCCGGCTCTATTAACGCTGTCACTCCTTTCGTTTGTGACCCGGCAAATGAGTCAAGTCGCCGGCCCAGCCGCCGGCTGTCCTGCGGCAGGCGGTAGTCACACGCTCGGGCGGGCGAGACACGTGCGTTAAACGTGTCCGTAATGAGCCATCTGGCGTTCGGTCCTGATGAATGCCGTTTCGGGCTCTCGGTTAATGGGGTTTATGGCGTTCGCTAAATGAGCGCTGGATATCGCTCTGTTTCTGTAAGCAGGTGCCCGCACGCGCCAGGTCGGATTGATAGATTGGTTCTGTGTGATCGCGTTTGTCCATGCTCACCCTTGTTTATTGTCAATGGTGATGAGATCGCTCGTTCGCGGGGGAGGTACCGTTGCAGTTCAAGGTGCTCGGACCGGTCGAAGCCGGCGACGGTACGCGCTCGGTCCCGGTCGGCGGGTGGAAGCAGAGGACGTTGCTGGGGGCACTCCTCGCCAAGCCGAACACCGCCGTGTCCACCGAAAAGCTGATCGACGAACTCTGGGCGGACGCCGAACCGCCGATCTCGGCCGCGGACAACCTGCGTCTCTACATCTACCGGATCCGCCGCGCGCTCAGAGACCCGCAGCGCATCCTTTCCCAGCCACTCGGTTACTACCTGCTCGTCAAGAACGGTGAGCTGGACGCGGAGCGATTCGAGAAGCTCGTCCTCGAAGGGCGCCGCGCGCTCGACGCGGGCAACGTCACGCGCGCGGCGGAGGTCCTGCGGCACGCGCTGGACCTGTGGCGGGGACCGGCGTTCGCCGGGACGAGCGGCGCGGCCATCGTCGGGGCCGAGTCCGCGCGGCTGGACGAGCTGCGCCACGTGGCGCTGGAGATGCGCATCGAGGCTGATCTGCGGATCAACCGCCACGCCGACCTGATCCCCGAGCTGACCCAGCTCACGACGGAGTTCCCGTTGCGCGAGCGCTTCCGGCTCCAGCTCATGCACGCCCTGTACCGCGCCGGCCGCCAGGCCGAGGCTCTGCGCGTCTACCAGGACACACGGCGGATGATGGTGACCCAGCTCGGTCTCGAACCCGGGCCGGAACTGCGCGCGCTGGAGAAGGCGATCCTGGATTCCGACGACGGGCCGGGCGAGGTCATGCGCGGCGACCCGGTCGTCCTCCAGAGGACGCCGGACGGGCGCGCCGAGCAGGACGAGCAGCCCTCCAGCCCCTGCCTGCTGCCGAGGGACACCCCCGATCTGACGGGCCGCGAAGAGCACGTCGACCACCTTTGCGACACGATCTTGTCCGATGACGGGGGAAAGGGCGCCATCTTCACGATCGAGGGACGGGGAGGGGTCGGGAAGACCACGCTCGCCATCCACGTGGCGCATCGCCTGCAGAAGGTCTTCACCGGCGGCCAGCTCTACGTCGACCTCCACGGCGCGGAGCAGCGGCCGACCGAACCCGAGGAGGTCCTGGCACGGTTTCTGCGCGCCTTCGACGTGCCAGGAGACCTCATCCCGGAAGGGCTGGACGAGCGCGCCGAGATGTACCGCGCGCAGCTCGCCGGCCGCCGCGCGATCATCGTCATGGACGACGCGGCGGACGAGGCGCAGGTACAGCCGCTGCTGCCCGGCGCGTCGAGCTGCGTGGTGCTGGTGACCAGTCGTACCAGGCTGGCCGGGCTCGGCGGCGCGTCCCTGATCGAGCTGGACACGCTGACCGACGCCCAGGCGGTCCACCTGATGGAGCGCCTGTGCGGCGGCGAGCGGGTGAACGCCGAGCCACAGGCCGCCGCCGAGCTGGTGCGGCTGTGCGGCGGGCTCCCGCTCGCTCTGCGCATCATCGGCGCCCGCCTGAAAGCCCGTCCCCACTGGTCGCTCGCCAGGATGGTCCAGAAACTGGCCGGCGAGCAGGGCCGGCTTGACGAACTCGCTCACGGCCAGCTCGACATCCGCGCCAGCCTCGCGCTGTCGTACAACGGTCTGGACGGCCGGGCCCGTTACCTGTTCCGTCTGCTCGGGCTGCTCGACGCGCCTGATTTCACCGACTGGGTGACCGCGTCCCTGCTCGACATGGACGTCACCCTCGCCAGCGACGTACTCGAGGCACTGATAGACGCGCGCCTCGTGGACGTGACCGGCCGCGACGAGACCGGAAACCTGCGCTACCGGTTCCACGACCTCGTGCGGCTGTACGCCCGGGAGCGCGTCATGGCCGAGATCCCCGAGGCGGAGCGGACGGCCGCGACAGAGCGGATGCTGGGCGGCCTGCTGTCTTTGTGCGAGCACGCCCACACCAACCTGACCGGGGGAGAGCACCTGATCATCCACAGCGACGCGGCCCGGTGGCATCTCGACCGGTCGCTGATCGACCAGCTCGTGGCCGACCCTCTGGCCTGGTGCGAGAGTGAGCGGCAGAGCATCGTGGCGGGCGTCCGGCAGGCGGCGGAAGCGGGGGCCCACGAGTTCTCCTGGGACCTCGCCGTCACGGCGGCGCCGCTGTTCGAGGTGCGCAGGCACTACGACGAATGGCAGCTCACGCACGAGTACGCGCTCAGCGCCACCCGTAAGGCCGGGAACGTACGCGGCGAGGCCGCGGTGCTCACCGAGCTGGGGGAACTGCGCCTGGAGCAGAACCATTACGCCGACGCCACGACGCTGCTGAAGGCCGCGATGCAGGGGCACCTGCGGGCCGGGGACCGGCACGGGTACGCGCTGGCCGTGCAGAAGATGGGGGTCGTCCAGCGGCTGGAGGGCGACTACGACGCGGCCCTCCGCAGTGCCCATGAGGCCCTCGGAATCCTGGACGAGGTCCACGACTGGACGAACAAGGCACTCACCCTGCGCCACGCCGGCCAGGTGGCGATGGAGCTCGGCCGCCTGGAGGAGGCCGCGGAGTACATGGACCAGGCCCTGTCCGCCGCCAAGGAGGCCGGCACCCGCCGGCTGTACGCACAGGTGTTGTACCGCATAGGCGAGCTGTGCCTGAGCCGGGGAGAGACCGGCCGCGCCGACCGGGAGTTCAACCGGGTCCTCGCCATCGTCACCGAGCTGGGCGATGTTCTCGGCACCGCTCACGTGCTGCACGGTCTCGGACGGGTGCGGCGCCTGCAGGGCCGCCGCGACGAGGCGGAAGAGATGCTCTCCAGGGCGGTCTCCCTGGCCAGGGAGACCAACGACCGCCTGCTCCTGGCGCAGGTGCTCATCAGCCGGGGCGAACTGGAAAGTCAGTGCGGCCGCCTGGACACCGCGGCGCTGGTGCTGGCCGAGGCGGCCATGATCTGCGTCGACATCAACGTGCCCGCGTGGCGGGCCAGGGCGCTCCACGCGCTGGGGGACGTGTTCTGGGCCCAGGACAACGGTGAGGAGGCTAGGAACGCCTGGTCTGAGGCGTCGGCTCTGGAGGCCGCCGCCGCGACGCGGCGAACCGCCCCGTACGGAGCGCGCGGGGAAGGAGGCCCGCCGTGCTCCCGGCTTCGGCCAGGAGCACTGCCAGCAGCATGATCCCGGCGCCGGCCCACCCTAGGGCGGTCAGGCGGTCGTCGGCGAGCCAGAAGCCGAACAGTCCCGCGAAGGCGGGTTCGGTGGCGAGGAGCAGGGACGCGCGCACCGGCGAGGTGCGCTGTTGCGCGTAGGACTGGACGAAGTAGGCGACGGCGCTGGCCACCACCGCGGTGAAGGCGATGGCCCACCAGGTGCCGGTGTCCGCGGGCACCACCAGGTCGCCGGTCGCCACGGCGACGGCGAGCGCGGCGGTTCCGCAGACGCCGAGCTGCACGGCGACCAGGGGACCCACCGGAAAACGGCGGATCGCCCGGTCGGTGACGATGATGTGCGCGGCGAAGGCCAGGCTGCACCCCAGCGTGAGCGCGTCACCGAACGGACGCCACGCGCCGCCGAACCCTGACAAGAGCAGGAGCCCGAACGCGGCCAGGACGATGCAGCCCCACACCCGGCCGCTGATGGCCTGACGCAGCAGAAGCCAGGCCAGGATCGGGGTGAAGACCACGTACAGCCCGGTGATGAACCCGGAGTTCGACGCGGTCGTGTGCGCGAGCCCGATCGTCTGGAAGGCGTACCCGCCGATCAGCAGGATGCCCAGCACCAGGCCGGCCCGCCAGCCCGCCGCGGGAAGCCGCCGCACGGCCCGGCCGTAGGGCACCAGCAGTACGGCCGCCGCCAGCAGGAACCGGAACGCGATGAACGACCACGGGGGGATGTCGCGGATCGCGCCTTGGATCATGGTGAAGGTCAGGCCGAAACAGGCGGCCACACCGACGAGCCCGAGCTCGGCGGCACGTCTGTTCCACGCCTCGGTCTGATGGCCGGCGACGGTGCTCACGCGGTTGGATCCCTTCGTCTTCCGGCTCCGCGTAGCGGCGTACGGGGCCGGGGTCGTCACTCGGGCGGTGGGTCGCATCGCGCGCCGCGGGCATCGCGGTGGGCTCAGACGGCGAACCGTGTCTCGACGACCCGACCCCCGAGGCGCCGGTCCGCGGCCGAGCCGATCGGGCTGCGGAGCACGCACATTCGCTGGAGCCATCGGTCGCGGCCGTCGTAGCGGGCCGTGAACTCCGACCGCGCGTGCACGGCCTTGCGGTTGTCCACGATGAGCAGGTCCCCCGCGTCCAGCCGGACCCAGCGCTGGACCTTCCTCGTGGCGGCGGCCAGATTGCGCAGCGCCTCCTCGGCCTCCGGCGTGAGGCCGGTCATCAGGTCGAGGTCGAATGTCAGGTACGGGTCGTAGGGGTCTCCGGACAGGACGGGCAGCAGCGGGCCGTTGCCCTTGAGCCCATTGGCGCTACCGAACGAGTAGTCGATGCCGGTGCGGTAGAGGGGCTCGAACAGGAGCCCGCGGTCGCGCAGCGACAGCTCGCGAAGGATCATGCGCACGCCGGCGCCGCTCGTCCTGGCGACCCGCTCGTGGTCCGGCCGGACGCAATAGAGGAGCACGTAGTCGGGCATGTGGGGGTGGAACGCGGTCTCGGTGTGGAAGTCGAGCATGGACGACGAGCTCTCCGAGGACAGCTTCGTGGCGTTGTGGGGGGTGGGCGCGACGTTCTGGAAGATCTGCCCGTGCTTCTCCTGCCGGTAGGCGAAGGGGAAGCCGAGGGCGGCGCCGAAGGCGGCCAGCCACAGCTCGCTGAGCCAGGTCTCCTTCTCGACCCTCGTGCTCGGATTCGCCGGCGTCGCCGGCAGGAACGGGTCGGTGGGCATCCCCTTGACCAGCAGCACCCCGAAGTCGTTGGAGCGCAGGCGAAACCGCGTCACGGCCTGCCGGATCGGCCTTGGGATCTCGTGGTAGGCGAGCTCCGCCTCGGTGAGGAAGGTCGGTTCGTCCTCATACGGGTGGGGGAGCCGGCGGAAGGCGAGCTGCGAGAGCAGCCGGGCGAAGGGACGCGTGTCGATGCGGTGCGGGCCCGGCAGGTTCTCCAGATCCTCCTCGCGCCCTGAGCCGCAGGCCGCGTACCGGCGGTTGACGACGATGTCCCGGGCGGCCGAACGGACGGAGAGGGACGCGTCGGCCTTCACCAGCCACGCGACGAGACCGAGAAGAAGCTCGGCGTTCGACTCGCGGCCGAGGAACGGCAGGCACACCATCTCCCCGTTACCGATCACCGCCAGACGGCCCTCGCCGACCGTCGCGGTCCCCGCGACCGTCACCCCGCCGAGCCGGAGGAGGGGGGTGAGCGCGCCGCCGTCGTCGGCGATCCCACGGGGGCGGTGCAGGAAGGCCCGCATGGACGGCCGCGCGACGGGGTGGCCCGGCTCGACGTCGAGCACGTGGTCCTGGGCGAGGATGTGGGACTCCGCCCGAGGCCGGGGGACGCCCAGCGGCGCCGGCTCCAGGCGCAGATGCGGGAAGGGCAGCGGGGACCCGTCCGCATCGTTCACGGGCGCGCCGGCCTCGCCGTCCCCGAAGAGGAGGACGGCGCCGCCGCCCTCCAGGAACCGCAGGACCGCGGCGGACTCGTCCCGCGTCCACCGGCTCGTCGAGTCGTGGGGCAGGACGAGCAGGTCCAGTTCGGCCAGGGACTCCTCTCCCCACCCCTCCTCCAGGTCGGCCACCTCCGCGTCGAAGGTACCGCCGACGACGTCGGTCAGATGGCCCAGATAGCCGAATTCCGCGCATTCCTCGGGACGGTCGGCCAGATTCTTATCTCGCGCTGCGGTGACCCACCGTGTCGAATGCTTCAGATCGATGCCGACGCGCATGCTCCAGACACCTTTCATGAGATGACGTTGGATTACCTTCCGCGAAGCGACTCGGTCGGCAGGCCGCTTTGCGAGGCTGCCAGACAGTAACATCGAGCGCAGTATGGCTTGGTATACGAGCCGTATACCAAGATATGCGCCCGAAGCCCTGTCAACTTTCCGGATCGCTGACACGGTGAGACCGGGGCCGATCACGAGACGGTTCCGCGGCGACGGCGAGGCGGTGGTGATGGTCATTGAAGACGCTTACGTCATGGAGTCGCTGAGCGAGAACGGCTTGTTACCGGATGGCTGTGAATCGGTGTTCCTGAGCGGAACACTGATACGCGGCTGGGGCAACCCGAACAGCGATCTCAATATAACGATCATTACGCGAGAGCCCTGGACGTCCCCCGGCGCGGAATGCTCCTTCGTCGCGCTCGACCCGCCCACCGTCATAGGGGAGAAGCTGCATGTGGAGGGCAGGCGCTGGGACATCGAGTACTGGCAGGACTCGCAGGTGGAGCAGGCGATGGCGAAGCTCTCCCATGAGGCCTTCATGGGCGACCAGGCGGTCTGGAAGCTGCTCACCGAAGAAGAGTTCGCCTTCCTGGAGGGAATTCCGTACGCCGTCGCGGTCAGCGGCCCCGAATGGCTCGACAATCGCCGCCGGCAACAGCGGGAATCCGCCTACACGGCGATTCTCGTCTCGCGGTCACTCGACCACGCCGACGGATTCGCCGAGGAGGCGGACGGCGCCTGTGAGGCCGGCGACCTCGACAGTGCGGTGCTCGCCGCGCGTTCGGCGTTCGGTCACGCGGTCGACGCGCTGCTCGCGGCGCACGGCGAGTTCGGGCATTCCCCGAAATGCCGAGCCCGGCGTTTCAGAGAGGCCCGCCCCTCCCTCCTCGCGTTCGACCGGTACTGGGAGGTCGAGACCATGCGCACTTTCGACCCCGCCAGGCCGGCCGGCTGGGTCCGTGAGGTGATCTCGCTTTGCCGGCGGATCTCCATGGAGGTGGAGGTTTAGTCGTTCCGGCCTCGGCGGCCTTCAATAGGTCGACAGCAGATGGCGCAGGACTCGCACGCCGAAGCGCAGCGCGGACTCGGGCACGCGTTCGTCGACCCCGTGGAACATGGCCGCGAAATCGACCTCCGGCGGGAGCCGCAGGGGGACGAATCCATATCCGTGGATGCCCAGCCGGTGAAAGGTGCGGTTGTCTGTTCCGGCGGACAGGCAGTAGGGGACGACGCGTCCCCGCGGGTCCTCGACCTGAAGGGACGCCAACATGGCCTCGACCAGCGGCGTGTCGAACGGGACCTCGACGGCGTCCTCGTCGTCGATGTGGCGGCTGGACACCCGAGGCCCCGCCAGCCGGTCCACCGTTTCGAGGAAGTCGTCCTTCAGCCCCGGGAGGAAACGCCCGTCGATCTCGGCCACGGCGATCTCCGGCACGACGTTCGTGGCGTACCCGGCGTGGAACCGCGTCGGGTTGGCCACGTGACGCAGTGAGGCGCCGATGAAGCGGGCGATCGGGCCGAGCTTGCCCAGCACGCCGTCGATGTCGTCCTCGTCGAACGGCACCTCGCAGGCCAGGCAGATCTCTCGTAACATGCGGCGGGTCGTCGGGGTCAGCCGCTGTGGCCAGGTGTGGGCGCCTATCCGGCTCACGGCCGCCGCCAGCTCGGTCACCGCGTTGCCGGGGTGCGGCAGTGAGCCGTGGCCCGCCTGGCCCTCGACGGACATGCGGATCCAGGCCAGCCCCTTCTGCGCGGTCTCCACCAGGTAAAGCCGCAGGTCCGAGCCTATCGTCAGGGAGTAGCCGCCGACCTCGCCGATGGCCTCCGCGCATCCCTCGAACAGGCCGGGGTGTTCGCGCACGAGAAACCGCGCGCCGTGGTCTCCGCCGGTCTCCTCGTCGGCCAGCCAGGCGAAGACCAGATCGCGCCTCGGCCGGAGCCCGGTGCGCGCCATGTCACGCACGAGGGCGACCATCATCGCGTCCATGTGCTTCATGTCGACGGCGCCGCGACCCCACACCCAGCCGTTGGCCACCTCTCCGGCGAACGGCGGCATCGTCCAGTCGCGGGGATCGGCGGGGACGACGTCCAGGTGCCCGTGCACGAGCAGCGCGGGAAGCCCGGGCGTCGTCCCGCTCACCCGCAGGATCACGTTCCCCCTGCGCGGCGAGCACTCCAGGTAGGTGGGGCTGAGCCCGGCCTCGCCCAGCCACTCCATGATCCGCTCGGCCGCCGCGCGCTCGCCGGGTCCGTCGCCGTCGCCGAGGTTGCTGGTGTCGATGCGGATGAGCTCGGCGCACATGCGGACGGTCTCGTCCTCAAGGAGCGTCATGCGGGCTCCTGGTGAGACGGCCGTCCTTCAGCAGGTGTCCGCGTTTGTAGGCGCGGGTGATGAACGCCATGTCCACGTCGACCACGTCAGGCAGCCCTCCGATGACCTGGGTGACGAATCTGTACAACCCCATCTCGTGGGCCAGGCAGACCTCGACCAGGAGGTCACGGCTGCCGGCGATGGCGGCGCAGTAGCGGACGCCCGGGTGGCGGGCGAGCGCCGTCCCCACCGCGTCCAGACCGGCGGGACGCACCTCCAGGCCGAGCTGGGCCTCCACGCGCAGGCCGAGCAGCGCGGGTTCGACCTCGACACGCGGGCGCACCACCCGCCGCTCCAGCGACCATGTCACCTTGCGGCGCGCGGTCGGCACCGAGATGCCGAGCTCGTCGGCGATCTGGGTGTAGCTCGCGCGGCCGTCGCGGACGAGGATCTCGGCCACATCCCGGTCGACGCCCCCGAAATCGACCCGGTCCGGCAGCTCGGCGAGCGGTGGGACGACCAGGGCCCTGAGCCCGGCGACCTCCTCCTCGCCGAGCAGGGGCGCGTGCCAGTCGGCGACCGTGGTGAACGTCCTGAGCACCACCTGGGCTTCGGTGGCCCGCACCCCCGGGGTGGCCGGTATCTCGTCGGCGAGGATGCCGTGCAGATGCCGCAGGTGGTCGCTCCCGGAGGCGATGAGCTCGATCCACAGGTCGGCGGTCCCGGTGATCGCGAAGACCCCGCGCACGTCCGGCCGGGCGGCCAGGATGCCGGCCGTCGCGTCCACGGAGCCCGGCTCGGTGCTGACGCGAATGTGCACCGGGTTCCCGACGCCGCTGCGCAGATCGTCGTAGGCGGCGGTGATCCGGATGGCGTCGATGGCGAGCATGCGCTGCACGCGCCGCGCCACCGTGCGCTCGTGCTCCCCGAGCACCCGCGCCAGGTCTCCCCACGCGGCCCGGGGCGCGACCTGGAGCGCCGCGACCAGGCGACGGTCCATTTCGTCGAGCATGTCCAAATCTAACATTCACTGACCCATTGAGACGGTTACGTGAATCTCACTATAGCTTGTTGCCTCGATATGTCATCAGGCGCACACTTCTCAGCATGCGGTCAGACCCCAGACGAAGGAGGTAGCCATGACGGTCGGCTCCGCGGTCATCCCCGTCCCCCGTAAGCGCACGCGCCAGCTACTGTCCACCTCGGCCGGAAACCTGGTGGAGTGGTACGACTGGCTCGCGTACGCGTTCCTCACCACCTATTTCGCGGACCAGGTGTTCCCCAGCGCCGGGAACCGCCTCGTCCCCCTGCTCAGCGCCTTCGCCGTCTTCGCGGTCGGCTTCGTCATGCGCCCGATCGGCGGGCTCGTCATCGGGGCCATCGCCGACCGCGCCGGCCGGCGCCCGGCCATGACGCTCACCATCGCCCTCATGGGCGTGGGCCAGCTCATGATGGCCGCCCTCCCCACGTACGCCCAGGCCGGCCTGCTGTCGCCCCTGCTGCTGATCCTCATCCGCCTGATCCAGGGGTTCTCCGTCGGCGGCGAGTTCGCCGTGTCGTCGGTGTTCCTGGTGGAGTCGGCCACGCCCGGCCGCCGCGGCCTGTTCTCCAGCTTCAGCTACTTCAGCTCCAACCTCGGCCAGCTCCTGGCGGCCGGCGTGGCGAGCCTGCTCGGCAACGCGCTGTCCCAGGGCGACATGACCTCCTGGGGATGGCGGCTCCCGTTCGTCCTGGGCGCGGCGCTGTCCCTGCTCGGCCTGTGGGTCCGGTACGGGACGGAAGAGACCTACGTCCACGCCGAGGCGATAAGGAAGGGCCGGGTCGAAAGGCCGGGACTCTTCGATTTCCTGCGCCGGCATCCCAAGGAGTCGATGCTCGTCGTCGGCATGACCCTCGGCGCCACCGTGAGCTTCTACACCTGGTCCATCTACCTGCCGACGTACGCGGAGATCACCGTGGGGGCGGACCCGGCGCGGACGCTCACGGTCGGCACGATCGCGCTGGCGTTCTTCACCGTGATCCAGCCCCTCGGCGGGCTGCTGGCGGACCGCGTGGGCAGGAAGCCGCTGCTCGTCGCCTTCGGTGTGGGGATGACCGTGCTCACGGTCCCGATGCTGGGCATGCTGCGGGATTCCTTCTGGAACCTGCTGCTCATCTCATGCGTCGCCATGGTGCTGCTCACCGGCTACACCGCGGTGTGCTCGGCGGTCATGGTCGAGCTGTTCCCCGCCAAGGTCCGGACCACGGGCATCGGGTTGCCCTACGCGGTGACCGTGGCCCTGTTCGGCGGCACGGCGCCGTACATCGCCACGGCGCTCGCCGACGCCGGGCAGCGGCAGGCGTTCGGATGGTACGCCACCGCGCTAACGTTGATCTCCACGGTCGTCTACATCCGCATGCGGGAGACCAAGAACGCGGTGCTCGACTGAGACGACCGCGTCAGCGAGCGTCCTGCCGACGAGGCATGCGAGGCCCTATCGTATCCGGCGCGATCCCCGCGCGAAGATTGGAGTCGAGGACCGGTCATGGACACACAGGTCACCTATCCACGCGGCGACGTCCACGGGAAGTCCCGCGTGGTCACGTCCACCCCTCTGGAGAACGGGCACGGCGTGGTCACCGAGGAGACGCCGTTTCACCCACTGGATCACACCTGGCCCGACCAGCCCGCGGACCGGGGCACCGTGAACGGGCTGCCCGTCCTCGACTGCGTGACCGGCGCCTCCGATGGCACGCGGCTCTACCTCGGCACCGACATCCCGGCTCGGCGCGGCGCCGAGGGCTGGGACTGGCTCGTGGTCCATGTGCTGGAGGAGCCGGTCGACGGAGAAGCCGAGCTGATCGTCGACGCGGCGTACCGCAGGGCACTGTCGGCCGGCCACACCGCATGCCACCTCACCGCCCTGGCGCTCAACGAGGCACTGGCCGGCCGGTGGCGCAAGGAGACCGTGCCCGACTCGCTCGGCCATCCCGACTTCGACCAGGCGGCGATCTTCTCCTCCCGCGTCTCGGAGTACGGCAGCACCGACGTCTACCGCCTCGGCAAGTCGCTGCGCAGGAAGGGCTTCGACGCCGAGGGACTCGACCTCACCGAGCTCACGCGCCGGATCGAAGACCGGCTCGCGGAGTGGATCGCCGCTGACGCGCCGGTCATGGTCGAGGACCCGTCCGGGGCCCTGTCCGGCCGGCGGACGTGGCGCTGCTCGCTCCCGGAGGGACAGGCCCACATCCCGTGCGGCGGCACCCACGTCACCCGGACCTCCGAGCTGGGCGCGGTGGGCGTCTCGCTGTCCTTCGACGGCGCGGAGCTGACGATGCGCAGCCTCGTGAGCACGCCGCCCCTCCGGTAGCCCCCGCCTTCGCCGGGGGCGGCACCTGGTCGAGGCCGCGAACGGCCGACCGTATACCGGGAATATACATACGCCCGGGCTCCTCGTCCTAACCTCTCCAGGTGGTCCACACCACGGTCAAGCGGCCGTGAATCTGGAAGTGGAGGTCAGCCCGTGCTCGATCCGGCCGGCTCGTCCGTCCTCATCGTCGAACCGGTCTCCGGCGGCGCCGACGTCGCCAGGCTGGCGCACCGCCTCGGCATGACGATCGTGATCGCCTCGCGGGACACCGGCGACTGTGAGATCCCGGCGGACCTGAGAAAGATCACCTCTGTCGTGCTCACCGTCGACACCAACGACGAGCGGGCGTTGTTCGATGCGGTCACCGCCCACCACGAACGCGACCCGCTCGCCGCGGTGCTCCCCGGATGTGACTTCTACGTGGCCACGACGGCCAGGCTCGCAGCGCGTCTCGGACTGCCCGGCCTGCCGGTGGAGACGGTGGACGCCGTCCGCAACAAGGCGCGCATGCGTGAGCGTGTCGCCGCCGCCGGACTGCGCACGCCGAGCTTCGCCGAGGCCTCCTCCCTGGACGCCCTGCGCTCCGCGGCCGGGCGCGTGGGCTTCCCGAGCGTCATGAAGCCGGTCGAGTCCTCGGGCAGCATCCATGTGAGCAGGGCCGACGACTGGCCGCAGCTCGCCGCCGCCTACACCGCCCTGGCCGCCGACGAGGAGCTCGACCTCGGCCGCCCGATGGGACACACCGTCGTCGTCGAGCAGTACGTCGCGGGCGAGGAGGTCAGCGCCGATGGCTACGTCGAGAACGGTCAGGTCACCGTCGTCGCGATCACCCAGAAGGTTCTCGGCGCCGAACCCCGTTTCGTCGAGCTGGGGCACCTGACTCCGGCCGACCTGCCGGACGACGTGGCGAATCAGGTGATCGCGTACACGGGACAGGTGGTCCGGGCGCTCAACGTCACCTCCGGGCCGTTCCACTGCGAACTGCGTCTGAGCGACCAGGGTCCGGTCCTGATCGAGCTCGGCGCCCGGCTGCCTGGCGACGGCATCGTCGAGCTGATCCGGCACGTCACCGGAACGGATCTCGCGGCGGTCATGCTCGCGGCGGGACTGGGCATCGGCGCCGGGGAGTTGCCGGCGTTCGGCACGCCCACCGCGCCGCACGCCGCCGTGCGGTTCTTCACCACCGACGACCTGCGCTCCTACACCACCATCCTCGGGTGGGACCGGCTTGACGCCCTGCCGGACGTCATCGGAAAGCAGCTCTGCATCCCTCCGGGCGAGCCCATCCCCGAGACCGGCGACTGCCGTTCGCGGCTCGCCTGGGTGCGCTACGCGGCCGGGTCACACGAGGCCGTCCGGAGGTTCTGGAAGGACCTGGACGACCTGGTGGTGCTCCCATGACCGACGTCCACGATTACGCGGCAGTGGGTGTCGGCCCGGCCAACCTGAGCCTGGCGGCCCTCGGAGCCGACGTGGAGAACCTGCGGAGCGTGCACTTCGAGGCACGCGCGAGCTTCTCCTGGCACCCCGGCCTCCTTCTGCCCGAGGCGACCCTCCAGGTCTCGCCGTTCAAGGATCTGGTCACGCTGGTGGACCCGACCAGCCGTTACTCGTTCCTGGCCTTCCTCGCCGGCGAGGGCAGGCTCTACCGGTTCCTCACCGCGAGGTTTCCCGCGGTGCTGCGCACGGAGTTCGACCAATATCTCCAGTGGGCCTCCAGGACCATTCCGTCCATCGAGTTCGGCACGGAGGTACGCAGCGTCCGCGAACGCGACGGGTACTTCGTCCTCCACTCGGGACACGGCGAGGTCACGGCGGCGAACGTGGTGCTCGGGACGGGCCAGACGCCGCTGATCCCCGACTTCATGCGCCCCCACCTGTGCGCCGACGTGTTCCATGCCGGGGAATTCCTCGCACACCCTCGGGAGGTGTCCGGTCGCGCCGTCGCGGTCGTCGGCGGAGGGCAGTCCGGGGCGGAGATCGTCCGCCACCTCATGCGCCTCGACGAGCCGCCGCAGAGCATCACCTGGATCACGCGCAGGCCCGGCCTCCTGCCGATGGACGACTCGCCCTTCACCAACGAGTACTTCTTTCCCGGTTACGCCCGGGAGTTCCACGGGCTGCCGCAGGCCCGCAAGCAGGAGCTCCTGGGCGAGCAGAAATACGCGAGCGACGGCATAGACCTCGCGACTCTGCAGGACGTCTACCGCGAACGCTACCGGCACGAGTGCCTGCTGGGCCGCAAAGACTGGCTCCGGCTGATGCCCCGCTCGGAGGTGACCGGCTGCGCACGGCTGTCCGATGGCTGGGAACTGGAGGTGAAGGGCGCGCAGACCTCGATCGTCCGGTCCGACGTCGTCGTCCTCGCCACCGGTTACGAGTACCGCCTTCCGGACTGCATGAGCGAGCTCGCACCCCGCCTCGCCAGGACCGCCGATGGGCTGGTGGTCGGCGACGACTACTCGCTGTCCCTCGACGGCGAGACCACCGGCCGCATATTCCTGCAGAACGGCGCCCGGCACGCCTGGGGCATCGCCGACGCGAATCTCAGCCTGCTGTCGTGGCGCAGTGCGGTCATCCTCAACGCGATTCTCGGATATCGGAGGTACAACACGTGATCCTCCCGCGACTCGGCTTCGAGGCGCTGCCGCGCGAGTTCGAGGCGCTGGACGAATGGGCCGCGTCCCTCGGACCGTTCGAAGGCGACAGTCCCTTCTCGATGGCGCGCTTCACGCTGGCCTCCGGCGGCTCCACCCCACCCGACAGCCATGCCGTGCAGGAGATGTGGCTGATCCTCGACGGCGCCGGAACCGTCCGCTACGAGGGCCGGCCGTACGAGGTCGGCAAGGGCGATCTTCTGGGTTTCGCGCCCTTCACCGAGCATGTGGCGCTGGCGGACCGCGGCGTCCCGATGAGCGTGTTGTCGATCTGGTGGCACAAGAGCAGATGACCGAGGCGATCCAGGACTTCGATCTCGTGGTGGTCGGGGCCGGCGTCGTCGGCGCCATGACAGGCCATCTCGCCCTGGAGAGGGAGCCGGGCCTGCGGGTGCTCACCCTGGATCAGGGTGGCGTCAACGCGACGTGCCTGTCCGCGGGCCTCGACGTGCCGACAGGGCGGGACGCACGGCAGCGTGAGCTGGCGGCACGGAGCACCGCCCTCTACAGACGGCTCCTGACGGAGCGGCCCGGCCTCCCCGTCCGTTCCGTCGGCACCTTCTGGCTGCTCGCGCGGGACCGCGCTGACCGCCTCCGGGAGACGATGGCCGGCCCGGACCTGGTCGAGGCCGAGGTGGATGCCCTCGGCGGCCTCTTCGCGGGGCTGCGTCCGTCCGGCGGCCGGATCCTGCTCCGTTCGGAGGGCTCCCGCCATGCCGACGTCGCGGGGCTGGCCCGTGGCCTGCTCGACGAGCAAAGGGGCCGCCGCGGCTGCGCTGTCCGGCATGGCGAGCGGGTCGTCTCCGTACAGCCGCACGGGGACGGCTATCTGCTGGCCGGCGAGGGGCGGCCGCTCGCACGGGGCCGTAAGGTGATCGTCGCCACCGGTCCGTGGGCGTTGCACGGACCATTCGGTGCGCGGGTGCGGGCGGCCGGCCTGCGCGTCAAGAAGGTCGCCGCGTTCCACGTGGACCTCAGGGCCGCCGACGACGCGCCCGTGCTGATCTTCGAGGACGACGACGCGTTCCTGCTGCCCCAGCCGGAGAGCGACCGCTGGCTCTTCAGCTTCACCTCCAAGGAGTGGGACGGCTCTCCCGTCACGGGATCGCCCGCCCTGAGCGGTGCAGATCACAGCGAGGCGGTTCGCGTCCTGCGCCGGTACGTCCCGTCGCTGGTCGAAGCGCTCTCTGGTGGGCGTGCCTTCTACGACGGCTACACCCGCGACCGTCTGCCCCTGGTCGAACCGGTGCCCGAGCACCCCGGCGTCGTCCTGGCGGTCGGCGGTAACGGATCGGGCTACCGCCTGGCGCCCGCGATCGCCGAGCGAGCCCTCGACCTTCTCACCCCTCAATCACCTGGAAGTGGTCGCTCATGAGCATCGGCTCCACAGGCCTCATCCGGAGGGCGGGCACCTTACCGCCGCGCCGCTACCTGCTGGTCCCCCCCGAGCCGACACCCAACGGACGACTCCACCTGGGGCACATCGCGGGCCCCTTCCTGCGGATGGACATGCTCAGCCGGTTCGTCCGCATGAGGGGCGACCTGCCGACCACGATCACCGGAAGCGACGTCTACGAGCCGTACATGACGCTCAAGGCGGTCGTCGAAGGACGCGCCGAACGTGAGCTCGCCGCCGAATACCACACGCTCATCGCCGAGGACCTGGCCGCGATGGACATCGGCCTCGACGTGTTCATCAACCCGGCCGAGCAGCCATGGCGCGCGGCCTTCGAGGAAGAGGTGGCCGGCTGCCTCCGGCGGCTGCGGGAGCGGGGAGCGGTGACGACGCTCCGCGAGCGGGTCCCCTACAGCCCCTCCGCGCGGCGGTTCGCCGTAGGCCCATGGCTCGCGGGCAGGTGCCCGGACTGCGGCGCCGGCGCGGGCAGCTACTTCTGTGAGGTCTGCGGCGGGCACTTCCGGCCGGAGAACCTGCGCGACCCTCGCGGCACGAACGGGACGAGCCCGCTCGAATGGCGGGAGATCACATCGCTGTTCCTGCGGCCGGCGGATCCGGAGGAACTGGCGGCGCGGATGGCGGACATCGGGGTTCCGGCGCGCTACCAGGAGACGGTGAGACGCTACCTGAGCCGCGAGGGCGGGATGGTCCGCGCCAGCGCCCCGGAAAGCTGGGGGATTCCCCTGGACCGGGCGGACCCCGGCGTACCGCGGACGCTCTTCCCGTACGCCGGGATCTTCATGTTCGCCCGGCTGGTCGGCGCCGTCCACGGCTCGGTGAGCGGCACCGGCGTCAACGCGTTCGACCCGGGCGCGGACGTCGTCACGGTCACCAGCCTCGGCGTCGACAACGTGATACCCACACTCGTCTGCATCGTCGGCACGTCGCTGCTCCACGGGGACATGAAGACCTACGACCGGACGCTGATCAACGAGTTCTATGCGCTCGAGGGCGAGAAGTTCTCCACCAGCAGGGGCCACGTGATCGGGGCCGTCGACATCGCCCGCACCCCGGGCATCGACGTCGACGCCGTCCGATACTTCCTGGCCGGAACCCGGCTCGAGGAGCGGCGGGACAGCATGGAGCCGGAGTCGTTCGTCGAGACCGTCAACGTCCGGCTGGCCGGCGGCCTGACGCCGCTGCTGGAAGCGGCCCGCCGCTCGCTCGCCGAGATCGCCGCCCCCGAACCGATCACGGACGGGCAACTGGCGAGACTGGAGGTGCTGCTGGCCCGGCAGCAGTCGGCCCTGGACGGCCCGGTCGTCTCGACGTCCGAGGCGGTGGAGGCCTTCGATCTCTGGTGGCAGAGCGTCGCGGACCTCGAACAGAGCGCCTACTGGTGGCTGAAGGGCGTGAGCGTCCTCGGATGCCCGATCGTCCCCCGCCTGAGCCGCCGGATCTGGGAGGTCCTCGGCGGTGCGGGAGAGCCCGACCTGAAGGCATTCCTGGACCCGACGCGACCGCGCGAGGCCGGGTCCCCTCTGGGATTCGGCACGATCAGGATCGGCGACCTCTTACCGGTCCTGCCGGCCTCCTCTCGGTACGCCCTGGCCTGACGCCCCGCACGGCTACAGCGACCCCTCACTCCGACCGACGGGAAAGACGATGCCGAGCCCGGCCCGCCCCCACTACCTCGTCATCAACCGCTACGACGACAGCGACGCCGAATACTTCCGCTACTGTGCGGATCACCCGTGCGATCTGTCGTACCTGACCCTGAACGGGTACACGAAAGCACTGGGCCCGGTCGAGCCGGGCAGGATCCGCGCCGTCCCGGACCTGCAGCCCGCCACGCTGGCGCCGCCCGCCCGGGCCCTGGCCGAGCAGTACGGACGATTCCACGGAATCGTCGCGCTCTCCGAATATGACGTGCTGACAGCGGCGCTGATGCGGGAGGAATTCGGCACTCCAGGGCCGGGTGCCGATCTGGTACGGGCGTTCAAGGACAAGGTCGTGATGAAGGACCGCCTCGCCAAGCGGGGCCTGCCGGTTCCGCGTTTCATGGAATTGGGCGCCTCGACCACGATCGCCGAGATCTCCGCGGGAATCGGCTTCCCGCTCGTCCTCAAACCTCGGGCGGAGGCCGGTTCTGTCGGGGTGAGGATAATCTCCGGCGAGGAAGAACTCGTGGCGGCACTCGACGGCCTCGATGTCACGGCGTTCGAGTGCGAGGAATTCATATCCACGGAGATCTACCACGCCGACGGAGTCCTCTCCGAGGGAGAGCGGCACTTCCTGAGCGTCTCCGGCTACCTCAACACCCCCTTGGACTTCCTTCGGGGCAAGCCGCTCGGCTCGGTGACGCTGGACCCGGGCCCGCTACGGGATGAGATCGGCGAATTCGCGGTGGCGTGTCTCAAGGCGCTCGGCCTGGTGACCGGCTGCTTCCACGTCGAGGTCATCCGCCAGCCCGACGGCGGTCTGGTGTTCCTCGAAGCGGGGATGCGCGCCGGCGGAGCGGAGGTGCCCTACATCCACCGGGACCTCCACGGCATCGACCTCATGACGGAAAGCTTCCGGACGGTCCTCGGGATCCCGCTGCTGTCGGCAGGCGTCCGCTTCGGCGACGCCCCGGCCGGATGGGTGGTGATGCCCGAACCCGACCGGCGTCCCAGCCGGGTGGTCCGTCGCTCCGCGATGGTGGACTCCGTCCCGCAGGTGTACGCCGAAGTGCTGCCCGAGCCGGGGGAGATCTTCGACGGGACCGGTGGCTACTTCCACGTTCCCGGGCGTTTCAGACTGGCCGGACCGGACGAGCGCGGCATCCGCGCCGCGGCTCGGAGGGTCATGCAGGAGTACGTGGTCGAGTTCGAACCGGTCGACCCCACTCCATGACATGGCCGGAGTCCAGTGGAGCAACCTCGCGGAACTGGCCAGGCTGGTCCAGTTCCGCAACCAGTTCCTCGCCAACGCCCTCTCCGCGGCCGGCAGCGCCCTGACGCCCGTCGCGCTGTCCTTCGGCGTGCTCGCGGCCACTGGCTCCGCGGCGGACCTCGGCCTGGTGCTGGCGTCGTACTCGGCGGCTCAGATCGTGTTCATGCTCGCCGGCGGCGTGTGGGCCGACCGCCTGCCGCGCAAGCGCCTGATGGTGCTTTCCGATGCAATCAGCGCGGCCTCGCAGATCACGTTCGGCCTTCTCCTGCTGGCGGGGCACGCACCGCTGTGGGCGATGATCGTACTTCACGGCCTCGCAGGTGCGGCGAACGCCCTTTTCGTGCCCGCGTCGGTCGGGCTGATCGCCGAGACCGTGCCGTTGCGACTGGTGCAGGAGGCCAACGCCCTGCTGTCGCTCACCCGCAACCTCTCCGTGAGCGTCGGGCCGGTGATCGCGGGGATGGCGGTGGTCTTCGCCGGCGCGAGCTGGGTGCTCATCGCCGACGGGCTGACCTTCCTCGGCAGCCTGCTGTTCCTTCGCCGGCTGGAGGTCCCCACCCGACCCCCATTCGAGACAGGCGGTTTCCTGCGGCATTTCCGTAGCGGATGGCAGGAGGTCGCGAGGCGGTCCTGGGTGTGGACGGGCATCGTCCTGTTCATGATCTTCAACTTCGTCTACTCGTCCCTCTACGTGCTGGGACCGGTGTCGCTGGCCGGCTCGGACAACGGCGGCCTGCTCTGGGGCGCCGTGGCCGCGAGCCTCGGGGTCGGCGACGTGCTGGGCAACGCGCTCGCCGTACGGTTCCGGCCGCGCCGCCTCCTGCTGGCCGGGCGGATCATGATGCTGCCGGCGGCCCCGCTGATCGTGGTGCTCGGGACGGCGCCGGAACCGGTCCTGCTCATGCTCGGCGGGCTGCTGGCCGGGATCGCCACCAGCTTTCCCAACACGCTCTGGGAGACGGCTCTCCAGCAGCACATCCCCAACTCGTCGCTGTCGCGGGTCTCGTCGTTCGACTACGCGGGTTCCTTCATCCTGAGGCCGGCCGGGCTCGCCGTCACGGCCATGGCCGCTTCGGCGCTCAATGCCCAGGTGACGTTGACGGCGGGTGCCGGGCTCATCGTTCTGGCCGTGATCGCGAGCCTTCTCGACCGCGGCACCCGGACCCTGGTCCGCAACGAGCGACAGGAGGAACCGGCGGTCTCCGGGACGGTGCGCTGACCCGCGAACCCGGTCGGCTCAAACGGGTCACCTCCGGAGACCTCGAACTCCGGCTCGTCGTCCGAGCAGAGGAGACCGGTCATGGACATTCGTGGAAGGGCAAGGCGCATTGCGTTGCGGTCGTCGCGCGCCATGCCGTGGGTTATTCCGTTGAGTCTCCAGTAACTGGACACTTTAGCGTTTCGGCATGGCCAAGAACAAGATCACTAGAGTCGTGAAGCTCCAGGTCAAGGCAGGTGAGGCGAGTCCGGCGACGGTCGGCAAGGACCTTGGACCGCTGGGCATCAACCTGATGGACTTCTGCCGTCGGTACAACGCCGCCACGGAGGCGCAGCGGGGGTTCGTGGTCCCCGCCGAGATCACCGTCTACGAGGACCGGTCGTTCGACCTCGTCACCAAGATGCCGACCACGGCGTCGCTGCTGCGCAGGGCGGCCGGCCTGGACGGCGGCAGCCCGCGTCCCGGGCACGAGCCCGCCGGGACGATCAGCCGCGACGCCCTCCGCGAGGTCGCCCGCACCAAGATGCCCGATCTCAACACCACCGACCTCGACCAGGCCGAGAAGATCATCAGAGGCACGGCCCGCTCGATGGGCCTCACCGTCAAGGAGTGAGGTCGTCCCACCAGACGCCCGGAACGTTGATCAGCGAGTTCTTGTGGCCGAGCGTGTAGACCACCTTGCGGCCGTCATCGGTGAGGGCGGCCGAATCCGGCCAGGTGGACATGGAGCCTCCCGCCATGTGCGTCCCCGAGGCGCTGTAGGTGTACAGCCTCTCCCCCGCGACCTCGCCGTAGTCGGAGTACCAGTCGTAGGCGAGCACGCGGCCGTCCCTGTTCAGGGCGATGGCCGTGCCGAACCCAGCGGCCTGGTCGGGGATCGCGATGTCCGCCGGGCCGGGCGCGGGCGAGTCCGTTCTTCTGATCACCAGGCCGGTGCTGCCGGATGGGTCGAAGTAACGCACCGCGACGACGATCCCGTCACCCGAGATGATCGGGTCCACCGTGTCGGCGCCGCCGAAGAGTTGCTTGGTGTTGTTGGTCGTGGCGTCGTAGAGGAGGGTTCGCGCGCCCTGGCCGCTGGCGGTGGCCCGGTCGTCCCAGACGACCTTCGTGCCGTCGCCGGACATGCTGCCGAAGCTGCCCGGGCATGTGGGCTGCAGCACTCCCGGGCAGTTCGTGACCTTCTGCGGCGGGCCGCCCTTGACCTGGCGGTAGAGATCCCAGTTGTTCCTGCTCGTGGGGAGGTACTTGAAGTAGAGCACCACCTGGCCGGTCTCGCTGATGCCCCTGATGCCGGCGCCGTCCTCCAGCACCCAGGAGGTCTGCGCGGCGATGTCGTGCACGATCACCCTGCCGTTGGCCTCGGTGAAGGCGATGACGTTGCCGTCCCGGCTGACGTACCAGTGGTCGGAGAAGCCCCCGGTGCTCGGCGTGTGGCCGTCGGCGCCGCGTGAGGCGACGACGATCTGGCCGGTCGTGGTGTCCTTGCGCAGGATCACCGGAGCGGTGCCGGCAGGATCGCGCACGTCCGCCGGCGCGAGGTTGCTCCGCTTCTGAGTCAGGAAGAACACGTACCGGCCGTCGCCCGAGATCGCGGCGCCGAACTTCGCGCCGGCCACCTGGGTGGTGTCGGGGTCGGGGTACACCTGTGAGTCGATGGCCAGATCGTCACCGTAGGGCGGTCCAGGGAAGGTCACGTCGAGCGGTGAGGACACGACGCTCTGGGAAGGTCCGCTGTTGCCGGCGGCGTTCCGCGCGTAGACCGTGGTGATCCAGTCGATCGGCCTTGACGAGTACAGCCCGTGGAGCAGAGTGTGCGTCTCCTGCGGCTGCCCATAGGCCATGGTCGTCGTCGCGCCGGCGGTGGCGTCGGCGGGCCGCGCGATGACCACGTACTCGAGGACGGGGCTGGTCCCGGCCGACTTCGGCGGCTTCCAGCTAACGCTGAGCCGGTTGACTCCCCAGTGGGTCAGTCCGTCGTCGAGGGGTTCGCTGGGCGATCCGTACCCGCTTCCGATGACGATGACGCCGCGTCCGGTCAGTTCCGGGTGGGACCCGTCCGAGGGCGCGACGACCTCCACCTCGGCGGCCCCCACGCGGTCGGCGATGTAGGTGCCGTCGGGCGTGAGGCTTCCCGGCCCGCTCACCAGCCGCCACCGCCGGGGTATGTCGTCGGGGTAGCGCGACACGACGGCCTTGAGCAGGAGCCTCTCCCCGGGGTCGATTCTGCTGACGGTGGGCTGGACCGCGATGCCGTAGAAGTCGCCGCCCTGCGCGATGGTGTAGAAGAGCAGCGGGATCAGGTTGTCGTTCCGGTAGACCGCGTAGTCCTTCCCCACGCTGCTCATGCCGACGAAGACTCCGAGAGAGAGCGCGAAGCGCACCTCCCACCAGGGGCTCTGGGTGGTGTCGGCCTCGAACTGCACGGACGGCGTCGCGACGAGCCCGCCTCCGACCACGCCCCACAACAGGAACTGCGTGTCGACGGGGATGCTGACCGTGATGCCGGCCTCGCCGTAGACGCCCAGGCCCTGGTCGAGTGAGGCGCCGGCGCCGCTGCTGAACCCCTGGCAGGTCGTCGCCTTGCCGAGGTGGCACTGCGTGCCGAGCTCCTTCTCGTAGCGCACGGCGTAGGTGACCCCGACGCCGCTGGTCAGTTCCACGCTGAGCTCGACGACGAATCGCAGGCACACCAGGATGGGAATGCGGCCCACCCGGACGGTGAAGCACGGCCCCTTGATCGCGCCCAGGCGCAGCCGTGGGGTGCTGACGTCGTCGAGGACCACATGGCCCTTGACGCGCAGTTCCGCTTTCGTCTTGACGGAGGCCCGGTAGTCCGTGCCGCGTCCGCTCGCGTTGGCGCTCGGGTTGGTCTTGAGTTTGGGGTGGATCTCCAGTTCTCCTTCGATCTTCGCGGTCGTGCGGCCGCGCACGCGATGCTCGTACTGGAGGACCGCCACCAGAGCTTGCTGCTTGATGCCGAGCTCGGCGCCGGGCTCGCCGGCCGTGATGGCGGCGTTGTCCTTGATCACGGGCTTGCTGAGGCGTACGCCCGGGAGCGCCGGGGTGAAGTGCAGGGTGTCGCCGGTGTCGATGTCGGTGTCCAGGGCGAACCCGGCCTCGGTGTAGGCGTCGGAGAGGGACGCCTGCGCCGTGCTCACCAGGATCAGCCCGCTCTGTCCCTTGACGGCGAGGACGCGGGCGAACATGCCCTCGGGGGTCTGCGGGGTCTGGTCGAGGCAGATCAGCGTTCCGGCGGTCAGCCCGGTCACCTCGGCGGGCGGGTTCTCGAAGACGAGTGTGCCGTCGCCGCGTACCTCCCGCAGCGTCGCCACGGCCGCGGGCGTCAGCATCACCGGCGCCGGCTGCCCCGGCTGCGGGGTGAGGTTCGGGACCACCGACGGGGTCGGGGCACTGGCCGGTCCCGCGCCCGCCGCGTTGGACGCCTTCACGGTGAAGGTGTAAGCGGTGGCGGGATCGAGCCCAGTGATGGTGGCCGTGGTCGTGCCCGACGTGACGGTCTTCCCGCCCGGGCTCGCGGTGACGGTGTACCCGGTGATGGGCGAGGTCCCGACGTCGGCGGGGGCCGTCCAGCTCACCTCGGCGCTGCCGGCGGCCGGGGTGCCGACGGTGACGTGCGTCGGCGCGGCCGGGGCGCGCGCCGCCGACGGCGTGACGGCGGAGGCGACGGCCGCCTCGCTGGTTCCCGCCGTGTTCTCGGCGACCACCGAGACCGTGTAGGCGGTTCCGTTGGCCAGCCCCGTGAGCGCGGCGGCCGTGGTGTCGGGAGCGGTCTTCACGGTCGTCCCGCCGGGCTGTGCCGTGACGGTGTACCCGGTGATGGGCGCGCCGCCGTCCACGGCGGGCGACCACTGGACGTCGATCCGGCCGTCGAGGGGGACGGCGAGCAGGCCGGGGGGCGTCATGGGCACCTGGGCCGGCTGGGGCTCCACCGGGTTCGACGGCGCGGACGGCTGTCCCTCGCCGAGGCCGTTCACCGCGGTCACGGTGAAGGTGTACGAGGTGCCGTTGGTGAGGCCCGGGACGATGGTCTCGGTGGCGTCCGGTGGCGTCTCCACCCGCGCGCCGCCGGGGGCCGCCGTGACGACGTACTTGGTCAGGCTCGCTCCGCCGTCCGCGGGCGGGGCCCAGGAGACCCGTACCGCCGTGTCGCGGGCGTAGACGTCGGTGACGAACGGCCGGTCGGGCTTGCTCGCCGGCCGCGGCATGACGGGGTCGGAGGCGGCCGAGGGGGCGGAGGTGCCGGAAGCGCTGCTCGCGGTGACCGTGAAGGTGTAGGAGGTGCCGTTGGACAGGCCGCTCACGGTCGCCGTCGTGGCGCCGGTCGTGGTGGCGGTCGCGCCGCCGGGCGAGGCGGTGACCGTGTACCCGGTGATGGCCGGGCCGGAGCCGGCCGGAGCCTGCCAGGAGACGGTGGCGGCGGCGTCCCCGGGGACGGCCGTCACGTGTGTGGGGGGCGAGGGTCTGACCGGTGCGGCGAAGTAGAGGTAGGTGTCCAGGTACAGGGTGGCGGCGGCGGTTCCGAGGTTCTTGACCACGAACTTGCCGTCGGCGCCGAGCTTGGCGAGCACGAGGTTGGCCCAGTAGTCGCCCGGCTGGAAGTCGACCGACCCCCCTCCAGGAGGGTCCGTCTGGTCGGACGGATAGACGCGCAGCGAGTTGGCCACCGTGCTCTTGACGGTGAAGTTGACGCCGACCGCGGTGACCCCGCTCGCGGGTACGCCGCCCTTACCCAGCGGGGCGACGGTGTAGGTCGCGCCGGCGGCGACGCTGACGTTGCTGACGATGCGGGACGGGGTGACCGTGACGGCGGTGGAACCGGCGACATTGGAATCCGGCGCCGCGAAATAGCCCGAAATATCGGCGTAAACGGTGAGAGCGGCGCTGCCCTGGTTGTCGAAGGTCGCCTTCCCGTCCGGCCCGGGCGCCACGATGGCGAGGTTCGACATGTAATCCGACGGCCGGTACTCGATGTTGCTGCCGACCGGCCGCGCGGACCCGGAGGGGTAGACCGTCACCTTGCCGGTTACCGTGCTCTTGACGATCAACGTGATGGCGACGAACGCCACCCCGCTCGCCGGAACGCCCCCTATCCCCACGATGGGGAAGGAGGCGGTGGAGTTGGCGGCCACCGTCTGCTTGCTGATGATCCGCGCGGTGTTCAGCGGCACGTAGGTCGCCCCGGCATTCGAACCGGCCTGGCCGAGCCAGTAGCCGTGGACGTCGGCGTAGACGCTGACCGCCGCCGTCCCGGTGTTCCTGACCTTTATCTGCCCGTCGGCGCCCACCTTGACGATCATGAGCTGCCCGTCCCACACGCCGGACCGGTACCGCGCCCCCGTCACCGACGGCTCGGCCAGGCCCGACGCCCACACGTGCAGGTCGCCGACGGCGCTCGCGCCCTTGCCGGTGATCTCGACGGCCACCGCCGACACGCCGGTCGCCGGCACGGTCCCGGCACCGGCCACCTTCACCGTGGAGGTGGCTCCCGCGGCGATGGAGACGTTGTTGAGCACGCGTGCCCGCGCACCGAAGAACTGGCCCGGGCCGGGCGGGACCGCGCTCGCCGAGGCGGGGAGGGCTCCGACGACCTCCTGCGGGACCTGCAGGAACGCAGCGACCATCACCAGGCACACCAGTCGAGCAAGCCAGCGACCTAACAACCCGGGCCTCCCTAACCGCCGAGCGGGCGGCCGCGGTATGACCCGGCGCCCCGTCTGACAGCCAGCTTGCTGGGGACCCGTAGACAATCTGTCGAGACCTTGTTTAAGGTCTGTTCCTCGGAAGGCATGTGGTCACGGCACGGGGAGCCAGGCGCGTCATGCGGTTTCGATGCCTCGGCACGATGGAGATCCGGTCGGGGCTCGGCTGGCACGCGATCCCGGCCGATCGTCCACGCGCCCTGCTGGCCCTGCTGCTGATCAACCGCAACAACCCGGTGTCGGTCGCCCGGCTCGTCGGCGAGCTGTGGCCCCACACCGCGCCCGCCTCCGCCCCGGCGCTGGTCCGCGGCTACATCCTGCGGCTCAGGCGCGCGCTCGCCCCCTCGGACGGTGAGGCGATCGCCACCCGCAGCTCCGGGTACGAGCTGCGGTGCGACCCTGGGGCCGTGGACGCGCTCCTGTTCGAGGAGCTCGCGTCGCGTGGTCGTACCGCCCTGTCCCAGGGGGACGCCGAGGAGGCCGACAGGCTGCTGACCGAGGCGCTCGACCTGTGGCGCGGCGAAGCCTTCACCGACGTGCCGCCCACCGAGGCGGTCGTCTCCGAGGCGAGGCGGCTGGCCGAGCGACGGCTGGCCACCGCCGAGACCCGGCTCGAAGCCCGCCTCGCGCTCGGCAGGCACGCCGACGTGATCGGCGAGGCGCACGTCCTGCTCGCCGAGCAGCCGCTCAGGGAGAATCTGTGGGCGCAGCTCATGCGCGCGCTCCACGGCGAGCGCCGGCGGGCGGAGGCGCTCGACGCCTACCGCCGGGCACGGTCGTCGCTCGTCGAGGAGCTCGGGCTGGAACCCGGCGAGGAGCTACGCAGCCTCCACCAGTCGATCCTCCACGACGAGGCGTTCCCCGCCACCGTCCGGCCCGCCAGGCCGGCACCGGCGAACGAGCACGTCCACGCCCACCCACCGCGGCACGACCGGACGGCCAGGCCGGTGCCACGCGAGGTTCCCGCGGACCTCGCCACCTTCGCCGGCCGCGGGCGCGATCTGATGCGCCTCACGGACGTGCTGGCGGCGCGGCACCACACCGGCCCGGCCGTGGTCGTCGTCACGGGGGTCGGCGGGGTCGGGAAGTCGGCGCTCGCAGTTCGGGCGGCGCACATCCTGGCCGGGCACTTCCCCGACGGGCAGCTCTACGCCGACCTGCAGGGGTCGAGCGAGGGGCTGATCCCGCTGGAGCCGGGTGAGCCGCTGAATCGGTTCCTGCGCGCCCTCGGGGACGACATGCCCACCGTCGCGGAGGATCCGGCGGAGGCGTCCGCGCGGTTCCGCACCCTGCTGGCCGGCCGCCGCGTGCTGATCGTCCTCGACAACGCGGACAACGCCGCGCAGATCCGGCCGCTGCTGCCGGGCAGCGCGGGGTGCGCCGTGCTGGTCACGAGCCGGCGACACCTGGCCGCCCTGCCCGGGCTCCATCCCGCCCACCACCATCACCTCGGCGTGCTGCCGCAAGACGACGCGCTGTCCCTGCTCGCCAACCTGGCGGGAGCGCGGCGGATCACGGCCGAACCGGACCAGGCGCGAAGAATCGTCGACCTGTGCGAACTCCTCCCCCTCGCCGTGCGGATCGCCGGCGCCCGGCTCGCGGCACGGCCGAACTGGCCGCTGCGCACGCTCGCCGACCGTCTCTCCGTCGAGCAGCACCGGCTGGACGAGCTCCGGGCCGACGACCTGGCGGTGCGGACCAGCGTCTCCGTCAGCCACAGGGACCTGCGCGCCGAGCCGGGCGGCGGCGACTCCGCTCACCTGCTCCGGCTGCTCGGCCTCCTCCAGTGGCCGGAGGTGACCGTACCCGTCGCCGCGGCCCTCGCCGATCGGCCGGTGGAATGGGCGGACTCCGCCCTGGAGCGCCTCGTCGACGTGCGCCTGCTCGAATCCCCCGCGCCGGGCCGCTACCGCATGCACGACCTCGTCCGCCTGTTCGCCAGGGAAGAGAGCGCCCGGCACATCCCAGAGCCGCACGCGGCCGCCGCTCTGGACCGGGCCCTCGACCACTACGTCGCCGCGGGCAGGCGGATCACCGAAGTGCTGGCCGCGAGCCAGGCGCGATGGGTCGGCGACCTGCCGGTCCTTCCCGCCGGATCTCTGCCCGTACACCGTCCCGCAGAAGCGGTCGCGTGGCTGGACGCGGAACGCCCGAACCTGCTCGCCGCGCTGCGCCAGGCGGCGGCCCTGCCGGGCCGGCGCGCGGGAGCGGCGACCAGGCTCGCCACCGCCCTCACCGGCCCCTTCCGTGTCCACGGAGCCTGGGGTGACCGGATGTCGATCAACAGGATCGCCGTGGAGGTCGCCGAACGCCTCGGCGACCGGCGCGCGGAAGCCCATGCCCGCATGTTCCTCGGTGACTCCTGCGCCCGGGCCGGCCGCGTGGAGGAGGGGATCCAACACGCCGGCCGTTCCCTGCTCCTGTGGCGGGAGCTGGGCGACCGGCTCGGCGAGTCGGGCGCCCTCAACGCCTGCGGCAACGCGTGGTTTCGTCATGGCTCGTACGCCGAGGCGATCTCCTGTTTCGAGCGGAGCATGGCGATCCGCCGCGAGATCGGGGACCTGTCAGGCGAGGCGATGCTGCTCAGCAACCTCGGCATGGTCCACCTGCATGCCAGCGGGCCGGAACAGGCGATCACCTGTTACCAGTCCGCGCTCGCCGTCGCACGGGACGTCGGCCACGAATGGGGCGAAGGCGACGCGCTGGCGGGCCTCGGGGAGGCCTACCGGCTGCAGGGGCGAATTCAGGAGGCCACGGAGTGCCACCGGCGAGCGCTGATCATCTCGCGGGGGCATGGCGACCGCTTCGAGGAGGCACGGCAGCATTGGGGACTCGGCGTCATCCAGCACGATCTCGGGCGCGTCGACCTCGCGCAGGCGCACTGGGGCGAGGCCCTGACCCTCCTGAACCGCATCGGCGCCGTCAGCGACGCCCAGCTCCACTGGTTCGCCGGCGCTCCCCGGCCGTTGCCCCCGGAGGCACTCCAGCTCAACACGTGAACGCGGGCACAGCGCCCCGCGGACGGCCTCGCTAGGACAGGCCGGCGCGGCGGGCGCGTTCGACGGCGGCGGGGAGCACGTCCACCAGGGCGTCGACGTCCTCGCGGGTGGAGGTGTGGCCGAGGGTGAAGCGCAGGGAGCCGCGGGCGCGCAGGGCGTCGGAGCCCATGGCGAGCAGGACGTGGGACGGCTGCGCGACCCCGGCCGAGCACGCGGAACCCGTCGAGCACTCCACGCCCTTGGCGTCGAGGAGCATCAGCAGCGCGTCGCCCTCGCATCCGGGGAAGGAGAAGTGCGCGTTGCCGGGCAGCCGGTCGCGCGGGTCGCCGTTGAGGATCACGTCCGGCACGGCCTCGCGCACGCGGGCGATCAGCTCGTCGCGCAGCGCGGTCAGCCGCGCGGCCTCCTGCTCGCGCCGGTCGGCCGCCGCCCGCACGGCCGCCGCGAACCCGGCGATGGCGGGGGCGTCCAGCGTGCCGGAGCGGACGTCGCGCTCCTGGCCGCCGCCGTGGAGCACGGGTACCGGGTCGACCCCCCGGGCCAGCAGCAAGGCGCCGACGCCCATCGGGCCGCCGACCTTGTGCCCGGACAAGGTGAGCGCCTGGACGCCGGACGCGGTGAACGAGACCGGCAGGTGCGCCACGGCCTGCACGGCGTCCGTGTGGAACGGGATGCCGTGCTCGCGGGCGACCGCGGCCAGCTCGGCGACGGGCTGGACGGTGCCGACCTCGTTGTTGGCCCACATCACGCTGACCAGCGCGACGCGGCCGGGGTCGCGCTCGACGGCCGCGCGCAGCGTCTCGGGATGGACGCGGCCGTGTTCGTCGACGTCCAGCAGCTCCACCGACGCGTTCTGCCGGTCGGCCAGCCAGTGGGCGGGGTCCAGGGCGGCGTGGTGCTCGACGGCGCCGATCAGGACGCGGTCGGCGCCGGTGGCGGCGTGGCGCGCCCAGTACAGCCCCTTGATGGCGAGGTTGTCGGCCTCCGTGCCGCCGGAGGTGAAGACGACCTCGCTGGGCCGCGCGCCGAGGGCGTCGGCGATGGTCTCGCGCGACTCCTCGACGACCCTGCGGGTGCGGCGGCCGGCCGCGTGGAGGGAGGAGGCGTTTCCGACCAGCGCGAGCTGAGCCGTCATCGCCTCGATCGCTTCGGGGAGCATCGGCGTGGTCGCCGCGTGGTCTAGGTAAGCCATGGCTCTCTCAGAGTACCCAGTTTTGCGGACTATACCGTCCGGACGGTATAGTGACGGATGTGAGAAGAGATGAGCTTTTGAACGCGGCGGAGGAACTGCTGGCCGAGCAGGGGGCCACGTGCCTCACCCTGTCGGCCGTGGCCGAGCGCGCCGGCGTCAGCAAAGGCGGTCTCCTCTACCACTTCAACACCAAAGAAGCCCTGATCAAGGGCATGATCGAGCGGCTGGTGGCCGACTTCGACGAGCTGGTCACCGCCCAGGGCGAGAGCTCCTACACCCGCGCCTACCTCGCCGCGACGCTCGCGGCGGTCCGCAGCGGGCGGCTGAGGCGGTGGGCCGTCGTGACCGGCGCGGCCGGCGACCCCCAGTTATTGGCCCCGATGCGCGAGGCGATGGCCCGCTGGCATCGCGAGGGCATGGCGTCCGAGCCCGACCCGGTCGCCGCCCGCATCGTCCGCCTGGCCTGTGAGGGGTTGTGGGACGTGGTGACGCACGACCCGGAGTTCTACGCCGACGCGCAGTACGAGGAACTGCACCGCAGGCTCCTCGCCTTCCTCGCGGGCCCTTGACCGGCTCGGTGCCCCGAACTCCCCGCCAAGCCCACACCCCGAACCCGATCCACGTCCTGACCCCCTGACGCGCTGACGTCGCCCGCCCTTCCCTGCCGTCCCCGGGAAGGGCCGCCGCCGCGTGCGCCGCCCCCGGCGCGCCCGGCGATCCCCCCGCCAGGCGTCACCGCTTCCTCCGGCCGTCCCCGTGCCCCGTCCCCCCATCGGCGCGCCCGCACCCCCGCGGGCGCCGATCGGCATGCCCAGCGGCCGCATCAAATCCCCCACACCTTCCAACCCGCATGAACCACCGTGAAAGGAACTTCTGATGACGCGCGTCCTGAGGATCGCCCGCACCCGGGCGGCCCTCACCTTCGTCCTGGCCGGCCTGATGTGCGGCACGTTCACCGTGCGCATTCCGGCGCTGACCGACAAACTCGGCCTGTCCGAGGCATCGGTGGGCGTCGTGCTCCTCGCGTGGGGGCTCGGGGCGCTGGTGACGATGCAGTCCATGCGCGGCGTGATGGCCAGGGCCGGCAGCCGCGCGGTCCTGCGGGCCGGCGCCCCCCTCAGCGCGGTGTCGCTGGCCGGGGTCGCCTTCGCCCCGTCGCTGCCGTGGGCGGTCGCGGCGGCGGCGCTGTTCGGCATGGCGTTCGGCACGGTCGACGTCGCCATGAACGCCCAGGGCTCGACGGTCGAGCGGGCGTACGGGCGCCCGCTGATGAACGGCATGCACGCCGGATGGTGCGTGGGCGCCATGTCGGCCGGCGCCCTCGGCACGCTCGCGATCGCGGCGGGCGTGTCCTTCGAGGCCAACCTCGTCGCGGTCGCCGTGGTGTCGGCGCCGATGGCCTTCCTGCTCAGCCGGGGCTTCCTGGCCGACCCGGTCACCCCGGCGGCCTCCCCGGACGCCACCCGGCGCGGGATGCCGCCGGTCGTGTACCTGCTCGGCGCCATCGCGTTCGGCGCGTTCATGGTCGAGGGCGCGGTCGCGGACTGGAACGGGCTGTTCCTGCGCGACACGGTCGGCGTGCCGGAGGCGGTGGCCGCGCTCGGCTACCCGATCTTCGAGGCGGGCATGCTGCTCGCCCGTCTCGCGGGTGACCGCCTGCGCGCCCGCGTGGGCACCCGCCGGCTGATCATCGCCTCGGGGCTCGGCACGGCCGTGTCGTTCGCATTGGTGATCGCCACCGCGTCCCCGCTGGTGGCCGTGCCCGGCATGATGCTCATCGGGCTCACCGTGGCCACCGTCTCGCCGATGGCCATCTCCCTGGCGGGCACGGCCACCTCCGCCCCCGGCCCGGCCATCGCCCAGACCGGCGCGATGGGGTACGCCGGGCTGCTGCTCGGCCCCGTGGTGATCGGCTTCGTCAGCCACGCGGCGACGCTGAGGACCGCGCTCGGCGTGGCCGTCCTGCTGGGCGTGTTCATCGCGGTGGCCGCCCGCTTCCTGCCGCGTGAGCCCGCCGCCGTGGCCGACGTCCAGCCGCTACGGGAGCGGGCCGCGGAGCCGGTGACGCTGGCCGCGTGACGCGCCCGGCTCCCGTGACGGGCGACGCCACACCCCCGGGAGCGCCGGTGGCCACCTCGCGGCCGGCGCTCCGGTGACCGGCCCCGGCCGTGCCGTCACAGGGGCGCGAGGAAGTGGCCGTCGGCGCGGATGAGCTCGCCGGTGACGTTGCCGTTGGCCTCCGAGCAGAGGAAGACGATCAATCGGGCCACCTCGGCGGCGGCCGTCGTCCGTCCCGTCGCGGCGGCGGCCGACGCCTTGGCGATCATCTCGGCGGGGAGGTCACGCTCGCCGACGACGAATCCGGCCATGACCAGGTTGGTGAGGATGCCCGCCGACGCCAGCTCACGGGACATCGTCCGCGTCAGGCCGTGCAGCCCTGACTTCGGCGTGACGTAGGGCGAGGCGCCCGGCAGGCCGTCCTGCACCAGGCCGGTGGAGACGTGGACGATCCTGCCCCACGTGCGCGCGCGCATCGACCCGACCACGGCGCGGGTCAGCAGGTAGTGGCCGAAGAGGTTGGCGTCCAGAGAGGCGCGCATCCGCTCCACGGGGACGGTCTCGAAGACCTCCCCGGGCGCGGGGAAGCCGGGCCAGGCCACGGCGTTGTTCACCAGCACGTCCACGCCGCCGAACGCGCCGGCGACCTCGGCGGCGGCCGCCTCGACGGAGGCTTGGTCGCCGAGGTCCATCCGCACGGTCATGGCCCGCCCGCCGCCGCGCTCGACCAGCTCTGCGGTGTGCTCGGCCTCGTCCTTGGCGGAGTGGTAGCCGATCGCCACCCTGGCGCCCTCCGCGCCGAAGGCCGCCGCCGTCGCGCGGCCGATATTGCTGGACGCGCCCGTGACGAACACGGCCTTGCCCCACAGTCCCAGGTCCATTAGCCTGCCTTTCGTTAGCTGACTAACAGAATTCCCTAGTCGGCTAACGATGTCAACGGACCGCCGTTGCCCGAGCGGTCGGCGCGTGTGAGCAGCGCATGGAGGGCGAGGGCGGCGGCGAGGCAGGCGGGCGGGATGACGGGCAGGACGTAGCGGTGGTCGAAGTCCAGGACGGCGACCGGGCCGACCAGCAGGCCCATCGCGATCGTCCAGGGCAGCGCCGCGCCATGCCGCCGCAGTACGGCGCCCGCCGCGCCGACGAGCAGGATGGCGCCCAGCAGCGGCCCGCGCAGGTAGGCGAGGTACTGGTAGGCGATCAGGAAGTCGGAGTACGGCCGGACGGAGGACATGCCGCGGATGCCGGAGCCCCCGTACTCCCTCCTCACCTTGTCGATCAGGGGTTGGCCGGGCAGCCCCCACGACCCGTTGGCCCAGCCGAAAGCCGGGGTGACCCGCTTGGGATGGGCGACGGGGGTCCACGAGAAGGCGATCGAGGTGTCACGGGCGACGTCGCGCAGGTAGTCGAACGGCTGCGCCAGGATCGCCTTGACCGCGAAGGAGCGCGCGAGCGCGTTGTTCGCGAACCGGCCGCCCGGAAGCCGGTTGAGCGAGGCCCCGGGCGCCCACACGTACTCGGACGCGGCGTCCACGACGGTGCCGTTGGGGCACAGGACGGCCTCCCTGGGCGGAGGCTTGATGATCGAGCAGTCGGCGAAGGTCATCGTGCGCGCCCAGAGCGCGACCCCGTCCGCCTCGTTGAGGGCGAACCTGCCGTGGTGCGCGGCGTACCAGGCGGCATAGGCGACCACGGGCAGCGTCCCGGCCAAGGCGACCGCGACCAGGCGCCTGAGGCCGGCCCGCCGGACGGCGAGGACGATCAGGACCAGCCCTATCAGCGGCAGCGCGATCGTCCGGGTGACCGCCGCCGCCGCGAACATCAGGCCCGCCCCCGTGGCGGCCCGTGCCGACAGCCGGGGCGACCACATGAGCGTGGTGAGCCCCGCGACGACCAGGAACATGAACAGCGTGTCGGACAGGACCGCGTGTTCCAGTTGGAGGAACGAGGCGTCAAGCAGCGCGGGCACGGTGGCGATCACCGCCGCCCACGCGGGCAGCGACCTGCGGCGGAGCAGCCCGTAGATCATCACGCCGATGGACAGCCCCATGAGGTGCTGGACGGCGGCCACCAGTTCCATGCTGTGGAACGGCCACAGGGCCCTCAGCAGCAGGGAGTAGCCGGCCGGGTGGAAGGCACCCGAGGGCGCGAGATGGACGGCGGTGTCGAGGTAGGTGAACGAGTCGTACCAATACAGCCGGGCGGGCCGGTAGCCGAGCATCGTGACCACCCGCAGCCCGGCGGCGAGCGCCAGCACCACGGCGAAGAGGCGGTGGTCCGGGAAGACGGCGAGCCACGCGGGGCGGCGCGGGGAGGACATGGCCGGGCGGACCTGTGTGAGCACGCTGGATCCGATCGTCGTCGTGAGGCCGCCTGGAAACGAATCCGCGCATGCCGAAGAGAACCGGCGGGCCGGCAGGCGACGCGGGGTCTTCAGGCGGGAAGGGCCGCGGAGGCGTGTGGACGCCGGCGCCGTGGAGCTGGAACGCGCCTCAGGCGGAACGTCGCGGCGAAAGGGCGTTCAGCCCGCGCGACGAGGAGGTGGGTCCTCACGTCGGTGGCCGGGAGGCGCCGTACGGCCTACACCCGGCCACGGGCCGAGGATGGTTCAGGAGCCGTTCTTGCAGAAAGCGTCGAACGGCCGGGGCTTGGGATTCGGTACGGGGTTGACGAGAATGCGCGCCTTGCCCGCCGCGCTCATGACCCCGTCGTAGACGTACCAGCCGCCGGGAGCCGTCGACTCGAACCGTTTGGTCGCGTAGGAGGTGAACTGCGGCTCCACACCACGTTCCCGCAGGATCGGCATCAGCTCGGCGACGGTCATGTTGGCGTAGTGGACGCAGTGCAGGGGCTCGCCGGGAGCGTCGATGCCGGGGGGCATCATGTACTCCTCACCCGGACGGGCCTCGCGGCCGAGGACGATCTCGGCCTTCTCCTTGTAGCCGACCGGGACCTTCAGAGTGGCCGCGCATCCCCCGAACCGCTCACAGGGTCCCGGCTCGTCGATGGTCGTGATGGGCGTCTTGACGTCGCCCGACACCGGACGGCCCGGTTCGCGCGGCCGCACGCCATTGATGACGATCAACGTCCGGGCGTTGCTCGCCGACGTCGGCAGGACGGTCAGATCGATGTCGAGCCCGCGCGCCCTGAGCTCGGCCTGGTAGACGTCCGGATTGGCGAAGAGGTCCCTGACGGTGATGATGTAGTGGTCGCCGTCCCGCTTGATGTCCAGGGCCGCGGAGGCCGGGGCCGAGCCGACGCCGATCACGGCGACGGCGGCCACTGTCGTGAGCGCGGCGGCGACCGGCCCGGCGATCCACCGGCGGCGGGGCATGACGGCCCACCGGCGGCGGGGCGGGGCGGGTGCGGCGGCCCTGGTGATCTCCTCGAACAGTTCCCGGGCGAGGGGGGTCATGCCGGGGCCCGGGTCGGGGGCGATGTCCGCCACCAGGCGGTCGATGATGCGGTCGACGTCGTTCATCACGCCTTTTCCTTCGTCAGTGTGATCGCACGGGAGCCGTATCGGGCCAGATCGAACCCGGCGGCACTCAGCTCGCCCGCCAGGCGTTTGCGCGCCCGGTGCAACCGCAGCCGCGCGGCCCCTCGCGAGCAGCCCAGCACGGTCGCGATCTCCTCGGAGCTCAGCCCTTCCCAGCTCGCCAGGGAGAGGACCTCCATGTCGTCCGGTTTGAGCCGCCCGAACGCGACGCGGACGCCATCGAGATCGTCCGCGCCGACCGGGCCGGTGCCTTCGGTCCAGAGCGCGAGCTGCGCTCCCAGCCGTTCGACCAGCTCTCCGCGGCGGGACTCGGCCCGGCGGCCGTTCGCCAGCACGCGGCGGGCCACGCCGTACAGCCACAGGCGGGCCCTGGCTCCGTCGGGAACGTCGTCCAGGCGGCGCCAGGCGGTGGTGAAGGTCTCGGCGAGGGCGTCGGCCGCGTCGTCGGAGGAGGCGGTGCGCCGCCGTACGTACGCGAGGATCTCGGCGTAGTGCGCGGTGTAGATCTCCTCGAAGCGCCGCTTGAGGTCTGGGGGACCCACGCTGCTCCCTCTCGTCGGGGGACTCTTCACTCTGTACGTGTCCGGCGCACAAGGGCTGTTTCACCTTGAATCGGAGAAACTTCGTCAGACCGCATGGGAAGCACGAAGGTCATGAGTCGCCCGCAGATCCTCCTGGCGCGAGGCCGCCCCACACGCGAGACACACGGGTATGCAGGAGACGGTCCTGTACGAGAGGTCCGTCCCCATGCGTGAACCGTCCCGCACAGGAAAAGGACGGCGCCGCGCCCGGATCACGGGCGCGGCGCCGTCCTCGAAGACGCCTTGGTGGCGGTTACTTGCGCTTCTCCACCTCTTCGGTGAGCTGCGGGACGATCTGGTGCAGGTCGCCCACGACGCCGAAGTCGGCCAGCTCGAAGATCGGAGCCTCGGAATCCTTGTTGATCGCGATGATCGTCTTGGCGGTCTGCATGCCGGCCCGGTGCTGGATCGCCCCGGAGATGCCCGCCGCGATGTAGAGCTGCGGCGAGACGGTCTTGCCGGTCTGCCCGACCTGGAACTGGTGGGGGTACCACCCGGCGTCGGTGGCGGCCCGTGAGGCGCCCACGGCGGCCCCGAGCGCGTCGGCCAGCTTCTCGATGACCGCGAAGTTCTCGGCGGAGCCGACCCCGCGCCCGCCGGAGACCACGATCGCGGCCTCGGTGAGCTCGGGACGGGCGCCCTTCTCCTGCTTGACCCGCTCGACCACCCGCGCGCCCTTGGCGGCGTCCGACAGCGCGACCGTCACCTGCTCCTCGGCCCCGGCCCCCGCCGACGCCTCGGGCGCGGTCGAGTTGGGACGGACGGCGACGATCGGGGTGCCCTTGACGGCCCTCGCCCTGACGTTGACACCGCCACCGAAGATGGACTGCTCGGCGACGAAGCCGTCGCCCAGGCCCACGGCATCGGTGATCACGCCGGAGTCGGTCTTGATCGCGAGGCGGCCGGCGACCTCCTTGCCCTCGGCGGTCGCGGCGACGAGCACCGCGGCGGGCGAGGCGGAGGCGACGAGCTGGGCGAGCAGCTCGGCCTTCGGCGCGACGACGTAGTCGACGATCTCCTCGGAGCCGGCGACGTAGATCTTGTCGGCTCCGTACTCGGCGAGGCGCGCCCTGGCGGACTCGGAGTAGCCGGGACCCGCCCACACGGCCGACGCGCTGCCCAGTGAGCGGGCCAGCGTCAGCAGCTCCAGGGTGACCTTCTTGACCTCTCCGTCGATGTGCTCGACGAGAACCAGAATCTCAGCCATTGGTCGCCCCTCAGATGAACTTCTTCGACGCGAGGAACTCGGCGGCCTTCGACCCGCCGTCGCCCTCGTCCTTGACGATGGTGCCGGCCGCGCGCGGGGGCGCGACGGCGAACTCGACGACCTCGCTCCAGGCGCCGCCGAGGCCGACCTGCGCGGCCTCGATCTCGGCGTCGGCGATGCCGAGGGTCTCCACCGGCTTCTTCTTGGCGGCCATGATGCCTTTGAACGAGGGGTAGCGCGGCTCGTTGATCTTCTCGACGACGGAGACCACGGCGGGCAGCGAGGCCTCGACCTTGTCGAAGCCGTAGTCGGTGACCCGCTGGATCGCGATCGCGGAGCCGTCGATGTCCACCTTGCCCGCGAGCGTGAGCTGCGGGACGCCGAGGCGCTCGGCCAGCATGGCGGCGAGCACGCCGGTGCGCGCGTCGGTGGACTCCGAGCCGAGGACGACCAGGTCGAAGCCGATCTTCCTCAGCGTCTGGGCCAGCGCGTACGACGTGGAGAGGGCGTCGGAGCCGTGGAGGGCGTCGTCGACCAGGTGGACGGCCTTGTCGGCGCCCATCGCCAGGGCCTTGCGGATCGTGTCCGTGGCCTTGCCCGGCCCCATGGTGAGCACGGTCACCTCGCCGCCGTGGGCTTCCTTGATCTTGAGCGCCTCTTCGACGGCGTATTCGCACAGCTCGTTGATGACGCCGTCGGCGGCGTCACGGTCGAGCGTGTTGTCCTTGGCGTTCAGCTTGCGCTCGGTCGCCGTGTCGGGGACCTGCTTCACGCAGACGACGATGTTCATGGCCGGTGGCCGACCTCCCGTTTCACAGGCGCCACCGCATCGCTGGGATGACGCCGATTCCTCGGCACGTGCGCGCGGGGCACGCGCACGTCGTACGAGCCGCCCCGGTGATCTGCACCGGAGGCCGCCTTCAGACTGTCATGGGCCACAGGGCGCCGTGACGGCGGGGGCCCCGGGGCGATCTCCGTTTCCGGCTGCATCGCCCCTCTCCCGTCCCTATGTTACCTGCTGGTAGCTTAGCGGCGAACCCGCAGCTACCCGGCCCGCGCGAGCCTCGCGGGCTACTTTTCCCCACCATACCGAACTTTATTCCAGAACCATGCTCGGGAAAGTGCGCACCCTCAGCTCGCGAACGCGATCGTCACGAGGACGACCATCACGGTGCCGAGCGCCAGCACGAGCGTGGCCGGGCTGAACAGCGCCGTGAGCAGGGCGTACAGCCCGACGGTACCCGCCGCGCCGACCAGGTCGAACACCACGCGCGCCCTGGCCCTCGCCACGACGCCGAACCCCGCGTCCACGAGCACGCCCACGCCGTACGCCGCCAGGACCAGCAGGGACAGCTCCGGGACGTACCCATGGGCGGCCGCCGCGATCAGCCCCGACACCACGCCCGCGCCCACCACCCAGCGCTTCCTGACCTTCTCGCGATGCCGCGCGAGTGCCCCGTCGGCGGACCCCGCGGGCTCGCGCTTGTCGGCCGGGCGCCACTCCTCGGTCGGCGGCTCGGTGCCCGACGACACCCGCCTGCGCTGCGGCGGCACCAGGACCTGCGGCACCGGCGCACCCAGCCGCGCGCACAGGTCGGCCGCCGTCGGACGGGACGCCGCGTCGGCGCGCAGGCACTCGGCCAGCAGCGGGGCCAGCCAGGACGGCACGTCGGCGAGGTCGGGCTCGTGGTGGACGACGCGGTAGGCCACCGCCGGCGCCGGGCCCGTGCCGTACGGCTGGCGCCCCGAGGCCGCGTACGCGACCGTCGCCCCGAACGCGAAGACGTCGGCCGGCGGACCCGCCTCCCGGCCCTCCAGCACCTCGGGCGCCAGGTAGCCGGGCGTGCCGAGCACGGCGCCGGACGCCGTCACCGAGGACGCGTCCAGCGCGTCGGCGATGCCGAAGTCGATGACGTGCGGCTCGCCGTCCGCGATGATCACGTTCGCGGGTTTGAGGTCTCTGTGCACGACGCCCGCCGCGTGGATGGCCGCCAGCGCCTCGGCGAGCCCCGCGGCCAGCCGCTGCAGGTCGTCGCCGCGCACCGGCCCGCCTGCCGCGACGACGTTGCCGAGCGAGCGTCCCTGGACGTACCGGGTGACCAGGTAGGGCCGGGGGCCGGTCATCGAGGCGTCCAGCACCTCGGCGATGTGCGGCCCGCGCACCCGCCGCATGGTCTCGACCTCGCGTCCGAGCCGGGCCAGCGCGAGCTCGTCCGAGGCGACGTGCGGATGCAGGACCTTGACGGCCACGGTGTGCCCCTCGGGGTCCAGCGCGAGATGGACCTCGCCGAACCCGCCCGCCCCCAGCCTCGACAGCAGGCGGTAGGGACCGAGCTGATCGGCCGCCGGCACGCTCATGCGACTCCTTCCGGGCCAGCCCCTTCCATCGTGCGCGCTCGGCCGCCTCATTTCCACACCGACACTGGGGGAAACGATGACCGTCTCAGGTCATTTCCCCCAGAAGGCCAGAAAACCCAGGCCAAGATTCTTCAAGAGATCTTCGACCAGCCCGCTGACGAGCCCCGTCGCGCTGCTGCGCGCCGACGCGCTGAGCGAGTTGATCACTTGCGACGGCGCCTCCCAGGGCGTCCACGACGGCTCGGCCGTGACGGCGGTCATCACCGCGAAGAACGCGAGCGTGGCGACGATGATCGTGACCACCATGCCCGCCCCCGGGCTGCGGATCACCGCGGTGAGCGTGCGGGCCACGGCCTTACGCGGCTTGCCGCCCCCCGGCAGCACGAACAGCCCGGCGACGAACGCCGACGCCCCCCACGCCGCCGCCGAGTCGCCGTCCATGTTCGCCATGTAGTGCAGCGCGCCCCAGGCGCAGACGCCGAACATCGCCGCCAGCGGCGTGATCACGAGCGTCGCCAGCGCGGACTTGATCAGCGCCCACGGGGTGCCCAGCACGGCGAGCAGAGGGTCGCTCGCGCTGCTGCCCCGAACCGCGCGGCGGTCGGCGAGATCGCCCCACAGGTGCTCCCCGACGCGCAGGCACAGCACCACGACCACCATGAACACGCACCCGAGCACGGGCACCATGCGCGCGAACGCGACCGCCACCACCAGCAGCAGCGCCGACAGCAGCGGATGCCCCGCGCGGTACCGCGGGCGGTCGCGCCGGGCCTCGCCCTCGGGGCCACGCCCATGACCGGGCCCCTGGTCGGGCTGGTACGGCCGCGCGCCGGCCGGCGGCGGGGCCGAGCCCCGGGCGGCCCCGGGCGCGGGCGGCGGCGCGGGCGGGTACGCGACCCGCTGGTCCGGGTACGGCGGGGGCGCGTAGCCGGGCGGCGGCCCGTACGGGGCGGGCGGGTACGCGGGCGGCGGCGCGTAGCTCGCCGGGGGCGGCGCGTACGCGGGCGGCGCGGCGGCAGGCGGTGCGGCGGGCGGGCTCGCGCGGGGCGGAGACACGGCGGGGGGCGATACGGCCGGGGGCGAAGACGAGGCCGCGGCGGCCCTGCGCCTGCGCTCCGGCTCGGCGTACCGCACGGGCGGCAGCAGGTCGGAGAAGCTGTCCTCCCGCGCGAGCTTCTCGCGCTTGGTGCGCGGCTCGTCCGGCTCGTTGCCCTCCGCCCCCGAGCCCGCGAGCACGCGGGTGCCATCGGTCAGGACGCGGGTGCCGTCGCCGAGCACGCGGGTGCCGTCGTCCAGCACGCGGGTTCCATCGTCGAGCACGCGGGTGCCGTCGTCGGCGCCGGAGACGCCGGGAACACCCGGAACGCCCGCGACTCCGGGCGCCCCCGGAGTCCCGGGAGCCATGGTGCCCCGCAGCCGGCCCGCGCCCTCGCCGTTGGCGTTGCCGGCGCCGCCCGAGCCGCCGATCCTGCGCGTGTCGCCCGCCCGCGCCGGGCTCTCCTGCAACGCCGTCACGCTCGGGTCCAGGGCCCGGGACATCGCCAGCAGGCGGCGGGCGTCCGGCCGGGCCGAGGCGTCGACGGCGAACGCCGCGCGCAGCCAGCCCCGCAGCCAGACGGGGGCCTGGTCGATGTTCGCCCGGCCCTCCATGATGTTGTAGCAGACCGACTCGAAGGTGCCCGTGCCGAACGGCGGCTTGCCCGTCGCGCCGAAGAACACGGTGGCGGCCAGCGCGTGCACGTCCGCCGCCTGCGTGATCTCCTCGTCCCTGATGATCTCGGGCGCGAGGTAGCCGGGCGTGCCGACGAACATGCCGGTCTGCGTCAGCCGGGTCGCGTTGACCAGGTGGGCGATGCCGAAATCGATCACCAGCGGGTCGCCGCCGACCAGCATGACGTTCGCCGGCTTGAAGTCGCGGTGGATCACGTCCGCCGCGTGGATCGCGATGAGCGCCTCGCACAGCCCGCGCGCCAGCCGGATCACGGCGTCGGCGGGCAGCGGCCCGTCCGACAGCACCGTCTCCTCCAGCGTGCGGCCGGGGGCGAACCTCGTCACGATGTACGGCGTGCGACCCGTCAGCTCGGCGTCGATCACCGCCGCGACGCGCGGGCTGCGCACCCGGCGCATGGTCTCGACCTCGCGCGTCAGGCGGTCCCGGGCCTTGAGGTCGGCGGCCACGTGCGGGTGGAGCACCTTGACGGCGACCTGCCTGCCCTCGTCGTCCAGGCTCAGGTGGACGACGCCCATGCCGCCCTCGCCTAGGCGGCGCAGCAGCCTGTAGGGGCCGAGTCTGTCCATCGTCTCCCGCATCGTCTCACCCGTCATGCCCCCGTCATCCTGCCTTTTCCCGAAGCTGATCGACGAGTCTCGTCAGCCACTCGCTCATCTCCACTGGACTCCAGACTGCCTCTCCCGACGGCGCGATGAGCGTGGTCACCGCGTACAAAGCCGCGCCGGCGGCCAGTACCCCGAGCACGCAGGCGACGCCGATGGCCGCCCCTTTGGAGGGGAAAAGGGCCGCGAACGTGCGGTTCATCTGCCGCCCCGGGCCCTCGATGCCGGGCCCGGCGCAGATGATCCACAACGAGACCGCGACCCCGCAGCTCAGCACGAGGCCGGACGGAAGGCTCCTGACCAGGAAGGCCAGCACCAGTGCCACCGGGACGCCGAGGATCAGCGCGTACGGCACCAGCGCGATCGTCAGCCCGATCGACTTCAGCAGCGCGCCTGGACGTCCGAACACGCGCAACAGGTCGGCCGCGCTCGCCGGGCGCCCCTCCCCGGACGCGGGCTGGGCGATGTCGGCGGCGCGCAGCAGCACGGCGCCGAGGAGGACCACCACCGCCACCACCACGGGCGCCAGCACCGCGGCGGCGATCACGAGGACCAGCGCGAGCACGCTCGCCACGCCGTACACGGGCGAGCCGGCGCGCAGGCCGGCCGGGGCCGCGCCGAGGTCCGGCGTCGCACCCGGGGGCAGGTGCATGGTCGGGACGTACGACGGGGCCTGCTGCTGGCGGATGTGCGGCGTCCTCTCGAAGATGTCCGGCGACTGCTCGAACAGGGCCTGCGGGTACGGACGCCCGCCCGCCCCACCGGCCCGCCCCTGCTGACCCGCCCCGTGCGCGGAACCCGCTCCATGCGCGGAACCCGCTCCATGCGCGGGACCCGACCCAGGCGCGGAACCCGCCCCGTGTGTGGAACCCGCTCCATGCGCGGGACCCGCCCCGTACGTTGGCCCCGACCCCAGCGTGGGACCTGCCCCCTGCGGCGGGCTCGCCCCGAGCCCGCGGGAGGGCGCGGCCCCCTGGGCGGGATTCGCCCCTGTGCCCCGCACGGGTGACGTGCCCGGCGCGGCAGAGGATGTCATCCCCTGCCCGCGAGGCGGGACGCCATGGCCCTGCGCCCCTGCGCCCTGACCGTGCGCGCCTTGCCCGTGCACGCCTTGCCCGTGCGCCCCTGGGCCTTGCGTGCCTTCTGTGCCTTGGCCGTGCGACCCGACGCCCTGTCCATGCGACGGCGTCCCCTGCGGACGGGACCCGGTCCCCTGGCCGGGCTGGAATGCCGTCCCCCGGCCTGGTTGGGACCCCGTCCCCGGCGCGGGCTGCCCTCCTGTGCCGTGCGCCGGCTGCGCCCCTGTCCCGTGCGCCGGCTGCGCCCCTGTGCCCTGCGCGGGCTGGGAGCCCGTGCCATAGCCCTGGTGGGGACCCGTACCCGGCCGGGCCGGCGCGCCCGTGGCCCCGGTGGCGGGCCCGAGCCCCATCTGACGCCCCAGCCTGGCGTCGGCCTCCTTCAGTTCCTCCGGCCGCACCCGCCGGGTGGGCACCTCGCCCTGGTCGTACGACCCGGGCCGGGCCTCACTCCACGGACGGGACTGCCCGGGCGGGGCGAACCGCGTCGGCAGGTCGCCCTCGGCGACGCGCCCGGGCTGGAGGTCCCCGGCACGCGGCCGGACGGTGGGCGTGTCGCCCTCCAGCCCCGCCTCGCGCAGCTGCTCCCCGGTCACGCGCACGGTCGGCCACGGCTCCCCCGGCCTGGCGCCCTTCGGGGCGTCGCCCAGCAGCGACACGTACTCTTCGGCCGGACCGCCCCCAGGCCGTCCGGAAGACGCCGCGGCGGGCGTCCCCACACCGGGCAGCGCCACGCCCGGCACGCCGGGAACTCCGGTTACGGGGACACCCGGGACCGCCGGGCCGGTGGCGGACGCGCCCACCGGGCCTCCCGCGACCGGTTCGGGCAGCAGGGACTGGCCCGTGCGGGGCGGCTCGGCGCGGGACGGGCCGGTGCGGACCGGCCGGGTACCCGGAGGCGGCCCCGTCAGCGGCTGGTCGTCCGGCGGCATGTCCGGAAGCGTCATCACCTCGTCGGGCACGCTCGCCCGCCCCTGCCCCCCGCGCGGGGGCACCAGCCGCGATAACTGCGCGGCCAACTCGGCCGCCGTGGGCCGTTTGGCCGGGTCGCGTTGGAAGGCGGCGCGCAGCAGCGGGCGCAGCAGCGCCGGGGCCGCCTCGACGTTGGCCCGGCCGGCGGTGATGTTGTAGAAGATCATCTCCAGCGTGCCCTTGCCGAAGGGCGGCTGGCCGGTCGCGGCGTACAGCAGCGTGCCCGCCCAGGCGTGCACGTCCACCTCCGGCCCGGCCTCGTGCCCCTCGATGATCTCGGGCGCGAGGTAGCCGGGCGTGCCGATGAACATGCCGGTCTGCGTGAGCCGGGTGGCGTCGACGGCCTGCGCGATGCCGAAGTCGATGAGGACGGGCTCGCCGTCCAGCAGCAGGACGTTCCCCGGCTTGAGGTCGCGGTGGATGACCCCCGCCGCGTGCACCGCCGCCAGCGCCTCGGCCACGCCGTGCGCCACCCGCAGCAGCGCGCCGACCGCCAGCGCCCCGTCGCGCTTGACCGTGTCGTCCAGCGGCATTCCCGGGACGTACCTGGTCACGATGTAGGGACGGCTGCCGGTCACGTCGGCGTCGAGCACCTCCGCGATGTTGCGGCTCCGCACCCGCCGCATGGTCTCGACCTCGCGCGCGAGCCTGCGGCGCGCGACGTCGTCCCCCGTCACCTCGGCGCGCAGCACCTTGACGGCGACCTGCCGCCCCTGGGAGTCGAGCGCGAGGTGGACCACGCCCATGCCGCCCTCACCGAGCCGCCGGAGCAGCCGGTAGGGGCCCAATCGGTCGTCATGATTCATCTGATCTCCGGCGGTGCCCCGGGTTTCGTGTCCGGAGGAAGGTGCCTTGCTCCAATTGTCACATCTTGCTTACCGAGCGCAATGCCCTCGGGCATCGGCCGGCGATCGACGGCATGGCCTGCCGCCGGAACCACGCGCGCGTGCGGCAGGCGCCCCTCAACGCCCACCGGCAGTCGACCGGACCCCCGCCGCCGGCCACCGGTTCGCCCACCTCGCCTGATGTGGGCAGGAGAACTCGCCACGGACGTCAGCCCGTGGTCCTTGACGGCACGTAGCACCATACCGGCTTAAACCCCACACATAAGTGAACCATGAGGCCACATTCCCGGTAGTACAACGGTCGACGGCGGGTCATCGGTTTCCCAAGACGGGAAAGTCATCGTCAAATGGTCCCCGGCCCGCGCGGGTCACCGCGGGTTCCGGGGCCGGGTGGGTCTCCCTTGACTCCGGACTCGCGGAGGTCTTCCCCGATGCCCGGCTCCCCGGCGTCACCCTGGGACGAACTCACGAAGATCACGGATGATGCCGGACTCGCGACGGTCACCGCTGACGCCCGAACTCGCGAGGCTCGCCACCCATTCCGGACCCCGCGCGGGTCACTGCGCGAGGGCCACCACTTCGGCGGTCTTCAGCCGCGTGAGCGCCTCGCCGGCCAGGGCGAGCTTGGAGCCCCGGATGCCGCTGCCGATCACCACCAACGGCCGCCGCGCCACCTCGGCGTCGACCAGAACGGGCCACTCCTCCGGCAGGCCCAGGGGCGTGATGCCGCCGAACTCCATACCGGACATCTCCACCGCGTCCGCCTGCGGGGCGAAGGACGTCTTGCGCGCGTCCAGATGCCGGCGGATCACCCCGTTGACGTCGGCGCGCATCGTCGCGAGCACCATGACGGCCGCGTACCGCGTCTCGCCTCCCCGTTTGGCGGCGACGATAACGCAGTTCGCCGAGTCCTCCAGCGCAACCCCGTACCGCTCACAGAAGGCGGCGGTGTCGGCCAGCGCGGGGTCGATCGGCGCCACCGCGACGTCGTCGGCCAGGCCGTCCAGGGCGCGGGCGACCGGGCCGGCGAGCAGGTCGCGCCGGTCACGCGCGGGCACCCAGTCGAGCGTGCCCAGTGCCATGGTCATCAGAACTCCTTGAGCGTCGAGGCCCCCCACCCTTGAGGCGAGGGAGGAACGGAGGTCAACTCTCCTTCAGTACGCGGTGATGAAGCTCGGTCACCACCTTACGGGCGGACTCGAAGGCCCCCGCCTGCCAGGCGATGAGGTGCGTGAGCCAGTCGCCGGCGAAGTAGACCCGCCCGGCCGGGCGCTGGAGCAGCGAGAACCCGCTCATCGACGGCCAGCGCACCCAGGCCCCCTCGATGTGCGGCTGCCGCCGCCAGGCCACCGACACCGCGGCGAGGATGCCCTTGGCGTACGCGCGTCCGTGGATCTTCGCGCCCTGGACCAGCGCGCGGCGCAGGCGCTCGCGGTGGCGCAGCCGATCGTAAGCCTCGGCGTCCTGAGAGGTGTTGTAGTAGCCCACGACCAGGCCGCGCTCGCCGTGGAACCCGTACGACGGGTACCAGATGTGCCCGATGTCCAGGTCCGTCTCGGTGGCTCCGCCATAGATACGGTCCTCGATCTCCCACCACCGGCGGCCGTACTCCAGGCCCAGCTTCCCCGCGGACAGCGGCACCGGCGTGGCCAGCGCTGACTGCACGTCGGCGCCGAGGTTGCCGGGGATCTTCGCCAGCAGGTGCGGCGGCAGCGCGGCGACGCAGTAGTCCGCCCGGAGCGACGCCCCGCCCTCGACGGTCACCTCGACCCCGTCCGGCCGGTTCATGATCTTCGTGACGCGGGTGCCCGTCCGGATGCGGGCCGCCCCGACGCGGGCCGCCAGCGCGCGCACGATCGCGTCCATGCCGCCGACCGGCTGGAACATCGGCATCGCCTGCTCGTACCCGGCGTCCATGGTCAGCACCCGGCCGAGCCGCGCGCTCAGCACGTCCGTCAGCGGTGGCGGCGGGCCCAGCTCGGCGCCCGTCCCCACCCCCGGATCGACGCGGTACCCCCGGCGCTCACCGCCGGAGTAGGCGTGCGAGGCGCCTATGTCCCCGAAATGGGAGAGGAAGTCCAGCAGGCGCTCTTTGTCGGCCCCGGTGAGGCGGGTGTCCAGCGCCCCGGCGTCGGTGGCCTTGGCCAGCAACTCGGAGATGTACCCGTAGGCGTCCGCGCGGGCCGTGCGGACGCGCGCGGGCGCGCGCATGCCGCCGGTGAGCACGTAGGCGGCAGCGTTGCCGTTGACGAACACCTCCAGGGGGACGCCCAGCTCACGGCAGTAGTCGAGCGTCACCATCCACTGTGCGATCCGCGCCGGACCCGCGTTGAAGTACGTCCCCTCGCCGAACGTGACCCGCTGCGTCTCCCCGCGTGCCCCCGGCGACGGCGTACCCGCCGTGAGGGGCGGCACTGGGGCGGACGTGTGCGCCCCACTCCCGGGTACCTCGGCCAGTTCGCTGACGACGTCCCCGCCGCGCAGCGTCATGCTGCGGCCCCCCACGCGGTCGCGGGCCTCCAGCACCGTACAGTCGTACCCGGCCTTGCCCAGCTCGTACGCGCACGCCAGCCCCGCCACGCCGGCCCCCAGCACGAGGACCTTCGCGGCCGAACCCCCGCGCAACGTGAAGTCCGACCGCTGCGGCGGGACGAACGGCGCCGGGGACGGCCCGCCGCCCGTGGGGGGCACCGGGGCCGTCGTCTCGGTGGGGGCCAGGCCCAGCACGCCCATCGCGGCGTACATCGCGCCCGCGCCCCCGGCCGCGCCGATGCCCACGAGCAGCGAACGCCGCGTCAGCGAGTCGGCGGCGCGCCGCGGTAACCCCTCGTTTCCCTCGTTTTCCACGACTCGGCCGAGGTCAGCCGTAGATGCCGCTGCCGCAGGCCACCTGGCCCGCGATCGACGCGTACAGGCCGAGCAGGCCCATGATGTCCCGGAAGTCCTCGGTCGTGAACTCGGTGTGCCGGGGACCGGCCTGCCGGGTGCCGGGCACCAGCGAGCAGGCGGCGGCGATCGCCGTCGAGTTCCACTCCACGCCGAGCGTGACCGGCAGCGGGACGACGTACGGCCGGAAGTCGCCCAGCCGGTTCAGCGCCCGCGCGGCGCCCTCCCGGATCAGCGCCTGCGCGACGCTCGGCGTCAGCAGCTCGGCGGCGAACCGGTCGACGCCCTTCTTCACCGCGACCGTCTCGACGTCCCCGAGCAGCGACCGGGCCTCCTCGCAGACCGCCTCGTCGCCCGTGACCAGCGCCACCGGCACCCCGAAGAACCCGGCGAACCCGGCCACCAGCGCGGCCTCGCCGACGACCTCGCCGTTCAGGTAGACGTTCTGGATCTCCCTGCCCATCCACGTGTGGTTCAGCACCCCGTGCCGGACCCCGGCGCGGGCGTGGTACCCGACGAAGCACGCCGCCTGGAACTCCCCCGTCAGCCCCTGCGCCATGCGCATCGGCTTGCCCGGCCCCCGGATCAGCGAGGCACGCGGATCGAGCAGATCGACCCGTAGGTTCTTCGTCGACCCGTGCGCGTCGTTGACGACCACCGCCGTCGCCCCCGCCTCACAGACGCCCGCGACCACCGCGTTGGCGTCGGCGGTCATCAGCTCACAGCCACGCTCGTACCCACGACCTCCGGCGTGCATCTCCTCGGGGTCGGTAAGCCCCGTCACGCCCTCCATATCCACCGACACGTAAACCCTCATCGCACCACCCAGTTTCCCACCCCGCCACCACCACCGCCGCCCATACACCCACACCCGCCCCTGTAACACCTCAACGGCCACAACCAGGCCGATCACCCCGGCCGCCGTCCCCGATCTCCCCCTCGAGCCCCCACCTCCCCGAGGTCACCCGGCGAACCACTCACCCCCGATGAACCACTCTCAGCCCGTGAACCCACTGTCACCCGGTGAACGGCCCTGGTGAACCGCTTGACCACGGTCGCGCCCACCACGCCTGTCCACACCCCCACGCCCCCACTCGGCAGCGACCACCACAAGAGCCACCAAAAGGGTGGGAATCACACCTCTCACCAACCCCGCCCCCCACGACTGGTGATCACTGAAGACGGCATTACCCACCGCCCCCACGTACACGAGCCCGCAGCAACCGGCGGCGAAACCCCATCGTCCGGCCCATGGCCGCCACCTCATCGCCACAGGTCCCCCGAACTGAAATCACGCCGCATGCCGAAACTCAACCCCAGAGGCTTCCAGGACCGACAGCGGAACGCACCAGTTCGACGTCCGGCGCCCGCACCAGGAACTCGGCCCGCTCACCGCCGACGGCACCATGGAACACCCTGTTCCGCCTCCTCGTCACGCCGTAGACGCCAGGAGACGACATATCGACGATGTCCGCAACCGAGACCGCCGAGAACCGCCACCGGAACGAGGAGCCTTGCAGTATCAGCCTCCCTCGCCGCCAACGCCTGCCGGAACGGTCCACGAAACGCATTTTGCAGGGGATCCGCACCTCCACCCCTGACTGATACTTCGCCCTGGTATTGGCGGACCGTAACTCGACCCACAGGGCCGCGACGAACTCAAGAAACATCTCAACAACGAACTCGACCAGCAACTTGAAGCCCCTCGAAAGTCCCTGGCCGAGGCCACACCCAACCCGGCGATCGCGAACCGGCCGTTCCGACTCTTCTCGTACCGGTCCCTCCCGCGCCCAAGCCCGTGTATCCGTGTACGACTAGCTATATGACCAGGACCGCAATGACGAGCCTTGAGCGCTGCGGAGACGGCGAATAGTATCGCGTAGCACAAGCCCGCGACAACGAACGCGACCACGCCCCGGCGTGCAGTATGGCCTTCGCTCGGGAGCGAGCTGAGGGTGACAGTGCGTCACTCGCCCGCCGCCGGCCCTTTGTCACGGCGTCTCTCTATCCAGTTCTTCTTCGCCACGCGCGAGCAGTTCACTTCTCAGGACTTTCGAGGCTCCCAAGAGCTCGACTCCCAGGAGGAACCCGTTCCTATCCAGGTCCAGGATCATTTCGGTCTCGGGCGGAATTTCGAAGACCCTCTGTTCGACCGCTTCCCCTGGACCGGTCTCGACCAGTTCGATGTACGCGGCGTCGACTTCGCGATCATAAGTCACCTTCATCTCAGACCTCCTCACCCAAGAAGGCCGCACCTCGCCCGCAGGGGAGGTGCGGCTCGAAACGAGCTCCCAACGGATCGGACGCTCTCCTACAAAATACGAGTTGGCCGATAGCAGAACGAAAATGGCGAATCCACGGGCCGCCCCCAATGTGACCACAGAAGGGATGATGGGCGCGACCCGCTCCTCCCGGACGCCAGGGCGGTGTGGCCGCGGCCAAGGGCCTGCGGCCCTGCCGCGCGGCCGCGGCCGCCGCCCCTTGATGACCTACAAGCACAATTCGGCAGTTGTCAGTCGACGGCGCCGGTTACCGTCGGGCACGTGGACACGACCTTCGAGCCCCCTGCTGAGGACGGCCCCAAGGATGACCGGGCCCTCGCCGAGATGCACTACCAGGACGCCGTGCAGGCATACGGCTACATCGGCTACGACAACTTGACGGCGGCCGAGATCAATGCGCGGACACGTGTCGAGCGGTTGGCCGATGCGCAGTTGTCGATGCTGCAGGCGATGTACCACGAGCTGCGCCACGGCCATGACCAAGCGGCGGCGCAGACTGCGGCACTGACCGAACACTCAAGGGCCTTGAGCGAGCACGCCGACGCGATGGACAAGCTGCATGGGGCGCTGTTGGAGCACGCCGACACGCTCAGCCGTTATCGCTCCAGGGGCTGATAAGCCGGTCGCCGTCCTGGCGCCCGAAGCACCATTCGGCAACACGCCGTTCGGCGGCAACCTGGGTTGCCAGTCCTTCGCTCAGTCCTCGTCGTCCTGGTCCTCGTGCTCGTTCTGGTCCGCCCGAGACTGAGCCTCACGGTCGAGGCCATCGCGTGCGCTGGCGCTGTCGGGGTTCTTCGCGGCCGCCGACTGCACCCGGGCGGCGGCTTCCTTGTCCCATGGCGTGTGCTTGGTCATGCTCCAGGGCCTACCCCGGATGCTCCGGATTCTTTCGGCGACGTCTTCGCCGTGCGCCGCACGCTGGCGAGCGCGTTGCGCGGGTCTTGCGGCAGCGCGGCAGGCGCCTGTCAGGACGCCGTGCTCAAATGCCTTACGTGGTGGCGCCGGGGGCGAGCTGGGAGATGCGCTGGTGCGACAGCAGCAGGGCGCTGCCGATGTCGCGGGGGCTCCACCCCTCGCCGATGAGGAGGCGGACGGCATGGCGGACGGCGTCGCGCTCGGCCTGCTCGGCGAGAATCCGCGCTGAGCGGGCGGCGATGACGTCCACCACCGCGGCCGCGGCTTCCGGGTCGGCGGGGACAAGCTGGAGGGCGCCGATGCCGGCATCGGCGTTGTGTGCCTCGAAGACGAGGTCGGCCACGTTCCGCCTCACCTCGCCCCAGCTCGCGCCTTCAGCCTGGACGGTGCGCCCGCCGGGGAGATCGCGGGCGACGGCGGTCCACCGCTTTCCGGTCCGGGTGGCGGTCGCGACGTAGGTGACGGCCACAACCTCGGGTTGGTCACCGGCCTCCACGAGGTCGGGCTGGTCGAAGATCGCTCCATGATCTAGACGCATATCCGGGATTCTGAGCCGCCGGCACCTAGTCGTCCAGCGCCATAGCCGGTCGGCTGGCTGGCCGACATCGCGGCCGCCGCCCGCGCGGCCTACGCCGGCGGGGCGCACCTGCGGGTGCGTTCGTCGGGCATCGTGCACCAGGTCGCCATGACCCGGTGGCTCGGCGGGCACCTGATGCCCGGCCCGGCGTGCATGGTCGGCGTCAGCGGCTGGGACCCCGGCGCCGCCCACCCCGACCACGGGCCGGTCACCTGCCGCCGCTGCCTCAAGCTCCAGGGCCAGGGCGACGCCGGCGCCGGGCAGCTCGACCTGTTCGACGCCCCCGGCCCCGGGCCGCGGGCGCAGCAGCTCCCCGCCTGGTGACCCGCGCGGGCACCTGGACTAGACCGAGGGCCACGGAGTCCGCTGTCAGTTGCTCACGGTGAACGTCAGGATGGTGCGGTCGTCAGGTTGCCCGTCCGCATCGTTCTGCACTCGGATCTGCCTGGTGGCGGTCTGCCCCATCCAGAGCATGAACGTGCCGATGCTCCCCTTGCCCTTCAGCCAGGGAGTATCCGCGCTGTCACCCTCGAAGAACCAGATGACGATGTTGTCGACGGTCAGAATGCCCGGGGCGGCCCACCGGAGCCGGTAATGGATCTCGGTGCGGATCTCTCCACCGCACGTCGCCCAGGCCTTGAAGTTCGTGGCCGGCCCGCCGATGCGCCCCGTTTTGCTGCGCAGGAGGTTGTGGCGGCAGCGCTCGTTCTTGCCGAAATTCTCGTAATCCATCATGTCGAACGTGATGTTGACGGTCGCGGTCCGGTCGGCCAGGGCGGATGCCTCGGCAGCGGGTGCGCAAAGGCCCAGGGAAAGGGCTCCTGCGGTGGCACTGAGGCCGAGAAAGCGGACGATGCGGTTCACCGGGATCTCCTTTGGTGAGGACGATGCTGTCCGCAGTAAAAGCCAGTCCACTTGCAACGTGCCTTCACGACATCTGCAAGCTGGTTACAGCCGGTGCCCTGAGAGCCCCCGGCAGCCAGGCGTCGACCCTGCTAGGTGCTTGCCTACGCAACCACCTACCTACCTAGGCGGCCAGGTGGGCGCGGGTTTTCCGACACTCCTACGCGCGCGTGTGCGCGAGACCTCCTGGCGAAACTGCCAGAACACCGGCCACCCTCGTGACCAGGCTTTCGTGAGTTTCCTGAGGCACTTCCGCGCGGGCGCGCGGCGACGCCTCCAGTGAACTATTCGACAGAGGATCAGCGACAGGTTCCAAGGGAATTTCGGGATTTTCGGGACACCGCTACGCGCGCGCGGGGGCACGCATGGACTTTCACGACTTTCGGACACCTCTACGCGCGCACGCGAGCGCCCTGACACGGGCAACGGGGGTGGCCAGCAGTTCGGCGGCCAGCTTGTCGAGCCGGTCATCGGTGATGCGGGCATACGCCGCGCCGGCCAGTTCCTCGGCTCGGTCGCAGGCGATGCGGAGCGCCTGCCATTCGACTCCCGGCGGGGTGTCCGGCGGGATCGCCAAGCTGCCGGTCCGTTGCCGGGATCCCGCCTTGGCGGCCCGGAATTCGGGGTTGGCCAGGTGAAGTAGCCGCCCACCTGGCCAGGCCGAACCAAGTGTGCACAACGCTGCACAACGCCCCCCTTCTGTCTCCCGGCAGGTTGAAGGAAGATCGGCTGGGCCGTTGAGGGGACGAGGCGGCCGAACGCGCTCGGGATGTGACTTTTCGTACTACCGCCCGCTCAGGCTATTCCTGACTCGTCCCGTTGCGGTCATACAAGGCACAGCACTAGGAATCGAACAGATTGAGGGGATCCCCAATGACTCATCGCACGAAGACCACGACGGCCAGCCACGTTACCTTGGCCGCTCTGCTCGGCGCCACCTTGTCGGTCGCAGTCTCGGTGAGCGCCCCATCAGCCGCGCACGCCGCTAATGCCTGTCACTCCGGAGCCTGGAACGCCCTAGGCGACGGAGAGGTCAAATATGACGAGGGCCCCACCGGCGATCTCAAATACCCGGCGACCCTCCACGGCAAAACTGTGCGTCTCTACAGCAATCGGGCCAACGCTTCCGCCCGCGCGGAGGCGAATCTCAGCGCAGGTGACGTGATGGGCATCGACCGCTCCAACTTCACTGTCACAGGCCCTAACGCCGACCACAACTGGTTGCGCACCCACGAGGTCGAAGCGCGCGGAACATGGGACTACTGCGAGGTCACCGCCGGCTCGAACGGCACCTATTCGACGCCTAGGATCGATGGAGCCCATCGAGCCGTGCGAGTGTGCATCCTGCACAACGGCGGCCGGCAATGCACCAACGTGTGGTACGCCGACAATGACGACGACTCGGGCGACTGGAGCTGAGTCCTCTTCGCCCCCTCATCGTCGTCCAGTTCGCGGCGGCCCGCCGCCGCGAACTGGGTCGTTGGCGGCGCGCTCAAGCTGTTCCAGGCGCCGATTGGCTTCGGCGAGATCCTCGCGCAGATCGTCGGTGGGCTGGGGAGCTGCCGGAGACGGCTGCACGGAGATCACGGTGCGGGGGTGCCGCCTGAGCCCGGCCAAGGCGAACAAGGAGAGCACGGCCCAGTACATGACGGTGACGCCGGCGGCCAGCCACTGGCTGCCTGGAGGACTGGTGGCCGACAGCCCGGAAGGCGTTGACGTCGGTGGCGCTGATCGAGTAGTCGCCGGTGAGCAGGGACACGGTGCCGGGACGACCGGTCACTGATCTCCATCGGCACCCTCGGTCACGCTGATCGCCCGGCCGCCCCGCCGTGGCGGTCATCGACGTGCGGCGGGGGTCCACCTGACGGCGGTCACCACGTTACGGCGTCGGAGGCGATGCCCACGCTGGGTCCGGTGGAATCGATCTGGGCGACCACCTTGGTCGCTCCGGTCGCGGATATTTGCGTAATGTCGGACTTGCCCTCACACCACAGTCCGACGCCGTGCCGTGTGGGGTCCACCAGGATGCATGACCGGTCCACCTTCGTGAGCGCCCTGGCCGGTGGCCGAGCCGTCCCCTCCCCCGCGGGGACGAGGTACAACTCCGTGGCGCGCTGGACGACCAGAGCCGACTCGTCCGGCAGCCAGGCCAGGTAGTCGATCCTCCCCTTGAACGGGATCTCGTAGTGCCGGCCGGTCTCGCGGTTCTCCACGCCGATCTGGTAACCGCCTCTGCCCGTCGCGTACGCGTAGGCGAACATCTTCTCCGAGGCGCCGGCCGACAGCGCGTCGACGCGGCCCGGAGCCTTGTACGACCGCGAGATCAACGCCCGGCCGCCTGAGATGGCGTATTCGAGGATCGGACCGTCGGGCTCGATCGAGGTGGTGAGGAAATGGGAATCGTCCGCCCAGGCCATCGGCCCGAGTCCCGGGATGGAAACGCCCCAGGCGTCCTCGGTGAATAATTTGACGATGTACTCCTGAGCCCTGGTGTCGTAACATCCGGACACCGCGAGTGATCTCCCAGAACGGCTGAGCAGCCCACCCTTCCCCGAACTCGGGTTCTCGCCGCAGGACGGGAGGTCCACCGCGTCGCCGTCCTTGTCGACGACATAACCGTCGTCGTAGTCGGTGCTCGGATCGATCACGAGCGTCCACACCCTGCCCGGCGCCCCCGGCGGACGCGCGGCATCGAACACCCCAGACCCCGCCGACAGGCACGCGCTCAAAGGAACCCCGAGCGCAGCCAACACCACCGCCAGGCCCATGACCTGCCATTTCGCCCTCCGCGCCACGAGCGTTCCTCTCTGTCGGTGAAGATTGACGGAACAACGGGGCCCGGAACATGCGTCCCGGGCCCCGTTCTCAATACTCGCCTAGCATTGGTAGGTTCGCTTGCCGTTCGTGCACCAGTAGCTGAGCCGGTACCCTCGCACCGCCGTCGCGATCTGGGCGTAGGTACGGCTCCGATACTTGGCCTTGAGCCCTAGGCCGATATTCCTACCGAGAGTGTTGTTCAGCAGATCCGCCCTTGAGTATGTCGTCTCTTTCCCGTATAGCTCATGATTGTCGGCAATGACCCGTGCCATCTTGAGGGTGAAGTAGAAGACCATCATGGCGTTCCAGAAGGCATGGCGGAAAGCATTGGCCGTGCTGCCGTCCTTGCCCATTTGGTTCCTTTTGTCGGTTGGGGAGTTGAACCACGACCTATGATATTTCCTGTCGTAGTCCTTGGCCACCTCTGCCAGCCTGAACCCCCACAAGCATTCCTTGACCGACAGAAGGTAGAGGCAGTTCTGATATTCGTCAGCAGGAATGCCGGCCCTGCCGTCAAGGTCGACGTTTTCGACAGGACTGGCGCACGTGTAATCGTAGTCGTTGCAGCTTCCCCCTTGTGCGGGATCCATCTGCAGGAACCGTCCTGTGTGAGGGTTGTAGAGCCGGGCGCCCATCAGGATTATGCCGCCGAGTGCGTCCGCGGGGCGCTGATTGCCGCCGAGCCACCCATAGCGGTCCGGATTGACGATGTTCTGGTCGCGAGGGGTACCGTACTCGGTCTGCTCGAAGTACGCGTCGACTCCGCTCGCCGTGGTCGTATTGTCCACGGTTGCGATGATGTTTCCGCGTAGGTCGCCGATCTGAAGTTTGACCGATCCGTCGCTCTTTTGGATCGCGGCCATTCCGGCGAGGCAGGTGACGTTCCTGGTCCACGTGCCGTCCAGCTCGGTGATCCAGGCGGGCGAGTCTCCGTCTCCCGCGTAGTGGTTGACCACGGTGCCGGTCACCAGGCCGCCCTGACTCTCCACGGTCCGGATCCGGTGCAGCGGATCCAGCGTGAACGTCTTGGTCAGCGCTCCCTGGGTGAGATCGGCGACCAGGTCATTGGCGTGGTAGGTCACGTTGACGTCGCCTCCGCCCGCGACCTGATCCCCCGGTACCTGAATAGTGCGGCCGAGGGTGTCGTAGATGTAACCGCTGTCGGTCGCCCGGTCCGCGGCGTCGTAAGCGTGGGTCTGGCTCTCCACCACGGTGGAGGTGGCGCAAGCCCCTCCGGCGGCCGCCCCATAGATCGTGAGGCCGCTCCGGTTGGTGTTCTTGTCGAAGTCGTACTGGCGCGTGGCGCAGGTCCCCGCGTAGGTGTCGGCGACCTTCTTGAGGCGCCCCACACTGTCATAGGAATAACGTTGAACGCTACCGCCGGGCCCGGAGTTAAGCACCGTCCGCTCGTCGATGTCCGGCACGCTGGAGAATGCCAGCCATGACGCGGTGCCCTTCGAGTAGGTCAGCGCGACCCGCTTTCCGGTGACGTCATATCGGCCGGTCGCGGTAAGACCGTTCGGTAGTCCCTGCGAGATGAGCTGCCCGTCGCCGTCGTAGGCTCCGGTGAACGTGCCCACCCCGGAGGCGGTGATGGCAGTTGGGACCTCACGCCGCTCGGTTTTGCCGAGCGCGTCCGTCCCGCCGTAGGTGAACGTGGAGGTGCCCTTGCCATCGCCGAGGGTCGCGACCCTTCCCGCGGTGTCGTAGGTCGTCGTCGCCACGTTGCCTTCCGCGTCGGTGACGGACTGCACCCTGCCGAGCGCGTCATAGCTCGTCACGACGGTGGATCCCCCGGCCGTGACATGGGTCTGTAGTCCGGTCGCCGCGTCGTAGGTGAGGGTGGTGTCGGGCACCGCCGTACCACCCGCAGCCGCAGGGGCCACCGATATCTGCGCCGTCTTTGGCCGGCCAGCCGAATCGAGGAGCGTGGTGGTCGTACGTACCGTGGTGCCGGAGGTTTCCGTGACCCGTGCTGTCTGGCCGTAGTAGTCATATGTGGTCGTGGTGATCGGGAGCACCACGCCGACCGGTTGCGCGGCTGGCCCGGTCCTGCAGAGAAGCCCGGCCCATTGCGGCTTGTTGCCGCAGGCGCTCACCGTCGGATGGGCACCCGAGGTGAAGTAGGCCGTGGTCGTGGTTCCTGCATCGGATCCGTTCGACTTGGGCGTCCGGCGCTCGATTTCCCTGCCGGCCGCATCGAAGCGCTGGTACTCCACCACATCGTTGCCGCCGCCCACAACGGTCGTCGTGGTCGTGGACTTCCGAAGGTCCCATCCCGAGGTATCGCCCGCGATGATCGGCGCGTAACCTAGCTTGACGCTGTGAGTGTCCGCCGGTGCGGCGGCGGCGGTCCCGTTGAGGACGAGCGGCTTGACCGTGGTCGTGGTTAAGAGCTGGTAGTCCGTCTGCGGATCCGGCTTGCCCTCGTCATAGGTGTTCTCGGTGTGCTGCCGCGCCGTCACGACCGATCCCGAGCTGAGGATGACCCGATGGGCGGGCCCGTCCCATGAGACCAGATCGCCGAGGCCGTTGTAGGTGCTGGTGACGGAGAGCAGAGCGGCCCGTTCCGCTGAGGTGGGCCGGCCCGCGACGAACGGGTCGACATCGGCCGTCGGCGTCAGCGCCAGCGCTCGGTTGCCCGCAGAGAGCGCCCAGACGATGTGGCCGCCGTCATCGTAGGTTCTGCTGGAGACCTGCCAGGCTCCGGCTCCGAACGACGCCTCGTTCACGGCGCGCCCGTTGACGTCCAGGTACGTGATCACCCCGTAGGGGTAGTCGGTGCCGGTGGGCGCGTACGCCCCGTCGCCGCCGCGCGGGGGCACCCGGGACGGCGGGAAGATCGCGGTGCCGGTTCTGGGAAGGCCGGAGGTCTGGCCCCACGCGGCAGCCTGGGCGCCGGTCACGTCAACGGGGCTGTTGAGCGGGACGCCGTAGGAGATCGTGTGGGTGAGGTCCGTGGTCCCGGCCTCTCGCTGGACATGGGCGATGCGACCCTGGTTGTCGTACTCCATGCGCCACGGGTTGAGTCCCGGCGGTGTGAGCTGCGAGATGCGCCCTTCGGCGTTGTACTGGTACACGGTCGACAGAGCCGTCCGCGGGTCGGTGACCTGGCGGAGGTGCCCCGTCGTGTCATACGCGTACGACGCCACCGCGGTCGTCTTCATCGCGGATGTCGCAGGGTCGTAGGCGATGTAGGAGATCTGCTTCACCTGCCCCGCGTAGTCACCCCATCCGGACGTCACGCCGGTGGCGGTCGTGGTCGTCGCGTAGGTGATGTCCATGGCCTTGCAGCCGGTCACCAGCGTGCCCGAGCAGGTGACGCCAGCCGGGGCGGGGGCGATCATGCGGGTGACGCGGCGCTGCGCGTCGTACACGTAGGCGCTGGTGTTCTCGTCTCCCGGCTCGTCGACCTGTGTCACCCCCCACGATCCGCCGGACAGGGCGTACACGGTTCGCACGCCTCCGGCGTCGTCATGTGTGAACTGGGTGGCGGAGTTCTTGGTCACCGTGGAGCCGTCCGCCGCGTCGCCGACACCGGCAAAGGTGCCGTCGGGTTGCAGGGTGTAGGTGAGCTGCCCACCTTCGGGGCCGGTGAAGAGCACGTATCCGTCGCTGGAATGGTCCTCGAAGGTCATGCCGGAGACGGCCGACGCGCCGGAGGGAAGGGACGCGACCCAGCCGGGTCCGAAGACCCCGGCCGACGGCGGGGCGAGCGTGGTGTGCCCCCTGCTGACGGCGAGCCCGAAGGCGCTGGCGTCGACGGACTGGACCCCGTAGTCGCCGGTCAGCAGGGCGACGCCGCCCGGACCGAGTTCTCTGGTCGCGTACGAGGAACCGAAGGCCGTGGCCTCCAGCGTGAAGGTCACCAGGTCTGAGCATTTCTCGGGCGACCCGGGGAAGCAGGCACGCACCTGCACCGGCCCGTCCCCGCGGCCCGCCAGGGTCACGGCCACGTTCCAGTACAGGTCCGCGAAGTCCTGGGCGGTGTTCGCGCGGGTCTGCGGCCAGGACACGATGGGGCCGGGGGAGCCCGGCACGCTCACGTCCGCCGTGGGGATCGCGGCCCAACTCCCGGCGCCGGTGACCGTGGAGCGGTATTCGTACCGGACCGAGGTACGACCCGGTTCGGCCCTGGAGGCGAGGGTCACCGCGCCCTGCGTGCGGTCGGCCTGCGCGGGCTTGATCACCTCACCCGTGCCCACACCGAAGGTGTACCGGGTGACCGGCGAGATGTTGCCCGCCGCGTCGGTGGCGGTCACCGTGAGGGTGTGCAGGCCGTCGGCGGGGTCGATCGTGATGGACGCCGGATCGCCGGTCGCCCGCTCGGGGGCCGACGGGTCGTCCAGGCCCCACGAGAAGTCTGCGGCGTCGCTGTCGAGCGTGCAGCCGACGGCGGCGGGCTGCTTGGGGGACCACGCCCCCGAAGGGTAGCTCGAACAGGCGACGGCCGGGGCGGTAGGCGCGGTGCTGTCAATGGTCACGTACTGCCAATTCGACCATGACGAGTACAGGCCGCCGTCGTAGGCCCGGGCACGCCACCGGATCTTCCAGGCTTCCGCCAGCGTCGCGGCGGGCACCTTGATCAAGGCGTCGGATCCTGCCGCGACGCCGGTGACGCTGCCGGACCAGATTGCGCCGGTGCCGTGCGCCGTGTCGGCCGGATCATGCTCGACCGCGAACTCGCCTGTCAGCGTCCCGCCGTCCGCGTCGTTGAGCTGAGCGCGCAGGGTCGGGGTCGTGGACGCGCTGAGCGTGGTGCCGCCGGAGGTGGCGGACGGTGCCGTGGAGAGCGTCCCGGTGGCCGGAGCTGCAGCGTAGGTGATGGAAAGCTTCGGTGGGCTGTTGAACTCGATGGTCTCGTCGGAGGAGGTGAACACGCGGTAGTTCGCGGTCGCGGTCTCCGAGGCGGCGCGCAGCACCAGGCCGTGGTTGGCGGCGCCGCCGGCCCAGGCCTGGACGATGCCGGTGATGTTCCACTTCATGTAGCCGCTGCCGCACACCCCGGCCTGGGACCCCTCGGTGCTGGTGACGGCGCCCGTGGTGGTGTTGGTGGGCTGGGGGGACCAGTCGATGAGCGAGCCGTCCCAGGCGCTGGTGACCTGCCGGACCTGGATGCCCGCACCGACCGTGGGGCCGCAGGAGGGGGCGTCCACGTTGCGCAGCACGAGCTGGGCGGCGGTGACGACCGAGGGCAGGCCGGTGGTGTTGAACCGCAGGTAGGCGCGGTCCTTGTCGCCGGTGGCCTCGGTGCCGGCCTTCATGAACTCGCCGGCGGAGTTGTTGTCGTCCACGAAGATGCTGCTGACGTCGGTGTCGTCGTTGAGGGGCAGCAGCACGGTCGGGTCGACGGTGACCGGATACTTGGTCGCCGGGTCGGCGAGGAACGACGGGTCGGGGCGAAGCACCAGCGCCTGGCCGCCGTCCTTGCCCTCCACCGTTCCGGTGATCTTGCCCAGGCGTCCTCGGTCACCCCGGCGCCCGTGGGTCGCGGCGACCTTGCCGGACGTTCCCGCCTCCCACATCGCGGGCGCGGCCGCGGCGGCGACCAGCTTCTTCTTCCCCCCGGTCAACTCCAGGCGGCCGTCCGCGGTGGTGCCCACGGTCAGCCCTTCGGTCCTGAGGGGGACCTTGAACTCGACGTCCCCGCGCGGACGCTCCCGCAGCACGATGTCGAACCGCATGCCCGTGGGCAGAGCGGTGACGACCAGGTCCCCGCCCGGCCCGGCGACCCCGGTGTAGGTGGCCGTGTTGTCCTTGATGGTCGGCTTGGGCAGCTCAGACGGCCAGGACAACGCCAGGGACTTGCCCGGCTCCCTGGTCATCTTCGCGAACGGCGTCCGCCCTCCGGCGGAGAACTCCAAGTCCGGCTTCACGGCTCTGGCCTTCAGGACGCTGTTCCCCGCGTCGAAGAGCCGGGGATCCACCGGTGCCCAGCGGCCGTCCTTCTGGACCCGGGCCACACCACTAACGGTCTCGGCGGTGAAGGTTCCGTCCCCGTTGGCGTAGGTCTGGCTGGACTCGGTGGTCTCGCCGGTGATCAGGACGCGGCTGCCCTGCAGGCGCGCCGCGAGCGCCGCCGAGACGCGGTCGGGACGTTCGGTGACGCGCTCGGGGACGGCGGCCCGCTTGGCGGCGGGCGGGACCGCCGTGGCGGATGCCGTGGGAACGCCTGGCAGGCTGGAAACGCCTACGGCCAGGGTCAGCGCCGCCACACCGGCTTTCAGGCGGGTCCTTCTTCTGGGCGGTGGCGCCGCCTGCGGGGGTTTGATGGACAGTGAGGCCACGTTTACTCCACGTGTTGCGACCAGTGGATGTACACGTGGAAGGTACGAAATGCTCGGCATATTCGCGGCATACGCGCGGCACATCGAAAATGTACCGCGCGTATTGAACCGATCTTGTCACGGTTCACAGGAAGTTTTAAGGTAGCGGGGTCAGTGGGGATCGGATGCTACGCCACGGGGGCGGATGCCGTGCTGTTTCGTGTGCTCGGACCTCTTTCGGTCAGCGATCACGACGGAAAGTTCATCGACATTTCAAGGAGGAAGAACCGAGGTCTTCTGGCGCTTCTCCTGCTCCACGCGAACGTCGCCGTATCCCAGTCCTATCTGGTCGAGCACCTGTGGGATGGCCGCCCTCCGAAGTCCGCCGACAGCAATCTCAAGACCTACATATTCCAATTACGGCGCCTGCTCTCGTCCACTCACCTGCCGGAACCGCGAATCGTGACGTCGAGGAACGGCTACGCGCTCATGGTGGGGCACGAGGACCTCGATGCGGCGGCGTTCGATCTCCTCGTCGCGGAAGGCCGCCGACGACTTGCCGACGGCGACCCGAGACGAGCGTACGAGCTTCTGGAGAAGGCTCTGGGACTCTGGCGTGGGGACCCTCTTCACGGGATCGACCTGGCCGGGGACCTGGCCCCGTGGGCGGGGCGGTTACGGGAAGAACATGTGTCGGCCACGGAGGACTTCTTCGACGTGAAGTTGAGGCTGGGCCGCAATTGGGAATTGATCGGCCGGCTCCGCGCGTGGACTTCCGCGCACACGTTGCGGGAACGCCCTCATGGACAATTGATGCTCGCCCTCCACCGTTCGGGCAGGCATGCCGAGGCGTTGGACGTCTATCGAAACCTAAGGCACGCGCTGGTGACGCATGTCGGCACGGAGCCGGGGGCCGATGTGCGGGACCTGCATCAGCGAATTCTCCGGGACGATCCGGCGTTGCTGCCGGAGAACGGGAACCGGGAGTTCTGGCGATTGTCGATGCGGTGAAACCGCGCGACGCCTGCGCCGTCTCATGCCGCACTCAAGGAGCAAGCCGCATCTCGCGTGCGCGGCGGGTCGAGGCGAGTCGGTGGTGGGACTTCAGGGGTGGCCCCAGGTCTCCACTCGGTGGACGTCGTCCGGGGTCATGTAGCCGAATTCGGTTTCCATGAACGAGGCGATGTGCTTTCGCCATCGGGGTGGGATCTCTTCGACGGCGTGGGGGTAGCAGCGTTCCAGCCAGGCGGTGGATTCGGGGGTGGCCTTCAGGTATTCGGCGGCGCGGGCGAAGGGGGTGGTCTCGATGCCGGGGACGTGGGCGCAGCCGTACTCGATCATCTCCTGGCCACCGTATGGCGGGGGTTGCTGCCATTTGCGGGCCACCGGGCGGTCGGCGGTGATCGTGGTGCGCATCGGGCGTCGTTCGATCGCCGCCTGGATCAGCTCCTTGTACAGGCACTTGCCGCACCGGCCGCACGGCCCGCGCAGGTCGCCGCGCAGGCACCAGCGCACCTGGTCACGCAGATCGGAGCCGAGTGCCAGGCGCATCGTCATGGCCTCGCTGATGCCGGCCACGGGCAGGACGATCGGCAGGCCCGCCGCGGCGAACAGGCGACCCCACGGGCCATGCGCCGACCACATCGGGTTGTCCGGCGTGTACCGGTGAAGGTACCGGCCGCCGCCGAGCCACCGTGAGCCGATCTCGTAGCCCAGCGCCACCCCGCCGAGGTCCATCGCGTCCGCCGACAGGATCGCGCCGACGGTCACCGCGTGGTGCTCGGGGTATCCGGGACGGGGGGTACGTAGCAGGAACTCCAGGTCGGACTCGACGGCGGTGACGTCCCGGCCGGTCTTGGCCGCCAGCTCGGCGAGCACGTCGGAACGGTAGTGCGTCCACCTGTTCGGGACGCGGGGGTGAGGAACGCGGCGGAAGTGGATCAGCGGCGCCTCTGGCAGGATCGCCGCCACGGCCGCGGAGTCGGCGCCGCCGCTGTAGGAGATCGCGAGCCGGGCGCCGCCCTGCCTCGGCGTGCCGGCGACCGGGCCGGCGTCGATGCCCCAGCCACTGTGCAGCGTCTCGGCGAATCGAGGGGAGATCGGGCGGTCGAAGGTGATCCGTCCACGTGCCCACGGGGCGACGATCGTCCAGGCGGCCAGGGCGAGCAGGTCAGGATGGACGGACTCCGGGGCGGCGGGGCGCGGCGCGCGGACCCGGCAGGTGTCGGTGGCGAGCTCGACCTCCTGCCCGTCGGTGACGGTACCGGTCAGCCCTTCCCCGGCCCCCAGCCATAGCCGAAGCCGCCAGTCCCCGTCCTCGGCCGCCCACGCCACCCTCACGAGCCGACCTCTCGAATCGCCCGCGCGCCCCTCACGAGCCGCCAACCCTGCAAGCCGTCCGCCGCGCGTTCACGAGCCACGCCGCCACCGCGCACATGAGCCCGCCCGCGAGCCGCCCGATCCACGGTCACGAGCCGGATCTCTCGGAGGGGCCGGCGCCGGCGACGGTGGTCTGCTCGCGGAGTTGTTCGACGGCCTGCCACAGCAGGACGTCCGTCTGGAGCAGGTGGTCCACGGCGGCGGCCGTCTCGCCCGCCAGGCGGTGCGCGTCCTCGATCTTGGAGGTCAGCGCGGGATCGGCATGGGGCGAGCCGCCCCTGTCCGTGCCCTTGTCGATGCGCCGCCGCAGCAGCTCGACCTCGCGGCGCAGCTCGACGATCTCGCGCTTGAGCGCCTGCACCTCCCACAGGGCGTCCCGGACGTCCTGCCGGTGATCGGCCCGCGTGACGTACCGCCCATCGAACCGCCGAAGTACGGCACGCCGCACCCGCAAGGGCAGCAACACCCTCATGACAAACCGCGCCATGACGGTCACCCTAACGGCAAAACATGATCTACCCGAACCCGACGAAGGCGGTGAGCTTCCGAGCCGTCCCACCGGCGTCTTTCGTCGTTCTCAGTTCTCGCAAGTTGTCATCAGCGATGTGGGAACGTCAGCGCCGGTTCTGTTGCCCATCTTCCGATCTCGGCTTCAGGCCGATCTCTTGGCTCCCCTGTACCTCGCAGCCGGTCAAGGTTGTCGGCCGATATGTTCCGGGTCCTGCCGGCGTCTGCCTCGGTGGGCAGGCGGTCAGCGGCCGGTGAACTCCGGCTTGGTCTTCTGGGTGAAGGCGGTGAGGCCGGTGTGGGCGTCCTCGGTGGCGAAGAGGGCCGAGAAGTGCAGGCGCTCGATTTCCAGGCCGGTGTCCAGGTCCACATCGAGGCCGTGGTCGATGGCCTGCTTGGCGGCGCGCAGGGCGAGGGGCGGGCCCGCGGCGAAGCGCTCGGCGAGGGCGACGGCCTCGGTGTGGACGTCGGCGTCGGGGACGACCTTGTCGACCAGGCCCATGGCGAGGGCCTCGGCGGCGTCCACGTGGCGGCCGGTGAAGATCAGGTCCTTGGCCCGGGCGGGGCCGATCAGCCGGGGCAGGCGCTGGGTGCCGCCGGCGCCGGGGATGATGCCGAGCGCGATCTCGGGTTGCCCGAGCTTGGCGCCCGCGCCCGCGACGCGGAAGTCGGCGCACAGGGCCAGCTCGCAGCCGCCGCCGAGCGCGTACCCGGTGATCGCGGCGACGACGGGCTTGCCGATCTTCGCGACGGCGGTGAAGCACGCCTGCAGGCCGCCGGAGTGCGCGGACATCTCGGCGTAGCCCATGTGGGCCATCTCCTTGATGTCCACCCCGGCGGCGAACACGCGCTCGCCGCCGTAGATCACGACGGCGCGCACGTCCGGGTCGGCGTCCACCTGGCGGGCGCACGCGCCGAGCTCTTGCTGCATCTGGCCGTTGAGGGCGTTCATCTTCGGCCTGTCCAGGCGGATCGTCGCGATGCCGCCGCCGGACTCGACGCGTACGAACTCTCCCATGACGCCCTCCTCAGTGGTACGGCGCCGCGCCCCGGCGGCGCGGCACCACCACCTTACGGGCGCGGCCGATCACCGGCTCACCGTCTCCGGGCCACCGGTGCCGAGCGCGCCCAGGAGACGGCCTCCCGGTAGACGCGCTCGTACCCGGTGGCCATGTGGACGACATCGAACTCCCTCTCGACGTGCGAGCGGCTGTCGCGCGGGCGGAGGGCTCCGGCGGCCTCGACGGCGGCGGGCAGCTCGTGCGGCAGGCCGCGGACGAAGCCGGTGACCCCGTCCACGACGACCTCGGGCACCGACCCGCGCCCGAGGGCGACGACGGGCGTCCCGCAGGCCATGGCCTCGATCATCACCATGCCGAACGGCTCGTGCCAGGTGATCGGGAAGAGCAGGCAGCGCGCCGCCGCCATCAGCTCGCGCTTGCGGGCGCGGTCCGCCTCGCCCACATAGCAGGCGTCGGGGCCGAGCCTCGGGCGGACGTGCTCGTCGAAGTAGGCGTGCTCGGACGGCTCGACCAGCTTGCCCGCGAGCACGATCCTGCGCCCGGCGGCGCGGGCGGCGTCGATGGCGAGGTGGGCGCCCTTGTCGCCGTTGAAGCGGCCCACCCAGAGCACCCAGTCCTCCTTGCGCTCGCTGAAGGGGTAGGTCGTGGAGTCCACGGCGTTGTAGACCTGCCCGACCCAGTTGAGGTCGGGCGCGAAGGTCCGCTGGGCCATGGAGATCGACACGAGCGACACCTGGTCGCCGAGGGCACGGTAGTACTCGCCGAGCTCGCCGTCGACGGTCCCGTGGCAGGTGACCACGGTCGGGACCGGCCTGCCCGCGGCCGTGAGGGGGCCGGCGAGCGTGTGGTCGTGCACGAGGTCGACGTCGAGCGTGGCGAGCATCCGGGAGGCCAGCGCGGTGTGCAGTACCTCGGGCATGGGCTCGCCGATGCGCTCGGACGGCGCCCGCTGGTAGGTGCGCAGGAAGGGCGCCCTGGTCCCGGGCCTGCCGGCCCCGATGAGCGTGACCTCGTGGCCGAGTTTCATGAGCCCGCCGACGAGGTCGGCCAGCACCGCCTCGATGCCGCCGTACGCCATGGGGGGCACCTCGGACCAGGGTGGCGCGACCATGGCGATGCGCAGGCGCCCGGAGTCGGCGGGCTCCCGCCGGGCGCGTTGTCCGGGGAAATCTATCGTCGCGGCAATCGACGTCATGTCGGCAACATGCGCTGTATCTGTGTCTATATCTGTCATGTCGGACGCGCCTTCCCCCGTGTGCACGAGCCCGCGCCGGCCTCCGTACGGTCGTGGTCAGCCCACGCCCGGCATGGAGACGGCGGTGGCCGGAACAGTGTCGTTGATCAGCTCGACTGTGGGGGGAAGCCCGCTGACGCCGGCGTGGTCGTCACCTTCCTGGACCTTCACCACGATCCGCCATTCGCCGAGGGGGAGGTTGCAGATCTGGAGGACGCCGAACCCCTTCGGCAGGGCCGGACTGATCCACAGCTTGCCGTCCTCGATCCACGGCTCGAACCGAAGGAGCGTCCTGACGATCTGCAGCGGCGAGGCGGCGGCCCACGCCTGCGGGGCGCACGAGGTCGGGTACGGGATCGGCGTCGGGAACTCGTCGCGGCCGAAGCCGCAGAACAGCTCGGGGAGCCTTCCCTCGCCCGCGTGCGCCGCGTCGAGCAGGCCCTGGGCGATCCGCTGGGCCTCGCCCACGAAGCCGTACCGCATCAGCCCGGACATGACCAGCGCGTTGTCGTGCGGCCACACCGACCCGTTGTGGTAGCTCATCGGGTTGTAGGCGCCCATGTCGTCCGCGAGCGTCCGCACGCCGTAGCCGCTGAACATGTGCGGCGAGAGCAGGTGCTCGGCCACCAGCGGCGCCTTGTCCTCGTCCACGATGCCCGTCCACAGGCAGTGGCCGATGTTGGACGTCACCGAGTCGATCGGCCGCCCCTCCCCGTCCAGGCCCACGGCGTAGTACTCGCGCTCGGGCAGCCAGAACCGCGCGTTGAACGCCTCGCGCAGGACGGCGGCCCGCTTCTCGCAGCGGCGCTCGGTGTGCGGGTCCCCGGCCTGCCGGGCGAGGGAGGCCCGCGCGAGGTAGGCCGCGTACGTGTAGCCCTGGGCCTCGGCGAGGGCGATCGGCGGGTGGGCCAGGTTGCCGTCGGCGTAGTTGATGCCGTCGAAGGAGTCCTTCCAGCCCTGGTTGATCAGGCCCCGGTCGGTCTTGCGCCGGTAGGACAGGAACCCGTCGCGCTGGCCGTAGTCCTCGATCCAGCCGAGCGCGGCGTCGGCGTGCGGCAGGAGGGTGCGCAGCTCGGAGCCGGACAGGCCCCAGCGGGGCAGCTCGCCGAGGAGCATGACGAACAGCGGGGTGGAGTCGACCGACCCGTAGTAGGGCCGGCCTCCAGGGGGCGTGCCCGGCTCGACCCCGTACCGCAGCTCGTGCAGGATCTTGCCCGGCTCCTCCTCGGTGAGCAGGTTGACCTTCGTGCCCTGCAGCTCGGCCAGGCGGTGCAGGGTGCCGAGGGCCAGGGACGGGTCGAGCGGAAGCGTCATCATCGAGGTCAGCAGCGAGTCGCGGCCGAACAGCGTCATGAACCAGGGGGCGCCCGCGGCGATGGTGGGCGGCGTGTCCGGGCGGTCGGTGTCGAACAGGCGCAGGCTGCCGAGGTCGGTCCTGGACCTGCGGAGCGCCTGGGCGAGCGCGACGTTGCTGCTGCTGATCGTCGGGCTGGCGCGCACCCATTCGGCCAGGCGCATGGCGGGCTCGGCGTGCTCGACGGGGTGGCGCGGGGAGAACCACGCGGGCAGTTCCTCGCCGTCCAGGATGGGATTCACCTGGAGGGTCACCCGCCACTCGCTGCGCGCGCCGACGACGATCCTGAAGGTGAGCAGGCCGGGCATCGCGTGGAACTCGCACTCCCCGGCCTCGGCGATCACGCGGGCGCCCCGGCTGCGGCTGGCGGAGACGATCCTGAGGCCGGTGCGGTCCACGAGGGTCTCGATGTCGGCGACGTGCTGGATGCGGTGCGCCTTGACCTCGAACAGGTCGGCCACGTCGGAGGCGACCAGGAGCGACACCAGGCACCCCGCGGCCTCGTCGGCGAGGTTGCGCAGGATCACGTCCTCGCGGACGCCCCCGCCGACGTACCGGTCGCGGATGACGAGCATGGTGCTGTCGGCGCGGCCCGGACGTGCGGGGGTGCGGCCGAGGAACGTCGAGTGGTAGGGCTCCCCCGGGACGACCTTCAGGCTGCCCACGGGGGCGTCGTCGACGCGCAGCTCCCACCGGGACACCAGGCGGGTGTCGGCATAGTACACGCCCTGGGCCCCGCCCGGCAGGATGTCGCCGTTGCGCTCGGAGACGCAGAACGACCCGCCTTCGACCAGCGTGGTCGTGGTGTCCCCCAGCTCCCCCGGCTGTCCCTCGAACGTCCAGCCGTCCATCGAGGATCACGCTCCCTCACGGATGAGATCGCACTACCTCTGGGAGCCTTGCCCCGTCCCCGCTCGAAACATTCGAGATAGATGTCCCTGTTTGACTGATTTGAGGGCTCCGTCCCGGAAGCCGGGACGGAGCCCGCCGTCAGCGCAGGGTGCCGTTGGTCATCCCCACCGGTTCCTCCGGCGAGGCGATCAGCCCGAGCTCGGCCGGGGAGGACATCAGCGTGTGGAACGGCACGACCCGGACGGTGTACCCGAACGCCCCCGTGCGGTCCAGCGGGACCACGCCCGTGTAGGTCGCCTTGCCGTCGTCACCCACCGCCTCCACGGCCAGCGTGACGTACGAGGGCTTGATCAGCTCGTCGTGGCCCCCGACCTTGCCGTACGCCGCCTGCACGCTCACGTCGTCCGGAGACAGCTCGCCGAGCGCGATCGTCGCGCGCACCTCCATGGACGCCCCGAGCTCGGGGGTGTCCCCGATGCCGGAGGTCTCGACATGCTCCACGCGGACACCCGGCCAGGCGCGGGTGACCCGCAGCTTCCAGGCGGCGAACTCACGCGCCCGGACGTGGTCGGCCTTGGACAGCTCCCGCGCCGACCCCGCCGCCGGGGTGTAAAGATCGACGACGTAGTCGCGCAGCATGCGCCCGGCCAGGACCTTCGGGCCGAGCGAGCTGAGCGTGTGCTTGACCATCTCCAGCCAGCGCCGCGGATACCCGTCGGCGGCGCGGTCGTAGAAGCGGGAGGCGACCTCGCGCTCGATCAGGTCGTACAGCGCGGAGGCCTCGAGCTCGTCGCGGCGGTCGGCGTCCTCCACGCCGTCGGCCGTCGGGACGGCCCACCCGTTGTCGCCGTCGAACCACTCGTCCCACCAGCCGTCCTTGATGGACAGGTTGAGACCGCCGTTGAGCGCGGCCTTCATGCCGGAGGTCCCGCAGGCCTCCAGGGGACGCAGCGGGTTGTTCATCCACACGTCGCAGCCCTGCACCATGAGCTGCCCGAGGTTCATGTCGTAGTCGGGCAGGAAGACGATGCGGTGCCGGACGTCCTCGCCGTCGGCGAACCGGACGATCTGCTGGATCAGCTTCTTGCCGCCCTCGTCGGCCGGGTGGGCCTTGCCGGCGATGACGATCTGGACGGGGCGCTCGGGGTCGAGCAGCAGTTCCTTGAGCCGCTCGGGCTCCTTGAGCATCAGCGTGAGCCGCTTGTAGGACGGCACGCGCCGGGCGAAGCCGATCGTCAGCACGTCGGGGTCGAGGGCCTCGTCGATCCAGCCCAGCTCGGCGCTGGAGGCGCCGCGGGCCCGCCAGGAGGCCCGCAGGCGCGTACGGGCCGCCTCGACGAGCTGCCGGCGCAACCTGCCGCGGATGCCCCAGATGTCCTCGTCGGAGAGCTTCTGGATGCCCTCCCAGCCCTGCGCCTTCTCGATCAGCGAGGGGAGCTCCTTGCCCGCCAGCTCCATCACCTCGCGGCCCACCCAGGTGGGCGCGTGCACGCCGTTGGTGATCGAGCCGATCGGGACGTCGTCCAGGTCGAAGCCCGGCCACAGCCCCTGGAACATCTCGCGGCTGACCTCGCCGTGCAGCTCGGAGACGCCGTTGACGCGCTGGGCGAGCCGCATGCCCATGACCGCCATGTTGAAGACCGCGCCGCCCGGCGTCTCGGGGGTGCCGGGCTCGTCGCCGAGCGCGAGGATGCGCTCCACGGGCACCGTGGGCCAGGCGTTGGCGCCGCCGAACTGCCGCTCGATCATCTCGACGGGGAAGCGGTCGATGCCCGCGGGCACCGGCGTGTGGGTGGTGAACACCGTGCCGGCGCGCACGGCCTCCAGCGCCTCGTCGAAGGAGAGCCTGTGCTCCGTGAGCTCGCGGATGCGCTCCAGGCCGAGGAAGCCGGCGTGGCCCTCGTTGGTGTGGAAGACCTCGGGCTCGGGGTTCCCGGTGATCCGGCAGTACGCGCGCAGCGCCCGCACCCCGCCGATGCCGAGCAGCAGCTCCTGCATGAGGCGGTGGTCGGTGCCGCCGCCGTAGAGCCGGTCGGTGACGTCGCGGGCGGCGTTGTCGTTCTCGGCGACGTCGGAGTCGAGCAGGAGCAGCGGGACGCGGCCGACCTGGGCCACCCAGATCTGGGCGTGCAGCGTGCGGTCGCCCGGCAGCGGGATCGCGACGCGGGCGGACGCGCCGTCCGCCTCCTTGAGCAGGGACAGCGGGAGGCCGCCGGGGTCCAGGCTCGGGTAGTGCTCCTGCTGCCAGCCCTCGGCCGACAGGGACTGCGTGAAATAGCCGTGCCGGTAGAGCAGCCCGACGCCGAGGATGGGCACGCCGAGGTCGCTCGCGGCCTTCAGATGGTCGCCCGCGAGGATGCCGAGGCCCCCGGAGTACTGCGGGAGGGCGGCGGCGATGCCGTACTCGGGGGAGAAATACCCGATGGCCGCGGGGGCGTCCGGCAAAGTCTGGTACCAGCGGGGGGCGGTCATATACTCGCGCAGGTCGTCGGCGGCGTCCGCCAGCCTGCGGAGGAATCTGCGATCATGTGCCAGCTCGGACAGCCGGTCGGCTTCCACCGCTCCCAGGAGCGCAACCGGATCATGGCCGACCCGTTCCCAGGTGTACGGGTCCACCTCAGCGAACAGGTCCATGGTCTCGGGGTGCCAGGACCAGCGCAGGTTGTGCACCAGCTCGCCCAGGGCGGCCAGCTCGGCGGGAAGGACGGTACGGACGGTGAATCTGCGGATTGCTCTCACGGGGCCAGACCCTAGTTACTCAGCGCCACGACGCGCGACCGAAACGCTCTTTGCGTCTGCCAGATCTCTTGCGATTCGCTCTCACCACTAGCAAACATGCTCAAACCTCACTAAAGCCGACGTGGCACAGTGATCACAACTCGATCATGTACGACTGTCGCGCACACCGGCAACATGATGGAGAAGAGGCGCGCCGGGCACCCCTAACTTCCCCCCAGCAGGCTTGAGGAGGGACTATGGGGGCAGTCCCATGTAAGAGCCTCACCTTCACACCTCCGGTCACCGGGATGACACAGGTCACTCCTGACCGGTGCCGACCGTGCCCGCACGTACCCCGGCTCCCGGCCGGAACTACCTGAAAGCAAAGATCAATCCTTGCCCTCACAATTCCCGGTGGCGCCCGGTGCGTCGCCGCTACCTTGAGACGCGATGATCGGACGAATCCCAATACAGGACATTCACCCAGTCGTCGACTGCGGGCGCTGGCCCGCGAAATCCGCGGCGGGCGAGACCTTCGAGATAGCCGCCACGGTGTTCCGCGAGGGGCACGACGCGGTGGCGGCCGGGGTGGTTCTGTTCGCCCCGGACGGCTCTCGACGTCCGCTCCTGCTGATGCGGGAAGGCGAGCCCGGCACCGACCGGTGGTCCGTGGAGGTGACGCTTCCCACGGAGGGCATGTGGCAGTACCGGGTTGAGGCATGGAGCGACCCGGCCGCCACGTGGCTGCACGACGCGGGCATCAAGATCCCGCGGGGCATCGACGTCGACCTGATGTGCGAGGAGGGGGCCCGCGTCTTCGAGCGGGCCGCCAAGGGCGTGCGCGCGGCGGGCTGTGACGACTGCGCCCACCGCGCGGTGTTGCAGGCCGTGGCGGACCGGCTACGGGACGAGGATCTGGACCCGCGCGCGCGGCTCGCGTCCGCCCAGCTCCCCGAGACCGCCGCCGCCCTGGCCGCCCACCCGCTGCGCGAGCTGGTGACGCGCGGGCCGCGGTACCGCGTCCACGTCGACCGGCGCCGGGCGCTGTTCGGCTCGTGGTACGAGCTGTTCCCCCGGTCCGAGGGCGCGGTCGTCGAGGAGGGCAACGTCCCCAGGTCCGGAAATTTCCGGACTGCTGCCGAGCGGCTCCCGGCCGTCGCGGGAATGGGCTTCGACGTCGTTTACCTGCCTCCCATCCACCCCATCGGCGACGCCTTCCGCAAGGGGCGCAACAACACCCTCAACCCCGAGCCCTACGACGTCGGCTCGCCCTGGGCCATCGGCTCGGCGGACGGCGGCCACGACGCGATCCACCCCGACCTGGGCACGCTGGAGGACTTCGACGCGTTCGTCCGGCGGGCCGGCGAGCTGGGCCTGGAGGTCGCGCTCGACCTGGCGCTCCAGTGCTCGCCCGACCACCCGTGGGTCAAGGAGCACCCGGAGTGGTTCACCGTCAGGGCCGACGGGACGATCGCCTACGCCGAGAACCCTCCCAAGAAGTACCAGGACATCTATCCCCTGAACTTCGACAAGGACCCCGAGGGGATCTTCGCGGAGGTGCTGCGCGTCGTCCGTCACTGGATGGACCACGGCGTGCGCATCTTCCGCGTCGACAACCCCCACACCAAGCCGGTGGAGTTCTGGGAGCGGCTGCTCGGCGAGATCCGCGCCACCGACCCGGACGTCGTGTTCCTGTCCGAGGCCTTCACCCGGCCCCCGATGCTGCGCGCCCTGGCCAAGGTGGGCTTCCACCAGTCCTACACGTACTTCACGTGGAGGACCACCGAGCCGGAGCTGGAGGAGTACCTCTCCGAGCTCTCCCACGAGACGTCGCACTACCTGCGGCCGAATCTCTTCGTCAACACCCCGGATATCCTGCATGAATACCTCCAGACCGGGGGCATGCCGGCCTTCAAGATCAGGGCCGTCCTCGCCGCGCTGGCGTCGCCGTCCTGGGGGGTCTACGCGGGCTACGAGCTCGCGGAGAACACCCCGGTACGTCCGGGCAGCGAGGAATATCTGAACAGCGAGAAATACGAGCTGAGACCACGCGATTGGGCTGCGGCCGAACGCGAGGGCCGCAGCCTGGCGCCTTTCCTCACAACCCTCAATTTGTTCAGAAGAGCGCACCCGGCGGTCCAGGAACTGCGTAACCTACGGTTTCACAACGTCGACCACCCGGATATGATCTGCTTCTCAAAGCGGCTGCCCGGCGCCTTTGACCCGTCCACACGACGGCACGGCATAGGCGATGTGGTCCTGGTCGTCGTCAACCTCGATCCGCACAACACCCACGAGGCGACGGTCACGCTGGACATGCCTGCCCTCGGCCTCGATTGGGGCGCGGAATTCATCGTGGACGACGAGCTCACGGGCGAGTCGTACCACTGGCGGCATGCCAACTACGTACGCCTCGACCCACATATCAACCCAGCCCACGTCCTCACACTGCGAGCGACGCCGGCGAGCCGGCCATAGGCGCCCGGCCGCGACGGCGGATGCGCGCATAAGCACAGCGGGGAGTCCACAGGTGAGCTTGACGCCTCAGCCCGTCCCGAACACCTTCACACACGAAACACCACGCGACCCGCGTTGGTACAAGCGTGCCGTCTTCTACGAGGTCCTCATCCGCGGATTCGCGGACTCCAACGGAGACGGCACCGGAGACATCCGGGGTCTGATCAACAAGCTGGATTATCTCCAGTGGCTCGGCGTCGATTGCCTGTGGCTCCTGCCGCTCTACGAATCCCCCCTCAAAGACGGCGGATACGACATTTCCGACTTCATGAAGATTCTTCCCGACTTCGGGGATCTGGGAGACTTCATCAAGCTCGTCGATGAGGCGCACAAGCGGGGCATGCGGGTCATCGCCGACCTCGTCATGAACCACACCAGCGACCAGCACCCGTGGTTCCAGGCCTCCCGCCACGACCCCACGGGGCCCTTCGGGGACTTCTACGTCTGGTCGGACGACAACGAGGCGTACAGCGACGCCCGGATCATCTTCGTCGACACCGAGGCGTCCAACTGGACCTACGACCCGGTGCGGGGTCAGTACTACTGGCACAGGTTCTTCCACCACCAGCCGGACCTCAACTACGAGAACCCGGCCGTGCAGGACGCCATGCTGGAGGTGCTGCGCTTCTGGCTCGACCTCGGCATCGACGGCTTCCGCCTGGACGCGGTGCCGTACCTGTTCGAGCAGGAGGGCACCAACTGCGAGAACCTGGCCCCGACCCACGCCTACCTCAAGCGGGTCAGGCGTGAGGTCGACCGCCTCTTCCCCGACCGGGTGCTGCTCGCCGAGGCCAACCAGTGGCCCGCCGACGTCGTCGAGTACTTCGGCGACCCGGTCACCGGCGGCGACGAGTGCCACATGGCGTTCCACTTCCCGCTCATGCCGCGCATCTTCATGGCCGTGCGCCGGGAGACCCGCTATCCGATCTCCGAGATCATGGCCCAGACGCCCAAGATCCCCGAGAACTGCCAGTGGGGCATCTTCCTGCGCAACCACGACGAGCTGACGCTCGAAATGGTGACCGACGAAGAGCGCGACTACATGTACACCGAGTACGCCAAGGACCCGCGGATGCGGGCGAACGTCGGCATCCGCCGGCGCCTGGCGCCGCTGCTGGAGAACGACCGCAACCAGATCGAGCTGTTCACCGCCCTGCTGATGAGCCTGCCGGGCAGCCCGGTGCTCTACTACGGCGACGAGATCGGCATGGGCGACAACATCTGGCTGGGCGACCGCGACGGCGTCCGCACGCCCATGCAGTGGACCCCCGACCGCAACGCCGGGTTCTCCGACTGCGACCCGGGCCGCCTCTACCTGCCCGTGATCATGGACCCGATCTACGGCTACCAGGCGCTCAACGTCGAGGCGCAGCAGAAGAACTCCGGCTCGCTGCTGCACTTCACCAAGAAGATGATCGAGATCCGCAAGCGGCACCCCGTCTTCGGTCTCGGCGAGTTCACGGAGCTCAACTCTTCCAACCCCAGCGTTCTGGCCTTCGTCCGCGAGCTCGGCGACGATCGAGTTCTGTGCGTCAACAACCTGTCCCGCTTCCCGCAGCCCGTGGAGCTGGACCTACGGAGGTTCGAGGGGGTCACGCCGGTGGAGTGCACGGGCGGGGTTCCATTTCCCCCGATTGGGGAACTTCCGTATCTTTTGACGCTTCCTGGGCATGGGTTCTATTGGTTCACCCTTCCGCCAACGAGCGCAGCAGCCGAGGAGACGTGACACATACTCTCGAAGCGCTTCTTGCCGGCTGGATCACCGGGCAACGGTGGTTCGCCGGCAAGAGCCGCGCGATCAGCGAGCTCGCCGTCGAATCCGCCACCCCCCTGCCCCTCCGTGATCCTGAAGAAATCCTCCACAACGCTGTGGCGGGTTCCTCCAGGACCACGGACGCGGCGGCGAGGCCGCGGACCCGCGGGCAGGTTTCCGTCCGACACGTGGTGATCACCGTCCGGCAGGGCGACACCACCGACCGCTATCAGCTTCTGGTGGGCTTTCGCCCCGAGCTGCCCCAGCGCCTGCGGCACGTCGCGATAGGCCTCACCGACGAGGGCCACGCCTACGACGCCGTCCACGACGCCGACGTCACGGGCGTGCTGCTCTCGGCCATCGCCGGGGACGCCGACGTCGGCCCGCTCCGCTTCCGTCACATGCCGGGCACCGAGATCGACACCTCCGCGCGCAGCCTCGTGCTCGGGGGTGAGCAGTCCAACACCTCGCTGGTGTTCGGCGACGCCTACATCTGCAAGCTGTTCCGCAAGCTGATCCCCGGGGTCAACCCCGAGGTGGAGGTCGTCTCCGCCCTCGCCCGGCGCGGCTCGCGCAACATCGCCCGCCCCTACGGCTGGATCGAGGCCGACGTCGCGGGGCAGAACACCACGCTCGCCTTCACCCAGGAGTTCCTGCCGACCGCCAGCGACGGCTGGTCGCTCGCCCTGACCAGCGTCCGCGACCTGTACGGATCGCTGCCGGGCACGCCCTGCTGCGACGCGGGAGGCGACTTCGCCGCCGAGTCCCACCGGCTCGGCATCGCCACCGCCAACCTGCACCGCCAGCTGGCCGACGCCTTCCCCACCAGCACGATCGAGGCGCCGGAGGTCAAGCGGATGGTCGAGGGCTTCAGGCGCCGCCTGGACTCGGCCATCGCGGAGGTGCCCAAGCTGTCCGCCTACGCCGGGTCCGCGCACGAGGCGTTCGACCGGCTGTCCGACATGGGACGGCCGATCACCGTCCAGCGCGTCCACGGCGACTACCACCTCGGCCAGGTCATGCGCACGCCCAACGAGTGGGTCGTGCTGGACTTCGAGGGCGAGCCGGGGCAGCCCCTCAGCGAGCGCCGCGCCCTGGACTCCCCCCTCAGGGACGTCGCCGGCATGCTCAGGTCGTTCGAGTACGCGGCCCGCCACCTGCTGTTCGGCCGCGCCGACGCCGGGGCGCTCGAACCGTGCGCGGCCGAGTGGGCGGCGCGCAACCGCGCCGCGTTCATCGCCGGGTACTCCGCGGGCGGCGGCAGGATCCACGGCGACGACGCCGTGCTGCTGCGGGCGCTGGAGCTGAGCAAGGCGGCGTACGAGGTGGTCTACGAGGCGCGCAACCGTCCGGCGTGGCTTCCCATCCCGCTCGCCGCCTTCACCCACGCCGCAGCGTAGATTACGATCCGTAATCGCGTTCATGCGAGGCGTGAGGCGGTGGGAGGATGCGGCGAAGGGGGCTCGCCGTCGCGGGGACGGGGGCCGCCCTGGCCCTCGCGCTGACGGCGTGCCTGGCGGAGGCGCCGGACTGGCGGGCGTCCGGGGCCTACGGCGCCCCGGGGCAGGAGGCCACGGCGCCCGGTGTCCCCCCGCCCGCGGCCTCCCCGTCGATGCGCCCGGCCCCGGCGCCCTGGGAGGAGGCGCGGGCCACCGAGGTGCTGCTGGCGCATCCGGCGCTCGGCCGCACGGTGCGGACGGCGTACGCCCGGGCGGCGGGCAGGCCGCTGCGGTCGGCCGCGGACCTGCGCGTCCACACGCTGATCTTCCGGCGGCACGGCTGCGAGGCCCATCGCTGCCTGCAGCTTTTCGTCGAGTTCCCGGGCCACCGATGGCTGGACGTCGGGCGCGTGATCGTCGATCTTTCCACCGGCGGCGTCCGAGTCCTGAAATGGTGAGATATGCACCTCCGTAACCCCCGGACCGCACGTTTGCCATAGGCAAGGTGTGATCCATCCCAGATCGTGGGTTGGCGGTCCGATCTGGGGCAGAGTTAGGTGACACACACAAGCGTTGAGGCAAGACGGCGGCAAGGAGCCGAGGAGCGGTGAGCGATTCGATGAACGCGGACCTGGACCTGAACAGATTGGCCGGCGGCGCGCACCACGATCCGCATTCGATCCTGGGCGCGCACCCCTCACCGGGCGGGCTGACCGTACGGGCGCTGAAGCCCCTGGCGCAGAAGGTCGAGCTGGTCCTGGACGAGGGCGACCAGCGCACGGCGCACGAGATGACCCACGAGGCGTACGGCGTCTTCGCGGTGACGCTGCCGGGCGTCGACAAGATCCCGCCATACCGTCTGCGGGTCACCTACGAGGGCGCCGAGCCCCTGGAGGCGGGCGACCCGTACCGGCACTGGCCCACCCTCGGCGAGATCGACCTGCACCTGATCGGCGAGGGCCGCCACGAGCGCCTGTGGGAGGTGCTCGGCGCCCGGGTGATGCGCCACGACGACGAGGACGGCACCGCCTTGGCCGTGTGGGCCCCGAACGCGCGCGGCGTCCGTGTCGAGGGCGACTTCAACCACTGGAACGGCTCCGGCCACCCGATGCGGTCCCTCGGCCGGTCCGGCGTGTGGGAGCTGTTCGTCCCCGGCCTCGGCGCGGGCGACCGTTACAAGTTCTCCGTCCTCGGCGCCGACAGCGTGTGGAGGTCCAAGGCCGACCCGATGGCCCGGCGCACCGAGGTCCCGCCCGCGACCGCGTCGATCGTCGACGTGTCGACCTACACGTGGGACGACGACGCCTGGATGCTCAGGCGCGCCGAGCGCGACAACCTGGCGGAGCCGATGACCGCCTACGAGGTGCACCTCGGCTCCTGGCGCCCCGGCCTGTCCTACACCGAGCTCGCGACCGAGCTGGTCGAGTACGTCCAGCGCATGGGCTTCACCCACGTCGAGTTCCTGCCCGTCGCCGAGCACCCCTTCGGCGGCTCCTGGGGCTACCAGATCAGCTCGTACTACGCCCCGACCTCGCGGTTCGGTACCCCCGACGAGTTCCGGCACCTCGTCGACCGGCTGCACGCGGCCGGCATCGGCGTCCTGCTCGACTGGGTGCCCGCCCACTTCCCCAAGGACGAGTGGTCGCTCGGCCGGTTCGACGGCACCCCGCTGTACGAGCACGCCGACCCCCGGCGCGGCACCCACCCCGAGTGGGGCACCTACATCTTCGACTACGGCCGCAACGAGGTGCGCAACTTCCTGGTCGCCAACGCGGCGTACTGGCTCAGGGAGTTCCACATCGACGGCCTGCGCGTGGACGCGGTCGCCTCGATGCTGTACCTCGACTACTCGCGGCGCGAGGGCGAGTGGACGCCCAACGTCTACGGCGGGCGCGAGAACCTCGACGCGGTGGAGTTCCTCAAGGAGATGAACGCCGTCGCCTACCGCGAGGCGCCCGGCATCGTGACGATCGCCGAGGAGTCGACCGCCTGGCCCGGCGTGTCCCGCCCTGTCTACCTCGGCGGGCTCGGCTTCGGCTTCAAGTGGAACATGGGCTGGATGCACGACACGCTGGCCTACCTCCAGCACGAGCCGGTCTTCCGCCAGTACCACCACCACCAGATGACGTTCTCGCTGATGTACGCCTACTCCGAGAACTTCGTCCTGCCGCTCTCGCACGACGAGGTCGTCCACGGCAAGGGCTCGCTGCTCGGAAAGATGCCCGGCGACGAGTGGCAGCGCTTCGCCAACCTGCGGGCCCTGCTCGCGTTCATGTGGGCCCACCCGGGCAAGAAGCTGCTGTTCATGGGCAGCGAGTTCGGCCAGGGCTCGGAGTGGTCCGAGGAGCGCGGGCTGGACTGGTGGGTGCTCGACTTCGAGCCGCACCAGGGCGTCCAGAAGCTCGTGCGCGACCTCAACCGCGTGTACGGCGAGACGCGGGCGATGTTCTCGCGGGACCACTCGCCCGAGGGCTTCCAGTGGATCGACGCCGACGACGCCTCGGGCAACGTCTTCTCGTTCGTCCGCCACGGCGACGACGGGTCGATGGTCGCCTGCGTCGCCAACTTCTCCGGCCGGCCGCACGAGGAGTACATCCTCGGCCTGCCCGCCGGGGGGCACTGGGAGGAGGTGGTCAACACCGACGCCTACGACTATCACGGCAGCGGCGTCGGCAACCTGGGCGCGGTCGAGGCGGTCGAGGAGCCGTGGCACGGGCTTCCGTACTCGGCGCGCCTGCGGGTGCCGCCGCTCGGGGCGCTGTGGCTGCGCCGCGCGGCGCCGGCCGTGGCCGAGACCCCCGAGGCCGCCGCGACCGCCGAGCAGGACGTGGAAGCCACGGAGGACGTCGTGCCCCTGACGACGGCCGGCGAGCCCGAGGCCGTGCGCGACGAGGAACCCGCCTGACAAACCCGGCCAGGCCGAGCATGACGGACGCCGCCCCGGCCCCGCGCCGGGGCGGCGTGCTTCGCTGCGGGAAAACGCTGCGCCTCTTTACCCGCAACGTCGCCTAGGGTGTCGCTATGGACGCGACAAAGGCGATCATCGAATCGGTCGACCGGTTCCGGCAGCGCCGCACGGCCCCGTTGATCCTCGAACTCGACCTCACCGAAGGGCTCGCCGAGGGGCCTCCCTCCGACCCGCTCGGGGCGCTCCTGTCCATGCGCAAGACCCGCCTGTCCGACGTGCTGGAGGGGCTGCGGCGGGCGCGCAAGGACCCGCGCGTCAAGGGCCTCGTCGTCAAGATCGGCGGACGGCCCCTCGGGCTGGCCCAGGTGCAGGAGCTGCGCACGGCGATCGTCCAGCTCCGGGCCGCGGGCAAGCTGACGGTGGCGTTCGCCGAGACCTTCGGCGAGTTCGGCGCGGGCACGGTGCCGTACTACCTGGCCAGCGCCTTCGAGAAGGTCTACCTTCAGCCGTCGGGCGACGTCGGGCTCACCGGCGTCAGCCTGGAGCAGCGGTTCGTCAAGAACGCCCTCGGCAAGATCGGCGTCGAGTACCAGATCGGCCAGCGGCATGAGTACAAGACCGCGGCCAACATGTTCACCCAGGACCACATGACCGAGGCGCACCGCGAGTCCGCCGCCCGCATCGCCGAGTCGGTCATCGAGCAGATCGTCGCGGGCGTCGCCGAGGGGCGCGGCCTGCCGCCCGAGCGCGTGCGCGAGCTCATCGACCAGGGCCCGTTCATCGGCGCCGAGGCCCTGGAGGCCGGGCTGGTCGACCGGCTCGCCTACCGCGACGAGGTGTACGACGAGATCCGCTCCGAGGGCGACCTGCTGCTGTACGTCTCGCGGTACGCCAAGGGGCCCATCGCGGGCAAGCTGCCCCACCCGGGCGAGCGCGTCGTGGCGCTGATCCACGGCAACGGCATGATCCGCCTCGGCCGCAGCGGGCGCAGCCCCCTCGGCGGCGGGGGCGCCATGGGGTCGGACACGATCAGCGCGGCGTTCCGTGCCGCCCGCCGCGACGACAGCGTCCGGGCGGTCGTGTTCCGCGTCGACAGCCCCGGCGGGTCGTACGTCGCGTCGGACGTCGTCTGGCGCGAGGTCGTGCTCACCCGCAAGGCCGGCAAGCCGGTGATCATCTCGATGGGGGACCTCGCGGCCTCGGGCGGCTACTTCGTCTCCATGGCCGCCGACGTGATCGTCGCCCAGCCGGGCACGCTCACCGGCTCGATCGGCGTGTTCGGCGGCAAGCCGTCGGTGGCCGAGCTGCTCGGCCGCATCGGCGTGACCTCCGAGTCGGTCGACGTCGGCGCCAACTCGGGCATGTTCTCGACGAGCCGGGCCTACTCCGAGCCGCAGTGGGAGCGGGTGAACGCCTGGCTCGACCGCATCTACGACGACTTCGTGGGCAAGGTCGCCGAGGGCCGGGGCATCGCACGCGACCGCGCGCACGACCTGGCGCGCGGCCGGGTCTGGACGGGCGCCGACGCGTTCGGCAGCGGGCTGGTCGACCAGCTCGGCGGCCTGGAGGACGCGCTGGCGCTGGCCCGCGGCCGGGCCGACCTGCCGAAGAACGCCCCCGTGCGCACGTACCCGCGCGTCCACCCCCTGGAGCGCCTACGCCCCGCCGAGTCCAGCGAGGACCGCGCGGCCGCCCTCAGCCGGGTCCGCCTGGAGGCCTGGGGGCCGCTGACCCGCCTGACCGCCGAGCTCGGCCTCCCGGCGTACGGGCCCCTGATGCTCCCCGGCCAGTGGTCGATCCGCTGACCGAGGAACCGGTCACGCGATCCAGGCGGGCAGGAGCTTGTCGCCGTCCGGCAGGGCACAGCCGGGGTGGACGTCCACACCCTCTTCGGGGGTGTAGGCCCGCGCCCCGGCGGGAGCGGCGGCGATGACCGTCAGGCCGGTGTCGGCCGCCACCTGCCGGGGCACGTCGGCGGGCATGATCACGGTGTCGCCGGACGCGATCGTGAAGCTCTCGTCGCCGAGGCGCACGGTGGCCCCGCCCGCGAGGACGGTCCACACCACCTCGGCGTCGAAGGCGTGCGGCGGCCCGGCCTGCCCGGCTCGCATGTCGACGCGCCACAACGACAGGCCCGCGCCGCCCTGCGTGGGCGAGGCGAAGGTGGTCATGACGGCGTTGGGCGTCTCGGTCCTGCGGTTCTCGGCGTCTCGGATGACGGGCACGGGATCTCCTCGCTACAATCGACAACGTGGTTGTCTAAAATGGTGAACGAGGTTGTCCATCGTGTCAAGTGACCCTCCGGGCTTCGAGCTCCCCCTGCGACTGTTCCTCGGCTTCCGCACGCTGGTCGACGAGCTCCACGCCGAGCTCGGCCGCCAGGGTCATCCGGATCTGCGGCCGATGCACGGGTTCGTCATGCAGGCCATCGGGACGCGGGGCACGACGGCCGCCGAGCTCGGCCGGCGGCTCGGTGTCTCCAAGCAGGCGGCCGGGAAGACGATCGACACGCTGGAAGGCCTCGGCTACGTCGAGCGCGGCACCGACCCCGGCGACGCGCGCCGCAAGATCGTCCGGCTCAGCGAGCGCGGCGTCGACAGCCTGGTGCGCTCGGCCCGCATCTTCGACGACCTGCGCGCCCGCTGGGCCGCCACCATCGGCGAGGACCGCCTCCACGCCCTGGAAGCCGACCTGCGCACCCTCACCCCACCCGACTACTTCCCCCTGGACGTCCCCGGCTGGTTCGGCGGCTACCAGTAATGGCCCTCCTGCCGCGGCGGATTTAAGCGCCTTTACCCTGGTCATGCCCCCCGGGAAGGCTCAAGATGGGGGCATGTCAGGCGATATCCGCAGCGCCTGGATCTCCTCTCCAGTGCGATCATCGGAGTTGACCCTCTATTTCGTCGGCCCTGACCGGACAAGGCACGAATTTCGCAAGTGCGATCGGCCGCATCGGCGGCGCCGACTTTCATCATGCCGACCATCCGTGGAATCATTGGTGCTCGCCAACAGAACTCCAGTTCTGAAGCCGGTAACATCACCACACGTGCGAAACAGGATCAAGGGCGATCGGAATGTGGCGGAGTTATCTCATATTTCATGTTCTATAGGTCGACATCGGCCGACATGTCCGGTCTGGAAGCCAAGAAGCCAGATGCGAGCTTTGCCACCAGATGGCCATCCAGCCTAGAGAATCGGGCAGCCAGGAAACCGCACACATCGTGAGCAGGGAGCGAACTCGTGGCCGAATCAATGCGCATTGCACTTATCTCTTACAGTGCCGACGGCTTCACCCTACTGCGTGAAGCATGCGTCAAGGCAGGCCACGAGCCGATTGCGTTCGCTCACGCTCGGACCCTACGCCAGCGCTATCCCACCAGCAAAGACTCCGCGGAGAGCATCGCGGCCATCATCCGGTCACTGCCACCAGGCTCGGACCTTTTGTTACCCGGGAGCATCGACGGCCTAGCCGACGCGCTGGCCGGATACCATCCCGACCTCATCCTGGTCTACGGATTCCCCTGGAAACTCTCTCGCAGTATTCTGCGCATGGCGAAACTCGGTGCCATTAACGTGCACACATCCCTCCTCCCGAAACACCGAGGCCCGTTACCCGTTCACTGGGCCGTCCGCAACGGAGATCCTGAGATCGGCGTGACGATTCACTGGATGGACGAAGATTTCGATACCGGAAACATTCTCGCACAGAAAGGCGGAATTCCCATAGAAGAGGATCTCGTCACCGCCCGACTGTGGAGAGACATCGACGCGGCCATCGGTGACCTGCTCGGCCCCGCGCTCGAACGCGCCACCACCGGCGCCACGGGTGAACCGCAGAACGAGGCCGAAGCCACGTACGCAGGATGGATGGAACCCGACTTCATGTTCGTCGACTGGACGAGTGACGCGCGCAGCATCCACAACCAGGTCCGCACCTTCCGATTCAATCTCTTCGGACTGCGCGGTCCCTTCGCAAGGCTGAACCACGAATGGATGACGGTGCTCCGCACCAGAACCGAGCCTGCGGACGGCCTGCGCATGGACTGCGCCGACGGGCCGATATGGATCACCGAGGCGATACCGGCGGCCCCTCCACACCGTTAGACCGACCTGACCATCAGTGAAACGACAGGCCCGATATTCGTGATCCGTCACAGCCCCTAAACTCATATACATTTCCCTGAATTAGCGGCCGTGCTACAGTCCGATTCTCGCTTATCCTCAAGAGAGGTGAACCCATGACACGCGCGTGGGAGGCAGACCCGTCGGCGACGCCCATCCGACGGCTCGGCAAGTCCGCCGTCGAACTGGATTGCACAGGCGGGGACAGCGGTTGCCCCGACATCTGGGAACTGGACAACGGAGATATCGCCGTAATAGGCCGAGACCTCACGTCCGCCTACGCGTCACGCCTTCCCCCGAGCGCCTCCATGGCACCAGATGAGAAACTTGTCGTGATTCCGCGGATCATGCTCGTTGCAGCGAAAGAGGATATACCAGATGCGTGACATTCTTGAGTCACATTCTGGTGAGAGGCTCACCCTCGAGGCGTATCTCGCCGACTTCAACGAGCACTTCTGGGCCATCAGAGAACATGATTTCTGGAAGCTCGAACGACGGCAGACATTCCAGGAGCCAGGTGACGAAAGTTGGGAGGCCTTCTCCGCAGGCGATAGCAGAAAAGCGCTTCAACTGCTCGAAGATCGACGCGGCGACCTCCAGGACTACTATCACCGAATCACCGGGGCAGGCTTCAGAACATGGCGTGTTCGTGTCATCGAAGAACCGATCACCCCTTATCTCCGATGGGAGCTTCACCTTCTTCGGCTTCGACATGCGTACGGTGGCAGTGTCCGGGTGATAGGCCCGGGCGTGGTACAGGAGATGGAATCAGGAAATCAACTTCCCGAACTCGTCACACTCGGCGCGACTGTCATGTACGAAGTGCTCTACGATGAACACGGCATCATCACGGGTGGCGTCCGATATGCGGACCATGGCTTGATCACGAAATGCAGGGAAATCATTAGAGAACTGTACGCGGCCGGCGAGGACCTGGAAGACTTTTTTGTCCGCAACCATGCGGATCTTGACCTCTCCAACGATTGATGTGACCCGCGATCAGGGCCCTCGTCGTGCTCGTGAGGGCCAAAATCTTCCCTGCTCGCCCCGGCAGGCGGGGAAGCAGGGGATATGAGGCCGAGCAGAGAGCCTGAAGGCAACAGGGATCATATCGAGGGTGATACACAATCGGAGATGTCGGGTACCGCCAGCGATGTGATCCAGGCCCGAGACGTCCACGGAGGGATTCACTTCCACGGCTCGGCACAGTCGAGCGGACACCTTCCGCGTCAGCTGCCCAGCGATGTACGAGGCTTTGTGAATCGCGTCAGCGAGTTGGAACGGCTCAGCAGCCTCCTGATTCCTGACGGCGACGTCATCAGGTCCGCAGGGTTCTGCGTCATCGCGGGCACGGCCGGAGTGGGAAAGACCGCCCTCGCGCTGCACTGGGCCCACCAGATCAGCGGAAACTACCCCGATGGCCAGCTGTATGTGAACCTGCGTGGCTACGATCCAGGGTCGCCTGTCACAGCCGGCGAGGTTCTGGACAGATTTCTGCGTGTGCTCGACGTACCCTCGGCGAGGATTCCACCAGAGCTTGAGGCGAGGTCCGCCATGTACCGTTCCTTGCTGGCCGGTAGGCGAATGTTGGTGGTACTGGACAACGCGGCGAGTGCGGCTCAGGTACGGCCATTGCTCCCCGGTACCGATACCTCGCTTGTCATCGTGACCAGCAGGAGCCGTCTCTCCGGGCTAGTGGTACGCGACGGCGCGCATCGGATCACCGTCGATATGCTCCCGGAAGCCGAGGCGCTTGATCTGATCCGCCGGGTGACAACCGACTACCGCAGCGAAGATGATCCCGACGAGTTGGCCGAGCTGGCGAGGCTGTGTGCCCGGCTGCCCCTCGCGTTGCGGATCGCCGCGGAACGGGCCGCCAGCCGCCCCTGGATGCCATTACGAGAACTGATCACAGACCTGCGTGACGAGTCAGCCCTGTGGGACGCGCTTACCGCGGAAAGCGGAGACGAAGCTGACGCCGTGCGTACGGTTTTCGCCTGGTCCTATCGCGCTCTGGCCCAGCCGGTGGCCAGAGCGTTCCGATTGCTCGGGCTACACCCGGGCCCCGAGTTCGGGGTCCCCGCCGTGGTAGCGACCACGGGCGGTACGGTCGGCCAGGCCCGGCAGGTACTCGACATGCTCGTGGGCGCGTACCTTCTCGAGCAGGTCACACGCGATCGTTATCAGTTCCATGACCTCATGCGCGCCTACGCTGTCGATCAAGCCACCGTCGAAGAGGACGCCGAAGGCCGCCGTGCCGTCCTGACGCGGGTGATCACGTGGTACCTGCGTAGCGCGGACCATGCTCAGGAGAAGTTGGCTCCTCGCGATCGACGGATCCAGTTGGGGGAGCCCGCCTCAGATGTGGGGGCGCTCACCTTCTCTGACTATTCCGAAGCACTTCGATGGTTCCAAATCGAGCTCGCGAATCTGGTCGCCTCAGTGCGAGTTGCATCCCAGACAGGCTTGGACGACCTCGCTTGGCAAGTGGCGGCGGTCCTCCGTAGCTACTGCATACGCCACAATCCCTTCGACGCCTGGTTGGCGACCGGATCAATGGGACTCCAAGCCGCCCGCCGTGCCGGCAACAGGTACGGCGAAGCGGAGGTGCTGGACAGCCTCGGCAAGGCGTATGTGCAGTCGCACCAGATCGCCAAGGGGGCCGAGCATCACCGGATGGCGCTCGCGATCCGGCGAGAGATCGGAGACCGCCTCGGTGAGGCGATCTCGCTGAACTCCCTCGGGCTGGTCAACCTTCGAGGTCGTAATCTGGCAGAAGCCCGTTCCCAGTTCGAGATGAGCCTGACCGCGTTGCGGACCCTCGACGAGGTCTTCTGGGAGTCCATCGTGCTGGCCAACCTGGCTGAGACGACTTTTGAACTGGCGCTCCTCGACGAGGCTTTTGATGCCGCAGGCGAGGCACTCGAACGGTTCCGCCTGCTAGAGGACCCCGATGGCCAGGGAAACACCCTGCGGATACTTTCAATGGTTCTACGAGAGCAAGGGCAGGTCGGCGCGGCGCGGGAGCATATTGAAGGCGCCCTCTCCATCGCCCGCGAACATGACAATCTCATGTGGGAGGGCTATTGGCTGCTGGAGCTGGGGAAAGTACAGCTCGCCATGGGCCAGCCCGCCGAATCGTTGATCGCTTTTCAGCGCTCGGCCAGCATTCAGAGACGCTTGGGTGACCGCAGTCGCGAAGCGCGGGCGCTGGACGGCACTGGGGAGGCATATCGGGAGCTTGGGCGTCCCCTTGAAGCGCTTGACTTCCATCGCACCGCGGTGGCCGTCCACCGCGAGCTTGGTGATAAATGGCAGTTGGCGGCCGCGCTGGAGAACATGCTGGTGGCGCTTCGACGCAGCGGGTCCAACGACGAGGTGTCGCTGCACCGGCGCGAGATGCTGTCTCTCCTCGACCATATGGAAGAACCACGGGCTCATGCGATGCGTGCCCGCCTCGCAGCCGTTTCCTGGGACGACGATTGAGACATTGCCAGTAGTGGCAGCGCCCCAGTAGTGGCAGCGCCGCGCACTCGGGCGGAGAGTGTGCTTCCGGACGGACACGCGCGGGCGAGCACTGGATGCCCGGCTACCGGTGGTCGTGACCGGATCGGATGGCACGGTGACGGCCCGCGCCTGGTGCTCGGGCGCGGGCCGGTCGGATGGGTGCGGTCAAGCGGTGGCGGCGGTCGGGTGGCGGTGGGAGCCGGCGACCGAGCGGATCGTCACGTTGATGCGGTTCCAGGCGTTGATCTGGGCGGCGGCCATGACCAGTGCGGCCAGGGCCTGCTCGTCGTAGTGGTCGGCGGCGTCGTCCCACACGTGGTCGGGCACGCCCTCGCTGTCGGCCAGCCGGGTCATGGACTCGGTCAGCGCCAGGGCGGCGCGCTCCTCGGCGGTGTAGTACGGCGCCTCCCTCCATCCCGCGATCGCGTAGAGCCGTTCGTCGCTCTCACCGGCCTGCTTGGCAGCGTGGTAGTGCATGTCCAGGCAGAACCCGCAGCCGTTGATCTGACTGGCCCGGATCTTCATCAGCTCCAGCGTGCTGTGCGGGACGCCGCTGTGCCCGAGGTACGCCTCGACCTGCTGCATCGCGCGGTAGCCGCCGGCGGCGATCTTCGCGAAGTTGTCCATACGTGGCTGCATGATCCATCTCCCGTCATCTGTTCGTCTGTGCGCACCGCACGGCGGGTCGCCGTGCGGACGTGTTCAGGTGTGGGGCAGTCTCGCGCGCCCGGCCACCACCACCGTGCGGCCCGCGATCATTCGCCCGCATTTCGTGACATGCGCCGAGCCGAGGACGGCGCATCTGGATGTTTCATATCCAGATTCAAGGGCCGCGTCAGCGTCCGTCGTTCCCATCCGATCGATCAGCCCCGCCCGTACCAGCGCCGGACGCCCTCGCCCAGGTTGGGCGCGTGGCGTTCGGCCGCCGCCGCGACCTCGGCGAGGGTCTGCGCCGCCAGCGCCCGCCGCCACGCCAGTTCGGCCTTGCGCATGGCGGTCGAGACGGCGCACGGCGTGCGGAAGTTCCGCTCGGGGGACTCGGCGCCCGAGCCGCGCCGCCGGATCTCGGTGCACTGGAACGCGTCGTCCGGCCCCTCGATCGCCGCGACGACCTCCATCAACGTGATCTTGTCGAGCGGGCGGGCCAGCCGGAAGCCGCCGCGCACGCCGGGCGTCGAGGTGAGCAGCCCCGCCCGCACCAGCGCCTGCAACTGCTTGTTCAGGTAAGCGGGCGGCAGCTCGTACCCCGCCGCCAGCCTGGACGTCGGCACCGGCCGGTCGTCGCCCAGCCAGCCGAGCGTCAGGCAGCAGTGCACCGCCCACTCGACCCCTTCACTCATCCGCACAATCTAGACATTACACATCCAGGTTCCGTTGCGAAACCCCCGACAAGGCAGGACACCCGCGCGACGCCTCCCATACATCAGAACGTCATGACCCGTGGATGGGGAGAGGCCGGGTCGCGAACCCATAATGCGATCACCGACACGACATCCCCCTGTACCAGGAGGCGTCATGCGTCCCCGATCGAGGCTTCTCGCCGCCGCCGCCGTCACCGTGGCGCTGGCAGGAGCCCTGACCCTGCCCGCGTCCGCCCGCGACCTTCCGTCCGTCGACCCCGAGCTGGAGACGCCCGCGCTGTACGACGACGAGGCGGGTGGCAACGCCAACGGCGACGACCCGGCGATCTGGGTGGACCCGAACAGGTCCGCGAAGAGCCTTGTGATCACCACGGCCAAGGACGCGGGGCTCTTCGTCTACGACCTCGACGGCCGCGAGCTTCAGCACATCCCCGCTCCTCCGGCGCCCGGCCCCGACCACGAGCCGGGCCGGTTCAACAACGTGGACGTCACCTATGGCTTCGGCCACCGCGATCTCGCGCTGGTGTCCGACCGCGGCAGCGACAGGCTCCGGATCTTCGCGATCTCCCAGGGCCGCCTGACCGACGTGACCGACCCGGCCGCGCCGTTCATCTTCAACGCCACCCAGGAGGAGGTGGACGAGGCGGCCACGGTGTACGGCCTGGCGGCGTGGAAGGACGCCACCGGCACGTACGCACTGGTCAGCCGCCGCCACCGGACCGCGCTCGGGCTCCTCCAGTTGCTGCCCAAGCCGGGCGGCAAGGTCGGATACCGGCTCGTCAGGACGCTGGAGCTGCCCGCGTCCTTCACCCTGCCGAACGGCGGGACCTGGACGCCGTGCCTGGAGCCCGGCGAGGACCCGCAGGTCGAGGGCATGGTCGTGGACCAGGACGCCGACGTGCTGTACGCGGGCCAGGAGGACGTCGGCATCTGGCGGGTGCGCGCCGACCTCACCGGCACGCCGCGGCTCGTCGACAGGGTGCGCGAGTACGGCGTGCCCGCGACCTACGACCCGGAGACGGAGGAGTGCACGCCCGGCGCGGACCCCGGGTACGGCGGCCGTCACCTCTCGGCCGACGTCGAGGGGCTGACGATCTACTACCGGCGAGGAGGCAAGGGCTATCTGCTCGCCTCAAGCCAGGGGGACGACACCTACGCCGTCTACCGCCGCGAGGGCGCCAACTCCTACCTCGGCGGGTTCCGCGTGGGAGCGCACCGCGACGTGGACGGCGCCGAGGTCAGCGATGGCGCCACCGTGCTCAACGTCCCCCTGGGCGCGTTCGGGACGGGCCTGTTCGTGACGCACGACGGCGTCAACACCCCGGCCGTGCCCGACCGGGAGAACACCGACTTCAAGTACGTGAAGTGGGACAAGATCGCCGGCGCACTCGGCTTGGACATCGACACCCGCGGCTGGAACCCCCGGGGCTGATCCCGGCCACGCTGTGTCCGCGCCGCCGGGGCCCCCGCTCCGGCGGCGCGGGCGCCCCTCCAGCGCTCACTTGGCGAGCATGACGTACAGGCCCAGGACGATGCCCACCGCGACGAGCAGGAAGCACAGCCCGGCGACCACCCGGCCGGCGGCGCGCCCGTTCGACAGGCCCACCAGGGCCAGGGAGTAGACGGCGACCAGGCCGGCGCCGCCGAGCAGCGCGGCGACCAGCACCTTCCACAGCGCGTCCAGATCGACGTACTCGCTCACGCGACGCCTCCTCTCACCACCGGAGCCGGGGCGACGCCGCCGGTCCACTCGTCGTTGACGTTGCCCGCGTGCACCGGCCGGCGACGCGAGGCCATGTACAGCCCAGCGGAGAGGATCAGCACCACCACGAAGACCAGCGTCACGCCGAGCGCCCCGCCGATCAGGTCGGCGCCGCCCCAGGCGAGCGCGCCGACGAGCGCGGCGGCGGGGAGCGTCAGCAGCCAGGCGGCGACCATCCGGGTGGCGACGCTCCAGCGGACCTCGGCCAGCCGCTTGCCGAGCCCGGCCCCGATGACCGAGCCCGTGCAGACGTGCGTGGTCGACAGAGGGAACCCGAAGTGCGACGCGGCGAGGATGACCGCCGCCGACGAGCTCTCCGCGGCGAAGCCCTGCGGGGTCTCGATGTCGGTGAGGCCCTTGCCCAGCGTGCGGATCACCCGCCAGCCGCCGATCCAGGTGCCGGCCGCGATGGCCGTGGCACTGGCGACGATCACCCACAGCGGGGTGCCCGCGTCCTTGGCGATCGTCCCAGCGGTGATCATGGCGAGGGTGATGATGCCCATGGTCTTCTGCGCGTCGTTGGTGCCGTGCGCGAGCGAGACCAGCGACGCCGAGCCGATCTGGCCGTACCGGAACCCCCGGCCGCGCGTCCCGTCCGGGACGTTCCTGGTGATCGCGTAGACCAGGTAGGTGCCCGCCGTGGCGACCAGGACGGCCGCGAGCGGCGCCAGCACCGCCGGGATCAGCACCTTGGACACGATCGCGGCGCCCTTCACGGCGGAGGCGCCCGCGGCGATCAGCGTCGCTCCGACCACGCCGCCGATCAGCGCGTGCGAGGAACTCGACGGGATGCCGAAGTACCAGGTCAGGAGGTTCCAGGCCAGGCCGCCGACGAGGCCCGCGAAGACCACCGTGAGCGTGATCGCACCGGTTTCCACGATGCCGGTCGCGATCGTCGCCGCGACCTTGAGAGAGAGGAAGGCGCCGGCGAAGTTCAGCACCGCCGACAGGGCGACCGCGATCTTGGGGCGCAGGGCCCCGGTCGCGATCGAGGTGGCCATGGCGTTGGCCGTGTCATGGAAGCCGTTGGTGAAATCGAAGGCCAGCGCGGTGATGACGACCACGGCGAGTAGCACGGTGTTCGCGTCCATATGGCGTCCTATGACACCGGGGACGACATCTAATCTTCTCCGTGGGGCCCGTCTTGGGAAATTCATCTGGGCTTCGGCCAGGTCCGGCGTCCCGGCCCTTACTCGACGGCTCGGTAGCGGCCGCGCATCCGTACCAGAGGCGGGAGGGACGGGTTCACGTAGTCGACGGCGAGGACCTGGGCCAGGAAGAGGGTGTGGTCGCCGGCGGGGATGACGCGGGCGGTCTCGGCCTCCAGCGCGGTCACACCGCCGTCGATGACGAACGCCTCGGTGTGGTGGCCCCGGTGGTGGGGGGTGCCCGCGACCAGGAGGCGGGCGCTCGGACGGCCGGGCGTGGCGAAGCGGCTGGCGATCACGGCCTGACCGCCGGACAGCAGGCTCGCGGCCCAGCGGTCCTGTCGCAGCATCACCTCGCACAGATAGCCCGAGGCGGTGAGGCTGAGCAGGACCATCGGCGGGTCCGCGGAGAGGGACGCGAAGGTGGTGACGGTCGTCCCGATGTCGTCGCGCCCGTCGCGGATGGTGACCACGGCCACCCCCGCGACAAGCTGCCTCATCGCCTCCGTGAACTCGTTCATGGCCCCCACTCCTACCACGATCACCACCACCCGGCTCTCCGCCGGCCGATCACCTCCCTCGGTTCCTCCTCCCGACCCATATCGCCGCAAGGGTGGCTCTCGTGGCGGATGATCGTCTTATGCGGTGGCTCATCCTGTCTGTCGTGGCGGCGATCGTGGTCGTGTGCTGGTGCTTCTGGATGCTGTTCAACGACCCGTGCGCGCCGCACGGGTGCGCCCACGGCGAGGACGTCCCTCTCAGGGTCCCCCTGCCCGAGGACCCCGCCCAGTGGACGGCCTCCCTTCCGCGCTCCGGTGACGGCTCTCCGTACCAGCCGCACATCGTGAAGAGGTTCGCCCGCGATGACGTCTGGACGTTCAGCGGGGACGGCGGCCTGGAGGTGACCCACTGGGACGGGTCGCGCCGGGTGGACAGGACCCCGCCGCTTCCGGAAGGCTTCCACGTCGAGGACGTCGAGGGCACGGCGTCCGACGACCTGTGGATCTCGGGCTGGGTCATGGGGCCGCCGAGGCCGGTGGATCCGACAGGCCCTGATGGGGTGGTGGTGCGCTGGAACGGCCACGAATGGAGGCGCGTCCCGGTTCCCGCGAACGAGATCCAGCTCGCCCCCGTGGCACGCGACGACGTCTGGGCCCTCTTCGACGGGGAGATCGTGCACTGGGACGGCCATGCGTGGTCGCCGGCCTCGATGCCCGACATCCCGATGCCGGATTCCCTCAGCGGGGAGGATCCGGGTGCCCCGTTGAGCGACGTCATCGCGCTCGGACCCGATGACGTCTGGGCCGTTGGGACGGTCACCACGTATGTCTGCTGCGACCAGCGGGCCTACCACCGTGAGGTGGTGATGCACTGGGACGGTCGCTCCTGGAAACTCCTCGACCTCGAGATCCGCGGCGCGAACCTGGGCGAGGGGTTCCCCGACGGGAACGGCGGCCTGTGGATCCCTGCCCACCGCGACGGGGAACCGCTCATCATGCTGCACTACCGCGACGGACGGTGGACCAAGCGCACCCTGCCGCTCCCCCACGGGCTCCGTGGTCCGGAGATCGGCGAGATCGTACGTACGGACACCGGCAGGCTGCTTCTGACCACGACCGCCTACACCACCGAGGGCGGCAGCCCCACGACCGTGGAGTACAGCCTCACCTCGTGACGCCCGTAACCGGCCCGCACGTGGACCCGGCGAACACGCGAAAGGGTCCTCCCGGGGTTCCGGGGGGACCCTTTCGGTCACTGGAGGATGCCGGCGACCGGCCTCATCGGTGAGGCGAGAAGAGGCGAGACGGTGGCCGGCTCACGGACGGCTCGGGGTCAGGCGAGGCCGTTCTGGGTCAGCCAGTCCTTGGCGACCATCGGCGGGTCGTCCTTGTCGACGGCGACGCGCTTCATCATGTCCACCAGCATGGTCGTGTCGAGCTTGGCGGAGATGGCGTTGAGCGTCGTGCGCACGGTGTCGTCGGCCCCGGCCTTGTTGACCAGCGGCGTGACGTTCTGGGCGCTGAAGACGTTCTTCGGGTCCTGCAGCGGCACCAGGCCGTTGATCAGGATCTTGGGGTCGGTCGTGAACACGTTGCCCACCTGGACGGCGCCGCTCTTGATGGCGTCGGCCGTGGTCTCGCCGGTCGGCTTCCACTCCTTGAACGTGAGGCCGTACACGTCCTTGAACTGGGCCTCACGGCGCTTCTTGAACTCCGGCGGGCCGCCGACGGTGAAGTCCTTGGCGACCTTGGCGAGGTCCTCGATCGAGGTCAGGCCGTTCTTCTGGGCGGTCTCCTTGGTGACGGACAGCGAGTCGTTGTCCTCGGCCGCGGAGGAGTCCAGAAGCTCCAGCTCGGCGGGCAGCTTGGACGCGAGCTCGGCGTTGACGTCGTCCTTGCTCGCGGCGGTGCTCTTGGGGTCGATGAAGCTCAGCAGGCCGCCGTTGTACTCGGGAAGGACGGTCAGCGCGCCGGACTTGATCTGGTCGTAGATCACCTCACGGCTGCCGATGTTGAACTTCTCCTCCACCTGGACGCCCTTGGCCTGGAGGGCCTGGGAGTAGATGGAGGCGAGCAGGACGTTCTCGGGGAAGTTGGCGGAGCCGACGACGACCTTGGTCGCCGCGGCGGAACCGGAGCCGGACGCGCTCGGGGCCGAGCTCGCGCTCGTGGTGCTGAGCGGGTCCCCCTCGCCGCCGCACGCTCCAAGAGTTAACACCGCGGCGACGGTGACCGCCACAGTGGCGAAGATTCGCCTCATCGTACATTCCCTTCCATTTCAGTAGGTAATGAGACTAGCGGACGCGGGCCCGCCGGCTCACCCCCGGTGAGACGAGCACTCGCTGCAAGAGCGAGAAGGCGAGCTGCACGACCAGGGCCAGCGCGGCGACGAGCACCGCACCGCCGATCGTGCTGGGGAAGTCCTTGGTCGCGAGACCGTCGATGATGTAGCGCCCGAGCCCGCCCAGGCCGACGTACGCGGCGACGGTGGCGGTCGCGACCACCTGGATCGCGGCGATGCGCAGGCCGAGCAGGATCAGCGGCAGCGCCACCGGGACCAGCACCCGCAGCAGCACCTGCCGGCCGCGCAGGCCCATGCCGTACGCGGCGTCGCGCAGGTCCTCGTCGACGCCGCGGATGCCCTCGTAGGTGTTGACCAGGATCGGCGGGATCGCGAGGGCGACCAGTGGCAGCAGCACCGGCCAGGTGGTGCCGACGCCCGCCAGCAGGACGATCAGCACGACCAGGCCGAGGGTCGGCAGCGCGCGGGCGGCGTTGGCGGTGACGACCACCAGGACGGCACCGCGCCGGGTGTGCCCGATCAGCAGGCCGAGCGGGATCGCGATGACCATGGCGAGAAGCAGCGCGGCGAGGGAGAACTCGACGTGCTCCAGCAGGCGGATCGGGATGCCGCCCGAGCCCGACCAGTTCGCCCGGTTTCCGAAGAAGTCGACCAGCCAGTTCACGCCGTCCTCCTCGCCCGGGCCCAGGGCGTCAGCAGGCGCTGCGCGAGGACGATCAGCCCGTCCGCCAGCACGGCCAGCGCCACCACCAGCACGATGCCGACGACGATCGGCGTGTAGAACTGGCGTTGCCAGCCGTCGATGAACAGGTAGCCGAGCCCGCCGCGGCCGATCAGCGCGCCGACGCTGACGAGGCTGATGCTCGACACCGTGGCCACCCGCAGGCCGGCGAGCACGACCGGCACCGCGATGGGCAGGTCCACCTGGAGCAGCCGCCGCATCGGCCCGAAGCCCATGGCGACGGCCGACTGGCGCACACTGTCCGGCACGGCCCCGAGCCCGTCCACCACCGCCGGGATGAGCACGGCCAGCGAGTAGAACGTCAGCGGGATGATCACGGTGGTGCGCTCGGCCAGGCCGGTGATGGGGATCAGCACGATGAAGACGGCCAGCGACGGCAGGGAGTAGACGACGTTCATCAGCCCGACCGTGGGCTGGTAGAGCACCCGCCAGCGCGCGCTCGCGAGACCCAGCGGAAGGGCGATGACCAGGCCGAGCACCACCGGGACCAGCGCCATCACGATGTGGTCGGTGAGGAGCTGCTGGATGCCGGGCCAGTTGCGGCCGATCCAGTCCCAGCGGACCAGGGGCTCGGTGTCACCCATCGCCCGGCACCTGCCCCGCCCGGCGCAGGGCCTCGTCCAGCGCCTCCCGGGTGACGACGCCGGCGAACCGGCCGTCGCCGTCGACCGCGATGGCCGAGCCCGGCGGCGCGAGCAGGGCGGCGTCCAGCGCGGTGCGCAGCGAGTCCTTCTTCAGATCGAACGTCCCGAACGGCTGGAGCCCGTCGGCGCCGTCCCTGCGCCAGCCGATCGGGCGCTCGTTCTCGTCCAGCGCGACCGACCAGCCGGGCACGCCGCGCTCGGTGCTCACGGCCAGGCCCGAGGCGGGGACGAACGACAGCCGCCGGATGCCGCGGTCCTTGCCGAGGAAGCCCTCGACGAATGCGTCCGCGGGCTCGGCGAGCAGCGTGGCGGGCGCGGCGATCTGCGCGAGATGCCCCCCGACGCGCATGACCGCGACGGTGTCGCCGAGCTTGATGGCCTCGTCGATGTCGTGGGTGACGAAGACGATCGTCTTGTGCAGCTCGGCCTGCAGGCGCAGCAGCTCGTCCTGGAGGCTGGCGCGCACCACGGGGTCGACGGCGCTGAACGGCTCGTCCATGAGCAGGACGGGCGGGTCGGCGGCGAGCGCCCTGGCCACGCCGACGCGCTGCTGCTGGCCGCCGGAGAGCTGGAACGGGTAGCGGCCCGCCAGCTTGGTGTCCAGGCCGACGCGTTCGAGCAGCTCCATCGCCCGCGCGCGGGCCTTCTTCTTGTCCCAGCCCAGCAGGTAGGGGACGGTGGCGACGTTGTCGACGATCTTGCGGTGCGGGAAGAGGCCGGCCTGCTGGATCACGTAGCCGATGCCCCGGCGCAGGGTCGGCGGGTCGATCTCGCGGATGTCCTGGTCGTCCAGGAGGATGCGTCCCTCTGTCGCGTCGATCATGCGGTTGATCATGCGCAGCGAGGTGGTCTTGCCGCAGCCGGACGGCCCGACGAACACCGTTATGGCCCCGGTGGGCACCTGGAGGCTGAGATTGTCGACGGCCACCGTGCCGTCTCCATAGCGCTTGGTGACGCCTTCGAATGTGATCACGCACGACCTCGTGCTTCTCGGCCGGGTCCATCAGGCCCGGAATCGTCGAGTCGGTTGCACACGGCTACCACCCGCTCGGCAGCCCCCACGGTAGGTGACGGCCCGACCGCGGGTCCACTTGATCTCCCCCGGCCACAGCCTACGGTGATCGACACCATCTGTCCCAGGACACTCCCCATACCCAACTTGTCGGGATTACCAGAAAAGGACGAACGGTCGCCGGGACATCGCGTCTAGCTGGTACTTTCGCGATATCTATCAAACTGGCATCGATTGGTGCGGCGTTCGTGACAGCCTTGGCATGATTGGCCACCAGGCTTCCCAGAGTTCCCAGGCTTCTCTCTATCCTCCTCAGCCAGGCCAAACCCACACGCCCGCACGAGAATTCCAGAGGATCCGGCTGTGACCCCTTCGCTCATCGATCGCCGCCCGAGGGCCGAGCTGGTCGCCGAGCTCTACGACCGTCACGCCGCCGGGCTGTTCGCGTACTGCCACGACCAGCTCGGTGACACCGCCTCGGCCGCCGACGCGCTGGTGGCCGTTCTCACGGGCGTTCCGGCCGTGGAGCCCCCGCGCGCGGCGCTGTACGCGCTCGCCCGCCGCGAGATCTACCGGCGCGACGTCGCCTACGCCTTCCCCAGCGTCGACCCGTCAGGCGATCCGGTGACCGCGCTGGTCGAGCGGGTCGTGCGGGAGGTCCGGCCGCACCAGCGCGAGGTGCTGCTGCTGTCCGCCGTCTGCGGGCTGGACACCCCCGAGCTGGCCTGGGTGCTGGACGTCGCCGCCGACACCGCCGAGCAACTGGAGATCAGCGCCCGCCACCGCTTCACCCGGTCGCTCACCGCGGCCATCGCCTCAGCCCGGTCCGGGCTGCTCGTGCCCACGCCGGTGTCGGAGGTGTACGACGCGCTCGTGGTCGCCCCGGCGGAGGACGCGCTGGCCCGGCTGCCCTGGCGCACACCGCCCGTCGCGCTGCGCACGCAGGTGCTGAACGGCATCCCGGAGGACGCGAGCGTCGTCCCCGCGAGCCGCCGGGACGCCAAGAGGCTCTGGCCGACGACCCCCCGGTGGCCGCTTCCGCTGGCCGAGCCCAACCCGGTCACCAACGCCGGGGTGTTCCCCGCCGAGCTCAAGCCTCCGAAGCCCGGGCGCAGGTCGAAGCACGAGGCCACGACCGAGCCGATCCCCAAGGTGCGCGACACGGCTCCCCGGCGTACGCCCCTGGTGCTCGCCGCGCCGGTGCCCGCGGACGTGCTGGACGCGCCCCTGAAGCCGCACGACACGCCATCGAAGCCGGACGACACGCTCCTGAAGCCGGCCGAGGTGCAACCGAAGCCGGACGATCCGCCCCTGAAGTCCGAGCATGTCCCGGCGCCCGCCACCGAGTCGGCGTTCGGCAAGGCGCTGGCCACCGGGCAGTGGCCCACGTTGCAGCGCACCCGCAGGCGGGCGCGTCCCAAGCCGTCCAGGAAGCCTCAGTCCACCGAGGCCCGCACGACCGAGGCGCACCCGGCCGAAGCCCGTCCGTCCACGGCTCCCACGAGCGAAGTCGCCGCGAGCGAGGCGCGCACCACGGCACAGGAGCCGGCGGTCCGCACGACCGAACCCACCGATGTCCTCGTGGCCGGGCAGCCGATCGCGGTCGTCCCTGAGATCGACCCGGCCGACGCTCTCACGGCGACCCAGCCGATGGACATCGTGAGGCTCACGGACGCCGAGCTCGCAATGGCGGAGACGGCCGGTGAGATGGTCGTGAGCGCCACGGCGGCCGAGGCGAAGGCGGCCGAGGACGCGGAGACCGTCGCGGAGACGGCCGCGGAGCTCGTCACGGTCTCCGAGGTCGTCACGGTCGCGGAGGTCGTCACGGTCGCCGAGCCGGACGCGCCGGCGACGGCGGACGCGGCGTCCGAGGCGGTGGCCACGATGACCGCCGAACCGGACGCGGAGGCCGGCGAGCCGGGCGGCAGGCCGGCGAAGGCGCGGGCCGTCAGGTCAGGGTCGCGCCGGCACAAGCGACCCAAGCCGATCAAGGTCGGAGAGCACCACTACGACTGGCTGTGGGAGCTGGTCGGGTTCCTGATCTGCGTCGCCATCGCGCTGGCCGTCTTCTTCGCGGTCCCCACGCTCGTCACCCCCTGAGGCTCCTCGCGCGTGCGCAGGAGCGGGGGGCCGCACGCGGATCAGCGAGGCAGGTGGAGGCGGACCGTGCCGGTGGCGTGGTCGCCCATGCCGACCGTGCCGCGCACCTCCACCGTGACCTCTCCGGCCTCGTGGGCGGCGACGGTGCCGTTGAACGTGAGCGTGTCGCCGGCGTACGCGGGGACGCCGAGCCGGACGTTGATGCTGCGGATCAGCGCCTCGGGCCCCACCCAGTCGGTCACGTACCGCTCGACCAGGCCCATCGTGGTCAGGATGTTCAGGAAATCGTCCCGCGCGCGCCGGGGCTCATGGTGGACCGACGGGGCATCCGTGGTCGCGGGCTCGGCCGAGACGACGCTGATCGGGGTCACGTCGATGCGCAGCGGAGGCAGGGCGGCGCCGCACTCGATGTCGTCTTCCGTCAGTGTGCGCATCTCGGCTCCCGGGGCGCCCACATGGGCGGATACCGACTCGTCGTCCATCTCGCGGCGGGTCACCCGCAACGGCATATCGATACCCACCTTTTCCGTGTCGCATACAGCAATGTTTCCGGAAATGCACGGACCTTCGGGTAATTCAATTACGGGCACGACAAAAGGCGGCGTGATGCTCGACACGAGCGAGTCCTGGCGCCCGCGAGGCTGTGCACCTCGCCGGATCCGCTCGTCGCCACCCGCGTCCGGCCTCCCGTCCCGCACATGGGGACCCGCCGGTCGCGGGGGCCCGAAAGCTCGTCGCAGGCGTACGTTTCGGATCCCGAGCTCGCCTGCCCGTACACCGTCCCAGAAAATCGCGGCATCACGGTTGAGTACGGGTTTCAGGGGATAGGACGGGCGCTCCTCGGACGCGGCTTTTTCTCCCGGGGACGAAACTTCAATACCCGGACAACATCCTTTCCCCCACCGCCCCTTGCCGGATCGCGCGACCAGCCATGTCATGAAATATCCCGATCTGAAGGCTTCTGACGTGAGCCGGCCACCATGGCTCGCGCCAGAGGGCCATGCCGCGCGCCCCTGTCGGCGCGGTCGTCCCCCGCGAGCGGCCGTACGCGAACTAGAACAGATTCCAATCTGTGCCCGGGGCCGGTTTCGGGAATGCTTCCAGATCCCGGTCCTCCACCCGAACAACATGGAAGACCGGCATACCCGGGAACCGGGCGGTAACAAAGCCCGCTTGCGTCTTATCCGGTAACGTGTTCTCATGCGATCCCCGCATGCCGCCCCCGCCGTCCCCGCCGCCGACGGCGGCGAGCACCCGGCGCCTCCTCCGGCGTCCTCCGGCGTCCGTACGCGCAGCCAGCACCAGCGGCGCAAGCGCATCGTCCAGGCCGCCGCCGCGCTCGCGTCCCGGGGCGGCGTCGAGGCCATGCAGATGAGGACGGTAGCCGAGCGCGCCGGGGTCGCCCTCGGCACCCTCTACCGCTACTTCCCCTCCAAGATGGACCTGGTGGTCGCGGTCGTCGGCGAAGAGATCGACCTGCTGGAGGCCAGCATCGAGCGCAGGCCGCCGAACGCCGCGACGCCGGCGGGCCGCGCGGTCGACGTGCTCATGCGGGCCACGCGCGGCCTCATGCGCGAGCCCGAGCTGGCCGACGCGCTGATCCGCTCCCTGATCATGGCCGAGGTCGACACCCCGTTCGGCGACCGCATGGCCGGGCTGCTTCTGCGCGTGTCGGCCGACGGCCTCAGCGTGGAGTCCGCCGACGAAGAGCAGTACGCGCTGGCCGGGTCACTGGCCGCCGTGTGGGTGCACGAACTGCTGGAGATGCTGCGCGGCCGGCGCACGTACGAGCAGGTCCAGCGGCGCCTCGAGATCGCGGCGGGCCGTCTGTTCGCCGGCCTCGGCTCCTGATGTGGGCACCGTGCGGGGGCGCCCGGCGGAGGCACCGTCCTGGAACACCGATGACACATGGGCCACACCCGAGGCTGACGGTGCGCGGTACTGTTCACGGATGCGTCATACTGACCGCTTACACTCATAGACATCGGATGTCTCGGCCGCATCAGCGTTGTTGCGCGCGAATATAGGGTGGTGACTTCGTGGCGGTCACTGACGCTGCGATCGACAAGATCAAAGGAATGATCGTCTCCGGCGAGCTCGCCCCCGGCGCGCGGCTGCCCAAGGAGGCCGACCTGGCGGAACGGCTCGGCCTGTCCCGCAACTCGCTGCGCGAGGCCGTCCGCGCGCTCGCCCTGATCAACGTGCTCGACGTGCGCCAGGGCGACGGCACGTACGTCACCAGCCTGGAACCCCGGCTGCTCCTCGACGCGCTGTCCTTCGTGGTCGACTTCCACCGCGACGACACCGTGCTGGAGTTCTTCCAGGTCCGGCGCATCCTGGAGCCGTCGGCCACGGGGATGGCGGCCACCAACATGGACGACGCGGACATCGTCGAGCTGAAGGCCATCCTCGACGCCCTGCCCGAGGACCCGAGCATCGAAGAGCTCGTGGCCAACGACCTGCGGTTCCACCAGTTCATCGCCAAGGGTTCCGGCAACACCGTGCTGTCTTCACTGATCGAGAGCCTGTCCGGCCCCACGACCCGGGCCCGCATCTGGCGCGGCCTCACCCAGGAAGGCGCGACGGCGAAGACCCGCGAACAGCACACCGCGATCTACGAGGCCATCGCCGCCCGCCAGCCTGACATCGCCCGCGCCTGGGCCACCGTCCACGTCGCGGGCGTCGAAGAATGGCTCCGCCGCGCCCTCTGACCCTGTTCGGCCCGCACCGAGCTCCTCCGTGCCCGGCCGCGCGGTCCGGCGGCCGTGGCGTTCGCCGCCGCGCTCACGTCCAGGGCATCCTGGCCAGGGCGAACACGCCGAAAGCCCGGTAAAGAAAAATCTCCCCTGATTTCATCGCACGACCTGTCGATCCGGGGGTGTCTCGCGCGTCGGACTCCATACCGAGCCCGGACAGGGCATCGCGACACACCCGGAAGGGATCGACCATGGCGAAATATCTCATCCTGATCTACGAGGACGAGGCGGCCTGGGCCAACGCGGGCCCCGCCGACTACGAGCGCGCGATGAAGGAGCACAACGAGTTCGCCGCGAACAACGGCGCCGTGCTGCGCGGCGGCGAGGCCCTGCACCCGGGCGCGATGGGCACCAGCATCCGCAAGGACGGCTCCGGCGACTTCGTGGTCACCGACGGCGCCTTCTTCGAGACCAAGGAGGGCCTGGGCGGCTACTACCTCGTCGAGGTGGACGACCTCGACCAGGCCATCGCCGTCGCCAAGCAGGTCCCCGCCCCGTTCGGCGGTGTCGAGGTCCGTCCGGTCATGGTCTTCGACTGAGAAGCGTGACGTGTCCCGGGCGAATCGCTTCGCGCATCGGCTTCACGGGTCCGGCGGGTCCGGATCCCCGGCCATGACGCCCGGGCGCGGGACATGAACCCCGCCGTCGCCGACGCGGTCGCGGACGCGCACCGTCGCGAGTGGGCCTTCGTGCTCGCCGCGACGGTGCGCGTCACCCGCGACCTCGACCTCGCCGAGGAGTGCGTCCAGGACGCGTACGCCAAGGCCCTGGCGACCTGGGACGAACGCGGCATCCCGGCCAGCCCGGGGGCCTGGCTGACCACGGTGGCGAAGAACCGCGCCCTGGACCTGCTGCGCCGGGACGCGACGATGCGCCGCTCGCTGCCCCTCCTGCTCGACGAGCGGACCACCTCCGAGCGGCCCGAACCGGACGGCTCGCCGGTGGAGGACGACCGGCTGCGGCTGATCTTCACCTGCTGCCATCCCGCGCTGTCCGAGCAGGCGCAGGTCGCCCTGACCCTGCGTCTGCTGTGCGGGCTCACCACCGCCGAGGTCGCCCACGCGTTCCTCGTCAGCGAGGCGACCATGGCCGCCCGCATCACCAGGGCCAAGAAGAAGATCGCCACCGCCCGCATCCCGTACCGCGTCCCGCCCGCCGAGGACCTGCCCGCGCGCATCGACGCCGTCCTCACCGTCGTCCACCTGCTGTTCACCACCGGTCACACCGCCCCGGCGGGCGACACGCTCGTCCGCCACGACCTGCTGGACCGCTCGCTCGACCTGGCCCGCATGCTGCGCGGCCTGCTGCCGGGCAACGGCGACGTCACCGGCCTGCTGGCGCTGATCGTGCTGACCCACGCGCGCAGCGCCGCCCGCGTGACCGGCGACGGCCGCATGCTCCTGCTCGCCGACCAGGACCGCACGCTCTGGGACCGCGCCGCCATCGAGGAGGGCGTCGCGCTCGTCCGCGAGTCCCTTCACGCCCGGCCCGTCGGCCGCTACGCGATCATGGCGGCGATCGCCGCCCTGCACGCGGAGGCCCCCTCCTGGGAGGAGACCGACTGGCACGAGGTGGTCTGCCTGTACGACCTGCTGCTGCGCGTCTGGCCGTCCCCGGTCGTCGCCCTCAACCGCGCCGTCGCCGTGGGCTTCGCCGACGGATTCGCCTACGGCCTCAAGGAGCTCGACGACCTCGCCTCCGACCCCCACCTCGCCGGCTACCCCTACCTCCCCGCCGCCCGCGCCGACTTCCTCCACCGCCTCGGCCACACCGCCGAATCCCGCACCGCCTACGAACAGGCCCTGGCCCTCAGCGGCAACACGCTCGAAAAGACCTTCCTCACCACCCGCCTGAACCGACTGTCCGACCAAGAACCCTTCAGACACATTAGGTAGCCGCTTATACTCGAAGCGTGTTTGTCTACATTTGGTCCATGGACGAGAACGCCGAGATGGCTGCCGAGGCTCCTCTGGACTACGAGGCCATCCCCCAGCGCTTCCCCTGGGTCGGGCTCGGCCCCGAGGAAGAACACGACTTCTCGCAGTCCTATCGCGACGCGATGGCCGCCGCATAGAGGAGAGGTTGTCCAGGCCAGCCATCGTCGAAGGCCCGGATCGGGCGTCTCAGTAGAATCGCAAGTCGCCGATATGGGATGTCTCCGCCGGGAGTGAGCGTGGATCTGAACTACTACCGGACGTTGATCGCGGTGGCCGAGGACTGTCCGGTGCGGAGTGCGGTCGTGCCGGAGGGACGGGGCGGGCGGCGGACCGTCGCGGTGGTGCAGTACGAGATGCTGGCCGGGCGGCCGTATGTGTACACGCAGGAGGACGTGTTGTTCGAGTCCTGGGTGCGGCGGCAGGATATGCCGGATATCTCGGAGGAGCGTCGGGCGGCGCTGCGGGACGAGTTCTTCTCCAGGTCGCAGGCCTGTCTGCGGGCTTCGCCGCTGCCGAAGCAGTACGGCTGGGGGCTGGCGTTCGACGCGGAGGGCCGGGTGGCGTTGTGCCCGATGGAGTCCGGGGAGTACGCAGCGCTGCTGGAGGACGAGGGGACGACCGTCCTCAAGGCCATGCGTTCCCGCCGCACGTGAAGGGGCCGGAAGGGGTCTCGGGTGCCGCGGGGGCGGGTGCGGGCGTGGTAGGGATGGGTACATGTCACCGCCGAGTCCCCTCTTGGACGCCGACCCGCGGGAGCTCGGCCGGTATGTCCTCATCGGGCGGATCGGCAGGGGTGGGCAGGGAATCGTCTACCTCGGCGCCTCTCCCGAGGGCGTCGGGGTAGCCGTCAAGCTCATGCACTCGCGCCTCGACGACGAGCGCGCGCGCCGCAGGTTCATCGTCGAGGTAGAGGCGGTACGCCGCGTGGCGCCCTTCTGCACCGCCCAGGTGCTGGACGCGGACCTGGACGGCGACCGTCCGTACATCGTCAGCGAGTACGTCGAGGGCGTGTCGCTCCAGGAGCTCGTCACGACCGAGGGGCCGCGCACCGGGGGCGCGCTCGACCGCATCGCCGTCGCGACGGCGACCGCGATGGCCGCGATCCACGGCGCGGGGGTCGTGCACCGCGATTTCAAGCCGGGCAACGTGCTGATGGGGCTCGACGGGCCGCGCGTCATCGACTTCGGCATCTCGCGCATGATGGACACGACGGCGACCACGGGACGGGTGCCGGTGGGCACGCCCGCGTACCTGTCGCCCGAGCAGCTCAAGGGAGAGCGCGCAGGACCGCCGGCGGACGTGTTCGCCTGGGCCCTCACCGTGGCGTTCACCGCGGGAGGCCGGCACGCGTACGCGGCCGACTCCTTCGAGGCGATCCTCGGCCGCATCCTCTTCGGCCGGCCCGATCTGGACCCGCTCGCCGGGCCGCTGCGGGAGCTCGTCGCCGACTGCCTCGCCGAGGACCCCGCGCGGCGTCCGACCGCCGAAGAGGTGCTGCGCCGGCTCATCGCCCGCGACGCGGTCAGGGTCGCCTCGTCCGGCGAGGCGCTGAAGGCGGGCGCGGGTCTGGCGTCGGAGGGCGCCGGGGAGGGCGAGGGGCCGGCGACGCTGACTCTTCCGCCGCGGTCTTCCCGCGCGCCCGGGGACGATGACCGGCCCACGCTGACCGCCCTGTCTCCGCATCAGGAAGACGAGGACGACGACCAGGCGCACACCCCGGTCGTGCCGCTGACGGCCGTGCCCGCACGTGACGACGCGCGTCATGGCGGCCCCGGAACGCCGGCCTCCCCGCCGCCCGTGGGGCGGCGACGGTTATGGTGGCCCGTCGTCATCATGGCGGGCGCCGCGCTGGTGACCGGGGTGGCGGCGGTCGTGGTGGCGTGGCGGCATTCCGGCGCGACACCGGACGGCGCGCAGGCGTACGCGGGGCGGTGGACGGGGAGCGCCGAGCATCCGACGGCGGGGCGGGTGTTCCCCGTGGAGGTACGGCTGGGCGACGCCGCGCCGCGGTCCTCCGGATCAGCGGGTTCGGCGGGGTCGACGGAAGCGGCGGGGACGAGGGAAGCGGCGGGCCGAATGCGGTGGGGAGCGGACCTGCACTGCGCCGGGCGGCTGGTTCACACCCGTCAGGACGGTGCGACGGCGACCTATCGCCTCGACCAGGTGCGTGGGAACGATTGCTACCCGGGCACAGTGACGCTCAGGCCCTCGGCCGCCGACCGGGCGACCTTCCGGGTCACCCGGGAGGGCGAGACGACGCCGCGCTACTCGGGAACGGTCACCCGCACGCCCTGAGCCGACGTGCGCGCGTCCCCGGCCCCTCGCGGACGCGGGACGGATCGTCCGCGCGCCGCGCCCTTCGTCCGCGGGCGGCCGCTGCGGAGGTCAGAATTCGGCGTTCACGCAGGCGAGCCGAGGGCCCGCCGTGCCGGCGTGGCCCGCGTCGGTGTGGGTGTGCTCGGCGTGGATGACCACGGAGCGCGGGTGGCGGTCGGTGAACTTCCAGTCCAGGGCGGAGCGCGCGGAGGCGTCGCCGCGGGCGTCGGTCGTGAAGTCCAGCCAGACCTCGTTGCGCGCGTTGGCGTACTTCGGGTTGGTGGACGGGGTCACCGGGTCCTGGTTGTGCTGGTAGTGCGGGCCCGCGTCCTCGCCCTTGGCCCCGCACGGCTTCGTGTGCACGTGGGCGCCGTAGGAGTGGTTGGGCAGCAGCCCGCTGACGCGGAGCTGGACGATCGAGTGTCCGTCGCTGCCAGGAACGTACGCGACCGCCGCCGCGGCGCCCGCCGGGACGAGCTTCTGGTCGTAGGCGATGGCCTGCTGCCCGGAGGTGTACGGCCCGAACCGGCCGAGCGCGACGATCGGGTCCTGGCCGTTCGCGGAACGCACCGGGTCGCGGCCGCTCTGTGCGCCGGAGTAGGCGGCCCCCGTGCTGAGCAACGTCACCGGCAAGAGCAATGCCACCATTCCAGCACGGACCGCCCTCATGAGATCTCCCTTTCCTCGCCGAGGCCGACGCCTAGTCGTCGCCCTTTTCCGATATACCCGGACATCGCGGCGGGTTGGGCCAATATCGCGTTAAAAGTCCACAATGCATAACCCTGAGCAGCGCGAACACCGCACCCGTCGCTCCCGGGCAGAGACAGGAAATCACCACTCGGCGGCATGGTCCATCGGTTCGACGGCGCAGGGAATGCCGTCCTCCCGGCCCCCCGCCCACCTAAGGCGCAATTCACGCCAATTCAGCACATTTCCCGGGCCCTGGAGAGAACACCACTACTACATATGGCGTGAACCGGATAAATCCCGAAAAGTCCGCCATTGAGCCGACCCCGAGCTCAGACGTGCAACGCGTACGCCGCCCGCGCCGTCCCCGCGAAGACCAGATCACGCTCCGACGCGCTCAGCCCCGCCGTGAGCCCCGCGGCGAGCTCCACGACCCGCCCGTACGAGGCGGCCAGCTCGCACACCGGCCAGTCCGACCCGAACATCACCCGTTCGGCCCCGAAGCAGGACAGGATGTGGTCCGCGTACGGCGCGAGGGTGGGGGCGTCCCAGGTCCGCCAGTCCGCCTCGGTGACCAGCCCGGATAGCTTGCACATCACGTTCGGCGCCTCGGCCAGGGCCTTGATCTCGCTCGCCCACGGCTCGAAGGCCCCGGACGCGATGGGCGGCTTGGCGGCGTGGTCCAGGACGAATCGGACACCGGACAGCTCGCGCACCAGCTCCCGCGCCGACGCGAGCTGCGGAACGAGGACGAGCAGGTCGTAGGCGAGCCCCGCCTGCCCGACCGCGCGGATGCCCTGGCGGACGTCCGGCCGGTCCAGCCACGCGAGGTCCTCGTCCTGGACCTGGTGACGGATCCCGGCCAGCAGCTCGCCGCCGGGCCCGGACCGCAGGCGCAGCAGCTCGTCCGCGACGGCGGGACCGGTGAGGTCCACCCACCCGACCACCCCGGCCACGAGCCCGTCCGAGGCGGCCGCGGTCGCCAGGAACTCCTCGGTCTCCGCCACCGACCCGACCGCCTGCACCAGCACCGTGTGGTCCACGCCCGCCGCGGCCGTCTCGCGCCGCAGGTCGTCCAGGTCGTACGGCCTGCGGATCGGGGCCAGTACCTCCCCCGCCATCCAGGGGTACTCCCGCCGGCGCGGATCCCACAGGTGGTGATGGGCGTCGATCATGGATGGCTCTCCAACGCTGGAAGGGACGGACGGGGCGGCGCGGGGTCACGCCAGGGTGATCAGCTCCTCGGAGGCCAGAGCCTCCCACAACTCGTCCGGGACGGGGGACGCACCGAGGGCGGCGTTGCGCTCGACCTCCTCGGGCGAGCGGACGCCGATGACCACCGAGCGCACGGCGGGGTGCCGCAGCGGGAAGGCCATCGCCGCCTGCGGCAGCAGCACGCCGTACTGTTCGCAGATGACGGCCATGCGCCGGGCCCGCCGGACGAGCTCCTCCGGGGCGGGCCCGTAGTCGTACGTGCCGGTGGCGTCGTGCGTGGCGAGGAGCCCGCTGTTGAACACCGCGGCCGCGAACACCGCGACCCCCCGCTCCAGGCACAGGGGCAGCAGTTCGGCGCCGCCCGACTGGTCGAGCAGGGTGTAGCGCCCGGCGAGCATGACGACGTCGAGGTCCGTCTCCCGGACGAGATCGGCGAGCATCCGCCACTGGTTCATCCCGGCGCCGATGGCCTTGACGACGCCCTGGTCGCGCAGCTCGGCGAGCGCGGGATAGGCCTCCTCGACCGCTTCCTTCCAGTGGTCGTCGGGGTCGTGCAGGAGGACGATGTCCACCGCGTCGTGCCCGAGGCGTTCCAGGCTCTCCTCCAGCGAGCGCCGCACGCCGTCCCGGGAGAAGTCCCAGACCCGGCGGTGGTCGGCGGGCACGTCGAAGCCCTGGTCGTCGCGCCCGCCGCCCTCGGCGGGGACCAGCAGCCTGCCGACCTTGGTGGACAACGTGTACGACTCGCGGGGGTAGGCGCGCAGCGCGGCGCCGAGGCGGCGCTCGGAGAGGCCGAGGCCGTAGTGCGGGGCGGTGTCGAAGTAGCGGATCCCGGCCGTCCAGGCGGCCTCCACCGTCCGTGCCGCCTGCTCGCCGGTGATGGCCGAGAACAGGTTGCTGATCGGGGCGGCGCCGAACCCGTACGGGGTCACCGTCGCGCCACGGCCCACGGTCCGCTCTAACACAGATCCCTCCTCATGCCGAAGCACCGAATGGTCGAACAACCGAACACCGACGAGCCACGGACGTACCAGTGATCGTCACGCACGCCTCTAAACCAGGCCGTCCGGGGCGTCCATCGTCCAGATCACGCGCAGCCCCGTGTTCCGGGGGTCGAAGTCCCCCTCCAGCAGGCGGTTGATCCGGGCCTGCCACGCCTGGTTGGCGGCGCTGTCCTTGAGCCTCTCCTGCATGGCGGCGTAGTCGTCGACCTCGACGTAGTGGAACAGGTCGCGGCCGTCGCGCCAGATCGTCCACGACCGCACGCCCGCCGACCGCATGTCGGCGTCCAGCTCGGCCGGGATGACCGAGTGCACCTCGTCGTAGATCTCTTCGGCGCCGGCCCTGAGCCGGGTGCGCAGGGCGATCCGCTGCATGGTGCCTCGCAACTCCTTCGCTGGCCGGGAGTGGCTCCCTGGGTTTCCCGCCGTGTCCCCGGCCGGCGGGGCCGGGGACACTCACGGGCTAGTCTTGTGCCTTTCCGCTGGTGACGCGGGCGAGCATGAGCGCGATGAGGATGATCCCCCCGTAGATGGCCTGGATCCACTGCGCCGACACCCCGGCCAGCGTGAGGATGTTGTTGATCAGGCCGAGCACGAGGACGCCGCACAGCGCGCCGAACAGCGTGCCCTTGCCGCCGTCCAGGCTCACCCCGCCGATGACCGCCGCGGCGAACACCGTGAAGATCATGCCGTCGCCCTGGGCCGCCGCGACCGAGCCGAGCCGGCCGGTCATGAGCAGGCCCGCGAGGGCCGCGAGCAGGCCGCCGATGATGAACACTGCCCAGACCACCCGGTCGGTGCGCACGCCGGCGGCGCGGGCGGCGTCGACGTTGCCGCCGATCGCGTAGATCGCCCGGCCGTGCCGGAAGTATCCGAGCACGACGATGCCCACGATGTAGGCGGCGATGCAGATCCAGACGGACGCGGGCAGGCCGATCCAGCGGGCGTTGCCCAGGTAGAGGAACGACTCGGGCAGCGCGAAGAGGTTCTGTCCGCCGGTGAACCCGATCTGCAGGCCGCGCAGCACGATCAGCATGCCGAGCGTCACGATGAACGCCGACAGCTTGAACCGCAGGATCAGCAGGCCGTTGAACGCGCCGACCAGCGCGCCGATCAGCAGGCAGAGCGGGATGCCGAGGGCGGTCGGCCACTCGGTGCCGAGCCCGTTGGCCGCCGCCGGGATGACCAGGCCGACGCCCAGGGCGGGGGCGAGGCCGACGGTCGACTCCAGCGACAGGTCGAACTTCCCGGCGATCAGGATCATCGCCTCGGCGAGCACGAGCAGCGACAGCTCGGTCTGCTGTTGCAGCACGTTGGTGAGGTTGTCCCCGCTGAGGAACGCGGGGTCGATCAGCGCGCCCACGACGATCAGCACCACGATCGCCGGCACCAGGGCCAGGTCGCGGAACCGGGCCAGCCTCGGCACGCCGGCCCGCGCGGGCGACTTCCCGGGCGAGCCGGGAGGAGCCACGGTCGTCTCAGTCATCGGACACCCCTTCCATGACCGCCACGAGGTCGGCGTCCGTCCACCCGCGCGGCACCTCCTTCACGACCCGGCCGTGGAACATGACCAGCACGCGGTCGCATATGCGCAGGTCGTCCAGTTCGTCGGAGACCAGTACGGCCCCGGCCCCGCGATCGGCGGCGTCCTCGACGGCGCCGAGCAGCGCCTGTTTCGCCCGCACGTCGACTCCCGCGGTCGGGTTGATGACCACGAGCGCCTTCGGGTCGTCGGCCAGCGCGCGCGCCATGACGACCTTCTGCGCGTTCCCGCCGGAGAGGTCGCCGACCGGCTGGGACGGTCCCGTGGTCTTGATGGTCAGGGACTCGATCATCCGCTCCGCCTTGGCACGCCGCAAGGCCGGGGACACCGCCCCGAACCGCCCCAGTTTGTGGGCGATGGGCAGCGTGGCGTTCTCGGCGATCGAGAGTAGCGGCACGAACCCTTCCTTGTGCCGGTCCTGCGGCACGAAGCCGAGACCGGCGCGCAGCGCCGCGGTGACGTCCCCGGGCTTGGGGCGGCCGCCGTTGACGGTGACCGTCCCGCTGTCGGCGGCGTACAGGCCGACCAGCGTCTCGGCGAGCCCGACCTTGCCGCTGCTGCCGGAGCCGGCCAGCCCGACGATCTCCCCGGCGTGGACGGTGAGGTCCACGTCGTGGTACCGCTCGCCGAGCGTCAGCTTCTCGGCGCTGAGCACGACCGCCGCGTCCGGGCGTACGGCACGCGACCGCGCCTGGTACCGGGCGGCGGCCTCGCCGGTCATGGCGGCGACCAGCTCGTCGTGCGGAAGGTCGGCCACCGGACGGGTGAGGATGTGCCGGGCGTCACGGAACACCGTGACGGACTGGCAGATCTGGTACACCTCCTCCAGGTGGTGCGAGATGAACATCATCGTGACGCCGCGCGCGCGCAGGTCCCGCATGCGTTCGAAGAGGCGCTCGATGGCCGGGCCGTCGAGCTGCGCGGTGGGCTCGTCCAGGATGATGAACCGCGCGCCGAACGACAGCGCCCGCGCGATCTCCAGGAGCTGGCGCTGCTCGACGTTCAGGTCGCCCGCCAGGCGGCCGGCGTCGACGTCGACGCCGTACTGGTCGAGCAGGTCGCGGGCCCGGGCGCGCATGGACCGCCAGTTGATCGGGCCGCGGCCCGCCTGGCGGTTGAGGTACAGGTTCTCGGCGACCGTGAGGGTCGGGATGATCGTGGACTTCTGGTAGACGCACGCGACGTTGCGCCGCCAGCCGTCCCGGTCCGCGAATGCGGGCGCGGGACGGCCGGCGAACAGGATTTTCCCCTCGTCGGGGCGCTGGAGGCCGGTGAGGATCGACACGAGCGTCGACTTCCCGGCCCCGTTGCGCCCGACCAGGGCGTGCGTCTCCCCCTCCGCGATCGCGATCCCCGCGTCGTCGAGCGCCGTCGTCGGCCCGAAGCGCTTGGTCACGCCGCGGGCCTCGACGGCCGGGATGGTGGAGTCGGGCATCACTTGACCTGGTTGCCCCAGAGCTGCGGGTCGTCCACGTTCTCCTTGGTGACCAGCGGCGCGGGCAGCTGGTCCTCCAGGCGGCCGCCGCCGACGTCGACGATCGTGCTGTCGTGGTCCGTCGGGCCGGGCTGGAACGTCTTGCCCTCCAGCGCGGCCTTGGCGTACGAGACCGCCCACTTGGCGTACAGGTCGGCGGGCTGCGACACGGTCGCGTCGATCTGCCCGTCGCGGATCGCCTGGAACTCCTGCGGGATGCCGTCGTTGGAGATGATGAAGATGTGCTTGGGGTCGGTCGGCGGGACCAGCAGGTTCTTGGACTTCAGCACCTGCAGGGTCGGGGCGAGGAAGACGCCGCCGGCCTGCATGTAGATGCCGTTGATGTCCGGGTGCTGGGTGAGGCGGGTCTGCAGCGCGGCGGCCGCCTTGGTGCCCTCCCACTCGGTCGGCTCGGCGAAGACCGTGATGCCCGGGTAGTTGCTCTTCATGCACTCGGCGAAGGCCTCGGAGCGGTCGCGGCCGTTGACCGACGACAGCGCGCCCTGGAACTCGATGACCTTGCCCTTGCCCTTGAGCTGGTCGCCCAGGAACTTGCACGCCTTCTCGCCGTAGGCCCGGTTGTCGGCGCGGACCACCATGTACGTCTTGCCCTTGTCCGGGCGGGTGTCCACGGTGACGACCGGGATGTTCTTGCTCGCGAGCTGGTCGAGGGTGGTGGCGATCGCGCCGGTGTCCTGCGGCGCCATGATGATCGCCTTGGCGCCCTGGCTCACCATCGCCTGGGTGTTGGCGACCAGCTTGGACACATCGTTCTGCGAGTTGGTCGGCGGCATCAGCTCGACGCCGAGCTCGGTCGCGAGCTGGGGCACGTACTTGTTGTAGGAGTTCCAGAAGTCGGAGTCGGCGCGGGGGAAGTCGACGCCGACCTTGCCGCCGCCGGCCGCGGGCGCGGACGCGCCGCCTCCGGACGACGCCGTGGGCGCCGACGTGGACGTCGAGTCGTCGCCGCACGCGCTCAGGGCCAGCACGCTCACGGCTGTGAGGACCACGCCGATGGCTGAAGAACGTATTTTCATGGTCGCCTCGTTTTAGACGGGATTGCGGGGGGTGTATGGCCGCTCTCACGAGCGTCCGTAAGCGCCGCGCCTGTCCTCTCGTACGAGCCTCCGGCTGTGGCTCGTCCGGGAGACGCAGGGTGTGGCGTCTTCTCGTGTGGTCGGGGTCGGGGGCCCGAGGTTCCGTGGGTCTCGGGCCGGGGAGCGGATATTTCGTCGGGGGTCGCCTCTGGGCCCGTCACGGGTTCGTAGGGCCCGTGACGGGGTGGTTCATGCTGCTTCGGGTCGGGGGCCGTCAGGACTTCGGGCGGGGTCTCAGTCCGTGCATGCCTCCGTCGACGGCGAGGACGGTGCCCGTCGTGCTGCTCGCCGAAGGGCTCGCGAGGTAGGCGATCGCGGTGGCGACCTCCTCCGCGCTGACGAGCCGTCCCATGGGCTGGCGCTGTTCGAGCGCGTGGCGTTCGGCCGCTGGGTCGGGCGCGGCGGCCAGCAGGCGCTGCACCCAGGGGGTGTCGGCGGTTCCGGGCGTCACGCAGTTCACGCGGATGCCGTCCGCGAGGTGGTCGGTGGCCATGGCCAGCGTCAGCGACAGGATCGCGCCCTTGGACGCGCTGTACAGCGCGCGGTTGGGCAGGCCGGCGGTGGCCGCGATCGAGCAGGTGTTGACGATGGCCGCGTGCCCGGACGCCCGCAGGTACGGCAGCGCGGCGCGGGTGACCCGGGCCATGCCGACGACGTTGACGTCCAGGACGCGGAACCACTCCTCGTCCGGGTTCTGCTCCACCGTACCCGCCGCGCCGATGCCGGCGTTGTTGACCAGGATGTCCAGGCCACCCAGGTGCTCGGCGGCGGCGGTGACGGCCGTGCGCACGGCGGCGTCGTCGGTGACGTCGGCCTTGACGCCGAAGAAGGGGTCTCCCGGAGGGCTCACGTCCAGGCACGCCACCCGGGCGCCCCGCTCGGCCAGCAGCGTGGCCGTCGCCAGGCCGATGCCCGAGCCGCCGCCGGTGACCAGCGCGGCCAGCCCGTCGAACTCGCCCATCACCAATCCCCCTCGCCGGCGCGCCCGCGCGTGTCCTCGTGCGATCCCATCACGCCGCTCCTTCCCGGCCCGGCAGTTCCGTCACCGTGGCCACGCTCGCGCCCGCCACCTCGTCCCTCCAGACCGGGCCGTCCGGGTAGAGGTGGTCGGCGATCGACTCCGGGAGCATGGCGGCGCTGAACCCGGGCGCGAGGGGCGCCTGGTAGCGGCCGTTGACGATCACCACGGGGTCGGCGAAGTGCTCGTGCAGGTGGTCGACGTACTCGATCACCCGGTCGCGCATGGTGCCGCTGACGGCCACGTAGTCGAACATCGCCAGGTGCTGCACCAGCTCGCACAGCCCGACGCCGCCCGCGTGCGGGCAGACGGGCACGCCGAACTTGGCCGCGAGCAGCAGGATCGCGATGTTCTCGTTGACGCCGCCCACGCGCGCCGCGTCGAGCTGCACGACCGACATCGACCCGGCCTGCAGCATCTGCTTGAAGATCATGCGGTTCTGGACGTGCTCGCCCGTCGCGACCTTGACCGGCGCGAGCGCCCGCGCGATGGTGGCGTGCCCCAGCACGTCGTCCGGGCTGGTCGGCTCCTCGACCCAGTAGGGGTCAAACTCCCGCAGTTCGTTCACCCAGCGGATCGCCGAGCCGACGTCCCAGCGCTGGTTGGCGTCCACGGCGATGCGGAACCCGGGGCCGCAGACCTCGCGGGCGATGCGCATGCGCCGCCGGTCGTCCTCCAGGTCGGCGCCGACCTTCAGTTTGATCTGGGTGAACCCGGCCTCGATGGCCTCCTTGCACAGACGGCGCAGCTTGTCGTCGTCGTAGCCCAGCCAGCCCGGGGAGGTGGTGTACGCGGGGTAGCCGTCGACCTTGAGGGCCGCGATGCGCGCGGCGCGGCCCGGTTCGGCCTCCTGCAGTATGCGCAGGGCCTCGTCGGGGGTGAGCGCGTCGGTGAGGTAGCGGAAGTCGACCAGCGAGACGATCTCCTCGGGGGACATCTCACCGAGCAGCAGCCACAGGGGCTTGCCCTCGAGCTTGGCCTTGAGGTCCCACAGGGCGTTGACCACGGCGGAGATCGCCATGTGCATGACGCCCTTCTCCGGGCCCAGCCATCGGAGCTGGGAGTCGTTCACCATGTCCTTGTACAGCACGCCCAGGTCGTCTAGCCCCCTGCCGACGACGTAGGGTGCGAGCGCCCTGATGGCGGTCGTCTGCACCTCGTTGCCCCGGCCGATGGTGAAGGCGAACCCGTGCCCGTCCACCGTGCCGGTCGTCCTGAGGACGACGTACGCGGCGGAGTAGTCCGGGTCGGGGTTCATCGCGTCGGACCCGTCGAGCTCCCGCGAGGTCGGGAAGCGGACGTCGTGGGTCTCCAGCGCGGTGATGACGGGTCCGCTCATGCCTGTCCCACGATCTGGCGCTGACGCCCCAGGCCGTCGATCTCCAGCTCCACCACGTCGCCTTTCCTGAGGTACGGGTGATCGGGCATTCCGAGGGCGACGCCGGCGGGGGTCCCGGTGTTGATCACGTCACCGGGCTCCAGGACCATGAACTGACTCACGTAGCGGACGACCTCGGCGACACCGAAGATCATGTTCTTGGTGTCGCCGTCCTGCCGGACCTCTCCGTTGACCCAGAGGCGCAGGCCGAGGCTCTGCGGGTCCGGCACCTCGTCGGCGGTCACGAGCCACGGGCCGAGGGGGTTGAAGGTCTCGCACGACTTGCCCTTGTCCCACTGGCCGCCGCGTTCGAGCTGGAACTCCCGCTCGGAGACGTCGTTGGAGACGGCGTACCCGGCGACGCAGGCGAGGGCCTCCTGGTGGGAGCCCAGGTAGCGGGCGGTCGCGCCGATGACGACGGCGAGCTCGACCTCCCAGTCGGTCTTCACGCTGCCGCGCGGGATCAGCACCTCGTCGCCGGGGCCCACCACGGTGTTGGGGGCCTTCATGAAGATGATCGGCTCCGTGGGGAGGGCCGCGCCCGTCTCTTCGGCGTGGTCACGATAGTTGAGGCCGATACATACGATCTTTCCCGGCCTGGCGATGGGCGGACCGATGCGCGATTCCGGGGTGCCGGTGATTCCGTCCCCGCCGAGGAGCGGCAACTCGTCCGACAGCAGGGCGTTCGCGATCCGTGCGGTCTGCCCCGAAGCGAAGAAGGCCCCGTCGAAGTCTGCTTCGTGGCCGAGCAGTCCTCGCAGGTCACGAGCTCGTCCGGCCTCGTCGAGGACGGCGGGGCGCTCTTCCCCGGGCGGTCCGACTCGCAGTAGCTTCACACGTCTCCCTCGTAATCATCCGATGTCTTGAGAGGAAAGACTACGCGGAGATAGGCCAGCGTCAAGAGTGCAGGTGGGGGCTGGGATCATTCGTCCGATGCCTATTTCATAACGAACGCCGCCCCCGGGATTCGCAAGGTGACGATCCGGATACGGTCCGCCATGCGCCGTGGTCGCGGCACCGGCATCGCGACGGCGGGTTGTACGCCCGTGTCCCCGCCATAGAACACGTTCTAGAATTCTCCGAGCAGCTGCCGATCGAGCCTCTGGGTGGTCATATGGAAATCAACCTCGTCGACCAGGACCATTACGCCCGCGACGGCGCGCCGCACGAGCAGCTCAAGTGGCTGCGCGACAACGACCCGGTCTTCTGGCACGAGGGTGACGAGCAGCGCGGCTGGCCGGGGTTCTGGGCGATCACCAAGCACGAGGACGTCGTCCACGTCTCCCGCAACTCGGACCTCTTCTCCTCCGCCAAGAAGCTGGCGCTGTTCAACGAGGTCCCCGAGGAGCAGCTGGAGCTCCAGCGCCTGATGATGCTCAACCAGGACCCGCCGGAGCACACCCGCAGGCGGTCCCTGGTCAACCGCGGCTTCACGCCCCGGCAGATCAACGCCCTCGAAAGCCACATCCGCGACATCTGCCACGGCCTCATCGACGAGGTCGCCGGGAAGGGCGCCATCGACTTCGTCACCGACGTCGCCGCGCCCCTCCCCCTGTACGTCATCTGCGAGCTGCTCGGCGCGCCCGTCGAGGACCGCGACAAGCTCTTCCAGTGGTCCAACCGCATGATCGGCGCCGAGGACCCGGACTACGCCGGCGCGCCCACCGACGGCGCCGACGCCGCGATGGAGGTCTACGCCTACGCCAACAAGCTCGCCGCCGAGCGCCGCGAGCAGCCGCGCCCCGACATCGTCACCAAGCTGCTCCAGCCCGACGAGAACGGCGAGACGCTCAGCGAGAGCGAGTTCGACCTGTTCGTCCTGCTCCTGGTCGTCGCGGGCAACGAGACGACGCGCAACGCGGCGTCCGGCGGCATGCTCACGCTCTTCGAGCACCCGGACCAGTGGGAGCGCCTCGTCCGCGACCACTCCCTCACCCGCACCGCCGCCGACGAGATCGTCCGCTGGGTCTCCCCCGTGAACCTGTTCCGCCGCACGGCCACCCGGGACACCGTCCTGCGCGGCAAGCACATCAAGGAAGGGGACAAGGTGGTCGTCTTCTACTCGTCGGCCAACCGCGACGAGGACGTCTTCGCGGCCCCCGCGTCCTTCGACATCGCCCGCGACCCCAACCCGCACATCGGCTTCGGCGGCGGCGGCGCCCACTTCTGCCTGGGCAACCACCTCGCCAAGCTCGAACTGCGCGTGCTGTTCGAGGTCGTCACCGAGCGCCTGCCCAACCTGCGCCAGACCGGCGAGGCGAAGCGGCTGCGCTCCAACTTCATCAACGGCATCAAGACGCTTCCCGTGGAGGTGTGACGGCCGTCACCGCCGTCGCCGGGCCCCTTGCGGAAGTCCGGCCGTACCGGGGTCCGGCAGGTTAGGGGCCCCGGCTACGGCCCGCGCGTCTGCCCGCGGGCGGGCGCCGCACCTTACGATGAGCGCGCCCGATCATCCGTACCCACGGAGGCGCAGATGTCCCCCACGCTCACGGCCGGCGGCCCGCGCGGCGCGCGGATCGCCCACGGGCTCGCCGCGTCGTACGAAGAGCTGGCCTCCCTTCTGGAGGACCTCACCGGCGGCCAGTGGCGCGAGCCGACCCGCTGCGCGGGCTGGGAGGTGCGCGACGTCGCCGGGCACGTCACCGGACTCGCGTCCGACGTCGCAAGCGGCGCCGTCGGCAGCCGCACCGGCGACCAGCAGGCCGCCGACCTGCGCGAACTGTCCCCGCCCGCGATGGCGCAGAGCCTCAGGGGCTCGGCCGCCGCGATCGGGCGCTTCCTGGACGGGTTCGGCGAGGACACCTGGCGCGCGCCGAGCGGGATCGGCGCCGACACCTTCGAGCAGAGCTACCGGCGCCTGTGGAACGACCTGTACGTCCACACCGACGACATCCGGACGGCCCTCGGCCTGCCGTCCGGCCGCGGTCCCGCGCTGGCCGCCAGCGTCGCGCACATGGAGGACCGGCTGAAGCGGGCCGGCTTCGGCCCCGCCCGCGTCCTCCTCCGCGCCCCCGACCCGACCACGGACGGCACCGCGGACGGGGCTGCGGACGGGGCTGCGGACGCCGTGCTGGAGCTCGTGTTCGGAGAGGCGGACGACGCGCCGGCGACGCCCCTCACCGACCCGCTGCGCTTCGTCCTCGTCGCCACCGGTCGCGTGGACCCGTCCGAGCTGGGCCTTCCGCCGGAGGTCAACATCTACCGGACGTACTCCGGACGCCCCTGACGCCGCCGACGCGGCGGGGCTACGCGACGAGATGTCCGGCCTTCGCCGAACGCCTCCGCCTCGCGGGCGCCTAGGGCGGTGACCACGAAGGCTCACCGGCTCGCCAGTGCGGTGACCGCACAGGTTCACCGGCTCGTCCGATTCCTTCGCCGGTGTGGGTCTTCGTATCCGGCGCCGGTCGGCGAGAAGGGACGACGGTGATGTCGGCGCCTTCGTGCGGCGAGAACCCGGTGAACGTTCGTGCTCACAGCACCAGCTGTACCGGCGCCGTATCGACCCGTTCAGGGACCCTGTAGCGACCCTGTATCGACCGGGACCGGCCGCGGACTACTCCCGGGGACGTACAGGAGGGGCGGGCCCGCGGTCCCGGTGGCGTAGGCGGTCGGCCTCTGCGAGGGGGACGCCCCGGGACGGCGATTGGGACACCATCCACGGTGACCACCTAATGAAGCCTAGAAAAAGGGGGAACCGTGCGCAGGGTCTACGCCGTCCTCGCCGGCCTGCTGTTGCTCGCCGTGATCGCGCAGTTCTACTTCGCGGCCGTCGGCGCGTTCGACAAGCCGCAGGAGGACGGCTCGTTCAGCCTCCACAGCCTCACCGGGATGATGGTGATCCCCGTGCTGTCACTGCTGGCCACCATCGCCGCCGCCGTCGCGAAGGCCCCCGGCCGCCTGATCGGGATGACCATCCTGCCGCTCGGCCTGGTCATCGTGCAGGTGCTGATCATCGTGCTCGGCGACGCGCTCAACGACAGCGCCGACAACACCACCACAGGAAGCCTGGTCATCCTGGGACTCCACGCCCTCAACGGCCTCGCCATCATGGGCGTGAGCGGCATGGTGTTCCGCCAGGCACGCCTGCTCGCGGCGAGCACGACGCCCGCCCCGGGCACCGCCGCACGCGTCGCATGACGGTCGAGACGCTCCTCGTCCTCGACCTGCTCGCGGGGGTCGTGGCCACGGCGGGCTGGCTGGGCGCGGGCGCGACGGCGGCGGCACACCGCTCGCTCGTCGCCCTCCCCCTCGCCGCCCTGGCCCTGGCCGCGACCCTCGCCCGCTGCGCGCTGACGATCCCCCTCGCCGGTGCCGGCTGGTGGTTCGTCCAGGAGAAACTCAGCCTCACCCTGCCCCTGGCGCTCATCGGTGCCCTGACTGGGGCCGTCCTCGCGGTCCCCCGCCTGCTCGCGGCCACCCGCCGCCGCACGGCAGCATCCGCCGACGCGTCCGGCGGTTCCGGCGCTCCGGGTGGTCCCGGCGACGCCGCCGAAGCACCCGGCCTCACCGACTCACGCGCCCCCGCGCGGGTCGTCGTGCCGCTCTTCGGCGCGGGGTACGCCGCGGCGGCGGGCCCTGTGGTCTCGCTCCTGATCGGTTATCCCATGACGCCGGGCGCGGCCCTGATCACGGTGGCCCTCACGGCGGCGGCGATCCTGGCGACCTGGCGCATGGTGGCCGGACGCCTGCCCTTGGCGCGCGTGACCGTGGCCACGGCCGTCGCCGTGGGCCTGGCCGGCACCGGGCTGGCGTTCGTCCCGGCCGACGCGATCGACACCGGCGGCGGCCCCGCGAGCGCCCACTCCTCAGGCGCCACCATGCCGGAAATGTCGCCCAGCGCGATTTCCGGCGCACCATCTCATGCGATGCCCGGCATGCCCTCCGGCACCGTGACGAGCGCGTCGTCCCACACGGCCCCCGACCAGCCCGTGACCGCGTTCCGTGGCCCCTCCACGCCCGAGCCGGGAGGGACGATTCGCCGGTACGCCCTGACCGCGCGCACGGCGACCGTCCGGCTCGCCTCGGGGCGTCAGGTCGAAGCGTGGACCTTCAACGGCACCGTGCCCGGCCCTCCGATCACCGCCACCCAGGGCGACCTCGTCGAGGTGAAGCTGCACAACGCCGACATCGCCTCGGGCGTGACCCTCCACTGGCACGGCTACGACGTCCCCGCCGGCGAGGACGGCGTGCCCGGCCTCACCCAGGAGGCCGTCATGCCCGGCCAGGAGTTCACGTACCGCTTCCGCGCCCTACAGGCCGGCACGTACTGGTACCACACGCACGAGGTCTCCGACCTGGGCGTCCGCATGGGCCTGTACGGAACGCTGGTGGTGTCTCCGCGCCCCGCGTCCGGCGGCACCCCCGCCGAGACGACCGGCACCGGCACCGGCGAGACGTCCGGTACGCGCGCACGGAACGCCGTGGATCTCACCCTCCCGGCGCACACCTTCGCCGGTACGACCGCGCTCGGCGACCAGGACCGCCCGTTCACCCGGCAGGTCGCGCCCGGCAGCCCCGTACGCCTGCGGCTGGTCAACACCGACAACACGCCGCGCGGGTTCGCCCTCAGCGGCGCGGCGTTCCGGGTCGCGAGCATCGACGGCCGCGACCTGAACCGGCCGGGCGAGCTGAACCGGACGCGCCTGCGCCTCCCCGCCGGGGGACGCTACGACCTCGTCTTCCCCATGCCGCCCGGCCAAGCCGTCCTTCTCGTGGACGACCGCCCGGCCCTCACGCTCACGCCCGGTGGCCCGGCGCCGGCCGCTCCCGCCGAGAAGACCGCCGCCTGGCCGGAGTTCGACCCTCTGTCCTACGGCGGCCCGGCCCCGACGCCGTTCGGCGCGGATGACCGCTTCGACCGCCGGTTCACGATGGTCCTGGACCGGGGCCTCGCCTTCTCGAACGGCAGCCCGATGTACGCGCACACGGTCAACGGCCGCGCGTTCCCGTCCATCCCGACGCAGCTCGTCCGCAAGGGCGACCTCGTCCACATGACCGTGGTCAACAGGGGCCGCGACACGCACCCCTGGCACCTGCACGGCCACACGGTCCTGGTCCTGTCGCGCGACGGGCGCGAACCGTCCGGCTCTCCCCTGTGGATGGACACGTTCGACGTCCAGCCCGGCCAGGTCTGGGAGGTCGCCTTCCGCGCCGACAATCCGGGCATCTGGATGAACCACTGCCACAACCTCAGCCACGCGGACATGGGCATGGCCCTCCACCTCGACTACGACGGCGTGACGACCCCCTTCCACGGCGCACACGGCGGCTGACCAGAGGCCAAGCGCCCGCGGACGGCCCGGGGCGGCCGCCCATCGCCGACCACGTGGCAGGCCGGCGACGGGCGGACGGCCGCGAAACTCATGGCCGGGGCGGCGATTCGCGGGAGCGGTCAGGAGAAGCCGAGGCGGGCCAGGGGTTCGACCAGTTCGCGTTCCTCGTAGGAGAGGTGGGACAGCAGGGCGTCGGTGAGGAGGTCCACGGCGGCCTGGAGGGACTTCAGGCCATCGGGCTCGGTCACCAGCGCGACCAGCGCCCGGTCGACGCCTTCGAGGACGTCGTGGATCACGTGGTGTTCCCGCTCAAGCCGGTCGACCACCGGCGCGAGCTCGGGCATGGCATGGCGAAGGTGGGGGAAGACGCCGACGTCCTCCATGGTGTGGTGGGTGGTGACCACCCGGCAGTACTGCTGGCAGTAGACGCCGAGCGTCCAGTTGTTCTGCCGCATGGTCATCTCGTTGATCTGGGAGCGGGCCGTCCCGGGGTCCATCGTTCCGGCCGCCACCTGCTCGACGAGCCCGCGCAGCGTGCGCAGCTCCTCTCGGAGGTGGTCGTGCACGTCGATGAGGTGGCGGCCCGCGGCCTGCTCGTGCGCGGTGTAGCGGCGGTTCGGGTCGGGCGCGGGGCCGGTCGGGCGGGTCGTCTCGTCCCAGACCCGCACGTCGCTGAGCCGGGTGCCGTCGTCCGGGGTCGGCACGACCGCGAGCGCCGAGGTGGGGACGGCGGGCCGGACGCGGATGGCCGAGCTGGAGGAGGTGGACGAGGCGGTGGCCGGTGAGGCAGTGGCCGCCGAGGTCGCCTTCGGTGACGACGCGTCCGGCGAGGTCGCGGATACCACGGCCTGCTCCCGGTCATCGGCCGCGCTGCCCGGCCGTGGGTCGTCCGACGGCGGCGGGTCGGTCCGCCCGGCCCGCTCGGTCGCGACCAGCTCCTGGACGGCGGGGGCTACCTCGGCCGCGAAGCGGCGGATCACGTCCGGGTCGTCGCCTATCAGGATGTAGCCGCTCATGCCCTGCGTGAGGGTGAGTTCGGCGAGCTGCTCGGCCCACACGTGCGCGGGCCCGTCGAGGAAGCCGGTCCCGCGGCCGTCGAACGTGCCGCTGACGTTGTACAGCCGCCGCACGTCGGAGGGCTGGCGCCCGGCCTCCAGCGCGGCCTCGTCGATCATCGCGTTCATCGCGGGCAGCTCGCCAGGCCCCGCGTACGGGCTGCTGGGCAGCCATCCGTCGGCGAGCCGTCCGGTCAGCGCGAGCATGCGCTTCTTGTACGAGCCCACCCAGATGCCCACGTCGTGGGCCGGTGCGGGGCCGGGGTGGGCGCCCCATACGCGGTAGTGCGCGCCGTCCACGCGGACCGTCCCGCCGTCGGGCGACCATATCGCCCGGATGATCTCGATGGCCTCTTCCAAGGCATCGACGGCCTGGGCCGAGGTGAGCCGCCGTCCGCCCATCGCGGCCACGCCATCCCAGAACGCCCCGGCGCCGAGGCCGAGCTCCACCCGCCCTCCGCTGAGGATGTCGAGGGTGGCGACGCTGCGGGCGAGCACGGCCGGGGGCCGCAGGGGCAGGTTGGCCACGTTCGGGGAGACGCGCACGGTCGACGTAGCGGCGGCGATGACCGACAGCAGCGTCCAGGTGTCCAGGAACCGCGCCTGGTAGGGATGGTCCTGGACGGTCACCAGATCCAGGCCCACCTGCTCGGTCAGCCGAGCGAGCGCGACGACGCGATCGGCCTGGCCCGCGTCTGGGGTGATGAACGTTCCGAACAGCAGCTCGTGCCCGTAGTCGGCCATGTCGCTTCCCGTCGTCTCCGTCAAAGTAGTCGATGCACCGCAGATGTTATGCCAAACAGAAGAGTTGTCAAACAGAAGGTTTACCATCTCACCAATCCCCCGACCGAACCCCGCGCAAGGCGAAGGTCCATAGTGGCCGGGGCTTCGCGTCGATACGCTTGGAGCCCGCGGTCGACGTGCATGGAGGAGCTCATGGCGCCTGGCCCCCTGCAGCCGGGGGATCCCCCCGCGCTGGGCGCGTTCCGGCTCGTCGGGCGCCTCGGTGAGGGCGGGCAGGGGATCGTCTACGAGGGGCTGACCCCGGGCGGCGAGCGCGTGGCCGTCAAGGTCCTCAAGGGCGGCGCGGATCCGGACACCCGCCGCAGGCTGGCCAGGGAGTTGCAGTCGGCGCGCAGGGTGGCGCCCTTCTGCACGGCCCGCGTGCTGGCGGCCGACCTCGACCGGGCCGATCCGTACGTGGTCAGCGAGTTCGTCTCGGGCCCGTCCTTACAGGAGCGGGTGCGGGACGGCGGTCCGCTGCGGGACGGCGACCTCGACCGGCTGGCGATCGGCACGGCCTCCGCCCTCGCCGCCATCCACGGCGCCGGGGTCGTCCACCGCGACTTCAAGCCGGCCAACGTGCTGCTCGGCCCGGACGGCCCGCGTGTGGTCGACTTCGGCATCGCCCAGCCGCTGGACGCGAGCACGGCCCCTTCGGCGCTGTCGGGCACCCCGCCGTACATGGCGCCCGAGCAGCTCAAGGGCGTGCACGGGTCCCCTGCGGCCGATGTGTTCGCCTGGGCCGCCACCATAGTCTTCGCCGCGACCGGCCGCGCGCCGTTCGGCAGCGACACGATCGCCGCCGTCTTCAACCGCATCCTCACCCAGGACCCCGACCTGGGCGGCGTCCCCGAGAGCCTGCGCGCGACGCTGGCCACCTGCCTCGCCAAGGATCCGCAGGCACGCCCGTCGGCGCGGTCGCTCCTGGTCCGCCTGGTCGACCCGGGAGCCGCCACCGTCACCGTGCCCGAGGTCGGCCCGGTCCCGACCGCATACGTCCCCGCGGGCTGGGACGGCGCCGTTCCGGCCGGGCAGGTGACGGGTCCGCACGGCACCGGCCAGGCCGCGCATCACGTCCCGGGTCCGCCCGGTCCCGGCGTGGCCGGTCCGCACGGGCCCGGCGCGACCAGGGTGCTCCCGGCCGACCCCGGAGGCGCGACCACCGTCCGTGGCACCACAGTTCCCCAAGGAGCTGTCGGGACATATCCGGCGACGCCGTACCGCGAGCAGAGCACGCGAAGGGCCGGACGCGCCGTACCGCTGACCGTCGCCGCCGTGGCCCTCGCGGCGGTCGCCACGGCGGGTGTGCTGTATGCGAACGGGACGATCGGCGGCTCGCCCGGAGGAAGCCAGGGGACCGATCAGGCGGCATCCGGCGGGGCCACAGGCCAGGAAACGACGACGGCGTCGTCCTCGGCACCGGGCGCGACAGGGGAAGGGCAGGCGCCCGCTCAGGCGTCCGATCCGGCCAGCGCCTCGGAACCGGCGTCCGGGCCGACGTCGGCCGCGCCTCCCGTCCAGGGCGACGGCATTCCGGCGGCCTTCGCGGGGACCTGGGCGGGATGGATCGAGTCCCAGGACAACCGTAAGAACAAGATCAACCTGACCGTCACCCTGCAGGACGGACAGCGCACCGCCCAGTGGACGCACGACGCCTGCCGGCAGCAGGCCACGCTGACCCACACCACGAGCGCCACGGTGCTTCTGTTCACGGTGGAGCAGCAGGACCAGTGCTTCGGAGGGGACGTGACCCTCACACTCAAGGATCCCGGGACCTTGGACTATGTGGGTCAGGAGGGCTTAGGAGGGGTGGAGTACCACGGAAGCCTCCGCCGCCCCTGACCTTCAGCCGGTCCGCACCGCCCTGGGCGTTCCAGACCCGTCCGCGCCGCCCCGAGTGTTGGAGACCGGTCCGCGCGGTCAGGACCGGTCCCGCGTTCGGAACCGGTCCGTCATTTTCGCCGTTCAAGCCCCCGTCCGTGCCGTCCCTGATCGTTCAAGCGGCACGGAGTCGGCTTCTCAACCTGCGCGTACGATCTGGAACGAGTACGTCCCGGCCTTGGCCGCCGGTGACCTGACGACCAGCGCGTAGCGACCCGTGCCGCTCGCCAGGGGGATTTCGAACTCGTTGCCGCACAGCGGGTAAGGCTGACGGGCCTCGGCGACGCTCTTCTGGGCCGCGTCGAAGAGTTCCATCGCGATGTCGCCGCACTGTCCGCCGATGATCTTGATGGCGGTGGCGCCGTCCGCATCGAACTCGAAGCGGTCGATCCGCCCGGGCGGGTCCAGCCGTCCCGCTCCGGCCGGGCTGCCCTCACCGATCTTCAGGCCGATCGCCGCGGGGAACGTGCGCACCTTCACGGTCGCGATCCGGAAGCTGTACGGCCCGACGACGTTCGTGCCGCCCCAGACCTCCAGCCGGTGCCCGCCCACCTTGGTCAGCTTGAACAGCGAGGTGCCGTAGCTGAGGCTGGCGGGCGCCGGCCCCAGCGGCTCGCCGTCCACCTCCGAGAACACCTGGAACTGGATGTCGGCGCCCTCCATATCGGTGACCCAGAACTCCCGGGCGTCGCCCAGGTCCAGGGTGAACTTGTCCTTCTGCCCGGCACGGGTGAGCTCGGACGAGACCGTGCTGCCGTCGACCAGGGTGCCGCCGGGCGCGACAGGGGCCGCGGCCTTGTCGGCGGTTCCACTTTCGACGGGTGTGCTCTCGGGCTGGACCGGCGTGCTTTCCGTCTGCGCGGGGGTGCTCTCGACAGGCGTGCTCTCGCTCGGGACGGGAGTGCTCTCGACGGGGGCGGTCGTGGCGCCTCCGTTCACCTGCGCGGAAGGGGTGGCGTCACCACCCGAGCCTCCGACACCGGCGAGGCCGCACCCGGCGAGGGCGGCGAGCGCGAGGACGACGGCACCGTGCCGGACCGGTGCGAGAAGGCGCGATGCGGAGAAGTTCGTCATGCCCGTCATTCTTCGAGAACCCGCTTACAACGCGGTTGCCGCGCACTTTCCATTTCCGGCACAAATCCGCATCTTCCGGCGCAACTACGCAATATCGAGCTCCGGGTCACCTCGTCGGCATCCGTCCTCACGCGGACGGCGACGGTTCAGGCCCGCGAGCCGAGGAACACGCCGTCGCCGAACGGAACTCTGGGTTCTGACGATCCCCTGACCAGGACTCTCCGGGAGAACCTGGCCCACGCCCGGGAAGAGGGTTCCGCGGGTAGATAGTGGATGTCCCGCGGCTACTTGCCATGATTTTCCGGGGTATATGAGTATTTGCCCGTGACCGAGCGCATGCCACCGGGCGCCGCCGAGGTCGTCACCGGCCAGGCGGCGACGGACGGGAGCCGGGCCGAGACCATCGCGCCGCAGAACGGGTCCGGCGACCTGGACCGCACGCCCGGCGTTCCGGACGGCACTCCCGACGAAACTCCGCACGACGCGGACGTACGCCGCCGGGTGCCGAGGTTCGTCACCGATTTCGGCGACCGGCGGGCGCTGCTCATCTGGTTCGTGTCGCACGTCGGGTTCCTGATCTACACCTACCTGGCGGGGCCGGGGCGGACGACGGATCCGTTCCTCGACCGGCTGACACGATGGGACGCCGGGAACTTCATCGCCATCGCCGACTACGGCTACGACGGGCCGCCGGGCATGCAGGACAGCGGCAAGCTGCCCGCGTTCTTCCCCGGCATGGCGCTGCTGATCAGGATCCTACGGCCGGTCGTCCACGACGGGCGGCTGGCCACCGTCCTGATCTCCCTGGTGGCGAGCGCGGTCCTGGCGGTGGCGCTGTCGCGGCTGGCGGAGTCGTACCGGGAGGGCAGCGGCGGGTACGCCGTGGCCGCGCTGTTCCTCAGCCCGTTCGCCGCCTTCCTCTACACGGGGTACTCGGAGGCATTGTTCCTGGCGCTTGCGATCCCGGCGTGGGCGCTGGCCCGCAGGGGGCGGTGGGAGGACGCCGCGCTCTGCGCCGCCCTGGCCGCCGGCGTCCGCATCTCCGGGCTGTTCCTGGCCTTCGGCATCCTGGTCATGTTCCTGGTGGCCGAGAACGGCGGCAGGGCGCCCGGCGCCCTGCGCAAGCTGCCCTGGCTGGCCCTCCCCGGCGTGCCGGTGCTGGCCTACGCGTTCTACCAGTGGACCCGCACCGGCGACTGGCTGGCGTACAACTCGGTGCAGGACCAGTACTGGGGACGGCACACCGTCTGGCCGTGGGAGGCGTTCCTCAACACCCTCGACATGTCCGACGACGTTCCCTCGCTGACCACGTCCTACTACGAGGAGATCATCGCCGCCGCCGTGCTGCTGGTCGTCACCATCTGCGTGGCGGTCCGCCGCCGCTGGCCCGAGCTGGCGTACATGACGCCGCAGGCGCTGTCGTTCCTGACCATGTCCAGCTTCTACATGTCGGTGGGACGCGCGTCGCTCACCTGGTTCCCGCTGTGGATCGCGCTCGGCGTCGCGGGCGTGCGGAGGCCATGGGTCTGGTACGTCAGCATGGCCGTGATGCTCCCGGTCATGGCGATCAACGTCGGAAATTTCACCACAGGCGCCTGGATAGGCTGAGCGAAGCCGCCGCCGGGAACTACCAGGAGGAGTCCTGCTCCGGGTCGCTGCCCTCCGACAGGAGGCGGACGTCGGACTCGACCATCATCGCGACGAGCTGCTCGAAGGACACCGACGGTTCCCAGCCGAGCTGGACGCGGGCCTTCTTCGGGTCGGCGCACAGCAGGTCCACCTCGGCGGGCCGGTGGAGGGCCTGGTCGACGACGACGTACCGCTCCCAGTCGAGGCCGGCCGCCTCGAAGGCGGCGACGACGAGCTCGCGGACCGACCGCGTCTCGCCGGTGCCGATCACGTAGTCCTCGGGCGCGGCGGCCTGGAGCATCAGGCGCATGGCCTGGACGTAGTCGCCGGCGTAGCCCCAGTCGCGGCGGGCCTCCAGGTTGCCGAGGCGCAGGTCGGAGGCGAGGCCGAGCTTGATGCGGGCGGCCCCGAGCGTGACCTTGCGGGTGACGAACTCGGCGCCGCGCCGGGGCGACTCGTGGTTGAAGAGGATGCCGGAGACGGCGAACATGCCGTACGACTCGCGGTAGTTCTGGGTGAGGAAGTGCCCGTACGCCTTGGCCACACCGTACGGCGAGCGCGGGTGGAAGGGCGTGCGCTCGTTCTGCGGGGTCTCGCGGACCTGGCCGAACATCTCGGAGGACGACGCCTGGTAGAAGCGGATCTGCCCCGACCCGGGGCTGCGCGAGGAGGTGATGCCGGAGCAGACCCGGATGGCCTCCAGCATGCGCAGCACGCCCATGCCGGTGACCTCGGCGGTCAGCTCGGCCTGTTCCCAGGACATGGGGACGAAGGAGATGGCGCCCAGGTTGTAGACCTCGTCGGGCTGGACGCGTTCGACCGCGGAGATGAGCGAGCCCTGGTCGAGCAGGTCGCCGCGGACGAGCTCGACCTTCTGGAGCAGCCTGCGGACGCGGGCGACGCGCGGGTTGGCCTGGCCGCGGACGAGCCCCCAGACGTCGTACCCCCGGTCGAGCAGGTGCTCGGCGAGGTAGGAGCCGTCCTGCCCGGTGATGCCGGTGATCAGCGCACGCCTGGCCAACGGGTCCTCCTTGGTCTCCGGGCTAGGCGGCTTGGGTGGCTTCGCCCGAACTATGAGCTGTAAGACGCGAATGTACCTCCCTGGCTCCCGGCAAGCGCCATGGGCCGTTCACGATCACGCGGCCGACCACCCTAGAACCGGTTCTACCGAGCGGCGCTCGGTCGGGGTGACCGCCCAGTTCGCAGTACATAGGGGCGGTTTGAGGCACAATTCCATGTTAAGGGTGCGTCAGTTACCAGATGGTAGGGTCGCGACTAAGATCGGCCTTCGCGGTACACGTTCCACACGGGTACCGAGCACCGCTCTCGAAAGGGGTGTCCGTGCAGGTTCCAGACGACGGGCGAGAGCACGAGGCGTCCGGTGAGGGCAGGCTGCGCGTCGCCCTGCTGTCGTACCGGAGCAAGCCCACCTGCGGCGGGCAGGGCGTCTACCTGCGCCACCTCAGCCGTGAGCTCGTCGCGCTCGGGCACCACGTCGAGGTCATCTCCGGCCCGCCCTACCCGGAGCTGGACGAGGGCGTCGTGCTGAACAAGCTGGAGAGCCTCGACCTCTACCGCGACGAGGACCCCTTCCGCACCCCCGCACTCGCCGAGTACCGCGACTGGATCGACGTCCTGGAAGTCGCCACGATGTGGACGGCCGGGTTCCCCGAGCCGCTGACGTTCAGCCTGCGCGCGCTGCGCGAGCTGAAGAAGCGCCAGGGCGACTTCGACGTGGTCCAGGACAACCAGACGCTGGGCTACGGCCTGCTCGGCATCCAGAAACTGCTCCCCGTCGTCGGGACGATCCACCACCCGATCAGCGTGGACCGCCGCATCGAGCTGAAGGCCGCGCCGTGGCGCAAGCAACTCTCGCTGCGCCGCTGGTACGGGTTCGTCCGCATGCAGAGCATCGTCGCGCCGCGGCTGAAGCCGATCCTCACGGTCAGCGAGTCCAGCCTCGCCGACATCCACCGCGACTTCAACGTGCCGCAGAGCAGCATGCGGCTGATCCCGCTCGGCGTCGACACGCGGTACTTCCACCCGCGCCCGCACCTGCCCAAGCGCCCGGGGTCGATCGTGGCCGTCGCCAGCGCCGACTCGCCGATGAAGGGCGTCGCCACCCTGCTGCGCGCCGTGGCCAAGCTCGCCACCGAGCGCGACGTGAACCTGACCGTCGTCAGCAAGCCAACGGCCGGCGGCCCCACCGAGAAGCTGGTCCAGGAGCTCGCGCTCGGGGACCGCGTCCGGTTCGTCCACGGCATCTCGGACGACGAGCTGGGCGAGCTGATCGCCACCTCGGAGATCTCGGTCGTGCCGTCGCTGTACGAGGGCTTCTCGCTGCCCGCCGTCGAGCACATGGCGTGCGGGACGCCGCTGGTCGCCAGCCGTACGGGCGCGTTGCCCGAGGTCGTCGGGGACGCGGCCGTCCAGGTGCCGCCGGGCGACCCCGAGGAACTGGCCGCGGCGCTGCTGCGGCTGCTCGACTCGCCCGCGGAGCGCGAGCGGGTGGGCAGGGCCGGCTACGACCGGGTGATGGAGCGCTACACCTGGCACGTCGTGGCCAAGCGCACCGTCGAGGCCTACCGCGAGGCGATCGCGGCCCGCGAGATCGCGAAGGCGACGCGGTGAACCCCCGCGCGGCGAACGTGCGGGGCGAAACGGTGACGAGACGGTGAAAGGGGAGCGGTAGGTGCTGACCGTCGACTTCCGGCGGCTCCCGGTGGGGCCGGGCGTCCGCGTACTGGATCTCGGGTGCGGCGGTGGCCGTCACGCCTTCGAGGTCCTGCGGCGCGGCGCGGACGTGGTCGCCTTCGACCAGGACGCGGACGAGCTGAAGAGCGTGGCGAGCATGTTCGCGGCCATGGAGACGGCCGGGGAGGCGCCGCCGGAGGCCACCGCCGAGACCGTGACCGGTGACGCGCTGGCCATGCCCTTCCCCGACGCGTCGTTCGACCGGGTGATCGCGGCCGAGGTGCTGGAGCACATCCCGGACGACATGGCGGCGATGCGCGAGATCCACCGGGTGCTGAAGCCGGGAGGGCTCGCGGCCGTCACCGTGCCGAGCTTCCTGCCCGAACGCATCTGCTGGGCGCTGTCGGAGGCATACCACACCGCTCCCGGTGGGCATGTGCGCATCTACACGCTCGCCGAGCTGACCGCCAAGCTGAAGGCGACGGGCCTGGTGGTCGGCCCGCACCACCACGCGCACGGGCTGCACTCCCCTTATTGGTGGATCAAGTGCGCGGTGGGCGTGAACGACGACGACCACCCGCTGGCCAAGGCGTACCACGAGCTGCTCGTCTGGGACATCATGAAACGTCCCGCCCTGACCCGGATCGCGGAGTCCGTGCTCAACCCTCTGATCGGGAAGAGCGTGGTCCTCTACGTCCGGAAGCCCGCTTGACCGCGGGCCGGGACCGGGGCGCGGTGCCGGCCGTCCCCGGAGTCTTCACGGCGGAGCAGGTCGTCGCCACCGCGCGCAGCATCGCGGCCGTCCAGGAGCCCGACGGCGGCGTCCCGTGGCCGGAGGGGCACGTCGACGCGTGGAACCACGTCGAGTGCCTGATGGCGATGACGGTGGCGGGCCTCAACGCCGAGGCCAGGAAGGGGTACGACTGGCTGGCGCGCACCCAGCGGCCCGACGGCTCGTGGCCGGCGAAGATGGTGCGCGGCGAGGCCGCCGAGGCGAACGGCGAGAGCAACCACGCCGCGTACGTCGCGGTGGGCGTGTGGCACGACCTGCTGGTCACGGGGGACGAGGACTTCACCCGCGCCATGTGGCCGGTGGTCAGGAGGGCGCTGGACTTCGTCGTCGACCTGCAGACCGCGCGCGGCGAGATCATCTGGGAACGCTCGCCCTCGGGCTTGCCGGCGGCGTACGCGCTGCTGACGGGGTGCTCGTCCATCTACCAGGGGCTGCGGTGCGGCGTGCTGCTCGGCGAGCACCTGGGCGACCCGCACCCGGACTGGGAGCTGGCCGCCGACCGGCTCGGGCACGTGCTGGCCGCGCACCCGGAGGCGTTCGCCGACAAGAGCCGGTTCTCGATGGACTGGTACTACCCGATCCTGGGCGGCGCGGTGCGCGGCGCGGCGGCGCGGGAGCGGCTCGACCGGCAGTGGGAGACGTTCGTCGAGCCGGGCCTCGGCGTGCGCTGTGTGTCGGACCAGCCGTGGGTGACGGGCGCGGAGTCCTGCGAGCTTGCCATGGCGCTGGACGCCACCGGCGACCGGGAGCGCGCGCTGACCGTCTTCGCCGACATGCAGCACATGCGCCACGAGAACGGGTCGTACTGGACCGGCTGGCAGTTCGTGAACAAGGCGTGGTTCCCCAACGAGCAGTCGGCGTACACGGCGGCGGCCGTGATCCTGGCCGCCGACGCGCTGTCGGACACGACGCCGGGCTCGGACCTGTTCCGCCAGGCGGGGCGGTACGCGATCCCCGTCGTGGACCCCGGCTCCTGCGGCTGTTCGCGGGCGTCGAGCCGCACCTGAGCGCCACGGCTTGGGAATATACGTTTTGACTTATATAAGCGGGAAGCTGTAGAAAACAAGGGTGCATGCGTTCGATGTGCTCGGCGACCCGGTGCGGCGCAGGATTCTCGAAGTGCTCGCCGACGGCGAGAAGACCTCCGGCGCCGTCTGCGCGGTCATCCAGGAGGAGTTCAGGATCTCGCAGCCGGCCGTCTCGCAGCATCTCAAGGTGCTGCGGGACAACGGCTTCGCGACCGTACGCCCGGACGGGGTCCGCCGCCTCTACGCGGTGAACTCCGAGCCGCTGCGCGACATCGACGCCTGGCTTGACCGTTTCCGGCGCTTCTGGGCCCCGAAGCTCGACGCGCTGGGAACGGAACTGGCCCGCGGCAAGCGCGAACGCCGGCTGCGCGGTCACGGCGAAGACCCCGAACCAGAGGAATGAACGATGGAAGTCAGCGAGCAGATCAACGCCGTCCAGCGCCACGTCGGCACCCGCACGCTCGAAGCGGGTGAGGCGCGCGTCATGACCGTCAGCCAGGTCTACGCCACCACGGTGGAAGACCTGTGGGACGCCTGCACGAGCGCCGAGCGCATCCCGCGCTGGTTCCTGCCCGTCTCCGGCGACCTGCGCCTCGGCGGGCGCTACCAGCTCGAGGGCAACGCGGGCGGCACCATCGAGCGGTGCGACCCGCCGAAGAGCTTCGCCGCCACCTGGGAGTACGGCGGCGGGATGAGCTGGATCGAGGTGACCGTCTCCCCCGAGGGCGACGGCACGCGGTTCGAGCTCCAGCACATCGTGCCCGCGGCCGACGTGGACGAGCACTGGGACACGTTCGGGCCGGGCGCGGTCGGCATCGGCTGGGACATGGGGCTCCTGGGCCTGGCCTCCCACCTCGGCTCCGGCGAGGGCGTCACGCCCGAGGGCGCCGCCGCGTGGATGGCCTCCGACGAGGGCAGACTGTTCGTGACGCTGAGCAGCGCAGGCTGGCGCGACGCCGACATCGCCGGCGGCCAGGACGAGGCGACGGCCACCGCCGCCGCCGAGCGCGTCGCGGCCGCGTACACCGCTCCCCCTGAGGCGGCGCCCGAAGCCTGAGGGCTCCCGCTTCCCCGGCGCACGCGGCGCGGATCAGCGCCTGGGCGGGCCCGGCGGTCGATCAGGTGACGTCGGCGTCGTGCACGAGCAGCGCGATCTGAACCCGGTTGTTCAGCGCGAGCTTGGTCAGCACCCGCGAGACATGCGCCATGACGGTCGGCACGGTCATGCGCAGCTCGGCCCCGATCTCGGCGTTCGAGCACCCCCGGCCGAGGGCCATCGCCACCTCCCGCTCCCGGCCGGTGAGCAGGCCCAGCCGAGACCGCGCATGGTCGCGCCGGGAGGCGGCCGCGGGATCGGCGACGTGCTGGATCAACTGCCGGGTGACCGACGGCGAGAGCATGGCCTCGCCGGCCGCCACCGTGCGTATCGCCCGCATGATGTCGCGCGGCGGAGTGTCCTTGAGGAGGAAGCCGCTGGCCCCGGCCCGCAGGGCGCGCAGCACATGGTCGTCGGCGTCGAACGTCGTCAGGACGATCACATGCGGCGGCCTCGCCCGGGACCGCAACCGCTCGGTCGCGACCAGCCCGTCCACCCGCGGCATCCGGATGTCCATGAGGACGACGTCCGGCCAGTGGGCGTCGGCCAGCGCGTCCGCCTCGGCGCCGTCCCCGGCCTCGGCGACCACCTCGATGTCGGGCGCGGCGGCCAGCAGCATCACCAGGCCCGCCCGGACCAGCGGGTCGTCGTCCACGATGGCCAGCCGGATCGGCGCCGGGCCTTCACCCTCGCCGGTCAGCACGGCGGCTCCGTCCGCCTGATCGGCATGGCCGTACGGAAACAAGACCGGGGCCGGCGGGCGCGGACACGGGAGCGACGCTGGGCGCGGCTCAGGCGGGCCACGGCATCCACGCCTCGAGCCGGAAGCCGCGGCCGTCAGGTTCGGCCCCGTGGTGCAGGCGGCCGCCCGCGAGCGTAACGCGCTCGCGCAGGCCGACGAGCCCCATGCCCGCGCCGGGCACCCCCTCCGGCGGGGGCGTGATCGGGAGCGGGTTGGTGACGCGCACGCGCAGCCCCTCGCCGCGGGCGCCGTCCACGAGCACGTCGACCGCCGCGCCGGGCGCGTGCTTGCGCGCGTTCGTGAGCCCCTCCTGCACGAGCCGGTACGCCGTACGGCCGACGGCGGACGGCAGCCCGTCCGCAGCGCCGGCCGGGCACGCGTACGCGACCCGGGTGCCGGCCGCGCGGGCGCTTTCCACCAGTTCCGGCACGTCGGGCAGGCCGGGTTGCGGGCGCTCGGGCGGCCCGGAGACGCCCACGCGCAGAACCCCGATCACCGCGCGCAGTTCCTGCAGCGCGTCGTGCGCGTTGGCGCGGATCACCCCCGCCGCGGTCGCCACCTCCTCCCGCCGCGCGTCCATGCGCACCTCCAGTGCCCCCGCGTGCAGACTGACCAGGGACAGGCGGTGGGCGAGGACATCGTGCATCTCCCGCGCGATGCGCGTCCGCTCCGTCAGCCGCGCCTGCTCGACACGCAGGTGCTGCTCGGCCTCCAGGCGGGCCGCGCGCTCGCGCAGGGAGGCGACCAGCTGACGCTGCGCCCGGGCGAACATCCCCCACCCCACCGCGGCCGCCAAGATCCCCCCACGCACCGCGAAGTCCACCCAGACCGGGAACTTCGGGTCATCCTGGAGCATGAAGTAGACGGTGACCATGGCGACGTTCGTGACGGCGAGCACCAGCGCGACCAGGGCGCGGCGGTGCACGGCGACCGTGAACACCGCGACGGCGAGCGCCGCCGTCGTCATCGCCGAGACCGCACCGACGAGCGTGAGCGCCACGGCCAGCCCCAGCGGCCACCGGTGGCGCCACCACAGGCTCAGGCAGCACAGCGTGCCCATCGCGGCGTCGACCTGCCATGTCGGGGTCGGCGAGGGATCCGCGGACGCGTCCCCGACCCGCAGCAACAGCGTCCCGAAGGCAAAGGACAGCACGACGCATGTCACGTCGCCCGCTCGCGCCGCGCATCCGTCCCGGCCGAGCGTCGGCACAGACTCGGGGGGCGGATCGATCCGGGCGTCCGGTAGGGCGGGACCGGCCTGGCTGGACATGATCTCAGGGTACGTGCCGCGCCCTGTGACGGGCAGCGCCCGAAGTCACGCCCGGTGCCGACCAAAGTCGGGGGTGGCCGGGCGCCCGGCCTCTCCCTTCGGCCCGGAACCGGCTGACCGGGGAACGATGCCCCGGGGACGGTCCAGCGCGCAGCCTGGTCGCATGATCGAGGTCAACCATCTGTCCAAGCGGTACGGCGACCAGATCGCCGTGGACGCCGTGTCGTTCCGATGCGAGCCGGGGACGATCACCGGATTCCTCGGGCCCAACGGCGCCGGCAAATCCACTACTTTGCGCATGATCTGCGGGCTGACCCCGCCGACGTCCGGCGAGGCCCTCGTCTGCGGTGTGCCCTACCGGTCCCTGCCCGTACCCGGCCGCCGGGTCGGTGTCCTGCTCGACGCCTCCGCCCAGCACGCCGGGCGGACCGGCCGCGAGGTGCTCGCCCTGTCGGCCCAGGTGCTGGGCGTCGCCGGCGCCCGTGTCGAGGAGCTGCTCGACCTCGTCGGGCTGGCCGGCCCGGCCGCGCGCAAGCGGGTCCGCGGGTTCTCGCTCGGTATGCGCCAGCGTCTCGGCATCGCGCACGCGCTGCTCGGCGAGCCCGAGGTGCTGATCCTCGACGAGCCGGCCAACGGCCTGGACCCGGAGGGCATCCGGTGGATGCGCCACCTGCTGCGCGAGCACGCCGCCCGAGGCGGGACCGTCCTGCTGTCCTCCCACCTGCTGCACGAGATCGAGCGGACCGCGGACCGGCTCGTCGTGATCGCCGGCGGGCGTGTCGTGGGCCGGGGCGGCCGGGACGAGATCCTGGCGGGCGGCGGCGACCTGGAGGAGGAGTTCCTGCGCCTCACCGGGCGGCGGCACGTCATCGAGGAGGTCGAGCAGTGAGCGGCACCGCGTCAATTGGAGCCGATCGCCCCGCGCGCCGGCCCGCCACCGGGCCTTCGCCGATGCGCCTGACCCTCGTCGAACTCCGCAAGGCGGCCGACACGCGGGCCGGATTCCGGCTGATCGTCGCGGTCGCCGTCCTCACGCTCGCCGTCGTCGCGGCGCGGCTCGCCTTCGGAGAGGCCAGGACGCTGGGGTCGCTGGCCGGGGACGCGCAGTTGCCGGCCTCGGTGCTGCTGCCCGTGCTCGGCGTGCTGTCGGTGACGAGCGAGTGGTCGCAGCGAACGGCGCTGAGCACGTTCATCCTCGTCCCCGCCCGAGGCCGGGTCGTCGCGGCGAAGATCCTCGCCGCGTGCCTGCTCGCCACGGGCGCGACGGCGGTCGGCCTGGCGACGGGGGTCGCGGGGTTCGCGGTCGGCGGGATCCTGGACCGGACGACCGGCGGATGGGACCTGTCCGGCGCCGTCGTCGCCCAACTCTTGCTGGTCGACTGCGTGACCATGCTGTGCGGCACGGCGTTCGGCCTGCTGCTCCTGAACTCGGCCCCGGCGATCGTGACCTTCTACGCGCTTCCCATCGCGTGGACCCTCGCCGCTGGGCTCCTGCCCGGGCTTGACACGGCGGCCCAGTGGCTCGATATCGGACGGGCACGCGTCCCTCTGGCCGAGCCGGGCGTCACCGGGCAGGAGTGGGCGAGGTTCGTCACCTCGTGCCTGCTCTGGGTGGCCCTGCCGGCCGCCCTGGGGTTGCTGCGCATACACCGTACGGAGATCAGCTGAGCATCGAGGACTCGTCGGGTCGGTGGTCGGGTCAGGGGGTGGCGATGCGTTCGAGGACTCTCAGGGAGCCTTCGGTTCTCGTCTCCTTGTACTGGCCGGTGGCGAGGGCGCGCTGGAAGACGCGGTACGGGGCCTGGCCGCCGGTCTTGGGATCGGGGTAGACGTCGTGGAAGACGAGGGCGCCGCCCGGGATGACGTGGTGGGCCCAGCCCTCGTAGTCCTTGGTGACGGGGTCCTCGGAGTGGCCGCCGTCGATGAACAGCATCGCGAGCGGCGTGTGCCAGTAGCGGGCGACGGTCTCCGAGCTGCCGACGATGGCGATCACCTGGTCTTCCAGCCCGGCCGACGCGATGGCGGTGCGGAAGAACGGCAAGGAGTCCATCTTGCCGAAGCGCGGGTCCATGAGAGAGGGGTCGTGGTGGGCCCAGCCGGGCTGGATCTCCTCCGAGCCACGGTGGTGGTCGACGGTGAAGAGGACCGTGCCGGTCTCGCGGGCGGCGGCCCCGAGGTAGATCGCGGACTTCCCGCAGTAGGTGCCGATCTCGCAGATCGGACCGAGCGGGCCGTACACGCACGCGGTCTGGAAGAGCGCCAGCCCTTCGTTCCCGGGCATGAAGCCCTTGGCACGCTCGGCCGCGTGACGCAGGTCCGCCGGGAAGGACATGTCAGTCATGATTTTTCCCTTGTGTACGGCAACGCTGCTGCACCCTATCTACAACGCGCGAACGCCCCGATGCGTGCCCCCACCCTTGATCCAAAGGGTCTGGAACAATATTCCAAACCTTCTTGCCGCCCCTGGTGGAACATGTTCTACTTTGCTGCGTGAACCAGCGCGCGCGCATCGCGATGTCGGAGGACGAGGTGACGGCCTTCCTCGCCGAGTCTCGCAAGCTCCAGCTGGGCACGATCAACCCCGACGGAACCCCCCACCTGGTGACGATGTTCTACGGCCTCCTCGACGGCCGCATCGCCTTCTGGACGTACGCCAAGGCCCAGAAACGGCTCAACATCGAACGCGACCCCCGCGTGAGCTGCCTGGTCGAGGTCGGCGACGACTACTTCGGCCTGCGCGGCGTGCTGGTGTACGGCACCGCGCGGCTGATGGACGAGCGTGAGGCCGTCCTGTCGGTGGGGATGACCGTCACCCGGCGCATGACCGGCCTGGCCGAGGACGAGGTCACGGAGGACATCCGCGCGTACGTCGAGCACACGGGCCGCAAGCGCGTCGCCTACGTCGTCGAGCCCGGGCGCGTGGTCTCCTGGGATCATCGTAAGCTCGCCACCGGCGCGACGGCCTAGACCCGCGCCGACAGCGCAGAACCACCGCGAGGAGGGCTCCGATGAAGATCAAGGTGAACTACGACGTCTGCGAGGCCAACGCCGTCTGCATGGGCCTGGCCCCGGACGTCTTCGAGGTGGACGACGAGGACAACCTGCACGTCCTGCTCCCCGAGCCGCCGCCCGAGGCGCTCGACCGCGTCCGCCACGCCATCCGTTCCTGCCCCAAGGCCGCGCTCTCCCTGCAAGGAGAGTGAGCCGCTTTCAATAGCCCCGAGGACCGCACCAAAGGACCGCACCCAAGGACAAGGAGGTCTGCCCGATGCGAGCCGCCCTGCTGCACGCCGTCGGCGACGACAAGCTCGACATCCGCGACGACGTCACCCTCACCCCCGTGGGCCCGTCGGACGTCCGCGTGAAGATCAAGGCGACCGGCGTCTGCCACTCCGACCTGTCGGTGATGTCGGGCGTGCTGCCCATGCCGTTGCCGGTGGTGCCGGGGCACGAGGGCGCGGGCGAGGTGGTGGAGGTCGGCGACCACGTCACCACGGTGAAGCCGGGCGACCACGTGATCGTGAACTGGACGCCCGCGTGCGACGCGTGCCCGAGCTGCTCCGCCGGCCAGCCGTACCTGTGCACGACCTACCTGGTGCAGAGCTTCTCGCTGGCCCGGTTCCGGTTCGGCGGCGACACCCCGGCGTTCGGCATGACCGGCTGCGGCACCTGGGCCGAGGAGATCGTGGTGCCCTGGCAGGGGGCGATCAAGGTCGACTCCGACGTGCCGTTCGAGGTCGCGGCGCTGATCGGCTGCGGCATCACGACCGGCGTCGGGGCGGTGATCAACACGGCGAAGGTCAGGCCCGGCACCACCGTGGCGGTGATCGGCTGCGGCGGGGTGGGGCTGTCGGTGATCCAGGGCGCGCGGGTGTCGGGGGCCACGAAGATCCTCGCGGTCGACCCGCTGACGTCCAAGCAGGAGCTGGCCAGGAAGGTCGGCGCCACCGACGCCTGCGCTCCGGACCAGCTCACGGAGGCGATCGGCGCGCTGACGGGCGGCCGGGGGTTCGACTACGGGTTCGAGGTCGTCGGCAGGTCCGCGACCATCATGTCCGCCTGGCAGGCGACCCGGCGCGGCGGCGACGTGATCGTGGTGGGCGCCGGGGCGATGGACGACATGGTGCCGCTGTCGGCGTTCAACCTGCTCTTCGAGGGCAAGAACCTGCTCAGCTCGCTGTACGGCGGCAGCGACGTCCGGCGTGACTTCCCGTTCCTGGCGAACCTGTGGAAGGCGGGGAAGCTCGACCTGGAGAGCATGATCAGCTCGCGCATCCGGCTCGCCGACCTCAACGACGCCGTCGCGGCCCTGCGGGGCGGCGAGGTGCTGCGGCAGGTCGTCCTCTTCGACTGAGCCTTCCATGAGCCCGCACAGGCGTGCGGCTCCCCGGGCCGGTGGTGCGGCCCGGGGAGCCCGCGGTCACGCTGGGGAGGACCCCCGGGGAGTCACTCCGAGGAGAACGCGGCGTCGAACGCGGCGGTCGGCGGCGTGATCTTGTTGAGGCCCCTGACGAAGCTCAGGGCCTCGGGCGCGCCGTCGAGCCGGTCCATGCCGGCGTCCTCCCACTCGATCGAGATGGGGCCCTCGTAGCCGATGGAGTTGAGGGCACGGAAGCAGTCCTCCCAGGGCACGTCGCCCCGGCCGGTGGAGACGAAGTCCCAGCCGCGGCGCAGGTCGGCCCAGGCCAGGTGCGACGACAGCCGGCCCTTGCGGCCGTCGCCGGTGCGGACCTTGGCGTCCTTGCAGTCCACGTGGTAGATGCGGTCGGCGAAGTCGAGGATGAACCCGACCGGGTCGAGCTCCTGCCACACCATGTGGGACGGGTCCCAGTTCAGGCCGAACGCGGGACGGTGGCCGATGGCCTCCAGCGTGCGCACCGTGGTGTGGTAGTCGTAGGCGATCTCGCTCGGGTGCACCTCGTGGGCGAAGCGCACGCCGACCTCGTCGTACACGTCGAGGATCGGGTTCCACCGGTCGGCGAAGTCCTGGTAGCCGGCGTCGATCATCGCCGGGGAGACCGGCGGGAACATCGCGACGGTCTTCCAGATGGACGACCCGGTGAAGCCGACCACCGTGTCGACGCCGAGCTTGGCGGCCGCGCGGGCGGTGTCCTTCATCTCCTCGGCGGCGGCCCGGCGGACCTCCTCGGGGTCGCCCGAGCCCCAGATGCGGGCCGGCAGGATGCCCTTGTGCCGCTCGTCGATGGGGCTGTCGCAGACCGCCTGCCCGACGAGGTGGTTGGAGATCGTCCAGACCTTCAGCCCGTGCTTCTCCAGGACCTCCAGCTTGCGCGGGATGTAGGAGTCGTCCGCCAGGGCCTTGTCGACCTCGAAGTGGTCACCCCAGCAGGCGATCTCCAGGCCGTCGTAGCCCCACTCGCCGGCCAGGCGGCACACCTCTTCGAACGGCAGGTCGGCCCACTGGCCGGTGAACAGCGTGATCGGTCGCGTCATGACCCCTCTCCTTCTCTGCTCTCTACTTCTCTGCGTGTCGTCTGCATGGCCACATCCGCGTGGCCAAGTCTGCGTGGCCGGGCTCACATGGGAGATCCGGGCGGGCGGCCCGCGCCGTGGGCCGCCCGCCCGGATCGGTCGGTGCGGGTCACTGGGGGACGGGCGTCCAGCGGCTCTCGTTCGCCGCGCTCTGCTCGACCGCGCTGAGGACCTGCTGCACGCGCAGCCCGTCGGCGAACGACGGCTCGGGGTCGGTGCCGTTGCCGATCGCCTCCAGGAAGTCCTTCACCTCGTGGCTGAAGGTGTGCTCGTACCCGAGCCCGTGCCCCGGCGGCCACCACGCCCCCGCGTACGGGTGCCCCGACTCGGTGACGTAGATGCGCCGGAACCCGGCCTCCTCGGCGGGCAGGGTGTGGTCGTGGAACCACAGCTCGTTCATGGCCTCGAAGTCGAACGACAGGCTGCCGAGCGAGCCGTTGACCTCGATGCGCATGGCGTTCTTGCGGCCGGTGGCGAAGCGGGTCGCCTCGAAGGACGCGAGGCCGCCGCCGGAGAGCCGGCCGATGAACACCGCCGCGTCGTCCACGGTGACGGTGCCCGTGTCGCCCGCCTCGCCGGCGCCGGCGGCCAGCCCCGCGGACTCCTCGGCCAGGGGCCGCTCGCCGATGAACGTCGCGGTGAGGGCGGACACGCCGGTCAGCTTCTGGCCGGTGACGAACTGGGCGGTGTCGACGATGTGCGAGCCGATGTCGCCGAGCGCGCCGGAGCCGGCCTTGTCGCGCTGGAGCCGCCAGACCAGGGGGAACTCGGGGTCGACGATCCAGTCCTGCAGGTACTGCGCGCGCACGTGCCGGATCTCGCCCAGGCGGCCCTCGGCCACGAACCGCCGCGCGAGCGCGACCGCGGGGACGCGCCGGTAGTTGAACGCGACCATGCTGCGCACGCCGCGCTCGGCGGCGCGCTCGGCCGCCGCCGCCATGGCCTCGGCCTCGGCGACGGTGTTGGCCAGCGGCTTCTCGCACAGGACGTGCTTGCCCGCCTCCAGGGCGGCGATGGCGATCTCGGCGTGAGAGTCACCGGGCGTGCACACGTCGACGATGTCGACGTCGTCCCGCTTGATCAGTTCCTTCCAGTCGTTCTCGACCGCGGCCCAGCCGAGCTGGGCCGCGGCGGCGGCGGTGCGGTCCTCGGACCTGCCGGACAGCACCGCCATGACCGGCGCGACCGGCAGGTCGAAGAACGCGCCGACGCTGCGCCACGCCTGGGAGTGCACGCGCCCCATGAACGCGTACCCGACCATGCCGACCCCGAGCGCCGGCCTGTTGTCACTCACGTAAAACCCCCGAGACTAGGATTCGAAGCCGAGCGGCAGGTACTTGGCCGCGTTCTCCTTGGTGATGGTCTCCGACGCCAGCGTGATCGACTGCGGCACCTGCTGCTCGACCAGGTCGCTGAGACCCTTGCCCTGGGCGATGAGCCGGGCGAGCTTGATCGCCGAGCCGGCCATCGTCGGGCTGTAGGTCACGGTGGCCTTCAGCACGCCGCTGTCGGCCTGGATGTCGCGCATCGCGTTCGCCGAGCCGGCGCCGCCGACCATGAAGAACTCGCTGCGGTTGGCCTCCTTGATGGCCGCGAGCACGCCGATGCCCTGGTCGTCGTCGTGGTTCCAGATGGCGTCGATCTTCTTGTGCGCCTGGAGCAGGTTGCTCGCCACCTGGGTGCCGGACTCGACGGTGAACTTCGCGTCCTGCTGCGCGGTGACGCTGAAGCCGTAGGTCTTCAGCGCGTCGGCGAAGCCCTTGCTGCGGTCCTGGGTGAGCGGCAGGGTCGCGATGCCCTGGATCTCCAGGATCACCGGGTTGGAGACGCCCTTGTCCTTCAGCGTCTTGCCGATGTAGTTGCCCGCGGCCACGCCCATACCGTAGTTGTCGCCGCCGACCCACGTCCGGTAGGACAGCTTGTCGGGGAAGACGCGGTCGAGGTTGATCACCGGGATGCCGGCGTCCATCGCCTTGCGGGCGACCTGGTTGAGCTGCTCACCGTCGTTGGGCAGGATCACCAGGGCGTTGACCTTGGCCGCGATCAGCGACTCCACGGCCGTGATCTGCTGGTTGATGTCGTTGGTCGGCTCGACCGGCTTGAACTCGACATCGCTGTACTGCTTGGCCTGGTCGGCGGCGTTCTTGGCGATGGCGGCGATCCAGCCGTGGTCGGCGGCCGGGGCGGAGAAGCCGATGACGACCTTGGTGCCCGGCTCGTCGTTACCCGTGCCGGCGGAGGCCGCCTGCGGGGCGGCCGTGGTGGGGGCTGCGGCGGGCTCGTTGCTCGTGCAGGCGCTCACGAGGGCCCCTGCGCCGACGACGGCTCCGCTGACGAGGAATCCTCGCCTGCCGACGCGCTTTTCCATTGAAATATCTCCTTCTGTGGGGTTACCGGGCCTCGCCACGGGTGGATCCGGTTTATTCAGGTGATCAGGGCTTGCGGACGTGGGCGGATCCGCGTGTTCCGCGGGTTTCCGTGAGGGTTCGCCGTTCTTGCGGGCACGGCGAACCGGCCGCGGGTCCCCGGGTGGTCGGCCCCGGGACGCGGATCCCGCCCGCGCGCCCTAGGTTCGCGATTCCAGGCTTCTGCGCTGCAGGAGGACGGCGATCACGATGATCAGCCCCTTGGCGATGAGCTGGTCACTGGTGTTGAGGCCGTTGAGGATGAACAGGTCGGTGATGACCGTGAAGATCAGAAGCCCGAGGATCGAGCCGATGATGGTTCCCCGGCCACCGGTGAGGAGGGTGCCCCCGATGATCACGGCGGCGATCGCGTCCAGTTCGTACAGATCGCCGTGGGTGCTGGAGCCCGTGGTGGTGCGGGCCATGATGAGGACGGCGGCGATGCCGCAGCAGAGGCCGGACAGCGCGTACAGCAGCAGGGTGTGGCGCCGTACGTTGATGCCGGCGAGCCGGGCGGCCTCAGGGTTGCCGCCGACCGCGTAGGTGCGACGTCCGAAGGTCGTGCGGTTGAGCACGATCCATCCGACGATCACCACGAGCGCGAAGATGTAGACCAGCAGCGGCAGGCCGAAGACCCGCGTGGTCGACAGTTCCACGATCGCGTTGTTGTCCGGCCGGACCAGCTGGGTCCTGCGGTCGGACATGCGCTGGGCGAGGCCCCGGGCTGCGACGAGCATCGCCAGGGTGGCGATGAACGGCACCATGCGCCCGTAGGAGATGAGGAAGCCGTTGACGAGCCCGGCGCCCGTGCCGACCACGATGGCGCAGATGACCATCACGACCGGCCCGTAGGACTGGGTGGCCAGCGTGGTCGCCCACACCGAGGCCAGGGCCATGATGGCGCCCACCGACAGGTCGATGCCGCCGCCGATGATGACGAAGGTGGCGCCGACCGTGATGACGCCGATCGTCGCGGCCAGGGCCAGGATGTTGACGAGGTTGGACGAGGTGGCGAAGGTGTCGGGCACGGTGACCAGGCCGACGATGGCCAGCAGCACCAGCGCCACGACGAGGCCGAGGTGGCGGGCCTGGCCCACCCTGCTCATCACGCCCGGCCCGCGGGCGGCACCCGCCTGGCCTTCGGTGCGTGCGTGCTGGTCGGCCGGTGGGGGCGTGCTCGAGGTGCCGCCGCCCGAGGCGCGTGCGTTCGTCACAGCGCGCTCCCTTCCATGATCATGTCTAGTACGCGTGGTTCGTCGAGTTCGCGGGCGTCGGACTCGTGGATGACCTTGCCCTCGCGGAGCACCAGCACCCGGTCGGCCAGCCCGAGCACCTCGGGGACCTCACTGGACACCAGCAGCACGCCCACGCCCTCGTCCGCCAGACGCCGGATCACGGCGTACAGCTCGGCCCGGGCGCCGACGTCGACGCCCCGGGTCGGCTCGTCCAGGAGGAGCAGTTTGCGCCCCTCTACGAGCCATCGGGCGAAAACGGCCTTCTGCTGGTTGCCGCCCGAGAGGGTTCTGACCGGTTTGTGCGGGTCGCCCGGCCGGATGTCGAGCGCCTGGACCAGCCGTGCGGCCTCGGCGCTCTCGTCCTTGCGGTCGACCCAGCCCAACTTGGCGTACTTGGTGAGACCGGCGATCGTGATGTTGCGCGCGACGGTCTCGTTCATCAGCAGGGCCTGGGACTTGCGCTCCTCGGGAGCCAGGCCCATGCCCATCTGGACGGCTTTGGACGTGCTGCCCGCGGGCACGCGGTCCCCTTCGAGCACGACCGTGCCCGTGGACGCGCGGCGCGCGCCGTAGATGGTCTCGACGATCTCCGACCGTCCCGAGCCGACCAGGCCGGCCAGGCCGACGATCTCGCCCTGCCTGATGGTGAGCGAGACGTCGGCGAAGCGGCCGGGCAGCGTGAGGTTCTCGACCTTCAGCACCTCGGGCTTGCCGTCGTGGGACCCGGGCTCCGGGCGCGGCGGGAAGACGTACTCGACGTCCCTGCCGGTCATCAGCGAGACGATGGAGGAGGTCGAGGTGTCGCGGGCGGGCAGGCCGACGGCGGCCGTCCTGCCGTCCTTGAGCACGGTGACGCGGTCGCCGATCTCGCGGATCTCCTCCAGCCGGTGGGAGATGTACACGACGGCGACGCCCTGCGCGGTCAGCTCTCTGATCACGCGGAACAGGTTCGCGACCTCGTCGTGCGCGAGGGCGGCCGACGGCTCGTCCATGACGATCAGCTTCGCCTCGTGGGACAGCGCGCGGGCCATACTAACGATTTGCTTCCCGGCGGCGGACAGGCGCCCGACCTCCGTGCCGGGACGCATCTCGCCGTGCCCGAGCCGGCCGAGCAGCTCGGCGGCGGCCTTGTTCATCTCGCCCCGGCGGGTGAAGCCGAACGCGGCCTGCTCGTGCCCGAGGAAGACGTTCTCGGCCACCGACAGCCCGTCCACCAGGTCGAGCTCCTGGTAGATGGTCGAGATGCCGGACTTGATGGCCGCGATCGGCCCGGCGAAGCGGACCGGCTCGCCGCCGAACGTCACGGTGCCCTCGTCGGGCTGGTGGGCGCCCGCGAGGATTTTGATCAACGTGGACTTGCCCGCGCCGTTCTGACCGAGCAGGCAGTGCACCTCGCCGGCGCGGACGTCGAGGTCCACGCCGTCGAGGGCGCGTACGCCGGGAAACTGTTTGACGATCCCGCGCATGACCAGCAGGTCGCTCACAGGGCCTCCGGAAGGGGGTCGCATGGGGATGGGGCTGAGGAGATCGGGTGGTTCGGAAGATCCGTGGACGGTCGGCTGAGGAGTCCGCCGTGCGAGCGGATCTTCGTTCCGGGGACGGTCAGGGTTTCCGGAGCCGCGGGCGGGGGCTACGAGGCGGAGAAGACGTGGTCGGTGATGAGCCGGGCGCCGCCGATCACACCGGCGGTGTCCCCCAGCTCGGAAAGGACGATGGGCAGGTTGCCGGTGGCCAGGGGCAGCGACCGGCGGTAGACGACACTCCTGATCTCCGCGAGGAGCACGTGGCCCAGGCGGGCCACCCCTCCCGCGATGATCATGAGACCGGGGTTGAAGAAGCTGACCAGGCCCGCGAGGACCTGCCCCGCCTGGCGCCCGCCGTCGCGGATCAGCCGGATCGCGGCCGGGTCCCCGAGCGCGGCGGCCTCGGCGACGTCCTCGGCGCTGAGGTGCCCGACCTGGGCGAGCCGCTCGGACAGGTACGGCGAGCGGGGGGCGATCCTGACGGCCTCCCGGGCGAGGGCGGCGCCACCGAAGTAGGCCTCCAGACAGCCGGAGTTGCCGCAGGTGCAGGTCGGCCCCTGGTCGTCGACCCGCATGTGGCCGATGTCGCCCGCGCTTCCCGACACGCCCCGGTAGATCTTGCCGTCCACCACGATGCCGCAGCCGATGCCGGTGCCGATCTTGATGAGCAGGAAGTCGTCCACCTGGCGCGCCAGGCCGGCGTGGAGCTCTCCCATGGCCATGAGGTTGACGTCGTTGTCCACCACGGCGGGACAGCCGAGCTCCTGGCTGATCGCCTCCTTCACCGGATACCGGTCCCAGCCGGGCATGATCGGCGGGGCCACGGGAACGCCCTCGCGGAAGCTGACCGGGCCGGGCACGCCGATCCCCGCTCCGTGAAGCTGGGAGAACAGGCCCTGCTCGCGCAGCTTTCCGACCAGATCCACCGCACGGTCGAGCACCACGACCGGTCCCTCGCGCACGTCGCACGGCTCACTGAGGTGGCCGAGGATCTCCAGTTCGCCGTTGGTGACGGCGACGTCCACCGAGGTGGCGCCGATGTCGATGCCGACGAACCGCATGTGCGGCGACAGCCGGACCATCCCGGACCGCCTGCCTCCACGGGAGGCGGCCAGCCCGGCCTGCTCGACCAGCCCCATCTCGATGAGACGGTCGAGCTCGAGGTTCAGCTTGGAACGCGACAGCTCGATGTCGTCACCGAGCTCCGCGCGGGAACGGCCACCGTCGCGCAGGAGACGCAGCAGCGCCGCCTGGTGGACGTTCTCTGGCCGTACGGGGATGCGTTTCACATGGCCTCCGGTATCGGAGTGATGTGAGGCAGAAGTTAGTTCACTTCCGCTACCCGCGTGAAGCCCTTTTTGGTGACGATTCAGAACTTTTGTTGTTATCGGCGAAAGCTGGGGGGCTTTCGCCGTCAGAGCATCGCCTTCAGCGACGCGCCCGCCTGCTCCCCCAGCGTGGTCGGCCGGAGGTACGGCTGCTCGGCCAGGATGGCCTCCCAATTGTCGCGGATGGCCTCGGCGGTGAGGTCGTCGGCCCGCCAGCCCGGCCCCTCGGCCACGAACACGCGGGCGACGCGCCCGGCGCCCACGCTGAACACCTCGCCGCTGGTCTCGCAGCTCTCGTGCGCCAGGAAGACGACCAGCGGGCTGACCTTCTCGGGGCCGAACCTCTGCTCGAACTCGGCGGGCAGCAGCGTCTCGGTCATCCGCGTCCAGGCGATCGGCGCGATGGCGTTGGCCTTGATGCCCGCGCGGGCGCCCTCGATGCCGAGCGTCTTGGTCAGGCCGACCAGGCCCATCTTGGCGGTGGAGTAGTTGGCCTGGCCGAAGTTGCCGAACAGGCCCGCGGGCGAGGAGGTGTTCACGATGCGCCCGTAGCCCTGCTCCTTCATGTGCGGGAACGCGGCGCGGCTGACCAGGAACGAGCCCCGGACGTGCACAGCGAGCACGGCGTCGAACTCCTCGACCGTCATCTTGCCGAACGACCGGTCGCGCAGGATGCCGGCGTTGTTGACCACGATGTCCACCCGGCCGAAGGCGTCCAGGGCGGCCCTGACGACGGCCTCGGCCCCCTCCGGCGTCGCGATGTCGTCGGCGCCGGCGACCGCCTCGCCGCCGTCCTTGGCGATCAGCTCGGCCACCTCGGCGGCGGGACCTGCCGAGGCGCCGCTGCCGTCCAGCGCCCCGCCGAGGTCGTTCACGACGACCTTGGCGCCGCGCGCGGCGAGCATGAGCGCGTGCGAGCGGCCGAGACCGTGCCCGGCGCCGGTGACGATCGCGACCTTCCCGTCGAACCTCAGTTCGGACATGCCGCCCACCCTTCGAGGAGTGCTCCGGAGCACTCCGCCGAGCACCCCAGGAGAACAAGCTTCTGGCCAGCACACGATAACCCGCGCCCACCCGCCCCACCCAGCGCCCTCGCCCCGCCTTCCACCAGGAGTGGCCTCGCGTCACGTAGCGGATAGTGATCGGGCAGGTCGAATTCTGCTATAGTTTCTGCCCCCGCAGGTGCCTTGGGTCAATGTGGCCCCTCTTCCCATGGCCCCGTCCGCAACCCCCCTGGCTGGAGGCCTCATGCCCGTACAGCCGCCCCTGCGCGTGATCCAGTGGGCCACCGGCGCCGTCGGCAGTTACGCGCTGCAGAGCGTGATCGCGCGGCCGGAGTTCCGGCTCGCCGGCGTGCTCGTCTACGACCCGGACAAGGTCGGCCTGGACGCCGGGCCGCTCGTGGGCATGCCCGACACCGGCGTCCTGTGCAGCGACGACTTCGACGAGGTGCTCACCACCGAGGCCGACTGCGTGCTGCACATGCCGCTGCCCGCCGCGTACTTCGGCGGCGACTACGCGGCCGACCTGGAGACGGTCTGCGCCATCCTCGCCTCGGGCAAGAACGTCATCACCACCACGGGCTTCATCTACCCGCAGGTGTACGGCCCCGGCGTCGTCGAGCGGCTGGAGACCGCCTGCGAGGCGGGCGGCACCTCGGTGTACGGCACCGGCATCAACCCCGGCTTCATGAGCGACCTGTTACCGCTCGCGCTGAGCGGCCTGTCCACCCGCCTCGACCACATCTACGTCCGCGAGTGCTCCGACTTCGTCGGCCACCCGTCCCGGCAGATCGTGATGGACCTGATCGGCTTCGGCCGCGCGCCGAAGGACTACGCGGTGGCCGTGCGGCCGTTCCGCAACGTGCAGCGGGCGCTGTTCTCCGAGAGCGTCCAGCTCGTCGCGGGCGCGCTCGGCGTCCGGCTGGACGAGGTCGAGGAGACCGACGAGTACGAGCTGGCGGCCGAGGAGTTCGAGATCACCGCCGGCCTGGTGCTGCCCGGCACGGTGTGCGCGTCGCGGTGGATCTTCTCCGGGCTCGTGCGGGGGCGCCCGTTCATGACCGTCGAGTGCGTGTACAAGGCCGACGCCGCCAAGGTGCGCCGCTGGCCCGACCCGGGCTTCGCCATCCACATCGAGGGCCGCCCCGCCATGATGATCAAGATCGACGAGGTCACGCACGGGCTCGCCGGGGCGGCCGCGCACGCCGTCAACTCCATCGCGGCGGTCTGCGCGGCGCCGCCGGGCATCCGCACGCTGCTCGACCTGCCGCTCATCACGGGACGGGGCACCACCAGGCTGGCCTGATCCGCGCCGGCGTCTCGGCGAAGGCCTCCCGGACGAGCGCGGACGCGGTGGTCACCGCAGGTGCGCGACGATGCGCGCCACCCGCGCCCTCTCGGCGGCGGCGATCGTCCGCGCCAGGGCCACGGTGGCGCGGTCCTTCCCCTCGTCCCGGGCCTTCTCGGCCAGGCGCGCGCCGTAGTCGGTGTGCCGGGCCAGGGCCGTCAGCCAGAGCCGGTCGAACTCGGCGCCCGCCTTCCCCGTGAGCAGCAGGATCTGCGCGGGAGACGGCATGCCCGGCATCTGGTGGTCCGGCGGGTTCCGCGCGTCGGGCACGGTGAACCGCCACGCCCGCAGGGAGGCCGCCATCGCGTCGATGCGGGGCGTCTCGTCCGCGGTGATCCGCGCGGCCATGTCCTTCACGAACGGGTCCCGCGCCCGCCCGCCGACGATTCCGGCCAGGGTGAGCGACTGCCGGTAGTGGAGGATCATCTCCCGGCAGAAGAGCACGTCGGTCAGGTTCCACGGGACGTCCGGCGCGTCGTAGGTGGCGGCGACGATGACCGCGCCGCCGGAGGCCGGGGCGCACCCGGCGAGGACGGGCACCGCCAGCGCCAGTCCGCCCACGAGAACACCGGCGACACGGAGCCCGCGCATGTGCTGCCACCTTCTTCCCTGCTCGCCGGCTTCCCGGCTTCCCCGCGACCGCGCCGCGCGCCGCGTACGGCACGGAGGCTTCCGCGCCCACCGTGAGGTACGCGACACCGGCGCGCGGCGTTCAGCCGGGAAGGGCGGCGTTCGGCCGGGATGGCAGGAGAAGGGGTGAACGGTCAGGAATGCGGCGTGAAGCGGCCGAACCGGCCCTGGTGGTAGATGAGGGGACGGCCGGGCGAGCCGATCCGCGTGCCGGTCACCAGACCCACGACCAGGATGTGGTCGCCGATCTCGGCCGTGCTGTGGGGCTCGCAGACCAGGTGCGCGGACACGCCGTCGAGCAGCGGCACCCCGCGCGGCCCCGGCGTCCAGGTGGTCGGCGCGGCGAACCGGTCGACGTTCCTGCGGGCGAAGCGGGACGCGAGGTCGGCCTGGTCGCTGGCGAGGACGTTCACGGCGAAGCCGTCGGCCTGCCGCAGCCAGGGCCAGGTGGTCGAGGACTGGTCGACGTAGAAGGAGACGAGCGGCGGGTTGAGGCTGACGGAGGAGAAGGAGGTCGCGGTCAGGCCGACCGGCACGCCGTCGGTCCACGCGGTCACCACGACGACCCCGGCCGCGTGCACGGCCAGCGCCTCACGGAACCGCTGGTTGTCGACGGCCGCCTCGGCCAGCGTGTCGGTCATACGGTCACGCCTTCCGTCAGCGCGATCTGAGGCGCCACCCGGTCCGCCCACCGGCCCAGCACCTCCTCGGGAGCGGCGATGTCCGATTCGAGCAGGGCCAGCCCGGGGGTCGGCACGGCCGCGCCGAGCTCGACCAGCAGCGGCCGCAGGTGCGTCTCGACAGCCAGGGAGTGCTTGGGGTCGCCCATGACCAGGATCGGCAGCGCCGTCACCCCCGCCAGCGCCTCGGGCTTCAGCCGGTCGAGGAAGACCTTCAGCAGCCCGGTGTAGGTCGCCTTGTAGGTGGGGCTCGCCACCAGCAGCACCTTCGCGGCGACGACGCGCTCCAGCGCCTCGCGCACCTCGGCCGGGGGTTGCGGGTCGAGCAGTCTCGGGGCCAGTCCGGCCAGGTCGATCACGTCACGCTCGCCCACGTATCCGAGCCGCCCGGCGACCAGCTCGGCCGCGTGCTCCGCGACCGTCCGCGTCCGCGACCCCTCCCGGGGATTGCCCACCAACGTCACGAAACTCATCTGTCGCTCACCACTCATCTTCTCCCGGTTCCCGCGACGGCACCGGCCACTCCGGGACGGTGCGGTGTGCTCAGAGCCCTTGTTCAGCGCGCGCGGCGACACTGGGCGCCGGCGACGTGGCCGAGATCCACGTGGAGACGCCGGGTCAGGGGCTGCTGGCTCATGTTCGAGAACCTACGTAGACCAAACCGTAATGTCAATATTCCCTACTTGTATTCCATGAAATATCATGCGGCCGGAAACCACAGGTCCGGCTCGCCCGGCACCCGGCGCAGACGACCCCGCCCCTCCAGGTAGACCAGGTGCGCGAGGGTCTCGTTCGTCGCCGCCCTGCGCATGAACGGCGGGATCGTCTCCCATGGCCGCGACCAGGTCAGGCCGGTGGTCACGTCCCAGCAGGCGATGCCGCCCGCCGCGCCCAGCACGGCCGCCTCGATCTCCGCCAGCCGCCTGCCGTGGTGCGCCATCACGTCCTCGACCCGCTCGGCCAGCTCCAGGAAGCGGTACTCGTGCGCGGGCAGCACCTCGTCCACCTCGAAGTACCGGACGGCGGCCAGCGCGTCCAGGTAGTCGGCCAGCGGATCCGGGGCGGACTGCGGGTGCACCGCCACGATCGGGGTGATCCGCGCCAGCACGTGGTCGCCCGAGAACAGCACCCGCCGCGAGGGCGACAGGAAGCACAGGTGGCCCGGCGAGTGGCCCGGCGTCCACACGGCCCGCAGGTCCCAGCCGGGCAGGTCCAGGTCGGCGCCGTCCTCGATCAGCCGGTCGGGCGGGGCCATCGACACGTAGTGCCGGATCATCATGGAGGCCCCGCTCAGCTCCTCCACGGTGAGCGGCGGCACGCCCGAGCGGGCCAGCATCACGCGCTCGCGGGAGACCAGCTCGTCGACCCGCGCGTCGTCGTACCGGCCGCTCAGCAGGCGCGCGTCGGCGGGGTGCAGGCCGATCCAGGCTCCCGAGTCCTCCCGGACGCGGCCCGCGAGCCCGTAGTGGTCGGGGTGGATGTGCGTCACCAGCACCGCGCGCACGTCGCCCATCTCGTACCCGGCGACCTTCAGCCCGGCGGCGAGCGCGTCGTACGCCTCGTCGGTGTTCCAGCCGGCGTCGATGATCGCGACGCCGTCCGGCAGCTCCAGCGCGTAGACCAGGACGTACCTGAGCGGGTTGATCGGGATCGGCACCGGGATCGACCACAGGCCGGGGCGCACCCGCTCGACGGCGGGGGTGGCGCCGCTCTGCCAGGCGTCCCGCTGCTCCTCGCTGGCCGGCGTCACCCTTCTCTTCTGCGCCTGCGGGGGCCTTCGGCCGCCCGGATCCGCGTCACCGGCCACCTGATCGCGCATCCCCGGCTCCTTCTTCCCTTGACGGCCTCCGTCGTAGTCGATTGTGCACCGGTCACCGAATGTTGTTCTACTCGGGGTGTGCTCCGGACGACGGCACCCGCACGTAGAGGAGGGCCGAGGCCAGCACGAGGACGGCGACGACCGCCCACCCCGCGCCGACGCCCGCCCGCGAGGCCAGGAAGCCGATGCCGAGCATGGCGGTCGTCCCCCCGAACTGGAGCTGGAGCGAGTCCACCGACATCAGCGTCGCGCGGTGGGCAGAGGCCACGCGCCGGTGCATCATCTCGTTCCGCACCAGCTCGGGCACCGCTCCGGCCGCGAACAGCAGCACGTACGCGGCCATCGTGGCCGCGACGCCCGCCGCCCCGGTCAGCGTGGCCGAGGCCGCCAGGCCGCCGAGCGCGCAGGCCCCCGCCGCCGTCCCGGCGATCGCCGCCGGGACCGGACCCCGCAGCAGGCGCACCACCCCGGGCGCGATCCAGGACCCGACGGCGCTGGCGCCGAAGCCCGCCGCCGCCACCAGCCCGTAGAGGAAGCTCGCCGGCTCCAGGTCCCCGGTCAGCTCGGCCAGCCGGCCGGGCGTGAGCACCTCGACGGAGCTGAGCGCGATCCCCAGCGTGAAGGCCACGAACAGCAACCGGCGCAGCCCGCGGTCGGCGACGCCGAGCCGCAGCCCGGCCGCCATGGTCACGGGAACGTCCCGCAGCACCGAGCGCAGCGAGGGACGGCGGTGCGGCGGCTCGGGCATCGCGACCAGCACGACCACGAAGAGCACGACCGCCGACGCCGACGCCGCGACCATCGGCGCCACCAGCCCCCAGGGGACGACCAAGGGCAGCACCCCGCCGACCAGCGTGCCGGCGCACAGGGACGCGCCGCTCATGGCGCTTCCCCTGGCCAGGCCGGGCTTCAGATCGGCATCCGGCCCCTCGGCGGCGTGCAGGGTGTCCACGTACCACGCCTGGGGCGGCCCGCTGGACAGGGCGCGGGCGATCCCCTTGAGCACGGAGGCCGCCACGAACGGCCAGAACGACCCCGCGACGGCCAGCAGCCCCATGCCCGCCATCATGAACAGCGCCGCGGCGGCGAGCACCACGCGGCGTCCCAGGACGTCCGCCAGCCCGCCCGTGGGCAGCTCCAGCACGATGACGGTCACCGAGTAGCAGGACATCACCACGCCGATCTCGGCGAGGCCGAGGCCGCGCGAGGACATCAGCAGGACCATCGCCGAGATCATCAGCCCCGGCGGGAGCCAGGTCAGGGCGCTGATCAGCCCGTACCGCCGTAACGCGGCCCCGGGTGAGAGCGGGTGGTACGGACGGGCGAGGTCGTCCGGACCGGTGACGCGGAGCGGGCCGGTCATGCGATGTACCCCCTCGTGGGGAAGGCCGCCAGGTGGATGGACACGCGCTCGGCGTCCGGATCGCCCTCGTCCTCGGCCTCCATCTCACGGACCAGCGCCGTGACCCGCTCGTACAGGCGGGTGAGGGAGGCGGGGGTGAGGCGCGCGATGTCGTCCGACATGCCGGCCGCCTCCATCCACGCGGGCCCCCACGACTCGCGGTCGCGCTCGAACCGCCCGCGGTCGCGGGCGAGCACCTCGAACTGCCGGTCGCGCATGAATCCCGTGGCCTCGCGGCCCTCGGGGGTGTCGCCCAGCTCCAGCTCGCTCCACGCCGTGTAGCGGTGGACGGACCGCCAGCGGCGCTCGCGCGCGTCGCGCTGCTCGGGGTCCTGCTCGACGAAGCCGTACTTGGCGAGCTGGCGCAGGTGGTAGCTGGTCGAGCCCGAGCTCTCCCCGAACCGGACGGCCAGCTCGGTGGCGGTCGCCGGGCCTTCGAGGCGCAGCGCGCCGAGCAGCCGTACGCGCAGCGGGTGGGCCACCGCCTTCAGCGTCCGCGGATCGCCGACCCGGTACACGCCCGTTGGTTCGCTCATGTCGCCAAAGGTAACTTTGCAAAGCAACCTTTGCAAACATCTCTTTGGGACCGTCCCGGTGAAAGTTTCAGGGCGCCCGGCCGTTCCCGGAGCGCGTGGACGCGGAACCCACCCGCACGGACCGGCCCGGTCGGCGGCGAGCGCCGCACGCGGCGGCGCGCGCGTGATTGACGCCTGGGACCGGCGTTGGAAACCATGCGGGAACCGCGCTCTGGGAACGCTCCCACCAACCCGGCCCCCGTGCGCGGCGCCCGCGTCCCCGGCTCCTCCACGGCGCCCCTTGTCCACCCGCCCCATGACCTTCAGGGAAACCGCGTGACCAGACCATCCCGGCGGTGGGCGAGATCCCTCGCCGTCACCGCGGCGGCCGCCCTGGCCGCATCCGCAATCTCCCTCACCGCCCACGCGGCCGACGAGGGCCCCGAGCAGATCGTCAACGGCACGTTCGACACCGGCAGCGACCCCTGGTGGCACACCCAGGGCATCGCCTTCGACACCACCGGCGGGCGGCTGTGCGCCGACATCCCCGGCGGCACGGTCAACCCGTGGGACGTGATCATCGGCCAGAACGACATCCCGCTGGTCAAGGACGAGACGTACGCCTTCCGGTTCTTCTCCTCCTCCGACCCGGCGAAGGTCGGCAGGGCGCTCGTCCAGCTCCCCGTCGACCCGTACACGGCCTACGTGACGGCCAACCCCGAGCTCGTCCCCGGCGGCGCCACCTACTCGTACACGTTCACCTCGCCGGTCGACCTGCCCAACGCCCAGGTGGTGTTCCAGCTCGGCGGCAGCGCGACCCCGTGGCGGTTCTGCATGGACGACGTCTCGCTCAAGGGCGGGGCCGAACGCGACACCTACAAGCCCGACACCGGCCCACGGGTGCGCGTGAACCAGGTCGCCTACCTGCCGAAGGGCCCGAAGAACGCGACCGTCGTCACCGACGCCACCACGCCCCTGCCGTGGCAGCTCAAGAACGGGGGCGGCCAGGTGGTGGCCTCGGGGAGCACCACCCCCCGCGGCGTGGACGCCAGCTCCGGGCAGAACGTCCACTCGATCGACTTCGGGACGTACGCGGTGGCCGGGACCGGTTACACGCTCACGGCGGACGGCGAGACCAGCAGGCCGTTCGACATCGGCGCCGCCGCCTACGAGCGCCTGCGCGCGGACGCGCTGAAGTTCTACTACACCCAGCGCAGCGGCATCGCCATCCGCGACGACCTGCGCCCCGGCTACGCGAGGCCCGCCGGCCACGCCGGGGTCGCGCCCAACCGGGGCGACACGAGCGTCCCCTGCCAGCCGGGGGTCTGCGACTACACCCTCGACGTCTCCGGCGGCTGGTACGACGCCGGCGACCACGGCAAGTACGTCGTCAACGGCGGCATCTCGGTCGCCCAGCTCATGAGCGAGTTCGAGCGCACCAAGAACGCCGCGACCACCGTGCCGCTCGGCGACGGCGCGCTCGCGCTGCCCGAGAGCGGCAACGGCGTCCCCGACATCCTCGACGAGGCCCGCTGGGAGCAGGAGTTCCTGCTCAGGATGCAGGTGCCCGCGGGCAAGCCGTACGCGGGCATGGCGCACCACAAGATCCACGACGAGAACTGGACGGGGCTGCCGCTGCTGCCCCACCTGGACGCCCAGAAGCGCGAGCTGCACCCCGTGTCCACCGCGGCCACCCTGAACCTCGCCGCCACCGCCGCCCAGGCCGCCCGCCTGTTCGCGCCGTACGACCCGGCGTTCGCCGCCAGGAACCTCACCGCCGCCCGCGCGGCGTGGGCCGCCGCCAAGGCCAACCCCGCCAGGCTCGCCTCCCCCTCCGACGGCACCGGCGGCGGCGCCTACGACGACGCGGACGTGAGCGACGAGTTCTACTGGGCCGCCGCCGAGCTCTACATCACCACGGGCGAGAACGAGTTCAAGAACTACGTGCTCGCCTCGCCGCAGCACACGGCCGACATCTGGGGGCCGCGCGGCTTCGACTGGGGCCACGTCGCCCAGCTCGGCCGCATCGACCTCGCGACCGTGCCCAACGCGCTGCCCGGCCGCGACCAGGTGCGCGCGTCGGTGGTCCAGGGAGCCGACCGGTACCTCGCGACGCTCACCGCGCACCCGTACGGCGTCCCGTACGACCCGCCGACCTACGACTGGGGCTCCAACAACCTGGTGCTGAACAACATGGTCGTCATGGCCGCCGCCTACGACATCACCGGCACGCTCAAGTACCGCGACGGCGTGCTCCAGGGCATCGACTACATCTTCGGCCGCAACGCGCTCAACCAGTCGTACGTGACCGGGTACGGCGAGGTGGCCTCCCACAACCAGCACAGCCGGTGGTACTCCCACCAGCTCGACCCCGCCCTGCCGAACCCGCCCGCGGGCACGCTCGCCGGCGGGCCGAACTCCGGCCTCCAGGACCCGCTGGCCGCCGACAAGCTGCGGGGCTGCAAGCCGCAGTTCTGCTACATCGACGACATCAACTCCTGGGCGACCAACGAGCTGACGATCAACTGGAACTCGCCGCTGGCGTGGGTCTCGGCCTTCGTCGCCGGCCAGGGCGACGGCGCCGTGAAGGCCCCCGGCGCCTGTCAGGTGACCTACACCACGCACGGGCAGTGGCCGGGCGGGTTCACCACGCAGGTCACGGTCAAGAACACCGGCACGTCGGCGATCAAGGGCTGGGCCCTGAAGTGGTCCTTCCTCGGCGGCCAGAAGGTGACCGGGTTCTGGAGCACCGACCTGGCCCAGAGCGGCGCGACCGTCACCGCGCGCGACCTCGGCTGGAACAAGGAGATCAAGCCGGGCCGTTCGGTGACGTTCGGCTTCAACGGCGACGGCGCGCCCGGCGCCAACCCGGCGCCCGATCTGTTCACGCTCAACGGCGCCGCCTGCGCCTGAGCCCGTTCGCGGGCCGCCGCCGCCCCTCCGCGCGGCGGCGGCCCGTCCTCCCCCCTGGCCGAGACGCCCGCGCGGGACCGTCGCCGGCGGCCGTTAAGGTAGGCGCATGATCGAGGCCATCTGGGTGGACGAGGCGGTCACCGAGCTGCGCCCGGACTTCCGGGTGCTCGCCGTCGGCGCGTACGGCCTGCGGGGCGGCCCCTCCGACGACCGCTCCCGCGCGTGGCTCGCCGAGGCGGCGGAGGCGGCCGTGCCGCCGTCGCACGAGAACATCGCCGCCTGGCAGGACGCCTACCGGTCGTTCGGGGCCAAGCCGCAGCGCACGCGCCCGTCCGTGGACGCGCTGGTGCGCCGCGTGCCGCCCCCGGAGATCAACCTCGTCGTGGACGCGTACAACGCGGTCAGCGTCCGGCACGTCCTGCCCATCGGCGGCGAGGATCTCGCCCATTACGAGGGCACGGCCAGGCTGGTCCGCGCGACCGGCGACGAGCCGTTCGACGCCATGGACAAGGGCGAGATCGTCGTCGACCACCCCGAGATCGGCGAGGTCGTGTGGCGGGACGACCGCGGGGTCACCTGCCGCAGGTGGAACTGGCGGCAGTGCGTGCGCACCCGTCTCACCGAGACCACGACCGACGCGCTGTTCCTGCTGGAGCGGCTCGCGCCGATGTCGATGGACGAGCTGTCGGCCGCCGGGGACGAGCTGATCGCCCGTCTGCGCGAGATCACCCCCGGCGTGCGCGTCGAATCCCGTCTGGTGGGTCCCGTCTAGACCGGCGTGGCCCCCACGGTGAGACGCCGCGTATCATGGGATGAGACGAGGCGGGCCCTCGCGCCCCCCGCCCGCCCGTGATCGCGGCGCCGTCGGCCGGGCCCCTGGCGACGGCGTGACCGGAACCGCACCTCCGAGGTGAGCATGACCTCACCCCCCGGACGGACTACCCGGGCGTGACCAGTTTGAACGGTCCTGGGATGATCGGGCCGTGAGCCCGCCCGAGAGCGCACACGCCACCTATTTGGGCGAGTAGCCTTGGACAGGTTCCTCATTTCAACAACGCCGATCTGCGGAAGAGGGCGATTTCCGCCGTGTCGTCTGAGTCGTCACGGACAAACCCACTGGCCAACTTCGGTCAGAACGAGTGGCTTGTCGACGAGCTGTATCAGAAGTACCTCCAGGACCCGGAGTCAGTGGACCGTGCCTGGTGGAACTTCTTCGCTGACTACAACCCCGATTCCGGTACGAGCCGCGTCCCGGTGCCGGGTGGTGTCAACGGCGAGACGGCCGAGGCCGCTCCTCCGTCCACCGCCACGGCCGCACCGGCACGTGAGACCGCACCGGCCAAGGCCGCCCCCAAGGCGCCAAAGACGACGACTCCGGCACCTCCCCCGCAGTCCGAGCAGGCCCCGAAGGCCAAGCCCGCCGCCGTCGCGGTCCAGGCCGAGGCCGAGGAAGTGCGCCTGCGCGGCGCCGCGGCCCGCACGGCCGCCAACATGGACCTCAGCCTCTCGGTCCCGACGGCCACCAGCGTGCGCGCCGTCCCGGCCAAGCTGCTGATCGACAACCGCATCGTCATCAACAACCACCTGTCCCGCGGCCGCGGCGGCAAGGTGTCGTTCACTCACCTCATCGGCTACGCGATCGTCAAGGCGCTCGCGACGATGCCCGAGATGAACCACGCCTACGCCGAGGTCGACGGCAAGCCGACGCTGGTCAAGCCGGCCCACGTCGGCCTGGGCCTGGCCATCGACGTGCAGAAGAGCGACGGCACCCGCCAGCTCCTCGTGCCCTCGATCAAGAACGCCGAGACGCTCGACTTCCGCCAGTTCTGGATGGCGTACGAAGAGATCGTCCGCAAGGCCAGGGCCGGCAAGCTGGGCGTCGACGACTTCGCGGGCACCACGATCAGCCTGACCAACCCCGGCACGATCGGCACGGTCCACTCCGTCCCGCGTCTCATGCCGGGCCAGGGCACGATCATCGGCGTCGGCGCGATGGAGTACCCCGCCGAGTACCAGGGCGCCTCCCCCGAGACGCTCAACCGGCTCGCGGTCAGCAAGGTCATGACGCTGACCAGCACGTACGACCACCGCATCATCCAGGGCGCCCAGTCCGGCGAGTTCCTGCGCAACATCCACAGGCTCCTGCTCGGCGAGGACGGCTTCTACGACGAGGTCTTCCAGTCGCTGCGCATCCCGTACGAGCCCGTGCGCTGGGTCGCCGACATCTCGGCCAGCCACGACGACGACGTCGCCAAGTCGGCCCGCGTCATCGAGCTGATCCACGCCTACCGCGTGCGCGGCCACCTCATGGCCGACACCGACCCGCTGGAGTACAACCAGCGCAAGCACCCCGACCTGGACATCAAGTCGCACGGCCTGACGCTGTGGGACCTGGAGCGCGAGTTCGCGACCGGCGGCTTCGGCGGCAAGCCGCTGATGAAGCTGCGCGACATCCTCGGCGTCCTGCGCGACTCGTACTGCCGCACGGTCGGCATCGAGTACATGCACATCCAGAACCCCGAGGAGCGCGCCTGGATCCAGGCGCGGGTCGAGAAGCCGCACGCCAAGCCCAGCCGCGAGGAGCAGCTCAACATCCTGCGCCGGCTGAACACCTCCGAGGCGTTCGAGACGTTCCTGCAGACCAAGTACGTCGGGCAGAAGCGCTTCTCGCTGGAGGGCGGCGAGTCGCTGATCCCGCTGCTCGACTCGGTGATCTCCGCCGCGGCCGACGAGCACCTCGACGAGGTCGTGATCGGCATGGCCCACCGCGGCCGGCTGAACGTCCTCGCCAACATCGTCGGCAAGTCCTATGCCCAGGTGTTCGGCGAGTTCGAGGGCAACCTCGACCCGCGCAGCGCCCACGGCTCGGGCGACGTGAAGTACCACCTCGGCGCGTCCGGCGACTTCACGGCCCCCAACGGCAACAAGATCGCGGCCTCGGTCGTCGCCAACCCCTCCCACCTGGAGGCGGTCGACCCGGTCCTGGAGGGCGTGGTCCGCGCCAAGCAGGACCTTCTGGAGCGCGGCGAGGAGGGCTTCACCGTCCTGCCCGTGCTGGTGCACGGCGACGCGGCCTTCGCCGGCCAGGGCGTGGTGGCCGAGACGCTGCACCTGTCGCAGCTGCGCGGCTACCGCACCGGCGGCACCGTCCACGTCGTGGTCAACAACCAGGTCGGCTTCACCACCTCGCCCGCCTCGTCGCGGTCCAGCGTGTACGCCACCGACGTCGCACGCATGATCCAGGCGCCGATCTTCCACGTCAACGGCGACGACCCCGAGGCCGTCGTCCGCGTGGGCCGGCTGGCGTACGAGTACCGCCAGACGTTCCGCAAGGACATCGTCATCGACCTGATCTGCTACCGCCGCCGCGGCCACAACGAGACCGACAACCCGAGCTTCACGCAGCCGCTGATGTACGACCTGATCGACGCCAAGCGGTCGATCCGCAAGCTGTACACCGAGGCGCTGATCGGCCGGGGCGACATCACGGTGGAGGAGGCCGAGCAGGCCCTGCGCGACTACCAGGAGCAGCTGGAGCGCGCCTTCACCGAGACGCGCGAGGCCGGCAAGCGGCCCCTGGAGCCGGGCGCGGTCGTCAAGCCCGCCCCGGGCGAGGTCGTCCCGTGGTCGCACGACGACACCCCGACGGGCATCTCCGAAGAGGTGATCAAGCGGGTCGTCGAGACGCAGCTCACGCTGCCCGAGGGCTTCACCGTCCACCCGCGCCTGGCCCCGCTGCTCCAGCGCCGCGGCCAGATGGTCACCGAGGACGCGATCGACTGGGCGATGGGCGAGGCCCTGGCCTTCGGCTCGCTGCTGATCGACGGCCACCCGGTCCGCCTCGTCGGGCAGGACTCGCGCCGCGGGACGTTCGGCCAGCGGCACGCCGTGCTGGTCAACCGCGTCACCGGCGAGGAGCACACCCCGCTCAAGGCGTTCAACGAGGGCACCACGAAGTTCTACGTCTACGACTCCCTGCTGTCGGAGTTCGCGGCGATGGGCTTCGAGTACGGCTACAGCGTCGTGCGGCCGGACGCCCTGGTGGCGTGGGAGGCGCAGTTCGGCGACTTCGCCAACGGCGCCCAGTCGATCATCGACGAGTTCATCTCGTCGGGCGAGCAGAAGTGGGGCCAGCGCTCCTCGGTCGTGCTGCTGCTGCCGCACGGCTACGAGGGCCAGGGCCCGGACCACTCCTCGGCCCGCATCGAGCGGTTCCTGCAGATGTGCGCGCTGGACAACATGACCGTCGTGCAGCCGACCACCCCGGCGAACTACTTCCACCTGCTGCGCTGGCAGGTGCTGTCGAACCGCCACCGTCCGCTGGTCGTCTTCACGCCGAAGTCGCTGCTGCGGCTCCGGGCGGCGGCGTCGGCGACGACGGAGTTCACCTCGGGCGCGTTCCGGCCGGTCATCGGCGACTCCACGGTCGACCCCTCGGACGTGCGGCGCGTGGTGCTGTGCTCGGGCCGGGTGTACTACGACCTGGCGGCGGCCCGCGACAAGCAGGGACGCAGGGACGTCGCGGTCGTCCGGCTGGAGCGGCTCTACCCGTTCCCCGCCGAGGAGCTGCGGGCCGAGCTGTCGCGCTACAGCCTGGACACCGAGCTGGTGTGGGCGCAGGACGAGCCGGTCAACATGGGCCCGTGGCCGTACCTCACGCTCAAGCTCACCGAGGACCGCGACCTGCTCGGGGGCCGGGGGCTGCGGCGGGTCTCGCGTGCGGCCAACTCGTCCCCGGCGGTGGGCTCGCACGCCGCGCACGACGCCGAGATCGAGCACATCGTCGCCGAGAGCCTGGGCTAGTGGCCATGGGCCCCGCACGGGCCCGGCCACCGGCGGTTTCACCTGGAATGGAAGTCCCCCGCAGGCGGTTCTGTGGGGGACTTCCCCTTATGTCCGGTCATGTCCTGGAGATGCGATGTACTTCACCGACAGGGGTATCGAAGAGCTGGTCGAGCGGCGCGGCGAGGAGGAGGTCGGCATCGGCTGGCTGGCCGAGCGGCTGCGCGAGTTCGTCGACCTGAACCCCGAGTTCGAGACCCCGGTCGAGCGCCTGGCCACGTGGCTGGCCCGCCTCGACGACGAGGACGACTGACGGCTTCCTCCCGGCGGCGCATGGCCGGCCCTGTGACGCGTAACGCGATACATCTTGAGATTGCCGCCTACGCGATATATCGTGTCTGTGGAACCCAGCCGTGGAACACCGTCGAAGGGCGAGACCGGCCATGCCCACATGGAGCATCGACAAGCCAGAGCAACTGACGTTCGGCGCCGTGAGCGCGCTGAACGTCCGCATCGTCGCGGGTCGCCTGGCCGTGCTGGCCAGCGACGGTCCGCCCAGCCTGGAGGTCAGCAGCATCGACACTCCCCCGCTGCTGGTCGAGCACGACGAGGACGGCCGCCTGACCGTGGCCTACAAGGACCTGACCTGGGACGGCATCCTCGGATGGCTGCGCCCCGGCCGCCGCGACACCACGCTGACACTGACCGTCCCGAAGGACTGCCCGGTCCAGGCGGGCGTGATCTCCGCCTCCGCCGTGGTGGCCGGGTTCGAGAACCGCACCAACGTGAAAAGCGTCTCCGGCGAGATCGTCCTCGACGGGGTGAGCGGCGAGATCGAGGCAGAGACCGTCTCCGGGGCCGTCGAGAGTCGCGGCCTGGCCGGCGACCTCTCGTTCACGAGCGTCGCCGGCGAGCTGACCGTCGCGGCGGGCGTCCCCCGGCGCCTGCGCGCCAACACGGTGTCAGGCCGCATCACGGCCGACCTCGAACTGCCCCCCACCGGCCACGTGACGCTGCACAGCGTGTCGGGCGCCATCGTCGTCCGCCTGCCCCACGTGGTCGACGGCGACGTGACGCTGCGCTCGACGTCCGGCCGCCTGCACAGCTCGTTCCCCGGCCTCGGCGCCTCCAGCCGCCCCGGGATCAAATCGGTGTCCGGCCGGCTCGGCGGGGGCATGGCCTCGCTGTCGGCCACCACGGTGTCCGCCGATGTGACGCTTCTGAGGAGAGACCAGTGAGTCCCGTTTTCGCCCATGGACGCCTCCGGCTCTACCTGCTCAAACTGCTGGAGGAGAGCCCGCGGCACGGCTACGAGGTCATCCGCCTCCTGCAGGACCGCTTCCTCGGCGTGTACTCCCCCTCGCCCGGCACCATCTACCCCCGGCTCGCCCGGCTGGAGGAGGAGGGCCTGGTCACCCACGAGGTCGTCGAGGGCAAGAAGGTCTTCACGATCACCGACAAGGGGCGCGCCGAGCTGGAGGCCCGCATGGACGAGCTCGCCGAGCTCGAACAGGAGATCTCCGAGTCGGTCCGCGACATCGCCCGCGAGGTCAAGGAGGACGTGCGCGACACCGTCCGCTCCCTGCGCGACGAGCTGACCCAGATGGCGCGGGAGGTCCGCCAGGGCTCCCGCGAGGACGAGCGCCAGGCCAAGGACGACCTGCGCTCGGCCCGGGAGGACTACCGGCGGGCGTGGCGCGAGCAGAAGCGCGCGTGGCAGGAGCAGAAGCAGGAGTTCGCGCGCCAGAAGCAGTCCTGGAAGGAGGAGTCCCAGCGCTGGAAGCAGGACTGGCTGCGCGGCCTCTGGGGCGACACCTGGCAGGGCCGCGGCTCGCGCGACCACGACGCCGAGCTCGGGCAGATGCTCGCCGAGTTCGTGGAGGAGATCCGCGGCGCGGCGGCGGCGTCCTCGGTGACCGAGGAGGCGCTGGCCACGGCCCAGGACGCGCTGTACGAGGCCGCCACCCGCATCCGGTCCGCACTCCGATGATGATCTTCTACGGGTTCCGCCCGCCGCTGCTGCGAACGGGCCCGCGTCCCCTGGACGCGCCGCTCGCCGTCCCGGCGGAACCCTTCCCCCTTCAGGCGGCGCCGATGGACGGGCTCCCCGTCCTCACGGCCTCCGCCGTGATCTCCATCGAGCCCTCCGCCGTGGTCTCCCCGGTGGTCTCCGCCGTGGCCGGCGCCTCTGCCGGACCGGCCGATCCCCCGCCCGCGGCGGCCGGTCCGCCGTCCCCCCGGCGCGCGCGGACGCTTCGCCGACTGGCCGCCTGACCGTTCGCGATCATTCGGTGTCGATACGGTGAAAAGCAGGTCCGAGGCCCCGGCGTCCCATTACGGTGGGTGACCGGTGAAGGTTCGTCGGCACCACCATGGAGAGGAACCCGACCCCACAAGTCGGTACCGGCATGCCCGGCGACCGGTTATTCATATTCGGCTTCCGGACGGCACGACCGGACGAGCTTCGGCGCGCCGTCCGGAAGCCACCCTCACCAGGCCGAACGCCTCGGCCGTCAAGAACTCGCGAGGCCGATCGCCCCCGGCCCGCCGAACCGCGCTTCGCCGATCGCCCCCCGGCCCGCGGAGCCCGCTTCGCCGATCGCGTACCGCCCTGCCGAACCCGCTTCGCCGATGGCGGCCCGGTCAGGATGCCGAACCGGTGAAGACGATCTTCCCGAAGACCTCGCCCTCCTCCAGCGCCGCGAACCCCTCCCGAGCCCCCGTCAGCGGCAGCACACGGTCCACGACCGGCCGTACGCCCGTCTGCTCCATGAACCTGGCGACCCGCCCGAGCTGCTCCTTCGTCCCCATGGTGGACCCGACCACCGAAAGCTGGAGGAAGAACACACGCTGCAGATCGGCCGGGGGCACCGCCCCGCTGGTCGCACCGGAGACGACGATCCGGCCGCCGGGACGCAGCGACTTCAGTGAGTGCTCCCACGTGGCCTGGCCCACGGTCTCCATCACCGCGTCCACCCGCTCGGGCAGGCGAGCCCCGGTGGCGAACGCCTGGTCCGCGCCGAGCTCCAGCGCCCTGGCCCTTTTCTCCTCCGAGCGGCTCGTCACCCAGACGCGGTAACCGCCCGCCCGGCCGAGCGCGATCAGCGCGGTGGCGACCCCGCCGCCCGCGCCCTGGACCAGCACGGTGGACCCCGGCTCCAGGCCGGCCTTCTCGAACAGCATGCGGTAGGCGGTCAGCCACGCCGTGGGCAGGCACGCGGCCTCCTCGAACGACAGCGCGGCCGGCTTCGGCACGAGGTTGCCGCGCGGCACCGCCACCCTGTCCGCGAACGTGCCGTCATGGACCTCTGACAGCAGCGAGCGCTTCGGGTCCAGGGTCTCGTCCCCGTGGACGGGCGTTCCGATCACCGAGTGGACGATGACGTCGTTGCCGTCCTCGTCGACCCCGGCGGCGTCGCAGCCGAGCACGATGGGCAGGCGGTCCTGGCGGATGCCGACGCCCTTCAGCGTCCACAGGTCGTGGTGGTTGAGCGCGGCGGCCCTCACGGTCACCGTGGTCCACCCGTCGGGGACCACCGGCTCGGGATGCTCACCGAGGGCGAGCCCGGCGAGAGGGTTGTCGGGGTCGGTGGCTGTGCACGTTACGGCGAACATGGCGGAACCCTATCCCCCGCGGTCCCCGCGATCCCGGGCCGCCTCCCACGCTTCGCCCGCGTCGCGGGACTTTCGCGTTCGCGGCCCGCGGCGTACGTCCCGGGGCGGCAAAGCGCGTAGATCACCGCGAATTAGCTAATAACGGCCATTACTCATAACGACCCCATTTCCCTTGATCATCTACGTCGGCGGCGGTTGCCGGAGCAAGGCCGCGACCGCCGCCAAAGAATGACACAGCGGCACGCCGACACGCCGTCCGAGAAAAATTTCCCGGGCCGCTACCGGATTCGCTGGACACCTTCGCGCCGATCTTCGCGGGCACGTTTTCCTCGGCACAACAGGGCTTCCTGCCTGCGCCGACGCCCGGAGCTCCGCCCGACTTATCATGAAAAATGGCCGCGTAGTGACCTTCTGTTTTTTGCAATTAAGTCGCCGCTCACGCGAATCTCCCGCATGTCGGACAACGGTATTGAGGTCGACCGTGAGTAGGGTCGGTCATGCAGGTGCGCCAGCATCGAGGTGCTCCTTTACTTTGAACTGCAAAAAGAAAAGGACCGCTTTATGAAAGACGTCGGTCACTCACGGTCTCTCCAACGTAATGTCGGTCGTTCATGGCTGACGGCAGCTCTCACGGGCGCTCTCGCGATCGGCGTGCTCGCCGCCACTCCCGGCAGCGCGTACGCGATCCAAGCGCCGCAAGGCGCGAAGGCAGCGTCCCTGCTTCCGTCCGGCCCCGTGAAGACGGGCTTCGTCGTCACCGTCCGCCGGCAGATCGCGACCACCACCGCTCTGACCTCGTCCCAGAACCCGACCAAGGTCGGACACTCCGTCACCTTCACCGCCACGGTGCGGGCGACCGGCAGCAACATCATTCCCACGGGCACCATCGTCTTCCGTGACGGCTCCCGGGAACTCGGGAGCGCCGCGCTCGAAGGGACGGGCCAGGCGACCTACTCGACCTCCAGCCTGGACGAGGCCTCTCACAACATCACCGCCTTCTACCAGGGCAACGCCTCGTTCGACCCCAGCACGTCGCCCGTGCTGATCCAGAAGATCGAGGCCGAGAAGAAGGACGACGACAAGAAGAAGGACGAGGAGAAGAAGAAGAAGAAGGAGAAGGAGGAGCAGGACAAGAAGGAGAAGGACGACAACTGGAAGGACGACGACGAGGAAGAGGATGACGACCCCGGCGTCATCCGCCACCACGATCACGACGACCTCGATCATCTGTGCCGCCACTTCCGGCACGACAACTTCGACGAGGACGACGAGTCCGGCAGCTCCCGCCACCACCGCCGCGAGCGGTCGGACAGGCTCCGCAGGCTCTGCGCGCAGTGGCACCGGGAGAACAGGCACGTCACCCTGGTCGACAAGGGCATCCGTCGTCACGTCGAGGGCTACTACGACCATGGCGGCGGCCACCGGTCGCACTGGGACAGCCATCACCACCGCCACGGCTGGGTGCCCGGGCACCGCCACGAGTACCACGAGCACTACAAGCCGCACAAGAAGTTCCACCACAAGAAGCACCACTACGTGAAGCCGGTGCACCACTTCGCCGTCACCGGTTGATCGACCGCTCCGATGGTCCTTCCAGGGCCCGCCCGACCCACGGGCGGGCCCTCAGCCCACCAACCCCCACAAGGAACAAGCCGCCGCCCACATACCGGAACCGCCGCCGAACAACCGCATCCAGGAGCCAGAACTTCCCGGGGGTCCCATGTCCGTTCGCCGTCGATCCGCGCGCACCACCATCGTGCTCATCGCCGTGGTCACCGCCGCACTCGCGGGCCTCGCCCTGCTGGTGTTCCTCACCAACAGGAAGGTCGACCGAGAACTGGCCAGGCCCGCGGCCCCGCCCGGCCCGCCCGTCGCCCCGGTCAAGCTGACCGCCAAGCAACGCGCCGCCCTCCCCGCCTCGACGACGTGGACGAAGATCCCCAAGGCACAGCCCGACCCGCAACCGTTCGCCGCCGGCGACGGCCTCCTCGTCCACCCGGAGAAGGCCAAGGTCGTGTACGCCGAACCCGGCGGCCCGCCGATCGGCGTACTGCCCACGACCCAGCTGAACGACCCCACCTGGCTGCCGGTGATCGAGACCCGCCCCGACTGGATGCGGGTGCTGCTTCCGAGCAAGCCCAACGGCTCCACAGGCTGGATCCACACCGGCGACGGCAAGATGAAGCAGACCCGCAGCCCGTACCAGGTCCACATCAACCTGACCTCACGCCGGCTCACCCTGCTCAAGGACGGCCAGGAGACCGGTTCCTGGCCGGTGGCCATCGGCACCAAGGAGACCCCGACCCCGGTCGGCCGCACCTTCCTGCTCGCCGCGCTGTCCCCGTCCGACGTCGACTACAGCCCGGTGATCCTCCCGCTGGGCATGCACTCCGAGAAACTGGAGACCTACGACGGCGGCCCCGGCACCATCGGCATCCACGGCTGGCCCGACAAAGACGTCTTCGGCAAGGCCGTAAGCCACGGCTGCATCCGCGTCCCGAAAGCGGGCCTCGACGCCGTGGCCAAAATCCCCCTGGGCAGCCTGATCGTCATCACCAATTGACCGGTCGACCATCGTGACGACCGAGCCGCCCCACTCCGCTCCGTCGGCCCCCGCCATCCACTCCCGCCACCGAAGCGACCCACTCGAACGGCGCGACGCGGCGGGAAGCGGAACGGCGGCAACGGCGCCTCCTACTGCGGCCCACCGGCCCACCAGACAGACGGGACACAAGCCGCACCGTGTCGCCCCACACTCACCCTGTCGCGACGGCACGGCGATAGGCACCAGGAGTCACGCCGAAATACCGGGTGAACCACCGCGTGAGGTGGCTCTGGTCGGTGAAGCCCGTCTCCACCGCCACCTCCACCAGCGGACGTCCCTGGACGAGCAGCCGCTGGGCCGCGCGCAGGCGAAGCTGCCGCTGATAGTCGCTTGGCGCCATGCCGTACACCGCCTGAAACGACCGATAGACGGCGAACCGGCTACGCCCGGCGGCCGCCGCCAGATCACTCGCGGAAACGCCCTGGTCATCGGTGTCATGCAACAGCTCCCGCACGACACGCGCCGTCCCCACATCGGCTCCACCGCGCCCGGAAAGCCCCGCGCCCGAACGCCCGTCCGCCACATCCAGAACACCCGACATCCGCGGGGTTCCGGCCGGCGCGACATCCGGCCACGACTCCCCGACCCGCGCACGGGCCCGCCCGGCCATGGCCGTCACCACGCCGTCCAGCAGCTCGTCCCTGCGCAGCGCCGAAGCGGGACCGTCCACCAGCGCCTGATGCAACAACCGAAGCTTCCCCGCCAACCCCCCACGACCGCTCACCACCGGCTCGGTGAACAACGGAAGCCCGACCCGGCGTCCCGCCGCCTCCGCCAGAACATCGGCGACCAACCCGGGGCCGATGTGCACCATGCGATAAGTGAACCCCAACTCATCCGTGGCATGCCCGTCATGCGGATCGTCCGGATTGAACACCATCACCATGCCGGCCGTACTCGTATGCGCCGCCCTCCGGCACGTGAAGCTCTGCGCGCCTTCCTCGGTGAACCCGAACGAGTACGTCTCATGACTGTGCCGGTGATAGACGTGCCGCTCGAAGTGCGCGTGCATGGCCTCCAACGGCCGCTCCGGCGACCGCCAGTACCGAGCCCAGTCCCCCATCCCCCAATTCTGCTCCGGTCTCCGGCCTGCCCGGCACCACCGACCTCCGGCCAAGCCCACGACACCGCCGCGACTCCTCCCTGCCGCCCCCTGGACGACCCGGCCCCCGCACAGGCGTACAAGACGAGCACCACCCGACCCGAGCACTGTGATCTCATGCGTTTCGACACGAAGATCGGCATCGTCGTCCGGGAGGACCTGGCCGTCTGGCAGAAGCTCAACGTGACCGCCTTCCTGGCCAGCGCCGTCGCCGCAGCGGCTCAGGACGCGATCGGCGAGCCCTACGCCGACGCCGACGGCAACACCTACCTCGCGATGCTCGGCCAGCCCGTCCTCATCTACGCCGCCGACACCGAGGCCCTCACCCGCACCCACGCCTGGGCCCTGAGCCGAGGCCTCCCCACAGCGGTCTACATCGAGGACATGTTCAAAACCGGCCACGACGAAGCCAACCGCGCCACCGTCCAAGCCCACACCACCGAAACCCTCCCCCTCGTAGGCCTGGCCGTCCACGGCCCCAAAAACGCCATAGACAAAACCCTCAAGGGCCTCTCCCTCCACCCTTGACACGTAGGCCTCACACCGACGACACAACCGCCGCCGCGCGGAAAGCCTCCTCGGTGGGGACCGCTGGTCTACGGAAGAATGCGAAAAGGCCGACCAAGCCGGATCGGCGGACTCAGTCGCCCGAGAACCAGGTAGCGGACCAGCGGAGGCGGGCGTGGACTTCGCGTCGATCATCGAGAGCAACCGGGATCCTGTTCGCCCCGCTATGGCGCGCAGGGGCCTAGAAATTGAAGACCGCTCCTGTGTACGCCGTCAGTTCGCAGTGGTTGCCGAAGGTGCGCTCGAACCACATGTGGTTGCCGTCCCATAGGCCGGAGGCGGAGACGGTGATGGGGTCGTATTGCTTTGCGCAGCCGGTGTCGCGTGAGGGTTTGAGGTCGGTGATGTCGCCTGAGACCGGGTCGAGAAGGCGGCAGGCTTCGGAGGCGCGGGCGTGCGTGCCGCCGAGGGGGCCGCACTGGAGGAAGGCGATCCGGTCGGCGGGGGTGACGGACTCGCCTCGGGCGATCGTCAGCAGGAGCGCTCGGCTGACGCCCTTGCCCTGGGCCGAGGTGGTGGAGTCGGGTGGCGGTCCGCCGGGGAATGGGTGGAACGCCGACGCGGACGGGAGCGCCCCTTTCCCCGGTGGGGCCGGCAGCGCCATAGGGCCGTCCGGCGCGGGTCGTCTCTGTGGGGTGTCGCCGACGGACGTGCCATCCGGCGCGGTCCCGGCGGACCCATCCGGCTGGGCGCCGGCAGATCCGTCACGCGGGCCTCCGCCGGATCCATACCGTGGACCTCCATCAGATTCATACCGTGGACCTCCACCGGATCCATATCGTGGGCCTCGGGCAGGCCCATCCCATGGGACTCCAGGTCCGTGCCACTCGGCGCCGGATCCGTCCCATGGGGTGCCGAGAGCCGCGTCCGGCGGGGTTCCGGGGGATATGGCGTCTGGCGCGGCGCCGGCGGATGGTGGGGCCGAGGGGAAGAGGGCGCCAACGGCGCCGAAGGTCACGGTCGCCACGGCCGCCAGGCTGAGGGTCGCCACGGCGCCCGTGACGACGAACGTGCGGGTCAGGCCACGGTGCGGACGTCTCATCAGAATCCCCTATCCAGCAGGACGTCGAGCCGTCGCCGCCCCCCTCGTGTGTGTGCTTGCCGATCTCGCGCCGACCCCTGCTCGATGAGCAAGATTCGACGTACCAGGTATCTCTCCGGTTCCCGCACTTTTATAACAACCACATAACGGACATCCGCATTTGTCCGGTTTCGCCACAGTTGCCAAGATCGCCGGAGTACGGTCGATGAGTCTCTTTACGTACGCATGGGACCTTCCCGGGCATCCCATGACATAGAAGGAGCTCAATGAACACCCGAGCAAGGCGCCTGATCCTCCCTCTCGGTGGTGCCCTCATCGCCACCGGCATGATCGGCGCGACCCTCACCACCGCGGCGACGGCACAGGCCAAGCCGTCCCCGGTGAAGTCCGGCTCGCTGGCGAACGGGACCGACGCGAAGGCCATCGCGGGGTCCTGGACCGCCGGCAAGCTGAAGTCCGCGAAGTCCTACCTCGAGGACTCCTCGCTCTCCGGCAAGATGAAGGCGAGCACGCGCAAGGCCTCCGCCGACGGCAAGGCCGGTTCGATCGCCCCCCAGGGCGCCGGCGGCAAGACCGCGGGCTCGTCGAAGAACGTCAACCTGCCCACCAACGTGGGCAAGGTGTTCTTCCAGGTCGACGGCAAGCCGTACTGGTGCTCCGGCACCTCGATCCAGTCGAAGTACCACAACCTGGTCGCCACCGCGGGCCACTGCGTCTACGACACCGACAAGAACAAGTACGTCGACAACTTCGTCTTCATCCCCGGTTACTACCAGGGCAAGGCGCCGTGGGGCATCTACGTCGGCGCCAAGGTCAACCTCCACGACGACTTCTCCGTCTACGAGGACTACGACTACGACTACGCCTTCGTCAACGTCTACAACGGCGTGAAGCAGACCGGTGAGAAGATCGTCGACAAGACCACCTACGACGCCTACAAGGGTCCGAAGTGGGCGAAGGACGAGGAGATCTCCAAGGAGGAGTACCAGAAGAAGTACGACGAGAAGGGCGGTGAGACCGCCGACGCGTGGTCGAAGAGCACCGGCACCGAGATCGTCATGCCGTGGGGCACCAAGGGCGGCAAGAAGGTCCTCAAGGAGGTCAGCAAGGAGGACTTCGACAAGGCTCCGGCCTGGAACTCCAAGGTCAACTACTCCAAGGCGCCGGCCAAGACCTCCACGGAGATCGTCGACGAGGTCACGTACAACAAGTACACCGGCCCCGGCTACAAGAAGATCGTCGACTCGGCGTACACCATCACCCACTACTTCGTGAAGTACTGGGTGCAGGAGTCGACGTCGGTCAAGTACTACAAGACCGTCTTCCACATCAGGACCTTCCAGGACGCGGGCCGTCTCGGCGACAACGTCGGCGGTCAGGGCTTCACGTGGAACCGGAGCACGAAGTCGAAGTACTTCAGCTTCGGCTACCCCACCTCCGCCCACCTCGACGGTGACAAGGTCTACACCGGCGAGACGATGAAGTGGTGCTACGGCCAGGCGGGCGCCGCTCCGGCCGTCGCGAAGTACAAGGCGGAAGAGCAGCTGGCCATCAAGTGCGCCTTCACGCCCGGTGCGACCGGCGGCCCCTGGCTGATCCAGTACTCCAACGCCAAGCGGACCGGTTACGTCAACGGCGTCGTGAGCCTGACTCTCGACACCGACGGCAACAAGCGGTACGACCGGATCACGACGCCGTACTTCAACAGCGACACGTACGGCATCTACAAGTACGCGGCCAACCTGTGGACCGGGAAGCTTACGACGAGCTGACGCGAGCCACGGCAAGGTAGGGGGCCCGGGTCCGTATCGGGCCCCCTACCGGCCCCTCCGCCGCGGTGATCGTGGGACGTCCGATAACGAAGTGAACCCAGGTCGGCCAAGTACCGTGCCGAAAAGTAGTTGATCTGGAAAAATCGCCCTTCACCGTTGTCTGCACACTTCTGACCCCCGGAAGGTACGAAATGCCACCCCGAGCGAAGCGGATCGCGCTCACTCTCACCGGCGCGCTCGCGTCCGCGTGCGTGGTGATGTCCGCCGGCGCGGGGCCTGTCGAGGCGCGGGCCTCAAGCCAGACGGCGCCCGCCGGCATCACGTCCGTCCCCCTGGCGCAGAGTGAGGCGGACACACAGAAGGTCGTCGACTGGTGGACGCCGGACCGGCTCAAGCACGCCAACAGCTACATCCCCAGGACGGCCGCGGCGAGCACCGGCGCGGCGAGCCCGGAGGCCACCGGAACCGCGAGCGCCGCCGCGACACCGGCCGCGGCGGGGGCCACCAGCGCTCTGACCTCGACGGGTGGCACGACGACCGCCCTGGAGGGCTCGGCTCCCCCGAAGACGGCGGCGCAGGTCGCCCACTCCAGGAACGTGAACCTCCCGCCGACCGTGGGCAAGGTGTTCTTCCGCAACGGTGACGCCGAGTACTGGTGCTCGGCCTCGTCGGTGCACTCCAAGTACGGCAACGTCGTCGCCACCGCGGGCCACTGCGCCTACGACGTCAAGAGAGAGAAGCCCGTCGACTACTGGGTGTTCATCCCCTCGTACTCCGACGGGGCGACGCCGTACGGCATCTACGTCGGGCACACACTGCACCTCAACGAGAAGTACGCGGCCACGGGCGACTTCGACTACGACTACGCCTTCGTCACCGTCCACAACGGCTACCGCTGGGACGTCGACAGGGACGCCAACGGGCGGATCAAGAAGGACCCCAAGGGGCAGCCGGCCTACAAGATCGTGGACACCGGCCGGCTCGAGAGCCGCGTCGGCGGGCAGGGCTTCGCCTGGAACCGTGGGTTCACCGTCGCGGCGTACGCGTTCGGCTACCCGGCCGGCCAGCAACCCAACGGGACTCGGCCCTACACCGGCCGGACGATGGAGTCGTGCGCGACGAAGGCCACCAGCAAGATAGCCACGCAGAAGTGGGAGCTGGACCAGGGCGTCCTGTTCAAGGGGTGCGCGTTCACGGCCGGGGCCAGCGGAGGCCCGTGGCTGATCAAGTACGACAACGCGCGGCGCATCGGCTACCTCAACGGCGTGACCAGCCTGACCTACAACCTGGACGGCGACGGCCGCAACGACGCGATCTCGTCTCCGCTCTTCAACACGGCGACGTACCTCGTCTACTCCTACGCTGCGCGGCAGAAGACCGACTGACCGCGCGGATCCCTCTACGAGAGAAGGCCCGGCATGACGCCCGGGCCTTCTCTCGTCTCGGCCCGAGCAGGTACGGCACGTCATCGCGCGACGCCGTTTCAGGGTCAACCGGAACATCGATTTCGGAACTTCCAGAGTGGGTCCCGAATCAGAGTGATCGCGGCTCCACCAGGGAGGGGGCGACCGATGCCTCAGGTTCCCTGAACGGGGTGTGATTTACGTCACACCGGAAGTTCGTGACCCTCTGTGACAGTCAACCCCGTACAACGTATTCAGATCGCGGGAATCCCACCGAGGGCGTGACTGGCCTGAGCAATCGCCCGAAAGGCGCGTCGAGTTGACTGCGCGCGTCCACCGACGGACGCGATCACGAAAAGGACACGGGCGAGACGCCGCCTTACCAGATGTTCGCCGGCACATTGCGCGGCCGCTTCGCGCCGCTATCTTCCTCCTTATCCCTTTCCTGACGTATGGGACGCAGGATGCGTTCCACGTCCAGACCAAGGAGTTCCCCCCGTGAACACCCGTGTGAAGCGTCTCGTTCTGCCGCTGGGTGGCGCCGTCGCCGCCACCACCATGATCGGCGCGACCCTGGCCGGCACGGCCGGCGCCACCACCGCTCCGGCCAAGAAGCTGGTCACCATGGCTTCGGCCTCCCAGGCGCAGAAGATCAGCGAGTACTGGACCGCCAACGGTGGCGCCAAGTTCAAGGCCGCCACGCAGTACACCAACAACAGCGAGACCTCCGGCAAGATCAAGCTGGGTGGCGGCGACGCGGCCCCCGACGGCAAGGCCGGTGTGGTTCCCCCGATCGGTGGCGAGCCGAAGGTCACCGCCAAGGTGAAGAACATCAACCTGCCGAAGACCATCGGCAAGGTGTTCTTCGTGGCGGACGGCAACCTGTACTGGTGCTCCGCGTCGTCCATCCAGAGCAAGTACCACAACCTGGTCGCCACCGCCGGGCACTGCGTGTTCGACGAGAGCATCACCAACGGCGCGCTCGACTACTGGGTCTTCGTCCCGGGCTACTACCAGGGCAAGGCTCCTTGGGGCGTGTACGTCGGTAAGGCCGCCTACACCCACTACGACTTCGCGGTGTACGAGGACTTCGACAGCGACTACGCCTTCGTCACGGTCTACAACGGCCTCACCTTCGGCGGCGTGAAGCAGGTCGACAAGGCCACCTACGACAAGTGGCAGAGCCTGAAGTACACCAAGGGCGAGAACTACTACGTCGTGCTGTTCAAGGACGCGGGTCGTCTCGGCGACAACGTGGGTGGCCAGGGCTTCACCTGGAACCAGAAGCCGGGCCAGCCGGTCTACATCTTCGGCTACCCCGCGTCGGCGCACCCCGACGGTGACAAGCCGTTCACCGGTGTCACGCCGAAGTGGTGCTACGGCAAGACCTTCGCCGCCGCCCCGGCCGCCGCGTTCAAGGCGGAGGCCCAGATCGGCCTGAAGTGCTCCATGACCGCCGGCTCCTCCGGTGCGCCGTGGATCCTGAAGTACAGCAACACCAAGCGCCTCGGCTACATCAACGGTGTCAGCAGCCTCATCGGCGACGCCGACGGCAACGGCCGGATCGACTTCAGCACCTCGCCGTACTTCGACAGCGAGACCTACGCGATCTACAAGTCGGCCGCCAACCTCTGGTCCGGCTCGCTGGTCACCTCCGACGGTGACCTCGTCAAGAAGGCCTGAGGGTCGGCGAGCCGGAGTCCCCGGACTCCGGTGAGCCGAACGTCGTAAAGGGACTGAAAGGGGCCCGGCATTCGTGCCGGGCCCCTTTCTCATGCAAGGAAGGGAAACGGCCGCACGGGCTCACGGCGCACAGGAGCATCGCTTCCGGCCTCTTCGAAGCGGACGATCGGGCACTCGCGACGGCTCGAACCCGCCCCCGGGACGGTACTTCACCGCTCCCCGGTTCCCCTCAGGCCGAGTGATTTACGTCACAGTGAGTTCGGTGACGCTTCGTGACAGTCAACCCCGTACAACGTATCCAAATCCGGTGGACGACACCCATGACGCCATCCATCTGGGTAAAGCGTGAGAAGTCCGTGAGAGTTGACTGTGAGCGTCCACGAGTGGCGAACATCACGAGAAGGTCTCGGACGAAACGGCGGCTGACCAGATCCCAGCAGACGCATTGCGCAACCGGTAGGCCCCGATATCTTCCTGGCTATCCCTTTCCTGACGCATGGAGCGCTGGAGCGCTCCACGCCAGACCAAGGAGTCCCCTTGAACACCGCAGTCAAGCGTCTGGCTCTGCCGCTGGGTGGCGCCATCGCCGCCACCAGCATGATCGGCGCCACTCTGGTCGGCACGGCCGCCGCCACCACCGCTCCGGCGAAGAAGCTGGTCTCGCTGGCCTCCGCCTCCGAGGCGCAGAAGATCGGTAAGTTCTGGACCGCCAACGGTGGTGCCAACCTGAAGGCCGCCACGCAGTTCACCGACAACGCGCAGCAGTCGGGCAAGGTCAAGCTGGGTGGCGGCGACGCGGCCCCCGACGGCAAGGCCGGCGTGGTTCCCCCGATCGGTGGCGAGCCGAAGAGCACCGCCAAGGTGAAGAACATCAACCTGCCGAAGACCATCGGCAAGGTCTTCTTCACGATCGGCGACAAGGAGTACTGGTGCTCCGCGTCCTCGATCCAGAGCAAGTACCACAACCTGGTCGCCACCGCCGGGCACTGCGTGTTCGACGAGAGCATCACCAACGGCGCGCTCGACAACTGGGTCTTCGTCCCCGGCTACTACCAGGGCAAGGCTCCCTGGGGCGTGTACGTCGGTAAGGCCGCCTACACCCACTACGACTTCGCGGTGTACGAGGACTTCGACAGCGACTACGCCTTCGTCACGGTCTACAACGGCTACGTCTACGCCGGCGCCAAGCAGGTCTCCAAGGAGACCTACGACAAGTGGCAGGGCAGCAAGTCCGCCAAGGACGTCGAGATCAGCAAGGAAGAGTACGACGCGGCGCTGAAGGCCCACAACGGCCAGCAGAGCTCCGACGGCTGGACCAAGCCGATCCCGGGTGCTCCCGAGGTCGTCGTCCCCTGGGGCACCGACGGCGCCGTCGTGGCGACCAAGGAAGTCACCAAGGACGCCTACGACGCCGCTCCGGCCGCCGACGCCAAGGTGAACTTCCACAAGTCGAACGCGAAGAAGGTCACCGAGGAGATCGTCGACAAGGCGACCTACGACGCCTACACCGGTCCGGGTGCGAAGAGCGAGCGCGACGGCGCTTACATCATCACCCACTACTACGTGGACTACGCGACCAAGGCGCAGGTCGAGTACTACAAGACCGTCTACTACGTCGTCTACTACAAGGACGCGGGTCGTCTCGGCGACAACGTGGGTGGTCAGGGCTTCACCTGGAACCAGAAGATCGGCCAGCCGGTCTACGCGTTCGGGTACCCGGCCTCCGCGCACCCCGACGGTGACAAGCCGTTCACCGGTGTCACGCCGAAGTGGTGCTACGGCAAGACCTTCGCCGCCGCCCCGCGGCCGCCGCGTTCAAGGCCGAGGCCCAGATCGGCCTCAAGTGCTCCATGACCGCCGGCTCCTCCGGTGGCCCCTGGATCCTGAAGTACAGCAACACCAAGCGCCTCGGCTACATCAACGGTGTCACCAGCCTCATCGGCGACGCCGACAGCAACGGCCGGATCGACTTCAGCACCTCGGCCTACTTCGACAGCGAGACCTACGCGATCTACAAGGCCGCCGCCAACCTCTGGTCCGGCAAGATCGTCGCCGCCGACGGTGACTTCGTCACCAAGGCCTGAAACATTCGGTGAGCCGGAGCTCCGCGCTCCGGTGAGCCGAGGGCTGTAAAGGGACTGAGACAGGGCCCGGCATTCGTGCCGGGCCCTGTTTTCGTGTCCGGACAGGGATACCCGGCGAGCGGGCGGGAGTTTGCGCGTGCCGCATCCGGCCTGACGCGCACGCCCTAAATCAGCAAATTTCCAGGGGTTCCGGGCATCCGCAAGCGCCTTAGACGTAACGGGTGACCGGGACGGCTCCCTCGGGGTGATGTGATGTGCGTCACACCGCCGCCGTCACCGTAGGCAATCGCCCGCACACGCCACATTTGTCACACCAGTCACGAGCACTGACTGATCTGCGTTGACGATCAAATACGCCGCGAGGACGCCGAACCTTAGAGGACCCTTAGAAAGGTCACGGAACGGTCACGCGACTCCGAAGATCAAAATTTCCCCGGATTCCGGTTTCCGAGGCCAAGATCTTCTCTGTATCTTCCTGGCTATCCCTTTACTGACGCATGGAGCGCAGGATGCGTTCCACGTCCAGACCAAGGAGTTCCCTGTGAACACCCGTGTGAAGCGTCTCGTTCTGCCGCTGGGTGGCGCCATCGCCGCCACCAGCATGATCGGCGCGACCCTGGTCGGCACGGCCAGCGCCACCACCGCCCCGGCGAAGAAGCTGGTCTCGCTGGCCTCCGCCTCCGAGGCGCAGAAGATCGGTAAGTTCTGGACCGCCAACGGTGGTGCCAACCTGAAGGCCGCCACGCAGTTCACCGACAGCGCGCAGCAGTCGGGCAAGGTCAAGCTCGGTGGCGGCGACGCGGCCCCCGACGGCAAGGCCGGCGTGGTTCCCCCGATCGGTGGCGAGCCGAAGAGCACCGCCAAGGTGAAGAACATCAACCTGCCGAAGACCATCGGCAAGGTCTTCTTCACGATCGGCGACAAGGAGTACTGGTGCTCCGCGTCCTCGATCCAGAGCAAGTACCACAACCTGGTCGCCACCGCCGGGCACTGCGTGTTCGA
>NZ_QOIL01000030.1 GCF_003323745.1 Sphaerisporangium album
ATAAGTCTTCGCACCCTGACCGGTTCTGCCACCGCGCCTCCTCGCGCCGATCGGACGTGTACGGCACATCCAATCGGTGCGACGGACTACACGCGAACCCGGTGATCGTTTCCGGTCACAGCACTAGCCAACTTCGAGAATGTCGGGAGGGTCCGTGAACACGGACACAACGGAAATCGACGCCCGCCTGGCCCAATTGCGAGGCAAGCATCAACAGCTCGATCGGCGGATCGCCGTCCTATCGATGGTGGCCATCGCCCGCAACGTCCGAGCCGCACTCCCTGAGGCCCAAACCGTCGCCCTCACCTGGTCGGACGACGGCTCATGCCTGATCCCGGACGGATACCACAGCGCGTCAGGTCATCGCATCGGCTACATGCCCAAGGGCGCGTGGGCAGGCGATGACCGCAACTCCTGGGAGCACGATCTCGATCAAGCGATCATGCCCTACTGCACCAACCTGGAGGAGTTGAACGAGTCGGTGTGGGAACCGTTCACCACCGACCACAATCCGCTCAGCGGAGAGCTACTCGACAATGGAGACCGCCGTCTCAAAATCGAACAGGTCCTGGCCGAAGCCGAACGCGAGACGGCCGATGTCAAGAGCTTCACCGACTGGGCCGAGGTGGTCGGCATCACCTGCGAGGACCTGGACGAACTCATCTACGACGTCGTCGCCAGCCAAGCATCGGACATCAACAACGGGGGCCCGGAGTCACAGATCGAGTATCTGATCGGCTTTTGCGGCGTGGTGGAGGCTCGTGCACTGCTCGTGGACTGCCAGCCCGAATCGCCGCACCCCCTGTACTCCGTCAGCGATCTGCGCGGGAGTATGGCTGAGGGGTACGACGATCGCGCGGTGAACACGATCCTCGGGCGCATCAGCGAGGCGTCGGGCCTTCGCCTGGTGTGCGTGTGGGACCTCTACGACGAGGCGGGAGTCGGCGGCAACTCCCAGTTCTACGTCGCGACGGAAGAGGGGCGGCTGCACAAACTCGTCGGTGACCTGTGGCGATGGCTGAACGGTGACCCCGATGATCCGGACACGCCGCACTTCCCCGGGGCACCCTCCAGTTGGATCGGGCCGCTTGCGGACAAGACCCCGGACGACCTCCCCTACGACGACGGTTTCTGCAACTACGCGATTGTTGATGAAACTCAATCACAGCCCAGCCGTGGTTAAAGATTCCCGTAATATCCACCCCTGGTCGACGAGATTGGCCCGGCGGTGATTTCTGGCTAGCGCCGGCGTCTAATACGGGCGCCGGCGTTCGCCTATCTCACTCCGATAAAGGGGGAACGTTCTAGGCCCGCGCAACGCGCCTATAGTGGTAAAGTAAAGCCAGTCGAACCGGATGGCACTCCGAACGGCGGCGCTATTCCTTTCCGATCCGAGAGGACCATGATGAACACCTCCTCCACACCCACAGCGAACCGGGAACTCGCCACCACCCAGGTCCCAGTCCTGGCACGCGTGGCAGACGCCGGTCCAGTGGCGGCCCCCGCCACCCAGCCGAACTGGAAAGCACTCACACGCGCGCTGCGCGAGCTGGGCGACACCACCCTGCCGAACTTTTTGTCCAGGACCGAACTGGAACTGGAAGACCTCTACCGTCGCCGGGAGGGCTGGACGGCCCTTCGGCGCAGCGCCGGATTCCAGCCGGAAGCCGCGAACCCGGCAGCGGACACCCAGCTCGGCCGCGCGTTTGGTCGCATGCTGCACATCAACGACGCCGAGCGCTTGAACTACCTGCGCACGCTCCCCGGAGGCCCTCACCCGGACGGCGCCCGGGGGAAGCGGCTGCTGGCCATGGCCGATGCAGCCCTGTGGGGCGGCACTGAGTCGTTCTCCGGCGCCGAGGACCGGCTCGCCATGCTCCACGAGGCACGCGCCGCGGAGCTCCATCAACTGGCCGCAGTGCTGGGTACCAGGCTGCACACGACCCAGACGCTGGACCCGGTGGTGCCGCTGCACCTGCACGCCTTCTACAGCAAGAACGAAGTGCTGGCCGCGTTCGGAGTGGACAAGCCTGCACATATGCGTGAAGGCGTCAAGTACGTCGCCGCGCACCACGCGGACCTGTTCTTCGTCACCATCCAGAAAACGGAGAACCAGTACAAGGCCAGCACCCGCTACCAGGACCAGGCTCTCGGCGAGCGCATCTTCCAGTGGGAGTCGCAAAGCACCCTGCGCGCCGCCGCGGCCACTGCCCAGCGCTACATCTCGGGTCAGTCGATCGTCCATCTGCTGATTCGTCACTCCAAGACCGATCAGGGCCTGGGCGCCCCGCCGTATCTGTATGCCGGGCCGATGCGCTACGTCAGCCACCAGGGTGAGCTGCCCATCCGCTTTGTCTGGCAACTGGACTACTCCCTGCCGCCCCAAGTCCTGCGTTACGCCATGACCACGGCAGGCTAACGGCGCGCCAGGCGCACTGCGCCCGCCCCGCGCCTGCGAAGCACCATCCCGGTGTCGGCCGCCACGCTCCGGCGGCCGACACCGCCCCGTCGCCACACGGTACGCACCGCGCCAACCGCCCCGCGCGCGTAGATCGTCTCGCGCGCGCATGCGTTGGATGCGTCGAATGCGGCAAGGCGGGACAGGACCGGCCGGATTGCCTACATGTCCGGCTGCAACGACCGGTGTGCCTGCATCGGCTCGCGCCCACTGCCGGACATCCACCGCCGAGCCTGCGGGTTGTTCCGCCGCTCCGTTGGATGACCCGGAACCTCCCCCGTCATCCGGCTAAGCGGGCCGAGGAAGACCCAAGGCCAATGCCACTTGATCTGTTGGACTGCCCTACCCACCAGGAGATTTCATGACGATATTCGGAAATGCCCACCAGGTCCTCCAGATCGCCGAATCGATCGCCGGCGCACTGGGCGAGTTCCGCGCCGTCCTCCTACGTGAGACTGAGGACCAATACAGCGCCGTCATGCTGGTCAGCGGCGACCGGCGACTCATGCTTCAATACGCGACCAAGGGCGACGCCTACATCCGCAACCGGCTCACCATCTCCGGAGTGAGCCCAACAGACGGTAAGCACTACTGGAACAGCGGCCCGTGCATCAGGGTCAACGCCGCTCGCCCGGCCGAGACGCTGGCCAAGGACATCGTGCGACGGCTGATGCCGGAATACCTGCGGTGGCTCGACAAGGAAATCCTGTGGCAGGCCGAGAAGCAAGCCCGCAAGGTGAGGCTCGCACAAGAAGGCGAGCGGATCGCCGCACTGATCCCCGGCGGGAGCTCAATCTCCCCGAAGGCTACTACGACGGGCCTAGCGTCCGGTTCGCTACTGGCCACCTGTCCATCGACGCAGACAACCAGGGCGCCTTCGAGTACTCGCTGTCGCTGCGCATGCGTCCCGGCACCCTTCTCCTGGATGACGTGATCTCCCTCATCAACCGCTGGCCCAAGGAAGTACGCCCGTCCTGACGGTTCCGTGTCAGTCCCCGTGCCCTGCCGAGAAATGCGTTTAGTGGTTTAATGGATGTCTCCTCGCTGGCACAGCGAGGAGACATCCATTCCGATCCAAAGGAAATCCGATGAGCACCGACGATTACCCGGGCGAGTTCCTCTTCTTGCCTCCCCGCAAACTGAAAGCGGGAGACTTCCTGCTCGGACCGTCCCACTACGGCGGCTTGACCGCCGATCCGGCGCACCAGAATGACGGCACAGTCCTGGTCACCGTGCAGGGCGGAAAGCAGCATCTACCAACGCACCTCAAGATCCGGTTCTACCGGCACCATGACCCCGCCGACATCGGCACCTGCGGCTGTGATTCCGAGCCCGGCCAGCCGCACGACGACCACCACTGCGCCGTGATCGACCAACTCAAGCTCACCGCCAGGAAGATCTGGCATCACCGGGATGGTGAGGTGTGGGATCTTCCAGGGGTCTTCCAGCACATCCCCCGGCGTGACCTCGAAGACGGAGACGTCGTATTCGAGCCGGGCATGGTCGGCCTGGTCCAGACCTCAAGCCACCACGACGATGCGCCGCTGTACATGCTGTACCGGCAAGACGGCCAGATCACGCCCGTCACCAGTGACGCCACGCCAACCCGGATCTTCCGCCCCGCGGATCCCTCCCATGTCGCCGCCTGCATGGATCCAGAACGGGACGCCGGCGGGTACGGCCCCCCCTGCTACGAGGCCCACTCCACCGACCACTGCCTGTCGCTGGGCTTTCTGCGCGAAGTCGCCGACACGCTGTGGCCCGGCCTGGCCAAGGATCGAGACCGACGAGGATCGCGATACATCCAGCGACGAGGACGGCAAGCCGCTCACCAGCCTTTCAGCAGCAACACACCTCTACCACGACTACCTCAGCGGCCTCGCCGACGCTGGACTTACCGCGCACATGACGTACTGGGCTGACACCGCGTACGCCATCGAAATCGACTGCCCGAACTCCTGGCGCCTCACGATCACCGGCGAAAACGCCGACCTCGGACTCCCTGAAAACATCGCCGCCCTCGACCTGGTCACCATCACCCGAGTCAAGGGCGGAAACAGCGCACCGGTCTCGCAGAAGACCATCAACGCCAACTACCTCAACAGAATCGTCATCTACGTCCGCAGCGAGTACGACCGCATTCCCGCGCTCGACACTCACGACCGAAGCCCGGCGCACAACCTGATCGCGCTTCTCAGCCAGAGAATCTCATGGATAGACCCTTACCGCTCCCGCCAGGACCTCGACCTGCGGCAGACCATCAACGACATGACCCCCGAGCAGGCAGCCGAGGCGCGAAGCAGGCTCTACACCTACAACCGTCGTCTCGCCCACGACATCCTGGACTTGCTGTTGAAGGGTAAGGCGACCGTACCCGGCGACACCGATTGGCTACCCCACACCTCACGCGAAGCCCTCAGCCTGCTGCGGGATGGACACGGAGACTGGCTGGACTACACGCCGCTCGGTGACGCGCTCGCCTTCCGCGCCACCGGCCAAAGCAATCCCAGCCCCGCCCCCGCTACGATGGAACAGCAGTACGCCCCCATACTCCAGGTGCTCAAAGACGCGGCCATCCCTGCCTTCGTCAAGGACCTCGGCGGCGGGTACAACGTCATTCACATCCCTTGCGACGGCTGGGACCTCAACATCGGCAGCATCGATGGAGAACTACCGCCGGAGTACCGCACAGTCAGCGGACTCGACGTATGCCGCCAAACCGGGTCGGGCTCCACTCTGGTCTCGGAAAAGGTCATCCCACGCTACGACCTTCGGGGCGTGGTGGCCTACGTGCGCAGCGAACTCGACCGCGTTCCGACTTTCTGACGACTTCGGCCGTCCCCGCCTCAGGGGAGAGAGCTCTGCCAGGTAAGGCACCCGCACGCCGGCCCCGTAATGGGCACGCAACGCCTGCTCCCCATTCGGAGAACACCAAATCCCGGGGAACCGCACCGCGCAGCGGACCGCTCACCGATTCGGGGGGCGGTTCAGGTACGTGTGGAATCCCCGGGGGTAAATCCCTCGCGAAAGGCACAAGGTAGTGAGCAAGGAAGACTGGCGGTTTGACATCGGCGATCCGCTGGTGGATCGGGTGGCGCAGGACGGTGACCGCCCGGTAAGCGGTCGCGACCAGCTCACCCCGGAGCGGGCGGCTTACGTCGTCCGCGTGCGTCAGGTTCTCCGTGACCCCGGCCACGCGGAGGCGATCGCCCCGTGGCTCACCAGGGCCTGCACGGAGTGCGAGGAGCAGTCGTCGGCGGCCGACCCGCACTCGGTCGTAGGTGACGGGTGGGTCCTCGTCCCCTGCGGCGAGCACTGGTCCCACGTCATGGTGGACGGATGGGTCGTTATCGGCTGTGAGGGCTACCGGATCGTCTCCCCGGTGGCGCTCGGCCTGGGGCCGGCCAGCGAGTGGGAGGACTGGCGCACCTACGGCACCCGCCAAGTCCTCTGACAAGCGGCCGGGCAGGGGTCACCCACTCTGCCCGGCCTTTGACCCCCGGAGGGCGCACCGTGGGTTACTCCGACCCATACGTACCCGGCCTGGACGAGGCCGCCGGGTACGGGCACCTGGCCTTGTACTCGCACCTGGGTGAGGGCGCAGGCCGCCTCGTTCGAGGTGGGCGAACTGGGCGCTCTCGCTGTCGGCTCGGGATACCCGGCGGATGGTGGAGCTGGATGAACCAAGCCGACGAAGCTTCATGCCTCTAATTCGCGCATTTAGTGGTTTAATCTAAATGCCGACCTTGCATGGCACTGCCGAGGTCCCACCCCTCCGATCCGACAGGAGACCCCAATGCCTCGTGACGATTCCCCTAACCCGACGGAAACGCCCCTACTGAACCGTCCGGCCGAGATCGACCGCGAACGTGAGCGCGACAACTGGGAAAGCACCCTGGCGATCGGCTCCCAGGTCTGGTGGGTCGACGCCGACGCCAGCGGCCCCGGCGTCATCGCCGGAGTCGACCACCAGGAGGAGTACGACCGCACGCTCGTTCTCATCTTCGCCTGGGACTACGAAACAGGCGGCCCCTTCCAGGTGCACGTCGACCTCAACGACCTCAGGCCGCTGACCAAGCCGTACGACCTCCACGCTGAGGACCAATCGCACCTGGACGAGCTGACCAGGCAGGTGGAGAGCGACGGCCTGCCCTGGTCCCTGTCCACCAACAACACCCCGTACTCGCTGATGCACCGGTTCGCCACCGAGGAAGACGCTCTTGAAGCGCTGGCCAAGCAGGTCCGCGCGGAATGGTGGCGGGTCACCGATCTCAACATCCCAACCACCCCAACCACGGCACCAGACAGCGACGCGGACGCCATCGCCATCTACTACGCCGCTCTCAACGACCGACAGACCTACCAGCTCACCAGGGACACGCCCGCCGAACTCGGCCCCCACCACGTCGGCGCACCATCCCACCCCGTCCCAGACGAGAGGGCCATCACCCACACCGAATACGCCCTACACGGCACCGTGTACCGCAAAGGCAAGCCGACGGTGGTCACCGAGACCTGGCCCGGCCGGGAATCCGACCGCCACTGGATGACCAGATGGGTACAGCAGGTCATCGCCTTCCAGCAGGGGGCGGAACTCCCGACGGACGCTGTCCTGTACGCCCGCACCTGGAGCACCCCCGGATGGGCACCCGCCACTTCACCCACAGTGACCAGCGACTACGCCACACTCTGCGCCATATACCTGGACACCTTCCGCGCGGCCGGCATCGATGCCGCCCTGGGCGCCGACGGCGACCTCGCCATCGCCGTTCCCGACGGCTACACCGCTCGTGCCATATGTGGCAATCATCCCTTGCCCGGCGATGGAGCAGAGTTCCGTTGGAGCTTGCAGCTACACCGCACCGTCGACGCCGCGCAGTTCACCTACCTCCATCCCATCGCGGAGGACATCGGCGGTTTCGCCGCGACAGTACGCGACCTGCTCAACCGATTGCCCATCCTGCGTTTCGCCCACGGCCCAACATGGGCGCCGGGAACGCTGCACATCTCCGCCGAGCAAGCCACCAACGCAAACGACGCCGTCATCTTCCACCCCCGACACGACGGCATAACGCTGCCCTGCATGGAACTGGACGGCGCCCAAGCCTACCTCTACGTGGATCCCCGCAGGGGGGCACTGCGGGTCAGCCTCGAACTGGACGGCGCAGAAGACTGGCTCATCACCGAGGACTGCGTTCCTGTGGTGTTCGCGGTCAACGGAGCCACGGTGCTCGACACCACCAGGCTCGGCGCCAGTGGCGCAGGCTTCGCAGCCGATCCGCTCGCCACCCTCACAGCGATCTACCGACTGTGGCACGCGCTGCGAGCCCTGTACGCCACCCCAGAACCGGCGGTCGAAATCGCACGCCTGGTCGAAGACTGGTTCGCCGACCACGGCATGGCCCTTCGGCCAGACCAGCACCCGCCATCGAACTGCTAAGCGAGGCCATCACGGGGCCGCCTACCGCTCACCCTTCCCAGCACACGGCTTGCCTGCCCGCGGCCAGAGTTACCAGGTCAAGAGGGACGCGCCGTAGTGCAGTTGGCCGAGACATCAACTGACCCATCGCCCTACCGCGCCGCCGACTCCACGCAGACCTACAAGCTCGCCTGCGGCCACACCGCCAGCTAGCCACCCCACCCTTGGCCTGGCCGGTCCCACCGGCCAGGCTCCCCTCCCCACCGAAAGGACATCAGGATGACCGCCACTACCCCGGACGAGGCCCGCGTCTGCGCCCGCGCGTTCGCCCTGATGCAGGCCAACGGCGCTGCCGAAGAAGACGTCGCCGAGACCCGCCGCGCGCTGGAGGGCGCGGTGGTGCTTCGGCGAACCTTCGCGCCGGCCCTCGGCGTGACGCCGAGCGCCCTGGTGGACGAGCTGCTCGCCTGGCTCGCCGCCAACCCCGACCTGGTGCGCGACCGCGACACCTACGTCAAGGCCGACGCCCGCGTCCAGCTCTGCCGGAGCCTTGGTGTCCCCGTCCCTGAGAAGATCCTGGAGCGCAAGGCCGGTGCCCTCGCCCGACTGCTCGCCGCCACCGGGCGCGGCAAGCAGCAGCTCACCGAGTCGCTGCACTGGCTGACCGTTCTGCCCTACCGGCGGCTGGTCGCCGACTTCCTCGCATCGGCCGACGAGGCGACGCTGGAGGCCCTTCTTGGCGACGGGCTGTTCGCGGTGATAGACCGCAACGCCGCCAACCGGGCATCGGGCCGCTGACCGCTCGGCTGGCCCGGCCGGTTCACGCTGGCCGGGCCAGCCATACCCCCGGCACCCCGCACAGCGACGCTTTCGCCGCTCCCGCAGTCCAATCTAGGAACGTGCATTTAGTGGTAAATTCCATATGTGAGCCCTAATGGCACTGGGGCTTGCGTTCCGATCCGAAAGGAAAACCGTGATCAACATCACCCACGATCTCCTCCATGGGACACGGGTCATCGCCCCTCAAGGGGGACGTGAGCTGTACCTAGCCGTCGACCGAGCCCTACCGAGCTACTTCACCTGGGATCACTGGAGTCAGGTATGGGTCGTGGAAGGAACCGCCTTCACCCCCGCGGACAGGGGGCGCATCCTCCTGGCACAGGCTCTCCTCATGGCCGCCAAATTCCCCACCACGGTGACCATCGCGCCATGGGTGCACCCAGCGACCGAAGCCCAGACGGCCCGCCCCATCTTCGCGGCTAGCGCCAGGGTGTATCCCTTGCGCGCGCTGCATGTCGGCGACCTCGTGCGCACCCAAGATGAGCATGTGGGGTGGCTTCGAATATTGCGCAAGAACAAGCGAACAGTAGATGTCTTCTACGGAGAACACCCAAGGGCCGGGTTCAGAATCGCGCCCGCCGGCCTCGTCGAGATACGCCGCCCCGTACCAAGCCCCCAGACCGCCGTGCGGATGCCAACCCGCGACCAGCCTCCCGCCTTGGAGTGCTAGCAGCAAGCAACATCGATGCCTCCCGCTCGCCAGCGGGAGGCATCGACATTTCTACCTCCTGGAACATTGCTTCCCGCGAGCCTTGGCGCGGCGCAGGTCGATATGAGCAGGGTTGCTTTCGCCCCCCCAGTAAGGATGCATTTAGTGGTTTAATGGAGATACAAGATTCCGGATGGCACTCCGGAATGGCGCACCGATCCGAAAGGACACCATGCTCTACATCACACATTCCTTCACGCGCGGTACGCGCGCCACAGAAGAAGGACTGGACGACGAAGTCGGAATGCTCCTCAACGCCCTCGGCTTCCGGTGGGAGCAGACGCCGCAGACCTCGGGCGAATGGATCATGCCCGGCACCACCCTCGTCCCCCCACACGCCGACGTCATCCGCCACGTCCAGCAACACCTCGCCAAGGCGGGCATCAAGTCCTGCATCGACATCGCCTGGACCCCACCGCACCAGGAAGCGGCGACCGCTCGCCGCGTCCTCCCACCCCCCGCCGGGTACCACCTGGACGACCTCCAGGCGGGCGACCTGGTCCGCTACGCCGAACCCTCCGGAACCCACTACTGGGCACGAATCGGACGAACCCACAACTGCACGGCAGAAGCCTTCTGGGGCCCACACCCCTGGACATACACCAGACTCTGGCCCGCACGGCTGCTCGAAGTGCGCCGCACCGGCCCACAGAACACGGCCGCTCCGGCCATCTTCCTCGCCCCTCCCTTCCCGACGACGAACCGGCGGCCCGCATCCCGGAAAGGACGTCGCAATGCTCACTGACACCCAGATCCTGCGCGCCGCCCAAGTCGTCGCAGACCACCAGCGTCGTCACGCCCACGTCTCCAAGCTCCACAGCAACGCCCCCCTGTGGCGACGCTGGGGCAAGCGGCGCCAGCTCAAGAGCGCCGCCCTCGCGTGGGCGACGGCCCGCCAGATGTTGATCGAGATCCTGCTCGCTGGTGACCTGGACCGGCAGGAGCCCGAACAGGTCACGCGAAGGCTGGCCGAGCGGGCCGCAGATGACCTGGTCGCCGACGTGCTGGCCTCCCCGATGCCCGAGGGCGACACCGTCACCATGGTGTGCCTGTTCTGAACCAGACAGCTCCACTCCTTGCCGGGGCGCGCCAGCCCCGGCAAGGAGCCAAGAGGGGCCCCAGACCGCATCTGCGGTCTGGGGCCCCTCTTGCATGTCCAGGGCCGGCCTTGGACGGGTGACCGGCGGCGGCCGGGGCAGGGCGAATGCCCTGGCGTTCGGGACGTCGCGGGGATCTGATCGCCGGATACGCGAGCCAATCATCGTTGGATCGCCTCAACCAGGTGAATCGGCATAGCTATGAATAATCATGATCGACAGCACTGACAACGCCAAGATGATCAGTGCATTCAGCCGATCTTCCATCTCGATGCAGATGGCGATAATGCACTGAGAGCTATTGACTCACTTAGACACTCTTAGTCAGGACAGAATGTGTAGTGCTAAGGTATCGTCACTTCGTGACGATACGTCGGGAGTTTCATACCGTGCGTGGGAGGTGACGGGCTCGCCGTGTCATGGGTCACTGCTATCGGCCCCTCCGACGCTCAGGTGGAGTACCGCTTAGCCGGCCTGCATGGCTGTGCGGGCGGCAATCTCGGCCAACTGGCAGCCGCGCCGTTGATCAAGGCCCTTCGTGACAAGGCCACCGCGCTGGGTGTCGAGGTGGCTCAACTGCTCGACACCACCCGTCAGCGACATGTGGTCGCCGACGCCTCAGCCCGGCTACAACGGTATGGGCACGACGCTGAGATGGACGCAGGCGCGGTGCTCCAGATAGCCGCAGCGGCAGCGGTTGACGTGCACGCGCTGTATCCGCCGTCGGTCATGGCGGCCTTCGCCGCTCTCGACCAGCAACTGAACTATCGGATGAGTGATACCGAGCGGCCACTGCGGTGGATCGGAGCCGGCTGCAATGAATTGGGCATCGAGGCTGGCTCGGAGTTGCCCGGTGAGCAGTTCGACATTGCCCGAGCGGTGATGAAAGGCCAGGATCCACGCTCCGGCGAGCAACTGGTGAGACCTAAGACCGCAGCACATCCGGGGTCGAAGCTCATGGCCGGGCCGCTGTTGGAGGCCATTCGTGATCGCGCGGCCGCCCTCGGACACGATCCGCTGGATCTGGTGCGTTCGCAGCGGCAGCGCTCCAGTCTCGAGCGGATGAGTCGCCAGGTGCGCCTTTATGGCGATACCCACCGGGTGAGGGTGTCGGCGCTGCTGACGCTCGGCGACGCGGCCGGTGTCGATGTCGTAGCGCTGTATGGGCGCCCCGCACTCGAGAGGGCCTTGGCCCTGGAGCATGATCGGGTGGTCGCCGGGAATCGCGGCTACGACCTGACTATCAACCTCCCCAAGGCATTCAGTGTCTTGTACGCCTTCGCCCGAGGCGAGCTGGCCGATGAGGTCGAGCAAATCTTCGTCGATTGTCTGGATGAGGCAGTGACGGCGGCGGAGAGATGGACGTGCTACGGCATGCGAGGGCACCACGGTGATGGCGCCAAGGCCGCCCGGGTAGCCGGAAGCGGCTTCATCGGCTGGGTGAACATCCATCGCACTGCTCGCCCCACCGGCAGCGCGCCTGTGGGAGACCCCCACCTGCACGCGCACGTCACCATCGCCAACATGTGCCGCGGCGCGGACGGCCAATGGTCAACAATCGCCGCCGGTGGACGAGACCTGTTTCGGCACATCCTGGCCATCGACGCGCTGATGCAAGCGCGGATCCGCCAGGTCACGCACGAGCGGTGGGGGATGATCTGGCAGCGCAACACCCACACCGGGGTATGGCAGATCGTCGGAATCCCCGAGGAGACGATCCGACTGTTCTCCAAGCGCAACACCGAGATCCTCGCCCTGTTCAAGCAATGGGGCATCGACATAACCACTTGCACCGCAACCCAGCAGCACACCGCGGCCGAGGTGCTCAAGAACGCCAAAACACAACACGCGACCTTGACGCCAACCGAGGGGCTGCGCGCCTACTGGCGAGCTGAAGCGCGCGCGGCAGGCCAGGACCCGGATGCGATCGTGGCCGCCACCATGACTCCGCTCGAGTTGATCGGCCGCCAGCCTGTCGTCCAAGCAAGTGGTCCAGCAGATCTGGATGCGCTGTGCCGGTGGCTGTTTCGACCCGATGAGGGCTTGACCGCACACCGCAAGGACTTCACCGGCGCCCAGGCGCTGGCCGCGGTAATAGACGCGATTCAAGGCGGTATCGCCTCCTGCGCCGAGGCCGAAGAGCTGACCGACCTGGCGCTCAAGCACGGGGGCTACGCGATCCAGCTGGCTACCACTGGCCCCACTCATCTCACCCACAGCGACCGCTACACCACCGCGGACATCATCGCAGCCGAACGTGCGATCATTGCCGCGGTTCGCCGACGCTATCGCAGCGGATGCGCCGTACTGGCCCCAGCCACGCTACAGATGGCCATCGACACCTACCAGGCCACCCATCAGCTAACACTCAGCCCCGAACAACGCACCGTGTTGGAGCGCCTGGCCTCGGCCGGCCATGGCGTCGATGCGGTCATCGGCGTGGCCGGCGCGGGCAAGACCACGCTGATGGAAGTGGCGCGCATCGCCTGGGAGGCCGAGGGCAAGGTAATCGCCGGCACCTCCACCGCTGCGGTGGCATGCGCGAACCTTCGCCTGGAAACCGGCATTCCGGCCTTCACCATCGCCAAATGGCTCGAGCGGATCGAGCGCGGCCGGGGCCTTGCCGGCGTCGACGTACTCATCGTTGATGAGTCCGCGATGGTCGATGACCGTCAACTAGCGGTCCTGCTTGCACACGCGGCCGAGGTCGGCACCAAGGTCGTCGGCATCGGAGACCCAGCACAGCTCCAATCGCCCGGCGTGGGAGGCAGCTTCAACGCGGTACATACGCTGATCGGCGGACTGACGCTTTCGACGAACTACCGTCAGCAAGATGTGGTGGAGCGGCGCGCGTTGGAGATCTGGCGGACCGGGAATCGGCGAGAGGCGCTGCGCACCTGGGCGCAGCACGGCCGCGTGCATGCCACCACCACCCGCGAACAGGCACTGGCACACATGCTCATGATGTGGGATGAGCGCCGACGCCTGTATCCAGACGTCCATGAGGCGATCACGGAAGTACTGATGCTGGCAGGTAAGAACACCGATGTCGACGAACTCAACCTCTCGGCGCGCGCGATCCGCCGGGCCGCTGGAGAGCTCGCCGGCCCCGATACCGTGTTCGCCCTGGCTGACGGCGGCGCCCTCGCCTTGACCGTCGGTGACATTGTGCTGATCCGCAAAAACCAGTACCGCGAATGGCGCAGCAACGGCCGGCACGCCGACGTGCTCAACGGGTTTCGCGGCATCGTCACCGCGGTCGACCGCCAGCGCGGGGTGCAGGTGCAATGGCGCCGCACCGACACCGATGGGCGGATCCAGCACATCAGGGAATGGGTCAGCGCCGCCTACATCGCCGAGGGCGGCCTGTCGTACGGCATGGCGATGACCGTGCACAAGACCCAAGGGCTCGGCGCCGACTACGCCCTTACCTATGGTCCCGGCCTGCACACCAACGCCACCTACACCGCTCTTTCACGCGACATCCGCGAAGCGCACCTGTTCCTGGCACGCACCGCCCTGGAGGACGAGGACCGGCAAGCCACGTTGGGCAGGCCGCGCAGCCCCGCCGAAGAATTCGACCGCGCGCTGAACGCCTTCGCCGATTCCTTGGAGTACGACCATGATGAAGGGCTCATCCTCGCCGAACTCGGCGAGCAGATCGAACCGATCGACCTTGTCGCCTCTGGAGAGACAGACCCCATCCAGCGCGTAGGCGACCGGATCTACCTACCCGATCCGCTGGCCGAGGCGGTACGGCGGGCACTGGGGCCGTGGGCCGCGGTGGTGACCGTCAACGAGCAGTGGCCGGTCTTAGCGCGGATCCTGGCACGGGCGGCCGAGGCCGGCCACGACGTGGACGCCTTGGTTGCCGCTGCGGCTGCCGAGGGGCCACTGAACGGAGCGCGTTCGCTGCCACGCGCCCTTGCCTGGCGTATCCAGCGGCATCTGAATGGGGACGCGGCGCCGCCTCGGCGTGTGCAGTCCGGCGCGTTCGCTCTGCCGGTCTTGGATGCCGCCGCCCGCGCGGCGCTGGCACACCTGCCCGGAGTGATGGTCGGGAGCCCGCATCCCGGCGCCGTGGCTGCCTTGGATGATTTCCAGCGCGCGCTGCCGCCGCTGCCGAAGGCTTCTGAGCTGGCGGTGACGCCATGGCAGGAGCGACTGTTCGGCCTGCTCACCGATGCCGAGCTGCGCACGCAGATCCGCGACGTCACCGCCGGGCTGCCCATCCTGCAAAGGGCCGCTGCTCAGGCTGATGCGCTGGCCAGCAACCTGCACGACAGTGCCGCCTCCCGTAGCGGGCCCGCGGTCAGCGCGGTGCTACGCGCACACGAAACTCTGCGCGCGCACGCGGTCGCGATCGAGGAACTCGCCGAGGTCGAAGCCGAGCTGGAAGCCCAGCTCATCACCGAGCGGCAGATGCGCGAGCGCCTGGGGCAACTCACACGTAGGGGCACGACGAACGAAGCCACACGGCTCAAGGAGCAGATCGCTGCTAGCGGGAGCCGTATCGCTCAGCTCACCTCACGCCGGAGCGCATTGCGGCAGGCAGCAGGACCCGCCAGTGGGCATGAATCAGTACAGCGTCGCCTCCAGCGTCGGATTGAGCAACACGAACAGCTGCTCAATCGCGCACACGCGACCGACATCCAGGACGCGGCGAAGGCTTCACAGGATGCGGAACTGTTGAACCATCAGGCCCAGGAACTGACCTTCGTACTACGTCACCTGACCGCCGAGGCGGCATTGCGGCAGTCACTCGACAAGGAAGAATCCGCGCGTGAGGTTGCGCAACGACGGACACACCAGAGGGACAGGGGCAGCGACCCCTCCTCAGCAGCCGCTGCACTCGGTGTTCCTGCCGGCGGCTCTGTGTCTGCTGAATCTCTCACGGTCTCCAAGGCGAAGCAGTCCTCCGTGGAGGGAGGCTATCGCTAGACTAGCCTTTAAGCCTCATTTGGTGGCGTTAGGGCGTGCACCCGGGACTCATCGACATCGAACACTTCCGGGCCACGGCCAGGCCGGTCCGAAAGCACTGCATGGCATGTCCCTATCCGCCTGATGAGAAGCCGTCAATGGCTTTCCCCGGTGAACACGATGGGGCATGCGGGCCACCATTGGCTTTGCTTGTGGCTCTGTGTCTGTAAGAAGAGCGGCAGCGTGACGACTAGATCGCACGGTTATTGGGCGTACGAGAAGTCCGTTTCGTGCGTCACCAGTGCGCACGACGTTCGTGGCCGTCAAGCCCATGGAGAGTTTTCGATGGGGGCACGTATGGACTCTCGCCGGTGACGCGATCACTTCGAGCAGGCGCCGTTGTCGGCCGGCGAGATAGTTCCGGGCTCTGCCCACGGTCTGACGAGAGCAGCCTCTCAGCGTCGCTGAACCTCTGATCGAAGTCTCTTTCACTGCCGCGCCTCTGTAGTATCAGGATCCGCCGTGCGATCTCGAAACGATGTTCGGGGTGCACAGCAAGAAGCGCGACCTCCCCATAAGCCGAGGTAGAGGCCATGCTCTGACTCAGAAGAGCCCTATACGAACGGAGCACGGCGCGCGCCTGGCGGTCAAACCGTTCCACACGAGTGGAGCGTTGCGGGTAGTCGTCAGGGTGTGGCGAGGGGTCCAGCAATCTACGAATAACGTGCAGGGCCTGGCCTGCTCGGCCCAGGTGTGTATCAGCCACCATCGCCAGGCACTCGTTGGCGTGGCAAATCGCCATCGCGACCTGTGCCATCGTTTCGAAGGTCGGCGCCAATAGTTCGGGCGGTTTGACCGCGGAGGCGTGGCGCCGTGCGGGTGTCCAGATCGGATTGAGGTACAAGAGGCGGCCCATCCGGGTGACCAGATGTTCCGTGTGGTTCTCTGTCCTCGATCGAGGGCTGACCGGCAAATCCGGCACCAGCTCATCCCAAGCCTGGCCGATCTCCTGCCAGCTGGCCACCTCCCTTGCGCTGACCCGGTGTGCCTCGGCGAGCGCCGTACGCAGGGGTGAGCACCTCGCTCCGCGTGCAGTACGCGGAGATTCATCGTCTGGCACAGCTGCAGGTGAATGTGGCTGAGCACGATTCCGTCGGCGGCGGTGCGGCGCCATTGGCGAATGTCCGCTTGCCCGTCGACCAGTGGCCGGGCGCTGTCGGTGTAGCGCGTCCGCAGTGATTCGGTGTTGGCGATGATGTCACGGCACAACTCTGCGACCGACTGGGCATGTTCGGGTGGTGGACGGGGTGGATCGGGCTGGCGCGGCGGTACGCCAGACAGTAGCGCGTGTCCGTCGCCTCGATACGCGCCCAGGGTTGCGGAGATAAGCGTGCCAGGCAGGGCCCGTAAGGCCGTGATCGCCGATTCCAGGAGCGGCGTGAATGGTCCGCGTCTAATGTCCGATTGGATGCGTTCAAGGATGTCACCCAAAAGCAGACCGTTCCCGGCGAGGTCGTGGAGCAGGGCGTGTTGGGTGTCCAGGTCCTCGATGACGCGGGTCCAATCGGACCGTGAGAGGCGATTGCCGGTACCGTCGATGTGGTAATGCGTCTGGAGTAAGTCCAACCCGGTGCCAAGAATGGTCGCCGCGCCCTTTAGATGCGCGGCGAGCAGGTCATCTCCGGGTGGGTGCCGATGGGCCAGTTGAGCCATGCATTGCTGCAGAAGCGTGTCGGCGCGAGTGAGGTGGTCAAATGGCTCAGGGTAGGACATGCCAGGGAACAGGCGCCGACGCGCCAGGGTGGTGGGTGCTGACGCGGCGACGAAGTCCCACATCCTGGTCATGGCGTGGGTAAGGTCGCGTGATCCACTGATCGCAGCGAGGACTCGGCCGTCGAGTAGACGGCGACGGCTGAGATAGCTGGCCGTCATCAGGTTATGGCGGCAGCCATCGAGGAAGTTCCCTAAGGTCGCAGTCATTCGTCGTCGCTTGCCAGCCAGTAGTGGACCTCGGCAAGGCTGGCCGCGGCCTGGGACATCTTCAGCTGCTGCTCGGCATCGTGCTCTTCTGCAGCTAGGGCCAGCAGGGCTCTGCTCAAGCGGATCGACGCGACGGTGACTGTTTCGGCGAGTGCATTGGTCTGTGCTGCTGACAGGGAGGGGAATACGAGGGGCGGCGCAGCGGGAAGTTCAAGGATGGTCGCGGCATGTGTTGCCGCGTCGACGGCGTAGGCATAAGCGGCGAACTCCTCCTCCGGGGCATGGTGCCGAAGTGCGCATACTGCCGCACCCAGGCTTGCAACAGTGGCGGAGATGGCCTGGAACCGGATGTGCGGGTCGCGGTGGCCCAGTCGCTCAAGGTGGGGTGGCTCAGCGAAACTGTCAGAGGTCAACATGATGAGGGTCCCTTGCGGAATTGCCGGTACGTCGGGGAACCGCTTACGCCAACGTGCTTCGCCGGCCGAATAATCATGCATGGTCTCGACTGGGCCGCGATCACATGCCAAAGGATGGTCCGGATCCTTGTGACTGTTGGAAGGGCAGCGAGTAGACAGGCGTCGTGCCCGTGTGCGCCGGATTGGCCGGCGTGCCCGCAGACGGCGAAGGGACCGGGGCCGCGCTCGCGCTTACTAGGGCGCGGAAGGCTTCAGCGCTCTTTGGCGCCTCGACGGAGGTGGCGGCGCCTTCACGATGTAGCAACCACGATCCATCAGAGTCTACGGTGAAGTAGCCCGGCAGTTCGGACGGCCCCGTATCGGTGACCACGAACGTCTGCTCTTGGGCGTAGACCGATAACCTTGATCCGCTGGCCTTCGCTGTCCTTGTAGCGTGCAGCACGGCTGCCAGGGGTGAGGTCCAGGCCAGCAGCAGGAACCTTTTGCCGGACGCCAGCATGCGGGCAAGGTCGGTATGTGCTTCGGTATGGACCATCGGTTCACTGCTGCGTATCTGCTCGAAATCGGCCTCTTCTGGGGACAGCGTGGTGATGTTGCGCCCGCTAATGCCTACCCATATGCCATTCGCCGTCACCATCCAGTAGCCAGTATCGGCCGGTGGAGTGTTGCTGAGCCGTGCCTCTGCCTGACCTTCATAGCCGTAGACGTAGTGCGGCTGGTTGTGACCGCGGGCTCGCTCGGCGGCATGAGAAAGCGCGATCGTGACCGGCCCATCCCATTGATAGTCCCTCGGGGCGGCTGGAAGCGTGTCGGTATAGCCGGCGATCAGCCTGGCCGCTGCGGACTCGGCGATCCGCAGTGCATGGGGGAGCGCCGCAGAACGGTGCTGAACGCTCTTCAGCTCCTGTATCAGTTGCTTGAGTTGGTGCACGTTTTGTGTCTCTGGATTCTTGTGCAGCCCCGCCTCGATGTCAGCGTGCACCGCGTCGACGAATTTGCCTTGATCGTGCAATCTCAAGGTGGCGGCGTACAGATGAGCGAGTTCTGGATCGGTGAAATCGTCAGGCCCTTCCAGCACTTGGCGGACTTCAGGAATCTGCGCGGGATCGACAAACAGCCGGGCCAGGAGGTGCAGCTCGTCGTGGTGTGCGCCCGCCTTGCTGGCCTGCTCATCCCGACCTGAGGGCATGATTGCTACTGGCTCACTGACGTGAGACGTTCGTTCGCTGCCCCTGACTTCGGCCGTCTGCTCCTGCCCGCCGTCGGATGTGCTCGCGCCCGGATTGGTGCTTGTGTGATCGTGGATGAGGACGAACCGGTTCTGAGCGGCGAACTCAGCCAGCAGAGCAGCGAAGTTCTCGTCGCTTTTCTGTGAAGTCCATGCACGGCCGCTCACCCGGGCCTGGCGCTGACTGGACCACAGGAAGTGGCCGATCTCCTTGGTCGCCCGAGTATCATTGGGGTCGTTCTTTTCGGTGCCGTGCACCACGATGACATGGCCAGCTCTGGCACGGTCATCTGGGACGATCTCAATCCAGGCTCTGTCGCGCTGATCCTGCGCTCTGGTTGCGGAGCGGTGCTGGCGCGCAGCGTTGCGCGCATACTCAGCGCTGCCGCGTCCGGCGACACGTGTCCCACCGACCGTTCCGACTGAAATCTGACGCGCGGACCACCGTCGGGACTTCGGCGCCTGGCTGATCGGGATGTGATCGGGGCCGTAGACGACGACAGTGCTATCAACGATCGCGTAATGGTAGCCGTCCTCCCCTTCTACAGGGTTGGCTTGGGCCGACGCCGCAGGAGGCACTGCAGCATCTGCGGTGGCGTCACTGGGCGACTCGTTGAGCGCGCGGCCGACCGTGGCAATCACCGCCTGATTCTCGACGTGTCGGGTTTGGTTGTTGAAGTCGCTGCGGGCATCCATCGTGGCGACTGTCCGGTGAGCGTCCCAGCCGGCGAGCTGTGATAGACGCTGAAGCTCCTCACCGCTTCCCGCCTGGTGACTGAGAAGAGGTTCGTTGCCTACCTCAAGCTGTTTCATCGCGGCGACTGCGGCCCGATGCATCTGCAGATGGCTGCGGATCCGATGCTGGACACTGGGCTTCCCCGGCTGGGCCATGCGACTGGCCCAGGCCTCGTCGAGAGCTCTGTTGGCGGCTCTCCCGAATCGGGAGTTGTTCAAGGCGAGGCGAGTCGGCGAACTTGCCCAGGCTTTCCATGCCTCCTCCACAGCGCCCCTGGCGTGCCGCATCCGTTCTTGGGCAACGGCGAGCCCCTCCTCGGAGGACACGTCCGCGTACGGTCCTGGGCTCGTCTCTCCGCCCAGCTGCCGGGCGTCCTGCCACAGCTCTTGTCTCAACAAACGATCGGCAGCCCACAGCGCCTGCTCCTGAGTGGGGTAGGTGTCGGCGCTGGCAGGCTGCCCTTCGGGCAGTCGGTAGACGCGGACTTGTCTGCTGTGCCGACTGGGTTTGCCGGTGACGTACCTGCCGCCCGGAGCCAGAGCAGCGAAGTCCGGTAGCGGACGTGAGCAGGCCGTGCGCGCCTGGGCGAGTGATGAGTATGTGGGACGTTCAGGCAGGGCGGCCAATGGTTGAACGAGCGGGTCGAATGTCTCGCCGTAGCGATCTTGTTGGTGTGGAGCGAGGCTGCCCCCCGCCATACTCTGACCATTTCCACCCGCCGACTCTGATGCGGATGTCGAATCCGCATGGTGCTCGGCGCCAGCTTCTGACGCCGATGTCGCTGTATTGGTGGCTCTGCCCACCCCTTGCGGCCCGTGGACGGCCGCGGGAGCTTCTCGGTCAGGCGTTGACACGATGGCCTTGGAACCGGCCTCCCGCAGGCGGCGGTACACCTGTGGTTGTAGCTCAGCGATAAGGTCCGGCAGCGCCTGTGGGTTGTGCTGTGAGAACCAGGCGGTGAGGGTGGTGCCACCATCAGTGGAGGCCTGCGTCTCGGCCAGTTCTAAGGCGTGGTCGGTCAGCCACCGTTCAAAGACGAAGGCGAAGTTGTTCTCGTCGAGGTTGGCACGCGCCGCCTGGGCGAGTTTGGGGTCGCTGAGGGCTTTGGCCAGCAGCTCCTCGCGGGCGGCACGGATGACCGACGAGGGGGCAGCATGGGCGGCAGTCGCGGCAGGCGAGTGCAGTGGACCCGACGCCGCCGCCACCGGAGCCGACGGACCGATTACGGTGGCCGCAGCACCGGAGGAGAGCAGTGCTGCCCGTAACTCGGTAAGGAAGGCAGGGGCATGGCCGATCGCGCGAATGCGCGCCGCGTGGCGATACCACGCTTCGATCAGCGCCTTGTGCAGCACACGATCACCTGGGGCCTGGTAGCCTCCCTGGCCGGGCCCGGCCAGCGACAGGGCAATCTGGTAGGCGCTGTGCGCGGCCTGTTCCACTCGGTCGCCGTGGTGCTGTTGGAACTCCTCGAGGGAGTCTTCTCCATCTGTGCGACGCCATTGCGCAGCCGAACGCGCGCCCAAATATTGCTGAGCGGCAATGTGTCCCTGTTCGAGTTTGGCTTCCCTGGTGCGTTTGCCACCTGCGGCTAGCAGCTTGCCGGTCCGGGTATCGACCCATGACTTGTGGAGGTCGGTGAGCTGCTGAAGCTCGGCCCGATACTCCTCCGCAGTTACATACGCGGGGCTGCCGTCGGCGGCGATTCGGTGTGCGTCCAGGCGGGCGTGATGGATGGCCGCGCCACGGGCGATGGCATAGAGCAGTTGCCGCTCGCCGTCGTCCCGGCAACTGTGGCCGGCCTGTAGCGCAGCGACGCTCACCTGACTCCACCGCTGCAGCGCGATTGGCAAGGAGCGACTATCGGTGTTCTTCTCGAGGACAGTGCGGTAGATGACCTTGAGGTCGCTGGCTTCGAGCGGGTCAGCGGTGGTGGAGCCGGCATGTCGGTAGGTCCATGTTCTGAGGTGCTCCACCACCGTCTCACGCTCGTGACTGCTTACCCCGCCGTCGTAGTACGGCTCAGGGGCCGCGTCCAGTTCGCGGAGCGCGGATTGGACGTGCTCGTCGTCAGCGCTTCGCTCCCACGACTGAGTCATGAGTCGCTCTATGTCGTGCGCTGGCATCGCGTGCAAGTGGGCGCAGTGCTGCATGGCATGACCGGCCAAACGACCGGCCGCGCGCGCCAGGTCTCCGCCCGATGCGTCCCGCAGTGCGGAGGCTGTCGCGCTGATAGCGGCGTGTTCTGCGATGACAGTTTGCCGGTCGGCACCTGCGGTAAGGGTGGTGACTTGCCTCCTCAGTTGGGTCAGGAACTCATCGATCGCGGCCTGGATCGTCGCGTCGGCGGCACGGTACGTGGCCGCCGAGTGGATGATTGCAGCGAGGTCATCTGGGATCTGGATCCGGCCCGCCGCGATGGCGGCATCGGAGGGGTACGGGCCGCTCAGCACTGCAAGAGACCGGTAGTCGGTGTCTGCCTGCTGAACTGGCCGTGCATGGGCGAGGGCAGGGGGGAAATGCTGCGGAGCGGTGGCCAGCGTGATGAAGGCTTCCTGGTGGTGGTAGGTCCACCGGCCCTCAGGGGTGATCGAGAGGTGTCCGTCCGCGGGAGCGAACGTGGCCACCAAGAATCTGTCTTGAGTTGGGAAAACGTAGCAGGTGCGGTCGATGATGCGTGCTCGATCGGCAGCGGCGTGGCAGGCATGGCTGAGATCAGCGTGGCGTGTGCTGTCGTAGATCAGTTCCGCCCCGTCGGTGAAGGCGCGGTACAGCTGAAGCGTGGTCAGCTGTTCGATGTTGGTGCGGAAAACCTGATCACTGAGGTAGCGGCTGCGAAAGTCGTCGGGTACGTCGGGGAAGCCGGACAAGGACTGGTTGTTCATCCAGCGTTCGAGTAGAAGCAGTTCGCTTAACGGGAGCGCGGGGTAGCTGTGGACGTACTCGCGTAGCTGGTGATCGTCAGCCGCCTTCGTCAGTAGTCGCTGATGGGCGGCATCTGTGGGTCCATTGCCTGCGGGACGCGGAGCAGGCTGGACGGGATTGGCCTCCCGCCAGCGCCGCGCCGCGACTGAGGGGAGCAAGGTCGCGGAGAAATCCTCACCGCCGATCGAGCCCTTCCGCAGGAAGACGACCTCGATACGGGCGGCGACCGGGATGGTCAGTCTCACTAAGCCATCGACGATGAACTGGTGCAGGGCTTGGAACAACTCCTGCTCCCTCAGATAGCTTGCGGCTGCGTCGCCGGCGGGAGTGACCCGGTAGACCCGCTCATCGGCCGCCGTGTCCGCCGAAGAGGAAGCGGCGCCGCCTTGCTGGAGGGCTGCGTCTGACACTGAGGATGGCGAGCCTGTGGGAGAAACCGGCTCTGTCTGCTCCACATGCCCCCGCCCGTCGTTGGCGCGGACAGAAGGTTCGTCGGGGGCGTGCTGTTTGAGGGGGTGATTGTCGGGCTGACCCGGAAGCCAGCTCTCGAAATATGCCTGCGCCACCAGTGGTTGCTCATCCATCTTTTGATGCTTGTAGCTGGCAGCGAACCATTGAGCGAACTGCTCCGCATCAGGGGCCTGTAGACTTTGCGCAACCTGAAGCGCGTAGGCATGCGACGTCCCGTGTACGGACGAGGAGCTTCCCTGGCGCGGAGACTCTTGCCCACCCGGCTTACCACGCTCATTCTTCAGCTCGTCATCCAGCGCTTTGAGTCGATTTTCCAACTCGTCCAGCTCATGTGCTTCCCGGAAAGCCTTACCCAGGGAAGCCGTTGCCTTCTCTATCTCACCCTCTAACCTTTGGATTTCCGCTATGGCGGTTTGCCTTACTGTTTCCAGCGCTGTGAGCTTGTTTTCGAGGCGCGTCACTAGGCCGATTCCGCCAGGCAGATTGTTTCCATCTAAGAAAACGCCCCCTTCGGGGCATCCGCGTAGCAACAGCAGAACCGATAGCTCACGGCCGCGATCTAAGGACGCGTCGAGCGGGAAGCCGCCGATCGTGCCGATGTGAAGTCGGCTTGTCCCCATAATGCCGAGGGCCTGCAAGCCGCTGTCGATCTCCTGGCGAAGGCGTTCAGCCGCCTCAGTCCGCTTGGTATACGTGACCCCGGAAATTTCCATGGCAAAGGCGTCACCGGCGGTGGGCGCCCGTTGCTTGAGTGCCGCTTCGACGCTAGCGATCAAGTTTCTTTGGCCACCTATGTCCGACCCCCGCTGGGAGATGATCAGGCGAAGGCTGTTCTGATCGCGGGCATGCTGACTGCGGCGCCTCTTAAGGCGCTTTAGGTCAGCCTCCATCTGCGCCTTTTCCATGATTCGGGGATCGTCGGCGCCGACAGAGGCTATCTGGGCGTACATGATGGTGTCCCCATCAGGAATGTCCAGAGTGCGTACGGTCGGGTCCCGCTTCTTCAAGTACTTCAGAAAGTCTGATTTCCGTTCGCATGCCTGATCCCGGAACGGCTCATACGACCTCTGTGTCCGGTAGATCTTGATGAAGATCTCCGGGTTCTGATTCCCCTGGCGGCGGCCGCGTGCATCTTCCTGATCGTGATAGTCGGGCCGCCAGTGACCGTGCACCTTATGAATACCGATGACTCGCGTCTGCACATTGGTCCCGACCCCCATCTTTTCGGTGCTGCCGATGAGCACATTGACATGGCCGGCGTTGCATGCGGCGAACAGTTCTCCCTTCTGCCGCCGATTGGTGGCCTCGTGAATGAATCGGATCCGCTCGCGAGACATACCCTTGGCCACCAAGCCGTCACGCAGTTCCTCATACAAATTGATGCCTGCCCCGCCCGGTACACCCATGTTGCAGAACACCAGTTGCAAGCTGCCCTTGACCGGATCCGGTTCGCCGCTTTTGGTGACATAGTGGTCATCGTCTTTATGGAGCAGCCACTGCTGGTAGATCTCGTCAGTGATGAAGCTGAGCTTTTGCGGCTCGTCGGTATCCAGTCGGACCAATCCGACATGCTGGGCGGCCTTGAGTCCGTCTTGTATGACCGAGACGACGGTGTCCATCCCTTTTTCGCGCCGCGCGCCTTTAGCATTCCGATACCGCGGCTCCAGCTCATTCGCTTGATAGGCCAGCAGAGCAGCAGATGGGGGGATGGGTACGATCTCGGCAGATCCGCCGATCAGCGCGGGCCGCTCCAAGCCAAGATCGTCATACTGCTTGATGTCGGCGATCTCATGATAGGTCAGCAGCAGTTCGGGAACGTTGACCAGTTGAGTGCAGCGACTCTTGGGCTCGTAGGCACCATTGGCCTTCAGCTCCAGGCGGGTCTTCTGTGTGGCATAAGTGCCCAGCCAGGAATCGGGAGTGTCGAACCCGGCCTCCTCCAACCGATCCGGACGGAGATACCGCTGCAGGACGTAGATCTGGCTGATCTTATTCGTGACCGGTGTGCCTGTAGCAAAGGTGCATACCCGCTTGCCGTAATGGGATCGAGTATAGCGAATCTTCATCTCGGCATCGAACGCCCGGGCGGACCCAGGAATCGCTTGATCCTGCAGGTTGGACGGAGTGAACAGGTTATTAAGGTCCTGGGACTCGTCATAGCAGATGTAATCGATACCGGTGTGCTCCCATGACAGGCCGCCGTACTTTGTGCGCGACAGCTTATCCTTCGCGCGCTCCTCGAATTTCTGTAGTGCTGCGGCGGACTCTTTGATCGTGTGCTCGTCGCCGTCGGACTCAGCTTCTTCCTGGGCGGCCTCGAATAGCTCGTTGAGCCATTTGATGTACCGAGTCTGTGAGCCCTCGGTCATCGCGATCTTCTCGAAGGCCGAGCGGGTCAAGATGACGGCGTCCCAGTCACCGGTGGCGCACCGGGCGACGAACTCGCGCTGCCGTGTCCCGGGAATGGTGGCGTCGTTCTTCCCTGAGCGATCGGCGAGGTCGTCGTTGTCGGCGCACAAGATCCTCGCCTGCGGATACGCCCACAGGAACTCGTCACGGATCTGAGCCAGCATGTGGTTCTTGACGCAGATTACTGGCTTGTTGATCAATCCGAGCCGTTTAAGTTCCATGACCCCGACGATTTGCTCCAACGTCTTGCCGGCGCCCATGTCATGGAAGAGGCCCACTGCCGGTTCATAGATCATCCGGGCTACTGCGGCGATTTGATGTGGGAACAAGGTGACCGTCGCGTTCAGCCCCGGTAGTGACAGCTCCACGTCATCGTAGCTACGCAGCACGATCGCATTGTGATGCCAGTTGTATAGTCGTGCTACTTCTTCAGCACGTTGCAGGTCCTCCCATACCCATGTGCTGAAACGGTCGTTGAGTTCTTCCGCTTTGGCCTGGGCCGCTTCAGTTTCCTCGTGATCGGGAACCAAGGAGCCCTCAGGGGTCTTCTTCGATACGTTGATGGGGCGCAGGTTGAGCAGTTGCTCCGCAAGCCTGCCCGCAGAAAGGTGGGCGGTTCCCCAAGTGGTGGTCGCCAGTACGCTCTTACGGTTGTCCCCCTTGACGCTCCAGACACCATGGTTGCGGGTCACCGTCAGCTCCGGGTCATCCAGCAGTTCACGCAGGAACTGCTGCACGTAGTCGGCTTCAACGAAGATGCATCCCAGCCGAGCCTCGATTTCCGCCGGGCCAAGGTCTTCGGGGATCACTGCGGTCAATGCCTCGACATTGACCTGGAACGCGGGGTTTTGGTCGGCGGCCGCCTGGGCCTGCTTCAGCTTGACCCGCACATTCCCGGACAGATAAACCGGGCCTGGTATGAGGACACCTTCGCCAGGGTCCTCGAACACCAGTGTCCCCAGCGCGACTCGGGCGGCCGCTGCGTCTGCCAGTCCGAGCAGGCGCGCGATCACCTCCAGGCGGACCTCGGCGTAGGAGTCTAGGCAGATCGCGAGCGCGTCCGCCGGGGTTTCGGCGTGGGTGCGTGGTGCTCGAGGCGCGCGTACCCGCTTGTGGAAGATGTCTGTCTTGGTGGCTTGTTCGGTGGTGGGGTCGTATCTCTCCAGCGCCTGCACCGTGACGCCGAAGGGGTCAAGCAGGAGGCGGGTAAGCACGGGAGGGCGGAGCTTGACCTCGGTGACTTCGCCGGTGCTCTTGTTCGTGCGCTGCTGGCGATTGCTGCGGTTGAGAAACCCGTAGGTGGCTTGGTAGAAGTCGTATCGGTGGTTGAGCTGCTGGCGCAGCGCGTCGATGTCTGGCGTATTCTCCGCCGTGGCGGCCTCGGCCTCCAGCAGCGCGACTACGGTATCCCGTAGCCCCAGCAGGTGGCGCAACTCCTTGACCTGGGATTTGGGGACGTTGAAGGTTTCCTCGAAGCCGTTCACGATCCGGGTGAAGCTGCCGTCACGATGGGCGGTGATGAACCCTTCGAAGCGTGCCTCGCGGGTGGCGCCCACCCGTACCTCATCCAGGTTCACCCGCGCGCCGGAGGGCGGGCGAGGGCTCATCGTCAGCCCGCGCGCGGTCGCCTCCGCCACCACGCGATCTAGCGCCGCTGACAGCGCTACGGTCAACTGACCTGTCGGCCTGACCTGCAACTCACTTTCATTGCGGGGGCCGTGTCCGATCCTGAACTCGCCTAAGACCATCTCGGGATGGTCGCGCCAGTATTCATTGATCTCGACGCTTTGGCCGTCGCGCTCGAGGGTGACCACGTTGTGCCAGGCCAGCGGATCCGGTTCCCGCCCCGCTTCACGGCGCCGCAGGATCAGCAAATCGGTCACCACGTTGGTGCCGGCCGCTCGCTGGTGGGCTCCGTTGGGCAGCCGGATGGCGGCGACCAAGTCAGCGTAGTGGGCGAGCTCAGCGCGTGCCTCCGCTCCCTTTGTCGACCCGTCCATGGTGTAGCGGGAGGTGATGACGCTGACGATGCCGCCCTCGCGGACGAACCGCAGTGACTTGATTATGAAGTGGTTGTGGATGGAATGCCGACCGGCGTTGTACCGGGGATCGCTGAGCACGACCGAGGCAAAGGGCACGTTGCCGATCGCGGCATCGAAGCTGCCGGCACGGACATGGGTGTCGGCGAAGCTCTCATTGCGGATGATCGCATCCGGGTAGAGCGCCGAGGCGATGTTCGCGGCGATCGACTCCACCTCGACGCCGACCATGGTCGTGGACTCGGCGACATCCTGCGGCGCCATGCCGATGAAGTTGCCGGTGCCGCAGCCAGCTTCCAGCACGAGTCCGCCGTCGAAACCCAGACGGCGTAGTGCCGCCCACATCTGCTCCACGATGGCTGCATCGGTGTAGTGGGTATTTTGGGTGCTGCGGCGCAGGTCGGCGATCTGCTCGGCTGTCAGCAGCTGCTCAAGCTCCTCACGGGCGAAGCTGAAGTCGGCGTGCCGCTCCTTGAAGACCTTTTCGGACACCGCTCCAAAACCCGACCATCGAGCCAAGATCTGTTGCTCGTCGGCGGAGGCTGGCCGAGCCTCGCGGTCCAACCGTTGTAGCAATTTCAGGGCTTGCAGGTTGGCCCGCACGCGGGCCATGTCCTGGGAAGGCGCGAGATCGGACTGCGTGCGGGGGGTGAACCGGATCAGCCCAGCAGGGCCTCGATCTGTTGCTCGTCCTCCGGATCCACCAGAATCATCGTCCGAATGACTTGTTCCTCCGCCAAGTGGCGCGCCATGTTCGCCAATCCCAGATTGTCCATGAAGCTGCCGCTCGATGGCCTCGGTGTGCTCTCTGTCAAGGTCTCGATCTCCTTGACCGCTCGTTCTCCCAGATCCGTGAAGAACTCCTCCGGGTCGTCGATCTTCTCCAGCCTCTCTGGTAGCCACCTCTGCCAGTGCTCCAGAGCCTTCATGCCGTACTGATTCATCATCTGCATGAACCTCGCCTGCTGCGGGTGCGGCCTGACCGTCCATCCTGTCATCTGTCGGTGCCGCCTCCTGCGTTCCGGATCGATCCCGCTCAGCCGGCGCTGACTCTCGCTCATCGCCGGAAGGCGAAGACCAAGCGCTCACGCCGTCATTGCCCGGCAGGCGACTGGAGGAGGCGGCATGAGGTGCCGTAGGCGGATCCAGATCAAGATCAGCTAAAAATGGTAGCGGATCACCATGCAGAATCTCACCGCTGTCTCGGTCGGTGCGCCCTTCCCACATCGAGGCCAGGCGTCGATGCTCGGCGTACACCCGCAGGAACTCCGGATCGCCTAGGCGGCGGCCGGCCTGCCACAGAGTGCTTGCCGTGCGGGACAGCGCGTGGAGCCGTGCGTCCAATTCCGGGGTCAGGAGTCTTTCTGGTTCGAGTTCATCCAGGCGCGGATCATCTGCGGCAACTACGTCAACGAAGTCGTCGGCCTGGAGATACAGGGTGGCGGTGTGATCGCCGATGTGATGGTGAAGCTCGAAACCTCCGTCGGAGCCCTGCCGCAGGATGCCCAGCAGTTGTTCGGTGCCATTGTTGTAGGCCAGACGCCGTCCCACCATCGCCAGGTTGGGGCGTTGAGGGTCGGTCAGCAGATGCGGTGTCCCCGCATGCGGTTGTCCGGATGGGTGCCAGCCGCGCTCCCGCAGTCTTTGCTCAAGCTCGTCACGGATGTGACTCGGCTGCTGCGGCGCGGTTTGGTGTGCCTGGAGGAGTTCGGCGTCCGACATCGAGGTCCACTCACCCCGCAACCGGCGGGTGTGCTGGTCCGGCGCCTCGTAGCCGTCATTTCGAAGAAGGGCGGCCACCTCTTCATGCAGCGCTGCGGCTCCTTCGATGTCGCGCTGCACAGCGTCGCTGAGATAGTCGGAGATCACCGCCCAGGAATCCGGGACCTCACCCACATCCTCTTCTCGCAGCGAGACGAGTAGCTGCGCCATCCGGTGGCCGGCCGCCTGCTGGGCGCCGGTGGGGTCGGCAAGCGCGGCGATCGCTGAAGGAAGCGCCGCGATGCGTTCGCTGGCGTGGCGTTCCTGCTGGTGGCGTGTGAGTTCCGCCTCTCGAATGCGGTCGACTGCGGCGAAGACCCCGTACATCTCCTGCCACTGCTCCCGCTCCGCTTGCATCGCTGGGGTCGGCGGTTGTTGGTGAGGCAGGAATTCCAGTCGACCTCGGGCGTAGTCACGCGCGCCCGTGTACCGATCGAGGTTGAGCTCTTGCAGATCCGCTGGCCACAGGGCCTGGCCGAACTTCGCGATGACCCACTGCCAGCCTTCCTGGTATTCGCGAGAAGGAGCGTGGGGCAGACCGCGGCGGACGCGCTCGGCGTGCAGGGCGACCAGTTGAACGGTCAAGTAGGCAACGGTCCCGTGCCGGTGGTCGAGGTCCAACAGCCGGTCATGCTGCTCGGCCAGGTCGAAACCGGCACGAATGGATGCGGCCAGGGCGTCGAGGTCACTGGCCGCGAGTCGCATGTGATTCGCCGCGAGATCTTGGGCTGTCGAGCTGTCCCACAGCCCCGGTTCGCTGTCGAGTCCGTTGAGATACGCGGGGATGGCCGCCATGCCGGCGACCGAGACTCCGAGCGCGTGCGCCTGCTCGACGCAGCGATCGAGTGCGGTATCGAAGCGTAGTTCACGCAAGTGGTCGGCCCGGCGTACCAGGATCTCCTCGGGCGGGTGGCCCCAGCGTGCGGTGCGAAGGGTCCGGCCGCGTCCCGTGGGCGCGAGGGTTCCCTCTCGCCCATCCGAGGCCTGCCAGCGGCCGGTTCCTGGGACGAACTCGATCGGCGCCTCATAGGTGGGCTGCTGGTTCAGGGTTCCGGTGATGGTGACCTGCTCGGCAGCTCCCGGGGTGTCATTACCGCGCAGACGTTTGAGGTCTGCGGTGGACAAGATGACGGTGAACTCGATCTGATCCCCGGTGATCAGGTCAACGAGGGACTCGACCGTCCGCCCGGTGGACTCGGCATACCCGCGCAGGGCCTGGGCGCGCTGCTCGCGCTCGGCATGCTGCTGGAGCATCACCGCGATATGGGCCGCCGCTTTGATCGCCGGGGTCGACGTGCGGCCTCGGCTGCGATCGAAGTCCGCCCGAATGGAGGTGACAGCATCGTGCAGATCCAGACCCTGGGCTGAGCGCCAGTCTCTGACGAATCGCCGCAGCTCCACCGACCGCCAGGGGAAGGCCCGGCCCTCGGGGCCAACGAGCTGCCTTTCCAGCATGACCGCAAAATGGGCGACCTCCTTGGCGCGGATCCGCATGTCCGAGGGCAGCACAGGCAACCCCGATCCCACGGCGCCGATCTGGAACAGACGCCCTTGCTGGAACCAGAACATGTTGCCGGAGGCCGATACCGTCAGCGTCGGTTCTGCGGCCAGGTCCTGTAGTTCGGCGGCCGCCTGGCCACGCTCGCTGTCGGGTAGGCCTGCAAGGATGTCATCGCTGTGCTGGCGCAGATACTCACGCAGTCGCTGGATGGTCAGTCGCACGTCGGTGAGAAGCACCGCTGGGTCCCGCACTGCGGGGCTGTCGTCTTGATCCTGAGCAGGTTCGAAGGGCACGAATGTGAGGAGAGCCTGCTGGGGCGGCGGCGAACTCAGGGCAGCGATCGTCGACTCCCGGGTCTCCTCGGACAGAGTCGGCGGGAGGCTGCGAACCAGCAGATCTCGATACAGCTCGTCGACCGCGGAAGCGAGGGCGGAGAACTGCTCGCTGGCATCTATCTGATCCCAGTCGAACAACTGCCCATCGGACAGGCGCAGGTCCTTGAGCGCGGTGGCCAAGGCGGCGGCTTGCTGGTCGGAGACAAGGTCGGTGTGGTTCAGCAGCAGGCCGCTGCCGGTGTGCGCGATGAGCCGGGACGCCGGCGCGGAGTCTGGATCGCTGATCAGGAGGAAGGAGCCGTCGCCGAGGAGTTGAAGCTCCTGGTGATCGGCTAGTTGGCGCGCTCCGTGTCTGGTCGCGGCGTCGGGCGTGTCGCCTCCCGCGCGCAGGTGCTCCCGAGCCTGGTGCAAGGTGGTGAACCGTGCCGGGTACCGGTCGATGGCCGTGGCCGGTTGCCCGCGATGCACCAGATGCTCAAGGGCGTCGCGCCAGCTGTGCAGCGTCAGGTCAGACGGGTCGATGTTCTCCTGTTTGAATCGCCATACGCTCAAGAAGCGGCGTATCCGGCCCAGGAGCTCATCGCCTCGCAGGACCCGGTATTCGTCCTGGTCATCGACGCGTTGCAGGACCACGTCCAGATCTGGGGCGGCGCCGGGTGGTAGCTCGGGCGGGCGCCGGTAGGTCACCTTCGTGGTGGAGTACATGCGTAGCGCGGTCAACGGCCGTCCCAGCTCGTCGGCATGGTGACTTCCGAGGGGCCGCAGCGGGCCCATCGGGGTGCCGGTGCTGTCCAGGGCCTGCCAGCGTCCATTCAACAGGTGAAGCTCGCTGAAGGGGGTACCTGCTTGTGTGCGGCTGTCTTGGGCGATCCGCCCCGTGACGCGGACCTGCGCACCGCGGGGGGCCGGGATGCTGTCGAAGGCCTCAGGATTGTCGGTGGCAGAGGCGGCGAGGAGGACGGAGAACTCGTCTCCTGGTTGCAGCAGGTAGGAGTGGGCGTCTTGGTGTTGTGTCCATCCCTGGGGGAGTGGCTGGTCGACCGCAGCCGCGGCCGCCGGCGGCATCAGGCGCTGCGGCTGGGCTTGGTCCAAGCGGGTGACCAGGGGGGTGGGTACCCACCGGGTGTAGAGACTGCGGTAGGCGTCGTCGACCTGTGCTTCGGTGCCGTCGGCCAGGTGGATGGTCACATCCTGGAGCGGGCCGCCCTGAACGCAGTCGAACCGGTCTCCCGCGAGCCGGGCGCGTACGAACATCTGCTGGTCGCCGGCGATTCCTGCAGCCTCGCGGATCCGCTGGTCGAAGTCGGGGAACTCGACACTGTCCCCGGCCTGGAGCCGGTAGTTCGGGACCTTCTCGCCATAGCGGACACCGTTGATGTCGCGGACGATGGACTCGTCAGGATCGCGCTGCAGTCGGGCGTTGCGAAACACCTCGGTGGTGGTGCCGTCGGTCAGGGTGACCTGGAAGACGCCAGGGCGTACTTCGCTGCTGTCGGCTACCTCCCCGAGGATGGAGGTGCGGTTCCAGTCGGGGCCCACGCTCACGAGGATCCGGTCGCCGATGCTGATCTGGTCGCCGTAGACATGCCAGGGGCCGGAGGCGGCGCGGCCGGGGATGACGTGGACGGCCGCTTCGTGCTCGGTGACCCATGCGGCCTCAGGCGTCGCGTAGCCGTGGTTGCGGTCGTGCTCGCCTTTGACGCGTCGCAGTGCCTCGAGCAGGGGTTCCTGTCGACCAGAGCGCCAGGCCTGGTTCAGCTTAGGGTCGGGGGGCCAGGTGTAGGGGGCGCCCGCGCTGTCGATGAGCTGATGTTCATAGGCGCCGGCCAGGGACAGCGCACCCTTCAGGCCACCATGCTGGGGCTGGAATTGTTCGGGAACAAGATGCCCGTGTACGGCCGACACCAGCTGGTAGGTGTACCGCCCCTTAGATCCGCTCCGTTGCACCACCAAGCGATGCCGGCCCGCCAGCGTGTAGTTGCCGATTTCCTGATCGGCATTGTCGGCCACCCCCCGCAAGAACATACGCATCTGGGGGTGCATCGCCACCGACTCGTCAGCGGCCAGTCGGCCCCACTGGCGCAACATCTGCGCCACATCCGCCGGCAAGTCGGCCTCGGCCGGTGCCGGGGCTGGCCGATCAACCCGATCGGCCAGGGGCGAGGCGGCATCCGGTTCTGGCTCCTGGAACCCGGCGGCTGTCTGCCCCGGATCGGCGAGGGCGTCATCGTCTGCGGCGTTGGCGGGTGCGGCTGCTGCAGGGGGCGACGCGAGGCTGGAAGGATGAGTCGCACCGGCGCCGCCAGCGGCGGGGGTAGGCGCGGCGCTGTCGGCGCGGCGCTCTTGGGGTGTGGTCTGAGGATCTTCAGGTGCGGCCGCGACGGCCGGGCGGCCGGCGATGGCGCGCACATCTTCGGATTCCAAACGGGTGCGGTGTGCCTCGGTACGGCCCTCTACCGTCACCCGCCATCCCCCATCGGAGGCCGGACAGTAGAACGCACAGTCGGGCCGATGCAGCGACACGACGGTGTATCCCTCCCGGGGATACACGTAGATGGCCTCCGGGTGCTGGCCGAGCAGTGTGCGGGCGTGTTCGGCAGCGTTGCCGACGTGGACGAACGCCTCACGCAGCCACTCGCCGCCGGGGACATCGACATGTCCGGGCTCGGGCATCCGGCGTACCCGGCCTACCGTGCCGTAGCCGACCAGGTGCTGCCCGCCGTCGGGGAACAGGACGAGCAGCTGCCCGTTGGTGATGCGCTGCACCCGGGCCCAGCGCCCGTCGACGTCCACCGCGTCGTGCACACGAACGTCGGCGGCGCGGTAGGCGCTGGCCATAGCAGGGAAGATCGGCGTTCCGTACTCGACGATGTGATCCAGGTCCAGTGCTGCGCTGGAGTCGCGGAAGGCGAGCTCGGTGATCAGGTCGTACTGCGGGGCGCGGGGCAGGGCTTCGACGTGCCCGTCGGCGCTACGGCTCCACTGGAGTTTCCCGTCGAGCAATCGGACCCTGAAGTGGGCGTGCTGTGGTTCGGCGACGTCGGCGACGAAGACATCGTCCCGGGCGTACAGGTGGTAGGGGCGGCCGCTTTCGCGTGCCCGCCCTGCGGCGTGCCTGACGGCATCGGAGGCCAAGGCGAAGGCGTGTCGCTCCCAGCGGGGCACCTGCCGGTCGCCTACTCCGGTCCATTTCGGGCGGCGCGCCCGGGTGATTGCCAGATAGTCGTGCCGGGTGGTGGAGTCGTCGGCGCGGGCGCAGCCGACACTCTTGTCATTGAGCCGCAGGATGCGCAGCCATTCGCCGTTGACCTCGATCAGGTCGTCAACGAGCAGGTCGTCAACGGCGAAGCCGGTCCGCCCGGGTCGGGGGAGCAGCGGCTCGGCGTTGTCATCCAGGTCGGCGAGGTCGTACGCGGACTGCGGATCGGAGGTTGATAGGGCGCCGCCACGGTCGGCGTGAAGGGCATCGGCAGTGACCTGGTGCTCCTCGTCGGCGGGTTGGCTGGCGTGGCGCAGCCCGCGAGCGGGGCGGGGCAGGTAGTCGGGGTCAAGGACACGCAGATGGTCATCGAGCTGATCGGCCAGCCGCCGCCACGCGGCGGCAGCGCCCGCGTGGGCCGTCGCCAGTGAGACCGAGCTGGTGGCGGGAGTGTCGGCGCGTGCGCGAGCATAGATGGCCGTTGCGTGCAAGGTTTCGTGCGGTGTGGCGCCGATGAGCGCCGAGAGGCCACCGTCGTCGTAGGCCACGTAGGCGAACGTGTAGCCGTGCTTGGCCGTATCCACGCCCCCCAGGAAGGCATCGTTACGCTGCGGCTGGCGGTTGGGCGCCAGGACGGCCAGCTCGCTGAGGTGGGTGTCCCAGGCCGCCAGGGCCGTGAGGATGTCCCGGCTGATGGTGGCGCGCAGGCCCGGGGCCAGGTGGGGCCATGCGCTCGTCTGGTCGATCAATGCGTGCAGCTGCATCGCCTCGGTGTGGAGCTCTGCATCGCTCATCGCCTGAAGCGCCTGGAGGTGGCGCCGTACCAGGCGCGTGGTGAGCGCAAGCTGATCAGCGGTCACGAAGGCCGCCAAGGGCTCCAGGTCGGGAAGGGGCAGGTTGAGAGCAGCGGCGATAGCGGTGATGCGGTCGGCGTTCAGCGCGAAGGATGGGCTTGGAGACGGACCGGTAGCTGGGGTGGTGTCGGCGGTGTGCTCGGTGCCGGGCCGTGGCGGCTGTTGTTCGGCTGGAGTGTCAGGCGCGGGCGGCGCCGGTCTGGTGGTGGCCACCGAAGCGGCGGGCAGCGCCACCGCGGATCCTGGTCCGATGGGGTACCGAACAGGCATCTCCATGGTGTGGCCGGCGGCAGCCCCCCCTTGGCGGTGAGTCATGTTGTCCACGCCGGCGGGTGTAGCAATTGTCTCGGCGAGGGCAGACGCTGCGGCGTCAGGGGCCGAGGCGGCCTCGGTTTTCGAAACAGCTGCTGAGGTGGGGAAGCTCACGGGCGTGTCACTGTCGAACCCCACCGCCGAGGTGACCTGCACAGGAGTAGCGGGCACCGCGTCGTCGGCGATCAGTTCAGCTGGCAGTGGTGCGAAGCGCGGCAGCAGCACCACCTGCTGAACAGGATCATCACCGTCGATGGGAACGGTGCGGGTGGAGGGCTCGGCGTAAGCCCCCCGGTGCAGCACGCGGCCGGTCAAAATCACCTCGCCGCCGGTGGTGTGAGGTTCTTGGATCAGGACGAACAGGCGGAAGTTGGTGTTCAATCTCCCCAGCGCGTCGCCGGGCTGTAGCTGTGACAGGGGTTTTGTGGTCATCCACTCCGCGGGCAGTTCGGCTGCCAGCGCGCTGATGCGATCGAGCACCTCCTGGTGTTCTGCGGAATCGCTGTCGTGTTCGCCGACGGTGGCCGAGAACAGGTCCTCGGCCTGCGGCGCCCTGGCCACACCGGAGCCCGCTGAGCCGATGGATCCCAGCGGTGTGCGTCCGGCGAAGCTGATCACCTGATCGCGGATCGCCTCGGCCAGCCGATCCAGTTCGTATTGCAGGGCCTCAGCGTGGCCGGTCGTGCCGGTGATGTCGAACACCTCACGGCCGCCGACATAGGTGCGATATGCGGCCATCGCCTCGACGAGGATCCGCCGTTGCTGGTGGGTCAAGGCCGGCCGCACCCATCGATCGACGATCTGCTGCCAGGGCACGACACCGCGGCGGGTGCCGTCGACGGCGCGGACCTCGATTCGCAGACCCTGGCGGGTGGCCTCAACGAACCCTTGGCCGCTGATCCGGGAGCCGAAGTCGGCCAATCGGGCCGCATCGCCCATCGCCGCGACCAAGCTCGCCCACCAGTGGGTGTTGAACAGGCTCAGTCCCTTGATCACGTCCTGGTCGACAGGCGGCTTGGGGGCAATGCCCAGCTGAGGCGCAAAACGCTCGGCCGCGACATCTAGAGGAAGGCTGGAGCTCTCCCAGTCCTTACCGTTATAGGTCATCCAGATGTCGGTCAGGCCGTCTTGCCAGTAGGTCATCTGGTAGACGACCCCCGCATCGCGCAGTGCGGAGAGAATCCGGTCCTGCACGCGCTCTGCATCGGTGGCCGGCTGTGCGGGTTCCACCGCAGTGGCCGCGTCGGTGGGGTCGATGCCGTCGACGGCGACGATGCCGCGCACCGCCGCGGCGAGCCGTTGGTGGAGCTCCTGCTGCCGGTTAGAAAAGTAGAAGGCGCGAAACTCCGGCGGCAGGTCGATGTGGCCCTCGCGCATGAGTCGTACCAGCCAGACCGAGAACACACGCTCGGTGAAATCGTCGGGATCCAGTGTGGCAGCCGAGGACCGCAGCGGCAGTTCAGCCAACGCCAGCGTGGTGACCGTGTCGGCCGCCGTCACGATTGTGGCGGGCGCGGGGTGGTTGGCGCGCAGCAGCGACTCGATGCTGATCAATGTGCGATCCAGGTACAGCTGCTCGCGCGCCTGCAGGGCGGCCCGTCCCAGGCGCCGTAGCCGATCGCGTTCGGCGCCCGCGGCCGCGGCATTTGCAGGATCGGCGGGCATGTCGGCGTTGTTCAGCACATGCTGCAGCACGGCCCAGCAGCGGTATATCTCGACCGGCTTGTGCTTGGGGAGTTCCTCAGCGAAATCGGCAATCGCCTGCTGGATACGAGCGGTGTCGAGGGGGGTGAATATCCCCTTGGGCGCAGTGATCGACCACAGGCTCTCGACTGCGGCATCCAGTGAGGGTGCCGGCTGGGATTCCTGACCGGGTGAACGCGGCTGCTCACCGGGCGCGGTCGCCAGGGGGGAGGGGTCAGCTGGGTCTGCCTGGTCAGCGGCTGAGGCGTTCTGCGACCTGGGATGGTGCGTCGTGGCCGGGGGAGCTGCCAGCTCAGGGGGGCGGGGAGCGAACTCTGGCAGCAGCATGACCTGCTGCCCGGGGTCCTGGCCCGCTGTGGTGATCGCCCAGGTTGCGGGCGCACCGTAGGTCCCGTTGGTGAGGGATCGGCCGATCAGTTCGACGGTGCCCTCGGCTGCACGGGGAGCTTCGATCAAAACAGAGACCCGATCGGGTGCGACAAACACCGCGTCACCGGCCTGGAGCGTCGCGAGTTCCTTGGTGTCTGCCCACTTTGGCGGTAGCGGAGCGGCGAGTTGCCGGATGCGCTGTAGCGCCGCTTGCTCGGCAGGGGACGGGTCCTGGTCAACATCGCTGTGCGCCAGGTCAGTGGTGAACAGATGCCCGGATTGCGGGAGCTGGTCGGCCTGCGTGGCCACGGCGTTTACGGGGCCTAAAGGAGTACGACGGGCGAAGTCCATCAGTTGATCGCGCACAGTCTGCGCGAGGGTGTTCAGTTCGCGTTGCGCGGCCGCCGCCTGGTCGGTGGTGCCTGTAGCTGCGAATGCCCGATCTCCCGCCCGGTACAGGCCGTGGACGCGCATCGCCTGTACCAGGATGCTGCGCTGGTGGCGGGTCAGGCCAGGGCGCACCCACCGGCTGATGAGCTGGTGCCATGGGACGATGCCGTGCCGCGTCCCTTCCCGCGTGCGCGCAGTCACCGCAACCCCTTCGGCGGTGACCACCCCAAGGTCGCCGTAGCCGTACGGGGTGGAGGTCAGGCTGCGAAGTTCCTGAGCATCGTCCAGGGCGGCCAGGAAGTGGGCCCACCACTGGACGCTGAAGTGCTGGAGCGCATTGATGACGTCGCTGTCCAACGGCAGCTTGGGGACGATTCCTAGCTGTGGGGCGAAACGGGCTGCGGCAACATCCAAAGGAAGATGAGCTTCTTCGGGTTCCTGCCCGTTGTGCGTCATGAAGATAGAGTTTTGGCCATCTTCCCGGTAACGCATCCGGTAGACCACGCCGGCGTCTCGCAACGCGGTGAGGATCTGGTCTTGAACAGCCTCGGCCTCATCAGCTGGGCGCACCGGCTCCATCGGCCTTCCCGTGGGATTGACGCCCTCAATCGCCACTAACGCCCGCACCGTAGCGGCCAGCCGCTGGTGAATCCGCTCTTGATGCCGGCCAAAGTAGGCGCGACGGAACTGCGGTGAAAACTCCATCGCATCCGCCCGGATGACCCGCGCAAGCCAGACCGACAAGATGCGCTCGGTGAAGTCGCGTGCATCGGCCGAGGCGGCTGCGGCGCGGATGTCCACGAGCAGAATGCACTCTGTGATCTGGCTCAGGTCGTACAGGATGGCTTTGGATTGGCGGCGTTCAGGGGGAAACCACGATTGGAACCTGATCGGTTCCTTGCCTGGGTGTACCTGCTGCCAGGCTTGCAGGGCCGTGTCGGCCAACTGCCGCAGTTGCTGCCGGATCTCGGATGCCTCTGTATTGGCCGGACCCGGAGGCCGCCAAGCAAAGTCCAGCACGCGCTCCAGCGCCACCCACTGACCGTAGATTTCCACCGGGTCGGCTCCGGCGAGTGCCTGGGCCAGAGCGGAGGTGGCGCGGTTGATGCGGTCGCGATCGGCCGCGGCGAATAACTCCGGTGGCAAGGAGACCGCGGTGAGGGCGCCTGTGCTCCTGGTCAGATCCGCCTGGTGGTCCTCTGCGGAGAAGAGCGTGGCCACAGCGGCCTGCGGGCCGGTGGGACCGTGCTGGAACTCCTCCCATCGCCGGGAGAGCTCATCGGCCAGTTCGTCGAACCGCGCCAGAGCCGCTACGTCCTCGGGAGTGGGGTTCTTGTCGATCGCGCTTGCGGCGGAGGGAGCCTGGCTGTCGTGGAACAGGGTTTCGCTCTGTGGCGCTGCCGAAGGACGGGGGCGGGAGCCAGAACCAGAAGGGGCGGATTTGAGCGGCGTCTTGGCGGCGAAGCCGATAAAAGCATCGAATACTTCCTTGGCCATAGCCTGCTGCTCAGCGCGTATGGCTTCCACACCGGCGTAGTTTTCAAATCGTGTGGCGTCGCGGCCGACGAAGTACTCGCGTGTGGCATTCTCTGCTTCGACCAGGATGCGCCGCTGCTCCACACTCAGCGCGGGACGAAGCCACTGTTCGGTGATCTGCTGCCAGGACACGACATCGCGGCGGGTGCCGTGAACAGTTCGCACCTCGATTTGCAGGCCATCGCGAGTGGACAGCACTCCGCCTTTCCCGGCGGGTTTGCCCGTTAGTCTGCGCACTCGAGACGAGTAATACATGACACTGACGAATTCCGCCCACCAGCTCCGGCCGTGGACGTGCAGCGCGTCAACGATGTCGCCATGCAAGAGGGGGTGCGGCTTAATGCCTAATTGGGGCGCGAAGCGAGCGGCCGCCACGTCCAAAGTAACATCTTTTGCCTGCATTTCTTTGCCGTTATCGGTGACAAAGACCGAGGTGATCCCGTTGTCCCGGTAACGAATTTGGTAGCCGACGCCGGCGTCACGCAGTCCAGAAAGGATCTTGTCCTGGAGGCGCTCGGCCTCGGTACCGGGCTGAGTGGGCGCTATTCCTGCCCCTGGGCCGGCGGGATCTATTCCCTCGACAGCGACGACACCGTGGACCGCGACACCGATCCATCGGTGAATGCGATCCTGTTTGTTTGAGAAATATGCGGTGCGAAAGTCTGCGGGCAGTTCCTGCGAGGAGCGAACCAGCCGGACCAGCCAAGCCGACAGCACTCGCTCGGTGAAGTCCTCCTGGTCGAGCGCGGCCGCCGCCGCCCGGAGGGGCAGATCCACCAGCGCCTGCTCGATGACGTTTTGCAACCCTGCAAGCACGTGCGTTGAATCTGGCTTGTCCGGGCCGAAATACATCTGGGGAGAGATGTCCTCGTTGCCGTAGGCCCGATCTTGGGCGGGCACCACGGCGCCCGCTAGTGCCAGCAGACGCGTGCGCTCGCGCTCACCGTGGTCGGTCTGCGCAGCGGGCCCAACGACGGTCAGGAGATGCTGTAGCACCACCCAGTGGCGGTAGATGTCCCAGGTCTGCCGACGCTCCACCGCTTGGGAGAGTGCGGCGGCCGCATGGTGTATCCGCTCCTGGCCGACGGGGGAGAACGCGCCCTCGGCAATCGTAAGCGTCCGCAAACGCTCGACCAGCGCTTCAGCGTAGGCACGCCGCTGCTCCCCTGGTGCGTCGGGAGCGGGAGCGGGGAGCTCCGCCGCGCTGGCGGCATCTGTCGGTAAGCCGAATAGTGATCTACTTTGTAAAGGCGCGCCGCTCGAGGCATGCACATCGCCACGCCCACCCGAGTCAGACAACACGCTCTCGCCAGCATCAGCCCTCGTGCCATTAGAATCAGAAGGAGACGCGATAGGAGCTGGCACGGCTTGGTGGCGTGATTCCGTTCGCGTGCTCGACGAGGACGGCGGTTCGTTGGCGTTCAGGCCGGCGGAGTGATCAGCGGGCGGGCGAGCAAGGCGCAGCACTTTGTGCTCGGCGGGATCGACCAACTGCTCGACGTCAGACCCATCAGCCTTGCGTAGCGTCACGACCTTCACTGTTGGGCGATCAGGATGGTCCGTCACATCGTGGACGTCCCCCTGTTCCCACAGCCCTCGGCGTGAGACCACGCGTATCCGCTCACCCCTAGCGATGTCAGCGATCCCAATCGGCCCGCTCGGAGGTTGTTGCCGCTGCAGGAGGCCACGGCGCCGTTCGTCGTCTTCCCGCACGGCCAGCGACGAGACACCATGTGAGCGGTCGTACTCGGCGATCAGCCGCTGGATTTCCTGTCGAATGTTGAGCCCGTCGGCCGAGCGCCACAAGTGAATCTGGTGACGCACCTGGGGTGAGCTCCACGGGAACGTGACGCCGGCGGTATCGCGGACGCGGTCTTCGATCCATTCGGCTATCGCTTGCACCTCTTGGCCGCCGCGGCCCTCCAGCAGTACTGCGGGCAAGCGCAGCAGCGTGCGGGTGAGTGCGATCTGGAAGTCTCCCTGATGATCGGTGTAGATCAGCAGATGCCCTTGAGGGCTGAGCCTCAACTCACTGTTGCGGCGGATGTGCTCGATGAGCGCACGCTGGCTTTTGACTTTGGCAGCGTAGGTCTCATCGGTGTCGGCGGGGCCGAACGGCGTGCGCCGTTGCCGCTCCGGCATCGTCTCCGGCGCCGGGGTGGCCAGGTAAGCCAAGAGGTCACCGAGGCTACCGAACCCCGGCACGCTGGCGTCGGCGACGCCCTCGCTCTGGTTGCTCAGATCCTCAGGCGTTACCGCGGGGACGGGTGCGCCAGGCACTGGGGGAGCGGGGGATGGTGGGCTCACTAGGTCGCGCAGCGAGGCGGGTGTTTTCAACGCCCACACGGTGGGCTCTGCGGTTGCGCTTTCCAGCGCGTAGGTCCATTTGGCGTCTGGTTGCGGATCTGGGGACTGGAGCAGGGTGCCGGTGAGCTGCAGTCCGTCGGGAACGGCTGTGGCAGGGCCGTCCAGTCGCAGCGGCCATCGGGACTGTGTGCCGTCGGTGATGATCGCTCCGCCGCTCAGCTGCGACAGCCGCATGCGCGTGCCTGCGCCTGCGAGCGGAGGGGCCATGGCCTGCAGCAGGTCTAACCTGTCCAGGATCGTTTGGTCGCTGTCTTTCACAGCGGACTGCGCCACCTCGCTGATCGAGAACAGCGCGTCCGCCTCAGCCCCCTCAGCGGTCTCTAGCAGTGAGCGGCGTACGCGCGGAACTGGGCGGTTTCCGGCGGGGCGCTCGTGCTCGGCCAGGGCCGTGGTGGTGAGCTGCGAGGTGGCCTGGGTGAGATAGCCGTAGACCTCCTTGAGGATCACCGCGCCGAGTGATTGTTCGCCGATCAACGCCAGGCTGGCCATCCCGCTGCGGTACGCATTTCCCAGCCGGTAGGCGCGCAGCAGGATGTCGGAGGTCACCGAGTCCAGGGCCGGTTCCAGCCACTGCAGGACCTGTCTCCAAGTCAGATGTCCGGCGCGCCGCCCTTCACCGATGCTGACGGTGATGCCGGCCCGCTCGATATCGATGCTCTCGCTCAGGCCCGCATCCGGTTCGCCTTGCCGTCGCTGACTGCGTGTTGCCCATAGGTCCACGTCTCGCAGATGGCGCGGATCGACAGCCGCCCGGATGACCGCGACCAATGTCGAGGATGGCAGTTTGGTCAGGGTGAGGGCGATATCGGAGGCGGTCAACGGCGCAGAGGGCTCGGTCGGTGAGGTGGTCTGTGCCGAGGGGTCATCGCGGGGTAGGGACGGCTGTGGTGTTGCGCGGGCAGGCGTCGACTGGGGTGTGGCGGCTGGTGCAGCCGAAGGAAGGGCCGATTGCGCTGCTGCGTCTTCGGTGGGGGCCGAGCGAGTTGGGCTCGCTTGGTGTTGCCCGATGGGTGCTTGCCCGGGAGGCGTTTCCGCAGGGGGAGAGGTGTGAAGTCCTGCTCGGGCCGTCAGAAAGGCGTGGAAGCGGTTGGCGACCTCCTCAACAGGGGTTTGGCTGGTCATCCCCAGCCCGGCATCGGCCCATGTGCTGCCACGGAACACCGGGAAGATGCCAGGGCCGGTGGCGCGGACGTAGATGGTCCAGGGCCGCGCTCGGGGGGCGGGGCGCCAGCTCACTCCAAAGGAGCCCATGGTGGCATCCCAGGTCAGCGCTAGATACCCGTTGGGCACACCGAGCCGGTCCAATGCCGATTGGAGATCCATCGCGTGCTGGAGGTCATCGACGCGGTCCTGGGGAAGGGAGCCCAGGTGGCAGTCGGCCGGATCGCAGGTGTGGGTGCTGTGCCAGGCGTGCTGCAGGTCCTGGTCGGTGAGCCGTCTGCTCGTCGGCGCCTGGGCGTGAGAGGAATCGGGGAGGTCGTGGACCGATGCGGGGGAGGCCGCGGTCTTTTCGCTGACCGGCAGGGCTGGGTCGGGATCAGGCTGTGGTCTGTGCCCGGGGGCTTCTTGCTGGGCGGCCGGTTCGGCCTCACCCGCATGCAGGTCATCGGGGCGGGCGGTGTCGTGGTCGGCGTGTGGCAGGAGTGGTTCTGGGGCGTGTGTCCGAGCATCACGGCCGGTGTCCTGGGTGACTGTGGAGTGATGCTCTGTGGTTGGCGCGTCGACGATCGTGACGGCGGGGGCCTGGGTTTCCTGTGTGACCTGGTCGCCCTGGCCATGGGCGGTGGTTGGCTGAGGCGATTGGCTAGGAGCTGCCTGGTCGTCGCCGGCCGGAGCTGATGTGCCGATAGTCGCCCGGTGGGCTCCCTGGGGCTGAGCGGCCGCTCCCGAGGTGGTCCCGGTGTCATGGTCGCTCGGGGCAAACAGCGGCTTCAGGGAGTGAGGTAAATGGATGACACGGGTTGTGGCGTCAAGTCCGGCATGTTTGTACCACGGTATGGTTATCGGCTTCTTGCGGAGGACGAGCTCGCCAGTTATTTCGACGTACTGGCCGCGATCGACCGGCCATTGGGTTATGCGAACTGCATCATCTTGGTAGCCGCCGTACTCGATTAGGGTGCCGGGTGGCAGATGGGTCAGTGGCTCCTCGTCGTGCCAGCGGGAAGGCAACACCATTTCAAGCGCGTGCAGGCGTTGCATTTGGGCGAGGTGTTCTGGGCTGGCCGAGGGCTGTTCGCCCGTCTCGAAGAGCGTGGTAGCAGTCACCGGAGAGGCGATCTTGTGGGAGATGGCCGGCTTCGCCGGCACTGCTCCGTTCTGATTGGCCTCCAGTGCCCGTTCGGCGATCGTGGTGGCGGCATGATGGGCCAGTGTCTCAAGTTCCCGCAGCGCTGCAGTGTGAAGCTCCGCCTGGTCGATGAGCCGGAAATGTTTCCAGGCCGCGTTGTACCTGCTCTGTAGCCGAGCAGCGGTGAGGAATAGTTCCTTCGTTTCGTGGTCGAGGCCTGCGGAGACCCACTTACGCAGTCGCCCCCAGGAGATAAGACCCTTGCGTTCTCCACCTTCCCACCGGATGGTGATTTCTATGCCCTTGCGCCCGACTTGAATAAACTGTCTCTGGGGCTCGGATTCTGCTCGGTCGGTCCACCCCGCTCCGTAGTTGCTGGAAATGAGAGAATTGAGCGCCGTCTCCCTTTCGATGCTGACTATCACAGCGGCGATATCATGCGCGCTCAATTGCTTAATTGTATAGAAGATATCGATGTCGGTGAGGTTGTCATCCCCCGGTGAATCGCGATGCGGCGCCGACGGCACGAGCGGCTCGGCTAGCGCTGAAGGACCGTCCTGGCTTGGCCCCGCGTCCTTGACGAGGTCGGGGGATATGCCGTGCTGCTCACCCGTGCTTTGGCCGTGACGCGTATTGATCTGGAAGAGCGGCAATACTCCGAGCTGTGGATCCGGTGCGGTGTTCTGGTGTTCGCTCAGCCTTCCCCGCGGGTCTGCTGCTCTAGGCACATTCTGACCGATGGGGTTGGGGGAGGGTATCGCCTGCTGTGCCGCGGCGTGAGCATCCCTTTTCAACCCGCCAGAGGTATCAGGGGCGGGAGAGGAGCCGGTGACGACATTGGCTTGTTTGGCGGCTTCAACGATCGCTTGCTGAGCTGAGGTTGCGACGGCCAGCGCCTCGTCCCCGACGGCGTCCGGAGACGTTCGCTGGTGGCTGTCTCGAGCATCACTGCTGGCGGAGCGTTGGTCGTCGCGGGCGCGTACTGCCGCAAGGATCGTGTTCGCCGTTTCGCTGGTGATGCCGGGCCGGATCCAGTCAGCCAGCGCACGCCAGCCGAGTGTCCCGATGCGCGTGCCAGTTGACAGCTCTACCTGGATATGCAGGCCGCGAGGCTCGGCCCGCACGGACTGGACCGGCTGCCGGCCTGGAGTGCGATGCTCACGCAGGAGGGTAGTGGGGTAGAGGGCGGATACTTGTTCGGGGTCTTCCACCGCTTGCAGCAATCGGCTGAACCATTGCACCCCCACGCTGCTTAGGGCAGAGGCGACATCGTGGACAGTCAACGCGGCCGGCCGGATGCCCAGGGCGGGAAGGTGACGGCCGGCGGCAACATCGAGTGGGAGGGTGTCGCCGGACAGGGTCAGCGTGACCTGCATCCGCCCGTCCTCGTGATGCGTGACGCTCCCATAGGAGACGTTGGCCGCCTGCAGTCCCCGCATGACCACATCGAGCAGTTCACACGGTCCGTTCCATGGCGCATCGGGGACGGGCAGTTGCGAGTAGGCGGGATCCGTGGCATGCCTGCACACGTACTGGGCGAGGCGGGATGTGATCTCGATCTGTGGTGCCAGGCTCGTGAAATACAAAGACCGCAAGCGCTGCAACGCAGGGTCGTCGCTGTCCCGGAGAAGGTCCGACACCCAGGCCGAAAAGATACGTTCCGTGAAGTCGTGGTAGCCGTCCCACCGCTCTATTGAGCTGTCGTCGAGATCGTCGGGCCGCCAAGCCCGTACGGCTTCGGTGCGCAGGAGGGGTTCAGCAAGCGCCCGGGTCACGACAGCTGCCATCGCGGCGGTCAGGTGAGCGGGATCTCCCGCCTCACGTGCGAGCGAATGTTGCAGTGAGAGGTCGGCCAGGGCCGATTCGGGGACGAGCGCTGGTGAGGTGATGTGGTGTTCGTGCTCGGTTGCGTCACTGCGGGGAAGGCGCCGGCCGTCCAGCTCCTCCGTGGACGGCTCATTGTCGGCAGCAGGGTCACCCGGGTCGTGGTCGACTACGTCGGGTACGAGATTGGATTCTGCTGTGGGGACTTGCGTTGGTGCCGCCACCTGCGCGGCTGTGTCGTTGTCACCAGCCTGACCGCCGTCCTGCTGCGCAGATGCGGGTTGGGACTGGGCGGCTTGAACACTTTGGTAGAGCTGGCCTGCGTCCCAACGATGCGCGGCGCTGATGGCCCGAAGTGCGTCATAGAAACGTGGCGCGAAGTCCTCGTAGTCGGTCGCCAACGGCAGCATGATCCGCGCGTCGAGCTGTCCTCGTTCCCCCAGCCGGCTCCAGATTTCCCTGACTTGTTCTCTTCGGGACTCAAGGGTCCACCCGTGGGAGGCAAGGAACCGCGAGACGGCAGTGGGCGTGAGCGTGGAGGTCAGTGCAACCAGCGCACTGTCGGATGAAGAGCGCGTCGGCTGTCGTGGGCGTTGATCTTGCCGCGAGCGCTGAACGCGCTCGCGCCTGAGCTGAGAACGCTCATCGAGTGTGCTGGAGCTCTCGCCGTTGCGGGGATCGTGACCAGGAGAACGCGGCGCGCCTTTGGTGCCGGTCGTGCCGGGGCCGGGTAGTGCGGTGCTGGATGCCGATTCTTCCGCCCAAAGTTCCTGAGCAGGTGGTCGTGCGGAAGAGGACTCTGTGTCAGGCTCCGCCTTGTGCCAAGCTGTGCTCAGCAGATCTCGTCCTGCCACCTCTGCGGTCGCAGGGCCTGGTAGCGGGCCGGCTTCCGGTGCTGGAGTATCTGGCTGGCTGCGGACACTGGCAGGGCTGGTGGGGGTCGGAGCAGACGGCGTGAGGGCAGTGGTCGCCACTGGCTCAGCCAGCCCAGCACGGGGAGCGACGGCGGAGCCGCGGACGGCGAAGCCTTGGGCACTGCTGGCCAGACGGTGCAAGGCCATACGATCCTCGGCTGCCACGAAGGCCTGACGTGCAGCCAACAGACGCTCGCCATCCAGGCATACCTGCGCCAGGTCTCGAACGGCTTCGGTGAGGGCCCCTCTGTATGCCAGCGCATGCTCAACATGCCGCCAGGCCAACTCCACCCAAGCACCTTCATTGGTGCCCGAGAACCCGGATTCCGCGCCGAATTCCTTCTCCTCTGCGGCGAGAGTGCGAGCCGTCGAACTGGCCGCCCAGGCCTGATAAGCCTCCGCCACCAGTTGCACAGGCGTCTCACCTGCGAGGGCCGAAGGGATCGCCAGCGGGGGATCTGCCTGGCGGACCACGGACTGCGCCTGATCGGCGTCAGCGGGTGGATCCTCATCACGGGCCGGGCTCTTCGGCGCCGAAGTTGTGGATTCTTCCGCGTGTCCTAGGGCCGTTGCAGGTTCTTCCCTGGTGAGAGCAGGCGTGGCCTCTGGGGATGAGGTGGGGGCTAATGGTTCAGTAGCCGTGGCAGCCATCTGCCCGGCCACACCCGGGCTGCCCGGCCACGGCCGATGCACTTCGGGATGCTGGAGGCCCTTGGGTGTCTGCGGCGTTGTCGCTGGAGGGAGCTGCTTGTCGTCGTGGTGCGTCGACGCGCCGGAGTTCCGAGCAGGTTCGTCCATCGCGCGGACCACAGGCTGATCGGTTCCCCCGTGGCGTTGGCCGGCTGGGGGAGACGTTGGGAGGGGGCGCGATGTCGCCGGGTGAAGCGGGTTTTCCGGGGTCTGATCGGTGAGCGTGACTTGTGCGTGGGGGGCTCGCGAGAGGGGAGGTGGGGCGAGGGTGGCATCGGTGGTGGCACTCGCCGCATGGTCCCCTGCAACGTTGGGTGCTTCCCGTGTCTGCGAGATAGGGGGGCGTGCGCTGTCTGTGAGGGCTTGAGCATCGTCGGGCGACGTTGCGCCGCCGGGGGACCCGGCGGACTCGGTCATGCTCCTGTTGAGCGTTGGGCCGGGGGCCTCGACACTGCCCACGCTGTCGTTGCGCGGGTCAGGCGACGCAGCGAGCGAGGAGTTTTCGTCAGGCTCGCCTCGCTTCGCGCTGGGTACTTCCGCCAGACTGGCGCCCATCTCGTGCGCGCCGTCTGAAGGGGCCTCGTGCCGCGGCTCATCCCCAATCTGGTGGGTGATCTCTGGCTGGCGGGGCTTGGTGGCCGCCGTTTCGGCGTGCCTGGCATCGGCCGGAACGCTGGGTGCTCCAACGATGGGAGCATGCGGTCCAGGGGCGGAGTCGGCTTCTGCCTCTGGGGTAGGCAGCGGAGGAGAAGTTTGCAGCCGTTCATCGGCCGGGTCTGTCAGGCCAAATGCCTGCAGCGCGCTGGCCAGCGAGGGCTCGGCTCCCAGCCTGATGTTGAAGTGGTCCGCGACCCCACTGGCCAGGAACGCCAGCATGTCGTGCTTGGCCTGGCCGTCGCTCCAGCCTGCAACCACTCTCCATATCGCAAGAACCTCGTGGCGGGACGCAGACCGCCACCAGTCATCGTTGAGCCACAGCAGCAGAGTCGCTCGCTCATAGACCTGTTCGGCGTTTTCGCCTCGCATGGCCGCATCAGCGGCCTCGATGCGCAGTTCCACGTACGACAGCTGTTCTGCCAGCGATGCCAGCACCCCCGCCTGTGCGGGGACGGTACCCACCTCGTCGGCCGACGTCGGGCCGTGCACGGCGATCAGATCACGGATCCGCCGACTCTCCACCAGCAGTGCATTGCGCACCTCTTGAGGTTCGGCCGGCTCTCCGGCGAGGATCCGTTCACGTCGATCCAGCACTCTGTGACGTACCGCATTGGCTTGGCCGCCACTGATGAGGACGAGCGGATCCGCCGTGACATCGTCGCCCTCGAACACTTCAATCGCGAACCGGCGCGAGAGCGCCGCGTTGGCTTCCCCCGTCGCTTGGCTGAGTTGAGCATCGAACGCGAGCAGCTGCTCAGCGCCAAACAACTCTGCCGAACTACCGGCGCCGGGGGAGCGGCCGATCATCTGGGTTGCGATGGTTCCGAACCAGAGATCACGAATCACATAGCTGTATCGCGGCTCTGTCGTCGCGTCACCATGGAACACCGGCTGGCGCGTGTTGGACGGCCAGGTGCGAGCCAGCAGGGCGACCACATCGCGCGCCTGCATCCGGACACTGCCGACGCGAACCCCGTAACGGGCCTCGGTCTGTGCGGTCAGGTGGAGCAAGGCTGCCTGTGCTGTGGGCTCGGCCACCGCCGCCCAGCTCACGATGAGCTGCCACACTGCGCCCAACCGCTCCGGAGAGGCTTGCTCCCACCAACTATCCTCATAGACCTGCCGCATGATCGGCTGCGCAATTGCCAACTGTCCCTGCAGATGCCGGGCATAGCGACGCCGCGCCGCATCTCCCTGGGCTTGAGCAAACCGAGCCTGTTCACCTCGTCGCGCCGCCTGGTACTCGCCGCGGCGGCGTCCGCCCATCACTGCCTGTTGCACCCGTTGAAACAGCGGATGACGTCGCGCCGCTCGTAGAAGAGACATCGCCATGGTGACTCCGTAGGCAGGGAGGGGGCTAGGACTTGAGAAGGACAAACGGTGGGGGTGGCCAAGAGCTCAGTACAACCAGCGCGGGTGGGGCTTCCTCGGCCCAGTCGGCGCCATGGCTGTTGCGACCAGGGGAAACGCCGGATAGAAGACCTAGACTTCTCCGCCCCGGCATAGCCCATCCACTGGTCGCAGCCCCCCGCTGCGCGGTGCCTTTCAACACCTGACATGGATCTGACTATTTCTGTCAATCAGAGTAAACAGAAAAGTGTGGCTCTGGCCATTGATGCAACCGAGTTGAGGCGACCTCTCGACCTGCACGACCGGGGGAAGCCGATGATCGAGCGATCCGGAGAGCGATCTCGATCAGTTGGTTGCTGACCGAGAGTGCTGGGACGTTGTGGTTCCCTGCTTGGGCGATGTCGTCGCGCTGGCGTTTGGGCGTAGAGCAGCATCAGGCATGCCGAGATACGAGGCTGAACGAGAGCGGAATCGCCAAGATCACCTTGAGGTGCGGCTGGGCAAAGAGCGGATTCGCAGCTGAATACCAGGCGGCCGTGGCGACGCAGCAGCACAATCCCTCGGATGCGCCGAGATGCTGCAGCAGGAATGCCAGGCGTTGATAGTCGGCGTGGAGACCCCTGCGCCGATCCCGGCGCCACCCGTACACCAGTTGCAGCAGGCCCAGCATGGTGCCGCCGCCCGGGGCGCCTCGCCGACGCCGTTCGGGCTGCCGGTGAACATCACCGTGCACTGCATCAGACTCGTCGTGGTGCCGCCGCGGATCCCCTGCAGCCAGAGCCTGCCGTTGGCCAGGGTGGTCACGCTCCAGCTCGCGCCGACAGTGATCTTTATGCCGACCTGGTAGAGGCCGTTCCGGGCGATGATCAGCCGGTCGGGGTTGCATGCCGACCACACATCCCCGCCGAATAGAACGCCGGGCCAGCGCACCGTCTCGACGTGACGGTCCGGTAATCGCCGTCGCCGGACAGCCGCGCCCGCGCCTCCGGCGGCGACCTCGCGGCCGTGCGCGTGGTCGCCGTAGGCCAGCGCGACGCTGGAGCCTTCGGCGGCGACGTCGCCGGGCGGGACTGGCTAGGCGTGAACGTGCCCGGCGTCGGCGATCGGCCGCTCGCGCCGGCGGCCGCGCCCTGCCCGGGCTTCACCTGGGACAGGTCCTCCCCGGCTCCCACTCCTCGCGGGCGTGCACGTGGTCGGCGCGCGTCAACGTCGCGGAGGTGCCGGAGCCGAGCGACCGCCGCGCCCGGCTCATCACAGCCGGGTCACTGCTCGGTGGTGCCGAGCGGGCGGACCATGGCGTCCAGGACGGGTGCCTCCGGCGTCGGATGGCAGGTCCCGGCCAGACGCCACCCCCAGTGGTCGTACATCGCGCGGGCCGGTGCCTGCGGGTGGGCCAGCAGCGTCGCCCACGGCTCGGGACGGCCGGCGAGGATCTCGCGGAGCAGCCGCCCGCCCGTGCCGGCTCCCCGGTACGGCTTGCGCAGGATCAGCTCGATCACCGTGAACTTGTCGACCTCGCGCAGCGGGGAGGCGGGCTCGGTGGACTCGCCGCCCCACCAGGTCCCGGCGGGCATGGTGTACCCGAAGGAGAACCCGGCCAGGTGGTCGCCGTCCTCCACCGCGACCAGCTCGAACCCGGGGCGTTGGACCTGGGCGCGGGTGCGGGCCAGGTACTGCTCGCGGCCGTACAGCGTGATCCCGGCGTACGGCGGCTCGCTGTAGATCTCCTCGTAGGCGGTCACGAAGCGCTCGTCGAGGGCTGCGGTGGCGTCGCTCCCGGTCATGCGGCGAAACTCGATGGGCACGATCACTCTCCAGAGGTCAGGGCCAGACGATGGCGGTAGTCGATCACGGGCCTGCGTGATCGGTCGGCGGCGGGTACGGCGTCCGCGGCCGCGGAGGCGAGCCGGCGGACGAAGATGGTCTGCTCGGGCAGCCCCTCCACGATGTCCAGTGCCTGTTCCAGCCCGCCGTACACGTCGCCGTCCCGGACCGCCGAGATCGTCTGATGGAGCCGGATCAGCGCGAGCTGCCGCCGGACGTAGGACGTCTGAACGCGCGGATAGGCGTTCAGCGCCTCCTGCTGGGCGTGACCGGCGTCGGCGCTGCCGAGGTAGGTGTGCACGAAGGACCGGGCGTGCAGCATCCGGGTGACAGGCCACCCGTCAGTGGAGCCGTAGTCGCCGGTGATCGTGTCGGGGAGCTCGTCGACCAGCCGCGCCTGACCCTCCAGGGCCTGACGCGCGGCCTCGGCGTTGCCGGTCATCGCGTGGACCTGGGCCAGGGCGACGTAGGCCTCGGCCGCGCCCGCGCAGGCACGACCGGCGGCCGCGGCCAGGGCGGCCTCGGCGCGCGCGATGATCATGGAGGCGGGCCGGTCCTCGAAGACGGCGTGAACCGCCTCATAGGCGTTGGTGACGGCGATCAGCTCGCCGTCGCTCGTGCGGTCGGCCGCGTGGCGGGCGGTCGCCCACCAATGCCGGGATTGACGGGTCTGCCCGGCCGCCCCGACGGCCAGGGCGAGCATGAAGGTCATGCGGGCGTTCACCCGCCACCACGCCGGTGACCGCCCGCCGGGCGCCGCCAGCAGCTTTTGCAGCGCGAGCAGGTCCAGCGCCAGATCCGGGATCACCTGGGGAAGCGGCCGTGCCCGCACGGCGTGGGAGTACTCCCACGCCGTCTCCTCCCATTCGCTGACGCTGGCCGGTCCCATCCTCGCGTCAACGACTTCTCGTAGCTGGTCGAGCCCCGGCAGGGGCGCCGCCACCGCTGTCACTGCCAGCCCTGCGATGCCCGAGAGGAGCTGGCGCCGTACTTCGTCCATTCCCTCAGCATCGACCGTCGCCGCCGCGGGCACCACCGGTCTGACCGGTTGCGTGGCCGTTTCGGCACCCTTGAACAGGGCGATCAAGATGCCCTGGGCGCCGAGGATGCGATCCAGATCCGCCACCACGGAGAGCTGCGGGATGCGCTCCCCGCGTTCGATCCGGGCGAGAAACGAGTGGTTGATGTGGGCGTGAGCTGCGGTTGCCCGCAGTCCCCAGCCGTGTACGTCTTCACGCCAGTGGCGGATCGCGGCGCCGAGCACATGCCATGGCGAGCCGTGCGGGCCGGCGCTGGGAGAGGCGTGGGTCAAGGCTGCTCCCTGGTGTGGCCAGGCGTGGCCGCCCGTACAGCCGCACCGTCCCGGCGATCGTCCGGATCACGCTGACCCCGGAGGCGTTGAGGTTGTCGCCGAGCGCCCGGTCGGCGTCGATCTCGGGTGCCAGCACGAACCGCGCCTGGGCGATCGCCCCGGCCGGAGCCCGCCACGGCCCGCCCACCTGGCCGATCGCCCGGGCCCGGCACGCCGCCACGTACCCCTCCGGGGTGATCGTCCGCACCGTGGCCCCATCGGGAATCCGGATCGCCGGCCAGAACAGGCCGATGTGCTGGCCCTGCCCGGCCGCCACCGCCTTCAGCGCCACCGCGGCGTTCTGCGCCGACCCGGCCGGGGTGCCCGGCGCGACCGCCGCCAGGCCGATCCGCCGGTTGGCCCGGCAGTGCACCAGCAACCCCGACCCGACCCCCGAGGACGGCTGCCCCGGCACCGCCACGCAGCCGGTGCCGAGCTCGGGACGGAACAGCGCCAGCGCCGCCACATAGTGGCTCGCGGTGACCGAGGCCCGGTCGTCGGTCCCGCCCGCCAGGCCGACCGGCGCGGTGGTGACCGCCGGGTTGTTGTCCGGTGCCGGCGCGGTGGACCCGGCGTTGGTCGCCCGGATGTAGGCCGAGCTCGCCGTGGCGGCCACCGCCGCGGCGGGGGAGGCCAGCCCCGGATAGGTCTCCACCACGCGCCCGTCGAACAGCACCGACAGGTCATAGGTGTTGCTCGCGGTGCCGTTGGCAACCGACACCTGCAGCCGGGTGCCCCACGACCCCGGGAAGGCCGCGGAGATCTGCAGCGTCTGCGCCGGGGAGCCCGCGCGGTCGTTGAGCGCGGCCTGCGAGGCGGTCGCCGCCGGGCCCACCACCCGGATCACCGCCGCCTCCATCCCGCCTTCCTCGAAGTGAGTGCGCAGGTCGTCGTACAGGTACCCGTACGGCACCCGGTCGCCGTAGACGTCGATGTACTGCTGAAGCGACCGCACCACCAGCGGCCGGTCCACCGGGCCGCGCTCGGTCATGCCCGCCACGAAGTAGCGTGCGCCGACGCTCTGCGCGGTCGAGGCCGGTCCTGAACGGGTGGCGGTGACGATGTTGACGCCGGGCATGGGCTACCCCTCGCTGGTCTCGGCGGCGCGGCCGCGACGGCGCGGCCCGGTCGCACTGTCGGCTGTGGCACCGGCGCGCGCGTCCTGGACGCGAGCCCAGGCGGCCGCGGCCCGCGGATCCATCTCGGCGGCCTCGGCCGGGTCGGGCAGCAGCCTCAGACGGTGGGCGGTGACGAGCTCGGCGACGACGGGGCCGGTGTCGTCCACGCACTCCCACTCGCCGGCGCCGACCACCCGGCCGTCGTCGGCCGTCACCGGGGTCGACAGCGGATTGAACGCCAGGACGAAACTCATGCGCACATCGTCATCAGCCTGAGCGTCGGAGGCCGGGACGTACATCGGCCGCCCGGCGTGTCGGGCGGCCCCGATGTCTCTGCTACCTCGGCGCCGAGGGCGGCGGTCGGCGTCCTTCAGTTCCGCCCGTGGTGGGGGTCGCGGTGGTGGTCGAAGGTTTGGTGGATGCTGGTCCGCCACATGGTGCGGATCAGGTCGGGAGCGTCAAGGGTCTCCGGGCAGAGCACTCCGTCGACCACCGCCCGGGCGCATAGCTCGGCGAGCTGCACGGCCCGTTCGTCGGTCGTGGTGACCTGCTCAGCGATGTTGACCGGCGTCAGCAGCCGCAGCGAGCCCTCCTGGACGTCCTCGGCCCGTACGGGGCCATGCTCCGGGTTGAGGGCCGCCACCAGCAGCTCGTGGGTGACGTCCGGCCGCTGCTTGTTGGCGGCCGGGACGCCCGGTATGTCCGCGAGGGTGACGACGCTGAGGGTGTACTGGGACCACAGGGGGTGCCAGATCGGCGCGGTGATGATCCAGCCGTCGAGCGCTGCGCGCGCGTGCGCCTGGTAGTTGGTCGGGGGTATGCGGTGGGCTGTGCCGTACGCGCCGGTGATCACAGTCATCACGACGTCCTTTCGGTGGGGTGCATTCCGCGGCGATGTGTCGTTGCGGGGATTCTGGTGGAATGCTGAGCCTTGCCGGTCCGGTGGTGGATGCCTCGACAACGCCAGCTCGACTCACCCGTCACCGACGAGCAGGCCGACGCCGCGTTGAACGGCCTCTACAAGATGTATCCCGACACCGCCGATCTGGTGCGCGAGCGCGCCGACATCCGCGCCTGACGCCGCAGATCATGCACGAGCGGGGCGTCGTCCATCAGTAGTAAGTGAGAGGGAAGGAGCGCAGTCAATATGGCCACCGGCTAGGTCGTGGACAAGAAGACCAGCGAGCGCGTGAGGGTCGCATCCGTGACCGGCGAAGACCCGTGTGAGGGCTCGTGCTGGTGCGGCTTCGGCGTCAGCGAGACGAGCGTCGACCGGGCTCGCACCGCCATCGAAGACCACCGCGAGGACCCGGAGGCCGAGGGCGGCCACGACGACCAGCGAGTCGTGTGGTGGGTGTAGCGGCGCCCGTCGTCCATCGGTAGGCAGAGAGACTTCATCACCCCTTCGAGGGACACCGGCCGCCCCCCCCCCGCCCGGGACGGCCGCCCGCCCGACGACCCCGAGGAGGGGACATGGACCACAGCGAGCAGTTCGCCGAATGGGAGCACGACCTCCTGCCCCGCAGCGACCAGAACCTGCCGGAACCCACCGCCGCCGACCGGGAGCGGTCGGAGCAGGACGCCTCGAACGCCGCAGCGGCACAGGCCGAGTGCGCTGTGCTGGACGTCCCGCCCGGTCCCGGCGCCACCGTCGACCTCACCGGCGTCTGGGAGCCCATCCGCCTGTCCCAGGCGCATTACGAGTACCGGGGCCGTGCCCTGGTCGTGCGGCTCGCTGATCGGGCCGCGCACGGCCGTGGCTGGATCGTCGCCCAGCGCCTGCTCCAGGCCGTGGACGCCATGTCGGGCTCTGCAGACGGCCAGGTCTACATGCAGATGCCTGCCGAATCCGCGCCGGGCCGCGTCGAGATCATCGCCTGGTGCTGGGACGGCCCGCTGCCGTGGCGGGTAGAGGCCGCGCTGGACGTACGGGTGGAGGACGGGCGGACCCGGATCACCGGAGCTGCTCCTGTGGTCCTCACCACCCGCGACTGGGACAGCGGGGCCATCACCTACGCGGACGGGGCGGGGACGCTGGCCGCCGTCGTCGCCGGATGGTTGACCGGCTGGATGGGGCGACTCGGTCTCCAGGGCGCGGCCGGGCTCGTCGGGCCCGAGTCGGGCGAGCTGCCCGAGGCGCCGTCAGTGGAGCAGTTCGCCGGCAGCCTGTAGCCCGCGCGATCGACGCCCGGATGCAGGCCGAGCCCGCCGTGGCGGTGGCCGTCACGGCGGGGGAGGCCAGCTCCACCACGCGCCCGTCGAACAGCACCGACAGGCCATAGGGACGCCGCGGATGTGTTCACCCTCGCGGCCTGTCAGTTCACCCGCTCGGACCGCAGGCGCGCCGCTTTCGCCATTGCCAGCGCTTCCCGCTCTGCGGCGGTCAGGGAGGAGCCGGGCACGGTACCCGGGCGGGCGGGGACGCGGTCGTCGACGAGCGTGAAGCCGAGACCTGAGGCTTGGTAGCGCATCCGGACCAACTCCGCGTCCACGTCATCGAGGGCGGTGACGTTCACCGGCATCGAGACGATCTCAACGCCCGGCGGATCCCGCATGTCCTTGTGCGCCGCGATCGCCTCATCAACGCGTCGCAGCAGGTCAACAGCTCTCGTCATGGCCGTCAGCGTAGAAGGCCGCAACCGGCCGACGCCGCCCCTTTGCGCGATGGTGACCGGGGCGGCGCAACCCGCTGGCAGGGCCCGAAGCAACGTCACCGGCCGGTGGCCGGGAAATGCCGATCGAGGATGTCGGCCCACTCCGGCAGGATGACGAAACCGCCGTTGCCGAAGAAGCGGCCCGCCTGGATGGAGACCAGCTCGGCCAGCGCCGCAGCGAACGGGCCGGCGGCCTGCTCTGCGGGCAGCGACTGGAGGGCGGCCTGGAACCGGGCGTGAGCGTCGGGGAACAACTGCCGCGCCCGCTCCTCTTTCTGGCGCGTACGCTCGACGCTCTCCATCAGCCGCGCCTGGTGGTCCAGGTAGTCGGGGCAGTCGCCGGCGTGGATCTGCTCGACCGTCGCCCCGTCCTCCAGCCACATGGCCACCACCATGTCCTCGGTGAGCGGAACGGCGGCCTTGCAGGCCGGGCACAAACGGGTCTGGGGTTGCGGCTGGCTGATGGTCATGAACATCACCTGACAGATCGGGGAACTGGGTGTGTCGCCTGAAAACGGCGGCGGTCCACCGTAAGCACTGCCCGGGCCGAACGACCGGGGATCTGGTGAATTTCAGGACGTCCAGGACTCGGGAGCGTACGCGACCGGGTCGAGGTGGTTGGCACTCCTGGCGGCCCGGGTCGGGCGTGGTCGAGCTGCGCGCGCTCGACGGCCGCCAGGAGTGCCCCCGCATGCCGCCGGTCCGGCCCCGGGGGCCGGGTACGTCACGTCATGGGCGTACGTGAACCGGGTGACGTACCCAGGAGCGCGTGAGGGGGATGGACAGATGAAGCCGATCGAGATCGCTCAGACCGCCTACGCGGCTTACCGGGAGTGGATGGCCCGAGGGGATGCGGGGGACAGTCCCCCCTCATGGGGAGAGCTTGAGGAGGCTGCACAGTGTGCGTGGCTGGCGGGGATCAGGGCTGCTTTTGAGGTGGTGGCGGAGGAGACAGGGAAGCGGCTTGAGGGAGACGGCGAGTAGGTAGCCGGACATGCGACCGGCCCGCCTCCCGGGGGACGGGAAACGGGCCGGTCGGGGGCCGGTCAGGAGGTGCTACGGCTGGGCCCCTGGTCGTCACAGGCGGCGGCCACACGCTCGTCGAAGTCGACAAGCTTCGAGGGGACGCCACCGGAGTGGAAGGCCGCCGCCTTGGATGAAGGCCGCGTGCTGGTCATGGTGGGCCCGCCCGCGCCGTTCATGGCAGGGCACGGCAACTTACTTGAGCTGCTCGGAGGGGTCGGCTCTCATCGCTCATGCAGCGCGGTGGTTCCCGTCCTGGGGATCTGACCTTCGGGGAAGGGACGGCGCCCAGAGCCCAGCGCCACCCGATACCAGACAGAAACCCTGGTCTGTTCGGTTTCAACGATGCCGGACAGACCCCTCCCCTTCAAAGTTTCCTTTCGTTTCGTCACAGTGATGAAACGAAAGGAAACGGTTGTGATGAAACGAAACGAAACCGCGCTAGGCTGCCCGCCATGACCGAACCCATCCCTGGCGTGCAGGAGACCCCGGACGCGGACTCAGACGCTGAGCCGCTGTGCAAGTTCGCCGTGCTCGGCCAGTGCGACCAGCCGCCGGCGCCGCCCGCGCACACCGGGCGCCCTACCGAGTTCTGCGACCGCGGCGATCACAACCCGCAGTCCTACTTCCGGGCCAAGCGCAAGGCCAAGCCCGGGCTGCCGGTGGTCGAGGACCAGGGCCGGGCGGTGACGGTGAACACCGCGCGCGCCTCCGAGCTCGCCCAGACCAGCCGCGAGCAGATCGCCGCGGCGGTGGAGAACCTGAACCGGTTGCTGGACGCCTTCGAGACGATCGGCGACATGGACGCCGCCGAGGCGGAGATCGCCTCGATCCAGGCGACCGCGCGGCAGGAGGTGGCCAACGCCCAGGTCGAGACGGAGGCGGCCCATCAGCAGCGCCGGACCGCCGAGGCCCGGCTGCGCGCGGCCGAGATCGAGCGGGAGGAGGCCGAGGCCGCCGCCGAGGATGCGATCGGCCGGATGGAGGAGGCCCAGCTGCACGCCCGGGAGGCCGAGGAGCTCGCCGAGACGGCGCGGTGCGAGGCCCGGGAGCAGATCGCCGCCGCCGAGCGGGAGCGTGACGAGCAGATCGCCGCGGTCCGGCGGCAGGCCGGCGCCGACGTCGACCAGGCGGGCCGTGAGCGCGACGAGGCGATCGCCCTGGTGCGTCAGGAGAGCGCGGCCGAGCTGGAGGGCATCCGGGCGCAGGCCGCCGCGGCGGTCGAGCGCGCCGAGCGCGAGCGTGATACGGCGCTGGCCGCCAAGGCGGAGGCCGAGCGGACCGCCGCCGAGGTGGTGGCCGAGTCCGGGCGGCGGGTGGCCCAGGCTGAGCAGCAGGCGCGGGACGCGGCCGCCGAGACCGAGCGGGTCCGCGCTGACGGTGAGCGCCGGCGCGAGGAGCTGACCGCCGCGCATCGTGCTCAGGTCGAGACGTTGACGGCGGCGGCCGCCGAGGCCCACCGCCAGGCCCAGGCGGCCGAGGACCGCGCCCGGCAGATCGCCGAGCAAGGCAAGGCCGATCTGGCGCAATTGCGCGCTGACGGTGAGCGTCAGCGGCAGGACCTCATCGACGCGCATCGTGCTCAGGTCGAGACGCTGACGGCGGCGGCCGCCGAGGCTCACCGCCAGGCCGATGCGGCCGAGGACCGCGCCCGGCAGGCCACCGAGCAGGCGCAGGCCGACCGGCGGCAGGTGCGCGACGACGCCGAGCGACGGCTGGAGGAGCTGATCGCCGCGCACCGCGCGCAGGTGGAGGTCCTCACCGCGAGCACCGAGGAGGCCCGCGCCGAGCTGAAGCTCCTGCGCGGCGCGGCCGCGGCGACGCCGGCTGCCGTGGGCGAGGCCGCGCCGGAGTGACATTCCGGTGGAATGCCGGGACCCGTGGTCAGGTGTGGCCAGGCCGGCTGGTCACGGGAACGCTGCCGCCGCGGCCCGGGCCAGCGGGTCGCGGCTCAGCCTGCGGGGAGTTAAACCGTCCGCAGGTCAGCAGCAACATTATTGGATTCACAGCCAGTGCTAAGGGATCCTATGGGGTATCAGCTGCCCCTCAGAACTGGGTCGTGGCGTCAGTCTTCGCGACAGCCTTGATCTCAATCTCCGTCAGTCCTCGCACACCCGACAAGATCGCGCCGGTCAGGTCCGCGCCGGTCAGGTCCGCGCGGGTCAGGTTCGCATAGGTCAGGTTTGCGCCGGTCAGGTCCGCGCGGGTCAGGTTCGCATAGGTCAGGTTCACGCGGGTCAGATTCGCGCGGGTCAGGTTCGCGCGGGTCAGGTCCACGTTGGCCAGGTCCGCGCCCTGCTCCCAGGACGCGTGCGCGCGGTTCGGGGTGAACACAATCCGTGGGTTGTTCAGGTCCGCGCCGAGGTTCGCGCCCGCCAGGTTCGCGCCCGCCAGGTTCGAGCCTGCCAGGATCGCGAGGCCGGTCAGGTCCGCGTTAACCAGGATCGCGCCGGGCAGGTTGACATGGGTCAGGTTCGCGCCGGTCAGGTTCGCGCCGGTCAGGTTCGCGCTGTTCATGTACGCGTAGGCCAGCCTGGCGTCGTTCAGGTTCGCACCGTTCATGTACGCGAGTGTCAGGTTCGCGCTATCCAGGTTCGCGCTGATCAGGTTCGCGCTGATCAGGTTCGCGCCGAACAGGTTCGCGCTGTTCATGTACGCGCCGGTCAGGCTCGCGCCGGTCAGGCTCGCATAGGTCAGGTTCGCGCCGGTCAGGTCCGCCCGAGCCAGGTCCGCCCGAGCCAGGTCCGCGCGGGTCAGATTGGCCTTCGGGGCGCGAAGGGTAGCCAGGTCTATGGTCGCGTCGTGGGTGCTACGGCGGCCGATGACGGTCAGTGCCGCCTGGATGTCGGTGGCTGGTGGCCCGGTGGTCTTGGTCTTGGGGGCGGGGTCGTGTTCGCGGGTGAAGGCAGCCAGGACGTCGTAGATGGTTCGGTGGTCACGTGGGGAGTCGGTGGCCAGGCGTTCCAGGGCGTAGATGCCGCCGAGGCGCACGTCCAGGGACTGGCGGTTGCCGAGTTGGTCGATGGCTTTGGTGTAGCGGTCGGTGACCTGTCCTTGCTGGGTGGTGTCCAGGGTGCGGGCGGTGTACCACAGGCTCAGGGCGGTGAAGACGACGCCGCCGATCACGACCAGTCCGGTGGCCGACTGCAGCAGGGTCTGGCGGGTGGCGTTGACCGCCTCCAGTCGGTCGGTGACCGACAGCTGGCGGCGTTCCTCATCGGTCAGCGGCTGCCGTTCTCCGGCGAGGCGGCGTGCGGCGGGGCCGAGCAGGACGGCGAGTCCGAGGGCGACGACGCCGCTCAGGGCTAGGCCGGCCAGTGTCCAGCGCGCCCAGTCCGGCGCGGATGCCAGCCCGAACCGCCGCAGGACGTCGTCCGGGGCCACGGCGGTGAAGGCCGCTACGGCGCAGGCGGTCAGCGTGCCCAGGTAGATCAGCGCGAGGGCCGGACGGCGCCACCTGCCGGGGGTCTGCGGGGGCGGGGTGACTGGCTGGAGGTCGGTCACTGAGGCCGGTGGTCGCGCGAGCGGGGGCGGGGTGATCGGTGTACGGCGCCTGGTCCGGCTATAGCGCAGGACTTCGGCCATGCCGACCGCAGCTAAGGCTCCTACCAGGACGCGACCCCATCGACTGTTCATGCACCTATTGCACCGGTTGGCGATGATAGGTGCGATGGGAACGACTGAGACCGTCGTTGCCCTCATGGGGTCCCGGTAGCACTGGCTGTGAATCCAATGAAGTTGCTGCTGACCTGCGGAGACTCCTTGGGAACACGATCACGGCACGGCTGGCCAAGCTCCATCCGTGCAGATCAGACCCATATCCGTTGGATTTTCCGCCATTGCTAGCGGGACCCCCGAGTACGGAGACTGACCCCGCCCGGACGGCCGTCCTCGGCCGCGCCCGCGCAGTCACCGCCCGGCGGCACGCAGCAGCTGCACGCGGGCGAACTCCGCGGCGCACGCCTTGTCGACCCGGAGGCACCGCCGCGCGCTCGCCTCGGCCGCCGGCGCCGGATCGTGCCCGTACAGCCGCGCGTACGCCCCCGCGACCGCGGCGCACGCGTCCAGAGCCAGCAGCGTGGCCGCGCCCATGCCCAGCAGATCCGGCTCCGCGCGCACTCCGTCGGCGCCGTCGCTGGCGATCGCGTCGCGCAGCATCCACTCCAGGCTGTGCACGACGCCCGAGCCGATCTGGTAGCCGGCCGGGCGATCGGGGAACAGGCCGTTCACCAGCAGGGTCAGTTTCGGGTCCAGGTCACGGAACGGTCCGTCGCCGAGATATCTCGCCCCCGTGGGCATGCCGACGCGGCGGCGTACCTCGAGGCCGGCCTTCTCCATCAGGCCGATGAACTCCTCTCGTGCACGCGTCGTGTTCTCCAGCGCGCCTATCCTCCTCACCGGGTGCTCGTCCAGCAGACTGCCGATGGCCCGCACCTCCTGGGTGCGGCTGCGAAGTCCCAGCAGGGCCGCACGCAGGACCCGTTCCCGGTAGCCGGCCTCGGGGTCGATCAGGTTGCACACCTGGGCCGCGGCCTCGGCGACAACGCGCGACAAGGTCATGTGCGCGTACAGCGGCAGCTCGGGCCCGGAGAACGCCTTCCTGAGCATCGCCAGGTGGTCGGCGAGGTTGAGCAGGATCCCGCGGGCCATGCGATGCCCGTACGACCACAGATCCTGGCTGTGCTCGGATGAGGCCTCCCACTCCTCCCGCTCGGCCAGGTACGGCGAGCCCGGCCGCGGCCGCTGGGCGGCGCTCTCCACGCTGGCCAGTAGCGCGCCGAACTCCTCCCCCAGCACCTCGGCGCAGCAGATGACGATCGCCGGCAGCGGGGTGCCGGGCTCGGTCGCGGTCGCGGTCATCGCACGACTGTAGGGCCTTTTCAGGGCCTTTGCCGGAGTGGAGGAAACATCCGAGGGCGTGCGCTGCTGAGCCGCCACGGCCGCCCGGTATCGAGCCGCGAACTTGGGATACCTGTCCAGGTGCTTGTACGCCGTCCTGTGCTCGATCCCGGCCTCCTTGCTGGCCTGGGCCACCGTGGCGCCCCGGGCCAGTGCCGTGAGGAACCAGCGCGTGCCAGGGGACCCCGGCCGGCCCAGAGGGGTGATCGGCGACCGCAGCCCGATACCTGGCCGGCGACCATGTCGATGGACAACGGCAACAGCGACGGCACGTGCATCGGGTCGGAAGGGGCACGCCAGGCGACCACCCCGCCAATGCGCGCTGCGGCCTGCTTCACCAGGGTCGGTCTGTTCGCGACCTTCTGGGCCATGGAGCGGCGCCGAGGGTCACTGGACCGGTCGGCCGCGCGACTGGTGGACCCGAGATACGCGGCCCCGGGACTTCACCACGGCTGAAACGGTACAGACTCGAACGCTGCCGTCACGGCCATACTCTTGCATCCCCCCACTGCCTTGCGTCCAGCTCGCGTAGAGGCTGTTTCACCGCCACCAACGGGTCGAGCTGTGCCGGCGTCAGCGGCGTCCCCCGTGGGAGGTTGCCGACGTTGACCGGTGGTGTCCGGTTGTATCGGTTGAACCGGTTTCCCTGTTAATGGCGATGCGCCCGCTGCCGATGGTGCGTATCGTCTACCAGCGTGGCACCAATTCGTCTGGCGCTGCCAGGTGATGGACTGAGCGTTGAAGCTCTGGCAAGGGTCGCCCTGGGCATGGACGTCGTTCCACCTGCGCTCGCCGCAGCGATCGACCAGCACGGCGGCCACTTGAGGGTTCCACACGGCCGGGCGACTGTGCTGGTGGCCTGCGCCCCCGGCGACGCAGCGGTTATCGCACTCTCCTACAGTTGCCCCCCGGTGCGGCTGATCGGCGAGCTCGCCGATCTCGGTGGCCCGGTTCAGCGGCGCGCGGCCCAAACGCTCCGTGAGCTTGAACTGCTCGCGGTGGCCGAGCACGCACGCGGTACTGGTGTTGGCACCGCGCTGCTTGCCGCGAGCGAAGAACACCTGCGCCAGGGCGGCTGCAAGCTGGTGTTCGCCAAAGTCCGGCAGGGTGACCGCCAGGTGCTGCGCTGGTACCGCAGACGTGGTTACCTGCCGGCCACTCCCCACGAGCCGGTCAGGGTCAGCCTCGGCGGGGCTGTGATCACTTTTGATGACGGGGGCGACGGGTACCAGCTGGTGGTTAAATCACTGGACGCCACCACGCGCGTTGCGCGCATGATGGCCTCTGCTGGCAGCTATCTCACCGTCGCGCGGCGTGCCTCCCCCGTTACGCCGCAGGTCACGGGTCAATGAGCTCTTTGGTGCGCAGACGGCCTCCCCTCGCCTGCCGGGAGGGTGTCCAGGAGCGGTCGTCGGTAGACACCACCGGGTTCTGGTAGCCCAGGCGGAGGGGGCTGGCAGTGTTCCCGCAGGCAGTGCGGCCGACCTCAATCGGCGACTCATGTCAAGTCCTCCCAAGTCCAGGCAGGCGCGGGGGCGCCGTCGGGCTCGCGTCCAAACCGGTACCGTTCACCGGCCTGATCGAGGAACAGCGAGAACATCGCCGCGCCGGGTAGCCGTCGCGCCAACGTGGTGAGTTGCTGATGTGCTTTAACCGCACGCAGGCTCCGCAGCTGGACCGCCGGGCTCGACCGGTTCAGGGTGACGCGCGCGGCGGGGTCACGGGCCAGTAGCGCGGGGATCTGCTCACCGGCTCCGACCCCAGGAAAGATGTTCAGCAGTGAGGCCATGCCGTTAGGGACGTCGATGGGAGCGGCCGTGGCGGCGCGGGCGGCCAGTGCGGCGACCGGCTCGGCGGATCCCGCCGCGTTCAGGCTCTTCAGCAGGCCCGCCACAGCGATGACATCGTCAAGGGTGACATGCTTGGCGGGGTCGCGGGCGAGCAGCGCGGCGACCTGTGCGCGCATTCCGGCTTTGAGCAGGGTGCCCAGCAGCATTGTGACCACGGCAGGGTCGGTGATAGGCAGCCGCGCGGCGGCGCGTCCGGCCAAAAGGCACGCCTGCTCGTCGGCGCCCACCGTTCTCAGCCGGTCAATGAGCGTGATTACCGAATTGGCGTTGGTGAGGGGGACGCGCGCTGCGGCGCGTTCGGCCAAGACGACCAACTGGGCGCCCGGTCTCGTGGTATGCAGGCACGTCAGCAGCGACGCCACGGCATGCGGATCGCTGAGCGGAGTGTGCGCCGCGGCGCGTTCGGCCAGCACCCCGGCCGCGCCCGGCTCACCGACCGTCCACATGCTGTCCAGCAGCGAGGCCACGGCGTCGGCGTCTGTCCTGTGACAGCGAACCTTGAGTTGTGACAACGAAGTTTGAGCGGTCAGCTGCGACCCCCCAGTTATAGATGGCGGTTCCCAGCTGTTGTTGGCGGGAGCCTGGCGCCGAGGACGATCGGGTGAGGCCAGGCTCCGTGTTCATGCCCGCAAGTTGAGAGTTGGCCGCGTCCAGAGGGTGAGGTCGCTGCTGGTAGCAACGGCGAGGGTGAGGCCTGAAGGCGAGAATCCGGCGGCGCGGAAGGTGGAGTAGTTGGCGTGGAAGATGTGCCACCAGCCTTCTCCCGGCGGATCCTTGTAGATGTCGCCATCCGCAGAAAGCAGGACGCGGTCGTTGGGCCATTCGGGGCTGACGACGTCGATGCCCCAGCCGTCGGAGGTAGTGCTGTGCAGGCCGCCGCCGAAGAGGCCGGCAATGTGCACCTGGGTGCCTGCGATTGGCCCGAGACCGGAGCAGGTGAGGTCCGGGGAGGCGTCGGGCGTGCTGGTGTCGAGGTCGGGATCACGGTCTCGGGCAATCTTCTCGCCGGTGACCGCATCGAAGAGCCCATGGCCGTCATTGGAGACGACCATGACCAGATCTCGCCTGCTCTCTGGATGGACGGCGAAGCCGATGCCCAGCAGGCCGCCGATGGGCGTTCTGTTGTCCAGCACCGGCTGCCAGGGCGCCGGGGCCTGGACGACGGGAGCAGCCAGAAAGTGCTGGCGCAACCGTTGCTGATAGTCCGAGATCAACACATCTCCCTATGTGGCCGCGCTCCGTGATCAAGTACGACTCCGCCAAGTAAACCTGAGGATTTCCGCCAACTGCAGTTGGTCACTCCGGAGAATCGCGAGCTCAACCTTTCCTCAGCCGCCATGTATCGCAGGGGATCGCATCAGCGCGTCGTCTGGTTGTGGACATAGAGCCTGATCAGCCCGTAGGAGATCGAGACGTCGTGCTCATCCATGAGTCGTGTCCAGATCTCTGTAGGGCGGTGACCGTCCTTGATCATGGAGTCGATGAGGCGCTGGACTGGATCGATGGCCGAGGGGCGGCGGGGTAAGGGCTTGCGGGCCGGAGGCTCGGGGTTGGTGAGGGCGGCCTTGACCGTGCGCCAGGTGACGTGATGGCGCCTGACCAGGGCGCGCATGGACAGGTTCTCGGTCTCGGCATCGTGACGGATCCGCCGATAGAGCTCTGCCTTATCGATGCGTTTGGGCTTGTTGGAAGGGCCGGGTTTGTCTCGACCGGGAGCTGGGCCAGCGTCGGAGAGTGTCTTTCGCAGCACCTGAGGGGTGCGTCCGGATAAGACGGCGAGTCGTTCGAGACGCGGCTTGCCGAACCACGTCGGTGGACCGGCGAGAAAACCGTGCAGGTAGCTGGGCTTGAGGTGGTTGGCCCGGGCCAGACGGCGGATGTAGGAGCCGGTGCTCTCACCGGATCGGGGACGGACCAGGATCGGAAGCGGGATGAGCCGCTCGTCCGGGACGTTGTTCATCGGCTGGGGCCGGCCTTGGCGCGGGCGCGGGTGGTCTCGGCAGTGTGATCCAGCGGGACCGTGTCCAACCCCTTCCTGGTGATTCTTTCGGTGCCGGTGAGGATGGCGTCGAGGGCGGCGCCGCGGATCTGGTGGGACAGGGCGCCGATCATGCCGCCGGTTCGGTCGTGCAGGTAGCGGTCCAGGCCGGTGAGGGTGCCGGGCTTGTGGGCGTGCAGCAGCAGCGTCTGTTCCAGGGTGGCGACCAGGCCCTGCCATTCGGGACCGTAGGGGAACGGCTGGGTGGTGATGAGGGTGAAGCGTCCGGCGATCTGCGCGCCGCGGGTGCCGGACAGCAGGTCGCTGTGTTCGATGTCGATGCCGGCATAGACGAAGGTGGCCGGGATGCGTTCGGAGAAGTATTTGAGGGTGTCGGCGACCTCGGCGCCGGTGCGGCTGGTCAGCGAGATGTTGTGCAGTTCGTCGACCAGGATCAGCCCGCAGCGGGTGTCGGTGAGCACGCCCACGACGGCCTCGATGATGTCGGTGATGTTGAGCCGGCTGCGGACCGGCAGGCCGAGGAAGCGGCCGAACTCGGCGGCGACCATGCGGGCGGTGGCGGCGGGCGGGACGGTGATGTAGACGACCGGGATCCGGTCGCCAGCGTGCGGGTGACGGGCTCGATCCAGCAGTTCGTGGGCGCGCCCGAGCTGGGTGATGGCGATGGTCTTGCCAGTGCCGGCCGGGCCGGAAACGATCAACCCCCGGCGGGCGCTGATCGCGTGCCGGTTGAGCAGCACCAGGCGTCGCCCGCAGGTCACCGTGTGGCGGACGGCGGAGGTGGCCACCACCAGCAGCCGCGCGTGGTGGTCCAGCCGGGCTTCGTCGTAGGCGTCGCGCTCGATGCCGGGCAGCCGGGCGTAGTCGGCGGCGTTCAGCAGAGCGGGCGGGGCCGGTGGCTCGGCCAGCGACCGCCGCCATCCGGGAATGGTGGTCAGGTGCAGCCCGGACTGCTCGTCGGCGGCCTGCAGGGCGGTGCCGGTGAGGTGGCCGCGGTCGGTCACGAGCGTCTCCAGGGGTTTTCGAGGGGGTCGAACAGTCCCAGCGGGATCACCTTGGCCAGCGGCTCGTCTGCGATCTCGGCCGGGCCCTGGCCTGATTCGGCGTCTGCTTCGGCGGACGCGACTGGCTGCGGAACGGAAGGTGCGCTGGTTGTGGTGGCGCGGGTGCGAGCCGCGATGCGCCGGTCCCGCGCGGTGCGCCGGGTGCCGGGCTTGGCCGGTTGCTCGGGCCCGGCGCCGGCCTTGGCCAGCAGCGCGGCGACCGCGTCGGCGATTTCAACCTCGGTGGCTCGCGGCAGACTCTGGCTGACGTGGTCCCAGGCCAGCTCGCCGAACGGGACGGGGACGCGATGCAGGTGCTTCCACCGCGCCTCGATCCACTCGCCGTCGCCGTGGTGGTTGCGCACCCAGATCCGGGAGACGTCGTAGGGATCGTGATGGACCTCCCAGAGTCCCTTCTTGGCCCGGACTCCGGAGTCCTGGCGCCGGATCAGGCCGGGGCCGTCGTAGGTGCGGCGGCTGATCTTGATGCCGTAGTCGTTGACCGCCCGCCAGATGGCCGGCAGCAGCTCGATGTAATCGGTGCCGGTGAGCGCGACCGGGACGTAGCCGCAGGCCTCGACCAGCGCGGCGTATTTCTCATTCGGGGTGAACGATCTGCCCGGGTGGACCGGGTCGCGCAACCCGTCGTGCCTGCGGTTTTGCCACTTGGCGACCAGCCACTCATCCACAAGCTCCTGCAACTCCAGCAGCGACCAGAGGGGCTGGCTGTCCAGGTGCCGTCCGCGCCGGTCGCTGTTGCGGCCGGTGTAGCCGGAGACGAACTGGGCGAACAGCGTGCCCACCGAGCTCAGCATCTTCTCGATGTGGCCCTTCTCGAACGGCGAGCCCTTGTGCGCGGGCTGAACGTCGATCTCCAGGAACCGGCAGGAAGCGATGAAGTTGCGGGAGATGAAGACCTTGCCGTGATCGCAGACGATCATCTCGGGCACGATCACCGGCCGTGCGGCCGCGTGCTCCAGCCGCTCATCCAGGCTCAGCAGCCGACGGTGCGGCAGCACCGAGCGCGCCATGCGCAACGCCTCCACCCAGCCCGGCCGCATCAGCTCCGGGGTGAGCGTGCGGGCTAGCAGCACGCTCGCGTCGACCGACTTGGTGGCCGGTCGCAGCACCGCGGCGGTCACCGTCCGGGTCGCGACATCGATCATGCCAGTGAGCTCGACCTTGCCCGCCACGCCGTCATCCAGCCGGACCAGCACGTCCAGCGGGGTGGAGTCGATCTGCATCACCTCGCCCGGGGCGAAGGCGGGCAGTTCCCCGAACGGCGCTTGCGCACCATGAGCCCGCGATCTGCGGGTGACGGCAGAGCCGGTGGTGTGGGTGCCCGCGGTCAGCTTGGCCAGCAGCCGATAGAGCGTGCGCTGCGACGGCAGCTCGACCGGCTCACCCTGCTCGCGCAGGAGTTCGCCGGTCCGCCAGAGCAGGAACGACCCGGTGCGGGTGGAGGCGTCCACGGCCTCGGCGATGGCTTGCCGCATCGCCGCGACCACCCGGTCGTCCACCTCCCCGTACTGGGGCCTCTTGCGTATCGGGCGGTGGTCGGCCAGGCCCAGCACGCCGCCGCTTTCATAGCGGCGGCGATAGTTGGCCACCGTGCTCGCGCTCACTCGATGCCCGGCGGCCGTCAACTCGGCCGCCTTGGCCTTCTCCCGGGACGTCAGCGACCGGGTCGGCGCATACTCCGGTCGCGGCCCGGTATCGCCGGGCGCATCCGGTGGCAGCCCGTGCAAGACCTCCAGGATGTGACTCTCCCACCACAGCGCCTTCTCCAGCACCGGTTGGGGCAGCGTCTCCAGCAAGGACACCGCAGGCAGCGACACCCGCCCCGCGCTGCCGACGATCTCAAAGTCGTCATCGGCGAACAGCAAAGCCGGCGGCACCGCCCTGGGCTGGCCACCGAGCTCAGACAGCATCACCACGTGACCCGAGAGCGCCAGCACGATGCGGACCTGCCCATCGAACCGCACCCGCTCGCCGACCATCAGCCGGGCCGGGCGCGCCAGCCGGCTCACCGGCCCGCCACCTTCGCCGCGTGCACCAGACTGTCGGATCCCAGTAGTTGCGTGCCGATGTCCGCGGCCAGCACGCCCATCCAGAGCAGGTGAAACAGCACCGGCAACACCAGCAGCGGGTCACCCACCGAGCAGGCCCCGGCCCGCAACGGCGTCGGCTGCCCGAAGACGCGTAGGAGTTCATCGGCGACGTCTCGGCGATCACCGCAGCGGCGCCTGCGATAGCGGGCCAGCCATCGCATGTTGGCCATCAGCACCGGATCGGGAACCCCGACCCGTGCGAACTCCCAGCCCACCGACCGGCAGGCCCGCTGGCTGGCCTCGAATGCCTGCGCCGCCGCGTCGTCGATCTGGTCGTCGGCACGCACGTCGATGACTCGGCCGCGGCCGTCCGCCAGCCGGACGAAGTAGTCCGGGGCGTGCCGACGCCGGCGCACCCCGTCGTGCCAGTGCAGCCAGAACGGTTGCGAGGCAATGCCCCTCACCTCGGGATCGGCATCGAGCAGGATCAGCCGGTCGCGCTCCAGCCAGGACTCGTACCCGACATGATCGGCGTTCGTGACCGAGTAGTACCAGCCCGCGAAGCTCGTTCCGCCTTTGGACCAGTCGAAGGGCCGCACCGGCGGCGCCTGCTCGAACCGGATGTTCCAGCCGGCTCCCAGCGGTCTGCGACGCCGTACGCCGTCGTGGTAGAAGTCCAGCTCAAACCCGCCAAGAGCCAGATCCCCGTGATCAACCGCGAGTTCCTCCACCGTCACTCCTGACGACTGGCGACGCGTCACTCAACCTTCGGTGGCACGAAACTAGTGGTCATCAACCTTCGGTGACAATGATCAGCCTTCGCTGTCACAGGACAGCGTCATGGAGCGCCACGCGCGCTGCGGCGCGTGGCTTTGTCGGTGAGAACTGGCAGCGTTTGTCGGCCGGAACCGACAGCGCCTGCCCTCGACGGCCTTCTCTTGTCCCTGAGTTTTGACAGCGGCCGCCCCACGGCCGGGAGCTGGGTACACGTGGGCCGGCCGATCGAAGTGCTGTCGATTCTGGGCAACATCGTGCGGCGAGGAAGATCACGAAGTGCTGTCAGAACTCAGCAACATCCGCTGTCGCTGCTCACCGACATAGCCAGGCGCGTTCGGCCAAGGCCTGTACCTGCCCTGCCGCTGCGGTGTCCTCCAGGGCATGGAGCAGGGTGGCGACGGCCATCAGGTCGGCAAGAGCGACACGGGCCGCTGGGTCAGTGGCCAGCAGCGCGCTGACATGTTCGTCTGCACCGGAGTCGTGCAGCACAAGCAGGAGCCACGCCACGGCGTAGGGGTCATCAAGGTCGACCTCTGCGGTGACGCGCGCGAGAAAGACCTCCAGCGGGCGGTTGGCGTTCATCCGCCTCAAGGTGCCGGCGAATTGCCACATCTGGTCGCGGTCGTTGATGGGCCCGTGCGCGGCGGCCCGCGTGGCCAGCACGCGTACCTGGTCTGTGGCCCCGGCCTCCTCCAGCCCACGCAGCAGGCGGGTGACCGCGCTCTGGTGGGTGAGGCGGGCCTTCCCAGCGGGATCGCCGTCCAGCAGGGCGGCGAGCTCCCGGCCCGCTCCGACATTTCGCAGCGCGTTCAGCAACTCGGCCACGGCGGCGGGATCACCCAGGGGTGCCTGTGCGACGATGCGGCCAGCAAGCATGCGCATGTGCTGCAGGTACCTGAACGCTGACCGCCTAGTACCAGGGCCACCGAAGCTGTGGACGCCGCGACATGTCGATCAGCACTTCCCCGCGTCTAACTCGGGAGAGAGGCCAGGAGCACCAGCAGCAACGGGTCAAGCGCTGCGACGCCTTTCCCGGTCGTTGAACCGTGCTTCCCATCTGGCCTGAAGGCTCGCGTCCTGCAGTCGATCTCCTGCCAGGTCGGTCTCGGCGATCGCGGTGGCGGCGAGCCGATCGTGTTCCGGATGGCCCGGACGGATGCGGGTGGCGCCGTCGCCGTGCCAACCTGCGGCAGTGTCGATGTCTATGGGCACTAGTACCGACCCGTCTTCACACCTGACCGCTGTCCACACCGTCATCACCTCATGACTCCGTAGTGCCTCCGATAGTACGCCCATACCATCTCGGCGAGGTTCTCATCATCGTCCAGCAAGCGAACCAAGCGGCCCAACTGGCCAGACGCGCATAAAGCGTAGGCCTCGGCCCACCATTCCACCGCGTTGAGGTATCGAGGGTGCTGGATCCTTGACCTGCACATTCTCATGATCGTTTGCCATTCCGACGACTGTGACATCGCGTCAAGGCTGTCCAGCCCGTGACCCACTTCGTGAAGTACGAGGCTGGCTGAAACATGATCGCCCGTGCCGATCGCGATAATCCGGCCGGTGCAGACGCCGGGCACCTGATCCCACAGCACAGCGCTGCCTGGTTCGATCGGGTGGCCGCGCAGAAATCCCAGATTGTCCAGATCGGGAACGTATCCCACGCCGAGCCAGATCTCATCGAGCTCTTGGGCCAGGCGGGTGGCGATGTGCACCGGAAGTGCCGCGAGTTCGTCGACGGCGTTGATCAGATTGGCCGGAGGCAGGCCGTGAGCCGGGTTCCACTGCCGGCGCAGAACTTGCTCCAGGATGCCGCAGTGCCGGCGGCCGTCCCGCGGGATCGGATGGACATTGGCCGGATGGGGGTCGCACCAGGTGGCGGGAGAGTTGACCATAGCGTTGCTCATTCTCTCCCTCCCAACTGGTCACAGGGGACAAGATCGACCGTGCGTGGGCTCGAGATGTCAGTTCTCAGCCCTCATAGGCGGCGCGAGGACTTCGAAGCCGTAGATATCGCGCGGCTGTGCAGCGCATGCGCCATATCCGACCGGCGGATGTGCCCGGTTGGCGACCAGGCGGATCTCATGTCGCGCAGGGTCAGCCAACGCGGACCGTTAGATCACGAATCAGCAACAAATAGTTGCCTGCCGCACTACTTGCCCTACCTTCCGCCGCTATCTTCACGGCCTCCGCGTGGCCTGTGACTCGGCATTAGGAAGCACGACCGGAGGGCGGTTGATTGGCATAGCGGCCGTCGCCCCGCACGCATGCCCAGTCATCTCGAAGTTACCTAGGAGGCTTCTCGAATGTCCGGCACGAGGATCCGATTGGCGCTGTTGCTACTACCGGTGATGATCGCCGTCGGATGTGGGACGGCCACCAAGGACGAGACCACGCCGAGACCCGCTTCTCGATCTTCTCCTCAGCAGCCCCCAACTCCGAGCATCCCTGCGACTCTCACCCAGGCTGAGGCAGCCGACGTCTTCGCGCGCTATCAGGCGACGGCGTCGGCCAGCTTCGCGGCCGCCGGACGAGGTCTGCAGGCCACGGAGACCGGTGTGGCGCTTCAATTGGATCGGGGATGGCTGGACCTGGCCCGGCTGCGCGGTCAGAGGCCAGAGCGTCTGCCCCGGGCCATGGACGTCCAGTACTACATCCCGCGCCGCCAGTCTTTTGGCCCTGAATGGTTTGTCGCGGCCTACCGGAAGGACGGGCAGGCAGGTCACGCCCAGGTGGTGCTCGCCAATACCGACCATGGGTGGCGCGCGGTGATCGGCACCTGGACGCGCCGACCGCTGCCGACCATCGCCACAGCACCCGATGGGAGGGCGACCGCCGTAGGCCCCGACTCCATGGCGGGACTGCGCATTTCCCCTCGTCGTCTTGCCGAGGTGCACGCGTCGCTGCTCAGTTCGTTTGATCGGCGCGGTCAGCAGAGCGGCGTTCTGGCTGATGGCACTTACACGAGTTCCTATGTCGCCGCCCTGCGGGCGGACGCCGAGACGCTGGAGCGGGAATGGGCCATGAGACTGCGGGTGAGGCCGTTCCCGGCTGTCTACGCTCTCTCTACCACTGACGGGGGTGTCGTGGCGTGGTACGGCCTAATGGAACAGCAGGATTACCACGTCGCGATGCCGCAGGCGGGACGGATGGGTTTCACACGCGCCGCGGAGCGTGCCTTCACCAAGGGTGCGTTCTTCAGTCGGCATGTCACGGTGACCGCAGTGAGCGCGTTCGCTGCTGCCATCCCGCGCTCGGCGGCGCCCGCTCGGGTGCTGGGCGGCTTGTATGCGGTGACGGGAGTGCGAGGCAAATGAGCAGTTCCGATCTTGCCGTTGGTGGGACCGGTATGGGGTGAGATGCTTCATGGGTAGTGAAGAGGTCCGCAACGTGCTTGCGGCGGAGAATGCGATAGGCGTGCCCGAAATGTGAATCATTTTAACATTTGTCGGCTTGTCAGGCATTTGCCGGGCTGGTGAAATCTCGTCATCATGGGGCGACAGCGCCCATTGCCCTGGGGCGGGCGCGACGAGGTCCGTTCGGCGGCGAACGCCGCTTCAACCGGCAGGGGGCAGACCTGTGACGGAATACCCGGTGACCGAGTACGATCCGGTCGACCCCGCAGTCCAGGCGGATCCATATCCTATTTATGCCTATCTGCGTGACAACAGGCCTCTTTATCACAATCCCAAGATCGGCCAAAGCGGCGCCTACGTGCTGTCCCGATATGAGGATGTGACGGCGGCATGGGCAGACTACGAACGGTTCTCCAGCAGCCACGGGCCGACGGTTGAGCTGAAGAGCCCCCAGGCGCGGCGGCGGTCCGGCTTCATCTCCATGGATCCACCAGAGCACACAGCCATGCGTGCCTTGGTGTCACGCGGGTTCACTCCCCGCCGCGTCCAGGAGCTGGAGCCTGGGATCCGTGAGATCGTCCGGGGGCACCTGGAGCGTGTGCGTGACTTACCCACCTGGGACTTCATCGCCTACGCCAACAAGATTCCCATGGACGTCATCTCGGAGTTGCTGGGTGTCCCTCACGCCGACCGCGAGGAGATCCGGCGCCTGTCGGAGTTGTCGCTCAGCCGCGACCAGGCCGGTCAGGTGCCTCCCGCGGCGCAGGCAGCCCACCTGGACCTACGGAGTTACTACGCCTCCCTGGTCAGCGACCGACGCCGTCGTCCTGGACCAGATTTGGCCACGGCCCTGGTCGAGGCCCAGGATAGCGGCAACCATCTCAGCGACGAGGACGCCGTCTCGGTGATGCTGCTCCTGGGAATCGCCGGAAACGAATCAACAGTCAAGCTGCTGGGAAATGTCTGGTATCAGGGGTGGAAACATCCTGAGCAACGCCGTAAGGCATGGAAGGGGCAGATCGCGCAATGGGTTGAGGAGACGCTGCGCTACGACAGCCCCGGTCAGATGCTGGCCAGGATCGTCGCCAAGGACGTCACGCTCTACGGTGAGACCGTACCGGCGGGGTCGACGCTGCTGCTTTTGCCGGCGTCGGCCAATCGCGATCCACGGATGTTTCGCGATCCAGATCGTTACGACTTGGATCGCGATACCTCCGGGCTGACGTCTTTCGGGCGGGGGCCGCACTTCTGTCTGGGCGCCTCCCTCGCGCGTCTGGAAGCGCGCGTGCTCTTGGAAGAGACAGTCGAAGCGATTCCCCAGGGGTATGAGATCGACGAACCGGCTGCGCGGCGTCTCCTCTCTCCGACCTTCCGCGGCTTCACCTATCTGCCCACGGTGAACCCCAGCAAGTAGGTACACTGCTACGCTCCGGCGGCCTCGCACCATTCACCCAGCGATCCAAGCCGGCACCGTCGCTACGCCCCCATAGACACCCAATACCTCTGCGGGCGCTCCTTGGTGAGGCTTGTCGGGGTGCCAGTTCGGCACATACACCAGGCCGGGCGCAACCATCTCCGGGAACCCGGACATCAGCTCTTGCACCTGCTCGCGGGTACGCATCCATGTCGGGCTTACGGTGTCGCGGTAGACCTCCGCGATGGCCGCGCTCCTCGGCGGTGTGAACCCGTCGCAGGTGGCGTGGCTGACCGCCACATAGCTACCCGGGGGAACGGCGTGGCGGAAGAAGTCGATGGTCGACTGCGGCTTATCCTCGTCCGAAATGAAGTGCAGCAACCCGATCATCAAAATCGCGAGCGGCTCGTCCCAGTCGATGAAATTCCTGACCTCCGCATTGTACCGGATCTCCTCCGGATGACGAGCGTCGCCGCCGATGTACCGCACCCGGTCGGTCTCGGGTGCCACCAGCGCCCGTCCATGGGCAAGCACGACGGGGTCGTTGTCCACGTAAACCACCCGCGCCTGCGGCGCGATCTCGTGAACATTGCCATCACTGGGCAGACCTGCGCCGATGTCCAAGAACTGGCGGATACCTTTCTGCGCGAGGAAGGAGACAACTCGGCGTAGGAAGGCGCGGTTCGCCCGGCTGGCCAAAGGGAAGTAGGGAGTTATCTTGGCAAGCTTCTCGCCCGCCTCTCGATCAGCTGGGAAGTAATGCCTGCCACCAAGCATCCAGTTATAAACACGGGCGGCGTGAGCCCGTGTCGTATCAACGCCGGCGGCCCAATCTGTCTGTCCCACGAAACCCCCTCGAAGTACGCCACGGTCGAAGCCATGAGGATATTCGGAGTCTTCAGCACTCGTCGTCGATCCTCGATGCCAACCGAGGTTCCACTGGCAGCGGCGGCCAGCGTTGCCCACCTACGCTGACACGGCGGATCCAGTAGGTCCACATGTTTCCGGACGCCCCAAAGGGCGAACAAGTGGCTATTTCGGGTCGGCGGATGCCGTAGCACGGGCAGACAGGCCGTGACGGGCCACTGAGAATGATAGATGCCCAGGTCAATACCGGTATGGAAGCACGCGACTAGGCTGCGAAGCCGTCTCGTCCCGACTTAACGGAGTCATAGTGCAGTTCCTGTGGCTCACGGCCATTACCTCGAAGCAGACAGCACAGATACTGATGTGCCTCCACGTCGAGGCAACCGGCGAACTGGTGCCCAGGCGTACCAAGGTGCCGTCGGTATGCCACTTCAAGGACATAGTCGCGGCGCACCAGATCTTCCACGCTGTCGACCGTCGCGCCGGAGAACTCCTCGGCCCAATGCCGGCGGACGAACGCCAGCAGGTTGACGGCGATTTCAGAGGGCATCGCACGGAGCCGCATGTGCGGGCCGTCGTGATGACAGCGGGGAGGCACGGCGGGCTCGCGCCTACCCGCCGCCCGCAGGATACCCATGACGGTGATCTCCACAGGATGACCGAGCGTCAGTCCGCTGAGCGAGCGCTTGGCGTCCAGGAGATCGGCCGGTCGGGGCACATACCTGGCGACGGGGACATCACGATGTGCCTGCAACGCCTCCACCTCCCGTTCCGCCAGGTCCGCAGGCAGTGCGCGGCGATAGGCAGCCATGATGTCGTCTAACGGGAACAGTTGCCCATAGGTCTCGCAACGCCCCGCGGTGATGCGCCATCGATCGTGGCGGACATCGCCGTCCTTGACATAGTTCTCTGTGGTCACACTGTAGATGCGTCGTGCGCGACCTGCCTTTCGGCACCACCGTATGGCCTGGGGCTGCAAAAGTGTGAACTGCGTATAGGGCACCAACCCCCGCAGCACGGCATGTGCTTTCCGGGAGCCGGCTCCATGACCGGGTCTTGTATATGCCCTGCGCGGCTTGGCACCCTCCCACAGGGGGGCGCCAGTCGCAGACGACTGCTGGCTCGCAGCGTCCCCCGATGCATGCGGCTCTTGCGGCAGCAGGTCATCGTCCAGGGCATTCCAAGGGTTCAGCAACGGATGTTGAATGCTGCCCCCATGGATTACCGCCTCTTGCCATCTCCGCAGCCGGTAGCCATGCCAGAAGATGGCGCCTTCAGCCATCACATCGCTGATAGGCCGTCGGTAGATTCCGTGCATGACCCGGTCGTCGGAGATCCAGACTCCTGGCAACGCCACCTCGCGACCCGATGGGCCTCGCATGTCCGACTGCTGCACCCAATCGACCACGACACCTCCCCCTACTCGTATCTTCGAACGCTGAACAGGTGGATCACTCTCGTCATTTTACGAAGGAATGTCAATTAGGATGCACAGTCTCACCGGATTGCGCTAGTTTGTGAGCGACCGAAAAGAGGGGGTGGGTAGTTCCGTGCCGGAGGCCGTACAGCCGCTCGGGTGTCCAGCTCTCGGATCCGGGTCAGGTCCGTCCGTTTCACGGCCACCGGAGGTGCGCACTAGGAGGCCCCACCCCTGGAGGAGCCGGGCGACACGGACATGTCCCGGTTGGTTTTGTTCGCGAGCTGTAGCCGCGAATGTTCATGAGTTCTGACGGCACTGGGGAGCGAAATCGTGATCAATTCTCGCGAAAGTGACCGCGCCTCGCGGGACCTTTGCCGGTGCGCCGGGCCGCGCCCAGGGGCCTGCGGTTAGAGTCCCAGCCGCCAGTCGTTGCAGCGCATGATGTTCCCAGGCGGATACTCGATGTCGGCTTCACCGAGCAGTGTGAAGCCGGCCTCGCGGCAGACCGCGTTGGAGGCGGGGTGGTCGGCGGCCGGGAAGGCATGCAGGTGGACGTGCCGGTGCTGGGCCCGGGCAAGCGCGGCGATGGCCCTGGCGGCGGCGGTTGCGATGCCGCGTCGCTGGAAGTCGGGCAGGACGTGCCAGCCTGACTCGTAGACCAGCCCGTGCTGCCAGGGCCGTTCCCAATAGCCGATGATGCCGGCGCGCCGGCCGTCTGGCAGGACCACGGCGAGCATCTGCCCGGCTCCGGGTTCCTTGAGTTGAAGGTAGCGGTGGTGCCGGTCCAGGAGCCGGGCCTCGGTCTCCGGGCCGCCGAGGTGCGCCGTCATCTCCGGCGTGTTGGCTCCTCGCAGGAGGTTGAGGTCGGCCTGCGTCCATGCCTCAAGCCGGATGGCCGGCGCGCTGTCGTGCATGCGGGCGACGGTAGCCCATGCCACTGACATCGGGGCCGTTGCGGCGCTGGCGGCCGGAGTGTCAGTGCCGGACGAAGAGGTCCTTTCCGCCGCTGGCGCCGAGGAGGAAGGTGAAGCGTTCCAGGTCGGCGCGGAGGGCGTCCAAGCGGAGGCGGGGTGGTCGATGTAGGCCGGGGACGGCGGGGAGATCGTGGCTGGGTCGGCGGCGGTAAGCCATCGGGCGATGAGCTGGAGGGACTCGGCGAGGTCGGTGGCGGTGCCGGTCTGGGGCCTTGGCCGTGTGCTGGGCGGCGCGGGTGGGGGCGAGGCGGTAGGAGTCGGTGCCGGTCTCGATGATGTTGCCGCCGGAGGTAAGGCGGTCGATGATGCCGACGCTGGCCGTATCGTCCGCCGGTCAACCCGGTACTTCTTCTCCATCCCGCGCCCGACATCCCCGCACGGGCATCCCGGCGGATCGCGCCGTACAGATCAGCAATCAGTAGGCGAGCATGCCGGATCGCCAGGGCATCTCATCGCGGCAAAGAAGCTGACTACCCAGACAGGGACTAATCGAATTCCTTCGGTTGATCAAGCGACAACCCCGAGCGGAATTCGATCAGGAAGTCTCGCGTCTCCTCCGGCGGGATGGCCGAAACCCCCAGCGCAACGAATGTCTGGTGATAGGCGTCAGCCTCTGACTGGTCACTGATGATCTCATCTCTGTCGAAGCGATGGACGCACAGCACATCCGGCGCGTCGGCATACCGGTAGAGGGTGAAGCTTGCCTCACGTGGCACGAACTGGCAGTCGTAGGGTGCTATTTGCAGCGTCACCCGCCCCTTGGTAGCGGCGATCAGCGCGTCAAGTTGATCTATACGCTCATCCCCCGCCACCAGCTGCCTATGGAGAACGCTCTCGTCGAGGATCGCCCACAGCCGCGGCGCGTCCTCTCCTTCCAGCAACCGCTGACGCTGCATGGCTGCGCGGGCACCGAACTGGAGCCGTGCCTGGGAGGGGTCGTCATATCGGCAAGCCCGGCACGCGGCTAAGGCGTACTGATACGTCTGAAGCAAGGCCGGCACGAAGTGTGCCTGATATGTGTAGATCATCTGAGCCCCCGCCTCCAGACGCGCGGTAGTAGAGAACCACAAAGGTATTTCCGGCGCATCCCACCATTGCGGCTCGTGCTCTCCCCGAGCCAGACGCATCACGCTGTCTCGCTGGCAGGGAACCGATACCCCGTAGGCGGTGAGCAGCGCCTCCACCACCTCCGCCGTACCTTCTCCGGCTTCGACAGCCTCCACAGCCGATCGGCCGATTCCCGACTGCTCACCGGCGTCATCAAGCGACAAGGCCTGGGCCTCACGCAACAGCGACAACCTGCGCCCGACGATGGCCTGTGACGGGGCGCCCGGATATGTGGGGCCAGGCGCGAACTGCGGGGACAGCGAGGTCCGCCTGGACACGGCGACGTCATGTGTGGAAGTACCTAGATGCTCTGCCCGACGCGCAATCCTCGTCAGATCCGCGATCGTGCGCAAGACATAATCGGACAGGCCGACCAGGTCTCCGAAAATCTGCGCCCGTAGATGTTCGCCTGAGGCGAGCTGCTCAGGGGGGCCGCCAGCCAACCAGCCGAGCTCTACGCCAAAGAATGCCGCCAGCGGACGCAGCGTCATCATCTGCGGATTGGGGTTCTTGCCCGACTTGATCAGGCTGATGGTGTATCGAGAAAGACCTGTGGCGCGGGCCGCATCCCCGATCTGCACCTTCTTCCCATCGGGCCGTCGGTGAGTCTCGAACAGGTGCGTCAGTCGCGTAGCTATGGTGTCCAACCTGGGCGGAGGCTCATCCTTCGTCCCCACTGTGACTCCTCCCTCGCTACGCCCGATCTTGGCACCTACCCCCACATACAGCAAACACGCAAGGCTGGAGCATGGCAATCTGCATCAGCAAAATTCGGCTAGGCGTCTATTTCTCTCGGCATCGCGGGGGCGATGGGGAGGGACTGACCTAGCGAGGTTCCGCGTTAGTCGCTGCCCGAGCCCCGTTGGTCATCCAGGACTTAGCTCGTCGATGGCGTGACGGCTGGGATCGACAAGGCCCAGGAGCTCGCCGGGGAGCGAATCGTCAGTGTGAACGTCGGCGAAGTGGGCAGCCAGATCCTCGCGGCCGGCTCGTGGACGAGGTGGCGATAGACGTGGTGCCGGTGGTGTTCGGGTCGCGGGGTAGGGACGTCGGCGAGCTGGCCGAGCAGCCGGTCCAGGGCAGCCTGGCCGTCATCAACCGCGGCGCGTTCGTCGTCGGTGAGCGGGACAGCGGCCAGCATGCGTTACAGGTTGTCCTTGGCCTCCAGCAGCAGCGCCTTGGAAGAATCCTTCGGCGTGTAGAAGTCGCACTTGGCGCAGGCCATCCGGTGCGGCATTCCTAGCGTCAAATACGGCTTGGGTATAAGCGTTCTTTCGGATGGCCAGAAGTCGATGCCTTGAGTCCGCGTCGACGCCGCAGGACTCCACGCCATCATCAGACCCAGTCTCTAGTCATCGAGTACCTCGGCAGATCGACATCGTGCTTGCCTGGTGTTCTCCCGTGTCCGTACCGGACGACCTCGCCAGCCGGCTCTGTCGTCGTCGTTGCTCGTCTGGGGATATGACGGCGCGACACGCTGGCGACGTGGCCGGACGCTGCGGTGATGCTTCGCCGGAGGCCATCTCCCGGCACAGGCAGAGACCACGGTGAATCTGCGAAGTGAGGGAGTTGGCCCATGACAAGTTGATCAACCACCTGGACGACCCACCGATTATCACGAATTGAACACAATGACAGAGGGAAGCAGCCAAAGGTCACGGAGCCCCCCAGTACGTTCCCCCTGGCCGTCCCTCGATGAATCGTGCGGGACGTTCGCCACTCCGCATGCGCCGCAGGTACTGCTTCTCCACGTCACGGAAAGGCCCACATGCCCCCCGCCCCCACACCTACTTCCCCCGGCGTCGAGCCAGGCCCGAGCTACGTGACCGGGAGCCTCACCGATCACACCCCCGTGCTGATCATGCATCTGGCCGCAATACGCGATAACTACACCGCCTTACAGCAGACCTTCGGTGGCGTCGACCTGTACTACGCGGTCAAAGCGAACGGACACGCGGAAGTCTTGCGCACGTTGGCCGCGCTGGGTGCGTGCTTCGATGTCGCGGGTGCCGCGGAAGCACGTGCATGTCTGGACGCCGGCGTCTCCCCTGCGGCCGTCGCTTGGACCAACCCGATTAAGAAGCGCACCGACATAGCCGCCGGCTACCAGATGGGTGTGCGGCTGTTTGTCTCCGACAACGCCAATGACATCGAGAGGATCGCCCTGCATGCCCCGGGCAGCGCAGTGCTGGTGCGCATCACGGTTCCAGGCCATGGCGCCGCCGCTCCCTTTGGAGACAAGTTCGGCTGTCCCCCCGATCAAGCGGTCCACCTGCTGCGTCACGCTCGCCGTCACGGCCTGGTGTGTCTGGGGGTCAGCTGGCATGTGGGCAGCCAGCAAAGTGAACCGGGCGCGTGGGAAACCGGTATCGCCAGCGCCGCGCAGATCTTCGCTGAAGCCGCCAGGTACGGAATTGATCTGTCCACGGTTGATCTCGGCGGTGGGTTGCCGGTCTCGTACACCGCTCCCGTCCCCTCATTGGAGCAGTACGCGGACGCGATAGATCGCGGCCTCGCCCGGCATTTCGGTGCTCAGCGACCGAGAGCCATTTTGGAGCCCGGCCGGGCCGTCGTGGCGACGGCTGGCACGATCATCGCCACGGTGGTTCAGGTCGCCACCCGTAGAGGCCGCCGGTGGGTGTACCTGGACATAGGCCGTTACGGCGGCCTGGCGGAGACCGAAGGCGAGGCGATCACCTACCCGATCACCGCGGCACGGCACGACCCCGGGACCGGACCGGTGGTGCTGGCCGGGCCGACCGCCGATGGCGACGACGTGATCTACCAGCAGCATCAGCCTTGGTTGCCGCTGAGCCTGGTCGAAGGTGACCGGGTGGTCATCGGCTGTGCCGGCGCCTACACCGCCTCCTACAGCTCAGTGTCGTTTTGCGGTCTGTCGCCTCTTTCAGTCGTCACTATTGACCAGGCGGGAGACCGATGAGCGCGCTGGCCCCGATCGGAGAGTTCCATGGACGTCACGTCGTGGCTCAGCTCGCCGGCGTGGAGGGGGCGCTGCTGGATGACGTCGTCTACCTAGAGCAGGCGCTCCACATGGCGGCCGTCGAGGCCGGAGCCAAGGTGCGTCAGGTCGTCAGCGAGCGCTTTGAGCCGCATGGCGTCACGGTCGTGGCGATTCTGTCGGAATCCCACGCCACCCTGCACACCTACCCCGAGATTGGTGCTTGCTATGTGGACATCTTCACCTGCGGTGACTCCGCCGATCCCGAGAACGCTGTGCGGGTGCTTCTAACAGCACTGCGCCCGCAAACACACGAGTCGACGACCATCGAGCGCGGTATGCCCTCTTCGGCCGATGATCAGCCTCAAGGAGCAGCGCGGTGATGGAGTCCTTTGACGAGCCACTCGGCCAGGGCCTTTGGCGGCGCTGGCAGGTCCATGACGTGCTGTTCCGTGGCGCCACGTCGTATCAAGACGTGCTCATCGCCGTCACCGAGCACGGGGTCACCCTGTTTTGTGATGGCGAGCGGCAATCGAGCGAACTGAGCCAGCTCACCTATCACGAGGCCCTGATGGTTCCGGCCCTGCTGATGTGCAGCCGACCGCCCGAGCAGGTATTGATCGTGGGCTCAAGTGAGGGGGTGGCCTCCCGCATTGCGGTGGAATCTGGTGCGCTGCTGGTGGATCATGTCGACATCGACGCCCAGTGCGTGCAGTTGTGCGCCGAGCATCTGCCCTACGGTTACACCTCCGCCGAACTCGTCGCCGCGTGCACCGGCCAGGGCCCCGTCACAGTCCACTACCAGGACGGCCACGCCTGGGTGGAGCGGGCCCTGCGCGAGGATCGTCGCTACGACCTGATCGTCATCGATCTGCCTGACGAACAGCCGGATGCGCCGGCCCAACACAATCGGCTCTACGACACTCCATACCTCCAAATGTGCCGCGATCTCCTCACCTCCACCGGAGTCCTGGCCATCCAGGCTGGTTGTCCCACCCTGTGGCGAAACGACACTCTGGCCGCCAGCGTCAACCGCCTGCAACAGGTGTTCTCCTCGACCGGGTTCTACGCCTGTTACGAGCACGAGTGGGCGTTCGCGTTCGGCCTAGCCGAGACCGGTCCGCTGGACGTGATCGCCCGGTTCAATCGGCTGCCTGACCTGCCCTACCAGCCGAGCACGCTGGACTTGGCGTCCCTTGTGTCCGGGGCCGTCCTGCCTTACCACGTGCGCAGTCGACTCTCACCCGCTTGGTGAAAGGCATTCCATGGGAATCGCGATGATCAGGAACGGGTTGCCCAACATGGACTTAGCGCGCCGCATCCGGGCGGCGGCGCGCGACCGCGCGAACCGCACCGTCGAGCCCCCGCGGCCGGCTTCGGCGGGCGGTGACGAAATCAGCTGCCGCGCTGTCGAGGCGGCAGTTGTGCAACGGCCGCCGCCGGATTTCACGCCGGAGTCGGGCCGCGACACCATGGTGCGGCCGCCGGACGGTGAGCCACCGTAGCAAATCGGCAATGAACAGGCGTACGTGAAAACCGTCGACCGAGCTCGCGTAATGGATTGCGTGTTCGCAATACAGGAAAGATCTGGATCATGAATCAGATCGCTTCGTTAAGCAACTGCATTACTGTTCTCATAGGGGAAGATCACGACCCGGCGCGGCGCGGCGACAAACAGCTTGTTGCACGCTCGGACTGCAGTTATCGTCTCCCCGACGCGGCGACAGTTGAACGCTGCATCGCCGCGTTGCGCGATTCAGACGATCAGCTGAAGGAACGTCCTGAGCGCCTGCGGGCGCTGTGGGACTACCAGTCGGCCTACTTCATTCCCGATACGGATACCCCAGCGGGAGGCGGCACGCTAGTCCTGGGTATCGCGTGGTACAACCAGAAATACTATCGATCGCGAAAGGACGCCTGGCTCAGCGTGGTCCATAAGCGTATTTACGCGAGCATCGGCATCTCGCTGAGCAGCGTGTCAATCACTCATTGGACGATTGATTGAGCCACATGCCGGCGGACAACCATGCCACCGAGGCACCTCAAACTCGGTAGCGTGAATGCTGGACCGGGCACGGGCCGTGATTCCTGGAGATCCATGGAGATTATCGGCGTGAAGGAGGGGCATTGACCGATAACGGGAAGACGCCCTCTGGGGCCCAGCATGACAGTGCCGAGCGCAGTAGTCGCCAGCTGGTGAGACTGGCCGACCGGCAAATACTATTGCCTGTCCTGCGAGCCAATGCGGCACCGTATGCTCGCCTATATGAGAGGGCGCGTGCGCAGAGTGGCTACGCCGAATGCCTGTGCCGTACTCCCCCTCCGAAGCTGGTGATCCGTTCTCGCGCTGGTCGATTCCATCTTGCCTGCTGGCCCGGCGGTGGAGCCGAACACGCGGTGGACTGCGATTTTCACCGTCTCGACGCCCTGTCAGGGCGCTCTACATACACCCAGGCCGCAATCTTGGAAACCGAGACGGGTACCACAATCCGACTGGATGCCGCTCTAACCTTACGGCTGGCCGGCAGTGCCACGATTCCCACCCAATCCTCGCCTCTACCTGTCGAAGGTATCGGGCGGCGAACTGTTGGGCTTTTGGGGCTGCTGCACTTCCTGTGGGAGCATGCGCGCCTGAACATCTGGCGAACTGGATGGCGGCGAAACTGGGCAAACTGCTATGTCCAGCTTTCACGTCCGATCCAGGACTGCCTGATCAATCGCCAGGACTTGACCGAAGCCCTGCACGTGGTGCCTCCCTACCAACCGCAAACCGCTTTCCAAACTGATGCCGTCTTCGAGGCGTTCGTCTCTCGGTTAATCCGCCAGGGCAAGAGCGGCCGTCGTGGCCTGCTTCTCGGAGAGCTCAAAAGCATCGCACCTACTAAGTACGGTGCCCGTGTGATGCTGCGGCATCTGCGCACGCCAGTGTTCATCGCTTTACCCCTTTTGGAACGCATACAGCACAAATACCGGCCAGCATTCTCGAAGGTCCGCGCCGACCACTCCCGTCAGATTGCCCTACTGGTCGTCGAACGAACAGCCAAAGGCAACCTGAGCGTAGTGGAGGCTGCTGTCATGCTGACAAATCGCGCGTATGTGCCAGGCGATTCCTCTTATGAAGTACTCATGGCCGATCACTTGATTGCCTCCGGTCGCAGCTTTCTCAAACCCATGCACTATGACGGAGGCGCGGTATTTCCTGATTTCATACTGACCGACGTCGAGCCGTTCTGTTATGTCGAGGTCTATGGAATCACCGGCCGGGAGTCATATGAAGAGCGAAAACGGGCAAAGCAAAATTACTACCGCTCCGCCGGGATGTCAGTGATCGAGTGGGAGGTAGCCGCCTCTCTACCACCGCTTACCCGTACTCGGCCTGCAGCTCGGCGATAAGCCCCTGCCGCTCCGGGGTGAGGAGGTGGGCGGTCTTGTAGCCGGGGACGTCCCGGTCCGGTCCCGCTCCCACTGGTCCTGGAGGACCCAGCGGTTCACGGTCGGCTGCGGCGGGGGGAAGATTGCGGGTCTGTGCGGCGCCCAAGTATGGCTGCCGCGGCCGCGGAACGCGCGGCGGTTGCGCGCGGCGGGGTGACACGGGCCGCCACGCCGGTGCATGCCGGCTGGGTGAGACGGCATTCCGGGGCAGTGGCATCCGTACTCGCGTACGTCCAGGCGGATCCATGCCGCAGGCCGGGGGATCGCGTCCTGCCATTTGAGCGGTGTCCAATGCAGTGGCCCACGCGGTGTCCCATCGGGGCTCGCCCGTGAGAGATTTCCTCGGTCAGGCCGACCTCGGCCATGGCCTTGTCCAGCGAAGTGTGGGGGCGGCCTTGGCGGTCAGTGCGGCCCGAACCGCATCCGCCAATCGGCCAAGCCGAGCCAGACCTCGCGCGTACCATCCCGGGCAGTACGGCGCCGATCTGATCGCCGATCACCTCCAGCAGGTCCCTGTCCGCGGTCGCACCAGCGACGTTCGCGCCGGGTTAGGGTCCGAGACCAGATCGGAGCGGAAGGCTACTTGCGCCATACCGCCCGTGCCACCGGTTCAGGCGACGACGCCGTAGCCACCACCTCGCCATAAGCGCCGTGCGCGATGGCCGCCACCACGGGCTGCCCCGGCTCGGCCTCGGCGCACTGCAAATCCAGCCCAGCGACGCAAGTACCGCGTGCGCCCGCGACGCGTAACGGTTGGCCGCAACGGGTCGTCGGTGACATACGGAGCGAGATGCAGACGTAGGCGCGTCGTCGCGTCGAGATACAGGTAGACAGTCTCATCGTCGTACGTACAACCTGCTCAGGGCCTTCTCGGCCTGCTCTCGCAGCTGGCGTAAGGCCAGCACGGCCTCAACCTCCTGGACGGTTGTCAACGGCCAAGTGCGTGTGGGTCTGGCCCACTTTCCGTGATCGCGTTGGTCAGTCTCCGAGCAGGACACGGATGCGGAGGAGGTCTGGGTTGGCGCGTCCGAACATGACCCTCTTGATCATTTTGATGCGGTTCACGTTGCCCTCGACCGTTCCTGAACTGTGGGGCAGAGTGAGTCCGGCTTTGACGGCGGTCCAGTCGCGCCGCAGTCCGGTGGCGAACGCGCGGAGTTCTCGGGCGGGGCTGGCTTCAGCGCGCTCGGTCCATGCCTCGAGGTCCTTGCCGCGCAGTTGGACGAGCATCTCAGCGAACTCGCGGGTCAGCGTGGTGACGGAGGCTAGTTCGGGACAACGGTCGTTGATTCGTTGGAGCTTGGCCAGGTCCTCGGCGGTGTTCTTTTCGGGGCGCGTGACGATCCAGCCGGTGACCTCGCGTACTTTCGGTGCCGGCGGCTGCGTCGCTGCGGCGGTTGAGGCCCGCAACTGGGCGGTGAGCCTCCGTAGGGTGCGTTTGCTGCCGAGGAAGCCGCGACTGCGGAGCTCTTCCAACAGCACATCGGTGTTGCGGCAGCCCTGGTCCCATCGTTCCCGCAGGTAGGGAAGGTGCGTGTCGAGAATGGTCTGCCGTTTCGCCCTCTCCTTGCTGATGAGGTCGTCAGCAGTTTCTACGGCAAGGTAGCGGCGGACGGTCTTGCGGTCCAGCCGCAGGTCGCGACTGATTTCTGTGATGGTCATACCTCGCTGGAGTGCCTGGTGGATCTCAGCATGCCGGGCCCGGGTCTGGACTACCAGCGGTCCTTCCTCGGTCGGCAGACCCGGGGCGGCGGAGTCTGGCTCTTCGACGGTGTCCAGTTGTTCACGCAGCTGAGAGCGATGACGGCCGACGGCTCGCTCGACCGCGCCGGACAGGTTATGGAGCAAATGCCATCGATCGGCGACCTGCGCGGCCAGCGGAGCACCACGCCGGCCGCCCTCGGCATAGCAACCTGCCCGATCCCGGCAGATCACCTCGACACCAGGATGGGCCTCCAGCCAGGAGGCAAACGATTCCGCCGACCGATCCGGCAGCAGGTCGACCACACTGCCGGTCTCGACATTGACCAAGACGGTGCCATAGGTATGGCCACGACGCCACGCGAAGTCGTCCACGCCCAGGACTCTGGGGGTCGGATACTGGGGGTCGGGCAGGCTGCGTAGCAGTCGCAGCAACGTTGTCCGGCCGACGCCCGAGCACAGCTTCTCTGCCAACCGAGCACCCGGCCGACCGCCCAACGCCAACGCGATCGCTCGCAGGTCATCGCTCAGGCCAGCGGCCCGGCGGCCGTGCCGGATCGTCAACCCAGGGACCTGCTCGACGAAAGTCCGCCTCCCGCAGACGACGTTGTCGCAGAAGAACCGGCGAACCCGCAGCTCAATCGAGGCTTCCCGGCCGGCCACCGCTCGGTCGGACAACCGGCGGTTATAGCGGCTGTGCACTCGCTTCGAGGAGACCTGGCACCCAGGACAGGGCGCCTCCGACTCCCAGCTCCGGGCCCTGACCCGGACAGTCTTCCCGGCCGAGAACACCCGCTCGATGCACACGCCCGCCAGATGCGGGAACAGAACCGCCAGCAACTCCGTGATCGACATCGAACATGATCGCGAACCCGGGCCTGGCACAGGAATGGATCACCCGAACCGTTACCGTGCCACGCGCGACGATCACGGAAAGTGGGCCAGACCCACTTTTGCATGGCCACGGACAACGGTCATAGCTTTCCGTGCGGCTTCGATGATCTCGTCCTCGGACCTGCCCTCGCAGGAGGCGCGGATAATCGACTCGTGCAGCTCGGCCCGTTCTTCGGCGAGTTTCTCTTGGAGCCCGGCCACCTCGTACGCGAATCTGGCGACGGTATCGATCGGATCAGGAACGCCGGGCTCCGGCGCCAGCCACCTGGCTTCCTCGAGCGCCGGAGTCACGGCGTGCAGGCACCGGATATTGCCGGCGGCATGCGCCGGTTGAAGGCCGGGGCGATTCCGTGCTGGCGAGCTCGTCCTGTGGGTTGTGAGGAGGTGGCGGGAGCTCATCCGCCGACTACGGCGGATCGCCCGCCTGTGTGCAAGTCGGGCGGACGAATTCGTCCGGGGGCAGGGTGCGCAGCGCGGAGGCGTCGTACATGCGCCAGCTGCTGGTGGAGCCGCGCATCGGCCCGGCGTGGTAGTCGATGAGGTAGGCCCACCCGGTGACACCGTCCCGGGTGACCCGCTGCCGGGCGCGGAGCATCGCGAACCGCCACCGGCCGTCGTCGCAGAGGACCTGCGCCGGGACGGCGATGATGTCCTGCGGGCCGACGAACCGCCCGTCGCTGGCGGGTAGCGCGGGGCGCGGGAACGGCGGCTCGGGGCCGTCCCCCCATGGTGGGCGTTCGCCGGTCATCTCCCAGATGGACATCCTGCGCCTGCGGTCGGGCATGCCCTGTTCCTACCGGTCTTGATCGTTCTTGTCCGCAGTTGACTGGGCGCGCCGGTCGAACTCGTCATCGGCGCTGGCGCTGGCCGGGTTCCGCGCGGCAGCGGACTGGATGCGCGCTGCGGCTTCCTTGTCCATCGGTGTGTGCTTTGCCATGGGAAGGCTATACCCGCTGAGGCGGCTGCCGATTCTCTCGGCAACTGCTCGCGCACACCGGGTGCCAGCCGGGCGACAACGGCCTCGTCGACGACGGCGGGGCCCTTGATGGCGGAGGTGGTCGCGACATCTTGATCAGAGCGTGTGGATGGCGGCGGCGAGATGGGCGCGGATCCGGCTCTGCTCCTGCATTAGCTGCTGGAACTTCACGAAGGCCCGGGCGGATGTCCGCGCGACGCTGCGCATGTTGAACAGGGCGTTAATCCATTCAGGGTGGGTGCTCTCCCACAGCGCCTGGGCTAGGCGATGCCGAAGGGCCTTGGTGAGGGGACGGCCGCCCGCGATCCGGCTGCGGACGTCGAGGTTTTGGCCGTAGCCCATCCACTGGCAGGCGGTGTACAGCTCCTCGTCTGAGAGCCGCCGCGCTGGGAGGAGGCCAGCGTGCTGCAGGCGCTCAGCCAGGTCCCTGATCACGGTCGGAGAAGGAAGGTCGGCGGCGATGAGCCGTTGTACCCTGCTTCGCCCCTGCCCGGTCTCGTGATAGGTGCCCTCGGCCCGCAGTCTGGATCGCCATCCTTGGTTCTCGGGTTGGGCTCGCCTCCCGGTCAACTCTTCGATGTGCTCGGCCGTCAGGGGCACGCTTCCCTTAGCCCCGCCGGCGGTGAGGCCGCTGCCCCATGCCAGGACACCCGAAGTGACGACCGTCTGCCACAGGCTCGCGAGCAGAGCTGCGTCTTCGCGGGGATCGTGATCCCCGCGGCCGACCCTCAGGTCTGGGGCTGGCCCGCCGGCGAGCATGTCGGGGATATGCGGCTTGCGGCGGCGCACGCCCAGGTTCTCCCAGGCCAGGTCGGACAGGCCGCAGCCGGTCGACAAGCGGCCACCGCGAAGCCGATGGGCGAGCGCCAATGTGTCGACCGACCGCCGCAGCATCGAGTCGGGCACAGTGGTGACCATGGCAACAGCGCGTAAATCGCTGCTCAGCAACCCGTGACCGATGATCAGCCGTTGGTTGCTACGCAGTACCGTGACCAGGCGGCTGGCCGGGTGCCGCCCCTCGATCAGCTCGTCACCGGTGATCTGACAACGGCTACCGTCCCATTCTGCATAGACCAGGCCTGCCCGTCCGACGGCCCACCCGTCGGACGGCACAGCTGGGGTACCCCGGCCGAACGGCCGGCTGGCCCGGTCAAAGTCCAGATCGCAGAAGACCAGCGAGAGCCTGCCCGCCCGTTCACGCCGCAGACGCGCACCTTTGCCCATCGCACTGATTCCTCTCCGCGTAGTCGGTACAACGCGCATTGTGACATCAGGGTCCGACAGAACCGACTCGGCGGAGACTGGTCGGGGGGATTTCCGGGGCTCAGGATGGTGACAATCGGCGTCTATGGCTTCGGCGGCGAGTCCTTCCTGCAACGACTGCGGCACGCGGACGTTCGTGTGCTGCTCGACGTACGCCAGCGCCGCGGTGTCCGCGGACCCGAGTACCTGGGTGCACTCACGCCGGCTGCAGGCGACCCTCGCCCATGCTTGGTTTGCCTACGAGCACCACCCCGAGCTCGCCCCAACCACCGAGTTACGCCAACTCCGGTACGCCGGGGATGACCGCCAGGTGTCGGCAAGCGCTCGCGCCGCGAACTCGCTGCCGAGTACACCCGCCGCTACACCACCCAGATCCTCTACCGCGCCGACCTCACGCCGATCTGTCGGAGCTGCCGTGCAGTGGCACCGCAGCGCTGCTCTGCGTCGAGCGCGACCCCGAGGCCTGCCACCGCCGTTGTGACGCGTGAATTCCTAGGGTTCGCGGCAGCGGTGATTGCCGCCGCTGCTCTGCCAGCGTCCTGGATCACGTCCGCTTAGAGCGATAGCGGCGGGTTAGCGGTCGGGAGCCTCAACGGTCGCGCATCCTCCGTGCACGATCCGGCCCCGATGTCCCTCAGAACCGGTTCCCGCTGCGTGGCCAGCCGCGCGTAGGCGGGCAGTCGCCGAGCTCCGGCCGCCGCCCGTCCCGCAGCGGTCAGGCGGGGTGACCGCCCGCCAGGTCCGGGCCCGGGCCAAGGTCTGGGCCTGCGAGGTCTGGCCCGAGGTCGAGCTGTTTGCTGAGCAGATCGGCCAGCCGCCAGGCGGCAGCGCGGTCGCCTGCGTTGGCGCGGGCGCCTAGTAGCGTGAGGGCTTCCTCTACCTGCCCGTGTTCGGCGAGCAGCTCGGCCAGCCGCCGGGCGGCATCGGGATCACCAGTGTCGGTGCGGGCGCGTAGAACCGTGAGGGCTTCGTCCACCTGCCCGTGTTCGGCGAGCAGCTCGGCCAGCCTCAGGGCGGGCAAAGCGGTCGGCGAAGTTGGCTTTGGTGTGGGCGCCTAGGAGCGCGAGGGCTTCCTCTACCTCCCCGTGTTCGGCGAGCAAGTCGGCCAGCCGCTCGGCGGCATCGGACTTGCCTGCGTCGGCGTGGGCGCGGAGTTCCTCCACCCGTCCGTGCGTGGCGAGCAGATCAGCCAACCGTCGGGCGGCAAAGCGGTCGGCGGCGTTGGCGCGGGCGCGGGCGCGGAGAAGCGTGAGGGCTTCCTCTACCTGTCCGTGTTCGGCGAGCAGCTCGGCCAGCCGCTCGGCGGCGAAGGAGTCGCCGGTGTCGGCGCGGGCGCGGAGCAATGTGAGGGCTTCCTCCACTTCCCCGTTCTTGGCGAGCAGCTCGGCCAGCCACCAGGCGGCATGGGAGTCGCCGGTGTCGGCGCGGACGCGGAGTTCCTCCACCCGCCCAGCGGACAACAAGGACAGTTCTCCCCTCACCCCGTCCGTCCTCGAACCGGTGCTCCCCAGCGCCACGCTGCGCAGCGCGCTCCCGGACCTGGAACGGCTGATCGGCCAGATGCGTCCTCGGCCCGACGATGAACGTCTCCGCTGAGGAACGCGACCGGTTCGGCGCCCGGCGACAGATTCGCCGACTCGGCCTGGCAGTTGGTGCCCGCGCTGGACTTCCTCGGCCAGGCCGCCCGCGCCGCGAACGACGACCGCGATGGGAAGGAGACGCACGAGCTGCTGAACTCGGTCGACTCCGCCGCCCGGCGGGTCTGCGAGTACGCCCGCGACGTGCGCGGGGCGTCGGCGAGTGTCGCCCAGATCGAGGCGATGGACACGGCCGTCGGCGCCGGACAGAGCTCGGCTACGCCCAGGTGCAGGCGATGACCGCCACGGTCTCCGCCTTCGACGAGTCCGACAGGGAGACCGCCAAGGAGCTGCGGATCACACTCCTGAGCCAGGACGGCAGGCCGACGCTGGTTCAGGCGGCGAGACCCGCTCGCCCCTGACGGTCGGGCGTTCCTCGACCTGGTCGCCGCAGGCGAGACGGTCGGCGAGGCCTACGACCGGCGCCCCAGGTGGTGGCGCAATGCAGCGCGCCGATTTGGCTGACTTCTTGCTCCGACATCGGGCGATGGCAGGAGTCGCACCGGGCCGGCTGCGGCCTCAGCCGATCTGGGCCGCCCATCGCCGTGGGGACCGGCGACCCGGCTACGGCGCTTGGGGCGTGCGGGCAACCCTTTCGGTGTGGGGAACGTCATGCGGAACTCCGATGCAGAGCAGGTCGAGCGGTGGCGGGTGGGTTCAGCGGCGCCGACGGTCGGTGGCAGTCGGCCGAGTGTCGATGGTGCGAGTCAGGTTGTCGCGCCAGTCGGTGAGGCGTTTGGTGTAGCTCCAGAACGCCTGCGAGCCAGGGGCGTGCCGGGAGTGCTGGGCGACGCGGTCGGCCGGGTGACCAGATTCCAGGGCGGTTTGGATGAAGCCCCGGCGCATGGAGTGCCCGGTGATCCGCCGGATGGCCCGGCGGGTGGAGCGGACCGCGGTGCGCCACCGCGCCAGGATGCGGTCGCCTTCCTCGGCGCTGCGGGCGGCGGCCGCCGCGGTGTAGGCGGCGGTCTTGGCAGCCCTGGCCTCGGCGAGTTCCTGCGAGGTCGGGGTGGGCACGAGGGCGGCGGCGCGGGCGGCGTCTTGGATGATGTTGCGCACGGTGCGGGCGGTGATGCCGCCCTGCCGGGCGTCGTCGTCACAGCGCCGCCCGGCGGCGGCCGCGCCGATCCTCCCGTGCCGGTCGATCCGCCGAAACAGCGGCCCGGCGGTCAGCTGCTCGTCGTCGGTGAGCACGTCCAACCAGGCGCGCAGCGCCGTGATCGGGCACAGCTCCTGGTCATCGTCGGGAGCCAGGATGCGCACGACCTGGCCGCGTGCTTGCTGGTCGGCCTTGGACCGGCGGATGTGGACCTCCAACGCCGGCACGGGCACCAGTTCGCCGGTGGCCTCGTCGACGAGGTCGGCGGTGGAGATGACGACGTCGTGCAGGTTGAGCGCGGCGGGCTCCGAGCAGCGACCGGCCATCCACCAGTCCAGGAGCAGCAGCGCCCGGTCGCGGATGCCGCGCGCGGTGGCTGGCAGCGCGCGGACCATCGCGCGCAGGTCCTCGGGGGTGACGGAGTCGGCCTGCAGCGGGCCGGGCTCGGCGGTGGGGTCGTCGGCGATCTCCCGCGCCCGGTGCACGATGACCCGCTCACAGAGCTTCAGGTCCTCGGCGTCCAGCTGAGCCTGGTCCAACGCCAGCATCGCGCGTAGAGTCCCGACGAAGGCACGCAGTGTGCCCACCGGGTGACCGCGGTCGGCCAGGTGCGCCAGGAACGAGGGCACCGCGCCGGGTTCGTCGGCGGCGAAGCCGGCCTGCGTACACCAGGCGGCGTAGGTCTGCCAGCGCCAGGCGCGGGCGGTGCGGGAGGAGGCCGGGATGGATTCGGTCGTACGGCGGGCGACCGAGGCCGACAGCCTGCGACCCGACCGGGTGGTCACCACCGTGGCGGGGACCCGGTGCCCCCGGCGCACGAGCTCCAGATCAGTGGACACGACGACTAGCTCCCGGCCGGGTGCGACCGGTCCGGCGCCGTCCTGGTGATCGCGCCCCGTACCGGTGGTCCTGCCGTCATCGTGCTCCCTCTGCCGTGCTCGACCCTCGCCTGAGCGGCGATGAGCAAGATACGAACTGCCGATCCCCTGATTTCCGCTAAGGGAACAGTATCGGAAATCACGATCCGGCGCGATCTTCATCGGGCCTTCGTGGCCACCGAAACCAACATCAACGAGCCAGGCGTACGCGCTCGGGGCGAGCCGACGCGCTGAGCGGTCCCCTGCCGGGCGCGAGTGCCCCGGGATCCTCTGACACCGGCCTGTCGCCGTTCGGCAGCCTGGGAGCGCCTCAGCGCCCCCCATTTTCGCGATCATCCTCCGGATTTGAGTGTTTCCTGCCTCTGTGGGCGGATGGCCTGCGAGGAGGCCGCCACCGGGCAGTCACCAGTTGGGCACCGGTAAAACAAAGTCGGGCCCGCGTTGGTCGAATAGCCAAAGCGGCTCCCTAATCGTTTGCGGCCCGATAAGGCATAGCCTCTGCTAATCCGGTCGAAGAGAATGGGCAAGCACGGCTCCCGTCAATCTGCAAACCCATTCTCCGGGAAACCCGGCAGCATCCCATTCCGCATCGCCATGTACCTATGCGTGGCGAAACCGTAATGCGGGGAGAATTGTAATACTGTGGTCGGTTCGCATGACAATAGTGCTCTCACTGGTAGCCGACGGAGATGGCGTTACGAACTCTGTCGGTGGAAGACACCGGGCGACTCAACGCGGGTGGCCGTATGTCGCTGGGTGCTATAGGCTGACCGAGCGTGTGGCTGCCGTTCGGCCACTACTTTAGCCGGCGGCAGGCTAAGGCCCAGGTCGACTGGCAGCAAATTGATCAGCCACGGAACACCCGTAGGTGGTGACCGGACGGGAGAAGGGCGCTCCATCGGTTCTTCTGCTGGCCGCCTCGAATTTCGCGCTCCTGTATCAGCCCGTCGAGGAACACCACAGGTATGGCGTCTGTGTCGAGGTTGTCGCTGGAGATAATCTGCACGTGGTATTCAGTGAGATCATCATGAAGGATGAACTCCTCAACGAGGCGATCGTCGAGTCCGCCTGCCCAGTCGCGGGCAGCGGTCAGCGCTGAGGCCTTCGCTGAGGTAGTTCGCCTGGTCGACGGTGCAGGAGCTACATCAGAGATCGCGAACACCGTGATCTGAGTGCCATCGGGGGTGATGCCGATGACCGAGCTCTTGTGGAAGGCCGGTCCGGCCTGGTGGAAGTCGGGAAGCGCGCCTAGCCGTATGGCGGCGAGGTCAACGCTACGCCGCTGCACCGCGAACGACACGCCTGGCCTTGACCGAAGGAAGATTGATCGTTCCTGGATGTTTATCGTGACGGTGAGAGGACCGGCGTCGCCACCGAGTGACTGGAGGAATTCGACAGCATCGATAAGGTGAGGCAGCCGGTTCACTGATTTCGCCCTTCACGACTTCTTCTAGACCCCACCCTGACAGTGTAACAATGGGAGCGGATTACACCGGCTCAGCTGTCGTTGTCTTACTGGACTGTTGCGCATCGACAAGACGGTTGACGGCCTTCCGCACATAGTCTGCCGCCGAGGTGACCGCCCACGACTTATCCAGTTGTGTCGGACGTCCGGGGTTCATGCCGACATGCAAGAAAATGCACAGGCGAGTGACATTGAAAGTTCCCTCCGCTGCCCAGTGGAGGTCACTGCCGTTGTAGATCTTTCGCTGCCCGTCCAAATGTGTGAGGTCGTTTCGGCATCTACTTACGACCTTGCACCAAGTGGGCACATCACCCACGAGAACTTCGGCCACGGGACCAAGCTGAGCCGCCAATTCGGTGAGTCGCTGCGACAGGAAGGGGTCATTGGCGTGTGCCATGCACGTGCTGAACCATTGCCGGTACCTGCGCGGGAGATGCTTTTTCAGCATCCTCAACACTGACTTGAACTCTGCTGTATCCATATGCGTTCCACCTATGGTGGAGCGGTGAAATCCCTCAGCTGCGGAAGATACGTTCAGGAACCTGTTTTCAATGAAGACGCTGCCCGTCCGCATGGTGACCAAGGACCCGATGATGACCTGTAGATCGGGAGCCTTATTCAACCAGTTGGCAACGGCCTGTATCCCGCCCAAGTCGTCGAAGGACACCAGAACGCGATGAGGCTCTGCCTGTCTCTGACTATCCTGCGGTCCCGCTCCCCACATCGCCGCTCGCAGCTCGATCTTCTTCATCGTGTCAGGCAACGCCTGGTTGGAAAGTGAGCGGAGCGGGATGTCCGGGCGATACAATTCCAATGCCTCGATGGCTCCGAGGGAGTCAGTGGCCAGCATCTCGATGAGGCCATTGGCCAACGTCAGCCTGACGCCATCGGCTACGTCGAAGGTGATGTGTCCGTACTGTGCGGCATTCTCGCTGCCTGGGACCCAGAATTTACCGGTGGCTTCTAACGCTTTCATGTGAACCTCTGAGGTGGGGGGCAGGTATGCGGACTATACGGCTCTTCACAGACGAGGGTGTAGTCGCGGCCTGAAGCCGCCGGTCTCGAGCAGGGACCTGGCGATGTAGTTGGTGAGGTTGCGGAAGCCGAGAGCGGAGCCGCGTAGGTGTTCGAGTCGTCCGTTGATCGCTTCGGTGGGTCCGTTGCTGGTGCCGGGGCGGTCGAAGTAGGCGAGCACGTTGTCGCGCGCTTCTTCAGTGTCCGCCAAGCCTTGGGTCGTTCGGCCGGCCAGGTCTTGAACGCCTGCTTGGAGCGGCCCTCGACTATGTCTAGCAGCCGCGCCAGCCCGGTGCCGTCACGGATCCCGGTGAGGTCGATGATCACGGTGTCGATGATCACGGTGACGTACTTGTCGCCGCGGCGGGTATGTCGCCGCACGTGCTCGTCGACCCCGATCACGTGGACGCCGTCGAAGCGATGCTCGTCGTTGATCAGGACCTGCTTGCCCTCGGTCAGGACTGCGTCGTTGGCGGTGTTCCAGGAAACCGCGAGGCCTTCGGCGATTCGGGGCACGGTCAGGTGATGGACCACGATCGCCTCCAGTGCCCACCGCAGCCCGCGGCGCGAGAGCTTCGCTCGTGGCTCGGCGGCACGGGTGGTGTCCTGGCGCCACACGTGCCCGCAGCCGCTGCACCGGTGACGGCGGATTGTGACCAGCAGCGTCGTGGGACGCCACCTGAACGGCTCGTGAGCAAGGCGCCTGGTCACGGTGTCCCGCGGCGATCCCTCCGACCCGCAGCGCCGGCACCACTGGTCGGGTTCAACGACACGGCAGGTGAGGACGGTACGGTCGGGGTCGAGTCGTTGGCCGGTGACCTTGAGTCCGAGTTCGTCGAGTCGGCAGAAGGTGGTCAGATCAGCGCAGGCGAAGCCCGCGCCGACGGTAGCGTCGGGCACGTCGAGGTCTTCCGGATGGGCGGCGTAGGAACCTCCATCCTCGGGAGACCTCGACCTCTATCCGGCTCTCGACGCGCTGAACCACGACCGCCCGGCTCGACGTCACACTCCGTCCACCCCAAGTGTGAAGAGCCGAAAAAATGATCACCCCGGGGTAAACAAACGTCGCCCGGATTCTCGAGCCTCGGGCGCAACCGCGGTCTTCGGGGGCCGGTGATCGTCCGGTGGCGTTTGGCCTATCAGGCGCGGTCGTGGAGAGTGACCTGGTAGCCGTCGGGGTCGGCGAAGGTGAATGTCCGACCGAAGGGGCCGTCGATCGGTGCGGAGACGATGGTGTGACCGTCGGCGACGAGAGCATCGTGAATGGCCTGGACGTCTGTGGCGTGGAGCCAGATCGCGGCACCGATGCCGGGCTGAGCAACGGATGCGAGATCGGTGCCGGGAACGACGTCGCGGAGTGCGAACGCGATCGGCTTCGTCTCGAAGACGACGGCGTGCGGAGGTCCGGCCTGCGAGCGGACGAGGCCGAGGTACTGCTCGTAGAACGCCTGCGAAGCGTCGAGGTCGCGCGCTTGGAGCGAGATGAAGTCGGGGCCGGTGGCGGGCATGATGATGCTCCTTCTTTTCATGTCAGTTTCCTGACACAGGTCAATCTATGTCAGAATACTGACATGAGTCAAAACGGTGTCGGCGTCGACCTGGAGACGTCACTGGGCTACCTGCTGAAAGAGGCGTCGAGCGCGCTCCGCGCAGCCATGGAGGAGGTGCTGCGGCCGCTCGGGATGAGCGTGACGCACTACTCCTGCCTCGAGCTGCTGGCTCAACGCCCGGGCTTGTCGAACTCCGAGCTCGCGCGGGGCGCGTTCGTGACACGGCAGACGATGAACGTGCTGCTCCAGGCCCTGGAACGGGAGGGCTACGTGACCAGGCCTGCGGAGGCACCCGTCGGGAAGGTTCTTCCCACGCGGCTCACGCATCGCGGCCGACGGAGCCTCGAGAAGGCGACCGTAGCAGTCCGGTCCGTCGAGGTCAGAATGCTGGCCGGCATGACCGAGACCGAGCAGTCAGGCGCGTTCCGGATCCTGCAGAGCATGATCCATTCCCTGCGCGAGGGCAACGACGGTGCATAGCTCATTCCCCGGCGCACGTCTCGTCGCGCCCGGATAGGAGTGCAGCCGAGCATGAAAATCCGTGCAGGCGACCTCGAAAACCGACAGACAGGCAAGCCCTCGGCATAGGACATACGTCGCATCTCTGACCTGCACGGAGGGGCGACGGCGAATGAACCTGCAGCCCTTAGGCACCAGCCAATGAAGCCGGTAGCGACGAACTGCTAGACCTCGCGACCGCCACCCGCAGCGAAGAGGCCAGAGCCGCCGGGGGTCAGCGTGATGTCCGGGCAGCAGATGCGGCAGCGGCGGCCCCCGCGGATCGTGTCGGCACGCACGGGGACGGGAGGGGCAGGATCGTAGAACTGGTCGTGTGGGCAGGCGTTGTCGTCCAAGATGCGGGTCACCTCGCTCACGGTCCGGTTCAGAGCCGAGCAGCCCACGGCATGAACGATGCGGGACCCGGTCTCGACGAACCAGCCTTCGGGCGCCGCGCAGGCCGCCAGGTAGGTGTCCAGCTGAGGGCCTGTTGTGTGGACCCATCGACGGAAGCGGTCACAGGGCCAGCACAGGTCTCCAGTGCCGGCGCAGGCGCATGTCTGACAGCACGAGCACAGGTTGCAGGTGTGCAGGATCCCGGTGCTGCCGACCTTCACCGTGACCAGGTCGTCGGTCTCGGCTTCGATAGGGCGTACGGCGGCGCCCTGGGCGTTGCTGTAGAGGATCTCGTAGCGGCCGGGTCCGGGAACGTCGACGACGCCGAGAACATGCCAATCCTGAGCCGACCGCACGGGCATGAAGAGCTCCAAGCTGGGGGGAAGATCAGTGACCACTCTACGCCGCGCCGAACCCGATCCGGGCGGCGTTCCGGGCCTGCACAATCTGATCATCACGGGCGCGGGGTATCAACCCGGTCACGCCCAGGTCTGCGGTTCGGCGGCGTCGATGAGGTCGACGTCGGGGCCGGGGACCTCCCCGTCGGTGGGGGTGTCGGCGCCGCGCCGGCGGCGGGTGCGGCGGGGCCGCAGCCCGGGGATGGCGCCGATGGTGGCCACCATCGGGCCGGTGCCGACCGGCAGGCCGCCGGGGCGCGGCTGCGGAAAGCCGCCGTCTTGGCCGCCGCCGGGCAGAGGCTCGGCGGCGCCGCCGGGTCCCTGGTGCCCGGCGGAGTCACCCCCCGGGCCTTCCGGGCCGTCGGGGCGGGCCCCGGCCGGTACACCGCGGTGGGCTCGATCAGCGGCTCACTCATCCGCCCGCGCGGCCGGGGCTGGAGCCGCTGGACCCCTACGGGGCGTGGACACCCACTGGCCAAGCCGGTGCCTCACCTGCGGTGAGGCCGCGAGCCCCACCTTGGGCTCCCTTCGCCGGGGCCAAGGCGGCTACCGTCCATTCGGACGGCGCAAGGCTGGCGCCGCGATCCGCCTGGACGCTGAGCAGGCCGCCGCCGACATGCGCGCCGCCGGGCTGGTGCTGGTGCGCGCCCGGGCGCTGCTCACCGGGGCACCTGAGGTCGGCTGACCGCCGCCGAGCCAGGGAATGGCCTTCTTGATCTCGCTTTGGGCTCTCGGGCTCTGACACTCGATCACCGCGGACCGCATGCCTTTTGCGCCAGCTGCCACATTTCGGGTGCGGTCACGTGGTCCTCGCAGAAGGTCTCGGTCCAGCCTGCTTGCGGCATCTGCATCGCCGTCAGGAACGGGCGTAGTCCGCGCGTCTGTAACCACCTCAGCACGAGCTGTTCGATCCGGTAGGCGTCCCGGCCGGTCGGCAGGGTCATGGTCTCGTGCAGCTTCCAGCCGTGGCGTTCATGTTCTTTCACTCGGCTGGGGCGTACGTGGGTGCCGGTTATGCCGATCTTTACTGCGCCGTGGCTGGTGTGGGTCATGACGTACAGCAGGGCGGGGGCGGCGGGGTCAAGACCACGCTTGGCGCAGAACCAGCAGCCGCGTCCCTGTCGGCTCCGAAGGTTGTTAAGACGAGGGTAGACCTCGTTGTCGCAGTTCAGACACTGGCTCTGCCAGGGTGCGCCAAGTCCGGGAAAGGCGATGAGGGGGTTGAATTCTCTGCCGCGCATCTCGATTGCGGCCAGATGGGAATCGGTGGGGGCGAGCCCGGCGCAGTCCCGGCACCCAATGCCCGCTCGTATGTGGCTCAGTCTCCGTCCTCGAACCGAGCGGCAGGTGAGGCACCGGGAATGCCACGGCAGGTTCGACCGGGGATAGTCGGTGACAGGCTCGAATCCGGCCTCCCACATCACGGCCGCCGCTACGACCGGATCGAGGCGAGCCTTCCCCCCGCAGTGCTCGCAGGGCCCCTGACCGCGGCGGATGTTGCCCAGCATCGGCGCCATCGTGTGGCCGCACACCAAGCAGCGCGACTCCCACCGGTTGGTCGTGCCCGGGTAAGGAAGAAGGGGTTCCAGCCAGACAGCGTGCATGTCGGCGATCGCGCGCGGCGCGCCCTCCCCCAACATCACATCACCAACGGCACGCATGGCGCACGGCTTGCATCCGTGATGACCAGCCCGGATGTTCCCCAGCGTCGGGGTTCGCTCTCCTCCGCACCCCCGGCACAGACATCGCCACGGCACTCGCGAGCCCGGATAAGCCTCCAAGGGGGTGAGGCCGTCAGCTTCAACGTCTGCGATCGCGGCGGGGGTGCTAGCGGACACGCCGTTCTCCAGTTGAGCGGCCAGATTTCTCCCGGCTGGTGGCCATCAAAATTCCTGGTGTGGTCACCGGAAATCCCGGTGAGTGGCCAGGTCGATCTCCCGGTGGATGGTCAG
>NZ_QOIL01000031.1 GCF_003323745.1 Sphaerisporangium album
CATGCGAGCCTCTGGTGATGGTTGATCTTGGTCGACAACCCTTCTACCAGAGGCTTCTTTACTTCTCGATCAAGACAACGGATCTGTCGCCACCCTGTGACCTGCAGCATCACGGTGAAATGGGCTCACTCGATGTACACGGCGTCCGGTTCGCCTCCCGGAAGCTCCGCGAGAATGAACGCGCCCGTCAAGCCCACTGTGCTTTCAGCACTGAAGGGAACGACCTGTATGACGACGTTGGATCGATCAGAGATCTCAAGAAGGTATTCCAACTGTGCGCGAGTGATCTGAGGTCCACCGATGGAGCGACGGAGAATCCCTTCGTCGAGCAGCACCCACACCGCGGGCGGATCTCCTCTTTCAAGGACCGTCTTACGGAGCATCCGAGCCTGAACACGCTCCTCGACCTCATCGGAGCTGATCTTAGGTTCCCTGCTGAAGATGTGCCGTGCGTACGCCTCCGTCTGTAGCAGGCCGGGGACCAGGAGGGGGTCCCAGGTGCGGAGGACGGTGGCTCGGGGTTCGATCTCTTCCAGCCAGCGGGCGAACCATGCCGGGCCGGGGGTCCTGAGCATGAACTGGTAGAGGCGGTTGAAGTGGCCGTCCTCCCCGAAGATTTCATCGCACTGCTGGACAAATTCGGGCGACGGCGGGCGCTCGCCGCGCTCTATTTTTCCGATCATGTCCGGACTGTAGGTGGTTCGTTCGCTGAGCTGAGGCTGGGAAAGCCCGACCCTCTTGCGGCAGCGGCGCAGCTCGCTGCCGAAGAACGCGCGCGGACTCGTATTCGGATCGAGATTCCGCTCCCGCCCCACAAGACCCTCCCGAACCATGGAAAACGTGTGTTCGACGCAGTGTTACACAGGCACGTCGACAAAGGGGACGCGAATCCAGACACGATCCGGACAGCCTTTTGTCGGCACAGTGTCATCACGTTCGGTTACAAGAAATGACACCGAGTAGGCACTCTGGGAGCGCGGCACCCCGTCACGGCGGACGCGTTCCCCCGTCACTCCAGGCCGCCACGGAAGCGACGCTTCGGCGCCAGGAAGGCGGATCATGCGGACAGGACGGCATACCGGAAAGCAGGCCGGCGGGCAGACGGTGCGGCGCCGGGACTGGGACCCGGAGGCGCGGGCGGCGGCGAGGCTGCTGGACGGCTGTGAGCCCGCCTGGACGATCCTCTACGGGGTCTGGAGCCGCCGGTACTACGCGTTCCCGAACTGGCGGACGGCCGAGCCGCTGTTCGTGGAGTCTTCCCTGCTCACCGATCTACGGCGGCAGATGCGCGAGGTCGAGGTGTCGAACCCGGCGTTATGCGGCGGTTTTAGGGCGACTTAACGCCAATTACCTGTCAGCTTCCACCAACTCGCGCGAATAGCGCGAATCTCGACAAAGTATGGTCCTCCGGGGTCGTACACGGCGCAGACAAGGACGAGAATGATCGGCACTCCGTACGGTGACCGCGCCGTGTGCTGGGACATCCCCGCGGATCCCACGGCCCTTCGAGAGGTGAGGGCCCGGCTCCACCAGGTCCTGGCGAGCTGGGATCTGCCGGGCAGGGGCGACCTCGCCGACGACATCGTGCTCGCCACCTCCGAAGTGCTCGGCAACGCCGTCAGCCACGGACGTCCCCCGATCCGGCTCACGCTCCGGCTGTCGGGAGAAACCCTCTGCGCCGAGGTCACCGACCACGGCGCGGGCCTTCCCGAGCGTCGCGGCGCGGACGACGACGCCGAGCACGGGCGGGGTCTTCGCATCGTGGAAGCCCTCTGCGACGAGTGGGGCGTCCAACCGGCGCTCGGCGGACAGGCCAAAACCGTCTGGTTCCGCAAGAAGTGCCTACGTCAGGGCGCCTAGTGACGCGACCGCGTACCCCACCGGGGTAGGACAGGAAGGGCATCGACCCGGCACCATCCTGACCAGCCACTTCACAACGAGAATGCTCGGCCGAAACCCTTGCGGCAAGCTATTGCATAGGAAGGTTTCCTATTTAATACTGCGATCAGCACAGCGTGACCCATTGCGTAGAGCCCCACCCAGCCCGGCGGCGCGCGCTCCGCCATGCCCCGCCGGCCCCTCTCGGTGCCACCCGCCGCCTTCCTGGATCCTGGAGGTTCCTCATGTCCCGTCGTGTCGCCGCACTCGTCACCGCCGCACTCGCCCTTCTCGGCGGCCTCGCCCTCTTCACCGCCCCCGCGCAGGCCCGTTCCACGGCCGTCGTCGAAATGGTGGCCAGCCCGCTCTCGCTCGGCGACTACTGCGCGGCCAAGGTCGAGATCACGTCCATGATCGGCTTCTACAACGGCAGCCTGAGCTGCTACCGCCGCAGCGGTTCCGGCCTGGCCTACGTGGGCAGCGGAAGCCCCGCCGCCGCGTGCGCCTACTTCGCGCCCACCTACACCTACATCGGCCACGCCCAGGGCGTCAGCCAGGCTCTGGTCTGCCGGTACTCGGTCTGATCCCTGGCCTCCGGCGTCGCCCCGGCCGAACACGGCGAGGCGACGCCGGAGGCAGGGGCCCGTGACGCGTGCCCCCCGTGCGCCGTCAGGGTGTGAAGATCTCACGCATGCGCGGCCAGTGGTCTTCGCGGCAGTAGACGGGGATGACGTCCACGGGGGTGTCGCGCGTGACCACCGCGCCGCCTTCGTGGACCTGCCCGGACCACACGTCGGCCCAGCGGCCCTCCGGGAGGTAGGTGTCCCACGTGGTGGCGCCCGGCTCGGTGACCGGGTTGACCAGCAGCGCGTCCCCCAGCAGATACTGCGCGGGGCGGTCCCAGATGCGCGGGTCGCCGGGGTGGGCGAAGAAGAGCCCGCGCATCAGCGGCAGGCCGGTCCTCGCCTGCTCCGTCAGGTACGGCACGAGCCGCTCGCGCAGGTGTGCGAACGCCCGGAACACCGGGAGGACCCGCTCGTCGCCCGTCCGGCTCGCGAGGTTCCACGGCGTGCGGTCCCGGAGCGGGGCGCGGTAGTGGTTGAACTCGGAGTGGTACTGCATGATCGGCGAGAAGCAGGCCATCGCGGTCGAACGCAGGTAGAGCTCCGCGCCCGGAACGTCCCCGGAGAACCCGGCCAGATCCCAGCCCCAGTAGAGCACGCCGCACGCCGAAGCGGTGATCCCGGCGTTGATCGAGTGCCGGAAGGCCGCCCACGTGGAGTTCTCGTCCCCCGCCCAGAAGCACCCGTGGGCCTGCGACCCGGTGAACCCGGCGCGGGAGAAGGTCACGGGCGCCTTACCGCAGTCGCGCAGCAGCTCACCGTAGGCGGCGGCGTAGTGGACGGGGTACCGGTTGTTGCCCTCGTCGCCGCGAGCGCCGTCGGCGTACCGCAGGTCACCTCCCCAGGCGTGCTCGCCGCCGTCGGTCTTGAACCCGTCGATTCCGACGTCCTCCACGAGGTAGCGGCGCTTGGCGAGCCACCAGGCCCTGGCCTTGGGGTCGGTGAGGTCCGGCATGAGCGCGAGAGGGAACCACCAGCCCCGGTTGCGGTACGGCCGGCCGTCCGCCTCCTTGATCTCGTACCCCTCCCGGACCATGACCTCGGCGTCCGCCCGCGCCTGCCCCCGGGGGTGCGGGCGCATCTTCTGCAGGGGGATCTGCCAGAGCAGTACCTTGACGTCGCGGGAGTGCAGGTCGTCGACCATGCCCTTGGGGTCCGGCCAGGCCCCGTCCGGCGGGAAGGTGAAGTCGGCCAGACGGTGGGGCGAGCCGTCGGCGTGGACCGCGTACTCGGCGTCGCGGAAGGCGGTGAACGTCGACTCGTCGCTCCACGCCTCGATGACGACGACGCCCACGGGGACGTCCTCGGCGCGGTGCCGGTCCATCTCGGCGAGGACCCTGGCCTGGGTGTTCCACTCGTTGCCGCTGGCCCACAGCCGGAACACCCAGCCGGGCAGTTCCTCGGGGCGGCCGACCTCGGCGAGGAAGGCGTCGAGCACGCGGGCGGGAGGCCCCTCGTACACGGCCAGCTCCAGCGACGCCTCCGGCCCGACCTCGGCCTCGACCAGGAGCCGGTCCGGCGTGGACGCGCCCACGTCGAACCACGTGCGCCGGGCCGTGCGGACGTGGAAGCCCCAGCCCCGGCCGCCGACGACCATGGCGAACGGCATCGGCAGGTAGGTCCTGCCCGTGGCTCCTTGATCCTTGTACTGCTCGAAGACGACGGCGTCCAGGGCGTGGCCCCGCTGGTCGACGCGGTCGAAGCGTTCGCCGAAGCCGACGACGTGCTCCTGCGGGGCCAGGGCCAGCGCGAAGCGGACGCGGTGCGCCCCCTCGGGCGAGACGAACCACTCGGCCGTGCCGGGCACCACCGGGTCCGGCCCGTCCACGCGCAGCGTGCCGCCGTCCGAGCGCCACTCCCCCGCGCACACCTCGAACCACCGGCTCCTGCGGCCGCGCCCATCGGCGCCGGCGGCGTGGAACCGGTAGCGGTACCGGCGGCCGGCCTCAAGGGGCGGTGTGGCCGCCCTCCATGACGGCCCGCCGCCGGTCGCGCGATCCTGGGCGGCGGACAGGTGGCCGGCGGACAGGTCACCGGCGGGCTCCACGGCCTCGGACTCCACCGCCCCCGACTCCAGCGCCTTGGAGTCCACCGCCTTGGAGTCCACCGCCTCGGACTCCACCGCCTCGGACTCCACCGCCTCGGACTCCACGGCCTTGGTCGCCTGGGCGGACGGCTCCCACGGGGTCAGGGTCAGCTCACGGGTCTCGGTCCCGTCGTCCCACTCGGCGACGATCCCGCGTACCCGCGCCGAGGCCCGCACGCGAAGCTCGACGGACTCCCCGGCGGCGGGACGAACGGGCACGCGCTGGTCGTCGGTGGTGGCGTAGGCGTGACCGGAGCCGTACGGGCGGTGGCGGATCATCGGGTCACCCCCAGCTCGTCGGCCAGGATGAGGAACATGCCGTGGGACCAGAGCAGCGGCCTGGCCACCTCTCCCCATCGTTCCACCCACTCCTCGCGCCGCTCCGGGTGCAGGAGCGGGTCGCCGACCTGCTCGGGCAGTTCCCCCGCCCCGTCCGCGGTCGAGGCCATCCACGCGAGCTGGGCGAGCGCCTCGTCCGGGCGGCCGGTGCGCGCGTAGACCCAGCCCAGGAGGGCCGCGAGGACCGGCCAGCGGCCTCCGCCGTAGAAGGTGTCGGCCCGGTAGCGGTGGACGCCGTGGTCGCGGACGAGGGCGCGCTCCACGGAGGCCAGCGTGGCCCGGCCCGCCGCGCCGTCCGGATCGTCCAGGCCGAAGGGGACCAGGCACGCGAGCAGGGCGGCGTCGACGGTGTCCGAGCCGGGCCACTTGGCGAGCCCGCCGCCGGGCAGGCGGCCGTGCCGGGCGACGAGGGCCTGAATGTCGCGCCGGGCGGCGTCGGCCGTCTCCTGGTCGCGCGGGGAGAGGACGCCGAGGTCGAGGGCGCTCCCGAGACCGCCGAAGACGGCGCCCAGCGTCGAAACGTGGACCTGCTCCGGATGCTCCTCCCACCAGTCGTAACACGGCGTGTCATGAAATCTCGCGAGATAGCGGACGGTGAGCCTGACCGCCTCCGCGTACCGGGACGGGTCCGCGCCCTGGCGCCGGACATGCTCGGAGAGCGCCCACAGCCAGGTGCCGTAGCCGTCGAGCTGGAAGTTCCACCAGCCGTCGGTGTGGTCCTCCCCGCCGTCGAGGGTGTACCTCGCGGGCAGGAACTCGTCGTGCCGGGGGACGGGGGCCGTACGGGGCCGGGCGACCAGCTCCTCGATCCGGCCGGCGCGGGCGGTGAGGACACCGGCGCACCAGTCGTGGAAACGGCCCGCGCCACGCGCGTCGCCGCCACGCGAGGCGCCCTCGGCGATGAACGCGCCGTCGCGGAACCACGAGTACCGGTAGACGGGGAAGGTGGGGCAGGCGGGGTAGGCCCCGGAGGGATGCTGGTGCCGGGCGATCAGCTCGACGGCGCCGCCGGCCAGCGCGCGCATGCGGGAGATATCGATCACTAGACTCAAGGGGTCAGGTCTCCTGACGAAACGGGTAGTGGCCGGGGCCCGGGCGTGCAGGTCGCGGGCCCCGGTCACGCACGACGTGGTTGGGCGACGGTGCGCGTCCCCCGGCCGGGCCTGACCGCGACCCGGCCGTGAGGACGCCCCCCGTCACGCCTGCTTGATCAGCTCGTCGACCTTGGCGGCGGCGTCGTCGAGCGCCTTCTGGATCGGCGTCTTGCCCGCGGCCGCCTGTTCGAGGGCCTTGGTCACGGTGTCCTGCATCTCCTGCTGGCGGACGATGACCGGCGGCGAGGTCGCCGAGGCCACCGCGTCGAGGATCGCCCTGCGGTTGGCGGGCGGCCCCTGGTCGAAGTACCCGGCGTACGCCTTGGCGTCGGCCAGCGGGGGCAGTTCCCAGGAGGAGTCGATCCGCGTCCGGGCGGTGACGTCCGAAGCGGTCAGGAAGCGCAGCCACTTGTACGCCGCCGCGGGGTTCTTGGCGCCGGGCGACACGGCGACCGCGTTGGTGAACACCGCGCTGGCCTTGACCGGCGCGGGCTCCACCACCACGTCCCACTGGAACGGCACGTCCTTCAGCCCGGCGAACTGCCAAATGCCGTTGTGCCACATCGCCAGCTTGCCCTGCTTGAACAGGTTCGTGTCGTAGTCGGGCGTGCCTCCGATCTGCGCGACCGTCGGCATGACCGTGCCGGGCTTGTCGAGAAGGTGCTTCGCCGCGGCGACCCCCTGCGGGCTGTTGAAGGTCGCCCGCTTGCCGTCGTCGCTGAAGAACGCGCCGCCGGCCTGCGCCAGCGCCTTGTAGAACTCGAAGAACTGCACGGGCTGGAAGTCGCCGTAGACGCCCTTGCCGGTGAGCTTCTTCGCCGCGGCCATCTCCTGGTCCCACGTCCAGTCGGCCGTGGGGTGCGGGAGGCCGGCCTTGTCGAACAGGTCCTTGTTGTAGAAGAGCAGGACGGCGGAGTAGGACGCGGGCAGCGCGAGCTGCCTGCCGTCCCGCTTGAACGTGTCGAGCGACTTGGCGGCGTACACCGACAGGTCGTCCTTGGCCGCCTCGCCGCTGAGGTCGGCCAGGGCCCCCGAGGCGGCGTAGGCGACGAAGCTCTCGTAGTTGAGTTCGAAGGTGTCGGGGGCGGTGTTGCCCGCGATCGCGGTCTGGAGCTTGGTGAAGTAGTCGGCGTACGGCGCGGTCTCGACGGTGACGGTGACGGACGGGTTGGCCGCCTCGAACGCCTTGATGATCTTGTCCAGGTCCGCCAGGTGATCCGGTGCGGCGGAGAAGGTGAAATATCTGATGGTCGACTTGCCGTCGGGAGCGGACTCCCGGGTGGCAGACCCCTTGGCGCATCCGGCCGCGAGTAGTACGGCCAGCGCGAAGGCCGCCGTGGCCTTCAGACCTCGGGACATGGGGGTCCTCCTGGTGAAACGGGGGGTGGGACTCGCCGCGGGGGTCATTTGAGACCGGTCCTCGCGACGCCTGCGATGACGTGCCGCTGGGCGAGCACGTACACCGCGAGGATCGGCAGCACGCTGACCACCGATCCGGCCATGACCACGTCCCACTCCGTGGTGAACTGGCCGTGCAGGTTGGCCAGTCCGAGCGGGAGGGTCATGAACTCGGGGGACCGCAGGATGACCAGCGGCCAGAGGAACGCGTTCCAGCTCGCCATGAACGAGAAGATCGCGAAGGTCGCCAGGGCGGGGCGCACGAGCGGCAGCACCACCGAGGCGAAGACGCGCAGGTGCCCGGCGCCGTCGATGACCGCCGCCTCGTCCAGCTCCCGCGGCACCTGCCGTACGGCCTGGCGCAGGAAGTACACGCCGAATCCAGAGGCGATGGTGGGCGCGAGCAGCCCGGCGTAGGTGTCGACCAGGTCCAAGGACCTCATCTCGATGAACAGCGGGACGACCAGCACCTGCATGGGGATCATCAGCGTGGCCAGGTAGACGACGAAGATCGCCTCCTTGCCGGGGAACTCCAGCCGGGCGAAGCCGTAGGCGGCCAGCGCGCTCGTGCCGACCTGCAGCCCCGTGGACAGGGCCGCGACGACGACGCTGTTCACCAGGATCCGCCAGAACGGCATGGCCCGCAGCAACTCGCCGTACGCGCCGAGGGAGCCGCCCGGCGGCCACTCGACCACGCCCCCGGGGGACAGCGACGCCAGGACCGTCCAGCCGAAGGGCGCCAGCATGACCAGGCCCGCCAGGACCAGGGCGGCGTAGACGAGACGGTTACCCATAGTTCACCCACCTGCGCTGGAGCCGGACCTGGACCACCGTGACCAGGAGGATGACCAGGAAGAGCACCCATGACAGGGCCGAGGCGTCTCCCACGCGGCCGTAGCGGAAGGTCAGGTCGTAGACGCGTTCCACCATCACCTCGGAGGCCGCCGCCGCCGGGCCGCCGGAGGTCATCACGTAGACCTGGTCGAACACCTGGAAGCCGCTGATGCACGAGATCACCAGGACGAACGCCGTGGACGGCGACAGAAGCGGCAGCGTGATGTGGCGGAACCGCTGCCAGGCGTTCGCGCCGTCGACCCGTGCGGCCTCCAGGGCCTCGGCGGGGACGGCCTGGAGGCCGGCGAGCAGGATGACCATCACGAAACCGAGGTCCTTCCAGGCCGCGGCGATGATGACCGAGGGCAGCGCCCAGGCGTCCGAGGTCCACCAGCCCGGCCCCTCGACGCCGATCACGGCGAGGAGCTTGTTGACGATGCCTTCGGAGGGGTTGAGCAGCCACTTCCAGATCAGCGCCACCACGACCCAGCTGGTGATGACCGGCAGGAAGTACACCGCGCGGAACAGGTCGCGCCCGCGGGTGACCCGGTTGAGCGCCATCGCCAGCCCGAGGCCGCCCACGTAGACGAGCGGGAGGTAGCCGGCGATGTAGAGCGTGGTGTTGCCGAGGGCCCGCCAGGTGTCGCCGTCGCGGAGGATGCCGGCGTAGTTGCCGAGGCCCGTCCATCGCATCGCGCCGATGAGGTTCCATTCGTGCAGGCTCACCCACAGGGACCCGGCCATCGGGACCAGGGTGAACAGCACCAGCGGCACCGCGCTGGGCGCGAGGAAGAGCAGGACGGTCGCCGCCTTCCGCACCTTGGCGCGACGGGGCGGGCCCGCCGGGACCGGCCCGTCGCCGGGACCGGACCCGCTCGGCCCGGCGTGCCCCGCGTCCGGCCGCGTCCCCGTCGTCCGAGCCGTCATCCGAGCCGCCCTTCGAGCCGCGCGAGGACGAGGTCGCCCTGCTCGCCGGTGCCCGGGGCGACGTCGAACGGCGTGCCGAGCACGAGCGCCGCCGCGCCCTGCGCCCAGCGCGAGTCGTCCCAGGGATCCACTTCGACCGGGACCCGGTCGCCGGACCGGAACAGGTGGGCGTGGAAGGCCGGGTCGAACCCGGGACGCCACTGGTCCCAGTCGCGCGTTCCCTCGCCGAGGACCAGCACGGCCGCCGGGTCGAGGATGTTGACCAGACCCGCGACCGCCCTGCCGAGCATGGCTCCCGCCTCGGCGAAGACGGCGGCGTCGGGGCGCGCGAGCCCCCGGGCGCGCGCCGCGTCCAGCAGCCCCTGGGAGCCGATGACGGCCTCCAGGCAGCCGTTGTTCCCGCACGCGCACCTCGGCCCGTCGGCCACGGGAAGGTGGCCGAACTCGCCCGCGCCTCCCCGGGAACCGCGCAGCAGCCCGCCGTCCACGATGATCGCCAGACCGATGCCCAGGCCCACGGTGACCACGAGGAAGTCCCGGTGGGCGCGACCGCGCCCGTAGAGGCGCTCGGCGACCGCCAGGGTGTTGACGTCGTTGTCGACGAGCACGGGAAGCCGGAGCAGGTCGCGCAGCCGGGCGCCGACCGGCGTTCCGGCCCATCCCAGGGTCGGCGCCTCGACGATCCCGCCGTCGGGGCTGTCGACCACCCCCGGGACGCCGACGCCGACGCCGAGCAGTCGCGTCTCCCCGGACGTCAGCGGGCGCAGCAGCGCGGCGACCCGGTCCAGGCAGTCGGGCGCGGCCGCGTCGAGGGAGGTCTCGCGTTCTTCGAGCAGCTCGCCGTCGAGCCTGACGACGACGGCGACGGCGTGATCGGGGGCGATCTTGACGCCGACGGCCCGGCCGGCGGAGCCGACCAGCCCGAGCAACTGGGCGGGGCGGCCTCCCCGGGACGGCACCCGCTCCAGTTCCTCCACCATGCCGTGCTCGAGGAGCCGCCGGGTCACCTGGGTCACGGTGGCCGGGCTGAGGTCGAGCCGGCGGGCCAGGTCGCTCCGGCTCAGCGGCCCCGACTGGCCGAGCGTCGCGAGGATCGCCGTCCGGGCCAGATCGCGGCCCTGTGAGGCCCGTTCGCTCACGGGACACCGACTTTCTTCCGCACTAAATTTACTTGCGAAGAAAGTAGAGCGCACAGCCTCGCCCGTCAAGAGGTGAGGAGAGCCCAGTCGTCCGCCGGGGCGGCACGGGTCGCCGGACGCACCCGCGAGCTTGGTGATCTGTCGCTTTTCGACATCAATTCCCATGACGCGCCCACCCGCACTAACAGCACAAACGCGGACAGAGTAGGGTCTTCCGGGCATAGAGGCGCGGGCTACTCGTGCGGCCGGTGAGGATTCCTCGCCGCTCGCCCCCGTAGCGACAGGCCATCCGCACCCAGACAAGGATTCTCATGATCGGCACACCGGACGGTCCCCATACCGTGTGCTGGGACATCTCCATGGACCCCGCCATGCTCGCCGATGTCCGCGGCAGACTCCGGCGCACCCTGACCGACTGGGACCTCGGCGACCCGGGCGACGAGCTCACGGACGACGTCGTGCTGGCCGCCTCCGAGGTGCTCAGCAACGCCCTCCTCTACGGGCTGCCGCCGATCCGGCTGACGGTCCGGGTGGCCGACGACACGCTGTGCGCCGAGGTCACCGACCACGGCGGGGGAGGCCCGCAGCCCCGGCGCCGGCCGATCGAGCGCACCGGGGACACAGGCGGCACAGGAGACCTCGGCACCATCCTTTACCTCGGGGACCACGAGGACACGGACGACGCCGACGACGCCGAGCACGGGCGCGGGCTCACCATCGTCGAGGCGCTGTCCGACGAGTGGGGCGTCCTCCCGGCATCGGACGGCACGGCCAAGACCGTCTGGTTCCGCAAGAAGTGCGCCTTTCACGACGACCACGACCGGTAGCCCCGGGCCCGGTCACTCGGGCCAGGGAGACGACTGGATCACCTCGACGAAGTCGATGTGGCGGAAGCCGGGGACGAAGTGCTCCAGGACGTCGGCGTTGACGGTGCCGAAGGTCGTGTCGGGGCGGTCCTTGAAGCCTTCCGTGAAGGCGGCCAGGATGCGGCGCTTGAAGTCCGGGCGCGGGTGGGCGGCGGTGACGGCCTCGACGTCACGCGGGTCCAGCGCGTCGTAGCCGATGCCGAGGACGTCGGTCTCGACGCCGGCGGTGACCAGTGCCACCTCGGGCTCCAGCCGGTACGGCACCTCGGGGGTGGTGTGCAGGGCGATGCCCTCCCAGACCTTGCGGACATCGGACTCCGGCACCCCGCGGGCCTCCAGGAATCGGCGAGCCTCGTCGGCTCCGTCGAGCTCGAACCGCTGGTCGGTGCCCCGGTAGGTCTCGGTGAGCCCGAGGTCGTGGAACATGGCGCCGACGTACAGCAGCTCGGGGTCGGCGGTCAGGCCCAGCCTCCGCCCCTGGAGGGTGCCGAAGAGGTAGACGCGGCGCGAGTGGTCGTACAGCAACGGCGGCGCGGCGTCCCGGACCAGCTCGGTGGCCTCGGAGGCGAGGGCCGAGTCGGGGATCGTGACGCCTGCGATCGTCTCGCTCATGCGAACGACCTCCTTCCGACGGCTCGGGCGCACGGCGTGCCCGCCTGCCGTCCAGTTTCGCAAACGCACCGGCACGCCGTCCCCGCGCGCCGGAACGGACTCTCCCCGGAAACGGACAGGCGGTGGCCGGGCCGCGTCGGCCGAGATCGCCGTATCCCGGCGAAAATCGCAAAGCCCGAGTAGAGCGAAAGCCATGAATTCACATATATTCATGGCCGATCATATCTCGTTTGCCAATTTTACCAAGAAGTGCACTTTAATAGGCGTGCGATGAAAAATTCCGATAAGGAGGGCGGCCCAAGCCACGGCTTCCCAGGGAGATGAGTGGTGGCAGTCCATCTACGTCCGCAGTCCATCCGAGGGCGCTTCACGCTGGGCGCGGGAGTGGCAGCGTTGATCATCTTCGCGCTGCTCGGAACCGTCATCGCCGCTGAAATCCGGACCAAGATGCAGGACCACATATTCCGGGACACCTTGAACGCGGCCACCGACTGGGCCGGCTCGGTCGACCCCTCCGACCCGCCCCCGCCGAACCCCGAGACGGGCGTCACCCTCCTCCAGCTCGTGGACTCCCACGGGCGCGTGCTGGTGGCGAGCGCGGCGGCCCGCGGCCTGCCTCCGCTGAGCAGCCTGAAGCCCCCGGAGGGCAACCGGATCAGCGACGAGACGGCGTGCGAGCCCGGACGCGGCTGCGTGCTGGTGACCGCCGTCCGCGTCCCTCCCCTGGCGACGCGCCTGCTGTGGGGCGGCAAGCCGCACTACGTATACGCAGGGCACCCCGAGCCGGCCCTGCTGGCCGACGACCGCCTGGAGCTGATCACGGCGGCGGGCACGCTGCTGGCCGCGGGCCTGGCCGCGTGGGCGACCTGGTGGGTGGTGGGGCGGACGCTGCGCCCCGTCGCGGAGATCCGCGCGCGCACGGCCGAGATCACCGTCAGCGACCTGAGCAAGCGCGTGCCGCAGCCGCCCGGACGTGACGAGATCGCCCAGCTCGCCCGCACGTCGAACGAGACGCTCGCCCGGCTGGAGCTGGCGGTGGAGCAGCAGCGCCACTTCGCGTCGGTGGTGTCCCACGAGCTGCGTTCCCCCGTCGCGGGCCTGCACACGCAGCTCGAAGAGGCGCTGATGTACCCCGGCAGCGTCGAGCCGAAGGAGACGTACCGGGCGGCGCTGTCGACCACCCAGCGCCTTCAGGCGATCATCGACGACGTCCTGACGCTCGCCCGGGTGCGGACCACCGCGCCGGCGGCCCCCGAGGTGATCGACCTCAACCAGCTCGTCAGGGAAGAGGTCGCCGCCCGCGTGCACGGCCCTCCCGTGCATACGCACACCTCCGGGGACCTCCGGATCATGGGGAACCGCATCCAGATCATCGGCGTGCTCAACAACCTGCTGGTCAACGCTCAGCGGCACGCCGCCGCCCGGGTCGAGGTCACCACGAGCCGAAGCGGCGACGAGGCCGTGCTGACGGTGACCGACGACGGCGACGGCATCGCGCCCGAGGACCGCCAGCGGGTCTTCGAGCCGTTCGTCCGCCTGGACGACGGCCGCCGCCTCGACCCCGGGGGCAGCGGGCTCGGCCTGGCCATCTGCCGCGCGATCGCCGGCGCCCACCACGGGTCGCTGCACATAGCGGACTCGCCGCGCGGCGCCCGCTTCGTCCTGCGCCTTCCCCTGAAGTACGAGCCCATCTCCGTCCCGAGAATCACCCCCGCCCCGGAGACCCGGCCATAGGCGCGGTCGGCCAAGTACGGGAGCGTCTCGGCCACGTTCATCTCGCACGGGAACGGCGGCGAACCAGGTTGAATGATCAACCGGGTTCGGTTTTCCCCACGCCGCGCGGGCGAGCCTCGACAGCCTCTGGGGGTGGATGATGGAGCGATATGGACGAACTGATACTGCTGCGGCACGGCGAGACCGAGTGGAGCCGGGACGGCCGGCACACCGGGCGCACGGACATCCCGCTGACCCCCAAGGGCGAGGAGCAGGCCCGCGCGCTGGCCTCCGCCCTCCACGGGGAGGACTTCGCGCTCGTCCTGGTCAGCCCGGCGAGCCGGGCCCGGCGCACGGCCGAACTGGCCGGGCTGACGCGCTACGAGATCGACCCCGACCTGTGGGAGTGGGACTACGGCGGCTACGAGGGCATCAGCACGCCCGACATCAGGAAGGGCCGCCCCGGCTGGTACCTGTGGCGTGACGGCGTCGTCCCCGGGGACGCGGACCACCCGGGCGAGAGCATGGAGCAGGTGGCCGAGCGCGCCGACAAGGTGATCGCCCGCGTGCTGCAGGTGGAGGGCAAGGTGGCGCTCGTGGCGCACGGCCACTTCCTGCGCGTGCTGACGGCCCGCTGGCTGGGGCTGCCTCCCGAGGGCGGGCGCCACTTCAAGCTGGACACCGGCACCGTGTCGGTGCTCGGCTTCGAGCGCGAGGAGCACGCCGTGGCGCGCTGGAACGCGCCGGTCACGGGAGCGCCGGTCACGGGAGCACCGGTCACGGGAGCGCCGGTCACGGGAGCGCCGGTCACGGGAGCGCCGAAGACGGTCTAGAGGACGCTCCGGAGGTTCCGCCGCGCGTCTCCCGGCCTTCCCGAGCGGGTGCGCGCGGTGCGACGGGCCGATCTCAGAGGGTCAGCCGGCGACGACGGCCGGGGGCTGCGGGCCGCGTCCGGTGAGCCATTCCAGGACCTTGCGGTGACCCCGGCGGGCGTCCTCGAAGTGACCCCAGCGCCAGTATCGCGGCTGGTCTCTGACCCCGGTCACCCATGTGCGGTAGGAGACGGGCCGGGCGCCGTCCTCCTCGGTGGAGGCCGCGGACGCGACGCCGTACGTACGGATCACGACGCGGCCCCCCGGTGCGAACAGCACGTCATCGGCCACCGGGTAGAGCGTCATCTGGTCCAGCATCAGGTGCCCCCACAGAACCTCTGAAGGAAGTGGAACACATCCAGTGTGCCGGACCGGCGAACGACCCCGGTTACGCGATGCGCGCTCTCCGGTTAACCGGACTCGCGATATGTGAACAGGGTGTTACGCGACCAGATTGTCGAACTCGCCGTCCTTGACGCCGAGCACCAGGGCCCGGATCTCGTCACGGGTGTAGATGAGTGCGGGGCCGTCGGGGAACCGGCTGTTCCTGACGGCGACCCCCCCATCGGGGAGCTTGGCAAGCTCGACGCAGTTACCCTGCGAGTTGCTGTGAACACTCTTGCGCCACGCCACGCCGGTGAGGCTCGTGGCCGGCATTCCGTTGTACGGCTGGTTCATCTAGATCTCTCTGAGTATGTCGCCGAGTATCTCGGCAGTGCCCCCGGGAGTTGTGCTCTCGATGCACAGCTGTTCCATGGCTGTGAGGTACGGATCGACGTCCTCACGTTTGTCCAGGTAAAGGGCACCCCACAGCTGCTCGACGTAGACCACGTCCGAAAGGTCGGACTCCGGAAAACGCAGGATGGTGAACGCTCCGCCTTCGGCCGCGTGCATGCCGAACTGGAACGGCATCACCTGCAAGGTGATGGTGGGCAGACTGGCGACCGCCATCAGGTGTTGCAGTTGCTCGTACATGATCTCCTTGCCGCCGATGGGCCGCCGCAGTGCGGCCTCGTCGATCACGGCCCAGAGTTTCGGTCCTTCCTTGCGAGTGAGACGCTCCTGCCGTTGCATGCGCAAATGCACACGGCGTTCGATCTCCTCCTCAGGCACGTCCGGATACCCGAGCCGGATCACCGTCCGCGCGTACGCCGCCGTCTGGAGAAGCCCCGGCACGAACTGCACCTCGTAGGTGCGGATCACCGAGGCGGCCTCTTCGAGGCCGACGTACGTCGAGAACCATGTGGGGAGCAGGTCACTGTATTTGTGCCACCAACCGGGCGTGTTCGCCTCACGGACCATCTCCAGCAGCCCACGGCGATCGGCGTCATCGTCGACGCCGTACAGCGTGAGCAGATCCTCGACGTCACGCGTCTTGAACCCGACCCGTCCGAGCTCCATGCGGCTGATCTTGGACTCGGACGCGCGGATGTGGAAGCCCGCCACCTCACGAGTCAGCCCACGCTCTTCACGCAGCCTGCGTAAGCTGGCGCCCAACATAATGCGCCGAACCGTTGAGCCGGAACCAGGCGGATCGATGGACACGTGCTTCCTCCGGTTGTGGACTGGTTCACAGTCTGTCAAAGATCGCGCGTGTGGTCCCCCTTCGGTTTCACTCCCAGGCTAACCGTAGCGGTTGCACGCCGCCGGTGCACGTGCATTCGCTCTTGCACCTGCACAGGAGTTTGCCTCATCATGATCTCGTGCACTCCACGGACCTGACACGTGGGCGTTACCAGTGGTCGGCCTTCGATTGGTGGCCTCCCGTCGGCTGGTGGCCCCTGCCCGCTCGCGACCTCACCTCCCCCGGAGCCACGACCTCCAGCGCCACGTTCGTGCTCCCGCCCCGGGCCGAGTCGGTGCACGCGGCGCGCAGCTTCGCCTCGGGCAGCCTGACCGCCTGGGGCATGCGCGACCTGGCCGAGGACATGGAGCTGGTGATCTCCGAGCTGGCCACCAACGCGCTGCGGCACGGCCTCCTGCCCGACCCGCGCGACATCCGGCGCAGCGGCACCGAGCCGATCCGCATGTCGGTGATCCGCCGGGACTCGCTGGTGACCTGCGCATTCGCCGACCCCGGGACGGCCGCCCCGGTCATGCGCGACCCCTCGCCCCTGGAACCCGGCGGCATGGGCCTGCACATCGTCGAGTCGATGAGCCTGCGCTGGGGATGGAACCCGCTGCTGCCGTCCGGCAAGGTCGTCTGGGCGGTGCTCAAAAGCTGACACCCCGGCCCGTGAGCCGTTCGAACGGCCGGACGGTGGTTACGGAACTCACAGGTTCCGGTTCTATTCTGCTACGTCGATCCCGTGAGGCGGGTGCGTTGCATTACGGTGGCCTCCTGGTGACTCCCGCGAGACCTTGAAAGAGCTGTGATGGATGATCACCTGCTCGACTGGTTGACCACGCTCGACGAAGACCGGCTCGCGCGCGTCCTGGCGGGCCGCCCGGACGCCATCGCCGCGCCGTGGCCCCGCCGCCTCGACACGCTCGCCCGCCGCCTGGGCGACGACTTCGCGGTCATGGAGGTCATGCGCGGCCTCCCGCTGCCTCCGCTGGAGATCCTTCAGGCGTGCCTGGTCATCGGCGAGCGGGCCACCGCCGACGAGCTGGCCCGGTTCCTCGGCGTCACCACCGCCGAGGTCGTCCCGTGGCTCGACGGCCTGTACGACCGCGCGCTCGCCTGGCCCGCGCGCGACGGCCGGCTCCACCTCGCCCCCGCTGTCGCCCGGTGGTGGGCGGCCCCGTGCGGGCTCGGCGAGCCCCTCGCCTCCTACCTGGAGTCCTGGACGGTCAACGCCGAGGCGCTGCGCCGCATGAGCCGCAACCTCGGGCTGCCCGCGCAGGGCGGCAGGCGGCAGCTCCTGGCCCGCGTCACCGCCGTCCTCACCGACGCCGACCGCGTCGCCGCCCTGCTGCGCGACGCGCCCGACGGCACGGTCAGCCTGCTGGACGAGTTCGCCTGGGACGGGCCGGTGCGCGGCGTGGACGGCAACCGCTTCGTCGCCCCCGGCAGCCCCGAGCACTGGGCCGCCGACCGGGGCCTGATCTTCCGCCCGCAGTGGGACATCGCCGAGATGCCCCGCGAGGTCGCCCTGGCCCTGCGCGGCCCCGACTACCGCGCGCCGTTCACCCCCGAGCCGCCCAAGCTCGGCACCGTGCCCGCGGACGCCGAGGCCGTCGACCACGCCATGTGCCTGGCCGCGCCGCACGCCGTGGACCGCGCGGCCGCGCTGCTGGAGAACACCGACAAGACCCCGCTCCCCCTGCTCAAGAGCGGCGGCGTCGGGGTGCGCGAGGTGCGCCGCGTCATCAAGGAGACCGGCTGCACGGAGGAGGAGACCCGGCTGCTGCTGGAGGTCTGCGCGGTCGCCCGCCTGCTGGCCTGGGACGACGCCGCGGGCGGGCTGGTGCCGACCAAGCGGTTCGACGCCTGGCGGCTGGAGGACGCGCCCGCGCGGCTGCGCGTGCTGCTCGCCGCCTGGTGGCGCATGGAGCGCACGTCGCTGCGCCGCACCGCCGGAAGATACGCCACCGTCCTGGACGACGACCCGGCCGGGGAGACCGTCGCCCGCATCCGCCGGGCGGTGCTGGCCACGCTGGCGACCCTGCCCGAGGACGCCGCGGTCGCCAGCGTCCCCGAGCTCGTGCAGGCCGTGCACTGGCGCGCCCCGCTGCTCGACCGCGAGCTGCTGGCCGAGTGCTGCCCGGCCGTCCTCGCCGAGGCGCGGCTGCTCGGGCTGGTCGTCTCCGACGGCCTGACGGCGCTCGGCCGCGCGCTGGCCCCCCTCGGCTCGGCCGTCGCCGGGGACGAGCAGGACGAGTCCGTCCCGCAGATCGAACGCGACCCCGCCCTGGTCGAGGCGTCGGTGCACGCCCTGGCCGGGGCGCAGCGCACCGCGCTGTTCGGGGGCGACCTGACGGCCGTGGTGACCGGCCCGCCCGCCGCCGAGCTGGCGGGGCTGCTCGACCGCGCCGCCGACCGCGAGTCCCAGGGCGCGGCCTCGGTGTGGCGGTTCTCGGCCGCCAGCGTGCGCAGGGCCCTGGACGCCGGGTACTCCGCCGAGTCGCTCCTGGAGGACCTGCGCGCGGCCGGGACGATCCCGCAGCCCCTGGCGTACCTGGTCAAGGACGTCGCCCGGCGCTACGGCGAGGTCACGGTCACCACGGTCGGGTGCATCATCCAGGGATCGGACCCGGCGCTGCTCGCCGAGATCGCCGCGCACCGCCGCCTGTCGCGGCTCGGGCTGCGGCTGCTCGCGCCCACCGTCCTGGCCGGCGCCGCCACCGCCGACCGCACGCTGACCGCGCTGCGCGACGCCGGGTACGCGCCGGTGCCCGTGGACGACACCGGGGAGATCGCGGTCCGGCGGGAGCCGCAGGGCGGGCGGCTCATCCTGCTGCCCGGCGGCCGGGTGGCCGAGCTGGAGGAGCCGCCGCCGTTCATCGCCGACCCGCCGCCCGACCCGCGCGAGCACGCCAAGCGCCTGGTGCGGACGGGCGACGAGCAGCGCCAGGCCGGGCAGACGTGGGCGGTCATCGGCCGCCTGGCCACCCGCCTGCCGACCGCGCAGCAGTCCCTGCTCGGCTTCGTCGTCGACCGGGGGGTGCGGGCCCTCATCACGTTGTCCGACGGGCTCACCGCGACGGTCAGCCACGGCGAGCTGCGGCGCGGCGTGCTGGACGCCTGGTGCGAGGAGGCGGGCGACTATCTGGAGTTTCCTCTGGCCGACATCGCGTCGGTGACCAGCGGCTGAACGGCTCCGCGGCGCGAGGGCCGTCCCCCGCGTGAATGAGTCCGATTTCGATGGGCAAGGGGCTGCCGGGGGGCGGCACCTTCGCCGTCCCCGGCGGTCCGGCGTCGTGGGGCGGAGTCATGAACTCAGGTCAGGCACAGGTCGGCGTCCTCCATCTGCGCCACCGGTGGAGGGTCGTGGAGGCCATCGGCCACGTGGTCACCCAGCGGTGTGAGGACTGCTACCGTACCCGCGTGCGCGTCCACTCCTGAGGCACAGCCCCTGAGAGCGGCCCGCTACGAGGCCCCTCAGGGCACGAGCCTGAGGGTGTCCGCGGCGTCCGCGCGGACGGCCCGCTCGGTCTGGCGCATCGGCGTCGTGCGGCCGTCGCCCCAGAGGTCCGCCTGGTCGGCGTAGTTCGGATGGAAGGCGTGCCCGGACGCGCCCGTCAGGTTCACCCAGCGCGAGCGGTCGAGGTCGGCCAGGTCCACGACCATGCGCATGGACGGCACCCAGTCCACCTCGTACCCGGCGACGGCGTCCCAGCCGGTGGCGTCCACGGCGTCCTGGCCGCCGCCGAGCCTCAGCGGCCCCCGGTTGAACAGCCACTCGATCGGGCCGATGCCCGAGGTGCCGAACGTCTCGTTGGTCAGCGCGAGGGTGTGCAGATCGCCCCAGCGCCAGTCCTCCGGCGCGTCGCCGAGCCGGTCCCGCAGTTCCTCGGACGCGTCGGCCATCGCCGCCGCCAGCGTCTCGTCCCTGGTCTCCACCTTGCCCTTGGTGCGCGCGTCGTCCCACCACGGGTCGGCGGGCCTGGGCAGCAGGGCGCGCACGACCTCGTACCAGCGGTCGCCGCCGCCCGCGCGCCCGGCCTCGGGCAGCTCGTCGTCGAACGTCCGGTGCAGCAGGTGGCGCCAGACGGCGTTGAAGTAGGCGGCGGGGGCGCTGTCGCGCCCCTGGGAGAAGTCCCAGCCGGACAGCAGCCGCGCCTCGGCGACGCCGGCGCCCGCCTTGACCAGGTACGGGACGAGCGTGGAGGCGATGGTGTTGAGCGAGTCCATCTGGATGTCCGCCATCGTCGCGGCGGTGATCTTCCCCGCGCCGATGGCTCGCTGGAGCCGGTCGGCGATGCGCTGGGAGCGGTAGCCGTACGCCCAGTCGGCGGTCAGGAAGCGGCTGTAGCCGGGGCCGGCCGCGGCGTTGTTGGCCGTGGCGATGAAGCCCTCGGGCGGGTTGTAGGCCTTGGGAAGCTCGTCGAAGGGGATGAAGCCCGACCATTCCTCGTCGCCGGTCCAGCCCTTGCTCGGCCAGGTGCCGTCGCCCTTCGCCCTGACGGGGATGCGCCCGGGAGCCTGGTACCCGATATTGCCGTCAATGTCCGCATAAATCATGTTCTGGGCGGGCGCCTCGAAGGACGAGGCCGCCGTCCTGAACTCCCCGAAGTTCGAGGCCGTATCCAGCAGGAGCAGGGCGTTGGCCGTACGGCCGGGGTCGAGCGCGGTCCACCGCAACGCGATCTCCACGTCGTGCCCGCCGGCCGGCGCCCTGCCGTTCGCGGGCGTCCCCGCCGTCTCCCCCGCGTGCGCGGCGGCGCCCGGCAGCGCGTCCCGCGCCGAGCCCAGCACCCCCGACACGATCGGCCCGTGCGCGGTCGCGCGGACGACCAGCGGCTCGGGCGCGCGGCCCGCGACCTTGATCTGCTCGGTGCGGGTCTCCATCGGGACCCACCGCCCCTCGACCTCGTAGGCGTCCCCCCGCGTCCGCTCGACGTACAGGTCGGCGACGTCGGGGCCGAGGTTGGTGAACCCCCAGGCCACCCGGTCGTTGTGGCCGATGACCACGCCCGGCAGGCCGGAGAAGGTGTACCCCACGACGTCGTAGGGGCACGCCGCCGACCTGGCCCGGCAGTGCAGCCCCGCCTGGTACCAGATGGACGGGATGCGCGGCCCGAGGTGCGGGTCGTTGGCCAGCAGCGGCTTGCCCGTGTCGGTGTGCGCGCCGGCCACGACCCAGGAGTTCGAGCCGATCCCCGCGCGGTCGGAGCCGTCCGTGCCGAGCGGGGAGGGCAGCGCGGCGAGCGTCCGCGCCGCGCCGGCGAGCGCTCCGGCCGTCGCGGCGTCCGCGGCCGTCCTGGCGTCCGTCCGCACGGCCGGCTCGCCGGCGGACCGGTCGGCGGACTCGGTGATGGGCTCGGTGACGGCGTTCACGGTCGTCCGCGCGGCGGGCGCGGCGGGGTCGAAGGCGCCGTCCCGGACGGCCCCCGCCGTGACGATCGGCCGGTGCCGGTCGAACGGGTAGCCGGGGAACAGCTGCCGCACCCGGTCCGGCGGCAGGACCGAGGAGTCGAGCGCCCGCTCCAGCTCGGCGTCCAGGTTGGACCGCAGGTCCCAGGCCATCGCCTTGAGCCAGGCCAGCGAATCGGCCGGGGTCCAGGGCTCGGGGCTGTAGGAGCCGTTGGTCAGCTTGAGCACGGCGTACTCCAGGCTCCTCTCGGCGAAGCCCTGGTGCGCGGCCATCCACGCGTTGACGCCCGCCGCGTACGCGGTGAACGCCTCGCGGGTGGGAGCGTCGAGCAGGGCGAGCTCGCGCTCCGCCGTGCGCCGCCAGCCGAGCGTGCGCACCACCTTGTCGACCTCCAGGGTGGAGGCGCCGAACAGCTCCGACAGCCGTCCCGCGGTGGTCTTGCGGCGGAAGTCCATCTCCCAGAAGCGGTCCTGGGCGTGGACGTAGCCCTGCGCGGTGAACAGGTCCTTCGGGTCGTCCGCGTAGATCTGCGGGATCCCGTAGCGGTCGCGGACGACGGTCACCGCGGCGCTCAGGCCGGGCAGCCGCAGCTCGCCGTCCACCTGCGGGAACGACCGGCGGACCGTCCAGGTCAGCGCGGCGGCGGCGACCAGGGCGAGGACCAGGACGGCGGTGAGGACGCGGGCTCCCCATCGAAGCGGACGGGGAAGCCTGGCGAAGGGGGTGTTCACGACCTCACGGACCTTTCACGACACATGTGCGCATCACTGTATGTGGTGGCGAACGTCGCCCGATCACCATGTGGCCGCTGTTAGGACACCCTCCGGACACCGCCGCGGTCCGCGCCTTCAGACCGTCCAGACCGTCGCAGCGGCGCGCGTGGCTCACCGTCCCGCGTCAGCCCACCGGACGACGCGTCCGGGGCTTTCAACACTGGTCGATGCCCGAGGCGGGTCCTTCTCCGCGCCCCGGCGCGATGCCGGTGTGGCCGGGTGGAGGTTCGAGGCGCCCGGCGACCGCGCGAAGCACGTCCGTGGAGGTGACCAGTCCTTCCAGGGACTCCGACGGGCCGATCACCGGCAGCACGTCGACCCCGAAGTCGAGCATGGCGGCGGCGACCCTGGCCACGGACGTCCACGGCGACACGTGAGGACACCCGCGACCGGTCAGCAGTCGCCGGACCTGGTCGGTGGACTGTTCCGCCGGCCCTCCCGACCAGTGCGTGGCGACGTCCTCCCGGGTGAGCACGCCGAGCACACGCAGCCGGGAGTCCACCACGGGAAGGTGGCGGACACCTCCCCGGCGCATGAGCTCCCAGGCGATCAGCGGAGAATCCTCCGGCCGGGCCGTGATGACGACCCGGCTCATCACGTCGGCGGCCGTCATGGTGTCGATGTTCATGCTGTCTCCAGGCGCCACCGAGGTCCCGTCCCGCGTTTCCCGCTCGCCGGCGCGGAGGCGGGCACGTTCTTCCGCGTGATCGGCTCCTCGGCCCGGCGGCCGATCCCTTCCAGCACACCGCCTGCCGAGTACCGCCTCATAGGGACGGAAGGCCCCCGGTGAGAGGGGCGTTGGCCCTGTTCCGCCGATGTCTCCGGTCTGCCGGTGGTGTGGACGGTGCCGCCGCTCCGGTGCGGGCAGGAGTGTGCCGTCGACCCGGCCCGCATGTGTGCCCAAAGTCCCGCCACCTGAGGACCTTCCCCGCTGACCGGGGCCGTGGCGGCCGGGCAGGCTTCGGAAGTTCTGGACGAAGGCTGAGGCGAGCGCCGTCGCCTCAACGCCGGGTACCGAGGGTCTCGACGCCGTCCGCGATACGGATCTCGTAGGTCGTCTCCGGTTGCAGCCGTAGCGAGTTGTCGACGGCGCTGTGCCGGATGACGTTGCAGAACGACTCCCGCAGCCCCTCGGGAACGCCCGGAGCCTCGACGATCAACTCGATACGGCTCACGTGCGCCGGGCGCAGGCCCATCTCGTAGTCGGCGGTCACCCTCACGCCCGCGGGAAGCTGGCAGCGACGCAGATAACGTTCGGCACGGTGCGCGACGCACGCCGCGAGGCTCCCGATGAACAACTCGACAGGGGCGGGACCCGTGTCGCTCCCGCCGAACTCCATGGATTCGTCGATGCGGATCGTGTGGTGGCGGACTTTGATGTCGAAGCGGTCTCCGCCGCTCCAGACCACGTGCAGCGTGCCGTTCCGGTCATGTTCCACGGATGGCTCCACAGGACGGATGGCTTCGTACGAGCGTGCGATCGGAGATCGCCGCGCCACACTCCGTGAGGAGCGTCCACGCATCCCCTCGCATGCCGGTCCTTCTTTCCTCCACCCTTCGCCTGACGCCCCCCGGCCGGTAGGGGACTTCGCCCGCGGATCGCCGGACGAACGTCCTGACGTGGGCCGACGACCTCCGACCACGACCGGCCGGCTTCAGCCGCAGCTCGTACACCCGCCGCTGGGCGTCCGGGCGCATGCGCACCAGGCCGGCCTCGCGCAGGACTACGAGGGCATGAAGACTGCGGTGCCCATGGCCGGGAAGCCCGGGGCCGGGGTCAGGCCTCGTCCTTGCGGCCGATGCCGCCGACCATCCAGATCGCCTCGGGCCGGTGGACGGCCAGCGGGTTGTCCGGACGCCACTGCCGCAGGTAGACGAGCCCCGGCTCGACCATCGTCAGCCCCTCGAAGAAGCCGAGTACCTGCTCGCGCGTGCGGGAGGCGTCCTCCGTGCGGTTGAGGACCCGCTGGTAGACGTCCACGACCGGCCGCGCCTCCTTGGGACGGGAGTCCAGCACGGCGTGCGCGACGACCAGGTGGCTGCCCACCGGCATCCAGTCGCGCAGCTCGGCCACCCGCTTGAACGGGTCGTCGGAGTCCGGCGTGAACTGCAGCATGCCGAGCGTCACGATCGCCACCGGACGCTCCACGTCGATCACGCGGCGCAGCACCGGGTCGGCGACCAGCTCGGCGGGATGCAGGAGGTCGCCCTCGACGACCCCCGTGCGGGAGTCGTCGGTGGCGAGCAACGCACGGGAGTGCGAGAGCACGACCGGGTCACGCGACACGTAGACCGTGCGCGGCTCGCGGGTCAGCGCCTCGGCGATCTGGTGGGTGTTGAACTGGCTGGGCAGGCCCATGCCGATGTTGACGAACTGCGTGACCCCGTGCTCGACGAGGTAACGCAGTGCCCGCACGTGGAACGCCTGGGTCTCGCGGGTCATGGTGCGGACCTCGGGCGCCACGGACAGGATCTGCTCGGCGGCTTCCCGGTCGACGGCGAAGTTGTCCTTGCCGCCCAGCAAGTAGTCGGTCATCCGCGCCAGGTTGGGGCGGCCGGTGTCAAGACCCGCGGGCCCCCGCGGGGTCTCGTCGGTCATGTCAACTCCTCGGCCGCACACGAGTCCGAGCGCGCTGTAGCGGTTCGGTACGGAGATTTTCCGTCGAGGCCCCCCGAAAACCGTCAAGGCCGACGACTACGCCCATGCTACGGCCCGACACCGCGGATCACGTCCCCGAAACACGATAAAGCAGGACCAAAAGTGGATGTACGAGCGCAAACTATGACGAAACGCTAATACTGGTGAACCTGACCTCGAAGCCCTCACCTTCGGGAGCCGCGCACATGACGCCGGCCAGGGCGGGCACCCCTGGAGGGAAGTACGCCAGCCGGAGCATGGTCACCGGCTCCGCGCCGTCCAAGCCGTACCGCACGATCACCGTGTCGCCCTCGCGCGCCAGGTCGACCGTGATCGTCTCGGCGGCCCCGAGCGCCGGGGCGACCGACCAGTCCGAGAAGTCGCGGGTCACCACCGCGCTCACGTTGAGCCGCCCGTCGACGTACTCGACGCCCGCCTTGATCCAGTTCTTCTCGTCGATGCGGAGCATCGCGCCCGCCTGGTCGTACTGCGCGGCCCAGGGAGCCTGGAAGGTCGTGGTGACGCGGGCGTCACCGGTAACGGTCGTGCCGAAGAGATGCGCGGTGTCGTAGCTGTACCCGTAGTGGGTGACCCGCCACAGGTCCGTGCGGGCGTCGGCGGTGACGACCAGGTCGTCCCCCGCCGTTCCCGGCGACCACTTCGCGGGCTCGTTGATCCACTGCCATCCGGTGAAGTCCTGGCTCATGTAGTGCCTCCTGCGCAAACCATACCGATCTCCGACAGACGGGACGCAGTTGTCGGGCAGGGCGGTCCAGGGGTCACTGTTCACGCTCCGGCCGAATAAGCTTCAGACGTGGCTGACCCGAAGTTCGAGATCCAGATGCTCCACGATCGCGTCATGGTCAAGGTCGAGCAGGACCACGAGGAACGCCGCAGCTCGGCGGGCATCGTCATCCCCGCGACCGTCACGATGGCCAACCGGCTCATCTGGGGCGAGGTGTGCGGCGTGGGGGCCAACGCGCGCCTGGTCAAGGTGGGCGACAAGGTGCTGTTCAACTCCGAGGACCAGTACGAGGTCGAGGTCCACGGCCAGGTCTACCTCGTCATGCGCGAGCGCGACCTGCACGCCGTCGCCACCCCGCAGTCCGAGCAGGGCACCGGCCTGTACCTCTGACACCGCGCCCCTGGGCCGCGACCTGCCGGACCGTGACCTCGCCAGAGCGCGGATGCGCCACCTCCCCCGGCGGTGCGGCCGGGAGCCGTGGCGCACGGGTCAGCCCTGGGTCAGCCCAGCGGGTAGAGGCAGTTGATCGCCCCGCGCGGGGAGTCGAGCTCGTCCAGGACGAGCCGTTGCACCACCGGGTCGACGGTCACGCCCAGGTGGGCGCTGAGGTCCAGCGGGCACACGCTCTGCAGCAGGATGTTCTTCACCCCGGTCCCGCTGAGGAACGACGAGGTGTACGGCGTGACGACCTCGTCCAGCCGCGTGGCGATCACCGTCTGGGCCACGCCCGGGACGCTCTCGCCGCCCGAGTTCAGCGCCGCCAGGAAGTCCGACCCGGCGATCTGCTGCCCGCACGCCGGGCAGGCGGCGACGATCGGCCCGGTGATGCCGAGCAGGTCGCCGAGCGCGACCAGGCCGCTGAGCGACGTCCCGTGGTTGGACGGGGTGATGCCGACCAGCTTGCGGACCTTGGCTGCGCCGCCGAGGAACTTCAGGTAGTAGCGCGGCATCATCCCGCCCTGGGAGTGGCCGACGATGTCCACCTTGGCCGCCCCCGTGGCCGCCAGCACCCGGTCCACGAACGCCGAGAGCTGTCCGGCCGACCGCGCGATGTCCCCCGTGCCCTGGACGACGGCCCCGGGCGTGCCGCCGTAGTTGAGCGCGAAGACGCAGTAGCCGCGGCGCTTCAGCCCCGGCGACAGGCTCGGCCAGTTCAGCGCCATGTTGGCGAAGGTCCCGTGGACGAGGACCACCGGACGCGGGTGCGCGGCCGACGGCGCGCAGGTCCAGTCGTTCGCCCCCTGGGGGGAGGTCTCGGCGCGTGCGGTGCCGGTGAACATCGAGCTCAACAGCACGGCCCCGGCCAGCACCGAGACGGCGACGCGAAAACGCATGCCCTGCCCGCCTTTCCAGCGATTAAAAGCGTGTTGCCGCCGAATGCCAGGAAAGTTAAGCGGGAAAAGGCGCGAATAGCTTGTCACCACCGGCGAAAGGCGCCGCGAAGTGTGTCACCGAAATGACAAAACAGAATCAGGGCATGAAGAAAGGAACTCACCTGCGCCCCGGCCGCACGCGCGGCCGTTCACACGCGGCGGCTTCTCAGCGCCGCTCGGCCCGTGAGGCCAGCGCCCGGGCGCGGAGCGCTATTTCCAGCTCGAAACGGTCGTCGGGCGACTTCAACCGGTCCCCGAAAAGCTCCGTCGCCTGCCGCAGCCGATAACGGACCGTCTGCGGATGGACGTGCAGCCGCGCGGCGACCTCGTTGGCGTTGTAGCCGCACTGCAACCACGCCAGCAGCGTCTCGGCGATGCGGTCGCGCTGGGCCGGGCGCAGGTGGCCCAGCGGCGCCAGCCGCACCCGCCGCAGGACGCGGACCAGCGCCTCGTCCCTGAAGATGATCAGCGTGGACAGGTGGTCGGCGCAGCGGATGGGCTCCGAGGACGCCAGCACCCCGCGCCGTGCCAGCGCGAGCGCCTCACGGGCGAGCCTGAGCGACTGCGCCAGCTCGTGCGCGGGCACGGAAGGCCCGACGGCGACCACCCAGTCGCGCAGCGACGCGTCCAGAAGCCCCGCCCGGCCGGGGCCGTCGGGGTCGGGCAGCACGAGGCACGGCTGCGCGCGGTCCAGGTCGGCCAGCACGTCCGGCGGCAACGCGGGCCGCCCGCCCACGCCCGGCGCGCGGACGGCCAGGGCCACCCCGGCGACCGTCCTCGGCACCGTCCACCGCACCGCCCTGGCCAGGTCGCCGACGGCGCGCGGGTCGGCGGGCGGATCGCTCAGCAGCAGGTCGAGAAGCCGGCGGCGGCGCAGCTCCAGCTCTCCGGCGACCCTGATCTGCGCCTCGGCGTATCCCTCGGCGGCCGCGGCGGCGATCTCGTCCAGGTACACCAGGATCGCCTCGCCGACCTCGCACACCCGTCGCCGCGACAGGTTCAGCCGCTCGGACTCCAGCGCGAGGCGGCGCCAGGCCACCCGGGCGCAGATGCGCAGCGCCGCCTGCAACGAGTCCAGCGGACGGCCCTCGGCGGCCTCTCCCTTGCCGATGGCGCGGTAGACCTCCAGCAGCCGCCCCTTGCCGGCGCCGTCGTCGGCCACCCGGACCACGAACTGCCGGAGCGCCTCCTCGACCGCGCGCCGCACGGCCTTGACGTACTTCTCGTCCCCCGGCCGCGAGTACTCGGGCACACCGGCCCGGATCTCGCCGATCATCTCCTCGGTGAGCTCCCCGAGGTGCTCCCGCACGACGTCGGCGAACTCCCGCGGCACATGTGACAGTGCCGGAGCGACCGCGCCGCTCACCCGTGCCTCTCGATGGCGCTCACCCGATGCACCTCTGGTCCGGCGGAACGTCTGCCGCCGGGGATCATTCCGGCCACGGCGACATTCTTCACGCCTCAGATCACATTTCCCGCTGACTTCCTGTGCACCCAGGTGACAATCCAGTACCTACGCGAACCACCCTGTACATGGACGGATCAGGCGACCGCCCTTGAGGTGCCCTCACGAGAGGAGGTCGCGGGCCTCCTGCACCAGGTCGATGCCGACGGTGAGTTCGAGCATGAACCAGACGAGGACGGCGGCCGCGGCGAGGGTGACGGCGCCGACGAGGATGCGGATGGGCCAGTTCTGGCGTTTCAGCCAGTCGGTCCAGGCCGAGAGGGTCTTCTTGGCGAACTCCAGCAGGCGGTGCGCCCAGGCGAACTCGGTGGCGAGGACGGCCAGGCCGGCGAAGACGATCAGCCAGCCCGGGCCCGGGAGGGGGACGAGGAGCAGGCCGCCGATCACCAGCGCGGCGCCGACCACGCCGATGACGATCTTCAGCGTGAGCCGCCCCGTGCGGGTCGCGCGCACGCCGTCCAGCCAGCTCGTGACGCCCGCACGCTCTTCGGCGTCGCCGCGCCTCTCGTCGGTGACGGCCACCGGCACCCCCTGTGCTCACATCCCTGTCGCGGTCCAGACTATGTCGCCGTCCCGGCTGCCCGGGCGCGCCGCCGGGGCGACGCGCGACGACGGTCGGCTGACCTGTGGCCTGACCACTGTCGGGACCTGCGGCAAGGTTGGGTCTTCTCAAGAACCGGCGGGCGGGTTATCAAAAGCGCAAGTGGACGTGTGAGGGCGGCGCTCCATCCATGATCACCTGGTGCCGGAGTCCCTGGCATCGCGGACGACCCATGGCCTCAGGCATGGATGGAGGACGCGTGCGTCGCTAACGGAACGTCATCCCGCGGCCGGTTTGCATCGTGCCAAAACCCGCGGCCGGGCTCCTCCCGGCCAGCCCCGCCCTGACGGTCGTCCCCGGACTGCGGGGTTTCGCCTACGTAGACGTCGCCTGGGGCGCGATCGACTACGCCCCAGTGCTCCCGAACACCGTCCAGAACACGTCGGCCCTCTGACGGCGACGGCTCCCGACCACAACAGCCCGAGCCCGATGGATCCAACCCCGCCACCTCGATGGAGAACGACATGCGCCAGTTACGAAAGGTATTACTCAGATTCCTCTGCGTCGCCGCCATGCTCGCCGCAGGACTCACCGCGGCCGGCACCAGCGCCCACGCCGCGACGCCCAACCGCTGGGGGTTCGCCGTCGTCAACGTCACCTCCGGCGTCCCGGACCTCAACCACCAGGCGGGGAGCTGGCCGGCCGGTCCCACCGTCACGGTCAGCCCCGGCGGCGTGGGGCAGGTGTACGTCAGGTTCCCGAACATCGGGATCCCCAGCGGGGGGGTCGTGCACGTCACGGCGATGAGCGACTCGGCCCAGTGGTGCCAGGTCCAGAAGTGGACCATGGTCGGCGCCGACGAGGTCGTGGCGGTGCAGTGCTACAAGTACGGCGGCACCCCCCTGTTCACCCCGTTCTCCATCGTCTTCTCCGAAAGCACCGGCCTCCTGCCCGCTCCCAAGGCGTTCGGCTACGTGCACTGGAAGCCCGCCGGCGGCGGCATCGGCTCGCAGTACAACTCCGCAGGGGCCGTGAACACGGTGACGCCGCTCGGCGTCGGCGTGTGGAGCGTCCGCCTGCCGGGGCTCGGATCGACGGGCCTGGCGGGCAACATCCAGGTCACCTCGGTCGACCCGGTCAACCCGGCCCGGTGCAAGGCCAGTGACTGGACGCCGACCTCCGCCGAGCAGAAGGTGACCGTCCGGTGCCACAACGCCACCAACGCCCCGTTCAACGCCGGCTGGAACCTCACCTACCAGCGTGAGCGGGCGATCACGGGCGCCGGGATCCCGCCGAAGAACTTCGCCTACACCTTCGACAACGTGCCCGCCAACCCCGGGCCGTACATGCCGGTGCCGCCCGCGGTGAACTACAACTCGCAGCCGCCCTTCACCAACGACATCCTGGGCGCCGGGGTCGGCCTGCGCCTGGTCACCTTCCACGGCGTCGGCGTGCTGCAGGACGACGTCCAGGTGACCGCGTACGGGACGGGGCCGGAGTACTGCAACCTGCTCACCACGTGGGCCACGTTCGGCGGCGACGCCCTGGTGCGCGACGTCGCCTGCTACAACGCCACGACGCGGGTCAACCAGCCGTCGTTCGTGACGTACGTGTCCGCCTTCTGACACGGACGTTCCGGTCTCCGTCCTGACCGGGTGCGGGCCCGGCGCCGTACGAGGCGCCGGGCCCGCCGTGCTCGGATCAGCCCGCCGTGCAGGTCACCGTGGGCACCGGATTGGACGAGGTCCACGTTCCGCCGAACCCGAACGATGTCGACGCGCCCGTCGCCAGGGCGCCGTTGTAGGAGGCGTTCTTCACCGTGACGTCGGCCCCTGACACGGTGAGGACGCCGCTCCAGAGCTGCGTGATCGTCTGGCCGGCCGTGAAGGTCCACTTCACCGTCCAGCCGGTGATCGCCGAGGTGCCGGTGTTCTTGACGGACACATCTCCCTGGAAACCGCCCTGCCAGGAGTTCGTCACCGTGTAGGTCGCCGAGCACCCGCCCCCGGGGCCTCCGCCGCCGGCGGTCGTGGTGAACGTGACGGGCGTGGACGCCGCCGAGGAGTTGCCCGCCGCGTCGCGCGCCACCACGTAGAACGTGTACGACGTGCTCGCCGACAACCCGGTCAGCGCGAACGACGTCCCCGTGGCCGACCCCGCCGGCACGTCGGTCGCCCCGGCCTCGCGGTACACGTCGTACCCGGTCACCCCGACATTGTCCGTCGAGGCCGCCCACGTCAGCGTCGCCCCGGAGGCGGTGATCGCCGAAGCGGCGGGCGTGCCCGGACGGGACGGTGCGGTCGTGTCCGGGGTGCCGCCGCCGGTGCGGTCGCCGTAGACGACGCCGCGGCCGTTGGTGCCGATGTAGACGCGGCCGTAGATACGCGGGTCACCGGTCAGCGCCTCGCCGAAGTTGCCGTACTGGTGCTGGTTGTCGTTGACGCGCACCCAGGCGGCGCCGGTGTCGTCCGACCGGTAGACGCCGTGTACCCCGTCGATCCGGCCGATCAGGTAGAGCGCCTGGTAGGTCTTTCCGGGCGCGGCCTTCCCGAAGCCGACGTTGTTCGCCTCGGCCACGCCGGCGACCTTGGTGAACGAGGCTCCGGAGTTGGTGGAGTGCCACAACCCCGCGGTGCCACCGGCCAGCCAGATGTCGCCCTCGGCCCCCGGCAGCGCCTTGAAGCGCGCGCCACTGGCGGGCAGGCCGGTGGCCGCGGTCCTGGTGAAGGTGGCGCCGCCGTTGGTGCTGACGTAGAAGCCGCCGCCGGAGTAGGCGTAGAACTTGTTCCTGTTGACCCGGTCCGACTCGATGACGGCGTTCGCCGGGACGCCGGACGCCTGGGTCCACGTGTTGCCGTAGCCCACCGAGTAGACGACCGGCGCGCCGGAGTCGCCCGGGGCCCAGACGAACCGGCTGCCGTCGGCGGCGGCCGCGACCGTGCCGCCGTTGTTGACGCCGCCCGGCTCGGTGCCCTGGAACCAGTTGCTCCCTCCGTCGGTGGAGAAGGCCACGTGGCTGTCGCCCGGCCGGTCGGAGTCGGTGAAGTTGCCGGCCCTGACCATGACGGCCGGATTGGTCTCGGCGTAGTCCAGGCTGGTCGTGCTGGTGAAGACGGGCTGGGTGAACATCATCGCCGGGACCTTGGTCAGGTCGTCGTGCCGGAACCCGCCGATGTCGCCGAGGCCGCTGATCAGCGGCGCGCCGGTCGGCGGGCTGATGAGGTCGAGGGCCGCGGTCTCCTCCAGTCCGATGATCATGGGCTTGATGGTGAACTGCCCGCCGGTGTCCCACTTGGTGAGGTCGGTGGTGCCGTAGATGGTGGCTCCGGTGCCGTACATCATGCGATTGGAGTCGAACGGGTCGATCTCCAGCGACTCGGTCATCCAGCCGAGCTTGGGCGAGGTCTCCGGCGGGGAGGGGTTGCTGCCGAAGGTCAGCCACGGCGTGGCGGAGATGTCCATCTTGTAGCGGAAGGAGCGGTTGGGGTAGCTGGTGAAGTCCCACACGCGCGTCCACGTGGCGCCGGAGTCGGTGCTGCGGAAGAAGATCACGTCCGGCCACCAGGACACCTGGGTGGCGACCATGAGCGTGCCGGGGTGCTGGCGGTCGACGCTGAGGCCGCTGTAGCCGAAGTAGTCGTCGGCACTGCTGGAGGGGACGGGGCTGACCTGCGTCCAGGCGCCGGTCGCGGTCGCGTACCGCCAGACGTCGCCCTTGCCCCCGTCGTACGGGCCGCCGGTGTCGCTGGTGGCGATGAACAGGTAGCCGTTGGTGGTGTCCAGCACGCCCTTGTGCGCGATGTAGCCCGTCGGCTGCCCGGCGATCCGCTCCCAGGTCGTGCCGCCGTTGGTGGTGCGGTAGACGGTGTTGTTCTTGTCGGCGACGCCCACATAGATGGTCTGCGTGGCGTTCCCCGAAGTGCCGGTCCGCTTGTCGAACGTCACCCACACCACGCCCTGGTTGTCACCGAGGTACGCGTCTCCAGGGCTTGCGATGTAGTTGCCGACGTTGGGGAAGTTCGCGACCTTCGCCCAGGTGACGCCGGAGTCGGTGCTGCGCCACAGGCCGTTCCCGCTCGGCGCCGCGAGGTACAGGACGCCGTTCTTGTTGGGGTCGATCGCCAGCCGCTCCCCCATGCCCCTGCCGGGCATGTTGCCGCCGAGCTTGAACGGCAGCGCCGTCTTCTGCCAGGTGGCCCCCTTGTCGGCGGAGCGCAAGATCGCCCCGTTGTTGGGGTCCCAGGAGTTGGTGTACATCCCGGCGGCCACGTACACCTTGTTCGGGTCCACCGGGTCGGTGGCGATGCTGGCGACGCCGTTCAGACCCCAGTCGTCGTACCCGACCCAGTCGAGCAGCGGGATCCAGGTCTGCGTGGCCTGGTTCCAGCGGTAGGCGCCGCCGATGTCGGTGCGGGCGTAGATGAGGTCCTTCTGCGTCTGGTTGAAGACGATGCCCGGGACGAACCCGCCACCGCCGATCTGGACGTTGCGGAAGGTGTAGGGCTCGGACGCGGCGGCCGAGCCGGGCGGCGCCTTGAGGCCCACCAGGAACGACGCGGCCAGCGCCATCAGGAGCATGCCGAGGAGCTTCCTGCGCATGAACGGTTCCCTTCGAATTTCTTCGAACGCGGACGACCCGCCATGCACGATCAGGTGGGACCCCGACCGTCGACCTCCCGTGAGTGCATGGTGAAACGGGGGCCCAAGAGCCCCGGCCGGAGGTTCACACACGGCCACCGGGGCGTCAACCGGCCACCGGAGGGGCTTCCGGAGATCCGCAGGTCATGGCCCGCACAGGCCCAGAAATGGCAGGTGAATCCATGAAATTTACGGGTAACGGAGGTTCGTGCCAGATCACCTCGCTCTCGCGGCGCAGGACCTGCGACTCGACGTCAACCTGCTCGACTACCTCGTCCTGGCGCTCTACTTCGTCACCGTGCTCGGCATCGGCTTCGCCGCCCGCCGGGCCGTCCGCACCAGCCTCGACTTCTTCCTGTCGGGCCGGTCGCTGCCCGCCTGGATCACCGGCCTGGCGTTCCTGTCCGCCAACCTGGGCGCCACCGAGATCCTCGGCATGGCCGCCAACGGCGCGCAGTACGGCGTCGCGACGGTGCACTACTACTGGATCGGGGCCGTCCCCGCGATGGTCTTCCTCGGCATCGTGATGATGCCGTTCTACTACCGGTCCAAGGTCCACAGTGTGCCCGACTTCCTGCGGCGCCGCTTCAACGGCCAGACCCAGCTGCTCAACGCGATCACCTTCGCGCTCGCGCAGGTCCTGATCGCCGGCATCAACCTGTACGCGCTGGCGCTGGTCATGGGCGCGCTGCTCGGCTGGCCGCTGCTGCTGTCGATCGTCGTGTCGGCGGCCATCGTGCTCGTGTACGTCGTCCTCGGCGGCCTGTCCTCGGCGATCTACAACGAGGTGATGCAGTTCTTCGTCATCCTCGCCGGGCTCATCCCCGTCACCGTGCTCGGCCTGGTCAAGGTGGGCGGGTTCTCCGGGCTGGCCGACAAGGTGCGGCAGTCCGCCCTCGGCGACCCCGGCCTCCACGCGTGGGCCGGCACCGGATCGGCCGACGGCAACCCGCTCGGGGCGCACTGGATCGGCATCGTGCTGGGCCTCGGCTTCGTCCTGTCCTTCGGGTACTGGACGACGAACTTCGCCGAGGTGCAGCGCGGGCTCTCGGCGCGCAACACCACGGCCGCGCGCCTCACGCCGATCGTCGCCGCCTACCCCAAGCTGATGATCCCCGCCGTCACCGTGATCCCCGGCCTCGTCGCGCTCGTGCTGTTCAGCGACCTCGGCAAGCCCGGCGGCCCGCAGTACAACTACGCGATCCCGCTGCTGATGGGCGACCTGCTGCCGAACGGCGTGCTCGGCGTCGCGATCACCGGCCTGCTGGCGTCGTTCATGGCGGGCGTGGCGGCCAACATCAGCGGCCTCAACACGGTCTTCACCTACGACATCTGGCGCTCGCACGTGAAGAAGGACATGCCCGACGAGTACTACCTGCGGCTCGGGCGCCTGGCCACCGTCGGCGGCGTCGTCCTCGGCATCGGCGCCGCGCTGATCGCGTCCGGGTTCAGCAACATCATGAACTACTTCCAGTACATGCATTCACGCAACTCACGTACACAGGTCATTTGCCGCCAAGCACCGAGCCCCGAGCCGATCTAGCAGCACAAACACCCGTCCAGCCCGAGATGCACCGGCACCACCGGCACGATCATCTCGTCATGCAGGCACACATCGGCGAGGATCTTCTCTACATGGTCAAGGCGGCAGCGCTCCGCGCCGCCGCACCCGGCCCGTAGCTCTGCCGCTCGCCGGGCGTGCGGCCTGGGGGCCGGTCCCGGCGGCGGCAGCAACGGGCCGCTCCGCCGTACCGAGCATGCGCCACACCGCGCGAACCCGCCGCACCCCGGAACGCTGCCGCCTTCAGGCAATGGATGGGGCGACAACGCGGGTCGGGGGAAGTCACCGCGTCGCCGCCCCAGCTTCAGGGGGACTCAATCCACCGTGCGTGTCCGTGCCCTAGAAAGACAACTGATCTCGTGGCGCATCTCGCAGCCATTCCGCCACAGCCCCCACGACCATGCGGAACCGCCGAGAAAAAGCAGACCTCTTGGGTAACCCTGGACGTACCACAGCGCGCCCTCCATATGAGGACTTCGGCTCGAAGTGAACCCCCGGCAGCGGATCCGGGGGCCCACAGCACGCATTGACGTATCCTTTCCCTGATCAATTCAGTCGATAGGCTTACCTCCTCTCCTCGCAGGGACGGAAGGATTCGAACCTCCGAGGATCCTCCAGTGAAACGCCTAATGGCGCGGTATCCGAGACCTCACTCGAACCGACATGAACACATTCCGCGCCAGTCGTTCCACCAGAGTTGATGACCCAGCTTCCGTTTATTCGTCCCCATGCCCTATCCCGTACCGGGGCCATCGCAGGCATCCGGTGCAGGTCCGCGCTCGCCTCTTTCCGCATTGAGGCTTTGGGCTACCGTGCAAGCTGCCCGTCTCGCCGTTGCCTGAATAGGATTCTCCCGGGAATCCGTGCGCGTCCGGCTGTAGGCCACCTGAAACCACACCGTGCGCCCGGCATTGTCCTCGTAGACACCCCATTGATCCGATATCAGATCAACGAGCATAAGCCCACGCCCACCCTCACCCAGGATGTCAGCCTGAACACGCGGGAACGACTTACCTCCGGCATCAACGACGTCCACGTGAATTCGGTCCCAACACTCGGCCAGTGCAACCATGACACTTCCGCTGTGCCGTGAGTCCGAGTGCATCACCGAATTCGTGAACACCTCCGACGTCAGCAATGTGACGTCCTCTAGTGCTGGATGATCAGCTCCGAGTCGGATGCGGACGAATGTACGCGCCTTAATGACGCTTTCCGGTGACGCAGGTAGTTCGGTGACGCCTAAGAGGATTCCCGACATGTCCGAGTTGCGTTTATCCTCCAATGTCTTAGGATCCCGCATGGATCGCACCTCCGAGTGTCCGATGTGTGCGGTTCAGGGACCCGTACGGCGTTAACGGCGCCTGCGGGTCCCGCCATGTCTGGCGTCACCCATGACATCGCGGCATGTGGATGCACCGACAGTGAGAGTGGGGGAGACTGGGGGAGACAGGCAGTCTCCCCTAAGGAGCGCATGCGATGGGCAAAGCTCGGCCGCCTTGGGCTACGCGACTCCGCGCCGGACGGCGCAAGAAGACGTGGACACAACGGGAGATGGCCAGAGAGCTTGCCGATGCTGCGGAAGGCACTAGCGCACGCCTAGCCGAGCGCGAGTCTCTGATTCGAATGATCAAAGACTGGGAGGCAGGCAGGCATAAGCCTAAAGATCCTTATCGAATCCTGTACTCCCGCGTACTCGGCATCGATGAGGATGAACTCTTCTCCGAGGAAACCCTAGCCGCATCACCTGATGTGTCCGCCGACCAGTCCATGGGCCCACGAGGGCCGTTGCCTATGCTGGTTACGGAGAGTGTGCCAGTCTCGCCACCAACCAAAGGTGATCCGGGCCGTCAGAGCGCCGATATGACAGCGATGAAAGCATTCCGCACAGCCGACTTACAGGTGGGCGGCGGACATCTATACGCGAGCGTCGTCAAGTATCTGGAGACAGATCTAGCGCCGCGTCTATTCGGTGTCAACAGCGATGAATCCGATACTCTCTTTATGGCGGCAACCGCCCTTACGGAGATGGCCGGATGGATGGCCCACGACTCAGGACGCGACCTGTTAGCCGAACAGCACTTCGACCGCGCTTTGGCCCTAACAAAAGCGGCTAACGACCAGCACCTTACCGCTCACATTTTGAGCAGCAAGAGCCATCTGGCAAGTTACCTACGAAACGCCGATAAGGCTATCCTGCTTGCCCGCAAAGGCCAAGATATCTTGCGTGTCTCACCGAACGGTATCCTGAGCGCACGCCTATTCGCCATGGAAGCGCGAGGTTTTGCTGGTTTAGGGAAGACGGCGGAATGTTTTCGGCTACTTGAACGCGCGGAGAAAGCTTTAGAAGGCGGGTCGGTCGATGAGACGTCCCTTTGGGTCAGCAATTTTGATGCAGGATCATTGGCTAGTGAAGCTGCACGATGCATGAGTCAGCTTGGCAAGCCAGTCGAGACCCGACGGTATGCAGAGCGTATTATCTCGCTAAGGCCAGCCCATCGGACACGTAGCCGCGCATTTGGACAACTTACCCTCGCATCTGCATGCATCCACCTTGGCAAGTTCGATGAGGCGTGCGCAGTGACACAGGAGGTGCTGACCTCCACGCAATCGCTTGGCTCATTCCTAATCATCAAACAGCTCAACAACTTAAGGCTAGCCCTCACATCGAGTATCGCAGTCAACAGCAAAGCAGCCCGCGAACTATCCGCTCATCTAGAGGCAGTCGTTGAGGAACGCCTTTGGCTCTACCAGTGGCTAAGTAAGGACGAGAAGCGCCAAGTCGGGAGCACCCGTGAACTCTGAAGATCCACTCTACGAACGCGATCCCGACGCATGGAATTCCTATCTTGCGGCCGGAAACGCGAAGCAGCCTCGCAAGCGTGTTAGCGCAGATGTAATTCTTCGAGATGACGCGGGCCGGATATTGCTGGTTGACCCCAAGTACAAGCCTGATTGGGATCTACCTGGAGGCATGGCAGAGGCAAATGAACCACCGGCCGATACGGCCCGCCGTGAACTGCGCGAAGAGCTGGGATGCTCTGTCAAGGTTGGCGCACTGCTATGCGTAGACTGGCAATCGCCTCATGGACCGTGGGATGACCTGCTTGCCTTCGTCTTCGATGGTGGCACGTTGAGCAGTAGAGATATAGATGCGCTCTACTTGGCGGATCAAGAACTTGCAGCCTATGAATTCTGCTCTATCGAGCAGGCTAGACAGCGGTTGCGGCCGTATATGACCCGACGCCTAACCAATGCCTTGGAAGCTCTCACGACCGGGCAATTCCGATATTTGCAAGACGGTCACCCGCAGTAGGCGCCAGGTGCCAGCACAAGATCAAAACAGCCTCCGGCGGGGGACTCCGGCTCCGGGGTCGGCACGAGCGTTGTCGAACGACCGTAAAGGGTTGCTGCGGGAGCCCGACCATCCCGTTCGCCGTCACCCCGGGCAGAGCCAAGCAGACCAAGGCCACGGGCACAAGACCGTTCGTCCGGTAGGGCGCTGCGTCTTGTGCCCGTGGCCTTGGCCCGCTTCCCCTACGGGACGGGATGACGGCAAACGGGACGGCCAGACAGGCCGAATGCTGCGGAGAGGACCCGTGCATATGCGCGTAGGGTTCTTTCATCCCGTCGTGGTGTCGCCGGCCCCAACCGCTTCGCGGCCCCTTCGGGGTGCTTCGCATTGGCGCCGGCCACACCACTACCGCACGGGGCCAGCCACCAGTTAGCCGGGCGGTTGCTCGCGAGCCTGTTGCCGTACGATCTGCCGCGCTGTGGCGATGCGTTGCCGTGCCAGCTCAGCCCAGAACCGTTCGCCGTCCCTGTGGCCGCTTCCGGCGAACCGCCATTCGCCCACCGTGACCGTCTGCCGTTCGGCCGGGTCGGGCAGGCCCCGACGCTTGCGCGCCTCTTCGGCCTGGTGATCGGCCCGAGCCTGCCGCAGCGTGCCCAAGGTGGTGGAGTAGTGGCGGCTCTTGGTGGAGAAGTGCCCCCGGTAACCGAGCATGTGAGCCCACCGCCGAAGCGGCATCAGCCGGTACTCGGGGAGGTCGTTCAGCACGAAACACGTGTAGATCATGCGCCGGGCATGCTCGGTGACATCCAGGAACGCCACATCCCGCATCTGCCGGATCGGCCGGTCAACCGTCCCGGAGGCTTCCGCGCCCTTGGTGGCGTACTTGGCGATGTAGGACGCCACCCGCTGATCTGCCACCCCTTCCAGCGAGGTAGAGACATAGATCGGGTCCACGTCGAGCTGAGTCCCCCAGCGAGCGACGAACGAGCCGTCATCACGAACGGGCACCGAGACGACCGCCGCAGCCTCCCGAATGGCGTCCTGGAGGACGGGCACGCTCGCCCAGCCCGGAGGAGCCACCCCAGGGCCGTCCGGTCCATCCAGCCGGATCACGGCATGGAAGTGGACCAGGCCACGCGCCTGATATTCAGCCACCTTGGCGTACGACAGCCGCAGCCGTTGTCTGAGCTGCGCGCGTGAGATGCCCAGTCGCCGGGCGAAGACGGCCGGGAGAGCCTGAGTGAAGCGCCGCCACAGTTCGCCCGCGTGAGCGTTCCACAGCACGGCGCCGGGATAGTCGTAGCAGTCCACGCAGACCGGTTGCCCGACCTGGGGGTCTGCTTCCTCATGTCGTGTGCCGCAGCCTTGCGGCCGTCCGTGCTCGCACACCGGGTTGTCGCGCCTAGGACGACACGGCAGTGCCTTCCCGTCCTTCTCGCGTCGAGCGTGGACCGCGCCGAACGAGGGGGCGGTGAAGGTGGCGAACACCCGGGGATGCGCGCTTACGTCCTCGGGGACGCCCTTGCCGCCCCGCAGGCCGGACAGGACCAGGTGATAGGTGTCATCCCGGTAGACCTCCGCACAGGCAGGACACCGGGACGCGCGACGGTTACCGCACGCGGTGAGCAGGTACCCGGTTGGCTCATCCGCCGTCCGGTAGACATCCAGGATCTCTAGAGCCGAGTCGAAGGTGATCCGGTGACCTTGAAGCCGGATCGGCTCAGCACAGCCACCAGTGGCGCGCACCATCTGTTGCCACCGGGCGAAGTCCGGCATCGACGCGCGTTGAGCAGCGGCATAGATATCGGGAGAGAAGCCGTGAGCCTCAGTCACGCGGCACCCCTCCTGCCCTCGACGGGACGAGCAGAGGAGACAGAAGACGGACGCGGGTCTATCTCTACATCGAGAATGGCAGCGACACGCCGCCACTTATCAGGCGACCACTCGGGTAGCTGAGCGGCCTTTCGCTTGCCCCACTCCTGAGCAAGCTTGAGATGTGGCACCAATTCATCGGGTACCAGCGGGGGCTCCTTTCACCGCAGGGAGCCACCGACGCACTGGAAGACGAAAGCACCATCGCAGGCATGCCGAAGATACGGCATGATGTGACGATGATGCTTTCAGCGAGAGTAATTTGGAGTGTTTGTAAGTTTATGCGCGATGTTTTATAGACCGGTTGGCGCGCCAATTTATTGGCCTACCGCTGGGCCGGGCACATCCAGCGGAACAGCAACCTTATATGTTTGTTTTAGTATTCCCGGTAGTTTATTCGCGCCGAATCGTATCGCGTGCCGGTTTCTCGCTGTCCCTGTCGCTCGTGGTCGGATGGCCTGGACACCTCTAGATCTACCACGCTGACAACGAATAGGGGGAGGTCAAAGTTCCATTGGCAGCCGCATCGGCCACCTTTCGTAGGTGTCCCTCAGCGTCCCCAGACGTCCAAGGGCGTCCGTAGCCGTCCCACCATTCCAGGAAACAGGTAAGGGAGCTGTCACCCCGGGTAAGGGTGGCAGCTCCCTGCCCAGTTAGAGACGTCCTAGACGTCCTCACGTCCGATCGGTTCGAGAAGATCGGGATTGAACGGAGCCCGCCCCGTCCGGCCACTCGGATGGACGATCACGGCGACGAGCGCTTCCCGCACGTACATGCGCTTACGCGACAGAGGCAGCCCACCATCCTCCTCTGGTAGGTACCAGCGCTTGCGGATGTCCGCCACGTTGATGTCTGTCCGCGCCTGCGCCGCTCTTACGGCACCCTCGAATTTATTCTTCTCGGCGCGCAGTTCGGCAACGTCGCGCTCCAGATCAGGTAGCAGCCGGTAGAACAGTTCAGCCGTGACCTTCCGAGGCTTGCCCATGAATGCGGAAATGTGCTCATTAAGAGCGGCTTCCGCTTCGTTGAGTTCTGCGAGGCGAGGCCATTCCGTCGAGACGGGAATTCGACGGATTTCCGCTTCTTCTAGCTTAGCTAAAACAGCTTCGGAAACGTACATGTCAACGAGGTCACCACGTCGAGACAGCGCGCCGCAACCGCCCGCGCTACGCGCCGGGCAATGGTACACGTGATGGCCCAGTTCCGGACGTTGGGCAACTCGAAGCTTTGTGTTGCATATACCGCCGTCCGCTTTCGGCCGCCCGCAGCGGAGAATTCCGGTGAGCAAGTAGCGGTGTTCACGGTAATCGGATGGGAGCAACTCGCCCGGTACGCCATCCTGTCCGACACTGCGCCCGTTGCGCGTAGTGAAGATCGCTTGCACTGTCACCCATTCATCCGGGGTAAGGATGGCTTCCCACTGCCCGACCACCGGGTTACCGTCGTCATCTCTCACAAGCTCGTCACCGAGCCGACGCCAGCCGCAAAGCCGAGGGTTCGAGAGGGTTCCCTTAAGCACGTGGACTCGCCAGTCTCCCCCACGAGGAGTCCTCACGCCATCCCGATTCCATGCGTTGACGATGGAGCGCAATGAGCTACCGCCGATGAAGTCGCGCGCTGCCTGACGCAGCAAAGGCGCCTCCTTCGGATCGAGCGAAACACGGTCAGCCTGCCAGCCGAACGGCCGATGTCCCCCCACCGGGATACCTTCCTCCGCCCTCCGCCGATGCGCCCGCCTCGCGCGACGCTGCATCTTCCTGACTTCCATCTTCGAGATCACTGCCCCGAACAGGCCCATGCTTTCGACGTCTTCGCTGTACAGGTTCTTGGTCTGTTTGGCGTCCGCGTACACGAAACCGTCGTTATAGGTGAACGCCTCCACGAAGCGCTCAAAGTCACCAGGGCGACGAGTCAGGCGATCATCGGCCACGACGACGACGCCGCGAACCTGAGTCCCGTCATCGAGCTTGCCAACACGCAGGGCCTTGACCATCGTTTCGAAGTCGTCACGCACGACGTCAGCCTTTGCCGCAGACTTGTCGTTGTCCGTGAACTCGTGGACAACCGTCCAGCCGTGCCGAGCAGCCGTCTCCCGGTTGACCTTGTGTTGGTCACGCACACCGTGTTCGTCCTTCTTCGTGTCTGCCGAGATCCGCGCGTACGACACCACCGGAACGACGTCCGAGGTCAGCGCCTTGAGCTTCGTCATGTGTGCCTCCTAGGTAAAGAGTATCCCTAGGCACTGTTCTACTTGCAGACGTTGTTCTCGTTCTTCAACGCGCCGCTGTTCGCGACGTTCATCATCGGCCTGTTCTGGCGGCGGATGACCGCGTGGGCCGGGTTCTGGGGCCTGCTGTCGGGGACCGTCGCCGCGTTCGCGTCCTACATCCTGTTCAAGGTGGGCGTGCTCGACTTCGGCACCGAGCTGAACGCCACCTTCTGGGGCGCGGGCACCGCGTTCGTCGTCGACGCGGTGGTCTCGATCGTCGTCACCCTGCTCACCACGCCGAAGCCGGAGAGCGAACTGCGCGGGCTGGTCTACGGCCTCAGCGACGCCTCGATCGCGGACGACGCGCTGGCGGGCGACAGGGCGTGGTACCGCTCGCCGATCATCCTCGGCGTGGGCGCGATCGTCCTCGGCGCCCTGCTGTACATCCCCTTCGCCTGAACCTTCCCTGATCGATACGGAGAACCCCTGTGAGCGAGGAGACCACCCGCAAGCGCGCCGCACGGCTGTTCGACATCCGGCGGATCATCGGCGGGCTGTTCGTGGTGTACGGCGTGATCCTGACGATCACCGGGCTGCTCGACGGCCAGGCCGAGGTGGCCAAGGCCGAGGGCGTGCGCATCAACCTCTGGACGGGCCTGGCGATGATCGTCGTCGGGGTCGTCTTCGTCGTCTGGGAACGGCTGCGTCCGTACGACGCGCCGGACGCGTCCCCCGAGTCCGAATCCGAGTCGGCGTCGAGGTCGGCGTCGGAGGGGGAAGCGGGCCGGCCGGGGGCATAGACCTCCAAGAGGGACGACAGGTCGTGTAACTTTCAGCCCCGGCAGGGCATCAGCGCAGGTGGGCAAGCCGCCCGGCATCGCCTCCCTTCCTCGGCCCGCTCGCCCGTCCTTACCATCGCGGCGCGGACCAATCGGAGGTGAAGGATGGCGGCACGGCGCGCGTTCCTCGTGGCGATGACGGCCCTGGCGGGGCTGCTGGCCTACCTGCTCGTCGTACCGCCCGCCGGGGCCGCGACGGTGCGGATCATGCCCCTGGGCGACTCGATCACGGGCTCCCCCGGCTGCTGGCGCGCCCTTCTGTGGAACAGGCTGGCCCAAAGCGGGTACACGGGCCTGGACTTCGTCGGGACGCTGCCGCCGCAGGGCTGCTCGGTCCCCTACGACGGCGACAACGAGGGCCACGGGGGCGCCCTCGTCACCAACGTGGCCGACCAGAACCAGCTCCCGGGCTGGCTGTCCGCCACCCGGCCCGACGTCGTGCTGATGCACTTCGGGACCAACGACGTGTGGAACAACCGCTCCCCGCAGACGATCCTCGCCGCGTACGGGAAGCTGGTCGACCAGATGCGGGCGAGCAACCCGAACATGAAGGTCCTGGTCGCGCAGATCATCCCGATGAACCCGAGCAACTGCGCCGAGTGCGGGCAGCGGGTGGTCGCGCTGAACGCCGCCATCCCGGGCTGGGCGCAGGCGAAGTCCACGTCCGCGTCGCCGGTCGTGGTCGTGAACCAGTGGGCCGGGTTCAGCACGGCCGGTGACACCTACGACGGCGTGCACCCGAACGCGGCGGGCGACCAGAAGATGGCGGACGCCTGGTACACGGCGCTGACCGGCGTCCTCGGCGGAACGCCCCCGCCGTCGCCCACTCCTACGCCGACCCCCACCCCCACGGTGACGCCCACGCCTCCTCCGACAGGCGGCGGCTGCGCGGCGACGTACAAGATCACCAACTCGTGGCAGGGCGGGTTCGGCGCCGAGGTCACGGTCAGGAACGGCGGCACCTCCGCCATCACCGGGTGGACCGTCGCCTGGACGTTCGCCAACGGGCAGACGATCACCCAGCTCTGGAACGGCACGCCGACGCAGACCGGCGCCGCGGTGACCGTACGGAACATGAGCTACAACGGCGCCCTCGCCCCCGGCGCCTCGACGGCCTTCGGCTTCAACGGCTCCTGGACCGGCACGAACACGGCCCCCGCGACCGTCGCCTGTACCCCGGCCTGACCGCGCACGACCCGGCCTACCGCACGTTCACCTCGACCTTCCGCCCGTCAGGATCGACGAGCACATGCCTTCCCCGGGGCAGACCGGGGGAGGCATCGCCGTCGAGGTCGAACCCGATCCGCAGAAAACCGGTCGCGCGCTCCGCCGTGGCCGGATAGATCTCCAAGACGAGACCGCCGGGCAACTCGGCCGCGACGTGCTCGTGCCCACCCCCGTGCCGCTCCTCGCGGAACCCCAGCCCCAGCTCTTCGTAGAAGTCACGGCATTCCTCCGCCCTCGTGCTGTAGATGACCAGCAGAGAGGCGCGGGCCCTCATGTCCCGTCCGGGCGGTTCCGGCGACATGCCGAGAATCCTAGGAAACCGCCAGGCTCGACCCCCGCGCGGGCGGGTTCGAGCGCGGTGTCCCGTTTTTGGGCCTTGTGACGGATCGGCCGCAGGGCTACGATCACGACAACTCTTAGGAAACTTTCTTAAAAGAAAGCGTTGTCTCCCGGCCGCGCCCCCCGCCCGGGGCCCGCGGTCCAGGGCAGCCACCCGCCCTCCGCCGCGCCGACGATGCCCGGTGACCTCTCGCGCCCGGGCGACAGAAGGGTTGTCCCCCCATGAAGCGAACCCCCCGCCTAGTGGCGCTGGCAGTATCGCTACTGCTGGCGACCGTAGGTGTCCTCCTCACGCAGACATCGGCTCAGGCGGCCAACCTGCTCGCGAACCCGGGCTTCGAGTCCGGCACGCTCTCCCCCTGGACGTGCACCGGCGGGCTCGGCTCGGTCGTCGGCTCTCCCGTCCGCTCCGGGACCAAGGCGCTCTCGGGCGCGGCGAGCTCCTCCGACACCGCCCAGTGCACCCAGACCGTGACCGTCCGGCCCAGCACCGCGTACACCCTGACCGCCTGGGTGCGCGGCAGCTACGTGTACCTCGGCGTGAACGGCGGCGGCTCCACCTGGACCTCGTCCACGTCCGCGTTCACGCAGCTCACCGTCCCCTTCACCACCGCGGCCGGCCAGACATCCGCGGTCATCTACCTGCACGGCTGGTACGGGCAGGGCACGTACTACGCCGACGACGTCAGCTTCGACGGCCCCGGCACCCCCCCGTCGCCGACGCCCACGCCGACGGCCACCCCCACGGTGACGCCCACCCCGACGCCGACACCCACTCCCACGATCACGCCTACCCCCACCCCCACCTCGACGGGCGGGACCACGTGCGCGGTGAAGTCGCGGCCGGCGGGCAAGGTCCTGCAGGGGTACTGGGAGAACTGGGACGGCGCCTCGAACGGCGTCCACCCGCCGCTCGGCTGGATCCCGATCACCGACGCCCGCATCAAGCAGCACGGCTACAACGTGATCAACGCGGCGTTCCCCGTCATCCGCTCCGACGGTACGGTCCTGTGGGAAGACGGCATGGACTCCACCGTCAAGGTCGCGACCCCGGCTGAGATGTGCGCCGCCAAGGCCGCCGGAGCCACGATCCTGATGTCCATCGGCGGAGCGACCGCCGGCATCGACCTCGGCTCCAGCACCGTCGCCGACCGCTTCGTCGCGACCATCGTGCCGATCCTCAAGCGGTACAACTTCGACGGCATCGACATCGACATCGAGACCGGACTCTCCGGCAGCGGCAACATCAACCAGCTGTCCCCCTCCCAGTCCAACCTCATCCGCATCATCGACGGCGTCCTCGCCCAGATGCCGTCCAACTTCGGCCTCACCATGGCGCCCGAGACGGCGTACGTCACCGGCGGCAGCGTCACCTACGGCTCGATCTGGGGCGCCTACCTGCCCATCATCAAGAAGTACGCCGACAACGGCCGCCTCTGGTGGCTGAACATGCAGTACTACAACGGCAGCATGTACGGCTGCTCGGGCGACTCCTACTCGGCGGGCACCGTTCAGGGCTTCACCGCCCAGACCACCTGCCTGAACAATGGCCTGGTCATCCAGGGCACCACGATCCGCGTCCCCTATGACAAGCAGGTTCCCGGCCTGCCCGCCCAGCCCGGCGCCGGCGGCGGCTACATGTCCCCGTCCCTGGTCAGCCAGAGCTGGAACGCCTTCAGCGGCCAGCTCAAGGGCCTGATGGACTGGTCCATCAACTGGGACGGTTCCAAGAACTGGACCTTCGGCGACAACGTCAAGAGCCTCCAGGGCCGCTGACCGTACCGCCCTTCAAGGCCACTCCCGAGTTCCTCCAAGGCCACTCCCGAGCTCGAACGGGAGTGGCCTTCCCATTCCCCCCGAGCCGCGGACCTCCGCAGCCCGGAGCGAGGCCGGCGCCCTGCGCACAACGCGCCACCGGCGGAGCGGCCCGCGACCCGACGCCTCGACGCCTCGACGGTGAATACGATCGGAATGATCTGCCGAGCGCACATCGGAGGATTTTCCACGTGAACCGCGCACTTCCCACCAGCCGTTCCATCCGCTCCATGGACGACGTCATGGACCTCATGGACCGGCTCTTCGCCTCCGACGCGGACCGCTGGACGGCCAACGCCTCAACCTGGTGGGACGACTTCTACACCGACCGCTCCAAGCCGATCCCCTTCTTCGCCACCAAGCCCGACGAGAACCTCGCGTCCTACGTGGAGCGAGGACTGGTGGCGCCGGGACGCGCGCTGGACTTCGGCTGCGGGCCGGGCCGCAACGCCATCCACCTGGCCTCCCTCGGCTTCCAGGTGGACGCCGTCGACCTCTCCCCCACCGCCGTGGCATGGGCCGGGCAGCGCGCCCGTGAGGCCGGCGCCGACGTCCGCTTCCTCTGCGGCGACGCCTTCACCCCCGCCCTGCTGTCCGGCCCGTACGACCTCGTCTACGACTCCGGCTGCCTGCACCACCTGCCGCCGCACCGCCGCGTGACCTACCGCGCCCTCCTGGACCGAGTGCTGGCCCCCGGCGGCCACTTCGCGCTCACCTGCTTCGCCGCCGGAGCCGCCATGGGCTCCGAACTCCCCGACGACGCCCTCTACCGCGACGGCCACCTCCACGGAGGCCTGGCCTTCACCCCCGACGACCTCCGCTGGCTCTTCCACGACCTCACCGAGCTGGAACTCCGCCCCATGACCGCCCACCCCGAAACCGCCGATGTCTTTGGCGTCCCCTACCTCCTGACCGCCCTCTTCCACCGGTCTGTGTAGCGAACACCGGAGATCACCCGAATCCGGCTAGGGTCGGCGTGTGCGCGTCCGCCAGTACGTCTACTTCGCCGTGGTCAGCGACACCCTCGAAGCCACGGAGATGACCGCCCGCGTCGGCTTGGCCCCGGACGAGATCAGGATCCGAGGCGCCTCGGGCGCCCTGCCACCCCGCCCGGCCGCGCACGCGTGGAAACTGACCTGCCGCGACGCGGGCCAGCCCCTCGACGAGATGATCTCCCGCCTGCTCGACCGCCTCGAACCGTACGCAGAGCGGATAGCACGGCTGGTAGAAGACCTGAACCGCGACGAGACCGGCCCAAGCGCGGTCCTGCGAGTCGTGCGCTACTTCAACGACGAGGAGGGCGAAGAGGAGGACACGAGCTCACCGGATCCGGCGGCCGAAAAGTATCCAGGCCAACACCACCTACTCGGCTGGCACCTGGACCGCCGGACGTTACGATTCCTGGCCTCGGTGCACGCCGACCTCGACGTGGACGAGTATGGGTGAGGCGTCATGACGGGTTCATGGGGATGGGACCTGCTGATCGGGCTCGCGGTCGCGCTGGTGGCCACCTGGCTGGTGCTGCTCATCGCGCTGGCGATCGCCCGCCCGCGCGGCGGGCTGCTACGGGAGGCGCTGCGGCTGCTCCCCGACGTGCTGCGCCTGGTACATCGCCTGGCCGCCGACCGCGACCTGCCCCGCGGGGTCCGCGTACGACTGGCGCTGCTGCTGGCGTACCTCGCCTTTCCCCTCGACGTGGTACCCGACTTCATCCCCGTCCTCGGCTACGCCGACGACGCCATCATCGTCACGGCGGTGCTGCGCTCGGTGGTCCGCCGCGCCGGCTTGGAGGCGGTCCGCCGCCACTGGCCCGGCACCGACGACGGCTTCACCGTCCTGGCCCGACTGACCGGCCTCGACAAGCCGCCCGCCGACATGTGAGCCCGGGGAGGCGCTCACCTGCTTCCTCGCCGTCAGTCGCGGCCGGACTTGTCATCCTTTCTGGGGAAACCGATGATGATCATCTCGGTGGCGTCGACCTTTCCCGGGACGCGGCCGGTGCTGTCGGGAAAGTTGTTGTCCTGGGCGATCAGGATTCGGTTGCCGGGTAGGGGCAGCAGCGCCTCGACCGACTGCAACGGGAACTTGAACGGGTCGCCCTGGCCGTATCCCGGGGTGCGCGAGCCGATCAGCGCGGGATTGCGCAGGTTCAGCAGATCGGCGACCTCGGTCTTGACGAGAAAGCCCTGGGCGTCGACCTTGCGCCGGTCGATCAGGTAGACGCGCTTGAAGGTGGCGGCCGGCCCCTCGTCGTCCTCGCGCTCGATCAGGATGGCCCGGTTGGCGTTCTGTCCCTCCTTCGCCTCAGATTGAGATGGCAAGCCGGTATCTGCGGGCCGGCGGGACCCGTGATCCTTGAACGCGCGGGGTAAGTCACGGGTGGTCACCCCCGGAGGCGATGGAGCGCGTGCTTTCGTCCCAGCAATTCGAATGACACGCGGACTCCGCTGATCCGCTCCATCAGGATGAACGCGTGGATTCGCCAATCCTCCAGCAGCCCCTCTCCTGGGATACGGCCTTCCTGAACGTCGGCGTATCTCTCGTGCAGGTGGCACAGACCGATGAGGTGCTTCTCGATGGGCGCCGTGTCCCCCCAGATGTCTTCTCCGTAGGAGAATCTGCACACGAGGCGCCCTTCGCGGGCGTAGTACAACCTGAACCGATACAGGGTCTCGCTTCCTATCAGGCATACTGCTTCACCGTCGGCGGAGAGCCGCTCAAGCGCCCCGAAAGCTCGATCGCCGGACAACTCGATCGCGAGGAACCAGGGTGGCTCCTCGGCCAACATCAGGAAGCTTCCCACTGTGCCCTCAACAAGGTCCTCGTACGACTCATCGACCAGGTCTTCCAGATCGCTCATGGTGACGTCGAGCACGTCAACGTCGAGAGCTTGGATCACCTGGTCACCCGAGGTCGCCTGGCACCATGTCATGCAGAGCTCTCCGATGGAATGGCTCCGCTCGATCAGATCCCTGTAGTGCGTCTCGATGTCGGCGAGCAAGGCCGGTCCTTTCCGGTGAATTCGTGTGTCTCGACACGGACGGTCGCCGCGAAGCGACGGGTGGCGCTTCGCGGCGACCGTCCGTTCTGTTAAACGGCTAGCTAGTTCGCTACTTTGACGTAGAAGCTGCAGAAAGCATGCTTGGTGTCCTGTCCCGTGTCCGGATGTGCCGAGCACCCGATAGTGGTTTAGAACCAGCCCGAAAGGCTGCCTACGCTCCGGCAAGGGCTGTACGGAATGAGCTTGACCGCCACGTTGCAGTTGACGGAATCTCCAGACTCGCCGACCGACCCCTCATGGGTGGCGGCGAAGGGAACCTCGGAGCGCAGCGCCGCGGTTGTGCGGGCCGATTCCTCCCACTCGGGGATGTCGAGCTTGGTTCAGGCCACTTTCACCGAGTGGCCCCCGAAGTCGGCCACCACATCCAGCGCTCCGCCAAGTCCGACGACGTAGGACCGGTGCCGGTCCCATCCCGTGAACATCGGTTCACGACTGCTCTCGGTGGCACTCGACTGCGGGAGGAGCGTGAGCCACACCCTGGGAACACCAGGTCAACGAAGGTTCGGTGTGACCGTTAAGTAGGGCGGGTGGGACTTGAACCCACGACCGACGGATTATGAGTCCGCTGCTCTGACCGGCTGAGCTACCGCCCCGCAAGCCTGGAGTCTCTCATAAGTTGGCGTCCATGTGAGCACAGGAAGATGTTCACTTTAGTCGGTGCCCGGACAAGTTTGGTCGCGGTGACGCAGGAGGCGGCGTTCGCGGTCCATGGACGGGGATGGGGGCGATGATCACTACAGTGCGGTAAGTGATCATGATTCGGCTCCTTCGCCCTGTGCGGGTGGCTTTGGCCGTGCTGTTGGTCCTGGGCGGGGCCGCGGTCGTTCGGGTGAAGTCGAGGTGATCGACTGTTTCGTCGACTCCGTCGGTGGCTCGGCGTTCGTGGAGTGCGACGATCGGACGGCCGAGGCCGAGATACGCGCGCAGGCGTTCACGCCCGGGGAGGCGCTGGCCGCGGAGTGCGAGCCGATCACCTGGGACACCAGTCAGGCTCCAGGCCGGTCGAAGAGGCCGCTTCGGCGGAACCGGAAGTGATCTCGACGTTCGAGCCGACTCCCGGCTCCAGCGCCCGGACGCCGGATCCGGTGGCCGCGGCTCCGGTGGGGACAGCACTTCGATAGCGGGCGCGCGATTTGTGCCCTTCTCTGTGGGCGATGGCGGTTATCGTGGCGGAGTGGCCGAGACGGGGGAAGTCGTCGGGGAGCGTTACCGGCTGGTCGAGATGATCGGGGCCGGGGGGATGGGCAGGGTCTGGCGGGGGCTGGACGAGTTGCTCGACCGGGAGGTCGCCGTCAAGGAGGTTCTGTTTCCTCCTGGTATGGACGCGGCCGAGCGTGAGTTGATCGGCAGGCGGGCGATGCGGGAGGCACGCGCGGCGGCGCGGCTGAGCCATCCGGGCATCGTGGCGGTGTACGACGTCATCACCCGTGACGGCTCTCCGGTCATCGTGATGGAGTTCGTGCGCGGTCCGTCCCTGCATCGGCGGATCGCCGAGGAGGGACGGCTGGCGTCGGCCGAGGTGGCGCGCATCGGCGTCGAGATGCTGTCCGCGCTGGAGGAGGCGCACACGGCGGGCATCGTGCACCGCGACCTGAAGCCCGCGAACGTGATGCTGGCAGGCAGCCGGGTGGTCATCACCGACTTCGGCATCGCCAGCCTGGCCGGGGACGCGACGCTGACGGTGTCCGGGGAGGTCATCGGCACGCCGGCGTTCATGGCGCCCGAGCAGGCGCACGGCCTGCCGATCACGCCGGCCTGGGACCTGTGGTCGCTGGGGGCCACGCTGTACGCCGCGGTCGAGGGCATTCCGCCGTACACCGGGCCGAACGTGATGGCCGTCCTGTCCGCCCTGCTGACCCGGGACCCGGAGCCGACGGCGCACGCGGGCCCTCTCGCGCCGGTGCTGGAGGGCCTGCTGTGCCGGGATCCCGAGCAGCGGCTCACGGCCGAGCAGGCCAGGCGGCTGCTTCTCGCCGCGAGCGCCGAACGCCCGCACCCGGCACCCTCCGGCGCCGAACGCCCGTCTCTGGCCGCCTCTGGTGACACGCTCGGGCGACCGTCCTCCCCCGGAGCGCCGCCCCGGGACGCGGCGCCCGTGGACGGGCCTCCCCGGAATCCCGTGGACGGGCCTCCGCAGGATGCCGTCGCCGTCGCGGACGCCGCCCCGGTCGCGGACGCCGCCCCGGTCGCGGACGCCGCCCCGGTCGCGGACGCCGCCCCGGTCGCGGACGCCGGCTCGCCCTCCGAGGCGGACCAGGTGCCGCCGCTCTCCCCGCGCCCGGACGCCGTGGCCAGGCGGCGGATGTCGCGGCGGGAGGTGCTCTTCCTGACGGGTGTCGCCGCCGTCGTCATCGGTGTGCCGGCCGGTGTCACCCTCGCGATCGGTACGGACCCGGACCGCCGACGGCCGAGCAACGTGAACCTGGGGAGCTGGGCCCCGTTCGCGACGCTCAACGGGGACGGGCCGGTCGGGTCGGTGGCGTTCAGCCCGGACGGCACGACTCTGGCCGCGGGCAGTGGCGGGACGGCGCGTCTGTGGGACGTGTCCCTGCACGACACCATCGCCACCCTCGGCACCAGCGACGAGACCGTGCGCACGGTGGCCTTCAGCCCGGACGACCGAATGCTCGTCACCGGAAGCCAGGATGGCCGGGTGCGATTATGGGACATCTCCGGGCAGAAGGCCGTCGCCACGCTCCCCCGCCCGGCCGGATCGTACGGCGCCATCGCGTCGGTGGCCTTCAGCCCGGACGGCCGGACGATCGCCGTCGGCGGGGAGCGCGCGTGGCTGGGGCTGTGGAGGCTGGGGGAAGGCAGGGCCGTCAGCGCCCTCCACGGCCATACCGGTGACATCCACGCGGTCGCCTTCAGCCCGGACGGGACGACGCTGGCCAGCACCGGCTCGGACAAGAAGGTCCTGCTGTGGGACGTCGCGCGACGGAAGGCCGCGCGCGGCCTGACCGGACATTCCGCCATCTTCAGCTCCCTGGCCTTCAGCCCGGACGGGGCGACCCTCGCCGCCGGTGGTAGCGACCACACGGTGACCATGTGGGACGTCGCCGGGCGCGAGCCCGTCGCCACGCTGACCGGCCACACCCAGCCGGTGAACGCGGTGGCCTTCAGTCCCGACGGACTTACCCTCGCCAGTAGCGGTCTCGACCGGACCGTCCGGTTCTGGGACGTCCCCCGCCGTCGGTACGTCGAGGAGTTCTCCGAGGACTCGTGGTACTCGGAGGACGGGTCCGAGCAGGGGGAGGTGATGTCGGTGGCGTTCAGCCCAGACGGGCGCATGCTGGCCACCGGCCTCAAGGGCGGGATCGTGCGGCTGTGGCGGGCACGCTGAGCGGACGGGCGCCATGCCAGAATCGCCACGCAAGGGACGGAACGCGATCACCGTGCATGTGCGGGCGGGGTCGTTGAACGCGGTGCGGTCGTCGAACTCGGCGGGATAGCTGGGAGAGGTGGGAGAGCTCGTGAGCCGGGTCCTGTACGTCATCGTCTGCGCGGCCGGCGCGGCGCGGGACGTGGGCACGTTGGTGGGCCTGGCCCAGGACGCCGGGTGGGAGGTCCAGGTCGTCGCCACTCCGTCCGCGCTGGACTTCGTCGACGTGCCCGCGCTGGAGGAGCAGACCGGCCGGCCCGTGCGCAGCCGCTACCGCAAGCCGGACGAGCCGAAGCCGCCCCGCCCGGACGCCATCGTCGTCGCCCCGGCCACGTACAACACGGTGAACAAGTTCGCGCGGGGCATCGCCGACACCTACGCCCTCGGCCTGCTCGCCGAAGCCCCCGGCCTCGGCATTCCCGTCGTCGTGCTGCCGTTCGTGAACAGCGCGCTGGCCGGGCGGGCGCCGTTCCGCCGCAGCGTCGCGGAGCTCGGCGCCGAGGGGGTCCGCGTCGTCCTCGGACCGGGTGAGCCGCACGCGCCCGGCTCCGGCGAGGACGAGCTGGACGCGTTCCCCTGGCACCTCGCCCTCGCCACGCTCCAGGAGGCCGTCAAGTCTCATAACGACTAGTAATCGAGGATCGCCACGAGCAGCACGGCGATCATGGCGAGCAGGGCCTGGATGACGCCGCCGAACACGTGCCCGTTTCGACGCGCTGCCCCCGGGCGAGCGCGATCTGATCCGGCTGACCTTCCTCGACGACGCCTACCGATCCCTGTACGCGGACTGGCCGCGCGCCGCACGCGAGTGCGTGGGCGGTCCTGCGGATGGAGGCGGGCCGCCACCCCGACGACCCGGCGCTGAACGCGCTGGTGGGCGAACTGTGCGTACGGGACCCGGACTTCAGGACCTGGTGGGGAAGTCACACGGTGCGCGGCCCCAGGCAGCTCGGCAAGACCTACCACCACCCGGTCGTGGGCGCCCTCACCCTGGACGTCCTGCAGCTGTCCGTCGAGACACGACCCGACCAGCACCTGGTGGCCTACACCGCCCCGCCCGGCTCCCCGTCCCACGAGGCACTGCGCTTCCTGCTCCAGTGGTCCGCCCACACCACCGACCCCCAGCACGACCACGCCCCGGGCCACCGGGAGTAGAACACACCGTTCCCCTGCGGGCACGGTCAGCGGACGGGGGCGGGGCACGTCCGAAGAGGGCCCCGCCCTGCCGCGATCAGACCTCGCCGCTCTCGATGGCCTCCTTGAGCCCCAGCTGCGTCTGCTCATGGGAGGCCACACCGTTCGTGACGACGAACTCGATCAACGAGGTGTCCGCGTCGAAGGTGAGGCGCTCGGTGACCTGGGTCTTCCCGCCGGGAAGCCTCTTGAAGAGGATCTTCTGGTGCGTGACCACGCCGGGCAGCGACCAGGTGTCCGTCTCGTAGTAGAGATCCTCCTGGTGGATGCGCTGTTGCGCGTGCGTCTTGTTGGTGACGATCGCACCCTCGTACGGGATCTCTTCGATGGCGGTGAAGTTGACGTAGCGCGTGTCGTACCGGCACCAGTCCTTGTGGGTGACGACGCGCTTCAGGAACGAATGCCTGCCGACGTGATTGTTGATGTTCGAATACTTCTCGAAGACGCGTTGCACGGGGGCGTCGATCTGGATGGAGATCTCGGCCGTCTCACGGCTCCGTCCTGACTCCGGAAGGGGCGGTGCGGTGTCGTAGAACCTGTACGTGTCCCACGCGGCCTGCCATTGAAGGGCGAGTTCGGCGTCACTCTCAGGAGTGTCCGCGCGGGCCGGACCGGCGAAGGCGGTGAGAACGAGGATCGCGGCGAACAACGGACCCGCAACCAGGCGAAGGAGATTCTTCACGTATGCCTCAAGAGTAGACAGTAGGTGTAAATGATCTTCTATCGCACAAAATGGTGATTGAGAACCCGTCGCGCCAAAGACACGAGCATCCCGCGCTGTGACGTCGCGTGCCACCGGCGAGCGCGGCCCCGGGCCGCCCGCGGCCCCTCGGCCGTTCCTAGGTACGGCACTCCCAGGAAACTCGTGACCTTGTTGCACCTCGTTGAGCTGGACAGACTCGATTCTGTCAGCGGCGGGACACAGCCCGCCGAACAGGCAACAGACGCGGAAGGCGAACATCATGGCCACCTGGTTCATCACCGGAGCATCCCGTGGACTGGGCGCCGAGATCGCACGCACCGCCCTGGCGAAGGGCGACGACGTGGTGGTCGCGGTGCGCAACCCGGACCGCCTGCCGGAGGCCCTGAAGAAGTCGGACAACGTGCTCACCGTCGCCCTGGACGTCACCAAGAGCGCGGACATCCCCGCCGCCGTCCAGGCCGCGACGGACCGGTTCGGCGGGATCGACGTCCTGGTCAACAACGCCGGCCGCGGCCTGCTCGGCGCACTGGAGGAGATCACCGAGGCCGAGGCCCGCTCCCTGTTCGACCTGAACGTCTTCGGCCTGATCAACATGACCCGAGCGGTACTGCCGGTCATGCGCCGCCAGGGCTCGGGCAAGCTCGTCCACATCGGCTCGCGATCCGGATTCGAGGGCGAGCCCGGCGTGAGCATGTACAGCGCGTCGAAGTTCGCCGTGGCCGGGATCAGCGAGGCGCTGTCGGCGGAGCTGGCGCCCTTCGGCATCCGATCCATGGTGGTCGAGCCCGGCGTGCTGCGCACCGACTTCCTGGACGCCAGCTCTCTGTCGCTGGCCGGCGCCCGGATCCCCGCGTACGACGGCACTCCCGCGCACGTCACCCTGGACTGGGCCGGCACCGCCAACCACACCCAGCTCGGCGACCCGGTCAAGAGCGCCGCCCTGATCTACGAGGTCACCACCCAGGACGAGCTGCCCGCCCACCTGTACCTCGGGCCCGACACCATCCAACGGCTCCAGGTCAAACTACGCCAGATCGAGCGGGACCTGGCTCCGTGGCGGGAGAAGTCCGCCGCCACCGCCCACGGCGACGCCGCCTGAACCATTTCCGGGCCGCCGCAGCACGCGAGGGCCCCGTATCCATCCGTGAACGAAAGAGGTGTCAGCCATGTCCACTCTGCTCACCGGAACCCCGCTGGCCGGCCGCGTGGCCGTCGTCTCCGGCGCCTCCAGCGGTATCGGCGCGGCCACCGCGCAGCGCCTGGCCGGACTCGGCGCCAAGGTCGCCGTCCTCGCCCGGCGCAAGAACAGGCTCGATGAGCTGGTCGGCTCCATCGGCGCGGCCGGCGGCACCGCGATCGCGATCCCCGTCGACGTCACCGGCCGCGACGCCGTCCACGCCGCGGCCGCCCAGGTCGCCGAGCAGCTCGGCACCGCCGACCTCGTGTTCAACAACGCGGGCGTCCAGCTCGTCTCCGGCATCACCGAGCTACGTCTGGACGATTGGCAGCGCCAGATCGACCTGAACATCACCGGCGTCATGAACGTCATCGGCGCCTTCCTGCCGCACCTGAACGCCGCCGCCGACGCGGGTCGCCCCGCGGATCTGATCACCACGTCCTCCATCGCCGCCACCAGGATCCTGGAGAAGTTCTCGATCTACTCCGGCACCAAGGCGTACATCAGCCACCTGACACGACTGCTGCGGGTCGAGCTGGGCCCGCGGAACGTCCGGGTGGCCACCATCGAGCCTGGCATGGTCGACACCGAACTGCCCAGCCACGTCACCGACCCGGACGCCAGCAGGCTGATGGAGGGACTGCTCAACGAGATCGATCCGCTGCAGTCCGCCGACGTCGCCGAGACCGTGGCGTTCATCGCCTCGGTTCCCCGGCACGTCAACCTCACCGAGATCATCATCCTGCCCACGGCCCAGGCCATCTGAGCGGCGCCATGGTGGCGCCTGTCTCCTCCAACGCCACCACCCTCGACCTGCGCGACCGCATGACCAAGTGGCAGTACCCGCCCCGATAGCCCGCTCCCCCACGACCCACCGGAAAGACGTGAACGCCGTGACCACTCCCGCGACCCCGCCCCTGGAGCACCTTCGCCGCCACCCTGGCCGCCGCGTCCTGCTCACCGGCGCCACCATCGTCACCATGGACCCCGGCCTCGGCGTCCTGCCCCGGGCGGATCTGCTCATCGAGGGCGGCCGCATCGCCGCCGTCGCCCCGGACCTGCCCATCGGCGACGCGCTCGTCATCGACGTGACCGGCTCGATCCTGGCCCCCGGCTTCGTTGACACCCACCGGCACGCCTGGGAGGCCCAGCTGCGCCGGAGCATGCCGGACGTCAACGACCTCGGCGAGTACGTCATGACGACCCTGGCCGGCATCGCCCCGGCCTATCAGCCGCACGACATGTACATCGGCACCAAACTGGCCGCGCTGACCGCCATCGACAGCGGCATCACCACCATGCTCGACTTCTCCCACAATTCCCGCACCGCGGCCCACTCCGACAGTGCCATCCAGGCCCTCCTCGACACCGGCATCCGCGCCGTGCACGCCTCGATGCGCCCGCACTTCGGCGACTGGGACGGCCAGTGGCCCGCCGACCTGACCAGGCTCAAGAACACCTACTTCGCCTCCGGCGACCAGCTCCTCACCCTGCGCCTGGCCGTCCTGGCCACCGAGGAGATCGCCGGCCCCGATCTCGCCTACGGCCCTCGGCTCGCCCGCGTCGCCCGCGATCTCGGCATCGGGGTCAGCATCGACGCCGTCTTCGGAGTCCCGTCCTCCGACGCCATCCTCGGCTGGGCCAAGGAAGGCATCCTCGGACCGGACGTCACGCTCATCCACTGCACCGGCCTGACCGGCCCCGCCTGGCGGGCGATGGCCGACGCCGGCGCCGCCGTGTCCCTGGCGCCCACCTCCGACGCGCAGATCGGGCTGGAGAACGCCGTCCCGGCCATCGACGAGGCACTCACCGCCGGCATCCGGCCCGGCCTGAGCATCGACGTCGAGGTGGCCCTGGCCAGTGACATGTTCACCCAGATGCGCGCCCTGCACGCCATCCAGCGGATGCGTGCCGTCAACGCCGCCTACGGCACCATGGACACGCCCGCCCGGATCGGCGTACACGACGTGCTCGACTTCGCCACTCTGCAGGGCGCCAACAGCATCGGCCTCGGCGGCGTCACCGGTTCCCTCACCCCCGGCAAGCAGGCCGACCTGCTCGTCGTGCACGCCGAGGACCTGAACAACATGCCACTCAACGACCCGATCGGCACCCTCGTCCTCGGCTCCGACCCGCGCAACATCGACGCCGTCTTCATCGCCGGCCAGGTCCGCAAATGGGCCGGCACCGTCCTTGACGTCGACCTGCCCACGCTGCGCCAGGACGTAAGCGACTCGCGCGACCGCGTCCTGAAGGCCGCACACCGCTCCTGACCAGGAAGAAGGTCCGTGCCGTCGACTACCTCAACGCCGCGCCGTGCCACGAGTCACCACCTAACAGGACCAGACCATGCTCAAACACCCGCTCCCCCTCATCGGACTGTTCACCACGCTGATCGCCTGCACCGGCCCCGGCACCGGCCGGTCACCGGCCGCCCCGCACCCGTATGTCGGCATGTGGGTCACCGCCGACGGCCGCATCCGCCAGGAGCTCCTGCCCAACGGGCGTTACGAGGAGGAACGCGACGGCCGCGAACGCGCCTACACCGGCCGCTACACCGTGACCGGCACGCACCTCGACTACCTCGACGACCTCGGCTTCACCGCCACCGGCGACGTCCGCGACGGAGTGCTCTACCACGAGCACCTCGTGCTCTACCGCGAGCGGTAGCACCGGGTGGAGGCCACCGGGGTCATGGCGTGAGATGGCACGCCTTCTGCACGCCCGGCAGGGGGTCGATGCCGAAGGCGGTGATAGTGCACGCCGTGCCATCGGTGAACGACTTGAAGACGTACCGGCCGCGTGCTCCGAACGCGACTTCCCGTGACCCGGAGAAGCCGCAGGTGCCGTTCTCTCCCGCGCAGGTTGTGGGATAGCCGGACGGGCCGCCGGCCTTCGTGTAGCACGCCTTCGATTCTCCGTAGATGGGTTCGCCGAAGGTCGCGTTGGCGCAGGGGGTGTCGCCGTTCGCGGTCGCGTAGGTGAAGGCGCCGTAGGCGCCGTAGGCGATCGGCTGGCCGTTCGCCGCCGCACAGGTACCGTTCTCCGCCGCGCACTGGCTCCAGCCGCCGGCGGGCGCACCGGCCGGTGCCACGTAGCAGGCCTTCACCACGTTCGCGATCGGATCACCGAAGACACCGTTGTCACAGCTCGTAGGGCTGTTGACCACCCGGTAGGTGAAGGCGCCGTTCGCCCCGTACGCGACCGTCCGCGGGGCCGTGACCGCGCAGACCCCCTTCTCCGCCGCGCAGGACGTGTACCCGCTCGGCCCGCCGAGGGGGGCGACAAAGCAGGATTTCTGGATGCCCTTGGCGGAGTCGCCGCCGAAGGCCGCGCTCGTGCACGCCGTGCCCGAATCCACCGTCCGGTACTTGTACGATCCCGCCCCGAAGGCCACCACCCGGGTGCCCGGGAACGAGCACTGCCCGCCCTCGCCGGCGCACTTGCCGAATCCGGCCGGCAGGTCGGCGGCCACGGGCAGCAGCGGCGCGGGAGGATTCCCGAGGCCTGAGGCGCTGAAGGTGTAGGTGCCCGGGGCGACACCGGTGAGATAGACGTAGGCGGCGTCCTGGGTCGCGCCGGTGACCGCGGGCTGCGGGGTGAAGGTCCCGTTCCTCCACACGGTGACGCCGTTGACGGAGATCGTCGGGTTGCCGCCGAACTTCGGGATGCCGACCTTGCCGGTGGTGCCGGCCGGGCTGACCAGGTTGGAGGTGAACGTGCCCGCCGGCGCGTCGCGGGACCACGAGGCGGACAGCGCGCCCTGCGGCAGGGTGATGCGGCCTTCCACGGTGGTCAGATCACCGGGATGCGGTACGAAGCGGTACTGCCCGGCCTGTGGCTCCGGTGCGATGCCGAGGACGCTGAAGGTCAGCGCCGCCGTCGGCCCCGTGGACCAGCCGTGGGCCAGGCTCATGAAGGCGTCCCCGTAGGCGAACCCGCCGTCGGCGTCGATGCCCTCCCAGAAGGTGCTCTTCGTGCCGATGGGGCTGTCGAGCATGTAGCCCCAAGTCCGCCGGATCTGGGCCAGCCCCGCGTGGTCGTCGTTCGCCGTGAAGTGCGCGTTCACCTCCATCGATCCGGTGAAGGGGTGAACTCCGCCGTCCCACTCGGGGGTCGTCCCGCCGAAGACGTTCCAGCGCTCGGTGAGCTTGCGGACGATGCCGCCGGCCTTCGCCGGTGAGTCGGTGAGTCCGAACCAGACCGCCAGCGCGTTCCGCCTCGCCCGCTACCCCTCCCCTCCTGCCCCAAGCGAGGAGGCCACCGCCCTGCGACGCCTCACGGTCGCCGCCCTGGCCGAACTCCCCGCCCTCGCCGAACGCCTCCACGTGCCGGAACACACCGCACGAGGACTCTCCCTGGACCTGCGAGGCCATGCCGCCCTGTCCGGCACCGCCGCCCCCGAGGAGGAGCAGGGCCGGACGCAGAAGGCCGCCTACGCCCTGGAATCCGCTCTCCTGGACGTCAAACGCGCCGCCCTCGCCGACCTCCGCGCCCAAGGCGACTTCGACGACGGCGTTCTGCGTCACGTCGAACACGTCCTCGACATCGAGGCGCACCACCTGGCGACCAAGACCGCCCTGCTCTCCGGGTCACCCACCGGCCGGGTGTGATCGCCAACGTGGACGCGGGCCGGCCCGCGCAGGCGGCCGGCGAACGGCGATGCCGGCCTTCGGTGGAGATCAGGGCTGGACGGCCAGCGCGCCCAGCAGGGCCAGAGCCTCGGCCGAGCGAGATCCCGGGGCGGCCGGTTGGGCGATCAGACGCTGACCCGGAGCGCTGACGATCGGGAAGATCTCGGTTTTCAGGTGCAGTTCGCCCACATCGGGGTGGAAGAACCTGTCGCCCTGCACTGTCGCCCCGCGTGGTTCGCGCCCGGCCCACAGCCGCCGGAAGTCCGGACTGCTGATCGACAGCTCGCCGATCAGTTCCCGCACGCGCTGCTCCTCGGGGGCCTCGCGGGCCAGCCGGCGCAGGTCATGTAGGGCGGCCCGCGCGGTGACGTCCCAATCGCGGAAGAACTCCCGCCCGGCGGGATCGAGGAAGATCATGTGCAGCATGTTGCCGCGGAAGGTGAAACGACTGTGCAACGCCTCCGCCAGCGGATTGCGTACCAGCACGTCCTGGGACCGGCCCAGGACGTAGGCCGGGGCGGTGGTCCAGTCGTTGAGCAGCCACAGCACCCGCGGGCCGACCCGTTCGACGCGGTCCGGCCGGCGCCGCCGCTCCGCGGGGCGCGCCAGCCGGTACAACTCCACCACGGCCGCCTCGTCCAGCCGCAGCGCGTGGGCCAGGCTCTCCACGGTCTGCCGGGTGGGGTGAAGCTCTCGTCCCTGTTCCAGGCGGGTGTAGTGGCCGACGCTGAGGCCGGCCAGCCGTGCGACCTCCTCGCGGCGCAGCCCTGGAACCTGACGGCGGCCCTGGATCGCCAACCCCACCTGCTCCGGCCGCAGCCGCGCGCGGCGGGCGCGCAGGAACTCCCCTAGAGGACTGGTCGCCTCACTGTCCATGACCTCGAGGTTAGGGGAGGAACCGGCGCCGCGATTCCGCTTAGCCTGGGTGCGTTGTACCTAGGTAAGCGGCATCGCGCACCGTCGTCCCCTCGCTGGTGACCGCCCCCGTTCGAACGAGCGGCAGTCGGTGTTCCTAGGTAAGCGGTTCCTAGGAACCGCGCAACCTTCCTCTGCCTTGGGGGCCTGGACAGACTCGGATCTGTCAGCGGCGGGAGAACCCTGCCCCGGTCTTTGCTGACGTGTCATCTAACCGAGGATCACGCCGCCCCCCTTCGGAAGGACCAGACATGGCCTCGCACGGCAACCCCTACGTCGGGCTTGACGCTCTGCTCACCCCCGAGCGGTCGGTGCTGCTGTTGATCGACCATCAGGGCGCGCAGTTCGCCGGGCTCCAGAGCCACGACGGCAGCCTGGTGGTCAACAATGTCACCGCCCTGGCCAAGGGGGCCAAACTGTTCGGCATCCCGACGATCCTGAGCACCGTGGTGGAGGATCGCGGCGGTCGTATCATCCGCCAGATCCAGGACGTCTTCCCCGAGCAGACGCCGATCGACCGCACCACCATCAATACCTGGGAGGACCTCCGCGTCGTGGAGGCCGTCGCGGCGACCGGCCGCAAGGACCTCATCATCGCCGGACTGTGGACGGACATCTGCCTGGCCTTTCCCGCCATCCACGCGCTGGAGGACGGCTACCGGGTGTTCGCCGTCACCGACGCCTCCGGAGCCACCTCGCTCGAGGCCCACGAGCGCGGTGTCCAGCGCATGGTGCAGGCGGGCGTGATCCCCACCACGACGACGACCGTGCTCGGAGAGCTCCAGCGTGACTGGGCGCGCGAGGAGACCGTCCCGGGCATGGCCGACATCCTCATGACGCACGGCGGCAGCTTCGGCGCCGCGCTGGCCTGGGAGTTCCAACTGCTCGGCGACAACGCCGACTGACCAAGCACCCCCCTCGGGCGGGCGGCGCGAGTATGCGCCGCCCGCCCGAGGGCCGGCACGACCACGCTGGTCCGGACGCGGCATCAACGCACGAGACAGCGAGCAAGGAGAGACACGATGAACATCACGGTGATCGGACGAGGACGGATAGGGGGCGGGCTGGCCCGTCTGTGGCGGAGCGCCGGTCATCAGGTCACCGCACTCGGCCGCGAGGGCGGCGACGCGAGCGAGGACGAGGTCGTCGTCGTGGCGGTCCCGGGGCAGGCCATCGGTGACGCCCTGACCCGGGTGAAGGGGCTGAACGGGCAGGTGACGATCGACGCCACCAACATCTACGTCCCGCGTACGAGCGCGTACCCGTCGCTGGCCCACGAGATCAAGGCCGTCATCGGCGGACCGACCGCCAAATCGTTCTCCACCAACTTCGCCGCCCTCTACGACGACATCGCCGGGCAGCGGGTCAAGCCGAGCAACCTGTACGCCTCCGACCCCGGCGCCCGCCAGATGACCGAGCGGTTGATCGCGGACGCCGGGTACGACCCGGTCTTCGCCGGGGACCTGGACCGTGCCGCGCGCCTGCTGGAGGACGGCTCCGCACTGACCCGAGCCATCAGCGGGCAGATCGGCCCCTACTTCTACCGTTACGGGAACCCCGGCGAGTTCTGACAGAGACGCCGACGAGTCCTGGGCGGGAAGGTACGACGAGTCGGCGCGCCCCTCCCCCACCGGTTCGGGACACCCCTGACTCCCCGCCCGTGCGGCCAACCGCCGCGGGACGACCCGCACAGCGAACGCTTCGGGCCAGACCTCCCTCGCAGCGAGACGTTTCCGTCCGGACCCCTGCTCACAGCGGGATGTTGCCGTGGCGGCCCGTGCGGGCCGGGGCCGCGGCCAGGGCCTCGGCGACGCGGCGGCGCGTCGCGCGCGGCTCGATGACCTCGTCCACCACGTCCAGGGCGAGGGCCCGGCGGACGCCGCCCGCCACCCGCTCGTGCTCCGCGACCAGCTCGGCCCGTAGTGCCGCGCGCTCCGCCTCCGGGGCGGCGGCCAGCCGCTTGCGGTGCAGCACGCCGACGGCGGCTTCGGCCCCCATCACGGCGATCTCCGCCGCGGGCCAGGCGAAGACGGCCGTGGCGCCCAGCGAGCGGGAGTTCATCGCGATGTAGGCGCCGCCGTACGACTTGCGCATCACAACGGTTACCCGGGGCACGGTCGCCTCCGCGAACGCGTGCAGCAGCTTGGCGCCGCGCCGGACGACCCCGCCCCACTCCTGGGCCACCCCCGGCAGGTAGCCGGGGACGTCCACCAGCACGACCAGCGGAACGCCCAGGGCATCGCACATGCGGACGAAGCGCGCGGCCTTCTCCGCCGACAGGGAGTCCAGGCAACCGCCCTTGCGCAGCGGGTTGTTGGCCACCACCCCGACCGCGCGCCCCGCCAGCCGCCCGAACCCCACGACGACGTTCGGCGCCCAGCGCGCCTGGATCTCCTCGAACCCGGCCGAGGCGTCCTCGCCGGGATCGAGCACCGCCCGCACGATCGGGTGGACGTCGTACGCGCGGCGCGCCGTCTCCGGGAGCAGCACGCCCGGGTCGCGGCCGTCGTCCACGCCCGTGAGGTCGAACCGCCCCGGGGCGGCGAAAAAGCCGGTGACGAGCCGGGCGCGCCGGTAGGCGTCGTCCTCGGTCGTGGCGATCACGTGGGCGACCCCGGAGCGGCGGCCGTGCGCGTCGGCGCCGCCGAGCTGTTCCATGTCGATGTCCTCGCCGGTCACGCTGCGCACCACGTCCGGGCCGGTCACGAAGACGCGCGCCGACTCGGCCATGATGATCACGTCGGTCAGCGCGGGGCCGTACGCCGCCGCGCCCGCCGCCGGGCCGAGGACGACCGAGATCTGCGGCACCCACCCCGACGCGCGGGTGAACGCGGCGAACACCAGCCCGCAGCCGTGCATCGACTCCACGCCGTCGGCGAGCCTCGCACCCCCCGAGTGCCACAGGCCGATGATCGGACACCCGCGCCGCATGGCCTCGTCCACCGCCTCGACGACGCGCAGGGCACCGTCCAGGCCGAGGGCGCCTCCCATCACGGTCGCGTCGGTGCAGAACGCGACCACCTGCCGCCCGCCGATCGTCCCGGCCGCCGCGAGCACCCCGGTGGCGTCCACGGGGTGGAGGAGCGCGACCGACCCGGGGTCGAGCAGGCGGGCGAGCCTCGACTCCGGCGCGGCGGGGTGACGGCCGAGCTGCTCGGGCGGTGCGGCGACGGTCATGGGGGCTCCTCACGCGTTTCACCGCCGCGCACGCGGACGGGGACATGTCTTCAGGGGGTCATGTCTTGGTGCCTTCAGGCGGTTTCGAAGGCGGCACGGTTTTCGGAGGCGGCAGGGTTCGGAGGCGGCAGGGTTCGAGGGCGAAGGGGCCGCGCCGGTTTCCCCGGACGGTCGCTCACCGGGCCATGTGTGCGAACGCCGTCACGCAGCGTCGCACCCCGGCTCGTCCGCCGCGCCGGCCCGGCCCGCCGCGGCGAATCTGACGAGCACGCTAGACGCCGTCCACGAAAACGTCCAATAGGGTTTTCTGATGAATGGGGTGAAAGAATTCATATGACCGGTCGAATGCGCGAACAGGGGTGGAACGCACTTGACGCCATCCGGAAATGCGTGCGACCGTCAGTCGGGTGAACAGGTCAGCACTGACGACCAGGCGACGTCACGTCGACTATCATCGGGTCACCTCCACCTCCTGTTGAATCGCGGCCCTATGCCGTCCGGACGGGGAAGCGAGAGCGTCCGGTAAAGCGCGTCGCCGTGCTCCCGCGAGCCCTGTTCCAGGTCCGCCCTCACGTCCGCACGGCCCGGATCGCCGCTGCTCCGAGCCCCTGAGGGAACCTCGCACCGGCCACGACGTGCCTCGCCCTGCACGGCGAGGCCGCCACGGGAACGCCTGCGAACAGAGGCGGGACGCCGCGGGAATTCCGGCGGTAATCGCGCGCCAGGAAAAGCGGCCCCGTACGGCCGCCACGGTCGCGGTAATACGCCCACGACGCGTGACACAGCCCGCACGCCGCGGATATCCCACAGCACCGGCCGACCGACGAAGAGTTTCGAGAACAGTGATTGCCGACAACGCGAGGCGGACCAAGGAAATGTCGACGACGGCGAACGGATTCGAGCGGGGCGGTCCGAACGGCTCCGGGCCAGGCGATGTGAACAGCTCCAGGCCGGGCGACGGCTTCAGGCCCGGGGATGTGAACGGCTCCAGGCCGGGCGGTGCGAACGGCTCCAGGCCCGGCGGCGCCGACGACGGAGCGGTGGCCGTGATCGGGCTGGCCTGTCGGCTCCCCGGGGCCGCCGGGCCGGAGGCGCTGTGGAGGCTGCTGCGGTCCGGCGGGCACGCGATCGGCGAGCCGCCGGCGAGCCGGCTACGCCCCGAACCCGGGATAGCCGGGCACATCGGCGGCCACCTCGACCAGGTGGACGGCTTCGACGCCGCCTTCTTCGGCGTCTCCCCGCGCGAGGCCGCCGCGATGGACCCGCAGCAGCGGCTGGTCCTGGAGCTGAGCTGGGAGGTGCTGGAGGACGCGGGCATCCTGCCCGGATCCCTGGACGGGGTCGCGGCCGGGGTCTTCGTCGGCGCCATCGCCTCCGACTACGCCGCGCTGGTCCACCGGGGCGGCGAGGAGGCGATCACCCGGCACACCCTCACCGGCCTCAACCACGCAATCCTCGCCAACCGGGTCTCCTACGCCCTCGGCCTGCGCGGGCCGAGCCTCACCGTGGACACCGCCCAGTCGTCCGCGCTGGTCGCCGTGCACCTGGCCTGCGAGAGCGTCCGCCGGGGCGAGTCCGCGATCGCCATCGCGGGAGGCGTCCACCTCAACCTGGTGCGCGAGAGCACCCTCACCGCCGAACGCTTCGGCGGGCTCTCCCCCGACGCCCGCTCGTTCACCTTCGACGCCCGCGCCAACGGCTACGTGCGCGGGGAGGGGGCCGGGCTCGTCCTGCTCAAGCCGCTCGCGCGGGCGGTCGAGGAGGGCGACACCGTGTACGCGGTCATCCGCGGCAGCGCGACCAACAACGACGGCGCCACCGACGGGCTGACCGTGCCGAACCCGCGCGCGCAGGAGGAGGTGGTCCGCCTCGCGCTGCGCCGGGCCGGGATCGAGCCAGGGGCCGTCCAGTACGTGGAGGCGCACGGCACCGGCACCAAGGTCGGCGACCCGATCGAGGCGCGGGCGCTCGGCGCGGCCCTGGGTGCGGCTCGTCCGGCCGACCGGCCGCTGATCGTCGGGTCGGTGAAGACGAACATCGGGCACCTGGAGGGCGCGGCGGGCATCGCCGGGCTGCTCAAGACCGTGCTCAGCCTCCGCCACCGCGAGATCCCCGCGAGCCTCAACTTCGAGACCCCGAACCCCGCCATCGACTTCGACGCCCTCAACCTGCGCGTGGCCACCACCCCGCTCCCCTGGCCGCGCCCGGACGCGCCGCTGGTGGCGGGCGTGAGCGCCTTCGGCATGGGCGGCACCAACTGCCACGTCATCCTCACCGAGGCCTCCACCACCAGCCCCGGCGAACCGGCGAACAGCACCCTTGTGCCGAGCGGAACAGTGCCGAACGGGGAGGTGCCGAACGAAACCGTGCCCAGCGGAACAGTGCCCGGCGGAACCGTCCCGAACGGAACCGTGCCCAGCGGAACAGTGGCGGGCGGGGAGGTGCCCCGCTCGGTGCGCGGGATCGGGGGCGCAGAGGTCGCGCGGGGCGAGGGTGGCGGCGCCGAAGGTGACGGTCAGGGGACGGCGCCGCTGCCGTTCGTGGTGTCCGGGCGGGACGCCGCCGCGCTGCGCGAGCAGGCCGCCCGCCTGGCGGAGACCGTCGCAGGCGAGACACCGCTGCCCGACCTGGCGTTCTCGCTGAGCACGGCGCGCACCGCCTTCGAGCACCGTGCCGTGCTCGTGGAGGCGGACCGCGAGGGGCTGGAAGCCGCGCTGCGCGCGCTCGCCGCGGGGGCACCCGTCCCGTCCACCGTCCACGGCAAGATCACCGCCGGCGTCGGCGCGAGCGAGAAGGAGACCGGCGCGAGCGACCCGAGCCGCGCGAGCGGCGCGAAGGGCGCCAACGGCACCAACAGTGCAGCCAGTGCCGGCGGTGCTGACGCTTCCAGTGCCAGCGGTACCCGACGTACCAACGCCGCGGATACCACCGATCAGGCCGGGGGCGCGCACGCCGGAAAAGCGGGTGGCGGGAGCGCGGGGGGCGGGCGGCGGGGTGGGCGGACCGTGTTCGTCTTTCCTGGGCAGGGTGGGCAGTGGGTCGGCATGGGGCGCGAGCTGGCCCGGCGCTCCCCCGTCTACGCCGCCCACCTGCGCGCGGTCGCCGACGCGCTGGAACCGCACGTGGACTGGTCACCGGCCGACGTACTGGGGAACCGCCCCGGCGCGGCGTCCTTGGACGACGTCGAGGTCGTGCAACCGGCCCTGTTCGCGGTCATGGTCGCGCTCGCGCGCCTTTGGGAGACGTTCGGCGTCCGGCCCGACGCCGTCATCGGGCACTCGCAGGGCGAGATCGCCGCCGCGCACGTCGCCGGCGCGCTGTCCCTGGAGGACGCCGCCGCGCTCGTCGTCCTGCGCAGCCAGGCCATCGCCGCGATCTCCGGCCGGGGAGGCGGCATGGTGTCGCTGCCGCTGCCCGTCGAACGGGTGCGCGCCCGGCTGTCCCGCTGGGAGGGCAGGCTCGGCATCGGCGCCGTGAACGGCCCCTCGGCGACGGTCGTGTCGGGGGACGGCGACGCGCTGGAGGAGCTGACGGCGCTGTACGAGGCCGAGGACGTCCCCGTGCGCCGCGTGAACATCGACTACGCCTCGCACTCGCCGCACGTCGAGGCGGTGAGGGACCGGCTGATGGAGGTCCTCCCCGGGTACGTGACGCACCCGACCGAGGTCGCGTTCTACTCGACCGTGACCGGCGGCCTCCTGGACACCGCAGACCTCGACGTCGGTTACTGGTACCGCAACCTGCGCAGACCTGTCGAGTTCGACCGGGCCGTCCGCGCCGCGCTGGCCGACGGGCACGACGTGTTCGTCGAGAGCGGCCCGCATCCCGTCCTGGTGGTGGGCCTGCGGCAGATCCTCGACAGCGCCGGCGCCGGGCGCGACGCCGTGGTGACCGAGACCCTGCGCCGCGACCAGGGCGACCTCGGGCGCTTCCTCCGCTCGGCGGCCCGGCTGCACGTCCAGGGCGTGCCGGTGGACTGGACGCCGGCCCTCCCCCGGGACGCGCGACGCGTCCCGCTGCCGACCTACCCCTTCCAGCGGCGGCCGCACTGGCTGAACACCGCGCACGGCGTGCCTCGGGCGGCAGCGGCCCCCGGGCGCCCCGAGCGGGCCACGACCGGCGAGCGCGACGCGGAGGGGCGTGACGAGGCGGGTGAGGGGGCGATGCTGGAGGTGGCGCTCGCCGCGACGGCGGCCGTGCTCGGGCACGCCGCCCCCGGGGCCGTGGGCGCCGAGCGGTCGTTCCGCGACCTCGGCCTCGACTCGCTGGGCGCGGTCGAGTTGCGCGACAGGCTGGCGGACGCGACGGGGCTGGCCGTCCCCGCCACCGTCACCTTCGACCACCCCACCCCGCTCGCGGTCGCGCGCTTCCTGCACGCCGAGGCGAGCGGCCGTACCGCCGACCACGGCGAGCCCCGGACGCGCGCCACGAGCGGACCCTACGACGAGCCGGTGGCGCTGGTGGCGATGAGCGGGCGGTGGCCGGGCGGCGCCGACACCCCCGAGGAGCTCTGGGACCTGGTGCTCTCCGGCGCCGACGCCATCACCGACTTCCCGGCGAACCGCGGGTGGGATCTGGACGCCCTGTACGACCCCGACTCGGTACGTCCGGGAACGTCGTACACCCACACCGGCGGCTTCCTGCACGACGCCGACCGGTTCGACGCGGAGTTCTTCGGCATCGCCCCCCGCGAGGCGGCCGTCATGGACCCGCAGCAGCGGCTGCTGCTCGAATCGTCCTGGGAACTGCTCGAACGGGCGGGCATCGCGCCGCGCTCACTGCACGGCACCCGCACGGGCGTGTTCGTCGGAGCGATGCCGCAGGAGTACGGGCCGCGGCTGCACGAGATGACCGAGGACGCCGAGGGGTACGCGCTGACGGGCACCGCGACCAGCGTCGTCTCCGGGCGCATCGCCTACACGTTCGGGTTCCAGGGGCCCGCCGTCAGCGTGGACACCGCCTGCTCGTCCTCGCTGGTCGCCCTGCATCTGGCCGTGCGGTCGCTGCGCGCCGGCGAGTCCGACCTGGCCATCGCGGGCGGGGTCACGGTGATGTCCACGCCGGGGATGTTCACCGAGTTCTCCCGGCAGCGCGGGCTGGCCCCCGACGGGCGGTGCAAGCCGTTCGCGGCGGCGGCCGACGGCACGGCGTGGGCGGAGGGCGTCGGCCTGCTGCTGGTCGAGCGGCTCTCGGACGCGCGCCGGCACGGTCATCCGGTGCTCGCCGTCATCAGGAGCACCGCGGTCAACCAGGACGGCGCGTCCAACGGGCTCACCGCCCCGAACGGGCCGTCCCAGCGGAGGCTCATCCGCGACGCGCTCGCCGGGGCGGGGCTGGAGCCGGCCGACGTCGACGTCATCGAGGCGCACGGAACGGGAACCACGCTGGGCGACCCCATCGAGGCGCAGGCGATCATCGCGACGTACGGGCAGGACCGTCCCGCCGACCGGCCGCTGCTGCTGGGCTCGGTCAAGTCGAACATCGGGCACGCGCAGGCCGCCGCCGGCGTGGCGGGCATGATCAAGCTGGTGCACGCGCTGCGGCACGGGGTGGTGCCGAAGACGCTGCACGTCGACGAGCCGAGCCCGCACGTGGACTGGTCGGCCGGCGCCGTAAGGCTCGTCACCGAGACCATCCCGTGGCCGGACACCGGACGGCCTCGCCGCGCGGCTCTGTCGTCCTTCGGCATCAGCGGCACCAACGCCCATGTGATCATCGAACAGCCCTCCTCCGGGCCGGGGGAGGAACCGCCCATCTCCGCGGTGTCCGATCCACACGGGCTGCGAGCCGTAGGTGCGTCGGCGCGGGTTCTGCCGTTCGTGGTGTCGGGGCGGTCCGCGCAGGGGCTGCGCGGACAGGCGGGGAGGCTCGCCGCCCATCTGGCCGCCCACCCGGGCCTGGACGCGGGTGACCTGGCGTTCTCGCTGGCCACGACGCGGGCCGCGCTGGAGCACCGGGCCGTGGTCGTCGGCGGTCCGGACGACGTACGGGACGGGCTGCGGGCGCTCGCGGAGGGCGCTCCGGCCCCCGCCACGGTGACCGGCACGGCCGCCGAGAAGCCGCGGGTCGCGTTCGTGTTCAGCGGGCAGGGCAGCCAGTACGCGGGGATGACGCGCGAGCTGTACGACACGTACCCGGCCTACGCGGCGGCCCTGGACGAGATCACCGCCCACCTCGACACCCACCTCGACGGCCATACCGAAGCGCCCCTGATCGACGTGATACTGAACCGCCGGACCGAACCCGGCGCCGTACTCGCGGCGGCCGGCGGCGCGAACCCGCCACCCGAGACCGGCGCGGGACCGAACGGTCGCGCCGCGGATTCAGCGGGAAACGGCCCAGGGGACGCGACGCTCGGGGGGAGAACCTCCGGTGGAAATCCCCCGGCCGAAGGAGTTCCCGGTGGGAACCGGCCGGGCGGCGGTCTGGTGGACCGGACGCTTTACACCCAGCCCGCGCTGTTCGCCGTCCAAACCGCGCTGGTGCGGCTGCTCGGCGCGTTCGGGATCACCCCGGACATCGTCACCGGCCACTCGGTCGGCGCGATCACCGCGGCGCACACGGCGGGCATCCTCACCCTGCCGGACGCCGCCCGCCTCATCGCCACCCGCGCCATCGCCCTCGACACGCTGACCAGGCCCGGGGCCATGGCCGCCCTCCAAGCCCAGCCGGCCGAAGTCGAGCAGGCGATCAGCGCGCACGAGCTGAGCGGCCAGGTCTCCCTCGCCGCCCTCAACGCCCCGGCCTCCACCGTCGTCTCCGGCGACCCCGACGCGATCGGCACCCTCACCGCCCACTTCGCCGGGCAGGGACGCAAGACGAGGCGGCTGACCGTCAGCCACGCCTTCCACTCCCACCACCTCGACCCGGTCCTGGACGACTTCCAGGCGGCCATCGCGGACATCAGCGCGACCCCACCGGCGATCACCTACGTCTCCGACCTGACCGGGACCGTCCTCGACGAGGCTCCGACGGCCGAATACTGGGCACGCCACCTGCGCAACCCCGTCCTCTTCCACCAGGCCGTGCTGACCGTCCAGGAGCGCACCCGGGCCACGGGCGACCACACCACCCACCTCGAGATCGGTCCGGACGCCACCCTCACCCCGCTGATCCACCAGTCCCTGACCTCCGAGGACGCCAGCGCCGAGATCACCGCCGTCCCCGTCCTGCGGCGCGGCCGTCCGGACGCGACCACCCTGCTCACCGCCGTGGCGACCGTCCACACCCACGCGGCCCCGGCCGACTGGACTCCCGCGCTCCCACCGGCCGCGCGCGCCGTCGACCTCCCCACCTACGCGTTCCAACGGCGAAGGCACTGGCTGGACGGCCGGCCGCCACAGAGCAGGCCGACGGCGGCGGGCGACGACGCGGTGGCCCGGTTCTGGGACGCCGTCGGGCACGGCGACGCGGACGCGCTCGCCAAGACCCTCGGGACGGACGATCCGAGCGTCCGCGACTCCCTCGGAGTGGTGTTGCCGGCCCTCGCCGCCTGGCGGGCGGGGCGGGACACCAGGGCGGCCATCGACGCGTGGCGGTACCGCGTCACGTGGCGTCCGCTGTCCGCGACCACGGCTCCTCAGGACCGCGTTCCCCCTGCTCCCGGCCGCTGGCTCGTGGTGATGCCGGACGGCACGGACCCGGCGGCGGACTGGGCCCGCGCCATCGCGAGCGCGCTGGCCGAACGCGGCGGCGAGGCGGTGCCCCTCGTCCTGGACGCCGCGTCCACCGACCGCCACGTGATCGCGAGCGTCCTGACCGGGCTGACCAGTCACGAAAGGCTCACAGCCGACGAGCCGGGCACGCCGGAAATCCGGCCGGACGGTGAAGGGCTCGCCGGGGTTCTGTCGCTGTTGTCCCTTGATGACGGTGCCCATCCGCGCCACCCGGCGGTCCCGCGCGGTGCCGCCGCCGACGTGACGCTGATCCAGGCCCTGGACGACGCCGGAATCGGCGCGCCGCTGTGGATCGCCACCCGGGGAGCCGTCTCCATCGGCCCGTCCGACCCGGCGAGCGGGCCGGGGCAGGCCCTGGCCTGGGGGCTCGCGGGGGTCGTCGCGGCCGAGAAGCCCGAGCGCTGGGGCGGCGTCCTGGACCTGCCCGCCACCCCGGCGGCCCGCGTCGCCGGGCTCGCGGTCGAGGCCTTCACCGGCGCGCATAGGGAGACGGAGCTGGCGGTCCGCGCGTCCGGCACGCACGCCCGCCGCCTGGTGCCCGCGCCGCTCGGCGACGCGGGCGCGCGCCCACCGTGGAGACCGCGCGGCACGGTGCTCGTCACCGGAGGGACGGGCGCGCTCGGGGCACGGCTGGCCCGCCGCCTGGCCCGGCGCGGCGCCGACCACCTGCTGCTGGTCAGCCGTCGCGGCCTGGACGCGCCCGGCGCCGCCGCCCTGCGCGACGAGCTGACCCGGCTCGGCTCCCGGGTCACCGTCGCCGCCTGCGACGTGGCCGACGGTGAGGCGCTCGCGGCCGTGCTCGCCGCGATCCCCGGGGAGTTCCCGCTGGCCTCGGTCTTCCACACCTCGGCCGTGCTGGACGACGCGCTGGTCGACTCGCTCACGGCGGAGCGGATGGACGGCGTGCACCGGGTCAAGGCCGGCGGCGCGTTCGCCCTGCACGAGCTGACCCGCGACCTGGACCTGTCGGCGTTCGTGCTGTTCTCCTCGATCACCGGCACGATGGGCACAGCCGGGCAGGGCAACTACGCGCCGGGAAACGCGGTGCTGGACGCGCTCGCCGACCACCGCCGCTCCCTCGGCCTCCCGGCGACCTCGATCGCCTGGGGACACTGGGACGGCGACGGCATCGCCGGCCCCGGGGCCGTACGGGAGCTGCGTCGCGGCGGGCTGCTGCCCATGGACCCGGAGCTCGCCCTCACCGCGCTGGAGGAGGCGCTCGACCACGGCGAGACGCGGCTGGTCGTGGCCCGGGTGGACTGGCCGGCCGTCGCCGCGGACCGTCCGCTGTTCTCCGAGATCCCCGAGGCCCGCACGGCCCCGGACGTCCAGGAGGAACGCGGCTCCGACGACGCGCCGGCCCTGCTGAGCCGGCTCGCCGGGGCTTCGGAGGGCGAGCGGCGTCAGACGGTGCGCAGGCTCGTCCGCGCCGAGGTGGCCGCCGTCCTCGGACACGCGTCGGCGGCGGCCGTCGACGACCAGCGCGGCTTCCGCGACCAGGGGTTCAGCTCGCTCAGCGGGGTCGAGCTGCGCAACCGCCTGTCCAAGGCGACCGGCATCGCGCTGCCGAGCACGCTCGTCTTCGACCACCCGAGCCCCGCGGCGCTGACCGACCACCTGTGCGCCGTGCTCGTACCGGAACCGGAGTCGCCGCCGAGCGCGGTGCTCCCGACGGCGGCCCCCCGGACCGCCTCCGGCGCGGACCTGTCGACGGCCTCCGACGACGAGCTGATCAGCTTCATCAGCGACGAGCTCGGAATCTCGTGACCGGGCCGTCCACGAGGTCCCCGTGGACCCGCCGGCGGCCTCGAACGGGTTCCTGCCCGGACACCGGACTCCCTCGGGCTCCCCTGACCTCCCCGCGAATCCTCGACCACACCTCTTCACCGAACCAGACCCCGCGCCCCGGAAGGCAGATTCGTGAGTGACGACCAGATCCGGCACCTTCTGCGACGTGTGACCCAGGAACTGCACAAGACGCGTGAGGAACTGCGGGACGTACGAGACGGGCAGCGCGAGCCGATCGCGATCGTGGGGATGGCCTGCCGCCTGCCCGGCGGCGTCACCACCCCCGAAGACCTGTGGAACCTCCTCCTTGACGGCCGCGACGCCGTCGGCGAGTTCCCCACAGACCGAGGCTGGGACCTGGACACCCTCTACCACCCCGACCCCGACCACCCCCACACCAGCTACACCCGCAACGGCGGCTTCCTACACGACATCGCCGGATTCGACGCCACCTTCTTCGGCATCAGCCACCGCGAAGCACTCGCCAGCGACCCCCAGCAACGCATCCTGCTCGAACTCGCCTGGGAAACCCTCGAACGCGCCGCCATCGACCCCACCACACTCCACGGGACCCGCACCGGCGTCTTCACCGGCACCAACGGGCAGGACTACGCGACCGGAGCCGGACGCCCGCCCGAGGCCGTCGAGGGATACCTGATCACCGGGACGGCGGGCAGCGTGCTCTCGGGGCGCATCGCCTACACGTTCGGCTTCGAGGGACCGGCGGTCACCGTCGACACCGCCTGCTCCTCCTCCCTGGTCGCCCTCCACCTCGCCGTCCAGTCACTGCGGAGCGGCGAGACGGACCTCGCGCTGGCCGGGGGCGTGACCGTCATGTCGTCGCCCGCGACGTTCGTGGAGTTCTCGCGGCAGCGCGGCCTCGCCCCCGACGGACGCTGCAAAGCCTTCGCCGCCGCCGCCGACGGCACCGGATGGGCAGAAGGCGCCGCACTCCTCCTCCTCCAACGCCTCACCGACGCCCAACGCGACAACCACCCCATCCTCGCCGTCATCCGCGGCACCGCCATCAACCAGGACGGCGCCTCCAACGGACTCACCGCACCCAACGGGCCGTCACAGCAGCGGGTGATCCGCGAGGCGCTGGCCAACGCGGGTGTCACGGCCCGGGACGTGGACGTCGTGGAGGCGCACGGCACCGGCACCACCCTCGGCGACCCCATCGAAGCCCAGGCCATCATCGCCACCTACGGACACGACCGCCCCGCCGACCGGCCGCTGTGGCTCGGCTCACTCAAATCCAACATCGGCCACGCCCAGGCCGCCGCCGGAGCCGCCGGCATCGTCAAACTCGTCCAGGCCCTGCACCACGCCACCCTCCCGAAAACCCTGCACATCGACCGGCCCACCCCCCACGTCGCCTGGCCGGCCGGATCGGTCCGCCTCCTCACCGACACCACCCCCTGGCCGGAGACCACCCACCCCCGCCGAGCCGCCATCTCCGCCTTCGGCGTCTCCGGAACCAACGCCCACGTGATCCTCGAACAGGCCCCCGCCCCCACGCCGACCGAGGAGCAGGACGGCGGCGGACGGCACCGGCCGGCGGTTCCCGGGCGGAGCCGCGCCCTCACCGAGCCGGGGAGCACGGGCACGGAGGCGCCGCCCTCCCGTCCGTCCACGCGGACGGGTGCGGAGGCACTGCCGTTCTTGCTGTCCGCGCGGTCCGAGCAGGGGTTACGGGGGCAGGCGGGCAAGCTCGCGGCGCATCTCGCCGCCCGCCCCGGCCTGAACGGCGACGCTCCCGGCCTGAACGCCGGCGACCCGGGCGTGGACGCGGGCGACCTGGCGTTCTCGCTGGCCACCACCCGAGCGGCGCTGGAGCACCGTGCCGTCGTCATCGGCGGCCTTGAAGAACTGCACCAAGGATTACGCGCCCTGGCGGACGGCCGTTCGATACCGGGCCTCGTCACCGGGACCGCCTCACCGAACGCGCGGATCGCCTTCGTGTTCAGCGGCCAGGGCAGCCAGTACGCGGGCATGACCCGCGAACTGTACGACACGTACCCGGCCTACGCGGCGGCCCTGAACGACATCGCGGCCCATCTGGACACCCACCTCGACGGCCACACCGCGGGCCCCCTGATCGACGTCATCCTCGGCCGTCAGACCAAGCCGGACGCCGACCTCCGGTCGGCTGACGGCGAGGCGGCCCTGGTCGACCGGACGCTCTACACCCAGCCCGCCCTGTTCGCCGTCCAGACCGCGCTGGTACGCCTGCTCGCCTCCTTCGGCATCGCCCCCGACATCGTCACCGGGCACTCGGTGGGCGCCATCTCCGCCGCCCACACCGCCGGGATCCTCACCCTCCCCGACGCCGCCCGCCTCGTCGCCACCCGCGCCATCACCCTGAACTCCGTCACCCGGCAGGGCGCCATGACGGCCCTCCAAGCCACGCATGAGGAAACCCGGGCGGCCATCGCCGAACACCACCTCACCGGCCAGATCTCCGTCGCCGCGCTGAACGCCCCCACCTCCACCGTCGTCTCCGGCGACCCCGGCGCCGTGGAGACCCTCACCACCCACTTCGCGGAGCTGGGACGCAAGACCAAGCGGCTGACCGTCAGCCACGCCTTCCACTCCCACCACCTGGACCCGATCCTCGACCACTTCCGGGCGGCCATCTCCGACATCACCCCCAAGCCACCGACCATTCCGTACATCTCCGACCTGACCGGCACCCAGCTGACCCACGCCCCCTCCCCCGACCACTGGGCCCGCCACCTGCGCAACCCGGTCCGCTTCCAGGACGCGGTCCAGGCGATCGAGGAACACACCCGCGAGGACGGTGACCACGCCACATACCTGGAGATCGGCCCGGACGCGACCCTCACCCCGCTGGTCCACCAGTCCCTGACCAGTCCGAACCCCGCCGACACCTCCGCGCCCGTCACCGCCGTCCCCGTCCTGCGGCGCGACCGGCGCGACACCACCACCCTGCTCACCGCCATCGCCACCGCCCACACCCACACCGCCCCCGCCGACTGGACCCCCGCACTCCCCCCGGACGCCGAACGCGTCCAGCTCCCCACCTACGCCTTCCAGCACGAACGCTTCTGGATGCGGCCCGACACGATCGCCACCGACCCGTCAGGGCTGGGGCTGGGGACGGCCGGTCATCCCCTGCTGGCGGCCACGGTGACGCTCGCGGACGGGGACGGGGTACTCCTCACCGGACGCCTGTCTCCCTCCGCCCTGTCCTGGTCCGCCGACCACACCGTCCAGGGCGCGGTGGTCTTCCCCGGAACGGGCTTCGCCGAGCTGGCCGTCCGCGCGGGCGACGAGGCGGGGCTCGACGCCGTCGAGGAACTCGTCGTGGAGACGCCGCTGGTCCTCTCGGGCGACGTCCACCTCCAGGTGATCCTGGGCGCCGCGGGGTCCGGGCGGCGCTCCGTCGAGATCTACTCGCGTCCCGCCGAGGCGGGCTCCGGCGACGAGTGGGTCCGGCACGCCCACGGCGTGCTCACGAGGGCCGGCGCGACAGGCGGGATGGCCAGGGCGAGCAGCACGGGCGAAGGGGCCGAAGGCCGCGCGGCCGGGGAACTCGCGGCCTGGCCGCCCGAGGGGAGCCTCCCGCTGGAGGTGTCCACGGCCTACGAGCGGCTACGTGCGGCGGGCCTGGAGTACGGGCCGGCGTTCCAGGGGCTGGTGGCCGCCTGGCGGCGGGACGAGGAGCTGTTCGCGGAGGTCGCGCTGCCGTCCGGTCAGGAACCCGAGGGCTACGGGATCCACCCGGCGCTGCTGGACGCCGCCCTGCACGTCGCCGCGCTGGCCGGCCTGGACGACCTCCCGCCCGGGCACACCCGCCTGCCGTTCGCCTGGAACGACCTCCGCCTGCACGCCACGGGGGCCGCCGCGCTGCGCGTCCGCGTGGCGATGGCGGGCTCGGAGTCGCTGACCCTGCACGCGTCCGACCCGACGGGCGCCCCGGTCGTGGAGATCGGCTCGCTGTTGCTCAGGCCGGTCACCGCGCAACAATTGCGTCCCGCAACCCCAGCACACCGTGACGCGCTCTTCCAGCCCGCATGGGTGGAACACGTCCCCGCCACCGGGGCAGGCCCCGCGACGTGGACGACGCCCGGCCTGACCTGGACGAAGCTCGACGGGCAGACGTCCTACGGCGAGAACCCGGCCCCGGAGGCGACGACGGGTCTCGGTGACGCGGGGGCAGGTCTCGGGCACGCAGGGGCAGGTGTCCGTGAGACCGGGTGGCCGGCCGCGGACCTGGTCCTCCTCGACCTGACGGGGGATTCCGCCGCACCTGAGGACGACCCCGTCCCGGCCGCGCACGCCAGAGTCGAGCGGGTGCTCGACGTGCTTCGGCGATGGCTCGCCACCGACCGTCCGGAGTCGTCCAGGCTCGTGGTGGTGACGAGGAACGCGGTCGCGGCTCGGCCCGGCGAGGTTCCCGACCTGGCTTCGGCACCGATCTGGGGCCTCGTCCGCTCGGCCCAGACCGAACACCCCGGCCGCGTCCTCCTGCTCGACCTCGACACCCAACTCGACACCCAACTCGACACTGAACCCCACACCCAACTCGACACGCACGCCGGTCTGGACAAAGAACTCGGGCTGAATCGCGACGCGGCCGACCGTACCGGCGAAGCCACGCACGCCCCGGGCGCGGCGACCGGTACCCGCGACGGCACCGGCTCCCCCGACTCGGTGGCCGCGCTATCGGCGGTGATCGCGGACGCGTCGGCCGCCGGGGAGCCGCAGGTGGCGGTACGGGCGGGAAAGACGTACCTGTACCGCCTGCTCCGCGCGGACGAGTCCACCCCCTTGAACCGCCCGCTCGACCCCGCGACCTCCTTCCCCGGGGTCACCAACCCCCCGCCCCAGCCTTCCCCCTTCTTCCCCGACCACGAGTCCACCTCCACGGACCGCCCGCTCGACCCCGCGATCTCCTCCCCCGACGTCACCAACCCCCCGCCCCAGCCTTCCCCCCTCTTCCCCGACCCCGCCAGCCACTCGCTCGCTCCTGCGGGCGCCCCGGCGGCCTCCGGGGACGTCGGGCACACCTGGGATCCCGAGGGGACGGTGCTGATCACCGGGGGGCTGGGGACGCTGGCCACGCACCTGGCCCGGCACCTGGTCGCGCGGCGCGGCGTCCGGCATCTCGTTCTCGCGAGCCGTCAGGGACCAGAGACCCCCGGGGCGGCCGAGATCGTTGAGGAGCTCACCGCCCTGGGTACCGCCGTCACCGTGCGGGCGGCCGACGTCGCCGACCCCCGGGCGGTCGTGGACCTGCTGCGCGGCGTCCCGCCGGAGCATCCGCTGACCGCGATCGTCCACACGGCGGGCACGACGGAGGACGCCCCGGTCCACACGCTCACCGCCGACCGGCTGCACGCCGTGCTGGCCCCCAAGGTCGACGGCGCGGACAACCTGCACCGTCTGACGCAGGGCCATCCGACCCTCAGAACCCTTCTCTACTACTCGTCCGTCGCCGCCGCGCTCGGCACCGCCGGTCAGGCCAACTACGCCGCCGGGAACGCCTACCAGGACGCCCTGGCCCACCACCCGCACTCCGCGCGCGTCCTGAGCCTCCAGTGGGGGCTGTGGGAGCAGACCAGCGCCATCACCGCCACGCTCACCCGGACCGACCACCGGCGGATCGCCGACACCGGCCTGCGCCCGCTCGCGACCGCGCACGCCCTCGCCCTCTTCGACGCCGTCGTGTTCGGACCCGGACGCGGTCCCGTGGTGACGCCCGCCCCGTTCGACCTCGCCGCGCTCCGCGCCGGACGCCGTCCGGTCGCCCCGGTGCTGCGGGCGCTGGTCCCGGCCACCCGCGCGACGGCGTCCGGCGTGCCCCGGGAGGGCGCGCCATCGTCCCTGGTGGCCCGGCTGGCCGGCCTAGGCGAGGCGGAAAGGGAGACGGCGCTGCTGGACGTGGTCCGCGCGGAGGCCGGCGCGGTGCTGGGGCATCCCAGCCCGGCGACGATCCCGCCCGACCGGCCGCTGGTCGAGCTCGGGCTGGACTCGCTCAGCTCGGTGGAGCTGCGCAACCGCCTGAACGGCGCCACCGGGCTGCGGCTGCCGGCGACGCTGACGTTCGACCATCCCACGCCGAAGGCGATCACCGCGTACCTCGCCTCGCGCGTGGACGGCGCCGCCGGACGGCCCACGCCCCCGGCCGTCCGCCAGGTCACGGCACCGTCCACGTCGGCCGGCGACCCGATCGTGATCATCGGGATGGCGTGCCGCCTGCCGGGCGGGCTGGACTCGCCGGAGGCGCTGTGGCGGCTGGTCGCCGAGGGCGGCGACGCGGTGTCGGAGTTCCCCGAGGACCGCGGCTGGGACGTGGCCGAGCTGTACGACCCGGACCCGGACCGGCCCGGCAGGTCGTACACCCGCCACGGCGGCTTCCTGCGCGACGTCGCCGACTTCGACGCGGCCCTGTTCGGCATCTCCCCGCGCGAGGCGCTGGCCACCGATCCGCAGCAGCGGCTCCTGCTGGAGGCGACCTGGGAGGTGTTCGAGCGCGCCGGCATCGACCCGCTGTCGCTGCGCGGCAGCCGTACCGGGGTGTTCGCCGGGATGATGTACCACGACTACGCGCCCCGCCTGCAGGAGGCGCCGGAGGGCCTTGAGGGGTACCTCGGCAACGGCAGCGCGGGCAGCGTCGCCAGCGGGCGCGTGGCGTACACCTTCGGGCTGGAGGGCCCGGCCGTCACGGTCGACACGGCGTGCTCGTCCTCGCTGGTCGCGCTGCACCTGGCGGCCCAGTCGCTGCGGACGGGCGAGTCGGACCTGGCCCTGGCGGGCGGCGTCGCGGTGATGGCCTCGCCGACGACGTTCGTGGAGTTCTCGCGCCAGCGCGGGCTCTCGGTGGACGGACGGTGCAAGGCGTTCGCGGCCTCCGCCGACGGGACGGGCTGGGGCGAGGGGCTGAGCCTTCTGCTGCTGGAACGCCTGTCGGACGCGCGGCGCAACGGCCACCGGGTGCTGGCGGTCGTGCGCGGCTCGGCCGTGAACCAGGACGGCGCGTCCAACGGGCTGACCGCGCCCAACGGGCCGTCCCAGCAGCGGGTGATCCGGCAGGCGCTGGCCAACGCGGGCGTCGCCGCCGGGGACGTCGACGTCGTGGAGGGCCACGGCACGGGCACCACCCTGGGCGACCCCATCGAGGCGCAGGCACTGCTGGACTCCTACGGGCAGGACCGTCCCGCCGGCCGGCCGCTGTGGCTCGGCTCGCTGAAGTCGAACATCGCGCACACCCAGGCGGCGGCGGGCGGCGCGGGCGTCATCAAGATGGTGATGGCGATGCGCGGCGGGGTGCTGCCGAAGACGTTGCACGTCGACGCGCCGACGCCGCACGTGGACTGGTCGAGGGGGGCGGTCCGGCTGCTCACCGAGGCCAGGCCGTGGCCGGAGACGGGCCGTCCGAAGCGGGCAGGGGTCTCGTCCTTCGGGGTGAGCGGCACGAACGCCCACGTGATCCTCGAAGAGCCCCCATCCGGCGTCACGGACCCGCCCCCGCCCGCGCCTCCCCGCGACCCCGCGCCCGCGGCCGCCTCCGATGTGGGCTCGGGAGGCCGGGCGGCCTCGCCCGTGGTCCCGTGGGTGGTGTCCGGCCATGTTCCGCAGGGGCTGCGCGGGCAGGTGGTGGGGCTGGCCACGTTCGCCGAGTCCCGCGAGGACCTCGACCCCGTGGACGTCGCCCACTCCCTGATCACCACGCGGGCCACGCTCGCCGAGCGCGCCGTGGTGGTCGGACGGGACCGCGACGACCTGCTCGCCGGCCTGCGGGCCCTGGCCTCCGACGGCGCCCTGCCGGACACGGTCGTGCGCGGCACGGCGGACGCCACCGGCAAGGTGGTCTTCGTCTTCCCCGGCCAGGGCGGGCAGTGGGCGGGCATGGCGGCGGGCCTGCTGGACGCTTCCCCCGTGTTCGCCGCCCGCTTCGCCGAGTGCGCCGCCGCGCTGGCGGAGTTCGTCGACTGGTCGCCGCTGGACGTCGTCCGAGGCGTGCCCGGGGCTCCCGGCCTGGAGCGGGTGGACGTCGTGCAGCCGGTGCTGTGGGCGGTGATGGTCGCGCTGGCCGAGCTGTGGCGGGCGCACGGCGTCCGTCCCGACGCGGTGGTGGGGCACTCCCAGGGGGAGATCGCCGCCGCCGTGGTGGCCGGAGGGCTGTCGCTCCGGGACGGCGCGCGGGTGGTGGCGCTGCGCAGCCGGGCGATCCTGGCGCTGGCCGGGCACGGGGGCATGGCGTCGGTCTCGCTGCCCGCCGCCGAGGCCGAGAAGCGGCTCGCGCGGTGGGAGGGGCGGCTGTCGGTGGGCGTGGTCAACGGCCCGCGTGGCGTGGTCGTGTCCGGCGAGGTGCCCGCGCTGGAGGAGCTGCTCGCCGAACTGGACGCCGAGGGCGTGCGCAACCGCCGCGTCCCCGTCGACTACGCCTCGCACTCCCCCCAGGTGGAGCTCATCCGCGACGACCTGGCCAAGGCGCTCGCGCCCGTCCGGCCGCGCGCGGGGGCCGTGCCGATGCTGTCCACGACCACCGGCGACTGGATCGACACGGCCACGCTCGACGGCGCCTACTGGTACGCGAACCTGCGGCGGACCGTGCGGTTCGAGCAGGCCACGCGGGCGCTGGCCGAGCAGGGTCACACCGCGTTCATCGAGGTCAGCCCGCACCCGGTGCTCACCGCCGGGGTGGACGAGACCCTGGACGCGCTCGGCGGCCCGCCCGCCGTGGTCACCGGCACCCTCCGCAGGGACGAGGGCGGCCTGGACCGCTTCCTGGTGTCGCTGGCCTCGGCGTTCGTGCGGGGCGTGGCGGTGGACTGGACGGCGGCGCTCGCCGGAACCTCTCCCCGGCGGGTGGAGCTGCCCACTTACGCGTTCCAGCGGTCGCGCTACTGGCTGGACGCGGCGCGCTCGCCGGTGGCGTCCGCGGGGCTCGCGAGCCCGTCCGCCGACACCGGCTCCCCTGCCGAGGCCGCGCCGACGGTCGTCCGGCGGCTGGCCGGGCTGGACGCCGCCGAGCGCCGCGAGGTCGTGCTCGAGCTGGTCCGGGGCGAGGTCGCGGCGGTGCTGCGGCACGCCGACCCCGGCGCGGTGGGCACGGCGAAGGCGTTCCGCGAGCTGGGGCTGGACTCGCTGACGGCGGTCGACCTGCGCAACCGCCTCCGCGCCGCCACCGGCCTCCCCCTGCCCGCCACGTTGATCTTCGACTACCCGACCCCCGCCGCGGTCGCCGGGCACATCCTGTCGTCCCTCCCCGCGGAGCCGACGGCGGAGCACGTCGGCCCCGCCGACGCGCTGGCGACGCTGGCCCGGCTGGAGGCGGCCCTCACGACCGTCCAGGACCAGTGGACCGGACCGGGAACCGCGAACGGCGAGGGGCCGGGATCCGCGTCCGAGAACGACGAGGGGGCCGGAGCCGGGTCCGGGGACCACCACGGGACCGGACCGGGCTCCGCGAACGGGGTCGGGTCGCGGACCGGGCCGGCGTCCGACCCCGTTCCCGCGTCCCTCGACCAGGGGGAGATCATCTCGCGGCTGCGGCGCCTGGTCTCCGCCCTGGAGGCCGCGTCCGCCGGGCCGGACGACCGGCAGGACCCGGACGACGAGCTCGACCTCGACTCCGCCACCGACGACGAACTGTTCGACCTGCTGGACAGGAGCTGACATGTCCAACGACGAGAAGCTGCGCGAGTACCTCAAGCGATCGATCGCCGAGACGAAGCGGGTCGAGAAGCGCCTGCGCGAGGTGGAGGCCCGGTCGCGGGAGCCGATCGCGATCGTGGGGATGGCCTGCCGCCTGCCCGGCGGCGTCACCACCCCCGAAGACCTGTGGAACCTCCTCCTTGACGGCCAAGACGCCGTCGGCGAATTCCCCACAGACCGCGGCTGGGACCTGGACACCCTCTACCACCCCGACCCCGACCACCCCCACACCAGCTACACCCGCAACGGCGGCTTCCTGCACGACATCGCCGGATTCGACGCCACATTCTTCGGCATCAGCCACCGCGAAGCACTCGCCAGCGACCCCCAGCAACGCATCCTGCTCGAACTCGCCTGGGAAACCCTCGAACGCGCCGCCATCGACCCCACCACACTCCACGGCAGCAGGACGGGCGTGTACGCGGGGATCGCCGACCGCGACTACAGCGCCCGGCTGGACGAGGTGCCCAAGGACCTGGAGGGGTACCTCGCCATCGGCAACCTCGGCAGCGTCGTCTCGGGCCGCATCGCGTACACGTTCGGCTTCGAGGGACCGGCGGTCACCATCGACACCGCCTGCTCCTCCTCCCTGGTCGCGTTGCACCTCGCCGTGCAGTCACTGCGGAGCGGCGAGACGGACCTGGCGCTCGCGGGCGGGGTCGCGGTGATGGCGAGCCCGACGGCGTTCGTGGAGTTCTCCCGGCAGCGCGGCCTGGCCCCCGACGGACGCTGCAAAGCCTTCGCCGCAGCCGCCGACGGCACCGGATGGGCCGAAGGCGCCGCACTCCTCCTCCTCGAACGCCTCACCGACGCCCAACGCAACAACCACCCCATCCACGCCATCATCCGAGGAACCGCCATCAACCAGGACGGCGCCTCCAACGGACTCACCGCACCCAACGGCCCAGCCCAGCAGCGCGTCATCCACGCCGCCCTCGCCAACGCCGGCCTGCGCCCCGGAGACGTGGACGCCGTCGAAGCCCACGGCACCGGCACCACCCTCGGCGACCCCATCGAAGCCCAGGCCATCATCGCCACCTACGGACACGACCGGCCCGCCGACCGGCCGCTGCTCATCGGCTCGCTCAAGTCGAACATCGGGCACAGCCAGTCCGCGGCGGGGGCGGCCGGCATCGTGAAGCTGGTCCAGGCCCTGCACCACGCCACCCTGCCCAAGACCCTGCACATCGACCGGCCCACCCCGCACGTCGACTGGTCGGCCGGATCCGTCCGCCTCCTCACCGACACCACCCCCTGGCCGGAGACCACCCACCCCCGCCGAGCCGCCATCTCCGCCTTCGGCGTCTCGGGAACGAACGCCCACGTGATCATCGAACAGGCCCCGGACACCAACGGGCCCCTGGCCTCGCGGTCCGCCGCCTCCGCGTCAGAAGCCGCGACCAGCGAGTCCGGCGCGCGGCCGGCCGCGGTCTCAGGCGAGGGAACGGCAGGAGTGCTGCGCGAGGCGAAGGGGACGGCCGCAGTGCTGCGCGAGGCGACGGCCGGGGTACCGCAAGAGGCGACGGCCGGGGTACCGCGCGGTGGAACGGCCGGGGTACTGCCGTTCGTGCTGTCGGCGCGGTCGGAGGCCGCCCTGCGCGGGCAGGCGGCCAAGCTCGCGGCCCATCTGGAAGCCCACCCCGAAGCGGCCCCGGCCGACGTCGCGCTGTCGCTGACCACCACCCGGACGACAATGGACCACCGCGCCGTCCTCGTCAGCGGCCCCGGCGACCTGCCGGAAGCCCTGCGAAGCCTGGCCGGAGGCCGCCCGGCCCAGGGGACCGCCACCGGCACGGCCGCCGAGAAGCCGCAGGTCGCGTTCGTCTTCAGCGGCCAGGGCAGCCAGTACGCGGGCATGACGCGCGAACTCTACGAGACCCACCCCGCCTACGCCGAAGCCCTGGACGACATCGCCGCCCAGCTCGACACCCACCTCACGGGCCACACCACCCGCCCCCTGATCGACGTCATCCTCGGCGCGGACCCGGCGCGCCGACTCGGCCTCGCGACGGAACCGGACGCGGAACCGCTCGGCCGCCGCCCCGTACCGGACGTCGGACGTCCTGGACCCGGCGCCGCACCACCGGCCGGCCGCGCGGGCGCCGATCCGAGCGGCACCCCGGACGAAACGGCTCTCGCCGCGAACGCCATAGGCGACGCGGCTCTACGCGGGAACGGACAGGGCGAGGCCCCTCTCAACGCCCCCGGTGACGCGGCTCCGCGCGGGAACGGGCAGGGCGAGGCCGCTCTGGTGGACCGGACGCTCTACACCCAGCCCGCGCTGTTCGCCGTGCAGGCAGCACTCGTCCGCCTGCTCGCCTCGTTCGGCGTCAGCCCGGACATCGTCACCGGCCACTCCGTCGGCGCCATCACCGCCGCGCACACCGCCGGCATCCTGACCCTCCCCGACGCCGCCCGCCTGGTCGCCACCCGGGCCATCGCGCTGAACTCCGTCACCCGGCCCGGCGCGATGACCGCCCTCCAGGCCACCCAGGAGGAGACCCAGGCCGCCATCGCCGAGCACGGGCTGGACACGCAGATCTCCGTCGCCGCCCTCAACGCACCCACCTCCACCGTCGTCTCCGGCGACCCCGATGCGGTCGAAGCCCTCACCGCCCACTTCACGGACCTGGGACGCAAGGCCAAGCGGCTGACGGTCAGCCACGCCTTCCATTCGCACCACCTGGACGAGATCCTCGACCGCTTCCAGACGGAAATATCCGGCATCACCGCAAGTGCCCCCGCCATTCCGTACATATCCGACCTGACCGGCACCCCGCTCACCCACGCCCCGGCCGCCGACCACTGGGCCCGCCACCTGCGCAACCCCGTCCGCTTCCAGCAGGCCGTGCGGGCCGTCCACGAGCACACGCGGGCCGCCGGCGACCACACCGTCTACCTGGAGATCGGCTCCGACGCGACCCTCACCCCGCTGGTCCACCAGAACCTGCCGACCGGCCACGAAACCGACGGGCAGGCCCCGGCCGACGCCACCGCCGTCCCCGTCCTGCGGCGTGGCCGCCCGGACGCCGCCGCTATGCTCACGGCCCTCGCCACCGCCCACACCCACGGGGTGCCCGTCGACTGGGCCCCGGCCCTTCCCCCGGGTGCGAAGCGGGTCGAACTGCCCACCTACGCCTTCCAGCACGAACGCTTCTGGGTGGAGGCGTCGCCGCTGGGCAGGCGGGACGCGTCCGGGCTGGGGCTCGGCACCGTCGACCACCCCTTGCTGGGCGCAGCGACGACCCTGGCGGACGGGGACGGGGTGCTGCTCACGGGACGCCTGTCCCTCGCCACCCACCCCTGGCTGGCCGACCACGCCGTCCTGGACACCGTGATCTTCCCAGGGACCGGCTTCGCCGAACTGGCCCTGCGCGCGGGGGACGAGGTGGGGCTCGACGCCATCGAAGAGCTCATCGTCGAGGCGCCGCTGGTGCTGCGGCGCGGTGAGGCCGTGCACGTGCAGGTGGTCGTCGGCCCGGAGGAGGACGGACGGCGCCGGGTGGGCGTCCACTCCCGCCCGCATGACGCATCCCCGGCCGTGGGCGACGGCGAGTGGGCCAGGCACGCGACCGCCGTGCTGACCCCGGACCGGCCCGCCCCCGGCTTCGACTTCTCGGTGTGGCCGCCGCGGGGCGCCACCCCCGTGAACCTGGACGACGCCTATCCGACGCTCCACCGCGCCGGTCTGCGGTACGGGCCGGCGTTCCAGGGGTTGCGGGCGGCGTGGCAGCGCGGCGACGAGCTGTTCACCGAGGTGGAGCTGCCCGAGAGCCACCACGCGGAGGCGGCGCGGTTCGGCGTGCACCCGGCGCTGCTGGACGCGGCCGTGCATCTGCCCGCGCTGCGCGGACTCGCCGACGTCCCCGAGGGCGCCAACCGGCTGCCGTTCGCGTGGAACGGCGTCCGCGTCCACGCGACCGGGGCCACCGCGCTGCGCGTCCGCGTCGTCATGGCGGGCCTCGACTCCCTCACCTTGCAGGCCGCCGACCCCACGGGCGCGCCCGTGGTCGAGATCGACGCGCTGCTCGCGCGCCTGGTCACGGCCGGGCAGCTCCGCCGGCCGTCCTCGGGACAGGACGACGCGCTGTTCCGGCTCGGATGGACCGGCCTGGCGCCGGCCGCCCCCAGGCGCCACGCCTGGGCCGTGCTCGGCGGGGACTCGGCCCCGCACGACGCGCTGCGCGCCGCGGGCGCCACGTCGACGCCGTTCCCCGGCCTGACCGCACTGGCCGACGCCCTGGAAGCCGGCGAACCCGCCCCGGACCTGGTCGTCCTACCCCTTGTCTCCTCGAACGCGGGCGATCCGGCCCGGGAGCCGACGGCCTCCGGCGCGGACCGTGCCGGAGAGGCGGACCCGGACCCCGCGCGGGCGGCGCACGTGCGCGCGGAGCACGTCCTCGAGGTGCTCCAGCAGTGGTTCGCCGGGACGGGGTGGCCTGCCGCGCGCCTGGTCGTGGTGACGAGGAACTCCGTCGCGGTCGAGCCGGGCGAGGTCCCCGACCCGGCGTCCGCGGCGGTGTGGGGCCTGGTGCGCTCGGCGCAGACCGAGGAGCCCGGCCGCGTGCTCCTGGTCGACCTGGACGACCGTCCGTCCTCGGCCGCCGCCCTGCCCGCCGTGGTGACCGCCGCCCTGGCCGCCGACGAACCACAGGCGGCGATCCGCGACGGCGCCGCCCACCTGCCCCGCCTCCTGCGCGCGGAGCCTCCCGGCCGAACGGAAACCCCGGACCCGGAGGCGTCCGACCCTACGGAGAGCCTCGCACGCGGGGAGGCCGCCGCACTTCAGGAGGTCGCCGCACCCCAGGAAGTCAGCGCGCCCCAGAAGACCGCCGCGCTTCAGGTGACCACCGCACCCCACGAGACCGCCGCACCCCAGGAGACCGCCGGCGCGTGGGATCCCGAGGGGACGGTCCTGATCACCGGCGGGCTCGGGACCTTGGCCGCCCACCTGGCCAGGCATCTGGTCACCGAAGGCCACGCCCGCCATCTCGTCCTGGTCAGCCGCCGGGGACCCGAGGCTCCCGGCGCCCGGGACATCGCCGGCGAGCTGACCGGTCTCGGCGCGACCGTCGCCATCCGGGCCGCCGACCTCACCGACCCCGACTCCACGGCCGCCCTGCTGGACGGCGTCCCGCCCGAGCACCCGCTCACGGCGATCGTCCACACGGCCGCGACGACGCAGGACGCGACCGTCCACACGCTCACCCCCGAGAACCTGCACGCCGTTCTCGCCCCGAAGGTGGACGGCGCCCACAACCTGCACCGCCTGACGCGGGGACATCCGACGCTGAAGGCCCTCGTCTTCTACTCCTCCGTCTCCGCGACGTTCGGCGGCGCCGGCCAGGCCAACTACAACGCCGCCAACGCCTTCCAGGACGCCCTGGCCCGCCTTCCCCACACCGCGCGCGTCCAGAGCCTCCAATGGGGTATCTGGGGACAGACGAGCGCGATCACGGCCTCCCTCACCGAAACGGACCAGCAGCGCATCCGCGCCGCGGGCCTGCGCCCGCTCACCACCTCCCGCGCCCTGGCCCTCTTCGACGCCGTCGTCCTCGGCCCGGGGACGGACCCCGTGCCCGTCCCCGCGGCGATCGACCTGTCCCCGCGTAGGGAAGGGGCGGCCGTGCCCGCGGTGCTGCGCGGCCTGGTCCGGGCCGGGCGGCGCTCGGCGGGTGCGGGCGGCGCGGCGGGCGGCGCGTCCGCCCTGGCCGCGCGACTGGCCGAGGCCGAAGAGACCGAGCGCGAGGCCGTGCTGCTCGACCTGGTACGCACCGAGGCCGGGGCCGTGCTGGGGCACCCGACCCCGGCGACGATCCCCGGGGACCGGGCGCTGATCGAGCTGGGCCTGGACTCGCTGACGTCCGTCGAGCTGCGCAACCGGCTGAACGCGGTCACCGGCCTGCGACTCCCGGCCACGCTGACCTTCGACCACCCGACCCCGCAGGCCATCGCGGGCCTGCTCGCCCGCCAGATCGGGGACATCGGGGGCGCGGCGAGTCCGGCCGCCCCGGCGTCCCCGGCCCGGACGGGCGAGCGGCCGGCGGGCGGCGGCCTGGCCGCGCTGCACCGGCGCATGCACGACACCGGCAAGCACAACGAGGCCGCGCGGCTCCTGATCGCCGCGTCGCACGTGCGGCCCACGTTCGCGGAGGCCGACCGCGCGCGGTACGTCCGCCCGTCCATACAGCTCGCCTCCGGCCCCGGGCGGGTCGTGCTGGTCTGCTTCCCCGCGCTGAGCGCGATCTCGGGGCCGCACGAGTACTCCCGGTTCGGGCAGTCGTTCCGCGGGGACCGGGAGCTGCACGTCGTCCCGTCGCCGGGGTTCACCGAGGGCGAGGACGAGGCGCTGCCGGACTCGCTGGAGACGCTGGTCCGGATGAACGTGGAGGGCCTGCGCGCGTGCGTCGGGGACCGGCCGTTCGTGATCGTGGGGCGTTCGATGGGCGGCTGCGTGGCGCACGCGGTGGCCTCGGCGCTGGAGGAGGAGGGGCTCGTCCCGGCGGGGCTCGCGCTGATCGACAGCTATCCGATCGACGCGGCCGTCAGGGAGGGTTTCGACTGGTGGCAGCGGGCCATGATCGGCGGCATGCTGGACCGCATCGACCGCTTCGCGCTGGACGTCCACGACGACCGGCTGACCGCGATGGGCCTCTACAACCGGCACTTCGTGGGCTGGCGGCCCGGGCCGATCGAGGCGCCGATCCTGCTGCTGCGGGCCCGCGAGCCCCTGCGCGGCACGACCGTGGACCCGACCGGCGTCCACGACTGGCGCGCGTACTGGCCGGTCCCGCACGAGGCCGTGGACATCCCCGGCGACCACTTCACCACCCTGGAGGAGCACGCCGACGGCACCGCCAAGGCCGTCAGAGCCTGGGTCGAGACGCTGGAGCCATGACCTGCCGATGACGCCCGCCGGCCGGACGCACGACGGCCCGCTCCTTCGGGGGCGGGCCGTCCGCGCGTGTTCGGGAGGTCAGGCGGTGAGCTGGGAGAGGATGCCGAGGCGGTCGGGCAGGACGGCGTACTCGACGATGCGGCCCTCGCGGAAGCGGATGGTGCTGATGCTCACGCCGGAGAAGCGACGGCCGCTCGGCGGGGCGCCGAAGACCACGCCGCGCTGCACGCCCTCGATGGTCCAGTAGACGACGACCCGGTCGTCCTCGGCGACGGTGTCGGTGACCGTGGCGGTCACGCCCTCCACGGCGCCGCGCAGCCACGTGATGTGCTCGACGAAGCCGGCCGGGCCGGCGGTTCCTCCGGCGGGGACGGCGGTGTCGCGGCCGTCCTCGGCGATGATCTCGTCGAGCACCTCCAGCTTCCCTTGGGTGATGACCTCCTCGTAGAAGCGCCGCGCCACCGCCTTGTTGATCTCCGTGGTGGCCGCGCCGGTGATGTCCGCCGTTGTCATGGCATGGTCCTTTCGGTGTCGTAAAGGCCGGGGAAGTCGCAGGTCAGCGCGGCTACCGCACCTGAGCAGCGCGTCTCCCGGAAGTGCGGAGGTTCGGGAGGGGCCCGGTCAGCGGGCTTCGGGAAGGGGGAGCAGGCCGAGGCTGGCGTCGAGGCCACCGTCGACCACCAGCGCGGTGCCGGTGATGTAGGACGCGGCCGGGGAGATCAGGAACCAGACCGCCTCGGCCTGCTCGCGCGGCTCCGCGAACCGCTGGAGCGGGATGTTCCTCGCGATCAGGGACAGCAGGGCCGGGTTCTCGTGGACCCCGGCCGTGATGCGCGTGCGGGTCAGTCCGGGCGCGAGCGCGTTGACGCGGATGCCCTGCACGGCGTAGTCCAGCGACGCCGCCCTCACCAGGTTGAGCAGCGCGCCCTTGGAGGCGTTGTACGCCCAGTTGCCCGGGTCCGCCCGAATCCCGGCGACCGACGCGGTCACGACGATGGACCCGCCCCCGGACGCGCGCAACGCGGGCGCGGCCGTCCGGATGCCGAGGATCGGCCCGCGCAGGTTGACCGACAGGATGCGCTCGGCCGCCTCCAGCGCGCCGGGGTGCTCCAGCGGCAGCGTTCCGCCGATGCCGGCGTTGAGCACCGCGCCGTCCAGCCTGCCGAACCGTTCGAGGGCCAGCGCGACCGCCGCCCGGTTGGCGTCCTCGGACGACACGTCGCCCGCGAGGGTCACGATCCGCTCGTCCCCGGCGAAGGCCTTCAGCCCGGCCTCGTCGTGGTCGACCGCGACGACGCCGGTGCCGCGCTGGGCGAACAACTCGACGGTGGCCCGGCCGATCCCGGAGGCGGCGCCCGTCACGACGACCGCGCGGGACGGTTCCGAGGATCCGGGCTCGACGGTGTTCGAGGTCATCTGATGCCTTTCGTGTCGCGGTCGGTGGCTGGTTCGGTGGCCGGGCCGTTGAGCGGGCGCGCGGTGTCGTGCCAGGCCGTGTCCAGGCGCGGGACGGCGGCGAGGAGGGCGGCGGTGTACGGGTGGCGCGGCGCGCGGAACACGGCGTCCACCTCGCCGATCTCCACGATCGCGCCGTCCTTCATGACCGCCACCCGGTCGCAGACCTGGCGGACCACGCCGAGGTCGTGCGAGATGAACAGCAGGGACAGCCCGGCCTCGCGCCGCAGCCGGGCCAGCAGGGCGAGGATCTGCGCCTGCACGGTCACGTCCAGCGCGGACACGGGCTCGTCGCAGACCAGCACCTCGGGCCCGGGGGCGAGCGCGCGGGCGATGGCCACGCGCTGCCGCTGCCCGCCGGAGAGCCGGGCGGGTCCGCGCACGAGGAACCCCGCGTCCAGCCCCACCGCCGCGAGCAGCTCGACGACCCGCTCCCGCCGCGCGCCCGCGCCCGAACCGAACGGACGGCCCCCGCGCACGCCGGAGCCCGGCGCCTCCGGCCGTCCGCCCTCGGACCCGTTCACGGGCGCGCCTGGTCCGAGGGCTTCGGCGATGACCTGTTCGACGGTGAAACGCGGGTCGAAGGAGCCGAGCGGATCCTGGTCGACGAGCTGGATCCGCGACCGGCGGGCGCGGCGGTCCCGCTCGCGCGGGCCGCTCCACGGCTCGCCGTCGAGCAGGACGGACCCGGCGTCGGGCTCGAACTCGGCGAGGACGAGACGGGCCGTGGTGCTCTTCCCCGACCCCGACTCCCCGACCAGCCCCAGCGCCTCCCCGGCCGCGAGCGTGAACGACACGTCGTCCACCGCCGTGCGCCTGCGGCCGTCGAGGGAGCGGAACGTCTTGGTCACCGCCCGGACCTGCACGACGTCCACCGCGCCGCCCGCTGCGGCCCCCGGGGAACGCGGCCCCGTCTTCGACACGGCGGGGTCCACGAGGAGCGGCCCGGTCCCGGAACCGGCGGCCTCCGCGAGGACGGTCCCGGCGCGGGCGACGGGAGCCGCGAGCGTCGTCGCCGTCCGCGGCCCCGCGTCCAGGCTGGGGACGGCCGCGAGCAGGGCGGCGGTGTGCGGGTGTTCGGGCTGGGTGAGCACGTGGGTGGCCGGGCCCTGCTCGACCACCTGGCCGGCCCGCATGACGGCGATGTGGTCGGCCATGCGCGCCACCACCGCGAGGTCGTGGCTGATGAGCAGCAGCGCGGTGCCGGCGTCCTTCATCTGCCTGAGCAGGTCGAGGACCTGGGCCTGGACGGTGACGTCGAGGGCGGTGGTCGGCTCGTCGGCGATGAGCAGGGACGGACGCGCGGCGATGGCCGAGGCGATCAGCGCGCGCTGCCGCAGGCCGCCGGACAGCTCGTGGGGGTACTGGAGCAGCCGCTCCTCGGGGTCGGGGATGCCGGCGTCGGCCAGCAGCCCGATCACCCGGTCCTCCAGGTCGTCGCGGGTGGCGAGGCCGTGCACCTCCAGCGGCTCTGCGACCTCGTCCCCCACCCGGCGCAGGGGGTCGAGCGAGCCGAGCGCGTCCTGCAGGACGTATCCGATGCGACGGCCGCGCAGGCGGCGCCATTCGCGGCCCCCCAGCCGCAGCAGGTCGCGTCCCTCGAAGGCGAGCGTGCCGGCGCGGACCGTGGCGCCCTCCCCCGCGAGGCCGATCAGGGTGCGGGCCGTGACGCTCTTGCCCGAGCCGGACTCGCCCACCAGCGCCAGGCACTGCCCCGCCCGCAGCGTCAGATCGACGTCGCGGACGGCGCGCACGACCCCGTGACGGGTGGCGAAGTCCACGGACAGACCGGCGATCTCGACCAGCGGCGGCGCGTGCGCGGCCTCCGGCACGTCAGGATGCGAGGCTTCGGGGGCGTGGGTCCGGGTGGATTCGGTCATCGGGGGTCACGGCCTTCGTAGTGGTCGCGCAGGGCCCGGCCGAGGACGGTGACCGACATGACGGTGAGGGTGATGGCGGCTCCGGGGAACAGGGCGAGGGTCCATCCGGCGTCGAGGTAGGCGCGGGCCTGGGCGAGCATCGAACCCCATTCCGGGTCGGGCGGCTTGGGACCGAGGCCGAGGAAGCTGAGCGACGCGCCCGCGATGATCGCGGTGCCGGCGTTCACGGTGGCGAGGACGAGCAGCGGCGCGAGCACGTTGGGGGCGATGTGCCGGAACACGACGCGTCCCCTGCTCACGCCCAGGTTGACGGCGGCGCGCACGTAGGCCGAGTCGCGGACGACGACGGCGCGCACGCGGACGACGCGGGCGAACCCGGGGGCGAGGGAGATGGTGATCGCCACCGTGACGTTGACCGTCCCCGGGCCGAGCACGGCGACGACGAGCAGCGCCATCAGCACGTTGGGGAACGACAGCAGGACGTCGGCGACCCGCATGGCCGTCTCGTCCACGACCCGGCCGCCGAGCGCGGACAGCAGCCCCCACGCCGAGCCGGCGAGGCCCGCGAGCACCGTGGACCCGAGGCCGACCAGCAGGGACGAGCGGGCCCCGTGCACGACGCGGGCGAGGACGTCGCGGCCGAGCTGGTCGGTGCCGAACGGGTGGCCGTGGCCGGGCGGGCGCAACGCGACGGCGGGGTCCACCGCGTTGGGGTCGCCCGCGAACAGCCCGGGGGCCAGGGCGGCGGCACAGACCAGCACGAAGAACGCCCCCGCCAGGAGGACGACGGGCCGAACCGTCCGGTCGCGCACCCCGCCCGGGGCTGGGTCCGGGGTCATGCCGCCCGTCACGGGCGCGGTGATGGGCGCGGTCACAGCGCCACCTGCCGCATCCGCGGGTCCACGAGCCGGTACAGCAGGTCCAGGCCGGTGTTGATGAGGGCGAACGTCACCGCGGCGAGGAGGACCACCCCCGTGACGACGGGCAGGTCGCGGCCCTGGACGGCCGACACGACGACCTGCCCGATGCCCTGGCGGGCGAAGACCGTCTCCACGACGACGACGCCGCCGAGCAGTTCGCCGAGGGCCCATCCGGAGAGGGTGAGCACCGGCAGGGCCGCGTGGCGCAGGGCGTGGCGCAGGCGGACGCGGTTCTCGGTGGCGCCCCGGGAGCGGGCGGTGAGGGCGAACGGCTGTTCCAGCGCGTGCTCGACCCCCTCGCGGGTGACCTGGGACAGCACCCCGGCGATGGACAGGGTCAGGGTGAGCCAGGGCAGCACGAGCCCGGCGAGGCCGTCCTCGCCGAGGACGGGGAACCAGTGCAGGTGGAAGGAGAACGCGCCGAGCAGCAGGGTGCCGATCCAGAAGCCGGGCGTGGAGATCGAGCAGAACTCGAAGGCGCGGGCGAGGGCGCGGGCGCGGGGCCGCCCGGCGGTGAGCAGGCCGAGGACCGTCGCCAGCGTGAGGCCGAGGACCATGGCCCCGATGGCGAGCGCGACGGTGGCCCCCAGCTGTTCGGTGATCACGCTGCCGACGGCCTGGTTGAGCTGGTACGACCGCCCCAGGTCGCCGCGCAGCAGCCGTCCCAGGAAGATCGCGTACTGGACGGGCAGGGGCCGGTCCAGGCCGTACTGGGCGCGGATCGCGTCCAGTACGGCCGGGGTCGCGCTGGCCTGGACGCCGCCCGCGATGGCGCGGGCGGGGTCGCCGGGGACGAGCCGCATGCCGAGGAAGGCAAGCGTCGCCGCGCCCCACAGGACGAGCGCGATCTGGGCCGACCTGCGCAGCAGCCAGCGGGCTAGGGGCGGCATGGGCCACCCGCGCGGCGATGACGGGCCAGGGCGGGCATCGGGGTCAGGCCTTCAGCCAGGCGTCGTGGAACTCGGGGTAGGTCTGCGTGTCGAAGGTGACACCCTTGACCTTTCCGGACAGTCCGGTGAGCGCGACAGGGGTGTAGAGCGGCAGCACGTACGCCTTGTCCAGGACCTCGCGCTGGACGGCGGCGTAGTCGCGGGCGGCGGTCGCGGGGTCGGAGGTCTCGGCGGCCTCCTCCACCCAGCGGTCGATCTCCGGCGAGTTCACCAGCGCGACGTTGCCGCCGGCCTTCTCGTAGGTGTTGCCGGAGGCGAAGGCGAAGCGCAGCACGTCGGGCGTCGGCCGGGCGAAGCTCACGTCCACCAGGTCGTACTCGCCGCCGATGAGGTATTTGCTGACGAACGCGCCGGTGTCGACGGCCGGGCGCTCGATCTTGATGCCGGTGAGCTTGGCCTGCGCCTGGATGCCCTCGGCGAGGACGTCGCGCTGCTCCTTGTTGCCCTCCGCCCAGTACGGCCAGGTCAGCGAGAGCACCTTGCCGTCCTTGACGCGATAGCCGTCCGGCCCGAGCTTCCACCCGGCCTCGTCGAGCAGCCGCGCGGCCTGGGCGGGATCGTAGGAGGCGAGCGACCGCTCGGCGGAGGCGTCGTACCCGGCGGTGGCCGCGCTGAGCGGGTTGCGCACGGCCTTGTAGTAGCCGAAGTAGATGTTCTGGACGAGTTCCCCGACGTTGACGGACGCCGACAGCGCGCGACGGACCCGCACGTCGCGCAGCGGGCCGCGGGTCTGGTTGAGGTAGAGGTTGTAGTTGAGGCCGGGCGTCTCGGTGGCCGTGAGCCCGAAGCCGGGCAGCGACTTCAGCGTGCGCGCGTCCACGGGCGGCACACCGGCGATGGCCTGCACCTGGCCGCTGGTCAGCGCGCCGTAGCGGGTGGCGTCCTCGGAGACGAACTCGAACACCAGCCCGTCGAGGTACGCGGCGCCCTGGTTGGCGGCCCCGGCCCGCGGGGAGGCGTACCCGGCGTACTTCCGCAGGGTGACGCGCTTGTCCTTCTCCCAGGAGACGAACGAGAACGGCCCGGTGCCGACCGGTTCGTACTGCTCGACCGGCTTCGCGAGCGCGGCCGGGCTCTGGACGCCCAGGTACGGGACCGACAGCGCCTGCAGGAACGGGGTGAACGGCCGCGACAGCGTGACCTCGACCACCAGGTCGCTCACCGCCCGCGCCTCCTTGTACGGGGCGATCAGCGAAGCGGCGTACGCCGACTTGGTCTTGGGGTCCACCACGTGGTCGAGGGACGCCTTGACGGCGTCGGCGGTGAGCGGGGTGCCGTCGTGGAACTTGACGCCCTCGCGCAGGGTGAAGGTGTAGGTCTTGCCGTCGGCCGAGACCGTCCACTGCTCGGCGAGCCACGGGGCGAACGTGTCGGGCCCGGTCTGGAACACCAGCGAGTCGAAGATGTTGCGGTCGATCAGCCCGGTGACCGCGGTGGCCGCCACGGCGGGGTCGAGCGAGACCTGGGTGCCCGCGACGGCGTAGCGCAGCGTGCCGCCGGAGACCGGGCCTGCGGCGGGCGCCCCCTTCGCCGCCTTCGTCCCTGGATCGGCGCCGCCGCGCAGGGCGATCACCGCGATGGCGGCCGCGACGGCGGCCACGAGGAGGACGACGAGGACCGCCGGGCGGCGCGAGCGCAGCCGTCCGCGGCTTCTGGGGGGCTTTTCTCCGGTGCGGGTTTCCGGGGTTTCCGTCGATGACATGGAACGGCCGTTTCTGTCGCGGTGGGGCGGGCGGGCGAAAGGTGCGATCGCCTCGCGGCGTCTCGGCGCCGCAGGGACGCCGGGACGCGATGGAGCATGACGCTACGACGGCATGGCGAGATGCCGCCGACTGTTATCGGCTTGAATTCCCCCGAATTCCCGCCCTGCCCCGCCGGGACGGCCGGAAGCCCCCGTGGTCACGCCCCCGCGCAGGCCGGGGGCACCAGGGCACGGGCTGTTCCGCGCGACGACGGGAGGCGCGGGGCCTGGTTCACCCGGGCCCGCGCCGGTTCACGCCGGCACGGCCGGGGACCCTGTGCGGCGATATTCAAAGGCCATGAACGGATCACACCATAATGAACGACACCAGTCAACGGAACTTTCCGCGCATTTGCGGGATTCACCGTTCTTTTGACCCGCCGATCGGCGGTAATTCAATTTCCCGATGTATTGCCATTTGAATATGTGATGCCATGGGACGCGCCGGAAGCCGCGCCGGCGCTCATTCCGGACGCGCCGGCGGGCCGGCCGTGACTTGAGGACGCTCAGGCCAGCGCGGCGTGCTCGGGGACGAGCGAGGCGAAGAACTTGCGCAGGACGGCGGCGGCCGTCTCCTCGATCCTCGGGTCCAGCCCCCGGCGGCGGGCGAGGCGCACGGCCACCGGCCCCTGCGGCGGCAGGCACGTCACCTCTTCGAGCCCGGGAGGCGCCGTGCCGGAGGAGGGCAGCAGCGCGATGCCCAGCCCGGCGCGCACGCCCGCGAGGACGCCGTCCAGGTTGGTCGCCTCGGCCGGGACGGTGACCACCAGGCCCTCGCCTTCGAGCGCCCTCAGGGCCTGCTGCCGCAGCGCGCAGGGCTCCTGGAAGGCGACGAGGCGGAAGTGCCGTCCCGCGATCGGCGGGGACCACCCGGGCGCGGCGAACCAGCGCAGCGGCAGCGCGCCGACCTCCACCCCGGGCACGGTGGAGGCGCCGAGGATCAGCGCCATGTCCAGGGCGCCGCGCGCGGTGGCCTCGGCGAGCTCGGTCGTGCGGTCCAGGCGGAAGACCATGTCGTGGCGGGGGAAGGCCCCGCGCAGCTCGGTGAGGAGGTCGGGGAGCACGTGGTCGGCGGCGTCACCGGTGGCGCCGACGGTGAGCGTGGCGGGCCGCTCGACGCCGAGGCGGCCCATCGCCTCGTCGTGCGCGGCGAGCAGGCGGCGCGCCTCCGCGAGGAGGGTCTCCCCCGCGGCGGTGAACCGGGTGAGCCGGCCGGTGCGCTCGACGAGCGGGCGGCCGACGACGCGCTCCAGGGCGCGGACGTGCTGGCTGACGGTGGGCTGGCTGGTCCGCAGGACGGCGGCGGCCCGTCCGAAGCCCCCGCTGTCGGCGATGGTCACGAACGTGCGCAACTGGACGAGATCCAAGAGGGCGGCCATGCCTGCATGGTAGCCGAAAAACCCACTATTTCTACCTAAAATGTGGGGTAGGCTCGTAGTGAGGCCTTTCGGGACGTCCGCCGCCCACTCTCCGGCCCGACCGATTTTCCTGACAGCCCTCCGCGAGAGCAACGCGCGCCGAGGGGGCTCGACTCCCCGGCAGGAGACGCGAATGCTGGGCGAAACGTGACTTTTCCACCCGTTGACGCAGCCGTAGCACGTATGTAACCTTTGGCCAACGCCCTGCAAGAATCGCGCAAACCGCTGTTATATCTCTCTCTATTCTCCGCAAGTTCTGGCTGGAGCGCACCGCGTCCGTGCACCCGCCCCGCCCCCATCCCCCCATGGAGGCTCCAGGTGATGTCGGCTACGGCATTGCGCGGACGGTCGCCGCCTCCGAGCGGCCTCTCCCAGCGCTTTCCGTCCTCTGCGTTGAGATCAGCACCCCCCGCGGCCGGGCCACCCGCCGCACCTTTTCGTCCCTGACGAGAGATAGAGACCGTAATGAGTAAAAAGCACCCGGTGTTACGGCTGGTCGCGGCCATGCTCGCTTCCGGCCTGCTCGTGCTGTTCGGGCCGGGCCTGCCCGCCACGGCGGCCGGCCCCAACCTCGCCGCCGGCAAACCCGCCACCGAAAGCAGCCACGCCGACGTCTACGGCGCCGGCAACGTCACCGACG
>NZ_QOIL01000032.1 GCF_003323745.1 Sphaerisporangium album
TGTCGTTGCGGAAGGTGCGGGTACCGCCGGTGCCCTGCACGGTGAGCGTGTACGACGCGGTGTGCGTGGCGGTCTCACCGGTGCCGGTGACGGTGAGGCCGTAGGTCCCGCCCGGGGTGGACGCGGAGGTGGAGATGCTCAGCGTCGAGGAGCCGCCCGAGGTCACCGAGGTCGGGCTGAAGGTCGCGGTGGCGCCGCTCGGCAGGCCGGCCACCGACGAGAACGTCACCGTCTGCGCGGTGCCCGCGGTCGTGGTGGTGCCGATCGTCGTCGAGACGGACTGGCCCGCGGTCACGGTCCCCGAGGAGGGGGTCGCCGAGATCGAGAAGTCCCGGCTGGAGGGGGTGCCGACGGCCTGGGTCCAGATCGCGTACGCCGCCGCGTCGCCGGCCCGGTCCAGGACGGTGTCGTTGATGTTGGCCGTGGTGTCGCAGGACCGGTGGTAGCACGAGTCGTACGCGCGTCCCGACGTGCCGCCCCACTTGCTCGCCTGCGCCGCGGTCTTCACGGCGCTGGCGCCCGCCGCCACGCCGGAGGTGGCGATGCCCGCGTTGCGGAAGGAGGCGTCGTCCGAGCGGTTGGCGCCCTCGGTGTTCTCCTCAGGCTGCAGGCCGAGGTTGGTGTAGAACGCCCGCAGGTCGGCGGCGGCCGTGGTGGTGATGTTGTTGATGAAGTAGCCGCCGTTGGGCGAGCCCACCATGTCGTAGTTCAGGTACTGCTTGATCTTCGCGCGCTCGGTCGTGCTCAGCGAGTTGACGTAGGCGCGCGACCCGAGCAGGCCCTGCTCCTCGTCGCTCCACCAGCCGAACCGCACGTGCTTGGTCATCGTCGGGCGCTGCGCCGCCAGGGTCAGCGCGATCTCCAGCAGCATCGACGAACCCGAGCCGTTGTCGTTGATGCCGGGGCCGGCCGAGACGCTGTCCAGGTGGGCGCCGGACATGATGACCTGGTTGGCGTCGCCGCCGGGCCAGTCGGCGATCAGGTTCGGCCCGGCGCCGCTGGTGCAGCCCGGCGTGCAGGCGACGCGCGCGGTGGTGTACCCGGCGGCCTGCAACTTCTGCTCGACGTAGGCGACCGACGCGGTGTAGCCGCTGGTCGTGGACCTGCGGGTGCCGCCGTTGGCGTTGGCGATGCTCTGGAACTGGCTCAGATGGGCCTTGATGTTCGTCAGGCTGATGTCGGGCGCCGCCGCGAGTGCCGTCGTGCGGCCGAGGGGGGCACTGAGGGTTGCGCTGTTCCCGGTGGCACCCGGAGGAGCCTGGGCGATCGCGGGGGTCGCGGACGCCACCAGGCCCGACAGGGCCAGGGCGGCGGTCACCGCGAGGACGAGCTTGCGCCTCATGCGCGAATTCCTTTCTCGGCATCCCGCTGCCGCGTGGTTCGCCGTGTACGCGGGCAGCGTTCATCGCGCCGTCGTGAATCGGTGGTGAATCGGCGGACGGCGTGATGGGGCGGGACTGGGGGGTGGAGGACTTGTGCGTGACGGTAGGGCCACGGGAAGGCGCCGTACATCCGTAGCGGCATCCGTATTCATACGGAAAAGCCCCGGAACCGGCCCGGCGAGGCGGCATCACCCCCCGCCACCAGCAGGCGAGTGAAAGCCGGATGCGGCTTCAACGCCGGCACGCCCGAAATTCCGCACCGCGTACACGAGGCCATAAGAAAGCGCGCGAGTGGAAATGAAATCGGATTTCGACTCGCTTTGCGGCCCGCGGATTCGCACGGCACGGGCGGGCGTCGCCGGGCGGTCCGGATCAGCGGGGGAGCGCGGATTTGCGGTGGCGTACGGCCGCCGTTCCGCCGAGTTCACCGAGCGGTTCGGTGAGCGGCGCCGGACGATGTGAAGCCGTTCCTCGCGGTGGCGAGATCACCGTCCGGCGCGCCTGCGGCCGCTACGAGCCGCTCGTCCCTATGCCCCTTCCGGGGCTGTGAGCAGCGCCATGTCCTCCTCGTCCAGGGCCAGGCGGCCCGCGGCCATGTTCTCCTCCAGGTGGGCGAGGGACGCGGTGCCGGGGATCTGGACGATCGAGGGCGAGCGGGCCAGGCCCCAGGCGATGGCGACCTGGAAGGGCGTCGCGCCGTGGCGCGCGGCCACCGCGTCCAGGTTCTCGCCGGACAGCGGGGCGTGGCCGCCGCCGAGCGCGAAGAACGGCATGTACGCGATGCCGAGGTCCGCGCACGCGTCGGCCAGCGCCGCGTCCCGCTGGTCCAGCACGCCGAAGCGGTTCTGCACCGCGGCGACCGGGGCGATCGCGCGGGCCTCGTCCAGCTGGGCACGCGTCACGTTGCTGACGCCGAGGTGGCGGATCAGGCCCTCGTCCCGCAGCCCGGCGAGTACGGCGAAACGCTCGCCGATCGGGTCGGCCACATCACTCTGAAGGCGGCCCACCCGCAGGTACACCAGGTCCAGCACGTCGACGGCGAGGTCGCGCAGGTTCCGCTCGACCTCGGCGCGCAACTGCCCGGGCGTGGCCTCGGCGTACATGTGGCCGGTCTCGTCGCGCAGGGGGCCGACCTTGGTGGCGATGGTCACGTCCGCCGGGTACGGGTGCAGGGCCGTGCGCAGGATGTCGTTGGCGCGGCCCGTGGGGGAGAAGTAGAACGCGGCGGTGTCGATGTGCCGTGCCCCGAGCTCGACGGCGCGGCGCGCGACCGCCACGCTCGTCTCCAGGTCGATCGGCGGCCTGTTCCAGCGCCCTGGAAGCTGCATGGCGCCGAAGCCCAGCCGGGGGATCGTCAGCGTGCCGCCCAGCTCGTAGTTGTTCGCTGCGGAGTTCGTCGCTCTAGATGTCACTTTCATGAGCATGGCGCTCGAAACGGACGTAAGCCAAATCCGCCGCGCGCAATCGACGTGCCGCATCGGTGCGACGGCGCGTCCCCGTAGGCGGGGGTGCTCTGCGGTGGGCGGCCCTGAGTCACGGGCTCGGCGTCGAGGCCGGTTTCCTCGCGAACCTGGCGGAGTAGCCGGGCAATGATGCCCTCGTCGTGTCCGCAACCTCACGGTCGAAGGCCTTCGCCGTGCGGTTCAGGGCGGCAAGGCGTCTTCTACGATGTGGTCCGTGGCTACGTGGTGCCGCGTGCGAACGGCTACATGGCGACGGGTGGAAAGATGACCAAGGAGCAATTCGACGCTCGGTGCGAATGGAACAGGGGTGGGAATTGGTGATGGCCACCCTAAGCCGCGGAGAGGACGCGAAGTATCGGTGGGAGATCTCGGATCGGGAGTTGACGCTGGTCATCAGCAGCCTGATCGACTCGTTGACGCGAAACTCCCCGGAGGAGATCAACTATTTCTTCGGCTGGAATGCCCCCGAGATCACGCGGTTCGTCGAGGACACTAACCGGCAGGTGGCCGAGCTGGAACGAACAGGGGACTGACCGCGGGCGCCGGGCAGGTGGTCCGCGGCTCGTCACCTGTCAGCGATATCGGTGACCAGGGAACGTGCCGAACCGGCCGAAAGCGGAACGTGCCGGGCCGTTCATGGGCGCACCCCGACGGTGGGGGCGGCGGCGTGATGTCTACCGGTCGCGCCGCCGCAGGTGGCGCGCGAACAGGATGAGGGCGAGGCCGAGCAGGATCTGGCCGCCGAGGACGATGCGGTTGACGTCGATCACCGGCTCCCACCGGGCCTCGCCGTCCTTGATGACGTAGGCGCCCACCGGGCGCGCGACCGCGCTTCCGCCGCCGCCCTCGCCGCCGTCCGTGGCGAAGTCGGTGCTGACCTCCGTGCCGGTTCCTGCTGTGCCGCCGTCCCGCTCATCGGGGCCGGTCCCGCGACGTTCGCCTCGGCCGAAGCCGCCGGCCGTGCGGACGGTCAGGACGGGGATGACCGTGACGCCGTCCTTCTCGTACGGATCCCCGTACACCCGCCGAGCGCCGGACAGGTGTTCGAAGAACTGCCGCGCGTCCATACCGGCCTCCGCGTTTGATGATCCACCCTGATATGGCCATCATGCCGCACGCAATGCCGGGCGCGGTGGCCGGCGCCAAGTCCCCACTCAGCGTCCGGCAAGTCACCCTGGTTAGAACAACAGGCGTGAAAGCACATCAGAACCCGGCCGACGCCGGCGTGAGCGCGTACGACGTCCGCCGCCCCGACGCGGCCGACGTGCCGGCGATCCACCGGCTGGTCGCCGCCTGTGACACCGAGGTGCTCGGCCGTCCCGACATGACCCAGGACGACGTGGCCGACGCGCTCGCCGACCCCGGCCTGGACCCCTCCCGCGACGCCTGGCTGCTGCGCGGGAGCGACGGCGGCGAGGACCCCGTGGGCTGGGGGTACGCCGTGCGGCAGGGGTCCGGCGGGGGAGTGGAGATCGAGGTCTACGCCCGGGACCCGGAGGCCGGCGCCTGGCTGTGGCGGACGGTGCTCGGGCGCGCCCGGGAGATCGCCGCGGAGCTCGGCCTTCCCGCGGCCGTCGTGGACATCGGCGTCTACCGGCAGGACGAGGGCAAGCGGGCGTCGGCGCGCGCGCACGGGTTCGCCCCGGCGACGAGCTTCCACCGGCTCAGGATCGAGCACACCCGGCCCGACCCCGGCGGCATCCCCGGCGTCACCGTCCACCCGGCGTCCGGCCTGGAGGAGCTCATGCGGGCCGCGCACCGGATCCACCAGGAGGGCTTCGCCGAGCACTTCGGCTTCGTCCCCAAGGAGTACGACCGGTGGAAGGAGGACTTCGAGGCGTCCGCCACCCACGACTGGTCGCAGTTGCTGCTGGCAGAGGCGGACGGCCACCCGGCCGGGATGCTGCTCGGCAGCGACATGTTCGCCGCCGACGAGAACCACGGGTACGTCCGCATCCTGGCCGTGCTGCCGGAGTTCCGGGGACGGGGCATCGGGCGGCTGCTGCTGAGGCACGCCTTCGCCGCCGACGCGCGCCGGGGCCGCGTGGGCACGTATCTGCACGTCGACTCGGGAAACACCTCCCCGGCGCTGGATTTGTACCGGTCCGTCGGGATGCGCCCGGTGCTCGTCATCGACGTGTGGCGTCGCACACTCTGAGCCGGTGCCGCTGCGGACGTTTGTCCGGTATGTGATGGTTTACCCGATCGTGACTTGACGGTGGCTGTTTCGGGCATGTTTCATAACGTCATTCCGTAAACGTTTTCAGTTCCCTGACCGAACCGAGGCGTTCTGTAAACGTTTACAACGGCGCCCCCCGCGCCGTAAGCCGACGACCGAGGTGACATGTGACCGAGGAGCCGACCATCACGACGATCGCCCAGCACGCGGGCGTGTCGATCGCCTCCGTCTCACGGGTGCTCAACGGGCTCCCCACCAAGGCGGAGACCGAGCGCAAGGTGATGAGCGCGGCCCGCGAGCTCGGCTACGTCCCCAACTCGGCCGCCCGCTCGCTGAAGTCCCGGCGCAGCAACCAGATCGGCTTCGCCATGGCCGACATCGGCAACCCGGTGTACCTGGCGATGATCCGCGAGATCCAGCCGATCTTCAAGGCGGCGGGGTACCGGCTCGTGCTGCACTCCACCGACGCCGACACCGCCGACGAGATCGACGTGCTGCGTGGCCTGGGCGAACGTTACATCGACGGGCTGATCATGATCCCGCTGCGCCTGACCGGCGAGCACCTGACGATGTTCGCCGCCGCCCGCGCGCCCATCGTCGTCATCGGCTCGGTCCCCGAGGACGCGCCCGTCGACAACGTGCGGACCGACTCGCGCGCCGGCGTCCGGCTGGCCGTCGAGCATCTGCACGGGCTCGGACGTCGGCGCATCGGCTTCGTCAACGGCCCGCTCGACACCGTCCCGGGCGCGGCCCGCTCCGCCGCCTACGCCGAGGCCCTCGCCGCGCTCGGCCTGCCCTACGACCCCGGCCTGACCCAGGTCGGCGACTTCTACCGCGCGGAGGGCGCCCGCGCGGCGGCACGCCTGCTGGACCGCGTCCCCGACCTCGACGCGCTGCTGTGCGCCAACGACCTCATCGCCTTCGGCGCCCTGGACGTGCTGCGCCGCGCCGGACGGCGGGTGCCGCAGGACGTCGCCGTGGCCGGCATGGACGACACCGACCTCGCCACGCTCGCCTGGCCGCCGCTGACCAGCGTCTCGCTGGGCTCGGCCGAACGCGGGCGCGCCGCCGCCGAGCTCCTGCTCGACAAGCTGGAGAACACCCGGCGCGCGCCCCGCGTGGTCACCGTCGAACCCCGGCTCGTGGTCCGCGCCTCGACGGACCCGTCCCGCATCCCCGGAGAGGAGGCCCCATGACCCTGACCGCGGAAAGGACCCGGCCGCCCGACGCCCGTCGCCGCGGCCGCCCGACGAGCGGCGGGCGCGAGACGCTCCTGCTGATGCTGCCCGCGCTCGTCCCCGTGCTGGTCTTCAGCGTCGGGCCGCTGCTCTACGGCATGTACCTCGCCTTCACCGACGCCCGGTCCGGGCGCAACGCCGAGACGTCCTTCGTGGGCCTGGCCAACTTCGGCGACCTGCTCACCGACGGCGACTTCTGGGCGTCCTTCCGGATCGGCCTGATCTGGGCGGTGTCGGTGACCGTCCTGCAGTTCACCGCCTCGCTCGGCCTGGCGCTGCTGCTGAACGAGAACCTGCGGTTCCGCGGCTTCGCCCGCGTGCTGGCGCTGGTGCCCTGGGCCATGCCGCCGGTCGTCATCGGCCTGATGTGGCGGCTCGTCTACCACCCGAACGCCGGCATCCTCAACAGCGTCCTGCAGGACCTCGGGCTGCTCGGCCACAACGTCGACTGGCTCAACGACTTCAGCCTGGCGCTGCCCGCCGTGATCGTCGTCGGCGTGTGGACCGGCATGCCGCAGACAACGGTCGTGCTGCTCGCCGGCCTCCAGGGCATCCCCGGCGAGCTGTACGAGGCCGGGCAGATGGACGGCGCGTCGGCCTGGCGCCGCTTCTGGAACATCACGCTCCCGCAGCTGCGCCCGGTCATCGTGACGATCACCTCCCTGGACTTCGTGTGGAACATCAACCAGTTCGGCCTGGTGTACGTGCTGACGCAGGGCGGCCCCGGCGGGCAGACGCGCCTGCCGCTGCTGTTCGCCTACGAGGAGGCGTTCCGGTACGGCTTCTTCGGCTACGCCGCCACGCTCGGCCTCGCGATGGTGATCGTCGTGCTGGCCGTGCTCGGCCTCTACATCGGACGCCAGATGCGGGAGGCGAGCTGACATGCGCAGGCCCCTTCAGTACCTCGCCCTGCTCGGGTACGTCGTCTTCCTCGGGTTCCCGCTGGTCTGGCTGCTGTCCACCGCGCTGAAGACGCCGCGGGAGATGGCGAGCCTGCACCCGACGTGGATCCCGCACAACCCCGTGCTGTCCAACTTCGCCGACGCCTTCGGCGAGCAGGACCTCGTCGGCGGCGCGCTGCGCAGCCTGGTCGTCGCGACGGCCTGCTCGCTGCTGACGGTCGTGCTGGCCCTGCCCGCGTCCTACGCCATGGCCCGCCACCGCACGGCGCTCAGCAAGCTGGCCGTCGGATGGGTGCTGGTCAGCCAGATCTTCCCGTTCATCCTGATCATCATCCCGCTGTTCATGGTGCTGCGGAGTCTCGACCTGGTGAACACCCTGCCCGGCCTCACCCTCGTCCACGTCACGTTCGTCATGCCGTTCGCGCTGTGGATGCTCCAGGGGTACGTGCGGGCGGTGCCGCGCGAGCTGGAGGAGGCCGCGGCCGTCGATGGCGCGGGCCGGGTCGTCGCGCTGGTCAGGGTCGTCGCCCCGCTGCTCGCCCCCGGAGTGGTGGCCACGCTGCTGTTCGCGTTCATCTCCTCCTGGAACGAGTTCCTGTTCGCCCTGGTGGTCCTGAAGGACCCGGACGTGGCGACCCTCCCGCTCACCCTGGTCAAGTTCACCGGCGCGGAGGGCGTCGTCCGCCTCGGACCGCTCGCCGCCGCGTCGCTGCTGGCCACGATCCCGAGCCTGGCCTTCTTCGCGATCATCCAGCGGCGGCTGAGATCCGGCCTCATGGCCGGCGCCGTCAAGGGATGACGCCCGCCCCACACCCCACGGCCTGAAGCACCTTTGTAAGGAGAAGCACTTGCGTACCAGAACCGCACTCGCGGTCGCGGCGGCCGCGGTCGTCGCGCTGACGGCCGGATGCGCGTCCGGCGGAGACACCGGCGGCAGCGGCGGCACCGGTGGCGGCACGGCCGCCGAGCCGGTCAGCCTGAAGTTCCTGAGCCTCGCCTGGCAGAAGGAGTCCATCGCCGCGAACAAGGAGATCGTCGGCGAGTGGAACAAGGCCAACCCCAACATCAAGGTCGAGTACGTCCAGGGAAGCTGGGACAACGTCAACGACCAGCTCGTCACCTCCTTCGAGGCGGGCGACCCGCCGGACGTCATCCACGACGACTCCCCGGCGCTGGCCGGCTTCGCCTCGCGCGGCTACCTGATGGACCTCACCGGCAAACTGCCCGCCGAGCTCACCTCCGACATCCCCAAGGACGCCTGGGACACCGTGACCTTCGGCGACGGCAAGGGCGGCCAGGGCGTGTACGGCGTGCCGTTCCTGCGGGAGTCGCAGGTCATCATCGCCAACAAGAAGCTGCTGGACGCCGCTAAGGTGCGCGTCCCGACCCCGGACGCCCCCTGGACCTGGGACGAGTTCGCCGACATCAGCAAGAAGCTCACCAAGGACGGCTCCTACGGCGTGGCCTGGCCGCTGAAGTCCCCGGTCAACCGGGTGCTCAACCTCGGGCTCAACTTCGGCGGCACGTTCTTCCAGACCGACGGCACCAAGTCGACGGTCAAGGTCGGCCCCGAGGAGCGCGAGGTGCTCCAGCGCATCCACGACCAGCTCTACAAGGACAAGTCGGCCGACCCGTCGGCGCTCGGCATGGGCGCCGCCGACCCGTTGCCCGGCTTCTACGCCGGCAAGTACGCGCTGCTGCCCGCCGGTGTCTACCTGCGCCAGCAGGTGGCCGAGCAGGCCCCGGACGGCTTCGAGTGGGTGACGCTGCCGCCGCTCAAGGGCACCAGCTCCAACCAGGGCGCGCTCTCCCAGACGCTGTCGGTCTCCGCCGACAGCAAGCACCCGGACGAGGCCGCCAAGTTCATCGCCTACTTCCTCAACAGCGCCAACCAGGCAAAGCTCGCCAAGGGCGACTGGCTGCTGCCCACCAGCGTCAAGGCGGCGTCCGACCCGTCCATGACCACCAAGGACAACGGCTGGGACGTCGCGACCGCCTCGGCGCAGAACCTCGTCGTCGCGCCGTACCTCAAGGTCAACGGGTTCGACGAGTGGAAGAGCAAGGTCGCCACTCCCGCGTTGCAGCAGTACTTCGCGAACAAGACGACCCTGGACCAGCTCGCCACGACGCTGGTCGACGAAGGCAACAAGGTCCTGGAGCGGTACGGCAAGTGATCGAGACCCGCGCCCGGGGGTGCCTGCTCGGCCTCGCGGCCGGCGACGCCCTCGGACGGCCCGCAGAGAACCTCACCCGCGAGGAGATCCGGCGGCGCTGGGGACGGCTCACCGAGATCGAGCCCGGCAAGGGCGGCACGGATGACACCGAGTACACGATCTTCGCCGCGTCCCTGCTGTGCCGGTACGGATCCGCGCTGACCAGCGCCGACGTCGCCCGCGAGTACCGCCAGCGCGTCGTTCCCCACGCCGCCGGCCCGATGCGCGGTGCGGGCTTCTCCGAGCGCGGGGCCGTCCAGGCGCTGCTGCGCGGCGCAGAGCCGCCGATGTCCGGGCTCTGGCACCAGCACGGCTGGTCCGACGGCCTGGCCATGCGCGCCGCGCCGTACGGGATCTTCGCCGCGGGCGACCCGGCCGAGGCCGCCCGGCTCGTCGCGGCCGACGGCGTGGTGAGCAACAGCGGCGAGGGCGTGTACGGAGGGCAGGCGGTCGCGGCGGCGGTCGCCGTGGCCATGACGGGCGCGCCGCCCGCCGAGGTGGTGGAGGCGGGTCTCGCCGCCGTCCCCGAGGACTCCTGGACCTCGCGGGACCTGCGCGCCGCCGTCGCCGCGGCGGCGTCCGGCTCCGTCGAGGACCTGTACGCCGCCGTGGTCGTCCCGCACTACCCGTGGACCGACCTCGCGCCCGAGGCGGTCGCCCTCGCCTTCGCCGGCTACCTGCTCGGCGCGGGGGAGGTCGAGGAGTCCGTGGTGTCCGCGGCCAACCTCGGCAGGGACGCCGACACCACCGCGGCCATCGCCGGCGCCCTCGCGGGGGCGGGGCGCGGCGAGGCGGCGGTGCCCGCGCGGTGGGCCCGGCTGATCGGCCCGGCCGACGGGCGATGCCTGCCGGACGTCGCCGGGCGTCATGTGCTCGACGTCGCCACCGAGCTCGCCGCGGCGGCCCGCGCGTTCTCCGGCCGCACGGCGAGGAGCGGTGAGGGACGCGAACCGGGATCCGCGCTGGGACCCGGCTAGGCAGAGGGAGGGAAGACGATGTCATCGGGGGACAGGATCAGAGGCGCGTTCGCCGGGCTCGCCATCGGCGACGCGGCCGGATGGCCGTCCGCGCGGCACCGCTCGGCGCTGCTGGCACCCTGGAGCCGCAGGCTCGAACGCGAGCTGGACGCCTTCGCCGAGGAGCACGCGCTCACGACGCTGCCGGTGCCCTTCGCGCTCAACCAGCCGGTCGGGCCGCTCGCCATCGGGCCGTCCGACGACGCCGAATGGCTGGCCTGGACGGCGCTCACCGTCCACGAGGACCGCGAGGCGGCCTTCCTGCGGCTCGCCGGACGCTCCGACCTGCGCACCCGCATCTCGGTGCGCACCGCGCTGGCCAACCTGGCCGCGGGGAAGCGGCCCCCGGCCAGCGGCCACGACAACCCGCACCACTTCGACGACGCGGCCGCCGTACGGGCCGTCGCGTTCGGGGCCGCGGGTGTCGACCCGCGCGCCGACGCCTCGGTCACCAACGCGCTCGACGGCGTGCTCGCCGCCGCGGCGATGGCGGCGGCCGTCGCCGAACTGGTCTCCGGCGCGCCCATGTCGTCCGCCGTCGCCGCGGCGCTGGCCGAGCTGCCCGACGAGACCGCCATCGGCCACGCCACGCGCACCGCCCTCACGGTGGCGCGCGCCGCCGGGGACCCGTTCGCCGCGGTCCCCGCCCTGGACGCCGCCCTGCTCGACCACGTGTACAGCTACGGCGTCGCCGCCGCGCAGACCGTCGCGGTGGCCCTCGCCCTGGCCGAGGTGTCCGAGGGAGCGCTCGCCCTGGCCGTGCCCGCCGCCGCGTGCCTGCCCTCGCTCGCCGACTCCGCCCCGGCCCTGACCGGGGCCCTCACCGGGGCGGCCACCGGATACGACGCCCTGCCGCCCGGCTGGCGCGCCGCCACCCGCACACTCGCCGGCTGCGGTCTGCCCGACCTGGCCGGCGCCGACATCATCGACATCGCTGGAGGACTGGCATGACGCCGCCCGAAGACCGTCCGACCGCCCCGCCGACGGTCCCGCCGGCCGATCCACGGACGGATCTTCCGCGCGACCTTCCGGCGGACCTCGTGACCGACCCGCTGACGGACAAGGCCGTCGGCTGCGTGACCGGCGCGGCGGTCGGCGACGCGCTCGGCGGCGCCACCGAAGGCTGGACGCCCGAGCAGATCCAGGAACGCTACGGCGGGTACGTCACCGGCATCGTCCCGCCGTGGTTCGAGGACTGGCGCAACGCCCGCCCCATCGCGCCGTACCACAAGGGCGACGGGCACGTCACCGACGACACCCTCATGACCCACGCGCTCATCCGCGTGTACGAGAAGGCCGGCCGCCACCTCGACGCGTACGCCGCCGCAGACCTCCTGGTGCCGGAGATGATGGGCGAGAAGCGCTGGATTCCGGAGCTGGAGGCCGACGCGCTGCCCCTGCAACGCGTCTTCCTCGCCGAGAAATGGCTGGTCCTGCGCCTGCACTACGGCCACGTCGACCCGCGCGAGGCCGGTGTCGGCAACATCGTCAACTGCGGCGCCGCGATGTACGTCGCGCCTGTCGGCGTCGTCAACGCGGCCGACCCCGACGGCGCGTACGCCGAGGCGATCGACCTGGCCGGGGCCCACCAGTCCAGCTACGGGCGGGAGGCGGCCGGGGTGATGGCCGCCGCCGTCGCCGAGGCCATGCGTCCCGGCGCCACCGCCGACTCGGTCGTGGCCACCTGCCTGCGGCTGGCCAGGGACGGCACGCGCGCCGCCATCGAGGCCGTGTGCGACCGCGCCCGCGACCTCGGCCACTGGGAGGGGTCGTTCCCGGCGCTGCGCGCGGCCGTCGCGCCGTACGACACCGTCGCCGACACCTACCGCGACCAGGGGCTCGGCGCCCGGCGGCCCAGCCGCCTGCACAGCATCGAGGAACTGCCGCTCGCGCTCGCCTTCCTGGTCATCGCCAAGGGCGGCTACCGCGACACCGTGCTCGGCGGCGTCAACTACGGGCGCGACGCCGACTCGATCGCCAGCATGGGCGGTGCCATCGCGGGCGCCCTGGGCGGCGCCGCGGCGGTCCCGCGGGATTGGCTCGGCCCGATCGCCACGGCCAGCAGGCTCGACCTGACGTCCCCCGGCGTCGCGATCGCCGAGGTCGCGCGCCGCGTCCACACCGCCGACCTCACCCGCCGCCGCACCCACGAATCCGCCTTCGCCGCGCTGACCGGGGAGCGGGCGTGAGCGGGGCGATCCATGCCCCGGCGGACGTCCCGCTCCGGCTCACCTGGGTGCAGCCGGAGGACCTGGTCGGGCACGAGCTGCGGCAGGCGGCCGAGGACGGGCGGGATCCCGGACGGGTCGCGCGGATCGCCGCCCGCTGGCACGCCGCAGGCGGGCACGACGCGCCGCCCCGCGCCGGCGCCTCACCCCGTCCCGTCGCGCCCGAGCTGCGCGCGCTGGCGGGGGAACTGCTGGACGAGCTGGCGGCGGTCCCGTCCCCGCTTCCCGAGCCGTCCGGCCTGGAAGAGATCCGGGCGAGCGCCCCGGGCGGGTTCGACGCCGATCCGGCCGATCCGCACGCCGGCCACCACGGGCTGGACGACCGGATGCTCGGCGCGTGGCTGGGGCGGGCGGCCGGGTGCGTGCTCGGCAAGCCTGTCGAGAAGATCCCCCGTGAGGGCATCAGGGAGATCGCGGAGGCCACCGGCAACTGGCCGATCCGCGGCTGGTTCACCGCGGTCGGCCTGCCGCCGGAGGTGGCCGCCCGCTGGCCCTGGAACCGGCGCAGCGCCGCCAACTCGCTGGCCGAGAACATCGCCGGCGTGCCCGAGGACGACGACCTCAACTTCCCGCTGATCGCCCTGTCCGTGCTGGAGCGCTTCGGGCGCGGCTTCACCACGGCCGACGTCGCCACGACGTGGTTGGACGAGCTCCCCGCCGGCCGGGTCTTCACCGCCGAGCGCGTCGCGTACCGCAACCTGCTGGCCGGGATCGAACCGCCGGGCACCGCGACCTGGCGCAACCCGTTCCGCGAGTGGATCGGCGCGCTGATCAGGGCCGACGTGTACGGCTGGGCGAACCCCGGCGACCCGTGGACCGCCGCCGCGCACGCCTGGCGCGACGCCCGGCTCAGCCACACCGCCAACGGCCTCTACGGCGCGATGATGGTCGCCGCCATGTGCGCGCGCTCCCTGGCCGTCCCTGCGGGCGACCCCGCGCGCGCCGTCCGGGACGTCGTGGACGCTGGCCTGTCGGTCGTCCCCACAGGGTCGCGGCTGGCCAGGGCCGTCCGGGAGGCCGTCGCCGACGCCGAGGCGGAGTCAGACTTCGAGCGCGTCGTCGACCGCCTGTACGCGCGGCACGGCGGCCTGCACTGGGTGCACACCGTCAACAACGCGGCGCTGGTCGCGGCGGCGCTGGTCCACGGGCGCGGCGACTTCGGCGCGTCCGTCGCGGGCGCCGTGGCCGCGGGCTGGGACACCGACTCGGCCGGGGCCACGGTCGGCTCGATCGCCGGCGGCCTGCTCGGAGCCGCGCGCCTGCCCGACCAGTGGATCGCGGGTGACCGTCTGAGCACCACCCTGAGAGGCTTCGACGGCGTCGGCTTCGACGAGCTCGCCCGCCGCACCCTCGCGGCCGGACCGGGTCCGAAGGGTACGACGCGGGTGTGACGGGCAGAGAGGACGGATCATGATCTCGGTTTTCGGCAGCGCCAACATGGACCTGGTCGCGTACACCGCGACGGCCCCCAAGCGCGGGGAGACCGTGACCGGCCGGGCTTTCGCCACGATCCCCGGAGGTAAGGGTGCCAACCAGGCGATCGCGGCGGCCCGCGCCGGGGCCGAGGTGGCCTTCATCGGGGCGGTCGGCGACGACGCCTTCGGGCCGGTCATGCGCGAGACGCTCGCGTCGGCGGGCGTGGACGTCACCCGCCTGCGCGTCGCGCCCGGCTCGTCCGGGATCGCGCACATCGTCGTGGACGACGCGGGCGGCAACTCGATCATCGTCGTCCCGGGGGCCAACGGCACCGTGACCGGCCCCACCGACGGCGACCTGGAGGTGATCGACCGCTCCGACGCGCTGCTGCTGCAACTGGAGCTGCCCATGGAGGCCGTGGTGGCCGCCGCGACCCGGGCGCGCGTCCCCGTCGTGCTCACCCCCGCTCCCGCCGGGGAACTGCCGCCCGAACTGCTCGCCGCCGTCGGCCTGATCATCCCGAACGAGCACGAGGCGGCGGCCATCACCGGCCTCTCCGACCCCGAGGAGTCGCTCAAGGCCCTGCTCGACCTCGTCCCCGAGGCGGTCGTCACGCTCGGGTCCGAGGGCTCGCTGTACGGCTCGCGCTCCGGGGCGCGGCTGCGCGTCCCGGCCGTTCCGGTGACCGCCGTCGACACCACGGCGGCGGGCGACACCTTCGCGGGCGCGCTCGCGGTGGCCCGGGCCGAGGGCATGCCGGTCGAGCGCGCCCTCCGCTTCGCCGCGGCGGCCGCCGCGCTGTCCGTCCAGCGGAAGGGGGCGACCACGTCCATGCCCGCCCGGCCCGAGATCGACGCGGCCCTGCGAACGACCGTGACCCCGTGACCCCTGACCCCGTGACCCCTGAACCCGCAAGGCCTGAGCCCGCGAGCACGAGGAGTGAGATGCAAGCCCTGGAAGGCATCCGGGTGCTGGACCTGGCCACGCTGTTCGCCGGGCCGATGGCGGCGATGCTGCTCGGCGACTTCGGCGCCGACGTCGTCAAGGTCGAGCACCCGTCCAAGCCGGACCCGTCGCGCGGGCACGGGCCCGGGGGCCTGTGGTGGAAGGTACTCGGCCGCAACAAGAGGACGATGACCCTCGACCTGTCGATGCCCGAGGGACAGGACGTCCTGCTCGCCCTCGTCCGGGACGCCGACGTGGTGATCGAGAACTTCCGCCCCGGCACGCTGGAGCGCTGGAACCTCTCCTACGACCGGCTCCGCGCGGCCAACCCGCGCGTGGTCCTCGCCCGCGTCACCGGGTTCGGCCAGTTCGGCCCGTACGCCGCCCGCCCGGGATTCGGCACGCTGGCCGAGGCGATGAGCGGGTTCGCCGCGATGACCGGCGAGCCGGACGGGCCGCCGACGCTGCCGCCCTTCGGGCTGGCGGACGGCATCTGCGCCCTCGCGACCGCGTACGCGGTGATGGCGGCGCTGCGCGCCCGGGACTCCACCGGCGCGGGCCAGGTGGTCGACCTGTCCATCGTCGAGCCGATCCTCACGGTCCTCGGCGCGCAGCCCACGATCTACGACCGGCTCGGGATCGTCCCGGCGCGCACCGGCAACCGGTCCGTCAACAACGCGCCCCGCAACACCTACCGCTGCGCGGACGGCACCTGGGTCGCCGTTTCCACCTCGGCGCAGAACATCGCCGAGCGCGTGATGCGCCTGGTCGGGCGGCCCGAGTACATCGCCGAGCCCTGGTTCGCCACCGGGGCGGGCCGGGTCGAGCACGCCGACGAGCTGGACGCCGCCGTCGCCGCGTGGATCGGCGCGCGCACCCGCGCCGAGGTGCTGTCCGCGTTCGAGGAGGCGCAGGCCGCGATCGCCCCGATCTACGACGTCCGCGACGTTCTCGCCGACCCGCAGCTGAAGGCCCTGGACGCCGTCACGACCGTGGAGGACCCCGACCTCGGCCCCCTGCGCATGCAGAACGTGATGTTCCGCCTCTCGGACACCCCCGGCCGGATCTCCTGGCCCGGCCGCCCCCACAGCGCCGACACCACCGCGATCCTCACCGAGCTCGGCTTCTCCCCCTCGGACGTCGACAAGCTTCGCGAGAGGGGCGTGGTGTGAGAATGAAAGGCACGATGTGACGCTCACCTGGCTCTACGCCCCCGCCGACCGGCCCGACCTGGTGGCCAAGGCACTCGCCGGCCCCGCCGGCGTCGTCATCGTCGATCTGGAGGACGCGGTCGCCCCGGACCGCAAGGAGTACGCCCGCGCGCAGGTGGTGGCGTTGCTCGCCGGCGGGCCGCAGCCGCGCGTCGAGGTCCGGATCAACGACGTGCGCATGCCGTACGGCCAGGAGGACCTGCGGGCGATCGGCGCCCTGAGCGCGCGCACGGCGGGGATCCGCGTCCCGAAGGTCGAGTCGGCCCGGGAACTGCGCGAGGTGGCGGCGTCCCTGCCCGGCGGCGTCGTGCTCCACCCGCTCGTGGAGTCCGCGCTCGGCCTCGAACGCCTCTACGAGATCGCCTCGGCCGACCCGGCGGTGGCGAGCGTCGGGCTGGGGGAGGCGGACCTGCGCGCAGACCTGCGCGTCGCGGACGAGGCGGGGCTGGCCTGGGCGCGGTCGCGGATCGTCGTGGCGGCACGCGCCGCCGGGCTGCCCGCCCCCGTCCAGTCGGTCTACACCGACTTCCGCGACCTCGCGGGCCTGGCCGAGTCGTGCCGCACCGGACGGGCGATGGGCTTCCGCGGCCGCGCCGCCATCCACCCCGCGCAGCTCCCGGTCATCGAGGCCGCCTACCGCCCGACGGAGCAGGAGGTCACGGCGGCGAGCGAGGTCGTGGCGGCCGCCGGAGCCGGGGCCGTGGCCCTCCCGGACGGCCGCTTCGTGGACGAGGCCGTCGTCCGCCAGGCCAGGACGGTCCTGGCCGACGCGCGGCACACGCCGGAGCCGGCGACCCGCCGCAGGGACGCGCGTCTCCCGGCGCCCCGGTCCGCCGAGCAGGGGTGAGAGGACGGCGCGCTCCCGTCCCCTCGGGCCTTTCATATCAGGAGACCGTCACCAGTCGGCCGGCCCGGCACGGGGGCCGGCGGAAGGCGCCGGGTTTCACGGAGGCGTCCACAGAACCCGAAATCCGGCCTTTCTCATGGCGGCACGTGAAAGGGGTCGTCTCCACCGGGGAAACGACCCCTCCGGGTGTCATCGGCTTGTCATGACCAGGTGACAGGCCGGCTCCCGCTGACGCGTTCCGGGCGGTCCCGGTCGCGGACCGGTGCTACGAAGGCCGGTCAGAAACCGAAGCCGGTGCCGAAGCCCCCGCCGGGGAAGAAGGACGTGAAGGCGAAGTCGTCGACCAGCCAGAGGCCGTCGAGGCCCCAGCCGCCGCCGTGTCCCCCCCACTTGTGGTGATGCCCGTGGTGCCCGCCCCACTTGTGGTACCCGCCGTGGCCACCGTGGCCGCCCCACTTGTGGCCCCCGCCGTGGCCGCCGTCCTCGCCCCAGCCGTCGCCCCCCGCGACGATGGAGGCGCCGGAGACCGTGGAGGCGCCGGCGCCGGTGGCGCCCGCGGCGAGCAGGCCCCCGGTCAGCGCGGCCGTAACGGTCAGCATCGCGGCGTACTTGTTGATCTTGGGCATTGCATTTCCCCCTTGAGGACACTGGGTTTATCCCAGTAGGCGCATTCACCGGATTGACGCGAATGCCTGGGTGACTCCTGGAGAGTCTGCCCACATGTCTTATTTTCCTGGCATTCGATGCGACAAACGGCGATAACCTCCTCTTGGCATGCATTTAGCTCGCTATTATGCTTTTTGATTCGATATTTCCCGCTTTGTCCTGATATAAAGCGCGATCCGATGGGCCGCGGGCGGCTCCCGTCCCGGCCGTCCGCGGCCTCCCGGCAGTCCTCGGTGCGGCGCATCGCCGGGATGCGCCGCACCGTCAGAACGTCACCAGTTGGGCTGTCCCGGCACGGGGACCGCCGGCAGGGGACGGTTCGGCGGGTGGATGACGTACACGATGCCGCCGCTGCCGGTGCTGCGCAGCCAGACCTTCTCGAAGTTGGCGCGGGGGTAGACCCGGCGCACGGCGTCGTTGGACGGCGACGCCGGGTCGTTGGCGATCACGTCGCCCGTGGCGGTGAAGCCGATGATCACCATGAGGTGTCCGTTCGTGCCGTAGCCCGCGCCGGGCAGCTCCGCCTCCTCGAACGACTGCGAGGTGATCACCGGAATGCCGGCGGCGATCAGGCGCTCCATCTCGGTCAGCGACCGCAGCCGGGTGACGAACCCGTCGAGCCCGTACCGGCCGGCGTACGCGGTGTTGAACGGCCAGTTGCCCGCGCCCTGGTAGGCGTGGTCGTAGGTGTACCGGGCCGCGTAGTCGACCTCGGGGTTGGGGTCGGACGGGTCCACCCAGGAGGTGTCCGCGGCGCTCGGCCACTTGCCCCAGTACCCGAGGACCATGGTGGTCGAGGTGGGGCTGCACCACGCCTCGCCGCCGCCGTCCCACTCGGGGTAGTGGCCCTGGTGGATGCTCTGCGAACGCCGGGGCACCGGCAGCTCGACCCCCCACGCGCCGCCGCCGGGGCTGACCGGGACCTCCGTCCGGTCGGGGACGGCCGACGACATCGCGCCGAGCGTCCGCACGACCGGGCGCACGGACGAGCCGGGCGTGCGGTACAGGGTGAGGCGGAGCTGGTAGGCGGAGATGGCCTTGCCGGACTTCGCGGCGAAGGTGTCGACGTAGACGGTGCCGTCGGCGTCGCCCTGCCCGGGCAGCGAGGTGCGGCGGATGTCGCCCTCGCCGTACGCCCAGCGGCCCAGCACGTACCACTTGGTCAGGCCGCCGGTGTGCCGCCCGCGCATCTCGACCTGCAGCCAGCTCCCGGCCGGGGTGTCGGCCGTCCAGGAGGCGACCAGCTCGGTGGCGGAGAACCCGACGGGACGCTCCCTTCCGGTCCAGCGGGCGTACTCCCAGGTCTTGGTGCCGAGCGCGTCGGTGTAGGTCGTCGTCCCGGCGGGGGACCCGAAGGTCAGGCGGTCACCGGCGTACACGCCCTCGGCGGTGCCCGTGGGGAACGACTCGCGCTTGTAGACGACGTCCACCACCGGAGCGGGACGCGGTTTCCCGCGCGCCGCGACGGCGTCCGCGGCGACGGGAGAGGGGATGAGGGTGCTCGAAAGTACGGCGAAGAGGAACACGGCCAGCACGCGCATGAACTCCACCTTGCCTCGGGGGGCTCTCGACGCCGCCGACCGTAGGCGCTACACGCTGTTCCCGCATCGGGAGTTTTACGTATCGCGGTGCCCGCCCGTGCGAACCCTTGTCAGGCGCCGGCCATCGCCGTGGTCTTCAGACCCGCCAGAGCCCGCCCCGGCCTGGGACACGCCGCTCTCCAGGGCGGACATCCGGTTTCATGGAAACTCATTCGCGCGGCCGCTCGGCGCAGTCGAGAACCAGACGGTCCAGCCCGTGAAGTGCGAGGCGGTGCACCCAGGGACCGGGGACCGTCACCAGTTCATGGATCTCCGGCAGATGCCGCTCGAAGAGCTGGATCATCACGCGCATGCTCATGTTGTTGTTACCGAACACCACGTATCGCGCGGCGTTGCGGCACACCGCTTGGCGTTCGAGTGCGTTGCGAAGGATGTTCCGATCCGCGCCGATGAGGATGCGGCCGTCCGCCGTGGCCTCCGCGATCCATGTCGTGTCGGCGACGCTCTCGGCGGGCTTGACGCCGTATCGGTCGTTGATGGTCTGGACGTCCTTCACCAACTGCCTGACAGCGTCTGTGAAGCGCCTGCCCTGGGTGCTGCGGTCGAGGAAAAGTCTCAGAGGGGGAAGTGGGGGATGGATCACGCCGCCAGCAGCCCGTCCCGCTGCGCGACCTCGGTCACCTGGTCTACAGGAAGGCCGAAGTCGCCGGCCACGTCTTCGATGGTCTCGCGAGCCCTGAGCATGTTCTGGACCACGTAAAGCGGCGTGCCGGTGGCGGTGAAATAGGGCTTCCCGAAGTTGGTGCGCAGGTCGGCCGCGATCCGCGCGACCTCGTATCCGGGCAGCAGGACGGACCGGGCATAGTCCTCGTCGTATGTGATCTGTTGCAGATACTGCTCGATGACCTGCCTGAAGACGTACTGCCCGTCCTTCAGCACGATGAGGTCACGCGCGCCGTGGCGGGCCTCGTCGTCGATCTCACCTCTGGCGCTGACCTCCCACAGGAGCTGGGCGCCCGCCAGGTACAGCTTGCGGGAGGCCAGGGCGTGTTCGACGCCGATCTTGTCGCGGACGAGTTCGAGCGCCGGACGGATCTGCTGGAGCGGCATGCGTGCCTTGCGGAGCGCGGACAGGAACATGCCTTCGGCGAGGCCGATGAAGGGGATGGAGGGTCCTCCGCGTTTCTCCGGAGGAAGGTCGGTGATCAGCGGCTCTCCGCGTACCGGTGGCCTGTCGCGGTACTCCTGGTGGTAACCCTTGACCCATCGCCGCAAAGTGGTGTCGCGCACGTCGAGATAGCGCGCCGCCTCCGCGGTCGTGTAGAGCGGCACGGTGAACCGGGCGTCGTCGGATTGGGCGGTCGCCATGCGCTCAGCGTAGTGGAGCCGCCCCGCGTCACCCGGCGGAACGGTCACCGGCTGCGGCGGGGGTTCTGATCTGGGCCGCCGGAAGCATGTGTACGCCCTCGTGGATGGCGGGTCGCGCCTGTTCGCGGGCCGGGATGCGGGCCGGGCGCTTCGGTGGGGCCGGGTAATAAGCGATTCTGTCACCTTTGGGCAACCTTGCGCTCAGCGGGTGGATCATCACGGTTGGGAGGATCTGTGGCGTCCTGCTCCGCTGACCGGAAGAGAACCCCATGACTGACGGACCCTCTCGCCGCAGGTTCCTGGCGCTCGGCGCCGGAGCCGTGGGCGGCGCCGCCGTGGCGTCGCTGCTGCCGCCCTCCGTCCACGCCGCGATGGCCATGCCCGCTCCCCGGGGCGGCCTGTCCGCCGTCAAGCACGTGGTCTTCCTCATGCAGGAGAACCGGTCGTTCGACCACTACTTCGGCACGCTGCGCGGCGTGCGCGGGTTCGGGGACAGGAACGCGGTGGACCTGCGCGGCGGAGGGACGGTGTTCGAGCAGCCGGGTGGCCCGGCGGGGCACGTGCTGCCGTTCCCGGTGAAGGACGCCGCCGACCTCGTCGGCAAGGACCTGCAGTGGATCAACGCACTGCCGCACGGCTGGACCGACGGCCAGCGGGCCGCCGCCGCGGGCTGGCACGACGGGTGGATCGCCGCCAAGACGCCGGCCACCATGGCGTACTACCAGCGGCAGGACATCCCGCTTCAGTACGAGCTGGCCGACACCTTCACGATCTGCGACCAGTACCACTGCTCGGTGCTGTCCTCCACGAGCCCGAACCGCAACTACCACGTCAGCGGCCACACCGGCTACGAGCCCGGCACGACCAGGCGGGCCATCGACAACGCGGCCTACAACGAGGACACCCACGCCGGATACGACTGGTCCAACGCCGGGGAGATCCTGGAGGCCGCCGGGCACTCCTGGAAGGTCTACCAGGAGATGGACAACTACGAGGACAACAACCTGGAGTTCTTCGCCCGCTTCCGGCGGATCGCGCGCGCCGCGCTCCAGGGCGACTACCAGAGCCTCGACTCGTTCTACTCCGCCCTCGGACGGGCGTCCTCGCCGGAGGAGCAGCAGCGGATGCTGGCCCGGCTGGAGGAGGGCGTGGCCAAGCTGAGCCCCGCCGACCGGTCGCTGTACGAGAAGGCCCTGCGGCGCGGCCTGCCGGGCACGCTGGCCCAGAGCTTCCGCGCCGACGTCGAGGCCGGGCGGCTGCCCAAGGTGAGCTACATCGTGCCCTCGGCGGCCGACTCCGAGCACCCGAGCGCGTCCTCGCCCGCGCAGAGCGCCGTGATCACCTACGACATCCTCGACGCCATCGCCTCCAACCCGGACGTCTGGCGCTCGACCGTGCTGTTCCTCACCTTCGACGAGAACGACGGCTTCTACGACCACGTCCCGCCGCCGCTGCCGCCCGCCGACCGGGTCGAGGACTTCTACGACGGCCACCCGATCGGCCTCGGCATGCGCGTGCCGATGACGATCGTCTCGCCGTGGACGGTCGGCGGTTACGTCTGCTCGCAGACCTTCGACCACAGCTCGACGGTGCGGTTCCTTGAGACCTGGCTGGGCGTCCGCTTCCCCGACATCACCCCGTGGCGCCGTACCGTGGCCGGCGACCTGACCTCGGCCTTCGACTTCGGAGCCGGCGGTCACCGGCCCGATCTCACCGCCCCCGGCCCGGTGCCGCCCTTCACCGGCCGCTGGCGGCCCGCGCCTCCCGCCGGGCAGAAGATGCCGGTCCAGGAGGCGGGCACGCGCCCCGCCCGCTCGCTGCCGTACCAGCCGGACGCCTGGGGCCGCGTGGTGGACGGGAAGGTGAGGCTGCGGCTGGCCAACTCCGGCGAGCGGAGCGTCCACATGACGCTGTTCCCGTACGCGGGGGAGTTCGACCTGCCCGTCCACGTGGACGTGCTCGGCTCGGCCGAGCTGGACGTGCCCGTGAGGAACGGCTCCTACGACTTCACGCTGACCGGCCCGAACGGGTTCCGCCGCGAGTTCACCGGCTCGCCGGCGGGCGCGGCGTCCGGCCTCGTCGTCGAGCCGGAGATCCGCGGGAAGCAGCGCAGCCTGACGCTGACCGTCACCAACACCGGCGCGGCGAAGGTGGACGTGGGGATCGCCCCGCTGGCGTACGGCGACCGGCGGGACGAGCGGGCCTTCACCCTCAAGCCCGGCCAGGACAAGCACGTGACCTGGCACTGCGACGACCACGAGGGCTGGTACGACCTGCGCGTCACCTGCGCGCAGGACGCCTCCTACGGCCGCCGCCTCATGGGCCACATCGAGAACGGCCGCGCCAGCGTCACAGGCTGAGCGGAGACACGAGGGTGCGCCGTCCGGGGCGGACGGCGCACCCTGCCCGGACGCGGGGATCAGTCGCGCTCGACGGTCTCCTCCAGGACGATCCTGCCGATGATGTCGTACTTCGCCGGGTTCCTCGTCTTCAGGTAGAGGGCCAGGCCGACGCCGAGCACGGCGAAGGCGAGCACGATCCACGGGATCAGCCGGAAGAGCAGGGCGTCGGACGCGGCGCCCGCGGCGGCCTCCTGGTTCTGGAAGAGCAGGAACACGACGTACAGCATCGCGATCCCTCCGGCGAGCGGCGCGACCAGCGTGCGCCACACGTTGGCCGTCTCCGGATGCTTCTTCTTGACGTGGAAGTAGCCGATGACCGCGAACGAGCACAGCGACTGCACGATCAGGATCGCCAGCGTGCCGAGGACGGCCAGCAGCGTGTACATGTGGACGTAGGGGTCCATGCCGGTGAAGAAGAACGCCAGGACCAGCACGACCGAGATCGCCGTCTGCACGAACCCGGCGATGTGCGGCGAGCCGTGACTGGGGTGGGTGCGCCCGAGGGTGCGGGCGGTGCCGGGCACCAGGTTCTCGCGGCCGAGCGCGTACAGGTAGCGCGAGGCGCAGTTGTGGAAAGCCATCGAGCAGGCGAACGACCCCGTCAGGATGAGGATCTTGAACAGGTCGACCGCCCACGCGCCCACGAGCTCGCCGGTGGGGTTGAAGAACACCCCGGCGAACTCCTTGGCCGCGATGGCGGGCGCGCCGGCGCCGTTGGCGGCGACGGTCATCCAGGAGACGAAGACGTAGAACAGGCCGATGCCGACCACGGAGACCAGCGTCGCGCGGGGGACGATGCGCTTGGGGTCGCGCGACTCCTCGCCGTACATCGCGGTGGACTCGAAGCCGACCCACGACCAGAAGCACATGAACAGCCCCAGCCCGACCGCGCCGCCCACCAGGCCGTTGGTGCTGAAGGCGCCGGCCGGGTTCAGCGTGTCCGCCATCAGCCCGTCGGGACCGCCGCCGTGGAACAGCGTCACCACCGAGGTGAGGCCCAGCATGAGGATCTCGGTCACCAGGAACACGCCGAGGACCTTGGCGGTCAGGTTGATGTCGAAGTACGTGAGCACCGCGTTCAGCGCGAGGCCGAAGAAGGCGAACCACAGCCAGTGGATGTCCACGTGGGCCAGCGACTTGAAGGTGTCGTTGGCCGAGTAGGCGAAGAAGCCGATGATGGACGCCTCGAACACGACGTACGCCATCGTCGCCAGCAGGCCGGCCACCATGCCGGCGATCTGGCCGAGGCCGTGCGAGATGTAGCCGTAGAACGCGCCGGCGGCGGTGATGTGCTTGGCCATCGCCACGTAGCCCACCGAGAACACGGTGAGCACGATGGTCGCGACGAGATAGCCGGCTGGGACGCCGATGCCGTTGCCGAAGCCGAGGGCCATCGGGACGTTGCCGGTCATGGCCGTGATCGGGGCGGCGGTGGCGACCGCCATGAAGATGACCCCGAGCAGGCCGACGGCGTTCTTGCGCAGGCGTTGGACCTCTACCGCCGGACGTGTCGTCGCCGCGGGCTGTTCAGTGGTGCTCACAACCGTGCCCTTCCGGGGAAACAGCGTCGTACGGACATCATGCGGACGCCGTACGGAGTCGTACAGGGATAGCGGGGCGCGCCGGGTCGGCGGCGGCCGTGAACGAACCAGGAGCGGACCGAATCGGCCTGGACCCGATCGCCTTTGATCCGATCCATTCGATCCCAGGGCGCTACGGCGGTGGTCTCCCATCGGCGATGCGCACCGTAGGCCTCCTGCGTGGGACGCCCTCGGCGTGGGCCGAGACACGTCGAGGTGCGCAAATGCTGCCATTTAAGGCCTGATCCAAGCAATACCCTTCATGTTTACGAATCCTCACAAGTTGGACCATTGACGCTTACGGTCTGTGTGGGTGAGTATTCGGTCCTACCGATTAGTAGACCGAACCGATGGGACCGGGATGCTGGACTACGGCTTGTTCGCCTACGCGTCCAAGGACGAGGTTCTCGAGAAGTCCTCCACGTACTGGAACCCGGGGAAGACCCGGTTCTGGGTCGACTCCGGGGTGCCGCTGGTCATCGACCGCAGGGAGGGCTACTACCTGTACGACGTCTCGGGCAAGCGCCTGATCGACGTCCACCTCAACGGCGGCACCTACAACGTCGGCCACCGCAACCCCGAGGTCATGGACGCCCTGCGCCAGGCCATGGACCGCTTCGACATCGGCAACCACCACTTCCCGTCCCTGGCCCGCACCGCCCTGGCCGAGGCGCTGATCACCACCGGCCCCGAGGGGCTGAGCAAGGTCATCTACGCCAGCGGCGGCGGCGAGGCCATCGACATCGCGCTCAAGACCGCCCGCCACACCACCGGCAAGCGCAAGATCGTGTCGATCGTGAAGGCGTACCACGGGCACACCGGGCTCGCGGTGGGCACCGGCGACGACCGGTTCTCCAAGCTCTTCCTCGCCGACCGGCCCGAGGAGTTCGTCCACGTGCCGTTCAACGACCTCGTGGCCATGGAGGACGCGCTGCGCGACCGGGACGTCGCCGCGGTCATCATGGAGACCATCCCCGCGACGTACGGCTTCCCGCTGCCCGCGCCCGGCTACCTGGAGGCCGTCAAACGGCTGTGCGAGACCCACGACGCGCTGTACATCGCCGACGAGGTGCAGACCGGGCTGATGCGCACCGGCGAGCTGTGGGCGATCACCAAGCACGGCATCCGCCCCGACATCCTCGTCACCGGCAAGGGCATCTCCGGCGGCCTCTACCCGATCGCGGCCGTGCTGGTCAGCGAGCGCTGCGCCGGGTGGCTGACCGAGGACGGCTTCGCGCACATGGCGTCCTTCGGCGGCGCCGAGCTCGGCTGCGTCGCCGCGATGAAGACGCTGGAGATCTGCGACCGGCCCGAGACGCGCTCGATCGTCCACTACGTCAGCGACCTCATCGGGCGGGGCCTAGAGGACATCAGGGCCGACAACCCCGGCTGGTTCACCGGCATCCGGCAGAACGGGCTGGTCATCGGCCTGGAGTTCGACCACCCCGAGGGCGCGAAGTACGTCATGAGACACCTGTACGAGAACGGCGTCTGGGCGATCTTCTCGACCCTCGACCCCCGGGTGTTGCAGTACAAACCCGGCATTCTGCTCGACCCGTCGCTGGCCGAGGAACTACTGGATCGGACGGCCGTCGCCATCGCGCGGGCCGCTAGGGAGGCCAAATGAGCCCGGCGAACGGCCAGGCCGAGACGACGGCGACCGGCCGGGCGGGATGGGGCCGGTCCGACCGGGGGCCGGTCATGCTGGAACGCGCCCGCTGGGCCGCGCGGGCGTTCGCCCGCTACGACAAGGCGTCCGTGGACCGCGTCGTCGCCGCGGTCGCCCGCGTGGCGGCGGACAACGCCGAGCGGTACGCCGAGTGGGCCGTGCGCGAGACCGGGTTCGGCGTCGCCGAGCACAAGACCGTCAAGAACCTCGCCTGCTCGACCGGGCTGGCCGACGCCTACGCCGCCCACGACTACGTGTCCCCGCGCGCCGACGCCGACGAGAAGCTCCTGTCGATCCCGCGCCCCGCAGGGGTGGTCTTCGCCCTGACCCCGTCCACCAACCCGGTCGCCACCGTCTACTTCAAGATCCTCCTGGCCCTGATGACGCGCAACGCGATCGTCATCAGCCCCCACCCGATGGCCCGGCAGTGCTGCGCCGACGCCGCCCGCACCCTCGCGGACGCCGCCGTCGCCGCGGGCGCGCCCGACGGCGTCGTCCAGGTGGTGGAGGAGCCGACGCTGCCGCTCGTCGAGGCCATGATGGCCGACCCCCGCGTGGGCGTCATCGTCGCCACGGGAGGCACCCCGGTCGTCCGCGCCGCCTACCGCTCGGGCAACCCCGCGCTCGGCGTCGGCCCCGGCAACGTCCCCGTCCTGGTCGACCGCACCGCCGACCTGGAGTCCGCCGCGCGCCTGATCGTCGAGAGCAAGAGCTTCGACAACTCGATCCTGTGCACCAACGAGTCCGTCCTCATCGCCGAGGACGCCGTCGCCGACCGGCTCGTCTCGCTCATGCGCGGCGCCCACCCGCTGTCCGGCGAGGAGCGCGACCGCGTCCGCGCCGCGCTGTTCCCCGGCGGCGCGTTCGACACGCGCTTCGTCGGCAAGGACGCCGCCTGGATCGCCCGCGAGGCCGGCGTCCGCGTGCCCGCCGGCACCAAGGTGCTGCTCGCGCCCTTCGACCTCGCCGTCCCGGAGGAGCCGCTCGCCCACGAGAAGCTGTGCCCGGTGCTCGGCTTCACGCGCGTCGACTCCGCCCGGCGCGGCATCGACGCCGCCCGCGCCGTTCTGCGCATCACCGGCGCCGGGCACTCCGCCGCGATCCACAGCACCGACCCCGCGACCATCATGGAGTACGGCGCGAGCGTGCCCGTCCTGCGCGTCTCGGTCAACGCGGGCAACAGCACCGGAAGCTCGGGAATCCATACGAACCTCCCGATATCCATGACCATCGGCACGGGCTTCGTCGGCGGCTCCTCGGCCGGGCACAACCTGCGGCCGGACGACCTGGTCAACTGGACGCGGGTCGCCTACCACGTGGACGCCCCGTTCGGCGACTTCGACCGGCTCGACCCGTGGTCGGCCCCCGCCGGCCCGGTCCCGCGCTACCCCGAGGCCTCCAACGCCCGCACGCCCGCCGCGCCCCCCGCCGTCCCCCGGGACGACCGCTCCGGCGCGCCCCCGGCCGAGCTGCGTGACGAGATCAGACGGCTCATCCTCGAAGAGCTCGCGTCGCTGGTGAGGTCCTGACCATGGCAGAGCTGCGCTCCTTCATCTTCATCGACCAGCTCCAGCCGCAGACCATGTGCTACCTCGGCACGTGGATGCGCGGCGCGCTGCCCCGCCTCAACCAGGCCGCCCAGATCATCGAGATCGCCCCGGGCCTCGACATCGAACCGCTCACCGACGTCGCGCTCAAGCACGCCGACGTGAAGGCCGGCGTCCTGGTCGTGGAGCGGCAGTTCGGGTACCTGGAGTTCCACGGCGCGATCGGCGAGGTCCGCGCCGCCGCGGGCGCGGTGCTGGACGAACTGGGCGCGACCGCCGCCGACGCGGTGCCGCCGCGCATCCTGGCCTCGGAGATCGTGTCCAGCCTGGATGGCCAGCACGCCTTCCTCATCAACAGGAACCGGGTCGGCTCGCTCGCCCTGCCCGGCGAGTCGCTGTTCGTCCTGGAGTGCCAGCCCGCCTCGTACGCGATCCTCGCCGTCAACGAGGCGGAGAAGGCGGCCGAGATCAAGGTCGTGGACTACCGCATGATGGGCGCCACCGGCCGGGTCTACCTCACCGGCCGGGAGTCGGACGTCCGCCAGGCCGCCGACGCCGCCCGCCAGGCGCTGGAGTCGTCGGCCGCCACCCCGGGCAGGCGGTCGTGAGCGCGCCGATCCAGGCCTCCGAGCTGCGCGCCCTGGTCCGCGAGGTGCTGCGCGACCTGCTCCCGGCCGGTGGCCCGGCGGCAGGACCGGCTCCGGCCGAACCGGCCGCCGCGTCCACGTCCGCGTCCACATCGGCGTCCACCTCTGTGGCCGCCCCCCGGCCGCCGGCCGTGCCCGCCGTCGAGCCCGTCGCGATGCGGAACGACGACGACCTCAACGCCTTCGCCCTGCGGGTCCTGGAGCTGGCCTCCGACGTCCGCCGGGCCGCCGCGCTGCGCGAGGGACGGCTGCGCTTCCGCCTCGAAACCGCGCCGGGCGTCCCTCAGGCCGCCGGCGCGCCACCCGCGCACCGGCACGAGAAGGGCGCGGTCACCGAACGGCACGTCGCGGCGGCGGCCTCGGCGGGCGCCCGGCTGGTGCTCGGCCGCCGCGCCGTCCTCACCCCGCTCGCCAAGGAACGCGCCCGCGCCACCGGCGTGGTCGTGGAGAGGGAGGGCTGATGGTCCGCGGCACCGTCACCGCCAGCGTCTGGGCCACCCGGCGCGTCGAGGGCATCCCCGGCGGCGCCTTCCTGGAGGTCGAGCTCGACGGCGGCTCGCACCTGATCGCCTTCGACGTGCTCGGCAGCGGCATCGGCGAGCGCGTGCTGATCGTCCAGGGGTCGGTGGCCGCCTCCTGGTTCCCCGCCGGCAAATCCCCGCCGATCGACGCACTGATCATCGGCTCCATCGACGACGTGCCCCACTGAGCAGCAGTACCCCGACGACCACCACCCCGGCGTGACCCCCACGATCCGGCACAGCGACACAGGAGTACCAATGGCCAACAACGCGATCGGCCTCATCGAGACCAAGGGCTACGTCGCGGCGCTCGCCGCCGCCGACGCCATGGTCAAGGCCGCCAACGTCACCATCGTCGGACGCGAGCAGGTCGGCGCCGGCCTGGTGGCCGTCACCGTCATCGGCGACGTCGGCGCGGTCAAGGCCGCCACCGAGGCCGGGGCCGAGACCGCCTCCAACGTCGGCGAGCTCGTCTCCGTCCACGTCATCCCGCGCCCGCACGCCGACCTGGCCCGCGGCTTCAACGTCTCCACCGGTGAGTAGCACCCCGGCGCCTCGTGCCCGCTCCCGCGCCAAGCCCGCCGCCGCGCCCTCCCCGGACGCGGCCCCCGAGGCGCGGCGCGGGGCGGAGCTGCGGGTCTACCTGCTCGTCGAGAACCTGCGGCGCCAGTTCACCGCGGCGATGGCCGCGCCGACCCGCGCCCGCGGCTACCCCCCGTACGAGGGCCAGCACGCCCTCATCGTGGAGGTCGCCCCGGGCCTCGCCATCGAGCGGGTGATCGACCTCGCGCTGCGCGCGGTGCCCTCCGTCGAGCCCGGCATCCTGTTCGTCGAGCGGCAGTTCGGCGTGCTGGAGGTGCACGGGTCGTCGCTGGAGGACGTGCGCCGCGCGGGCCAGGCGATCCTCGACGGGATCGGCGCGTCCCCGGCCGACCAGCTCAAGCCGCGCATCCTGTACACCGACGTCATCGAGGACATCACCGACCAGCACGCGGTGCTGATCAACCGCAACCGGCAGGCGTCCATGGTGCTGCCGGGGGAGACGCTGCTGGTCTGCGAGATGACCCCCGCCCTGTTCGCGACCGTCGCGGCGAACGAGGCGGAGAAGGCCGCGCCGGACACCACGCTCGTCGACGTGCAGATGATCGGCTCGGCCGGGCGGCTCTACATCAGCGGGCGGGCGGAGTCGGTGCGCGCCGCGCGCGACGCCATCGTCGGCGTCCTGTCCGCGGTGGAGGGCCGCGACCACTGACGCGACCGCGGACACGACCACCGACGTGACGACCGGCGCGATCATCCACGAGCACGGACGCGACGACCGGCGCGATCATTGACGCGGGCCACGGGCGGCCGCCGGCGCGACCGCTGTGCGGCGACCCTCTGGATGCGCGGCGTCGTAACCGTGAGCATGGGAGCCGTGACCGCGAGGCCGACCAAGCGAGCCGCGCGAGAGAGCCGCGAGCATGAGGAGGGGCTGATGGAGGTCCACGATCTGTCAGGGGGCGGCGAGGTGCTGTCCCGCGTCGGGCTGGTGGCCCGGCGGGCGCTGCCGAGCTACGGCCTGTCGCCCGAGGCGACGGTCACGCTCCTCAACGTGTCCGAGAACGCGACGTTTCTCGTGGACGACGCGGGCACGCGCACGGTGCTGCGCGTCCACAGGCTCGCCTACCACTCGCCCCAGGCGATCCTCTCCGAGCTGGACTGGCAGTCGGCCCTGCGCGACGAGGCCGGCGTGCGCACCCCCGCGGTGCTGCCCGCCCTGGACGGCTCGCGCGTGGTGACCGTCGAGGACCCGGGCGCGGCGCCCCGCAACTGCGTCATGTTCGAATGGGTGCCCGGCGCGGAGCCGCCAGAGGAGCGCCTGGTCGAGCACTTCGAGCCGCTCGGCGCCATCACCGCGCGCATGCACCTGCACGCCCGCCGCTGGCGGAGGCCGGACGCGTTCACCCGCTTCCGCTGGGACGAGGACGCCGCGTTCGGCCCGGCGCCGCGCTGGGGCAGGTGGCAGGACGGGGCGGGCGTCGACGGCGAGGCGCACCAGGTGCTGGCCCGGCTGGAGTCGGCCCTGCGCGACCGGCTCGCCCGGTACGGCAAGGGGCCCGAGCGGTTCGGGCTCATCCACGCCGACCTGCGCCTGGCCAACCTCCTGGTCGACGGCGCCGCCGGCACCACCGTCATCGACTTCGACGACTGCGGCCTCGGCTGGTACATGTACGACCTCGGCGCCGCCGTCAGCTTCATCGAGCACCACCCCAAGGTCCCCGAGATGATCGACGCCTGGGTCCGCGGCTACCGGGCCGTCCACGCTCTCCCCGAGGAGGACGCGCGCGAGATCTGGACCTTCGTCATGTTCCGCCGGCTCCTGCTCGTCGCCTGGATCGGCTCGCACTCGGCGGTCGACGTCGCCCGCGAGCTCGGCACCGGCTACACGCTGGGCAGTTGCGAGCTGGCCGAGCGCTATCTGAGCGGTTCCCTCTAGATCCCTGCCGAGCAGGGCAGAGCACCAAGGAGTACCCATGTTCACCTCAGTGGCCGGACGGTCCGTCGTCGTCACCGGCGGCAGCAAGGGCATCGGCAAGGGCATCGCGCGGGTGTTCGCGGCGGCCGGAGCCAACGTGCTGATCGTCGGCAGGGACGAGGACGCCGCGAGGGCGGCGGCCCGCGAGCTCGGCGTGTCCCACCTCGCCGCCGACGTCGCCAAAGCCGAGGAGTGCGCGCGCATCGCCGCGACGGCGGCCGAGCGCCACGGCGGCGTGGACGTGCTGTGCGCCAACGCCGGCGTCTTCCCCGACAAGCCGCTCGCCGAGATGACCGAGGCCGACATCGACCACGTCCTCGGCGTCAACCTCAAGGGCACCATTCTGTGCGTCCAGGCGTGCCTGCCCGCGCTGGAGGCATCCGGGCGGGGCCGGGTGATCCTGACCTCCTCGATCACCGGCCCGGTCACCGGCTACCCCGGGTGGTCGCACTACGGCGCCAGCAAGGCCGGCCAGCTCGGCTTCATGCGCACCGCCGCCATGGAGCTGGCGCCGAAGGGCATCACCGTCAACGCGGTCCTTCCCGGCAACATCCTCACCGAGGGACTGGTCGGCAACGGGGAGGACTACCTGCGTGGCATGGAGGCCGCGATCCCCATGCGCCGCCTCGGCGCGCCCGAGGACATCGGCAACGCCTGCCTGTTCCTCGCCACCGACGAGGCGTCCTACATCACCGGCCACTCCCTGGTCGTGGACGGCGGGCAGATCCTCCCCGAATCCCAGGAGGCGCTGGCGCTCATGTGATCTAATCGGGCGATCCCTCGGATTCTGCCCTGGTTCGACCCCATGGCGCGATGCGGCGCCGAGGCGAGAAAGGAACCACGTGTCACGCGACCAGGGAGACGAGACCGCGGTGGACGCCGCCCGGCGGGCGATCCTCGCGCTCATCTCGACCGGCGAGCTGGAGCCGGGGCGCCGGCTCGGGTCGGAGCGGGAGCTGTCCGCCCGGCTCGGGGTGAGCCGGGCCACCCTGCGCCAGGCGCTCGGCGCGCTCGCCGACCTCGGCGCCGTCCGCAGGGTCCCCGGGCGCGGCGGCGGCACCTTCGTCAGCAAGCCGAAGGTCGAGCGTGACCTGTCCAGCGTGGTGGGCGTGCCCGCGCTGCTGCGCGAGCAGGGGTTCACCGCCGGGTCGCGGGTGGTCGGCGCCGGCATGGTCGCCGCGGACGAGCCCACCGCCGCCGCCCTGGCCGTGGAGCCGGGCGACCTCGTCACCGAGATCGTGCGCATCCGCCTGGCCGACGGTGAGCCGTTGTCGCTGGAGAACGCGCGCTTTCCCTCGCTGCGCTTCCCCAACCTGCTGGAGTTCCCGCTCGGCGGCTCCATCTACGACCTGCTCGCCGAGCGGTACGGGGTGCGGCCGGTGGAGGCGATCGAGAGCATCGAGGCCGTCCCCGCCGGGCCGCACGAGGCGGCGGTGCTGGACGTGGCGCTCGGCATCCCGCTGCTCGCCATCGCCAGGACGACCTTCGACGCCTCCGGCCGGCCCTTCGAGTTCTCCCACGACCTTTTCCGTGCCGACCGCACCCGCATCCTGGTCCGCACCCAGGGCGCGGCGGGCACGGCCGACTCGGCGCGGGCGCGCGGACGGCTGATCGATCTGAACCACATGCCCCGACGGGCTTCGGGCGGCGTCCCCGTTCCTCCGGTGATGCCCGGCGTATCGGATATGTCAGGCTGACCGGCCTCACGGCCCGGCGACGTCGCCGGGGCTCGCCTGGACGCCGCCGCGACACGACGAGGCGGAGGGCTCGGCCGGAGCCGGCGGGGCGGACGGCCTGAGGGGAACCGAGGCGGCGGGGGAGGGCCGTCGGGACGCGGAGGGCTTCGGGGAGGGCGTCGGAACGGGCGCCGTCGTGGCCGCCGGCAAGGGACAGGTGACCAGGCCGTCCGGCGCCACCATCCTGACCCGCACCGTGGGCGGCACGCTCAACGTGTAGACGGCCCCGCACGCGGGCCCGTCCGGGCCGGGCCGGCAGGCCAGCCGGACGCGCAGCGTCGTGCCGCCGCCCCACGACTCGCTGAACTCGCGGTCGGTCTCGCGCCAGGTCACCTCCCGCCGGATCGTGAGCCTGCCTTCGGCGCCCCGGGCGACCCTCACCTCCACCGGCCCGTCCGCGTCGACCACGATCAGCGGGGCCGTGATCGCGTAGGCGACCGTCGAGATCTCGGTCGTCACGCGGCCGAGGTCCGCCGAGTCGTACGACCGCGCGCCCAGCCCGTACGCGCCGGGCAGGCGGAGGTCGTTCCAGATCGCGAAGGCGATGCCGAACACCGCGAGGGCGGAAAGCGCCCCTCCCACGATGATCCAGCCGGTGCGGACGGCGCTGCGCATGGCCACGTCTTCCAGAGCCCCTCAGATCTTCAGGAAGCGCAGGACGGCGAGCACCCGCCGGTGGTCCTTGTCCGCGCCGGACAGGTCGAGCTTGGCGAAGATGTTGTTGATGTGCTTGCCGACCGCGCCCTCCGAGATCACGAGGGCCTCGGCGATGCCGGTGTTCGACCGGCCCTCGGCGATCAGCGCCAGCACCTCGTACTCACGGCGGGTGAGCCGGTCCAGCGGGTCGCTGTGCCGGCGGACGAGCAGCTGGGCCACCACCTCCGGGTCCAGGGCGGTGCCGCCCGCCGCCACCCGGCGCAGCGCGTCCAGGAACTGCTCGACGTCGGCGACGCGGTCCTTCAGCAGGTAGCCGATGCCGCTCGTCTCCGTCGACAGCAACTGGGTCGCGTAGCGCTCCTCGACGTACTGCGACAGGACGACGATGGGAAGCCCCGCCCAGCGGCGGCGCAGCACCAGCGCCGCGCGCAGCCCCTCGTCGGAGTGGCCCGGCGGCATGCGAACGTCGGTGACGACCAGGTCGGGCACGTTCTCCTCGCAGGCGCGCAGCAGCGCCTCGGCGTCGCCCACGGCGGCCGTGACCTCCATGCCGGCCGAGCCGAGCATCCAGACCAGGCCCTCCCTGAGCAGGACGGAATCTTCGGCGAGCACTACGCGCACGGCATCTCCACGCTGATCGTCGTCGGCCCGCCCTGCGGGCTGTCGAGCCTCAGTGTGCCGTCCACCGAGCCGACGCGCTGCGCCAGCCCGCGCAGCCCCGTGCCCGCATCCGGGTCCGCGCCGCCCCGGCCGTCGTCGAACACCACCACGCGAAGGAACTCCCCTTCCCGCAGCACGGTCACTTCGGCGGCGGACGCCCCGGCGTGCTTGGCGACGTTGGCCAGCGCCTCGGACACCACGAAGAACGCCACCGCCTCGATCGTGGGGGAGACCCGCTCGGGCACCTCCACGCGCAGCCGGACGGGCAGCGAGGCGCGTGCGGCGAGCCCGGAGAGCGCCGCGTCCAGGCCCTCGTCGCTCAGGACGGCCGGATGCAGGCCCCGCACCAGGTCGCGCAGCTCCTTCAGCGCGTGCTTGGCCTCCTCGTGCGCCTGCGCGATCATGTCCCGGGCCGCCTGCGGCAGGTCGCCCGACGTCGCGCGCGCCATGCCGAGCTTCATCGCCAGCGACACCAGCCGCTGCTGCGCCCCGTCGTGCAGGTCGCGCTCGATGCGGCGGCGCTCCGCGTCCGCGGCGTCGATCACCTCGGCCCGGCTCTCGCGCAGCGACTCCACGCGCGCGGCGAGCTGGTCGCTGATGCTCGGCCCGAGCAGCGCCTCGGCGGCGATCACGTCCAGCGAGGTCACGCCCTGCGCCAGCCACGGCCCGGCCACGGCCAGCGCCCCGGCGACCAGGGTGAACAGCGCGGCGAGCCAGCGGTCCCCGAGCCCCCAGAAATGCACGGCGACCGCGCCCATCACCAGGCCTCCCGACCAGGTCGCGATGACCCCGGCGAACCCGACCCCGCTGATCAGCGGGGACAGCAGGTGGTAGGCGACCTGACGCCACAGCGTGGCCGAGCGGGCGCGGCGCAGCAGCCGCATAGCGATGTTGCCCTCCCAGCGGCGCCGGGGCAGCGGAGGGATCTCGACGCCGAGGTAGGCGGCGAACCTCAGGCGTTGCAGGCGGGTGAGCAGCGGCAGGACCCACATCAGCAGCAGCGAGCCCGCCACCGGCACCCCCAGCGTCCACACGAAGATCACCGACACCGCGCCGACGCCCAAGATGAGCGACAGGGCGAGCACTCCCAGGGGGACGCCCGCCACCAGGTGGAACATGCGCAGCCAGGACCGCGCCGACCAGTGGGCGCGTACCCGGTCCCAGGGGGTGGTCACCTCGGCGACGCTCATGTCCTCACCGTAGAGACACCCGCCCCGATGCCGACATGGCCCACGCCTCCCCGATCACGGTGGTGCCAGCCTCCCCTCGGCCCGTCCACTATGGCGGATCGCTTCCCTCGGCGATGCGGTGGGCCGGGGCACAGGGCACGAGTTATGCACATCTGCGCGATCGGCGTCCGAAGTCATTACGTAATGTGATACCTATGTCACGGCATGCGATCAGCAACGGGCGCAGCGTCCCTGGCAGAAAGTGGCTATGCAGATGGTGATCCTGGTCAGCGTACTCGCGATCCTCGCGGCCGTCGGCGTGGTGGCCGTGGCCGCGTTTCTGTTCCGGCGGTTCGGCGGCGGCGCCGACGACCTCGACCCGAACGGCCCCTCGGCCGGACACTCCGGGTCGATGCTGTCCTCGCTGTTCCTGCTGGTGTTCGCCATCGCGATCGTCGTGCCGTGGGCCACGGCCGACTCCGCGCGCCAGAACACCTACGCCGAGAGCCAGGCGGCCGTCGAGTCCTACTGGTCCGCCGCCCGTCTTCCCGCGCCCGCCGGGCCCCAGGTGCGGCAGCAGGTGCGCGACTACCTGGACTTCGTGGTGCGCCGCGAGTGGCCGCTCATGGCGTCCGGCAAGCTGAGCGAGGAGGGCACCACGCGGCTGGAGGCGCTGCGCACACAGGTGAACGGCCTGGTGCTGAGCGACGACGACGCCAAGGCCGCCCGCGGCGAGCTGCTCGACGAGATGCGCGACCTGTCCGCGGCCCGCCGCCAGCGAGCGGCCGACGCCGCGGCCAAACCCCCCGCGGGCGTGCTTCCCCTCGCCGTCCTGACCGGCCTCATCGTCATCGTCTTCCCCTTCCTCGCGGGCGCACGGCCTCGGGGCAGGACGCTGGTGCCGCTCATGGTGATGTCCGGGCTGCTCGGCCTCGGCGTGTTCCTCGCCTGGCAGATCTCGCACACCTTCGCCAGCGGCCTCGCGGTCGGCCCCGACGCGTTCGAGGCCGCGCTGTCCGAGGTGCGGCGACTGCCCTGGAGCGGGTGACCGTGCCGGCCCTCCGCGCCACCGCGCTGCTCACCGCCCTCTCCCTCTCCCCTCTGGCCCCGATCTCCGCCTCCGCTCCGGAGCCCTCGATTCCCTCCCAGGCCGAGGACGCCCGGCGGGTGGCCGACGTCGAGGTCGGCGTGGGGGACGGGGACGGGCTGATCACCGTCTGCCTGGACGTCGACGTGGTGGTGAGCCTGCGGGTCGGGCTCAGCGTCGGCGGCCCGCCCCTCTGCCATCGTCCGCCGCCGGAACCGGCCCCGCCGCCCGAGCCCCCGCCGTCCTCCCCGCCCACCCCGGAGCCGACGCTCGCCCCCACCCCCGAGCCGTCCCGGCCGCCCAGGCCGACCCCGCCCGCCCCGGCACCCTCCGCCCCGGCTCCGACCGCTTCGGCCCCGCGACCGACCTCCACGCCGCGTCCCGCGCCCACGGTCACGCCCACGCGCGGCCCGGCGCCGCCGGTGGTCCCGTCGCCGAGGCCGCCAGTCCGGCCGCCGCTGGCGCTGCCGCGGGTCGTGCCGCCGCCGGTGCGGCAGGCCCCCGAGCCCACGCCCGCGCCGTCCCTGCCGTCCGCCGCGCCGACGCCCTCGCCGGCCACGTCCTCGGGGCAGGTCCGCGCGGCGCGGGCGCACGGCCGGATGCCGCGCCGCCACGAGCCGCTGGGCACGATCATGGTCGTCATCGTGCTGTCACTGATCATCGCGCTGGTCGCGGGCGCCGCGTTCGCGGCGATCCGGTAGCGCGCCCGGCGGGCTCGTGACGGGCCGCGAGACGGACCCTGAGGGAGGTGGCGAGGGGAGGGATCCGAAAGTTTCATCGTCCTGAGCCCGGGGAGTCGTCCCGGGCCAGGTCATGGTATGGCCCTCGCAGAGATGATGGAGGTCGTCTTGTTCTCCGAAACATTCCGGCCCATACTCCGAATGTTTCGGCCCGAGCTTCGACGCACCCGGAGTCGCAGGACCGAACAGCGGGTCGATTTCCTCCCACGCTGAAGGACCAACCATGAGGATCAGAACCAGGCTGCTGAGCGCCCTCGCGGCCGCCGCGGCGCTCGTCGTCGCGGGGTTGACGCTGGCGCCTCCGGCCGCGCCGGCGTCGCTGACCGAGGTGACCGGCTTCGGTACCAACCCGACCAACCTGCGCATGCACCTGTACGTGCCGAACAACGTGGCGGCACGGCCGCCGATCCTGGTGGCCGTGCACTACTGCACCGGCTCCGGCCCCGCCTTCTACTCGGGCACGGAGTTCGCCTCCCTGGCCGACCGCTACGGGTTCATCGTCATCTACCCCTCGGCGACCAGGAGCGGGAGCTGCTTCGACGTGTCCTCGCCCCAGGCGCTGCGGCACGACGGCGGCAGCGACCCGGTGGGCATCGTCTCGATGGTCAGGTACGTCCAGCAGCGCTACAACGCCGACACGGCACGGACGTACGTCACCGGAGCCTCGTCGGGCGGAATGATGACGAACGTCCTGCTCGGCGACTATCCGGACGTGTTCAAGGCCGGCGCCGCCTTCATGGGCGTTCCGTTCGCCTGCTTCGCCACCACCGACGGGTCGAGCTGGAACAGCGCCTGCGCCAACGGCCAGGTCACCAAGACCCCGCAGCAGTGGGGCGACCTGGTCCGCGGCGCGTACCCGGGCTACACCGGAGCCCGTCCGCGCATGCAGATCTGGCACGGCACCGAGGACACGACGCTGCGCTACCCGAACTTCCAGGAGTCGATCAAGCAGTGGACCAACGTCCACGGCGTGAGCCAGACCCCCGTGTTCACCGACCAGCCGCAGGCGAACTGGACGCGCACCCGCTACGGTGACGCGGGCGGCCAGGCGCCGGTCGAGGCGGTCAGCATCCAGGGCGTCGGGCACAGCCTGCCGCTGAGCGGCATGGCCGCCGAGGCGATCCGCTTCTTCGGCCTGAACGGCACGACGCCGACCCCGACCGTCACCCCGACTCCGACCGTCACACCGACCGTCACGCCGACGCCGACGGTCACCCCGACGGCCCCGGCCGGCGCCTGCCGCGTCACCTACACGATGCAGACCTGGAACACCGGCTTCACCGCCTCGGTGACGATCGCCAACACCGGTTCGAGCGCGGTCAACGGCTGGACGCTGGCGTTCACCCTGCCGAGCGGGCAGACCGTCACCTCGGCCTGGAACGCGACCATCTCGCCCGCCGGCGGGCAGGTCACCGCCAGGAACGTGAACTACAACGGCGCCATCGCGCCGGGGTCCTCGGTCAACTTCGGCTTCCAGGCCGGCCACACCGGCGACACCGGCAAGCCCTCCGCGTTCACTTTGAACGGGACCAACTGCTCGGTGGCATGACGCACCGGCCGGCCGGTCCTCCGGGCCGGCCGGTCCTCCGGGGCCTGCGGGCGCCCGGCGTGGTGGGCGGACTCCCGGCCGAGGGGGCCGGGACGTCCGAACGACCGAAAGCCGGCTGCGGGGCGCGCCACCCCGCAGCCGACTTCCGCTCATTCGGGCGGGTCGTGCCGTACTTCGAGAGCTGTGATGGTGTTTCCTCAGGTCACGGGAGCCCTGGTGTCAGCGGCTCGGTGGTCGCCCACCTCCTTTCGTCAGTAGGAGTTGGAGTTGGAGGTCGGTGAGGCTGACGCGCTGGGCGAGGCCGACGGCGTCGCCGTGGTGTTCGCCGCGTCGGACGGCATGATCAGGCCGACCAGGCCGTGCTGGGCCTTCTGGATCCCGGCGGAGAACCACAGGGCGTTCTCGCCGCCGCTCTCCGCGGTGCCCGGCTCCAGGTCCCACAGGCCCTCGATCGCGATGGCCCTGCCGTCGGACTTGCGCAGCGCGCCGATGTAGCGGCCGTTGCGGTAGGCGTTGATCCAGCCGTCGCCGAAGTTGCCGACGAGCAGCGCGCCGGCGTAGGCGCCGAAGCCCTGCGGGGCCTTGATCATGGCCCACGGCGCGTTGAGCGCGCCCCGGGCGGCGACGCGGCCGAGGAAGCGGCCCGTGGCCGAGAAGCGGCTGACGAAGCCGAAGCCCTTGCCGGCGATGGACTTGCCGGTCTCGGCGTCCCGCTTGGCGAAGGCGACGTAGACGGCGTTCCCCACGATCTCCACGTTGAACGCCGAGTAGGAGGACGGCAGGCCGCGGTCCTTGAACGCCCACCTCGACGTGCGCACCCGGCGGAAGTCGCCGTCGAAGACGTCGACCCGGTTGTGGGCGAAGTCGGCGGCGAGCAGGAAGTTGCCCCGGTTGGTGGGCATCATGGCCAGGCCCTTGTAGTCCGCGTTCCTGGTGAAGGCCGCGATGATCGCGCTACCGGGGTTGACCTCGGCGTTCCAGCCGGTGATGGCGCCGCTCGGGCTCGCGAAGATGAACGTGGCGGGCCCGCTCACGCCCTTACTGGAGATCTCGAAGTCCTCGCTGCCGTTGAAGATCTGCCCGGTCGGCGTGCCGCCGGGGATCGCGACCTCGGTCTTCTCCTTGGTGAGCTGGCTCGCGCCGCCCGAGTAGACGGTGGCCGAGCCGGTGCCGGCGTTGGAGACCCACAGCGTCTTGCCCATGGCCAGGCCCCAGGGGTTGACGAGCTTGGGGTCGGTCACGTCGGCCTTGCCCGCGACGTCCGAGATCAGCGGCAGTTCGGTGAACCGCGTGCCCGCGTGTGTGGTGGTGGTCTTGGCGGTCTCCTTGGAGCGGGACTTCGAGGTCTGGGAAGACTCCGAGGTGGCGTGCGCGGGGATCGTGCCGGTGGACAGGCCCAGGACGAGTGCCGCAGCGCAGAATGTGACGATGCGTGGCCGCATCAAGGCCTCCTATGTCGTCTGCATGTGCGTACGGACGGAGGTACGCGGCCCTTTCGGAAGCGGTTCAAACGAATTCGCGGTGACTTCGTCCGCGCGGGCTGCCCGTGGGGCTCACTCCGGGGTGACCTCCTTCACCTGGGCGACGATCTGCGTCGGGTTGACGAACATGAGGGCGAGCACGAGCAGGGCCGAGGAGAGCAGGGTGTAGACGACGGCCATCGCGTCGATCGCCTGCGCGGCGCGGATTCCTGGGGTGAAGGCCGCGCTGTACAGGGCGACGATCAGCGTCTGGCTGTCGGGGCCGGAGACCAGGAAGGTCAGCTCGAACATCGCGACCGTGCGGACGAGCACGAGGATCCCCGCGGCGAGGATGCCCGGGACGACCAGCGGGACGAGGACGCGCGTGAACACCTGGCGCGTGCCGGCGCCGCACATGCGGGCCGCCGACTCGAGGTTGGTGTCGATCTGCTCGATAAACGGCGTCAGCACCAACACGACGAACGGCAGCGCGGGCACCAGGTTGGCCGCGATCACCCCGGACATCGAGCCGGCGAGGTGGAACTTGTACAGGACGGTGGCCAGCGGGATGCCGTAGGTGATGGGCGGCAGCAGCACGGGCAGCAGGAGCAGCAGCATGACGGGCCGCTTGCCCGCGAAGTCGCGCCGCGCCAGCGCGTACGCCGCCGGCACGCCGAGCAGTAGCGCGAGCCCGACCACGGCGAGGGCGACGAGCAGGGTCACCGTCAGCACCTGGGCCAGCCCGAACTCCCGCCAGGCGTCGGTGTACCAGGCGGTGGTGAACGCCGAGGGCAGCCAGGAGCCGAACCAGGTCACCGCGAACGAGTTCACGACGACGGAGAGGATCAGCGCCGCCAGGTTGAGCAGGAAGAACGCCACGCCGCCCCAGACGATCCACGCGTAGGGGCCACGCCATCCGGCGCGGCGGGGGGTGGGTACCGTCACGCGCCCTTGCCTCCCGTCGAACCGGTGTAGAGACGCCCGCACCACAGCAGCACGAGGACGATCACGAGGAGCTCGAAGACGCCCATGAGGACGGCGATCGTCGCGGCCATCGAGTAGTCGTACTTCTCGAACGCCGCCTGGTAGGCCGCGATGGCCATCACGCGCGTCTCGTTCGCGGGCTCGCCGACGAGGTTGGCGGACGGGAACACCGAGAAGGCCAGCACGAACGCCAGGATGAACGTCGTCGCGAGTCCGGGCGTGAGCAGCGGCAGCGTGATGTGCCTGACCCGCTGCCAGGGGCCCGCGCCGAGCGTGGCGGCCGCGCGCTCCAGCGTCGGGTCTATGCCCGACATGTACGAGAGGACGAGCAGGAACGCGAACGGGAAGCCGGTGATGAGCAGCGAGAACAGCACGCCCCAGTAGTTGTAGATCAACCGGATGGGCTCGTGGACGAGGCCGATGTCCAGCAGCACCCGGTTGAACCAGCCCTTGGGGCCGAGGTAGCGCAGCAGGCCGTCGGCCACCAGGACGGTGCCGAGCGTGACCGGCAGCACCAGGATCGCGGTGAGCGGCCGCCGCCCCCGGAAGCGGCCGCGCAGCCGGTAGGCGATCGGCACCGACGCGCCCACGTTGACGAGCGCGGCGGGCAGCGCGAGCCGCATCGTCTTCCACACGGTGGAGCTCTGGTAGGAGTCGCGGAAGAACGCCTGGTAGTTGGCGAGCACCCCGCCCCCGGCGCGCGGCTGGAGCGACAGGCCGACGCCGTAGAGCATGGGGTAGAGGAACAGCAGCACGAGGACCAGCACGGCGGGCACCAGCAGCAGGAGCACCCGGTCGATGCCGCGCTCGGCCAGCCGGTGCCGCAGCACGACCCGCGCGGCCCCGGTGGCGGCCATCACGCGACCGCCTCCGGGGCGTCATCGGCGCCGAAGACGAGGACGCGGTCGGCCGCGACGCTCAGCTCGATCTTCTCGCCCGGCCGCACCCGGTCGGGGACGCGGAAGTGGACCACCCTGCCCGACTCGGTCACCCCTCCACGGCCATCTCGCGGCCGTGGAACTCGGCGACCTCGACCGTGACGCGGATCGCGTTGGCCTGACCCGCGCCGACGCGGAAGTCGTCCGGGCGGATGGCTGCGACCGCCGTGGGCCCGCCGAAGGGCTCCTGCGCCACGCCGATCAGCCGCAGCCCCGGTTCGGCAAGGATCACGCGGCCGCCCTCGTGGGCGATCACCGGCAGCTCCAGCAGGTTGCGGTAGCCCATGAAGCCCGCGACGTAGGTGTTGACGGGGTACGTGTAGACCTGCTCGGGCGAGCCGATCTGCTCGACCAGGCCGTGGCGCAGCACGACGACGCGGTCCGCCAGCGCGAGCGCCTCCTCCTGGTCGTGGGTGACGTACACCGTGGTGAGGCCGAGCGACTGGTGGAGCCTGCGGATCTCGGTGCGCATCTGCAGGCGCAGCTTGGCGTCGAGGTTCGACAGCGGCTCGTCCATGAGCACTAGGCGCGGGCGGATCACGATGGCCCGGGCGATGGCGACCCGCTGCTGCTGGCCGCCGGAGAGCCGGCCGGGCAGCTTGTCCGCCTGGTCGGAGAGCTCGACGAGCGCGAGGGCCTCGTCCACGCGCCTGGCCATCTCGGGCTTGGGGATCCCCCGGACGGCGAGCCCGAACCCGACGTTCCCGCGCACCGGCAGGTGGGGGAAGAGCGCGTAGTTCTGGAAGACCATGCCGAACCCGCGCTTCTCCGGAGGGAGCGGGTCGATGCGCTCGTCGTCCAGCCAGATGCTGCCTCCGGTCAGGGGGAGGAGCCCGGCGAGGCAGTTCAGGGCGGTCGACTTGCCGCAGCCGGACGGGCCGAGGAGGGCGATGAACTCGCCGCCCTCGATCGTGAGGTCCAGCCGGTCCAGAGCCGTCGTGGATCCGAACCGCCGGGACACCCCGTCCATCCGCAGGGCACGGAAGCCGCCGCGTATCTTTCCGGGGAGTACGGATTGGTGTGTCACGCGTTCCTCGCAGCGCTGCCGTGGGTGCGGTATGAGGGGCGGGGACCGGGGGTCACGACTTCTTCACCTTGTCGCCGCCGATCTCCTTGTCCCACTTGTCGAAGGCAGCCACCAGCGCCTTGGCGTCGAGCGGCACGGCCTTGGGGTTCTGCTCGATCAGCCGGTCGTACTCGGGCCGGCCGAAGTCCTTGATCGCCTGCCGGCTCTCCGGCGGCGCCATGGCGAGGGTCACGCCCTTCACCGCCGGGCCCGGGTAGAAGTACCCCTTGTCGTAGGTGACGGCCTGCTGCTGCGGTGTGAGCGCGAACTTCATCAGGTCCAGCACGACGGCCAGCTTCTCGCCGGTGATGCCCTTCGGGACGACCATGTAGTGCGCGTCGGTGACCCAGGTGAAGCCCTCCAGCGTCTGGGTCCTGAAGTCCTTGGGCACCTGGCCGAGCACGCGCGGGTTGATGTCCCAGCCGGTGGTCGACAGGATGATGTCGCGGGTGCCCTCGCCGAGCTCCTTCATGGTCTGGGAGGTGCCGGTCGGGTAGTACTCGATGTACCGCCCGAGGTCCTTGAGGTACTTCCAGGTGTTGGCCCAGCCTGCGACCGGGTCCTTCGGGTCGCTGTCCTTCAGGATGTACGGCAGGCCCATGAGGAACGTGCGGCCGGGCCCTGAGTTGGCCGGGCGCGCGTACTCCAGCTTCTTCGGGTGCTCCTTGGCCCAGGCGAGCAGGTCGGCGGCCGTCCTCGGCGGGTCCGGGACGGTGGCGGGGTTGTACTCGATCAGCGGCCCCGACGGGTAGTACGTGACGATGAGGCCCCGGCCCCGCGCGAGCTCCAGCATCTTCGCCGCGGGGTCGAGATAGCCGCCGGTGCCCGGCAGCTTGTCCTTGTACTTGCCCGCCAGGTCGACCCACAGGTTCTGCTCCAGGCCGGAGGCCAGGCCGTCGGTGCCGGTGAGCACGAGGTCGATGTCCAGGCGTCCGGCGTCCTGCTGGGCCTTGACCTTGCCGGCCAGCTCGGGGGCGGTCACCTTCGTGTACGTGATCTTGCTGACGGTCTTGGGGTGCGCGGCCTTGTAGTTGTCGAAGATCTGCTGGGTGAGCTGCAGGTTGCCCGCGACGTCCACGATGTTGAGCGTCACCGCGTCGCCCGGCATCTTCACGTCCCCGGCGGCGGGTTCGGGGACGAAGCCCGCGCCGGCGTCCGGCGCCCCGCAGGCGCCGAGGACCGTCAGTGCGAGAAGACCCGCCAGGGCGGACGATCGGGGAGATCTCATGGGGGGTGAACCTCCTTCGGCGCGCCGCGAGGCGCTGCGAGCACAGGATCAGCCCGGGGGTCGCCGTCCTGCCGGGAACGAGCGGCCGGGCGGCCCGGTCCGGCTGGTGACCGAGCCGCTCGGCTGTGCGCACCCCAGAATGAAAACGATTGTGAGAGATGTCAATAGGTCGGCATGACGATGTACTGATATACCAGATCTCAGCAGCCACCCACGAAGGGGAGATCAGGATGCTGGATGACGTCAGGCGGGCGCTCGGCTCGGTGGTGTCCGTGCCGGTCACGCCGTTCGACGAGCGGGGCGCGATCGACGAGCCCGCCTTCGCCGCCGTGGTGACCCGCATGGTCGCGGCGGGCATCGGGACGGTCACGCCCAACGGCAACACCGGCGAGTTCTACTCGCTGTCGGTCCCCGAGTTGCGCCGCGTGGTCGCGATGACGGTCGCGGCGGCGGGGGAGGCCACGGTGATCGCGGGCGTCGGCCACGACACCGCGCGGGCCGTCGAGCTCGCCACCGAGGCGGCGGGCCTCGGGGCGCACGGGGTCATGGTGCACCAGCCCGTGCATCCCTACCAGACCGAGACCGGCTGGGTCGACTACCACCGGGCCGTCGCCGAGGCCGTCCCGGGGCTCGGCGTGGTCTGCTACGTGCGCTCGCCGCTGGTGACCGCGAGGGCGCTGAAGGCCCTCGTGTCCGCCTGCCCTAATGTGGTCGGCGTGAAGTACGCCGTTCCCGATCCGGTGCGGTTCGCCGAGAACGCCGCGGAGCTCCCCGAGGTGGCGTGGGTGTGCGGGCTGGCCGAGAGCTGGGCGCCGTTCTACTGGACGGGCGGCGCGCGCGGCTTCACCTCCGGCCTGGCCGTCATCGCCCCCGAGCGGTCCCTGGAACTGCTGGCCCGTCTCCAGGACGGCGACCAGGAGGGGGCGATGGAGCTGTGGGCGCGGCTCAAGCCGATCGAGGACCTGCGCGCCCGGCACGGCAACGGTAACAACGTCTCGGTCCTGAAGGAGGGGCTGGCCCAGCTCGGCGTCTGCCGCAGGGACGTGCGCCCGCCGATCTCCCCGCTCACCGACGCCGAGCGCGACGAGGTCACGGCGATCCTGAAGTCCCTCGACCTGGAAGTGCGGAAGGGAAGGGCCGCGTGAGCGAGCTGCGGGAACCCCTGGACGCGGACGTGCTGGACGCGCTGCGCCGGGTGTCGACGGCGACGGTCACCACACAGTTGTTCGCCCGGGGGCTGCGCAACACCTTCATGCAAGGGCTTCGCCCGCTCAATCCCGGCCACACCCGCATGGTGGGGGAGGCCTTCACGCTGCGGCACATTCCCGCGCGCGAGGACCTCGACGTGCTGGCGGTCTTCAAGGACTACGATCACCCGCAGCGGCTCGCCGTCGAGTCGGTGGGGCCGGGTCAGGTGCTCGTCATGGACTGCAGGGGGCAGACCCGGGCGGCCTCGATCGGCGGCATCCTGGCCACGCGCCTGCTGCGGCGCGGCGTCGCGGGCCTGGTCACCGACGGCGCGGTGCGCGACTCGCCGTTCTTCGCCGAGCTGCCGCTGCCGGCCTTCGCCGCCGGGGTGTGCGCGACCACCAACCTGGCCCGCCACCACGCCGTCGACCTGCAGGTGCCGATCGGCTGCGCTGAGGTGCCCGTCTACCCGGGCGACGTCATCGTCGCGGACGCCGAGGGCGTGGTCTGCGTCCCCCGCCACCTGGCGGCGGAGATCGCGCGCGACGCGTCGGCGCAGGAACGGCTGGAGGAGTTCATCCAGTCGGAGGTGGACGCGGGCGCCCCCCTGCGCGGCACCTACCCCCCGGACGAGGTCACCCTCCGCCGCTACGAGGCCAGGCTCCAGGACCCGGACGCCTCTCGCTGACCCGGGCGCCCCTTCCCGCGGAGCCGGCACCGGACGGCGCCGCGGGACGGATCGCCGTGGCCGGGATGGCCGGCCACGCGCGCCGGCCTGTCAGCTCGCCGGCGTACGGGACAGGTGGGTGACGGAGCGCTTGATGTGCGCCCTGGTCAGGCGTTCGGCCAGGGGCGCGTCGCCCCGCTCGACGGCGGCCAGGATGTTCTCGTGCTCGGTGAACTCCTCGCGCCACGTCGGCCAGTGCCGCCACAGCACCGTCACCGTGCCGAGGGCGGCGAGGTTCTGCAGGTCGTCCAGCTGGGCGGTGACCAGCTCGTTGTCACAGGCGTGGTACAGCGCGTGGTGGAACCGCCGGTTGGCCAGGCTGAGCGCCGTCGGGTCGTCGCCCGACAGCAGCCCGCCCGCCTCCGCGAGCGCCTCGCGCGCCTCCCGCACGGTCGCCGGGTTCGCGAGCCGGGTGGACGCCGCGACGGCCCACGGTTCGAGCAGCAGCCGCACCTCGTTCGCCTTGCGCAGGTCGGCGGCGTCCAGCACGCGCACGCTGACCCCGCGGTTCGGGCTGATGACGACGAGCCCGGTCGAGGCGAGGCTGATCAGCGCCTCGCGCACCGGGGTCTTGGACACCCCGAGCTGCTCGGCGAGCCTGCGTTCGACCAGCGTCTCGCCGGGCTTGATGCGGCCGGACAGGATGGCGGCCCGGATCGAGTCGGCGACGAGGTCGGTGCGCGTGGTCGACCGCGCCACCGGCCGCAGCGCCGGCTCCTCTGACATGTCGTACACGGGTATATCGTCGCGCACCCGGAGCCCGGGTGCGGCCTGGCGGTGTCAGGCGTCCGCGTGGGCCTCGGACTCCAGGGCGGCGCGGGCGTCGTAGGCTGCGCGGGCGGCCGCGATCTCGGTCTGGTGGGCCTCGGTCCAGGTGACCAGGGCCTTGATGGTCTCGTGCAGCGTGGCGCCGAGGGGTGTGAGCGCGTAGTCGACGCGGGGCGGCACGGTGGCGTGCACGGTGCGGGTCACCAGGCCGTCGCGTTCGAGATGGCGCAGGGTGCGGGTCAGCATGCGCTGGCTGACGCCGTCGATCCTGCGGCGCAGCTCGGTGAAGCGGAGGCTGCGCTGGTCGAGCAGCGCGATCACGAGCAGTGACCACTTGTCGGCGATCCGGTCCAGGATCTGCCGGACCTCGCAGTCCTCGCGGGTGTCCCACTGAAGGACGTCGAAGTCGTCGCCGGTATCACAGCAGTGACCGAGGGACTTGGAAGTGCCGTCTTCCATGGTCATCGATGGTGCCTGATGATGCTGCCAGTTACAAGAGGGAACCGACGGTCGTTTCGGTAACCGTCGTCGGTCCGGTGCTTGGAACGGTTTCGTCGTTTCGCGTCACAGGGAGAGGAGTCGGCTCATGTCCACATTCGGGGGCCATCCGGACGGCGGCAGAGACCTCGGTACGGACGGCCGTATGGGCGCGCGTGCCTGGGGGGTGTTGTACGTGCTGTGCGGTGCGATCTTCCTGGAGGGCATCGACGTGGCGATGCTGAACGTGGCGCTGCCGTCGATCCGGGCCGACCTCGGCCTGTCGACCGGGATGCTCAGCGGCGTGGTCAGCGCCTACGTGCTCGGCTACGGCGGCTTCATGCTGCTGGGAGGCCGCGCCGCCGACCTGCTGGGCCGCCGCCGCATGTTCCTGCTCTGGCTGACGGTCTTCCTGGTCTTCTCGGGCCTCGGCGGGCTGGCCACCGAGGGGTGGATGCTGCTGGTCGCCCGGTTCGTCACCGGGGTCGCGGCGGCCTTCATGGCCCCCGCCGGGTTGTCGCTGGTCACCGCCCACTTCCCCGAGGGACCGCGGCGCACCAAGGCCCTCGGCGTCTACGCCGGGACGGCCGCGGGCGGGTTCTCGCTCGGCCTGGTCGCCGGCGGGCTGCTGGCCTCGCTGGGCTGGCGGTGGGTGTTCTTCGCGCCGGTCATCCTGTCGGCGCTGATCCTCGCCGCCGCCGTGCCGCTCATCGGGCGCGAGGACGCCCCGCCGCGCCCGGCGGGCGGGTTCGACCTGGCGGGGGCGCTGGTCGTCACCGGCGCGATGCTGCTGCTGGTGTACGGAGTGGTCCGCCTGGAGCACCCCGGCAACGACTGGGCCGGCACGGCGGGCGCGTTCGCGGGCGGGCTCGCGGCGCTGGGCGCGTTCGCCGCGATCGAGCGCCGCTCGGCCGCCCCGCTGGTCCGGCTCGGCATCCTGCGCTCGGGTTCGCTCGTCCGTACCAACGCCGGGGCGCTGCTGTTCATCGGCTCCTTCGCCGGGTTCCAGTTCCTGGTCACCCTGTATCTGCAGGAGCTGCGCGGGTGGAGCGCCCTGCAGACGGGCCTGGCGATGCTGGTCGTCGGCGTCGACACCGTGCTCGCCCCCACGCTGACGCCCCGGCTGGTGGCCCGCTTCGGCAACCTGCGCGTGCTGTTCGGCGGGCTGGTGCTCGCGGCCGTGGCCTACGCGCTGTTCCTGCCGGTCGGCCCGGACTGGGCCTACGCCGCCATGCTGCCCACGATGGCGCTGCTCGGCCTGGCCTTCTCCCTGGCCTACGGCCCGCTCACCATGGCCGCCACCGACGGCGTCGCCGAGCACGAGCAGGGCCTGGCCGGTGGCCTGCTCTACACCGCGATGCAGTTCGGCACCGCGCTCGGCCTGTCGGCGGTGACGGCCGTGAACGTCGGGGCGCTCGCGGGCGGCTCGCCGCAGGACGCGCTCGGGGCGCTGCGGGCCGCGCTGGTCGTCCCGGTGACGGCAGCGGTCGTCGCGGCGGTCGTCACCGCGTTCGGCCTGCGCACGCGCGGTTCCGTCCCCGCGCCGGAACCCGCGCCCGCGGAGAGCCTGACCTGACCCGCGAGAGGGCCTGACCCGACCCGCGAGACCGCCTGGACCGGGGCGCGGGTTGGCCAGACCTCACGCGCGGGAGGACACCGGCGCCGGGCGCGGGTCACTCGGTGTCGGGTTCGGGGGCGCCTCCCGCGCCGAGCAGGAAGTCGAAGTCGCAGCCCTCGTCCGCCTGCAGGATGTGCCGGTCGAACAGCGTGCCGTACCCGCGCCGGTAGACCGTCTCCGGCGGCGTCCAGGCGGCGCGGCGGCGGGCCAGCTCCTCCTCCGGGACGTCCAGGGAGAGGCGCCGGGCCTCGACGTCGAGCGTGACGGGGTCGCCGTCCCGGACGAGGGCCAGCGGGCCGCCCACGTGGGACTCGGGCGCGACGTGCAGCACGCAGGCGCCGTAGCTCGTGCCGCTCATCCGCGCGTCGGAGATGCGCAGCATGTCGCGGACGCCCGCCTTGAGCAGGCGTTCGGGGATGGGCATCATGCCGTGCTCGGGCATCCCGGGGCCGCCGCGCGGCCCCGCGCCGCGCAGGACGAGGACCGAGTCGGCGGTGATGGGCAGGCTCTCGTCGTCGAGGCGCCGCATCAGGTCCCGGTGACCGTCGAAGACGACGGCGGGGCCGGTGTGCCTCAGCAGCCGCGGGTCGGCGGCGACGTGCTTGATCACGGCCCCGGACGGCGCCAGGTTGCCGCGCAGGACGGCGAGCCCGCCCTCGGCCGACAGCGGGTCGTCCCGCGTCCGGATCACCTTGTCGTCGTAGACCTCCGCGCGGGCGAGCTCCTCGCGCAGGGGCCGGCCGGTCACCGTGGGCCGGTCGAGGTGGAGCAGGTCGGCGATGCGCGACAGCAGCCCCGGCAGGCCGCCGGCCAGGTAGAAGTCCTCCATGACGTAGGTGCCGCTCGGGCGCAGGTCGGCCAGGACGGGCACGCGGCGCGAGGCCTCGTCGAAGTGGTCCAGCGTGAGCGGCACGCCGCTGCGGCGGGCCATGGCGATCAGGTGGATCACCGCGTTGGTCGACCCGCCGAGGGCGAGGACGGCCGTCACGGCGTCGGCGTACGCCTGCTCGCCGAGGATCGCGGAGGGGCGCAGGTCCTCCCAGGCCAGGTCGACGGCGCGCCTGCCGCTCGCGGCGGCCATGCGGCTGTGGGCGGAGGCCACCGCGGGGATCGAGGCGGCGCCGGGGAGCGTCATGCCGAGCACCTCGGCCACCGAGGTCATGGTGGAGGCGGTGCCCATCGTCATGCAGTGGCCGGGGGAGCGGGCGATGCCCTCCTCGACCCCGCTCATGACCTCGTCGCCGACCAGCCCGGCCCGCTTGTCGGCCCAGTACCGCCACATGTCGCTGCCGCTGCCGAGCACCTGGCCCCGGAAGCTGCCGGGGATCATCGGCCCCGCCGGCACGTAGATCACCGGAAGGTCCATGCTGATGGCCCCCATGAGCAGGGCCGGGGTGGTCTTGTCGCACCCGCCCATGAGCACGGCGGCGTCCACGGGGTGCGAGCGCAGGAGCTCCTCGGTCTCCATGGCCAGCAGGTTGCGGTAGAGCATGGTCGTCGGCTTCTGGAACGTCTCCGAGAGCGACATGACCGGCAGCTCCACCGGGTAGCCGCCCGCCTGCCACACCCCGCGCTTCACGTCCTGCGCGCGCTCGCGCAGGTGGAGGTGGCAGGGGTTGAGCTCGCTCCAGGTGTTCAGGATGCCGATGACGGGCTTGCCCAGGTGCTCCTCGGCGGACAGGCCGAGCTGGCGGGTCCTCGCGCGGTGGCTGAAGGACCGGAGACTTTCGGTGCCGTACCACCGGTGGCTTCTCAACTGCTCAGGGGTCAGACGCTGCATTGGTCACCTCGTATCCTGATATATCACGGGTGACCGTCCGGCCGGCGTCGTGGGTGGGACCGTGGTGGCCGTGCGCCTTTCCGATCCGTGCGCCTTCTCCGGCTCTGTACGCTCCTTCGCGTCCTTCCCTAGCCGTTCGCCGCCCGCACGGCGTCGGCGAGCATGCCGTGACGGGCCGGGCCCGCCAGGCCCGCGTGGTACAGGTGGATCTCCTGGGCGCCCGCCTCGGCGAGCCGCCGCACGTGCGGGCCGATGTCCTCGTGGCGCACCGGCGGCAGCACGGTGACGTACGCGCCCACCGCGACCTCGGCCGGGACCGCGTGGCGCGCGAGCCGCACCCGCTCGGTGGCCTCGGCCGTGACCGGCCAGGCCTGCACGACGACCGTCTCGGCGTCCTTGCCGGCGTCCGGCGTGAGTCCGGGGTTCGCGCCGGTGGCCCACGGGTCCGGGTTGCCGTGCAGGCTGACGCGCAGTCCGGGCAGCGCGGCGATCACCTGACGGCGCAGCGCGTCGGCCGCCTCGTGGCGTACGGCCAGCAGCGCGGCGGCGGTGCCGGGGTCCAGGTCGTGCTCGTGCGAGCGGACGGCGGCGCGCAGCTCGCGCGTGGCGCGCTCGGGGTCGACGCCGCGCGCCGCCCAGCCGGCCTGGCAGGCCGCGCAGCAGCAGACCGACAGCATGCGGCGCGCCCGCGGGTCGTACGCGCCGTCGGTCTTCTCGTGGTGGCCGCCGTGGTCGGTGCCGAGCTGGCCGCACGCCTCCAGCAGCACGCCCGCCAGGGGCAGGTCGCGGACGGTCTCGGCCGCGAGCGTGGCCGCGTACTCGCGCACCTCGGCATGGGAGGGGCACAGGGCCCACGGGTAGTGCTGCCCGAAGCAGTTGACGACGCTCACGTCCGGCGCGGCCTCGCCGACGCGCGAGCTGTGGGTCAGGACGATCCACGCGGTGACCGGCACCCCGGCGGCGGCCAGGACGCGCGCGGCCGTGCCGAAGGAGTCGCGGTCGTCCATCCAGCCCGCGCCGTCCGGCACCAGGCGCCGTCCGGCCCAGGCCTCCTCGCGCACCGGCCGGTACAGCGCGGCGTGCCTCGCGTCCACGTAGGCGTGTTCCGGATGCCAGGGGGTCGCCGCCCTCACCGTGTGATAGGCGCCGGCGAGGTTGACCCCGTCGACGCCGAGTGCTTGTACCCGTCCGACGAACAGGGGATCGCCGACCACGTCCCACGGGTAGGCGTGTACGAGCACGCGCATAGCCACCGCCTCCCCACCAGGGCCCTCACCCAACACAATGGCGCTGTTCAGGCATACCGACTGGACGGTGCGGCGTCAATGGGTTCGCGTGATCTCGTTGCGCGGCCCCCGGCAGACCCGTCCGGGTCGTGGGGGCCGCGTACGTAGAGTCAAGGGTGGGGCTCCATCTCGGGTGTGAGGCATGAAACCCACCTGCCCGGACAGTTAGGGGGGCGACCGCCGACCGTCACTTGTGGGGGACGAAACGATGGGACAGCAGGTAGCCAAGGAGCGGTTCTCCGAGGCCGAGTACGCGCGCTTCGGCCGCCGCCTCGAGGACTCCCTGGTCGCGCTGCGCGAGCTGCTCGCCAGGCCCGGGTTCGGCGCCGGGCCGGCGAGCGTCGGAGCCGAGCTGGAGTTCTTCCTGATCGGCGAGAACGGGCGGCCGCTGCGGCGCAACAAGGAGGTGCGCGACGCGGCGGGCGACGAGCGGGTCGTCCTGGAGCTCGGCAGCTTCAACCTGGAGGTCAACCTGACCCCGCTGCCCCTGGCCGGGCGGCCGTTCACGGCGATGGAGGACGAGGCGCGGCGGATGACGCTGCTGGTGGACGACGCCGCGCGCACGGTGGGCGGACGCGTCGTGCCCATCGGCATCCTGCCGACGCTCAACGAGTTCGACTTCACCCGGGACGCCATGAGCGACGAGGTGCGCTACCGCGCGCTCAGCCGGGGCATGCGCCGGGTGCGCGCGGAGCCGTTCCGCGTGCGCATCGACGGGGCCGAGCGGCTGGAGCTGGAGGTCGAGGACGTGATCCTCGAAAGCGCGAACACCTCCTGGCAGATCCACCTGCGCACGCCGCCCGGCGACTTCGCCCGCGTCTACAACGCCGCGCAGCTCGCCATCGGCCCGGTGCTCGCGGTCAGCGGCAACTCCCCGTCCTTCCTCGGCCGCGACCTGTGGGAGGAGACGCGGATCGCGTTGTTCGAGGCGTCGGCCGACGACCGCGACATGGAGCGGCCCTGGCGCGTGGACGGCCGGGTCAGCTTCGGCTCCGGCTGGTTGCAGGGCGGCGCCGAGGAGCTGTTCGAGCAGAGCGTCCGCGAGTACGAGCCGGTCATGCCCGTGATGGACGAGGAGGACCCGCTGGAGGCCGTCCGCGCCGGCGGCCTGCCCCGGCTGGCCGAGCTACGGCTCCACCAGGGGACGGTGTGGCAGTGGAACCGGCCCGTCTACGACCCGGCGGACGGCGGGCACCTGCGCGTCGAGCTGCGGGCCCTGCCCGCGGGACCGACCTGCGCCGACATGGTGGCCAACGCGGCGTTCCTGCTCGGGCTGGTGGCGGCGTCGGCGGCCGCGCCCGGCTGGATCGACGGCTTCCCCTTCGCCGACGCCTACCGCAACTTCTACCGGGCCGCGCGCGCCGGGCTCTCGGCCGAGCTGGCCTGGCCGGGGCGCGCCGAGCCCGTGCCGGCCGCCGAGCTGGTCCTGGACCTGCTGCCGGTGGCCCGCGAGGGACTCGTCGCGGCGGGGGTGGACGGCGGCGAGGCGGACGAGCGCCTGGCGGTCGTCCGCGAGCGGGTGCGGACGGGGCGTACCGGGGCGGCCTGGCAGCGCCGCGCGCTGGCGGCGCTGGGGGACGAGCCGGGCGCCCGTGCCGCCATGCTGGCGCGCTACCAGGAGCTCGCCTTCACCGAGGAGCCCGTGCACACGTGGCCGGACGTGACGCCGGGCCTGCCGGAGGGCGAGAAGCGGGACGAGGCGGCGGACGTGACGGTGGCGTGACGGGGGAGCGGGGCCGCGTGGACCGGGGCGCGGGTACGGCGGCGGCCGGGGTGCCCGCCGCGAGCCCCGGTGCGAGGACGTCCCCTCCGGTCGCCTAGGGCTGGTCGGGTTCGACGCCGGTGAGCGAGCTTCCGTAGCTGAGCGCGACGAGCTGGGCGACCGCGCTGTGCGCGCCGATGGGCTCGGAGCATCCGGCGCCCACCGACTCGGCGGCTTTCGTGATCTTCAGCGGGTCGATCTCCGGCCCGATCAGGAAGGGAGCGAGCGCCAGGCGGGAGGCGCCGATGTTGCGCAGTCGCTGCGCCGCGTCCCCGACGCCGGGCGAGGCGTCCAGCGATGCGGCGACCACGGGCAGGGTGAGCCGCGCGGCCAGCAGGACGACCGTCGCGTCCGCCGCGCGCACGGCCTCCTGGCCGCCGACCGTCGCCACGATGATCCCGTCCACCGGGGCGGCGATGTTGAACAGGCGCATGCGGTCGGCGCGGGCGAGCCCGCCCTCGGCGAGCTTGACGTGCAGCGCCTCGGCCAGCATCGGATGCGGCCCGAGAGGGTCGGCGATGGTGGTCATGACGTCGCTTTCGGCGACGGCCTCGCGGATGGCCCGGTACACCTGCTGGTGAGGGCCGGTGACCAGGGGGACGACGATGGCGGCTGGCGATCCGGCGGGCCGTTTGGCGGCGCATTCGGTGAGCGTCTCGGCCAGGCTTGTCTTGGTGTCGCCCAGATGGATCAGGCGCACGTCGAGCTGCGGGTGGTCGACGCTGACGATGGTCTTGACGGCCGCCGGGACGTCGCCGCCGGCGCCGGGCGCGGCCAGCACGAGCGCGGGCGCGTCCGGAGGCAGATGCGCGGGCACCGGGCGCCGGTGCCTGCCGGAGCTGGTCCGGAACGAGCGCTCGCGGACCGGAAGCTCCTGTGGGACGTGGTGACCATCGTTCACATCGGCGGATTTTACGGGGTATGAGGCAAAAGTTAAGTCTGATTCGTGCCGACGCGCGGGCGGCAATCGATCTTTCTCCCACGAGATCACTGACATATTGGGGCTCGATCGTCCAGACGGTACCAACGGACCGTAATCATTCGAGATCATCGCAGGGGCGGTGAGCCCGCCCCGCGTGGCGCGGCGCGCCGTACCGCTGACAGTGCCTCGTGTGGCCGACGGGAAAGTTTTTGCCCCGCCGGCCACGCCGCGTGGCGTCGTCAGTGCACGGGATGAGCCGCCCTGAGGAGCTGGAGCAACTCAAGCCCCGCGACGAGCAGCACCGAGAGGCCGGCCAGCGCGTAGAGCACCGGATGCCTCGGAGGGACGAGGGAGCGCCGCGTGGCCGCCGCGGGAGGAACCGCGGGCGGCTCGGGCGCCGCCATGATCGGCTCACCGCCCGCCACGGGCTCCGGGAGGGGCAGCGTGGCACGCGTGGAGGTGAGGCGGATCTCCGGATGTCGGGAGAGATAGCCGCGGGGGAAGATCTTGACGTCGATGTCGCCGCAGCCGGGGCACCACGTGCCCGACCAGGGTGGCTGGACCAGCACCCCGGCGAGGGACCAGACCTCCACCGCGTTGCCGTGGCGGTCGGTGAGATGCCGGACGGTGTAATCCTCTTCCCAGACCATGAGGCAACGCGGGCACTCGAAGGGCCAGGTTTCGCGAGTGCTGTAGCCATCGTGCACGAGGACCACCCCCAGAACGCGCCGTGAGTAGGCTCGCCCGCTTCGAGTGTGTGCGTCACCGGGGTTGATCGCAAGACCCGATACCGATACGTCCGGTATCGAGGCGTTCGCGCCTTGTCACGTCCAAGGTCGTCCGCATCGTCGCCACGACGAAGAGCGCCACCAGGGCGCAGACCGTCATCACCAGCGCCATGGCCGTCGCCGCGCGGTCGCCGCCGATCCCCGCCAGCGGCGCGGTGATCGCCCCCGCCGTGAACTGCGCGGCGGCCAGGAACACCGCGGCGGTCCCCGCGGCCCGGGGCGCCCGCCCGAGGGCCAGCGCGCACGCGTTGCCGAGCACCAGCCCGAGGGACGCCGCCGCGGCCAGCAGCGACAGCAGGCAGGCGACGAGCGTGAGCGCGCCGGTCAGCGCGAGCCCGCACAGGATGGCCGAGGCCGCGAGCAGCACGGTCAGGCCGGCCTCCAGCAGCCGGTGGGGCGTGTGGCGGTACACCAGATGGGCGTTGGCCGTGGCGACCAGCGCGAGCGCCAGCGCGTAGACGGCGAGGACCAGCGAGAACGCCTCGGTCGACAGGCCGAACAGGGTGCGCAGCACGAAGGGCGACGCGGCCAGGTACGCCGTCAGCGCGCCGAAGGCCAGGGCGAAGGCCAGCGCGTACGCGAGGAACGGACGGTCCAGCAGGAGGCCGCGCACCGACGCGCCGGGCTCCCGCACCGGCCGGCGCCGCCCGGGCGGCGTCTCGGGAACGGCCACGAGCGCGGCCGCGAGCATCAGCAGGGTCAGCGCCGCCAGCGCCCAGAAGACGGCGCGCCAGCCCGCGGTGGCGGCCACGATGCCGCCCACGAGCGGCGCCACGACGGGCGCGACGCCGAGGACGGTCATCATGAGGCCGAAGACGCGGGCCGCCTCCCGGCCCTCGGCGGCGTCGGAGACGACGGCGCGGGCGATCACGAGGCACGCCGCGCCGGTGATGCCCTGGACGAACCGCGCGCCGATCAGCGTGCCGAGGTCCGGGGCGAGGGCGCAGGCCGCGCCGGACGCCGCGCACAGGGCCAGGCAGGGGACCAGCGTGGCACGGCGGCCGTACCGGTCCGACAGCGCGCCGGTCACGAACAGGCCCGCGGCCATCCCGAGCAGCAGCGCGGTGATCGTGAGCTGCACGCCGGCGGGAGTGGTGCGCAGGTCGCGGGCGATGGCCGGGAGGCCCGGCAGGTACATGTCGGCGGCGAACGGCGGGAACGCCGACAGCAGGCCGAGCGCGGCCACCGGCAGCGGGGCCAGGGCCGCCCGCCTGAGCGGGGTGACGGTCGTTGCGGACATGGCGACTCCATCGGGCGGCACGGCGCGCGCCGCCGGACGGCACCGGCAGGGCCCCTCGCGGTGTCCCTGACCAGGGTCGATGCCGTTATGCGCCCACAGTACGCCTTCGGCCGGGCCGCGGCGGAGCCCGGGATCGCCGGGACCGCCTCAGGCGGCCGGCCCGGGCGCCGATGGGCCCGCCGGATCGGCCTCGGGCGTCCGCGCGGCCACCCGGCCGAGACCGCCGACCGACCACACCCCGCCGCCATCGCCTTCCGCCTTCGGCGTGCCGGGCCGCCAGTCCACGATGTAGACCACCCCGGGCTCGATGAGCGACAGGCCGTCGAACAACTGCTCGACCTCCGCCTTGGTGCGCAACTGGTCGCGGCGCGGGCCGCCGGAGACCATGCCGTCGTCCTGGAAGAGGGCCGCGAGCTTGGCGGTGGTCTCGGGGCACAGGTCCGAGACGCTGTGGGCGATGGCGAGGTAGCTGCCCGGGGCGACGGCCTCGCGGAACTCGCGGACGATGGCGCGCGCCGCCGCGTCGTCGGGGATCACGACCAGCGTGAACAGGATCAGGATCGCGACCGGCTGGTCGAGGTCGATCAGCTCGGTGAGGCGGGGGTGCTTCAGGAGTGCGCGGGGGTCGCGCATGTCGGCCTCGATGACGGCCGTGCACGAGTCGTCGCCCGTCAGCAGGGCCTGGGCGTGCTGGACGACCATCGGGTCGTTGTCGACGTACACCACCCGGGATCCGGGGGCCACCGCCCTGGCGATCTCGTGCACGTTGCCCTGGGCGGGAAGGCCGCAGCCGACGTCGATGAACTGCCGGATCCCGGCCGCGGCGAGGTGGCGCACCACGCGTTCCAGGAACCTGCGTCCCTCACGGCACATCAGGGGCAGCTCGGGCGCGATCTTCAGGGCGAGCCGCGCGACCCGCCTGTCGGCGGCGAAGTTGTCCTTGCCGCCCATGTAGTAGTCGTAGACGCGGGCCTCGTTGGGGATCGTCGGATCGAACCCCAGAGGCTTGTGCCCCGCGTGCGCCGTCATGTTCCCACCTCCACCGGGAATGCCGATGTTAACGCTGGTGGGGGGAGGTCGAGGCCGTTCTTTCCTCAAATGAGATGAGATGGGACGAAGAAGGTTTTCTCCGGCGTATGCCCGGTGCGATGGCCCACCTGGGTTTACTGGCATATCTCCAGGTGACGGCCGCCGGGGGCGGATCGGTCGCCGAGGCCGAAGGCGGCCCACACGGCCTTGCCTGGGGAGCGGAGCGGCGCCCATCCCCATCGGTCGCTGATGGCCTCGACCACCTGGAGGCCGCGCCCTCCCTCGTCGCCGAATTCCGGCTCGCGCGGGGTCGGGATGTCCTCGCCCTGGTCGATCACCGCGCACACCAGCGAGGCTTCGGTCAGGACGAGGATGACGCGCACGGCGTGACCCGACGGAACGGCCGGGCGGCCCCGCACCCCGTGCCGCAGCGCGTTGATCACGAGTTCCCCGATGACCAGCTCGGCGTCGTCGAGCAGGTCGGTGAGCCCCCATCCGCGCACGGTCTCCGTGGTGAAGGTGCGGGCGGTGCGGGCGGCGTAGGGGTCCTGGTGCAGTTCGCAGAGGGCGAGCCTGAGCCGGTCGGTGCTCGCCTCGTCGTCGGAGGCCCAGGGGCCGGCGGGCGACAGGACACGGTCGAGAGCGGCCAGCCAGTCTTCCCACTCGTGGTCTGGCACCCGAGCGGGTTTCGTCCGTTGTGTCCTGTACCCAGTCATAAGCGAGCCTTGGGGGGTTAGGTCGGGATCGGCAGGGTGATTAGCGCTTAGCCATATTGCTCCTCCTGATGTGCATGTGCAAGTACCGATGCACGTGCAAACGCACAGAGGTATGCTCACGCTTGAGGGGTGAACCGCCTATATGGGGCTCCCGTGGCATAGAGGGGCTTACGAGACGGATGTCAGGTTCGTCTGGGTTCCCGGGGGATGTGAAGAGGCAAGATGGACGGAATCTCCAATGGCATGCCCGCGTCCGAACTGACCGCACGCTTCGAGCAAGCCGGGGTGCGGTGGCGCAAGAGCGCGTACAGTAACCCGAGCGGCAACTGCGTCGAGCTGGCCCCGCTGCCGGACGGCCGTGTCGCGGTACGGAACTCCCGGCATCCGGGTGGCCCCGCCCTGATTTACAGCCGGGGCGAAATGGCGGCTTTCATCCAGGGCGCGAAGTGCGGGGACTTCGATGACCTGGCCCTTTGACCGTTCAGGCGATTACTGAACGTTCAAAACCGTGGCCTAAGGGTGATGTTGGGGTATATCCGGATTGGGACGTGAGAGGTATCGTGAACTTCTCTATGCCCGTGAGTAGTGAGTCATCGACCTGCCGTTCTAAGGAAGAGATATGATCACAGCCCGAGCCGAAGGGGATGAGACCCCGCTCAACATGATGGCTCGGGAACGCGGCAGCTCGACGGTGTTGCGCATTCTTCTGGGGTCGCAGCTCCGTAGGCGCCGCGAGAGCCGGAACATCACCCTGGAGGCCGCCGGGCACTCGATCCGCGCCTCCCACTCCAAGATCAGCCGCATGGAGCTCGGGCGCGTCAGCTTCCGGATGCGCGACGTCGCCGACCTGCTCACTCTCTACGGTGTCACCGACGAGAGCGAGCGCGAGGCGCTCCTGTCCCTGGTCGCCCAGGCCAACCGCCCCGGCTGGTGGCACAACTTCGACGACGTGCTGCCGAACTGGTTCGAGGCGTACGTCGGCCTGGAGGAAGCCGCCACCCGCATCCGCAGCTACGAGGTCCAGTTCGTCCCCGGCCTGCTGCAGACCGAGGGCTACGCCCGCGCCGTCGTCATGCTCGGTCACCCCGACGGCCCGGAGGACGAGATCCAGCGGCGGGTCGACCTGCGCATGGCCCGCCAGAAGCTGCTCGAACGCGACAACCCACCCCACCTGTGGGCCGTGATCGACGAGGCGGCGCTGCGGCGGCCGCTCGGCGGCCCCGACGTGATGCGCGGCCAGATCAAGCACCTGCTGGAGGCCATCGCGTCTCCCACCGTCACCGTGCAGGTGATGCCGTTCAGCGCCGGTGGCCACGCCGCGGCCGGCGGCCCGTTCAGCATCCTGCGCTTCGCCGAGCGCGACCTGCCCGACGTGGTCTACCTGGAACAGCTCACCAGCGCGATCTACCTCGACAAGCGTGAGGACCTCGACCGCTACCAGGCGGTCATGGAACGCCTCTGCCTCGACGCGATCCCGGTGTCCGACACCAGGAAGGCCCTGACCCGCATCCTCGACGAGCTCTGATCGGACCGGGGGCGGAGGCGACGGGCCGCCGTCGCCTCCGGGCCGGGTCGGCGAAGCTTCGAAGGCCGGATCGTCACGCTGTACCGTACTGCCGGCTGTTCGCGCACTTCACCGCTTGGACTTCCAGTCCGGGTGGCCCGGCATCGGCGGGGTGTCGGCGTCGTAGATCCAGCTGTTGATGTATCCGGTCAGATCCTTGCCGCTCACCCGGTTCGCGACGTTGATGTAGTCCCGGGTGTCGGCCGCGCGGCCGCGGAACTCGTCGAAGAAGGTCTTCTCGATCTTTCGGAAGGTGTCCTCGCCGACGATCTCCCGCAAGCCGAAAAGCATCAGCAAGCCTGCCTGGTTCGTGCCGACCAGCACGTCCCGCGCGTGCTTCATCTTCCCCGGGGGGCCCGACTCGGCCCGCTTGTCACCGTCGAACACGTAGCGGGCACGCAGACCGCGCTCGGCGTCGTCGAGGTCGCGATAGCCCATCTCCACGGCATACAGAAGCTGGTAGAACTCGGCGTGGCCCTCGCTGATCCACATCTGGTTCCAGTCGCGCACCGAGACGGCGTCACCGAAGTACTGATGGGCCAGCTCGTGCATCATGGTGATCGCGTCGTGCTGCATGTCCTCCTTGGTCACGCGGCCTTTCAGGTCGGTGCCGGTGAGGTTTTCGACGGCGTAGGTGGAGATGGTCGCGGTCTCGAGTGCGACACCGTTGTAGTCCTCGGGCACTCCGAGCACGCCGTAGGTCTCGAAAGGATAGGGGCCGAGCCGCTTCTCCAGCCAGGCAATCTGGTCGGGTATGCCGCTGACGAGCTTGCGTGTCTTGGTGGCCTGGTCGGTGGCGACGTAACTGCGCAGCGGCAGACCGCGGGGCCCCTTGTCCTTGATCAGCGTGAACCGGCCGACGGCCGCCTGTACGACGTGGGTCGGGATGGGGTCGCGAGTGGAGAACGTGTAGGTGACGCGGCCCGCCTTCTGCTCACGTGAGCGGAGCGTGCCGATCGCGACCGCCTGGAGACCCTTGGGGGTGGTGATGCGGAAGGTGAGCTTCGCCTTGTCGCTGGGGTGGTCGTTGCTGGGGAAGTACAGGTGGGCTCGGTCCGGCTGGCCCATGACCGCGAAACCGTCCTTCTTTTCGACCCAGGCCGTGCGGTGCGGCTCTTCGTCCCTGGGAAAGGCCGGCGACTGCGGGTTGGCGCTGCGGTCCACCCGGAAGGAGACGTCCACATGGAACGGCCGTCCCTTGGGCAAGATCTGCTCCGGTGTGATCAGCAGCTTCTCACCGGCGACGCGGAAGTCGGCCGGATGCCCTGCCACGGCGACCTTCGTGATCTTTTCCATCCCGGCGTCCAGGCTGAAACCGGACAACGCCTGTGTCGCGGTGGCCGTGATCTTCACCGAACCGTCCATCTTCGTGGTGCCGCTTCGGTAGTCGTAGCGAACGTCGTACGAGTCGACGTCATAGCCGCCGTTACCCAGGTAGGCGAAGAGCGGGTCGTCGGCGGTCTGCGCACCGGGCTTGGCGGCCTCGGACGGCGCGGCCGCCGCGGTCGAGCCGCATCCGGTCGCCGCCGCCAGAATCATGGTCATCGACAGTGCGGCCAGCGCACCGGGGGTTCGAGGAGTGAACATGACCGCCATCCTGTGCGACCCGGGTATCCACACCGTCCAAGCCGCGTATCCGCCGGCACTCGGCCGTGTATCACGTGTGCATCACGAGACCGGACGGACCGGCCTCGCCTTCGTCCTGGAGTACTGACCGGCCAGGTGTCACCGGGAGGCCAGTTCCTTCCGCACAGCGGTGATCAGCCTGTCGCCGGCGTCCAGCGCGGCGTACTTGCCCGCCGTCGGGTTGGTGCCCGGTCTCTGGGCCAGGACGACGCCGAGCACCAGGCGAGTCCTGCCGTTCACCTTGGCCTTGACGGCCCACATCAGGTTGCCGCCCGCCGCGGTGCCCGACCCGGTCTTGATGCCGATCACACCGGGCTTGTCCAGCAGGGTGTTGGTGTTGCGGTGCACGCTCGGGTCGCCCGGCACCGTCGTCTCGGTCATGGCGACGACCTGACGGAACACCTCGTCCTTCATCACCTGCCGGGCCAGCTTCAACTGGTCGACCGCCGTGCTGACCGTGGAATCCTCGTTGCCGCTGGCGCCGGTGTAGACGGTGTCGGCCATGCCGAGGCCGGCGGCGGCGGCGTTCATCTTCACGACGAATGCCTCCTGCGATCCGGCGTCCCAGCGGGCCAGCAGCCGGGCGACGTTGTTGCCGGACGGGATCAACATCAGCTCCAGCAACCGGCGCAGCGACAGCCGCTGCCCTTCCCGTACGGGCGCGGTGGACTCCTGCCCGGACAACGACTCGGTGGCGGCGGTCCTGTCGACCTCGATGAGCGGACCCGCCTCGCCGTCCTTGAGCGGGTGATCCTTGAGGATCACATGGGCCGTCATCACCTTGGTCACGCTGGCGATCGGCACCGGCCTCATCTGGCCGCTCGTACCGAGGCCGCCCACGCCGACCACCTCGATACCGGCCTGCCCTTCGCTCGGCCACGGCAGTGACAGGTCGATGACAGGCCGGGGCGGTGCGGCCCGGATGTCACCGCGGGCCGAGCCGGCGCAGCCGGACACGCCGGCGACCATCAGGGCGAGGACGCAGGCCCACAGCACGGAGCGGCCGACGTTGTGACGGGCGGAACACATGGCGGGACCTCCACGAGCGGTCGGTTCACGCCTTGATCGGGCGCTTACCGGCCACGTTCGGCCGCGGAGGTCTCGACCTTGCGGAAGCGGCTCATCAGCCGCCGCTCAGGTGCGTATCGGGTGTGTATCGGCGCCGGAGGTCGGACGCGTATGTCAGCCCGGGAGGCGGAGCGTGACGATCGCGCCGCCGTCCGGGGCGTTGGCGAAGACGAGCTCGGCGCCGATCACCTGGGCCTGGCCGAGAGCGATGGTCAGGCCCAGACCGTGGCCCTGGCCGCGTTCGGCTCTGCCGGTGCGGAAGCGTTGCGGCCCCTCGGCCGCCAGGTCATCGGGAAAGCCCGGCCCGTGATCGCGGATCACGATCGTCCGGCCGCTCACGCCGACCTCCACCGGAGGCCGGCCATGCCGGTGCGCGTTGGCGACGAGGTTGGCGATGATCCGGTCCAGGCGGCGCGGGTCGGTGTCGGCCACGGGGTCGCCCTCCACCGTCAATCGGGCGGTGAGATCGAGGCGGCGCAGCGACTCGGCGGCGAGGCCACCGAGCGGCACGGGGTAGCGCTCGGCCTGCTCGGCCCCCGCGTCCAGGCGGGAGATCTCCAGCAGGTCCTCCACCAGCGACCGCAGGACGCCGACCCGGTCGCGAACCAGGTCGGTCGCCTCGCCGCCGGGCAGCAGCTCGGTCGCGGTGAGAAGCCCCATCAGCGGGGTGCGCAGATCGTGGGCGACGTCGGCGGTGAAGCGCTGTTCGGCGAGCAGCCGCCGCTGCAAGGTCGCCGCCATCGAGTCGACGGCCGCCGAGATGCCGGCGATCTCGTCACGGCCGCCCGCCTCGGTACGGGCGTTCAGATCCCCGTCCGCGATGAGCCGTGCGGTGGCGGCCACTCGGCGCAGCCGCCGGTTCGGCAGTTCGGCGGCGAGCGCCGATACGGGCACGACGACGGCGAGCGCGGCGAGCGCGGCCTTCACCATGTTCCGGTCGAGGGCCTGCAGGCTCCTCAGCTCCGTTCCCATGTCGATCTTGGCGGTGACCACGTGGTCTCCCACCGGCCTGACGGCCCACATCCAGGGCTCGCCAGGCCGTTCCTCGCCGTACCAGGTGGCCGTTCCGGCGGACGTGAGCCGCTGCCGCAGCTCCTCAGGAAGCTCGGCCGGATCCTTCAGCACGTCACCCGGCGCCGTGCCGGTGCGCGCGTATTCGTCCGCCACCTGCGTGACGGTCTGCACCGCGGTGTCCTCCCCGATGCGGAGCGACCGGTCGAAGGTCGCCCGATGCACCAGCACCCCGACCACGGCCGCGACCGAGCAGGACGCCATGGCGACCAGTACGGCGATCTTCCACCGCAAGGAGGCCGGATTCATGAACGGCGCAGCTTGTAGCCGAAGCCGCGCACCGTCTCGATGCGCTCGGCGCCGATCTTCTTCCGAAGCCGCTGCACGCACAGGTCCACCACCCGGCTGTCGCCGTCCCAGCCGTAGTCCCACACGTCGCGCAGCAGCGTCCGGCGGTCCAGCACGAGCCCGGGGTGGGCGGCGAACTGAAGGAGCAGCCGCAGCTCGGTGGGGGCCAGCGCGACGGGCCGTCCGGCCCGCCACACCTCAAGGGCGCCGCTGTCGATGGTCAGATCCCCGAAGGTGAGCGTGGACGTGCCGGCGCCCCCGATGCCGACGGCGGCGCCGGTGGATTCCGGCTGCGCGGTGAAGGTGGCCCGCCGCAGCAGGGAGCGGATCCTGGCCACCAGCACGGGCATGTCGACCGGCTTGACGACGTAGTCGTCCGCGCCCGCCTCCAGGCCCGACACCACGTCCAGGGCGTCGCCCCGCGCCGACATCATCAGGATCGGCACCATGCTGGATTCCCTGACCTTGCGGCACAGGCCGATGCCGTCCAGGCCGGGCAGCATGACGTCGAGCAGCAGCAGGTCGTGCCCGCCGTCCTGGAAGGACTCCAGGCCGCTCAGGCCATCACCGGCGGTGGACAGGCGGTAACCGTAGCGCTCCAGCGCCATGCCCACCGTCTTGCGGATCACCTCGTCGTCCTCCACCAGCAACACCGTGATAGGCGACGCGGCGTCCGGGATCGTTCCCGCCACTAGAGCGCCACCACCCGGGCCGGGCCGGTGGTGCCGTGCTCGGCGGTGATGGGCCCGGGCCGGCGAGGATTCACAGGTTGGGATGCCACGCTGTATGTTACGTCGGCCTGTCCGCGCACTTCACCAGGCCGACGAGGCGGTGCGCGGGGCGTTCGTGAGCCGGCGCCCTACGACTGGGCGGCGGGCACAGGGGGGACGCCCTCCGGGGTGCGGGTCACCGGACGGTCCTCGGCGCGGGCCAGGGTGGCGAAGCGCGTGGCGTCGCGGACGGCCGCGCCGTTCGGGTCGTTGTTGAAGTAGACGTAGACGTCCTCGTCCGCCGTGTCCCACCCGTCGCCGACGCGGTGCACCCAGGAGCGCAGGGACGTCTCGCCGTACGAAGGCCAGGGGTGGGCGCGGCCCTGGTGCAGGCGCAGGTAACCCCAGCCGGTGGTGCGCCACAGCGGGGTCACCGGCCTGCCGAGCACGTCGGCCCAGCACAGGGCGGCGCCGCGGGCGGCCAGGACGTCGCGCACCCGGTCCGTCCACCACGAGGGGTGCCGCGGCTCGACGGCCACGCGGGTGCCGCGCGGGAAGCGGCGCAGGCAGGCGTCCAGCCGGTCGGGGTCGGCGCGCAGGGTGGGCGGGAGCTGGAGCAGGATCGGGCCGAGCTTCGGGCCGAGGCCCCCGGCCGCCTCCATGAGCCTGTCCACCGGCTCCTCCGGGTCCTTGAGCCTCTTGATGTGGGTCAGGAAGCGGCTCGCCTTGACCGCCATGACGAAGCCGGCGGGCGTGCGCTCGCGCCAGCCCTCGAACGTCTCCCGCGCGGGCAGCCGGTAGAACGCGTTGTTGTTCTCGACGGTCTCGAAGCACTCGGCGTACCGCTCCAGCCACAGGCGCTGCGGCAGCCCGGGCGGGTACAGGACCCCGCGCCAGTGGGCGTACTGCCATCCGGACGTCCCCACGATCAGCATGAGAGCTCAGCCTCCCGGATCGCGGCTCTCCTATGGCCAGCATGCATGCCCGGGGAAAGCGGGTTCACACCGGCCCGGTGGACCAGGGGTTTGCGGCCCGGTCCGGCGCCCGTCATCGGGTCCGGACGGCCACGGGGGCTCCATGCCTCCCGTGCAGGGGTGATCGGCCGGTAACCTTTCCGACCTTCGTGACGTATTGGATTTCGGGCCGCTGGATTCAGAGTTAAGGGCGGACCGGGAAGCCATGGTCGCGGGATTCTGTCGGCGGCGATCTTTACGGTTTCTGGCATGACGAGCGCAGTGCAGGCGTATTCCTACGCCGGGCCGTCCACGCTGGTGGGCGATCAGTTGGGGTTGTCGACGTCGGGCGGGCGCACCGCCACCGGCCTCGCCGGGCGCCCCAGGTTCTTCAGCGGGGTGGTCACCCAGGCGGTTCCGGCCGCGCTGGGCCTTCTGGCCCTCGCCGACGTCGCGCCGGCGCGCTACCACCAGCCGCGCGCGGGCGGCGGCTCCGCCTACTCGCGCGATCCGGTGATCACCTGCGATGGCGAGCGGCTGCGGCTGGAGTCGTTCTCTGCCTGCGGCGGGGTGTACGCCCGGCTCGACCTGATGGGCCAGGCGCTCGACGGCGAGGTGTTCGGCCGCGGCACCACCAACGTCGACGTCAACGGCCCGCTGCGCGAGGCACTGGCCCGGGTCGGCGGGCGCGACCCGCTGCACCTCGGGGTGGGAGCCGACGAACTGGCCGTCACCACGATGGACGGCGCGGTGATCGAGAAGAAGGTGCCGCTGCCCGAGCGATGGCTGCGCGGGTTCGCCGAGGTCCAGGTGATCGCGTCCGGGTTCGACCTGCGCGCCGAGGCGTCCGGCATGGCGGCCGTGCGCTTGGGCACCGCGGGAAGGGTCGGCTACGACCTCGCCGACGCCGGCCACTTCCACCGCGAGCTGCCCTACGACCGCGAGCACGTCGAGATCCTGAACCCGCGCCTGTCCGCCGCCCGGGCGCTGGTGGCGGCGGACGCCGTCGGCCTCACCGGCCCCGGCACGGCCCAGGTGACCACGGCCGGAGGCGTCTACACGGTCGGCCTGGACCAGGGCTCGTGCACCTGTCCCTGGTGGTTGGACCACCGCGGCTCCCGCGGCCCCTGCAAACACGTCCTGGCCACCCGCATCACGGCGCGCGCCGCGGAAGGAGCCCGGCGATGACGGCCTGGGACGAGGTACGCGATCTCATCGACGCGGGCGACGCCGGCGAGCTCATCGAGCGGCTCGCCGGCCTGGACCACGGCGAGCGCAAGCTCGTCGCGGACGAGCTGCGCGGTCACATCCCCGTCCTGCGTGCCCACGCCGAGGCGAAGCAGTGGGAGCGCTGGGAGGAGGAGCGCAGGCGGAACGAAGGGGAGGAGCACCACTGGCGTGGCAGACCGTTCATGCCGGTGCGCGAGCCGTGGGAGGACTGGGCCGACCTGATGCGGCTGGCGGGCGCGGGCACGCTCTCGGCGGTCACCGCGGTGGCGGCGTGGGTGACCCGCGGGGACTTCCTCGTCTGGCGGCCGTTCACCGGCCGCACCGAATTCGGCGACCCCGCGCCGGTCGTCAGGCTCCTGGCCCACCGCCCCGCGCAGTGGCAGGCCGAGCTGGCCGTACGGCTCGCGTCCAGGTTGCGCGGTCCCCGCGACGCCGGCGGCGCCCTTGCGCTGGCGATGCTGCGGCACACCGGGGCCGAACCGCCCGCGCACGATCCCCTGGTCGTGGCCTGGCTCACGGCGGGGCCGGGTCCGGCCCCCGAGACGTCGGCGTTGGCAGGGCAGGAGCGGGAGGAGGACCCGTTGCTCCTGGCGCTGTTACCGCGGATCTTCGAGGCGGAAGGCGCCGGCCGGGCGTTGCGGAACGAACGCGCCCACCCGATCTCGCCGTGGCTGCGCAAGATCCGCGATCTGGCGCGAGCCGGTTCCGTCTCCCGCGAGTCGCTGCTCGACGGGTGCGTCCGGCGTTTCCTGCGCGGGGGGTCCGCGCAGGACCTGCGGTTCTTCGTCCGCCTCCACGAACTGCTGGACCCGTCCGAGACCGAGGTGGAGGCGCGGCGCCGCGATCACCTGCGCCTGCTGCCCTCCGCGCCGGGGCCGGTCGCCGAGCTCGCCCTTCGTCACCTGCGGCGGCTCGACGACCATGCCTTGGCCGACGTCGTCGAGGCGCTCGAAGGCCTGCTGTTCCGGGCCGAGGCCTCGCTGGCGCGGCCCGGCCTGACCTGGCTCGACCAGACGGTGCTGAAGGCGCCGGAACGCGCCGACGAACTGGCGCCCGCGCTGGCCACGGCCTTGCAGCACCAATCGTCCGAGGTCCGGCACCGGGCCACCCAGCTCGCCCTCAAGCACGCCCGGCTCTTCAGCCCGCTCGGAGCCGAGCGCATCAGGGAGGCCGTCCCCGCCTTGCCGCCCGCGTCCGGTGAGCGGCTGGCCGCGGTCTTCGGGGGCGAGGTCGCCGCCGCGCCGGTCGCCCCGCCCTTCGCGCCGCCGCCGATTCCGGAGCCACCGCGGGTCCGGGCCTTCCCGTCCGTCCCTGACGGCGCCGCCTCGATGCGGTCGCTGGGCCGGTCCGTGGACGGCTGGTGGGAGGCCGAACGCTGGCTCGCCGGCTTCGTCCGCCTCGCCGGGCGAGACCGGCAGGGTCTGGCGGAGGCACTGGAGCGCGCTCACGCCGGCACCCGCCACCCGAACCTGTTCGACTTGCGGACGTGGACGAACGTCGAATACTGGCAGGAGGCGATCGCCAAGGAGCTGATCACACCGGGCGTCGAACCGCCGGTTCCGCCCGACCCTTCGCCGGTGATGGTGGAAAAGTCGCAGGCGCTCGACGTGTCGGCCTTCTTCGCCGCGCTCGCCCACGCCGGTACGCGGACGCCGGAAGAGGAGGTGAAGGTCCATGCTCTGGAGCAGGGGAGCCCGGCGCACGATGGCGCGGGGCACGACGGCGCGGAGCCGGAGGGACCAGGGCATGACGGTGCGGTGACGTTCACCGACCTGCCGACCGGGCTCTGGTACGACATCTTCTCCGGGGCCGGCCTGACGACGCTCGGCAGTGAGGTCGCGCTGGACGTCGGTCCCGCGGATGAGCGGGAAGAGCACGCCACAGAGGTTGTCGCATACCACTGCGACGCCCGCGCGGACCCCGCTCGGCTGTCCATGGCCGCGGTACGGCCCCGCTCGGATCTCGGCTCGCACCGGCCGCAGCCGGAGGTCCCCCGGGACCGGTTGCCCGACCCGCATCATGTCTCACGCCCGCACATGTTCGTGCTGCGCCGGTTCGCCGAGGTCCTCGCGGCGCTGAAGTCCGGCATGCTGCCGCCGGTCCTGCTGGCCACACCCACCTGGTCCGACGGGACGCTCGACCCGGATGTCCTGGTCTCCCGGCTGGAGGAGTGCGAGGCCGCGCAGGCCGCGCCACTGCCCGCCGACCTCGGACAGGCGTTGCTGCGCCTGCCGCGCGGCGCCCATCTCGAGGCGGCGGCCCGCGCGGCGCGGCTCGCCTCCGAAGCCGGCCGTACGGTGGCACGCCTGCTGGCCGCCGGCGGAATCCCGGACCCGGAGGTCGAGCTTCGCTGGGGTTACATCGAGGGTGCGACGGAGTACTACCTCGACGAGCGGCCGCCCGCCGACTCCGTTCACATCACGTTGCGATCGCGCCTGAAGTTCACCCCCACCGGGCTGGACGCGGTCGACGAGTTGCTGACCGAACCTGTGGGGTGGACGGGGGAGGTGCACGGCGGCTACATGACCTGGTGGACGTCGATCATGCCGTCGCACCGCGAGGTCGTCGCCGCCCACATGCTGCCGCACCTGCTGTACCAGTGGAACCGGCCGGGCGTCTACCCGGCGCACGCGGCCATGCTCGCCCCGGCGGGCGGTCCGGCGGGCGCCGCGACCGCGCTGATCGTGGCGTACTTCCTGGCCCAGCCGGACGGCGGCCACGGAGTGCAGGTCCTGCTGACGATGGCGGCGCGCGGGGACCTCCCCGCGGCGGAACTCGGCGTCCAGCTCGGGCTGCTCATCCGGTGGACGTGGTTCAAGCAGCGGCACATCCTGGAAGCGCTGAACAACGCCGCCGAGCGCGGCGCGCACCACGAGGTCTGGCAGGTGCTGCGGGCGCTCGTCCCCGCCCGGCTTCCCGCCGCGGGCGAACGGCCGCGTGGAGACCTGGCGGGGCTCGTCGGGTTCGCTGTCACGGTCGCGCAGTGGACGGAGGCCCGAGGCGAGATCCCTGAGGTAGCCGCGGTCGCCGGGCGCAAGGGCGGCGGCATGTTCGTCCAGGAGTGCCGCCGCCTCCATGAGCACCTCACGCGCCCGTGACCTTGGGGCTCATGGGGCGTACCGGCTGGGGACCGCTAATCTCCTGCGAAGAGGTGCCCGTCCATGACCCCGGGAGCGCACGGTGACCGTGCTCGCGAAGCCGAGCCTGATCGAGGTGGAGGCGTCGGTCGAGCGGCTGGTGTACGTCCGCGAGGACGAGTACACCGTCGCGCGCATGAGCGCCGAGACGCGCCCGGCGTTCGTGGCCTCGGGGCGCGCGCTGGCCGGGGTGCAGCCGGGCGAGACGCTGCGCCTGGCCGGCGAGTGGGAGGAGCACCCGCGCCACGGCGGACGCCTGGTGGTCAGGCGCTGCGAACGGGTGGTCCCCTCCACCGTGCCCGCCATCGCGCTGTACCTGGGCTCGGGCCTGATCCGCGGCATCGGGCCGAGGCTCGCCCAGGCCATCGTGGAACACTTCGGCGAGCGCACTCTGACGGTCATCGACACCGAGCCGGAGCGCCTCACGGAGGTCGTGAACATCGGCGTCGCCCGGCAGGCGCAGATCGTCGAGGCGTGGGCCGAGCAGAAGGCCGTCGCCGCGCTGATGGTCGTCCTGCAGGGCTTCGGAGTGAGCCCGCTGCTCGCGGCCAAGATCTACCAGGTCTACGGCGAGGAGGCGCGCGAGGTCCTGGCCTCCGACCCCTACCGGCTGATCGGCCGGGTCCGGGGCATCGCCTTCCACACCGCCGACCGCATCGCGCTGCGCTCGGGGGTGCCGGAGACGAGCCCTCAGCGCATGAAGGCGGCGGTCGCGGACCGGCTGGACGCGGCGGCCGCCCGGGACGGTCACTGCTACCTGCCGCTGCCCGTCCTCGTCGCCGCCGCCGTCGCCCTCGTCGAGCAGGACGAGGAGCTGATCCACCGGGCCGTGGACGCGCTGGCGGCCGAGCGCCGGGTCGTCGTCGAGGCCTCGCCGGCCGGGCACGGCCAGGTGGTCGTGTACTCCAAGGAGCACCACAGCCGCGAGGTCGCCCTGGCGGCGAACCTGACCCGGCTGCTGCGGGCCCGCTCGACGATGCCCCACCGCCCCTACACCGAGGACGAAGGGCTCCACGAAGACCAGCGCGTGGCGGTGAACCTGGCCCTGACCAGCACGGTGTCGATCCTGACCGGCGGCCCCGGCTGCGGCAAGAGCCACACGCTCAAGGTCATCGCGGCGACCGTGCGCGCGATGGGCGGCAGGGTGACGCTCACCGCCCCGACGGGCAAGGCGGCCAAGCGCCTGTCGGAGCTCACCGGCCTGCCCGCGATGACCGTCCACCGCATGCTCGCCCAGCAGGCCGACCGCGACGACGGCGCGCTGTTCCAGCAGTCCCCGGCCGATGCCGACCTGGTCGTGGTGGACGAGGCGTCGATGCTCGACCTCCAGCTCGCCACCCGGCTCACGTCGGTGATCCCGGAGGGCGGCCACCTCCTGCTGGTGGGCGACAGCGACCAGCTTCCGAGCATCGGGCCCGGCAGCGTCCTGGCCGACCTGCTGCGGGCCGAGCAGATCCCGCGCATCCGGCTGACCCGCGTCTTCCGGCAGGCGCAGGACAGCGGCATCGTCCAGGCCGCCCACCACATCCGGGCCGGCGAGGTGCCCACGCTGCCGGGCCGGGGCGGTTTTTGGTTCGAGGAGCTCGACGACGCCGAGCAGGTGGCCGAGCGGGTCGTCCACCTGGCGACGGAGGCGATCCCGCGCAAGCAGAACATCGGCCCCGACCAGGTCCAGGTGCTGTGCCCCATGCGCAAGGGGCCGACGGGCACCGGCGAGCTCGGCCGCAGGCTGCAGGAGCGGCTGAACCCGGCCCGCGAGGGCGTGGCCGAGCACTGGTCGGGCCCGTCGGTGTTCCGGGTGGGCGACCGGGTCATGCCGATCCGCAACAACTACGACAAGGGCGTGTTCAACGGCGAGACCGCCACGGTCACGGCGGTGAATCCGCAGGACCGCCTGATCGAGATCCGCACCGACGACGGCGAGACCGTGCAGTACACCTTCGGCGAGCTGGACGAGCTGACGCACGCCTACGCGATCAGCGTCCACCGCTCGCAGGGCAGCGAGTACCCGTTCGTGGTCGCGCCGATCGTCGCCGACGCCGGGGGAGTGATGCTGCGCCGCAGGCTGCTGTACACGCTGGTCACCCGGGCCAAGGCGTGGGTGGTCCTGGTGGGCCGCCGCGACGCCCTGGAGGCGGCGGTCCACCGCCTCGGCACCCGCAGGAACACCGGCCTGGCGGCCCGCCTCACCGTGAGCCTGAACGGCTGAGCCCCTATTGGCTCAACCGTATGGCCGGGCGCTTCAGGGCGCGCTTGAGGCGCGGGCCGAGCGGGCGCTCCACCAGCCGGTGCACGAGCCAGGCGATCACCAGCATCGAGGCGATCGAGGCGACGAGCGTCGGGACCGCGCCGAGGTGGAGCCTGCGATGCAGGACGGTGATCGCGAACCAGCCGAGGTGCTCGTGCACGAGGTAGAAGGGGTAGGTGAGAGCGCCGGCGAACGTCAGCCAGCGCCAGTTCGCCCAGCGCAGCCAGCCCATGGCGACGACCGCCACGGACGCGAACGCGAAGGTGACGACGAGCAGGATCAGATACGGCGAGCGCATGTGGAAGACCTTGGTCACCGCCGGGTCCCACAGCGTGATCGTCGCGTAGTACTGGCCGAGCATCCAGCTCACGGCCACGATGCCCCACGACAGCAGATCACCGCCGTACCGGTGGATCAGGTAGAGCGCGAGGCCGCCGACGAAGAACGGCGCGTAGTCCTGCATCACGATCTCGCTGAGCAGGGCGTTGTCCGCGACCTGGGCCAGGCCGGTGGCCACCGTCCACAGACAGCAGAAGATCACGACCCGCCGGTAGGTGGCCCCCTTCCAGATGACGAAGAGGGCAAAGAGCAGATAGAACCGCATTTCCACCCACAGGGTCCAGCACACGGCGAGCACCCGGTTCACCCCGGTCGGCTGCTGGAGCATGGTGAGGTTCACCAGGATCTCGTGCAGGCGGAGCGGCTCGCTGACGGAGGGCAGGACGAAGCACGCGGCGGTGACCAGGGCGATGGCCACCCAGTACGCGGGGTAGAGGCGGGCGACGCGCGAGCGGAAGAAGTCGCCCAGCGTGCGGCCCCAGCTGCTCATGCAGATGACGAAGCCGCTGATGACGAAGAAGATCTGCACGCCGAGGGAGCCGTAGGACGCGGACGTCCACAGAGCGGTGGGAAAGAGCTCCTTGGGGGACTGGCCCCATATTTGGGCGATCTGGCCGCTCCTCCCCGTGTAGTGGTAGAAGCAGACCATCAGCGCGGCCAGCAACCGGAGCCCGTCCAGGGCCCGCATACGGTCGTGCGCCCGTGCCGGCGGCTCCGAGGGCTTCGCGGGGCCCTCCGGTCCGGGGGCCGATCGCGGCTCCGGTGCCTGTGGCAGTGTCGCTTGAGTCACGTCGCTGGTTCCGTCCGTTCCTGCTCGGGATGGGTGGCCGCACGCGCGCGGGTCCTCCATGGGGTGGGCCGCCCGGCCTGGAGTCCCGGACGGCGTGACCTCCGGCCGGGCGCCCGTGCGGCGCCCGCCCTTCCGTACGCGGGACGGGGACCGCGGGTCGCCCTGGCGGAGGAAACTGTAGTTCGTCCCGTCGGGGACGGGATCTGCCCACCCCTGATCCTGCCTCGGGGGCGATGTGGCGCGTGTCAGAGCGCGGCGAGGGCGCCGAGGAGGTCCGCGGCGGTGTCGACGTCGGAGCCGAGGGGGCGGTCCTCCTCGCGGGGGTCGAGCCGGGCGGCCGCCAGAGCGAACGCCGCGCCGGCCGGGGTGGAGGGGTCGGGGGCGGCGCCGCGCAGGCGCAGGGCGCGCACGGCCGCGACCAGTTCGCAGGCGAGGACGAGCCGATAGGACGCGGCCGCGTCGAGGGTCTGGCGGGCCGACTGGGGGGCGAAGCTCGCGTGGTCCTCCATGCCGCGCGACAGGACGGCGTGGCCCAGCGAGGCCGGGTGCGCGGCGCCGCGCAGGCGGGCCAGCGCCGAGGTCGCCGAGTACTCCAGGATCATCGCGCCCGAGGCGGCGGGCGCGTCGTCGGCGAGGAAGGGGCGCAGGCCGGTGTACCCCGGGTCCATGAGGGTGGCCAGGCGCGCGGCCGACAGGTGCCCGGCCTGGAGCAGCGCGAGGCGCAGGTGGTCGAGCGCGAGCCCGAGCGCGGCCTGGTGGAAGCCGCCGTGGTGGTGAACCGTGCCTTCGGCCGCCACGATCAGCGGGTTCTCCGCGGCCGCGTTGATCTCGACGCCGAGGACGCGTTCGAGCTCGTCCGCCGCCTCGACCGCCGGGCCGTGCACCTGGGGGAGGCAGCGGTACCCGAAGGGGTCCTGGACGCGGGGCGCCGCCGTACGCGGGCCGCCGAGCAGGCGCCGAATCTCGGCGGCCACCTTGACGGCGCCCGGATGCGGACGCCCGGCGTGCACCGGCGCGTCGTAGGGCTCGGTGCCGCCGTCGACCGCGAGCAGGGACAGCGCGGCGGTCACCTGCGCCGCCCGCAGCAGGGTGGCGATCTCCGACCAGGCGAGGGCGGCCTGGCCGATCGTCATGGCGCTGCTGCTGCAGAAGGCGAGCGCGTCCCCGGCCTCCAGCTTGACGGGCGCGGGGGGATCGGTCCGCCCGAGAGGTCCGGCGAGGGGCTCTCCGGGGGCCGGGGAAGCGCCCTCCGCGCCCGGTCGGTTCTCACCTGGGGGAGGCGTCGTTCCCTCGGCCCAGGGGCGCTCGCCGATCAACGTCAGCCCGGCCTCGGCCAGCGCGGTGAGGTCTCCCGTCCCGATCGCCCCGACCTCCCGGATCTCCGGCAGGAACCCCGAGTTCAGGGCCCGCGCCAGCGCCTCGGCGAAGGCTGGCTGGAGCCCGGCCCCTCCGGCGAGGATCTGGTTGGCCCGGACGGCGAGCATCGCGCGCACGTGGACGTCCGGCTCGCGCGGGCCGGCGCCGCCCGCGTGGCTGCGCAGGAGACGTAGGCCGTGGACGTCCCCCTCGCCCGCGGTCACCTGCTCGGTGCGGTTGGCGCCGACCCCGGTGGTGCGCCCGTAGACGGGACGCCGTGCCGCGATCTCCTTGGCGGCCTTGTACGACGCCAGCGCGCGGTCGAGCCCGCCCGGGTCCAGGGACACGGGCGCATCGGCGCGTGCGATGTCCGCGATGTCCGCCGGCCGGGTCCGGACCCCGTCCAGGGTGATCGGCGACGCCATGAGAAGCCCCTCAGCGCCCACGCTACTAGCCCCACGGACACTCCTGTGGACATGGACGCGAGCAGCCGCAATCCTCCACGAATTCCTTCATTCTTCGCAAGACGGGCAGCGTTCCGGAACGGAGCGATCAGTGGGTCCGGGCCGACGCGGAGACGTTCTTGTCGGTGCCACGGATGACGCGTCCCATCAGGTGGACGCCGCGAGGCCCCCGCCCGGCCGCGCGCGGGAGCCTCGTATATCGAAGTCACAGGATGGGCGCTGAAACCGAGTTGGGCCGTATAGAAGTGCTGGAACAGGGCCAACGTCGATTGAGGCCTGAGATGATGCCCTTTGCGATCACGCGGGATCCTGGATTGCTACCACCACAGTAGACGCTGAAGACCGGGCCGCCGCGCGGCCTGGACCTGGACATCTCCACCCGAGGGCCGGGCCGTCTTCGAGAACCTGGTGCGGGTCAGCGACGTCGTGCACTCCAACCTGCGCGGCGACGTCCCGGCCAAGCTGCGCATCCGCTACGACGACCTCAAGCACCTCAACCCGGCGATCGTGTGCAGCTCACTGAGCGGCTTCGGCATGACCGGGCCGCGCAGCGCCGAGCCGGCTACGACGACGTGCTCCAGGGTATGGCCGGGTGGATGGACCTCACCCCCGCGGCTTCGGGCCCGCGCACGGCCCGACGCCCGAGGGGTGGCCGGACGCCGCGGCCGGGCCCCGCTCAGGCGTCGTCCTGGACGTGCTCGCCCGACAGGAGCTCGGTGACCAGGTTCTTGGGCTCGATCTCCATGATGCTCAGCGAGGTCTCGGTGCGCTGCACGCCCTCGATCTGCCAGACGCGCTCCATGAGGAGCCGGCGCAGGTGCAGGTGGTCGCGGACGCGCAGCCGGGCCAGCAGGTCGATCGGGCCGGTGACGATGTCGAGCGACTCCAGCTCCGGGAGCTGGGTGAGCTTGGCCACGAGCTCGCTCTGCTGGTAGCCCTGGACGGCGGTGATCGTGAGGTACACCGTCATCGGGAAGCCCGCCGCGCTCCAGTCCAGCCGGACGCCGTACCCGCGGATGACGCCGAGCCGCTCCAGCCGCGCGATCCGCTCGCCGACGGCGGGGGCGGACATCTTCAGCTCCCGGGCCAGCGCGCGCTGGGACCGCCGCGAGTCCTTGCTGAGCAGCACCAGGATCTGCCTGTCCACGTCGTCGAGCGGAACCGGCGGGGTCTGGATGGATATGTCGGTCAGATCCCGCAGTGGAGCGATCGAGGAGTTCGGTGGGGCCGTACGGCGACGAGGGGGCATGGCGGGAAGGGTACCTGGACCGAAGCGATTAAAGCGGGGTTTCCCTCCGAAGTCATCCCAATGCGGTGCGCCACTCGGCCCATGGTCAGATCCATCCAGTCCAGGCGAAAGCGTTTGAAACAGTAAGATAGCGGATTTATGGGATGAAAGGCCAGCATTAGCCCCTGCCTTTCCTTACAGATGGCCACCTCGAATGTCGGTGCGGATTTCAATTCGCGACGCACGTGAGCCACCAGAACGGAGCGCCGGGCCGGTACGGAGGCCGCTATGGCCCACCGGGACGACGTCATCGTGATCCGGACGCCGGACGACGTCCGGCACGCCCACCGGACCGGAAAGGCCGGCCTGCTGCGGGTGCCGCAAAGCCATCTCCGACGAGGAGATCGTCGCCGTGCCGGGCGGCGACATCATGAGGGGCCCACGGCGAGCTGGCCTGATGCGGACATGACGTCGGACATGTCGCCTGGCCTGTCGTGGACATCGACCCGTAAACCGTCATGTACAACCTCAGGGACGACCTCATACCCCGAGGAACCAGAGGAGAAGTGGTGGCCGACAACCAGCCCGCATCCGAGGCGACCCCCGCGCCCGACCAGCGGCTCGCCCGGCTCAGCGACGAGTTCTTCCAGGTGAAGCACACCGCCGACCCGTTCAGCGCCACGCTGCTCGGCGTCTCGGGCTTCGACGGCCTGGTTCCCGACGTCAGCCGGGACGGCTCGCGCGCCGACGCCGCGAAGCTCGCCGACCTGGAACGACGGCTCGCGGAGATCGACCCGGAGGTCCTGAACCAGGCCGACCGCGTCAACCACGCCGTGCTAGGACGCCTCGCCTGGGCCATGCGGGCCGACCTCGAACACGCGCTCTGGGAGACGGGCGCGTCCGCGGACGGCTACTCGGCGCCGCAGTCGATGATGTTCATGGCCGTCCCGGCCACGTCCATCACCGAAGCCGCCGGCGCCGAGGCGTACCTCCAGCGGCTGGCCGCTCTGCCGCCGTTCCTGGACGCGGTCCTCGACCGGCACCTGCGAGCCAAGGCCGATGGGCGGATCCCGACCCGCGTCGGAGTCGGCCAGGCGATCGACCAGCTCACCGGCCATCTCGGGCTCGCGCTGGAGGACGACACCCTGCTCAGTCCCCGGATGCCCGACGGCATCGACGCCGACCGGGTGCGGGCCCGCGCGTCCGAGATCGTCGCCGGGTCCGTGCGGCCCGCGCTGCGCCGCCTGCTCGCCGGGCTGCGGGAGGAACTCCTGCCGGTGGCCCGCCCCGACGACCGGGTCGGCGTCCGGTTCGTCCCGGGCGGCGAGGAAGGCTACCGGGCGGCCGTACGGCGGCACACCACCACCGACCTCACGCCCGAGGAGATCCACCAGATCGGCCTCGACTGCCTCGCCGGCCTGCGGGAGGAGTGGGCCGAGGTGGGCGGACGGGCGCTCGGCACCGGCGACGTCGAGGAGATCCGCAAGCGGCTGCGCGAGGACCCCACGCTGCGCTTCTCCACCAGCGGCGAGATCGTCGCCACCGTCACCGACGCCCTGCGCCGCGCCCAGGAGGCCACGGGCGGCTGGTTCCCCGACTACGGCATCTCCGACTGCGTCGTCGAGGAGATCAACCCGATCAAGGCGGGCAACGCCGCGCTCGCGTACTACCGCGGGCCCTCCGGCGACGGTTCGCGTCCCGGCGCCTTCTGCGTGCTCACCACCGACCCGGGCGAGCGGTTCGTGTACGAGTACGAGGCGCTGGCCTTCCACGAGAGCACGCCCGGCCACCACCTGCAGATCGCGTCCGCGCAGACGCTGACCGACCTGCCCGAGTACCGGCGCTTCCTGGACGCCGAGGTGTGCGGCTACGTCGAGGGCTGGGGCCTCTACAGCGAGCGGCTGGCCGACGAGATGGGGCTCTACACCTCCGACCTGGCCCGGCTCGGGATGCTCTCGTTCGACGCGCTGCGCGCCTGCCGCCTGGTCGTCGACACCGGCATGCACCACTTCGGCTGGTCCCGGCAGCGGGCCATGGAATTCATGTGGGACAACACCGCTACCACGCGGGCCAACGTCCGCAACGAGATCGACCGGTACATCTCCTGGCCCGGCCAGGCCCTGGCGTACATGATCGGCCGCCGCGAGATCCGCCGCCTGCGCGACCTCGCCGAGACCCGCCTCGGCCCCCGCTTCGACATCCGCGCCTTCCATGCCACCGTCCTCGGCAACGCCGCAGTCCCCCTCGACGTCCTCGACCAAATCATCACCACCTGGCTCCCCACCGTCCCCGCCTGACCCACCCCCGGCCCGAGCCGCACCCTCCCGTCCCCGAGCCGCCTGCTTCCGACCCGAGCCGCACCCAACCGGGCGGCGCCGACGGTGGTCGGGCCGGAGGGGGCGCTGGCGTTGATCGCCCACCACGGCGGCAGGGGATCGGCTCGCTGGCCGAGCCCAAGGCGACCTTCGGACCGCTCTCCGATGGTGATCCACTGACACTTCGTGGTTTCCTGCGCCTCAAATTGGCCATATCGGGCGAGGGATTCGAGGATTTCTTCTGCTTATGGCCTTCCCGCCTGACCGGCTGATCCGTCAGGGAGTCGAAACCACAGTTCGACCCTGTCGGTTTCAGTCGTCGTGCCCGAGGATCTGAGCGCCGCGGTCACTCTTGAGTGTGGGCATAGCACCGCAGTAGCGAATCAGGCCGATGGCCTGCCGGGTGGCGGGTGCTGGCGGCCTGACGTACGGAGCGCGCGTCGAGCGTGGCGGTGGCCAGGGCGGACAGGACGTTGACGGTCTTGGACTCGACGCGCTGGTCGGCGACTCCGCCACGCGGACCGGGAGCATGACAGGGCTTGACGGCGTGTACGTGTTTTCCACGATAGCCCGCGCGTCAGCTTAATGATAACCAACTCCCCTCTTTATCTCGGATTTATAACGACCGTCAGAGATAATCTTGTTTCGCATGATCGTGCCAGGCCATACTTTTAGGGAGTGCTTCAGGTGTGGCCTGGTAGTTGGTGCAGCTCCAATGCGTAACAGAGGCCTTGGCTCTTCTGTAAGAGTCAAGGCCCCTGTTATGTCTAGTCACCGCCTCGCTGCCGGCGGAATGGTTTGGTCGCCCCCCCCGCCGGCGGCAGATTCTTCGACGTGGAAAGGATACTGCATGCGCGTGGAACGTTCAGAGAGTTCATGGCTACCCAGAGCTAAAAAGACGAGGTTGCGCCGTGCGATCGCGGCGACGTCAGCGTCCGTGCTGGTGGTCTCCCTTCTTACAGCGGGGGCAGCGTCATCGGCCGTCGCCGACACGAAAGCCACCACCTCAAATCCGGCCCCCGCTCGCACGGAGTTCCCCCGGCCGCAAGACCCTGACGCGCCGCTGCGGGCCGCGATCGAGGATGCCAAGCGGCAAAACCAGCCGATCGCGGTGACCGGGGTCTTCACCGAAACCTCGAGGACCTGGGGTTCCCCGACGGGCATCTGGTCACCGACAGCTATACCGGTCCGGCTCAGCTGAAACAGGCTGATGGGTCGTGGGCGTGGATCGATACCTCCCTGACGGAACAGGATGGTGCGCTGCGGCCCAAGCTCGCCAAGGCGCAGGTGGAATTCTCCTCTGGGGGCGCTGGACGGCCGTTTGCCAAGCTGACCCGCGAGAGCGGGCAGGAAGTGGCCCTGTCTTGGCCATCGGCGCTGCCCAAGCCGCGGATCGAGGGGAACAAGGCGGTCTACGTCGGAGCCGCCGGGCCCGCGGCAGACCTGGTTGTCACTGCACTGGGTACCGGCTTTTCTCATGATGTGGTGCTGCGCGAGCGGCCCACGGAGCCGCTGGAGATCCGTATCCGGGTGCAGACCAAGGGCTTGGCGCTGGCCAAGACCAAGGCAGGTGGGCTGCAGCTGACCGATAGGAAGGGCAAGACGGTTGCCGCCGCGGGCACGCCGTTCATGACGGAGGCCCCCAATACCGATCCGCGAGCCGGGCATCACCGGTGGGGCAAGATCGATACCAAGGTGGTCGCCGAGCCGGGCGGCGAACAAACGCTGGTGCTCAAGCCGGATCCGAAATTCCTGGCCGACGACAACACCACGTTCCCGGTCACGGTTGATCCCACGGTGGGGTTGACAGTCACCGAAGACGGATCGGTGGAAAGCAACAACGGCAGCGGCAACACCACCGACGCATACCTGTCTGTAGGGACCGCGCTCAAGGCGGTCCAAGTTCGCGAGTGCAGCGGCAGCGTATGTCAGTGGGGCACCCAGTACGCGCCTTACTACAGGCGCAGCTTCATCCAGTTCAACACCGCCCCTATCAGTGGCAAGGCCGTCATCTCCGCCTCGATGCAGCTGTACGGGAACTGGACAGGTCGCTGCGATTCCTGGCCGCTGACCGTCTCCCGGGCCACCTCTTCGTGGGGCTTCTCGCTGAGCTGGGCCAATCAGCCCGCCACCACTTCCGCCGGCGCCTCGACGATCATCCCTGCCTGTGGGACAAGCTGGTCGACCTGGGATCTCACCTCGATGGCCAAGGCATGGGCCTCGGGTACCGCCAACTACGGGGTGGGATTGCAAACGACTGAGCCGTCTTGGCAGATGTATCCCGACGACCCGAATTATCCCGGCTCGCAGTATTGGAGATTCAACTCCGCCGACAACGGCTCTTCTCCGCCCAGACTGAGCGTCTCCTATCTGCTGCCGCCGGAGATTCCCACGATGACCGCCGAGTCGATCGACTCCCTGGTGGGCAACGACGCCATCTCCCGCTCGGCCACGGTCAAGACCAGCTACAAGTCCCGCTCGGTGGATGGCAAGAACATCGACTACACCGTCACGCTGACGGATTCCACCACGGTGATCCAGGCGCCCCCCGAGCCCACACCCACACCCACGCCAACCCCCACCCCCACCCCCACCCCCACGAGCACCGTCACGCCCTCATCGACGCCCACGGTCACCGCGTCACCAACCCCCACACCGATCGCGGGGCTGGTCGCCGCCTACGGGATGGACCAGGGCTCCGGCTCGACCGTGACCGACGCCTCGGTCGAGCACAACAACGGCACCACCCGGGATGCCACCTGGGTGGACGGCAAGTACGGTAAGGCACTGTCGTTCAACGGCTCGTCCAGCTGGGTGACCATCCCCCACGCCGCGTCCCTCCGGCTGACAAACCGCATGACACTATCGGCCTGGGTCAAGCCGAGCACGATCAGCGGCTGGCGTACCGCGATGATGAAGGAGCATGCGGGCGGCTCCGCCTATGGCCTGTATGCCTCCAACGGCACCGTTCCCACCGCCTGGATGCTGAAATCAGACGCCACCAATCACTACCAGGTCAACGGCACCGCAGGTCTAGCCACCGGCGCGTGGACGCACCTGGCGGTCACCTATGACGGCAGCATGGCGCGGCTGTACGTCAATGCCACCAAGGTCAGCGAACTGGCCATCGGCGGCGGCTTGATGGACGACGGCGGCGCGCTGCACATCGGCGGCAACACCAAGTGGGGCGAGTACTTCAGCGGCGTCATCGATGAGGTACGGGTCTACAACCTGGCTCAAAGCGTGGCGCAGATCCAAACCGACATGGACACCCCTGTCGCCACCTCCGGCATCCCGACCACGCCGCCCACACCTGCCCTGGTCGCCGGATACGGCATGGATGAGGGCACCGGCACCAACGTGGCCGACAATTCCGGCAACAACAACGCCGGCACCGTCCGGGACACCACCTGGGCCGCGGGTAAATTCGGCAAGGCGCTGTCGTTCAACGGCTCTTCCAGCTGGGTTACCATCCCACACGCCGCTTCCCTGCGGCTCAACACCGGGATGACCATGTCGACCTGGATCAAGCCGACCACCACCAGTGGCTGGCGCACGGTCGCCATGAAAGACCATGCCGGCGGCGTGACCTACGGGCTATACGCCTCCAACAGCACAGGCGTGCCCAGCGGCTGGTTCTGGTCTGGCGGCAGCAACCTCAAGGCTGACGGGACCACCGCGTTGCCCGCTGGCACCTGGACCCACCTGGCCGTCACCCACGACGGCAGCACCGCCAGACTGTATGTCAACGGCACACAGGTCAGCACTGCGGCCATCGGCGGCCTGCAGGACGACGGTGGCGCGTTGCACATCGGCGGCAACACGCAGTGGGGTGAATACTTCAGCGGCTTGATCGACGAGCTACGCATCTACAACTACCCGCAGAACGCCCAGCAACTCCAAGCCGACATGAATGCCCAGGTCGCCCCACCGATCCCAGGCAACCCGCCCTCAGCACCGGGCACACTGACCGCCAACCCAGGCGAAGGCAAGATCGCCCTGGCTTGGCAGGCCGCCACCGACGACTACGGCATCAGCGGCTACGAGATCCACCGCTCCAAGCAGGCGGATTTCACTCCGTCGAACACCACAAAACTCACCACGGTAACAGGACTGTCCTACACCAATACCGACCTGCCCGGCACCGGCACCTATTACTACCGGGTGATCGCCCTGGACAACACAGGGCAGCCTGGCGCCTCTTCCAATCGGGTGGCAGCCAACCTCAAAACTCTGACCATCCGCATCGACAACATCACCTCTGATCAGGCGGTCGACAAAGCCTACGAACTCGGCAGTCCGGAGACCTTCAAACTCAAGATCAAGGCCTGCCTCACCGGCTACCCCGACCTGTGCAACGAATCGCCCTACTACCGCATCACTACGGACGCGCCCTTCCCGCCGTCCAGCTTGGAAACGGGTTTAGCAGCTCCATCGCAGCCGATCCTGTCCGGTGTCGTCTCTCGCCCCTCAAGCGGCCTCGTCACCGCTAAGTTCTTCCTGTACGACAGCAGTGGGGCACCGATCGGCACGACTCCCTTCGGGGAACGAGAGGTCAACGGAGGCGCGCGTGCGAGCCTCCAGATCCCCGAGAATATGACGCAGGCGGGTCGCACCTACAAGTGGCAGATGCAAGCCTGTGTGTCAACGAGCTGTACCGCGAAGACGGCCCCCGTGAGCTTCAATGTTCCGGGAACACCGACTGAGCCCGAAGAGACGGTCAGGCACCTCACGCTGCTGAAAGACAATCTCGTCATCAAGGTGGCGAAGACCGGCTCCGCTGCGTGTGACGGCGGCCCTTGTCCGCTTGCCGACTCCACCACGATGCGCTTCGGCGGTAGCGGAGAAGAGAAGACGGTAACGGTTCTCGGAATCCGACTGAACGAGCTTCCTGATGGCGCCGGAGTCTCTGAGGCCGTCCTGAATCTCGGCACCCCCACATGCTCGGCAGGGAATTGCCCGTCCGATGCCGTGATCAATGCCGTTCCGTTGAAGAGCCCTGTGACGGCCGACACCTTGGGAGCCTCCCTCGTCGGAGACGTGGAAGATCACACCTCGTACAGCTTGCCGATCACAGCGCCACAGGCGAATATTGCTGGCAGTGAATATCAGTGGCTGCTTCTCTCGTCAAACAAGGACGATGTAATCACTTTCGCTGAATCCGGGAGTGCACAACAGCCGTCCATAGCGCTGACTTATCTCCCCGCTGGGCCGCCGAGCAAGGTGTTGAACCTGAGTTCATCCCCGGGTGACGGCGGGGCGATAGCTAGTTGGGGGGTGCCGGAGACCAGTGGCGGGGCGGTGCTTTTAGACGGGTACGACGTCGAAGTCTCCAACGGTAACACTGTGGTTCGTACCATAGAAGCATCCCAGCCAACGGTCGCCATCTCCGGACTGACGAACGGCATCTCCTACACAATCAGAGTTCGTGCGAGGAACGATTTCGGAGCAAGCGACTGGGAATCTACATCTGTGACTCCCAATTCCGTGCCGGCGCCGCCTACGCCGTCACAGCCATGCGACCCGAACGTAGACATGCCACGTGATCCCGACGGTCAGCCGGCATCGGTCAACCAGGCATATTCGGAGAGAATTAGAAATTACTATCAGGCCCAGGATGCAATCCTCGAAGGCCGCGCGACGACGGTTTGGGAAGCGCCCGGGGTGACCCCGGATGCGCCGATTACCGCCAAGTTGTCGGTCCTGAATACTCAGCTGATTGCTGACAAGGAGGCCGCAGATGCCGAGGGTCTGACGCGCACTGATTCCACGGTTATGGTCGATAATGTAGTTGCACAGATAGCAAGCGGTGGGACGGTGCGTGTGACCGCGACCGTCGATCGGAACTGGAACGAGACGTCGCAAAATGCGGCATCGGCCACCCAAGAGGGTACCGGGCAGACGGCCTCTGGGCAGATCGATCCAAGTGGCCCGCCCACGATCTCCGTGTTTATCTTCGACAGGTGCGGCGATCTGACCATTGTCGACGTGCCTTTCGAAGTAGAGGAGGATCCGACGGACCTCCACGACACGGATCCGCCTGGTGGGCATTGTGGATCGGCAGGTGTTTCGTCAGCAAGTACCTTGTCTGCAGGTGCTGCGTGCAGCACCGGCGTACCGGTGGGCACCTACCAATGGGTTACGTGGGCCGGGAATCTCGGCAGAGAGCGTGATAGCAAGACGGGCAAAATTCAACCGGGCAAGTCATGGCATACCTTCGTCCAGAACTACTCGAACTGGGAGATACCTGGAACGTACAACGAATGGCGTGAGAAGTGGGAAGTCAGAGATCTACGCAGCCTGCTGCAGTTGTTCCCGGCTACCAAAAAGCAATGGAATTCCGGTTACGGGAAGTACTTGGTGGCGCACGCGAAGCTCCAGATCAAGAGTGAAGCATGCTTCCGAACGACCGAGACGGAGGTGGTTGACAACGTCGGATTCACGGTGGGCACGGACACATACGGTAGCGTCGGCACGCAATTCAAGACCACGACCGGCTACAAATGCATCCCCTATTCTCGCACGCTGGGCAAGGGTATGGATCCGACCCTGTCGACCGGCGTTGGGTGGCTCACCGCAGAGTGTCTTCGTAACTGCTCCATCTCGCACTATCGTCACCACACAACTGCCAAACTGCTCCTGACCTTCAGGGCCAAGAGCGGCAGAATGAGAGAGGCCGAGGTCGTGACCGACATCGAGGCCGAGACGAGGAGGCATCCACCGCAGACCCCATACCCCGATGGTTCGTTCGACGCCCCTGTCAATAAAGTCGGCTCGACTCTGAAAACGCCGATTCTTGAAGGTTAGAAACTGACGGGCTGGGGCGGCAGACTAAGTTCGCCGCCCCAGTTCCGTGGGTCGATATGATTTTGTAACGTTACTTAAGAGAGACGGCAGGTCTGGCTTGAGATCCACCAGGTGGAAGGTGATGCTCGTTTGCGGCTTTGTGGCGTTGTTCATGGTCGTGGTCATACCCCTGATCGCAACACAGACGGGGCGACATGGGTTGCTGGGATGTGAGCGGCTCAGGCTGGTCGCGCTCAACGCGTTCGCCGCGACGAATCCCGACTATATTCTTGATTCCGGCGTCGGTGACGATGCGCAGGATTGCGATTCTAACTATCGCGACGTCCTTTCCGTGCACATCGGGCCTCGAATGGCCATGGCGGATCCGCCCTACTGGTCGGACGAGATCAGTGAGCGATCGCGTTCGGCGGTGCAAGTCCCGTCGGTCCAGCCCTGGAGAATGACAAATATTCTCGCGGCGATGGACGAAGACGAGCCTACTCGTTTGTTCGGGGACACTCGAGCGTTCATTGAGAAGGCTCGTGGTGATTCGGTCTTGCGTCATTCCGCTGTTCAAGTCGTAATTTATCTTGACAAGGCCGTCTCTGAGTCGGCGATGAGAAAGATCTGGCCGGATCCTGGTGTGATTTTTCTGTCAGGGCCGCTGGCGGGAAAGCCTCTGTCCTGGGAGCCGACCAGTTTCTGTCGCTATCGAGGGTTCGACACGTGTCACTTGAGCGGAAATGCTGAGCCGTTGGTGACCGAGTTTCGACGTTGGGTGTCACTCCTTGAGCCCAAGGACTCCCCGGTACTGGAACAATTCGGCTTGAATATTGCCGATTTGAGATCTCGTGCGAGCGAGGGGCTTGTTTACGGGTTCACTGCGAAGAACATCCCGGACAGCATCAGCAAGCTGGTCGCCGATCCACGAGTGAGAGCAGCGTTCGTAGTGGACGTACGGCCCCCTGAATAAGGAGAAGACGGGTCTGGAAGAGCCAGGCGACCGGCTCCCCTGGCGTCTGATCGGCCGTACAGGACGGTCGATCAGACGTCTTCGGTCGAGTGGAAGGGTGGCATCCACTCACCGGGGTGATCGATAGTCCGCTGTGCTTCCGAGGATGGGCTCCAGGTGTTGCCGAGTTCGAACCATGTCGTGGTGCTCGCCCTGGAGTCGCGGGTGAACCCCCATCGCGTCGCCATGACGTCGACGAGCTTCATGCCTCGCCCTGATTCCAGGAGCATTCCTCTTGAACACAAGCAGGGGACGGTCTCGCCGCCACCATCGGGCACTTCGATGCGCAGCGCGCCATCGACGTCCAGCACTGCGACGGTCACCGAGCCACCTCGCCCACTGGCGCTGTGACGGAGACTGTTTCCGATCAGCTCGCTGAGTAGAAGCCTGCTGGTCTCGACATCCCGGTGGTCGGCGCCGAGAAGTTTCATGACAAAGCGGCGGGCTTCTGCCACGGACTCCCCGGAACCTGGGATGGTCAGTGCCCCAAGGACGATCCGAGCTCGTACCAGGGCTGCTACAGACCGACGAGTACGCTCGCGCGGTCATCACCGCCGTCCGGCCTGGGTTGTCCCCTGATGAGACCGAGCGTCGCGTCGAAGCTCGGATGAGAGCGGTCACGTGGAACTCTTGATCAGCGGACAGAAAAGTCGAGGCTGACGGACAGCGGTTCCTGGTCGGCGGCCATCAAAAGTCCTGGTCAATGGCCAGGTTGATCTCCTGATCCTGTCCGTG
>NZ_QOIL01000033.1 GCF_003323745.1 Sphaerisporangium album
TGCCCTTCGTCGGCGAGGTGCCGCCGCCGACGAACTCCCCGGTCACCCGGAACATGCATCCGATCTTGTCGGCAGACAGGATGCCGCATTCCGCCCACTACATCGGCATCTTCAAAGTCGTTCAACACCAGGATCAGCGACGCCGACGCAGGAGAGACCGCAGGCGTAGACGACCAGGTCAAGGACATGCGCGTGTTCGTGGCACGCCGGGGATGGAGCCTGGATGAGGCTCACGTGCTGGTGGAGAACGACACCTCTGCGTTCAAGCGCCGCAAGATCAAGCTGCCCAACGGGCAGACCGAACTACGCACCGTCCGGCCCAAGTTCCGCCGCGCGCTGGACTTACTGGCGACCCGTCAGGTTGACGTGCTTGTGGTTCTCGACCTCGACCGGCTTGCCCGACAGCCGCGAGACCTTGAGGACCTGATTGAGCTTGTCGAGGCTTCCCGCTTCGCCGTCACGTGCGAGAGCCTTACCGGCTCTTGCCAGCTCACCAGCGACGCCGGGATCACCATGGCCCGGATCATGTGCGCTGTGGCCAACAAGTCCAGCAAGGACACCGCGCGCCGGGTGAGCCGGGCACGTCTGCGCCAGGCCGAGGCAGGGCAGTTCGGCGGAGGTCCCCGCCCGTATGGGTTCGACGCCGACGGGATCACCGTCCGGCCGCAGGAGGCAGCCGAGATCGTCAAGATGGCGGATCTGGTACTACTGCCCACCTTTGGGAAGAAGGGCGGCCCGAGCGTGGCCAGCATCGCCGTAGATCTACGGGCACGAGGAGTGCCCAGCGCCAACGGGCTTCCATGGCGGGCAACGACCGTGCGTGACGTTCTGCTCAGGCCCCGCAATGCCGCCCTCATGGTTCACAAGCCCGGAGAGGGACGCAAGCAGTACACCCCCGCTGACGTGGTCGCCCGCGCGCCATGGGAGCCGATCATCTCCGAAGACACCTATTGGGCGATCGTTGCCAAGCTGTCGGACCCCTCCCGCCGCACCAACCCCGGACCGGCCCCGCGCTGGTTGGGCAGCGGTGCCTACCGGTGCCCGTGCGGGGAGGTCACCCGCGTGCACAGCGCAGGCGGCAACGCGAACCGTCCGGTGTACCGGTGCCAGGCCACGGGGAAGGGACACGCCACATGCCCCCAAGCCGCGCTTGACGATTACGTGGAGACGGTGGCTATCGCGATGCTGGCACGCGACGCGGCCCATCTGATCAGACCCGCCAATGCCGATGTGGACATTCCCGCCATGCGCGCCGAGCTGATCGCGTTGCGTCATCGCAAAGCCCAGCTTGCCGAGGACTACGCGGAAACGATCATTGAGCGCCCGGAATACCTCAAAGGCATCAAGAAGGCCCAAGTCAAGATCGACGACATCGAGCGCCGTCTTGCCGAAGTGGCCGAGGCTTCCCCCCTGGCACCGTTCGCGGGCATCGAGACCGAGCAGGAGGCCCGCGAGATCTGGAAAGGGTTGGGGGTCACCGGACAACGGGAGATCATCAAGGCGATCATGACCGTCACATTGCAGCCGACAGGCCGAGGCAAGCGCCCGCACATCACCGAGCGCGTCACCATCGAGCCGATCACGCCGACCGCCGCATAACCCCCGGGACATGCAAGTGCGTCCCTGCCGAGGCTTAGACGGCAGGGACGCACCAGGCTTCACACTAACGACCGCTACGCAGCACCAGCGCCACCCGGTCAAGCTGATCTTGTGTCAGCGGAGGCCACTCCGCGATCAGCGCCCGAGCGTACGCGGCTAGATCAATCTCGGCGGCATCTGACGTGTTCCCACGACCCCGCCGCCCTCCCTCTCGACCATCCGACCGTGCCCCGTGACCACGACCCGTAGCAGCCGCTTGCTGTTCCTCCCTCTCTCGGCGGCCCGCCCACCCACCCAGGGGGCTAGCGGTGCCTTCGGCGCTGCCCTATCCGTGCGTCCCTCGCCTGCCCACGCACCCACCAACCCGCTAGAACGCCCCCCGCCAGCCGTTACCGTCATCCCCGAGCTTGCGCTTTTGCCCGCCGTGCCTGAAAACCCACGTCTGCACCACCCCACCCTCGCGACTGGTCACATACACCTCCCTGCCACCCACCCCCCGCGACTCCTCCTTAGCCAGCTCCCGAACGTCCTCCCACGACATCCGGACCTCACGCCCGCCACCCCGCACGGTCCCGATCACCCACACCCGCCGATGCTCACCCCCAGGCCGGTACACCACACCCCGATCACGGTCCGACACCGGCGAACGCCGCACCACCCGATCCTCTGCGTCCTGCCACCGCCGGTCAGCCCGACGAGTCGCCGCCATGACCACCACCGCGACCACCGCCACGACCACGACCCCGACCACCAGCGGACTCAACACCGAACCCACCCGCACACCTCCCGGACCTGACGACCGACCCCGACCGACCCTGCCAGCACACCGCAGCGCCCCGCCCTAGTAGTCGCTGCGCACGTACTCACCACCTACATAGACCTCAGTTCGCCCGCCCCCGCCCGCCCGCGTGACCGTGATCTCCATGCCCTCATTGGCCGCCGACTCCGCTTTCGCAACCTCAACCGCCCGCGCGTACTCACCCCACACGATCTGGTAACCGCCCCCCGGATAACCGACCCGGTACCGCTCACCCGACTCTCGCTGCCACCACTGTTTAGGCTGCGCCTGCCACTTCTCCCGATGGTGATACCAGTACCAACCCACGATCCAGACGGCCAGCCCAAGCAGGCACCACAGCAAAAACCAGTTATCGACGCGATGACGACGCATCACAAGCATGAGAAGCACGTGCATGTCTTCGCCGATCAACGGCACCCCTTCCATCTGTGATCTGTCCTGACACCGAACGACCCCCGCCGCGCGGACGGTACGCGCGCCGGCAGGACTAGCCTCCGGCTGCCCCTCCGGGGTGACCTTCGGTCATCCAACCGGCCCGCTCCCCGCCGCACATCACTCCCAGGGCTTCACATCCCGGAACCGGCCCACCCGCACCCCGCCCCGCCACACCCAGGTCTGGACCACGCCACCCTCCCGGCTGGTGACGAACACCTCACAACCCAGCAGACCCCCCCGCGACTCCCGCCGGGCCAGTTCCACCACTTCCGGCCACGACATCCGCACATCCTGCCCCCCATCGCGAATGGTGCCGATGACATACACCCCCACACCGCCCGCAGGCACCGTTCGATCGCGCTCGGACAGAGACGACCGCATCACCGCCGATGCCTCCTCCTGCGCCCACCGCCGATTACGCCACCGGACCATCAGCCGGTGCAGGATCAACGCCCACGCCCCGCACACCAAAGCGACCGGAACGAAGTCCCACGGACTGCTCATCTGACTACCTCCCTATGTTGAGATCGGATCGGACGCCTCACCCGCAACGGCCTCACCGGACCGCAGCACCCGCCACACCATCCGGCGGCCCCTCAGCCCGCACCGCCAGATCCGCCAGATACGCCCGCCAACGCTGACGCTCCGCGACCTGCCGCAGCGTCCGCACCGCCCGCGACTCAAGACCGGCCGCCCCGTCCGGCACCGGAGCCCACAGGTACCGGCCCGGCTCGTGCGCCTGCTGGTCGTCCGCGATGCCGAGCACGTTCAACACCCAGGCCCGCCGGTCCCGCCTGTGCTCACCGAGCGTCTTGCCCGACCACTTACGCGACACCAGCACCCGCCGCCCCGCATAACCCAGATGTTCCGGCTTGTGCGCCTTGCCCCGGCACCGGCCCGGCACCATCCCCGCCTTAGCCCCCTTGGGCTGCACTCCATACCGCAACCAGTTCGGGCACGTCGGCGCACACGGCTCAAACCGCAGCGCTTCAACCAGCCGGGACGCATGCGCCCGCCGCCTGGACTCCTCCGGTGCCACCGTCCCCCCGATGGACTTGGTCAGGTATTTGGCCAGGTACCGGATGCACTGGTCAGCGTCCTTGGACCCGGCTAGGACGCCTTGCACGTCCACCTGAGAACCGAAGCGGAGCACATGCAGCGGCTCTGCCTGTTCAGCGGAGCCCAGCTCATCCAGCGCATCACCCCACGTCGGCAGCACCTCACCCGACGCAGGATCGACGTAATCCCCGCTCTGGCCGTCCCACCACGCCGAGCCGTCCTCACGCTCCGGACGCTCCACCCACACCGGCAGACGGTCACCCTCGTACACCACTTCATCGGCCTGCGGCCACCACACCTGGTGATACGTGGCCGCCACCACCGCCCGCACATCCGCGCGGCTCATGGTCCCGCGGATTGCCATGTGCAGATGCGGCGCGAGCCGCTTTTGCGGCTCCACCGTCGCGAAGTACTGGAGATCGAACCCCGCGACTCTGCGAAGGTTCTGCACGAGCCGATCCACCAGCTTGGAGAAGTGCAACGCGTCCCGCGCCGCCCGCCGGTAGTCGTACCGATCCGGCTCGACCGGAGCACCGTCCCGCACCCGCCCATAGCTGGGGAGGGTCAGCGTGAGGAACATCGACGGCCGGAACCGCTTGCCGTCCGGCGTGACGTAGACCCGCCCGAGCGTCGTATCCGCCATCTGACGCCGAGGCAGATCCGGCGCGTCCTGACGACGACGCGTCGAGCGCACCCGACGATCACCCGCCGCGCCCTCGTCAGCCACCGGCCCCCGCAGCCCAGACGCGGCGATCTCCGCGTCAACCTCTTCCAGCGCGCCCGCCCAGTCCGCCGCCTCCGGATCCCCCGCCGCCACCGCCGCATCCCGACGCGCCATCAGGTCAGCGCGCCATTCGATGAGCCACTTCTGGTCATCGGTCGGCGGCTCCGCGTCGATCACCGGTTCGGCCTCCAGATGCCAGCCCTCCCGGCACTGAGCCATCCGCGTCTGACGCGCCCGCTTGGCACACGGCCCGCAACGGTCCTCACGCGTCGCCCCGCAGGGGATCTCAACCACCCGGCTTTGACCGGTCTGCGTGTCGGTCACCCGGTAGGCGATCGACCGCACACACACCCCGTTCTGTTCGGCCACCAGTTCGGCCACATCCGAAGCCAGCAACGCCCGCACCCTGCCCGCCACGCCACGCGTCCCCGCGTCGGTCACACGCCCTCCGGTCTCTCTGCTCGTCTCTACGTCTTGCCTGTGGGTCGCTCTCCGTCGCGGTGTCGCCGGCCGGACTCCCTTACGGTCGCCCCTCCGGGGTGCCTGACGGCATCCAGCCGGCCACACCGCTACCGCACTCCGGGATCAGGCCCCCGCCCGCTCAATCTCGCCGTCACTCACCAGCGCCGATTGCCCGCACGACTCACACGAGGCGATGCCCCGCACGTGATCGACCACCAGGTAACCGACCGCCTTGCACAGCGCGCACCGCAGCCCCGACAGCCGCTCAGACATACGCCCGATCCCACCCGCCGCCGTCGTACAGGTCGAAGCCGTAGGACTCCGGACGGCCGGGGTCGTCCTCACCCACCACGTTCCGATCCCCGCAGGCACGGCACTCGACCACGCCCCGAACGGTGTCGTGCCAAAGCTCGTCCTCCGTCTCACAGGCCGGGCACACCAGGCCGTAGAGGATGACCGAGAGCGACGTCACACAGCCTCCATCGAGAGAAGAACCATCTGCCGAATGTCCGCGTCCGACACGTAACCCGCCCGCACCCGCACCGGTTCGGGGGAGTTCTCCAGCCGCACGTACGCCACCCCCGCACCCACCGAAGGGTCGGAAGGGTCACGCGCGATCTGATCGGCCAGCGCGCCCCGATCACGCGCCCCATCCCCGAGAACCATGTCCACCTGCTCCGGCTCGTCCAGCCGAAGCGCGATCCGGTCGGGGAACAGGTTCCGGATCGACAGCACGTCCTTGCGCGGGTCTTGCAGCGCCGCCATCACCCCGACCCCCACCGCCCGGCCCTGCGTCGTCAGCGTGGCGAGAGCAGCCTGAATCCGCACCTTGAGCGCCTTGTCACCCTGGTAGGCCGTCAAGAACGCGACCTCATCCACGATCACCAGCACGAACGGATCAGACGCCGTGGGAACGTGATTGCGCCGCACCCCCGCATACCGGTCCGCCCGCTCCTGCATCACCGTGACCGCATCGTCCAGCAGCTTGGCGCAGTCCTCCGGACGTGCCGCGTACCGGTCGAACAGCGACAGACCGTAAGACAACTCCATCCGCTTGGGGTCCAGCGCCCACAGCTCAACCAGCCCCGCCCGCCGCGCAGGCAGCAGGCCCCGCACCACCGACCACAGGAACGAGCCCTTACCCGCACCCGTCGCCCCCGCGATCAGCACATGCGTCCCATGCACCCGCAAAGCGAACGGCGAACCGTCCTCACACAACCCGACATCCACCGGACCGACAGAAGCCGTCGCAGGCACCGGACGCGCAGCCACCACCGACGCCAGCCGATCCGCCCGAGGCAGCGTCAACACCACCCACCCCGGACGCGGAACCGACACCCGGCACGACGGCGCACCGAACCCATGCGCGATGTTCGGCGCGCGATCCGCGTAATCCTGATCGGACTGCCCTTCGAGCATGCGGACCGTCACCCGATCCGCCCAGCGATCCGACGCGACCTCGACCAGCTCAGGCGCATACCCGCGCCCCCCGACGTTCACAGCCAGGCCCGAGACCGACACCACCCCGCGCCAGCGACGCCGGTAGACCCACATCCACCGGCCCCACGACACCACCCGCCAGCCGACGACCCGCAGGAACGAGGCAGGCCACAGCGCCGCCCAGGCCGCCAAGCCACAGCAGGCCACCGAGCAGGCCAGCACCGCCACGCGCCAGCCGAACAGCCAGCACAGCCCGCCCGCCACGGCCACCAGGCCGCACGCCCACGGGTGCCGGACGATCGTCTTGACCAGGCCGACCAGCAGCCGCCACACCCACACGACGATGACGACGATCGCGGGAGTGCGCACCACCGTAGGCCGCCACACAACCGCCGTGTCCGGCGTCGTGGAAACCACGTTCTGAACCTCTGTGCCAGGCAACTTGCGCAGCACGAAAGAGTCACCCTCTCCGATGACTTGAGGAAACGCGAAGGAACGAGGGGACAGGAAAGGGACCGCCGACAACCCGACAGGAGTCAGCGGCCCCTCGCCCGCCTCACGAATACGGAGCCCCACGCCCCGCAAGAGAAATGCGTGCCCCACGCACGCCCGACCCGCCTAACGTAGGATCGGCATACCGGCCGCCGAGAACTCAGGCAGCCCCGGGGATTATCCGGCCTTAGCCGGTCGAGTCGCCCCCGCCGCGCGCATCCCGCGCGCCTTGTAGCTGTAGGCCAGCCGGTTATTCGACTGATCCACGTACGGCGTCACCGTCAAGCCCTCGAAGACCACCGGGATAAACGGCAGCCCCGCCATCTCAGCGGGAGGCGCAGGAATCTGCGGCTCAACCGCCGAAAGGATCTTAACCGAGACCGCTTTCGCCTTGGCCTTCAAGCTGGTGTCCCCGTCCATCACAGGAACCGCCCACATCAGCTCACCCGTGGCCTTGTCCCGCGCGGGCACCGGCCGATCCTTCGTGCTCGCCTCGAAATCCAGCACAGGCGAGACCTCCCCGACGACGTAACAGCCGAACGGGAACACCACCTCATACGCCACAGGGATAGGACCCTGTAAGGCCAACGCAACCCCTCCGCTCTGCCGACCGACTAACACACGGCCCAACGGATAAGCCACGCATAAGGTTCCCCGAAAACCCCCCGAAACCCACATTCACCAGGAGATGCCCATAACCCCGAGTTAAGACCGCCCGTAAACAGTCCGGTCTCGCTGTCGAATTCGGCTTTGTTGGGTCATTCCAGCATGAAGACATCATCTTTACCGTGTCGGCAACCACGTTTCGTGGCCGAAGATCTACATTCAGTGCTGCCATCGCGGGCCGGGAGATCATCACCCGGCCTGATCAGAAACCTGCCCCCGTACGGTCCCTTCGCTCGAAAAGAGAGCCAGCATGCCGCACATCAAGAAGACCACCACGAGCATCGCCGTAACCCTGACCGCCTGTGCCGCCACGCTGGGCGCATTCGCCGCCCCGGCACATGCCGATCTCGGCGGCGCCACGGGCCCGGCTGTCCGCGCCGCCGCCATCGTCAACGCCAACGGCTCCGTCGTGCGCTCGAAGGGCGTCGTCGGCGTCCGCAAGATCGCCACCGGCCAGTACTGCATCCGGCTCGACTCCGATATCAACCCCGCCAACACAGTCCCGGTCGCCACCGTCCAGTGGCAGAGCGCACCCTGGGACTCCAGCATCTTCGTCCGCCCCGACAACATGGCCTCCTGCGGGGACGGCCGCGATGTATTCGTCGGCACCGGCATCGCCTCCGGCGCCCGCGACATCGGCTTCCACCTCATCGTCCCCTGACCTAAGCCGCCCATGAGGCGGTCGGCCAGTTGCCCAGGCGGTCCGCCGCCTGGGCAACGATTGCCCTAACGACGAACGCGACCTATATACATTGCCGAATTGAGCTTATAAAGATCAAGGCGGCGCGCAAGCGCGCCGCGCGGCCCGCCGCTCTGCCGCACACCGGGCATGCGGCCTTCGGCCGGTCCCGGCGGCGGCAGCTCCGGGCCGCAGCCCACACGCCCCGATCTCCTACATGCCACCAGCCCTCAGCGCTCACTCACCCGCGTCCCCGCGCCCCTCGGACAGCCGTTGCGCCTCCGCATCCAGACGCGCCCGCTCCTTAGCGGTGAGCTGATGGTCCAGAAGCTCCCAGGCGTAGGAACGACGACGCGCGTCCAGCACCCCGTTACGCCAGTCCCACACCCTGTAGCGGTGCTTCTTGTCCGGTTCACTACGCACCCAGGCCCGCACCGTCCCCATCCGACGCGACTCACGTTCCGCCCAGACACGCGCCTGATACCACGTGCCCGTCAGAGGCTTCACCTCATGCGTGCCGTCGCCCCGGTCAACCCCCATCAGCCAGCTTCGCGGCACCCCCCTCGGGGTGTAGAGCCCACCCTCCCGCCTCGTCATCGGCGTACCCGTCTGAATGTTGTAGATCGTGACGGCCAGCGTCACCACCGCCACGCACACCAGGAAGGCCACCATCACGACGACCCCCGGAGGGAAACCCCGACCAGGCTCCTCCACAGGAAGCGGCCACTCACACGCATACGCACCGCACGAAGGCGTCACCCCCATCAGACCGCCCCCGACGACGCCACCTAACGCAGGCCCACCCACCAGACGCACACCCCTCTCTGCCAGCCCCCGAACCTACAAACCGAGAACGCACGACGATACGCAAAAGGTCCGACTGCCGAAAGAACCAGCAGCCGGACCCGCCTCACTCTCCCCCGCAGTGGCGCCGGCCGAACTCCCTCACGGTCGCCCTACGGGTGGCCTACGGCCATTCCGCCGGCCCCACCGCTCCCGTACCAATCACCGGGGCACACCAGCCCGTACGCACTGTCCATCCACGGCACTACCGCACGGGAACCTGCGCTACGAACCGTCTCCCAGACCTTGCGGCCTTCAGCCTTTCAGCGATCAGCGGATGAAGAAGACGCAACGCCTCTTCCGGACGACTCAGCCGCCATGCCTCCAGTTCGCTCGCCTGAAGACGCACCGCCGTTGTGTGCAGATGAGCCGAGAAGACGAACACCAGGCGGCCCGGATGACCACGACGCGCCACCCAAGCCACGATCACCAGCTCGACCGCCCGCAAAGACAGCCCCGTCTCTTCACTGGTCTCCCGTTCGGCCGCAGCCAGCGGAGACTCCCCACGCTGGACCAGGCCCCCCGGTAGCTGCCACCGGCCACGATGACGGACCAGCAGCCAGCGGCCCACATCGTCACTGGCCATCAGGTACGCCGCCGTAGGAAGGGCTACCGCCGTGCTCACTTGCGCGTGGCGGTGATCAGGTGGCGCGCCCCCTGATGAAGCAGATCCGAGGCCACGCGGGACCCGAGCGTCGCGGGATCTTTGGGGTCGCCCCACAGGTGCGAGCGCACCCATTGCGACCCGTCCCGGTTGAACACCATGCCGAACAGGCTCAACTGCCCGTCCGGGGTCGTGCTGGCGTACCCGGCTATCGGGCTGTTGCAGTGCCCGCGAAGCATGTGCAACATCGTCCGCTCGGCAAGGATGTCCCGGGCGGTCTCCTCGTGGTTCAGCTCGTCCAGCAGTTGCATCACCGGCACATCGGCCGTACGCGCTTGAATGCCGATGATCCCCGACCCCACCGCGGGCACCATCGCCACCCGCCCCCCACCAGCGGGAAGAAACTCCACCGGCAGCACCTCAGCCACCCGGTCCAGCAGGTCCAGACGCGCCAGCCCGGCACGCGCCAGAATCAACGCGTCATACCGCGTATCGGCGTCCAGCTTGGCGACGCGGGAACCGACCGCGCCCCGGATACGCTCGGTGCGAAGCTCAGGCCGATACAGCCCAAGCTGTGCCCGGCGCCGAACACTGGAGGTCCCCACCAGCGCCCCGGCAGGCAGATCAGCCAGCGTGCGACCGTCGCGGGTGACGACCACATCATGCACGTCATCCCGGGGCAGGTAGGCACCGAACGCCGTCCCCGCAGGCAACGGCACATCCCCCGGAACGTCCTTCATGCAATGCACGGCGACGTCCACCCGCGCGCCCATCAGCGCACGATCGATCTCCTTGGTGAACGTCCCTTTGCCGCCCAGCTCTGCCAGGTCACCAGGCCACAGATCGGCACTGGTCTTGATCGGGACCAGCTCCACCTTGACCTGTGGAGCCCGCTCGGTGATCAGAGCCGACACACGTTCGGCCTGATGCATGGCCATCGGAGAGGTACGCGTACCCAGCCGCAGCGACGAACCGGCGAACCGCTCAGCCAGCACGGCACCCAGGGCATCAGCCATCGAAGACACTCTTTTCGGGATCAGGCGTCACCATCGACGCGCGGACATGGACAGGGCGACACTGCGGGGGCCGCAGCAGTCACCGCCGCCCGGTGAACGAGATCAGATGTAGGTACTCACCAGCGATAGGTCAATGCGGTCGGTGTCCAGGTCCATGACCACACCCCAATGATCGCTAGCCTCACCGACATCCACACGCCGGTAATCCACGATGGCCGCCTTAAGAGCCGGGGTCACGTGGAACTGATCAACCCGGACCCCGCCCAGTCCGGTAGCGGCCCTCAGCGACACATCGCCCCGTCGATCAGCCAGATACGCCGCTACGTCGATCATCCCACCCGCCGCCAGCTTGCCGCCGACGATCGTATTCGCCCGCCACGGCTCATCCGGAGACGATCGCGGAAGACACCGGTTCATCCGGTTGTAGGGCGGCACCCCCTCCCACTCAGGTTCGGGATCCCCCACCGGGCAGCAGTTCAGATCCCCGCCCAGCACCCCCAGACCGTCGTACCGGTAGGCCCGCGCGGCCAAAAGTTGTGCCTCTTCGGCTGCGCCCTCCACCGAATAGGCAGTCAGGTGAGCACTGATCACCACCAACGGCACCGGCAAGCCAGGGAGAGCGAAGCGCGCCGCACTATAGCCCTGCATCAAGGTGTAGGGGTTGCTCTCGAAACCCGCCACCGGCAGCTCAGGAGCATGCGCGACAACGGTATGGCTCTTGGTACGCGAAAAACCCACCCATACCCGCATCCCCAGATCCTTCTCAGCGGCGATCACCTGTCTCATGTCGTTGTCCAGCCACCCCATACACTCCTGAAGCAGCAAAATAGAGGGATCGTGCTCCCGGATGATCTGAGCCAGGCGCACCCATCGGCCGTCCCGGTGTGCGCCGAGCTGAACATTCTGCGACATGATCCGCAAAAGCATAGACAGATCCTTCCGCTACAGCTATTAATGGTCGGAATTCATCACCCTGCGCTAAAAGGGAGACGGCGCGGGTAAGAAGTAGTCACCGCGCCGCCGCCCGGCTCATAGACTTCGTTCAGACCCAGGCCATCGCACCCCGACGCCTACGCCGACCATCCCCGCGAGAGGCCCCAGTCCCCGCAAGGTGCCAGAAATCGCAATGACGACAGCGATAGGTCCGGAAGGGAAGATATCCAAGCTGCTGTAAGACGGGATCCGGGTTCTCTCGGATCCTGGTCAATGCCGCCCGGCCCTGTTCCTCAGAGAAAAGAACCCTCTTACCCGTCTTGCGGCACCACGCACGCCCTTTGTCGTCACGCTTTACCAGCGACGACGTTTGCCCGCCGCTACCCTTCTTCCGGGACTTGCCCATTAGAAATCCACCTTTCAAAAGGTGAGTATGGCAAGTACGTCAGACGTACCACTGCTGAGGGCATTTCTCGCACTTCATCAGCTCCGACGTCACGTGCTTCATTCTGTGCTTTCGGTCGGCGAAGCCGGGGCACTCATGTGGTTGCAAGGGCTTAGGCTCAGGCTTCGGCTTTTTCTCCTCATTCTTAGCCATTCCTGCCCCTTCCTGGATGGGAATGGATAGCCCCCGGCAACGGAGAACCGGGGACTACCAAGGTGAACACATCATTGACCATGTCATTCGCTACACGCTGATAGGCGGCTCCCATTCCCGGCGACCCCAGACGAGACCGCACGCGTTCGGCATCACAACCCCCGAGATCCCCGATACCTAGCGGTCCTCGGATAGGAATGAAATATCCGCGAGCCGCGATAGCAGGCAGGCTAAAGACTGCGTAGGGACGGGAGGATTTGAACCTCCGAGAGCCCCTTGGCGGGGCGCAGAGCATGACGCCATCGACATCTTGACCCATGAAAGGGGTATTACTAGCCATGCCCGTTTTCCCGCCAAGGACTACAGCTCATCTTCCGGCTATTCGTCCCCATGATTTAGAACCCGCCTGACCGGCGCACCTAACCGTCAGGCTTGAGAGAATGCGACGACTCTTCTAGCGCCAGACTGGTCGCCACCACACGAGCGGCCAGTCTCGCCGTCTCCTTAACCGCACTGCCGTCGTCTGCAAGAGCGCCCCACTTGTAACCGACCTCAAACCAAACCGTCCGCCCGTCAGCGTCGTTGGCGATGCCCCACCGAATAGACAGATCGTCAACGAGCGAAAGCCCGCGCCCACCTTCGGCCATGGGTTCCCGCTTTACATTCGGGAACGACTTCCCACCGGCGTCCATTACATCTACGTGGATGCACTGGAAGCAGTCAGCGACCGCGACTATGACGCTACCGCCGTGCCGTGAATCCGAATGCACGACCGAATTCGTGAACAGCTCCGACACCAACAGCGTCACTTCATCTACGACCGGATGACCGGCCCCGAGCATCCGCCGCACGAAGCCGCGCGCCAAAGCAACGCTCTCCGGATTTGCAGGCAGTTGTACGACTCCTAACAGTCGTCCCGCAATGACCGACTTGCGGCGTACCTCCAATGTCCTAGGATCACCCATAGATCGCACCTCCACTGTGCGGTCGAGGAACCCGTACGGCGTTGTGACGGACGCCTACGGGTTCCGCTATTTCAGCGGTTATACGTTGAGCGAGAGGGCGATGTTCCGCACCGGCCCGCCCCTGTGGCTCCGTGACTACGTTGTGCGGTGTCCTAAGGCTGGACTAGACTTAGGGCCGCTACAAGGCCGTTAAAGGGACGTCAATGGGCCTCCAAGAGGACTAAGCATGGTGCGATTTGTCCACTTAGTCCTAAGAGAGGTTCTTTAGTGCTCCATCAGCCGACCCGCACGGGAGGGAACACCACATGCCCCGCCCCTCTGGAAACGTCCAGCTCAAGAGCGCGCGCCAGTACGCCGGCTATGCCTCGCAACAAGCCCTAGCCGATGCGCTCACCCAGGCTGCCCCTGAGATAGGGCTAGGACCGATGGAGGTGAGTGTCCGACAAGTGCGACGCTGGGAATCATCAACGCCGCCATGGCCACAGGCCCACCATCAGCGTCTGCTCGTGCACGTGCTGCAAGTCCCGTTCGAGGAACTTGGATTCACCCCGCCCTGGGGTGATCACGCGACCGGTGTCTCTCCAGCATCCGCCACGGCTCCACGCCCGCAAGCATCTCCGACCCCGGGCGCCGCGCTTCCTCTCCCAAAGGCTTCAAGCACAATGCAACCGGCAACAGTCGGGGCCGATTATGCCGCGATTACTGCCGCATATCGCCGTCTGTACTGGACGGTTCAGCCAGCACAAATGCATCCCGCCGTTGTAGAACACGCTCGCCTAGGCACTCAGCTGCTGGCGGAGACTGCCACCCCTACGCGGCGACTTCTGGCCACGGCTCTCGCTGAGTCATTTTTACTCGCTGGTCGCATCGAATTCTTCGACCTTCGCCAGCCTCAAGACTCCGCCGCCACGCTTATTCGCGCTCTCCAAGCGGCAGGAGAAGCAGAGGATCCACTACTAGGATCAGCCATTCTGGCACACGCGGCATTTGTGCCAGGTTGGGCAGGGCAGAGCGAAGAGTCTGCCGAACGCATAAGAGCGGCGCGTGCCTACGCTCGCCGTTCCCAGACATCGGCGGAATTCCTTGCTTGGCTCGACGCGGTGGAGGCCGAGTGTGAAACTCGTTGCGGTCACATCAGAGAAGCGCTGCGGCTCATCCACCACGCCGAGGAGGTTCTTTCAGCAGGGAGCCCGCACACATCGCCTGACTGGTTCAATTGGTTCTCGCCTGCTCGGCTTGCCTCTTTCAAAGGCAATGTGGAACTAAAGGCGGGTCACCTTCCTCAAGCACGCGAAACACTTCTCGGCGTCCTTGACGCTCTATCACAGAGCGACGGAAAACAGCGCGTCGTCGTTCTTGGCGACCTAGCGGCAGTAGACGCCGCCGAGAACAAGCCCAAAGATGCATGCGCTCGTCTAGAACAGGCGCTAGACCAGCTAGCCGTGACATGGTACGCAACCGGTATGGACCGCATACGCGACGTGCGACGCGGTTTGCAGGCGTGGGCCGAACAGGATTACGTGCAGCGTCTGGACGACCGGCTATACGAGTGGAAGACGACGCTTACAGCATTGCAGCGTTGAACGTACGGATTCGATCAGGAAGCTCACCCAGTGAATCTATCCGCATAGTAGGGATCCGTTCCGCTTCGGGGTCATTCCGCTGAATGACGCCCCATGGACCTCTGCGAATTAGCGCTGTACGTAGCCCCATCTCTGCCGCCGGTCTAATGTCGTTGTCAAGCCGGTCACCGACATACAAGATTTCACTCGGGTCACATGAAGCTGCGTCCACTACGCATTGGAAGAAGTGGGTATCCGGTTTAGATACACCCCAATCGTCAGAGGTGGCAATCATATCTGCGGGCAGGTCTAAGTCCCGGAGAATGGTGCCAGCTCTGACGGTTTGATTGCCAGCTATGCCAACCCATTGCCCGTTCGCGCGCAGGGTCTTTAAGGTCGGACGTACGTCTGAATAGAGGTCTTCTTCTCCGAACCATTCGCCCTGCCCAAGCTGGACCCGCTTCTCTCGTTCTTGAGTGAGATCGAAGCCGGGGCGAAAAACCTGGAATGTCTCGCGGTAGTCCAAGCCCTGGGCAATGATCGCACCGAATACGGCAGAGAAGGTGTGTCGAGGAACGCCCAGCCAATCAGCCCACGTGCCATACTCTCGGGTCTCGTTGACCAGGCACTCACCGACATCAAAGACCACGGCTCGAATCATGCTCAGCAGTTTACGGCTTACTAAAGCGCCTCCGGCGGGGGACTCCGGCCCCGGGAGCGGCCGAACGCTGGCCAGGACCGTAGGCGGCTGGTGTGGAAGGCCGTCCCGCCCGCCGTCATCCCAGGCCAGCCAAGCAGACCAGGGGGCAGGGGTACAGGTCGTTCATCCAGTGGGGTGCTCCACCTGTACCCCTGCCCCCTGGCCCGCTTCCCCACGGGTGGGATGACGGCGAACGGGACGGCCACGCGGCCCCATGCTGGGGGAACACCACAGGCAGAGGTATCACATAACTGTCACAATCCGTTGTTCGGCTTTCCCGCGCCGTTGGGTCCGAGGAACCCGGTCACCCGTCCGGGCCCGACCTCGAACGACAGCCGGTCGACGGCGAGGGCGCCGCCGTAGCGTTTGGTCAGCTCTCTGACTTCGATCACGCCGCAACGGTGCCGCACGCGCCTCCGGGTCCGCATCGGACCTCGGCCCCGTTCCCCGCGTACCGCCCAGGGCGGACGGCGGCGGGATATGGGCGGCGAATGAGCCCCGAGGATGACGTTCCCAGGGATATGGGCCCGGAGGACGACGTTCCCGGGGATGAGGCGCGGGGTGGTCCCGCGCGGGTACCGTCGTCGGGTGCACGATGCGTACGACCGGCCGCGGAGCCCGTGGCGGTGGCCGATCACGGGCGCCGTCAGGCGTCGCCCGCCGTTCCCCCTCGGCCGCCGGCATCGGCCGGTCGTCCTGGACGGGCTCTTCGCCGCGGGATACGTCGCGCTGTTCTCCGTCTCGACTTTCGAGCGGGTGCCGGACGGCGACGCGGGGACGGCCGTGGCGTGGGGGCTGCTGCTCGCCGGCATGGGGCTGCCTCTGGCCGTCCGGCGCCTGTGGCCGGTGCCGGTCTTCGGCGTGGTGCTCGTCCTGGGCGTGGTGTCGGCCCTGCTGGACGCGGTGCGCGATCCGTTCGCCGGCGCGGCCTTCGCCCTGTACACCGTCGCGCTCACGGTGCCGGGGGTCCGCTGGGTGTCCACGCGGACGATCGGCCTGGTCAGCGCGGTGGTGATCATCGGGTCGGCCATGGCGGGACCCGCGGCGGGCTTCGTGCGCGGCTTCCCGTACCCGGTGCTGCTGTTCGGCGCGACCCTCATGGGCGGCTCATGGACCATCGGCCGGGCCGTGCGCGAGCGCCGCACCTACGTCGCGCGGACCGCCGAGGACGCCGCGCGGCGGGCGGTCACCGATGAGCGGCTGCGCATCGCCCGCGAGCTGCACGACGTGGTCGCCCACAGCATGACCTTGATCACGGTGAAGGCGGGCATCGCCGATCACGTCGCCGACCAGCACCCCCAGGAGGCCCGCGCGGCGCTGCGCGAGATCGAGTCCGTGAGCCGCGGCGCCCTCACCGAGATGCGCCACATGCTGGGCGTCCTGCGCGCCGAGACCGTCGCGGAGCCGGACCGGGACGACCTGCACCCCGCGCCCGGCCTGGCGCGGCTGCCGGAGCTGGCCGAGGGGGCGGCGGTGGCCGGGGTGCGCGTCGAGCTCGACGTCCGGGACGTGGAGGGGCTGCCGGAGGGCCTGGAGCTGTCGGCGTACCGGATCGTCCAGGAGGCGCTGACCAACGTGGTCCGGCACGCCGCCCCGGCGCGGTGCCGCGTCGTCGTCCGCGGCTCGCGCGGCGCGGTGCGCATCGAGGTGACCGACGACGGGCCGGGCGCGCGCGTGCTGCCCGCCGCGGCCGAGTCGGCGCCCGGCCACGGCCTGGCCGGGATGCGCGAGCGGGTGGCGATGTACGGCGGGGAGTTCGCCGCCGGGCCGCGTCCGGAGGGCGGCTTCGCCGTGTCCGCCCGCCTGCCGTACGAGTCTGGGGGACGGGCCCTGTGAGCGGGCGCGCCGGAGACGAGGCCGGCCTCGGCGGGACAGGGCGGACCGGAGACGGGACGGACGCCGGCGCGACGGGGCGGGACCCGGGCACGGGGCGCCCGGTCCGCGTGGTGGTCGCCGACGACCAGGCCCTGCTGCGCGGCAGCTTCCGCCTCCTGATCGACACCGCCCCGGGGCTGACGGTGGTCGGCGAGGCGGGGACGGGCGCGGAGGCCGTCGAGGTGGCCCGCCGCGAGCGGCCGGACGTCGTGCTCATGGACGTGCGGATGCCCGAGATGGACGGCATCGAGGCTACCCGCCGCATCTGCGGCTCGCCACAGACGGCCGGGGTGCGAGTGCTGATCCTCACCACCTTCGACCTGGACGCCTACGTCTACGCGGCGCTTCGGGCCGGGGCGGCCGGCTTCCTGCTCAAGGACACCCGTCCAGCCGACCTGCTGGCCGCCATCGGCGTCGTCGCGTCCGGCGAGGCGCTGCTGGCGCCGACCGTGACCCGGCGGCTGATCGCCGAGTTCACGCGCCGTCCCGAGCCGGACCGGACGCTGCCGCGCGAGCTGGACGGCGTCACCGAGCGCGAGCGCGAGGTGCTCGTCCACATCGCGCGCGGGCTGTCCAACGGGGAGATCGCCGAGCGTTTGCACCTCAGCCCGGCCACGGTGAAGAGCCACGTCGGGCGGCTGCTGGCCAAGCTGAACGCCCGCGACCGCGCCCAGCTCGTCGTCGTAGCGTACGACAGCGGCCTGGTCACGGCCCCGCCCCGCCCCTGAGCCGGCTCCGCCCGGGCCGCGCTCGCCACGAGGACGCCGCCCGCCGTACCCTCACGGGTACCCGGCGACCGGGCGGCGCCTGACCTCGGCGTACAGGCGGCGTCACCCGGCGTACGGACGGCGGTGAAGATTTTCCCGGCTCGGGCGGCCGGGGATGTCCGAGATCGGCGCGCGGCCTCGACGTCCCGGGCGAGCGGCACCGCGGGGGTGCCGGTGGAGAGGAGCGAACGTGAAGTACATGATCATGTTGTACGGCGCGCAGCGGGACTTCGACATGCTGTCCGGGAAGGACGCCGGCCGACCGGCCTGGTCCCCGGAGGACGCCGCCGAGCTGCACGCCTTCATGGTGAAGTGGAACCAGGACCTGGTCGAGTCCGGCGAGTTCGTCGACGCGCAGGGGCTGACCGCGCCCGTCCACGCCCGCAGGATCCGTCTGCGGGAAGGCGTGCCGGTCGTGACCGACGGGCCCTACCCCGAGACCCAGGAGGTCCTCGCGGGCTACACGCTGGTCGACTGCGAGAGCTTCGACCGGGCGACCGAGATCGCCGCGAGGCTGGCAAGGACGCCGCATCCGAAGGACGCGGAGCTGGACCGCGAGTGGTACGTGGACGTCCGGCCGGTCGCCGACGGCATGGGCGACCTCGAGGCGTAGGCGTGCCGGTGACGGGGGACGACGTCGAGGGCCTGCTGCGCGCGCTCGCGCCGCAGGTCCTCGGCGCGGTGGTACGGCGTTACGGAAATTTCGCCACAGCCGAGGACGCGGCGCAGGAGGCGCTCCTCGCGGCATCCGTCCAATGGCCGCGCGAAGGCGTCCCGGACAACCCGCGCGGCTGGCTGATCACCGTCGCCTCGCGCCGGCTGACCGACCTGCTGCGCGCCGAGCAGGCCCGGCGGCGGCGCGAGGACACCGTCGCCCGGCAGGTCCTGCCCGGCGAGTGGCTCGCGCCCGCCGCCGACCGGCCGCCGCCGGAGCCGGACGACACGCTGATCCTGCTGTCCATGTGCTGCCACCCGTCGCTGTCCACGGCGTCGCAGATCGGGCTGACGCTGCGCGCGGTCGGCGGCCTGACGACGGCGGAGATCGCCCGCGCGTTCCTCGTGCCCGAGTCCACCATGACGCGGCGCATCAGCCGGGCCAAGCAGCGGGTCAAGGAGAGCGGGATCCCGTTCGCCATGCCCGCGGGTCCCGAGCGGGCCGCGCGGCTCGGGGCGGTCCTGCACGTGCTGTACCTGATCTTCAACGAGGGCTACGCCAGCACCTCGGGGCCGAGCCTGCACCGCGGCGAGCTGTCGGCCGAGGCGATCCGGCTGGCGCGCCTGGTCCACGGCGTCCTTCCCGGCGACGGCGAGGTGGCGGGGCTGCTCGCCCTCATGCTGCTCACCGACGCCCGCCGCCCGGCGCGTACGGGGCCGGACGGCGCGCTGATCCCGATGGCCGAGCAGGACCGGTCCCTCTGGGACGCCCGCCACATCGCCGAGGGCGTCGCGCTGGTCACCAAGGCCCTGTCCCAGGGCGTGCCGGGCCCGTACCAGCTCCAGGCCGCGATCGCGGCGGTGCACGACGAGGCCCCAAGCGCCGAGGCCACCGACTGGCCGCAGATCACGGCGCTGTACGAGCTGCTGATGCGGATCTCCGACAATCCCCTGGTGCGGCTGAACCACGCCGTCGCCGTGGCCATGGCGCACGGCGCCCCCGCCGGGCTCGACCTGCTCGGAAGGCTCGCGGCCGACGGCCGCGTCGCCGAGGACCACCGCCTGTACGCCGTGCGCGCCCACCTGCTGGAGATGTCGGGCGACCACCCGGCGGCCCGCGACGCCTACCGCGAGGCGGCCGCCCGGACGACGAGCCTCCCCCAGCAGCGCTACCTCCACAGTCGGGCCAATCGCCTCACCTGAAAGGTGACGAAAACGGGACTCCACGGTCCTCCCCGACGGCGCGGATCGAGGGATGTCCTGCACGCGGCGAGGCGGTGAGCCCGCCGGAACGGACCGAACGCACGCGATGCACTCCGTACAACGTCCGGAGTTCTTGCAAGTGCGAAGATATTGATCGTCAGCCCGACCTCGCCCCGAAGGACTCGAAATGACGAGGGCGGCCCAGCCCGCTGACGGGCGGGGCGTGACGGCGGAGGTCACATCTCGGAGAGGATCTTCGCCTTGGCCCGCTCGAACTCCGCCGGCGAGAGCGTGCCCGCGTCGAGCAACTCGCGGAGTCTCTGGAGCCGGACGATCGGATCCCGGCCGTCCACGGGCCCGGTGGGCGCCTGTCCGGGAGGAGCCTGCCCGGGGGTGAACATCTGCCAGGAATGGGGTGTCTCCCCACGGGGGAACACCTGCCCCCTCGTCACGATCACCCGGCCGCCCAAGCGAGTGGCCGGGTCCGACGACGCCTCTGTACGGTCCGTTGGGGCGGGCCCGAAGCCCTTGAATACGCCGAGGAAGAAGCTCAGCAGGCCGCCGATGATGGCGCCGGGAAGGATCCAGGCCCATTTCTCCGTGCCCGGCGGGCATTCGCGCGCGGAGACATAGTTGCCGCCCGACGCGCAGCTACCGCCACGGATCAGCTGATACAGCGCGTAGAGCGCGAACCCCAGGCAGACCAGGGAGATCAGCGAACCGATGCAGACACGAATTCGGTACATCACATCGCGAACCGTACATGAGTGGACCGAACTTCCGCGGTCACCAGGTCGAAGGCTCTCCCTTCTGGTAGAGCCACACGTCGAAGAGGCTCGTCAGGCCATGCCCGACTCCTCTTGCGCCTGACGGACGGAGTCGGCGGGCCGCGACGCCTACCGCCAGGCGGCGGCCCGGACGACCGGCCTCCCCCGGCGGCGCTACCTCCACGGCCGGGCCGATCGCCTCACCAGAAGGTGACGAGAACGGGACTCCGTGATCCCCTCCCTGAGGGCGTGGATCACGGGAGGTCCTGGACGCGGCGGGATGATGAGCCCGCCGGAACAGATCGAAGGCACGCGAATGCACTCCGTACAACGTCCGGAGTTCTTGCAGGTGAGAAGATATGCGCGTGCCACCCACGATCCACCGCAGTGGGGCCGGCGACCCGGCTCGCACCCTCGAATTGCTCTGGAGGGAGCCGGGCGCCCGTCCCTCGCAACGAGGGCCCCGTCAGGGCCTGACCCTCGACGAGGTGGTCGCGGCCGCCATCACCCTCGCCGACTCCGAGGGGCTGGAGGCGCTGACCATGCGGCGCGTCGCGCAGGCGCTCGGCGTCGGCGCGATGTCCCTCTACACGTACGTCCCCGGCAAGGCCGAGCTGCTCGATCTCATGGTCGACACCGTCTTCGGCCGCATGCCACGGCCCGAGCTGTCCCATCTGCCGTGGCGGGCCCGGCTGGAGGCGGTGGCACAGGACAACCGGGAGCTGTACGAGCGGCATCCGTGGATGCTCGCCGTGTCCACGGGCCGCCCGCCGCTCGGGCCCGGGGTGCTGGCCAAGTACGAGCACGAGCTGCGCGCGTTCGAGGGCCTCGGGCTGGACGACGTCGAGATGGACGACGCCCTGACCTACCTGCTGGGGTTCGTCCACACCTCGGCCCGCGCGGCGGCCGACCTGCGCACCGCCCAGCGCGAGAGCGTGCTCACCGACGAGCAGTGGTGGGAGGTCAGCGCGCCGCTGCTGGCCCGCGTGTTCGACGGCGCCCGCTACCCCACCGCCACCCGTGTGGGCGCGGCGGCGGGCGCGACGCACAACGCCCCCGCCAGCCCCGACCACGCCTACGAGTTCGGGCTGCGCCGCGTCCTGGACGGCCTCGGCGTCCTCATCGACCAGCGCGCCGGCGGCTCCCACGAGGCCCGTTAGCGTGCGGCCGCGCCGCCCCCCGTACGGCAGGGGAAGCCCGCTGACCCGCACCGGCCGGTCGTCCGGGCGGATCCGGGGGAACCGCCCGGACACCACGATGGCGGCCGGGAGCCGGGAAATCGATTACGCCCCGGGTAAGCGGCGCCGTGACGGCGAGCGGTGACGCGGCCTCGCAGGGCCGGTCGTGGTCAGCGGCTCAGACGACGGTAGCGCCGCACCGACAGCGGGAAGAAGATCACCAGGATGAGCAGCGGCCAGGCGAGCGCCATCAGCGGCGCGTGCTGCGCGGCCCAGGAGTCGCCGCCCCAGCCCGGGTTGCCGAACAGCTGCCGGGTCGCCGCGACCGTGGCCGACAGCGGGTTCCACTCGGCGACCGCGCCCAGCCAGCCGGGCATGGTGGCGGGCGAGGCGAACGTGTTGGACAGGAAGCCGAGCGGCCACACCAGGATCTGCACCGCCATCACCGCCTCGGGGCTCTTGATGGCCAGCCCGAGGTAGATGCCGATCCACAGCAGGGCGAAGCGCAGCAGCAAGAGCAGGCCCACCGCCGCCAGCGCCGCGCCCGGCCCCTCGTGCCACCGCCAGCCGATCGCGAGCCCGCAGGCGATCATGACGGCCAGCCCGGCGACCGAGTTGAGCATGTCGGCGGCGCTGCGCCCGGCCACCACCGCTGAGGAGGCCATGGGCAGCGACCGGAACCGGTCGGTGACGCCCCTGGTCGCGTCGGTGCTGACCGCCGTGAACGTGGTCTCGATGCCGAAGACCATGGTCATCGCGAACATTCCGGGCATGAGGAACTCGCGGTAGTCCCCGCCGCCGGGGATCACCATGCCGCCGCCGAACAGGAAGGCGAACATCAGGACCATCATCACCGGGAACAGCAGCCCGACGACGAGCTGGGCAGGCCGGCGGGCCCAGTGGGACAGGTCACGGTGGGTGATCACCCAGGCGTCGGACAGCGCCCACCGAAGCCGGTCCGGCCCGCCGCGCGGGGCGACCTCGCGGGCCGCCGGGGAGGCAGTCGTCACGCGGCCACCTCCTCCGCGGCGCGCTCCCCGGCACGTTCATCGGTGCGGTGTCCGGTGAGGCGCAGGAACACCTCGTCCAGGGACGGGCGGCGCAGCGTGATGTCCTCGGCCACGATGCCCGCCTCGTCCAGTGCCCGCACCACCTCGGTCAGGGCGGCCACCCGCTCGCGGACCGGCGCGCCGACCCGGCGCGTGTCCGGGTCGGACTCCGGCTCGCCGCCGGTGACGCGCCCGATGATCGCCATGGCGGCGGGGATCTCGTCGGCGGCGCGCAGCACGACGTCGACGCGGTCGCCGCCGATCGCGCCCTTCAGCTCGCCCGGCGTGCCCTCGGCGATCACGCGGCCGGAGTCGACCACGCAGATCTTCGCGGCCAGCCGGTCGGCCTCCTCCAGGTACTGCGTGGTGAGCAGCACCGTGGTCCCGGCCGCGACCAGGGAGCCCACCGCCTCCCAGACCTCGTTGCGCCCGCGCGGGTCCAGCCCGGTGGTCGGCTCGTCCAGGAACAGCACGGAGGGGGCCAGGATCAGCCCGGCCGCGAGGTCCAGCCTGCGGCGCATGCCGCCGGAGTACTGCTTGACGGGCTTGGCTCCGGTGTCGGCGAGCCCGAACCGTTCCAGCAGCTCGTCGGCCCGGCGGCGGGCCCTCGCCAGGCCCAGGTGGTAGAGCCGGCCGAACATCACGAGGTTCTGCCGCCCGCTCAGCACCTCGTCCAGCGCGGCGTGCTGGCCGACCAGCCCGACGTGGTACCGCGCCCGGGCGGCCTGGCGCACGACGTCGAACCCCGCGACCTCGGCGCGGCCGGCGTCGGGCCGGAGCAGTGTGGTCAGCACCCGCACGGCGGTCGTCTTGCCGGCGCCGTTGGGGCCGAGCAGCCCGCACACGGTGCCCTTGGGCACGGCGAGGTCGAACCCCGCCAGCGCCTCCGTGCCGCCGTACCGCTTGCGCAGCCCCTCGGCGACGATCGCGTGTCCCGTGGAATCCACTGGCATCCTTCCTCGGTTCGCTGTCTCCGTACAATGTACCGTACAAGACACGGGAAGTCGTACGGTACACCATGCGGCGAGTGGGGGCGCGCACACGAGACCAGGCGGACGAGGAAGCGATCAGGGGATCGGGGGCCCGCCGCCGCCCGGCCGCCGGGAAGGGTGGGCGATCCGGGCGAGGATAGGATTCGAGCCACGATGACCACCGAGTACACCGGCGCGGGCGACCCCGCGCGCAGCCTGGCCCTGCTGTGGCGCACCCGCGAGAAGTCCAGCAGGAAGGGCAGGCCGGACCTCAGCGTCGACCGCATCGTCGGGGCGGCGATCGAGGTCGCCGACACCGACGGCCTGGCCGCTCTGACCATGCGCCGCGTCGCCGAGCGGCTCGGGGTCGGCACCATGTCGCTGTACACCTACGTCCCCGGCAAGGCCGAGCTCCTCGACCTCATGCTGGACACGGTGATCGGCGAGACCGCCAGGCCCGCCGTCGAGGGCGGCTGGCGCGCCAGACTGGAGATGATCGCCCGCGAGAAGTGGGCCCTGTACCAGCGCCACCCCTGGCTGCTGTACGTCGCCACCACCCGGCCGCCGCTCGGCCCCAACGTGACGGCCGCCTACGAGTACGAGCTGTCCGCCGTGGACGGCGTCGGCCTGACCGACCTGGAGATGGACTCGGTCGTCACCCTCATCGGCGGGTACGTCCACGGCGCGGCGCGCGGCGCGGTCGAGGCGGCGCAGGCCGAGCAGCGCACCGGCATGTCCGACGAGCAGTGGTGGTACGCCCACGCGCCCTACCTGGGCAAGGTCATGGACGCCGGCCGCTACCCGCTGGCCGCCCGCGTCGGCACGGCCGCCGGCGAAGCGTACGGCGCCGCCTCCGACCCTGCCCACGCCTTCGAGTTCGGCCTCGAACGGGTCCTCGACGGCATCGCGCACCTGATCGACCGGCGCACTCCGCCGCAGTCCTAGCGGCCGCCTGACCGGGTCCGCGGACCTCGATCGGCCGGCCCGATCTACCGGCTTCGCCCGGTCAGGCCGGTTTGCGGGCTTCGATCAGGAAGCGGGTCGAGTGCGCGATGAAGGGGCCGTCGGCGGCGATCTTCTCGTGGAGGGCCCGCAGGCGGGTGAGGTGCTCCTCGACCGTGAAGCCGGGGACGGTCCAGATGACCTTCCGCAGGAAGTAGATCACGGCTCCGACGTCGTGGAACACCATCCGCAGGCGCTGGTAGCGCAGGTCCGCCACGCTGAGGCCCGCGGCCTCGGCCGCCGCTCTGGCGACCTCGGGGTCACGCGTGTACGGGCCTGGCCGGGGGCCGAGGAAGAACTCGGTCAGCTCCGCCACCGTCCGGGGTCCGACCTGCTGCGAGAAGTAGGCGCCCCCCGGGCGCAGGACCCGGGCGATCTCCTCCCAGCAGGTCGACACCGGGTGACGGCTGCTCACCAGGTCGAAGACGCCGCCGGCGAACGGCAGCCGCTCGCCATGGGCGTCGATCACCGCCACCCCCCGCGGGCGCAGCCTCTCGGTGGCGCGGGCCAGATTCGGCGGCCAGGATTCCGTCGCCACGGTCAGGGGCGGCAGCAGCGGCACCCCCGCGAGCACTTCGCCACCGCCGGTGTCCAGGTCGAGCGCCGCCGACGCGCGAGCCATCCGCTCCGCGAGCAGCCGCGCGTACCCCCACGACGGCCGCTCCTCGGTCGCCCGCCCGTCCAACCAGGAGAAATCCCACCCGTCAACCGAAACCGCCGCGGCCTCGGCCACCAACTCGTCAAACGCCCGCCCAGCACCCATGCCCCGAGCCTGACGTCCGAGCCCCCATTGATCAAACCGATTTCCCCACCCCGGCACGCCGAGGCGGCCCCGCCCGCGGCGCGTGGGCGAGGGTCCGGGGGCGCCCCGTGCGCCGTGCGGGGTCGCCCTGGGCATGACCAAAGGCGTGCAGGCAGTATGGTCGTCGCGGTAGCGGACTCGTGCCGGGTCGGCGGCTGGCTATGTAGGTGGAGGGTGCCGGTGGATGTCAGTGGGCGAAACCCCGCGTACTGGCCGATCACCGATGATCTGGGTGGGTTGCGCAGGCAGGTCGGCGGTTACGCCGGCGATGCCGGGCTGGCCGGTGTCCGCCTCCAGGATCTGGTCCTGGCCGTCAACGAGGCCGCCGCCAACGTGCTCGACCACGCCGAGGGCCAGGGGCACGTCCTGGCCTGGCACGACGACCGTTACGTCACCGTCGAGATCCACGACCGCCTCGGGCTCCTGGTCCCCGCCCATGCCAACGCCTCCGACCCGGGGGTCGGGAGGCTCCGCGGCCGGGGGCTGTGGCTGATGGGGCAGCTCTGCGACGAGGTGAGCATCATCCGGGACGACCGGGGCTCGGCCGTGCGGCTGCGGCAGGCCCTCACCGCCGCGCGGGAATAGACCCCGCTCCGCCCAGGCTCCGCCGTATCAGGATGGAGGTCAGGGAGCCGGGATCGCCCGGGAGAAGCCCGCCGGGACGTCCGGGCCGCGACGGCGGGGATCGTGGCGAGTGGGCAGGCAACGCCGGTTCGCATATCGTCACCGACGTGAAGGATCCGCCAACGGGGGCCCGGCTGGCGTGCCCACGTGGCCGTGCCCGCCATACCCGCCGTACCCCTGTGCCCGCCATGCCCGCCATGACGTTTCCGCCCCTCCGCTGGTCCAGCGCCCGCTTCGAATAGGTCGTCCATGAACTTCACCGTGCACGTCGACGCCGGCTCCGGCGATCCGCAGCGACCCTGGGCGCGTACCCTGGTGCTCACCGGGGAACTCGACCACGGCAGCGCCTCGCGCCTGCAGAAGGCTCTGGACAAGGCTTACGCCGAGGACGCCCGATACCTGGTGATCGACCTCACCGGGCTGACGTTCTGCGACTCCACCGGCATCAGCGTCTTCCTGGGCGCGCGCCGCGCCGTGGCCGCCCGCGCGGGCGGCGTCCTGCTGGTGGGCCTCAACTCCCGCATCGAGCGGATCTTCCGCCTGACCGGGGTGGCGCGCGCCTTCGCCACCTACCCGACCCTGCGGGAGGCCCTCGCCGCGCTGCCCGAGTCCTGACCGCCTAGCGCGGGCACGGTGCCCTCGGGGTCGCGGGCGAGCACCGACCGGCCTCCGTCCACCGGCACCGTGGCGCCGCTGACGAAGCTCGCCTCGGGCGACAGCAGATGGACGATCACCGCGGCGACCTCCTCGGGCCTGGCCACCCGCCCCGGCGGGTGCAGCAGCCGCATCTCCTCCTCCACCGCCGCCCGCGCGCCGGGTTCCTGGGCGTCGAGGAACGCCTGGTAGCGCTCGGTGCCGACCGAGCCGGGCGCCACGGCGTTGGCGCGGATCCCGTGCGGGCCGTACTCCACCGCCAGCGCGCGGGTCAGCCCTTCCAACGCCGCCTTGGCCGTCACGTACGGCAGGCAGCCGGGGACGGCCTGGCGGGCCTGGTGGGAGGAGACGTTGACGATGGACCCGCCGGTGCCCGCGGCCAGGAAACGGCGGACCGCCACCGCCGATCCCGTGACGGCCGCCTCCAGGTTGCCCGCGACCAGGTCCAGCACCAGGCGGGCGGGAGACGAGTGCAGCGAGGCGTCCCGGAACGTGGCGGCGTTGTTGACCCAGCCGCCGAAGACCCCGGCCTCCCCCGCCAGGTCGGCGGCCCGCTCCGCGACGGCCTCCTCGGCGGCGTCGCCCTCGACGAGGGACAGCCGGTCCCCCTGCGGACGTCCCCGCGCCCAGGTCTGCGCGGCGGGGTCGCGTTCGATCGCCACCACGGCGTGACCGTCGGCGAGGAGCCGCTCGGACACCGCCCTGCCGATGCCGCGCCCGCCGCCCGTCACGACGTAGGACCGGACCAGCTCGCCCACCCGGTCCGAGGGGCATGAGCCCGGCGGCGTCGAAGCCCTCGCCGGGGACGTGTCACGGGGTGTGCCGGTCATCTGCCCGCACCTTCCTTCGCGGATGCCTTACCGAGCCGCGGACGGGGCGGCGGACGCCGTCCCGCCGTCTCTGCCGTTTCCATGAGACGCCACATCACGCCGATCAGTCAAGCGCTTCGATCGAAGCACTTCGATATACCATCGCCGCCGACGCCCCCGTAGTGACCCGCGTCCTGGTGACCCGTCTCAGGTGGTGCGGCGTTCGACCAGCCGCAGGTCCAGCCTGATCTCGCGGGCGGGGGCGGAGGGCGACTCCAGCCGCTGGAGCAGGCGTTCCATCGCGGCCCGCCCGGACTCCTCCAGGGGCTGGCGCACCGTCGTCAGCTCCAGCGCCTCGGCCAGCTCGCCGTCGTCGAACCCGGCCACGGCCACATCGTCCGGCACCCGCAGGCCGAGGCCGCGCGCGGCCTTCACCACCCCCGCCGCGAGGACGTCGTCGCCCGCGAAGACGGCGGTGGGACGCTCGGGCCCGGCCAGCATCGCGGCGGCGGCCTCGGCGGCGGGGCCGACGCCGTGGACGGTGAACCGCACGTCGCCCCCGGGAAGGCCGTGACCGGCCTCGGCCAGCGCGGCGCGGAAGCCGTCGAGCCTGCGCCGCGAGGGCGAGACGTAGGCGCCGGTGCGCTGGGCCTCGCCGAGGAACCCCAGCCGGCGGTGCCCGCGGGCCAGCAGATGCCCGGCGACGAGCCGGCCGCCGGCCTTGTCGTCGGCGTGCACGGAGTCGAAGCCGGGGTGGCGCACGTCGACCAGCACCGCGGGAAGGCCGAGGCCGGTGAGCCGCTCGGCCGCGCCGTCCTCCAGCGGAAGGCTCACCACCAGCAGGCCGTCCAGCCGCCCGGTGACCGGCAGGCCGGCCAGCAGCGGGGAGGAGCTCGTGGCGGCGGACTCCTGGTCGAACAGCACGACCTCCAGCGGCCGCCCGGCGACGGCGGCGAGGACGCCGTTCACGCGCCGCGCCACGGTGGCGTAGGAGGTGTGGGGGCCGACCACGCCGATGCGGCCCACCCCGCGGCGGGCCCGCGCCACGGCGTCGGTCTTGGGGACGAAGCCGAGCGCGTCCACCGCGTCGAGCACCCTGCGCCGGGTGCCCGCGCTGACCCGCGCGGGCGAGTTGAGGACCAGCGACACCGTCGAGATGCTGACGCCGGCCTCGGTGGCGACGTCGTAGATGGTGGCCCGGCCCGGCACGGGAACCTCCCTGGGAGCGCGGGCGGCGGCGCTCCGCCCGGTGGTGGCCAGGTTACGCCCCGCGCGACCTCCGCCGCGTCCTCCCGGGCGTCCTCCTGCCGGTGTCCGGAGCGGCGGCTCATCGCGGGGTCCGCGTCCTCGTGCCGGTGTCAGGGCGACCCGCCGGAGCGGCGGGCCGTTCCGGGCGGCGGCTTGACCTGGAGCGCGCTCCACATCCTAGGGTTCGGCGTATGACCGACTCCCCTGTCACATTGATCACGGGCGGATCCAGCGGCATCGGCGCGGCGGTGGCCCGGCAGCTGCTGGACCGGGGCGGGCGCGTCGCCGTGACCGGCCGGGACCGCGACCGTCTGGGCCGGTTCACCGCCGGGCTCGGCGACCCGCCCGGCCTGCTGGCCCTCGCCGGAGACGCCTCGGACTACGACGCGGTGTCCTCGGCCGTCGAGTCCACGGTGAAGGAGTTCGGACGGCTGGACGCCGTCGTCGCCAACGCCGGCTTCGCCAGCCACGACACCGTCGACAACGGCGACCCCGCCGTGTGGCGCGAGATGGTCCTCACCAACGTCCTCGGGCCCGCGCTGCTGATCAGGGCGGCCCTTCCCGCGCTGCGGGAGACGCGCGGCCGGATCGTCCTGGTCGGCAGCGTCGCCGGCTTCGTCAACACGCCGGGCAACATCTACGGCGCGACCAAGTGGGCGGTGACCGGCCTGGCCGAGAACACCCGGCGCATCGTGACCGGGGACGGCGTCGGGGTCACCCTGATCGCCCCGGGACGGGTCGAGACGCCGTTCTGGGACGGCATCGGCGGGCCGCCCGAGGGCCTGCTTCTGACCGCCGACCAGATCGCCGCCTCCATCGTGTGGGCGATCGGCCAGCCCGAGGGCGTGGACGTCAACACGGTCGTCGTCCGGCCGATCGGCCAGCCCGTCTGACCTCGTGACCAGGCCCGGGCCCGGCGCGCCTCGATCGAGCCCGCGCCCCGGCTCGGTTCGATGGAGCCCGCGCCCGGCTCGGTTCCATCCAGTCCGGGCCCGGCTCACTCTTCTCGATCAAGCCGCGGTCCGGGTCACTCCTCGCCGGAGAACCGCTCCCAGGCGGACTGCCGGGTCATGCCGAGGGCGGCGCCGATCCTGGCCCAGGTGACGCCCCTGTCGCGCAGGCGCTGCACCCAGACCCGGAGGTTCTCCTCGACCTGGGCGCTCACGGCGGCGACGCGGGGCAGCATTTCGAGGATCTGCTCGTCGGTCATGACGTCCGGCCAGGGGATCTCCGGCGCCGGCGCCGCCGGTTCCTCGGCCAGGATCTGGGCGCTCAGGCCCACGCAGCCGTCGCAGATGTGGACGCCGGGCCCGGCGACGAGCTTGCGCACCTCGGTCTTGGGCTTGCCGCAGAACGAGCAGCGCAGGTCCTGGTCGGCCTGGGACGGAGCGGGCATGGGTCCTCCACGCGTGATTGTCAGGCTATTCCTGACGGACTGACCCGACCCTACGCCCGTCAGGCGATGCCTGACAACCCCGAGTCCTCCTCACGACGACGCGGGTGATGGGTGCGACGGGGCGACGGGGGCGGCCCAGAACTTGAACAAGTCTTTTCCTGGAGTCATTCAAGTCTGGTGTTAGCGTTGGGGCACCTCAGAAGCGTGACCCGGCTGCTCGATCCGGTCGGCGCCGGCCGCCACGCCCGCCCTCGCTCCCCCGCCCCACCTCGATTGGAGCGTCCACAGATGTCCGCCTCGTCCTCCAGAGTCCCCGCTCACCGTCCGTCCCGTCCCGCGCTTCGGCGCAGCCCATGGTGAGCGCCGTACTCGGCCGCACGGGCTTCGGCAAGATCAGGCGGTGGAGGGGCCTTCCCGTTCCCGGCTCCATCCGCGCCCGCTACACGCTGCTGTCGGTCACGCTGTCCATCATCTTCCTGACCACGGTCGGCGCCAGCCTGGACGCCGCGATCCGGTACAAGGTCCAGGCGGACGCGTTCGACCTCAACAAGAGCGTCGCCGGCCAGTGGAGCGCGGCGGTGCGCAACGGGACGGTGCCGCGGACGATCCCCACCCAGGCCCCGGTCGACCTCGTCCAGGTCGTGAACGCGGAGGGCCACGTCACGCAGGCGAGCAGGTCACTGAGCGGCCGCGCCCCCCTGTCCGACGTCCGCCCGCCCCCCGACGACCGCTTCCAGAACATCACCGAATGCGGCCCGGTGACGGGATGCGCCATGCTCATGGCCATCCGCGTCTCCCCCGCGCCGGACTCCCCGGTCGTCTACGCGGGCATGATCGAACCGTCCATCCTCACCACCAGCGAGCTGGACTTCGGGATCGCGGCCGCCGCCCTGCCCGTCGCGGCCCTCGTCGGCTGGATGACCTGGAGCATGCTCGGCCGGACGCTGCGCCCGGTGCAGACGATCTGCGCGCGGATGTCGGAGATCACCGGCACCGACCTGAGCCTGCGCGTGCCGCTGCCGCCCGGACGCGACGAGATCACCATGCTCGCGCACACCGCCAACCAGACCCTGGCCCGGCTGGAGACGGCGGTCAAACAGCAGCGCAGGTTCGCCTCCGACGCCTCCCACGAGCTCCGCTCGCCGATCGCCGCGCTTCGCGTGCGCCTGGAGGAGGCGCTGACCTACCCCGACGACGTCGACCCGCGGGAGACCATCCGCGCCGCGCTGTCCACCACCGACCGCCTGGAGGCGATCGTCGGCGACCTGCTGGTGCTCGCCCGCCTGCGCGCGGCCGAGCCCGTCCCGCCCGAGCCGGTCGACCTCGCCGCGCTGGCCCGCGAGGCGGCGACCGGGCGGGTGAACGCCGTGCCCGTGCGGGTCCGGGCGTCCGGGCGGGTGCCGGTGAACGGTTCACGCATCCGGTTGATCCGCATCGTGGAGAACCTGGTCGGCAACGCCCAGCGGCACGCCGACTCGGGGGTCGAGGTCACCGTCGAGGCCGTGGGCTCCGAGGCGGTCCTCGCCGTCACCGACGACGGCGCGGGCATCGCCCGCAAGGACCGCGAGCGCGTGTTCGGCCGCTTCACCCGCCTAGAGGACGCCCGCCGCCGCGACCGCTCAGGCAGCGGCCTCGGCCTGGCCATCTCCCGCGAGATCGCCGAAGCGCACAACGGCACCCTCGCTGTCGAGGACTCCCCGCGCGGCGCCCGTTTCGTCCTGAGACTTCCCCTCGTGGAGGACGAGATCCTGCCTCCGCCCTCCTCCGGCACCTCCTAGCGGCGTGTCTTCCGCCTGCTCGCACGGGTTTGATGCATAATCGCAGCACTTTGAATGAACCCTGGGAACCGGTGCGGAGGCGTCGTGGGTGATCACGTCCCCTTGGTGCTGATGCGGCTGCCGGAGGCCATCACCGAGTTCCTGTCGTCGCTGCGGGCCAAGAAGCTGTCGCCGCACACCCTCGCCGGGTACGGGCGCGACCTGCGCCTGGTGGCGCGCGCAGCCGCGGACGCGGCGGGCGTGCCGGTGGAGGACCTGGAGGTGCGCGCGCTCGGCGGGCGCCTGGTGCGGGCGGCGTTCGCCGACTTCGCCGAGCCGCGCTCGGCGGCCAGCGTCAACCGCGCCTGGAGCGCCTGGAACCAGTTCCTGACGTTCTGCGTGGCCGAGGGCATGCTGGAGGGCAACCCGATGGCGGCGGTGCCCCGGCCCAAGCAGCCCGCCAAGGCACCCAAGCCGCTGCTGGGCGACGGCTCGGCGTCGGCGACGCTCCTGGAGCGGGTCGCGGCCGGCGCGCGCGAGTCCCGCGACCCGTGGGTGGAACGCGACCTGGTCGTGCTGGCCCTGGCGCTGGTGACCGGCATGCGCTCGGCGGAGCTGCTGAGCCTGACGCTGGGGTCCATCGGCGGGGCCGAGGGGGACCGGCGCGTCCAGGTGGTCGGCAAGGGAGGCAAGACCCGGTCGCTGCCGATCGAACCGCCCATCGAGCACCTCATCGACGCCTACCTGAGCAGCAGGCTGAGCCGGTTCGGGCTCGCCACGCTCCCCCGGTCGGCCCCCCTGCTGGTCGACACCCGCAACGAGCCGCTGCGGCGCGGCGGGCTGCAGTACCTGGTGCGCCAGTGCTACCGGTACGCCGGGATCCACGACCGGGTGCAGAAGGGGACGCTGGTGCACGCGCTGCGGCACGAGTTCGCCACGCGGCTGGCCGAGCGGGGCGCCTCCGCGCACGAGCTGATGGAGCTGCTCGGCCACTCCTCGATCGTGACGGGGCAGGCGTACGTGGCCTCGACGGCGCGGGAGGTGCGCGGCGCGGCGCGGGCGAACCCGGCGTACGGGGTGCTGGAGGGCCTGCGGCCGCCCGGCGGCCGCCCCCGCGCCGGGGAACGCGACGGCGGCTGATCGCACGGCCGTGCGCGGCGCGCTGATCGTGCGGCGCTGATCCTTCGGGCGGGGCGTCGCAGCCGTCAGAGCTGCCGGACGAAGGCCTCGGCCTCCTCCTGGCCCATGCCCGTCTCCCCGCGCACCAGGTAAACGGCCTGCTCGGCGCGACCGTCGGCCTTCAGGCCGCGCGCCCGCGTGGCGAGGTCGTCCTTCGAGGGGACGGCCGCGTCGGCGATCGGAGGCCGGTCGGCGACGGGAAGCAGGCGGGCGACGGCCGGCGGCACGGGACGACCCTCGGCCACGGCGTCGACGTAGGCCTTGGCCTCCGCGAGTCCGAGCCCGGTACGCCCGCGGACCAGCTTGATCGCGTGGATCTTCTTCCCCTGCGCGGCCAGGAGGCGGGCCTGACGCCCGAGATCGTCCAGGTTCGCCGGCGCGGAGCCCTCCTGCCAGGCGGAGACGTACGACGGGGCGGACTTGTCCGTGCCCCGGCGCGCCAAGCCGAACATCACCCCGAGGAAGCCGCCGGCGACCACGAGGAGGATGAGGAGCTCCGGCCATCCGATGCCAAACATGCCTGGATCCTAGTGGTTCGGACCGCCCCGTGGCCGGGCGGGCCATGGGGCGTACGGATGATCAAGGAATGACGGCGGTGGCGGTGATCTCGACCATCTGGCCCGAGTAGCCGAGGAAGGAGACGCCGAGCAGGGTCGAGGTGTGCGGGCCCGCCGACAGCTCGGACGCCTGGACGACCTCCCAGGCGCGCAGGAGGTCCTCGTGCCGGGTGGTGGCGACGTAGACGGTGCTGGCGATGACGTGCGAAAGGTCGCTGCCGACGGCGCGCAGGGCGGTCTCCAGGTTGCCGAGCACCTGGCGGGCCTGGGCGGCCGGGTCGCCGGGGCCGACCAGGTTCCCCTCGGCGTCCATCGGGACGGCTCCGGCCATGAACGCCAGGCGCTCCCCCGTCTCGACCACGGCGGCGTGCGCGTACCCCGGAGGTGTGAGCAGGGCGGGGACGATGGTGCGAAGCGTCATGATGCTCCTTCTGCGCGGGCGGCGAGCGGGGCGGGCGTGGGTACGGACGCATGATGCCGGGGCCCCGGGGCGGGTGTCATCCGCTTTTCCGTGCCGCATCCCGTGCCCTATCCCGTGCCCTCTTCCCTGCCGCCCTTCCGGGCCCCTCGCGGTCCCGATTCCGCAGATCGGCCGGCCCGTTCCCGCGCGGGGCCCGGGATTGTCGGTGGGACGGGGTACGGTCGGCGTGATCCGTACCGGGAAGGGATCGGAAAGGACCGGAGCTGATCGATGCGCCCCGCCGAGCTGACGCGAATCACCGTCGAGGAGTCCACCGACCGATACGTGGAGCTGGTCCGCGCCAAGACCGTCACCGGGGCGCTTTCCCCGGCGACGGCGGAGGTCTACGCGCGCGACGTGGCGACGTTCTCGGCGCTGGCGGGCCCCGGCCAGGTGCTGGACGACCTGACGGGCGAGGACGTCGACGCCGTGCTGCTGGCGTTCGCCCGCAAACCGGACGGGCGGCGCGCCTCCCCGACCGGCGAGTCGCAGAGCGCCTCCTCCCAGTCGCGGTTCCGGCGCTCGGTGTCGGCGTTCTTCAAGCACGCCACGCTGTCGGGGTGGGTGCAGGTCAACCCGATGACGGCGGTGACGGTGACGGCCAAGGAGCGCGGCGGGCTGCGCGCCGAGCGCCGCGCGCTCACCCGTGAGCAGGCGCAGGGCCTGGTGGGGGCGGCGCGGTCGCTGTCGTCGGCCGAGCCCGAGCGCGGGCGGCGCGACCAGCGCATGGAGGCGCGGGACGCGCTGATCGTCCTGTTGCTGTCCACCCTCGGCCCGCGCGTGTCGGAGCTGGTGCGGGCCAACGTCGAGGACTTCTACACCAACGACGGCGTGCGCTACTGGCGCATCTTCGGCAAGGGCGGCCGCACCCGTGACGTGCCGCTCCCGGCCGACGTCGCCGAGGCGCTGGACGCGTACGTGTCGGGCAGCCGCCCGGCGACGGCCGAGAAGGCGCTGCTGCTGTCGTGGCGGGGCAGGCGGCTGGCCCGGGGGGACGTACAGGCGGTGATCGACCGCGTCCAGCGGCACGTCGACCCCTCCCAGCGGCGCTCGGTGACGCCGCACGGCCTGCGGCACACCACCGCCACCCACCTGCTGGCCGACGCCGTGGACATGGACGCGGTGCGCCGCGTGCTCGGGCACAGCGACCTGGCGACGCTGGGCCGCTACCGCGACGAGCTGCCGGGCGAGCTGGAGGTCGCGATGCGCACCCACCCGCTGCTCCGCCGCCCGCCCGCCGCCCGGTGACCGCGACCGGTCGTCACTGCGGTCTCGACGGCCACACGGTCGCGGTCGCGCCATCGCGGGATTCATCCGGTTATGCCCTGTCGCACCAGTAGCCCTGGGGAGGGCTTCAGCCGGCCAGGCGGCCGTGCCGGGCGGAGTGCTCGGCGCAGACGGCGGCCAGCGCGTCCAGGGAGATGCCGAGGGCCTCGGCCAGGGCCGAGACGGTGAAGAAGGCCGGCGTCGGGATGCGGCCCGTCTCGATCTTGCGCAGGGTCTCGGCGGAGATGCCGGCGGCGGTCGCCACCTCGGCCATGCTGCGGTCGCCGCGCGCCTGCCGAAGCAGGGAGCCGAGCAGCTCGCCGCGCTCGCGTTCGGGTCCGGTCAGCGGGATGCGCACCATGCCGTCTATAGTACCGTGATTGTAATACCGGTATTTCTATTGGGAGGCTGGCCCGGATGGTGGAGATCAAGACCGACGCCGAGCTGGACGCGATGCGCGAGGCGGGGCGGGTGGTCGCCCGCGCGCTGGCCGCCGTCCGCGAGCGCGCGGCCCCGGGGGTGCGGCTCACCGAGCTGGACGAGGTGGCCCGCACGGTGATCTACGAGGCGGGGGCGAGCGCCCCGTTCCTGCACTACAAGCCGCCGTTCGCGCCGACGCCGTTCCCCGCGGTGATCTGCGCGTCGGTGAACGACGTCATCGTGCACGGCATCCCGGACGGATACCGGCTGCGCGCGGGCGACCTGGTGAGCATCGACTGCGGGGCGCGGCTGGACGGCTGGACCGGCGACGCGGCGATCAGCTTCACCGTCGGCCCGGCCCGTCCCGGCGACGCCGAGCTGATCGACGCCGCCGAGCGGGCCCTGCGCGCCGGGATCGCCGCGGCGCGGCCCGGAGGACGCGTCGGCGACATCGGGCACGCCGTCGCGGCGATCGGCAAGGAGCGGAGGTACGGCATCCCCGTCGACTTCGGGGGGCACGGCATCGGACGGCGGATGCACGAGGACCCGCACGTGGCGAACCGGGGCACTCCGGGCCGGGGGATGCCGCTGCGGCACGGCATGGTGCTGGCCATCGAGCCGATGTTCATGGCCGGCGGCGCCGACCGCTACCTGACGGACCCCGACGGGTGGGCGCTGCGCACCGTCGACGGCAGCCGCGCGGCGCACGTGGAGCACACCGTGGCGATCACCGACGACGGCCCCCGCGTCCTCACCCTGGTCTGACCCGTCCCCACGCCGCCGATTCGACGCCCGCGATCGGGACGCGGGCCGGGCCCGCGGGCCCTCTCCGGGGAGTTCGACCCGCACCTCCCCGGCCGCCCCTGGTCGATCCCGGCGACGCGACCCGTCAGCGCGCGGGCCGTACCGGCTGGCGCAGGATCGTGCGCAGGCCCTCCGGGTCGCCGTCGCCCAAGCCGGTCAGGTAGATCTCGTGGTGCAGCCCCGAGGGCACCAGGCCGTGCTCGGCCATGAACGCCGCCATCCGCGTCAGCGACCGGTGTTCGTCCGCGAAGGAGCCGTGGTGGGTCATCTGCACGCACCGTCCCTCGGTGAAGGTGACGAGCTGCACCTGCTCCACCCCCGCCGCCGAGCCGCGCGCGGCCTCGCGGGCCTGGTCGGCCAGGGCGGGCTCCACCGTGCCGGGCAGCTTGAGGAACAGGTGCCAGTACCACTCGTCGCGGGGCACCTCCTGGTGCGGCCGCAGGTCCTGCACCCACCAGCGGCCCTCCAGGACCGGCATGGGGAGGCCCCCGGCCATGCCGATCAGCGTGCCGGCGACGGCGTACAACGCCTTCAGGCGCTCGGTGAACACCGCGCCCCCGGGCTCGCCCTGGCCGGTGACGCCGAGCCCGCGCGCGGTGCCGTGGAAGGCCGCCTCGGGGACATCGGCGGCGGTGTACCAGTCCGATGGGTTCGTCATCATTCCTCCACTTGGATCATCAGGTAGGTGATCAACGCCTCCGGCGGCGTGACCGAGGGATCGGAGACGTAGACCTCGCGCAGCGGCCCGGGCGGCCGGTGCCCGCGCTCGGCGCACCAGGCCAGCAGGCCGTGCGCGGTGAGGCCGGTCTGGTCGTAGGGCCCGGTGTGCACGGCGCGGGCGAACGTCCCGCCGGGCAGCACCCCGGGCGTCAGGCCCGGGGACGTCCGGTCCCCCGCGAGCGCCGCCACCGTGACCGGGATCCGCTCGCCGAAGTCCAGCGGGAAGAGCCCGATCATCGAAGCCCGCAACTCGCAGGGGAACCGGCTCACGCACAGGGAGGTGATCCGGCCGATGTCGCCGGGGCCCTCGGCCAGGTCGCCGGTGAGCAGAACCCGGTGGGCGGGCTCGCGCACCACACTCACCGGCACGATGGGCAGCCCGTCCGCCAGCAGGTGCTCCAGGGTCGCCAGCGCCCTGCGGCGGCGCGCCAGCTCGGCCTCCATGTCGTCGCGCACACGGCCCAGCGCCTCGGCGGGCGAGACGCCGGTCAGCACGTCGCCGATCGCGGCCAGCGGCACGTCCAGCGAGCGCAGCAGCCCGATGGACAGCGCCTCCCGGGCCTGGTCCGCCCGGTAGTAGCGGTAGCCGCTGTCCGGATCGACGCGCGCCGGTTCCAGCAGGCCGAGATCGGCGTAGTGGCGCAACTGCTTGACGCTGAGCCTGCACAGCCGCGCGAAACGGCCGATCGGCATCAGGTCGCCGGGTCCCTCCTCGCTCATGCGCCCCAGCATGGACTCTTCCCTTATGGCAGAGTCCAGCCGGGTGTCCGACGGGGTGTGCGGGGCGGGTGGCGGGTGCCCGTACGATCGGGGACGTGGAAACGCGTGAACTGGGCAGGACGGGCAGGCAGGTCGGGGTCGTGGGCCTCGGCGCGTGGCAACTCGGCGCCGACTGGGGCGAGGTCGGCGAGGACGAGGCGCTGGCCACGTTGCACGCCGCCGTCGACTCCGGGGTGACCTTCATCGACACCGCGGACGTCTACGGCGACGGCCGCAGCGAGCAGATCGTCGGCAAGCTCCTCAAGGAGCGGCCGGGTCTGACGGTCGCCACCAAGATGGGCCGCCGCGTGGCGCAGGAGACCTCGGCCTACAACCTGGACAACTTCCGCGCCTGGAACGACCGTTCCCGGCAGAACCTGGGGGTCGACACGCTGGACCTGGTGCAGTTGCACTGCCCGCCGACCCCCGTCTACGCGCGGCAGGAGGTGTACGACGCGCTCGACACCCTGGTGGAGGAAGGCCGCATCGCCGCCTACGGGGTCAGCGTGGAGACCTGCGAGGAGGCGCTGACCGCCATCGCCCGGCCGAACGTCGCCACCGTGCAGATCATCCTCAACGCCTTCCGGCTCAAGCCGCTTGAGCGGGTGCTCCCCGCGGCGGCGGAGGCCGGGGTGGGCATCATCGCACGGGTGCCGCTGGCCAGCGGCCTGCTGTCGGGCCGCTACGACGCGCACACCGAGTTCGCCGCCGACGACCACCGCAACTACAACCGGCACGGCGAGGCGTTCGACGTCGGCGAGACCTTCTCCGGCGTCGACTACGCGACCGGCCTGGCCGCGGTCGAGCGGCTCAAGCCGCTGGTGCCCGAGGGCATGACGACCGCGCAGTTCGCGCTGCGCTGGGTCATCGACCAGCCCGGCGTCAGCGTGGTGATCCCCGGCGCCCGCAACGAGCGCCAGGCCAAGGGCAACGCGGCGGCCGCGTCCTTCTCCCCTCTGACCGAGCAGACCCACGCGGCGGTCGCCGGCGTGTACGACGAGCTGATCCGCCCGCTGGTCCACGACCGCTGGTAAGCCGCCCGCGGCTCCGGCCCGCCCGCACGCGTGCGCGGCGGGCCGTCCCCTGCCGTCCCCGGTCCCGGGTCACTGCGGGGCGTGGACGGCGCGCGCCAGTCTCAGGGAGCCGGTGGTGTCGGACAGGACGTCGGTGCTGTCGGAGAACTGGTCCACCGTGCCGACCGGCGCCAGCGACCCCACCTCCGGCCCCGCGCCGGCCAGCAGCGCGTCCGCGAACCGCGAAGCGCCGATCACGCGGAACGGCCGGTCGAAGAACGGGCGCACCGACGGGTCGAGCGGCTCGGTGAGCGCCAGCCGGTTGTGCAGGCCGGCCACCCGCTCGTACGCCCGGCACAGGTGCTCCTCGCGCGCGCGCCAGCCGCGCGCGTGCAGCGCCGCCGTGAACATCTCCCCCAGCTCCGCCGAGCCGGACAGCCGGGCGAACGCGCTGCCCAGCCACTTGGCGTACGGCGGGTAGCGGCGGCGCATCAGCAGGCACAGCCGGATGAGATCCTCCACCAGCCGGGCGGTGACGATCATCGAGCCGAGGTCGTCGCCGACCTCGCCGCAGCGGCCGGGGAAGCTCTCGATCTGGGCGATACGCCGCCATTGGCACGCCAGCACGTACCGCCACAGCCCCGGCGGGTACCAGCGCAGGTTCGCACGGGCGCGGCCGAGCTCGCCGAGGCCGTCGTGGAACACTTCGCCGTTGGTCACCTCGGCCAGGCGCTGCCACGAGACGCCCAGCCAGTCGGCGGTGGTGATCTCGCCGCGCGGGTCGAACCCGAGCCGTGACCGCGCCCAGGATCCGAAGCCGGTGACGACGACCCCGTGCCTCGCCGGGTGGCGGTCGGATCCGAGCACCGTGGGATATCCGCGGAACCGCTCGGGCAGCGCCCCGGGCAGCCGCGCGGCGATGCCGTCGGCCAGGGACGGTTCCACGAAGACCAGGACGCGTGGCCCCCAGTCATGGTCGGCGGAACGTTCGGTGTCGAAGGCGAGCACCTCCGAGCCGGGGCCGATGAGGGCGGCGCCGTGGGGCACCTCGCCCAGGAGCGGCTTGACCACCTCCGTGTAGTAGGCACGCGACAGCTCTCGGCCGGGCACGAAACCAGAAGCGAAATCGGACATCACTTCATAACTGTGCATCGCGGATCTGCCTGGTTCACCTGGTTTTCCCGGGGGCTCCCCCGCCAACAGGAGTGCGCCATCAAGAGAAGCTCGTCCCCGGACGCCCATGCGACGTCCTCGATCCGGTGAGGGACGCCTCGGTGACGTCATCGATCCGGTGAAGACCGCGGATCACAAGATGGCGCCCGGACGGTAGGCCGCCGCCTCCGGGTGCCGTGCCACCACCGCGCCCACCCTGGCCACGACCTCGCCGACCTGACCGGCCGCCGCGCCGGTGAACGGCGCCGGGTCGGCCAGCAGCGCCCGCAGCGCGGGCAGGTCCAGCGGGAACCGCTCGTCGCCGGCCAGCCGGTCCAGAAGCGTGTTGTCCGCGCCGGTCTCGCGCATCGCCAGCGCCGCCGCGACCGCGTGCTCCTTGATCAGCTCGTGTGCGGTCTCCCGGCCGACCCCGGCGCGCACGGCCGCCATCAGCATCTTCGTCGTCGCCAGGAACGGCAGGTAACGCTCGAGCTCGGCCTCGATCACGGCCGGGAACGCGCCGAACTCGGCGAGAACCGTCAGCATCGTCTCGACCAGCCCGTCGAAGGCGAAGAACGCGTCGGGCAGCGCCACCCGGCGCACCACCGAGCAGGAGACGTCCCCCTCGTTCCACTGGTCCCCGGCCAGCTCGCCCGCCATCGAGGCGTACCCGCGCAGGACGACCGTCAGGCCGTTCACGCGCTCGCAGGAGCGGGTGTTCATCTTGTGCGGCATCGCGCTGGAGCCGACCTGGCCCGGCCGGAACCCCTCGGTGACCAGCTCGTGCCCCGCCATCAGCCGGATCGTCTTGGCCAGGCTGGACGGCGCCGCCGCGAGCTGCACCAGCGTGGTCAGCACCTCGTAGTCGAGCGAACGCGGGTACACCTGCCCCACGCTGGTCAGCCCGGCGGAGAAGCCGAGGTGGCGGGCCACCCGTCCTTCGAGCTCCGACAGCCTGGCCGCGTCGCCGCCGAGCAGGTCCAGCATGTCCTGCGCGGTGCCGACCGGGCCCTTGACGCCGCGCAGCGGGTAACGGGCGATCAGCTCCTCCAGACGGGCGAACGCCACCAGGAGCTCGTCGGCGGTGGTGGCGAACCGCTTGCCCAGCGTCGTCGCCTGCGCGGCCACGTTGTGCGAGCGCCCGGCCATCACGGTGCCGGCGTGGGCGGCGGCCAGGCCGGCCAGCCCCGCCAGCAGCGCCACGCACCGGTCGCGCACCAGGAGCAGGCTGTCGCGGATCTGCAGCTGCTCGACGTTCTCGGTCAGGTCGCGGGAGGTCATGCCCTTGTGCACGTGCTCGTGCCCGGCCAGGTCGTTGAACTCCTCGATGCGGGCCTTCACGTCGTGGCGGGTCACCCGCTCGCGCTCGGCGATCGACGCCAGGTCGACCTTGCCGAGCACGGCCTCGTAGTCGTCGGCCACCCCGGGCGGGACGGGCACGCCCAGGTCGGCCTGCGCGCGCAGAACGGCCAGCCACAGCCGCCGCTCGGCCACCACCTTGTGCTCGGGGGACCACACCTGGGCCAGCTCGGGCGAGGCGTAGCGGGCGGCGAGGACGTTCGGGATGCGCGGCTTCACGGTCACGTTGCCTCAGTCTATGGGGACCGGCGGCCCCGGCGGCGCACAGGGCCGCCGCGTGGTGGCCGGCCCCCAAGGGTCCCCCTGATCCGCCACGGCCGCGAAGCCACATGATCCGAGGCGGGAGGAGTCGGAGGCAATGCCGCGGATCAAGCATTTACCCACGTGTCGGCGTGGGGCCCGGCGGGACAGGGGACTCTCCCGTGCACACGCGGGTGCGTGCGGTGAAACCGGAGAACCGGGCAAAACGGAGATATTGTGGAAGATCATCACTCGTCGGCGGTGAGCCGCCGTGACCTGCTAAGCCTGTCCACCGTCGCCCTGGCCGGCGCGGTGCCCCTCGCCGTCCATCCCGGATCCGACACCCCGGCTCTCGCGGCGGCGTCTTCTTCGCAGGTCCACGGGCATGGGCGCAAGCCGGGGGTGACTCCTCCGGAGGACCTCATGCGAGAGCACGGGGTGCTGAAGAGCATCCTGCTGGTGTACCGGGAGGGGATCCGGCGGATCCAGCGCGGCGAGCAGGTGCCCGCCCAGCCGTTGCACGCCGCCGCCCGCATCATCCGCGACTTCATCGAGCGCTACCACGAGTACCTGGAAGAGAGGTACGTCTTCCCGCGCCTGCGCGAGGCCGGCAGACTCCGCCACACGGTCTCGGTCCTGGAAGTGCAGCACAAGCGGGGACGCGAGGTGACCGCCCGCATCCTGGCCGCCACCCACCATTCCAGGGCCTCGGCCCACCAGCGCCACGCCCTGGTCTCCGACATGGCCGCCTTCATCCGCATGTACGAGCCCCACGAGGCCCGGGAGGACACCGTGGTGTTCCCCGTCTTCCGCAAGGTGACGCCCGCCAGGGAGTTCGCCCGCCTGGGTGAGGTCTTCGAGGCCGAGGAGCACCGCCGTTTCGGGCAACGCGGCTTCACCGCCGTGGTCCACCGGGTCACCGACATAGAAAAGGCCCTGCACATCCACGACCTGTCCCAGTTCACCCCCCGAAGGGCATCCCCCCACCACCGACACGGCCGAACCTCAGCCCGCTGACCTCTTGCCTTCTGTCCCCCCTCGACACCGACGCTCCCAACCGACGCCAGGCCGGCGGGACGTTGTGTCATGCCCGCCGGACATCCCGTCGCCTATCGCATCTCCGGGTCGAGCGCCGGTTCCTCGCCGCTTCGCACGGTGCCGTGCGGCCTTAGCCCGGACGGCGTCACGTTGAACGGACGGAGAGATCTTCTGTTCGCCGTCCCTCATCTCCGGCACTCGGAGGCACCCGATCGCCGGACGAAGGTCGCCGCCGCCTGGTGAAACGATCACGCATCAGTGCCGCACTGACCACAAGGGCGGGCACCAGGACCAGCGTGAGCAGCGTCGAGGACACCAGGCCGCCGATCACCACGACGGCCAGCGGCTGGCTGATGAACCCGCCCGACCCGGTCAGGCCCACCGCCATCGGGGTGAGCGCGCAGATCGTGGCGATGGCGGTCATCAGGATCGGGCGCAGCCGGCGCCGACCGCCCTCGATCACCGCCTCGGTGACGCTCATGCCCTGCTCGCGGTACTGGTTGATCAGGTCGATCAGGACGATCGCGTTGGTCACCACGATGCCGATCAGCATGAGCATGCCGATCAGCGCCGGGACGCCGAGCGGGGTGTCGGTCACCCGCAGCAGGCCGATCGCGCCGGTCGCCGCGAACGGGATCGACACCAGCAGGATCAGCGGCTGCACGAAGCTGCGGAACGTCGCCACCATGATCATGAACACGATCGCGATCGCGGCCAGCATCGCCAGGCCGAGCTGCGCGAACGCCTCGTTCTGGTCCGCGCTCACCCCGCCGATGCTGTAGGTGACGCCGGGCGGCAGCGTCAGCGTCTTCAAGCTCTCGGTGATCTTCGCCGTGACGCTGCCCAGGTCGGCGGCGTCGGCCGCCGCCGACACCGACGCCGTGCGGTCGCCGTCCTTGCGGGTGATCTGCGTCGGGCCGGCCACCCGCTCGACGTCGGCCACGCTCGACAGCTTCACCGGGCCCGCCGCCGTGGGCAGCTCCAGGTCGCGCACCGCCGCCAGGTCGGCGGGCGCGTCCTCGCCCGACCGCAGGATGACGTCACCGGGCCGGCCGTCCAGGGTGATCTGGCCGATCGGCGCGCCCCGGAACGCCTGCGCCACCACCTGGCCGACGCCGGCCTCGGTCAGGCCCTTGGCCGCCGCCTTCTCACGGTCGACCCGCACCTCGACGCGCGGCGCGCTCGCCTCCAGGTTCGAGGACACGTCCCGCAGCCCCGCGATGCCCTTCATCGCCTCCGCCACGGTGCTCGCGCCGGTCGTCAGGGCCGCCAGGTCCGGGCCCTGCAGGACGACCTCGGCCCGGTCGGAGGAGAAGCCACCGCCGCCCTGCCCGCCGACCGTGACCTCGCCGACGTCGCTCAGCGTCGCCAGCCCGTCTCGCAGCCTGGTCTCCAGCGCCGGGGTGTCCACCCCCTCGGCCACGGTCACCGAGAACGACGCCCGGTCGGCCGAGCCGCCGACCCCGCCGCCGAACGATCCGCCGGAACCGACGTTCACCTGGTAGGACGAGACGCCTTCGCTCGCGGCCAGCACCTTCTCGACCTTCCTGGCCGCCGCGTCCGTGGTCGCCAGGTCGGTGCCCGCCGGCATCTTCTGGGTCAGCGAGATGGTGTCCTGGCCCGAGGAGTCGATGAAGTTGGTCTTCAGGCCCGGCACGAGCGCCAGCGTCCCCGCGAAGACGAGGACGCCGATCAGCACCGTCACCAGCCGCCGCCGCGACGCGAACCGCAGAACCGGCAGGTAGGCGCGCTGGAGCGGGCTGCGCAGTTCCTTGGCCTCGGCCCGCTCGCGGAACTCCACGGCCTGCTCGGCCGACAGCTTCTGCGCCTTGAGGAACCAGTACGCCAGCACCGGGATCACGGTCAGCGACACCAGCAGGGACGCCAGCAGCGCCACGGTGACCGTGATCGCGAACGGCGCGAACAGCTCGCCGACCAGGCCGCCCACGAACGCGATGGGCAGGAACACCGCCACCGTGGTCAGCGTCGAGGCCGTCACCGCGCCGCTCACCTCGCGCACGGCGGTCAGCACGGCCGTGCGCTTGTCCTCGCCGTACCCCAGGTGCCGCTTGATGTTCTCCAGCACCACGATCGAGTCGTCCACGACCCGGCCGATGGCGATCGTCAGCGCGCCGAGCGTCAGCAGGTTCAGCGAGTAGTCGCCCGCCCACAGCGCGATCAGCGCGATCACCACCGACAGCGGGATCGACACCGCCGTCACGATCGTCGAGCGCACCGACAGCAGGAACAGCAGGATGACGACGACCGCGAACGCCAGGCCCAGCAGGCCCTCGGTCGACAGGTCCTCGATCGACCGCTCGACGTACGGCGCCTGGTCGAAGACCACCGTGATCTCCGCCCCGCCGCCCAGCGCGCGGGCCAGGCCCGGGAGCTTGTCGCGCACGTCGTGCGAGATGCGCACCGCGTTGCCGTCGGGCGCCATCGTGATGGACAGGCCCAGGCTCGGCTTGCCGTTCGTCCGGGTGACCGTCGTGGCGTCGGCGGGCCGCTCCTGGATGTCGGCCACGTCGCCCAGCTTGACGGGCTTGGGCGCCGCCGGAGGCTCGGGCGCCGCCGTGGGCCGGGCCGCCGCCCCGGACGGGGCCCGTCCCTGCTGCCCACCGGCCGCGCCCTGACCGGGGGCCGCGCCCTGGCCCGGACCTCCGGGCGCCTGCGCGGGCGCCGCCTGCGGCGTCAGGTACAGGTTGCGCAGGTCGTCCACCGTGGCGATCCGCCGCCCGATCTGCACGGTCAGCGACCTGCCGTCCTCCACCAGGCTGCCCGCCGGGATCGGCGTCCCGTTGGCGCGGAGCAGCTCGGGGATCGCCGCCGGCGACAGGCCCTTCTTGGCCATCTCCTTGGTGTCCGGGGTGATGACCACCGTCTGGTCACGCGCGCCCGTCACCGACGCCTCGCGCACGCCGGTCACGGCCTGCAGTTCGGGGACCGCGACGCGCTCCAGCCTGCCCAGCATGTCCCGCTGGTCGCCGCCGCCGCCCACGGCCATCACCATGACCGGGATGTCATCGGTGTTGCCCGCCACCACCGTCGGGTCCACCCCGTCCGGCAGCTGCGCGGCCAGCCGGCCCACGGCCTGCTGGAGCCTGCTCACCGCGCCCTCGACGTCGGTGCCGTACTCGAACGACACCTGGATCTGCGCCATGCCCTCACGCGAGGTCGAGGTGACCTCGGTGACGCCCGCGATGCCCTGGAAGCTGCTCTCGATGGGCTTGGTGACCTGCTCCTCCACGATGTCGGGCGACGCCCCCGGGTAGGGGGCCACCACGAACGCTCCCGGGAAGGACAGCGAAGGCAGCAACTGCTGCTTCAGCGACGGGATCGCGAAGGCGCCGAACGCGCTGATCACAACCGCGATCAAGATCACGAGACTGCGGTTGGCGAGGCTGAGCCTGGCCAGAGCGGTCATGGACGTGGACCCCCGTATCGGTCAGTGCATAGTTAATGCAGGGCAAAGGCACCGCCATGGCACCGTAAGTTTGGACGACCCTAACACTTCGCGATATACGAACATTTAGCAGGGCTGTGAACACTTGGTAACCTGCCCTCGCGGGGACCGAAAGGTGGACGTGGACGAGAGAGAAGAGCTCATCGCTCGCATCGGGGAGGCCCAGCACGCCCTCGGGCGCGTGTTCGCCCACGACAGGTCCATGCCGTTGCTCGCGCTCAACCTCACGATGCAGCAGCTCAAGGTCACCCTCATCCTCGCCGGCCGCGGCTCGGCCTCCGGCCAGGAGCTCGCCCACACCCTGGGCACCGGCCTCGGCACCGTCACCGGCATCGTCGACCGCCTCGTCGCCCAGGGCCTGGTCTCCCGCCACGAGGACCCCCACGACCGCCGCATCCGCCGCATCCGCCTCACCGACGCGGGCATCCGCATGACCGAGGAGCTCGCCGACGCCGGGCTCGCCGGCTACCGGCGCCTGCTCGACGCCCTCGACCTCGACACCCTGCGCCAGCTCGAACACGTCATGCGCAAGCTCCAGGAGGCCGCCACCGAGCTCATCGAGACCTGGTGATAACTTCGGGCCCCATGCGCGCCCCCGCCGACCCGGCGCCCCCCGCCGGCGCCTACCTCGCCCGGCTCTTCTCGCTCTCCGGACGCACCGCGCTCGTCACCGGCGGCAGCTCGGGCATCGGCTACGCGATGGCCGAGGCGATCGGGCGCGCGGGAGCCGCCGTGGTCGTCGTCGCCCGCAGACCCCCCGAGCTCGCCGAAGCCGTCGCCGCCCTGCGTGCCCAGGGCGTGCGCGCCGGCTCCATCGCCGCCGATCTCGCCGAGGCCGAGGCCGTACGGGACGTCTGCGCGCGGGCCGCCTCCTTCTTCGGCGAGATCGACATCCTCGCCAACGTCGCCGCCAACAACATCCGCCGCCCCATGGCCGAGCTCACCCCCGACGACCACGACCTCACCATGCGGGTCAACGTCACCGCCCCCTTCCTGCTCGGCCAGCACTTCGGGCCGCGCATGGCCGCGCGCGGCTGGGGCCGCATCATCAACGTCGGCTCCCAGCAGTCGATCAGCGCGTTCGGCGACAGCGGCGTGTACGGCGTCAGCAAGGCGGCCATCGCCGGGCTGACCCGCTCGCAGGCCGAGGCCTGGTCGCGGCACGGCGTGTCCGTCAACACCGTCATCCCCGGGTTCGTGCTCACCCCGCTCACCGCGCCCGCGCAGGCCGTGCCCGGCCGGGTCGAGGCCATGGCCGCCCGCTCCATGATCGGCCGCAACGGCCTGCCGTCCGACTTCGCGGGCGCCGCGGTGCTGCTCGCCGGGGACGGCGCCGCCTACATCACCGGCCAGACCCTGTACGTCGACGGCGGCTTCTCGGTGCATTGACGGCTCTCGCTCCGGTGCGTGGCGCGCTCGTGGAGGGTAGGGGGGATCTGACCTCTCCCGCGCCCTTTACAACGTAGATCACAGGAAAGCGATTTGACCTGGAGCGCGCTCCAGCACGAAGACTGTGGTCACAAGCGAGAGCATCGAGGAGTACCACGCATGAAGCAGAGAACCCTCGGCCGGGGCCTGACCGTCTCCTCCCTCGGCCTCGGCTGCATGGGAATGAGCGAGTTCTACGGCGCCGGCGACGAGGCTGAGTCCCTCGCGACCCTGCACCGCGCCCTCGACCTCGGCGTCACCTTCCTGGACACCGCCGACATGTACGGGCCCTTCACCAACGAGCGGCTCGTCGGGAAGGCGATCGCCGGGCGCAGGGACGAGGTCGTGCTGGCCACCAAGTTCGGCATCGAGCGCGACCCCGACGACCATGCCCGGCGCGGCGTCAACGGCCGGCCCGACTACCTGCGCCGGGCCTGCGACGCCTCCCTGCAGCGGCTCGGAGTCGACCACATCGACCTGTACTACCAGCACCGCGTCGACCCGGACGTCCCGGTCGAGGAGACCTGGGGCGCCCTCGCCGAGCTGGTCGCCCAGGGCAAGGTGCGCCACCTCGGCATCTCCGAGGCCGCGCCCGGTGTGGTGCGCCGCGCGCACGCCGTCCACCCGATCACCGCGGGGCAGTACGAGTACTCGCTGTTCACCCGCGACCCGGAGGACGAGATCATCGCGACCTTCCGGGAGCTCGGCATCGGGCTGGTCGCCTACAGCCCGCTCGGCCGGGGGTTCCTCACCGGCGCGATCACCAGCGCCGACCAGTTCGAGGCCGGGGACTTCCGCGCGGCCAACCCCCGCTTCCAGGGCGAGAACTTCGCCGCCAACCGGGAGCTGGTCGTCCAGATCGAGCGGATCGCCGAAGACAAGGGAGTCACGCCCGCCCAGCTCGCCCTCGCCTGGGTGCTGGCCCAGGGCGAGGACATCGTGCCGATCCCCGGCACGAAGCGGCGCTCCTACCTGGAGCAGAACGTCGCCGCCCTGGACGTCGCCCTCACCGCACAGGAGCTCGCCGCCCTGGAGAAGGCCGCGCCCCGGGACGCCGTCGCGGGCGAGCGCTACCCGGCCGCCAGCCTTCCGCGGATCACGTCCTGAGCGACGGGCCCGCCGCCGCGCGCGCCGGACTTCCCCGGCGCGCACGGCCCGTCAGCGGGTGTCGGTGACCGCGCGCAGGCCGAGGCCGATCAGGACCCCGGCGTACGGTGTGTCCCGTGTTGTGACATTTAGCGGTGCTTTTCCCGGCGCTTTGGCGGCACGTCACTTCACACCAGCGATGCTCGGTGGGGAGGAGGTTTTCGTGACCCAGAAGACGACCCGGCCACGCATCGTCGTGGGCGTGAACCACTCCCCCGCCGCGACCGCCGCGCTGCGCTGGGCGGTCGGCGAGGCGAGTCTCAGGGACGCGGCGATCGAGGCCGTCCACGCCTGGCAGTGGTCGGGCCAGCACCGGGCGTCGTACGCGCCGATGGGAACCTGGCGCTCCCACGACGAGGAGTTCCAGGCGGCGCGCGAGCGGACGCGGCGCATCGTCGCGGACGTGCTGCCGTCGGCGGAGCCCGTCGTGGCGCACGGCCCGCCCGCCCAGGTGCTGCTCGCCCATTCCGAGGACGCCGACCTGCTGGTGCTGGGCATCCGCAGCCCGGCTCCCGGCGTGCCCGCCACGGCCACGCCCGTGCTGGCCGCCTGTCTCATGGGCGCGCGCTGCCCGGTGGTCGTCGTCTCCCCCGAGATGCTCCCGGCCCCGGACCTCACCCCCTACGACGTGACGCTCAGCGGCGCCCCGATCCGCTGAGGCGACCTGAGCGTCGCCGCGCCGGTCGCCCGGGAGGCTTCAGCGTCCCCGGCCGAGAGAGCGGGGCGTCTCCAGGGAGCCGGGCGTGTCCGGCACGGCGTACAGGGCCGACAGTTCCCCGATCGTGGCGATCAGGAGGTCGCGCAGTTCGGGCGGGCCGAGCACCTCCAGGCTCGCGCCCATGCGCAGCAGCAGCCAGCAGGCGTGGCGGGTCGACTCGATGGGCAGCCGCAGCACCCGCCAGCCGTCCTCCCCGGGCGGCCCGGCCGCCGCCAGGGCGGCCTCGACGGGACGCGTGCCCGCCGTGAGGCGCAGCATCTGCTCGGCGCCGGGGGCGAGCCGCACGGTGGCCTCGTGCGGGTACATGCGCTCGCGGAAGCCCTCGGAGTAGTCCTGCCAGAACTCCGCCAGGTCGAAGCCCTCCGGGCGGGTGAAACGGGCGGCCAGGATCTCCGCCGACAGGATGCGCGAGACCCGGTAGGTGCGCGGCTCGGCGCCCTCGGGAGCCGCGACCAGGTACCAGGACCCGCCCTTCAGCACCAGCCCGTACGGCCGAACCTGGCGGGTGACGTCGGCGGGGCCCCAGCGGCGGTAGAGCATGCGGATCTCACGGCCCTCCCAGACGGCGTCGGCGACCAGCCCCAGCAGCGGGACCTCGTCGGCGTCGCGGTACCACCCCGGGACGTCCAGCAGGAACCGCTCGCGCATGCGGGAGGCGTGCGAGCGGGGTTCGGGGGGCAGCGCGGCCAGGAGCTTGAGCTCGGCGGCGGCGGCCACCTCGGCCAGGCCCAGCTCGGCGGCGGGCCCGGGCAGCCCCGCCAGGAAGAGCGAGGACGCCTCCTCGGCGCTGAGGCCGTTGAGCCGGGTGCGGTAGCCGTCCAGCAGCCGGTAGCCGCCGGTGGGTCCCCGGTCTGCGTAGACGGGGACGCCGGCCGACGACAGCGCCTCCACGTCCCGGTAGACCGTGCGGATCGACACCTCCAGCTCCTGGGACAGCTCGGCGGCGGTCATGCGGCCGCGCGTCTGGAGGAGCAGGAGGAGGGACAGCAGCCGGCTCGCGCGCATACAGGACAGTCTCCACGATTTGCCAAAGAACACCAATGATGTTCATATGAACGCATGGATCGTTTGCGGGCAATCATGGAAGCCCTCGTGACCTCGGACAGCGTGTCGGTCGCCGAGCTCGCCGCAGAACACGGCGTATCGGAGATGACCATCCGGCGGGACCTCGACGAGCTGGCCCAGCAGGGCGTCGCCCGGCGGGTCAGGGGCGGGGCGCAGAGCCTGTTGCTGCGCGGCGAGGAACCCCCGTTCGGTGTGCGCGAGCGCGAGTCCACCGGCGCCAAGCGGCGCATCGCGGCCGAAGCGGCCGCGCTGATCGCCGACGGCGAGGCGGTCGTGCTGGACGGGGGGACCACGGCGCTGGAGGTCGCCCGCGCCCTGCACGACCGCAGGCTGACCGTCCTGCCGTTGTCGCTGCAGTCGATCCTCGCCCTCGCGGACGCCCCGCGCGTGCGGCTGGTGCTCCCCGGCGGCGAGGTCCGCCACGGCGAGCTGAACGTCACCGGGCCGCTCACGGTCGCCACCATCGGCGGGCTGCGCTTCGACACCGCGGTCATCGGCTGCTGCGGCCTGTCCGCCGAACACGGGATGACCGCGCACGACCTCGCCGACGTCGCGGTCAAGCAGGCCGCGATCGGCTCCGCGCGGCGCGTCATCGCCGTCGCCGACTCCTCCAAGTTCCGCCAGACCGCCTTCGCCGCCGTCTGCCCCGCCGGCCGCCTCGACGTGCTGATCACCGACGACGGCATCCCCCGCGACCAGCACGACGCCCTCACCGCCGCCGGTGTGACCGTGCGCGTCGCCGCGTGAACGCCGTGACCGGAACCCTCACCGCCCTGTCCGGCACGGACGCCGCGCTGCGCCGCGCGCGCCTGGCCGTGTACGTCACGTTCGCGATCCCCGGCATCGCCCTCGGCGTGTGGACCGCCCGCATCCCCGCCATCAAGGAACGGCTCGCGCTCGGGGACGGGCAGCTCAGCCTGGCCCTGCTGGCCGTCGCCGCCGGCGCGCTCGCCGGCATGCAGGTCATCGGACGGCTGGTCGACCGCCACGGCGGCGCCAACGTCATGGTGCCGCTCGCCTTCGCCCAGGCCGTGGTACTCCTGCTGCCGGCCGCCATGCCCGACCTGATCGGCCTGGCCGCCTCGCTGGCCCTGTTCGGCGTCGTGCACGGCATGCTGGACATCGCGATGAACGCGGTCGCCGTCGAGGTGGAGCGGGCCTGGAGACGGCCGCTGATGTCCTCCTTCCACGCCGTCTTCAGCGTCGGCGGCTTCGCGGGCGCGGCGATCGGCGGGCTGTTCGCCCACGCGGGCGTGGGGGCGTGGCCGACGTTCGCCGTCACCGCCGCGCTGCTCGCGGTGCTGGCCGCCGTGGGGTCCCTTCCGATCCTGCGGGCCATGCCCGCCGTGCGCGCCGCCGAGGCCGGTCGGTACGCGTCGTCCATCAGCGCCGTGCCCGGGGACGCGGCCCCGACGAAGGCCACGGACACCACGGAGACCGCCGAGACCGACGCGGCGGCCTCACCCGGCGCTCCGGGGACGAACGGCGGGACGCCGGCGCGGGCGAACACCGGAGCGCTGAGCGTGCTCTTCCTCGGCCTGCTCGCGTTCTGCTGCATGATCGGCGAGGGCGCCTCCGCCGACTGGGGCTCGGTCTACCTGCGTGAGGACCTCGGCAGCTCCGCCGGTCTCGCCGCGGCCGCCTACGCGACCTTCTCGATCATGATGACCGCCGGGCGGCTGGCCGGGGACCGGCTGGCGGCGCGGTTCGGCCCGGTCGCGCTGGTGCGCTCCTGCGGGCTGCTGGCCGGCACCGGCTTCGCGGCCGCCCTGCTCGTGGGCCATCCCGTGGCCGGGATCATCGGGTTCGGCTGCTTCGGCGCCGGCCTTTCCTGCATCGTCCCCCTGGTGTTCTCGGCCGCGGGCAACCGCGACCCCGCGCGGGCGGGACGGGCGCTCGCCCGGGTGGCCGGCCTCGGGTACACGGGCCTGCTCACCGGGCCCGTGCTGATCGGCGGCGCCTCCGAGGCGATCGGCCTGCCCCGCGCACTGGCGATCCCGGCGGCGCTGGCCCTGTTCGTGGCGCTGGCCGCCCCGGCCGTGCGGGACGCCCGCGCGGCCCGCCGGTGACGGGGCGCACGTCCGGGCCGCGTGAAACCCTCGCGGCTCCCTACGGCTTGCGGGCGACCCCTCCGAGGAAGATGGGGCCGGGCGGGTCGAGGCGCGGGGTGCCGTCCGGGCGCCAGCGCGCGACCGGCACGACCCCCGGCTCCAGCAGCTCGAACCCCTCGAAGAAGCCCGCGATCCGCTCGGGGCTGCGGGGCGTGATCGACCCGGCCGACGTCATGGCGTAGGTCTGCACCGCCTTGGCCAGCTTGTCCGGGGCCATTTTCTCGGCGGTCGCGTGCGAGATCACCATGTAGCTCCCCCGCGCCATCCGCCCGGCCAGCGCCGCCACGACGTCCTCGGGGCCGTCGGTGTCGGGGAAGAAGTGCAGCACGGCGAGCATGAGAACGGCCACGGGCTCGTCCAGGTCGATCAGCCTGCGCAGGTCCCGGTGCGCGAGGACGTCCTCCGGGTCGCGCAGGTCGGCCTGGATGACCACCGTGTCACTGCGGTTGGCGAGCAACGCGCGGCCGTGCGCGAGGACCATCGGGTCGTTGTCGACGTACACCACGCGGCAGCCGGGGCTCACCCGCTGCGCCACGTGGTGGACGTTCTCCTGGGTGGGCAGGCCGGTGCCGAGGTCGACGAACTGGCGGATGCCCGCGTTCGCCATGTGACGGACCGCGCGCCCGAGGAACTCGCGGTTTTCCTGCACCCTCTGGCGAACGTAGGGCGCGGCCCGGACGATCTCGGCCGCCGCCGTCCTGTCGGCGGCGAAATTGTCCTTCCCCCCCAGGAAATAGTCGTACATGCGCGCGACATTTGGTTTCGTCGTGCTGAAACCCGACACGACCGGGTCCTCGCCCGTCATCACGGCTCCCCTTGAGAAACGCCGGTGCACCGATGGTCTGCATCGATCCCGTCGCGGCTTAGAACGCCTTCTGGCAGAACATGGTATATGGCCAGCTTGGCCGTATTTCACCCCATCTTTCGGAAGCGCAGGATCCTGGCGTGGTATGCGTTATCTCTCCACCCGAGGAAGAAGCGCAGATGCCCGCGAATGGACCGGACGAGCCGCTGCTCCTCCTCGGCGGGAACGGCGCGCTCCGACAGCCGCGCCTGCGCCCACGCCATCGACTGCACCCAGAACTCCGTGGTCGGGGCGGTGACGTTCACGTTCCGGTCCATGACGAGCCCGGCCCGCCCGGCGGCCCTCTCGTACTCCGTCACCGTGCCGATGCGGGTCCTCCAGTACTCGTCGAACGGCTCGCGCCACGCGGGGTCGGCCAGGAAGACGTCCTCGACGGCGAACACGCCGCCGGGCCGCAGCGCGGCGCCCACGCGCTGGAACGTCTCGGCGCGCGGGATGTGGCAGAGGCTCTCCGTCGCGACGGCCGCGTCGAACCTGAGCGAGGACGGCAGCTCGCGCACGTCCGCGACGAGCGGGCGGATCCGGCCGGCCAGCTCCGCCTCGGCGGCGAAGGACGCGACGACGCCGGCGTGCTCGGGGACGTTGGTCAGCGCGGTGACCTGGACGGGGTGCCGCTCGGCCCAGTAGATGGCCCCTCCCCCGAGACCGCAGCCGACGTCCAGCAGGTCCCCCGCGAAGAACCGGGACGCCTCGCAGACCTCGGCGACGCGTTCCAGCATGCGCTCCTGCGCGGCGACGATCCCGGCCCGGACGCGCTCCGCCGTCGCGCCGGACGGCGGATGCGGGCGGTCGAACAGGCCGAGGTGGTAGTGCACCCGGGGCCCGGGCCCGTAACGGTCGACGATCGCGGCGGTCTTGCGGCGGTAGTGGTCCCGGACCCTCGTGTCCGGCCGCACCGCCACCGGCGTCGCCTCGCCGAGGCAGTCGAGGGAACCGACGGGGTCTAACTGGGCAGTCGTCATCACTGATCCTCTGGGGGGTTCCGCGCGTCCTGGCCATCGCGGGCGCGCGTCGCTGCGGCGCGGGCTCGGCCGCGCGCCGGGGAGATTACGGGAAGAGAGGGAAAGCCGGGGCGACCGGCGGACGGTACGCCGGCGCCGGGAGGGGAACCCGGATCGATCCGGTGCTCCGCCACCGCGGGGGCGGACAAGGCACCTCCGGGGGAAGAGGCTCGGAGGGCTCCATCTAGGCCACCTCTATGTGGTTCACCGGCTCCGGGACACCGCCCGGCCCTTTGACGGGCGCCGGAGACCGCGTCCCCGCACAATTGGACATGCCCGGACATCCAGCCCGGTCGATCCCTTACTGCACGTGGCCAGCAATCAACCGACAAACCCGCAATTATGAGCTTTTGTCGCATTTAACGCCATGATTCCCACGGCGAAACATGGCAGACAGTAGCAGAACCAATGTTCCGGACGTGTTACTTCCCTGGTTTCCTCACCCGGGCTTCGGACTCGTCGAAGTGCGGCCTTTATCGCGGTCCGAAATACGAGAACGCTCCAGGAACGCCCGCGCCCTGATCGGGAGCGGCATCGGCGGCGCCGAGGGGCGGATTCCGGTCAGATGTCGTCCCCCGGAGGCGACGACGGCTCCGGCGTGGAGGAGCGGGTGTCGCCCGGGGACGGGGAGGGCGACGGCTTGAGGGTGTCGTTCGGCGAGGGCACCGGCGGCGGCGTGGGCTGGAAATACGTGGCCGGGAGCGGCCGGGAGGGCGGCATGGTCTCGTCGTCCCGGCCGAGCAGCAGCCAGACGATGGCCCCGGTCAGCGTCACCAGCGCCACCAGCGCCGACAGCGCGACCAGCACCGCCCGCCGGGTCTCGGTCGGCGGAGGCGCGGGCGGCGGCGGCACCGGCAGCGCGGGGGCGCGGTCGCCCAGCCAGTACGGGACGAAGTCCGGCCCGTGCGTCTCGCCGATCAGCGTGCCGGTGACCAGCACCGACTCCAGGAACCACCCCGCGCCCGGGCCGCCGGGGACGTACGGCACGGCCACCCACGGCGCGGCGCCGCCGTCCATCGCGATCACCCTCGGCGCGCCGGCCGGGCCCCGGCCCCGGGCACGCCCCAGCCAGCCGCGCACGCCGCCACGCGCCGGCGACGCCTGGCGCACGGCCATGAGGAACCGCTCGCGCGCCGCGGCGTCCAGCGCGGCGCCGCGGGTCAGCAGCGCGATCGACGCCACGCGGCCGTCCGAATCCTGCCCGAGGTAGACGAACCCGGTGGGCATGGCCTGCAGCCGTGCCTGCACGACGTACGCCCCCAGCCGGGGCGGGTCACCGTACTGCAGCGGAGTGGCCACGGTTGACATGAAAGCACACCAAGACACCCGGCTCACCGTGACGGTGCCGTGCACCTTTGCGCCGTGTTTGATGGAATGGCCGCATGACCGTTGCGGAAGAACGCAGTGACGGATCCGGACCGGACGAAGGCGCCGACGCGGACCTCCGTCTGCTCCAGCAGTCCATCGCGGAGGTCCGGCGCGTGATCGTCGGCCAGGACCACATGATCGAGAGGCTGCTGGTGGCGCTGCTGGCCCGCGGTCACTGCCTTCTCGAAGGCGTGCCCGGCGTCGCCAAGACCCTCGCGGCCTCCACCCTGGCCACGGTGGTCGGCGGCACCTTCGCCCGCATCCAGTTCACGCCCGACCTGGTGCCGAGCGACATCGTCGGCACGCGGGTGTACCACCCCTCCAGCGAGAGCTTCGACATCGAGCTCGGGCCGGTGTTCGTCAACTTCCTGCTCGCCGACGAGGTCAACCGGGCCCCGGCCAAGGTGCAGTCGGCGCTGCTGGAGGTGATGGCCGAGCGGCAGGTCACGCTGGCCGGGCGCACCCACCCGCTGCCCCGGCCGTTCATCGTGCTCGCCACGCAGAACCCGGTCGAGTCCGAGGGCGTCTACCCGCTGCCGGAGGTCCAGCGCGACCGGTTCCTGTTCCGGGTGCGGGTCCCGCACCCGACCGCGACCGAGGAGCTGGAGATCCTCCACCGCATGAGCGTCTCCCCGCCGCTGCCCGGCCGGGTGCTCGACCCGTCGCGGCTGATGTCCCTGCAGAAGCTCGCCGACCAGGTGTCGGTCCACCAGCTCGTCGCCGACTACGTCGTCCGCCTGGTCATGGCCACGCGCGCCCCGGCCGAGTACGGGCTGCGCGAGCTGGCCGAGGCGATCGAGGTCGGCGTCAGCCCCCGCGCCACGCTCGGCCTGGTCGCCGCGGGGCGCGCGCTGGCCCTGCTGCGGGGGCGCGACTACCTGCTGCCCGACGACGTGCGCGACGTCGCCGCGGACGTCATGGGGCACCGCCTCATGCTCACCTTCGACGCCCTGGCCGACGGCGTCGACCCCGAGTCCGTCGTCCGGCAGATCCTCTCGGCCGTGCCGCCCCCGCTCGTCGTCTGGAACCAGGCCCAGCGGTGACGGCCCCGCAGCCATCCGAGGACGCCCGCCCGCCGGGGGAGGCGGGGCGCGACCCCGAGCACGCCCTGCGGCGCCTGGAGCTGACCGTCGTGCGCCGCCTGGACGGCCTGCTGCACGGCCAGCACCAGGGCCTGCTGCCGGGCGCGGGCAGCGAGCTCGGCGACAGCCGCGTGTACGTGCCCGGCGAGGACGACGTGCGGCGCATGGACTGGGCGGTCACCGCCCGCACGACCGTCCCGCACGTGCGCGACCTGGTGGCCGACCGCGAGCTGGAGACCTGGGCCCTGGCCGACCTGTCGCCCAGCATGGACTTCGGCACCGCCGCGATGGAGAAGCGCGACCTGGTCATCGCCGCCGTCGGCGCGCTGGGCTTCCTGAGCAGCCGGGTCGGCGACCGGTTCGGCGCGCACGTCCTGCACGACGGGCACGTCCACCGCCTGCCGCCGCGCACCGGCCGCGCCGCGATGTACGCCCTGCTCCAGACGCTGATGGACGCCCCGCGCGGCGCTCCCTCCGACCTGCCCCTCACTCCCCTGGCCGAGGCCGTGGAGTCGCTCGGCCGGGCGCACCGCAAGCGGGGCCTGCGCGTGGTCGTGTCGGACTTCCTGGAGCTGGGCGAGGGGGGCGACGTCGCGACCGAGCGCCCGTGGGAGCTCCCCCTGCGCCGGCTGGCCGCCCGCCACCAGGTGCTCGCCGTGGAGGTGCTCGACCCCCGTGAGCTGGAGCTCCCCGACGTGGGCCTCGTCGTGCTCACCGACCCCGAGACCGGGCGGACGCGCGAGGTGCACCTCACCGCGAAGATCCGCCACGCCTACGCCGAGGCCGCCCGCGCCCACCGCGAGGCCACCCGGCGCGCGCTGCGCCGCTGCGGCGCCGGTCACCTGGTGCTGCGCACCGACCGCGACTGGGTGTACGACATCGTCCAGTACGTCCTGAGATACCGCCGCACCGCGCACCTGGCCGGGCGGCACGCCGTCAGGAGGGCAGGCGCGTGATCTTTCTGTCTCCCGGCTGGCTGTGGCTGTTCGCGGCGGTGGCCCTCATGGCGGGGGCGTACGTGCTCACACAGCTCGCCCGGCGCCGGTACGCCGTCCGGTTCACCAACCTCGCCCTGCTGAGCCTGGTCGCCCCCGAGCGGCCCGGGTGGCGGCGCCACGTGCCCGCCGCGCTGTTCCTGGTGATGATGAGCCTGCTCGTGATGGGCGCGGCCCGCCCGGCCGACGCCACGCGCGTGCCGAGGGACCGCGCCACGATCATCGTCGCGGTCGACATCTCCCTGTCCATGGAGGCCGCCGACGTCTCCCCCACCCGCCTGGTGGCCGCCCAGCAGGCGGCGCAGCAGTTCGTCAAGGACCTGCCCGAGCGGTTCAACGTGGGCCTGGTGTCCTTCGCCCGCTCGGCGGTGGTCGTGATCTCGCCCACGACCGACCACCAGGCGGTGATCACCGCGATCGCCAACCTGACCACCCGCCCGGGCACGGCCATCGGAGAGGCCGTGTTCAACTCGCTGGACTCGGTCCGCTCCTTCGACCAGCGCGCCGTCACCGACCCGCCGCCCTCGGCGATCGTGCTGCTGTCCGACGGCGACAACACCTCGGGCCGCTCGGTCAACGAGGCCGTCGCGGCGGCCGTGACCGCCCGCGTGCCCGTCTCCACCATCGCCTACGGCACACCGGACGGCACGGTCAGCATCGACGGGCGCGACGTGCAGGTGCCGGTGAACAAGGCGACTCTGCAGTCCCTGGCCGACGGCACCAGCGGGCACGCCTACAGCGCCGAGTCGGGCGACGAGCTGCGGGACGTCTACAGCCAGATCGGCACCTCGCTCGGGTACCAGGTGGTGAACAAGGAGATCGGCCAGTACTTCACCATCGCGGGCGTCTTCGCCGGCCTGCTCGTCGCCGGGGCCGCGATGCTGCTCGGGACGCGCCTGCCCTGACCGCCGCCGGGGGCCCTGCCGCCGTGGAGCCCCGATCGACGCGGACCCCGGACCCGTGGATCGACGCGGGGCCCTGATCGACGCGGGGCGCGTCCGGGCCATGGGATCGACCAGGCCCGCGCGGTTGGTAACGTCTCTGCACGTGACGTCCAAGGGGGCACATTACTTCGAGGAGCGGCCCGGCGCGGCCGCCCGGCCGGGCACGGTCGAGGTCGTCCTGCCCGACCTGCACCTGCGCCTGGCCACCGACAGCGGCGTCTTCTCCCCCGGCCGTCTCGACCCGGGCACGCGCGTCCTGCTGGAGACGGTGCCCCCGCCGCCCGCCCGCGGCGACCTGCTCGACCTCGGCTGCGGGTACGGGCCGATCGCGCTGACCATGGCCTCCCGGGCCCCGGAGGCCACCGTGTGGGCGGTGGACGTCAACCGGCGGTCAGTGGAGCTGTGCGCGCGCAACGCCCGAGCCGCCGGCCTTGACAAAGTAAGGTCGGTGCACGTGGACGACGTGCCGCCGGACGTGCGGTTCTCGGCCATCTGGTCCAACCCGGCGATCCGCATCGGCAAGGCCGCCCTGCACGCCATGCTGACCCGCTGGCTCGACCGGCTGACGCCCGGCGGGTCGGCCTACCTGGTCGTGCAGAAGCACCTGGGCTCCGACTCCCTGCAGCGCTGGCTCGCCGGCCAGGGTCACCCGGTCGAGCGGGTGGCGTCCCGGTCGGCCTACCGGGTGCTCAAGGTCGGCGCCCGGCCCTGCCCGGCCCCCCGCGACGCCGCGCCCACCAACGACACCGCCGACGAGGAGCGATGAACGCCCGATGATGAGCGCAGGCACCCGCAGGCAGTTGCGCCCCACCGACGTCAAGCGGCTCAACCGCTCCTACCGGCGCGGCACCGAGAAGCGGCTCGCGCTGATCCTCGAGTCGGTGACGGGCCCGTACAACGTCGGCTCGCTCTTCCGCACGGCCGCCGCGTTCGGCGCCGACCGGCTCTGGCTGGCGGGCAACGCCACCCCGCCCACCAACCCCAAGGTGCAGAAGACCGCGCTCGGCACCGACAGGCTGGTCGAGTGGGAGGAGGCCGTCCCCGCGCTGGAGGCCGTCCGGGCCGCCAAGGAGGACGGCTACACCGTGATCGCCGTCGAGCTGACCGAGGACGCCGTGCCCCTGCACCAGGCCCGCCTGAACCGCGACGTGTGCCTGGTGCTCGGCGGCGAGGACCACGGCTGCTCCCCCGCCGTGCTCGCGGCCGTCGACGAGGTGGTCTACATCCCGCAGGTCGGCCGGGTGGGCTCGTTCAACGTCGGCGTCGCCGGGGCCATCGTGCTGGCCGAGGCCCGCCGCCAGGAATGGGCCGCCGCCGGGGCTCCGTCCGCCCCGTGAGCCCACCGGCCGGGCCCATCGCCTTCACCCGTACAGTTCGTGTCCGTTCGTAACCCAAATGTTCATTCGGTACGCTGACGTGACAGCCTTACACAGGGGATACTCCTGGTCGTGCAGCGCCGCTACCCGTTCCTGGACCACCCGGGCCCGCTCGCCTTCGCCCACCGCGGCGGGGCCGCCGAGGGCCGCGAGAACACCATGGCCGCGTTCTCCCGGGCCGTCGACCTCGGGTACACCTACCTGGAGACCGACGCCCACGCCACCTCCGACGGCGTGCTGCTCGCCTTCCACGACCACACCCTGGACCGCGTGACCGACCGTCACGGCCGCCTGGCCGCGCTGCCCTACCGCGAGGTGCGCCGGGCGCGCATCGGCGGCGTCGAGGAGATCCCCCTGCTGGAGGACGTGCTCGGCACCTGGCCCGACGTGCGGGTCAACATCGACGTCAAGGAGTCCCCGGCGATCGGGCCGCTCGCCGAGGCGATCCGCCGCACCGACGCCTACGACCGCGTGTGCCTGACGTCGTTCTCGGACATGCGCCTGGCCAGGGCGCGCATGGCGGTGGGCCGCCCGGTCTGCTCGGCGCTCGGCCCGCGCGGGGTCGCCCGGCTGCGGGCCGCGGCCATGGGCTCGGGGTACGGGCGCCTGCTCGGCGGGCTGGCCCGGCTCGGCGTCCCGTGCGCGCAGGTGCCGGTGGGCTTTCGCGGCATGCGGGTGACGACGCGCGCCCTGGTGCGCACCGCCCACGCGCTCGGCATGCAGGTGCACGTGTGGACGGTCGACGACCCCCGCCAGATGGAGAGCCTGCTCGACCTCGGCGTGGACGGCATCATGACCGACAACATCTCGGGGCTGAGGGACGTCCTCAGCGCCCGGGGCCAGTGGCACCCCCGCCGGCCGGCCGCGCGGGCCTGAGCCTCCCGCCGGCCGCCGCCACCCCCACTCGAGGCCAGGAGACCCGATGACCACGTCCATCGTCGCCGAGGACCCCCCGAGGGCGCGCAAGCGCGAGCAGCGGGGCTGGTACTGGTACGACTTCGCCAACTCCGGCTTCCAGACCACGGTGATCACGGTCTTCCTCGGCCCCTACCTCACCACGCTGGCCGAGAAGGCGGCGGGCGGCGAGGACCGGTTCGTCGCCTTCCTCGGCTTCGACATGCGCGCCAAGGCGTACTTCTCCGCGATCGTGACCATCTCCGTGGTCCTGCAGATCATCGTCATGCCGATCGCCGGGGCGCTGGCCGACCACACCGGGCGCAAGAAGGAATTGCTCGGCGTGTTCGCCTACCTCGGCGCGGTCGCGACGCTCGGCTTCTACTTCGTCCAGGGCGACGCCTACGTGCTCGGCGGGGCGCTGTTCGTGACCGCGAACGTGGCGTTCGGCGCGGCCATGGTCGTCTACAACTCGTTCCTGCCGCAGATCGCCGGCGCCGACGAGCGGGACACGGTGTCCTCGCGCGGCTGGGGGTTCGGGTACCTCGGCGGCTTCCTGCTGCTGGCCGTAAACCTGTTCCTGTACCAGGGCAGCGGCATCGAGGAGGGCCTCGCGGTGCGCATCAGCCTGGCGTCGGCGGGCCTGTGGTGGGCCATGTTCACGGTCATCCCGCTGCTGCGCCTGCGCAACCGCCCGGTGGAGGGCCACGACGCCTCGGCGGCCCAGGCCATCGGCGGCAGCTTCCGCCAGCTCGGCCGCACGATCGCCGGGCTGCGCCACTACCCCCGCACACTGCACTTCCTGCTCGCCTACCTGATCTACAACGACGGCGTGCAGACGGTGATCTCCTTCTCGGCGACCTACGCCGACCAGGAGCTCGGGCTGGGCAAGAGCGTGCAGATCACCGCGATCCTGATGGTGCAGTTCGTCGCGTTCGGCGGAGCGCTGCTGCTCGGATGGCTCGGCTCGCGGTTCGGCACCAAGCGCACGGTGCTGGCCAGCCTGATCGTGTGGACGGGCGTCGTCGGCGTGGCGTACTTCCTGGAGAAGGGCGCGGCCGTGCAGTTCTACGCGATCGCCTTCCTGATCGCGATCGTCCTCGGCGGGACGCAGGCGCTGTCGCGCTCGCTGTACTCCCTGGTGATCCCCCCGGGCCGCGAGGCGGAGTACTTCAGCCTGTACGAGGTGAGCGACAAGGGGTCGGCGCTGCTCGGATCGCTCACGCTGACGGTGGCCCTGCAGATGACCGACAGCTACCGCGTGGCGATCCTGTCGCTGATGATCTTCTTCGTGCTGGGATTCGCGCTGCTCGTGGCCGTCAACCTGCCGAGGGCCGTCCGGGAGGCGGGCAACGAGGTGCCCGCGCACCTCTAGCGCGGGCCCGCGCGACGGCGCCGCCGGAGGGGAACGCCGCGAAGATCACCTTTGCGGCACGCGAAAAGCGCGATTGGATCACCCCAAGGGTGGGAATCCATCCACGGTATCAAGCGTTGTAAGCCGTGGAGACCCACCCCTCAGAACGGGGCCCTCAGGAGGCATTGAAACATGGGCGAGCGTGCACTTCGCGGAACCCGGCTCGGAGCCACCAGCTACGAGAACGACCGCAACACCGATCTGGCCCCGCGTCAGGAGGTGCCTTACACCTGCCCGAAGGGCCATCACTTCGACGTTCCCCTTGCAGCCGAGGCGGAGATCCCGGCGACCTGGGAATGCCGCAACTGCGGCGCCACGGCCCTGAGAGTCGACGCCGAGCAGCCCCAGCAAAAGAAGGCCAAGCCACCGCGCACCCACTGGGACATGCTGCTGGAGCGTCGCACGATCGAAGACCTCGAAGAGGTGCTCAACGAGCGCCTGGCGATCCTTCGGGCACAGAGGCGCAAGAGCGCCTGACCGTCTCGAAACCGGCATCCGCACGGCGTCTCCGGTCCACCCGCACGGGTGCCCGGGGGCGCCGTTCTTCATGCCCCGGCCGGTTCTCACGCCGTCCGGTCCGCGCCCTCCTCCTCCACGACCTGCCCCCGGACGACCCGGGACGAGCCCCGCGCGGGCCCCGCGGCCGCGTCGGGCCCCTGACCGCCGAACACCGCGCCGAACGGCGACCTCGCCGTCATCACCCGCACCCGCCGCCCCAGGAACCACGCCAGGGCGCGGCGCGCCATCGGCCGGGTGAACGGCAGGACCAGCGCGAACCCGGCGATGTCGGTCAGGAAGCCCGGGGTGAGCAGCAGAGCGCCGCCCGCGACCACCAGGGCGCCGTCGGCGAGCTCGCGGTCGGGCATGCGGCCGGACTGCAGCGCCTGGTTCAGCGCCCGCCACGCGCGGCGGCCCTCCCGGCGCACCAGCCACGCCCCGAGCAGGCTGTCGAGGATCAGCAGGCCGACGGTCTGCCAGCCGCCGATGACCTCGCCGATCTGGATGAGCACCCAGATCTCCAGGACCGGCACGACCAGGAACGCGATGAACAACGCGACACGCAGCATGACTCCACCATCGTCTCGGGGCACCTCGTGCACCTCGGGACGTACAACGCGCGGCCCCGCCGGGATGGTTCCCGCGCCGCCCGCGCCGGCCCTTCCCCGGGGGGCGGTCACGGGGCGAGGCTCAGCGCGTCCTTCGGACGCGGCGGGGCAGGCCGGAGACGCCCCACACGGTGACCCGCCACAGCGCCTCGGCGACGATGGCGCGGCTCATCTTGCTCGCCCCGGCCGTGCGCTCGACGAACCTGATCGGCACCTCGGCCACGCGTAAGCCGTTCCGCACGGTGCGCAGGGTCAGGTCGACCTGGAAGCAGTAGCCCTCCGACCGCACGTCGTCGAGCCCGATCTTCTCCAGCGCCGAGGCCCGGTAGGCGCGGAAGCCCGCCGTGGTGTCGCGCACGGGCACGCCGAGCATCAGGCGGGCGTAGGTGTTGGCGCCCCGGGACAGCAGCTCCCGGCCGGCCGGCCAGTTGACCGTCTCGCCTCCGGGCACCCAGCGCGACCCGATCACCAGGTCGGCGCCGTCCGCCAGGGCCTCCAGCAGCTTGGAGAGCTCCTCGGGCTGGTGGGAGCCGTCGGCGTCCATCTCGACCATGACGTCGAAGCCCTCGGCCAGCCCCCAGCGGAACCCGGCGATGTAGGCGGCGCCGAGCCCCTGCTTGCCGGGGCGGTGCAGGACGTGGACGTGGTCGTCGGCGGCGGCCAGCTCGTCGGCGACGTCGCCGGTGCCGTCGGGGCTGTTGTCGTCGGCGACCAGGAGGTGGGCGTCCGGCACGGCGGCCCGCAGCCGCGCCGCGATCACCGGAAGGTTCTCGCGCTCGTTGTAGGTGGGAACGATGACGAGTACCCGTCCGAGGATGCGCTCCATCACCTGTCTTCTTCCTCCGAGTCGTGTGCGGCCTCCGTGCCCTCCGGTGAGGGCTCCGGGGCGCCCGCGCGCCGCCGCGCGACGGCGAGGGCCACGGCGCCGGCCCCGATGAGCGACAGTACCCATTCCGGCAGCGCTCCCACGCGCGTGGCGAGCGTCCGGCCGCTCTGGAGCGGCACGGTGATCACGGCCATGTCCTTGACGCGCTCGGCGGTGCGCCAGCGCACCCGGCCCGCCGGGTCGACGTAGGCGGATATTCCCGTCGTGGCGGCGATGACCACCGGACGGTCGTGCTCCACGGCACGCAGCTGTGACATGGCGAGCTGCTGCGGCGGCAGGTTGGTCAGGGCGTACGTCGCGTTGTTGGTCTGCACGACGATCGGCGTGGCGCCCGTGAGCACGGTCGAGCGCACGGTGTCGTCGAAGGCGACCTCGTAGCACTCCACGGCGCCCACCGTCACCGGGCCCATCTTCAGGTCGCCGTCGCGGGTGCCGGGCAGCGACTGCAGGCCGACGAGGTCGACGCGCGCGATGAACGTCGAGAGCAGGTCCTTGAAGGGGACGAACTCCCCGAACGGCACCAGCCTGCGCTTGTCGTAGAACGCGCCGGGGCCGCTCACCGGATCCCAGACGATGCCCCGGGTCATGCGGTGCTCGCCGTCGGGGTGGCGCACCACCGCGCCGACCAGCACCGGCACCCCGATGTCGCGCACGGCCGCGTCGATCACCTCGCGGGCGCCGGCGCTGCGGTAGGGGTCGATGTCGGTGGAGTTCTCCGGCCAGATCACGAGGTCCGGCCTGGCGGCCCTGCCCTCGCGCACGGCACGGGCCAGCTCGTGGGTCTGGTCGGCGTGGTTGCGCAGGACGACGGCGGGCCGGTCGCCGAGGAAGCCCATGCCCTCGCCGGGCACGTCGCCCTGGATCACGCCCACGCGCACGCTGCCGGACGGCGCGGCCCCCGGCCTCGGGACCGCGTACCCCAGCAGGGGCAGCGCGACCACGCCCGCCAGCAGGCAGGCGACCGGCCACAAGGGCGTCCCCGCCGCCCTCTCCCCGCGCGGGGAGAGGGCGGCCAGGCGCGGGGCCAGGGCGGCGAGCAGGGCCGCGAGCAGCGTGCCGCACAGCACGACCGCGAAGGTGACCAGCGGGGCGCCGCCCAGCGCGGCGTACGGGGTGAAGGGCGTGCCGCCCTGGCTGAACGCGACGCGCACCCAGGGGAACCCGCCGACGGGGAACCGGCCGCGCAGCCACTCCTGGACGATCCACAGGGCCGCCACCCACAGGGGCCAGCCGCGCAGCCGCGTGACCAGGGCCGCGCCGGCGGCCAGGGCGGCCCAGAACAGGCTCTCGATCGCCACGAGCGCCAGCCACGCGTCGTCGCCGATCGGCCGCACCCACACCAGCGCCGGCAGCAGGAACGCGAAGGCGCCGAGGTATCCGATCCAGGCGGCCCGGCGCGCGTGGAGGCCCCGCACGGCCAGCGTGAGCAGGGCGATGCCGGCCGGGGCGAGGAACCACAGGCCCGTGGGGGGAAAGGCGAGGTAAAGGAGCACTCCCCCGGCAAGGGAGGCGGCGAGCCGCGGGAGGGCGCGCGGGGACGGCGGGCCGCCGGCGACGGCCGGCGTCCGCTCCTGTTGCTGCACCGTTCGCTGGGCCACGGGTGCGGTTTCTCTTTTCGCGGATCCTTCGGTGACCCCCGAACGCTACCGCCCGGCGGACGCCGCTCCAACCGCAGGGGCGGCGCGGCGAAGGATCGCGCATGGTGATCCCTGGGCCTGAGATCACACCCAGGAACCACGCTGCGCTGCGGCACGGGACGGGAAGAGGGCCCGGACGACCCTTCGGACCGGATCCGTCCCGTCGGCGGCGAGCGCGGAGTTCCGTTGTCTACTGGGTGTCCAGGCCCCTCCCGGGTCCAACCCCCCACCCGGCTGGGGTGCCCCGACTCGACGGAACGCCAGCGCTGCGCCTGGCTGAGCAGACGGAGTCGTGCTCCGTCATGACGCAGAATCCGACGATGTCTGAAGACGGCCAACCGGTAGTCCCGTGCTGGACTGTCCAGCAAACTACCGACCTCAGCTCAGATGTCAACCGTGTCCCGATCAGCGGAAACCTAAGTTTTCGCAGCCAGGACAGGAGGCGTGAGTGCCGCCATGTGCACCGATAGGGATGTTTACGCAGCTCATGGACATGCACCTCGTGATCTCCTGACGAGCCCGGCATACCGTCAGGGCGCCTCGATTCCTCCGTCGGGGCGTCGCACGCCGGCGGCCCATCTCTCGAACAGGTGGGTGGACGGCGGGAACGCGGCCGCGGCGGTCTCGTCCAGGTCGATGCCCCAGCCCGGCGCGTCGTTGGGGTGGAGATGACCGGCGCGCGGGACGAGCGTGCCGGGGAAGACCTCACGTGTGGCGTCGTTGTAGACGTGACCCTCCTGGATGGCGAAGGCCGGCGAGGTGACGTCCAGCGCCACGTTGGCCGCGGCGCCGACCGGCGACACGTCGGCGGGCGCGTGCCAGGCCGTGCCGACGCCGGTGAGCTCGCACAACGCCACCAGCTTGCGGGCGGGGGTGAGCCCGCCGACCGCCGACACGTGCAGGCGCAGGATGTCCACGCCGCCGCCGGTGACGAGCCGGGCCGCGTCGGGCACCGAGGCGACCTGCTCGCCCACGGCGATCGGCATGGGCGCCGCCTCCCGCAGCTCGGGGAGCCGGTCGTACAGCTCCAGCGGGATCGGGTCCTCCAGGAAGAACAGCCGGGCGGGCTCCAGGGCGCGGGCCATGCCGATGGCCTGCTTGACGGTGAGCCGGTGGTGGACGTCGTGCAGCAGCTCGATCTCGTCGCCCAGCTCGGCCCGGGCCGTGGCCAGGACGTCCGGCGTGGTGCGCAGATAGTGCAGGACGTCCCACCCGTCGGGGTTGGGGTGGCCTGGGTAGGCGCCGCCCTTGCCCGGCGCGCCGTAGCTGCCGAGGCCGGGCTGCCCGACCTGGACTCGCACGTGCCGGAACCCGGCGGCGATGATCTCTCGCGCCTGGTCGAGGGTCTCCGAGATCGTCGCGCCGCCGGCGTGCAGGTACAGCGCCGCCGCCGCGCGCACGCGCCCGCCGAGCAGCTCGTACACCGGCATGCCCGCGCGCTTGCCCGCGATGTCCCACAACGCCTGGTCGACGCCGGACAGCGCGCTGTTGAGCACCGGGCCGCCCCGCCAGTAGGACGTGAGGTGCACCATGCGGGTGATGTCCTCGATGTCGGCCGGGTGGCGGCCGATCAGCATCGGCGCGACGTGCCGCTCGACGGTGGTGACGACCGAGTGGAAGCGCTGGGTGAAGGTGGCGCAGCCGAGGCCGTACAGCCCCGGGTCGCCGGTGTCGACGCGGACCACGACCAGCGGGACGCCCTCGGGCGCGGTGACGATCGCCCGCACGCCGGTGATCCGCAGGCCGTCGCGGGCCGGCCAGGGCGCCTGGGTCTGCGGCATCACCGCGGTCTCGCGGGTCGCGTCCTCGCGGGCGGTCATGGGTTCACCTCGCTGGTGTGGGCCTCGACGGGGTACAGGTGCTCGGCCCGGAAGCCCAGCAGCCGGGCGGCGGCGCTCAGGTCGATGGGCACCGCGCGCCCGGGCAGCGGCGCCCGGCGCTCGGCCCCCGGGTGGTAGCGGTCGAGCAGGTCCTCGGTGGGCAGCGCGGACAGCGTGTCCGGCGCGGCGAGGAAGACCACGTTCGCGCCGGTCAGCGGGCGCGTCGCCGCGAGCAGGTTGGCCCGGGCGGCGTCCCTCAGGTCCAGGTAGGACCACAGCTCGCGGGCTCCCTCCGACGGGTCCCGCGCGTACGTGGCCGCCCGCTCGGGCAGCTTGTCGCCGGGGCCGCCGAGCAGCGGGAAGCGCATGGCCACCGAGTCGATGCCGTGGCGGGCGGTCATCATGGCGGCGGTGGCCTCGTCGGTCTGCTTGGACAGCGCGTACGGGTCCTCCACCTGCAGGGGCAGCGCCTCGTCGATCGGCACGTAGGCCGGGTGCAGCGCGCGCGGCGAGAACGGCAGGCCGAGGACCGAGAGGCTGCTGGCGAACACGACCCGCCGTACCCCGGCCCTGGCGGCCTCCTGGAAGACGACGAAGGTGGCCCGGGTGTTGCCCAGGAACACCTCCTCCGGCGTGCCGAAGGTCGGGGCCGGGATGGCGGCCAGGTGGATCACCGTGTCCACGCCGTCCATGGCGGCCCTGACGGTCTCGGAGTCGCCGGCCTCGCCGGTGACCACACGGTCGGCGGGGAGGTCACCGGGGTCGTGGAGGTCGAGCGCGGTCACCGGGACCCCGTGCCCGGCGAGCAGGTCGAGCGTCGGACGCCCGAGCCTGCCCGCCGCGCCGGTCACCAGCACTCGCCGCGTGTCGCGGGTCAAACGATTCACCACCTGAACGGCTAGCCTTGCGTTTCCTTGCCCGACCTGCCTACACCATCCGCCCGGGGGCGGCGCAAGCACGGGCCACGCGCGGCGGCGGTCAGGAGACCGCGACGGGCTCGCAGCGGGAGAGGATCTCGGGCAGCGGGCCGGTGTGGACGACGCCGAGCCGCTGGGTGGCGCGGGTGAGGGCGACGTACAGATCGCCCGCGCCGCGCCCCGACTCGGCGAGGATCTCCCCGGGCTCGGCGACGATCACCGCGTCGAACTCCAGGCCCTTGGCCTCGGCCACGGTCAGGACGGCGACGGGCGCCTCCAGCGCGTCCGCGCCCTGCGCGGCCACCGCTCCGGGCACCGCGGAGGTGACGGCCTCGCCGAGCTCGGCGGCCCGGCCCGCGGGGACGATCACCACCAGGCGTCCGCCCTCGACGACCTCCCCCGCGACGATCGGCCCGAGCTCGCCGAGGTCGGCGATCCGGCGCGACCACGGCCGCGTACCGGTCTCGCGCACCGACTCCGGCGCCCGCAGGGAGGGCCCGATCAGCGTGAGGACGTCGGCGGCGACGGCCATCAGCTCCACCGGGGTGCGGTAGTTGACGCTCAGCGTCTCCACGCGCCAGCGGCCGGCGGCGTACGGGTCCAGGACCTGCTTCCAGGAGGTGGCGCCGGCGGCCGACCCGGTCTGGGCGATGTCCCCGACGATGGTCATCGAGCGGTTGGGGCTGTGGCGCATGAGCATGCGCCAGGCCATGGCCGACAGCTCCTGCGCCTCGTCCACGATGATGTGCCCGTAGGCCCAGGTGCGGTCGGCGGCGGCGCGCTCGGCCGTCGTCAGGTGGATCTCGTCGTCGCGGTGCCGGGCGGCGAACCGCTCGGCGTCCAGGATGTCCGACATGCCGGTCAGTTCGAGCACCTCGCGCGCGTAGGTGAGCTCGGAGTCGCGCTGGGCCTCCTCGGCGCGGCGGGCGGCGGCGAGCTCCTCCTCGGCCTGCGTCGCGGCGGCGCGCAGCACCAGCGGGTCGATGTCGCCGAGCAGCTCGGCGGCCTCGTCCAGCAGCGGCACGTCCGCCTCGGTCCACTGGTCGCGGCCGGGGCGCGGGGCGCGGAACAGCAGGTCGCGCTCGGCGGCCCCGAGCCCGGCGTACTCCATGCGCTCCCGGGAGCCGTACAGGCCGAGCAGGAGCTGCTGCGGGGTGAGGTAGGGCCACAGCCGGTTGAGCGCCGACTTGACGGCGGGCTCGGTGCGCAGCTCCTCCCGCAGGTCGGCGAGGTCGGACTCGTCCAGCATGCCCCGGCCGAGCGCCTTGGCGGCCTGCTTGGCCAGCGCGCCGAGTACCTGGCGGACGAAGACGGCCCTGGCCTGGTTGTGCGGGCGCCTGCTGCGCAGCGCGCGCCCGCGCGCGGTCTCGCAGACGCGCTGGTCCAGGCGCAGGGTGTACCTGCCGAGGTCGATGTCGATGGGACGGCGGGGCATCCGCTGGCGGTCCTGGACGGCGCGGGCGATCACCTGGGCCATGCGCGCGCCGCCCTTGACGGCGGCGACGTCCTCGGGCTCGCGGGCGGTGGCGGTGACGCCGGGGTACAGCTCGCCGACGGTGGACAGCAGGACGTCGGTCTCGCCGAGCGAGGGCAGGACCTGCTCGATGTAGCGCAGGAAGGTGAGATTGGGGCCGACGATGAGCACCCCGCGGCGGGCCAGCCGCTCGCGGTGGGTGTAGAGGAGGTAGGCGGCGCGGTGCAGGGCCACGACGGTCTTGCCGGTGCCGGGGCCGCCCTGCACGACCAGGACGCCGTTCAGGTCGGAGCGGATCACCCGGTCCTGCTCGGCCTGGATGGTGGCGACGATGTCGCGCATGCGCCCGGTGCGCTTCTCGCCCAGGGAGGCCAGCAGGGCGGCCTCGCCGTTGAGGGTGGCCCGGTCGTCGTCGCTGAGCCGGTCGAGGTCGAACAGGTCGTCGTCGACGCCGATGACGCGCCGTCCCCGGGTCTGCAGGTGCCGCCGCCGGGTCACGCCCATGGGCTCGGCCGGGGTGGCCCGGTAGAACGGCTGCGCGACGGGGGCGCGCCAGTCGATGAGCAGCCGCGTCTGCTCGTCGTCGGACAGGCCGAGACGGCCTATGTAGAGGGGTTTCTCCCCCGTCAGGTCGAGGCGGCCGAAGCACAGGCCGTTCTCGACCGCCCACAGCCGCGCGAGGCGCTCGGAGTACATGCCGGCGAAGGAGTCGCGCTCGGAGCGGTTCTGGTGGGTTCCGCCGCCGCCCTGGGCGAGCACGCCGTCGAGCTGCTTCCGTGTGCGCGCCCGGAGCAGGTCCAGCCGCTCGTACAGGCCGGCGACGTAACGTTGCTCCCTGGCGAGCTGGGTTTGACGGGTAGTCCCCGCTTCGTTATTATTGATAGTAATGTGAAACTCCGGGCCTGCATTGCTATTTGTGTTCATTGTGATGACAAGGGCCCAGAATAGCAGATCCGCCCCCGCACCCTGATTTCCACCGCCGCCCTCCGAGGCGGCTTTTCTGTTGCACGGGGCGCTTTTCTCCGTCCGGCCTCGGCGGGTCCCCCGCCGGGCACGGACTCCCCTGATCGCCGATCGCCGCACATCAGCGGCGTACTACCAACCTGGTCACAGCTTGGTAGAGCCTATTGACCCTGGTCGGGGGCGTGGCGGTACGGTCCTAGTGAGTTAGTAACCTTTCCTAACTTCCGGCGGGGATTGTCCGCGTGGTGAGGAGTATTGGGCGGTATGAACACGAATTCGCAGCCGGGAACGCCCAGCCTGCTGCGCGCGATCAACGACCGCGCCGCCCTGCAGGTGCTGCTGGACCGCGGGCCCCTGACCCGCCCCGAGCTCGGCACCCTCACCGGCCTGTCCAAGCCCACGGCCTCGCAGTTGCTCGCGCGGCTCCAGGAGGCCGGGCTGGTCGTGCTGGACGGCATCCGCGAGGGCCTGCCCGGGCGCACGGCCGAGCTGTACCGGATCAACCCGGCCGCCGCGCACGTCGTCGCGCTGGACGTCACGCCCGCGCGCATCGCCACCCGCGCCGCCGACATCACCGGCGCCGTCCTTGCCGACCACATCCTGCCCACCCCCGGCCGCAGCGCCGGCAACGTCGTCGAACGGGTGCGCGCCGCCGTCAACGGCGCGTGCCTGCAGGCCGGCATCGACCCCGCCGCCCTCCATCGCATCGTGATCGGCATCCAGGGCGCCGTCAACCCCGCCACCGCCCGCCTCGGCTACGCCGCCCACATCCCCGGCTGGCACATCCCCGACCTCGTCGGAACCCTGCGCGACGGGCTCGGCGTGCCGGTGGACATCGAGAACGACGTGAACCTCGTCGCGCTGACCGAGCAGGCCCACGGCATCGCCCGCGGCCACGCCGACTTCGTCCTGCTGTGGGCCGACGCCGGCATAGGAGCCGCGCTCGTGCTCGGCGGCCGGCTGCACCGCGGGGCGACGGGCGGCGCGGGCGAGGTGGGCTACATGCCGACCGTCGGCGCGCCGACCTCCCGCGAGACCGGCAAGCGCGGCGACCACGGCTTCCAGGCCCTCGTCGGCGGCCCCGCCGTGCTGAAGCTCCTGCGCTCGCACGGCGTGCGCGGCACCGAGCCCGCCCAGGCCGTCCGCAACGCCGTGCGCGACGCCGCCGTCGGGGGCGTCCGCGCGGAACGGGCCCGGGAGGCGCTGCGCGAGGTCGCCGCGCGCCTGGCCATGGGCCTGGCCCCCATAACCGCAGTGGTGGACCCGGAGATCGTCGTGCTGACCGGCGGCATGCTGCTCGCCGGCGGCGACGTCCTGGCCGAGCTGGTCGAGCAGGAGCTCCACCTGCTGACCTTCCCCCGCCCGCCGGTACGGGTCTCCAGCGTCGACGGCAACCCCGTGCTGACCGGCGCGCTGGGCCTCGCCCTCGCCACGACCCGTGACGAGATCTTCAGCTCGACCGTCCCCTCCTGACCATCCCCCGTGGTCCCCGAACCCCGTGCTCCCGCCACCCTCTCGTACGACCTCCTGATCATCGACCACCCGTAGGAGGAATTCCGTGAAATCACCTCTGCTGCTCGCCGCGGCGGCAGGTCTGGCCCTGCTCGCGTCGTCCGCCTGCACGGCCGGAACCGAGAGCGCGCCCGGCGTGCCGTCCGCGGGAAGCACGCCCAACCGGGAACCCGTGACCATCACGATGTGGCACGGCTTCTCCGCCGACAGCGAGGTCAAGGCGTTCGAGGACGCCCTGGCCGGCTTCAGGCAGAAGTTCCCCTGGATCACCGTCAACACCACCAAGGCGATCCAGGACGACCAGATCATCCAGTCCGTCCGCGGGGGCAACCCGCCGGACGTCGCCCTGTCGTTCACCACCGACAGCGTGGCGACCTTCTGCAAGACGGGCCTGTTCCAGAACCTGGAGCCGTACCTCGCGGCGAACAAGATCGACGAGTCGATCTTCCCCAAGGTGATCGCCGAGTACACCAAGTACGACGGCAAGCGGTGCGTGATGCCGATGCTCGCCGACACCTACGGCCTCTACTACAACAAGAAGCTGATGAAGGGCGCCCAGCCGCCCAAGACGCTGTCGGAGCTGGCCGCGCTCACCAAGAAGCTGACCGTCCGCGACCCTGACGGGACCATCAAGGTCGCCGGCTTCAACCCCAGCGCCCAGATGTACGAGAACGTCCCCATCCACACCGGTCCCATGGTCGGCGCCAAGTGGACCAACCCCGACGGCACCTCGGCCATCGCCTCCGACCCGGCGTGGAAGCAGCTCATGACCTGGCAGAAGGACCTGGTCGACTGGTTCGGGTACGACAACCTGGAGAGATTCCGCAAGACCTTCGGCGACGAGTTCTCGGCCGACAACCCCTTCATGAAGGGCAAGGTCGCCATGGCCATCGACGGCGAGTGGCGCAACGCCATGATCGCCGCCGATGCCAAGGACCTCGACTACGGCACCGCCCCGCTCCCCGTGGCCGACGACAAGCCACAGCTCTACGGCAGCGGTTTCATCGCCGGAACGGTCATCGGCATCCCGCGCGGCGCCAAGCACGCCGAGGCGGCCTGGGACCTGGTGAAGTACCTCACCACCGACACCGACGCGCTGGTGACGCTCTCCAACGCGCTGCGCAACGTCCCGAGCACCCTGCCCGCGCTGCAGTCGCCGAAGCTGGACAAGGACGCGAACTTCCAGACGTTCCTCGACATCTTCGCCAACCCCAACAGCAGCACGCTGCCCGCGCACATCAACTCGGCGTTCAACCAGCAGACGCTGCAGGAGGCCCAGAACAACTGGGAGTCGGGCCGCGCCAAGGACCTGGACGCCCTGCTGGCCGACGTCGACAAGAAGATCAACGAGAAGCTCAAGCTGACGGCGGGCGGCTGATCGGCGTGACCGCGACGACGCTCGGGCGTCGAGGGCGGGCGGTGCCGGTCGGCGGCCGGCACCGCAACACCCTGCGGGCGCTGCTCTACCTGTCCCCGTGGCTGATCGGGTTCTCGGTCTTCTTCGCCTACCCGCTGATCGCCACCGTCTACTTCTCCTTCCAGCGCTACGACCTGTTCACCCTGGAGCCGGTCGGCCTGCTCAACTACAGGTACTTCCTGCAGGACGAGGCCGCGTGGGCCTCCATCCGCAACACGCTGTGGCTCGTGGTGGTCATGGTGCCGGCGCGGGTGCTGTTCGGGCTCGGCGTCGCCCAGCTCGTCACCAAGCTGAAGTCGGGCGTCGGGGTGTTCCGGACGATCTTCTACCTGCCGTCCCTGGTTCCGCTGGTCGCCGGGACGCTGGGGTTCGTCTTCCTGCTCAACCCGGGCACCGGCCCCGTCCCGACGCTGCTGTCGGCCATCGGCATCCCGTCCCCGGACTGGTTCGGCGACCCGGCCTGGTCCAAGCCGGGACTGACCCTGCTCGCGCTGTGGTCGGTCGGCGACCTGATGGTCATCTTCCTGGCCGCGCTGCTGGACGTGCCCAAGCAGCTCTACGAGGCCGCCGCCCTGGACGGGGCCGGTCCCTGGCAGCAGTTCTTCCGGGTGACCCTGCCGGTGATCCGGCCGGTGCTGATGTTCGCCGCCGTCACCGGCGTCATCCAGACGCTGCAGTACTTCACCCAGGCCATGGTGGCCGCCCGCGTGGCGTCGGGCTCCACCGACTCCGCCGGGTCGGTCTTCACCCCCGGCTACCCCGCCCAGTCCACCCTGACCTTCCCCGAGTGGCTCTTCCACCAGGGGTTCCGCGATTTCGCCATGGGTTACGCCTGCGTTCTGGCGCTCATCCTGTTCGCGGTGTCGATGGTGTTCACGCTGTTCCTGCTGCGGCAGTTCCGCGGCCTCGGCGAGGAGGACGCATGACCCTCACCCTCGCGCCCGCCTCCCGGGCGCGCAAGGCCGCCGGGCGTACGCGCGTCCCGCGCCGCCGGGCCACGTTGAACTGGATCGCCACCCACGCCCTGGCGGTGGCCCTGTCCATCATGTTCCTCGGCCCAATGGTCTTCATCGCGCTGACCGCCGTCATGACCGACCACCAGGCCCTCACCTCGCAGCTGTGGCCGCAGGACTGGGAGTGGGGCAACTTCGCCGAGATCTTCCAGAAGGCGCCGCTGCTCACTTGGATCCTCAACACGCTCATGTACGCGGTGCTGGGCACCGTGTTCATGCTGATCTCGTCGGTCCCGGTGGCCTACGCGCTGGCCCGGTTCCGCTTCCCCGGGCGCAAGCTGGCGACCCTGCTGGTCATCACCACCATGATGCTGCCGCCGCAGGTGGTCGCCGTGCCCGTCTACATCCTGTGGGCGCGGTTCCACCTCACGGGCACCCTGTGGCCGCTGATCCTGCCCATGCTGCTCGGCGACGCCTTCTCGATCTTCCTGCTGCGGCAGTTCCTGGTGACGATCCCGAAGGAGTACTCCGACGCCGCCCGCGTCGACGGCTACGGCGAGTTCGGGACGCTCGTGCGGGTCATCATCCCGATGGCCAGGCCCGCGATCGCGGCCGTGGCCCTGTTCCAGTTCTTCTACTGCTGGAACGACTACTACGGGCCCCTGCTGTACGCGGGGACCGACAGCTCCCACTGGACGCTGTCGCTGGGCCTGGCATCCTTCAGAGCCGTGCACCGCGTCCAGTGGAACCTGACCATGGCGGCCACCCTACTCGCCATGGCACCGGTGATCATAGTGTTCTTCTTCGCCCAGAAGGCGTTCATCGAGGGCGTCAAGCTGACGGGAGTCAAATGATGAAATTGGCCGTTGTCGGGGGCGGCTCCACCTACACACCGGAACTCATCGACGGGTTCGCCCGCCTGCGGGAGGAACTGCCGCTGTCGGAGATCACGCTGATCGACCCCGACGAGCGGCGGCTGTCGCTGGTGTCGGGCATGGCATCGCGGATGCTCGCGCGCGCCGGGCATCCGGCCACGGTGAGCACGGCCACCACCATCGAGGACGGCGCCGCCGGCGCGCAGGCCGTCCTCCTCCAGCTCCGGGTCGGCGGGCAGGCGGCGCGCAACGTCGACGAGACGCTCCCGCTGGAGTGCGGCTGCGTCGGGCAGGAGACCACCGGCGCCGGGGGCCTGGCCAAGGCCCTGCGGACCGTTCCCGTCGTCCTGGACATCGCCGAGCGGGTGGCCAAGGCCGCCCCCGGCGCGTGGATCGTCGACTTCACCAACCCGGTCGGCATCGTCACCCGGGCCCTGCTCCAGGCCGGGCACCGGGCGATCGGCCTGTGCAACGTGGCGATCGGCTTCCAGAGGCGCTTCGCCGCCGACCTCGGCGTCGCGCCCGAGCGGATCTCGCTCGGTCACGTGGGCCTCAACCACCTGACGTGGGAACGGTCCGTGTACCTGGACGGCGTGGACGTGCTGCCCAAGCTGCTCGCCGACCACGGCGAGAAGATCGCCGGCGACATCGGCCTGCCCCCGGCGCTGATCCGCAGGCTCGGCGTCGTGCCGTCGTACTACCTGCGGTACTTCTACGAGCACGACGCGGTGGTCGCCGAGCAGCGGTCCAAGCCGTCGCGGGCCGCCGAGGTCGCCGCGATGGAGGAGCGGCTACTCGCCATGTACGCCGACCCGGCCGTCGACACCAAGCCCGAACTGCTGGAGAAGCGCGGCGGCGCCTTCTACTCCGAGTCCGCGGTCGCGCTCATCTCCTCGCTGGTCAACGACCGGGGCGACACACAGATCGTCAACCTGCGCAACGACGGCACGCTGCCGTTCCTGCCCGACGACGCGGTGATCGAGGTGCCCGCGCGGATCGGCTCCTCCGGGGCCACGGCGCTGCCCGTCGACCCGGTCGAGCCGCTGTACGCGGGGCTGATCGCCCACGTCACCGCCTACGAGAACCTGGCGCTGGAGGCCGCGCTGCACGGCGGCACCGAGCGCGTGACCGACGCGCTGCTCGCACACCCTCTGATCGGGCAGGCGTCGGTGTCGGCGGACCTCGCCGAGCGCCTGGTGGCGGCCAACCACGCCTACCTTCCGTGGGCGGTGCGGGCGTGACGACCATGCCGCAGGCCGAGGGGCGCGAAGGCGCGCCGACGCCCGGATTCGGGGAGACCCGGGAAGGCGGGGCCGCGTGAAGACCGTCCTGGCGGTCGACGGGGGCAACAGCAAGACCGACGTCGCGCTGGTGACCGAGGACGGGACGGTCCTCGCCCGCGGCCGGGGCGCCGGGTTCACCCCGCAGAGCTCGGGCGTCCCCGCCGCCGTCGACGTCCTCGGAGAGGCCACCCTGCGCATGCTGGGCGCCGCCGCCGCGACGCCGTACGCCGACCTGGTCTCCGCCTACGTCGCCGGCGCCGACCTGCCCGTGGAGGAGGAACGGCTCGGCGAGGAGATCTCCGCGCGGGGCTACGGCAAGGAGGTCGTCGTCGGCAACGACACCTTCGCCCTGCTGCGCGCCGGGGCGTCCCGGCCGTGGGGCGTGGCGGTGGTGTGCGGCGCGGGGATCAACGCGGTCGGGGTCTCGCCCACCGGCGAGGTCGCCCGGTACCCCGCCCTCGGCAGGCTCAGCGGCGACTGGGGCGGCGGCTACGGCCTCGGCGAGGAGGCCCTGTGGCACGCCGTACGCGCCGAGGACGGCCGGGGCCCGGCGACGCTGCTGCTGGACGTGGTCCGCGGCCACTTCGGCACCCGGCTCGTCGAGGAGGTCGTCCTCGGGATCCACTTCGGCGAGCTGTCGTCCGACGTGCTGCACGGGCTCGTGCCTCCGTTGCTGGCGGCGGCGGCCGAGGGGGACGCCGTCGCCCGCGAGGTGGTGGAGCGCCAGGCCGACGAGGTGGCGGTCATGGGCGTGGTGGCGATGCGCCGCCTCGGCCTGCTGGAACGGCCGTGCGAGGTCGTCCTCGGCGGCGGCGTGCTGACCGCGCGCCACCCGCTGCTGATGGGGCTGGTCGAGCAGCGGTACGCCGCCCAGGCGCCGTCGGCCACGCTGCTGGTCGCGGACGTCCCGCCGATCGTCGGCGCGGCGCTGCTGGGCCTGGACCGGCTCGGCGCGGGCCCGGAGGCGGCGCGGCGGCTGCGGGAGAGCTTCAGCGGCCCGATCCCGGCCCCGGTCCCCTGACCGGCGCATCGCCTTCGTCCTCTTCGTCGGATCGGATCCTCCTGGGATCCGATCCTTCGGTGCGGCGGTGCGGCGCTCGGTCGGCGTGCTTGGTGGATACGACGCGGGGCGGCTACGGCGATGCCCCGCGCGGCGCGCCGTGCGAGAACGGCCCCCAGGCCGCACGCGCAGCGCGGCGGCGCTGGCGCGGGGCGTACGGCGGCGCGCCGCGCCGCCGCCTTGACGGGACACGGGCGGCTGACTCGACGTTCCGGCGCAAGCGGGCGGTGTTTCATCACGCACTGGAGTACGCGGTGGAGCTGGGCGATCTTTCGGCAAATCCGCTGGACCGGGTGAACTGGAAGCCCGCCAAGGTGTCCGGGGAGGTGGACCGTCGGGTGGTGGTCAACCCGGCGCAGGCTCGGGAGCTCCTCATCGCCGTCACGTACGTCGGTCGGTCACGTGGGGCCATGCTGGCGGGCATGTTCGCCTGCATGTACTTCGCCGGCCTTCGGCCCGCTGAGGCGGCCGGGCTTCGGGAGAAGGACTGTCATCTTCCGGCAACTGGGTGGGGCCTGCTGACCTTGGAGGAGACGAGGCCAGAGAGCGGACGGCGGTTCTCGGACTCGGGCAGCACCCATGGTGTCCGCGGGCTCAAGCAGCGTCGCCGGAAGGCCATTCGGGACGTGCCGATCCCGCCTGAGCTGGTGGAGGTCCTTCGTGGGCACATCGAGCAGCATGGCACTGCGGCTGACGGGCGGCTGTTCCGGACCGCGACTGGCGGCGTCTTCTCCACGACGGCGTACGCCAAGGTTTGGAAGGAAGCGCGGACGTACGCGCTGACTCCTGACCAGGTCGCCTCGCCGCTGGTCGGCAGGCCGTACACCTGCGCCACGCGGCCGTCTCGCTCTGGCTCAACTCAGGCGTCCCGGCACCGGATGTAGCGGAACGGGCCGGGCACAGCGTAGACGTGCTTCTGCGGGTCTATGCCAAGTGCCTCGACGGGCAACGGGAGATCTCGAACCAACGGATAGCCAGAGCATTAACGGCATGAAGACATTCCGGATGCATGATCACCAGCCATCCCAAGCCTGAATGCCCCACCACGGACCAACTAGGTGCTTGTAGTCTTCGTAGTAGGCGTCGTCGGGCGGCTGGCGGCCATCAGGCAACCAGAAGAAGCCTCTCGACATCATGATCGGCCAGTCGTTCACCATGATCTGTGCGCCGCCGGTGACGGCCTCGGTTCCCGATGACACGATGTCACCGTCATAGGGATAGTCCCCGCAGACGTAATACAGCCCCACCCACTGGCATCCGCTGGTGCGACCGCTCTGGGCCAGCTTCGCTGCGTAGTGTTCCAGGCTCGACTGTGACAGTCGGAACCGCACCTGGAAGGGGACGTCCGCCTTGATCGTGAGGATGGATCCGGCAAAGATCAGCGGCACCAGCAGCCAGCGAACCGTTGTCAGCCACGGACGGGCTGTCCTTGACCGCCGGCGATTGATCCATAGAGCGGCGGCCACACGGATGATCCAGATGAGGCCCAGAAGGCTCCATGCGAGGAACATGAAGACCAATGCCTCGGCGTATATGTACGGCACGCTGGTCAGATAGAAGCTGATCAGCGCGGCCAGCGTGGCGATGCCCAGGAAGAGCCATCGCGGCGGTTTGATCGTCCGCTTGTCCAACTGGGCCGCGTTCTCGTGTAAGTCCGCTGTCACTGTTGAAGGATGGCGCACTCGATGATCTCCGTCCATGGCCGGTCACGGGCTACGGTGAGGAGGCGGGGCTGTGGCCAACCCCGAGGAAGGACGGAAGTGTCTGGCCCTACCACGTACCCTGGCTTCATCCCGCAGACCGGCGAAAACCAGGCTCTGAACTGGGAAAACGCTGCTGATTCATCCCGCGTATATCCCGTGAGGGGCGGCTGAGGGCTGCCTTGGGTGGCGTCTGGCTGCACCCGTGTCAGTCGCCGATCATATAAAAGACCAGGTCAGCGGGGGTGTGGCCTGATGTGGAGGGCGCGCCCTGCAGGATTCGAACCTGCGACCGTCGGATTAGAAGTCGACCGGCGACCACCAGCCCCATTCCCCTTCCGACCCGCGCCACAACCTTCCGGCAACCGGCCGGCCGGTCGACGACTCCATTCCGCACATCCTGCGGAGTCATGGAGCTGCCCTCGTCGCCCGGGGGCACGTCGTAGACTCGACAGCATGACGGCGCCGCAGGAAGAGTACGAAGATCTTCACCGGCTGATCGACCAGCTCAGGCCGGATCAGGTGCGTGAAGAACGTGCGCGACTCCTCCGGTTGGTCCACTCGCGCACCGAAGAGCCGGAACTCGGCCCTGATGGTGTGCCCACGCTCTTCGGCGCGTTCCAAGCGGGCAGGAGCGACGCCTCCGAACGGGTGGAAGAAATCCTCGCCGAGGGCTACGGTCACGAAGCGTGATCGTTGTCGATACCGGCCCGATCGTGGCCGCGACCTTCCAGGACGACAAGAACCACGAACGTTGCGTACAGGAGTTCGTGCGGATCCGCAACGTCAACCGGCCGCTGCTCGTCCCCAGCTTCGTCGCCGGTGAGAGCTGCTACATGCTCGGCAAGCTTGGCGGCCCCAAGGCAGAGGCAGCGTTCCTCCGACTGCTTGAGTCCGGCTGGTTTCGGATCGTCGATCTCACCGAGTCCGACCTCTCAAGGATCGCGGTCCTCGTCGAGCGATATCACGATCTCCCCTTGGGCGCCGCCGACGCCTCAGTAGTTGCCGTGGCGGAGCGGCTACGGGTCACCGAAGTGGCCACTATCGATGTCCGCCACTTCTCGGTGGTTCGCCCTGTCCATACCCCCGCGTTCACCCTGCTTCCTGGGTAGACCCATTCATCGGTACGGCACGAAGATCGAGTTCTTGGGGTTCGTGCGGCCCGCACGCCGCGCATCCCGTCCGCCTTCGGCCCATCCGAAGGGCAGCGGCCGACGACGGAGGTGCAAGCCCGTCTTCGCGTGTACGTCCACCGGCCGCGGTTCCTGGGCCATCGGATGCCGACGACCACATACGGACTTGCGCCGGAGGAACTGGTCTGCTGGGCTCCGCTTGGGTCGATGGCAGCGCGGCTGATGGGCGGCTGTTCCGGGCCGCGACCGGTGGTTTCTTCTCCACGACGGCGTATGCCAAGGTCTGGAAGGAGGCGCGGACGTACGCGCTGACCCCCGATCAGGTCGCCTCGCCGCTGGCGGGCAGGCCGTAGACCTGCGGCACGCGGCGGTCTCGTTGTGGCTCAACTCGGGGGTTCCGGCGCCGGACGTGGCCGAGCGGGCTGGACACGGCGTGGACGTGCTGCTCAAGGTCTACGCCAAGTGCATCGACGGGCAACGCGAGATCGCCAACCAGCGCATCGAGTCCGCTCTCATCGCGTGATCGCTGTTACAGCGCCGCCGGCCGCCGTGCGGGGGTGCCTCCGCTCAGGAGGCGCCCCCGGTGAGGTCCGGGGTGCGGTACTCGTACGGTGTGCTCAGCACGATCGTCGTGCGGGTGGCGACGTTCGCCACCGCCCGGATCTGCTGCAACAGCAGCTCCAGCGCGTTCGGCGAGCGCACGCGCACCTTCAGGATGTAGCTCTCGTCCCCCGCGACGCTGTGGCAGGCTTCGATCTCGGTGAGGTGTTCCAGCTTCTCGGGCGCGTCGTCCGGGGCGGATGGGTCGATGGGCTTGATCGACACGAACGCCGTGAGGGGAAGGCCGACCGCCTCGTGGTCGATCAGCGCGGCGTAGCTCCTGATGACCCCGCGCTTCTCCAGCCTGCGCACCCGCTGGTGAACGGCGGAGACCGACAGGCCGGTCTCCCTGGCCAGATCGGTGAAGCTCATGCGCCCGTCTGCGGCCAACAGCGTCACGATACGGCGATCGATGTCCTCCACTCCGTAAACGGTAGCGCCCTCTGAACCCGTTTCGTCACGCTTAGCGGTCACGGCATGGCCGCAACCGATACTCCCCGGTCACCAGCGCGATTCCCGGCGCCCGCGCTCCCTGTTCCCACTCCCGGACTCGGCCCGCACAGGCGCCCGAAACCCCGATCCGGATCACGCCAAGGCCCGATATTCCGCTCATAAGCCATATCTGGCGATACGCGTACCTCATCCCTACGATCCCCGTATGACAACGACGGCATGGGAACCCATCCACGGCAAGCCCTACCGCTCCGTCGGCTACCGGCCACCCCGGCTGCCCGCACAGGAGACCCTGGCCACCGCCGCCGCGCTGCGCGCCCGCATGGAGCAGCGCCGCACCGTCCGCCAGTTCTCCCCCGACCCCGTGCCCACGCAGGCCGTACGCGACGCCATCGCCGTCGCCGCCACCGCGCCCTCCGGAGCCCACCAGCAACCCTGGACGTTCGTCCACGTCACCGACCCGCAGGTGCGCCGGCGCATCCGCGAGGCGGCAGAGGAGGAGGAGCGCGACGCCTATGCCGGACGGCTCGGCGAGGAGTGGCTGGAGGCGCTGCGCCCGCTCGGCACCGACGAGGTCAAGACGCACCTCACCGACGCGCCCCACCTGGTCGTGGTGTTCCAGCAGCGTTACTACCTGGCCCCGGACGGCACGACGCGCAAGCACTACTACGTCAACGAATCCGTGGGCATCGCGGTGGGCATGCTCCTGACCGCCCTCCACCTGTCGGGCCTGGCGGCCCTGGTCCACACCCCGAGCCCGATGCGCTTCCTGTCCGAGCTCCTCCACCGCCCGGTCAACGAGAAGGCCTTCGCCGTGATCCCCATCGGGTACCCCTCCCCCGACTGCCAGGTCCCCGACCTCACCCGCAAGTCCCTCGACCAGGTGATGGTCGAGATCGGCGACGCCTGACCGTTCGAGGCGCGGCGATGTTCTGGAGTCGTTACGCGCATGGGTGAGGGACGATTCCTTGCGCGTAACGACAGAAGCACACCGACTCGCGTCATCTGTCATAGCTTCCAATGTCCAGCCGACTGATCGCAACCCGACTTTCTCGGAGTCATGCTCCATTTTGACAAACCGCCCGGAGCACCATAGATCATGATTCCCTATCAGATTCTTCCCGATCACGGACGCGTCGGTAATCAGGGACTGTAAAACTAACGGCGGATCTGATGATCAAGGGAGACACGCTTGATGTCCGAGACCGCTGCGGAGACGCTGTCCATGAACGAACCGACATCCAAGCCCCACCGCGCAATGTCAGATGAGCAG
>NZ_QOIL01000034.1 GCF_003323745.1 Sphaerisporangium album
TGCCCTTCGTCGGCGAGGTGCCGCCGCCGACGAACTCCCCGGTCACCCGGAACATGCATCCGATCTTGTCGGCAGACAGGATGCCGCATTCCGCCCACTACATCGGCATCTTCAAAGTCGTTCAACACCTTCCCCGAGCTCGATGACGACCCCGGCTTCGCCGGCCGCCTCGCCGACGTCGCCGTCAACGCCCGCCCCGACCCGCACGAGGACCTCATGCCCACCACCGTGATCCGGCAGGTCCGCCCATGGGACCAGTGGTGAGCCTGCCGCGTCGACCCAGGAGGACACTCATGACCTTCGGCCTGCGCGGCCGGCACCAGTGCCCCGACTGCGCCCGCAGCGTGTACGTGACCACCGGCGAGACCGGCCACGTGCTCGTCGACATCGAGCCCGACCAGCAGGGCGACACCGCCGTTTGGCGCGACCCGGAGGGCGTCCTGCGCTCGCGCCCGCTCAGCGTCGAGCTGCCTCTACGGCCCTACGAGGAGCGGACGACCCTCCACGACGCCACCTGCCCGGCGGCTCACCGCCCGCGCCTTCCGGTGTGGATCTGGGAGCGCATCCTGCGGCCCGTCGCCGCGCTGTGCGGTATCTGCGGCCAGCCGCAGTGGGCCGACGGCCGCTGGCGGGTCTGCACGCGCTGCGACCGCGCCCCGGGCACCCCGCTCCCACCCAACTACCGCTGACCAGGAGAGTCCGTTGAGAGCCCTGTCCATCCAGCAGCCCTGGGCCCACCTGATCGCCTCCGGTGTGAAGGACATCGAGAACCGGACCTGGAAGACCGCCCACCTGGGCCTCATCGCCATCCACGCCAGCAAGACCGCGGACGGCGACGCCGTGATCCGCACCGAGGAGGGCCGCGCGCTCATCGCCGACGCGCTGGCCCGGGGCGCCATCCGGTTCGGCGCCATCATCGCGGTCACCGAGATCACCGGCTGCCACCGCGACTGCGCCGCCGGCACCGGCATGTGCTCGGTGTGGGCGGTCCGCGGTCAATGGCACTGGCACCTGGCCAACACCCGCGCCCTGGCCACCCCCATCCCCGCCGCCGGGCGCCTGGGCCTGTGGCCGCTTTCCGAGGGCATCGAGCGCCAGCTACGCGACCAGTTGGCCGGCTGACGGCCGGCAGAACCCCAGACCAGCAGAACCCAGGAGGCGACGTGATCCCCCTGCCGCGCGAGTTGCGCCAATGCCGCGACTGCGGCGAGTCGGTCCTGATCACCGTGACGCGCCTGGGTCGCTACCTGCTGGTCGACCCGCGGCCGGACGAGCGCGGCAACCAGGCCTGCTACCGCGTCGGCCCCAGAGTCTGGCACTCCCGCTCGCTCGACGCCGCCGGCGCCATGCCCCCTGCGGCGTGGGAGCACCGGTACGTGCCGCACGTGGCCACATGCAAGCCGAAGAAGCCCAAGGCGACACAGGAGGCCCTGCCGATCCTCCCCGCCAACGTCACCCGCCTGGACCCCAAGCGGCGCCGCCGGCGCCGGTCCCGATAGGAGCACCACCGTTGATCAAAGCCTCAGGCACCACCACCGACGGCGCCCCACTGGTCATCATCGGCCTGTCCGGCGAGAACATGACCAGGCTGATGGCCGACGAGCCGATCACCTTCAACCTCACCGAACTCGGCCTGCCCGACGTCCGCGTGCTGATCGTGGGAGGACGCACCGAGGAGACCATCGCCGCCAAACTCGGCCAGATTCGCACCACCCGCACCCGGGGAGGCGAGCGTGGCTGAGCAGACCCCCGCCGACACCACCGACGCGATCTGGGTCCAGTCCAACCTGCTCCCGGACGGCACCTACGCCGCCTCCATCCACTACGACCAGGACCGCTCACGCGTCCTGGACCGCCACGCCGGCCTGGCCTACGCAGCCGCCGTCATCGATGTGGCCAGCCAGGCCGAACACGATGCCGCCGTGATCCGGCAGCTCACCGCCACCGGCGTGAGGCTCACGCACGCAGCGGCAACGGTCGCGGAACTGCGTGCCGACCGGCCGCCCATCGACGACGCCGTCACCGCTCCGCTGCGCCTGGTCCCGGGCGTGTCGCAGAAGACCGGCAACGCCTTCCTGGCCGTCTTCATCGGCGCGCGCCAGGTCGGCCAGTGGGACCCCGGCGACGCCCGCGAGCACGCCACCGCCGTGCTGGAGGCGCTCGCCGCCGCCGACCTGGACGCCGCCTATCGCCGCCACCTGATCGGCATCGTCGGCCTTGACCCCGGCAGCGCGCAGGCCGCCGTCAACGACCTCGCCAACCACAGACAGGCCCGCCATGAGTAAGCACACCCCTACGACCGGGCAGCACAGCACGCCGTCCTTCGAGGCCGCCGACGTCCCCGCGCTGCGCCGCGAGCTGCTGGGCTGGCTCGGCGACGGCCGCGGATTCCGCTTCCACGCCGTGATGTCAAAGTGCGCCGGCAGCATGATGGGCCACCCCGAACTGGACGGCCACCCGGGCATGATGCGCGCCTACGCCGAAATGGTCTGTGAACAGGAGACACGCACTCTGCGCGACGCGGAGCTGTACTACGTGACCGCGGAGATGACCCAGCTCGTACGGTCCGCCGCAGCCGAGCTGCCCGCGTTCGTTCCGGACGCCGGCGACTTCCCGACGCCTCGCGGACTGATCGTGTTCGGGGCGCCGCTGGTGACCCACCGCCGGCCCGAGAGGGGCTTGGTGCTGGTCGACGGGCGTCTGACACTGGACTACCGCGAGCACGCGTACGAGGACATCAACGTCAGCGCCTGCACCTGGGGCCCCTACGACGCGGGCGGCCAGTGGAAGCACGGCGGTGTGTGGATGAGCTTCTACCGCGATCGCGCCGAGATGCTCGCGAAGCTCCAGCATGACCGGGTCCGTGACGGCCTGCGCGCGGATCATGCGCGGCTGGTGCCGGACAACGAATACGGCATCAAGTACCTGGACGAAGGCGCAGAGAAGGCCCGTCTGCAGGAGGACCTGGCCGCCAAGGATGACCCCGCGTGGACCTCGCACTGGGCCAAGCACCTGATGGCCACGCTGCTGCTGATGCGCCAGCCGCTGGTCTACCAGCGCACCGAGCCGATCCGGCGAGGCCTTCGCCGGCAGCTGGAGCGTTCCGGATTACCGACCGGGGACATCCGGATCGTGGACGCCCGTCCGCGCCGGTACACCACCGCGCCGCGCGACCAGGAGGCCGGCGAGCGACCGCAGTCCGGCGACCACGGGGCCGAGGAGACCGGCCGCAAGGTCCGCGTTCGCTTCCCGGTCGACGGGTTCTGGCGCAACCAGTGGTACCCGAGCAGAGGCGTGCACCGGCCCAAGTGGATCGAAGAGCACTGGCGTGGCCCGGAGGACGCCCCGATCGTCCACCCCGAGCGCGTCCGCGTCCTGCGCACCCACCCCGACCAGCAGGCGATCGGAGATGCGTGACCTCGACGAGGTCCTCAACCTCGGCAGGTGCACGACCTGCGGCAAACAGATCTACGCATCCCGCGCGAGAGCCAAGAAGGCAGCGAAGACCTTCCACCCGGACGGCAAGCTGCGCCCCTACAAGTGCGGCACCTTCTGGCATATCGGACACCTGAGCAGGAACCGGCGCCAAGGCAACCTTCACCAGGGAGGCAACAGTGAGTAACCGGCCCCTCATCGCGATTCCACTCCCGGCGGATCTTGGCCACGTCGCCGCGCTACTCGGCGCGGCGGCCGAGGTCTGGCAGACCGCCCATGGCCTGACGCTGACCACCGACCAGCTCCGCCAGGAGGAAGCCGTCTGGGGCCCGGTACTCGCGCTGTACCCGCCGGCCGGGGAAAGCTCGTGGACCGTCCGCATCACCTTCGCCTGGACCGGCCCGCGCCAGGCGCTCGAACGGCTCGGCGAGATCGGCACTCTCGAGCACCTGGAGGGCGACGAGCACGCCTGGACCCTCACCCTGTCCGGCGACCTCGGCCCCGGCACCGACGAAGAGCGAGCCGGCCGCGCGGCCTGGGTGGCCCAGGACGCTCTGGAGGCCCAGCTGGGGGAGGCGCTCGGCGAGGACGCCGACCCCGCGCGGTTCTTCACCCACCGCTCCACCGAGCACCTGCAGGCGGACCGGCATGGCTGAGACGCCCCCGCTGTTCGAGCTGCCCGACGCCGGGCCACCGGCGCCGCCGGTGCCGCGCGAATCCGCCACCGTGCGGCGGACCCGCCGCCAGGCCGAGATGCTCGGCCGCGGCATCCACCCGCTGTCGGCTGTGCTCACCGTCACGCTGCGCCTGCACCCCGAGGCTCCCCGGCACGACGACCGCGAGGCCGAGGGCCGCCGGTGCGGCAACTGCGTGCACCGTGAGCTCACCGGCCGGGGTCGGCGCAGATGGCCGAAGTGCCTGATCGGGTGGAGCAGCGAACCGTACATCGAACCGCCCCGGGCCAGCCACGGCGAGGCCACCGACTGCCGCGCCTGGTGGCCCGCCTGCGTCGACCACCAATGGAAGGACGACCGTGACTGACCTGCATCATCTCGCGCTGCTCGACGTCGACCCCACCCACCTGTACCGGACGCTCCGCCGTGCAGGCCTGCGCCCCTGGCCTCCCGAGCCGTACGGACCGGCAGGCATCATCGTCACCTTTCGCGACCGTGCCGGATCCGTGGTCGTAACGCAGTGCGAGCTCGATGGCGCCCAGTGGATCCACGCCTCCATCTCCTGGACTGACCACATGCCGTCCTACGAGGACCTCGCCACCCTGAAGGCCGGCGTGTTCGGGGACCAGAGGGAGGCCTACCAGGTGTTCCCGCGGGCAGCCCGGCACGTGAACATTCACGGCTTCGCACTGCACCTGTGGGGCCGCGCGGACGGCGCCCAGGTGCTGCCCGACCTCGGTGCAATGGGGACGATCTGATGGCCCGCGTCCGAGTGATCGGCGACCTCTGGCACGGCCGTGTGCCCGACGGCGCCGTCTACATCGGCCGTGCCGCCCCCGGCCTGCCTCGCTCGGTCTTCGCCAACCCGCACCCCGTCGACAAGCCCTGCCGCCCCTGCGGCGGCCTGGTGCACGACCGCCCCGGCGCGGTCGAGGCCTACCGCGCCGGCCTGACACCCGAGCTGGTCGCCCGCGCCCGCGTCGAGATCGGGGACGCCGACGTCGCGTGCTGGTGCGCCGAGGAGGAGCCGTGCCATGGTGACCCGCTGCTGGAGGCCATTCACGCACAGACACCACCACGCGCCCCTCAGTCGCCACTGACGGCCTGCGGGGAACTATCCGATATCTCGGCACCCTCACCGTCCCCATCAGCCCCCACAGGCACTCACAGCGCAGAAAGGCGCCCGTGACCCTGCCCTGCCCCGTCCCCGGCTGCGACCGCAGCATGCCCGGCCACCGCCGAGTCTGCGCCGCCTGCGCCGCCCGCACCGTCCGCGACCTGGACGATGTGCTCTCCCTGGCCCTCCACCTGGAGATCTCCCGCACCCGGCAGGCCAGGCTCGGCGAGCCCGGCGCCGGCCACAGCGGGGAACGCGCGATCCCGTGGGACCAGCGCGCCCGCGAGGCGGCCTACGTCCTGCGCTCGGCCTTGCTCGGCTGGTACCGCGTGCTGTCCGAGGGCGCGCCGCGCGTCGCCGGGCCGGTCTGCATCCTCTGCGAGCACCCCTCCTGCGAGTGGGCCGACCTCGGCCGCCCACCCGCCGACACCCTGCCGGGCCTCGCCCGCTGGTTGATCCGCCATCGCGTCCGTCTGCTGCGCCATCCCGCCGCGCCTGAGGCGGTCGACGAGTTGCGCGCTGCGGTCAACCTGGCCCGGCGGGCGATCGACCGCCCGCCCGCCGCGTGGTACGCCGGCCCGTGCGGCGCCGGGGACTGTACGGCCGACCTGTACACACGCCACGGCGCCGCGCGCATCACCTGCCGCGCCTGCGGCGCCGACCACGATTCTCAGGCCCGTCAGGCCTGGCTGATGGACCAGGCCGCCGATCACCTGGGCACGGCCACCGAGATCGCCCGGGCCCTGCACGGCTGGCACCCCGAGCTGACGCCGTCCGTGGTCCGCGGCTATGCCCACCGCCGGCGCATCCAGGCCCGAGGTCGCGACCAGGCGGGCCGGCCGCTGTACCGGGTGGGCGATGTCATGGACCTGCTCACCGGCGAGACGGCCTTACACGGGCCCGCCTGCTCAGTGTGCGTGCACGCCACCTGCAAGGAAATCCGAGGAGACATCACCTAGAAGAGGCTGCTCTGATCCGCTGCGTCGTCGTATCTCCGTTTGGCCTGGAAGTACGGCAAGAGGGTCGCTGGCATCGATGGGCGCTTGCCCGCGATCAGCTCTTCCACGGTGATGATCTGAACCACGGGATACTTCACGCCGTTGACGGGATACGTGTAGACCCCAGAGTGGTTAGCAGCATCGATCATCGCCTTCGTGGGCTTCTGCATACAGACGAAGACGCCCATAGCGGCCCGCTGAGACTGAATGGTCCCGACCAGGTCTCGGACGTGTCCCGGATTCGTTGCCCCGCCCTTAACGGAGACAAGGATCTTCTCAGAGTTTCCCTTGGCGTCGATCGGGAACCGAATCACGCCGTCAACACCCTTGTCGCCTGCTTGCTTCTCGTTCGGCTGTCCGTCCAGCATCATGACGCACCAGCGCTCGAACTCGAATGGGGAGCGCTTGAAAAGCGACTGGGCACCGCCGAGATCGCGCGGGATCCCGAGTAGCTCGTAGCTATCCCGGATGCCTTCGCCGTAGGTGTGTCGCAGGCGAGCGTCGATCAGGTCGACTGCCAGGGTCGTGACGTCGATTCCGACCCACTTCCGCCCTAGGTTCTGGGCGGCGTCCACGGTGGTTCCGCAGCCACAGAAAGGGTCGAGGACAACGTCTCCCGCATTACTGCTTGCCGTGAGAATTCGCTCCAGCAGGGCGCGAGGCTTCTGCGTCGGATAACCAAGTCTCTCTTTGTCGGCGGACGTAAGCCGGATGTCGGTCCAGACGTCTTGCAGCGCCACGCCCGGTTGCTCGTCTAGGTAGCGCTTGTAGACGGGCATGCCGGTACTACGGAACTCAATCCGCCCTTCGGCGAGCATTTGATCAAGCTTTTCGCGCGAGTACGCCCAATAGCGCCCCTTGTAGGGAAGGACTCCGTGCCATTCAAAGCTTACATCGCCTCCCGATTTGCCCGCCGTAAGATCACCGCGTCGGTATCGGCGCCCAGTCACCGGCTCTACGTGCGTGTAGTTCTTAGCTATTGACGCCTCGTCGAAGGGCGTATATTGAGTGTTCCACGTGAATGTGCGACTCTTGCTGTAGAAGTAAATGACATCGTGGCTGCGGCCATAGCGGTGCGGATCATTCTTCGCACCGGCGCGTTGCCAGCTTATTTCGTTCTGGAAGTTTTCGGCGCCAAAGATGGTGTCGAGTATGATCTTGAGGTAATGACCGGCTGTCGGGTCGCAATGCAGGTAGATGGAACCTGTGGGCTTGAGGACGCGGTATAGCTCGATCAACCGCGCGGTCATCATCACAAGGTAGGCCAAGACGTCATTATCGCCAAGTAGCTTACGCATTGCCTCCAGCGCGTCTTTGACCTTGTTCGACGCCGAACCGTTCATCATCTCGATATACAACGACTCGGTCTCGTGGCTCCACGTCCACGTGTCGCCGAAGGCTTCAATCTGGGCGTGCGCCTCGTCGCCGCTCTTCTCTTTGAAGAGAACGTTGTATGAGCGATTGGAATTGAAAGGCGGATCGAGGTAGATCAGGTCTACGCTCTCGGAGGGTAGGTGCTCACGCAGAACTTCCAGGTTGTCGCCGTAGTAGAGCTTGTTCAACCATTCACCGCGCTTCTTCTTCGCCATGCTCTGGAGCGTGCCATGAGCATGGGGACCATGTCAGCGCTAAACCCGTGATTGCGATCAAGACGCAACAGAAGCGGACATAGCGTGTACCGTCTGCTACCGCACGGCCAGTACAGCCAATGTAGACCAGCAGCGCCGGGCGCCCACGTATCGGCCCCGACGAGATCGCGAACTGGAGCGGCGGTTGACCCGGGCGAATGCGAGCCAGTGCTCGGCAACACGTTGTAGGCCAGCCCCCGAAGCGAGCCTTGGTTCAGTGCGAGGTCATTCCGAACGCTGAATGCTACGGGGACGGCCGCCACCGACACCCCGTCCCGGCCGCGCGGCGATCAGCTCGTCCAGGTCACCGCGGCGGATGTGCGCCACACCGCCGATCTGAGTCCAGGCGTCGCCGAGCCGTTCGGTGGCCCGGTCGTGCCTGACCGTGGCGTAGCTCACACCGAGGTACTCGGCGGCGTCCTGCTCGTCCAGCAGATCGGCGGGGTGCTGGGTGGTGCCGACCGGCCAGGCGGGGAGCGGGCGGCCGTCGCAGGCGGCTTCGACCTGGGCCCGGTCGTACAGCAACGTCCGGCGGCCGGGGTTGAACGGCCGCAACCCGAGCTTGTCGGCCATCCTGGCGTTGCGCCAGGTCTTGTAGCTCTTGCCGAGCATCTGCGCGGCCTCCTGGCCGTTGACCGCGTCACGACCGTGCGGGATCACGCGTCGTCCTCCTGGTCGTTGAGTGGCATGTACGGCCTGGTCGGGTCGGGGTTGTAGTTGCGGAACATGACCGTCTCGCCGCAGTCGTCGACCACGCGCAGGCGCACCCACAGCTCGCCGGCGCCTTCGCCGTTGCGGACGGCCTGGGCGTGCGCCTGCTCGCACAGGTCCTCCATGGCCTGCTCGGCGGCCGGGATCGTCGCGGGTTTGGCCAGCACGTTGTTCAGGTCGTCGCGGATCTCATACATGATCATCCTTTCTCTGTCGGGGCATCAGCATGGGCGGGGACGGCTCGCCGAGGGGAGCCTGAACGGGGTTCTGTGGATAAGCCCCTCGGGGGCGGGCCACCGCCCGCCCCCGCGAGGCTCACTGGAAGAAGATCTCCATCAGCTCGCACGCTTCGAGCCAGACCGGGATCTGGCTGCGCGCGGCCGCCTGATCGTCCATGACGATCACCAGCTCTCCCATCCGGACCCGAAGCTCACCGCAGTGGCTGCGGCTGAACTTGGGGGCCTTGCCCTGGACATCGCGGCCGCTGATGCGGCCGGTCAGGGCCACCGACACCCACGTCGTGCTCCCGGTCGTGATCGGGTAGCTCGGGGCGCGCAGGTCGGTGGGGAAGAGGCGGCGCCAGGACTCGGCCGCGTCCCGCCAGAGCGAGACGATGGACCGGGAGGCCTTGGTGTCGCCGATGGTGATCACGGCGCCGGGGATGTTCACCCGGACCCCGTTGGGGCTGACCTCCGTGGTGGCCTGGTGTGGTCCGGCGAGCCGGACGATCACCTGGGTCTGACGGTGACGGTAGGTCTTCGGCCGTGCGCCCACCTGAGGCTCCTCTCTTGAGTTTTCAACCGGTGCCGTTCGGGGTTCCGACCCCCTCCCGACACCTGAAACTATACCGCACTCATGCCCCCATGGCGAGGTGTTCGCCTCCCCGGATGCATGCGTGTCCCACACTGGACAGATGGCCACCCACCACGTACGCGTCCTGATGACCGCGGGCGACCAAGCGGAACTCGTCACGCCCATGCACCCGGCATCCGCGCCCCTGCGCGTGCCCGCCGAGCGCATCGCCCGGCAAGCCGGCCTGCCCGCCAACGAACTGCCCGGCCGCGAGTTCACGGTGACGCACCTCGGCGCCGACGACGCCGACGGCTTCCATCTGGTCAACGACCCCCGGCTCTGACTCCGGATTTCTTTACCTTTCCACATCCCCGAGCTCCTGACATCGGGGCATGACTGCGGTATAGTTTCAAGTGTCGGGAGGGGGTCGGAACCCCAAGCGACACCGGTTGAAAACTCAACAGAGGAGGAACGGTGGAAGATCTTCCGCCGGAGGACGAGTACTCCGCACTCGTCCAGGCCGTGATCAGGTTCTACGCCCTGATCAGCAAGATCTGCGAGAAGCTCCCCGTCCCCATCGGCCTCCCGCCGATGGGCGAGGACTTCGACTCCGAGACCATCGTCCCCGCCGTCCAGCGCGCCCGGGTGCTCATCCGGGACATGCCGCTGGAGGAGGACACGGCTCGCATGCTCGGTCACGTCCTGCTGGACTGGATCACAGCACACGAGATCGTGGCCATGGTGGACGAGTTCGGGCCAGCACCGTGGCGCTTGGACGCGCTGCACTACTCGCTGGACCGGGTCTCCACCCTCGCCAAGGTCGTGATCGCGAGACTCGACCTGTAGCGAGCCACCCCCGCCCCGCGCAGCCAGCCCGGGGCGGGCCCCCTCCCTTGGTTGAGTTGACCCCGGAAACAACCAGGACCGGCGAGCGGAGCCCGAAGGCTCAGATTCGGAAGCTCGCCGGTCCCAGGGTTGAAAACTCCTCCACAGAGGAGAGGCCCCCATCGTAACCCCGTGCGCCGCGGTATCGCTGCGACTCGGTCTCGACGCAAGCACGACGGCTCGGCGGCCGCCAGGTGTGTGCGATCAGGTCAGCCAGCCGTGATATCGGAGGCTGGATGCACGGCTGCTACAGAACCGTGAGCAGTACAGGCGGGGGCGAGTGGCGCTGATCATCGGGCGGGCAAGGGGCTGCGCGCAAACCCGGCAGCAGCCTTCGTCGATCGCTGGGGCCAGCTCAGATAGGAGTGCTTCGACGCCGGGCAGTTCGCCGGGCAGCGGGTCATTGTCGGCCCCGTATTCGGGATGGCTCAGCAGTTTTTCGAACGCGGCCCGCAGCTCGGCGAGGTCGCGTCGGCGGGCACCCAGCAGGGCCAGGTAGTCCTCCAGCGGCCAGAGGATCAACGCGCCGGCGCGGGTCATGTACACCCCGAGGCTGTCGATGCGATACCGGTCGCTGAAGTCCATCAAGGCGTAGCCGAGCAATTGCAAGATCACCGGCTTGTAGAACTGCTCGACCCGCCGAGTGCTCTTGAATTCCAGCAAGAAGCCGTCGACGATCAGGTCAGCGTCGGCGGCCAGGTAGGAGCTGCCATCAAACGTCGGTCCCGGCGAGCACACCGCACGGTCGCTCTGGGCGCGGAGCCGGCCGAGGGTGCCATGCTCGGCGGCGCGCAGCTGCGCCAGGATGTCGTCGACCAGGTGGCGGTGCGGGAGCGCCAGAAGCGTGGCGAGGTCGAAGCCGCCGGGGTCGGCGAAGGCCGCCTTGCACAACGGCGTAAGCGGGAATGCCATGAAGTTTCGGGTGTTGAGCGCGAACCACGCCGCCGCGATCAGCATCCGGGCAAGTCGTTCTTCGTCCTCGTCCGTGCGCGTGAACGGTCGTGCCCGATCATCCAGCGCCAGATCAGGGATGGCGGAGTGCATGAGCCGGCCCAGCTCACTGCCGACGGCTTCGATCGCCTCCCACGCCGGATGCGGTCCAAGGTAGTCAGCGGTGAGTTTCACGGTGGCGATGCCGTCTTTGGTGGCCTGGTCGATGGGCGCGGCCGCGGTGAAGGCCAGTCGCAGCCGCTGATCGATCGCGGTCCCGACGGTACCCGCTTCGTAGCCCACTCCCTCGCCGGGCAGGATCAGCGGCCCGGAAGGCAGCCGCGCGCGGTAGGTCGCGCGCAGGCGACGGCACCCGGCCGACAGCTCACGATCAAGGAACCGCCGAAGTGGCGTACGCGGGGAGTCCAAGCCGCGCGTCAGGCTCATAGTGCGGAGCGTAATTTCCGCCTTTGGTGGTCTCGGTACAGGTGCGGTCGGTGGCGTCGCAATAGTTCTTAAAGAGTCGAGGGCCTGGCGCGAAGACGGCGCGGGCCGCGACGTTGCTCGGCGCTGCAGGCCCCGGCATCTGACGCGCCTCTCACCGGTGGCGTGGGCCGCCGGGCTTCTGACCTGCATGGAAGCGGCAACTTGGAGTGCCAGGAAACTTCATTGTACTCATTGCAATCTCAGATGCCGCCGCGCATACTTAATTGTAGTCAGAACAAGGAAGTTACAAGTCAACAGTGGACCCCGCCCCCGGGCGGACGTGGCCCTCCCCGAGGCGTACGGCCTCCGCGAGATCCACCAATCACGGGAGGCCGTCATGTCCATCACCTTCACCACCACCGGCGGACCCGAGCTCAACCTGGCCAGCGGCAACGCCGCCCGCCTGCTGGAGCTGCTGGGCCTGACCGAACCGTGGGGCGAGTGCGAGGCCGAGGACTTCCTGGGCTGCGTGCTCACCGCCCGGGGCCTGCTCGACGTCGCCACCGACGACGAGCAGGGGCGGCCGACCGTCACCGACGACGGTCGGTGGACCTGGTGCGGCACACCCCCCGGCTACCTGGCCGGGAGGCTCGCCGAACTCCAGGACATCGCCACCTGGGCGCATCAACACCACGGGCCGGTGTTCTGGGGCTGACCCCCAAGAACACCACCGCCCGAGGGGCGGGGTTCACGAAAGGGGGAGCACCATGACCGTCACCGACGTCAACGCCGCATTCGCCGCCGAGAAGACCGCCCAGCTCGCCGCCCAGCGCGCCGAACGCGACCGCCGCATCCAGGCCCAGGCCGACAAGGCCGCGTGGATCGACCGCGAGGTCGCCGAGGGCCGCATGACCCCGATCGGCGGCGACCGCTACCGCGTCACCCAAGGCATCGACGCCGGAGAAGTCTTCACCGTCCGCCGTAACCTCGCCGGTCAGATCGCCAAGGTCGTCGGCGAGCACGGCCTGGACCTCGCCGCCGACGGCACCGCGGCCCTCTACTCCGCCGTCCCGGCCTGGCACGGCCTCGGCCAGGTCATCCCCGGCGGCACCGACAGCATCGACGAGGTCCTCGCCCTGGGCCGCATCGACTGGGAGGTGACCAAGCGCGAGGTCCGCTACAGCTTCATGGGCGACGGCGAGAGCACCCCGACGCTGCGCACCATGCCCGACCGGTACGTCACCGTCCGCGAGGACACCGGGACCGCGCTCGGCGTGGTCGGCGCCCGCTACGAGGTGATCCCCAACCGCAAGATCTTCGAGTTCCTGGAGGACCTCGTAGGCCAGCACGGCGTCATCTGGGAGACTGCGGGCGCACTGCGCGGCGGCCGCCGCGTGTTCGTCTCCATGCGCGTCCCGGAGACCGTCACCGTCGACCCTGGCGGCCTGAACGAGGAGATCCTCCTGTTCCTCGCCGCCATGAACAGCCACGACGCCAGCAGCGAGGCCGAGACCGTCCTGTCGCCGTGGCGGCCACTGTGCAAGAACACCGAGCGCTTCGCCCTGCGCGACGCGGTGGCCCGCTGGGGCATCCGCCACACCTCCGGCGCGCTGGACCGCCTGGAGGAGGCACGCCGCAGCCTCGGCCTGACCCTCAAGTACGCCGACGCCTTCGCCGCCGAGGAGACCGCCCTGGCCCGCGCGCAGATCGCGATGGACGACATGCGCAACCTGATCGACGAGCTGTGGCCGGTGCCGCAGGACGCCCCGACGCGCACCCGCAACACCGCCGACCGCCGCCGCACCGCCCTCATGGGCATGTTCGAGACCGAGGCCGAACGCCTGGGCCGCACCGCCTACGCCGCCGAGCGCGTCATCACCGACTACCTCGACCACCTCGCGCCCCGCCGCCCCGGCAAGACGATGACCGAGGAGATCGCCCGCGCGACCGCGTTGCTGGAGGGCACCGACGACGGCCTCAAGAACAAGGCCCACCGGCACCTCATGACGCTGACCCGCCACTGATCACCCCTCGGGGGCGGCCCGGCTGGGGGGACGGGCCGCCCCACCAACACCCCTGAGCCCCTGAGGGCCGGACATGCGACCTGGGCGAAAGCCCATCGACTCGCTTCCGGCCCTCAGGCGTGTCCGCACCAGGAAGGACGACGATGGCCGCCGGTGCCGATGCACCCCCGCAACGCCGCCCCCATAATCTTCATGTGACTGAGGACAACGCCGAACCCGACGACGCCGGCGCCGGCAACCCGCCGGGCGACTGGTGGACCATGGCCGACATCGCCAGACACCTCGGCATAGGAGTGCGCAGCGTCCGCACCTACCGAACCGCCAAGATCTTGCCCAAGGAAGACCGGATGATCGGCCGGACCCCGGTATGGCGGCCGTCGACCATCACCGGCTGGCAGCGCCCCGGGCAAGGTGCCGGTGGCGGCCGGCCTCGCAAGGACGCCTCTGCTTCCCCCGATGAGCGTGGACAGGACGAAGATGGCTGAGTGCCTGGCCGTGCGATGTGCATTCAAGCTGACCATCGTGGTGACGTCACGGTCACACACAGCTCGAAACGGATAGACCTGGAGAAGCCCAGACGAACGGCAGAATCTCTGCATGAACATGCCTTCGCTTCCGGATCTACGATCAGCCCTTGCTGCACCGTCCCCCACGCCGAACGATGTACCTTTCACCGACCAGCTGCAGGGCTGGGGAACCGTAGCTGCAGTGATCGTTGCGCTGGTCATCGCCTTGGTCGACAACCGCAGGCGAGAAAGAGATCGAACGGACGGCGAGACGCAGCGGGCTGCGGATCGGGAAGACGCGGATCGGCGCCTACGTGAGGAACGGGACGCGGCAGATGCACGACTCCGGTTGCAACTGGAGGAACAGCGCAGGCGGGACGTGAATTACTCCCTAATCAGGCAACTACAGGAGGTCGGTGATCTCTATGCGGAATTCCTCGTCACGCAAGACACCGACAAAAAGCAGGTGGCCAGCCAGCGTCTGCTCCTGCGCCTACCTCTCATTCCGGCCCGCTATGCCGCGCTGCTCAAGCAGAAGATGCAGGTTGAAATCGATGGCGATTCGGCGGCGGAAGGCGCTCGCCGGATGCATGAGCTCAAGATCACCAACATAGTTCATATCAGCAACGTCGAGATCTACAGGGAACTGGCACAGAACATCACCGAGCTCCTTGGCCCAGCAACACTGAAGACCACGCCCCGTTAATCTCGCGCGCCCCAAGTCGACATGTGACCAGCGCGAACGCCGGTCAGGCCCGCCACAGCGCGGGCCTTCGTCGTTTCAACTGTGGCCCGAGGGTCCGTGAGATGGCGAGGAGGGCTCAGGTCGCACCGATCCGTGCTGAAATGTCGGTGTTGTAGTGCATCCTTCCGTGAGGACACGGAAGGAGGATTAATGGACAAGCAAGCACATATCGCTGCGGCGGAGAAGAGTCTGTCCGCTGCGTGGAAGGGCTTCATCCCCACCGCTGGAGTTACCCCAGAGCAGCGGACCGCTTACCTGCTCGACGCCATCGCGCACGCCCTGCTGGCGAATCTGGCCGATAAGCCCGCCGACCAGCAGTAATCCGGAACTCCCACTCACGGGACGCTCAGGGAAGGGACGCGAGCCCCAGGCCACACGGCTGTAGCGCGGGCCGGCGCCCGCAGCCGCGACGCGGGTCCCTGTCTCCCGACCGCGAGATAACGCACCCGGCACCCGCTGCCCCCTGGGTGGGTGCCGGACCCACGTACCTGCCCGCCCCGTGCAGCGCGGGCAGGTACGTGACACAGACTCCCTGATCCTTCGGGACGGCCAGGGAGACGAGGGATCTGGATCAGGCGGTGGTCAGGGTGCTCAGCGTCTCGCGATAGTGGTCGTAGGAGGCCGCGCCTCGGTGACCGGGGCGGGAGGTGTCGAGCAGTTCGTGTGCCCGCGACAGCACCAGGGGCGTCCGGTAGCCCTCGGGCATGGCCAGGAGATGCTGGCCTGCGAGCTGGTAGCCGCTGGCGGGGTCGCCGGAGCGGATGAGGCATGAGGCCTCGTCGAGCCGGATCAGGGCGGGGTTGACGTGCTCGGTGGGCGGGTAGAGGGCGAGGGCTTCCCGCTGGGCCTGGCGTGCTTCCTTCACCCGCCCGATCGCGGTCAGGGTGGCCTCGAGGTGGAAGGCCATCTGCTGCCGGGGGTAGCCGAAGATCGAGTTTTCCAGGTGCGCGTCAGGGAGCTTCTCGGTGATGGCCTGTGCCTGCCGCAGCGCCTCCAGGCCGCGGGCCGCATCGCCGAGGCGGGCGTAGGCGCGGGCCTCGGTGGCGGCCGCCAGCGCGGCGCCGGCGCAGGGTGCCTGCCCGGCCCACTGCCGTGCCTCGCCTGCCAGAGCGATCGCGGTCTGGGGCGGCTGGTGGTGGTAGAGGCTCACGGTCGCCTCCCGCGCGCGTACCCATGCCTTCAGGAACCGGTCGCCGGTCTCGTCGGCCGCGATCTGTGCTGTTGAGAACCAGCGGCGGGCGTGCCGGTGGTGGCCGAGGTCGGCCAGGATGTTGCCCGCCATGCCGGCGAGCTGGGCGCTGAGCCGGCACAGCCGCGTCTGGTGGTCGACGGGCTGGCGGCTGGCGGCGTGCTGGTGGAGCTCGGCGAAGTCCAGCAGCACGTCTTCCAGAAGTTGGCGGGGCGGCCGGGATTTGAAGCCGTAGGCGTAGCCGTGGACCGTCTCCTCCCAGCGGTCCAAGGTCGCGGCGCTGATCGAGGATGAGGCGAGAAGGGCGTCCATGCGGCCGCGGATTTGGTCCAGCTCGTCCAGGACCAGGAACGGCAGGGTGCCGCCGGCAGTAAGAATGCTGCGCAGCATTTCACGTCGTTTCACGGCTGCCTCACCGTCGTCACCGTTTGTCCCTATCGAAACACGGCGGGCCGGTGTTTGGCGACCACCGGCCGGAGGCGGAGATGATTTCGTCCCGGGCAGGGAGTAGTCCTTGGCCCAGCCCATCTGCACCGGCCCGGTCCGGTAGAGGCGGCACAGCAGGTCACCGTACTGCCGGCCTGGCTGCAGGCCGTTCTCGAAGTGCGACAACTGCTCGCGGGTCATCCCGCAGGGCAGTGCCTGCGTCCGGCACAGCCTGTGCAGGGCATCGACGGCCTCTTGCACCTTCCACCCTCGGGCCAGGCGGTGGGCCTTAACAGGGAGCACCGCGCAGCAGTCGACTATCTCGGCGACGAGGGCGACAAGGTGGGCGCTCCCCTCCGCCAGAGAGCATCCGTCGTCGAGGTACCGCTGACGAAGCTCTTTCGCGCAAGTGAACTGATGACCTCGTGGGCGCATCGCGCTCGTCTCCTCACGCTCCGGCCCCTACCAACGTAGTCAGCTCCTTACGCGACGTCATGGGTTTGTTCGGTGCGAGTTGCTCGCACCCTCACCGGCCGTAGGTGTGAGCGGCTCTCGCAACGGTGTGATGTGCGAAAGGGTCGCTCTGGCCTGCGCTCCCCGCCGCGACCACTGTGAGTGCACACGGCCGGGTAGCAGCGCTCGGCCCGAGGCCTCTCTCAAGGTTCTGGAGGTCTGATGGATCAGGTCCAGTCCTGTGCGCGTTGCCCCAACACCACCCGCAACCCGACGGTGCGGATCCTGCCCAGCGGCCTGTGCGCCATCTGCCATTGGTGGGCTGAGTCGCCTCACGCTTCCATCCGCCGGCGGGAGCTGCAGCACGTGCGCGCGCTGGCCGGCGGCGGCCGGGGCGAGGTCGACGCGCTGGTCGGCCTGTCCGGCGGGAAGGACTCGACCGCCACCCTGGTGCGGGTCCTGAAGATGGGCTTCACTCCGGTGGCGATCACGTTCGACACCGGTTACTACCCTGCGCACATCACCCAGCGCGCCGCCCGGGTCGCCGCCCAGCTGGGGGTGCGCCACGAGGTGGTCGACCTGCGGCCGCATATCCAGCCCGAGGACCGTGCGAGCTACGTGCTCACCGCGGAGCTGTACGACCGCGAGGAGACCCCGCTGCTCGCCGAGCGGTTCCGGGAGTTGTACCTGCTGGGCCGCGAACGCTACTCGGTGAAGCAGCGCGAACCGATGGCCTACGTGCGAACCTGCCAGCTGTGCCGTCGCCTGGTCGTTCCGGCCTACCACCGTGAGGCGGCCCGCCACGGCGCGCGGGTGTTCTTCCTCGGCACCAACGAGTGGGTCGGCCTGTCGCAGAACCCGGGCAACGGCCGGTACACCTTCTCCGCGGTGCGCCGGCTGCAACCGCCTGGCGCGCACGAGCCGGTGCTGGTGGTGCATCTGCCGTTCCTGCTCGGCGCCGGCCTGGAGGACACGGTCAGCGTGCTGCGGGAGGTCGGGTGGGAGCCGCCCGCCGGCGAGCGGGTGGTGGAGTCCAGCGCGAACTCCTGTCTGCTGGGCCGGGTGGCCGAGGCCAAGGCGGCGCGGCTTCTGGGGTTCCATCCCGACACTGTTCGCCTGGCCCGGGAGGTCACCTGCGGGTTTCTGCCGCGGGAGGAGGCCGAGCGGGCGCTGGCGGCCCCGCACGAGGCGACCGGCTCGGTGCGCCAGGTCCTCACCGGCGCGGGGATCCTGTCATGACTGCGGCGACGATGGCCCAGACGATGCCGGTCCTGGACGGCCATGCCCGCCGCTGCGCCGGCACCCTGGCAGGGGTCGAGGTCCTGTTCATCGGGCACGGCATCTGCGACGCCGCCGTGACCGCCCACGCGTTGGCCGCGGCCGGCGCCCGCCTGGTCAGCGTGGTGATCCCCTACGGGCCGGCCAAGCCGGAGGTGGTTGACGCCTACCAGCGGCTCGGCCCGGTGATCGCCCCGCCCGCGCCGCACCCGCTGCGGTTCGCCCAGGTGATGCGGGCGGCGGTCACCGAGGCCATCCACCTGGTCGCCACGCAAGCCCGCACCGCCGATGCCCGGTGGATGATCGTCGAGGACGGCGGATACGCGGTGCCGCTGCTGCACGATACCCCTGAGCTGCGGCCCTACCTGCCCAGCTGCCTGGGCGCGGTGGAGCACACCAGCCGCGGCGCCTGGAACTACCAGTACGCCGAGGTCGACGGGCCGGTTCCCGGCACCCCGCGCACGCTGGAGCTTCCGGCGGTGACCATCTCCGGGTGCGCGCTCAAGACCTGCCACGAGGGGGCGTTCGTCGCCGAGACCACCGTGGACGAGATCCTGCTCGCGCTCCGCGAGGATCACGTGTTCGTCCGGCACCTTCCGGTGGCCGTCGCCGGGTACGGCCGCATCGGCGCGGCCATCGCCGCCGAGCTCGCGGCGCGCGGCTGCCAGGTCGCCGTGATCGACCCGCGCCGGCCCCAGCTCGCTGACGGCATGACGCTGGTGGACTGGCGTCAGGTGGCCGAGCGCGGCACGGTGCTGCTGGTGGGCGCCACCGGGACGGCCGCGACCCCGCCGGAACTGGTCAGCGCGTTCCTCGCCAGAGGGCGGCGGCGCATGTATCTGGCGAGCGCCTCCTCCAAGGCGGTGGAGTTCTCCCACCTCATCGCAGCGCTGGAATCCCCATCGGTGATCGAGGCCCTCGCCCCGGCGCCGGGGATTCGGCTCACCCGATCGCCGGGCCCCGCCGGGCGCCGCTACCAGTTCACGGCTCCGGCATGGCCGCAGGCGCGGGAGCTGGTCATGCTGGCCGACGGGTACCCGGTCCTGTTCCATCGGGCCGCCAGCCACGGGGCGACCAACGCGGCGATGGACCCGGTGATGACCCTGCTGTTCCTGGCGGCGGCCGGGCTGCCCGCCGCCGCGCACCGGCTGGGCCACCGGCTGCACACGGTCGCCGACGTAGCCGACCTGCCCGACCTGCCGGCCCCGTGGCGGGCACTGATCGAGCAGGAAGGGCTGCTGCGTACCTGGTGCGTTCTCCACGGTATCGACGCCGGCGACTACCTGGCCCGGATCGGATTGCGCGCCCCGGAGGAGGTCGCGGCATGGCGTGGGTGATCTGGGTGACCGGGCCGGCCGCGTGCGGCAAGTCCACCCTCACCAGGACCGTCGTGGAGCTATTGACGCACGAACGGCCGGAGGCCGCCGTGACGGTGCTGAGCGACGAGCAGCTGCTGCTGGAGGCCGTGGCGGCCGACCTCGGTCACACCCACCACCGGCACCCGTTCGGCGATTGGCGGTTCGTCGCCGACGGGTACCTGTTCGACGAGGGGGTCCGGCGGATCAGCGACCGCCTCGCCGACCTGGTCGCCGCCGACCCCGACGCGGTCGCCGTGGTCGAGCTCGCGCGGGGCGGCCACGCCGACGGCGTGGACGTCACCTACCGCCACGCCCTGGACCTCATCGATCCCCGCCTGTGGCAGCACTCCACCGTGGTGGCCCTGGCCGTGCCGTGGCCGGAGCGGTGCCGGCGCAACCTCGCCCGGATCCGCACCAGCGGCCACGGCACCGCCGCCGAGGTCATGGAGGCGCTGTACCGGGGCGCCGACCCGGGCGAGTGGCGCAGGGCCGGGATCACGGCGCACGTCCTGGATGGACGCACTCACCCGCGCGAGCTCGCGCGCCAGATCCTCACCCGGGCGCGGCTGCCCGCTACGCGGTGACCAGGGCGCTGCTGCGCGGCTGGGGCACGCCGGCACCGGAGCTCTGCTGGTCGGCCTGCGCGGTCCGCTCCTCGGCGGTCAGCACGCCCAGCTCGGCGCGGTCGGCGCGTGGCAGGTAGTCCAGGGCCAGGCGGCGGCCGATGTAGTCGGTGATCGAGGCCGCGATGCGGATATCGGGGTCGTCGGTCAGGCCGCGCGGCTCGTAGGCCACGCCCACCAGGTCGTTGACGATCTTCACGAGAGGAACACCGTGATCGAGCGCCACATTGATCATGTTGTAGAGGGCATCGGTGAGTCCGCGCAGCGTGGACCCGTGCTTGCCCAGGTGCACCACCACTCGCCCCAGCGAGCCGTCCGCGTTGGCGGAGGTGATCAGGTGGCCTTGCGCGCCACCGATGCTGAAACGCCGGGTGTGGCCGTTCGGCCGGGCAGTGCGAGAGGTCATATCGGCTCCCTGTGGGCGGAGGTCGGATGGGCACGCCGCATCATGCCGCACCCGCGGCGCGCCGGCACGGATTCCCGCAGACGCGCCGTAAGGAGCGTGAGGTGCTCCTAGCTCAGCAATCGGCTCGCCAGGGGCCTGTGGCCGTGAGCGTGCTCGGGCCGCCGGCGGCCGGCAAGTCCAGCCTCACCGCCACCCTGGCGTCCCGCCATAGGGGCCTGATCTTCCGGCTGCGCGAGTATGCCCGCCACCGGGCGGCGCACGACGAGGGCCTGGCCCAGACGATGCGAACCAGCACCGACCCCCTGGGGTGGGTGCCCGATCCCGTGGCCCTGAGCCTGATCGATCATGCTCTTCACGGTCCCTTCCGCCCATCACCCGGCATCTTGCTGCTGCTGGAGGGCTTTCCCGGTAACCCCGTCCAGGCCGTCCATACCGCCGGGGTGCTGGACCGGATGGGCGTGGAGCTGCATGTCGTGGAGCTCCTGGTGGACCAGGAGAGCGCCCGGCGGCGCGCACAGACACGGCGGGTCTGCCCGGCCTGCGAGAGCGGCTCGGCCGACGAACCGCACCGGCCCGCCACGGCCGGGCCCGACGGCGGGTGCGCCCGCTGCGGCGGGCCGCTGCGAGCGCGCCGCGACGACACCGCCGACCTGCTGGCGGCCCGCACCGGCCGCTTCCGCCAGCACCACCCGCGCATCCGCCGCGAGTTCCAGACGCGCGGTGTGCCCTGGCACACCATCGACACCCGGTGCTCACCCGCGGCCGTCGTGGCGGCGGCTGAGGCCGCCCTCGGCATCTGTCCGTCCCTGCACCCCGACCCCGGAGCGCTGATCCCATGACCGTCGACCTGCCCATGCCGGCCCGGGGCCGCGCAGATGCCTACGGGCACGCCCGCATGCCCGCGCCCGGCAACTCCGCAGACTTCCTGCGCATCGACCGCGTGCCCTACGGCCGGTTCCGCAACGTCTACCTGTACATCACCGAGGCGTGCCAGCTGCGATGCGGCTCCTGCTACATGGGCGACCGGCTGGAGCGAGCGCTGAAGATGCCTTTCGAGCAGATCCGCGCCACGCTCATCGCCTGGCGGCAGATGGGAGGCTCCAAGCTGACCATCCTGGGTGGCGAGCCGACGCTGCACCCTCGCTACGAGGACACCATCCGCCTGGCCGGGCAGATCGGCTACGAGCAGGTCATCACCACCAGCAACGGCCTGGCCCCCGCGCGCCGCAAGTTCGCGCGGATGGAGCCCGGTGACTTCGCGTACGTGCAGATCAGCTTGGACGGCGGCTCGCCGGCCACGCACGACGTCGTCCGCGGCCCGGGCTCCTTCGCCACCACCTTGGAGACCGTCGAGGAGTTGGCGCAGCGGGGGTTCGACACTCGGATCATCTGCACCGTCAACAAGGCCAACGTCGGCGACTGCCTGAACCTGCTGGACATCGCCGACCGCCTGGGGGTGTCGCTGGTCAAGTTCCATGTTTTCTCGGTGATCGGCCGTGGCCACGGCAACGACGACTGGGGCATGCGCCCGCATGAGTGGCTGGAGTTCTGCGACGCGCTGCCCGCCGCCTCGGCCGGCCGCCGCACTCGCGTCTGGTACCAGCCGACATTCGCACGCCGGCAGGAGATGCCTCGATACCAGGCCGAGGGGTACAGCGGGTGTATCGGCCGGACCCTGGACCGCATCAGCATCTTCCCCGACGGGCGCGCCTACGTGTGCTCGTTCCTATTCGACACAGATCTGCACTTCGCCACCGTCACCTCCGAAGGCCGCATCGAGTTGAACCGGGGCCCCAACGAGTTCGATCTGTTCACCGGCGCGCTCGTCCAGCACGGCTGCGGGAGTTGCAAGGCCCCCGGCTCCTGCATGGGCGGCTGCCCCGCTGAGCAGATCGTCGATGGCGCTTCCTCCTGCGCCGAAGAGGAGATCTTCCCGGTGTGCCGGCTGTGGAAGTCCGTCCCGGCCAACTGACCGATCCGCCCGCCGCCCGTCGACCGGCTCCGGCATCCTTGCCCTCCTGCGGCGACGCCCGCCGCAGCCAGCGCAAACACGATAAGAGGCACATCATGGCCAAAGAGCGTTACAAGACCTGCGTCGACGTCCACCTCATCCTTCGCCGAGGCGACGAGATCCTGCTCGGCGAGCGGCGGAACACCGGCTGGCGCGACGGCGACTGGCACCTGCCGTCCGGGCACCTGGACCCGGGCGAAGCGGCGAGCGCCGCGCTGATCCGCGAGACCGCCGAAGAGATCGGCGTGGCCGTCGATGCGGCCGCGGTGCGCTTCGCGCACCTGATGCACCACTTCACCGACGACGCTCGCACCGCCATGTTCTTCGAGGTCACGCAGTGGACCGGCGAGGTCGTCAACCGCGAGCCGGACAAGTGCGCCGGATGGGACTGGTTCCCGCTCGACGCCCTGCCCGAGCAGATGATTCCCTACGCCGCCGAGGCCCTCACCCTCTACGCCAAGGGCACTGTCTACTCCGAGCGCGGCTGGAGCTGACATGGACGGCGCTGTGGACCTCGCCTGCTTCAGCTACCTCGCCGGCGCCCGCCTGCTGGCCGTCGACCGCTACCCCGCCGCCGATACCGGCGCCGAGGTCCACAGCGTCACCCACTCCCTTGCCGGAGACGGCCCGATCACCGCGATCACCGCCCGAGGCCTCGGGCTGCGCACCGCGTTGGCGGCTAACCACGTCGGCAGCGACGTCACCGGATCGGCACTGCTGTCCCGCCTGGACGGCGCCGGCGTTCAGCATCAGCTGTCCCTGCAGGCCGCCACCATGACCGCCGAGCTCACGATCATCACCGACCGCACCGGCACCCGCACCTGGTTCGCCTACCTCGCCCCCGCCTACGCGGGCCTGGCCGACGTCGATCTGTCCGCGCTGACCACCGCCCGGCTCACCTACATCGACTGCTACGCGGTTCTCACTGCGGCGGCCACCCGCGCCATCACCGCGACCGCCCGCGCGGGCGTCCCGCTGATGCTCAACCTCGGCGGCGACCCGCTACACCCCGACATCGCACAGGCCGCCGCCGGATCCCGTCCCATCGTGCAGACCAGCCTCCCTGAAAACCAGGCGCACCACGCCGGCGACCTGGCCGACGACCTCGCCCGGCGCCTGGCCCCGGACGTGGTGCTGGTCACCCTGGGTAGCCTCGGCGCGATCGCCCATCAGGTCGGCGCACGCCACCGCGCCCCCGCCGGGGACGGCCCGATCATCCACACCCACGGCGCCGGGGCCGCGTTCTCCGCCGGGTTCGCCGCCGCCCACCTCAACGGCCACGACACCTCCACCGCGCTGCGCCAGGCCTGCCTCATCGGCACGGCGCACTGCGGCCCACCGGGCAGCCACCCCGGCCGCTCCGGAACCCCGCCCTCACCGACAGGAGTACCGGCATGTCCGTAATCGACCCCCACCTGCCCGCCCTGCGCGCCCTCGACTGGGACGACACCTCACAGGTCCAGCTCACCACCGCCGGGCTGCTCGCCGACCTCGCGCAGGACCGCGCCGCGCTGCGCGCCGCCGTCGAGGCGATCCGCGGCGACGCACACCTGCAGGGGCTGTGCGAGCACTACGACATCCTCGACAAGCTCGTCCTGCACGACGACCGGGAATCCGGGTTCCGGCTCCGGCTGCACCTGTTCGGCCCGGACCACTACGACCGGCCGCACAACCACCGATGGACCTACTCCGCCCGTCTCCTCACGGGCAGCTACACCCACACCCTTTACGGGACCGAGGAAGGGTTCAACGAGTCGATCGACGTCAGGAAGCTGCACGCCAAGATGGTGCGCACAGAGAAGGCCGGTGACAGCTACACGCTGCACCACACGATGGTCCATGCCGCGGTCGCCGAGCCCGACACGGTGTCCCTCATCGCCCGCGGCCCCGCCGTCAAGGACCGGTTCCTGGTCACCGACCGAGCCACAGGCCAGGTGTGGTGGCAGTACGGCGCAGCGCAGGAATCCCCCGAGCAGGCAGCCGCGAAGCGCATGACCCTAGACCAGTTCGACGAATGCCTGCGCACGCTCCATAAGCTGCACCTCCTCTGACCGCTGAACCACCAAGGCCGGAGTCCGATCCAGTAAGGCTGGCCTGGTTGGCCTTTGACCAGGGCGAACGCGATCCGCTGATCGGCTAGCACGATCAGGCCTGCCACCGCGCGGGTCTGCTGCGTCTCTGGCCTGGGCGTGATGGGGACAAGTCGGCTATAACCGCGCCCGCTCGGAATGGGTACCACCGCTGGTCACTGGGGTGACGGCCATAGTTTGCCAAGGTCGCTACTCTGGACGTTTATGAACAACACGGACCTCCTGAGGGAGGCCGCCATCTTGACACAGGTCAACAAGTTCGTAGGCGTTGCCATCGCGCTGATCGGCGCCTTCATCGTCGCGCCAGACGGTGCCAGCAGGATTCTCCAGATCTCGGGAACCCGGATCCGGTCAAGGGTCAATCGCTTCCGTCGTTCAACACAGAAGATCACTTTGCAGGGGCTCTCTGAGGAGGGCCGTGCCTCCGACGCCATGAGCGTCCAGAAGAACAACTACCCGTGGATGTCGGATGCGCCCATCGACGAGCGCATCGAAACGCTCCACCGATACATCATTGATCTCGAAAAGCGGCTGAACGACACCATGAGCGCGGTAAGCCAGGAACGAGGTGCGCGAGAAGAAGCCCTCACCGAGCTCAACCGCACGTTCACGGCGAGACTGGACGAACTTCATCGTCTGCTGCAGGAGAAGGAACGGCAGACTGCCACCATCGACGCTCGCGGACTTCCCGTCATCGGTTTCGGCGTCGTCCTCAGTGGGATTCCTGAGGCTTTGGCGGAGATTCCCTTGCATGTCGGGTGGGCCCTGCCCTTCGCGGGCTTCGCCTGGATGGTCGTAGCGGCGCGGGATGGTATACGGGATCGGCGCGCAACCAGCGCATCATGAAAGGTACAGAAGGGCAGGCGGCAATGGTCATGGGCCCGGCATGAAAGCCGGGCCCATAGTGCGGCGGCTGCGCTGTTCCCGAGGGAGAGGCCGCGCGCCAGCCCAAGTGGGTGAGCTTGGGTCGGCGTACAGCGCTGCTCCCGCTACCCGGCACAGCCCCCAACGCGACGCGTCCCCAGTGCCAGTTGACATTTGACCAGGGCGAACGCCATCCTGTGATCAGCTAGCACGATCAGGCCCGCCACCGCGCGGGCCTTCGTCATCTTGCGTAAAAATTTCCATCGGCGGGTGCTCGGGGAAGGTGCTCGCGCACTGCGAGAGCTAATCGGGGCCGCTGAGCTGCGTGCAGCCGTATGCAACCCCGAGCGAGCCGCGGTCAAGATCGGGGCCGCACCTCCAGTTCGACCCTCATCGAGAGCAGCGCACACACGTCTACCCCAGGAGAAGGACTGACCACCTCGAACCCTGCCCGTCCGAGTTCGTCAACCACGCTCTTGGCGATCTCGTAAGCGTTTCGCCATTGCTCGTCCATCAGCAAGCGGATCTCGTAGGAGTTGGACAGCCAGAGCGCAACATCGCGGTCATCCCCCTGCCGACCACTGGTTGACAGCCGCGCTCCTTCCTCGATCGCCCGCGTGGCGCGGTCCAGGAGTTCGATGGCTCGGAAGAGACCCTGACGGTCGAGCTCTTGCATGACCGTTGCGGCGAGGAGGCTGCGCGCCGGGCGTCCGCTCTCGCTGCCCAGCCGATCGAGCAGTTCGGCATCCAGATGCCGAGAGGGCTGCCTGGCGAGCTGAAGTTCTCCGCGCGCCACGTCGATCACGCGAAGGAGCCGGTCCGGATCGAGAGAGCGAACGCGGTAATCCCGATATCTCTTCAGCGCCTTGGCCGGGTTGTGGCTGATCCATCGTGCGAGCAACTCGGTGGCGGGACGTACCTCCTCGGCTACCCGGCCCCACTCGGAGACGGGAAGCTCGATCGGTCCGCCGAAAAGACCGAGAGAGCTGGCGAGCAGGTCTCGTACCTCGGCGGCCCGCGTGCCGCCGGACATGGCGGCACGCCTGTCAATCTCGGCGAGGAGTTCGTCTGGGATGGTGGTGGTGATGGGTGTGCCGACCGGCGGCCGGCCACCTCTGGTGGAGTCGGACAACGGAACCCCCGAGTAGTGGTTTTCGATGCGGAAACTAGCGTACTAGGTTTTCGCATTGAAAACTACGGGTGTGATCATTTCGGCGCCAGCAGGCCCGCCACCTCCGCTGGGGCCGCTTCTGGAGCCTGGAGAATTTCCACAGCGGGGGACGCACAGGGAAGGGCGTGCCAGCGGAGCTGAAGGGCCGTAGCGCTGGCCGGTGCCCGCAGCCGCGACGCGGGCTGTCTCCTGCTCGTCAGAAACACCCAGCAGCACCCGTCCACGCTTCGGACAGGGTGCTGGGCCCGCCTGTCCGGGCCTTCGCATGTCACGGACTTCCTGGCCCCTCGGGACGGCCAGGGAGATGGGGAAGAGGGAAGGGCGGCGGGACGGCGACCCCGCCGCCCGCTCCGTCGGGAGGGCGGGGATCGCCATGTCCGAGGTGCGAGGTGGGGACGGCCGTTACCACCGCGACCCCAGGACGGCCAAACGCGACGCCGAGGCATGCCGTCTACGCGCACGCGGCTACACCTACGAACAGATCGCCGTCGAGCTCAAGATGTCCGGCAAGGGCCGCGCGTACGACGCCGTGCAGCGCGCCCTGGCCGACACGGTCAGGGAGCCGGCCGAGGAGGTTCGCCAGCTCGAAGTCCTCCGCTTAGACGAGCTGTACCGCGCCGCCCTGGCGGTGATGGAGAACACGCATTACGTGGTGTCACACGGCAAGATCGTGCGCCTCGGCGAGCCGTACATCGACGACGACGGCGAAGCCGCCGTGGATGACGACCAGGGCGCGCCCTTGGTCGACGACGCCCCGGTGCTCGCGGCGATCGACCGCATGCTGCGGATCCAGGAACGGCGGGCCCGTCTGCTGGGCTTGGACTCCCCGCAGCGGGTCAGCATCGACGCGCAGAACCTCGGCGACGACATCCGCGGCCTGATCTCCGCTCTCACCGGCGAGGACGACGATGACGACGCCGACGAAGAGGAGCCCGACGAGACCGGCTGACCTGGAACGCATCCAGGCCGGCATCGACGAGCTGGTGCGCGCCGGAGACACCCGGCGCCTGCGCGCGGCGCAGCGACTGCTCACCAGCGCGGTCGATCGCAAGCGGGTCGCCGAGCGGGCCCGCAAGTACGTCCGCGACCCGATCGCCTGGGTGATCCGGCGGCTCAAGCAGATCGTCTGGAGCAAGCAGCAGGAGATTCTGCTTGCGGTCCGCGACCACCGGCGGGTGGCGGTGCGCAGCGGGCACGGCGTCGGGAAGTCGCACACCGCCTCCCTGGTGGCGGCGTGGTGGTTGGACACCCACGAGCCCGGGACCGCGTTCGTCGTCACCACCGCCCCGACCTTCCCCCAGGTGCGGGCAATCCTCTGGCGGTACATCCGGCGGATCCACAAGGCGGCGCGACTGCCGGGCAAGGTCAACCAAGTCGAGTGGCTGATCGACGACGAGCTCGTCGCGTACGGCCGGAAGCCAGCCGACCACGACGAGTCCGCGTTTCAGGGCATCCACGCGGAATTCGTCTTAGTGATCATCGACGAAGCGTGCGGCATCCCCGAGCAGCTGTGGATCGCGGCCGACGCCCTGGCCACCGGGCCCGAGTGCCGCATCTTCGCGATCGGAAATCCGGACAACCCGGCGAGCCACTTCAAGCGGGTGTGCCTGCCGGGCTCGGGCTGGCATGTGATCGGCATCAGCGCGTTCGACAGCCCGAATCTGACTGGGGAGGCCGTCCCGCCGAAGGTCGGCAAGGCCTTGGTGAGCCGCGAGTGGGTCGAAGAGAAACGGCGGGAATGGGGCGAGGACAACCCCCTTTATCGCTCGAAGGTGCTCGGAGAGTTCAGCGAGGACAGCCAGTGGCAGGTCGTGCGCACCTCCGACGTCGCCGCCTGCCGCATCGACCTGGACAAGCCGTACGCGCCGGTGGAGCTGCTGCCGGTGGAGCTCGGCGTGGACGTCGGGGGCGGGCGAGACGAGACCGTGATCCGTGAGCGCCGCGGCCAGGTCGCCGGCCGCGAGTGGCGCGAGCACACCGACCGGCCCGAGGTCATCGCGCCGATGGTCCTGCAGGCCATCCGGGAGACCGGCGCCACCTCGGTCAAGATCGACTCCAACGGGGTCGGGTTCGGCGTCGTCGGCGAACTGCGCAACATGGCCGCCCGCGGCCTGCATACCGCGCGGATCTCCGCCGTGAACGTCAGCGAGGCCCCGCGCGACCCGGCCCGCTTCGCGAACCTGCGCGCCGAGATCTGGTGGTGCATCGGCCGCGAGCTGTCTGAGGCCCGCGAGTGGGACCTGTCCACCATGGACAACGCTGACGACACCGTGGCCCAGCTGCTGGAACCGCAATGGAGCCTGGACCCCAAGGGCCGGGTCCTGGTCGAGAAGAAGGACGACATCATCGAGCGCCTCGGCCGGTCACCCGACAACGCCGACGCGCTGCTGCTGGCGTTCTTCTGCCCGGCCGACGCTGTAACCGACTACATGGAGCACCTGCTCAGGAGGGGGTCGTGATGGCCTGGTGGCGCCGCCGTGTCCCCCCGGACGATGTGGAGAAGGCCGCCCCGCCTCCCCAGGCGCACATGGTGCCGCTGTCGGAGGTCGTCGCCGCGCTCACCCAACGGCCCCCTGCGGAGGCCGCCGCCGTCACGCCGATGCCGCGACCCGAGGGGTGGTTCGCCGCGCCGTTCGGCCCGGGGACGCCCCTGATCCCTGAGGCGATAAACCGGCCGCGCACCGACACCGGCCGGCCCGAACCTCGGCTGTGGGACTACCCCGTCAGCTGGAACCTGCAACCCGGCGGGCAACGCCTGGTGCCATGGGCCATCCTGCGCAGCGCGGCGGACGCGCCGGTGATCCGGCAGTGCATCCAGGTTCGCAAACGGGGCATCATCGACCTCGGGTGGGACATCACCATCAGCCAGGACGCCGTAGAGGCTGCGCAGGCCGAGGGCACCAGCCGAGCCGACGCCGACAGCAGGCTACGTGATCGCTTCGCGGGGGATGTCGCCCGGCTGGTGGAGTTCTGGAAGGAGCCTGACCGGGGCAACGGGCTCGGCTTCGCCGCCTGGCTAAGCGCGCTCTTGGAGGAGCACCTGGTGCTCGACGCCGTGGCGATCTACCCGCGCATGACCTACGGCGGAGAGTTGTTCTCCTACGAGTTGATCGACGGCTCGACCATCAAGCCGCTGCTCACCGAGCGCGGCGGCCGCCCGCTTCCTCCCCACCCGGCCTACCAGCAGATCGTCAAGGGCTTCCCCCGCGGAGAGTTCACCGCGGCCGTCGCCGACGACGGCACCGTGCAAGGTCTGGCGGCTGACCAGCTCGTCTACGAGCGGTACAACGTCCGCACCTGGACCCCGTACGGCTACAGCCCGGTCGAGCAGGCGCTGATCGACATGGACATCTACCTCAAGCGGCTGGCGTGGATGCGGGATGAGTACACCCCGGGCGTGCAGCGCGAATCGTTCATGGTCAACAGCGGGACCGTGCACTGGTCGCCGGATCAGCTGCGCGAGTACGAGCGCGCCTTCAACGACGATGTCTCCAGTAACCGGGCGCGGTGGAGGTTCCTGCCCCCGGGCCTTCAGCCGGACGACTCGGCCGACCAGGGCGAGAGGTACAAGCCCGACTACGACCTGCACCTGATCAAGCTGGTCGCCTCGCATTTCGGGGTTCCTCTGCCCGAGCTCGGGTTCTCCGAGGCCAAGGGGCTCGGCAGCTCGGGGTGGAGCGAGGGCCAGGAGGCCGTTCAGCACCGCCAGGGCGTGCTACCCACGGCCCGATGGCTGGAGGCGCTGCTCACGGGCATCTCCCGCCGCTTCCTCGGCATGCCGCGCGAGCTGGAGTTCCGTTTCCTCGGCCTGGAGGACCAGGATGAGGAAACGGCCGACAAGATCGTGGAAGCGCGGGTGAAGTCGGGCCGGCTCACCTACAACGAAGGCAGGGATCAACTGGGCCTGCCGCGGTACGCGATCCCCGAGGCCGACCGGCCCGCCATCGTCACCAGCTCGGGCCTGGTCTTCCTGGAAGGGGCGCTGGCCACGCAGGAGGCGCAGCGCGCGGCCGGGGGACACGACCAGACCGCCCGCCCTGGCGCCCCAGGTGAGGACCGGCCAGCGCAGGACCGGCCGCCAGCGAGCGATGCGGCCAAGGCCGAGCTGGCGACGTTCCGCCGCTGGGCCCGCAAGCACGTCGGCGCCGATCGGCGCTTCCAGTTCACCACCGAGCGCGACGTCGTGCTCACGCTCGCGCCCGACCTGGCCGACGACAACCGCGTCACCTGGAAGGCGGCGAGCCCGGCCCCAAAAGCCCGGTGGGCGGGCTGGGAGCATGACCAGGCCCTGGCCCGGCACTACGCCCCACTGATCGCCGACGCTCTCGCCGACGCGGTCGACGCCGAGCGGCTCGCCCGCGCCTGGCTCGCGGCGCGCGGCCAGAAGGCGGCCGACCCAGGGGACGCACGCTCCTGGCTGGACGCGCGCGGCATCTGGTCGCGCATCCGCGACGCCCTGGGGCGGGTGCTGCGCCGGCTGTGGCCCGAGGCATGGCACCTGGGCATCCGCGCGGCGCAGGCTGCGGCCACCAGCGCGCCCGTGGACTGGGTGCCTGGACGCCCGGCGACCACGAGGCGGCCGCGCGGTTGTACTCCGGGCACCGCGGACTGCAGGACCTGCTGGACCGGGACGGCATCGAGACGATCCGCAGCGTTGCGGCCACCCGGATGAACGACCTGGCCGCCAAGCTCGCCCAGGCCGTGGATGAGGGCTGGTCGGCCGACCGGCTCGCGGACGAGATCCGCGGCATGCTGAGGCGGCCGGACCGCGCCGAAATGATCGCGACCACCGAGATCGCGCGGGTGGTGTCGACCGCGTCCCTGGAGCGCTACCGAGATGCCGGTATCGAGTTCGTGGAGTGGGATACCGCCTACGACGAGCGGGTCTGCCCGGTGTGCCAGGAGAACGAGGAGGCAGGTCCGGTGCGGATCGGTCAGGTCTTTCCAGGCGATGCGTTCGCGCCGCCGCAGCACCCCTGGTGCCGATGTGCGCCGCAGCCGGTACTGGAGGTCATCCCGGTGTGACGGACCAAGATCGGCCCGAGGCAGGCTGCGCATACCGGCCACTGTGTCGTCTGTTCAAACCCCCAGCATGCCTGGTCATCGACGTACCACTCGAACAAGGCCAGAGCTGGCAGGGCGGCGCAGTTGACGCATTCGACGTCGCCAGGGTGGGCCACGACCTTCGCAGTACTCCCTCACGACGTCAGAGGTTAGGGATCGCAGGGTGAGGTGTTTTCCCTGCTCAAGCAGTTCTCATGTCAAATTTCCGGGGAGAAGCATGGACATCACGCACGCCTACGCGGCGACCGTCACGAAGGCCGAGCGGGATGCCGCCGGCGACCTCATCGTGTACGGCAAGGCCACCGGGCCCGACATCGACCTCGACGCGCAGATCTGTGACCCGAAGTGGCTCAAGTCCGCGATGCCCAAGTGGATGACTTGGGGCAATTTGCGTGAAATGCACCAGCCGATCGCGGCCGGCATCGGCATCGAACTCGCCGCCGAGGGCGACGACTGGATGCTGAAGTCCAAGGTCGTGGACGACGGCACCGCGAAGAAGATCGAAGCCGGTGCCTTGAAGGGCTACAGCGTGGGCATCAAGAACGCGCAGGTCGTCAAGGACGCGCAGGCCCCGGGCGGGCGCATCGTCGGCGGTGAGATCGTCGAGGTGTCCTATGTGGACCGGCCGTGCAACCCGACCGCGACGATGGCGATCGCCAAGGCGGCCGGCGCGCAGGAGGTCCTGGCCCCCGTGGACACCGCCGGGCACCCCATCTTGGGCTCGGACGACCAGCAGGACGGGTTCGACCGTGCCCGGGCGGTGCGCTTGGTCAAGGCGATCGCCGCCGACGGCACGGTGGACGAGCAGCCCGACATCGAGGGCGCCGCTCAGGCCATTGCGTTGATCGCGGGCCTGATTCAGGCCGAGGCGGCCGAGCTGGCCGCGGGGTGCTACGACGAGACCTACGACATCAGTCTGCTGCTGCGGGCGGTGGAGGCGCTGAAGGTCTTCCTGGCGCGCGAGCGCGCGGGCACGGGTACGACGGCGATGAGCGAGACGGCCGGGTATCTCTCCCTGGCCGCAGGCGCCGACACGACCAAGGGCCCGGCCGGTGAGAGCGTCCCGGGCGCCGCCACGCTGGAAGGGCTGGCCTCGCAGGTCGCCGAACTCGGCGCGCTGGTCAAGCGCGCCTACTCCAAGACCCAGCGCGATGAGGCGGCCGGCAGCGGGGAGGCCCTGCCCGACGGGTCGTTCCCGATCAAGACCCGCGAGGATCTGAAGAACGCGATCGGGGCGGTCGGCCGCGCCAAGGACCCGGCCGCCGCGCGGAGGCACATCATCAGCCGGGCCCGCGCGCTGGAGGCCGCCGATCTGGTCCCGCAGGACTGGACCAAGGCCGCGGTGCCGGACACCATCAAGCTGAGCGAGATCGCCGATCTCGTGCGGGACGCCGTAGCAGAGGCCACACGTCCGCTGGAGGAGCGCGCCAAGACGCTCGAAGCGGAGCTGGCGAAGGTCAAGGCGACCCCGATTCCCGGCGGGCCGGTCATCACCCGGACCGCCGTCACCACCCCCGCGCGAGGTGAGGCCGCCGACAAGGCCGCCTACTACCGGCAGCAGGCCGGCCAGGTCACCGACGCGCAGGCCCGGGCGGGCTACCTCAAGCTCGCCGCCGACGCCGAGCGCGGCCTGACCGCCGACGGCGGCAACTGACCTTCAGCCAGCAAAGGAAGATCACCATGCCTTACGCAGTTCCCACCCCGTCGGAGATGTTCTCCGACGCCACCTCCGGCGCCGAGGTGGCGCAGCGGTTCGAGACCTACAAGTCCGCGCTGTCGACGCAGCATGCGCGGGCGCAGTCCGGCGCCGAGGTGTTCATGCCCGGCGTGGGCATCGTCGCCGACGCCGGCCGCCAGGCCGAGCTGGTCGGCGCCCGCGTGGAGGCGATCACCAAGGGCCTGTCGGCCGATGCCCTGGCCGCCGTGCAGGGCGAGCTGGACGCGCTCAAGGCGGTCACCGCGGACATCGGCAAGGACTGGACGCTCACCAACCCCAACTCCACGGGCCTGGTCCCCTACGACCTGGAGGCGCCGGCCAAGCTGCTGGTGCCCCGGGCGACGCCGCTGCGCAACTCGCTGCCACGCAGCAAGGGGCAGGGCACGGCCCGCCAGTTCAAGCGGATCCTCGGCTGGTCCAACTCCGGCACCGGCGGCGTGGCCGACCAGATGGCGTTCATGGATTCGGGGTCGATCAGCACGGCGTTCGGGCCGGTCAACCTGCGCCGCGGCGCGAAGATCGCCTACACGTCGGATTCGAAGTCGGTCGCCTATGTCGAACAGGGCCTGTCCGACAGCGTGATCTGGAAGGCCCAGTTCGCCGGCCAGGGGTTCCAGGACATCCGCAGCCTGTCGCAGACGGCGCTGCTGTGGGCCACGCTCGGCGCCGAGGAGCGCGGCATCCTGCTGGGCCGCGGCGCCTCCGGCAACGGCTACGCCGGCGCCATCTCGGCACCGGTCATCTCCATCACCTCCTCGGCGAACGGCGGCGCGGTCGCGGCGGGCACCTACTACGTGAAGGTCACCGCGCGCGGCGGCGGCGGGGAGTCGGTGGTCTCCAACGAGGTCAACACCGGCGCCCTGTCCGGCGGGGCGAACCAGTTCACCGTGACGGTCGCCACCGAACCCACCGGCGCGCTCGGCTACAACCTGTACGTCGGCACCGCCTCAGGGGCCGAGACGTTCGTCACCAGCTTCGCCGGGAACACGATCACGGTCCTGACCACCCCGGTCACGGGCGGCGCGGCCATGCCCGTCTCCGACGGCACGGCCAACGCCAACGGCTACGACGGGTTCCTCACCGTTCAGGCCGACCCGGCGGTGTCGGGGTACTTCAAGCGGCACAACGCCTCCATCGCCACCACCGGGGACGAGTTCCTCCAGGCCGCGTTCATCGGCATGTACGGGGCCAACGCCATCGGCAACGCCGACCGGCGGCTGGCCGACCCCGACGAGGTGTGGCTCGACGGGCAGATCAGGAAGGTGCTGGGCGACTACCTGAAGAAGACCGCCACCAGCTCGGCGTACCGGATCGCGCTCACCGAGAGCGACGCCGCGGGCGGGGCGACCATCGGCTCGGTGGTCAACGCGATCGCCAACCAGGTCACCGGCAAGATGGTCGACCTGCAGGTGCATCCGTACATGCCGCTCGGCTGCGTGCTGATCCGCTCCCGGAGCCTCCCGGTGCCCGACTCGGAGGTGTCGAACACCTCCGAGATCGTCAACGTGCAGGACTACATGGCGATCGACTGGCCGGTTATCCAGTACACCTACGACTCCTCGACCTACATGTACGGATCCCTGGTGCACTACGCGCCTGGATGGTCCGGTCTGGTCGTCGGCGTCCTGCCGTAGCAGAGCCACGCCAGGCAGCCCCTCCTGTCGTCGTGAGGCCCCGAGCGCTCCCCTGAGCCCGGGGCCTCACCCATACCTCGAAGGAACCACAGTGCAGCAGCCCACCATCGGCGACATGGTCCACGTCCTGGTCGATCCCGCCGGCAACAACGGCAGCGACATCGCCGCCGGGATCGTCACCCGCGCCTGGGAGCCCATCAAGGTCAACAACCGGGGTGAGCGCGTCGACCGCCTTGACCCGGAGGACCTCAAGGAGGAGCCGGGGGTCCGCGACGCGTGGCTGATCAACGCCCGGGTGCAGTACGACACCAACCAGTCCGACTGGCTCACCTCGCTGACGCTGTACGCCGACGAGGACTCCGCGCGCGAGCGTTTCCCCGACCTGCCGCCCGCCGTCCCGCAGCGCGCGTTCTGGCCTCGGAGGGGTTGACCATGGACCTGTCCGGACGCGCATCCGAGACGGCGCACTACGCCGAGTTGTTCGGCTTCGGGCACCTGCCGCCGCACCAGCAGGCCGTGGGCAAGCCGTGCCACGACCTCGCCATGCAGATGATCAAGGCGCTGCCGGACGGTCACCACCTCGCCGCCGGCCTGCACTCCCTGTTGCAGGCCAGGGAATCCTTCATCCGCGCCGCGGACGCCCGGAAACCCTCGTGAGGGTCGTCGCCCCCGCCGCGGCGTGCGTCCAGGTCGATGGCCTGTCCGGGCGCCGCTACACCGCGCGCGACGGCATCTACGAAACCTCCGAGCGCGACGGTCGCGCCCTGCTGGCGGCGGGAGGGTTCCTGCCGTCGCTGTCAGGCGCCACGTCCCGCTCCACCGGCTACCGGTGTCAGGCCTGCGGGTTCGGGGCGTTCATCAAAACCTGCAGCCGCTGCGGCGGCCTGTGCGAAAGGGAGTGAGCCATGCCACCGACCAGGCGCGGGCAGACCAGGGCCTCGGCGCCCGCGGCCGAGCCCGCCGACCTTGCCGAGCCCGCAGAGCCTGCGGGGCTCGCCACGATGGCCGAGCAGCCGTGTTCCGAGCATTTCCCGGCCGGTTTCGGCGAGGGCGTCTTCTCGGCCGGGTGCGAGCACGGCATCTGGTACGCACCCCAGGGCGAGCCCCCCGGCGACGCGCGGGAAGACGCCGGCGGGGGCGGACGGCAGGCGCCAGCCTCCGATGGCGAGAGCCAGTGACGTTCCTGCTCACCGAGCCGTACGTCACGGCCGCCGAGTTCCGCGCGTCGCCCACGTGGCTGGACACCCAGAACCTCGTGCCCGGCGGCGCCGAATCCGCCCAGGACGCCGAGCTGGTGAACGTGCTGCTGCGCGCGAGCTCGTGGGCGGACGGGCAGGTGAATCAGCCGCTCGGCGCACACCCCCACACCGAGCAGATGCGCGTCCAGATCGGCCGAGCAGGCCGCCTGTCGGTGCATGCCGAGCACTCCCCGGTGCGCCAGGTCACGGCCCTGTCCTACGGTCCCACTCCCGGCAGCCTGACGGCGATCGCGGACCTGTCCGCGCTGTGGGTCGAGGACGGCGTGCAGATCGTGTGCGGTCTCACCGTGGCGGGGAACTGGGGCGGGTTCCTGGAGTTCGGGGCTCCCAGCGCCGGCGCCGAGGTACACCTGCGAATGTCATATGTCGCCGGGTACGCCTCCACCACGCTGGCGGCCGATGTCGCCGCGGCGGCGACCTCCATCACGGTGGCCGACCCGATCGGCATCTACCCCGGGGACGTGCTGCGGATCTGGGACCCGGGCGCCGAGGAGGCCGTCACCGTGGCGCCCGGGTACCTCCCCGGCTCGACGACCGTGGCACTGGCCGGGCCGGTGCGCGCCGGGCACGCGGCGGGCGCGGGAACCTCGGCGCTGCCCGCCGACGCCCACCAGGCCGTCATCTGCCACGCCGCCGCCTCGCTGCTGCGCGAGCCCACCGCCGGCAGCGGCGACTACCCCGAGGCGCCCTACGAGCCGGCCGCCCGGCGCGCCGACGGCAGCACCCGGCGCCGGGACCTGCTCAGCGAGGCGGCCCGGCTGCTGCTGCCGCATCGGAGGGTCCGGTGACCCGGGCGCAGGTACGCGACGGCATCGCCACGTTCTTCGGCGGCCCGTTCGATGCCGGCCAGCGGCTCTACCGGGGCGGCCCGCTGCACTCCTACGGCCTGGCCACCGTGCGGTCCTACTTCGCCAAGCGGGTGCCGGACACCGACTACACCGCCGGCCTGGAGCCCGGCCGGGCGATGGGCACGGTCGGCGTGGTCCACCTGGGGGACGCGGTGGAGCGGCGGACCGCGATCGGCGGGGCGACCGGCGGGTGGAAGGCCCGCGTCTACTCGGTGAGCCTGCACCTGTACCACCTGGCCACCACGCCCACCGCCGAACAGGCCCAGGCTGACCTCGACGAGCTCCTGGAGGCCGCCGCCGCTCTCATCCACGGGGACCGGACGCTCGGCGAGGTCGTCCTGCAGGCCGGCGAGTCCACCAACGGAATCCGGTTCTTCCTGGGCCAGCCGGCCTATGGCCCGGGCACCGAGCACATCCGCACCTACGCGTCGCTGACGTTCGACGCCGACGTCTACATCCAGGCATAGGAGAGCGCCGTGAGCTGGCGATACACGGGCGAGACGCCCGCGACCTACCCCGCCTATCTCGCGGTCGGCGAGGACGGCGAGGTCACCACCCTGCTCGCCGAACCGGGCCAGGTGTACAACATCCGGCCCGCCGACGGCACCGAGACCGTCACGCCGGGCGAGAAGGAAGGTGACAAGCCGACCGTGCGGAAACTTCCCGTCCCGCCTGATGGGCCGTGGGAGCGCGTCAAGGCGACCACCAGCGACAAGGGCAAGGAGTAGCCGTGGGCGTCTTCGCAGGGGCGCGGCGATGGGTCGGCATCGCCAAGGAGGTCACCCCCGGCACGGCGGTCGCGCCCGCGCTGACCATCCCCGTCGACAAGTTCGACCCCTCCGACGACGTGACGCAGCTGGACGACCAGGCGCTGCGCGGGTCGATGTCCAAGCAGTACGGCCAGTACTCCGGGCCGATCATGTCGAGCTGGGACCTGGGCGGGCCGATGTTCGGCGACGCGCTGGGGTACCTGCTGCACAACGTGCTCGGCGGGTACGCGGTCACCGGCGCCAGCGCGCCGTACAGTCACACGTTCTCGCTGCTCAACAGCGGTGACGGGCAGCCGGTGACGCACACGCTCACCGACGCCACGGGCATCCCGGCCACCGGGCTGGCTCGCCAGTACCCCTACAGCTGCGTCAGCGAGTTGACGATCACGTGGAATGCCGAGCAGCTGTGCAGCTGGGAGGCTAAGGCCACCGGCTGGCCCAGTGTCGTCCCTGGGGCGCCGCCGACCAACACGCTGTCCACGGTGCCGCCGATCCCCTCGTGGCGGGGTGCGGTGGGCATCGGCGGCCCGGCGTCGGCCGGCACGCTGGTGACGGATGTGACCGAGTTCTCGGTGACGCTGTCGCGCGAGGTCACCCCGTACAACACCGCCGACGGGTCGCAGGCGCCGTTCGTGATCGCGCGCGGCGCGCTGGACGTGACGGGGAAGTTCACGCAGATCGCGCAGTCCGAGCAGCGGCTGCTGGATCTGCTGGCCAACACCCAGCCGCAGCTGCAGTTCCTGCTGTCCAACGGCGGCACGCTCGGCGGCCTGGTGTCGGTGCAGTTCGACTTCCAGAAGGTCGGCTACCGCACCACGAAGATCAACCAGGGGACGATCTTCGTCTATGACGTCGAGTTCCAGGCCATCGCCAACGCCACCAACGCCGGCGCGAGCGGCGGCCTGGCCCCGGCCAAGGTCGTGCTGAACAACGCCGTCACGACCTACTGACCCCCGCCCCCCGGTTACTCGAGGAGTCCCGATGCGCGTACCCCTGCCCGACGACCAGTGGGCCGAGATCCTGGAACCATCCGACCTGCGCGCCGGCGACCTCAAGGCCGTCCACCGGGCCGTGCCGATCGGTGCCAGGTCGGCGGCCTTCCTGGACGAGATGGACTGCGTGATGCTGCGGCGCGTCATCACCGCCTGGTCCCTGGAGCTCCCGCTGCCCAAGGACCTGCCCGGCGACGCGGACACCGGAGAGCCGGGCAGCCTCGACAAGATCACGATCCCGCAGTATCGGGCGCTGGTCGCCGCGATCGCCCCGCACATGGCGCTGATCCACGAGGACCCGGCCTCGGACCCAAAACCCTCCAGCGAATCCGCTGGTACCTCTCCGGGCAGCCCGTCGACCTCGGCGAGCACCTGACCGAGATCGTCGACTACGCCCTGTACGCCGACCGGTACGGCTGGACCCCCGCCCAGGTCGACGAACTCCCCGCCACGGTAGAGCCGTGGCTGCTCCCGATCGCCGGTGAGATCGACAAGGTGAGGAGTGGCAGTGGCTGATGTCCAGGTCGGCGCCCTCGTTGTGGCGCTGGAAGGGTACGGCCGGCGCGCCTCGGACGGCGCCCGGGCGGCCGCCGATGTGATGGCGCTGGCCTCCGAGCGGGAGATCAAGACGACGCTGCGGACGTACACCCACTCCAAGGGCACGCTGACGCCGTCGCCGCCGGGGTCGCCGCCCGCGCTTGTCTCCGGCGGCCTGCGACGGTCGGTGAAGGCGCGTAGGCCCCGCCAGACCGGCGCAGCCCGCTGGGAGGCCCACACCGCGCCCAGCATCGAGTATTCGCGCATCCAGGAGCTCGGTGGGTGGACCGGCCGCGGCCACCTCTCCTATCTGCCGCCCCGCCCCTACGTCGGGCCCTCCCATATCCGGCTGATGGCTTCTGGGGAGCTGGAGCGGCAGGCCCGCGCGGCGTTCGCAGCCAAGGTCGGGCTGACGTGACCGAGCTGCCCCCGGCGGTAGCGAAGTACATCGCCGACGCTGACCCCTTCGTCCGCGGTACCAGCACCGCGGTCGAGGCGGCCAAGAAGTTCGACCGCGACGCGAGCAAGGCCGCTCTCAGCGCCCGCCGGATGGGCCTGGCGGCCAAGGAGGCCGGCGAGAAGGCCGCCCTGGCCACCCGGGCCGCGGCGGAGGGCGCCGAGAAGGCCGCCAAGGGCCTGCTGAAGGAGGAGCAGGCCGCCCGGCTCGCGGCCCGCGCGGTGCGCGAGCTGGAGCGCGCGTCCCTGGCCGAGGCGGCCGCCGCGATCGCCTCGGCCGAGGCCTCCGACAAGGCCGCCTCCGCCTACCGCAAGCAGGCCGCCGGGTCGGCCTCGGCGACCAAGAGCGCGACCCTGATGCGCAGCGAGCTGGTGACGCTGGCCGCCGCCGCGGTGGCCATCGCCCCGGCGTTCATCGCCGCCGGCGGCGGGGCCGTCGCGTTCGGCGCGCTCGCGATCCCCGCGGTGAAGAAGGTCATCGACGCACAGACCGAGATGGCCGACACCTGGGACAGCCTCTCGGCCCGGCAAAAGGTCTCCGCGGCCGCGACCCGCACCCTGGTCACCGACTACAAGAGCCTGGCCAAGGCCGTCGAGCCGGACACCTTGAAGGTCTACAACGGCGCCCTGGCGGTCACCGCGCAGATCATGCCCCGCCTGGAGCCGATCACCCGGGCCACCTCGCGGGCCCTGCTCGACTTCGAGGACAACCTCGGCCGGGCGCTCGACAGCCCCGAGGCCCGGCAGTTCACCACCTGGATCGAGTCGCAGGCCGGCCCCTCGATCGGCGTGCTCGGCGACACCCTCGGGTCGACCGCGCATCTGGCCGCGAGCCTGACCCAGTCGCTGGCCCCGCTGGCCACCACCGGCCTGTCCCTGATCGGCATCACCGCGAACCTGGCCGCCAAGCTCAGCGACTTGTCGCCCGAGCTCGCCCAGCTCGCCGTGCTCGGCATCGGCCTGCGCGGCCCGATATCCGGCGCCGGCAACATGCTCGGCAAACTCGGCGACAGGGCCAGGACCTACACCGCGGCGTCCAAGGGTGCCTCGGTGGCCACCAAGGCGCTGAACCTGGCCACCGCCGCCGGGCCCGCCCTGTACGTGGCGGCCGGGGTCGCCATCGGCTACTTCGCCCTGAAGGCGATCAACGCCAAGAGCTCGACCGACAAGCTGGTCGAGTCCATGACCGTGGCCAACCGGGCGCTCGGCAACAACCTGGCCGGCTACGAGGCGATGAACCGCGCGCTGACCGCCCAACTGGTCCCGGCGACCCAGCGGGTCGACGCCATGACCAAGCAGCTCGCCGGCGACGTCAACGCCAGCAACATCCAGCTGTACCAGGGCGCGCAGGCCGCCCAGGCGCTGACCAACGAGTGGGTCTCGGCCGCCAAGTCCGACGTCGACAAGAAGATGGCCAACGTACGGGCCGGGGCGGCGGCGCTGGCCCGCCAGTACGGCATCACCTCCGATGAGGCGATCACCCTGGCCGACGCGGTGGGCGTCGACATGTCCAAGGGGATCTTGGAGAACGGCCGCGTCGTCGCGTCCACCGCGGCGAAGTTCGACCGCTACCGCCAGGCCGTGGAGATGGCCCGCAACCCCACGGCCGTGGTCACCCAGGCCTGGAAGGATGCGGCCAACGAGGGGCTGGTCCTTGAGCAGCGCGTCCAGGCGGTCAGCAATGCCATGAACGCGTTCTTCACCCCGGCGCTCGGGGTGCTCAGCGCGACGAACCGGATGCGGGATGCGTTCGCCGCGACCGAGCAGGTACTGAAGAAGCGCAACCGGACGGCGGCCGAAAGCAGCCGTCAGCTGGAAGCCGACCTCGGCACCATCGGCCAGTGGGTCACGGCGCAGAGCCAGGCCAAGCGCAGCGTCCAGCTCACCGACGCGGCCATCGCCTCACATCTGCCCAAGCTGCTGACACTGGCCGGTAACAGCCGGGTCGGGTCGGCGGCGATCGAGGGGCTCGCGAGTTCGCTGGGCGGCACCATCACCCGGGTCAAGGGCGCGATCATCGTCACCGACCGGCTGGGCAACCGCGTCAAGGTCCTGCCCAACGGCAAGATCATCAAGCTTAAGGCCGACAACGCCCAAGCGAACGCCGCGATCTCGGCGACGCAGGCGAAGATCAACGCTTTGCAGGGCCGGACCGTGTACATCAACATGGTCCGGCGGGATTTCGGCATCGACGTCTCCCAGACCGGAGTGCCGTGGGCGCCCAAGAGGGCCGCCGGTGGCATCGTGCGCCGAGCGGGCGGCGGCCTGGTGCGCGGGCCGGGCACCACCACCAGCGACAGCATCCCCGCCATGGTGGACGGCGGCGGCCTGGTCATGCTGTCGGACCAGGAGTACGTGATCAACGCCGAGCAGACCCGCCGGCACCGCGCGCTCATCGAGGCGATCAACGCCGGGAAGTTCGCTGGCGGCGGCCTGGTCGAGCGGTACGCCGGCGGCGGCCCGATCGGCTACGCCTCCGGGGGGAAGGTGAGCGTCGGCGGCGTCTACGTCTCGGCGGCCCAGTGGCGGAGCTTGGGCCAGCAGCTCGGCAAGGACTTCCTCAAGACCATGTCCGACGGCACCGCCCGGCAGATCGCCTCCTTGGACTCGCGGCTGGAGAAGGCGATCGCCAAGCTGTTCGGCGGCAAGCGCACCCAGCTGGACAACAAGCTCATCGCCTACCTGGACCGCAACAGTGCCCGCCTGGAGTCGCTGGCCAAGCAGCGTGACGCGGCCTCCAAGGCGCTGGCGGCGGGCAAGGAGTACGCCTCCGGGCTGACCAGCAACGCCCGGTCGTTCGCCGGGCTCAGCGCGCTGGACGGCCCGACCGACGCCCGCCAGATCCGCCAGGGCCTGGGCATGAAGCTCTCCCAGATGACCCGGTTCGCCTCCCTGGTGGCCGCCCTGGGCAAGCGCGGGCTGTCCAAGAGCCTGCTGCGCCAGGTCCTGGACATGGGCCCCGACGACGGCCTGAAGTACGCCGAGATGCTGATGGCTGCCGACAAGGGCACCTTCTCGCAGATCAACACCGTGCAGAAGCAGATCGACTCGGCGTCGACCGCGCTGGGCCGCTCGGGGGCGGACATGCTGTACGACGCGGGAAAGGACGCCGGGCGCGGCTTCCTCGCCGGGTTGCAGTCGGAGCTGAAGTCCCTGGACAAGACCATGGACACCCTGGCCCAGCGGATGGCCAAGAGCCTCAAGAAGGCATTGAAGATCAAGAGCCCGTCGCAGCATCCGGAGATCCGCGCGGCCGGCGCCATGACGGTCGCCGGCGTCGCCGTCGGTGTCACCTCCAGCCTCGGCGCGCTGGACCAGGCGAGCGCGCTGATGGCCCCGCGGCTGGCCCGCCCGCGCGCCCGCCCGGTCATCGCGCCGGTCGTCGCGCATCGCGGCTCTTCCACCGCGGCGGCGGTGTCCGCTTCGGTGCCCGCGGTGAACGTGAAGGTGTTCGTCGGCGGCCGGGAGGTCCGCGCGGCCGTCCAGGTCGAGACGCTGCGCTACGCCCGGCGTAACCCGAGTAACGGGCTGTCGCTGCCGGGCGGTGGCTGATGGCGCTGGTCAATCAGTGGGTGGACTCCTACGCGCTGTCCGCCGGGTTCGTCATCCCCGACCCGATCATCTCCACCCGGCAGATCGCGGTCGCCAACACCGCCGGGAACTGGCTGGTCTGCTCGGTGTCCTGGCACACCGGGGCCGGCGCGCAGAGCGTGCCGACGGTGCACGTCGGGGACGACGTCCACAACTACTGGGTTCCCCTGATCCGGATCTCGGGTGTGGGCGGCGGGGTGGCGATCTGGGCCGCGCCCAACGCCCGTGCCGCCTCCCGGGTATACCTGTCACCCACCGACTACGTGACCGGCCTGGCGGCCAACGTGGAGGAGCACTCCGGGCTCGGTAACTACCTGCAGGTCGCCGACCGTAAGACCGCCACCATCTCACCGGGCACCACGGCCTCCATCACCCTGGCCGCGCCGCCTTCCCAGGCGCTGGCGCTGGTGGCTGGCGGCTCGGACAGCGCGACCGCGACCCTGGCCAGCGCGACGGCCGGATGGTCCTCAGCCGCCCCGGTGTCGGGCACCAACGGCGTCGACCAGACCTCCGACACCCGGCTGCTGCCGCGCTTCCAGACCACCAGCGGAAGCGTCAGCGTCACCTACACCACCTCGGCGGCCGCGAACATTGTCGTGGCGGGCATGACCGTGCTCACCGCGGCGGCGGCTCCGGCGCAGCCGAACCCGAACTGGCCCGTGGTCGAGCTGGCGGCCGGGTTCGGCTCCGGTGCGCAGACCCCGCGTGACGCCATCACCTGGACCCCGCTGCCGGGCCGGCTGCTGGAGCTCGACGCCAGCCGCGGCCGCCAGTTCGAGCTCGGCACGCTGGAGGCTGGGGAGGCGCAACTGCGGCTGCGCAACGACGATGGTGCGTTGAACCCCGCCAACAGCTCGGGCCCGTTCTATCCGAACGTGACCGACATGACGCCGGTCCGGGTGCTGGCCACCTGGGGCGGCCGGGTCTATCCGGTGCTGCACTCCTTCATGGAGCGTTGGCCGCAGACCTGGCGCGATCCGCACTGGGGTGAGGTCAACGCCACGGCGGTGGACGCCTGGGCCACGATGACGACCGAGCTGCCCAACATCGCCCAGGGCGAGATCCTGGTGGATGCGCCGTACGGGTACTGGCCGCTGTCGGACCCCGACACCGCGACCTCGGGCAGCAACCTCGCCGAGGGCAACACCGAGCCCATGGTGCAGTACGTGTCCAAGTACGGCCCCGGCTCGGCGGCTGCGACGTTCGGCGTCGACCAGGGCATGCTGACTGGGTCGCCGAACAACACCGCGTGGGAGAACCGCGGCCTGACCTCGTTGCAGGTCAGCAACGGCTACTCGCTGCGGTACGGCCCCGTCCCGCAGATGCCTCCGGTCGCCGCCGGGTACACCGCGGAGTTCTGGGCGCGGCTGGACGTCGCCGCCTCGCAGCCCGCGGCGAACCTCGGCTTGATCGCCATCAAGAACTCCGGCCTGACCGTGATCATCGTCTATGTCGACATCGCGACCGGGAACGTCGCGGTCGGGGATTGGGACCCGGTCACCAAGGCGCGTACTAACAGCGTGAGTTCGTGGCCGGCGCTCACCGGCAAGTACCTGCACTATGCGCTGACCTTCAACACCGCCGGGTGGAAGCTGTACGTCAACGCGCAGCTCGTCGCAAGCCGGGTGTGCCCGCTGGACTCCACGGCGACGTTCGTGTCGGTGTGCGGGCAGGCCGATGAGGTCTACCACGGCCGCATGTGCAACGGCAGTTTCGCGCACGTGGCCATCTACCCGCGGATCCTGCCCTACGGCCGGATCCTCGCGCACTGGTGGGCCGCCAGCTCCGGCAACGAGAACGACTCCCCCGACCAGCGGATCAACAAGCTGATGGAGATCGCCGGATGGGGCGGCCCCCGGAACATCTCCTACACCACCGGCGGGTACGTCGTCCCGGCCAGCGGCATCCAGGGCCAGGCCCTGGCGAGCGCCGTGGAGGAGATCGCCGCGACCGACGGCGCAGGGCTGTACGTGGACGACATGGGGTATGTGTGCGAGACCAGCAAGACCTACCGCTACAACCGCACCCCCGCCTACGTCTTCGGAGACCGGCCCGACCTCGGCGAGGTCCCCTACGCCGTCGGCATGGGCGTCGACCGTGATCCCGGGCAGGTCGCCAACGACATCACCGCCACCCAGGCCCACTACGGCCGTCAGGCCCGCGCGGTCGACGACGCGTCGGTCCAGCAGCGCGGCTGGCGCACCCGCGACGCGGTCACGCACGTCAACGACCCGCTCGGCGTGACCGACATGGCCAACTACCTGCTGATGCGCAACAAGGCCCCCGGCCAGCGCATCGCGGAGATCGTGCTGGACCCGGCATCCAACCCCGCCATCTGGCCGACCGCCCTTGGGATCGAGACCGGCGACATCGTGGCCGTGAACCGGCGGCCGATGGGCGGGGTGCTGATCACCGGGACGTTCGAGGTCATCGGCGTCGGCCACCACGTCGTGCCGCACCAGGAATGGCGCGTACGCCTGTCGCTGGCCCCCGCCGACCCGTTCTTCTTCCGACTCGACGACGCCACCTATGGCGTCCTGGATGGCCCGGGGGTGCTCGGATGGTGATGCCCGCGCCGGCACGGCGCAGCGTGATTCAGGCGGCCGACGAGATGTTCGGCGTCACCTCCCTGGAGGCGTACCTGGACTACCTGGACGCCAACGTGGACCGGCTCGGCGTGCCGTTCGTCCCCCGGCCCGAGGGGGACGCGCCAGAGTCGGGCACCGCGTACGCGCGGGTGGACCACGCCCGGTGGATCGCCGACTGCCCGTGGCAGTGCGGCGCCTCCCACGCCGTCCCGCGCACCGAGACCCGGTTCTGGTGCACCGGCTGCGCCAACGGCGCCAACGGCGCCACCGGCAAGACCTGCGCCCTGGCGTGGCCGGCGGCGCGGCAGCGGATCGAGGCCAACCTGTCCACGCTGCCCGCCTCGCTGGCCTCCTGGCCGTGCGCCGAGGACATCGCCCGCTACCAGGCCGGGCAGACCGCGGCGATGTGCCAGGCCTGCCGCACGATCGGGGAGGTGTAGATGGCGACCGTCCCGGCCCCGCGAACCTGGGTCGTCGGGGAGGTCGTCACCGCGGCCAAGATGAACGAGCTCCGTGACGCGCTGAACTTCATGCTGTCGCCGCCGCTGTTCATCCTGGGCCACTCGGTCGCCCAGGCCACCCCCAACAGCGCGAACTACAACCTGCTGTTCGACACCGAGGTCGTCGACCGTGACAACGGGCACAGCACGGTGACCAACACCTCCCGGTACGTTTCGCAGACCGCGGGCTACTACGCGTTGTCGGCCAACGTCCCGTGGGTGACCAACGGCACCGGCGTCCGGCAGGTGTTCTTCCTCATCAACGGGACGACCCTGGCCGGATGGGTGTCGCTCCAGGCCGGCGCGTCCGGATCCATGGGCCTGAGCCTCAGCCGCCGCATCTACCTGGCCGTCGCCGACTTCGTGGAGGTGCAGACCTTCCAATCCTCCGGGGCTGCGCTGAACACCCAGACCGCCAACGGCGGCATCTCCTTCGAGGGGCAGTGGAGCAGCAAATGACCGTCGTCCACGGCACCATCACCGCCCCGGGCGCCGGAACCCCGCGCGGCGCGTCGGTGGTCATCACGCTGGTCGACCTGGAAGGCCGCCCCGTCGCCGGTTTCGACCAGGCCGCCGACGCCGAGGTCCTGGGCATGGCGAGCGTCCAGGTCGCCGCCGGCGGGACGTGGGCCCTCCCGCTAACGCCCACCGCCCATATCACCAGCCCACGCGGCGACACCCTGTACCACGTGCAGGAACGCGTCCTAACAGGGGTGGGCGCGTCGTACTACATCGTGGTCCCGGACTCCGGGACGCCCTGGGCCGGCGACCTGCGGGTGCCGCTGCCCGGGGCGGCCGGCCAGGAGCTGGCCGGGTTCCTGCCGCTCGGTGGCGGCGCACTGTCGGGCCCGCTGCTGCTCCAGGACGGCTTCCCGGCCGCCTCCCAGGCGTACGTGGCGGCCAACGGCGGCGGTGGAGGCGGCGGGCACACCCCGCAGCTGTACTCCGGCACCAACGCGCCGAGCACGCTGCGCGTGGACGGAGACCTGTACCTGCGCACCAGCAACGGGGACCTGTACCAGCAGCAGGCCGGCGCCTGGGTGCTGGCCGGCAACCTGCGCGGACCGCAGGGCGCCACCGGGCCCGCCGGCGCGGCCGGCGCCCAAGGCCCCACCGGCCCGACCGGCCCCACCGGAGCAACGGGCGCGCAGGGCCCCAAGGGCGACCCGGGCGAGCAAGGCCCGGCCGGGCCACCGGGCGCCGGCGGCGGCGCGCTGGCCACCGCGGACACCGGATACATCGACACCGGGAACATCACCGTCGGCACCGCCTGGACGCAACTCGGCCCCGAGCGCACCGTCGCCGCGGCCACCGGCGACGTCCTGGTGCTCGATCCAGACCTGATGGCCAACAACGCCGGGTCCGATCTGCAGCTGGAGGCGGCGACCCGGGTCTCCGGCACCGACACCGGGTGGTGGTCGACGGGCACCACGTCCTCGAGGTGGCCGGGCGGTATCGGCACCTGGTACGTGCCGACCGGCGACTTCACCGGCCCGCGCGGCGGAGAGCGCTACACCGTGCAGCCCGGCGACGTCACCGGCGGGCAGGTCACCGTGCGGCTGTACGGCCGGGTCGGCGCCGGGTCGCGCACGGTGTTCGCGAACGCGACCTACGCGCTGCGCTGGACCCTCACCAACCTGGGATAGGAGCGGACATGGTCATCACCTACGTGGACGACCGCGGCCTGGTCCTCACCGCGCCCGACGTCGCGCAGGCGCGCCGCGAGGCCGAGCGGTGGCTGCTCGAAGAAGGGATGCCGCCCCTGCAGGTGGCGCAGCTCGACGTTCCCCGCGCGCCGGCGTCGGGCGCGTGGTGGAGCGGCGAGCAACTCCTCAGCGCCGAGGAGCCCGGCGCCCAGGCCGTCATCGTGGTCGACGTCCCCCGCCCGGCACCTGCGTGAGGCGCCTGGTCCTGCGCCTGCCGGCCTGGGTGCGCACCCAGCCCATGGACACGATGTTCGCCGTCATGGGCCTGCCCTCCGCGGTCGCGACGCTGTGCAACCTGACCAGCTCCCGCGCGCTGGACACCTTGCTGCCGTGGTGGGCGACCCGGCTGTGGGCGGTGTGCCTGCTGGTGGGCTGCGCGGCGTGGCTGACCGGGCTGGCCAGCGTCCGTGAGCACGAGGGACGCCTGGTGGTCACCCGTCTGCCGGTGCTCGCCCTGGGCTTGCAGCTACTGTCCATCACCTGCCTGGTGTACGCGGTGGCCATCATCGCGGTGGCCGGATGGGACGGCGTGCTGGCCGCGTACCCGCTGATCGTCGCCACCCTGGCCACCTACATGCGCAGGGTGGACCTGACCATCCGCCGCGACGCCACGGGAGGCCCGGGAGACCGCGATGGCGGGTGACACCCTGACCACCCTGGGCACCATCGTCACCGCGGTGCTCGGCGGTGGAGCGATCACCGCGATCACCAGCTACCTGCGGGACCGGCGAAAAGACAAGGGCGACTTCACCGTCTCCACCTTCTCCACGCTCAAGGAGATGAACGACCGCCTGAACGTGCAGCTGGTGGAGTTGCAGTCCCGGCTGGACACCGAACGCGCCCAGCGCCGCGAGCTGGAGGACACCGTGGCGCGCGAACGCCGCGAGCGCCGGGCGCTGGAGGACCGCGTCAGCGCCTTGGAGCGCGAGCTCGCCGCCCGGGATCCACGCCGCGAGGCATGACCATCTGATCGGCACCTCTGGCCTACGCCCGGCACGACGAACCCGGGGTCGGCCGCCGTTTTGCCCCCTCCGGCCAGCCCTTCCGTCCGCTGGTGGCCTACGTGGCCGGCCGGTTCCTGTTTCTCGCCCACGAATGAGGTGATCATCCGCGTGACCGAACCCGAGACCGGCCCGCTCCCCGCGCTGACGGCCGACCCGATGGCCGTACGGATCGCGGCGCTGCAGGCCGCCGTCGACACCCACGTGCGCCTGGGCAGCCTCACGCTGTGCCCCGGCGTCGACCGGGCCGCCACCATCGCCCAGGCCGAGACCAACATCCGCCGCACCGCACAGACCTACCTGGCCTGGCTGCAGGGCACCGTGCGCCTGCGCCTGATCCCTGGCCCCATCCGGAGCCAGTCCACCGGGGCGCCGACCGGCACCCCCATCCCCGAAGGAGAAACCGTGCAGCTGCACGACGACGAAGAGATCACCTACACCGTCGACACCGAGGACGCCAAGGGGTTCGACACCCCCGAGACCATCACCTGGTCGGTCGACAACCCCGAGGTCGCCACGCTGCGCGTGGCCGAGGACACCCGCTCGGCCGACGTCATCGCCGGCGTCCCCGGCAGCGCGACCGTGACGGCCAGCATCCCCGCGCTGGACCTCAGCGTGACCGAGGCCATCGACGTGGTCCCGGGCGGCACCGCCACCATCAAGATGGTCCCCGGCGAGGTCCGCAAGCAGCAGCAGTAGCAGTCCACCGGCCGGCCGCCCCGGCGGCCGGCCTCACCCCGTGGAAGGAGCACAATGCCAATCAGGTTGCGCATCCGCCAGCCGCTGGCGATCCGGGGAGCACTCGCCCTGATCGGCGTCGGCGCGCTCCGCCTAGCCGTCTGGGCAGGATGGCTGCCCGCCGAGTGGGCCCGAGTCGATCTGGTCAGCATCGAGCAGGTCATCGACGGCATCATCGTCGTGCTCGCGTGGTGGTCGGCCCATCGCGCGGTCACCCCCGTGGCCGATCCGCGTGACGCTACGGGCCGCGTGCTGATACCAGTCACCACGCGCGCCTACGAGCAGGAAAGCTGAACGACCTGTGCGGATCCGGCCCCAGATCGCTGCGGCGCCGATAGGGTCTGGCCGTACCGGTGGAGGCACGTTCGCCTAGCTCAGCGCCGGTGGCTGGGTCTGGCCCTATCTGGACGACCAGCACCGACGTGCCTGCGTCCCCGTCTCCACTTGGCTGGAGACGGGGACGCTTCGTCTTTCTGGGACTAATTCCTGCCGCGAGCTGACGGCGATCGAGGCCGACGGCAGCGACACCTTACGGTGAGGTTCTGCCACAAGGCGGGCAAGACCGAGCCGCTGCCCGTGTCGAAGCCTCTACGGCCGCTGCCTACAGACCACCCGGCCAGCGCGCTGCTCTTCGCACGCAAAGACGGGGGGTCGGTCGCCCCGAACGCGCCCATGCCCTGCATCCGTACATGGTGCGCACCACCCTGCTCACCGCGCTGCTGGAAGGCGGCATCCCCGCCGAGCAGGTCAAAGACATCGCGATGTATGCCTCGGTTGCGCTACGGCCGGCGCCGCACACCCTCAGCGGCACCCGGACGCGCCAACTCAAGGCCCAACACGCGGCAAGGTCGGCCGGGGACTCTCGCGCTGGTTGGATCGCCCATGCGGAGACCAGGCCTGCCAGGCTGCTGGTGCAGCCGCAGCAGCAGGGTTAAGTACCTGTTTATTGTAGATGTGAGCTGCGGCGAACTGTAATAGTCCGCCGCAGCTCACGGTATTGCGTTGTAGCGCCTATCCGCTATCTCGGCGATGCCTGCTCGATGCGGCCCCTAATTACTCAATAGGGGGGGCTCGGGGAACTCGTCGTGACCGATGTTGGACGAGGTCTCGTACAGACCACACCTAGCCGTAGAGGTTTGGTTTCCGCCTACGTACGGGCCGTAAATCCTGTAAGTTACGGGACTTCCTTGAGGCCTGCAGTCCATCCATACACGGTGTGTATGCTGGGCCGGCTTGGTGGGACACCAGGACTTGCCGGTAACGTAGCCTCCGCTCGAAGTTGCCTGATGCGTACAGAGGTTGGCTAAGGTGCTGGTGGCAGAGGCCGGCATGCTTGTTGCCAGCAGGGAGGCAGCGAAAGCCCCTCCCGTCAATACCGATGCCAGAACGAGTCGCTTCTTCATGTCCTACCTTTCGGGGAACGGATGACGAACCTTGCCGAACTGCACGCGCTACTCGCTGAAACTGCGCGTGCCGTGCGTGGCGGAGATCTGAGAATGACCGGGCTGCTATGAGCCCTCGACAAACCCGCGTCGCACTCCAGATATTAATCAATCGAGATCTTGGTGGATATAGGGATGGCCATAGTATTTCTTTCAGGGTTAGAAACTATAACGTTTCGGAACGACGAGTATTCTATATTTGGAAGTGTGGTCTGATGCGGTCATCGTCTACTCCTAGGGAGTGCTGCCGAATTGATGCACAGTCAGTAGCCTCGCCCGTACTATGTGTTGGGCTGCGACCTTGATGAGGGGTATCCGCTCCTACCGGGGGCCCATATCACAGTGAACGGCACTTCCTCAACACGATTTACTGGCAGCGCTACAGCGAGGCAGGTGCACGAGTTGCTGCCACTCTGATGCTTGGGACGCTCGCCGGCTCAGCACAGCCACAGCAACTGAGGTATTTTCGACTGGCTTATGCCGGAGTCCTCACGCGATGGACCGGCGTCCAAGCGGAGTCAGTCCATGCAGGGCCCTCATCGTCGCTAATAAAAACACCGGTTGGAGTGTGAAACGTCATGAGTCGCGGCCTGCGTGCCAGCGCCATCATGGCCGCAGGCACGACAGTGTCCAGGGTCACCGGATTCGTCCGTACCATGGTGCTCGCCTACGCCATCGGAACCGCAGCGATGGGCGACGCTTACAACGCGGCCTACGCCATTCCCTACAGCATCCTGGACCTGCTCCTGCTTGGCGTTCTGAGCAGTGTCGTGGTTCCCATGATCGTCAGAGCGCAGCAGGAGGACCCTGATGGCGGGCGGGCTTACGAGCAGCGGTTGTTGACGGTGGTCACGCTCGCACTGATCGTGGTTGCGGTTGCGGCCGTGCTTGCGGCGCCGTTGCTGATCGACCTCTACACCACCAACTGGGCGCCCGACAGCGACGAGTTCCAGGTGGCGGTGATGCTGGCCAGGTTCATCCTGCCGCAGCTTGCCTTCTTCGGCATTGGGGCTGTCGCCGGCGCCATCCTGAACACTCGCGATCGTTTCGCCGCGCCGATGTGGGCGCCGGTGGTCAACAACCTCGTAGTGATCTGCATACTGCTGGCCTTCGCGATGGTCGCGGGTAGGGGGGGCAGCAACGTCTCACAGGTCACTGAGGCGCAGCTGGCACTTCTTGGCCTGGGTACGACGGCCGGGATCGTGGCGCAGTCGATCGTCTTGATCATCTCACTCAAGCGAGCCGGGTTCTCCTTCGTCCCCCGCTTCGATCTGCGGAACGCTCGGCTAGGTGAGATGGCCAAGATGGGCGTCTGGACCATCGGGTACGTAGTGATCACCCAGCTCGGCTTCATGCTCACCACGAATCTGTCCAGCGCAGCCGGTGACCAGGCGCCTGGCCATGGCATCACCCCCTACACCTTCGCCTTCCAGCTCTTCCAGCTGCCCTACGGCATCATCGGCGTCTCAGTGATCACAGCCATGCTGCCGCGTATGAGCCGGGCCGTCGGCAAGGGACGGCTCGACGACGTCCGCGACGAATTTCAGTCGAGCGTGCGACTTATCAGTTCGGTGATGGTACCGGTCTCCATCCTGCTCATGGTTCTGGGCCCCGCCATCACCGTGCCGATCTACGCCCATGGAGCTACCTCCGTGGCCGATGCCATCTACATCGGCAATGTCCTCCAGGTGTACGGGCTAGCACTGATGCCTTTTGCGGTGTTCCAGTTGCTGCTGCGCGTCTTTTACAGCTTCGGTGACACCCGTACGCCGGTGTTCGTGGGCGCGGGTACGACCGCAGTCAACGCATTGCTCATGGTGATCCTGTACGTCTCACTCCCCGCCCGGTATGTCGTCATGGGACTGGCCTTCGCCTACGCCATCGCCTACACGCTCGGTGGGATCGTCGCCTGGGTTCTGGCCAGCCGCCGCGTACAAGGCCTCGGTGGCTGGGCAGTCGGGGCGGCCATCACCCGGATGTACTGGTCATCGCTGCCCGCCGCTGTGCTGGCCTTGGCCTCGGTCTGGGCGGCCCAGCGCTTGTCCGGAGGCCTCGGATTCGTCAGCGCACTCGCCATCCTGGTCGTCGGTGGAGGCCTTGGAATGCTGCTCTATCTAGGTATCGCCCTCAAGACTCGCATCCCGGAGATCAGTTCGATCCTCGGGATGGTGACCAGGCGAGCAGCCCCACCGGTGAAACAAGACGCCGACGCGATCGATGACACCGCGGTAGTACCTGATTGACCGAGGACCGGGTGAGTAAGAGGTCGATGTAAAGGATCGACGGCGTCCCGCATGAATCGGCGTAGCTCACCGGGTCCAGGGCCTCGACCTCACCCGACTCTGGGCCAGGCGCACAGATCGTGGCGCCATTCCCGCGCAGGTGGTAATGCCATGGCTCGCGTGACCGCTTTAGACGCCTACCGCGTGAGGCCGACGCTGAAACGAGGCAGTGACCTGGCGGCCACCCCGTAAGGTCGGCATATCGCGCAGGACAGGGCGTTCGGATCGATCTCATAACCTGGTGTGGACAGCCTCTCCTCGAGGAGCTGAGGCGGCGGGAGATTCCCGCCGCGCAGGTACTGTTCACCTGAGGCGACCAACCCGCCGATCAGCGGCTGCGAGTCCGGGCCAGCCCACGCCTGGGCAGGCCACACGCGGGATCAGCGGTTCTTGTCGCGTCGGTGGCGTAGCCACAAAAGGACGCTGGCCACCGACCCGGCGATGGCGCCGATCTTTTCGGCACTGTCCATCACCCCGTCCCAGCCGCGGCCCTGCCCGTAGTAGTAGCGGCAGGTGAGCAGCGTGACCGCAGCGATCAGCCACTCGGTACGAGGGGAGACCAGCAACCAGTCCAGCAGCTTCATCGCGGGGCGGGCCAGGTCGCGGATGCGGAACCGGATCGCGGCCACCAGCAACCCGGCGGCGTGCCGCAACCGGATCAGGGTGCCGGAGCGGTCCAGGCCGGTGGCGTCCAGGCGTAGCAGGTCGGCCAGGAATTCCTCGATGCGCCAGGCGCGGTGGCACCCGGCGATGGCCACGGCCAGGGTGGCCAAGGTGACTGCGGTGGTATGGCTGAGCCGGTTCACGTCCACGCCGCGCAGCGCCTGGATGACATCGCTGATCATGCTGACGGCGGCGATGAGCACACCGATGCCCAGGCTCATTCCGGCCACGGCGACGGCGGGGGTCCATCCGGCGATCAGCCCGGCGATCGCACCGAAGAAGATCACCACACTCAGCGTGATGGTGATGATCAGGTTGTGGCCTTCGCTGAGTACGTCGGTGGCGAACGCCACGGTCAGGGCGATGAGCGCGGCGGTGAACACCGCGCCGATGGCACAACCGGTAGGCCGAGCAGGCTATCTCCGTCGCTGTCCCGCCAGCTTCCCAACCGCGCGGGCGGCGCCGGTAGCGCCCAGGACGGCCATGCCGGCCACGGCGCAGCGCACCAGTCCGGCCAGGCGCATCAAGGTGTCCTTGGCCGGCACGGTTTTGTCGGGCCCCGCAGCTGAGGAGTTGTCCCGGGGTGTGTTCTGCCGGGGGGACAGATCAGTGGTCACGTGCGTCCTTCTCGCAATAGCGCCGTGGCAGGCCACGCGCGGGCACGCCGGGAGTCCTCAGCGGCCTGGTACAGCCGCCGGCCTGTGCCGGTCAGGGCATAAAAGCGGCGGCGCGGCCGCCCGCTCGGATCGCCCTGTTCCCAGCCCCCGCTGATCCACCCTGCCTCCTCTAACCGCTCCAGAACCGGGTACACCGTCCCAGAGCCCAGCCCGGCCAGCGCGCAGATGCGATACCCCCACACCGGGTCATCCGTGTCGGACGCCAGCAGCACATCGAGCACGAGCCGGGTGGCAGTCGTCAGTCTGATCCTCGCCGCGCTCATGACCCCTAATCCTGAACCGCCACCGCTCGCCCTATGTCGAGAACGACGCACTCACCTGGAGTCACAGGCCGTACCACGCCCGTCTCGACGTGTATCTCTGGACGCCCCGGCGACGCGCTGCGGTGGACCAGGACGGCACCTCGAGTGCTCAGTCCCACGACCGTGGGGAAGACGCGGCCGCAGCGAGGGCGTCGAGCGCCCTGTTCGGCTCACCCCCATGGGCATGGGGGGGACCCGGATCATGAACGGGTAGGTGCCTATGCGGCCGGCTTACCCCCGCGGGCGTGGGGAGGACTCACGCGCAAATCCCGATCACGCGGAACGTCGCGGCTCGCCCCCACGGGCGTGGGGAGGACGGCGTGGTCACCGAGTTCGTGAACATCGCGACCGGCTCACCCCCACGGGCGTGGGGAGGACTCGAATCGCTCGGGGTATTCCTCCGCGAGTCGCGGCTCACCCCCACGGGCGTGGGGAGGACTCGTCGACCAGCAGCTCCGACCATCGGGGCGTCGGCTCACCCCCACGTGGGGGTGAGCCGGCCAGCCGCGACACCGCCCGCCGGGTGGCTGGGTCCTCCCCACGCCCGTGGGGGTGAGCCGTCATCGACCTCACGCGGGTCGGTGCCGCCGCGGTCCTCCCCACGCCCGTCGGGGTGAGCCGTACGCGACGTCGCCGTCGAAGTCAAAGGCACGTCCTCCCCATGCCCGTGGGGGTGAGCCGATCGCCTGCATGCAGCCGTTGGCCCGTCCCAGGTCCTCCCCACACCCGTGGGGGTGAGCGGCACGAGGGTAGACGGAAGGGAACGGGCGACGCCGTGGCGGCGGCCAAGCGCACCCTGTGGCCCCAGGCATGCCGTCGCCCCGCCACCTGGATGGAGGGCGGGGCGACAGTGGCGTCAGATGCTGGAGTTGAACCTCACGCCGCTGCCCGACTGGGCCAGCGTCCGGCCGTCGCGGTCCAGCCAGCCGGCCTGGGCTAGCGTGGCGAGTTGGCCGAGCGGCACCGCGCGCAGGTCCGGCAGGGCCGTGGCGTCTGCGTGTTCCATGGCGGCCTCAGGCGCTGGTGGCCGCGACGGCGTCCTTCAACGCCTTGGCCAGCCGCACGACGGGCACGTTCTTGGCGTCGAGCGGGATCTGGTCGCCGGTCTGCGGGTTGCGGGCGGTGCGGGCCGACCGGGTCTTGCGCTCGAACACGCCGAGCCCTGGCAGGTCCACGCGCTCGCCAGCGGCGACAGCCTCCTGGAGCGCGGCGGTGAGCGCCTTGAGCGCGAGGTCGATCTGGTTCTGGGTGAGTGCCTTCTGGGAAGCAGCCTCGGCGAGGGTACTGGGCTTGGCAGCGGCCTTAGCGATGAACTCGGCCTTCTTCATGATCTCCCGCATTTCTCCGGCTGACGGTGCTCCAGCATGTGACCTATTTCCGGAGTTTTGTCGCAAGCTCTCCTATCGTGAGCCTCTGGAGCCACACCGGCTCCATGGTCAAAGGAGACCCGCACGATGTTGTACAGCCCCCGTCGCCTGGAGACCCTCTTCGGCGCCCCTTTGCATCTGGTCACCCATCAGCAGATCACCAGCCTGGTCGGCAACGCCGATGCCCGCGAGGCCGAAGATCTCGATTACAAGAGGCAATACGACTCTGGTGACAGGACGAAAAAGGAGAAGGGCAACGACGACATCGCCGTAGACATCGCCACCTTCGCCAACCATCTTGGCGGGCTGATCGTTGTGGGCATGGCCGAGGTCCAGGAGATTCCCTCGGCAGCGCTTGGCGTGCACCTGGTCGGCCTGGAGGGACGGATCACCAACGCCGCGGCCGCGCGAATCCATCCGCTCCCGCGTTTTGAATGCCGCCCTGTACCCGACCCCAACAACCCGAACCAGGGATTCTTGCTGATCGCCGTGCCGCCCAGCGCCTTGGCCCCTCATGCGGTGTCCATTCCCTCCCAGCGGGAACAGGGCCTCCGCTGGCCCCGGCGGCACGGGGCGGACAAGGTGTGGCTTAGTGAGGCGGAGATTGCCGCCTCCTACCGGCGCCGGGTGATGGCCGCCACCGACCAGGCCGCTCGTCTGCTGGAAGTGGAGAACGACGCGGTCCTGGCTGCGGCGGTGACCAGTGCCAGCCGCCAGTATCCCTTGCCGCTGCTGGTGGTGACCTTGGTCCCCGACCTCCCCGGTGACCTGCTGCTGGACGGAGTCAAGATGCGGGCCTTTGAGGAGAGCACGCGGGACGAAGTGGCCATGGTCGGCAGCACGCTTCCGACGTTCACCTCTGCCAGTGTGGCGCACCGCCGACTGGTCGCTGAGGACGCTACCGACACCCCGTACGCGGTGCGCGCCCAGCTCTACACCGATGGAAGCGGCACCTTCGCCGTCCATCCGACGGCCATCACCCCGGCAGGCAGTGACAACTTCACTGTGCGTGTGCTGGACGCTGAGATCGCCGCCAGGACGGCCAGCGCGCTGCGGTATATGGCTCGGCACGCGCGTGATCGGGCCGGAGTGAACGGGGCCGCTCTGGCACGCGCCATGCTGGTCGCCGATACCCATCTGCATCCAGCGGTGTCTCCGCAGCCGGAGATGGAAACTCTATGGCCGTTCAACAATCCCGACTTTGTGCGTTACCGCGTCGATCTGAACGCTGCCACTAGGTACGCCGGTGCGGAACGGCCCCTGGGAACCCGTGTCGCCCGAATCGCCTTCGGTGAGGCTGGGGTATGGCTGGATGATCTAGCCGACGATGGCCAGCCGCTGGCCAAGGCGGCCGCGCAGCTCACCGGCGATCTCTTCCAGACCTACGGCGTTCCGGAAAACCAGCAGATCGCCCGCGATGGCACCATCAGGCCCTACGCCTGGGGAAGCCACTGGGAAACGGTCCAAAAGTGGGTGGTGAACACCGGGATCCCGTTGGCGGCGGATTAGCTTTCGCTAAGCCGCTCCCGATGGAGGGCGCACCGGCTGGTGTCGATCACCTGCGCTCATGCCGTCCCGATATGAGGAAGCGCCCGCCCTCCGTCGCAGGAAGAGCGGGCGCGTTCTGTTATATCGGCAGCCCGGGCGCAGTCAGTGTCTGAAGGCGTTGAGGATTAAGGGGAGGGTGCCGACGAGTGTCGCCAGCGCTAGCACGAGCTTGGCCATGCCGCTGGGTGCGACTGTGGACGCTCGGTGGATGGCATAGGCGGTGACCGCGAGGACGGCGAGAATGACGCCGGCCGCGCAGATGAGCAGCGTGAACTCCATTTCTTCTCCTGGCGGGGGGTCGCTGAGCACAGGCCAGACGGCGCCCGAATTGCCACGGCTAGTGACGGTCCGCGTACGGTGCGCTGTCGGCAGTCGCACTCTAGTGCAGCGATCGGCGGCGCGTATCAGGATCCCCGATCCATGCCCATGAAGCTGGCCTCCTGTGGTCGTAGGCCTCACGGTGTGTACCCGCACCCGCTATCGTCGCGTTGGCGTGAACTCAATCGCTGAGCGACGCGCTTAGGGCGGGGCGCCCCCGGGGTAGTGTCCGGAGCGCGCCCCGCCCGCTCACCGCCTTGGCGGCCTCGGCTACGTGGCCCTGGACGAAGCCTTGCCCAGCTTTCTGATCAGTTCTTCCACGAGCTTGGCATCCTCGTCGCCCAAGGCCATGATCGGCCCCTGCATCCGGCGGACCCGCGAGGGGATTTCGTCGGGCGGGACGATGCCGTACCAATCGGTCGCGATCATGGTGCGGACCGTCAGTTCGGAGGTGTCGAACAGCTTCGCGATCCCGGCGAGGGCTTCCGGGGGCGGCGGGCTCACGCGGGCGTTGCTGGGCTCCCAGGCGCCGTACCGGACCAGGTTGTTCCACCAGGCCTGCGAGCGAGCCCGGTCACACATGGCTTCCATCTGGCTGTAGGTGTAGCCATCTTTTCTGTTAAGGGTGAGGGCCTCGTACCGAAACGGTTCGGTACGTTCGTCGATCTTTTTCACACCAGGAAGCATCTCAGAGGTTATGCGTCCCGTCTATCTGTCAAGGTAAACCTCTTGTAGGTCGTGTTCAGAATTATATGGCGCGAGCGAGGCGTGATGCCCACGCCTGCGCTGGCTAGGGGCGACCGCAGGTCTCCCGGGGGTGTGGTCCCGGCCCTGCGAGGGGCGGCAAGGCCGGGTCGTGAGGGGGACGCGGGGATCAGATGCCGGGAGGCCGCACGCCGCGCGGCGGCCCGCCGACGGCCCGTCGGCGAGCCGCCGCACGCCGCCATCGACACGCTCGGCCTGCACGCGCTGCGGGCCGCCCTCGTCGGCGGGGACGAGCTCGAACACGATACGCAGGCCGCCGTCACGACGGTTGGGCACTTCGGTCTGATCCCCCACCACGAGCACGCCGAAGTCGCGCAGCAGCGGGAGCAGCAGCCGGGCCACCTGGGTGCACGCGCTGGGCGTCGGAGTGCATCAGCCGGACCTGGACCATGATGGGTCTCCCGGTGTCAGACGCCGGCCGCGACGGCGTCCTTGAACGCCTTGGCCAGCCGCACGATAGGCACGTTCTTGGCGGCGACCGCCATCGCGTCGCCGGTCTGCGGGTTGCGGCCGGTGCGGGCCGCCCGGGTCTTGCGCTCGAACACGCCGAGCCCTGGCAGGTCCACGCGCTCGCCGGCGGCCACGGCCTCCTGGAGGGCGGTGGTGAGCGACTTGAGCGCGAGGTCGATCTGGGTGGGGGTCAGCCCCTTCTGGGAGGCGGCCTTGGCCAGGTCGCTGGAGGTGGCGGCGGCCTTGGCGATGAGCTCGGCCTTCTTCACGGTGTTCCCTTCGGTCGGTGGGTGGAGTCGCGCGGACCGGCGCTCCGGGCGCGTCCCCGACCATCCTGGGCCGGGGGCGCGCCCGCGGCGCCGGTTTCAGGCGTGCTGGTTGTGCTGGTCGATCTGGTTGCCGCATTTGCCGCAGAACGTCCTGTGGCCCAGGGCCACGCCGGCGAGCAGGGCCAGGGCCGCGGCCAGGCCGTAGACGGCGGGCGTGTCGGTGAGGGCGGCGACGACCTCGGCCTCGAGGGCGAGGACCACCAGCGCGGCGGACGCGCTCCTGGTGGCGAGGATCCGCAGGATCTTGTTCACGATGATCTCCATCGGTGGGTGGGGGTGTGGTCGCGCGTACGGCTGCGCGTGGGATACGCGCGCCCACGCTTTTTGATCTTGAGTTGGGGGGCCACGAAGGGGCCACGGTGTTCGGCGGACCAGGGGCCACGGCGGGGGCCACGGGGGGCCACGCGCCGGGGCCACGAGCGGGGCCACGCATCGTGGCCCCGGCTGTGACCTGTAACTCCCTCCCCCAGCCCCCGCCCCCGGCCGCGCGCCGGGGGGCCACGCGATCATGGAAGCTCGGGGCGGTCGGGCATCGCGTACCGCTGGCCGGCCTCGTCGCGCTCGCCGATGATCCCGGCCTCCGAGAGGCGCTTCATCTGCTTTTGGATCCAGGACCGGGAGATGTCGGTGGTCTCCCACAGCGGCTTGAAGTCCCCGGTCGACACCTCGCGCGCCCCGCCGTCGTAGAGCTCCTGCAGGCGGGCCAGGAGCGCTTGGCCGCGCTGCTCGGGCGTCATCTTCACCCCGGGCGGGGCGAACCGCCACGGCGGCTCGCCGTCAGGGATATCGGGGATGTCGTCGTCGGGCCCGGCCGTGACGGCGGGGTCGGGGTCGTCGGTCTTCAGGTACTCGGTGGCCACGTTCTTCACGTCGTCCTCGTCGTCGGGGTCCTCCTGGTCGTCCTGGCCCAGGCCGATACGCCCTGTCTCCGGGTCGCCCAGCACCATGGCCAGCGCGAGCGGCAGGGCGCCGGGGGATGCCTTGACCTCGTAGGCGCCGTCCTCGCCGGGCGGGCCGACGATCCCGCCGTGCTCCATCGCGTCCAGCAGCCGGCCCGCGTCCTGGAAGCCGATGCGCAGCTTGCGCTGGAGCATCGCCGCGGAGGCGTACTGGTGGGTGACGACCAGCTCGACGGCCTGGAGTAGAAGGTCACGGTCGACCGGCGGCCGGGACGGCCCGTCCGCCGCTGCGGTAGGCGCCGAGGGCGCGTCTGTGATGCGTGACAGCGCCGCGGTGGTCTCGTCGACCTGCTTGGCCGCGGCCGGGTAGGTGGCGGCGTAGGCGCGCATCGCGGCGTTGGCCCGCTCGTCGTCGAACTCGCCCTTGTCGTCCAGGCCCCAGGCGAAGGTGCGCATCGGCATCGCGTACCGGCCCTCCTCGATGGACGGGGCATCCAGGTAGGCCATGCCGGGCTGGGCGTTGGTCCACAGCTCGGGCCGGCACCCGGCGTCCTGCTGCCGCTCGCTGAGCCCGAAGCCGGCGTCGGCGGAGTTCTCCACACCGAAGCACATCTTGGCGAGCTGACCCCGGGCCAGGGTGGGCATCTGGGTGTAGTCGCTGCGCTGCAGCGACATGACGATCGTGCCGCCCGCCGACCGGATCGCCTTCAGCATGGACAGGAACGACTCCTGTTCCTTGTCGCTGAGCGCGTCGTAGATGTCGGGGAACTCCTCCAGCCAGATCAGCCAGTAGGTCAGGCCACAGCCGGGCTTCCACTTGGCCAGGCCCTTGCTCGCCAGATGGTCGGTGCGCTCCTTCACCTTGGACTGCAACTCGGCCAGCATGGCCTTGACGCCGGCCTTGGTGGTCTCGAAGCGGTGCAACGCCGGACGCAGCGGGCCGAGGGTCTGCTCGCCCTTGGTGATGTCGCCGGCGAACACCGCGCCGCCGACGCGGCTGATGAACTCCGCGAGGTAGTTCCAGGCGCCGCCGAAGCCCTTGCCGGCGCCGGTCATGCCCATCATCTGCAGGTGGTGGCCGACGATGACGTAGGCGACCTCGTCCAGGTCCTGCCACAGCGCGAGCCGGAACGGCTCGGCCACCGATCCGCCCGGCCGGGACGGGCCGGGCCAGGGGATCGGGTTCTTCATCACCCGCGGGTCGGAGATGACGACCTTGGCCTTGCTGGCGTCATCGGGATCGGCCGCGGGGTTGATGCTGCCGGGCGGCAGGCCCATGGCCGACTCGATGTAAGGGATCTTCTTGGCCAGGTCGTCGGCGATGTGCCTGCCGGGGTCGAGTTGAACATCGCCCTCCACCTTGTGCTCCAGGGCCTTGGTGGTACGGGCCTGGACGGCGCGCATCCCGGCGGCCTCGGTGCCGTGCCCGAACAGGAAGGCCAGCTTGTCGCTGATCGCGCCGGGGGCGTCCAGGCCGCGGGCGCGGATCGCCGAGCGGATGTTCCACGACAACGCCAAGGTGACCCCGCCGACCAGGGCGACGCGCCCCACGACCGGGTGCGTGGGGCCCTGCCAGGTCGCCGCCATGACCCACATGCCGGCCAGGAAGGTCGTGCTGGTGGTGTGCGTCTTGCCCCACGGGCCGCGGGCGTGGGACTGGCCGAAGGTGATCGCCGACAGCACCAGCGAGCAGCACGTCATGAAGACACTGATCCAGGCGACGGTGTCGGGGTCGTCGGAGTCCAGCGTCACGTGGAAGACCCAGCCCAGGCCGAAGCCGAGCGCGCCGACCAGCCACGGCGGCACGTACACCAGGATCTTGGAGGTCTCGCGCGCCCACACGCGATCCCAGGAGGTCTCATGGGTCTCGTTCACCTGGACCCGGGTGGATTGGGCGGCCTGGCGGACGGCCATCATCCCTCCTTCGCATCGTCGATCACGGGTGTGCTCACTCGTTCCAGTTGAATGGGGACTTGCGCTTGTCCGGCGGGGCCTCCGGGAGGATGTCGATGAACTCCTTGCGGAACTGCGCGTGGAACTTCACCATCTCGGTGGCGGACCCGGCCTGGAGCTCGGCCGCGCGCTTGAGCCGCTTGACCACGCGCCGGGCCCGCAGCCGCACGTCGGGGGCACCCAGCAGTGCGAGCACCGCATGGCCTTTGAAGCTGCGGATCAGCACGTGGTACAGCTCCTCGGATGCGGTGGCGAACTCCTCGCCCATGTCGCGTGACAGAACGCGGCCGACCTTGGCGTAGTCGGTGATCGCGGTCGGGCCCGTGAACGGGATGCTGGCCAGCTCCGGAATCCGGTTGCGGGTGCTCAACGGTCCTCCAGTAGTTCGACGTCGAAGACGTACGGCTCGATCGCGCGGGAGTCGCTGGGGGTGCCGTAGAGGGCCAGCCGGTACACCTGGCGGCACCAGTGGGCCATGCGGCGCGCGTGCCAGCGGATGGTGCGGGTGCCGAGCCAGGCGGCGATCAGCTCGTCGGCCGCCTCGGCGAGCAGGCACAGCACGGCCCAGGCGAGCCGCAGATCACTCATCGCAAGTCGTCCCTTCGGGAGTCGATGGAGGCGCGGGCCCACAGGCCGGCGCCCAGGGCGACGCCGAGCGCGACGGCCGCCGCCCAGACGCCGACGATCGGCCCGGCGCCGGCGCCGGTGAGGGCGAGCGCGGCGGACAGGCCGAGGCCGACCAGCGCGCCGAGGGTCGCAGCGACCGCCAGGTACCGGGTGAGGAAGGGACCCTGCTCGGGCGGGCGGTGCACCATCACCCACCACCCCCGGTCGCGACCGGATCCGCGACCGGTCGCGGCGGTGCCGGGACGCCCTTGTCGTCGAATTCCCAGCCCTTGTCGATCAGCTGCGTGCGGGCGTCCTGGATGCATCCGAGCGCCCAGGTCTCGGAGAATCCGGTCAGCTCCGCAAGCTCGCGCTTGGACATCGGCTGGCCCTTCTTCGCCCTGGTGATCCAGAAGCGGATGGCCCGGCGTTTGTCCTGCTCATCCGGCCGCGACCGGTCGCGACCAGTTCCGCGACCGGTCGCGACCGCCTCCTCGTCGGCACCCGGTTCCGCGGCCGCATCGGCGACCGGTTCCGCGACCGGCGAGTGATCGACTCCGGGGGCGGCGACCGGTCGCGGCTGCGGTCGCGACCACCTGGTCAGCGAGGCGAGCCAGGACCGGCCTTCCGGCGACGGCGGCGGAAACCCGACGCCCTGGACGAGCCGGTCGCCGTCCGGGGCGCGACCGGTCGCGGGGGTGGTCGGCGACCGGTCGCCGGTCGCGACCGCCTCAGGGGGCAGGCCGCGCAGGCGGGCGGCGGTGTTGAGGTTCAGCGCGGCGGCCAGCATGACCGCCTCGCTCGCCCGGGGGCGGCCCGTAACGGCCGGGTGGTCGTCGTCGGCCCAGGGCGCGGGCGCGGTCGCCAGGACCTGGGTGAGGTCTTCGCCGCCGCCCAGGGTGGTGGCGATGTCCAGCAGCCGGGCGCGGGTGGCCGGGCTGGTGGCCAGATCCGTGTGCTCGACGGCCTGGTCCAGGGCGCGGTCCCGCCGCGCGACCGCGGCGCCGAGCGCCTTGGGCTTGGCACCGGCGGCGCGCAACTGGTGGACGCGCTTGGCAGCCAGCGCGACGCGGGTGAGCCGCCGGTGGGTGTCGACCTCGGTCACGGTGCGGTCGCCGGCCTCGGCCAGGCCCAGGCGGACCATCGCCCGTTCGGGGGTGAACCGCCACTTGATGCGGGAACGGCCGGTGATGCGGTGTCGCTCGATGGCCATGCCGCGCTCCCACAGCCACGCGGCGACCAGCGGCGCGGCGAGCCGGAAGACGGCCTCGGCCGGGCTGCGCGCGTCCAGGCTGGACAGCACTGCGGTCAGGCAGGCCAGGACCCATACGGCGATCCCGTCGATCCCGGCCGCGCGGTTCTCGCGCATGCTGCGGCGCGCGCGCACCGCGCTGGCCAGGACGGCCAGCTCGATGAACGCGAACAGCAGCGCGCGCAGGGGGCCGTCCATGCCGAGGACGTCGCCGGTGAAGCGCCACATGCCCTGGGCTGAGACGCCGGTGGCGATGGCGGCGACGGCGTTGGTCAGGATGTCCTCGAACGCCGGGCGCCGCTCGGAGGCGTTCCACGCGGCGCGTACGGCGGCCACCACGGCCCGGCCCAGCATCCAGGCGAGCAGCAGCGCGCACAGGCCGCCGACGATCCACCAGACGTAGAGCGGCGGCAGATAGGCGGTCATCGCTTCCCGCCCTTCCCGTCGGTCTTCGGCTTGTTGGTCTGGATGGGACGGCGCGCTTCGGCCGCGGTGCGCGCCTTGCCGGTGGGGCTGTGCAGCGGCTTGCCGGTCTTGGGGCCGGCGCCGGCGGGCCACTGGCCGCGCTGCGGGTGGGCGCTCACCGGGCGCTCCGGCGCACGGGCGTGATGCTCGGGCGGTCGGAGCGGGCGGCGGCGACCTTGGCGAGCAGCGTCCAGGCCAGGCGCTCGGCCTCGTCCAGGAGCAGCTCGTCAACGGTGCCGCGCAGGCGGATGACGGTGCCCGCGTCGCCGTCGCGCGACAGCAGCAGCTCGCCCTCGGCTATGGCGGTGGGGGAGCTGTGGCAGATGCCGCCCTGGGGGTCGGCGGGGAGCAGGCCGCCGAGGGTGGTGTCGTCGTGGTGGGTGCACCAGGGCGCGCATCTGGCCCTACCCGTGGGCGCCAGGGTCGTACTGTTTCCCATTGGGTCTTCCTCCTGGTGGACGTCGGTCATGGGGTGTGTCAGGGGGTCGATCAAGGGCTCGGCCGGTGTGAGCGCACCAGGCCGGGCCCGGCCCTCAGATGGCGCGGCCGAACAGCAGGTCTTGCCACAGCAGCTCGGCGTCGCGGTGGCTCATCCGGTGGGTCTCGAACCGGCCGCGCCGGTCGACGCGCGCGATGTGCATCTGGCCGCCGCCGGCGATCATCTGGTACACCGTCGCCCGGCACGCGCAGGTCCACTGCACGGTCCGCCGCCTCTCCTCCTGGGACTGCGGCTGAAGCCAGGTGATCCGCCGCGCGGCGCGCGCAGCGGGTGCGACGTGCGGCCCGTGGTCGGCATGGCCCGAGGTCATCTCCATCACGTCGGGGTGCCATCGCGGAGCAGGGTGAACCAGATCGTCTTCCCGGTGGGGTAGGGCCAGACCCCCCAGCTGGCCGCCAGGGCGCGCACGATGGCCAGCCCGCGGCCGCCGATGTCCTCCAGGTCGGCGTTGCGCGCGGCCAGCGGGGTGGTGCTGCCGTCGGTGATGGCCCCGATGAGGGCGGGTCCGGCGTCGTGCAGGGCCATGACGACCGGCGCGGTCCCGTGGACCAGGGCGTTGGTCACCAGCTCCGAGATGACGAGCTCGGCGTCGTCGACCAGGTGGGGAAGGCCCCAGTCGGTCAAGGTCTTGCGCACCATGGCGCGGGCCTCCCCCACCATGGCGGGGTCGGAGGGCAGGGCCCAGGATGTTGCGTTCATGTCGGCTCCGAGAGCGATCCCCACGCGTCACGCGAGGGGGGACAGGACGTGCCCGTGGAGCGCGCGGAGGCCTGCGTTAGGCCCTGCTTTGGGGCACCGGGAAGGGTCTGCGCCTGTATGAGCTTGGCGAGCGTGTCGAGATCGTCAGCGCGCACCGAGCGGGTCGAGGACCGGTGCTTCGCCCACCATCGGTCGCAGATCTGCCAGACCAGCCAGTCGGGATAGGCCGATCGGAGCTCGTTGATACGCGGGAGGGTCATCGGATCCTTACTCTCCGTAGACGGGCGCTAGGCTCATACTCGTACTGTGATACCGGATTTGCAAGACTGACGAGAGCATCACAGCCAAATTCGAATACTGAAAAACGCGAAGCGGTTTCGGGCCTTCCCCAGACCCTGCTAGGAGGTCGTACGTGACCTACAGCCCTACAGTCCGCCGACGCCGACTATCGGCCGTTCTGCGTCAATTGCGCAGAGAAGTCGGACTCCATGCCGACGAGGTCGCCCGGCGGCTGGAGTGGACCCCATCCAAAGTGACGCGAATCGAACGAAATGAATGGAAACTTCCATCCGTTCGAGACGTGAGAGATCTCCTAGACATCTACGAAGTAACGGACGAAACGCGGCGAGAGGCCATCCTTACTCTCACCCGAGAGGGCCGGCAGCGGGGATGGTGGGAGGAGTTCAAAGACGTACTGGTAGGGGGCAGCCTGCCGGAGTTCGAGGCCGAGGCCCACAAGATTCACTCCTACGAGGCGCTGCTGATCCCCGGCCTCCTGCAAACCGCCGAGTACGCGGCCGCCGTCTTCCGGGGCGGCCAGGTACTGGACCCCGGTCTCATCGACCGCCGTGTCGAAGCCCGCCTGACTCGCCAAGCGATCCTCGATCGAGATGACCCGCCGATGCTGTGGGCGCTGATCGACGAGTCCGCCCTGTCCAAGCACGTCGGCGGAGTGGAAGGGATGCGACGGCAGATCCGCCATATCGCCGAGATGGCCGCGCGGCCCAACATCGCCGTACAGGTCATCCCGCACGCGGTGGGGGCTCATGCAGCGATGGAGAACTCGTTCTCCATCCTGGAGTTCGCGAACCCCATGGATCCGACCTTCGTCTACATCGAAACGATCACTGGGGACATGTATCTGGAGCTGCCCGAGCAGGTCAGCCGCTATACGCTGGCCTATGACCACGCACGCGCATCGGCATTGTCGGCGGACGCGTCGGTCGCGTATCTGGCCGACCTGGCCGACCAACTGAAGTAGGTGTACAGGATGGACCTTCCCAAGTCCGAAATCGCCTGGCGTAAATCCTCATACAGCGGAGCCAACGGCTCGAACTGTGTAGAGGTGGCCACCCTGCCCGGCGGTCGACGTGCCGTCCGCGACAGCAAGAACTCCAGCGGGCCCGTTGTGGCCGTCACGCCCAGCGAGTGGCAGGCGTTCCTCGGCGACGTCAAGGGCGGCAAGTTCGAGTAACCACACCAAAAACGGCCCCCGGAGATTACTCCGGGGGCCGACGAACCTTCCCATAGCCAGGTTAGATGACCGGCACGGATCTCTGAACAGCCAAAACGGGCGGGATTCGCTCGCCGATCTGACGCAGTCTCGGACGGATGACGCGCGCGGGTCCCGCGCCGTACTGTGGGGGCATGAGCGCTCAGCCCGTCCACCACGAGGACCCCCGCGACCCCGAGGTGATCCTGCGGGACCTGCCCGAGCGTGAGCGCGCCGAGTTCCTGCGGCAGTACCGGGCCGCGGTCGACGCCGCCCACGAGCCCGCCGGCTACCGGGAGCTGCAACGCTTGCTGCGGCACTGGAGCCTGGCGGTGGTGGCCACCAATCAGCCCGGCTACTACGAGGCCATCGACGACGCCCTGAACGACGTCGGCCGCTTCGTGCCCCTGGACGTGGCCCTGGCCTCCGAGTTCACGCGCCGACGGTGAGTTACCAGCCCGTTCTGTCGGAGCGGGCGCTGGCCCAGATGGGGGGCTTCCCCTCCGACGCGCTCAGCGCGCTCGGCGAGACCATGGCGCTGGTGTGCCGCGACCCCTACGACCCGCTCGTCACCATGCCCACCGCCGAGCACGCCCAGCTGCGCCGCGCGGACTTCGGCGACGGCCGCGGGTTCGTGACGTTCCTCATCCTGGACGCGGTGAACGTGGTGCGCGTCATCGACATCACATGGGTCGGCTGACCGGGCTTCGCCGATCTACGAGGCGATCAGGGTTCCGTCGGGTTGCTGCCTGTGACGCGAACCAGCCGCCCACCACCCGCGGCTGCAGGTTCCACGCGCCATCCCACCGGCCACACGTGATCAGCGCTCAGGTCATGTACCACAGCGTCGTCAAACCGGGCGTCCCGGGAGAACGTCGCCTTGTCGAACCCGGCCTCCCCGGAGAAGGTCGCGTCGGCGAACCAGGCGTTCTCGGAGAAGATCGCCTCGTTGAACCCAGCGTGCGCGGAGAAGGTCACCCCGTTGAACCCAGCGACCCCGGAGAAGGTCGCCTTGGTGAACAGGGTGTCCCAGGAGAAGGTCGCCTGGTCGAACCCGATGTCCCCGGAGAAGGTGGCCTTGTCGAACCGGGTGACGTCGGAGAAGGTCACCTGGATGAACCAGGTGGTCCCGGAGAAGGTCACCTCGGCGAATTCGGCGACGTCCAAGAAGGTTGCCTGGTCGAACAGGGTGACGCCGGAGAACGTCGCCTTGCCGAACCAGGCGCGCCCGGAGAACGCCACCTCGTCGAAGCGGGTGTACCGAGAGAAGGTCGCCACGTTGAACCAGGCGTCCCCGGAGAACGTCGCCTCGCCGAACCGGGTGTCCCCCAAGAACGTCACCTCGTTGAAGCTGGCGGTACCGGAGAACGTCGCCTTGAGGAAGTCGGCGTCCCCGGAGAACGTCGCCTTGCCGAACCAGGCGTCCCCGGAGAACGCCACCTTGTCGAAGCGTGTGTACCCAGAGAAGGTCGCCTTCTCGAACCCGGCGTCCCCGGAGAAGGTCGCCCGTTCGAAGTTGGCCGTGTGGATATGGCAATCGGAGAAATCAAGGTCGATGAGGGTGGCACCGGTCAGGTCGATGCGAATGTCCGGCCAGAAGCGGGGTGGCGGGGGTGTGGTGGTGCGCTGGTCGGCGGGGCGTTCGTCGCGTAGGTGCTCTTGCAGGATGCGCTGGGCGGTGAGGCGTACCTGGCGCTCTCCTTCCAGGTCCTGATTGTTGGACGCCGTAGTGGACACGGGATCTGCTGGGGCAGGTCGGCCCGCAGTTCGGGCGGCGTGGTAGCGGCGGCGGGCATCGAGGAGCGCGGCCTTGCGCACTTGCTCAGGATCCTCCGGCGCGGGTGGGGTCGGCGGGGTGTAGGGCATGCGCAGGTAGGCGCAGATGACGTTCACGATGGTCTGCCGCTGGGCGTGATTGTCCTGCGCGAGGCGCTCCAGGGCGTACAGGCCGGCTAGGCGGACGGCGGCCTTGCCGTGGCCGAGCTGTTCGGCGGCCTTGGTGTACAGGTCGGTGACCCGGCGCTCGGTGGCATCGTGGGCAGTGTGCGCCGCGACGATTTCCTGGTGGTGCTGGCGGCGGAAAGCCAGAGCGAGCGTGATGGCGGCGCCGACACCGGCGCCGGCGGCCAGGGCGGTGCGCAGAATCTCCCCTCGCACACTCGTATCGCCGGGCGGCGTGGGAGAGCCGGGCGGCACTGGTACGGGCGGCGAGGTGGCGGCGAGGTCGGCCAGCAGCCACCACAGCGTGCCCCCCACCGCGCCGCCTACCAGCAGCACCGCCAGCAGGACCCACCAGACCGCGGCCCTCGGCGTCCGCAACGCCACAGGAGCGGTATCCGAGGCAGGGGAGGCGGAGGCACCACGGCGGGGCAGTAACGGCATACTCCCCATTTCACCGCGTCACCTCGCGGCTTGCCCGACCTTCGGGATCTTTGGGCCGAAGAGGCAGACAGAGGGTGCGGCCTCTCACTGAGTGGCTATCCTGGGCAGCGTGGAGCCCCGGCGCTGGGGAAGGCGTCCGGGGCTCTCGCATTCCCACTAGCGGACGGCCCACTCCAGCGGGTTGCCCTCCTCGGGCTCATAGCTCACCAGATTGGCCCGTGTGCCCTTGGGCACCTCGAACGGGATCCACCCGCGCACGCACCGGCCTTCCTTCACCTGCCGGTTTTGCGGATAGAGCGGCACCGCCCACCACTCATCACTCCACGAGCTCATCGCTTCGGTCAGCACTCCGTCGGCGGACTGCAGGGCCCAGGGCGACCACGACACCGAGACCGTCTCGGCGGTGGTGTTCTTGGTCACGCAGAACTTCACCTCGATTCCGGCGTACTGGTAGCCCTTGCGCTCGGGCAGGCCGGCGATGACCGCGCGCAAGGGCTGGCGTGTCCGTAGGACGGTCACGCGGGACTCGATCCCCTCGGCGAGGTGGACCTGGGTGGTGTTGAGCCGGGGCGGGGAGGTGGGGGTGCTCTCGGCGATGGTGCGGGAAGTGCCGGCGGCCGTCGGCGCGGTGGGGCTCACGGGGGCCGGGGCGGGGGAGTTGCCGCAGGCGGCGGCGAGGGCGGCGAGCGCGGCCAAGGCGTACGCGTGACGGGGAAGGATCACCGGATGCTCCTGTCAGGGGAAGTGACAGGGAGTGGGACGCCGGTCACGCTCGGATGGTTGTCACGGCCGAGGCGGGAGGTGACGGTCCGGCCGCCACGGTGGGATGTGGCGGCCGGTCGAGCCGAGCATAGCCCGATGGCCTGCCGGACCGTGCCGGACCATTGCCAGACCCAAGGGTCCGGCAATGGATGTCATTCATCGTCTGCGACCGGCAATGAGTGTTACTCGAATGCCCGGTTATGCAGCACTTTTGGCAATGAGTGGCGCTGTCCGGTACCACGTGATCGTCAATTCCAAGGGACTTTTAATCCGTAGGTTCAGGGTTCGAGTCCCTGGCAGTGCCCCTTAATGAACTGGGCAGACTCCCAGATCTCGTGATCGGGAAGCCTGCCCAGGGTTGCAGTTCGGGTTGAAGTTGTTAGCACGGGGTTGCAGTCGCCGGCCTCAGTCATCCCAGAGCGCCCGGCCTATTCGCGCCGCCGCATCGCTCGCCAGCTTGGACGTGACGTGCGTGTACCGCTTGGTTGTGGTGCCCGAGGATCTCCTGCACGACGCTGATGTCCACGCCCTGCTCCAGGAGCAGCGTGGCGGCCGTGTGCCGGGCGTCGTGAACGCGGGCGTCCTTCTCGACCCGGCGGCCCTTAGAAGTCCCTTCCATTCGTCCCAGTCGTCGCCCGGGTCGATAGGGCTCCCGTCGAGTCGGCACCAGACGAGATCTATTCCTCGCCACTTCTTTCCGGCCGCCTTCTCCTCCGCCCGCTGTGCTTCCCGCTGGAGCTTCAGAAGCGGGATGAGCGGCAGCGGAATCAGCGCCGTCCTTTTCCCCTTGCCTTTCGGCTTCACGAACGCCGAGCCGCCCACGCGCTCAGGGCACGATGGCGCGTGGCCGGTGCAATCCGAGGGGCAGAACTTCGGGCACTTCCCGCCATGCTGCCGACACCGCGGAGGACACTGCCGAAGGCAGACGTGCCGCCGCGCAGTCGCTCGCGATAAACCCGGCGACGTCGGTGGTCATCCCCGCGATAATGGCCGACGTGGAGGAAGTCGAGGTCGTCGTCGCCCATCAGGAGCGCGCGACCCTGCGCGTCGGCGACGTGTTCCTGAAGATCGACGCTGATCAGACGCGCACCGACGTCGAGGTCGAGGCGATGGCCATGGCGCCGATCCCGACTCCGGAGGTCCTGTGGCGGAAGCCGCCCGTGCTCGCGCTCGCCGCCCTCCCAGGGACGGCGCTCGGCCGCCTCGGCGAGCCGTCGCCCGCGTCGTCGGCGGCGTGGGCCGCGGCGGGTGCCGCCGCACGGAAGCTGCACGACGCGCCGCTGCCGCCATGGCCCGGTCGGAGCCTCGACGAGGTCGCATCGCAGCTCGACGGCGAATGCGAGTGGCTTGTCACGAATGGCGTCCTTACCACCGACGTGGTCACGCGCAACCGCCGGGTTGCCGAGGCTGCGCTCCGGCCGTGGACACCGGTGTTCACGCACGGCGACCTGCAGGTCACCCACGTGTTCGTCGACGGTGACGAGATCACCGGCGTGATCGACTGGTCCGAGGCGGCACAGGGCAATGCCCTGTTCGACCTCGCCACATTGACGCTCGGACGCGAGGAGCACCTTGGCGACGTCGTCGCCGGCTACGGCACCGACGTCGACCTCGACGTGATCCGCGCGTGGTGGTCGTTGCGAAGCCTGCTGGCGGTCCGCTGGCTGATCGAGCACGGCTTCGACCCATGGCCCGAGGTCGCCGTGCTGAGGTCCCGGCTGTGAGGCTGATGAGCCCGACGGCTACGAGTGCCGTTCTGCCGCATCGAGCGGGCGATCTCCTGAAGCGCGTCGTCTTCCGGACCGACGAGGTCATGGTCCTCGAAGATCCCGGACAGGACTGGCCAAGGCCGTCGACGCCTACGCGCTCTCGGGACTCGAAGGCATCCGTAAGCCCGATGTTGGCCTGTTCGAGATCGCAGCCAGGCGCTGTGGCGCGGCTCTCGCGGACGGAGGATGGATGATCGGCGACCATCCCGTTGCCGACGTCCATACAGCAGTCCTGTACACCCCCACGGGCGTGGGGAGGACACCGGTCCAACTCCTACTCGCCGTATGGCAGCTGGGCCTGCACCCTCATGACGGTGCAGGCCCAGCGCGGTGGTGTCACTTAGGTGATACCAGGTCAGTTCACTTGATCACTGCGAGGGCGTCGACGACACCAGCGCCGAAGAAGCTGTTGTCGTCGACGGTGCCGGTGCAGGCCGCGGTGTTCTGCGGGCACGGCTTGGATTCGGCCCGCGCCTTGAGCTCACTGATCATCTCGGCCGGCGACCAGGACGGGTGCGCCGACTTCATCTGCGCCATGACGCCGGCGACGTGCGGGCTCGCCATCGACGTACCGCTCTTGGTGCCGTAGCCGTCGGCCCCCGTCCGGGTGCTCCACGTCGTCGAGTAGATCGACGAGCCGGGAGCCGCGACGTCGATCTTGCCGAGGCCGTAGTTGGAGAAGGACGACCGGACGCTGCCCAGCGTGGTGCCCACGCGCTGTAGGGATGCGACCGTCACGACACCGTCGAGCTCAGCCGGGATGTCGTTGCAGTGGTTGTTGATCGTGCGCACGGTCGGCTTCGGCGCGTCGTTGGGGCTGCCCGTGTCCACGGTCTTGTTGGCCATGTCGTAGTTGGAGTTGCCCGCCGCAGCGACGTTGACGACGCCCTGCTTGGTGGCCCACTCCACGGCGCGCCGGACGGCCTCCTTGCTGGCGGCCTGGTCGGGCTGGTCATCACACCAGAACTCGAACGGGTCGATGTAGTAGGAGTTGTTCGTGACGTCCATGTGCTTCAGGCCCGCCCACATGAAGCCGCAGATCGCGTACTCCGGGTAGATGTAGCCGTCGTTGTTGACTACCTTGACGGACGCCATACGCACGTTCGGCGCGACACCGACGATGCCGATGTTGTTGCGGGCGGCGGCGATGGTGCCGGCGACGTGCGTACCGTGGTCGCTCGTCGTCGGGCGCCAAGCCAACGGCGTCTGATCCGGACGGCCGACGTTAGTGCAGTTGACCGAGTTCGCGACGTCGATGTTCGCCTTGAGGTCCGGGTGTGTCGGCGAGATGCCGCTGTCGAGCACCCCGACGAGGACGTTGCGGTTGCCGTCGGAGACCGCCTGCGCCTGCGGGGCCTTGATCATTTGCATGTCCCACTGGACGCCCTCGTTGGGGTCGAGGCTCTCGCCAGGCTGCGGGTCGGACGGGATGTCGCCGTTGTCCGGCTTCTTGGCACCCTTCTTGTACCCGCTGGCGCCGGGGCCCCACGGCGGGGCCAGTTCGGTCGGCGTCCCCTCGGAGACCCCGGCCGTGCGGGTGGCGCCGACGGAGGCGACCGCGTTGTTGCCCTTGGCGGCGACGTTCGCGCGGAAGGCCGCGCGGTCGGAGTGGGCGACGACCACGCCGATCTCGGGCCAGGACTGGATGACAACACCACCGGCGGCCTCGACCGCGCGCTCAACGAGACGAGTTTGGCCGGGGTTGGCGATCCGGGCGTTGACGACGTAGCTCATGAGCATCCCGTCGGGGATGTCCACGTTGACCGGTGTCGACGTCGGCTCGTCGGTGGTGGCCGCGCTGGCCGAGTCGATCGCGCCTCCAAGGAAGGCGGCACCCACCATGGCAAACGCCGCGGCGGTGGCCGCGAGACGTCGCTTGGGCAGGGCATGCTGCATGCGTTGCTCCTTGAGCGGTGAGGCCGCGGCACCCATCGCCGCGGTCTGGCTGACCCCGATTCCGGAAGCCCGAAATCGCCCCGAATCCAGCCTTTAGAGTTGGTTGGTGACGGTAACAGCTTGATAGTGAAATGTTCAAGAGCTCACCGAGGAAGGCTGACCGGACCAACCTGCTGGCCGACGATCATGCGCTTCCGAATGGCGCTTCCGGGCTTCGTGTGGGTCCGGTGGGGGTGATCAAGCGCCGGGACGCAGGATCGGGGTATGCGCGACACGGAGTTGTACCAGCACCTGCTGGGCCTGACCGCGACCCACCCCAGGCATGCTTGCTGTACAGCAGCGCGTACAGCAACGCCGCCTTACGCGATCACACCTCGCCGGGCCCGGATCTACCGGTCGAGCAGGGCGGCGAGCCATCAACGAGGGGCCTGCCCTTCCCTACGGAGGTCCGAGTCTTCGCTGGCGATTCTGGCGACTCTGGCGATGCACCCCGTGGTGGCTCTGGGCTGGTCCGCGCTCGGCTCCTGATTTCGTCTCACCCGCCTGCGAAGATCTTGAACTCCATTCCCCTGAAGCGACGGAGTTCCATGACATGAGCGATGGACGGCCCGCGGGCTCCGACGTGTACAGCTACTAAGCACCCGCGGCACTAATGCACACTCGTCGTCCCAAGGCGCGCCGTCGCCCGGCCATGCAACCTCACTGCAGGCCGGAGCGGGTTCGCCGGCCTACCAGGACAATCAGCCCTATCTGAATGAGGAGTATCACCAGCGCGATCAGCCCCGATACGGCGGACATCTCCTCCTCCGAAATTCCGCCGACGCAGTCCGTTATGTTGCCTCCCGCATATGTGACGCAATCGCGTCCGAGGATCATCACCATGAGGTACCAGTTGGCGAGCAAAAGCGGGACCGCGCCCAGGAGTACGGCCGGCGTGATGTACTTCCCCCTACCGCCTGCTGGGTTCCTCCTCGCCGGAACAGGTTCGAGAGGGCTGGGCATATCCAAATCACGGCTCACTCGGACACATAAGCACAGGCAAGCGATCACGACAATGTCAGTACTGTCGAGTGGGTGGTGATCCGCGGTGCACTTCTCTTCTGGCGGTCCCGTCCTCCTCACGGGTCGAGTGTCCCGGTCGACGCCGCCGAGTCAAGGGCGCCTTCGGCGTGGCTTCGCGGTCAACTTCGTTGCCGTCGGACAGGAAGATCGTGGGTCCGTGGAGTGAGGGCCCGGCCACTCGGGGCCGGCCGGTCGGTTGTCGCGCTCGAGGCGGCTCAGGCGCGCGGGGTCGGGCCGGTCGAGGCGAGAAGTAGCTCGGAGCGGTTCCAGAGCTCGCGTGCGAGCGCGGCGTCTTTGGCCTGTTTGTCGTTACGGCGGGCGGGCTTGCGCTTCTCGTAGTAGACGCCGGACTGCCAGTCCTTGCCGGGCGTGGTCTCGGCGAGCCAGACGAGCTGGCCGGCAGCCTTCTCGGGGCTGGTCATGAACGCGCGAGCGATGCGACTGCGAGAGATATGCCTCAAGATGCTGTCGGAGTCGGTCGCGAAGCCGGTGGCAACGGTCCCCGGGTGGAAGGCGGCACTCGAGATGCCGTGATCGTGGAAGCGGACGTGGAGTTCCTTGGTGAACAAGATGTTCTCCAGCTTCGTGGTGCCGTAGGCGAGTAGCGGAGTGAAGTCCTTGTCGTGGTCGAGGTCGTCGATCACGAGCCGGCCGGCCAGGCGCGCCCCGACGCTGGAGGTCTGGATGACGCTCGCCCGGCTCGCCACCAGCCTGTCCATGAGGAGCTGAGTGAGCAGGAAGGGCGCCAGGTGGTTGACCTGGAAGGTCTTCTCGAACCCGTCGACGGTCTTGACGCGGTCGCCGAAGATGCCGCCGGCGTTGTTGGCGAGCACATCGATGCTCGGGTAGGAGGCATTGAGGTCAGCGGCAAGCTCGCGCACGTCGTCCAGCCGGGCGAAGTCCGCGACATGGAAATCGGTGCCGAGCTCGCGGGCGACGGCCTGTGTCTTCTGCGGCGAACGGCCGACGATGACGACCCGGTGGCCGTGGGCGTGGAGTTGACGGGCCGCCGCGGCACCGATGCCGTCACTCGCGCCGGTGATCACGATCGTCCTGTGTGAGGTGGTCCTAGGCATGTGACTCCCTCTCTGAATCAACCCTTGGCAGGTAGCAGCATATGCCGAACTTGTCACTGACTGTCAATTAGTGCGGGCAGTGCTATGATTGTCGCATCATGAAGGATTCTCCTATGGGGCTGCGCGAGCGGACCCGCCGAACAGTCCAGAAAGAGATCGCCGAAGCCGCCCAGCGGCTGTTCGTTGAACGTGGGTACGAGGCCACGACGATCGACGACGTCGCCGCAGAGGTCGGCATGTCGCCGCGCAGCGTCTTCCGTTACTTCGCGACCAAGGAAGACATCGTGGTCGGGAAGCTGGGCTTCGTCGCCGAGGAGATGCTCCAGGCCCTGAGAGACCGACCTGCCGATGAGCCCGTATGGGAGTCGCTACGCAGGATCTTTGACCTCCTCGTCCCCCACGTCGACGCGCCCGGCAAGCGCGAAGTGGCCGACCCCATGCAGCGCATCGTGTTCACCACCCCGGCCCTTCTGGCCAGCTACCTGGAGAAGCTGCACGTCATGGGGGACGCCGCCGAAACGGCGATCCGCGACCGCGCACAGGCGGCCGGAAAGCCGTACTCTGACGACGATCCGACACCGCGCGCGCTCGTCGCGGGCGCGTTCGGCTGCCTGCTCGCAGCCCAGAAGGCATGGCTGGCCGGCGGTGCGAAGCAGAGCTTCGCCGAGGCCATCGATCAGGCCATGGCCACCATCGGACCCCGCTGAGCAGAGTCATGGTCGCGCTGTCCGCCCTGCCGCCGGTACGTGGCCCCTACCAGCCGCCGGCTGCGTGAGTCGCGGGCAAAACCCCCGCGTTCGTCGTCACCGTGGCCCATGCGACCCGGGCCGGCTGACCGAGGTCGGCGCTCCTCTGCGGTGCTGGGTTCCTCCCGGAGGGTTGCGGTGGACTGCGCAGGCTGATTGGGTTGCTTGCACTGGAGTTCAGCGCATTATGGGTCTTTCGCATCGGGATGGGACTTCGTCGATGACGCCCTTTTCGATCAAGCTCGTTCACGAGCAGGACCGCATCCGCCTGATCTTGCATGGCGAGCTGGACAGGGGGACGGTCTCTCGCCTTGACGATGCGGTGGAGGAGGCACTGAGCGGCGGCTGCCGGCATCTCACCGTTGACGTCGCTGGTCTGAGCTTTTGCGACTCCTCGGGGTTGTGGGCGTTGCTCCGGGCACGGCGAGCCGTGGCAGCGGTCCAGGGCAGCATGGAGTTGACCAACGTCCAGGGTGTGCTGCGGCGCCTGCTGGACCTGACCAGGCTCGGCGAGGCCTTCACCATCGACCCCGGCCCTGCCGCCTCCGGCGACGCCTAGCACGTCGACTGCCACACCTGCGGAGGCACCGGGCTCGTCGGCCTGCGTGGTAACCCTGTCACCGCCCGCGCGCCGCACCGTATGAGCCGTCAGGGGCCGGGTCCATGTGACAGGCCAGAAGATGGCTAACGAGGTTCAGGAGGCAGTTCACCCACCGGCGCGACGCTATGCGTTCCGGCGCCCGTGCATCGCCAAACGGCCATCTCATGGCCCAGCTCGGCGCGCAGGCCGAGACCGTGGGCGGAGCAGACCGGCCAGACTCCCCAGATCATCTCCATGATCACTTCTTGGGTGGCGTCGGCGACGCTCGCGAGCGCCCATTGAGGGTCGCTTCCCACGCCGGGCCGAATGCCGTTGCCGTGGTGAATGCCCTGAAACTCCACCCAGGCCTGGCCGCTGTCGTCCCACTCGGGACTGACCAGCCGGAGCGTCCCGCTGAGTCCCGTGGCCCGAACGTCACGCTCCACCGTCATCAGCGCCTGCTCCAGCGCCGTCCACAGACGCGGTTCCAGCGCGAAGGTCGGCTCGAAACCGGTGTCGCGAAGAAGGTCCTCGCCCAGCCGGGTCAGGTCCTGCGCTGTCAGGTGGGCGGTGGGCCGTTCGAGAAGTTCTCGCGTAGCAGGCGTGCGCATGCCCCATTCCTCCAGCAGGCAGGCCAACTCGATGACGGGTTCGGCGTTGAGGCCGCCGTCGCGCAACGCCGTGTAGATCCGGCTCCTCAACTCGTTGGCGACCTGCTCGGCTTTTTCATGGGAGTGCACGCTGCAGTGTCACCCGCTGCGCGGGTTCGGGCAAAGGCTTTTCCGCGCGGGCGGAGAACGACTGGGCAGCCGCGCGAGTTAGTGCCTCCCGGGGCCGGTAGCACCTCATCTCGCCGCCGCAGGAATGTTCAGTCGGATCGGAAGGGCCGGGAGGGCGGCGGCGCCGGTGATAGTGCGGGATCCGCCCCCAGTTCACCAGATCGTGGAGGAGGATCGATATGCCTGATGGATGGCAGTGGGACAGCACACTGTTTCGGGGAAGTGCGGCCTACTACGAGCGCGGACGGCTCCCGTACGCTCCGGGCTTCGCCGAAACGCTGGCCGCGGCGCTCGGCCTGGACGGACGGGGCCGGCTTCTCGACGTCGGCTGCGGGCCGGGAATCGTTGCGCTCGCCCTGGCGCGGTTCTTCGCCGAGGCGGTCGGGATCGACCCGGATGCGGACATGCTGGCCGAGGCCGGGCGACGGGCCGAGCGTCGTGGGGTGACCAACGCGCGGTGGGTGGCCGCCCGCGCCGAGGACCTGCCGGCCGGTCTGGGTGGGTTCCGGGTCGTGGTGTTCGCCCAGTCCTTCCACTGGACGGATCGGGATCGTGTCGCCGCGACCGTGCGGGAGATGCTGGAGCCGGGCGGCGCGTTCGTCCACATGAGCGACCTGAAGAATCCGCCCGCGGAACCGGTGCCACCGCCGCTGCCCGCTCCCCCGTACGCGCGGATCGGCGACCTGGTGCGCCGGTATCTGGGCCCGGTACGCCGCGCGGGTCAGGGAACGCTCGTCAACGGCACGCCGAACCGTGAGGATCTCGTCCTGGCACGGGCCGGGTTCGAGAACTTCGAACGGCATATCGTGCCAGCCGGGGAAGTGGTCGACCGCACCCCGGACGACATCGTGGCGTGGGTGTTCTCCCGATCCGACTCCGCCCCTCACCTGTTCGGCGACAGGCTGGAGGACTTCGAGCGGGACCTGCGCGAGGTGCTGCGACACGCCTCGCCCGACGACCGCTTCGCCGAGCGCCTTCCGGCAACCGAGATCATGACCTGGCGCAAGCCACAGGGCGAGCGGTGAGCCGGGACGTGCCCGCCGCCGAGGCGGGCACGCCGTTGGGCTACGGGCGGTGACGCGTCAGTGACGCGTGATCGCCACGACGGTGTACGGGGTGGTCGGGGTGGGAGGTGTGGTGAAACGGGCGTTGGGGAGGTAGAGGCGGTCGTGGAAGGCCGCCACGGTGGTGGGGACGTCGAAGCGGGGGTCGGTCAGCTTGCGGACGACCCTGCCCGAGGCGGCGTCCTTGGCCAGGTCGAGGGCCGTCACGGTGTTCAGGCGGTTCTGGACGACGTAGAGGGTGCGGCCTTCCAGGAGCAGCCCGTCGCCGTTGACGAGGGATTCCGCACCGATGTCCACCATGGTGGCGACGCCGGTCGAGGGGTCGACGCGGAACAGCTTGCCGGTGTTGGACTGGACGACGAGCAGGGCCCTGTGGTCGGGGGTCGGGGCGATGCCGTTGGCGTTGTTGCCGGTCGTGTAGACGATGTCGCCGCTCAGCGGCACCTTCACCGCCTCGCCCGGCAGCGCTCCCCCGCGTCCGAACGGCAGCTTGTACAGCACGGGGTTGGCCGAGTCGGTGAAGTACGCCGCGTCGTGGGTGAGCACGACGTCGTTGACGAACGAGGTGCCGGTGGCGAGCTGGTAGCTCGCGAGCACCTCGCCGCTCCGGGTGTCGATCACGCGGGCGTTGCCGCCGGTGCCGCCGGCGACGAACAGCCGGCCGCGCGCGTCGACCTTGAGGCCGAGCGACGGGGTGCCCGGCCCGGCGTTGAGGATCCGTCCCTGGCCGGTGCGCAGGTCGGCCTGGTAGATGGCGCCGGTCGCGCGCGAGCCGAAGTACGCGACCGGGCCCGGGCCGATGGCGATCCCTTCCGGCTGGAAACCGTCAGGGAGGGAGAACTCGGTGGGATAGGCCGACTTGGTCAGAGAGGCAGAGGCGGCGGAGGCACCTGGGCCGGCCTCGGCCGCCACTGCGGGGGCTCCCGCGAGCACGGCCAGGAACCCCGCTAAGAAAACTGCCACCTTCATTGAGGACGTCCCATCTGTGGCGGGTGCAGTGATTTACCGAGATGCCCTCCTGCGCGGTGGATATAACGCGTGGCGCCCGGCCGATGTGCTCCCGTCACGCGTGTCAGGGCTTGTACGCCAGGCCGCCGTAGCTGGCCACCTCCGGAGGCTCGCCCCAGAGGTTGGGTTCGGGGCGCCAGTGGGCGACCGAGGTCACGCCCGGGTCCAGGAGTGTCAGGCCGTCGAAGTAGCGGGCGATCAGGGCGGGGCTCCGTGCTGTATAGGGGATGACGCCGCTGCGCGCGTTGTGGCTTCGCAGGGCCTGGACGTACGCCGGGTCGGTGTCGGTGCCGTCGTAGAGGGCGAGGTAGCTGCCGGAGGGCAGGGCGTCCATGAGCCGGTTCACGATCGCGCGCGTCTCGTCGTAGTCGGTGACCAGGCCGAGGATTCCCATCAGCATGAGCGCGGTGGGCCGGCTGAAGTCCAGGGTCTTGGAGGCCGCGCGCAGGATGATGTCCGGGTCGCGGACGTCGGCCTCGATGTAGTCGGTGGCCCCCTCGCGGGTGCTGGTGAGCAGCGCCTCGGCGTGCACCAGCACCAGGGGGTCGTTGTCCACGTAGACGATGCGCGAGTCGGGAGCCACGCGCTGGGCGACCTCATGGGTGTTGTCGACGGTGGGCAGGCCGGTCCCGATGTCCAGGAATTGGCGAATGCCGGCGTCGTCGGCGAGGAAGCGTACGACGCGCGTGAGCATGTGGCGGGAGTGGCGGGCGATGTCGACCATGCCCGGGAAGACCTCGCAGATCGTGTCCCCCGCCGTGCGGTCGACGGGGTAGTTGTCCTTCCCGCCGAGCAGGTAATTCCAGATGCGGGCCGAGTGGGGCACCGAGGTGTTGATCCGTCTCACCGATGGCCCCGGGGCCTGCGCCGAATCGCCCGTCTCGGGCGGCGCCGATGGCTCGGACGTCTCGGATAAGCGGCCCGGGGTGTCCGGCTCGTCGACCATCGAATTCTCCTGCGCGTCGTGTCTTTCCCGTGAGGTTACGCCGGTTGACCCCCTGCGGTCATCCGCCAGGTCATCCGGGTCCTGCCGTCGGCCGATCGATTCTCGGCGACCGCGGCGCCAGGGCGTCCCCCCCCCTGTCGTGGGGGTCACTGAGCCCATTTCACCGTGATGCTGCAGGTCACAGGGTGGCGACAGATCCGTTGTCTTGATCGAGAAGTAAAGAAGCCTCTGGTAGAAGGGTTGTCGACCAAGATCAACCATCACCAGAGGCTCGCATG
>NZ_QOIL01000035.1 GCF_003323745.1 Sphaerisporangium album
GCAGGCCGGAGAAGTCGACGTCCTCGACCGAGTCGGGACGGATGCGGCCCTGGTGGCCGAGCAGCACGGCGAGGCGGCGGGCGTGCAGCACGGCGTCGGTGTCGGTCTTGGTGACGACGTGGACGACGCCGCTGCGCTTGCTGTGCGGCTCGGGGCCGCCGAGCCCGGCCATGTCGATCTTCTCGCCGGTGACGCTGCGGACGACGTCGGGGCCGGTGACGAAGATGCGGCCCTGGTCGGAGAGGATCACGAGGTCGGTCAGCGCGGGCCCGTACGCGGCGCCGCCGGCGGCCGGGCCGAGGACCACGGAGATCTGCGGCACGATGCCGGAGGCCCGGGTCATCGCCGCGAAGACGAGTCCCACCGCGTGCAGGGACTCGGCGCCCTCGGCGAGGCGGGCGCCGCCGGAGTGCCAGAGGCCGACGATCGGCACGCGCTCGCGGACGGCGACGTCGTAGGCGTGCACGATGTGCTCGCAGCCCTCGCTGCCCATCGCGCCCCCCTGGACGCGGGCGTCGCTGGAGAAGCCCACCACCGGCACGCCCTCGACGCGCCCCATGGCGGCGAGGACGCCGCTGCGGTCTTCGGGGGAGATCAGGTGGATCGAGCCCTCGTCGAACAGGGCCGACAGACGTATCAGCGGACCCCTGGGATCGGTCTGGGCGGGAGCGGATGGCGGGGGGTGCTGGCTGGACATCATGACCAGTCGCGTCATTGTCGGTGTCCTAGGCCAACAGGTCGCCGGTCAGCGGGGGCATGGCGGGCGCGGGGTCATGAGAGCCGTGGGAGAGGGACAGCGGGCGGGTGTGGTGCTGATCGGCGAGGGCGTGCATGTCGGAGTGGGGGCTGTGCGTGACCCAGGTACCGATACAGGCCTCGGCGGTGATGCCGGGGCCGAATCCTGCCAGCAGGCATGTGTCGCCGTCGGTGACCGCCTGGTCGTCGAAGGCCCGGGCGAGCGCGTCCAAAACCACGGCGCTGGCGATGTTGCCGCAGTTGGCCAGGGTCTGACGGCTGTAGGTGAACGCCTCCGGCGGGACCTGCAGGTGTTTGGTGAGGTCGTCCAGGATCCGGGGTCCGCCCGCGTGGATGATGTACAGATCGAGTTTGGAGGCGTCCCAGCCGTAGTCGGCGGCGAGTCGGTGAAGTGGCGGGGCGAGGCCTTCCATGGTGCGGGGGACGCGCTTGTCGAGCTGGAAGTGGAAGCCGGTGTCCTTGACCTGGTAGCTGATCCACGATTCGGTGCCGGGCATCAGGTAAGAGGCGCTTTGGTGGATGCGGATGCCGGTGCCGTCCTGGCCGCGGACCACGGCGGCGGCCACCGCGTCGCCGAAGAGCCCGTTGGACAGCAGGTTACCGATCGCGGTGTCGGTGGGTTGATAGCACAGGGAGCACAACTCGCAGGAGACGATCAGCACGTTGGCCAGCGGATGCGCGCGGCAGTAGTCGGCGGCGCGGTTGATGGCGGCTCCGCCTGCGGCGCAGCCCAGCTGGGCGATGGGTAGCTGGGTGGTGTTCAGGCGGAAGCCCAGGTTGTTGATCAGCCACGCGGTCAGCGAGGGCATCGAAAAGCCGGTGCAGGAGACATAGATGATCATGTCGATGTCGTCGGGGCCGAGGTGTGCGTTGGCGAGTGCCTGTAGGACGACACCGGGGACGCGTTGTTCGGCCTGTTGCTGGTGGATGCCGTTGCGTTGCTGAAAACCGGGATGGGTGAGGGTGTCGGGCAGGGGTTGGACCAGGTGACGGCGTTGGACTCCGGTGTTGGCGATCAGTCGAAGTGCCAGGGGCAGCTGCGGGTGGTCGGCGTGGAGGCGGCGGCACAGCTCGAGGGTCTGCTCTTGGGTGATCTGGTGTTCGGGGAGGTGGATGGCCGGTTTGCACAAGATCGCCATGGGAAACCTGCTTCGATGAGGTGGCGGGCCGGGGGGGAGAGGGTGTCGGCGGGGGGCCGACTCGGGCTGTAGGGGGATGTGATCACCCGGTGAGATCCGGTAGGGCTCGGCGGGCGGCCGCGGAGCTGGTTGCGGAGCTGGCGGGGATCGCGGGGGTCTGGGCGCGCGGGTGCGGCGGCGGTGTTTGGGTGAAGGCGGGTATCGCCGTCACCGAGCCGGTCGATCGTGGTCCTTGGGCTGGGCGTGACCGTGCGGGATGGGTTGCCGCTGGCTCGGCGCGGCGTACCAGCAGCAGGCCGCAGAATCCGGCGAGTCCGGCACATGCCAGGCAGCCGAGGATGACGGAGGTGTAACCGGCGGCGGGGCCGGTGAGGACCGGGTGCTGCAGCACCGCTGCCATGCCGGCGAGGCCGAAGGCTCCGCCGAGCTGGCGGCCGGTCATCACGGCGCCGGTCGCGGCGGCGTAGCGTCCGGCACCGGCCGAGAGGGTTGCCGCGGCGGACAGGCTGGTGGCGATCGCGCCCATGCCGGCGCCGAGCGGGATGCTGGCCGGGATCCAGATCGCCGACAGGTGGGGGACAGGTCCAAGGGCGGTGGCCACCCACAGATAGCAGGCCACGACCGCCACCGAGCCGATGTAGATCATCCATCCGGGGCGAAGGTGTTTGCCGGCTCGCCCGACGGCGATGCTGGTCAGCGCCATCGCGATCGACATCGGTGCCATCGCCAGGCCGTAGCCGGTAGGTGTGCGGTGAAGGGTGTGCTGCAGGTACATGGGGATGGCGGTCAGCATGGCGATGGACATCGCGCCGTGCAGCAGCGCCACCAGAGCGGCCAGGGCGAACGCCGGCCGGGCGTACACGCCGGTCTCGATGGCCGGGGTGGGGTGGTGACGGGATCGCCATGCCGTCGCCAGCAACCCGAGCCCTGAGGCGGCCAGGGCGGCTACCAGGATCGCGGTCGGTAGGCGGGAGGCCTGGCTGAGGGCGTATGTGGCTGTGAGGAAGACCGTGGCGAGCAGGGCCAGTCCGGCGAGGTCAGGCCGGTGCCACCGGGTGGCGTTGGACGCGGAGGATGTGGAGGTTGCGGTGGGCAGGCCGGTTACGCCGAGGAGCAGCGTCATGCCGATGACGGCCTGGGGAAGCCACAGCGCTCGCCAGCTCAGTAGGTCGGCCAGCCATCCGCCGCCGGCGTGCATGGCGGCCGCGCCGATGCCTGACGCGGCGTTCCACAGGCCGATCGCGGCGGTGCGGCTGGCGGGCAGGGTGACCAGGATGAGGGCGAGGGAGGCGGGGATCATGGCGGCGGCGCCCAGCCCCTGGGTGGCGCGGGCCGCCAGCAGCCATCCCAGGTTTGGCGCCAGGCAGGTGACCGCGGCGCCGAAGGTGAACACGGCAAGCCCGGCGATGAGCACAAGACGTGGCCCGGCCAGGTCGGCCAGACGCCCGGCTGTGGTGAGTCCGGTGGCCACGGGCAGCGCGTAGGCGGTGATCAGCCATGTCAGAGCGGAGACGGGTGTGCCGGGAAGGCCGTGTGGACTCTGCAGGACGGGGATGGCCAGGGTGGCGGCGATGGTGTCGGCCATGGCGATGGCCGCCGTTGCACACCCGATTAGCAGGATCAGCCGGGCCGGGCGCGGTGAGGCGGACCGGCGGAGCGACGAGGGCCCATGCGGGTGCGGTGTGCGGTTGGGCAGGGCCGGGATGGCTGCCTCCTGAGGGTCGCTAAGGCCCGCCGCGATATGTCGATGAGGCGATTTCGCGGTACGGGCGCGGACGCCGGAAATGCGGGCGGTAATGCTGGGAGGGGAGCTTTGGTGTGGTGCACGGTCTCGGGCAACAAATACGGCAGCGTTGTAATCGATTCGTGATCTGACGCGGTGGCTGCGTGCGGACTCTCAAAGGGTGCGCGTTGATCAGGACGGCCGGGGCGGCGCGGGCTTTCCGGCAGGTACGGCCGTGCGGGCTCGGAGCGGATCGCCTGTGACTCGTTCTGACTGGCCGCCTTGACAGGCACGGAGGCCCCGACTGGTGGGCCCCGCAGCGGTGCGACCACCTGCGGGCCGCATTCGCAAGCAGGCGGCCGGGCCCGACTCTCGCAGTCGATCTACTTAGAAGCCCATATTGGTGTGCATATCGGGCGACATTTGGTTACAGATTAGTCACGGACGTCGTGAAAGCGGGCGAGTGTAGTGACAGTGCGCAAGCCGGGTCTTAGCATCCATCACGTCTTGACAAGCTTGACGCGACACTTGTCAAGATGCTGGTGAGGCAAGTTGGGGCCTGCTGTCCGGGGCGGAATCCCCACCCAGGCTCCCGGGCGGCAGGTCTCCTCTGGAGGGCGAGACGTGAAACCGATCGACGTGATCACACGGGTCGTGACCCGCGCCGTGACCGATCCCGCAGCCAACCTGAGGGTCCGAGCGGACATGAGCGGAGTCACTGTGACCGTGGCCACCTGGCCCGCTCAGCAGCAGGCGCTGCGGGCGCTGATGCTGCAAGGCTGGGACGTCACCACCCGGACGCGGTCGGGCCCCTACCCGCTGAAGGTTCGTGGGTGGAGTGTGCGGCATCTGCAGCACCGGCGGGCGGCGCTGGCCTTGGCGCAGGAACGGCTATCGGGGGTACACGCCACCACGGCGCACCTGGCGATCCAGGCGGCAAGCCGGCACCTCGGCGAGGTGCCCGAGTCCACCTCTGCTCAGCTGACCTCCCATGCCCTGCTGGCCGTGGAGCGGCACCTGCGCTGGCCGCAGTTGCTCGCTGACATCTGCGGCTTGCGCCGGGAGTCAGAGGAACCGCACGTCGCGAACCTGCTGGCGACGATCAAGACCGCCGAGGGGGAGGTCTTGGCCTTGTGCCTGGAACATCAGCACGTCGCCGAGCGCGCGGTCGCCGTCTACCTGCGCTGCCTACGGCACTCCGGGCTCAGCACCGGCACCGCCGAGCAGACCGCCCTGGCAGAGGCCTTGCTGTATCACCAGGCGCTCCAGCGGCAGCCGCCCGCCGCCGCCGGAAGCCATCTCACCTTGATGAACGCGAACGAGCCTGCCCGCACGCTGCCGGCCGGGGCGGCGTAACCATGCCAGCCTCCGGCGCTCCCCCCGTCGCCCCTACCGTTGGCGACGATTCGCCGGCCCCCGGGCATCGGGGCATGCGACGATCGGGATCGCTGCGCCACCGCCGCTCGCGCCACCGGCGCATCGCGGTGGTCTGCGCCGGTGCCGTCGCCGCGGTCGCCTACGATGCCGCCGCGGTGTCGCGGTCGCTGCCCGCCGCAGGCAGGCTGGCCGATCCCTCCGTGCTGTCTGCCGTCTACCTCATCTCGGCGGCTGTCGTGCTCACCATCTCCGGGCGCCTTGCCGATCTCCTCGGGCGACGACGGGTTCTCCTCGCGGGTCTGGCACTGTTCACTCTCTCCTCCGCCGTCATGATCCCTGCGGCGGACACGCCGATGGTGGTCCTGGCACGACTTGCCCAGAGCGTGGGCGCCGCGACGATCGCCCCAGCGACGCTCGGGCTGCTGGGCGTGGAGTTCCCCGCTGAGCGACACGCATCAGGGATCGGCATCTGGAGCGCGGCCGCCACGGCCGGGGCGGCGGTGGGCTATATCGCCGGTGACTGGGCTTGGCCGACGCAACCGGTGCTGAGCGCCGCCCTTGGAGGGATCGTGCTGGCGGGGGCCATCACGATCACGCCCACGCACGCCGGTGGCAGCCTTCGCTGCGCGAATTGGCCAGGCACGGTGCTGGGTGCGGCGGGGCTTTCTATGCTGGCGCTGGGCTTGATGCGGGGGCCGTACTGGGGCTGGCTCTCCCCGCTCACGCTGGCCAGCCTCGGGGCCGGGGTCGCCGTCGCTGTGTTGGCCCTGCTGTTCGCCGTGCCGGGGTCGTCTCGACGCGGCAGACCGGGCCACCGTACCTGGCGTGATCCGATGTGGCTGCGCCTTGGGGGGGCCTGCGTCTTGTCCGGTGCGGCGCTGTTCCCTGCGCTGGTCATCGCGACCCGATACGCCGCCGCGGTCCGAGCCGACGCCGAGCTCGGTGGCCCGGTGGCGATGACCCCGCTGTGGGTGGCTGTGCTGGCGGGCCTTGTTGCCGCTGCCCTGATCCGGCGCCAGGGGACCGGACCGGTGATGTACAGCGGGGCGCTGGCCGTGGTGAGCGCCTGCGTATGGCTGCTGGTCGCGGACATGCGGGCCGCCACGGGCCTGTTATGGCTACCCGGAGCAGTCACGTTGGGTATCGGCGTGGGGGTCTTGGCCACCGGGCTGGTCCTGGCGGTCATCGCGTGGGCACCGCCCGGCCTGGTGGCGACCGCTGCAGGAGCCGGGCTGAGCTTGGTGGAGTTCGGGGCCGTGCTCGGCCTGGCCGTCGCCTCCCCGGTTCTTGAGCGGTCCTGGCAAGGCATGCCCCTTCCCGACGTTTCCTGGACATTGGTCTTGTGCCTGGTCGCAGCAGGGGCGGCAGGACTGATCGGCCTGGCCTGCCGGATCGGACCGGGCGGTGCGGCCGGAGTCGGCGACAACGCGGGCACCTTGGCCGACTCCGCTGCGGCTCCTGCCACAGCCCCGCAACTGTTGCGCGTTCCCGCCGAGGTACTGACACAGCTGACAGTCATGGCCGAGGGGCTGATCGTGGCATCTGACGCCTTGCGACAGGAACGGCGGCAGCAGTGCCCATGCCACTCCCCGGCCACCTCGCAACCGGCCGAGCATCGCTCGATCGGCGCTGCGGCGGGCCCACCGCCTCCCGAACCCGACCTCGATGCCACCACACCCTTTCCCCGCCCGCTTCCTCGACCCAGCACGATGACGGGTCCACAGGCTCAGGCGACGACGCGCCGCGTCGATCCCTACGCCACCCACCGGCATCGACAAGCCCGCCCCCTCTCCGCCTCACCCCCGCATCCGAGCCACACATCCCCACACGCCGGCGTGAGCACCGAACTCACCCCAGGGCACCAACGCTTCGAATCCGCCGCCCTGGCTCTGGTCTCAGCAGTTCAGTCCCTGCTCACCGCCCCTCTCGCCGACCAACCCCCCGTGAAGCCGCGCCGCCGGTCCGACCACAGCAAACCGGCGACCTCGCCATGACCGCGGCCGCCACCCCGGGGCAGCTCTGCGCCACGCCCTCTGCCCGCCACCTGGAGGCGGCAAGCACAGGGTCGCGGCGTAGGCGACCGGTGCCGCGCGGCACATCCGCCGACATGGCATCAGCCACCCCACCAGCGCGGGGCACCGGCGGCCGCCGAGGTTGCTGCCATCGACCGGGCCGACGCCGCCATGACCGATAACGCGTCCCTCCCCGCCCCGTACACGCTGGTGAGCAGGGAGAACCATCCGGAACGATCTACCGTGCGGGTGGCCGGGGTGCCGATCGGGCCCGACACCGTGACCCTGATCGCCGGCCCCTGCGCCGTGGAGACGCCCGAGCAGACCCTGGAGGCCGCGCTGATGGCGCGAGCCGCGGGCGCGACCCTGCTACGCGGCGGCGCGTACAAGCCGCGCACCTCGCCGCAGGCCTTCCAGGGGCTGGGCGAGCCGGGCCTGCGCATCCTCGCCGACGTCCGCGCCGAGACCGGGCTGCCGATCGTCACCGAGGTCGTCGACGCCCACGACGTCGAACTGGTCGCCTCCTACGCCGACATGCTTCAGGTCGGCACCCGCAACGCGCAGAACTTCGCGTTGCTGCAGGCCGTGGGCGCGGCCGGGATGCCGGTCATGCTCAAGCGCGGCATGAACGCCACCATCGAGGAGTGGCTCATGGCGGCCGAGTACATCGCGCAGCGCGGCAACCTCGACATCGTGCTGTGCGAGCGGGGCATCCGCACGTTCGAGACCGCCACCCGCAACACCCTGGACGTCTCGGCGGTCCCCATGGCGCAGCGCCTGTCGCACTTGCCGGTCATCGTCGACCCGTCCCACTCGGGCGGCCGCCGCGATCTGGTGCTCCCGCTCACCCGCGCGGCGATCGCCGTAGGCGCCGACGGCGTCATCATCGACGTCCACCCCCACCCCGAACAGGCCCTCTGCGACGGCCCGCAGTCGCTGGGCGAGCGGGATATCACCGAGCTCGGCCGCGTGATACGGCTCTGGCCGGCCATGATCGGCCGAACCCGCGCCCAAGCGGCACACACGCCCGCCTGAACCCCCGGCACAGGTCCCTATCGACCATGCCAAAAGCTGGCCCCCGAAGCCGACCACCAGCCCGCCGCGCTTCACAGCCTTGCTGGGTAGGCCTCGACACAAGCCTGACGCCTGTGCCCTCCATGCGCGCGGTCAGGGCACCGGCCGCCACACCTGACAAGTGCTCCCCGTGCCCGGCCGTTCGGCAGGCATACCCCGGGTTCACAGACGATCCGCGCTCTGGGGGGTGCCAAGCATCACCCCAATCATCGCCACCAGCACAGCGGCCTGGTCACCGATTCTTGCCAGGGCAGCGTCCACAGGTCCGCGCGCGCAGCTGCAACGTGCACACCCCTCGGCGATCCCCGTCATAACCTGCGTGGGGGCGTCATCGATCGCCGAAACGCTCGGCGCCGTCAATGCAACCCCTTGGCTCGATGAGGTACCGGGCGAACCGGACTCCCGTCGACCACCGCAGTGCTGCGCAGGAACAGTCATCATCGCTCCAATGTGAGGGCCGACCACCACAGCCAGTCAGCAGACCCGGTACCTCTCGCCACCGGCCACGGCGCTGATCGCCGGGGGGCCGCACGACCGGCCCAGTGCCCTCCTGGCCTGCCCGCTCCTGCCGACCACGGGGCCGCGAGTCGCTTCTAACGTCGTAGCGGAGCGTAGACGACCAAACCGCCGCAAACGCTCCCTACGGATCAGGGCGTTGCCGAACTGATATCGACCACTGCCACAAGGGCCCGATCAGATTCCGTAGGCCCGGCAGCGAGAAATCCCGGCATGGCAGACACGGGTCGTTCACCTCCCGGGTAGCTGTCCCACGCCTCTCTCAGTCGCGCCACTGCGCGCAGGTTCAATACTGGGCCCTCGTTCAAGCCGTGAACACCCTGTCTATCAAGGAAGGACGGTGCCTGAACCGATCAGGCTCACGCTTCTCATTCCCATCACGAGATACAAATATGGCTAATATATAGATACCGGTTTCTTGATGGCACTCGAGGTGCCGGTGCGTTTACAAATTCCGATCCGATTGGTCCGGCGAAAACATGACCGTCACCCCCCAGCACCCGGGCCGGGCCACTCAATGGCCGCCCGCAAATCCGAGCCCATCACCCGTTTCCGTGGCGTCCACCAAGGGCGGGTGCCCCGCCCCCTTGTACCTCACGCCACCCTCCACCGCCCTGATCAAGGACGCCATCGCACTCGGGCACCTTGGGATGATCACCACCCCCAAGCAGGGCAACCGCCTGCTCGCCGGTCATCCCTGGTGCGCCGACAACGGCGTCTACACCGGCAGATACCCAGGCGACGAGGCGTACCTGACCTGGTTGAGGCGACTGCGTCCCCTTGCCCACAACTGCCTATTCGCCGTCGCGCCCGATGTGGTTGGGGACCACTTGCGCACACTAACTCGTTCACGCAACATGCTCGTTAAAATCCGCGAACTAGGGTATCCTGCCGCCTTCGTCGCCCAGGACGGCATGCAATTTAGTTCATGGGATCCCTGGGACGAGATCGATTGCCTCTTCATCGGAGGCGGCGACGAGTTCAAACTCTCCCGCGACGCGGCCGAATTGGTGGACGTCGCCAACAGCCTCGGCAAATGGACGCACATGGGCCGAGTCAACTCGCTGCGCCGATACCGATACGCCGCCGCCATCGGCTGCGACTCGGTCGATGGAACCCACCTGACCTTCGCTCCGGACCAGAACCTGCACGAGGTCCTCCAATGGCGGCAGATTGTTGCCGCCAAATCAGCGCAATGCCGCCCATAGCGCTGCCACCTAGCGCCGCCACACCGATCCCGCTGTTCGCCCTCTAGTGATGCAGCCCTCAAAGCGGAGACACCGCACTGGATCGCCTACCCGTCCCGCCCCCAGAGAGCACGACGAACAGGCCCTCAGCGACCGCCCCCAGCGATGGCCGCGACCATCGTGAGCCCCCGGCAGCGGCGCATCGTCCTTTAGGGGCACAATGACGTGGTGAAGATCGACCCAGCGTACGCGCGGCGCGTCGCCGAACGGAATGCCGGCAGAAGTCAGATCACCGAGGAGGAGATCACCACAGCGGGCGTGGCCGAACTCGCCCAGGTGAACTCCGGCACGGTTAGGCGATGGGCCAACAACCCTCACAACCAGTTTCCCGCCCGGCTTCGCCACGGCGTCTACCCTCTGCAGCCGGTACTTGAGTTTCTGAAACGGCGCCAGCTCCCCCAGGAGATCAGCGACCCGGAAACCACTGGTGAGGACGCCCTGCTTTCCCTGTACGACTTCGCGCGGCTAAACGGCCTTGCACCCAAATCGGTGTACCAGTATGCCGACCACCCCTACCTCACCGGCCTGCGCGACCCTGACAACGTCGACCACAAGGGCGTGCAACGGTGGCGCAGGGCAGACCTCGACCACTTCTGGCACGAGGTACGCCCAAGCCCAGGCATGCCACGCGGCCGGCCTGATCCACTGCGGGGCGAGGTTCTGAAACTGGCACGCCAGGCCACCCCCGGTGAGCCGTTGACCGAGGTCACGGTAGCCAAGCTCCTGAAGGTTCCACTCGCTCGAGCTCGGCGCCTTTTGGCGGCCGCCAGCCTGGCTGACGCAGACCCCCACCTGGATCCGCTGCTCGATGAGGCAGCGCGGCTGGCGCTGCGTGTCGAGAAGAACAACGCCCCCCTGACCGCCGTCGTGGTCGCCGAGCGTTTGCAGATTCCGGTGGCGCGCGCACAACGTCTGCTGGCAGCGATCCGTGATCCTGCCTTCGGCAAAACGGCTGAATAGGAAAAGCCAGCCGCCGATCGGGCGGTGCGAAGCAAAGGCCAGACGCGGGACTCCTACCTCGATCAAGATCGCGAAACGGCCGGGTTGCTGCGCCGTACGCAGGCTCACCGCCAAGCTCTCACGGGCGAACAGGTGGCGGCGCACTTCGTATCGGTCGGCGCACCGGCTTTCGCATGCTCGACCTGGCGCGGCGCGAATTACCGAGGCAAGGGGCCAGCGTTGACCGGAAAGACGAGTTGTTGTCCCTATCATCGGCCGCGGCCGCGTACCGAGACCTGCTGACCCCCTCAGCGGCCAACCTGCACAAGATGTACCTCCTCGACAACCCGGCGCCCATCGTGGCCAGGACGTACAAGCGGATCACTCACCCTCGCCCAGGGGATCTCGTCGCGGTCCTGGACATCGGTCGATGCGCCACCCGGACCGGCGGATGCGTGATTTCGGCATCCTGTTGGAACACCGCACGGGCCCCCCAAGCCGCCGATGGTCTCACCGACGCGGAGAGGGCCGATTTCGCGCACCGTCAGGCGCTGCGCGAGGTCCAGGGCGTCGGCCGCGAGGCGAACAGGCGCCGCGCCGTCTCTCCGGAGACAGCGAGCCCATACGACAAGGTCGCTGACGCCGTGCTGACCGCGATCGGTGACGTCCCGGTCCGGGCCCTCGGCTCTCCCGAGTTGGCCAACGAACTGCATCGGCGCGGCACGCGGGCCCGCGCTCCAGGACGACCCGCCGGTCGCGCCGCAGGAGTGGTCCAAGGACGCCATTGACCTGGTGCCACCGGAGTCCAAGCCCGTCGACCCCGTTGAGTTCGTCGATGAGCTGTACGGCCGCGCGTGGCGGGCGGGATGGGAAGCCCGCGCCGCCACGACAACGGCTGAAGACAATGGAAAGGCCGCCACCCCTTGCGTTCCCGGGGTCGTCGCCGAGAGCCTGGAAGGCCCGGTGAAGAGAGAAGGAACGTCATGGATTCTGAGGCCCGCCGTTTCGCGGCCGAGTTGCGCGCGCCCGCCCCGGAGGTCCCCGTGGGTCAGGCGGTGGTGCTGCTGACCAAGGGGGAGCAGGCCAAGCTCATCACCGCGATTCACCCGGTCACGGCGCCGCTGGTCATGCCGGCGGCGCGGATCGCCGGGCAGGCCGGCCTGCCCGCCGGGGAGTTGTCCGGCCGGAGGTTCGCCGTTGACGTCGTCAGTGAGGAAGACGCCAACGGTTTCACGCTCCTGGACGACCCGCGCCTGTGACGGTCACCGGCCGATGCGTGGGCGTCCGGTCCTGGCCTCCCAGTTCCTGCCGAACTCCAGGACGCTGGCGAGGGTGAACACCGGCCCCATGCTCAGCCGGGCGACCGGCGCGGGGAAGTCGTCGTGTTCCTCGGCGAGCTCGCGGGCGCGTTGGCGGCTGAGGGGCTTGCCCTTCATGTGCCCGAGTAGCGCTGCGATCTCGGTGTATCCGACCAGTTCCGGACCGCGCGGCGCGGGATCGTTGTCGCCGCGTGCCACGCGGATACCGACGTATGGCACCACCTCGCCGAGCGTCGTGCGCGCTACCTCGGCGAACCGCGCGGAGGCGGCGCGCACGGCCTCGGCCTGCGTCTTGGCGTTCACCGCGACGCGGACGCTCACGGTGCCGGTGTCCTGGTCGTAGGTGAACGCCGCGCCGACGAGGGCCTCGGCGAGCTGGCCTAGCTGCTGGTCGTCAAGGTGTCGGGGAGTAATGATGATTTCGACCTGCCAGGTCATGATGGTTGTGTCCTTTCCTTGTCGCCGTCGTTGATGAGGTCGGATGGCCGGGGGCCGCGCCGTCACGCGGCCCCCGGTTTTCACTCCCCGCTGTCCGGGAAGTCCAGCCCGGCTCCTCGCAGAGCGCCGATGAGGGTGATCCACTCGCTCGCGTCCACGGGGGTGCGAGCGCTGGTCACCGTGATCGGGCCCCGGCGGAAAAACCACACGCCGCGCTCGTTCTGCCAGACCTTGAAGTGCTGGCGAACGGCCGCTGCGATGAGCTGGTCCATCCTGTCTGCCATCTGATTCTCACCTCCTTTCCTTGTCGCCGTCAAGGATTATCCTCTCATAAATCCTTGTCAGTGACAAGATTTTTTGGTGAGATGGACAGCCGGGCGGCTTGGGTAAGAAGAGTGAATAAAGTCTTGTCAGTGACAAGGATTATGCGTCATAATAGACGTGTCGGGACGGGGGGTCGGATCCCCGGACCGACAGTCAGTTGACAACTCCAGAGCGAAAGGCAGGACCGATGGAAGATCGGTTCGCGGAGCTGATCGGCCACTGGGTGCAAACCTATTGGCTGATCGCCAAACTCCTCCAGCGGTGCGGGATCACCATCCCGCAGGCAAACGCCCAGACTGCCCCCGGCGTCACCCGCGCGGCGGTCAAAGAGGCGGTCGAGGAGGTGAAGGGTGACCCTGCCATCCCCAAGGCCGCTCGGGCGGCAGTGACCTCGGCCACCGTCAAGTGGCTGGCAACGGCCGAGATCCTCGACAACTTCGAGGACGACCCGGCGGGCTGGCGGGAGGAAGCCATCCGGCGATTCCTGGTCGAGATCCACCTGGGCAGCGAGTACGCCCACGAGGAGCTGAACAAGAGGGACCAGGTCAACTGAGCAGGAAGCCCCCCGGCACCCAGCCGGGGGGCTTTCCCGCTTTACGAGACCGGCCGATGGGACGGGCGCGAACGCCTCAAGTCGGATGCCCCACCGGCCGCCAGTCGACAACCCCGCCATCGTACCCCGGCCCCGATCAGCCTCACATGGACGACAGTGACTAGTCCCCATGCGAACGTAGGGCAATGGTGCCGACGTCACGGTCCCCTTTCCCGCGGGGGGCTCCGACGTCACGGTCTGGTCGCTGGCGTGCGCCAGCGACCAGCACGACGCGTGCCCCGCGGATCAACGCCGATCGCGGCTGTTCCGGCGAACTGATCGCAGCCCGGGAGAAGGGCCCCGGCATGACCGGTACCGCCAAAATGTGCGGAATCGGCCGCCGAGGAAGCAGGAAACCCGCCTCATTGACCTTCAGCCGGGCTAAAGCATTCGCGCGCCCAGGCGGTGAAGTATCAGATCTTTCATCGGACATGGCGGCATCTCGCCCGTAGTGCATTAACCCGCGCGGGAAACAAGACACCACATTTCAAGCGTGCAATTAGTGGTTAAATAGATGTCAGAGGCCCGGTGGCACCCGAGCCTCATGTCCCACCACCGATCCGAAGGACACGTCAATGCCAACGGAACACCTCACCGACGGATTCTCCGGCCACAGCCTCAGCCCTCAGCAGATCGCGGAGGAACTCCTCCGCACCCTGCGGCTGATCCGCCAGGCTGAACACCCCTACTTGCGCAACAACACCGGACGTCTGGTCAGACTCGCCTATCTCGACGCCCTATCACACATTCCGGGCCTGCTTCTGGCCCGCGTCGCCGACGTCGCCGCGATGACCACAGTGGAGGGGATGAACCTCCCCCTCGCGCTCGCCCGCGCGGCCGAGATACCGACCACGCCCGCCATCACCACGGCCGAGGTCGAGGCGGCGCAACCCTTCACCCCGGCGCGCGGTCCTGCCTACAAGCCGGGGGACTTCCAGCCAGGAGACGTGGCACGATTCGCCTCCCATTGGTACCGGGTCACCGGAATCAGCAAGACAAAGGTCATCATCACCCCGGCGCAGCACGGAAGCGACGGAAGCTTCCCCGTGTTCGCGTCCGACATCACCGAGGCGCGGCGGCCCTCGCCGAGCGCTGAGCAATCCGACTAGCCGCTAGATCTCGGCGGTGTGCCCGCACCTGGTGGGCACACCGCCGAGACCCCCACCAGGGGACGCCGGTTCAGCACGGCAACCCATCGCGGCGGCTTCGGCGACTGATGGTGAGGCACCGCCGGACAACGCGGGCGTCCCCGTCCCCACCTACTCACTGAGCAAAGAGCAACTTGGGAACACCAAGACGCCTCCGCCGAGCGAATCACATGCAGGCCGCCGCCGTGCAAGCCACTGAGGCCGGTCCTCCCTGCCCACCGCGACAACAGCGCACTTAGAGGTAAAGCGTAAGCGGGCAGCCGAAGCGGATGGCATTCCGTCTCGACAACCCGATCCACCGATCCGAAGGCATACCCAATGCAGCGTCCCCCCGTGGCCCGGCATCTGCGCCGTGCCCACCAGCGACTCGTCGAGGTCGCGAGTGCCTACCGTTTGCATTACCTGCGCCTGAGCGAGGAGTACGCGAAGGCCATTCCCCTCAGTCGCCGCCGCCGGCGGCTACGCCGAGAGCTGCACGCGGCGAAGATCCAGTGGCGCACAGCCAGGGAGATACTTGAGGCGGACATAGCCAGCAGCCTGCCCTATGCGACCGCGCCTCAAGTCGCCACCAGAGCTCGCCAGCAGGTCGACGCGATGATCGCACGTCAGGCGGCGCCGATCGACCCGCGCAGGCAGCGCTAGCCCTCTCTGGGAGGGAACCGGAGCCCGTAGCCTCCGGCTCCCTCCCAGCCCACCATCATCGTGCCTCAGCGCACGGAACGACTCAGCCCCAGGCCCCTCCACCGGCCTGGGGCGGGTCGCTGTTGCCTGCCCCCTCCGGTCGCTTTGGGCCAGCATCGGCGCCGGCCTCGCCGGAGCCGGGGGATTGGACGCCAGCCGGGTCCGGCACGGCTTGGCTCGGCTGGCTGGTACGACGCGGGCGGCGGCCTCGGCCCGCCCTGGACGGCTCGGTCAGGGCCTGTTCGGCCAGCACTCGCTCGGCTTCCTTGACCATGGCCCCGTCCGCTACCCGCAGAGCCTTGCTAATGACCGTCGCCGATTCTGCGGCCTCGCCGAGAATCTCCTGGAGAAAGGCGGCAGCAGCCTCGGCCGACCCCAGCACATTCGCCAGGGTCGCAAGGGCGACGTCGTAGTCGGTGGTAACGGACGCCAGTCGATCTCGCGCGTCGTCGAGCCGTTCTCTGCCGCTCAAGACGGCGGTTACGGCCAGTTCCTTATGCCGTGCCTCCCGTAGAGCCCGCTCTTGCAGCATCCTCCGCAACTGGAGTCCTGACATATGTCTCACAGATTCAGTCATGCAGTGATTTCAGACCATCAGCGACTCATTGAGCAAGGCATGGTCATGAGATCGAGACCTACAGCTGTCAGCGAGAGTCGAGCAGAGATGGACAGGGCAGCGATCCAAGAGCGATACGGAGCACAGCCACAAGTCAGTGCTAAGGTATCGTCACTTCGCGACGATACGTCCACACCCGCGCACGCTCTGTAGAGCCGAAAGCGGACCGCGCCGTGACCCGACCGGCGCCCTCGTTCCGCAGCCCTTACGCCAGCCGTCGCCGACAGATTTCCCGGCAGCAAGATGATGGATAAGCCGGTCTTCTCGGGGCCCCAGCGCCGACTGAGGCGCGGGAGCGGCACGGTCCACCCCCGTTTCCCCTCGCCCGTTTCGGCGCCGTCAGTGGCCACCAGCGCGACGCGCCCGCGCTCCTGGCGGCGGTTGTTGAGCGCCAGGAGAACGCCAGCAGGTGCTGGACGGCGACGATGAGCGCCAGCTCGATCGTCTCCCACGCCACCACCGATTCCTGCGGGCCCTCCGGGAGCATCCGGTCCGGGTAGGGCTGCAGGTAGCGCACTTCCGAGCCCGCGCCCGGCAACTGGGCAGGCACGAGTGTGCGGTCGTTGCGTTTCTCCAGGAAGTCGAGGCAGGCGTTCGTCGCGATCCGGTACAGCAGCGAGGTGAAGCCGATGCCGCGCTCGCGCATCGTGCCGCTCGGCGTCGGCGGGGGTAACGCCGGTCATGTCGCGCTTGGGCATGGCTAGGAGCTCTCCTGGTCTTCGTCGGGAATGGTGTCTCCAGGACTTCGAGCACCTGGAGGCAGCGGGCGGGAAGGATGTGGGAGGCGTCGATGTCGTAGCCGGTCCACCAGGCGTCCCGGTTGATCGGTCGTCTGGCCCGCCCCACTGGTGCAGTACGAGCTCCTCGCCGACCGTCCAGCGGTGGCCGCGGGCGGGCCAGGGTCGTCGGGGGCGCCGGTGGTGGTCTCGGCGATGACGCGCACCCGGGCGGTGATGTGCCATGCCAGTCCCGGGCGGCCTTGGGCTTGGCGTCCTCGGCGGCCTCGCACGCGGCGCGTTCGGCGTCCTGGCGGGCCTGGCGCTCAGCCTCGATGGCGACCAGCTGGATCGCCGAGACCCAGGCGGGCCGGTCGCTGTGGCCGTCCCGGCCGCCGGTGGCGGGGCTCAGCGTCTCAGCGGGCACCGGGAGCCTACTCCGCAGGCCATACCCGGCGGGCGGCACGAAGTAGGCGTCCGGCCGGTCCGAACCGGTGGCCCAGCCGGCGCCGACCACCACGGCGGTGCGGCCGTCGGGGAAGGTGACGACGTCGCCGGGCGCGGGCACTGTCAGTCCGCCGCGGTGAATCCACCAGCTAGTAGTGCCCGAGGAAACGGGATGTGGTGTGGCTCTTCGGTCTCGGCCTGCCAAGCCAAGCTGACAGCTACTGAGGAAAATGTCGGTCGCTGTTGCTCGGTCGCTGGCAAACCCCCAGGTCTGAGGGGGGAGACAGGAAAGTCAGCGACCAAAGCGACTCCAGGATGAGACATATGACGAGCTCTCCCATGCGCACGGGCGCGTGATAAGTGGAACTCTTGAGTCGCTTCGGTAGCTGCTGGGTGCGGTGAACCGCCATGACCTGGGGTCCTTCAGGCGCATCGGTACGAGCGACCGAAGCGATTGCGCGCGGACATCCCGCCACGGACATGTGATCCCACGCCGTCCAGAGGATCTCCGCTAACCTGTCCTCGCCATGTTCCAAAGCACAGTCGCTTCGGTAGCTGCTGGGTGCGGTGAACCGCCATGACCTGGGGTCCTTCAGGCGCATCGGTACGAGCGACCGAAGCGATTGCGCGCGGACATCCCGCCACGGACATGTGATCCCACGCCGTCCAGAGGATCTCCGCTAACCTGTCCTCGCCATGTTCCAAAGCACAGTCGCTTCGGTAGCTGCTGGCGGGAATCGGCCTCTCGGCCCGGGGAGTTGGCAGAGGCTGAGTTCCGTATGGCAGGCCCGCCCGGGACGAGAAGGGATGACGTGTCGCCGCCCCACGTTGAGGTTGACCGTCCCGCTACGCACGCCCCTGGGTCGCTGGCTATCGCCCGCTGGTGCGCTGCGCAGGGGTGGCCAGTCCATCCGCTCGCCCCACGGGGCAAGACTCCCGCGGGAAACTGCCGGGCATGTCGGAACGATCGTGACCATGTCCCGGCCGGCTGCCCGTGCCTGGCCGCTGGTCGCTGGTGCCATGGTTTCCACGCCGCCACTACCGACCCTCAGCTCATCGCCCGGTGGTGGAGTGCGCGGCCGGACTTCGGCGTCGGGATCGCTTGCGGCCCGGCCCGGCTTGTCGTCATCGACATCGACGCCCACCCTGGCCCCGTCCCCGCCCGGGATCGGATCCTGCCAGGCATCCCTGTCGACGACCGGGTCGACCTCAACGGGCTCGCCTCAGGGTTTCACACCCTTGCGCTACTCTCTGCTTTGCGGGGCGCTCCTGACCCCGCCGGGGATGAGACGACCATGCGCGTGCGCACCCCTTCCGGCGGCCTGCACGTGTGGTACCGCACCGGCGCTCCTACCTACCTGTGTTCCACCGGGTCGAGCTCCGGCCGGGCCCTGGCATGGCAAGTTGATGTCCGCGCCGCTGGCGGCTACATCATCGCCCCCGGTACCCAGACCAACGCGGGCACCTACAGCGTGCTCGGTAGCTGCCGTCACCCCGCGCCGTTGCCGGACTGGTTGGCGCAGGAGCTGACACGCACGGGACACCTGGCCACCGCAGCGCCGGAGCAGGCCGCGGCGCACAACCTGGTGCCCCCCCGTGCCCGTCAGGCTGTCCTCAGCGTCGGTGGTGGCCGCACTGCGGTCGCCCGAGCGCTCGACACCGTCCTTGCTGAGGTCCTGGCCTGTGCCAGCGTTCCCGAAGGCGCCGGCTTCACCGGCAAACTCAACCGCGCCGCCTACACCGCCGGCGGGCTTATCGCCTCCGGACACCTGCAGGAGGACCAAGCCGAGCAGCTTCTCACCCAAGCCGCCGCTCACGCCCGCCCCGGCCAGGACCGGCGCTGCGCTCAGATCATCCGCAACGGCCTGATCGCCGGTGCCCGGCGGCCACTCACCCCTCAGGGACGCACATGAACGTCCCAACGGGACACGGCGGCTTCGACGCCAGGGCGACCGCCCAGCAGATGCTCGACCTATCCCTCCCCACGGCCCAGCCGCAACCGCCACCGCCTCGCGCTTCCCTCGAGACCATCACCAGCCATGGCCTGCTGCCTGACTCGCTGTCCGACCGAGGTAACGCCAAGCTGTTCGTACGCCTCTACAGCAAGGACTTCCGGCACGTTCCGGGACTGGGCTGGTACCGCTGGGCTGACCACCGCTGGCAGCTCGACGACAGCGAGACCGTGGTGTGGTCAGCCGGGGAAATGGCCGAGAACCTCGCGCTCAAAGACCCCCGCGGTCACTACACCGACACAGACCTGCGCCGGCACCGCCGCCGCTCGTTGTCCACCTCGGGGATGAACGCGCTGTTGATGCAAGCCAAGGCCGCTCCTGGCATGGCCCTCAACGCTGCGCAGCTGGACGCCGACCCTTATGCATTGTGTACCCCGGCCGGCGTCGTCGACCTGCGCACCGGTCTCCTCACCCCGCCGGATCCGACCCGGCATTTTCACTCACGCTCGACAACCGTCGCCCCGGCGCGCATGGACACCCCACGCTGGGAACGCTTCCTGGGCGACATCTTCGGCAGCGACCCCGAGGGCCGACAAACCCTGAACTTTTTGAACCTGCTGCTCGGCTACTCCATCACAGGTGACGTCGGCGCCCAGGTCCTGCCGTTCCTCTACGGAGAAGGGAAGAACGGCAAGTCGGTCCTGCTGGAGGTGATGCTCCAACTTCTGGGCGACTACGCAGACGCCGCTCCGCCGGGCTTCTTGATGGCCAAAACCTTCGACGGTCACCCGACTGATTTGGCAGAGCTCCACGGCAGGCGCATCATCGTCTGCTCGGAGCTCAAGCCCGGCGACAAGTTCGACGAGGCCCGGGTCAAACTACTGACCGGCGGCGACAAGATCAAAGCGCGGCGAATGCGACAGGATTTCTTCTCCTTCGATCCGACGCACCACCTTTGGCTGCTCGGCAACCACCGGCCCGAGGTCACCAGCGGCGGGTTCGCCTTCTGGCGACGGATCCGGCTCATCCCATTCACGCGCGTCGTCCCAGAAGAACGCAAGATCGACAATCTGGCGCGTGTTCTGGTGAGCGAAGAAGGCCCGGGTATCCTCGCCTGGCTGGTCGACGGGGCCCGCCGCTATCTGGCAGGGGAGAAAGATCTGAGCGGACCAGAGAGGGTCCTGGTGGCCACCAACGCCTACGCCGAGACGGAGGATCACGTGGGACGGTTCATCGCCGAGGCATGCAAACTCGATCCTGCCCATCGAGAAGAGCAAGCGCACCTCTACACCGCCTACACCCGATGGTGCGGCTTTGAGGGGGCCAATCCCGTCTCCGCCCGAGCCTTCGCCGCTCGTATCCGTGAGGCGCTCGGATTGGCCTCACCCAAGTCGATGGTGTTGTCCAACTCGCGTAAGTACTACCCAGGGATCGGCTTGATCCCTGGCCTCGACCCTCAGGAGCCGTAGCAGTGAGCGCGTTGATCGAACGGGCCGATCTCGTGCATGAGACTGAAATCGTCTGGCTGGAGGACATCGACTGCCTGGACTATGTGCGCCAGAGCTTGGATCGGCTGCCAAGCCGCCGCACCAGGCCGGCCTACCATCGTGACGGTCGCATGGTCGGTTATGCCATCTTGGGCAAGCAGGCCAAGGCCTCAGTCTCAGGTACCTTCCGTCGACGGGTGTTCTGGCTGCTGCCGCACGACCGAGATGAGCAGCCTGATGGTGTCTACGCGACCGGCGCTCCCTTGGAGGCCGTGGACCCCCGCACACTGGCCCCGAAGGTGGAAGGCCACAAGACCGAGCGTTCCCAAGGAGGGCCGCCGTCGCAGGCCATGGTCGAACTCGGGATGACGCTGCCTAAGTCGTGACCCGGCTCGGCTACGGATGCCGGCGGGTTGTCGACTGAGCGTTGCACATCGTTGGAGCTACAGCGGGGGTCCCCCGGCGAGTGTCCATTGCTGTCGGGATGGCCTGAACCCGGTCCGTCTTATGCCAGGGCGACCGGTCCAAGCCGTCAGGTCCCGGCTACCAGCGGCCCCCATCTGGCGCCCTGCCACATCTGCCATTCCTGTCGTCCTGCGACGCGCTGGAGGTATCGCACGGTGGCCAGCCGTTCTTCGGGTGTTCTGGGACAAGTGCGAAGAGGGAAATAGAGGATCGTTCCCTCGTGACGCAGGCGTGCCAAGGCGCCGCCACGTGCCTGGCATTTGGACACCATGCGATTCACCAGGTGCTCCTCCATCAGATCGGCGAGCACCTGTTCGGGAGTCACGCGACCGCGTTGTGAACGGCAGCGGCCGGTGAATGTGTGTAAGTCTGCCCAACCGAATCGGTGTGAAATCGGCTCGAAGGACACATGGGATCGCGGTGGCGTGGCCTGCACGTTGCCGCTGTGGGGGTGAATCGGTAGAGCGTCGTTCACCGTTACCCGTCCCACCCGGCGGGTGTTCAATCGCAGCACGCCGATATACCTGTCACCGTCACTGCCGTGCACGTCAAAGCGATGGCTGGTGATCCGCAGCCGCGTGTGGGGCACTTCAAGGTCGGTGTGGGGGAGCTTCATGGCGGCGGCGGCGGAACGGATGGGCCGGTCTGCGGCGGCGCCGAGGATGAGGGCGGGGGCGGCGGCTCGGTAGGGCCGGTGCCCGGCGGAGTAGGTGAAGCCGTCTTGGGTCGCCGCCGCGGCTGCGGTGAGGGCTTATGCGAGGGCCTGGTCGATTTGCTGGTATATCGAGGTCGAGGGCTCATGCGGCGAGCTGGCGTCCGGAGCCGGATGCTGACCTGGCTGCGGCTTACCTGCGGGCGCGGCGCGGGCGAGGAGGCCACGGGACTGGGCGAGGAGGGCGCAGGCAGGGGAGAAGCCGCTCGGGAAGGCTGTGGCGGTGGCACCTCCATCACCGGGCTTGGAGGCTCATCGACGGCTGCTGGGACCGCGGAGGACGGATCCCCGGCAGCGGATTTCGGTGCCGGGCCACCGGCCCAGCCGATCGCAGCCGCAATCGCAGAGGCGACACCCACGGTCGCGACGATGCCGATGGCCACCCGGCGAAACCCGCTTCGGTGTGCACCGGACGGGCCGCCTGCTCCGGTGGGCTTCGGAAGATCGCGAGCAGATTCGGCTGTCTTCGCAGGCGGGGAGTACGGTCTTTTCCGTATCGCGGCAGAGGACGGTTCGTTGGTCAAATCCAGCAGGTCGACTGCGTCTAGATCGTCGTCACGCCGATCCATGATCAGGGCCCTCCCCGGGGTGGAAGCGGTGCGGCGTGACCGGGGTCGGCTCGCTCGCGGCACCGCACTGTCGCCGCGCACCTTTCATGCCATTTCCCTTTGAGATCGGCGGGACAGAACCGCTAGGAGAGTGATCTACACTGTAAAGTACTGCGATTTGGTGCCAGAAATTTTTAAGGGCTGGTACACGCGGATCAGCCACTGATGTATGAGTCCCCGTAGCCAAAACCGTCCCTTGTGATGCGCCCATGACGTCCTCCCTTGCTTGTTTAGCGCGAGAAACACGGCCCATTCGCGTTTGTGAAGTCGGCCCAAACGTGATGTCTCCTCGCTGCTAGAGGGGATTGGGACAGTGCTTCATGTAGGTGATGGTCACGCCGACGGCTCCAGAGCCCTTGGTGCCTTTGTTGTCACCGGACCATGAGATCGACATATAGGTGCTTAAGGGCTTGCCGCAGTCGCCCACGTCCCCCGGGCTCACCTGAAGCGAGAAATCGATGGTCGAGCTCTGGCCGCTGTCGAGGGTTCCGCTACTGGGTGACGCGCTGACACCCGAGCCGCCGACACGCCAGGTGATCGACCCGGTCTGGCTGCTCACGGTCACCGAACCCTGCCGGCCGGTCCCCAGGTCGACCGAGGCGGTGGACGCAGAGAACGAGGGAGGCGGAGGGGGGGAGGTACTGGTCGGCTTGGACTGCGACTTCGAGGTGTGCTCGGGCGAAGGCTTCGGCGGCGAGGTGTTAGGCGGAGGAGGAGGGGTGTTCGGGCCGTTGTCGGCCGCTGGCGGGCCGGAGCGCTTCGGCTTGGCGACTGGTCTGCTGGAGGGCTGGGAACGGTGGGGCCGCGGCGACGCGAGCGGCACGGAGTCGCGGGGCCGGATGGCCGCACGCTGGGTATCGTTGGGTGCGGCGGCGTCGACGGGACCACGAGCGCCCGCTGGGCTGTCGGTGCGCGGGGGAGGCGGAGGGGGTGGCGAGTCGACCAGGGGCGGCAGCGAGTCATCGGCCGTGAGGCCGACGATCGTGTCTCCGGCCGCCTTCATGTCGATCGGCTGTTTGCTGCTGGAGTTGAACAGCAGTGACCAGATCACGGCCGCCGAAGCCACCGACACCATGGTGACCAGGCCAACGCGCCCCCAGCGGATGCGGCTCTCGGGATCGGCGGCCTCCGGGTCGGGCGCCCAGAAGTCCGTGGGCGGCTTTTGCCCCTCGGCTCGATCGGGCGCGAAGCCCTCCTCCACCGTCAACGGCGACTGTGGGGGCGGAGGGTCCTCCAGCGCGTCGGGTTGCACGGGGAAACCGTCCGGGTGCCAGCCCTCACTGCGGGTCTCCGCGGCAGTGACCGAGGCATCCAGGCCAGCGGAAAGCCGTTCCGACGGAGCGGGGCTCGCCAGGATGGGCATGCGTGACAGCAGGGTGGTGATGGATCGCTTCGGTGGGGCGTCCTGGCAGTCCTTGCAGGCGCGCACGTGTCGGCTGATGTGCGCGCGTAGCAACCGGGTCGGCGATTCCACCCAAGACTTCACCAGGTCGGCCAGCACCGAGCACCTTGGGGTAGCGCTTCTGGCGCCCATGACGGCGGCCAGCCACTGCTCAGCGTTGTGCCTGCCCAAACGCGCTGCTGACTCCACTGCGTGCACCGGGATATCGAGTACCCGGGCCATTTCATCCGGCGAGAGGCCGTGGCGCAGGGCCAAATCGAGAATCTCGCGCTCACGCGGCTCTAGGCAGGCCAGCACCTCGACCGCCAGCTCCGGGCGTCCGCCGCGTCCCTGCCGGGCATAGGAACCAGTGCGCGTGACGCTGGCCAGCCTGGCCTGACACTCGGCGCGGGCCAGGGAGTACAACCAGGCACGTAGACGCCTGGCGTCGTACAACCGGTTGGCGTGGGTCACCGCCCCGTAGATGGCGCCCACCGTAGCCGACAGTGCATCGTCGTCGTCCAGCAGGGAACGACAGTAGTCGTAGAGACGATCGCCATAGTCGCGGCACAGACGCTCCAGGGCGGCGGGATCACCCCTCAACACACAGATCAGCGCTCCTGCCGTAGGTCGGTCGGACGACAAAATCGGGAAAGCGGCTTGAGCCGTACGGGTTGGCCCCAAATACGGCGACGAGCCGTCCACATTGCAACAGAGCGGTGGGCACGGCGCGTCGTGCCTTGAGGGATCGGCGCCGACGGACTCACGACAAGGCGATCACCTTGGTCGCCGGGACCGCGACCGGTGATGCGGGCGCCGTCTGCGCCAGCGAGCGCTGCAGTCGCGGCGATCGCGGGGCCGCATATTTCCACCTGAGTGCCCTCACGGACGGTCCCATCGGCGGCGGCCGAGAGCCGGCCTGATGGTCGAGCCAGTTCCTACGGCGCCGATGACCGCCGACTACCGGGTGCGGGGAGCAGCAGCCTCCATCCAGACTGCAAGTGGCTCCCAGACCCGTGAGGCAAGGCATCGTGATGACCGCGCCCTGCGCGTCACGAAGGATCACCCTCAAGTACAGCTGCCGTGCGGAGCTGGCCGAGTCCGTAACGCTGAGCGCAGTCGGCTGCCACATTGTCACGGTGATCACGGGCGGGGCGCCCCTTCGGGAACCCATAGCGCGCCGTCCAGACTGCTCCAACAGGCCAGCCCATCAGGATGCTCGGCGTTGTATGCGGGGGTCCACCAGCGGCCTTTGACACCGACCTTCTCCCGGAACTGCCGGATGTGCTCCTCCCAGTCGCCGCCTGGGACGACATGGTGGTAGTACTCCTTCACTTCCATCTGCCGTCGCAGCATGGTCGCGGCGTCGGGCCCGGGCTCATACCAGCAAGGCCGGGGGCGGTTCTGGTCCCGTTTGCTGTCGCGGTTGTCAGCGATCTTGCCGACCGGGGGCGCTGATGCCTGGTCCCGGGGGATCGGGACGGCAGCGCTGGTTGAAGTGGCCAGGAGCGAGAAGATCACGATCGCCGTGAGAGCTCTCATCAGATTCCTTCGCAGAGGACGGCAGCAGGGGGTGAGGGCTAGCGTTCACCCCATGGAGGTCAGAGGCCTGCGAACCTAGGACAACGGTGACGAGCTGCGCCCAGGGGCGGTGTAGTTCTGTCATCGAGTTGTGATCGAAGGTAGCCGGCGAGTTCATCTACCAGCGGCGACGCGGATAGCCCGCCCTATTTTGGTGGGCCGTAGTGGGAGTAATAGGTGGTACCTAAATGGTCGCCCGTTGCTGTGAGGCCAACCGGTGTTGGCCGCTGCCACGGGAGGAGCGCCGCTGGCGCATCCTCGCACTGGATGGTTGCCGACCGACCGTGCTGTCGCCCGGCGGTCCCCAGCCATGGCGGACCGGTGAGTGCTCAGCTCTGACCGCCACGGAAAGCCTTAGGTCGAGCAGGTCAGGCCGGGGATAGTTCCTCCAGCAGCATCTGGACCTCGTCAGCCTGAGGAGAGCCCATCTTCGTCAGCAACTGGCAGGCGTGGGATAGATGGCGCTGCGCCTCGGCCCCCTCGTCCAAAGCGATGGCGATCTTGCCCAGCCACGCCGAAGCGGTTGCTTCCATTGCGCGGGCGCCGACCAGATAGGCGTATTTCGCCGCGGTCTCCAGTTGGATCTTTGCCCGCTGAGACTTGCCCTGCACCGCAGAAACCTTGGCCCACTCGAGCAGCACACCCGCCTGATTGAACAGGTCGTTGTCCTGCGCGAAGCTCTGGAATGCTTCGAGCAACATGGTGGTGGCCTGCTGGTAGCGACCCGCATCGCCCAGCGCCGCGCCGATCCGCCGCGTGATCAACGCTTCACCCTGGGGGTGGCCTAAGTAAGCGAACATGGCGTGCGCCCGCTTAAACACCTCCAGCGCCTCATTCACCCGTCCGAGTTCCACAAGGGCGGCACCCAGGCCCTCCAGCGCCAAGGCTTCGCCGCGCAGATAGCCGGCGTCGTGCTCCAGGCACGCGGCCTGCTCGTACAACGCCGCCGCGTCGGTGAAGCGGGCCACCCCCTGGTAGGCCGCAGCCAGTGCCCGCATCATCTGCGCCAACGCTCGCGCGGACGTGGACAGATGGGCCGACTCCAAGGCGAGTTCATGGGTGCTCACCCAGACGCCGTAAGCGGGGCGGTAGAGCAGAAGTGCGCCCAGAGTCTCGCACAGTTGCCAGGGCAGGTGATGCATGCCTTGCTGATGGGTGAGGTTGATCATGTGCTGGATCGTGGGCAGGTGCTGTTCGAGCCAGTCAAGAGCCGCTGTCGCGCGGTCGAAGGCTGGCCGCTGGGTGTGCAATGCCGCGTAGGCAGGACCGAGGTGCTGGCGGTGGGGCATGACCACCAGGTCCGCGCGTGCCGCGTCACGTATTAGGTCCTGCGCTTGCACGGGGAGCGGACGGGCGTCGGCCTGGGGTGCGTCGTTCATTTGCTCGTTCCCTTGTGGTCGTCGCGGCGTAAGTAGGTGGCGGCAGGGGTAATGACCCGTGGCTATGCAGGCGAGATCGAGCACCGGATGTTGCCCACTTCCGGCACCGCTCCGCGATCTCGCAGCAAGATCAATGTTGGCGAGCTTGGGCACCACCGCGTCACCCAGCTTCAAGCGGCAGCGACGAGAAGCGTAGAAACGCGCCGCGACCATCGGCCGGCCGAGTGGTGCTCGAACTCATCGACACCACCTCGCGGCCGGGCAGGGTGGTGTCGGCACTCACCAACATCTGGTGCCCGCACTCGGCGACGAAGCCAGACCCGTCAGTGTGGCGTGTCGACGAACAGGCGCGCATCCTGCTGCTTGCGGATCGACAAGACGGACGCTGGCGCCTGTCTAGGACGAATCAGTGATCGAGAGAGGACAGGTCAGGCGCCTTCTCGCCACTACCTGCCCGGCCGGTTGATCCTGACCCGCTACATCGGCAGTCGTCGTCGGGCGGCGGACGACTCTGTCGCGGGAATCGGCAAAGCCAGCAACAGAGGGGTCACGGTGTGTGACATCGGTCGGGGATCCGCGACTCACCGGGTGACCATCCTGCGGGTATCTCATAGGGTCATCGTGATCAGCTGCAGGCCGGTGCGGTCACCAACATCGGTGATCTGCACCGTCGCACCCACGCGTTGTGCCAGGGCCATGTAATCGCTGTGAGTACGCTCCTGTCCGCCCCATAACATGACCGCGCCTTGCATGTCCGTGGCCAGGACCCCCTCGGGTATGAGCCGGTCGACCAGTACCGCGATGGCGCCCGTACCACGAAGGTGTCCCAGCAAACGCAGCACAGCGGCGCCGCCCGCGTGGCTACGGATGGCGCTGCCCAGCAGATAGACCCCCGCGCCGCGAGGGCTGAGGGCCATCAGGTCACCGCCGGCCACCCGCACGCGATGGGCCAGCTTGCGGTACCAACGGCGCGTGGAGAGCATCTCCGGCCGATCGACCAGCACTGCGCTAAGGGACTGCTGAACCTGCAGGATGTCGGCCAGCAGTAGGCCACCGCCGCCGGTGACATCCACCACGGTGGTGGCGGCCGCGAACAGCGATGACTGTCCAGCAAGGCGAGAGGCCCCCCGTTGTGCCCACCTGGCCATGTAGTGACCGGCCAGCACTCTGATCACAGGGTTTCGCAGCAGGTCCTCGTAGGCGAGGCCGTAGCAGCCGCCCAGCGGGCAGACCCGGATACCCGTCGCTGGGGGAAGTCCCCTCACGGCCTGCTCCCATCCCGGTGCACCAGCGACCAGCACGGCCGGGCGCATCCGATGCCCGCCTGAACTGGCTGACGTGCTCGCCTGTCCCAGCGGGCCCAGCGTGTACCGCTGCCTGATACGGATGAGGACGCCCTCCGGCAGTTGCCTGAGTGTCCGGGTCAGGGACGACTCGGTTACATCGCACCGGTGGGCCAGTTCCGACGCTGTCAGCGGACCTGCGGCCAAGTGGTCGAACAGGCCGACATGCGTGCAGGCCAGCGCCGCAGCGAACTGGTCGACGATGGTGGCCCGCTGCGTCGTCAGCTCACTGGCCGTCGTCAGCGTGAGGCGCGAAGGCGACCACGGTCGCACCATGGTCGTCGCGCCCGCAGTGCCTGCGACGGCACCACCTACTGCGGGGGAGGGCCTCAGGGGCGTCGCGCCCTTCCCGCAGCCACGTGCGAGCGTTGACAGCTCATCGTTGAGCTCCATGCAATCTGCGCCTTTCATTTTCCGGCAATTGGCGTCAATATCGCGGCGGCAGAGCGGCCCAATACCAGACCAGTGCAGCTGTCTACCGGGCCGGTGTCAGGCGATGACCGGGGGGAGCGATACGGCAGCAGATCAGCGACAGGCCCCAGGGCAGTGGCTGGATCGCCAAGTCGAACCGATAAGCCGGCGGACTTTAGCAGCGCCGTGTACTCGTCGGTGGTCTTTGCCCTGGCATCGAACACGGCGAGCATGCACAGGGCTACATCGCGGGGGGATGGAGCTGGTCGCCGCTCGGCAGCAGCGAGTCGCCCAGCCACAGGCGGCCGTGCGGTGCCCGCATCGGGAACGGGAGGTTCTGCGCCTCTTCTCTTGCCGGTTTGACCGCGGCTCCGTCGAGTAGTGGCACGTCCTCAGTGCTCTCTGCTGCTTGTGACCCATCACGCGGCCGGCCTGATCTCCGCGACACCGCCCAGCAGATGCCACCGGCCCGAACTCTCATCCCCCTGGCGAGCGCGGTGCGGATGCCACGATGACACCTCCACCACTCCAGGCCCGAGCAACCTTGTGCCGCCGAACAGATGGCGGATCTGCTCGGCGGACCTGAGATAGAGGGGACTCGACGTCTTGGCGTACACGGCTGCGGCCGCGGAGGCGTCCTTGGGGTGTAAGCCATCACCACACAGATGAGAGATCACCAGGAAACTCCCGTCGGGCATCGCCGCACACAACTGCTCGACGATCGCGCCAGGATCCTCCTGGTCGGACAGGTGGTGCAAGACCGAGGTCATCACGAGACCGACACCAGAGCCTGGTATCCACTCGGACAGCAGACGCGCCGCCACCGAGGTAGGCTGACGAAGATCAGCCTCAACGATCACAGCCGAAGGCTCTCTGAGGAGCGCACGGCCGTGCACCAGCACTATGGGGTCGTTGTCGACGTACACCGTGTGAGCGGACGAATCAACTCGCACGGCGACCTCATGGGTGTTGGTCCCATCGGGCCCGGGCAATCCCGAGCCGAGATCGGCTATCAAAGCGGTGCCACACGCGACAACATGCCTTACCGCGGCGATGACAAAGGCTCGACCGGCCAGCGCGACCTCTGCCGCGTTCGGGGCGATTCGCAGCAGTCCAGCCGCTGCGGCTCGATCAACGGGGAAGTGCTTCTTACCCCCTTGCAACACTTCGCACAGTCGGGCGCTGTGCGACCGATCCACCTGGAGCAATGGCCCTGTCGCCCTCATATCACCTCAGCCCCTGCCTGCTCTGCGACCAGTGACCGCGAGCAACCGGGACTGGGTCACGAGTCGCAGCTCCATGCCTTCAAAACCGGCCATGCGTTGCATCGCTCGGCGGATTCCGTTCTCTGACCTTGACAGCATCGCCGGAGGCGAGGACAGAGGCGACTCCCAATTCGGTTAACATCAGGGATCGTCACTGACCTGGATCAATACTGAGGAGATCGTGCTCAAGTGACCTGTTAGGGTCTACTACACCAGGCGGAGCAACAGGCATGGATCGCCGCACCGATGGGCAGGAGGTTGAATCGCGCTGATGTCGGTTAATTCACGCGATCGTGGCCGTCGCTCTCAAGAGCTCATCAGCCGGGGCTTTACCCGGGAGCAGGTTGCCGCGATCTGGGAGGCACAACACCCGAACATCTCCCCTCGTGTTGCTTTCCGCTGGGCGCACAACCTCACCCAGGAGCAAGTGGCAGACCGGTGGAATGCGCTCGACCCTGGCACTGTGACGATGACCAAGGCCCGGATCAGCCACTTTGAATGCTGGCCGGAGACCAGCACTGGCCGCCGCCCGGCCGTCGCCCAGCTGGACATGCTCGCCCGCATCTACCAGACGACAGCTCGGCAGTTACTCACCAGCAAGGAGTATGACCTTTACGGCGCCAAGAGCCAGGCGGCGATCAACCGGATTGACCATCGGCCGCTCGGCGATGGCCGAAGATCCCATAATCCGCAAATCGAGCCGAACAACGTCCCACCCAGCGAGCCGGTATCCGAGCTGTGCGATTTGGCAGGGGATGGAATCCTCGCCGCCGTGAGACTCTCTGCTGAGGGAGAATCCCCGAGACTAGAAGAAATCCTCAGGACCTGGGATGAGACTATGCGGCGACGCGACCTTTTCACACTTACCGGAGGCATGGCGGCGACGTTCCTGACCCCGGCCGCACCGGCAACGTTCTCGTTGCCGGAATTCGGTCCGCAGCTATACGCGATGTGCGCGCAGTTGACGGCAACCTACCGTCAGATGGACAACATGCTGGGGCCCCACGCCGTGTACGGACAGGCCGTAGATCATCACAAACAGCTGATCAGGTGGCTCCGGTACGCCGAAAGCATCAAGGTGCGGAAGCATCTCAGCGCGTTGGCCGTCGATGCCGGCGGCTTGGCCTCGTGGCTGTGCCTTGATCTGGAGCAATACGACCAGGCGTTCCACCTGGCCCGTCAGTCTGCCGCCATCGCGCAGGAGCACGATCATGATGTTGGCCGGCAGGCTTACATGGTCGGACGGATGAGTCGCATCCTGTCCGAGTGCGCTCGCTTCGAGCAGGCGTTGCAACTGGCTGACGAGGCGATGCGGCTTGCCGGCAGCAAATCGGCCGCGGTACTGATCTCATGGCTCGCAGTCACTCGCGCGTTCATCCACGCGTGTCTGGGGGATGATCGGTCATGCCGAAAAGACCTGGATACGGCTGCTCAGTTTCTGGAGCGCGCGGAAGGGCAACCTGCGGAGAACTACCTCGCGTTCCATGATCAAGCCCATCTCCTCAAGATGCAGGGACTCTGTCTTCTCAAACTCGGCGAGCACTCATCGTCGATGGTGACGGAGGGGCGGCTGGCGATTGATCGGGCGTTTGCCACATGGCCGGCAACGGCCGTTCGCGCCTCAGCGGAGGTGTTGGCCGCTCGAGCCTCAGCGCGTATAGCGCAACGCGAGATACCGGAGGCCGCATCCTTGACCGGCCAGGCCTACAGAATCGCCATGCGAACGCAATCACCTCGCAACCTGCGCGCCGTCGCTCATCTGCGCCTTCGACTGCGTCCCTACCGGCATACCGATGCGGTCAGGGACCTGGACGACCAGCTCGCTCTGTGAGTAGGCGAGATGGGGTCTTACTGGTTCTGCTCGGCGCCATATGGGGGGCTATCTACCCGCTGACCGCTGTCGTGCTTCGCGACCTACCCGTTTCGGTGGTCGTCATCGCTCGTACTGGTTTGGCCGCGATAGTGCTGACTCCGTTGGCCCTCCGCAGCGGGGCGCTGAAGGCCGTGCGGGGCCGCTGGAGGGCAGTGTTGGTCGCAGCACTGGTACAGGTCGCCATCCCGTTGGCCTTACTGACTGGCGCGCAGCAGTACGTGTCCGCCGGGCTGGCCGCGATTCTCGTCGCCACCCAACCGGTTTGGGCAGCAGTATTGAGCGCCACTTTCAATAACGCTGTACGAGTACGGCAGATGACCGGTGTGCTGATCGGGTTGAGCGGGGTGATCGTGCTCTTCCTTGGCGACATCGACATTGGCAGCAGCAGTGGGTGGGCGGCAGTTGCACTTGTGGCCGCAGCAGTTTTCATCGCCGCAGGCGCGCTCTGGGTTGAAAGAACCCTTTCTGATGTCCCTGCGCTAGGAATCGCCACAGCTGCCATGGCAATCAGTACCGTGGTGATAGCACCATTTGCGGCCGTGGTGACAATCTCGCCGCCACCGCCATCCACGCTCGGATTACTGCTGATTCTTAGTGTGGTGTCCACCGCTGGAGCGCTGGTGCTCTTCTACACTTTGATCCGTCGCATCGGCGCTGTACGTGCGAACCTCGCCGGATATTTAGATCCGGGATTCGCGATCGGCTACAGCATAATCTTTCTTGGCGACCGTGCCACCCCGACCGCACTCATCGGCTTGTTCTTCATCCTTGCGGGCTCCTACATCGGTGCCATGAGCCGCTGACCTCCAGGAGCAGATGAGTGCACATGCTGGCGCGCCCCATAGACCCCACCGTCCATACTCTGCTGGGCGGCCCACGCGGCAACGGCGTGCTCAAGGTGGCGGGCTGGACGCGGGCAAGGTGACCGCGTTCATGGTGGAGCATTACCGGGACCGCAACAGCTGGTCGGCGAAGGCGATGGTGACGTCGCTGCGGGCGTTCCTGCGGTTCGCTCACGCGACCGGGCGGACGGCCCCGTCCCGCTGGCGGGCGCGGTCCCGGCGGTGGCGTCCTGGCGGCTGGCGTCGCTGCCGCGCGGCCTGTCGGGGGCCGAGGTGGACGGGCTCGTGGCGGCGACCGACCGCCAGGCTGAGGTGGGCGGTGCAGTGGGCCACGGAGGCGAGGTCCGCGGATAGAGCATGGGTTGAAGCCGTTCTGTACGCCTCGTCCGCATACTGGGCATGAACGGGCACGCGCCTTCTGGACAGGGCGAGCGCCGACTACGCCGGGCATCCGGCGGGAGAGAGGGCCGAGCAATGACCCGGTGGAGCGACTATACGACTGGCGAGCGGATCAAAATTCTGCGCGCGGGGATGACCCAGGAACAGCTCGCCGAGGCGACTGAGCTGTCGGTCGCGACGATCCGCAAGGTTGAGCGAGACCTGGGGGGTGGGTTGCCGTCGCTCTTGAGGATCTCGGCCGCGCTGCACACAGACGTGTCGGTGGTGCTCGGCCAGCAGGAGCCCCGTCGAGCGATGCGCCGCGACGACCGGGCAATGTTGCGAGAGCTGTCGCGGGCTGTCCACGACACCGCGGCCGGGGTTGGCGGCGACCTTGAGCCCGTGTCCGCCGGCGAGGTGACGGCCGGGCTCGCGGCGGCATGGGACCGATACCGCGCCGGGCAGTACGCCACGGCGGGCGCGTTGGTGGCCATCGCCGTCCGGCAGGCCGCGGCCGTCGCCCATACGATGCCTGTGGGCAGGGAAGGAGCAGCCGCGTCGGTGATGGCCGACGCCTTCCGGCTGGCGTCCTACGTCGCCAATCAATTCGGCGCCCGCGACCTGGCCTACGCCGGAATCGGGCATGCCGCCGTACAGGCTGAGCTCGCGGGCGATGAGGTGCGGTCGGCGATGGTTGCTTCGGGAAGGTCGTGGATCTACCTGCGGGACGCCCGCCTCGACCAGGCGTCGGTCACGGCCGAACGTTCCTATCTGATGATCGAGCCCCGCTACAGCGACAACGATCCCGAACTTTTGGCCACCTACGGGTGGCACGTGACGTTCGCGGCGGTCGTGGCGGCCCGCGATGGGGACGTGACGCGGGCCGACGACCTGCTCTCCCAGGGGCACGCGGTCGCGGCGAGAATCGGCCGGGACGTGTCGGTCAACGGGACAGCGTTCGGCCCGGCGACCGTCCAAGCCCAAGCCGTCGGCCTCCAGGTGTCGACCGGACGGCCCGGCAAGGCCCTGGAAACCTACGCCACGATGGGCGACACCTCCGCCCTCACCCCCGCCGCCCGCAACCGGCTCCACCTCGACGTCGCCCTCGCCCTCGCCGAGACCCGCCAATGGGACGCCTCCCTCGACACCCTGCTGGATGTATGCACCGCCAGCCCCGACTGGGCCCGCCACCAGGCACTCCCCGACGTCATAGCCCGCCGCGCCCAGCACGCCAACCCCACCGCCTCCCGCTACCGCAAACTCGCCGCGATCCTTGGCACCTCGCACACCGGCCACTGACAACGGTCTCCGGTTGATACGCCCCGTATCACTTTCACCCAGCGTGATCACATCAGTGACACATGGCGTGCCTTCACGCTCGCGACCGGCCGGCTCATCGTGGGGTCAGGCCGAGTCGTTCGGCTGAAAGCGGTTCGCCGGTCGGGCAGCATGAGAGCCCGCCACCGGGATGACTCCCGGGGCATCCGGGGGCCGCCTGCGCCACGGCGGCCCGTACGCATCGTGAGAGGGCATCCTTATGAGCGTTGGCACGATCGCTAGCGAGAGTCTCCGCAACGAGATGGTCGACCGCCTGGCAGCCGATCATCATGCGAAGGGTCTGGCCCTGCGCCCCGAGGTGGAGGCCGCGATGCGGACCGTCCCCCGCGAGCTGTACACGCCGGGTATCCCTCTGGAGGAGGCGTACGAGAACACCGCGATCATCACCAAGCGGGTCGGTGAGGAGAACATCAGCTCGGTGTCGGCTCCGTTCCTGATCGCGGAGATGCTCGGTCAGGCGGCGGACGCGCTTGGCCGCATGGAGGGCCGGCATGTGCTTGAGGTTGGCAGTGGTGGTTACAACGCGTCGCTGCTGCGTGAACTCGTCGGCCCCGCCGGGTCGGTCACGACCGTCGACATCGACCCCGACGTGACCGACCGGGCCGCCGCCTGCCTGGAGGCGGCGGGCTACAACGACGTCATCGTGGTGTGTGCGGACGCCGAACAGCCGATCGAGCCGGGCCGCCGCTACGACCTGATCATCGTCACGGCCGGGGCGTGGGACGTGGCGCCCGCGTGGCGCGACCAGCTTGCCGAAGACGGTGTGCTCGTCGTGCCGCTGCGTACGTTCGGGATGACCCGATCATGGGCGCTGCGACGCTCAGGGGACCATCTGGTCAGTGAGAGCCACCGCCAGTGCGGGTTCGTCTCCGTACAGGGTGCCGGAGCCCACGAGGTGCGATACGTCGACATCGCCGACGGTGTCCACCTGCGGCTGGATGAGGGCCAGCAGATCGACCCCGCCGTTGTCGCTGACATCCTCACCAAGCCCCGGGAGGAGGCGTGGGCCGGACTGAGCCTGCCGCCCCGCACCGTCCTGGCCGACCTGAACTTGTGGCTGGCGACCCACCTCATATGCGAGGTGCAGGAGTTCGTGGTGCTGTCGGCGCAAGAAGGGGCCGTCAGTTCCGGCATCGTCGCCCCCTCGTGGCGGTTCGGCACCCCTGCCACCCTCCACGACGGCACGTTCGCCTACCGGTCGGCCCTGCGCTGGACCGGCAGGCTTTTCGATCTCGGCGCATACGCCCACGGGCCCGAGGCCGCCCTGGCGGCCGGGCGGATGGTCGAGCACATGCGCGCGTGGGTGGACGCGGGCAGCCCGTCTCCGGTGCTGCATGTCCTTCCCGCGCCTGCCCCCGACGGCGACTTGCCGGACGGGGTGGTTCTGGACAAGCGGCACAGCCGCCTCGTCCTCGCCTTCACCCCCGATGAGAAGGGAACCCGCTGATGGAGTATGAACTGAACCTCCGCCTGGTCGACGCCGGGCCCGCCGCGAGCGGTTACGCCACCAGCACCGACGACAACTGCGGCTCGGGCGACACGGGCTCGGACGCCTGCTCGGGCGACGGCTCCAGCTGACCCGCCCACCCATCGGGCCCGGCCTTCAGAGGCCGGGCCCTCCCCTTCCTTCTGCTAACCCCGGAACGCGGTGCGAGAGATGTTCCAAGCGGCGGAGGCGGCGTTGATCAGGGCCGCCTCCTACCCTCGAGATCTGACGCTGCCCGCCTGGCCCGACCTGACCACCGACCAGCCCAAGGAATGGCTGGAGTGGCTGCGGAAGGCGTGGGCGCTGCCGGAGTTCGCTGCCGCCGTCGTGCAGGCCGCGCCGCAGCTGGCCGCCCAGATCACCCGCGCCTTGGCCCACGAGCCGATTCAGACGCGCAGGCTACGGCGCCTGGTGGAGGCGACGGTCCGGTATCTGCTGAGGTGGACGACCCGCGCGACCCCATTTGGCAGGTTCGCCGGCGTGGCTCCGGTCGAGCTCGGCCCCCGCGCGGTGGTCCGTTGGGGGGAGCGGCACCACGACGTGGCCCGCCCCGACGACCACTACATCGCCGAGTACACGGCTGCGGCCGAGCGGGACCTGCCGACGCTCCGCACGGTCGCGGTGGTAACGAACGCGCTGGGGTACGCCCGGGGCGGGATGTGGGTGCTGCCCTGCGCCCGCGCCAGCGACGAACGGATATGGGATGTCGAGATCGACCTGACCAGCCCGGTGCGGTTGGCGGTCGAGACGGCCAGCGCCCCGATCGCGTTCGGGGACCTGGCGGCCAAGGTGGCCGAGGAACTGGCCACCGACACCTCGGCCGACACCCCGGCGGCCGAGGGGCTGCTGGTCGCGCTGGTGAACGCGGGGGTGCTGCTGTCGGCGGTCCGGCCGCCGATGACTGTGACCGACCCGGCCGCGCACCTCGCCCGCAACATCGACCTCCCCGATCCCGGCAACAGGATCGCGGTGGATCTGCGGGTCGACTGCTCGGTGACGCTGCCCCCTACGGTGATCCGCGAGGCTCGGGCGGCCGCCTCCGCGCTTGCCGCCGTCGCATCGCACCTGCCCGGCTGGGCCGCCTACCATCGCGCGTTCATCGAACGGTGGGGCCCGGGCGCGGCCGTACCGCTGCGCGACGTCTTGCGCATTCTCGGGTTCCCCGCCGGGTACCGGGGCTCCCCCCGCCGTGACCCGGCAGCGTTCACCGCCCGCGACACTGTTCTCGCGACGCTCGCCCAGCAGTCGGCCGTGGACGGCTGCGCCGAAGTGGTACTCGATGACGACCTGATCGAATCGCTGCGCGGCGACGACGACCGTCCGCCGATCCCGCACACCGAACTGCGGTTCACCCTCGCCGCCGGAACACCACGAGACCTCGATCGAGGCGCGTTCATGCTGACGGTGGTGAGCGGGGCCCGCCACGCGGGCGTCGCAGCCACACGGTTCCTGCACCTGCTCACCCCACCCGAACTGGAGCGTTTCCGCCGCGTCTACGCGAGCCTGCCAACCGCCATGCCCGGCGCGGACACGGTGCAGTTGTCCGGGCCCCCACTCGACACTCGCCTGGCCACCGTCGCCCGCACGCCCGAACTACTGCCTGTCCTGCCCGTCGGCGACTTCCACCCCGATCCGTCGTGGACGCTGGAGGACCTGGCGGTGGCCGGCGATGGTCAGCGGCTGTGGCTGATGTCACGCACCACCGGGCGGCCGGTCGAGCCGTTGCTGGTCAACTGCGTGCTCCTGCCGACCGGCCAGCAGCCGCTCATCCGGTTCCTGACGGAGATCTGGACAGCGTGGACGGCTCCGTGCAGTCGGTTCGACTGGGGGCACGCCCGCGGTCTGCCGTTCCTGCCACGGATCCGGCGGGGCCGCTCCATCCTGCACCCGGCCCGCTGGACCATCCCCGCGACCGCGCTCCCCGCCCGCACCGCGACGTGGCCGCAGTGGCGGGCCGCCTGGCAGCGGCACCGCGAACGGCAACGGCTGCCGCGGGTGGTGCTGATCGGCGAGAACGATGTGCGGCTGCGCCTCGACCTGGACGAGAACGCCCACCTGGCGGTGCTGCGGAGCCACCTCGACCGGCACGCGAGCGCCGTCCTCGTCGAGGCCGGCGGGCCGTCAGACTGGATTGACGGCAGACCAGCCGAACTCCTGCTCACCCTCACCCGCACCCCACCGCGCCACCGGCCGCCGACCCGACTGGTCCATCCCGCCAGCACCCTTCAGCATCGGCCCGCCCTGTCGCAGTGGCTGGACGCCCGCCTTTACGGCCGATCCGACGACGTCCTCGCCCGGCTTGCCGACCGGCCCGCGACCGAACTGCCAGAGGGCTGGTGGTTCCTGCGCTACCCCGACCCCGAACCCCATCTGCGGCTACGGATCCCGCTGCGCGCCACCCGGTTCGGGGACGCGGCTCACGACCTCGCTATGTGGGCGGAGCGGCTACATGACGACGGACTGCTGCGCGACTACACCTTGCACACCTATCGGCCCGAGACCCGCCACGGGACCGGGCCAACCCTTGCCGCGGCCGAGGCGGTGTTCGCCGCCAACTCCCGCGCCGCCCTTCAGCGGCTGTCCGGCGACCGGCAAGCCGCCACGGCCGCAGGGATGATCGCTATCGCCGACGCCTTCACCGGCGATGGCCTGCGCTGGCTCTCCGAGCGCGCCCCCCGCCGCAGCGGCCCGCGCCTGAAAGCCACCCAACTCGCCGCCGCCCGCCACCCTTACGGAGACGACGATCTGCGCACGGCGCTGGCCGCCTACCGGGCACTCGCCGACCGCGACGGCCTGGACACCGACCAGGTGCTGGCCGACCTGCTGCACCTGCACCACGCCCGCATGATCGGCGTCGACACCGCGTCCGAGCGGCACTGCCTGCGCCTGGCCCGTGCTATCGCCCGCGCCGACATCGTTCGGGGGACGTCATGACGGCAGGCCAGTCCCTCGCCGACGGGGCGGCGGGAATCGCCCTCCTCCACCTGGCAACCGACAGTTGGGAGGCGACGTACGCGGCGCTGGAAGAAGCAGTCGCCGGCGGTGTCAGCGTCGCCGGCGGCGCCAGCCTCTACTACGGCGCTCCTGCCCTCGCGTTCGTCCTCGCCTCTTCCGACCAGCCCAGTCTCGCCCGAGCGCGAGCGACCGCAGCCGTCGGCCTCAAGGCGGTGACGCGCCATCGCCTTGAGGCCGCCCACCGCCGCATCGACCAGCACCGGCAGCCGGAGTACGCCGAGTACGATCTGATCCGCGGTCTGACCGGACTAGGCGTCGCCCTGCGCCGGGCCGGCGATCTCGATCTGCTCCGCGAGGTGCTGACCTACCTGGTACGCCTCACCGAGCCGATCGGGCCGCTGCCCGGCTGGTGGTGCCGCCACGGACCCCACCGCGAGGACGTGCCCGGCGGCCACGGAAACTTCGGGATATCTCACGGCATCTCGGGCCCTCTCGCCCTCTTAGCCCTCAGTCACCTTGATGGCGTCCACGTCGACGGCCACGCCGAGGCGATCGGACGGATACTCCGATGGCTGGACTCCTGGCAGCGCCAAACCGACAACGGCGCCGCGTGGTGGCCGCAGACCATCACCCTCACCGACCTCGAACGCGCAGAGTCCGCCCAGGCCGGCCCGCTACGCCCATGCTGGTGCTACGGCACCCCAGGCATCGCCCGCGCTTGCCAACTCGCCGCCCGCGCCATCACCGACCCCGCACGCCAGGAAACCGCTGAAGCCGCATTCGGCGCGTGCGTGAGCGACCCCCATCAACTGGCCCGCCTCACCGACCGGGGCCTGTGCCACGGGACCGCGGGACTCCTAGCCACCGCCCGTCGCATCGCCGCCGACGCCCGTACCCAGATCCCCCTCACCCTGATCGAGAAAAACCACCAGCACACGCCGGCGGCCTCCGACGAACCCGCCGGACTCCTGAACGGAACAGCAGGCATCGCGCTGGCCGAGACCGCAGAAGCCGCCACCGGCTGGGACGCCTGCCTCCTTCTCATCTGAAAGGCCGACCATGGACGACGCCACGGACGGCACCGGCACCCGGTGGCGGCAGATCAACATCACCTACCCCGGCAACGGCCGCGACCGCGAACAGCACGCCTCCACCCACCTGACCCGCATCCTCCCCACCGCCGAAACCGCCGGAACGATCACCGCATGGTGGTTCATCCGCAAAGGCCCGTGGCGCATCCGCTACCAGCTCCCCGACCCGACACGGCCCGACCCAGTGCGCGGCCTACTCGCCGACGGCATGCGGTGGACGAGCGATATCTACGAGCCGGAGACCCACGCCTTCGGTGGCCCCGACAGCATGAACACGGCTCACGCCCTGTTCCATGGCGACAGCCGCCACCTGATCGACTTCCTCTCCGGCGACGCGCCCGACCGGCGGGAACGCTCCCTCATCCTGCTCACCACGCTCATGCGAGCCGCAGGTCTGGACTGGACCGAACAGGGCGGCGTGTGGGCACAGGTCGCCGAGCAGCGAGCGCCCCTCCTCAGCCAACCACCCGACCCCACCACATGGGCGCAGTTCACCAGCGGCGTCCGCCGACTCCTGCTCGGCACTGCCCACCCGGGCGCTCTCCCCGACAGCTGGCTGGCCGCGTTCCAGGAAGCGGGCGGCGCGCTACGGCAGATCAGAGAACGCGGTGATCTCACCCGAGGGATCCGCGCGGTGACCGCCCTGCACGTGATCCACCACTGGAACCGGATCGGGCTCCCCGCGAGGGGTCAAGCCATGTTCGCACAAGCCGCGAAAGAAGCAGTGTTCAGCGCTGCACGTCGGCCGGAAGGTGTGACAGACAGCTGACCCGATAACCTTTCAAGATCACCGCTGCCGCCAATTTCTGCATTGAGAATCCGGTCTTGAAGGCCGAAGGCATTCCGCAGGTTCTGATAGCCGGGACTACCAGTAACCTCGCGCTCCATCGTACCTGCAACGGCCGCGAGACCTTCCTCCTACAGCGGCTGCAGAACAGGACAACCGCGCACTGAGGTGCCCCGGGTCGATTGGAGTCTCCCAAGACTGGAAGGATGGGAGCCGTGCCCGCAGTGCCCCCAAGAGCTTCGTGATCGTGCCGTCAAGATGGTGTTCGAGCTGCGCCAGGAAACCGGTGAGAAGACCGGGGCGATCGCGCGGGTGGCCGATCGGCTCGGCATTCATCGTGAGGCGCTTCGCACCTGGATACGGCAGGCGGCAGTCGACAGCGGGCAGCGGCCGGGCACGACGACGAGCGAGGCACAGTGAATTGCCGAGCTGGAGCGGGAAGTTCGTGAGCTGCGCCGGGCCAACGAGATTCTGAAGGCGGCCTCCGCGTATTTCGCCCGCGAACTCGGCCCGAGGCTACCGCGCTAGTCGAGTTCATCGACCTGCATCGGGATCGGTTCGGTGTCGATCTGATCCGCGCGGTCCTGGATTTTGCTCCATCCACCTACCACGAGAGAAAACGACGCGAACGTGAGCCGTCCGCCCGCGAGCTTCGCGACGAGGAATTGAGAGCCGAGATCATGCGGGTGTGGGATAGGTCATGCGCTTGCACGGGGAGCGGACGGGCGTCGGCCTGGGGTGCGTCGTTCATTTGCTCGTTCCCTTGTGGTCGTCGCGGCGTAGGTGGGTGGTGGCAGGGGAAATGCGGCGGGGGAAACCTTAATCGGCTCAGTCGAAGAGCCCCTTAATCAGGAAGAGCTGCGCTTCGTCCGGGCGACCGCCCGCCACCGGCGCGCACTGCTCCCGCGCCTACGTGGAAAGGACGGGCGCGCGTGCGTCGCCCGACTCGTCCGCATCACGATCTGATCCTTGAGGGACAATCTCGGTCGGCTAATGCCGCCGGTCGTATCTCTGGTACTCGGTGAGCACAACGAGGCGGGTACCGCGCGGCAACAGCATGCTCAAGGTGGCGGGATGGGCGCCTCGCTGCCGCTCGTCGTGAACGGCGTTGCGTGGGGCGGGGAATTGCGTAATCACGAATGACACTTAGCCCGACGGTATTTAACAGACCCCTGGTTCCGCTCATCGGAAATATGTACTGGCTACGCGACATTACCTTTTCCCTATTGAAAGGGCGGCAATATCCGGAGCGGACTCGGCATCTCTATGTGATCGCCGGTCAGTTGTGCGGGCTACTCGCCAGTGTGCAGTGATCTTGGACATTACGAGGCGGCTGACACCCATGCCCGTGCGGCGTGGCTGTCTGCGGAATTATCTGGGCATGACAAATTGCGTGCCTGGATACTTTCCACCCGTAGTCTGATCGCGTTCTGGGATGGCCGTATTCGCGATGCCGCCCGGTACGCTGAGCAAGGAATTAGTTTCACTGCATTTGGTGTGGAATTAGTGCGACTTCGAAGTCTGCAAGCGCGGGCCTATGCCAAACTCGGAGATGAGGCTCGTGCTCGATGCTTTTTCCAGGGAGCCGAAGAAGCGCGGCAGCATGTGCAGGACGAGCACCAGTACGAAGGTATGTTCGATTTCTCGTTGGGAAATCAGGAGCGGTGCGCAGGGAGCTCGTATCTATGGTTAGGCGTTCCCGCCCTGAGCGTGGCCTCTCTGGAGCGGGCTTTGAAGTTTTTTGAGCATGAAGCCCCTGCCACGGGAAAGGTACCGTCATACGCCCACACCATCGTGACTCGGCTGGACTTGACATTGGCTCACCTGCACAATGGTGACTTGGATGGTGCGCTGGAGGTCGTCCGGCCAGTTATCGGGCTGCCCCCTGACCTGCGGCTGGCTGGCGTGGTGCGTCGCACGCATGCCCTCAGCCGGGTTTTGGCCGCGCCGGCGCTGAGGTCGACCCCTCGAGCTCAGGAGTTCGCTGAACAGATGGAGGATTTCAACGTCCACAACGCGGCCCGTCAGCTAACCAACAGCAAGCGGGAAGAAGTCTCTTGAGCGTTCGCCCTCATATGTCCATGTCGTTGACTGTACTGGGGTGTCAGACTCCCTATCCGAAGCCCGATCAACCCTGTTCGGGATATCTCTTGCGGATGGGGCCGAGCATCGTATGGGTCGATGCCGGGCCCGGGACCTTTGCTGAGCTCCAGCGGCATGTGGGGCTCGCCGATATCGACGCCATCTGGATCAGCCACCTTCACCCTGATCATTGTGCAGATCTGCTGTCCGCCTGGAATGCCTTCGTCAATACGCCCTCTCTCTCAAGGCCTGTGGTATTCGGGCCGCCAGGATGGGTTGAAAGGGTGGACGCGATGCTGGGTCAAGACGGAGCGGTCGGCAGCGTCTTCATTACTCAGGAAGTGTGCGACGGAGACGCGTTACGGATCGGATCTGTCGACGTCTCCGCCTGGCAGGTCGAGCATAGCGTCCCGGCTTTCGGGCTTCGAGCCCAATATCGTGACCGGGTCTTCGCTTACTCGGCCGACTCAGGTCCTTGCCCGCAGCTGGCCGACCTGGCGCGGAGCGCACATGTGCTCGTGATTGAGGCAGGTGCGGATACACCTCAGCCGCACCATTGCACACCCGAGGAGGCTGGTGATGTCGCCACCGCTTCGCAGGTGTCGCGCGTCATCTTGACCCATGTCTCACCTGGGGTGGCGCCCGAGCACGCTCTCTGGCGTTTGCAAACCCGGTTCGCCGGATCCGCTGACCTTGGCCGGTCAGGACTGACCGTCCCGGTGTGACCGTCGCATTCGGAAAGAGGAAGGTCACGTTGCCGCACTGCGGCAACGTGACCTGTTTCGCGGCGTCCTTCCGGCCAGGGACGGCCTGTGGGTCAGTTGGCGGAATGACCGAGAAGGACCGGCAGGGCGCGGTGTCCGTTGGAGATGAAGGACTCGAGTGGCGGGAGCCGGTCTGCGGGCTCGGCGAGAGCGAGGCCGGGGAAACGGTCGAACAACGCGGGAAGAGCGATCTGCGCTTCCAGGCGGGCCAGGGGAGCGCCGAGGCAAAAATGCGGACCGTGCCCGAACGACAGATGCTTGTGCCGGGTCGGGCGGCCGATGTCGAACCGGTCGGCGTCCAGGCCGTGCAGCTCAGGGTCACGGCCGGCGGCGGCGTAGCCGATCATGATGGCGTCTCCGGTTCGGAACACCAGTCCGCTGGCTGTGTCGACGATGTCCTCGATGGCGAAGCGCATGATCAGGTTGGCGACCGGTGCCTCCTTGCGGAGGGTCTCATCGATCACATCTTGCCAGGAGGCTTGGCCCGCGTGGACGAGGGCGAGCTGGTCGGGGTGGGCGAGCAGGTTCACGATGGCGTGGTCAAGGAGGTTGACGGTCGTTTCGTGTCCGGCGCCGATGAAGAGCAGAAGCGTGTCCAGGAGCTCCTGCTCCGAAAGCTCGGAGTTGTCGCGGTCGTCGCGAGCGGAGATCAGGGCGCTGGAGAGGTCGTCGCCGGGGTAACGGCGTTTGGTGGCGATGAGGTCGGTGAGCATTGCGTAGATCTCATGGGCGTTGGCGGTGGCCTGTTCTTCGGTGAGGTTGGTGGCGAACAGGCCGCCGACGGTCCGGCGGAACCCCTCGTGGGACTGTTCGGGAACGCCGAATAGCTCACTGATCACCTGCAGGGGCAGCAGGTAGGCGAACCGAGCCCGCAGATCGACGGTGCTTGCGGCCGGGACGGTGGCCAGGTGATCGAGGAGATCGCTAGTGATCTTTTCGATCTTCGGGGTGAGTGCTGTGGTCCGGCGCGCGGTGAACGCTGCGGACAGCAGGCGGCGTAGCCGGGTGTGCTCATCACCGTAGGCGGTCAGCGCATTGTGGACTTGTACCCAGGGTCGCAGGGGCCAGCTCTGCGGTATGTCCCCGTTGACGAACGCCGGCCAGTGCTGGTGGGCGTCTTTGGACACGCGGGAGTCGCTGAGCAGTCTCTTGATCAGGCCAGGGTCGGTTACTGCCCACGCCACCACGCCACCAGGGAGCTCAACCAGCGCCGCGGGCCCTTGGGAGCGGAGGGCGCGGGCTTCGGCGTGGATGTCGCGACCGGTGGCGTCGAGGCGGTACGGAGGGGCGGGGGAGTGCTGGGGGTCCATGAGTCTCCTGACATCGCGACGGGCGGGAAGACGACAGGCAGTGCGGTCCAGCCGCTGTGGAAGGTGCCGGGCCGGCGGCCGAGCTGCTGGGCGGGACAGGCGAGCTCCAGGCCGGGCAGCCGGTCCAGGATGCGTTCGACCGCGACCTCAGCGATCACGCGGGCGAGGTCGGGCGCGGGGCAGCGGTGAGCGCCGGCGGAGAAGGCCAGGTGTGCCTCGTTGCCGGCCCAGTGAGCGTCGTTCAGGCGCAGCGAGGGGTCGGTATTGGCCGCCGCGAAGGAGATGAGGATGGGGACGCCCGCGGGAATCAAGATGCCCTCGTAGATGGTGTCCTGGCGCGCGTAGAGGGGGCTGTAGTTGGCCATCGGCGGGTCGTTCCACAGCACGTAGTCCAGTGCCCCGCCGACGGACTGGGCCCCGTCCAGAACCGACCCGGCGAAACGGTCATCGGTCAGCATGAGTGTGAGGGCGTTGCCGATGAGATTGGTGCTCGGCACGGTACCGGCGCCGATCAGGAGCAGGATCTGCTGGATCATCTCCGCATCGGTGAGCTGCGCCGGATGTGCCAGCAACCAGGAGGTCATATCGGCGCCCGGGGTCTGGCGTTTCAGCTGCGTCAGCTCCAGGCATGCGCCTTCCAGTTCGGCGTTGGCGGCCGCCGCGTCCTGCGCGGTGTCGAAGAGCTTGTCCAGGCTGGTGACGATCCGATGCCCGATCGGCCCGGGACAGCCGAATAGATCGAACAGGATCGCCATCGGCAGGCGGGCCGCGTAGTCGCCCACCAGGTCGGCGCTGCCACGGGGGGCGATGACGTCGATCAGGCGGTCGGCGGAGCCGGTGGCGAGCCCTCGCAGGGCGTGCAGGTCGACGCCGAGCAGGGTGTCGCTGATCGCGCCACGTAGCCGGGTGTGCTCCCAACCGTCCTTCCACAAGGCGTTGTTGCGTTCCATCATCATCATCCGGGCGGGGCTGTCGGCGGGTACCTCGCCGGCGGCAAGCGCTCGCCAGTGCTGGGGGCTTTTGGCGAACTGGCCCGAAGTGTTGCGCAGCAGGTGCAGCGCCGCGGCGTACGTCGTGGTGATCAGCCCCTGTACGCCGGGTGCGATTTCCACGGGCGCGATGCCCCCTATGGAGCGCAGACGCCGGTACACCGCCTGCGGGTCGGCCGAGAAGGCCTCCCCGTACAGCCGCACCACAGATCCGGCGTCCTCGGAGGCCTCCCGCGCCGATCGGGTCCCGTGCTCTGCCCCGGGGGTGACGGGGCAGCCGGGCGGCGGCGCGGAGCCAGTGGCAGGAGGGGGCGTGGGGGGGTGGGTCATGCGCTTTCCAATGCATCAGAGGGTCATCAGGTACTGCAGCAGGGCGGTCAGGGCCTGGGCCGCCGACCGCTGGCTCAGGGCATTGCAGGTGACCAACGGCGTGGTGGCCGGCAGGTCCAGTGCCTGGCGCAGGTCGGCCTCGAGATAGGAAGGGGAGTCGGGAAAGTCGTTGATGGCGACCGCGTAGGGCAGTTCCATCTCTTCCACCAGTCCCAGAGAGTCGAACGATTGCTCCAGGTGACGGGTGTCGGCCAGGATCAGCGCGCCCCAGGCCCCGCGGGCGGTCTCCTGCCAGATGTGCTGGAAGCGTGCCTGCCCCGGGGCGCCGAACAAGAACAGCACCAGGTCGTCATCGATGGTCAGCCGGCCCCAGTCCAGTCCGACGGTGGTCGTGGACTTGTCCGGCCGGCCGCGCAGATCGTCCACTCCGATGCTGGCCTGAGTCATCGGTTCCTCCGTCCGCAGCGGGCGGACCTCAGACAATGTGGCGACGAATGTGGTCTTTCCGACACCGAACGCCCCGCCGATCACGATCTTCGCCAACTGGGCGCCGCCGGCCAGGTAGTCGCGGTCAGAGGGCTCTGAGCGCATCGATCACTCTTTCCAGCAGCTCTCGTTTAGGGACGTTGGCCCTGGCTGCGGGCGCGCGGATCAGCAGGTGGCCGCTGTCGACCAGATCGCAGACCAGCACCTTGGTGAGGCCGATCGGCAGTCTCATGGCACCGGCCACTTCGAACAGCGGCATCAGTCGCTGCTCGCACAGCTGTACCAGCTGCCGGTGCTCCGGTCCCAGCCCTTCGACCGACAGTTTTCCCGGCGCGTGGAGCACCGTCAGCACATCGAACATCGGGCGGCTGGGACGGGTGCGGCCTCCGGTCGCCAGATAGGACCGCACCAGCGGCGACCGGCTGCGCCGGGGCACCGTCACGACCCGCTACCGACGTCCTGACGTGCCGGGCTGTTCAGCACGTGACCCACCGACTGCACCAGCTCCTGCGCCCACTGACCCACCCGCCCAAGGTCGGCCCCCTCTCCGGTGGCAATCCCCAGGTAGGTGCCCTGACCCGCGGAGACGACCAGGACATACCCGTCATCGAACTCCACCATCGTCTGACGCCAGCCACCGGCCACGTCCTGCTCGGTGGTGATGAGCTCACCCATTCCCCTGCTGGTCGCCTGTAGCCCCGTGCACGCGGCGGCCATTCGCTGCGCGGTGTCCAGTTCGGGGGCGTGTCTGGTCTGGGCACGCAACAGCCCGTCGGAGGTCAGCAGGATCACTGCGCGGACATGCGGAATGCGCTGCACCGCCTGGTCGAGCAAGAAGTCGACGCTCCCGAAGTTGAACGTATCGGGGTCGAACACGTCGTTCATGTCCTTCACCTGTCGTAGCTGTCGGAGGATTCATCGCCAGCCCGGCGCCCGGCGCGGGTACCTCTTTGAAACGCGCCCAGACGATCGCCCATCTCTTCGGGCGCCCGACGCGGAGGATCCTGCAGATCGTCTAGCTGTGCGGCAGCCGGCAATGGGCTGGCCCTGCGGCGGCGCTGCGGCAATCCCGACGAGCCGTTCACTACCGCAGGGGTCACCGCCGCTGCGCGGGAGGCGTCTGGCCGGGTGCGCTCGATGGGGGTGGTCAGCAACGAGGAAGGAACAAAGATCGTCGCGCGCAGGCCTCCGGAGGAGGATCGCCCGTCCAGGTGAGCGGAGAACTTGTACATGCGCGTCAACGCGGCGATGGCCGGGAACCCGATCCGTGGTGGATCCCCCAACCGCGTGATGTCAACCGGCCGCACCCCTGCGACCAGCTCACGCGCCACAAGCAGCTCTTCATCGGTCATGCCGATCCCCGCATCCTCGACAGTGATCGACAAGCCGTTGTAGGCCCCCAACAAGCTCACCCGCACCGGCGCATTCGGCTCAGACCTGCGCGTGGCATTCTCCAGCAGTTCCGCCAGAGACAGGACAACCGCCTCCACCACCGGCGCGGCCACGGCCACATCGTCGTTCTCGGTGTACTGCACCCGCGAGTAGTCACCGATCGTGGAAATCGCACCGCGCACCACATCGGTCAAGCTCGAGGCGTCCCGCTGCCGGCCCACCCACTTACCGCACAACACGGCCACGACCTGAGCCTTCCGGCCCATCCGCGCGTTGAGGTGGTCCAAGGTGAGTAAGTCATGCAGCACATCGGGGTTCTCGTGCCGATGCTGCATCGCCCTCAGCGCGACCTCCTGCTCGCCGACCAGGGCCTGCACCTGCCCCATGATGCCCCCCAAGGCATCGCGGACCGCGTGGTCGGCCTGCTGGCGGAACCTGCCCGCCGCGGACGCGTACACGCTCATGACCTCTTCGATGTCCCCGGCGAACCGGGTACCCAGCAAACGTTGATCACGCAGGCCTGGTACCGGTTCCCGCCGCGCCGGCTCCGGGGTGCTCATGAGCCGCGGCAGGCGATCGGAAACCAGGTATCTCAGCTCATTGTCCCGGGCATGCAGACCGGCCTCCAGTAATGCCGCCCGTCGGCGGACCCGTTTGCTGATCTGCCACTGTCGCACCAAAAGCATGAACAGTAGCAGGCATACAACAATCAAGAGGCTTATCACGACGGCGGATGCCTGTTGTGTCATATCAACCTTCATGTGGAGCGACGGCAATCAGGAAGACCACCCCAGGGGCGCCGCCTTCTTCGTGCGGCACACCTCGGACCTGACCTACGAGGAAGCCGGCGACCTAGCTGCAAGGACATTCCCTTTGCGCTGGAACGAACACCTGAAATCGTGTCGCCTTGCAGATCAACCGACTTGTCGGATCGGACAGCTCCTCGCCAGATACCGCTTTTGACCTTGACGACCCTCACAAGGGTGACCACATCCGAAGCTGATGGCGACTCCCATCTTGGTTAACACTTCGCGCTGGCTCTGAGCTGCCCGGACATCGCTGACCGCCTCGGCTAGTCACCGGGTACGGTATACAACATGAGTAGCCCGAAAGCGCCTAAGGAATGCCACGGAGGTCATAATATAGACAAACCATGACAAGTGACTGATAATCGGTACGGCAGTGGATGTCGGGGACGTATCTGTCTTCGCGGGCAATGGAGTGGCATCCTGCGAGAGAAGTCCAGCACGGTTTTACTGCCGGGCTCGGCACAACACTGCGTGGCCGGGAACCCGACCAGGCAGTGGGGGGAGTTTTCTGAATTGTTCACTTTCCGGGCCACGGTTGATCTGGCGACGGGCAAGGAGCTGCCGACAGCAACGAGCATGGTGTGCGGATCAGCCAGAGGTATCGGCGCGTCCGCCAATTACCGAAACTGCCATGGCAGACGACGACCAAACGATTAATCTGGCACGATGACTGACCCAAACAACCCGGCAGTAGGCCAGCGAACGGCGTTAGACCTCGATGCCATCCTCGCCGCGAGATGGGCCGATCCCGAGCAGTTCCCTGCCGATGAGTGGATCCGGGCCGAGCGGTTCTGGCACGCGCGCCGGGCCGACGACGAGCGGCTGTTCGAGATCCGCGCGCAGGCAGCCGGGCTTCTCGCCTCGTGGAGCGGGCGTGAGGCGCGCGATGTCGGTTCCTTTGGCATCCAGGTGAACCTGGAGACCAGCGACCTGGACCTCGGGATCGGCTACCCGGTCGATGACCATGACCGGCTGATCGCCGCCATGAAGCCGTACACCGAGTACGTCGGCGAGCGGTACACCCGGTTCGACACCACCCGACTGATCTTCGTGTTCGATCACCGGGACGTCAGGATCGAGGTCTCGGCGCTGACGGAGGCGGACTTCGTCGTGGCGTGCCGCATGCTGGACGAGATCGGCACCGGGATGACCGAGCAGGAGCGGATCGCCCACACCTGGGTCAAAGAACTGCTTCGCGTGGCAGGCCGGATGGAGGAGTACTCGGCCTGGAAGCTCGTCACCTACGCCCGGTACTGCCAGGAGTTCAACTGGGTGCCGATCCCGGAGCGGTCCGCCGACTAAGTGCCGCAGGGATCGGCGGCGTTGATCAGCTGCCAGCCTGCCGAGGCCGCCCACCGGCCGTGCTCGTAGCGCAACCGGTGGGCGGCCTGCGGCGGCAGCACCGCCAGCACCTGCGGGACGTTGTCGCCGATACGGGCGCGGAGCTGCTGAAACGCCTCCTCCAGCATCGCGTCCAGTTCCGCGGTCAGGTGGGGGCCCGCGGCCGGGGCCGTGCCCCGGCCGATGATGCCGATCATGCGAGTGAGTACCGCGAACGCGGCGTCCTTGATGACCACACGGGCCGCGCGTACGCGGCGGCGGGGCTCGCCGTCGAGGATCTTCTCCAGCGACTTCAGGGTGTAGTCCAGCGCGAAGTTGCGGTCGACCCACAGTTGCGCCCGCTCCGAGCAGGCGCCGATGCGCAGGTCTGCGAACGTGGCGTCGACGCGGCCCATCGACGGACGCACCGTACCGGTAAGGCCGGCGGCGTGCACTTTGCGGGTGTAGGCGGCGCCGATCAGGCATTCCATGCTGACCAGCATGTAGGAGACGCCGGTGTAGAACGGGCGGCCTGTGCTGTGCTCGGCGACGAAGCGCGGGTCGCGGACGCCGTCGACGATCTGCTCGGCGGTGAGGTGCGGGAGTGGGCGCAGCAGCAGATCAGTGCGGCCGAGGAAGGCGTGCGTGGCCCGCAGTTCCCCCAGGGGCATCAGGTGGTCGAAGGTGATGTAGGTGTACCGGGTCGGCACACCGAGCGCAGACAGGGTCTGGATGCCGAGGGCGTTCTGGTCGGCGTCGGTCTCCTTGTTGAAACGTTCCAGAATGCCTTGAACTCCGGATTCCACGCCGAACAGGCAGCTGCGTAGCCCGTCGCGGACCGGCCTTCGCCACATGTGAGCGCGCTCGATGTGCCAGTCGCGGTCGTGGCCGGGGTGCGCGACCTGGTCGATCCGGCAGGAGGTCTCCCACTGAAAGCTGGCCTTGGCCATCTCCGCGGCGATCGCCAAAACGCGTGGTACGGCGTCGTGGTCGCGTCCGATGGCCTCCTCGTCCACCAGGTACACGGTGCGGGAGATCTCCGGATGGCGCCGAAACTCCTCGTCCAAGGCCGCCAGCATCCACGGGAGCTGGGCGGGCGCCCCGCCCGCCCAGGTGCCCTTGTGTCCGCGAGGGCAGAACGAGCAGTTGCTGGTGCAGCCTCGTGTCGTCTCCAGCTGCGCCACGCCCTGGTGTTCGAACGTCGAGCCGAGCAGGTCCAGTTCGGGGAAGAAGTCGTCGGCGTCGCGGTTGGGCAGCGTCGCGGTGCGGCGCCGGGTCAGCACGACGGCGCCGCCGCGGGGGGCGCCCACATATCCGATGCCCCGGATTTGCTCACGCTCCAGGTCGCCGTGCCAGTGCGCGATGACGTCGCGGATGGTGGGCTCGCCGGCGCCGCGGGCGATGAGCAGCCGCGGATAGCGCTCCAGCAGCAGCGCCTCGTTGCGGACGGTCAGGCTGCCGCCGGCTAGGACCAGCGGCACCCGATGTTGGACCTGGTCGAGCAGGCGGGTCATCAGCTCATGCTGGCCGAAGGTCGCCGAGACGCCGAGAATGTCGGGGGCCTGCTCTCCTACGGTCTCAAGGATGGTGTCGAGGGTGACGCCGAGCTGCATGTCCATCAGCGTGACCTCGCCCGACAGGGTGGAGCGGGCCGCCCGGGCCAGGTCAGAGATGGCCAACGGAAACCGCGGCAGCGGGAAGTACTCGGGCCGGTACAGCGCCACCAGCAGGACTCGCGGGCGCGTCAGCCGCGTGACCGCCTCCGGGGTCAGGTCGGCGTAGCTGATGAAGGTGTCCCCGGTGTGCAGCCGCAGGTGGGTGGCGGCCCAGTCGGGCCAGGTGCGCGTGCTGTGCGGCTGCCCGGACAGATCGGCCAGCAGCCAGGTGCCAGGCTGCTGGCCGGTAGTGATCGCGAGCAGCCGCCGCTCCAGGGTGCCGGTGATGACGACATCGTGGCCGGGAAGGACGCCGGCTATGGCGTCGCGCAGCGCGGCGGGCCGGGTGCGCGGGACCGCGCGCACCGCCTGCTGCTGGTCGGGGTGGAGTGTGGCCAGGCGGCCGATGGCGTGCAGGAGCAGGTCGTGGCTGGTGGGCACGTCGCTGGTGAGCATGCGGATCTCCGTGTGGACGAAAGACGGCATGGCGACATCGCCCCGGGGCGCCGTTGAGGCGCGCAGGGGCGGGTGAGCGGCGGTGCTAGCTGGCGCTGGAAGTGACGGCGATGGTGGCGGTCATCGCGGCGTGATCGCTGAGCCCGATAGTGCGGGGTTCGTGGTCGTAGCCGCAGTCCAGGGCCGCCTCGACGGGCCTACAGAAAATGTGGTCGAAGCGGTACCCTTGACCGCTGCGCCGGCCGTACCAGGAGTGGTCGGCCAGGTCGAGGTTGCAGTGGCGGAACGCGTCGCCGTACCCGGCCGCGGCGAACGCTCGGTAGAAGTCGTACTCCCAGCGGCCGAACACCGCGTGGTGCGGCTGATGGCCCGGTTCGACGACGTTGAGGTCCCCGGCGATGGCGACGGGGCCGGTTACGGCGAGCGCGCCGGCGAGCGCAGGCAGCTGCGCCGTCACCGCGTCCTGGAACAGCCGCTTGTCGACGTTGCGGCGTGCGTTCGGGCCCCGGGAGGGCACGTACAGGCCGACCACCCCGACGCTGAACCCGTCGTCCAGATGCAGTCGGACGGCGGCGCAGCGGTGGGGGAGGTGCGGCCAGCGGATTTCGACGGGTTCCGCCTGGCCGATCCTGGTGGCGATGAGGGTGAGGTAGTCGGCGCCCCTCCCGGCGCCTCGGTCGTCGGTGCAGTGCACGGCGAAGCCGTGTTCGCTGAGCGCCTGAGTCAAAGCAGCCCCGCCTGCGGCGACTTCGGTCAGCACGGCCACGTCGGCGTCTTGACCGGCCAGCCAGGCGGCTTGCTTGTAGGACCGCGCGGGGCTGGCGTGCTGGGCGTTGAGGGTCATCAGCCGCACCCGGCCCGGCTGGGCCTGGTGCTCGCCGGCGCCGAGGAAGCTGAGCTGGCGCGCATCAGAGCTGGTCATCGGTTTCCCTGAGGGTTTCGTCGACGAGCACCTCCCCTTGCTCATCCAGCCGGGCCTGCACCTGCCCCATGATCAGGCGAGCCTGTTCGATCACCTGCGGTTGCGGCGGCGCCCCGAGCGCGGACAGGTTCCTTTCCACCTGACGGGAGTTGGTGAACCCGACCAGGACGGCGGCTTGAGAATAGCGATCCAGGCACGCCCACAGGGCCAGCCTGATGAGATCCTCCGGGCGCCACCCGACCAGCTGCTGGAGCTCCTTCAGTCCCTCGTCGATGATCCCGATCGCGGGTGGGGTGAACCACCGCTTACGCAGCCGGTGATCCCCCCTCCCCGAAGGCGGGCATCCCGGCCGGGTCGTAGGTGCCGGTCAGCAGGCCCTGCGCGAGCGGCTTGTTGATCAGCACGCCGACGTTGTGCTGCTCGGCGAACGCGAAGATGCCTTGGGAGCTGGCCGCGGGGGACAGCAGATTGTCCCGGACCGCGAGCACGTCAGGGTCGACGGCCTCGAACACCGCGCGGAATCGGGCGGTCTTGTCGCCGCGCTGGCCGGGCGCGACGGCGAGACGGTCGAGTGCGAACCGGTGCGGGCCGCGCATGCCGATCGCACCGATCAGCCCTTCCCCCTGGAAGCCGCGCATCGCCTCCACGGCCGGGCCCAACCATCGGTCACCATCGCCGAAATTGGAGTGGTGCAGGAAGTACACATCCAGCCGGTCGGTCCCCGCGAATACGTCGAACCCTGGGCGCAGGCACCCGGCTGAGGCCACGGTTGAAGACGGTGACCTCCCATCCACGCCGTGCCGCCTCCACCACGACAGCGCTGCCAACGAACCACGAGCCACCAATGACCAATATCCGCACCTCAACATCATCCCCCTGATACTGAGGGGGTGGCGAGCCCCAATCAGACCAGTGGCAGATCACGCGACATCAGGGCAACGGTTACCGCTGACCCCGGTAGTAGCCCACTGCCGCCAGTAGCACATGAACAGCCAATCAGCATCTGCCAATACCGCGAACACCGAATCCTGCAATTACACGAGGACGCGCATCAGAGAACGGTGTCATCTCAGAGAAAACGATCCACTCAGGGAAAAACGCGAGCATTGAAATCTGGCACGACACCGGCCCCGCATCCTGGACCTACTCCAAGGCGTCGGATGTCACAGTAACGAGAACATGTAGACCACGGCCGGTGACCAGACGACGACACCGGCGACATCGTCCCAGGTCAGCCTGGCTGCGCCTTGTTAACCCAACTGGGAGTCGCATCCAACCTCAGATGTCGCAATGATCATCAGACGTTGTCGAGGTCGAAAAGCGGAACCCGCCGAGGCGAGGCATCACCTGGCGGGCTCCTTGGTCGCAATGGAGGTTACGACCCATGGGGCACATTACATTGGCTGGTGCGCCGTGATGAAGGGCGAGCAGACGCCGCCATCGGTCAGGGTTCCCTTGGATCAGGGGAGGTCAGGAAGCAACAGGGCCGACGGCCGTCGTCCAAAGATCGACATCACCACGCCACACGTGGCGCGGATGTACGACTACTACCTGGGCGGCAAGGACAACTACCGCTCCGACCGCGACGCGGCCGAAGAAGTGATCGCCAAGTTCCCCGAGGCGCGTCAGCTCGCTCTGGTGAACCGGCATTTCCTGCGCCGCGCCGTCGCGACCCTGGCCGGACAGATGGGCATCGCTCAGTTCCTGGATCTCGGGTCGGGCTTTCCCACACAGGAGAACGTTCACCAAGTCGCCCAGCGCATCAACCCGGCCGCGCGGGTGGCGTACGTCGATCTGGAAGATGTCGTGCTGGCCCACGGCCAAGCGCTCCTGGCCACCGACGAGCGCACGATCATGGTGCAGGGAGACATCCGGGAGCCGCGGACCATCCTCTCGAGCCGTGACCTGCAAGCCCATCTGAACTTCGACGAGCCCATCGCCGTGCTGCTGATCTTCGTGCTGCATTTCATCAAAGACGAGGAACAGCCACAGGAAATCATCAGAGACCTGATGCAGGAGATGCCTCCAGGGTCATGCCTCGTCATCTCCCACGCAACACCCCGTGATGACCTGATGCAAGGCGTCAAGGCGTACGACAACGCCAGCTCCCCGGTTTCACTGCGCACCGAGCCGGTCATCCGAGCATTCTTCGACGGGTTGGAGCTCGTAGAGCCGGGCCTGGTCCCCTTGGCCCTATGGAGGCCTGGATGGCCTCAGTCAGAACTCCCCTCTAAGGACCTCAAACTGCCGGCCCTGTGTGGCCTGGGGCGGAAGCCTGCATGAGCGCGTCGATGTCCGGTTGTACCTACCGAGCCGCAAGCTGGCCTCCACAAACGAGCACAGGAGCAGGCACCGCAGGAGAGACCACTTCACAGTGCTGCGCCGTATCTGGAGAGTCTGTCGCTATGGCTACGAACGTCTCGTTCGACGAGTTGCCGGTCATGGTGAAAGCTGCCGTTGAAGCACGTATCGGGCTGATCATCGCAACACGGCCGATCCCCGGGGGGCCCAACAGCGTGGTTTCCGCGTACGTGAAAACCAGCGGAGGGGACTACTACGTGAAAGGGCGCCCTGACGACCATCGGCGAGTTTGGACGCACTCCACCGAGTGGAACATCAACCCGTTCGTCGTTTCCGTATCGCCACGTCTGGCATGGCGCATCCGGATCGATGACTGGGACCTTCTGGTCTTCGCATTCCAGGATGGCCGTCATGCGGACTATTCACGGCCCGCCGATCAGGCCATGGTCACTGATCTCCTGCGGCAGCTCGGACGACTTCCTCTTCCTCGTGACGCGTCGGCGAGACGGGCAGAGGAGCGATGGGCGATGCACACCGAGACGCCGGAGGTGCTGGCAGGAGATCATCTGCTGCACACGGACTGGAACCCCCGACACGTCCTGATCGATGAGAAAAGGGCACACCTGGTCGGCTGGAGCTACCCCACTCTGGGAGCGGCGTGGATCGACCCCGCGTGCTGGCTTGTCTGGCTGATCCAGGCCGGCCACAACCCGTCCGCCGCCGAGCGCGCCGCCGCACGCGCACCGTCCTGGGACACCGCCTCCCGCGACGCCTTGGATTCCTTCTCCGCGACGCAGGTCAGCTTCTGGACCTCGCTCGCCCATGAAAAATCTGACCCACGAGCGAACCAGCTCGCCGCGGCCGCCCGGCGCTGGGCGTCGCACCGGCAGCAGCTCAAGCGCTGATAGATCGCGCGGCAGCGTAGTGATTCCCCACATCATGCGCTGCCGCGTCAAGCCGTCCCGCTCCGTGGGAAGCGGGACGGACCCGGCCGCGTGGCTCGTCATGCTCCTGGCTGAGCCCGGCCAGCGCGGTGGCTCTAAGGTCTGCCGAACTGCGGAGCCACCGCACGCGCGTTCCGGTTGACCAGCGACCGACAGCGGAGACCCCCTTTCCCGCCGTTTACTTCAATCCACTCAAAGACCAATACATGCAGGAAAAGGTGTATTGAATCCGTAGAGGGGACCTTCCATGATTGGCGCGCGGCCGTCCGGCGCTGGGCGTCTCACCGGGCAGCTATTTCGCGCGCTGATAGATTGTGTGGCAGCGTGGTGATTCCCATATTCTGCGCTGTCGCGTCAAGCGTCCCGCTTAGCGCGGAGCGGGATGGACTCGGCCGCGTAACGCACGGCTATCTGACCTTGCCGGGATATGGCTAGCTGAGTTCTGACGATGCCGTTTAACGTACTAGGAAGGGTGATCAGGAAAAGTGGTCATCACAGGCGAGACAAGTATTTCTGTGCGAACAACAGCCATCACAACTGTGCGGGGAGGGAGTGTACGTGCCCGTGTCACACGGCTAAGCAGAATAGGGGTAATGAGCTGGCCGGGCAGGTCCGAGTTCTTGAGGCGCTGACAATGGCCTTCGCCTAAAGATCGTGACGCCGGGCTTCTCATGGAGGAAACCCGGCGTCGTTACCCATGAGCTGGGCGGCGGCGCGGTGACCACTCCCATCCGCGCTGCCGCCCCCTTGAAAGAATCATTCATGTCTGCTTCTGCTGACACCGGCATGGGCGTGTCGCCGGGTATATCTCCGGCTGGCTCTGCTGGTTCGGTTCGTGCTCGGTATCCGCTGTCTGCGTATGCCGTGGTGTTTGTGGTGCTGTTTTGCCGGGGACGGTCCGCGCGGTCGTGGACTGGGCGGGCGGGGGCCTGCCGGGGCCTTCGTGGGTGGTGCAACTACTGGAGACGCTGGCGTTACTGGCGGTGGCGCTGTGGTGGGCGTCGGAGGCCGAGGGGCGCTGGGTGGTCCGGGGTGTCGTCGTGCTGGCGGCGTTCGGGGGTGACCTGGCTGCACACGCGGGTTCCGGGGGTGTGGGTGTATGCGCTGTTCATGCTCTCGACGTGCGCTGTGGTCGCGTTGCTGGTGCATCAGCAGATGGGCTGGAGACGGGTCCGGGGTCCGGCGGTGGGCCGGGGGCTGGTGCTGGTACTGGCGGCGGTTCGGGCTCTGTTCGTGGCGAGCAAGGTCATGGGGGTGATCCTGTCGGTTGCGCCGCTGGCCGGTGGCCGGACCCAGTTGGAGGCGTTGGGGGTCACCAGTGTCGGGGTGTTCGTCGTCAGGGCGGTGCATGCGGGGATCGTTGAGGAGGCGGCGGGGGCGTTGCTGGTGCGGGGGCTGGCTGGCCGGGGTGTGCCGGTGTGGGGGATCTATCTGGTGGGGGCGGGTCTGCGGTGCGTCTATCACCTGTATCTGGGCTGGGGTGCGCTGTCGGTGGCCATTATGACGGCGGGGATGATTTTTCTGTACCGGCGGTATGGCCGGGTGGTGCCGTTGATGGTGGCGCACGCGGGATTTGATCTGGGGCAGGTTTTGTTCCCGGGCGTGGTGGTGATGGCGTTCCTGGCCGGGAGTGTCGCGGTGGTGATGTTGTGGATGCATGAGCAGGTGCTCTGCAAACGCTGACACGTCACCCGGATTGTTCGCGGCTCGGGTGCTGGTGAGGCCCTGTCTGGTTGTGGACCGGTGATGTTTCCTGTAGGTCCCCGGCTGATGTTACGGAGAGTTTGACGTGGCCCCTACCTACATGTTTTCCAGTGACTCCGCTAGGCGTGAGGTGCTGGATCGGCTGGAACAAGGCAAGAGTCTCCGGGAGATCGCAGCGGAGCTGCGTTTCAGTCGGAGTGCGCTGCTTCGCGCTCGTACGGTGTACCCGGGGTTTGATGCTGAGGTTGTCGCGGCATCGGGTGGGCGGTTGCTCCCGATTGCTGTGTCTCCGGTCGAGCCCGAGAGTATCTTCTCCGGCTTGAAGATAGACATTCTCAGGGCTGTATGGGTGAATCAGGCCTTCACTAATGACGCGCTGAACGAGATAGCCACCGATCGCGGCCTGACCACAAGGACCTTATGGTCATGGGGCTACGGGATAAGCGGTGGGGCTTGCTCATGGATGAGTCTCTTAGATGCGTTCGTGATCCGCTCTGGAAGCATGGTATTACGACTACGTATGTGCGCCGGTCGTGCCGGTGTCCGGACTGCCGGGTGGCGGCTCGGGGCGGTCGTTAGGCATAGACGAACTTGGCCGGGTTGACGGAGATGCTGTGCCTGGGCGACGTCGGCTGCGGAGCGATGATGTCCACGTCGATCATCAGCATGTTGCCAGCGCGGCCGGCCTGCTGGCAGGCGATCTGCCAAGAGCATTCGAGGTCATATCGGGACGGTGCGCTCACTCTTGAACCTGTAGTCCAGTCGTGGGATCGAGGTGTCAGAGATCTTGCGCTCTGTAGACCATAACCGGTGACCCCTGTGGATCCCTTCGGAAGTGTTCCAGGTCAGCGACGGTCTGCGTTGTTAACCAAACTGGGAGTCGCACCCAGCTCCTAAGGCCGCGATGATCATTACGTCCCGCTGTTCGGGGCAAGGGGGGCGGGTCCGGCTGCGCGGCTCGTCCACCGCCTTGGACTTGAGCCCGGCCGGACCGCGGTGGCCCCGGCAGCCCTGGACATCCGCCGGGGCCACCGACTCCCTTGCCAGGCGGCTGGCGGTTGAGTTACCGAAGCGCGATTAGGAAGGCATCATTTCGTGCTGTTGAAGATCATGAGCCAGAACATCCGGCATGGTGCGCACCTGGACGGCCGGTGGCCGCGCCTAGCCGAGATCATTCGTGGCCAGAAGCCGTCGATCCTGCTGCTCCAGGAGTGCCAGGGATGGCTGGACAACGACATGCGGCAGGTGATCGCGGCCGAGCGGGATCTGGGTATGCGGGTGTGGGTCGGCTACTCGCGGACCCGGGCGTATACAGTGGTCGCGCATGTGCCTGTGCCGGTGGTGGCCTTCGAGAGCAACCCCTACACGCTGATGCAGGGCTATGGCGCGGCCCGTTTCGCCTTCCCCGGCCTGCCGGTGCCGCTGGTGGTGATCAGCACGCACCTGACGGCCTACTCGGTGGAGGCGGCTGCCGCGGAGGCGCAGCTGCTTGCCGCGCGGGCCTACCGGTATGACGGGCTGGGCGTGCTGGGCGGGGATTTGAACTGCTGCCCGGTGGGTGACCCGGAACCTGACTGGGAGCTGGTCCAGCCCTACAACCGGATGAACCGCTGCCTTCCGCGTGCCTCTGCGAAGGAGCCGTGGCGGGCCAACACGATCGTCGGGGACAAGCTGGCCGCCGCCGAGATGATCGACGTCGCCGCTCACCTGGCCGATCTACGGGGCGATGCGTCCTTGCGGGCGGCCACGGGAACGGGCCTGGTCCGCGTCGACCAGTTCCACGTCACCCCCGCCCTGAAGGACGCGATCGTCGACTACTACCCGGTGGATCCCGACGGTGCCAGCGACCATTCGGGCATCGTGACCGTGCTTGATACCGACCGCATCGACACATCGCGGATACGACCTTTCACCTGAACACCGCACATCCAGGCCCACCCCGCGTCGGCGGCGTACTCATCGAGGACTGGCCTTCAGAACGCATGGCCCGGCGGCTGTGACGTGCCGCCCGCTCTGCTCAGGAGGTGAGCGGGATGGTCCGACGTTCGGCCGTGTGCTCTCGCCACGTAGGAGCGCGTGGCTGGAACCCGGCGGACCGCGATGTCACAAGGAGGATGGCACGTGATCAGATGCATCGCCTTCGATTTCGGCGGCACGCTGGCCCCGAGGCACTCTAAAGCGGTAGACCCGGATGCGATCGTCGTCTTGAGCTTGCTTCGCTCCCGTGGCTATCGGCTGGTGTTGGCCAGTAACACCCTGCCGCACCAGGATCGTCGTGCGGCCCTCGTGCAGGCCGGCGCCGACCGATTCTTCGCCGCACTGATCCAGTCGCATCAATTGGGGTTCGCCAAACCTCAGCCGCAGTTCTACGAGGCCGTGGAAGAGGCTGCCACCGTGGATAGCCCGGGTCAGATCCTTTTCGTGGGAAACAACATCACCAAGGACGTCGCCATGCCCATCGAATACGGGATGCGCGCCGTACTGCTCCGATCTGAACCGCCGGCGCCTTGCGAGCGACTTCCCGCCGGAGCGCTGCTGCTCTCAACTTTGCATGAATTGCCCGGACTGCTGGACCATTTGGAGACCGGATGCTGATCGCCTCGTGGAACCTGCGGAACGGCGGAATCGATGCCGGCGACACTGGCCGACTGACCCGCCAGCTCGGCCTTCTGGCCGGCCTGGTGGCCGATGTCATCCTGATCCAGGAGGCCAAGCACTGGCTGCTCAATGGCGCCCACGGCCTGCACCTGGCCGAGCGAACGCTGGACATGCGCGGGTATGTGGCCCGGGCCGACCGACATGACTGCCACCTGGTGGTGCTCATCCGCCCTGGCCGCCGCTTGGAGGTGTTGCGGGAACGTCATGAACGGCACCCGCCGTTCTGGCATGCCCAAGCGCGAGTCGAATGCCGCATGGCAGGACTCGACCGCCCGCTGATAATCGCCTCTGCGCACTTCGCGCCCTTCAACCCGGCCATCCGGGAGGAGGAGGCGCGTGCCAGCAGTGATCTGGCGAAAGGCTGGGCGGTGCTGGGCGGTGACTTCAATGACCCTGGCCTGGGTGACCCCGCCGTGGACTGGCGAGCACTGCCGGGATACAAGCAGGTGAGGCACGGCCCCGACGACCGGGCCGCCGCTCGCTCGCTGCAACAGGCCGGATTCGTGGACGTCGCCGGTTTCCTATCCGACCAGCGGAACATTCCGGGCCTGCGCGCCCCCACCGCGGGGTTCGGGCAGGATTCGACTCCCATCCGCTGCGACCGGATATACGTCTCAAAACCACTGGAACCGGCCATCACCGACTACCTAATGGTCGAACAAAACGACTCCGATCATCACCTGATAACCGCCCACCTCGATCTGGGAGAGGCCAGGGCTATTGGTAGATGATCACCCGGCACACTACTGACCGCCTCCCCCATCTGGCCGCGGCCGCCCACGCCAAACCTGACCCATGGACCTACAAGCTCGCCGAGGCGGCTCAGCGCTGGGCATCGCACTGGCGATCCATGCGCTGACAGACTGCGTCACGACGTGGTCGAATTCCCCACGTCGCACGTCGTCACGTCTTCAACCGCCCTGATGTTCGGGTCAAGGGGCGGGCCCGGCTGCGCGGCTCATCCACCGCCGTCGACTGAGCCCTGCCGGATCGCGGTGGCCCCGAAGGGGCCCAATACCTTACGGGGCCACCGCCTCTGGTTTGCCCATAAAACGACGAAGACGAATAAAGCGCTGCCTGGCAGCGGGTCGGCGCAGAAAGGCGAAATGAACACCACGACGTTGTGGCCGCACCAGCAGGACGCGGTCGATGCGGTACTCAACGAGATCGCACCAGGCGGCCGGGCGTTGGCCGTCTTGGCGTGCGGCACCGGCAAAACCCGGATCGGCGCCGAGGTCTCCCGGCGGATCGGAACGCGCCGGGCGCTGGTCCTGGTGCCCACCCTGGAGCTGCTCGCGCAGACCGCGCGGGCTTATGTGGCGCATCTGGGCGCGGAGACGGGAATGATCGTCGCGGTGTGCTCGGACCCCGGGGTGATGGTCCACACCACGCGCATCAACGCCAGCCTCGGGTCGTTGACGGCCGGAATCACGACTGATCCGGTGGTGCTGGCGGACATGATGTCACGCTGGCACCACATGACGGTGTTCTGCACCTTCCAGAGCCAGGGCGTGATAGCCGAAGCGCACACCCGGGGTGCTCCCGCCTGGGATTTGATCGTCGTTGACGAGGCGCACCTGAGTGCGGGCCGCGCGGGGAAGAAATGGTCTGACGTTACCCGGGACGATGCGATCCCGGGTTCGCGGCGTGCTTTTCTCACCGCTACTCCGCGGATCATGGACGTCGACGATGACGACGCCGTCAGCATGGACAACCCGCAGATTTTCGGCCGCGAGGTGTACCGGCTTCCCTTTGGGCAGGCGATGCACAAAGGTCTGCTGGCCGACTATCAGGTGGTGGTCCCTCTCGTTCATACCGACGAGGTGCGCCAGGTCCTGCGCGGGGATCGGGTCCTCGCCATCGGGTCCAAAAGCGTGCCGGCGGAAATGGTCGCCGGTCAGATCGCGCTGCTCAAGGCGGCTCGCCGATACAGGCTCAGCCGGGTGATCACCTACCATAGCCGGGTCGCGGGAGCGGTGAAGTTCGCCACCACCCTCCCGGATGTGGCCCGCCTGCTGCCAGAGGACGACCGGCCGGCGGCGGTCCAGGCGGCTTTCGTGTCCGGGGCGATGTCCCTGGACACCCGTCACCGAGTGCTGGAGCAGCTTGTCCACCCCGGGGACACGACCATGGTCGTGGCGAATGCCCGAGTCCTGGGGCTGGGCGTCGATGTTCCAGAACTCGACGCGATCATGTTCGCGGATACGCGCAGCAGCACGGTCGACATCGTGCAGGCCATCGGCCGCGTGGTCCGTCTGGGCAAGAACCCCGGGAAGACCGGCACGATCATCGTGCCGATCATCCTCTCCGACGGCGAAACCCCCCAAGCCGCGCTGGAGGGCTCGGCCTTCCAGCCGGTATGGCAGGTCCTTCGCGCCCTGCGCGCGCATGACGAGCGTGTGACGGACTGGCTCGACTCCACGCGCAGCGACCTCATCAACGGGTCATCCGAACAGCAGGAGGCATCGCAGCGGCCGCCCGCATGGCTGCACGTGATCGGCACCGACATAGGCAGCGACTTCGGTGAGGCGATCACCGTACGGACCGTTGAGGCCGTCTCCTCATCCTGGGAGATCGGCCTGGCCGCGGCGCGCGGCTACTACGAACAGAACAAGCATCTGCTGGTACACCCCGACTATGTCGCCCCAAGCGGGGTGCGCCTGGGCGCGTGGGTGAAGAACATGCGCGCGGCACGTCGGCGTTGGCATATGTCCGCCCAGCGGGTGAAAGCGCTGGACGAGATCGGCATGGTGTGGTCACCCAACCAGGAACACAGGGCGCGCTTGTTCGCGATGTTGAGGCAATTCACGGAGAAGAACGGACACTGCGACGTCCCTGAAGCCTGTGTCGTGGACGGCGTGAGACTCGGATCTCAAGTCCGGGCACTGCGGCGTGTCTGGAAGAACGGATCGCTGTCGGCGGAAGAGATAGCCGAATTGCAGAAGATCGGGTTCCGTAAGGAGGTAAGGCCTCCGTCCGGCTGGGACCGCGGATTGAACGCCTGCCAGGAGTACTACAACGCGAATGGGAACCTTCGAGTACCCGAGGGATACCGGGCGTCAGACGGTATGAAGCTCGACGCATGGCTGACAAAGCAGCGCAGGCACAGGCGTGAGGGCCGCCTTACCGACGCACAGTCCACGGCACTCAACGAGCTGGGCATGGTCTGGGAGAACTCCTGGGAGCGTGGGGTCAATGCCTGCCGCGCCTTCTACAAAGCAAACGGCCACCTGCGCATGCCTGTTAAACAGATGACGCCGGATGGATTTGGACTGGGCCAATGGGTCATGAACAGGCGCAAGGACAAGCGTGACGGCCGCCTCACCGGCGAGCAGATCGAGACCCTCAGCAAGCTGGGCATGGTCTGGGAGAACTCCTGGGAGCGCGGCGTGAACGCCTGCCGCACGTTCTACGAGGCAAACGGCCACCTTCGCATCCCTCCTCGCTACCGATCGCCGGATAATCTAAGGCTGGACAGATGGGTAGCAGGACAGCGCGCAAATCGGCGCACCGGCCACCTTACGGACGAGCAGATCGAGACGCTTAATAGTCTGGGCATGATCTGGGACGAATATTGGGAGCGTGGCCTGAGCGCGTGCCGCGAACACTTTGAAAAGCACGGGCACCTCACCGTCAGCAGGAACTATCGATCATCAGACGGTTTAGCGTTATGTCCCTGGCTTGTCAAGTATCGCAAATTGGGCCGCGACGGCGGTCTCACGGCGCAGCAAATCGCCGACCTAGATGCCGTTGGCATTATCTGGGCCACGCCGAGGTATCCGATGACTCGTCCCACTCCTCTCGAATCGGAGACGGCAGACGCAGTTCCAGGCGAGCCTGCCGATCAAGCCCTCGCTTCCCACAGGAAGCTGAGGCTCCCCCTGAAGAAAGGAGCCTTATCGATTAACGCATGACAGCACTAAAACAGTAATCGGAAATGCAAGCAGGGAGCACTTGGCCCCTCCCGTCATCCTCACACGCGGGAGGGGCTTCCGTTCTGATGAGAGGCGCCGGCAAGCGTACGCCCGGCCGCTCACTTCACGCCTAGTCGTCAGCCACGCGAAGTAGCAGCTCGATTGCACGCAGGGCGTCGTCGCAGGTGATGCATCTGTTCCGGCGTGTGGCGCCCTATGGGCCCGTCGGGCCCGCTGTGCAACCGCCCGATCTCTCGACGGGACAACCGAGAGGTCACGATTCGTGGGGTAACCGCTTTCGAATAGCGCGCAAATGGCGACGATAGCCGCGTGAGCAAACGCTGCAGGTTCAGATGGCAGATCCCGTTCGCTGTGCTGATCATCTTGACCATCGGCGCGCTGGTGACCGCCGTGGTACGAGCGCTGACTCCGGCGGCCGGGGTCAGCCTCGCAGACCTCGCCGCCGTAGTTCTGCCGCCACCAGGCGCAGTAGCGGCGTCGGCCCGGTCGACGAGGATTGCGCGGTGGGGTGTGCCAGGCAGCACCGGCCTCGGGACGGTGGAGTCGCCGTGGATGACCACACGGTGCAGGCGATCCATGGCTGGCCTTGGTGACCACCGGTCGCTCAGCGGGGGAGCGTGGCACCGGTAGGGCTCCATCGGTCCGCGTCGCAGGTCGGCATTGGTCAGGCGTCCGCCATAAATCTACAATGTAAAGGCGCTGGGTTGTTGCTGACCCATAACAACCCGCGCGCAGCTCGAGAAGGGCTGCGAAGACAGCCGACAGCCCCTCGCATGGGCGAGCCCATCCGCTGCCCTTCCTCGGCCAGCGGGGTCCGGGCATGGGAGAGCCGGCCATCAAACCGCCACAACCCCGGGCGACGCCTGGCCGTGACCCTACAAAGCCAGCCGGTCGCGGATCGCGCGGCGCTCGGCTTGTTCACGGGCAAGTGCCTGCCGATGAACCTCCGGATCGCGGTGGGCCTCGATGGCCTCGCGTACGATCGTGGCCAGGATGTCCGGGGGCAGGGCTTCGGCTTGGGTGGTGGCGGTGCCAGAAAAGGACCGTCGGTCGGTGATCTTGGGCGGGGCGGTCGGCAGCTGGTAGGTCAGGACCTGGTCGGCGGTGACGGCGACCCGCTCGAACTCCACCTCAGCGCCCGCCGCTTCCGCGAACGCGATGACGTCCTCGGCGAGTGAATTGAACAGATGTTCACCACTGGGATCGTAGTCGCCAAGGTGAAGGATGAGGGTTTTAGGGCCTCCTGACGCCGCCCGTGCGGCCGCATCGTGTTTGCTGGCCAGACCGTCGAAGCCACCGCCGGAGAAGCAGGAGATGCCGAACTCCTCGCCGATCCGTACGAGCTGGGGGACCATGCCCGCGGTCTCGCACCACAGCTCCAGCCGGACGGGCTGGCCCACCTGCCGGTCGACGCGGTAGTCATCGGCCGCCATCGCCACGGTGGTCCAGAAGTCTTCCGGGTCGATGAAGGAGGGCGGGCCCTGCACCGCGATCTGGGTGTCGTCGCGGATCACGTCCCAGGCGATCCGGCCCGAGCGGCGGGCCATGCCGACGTACTCGCACAGCCGCTTGTAGTCGCCCTCCGTCTTGTCCACCACGCCGTCGCTCAGGATCACGTAGAACAGCTGGCGGAGGGAGACGGGAAGATGATCCCGGTAGCGGTCGAGGACGCCGTCGACCGCTGTCAGCACCCGGAGTGTTCTCCGCTTGGGCCGCCAGTAAGGCTGCGGCCCGCGGGGCCGTTTGTTCGGCATCGCACCTTCGCCTCCCGTCCCTCCTCCAGAGTCCGCCATGGCGTCCTTTGCTCAAGAGGCTGCTTTACTTCTCGTCCGTGGGTGCGTCGCGTCGGCGGTTGATCTGGGCCATCAGCTTCGAGGTTGGCGGCGTGGGCGGCGGCGAGGTCGTCGTCGCGGTCCTGGCTCCTTAGTTCCAGGTTTACCACCTGCTGGTCGAGTGTGGTGAGCCGCGCCTTGCACTGTTCGGTGTCCTGGAGGGCGCCGATGCCGGACTCGCGCCAGACCTGCTCGCCCAGGACCTTGCTGAGCCTTGCTTCGAGGCGCCTGACGTGGGCGGCGAGGGCGGGCTGTGCGGGCGTTGGCGGCGAGCAGGTCGGCTTGCAGGGAGGCCCGGCTGACGGCGGGCCTGCGGCCGCCGGGACGGTGTGGGGCTCGGCGGCCTGAGCGTGGACCTGGTCCAGCAGGTTGCGGTGACGGTAGAGGAAGGTGCGGTCGACGCCCGCGCGGCGGGCGATGTCACACGACACTCGGGAAAGCTCAGGAGAAAGGCGTACAGCAGCACGGGCTTGCGTGGGTCGGCCTGGGTACGGCGCCGGACCACGTCGACGTAGGACTGGCTGCCGAAACCCAGCACCGCCAGCACCGGGACACCCAAATACGCCGGGCTCGGTCCACGATCTCCTGCCACCGGACGCCGCCCACGTCGCCCATGAGGTACTTGTACCCCCGGCCGGGAAAAACGCTGCTCAAAGCCACCGTCGATCCGACGCCAGGTTCATAGGCCCCGGGCATGTCACCCGCTGTCGAGGTCCAGCGCGAGTGGCAGGTCAGCTGCGGTGAGATCGAGTCTGGGACGCAGGTATCGGACCGGGTGGCGCCACCTGCCGTGCTCGGCGGCGACGTCGACCTCGA
>NZ_QOIL01000036.1 GCF_003323745.1 Sphaerisporangium album
TCCGCCTGCGCGGCCCGAGCGGGACCTACTACACCGTCAAGAGCAGCGGCGGCACCTCCTGCACCTCCTTCGGCACCCGCAACTACTCCGTCCCCGTCAGCCAGACGGCCGCCGGAACCTGGACCCTCGAAGTCGCCGACCAGTACAGCCTGGACACCGGCTTCCTGGACTCCTGGAGCATCACCCTCTGAGTCCCGTTCGGGGCGCCTGCCCAAAGCGCCCCGAACCAGGCCATAGGCACACACCCCCCGGGACCCGGCACCTCCGGTCCCGGGGGGTCGCGTTTCCGGGGCGGGCGGCGCGCGGTCCGCTTGTTCAGGCGGGCGGCGCGACCTCGGTGCGCGAGCGCACGCCGAGCTTGCGCAGGACGGTCGCGACGTGGCTCTCGACCGTGCGGGTCGACAGGAAGAGCACGTCGGCGATCTCCCTGTTGGTACGGCCGAGCGCGACCAGCCGGGCGACCTCCGTCTCGCGCTGGGACAGCGCGGTGGCCTTGCCGCGCGGGGAGAGCGCGGCCGCCCTGCCGCGCCGTCCGCGCGGAAGCTGGAACTCCACGCCGATGTCCCGCAGCACGCGGCGGCACCGGGCGGCGTCATGGGTGGCGCCGAGCTCCCCGTACCGCTCCGCCACGTCGGCGAAGGCCGTCGCGGCGCCGGGATCGCCGACCGCGAGCATCGCCCGCGCCTCACCCTCCCCCGCCCGCGCCGCCGCGTACGGCTGGGGGATGACGGCGTACGCCTCGCGGGCGCGGGCGAAGTGCGCGGCGGCCTCGGCGTGACGCCGCTCAGCGGAGGCGAGCGCGCCGCGCGCGGACTCCAGGGCGGCGTGCGCGGCCGGCGAGATCTTGTCGGCGACGCCGGCGGCGTACTCGGCGACCAGGGCGGCCGCCTCCTCCGTCCGCCCGGCCCAGGCCAGCGCGTTGACGGCGGACGGCGCCAGGTAGGCGCCCCACACCCACACGCCCTTGCGGCGCAGCCGGGCGACCGCGCGCTCGGCCTCGGCGACGGCCTCGTCCAGCGCGCCCCTGGCCAGGTGCAGCTCGATCAGCCCTCCGGCGGCGGCGTCCACGACGGGCGCGTACCGGCTGTCGGGCGCGTCGAGCCCGGCGGCGTGGAAGTGCCGGGCGGCCTCCTCCCATTCGCCGGTCGCGAGCGCGAGCATGCCCAGCACCAGCCAGACGTCCACCGCGATCTGCGGGGTGTCCGCGACCAGCTCGCTCATCGCGATGGCGCGCTCGCGCAGTCCGGCCCAGCGTCCGGTCAGCCACTCCATGCGGATCGCCGAGACGTCGACGATGTAGGCGCTGTACTCCGCGCCGGTCTCGGCGGCCAGGCGCCGTCCCTCGCGGGCGATCTTCTCGGCCTCGGGATATAGCCCGAGCGTGATCAGCGAGTCGTAGAGGTTGGCGTACCCCCGGGCGGCCTCCCGGCGGACCGCCATCCGCGTGTCGGCGATCGGCAGCGTGTCCGCGACCGCGAACGCGTCCGGGGCGCCGATCGCCATCTGTAAAGAGGCGCGGTTGGCCAGGACGGCCGCGGCGACCTCGGGGTTGTCCGCGCTCGCGACCAGCTTCTCGGCCCTGGCCATCCATTCCGTGTGCTGGGCCAGCGACTCGGTGCCCCACGCGGGCATCGCGAGGCAGGCCAGGCCGCGCGCGGCCAGCGTCGGCTGGTCGGTGAGCTCCTCGACGGCGGCCTTGATCTCCGGACGGCCGCCGACGGTGTCGCCCGCCTGGTTGGACAGCAGGAGGCCCAGGTGCAGCCGCGCCTCCGCGCGGGCGTCGGGCGACAGGAAGTCGTCGCGCAGCACATGGCGCAGCAGCCGTACCACCCGCTGGTGAGACAGGCCGCTTCCGGCGAACTTGCTCAGCTTCAGAGCCAGCGGCCCGCGCTCGGGCTCGGGCAGGTCCGGGTCGTCCAGCATGCCCTCGACCACCTCGATGGCCAGGGCCGTGTCGCCGAGCGCGGCGGCGCGGTGGGCGGCGGCCGATCCGTGACGCAGCCACGCCTCGATGTCGCCGGCCTGCCGGGCGTGGAAGGCGAGCTGGACGAGCGGCGGCGAGTCCATGGCGGCGAGCGCGCCCACCACCCGCTCGTGCGCCGAGCGCCGCTCGGGCCCGGGGATGGCGTCGTACACCGCCTGCTCGGCCAGCGCGTGGCGGAAGCCGTACCGGCCGCGGGAGTCCTCGTGCAGGACGCCGGCCCGCAGCGCCTCGCCGAGCCCGGCCGAGTCTCCCCCGGCCGCGGCGATCAGTTGCTCCCCGGCGGGGACCCGCAGCACGGCCGCCACCTGCACGGTGCGCACCGCCGCCGCGGACAGGGACGCCATGCGCTCGGCCATCGCCTCGCGCAGCAGCAGCGGCACCCCGGCGCGGTCGAGCGCCTCCGGCTCCCCCGGGTCGCGCAGGGACCGCACGACCTCCTCGACCACGAACGGGATGCCGGCGGTGCGGTCGTGCAGCCGGGCGACGAAGCCCGAGGACAGGTCCGAGCGGTTCAGCAGCGCGCCGGCCAGGTTGCCGACGTCGGTCACGTCCAGCGGCACCAGCGGCACCACCACGCTGGTGGTGTCCGGGTGGTGCCGGTAGGCGCGGCCCAGGGACGCCCGGGTCGCGCCGTGGTCCTCCCTGCGGTAGGTGATCACGAGCGCCAGCCCGGCGGGAGGCTGGTCGATGAGGAAGCGCAGCAGGTCGCGGGTGCCGTCGTCGGCCCAGTGCAGGTCCTCGATGACGAGCACGGCCGGTCCGACGGCGGCCAGCAGGGCACGGATCGCCCGGAACACCCGGTGGCGCTCGGCCCGGGGGTCGTTGAGCGGCGGGGGCGCCGGGGGAAGAGCGCCCGCCAGCTCGGGCAGGTAGCCGGCCAGCGCCCCGGTCACCGGGTTGAGCGTGCCGGGCTCGGGGAGCCGGCCGCCGACGTCCCGGAGCGCCTCGAACACGGGCCCGTACGGGAACGGCTCACGGATCTGATGGCAGTAACCGAGGAGGACCGCCCGGTCGCCGGGCACGTGGCCGAGCGCGGCGCGAACGAGACGGGTCTTCCCTATGCCGGCCTCCCCCTCCACCAGCACGACCGCCGGAGGGCGGGCTATCACATCGATCACTGTCCGTAGTTCCGAAGCACGTCCGACCAGTGCGAGCGAAGGCACGCTGCTCATCGACAGCTCCCAGGGTAGGGATTTCGGGACTCCCCGGGACAGTTATCCCCATACCTTCGGCGAAGGTCAACCCTTCCCTGTAACAGCCTTGTTGCGGATCACGTCAAGTCGGGCGCGGAGGTGTAAGACATCCGGACACGGAGGGTGGCGCCACGTTCGGCCGCCGCCCCGAACGGGTCAGGCGCCGGGCGTGAAAACGTGGTCGACGAGGCGGGCGGTCGCCTTGCCGTCGTCGCGGGGGACGTAGGTGCGGACGAACTCCTCGTAGCGGTCGGTGTAGTCGCCGGCGAGGGCGTCGATCAGGCGGACGGCCTCGATGACGTCGGCCGCCTCGGCCAGCAGGGGGCCGGGCGCCTCGGTGCGCAGGTCGAGGTAGAGGCCGCGCGAGTTGCGGTAACGCTCCAGGTCGTAGCCGAAGAAGATGATCGGGCGGCGGGTGACGGCGAAGTCGAAGATCACGGAGGAGTAGTCGGTGATCAGGACGTCGGCGATCAATAACAGGTCCGCCATATCCGGATAAGTCGTGACGTCGATGGCGAACGGGTACTCGTGGGTCATCGGCCCCGGACGCACCAGCGACGCCGGCCCCGGAACCACCAGCCCCGTGGACGCGGGCGCCGCCTGCATCGTGTGCCCCCGGACCAGCAGCACATGATCACGGCCGAGCACCCGCCTGGCCTCCGCCAGGTCGAGGCGCACCGAACTGTTCCTGCGGTCGTGGTCGCGCCACGTCGGCGCGTACAGCACGACCCGCTTGCCGGCGGGCACGCCGAGGTCACGCCGCACGGCCGCCGCCAGCTCGGCCTGGTCGGACGAAACCAGCACGTCGTTGCGCGGGTACCCCGACTCCAGGATCTCGCCCCCGTACCCGAACGCCCGGCGCAGGATCTGCGACGCCCACGGGCTCTGGGTGACCAGAAGATCCCAGTTGGCGACCTCGGCGGCCTGCCGGTACCACGCGGGCGGCCGCGGCTCACGGGTCATGTGCCGCTGGTCGCCGCCCACGCGCTTGAGCGGGCTGCCGTGCCACATCTGGACGCACAACTGGTCCTCGCGGGCGCGAAACCACTGCGGCATCAGCGTGTTGGTGAGGATGTGCCGCGACCGGGCCAGCGCGGTGTAGTGCTCGCGGCTGCCCTCGCGGACCACCCTGGGCGTGATGCCCGGGCCGAGGCCGAGCGCGGCCGAGTCCGGCGGGACGAAGGCGCCGTCCTTGACCACCCAGATGTGCTCGCGGTCGTCGCCCCGGCGCAGCCGCTCCTCGTACACCGCCCGCGCGCTGTCGGAGTACGACCTGCCGTCGAAGGAGACGTACACCGTGGCGTCGCGCAGCTCGCGGCGGCGCTCGGCGGGGTAGTGGACGCGGCGCATCGACCACAGGCCGACCGCGCCCTTCTCGTCGTCGGGCACGTGCTCGGCCGCGACCAGCACGGGCACGTCGAAGCGGGTCGCGACCAGGCGGTACTCGCGGTCGCCCACGATGTGGACGCCCTCGTCCAGCGTGTCGAGCAGGCGGTGGTCCACCCGGAGCGGGGCCGTGGTGCCCTTGCCGCCGGCCACCGACAGGCTCCAGGCGCCGGACGCCAGCGCGACGGTCGTCCCGAACCTGGGCATCTCGCCCGGTGCGACGCGCACGGAGAACTCCGGCCCGGACCTGGTGAGCCGGAGGCGGTAGGTCAGGCCCGCGCGCTGGCGCAGCACCAGCTCGCGCGGCCCCGGATCGGGGTCGTGGTAGGTGCCCGCGAGGGTGAGCGCGCCGTCCTCGCCCCACTCGGCCGAGGTGATCACCGGCCAGACGCGGTGCGCCGACACCACGGCCCGGTCGCGGCGGTCGCGCAGGACGGTGACCTCGCTGCGGTCCAGGCCGATGCGCGTCTCGGCGTCGTCGTCCATCATCACGGGGGCGGCCGGGTCGCCCTTGGGCTCGATCCACAGCCGGCGGGCGTCGCGCTCCTTCATCAGCGCGGGGACGGCGAGCGGCACCGAGAAGCTCGTGCCCCCCTCGGCCGGGGTGAAGTCGGCCGCGATGCGGTGGCCGCCGAGACGGGCCCGGCCCTTGGTCGCCGTGGTGCCCGGCAGGAAGCCTTTGAGCTCGATCTGGTCGCCCTCGTGGACGACGCCGGTCAGCTCGGCTCGGGTGGGCTGGAGCACGATCTGCAGCACGCGGTCGGACGTCCAGGCCGGGCGCACCCACCAGCCGGGACGGACGCGCAGCCCCGCAGGGCGCTCGGTGCGGCCCATGACCGGCCCGCGCACGGCGCCCGTCGCGCGGGCTCCCCGGCTCCAGATGACGATGTCGGCGCGCCAGGTCGTCGTGTCCGGCACCGCGGGCCGGCGCCGCAGCAGCCGCTTGGCGCCGTGGTAGGCGGCGCGGATGGACGCCCGCCAGCGCAGCGACCACGGCCGCACCTCGGCCACGAACCCCGCCCAGTCGTAGTTACAGCCCGGCTCGGCGGCCCCGTACGTCGCCTCGGGCCGGTAGACGCGGCGGGTGCGGGCGGTGATCGGTGGCACCCAGCGCGGGCCGCGCAGCACCACCGTCGCGCGGTTCAGGCGGCGGCTGCGCACCGAAAGCCCGACGAGATAGGCGTGGCCGGTGACGCGGAGCCGCCCGTCGTGCCAGGACACGTCCGACACCTCGGTCACCGGGACCAGGTCGGACCTGCGCAGGCGGAACAGCGACGCGGGCGCCTCGACGGGCAGGTCGGCGTACCAGGCCAGGCCCCTGCGGACGCGCTTGACCGGCTCGCCGGTGGCCGCCACCAGCCCGGCCAGCTCGCCGCCCTCGGCGAGGGCCGCCGGGTCGCGGTTCTCGACCAGGTGGTAGGCCAGACGCCGGGCCACGGGCAGGGCGCGCTTGACCGCGGGGTCGACGCCGGCGAGGTAGTCGCGCAGCAGGTCGATCGCCTGCCGCAGGCGGGTGGCGTCCCTCTTGGCGGCGGACTCCAGGCGCAGGGCGAGCGGCCCGTTCAGCGCCTCGGCGTGCAGGCGCCGGCGCTCCGCGCGGGAGAGCCCGTGGGAGTTGACGGCCGCGATCAGCGCGTCGAGCGGCTCTCCCCTGTCGTACAGGTCCTGGGCGGCCCGCAGTCGATCGGCGACGACGTCGACACCGTCGACGCTGTCGCCGGCCTGCGCGGGCGTGGCACCGGTGGCCATCAGGGAGGCACCGCCTTTCCAGGTCTACCGCAAAGGGCGTCCCTGGAATGGTAATGCGCATTCTTGAGAACTCACTGGTGATCACCGAGCCATCGGGCGTGGCGCATGTCGGCGCGCTCGCCCCGCAGCGGCGTGCCCTCGTCCCGCCAGAGGACCAGGCACTTGTCCTCGTGGCCGGGAGGCGCGGTCCCGTCGGCGTGGACGACCCGCCACCACGGGACGCCGCCGCCCCAGGTGGACATCACCCGGCCGACCTGCCGGGGGCCGCCCTCTTCGAGGTATTCGGCGATGTCGCCGTACGACATGACCTTGCCCGGCGGGATGCGCTCGACGACGTCGAGCACCCGCTCGGCGAAGGGTGTCGGATCGCTCACGTGTTCCTTCCGGGCTTCCTCTCGGGCGCGGGCGCTCCCGGCGGGCGGACCGTCAGGCGGCCCACTGGACGGGGCCCCGGGAGAGGATCTCCTCCAGCTTGCCGAACTCGTACGCCGCGGCGCCGTTGACCTGCTCGACGATACCGTCGCGGATGACGTAGGCCTCGCCGTCCTCCCCGACCAGGCTGCCGCCGAGCAGGGCGGCCAGACGGGCGAGCTGGGCGACGTTCCAGTCGGACGTCGGCTCCCCGTAGAGGCGCCCCTGCCAGATGGCGACGCGGTGCTCGGCGTCGCCGTGACGGGCGATCACCTCGGCGTCCTCGGGCGTTCCCCGCAGCTCCAAGCCGGCGTCGGCCGACGCCGTCGCTCGCGTGAGCTCGGCGTAGGCGAGCGGCGATTCACGTTGTACGCGCAACTCGTATCCCACGAGACGGGAACCATAGCGAACCTTTACCGATCATCGGTACGAGATCGCGCGGGATCGGTATGACCGCATCCGAACTGCCGCCGAAAGGCGTCCGAAAAGCATTCGAATCGCGGCCATCACGTGATCATCGACGCTCCGAGCGCCGCGTGAGCACCACCACACCCGCGCCGAACCCGGCGAGCCCGAGCAGCACGCCGGCGCCGAACACCCACAGCCGCACGGGATCGGGGCCGGGGCGCACGGGCGGGGGCGAGGTCGCACCCTTCCCGAAGTGCAGGCCGCTCTGGACGGGAACGGCGGCACGATACCCCGTCAGGTCCCCGGCCTTGCGCAGCGCGGCCGCCGCGTCGACCACGCCGAAGCCGATCTTGTCGTCGTAGCGGCCCGCGGGTACGCCGCGCGTGGTGGTCGCGAGGGCGCGGGAGACCAGCTCGGGGCCCAGTTGCGGATATTTCGCCTTTATCAGCGCGGCGACTCCGGCGACCAGGGCCGTGGACACGCTGCTGCCCTCCATCAGGACGTACCCGCCGCCCGCCTTCACCGCCGGGACCGCCACCCCCGGCGCGCCCACCAGCACCGACAGGTTGTCGCTGCTGAAGGCGGCGTGCCTGCCCAGCCGGTCGACCGCGGCGACCCCGATGACCCCCGCGAACCCCGCGGGAAAGCTCCAGAACGACGTCCCGTACCTGCGCGCCGCCACCGAGTCGCCGTCGTTGCCCACCGCCGCCACGAGCACCACGCCGCGCTCCAGCGCGTACGCGACCGCCTGGCGGTCGGCCCGCTGCGGGACGTACTCGCCCAGCGACATGCTGATCACCCGCGCGCCGTTGTCGGTCGCGTAGCGCATGGCGCGCGAGATCGGCGTCTCGACCGGGGCGCCCAGCCCGTCGTCCGGCTCGATCAGCCGGTACTCGGGCTCGTCGGTGAGCACCGGGATCGACAGGATCTTCGCGTCCGGCGCCAGGCCCGTCAGGCCGCCGTCCCGGCCCGAGCCCGCGACCAGGGAGGCCATCGCCGTGCCGTGCACGCCCGCCGGGGGCACGACACCGTCGTAGGCGTCCGAGCGCAGGTCGGGCCCGACGGTCACCTTGCCCGCCAGTTCGGGCACCTTGGGGTCGACCGCGCTGTCGATCACCGCGACGGTCACGCCCGCGCCGCGCGTGACCTGCCAGGCCTGCTCGGCGTTCAGCGCGTCCAGCACCCAGCGCTGGGCGCCGCGCACGTCGTCGGACGGCACCGACGGCCCGGCCACGGCCGGCGGCGCCGGCAGCAGGCCCACGAGCACCAACGCCCCCACGGCGGCCGCCGCGCGGCGCGGCCGGCCGGCCTTCACGCGCCTCAACACACGTTCCCCTGGGTGCAGCGCGGGATGTCCGGAGGCGCCGAGAGGCCGCGGCCGATGTGGCCGGCGATGGACTGGGCGGTCGGCCACAGCTCGCTGTGCGGGATCTCCCCCCGGGGGATGGCCTCGCGGGTGCGCCCGTCGCTGTAGCCCGCGGTGGTGAAGATGATGTACGGGCCCGCGCCCACCCAGCCCGTGCGCTGGCGCTGCGCCGCCCCGAACGACTCGGTCACCGTGCCGGGGAACGCCACGGGGCGCACGCCCACCCGGTCGTCCACCGGCAGTTGGCCCGCCGTCCGCACCCGCGTCTCCTCGTCGGCCAGCACGGCGACCCCCACGGTCACAACGAACGAGGACGTCTGGTCGACGTAGGTCGCCCGCAGCATCGTGCGGCAGCCGAACTGCCGGAGCACCGAGCCGACGGGCGCGTCCACGACCGACGAGCACGACGCCTCCGGGGCGATGCCGACCCGCTTGGCGTACTGCCGCACCCGGGACAGGCCGATGTACTCGATCTGCGGAGGGAACACGGCGTCGGCCGGCCACGCGTACCAGCGCCGGGCCACGTCCTGCTCGACGTACCGGGCCCGCTCGGCCACCGTCAGCGGCCGGGACCGCGTCTCCCGCAGCGCGCCCACGACGCCGAGCAGCACGTCGGTGGCCGCGACGGCGAGGAGAATCCCCATGATCAGCAGGAAGAGGGATCGAAAACGGACCCCGCGTTCGAGCGCCACGCGCTCCTGGAACTCACGCAGCCCCGCGGCCCGTGCCCGTGAGCCCATCCACGGCCGCGACGTCCCGGGGGCCGCCCCGTGCGAGGCGCCGCCTGAAGGGAGCCGGCCTCTGAAGGACGTGCCTCTGCCACGCGCGGGCCAGGGCGCCGGCCGCGCCCGTGGCTCTTCAGGCGACATACTACGATGCTACGTCGGTGTCCGCTTCCGGCGTTCCGCACGCGCCCTCGCCACCCCTCGTGTTCCGTCGGCGTCGCCCCCTCATCGTGATGCGGATCCGGGGCCGGATGCCTTTCGTCCCACGTGAACGCCTTCCCGCCCCTCTTCCCTCCACGGCGTGTCCCATTCCGGGATCGGTGGGTTTTCCGTCATGTGCGCGGACTTTCCGGCGGCAGGGGCAGGCCGGGGAGCCGGGGTGACGTCGGGGCGACGGGTCTCGTGGGGCCGTGGATCATGCCAGGGCGGCCGGGGGCGTGTGGGGCTCGGGCCACGTCCGGCCTGGGGTCACGTCGGGGCACGCTCCCACTGGCGGGCCGTCCAGAGGTCCGCTTCCTCGTGCGCGCGGCGGCGCCTGGCCCGGCGGACCATCACGATCATGGCGGCGAGTCCGCCGCACGCGAGAAGGCCCGCGGCCAGCGCGATCGTCCCGTACATCGTGATCAGGTGCGGGTCCCTGCGCACGACCCGCACGGGGGCGAGGGCGGCCTTCGCGCCCGAGGCCATCGGCAGGGCGGGGTCCTGGACGCCGGCGCCCGTGGCGGCGAGGCGGTGGTGGGAGAGCCGGGCGGCCTCGGCCAGCGCGCGTGCGGCGTTGACGACGCCGAAGCCCATGCCGGGGTCGTAGCCGCGCGAGGGACGGCGGGTGGCGCCGGTGGTGAGCGCCTGGGCCACCAGGGCCGGGGACATGCGCGGATATTTCGCCTTTATCAGTGCGGCCACCCCGGAGACCAGCGCCGTGGCCTGCGAGGTCCCCCTGCCCACCCAGTACTGGTCGCCCGGACCGGCTCCGTAGATGTCCACCCCCGGCGCGGCCACGAGCACCAGCGAGTTGCGGTTGGAGAACGACGCCTTGCGCAGGCCCCGGTCGGCCGCCGCGACCGAGATCACCCCGGGCAGCGACGCCGGGTAGGAGTACGGCCCGGTCTTGCGGCCCGCGCCCTCGTTGCCCGCCGCCGCCACCAGCACGACGCCCTTCGACACGGCGTAGCGGATCGCCGCGCGTTCCTGGCGCGTGGGCTGGTCCTTGGAGATGGACAGGTTGATCACGTCCGCCCCCCGGTCCACGGCGTAACGGATGCCGCGCGCGACGACGTTCTCGAACTTCGGCTCGGAGTTGAAGTCCCGGAACCCCGGCTCGTCGTCCTCCAGGATCACCCGCACCGACAGCACCTTGGCCTCCGGCGCCACGCCGATCACCCCGTCCGCCCCGCCCGGCCCGTGGCCGTGCCCGGCGATCAGCGACGCCATGTAGGTGCCGTGCAGGCGGCGGGGCGGGACGCCGCGCGGGTTGGCGCCGGTGGTGAAGTCGGGGCCCGTGACGACCGAACCGGCGAGGTCGTGGTGGCGGGGATCCACGCCGGAGTCGAGGACCGCGACCTTCGCCCCGGCGCCGCGCGTGATCCGCCACGCGGCGTCGACGTCGAGCGTGCGCAGGACCTGGCTCTGGCTGCCGCGCACCTGGTCGGCGCGCGCCGGAGGCGTCGTGACGAGGGCCACGAGGGTCAGGGCGAGCAGGGTCGCCAGGAGGGTGGGACGGGCCGCGCGGCGTCGGAGCGCGGGAGTGGGTGCTGCGGCTTTTGCGGGTGCAAATGGTGAAATATCCGGCATGCCGGAGGGGGGTCGGGTCAGCACTGCCAGTCCTTGCCCGCGCAGTCGGGACGCGCCGGCGTGGCGAGCGTCCGGACGATCCGCTCCTCCAGGTCGGCGGTGAAGGAGAAGATCGTCGACCGCTGGCGGCCGACCGAGCGCGCCGGCCTGCCGTCCACCTGACCCGCCGTCGCGATCACCAGGTATGGCCCCGCCTGCGCCACCGAGGACGTCTGCCGGGCCGCGGCCGTGAAACGGTCGGCGACGGTCCGCGGGAACGCCAGCGCCCGCAGCCCCGGGGACGGCGTTCCCCCGGGCGGGAACGCCGCCCGGGCCGTCAGCGCGGACGCCTGGTCGGGGAAGGCCGCGACGCCGATCGTCACCACCACGCCCTGGAGCGCGTCCAGGTACGTCGCCCGCAGCACCGCCCGGCACCGGGCCGCCTTCAGCGCCGCCCTCAGCGCGGCGTCCACGGCCGCCGAGCAGTCGGTGCGCGAGGAGATGCCCACCCTGCGGGCGTTCTCCTCGCCGCCCTGCTCGGCGACGTACGGCAGCAGCGGCGGGAACACCTTGCCCGCGGGCCAGGACCGCCAGCGGCGCGCCATCTCCTCGTTGGACGCCTGCTGGACCTCCGCGGCGTTAGGCCCCCGGGTGAGCTCGGCCCCCGCCGCCCCACCGGCGATGCCGGCGACAACGGCACAGATCAGCGCCCCCAAGCCCACAGCGCTGTACCTACCGCGCGACCTCCGGTCGCGCGGCGCGAGCGCGCCCTCGATCCGGTGCTCTTCCGTCGCCACTCGGAAGGGCTCGTTTCTCACCCTTCCTCCCTCCTCCAGAGCACCGGCGCGCCCTCACGCGGTGTGGGCGCCGTTCGGGCACCTCGTGCGCTCGACCTTAACGCGGTGGGTGGTGAGGGGGCCGGGGTTCATACGGATAGACCGGATGGAGGGGACTTCCTGGGCCGCAAGGTGACGGTTTGCTTACTAAATGGACAGGGTCGGGCAGGGTGTCCGGGCATCAGGGCGGAAATGCGACGGCCCGCTCGTCCTGGGACGGGCGGGCCGTGGGTGCGATCGGGCGTCAGTAGGTCGGCAGGGAGGGGTCGACGGTCTTGACCCAGCTCAGGACGCCGCCGCCTACGTGGACGGCGTCGGTGAAGCCGGCGTTCTTCACGACCGCCAGCGCCTCCGCCGAGCGGGCGCCGGACTTGCAGTGCAGGACGATCTTCTTGTCGTGCGGCAGCCGCTCCAGGGCGACGCCGCGCAGGAACTCGCCCTTGGGGATCAGCACGGCGCCCGGGATGTTGACGATCTCGTACTCGTTCTGCTCGCGGACGTCCACGAGGAAGATGTCGTCCCCGCGGTCCTGCATGTCCTTGAGCTCCTGGGCGGTGATCGTGGAGCCCGTGGCCGCCTGCTGGGCCTCGTCCGAGATGGTGCCGCAGAACGCCTCGTAGTCGATCAGCTCGGTGATCGTGGGGTTCTTGCCGCAGAGCGGGCACTCCGGGTCCTTGCGGACCTTGACGTCGCGGTACTTCATCTCCAGCGCGTCGTAGATCATCAGGCGCCCGACCAGCGGCTCGCCGATGCCGGTCAGCACCTTGATCGCCTCGTTCACCTGGATCGAGCCGATGGACGCGCACAGCACGCCGAGGACGCCGCCCTCGGCGCAGGAGGGCACCATGCCGGGAGGCGGGGGCTCGGGGTACAGGCAGCGGTAGCAGGGGCCGTGCTCGGCCCAGAACACGCTGGCCTGGCCGTCGAAGCGGTAGATCGAGCCCCAGATGTACGGCTTGCCGAGCAGGACCGCCGCGTCGTTCACCATGTAGCGCGTGGCGAAGTTGTCGGTGCCGTCCACGATCAGGTCGTAGGAGGCGAAGATGTCCATCACGTTGTCGGTCGTGAGGGCCACGTTGTGGATCACGACGTTCACGTAAGGGTTGATCTCGCGCACGCTCGCGGCGGCGCTCTCGGCCTTCAGACGGCCGACGTCGGACTGCCCGTGGATGATCTGCCGTTGGAGGTTCGACTCGTCCACGACGTCGAAGTCGACGACGCCGAGCGTGCCGACTCCGGCGGCGGCGAGGTACATCAGGGCCGGGGAGCCGAGGCCGCCCGCGCCCACACAGAGCACCTTGGCGTTCTTGAGCCGCTTCTGCCCGGCCATCCCCACGTCGGGGATGATCAGGTGGCGAGAGTAGCGGCGCACCTCGTCAACGGTCAGATCGTCGGCCGGCTCTACCAGCGGTGGCAACGACACAGTTCTACGCTCCCGTTTCGGGGGATCTTCCCAAATGGCGGCTTGCCGTCAGGCTACGCGTCCCGCCGTCTGTCACAACCTAACCCGGTCGCCCCCGCATTCCCGAATCGGTGATCTTACCCGACGCGCGCCCTTTCCCTGGTGTTCTTCGCGTTGTTCACGTACTTGCAGTCTTGTGTGCTTTGAGCGCTCTGGGCATCAAAGGCATCCGCCGGGCCGCCGGCGCCCGCGCCGGGACGTCCGTGGCGACCGTCGCGGCCTCCCGCAGCAGGGCGCGGACGTGGAGGGCGACGAGCGAGGGGTACTCCATCTGGGCGACGTGCCCGGCGTCGTGCAGCAGCACCAGCCGGACGTCGGGGAACACGCGCCCGGCCCGCGCGGCCATGCGCGGGTGGACGAGGCGGTCGTGCCGCCCGTGGACGACCAGGGTGGGCGCGGTCACCTGGGCGGCCAGCCGCCACAGGTTCTCCTCACCGCGCCGGAAGTACTCGTTGACCAGGGCGCGCGCCGAGTAGATGAGCGCCGGGCCCGCCCATGGCAGCTCGTCGCGGCGGCGCTGTTCGAGGACGGCGTCCTCCAGGCGCAGGGGGTGCACCCGGCCGGTGTCGGCGAAGCACATGGCCATGGTGGCGCGGATGCGGCGCTCGGCGGGAAGCCCGCGCAGCCGGCTGAGGGCCCACTGGCCGAGGCCCGGGGTCGCGGACAGCACGACGCGCGCGGGGCCGTACCGGGGAAGGAGGTCCGGCATGGCGGGCGAGATGAGCGTCAGCGTGCGGACGAGGTCGGGGCGCGTGGCGGCGACCCGGACGGACACGGCGCCGCCGAGCGAGTTGCCGAGCAGGTGGACGGGGCCGCCGCCCAGGTGCTCGACGAAGGCGATGACGGCGTCGGCGTGCGCGGCCAGCGAATAGTCGCCCTCGGGGTGCTCGGGCGAGAAGCCCGCTCCCGGGAGGTCGAGGGCGTACCCCCGGACGTCGTCGCGCAGTTCCCCCATCAGGTCGGTCCAGTTGGTCGCGGACCCGGCCAGGCCGTGCACGAACACGGCGGTCTCGGCCGGCGCGGCCGTCTTCGGCTCGGGCGTGGACCGGACGTGGACGGTCAGCCCGCCCAGGTCGACGAGTTCCCCCGGCCAGTGCGGAATCGGTTCCACCGTCTCTACCTCCACCGTCCCTCTCCCCTCCCGTTCACCCTCCGTTCTGACCATAACCCGGCGGCGTACACCTGGCGCGGCCGTCCACGCCGGGCTCGGGGGCTCCTTACGAGTCCGGAGACCACACAAGATCACGGGAAATATCGGACAAATCAGGAAATATTGAGCTGAAAGACATAAGGGCAGGTTAAGTAGATGCCAAAAGGCAGCGATCCCCGTTTGTCGTATGCGTGCCTCGGAAAACAACACAACTGGGAAGACTTACTCAGAGTCACCCGGCATTCAGCGGAGAAAAGCCGCTAAATGCATCCGCTGGGCAACCCGATGCGTCAAGGGGGAAAACGCAATGCCCGACGTCAAGAAATACGCCGCCATGCTGACCGTTACGGCGGCACTCACCGGTGGTCTCGTCGGCCTCGGTGCCATGACGGCCACGAGCGCCAACGCGTCCGCCGCGATCGGCACCTTCGACGGCTTCGATGGAGGGGGCTTCGGAGGCTTCGGAGGAGGCGGCCACGAAGGCGGCCACTGCCACCACCACGGGGGCCACCACGGGGGCCACCACGGTCACCACGGCGACTTCGGCGGCGACTTCGGCGACGACGGCGGCTGGGGCGGCAAGGGCCACCACCACGCCCGTCATCACCGTCACCACCACAGCCACGGAGGCGGCCACCGCAACTGCTTCTTCAAGATCGTCGAGGCGCGCTTCTACCGTGCGATCATCGGCCACCACCACCACGGCGGCGGGCACCACAACTTCTGGCGCGACGACCGCCACCGTCACTTCAGGCCGGAGCATCACCACCACTTCCACGGCAAGAAGCACCACCGCCACCACGGGAACGACGAGCGCTGATCCACGTCAAGTCCATACCGAATCTAGGCGGTACGACCGGACGGCATCCGGTCCGGTGACCACGACCGCCTAGCCCGACACGGGATGCCCCGGAGCGAATTCCGCTCCGGGGCATCCTTAATGCCCACCCTCAATGTCCCAGGCGAATTCCCGTCCAGGCCGCTTCTCCGCGCTTGCCGAAAAATAAACCCTCATCGCCAAGCCCATACCATTCGCCGAACCCTCCAATGCCCATCGCGCCGCCATTCCCGGCATTTCCGCTCTAGGCCCGAGACGGCCCGGCGGTCACGCGGTCTTGCGGGGACGGCGCTTGGCCGGTTTCTTCTCCCCCTTCTCCGCCTTCTCGTCCGCGCGGGCCTCCTCGCCGCCGGCGGCCTTCGCCGCCTTCCTCCTCGGCGCCGGGGCCTCTTCGCGTCCGCCCTCGCGTTCCCGCTTGGCCGCGTCCACGCTGGCGCGCAGCGCCGCCATCAGGTCGACCGCGGGCCCCGCCTGCTCCGGCGCCTCCGGCCGGGCCAGTTCCTGACCCGCGATCTTGGCCTCGATGACCTGCTGGAGCGCCTCGCGGTAAGTGTCGTGGTACTGAGTGGGGTCGAACTCCCCCGCCATGGTCTCGATCAGCGATTCGGCCATCCGCAGCTCCTGCGGCCGCACCTCGATGTCCTCGTCCTTGAAGTCGAACCCCGGCTCGCGCACCTCGTCCGGCCACAGCATGGTCTCCAGCACGAACACGCCGTCGCGGATGCGCAGCGTCGCCAGCGACTCGCGCTGCCGCAGCGCGACCTTCACGATGGCCACCTGCCCGGTGCGCTCCAGCGCCTCGCGCAGCAGGATGTACGGCTTCACGCCCGTGTTCTCGGGCTCCAGGTAGTACGATTTGTTGAACAGGATCGGGTCGATCTGGTCGGCCGGGGTGAACTGAAGGACGTCGATCCGCCGCGAGGTGCTCAGGGGCAGCTGGGCGAAGTCCTCGTCCGTCAGCACGACCACCTCGCCGCCGGGCAGCTCGTACCCCTTGGCGATCTCCGAGTAAGGCACTTCCTGGCCGTCGATGGAGCACACCCGCTTGTACTTGATGCGGCCGGCGTCCTCGCGGTGCACCTGGTGGAACGTCACATCCTTCTGCTCGGTGGCGGAATAGAGCTTCACCGGGATCGTGACGAGCCCGAACGAGATGGCACCCTTCCAGATGCTACGCATGGCCTCTCCTCACCTCTGCTACCACTATCGAACGCATGTTCGGTAGTGGCAAGGGCGCAAAGCAGTATCTAAATGGGCAGATACCCAGTGTGGATTGCCGTATCCGGTCAAGCCACCGCTGATAGACCCGTGACGGGCACGACAGAGGACGTCCGCACGGCGGAAGAAACTCCGGGCGGAGACCTGCCCCGGGGAGGCTCCCGGAACACAGGGAAGAAGTGATGGCGTGGCGGACAAGGTCCGGGTCAGGGTCGACCACCGGGAGCTGGCGCTGACCAACCTCGGCAAGGTGCTGTACCCGCGGGCCGGGTTCACCAAGGCCGAGGTGATCGACTACTACACCCGCGTCGCGCCGTACATGCTGCCGCACATCCAGGGACGGCCGCTCACCGTCAAGCGCTACCCCGAGGGCGTGGACGGGCCGTTCTTCTTCGAGAAGAACCGTCCCCCGCACACTCCCTCCTGGGTGCGGACGGTCCGCCTGCCCGCGCCGGGCAGCACCAAGGGGCGCGACACCATCGACTACGCGATCGTCGACGACCTGCCCACGCTGGTCTACTTCGCCGGCCTTGCCGCCCTGGAGTTCCACACGCCGATGTGGCGGGTGGACGACCAGGGGCGGCCGCTGGACCCCGACCTCATGGTCTTCGACCTCGACCCGGGCCCGCCGGCGACGATCGCCGAGTGTTGCCGGGTGGCGCTGCGGCTGCGCGAGGCGCTGCGCGAGGACGGCCTGGAGGGATGCCCCAAGACCAGCGGCAACAAGGGCATGCAGGTGTACGTTCCGTGGGCCGGCCGCAGCGAGAGCCCCTCCGGCTACGCCAAGGCGCTCGCCCAGCGGCTGGAGAAGGAGCGCCCCGGCGAGATCGTCAGCCAGATGGCCAAGAAGCTGCGCCCCGGCAAGGTGTTCATCGACTGGAGCCAGAACAACCCCGCCAAGACGACGATCGCGCCCTACTCGCTGCGCGCCAACCCGACGCCCACCGTCTCGACCCCGCTGACCTGGGAGGAGGTCGGGAACGCCCGCCCGGAGGAGCTGGTGTTCACCGCCGGGGACGTGCTGGCGCGCGTCGAGCGGTTCGGCGATCTGATGGCGACGCCGGAGCGCTGCGGGGGCGAAGAGGGGCCTTAGGCTGGACGCATCGGGGTATGGAGCGGGCGAGCCAGGCTCGCCGTCGACGGAGGGTGCCGCACATGTCGGAGATGGATGTGCACGGGAACGAGGTCCCGCTGGACGAGCTGGAGCCCCTCGACGACGTCGCGGACGAGCTCGACACGGAGGTCCCCGAGGCCGACGCCGTGGAACAGCACCGGATCATCGGCGGTGAGCGGCAGGAATGGACGCTGGAGGTTCCCTACGACGCCGATCCCGCCGACGCCGCCGACCAGTGGCGGACGGTCGATCTGGGTGACGACGAATATCGCTGACCCGGATTACCCGCGCGTAGGATGTGAACCCCGGACCGGATCCTGGGGGCGAGGGGCAGGCAGGCGCCTGACCGGCGGAGATCCGGCGTTGATCCGTTCAGCACCGACCGGAGCGCGCTCGACGACCGCGCGACGGCGAGACCGTCCAAGGAGAATCCCGTGACCGCTACCCCGGACGCCAAGCCCCGGGGCACCCGCCTGCCCCGGCTGGCCCGCCGCCGTCAGTTGCTCAACGCGGCGCAGGAGGTCTTCGTGGAGAACGGCTACCACGCGGCCGCGATGGACGAGATCGCCGAGCGGGCCGGTGTGAGCAAGCCGGTGCTCTACCAGCACTTCCCGGGGAAGCTGGAGCTGTACCTCGCGCTGCTGGACGTGCACGTCGACGACATGGCCAACCGCTGCCGCGAGGCTCTCGCCTCGACGACCGACAACAAGCAGCGCGTCCAGGCGGCCATCGGCGCGTTCTTCGACTTCGTCTCCAGCCAGGGCGAGGCCTTCCGCCTGGTCTTCGAGTCCGACCTGCGCAACGTCGCGCCCGTGCGCCAGCGCGTCGAGCGCTCCCTGCGCGAGAGCGCCGAGATGATCAGCCAGGTGATCCAGGAGGACACCGGCTGCTCCAGCGACGAGGCCCACCTGCTCGGCGTCGGCCTGGTCGGCATGGCCGAGGTCAGTGCCAGGTACTGGCTCGCCAGCCACGGCACCATCCCCAAGGACGTCGCGACCCAGCTGATGGCCCGGCTCGCCTGGCGCGGCATCGGCGGCTTCCCCCGGACTTCCTAGCCTCCCGAAGGCCTAGCCTCCCGAAGGCGCCCGGATTGTTCGCTTGCCGCGATCAGCCGGCGCCACGCGGCCCGCGAAGGGCCACGATGGGACCAGCACATCTGGTCGTCGAAAGGGAGTCCGATGGAAGTCAAGATCGGCGTACGCTCCGTGCACAGGGAGATCATCGTCGAGACCGACCTGTCCACCGAAGAGGTGGAGCAGGAGCTGCGGAACTCGCTGGCGGCGGATCGTGGCGTCTTCTCCATCACCGACGTCAAGGGGCGGCGCGTGGTCGTGCCGGTCTCCGCGCTCGGCTTCGTCGAGATCGGCGAGGACGAGTCGCGTCCCGTCGGCTTCGGCGGCACGCTCTGAGCCCGGCGCTTTGGGGGGCTCCTGGCGGCCTCCCAAAGCGCCCGGGTCCGCGCGATGCGAGGCATCGTTTCGCCGGACATCAGATCTCTCGCGGTGCGGACCCTAGACTCCCGCGCATTCCTCGCGCGAGGGGAGTGAGCAGCCGCAGGGGCGGCGTGACCTCCGGACTTCGTCCCGTTTGTGACCGAAGGCCGGGCAGTCCGCGCCTCCTCTTCTCAACACGGGCCGCGAGGTCCAGCGATTCGGTCCACATCTCATCAAGGAACTGCCGTAGCGGCGCGAGGCCCTCATGTCTCGAACGGTACAACCGCCGAGGGCGTTCGCGCCCCTCGATCACGGGACCGAATTGGCCAGAAGTCCGAAACCTTACCTTTGGGGGCCCACGCGTCCCTCCGCTTCACGGACCCGGGACCAGACCGAGGGCCGCCATGCGCTTCCCGTGCTCCTCGGTGAGGCGGGCGAACAGCCGGCCGATGCCGATGAGGTCGGCGTCCCCCTCCCCCGCCCCCGCGGACTCCGAGACCAGCAGCAACGCCAGCTCGGGACGGGCGAGCGCGAGCCGGTTGCCCTGGCTCAGCGCCTCGCCCACCATGCGCCGGGCCCAGAGCGCGAGCCGCCCGGCGACCTGCGGGCTACCGGCCAGCGCCGTGCGCACCCGGTCGACCACGAACTCCGACCGGACCTCCTCGGCCAGCACCTCGTCCACGAGCTCGCGGGTGTCGGCGTCCACGTGCCGGGCGGCCTCGCGGTAGAAGTCCCCGGCGATGCCCGTGCCGACGTACGCCTTGACCAGCGCCTCCAGCCAGTCCCCCGGCCGCGTCTGGGCGTGCCAGTCGTCGAGCGCCTCGACGAACGGCGCCATCGCCTTCTCCGGATCCGCGCCGAGCGAGGCCAGCCGGTCGCGCAGCAGCCGGAAGTGGGCGTACTCGACGGCGGCGAGGCCGCTGAGCGCCGCCCGGTCGGTGAGCGAGGGGGCGAGGGTGGCGGCGTCCTCGGCGAGCCGCAGGAAGGCGGTCAGCTCGGCGTAGGCCAGCACGCCGAGGAGATCGACGACACCGGTGCCGCCGCCGGCGCCGGCAGGGGAATCACTCATGGATGCAGCGTACGAGCTTCGGGACGGCCCCCGGACCCGGACGCCGGGAGCGCCCGCTCCTCACGGCAAGGCACACGGTCGGCATCGAATCGGCCGCGACTTACCGGATGGAACGCCAAGAAATCGGCCCGCAGTTGTGGTATCGAGTACACTGACCTGTAAGAGTGCGACCGCAGTATGTTATTCAGGGCGAATATCGCCTGATAGCCCCCATACGCGCCATGTCGCGGCGGTCGCCGAGACGGATGAGGGTTGGCTTTTCCGCGCGGACCCGGCACCAGGCCGGCGGTCCCGGAGGCCCGCCTTCGCAGGAGACCTAGGCAGGCCGAGCTGACCACGTTCCGAGACCTTGGAGTCATAGCGGAGATCGCTGATGCCCTCGAGACCGAGGGCATCATCTCACCCTTTCCCATTCAAGAGATGGCCCTTCCCCTCGCGATCAGCGGGCAGGACGTCATCGGCCAGGCGCGCACCGGCACCGGCAAGACCTACGCATTCGGCGTGGCGATGCTCCAGCGCGTCGGCAAACCCCGCAAGAACCGCAAGAAGCCCCGCGGCCTCGTCGTCGTCCCGACCCGTGAGCTCGCGCTGCAGGTCACCGAGGACCTGGTCGTCGCCGGGGGCAAGCTGGGCTCGCGCATCCTCACCGTGTACGGCGGGCGGGCGTACGAGCCGCAGATCGAGGCGTTGAAGCAGGGGGTCGACGTCATCGTCGGCACTCCGGGCCGGCTCCTCGACCTGGTGAAGCAGAAGCATCTCGACCTCACCCAGGTGTCCATGCTGGTCCTGGACGAGGCCGACCGCATGCTCGACCTGGGCTTCCTCCCGGACATCGAGCGGATCATGAAGCTGATCCCGGCCGAGCGGCAGACCATGCTGTTCTCCGCCACGATGCCCGGCGAGATCGTCGGCCTGTCGCGCCGCTACCTGTCGCGCCCCACCCATGTGCGCGCGGAGAACGCCGACGCCGACGCCGACGACGTGTCGAAGACGACCCAGTTCGTGTACCGCACGCACCGCATGGACAAGATCGAGATCGTCGGCCGCCTGCTGCAGAGCGAGGGCCGCGGGCTCACGATGGTGTTCTGCGAGACCAAGCGCGCCTGCGACATGGTCTCCGAGCAGCTCAAGGAGCGCGGCTTCGCCGCCGCGGCCGTGCACGGCGACCTCGGGCAGGGCCAGCGCGAGCAGGCGCTGCGGGCGTTCCGCAACGGCAAGATCGACGTGCTGGTGGCGACGGACGTCGCGGCGCGCGGCATCGACATCGACGACGTCACCCACGTCGTCAACTACGACTGCCCGCAGGACGAGAAGGCCTATATCCACCGCATCGGCCGCACCGGCCGGGCGGGGCGCACGGGCGTGGCGGTGACCTTCGTCGAGTGGGAGGAGCTCACCCGCTGGAAGGTCATCAACAACGCCCTCGGCCTCGACTTCGCCGAGCCCGTCGAGACGTACTCCACCTCGCCGAACATCTACGCGGAGCTGCACATCCCCGAGGGCACCAAGGGCGTGCTGCCGCGCGCCCAGCGGTCCCGCGCGGGGCTGTCCGCCGAGCACGTCGAGGACCTCGGCGAGACCGGGCGGCACCGCTCGCGCCGCGAGCGCGACGAGCGCACCGAGCGGGCCGAACGCACCGAGCGCCGCGAGCGCCCGGCGCGCAACCGGCAGCGCAGGCGCACCCGCGGCGGCCAGGAGACGATCTCCCCCGAGACCGTCACCGAGGCCGTCGTCGCCGGTGACGTCCTGGCCCCCGAAGCCGGGCCCGTCGTCCAGGAGGCCGCCGAGGTCGCGGCGCCGCGGCGTTCCCGCAGGGGCGCCAACCGGTCGGCGCTGTCCGAGGCGCTGGCCGACGTCCCCGCCGCCTCCGCGAAGGACGGCGGCGCGGCGCAGGAGCCGCTGTTCGACGCCGAGGCCGAGGAGGACGTGGTGATCTCCCGCGGCATCGCGAACCTCGGCGACTTCGAGGACACCGAGAACTTCGACGACTCCGGATCCGACGACTTCGAGGACACCGAGGACACCCAGGAATTCGGGGACTTCGACGACGCGGACGACACCGAGTACGCAGAAGACACCGAAGCGGCGGCGTACAGGCCCGCCGCGCCCGAGGCGCCCGTCGCCCGCCCCGAGCCGGAGCGGATCATCCCGCCCTCTCCGTTCGCCATCATCTTCCGCTCGCCCGACCTGGCGGTGGACGACGATGATGTGGCCCCCTCCGCGGCCTCCGAGCGCGTCCAGCAGCGCCGCAGGCCGTCCCAGCAACGCCCCCGGAGGGGATGAACAGGCGGCGCGTAAGACATCGCGGCACGACACCGGTGATCGACCGGTGAGAGCCGCCGGGAACGGCGGACGGCCCTCGCGGCGGGCCGTCGTCCCCGGCGGTCCGCCCGTGCCGTGGTGAGGCGCCATCCGACCAGGTGGGAAAGTGCTGAAGCAACCACGCGACCGACATACGGCGTTCGACGGTGTCGCCGGAATGAGTCCTCAGTATCGTGGTGCCACGTGAGCACGCCGCGCTTCCTGAGTCTCCCGCCCGGTGTCCGCGCGCAGCGCATCGAGACACCGGTGGGCTCCTTCGCCGCCCTTGAGGCGCTGCCGGTCAGCGGCGTGCCCGAGCGCTGGCCCGCCCTGCTGATCCCCGGGTACACCGGCAGCAAGGAGGACTTCCTCGCGATCTTCCAGACGCTCGCCCAGGCCGGGCGCCGCGTCGTCGCGATCGACATGCGCGGCCAGTACGAGACCAAGGGTCCGGACGACCCGGCGGCCTACAGCTGCGAGGCCCTCGGTGAGGACATCGACGCCGTGGCCGAGGCCGTGGGCGGCGGCGAGCCCGTCCACCTGCTCGGCCACTCCTTCGGCGGCCTGGTCACTCGTGAAGCGGTGATCGGCGGGGTCATCAAGCCCGCGTCGCACACGCTGATGAGCTCGGGGCCGGCCGGCATCATCGGCGCGCGCGAGCAGGCGGCCCGGCTGATGCTGCGCACGCTGCCCGAGGTCGGCCTGGAGCACATCTGGGCGCACCGGCTGGAGCCCGAGGCCATCGCCGCGGGCGTTCCCGACCACATCGTGGCCTTCCTGCGGCGGCGGCTGTTCGCGAACTCGCCGACGGCGCTGGTCACGATGGCCGAGCAGGTGCTCGGCGCCGTCGACCGCCTCGACGACCTCTGCGAGCTCGACGTGGCCACGCTGGTCCTCTACGGCGAACACGACGACGGCTGGCCGCCGCCCCTCCAGGCCGAGATGGCCAAGCGGCTGGAGGCCGAGTGCGTGGTCGTCCCGGGGGCGCTGCACTCCCCGGCGGTCGAGGCCCCGGAGACGACGGCCCACGCGCTCACACGCTTCTGGAACGCCGCCGAGCAGCGCCTGATGCACAACGCCTGAGCCGCGCTCCGCGCGGCGAACGGGTTAGACGCGTATCCCACGGCGGACAAGCGAGGCGCGCCCCGCGCGGCGGACGGGTGAGGCGCGTATCCCACGGCGGACAACTGAGACGCGTACCCGCGACGGACGGGCGAGGCGCGTACCGGGTCCGGCCGACACGGCCCTCGTCGATCCCGGCGTCAGTCCCCCTGATGGTCCCGTCCATCCCGGTCCCGTCCGTCCCGGTGACGGCTTCCGTCCCGGTGGCGGTTCGGGTGACGGTCCCGTCCGTTCCGGTCGCGTTCTGGTGTCAGTCCACGTCGGGCAGGCCGTCCCAGGGCTGGTGTGGGGTGCCCGCGGCCTGGCCCTCCGGGCAGTGGCGGCGGTAGTCGCACCACGAGCACATCGGCCCCGGCTTCGGCGGCAGGCTCGCGTCCAGGTCGGGCGGGAGCGGCGCACGCGGGCCGTCCCGGTCACCGGCGTCCGCGCGCCACGCGCGGTAGCGCTCGTCCGCCTCGGACGCCTCCCGCGCGATGTCCTCGGCCCGGCCGATGTGGCGGGCGAGGGACTCGTCGGTGTGCTCCCACTGGACGATCGACCCGGTCGGCACGTGGTGGAGTTCGACCGTGCGGCAGGCGCGGCGCATGACCCGCGAGGACGCCACCGCGTAGATCGCCAGCGCCAGCGACGAGCGGGCGTCGTCCTCGGTGAGGGGACGCCTGCCGGTCTTGTAGTCGACGATGACCAGCTCGTCGCCGCGCCGGTCGATGCGGTCGACGCGCCCCGACACCGCGATCACCGACGTGCGGGTGGCGACGGTGCGCTCGACCCCGACGGGCTCGTCGGAGGGGTCCAGCGTCGAGGCGTACCCCGACACCATCGCCCGCGCGCGGTCACGCCACAGCGTCGACTGCTCCTGATCGCGGAACCCCTCGGTGATCCACCCCTTGCTCAGGAGGATCGCCGCCATCGCCGGGGTCCTGCGTTCGTACGGCTCGCGCCACCAACCGGCCAGGGCGTTGTGCACCGAGGCGCCCACGCTGTTGTGCGCCCAGGGCGGCCCCTTGGGCGGGGCCGGGCGGTCGAGATACGTGAAGCGGTAGCGCCTCGGGCAGTCCAGCCAGGTGTTCAGCCGGGACGGCGTGCACGTGTAGAGCCGCTTGGGCATGCCGTCCAGCGGGAGTTGCCCCTGGGGGGTCACTCGTCGTCGAGCTTGAGCTTGATGCCCGACGCCTTGGTGCCGTCCGTCAGAAGGCCCTCCGTGGTGTCCTCGGGCGCGCGGTCGCCGGTCAGCGAACCGGCCAGCCAGTCGTCGAAGTGCTGCTCCTGCTCGGCGATCGTCGTCTCCTCGCCGTGGGCGGGCAGGACGCGGGTGTCGCCCGGCAGGGTGAACAGCCGCTCGCCGATCGCGGTGAGCTGGTCGGCCAGCGCGGGGTACTCACCGCCGATCTTGCCGGGGCCGTCGGCCAGCAGCGTCTTGCCGGTGAACACCACGCCGAGCGCCTCGACGTAGAGGGAGACTCCGCCCTGGGTGATACCGGGGGTGGCGATGACCTCGATCTCGACGTCGGCGACGCCGAAGACGCCCTCGTCCTCCATGTCGATGTCGGGGTAGGTCTCCTCCCACGTCTCGCGCCAGAGCCGGCGGTCCTTGCGGTTGAGGGCGACGACCGCCTCGTCGCGCGCCGCCACCTCGATGGCGCCGCCGACGTGGTCGGGCAGGCCATGGGTGCAGATCACGGCGAGGACCTCACGCTCGCCGACGTTCTCGAGGATCGTCTCCGCGTCACGCGCGGGGTCGATGACGATGACCTCTTCGTCGTCGCCCACGATCCAGGTGTTGTTCTCGACCTTGTATTCGGAGCCGTCGACGGTCACGACTCCCTCGGTCACCACTCGCTCGATACGCGCTGTCACGGCCACGACCTTACCGAACGGGGGAACCGTTCAGGATACGTCGCGACGAAAGGATCGGCGAAGATCCGGCACTCGCCGCCGTGCGGGGGGCGCCGGAGGTCACGGCTCGTCCCCGAGACGCGGGGAGAAGGCCCCGAACGGCAGGTCGAGCTCCTGGTCGTGCTCCCTCAGGTCACGCAGGGAAAGGTCGGAAAGCGCCACCAGGCACCCGGCCTCGGCGGGCCAGCCGATCAGCCACAGCCAGTCGCCCATCGCCTCGCCGACGTAGACGGCGCGGTCGGGCAGGCCCTCGACCCACCACAGCGGCGTGGGGTGGCCGAGCGCCTCGACCTTGGCGTTGGGCGGACCGTCGTCGAACCCCGGCCCGGGGTCGGGGCCGTCGAGCCCGGCGAAGGCGGCGCCGAGGCCCATGCCGGGCTCCTCAGCGACGATGACCAGGTCGGCGGGCCCGTGGGTGACGGACGGCCCGGACACGGCCACCACTCCGGCGCGGGCGCCGGAGCGCTCGTCCCCGGCGTCGCCGAAGCCGGTCACCAGCCAGCCGGCGGGCAGCGGCCACGGCAGCCAGAAGGGGACGAGCGAGTCCTTTCTCACCACGTCGAGCGACTCGCCGGAGGGGCGTCTGGCCTGGAAGGGCAGGACGGCGCCGTGCACGCCGCAACGCCATGAGCTTGACCAGGCGCTGGGCGGGCGCAGCGTGCCGAAACACCTTGGACAGGTGGGCGCGGCTCTCACAGTTATCCACCGTGCTTCCGTCAGCGCGGGAAAGTCAAGGGGAATCCCGTTATCCCAGCGTAATCTTGGTGTATGCGCGTGAGGTGCGTGGGTGGCATCGTCCTGGACGGCGCGGGACGCCTCCTGCTGGTCCGGCGGGGGCGCCCGCCCGGCGTGGGGTCGTGGTCGCTGCCCGGCGGCCGCGTCGAGCCGGGCGAGTCCGACGCCGAGGCCCTCGAACGCGAGCTGCTGGAGGAGACCGGTCTCGCGGTCGCGACGGCGGGCCTGGCCGGCACCGTGGAGCGTCCGGGGCCGGGCGGTGTCGTGTACGAGATTTACGACTATTTTGCCACACCACGGGCGAGCGCCCCGGCCCAGGAGGACGGCGCCCGGACGGACGCGGCCCACACGGACTCAGCCCACACGGACTCAGCCCACACGGACTCAGCGCTCCGGGCCGGGGACGACGCCGCCGAGGCGGGCTGGTACGGCCGCGACGACCTGGCCCGGCTGCCGCTCACCTCCGGGCTGCTGGAGGTGCTGGACGCCTGGCGGGTGTTCCGGGCCGAGGTCGGCGGCCCGGTCGGCGGCGAGGTCAGCGGCTGAAGGACGTCCGCCACAGGGTCAGGTGGTCGGCGGTGTAGGTCGTCGAACGGCCGACGGCCACCACCGTGTCGCCGACGACGGCGATGGCGCCGAGCCACTGGGCGCCGTCCCCGGCCATGCCGTCGCCGGTGAGGGCGTGGCGCTGCCAGTCCAGGCCGTCGTGCGAGGTCCAGACCGCGCTGTCCCCGGTCGCGGGCGGCCCGTAGGAGCCGACCGCGACCAGCCCCGACTTCGAGGCGGTCATGTCGAGCACGACCGCGGTGTCCTCGGCCGGCAGCCAGGCGTAGTCCCAGGTGACCCCGTCGTCGGACGAGACGGCCGCGAACGGCCGCTCGGCCCCCGCGTCCGTGGTCGCGCTCCCCACGGCCACCACGCCGCCCTCGTGGACGACCACCCGGCGCAGCGCGGCCGAGCGGGCCCCCTCGGGGACCACCCGCTTGCGCGCCGTCCAGTTCAGCCCGTCCTTCGACACCCAGACCACGCCGGACGTCCGTCCCGTCGTCCCGGAGGCGCCGACCGCGAGGTAGCCGCCCGGCGTGGCGACGACGTCCTCGATGCGCACGTCGGCGCCGCCGGCGGGCAGGCTCTGCGGGGCCGCGCGCGAGTAGCGGCGAAGGTCGGCCGAGAACCACAGCGCGGCGACCACGCCGCCGGGGCCGCTGTCGTCGCCCGCGATCACGTACCCCTCCGGCCCGGCCGCGACCACGCGCGGGACCACGGCGTACCGCCCGGACCCGCCCAGGGCGGGCGATTCGGGCGCGGGCCGCCAACTGCGCCCGTCGCCGGAGGTGGCCAGCAGGGGCCGGATGAACGCCGAGTCCGCCGTGGTGCTGCCGACCGCGAGCCACCCGTGGGGGCCGTGGGCGACGTCGTTGAGCGACTGCCTGCCCGCGCCGCCGAGCGCCGGGGAGTTGACGGCCTTCCAGTTCTGGCCGGTCGGACTCGTCCAGATGCCGGCGTCCCCCTTGACCGACCCGACGGCCACGAAGGACTCGCCCGCCGCGACCAGTGCGGCGGTGTCGCGGGCCGAGCGGGACAACCCGTCGATGTCGCCGAGCGCCACGGGGGCGGCGGGCTTGCCCTTGCTCGCCGTCATCAGCACCGGGAGGTTGTCCAGTCCCCCGGCCCGCTGGTCGCCCGCCGCCACGAGCGTGCCCGCGTCGGTGATCGACAGGCCGCGCAGGGTGCCGGGGATCTGCCCGAGGGCGGTGCTCTCGGTCCACTTCTTGCCGTCGCCGCTGGTGTAGACGGCGTAGCGCTCCCAGCCGGACTCGGCGACCGCCGCCACCCCGGCCGCCGAGGACGCCAGGCCGCGCACGCCGGTCGCCTCGCGCCCGAGGCCGCCGATCATGCCGCACTGCTGCCACTGGTCGCCGAGTTCTGAGCAGTAGACGCGGACGTCGCCGGCGTCGGACTTCTGCAGGGTCGGGACCAGCAGGAACCCCTTGCCCGCGACCGCGAGCGCGCCCGGCTCCGGCCGCACGCCGGGCAGGGCGGCGGCGGTGCGCAGCCACGTCCTGCCGCCGTCGGGGGAGCGCAGGATGACCGAGGTCGTGTCGCCCGTGCCGGGGTCGGCCAGCGCGACCACGGCGTCGCCCTTGGCCACGACGGCGCGGATGGCCCGCACCTTGTCGGTGGTGCCGATCTCTCCGGTGTCCACGCGGCTCCAGCTCTGCCCGTCCGGCGAGACCCAGGCCACCGGGCCGTAGCCGCCGTCCTGGAGGGTGGTGGAGCCGACGGCCACGAAGCCGCTCGCCGTGCGGGCGAGGTCGGTGATGCGGTCGCCGCTCCAGAAGACCGAGAGCCGCGCGGGGGCGACGGCCGTCCAGGAGCGGCCGTCCGTGCTGGTCCACAGGCCGCGTGCCGACCCGGCCGCGCCCGGTGCCTCGGTTCCGGCGGCGAGCCAGCGGCCGTCGCCGCCGGTCACGCGCCCGGCGGATCCGGCGGGCTGGTATCCGGCGGGCCCGGTCACGCGGCCGAGCTCCCAGGACTTGCCGCCGTCCGGCGAGACCAGGAAGAGCGGGCGGGGCACGGGGCTGGTCGTGTCGCTGCCCACGGCGACGACGGTGGAGCCGACCGAGGTGACGGCGTTGAGCACCTGGCTGGACCCGGTGCCGCTGACGCCCGGCGGCGCGGCGAAGGCCTGGTCGCCGGACCCGCCGTCGCCGGCGGCGAGACGCAGGCCCGAGCTGACCGGGGAGTTCACCCAGTTGACGATGACGAGGCCCAGCCCGGCGGCCAGCAGGACCGCCACGGCCACGATCACGGGGGTCAGCACGCGGCGGCGGCCGAGGACGTAGCGGCGCGGCGGCGTGGGGGTGCGGCGGGGCCGGGGGACGGGCTGGTCGCGGTGGTGGCGTCCCCTGCCGGTCCCGCGCGGACGGGGCGGGCCGCTGGCCACCAGGACGTCGGGGCGGGGGGTGGCGGGGCGGCCGGGGGGCGGCCCGCCGATGCGCCGACCGACGGGGACACCAGGGTCGTCGAAGTCGTCGTGGTCGTCGTAATCGTCGTCGGGGTCGTAGGTGACCTCCGGCTCGGCGGGGATGTGCGGCTCGACCCGGATGCCGGGGAGCTCCGGCGCGAAGGCCGCGGGAGGAGCTGTGGGGGGCACGTCCGGTAAGGGATCGTCGTCCGGTAAGGGCACGGGAGCGGCGGGGCGCGCCGACGGTGTGCGCGGGGGGCCGGTGGCGACCAGCTTGTCCGGACGGGTCACCAGGCGCCGGGGCGGGCGCGCCGGCTGCGTCGGCTCGCTCGCGGGGTAGTCCTCCCCCGAGTAGTCGGTGCCGTAGTCGTCGCCGGAGTAGTCGTCGCCGTAGTGGTCGTTGCCGTAGTGGTCGGCGGCGGGGTGGTCCCCGGCGGGCGTGCGATCCTGCGGCCGGGGCTGTTCGGGGCCGGGACGGCCCGCGCTGTGGCGGGGCTCGGCCGTGCCGCCGTACGGCCGGGCGTAGGGGTGGCGACCCGGCGACGGCTGCCGGGGAGGCTCGTCCTCGGCGTCTCCGGGACCGTTGCCGGTGGGCGCGCCGATGGGGGCGCCGAAGGGCGGCAGCGCCCATGGCGAGTCCAGGGGCAGGCCGCGCGAGCGGACCTCCGAGGGATCCGGCGGGGTGTGGTGCAGGGCCGGAGGAGGCCTGTGGGTCTGGTGGGACCCGGATCGGCCGGGAATGCGATCGCGGTCGGCGTCGTCGTCGGCCGACCACCATGAAGAGCGCGGGTCGTGGGGGCCCGAGGCCACGCTCAGCACCTCCTCGTCGGCAGCCTAACCCAGTTTGATGGCGGTGACTCAGGACCGTTCCACCGAGGTCCCGCGAATCCGTCGCGTCGACTACAGATCACTCGCGATCGTACCGATACCCACGCAATGCCCAGTGATCACCTGACCGGGCACGGCCATGCCAGGCCTCGCCCCTCGCCCTCGCCGTCAGCGTGCACCTCCCTGGGGCCGCCCGCCGGCCCGCACACCTTCCAAGGGCAACACGAGGAGGGCCCTTCTGGCGAGACCTCTCTAGTCAGATTTATCTAGAGACAGTCTGAATTGCCCGTTTTTGGGCGATTATTACGACCACTACGGCGAAGAAGCCCAACTGCACGACCGTCCCGCTGATCGCCTGCCACGGCACCGCCCCCTGACGCAGTGCGTCCCCGAGGTCGCCGGAGGCGGCCGCCGGCAGGAAGCTCACGACGTTGTTGATCACATGCAGCGCGATCGGCGCCTCCAGCCCGCCCGTGCGGACCGCGAGCCAGCCCATCAGCACGCCGAAGCTGAAGACGTCCACGATGCCCCAGTCGGTATAAGCGTGCAGCGAGGTGAACACCGCCGCCCCGAACAGGATGCCCGGCCACGGCGTCCTGAAGTACGCGCCGAACGCCTGGATCACCCACCCGCGGAAGACGTACTCCTCGGTCGCGGCCTGGAACGGCACCAGCAGCACGATCACGATGAGCCCCGGCAGGAACCGGTCCCACCCCACCCAGCCGAAGAGGTCGCCCATGTCCGCGCCCGTCGCCGCGTACGTCGCGGTCATCGCGAGCTGCCCGAGGATCAGCGCGACCAGGGCCACGCCCGTGCACAGGAACAGCCACCCCCAGCGCAGCCGGCCTGCGACGGACGACAGCGTGCCGGGCGGGCGCCGCTGGACCAGCCAGGCGGTCAGGAACACGAAGGGCAGGACCGCCGCGATGGACAGCAGCATCACGGCCAGCTCGAAGACCGGGTCGGCGAACAGCCGTCCGACCTCCATGACCACCGGGACGCCGGCGAGCCCGGCGACGATCACCCCGGCCAGCAGCACCACGAGCGACACACCGACGAAGGCGACGGCGATCACGGCCGTCCCCGCGAGCGGACGCCACCAGCGGTGCACCGGCGTGCGCGCCAGGTGGTCGTAGCGCGCGCCGGGCGGCGGCGGGACCGTCCACCGCGCCGGCGGCGGAGGCGCCTGCCAGGGCTGGGGGCCCGGGTAGTACGGGCGACCCGCCGGGCCGCCCACCGCCTGGTGTTCGGCCTCTGAGGGCCACCCAGAGGGTTGCGGCTGGTGCGGCTGCGACGGATCGTGCATACCTCACATTCTCCCCGCCACGGCGGACGGCCCGGCGGTCGGGCCGCACGTACGCCGGGAACTCGCCGTCGTGCGCATTTCTTGTTGGACGGGTGCGCAGGCTGCTCCCGGAACACCGACAGCCACAGGAGAAGATCTTGAAACGACCAGGCGTCCTGCCCGGCGGCCGCCAGGTCGGGCTGCGCGGCGGGGTGGCCCCGGCGGGCGCGGAGGCCGGGAGCGCGCGGGCCGGGGGCTCAGGCGGGCGGCCGGAAGCCCTTGGTCCGGGTGAGCCCGGCCGCGCGTCCCTTGGCGGCGACGACCAGGGCCATCTTGCGGGAGGCCTCGTCGATCATCTCGTCGCCAAGCATCACGGCGCCGCGCCGGTCCACCGTCGTGGCGTGCTCGTAGGCGTCCAGGATCAGCTCGGCGTGGTCGTAGTCGTCCTGCGTGGGCGAGTAGATCTCGTTGGCCGACTCGATCTGCGTCGGGTGGAGCACCCATTTGCCGTCGAACCCGAGCGCCGCCGACCTGCGCGCCACCTTGGCGAACCCGTCCAGGTCCCTGATCTGCAGATACGGCCCGTCGATCGCCTGCAGGTCGCAGGTCCGCGCCGCCATGAGGATGCGCATCAGCACGTAGTGGTAGGCGTCGCCCTCGGTGTACCCGGGCGGCTGCTGCCCGACGACCAGCGTCCTCATGTTGACCGACGCCATGAAGTCGGCCGGGCCGAAGATCAGCGTCTCCAGGCGCGGGGAGGCGGCGGCGATGGCGTCGACGTTGACCAGGCCGCGCGCGCTCTCGATCTGCGCCTCGACGCCGATGCCGCCGGCGGGCAGGCCCACGGCCTTCTCGATCTGGGTGAGCAGCGTGTCCAGCCAGGCCACCTGCCCGGCGTCCTCGACCTTGGGCAGGATGAGGCAGTCCAGCGCGTCCCCGGCCCCCTCGACGACCTCGATCACGTCGCGGTACGTCCACATGGTCGACAGGTCGTTGACCCGGACGGCGCGCGTCCTCCCGCTCCAGTCGCCGGTGCGCAGCGCGTCCACGACGTTCTTCCTGGCCTGTTCCTTGGCCTGCGGCGCGACGGAGTCCTCAAGATCGAGGAAGACCTCGTCGGCGGGCAGAGCCTGGGCCTTTTCCAGGAAGCGGGGGTTGCTGCCGGGCACCGCGAGACAGGAACGACGGGAGCGCATGGCGACCACCGTAGCCCGCTGACCGGCTCCGGCACGCCCGCGGGGTACCTGTGGAGGCGTCACAAAGGCCGCCGCCGGTTCTTGGCGGGGATCTCGTACAGCCATAACAGGTGCATTCCCGACAATGGACTACAAGCATAGGTAAAGGGAGTAAGACAATGAGTGATGCGTCCGTGGCGGTTCGTCCCGCCGTACTGTCCGATCTCATCCCCGGCAGGCTGGTGAGGGACGTCGCGCTGGTCGTCGGCGCGGCCGGGCTCGTCGGGCTCGCCGCCCAGGTGAGCATTCCCCTGCCCGGCACTCCCGTCCCGCTCACTCTCCAGACCTTCGCCGTCCTGCTGTCCGGCGCCGCGCTCGGCCTGCCGCGCGCCTTCTTCGGCATGGCCTTGTACATGCTGATCGGCCAGCTCGGTGTGCCGTGGTTCGCGCCGGACGCCGGCAACGTCACGCTGGGGTACGTCGTCGGCTTCATCCTCGCCGCCTCGGTGGCGGGTGCGCTCGCCCACAGGGGCGGCGACCGCACTCCGCTGCGCACCGTGGCGACCATGACCTTCAGCACGGTGCTGATCTACGCCGTGGGCCTGCCGTGGCTCATGGTGGCGACCGGCACGGACTTCGCGACCGCCTTCGACCAGGGCGTCGTGCCGTTCCTGATCGGTGACGGCCTGAAGGTCCTGGCCGCCGCCGCCCTGCTGCCCGCCGCCTGGAAGCTCGCCCGCCGCTGACCCGCCGTCCCCGATCGCCCGGCGGCACGTCCCGTGCCGGGCGATCGGGCCGTACATTGCTCCTGTGAGCCTGTCGCTGATAGAAGAGGGCGCGAAGAAGTCGAGCGTGCTGTGGGTCTCCCTGCCCGGGGGCGACCGGCTGGCCTGGCACGTCTGGCACGACGGGGCCGTCTACGTCGTCACCGGCGGGGGCGAGCAGGAGCTTCCCGGGCTCGTGGAGGCCTCCCGGGTCACGGTGACGCTGCGCAGCAAGGACAACGGCGCGCGATTGATCGCCTTCGAGGCGGACGTGCGCGTGGTCGATCAGGCCTCGCCGTCGGAGGCCGGGGCCGTGGCGGCGCTCGCCAAGGAGCGGCTCAACGCCGTCGACTCCGCCGGGCTGACCGCCCGCTGGGCCGCCCGGTCCTCGGTGGTCCGGCTCGCCCCCGCCGTGGCGGTCTGAGCCAGCAGGGCCCCCGCGAGCACGATGGCGCCCCCGGCGATCTGCGCCGCGCCGAGGTGCTCCCCCAGCAGGAACCACGCGATCACCGCGCCCGTGACGACCTCCAGGGAGGCCACGGTGGCGCCGACGGCGGCCGACAGGCGGCGGACGGCGGTGACCCCGGTGATGTAGGCGGTCACGGTGGCGACGGCGATCAGCCACAGGGCGGCGGCGAGCACGGGCAGCGTGTGGCCGCCGATCGTGGCGCTCGTCCCGAAGGCCGTCCAGGCGATCTCCCACGGCCGCGCGAGCGGGAGGAGCACCACCGCGGACCCCGCCAGGCTCCACCCGATCAGGCCGAGCGCGTCGACCTCGCCGCCGGAGCCGTCGCTCATGAGGAAATAGCCGGCGCAGCAGGCGGCGGCGACCATGGCGAGCGCCACCCCGAGGCCGTCCAGCGCCATCCCGTGCCAGACCTCCACGACCACGCACAGGCCCAGCAGGACGATCACCGACCCCGCGTACGCCGAGCGCGGCAGCCGTACGCCGCGGACGAACCGCACCCAGAGCACGACGAGCACCGGCGCGGTGTACTCCAGCAGGAGCGCCACGCCGACAGGCAGCCGCGTCAGGATGATGAAGAACAGCGCCTGCACCCCGGCGACGGCGACCAGCGCGTACGCGGCGTAGAAGCCGATCTTGTCCCGGGGGACGCGCAGGGCCTTCGGGCGGAACACGGCGAGGACGACGAGGAGCAGGATCGCGGCGCCCGCCATGCGCACCCAGACGGCCTGCAACGGGGTGAGGCCGCCCGCGCCGACGAACTTCGCCATGGGGCCGGAGAACCCGAAACACCAGGCGGACAGGACCGCCACCCCCAGCGCCGCGCCCTTCATGCCGCACTCCATCCCTGTAATGAGTGTTAGATGGTTTTGATCCTGTCATGCGGCCTTTGGTGGGATCAAGGAGCTATCCCGCATGCCGAGACCGGTTGAGAGGGCTTTTACGGGGGCCCGGCGTGGAACATCCCCTCTGACCTCGTACGCTGCGGTAGTGAGGATCTTCGTCGCCCGGCTCGCCGGAACCCCGGTGTTCGACCCGGCGGGTGACAAGGTCGGGCGGATACGCGACGTCGTGGTCGCCCTGCGCCCCAACGATCCTCCGCGCGTGCACGGGCTCGTCGTCGAGGTCCAGCCCCGCCGCCGGGTGTTCCTGCCGATCACCCGCATACGCAGCATCGAGGCCGACGCCGTGATCTTCACCGGCGCCATCAACCTGCGGCGCTTCGAGAAGCACACGACCGAGTCCCTGGTGATCGGCGAGCTGCTGGACCTGGCCGTGGAGGTGAACGGCGAGCGGGCGACCGTCCTCGACCTCGCCATGGAGCAGGCCAAGGGCGGCGAGTGGCTGGTCACCAAGGTGGCGGTGCTGCGGGGCGCCGGACGCGGCCTGCGCCGCCGCCGCGGCGAGACGCTGATCGTGGACTGGGCGGACGTCGCCGGGGTCGGCGCCGTGCAGACCGACCAGGGCGCGGCCGGCCTGCTCGCCGCCTTCGAGGAGACCCGCCCCGCCGACCTGGCCAACGCCCTGCGCCACCTGCCCGACAAGCGCCGCGCAGAGGTGGCCGCCGCGCTGGACGACGAGCGCCTCGCCGACGTCCTGGAGGAGTTGCCCGAACGCGACCAGATCGGCATCCTCAGCCGCCTCGACGCCGAGCGGGCCTCCGACGTCCTCGCGGCCATGGACCCCGACGACGCCGCCGACCTGCTCCAGGACCTGCCGCCCGCGCAGGCCGAGGCGCTGATCGCCCGCATGGAGCCCCGCGAGGCTGCGCCCGTCCTGCGCCTGCTGCCGTACGAGGAGAACACCGCGGGCGGCATGATGACCAGCCGCCCCATCGTCCTGCCGCCGCACGCCACGGTCGCCGAGGCCCTGGCCGAGATCCGCCGCCAGGACATCACCCCGGCGGTCGCCGCCCAGGTGTACGTCGCGCGGCCGCCCGTCGAGACGCCGACGGGCAAGTACCTGGGCGTGGCGCACTTCCAGCGGCTGCTGCGCGAGCCGCCGTCCTCGCTGCTCGGCGCGGCGATCGACAACAGCGTCGACCCGATCCGGCCCGATCTGCCGCTGCGCGAGGTGACGTCCTACCTGGCCATCTACAACCTGGTGGCCGTCGCGGTGGTGGACGAGCTCGGGCGTCTCGTCGGGGCCGTGACCGTGGACGACGTGCTGGACCACCTGCTGCCCGCCGACTGGCGCGAACGGGACGAGCACGCCACGGGCGCGCCGCCGATCGACGCCGCCGGGCGGCCGGAGGTCAGCGGTGGCGCCTGACCGGCTCGACCAGCCGCGCGAGCTCCGGCGCACCCTGCGCCCGCACTACGACCCCGAGGCGTTCGGACGGCTTTCCGAGCGGTTCGCCCGGTTCCTGGGCACGGCCCGGTTCCTCGTGTACATGACGGTGTTCATCGCGGTCTGGGTGCTCTGGAATGCCCTCGCCCCGAGAACCCTGGCGTTCGACCCCTATCCGTTCATCTTCCTGACCCTGATCCTCTCGCTCCAGGCCTCCTACGCCGCGCCGCTGATCCTGCTCGCGCAGAACCGCCAGGCGGACCGCGACCGCGTCCAGGGCGAGCAGGACCGGATGGCGGGCGAGCGCAACCAGGCCGAGGTGGAGTACCTCACCCGCGAGCTCGCCGGGCTCCGGCTGGCCATCGGCGAGCTGGCCACCCGCGACTACATCAGGAGCGAGCTGGAGCACCTGCTGGACGAGATCCACGCCTCGCCGGACGGCCGGGGACGGCCGGAGACCCACTCCCGGGACGCCTGAGCGGAGGCGGATACCGGCGGGCCCCATGGAGGAACGGCGGCCTGTGGAGGAACGGGGGCCGTGGCGGACGACCCGGCTCAGTCCGAGGCCGGAGGGAAGAGCTTGGCCAGCATGGCGGCGCACTGCCGGAGCTCCTGGTCGTCCAGCAGGCCCAGGAACCGCCCGTGGACGGCGCGCAGGTAGGTGGGGGTGGCCTCCGACAGGCGCGCCTCGCCCGCCTCGGTGAGCACCGCGTAGAGCCCGCGCGCGTCGCTCGGGCAGGCCTCGCGCTCCACCAGCCCGTCCCGCTGGAGGCGGTCGATCAGCCGCGTCAGCCCGCTGCGCGACAGCAGCACCCGGTCGGCCAGGTCGTTCATGCGCAGCCGCCGCCCGGGGCTCTCGGCGAGCTGGCAGAGCACGTCGTAGGCGGCGGGCGCGAGATCGTGCTCGCTCACCAGCGCGACCTCCAGGCTCCGGGTGATCTGCACCTGGGCCCGCTGCAGAATGCGCCAGACGATGAGTTGCTGCGGGGTGATCTCCGCCGTCATGGACGTCACGCGGTCATCCTAGAAGGTCGCATAACGACACACACCTCACTGTGGCCGTCTCTTGGCCGTACGGCAAGGGGTCGTGATTAGTAGGATCGGCCCTGGGTTCGTAGCATGGATCCATGGCACCAACCCCAGAAGTGGTGACGGCTGCGCTCGCGACGGTCAACGACCCGGAGATCCGCAGGCCGATCACCGACCTTGACATGGTCAAGAGCGTCGATATCTCCCCGGACGGGGTGGTGCGGGTCGGCGTCTATCTCACGGTCGCCGGCTGCCCGATGCGCGACACGATCACACGCGACGTCACCGCCGCCGTCTCCAAGCTCGACGGCGTCACCCGCGTCCACGTCGACCTGGACGTCATGAGCACCGAGCAGCGCAAGACGCTCCAGACCAAGCTGCGCGGCAACCGCGGCCCCGAGAAGGAGATCCCCTTCTCCAAGCCCGGCTCGCTGACCCGCGTGTTCGCCGTGGCGAGCGGCAAGGGCGGCGTGGGCAAGTCGTCCGTCACCGTCAACCTCGCCGCGGCGATGGCCACCTCGGGCCTGAAGGTCGGCGTGCTCGACGCCGACATCTACGGCCACTCCGTGCCGCGCATGCTGGGCGTGAGCGAGCGCCCCACCAAGGTCGAGGACATGATCATGCCGCCGGTGGCGCATGACATCAAGGTCATCTCGGTCGGCATGTTCAAGCCGCCGGGCAACTCCCCCGTGGTGTGGCGCGGGCCCATGCTCGACCGCGCGCTCCACCAGTTCCTCGCCGACGTCTACTGGGGCGACCTGGACGTCCTGCTCATGGACCTGCCCCCGGGCACCGGCGACATCGCGATCTCGGTGGCGCAGCGCATGCCCGGCGCCGAGATCCTGATCGTGACCACCCCGCAGCAGGCCGCCGCCGAGGTCGCCGAGCGCGCCGGTTCGATCGCCACCCAGACCCACCAGCAGATCGCCGGCGTCATCGAGAACATGGCCTGGCTGCCCTGCCCGCACTGCGACGAGCGCATCGCGGTGTTCGGCGAGGGCGGCGGGCAGAGCGTCGCCGACGGCCTCACCCGCGCCCTCGGCGCCCGCGTCCCCCTGCTCGGCCAGGTCCCGATCGACCTGCGCCTGCGCGAGGGTGGCGACAACGGCAAGCCGCTGGTGCTCACCGACCCCGACAGCCCCGCGGCCACCGAGCTGCGGCGCATCGCCGAGGGCCTCGGCAGGAAGTCCAGCAGCCTGAAGGGCCTCCAGCTCGGGCTTTCGCCCGCGGGGCGCTGAGACGCCGCTCCAGGCGCGCCTGGAGCACCCGTACATGTGAGAAGGGGACCCGCCCTGAGGTGGGTCCCCTTCTTCGCGTCTTCAGGGCCCTTCGCGTCTACGAGGCGCACGGCCCGGCGTACCCGGCGCCGTGCCGCCTGGCCCCTCGGTGGCGTACGGCCCGCCCGTACCGACCCGTCAGGTGGCCTCGGAGTCGTACGGCGGGATCTCGCCGTACGCGAGCTCGCCGCCGGCCCCCGCCATGGCGTACGGCTCGTCGTAGGACGACGGCGGGTCGTCGACGTCGGCCGCCGGGCGTTTCCAGTCGTCCTCGAGATCCTGCAGAAGGTGCTTCCTGACGAAGTTCTTCGGATGCAGGTCGGTCGGGTCGAAGTTCGCGAACTCCGGCCCCAGGTTGTCCTGCAGGTCGCTCCTCGCGTTGTTCGCCATCTGACGGACCTGCCGCAGCATGCGGCCGGCCTGGGCCGCCGCGCCGGGAAGCTTGTCCGGCCCGAAGACCAGCAGGGCGATCACCACGAGCGCCAATATCTCCGGCCACCCGAGTCCGAACACTGTGATCTCCTAGGCTCTGCTACGCCGAACGCCTGCCGCCCGGCCTGGAGCGGCCGACGGCGACCCCGGCTAACCCCAGACTAATGCCACGGCCGGCCGGAGGCACCATGCGAGGGGCGTATATCACGACGGCTGTGGGGTCGGCACCGGAACGGCGTCGATGGTCACGCTGGCGGTCATGTCCCGTCCATCTCGGCGGAACTTCAGCGTCACCGTGTCCCCGGGCGCCTTGCTGCGGATCGCGACGATCAGCTCGGCCTGGTCGCTGACCGGGTTCCCGTCGATCGCCAGGATGACGTCGCCGGGCTTCATGCCCGCCTTGTCCGCCGGACCGCCCGGGACCACCGGCGGCTGGCCCTGCTCGGCCGTCGTGGCGATGCGCACGCCCTCGCCCTGGTAGTCAGGGTCGAGCTGGACGCCGATGCGGGACTTCTTCGCCGAGCCGGTGGTGATCAGCTCTTCGGCCACCCGCCGCACGTGGTTGATCGGGATCGAGAAGCCGAGCCCGATGCTGCCGCTCTGCGAGCCCAGGGAGCTGTTGCCGAGCGTGGCGATGGCCGAGTTGACGCCGATGACCTCGCCGGCCCCGTTGACCAGCGGGCCGCCCGAGTTGCCTGGGTTGATCGCCGCGTCGGTCTGGATGGCGTTGATGAACGACGACTCGCTCCCGCTCTCGCCTCCGGCCGTCACCGGGCGGTTGAGCGAGCTGATGATGCCCGTCGTGACCGTGCCGGTGAGCCCGAGCGGGGAGCCGATCGCGATGACCGGGTCGCCCACGACCACGCGGTCGGAGTTGCCGAGGGTGATCTCCGGGACGCCGAAGGTGTCGTCGGGCTTGACCACCGCGATGTCCGAGCTCGGGTCACGCCCGACGATCTTGGCCGCGGTGGACTTCTTGTCGTTGAAGGTGATCTTGATGTTGCCGGTCTGCGCCGCCGCGGCCACGACGTGGTTGTTCGTGACGACGTACCCGCCCTTGATCACGAAGCCCGAGCCCGTGCCGGCCTCGCTGTTGCCCCGGACGTCCAGCGACACCACGCTCGGCAGGACCTTGGAGGCCACGCCCGCCACGGAGTCCGGGGCCCGGTTGACGATCGCGCCCGTGGGCGTGCCGAGCGAGTACGCCGGGTCGACGCCGTCGCCGTTCGATCGGGTGAGCAGGTAGGTGCCGACGCTGCCCGCGGTCGACGCCACCAGGGCGATCACGACGGCGAGCGCGGCCAGCACGCCCGTCCTCGGCCCGCGGGAGCCCGCGGCGCCCGTCTCGGTGCGGGGCGCGCCGGGCGGCGGCGCCCACCCCGGACCCATGCCGTACGGGTTGCGCGGCGGGGGCGGGCCGTACGGGCCGCCGGGACCGCCTGGGTAGGGACCGCCGGGCGAGCCGTACGGGGCCTGACGCGGCGACGGCGGGACCGGGCCGGAGGGGTTGCCCCAGCCGGACGCCCCCTCGCCCCCCGGCCGCCGCCCGGTGTCGTCGCCGGACTCGGCGGCGAAAGGGACGAGCGTGTCGGTCATGGTGTCGCGCGGGGCGTACGGGCCGGGCGCGAACGGGTCGCCGCCCTCATACCCCTGCCCTCTCGCCGCGAACGGGTTGGGGCCGGTGAAGGCGTCCGGCCCCGACACGGGCGCGCCCGCCGGGCGGCCGTCGGACGCGGGCAGGAACTCCGGCCGGACGCGCATCACGCCCGGCTCCCCCGGCGGCGAGCCCTCACTGGAGCGCTGGGATGAAGCGGCCACGTCCCCGGCATCGAAGGTACGTGTCTCGTCGGTCATCGAACGCTCACTCCCGGGGCTGTCGGCGGCGGCTACGTCAGATTGTCTCTCCGACCGCATACGAACGCCGTAAACGCCGCCCGTCAAGGGTCCATCCGATCGTATGCCCGCCCCGGCGCGAACGGCACGGACACCCGCCCGCCCCGGCCCGCGTCACGTTCCGGAAGGTCAGGGCTGCCGCGCGGGGGTGCCCATGCGCCCCGGCACGAGCTGACCGGCCGGTGGGGTCGTGCGGTGCTGGTTGGCGAACATCTCGACCGGCGGCGACGTCGGCCTGTCGCCGGTGCCGCCCACCATGAAGAGCGTGCCGAGCGCCACGGCCGCCGAGGCCACGCCGACGGCGACGTAACCCGCCCGGCGGCCCCCCTGCGAGCGACCCGGCCCGGAGAAGCCTCCTCCGCGCCGCGGCCTGTTGTCCGACGGCGAGGTCATCGAATAGGTCGTACTGGGAAACGGGCGCACCCGCGGCGGGATCGGCCCGCCCGGCTCGGACATCCGAAGCAGCGACATCGTCAGGTCCGCCGGGACGGCCGGCGGGTCCAGCGACCGCAGGCGGCTCTTGAGCGCCCGGATCGAGTCCAGCTCCGCGCGGCAGTCCGCACAGAAGGTCAGATGCGCCAGGGCCCGTTCGCGCTCGGCGTGACCGAGCTCACCGTCTATGAGCGCTGAGGCGCGCTCTCCGAGATGGCTCATGCTCCCTCCCTGGTTACGGTCGGGGGGAGTTCGTCGCGGCGGGGCGCCCGGTGCTCGAGCGCCTCGCGCAACTGGCTGCGACCGCGGTGGATACGGCTGCGGACGGTGCCCAGCTTCACGCCGAGCGTCGCCGCGATCTCCTCGTAGGACAGGCCCTCGATGTCGCACAGCACGACGGCCGCGCGGAACTCCGGCTGGAGCGAGTCGAGCGCCGCCTGGATGTCGGGTTCGAGCTGGGCGTCGTCGAACACCTGCGCCGGCGAAGGCTCGCGCCCCCGCAGGCGCTCGGCGGCGTCGTCGCCGAGCCCCTCGAACCTGATGCGCTGGCGACGCCGCGCCATGTCCAGGAAGAGGTTGGTCGTGATGCGGTGCAGCCAGCCCTCGAAAGTGCCCGGGGTGTAGCTGGACAGCGACCGGAACACCCGGACGAAGACCTCCTGCGTGAGGTCCTCGGCGTCGTGAACGTTGCCGGTCAGTCTGTAGGCCAGCCGATAGACGCGCGCGGAATGCGCGCGCACGACCTCCTCCCAGGTGGGAGGCGTCCACGCTCCGTCGGCCGACCGGGGGTCGCCCCCCGCCAACGCGTCATCTGGAGTATCAGCCTGGTGGTAGTCGTCCACCAGCACTCCTCTCTCCGGGACCACCGCTACAGCCATAGTGCCTGCTTTCGTCCCCTCCTGCGTACCCACGGCCCAACCTGGCCGCGCCGTGGTTTCCCCGCGTGCGCCTCGCACACGACCTTCATAACGTTCATGAGCGTTCGCGAACTTCCCCGAACTCGAGTGAACCTGGTTGAACAAAGGTCGTTCAAAGCGTGCAACGTACCCGTTGTGGCGTGAGTTCCCGTTCGGCCCCGACTCCCCTAGGCTGCGACCAATACGTGCGTCCGGCGAAAGCGGGGAGGAGAGGCCGATGGCCCCGACGCCGACGAGTCCGGTGGAGGCCACACTGGCCTACGCGGAGGAGTTCCACTACGAGGACGAGGTGCTACAGGTCGCGAGGCGGCGCGGGCTGGAGGTCGGGGCCGTCCCGATCCTGCCCGGCGGCGGCGCGGCGCTGAGCTTCCTCGCCACGGCGATCAACGCCAGGGCCGTGGTCGAGGTCGGCACGGGCTGCGGCGTCTCGGGCCTGTGGCTGCTGCGCGGCATGCGCGCGGACGGCACGCTGACCAGCGTCGACGTCGAGCCGGAACATCAGCGGCTGGCCCGCCAGACCTTCGCCGAGGCCGGGTTCTCCGGCAGCAGGGTGCGCCTGATCACAGGCCGCGCCCTGGACGTCCTGCCCCGCCTGGCCGACGGCGGGTACGACCTCGTCTTCTGCGACGCGGCCAAGCAGGAGTACGGCGACTACCTGGCCGAGGCCGTCCGCCTGCTGCGGCCCGGCGGCATCGTCGCCTTCGACAACGCGCTCTGGCACAACCGGGTGGCCGACCCCGCCCAGCGCGACCCGGACACCGTCGCGATCCGCGAGCTCGGCAAGCTGGTCAAGGGCGACGAGCGGCTGCGCGCGCTGATGATGCCGCTCGGCGACGGCCTGCTGGCCGCGGTCAAGACCGCCAACTGAGCCGGCGGGCCCCCGCCCGCCGCGAGCGCGCGGGCTACGAGGACAGCCACTCCAGCAGCAGCCGGGTGCCGAAGCCGGTGGCCCCCTTGGTGAAGATGCCGTCGTCGGACGTGCTGCGGGCGACTCCGGCGATGTCCAGGTGGGCCCAGCGGCGGCCGCCGGCGAACTCGCGCAGGAACAGCGCCGCCGTGATCGCCCCGCCCCCGTACGTGCCCTCGGCGTCGATGTTGGACAGGTCGGCCACCGGCGAGTCCAGCGCGGGGCGGTACTCGTCGATGAGGGGCATGCGCCACAGCGGGTCACCGGACGCGGTTCCGGCCTCCACGAGCTCCTTGACCAGGTCGTCGCTCGGGGAGAACACCGCTCCGATGTCGCGGCCGAGCGCGATGCCGATGGCCCCGGTGAGGGTGGCGACGTCGACCACGGTGTCGGGCTCCAGGACGTCGTCGGCGTACGCCAGGGCGTCGGCCAGCACCAGCCTGCCCTCGGCGTCGGTGTTGAGCACCTCCACCGTGCGGCCGCCGTAGTGGGTGATCACGTCACCCGGGCGCTGCGCGGAGCCGGACGGCATGTTCTCGGCCGCGGCGACCAGGCCCGTCACGCGGGTGCGCACGCCCAGCGCGCCCAGCGCCCCCAGCACGGAGATCACCACCGCGCCGCCCGCCATGTCGGTCTTCATGAACTTCATGCCGTCGGTGGGCTTGAGGGACAGGCCGCCGCTGTCGAAGGTGATGCCCTTGCCGACCAGCACGACATGCGTGCCGTCGGGGTCGGCGGGCTCGTAGGCGAGCTGGATCAGCCGGGGCGGGCTGACCGAGCCCTGGCCCACCGCGAGGATGCCCCCGAAGCCGCCGGCCACCAGGTCGTCCGGCTCCCACACCTTGGCCTCCAGGCCGGAGCGCCCGGCGACCTCCTCGGCGCGGGCGGCGAGCCAGGCGGGGTTCTTCTCCGAGGACGGCGTGTTGGCGAGATCGCGGGTGAGGGCCACGGCTCGGGCCACGACCTCGGCGCGCTCGATCGCCGGACGGGCCTCCTCGGGTCCGGACAGGAGGATCTCCTGGACGGCCTTGCCGCGGCTCGCGCCGATGCGCAGCCCGTAACCCGCCAGCAGGGCAGCCTCGGCGAGCGCCGACCACGCGCGCTCGCCCGCGTCGTCCGGCAGTCGCACCTCCAGCGACCGGCGTCCCCTGGCCTTGCGCGCCAGGACCGCTCCGGCCTTGCGCAGCGCGGACGGCGAGGCGTCCCCGACGCCGTACAGCAGGACCCGGCGCACGGCCTCGTCTCCCTCGCCGCCTTCGGCACGGTAGGCGACCGGCGCCTCGACGACCTCACCGGCCTCGCCCTTGACCTCGTGGTGGGCGAGCAGGGCGTGGACGGGCACGGGAAGCTCGACGTCGGCGGTGAGGTCCCTCCCGAAGGGCACGGCCAGCAGGTCGGCGTCACCGACGGGTGTGGCGGTGAATCGGAGCGAGGTCTCGATGGGCATGGTGGTCCTCCCCGGGCCTGGGCGGGATGGCCGGCCTGAATGTGCGACAGCCCCGGCATGGGGCGCGCGGCCCGGCCGCCGGGGCCGTCAAGTCGCCTGTGTCGATTGGTCGGGTCAGGGGTATGTCAGCCGACGACGTTCTTCAGAGCGTCGCCAAGGGCTCTGGCCTCGTCCGGTGAGAGTTCGACGACAAGCCGGCCGCCACCCTCCAGAGGGACCCGCATGACAATGCCCCGTCCTTCCTTGGTGACCTCCAGCGGACCGTCGCCGGTCCGCGGCTTCATCGCCGCCATGCGTGTATCCCTTCCTGCCTCGGCCTGCGCGATTCCGGGCCGCGCACTCCACGCCCGGCCGCCCGCCGCTTTCACGTCTTCTGTGACGTCCCATTATCCCGCCTCGCGAGCGCACATGGGTAACGATCTCCTCCCAGAATGCGTTGTCCAGGGCCCTTGCGCCGACCAAACTGGTCCGTGTGAACGCCCGTGCCGCCCTTTTCGATCTTTACGGAGATCACTTGCGGATTCGCGCCGGACGCGCGTCCGTGGCCGCGTTGGTCCGGCTGCTCGCCCCGCTCGACATCGCCGCGCCGGCCGTGCGGACCGCGATCTCACGGATGGTACGGCAGGAGTGGCTCAAGCCCGTCCGGCTCCCGCAGGGTCCTGGGTACGCGCTGACGCCGAAGAGCGTCCTGCGCCTGGACGAGAGCGCCGTGCGCATCTACCGCACGGTGGCCACCGCGTGGTCCGGCCGCTGGCACGTCCTGGTCTTCGAGCCGGTCCGCGACCGGGCGAAGCGCGAGCGGCTGCGCGCCGACCTGACCTTCCTCGGGTACGCCTGCCTGTCGGAGACCACCTGGATCGGCCCCCGGGCCTCCCCGGAGCTCGCCGGGCTGCTGGAGGAGCAACGGGTGCGCGCCGACCGGTTCGAGAGCACCCTGGACGGCGACCCGCAGGAGTTGGTCGCCCGCGCCTGGGACCTGGGCGCGCTGGCGAGGGCCTATGACGCGTGGATGCTCCAGGCCATGGATCTGGTCGGGGGGCTGCCATGCGACGCCCCCGACGACCGCGTGTTCGCCGCGCGTAGCAGACTGGTCCACGGATGGCGCAACTTCCTGTTCCGCGATCCGGGCCTCCCGCCTGAGCTGCTGCCGCCGGCCTGGCCCGGTGAGAAGGCCCGCGCCTTCTTCGAGCAGGAGGCCGCGCGGCTGCTGCCGGCGGCCGCCGCCTTCGTCGACCGCAACCTGGACAAGGGAGTCCACTGATGGATCAGCCGGACACGCAGCCGGACACGAAGCCGGGTACGGCCTCCTCCACGCCGGAGGCGTCCCCGACGGCCGACGAGCACGGCCACGACCACGTCCTCTACGCGGTGCGGGACGGCGTCGCCACGGTCACGCTCAACCGCCCGGAGGCGATGAACGCGCTGACCGTCCAGATGAAGGCGAGCCTGCTGGAGGCCCTCGAACGGGCCCGTGACGACGCCGCGGCGCGGGCCGTGCTGCTCACCGGGGCCGGGCGCGCCTTCTGCGCCGGGCAGGACCTTCAGGAGCACGCGGCCAACCTCGCGGCGGGCGTCGGCCTCGACAACACCGTGCGGGCGCACTACAACCCGATCGTCCTCACCATCGCGGGCATGGGGAAGCCGGTCGTCGCGGCGGTCAACGGCGTCGCCGCGGGCGCGGGCGCCTCGCTGGCCTTCGCCTGCGACTTCCGGGTCGCCGCGGACTCCGCGAAGTTCGCGATGGCCTTCGGCGCGATCGGCCTCGCGCCCGACTCCGGCGCGTCCTGGACGCTGCCGCGGCTGGTCGGCCCCGCCAAGGCGCGCGAACTGCTGCTGCTCGGCGACACGGTGGGCGCCAAGGAGGCGCTGGAGCTCGGCCTGGTCACCTCGGTCGCCCCGGGCGCCGAGCTCGGCGAGCGGGCCCGTGAGCTGGCCGTCCGGCTCGCGCAGGGGCCCACCCTGGCCTACGGGGCGATCAAGCAGGCCCTGGACTTCTCGGCGGCGCACCCGTTGGAGGACTCCCTGGAGGTCGAGGCCGACCTCCAGGACTTCTGCGCCAAGACCGACGACCACGCCGCCGCCACCCGCGCGTTCCTGGCCAAGCGGCACCCCGTCTTCGAAGGGCGCTGAGCGGCGGCTGTGGGCCGGGGCTCAGACCGCCCTGGCGCGCACCCAGCAGTCGGCGACGTGGTCGTCGACCAGGCCGATCGCCTGCATCAGCGCGTACGCCGTGGTCGGGCCGACGAACCGGAAGCCATGACGCTTGAGCTCCTTGGCCAGCGCCTTGGAGCCGGGCGTCACCGCGGGCACGTCCGCGAGCGTCTTCGGCGTCGGCGCGGCCGGGTCGGCGTACCGCCAGACCAGCTCGGACACCCCGCCAGGGACCTCGGCCGCGACCCGGGCGTTGGCGATGGCCGCCTCGATCTTCGCGCGGTTGCGGATGATGCCGGCGTCTGCCAGCAGGCGCTCGACGTCCGCCTCGCCGAACGCGGCCACCGCGGGGATCGAGAACCCGGCGAACGCGGCGCGGAAGTTCTCGCGCTTGCGCAGGATGGTCAGCCAGGACAGGCCGGACTGGAAGGCCTCCAGGGTCAGCCGCTCGAACACCAGGTCGTCGCCCCGGACGGGACGGCCCCATTCTTCGTCGTGGTACCGGATGTAGTCGGGGGCGGAGGTCACCCAGCCGCACCGCACAAGCTCAGGGGTCACGAAGTCCGAGGTTACAAGCTTCCGGCCGCCGCGCCGACCCGCCGCGGAGCCGTCCGGCGGGCGTGCGGCACGGCGTGCGGCTCCTCGCTCGCGACGGTCACGCGTCCTCGGGGCCGGGACGCTCGCCCGCCGCGCCGCCGTTGGACGCCGCGTGCTTCCCGGAGGACCCGCCGGGCGTCTCGAACGCGCCGCGCTCCTTGCCCGAGCCGTCCACGTTCTGGGCGTCGAAGGCGGAGGTGTCGAAGGGGCCGCGCTCCTTGGGGTCGAGCGCGTCGCGGTCGCCGACGGGGGCAGCCGACAGGGCCCGCTTCGGGGGCGGCTCGGTGGCGGCCTCGAACGGGCCGCGCTCCTCCGCCGAGGGCTCCGCCGAGAGGCCGCGCCGGCCCGTGCCGGACTCGGAGGGAGGCGTGGCGGAGACGCCCTGCACGGGCGTGACCTGGCCGATCACGCCGAACAGCGCCTCGGCCGACTCGTGCTCGGCGATCGGCGGCCCGGGCTCGGGGGTGGCGATCGGCGCCCAGGAAGGCCGCGCGTACGACTCCTGGCGCGCCGCGATGCGCCCGGCGAGCAGCTCTTCGAGGCGCTGCTCCAGCACGGCGATGTGGGTGTCGCGCTGGCCGATGGCCGTCGCGGCCCGTTGCAGCGTCTCGTCCACCGTCTGGGTGTGGTAGCCGACCAGGCTGACCGGCAGGTGCAGGTCCATGAAGTCGGCGGCGGTGAGCTGCCCGGGCGCGGGAAGCTCCAGCGGCGGCACGTCGGGCGCGAACTCGACGAGCTCCCCGCCACGTCCCTGCGAGACCACCACCACACAGGAGAGAACGGCCAGCGCGGCGACGGCGAGTAGGACCAGCACATACGAATCGTGCCACATCGACCCCGACCGGCGCGCCTCGTTGCCGTGGACGAGCGATCGCACGCCCGCACTACGACCAACCGGCCTCCCGGTCGCCCGATATCCCGATATGCCCGAGATATGGCGATCGACCAGGAGAGCCACCTCACCGGCCATGGGAGAAGCCGTGTGAGAATCGGCGTATGGCTACCGTCCAGGTGATCGGCCCCATGGAGCCCCTCGATCCCACGTGGACGGAGGCGCGCTCGGCCGCCGAGGTGGAGCGCCACGCCGCCGCCGGTCGTACGGTCGCGGTCACCCTCTCCGGCGACGAGACCACCCAGATCGCCGCCGCCGCCGTCCTCGCCTGGCTGGGCGCGCGCGTCTTCCGCACCCCCTACCAAGCGCCGGTCCGCCAGGCGATCGACATGGCCGAATCCCTCGCGGGCAGACGCCCCCCGTCCCTCACCCGCCGCGGCCTGGCCTGACGTCGCCCGGCCGGCGAACCGCGGCGACCACCCGTACCGCGCCGCCGGCCTCAACCGGTCGCGGACTCGCCGATCTCCTCGCCTGTGGGGGTCACGGGGTGGGCGGGTCGTTCCAGGTGGGTCAGGGCTTCTTCGACCGTCGTGGTCCAGGCGATGGCGTCGTAGACGTTGGGGCGGGTGAAGCCCTGGTCGTACATGTCGTCGACGAGCCGGCGCAGAGCGCCGTACAGGCCCCACGGGTCGAGGATGACCAGGGGTTTGTCGTGCAGGGCCAGCACGCGGGCCGTCCAGATCTCGAACAGCTCCTCCAGCGTGCCGATGCCGCCGGGCAGGACGAGGAAGGCGTCGGAGCGCGCGTCCATGAGGCCTTTGCGCTCGCGCATGTCCCCCGTGATGATCAGCTCGTCGGAGTCGGTGTCGGCGATCTCCAGGTCGACCAGGGCCTGCGGCATCACGCCGACCGTCCGCCCGCCCGCCGCGCGGGCCGCGCGGGTGACCGCTCCCATGCAGGAGACGGTGGCGCCGCCGCTGACGAGCGTGTGCCCACGCCGGGCCAGCTCCGTGCCCACCTCGGCCGCGAGGTCGATGTACTTCTGGTCGATCTTCTGACTGGACGAGCAGAAGACGCAAATCGCCATCGTCACATCGGCAACCCTATACAGATCGGCATCCCCTCCCCGGCCACCACCACAGCCGGCGCCCGCGACACCATGGCCGCCGGGCGCGGTCGCACCCGGTATTTTCCGAACCGTCCACCCGGCGACCACCGCCACGAACGGCGATCCGGCATTTCGAAGGTGACGGCCGCGTCCCGTTCATGCCTACGGCCCGTGGCCGCAATCCTCCGACGTTAGCGTCCGTGCCGGTCCCGGTGCCCCGTGTGGGCCAGGGACGCAGGACAGGTTCGCTGGACCCTGGCCGGCCACCGCGCCAGGGCCGGGCTCGCTCGGAGGTCTCTGTGCGTCTCACTCGTCGTCAAACCCTCGCCGGCCTCGGTGCCGCCGCCGTCGCCCCCCTCGTCGAGGGCACCGGCGCCCACGCCGCCACGCGGACCGGGTGGCCCTCCCTGCCGCCGCCGCGTTCCGGCGCCGCCGGGAACGAACGCTACTGGGCCCGGGTGGCTCGCGAGTACGACGTGTCCGACGACGTCGTCAACCTCGAGAACGGCTTCTTCGGCCCGATGCCGCGCGGGGTCGCGAAGTCCTACGAGCAGATGATCGAGCGCGTCAACGACCGCAACTCGTACTACCTCCGCACGACGTTCAACACCGATTTCGACGCGGTCGTCGCCCGGGTCGCCGAGACGGCGGGGGTGTCGCCGGAGGAGATCGCGCTCACCCGGGGGGCCACCGAGGCCCTGCAGACGCTGATCGCCGGGTACAACCGGCTTTCGCCCGGTGACACGGTCGTGTACTCCGACCTCGACTACGACTCGATGCAGTACACCATGAACTGGCTGCGCGACCGCCGCGGCGTGAACGTCGTGACGTTCGCGATGCCGGAGCCCGCGAGCCGGCAGGCGATACTCGACGCGTACACGCGCGTGCTCGACGCCAACCCCAAGACGCGCCTGCTGCTGCTCACGCACCTGTCGCACCGCACCGGCCTCGTGATCCCTGTTCCCCAGATCGCCGACCTCGCCCGCGCGCGCGGCGTCGACGTGATCGTCGACGCCGCCCACTCGTGGGGGCATCTCGACTTCTCCGTCCCCGGCCTGCGGTGCGATTTCGCGGGCTTCAACCTCCACAAGTGGATGGGCGCGCCGCTGGGCGTGGGGTTCCTGTACATCAAGAAGGACCGGCTGGCCGACATCGATCCCGCGTACGCGGACCCCGGGACCGGCGTCCGCGCCCGGGTCCACACGGGAACGACCAACAGCGCGAACGTGCTCGCGGTCCCCGCGGCGCTCGACTTCCACGACTCGATCGGCCCGGCGAACAAGGAGGCCAGGCTCCGCTTCCTACGTGATCGGTGGGTCTCCCAGGTCCGCGGGCTCGACCGTCTGCAGATCCTGACCCCGGACGAGCCCGGCATGTACGGCGCCATCACGTCGTTCCGCCTTCGGGGGCGCACCAGCGCTGCCGACAACACCGCCATCCAGACCTGGCTGCTGAAGCGGCACAACATCTTCACGGTGCGCCGCGGGGGCGTGGCGGCCGGGGACTGCATCCGGGTGACACCGGCGCTTTTCAGTTCCCCCGCACACTGCGACCGCCTGGCCGAGGCTCTGCACGAGCTCGTACGGACGTTCTGACCCCACGGCGGAGCCGCGCGTCCTCGCATCGGACGCGCGGCGCCCGGGCCGGCGGCCTACTCGTCCGGACGCTCGCCTCGGCGAAGAGGATTCCGAGCCGGCTCATCCAATGTTCATGAGGACGACACACTGACGCGCCTAAGATCGCCCGAACCGCGTGTTTACAGCTCATCCCGACCCCCAGTAAGGAGGTCCGACGATGCGACGCCGTAATTTCCTGCGCGCCTCGGTGCTCGGTGCGAGCACTGTGGCGTTCACCGGGAGTCTCTGGCAGGACGCCTTCGCCGCGCCCGCCCAGAACGCCACCGGTCCCTACGGTCCCCTGCAGGCCGCCGACGCCAACGGAATCCAACTACCCAGCGGTTTCACCAGCCAGGTCATCGCCAGATCCGGCCAGAGCGTGCCCGGCACGTCGTACACCTGGCACAGCGCGCCGGACGGCGGCGCCTGCTTCGCGGACGGCACGGGCTGGATCTACGTGTCGAACTCCGAGGTCAGCCCGAACGGCGGCGCCTCCGCGATCCGCTTCACCTCCACCGGCGCCGTCGCCTCGGCGTACTCCCTGCTGTCGGGCACCCGGCAGAACTGCGCCGGCGGGGCGACGCCCTGGAACACCTGGCTTTCCTGCGAGGAGGTCAGCCTCGGCTACGTCTACGAGACCTACCCGTTCGGCGGCGCGGCCGTGCGGCGCCCCGCGATGGGCGCCTTCAAGCACGAGGCCGCCGCCGCCGACCCCGTCCGCAAGGTGATCTACCTCACCGAGGACGAGACCAACGGCCGGTTCTACCGCTTCATCCCGACCACGTGGGGAAACCTGTCGTCCGGCACCCTCCAGGTCCTCGTCGCGGGCTCGGCCACCTCGGGCTCGTTCAGCTGGGCCAACGTCCCCGACCCCGACGGCTCGCCGACGGCGACGCGCAGCCAGGTGTCCGGTTCCAAGGCGTTCAACGGCGGCGAGGGCTGCTACTACGCCAACGACACGGTGTGGTTCACCACCAAGGGCGACAACCGCGTCTGGCAGGTCAACCTGGGCAACAACACCTATGAGCTCGCCTACGACGACAACCTGGTCAACCCCGGCCCCGCGCCGCTGACCGGCGTGGACAACATCACCGGCTCCACCTTCGGCGACCTCTACGTCGCCGAGGACGGCGGCAACATGGAGATCTGCGTCATCACGCCGGACGACAAGATCTCGGCGTTCCTCCGGATCAACGGACAGAGCGCCTCCGAGATCACCGGCCCCGCCTTCAACCCCGCCGGCAACCGCCTCTACTTCTCCTCCCAGCGCGGCACCTCCGGCTCCTCCTCCGGAGGCATCACCTACTGCGTGACCGGCCCCTTCCGCACCTGATCCCGGACGCGGCGCCCGGTGCCCCCGGGTGTCGCGGGCTGACGCCGGCCGTCGTTCACGACGGCCGGCGACCGGGCCCGCCCGCACGGGCCTCCAGGACCTCCCGCACCGCGTCCAGAACGAGGCGCGGCTCGGCGTACTGCACGTAGTGCTCGGGGGACTTCACCACCACGAGCCGGCCCCCGGTCGAGAGGGCGGCGAGGCTCCGGTAGCGGTCGAGCGCCGGCGCCGGGTGTCCCCCGGCCGCGATCACCACCGTGGGCAGGTCTCCCCACGCCCGCGGATGTACGGTGGCGCTCACCTCGGCCGCGCTGTCCAGCTCGGCTCCCCGCTGACGGAGCCTGTGCCAGTAGTGTCCGAGGTCCTGGAGCTCGGATCCGCATTCGCCATCATCAGGGTGGCCTTGGCGACCGAGCGGGCGTAGGCCTCGCGGTCCGGGCCCTCGTAGTGCCAGATCATCCGCACCAGCACAGCGGGGGTGGTGGCGTGGATGACCAGGGCCTCGCGCCGTTCCTGGGACAAGGTTTGGATCACCTCGGGAGGGAGAGTCTTGGGATCATGCAGGGTGGATTGGACGGTGTGCCCCGTGCTGCCGTGCTGATGAGTGGTGAGGAGTTCGCGGTACTCACCAGCCAAGGCGGACAGGTCCCGCAGTTCGTCACCGGACAGACCGCCCAGGGCGATCTTCACCGTGGAGGCGCCCCAGAGCATGGCCGCGCCTTCGCGGCCCCACCGGTTCTCGGCCTGGCCATGTTCTGGAGCACGGCGACAAGGAAGATTCCCGATCCACCCGCGTACGACATCAGGGCGGGCAGGTGCGGGAGTGGGACGACGTTGGCAACCTCATCGCACAGCAGGGCAAGCGGCGGGTCGAGCCGGCCGCCGGGTGAGGCGTCGGCGAGCTTCTTGGCGGTCTCGGTGAGCTCGTCGATGAACGCCGAGATCAACGGCGCCAGGTCGGTGGCCTGTTTCTCCGAGACCAGCAGGTAGATCGTGCCCCGGGCCTTGAGAAAGGCCTCCGGGTCGACCCCCTCCCCCGCCGCCGGGGTGAAGGTGGCGCGGGCGGTGGGGCCAGCAGCGGCGCCACCGCCGTCTGCACGGTGGTCCACAAATTGGAGCGGGTGCCTTCGGGTGAGCGGTAGGCGGCGTTGCGACCCTCGGTCGCCCGCGGAGGCGACCGCCACAAGAACCGGCACTCGCCGTTGTCGCGCTTCCCAACGTTGCGACCCTCGGTCGCCCGCGGAGGCGACCGCCACGTTCGACCATGAGCTTGCCGTCGTAGTCCCGGTGGTTGCGACCCTCGGTCGCCCGCGGAGGCGACCGCCACGTTCGACCATGAGCTTGCCGTCGTAGTCCCGGTGGTTGCGACCCTCGGTCGCCCGCGGAGGCGACCGCCACAAGGGCACCCTTCGCACGTACGCCGAATTTCTTTTCGTGTTGCGACCCTCGGTCGCCCGCGGAGGCGACCGCCACCTGCCGGCCGACGCCGTCCATGACGCGGACGGGGGTGTTGCGACCCTCGGTCGCCCGCGGAAGCGACCGCCACACACAGGCACAATCGACTTCGCAAACCTGAGTGAGGAGGTTGCGACCCTCGGTCGCCCGCGGAGGCGACCGCCACCACGTCGTCGGGGTCGATCCGGTCCGCGGTGTGCTGTTGCGACCCTCGGTCGCCCGCGGAGGCGACCGCCACTGAGAGCGGTCACGTGGAACTCTTGATCAGCGGACAGAAAAGTCGAGGCTGACGGACAGCGGTTCCTGGTCGGCGGCCATCAAAAGTCCTGGTCAATGGCCAGGTTGATCTCCTGATCCTGTCCGTG
>NZ_QOIL01000037.1 GCF_003323745.1 Sphaerisporangium album
CCTTCCCCGTTCCCGGGGTTCTGGCTTATGGGTGTTTCCGGGGTGGCGGGTGCGGGCTGGGGTTTGGTGTCAGCCGGGTTCTGGAGGGGGGTGTCCCTTTTCCGGGGCCCGGCTTTTGCATGTCCGGTGCCGGGCCGGCGCCGGGCCGGAGGAAGGCCGGCGGGTGGCGGTGGGTGGTTGCCGGTGGGCCGCCGTATCAGGCGCCGGGTTCGCCGACCCGCGTCCCGCCGCGCCGGCGCCAATGGAGACGAGCCATACGGCGGAGACTCGTCGAGACGGGCCGTACCACGGAGAGTTGAGACGGGACCGTACGACGGGGAGGGGGCGGTGTGGGCCGATACGGGGCTGTCCCGAGGCCTGACATCACCGGCGGATGTTCCGGTCGCCGTCCTCCCTGAGCCAGGTGGTCCTCACCAAAGGGACCACCCGGTGCTCCCCTTGGTGAGCGCCCTGGCCGGAGCCGTCAAGGAGGCGCTCGGGCTTGGGGCGTGAGCCGGGGGGACGGCGACGCCCGTGGCGGGGGAGGACCGGGTGAAGGTCAGTGCGGCGTGACCAGGCGGTAGCCGACCCCGCGTACGGTCTGGATGAGCCGGTCGTCGTCGTCCCCGAGCCGGGCGCGGAGGCGTTTGACGTGGACGGCTATGGTGTTCGTCGACATCGCGTCGGCCGCGTGCCACACGTGGCGCATGATCTGCTCCCGTGTGACCGTCCGGTCGGCGTTGCGCATCAGGTAGTGCAGAAGCTCGAACTCCCGAAGGGGCAGGTGCACGGGCATCCCGGACACGCGCACCTGATAAGCCCCCACGTCCAGCTCGACGCTGCCGACCGTGAGTACCCCGCGCGAGCCGGCGTCCCCGGGGAACGCCGCCTGCACCAGGGGAAGCAGCTCGGGCACGCGGTACGGCCTGGCCACGCACGCCGTGGCTCCGGCGGCGAGGCCTTGGACGGCCTGTTCCGCGTGCCCGTCGCCCACGCCCAGCAGGACGGGCACGGCTCGCGCCCTTCGTACCGCGCGCACGAAATCGACCGGCCCGATGACGGTCAGGGTGGCGCTGACGAGCACAACGTCAGGCCGGAGGGCGCCGGCCTGCAGAAGTGCCTGGGCGCCATCGGAGACTCCGGTGACGAGGACCCCTTCGCGCTCCAGCGCCTCGGCCAGTTCCCGCACCATTTCGGCGTCGGGATCGGCCACCAGCAGCATGGGCGCCGACCGAGTGTCCCCGTCCACTTCAGGTGCCGCCTGCGGCTGGGTCACACCATCTCCTCAAGGCTCCTCAAGGTTCCATGGGCTCCTGGACCTAGGAGTCGATCATCCGAAGCGGCCGGTGATGTAGTCCTCGGTCGCCTTTTGAGTGGGGTTGGTGAAGATCTTGGAGGTCTCGTCCATCTCGACGAGCTTGCCGGGCTGTCCCTGGCCGGCCAGGTTGAAGAACGCCGTACGGTCGCTGACCCGCGCGGCCTGCTGCATGTTGTGGGTCACGATGACGATCGTGTAGTCGTTCTTCAGCTTGGCGATCAGGTCCTCGATGGCGAGCGTCGAGATCGGGTCCAGGGCCGAGCACGGCTCGTCCATGAGCAGGACGGCCGGGCTGACGGCGATGGCCCGCGCGATGCAGAGCCGCTGCTGCTGACCGCCGGACAGGCCCGCGCCCGGCTTGTTGAGCCGGTCCTTGACCTCGTTCCAGAGGTTGGCGTCCTTCAGCGACGTCTCGACGATGCCCTCGGCCTCGGACTTGGAGATCCGGCCGTTGAGGCGCAGGCCCGCGGCGACGTTGTCGAAGATCGACATCGTCGGGAACGGGTTCGGCCGCTGGAAGACCATGCCGACCGTGCGCCGGACGGACACCGGGTCGATGTCCGGGCCGTAGAGGTCCTGGTCCTCCAGGAGGATCTTGCCGTCGACGTGCGCGCCGGGGATGACCTCGTGCATGCGGTTCAGCGTGCGCAGGAACGTCGACTTGCCGCATCCGGACGGGCCGATGAAGGCCGTGACCGAGCGCGGCTCGATCGTCATCGTGATGCCTTCGATCGCCTTGTGCGATCCGTAGTAGGCGTCGAGGTCGGAGACCTCGATCTGCTTGGCCATGTCGATAACCCCTTACCGGCCCTTGGCGGGCGAGCGCCACCAGGCGATGAGGCGCGCCACCAGGTTGAGCAGCATGACGATCAGGATGAGGGTGAGCGCTCCGGTCCATGCCCGGTCGACCGCCGTGACGTTCGGACGCTGGGCCTGGTCGAAGACGTAGAGCGGAAGGCCCATCTGAGGCCCGTTGAACGGATCCTCGTTGATGGAGTCGGTGCTGAAGACCGTGAGCAGCAGCGGCGCGGTCTCACCGGCGACGCGGGCGATGGCGAGCATGACGCCCGTGATGATGCCGGTGAAGGCGGTCGGGAACACGATCTTGGTGATCGTCTTCCACTTGGGCACGCCCAGCGCGTACGACGCCTCGCGCAGGTCGTTCGGGACGAGGCGCAGCATCTCCTCGGCCGAGCGCACCACGGTCGGCATCATCAGGATCGACAGCGCGAGCGCGCCCGCGAAGCCGGAGTAGCCGAGGCCGAGCACCAGGACCCAGAAGGCCAGGACGAACAGACCGGCCACCACCGACGGGATGCCGGTCATGACGTCGACGAAGAAGCTGATGGAGCGGGCGAGCTGGCGGTTCTGCCCGTACTCGACCAGGTAGATCGCGGTGAGCAGTCCCACGGGCACCGAGATCAGCGCGGCGAGGCCGACCTGCTCCAGGGTGCCGAGAATGGCGTGGTAGGCCCCTCCGCCGGCGTCGCGGGCGCCGATGTTGCGCATCGAGTGGGTCAGGAATTCCAGGTCGAAGCGGGCGATGCCGTTCTTGATCACCAGCCAGAGGACCGAGATGAGCGGTACCACGGCGACGGCGAAGGCCAGCCAGACGAGGCCGAGGACGACACGGTCCTTCAGCCGGCGGCTGAAGGACACGCGGGTGATGACGGCGGGCGACATTGTCATGCGGCGGCCCTCGAGTACTCCTTGCGGCGAGCGATGATCAACCGGGCGGCCGTGTTGACCACTAGGGTGATCACGAACAGCACCAGGCCGGACGCGATCAGCGCGCCCTGGCCGATGGGCGTGGCCTCGCCGAATCCGTTGGCGATGTTCGCGGCGATGCTGTTGCCGTTGTTGGACAGCACCTTGAAGGTGATGTCGAAGGTCGCGGGGAAGATCAGCGCGACCGCGATCGTCTCGCCCATCGCGCGCCCGAGGCCGAGCATGGCCGCGCTGATGACGCCGGGACGGCCGAACGGCAGGACCGACATCCTGATCATCTCCCACCGGGTGGCCCCGAGCGCGAGGGAGGCTTCTTCCAGCGCCCGCGGCGCCTGGAGGAACACCTCGCGGGAGATCGCGGCGATGATCGGAAGGATCATGATGGCGAGGACGATGGAGCCGGTCATGATCGACTTGCCGTAGACGGCGTCCCCCGCGAACAGGGGGATCCACCCGAAGTAGTCGTTCAGGAACGTGTAGGGCCCCTGCACGAACGGGATCAAGAAGATGACGCCCCACAGGCCGTACACCACGCTGGGGACGGCGGCGAGCAGGTCGATCACATAGCCGAGCGCCCCGGCCAGGCGGCGGGGCGCGTAGTGGGAGATGAACAGCGCGACGCCGATGGCCACGGGAAGGGCCATGATCAGGGCCAGCAGCGAGCTGATCACGGTGCCGAACGCCAGGGCGGCGATGCCGAACTTCGGCTCGGTCGCGTTGGGCGTCCAGATCTTCTCGGCGAGGAAACTCGAGGTGTTCGCCTGGAGGGCCGGGATCGCCTTCACGATGAGGAAGACCGCGATGGCCGCCATGATGGCGAGCACCACCACACCGGCGCCGGTGGTCGCGAACCGGAAGGGGCCCTCACCGCGGCTGCGCCGGAAGGCGGGCCGGCGCATGGCCGGCCCGCCTTCCTTCGTACGAAGTGGCGTGGCCATTGAGTTAGGAGATCGCCTCGACGGCCGTCTGCACCTTGGTCAGCAGAGAGGCCGGCAGGGGGGCGTAGCCGAGCCCGGTCAGCGCGGACTGGCCGGCGTCGCTGGCGGTGTACTTGAGGAAGGCCTTGACGAGCTTGGAGTCCTCGGCCGACAGGCCCTTCTCACAGGTGATCTCGTAGGTCACCAGGACGATCGGGTAGGCGCCCGCGGACTTGGTGGCGTAGTCGATCGACAGCTTGAGGTCGTTGCCGGTGCCCTTGACCTCAGCGGCCTCGACGGTCTTGGCGGCGCTCTCGGGGGTGAGCTCGACGAACTCACCGGAGCCGTTGGCGACCTTGGCCTTGCTCAGGCCCGAGTTCTCGGCGAAGGAGAGCTCGACGTAGCTGATGGAGCCCTCGGCGCTCTTGACGGTCTGCGCGATGCCGTCCGAGCCCTTGGCGCCCTGGCCCTTGGCCTCGGCGGGCCACGCCTTGGCGGGCTCGTACGGCCAGCCGGCGGTCGCCTTGAGGAACTTGGTGAAGTTGTCGCTGGTGCCCGACTCGTCCGAGCGGTGGACCGCCTGGATCGGGGTCGAGGGCAGCTGCGCGTCGGGGTTGTCCTTCTTGATCGCCGCGTCGTCCCACTTGGTGATCTTGCTGTCGAAGATGCCACCGATGGTCGCCGGGGAGAGCTGAAGGTTGTCCACGCCCGGCAGGTTGTAGACCACCGCGACCGGGCCGATCACCATGGGAAGGTTGATCGCCTTGCCGGTCTTGCAACGCGCGTCGGCCTGGGCGGGCTCGCCCTTGTCATCCTTGAGGGCCGAGTCGGAGCCCGCGAAGGCCACCGTGCCCTGGATGAAAGCCTGGACGCCCGCGCCGGAGCCGCTGGGCTGGTAGTTGATGCTCACACCGGAGTTCGCGGACTGGAAGCCCTTCTTCCACTCGGCGATGGCGTTCGCCTGGGCCGAGGAGCCTGCGGCGTTGATCGTGCCGCTGAGGGCGGCGCTGTCGCCGCCGCCCGAGCTCGTGGACGGGGCGGAGCTGGCGGTGTTGTCGCCGCTGTTGTCATCAGTACCGCACGCAGCGAGCGAAAGCACGCCGGCGATGGCGGCTACGGCGAGCCGGCCTGCATACTTCACGTTTGTTGTCCTTCCACGCTGTTCTCTCAACGGCTAGGACGGTAGGGAGTCAAGATGACTTAATCCCCGGTTAAAGGTGAACGAGGCGTGAACGGGCCCGGTCGCTCTTGTCCGAACTGGGGCATGTGCCGAGGTGGGAGCCTATGTCACAAGATGAGCTCAATGTTCGAGCGGCTGCCGCCATCCACATCCTGAGATGTGTGACACGTACGCGACTGTGCCCTCACGGGGAGTTACGCGCGCCGCAGGCTGCCGTAGCGTCGAGGCGACGACTGCGAGGAGGATCGACGTGCTTCCAGGATGCGGTAGCTGCAGTTGCTATCTCGAGGACCGTGTCATCTCACGCCCGCCGGACGAGCGCTGACGGCGCGCGGGTGAACACCGGGTGAGCGCGCGGCGCGCCCGGCACGCCGGGCGCGCGCGTGACCGCGGCTCTGAGCGTGCGGCTCTGCGCCTGCTCAGTCGGGCCTGCTCAGTCGCCGAGGCGCTTGAGCACTTCGGGGTGCAGCAGCGGGTTGGCGCACACCAGGCTGCCCCCGTCGACGTCCGGCGCGCCGGACAGGTCGGTCCAGACGCCCCCGGCCTCCTCGACGATCACCGTCAGTGCGGCCATGTCCCAGGCCGACAACTCCGGCTCGGCCGAGATGTCGACCGCGCCCTCGGCGACCATCACGTGCGACCAGAAGTCGCCGTACGCGCGCGTGCGCCACACGGCACGCGACAGGTCGATGAACTCCGCGAGGCGCCCGCGCTCCTCCCAGCCGCCGAAGCTGGAGTAGGAGAACGACGCGTCGGACAGGCGGCTCACCGACGAGACGGTGCAGCGCGACGCCTTGGTCAGGCTGCGGCCCGTCCACGCGCCGCCGTCGCGGGCGGCCCACCAGCGGCGGCCGAGCGCGGGCGCCGAGACCACGCCCACGACGACCCTCCCGTGCTCCATGAGCGCGATCAGGGTGGCCCAGACGGGGACGCCGCGCACGTAGTTCTTGGTGCCGTCGATGGGGTCGACCACCCAGCAGCGTGAGCCGTACCCGCTGGTGCGGCCCGTCTCCTCGCCGATGACCGCGTCACGGGGACGGGCGCGGCGCAGGGTGCCGCGGATCGCGTCCTCGACCGCCTGGTCGGCGTCGCTCACCGGCGTGAGGTCCGGCTTGGTGTCGACCCGCAGGTCGACGGCCTTGAACCGGCGCATGGTCAGATCGTCGGCGCTGTCGGCCATCATGTGCGCCAGTCGCAGGTCGTCGGTATAGCCCGTCACAGCGCAAACGGTACCCTGCCGGGACGGTTTTCCTCAGGCGTGATGGTCCGTTTCGGCGGGTTTCAATCGTCGTCGGGCTCGCCGTCCCGGCTCCCGAGCAGGCGGCGCAGGGACGCGAGGCCGGCCGCGTCCGCGTGGCCCTGCTCCACCCAGGCGTCCAGCGAGCATTCCTCGCCGCGGTGGTTGCACCCCTTGGGGCAGTGGACGGCGCCCTCGGCCAGCGCGGGGAAGGCGGCCAGCACGTTGTCGATCACGACGTGGCCGAGCCCGAAGCTGCGCACGCCGGGGGTGTCGATGATCCATCCGCCGAAGGGCAGCTCCAGGGCCACGGCGGAGCTGGAGGTGTGGCGCCCGCGGCCGGTGATCGCGTTCACGTGCGAGACCGCGCGCCCGGCGTCGGGCACGAGCGAGTTGACCAGCGTCGACTTGCCGACCCCCGAGTGGCCGACCAGGACGCTGAGCCGGTCGGCGAGCCGCGACCGCAGCTCGTCCAGGTCGCCGCCCTTCCGCACGACGACGTACGGCAGGCCGAGCGGCTCGTAGCGGGCCACGAGCTCGTCCGGGGCGGCGAGGTCGGCCTTGGTGAGGCAGAGCAGCGGCTCGATGTCGGCGTCGAACGCGGCCACGAGCATGCGGTCGATCATCCGTGGCCGGGGCGGCGGGTCGGCCAGCGCGGTGACGATGACGAGCTGGTCGGCGTTGGCGACGATCGGGCGCTCGACCTCGTCGGTGTCGTCGGCGCTGCGCCGCAGCATCGAGGTGCGCGGCTCGACCCGGACGATGCGCGCCAGCGTGTCGGGCTGTCCCGAGGTGTCGCCCACGAGGCCGACGCGGTCGCCGACCACGATGCCCTTGCGGCCCAGCTCCCGCGCCCGCATCGCCGTCACGACGTGCGGATCGGGGGCGCGCTTCCTCCGGTGCCCGTCCGGGGCCTCCCCCTCGACGAGGCAGGTGTAGCGGCCGCGGTCGACCGCCACGACGAAGCCCTCGACGGCGTCGTCGTGCGCGGGACGGCGTCTCGTCCTCGGCCGCGATCCCTTGCCGGGCCGGACCCGCACGTCCTCCTCGTCGTACTCGCGTCTTCTCAGTGGCCCTCCCCCAGCATGCGCGCCCACATGAGGGCGAACTCGGGAAGGGTCTTGGCGGTCGTCGCGATGTCCTCGACCCGCACGCCGGGGACGGCGAGGCCGATGACCGCCCCGGCCGTCGCCATGCGGTGGTCGGCGTAGGTGTGGAACACCCCTGCCCGCAGCGGGCGCGGCGTGATCGCCAGGCCGTCGTCGGTCTCGGTGACGTCCCCGCCGAGGCCGTTGATCTCGGTGGCCAGGGCGGCGAGCCGGTCGGTCTCGTGGCCGCGCAGGTGGGCGATGCCGCGCAGCCGGCTGGGCGAGCCCGCGAGCGCGGCCAGGGCGGCGATGGTGGGCGTCAGCTCGCCGACGTCGCGCAGGTCGGCGTCGATGCCCTCCAGCCGGCCGCCGCCGGTGACCCTCAGGCCCTCGGAGGTGCGCGCGACGGTCGCGCCCATGCGCGGCAGCAGCTCCCGCAGCGCGTCGCCCCCCTGCGTCGTCTCCTCCGGCCAGCCGGGGATGGTGACGCCGCCGCCGGTGACCATGGCCGCCGCCAGGAACGGCGCGGCGTTGGACAGGTCGGGCTCGACCGTGAGGTCGCGGGCCGAGATCGGGCCGGGCTCGACCTTCCAGACGTCCGGCTCGGAGTCGTCCACGGCGACCCCCGCGGCGCGCAGCATCTGCACGGTCATCTCGATGTGCGGCATGGACGGCACCGGCGGGCCGTTGTGGCGGACGGTCACGCCCTTGGGGTAGCGCCCGGCGGCCAGCAGCAGGCCGGAGACGAGCTGGGAGGACGCCGAGGCGTCCAGCGTGACCTCGCCGCCGGTGATCGGCCCCCGGATCGTGAACGGCAGCGCGTCGCCGGTGACCTCGGCGCCGAGGGAGCGCAGCGCGGCGAGGATCGGGCCCATCGGCCGCTTGCGGGCGTGCGGATCGCCGTCGAAGGCGACCTCGCCGTCGGCCAGCGCGGCCACGGGCGGGACGAAACGCATCACCGTGCCGGCCAGCCCGACGTCGATCGACGCGCCGCCGCGCACGGGGCCGGGCACGACGTGCCAGTCGACGCCGGAGGGGCCGTCATCGGAGGGGGTCAGCTCGGCGCCGAGCGACCGCAGCGCCGCCACCATCAGGTCGGCGTCGCGGCTGCGCAGCGCGCGTCGCACCGTCCCGGGGCCGTCGGCGAGCGCGGCGAGCAGGAGGGCGCGGTTGGTCACCGACTTGGACCCGGGCAGGCGCACGGTCGCCTCGACCGGGCCGGGAGCCACGGGCGCGGGCCACAGGGGAGCTGACATAGTTCCGAGCCTACCGGGACGGCCCCCGCCAAGGCGCTGACGTCGGGCCCCGTGGCGGCCCCGCGGGGGCCGCCGGGTGATCGGGTTTCCCGCGCGCGTGATGCGTGAACGGCGGCGGTGGGGCAGTCTATGGGCATGTGTGGCAGATACGCGTCGGCGCGTAAGCGCCAGGAGTTGCTGGAGGAGTTCGAGGTCGGCGTGGACGGCACGTCGATGGAGCTCGCCGCGGACTACAACGTCGCCCCCACCAAGAAGGTGTACGCGGTGCTCACCCGCCCGGAGGCGCCCGACGGGGAGAAGGACGGCAAGAAGGGCGAGAAGGGCGACGGGGCGCAGGCCGCACAGCCCGTCCGGCAGTTGAGGGTGCTGAAGTGGGGTCTGGTGCCGAGCTGGGCGAAGGACCCCTCGGTCGGGTCCCGCATGATCAACGCGCGGGTCGAGACGCTGACCGAGAAGCCCTCGTTCCGCAAGGCGTTCGCGCAGCGCCGGTGCCTGCTTCCGGCGGACGGCTACTACGAGTGGTACAGAGCCGACAAGAAGACCAAGCACCCCTATTTCATTCACCCCGAGGACGGCGGGGTGATGGCGATGGCCGGTCTGTACGAGTTCTGGAAGGACCGCACCCGGGCGGACGACGACCCGCTGAAATGGCTCGTGACCTGCACGGTCATCACCACGTCCGCCGAGGACCACCTCGGGCGGATCCACGACCGCATGCCCGTCGTGATCCACAGGGATCAGTGGGCCGACTGGCTCGACCCGGCGCGCACCGACACCGGCGAGATGCTGGAGATGCTCGAATCCGCCCCGCCGAGCGGCCTGGTCGCCTACCCCGTGTCGAGCGAGGTGAACAGCGTCAAGAACAACGGCCCCCACCTTCTGGAGCGCGAGACCTCCGGCGAGACCGCGTTGTTCTGACGCGTGTTCCCGGCCGTTTCGGAGTGCCGGGCCGTTCGGAAAAGGAACGAGACCCGGGAAAGAAATGCCGCGTCCAGGAAAAGGCTGGGTCATGCCGGTGTAAGAACCCGGCCGAATGGGCATCCGCTCAAAAAGCGATGACGCAAGGAGACGCGGAGTCATCGCCCGAGGATCGGGCCAGGCGGGAGGTTCCGGGGGATCCCGCCTACGGCTGTACCCATTTCTTCCCGGAGGTGCGGATTCGTGGACGACGCGACCGCTCGGACCCAACTGGAGAGCATGCTCGCCGAACTCGACCGGTCCATCAGGGTGCTGCGGGGCGACCCCGTCACCGTCGGCGACAGGTCGGCGGCGGACGCCGGCTCCGCGCTCACCGACGCCGACCGCAGGCAGGCCATGATCGATGTGGCGACGCGGCAGCGTACCGCGGTGGTCGACGCGCTGAAGCGGCTCGACGCCGGCGACTACGGCCGGTGCGTGGACTGCCGGGCGCCGGTGCCCGAGGGGCGGCTTGCCGCGCGTCCCGAGGCGGCCCGCTGCGTCCAGTGCCAGTCCCGGCGGGAACGCCGCCGCTGACGGCGCCCCCGTATGCCGAAATAGGCGGCGGCCTCGCGCTATCCCGGCCTGCGGGCGCTCGCCACGAGATGGATGCCCACGGTGTCGTCGTCGTCCGGGTGCGCCTCCAGCTCGGTGCGCACCAGCCAGTTCAGCGCGCGGGTGTCGGCCGCGAGGACGTGGTCGACGGTGGACGGCGACAGCACCGTGCGCGGCCGCACCCACTCGACCTCCAGCCCGGCGTCGGCGAGCAGCTCGCGCAGCTGGGCGCTGCTGAAACAGCGCGTGATGCTGCCGTCCGGCCATGGCACGAGCATGACCTCGCCCGTCCCGGTCTGGCACAGGTGGGCCCAGTAGTTCTGCTCGGCCATGATCGCCATGCCGAGGACCAGAGAGTCCACGCACGCCAGCACGCGCCCGCCGGGCTTGAGCACGCGCGCGACGTCCTCGATCGTCGACTCGGCCATCAGCTCCAGCGACAGCGCGCGTTCCTCGGCGATCACCGCGTCGACGGACGCGTCCGGCAGGAACCCGAGATCGTCGGCCCGCACCCGGCGGATCCGGTTGGACGCGTCGCGCAGCCAGGTGTCGGGCGTGCGGCGGAAGTCGACCACCTCGATCACGTGGTGGCCCGCGCCCGCCGCCTGGACCGGCCATCGCCCGCGCCCGCCGGACAGGTCCAGCAACAGGCAGGGCCGCTGCGGGAGCCAGCGCCTCAGCTGCTCGGCGACGACGGCGTGGTAGAAGGTCCAGTACGGCCCGAGTGCGCCTGAGCCGTTCAGTTCGCTGGCTGGGATGGGCAGCAACGTGGCTCCTGGACGGTCGGGGCACCGGGGTCAGCAACCGGCCGGTACGTATCTTTTTCCCCGTACCGGGTCGATCGTCACCTTCTACTTACCGGGAACAGATGCTATGCCTCGCGTGTTGCAGACGGGCGTAAACACGCGAGGAGGTTCCGTCCCATGCTGGTGGCCGAGGTCGGTGATCGGTCGGCCGTAGACGAGCCGGTATTCTCGGCTCTGTACGGTGCGTATAAGGGGGTGGGTCCGGTCTCCAAGACAGCCGAGGAGACTCTGGAGCAGCGCAGCGAGCGGTTCGAGCGCGATGCCATGCCGTATCTCGACCAGCTCTACTCCGCGGCGCTCCGGATGACCAGGAATCCCGCCGACGCGGAGGATCTGCTTCAGGACACCTTCGCCAAGGCGTTCGGTTCGTTCCACCAGTTCCAGGAGGGAACGAACCTCAAGGCCTGGCTCTACCGCATCCTGACCAACACGTTCATCAACACCTACCGCAAGAAGCAGCGGGAACCCAAGCAGGCGGGCACCGAGGAGATCGAGGACTGGCAGCTCGCGCGCGCCGAGTCCCACACCTCCGGTGGCCTGAAGTCGGCCGAGGTGGAGGCGCTGGAGCACCTCCCCGACAGCGACATCAAGGACGCGCTGGCCGCGCTTCCGGAGGACTTCCGGATCGCGGTGTACCTCGCCGACGTCGAGGGTTTCCCGTACAAGGAGATCGCCGACATCATGGGCACTCCGATCGGGACGGTCATGTCCCGGCTTCACCGCGGGCGGCGCCAGCTGCGGACGCAACTCGAGGACTACGCACGCGAACGCGGGCTTGTGCGATCGGAGGAGCCGTCGTGATGGAGCGCGGCGACATCGGCGATGTGGGCGAGATGAGCGGGGCAGGCGGGGCCGCGAGGTCGGGCGACGGCGGCCGGGGTCTGGGCGCCGGCGCCCTGGAGGGGTGTTGGGCATGAGCTGTGGCAAGCCGCACGACACCGACTGCAAGGAAGTGCTCGACCGGGTCTACACCTTCCTGGACGGCGAGCTGGACGAGCGCCGCAGGTCGGACATAGACCAGCACCTGGACGAGTGTGGGCCATGCCTGCAGGAGTACGGCCTGGAGAAGGCCGTCAAGCAGCTCATCGCCAAGCACTGCGGCTGCGACACGGCTCCCGAGGAACTGCGGTCGAAGGTGCTCAAACGCATCCAAGAGGTCAGGGCCGAGCTGGCCGACTAGCCAGGGCGGCGCATCGGGTACGGTCGGGCGGTTTCGCCCGGCCATCGCCTAGGATGCCGGGGTGCGTGTACTCGTGACCGGCGGCGCCGGGTTCATCGGCTCCACCCTCGTCGACCGCCTGCTGGCCGACGGGCACGAGGTGGCCGTCGTGGACGACCTGTCCTCGGGAGACCGCGCCAACCTCGCCGCCGCGGCCGCGAACCCGGCCTTCTCGCTCTTCGAGCTGGACGTCAGGGACGCCGGGCTGGCCGAGCTGGCGCGGCGGTGGCGTCCCGAGGCCGTGTGCCATCTCGCCGCGCAGATCAGCGTGCGCGCCAGCGTCGCCGACCCCGTCCACGACGCGCGCCTCAACGTCGAGGGCACGGTCAACGTGCTGGAGGCCGCCCGCCAGGCCGGGGCCAGGAAGGTCGTCCACACCTCCTCCGTCGCGGTCTACGGCCGCCCGCCGGTGATCCCGGTGCCCGGCGACGCCGCGACCGACCCCCGCTCGCCGTACGCCGCCTCCAAGCTCGGCGGCGAGATCTACCTGTCGATGTTCCGGGCGCTGCACGGCATCCAGGGCACCACGCTGGTGCTGTCGAACGTCTACGGCCCCCGGCAGTCGCCCCAGGGCGAGGCGGGGGTCGTCTCGATCTTCACCGACGCCCTGCTGCGCGGTGCGCCCACCGTCGTGTACGGCGACGGCTCCCAGACGCGGGACTACATCTTCGTCGACGACGTCGTGGACGGGTTCGTGCGCGCGTGCGGGCCGGACGGCGACGGGCGGCGCTTCAATCTCGGCACGGGCGTGCAGACCACCGACCGCGAGCTGCACACGCTCGTGGCCGCCGCGGCGGGGGCTCCGGACGCGCCGGCGTTCGCGCCCGCGCGGCTCGGCGACCTGCCCGCGATGGCCGTCGACCCCGCGCCCGCCCGCCAAGGCCTCGGCTGGCGCCCCCGCACGGAGCTTCTCACCGGCCTCAAGGCCACCGTCGAGTGGGCTAGATCACGTTAGCTGGGGGTAGTGGTTTGATTACGCTTTGGATGCGATTCTTCGACTTCCCCAACGCGTGAGCACGGGTTCTGTAGCCTGAAGCCGGACTCGATGGGGAGGCGGCACATGGTGAAGGCAATGGCCACACGCATGGGGGCGGCCATAGTTAGCGGTGGTTTCGCGGGCGCCCTGGCCATGGTGGTTCTGACGGTTCTCGTGGTTCTCTCGGGGGGCGCGGCGGAAGGCCCCTCAGGCATCTCCTGGATCTGAGCGCGTGCCCGTGACGGCCGTAGGCGGCGGCGGTGCGTGAGCTTCCCTGGCCGGCCAAGATCTATCTCGTCGCCGTCGTCGCGGTGGCGGCCGGGCTGATCGGGCGGGGCCTGATCTTCTCCGAGCACCTGGGCCAGGACGAGTGGCCCACGTTGCTGGTACTCGCGCTGCTGTTCCTGGTGTGCGAGTCGGTGCCCACGCTGCTGAACGTGCAGTCGGCCGCGATGTCGGTCAGCTTCTCGGCCGCGCTCGCCGCGGTGGTGCTGGTCGGCAGCGTGGGCGCGGCGCTCGTGGGCGCGACGGCGGTGCTGAGCGTGCGGCCGGGCCTGCCGCCGCACAAGCGGCTGTTCAACGGCGCCCAGTTCGCGATCTGCGGGTACGCGGCCGGGTGGGTGTTCGAGTCGCTGGGCGGCCATCGCACGATCGTCAGCGACCACCGCTTCGCCGACCTGCTCGGCCCGTTCACGGGCGCGGCGGCGGTGTTCGTCCCGCTCAACTTCGTGCTGTTCGCCGTCATGCTCTCGCTCGCCGGGCAGTTGCGCACCGAGGAGGTGCCGCTGCGCGGGCTCGCCCAGTTCTTCATCTCCTACCTGGGGTACGCGACCTTCGGGCTGCTGATCGCCGGGCTGTGGGCGACCGTCCAGTCGATCTCGGCGGTGCTCGTGCTGCTGCCGCTGTTCATCGCCCGCTGGGCCTTCGGCCAGTACCTCGCGCAGCAGCGGTCGTACGACGCCACCATCGCCGCCCTGTGCCAGGCCGTCGAGACCAAGGACTACTACACGCGCGGTCACTGCACGCGGGTGTCCGCGGCCTCCACGATGATCGCCCAGGAGATCGGCATGGGCCCCGAGCGCATGCGGGCCATCGGCTACGCCGGCATGCTGCACGACGTGGGCAAGCTGGGCGTGCCGACCAAGGTCCTGCAGAAGGAAGGCGGCCTCACGGAGGAGGAGCTGGCCGCGATCCAGCTCCATCCGATGCGCGGCCTGGAGATCGTGCGGGGCATCGACTTCCTGGACGAGGCGTTCGCCGGCATCATGCACCACCACGAGCGCCAGGACGGCCGGGGCTATCCCATGGGGCTGGCCGGGGACGAGATCCCCGAGTTCGCACGGGTCATCGCCGTGGCCGACGCCTTCGACTCCATGACCTCCGACCGCGCCTACCGTAAGGCCAAGTCGATCGAGGAGGCCGTGGCCGAGCTGCGCAAGGGGGCGGGCACGCAGTTCGACCCCGACATGGTCGGCGCGTTCATCCGGGCCGTCGACCGCAGAGGCTGGGATCCTCCCGGCAAGGTCGCCGCGCCCAAGGCCGACGAGGTCGTCGAGACCGTGGCCAAGGACCACGACGACCCGACCTCGCCGATCGAAGTGGTGTCCGAGCGGTGACGACGGCGTCCCGGCCCATGCACGGGCTCGACTCCGGCCGGCTGCTGCTGATCTGCGCGGCGGGCGTGGTGACCGTCTGCGGCATCGCCTACACCGCCGCCGTCGGCCTGGTGGACCCGCAGATCGCGGTCGCGTTCGGCGTGCTGGTCGCCGCGGGCGAGCTGGCCAGGCTGACGATGCCGGGCAACCGCGAGGTCGCGCCCATCGGCGCCGCCGCCGCCCTCGGGTACACGCTGTTGCTGGACGTCGGCGGCGTCCCGGCCGAGCACTCGGCGCTGCAGGTCGTGGCGGTCATGTCGGCAGGCATGATCCTCGGCGCGCTGCCTCACCTCGCCGTGGGCAGGCCGCCGCAGCTCGACGCCATCGCCCGCCGCCTGCTGTCGGGGGCGCTGCTCGCGTTCGCCTATCGTCCGCTGGCCCCCGCGCTGTACGACACCACAGGCGACGGCAAGGGCACGTGGTGGGCGGTGCTCGGCGTGATGGCGGTGCTCATCACCGCGATGCTGGCCGCCGACGTCGTCATCGCCGCGCTGCTCAGGGCCGAGCAGGTGCGCACGGCCTTCCGGGTCGCGATCCGCGACGAGCTGCGCATGGCCGCGCCGCTCGGCGCCGCGGTCGCCGCGTCCGGCACGCTGCTCGTCCTGGCCTCGCACAGCATGAACCTGGCGGCCCTGGTCGTCTTCGCGGCGCCGCTGCTGGTCACCCAGGTCGCGTTCCGCAAGTACGCCGGCATCCGGGCCACCTACCTGCAGACCGTCCGCGCGCTGGCCCGCGTCACCGAGGTGGGCGGATATGTCGAGCCGGGGCACTCGCGGCGCGTCAGCCGCATGTCGGTCGCCATCGGCCGCGAGCTGGGCATGGCCGAGCCCGAGCTGCTGGAGCTGGAGTACGCCGCGCTGATGCACGACATCGGCCAGCTCTCCCTGCGCGACCCCATCCCCGGCGGCGCGACCGTCCTCACCGACCCGCGGACGGCGCGCAGCATCGCCGAGCTCGGCTCGGAGGTCATCAGGAAGACCGGCGTGCTCGACCGGGTCGCCGACATCGTGCGCCACCAGGGCGACCCGTTCGGGGGCCCGGAGCCCCCGCCGCCGCTGGCCAGCCGCATCATCAAGGCGGCCAACGCCTACGACGACCTGGTGGGCGGCTCCACCGACCGCGACCGCGCCGCGGCGGCCCTGGAGCGCCTGCGGCTGGACGGCGGCGACGAGTACGACCCCGTGGTGGTCGAGTCGATGGCCAAGGTCATCGAGCGGACCGGCCCGGACAACCACCTCTGAGCCCTCTTTCCCTCTTTCTTACAGGCGGCCGACCCGCGCCGCGTCCCTGAGATGGCCACGCGAACCCCTCCCTGACAGGGCTTTTACCCGGTGGAGGAGGTGCGCCGCCGATCCGGCGCCGCCGCTCCCGATTGTGGGGTTCCTACAGACGGGACACGAGGGATCGGTGGTTTCGCGCGAAGGGTTCTGAGAACGCTCCGGCCTTAGGGTGGTGATCCATCGAAGGGAGTGCGGCCGATGTTCGACAGCGTTCTGGTGGCCAATCGGGGAGAGATCGCCCGGCGGATCATCCGCACGGTCAGGGCCATGGGCCTGCGGGCCATCGCCGTGCACTCCGAGGCCGACGCCGACCTGCCGTTCGTGGCCGAGGCCGACGACGCGTTCGCCCTCGGCCCCGCGGCGCCCGCCCAGAGCTACCTCGACGTCGCCCGGGTCCTGGAGGCGTGCCGCGCGACCGGCGCCCGCGCCGTCCACCCGGGGTACGGCTTCCTCGCCGAGAACGCCGCGTTCGCCCGTGCCGTGGGGGAGGCGGGGCTGGTGTGGATCGGCCCGTCCCCGGACGCCATCGAGCGCATGGGCGACAAGATCAACGCACGCAACCTCATGGAGCGCGCCGGGGTGCCGGTGGCGGCGGGCACGCGCGAGCCGGTCACCGACCGCGCGGGGGCGCTGGCCGCGGCCGCCGAGATCGGTTACCCGGTCATGGTGAAGACCGCCGGGGGCGGGGGCGGCATCGGCATGGGCGTCGCCCGCGACGACGCAGAGCTGACCCGGGCCTTCGCGACCGCCTCGCGCGCGGCCGAGCGGTTCGGCGGGGGGACGGCCATCCTGCTGGAGCGCTTCGTCGAGCGGGCCCGTCACGTCGAGGTGCAGATCCTGGGCTTTGCGGACGGGACGGTGGTGGCGCTCGGCGAGCGCGACTGCTCGGTCCAGCGGCGTCACCAGAAGGTCGTCGAGGAGTCCCCCTCGCCCGGCATCACGCCCGAGCTGCGCGCGCGCATGCTGGAGGCCGCCGTGCGCGCCGGGGAGGCCGTCGGCTACCGCGGCGCGGGCACGGTCGAGTGCCTGGTCGACGCCGACCGGCAGGAGTTCGTGTTCCTGGAGATGAACACCCGGCTCCAGGTCGAGCACCCGGTCACCGAGCTGGTCACCGGGGTGGACCTGGTGGAGCAGCAGATCCTCGTGGCGGCGGGGGAGCCGGTCGGCTTCGTCGTGGCCTCCTCGGGGCAGGCCGTCGAGCCGCGGGGGCACGCGATCGAGCTGCGGGTGTACGCCGAGGACTCCAAGCGGTTCTTCCCCGGCCCCGGCAAGATCGACGTGTGGGAGGAGCCCAGTGGCCCGGGCATCCGGCTGGATTCCGGATATGTCGCGGGAAACACGGTGACGCCCTTCTATGATCCCTTGATGGCCAAGCTCTGCGTCCACGGCGCCGACCGCGCGCAGGCGCTGGAGCGGGCCCGCGCGGCCGTGGGCGGCTTCCGCATCGAAGGGCCGAAGAACAACCTCGCGTTCTGCGCCGAGCTGCTCGGCAACCCCGAGTTCGCCGCCGGCGACTACGACACCGGCCTGGTCGCCCGCATGCGCGCGTGACGCCGCCGGTGCCGGGCAGAGAACGGCCCGGATGCTGCGACGATGGGCACAGCAGGGCCGGTCAAGCGAAGATCATTGATTGAGGGGAGTTCCGGTGGCGGAAGTACGCGCCGAAATGGTGGCGAACGTCTGGAAGGTCGTCGTGGCCGAGGGGGACAGCGTGAGCGAGGGCGACACGCTGGTCATTCTGGAGTCGATGAAGATGGAGATCCCGGTCCTCGCCGAGGACTCCGGCGTCGTCACCGGCCTCAAGGTCGCCGAGGGCGACGTGATCCAGGAGGGCGACCTGATCGCCGTCATCGAGGCCTCCTGAGCGCGGTCTCCGCGTGAGCCGGAGACCCCACGCGGGGGCGGATCACTTGGACAGGCCGGCCAGGAAGCGCTCGCGGTCCACCACGACCCGCTCGATGGTGGCCGTGGCGACCATCCGTGCCCCGTCCCGGGCCGTGACCTCGAAGACCAGGCGCCTGCCGTCCACCTCGACCAGCTCGGCGGCCACCTTGACGTGCGCGCCCACCGGGCTGGCGGCGCGGTGCTCCAGCGTCACCTTGGTCCCGACCGAGGTCTGCCCGGGGGCCAGCCGCTCCTGGACGGCGCGTACGGTCACCGCTTCGGCGATGGCGAGCAGCCGCGGGGTGCCGAGGACGGGGACGTCGCCGCTGCCCACCCGGATGGCGGTGTCGCTCCGCTCGACCATGAATACCAGCTCGGCGCGGAGTCCGGGATCGATCGTCATGGGCGCCAGCCTAGGGGGATGACCCCCTTCGGGGTGTCTCGTGCGCCGGGATGGCCGTTCACGCCTTCTCGTACCACCTTCACCGGATGACGGTCTTGGCGGAGAACGATGCAATACGCTTCTCGCGTGAGCCCGTACTGCGACCACTGCGGACGTCTCGAAGGAGACGGCGATCATTCCGCGTGCCGCGCCGCGCGGCTCATGGAGCCACCTCGCTACTGCCAGGCGTGCCGTCGCCGACTCGTGGTGCAGGTGACCCCGCGAGGCTGGTCCGCTCGTTGCGTCGAACACGGCGTGACGTCGTACTGACACCCCGGCGCGAGCAAAGTGAACACAGAGTTTTGTGACACTTCCGTGACCCAGGCGCGACATGAGTCCGCTTTGTTGGAGAACTCCGGGGTGGCGTCGGGTTACATGGATTGGGGTTAGCGGGGGAGACATGGTGGCCCAAGGGACCACGCTGGCAGGACGTTACCGTCTGGACGTCCGTCTCGGCGCCGGCGGCATGGGCGAGGTGTGGCGCGGGGAGGACATCGTCCTCGCGCGCACTGTGGCCGTGAAAGTGCTGTTACCGGGCCGGATGGACGACCCGGGGTTCGCGGCGCGCTTCCAGGGGGAGGCGCGCGCGATGGCGACGATCAACCATCCGGGCGTGGTGGACGTCTACGACTACGGCGTGAGCGACGTCCCGGGCGCGGGCCCGACCGCGTACCTGGTGATGCGGTTCGTCGACGGCGAGCCGCTTGACCGTCTGCTGACCCGGCTCGTGCGCATCGCGCCCGAGCCCGCCATGGAGCTGATCGCGCAGGCCGCGTCGGCTCTTCAGGCCGTGCACGACATGGGAATCGTGCACCGCGACGTCAAGCCCGGCAACCTGCTGGTCCGCCAGGACGGCACGCTCGTCCTCACCGACTTCGGCATCGCCCGCGCGGACGCCGGTCACCGGCTGACCGACGCCGGCATGGTGCTCGGCACCGCCGCGTACTGCGCCCCCGAGCAGGCCGAGGGCCAGCCGGTGACGCCGGCCGTCGACCTGTACGCACTCGGGGTCGTCGCCTACGAGTGCCTGGCCGGGCAGCGGCCGTTCGACGGCGACACCCCGGTGACGATCGCGCTCAAGCACATCCGCGAGGATCCGCCCCCGCTGCCCCCCGACGTGCCCCCCGCCGTCCGCCACGTGGTCGAACGCGCCCTCGCCAAGGACCCGGCGCGCCGCTGGCACAGCGCCGCCGAGATGAGCATGGCGGCGCGGCAGGCGATGCTGGCCGACACCGGCAGCTCGGCGGCGGTCTCCGGGCTGACCGGCATGATCGCGTCCCCGGACCACGCGGCGGCCCCGGCCGGGCACCCCGGCGCCCAGGCCGCCTACCTGGCCTCTCCGGAGACCGGCACGCGGATGAACGCCCCGGCCGGCCCGACGCCGCCCCCGTACATCATGCCGACGGCCGCGTCCGCTCAGTCGGTCAGCACGGCCGTGAGCTCCCCGGCGGCGACCGGCACGCCCGCGCCTCCCGGCCGGCGTGGCGGTCGCGGTCGCCGGGCCGCCGGGCCGCCGCGCAGGACCAGGCCCGGACTGATCGTCGGCGTCATCGTCGCCGGGGCCCTGCTCGGCGGCGTGGGCGCGGTGGCGTTCTACCAGCTGGCCGGCGGCAAGGCGGTGGCGGGCGTGGAGCCGGAAGCGTCGGTGACGGCCGGCGAGACCTCGCCCTCGCCCACCCGGACCACCCGTCCCCCCAAGTCGTCCCCCACGGTCACCCGCTCGCAACCCGCCCCCGGCCGGCAGAACTCCGACGATCCGGCCTCGCCCACGCCGACCGAGCCGTCGCCGTCCCCGAGCGCCACCAGAACGCGCTCGCCCTCGCCGTCCCCGAGCCCGACCAAGACACAGGTCAAGAAGACCGTGCCTGCTGTGATCAACCTGACCGAGCCCCTGGCGAAGACCAAGCTTCACGCCGCGGGCTTCAAGGTCACCGTCGACATCTATGGCGAGCCGAGCGACCAGGGCTGCACGCGTGTGCTCGACCAGCTTCCCGACGCGGGGAAGTCGTGGGCCGTCGACAAGCCCGTGACCATCGTCGTGGCGCAGGGAATCGACTGCGGCGGCGACCCCAGCTCCACCCCCAGCCCGTCGCCGACCCCCTCGGCCACCGCCCCCTGAGCCCCAGAAGCCACCAGGAGCCCCGGCGGCGGGTGCCGCATGGGTTTCCCCTCGCGCGGGTGACCGTACGGGCCTGAACGGTTACAGGCCCGCCTGAGGCCACCCGCGGGCGAGGCTCAGATGCCGGTCGTCGTCCGGGGGTAGGCGATGGCCGGGTCGGTGGCGATGTTCACCATGTACGGCACGCCCGAGTCGAACGCCCGGCGCAGCGCGGGGCCGATCTCCGCGGGAGAGGTCACCAGCTCGCCGCCGCCGCCGAGGGCGGTCACCACCTGGTCGTACCGGCACTGCGGCTGCAGCTCGGCGGCCACGTCGTAGCCGTACAGCATCTGCATGGGGTGCTTCTCCAGGCCCCAGATGCCGTTGTTGCCGCAGATCATGACCACCGGCAGCCGGTGGCGGACCAGCGTGTCGACGTCCATGAGCGAGAACCCGGCCGCGCCGTCGCCGAGCAGCAGCACGACCTGTGAGGACGGGCGCGCGAGCCGGGCGGCGATCGAGTAGCCGAGCCCGGTGCCGAGGCAGCCGTACGGGCCGGGGTCCAGCCAGCAGCCCGGACGGCGGGGCTCGATGTACTTGCCGGCGTAGGACACGAAGTCGCCGCCGTCGCCGATCACCACGGCGTCGTCGTCCAGGACGCGGTTCAGCTCGCCGTAGATGCGCATCGGGTGGATCGGGTCGGCCTCGGAGCCCAGCAGCTCGGCGTCGCCCGCGATGGCCGCCGCCGACGCCTCGGTGAGCCGGGTGAGCCACGGGTCGTACGCCTTCGGCGACACCCCGGCCTCGCCGCACGCCGACCGCAGCCCCCAGAACAGCAGGGACAGGTCTCCGGCCGTGGAGGCGGCCGTGCCGACGTGCGTGGCGAGCTGCGACGGCGCGTCGGCGAGGTGGACGACCTTCGCCAGCGGGGCGCCGTCCCTGCCGCCGAAGAAGCCGTAGCCGAGGCGGAAGTCGAGCGGCGCGCCCGCCACGATGACCAGGTCGGCCTGGGAGAAGGCCATGCCGCGCGCCCGGGTGACCAGCAGCTCGTGCCCGGCGGGCAGGATGCCGCGGCCCTGGCCGTTGGGGATCACCGGCAGGCGGTAGGCCTCGGCGAAGTCGCGGGCGGCGTCCTCTGCGCGTTCCATCCACACGTCAGAGCCGAGCACCAGGACGGGACGCTCGGCCTCGGAGATCAGCCGCGCGATCTCGGCGAGCGCGTCGGAGTCCGGCTCCAGCGGGGACGGGGTCAGCGTCTCGGCCTCGTGCGCGGGGGAGGGCGAGAACAGGTGGTCCATGTAGAAGTCGAGGAACACCGGGCCGCGGTGCGGGGCGACGGCCGTACGGAACGCCATCTCGACGTCCTGGCCGATCGAGTCCGCGCCGCCCGCCGTGAAGGCCAGCTTGGTGATCGTCTCGAACAGCGGCGGGTGGTCCATCTCCTGGAGCGCGCCCGACCCCCACCGCGACTGCGGGGCGCGGCCGCCCATGACCACCACGGGCGAGCCGTTGAAGTGCGCGGTCGCCACCCCGCTGACGCCGTTGGTGATGCCGGGCCCGGCGGTCAGCACCGCGAGGCCCGGTTGCCGCGTCAGCCGGGCCGTCGCCTCGGCGGCGAACACCGCGCTCTGCTCGTGCCGCACATCGACGATGCGCATGTTCTCGTGGACGGCCCCGTCGTACAACGGGAAGACGTGGCCGCCCGACAAGGTGAACATGACCTCGGCGCCATATGCTCGTGAGACGGCGACCGCGATGTCGCCGGCGTGCTTTGCAGACTCCATGTCGTGAACTTACCTTTTCTGTGCCCGGTCAATCCTTGAGCGTGCGTCCGGGCCGCCGAGCGCCTGCTCAGGGCCTTCTCAGTGCCTGGTTCGGGGCCTGTTCAGGAGCCGCTCGGCGCGCGCCCGAGGGCCGACTCTAGGGTCACAGAGCCTGCGACAGGGCCTTGATCGGCATCTTGAGGTCGGCCAGGAGCGCCAGGTCGCTCTCGGGGGAGCGGCCGAGCGTCGTGAGGTAGTTGCCGACGATGATCGCGTTGATGCCGCCGAGCATGCCCTCACGGGTGCCGAGGTCGCCGAGCGTCAGCTCGCGTCCCCCCGCGTACCGCAGGATCGTGCGGGGCAGCGCCAGCCGGAACGTCGCGATGGTCTTCAGCGCCTCAGGGCCCTCGACCAGCGGGAAGGACGCGAACGGCGTGCCCGGGCGCGGGTTGAGGAAGTTGAGCGGCACCTCGTCGGGGCCGAGCTCCCCGAGCTGGCCGGCGAACTCCGCCCGCTGCTCGCGCGTCTCGCCCATGCCGATGATGCCGCCACAGCACAGCTCCATGCCGGCCGCGCGGACCATCTCACACGTCTGCCACCGCTCCTCCCAGCTGTGGGTGGTCACGACCTGGCCGAAGTGGGAGCGCGCGGTCTCCAGGTTGTGGTTGTAGCGGTGGACGCCCATCTCGGCCAGCTCGTCGACCTGGGCCTGCGTGAGCATGCCGAGCGAGCAGGCGACGTTGATCTCGACGGCCTCGCGGATGGCCTTGACGCCCTCGCGGACCTGGTCCATCAGCCGCTGGTCCGGCCCGCGCACGGCGGCGACGATGCAGAACTCGGTGGCGCCCGTCTCGGCCGTCTCGACGGCGGAGCGCACGAGCGAGGGGATGTCCAGCCATACCGACCGGACGGGGGAGGTGAACTGCCCTGATTGGGAGCAGAAGTGGCAGTCCTCCGGGCAGCCGCCCGTCTTGAGGGACACGATGCCCTCGACCTCGACCTCCGGGCCGCACCACTTCATGCGCACCTCGTGGGCGAGCGCCAGCAGATCGTGCAGGCGCTCGTCGGGGAGTTCCAGGCAGCGCAGGGCCTGGTCGGCGGAGAGACCGCGGCCCTCTTCGAGCACCTGAACCCGGGCGATCTCCAAGATGTCCATACTCATCGGTCCTGCTGCTCCCTTGTCGGTTGCGTCACAGACTAAGGGCTGCCCGGAACCGAGAAGGGTCGAACCCGCCGCCCAGCGGGGATCCCAGTCCCAGCCGGGCCACGCGGGCGAACTCCGTCAAGTCCAGTGAACCGGACCCCTCGGGCATCGCGCCCGCGAGGGGACGGGCGGCCAGCGTCTCCAGGTCGGTCACGTTGCTGCGCTCGGCCAGGCCCGGTTCGCGCGGCCAGGAGCCGATCACCACCCCGGCCAGGTCCAGGCCGCGGCCCGCGAGGGCCTCCAGCGTCAGGGCCGTGTGGTTCAGCGTGCCGAGCCCGGCCTCGGCCACCACCAGGACGGGCGCGCGCAGCCGGCGGGCCAGGTCGGCGATGGTGGCGCCGTCCTCGTCGAAGCGCACCAGCAGCCCGCCCGCGCCCTCGACCAGCACCAGGCGGTGGGTCGCGGCCAGCGCGCCGATGCGCTCGGCCGCCGCGGCCAGGGACACGGGCGCGAGGCCGGAGACGCGGGCCGCGGCGGCGGGGGACAGGGGATCGGGGTAGCGGGCCAGCTCGAACGTGGTGGTCACGCCGGACAGGCGGATCACCTCGTCCAGGTCGCCGGGCTCGCCGGGCGCGACGCCGGTCTGGGCGGGCTTGACGACGGCGACGGGCACGTCGCGCGCGAGGGCGAGCGCGGCCACCGCCGCGGTGACCACGGTCTTGCCCACGCCGGTGCCGGTGCCGGTGACCACCAGGACGCTCACCGGCACCACCCTAGGGCCTCAGCCCGCCGCGGGCCCCTGCTCCGGCGGCCTGCGCAGGCGCGTCACGAACTTGTACCGGTCGCCCCGGTAGAGGGACTGGGCCCACTCCACCGGATGGCCCTCGGCGTCGAAGGCGTGCCGGGTGAGCAGCAGCATCGGCAGCCCGACGTCCACGCCGAGGATCTGCGCGTCGTACGGCGTCGCCAGGACGGTCTCTATTATCTCCTCGGCGTCCGTGAGCTGAACGTTGTAGGCGTTGTGCAGGGTCTCGTAGAGGGAGGAGTGCACCTCCAGCTCGCGCCGCAACCGCGAGAACCGCCGCGCCGACAGGTGGGTGGTGTCGATCGACATCGGCTCGCCGTTGGCCAGGCGCAGGCGGTGGATGCGCAGCACGCGGCCGCCGGGGTTGATGCCCAGACGGCGTGCGAGCGTCTCGTCGGCCGTGATGTAATTGATGTCAAGGATCTTGGTGTCGGGCTCGAGGCCGACCGTCCGCAGATCTCCCGTGTACGACGTCAGCTGCAGCACCTGCGCGACCTTCGGCTGGGCCACGAAGGTGCCCTTGCCCTGGATCCGCAGCAGGCGTCCTTCGATGACCAGCTCCGTGAGGGCCTGCCGCACGGTCGTGCGGGAGGTTTCGAAGCGCACGGCGAGGGCACGCTCGGGCGGCAGGGCCGCGCCGGCGGGCAGAGACTTGGTGAGTTCCAGCAGGTTTCTCTTGACGTCGTAATATTTCGGAACCCGGGGAGAATCTTCCGTCACACGCTCACCTTCATCTCGGCCACCGCGGTGAGCGCGCGTCCGATCACCGCGAGATCATCCGAACTCAGGTTGGCCCGTGCGGTCAACCTGAGACAAGACCGGCCGGGCGGCACCGAAGGCGGACGGAAGCACCCTGCCCGCACTCCCTGAGCCGCCAGCGCCGCGGCGGCGGCGAGGGCGGCCTCCGGAGGCCCGAGCACGACCGGCACGACCGCCGCCGCCGGCTCCGCGGTGGCCAGGCCGCGGTCCCGGACGGCGCCCGCCAGCGCGCGGGCGTTGGCACGCGCCCGTCCCGGCAGGTCAGGATGGCCGCTCACGATATCAACAGCCGCGAGGGCCGCCGCCACGGAGGCCGGTGCGAGGCCGGTGTCGAAGATGAACGCCCGCCCGGTGTCGACCAGTGTCTCCACCACCTCGGGCGCGCCCAGCACGGCTCCTCCCTGCGAGCCGAGGGACTTGGACAGTGTGACGGTTCTCACAACGTCCGGAGCGCCGGCGAGACCGGCGGCGTGCACGGCGCCGCGCCCGTCCTCGCCGGTCACGCCCAGGGAGTGGGCCTCGTCCACGACCAGCAGCGCGCCGTGGCGCGCGGCGGCGGCGTGCAGGCCGGCGAGCGGCGCGAGGTCCCCGTCCACGGAGAACACCGCGTCGGTGACCACGACCGCGTGGCTCTCGGTGCGGTTGGCGAGAGCCTTCTCGACCGCCTCGACGTCCTTGTGCGGGGTGACGACGACCCGGGCCCGCGACAGCCGGCAGGCGTCGATGATCGAGGCGTGGTTGCCCTCGTCGCTGACCACGAGCCCGCCCGCGCCGAGCGTCGCCACCGCGGCGAGGTTGGCCAGGTAGCCGGAGGACAGCACCAGCGCGCGGGGCGCGTTCATGAAGGACGCGAGCCGTTCCTCCAGCTCGGCGTGCAGCCTCGTCGAGCCGGTGACCAGCCGCGATCCGGTGGAGCCCGTGCCCCACTCGCGCGCGGCCCGCGCGGCGGCCTCGGCGAGCCGCGGGTCGCGCGACAGGCCGAGGTAGTCGTTGGAGGCGAGGTCGAGCAGGCCGTCGTGATCGGGCGTGCGGGGACGCAGGGCACGCCGGAGCCCGGCCGCCTCACGCGCGGCGGCGGCCGTGCGCAACCGCTCCAGGGGATCGGTGTTCATGATCACACTCGTGCCGGTGGCCGGTTCGGTCGCGTCCGCTGGACGCGACGTGTGACCGGCGGACACCACATTGTCCTCCATCCGAGGAATCTTCCCAGGGCGGGGGTGGTCGATTCGCATTGGACCGGTCTCAGCACGCATGATGCAGACGTGCCGACTCTGAGCGACCTGGTGACGCGCCACACGACCCTCGATCCCGCCGACCTTGAGTGGATGCAGTCGCTGGTCTCCGACTGGCAGCTCCTCGCCGACCTCTCCTTCGCCGACCTGGTGCTGTGGATCCCGCTGCGGGACGAGTCCGCGTGGGTGGCCGTCGCGCAGATGCGGCCGACGACCGGCCCGACCGTCTACCACGACGACGTGGTGGGCTCCATCGTGGCGGCCGGCGAGCGTCCCCTGATCGACACCGCCTGGAGCGAGCGCCGCATCTGCCGCGAGGGCGATCCGGACTGGTCCAGCGGCGTCCCGGTGCGGGAGGAGACGATCCCGGTGCGCCGCGACGACCACTTCGTGGCCGTGATCCAGCGCTCCACCAACCTGTCCTCGGCGCGCACACCCTCCCGCCTGGAGCTGACCTACCTGCAGAGTGCCTCCGACCTGGCGCAGATGGTCGCCGAGGGCCGTTTCCCCTTCCCCGAGGAGGGGCCGATCCTCGTCCGCTCCCCCCGGGTCGGCGACGGCCTGCTGCGGCTGGACCGCGCCGGCCGCGTCACCTACGCCTCGCCCAACGCGCTGTCGGCGTACCGCAGGCTGGGGCTCAACGCCGACCTCGTCGGGTCGGAGCTCGGCAAGACGACGGCCGCGCTGTGCTACCGCGACGAGCCCATCAACGAGGACCTCATGCTGGTGGCCAGCGGCCGCGCGCCGAGGGAGACCGAGGTCGAGGCCGGCGCGAACGTCGTGCAGCTCCGGGCGATCCCGCTCATCGTCGGCGGCGGGCGCATCGGCGCGCTGGTGCTGATCCGCGACGTCACCGAGCTGCGCCGCCGCGAGCGCGAGCTGCTGACCAAGGACGCGACGATCCGTGAGATCCACCACCGGGTGAAGAACAACCTGCAGACGGTGGCCGCGCTGCTGCGCCTCCAGGCGCGCCGGCTGCAGGTGCCGGAGGGCAGGGAGGCGCTGGAGGAGGCTGTGCGCCGCGTGGGCTCGATCGCGATCGTGCACGAGACCCTTTCCCACACTCCCGAGGAGATCGTCGACTTCGACGACATCGCCGACCGCGTCATCTCGATGACCGGCGACGTCTCGGCCGCCAACGTGATGCCGCGCCGGGTCGGCAGCTTCGGCATGCTGCCCGCGATGGTGGCCACCCCGATGGCGATGGTGCTCACCGAGCTGATCCAGAACGCCGTCCAGCACGGCTTCGCCTACGGCAGCGGCAGCATCAAGGTGATGGTGTCGCGCACGGAGGAGCGGCTGGACCTGATCGTGGCCGACGACGGGCAGGGGCTGCCCGAAGGGTTCGACCTCGACGCGTCCACCAGTCTCGGCCTGCAGATCGTCCGCACGCTGGTGGTGGGGGAGCTGTCCGGGCGCCTGGCGGTCAGGCCGCGCCAGGGCGGGGGGACGGAGGTCTCGCTGACCATCCCCGTGCAGCCGCCCTCGTGAAGGCCACGATGAAGAACGCCACGGTGAAGGCCACCGTAACGACCACGGCAAAGGCCTCCGGGACTGCTACGCCCGGCCGTCGCGCGAGGGCGACGCCGGGCGTGTTCCGTACGGCCACGGCACTGGGGCGGTGCGGAGGCGTTTTCTCCGAGATGGTTCTTCCGGGAGGCGCTGTCGAGGGAGGCTCAGACGGCCGCGCGGGCGCGGGCGCGAGCGGTGCGGCGCTTGAGGGCGCGGCGTTCGTCCTCGCTCAGGCCACCCCACACGCCGGCGTCCTGGCCGGACTCGATGGCCCACTTCAGGCAGGACTCCACGACCGGACAGGCGCGGCAGATCTGCTTGGCCTCTTCGATCTGCATGAGTGCCGGGCCGGTGTTGCCGATCGGGAAGAACAGCTCGGGGTCCACGTCACGGCAGGCAGCGCGGTGGCGCCAGTCCATGCGTTCCACTCCTTCGTAGGTGGAGCCTGCGGCTCCGTCCGGGTGACGGATGTTTGTGAACTCTTTCACTAACCAGAGCGAACTTTTGCCCGGCCCTTGGGGTTGGCGGTCCGGGGAGTTCGTGTCATCGCCGCAGACCTTTGAGGACATTGGTCGATCCTCAAACGTCCTACGTTCCGACGTCGTGTTGAGCTTTTCAGGCAGGCCCAGGTCACGCAAGAGGTTTGGGAGAAGGTTTTGCCTGATATGGCTGTCGGATGCATCACACTATGACGCGATGTGACGGATTAGACCAGAACTTGTAACGCGGATGGAACGGAGCGGAAGCTCACCCGCTCGCGTTCTCCGAGATAATCGCCGTCCAACTGGAACGCCACCGGGCGGGCGGCGGTCAGCGTGAACTCCTTCTCGTCGTGGACATGCACGAGATGCCCGCCCCGGGGCAGGCCCACACGTTCCCCGACGATCTGGTGGATCACACTGAACATCGCCACCGGGCCCAGGCGCCGCAGCCCGAGCATGTCGAGCCCCGTGTCGAACCCCGCCCACGGCGTCGGGTTGACCGGCCGGTCGCCGAGCCAGGTCCAGGGCCTGGTGTTGGAGACGATGGCCATGAAGACGCCCTCGACCGGCGGCCGGTGCGGCAGCTCCAGCCGCAGCGCCGGGCGGTGGCGGTCGGTCATGAGGTAGTGGCGCAGGGCGGTGTGGACGTACCGGCTCGGGGACGCCTTGTACCCGGCGCCGCGAAGCCCCTCGACCGCCCGCACGACCTCGGCGTCGTAACCGAGGCCCGCGCAGAACGTGAAGTAACGGCTGCCCGGGGGCGTGAGCGGATCCGCGTCCTCCCGGCCGATCGCGCCGTCCTCCCAGGTCGCCAGGCCCAGGCTGACCGTGCGGCGGCGGCCCTCGCGGATCGCCTCCAGCACCGCGCCCGTCGCCTCGACGGGGTCTTTCGGCAGGCCGAGCGCGCGGGCGAACACGTTCGCGCTGCCGCCCGGGATGACGATCAGCGCCGGACGGTCGCCGTCATGGCCGACCATGCCGTTGACGGCCTCGTTGATCGTGCCGTCGCCGCCGAGGACGGCCACGACGTCGAAGCCCTTGTCCCGCGCGGTTCCGGCGAGCAGCGTGGCGTGCCCGCGGTACGCGGTCTGCTCCACCGTCAGATCGACGGCCGCGCCGAGCGCGCGGATGAGGACGTCCCGCGTCCGGCGGTTGGTGGAGGTCGCCTTGGGATTGATCAGGAGGAGTGCCCGCATGCGGCCCAGCGTATCCACCGGTCACGCGGTCGGCGCGCCGGTCAAGTAGGGTTGCGCGATATGGTGAACCGTCCGGCGACCCTGCCCGTCGCCGCCGCCGTCCTCGCGGTCGAGGGCCTGACCGCCGTCGGTCTCGGCGGATACGCCGGGGTGGAGACCATCATCGGCTCGCCCTCGGACGTCTCCAGCTCGATCGGCGTCTCGGCGTTCGGGGTGCTCGTGGGCGCGGCCCTGCTGTGGGTGGCGTGGGGCGTGTTCCAGGCGGCCCGGTGGAGCCGGGCCCCCGGTGTGGTCACGCAGATCTTCGCGCTGCCGGTCGCGGTGTCGCTGGTGCAGTCGGCGCAGTACCTGCTCGGGGTACCGCTGATCGTGCTGGCGCTGGCGGGCCTGGCGGCGCTGCTGGCACCCCCGACGACCCGCGCCATGATCAAGGAGTGACCGTGCCCGTGGCCGAGCCTTAGGCTGGGCGGTTCGGGGCGCTCTTGAGGCGCCCCGAAAAGGGTCAGTCCTCGGCGGTGAGGCCCTCGCGCAACTGGGCCAGGGTGCGGGCCAGCAGACGCGAGACGTGCATCTGCGAGATGCCGAGCTCGGTGGCGATCTGGGACTGGGTCATGTTGCCGAAGAACCGCAGCAGCAGGATGCGCTTCTCGCGCGGCGGCAGGCGTTCGAGCAGCGGCTTGAGCGACTCGCGGTACTCGACGCCCTCCAGCGACTCGTCGACGATGCCCAGGGAGTCGGAGACGGCCGGCGCGTCGTCGTCCCCGGAGTCGGGGGCGTCGAGCGAGACCGTGGAGTAGGCGTTGGCGGACTCCAGGCCCTCCAGCACCTCCTCCTCGCTCATCTGCAGGTGGGCGGCCAGCTCGGCGACCGTGGGCGCGCGGCCCTGGCGCTGGGACAGCTCGCTTATCGCCTTGGTGAGCGAGAGCTTCAGCTCCTGCAGCCGGCGCGGCACCCGCACCGCCCAGCCCTTGTCGCGGAAGTGCCGCTTGATCTCGCCGACGATGGTCGGCGTCGCGTACGTCGAGAACTCGACGCCCCGCGCCAGGTCGAACCGGTCGATCGACTTGATGAGGCCGATGGTGGCCACCTGCGTGAGGTCGTCGAGCCACTCGCCGCGGTTGCGAAAGCGCCGGGCGAGGTACTCGACCAGGGGCAGATGGAGCTCCACCAGCTCGTCCCGGATGCGCTGGCGCCGCGGGTCGTCGGCCGGCAACTCGGCCAGCTCGCCGAACAACCCTCGGGCCCGCACCCTGTCGGGGACGGTGCTGTCACTGCCGGCCACGGCGCGGGTCCTCTCCGTCACGACAGCCTCGCAGAACCTCGGCGCTTGTGCAGCACGATCGCCATGCGGTCGGGGGTGTCGGTCACGGCGTCCACGTCGTCGGCCAGGGCGGTGAGGACCATCCAGGCGAAGTCATCGCGTTTCGGCTCGGCCTGGCCGACCGTGCTGACCTCGACCCGCACGATCATCTCCTGGCCGGTGAGCTCGAACTCGGCGATCAGGTCGGTGCCCGGGACGGCATGGCCGAGCAACATGGCGCACGCCTCGTCGACGGCGATGCGAAGATCTTCGATCTCGTCCAGCGTGAAGTCGAGCCGCGCCGCGAGCCCGGCCGTCGCCGTGCGCAGCACGGACAGGTAGGCACTTGCGGCGGGCAGCCGCACGCTCACCGCGTCACGGATCCCGGCGAGCCCGCCGTGGATGCCGTCAGCACGCGTCGCTGTCTCGTCGGTCACGTTCCTCCTCGCACAGAGCTGCTGATTAGCAACTTACCGCCCCGTGTCCCCTGTTGGAGGACTGGGACGCGCCGATAGTCGTGATCTTGTGGAATTGCGGCCGGTTTCCCTGACGTCCCGCTGTCCTTTGCTTACGTTCTCATATGACGCAAAGCGGGACCGGCCGCACCTGCGGCGGAAAGCCTCTGGCCTCGCGCGCTCGACTGAGCGCGCGAGGCCAGAAACGGGCAGGAAGGCTCAGGCGGCCTTGGTCTCCCAGAAGATCTTCGCGATCTCGTCGATCTTTCCGAGCAGGTCTTCGGCCTTGCTCACATCGACGGTGCCCTTGGCCCCGGCGGCGCCGGCCAGCTTGGTGGCGTCCCAGAAGAGCTGGTGGAGCTGAGGGTACTGCTCGACGTGCGGGGGCTTGAAGTAGTCGGTCCACAGCACCCACAGGTGGTGCTTGACCAGCTCGGCGCGCTCCTCCTTGATCGTCAACGCGCGCGCGCGGAAGACGGGGTCGTCGTTGTCGGCGTACTTCTGCATGATCGCCTTGACGGACTCCGCCTCGATGCGCGCCTGGGCGGGGTCGTAGACACCGCAGGGCAGGTCACAGTGCGCGGAGGCGACATGGCGAGGCCGCAACAGTCGTGCGAGCATCGTTTTCCTTCCTTGATGCTGATATTCAGACAGCACTATCCGGTTCCCAACTTACTCTCGTTGATTCCCAGGAGCGGAAGGGGATGTCGGCCATGAGGGTCCGCGTCGAGGGCGAGTCGATGTCGCCCGCCCTGCGACCTGGGGACTGGCTTGTCGTCCGCCGGAGGGCGCGGGTGCGGCCCGGGGACGTCGTCGTCGCCCGGCTCCCCGGCGACTCCGCGACGATGATCGTCAAGCGGGCCGCGTGGGCGGACGGGGACGGCTGGTGGCTGGAGAGCGACAACCAGCGGGCACCCGGCCGCAGGGACAGCTGGGACTTCGGCGCGGTGTCCGCCTCGCTGGTGGTCGGGCGCGTCCTGTTCCGTTACTGGCCGCCCAGGCGTGGCGCCCTCAGGCGCGCGGGCCACTGAGATCGCGGCGGCGGGCGCGGTAGGCCGCGACGTTGGCGCGGCTGGCGCAGCGCTCGGAGCAGTAGCGCCGCGAGCGGTTGGACGAGGTGTCGAGGTAGACCCGGTGGCACGGCGCCGCCTGGCACAGGCCGAGACGGTCCACGCCGAGCTCCGTCACCAGCGCCGTCAGGCCCATGACCGCGCCCGCGGCGTACTCGTCGCTGAGCCGGCCGCCCTCGGTGAGGTGCAGGTGCCAGCGCTGCCCGTCGTGGCGGGAGATCTGGGGGTGGACGGGCCGCCGCGTCAGCAGGGCGTTGAGCCTTTCGACGGCGGCCTCCTCGTCGCGTGCGGCGGCCGCCGCGAAGACGGCGGCCAGCTCGCCGCGCAGCTCGCGCAGCACGCGCAGGTCCTCGCGGGTGAGGCGGTCGGCGTGCCTGCCGCGGCCCGCCTCGACGAGGAACCGGCGGGCGCCCTCCAGCGAGTCCAGCGGCTCGTCGCTGTTCACGAGCAGCACGGCCAGCTCGGCGTATGACGTCAGGTCCACGTGGGTTCCAGGCGCTGTAAGAGATGAGTGCGGATTCCAGGTATTACATCGAGTATTACACGGCCCGCCGCCCCGGCGCGGGAGGCCGGGCGCCGGCCGACGGGCGAAGGCCGGTGTGACCGGCGTCCGCGGCGATGTGGGGCGCGCGCGGGCCGTACCGGTCCGGCGATCCGGGGAGCCGGGCGGCGCTGGGGGTATCTGGAGAACGGCTTCGGGTATCTGCTGATAGGGGGAGTAAGTAGAGATATGTCCGCTTGGAGACGCATGCCGTTGGGCGGCCGACCACTCAGGAGTGGCACGGCCCACAATGGCGGGCGCCTTACCTTGTGGCACAATCGAGCAACGGGTGACCCCCGTACCCCCTCACGAGACGACCGTCAACGGCGACGGCCGCCCGGCGACTACAGCAGCCTGGGTCTTCGCCTGCCTGCGGCGTCCACCGAAGGAAACCGTCCTTTACGACACAGGGGTCGCTGTGGCAGTCACGCCGTTCTCCGCTTCTCTCGAATCCCTCGACGTCGATCCCGTGTTCGCGATGCACCGCGGCGGCAAGATCGAGGTCCGTTCCACCATCCCCGTCCGTGACGCCGACGACCTGTCGCTCGCGTACACGCCGGGCGTCGCCCAGGTCTGCACGGCCATCGCCGGCCAGCCCGACCTCGTCAACGACTACACCTGGGTCGGCGGCGTCGTCGCCGTCGTCTCCGACGGCACGGCCGTGCTCGGGCTCGGTGACATCGGCCCCGCCGCGGCCATGCCCGTCATGGAGGGCAAGGCGCTGCTGTTCAAGGAGTTCGGCGGCGTCGACGCGGTGCCGATCTGCCTCGACTGCACCGACGTCGACGCGCTGGTCGAGACCGTGGTGCGGCTCGCCCCGTCCTTCGGCGGCATCAACCTGGAGGACATCAGCGCGCCCCGCTGCTTCGAGGTCGAGGACCGCCTGCGCGAGCGGCTCGCCATCCCGGTCTTCCACGATGACCAGCACGGCACCGCCATCGTCGTGACCGCCGCCCTGCGCAACGCCGCCCGTCTGACCGGGCGCTCGCTCGGCGACCTGCGCGCCGTGGTCGCGGGCGCGGGGGCCTCCGGCGTGGCGGTCACCAAGATGCTGCTCAACGCGGGCATCGGCGACATCGCGGTCTCCGACTCCAAGGGCATGATCTACGAGGGCCGCGAGGGGCTGAACCCCTTCAAGGAGGCCCTGGCCCGGGTCACCAACCGCGGCGGCTTCACCGGCTCGACCGAGGAGGCCCTCGCCGGGGCGGACGTCTTCGTCGGCCTGTCCGGTTCGACGCTGCCGGAGGCCGCGGTGGCGTCCATGGCCGCGGGCTCGATCGTGTTCGCGCTGTCGAACCCGACGCCCGAGATCCACCCCGAGGCCGCCCGGCGGCACGCGCGGGTCGTGGCGACCGGCCGCTCCGACTTCCCCAACCAGATCAACAACGTGCTGGCGTTCCCCGGAGTGTTCCGCGGCGCGCTCGACGTCCGGGCGTCCACGATCACCGAGTCCATGAAGGTCGCCGCCGCCGACGCGCTGGCGTCCGTCGTCGGCGACGACCTGACGGCGGACTACGTCATCCCGAGCCCCTTCGACCGGCGGGTCGCCCCGGCGGTGGCCTCGGCCGTCGCCCACCAGGCCCGCCTGGACGGGGTGGCCCGCAGGTAGCCGCCCTTGGTGCCCGCACGTGACGAGGTCCGCCCCACCGGCGGGCCTCGTTTCGTCATGCCCTCCTTCAGCGGGCTGGGCGCCGTCCCCGGCGTCCTGGCTTGTGGTGATTCAGCCCCGGGACGGATCGCGCGCGTCCCGACTTCCCCGTGGAAAAGGCTTGCCTTCGGCATGAGATAGCCCTCCTGGGGTCAAGTCTCGGGAATTCCCGCGCGATGTTACGCATCGTGCTATAACAAGAACGCTCCGTCACAGCCGGGCAAGGGCGTCCCGAAGCGCACCAACGTGCAGAGGGACGCGGCGGCCGGAGCGCCCGTGACCGTGCGCGTAGTTCTCGTGGGGACAAGAGCGATGCCACAACGTGAGCCCAACCTTCTGCTGCAGCACCTCATCGCCGAGGCGGACTTCTCCCACAAGGGGCTGGCCCGCAGGCTGAACGATCTCGGAGCCGCCCGCGGCCTCGCCGGGCTGAGGTACGACCACAGCTCGGTGCTGCGCTGGACGAGCGGCCAGCAGCCGCGAGATCCGGTGCCGGCGCTGCTGGGGGAGATCTTCGCGCTGCGCCTCGGCAGGCCGGTCACCCAGGAGGACCTCGGTATGGCGGGGGCGGCCACGTCCCTCGACCTCGGGCAGGAATTCACTCACTCGTGGCAGGAGGGTGTCGAGACGGTGACAGCACTATGGAGGGCGGACATGGAGAGACGCAGGTTCCTCCTCGACTCCGCCTTCGCCGTCGGAGCGGGTTCCACGGGAGCCCTGCGGTGGCTGACCCTTCCCATGGGGGCCACGCCGCAGGCCGGCGGGCCCCGCAAGGTGGGCGCCCCCGACATCGCCGCGATCCGGGAGGTCACCCGATCCTTCGGCGAGCTCGACAACCGCTTCGGCGGGGGCCGGGTGCGGGCGGCGGTCGTCAGGTACCTCGACTCGGCGGTCGCGCCGATGCTCAAGGACGGCATGTACGGCGAGGCGACCGGCAGGGCGCTGGCCTCCGCGGCGGCCGAGGTGACGCGCCTCGCGGGGTGGATGGCCTACGACCTGGAGCAGCACGGCCTCGCGCAGCGCCATCTCATCCAGGCGCTCAGCCTGGCGCGTGGCGCGGGCGACCACGGCTTCGGCGGCGAGATCCTCGCCGGCATGGCCCACCAAGCCATATATATAGGACAACCCCGGCACGCCCTCGACCTCGCCGGGGCGTCGCAGCTCTCGGCCCGCCGCGCGGGCATCCCGTCCCTGCTGGCCGAGGCGTACGTCCTGGAGGCCCACGCCCACGCGGCGCTCTCCGACGGCGCGGCCTGCGCCGCCGCGCTGCACGAGGCCGACCTCGCCTTCGACCGCCGCAGCCCCGAGGACGAGCCGCAGTGGATCCGCTACTTCGACGAGGCCTACCTCGCCGCGAAGTACGCCCACTGCTTCCGCGACCTCGGCGACGGCCCTCAGGCCGTCCGGTACGCGCGCCGCTCCCTGGACATGGACGGGCGGTACGTCCGCGGGCGCATGTTCAACCTGTCGCTGCTCGCCTCCGCGCACGCCCTGTGCGGGGAGGCCGAGGCGGCCGGCCAGGCCGGGGCGTCCGCGCTGGACCTGGCGGCGGGGCTGCAGTCCGCGCGCACGCGGTCGTACGTCGCCGACCTGCGCAAGCGGCTGCGACCGCTCGGCGAGGACGCCGGCGTGGCCGCGCTCATCGAGCGCACCAGGCACCTGGCCCCCGCGGCCTGAGGATGCCCGGAACGCGCGAGCGGGGCCCGGCCGAAGCCGGACCCCGCCGTCACGCCGGGTGGTACACCTGCGTCAGCGGATCGAACCGGACCACAGGTTGGCGGCCTTCTTGTAGACCGCGTAGGTCTCGCTGTCGAAGTACGGCGAGCTGCTGAAGTCGTACCGGCCGTTGCCGTCGGAGTCGCCGATGAGGCTGGTGACGCCGTTGACGTAGCCCAGACGCTTGGTGCTGCTGTAGCCGGAGATCCAGGGGCCGCCGGCCGCGCCCGCCGTCATCGAGCACTTGACGGCGATCTGCGCCTCGGCCTTGTAAGCGGCCGTGACGCCCGCGGGCTTGGTGTTGCCGTAGCACCACTTCGGCGTCACACCGGTGAACGGCTTGTCGCCGTCGGGGTGCGGGCCCGCGGGGTAGCCGAAGACGTAGACCGGCTTACCGATCTTCTGGTTCCAGGCGAAGCCCTGGCCGCCGACATTGTCGCCGAGGCGGCCGGCGTCCTTCCAGGTCCGCACGTCGATGCCGTTGTAGACGGTGACGAAGGCGTAGTCGCTGTCGTAGTCCTCGTAGACCGCGAAGTCGTAGTGCGTGTAGGCGGACTTGCCGACGTACACGCCCCACGGGGCCTTGCCCTGGTAGTAACCGGGGATGAACACCCAGCGGTCGAGCGTCTCGCGGTTCAGGTCGGTGTTGTAGACACAGTGACCGGCCGTCGCGACGAGGTTGTGGTACTTGCTCTGGATCGAGGAGGCGGAGCACCAGTACGGCTTGCCGTTGACGCGGAAGAACACCTTGCCGATGGTGCGCGGCAGGTTGACGTTCTTCACCTTGGTCGGGGTGACCTTCTCCTGACCGATCGGCGGGACGGTCCCGGTCTTGCCGTCGGGGGCCGCGTCGCTGCCGCCGAACTTGACCTTGCCGTTCACCGAGGAGTCGTTGGAGTAGCGGGTGGCGGCCCTGAGCTGCTTGCCACCGTTCGCGGTCCAGAACTTCGCGGTGTCGCTCGCCTTGCCCTTGCTGGAGGCGAGGGAGACGTTCGTCGGCTGGGGCTTGGCCGTGGCCCCGGCGGACGAGGTGAGGGCGGCGCCGATCATGCCGGTGGCGGTGACGGCTGCGCCCAGGGGGAGGATGAGGTGCTTGGCTCGGATCGTCATCTGGCTCCTCTGGCTACTGCTCGAGAGACGTCACTTACGTCCCATGTGTCCCATTGGGGATGACATCGAGCCTATGCGCTTTCTTTACGGGGGCCATATGAAGAAAGCGACATACAGGCATATCTAGGCATTGATGGGGATCTCGCGCCAGGGAACCCTCACCGCTGGGTGAGGTTGAGGTGTGAGATTCGTAACCGGATACCGTCGGGCCGAGTGAGTTGCGGGTATCCGTCCGAACGAGAAAGGCCCGGCCGAAGCCGGGCCTTTCATGCGCCGTCAGACGCCTTACGAGATGCTCGGCCGGTCGCGGCCGGGCGGACTCAGCTGGCGGGCTTGGCGATCGGGCCGGAGCCCAGGTTGCTGGCCAGGGTGTAGACCGCGTAGGTCTCGCTGTCGAAGTACGGCGAGGTGGCGAAGTCGTAGCGGTCGTTGCCGTCGGAGTCGCCGACCAGGCTGGTCACGCCGTTGATGTAACCCAGGCGCTTGGTGCTGCTGTACTGAGCGATCCAGGGACCGCCGGAGGCGCCCGCGGTGAAGGAGCACTTGATGGCGATCTGGGCCTCCGCCTTGAAGGCCGAGGCCACGCCCGCGGCGGTGGTCTTGCCGTAGCAGTACTTCGGCGTGTGGCCGCTGTAGGGCTGGTCGCCGTCGGGGTGCACGCCCGCGGGGTAGCCGAACGCGTAGACCGGCTGGCCGATCTTCTGGTTCCAGGCGAAGCCCTGGCCACCGACGTTGTCGCCGAGGCGGCCGGCGTCCTCCCACTTGGGTGAGTTCCAGCTGTCCGCCGTCACACCGTTGTAGACGGTGACGAAGGCGTAGTCGCTGTCGAAGTCCTCGTAGGTGCCGAAGTCGAAGTGGGTGTACGCGGACTTACCGGGGTAGATGCCCCAGGGAGCCTTGCCCTGGTAGTAGCCCGGAATGAAGATCCACTCGTCGAGGGTGTCGCGGTTGCTGTCGACGTCGTAGACGCAGTGTCCGGCGGTCGCCACCAGGTTGCGGTGCTTGCCCTGGATGGAGGACGCCGAGCACCAGTAGTCCTTGCCGTTCAGGCGGAAGAAGACCTTGCCGATGGTGCGCGGCAGGTTGACGTTCTTCACCTTGGTCGGGGTGACCTTCTCCTGGCCGATCGGCGGCACGACGCCGGTCTTGCCGTCGGGAGCGGCGTCACCGCCGCCAAGCTTGATCTTGCCCTGCACGGCCGAGTCCGCGGTGAACTTCGCGGCGGCCTTGAGGCGCTTGCCGTTGCCGGCGGTCCACGCTGCGACCGTCTTCAGCGCGCTGGCCTGGCTGGTGGCCAGCCCGTCGGCCACCGGGGCGGTGGAGGAAGCGGCCGCGGCGGTCGTGAGGGATGCCGCGATCATGCCGGTGGCGATCACCGCGCCACCGAGGGGGAGCACGAGGCGCTTGACTCGGGTGTTCAATGAGACTCCTTGGTCTGCCGCAGGAGTTGATTCCTGCCTCACTGGTCCCAAAAAGGACAGATGAAACCTATCGGTCTGACCGCTGGTAATGGGCCGCGAAGAGGCGCCGGTGAAGCCGCCCGAGGGTCCGTTCCGGCGTTACAGGCGACGTCCGTGATGTGCGTCACCATCCGGACACGCACAGGTGGAAACGGTCCAAAGACCCTCCTGTACGTGGAGAAACGGCCCCGGGGTGCCGACGGAATGTGATGTAAATCACATCAATCGGCCTCAAGCGTCGGTTCAAACAGCGCAGGACCCGGCACTGGTGCCGGGTCCTGCTGGTGCTACCGCTTGAGCTCTAGCTGGCTAGAACGTCAGGCCTTGGTGACGAAGTCACCGTCGGCGGCGACGATCTTGCCGGACCAGAGGTTCGACGCGGACTTGTAGATCGAGTAGGTCTCGCTGTCGAAGTAGGCCGAGGTGCTGAAGTCGATCCGGCCGTTGGCGTCGGCGTCGCCGATGAGGCTGGTGACACCGTTGATGTAGCCGAGGCGCTTGGTGTTCGTGTACTTCAGGATCCAGGGGCCACCGGAGGAGCCGGCGGTCATGGAGCACTTGAGGCCGATCTGGGCCTCGGCCTTGAACGCGGCGGCGGGCTTGGCGGCGAAGGTCTTGCCGTAGCACCACTTCGGCGTGACACCGGTGAACGGCTTGTCACCGTCGGGGTGCGCCGAGGCGGGGTAGCCGAACGCGTAGACCGGCTGGCCGATCTTCTGGTTCCAGGTG
>NZ_QOIL01000038.1 GCF_003323745.1 Sphaerisporangium album
CATGCCGACGAACAACGACACCTCGCCGATGAACACCCCGCCGGACCACCCACGGCGGGGTGTTCTCATCCCAGATCATCGGCATCCTCAGCGCCTACCTCGTCGGCAATTTCGGCGCCGGGCAACAGGCCTGCGGCGACTACCTCAGCCCTTATAAGGCGGCCGAGAAACTGCTGGAGCACCGCGGCATCGCCTGGCTGCTGAGCGACGACGATCTGACCGAAATCCGGCCGGGGGACCGCACCTGGGCGGCGGAGTATCTGACGGCTCGGTACGCCACCGGGCAGGACGCCGTGGAGTGGCGGCTGCGGCTGCGGCCGATGCCTGCCGCGGCTGCGGTAGCGGCGGCCCACGCTGACTCCGGTGCCGACGAGGCCGCGAGGCTGGCCGCGCTGACCCTGGTGCCGGCAGTCCGCGCCGAACTGGAGATCCTGCTGGCCGAGCTCGACGGCACCGAACTTGCCCTGATGGACGCGCTTAAGGACGTCGACGGGGCGACGTTCCGCCGGATCGGTGACGCATTGTCGATGAGCAGGCAGGGAGCCGAGCAGCGTAGGAGTCGCCTTGAGCAACGGGTCACGTCAACGCCCCGTTGACGTGGTGTCCCGCGTGAATGGTGGCGGACCTGCCCTGGGGCGGGTTCATGGTCGCAGGGGCCGCGCGGGCGGGAGATGCACCCGCTCAGCGGCCGCTTGGCGGGTAGCGTCCGGCCGCCGGTCGTAGCGGGCGGTGGTGACGGGGGAGGCATGCCCGACCATGGCCTGGGCGGTGGCCAGGTCCACCCCGGCGTCCAGCAACTCACCGATGAAGGTACGGCGGAAGTCGTGCGGGGTGCGGCGGCCTGCGGCGGCCTGGGCGATGCGTTCGATGAGGATGTCGGCCACGCGCTGCCCGGTGATGCGGGCGAGCCGGTTCCCGGTGCGGCGGGGCTGGCCGTTCTTCTTCAGGGCGCAGAACAAGGCGCCGGGAGCGCGGCCGCGGATCGCGAGCCACGCCTCCAGGCGTGCCACCGTGTCGGAGGGCACGAACACCAGGCGTTCCTTGTTGCCTTTGCCGCGGACCCGGATGGACCGGGCGGCGGCGTCCCAGTCGGCGTACTCCATGCCGGCGGCTTCTTCGCGGCGGACACCGGTGGTGTACAGCACGGCGAGCAACGCGGCGTCACGGACCCCGATCGCCCGGGTCTGCCCGTTCGGCGCGGGCCGGCTCCCCGGCGGGTATCTTTCGCGGAGCCGCCGGTACCGTTCTTCGGCGCGGCGGCCGCTGCTGTACCCGAGCTGCTCGGCGACCTCGTTCCACGGCGTGCTCTTGGGCGGCTTGTCCCCGCGTTGCTCCAGCCGGGCCAGGGCGTCCAGGTCGCGGGCGCCGGTGCGGGCGCGGACCAGGTCGGTGAGCTGCTCGCGTTCACCGGTGTCACCGGTGTCGCCGTCGCAGGCGGCGAGGATCGCACCGACGACCTCGGGCGGGACGTGCTGCCCGGCCGGGAGACGGGACGCCTTCGCGCCGCGGACGTCCCGGGCGCGGTGGTAGTCCTCGGCCGACATCAGACCGAGCCGCCACGCCTCCTCCAGGACGCGGCGCAGCGCGTTCAGGTGCTTGTTCAGGTACGTCGCCGCCGGGCCCTGCTCGTCGAGCATGGCGCGGATCCGCTGAGTGTGCTCGTACCGCAGCAGATGCCACGGCTGCCCAGCACCGGACTCCGCCGCCGGGTTGATTAGCTTGGCGATCCGGTCCAGGCATTCGCGCATGGTGCGCCGCGAATCCCCTGCGGTGAGGGAGTCGAGGTACACCCAGTACGGGTCCCGGGCGCGCGGCACCTCCTCCGCCGCGGCGGGCACGGAACCCGGGGCGGGGACGTGGACGGGGAGGTGCTGCTCGGTCATGATCCTTCGATTTGGTCGATGATCGGTTCTACGACCTTATTCAACTCCTCCACCAGCACCGACACCGAGCGGCTGGCGGCATCGACCAGGTCGTCGTACGGGCCGCGCGGCGGGCCCGGAAACCGGCTCAGGTCGAGCGGGAACAAGCCTGGCCACAGGCCGGTTGCCTGGTGTTGTTGATCATGGTGTTGTGGGTTCTGGGTGTAGTCCGGAGATGTGGGTGAGGATCTTGACGCCTGCGGTGAAGTCGATGTCGGAGAGGTGGTAGGCGGCTACGTACTCGGGGAAGCCGAGGGCGAGTTTGGCCCGGCTGGTGGGGTGGGCGGTGTGGATCAGGTCCATGAGGCGTTGGGTGAAGGCCCCGGGTTCGAGTCCGGTGGGTACGCGCCGGTCCATCCTGTTCAGGTACCACAGGACGTGTCGTGCGGTTTGCTGGTCGACGTCTCTGGCGAATAGGTACGCCTGGGGATGGGTGGCCGGGTTCTGGAAGTCGATGCTGCGCTGCAGCTCGTTCCACTCTTCGAGGGTCATGGGTTCTCCGGGGCGGCGGGCGGGAGCAGGAAGGTGAGCCGGTTGGCCGTGTCGAGCTCGCCGGCGTAGGTCGCGATTTCGCCGGTGATCGTGGCGAGCTGGCGGGCCTGGCCTCCGTAGAGGCCGCCGGCGGGGTCGCTGTCGAGCTGGTCGAGCATTCCGGTGATCTTTTTGCGGGCGTCGTCCAGGGCGTGGCGCAGGTTTTTGACGGTGTTGCGGTGTTCCTGGTCGTAGCCGCGGCGTTTCAGGTTGTCGGGGAGGGGCGTGGGGTCCATCAGGAGTCGGGCCTTTCGACGCGGAGGTGGATGGTGCGGTACCACCAGCGGAATGCGCGGGCGGTGGGTATGCAGAGGTCCTGCACGGGTTCGTCGTCGTGGTTGAGGATGTCGAGTACGGCGTAGCAGCCGCCGCATTCCGGTGTGGGCGGTTTGACGTAGCCGATGGCCTTGGCGCGGTGCAGGGTGCGGGCGATGGCAGCGCGGCCGTCGGGGGCTTCGCTGATGGTGTAGGCGCGGCCGGTGCCGTCGGGGAGTGCGCGGAACGCGGTGAGAGCGCGGGCGTCGGCGTGGAGGTCCGGTAGGTCGCGGGGGTGGGTCTGGCGGGTCACTGGCGGGGTCCTTCCTCGTGGGCGGCGTTGGCGTCGGCCATCTCCTGGTAGGAGTCGTAGAGGTCCGGCCAGTTGGGGCCGGGGGACAGGGCGGACACGGGGAGACGGCCGTGGGAGACGGCGAGGCGGACGGCGACGTGTCCGGTTCCTTCGACGGCGAGCCATCCGGCGCAGGCGACGTTGGTGCCGGGGTGGCCGGGGGCGCCCTGGTGGCAGGCGAACAGCGGGGCGTCGAGGGGTGCGCTGCCGCGTTCGGCGTTGTGCACGGTTTCGGCGAGGGCGTCGTACCGGCTGGTGGGGAACTGGCCGAGCGGGGCGTCGCGGCGGAACGGGCATGGGTCGTCGCCGGCGCAGGGGAAGATACGGCGCGGCATGGGGGAGGCGGCCGGGTTCACGAACGGGTCTCCTGGTCGAGGGGCTGGCCCGCGGGGGCCGGGCCGGATGTCACGGAGGAACGCCTTACGCTCGGGTGGCTAGGTGCGGAGAGCGTCGAAGGTGTGCCTCAGGGTGTGCGGGGGCTCCGGGAAGGTCAGGCATGGTCGGCGCAGACGTAGCGGACATACAGCCGGTCGGGGCGGAACTCGACGGCGGGAGCGCCGCAGGTCGCGGCGGGGAGCCCGTAGCGGGTGAGACACGTCGGGTGCTGGCAGAAGCCCTCAACCGGGTCGGCAGCCCGGGCGGAGACGGTCGTCCCGGAAGTCATCTGACCAGTTTACCGCAAATAGGTTGTGAGAAACATGCATTCTCATGACTTATTTGCGGTATAATCGTGGGGTAGAGATGACCGACGTGTCCTGGCTCAGTCGAACTGATGCGGCTCTGGGTAGCTGATGTCGTGACTCGTTTAAGTTGATGCGGCTCAGTGAAACTGATGCGGAGAGATTGCGGGCGTGTCATGCTCTGTGCCGTACCGACGGTGAGCTTCTTGTTTGCGAGGCGGACGCCGTCGCGATCCTCGCCTACCTGGACGCCGACCCGAAGTGGAGCCTCGACCAGCACCAGAACACGATGTACGTCTACGTGTACAAGGTGGACGACGTGGACGAGGAACCCTTAGAGATCCTCATCAACACGCTGATGAACCCGACCGCTCTGCGCCGCGTGATCAACGAGATCAACACGATCGCGCTTGGGCTGCCCGGCTACGTCCACCCGGCGATCCTCGACCGGCTCACCGCCATCGCCCGGCTCGCCCCGGCCGACTCCGAGATCTACCGGGTCGCCACAGGGCAGACGTCTTCTCGGTGAACACCGACACGGCGACCGGTGTTCTAAGAGCCTGCTGACAAAGGCTTAAGTGCTCGTGGGTATGGGACCGTAGAGGGCTGGTCCGATCTTGCTGATGTAGCCCTGGTGGGACCATTGGGATAGTTGGACGCGGAAGCTGTTGATGTTCTCGATTTCGAGGATGGCTGCCAGTTCGCTTCCTTTCCAGGCCCGCCAGGGCTGAGCGGCCAGGAGTTCCAGGACCTTGCCGCGCCGGTCGGAGCTGGAGAAGTCCGGAAGCGGCGGCGGGTCGCCCCAGCGGCTCGGGGGTGGATGGCCTTCCAGTTCGCGAGTCAGGCGGCGGGTCATCTGGTGTACGGTGGCCCACCAGATCAGGGCTTCGTGGTGTTCGGGCTTACGTTCATAGATCCGCACCAGGCGGCGGTAGCGGGCCAGCCAGGCGAACGTTCGTTCTACCACCCATCTGCGGGGTAGGACGACGAAGCCGCGGATGTCGTCGTTGCGCTTGACGATCGTGACGGCCAGACCGAGGACCTGCTTGGCCCAGGTCACCAGCCGTCCGGCGTAGCCGCCGTCGGCCCAGACCAGAGTGATGGTGGAGAACTTCTCCCGCAGCAGCGCCAGCAACGGGTGCGCGCCGTCGCGGTCTTGCACCGATGCAGCGGTGACGATCACGCACAACAGGAGCCCGAGCGTGTCGACCACGACATGCCGCTTTTGCCCCTTCAGCTTCTTGCCCGCGTCGTAACCGCAGGCTGCCGCCCCGACGGTCTCGGCCGCTCTGACCGTCTGGGAGTCGACGCATCCGGCTGTCGGAAGCTCATCCCGCCCGGCAAGGATCCGCAGACGACCGCGTAGCCGCCCGGCCAGCCGTTCGGGCAGGCCGCGCCCGGACCAGCGCAGGAAGAACGCATACACCGCCTCATAGGGCGGGAAGTCGACCGGCAGGGCCCGCCACTCGATCCCGTACCGGGTCACATAGTTGATCGCGTCCAGCATCGCCCGCAGGTCATGCACCATCGGCCTGCCCTGGGCCGTGACCAGCTCGGCCATCACCGCCCGCGCCTCGCACTCCAGCACCGCCCATTCGGCATCGGTCAGATCCGACGGATATGCCGGTTTCCGGCCATGACATCCGCACCCCGGTGAGGCGCAACCGCTGGCGTTCAAGGCCGTAGGCGTGTAGACAGACAACCACGGGCTCCTGGCCGCTGAGCTGCTTAGACAACACCTCAGCTACCGGGAGCCCGCTCCCATTCACGGGCCAACAGCCCAATCATGACCACACCTCGGCAGTCTCCTGACTCCAACCCCGCCAGCAAATCCCTTTGTCAGCAGGCTCTAAGGGCAAGCGCGGCATCATCGAGCCCGGGTGCGGCGGCTGCCGGGACCTGCTCCCCTACGCCGTGACCAAGAAACAGCCGCGAGATCGGCGAGATCGGCATGGTCCGTCTCACCGAGGGCCACCCAGCCGACTGCCACTACGGCGTCGACTCGACGGCTACTCTCCCCGACGGCACCGAGGTGCGCGGCTGAGACGGATGGCACGAGTCTGCCGAGCCGTCGACCACGTTCATCTGCCGCAGGCGCGCCGGCAAAGCGCTAGCCCGAGCGGCATGGCGCCCCGACGACCGCGTCACGACAGGACACCCAATGAGCGACAGCCCCGCCCCGGCCGGGCGGCGCCACCCGGCCGCCCGTACCAGGAGCACCCGATACCCCGCCAGCAGAAAGGCCCGATCGTGACCCACAACTGCCCGAACTGTGCAGGGCCGTCCGACTACGGGCCCGGCCCGTGCACCTCCTGCGCCTGCCGCAACTGCCAGGGCGGCGCCTTCTTCGGCTACGACTGCTCTGACTGCGGCGGGACCGGCATCCGCCAGGACGCCCCCGCCGCGCCGGTCGTCCCGGGCATCTTGTCCGACCCGGCCGTGCACGTGGCGGCGGCCAGAGAAATGATGCGGACGATGACCGGGAACGCCGCCGTGGCGGAGGCCGCGCTTTCGGCGCGCGGGCTGCGGCCGGTGTCGATCGCGCACGGCGACGCCGAGACCCCGGAAGACGCCGACCTTACATATAAGGTGCTCCCCCGTCTCGCCAGGGAATCCGGCACCGTGCAGTCGACCGTCGGGGGGAACGACTACACGACGTACTTGTTCGCAGGGCCCGACGCGGAGCAGGCAGCCGTGCGATTCATCGCAGCGGCGCTCGGTGTCGCGCAATCCTGGTGGCGGATCACACCGACCGCTCAACCGAAGTTCCGCTGATTTCCATGCCGCCGCCGAGAGGCGTCGCGGCTCGGCGGCGGCCTTCAGCGCGCGTTACTAATTCGAACGGGGTTTCCCCTAGCGTTGCTTACAGGGAGCTCACATGAGGCTCACCCGTGATCACAGGAAATTCCCCCTTATGCAGTTTCGTTCCCGTCGCCTGCAGGCGCTGCTCGGCGTCCCGCTCCACGAGGCGACGTACAAGCACTTCGCCGACCTCCTGCACTCCGAGGACGCACGCGAAGCCGAGGACCTGGACTACAAGGCCACCTACGCCGGCCCCACGATGAGCGACTCCATCGCTGTGGACGTGGCGACCTTCGCCAACCACCGCGGCGGCGTGATCGTCCTTGGCATCGACGACACGAACGGCATCCCCTCGGCGGACCCCGGCATCGACCTCACAGACGCGTTCGAACGGGAAATCCATACCGCTGTCGCGGCGCGTGCGCCGGCGAACAAGGGACTGCTGAAGTGGCCCGTCCGGTACAACTCCCAGAAGTTCTGGATGACCGAGACGCAGATCGCTGCGGCATACCGGCGCAGGTTCTCCGCCGCGGCCGACAGCGCGGCGCGCGTGGCCGAGGTTGAGTCTGCTGTGGTCCTGCGCGTCCTGGAGGGCGGCGGCGACTGGAGGACTCCCCGCCCGGTCCTGACGGTGTCGCTGGCCCCGGAGACGCCGGGACAGTTCAGCATTGCCGAGGACGAGGTCCGCCATTTCAAGGAAGGGCTGGCTCGGGATGCGTTCATCGTGGGGCGCAGTTCGCCGTTCTTCACCCCCGGATCCGGCGTGGGCCGGGGGCACCTGTACGCTGCCGGGCACCTGCAGGGCCGGGTGACGTGGGCCGAGTTCCATACCGATGGCGCCGGCAGCATGATTCTTCCGCTGTCCTTCTTCCCGCCGCAGGGCGGTCAGACCGCGGTGGTCATGGACTCCCAGGTGACGCTGTACATCCTCAGCGCCCTCCGGCTGCTGGCGTTGCATGCCACCGAACGTGCCGGCGCCACCGGGACCGCCGTGGTGACGGCCCGGATCCTGCCGGACGTCCTTTCCTACGAGACCAAGGTTCCTCGCCTCATCGAGGCGATCACAGCACAGCAGACGATCGGGGATCCTCCGCAGACGTACGGCAGGCGACGGCGGGACACCCAGACGGCGACGGAGAGCGGCGAGTACACCGGTCGCGAGCCCGCGCGTGACGCGCACGGCGACGCAGTCATCTTTCTGGACGATCTCGCTGGCGACGGCCAGCCGCTCGCTGCGGCGGTCGGCCAGCTCACAGGGGCCCTCCTGCAGTGCTATGGGCTGCCTGAGTGTCGGCAGATCCGCCCGGATGGCACGCTGGTGCTGCGGGCATGGGAGTCCCACGCCGACGCCGGCCAGGCGTGGGCAGAGCAGCTGGACATTCCCGTCGAGGACTAGGCGCCCCCACCGGCGGCGTCGGGGACGTCGAATCGAAGCGCGACACTAACCTGCCCACTTCGCAAGCCGGTATGCCGCTGCCGGCCGGGGCTTCCGGCCTGCAACGGTTTCCACCATTCGCGTAGGAGGCATCGCTGGCCGCGGCAAGGGCCACGACGACCCGGCGGTGGACAGCGCGCTCGCCGAGCTCGGCCAGCCGTACACCGAGCAGACGGTCAAGCAGGAGAGCACCGCGGCCGCGCAGTTCGGCACCCTGGGGTCGGGGAACCACTTCGCCAAGGTGTGCCTGGACGCGCCGGGGCCGGGTGTGGACCGTGCTGCATTCGGAGTCGCGGGCCCTCGGGAACCGGCTCGCCACGCGGCACATTCCCGACGCCGAAGGCTCTGATGAAGCGGCACCGATCGGCACGCCGTCGGGGTGGATGAGACTGTCCAGCGGTGGCTATGCAGGCGAGCTCGAGCACCGGATGTTGCCCACTTCGGGCACCGCTCCGCGATCTCGCAGCAAGATCAATGTTGGCGAGTTCGAGCACCACCGCGTCACCCAGCTTCAGCGGCAGCGACGAGAAGCGTGGAAACGCGCCGCGACCATCGGCCGGCCGGGTGGTGCTCGAACTCATCGACACCACCTCGCGGCCGGGCAGGGTGGCGTCGGCACTCACCAACATCTGGTGCCCGCACTCGGCGACGAAGCCAGTCCAGCGGCACGCTGCCATCGCAGGCCTCGATGAGGGTCGGCTCGATCGGCCATCGGGCCTGTGGCGTGAGCGAACGGGCCCCGCCGGCCTGCCAACCCTCACACCTGCCTCTGGATGAGCTGGAGGCGGGCATGCGGGCATGCCTAGCACCAGGCGCCGCTGGCAGGTGCGCCCGAGGAGTACGCCACCGATCTTGGCTACGGTGCCGGACCCTTTTCATCCGATCCAAGAATTGGCTGGTGCCCATCTGTCTGAGCCGCAGTTGCCCGGGTGGGTGTCCACTGCTGGACCGTGCGCAGAATGACGGCGCCGAGTTCCCTGCGCAGCAGCTGCAACGCAGAGGTGAACTCTGCAGGAGGGGCGGGGGGTTGGCCGGCGAGAGACGCAGGGTCACCGTGGTGGCCGGGTGGTCCGTCTTGGAGGAGTAGTTCGATCGGGCGCTGGCCGCACGGTTCGTTGCGGTGTGCTTGGGCGGCGGCTTGTCGACTGGTGAGAACCTCGTGCCATTGCCGGCGCTGCTCGCGGTACAGCTCCATCCACTGCTGGCGCCGGGCCGTGGTACCGGTGCGTTCCGCGACGTCGTCGAGGGTGACTGTGCCCCGGCGCCAGCCGTGAGCGCCCTTGTCGGCCAGGCCGTGGGCGGCGAGTTCCTGTAGGGCACGGTGTCCTGCGGTCGAGCCGATGCCGGCGAGCCGGATGACCTCCCTGGTTGTGGTTTCCACGGAGGGCAGCAGTGCCTGGTAGACGAATGCGGCGCCTGCGGCCAGGTCCCACAGGCCTGGGTGGATGATCTCGATGTTCCCCGCACGCCAGCGACGCCACAGGGCCTCGTGCCGGTAGGGGGCGGGGATGGTGAGTGTGTAGTGGTCGGCCTGGGTGCCGTGGTGTTCCCGGGTGAGGTCGATAAGGCGGTCGGCTGCTGGTTCCTCGCGCAGTAGCTGCAGGACTCGGGCCACGCAGCTCCAGCCGAGTCCGGTCATCAGCGAGAGGCTGCGTACCCCGAAGTGGGGTTCGAGTCCGCCGCCCATTTGCGCGGCGGCGCCGAGTGCGCGCAATACCTTGCGGACCGACAGCAGGCGGCGCCCCCAGCGTTTCCGGCGCTGAGGGTCGTTTTCGGCGATGATGACGGCGTTGAGCCAGATGCGGATCCGCTGGTAGGCCTCATAGGAGTCGGGTTGCTGCGAGAAGGCTTTGCTTTGTAAAGGGCGTGGCCATCTTGTGATCAACATGCTCGGAGCCGAGGGTGGTGCCCCTCCGCGCGTGGAGGGTTTCTCCCTTGTGTGGCCGTTGCGCTCAGATCGATACTCGGCGATACCTGCCAGCGCTTTTTGCCATTCGGTGTGCAGCCGGAGGTGTTGCTGGGTGGGGGAGTATTTGGCGTAGGCGCGGGCGAGCCAGGGCCAGCGGCGGGTGGCCATGGCTTCGACCAGATCCTCCAAGCGCCATCCCGCAGCCGCGGCGCTGTTGACGATCGCCTGGCGGGCGTGGCTGGCGGAGGGGTAGCTGTGCCTGCGCCAGGTTCCGTGTACGGCGATCTGTTCCAGGTGGCGGCGGATGGGGCGCCGACCGCCGCTTTGGGGCAGCCACGGCACGCCGGAGTCGTCGAGGGAGCAATCCAGCAGGTCCTCGGGGAGTCCCGGTCCGGTACGGATGATCGGCGCGGTGGCGGCGAGCTCGGCCTCGAGTTCTTGCATCAAGCGATTCCAGGTCTGAGCTCCGCAGGGGTGGTTGACCGCCTGCAGCGCCTGGTCCAGGGGTATGAGCAGGTGCATCCATCCGGTGAGCCGGCCACGATGGGTTTTGTGCGGGGCCCCGGGCGGGCGGATCTGGCCGAACGGGCTGGACATCGGCCCGGGGTCGCAGGTCGAATACCGGCGTGCCAGCGCCAGTGCCAGGTGGTTGAGCTCGGCGTGCGGGAGCGGACGCTGCCACAGCACGTAGACGTGTCGGCCCCCGGAGGGGGAACCGTCGAGGATCGCGCGGCCGCCGCAGCGGGCGATCAGCGCGGCGAAGTCGGCGGCCTGGGCGGCTACCAGGCTGTGAGGGTCGGGTGCGTGCAGGGCCTGTGCCTTGTGCACGTCGAAGTCCGCCGCCAGCAGGCGACTCATCCCGGTTTCGGGGTCGCAGGTGGGGATCGTGGCCGGTTGGCTGGGGAGGCGGTCCTGCAACTGCCGCTCGAACAGGCGGCCGCCGCGGTATCGAGGAAAGGTACGCCCCCCGTCGGGGGACAGCCGCATCTGCGGCGCCTGCGCGAGCGCGGGCGCCAGCAGCCTCCAGTGTTCTGCCGCCACGGCGGCCGCCGGCGTGCTGGTAGCGGACGACGGCTGCGCCGCCGGTGCGGCGGCGCGAGCAGCCGCACCGGTGGGGCGTGGCGAGTTGGGTGGTCGGCGCTGTGAGCGGGCGAGGGTGTGGGGGATCGGGATATCGGGGGGGATGGGGGATGCACCGGCCTGTTGCGGCCCTGGGGATATTCCGATACAGGGCATGGCTGTGCTATCCCGGGCACGATCGGTTATGATCTCCTCCAGGGGACCAAGGTGTTCCCGGCAGCAAAAGACCGGCTCGCGGCGTAAGCCGGAGCTGATCGCAAGAGAGACCTTCACCTTCGGTTTGCGAGGCCAGTGGGTGAGGGGCTCTCACGGGCTGTGAAGTTGTGATGAGCGGGTGGGCAGTTCAGCGTCTGGCGTGCGGCCGTGCTGAACATGTCCCGCTAGGGATGCGTATGCGCCTGAGGCCCTCCTTTCCGTGGAGATCAGCGCCTGGGTGGCCCGCCGTTTGATCCGCGTTGCGTTCTGCTTGGGCGGCGGTCAGTCGACCGGGCCGGGTGCTGGCGGCTTGTCCTGGTGGCCATGGGTCCGGTGGTGCGCCCGGGCCGCGGTCGCGCCGGTGGTCGGTGGCGCGGGTTGGCCGGCGGTCCGGGGTCGTGGAGCCGGGTTCGGTGGGGATGTGCGGCGGCGTGACGGCGTGTATGCGCGCTCCACGTCTGTGACTCTGTGTGTGGCGTCGATTGCGCATCGTTGTACTCGCCCTCCTTTCGGCTGTTTGACTACTGAAATGCACGTTCGCCGGTGCTTATGCGTATAAAGATTGCCATTTTCTCAGGCGTACATGTTTGCTGTATCGCCAGACGGGTGTCAAGATCGGGCTTAGGTGAGGGAAGGAGTCGCTGTGGAGGGTGAGCGCCTGCCCGGGTTAGACACTATTGCCGCTCGACTGACATATCTGCTGTCCCGAAAAGGGTCGAGTGCGAAGAAGGTGACGATCGAGGAGGTGGCCCGGGTCACCGGTGTCTCCCGTGCCACCATCACCCTGATGAAGTCGGGGCAGGCGTCGAACCCGCAGGTGGCCACGCTGCGTTCGCTGGCCGACTTCTTCAAGGTGCCCCTCGGCTGGCTGGCGGGCGATCTGCCTGAGCCCATCTCCGAGGCCCGGATGCGCGCCTTGATCGCCGGAGACCTGGTCGGGCTGCCGATCTCGGCGTTGCGGACCATCGCCGAGCTGGTCGGTCTCACCCGTCAGGCCGAGCAACTGGCCCGCGTCCCATCGTCGGTGATCGCCCCCGAGGCCCCGGTGCCGCCCTCCGACATGGGGTCCTTTGTTCGGCATCTGGAGAACGCCACGTCCGACAGCGTTGTGGGGTGTCGCCTGCGGCTGCTGCGCGAGGGCTATGGCCTGTCGGTCGGTGAGGCCGGCGCCGCGGCGGGAGTCGGCCGATCGGCTGTGGAGTGCGTCGAGGATGGGGAGGGCAGCCCGGAGGCGGTTGGGGCGCTGCTCAGTGCCTATGGGGTGTCCAGTCCTTACCAGCGTGAGACTGTGATGCAGTTGGCCCGGCACGAGCGTGACCCGCAATGGTGGGACCTGCCGGAGATTCCTTTGTGGTTGACGGCGATCGCGGGCCTGGAGTCCCGGGCAGAGATGATCTACACCTATCAGGCGCAGTACGTGCCGGCGTTGCTGCAGACGGCACAGTACGCCCTTGCCTCCTGCGAGGCCTCCCGCTCTGAGCGCCCGTCACAGGCGAGCATTCAGTTCGATGCCCTGATGACGCTGCGGCGTCAGCGGCTGCTGGAGCGCGAGGACGCGCCCCGTCTGTGGGCGGTCGTGGATGAGAGCGTGCTGCACAGGCGGCTGGTCGCGAGGGAGGAGCATCTGGAGGTCCTCGATACCTTGATCGCCGCGTCGAAGAGCGTGAACGGCAAGGTGACCCTGCAGGTGGCTCCATATGATTGTGCCTTTGTGCCTCCGATACCCAGCTTCACGCTCTACCGGTTCGCCTCTCCCGGTCAATCCGACCTGGTGTGCGTGCACGGAATCGACGCCGACCAGATCATCAATGAGCGGCTGCAGGTTGACGCCTATCACAAGGCCTTTGTCATGCTCGCGGTCGCGGCCATCCAGCCAGAGCGGACGGTGGACTTTCTGATCGATCTACGCACCAGCGTCTCGTTGGAACCGGGGGAGTAGAGGGCGCAGCGGTGCGCCCGTCTCGGGTGCGCCATGGCCAGAGGCGGTACCGGTGCAGCTTGGTCGTAGGCTGCGGGGCCAGGCGGCCCGGGTTGGGCCGGTGACAAGTCCCCGCGCGTTCGGGCCGCAGGTCCTGCGGCCGGTCGCTGCGCGCTATCCACCGAGCGTCGTGATCAGCACGACCTGGCTGTGTACGGCCTGGCGCGCGCGGATCGCCACCCAGCATGCCGAAACCCTGGCTCAGCGGCGAGGGATGGGCAGGCGGACGTCCGCCGCAGCAGGATGCAGGGTCACCGGGATGGCGTGGAGTGGCTGCAGGGCAAACAGCGCCTCACCACGGCGTGGGGATAGACCGGCTCGCGCGGGCGTGAGATCGCGCCGCACAGTGGTGACGCCGGTGCCGGGGTGATCCCCACGATTGTGGTGCGTGAGCTGCTGAGCCAGCGTGATGGGTGCCGATCGGGTGTCGGCGTGACGGCGAGGGTGCACGCGGCGATCGCCACCGACACCGAAAGCCGGATCACTGCGCGCCTCGCTGCCTGGCGTGCCATGCAGTCCTCCTCGTCTGTGGTTGAACGCGGCAGTTGTCCGCCGGCCCGCGGCCGTCGATGGGTGAAGCCCACCGCGGCCCCGCTGACACGGTGCCCGGCGGCGCCGCGATTGGGCGCGAGGGTGTCGGACTGTAGCGGGGTTTCGGGGCAGGAGTGTCGCGGGGCCTCCCGCATCGTTGCCGTTTCGTGATGTGTGTGGGCGGGGGTCGTTCTGCTCGCCAGGGTCCCTGGGTGGCTCATCGACGGTGACGTCGCATGAGGTGACGGTGCCGGGACGGCGGCGGGACGGCGGCGGGGGCGTTTCATTTTCAGGAGGGCAACACCCGGCGGATGGCGACGGCGCGGTCCCGGAATTTCGTCCAGGGGCTCAGCTTGACCAGCTCGCCGGTCTGGGGAGCCTGGATGACCTGCCCGTCTCCGATGTACATGACGACATGACCGGGTCGCTGGACTGTGCCCCCCGCCCCGAGGGTGAAGACCAGGTCGCCGGGGGCGACCTGGTCGGCTGATACGGGGCGGCCGCTGTGGACCTGCTCGCCGGTGGTCCGTGGCAGGTTCACCCCGGCGTGCCGGTAAGCCTGCTGGACCAGGCTTGAGCAGTCGCAGTTCTGCCGTCGGGGATCGGTGGGGCGTTTTTGTGGATCGGCGCAGTCGCCGCCCCACACATAGGGGGTGCCCAGCTGGCGGAGCGCCCAGGTGATCGCGGTGCGGACCCGGGTGGTCGGCTGAGCGCTCGCCTGGGCGTCCAGGTCGGGTGAGGCCGGGGTGCTGGGGCAGGCCGGCGCAGTGGTGCTGCCCCATATCTGGTCGGCCAGCGCTGCGGCGAAGCCCGCCCAGCGGCGGTAGTTGGATCCGTCAGGGTAGGCCGACCGCTGGACGGCCTGGGCGGCCACCCAGGGCGGCAGGCTGTCCCAGCCGGGCAGGTCGGTGAGCCCGGGGGGCGGCGGCGGCTCGGGGCCGCCCAGGAAGGCGGCGACGGCGTACTGCGGATCGGCGCGCTGGGCGGCGCCGCCCCAGGCGGCGCGCTGCTGGAACAGGCCGATGCTGTCGCGGTCGCCGTGGCTGAGATTGCGCAGGGACGACTCGGTCATCGCGGTCATCAACGCGATCGTCGCGGCGTGTTTGGCCTTGCCCGCAGGCAGGCGCTGACGGGTGATGTCGACGATGAGGTGGGCATTGCGCGCTTGGTCACTGGTCAACGTGGTGGTGGCGGCCGCGATCGTGGCGCTGGGCGGACTGCTCACCGCGCATGCCGAGCCCGCCGAGTCCATGCTCAGCCCGGTGGTCACGGCGGCCGCACAGACGAGCAGCAGGGCAAGCAGGGCGGGGACGGCTTTTCCCATCGGGGATCAGGATGCCGGGGCGGCGTCGTCGACGCGCCAGCCGTCGTCGTAGCGCAGCAGCCGTATCGTCCAATCCTGGCGCAGGTGTTCGCTTTGTCCAGCCCGGTCCAGGTCCTGACGGTAGGAGATGAGCACGTAGCACGTGGCCGGGTCGGCGGCGTCGGGCCCGGCGCCCGGCCTGGGCGCGGCCGCCAGCACCCGCACCCGGGAACTTTCCCGGGACCGCGACACCAGCAGGGGATCGAGCGCGTTGCGGGGTCGTAGCTGGGCGGCGTAGCGGTGGGTCAGCAGCGGGCCCACCCGGGTCAACGGTGCCAAGGAGTCCTTCTCGCGCCAGGAGTAGGTGAGCAGACGCGCGGTGAACCGGGTCGCCGCCGCGATCGGGGCCGGGGAGTCGCAGGCCCAGCGCGGTGCGACGGGGCCAGAGGGGCGGGCGGCAGGGGCCGGCGGGGACGGCCATGTGGCGCGGCTGCTGACCGAGGGCCCGCTTGCCCGCGGAGAGGCGGGCATGGGGATGGCACAGCCGGCCAGCAGCGCCGTGGTGACCAGCCCGGCCACGGCCAGGCGTATCAGTGCTGCGCAAGGCCTCCGGTGGGGCCTGGGGAGGGCAAGCTCGGCGGGCAGAGCGCCACCAGCAGGGCCGCGCGGGAGAACCGCAGCGAGTTGCCCGCCCGCAGGCAGGGCACGATCGCCTGGTGCGCCGCGTTCAGCAACGTGGCCAACCCCACCCCAAGCAGGTCGGCGGCCTGTTCGGCGGTGAGCACCTCGTCGGCGTACCGCAACTCGGCACACGACCGGCCGTGCAGGTGTGCCGTGACGCAGGCACCGGCAAAGCGCACCACCCGAGGGGCAAGGCGCAGGCTGTGCAACTGTCCGCTGGCCGCGTAACGGCGGACGGTGCGCTCGGCGAGCCCCAAGGTGAGGCCGACTTGAGCCGCGGTCTGCACCGGTCCGCCCTGGGGCAGCCGGTCGGCGGCCGCCTGGCCCTTGGGGGGGCGGCCGCGTTTGCCCGACGTCGCCACCACGTTGTGAGTATCCCACTGCGCCCACCACCGCGACCCTCCCGCCTGGCCGATCTGCCAATGGCCGTAAAAATGACAGAACGACCGTAAAAAGAGTTACAGTCAAGGTCAAGCCATCTCTTGACTGAGATTCCTGACAGGGAGTGCGTGCTGGATGTGTGAGCTGGGCGGGTCGGCCGCAACCATCGCGCGTGGCGCCTGATGGCGGCCATCGCTGCGCCGTCTGGAGCGTGGCTGGGTGTGATGTCCCCCAGGCCCGCCCCTAGTTCCCTGCCCATACCCACCATCGAGCCCAATCCCAACGGCCTGCCCGGGCAGGCCGCGTTCGCCGACATCGTGGGTGGTCTGCTGTGGTACGGGCTGCTGGGAGCGCTGGCGACCATCGCCATCTCCTGCCTGGTCCTTGGGCTGGGCCGATACTTCGCCAACCACCACGCGGTCAGCTCCGGCCGGTTGGGCCTGTTCGGCGGGCTGGCCATGGCCATCGTGATCGGCGGCGCTCGGCAGTTGGTGAGCTGGGCCTACAGCATCGGGGCGGGATTTTGATGGCCATCTCCATGCCGGTGCGCCTGGCATTGGCCGCGGCGGGGATCGTCGCGGTGGGCGCCGCGTGGACCGCGGGCCGCCTCACCGCTCCCACGGCCGCGGCCGACGCCCCCTCGGCCGCCGCATCCTCCTCAAGACCTGCACCTTCCGCCGATCCGCCCCGCCGCGGCGGCGACGCGGGCTCGCCGACACAGCAGGCAGCGCTCGCGGCCGCGGCGAACTACATCGCCATGATCGGCTCGCCGCAGGTGTTGGAGCCCCAGCGGCGAGCCCAGCTGGTGCAACAGATCGGGGCCAACGACTATCGGCCGCAACTGAGCGAACGCCTGGAGCATGAGGGCGCCTCTCCGGTCCTGGCAGGCCTGCGAGACGACGCCGAGCGGCATCTGGCCTACGGCTATCGCACCGTGCCGGTCGCCGTGGCGGCCCAGCACTACGACGGCAGTCAGGCCACGGTGGAGGTGTACACCGCCACCTACGTCGCCGGCTCCGCCCAGCCTGCCACCATCGGGCACGGCACCACGGTGGCTGACCTGCTGTTTGAGTCCGGCGGATGGAAACTGGCCGGATATCGCACGACCGGCGAGGTCGGCCCCATGCCCGCCGGCTATACCACCCCCGGGGAGGGGTGGCGTCCGGTCAACGGGCAAAGCGTCATCACCATCACCCAGAATCTGCGCGATCTGTTATCCCGCGCACCGGCTCCGCGCTATGCGGCTCCCTGAACCGCCGCCGGCCCGTCGTCCGGCCGCCGTGAGGTATCGCGCGGCGGCCGGCGCGCTGGCGCTCCTGGTCGCCGCGCTGGTGATCATCACGCTGGCCGCGACACCCGCGGCCGGTTCGCCTGCTCCCCGCACGCCCCCACCGACCGGCTCGGCCACCCCGGCGCCCACTCCTTCGCCCAGCAGGGTCGAAATCTCCACCGACTTTTGGTGCCAGGGCATCAGCGCGAGCATCAACCCCGACTGTCTGGCCAAGAAGATCAACTCCACCGTGATGATCGCCATCGCCGAGGCGGTGATCTGGCTGGGGAACTACATCGGTGACGCCATCCGATCCAGCGGCACGCCGGACCTGACCCGGGGCTGGTTCGTCGACATGTTCGGTACGGTCCGGGCGATCGCCGCGCTGTGCGCGATGATCGCCCTGCTGGCCTCGGTACTGGTCGCAGGACTGCGCCGCGACCCCGGCGAGATCGGCCGCACTCTGGTCAAGGTGCTGTCGGCGGGAGTGTCCACCGGCATGATCATCGCCGTCGTCACCCTCGCCTACCAGTTGATCGACGACTTTTGCGACGCCATCCTCGGCGAGCAGGGATGGCGCGAGGTCACCTTGGCACTGCGCAGATCGGTAGCCCCGCTGCTGACCGGCTTGGGCCCTGCGGGCAGCTTCACCGCCACTCCGATCGCGCTCATGATCTTGATGGGCCTGGCCATGCTGGTCAGCCTGACGGTCATCTGGGTGGAGATGGTCATCCGCCGCATGCTGATCGACCTGTGCGTGCTGATGTGGCCCCTGGCGGTGTCGGGAGCGATCTGGACCGAGGCACGGCAGTGGACCAGGCGGCTCAGTGACAGCATCATCGCCTTCCTGGCCCTCAAGCTCGTCATCGTGCTCCTGCTCCGCGCGGCCTCCTCCTCCCTGCGCGAGGAGGCCTCGATCTCCGGGCTGATGTTGGCGGTGGGCCTGTTCTGGCTCGGAGCGTTCTCACCGTTTGCGGTCATGCGCATCATCGGGTTCGTCGGCGGGGCGGTCAACCCCGGGCACTCCGGTGAAGGACTTCGTCAAGGCGTCACCGCTGCAGGCGCGGCCGCCGCTGGCGCGGCGTGGACTGTCGGGCGCCGCGCCGCCGGCGCGATCGGCGGGCTTGGGGCAAAGATGCTCGCCGGCGGCCGGACCCCGATGCCGGCGCTGGCCGGACAAGGCGGCGACGCCTCCAGCAGGGAGGGTTCCAGTGGGGGGCCAGCCGAACCGGCCTCCTCCGAGCGGGACTGGTCGACGGTGCGGCCGGTCGATCCGGCGGCCCGAGCCGCCATGCTCGGTAATCAGGCCCCCACCGGCGGCTCCTCGACGCCGCCGGGCGGGGCTGCCTCCGGCGGCGCCGGGCCCGGCGGCGCTTCCCCTGGTGGCAGCCGCGTCCGCGGCGCCGTTCGCTCGCCCGCCAGGGGCGCAGGGGCCTCACCCGGCGACGACGGCGCCGCCGCGGCGCCGCAGCCCGCCCAGCCCGCTGCGCCGATCCCGGCGCCCCGCGACTACGCCTCGGTACCCGCCGCGCCGGCTCCGCCGCAGGAGGAACCACCCGCCGCCGCCCCGCCCGCCGCGCCGCCGCCGGGCCAGCACGTTAACGCTCCGCCGCCGACACCGGACGGGTACCGCGACTACGGGTCCGCACCCTCGCCGACACCTCAGACACCTGTGACACCGCCGCCGACACCGCCGCCCGGCCCGGAAGGGGCATCGCCATGAGCGACACCGAGCAGCACCAGCGCTACACCTTCACCTTCGGCCCCAGGGAAACCCGTGGCGTGGTGTTGGGACTGGGCATGGGATCGGTGCTGCTGGTGTTCGCCGCGCTGTTCGCCCTGACCCGGCTGGCCTCCAGCGGCACCGGCGGACTGCTGGCGGGGATCGCCCTGGTCGCGCTCACCGTGGCGGCGGTGTGGGTGCCCATCGCCGAACGACCCCTCGTCCACTGGATCCCCGTCGCCATAACGTTCGCCCTGCGGCGCCTGCTGGGCTACAGCCGCTACCGAGGCGGACCCGCCGCACCCCCGGCAGGATCGGCACGCTCGGCCTCCCCAGCAGCCGGGGGATTGGACCTGGCGCCGTTGGAGCTACCGGGAGAGCTGGCCGGACTGGGGCTGCTCACCGCCCAGGTGCACACCCGGCACGGCCCCCGCAGCATCGGCGTGGTCAAAGACCGCCGACGCGGGCTGTACACCCTGGTGATCTCCACCCGCGGGTCGGCGTTTCAGCTTCTCACCCCCGAAGAACAGGACGCCCGGCTGATGAGCTGGGGGGAAACCCTCGCCGGGCTCGGCGGCTCGGCCACCGGCATCGTGCGTGTGCAACTGCTGGACACCACCGTTCCCGACAGCGGCGATGCGCTGGAGCGGCACTGGCAGGCCAGCGGCGGGCAGGGAAGCCCGGCCACCGGTGAGTCCTACCGGCACCTGCTGGCCCAGGCACGGCCGATCACCCAGCGCCACGACAGCTACGTGTCGCTCACTCTCAGCCCGCGCCGAGCCCGCCGCCAGATCCGCACGCTGGGCGGCGGTGACCGCGGCGCGTGCGCCTACCTGATCCAGCAGGCCCAGGCGATACAGCGGGAACTGCGCAACGCCGGGGTGCAGGCCGACGGCGCGCTCGCCCCCCGCCAGCTGGCCATGGTGATCCGCACCGCCTACGAACCCGGCGCCCGATGGATGCTGGAGCGGCGTGGCCCTGACATGCACACCACCGGCGGCGCGTCCGCCGACGAAGCCGGGCCGATGGCCTGCGACGCCGACCGATGGGCCTACTACCGCACTGAGGACACCTACCATGCGGTGTACTGGATCTCCGAATGGCCGCGTCGCCCGGTGCTCGGCAACTTCCTGGAACAGCTCATCTTGGGCACGCGCTGCGAACGCACGCTCAGCGTGGTTATGGAACCCCTGGACCCGCGCAAGGCCGAAGACGACGTCTCCCGGCGCGAGACCACCAAGCAGACCGACGCCGGCATGCGCCATCGCTGGGGTTTCAAGGCCACCGCCCGCCAGCGACGCGAACGCCTCACCGTCGCCCGGCAAGACGAGGCGCTGGCTTCTGGCCACGGGCTGTACCGGTTCCTCGGGTTGATCCGTGTCTCCGCACCCACCCTGGAGGCGCTGGACCAGGCCTGCGGCGATGTGGAGCTCAACTCCCGCGGGCTCAAGCTGCGCCGCCTGTACGGCGAGCAGGACGCGGCCTTCGCCGCGACGCTGCCACTGGGGCGCGGCCTACGCTACGGACCCCTGCAATGACCGCCAAGCGAGTGGTCCATCCGCCCCGTCAACGCCGGGCCGCGCCTGACCACCCCGGCATGACCGACCCGCGGCGCCGCCCCCCACGAACCCCAGGAGAAAGCCCATGAAGATCCGTCGCACGCCCCCTCCCGGCCCCGTGACGGCGGTCCAGGCCGCCGACGTCACCGCCCTGCCAGCTCCCGCCCGGCCCCGCCGCGCCCGGCCCGGACCCGCCCAGGCCATCGAACGCCTGCCCGGCGTGCTCGGCGACGGAGCACTGCGCCCCATGTCGGGCCGGCAACTGCGACGGCTGCGCCTGACCCCGCACCAGGCGACCTCCGATGTGCTGCAAGCCGTCTTCCCGTGGATGGCCGACTCCGGCGTGGGCGCGCTCGGCCAACTGGTGGGACACAACCTGCTGGGCGGAGGTGCCTTCTGTCACGACCCGTGGGAATGGTATGACGCCGGAATCGTCACCAACCCCAACGCGATGATGTTCGGCGAGATCGGCAGCCGCAAGTCGACGCTTGTCAAATGCATGATCGCCCGCGGATACGAGTTCGGCCGCGACGCCTTCATCACCGACGTCAAAGACGAGTACTCCGACTTGGCGCGCTTTCTAGGCGCCGAACCGGTCGTGCTCGGCCCCGGGCTTCCCGCCCGGCTCAACCCCTTCGACGCCGGAGAGGAGTGGGAAGACCACCGTGACACCGTCGCCGAACGGCAGCTGGCCATGCTGGTGGCACTGGCCACCGCAGTGCTGGACCGCCCGCTGACCCAAGCCGAGCTCACCCTGTGCAAGATCGCCGTCGCCGAGGTCACCGACGCCGGCATCCAGCTCCGTGGCGACGGCACCGGCAGCCTCACCCCCGCCGACCGGCTGCGCGTCCCGGTGCTGCCCGAAGTGGTCGACGTGATGCTCGCCCCCAGCCTCCGACTCATCGACCAGCTGCCCATCAGCCGCGAAGAACTCCGGGAGAAGACCGCCGATCTGATCATGGGCTTCCAACGGCTCATGGACGGCGACCTGCGCGGAATGTTCGACGAGCCCACCAACATCGACGCCGGCCCCAGGTCACGGCTGATCGTCATCAATCTGTCCCACATCCTGGCCCAGCGCCGCTCCGCGCTACCTCTGGTACGCATCTGCGCGACCTCCTGGCTGCAATCGGCACTCAGCCGCCGAGACGGCCGGCGCCGGTTCGTGCTCGCCGATGAGGCCTGGGCCGACCTGACCCTGGGCACCCTGCGCTGGTACCAGGCCATGATCAAACTCGCGCGGCGAGACCTGGTGTCCAACTGGCTGGTCCTGCACAAACCCGGCGACCTGCTCACCGCCGGCGACGCCGGCAGCGAACGTGAGGCGCTGGCGATGTCGCTCATCGCCGACACCGGCACCGTGGTGCTCTACAGGCAAAAGCCGCAGCAGATGGACCTGTGCCGCACCTACTTCGGCGTCAACACCGCCGAGGAGCAAATTCTGCGGCGCCTGCGTCCCGGGGTGGGACTGTGGAAGGTGCACGACAACCGCTCGTATGTGGTCCAGCACGTGCGCAGTCCCGCCGAAGCCCGCTTCACCCACACCGACCATCAACCCGCCACCCCCACCGACGGCGGGGCCGGTGACCAGCCGGTCCCGGCCGCCGGGACAGGTCAGCGATGAGCCGCGCAGCCAGCCAGGAGCACGGCGGCCTGCTGGCCGGAGCCGAGCCGTTCATCATGGTCGCCGGACTGGTGCTGATGACCCTGACGGTGACCAAGTCGGCCTGGCTGGCCCAGGCCCTGGCCGCGGTGCTCACCGGGCGGGGCTGGCCCACAGGCACCTTCTCCGCCGCCGAGACCTTCGTCGTGCGCCTGGTCATCACCGCAGACACCGACACCGCCTGGCAACAGGCCACCGGCCGACCGGCGCCCCCCACCGGCGTGTTCTGGCTGCTCTGGATCGCGCTGCTGGTCGCCACCGGCGCCGTGGCCGTCGTCGTACTGCGGCGCCTTCGCACCTGGCATTCCCAGCGGCCCGCCGCAGGGGCCAGCTGGGCACAGCGCGCGGAGGAACAACGCATCGCCGTCCCAGAGGATCCCGCCCGCCGCCCGGGCCGCATCGTCGCCGGGCGCAGCCAGCGCACCAAGTCCCTGCTCGCCGGAGACGACTGCATCTCGGCCACGGTGTTCGGCCCCAACGGATCAGGCAAGACCCTCGGCCTGGTCGTCCCCGCCGCCCTTGAATGGGACGGCCCCTGCGTGGTCAGCACCGCAAAAGGCCGTGACCTGCAATGGCTCATCGAAGGACGCGCCCGCTACGGGCCCGTGTGGGTGATCGCCCCCGAAGGGGTCGAGGGAATCACCCGCGCCCACTGGTCACCGGTCGCCTACGCCACCGATGACGAAAGCGCCGACCGGATGGCCCGCTGGCTGTGCGAGTCCTCCGGCCTCAGCGACGACCCCCGCGCCCGGCCCTGGGTCCTCAAAGCCCGCGCGATGGTCGGCCCGGTGCTGATGGCCGCCCACCTGTCCGGCGGGGGAGCCGAGCGGTTCTACCGCTGGTGCCTGGACGGGCAAGACGTCCGCCACGAGGTACGGGCGATCCTCACCGAGCACGACTACATGCAGATGGCCGACAACTACGACTCGGTATGGCGCCTGCACCCCGACGGCATCGGCAGCGTGCTGTTCACCGCCGCCGCCGTGGTCGACGCCTACGCCAACCCCCGGGTCCGCGCCAGCGCCACCACCAGCGACTTCACCGCCGCAGACCTCATCGACCAACGCGGCACCGTGTGCATCGTCGCACCGCCCAGCCAGGCCGACACCCTAGCCCCCATGTTCACCGCGCTGATCGCCTCCATCATCTACGAGGCCGAAAAGCGCTACGAAAAGGGCGGCCCGCTCAACCCCCGGCTGCTGCTGGACCTGGACGAAGCCGGCAACGTATTCCGCTACCCGCAACTGCCCACCCTGCTCACCACCGCCCGCGGCATGGGCATCCAACTGCTCACCGTCTGGCATGACCTGGCCCAGTTGCAGACCCGCTACGGCCAAGAAGCCGCCCGCACCATCCTGTCGCAAAGCAAGATGCGCCTCCTGCTACCCGGGGTGGGAGACATGTCCACCCTGGAGTACTTCTCCAAGATGCTCGGCCACGCCACCGTCAGCAGGGCCGGATCCTCCACCGACAGCGAGGGGCGCCACACCTCCTCCACCAACGTGCAAAAGGACGAACTGGCCCCCATCCACGCCCTGCAACAGCTCACCGAATGGCACGCTCTGCTGCAATACGCCAACCTGCGACCGATGCGCATCACCATGCGCCGCGTCTTCGACGACCCGGCCCTGCTCGCCCTCACCCGACCGGCGAAAACCCCATGACCCTCACCAGCGGCTACCTGCCCACCCCGCCGGCCACCGCCAATGCTGCCCCTCCGCCCCCCGCCGAGGCGCCACGCTGGGTGTGGGAGGCCATGGACCCGGTCGATCGGCGCGCCCAGATGAAGCACATGGCCGACTGGGTGGCCTGGATGCTCTCCCGCCAGGTGCATCCACCCCTGGTGCTCACCGACCGCATCCCGGCCTGCTGGTACGTGCATCCGGGGCCACTGGACCGACTCACCTGCATCTATGTCGAATGGCTGCGCGTCCACCACCCCGACTCGGAGTTGCCGCTGGCCTCGTTCTACGACCTGCTGGATCGCCACGCGGCCACGCTGGGATACCCGGGACTATGCCTGCGCGGCGAACACGACAACGTGCGCGGCGCCGATCCCATCGAGGAATTCGACGTCTGGGTGGTCACCTCGCCCTGGGCCACCGCCCCCGCGACCTGCCCTCCGTTCTGGCCGACCTCAAGGAGCCCCGAAATGACCTCTGCACCCCCGATACCCCGCAGCGGACGCCCCGCCATGGTGTTGCCCGCCGCCGAGATCACCACCCTCATCGCCACCGGCCAGGCCGAACGGCTCGGCCGCACTCCCGCGGTCAAATACGACCAATCCTGGTGGCTGGGCGACGAAGAGGCCTACATCCGAGTCCTGGATGCCGATATGAGCAACGACCTGGACCGGCGGGCGGCAAAACTCGCCGCCGGCCTGGCCGCCGTCGCCCGCGCCGAACAGAGCGCCGCCCAGGCCTCCGAGGTGAACAGGCCCCTGCGATGACGCCAATCCACTTCATCGAACGAGCCCTGCTCGGTGCGTTGCTCAACGACCCCCGTTCAGTGCACGGCGTGGCGGACCTGGCCGGACTGCAAGCCGAGGACTTCTCAACCCCCCTGCACCGCGACCTGTTCGCCACCATGGTCAAGGCAGCCGCTGAGGCCAACATGCACACCATCGACGGCGTGAACCGGTTTCGGCGAGCCTGCGGCGCCACTGCGCTACGGCACAACCGCAACGCGCGCTGGCTGGCCAACCTGGCCGCCTCCGCCCCTTCCGGCCGTGCGGTCAACTACGGCTTCCTGGTCAACGAGGCCCACACCATGCGGCTCATCGCCCACCACATCGGCAGAGTATCGGCCGCACTGGCGCAGGCCGATCCCGCCGCCATGGAACTGGTGGGCGACGAGCTCCACGAAGCCCGCCGGGTAGTAGCCAAGCTGGCCGACCGGTGGCGAGTCGACCCGGCCACGACTGCAACCCCCCGCCCGCCTGCTGTCAGCGACCCACAAGCCGCCCCGGTCCCACGGTGGTTCTTGCTCGCGCGGTACCAGGCAGCCGCCCAGGCGCGCCGGCAAGCCGCCCGGGAGGACCGCCTGATCGCCTCCCTGATCGGCGATCCATTCCAGATCGAAGACGTCCGGGGATGGCTGGAGGCCAGTGATTTCACCGCACCCGGCCGCGGGGAGCTGTACACCGCACTGCTGAAGCTCTATGACAGCGGTCAACCTTTCGATGTGGTCACGGTCGTCTGGGACGCCGCCATGAATGGGGGGCTCGACATGGACATCGACGCGTTCATCGCGCGCTACGACCGCGCCGAGCGAGGAGAGGCGATGCACCTGGCCCGCGACCTGGTGCGCCAGTCAATCGGCCGCGGGCTGGACAGCCAGGCCAGGCAACTGCTCCGCGCCGGCGGCCGCGCCGAGGCGGCCGTCTTGCGGGCGAATGCCGTCCTGGGCGAGGCGGCACGACGGTGGGGAGACTCACGTGCGCTCAGGACCGCCGACGTCTCCTACAGCGCGCCTGCCGCGTCGTCTGCGTTTACTGCCCCCGCCGAGCCTGCCGCGTTGCCGCCGCCCATCATCGTCCACCCGTCCACCCCACCCGCGCGCACAAGCCTGTGATCGCCCGTGCCGCCCAGCGACCCCCGCACAACCGCCAGCCACGAGGCCAGCCTCTACGAGGCCTCCTGGCTGGATATCCGCGCCGAGCAGGCACTGCTGGGAGCCCTGCTGCTCGATTTCGATCAACGCGATCAGGTGCGCGGCTGGCTGGAAGCGCTGGACTTCTACCGCCCCGCGCACGGCGAGCTCTACAAAATCCTGATGAGTCTGGACGGCGACGGCGCCACTGGGACGCCATCGCCAGCCATCTTACTGGAAAAGACCGGGCACCTGCCCGGAGTGACCGGCGCCTACCTGCACACCCTGATGGAGAGCTGCCCCAGGCAAGGCAACATCGCAAGCTACGGGCTCATGGTGGTGCAGGCCGACGCTCGCCGAGCCGTCGGCCTGCACGCCACACGCTTGGCCCAAATCGTTGACGTCCTTGCCCGCGGCGACGCCGACATGGACCAGTTGTTCGAGGTCAGCACCGTCGCCCGGATACAAATGGCGTACCTGTCGCAACGCCTTGCCACCCTGCCCACCTCCCCCCGACACGCCCTTCCCGAAGTGAGCGGCCCCCCCTCCTCCGACCAGGCCGCCGCACTAGCCGCCCAGCGCGAGCGGGAATTCTTGACCGGTCTCATCGCCGCCCCCCAGCTCATCGATCAGGTGCGGGACTTTCTGGATCCTGCCGACTTCGCCGATCCGACACGCGGCGCGATCTTCGCCGCACTGCTCGACATGCGCACGCAGGGCACACCGATCGACATCCTCACCACCACTTGGGAACTACGACACCGCGGCATCCTCACTGACGATCAGGCGAGCATGCAGTTCCTGCGCACCTTCACCGGCCCGCCGCCCGTCGCGCCGCTGTACATAGCCGCACAAATCCTCGAGGCAGCGACCGTGGCCCAGGCGCAGCTGGCCAGCGCCCGCCTCGCCGAGGGTGTCATCGACCAGCGCATCCCTGTCGCTTCCCTGGTCACGTCGGCAGAACAGGAGCTCACCGCCCTGACCGGCCGACGATCGCTCCACGCCCTCTTGCCCTACGTCTCGCCTGAGCAGGGCGATACGGGCAACGAGACCGTAACCTTCCGCACGGCGTCGTAACCGCCTCTCGCACGGCTGAGCCGCCGACGGCTGACCTTGTCAGCATTACTCGGCCGCAGGCGGCGAAGAACGTAAGCGCGCACGACTGCGCGTCGCAGTCTGGAGTGTCCCAAGTTCACTGATCGACAGGTTCACGGCCGGGCGCTGAGGCATCCGGACAGGGGATCGGCGCCTGATCAGGCTCAGGGTGTCGCGATGGGCGCACGGCCTGCGATCTTTCACCTGCGAAGCACGAAGGCCGGCGGATGACCTCCTGGGAGATCGCGGGTGGCACCCCTGTCCGCCGGCCTTCTTTCCGATCCGAAGGAACGCTGTGCTGTCCCTCAGACCTCCCATGGTACGGGCTCCCGCCGAATGCCGAGCCGCCATACTCCACACCAATGCCCCGCTATGTGACAAAAGCCTTGAACAATCATTTAAAGGTATAATTAGGGATATGTCGTGTGGTGGCACCCACATGACACGCACCACGTCATCCGATCCGAAAACAGAAAGGCGCACCTGTGCCTCACTCCGCAGCACGGCGGCCGCATCCGCCGACCGCCCCAACGGCCGAACAACTCCTGCTGTTCGCCGCCGATCCACCCCTTGCCACCCCCGCCTGCGGCGACCTCCCCCCAAATGCCCTGGCAGCCACTTGCACACCGACCTGGGCCCAGCACCGATCCAATCCACCCCGCTACGGCTGGCTCGGCAGGGCCTACAACGCACTCCTTGCCGATCCCACGCTCTTCGCCCAGCACCACAGCATCACCGAACTCGCCGCCGGCAGCAGAAACCGCGCTATGTCCATCCGATTCTGGATGCGGGCCTTCAAACTCACCACTGAACACGACCAGGGAACCGGCCAGGCCCACCAGGTCCGCCTCACCGAACGGGCGCACTGGCTGCTGAACCCCGACACCGGCGTCGACCCCTATCTGGAAGACCCCGCCAGCCTATGGCTCCTGCACTGGTGGCTCCTGTCACCGCCATGCCGCGCACCGGCCTGGCACGTGGCCTTCAACCACATGCTCAGCACCTTCGGCAAAGACCAGTTCCACCGCCGGATCGCCAGTCTGGCGACCGAATCCAGATGGCGGACCCCCAGCGCCAAGGTGGTCGACGACGAGCTCTCATGCCTGGTCCGCATGTACACCGCGACACGCAGCTGGGCCGATCAACCACTGGCCCACATCGAAGACATCATCGACCGCCCTTTCGCCACGCTCGGCCTGCTGATCGTCCGCAACGACGGACTGCTTCATCTGGTGAACAAATCGGCCGTCGCCGTCCCCGCACACGTGCTCGCCTACGCCTGCCTGGCCTACAGCCACGCGCTCCACCCGGCCGCCACAAGCATCGCCCTCCCTCGGCTGGCCGGCGACATCGGAGGCCCCGGCCGGGTGTTCCGCCTGTACACCGCCCAGCTCACCGAACGGCTGCGCCCGGTGATCGAGACACACCCCGGCATCCAGATCGTCGAATCCCTCGGGCAGGACACCCTGGTGTTCGATCGTCCCGCCATGCCGATGGGCTGGGAACTGCTGGCGGGCCTCTACCCCACCACGGCCACCATCAGGCACCACCCGCGTCCGCCCCCTGACCTGCCCGCCATCGCCGGTCGGAGCCGGTCCACGTTCGAATTCCTGTGGATCGGCTCCAACCGGCGCATCCAACGACCACGCCGCGTCGGCGCCGACAGGCCCCACCCGCTCGCCGGTCCACCTCCAGCGCTCCGCCCGGCACACGCACCACCCGCGGCCCTCCGGCGAATACAAATGAGCAACGCCGGAAAAGCTTGCGCACTGAATCGTCCACTCGATTCGAATTCCCGATAATATTGGTGTTGTCCGGGTGGCACCCCGGCCAACACCGTCCGATCCAGAAGAAAGCACAGGTATGAAACTCCCCCCTGCCTTGCCGTCGAAAGCCCAGCTAGAGCGACTGCGCGCCACCGCCACCTACCGAACTCTGAACCTGTGCTCTCTCGGCGCAGGCGTACAGTCCAGCACACTCCTCATCATGTCGGCGCTCGGACTCGCCCCCCGCGAGATACCAAGATATGACGCGGTCATCTTCGCGGACACCCAATTCGAACCGGACGCCGTGTACAAGCACCTGGAAAAACTGCAGGAGATCGCCCACGCGGCGGACATCCCGTTCATCAGAATCAGCGCCGGAAACATCCGCCACGACGCGCTAAAACCATCGGGCCATTACGCCACCATGCCCCTGCACATCCTGGGCGACCAGGGCGGCCGCGGCATGCTGCGACGCCAATGCACCGACGAATACAAGGTCAAGCCCATCAGGCGCAGCGTCCGCGCAGTGCTCGGCGCGCCCATCGAAGACGGCCATGTCGGAAAAGTGCCCGCCGGACGCTACGCTATGCAGCACATCGGTTTCTCATTCGATGAGGAGCGGCGGGTAAGAGACGAACCGCCAGGCGCCTACAACGAGCTGGAATACCCGTTGATCCGGCTGCGAATGACCCGCCAGGACTGCATGGACATGCTCGCGCAGTACGGTTTGGAAAACACACCCAAGTCCGCCTGCATCGGGTGCCCGTTCTCCGGAAACAGCCGCTGGCGGGCCATGCGCGACACCCAGCCTGACGACTGGGCCGCCGCAGTCGAATTCGACGAGCAAATCCGCCACGGCCACCCCGCCGCGGGCGTTGCGCTGAAAGGCCGTGCCTTCGTCCACCGTTCCCGCGTCGCCTTGGCACAGGCGGACATCGACCGTGTGACCGCGCACGAATGGCGCGGCCGTCAAGGGGAGATCAGCCTCGCCCGCTACGAGGAGGAGCCCCCCGGCTGCTCTCCTTATGGCTGCCGACGCACAGAGATCCCCCCGGAAGCCGCCGTCGAGGCAGGTGCCTGATCACCACGGGTAACCCGACGACGTAGAAACCGGGCTGGCCGGCCAACCCACCGGCCAGCCCTCACCCCGAAAGGAAACACACATGGACGCCATCATCATCGCCACACCGGACTGGGCGCTCGGCCGCCGGAGCGGAACGATCGAGCCGTACGGCAACCAGGAGTCGGTATACGCCCGCGCGCGAGAACTGCCCTGCGAGCACGTGACGATTTTGCAGCGCAAGGGCGAGGAGTGGATCCCCGTCGAGCCCCTGTACGCCTGGTGCGTGGGAAAGCCCGACTTCGACCACACGCTGTGCGCCGAGCGGACGGATGGGCACGAGCCCCGCACCTGGGTTCTGCGCTACGACGGCGGCCATGGCGCCGAAAAGCACACCTTCGGCACGGCGGGCGAGGCCCTCAACGCCCTAGTGATCGAGGCGCGGGAGAACTGGCAGCGCGTCAACGACCTGAAGCGGCCGGACCTCCCCACCGAGCCGCCTGCTGACGACGCCGAGGCGACTCAGCTCTTCATGACCGCGCTGGGCGAGACCTACGAACTGAAGTTCGCGGGAGCTGACGCCAGGTGACCGCTCGCCTGACCTACTGCTACGACAACGCCGACAAGGACCTACATCCACCCCGGACACCATGACGGCCGCGAAGAACCGTATCTGCGGGTCGTCGACCAGCGGCAGGGGAGCCGAGCCTTGAGCTCCCAATGCGCACGCTGACATGGCTCACCTTCGCCCAGCGCGCTGAACTCTTCCCCGGTCTGGCCAAGGAGAGGCCCGCGCGGATGGAGGAGCTGGTTGCCCTGCTGGACCGGCAGGGCGCAGTGGAGGAGACCCTCGAGCGTGCGCGCCGCCGGCGGGCGAACGACGCCGCCCCCGACGCGCATGTCGACAGCTTCAACCCCCTGCACGACGGCCCGAACGTCCTGGACGACGAACCTTCCTTCTAACACCCTCGCCGGGCAGGCTCAATGCCTGCCCGGCACCGAACCCCTCGTGAAGATGCCGGGCTCGGCGACAGATCTTCACGGCTCGAAACCCGACCCGCAGCCATGCGGTGGACATACCGACGCCGAGGTCTGGTGACCTCTCCCTACCGACCTCCGGAAACCAGTGGATGACGGCCGAGGCCGCGCGGCGCTGGCGGACCCCGGCAGCGCGGGGGTCACCACCAGGGCAGACAGACGGCAAGACCTATCCACGAATCGTGCATTTAGTGGTAAAATGAATGTATTCAGCTGGGTGGCAAAAGCACGTCGTCATCGGCTGCGAGGGCCATCAATCACATCGCCTCGTCGGAGGCGCTCGGGCTGTCGCGTGACCAGCTGTGTAACTGGCTCGATGACTTTCTTCCAACTGGGCGCGGAGCATTGGGGCCGGTTCGGGAACTGGACGCTTCCGACTGCGAGCAGTCCGCAGTGTCGTTGGGAATCCCTGAGCCGCACCAGGTGGTCGAGGGCCACAAGATACCGGCGTCCCGCGGACGGACACCCAAGCGCGGCAAGCCCCTGCACTTGGCCGGACGCGCATCGTCACCCCCGTGGTGGACGAGCGAGATTCAAGCGCCATGCGGCGCAGTTGTGACTCGAATACAAGGAGAAGCACATGAGCACGAAGCTAACGGCCAAGGACCGGGCCGCGCTGAACCGGGCGGCCGGTATGAACTACGCGGCCAGCCAGAGCGAATACTACGTTATCTACTACAAACGCGGAAGCCCGGACCAGCAGGTCGCCGGCCCATTCGACGGCAGCTTCGGCGCGAGCCATGCAATGACCGTCGCCCGCGACCGCAAGACCGATCGCATCGTCCAGCGCAAGAAGACACTTTCCTGTGTCTACGGGGAATTCGAGCTGGCGCAGATCGACAAGAACGGTGACATCATCGAGGACTCGGCCGCCCATGCGTTGGCCCGTTGGCTGGTGTCTCTGGACAACCCCGACGACCAGGCGGCTATGGAGGAGCGTGGCGAGCTGACGCTGGCCGACATCATCAAAAAGGCCCGCGAGGCGCTTGGTCCGGACGAATAACAGCTGCGCACCATAGTCTGCCGACGCGCCGGCCCTGCCCGCGCTGCCTGAGGTGCCCTCTCGAAGACCAGCGACGAGGACAACGACGAGCTGATCCTCACCGTTGATATGCCCGGCGGCCTGAGGCGCGCTACCGAACTGCCCAAATCTAAGGGATCGGTCGGGTAGTCGTGATCGGGCCGAAACGGGCCCGTGCGCACTGACCGAACTGGTCCCCTATCGCAACCGGTTGCTACGCAACCTGGACGACTTCGGCAACCGCCGCGACGACTCGAACTGGTGGTACGTACCGCCGGTTCTGCCACGGCAAAACCACCCCGCACCCCCGGCGGACCGGCAACGCCGAACCCGGCACCAACTCCTTCTGCTGTAACGACTGCGGGGACCCGCGACTCCCGCACGGCGTAAACATCGCTGGACGGCCACCCGCGCCCAATCGATCGGAAAGAGAGGAACCACACATGGGATGGACCTCAATGCACCGCGAGCCAGGAATGACCGACCGCGAGTTCTACGAGCAAGAACACCCGAACACGCTCACCAAGGAGGGCGAAATCCTGGACTGCGCGACCGTCCGCGGCGTGTTCTACGCGGCCGTGCGCCAAAAGGATTCACGCGAGGTCTGGGCACTGGTGGTGCTCATGCGCCGCAGTGGCGGCTACTTCAACTTCACGTACAAGGTATTGTCCGACACCAGCGGACCGGTCGAGGACCGCTGTCCCATCCGGATTCTTGACCTGCTGACACCCCTGTCAACATGCAGCCACGACCAGGAGTACTGCCGACTGTGCAACGCGGAGATCACACCCGCAGACGGCCAGTGGCTCAGCCACGCGCGGCCAGCACAGCGCCCGGAGGTCGCGGGACCACGCTGCTACAGCGGCTACCCCTACGGCGCAAACGCGCCCGATGGCGGCGCGCCGTTCCACGAGCCGGGCGGGACCGCGACATGCAGCACCTGCTGGGCCAGGGACTGGCGCGACCGGTGCCGCGCCAACGCCGAAAGGGAAACGCAAGCCAGGACGCGCGCCAGGACCGTCCGGCCCGGTACGTGCCTGAGGTTCACCAGGCCGATGCAGTTCAGCAACGGCGAAGAGCGCGACACGTTCACCTTCGAGACCCGGTCGACGTTCCGCAGCCCCGACAGCGACCGCCGCTACCGCATTCCGCGCTGGCGCACCGACTACGACTACGAGATCGTGAACCCAACCCAGTCGTGACCTTGCTGCGCATCCGGCGTGCCGCACAGGCTCCGCTCCTCGCGGCACGCCGCGTCCACCTGGCCAACATTGCGCCCTAACTGCGCGGGGGCAGTTGCGGTTCTGCGAGAGGGTCAGCACCGGCGCCTGACCCCTCTCTCATCGCCCCTACGAGGGGAACCATCGGCCGGCCCGCCCGGGTTGGCCGCCCACCGACCCCCAGGAGGGGCCATGAACATCGTCAACCTGACAACCCACCCGATCCACCTCTACCCGCCGTCCGCGCCGGACACGGTCACCGGCGCGGACACCCCCCTGCGCAGCATCCCGCCGTCGGGCACCGTGGCCCGCCTGGCGGTCACCCCCGGCGAGGCGGCCACCGTCCACGTGGCCGGGCTGGACGTCCCCCTCCAGTCCAGCGTGTACGGCGCCGCGCAGCACGTGCCGGACCCGGAGCCGGGCACCCTGTACCTGATCGCGCTGTCGCTGGCCATGGAGATGCGCCGCACCGGCCGCGTCGACCTGATCGTGGTAGACAGGCTGGTCCGCAACGACGCCGACACGGTCGTCGGCTGCCGCGGATTCGGCCGTGCCCTCGACGCGACGACCGCCGACACCGACGGCTACACCTACCCGTACAAGGACCCGCGCGGCATCCTGGCCGGCAACCGATGGGAAGACCTCGTGGACGGCCAACTCGTCAGCGTGCAGCGGCTCGGCGGCGACTTCGGTACCGTCGCTGTGCGCGTCCGCGCGGAGCTGGCGCACCTGCACGGCGAGATCGCGGGTGAGATGCGCGAGGCGCTCGGCTACGCCCTGCAAGATCCGCAGCCTGCAGATCCACCCGAAGCTGCACCCCGATCTGGGCGAGTCATTTACGGTAAAATCGCAGTATTCGACTGGGTGGCACTCCTGTCGAATCGCGCTTCCCTCTCCGATCCGAAGGTCGTTCATGCTTTCTACCGCAGATGCCACGACACCACACCAATACTCGCCGTCCACGGCTTCCGTCGGCCACGGCATCTGGTACTCGGCAGTGCCCACCACCGAAATCGACACCGTGCTCCGCAGAGGCTTGTGGCCGATGCGGCAACTCGGGTGCCCGGCCGACACCAGCACGGCCCCGGGACATGTCTACCTGCTCCGAGCAGAGGCGATCACCTGGGATCCAGACTGGACCGGGCTGCAAATCCCTCAGGCGGACCTGGCGCTCATAGCCGTCAATCTGAGCGAGATAGAAGCGGCGGCCCTGTGCACCGAAGCGTTTGACAACCCGCACCACACGACGGCTATCGACCCGATACCCACCTGCGGACTCCTGGAAGGGCAATGTGATCGCATTGCCGTCCACGGCCGCCTTGATGCCGATCGACTGATCGCCGTTCCCTCAACCGTTCATGACCGACTGGCCGAATGGGAGCAGGAACTCGCCCTTTTAATGAACGGCTGGAGATGGGACCTGCCGCCTCTGCCGCCTGCCACAATGACGCCGACGAGCGCACCTACGCTTCCCGACCAGCCATCGGACTCTCCCTTCGGTGACTACCTCTCCATCTACTCCCGCGCCCATGCCTTGGCCGACGGCGAGTTGGTCGACGTCACGGCCAACTCACCCTTTCGCTGGCACACCGCCCTCACCCGCGCGGTCTGGGAGGACTGCGTGAGCTGGAGTGAAGCCGACAGCGCGCGCAAGCGCGGCGCCGCGCTGCAAGACGAGCGCGGTCGCCTGCACGACGTGCTCACCATGGCGAAGCTCGCCGCTGCGGCCACATCCGGCGACCGGGCGACCTTCGAGGTGGCGCGGGTGCCCCGTGCTGGCAGGGGAACCCGTCCCCGTCTGGTGACCCTTGTCCTTCACATCGGCCCCGGCGACGACCCCGCACCCGTCATCACGATCATGCAGCCGCAGGAGTCGTGAACGGAGGCCGGAGCCGCTGTCACGACTCGCCACCGACCGCACCGACATCAACGACCACGCGCATGCTCGCCGTGCAAGCCGGTGCCCACTCCGGGCCGCAGTGCCACCAACCCAACACCCGTCGAGCACCGCATCGGCGATGGCCGACGCCTACGCGCGCCTCCACCCCGTGAACAGCTCGGCGATGTCGACTTGCAACGCGTCGGCGATGGCGAACACCTTGTCCAGCGACACATTGCGTTTGCCGTCCGCGCCAGCTCGATCCATTCTAAGAAAGGGTCTGCCGAGCATAGAGGCGGCGCCATTACGACCCGGCGCGGCTAGCGATTCAGTTCCCGCAAAGTCCGCTTACACGGGTTTTCCGCGAGTGGCGTACCGACCACTGATACATGCATTAAGTGGTAAAGTTCTGACTGTCGCAATGGATGGCACTCCAAATTGCGACGGCATTTCATTCCGATCTGAAAGGACTCACAATGAACCCTCCCTCTGATTCCGCCGCGGAGGAATTCGCCGATGCCTACACACCCGATGTGTCGATCTTCGCCGACGCCGGAGTCGAGGTCACCGCGACCACCCCAGGACTGCTGTTCGTCCGGGTTGCCGAAGGTCACGCCGCCTGGATATCGGGCATCGACGGGCCACTGCCGACCGACCGCCGCCAGCGCAGCGGCTACACGTTGTACCTGAACAGGCTGTCCGACCACAGCCTGTTCACCACGGCTCACTCGGGGCCAAGCACGGCGGCGTTCGCCGCAGAGGTGGCCGATCTACTCCAGCGGATCGACGCGCTGAACTTCCGCCCCGGCCGTCAGCGCCCCCAGCGCAGCCGGGGATTCCAAACGCTGCCCACATCGCAGGCTGACCTCGCCAACCGCACGGCACGCATGTACCCGTCAGCGCCTGGAGAGACGCTGCCCTGCATGGTCATCGCAGGAGTGCAGATCTACGCCTACGTCGACGCCTCCTCTGGGGCGCTGCGGGTCGTCATCCATCCCGAGGACGCCGGGCCGGACCTGCGCGACGACACCGGACAGACGCGGCTGGTGATCACGGCCAGCACCCTCGCCCTGCTGGACACCCGCCGCCCAACGGGCGGAGCTCAGGGCCTGGCGGTGGACCCGGGCAAGGCCGTCGGAGCGATTTACCGGCTCCATGCCGCCCTTGATGAGCACAACATCGAGACCGGCAGCCTCTGGAATGGCAGCGACGTCATAAACATCCTGAGCGACTGGTTCCAGGGCCTGGGCCTGTCATTCCCCGACCTGGATCTCGACAACGACGCCAGCGACGCTCCGGAGTAGCGCCAATCCTGAGATGCCGGCCGTCGGCGACTTTGAGCCGGCCGACGCAAGGCTCCACCGTTGTGCCCGCCAGGCCGCCCTGGCGGGCGCGGCAGCGGCACGTCCGGCGCCACCTGGCTTCCACCAACGACGCACGGCTGCGTGCAGCCGATTCATTCATCCACCTGCTTCACCTAGTTCACCTAGTGCTGTGACCGGAAACGATCACCGGGTTGGGTCTTGGTCAGGCGGCGGGTGACAGGGGTCGGCCGCCCCAGCGGATGCGTTTCTCGCTGCGGATGCGGGCGCGTTCTCGGCGCTGAGCGGCCA
>NZ_QOIL01000039.1 GCF_003323745.1 Sphaerisporangium album
GCACGACTTCGGGGAAGGCGTGGCCGAACCTGGCCCCGCGCCGAGATCGCAGCTGCACCGCGCCGTGGTCGTCCACCAGCGCGATGGCGCGAAAGCCGTCCCACTTCGGTTCGAACAGCAACCGGCCATGTGGGGCGGGGGGTATCTCGTCCACCGCCCGTGCGAGCATCGGCTCGACCATCCCCCGAACGTGCACGACCTCCCCCGTCACCGTCCGGGGGAACGGCCCTGCCATGGCTTATGACGTGCACGTTTCTCTACCCATACCAGGATCCAGGCATGCCGCAGGCCGCGCTCCCCCGCGTGCCGGTGACCGGTAGGGGAGCCGGAGGGCCAGCGGCCTGGCAGCCCGCACTTTGCTTGCCTACACCGGCCGAAGCCGTCCTCTCGGCGAACCGCCTTGAGCGCGCGGCGCCACGGTCAAAGCTCAGCGACAACAGCAGGCCGCCGAGGACTATCACTGTCCACTTCGGCTGACATGCGCTGTCGCTCCTCATGAACGAGGCCGCGGTGTCGCCGCCTCGTGCCCAACCATCACAGAAAGGCCTGCCATGCCCTACAACCCGAACCGCACCGCCAAGGGGATCCTCGCGGGACTGGGTCGTGACGGTTCACCCTCCCCGTGGCCGAGACCCCGCGCCGTGCCTCCTACGAGGTGAGGCTCAACCGAGGCCTGCAACTCGGGGTGCTGTGGATCAGCGCGCAGAAGGGGCGCGCCCTGCGAATCGAGATCACCTGGCAGCCCACCGATCACACCCGGAAGGCCGAAGGCGCCCAGGCGATCACCGCCCTATTGAACACCCTGCCGGTGGAAGGCTGAGGAACGCCCATGCGTGTGCTTTTCGCTCCCGGCCGGGCCGGGGTGCATCACGACTCCAGGATCGGCGGCCGGCACAGCCAAGTGGACTACATCGCGGTGTGGGACGGCGTCTGCGCCCTCGCGGTCGCGGACGGACGACGGGCACGTGCTTGTGGCTGTGGCGGTCGCTGCTGCTGCGCCCGGCCAGCAGGACCAGTCGTAGTGCGCCCGGAAAAGGGGGCCACGCTCCGGATGACCTCGGCGGCCGGGCAGGCGGGTTGGCAGGGTTGGTCGGTGCTTGGCCTGGCTCACTGTTCGGCAGCGGGCACCGCGTTCCATCCCGGGCGGGGGTCGGCGTCAGCGGTCAGGGTTTGCGCTAGTTGGTCGGCGGTGGTGAACGGGACCGCCGGGTCGGCGGTGAAGGCGGCCGGGTCCAGGACGCGGGTGACGATCAGAGGTATCACCCGCCAGGTGCGGTCGGCGGAGACGACGCCGCAGGCGACGGCGGCCCGGCCCGAGTGGGCGGTGATCACCGTGGTCTTGGCCAGGAGTTTTGTGCGGTAGGCGGAGAACCGGTGCAGGTGCTGGGCGAGGTTGTGCGGGGCGATCGCGCCGTGCGGGTTCTTGGCCTCGATCACCCACAGCCGCTGCCGGCGCTCGTCGGCGACCAGCAGATCGATCTCGCCCGGCAAGCCGGGAATGCCGAGTTGGGCGGCGGGCCCGACCTCCAAGCGGGAGCGGTGCGGCAGATCGGCCCGTTCGGCGATGGTTTTCAGGTCGTGTTCGAGTTGGTCGTTGTGCTGCTGGCGGTGCCGGTCCAGGTGCTGGGCGGCCTTGGGCGGCATGTCCGGGCGGGGCAGGCGCGCGTCGGCCAGGTAGCCGCCGTACACCTGCTGGGCGGTGTGGATAAGCCAGGGCAGCAGCAGGATCCGGCCGTCCTGAGCAATCAGCGGGTGCGTGGTCAACCGCGTGCGGCGTTCCACTTCGGTGTAGGCGTGGGCGCGGTCGCTAGCGGCGTTGCCCGCGTCCAGCAACAGGCGGCTGATGGCGGCGCGCAGGTCGGCTTCGGGCAGGAGTGACCAGGCGGCGGCCTCCGCGGCGAGCGCGGTGTGGGTGGTGATGGCGGTGCCGTCCGGGCCGGTGGGCCAGTCGACGGCGGTGGCCAGGACGGCGGCCAGCGCGTCCAGGCCGCAATCCCATTGCTGGTGCAGGACCTGGTCGGCCCGGGCCAGGTGGCTGCCGGGTGGCGGGTTGAGGGGCGTGAACGGCACCGGGACGCGCCGGTGGAGCGCGAACAGCGCGTCCGGGGTCAGCGGGGTGGGGACGGCGGCGCGGGCCCGGCTGATCCAACGCTGCTGCTGGGCGTGGCGGTAGGCGTCGTGGTCAAAGCCCAGGTGGCCCGGCGCAGCCTGATCCGCGACGCCAGAGTCGGGGGCACCTGAAGGGTCGGGGGTGTCGGTGAGGGTGAACACACCGGTGTCGTGGACTTCGAGGTGAAGGTCATGCAGGCGGCGGCTGCCGGTGACCGCGGTCAGACCGGTGCGCAGCACGAGTTCGGCGAGCGCGAGGAGTTCGGCGACGGCCAGCACATCGGCGGGCTTCCGGCCGGCAGGCGGGCTCGCGATCGCCTGCTGCAGAAGGTGTTGCAGGGCGTTGGTCATTACCGATCCATCGGCTTCCCGCCGCTGGGCCTCGATGGCCCACACCTTGGTGCCTGCTGCGGCGAGATTCACGAGGGCTTCCTGGCGGCCGCGGGTCCGCACCGACAGCGCGGCGTTGAGCTGGCGCGCCAGCACGGTGGTCAGCTCAGGGTGGTGCGCGCGCACCTGCTCGGCGAACTCCTGCTCCAGCGCGGTGAGCAGCCGCTCGGCGGGCCCGCCCTGGCGCACCGCGTCCGAGCCGGTGAAGACGCCTACCGGGACGCGGGCGCGGCGGACTGCGGCGGCCGCGGTGCGCAGCGCTCGGGCGTGGACGTGCCGGGACCGGTGCACAGCCTGCGGCGGGGCGGGGGCGGGCTGGTAGCCGTCGGCGGCGTGCAAGGTCAGCACCGGGGCGGCCGCGTTCCACGCCGCAGTGAACGCTTCAACTGTGGTCGGCGCATCGGCGCCGCGTGCCTGGCGGATCTGGGCGGCGCAGTGGTGCAGCAACCGGCCGAGAATTTGGTGGCCGTCGTCGGTGAACCGGGCCAGGAACGCCGGATCCAACTTGATGCTGATCCGGGCATGGTCGGGGTCCATGCTGACGAGGAGCGGCAGCACTTCATCCGATGCGTCGTCTTCGGCGCCGGCGGCTGGTGGGGGCTGGTGGGCTTCGAGGGTCTCGGTCAGGTGCAGCAGCCAGGCCGCGCGGTCGGGGAGGGTGAAGTGCGCCACCAGCGCCGGGTGACCGGCCACGGTGGCGCGGATGCCATCGGCGAGCGCGGCAAGCGTCGCCGCGTCCAGAAGCGCCCGCTCATCAGGCAGGGCGGTGGTCAGGATGACGAGCGGAGGTACGGTGCTGACGCGCGCGAGCAGCGGGCCGGCGGCGTCGCCGGGCAAGAACAACTCGACCCACTGCCCGGCGCCCTTCTCCGGGACCTCAAGGCGGGCGGTGCGCCAGGCCAGGGACGGCGGCAGCCCGGCGTCGGCGAGCACGTCGTCGATGCGGGCCCAGGCGGCGGCCCGGTCCCAGGACACGTCGCGCCCGTACGAGGGGACCAGGGCGACGCCTTCGGCCGGTGGGCCCGGCGGCAGCAGCATCCCCTCTCGGTGCCAGAGCGCCCAGGCGTCGAACACGTCGTCGTAGGCGACCGCCTCGACTTCGGGATGCTCGGTCATCTCCAGGACCCACCAGGCGACAGTGGCCAGGTCACCGCCGGCGTCCGCGAGGATCTCGGCGAACTCTTCAACGTGCAGGTAAAGGGTGTCGGTGACCACCTCGGGTCCCAGGACCCGCGGGCCGCCGTAGATGACCAGCCGTCCGGCGCCGGGCGCGGCGTTCTGGGAGAGGTCGGTACGCGCCTGCTCCAGGAGGGCGGACAGTCCGTCGTGGGTGAATGCGGCCACCACGGCGTACTCCAGGCGGTGCGAGATCGATTGGATCCGGCACACTGGCTCGGGTCGCACCGGCACCTGGGTCAGATCCAGGAGCTGCGCGACGCGCTCGATGGTGTGCAACCGAAGGCGCATCTCGGCGTCCGGGTCGGGCACTTCGGCGGCCAGGAGATGGGCGGCGGCGGCCGCGAGGCTGTTCAGCGCCACCGAGGCCGGCACTGGCACACGCCGGCCGTGCGCGACCACGAGCAAGACCGCCCCGAGCAACGGCCTCCCCGGGGTGTAGCGCAACGGCAATCTCCGGATGTCGGCTGTCAGGTACCCCAGGGCTTTGGCGGCACGTTCGCGATACGGGCCCGGTGCGGTGAGGTGATCTAGACCGAGCGCACCGGCTGCGGTGACCTCGGCGTCGGTCACCGTGCACGCGATCTCTCCCTCGGGCTCCTCCCCGGCAGCGGTGGGCCAGGCGGGCGCGAGAGCCGCCACGGTGTGGTGAGTGTGACGCAGCACCAGCTCCAGGACCTCGGTGAGAGTGAAATCCGCCTGTTCGTCGTCGACGGCGCGCGCGGTGGCCTGCACAGCGCGCAGGAACACCAGCGGGTGGTCCAGCTCACCCGGATGCACCAGCCACCACTCCCCCGCTAGGCCGACGCGGACTCCGGCGCGCACATCGTTCGGCTCCCCCTCGGTCATCACCCCGCGGCCGGGCGCCGCCCGCCGCGCGGCGGCCAGCACGGCGGGCAGGTCACCAGCCGAGGCGGCCGGACCCGGGCGGCGCGGGCGGCGCAGCACGCGGGTCCACGTCAGCAGCAGGTGGTCGTGGAAACGCGCGCAGCCGGGTGAGTCGAGCGCGGCGCGCAGCAGCGTCAGCAGCGAGTCGCTGGAGAACCGGGCCAGCGCCCGATCCAGAATCTTCAACCGCTCGGTGGCGGGCTGCGCGGGTGGGGCGCTCATCGGTCGTTCTCCTCCAGAGGGTGTCCCACCGACAGGGTGGCAGTCACCACCTGCGGAATGCGGGGAAATGCGTGAACGCCGGCGGCTGATGTCCGGCGGGCGGTGCTAGGCGGGCGGCGGCTGTGCGCGGTGGTGCCAAGGTGGTGGCTTCTGGACTGGCGAGGCTGCCGGAGGAAGCCTCGCGGATGATCAAAGAGGCGAGCGCTGGGCGAGGCGGCCGTGGCCGCCAGCAAGACCCCGACCTTCCTTGGCGAGCGCTACCGGCGCATCGCCCGCCGGCGGGGCAAGAAGAGGCCCTCGTCGATGTCGGCCGCTCCATCCTGATCATCGTGTGGCACCTGCTGTCCGACCCCGACACCGGCTTCCACGATCTGGGGGCCGACTTCTACGACACCCGCATCCAGCCCGACCGCAAGAAGCGCAACCACGTACGACGGCTCGAAGCCCTCGGCTACCGCGTCACCCTCGAGCCAGCCGCCTGACCGGTACCGCCAGGCTTACCCCGACCGGTCCTACCCGGCCGAGGTTCGCTGCCGCCTGCCCACGAACGACTCGATTTTCGGACTAGCCGCCCCGCTAGGCGGTCGCCGGCAGGGGCGCGCGCCGCTGGTCGCGCAGGAACGAGGGCGCCTCCACGCCGAGGTCGGCGGCCGCCCGGTTCAGCAGGCGCTTCAGCGGATCGCCGCCGATCAGCGGGCTCATGATCACGCCCGCCTGGGTGAGCGACACCGTGGTCCAGATGACGTCGGCGTACCCGGCCCGGGCGGCCACGCCGCGCGCGGAGATGTTCTCGCCGTCCCTCTCCAGGTAGGCGTTCGCGGTGAACGCGGTGGCGTGAGAGAGGCTGCACAGGTAGCGGTACACCGGGTAGACGTCGCCGCGGTCGTAGGCGACGACCAGGGTGTCGAACATGCGGAACTCCCCGGAAAGCTTCACGTGGATCGCGTGGTCCGGGTCGCCTTCCGCGGGGACCCCGACCGGCGGCAGTATCTCGATGTCCGCGTCCCGGACGATTCTCCAGTTCGTCCGCCGCATGTTGGCGAGCAGCTTCTGCCGGTACTCCTGGGCCGCGACCTCCACGACGGTGAGGGCCGGGTCCCCCGCGTCGTGCAGCCACACCATCGAGTAGGTGTGCTCCAGGATGTTGCGGACGATGGGCGCCGACTCGACCGTATAGCCCGCGTCGTCCAGCAGCCACAGCGCGGCCGCCGACCGGTTGACCATCCGCCACCAGCCGTACAGCAGGTAGAACAGGTGCTCCTTGTCCTGGTCCACCACGATGCCGCCGGAAGTGATCACCTCGTCGGCAGCCTTGACCAGTTGCACGCCCAACGCGCGGGCGCGTCCGGCGGTCTGCTCGTTGTTCCCGAATTCGTACACGGGGCGCATACTACGCACCTCGCGCTGAGGGTCGGCACCTGTTTTCCGCCGGGCAGCCGCCGCCCCCGCGGGAGATCCCGTCGACGTACGAGGAGCCGGCACCCGTGCGGGTTGCCGGCCCTCGCGCTGATGGGAACCACGGCCCGGGGTGGGCGCATGACATTCAGGGCGAACCTGATCAGGTCCGCGCCAGGGTACACAGCCGCAGGACTGCGCATCAGCCGAACGCGGGATCCCTGACCTCCGCGCGGCCGGGCTGCTACTACGTGCCGTGGCCGATGTCCCGCGCCGCGACGGCGTCCAGATAGGCGTACAACGGGTCCGCTTCATACCTCATCGCGTGGGCCGTGAGGTCGGCGGTGTAGTGGCCCAGGCACAGCAGCAGCTCGTACCGATCCTGTTGGAGGTGGTCGGGGCGGATCCACGCGTTGAGTTGCGCGGCCAGACGGCCGGGCGTCTGGCCGGCCGCCGCCTCGTCCCACAATTCGGCGGCCGCGGTGGCGACAAGGTCGATCACCAGCGGGATCGGACGGCCCAGGCCCTGCCAGGACTCGGCGTGGTCCACGGCGATGCGGGCCTGGCCGTCCAGCCACGCGCTCACCGCGGCGCGGTCCTCGTCGTAGATGGCCGCGAGCGCCGCGGCGGCGCCCCGGCCCAGATGAGCCACGACGGGGACGAGTTCGCGCCGCGTGTCGGCGACCAGGAGGAAATCGCGCAGCAGCGCCAGGGCCGCCCGGGTTCCGTCGTCGGCGGACTCCAGGACCGCGGCCGGGTGCCGCCCATCCAGGACCCCCGCGGCCATCATCCGCAGGATCGCGGCCGCGGCCAGCCTGCCGCCCGCCTGTTCGCCTGCCGCGCCGCTCCGGCAGGAGGCGGTCACGGAGCTTCCCCTTCTGCTATCCGCTCGTCGACGGTCTTCGTCGCGGCGGCGAGGCGCGGCTTGTGGAAGGTCCCGGCGAGGTGGCCGTTCTTCGTGCGGCAATAGGTGCCCGCCATCGCCCTGCATGTGGAGCACCGCTGCTGGCGCGCTTCGGCCTGGATCGCAGCCTCGCGCGCGGCGGCGCGGCGGCGCGCGGCCCGCACCGACTCCCACTCCTCCAGGCCGGGAAGACCGTCCAAACCGGCCAGGTAGGGGATGCCGGGCTCCTCGTCGCGCCAGCGCAGGTCCTCGGCGGCCTGCGCCAGGATCTGGCGCAGCGACAACACCGTGGACAGCCGCTTGCCCCACTTGTCGCGGTCGGAGCCGTGCGCGCGAACACCCCAGGGCGCCCGGTCCGGCATGAACGGCCGCAGCGGCTGGAACTCGGTGATGATCGTGTCGGCCCGCCCGACGTCCCGGCCGAGGACCTCCAGGTCCTTGGCCATCGAATCCAGCCGCTCGCAGAGGTTGTCCCCCAGCTCGATCGGCACCGCCGGTGTCTCGGCCGCGACGGCGAGCTGGCGCAGCAGCACCGCGACGGCGTCCAGGTGCACCGCCAGCTCATCCAGTGTGATGCGCTGTCCCGCCCGCAGATGCTCGGTACGTTCCGGGTCGGTGGAGGCCTGCTCCCTGTGCTGCCGGGTCACCAGAACCTCACCCTCGCGGTCACGGCCGCCAGGGGACCGGCGGCGGCCGCCGCCGCCAGCGCCGCGGCGGGCGTGGCGTGGCTGTCGACGGCGACGCCCGGGCCGCACAGCAGGACGTGCTGCACCTGGTCGACCAGGTCCCACCAGTCGCCGGGCAGCGCGGGGTGCTCGGCCGCCTCCCCCAGGACGATGTCGTCCCATCCCTCGTCGTCGATGTGCACCACGGCGTCCAGGGTCCGGGTGGCGATGCCCAGCCGCACCCGCCACGCCGGGTCGGGGTCGGGGACGACGGACATGTCCCAGCGCGCCCATCCGCACCGGGTTTCGAGGTCGCCGACTCCGATGCCGGGCTTCCGCGGCTCCAGGATCAGGATGGGCAGCGGCCCGGCGCTGGTGTTCACCATGCCGGGAAACAGGTCGTAGGCCGGCGGCCCTGCCGCGGGCGGGGAGCCGGTGTCTTCCCCGGCCGCGGCCGCCTCCGGATCCAGCGAGACGATCTGGACGTCGGCGCCGCCGGCGGCCCAGTGGTCGAGCGCGCCGTCCAGCACGTCGGCGACCTGCTCGGTGCTCATGCCCTCCAGCGCGGCCAGCGCCGCGCTGCCGTCGCCGCTCTCCCGGGCCTGGCGGACCAGGGGATACCAGGCCAGCGCGGCCGGACTGCGGGAGATCGGGACCGGCCACAGCCCGTACACCGCGCCGGAGAGCGCCGCGACGGTGGGCAGATGCCGGCAGAGGCCGGGCACGAAAACGTCCTGGCACGGACGGCACCCGGCCCGGCACGCCCCGACGAGGACGGCGGCGAGCTCCAGTTCGACCGGGCGGCCGCACGCGTAGGGCAGGTCCGCCAGGGTGGACAGGTCAGGGGCGGGATGCCGGTGAGCGGTGAGGTTCCGCATCCGGGTATAACTCTGGCCGGTGGCGCGGGCGAGGCGCCGCGCGGCGCTCTCCTGCTTGCTGGTCATGACTGCTCCGTGTCCGGCAGGCCCCACGCACCCGCCGCGGGCATAGGTCATGACGGCGGAAACTCGGTTGTTGCTGGCTGCGTGCCGATCTGAGACCTCTTGTCCACCTGCGGTGGCCGCCGCCGCGTGGGAGCGGATGTCGGCCGGGGTGGGGTCGGGCACCGCAGCGGCGCCACCGACACCGTAGCGGCCGCCGGATGTCTTGAACAAGTGGCAAACCGAGTTTTGCGCGACCGGTGCTGCAACTGCGCGGGGTGACGAACGCCGTCCAGCTCTGGTCGCTGTCGCGGGGGCCGCGATCGGTGTCGTCACGCGCTCGGCCGAGCGCGGCGTGGAAGCCACCGCGTCGCCGAGCTGGGCAGGGCCGGGGAAAGGAGGTGGCGGGCGGCCTGGGCGGCGCGGCCGGTCAGGCCGCTGGCCCGCTCTTCAACGACGCCCCGCAGCGAATGCACTGGCGTGGCCACGGATTGCCGCCCCGGGATAGGGCAAGAAGGGCCCGAGCGTAATGGGGAGGGAGGAGTGTGGGCGGTTTCATGGCCGGGTGCTCGCGGTGAGCGTCCGCAAACGCCGCCGCCAGCTGTGCCGCCGCGCTCGCCCCGATGTCGCTGCCGTGCCTGAGCGTCTCAGTCGTCGGTGGCCAGCCAGGTGGTCCAGGCGCGTGCATCGGTGTAGACCTCGGGAGTGATGCCCAGAGTGGCCAGTGCCCCGGGGTAGGCGCGGCTGTAGGTGGCCGCCCAGGCGCAGGCCTGCCGGGGGGTGGCCAGGAGCCAGATCGCGGCGGCCGCGTCCAGGTGCAGGGTGCTCACGGCGGGAAGGTGGGAGTCTTCCTCCAGACGGCCTGTGACGAGGCCGCGGGCCAGCAGGCCGCGCCAGCAGGCCAGCAGCCGGGCGGCGTCCTTGTTGCGGACGTGGACCTGGGCAGGCCGCACCCGCATGGGGAGCGCCGATTGCTCGATGGTCGCCCAGATGCCCGGCAGGCCGGCCAGGCGGGCGGTGGTCAGCCGGTGGGCGCCGTTTTCACCCAGCGTGTAGAGCGGCCCGGCGGGCCCGGGGATACGGTGGACGCGGACCGGATCCTCAGCCAGGCTCCAGACCTTCAGTGCTTCCTCCACCGAGGAGCCCAACAGTGCCGTGAGCATGGCGGGCACAGTGCCGGGCCGATGGCTGGCGAAGTTGTTCCACGTTCGCTGGCCCGCGCTGGCGATGGCAGCCGGGTCGATCCATCCGCAGGTGACTGTGGTACCCAGCCCGACCAGGTTGGAGGAGTCCGGGCCGATGTCGTGAACATGATCGTAGGTGGATCGGAGGAGCTGGTCGAGGTGTGGCGCGGGCGGCTGGGAGGCGTTGAGCTCGGCGGTGCGCCGCTCCAGGAAGTCGGCCACGGAGGTCTGGCCCGGCCAGGCCTGCTGCACCTGGCGCATATAGGTCGCGAAGCGGGCCCGGTGCTGGTCGAGATAGTCGTGCCATAGCCCCTCGAGTGCGTCGTGGGCGTCGTGGGCGTCGAGCCGACAGTCCGGGTCATCGCCGCGGTGGCTGAGCAAGCTGCCGCCGTAGGGCAGGAGCCAGGTGGGCGTCGCCGGTTTCGGGCTTTGCCAGGTCACCTCGATGGGACGAGAGGCGGGCACGCTCCAGGCGCGCAGCAGAGCGGGTACGGCATCGGGCGCCGGAGCCCAGCCACCGTAGCGGGGACCGAGCCGCCCGTTGTTGTCCTGCAGGCGGGCCTCGAAGACCCCGTTGGGGTGATAACGGGTGATCTGCCAGGGCGCGGGTGGCAGGTGCGGGTTCTGCTGGTGCTGGGCGAGCTCATCGCGCTGGCGGGCGCGCGCGGTCAGCTCCGCGTTGAGGGCGCGATCTCGTTGGAGCTGGAGGTGGCGGAGGGAGGGTGGCTCGGCCGAGTCATGCTCGTCCTGGGGGAGCAGTTCGATGGCGCGGCGGAGGTGGATCAGTGTGGTGTAGTAGGCGCTTGCCTGGTCGCGCTCGCTGGTCAAGCTGAGGCTGCGACCGTCGAGGGTGGCCAGGATTTCCTCGATGTTGATTTGCAGACGGGCGGCGAGCAGCAGCATCTGGTCTTCCCACTCAGGCGCTGGGCGGCGGTCGTCGCCGTCATCGCCGAGGCCGCTGGTCGCAGAGGTGTCGCGGTGCGGCGGGAGGGTGTGTTCGGTCTCGATCAACAGCAGCAGATTGCTGGCGACGTCGGCGGTGACGAACCGTTCGGTGATCCACGTCAGCAGGGCGGTGGCCACGTTCAGCGCTACGCGGTGAAGGTGCGGCGGGCGTGGGCGGCCGTCGCGACGACGGCACTCGTGGCCGGAGGGGGCCAGGCAAGCCGGGCAGCCGAGAGAGGCGAGCACACTGATCACAATCCCATGCCAAGAGGAGGTCAGCTCCCAAAAGGGATGACAAAAGGGGGCGACAACCCCTGCGTGTGCTCGCCGCGGTCGACGACGTCCTCGATCGCTACCGCGACCACCTTCGCGTCTCCCGCCGGCAGCTGTTCTACGTACTGCTCAGCGACGGCGTGCTGGACAACACGCCGCCGAAGTATCGCCGGCTGTCGTCCCGGCTGGCGCAGGCGCGGCGGGAGGGCCGCTTCCCGGACCTGATCGACAACTGCGCGAGGTGCACGTTTCTCCCGCCTGGCCGGACGCGGGAGCGCTCCTGCAGCAGGCGCCGGAGTGGTTCCGCTGGACCGCACCGGGGGCCAGGAGCACGCGCTGTACGTCAAGAAGGACACGCTGGGGCTGATGTTCACCTCGTGGCTGACTCGCTTGGGTGTCCCGGTGCTGGTGGTGCGGGGTTTGGGCAGCCATCCGCCTGGGCGGAGCTGAGGGCGCTGGCGCCGCTGTGGGCCAGGCCGACCTCCCGGGCGCCGATGTGGACGCGGGTGTCCCAGCCCCCCGAGATCAAGTACCTCCCGCTGGCGCGGCTCCAGGCAAGCCAGCACCTCGACTGAAAGATGGCGGCTTCCTCCCCTGCCGTGCGTACGAGCCGGTGTGCGCAGATGCCTGATCCTCGTGAACCGACCGGCACGACAAGATCACCTCGCTCCCGAACTCCGGGGCGGGTAACAGTTCGGGCACCGCTTCCCGGTCGCGCCACGGCGCGTCCGCTGCTCGGGTGTCGCTGGCCACGAGCCAGTACACACTGCCTTCGCGCACCGCCACACGCAGTCCAGGCGGGAATTCACACGCAGATCCGCCGCCGTTAGTTCCGGACGGCCGACGGCCTCGACCAGTTCGGCCGCGATCTGCGGAAACAGGTCTTGCAGCGACTGGCCGGGCTTCGGCCGGACCCGCGCCGCGGCAGTGCGCTTATGCCCACATTCGGAACAACCGCTGCCCTGGCCCGTCCGCCGCCCGGGAGGAGCTGGCCACGCGTGCCGACAGTCAGGATTCGGGCATCTCCAGATGCACGACTTGTTCGAATTGGGCAGGAGGTCCCACGCGGTCCATCCTGGGTGGTCGATGACCTCAACGAGCTGGTCCGCCAGTTTCGGATTCACCTCAGCCAGCGATTCGCCCGGGCCAGGCCGACTGTTGTCCGCCCCCGTCTTGCGATGGCCGCATTCCTGGCAGCCCCGACCCAAGCGCGTCCTGGCCACCAGAGAAATATCCCATTCATGGCCGCAGCCCGGCTTCGAGCAGCGCCAGGCGCACTCGTCATTACATCCCGGCGACATCCGATCGAGACCTCTGCCTGGATTGGTGCGGTTGGCGACGAACTCGTCCGCAAGATGAGGCGCAACGTCCAGCGCTGAGATTTTGGGCCCAGCCACGACGTCCTGCCACATCTGTGACGCTTTCTCCAGGGCCGCATGGACTTGAGTAGCGTCGAGGTCGCTCCATGAGGCGCCGCGTCGGCGCAGCACATCACCGAGGACGGCGGCCCACTGCTCAGGATCAAGTCCTCGCCCAGCCTCGTAGTGCATCAGACCAGGGACCGGCAGCGGGGGCAGCCCACGCTCGCGAATCCGCATCAGATCGAGCCCCGCAGCCATGGCCGCTTCCGTCTTCGCGGTGTCGCGCGCGATACTGGCCGCCCCGTCATGGCCCCATGCAGGATCCAAGTCGACGAGCAGGCCCAGCTCCGGCAGGAAGAGATCGAAGCGATCCTCTCTTCGCCCCTCCAGGCGCAACCGATAGTCCAATTCGACGGCAAGCCCTGACGCGGCTTCGACGAGTGCCGCTACCTTGCACTCGAAGTGGGAACGCCCCTGACCGCTGCAGTCCGGACACCCGCGTCCGTTGGTGCGGTTGGCGACTATGGCTGGTTTCAGATGTCCCTGATCGCACTCCCACTCGCACAAATCATGCGCCTGCGGCAGCAGGGTATCCGGGCCCCGCTCTGGACGGCTGAGGTTCCTCTGGAATTGCTTGGCCAGTGCTGGGTTGACGTCAGCGAGAGACTCACCCGGCCCTGGCACCCGGTTCCGCTTTCTCCAGCATTCCGGGCACCCTGTCGCGTTGCGCCGGGTCCGGAACTGCAAGGCTGTCGGCCATTCATGCTGGCACCCTTCGTTCGAACACCGCCACGAGCAGCGATCCAGGGACGACGGCCGCATCTTCTCCAGCCGCAGCCCCGGATTCGAGAGGTTGGAGACGAACTCGCGCTGGAGCCGAGCCCATTGCTCCTGTCGGCCGGCGTCCCCATCCTGATCTCCCACGAGCGGCAGCATGGCAGACACCACTGACAAAATGAGCTGAGCGGAACTCGGACGCCTCGCCGCCACGCAGACCGACCCGAGATACATCCGCGAAGGCTACGTGAGCGAGCGATCCGACCACCTCAAAGCCTTCGCTCGGCGGACTGACGGACCAGCCGCTGACAGCTTCCTGACGCGTGCCCAAACACGCTTGAACGGCCCGTAGCCGAGGAACGGCGGCCGGATCCGGTAGTGCCCCACTCCAGGTCCTCCTTCAGCAGCCACACCGTGTTGTCGCGGCGGCTGCCGGTGCCCTGGATGACGTGGCCGCGGCCGAGGCGGGTCTCGAACGGCGTGATGGAGCGGGACTCCACTCCCAGGCGAGGCCCAGAAACACCGGGTCTCTGACCCCTCGCTCCTGCCGTACGACGCGTCCGGGATCATCGGGGGCACCACCCCGAAGGAGCGCCGCGAGCTCTACATCGGCGTGGAGTTGGCGCAGTTTCGCGAGGTGGTGGCGTGAGACTGCTCGCCCCGAGCCCCGAGCCCCGAGCGGGAGCGCGACCGGCTGGAGACGGAGCGAATCCGCCTTCAGCAGGAGCAGCTGCGCGCTGAGGCCCGCCGCAAGCAGGAGGTCGAGGAGGCCGCGCGCCGCGCTGAGCTGACGATACCTGTGGCAAGCGAAACGCACCGCCGCGACACGGCCCGGAAGGCTCCGCGCGCCGTGGCCGCCTGCGGCCGCCCACCCGGGACGTCGCGGTCGCCGGGTGGCGCTTGGTCCTGGTCACCGGCCCGTCCGGCGGTGCGGGGCTCGGGCGGCGGCCGGTTCCGCCGGCCCGGGACGCGCGGCACGCTCCTCGGGGTCGCCGGATCGGCCGGGCACCACAGGCCTGAGAACCCTCTAGATGATCAGGCGAATTCGTCGGCGAGAACGCCTCGCCGGAACGCGTCCCACTCCCTGTCGGTGTAGCGCAGGTCAGCGTGTGCGGGATCGCGCAGGGCTACGGCGCCAAGGGCGAAGTAGGAGATTTCGACGCGATCTTCGGGGTTGCTTCCCGGAGCGGCCAGCCAGGTGACATCGGAAAGATCCACCGCATACAGCTCGGCTTTCTCCAGCGGCTGCGTCTTCGACGGAAGCGTGCGACCGTCGAGGGCGGGGTCTGCGTGATGAGCGGAGAGTTGCTCAGTAGCGAGCGCGCGGAGGAAGGCCGACCATGCGGATACGGAGACCCGCGCAGCGGGAAGGCCGGTGTTTTTCGAGTCTCGAATGGCCACGGCGGTGAGGCCGGGGATGTCGGCGACTTCGACACACTGCCCGTTGTTGGCGGTAAAGCTGCTCTTGCGCCAGATCAGGTTATCGATGTTGGCGGCGCGCAGGTCGGCCGGGTTGACCATGTCAGGCGACCTCTTTCTTGGCGTCCTCGATCAGCTTCAGACTATCTTCCGCGCTCAGCGCGGCCCGCGAGAGGTTGGCGAATAGCCGGTTCAGGCGGCGTAGGTCACGGGGGTCGTCCATGAAGGTGCTGCCGGCGACCGACTCGGCGAAACCGACATCGGAGTCGGCCTCGTCGGGGAAGGAGAAGATGGTGAAAGCCCCGGTGTAGGTACCGTTCTCTCCCTGCTCGAATGGGATCACGCGCAGGCAGACGTTGTCGAGCGCGGAGATGGCGAGCAGATGATCCAGCTGGGCGCGTTGCACGTCGGCGCCGCCCACCCGGAATCGGAGGGCTGCCTGGGTCACCACAGCGGTGATGGACAGGGGGTCGTCCTCCTGCAGGCGTCGCTGGCGTGCCATGCGCACCTCGACGAGGCTGTCGACTTGGTCGGGGCCCAAGGCGGCGAATCCCACCGCGGTTACGGCACGTGCGTAATCCTCGGTCTGCAGGAGCCCCGGCAAGAAGACGGTCTGGTACTCCCGGCTTTCGACGGCATCGGCCTCGTAGGCGAGGAATTCGGCGTAGTTGGCGCTGATCACGTCGCCGTAGGCGTGCCACCATGGAGGGGTCTTCTGGCGACCGTGCTTGCAGAGTTCTTCCAGCTCCGCTCTGCGCTTGTCGTCGACTTCGTACAGCTCCATGAGCCGGCGGAAGTCGGAAAGGGTGCAGGTGCGTTTCGCGGTCTCGATACGGCTGATCTTGGAGCCGTGACAACCGATCTGCTCGCCGACCTGGTCAGCAGTCAGACCGGCCAGGTCGCGGAGCCGGCGGAGTTCCGCGCCGAGCTTGCGCCGCGCCGTGAGCGGGCTACTGGGGACTGCCATTGCTTGCTCCCCTCGTGACCGCCCGCACGGGCGTGTTCCGCAGTGCCGGTGACATGGTACGTGTACGCGGTCGAAGTATCCCATGCACGAGTTTGGCAATTTGCCAGGCATGTGATTGACGATGTGCCATCGCACGGGAGAGTATGTGAAGTGAAGCACAGCAGCCTCATCGGCCCCCGATGCGCACGCGGCGTCCCCCGCCTATGTGCCGTGTGGAGGAGCAGTGAACGCCATCCGGACAGCGGATCAGTGCCAGGCAGCCCTTGGACGCTTCTCCTGGGCGCAGACCCTCACTCCGGCCCCGGCCGCCCTCCAGGTGATCCGGCATGCGGCGGACATCTGGCTGAGACGCTGGCAGATGAGCGGCGTAACCGATGCCTGCCTGTCGATCGTCACTGAGTTGTGCAGCAACGCCAAGCACACTCCCGACCGGTACTTCTGTCTCACGCTGAGCTGCTATTCGACCCATGTCCGAATCGATGTGCGTGACCACTCTCCCGTCGTGCCCGCGATCCCGAAGGTGCCCGACGACCTGCCGGACTTCGACGCCGAAAACGGGCGCGGCCTGTACATCACCGCCTGCCACGCTGCCCGGTTGGGCGTCACCGTTCTCACCGGCGGGAAAGTGATCTGGGCAGAAGTCGATCCGCTGGATTACCCGGCCGCCGTCTGACGCCCCGCACCGCGCGAGACCGCTTGCCGATCCGCCTGCCCCTATCCGTCCTGCAGGAGAATCAGGAACCGCTCGGCTTGGTGTTGCAGAGTGCCGACCGGATTGCGAGAGTGAGCCGAACCGCCGGGCAGCAACCGCAAGAACCAAAAGCACGCCATCAGGCGGCGAAGTTGCCGCAGGCGAGGGCTCTCATCAGCGGCCAGATCGAAGCGTGCCAGCAGCGTCTCCGGGTCGAGAGCTTGGGTCGCCCACAGGGAGATGTGCTCGGCGATCTCCGCGAGCTCGTGGCAGCGGTCGCTGCGGCCGGCGTATTCGAAGTCGACAAGGTGCACACGGCCGTCTGTGCCCCACAGAAAGTTGCCGAGGTTGCCGTCGCCGGACCCGAACACGGCCGGCGATGGGCTTGTGAGGAGCGATTCGATCTCCGGAGCGAATAGCCAGTCGGCTCCGGCGTCGAAGGCTTTGACCACCAGCGGGTCACCGCCGAGGTCCGGCTGGCGGCTGTACTGCGCGCGCACTTGCTGGAGCATCTCAGCGGGGGCGCCCGGCCGCGGTGGCAGCTCGCGCACGACATGCGGCGGGATCGTTTCCTGCACCGTGGTGATGGCGATGACCATGGCCTCCAGCTGGTCGGTCGTCACGGCGGTGAGGCCCAGCGGTACGCCGGTCAGGCGGGACATCATGATCGTGGGGGGAACGACGTCCAGTTCGGCGCGCACGGGTGCGGGTGCCAGGCCTGGCGCATGCACCGCCAGCAGCTCCAAAGCGCGCCATTCGCGCTGTGGCTGCTGGTGTTCCCATGATCGGTAGCGTTTGGTCACCGTATCGGGACCGATGTCGAGTGCGTGGGTGGTCGATGGACCGGTCACGGGCTACTCCTGTTCGCGTATACCTTCGCTGGTCGTGACCGCGAAGCGCCGATGTTACACCGGTGCTTTGGTGGTCAGCAGGTGAAGCAGGTGACGGCCAGAGGGGACGATTGGCTCGGGGCGGGCGTGCACAGCCAGCCGCTGGCGGCATCTGAAGCGGTGAAGCGCCAGCATGCGAGGTTGGCAGGCCCGGTCTGTCACGCCAGCAACGCCAGCAGGCGTGCCGCTTGACGTTCTAAGGTGCCGGGCGGGTTACTGGCATGGTGGGGCCGGTCAGGCAGGAGCGTCAGCAGCCACCAGGTGGCCAGCATGCGACGGAAGTGTCGCAGGCGGGCAATCTCCTCGGTGGTCAGGTCGAAATGCTCCAGCAACGTGGTGACGTCCAGTGCGCCGACCATCCAGGAGGAGAGGTGCTCGATCAGGTCGGCCAGTTCGTAGCAGGGGTCGCTACGGCCGGAGTCTTCGAAGTCGACGAGGTGAACGCGGTCGTCGGCGTCCCGTAGGAAGTTCGCCAGGTTGCCGTCCCCGTGGCCGAGCACGGGTCGTTCCAGGGGGGCGGCGAGCGTGTCCAGTCGCGGGTCGGCCGCCCACGACGCCGCAGCGGTGATGGCCTGGCCTACCTGCCGATCCAGGTCCTGCGGCAGCGGACGCGCGCAGTCGGCGCGGATCCGGGCAAGGGTTTCGGCCGGGTGCCACAGGCGCAGGGGTAAGGCAGCCACGTCGACTGCAGGGACCACCCGGTGTGCGGTTGAGATCGCCTCGGCCAAGGACGCCAGTTGCCGGGAGGTGAGGGGTGCGGGCAGCGGTACGGCGTTCAACCGGGACATCACCAGGCTGGGCGGGGTGAGGTTCAGGTCGGCGCGCACGGGCATGGGCGCCAAGCCAGGGGCATGGGTGTGCAGCAGCCGCAGTGTCCGCCATTCGCGCTGGGGCTCGTCCTTGTTCCAGGAGCGGAAGCGTTTGGTTACCATCATCGGCCCGAACTCCAGGATGTGCGTGCACCGATGCGTCATCGTCGTGTTCTCCTGAGCCGGTCCCGGCCGGTGCGCCTGGGGCTATTGGGTGCCGGTTGGTCGAGGGTGGTCACGGCCGCGGCGAGCAGCTGCTGCAGGGCGTGCTGGGTGGCGGGAGAGGCCTGGCGCGGTTGCCGTGCCGTGTCGGCTACGGTGTCGGAGATGGCGAACGCGGCCGCCGCCGCCACCTTCCGGTACTCGGCGACGGCGAAGATCGCCGCGGCTTCCATGTCCACGGTCGCCACGCCGTGGCGCTGGTAGTAGCGCACCTCTGCGACCGTCTCCCGGTAGGGGGCATCGATGGTCCAGGTGACGCCGGAGCGAGCCGTGACGTGGTGGGTGTGTAGGGCCGCGGCGAGCCGATCGGTCAGAGACCGGCAGGGATGAGCGTAGGTTCCGGGCGGAAGGTAGTGGTGGGACAGGCCCTCATCGCGGATCGCCTGCCGGCAGACCACCACCTCACCGACCGCGATGTCAGGGGCCACGGCGCCGGCCGTCCCAACGGTGATCAGGCACCGCACACCGAGCGCGATCAGCTGCTCGGCGACCATCGCGGCGGCCGGGGCGCCGAGCCCGAACCCGCCGCAGACACCGACGCGCCGCTTGGTGCGCTCCAGTAGGTGCAGTTCGCCCGATACCCAGCCCTGCAGCGTCTGGGTAGTTTCGGTGGAGCGCAGGTGGCGCAGCAGCGCGCCCTGGTAGACAAGGACGACGCCGTGCAGGTGGTGCAGGCTGGTGGCGCCGTGGCGGGCGCGGACGTATGCCGCGTGCTCGTCCGGGTCGATCACAGCGGGTTGGGCGTACTTGTCGGGAAAGTGTGGATAGCGCGCCGCAGCACGCGGGCCGGCGGCAGGGTATGGCATGGGCGCTCCCGAGATCAATGGGGGTCAGCTGAGGCGTGTGATCGCGTCGATGACGGCCTCGGCGATGGCGGTGTTGTCGGCCGGCGTCAGCAAGGGATGCAGGAAGGGGCAGAGCAATCGGTCGGCGACGTCGTCGGCCACCGGGCAGCGCTGTCCGGCGACGTGGGCGGCGATCAGCGGGTGGGTGCGGTAGGTGGGCGGGTCGGCCACGATGCAGCCCACTCCGAACTCGCCTTCCAGCGTCTGGATCACGCGGTCGCGGCCGTGACCTCGCAAGTGTGGCGGCACAAGGGCGTTGTAGCGGTAGTAGATGGGCTCAAGACCGTCGGGTTCGACCGGCACGATCAGGCCGTCTAGCGTGCGCAAGATGGTCGTGCGGGCGCGGGCCAGGGCAACGCGGGCGGCGTTCATCTCATCCAGTCGGCGCAGCTGGACCAGGCCGACGGCGGCTTCGACTTTGCCCATCTTGCGGTTGGCGCCCAGCTCCTGGTTCTTGCCGAAGGATCGCAAGCGCCTGATCCGCGACGCCAGCAGCGCGTCGTCGGTGACGACCATGCCGCCGTTGCCCAGGGTCGTCATCGGCTTCTTGCTCTGGAAGCTGAAAATGGACGCCCACGCCGCGGTGCCGACGCGTGCCCCGTGGTGAATGGCGCCGCAGGCCCGGGCCGCGTCCCCGATGACCTGCGGAGGCCCGTGCCGGGGGTGAGGGTGACGTCGTGCGACCTCCAGTAGGGCGCCGATGTCGGCGGGCATGCCGTTCATGTGCGTGGCCACGATGGCCCGGGTGCGGGGACTGATGCGGTGTTCGACGTCGGCGGGGTCGATGTTGAGAGTGACAGGGTCGGGCTCGCAAAGGATCAGCCGGCCGCCGTGGCGCAGCACGCTCACGTGCGTGCCGACGAAATTGATCGCGCATGAGATGACCTCGTCGCCGGGCTCCAGATCGAGCGATTCCAGCACCATGTCCAAGGCGGCGCCGCCGCTGCTGGTGGCCACGGCGTGGCTGGTCCCGATGTAGGCGGTGAAGGCGGCCTCGAACTGCCGCTCGCAGGCCCTGGCGCGAAACCCGGTCCGCCAGTCGGCCGACTCGGCGATCACCTGGGCGGCGACGGCCTGTTCTTCGCCGGTGTACCAGCCGCCGAGCGCCGGTTCGCGGGGCCAGGTCAGATTACTCATGCGATGGTCTGCGTGCCGGGGGCGGGCCAGCGGGTGCGGTGGTCGCGGAAGTCGCAGCCCGAAAGCGCGTCGGCGGCGGTGACGGTGTCCTGGTAGGTGTGAAGAGCGCCCGACAGCACGTCGGGGACGCGGACGGTGTGGCCCCCCGATGCGGCTGATTCGTAGAACGCCAGCGAGGTGGCCAGGGTCTGCAAGGCGGCCTCGGCGGTAATCTCGACGCCGACCTGGTCGCGGATGGCACGGAGGAACTCGGCGCACTCGATCGGGAAATCCTCGCGCAGTCCGTAGGGGAACAGGCGCTGGGTCTGCTGGGGGGACAGGCTGTTGAGGAAGGCCTGGTGGAAGTCCTCGATCCGGCCGTTGCGGCCGTTGCGGGTGTGGATCTGCGCGCTGGGCAGCGGCGCGTGAAACAACTGCCCGCCATCGTCGACGATCGCACCGTCGGTGCCTTGGATGGAAAACAGAAACCGCTCGTTGCCGGGCAGGGCAGAGGTGACCGAGAACATGCCGGTCATGCCGTTGGCGAAGGTCAGCAGGGCGGCCAGGACGTCTTCGCGTTCGTCGACCACCCAGGTGCCGTCGCGGGCCAGGCGCCGCTCCTGGACGCGTTTGGCGGTGGCGGTGACGGCGTCGATGGGCCCGAACAGGTAGATGAGGGTGTCCAGCAGGTGGGCGGCGTTGTCGATGGCCCACCCGCCGCCGCCGTGGGCGCGGCCGGCTCGCCACTGCCAGCGGCGGTCGTCGGCGGGCGGTTCATACCGGCTGCGCTGGGCGTGCAGGAGTTCCGGGGTGCCGATGATGCCGCGCCGCAGCAGCCAGGCGGCGGTGCGGATGGTCAGGGTGCGGCGGTGGTTTTCCGCCAGCGACAGCACGACCCCTGCCTGGCGGGCCGCGGTCATCATGGCGCGGCCTGCGGCGATCGTGACCGCGAGCGGTTTTTCCACCAGCACATGGATGCCGCGCTGGGCGGCGGTGCAGGCCACCGGCTGGTGATCGGCAACGGGCAGGCACACGTCAACGCCGTCGATCACGGCGGGATCCAGCAGCTGATCGACACGGGACAGCACCCGGGGACGGCGAGGCTGCCAGGAGGCGACCTGATCGGCGCATGCGCGGGCCGCCGAAAGGTTTGCATCCCCCACCGCGGTGATCTCCACCGTGCCCGGGGTGGCCTGGGCGACGGACTGCCAGGCGCGCAGGTGTTGCTTTCCGATCAGTCCACAGCCGAGCACACCGATGCGGGTAGGCGGCCGAGCGGGAGTGCCGGGTCGCGGGATGATCATGGGCGCTCCGCAGGGGGTGGGATCCTCGGGTCGACGCCGGCGCGCCGCAGCAGGCCGGCGGCGGCAGTGAACGCCTGGCCGGCGGCTTGGCGCGGGCTCAGGGCGTGCAGGTCGGGGCTTTTCAGCTCCACCGACATCGGGCCTGCATACCGGCGGCGCTGAAGCGCACGCACCAGGCCGTCCAGGTCGATGACGCCGTGCCCGGGCAGCAGCCGCATGTCGTCGTCCAGCGCGGCGCGGGGCACGGGCGGTGCGTCGTTGAGGTGGATGACCACCGGCATACCGTCCGGGACGGCGGCCAGGCCCTCGACGGTGCCGCCGGAGGCGTGCCAGTGGAAGGTGTCGATCAGGACGCCGGCGTTGGGACGGGCGACGTCGGCCACGAGTGCCAGCGCCTCGCCGAGGGTGCGGGCCTCACCCGTCGCGGGTGGAGCCGCAGGGCGCAGGCCGATGAATTCCAGCACGACGTTTAGGCCGTAGTCAGCCGCCTGGTCGCATACCTGGCGGATCCGCGTGATGAGCACGTTGCGCGGCGGCACGACGGCGGCGGTGATGCCGGTACGCGGCAGGATCAGGGCGCCGCTGCGGCCGCCCAACTGCGCCGACAGCCGCATCTCGGCCGCCACCGTGGGCAAGGCGGCGGTGAACCTCGCCTCGTCCCAATGGGAGCGGATCGACCAGCCGCCGTGGATCGGGACGAGGCCGGCGGGCCCGAGCAGGTCCCGGACCGTCGTGTCGGTTTCCCAGGCCTCGGCCAGACGGCGCGCCGACAGTTCCACGCAGCCGAACCCGGCGGCGTGGGCGGCGCGCAGGAACTCGGAGACGGGCGTGTCCGGCGGCAGGGTGACGCGGTTCAGGCACAACTGCACGCGGTGCTCCCGCGATGCGTGGCCCACAGAGGCTGAGCGGTGACGGCGGCGATGACATCGGCGGCCACGTCCTGTAGGCCCAGATGGCGCCCGTTGGCGATGATCGGCCAGCCCTGCTGGTCAGCGGCCTGTCGCAGCAGGTCAGCGATCGCACTGGTCAGGTGGGCGAACGCGGCCGGATTACGGGTGCTAGCACCGCAGGCGTCGTAGACCGGCTCACGCCGCCCGGCCGCTTCGTACCAGTGCATCCGGTCGGCTTGGGGGGCGTCGATCAGGACGGTCAGCGCCGGGATGGGCGACAGCGGCGGGCACGGCCACAGGGCCTGCTGCCAGGAGCGCAGCAACCCCACCTGGCCGGGGCTCGCCTGCGGAGCGCGGTAGGACGCCTCGATCGACAGGCGCACCCAGGTCTTGGCCCACCAACTGTCGGCGATAACGATCTCCCCGCGGCGCACGGCGGGCAGCACCTGTCCGTGCACGATCGCGGCATACTGCGCGGCCGCGGCCAGGCTCAGCAGATCAAATCCGGTGCCCTGGTCACCGGCGCGGGCGAACATCTGGCCGACGGCCCGGATCAGCGCCGCGTGTTCGGCGGGCCCGTCCGGATCGGCGCGGCGGGTGGCGCGCACCCGGTGGCCGCTGCGGCGTAGCTGATCCATCACCTCGGCGGCCAGGGCGGTTTTGCCGGAGCCGTCGGCGCCTTCCAGCACGATGAACACCCCCCGAACCGGAGAAGAGGCGGCCGTCATGCGCACGACTCCGGTAGCGGCGACCGGTTCGCACGGCGCTCCAACTCGGCAAGCAGCCGGGCCTGTTTTCCGAAGTCGACGGTGTCGACCACCGCCCATGGCAGGGTCTCCTCCATCGAGAAGGCCCGCAGGAACCGCTCGTGTTGCAGGCCGTGGGCGCTCAACGCCTCCCGCAGCTGGTCGCCCGACAGTTGGCTCAGGTCCGCGCCGGAATCGTGCAGTTCTTCCAGCACGGGCCCGATCCGGCGGTCACCGCGCAGGCACACGCTTTCCAGGTACAGGCGGCTGGATTCCCCCCATAGCACCCGGTAATGCTTCTGGTAGGCCTGCTGGCCGACCAAGGCGCGCAAGCGCCGGCGGATCTGCTCGACGTAGCCGTCGATGAGGCCAGGGTCTGCCATCGACAACCGCTGGCTGGGCGTGCCGGGTTTGGGCATGAACTGCTGCAGCTTCACGATGACCGTGCCGTCGCTGCGCCCCAGCCGCTCGAACACCTCCACGGCGTAGTCGGCGATCGACAGCCGGTCGTCTTCGTGCTCGCCGGGTGCGCCGACGATGAAGTACAGCATGATATGGCCGACGTGGGGGTGAGCGGCCAGCAGGTCCAGCGCCTTGTTCACCCGCTGGCGGGTCATCGTCTTGCCGAAAGTCTTCACCAGATCGTCGCGGGCGAATTCCGGGGCGATCGTCACGATGCCTCGCGGCGTGCCGGACAGCTGCAGCTCGGTGAACAGGTGGCCGTAGTCCCCGACCTTGGCCACGGCGTCCAGGTAGCGCGGGGTCAGCTCGTCGGCGCGAACTGAGCCGATGATGGTGCTCACCTGGCCGCCGGTGCGCTGTGCGAACTGCCCCAGCAGCTCCAGCAGTTCGCAGTGATGCTTGTACTGGGTGAAGGTGGGCGAGCTGACCACGACCTGGGTGATGTGGTGGCGCTCCAGCAGTTCCAGGTACTCCTGCAAGATCTGCAACGGAGCCTGGCGGAAGTCGGGCACGCCCAGCGTGCAGAAGTTGCAGGTGTGCCGGCATCCGAGTGTCGGAATCATCATGCCGCGCTGGCCGTCGCTGATGGGCGCGACGAAATGAGCCGGGTGCAGGTCGGTGACTTTCAGGTACTGCGGCGTGACGTGTTCGGGAGCGGCCGGGGTGCGGGGCCGGATCGCCTTCACTCCCCCGCCTGGCGCGAAATCACAGTCATACAGGCCGGGCACGTACAGGCCCGGCACCTGAGCCAGTTGCTCCAGCACGCTGTGGCGATCGGCTCCCCGGTTGGCGTGCAGGATGCGCGTCAGCTCGATGACCGACCGCTCCCCCTCGCCCAGGGCGACGACATCGAGGTAGTCGGCCATGACCTCGGGGTTGGCGAAGCCGCCGTTGCCGCCCACTACCAGCGGGTGGATGCCGTGGCGCCGCTCAGCGCTGCGCCGCGGTACTCCGGCCAGGTCCAGCAGCTTGATCAGCGATACGAGATCACCGGCGTGGGTGATGCTCACGCCCAGGATGTCGGCGTCACCGACCGGGACGGCGCTTTCGATCGAGCGGTAGGGCTGCCCGTCCGGCGTCAGCAGCCGATTTCCCTCGCGGTGCAGGCAGTCGTAGACGATGGCGCGCTCGGCGGCGGCGGGAACGTCCGGGCTACGGTTGATCAAGTCGTACAGAGCCAGTGGTCCCATGCACAGCAGGGAGAACTCGTGGCCATAGGGCAGCAGGAAGACCAGCCGCAACGGGTCGGCCATGGTCTTTGCCGACAGGTCGTACGGCGGGCCCAGGACGATCTCACGGGCCTGGATCGCATTGATCTCGCTGTGTAACAGACGGATCACCCCTCGGGGGGTCGCATGGGGGCGGCCGCAGCATTCGCCGCAGTCGTCGAGACGGGGCATACGGTGCTGGAGCGTCATGCAGCGGGGCGCTCCGGGAAGACCGGAGCGCGATCAGCAGAAGCGTGCGCCATCGATCAGCTCCCCGTCAAGCACGTGTGCGGCAAATTGCCAAACTCGTGCATGGACTGCTCCTGGCACGTATCCTGCGGCTGTCGCGGCGGTATGACTCGCGTCGCGAGAATCGGAGGATCCGATGGCGAGCTCCGCGTTCAGCACTACCGGCGCCCGGCGCCCTCTGGTGCGCTCCCATGCGGGGTCTGCGCCCCGGCCTGATGCCGCTCTCGCCGCAGCCGCAGGCCGGGGGCGGGCTTCACCGCTAGCCCGCGCGCCGCTCGAGGTGCTCGGCGTAGGGGGTCATGTCCATGCCGGGGTAGCGCTCGCTCACCCCTTGCAGAGTGGCCGCGTTCCAGTAGGGGTGACCGGGAGCGGGAAAGCCGAGCATCTCACGCTGGCGGGCCGTGCCGGTTTCCAGGAAGCGCTGCAGCGCGGCGGAGTCGGGGTGCGGCCGGTCTCCCGAAGGCCAGGCCAGCGACTGCAGCCAGGTGGCCGCCGCCGCGTGGTAGGTGATGAAGTGCGCATATCGCACGCCGGCCGGGGTCGTAACCGCAGTGCCACGGTGCAGAGTTGCGGCGCTGAAGATGAGCACCGACCCCGCGCGAGCCAAGATCGGCTGCTCGTGCTGATACAGCTGCGGGTAGTCCTCCGGCCGCCGGAAGGTGTGCCGGTCAGCCGTCAGCAGGGCCAGGTCGCGGGTGTGCTCCTTAGACACCACGCAGGTCGGGCCGAGGTCCGCGGTGACGTCCGAATAGTAGATGATCATGAAGGTCTGCCGGAACGGACCGTCATCGCGAGGGTAGAGCAGGGACTTCTTCCCCCAGGTGTCAACGTGCAAGAACTGGTCGTGGGCTCCAGCGTCGACGGCCGGTCCGTACTTGGCCTGCAGTGCCGACTCCCCCAGCCGCAACTCGGTAGTCCCGTGCACGCGCTCGAGGAAGTCGATGAGCCGCGGGTGCGTGCTGACCTCGTTGAGCACCTGACAGGCGAAGGGAAAGGACGCCACCTTCTCCAGGTGCGCATACCGCTGCGGGGTGGCCAGAATCTCCAGCCCGGAGGGGAAGTACCGGGCGGTCGCCGCTTGGCACTCGGCCAGCTCGCTCAGGGTCAGGAAATCATCCACCAGGACATAGCCTTTTTCGTTCAGGTGGTCGATGTGCTGCTCGGAAATCCGCATGCCTCTCCTTGCTCGCATACGCGCCACGATCATTCTTGCGGTTTTCTCGTGGCGCACCTGATGGGCGGTCCGCCTTCAGTGAACCCGGCCCCCCAAAGCTGGTCGTCCGAGATTTCCCAGAGGGCACCCTCCGGTCGTTGAGTACGTAACCGCAGAATCGGCGAATATGCAAGGGGATCAGCGAGAAGGAGCGGAGATCCAGTCGACGACCAGTCCGCGGCAGTGAAAACCCCAACCTGAGCAGCAAGATCACCAAAGCGCGCGATATCCGGCTCCGAATCGATACGCGCCAGCAGTCGCCATGCCATTCAACGTAAAAAGCCAGCGGAGCGGTACCCGAATCACCTCTTGAAAGGAGATGCGCATACCATATCGTCCATGATGAAACGTTCGGGAAACAAATTGATGAACACGGCAGACCGGCCCATTACGGGTCGCCTTTCCACCACGTCAACCGCACACAGAACCGAAAATGACCCATTTCTGCCCACCGAAAAGCAGCGTGGCGTGGTGGCGCTCCCCGGCGGACCGGCGCGTCCGCCGGGCAGCTTCAGCCAGCGTTTGCCCGTCGTCATATGCGACCCAACGACAGGATGTGATCGGATTGCCTGGAAGCTCTCACGAAAGAGACTTCTTGCTGAACGTGGGACGGTACGGGTGGGCAGGCGCTGATGCCTTCGCTCCCGCCCCTGATCTGCTGACCCGCCAGCGCGACCTGGACTGGTCCTGGCTGACCACCCAGCTGTACCGGCACCGTCTGATGGGTCTCGGCTGGCAGATGCTCATCGGTCCCTGGAGCGACGCCGGCGGGAAGCTCCCTCGGGGCTACGCCCTGTACGAGACCTGGTACTCGGCCACTGTCCACCGAAACCGGCTGATGCGTGAGGAGCTCCGGCGCGTGGCCGCGCATCTGCACCAGGCGGACGTCCAGGTACTCCTGCGGCGAGGGCCGGCGCTCATCGAGCACACCTACCATGATCACGGGGTGCGCCCGATGTCGGATATCGATCTGCTGATCCGGCCGGGCCAGGAAGAGCGCTTCGTCGCGGCGCTGGGCGAGCTCGGATACCGCAGCGGCGACCTGTCCGCCGACAAGCGCACCATCATCGCCCGCCCGGCACCCGATGAGGTGCTGCCCCGGCTGCTCAAGCCGACCGGCGACCCCCTGCTGCGCGTGCTCATCATCGACGCCTCCACCGTCGTCTCCGCGGCCGCACCGCAGCTGGACACCGAAGCGGTGTTCATGGCGGCGCGCGCTACCCCTTCCCTGGCGGCGGCGATGATGACACCACACCATTTCCTGCTGGACCTGTGCATCCACCTGTACGAGGAGTCGACCACGCTGGTCTACGTGCAGCGCGGCCGGTTCCAGCGCCTCATGCAGTACGTCGATGTGCTGGCCTATCTGCGCGCCACCGCGGTCGACTGGGACGCCTTCCTCGCCGAGTGCCAAGCCCTGCAGCTGTGCGCGCCTGCCTACTTCGCCCTGGGCAACGCCCACCGGCTGTACGACCAGGCGCCCCTTCCCCGCAGCGTGCTCCAGCGCGTAGCGGCCTCGGCGAACGTTCCGGAGGACTTTCTGGACCTCTACGGCGCCGACGAACTACCCGAGCCGGCCCGCTGGGACACCGACCTGGAGCAGCGGTTGTTCGACGAGGCGCTGCCCGCGGCTCGACCCCGGCCTGACACCCCCTGAGGCATCCCCTCACGTCATGCCTGACCGACGAAGGAGACCCGTGGACCTCGACGTGGACCCCGACACCACACAGCCGACTGTTGCCGACCTCTGGTTTGACCCGGTGTGCCCATGGGCGTGGATCACCTCCCGGTGGCTGGTAGAAGTCCAGCGAGTCCGGCCCGTCACCGCCCGCTGGCACGTCATGAGCCTGCCGATCCTCAACGCCGGCCGCGAGCACACCCCGCGCTACCAAAAGCTCATGAACTCCTCACAGCAGGCGCTACGGCTGCTGACCGCCGCCGCCCAGCATGCCGAGACCGCCGGACAGGACCCCAGCGCCACGCTGGGACAGCTGTACACCGAACTCGGCACCCGCTTCCACCGCGACAACAAGCCGCTCGACACCGCGACCTACACCCAGGCGCTACAGGCCGCTGGCCTGCCCCTCGATCTGCTAGGCGCCCGAGACTCCAGCGACTACGACGACGCAGCGCGCCGCAGCCACGAGGCAGGAATCGGTCTGGTCGGCGACAAGGTCGGCACACCGATCATCTCCGTGGCGGGCGCGGCGTTCTTCGGCCCGGTCCTCACCCCGATCCCAGGTGGTGAGGCCGCCGGTCGGCTCTGGGACGCCATCTGCCTGCTGTCCGCCACCGACGGCTTCTTCGAGCTGAAGCGCACCCGCACCCGCAAACCCGCCTTCGACTGATCGCCCGCACCACAGATCGGCCAGCCAGGGCTGAACCGCGCCCGGCCCTGGCCGACCTCCAGCACCTCAGCCGGACGCAGACAGCACAAGGCCGTGCCCGGCAGACAACCCCGCGCGGCACAACCGGCCGCGTCCTTCCCATCGACACAACGACTGATCGGCGAAACACATGCAGTACACGCAGCTGGGCCATACCGGGCTTCGCATCTCCTCCCTGGTGCTGGGCGCCTGGAACTTCGGGAAGGTGACAAACGAGCACGACAGCCACATGATCCTGGACACCGCGCTCGAGGCGGGTATCAACGTCGTGGACACCGCCAACAAGTACGGCCGGGGCACCAGCGAGGAAATCATCGGCCGGTGGCTGGCACTCGGCAGCGGACGACGCGAGAAACTTATGGTGGCCACCAAGGTGTTCGGCGACTTCAGTGACTGGCCCAACGACGGACGGCTATCGGCTCGTCACATCCGCAAGGCGGCCGAAGACAGCCTGCGGCGCCTACGCACCGACCACATCGACCTGTATCAGATGCACCACGTCGACCGCTGTACTCCGTGGCAAGAGATATGGCAAGCCATGGACATCCTGGTGGCCCAGGGCAAGGTCATCTATGTTGGATCCTCCAACCACGCCGGATGGCACATCGCCCAGGGCCAGGAAAGCGCTCTGCGGCGCCATAGGTTGGGGCTTGCCAGCGAGCAGTGCCTGTACAACCTCGCCGAACGCACCGCCGAACAAGAAGTGATCCCTGCGGCGCGCAACTACGGCCTGGGTGTTCTGGCGTGGTCGCCACTGCACGGGGGCATGCTGGGCGGCATCTTGGCCACGGACGCCGACCCGGGCGGGCGCCGCCGTACGGGCCGCGCGATGAACTCCCTGCCGCGATTGCGCGACCAGGTGCAGGCATATGAAGACCTATGCACCGCTCACAGTCTGGCGCCCGCTGAAGTGGCGTTGGCCTGGGTGCTGAGCCGCCCGGAGATCACCGCCCCAATCATCGGGCCGCGGACCGTCGAGCATCTGACCTCGGCGCTGCGCGCCCTGGACATGAAACTGGAGACAGCGGTCCTGCACGAGCTCGACCGCATCTTCCCCGGTCCAGGGCCGGCGCCGGAATCGTTCGCCTGGTAAACGCCCCTGTTGAAAGGGCGCACTCCGACTGTAAGCACCAGGCACGCGTCCGCGCAGCAGCGCGGACGCGGTCTGTTCGTCTAACGCGGGCACGAAATGCTGGTAGCGGGCCAACGCCGACCCGCTCATCCCGGCCGCCGCGGCCACCACCGCGACGTCGATGCGGGCGCTCGGCAACTCCACGATCCAGGAAGACCGCAGCCGACGTACCCACAGAGCCGACAGACCGCCGGTCGGGGATGCCGGGCCGTCCAGGAGCTGAACAGATTCCTCCCAAAGGCCGCAGTGTGACCGGGCCGGAAGAGAAAGGCGTCCCCGGCGGTCGCCGCAGTCTCAGACAGCGTCTGCTCCCAGGCGGCGCGTCAGACGATCAACCTACTTGCACCGGGGACGGTAGCCACGACGGCCCCCGATTCCAGGCCTCGCAGGTGTCGCCCTCGGACGGGCGGCCATTTCGCCGGGGCCCAGCCCGCAGCCGAAGCCCAGCGCCATGAGCATGAGCGCGTCGGCGCGGGTCTGGTCGGCCAGGCGCTCAGCCCAGGAACGCAGCTGTTCCAGCTGCCCGTGGGGTACGGCGTGCTGACGGCGATTGGGGCCTTCATCGGTGGCGGCACCCGTTCACCGCGTTCCAGCCACGCGAGCGTGGCGCGCATGCGCACCGACATCGCTCGCCGCGCAAGGAGACGCCATGCCCGAGGAAGAGCTGCCCGCCGCCATCGACCCTCCCCGCAGCTGGTCGACGCCAGCCCTGCCGCGGCCGGCCTTCGAAAGCCAGGAGACCCGGCGACGGACGGATCTTCGCCCCCCGCAGCCTGTACTGGGACGGCGACAGCTGGCCGCTCGAGTACGCCAGCGAAATACAGGCCGGCCACCACGGCGCCGTCCTGGCTGGCAAGATTCGCTGGGCCAACCGGGACGGTGGCCGCATTGCCGGCTCCGGCGCGCTACCGCAACCTGGAGGCTGCGCCACCGTGGACCAAGGCGCCCCGCTGGTGGTCTCGATGGACCTGCACGACATGGAGTTCGTGAACGGCGGGCCCCCGGCCCACGCGTCCCACCCCACCGGTCCTACCGCCGCATCCGCCTTCGCTGACCATGCGGGTTCACGCCAGTGTGCTCACGTTCCGTCCGCGCTGACATCACAAATCGGTAACAGATCTGTCGGCCTTGCTGGTGACGCAGTGGCGGCCGCCCTAACCTGCTCACCCGTTCACCAGGACGGAGCGAGCGCAGCCGATCAGGCCGCGGACCTGTACTCGCCGTCCGCTGCGCATGATCGATGGGCGCTCGTCGGATGAGGAGTATCAGCGCCTGCACGTGACCAGCGAGTCGATGGACAGGAGCACCCATGATGGTTTGGGCAGCGTCCAGGTGACCATCTGCTAAAAGAGGCCGTGCCCTAAGCCCCTTTAGTCCCGAGGAGAGCCGGCGTATGCCCCGACTTCGCAGACGCGAATGGATCATCGCGCTCATAGCGGTGCTGTTCACGCTGACCATAGGCATACCTACGGGCATGGCCCTCGCGGATCCGGCCCAGCCCCAGGGTGTGAACAACCAGTGCGATGACATCCTCGGCAGCGGAACCCCCGAGTTCATGTACTGCTCGTGGATGGCGGAGACCCCGACCGACGCGCTGAGGGTTCTGAACTACTGGAACTTCAACGACGGCCAGCGGCTCAAGGAGGCCGTGCCCTTCCCCGGTCCCGTCCTGTTCTGCAAGGACAAGAACAACAAGGGCCCCGGCATGCAGGGCTGCGCCGACAAGGACCAGGTGCTGTGCAAGTACGACCACAGCGCCGGCAAGTACACCTGTAAGGACACCGAGGGCAAGCCCACGAACCCGCCCGCCAAGGCCTGCCTGGGCGGTGAGTTCGACTGCACGCGCGGCAACGGCTCCACGACCTCGGGAGAGGCGGACGGCACGCCCACGCCGGCGGCCACCGGCGGCGCGCAGACCGGCAGCGACCCGAGCGCGGGCCCGCTCGACGCCAGCCAGGCGCCTGACGCCTCGGCCCAGCCGGACGGCTCCGGGCAGCTCGCCACGCCGGACGCCGGCCGGCCCGACCAGCAGACCCAGCCGCAGGTCGACCAGCAGGACCAGCAGGCTCCTCAGGAGCAGCAGGTCGACCAGCAGCGGACCCAGCAGCAGACCGAGCCGCAGGCGCAGCAGACCGAGCAGCCCGAGCAGACGCAGCCGACCACGCCCGCCGACCCTGAGCCGACCGCCTCGACGGCCCCGGCTCCCAAGCAGCAGACCACGCCGAACAGGCAGGTGCTGACGCCTCCGGACGACGCGACCGGCCAGGCCGCCGCGGCGGCCGTGAAGCTGGGCATGCGGGTGTGGATCGAGGGCGAGCTGGCCCCGGCGTGGACCGCGGGCAAGGACCAGTTCGACGCCGCGGTCGCCTCGATGGCCGCGCAGGCGAGCAGGCCCGGCGTCGTGGGCGTGAAGTTCGCCCAGGACCTCGGCTACTGGGGCTTCAAGAACGCGAACGATGTGCGCAAGTTCGTCAAGGACGCCTCTACCGCCCTGCGCGCGGCGATGCCGGCGGGCAAGCAGCTCGCCGTCGACGTGGTGGTCCCCGAGATGGGCTGCGGCGCTTCCGAGCCGTGCCAGGCGGCGCTGCGGACGAAGTACCCGCTGATCACCCGGGCCAACGTGGAGAAGTACGTGCTCACCGGCGACGTCGACCACGTCAACCTGTCCAGCGGCCTGTTCGCCAGCGAGTACTCCAAGTGGAAGGTCACCCCGGACAAGGCGCTGCGCAACCAGTGGATCACGGTGCGGGCCCGCGGCTGGGACACCCGCGTCCACATCGGCGCCCGGGAGGTGGGCCTGGCCCACAGCGGCGCGAGCGCCCTCAGCTCCGCCCAGGCGGAGGCCGCGGCCAAGCTGCGCGTGGACCTGCCGTTGCAGGCGGGCGTGCAGAGCGTCATGCTCTGGGGTCACCGCCAGAGCTGGAATGGCGCTATCTGGCGCATTCTCGACCAGGGCCTGATGACCAACACCACATGGACGGCTCTCCAGGCCCGCAAGGCACTCGGCCGCCTGGCGATCACCTTCGACGCCAGCGACCCCGAGAAGGGCGTGACCCAGGACCTCACCAAACTCGCCGAGGTCTTCAACGAGGTCTACATACACGCGCAATGACCACGTGTGCAGCTATCCTGACCGGACAGGGCCCAACGGTCCGGCGCGACCCCGGCCCCGTAGAGGACAACCGAACAGCCGCGCCGATCCCTGGGCGCGCGCGATGCAGGGCGCGGAACACGATCGCCGCATCACTTGAGGAAATACCGTTACGGGGCGCCCGATGGCATGAGGATCGCCAGCCACTCGCTAGTGGGCTGCTTCGTATTGCTCCACCACCGTCGATGCGACGCGACCTCGTTCGCTCACCGAAATGCCATGCGTTTTGGCCCAGGCTCTGATGTCCGCACTCCTGTTGCGGGTCATGACTCCCTGGCGACCGCGTCCGCGCCCAGACCTGCGGGGGGCGCTTTGCGCCGGACGCGCGCCGGCGACGAACTTCGATAGCACATCCCGCAACTGCTGAGCGTTCTTGTGGTTCAAGTCGATTTCATAGGCGGTACCGTCAATGGCGAAAGAAACGGTCACATCCGCCTCGCCGCCATCCAGATCGTCGATCAACAGCGTTCGAATCTGTGTCGCCATCCTCGCACCTTCCCCATCATGGCCTGACGTAAGAAAATACAGCCTATTCCGAGAATGCGCAATTGTTTGCGGCAAGAGGCTATGACCTCACGCTGCGCAACGCCGACAATGCGTCGTTTTGGTGCCATGGATCCCGATAAGTGGGCGCGTGATACCACCGGTAAGTCGAGCCCAGACCGTTCACCCTTACGCACGGGGCGCTGCCGCCCGCGCGCGGGTATAGCAGCTGTGACCGACTGACCGACCGGTCGCGGCGCCGCGCCAGGCACAGGTCCGGCACGTTGAAACGGTCGCGTGCGGAAAGCGGATAGACAGTCGGCCATGGCTGGCACCTAGTGCTGTGACCGGAAACGATCACCGGGTTGGGTCTTGGTCAGGCGGCGGGTGACAGGGGTCGGCCGCCCCAGCGGATGCGTTTCTCGCTGCGGATGCGGGCGCGTTCTCGGCGCTGAGCGGCCA
>NZ_QOIL01000004.1:0-317659 GCF_003323745.1 Sphaerisporangium album
CTGACCATCCACCGGGAGATCGACCTGGCCACTCACCGGGATTTCCGGTGACCACACCAGGAATTTTGATGGCCACCAGCCGGGAGAAATCTGGCCGCTCAACTGGAGAACGGCGTGTCCGCTAGCATAACTCTCAATGCGGACGTCGGCAGACGAAGCGAGTACTTGCGTGCTCCCCAAGGGCTACTGGGGTCCGAGCGGTCGGCGAAGCCTGAACCAGGTGGTCATGTGGGTAAGCGCCTGGGGAGCCTTGATCCACTGAGCGGGGGGCGTGCCTCCGGACCGACCCACCGCTCAGCGCTGGCCCTTCTCTTCTCGACGTTGGGTCTTGGCTCCGCTGGAAGAGGGCGCTCGCTTCGCTCGGACTGTTCTGGTTGGGGCTCCCGCCCCGAACATGCGCTCGCGGGACTGCCAGCGGGAACGCCACCACGCCAGGCGATGGGCGGACTCCTGTGGGAAAACGCTCTGAACAAGGGTGATCACCAACGTCAGCGCGATCAAAACTACCATCACTCCCCATGGCGCACCGGCGATGCCGAGGCCGAGAGGCCCGCCGACTCCCGCCATCCCCGCGATCGTGCGCCCGACGGCCGCCTCTCTTCCGGCCTTGACAGGTGGCACTCTCACGGAGAAACACCGCACCTTCCAACAATTGCTCGGCCAGTGCTGTACGGGCCGTCGCGGCTGCGCGCGCGAACTCCTCGTGGACCGCGACCTGTTCGTCAAGTGTGTTGAGAGCTGATCTGATCTGGCGCTGTTCATCGAGCGGAGGAACGGTCACGGTGAGCCGACCGAGGTCGCGAGTATTGATGAATGGGATGACGGTTGCTCTGGAGCGACGGTGGATCCAGCTCATGACCGAGGGAAGATTCAGAAAGATCAGCAGGTAATGTGGATCCACGGTGTCGGCCCTGAGAAGGCGCAATCGATGCAAGTTCCCGCCGAAGAGCCATCCTTCCTGCTGTTCCCGAACGATCGCCGGATGTCCCATAGCGCCTGATCGCACGCAGAGGATGTCGTCTGCCTGCAGGCGGAACCTGGCCAATCGCTCTGCCGTCCCTTCGGTCGTCTGGTCCGCATCGTCAGCGACGATCGACCCCTGATGCAGATGCCTTGGCATCACGATGGGTACTGATCCGTCTGCCACACGCTCGGCCATGCCAAGCCGGGAGAAAGATGGGCCAGCCTGGATGCTGCAAAGATCGCTCAGGGCAACGCGGCTCCATCCTCGGGGAATGCCTCGGGAGTATCCATGACGTGGAGCTGTCCGAAGCTCAGTGGCTCGGGCATCCAGTCGATCTACTTCGCTCTTTATGCGCACCAGCTCGTTCGCCGTGCTCGGAGCGTCCTGTGGAACTGGAGCACCTACGGGCCTGTCTTCGATGTAGTCGGCCGGGTCCAAGGAATAGTCGGCCTGCCGAAGCGCGTGCACATCGGCAGAGACGGCGCATCCGAGATCCGGAAGCCACTTAATTTCGCCGTCGGCGAGTAGATGTCGGCGTACATGGATCCCGGAGAGGAGATCGGTCGTATCCGGGGACAGAAAGACTGACCCCTCCCGCGTCACAATGTCTACGTTCGTGGCGTCCACGAAAAGGATCCGTCCCGGTCGGTTAGAGGGAGGGGTGAGGACCCATATCGTCACCGCCGTGGTCGTCACTGGAAACAGTCGAGCGGGAAGTGCGATGATCGCCTCCACCGTCCCTTGCTCCACCATCTCCCGACGGATCGCGTGCTCACGCTCGTCGGAGCTGACGCCGGCTTGGTGGGGCATCAGCACAGCTGCTTTGCCCCCGGGGAGGAGGGAACCGACGGCGAACTGCAGCCACGCATAATTGTCGTTGTGTGGAGGCGGCGGCCCGAACAGCCAGTCGTCGTGGCGGGCGGTGGGTCGTGCAGAGCGCATGTTGAACGGCGGGTTCATCAATATGGCATGCGCTTGTGCCCGCCGCTCACTCATTTGCTCCCAGGGCGTCACGCCGCCCAGGTCGAGTTGAGCAGTATGGCCGTGCAGGGCGAGGTTCATGCCAGCGAGTCGCAGCGTTTCAGGGTTCGGGCTCGCGCCGCGTAGCGAAGGTCCCGGGTCTGGTCGGAGGGCACCTGCGGCGTGGAGCATCTCCCCACCACGCAGCCACGGGTCGTATACGAGCAGATCCGGATCACGGTCGTTATCGCCGGCTGCCAGACGCGCCATGAGATTAGCTACTTCGCGGGGAGTGAAGTAGTCACCGCTATCGAATTTTGTCGTGGCTGCCAGGTGGCCGAGTAAGGTGCGGAAAGCTGTTGTGCCGAGGTGATCACACAGGCGGATCACTTCGGCGAGGTCCGTCCCCGAAGGAGGCCGCAGTCGTTCCAGCGTGCTACGTGCGCCTGGCGGTATTCCATATGCGCGAAGCGTCCGGTCCGTGAGCTCGCCGATCCGGCGCATGATCGCAGTAGAACGAAGCTCCATTGGAGGTCGTTCGGTGACTTTGTGGAGCTCCGACCACAGCATGGGCGCGCAGTGGCGGAGGAAGGTCAGGTACAGCACCAGGGTCAAGTAGTCGGTTTGACGGTTGATACCGTCACGGAACTTCGTCGCCAACGTTCCGAGGAGGCGGTGGAGAGCCGCTTCAGTCCTGTCGGTGTCGGTGTCGGTGTCGGTGTCGGTGTCGGTGTCGGTGTCGGTGTCGGCAGCGGCGAGGTCGGATGCGGGAGAGGCGGTCTCGCGGACGAAGCCGTCTCCATTTGAAGAGACCTGACCGGCGATCGCGACCGCGCGTCGCACGCGAGCGCCGTAGGTGAATCCGGCCGACTCGTCCGCTCGCCGCTCCTTCTGGGGGATGACGCGGCCGTCCAGCCACTTGAGCGCCTGAGCGAGGGTGAAGTACTCCCGGTTGTCCAGGCTGATGGGCCGGGGGAAGTCCTGATGGCGTTTCGCCCAGGTGGTGATAGTAGGACGCCGCACCCCCGTCAGTACGGCGAGCTCAGCACGGGAAACGAACCGATCTGCTGGTTGTTGCTGGCGCCGCACCGCGTTACCCCGTTTCTTCCGCCGACGAATAGCGGAAACCATAGGTGGGGCCAGCCCGTGTAGCAACTGCGTACTTCGCCGTACTCATTGATAAGGTTGTGAGGGAGACCTGGAAATAGAGAATAACACCAGGTCATAGCCGGGTAAGCAGGCTAGTGGACTGATAACCCTTGTAGCAGTACCGGCCAATCGGGCTCGTGCCGACGATGAGCGTTTCCGGTTGGACAGGGTGGCTGACGCGGAGCTTCTGTCGCGCGCAGGATCCTGTGCCTTCGAGTTCGACCACTCTCCGGTGAGGTTTCCACGGTACAAGGCGATGGTCGTCGCCCCTCGGGTTATGCGTGCGTCTGGTAGTGATCGCCAGGTCTCCTTGGTGGTACCACAAAGTGGTACCGTCGACTGTATGGCGGAGACACGGCTACGGCTTCCGGATGAGACGTATGAGCAGATCAAGCAGATCGCCAGTGGTGACGCCCAGAGCGTCAACTCGGCGATGGTGGTCGCCATTGAGGAGTACATCGCCCGGCGGCGGCGAGAACGCTACCAGGCGATGGGCCGGAAGATCGCCGAGCGGGACCGGGAGTTGCTTGAGCGGCTCGCTCGGTGACCGTCTATCCGAGTACCGAGGATCTTCTCGCTTTGGCCGAGGCGGTCCTGCCAGAGGTCCTGCTCCGCGATGGTGGCCAACTGCATGCTGCGGTGCTCCGCCCGCAGACCACCGTGTTCGGTGATGACGCCTATCCGGATCTGTGGGAGAAGGCGGCTGCCCTGATGCAGAGCATTCTGATCGGGCATCCGCTGGTCGACGGTAACAAGCGACTCGGCTGGGCGGCGGCCGTTGCCTTCTTGGAGGACAACGGGGAGGTCCTGGAGTACCGGGACGTGGACGAAGCCGAAAGAGTGGTCATCGCCGTGACGACGGGGGAGTTGGAGGACATCCCTGACCTGGCGCAGCGGCTCCGCAAGCTACGCGGGTGAAGACCGGCGAACAGATGACGCGATCGCCATCTGGTGCCTGAAGTGAATCTCTACCACCAGCAGTACTTGTACAAAGTGCCGAACGGCTACTGCGGCCTCGGCGGCACCAACGTCAAGCTGGGTGACCCGTCCGAGTGGGCCGCCTGCCAGACGGGCCTGGTCCCGGCCGACGAGTAGTTTTACAGATCTCGCTGTACGGCTCGCGCTCAACTCCTGGGCGTGAGCCGTCCGGCTATCCGGCCCCGTTCGGCGAGCGGGAGGGGCTCCGTATCGCCGGTGCGGTCGCTGCGATCTCGGGTTCGGCCGCGGTCGCGCTTCCGTGGACGACCGGTACCGGCGGGCCGACGGTGGCGCTGGAGCAGCTCGGGTACGCTCTCCACTTGCCGATCATGATCTGGTGCGGGGCGCTGGGCTGGCGGTACCTGTTACCTGCGTGACCGGTGCCCGTGAGCCTGTATGTCCTTCTGCTTGGGCGGCCCTGAGCGAGGCACCGCTGGGCCATCGACGGTAACCGATGTCGAGCCAGGTGACCTCTTCAACCGGTTGGGCGATCGAGGTACTCGGTTCGACGATTGCTCTTCTGTATAGCTATCTGCATAGTTTGTGTATGACTGTTCTCCAGGATGCAACCGAACTCACGGTCACAGAGGCCGCGCAGCGGGGTGTGGCTCGACTGGTGGCTGATGCGGAACAGGGGACGGATCTGGTGGTGACCCGTCGGCATCAGCCGGTCGCGGCAGTCGTGAGTATGCGGCGTCTCAACGAGTTGGAAGAGGCCGCAGCCGATCTGCGTGATCTGGCGTTGGTTCTTGTACGGTCGGCGACCGACAGCGGTCGGCGGACGACGATCGACGACGTACTCTCCGCTTTCGGGCATACTCGTGAGTCGCTGGCCGCGCTCCCGGAGGACGACGAGTAGCGTTGTCCGAAGTCGTATTCACCGACCCGGCCGTTGACGATCTCCGCAGGATCGGTCCGGACGCAGTGCCCGAAGTTCTGAAGAAGATCCTCTTGCTGCTGGAGAACCCCGAGGCCGGCTACCCGTTGGGCGGGGAACTGACCGGCTTTCGCAAGCTTGTCGTCGGTCGGAACACCTGGCGAATCGTTTACCGGATCGCCGATGACAAGGCGGTTGTGATCTGTGAGATCTGGGCCGTTGGAGAAAGGGCCGATGCCGAGGTCTACGCCGAAGCCAAGGCCCGAGTACGGGCGGTCGGTAACTCGCGTCCCGACGTCGTCCGTCTTGGGACGGTGATCGAGCGCCTCGGGACCCTGACCGATCACATCCACATCGAAGCGACGCCTATGCGAGAGCCCGTTCCTGACTGGCTCGCCGAACGACTGATCTACACGGTGGGCCTGGCCCGCGAGGACGTGGCAGCACTCGACCTGGAACAAGCCGTCGATCTTTGGACGGAGTTCCGCTTGAGGGCGCGTTAGCCGATAGCTGTCACTCGTAGGCTGGAATGCCTATGCCGGGGGCCATCTGATGCTGGGTCACTGCGGCATCGGTGGCACCGGTGTCAACGCGGGTGACCCTTCGGAGGAGTAGCCGGGATTGCTGAGATCTCCGGCAGGTGGTTTCAGGCCTGCTCGAAGGTCTCGTTCTTGTCCTGGGCCACGAAGGAGCCTATGCCCGGGATGGTGATGATGAGGCCGTCTTCGCGAAGCTTGGCGGTCACTTTGCGGATGGTCACGCGGGCGACGCCGAACTCGCCTTCCATCTGGACCTCGGAGATGAGGTAGCGGGGCGGGTACTCGCCCGACTCGACGCGTGCGCGTACGACCTCGTAGATCTGCACCCACTTGGGTCGCGTCGGGTCGTAGTTGATCACTCGGCAACGTTGCTGTACAGCAACCTGGTCCGATGACCCGCCCTCGTAATTCGGCGCCAAGCGGCAAGTACCTGAAGTGTGCACTTGCCACAACAGAATTCGGGAGTCTTACGGCATGTTGGTCGCGTCAGATGCTCTCGATCGGATCGGAGGCCTGCCCGCTGTTCTCCTCGTGCGAGGCCTTGTGTTGTGAGGCCGGCACCACGATCTGTTCGGTGTCCTTGTTACGAGTCACCCAGAGATAGACCAGCGCGCCGATGAACAGCACGATCGAGGTCCACTGGTTGATCCGCAGCCCCAGGAGCGTCACCGCGTGGTCGACTCCGCCCACCGGGTCGATCCGCAGCCCCTCGATCCAGAACCGCCCGAACGTGTAGCCGGCGACGTAGAGGGCGAACAGGCGGCCGTGGCGCAGCGTGAACCGCCTGCCGACCAGGATCAGTCCGAAACCGAGCGCCGCGTCCCACAGCGACTCGTACAGGAACGTCGGGTGGTAGAGCACCCCTGGCTCGCCGCCGTGCGCCTTGTCGATCTCCAGGCCCCACGGCAACGTGGTCGGACTGCCGTACAGCTCCTGGTTGAACCAGTTGCCCCAGCGGGCGATCGCCTGCCCGAATGCGATGCTGGGCGCGACCGTGTCGGCCACGGCGCCCAAAGACAGCCCCCGGCGGCGGCAGGCCAGCCACATGCCCACACCTCCCAGGGCGACCGCGCCCCAGATGCTGAGCCCGCCTTCCCAGATGAACAGCGCCCGGTAGGGCTCCTTGATCGCGCGCGGGCCGAAGTAGGTCTGCCAGTCGGTGATGACGTGGTAGAGGCGAGCGCCGATCAGGCCGAAGATCACTGCAGGGACCGCGATGTCGCTGATCGTGCCCTTCTCGCCGCCGCGGGCGCGCCAGCGGCGCTCGCTGAGCCAAATGCCGAAGACGATCGCGAGGACGAAGCACAATGCGTAGGCCCGGATCGGGATGAATCCGAGATACCAGACCCCTTCGGAAGGGCTGGGAATCGAGGCAAGGGGCATGCCGGTGAGGCTAGTCAACGTGAGGCCACTTGGCCGCCTTCGTGACCTGATCGCGAACCTTTTGCGACGTGACGCGGCATGAACGAACCGATGCAGCATTCGACGGCGGCCTCGATACCGTCCTCGGCCGTGCTGGGCTTGCTACCAGAAACGCCGTCCCGAAGCCGGCGACGGCCATCGCCTCGCGCCTGGAGCCCGCGCCGCGAGTACACGTCAGCGACCTGCCGGCCTCGGCGCTCGACCAGCGCCCGACGGTCGGCTTCCTGGCGGGCGACGTCCAGTACGGCACCCGCACGATCCTGGCTGATATGGCAGTAGATCGCAGTCCTTTGGGGCCCGGTGACCTTGGTCGATCTCACAGACGGCGATCTCCAGCGCATGAGCCTCCTGGTGGAGGCCTACGCCGGCCTCCTTCTGGGTGCTGTGGACGCCTCCGTCATAGCCGTGGCTGAACGCTTGGGCATCACAGAGGTGGCCACCCTTGATCGCCGTCACTTCACAGTCGTCCGCCCTTGGCACACCACGGCACTCGTATTGCTACCTGAGACACCCTGAGCTCCGACGGCTCCCTACTCCAGGGCTCCGCCGATGCACGGCGGTCTATTGCCTGAGGCGAACCAGCTACCACCAGCAATATCTATAGAAAGTGCCCAACGGCTACTGCTGCATCGGCGGCACCAATGTCAACGCAGGCGGCCCATCTGCGTGATGTCCTACTGGGCTGACGACCTCTTCGGAGGAGTAGTCCTGAAGATGAGACCTTCGGCGGCTTCGGCTGCTCGGGGTCTCTTGCGAATCCGCTGATCATGCGCCGCGTGCAGCTGGGGTCGTCGGCGGCGATGAGCGCCGCCGCGAATGGTTGTAACCAGATCTTGATGGGTTCCAGATTCGGCTGGCGGACAGCCATTCGTAGGTGTTCAAGACGGCTTTCCAGCGGATGACCCAGCGGGGACACTCTGTCCCCTCCGATCACCATGGTCCGGCCGGGGAGCGGGGCACGATGCCGGCTCCGTTCCCCGGCCGGGGTCGTATCGCGGTTACTTCAGGCTGATAGTGGTGAAGTGGCTGCTGCCGTCATTGAGCGTCAGCTCGAACGTACGGCAGGTGCCGGACCAGCTCTTGTCGGTCTTCCATACGTAGCTGTACTGACCATCTTCGTAGCTGAGCTTCGAGTTCCCGGGGCCGCTGGTCGGCTCGGACGCACCGGTCGCCTTCCCGGTGTCGCAGGACACCGGCTGGGAGACCGGGTAGCCGGCGGCGATGACGCCCAGGCCGCGGTTACCGCCGAGACCGAACTTGATCGGTACGGCGCTGTTGGCCTTGCCGTTCATCGTCTCCGGGAAGTAGGCCTTCCAGGGATAGACGACCTGGTAGGTGACCTTCTTGTCGGTTGCGTTGCCGGCCTTGTCGGTGGCGTTCACGGTGAACTCGTGGAAGCCCACGGTGGAGGTGTCGAGCGCGCTGCCGTCGGGCACCGTGCCGACACAGGTGGCAACCCCGGCCAGGTTGTCATCGCACCGGTAGGACGCGGTCGCGGCCGTCCCGAGCTCGAAGACCGCGCCATCGGTGGGCCTGGTGAGGGAGATCGTCGGCTTCGTGAGGTCGACGGTCATCTTCACCGCCTGGTCACCGGCGATCGACACACCCCGCTCGTTCGCCACCCGGCCGTCGACGGTGGTGGTGAAGTCACAGGTGGCGTGCGGGAGCACCGCCTGCAGCCGGCCGTCGGCGCCGGTGGTGCCCAGGTCACGCAGACCGTTGCCGCAGTCGGCCCGTACCGGCGCCCCGGCCAGCGGCTGATCGCCGTCGGAGACCGCGGACACCGTCACCGCGTTCAGCGCGTTGTGCGCCACCGCGCCGCCCACGACGTCAAGGGTGACCTGCAGCCGCTCGGGGCTGATGTTGTCCATCGTGTCCGTCGGCTTGTGGTACTGCGGCTCGGTGACGTACGTCCCACCGGTCGGACCGCAGACGGCCGGCGGGGCCGGCGGGCGGTAGTCGAGCCAGATGAACAGCGAGGACGGGATGCCCACGTCGAAAAACGCCTGGTGGTCGCTCTGCCCGAGCCTGCAGTTGCGCAGTCCGTCGAAACCGACGCGCGCGCCCGCGTTGTACGCCTCTTGGACCACGTAGTTCGACTGGCCGTTCGGGGTCAGCGCCCACAGCCGGGCCGGCTCGTACGGCGTGCCGACCATGTCCATCTGCCACTCGCCGACGAACCGCGCCTTCTCCGCCGCGGTCAGCGTGTTGACGTACGCCCTCGCGCCGAGGAGGCCGCCCTCCTCACCGCCGAAGCCGCCGATCCGCAGTTCCTTGTCCAGCGGGTACTGGCTGAGGACCCGGGCGATCTCCAGGGAGACGCCGTTGCCCGAGGCGTCGTCGTGGGCGCCGGGGGCACCCAGCACCGAGTCGATGTGCGCGCCGACCATGACGATCGGAGCCTTGGTGCCGTCCGGGTCGCCGACCGCGTGCCGGATGCCGATGACGTTGGTGCCCATCGGGTTCACGTACTGGTTGGTCGTGACCCGCAGCGTCAGCGGGCCCTTGTCCAGAAGGCTCTTGATCCAGGTGGAGTGCGCGCTGCCGCCGCCCATCACCGGGATGTTCGGCTGGGCCGTGGTGAGCGTGAACGACGGCGGCGCGTTGTTGCCGGTCGCGTAGGCCAGGATGACCGCGACCGCGCCCTGGCTCGCCGCGTTGATCACGGCGGTGTTGCGGACCGACGCGGTGGTGCTGTAGTCCATCAGAACGATCTTGCCCGCGGTGTCGGCGGGGAAGTCCGCGGCGGACTGGCCGGTCTTGGCGTAGACGACCTGTCCCTCCACCGCGGCGTCATTGCCAGTGAACTTCGCGCTGGTCGACGCGGCCATCTGCCAGTTCGGTCCTCCCGGCAGGTCGGCGTTCGGGGACGTGACCTTCGCGACGTTCTTGGTCGAGACCGGGCCCCATGACTGAAGGGTCACATCGAAGCCGTAGGACTTCAGGATGCCGCCGATGTACTCCGCGCCCTCCCGCTCCTGTGGCGTGCCGTTCAGCCGCGGGCCGATGTTCACGGCGAGTTGCCGAATATGGTTGACGGAGTTGGCTGAGTCGAACTGGTCGATGATCTCGTGGTCATAGTCCTTCAGCAGTGCGCTGGTCGCAGCGGCCGTCAGACCCGCGCCTGACGATCCCTGGGCCGGGACACCGCCGATGGCGGCGGACACGGTTCCGAGGGCCAGCGCCGCCGCCAAGCCGCCGACGACGGTAAGTCGCCTGAGCCGACGGGGATGATCGAATGAACTCCCCACAGAGGAACTCCCTGGTACTGGCGGACGCGGAGGTCCGCGTGGCGTCCTCGTCCTTGGGTCGCAAGGGGAGGACAAGGTTCGCGATTAGTACCAGGATGGTAAAATAAGTGTCAATAGGTGCATTACCCTGACAAAGTTAACCGCTGTCGGTAATCTCGCCCCTTCCCGTTGAGGAAAGGGCGCGGTGACCCGCTGGCACCTACGGGCGCCGTACGAGCGTGACTGATTCCATGGCTGGGGATCGAAAGCGAGTTCCGGGGGATGGCGCCGGACACCAGAGTCCGAGCCCCGCAATCGCGTACGGCCACGGAGAACTCGTCGGCCACCGTTGTATGAACCGGTGAGCCTCTGCATCCACGCCGGCAGTTCGCAGGCCAGCGCGACGACCTCCACCCAGATCTGGTTTCGGGTGAAGTCGTGCAGCGGCAGGTTGCGTAGGCCGGTGTCGTTGGCGGCGCGGATGCCGTCCGGGAATGCGGCGTTGTCCGCCTTCTTCGCCGGGATGGCGGGTCAGGGTTCCGCGTGCCGGTCGAGGCCGAGCATGGCGATGAGGTCTTCGTGGAGCTCGAACCAGACACGATGGCAGGAGTCCACGTCGGTGTGGTCGACCCAGGCGCAGTCACCGGCTCGGGTGCGCGCCAGGGCTGTGGTCGACGCCACTACTCAGGAAGTCATCGCGGGCTGGCAGGCCCGAATCAAAGGCCGACCCCGCGCACTATGCCCGGGCGCGTGAGGCGACGAGCGGAGACTTCGGACCGGTTGAGGTTTCGGTATGAGTCTGAAGCGGAGACCGGGTTACAGTCCCGCCTCCTGACGACGAATGGGACGTACGGTTCGGTACGAGCGACGCGGTGAAGGGCCGGGAGGAACTATGCCGTCACGCCTTGGCCAACACGCGCCGATGCTTGGAGACGCTGCGGGCCGATCCACGCTCACGCGCCGACCATGAGCGCCAGCATCGCCGACGTGGAGACCTTGCGACTCACCGTCACAACGGACAGGACCTCGAGCAATGGGAGTTCGAGGTCACCAGCGGCGGGCGCGTGCGCTACGTGATCGATGACGACGCTCGTACTGTATGGGTCGTGCATGCCTCGCCCCGTCATCCGAGGACACCGATGTCTGAGGCCACCTGGCCACGCTAGCCGCGAATTGTCGCCCGAAGAGAATCGCTACCACCAGCAATATTTGTACAAAGTACCCAATGGGTACTGCGGCATTGGCGGCACCGGTGCCAATACAGGTGACCCTTCGGCCTGGTGTCCGACGGGGCTGACGACCTCTTCCGAGGAGTTACTGGGATTGCTGAGGCCGTTCCCGATGAGCCCACCTCTCCACCCGGTAGCTCGCCTCGGCCACGGGTCAGCCCGGCAGCCCGAGAGCGCGGCGGCGGGTGTCGATGCCATCGAGCATGCGCTGCAACCCGTACTCGAAGACCGTGTCCAGGTCGAAGTCGAACCGCTCCCGCACGACGTAGCCGAGTCCGGGATGACCGGCGGACGACGCCCACCGCCGCAGGCCGCCGTCCTGGAGGCGCATCCAGTCGTCCGCCGACATCCCAGTGTCCTCCTCTGCCTGTGCCTCCACGAGACGGACCAGCGCCATGCTGCGCACGTGCCCGAACAGGTTGATGTGCGCGCACAGAATGTCGTGTGCGTCGAACCCCATCGCACGCAGCGTGCTGAGCGACCACTCGGCGATCGGCAACACGTTGGGCATGAGCTGCGGGCGGCTCAGCGAGAACACCTCGGCGGCCCACGGGTGGCGGCCAAAGACCGTCCAGAACAGGTGCGCGACCGCCTCGAGGCGTCGCCGCCAGGCCGCCATCGGGATCTCGGGCACCCGGGCTCCGGCGAACATGTGGTCCGCCATCCGCAGCGTCAGGTCACTCCGGTTCGGGACGTGACGGTAGAGCGCCATCGTGGACACGCCCAGGGACACGGCCACCCGCCGCATCGTGACGAGCGGCAGTCCTTCGGCGTCGGCGATCCGCACGGCGGCCTCGACGATCTCGCGCTGGGTCAGCCGGGCGCGCCGGGATCGTTCGACGGTAACTCGCGGGGCCGTCCCGGCCGGCCGCTCGTCCCGCCGCCGCACGATGGTCCCGCTGCCGGGGATCGTCTCGACCAGGCCCTCCGCGCGCAGGGCGCCGATCACCTTGGTGGCGGTGGCCATCGCGACACCCCAGTCCCGGACGATCCGCCTGGTAGACGGAGCCGGCCGGCCTTCCGCCAGCCGTCCGCTCCGGATGTCGTCGGCGATCTCGTCGGCGATGCGTAGGTAGAGCGCTCGGTCGGTCATGACCCTCCAAGTGCACTAGTGCGGTCGGCTGATCGGCGTGTTGCCGTACTACTCCATATGCTGCGAGGAGGGGGTGAAGTGCACTACCTCTCGCGTCACTGTGTGGCCTGGGTCCGGCACCTATGCGTACATTGTAAGCGCAGCCCGGGCGGGTCCGGGCAACGGGAGGAGAGCACCATGTCTGATCTGGCCACCCGGGGTGTGACATCGGCGGATGGCACGCCCGTCGAGTACCTCAGCGCGGGGCACGGGCCCCACGTCATCGTGGTTCCCGGAGCGCTCGCCGTGGCGTCCGACCTCACCGCCTTCGCCGGGCTCTTGGCGAACCGGCACACCGTGCACGTCGTGCAGCGGCGCGGCCGTGGCGGCAGTGGCCCGCAGGGCGACCGGTACGGCATCGCGCGGGAGTGCGAGGACATCGAGGCGGTGCGCGCGCGAACCGGCGCGCGGCTGATCTTCGGGCACAGCTTCGGCGGACTGGTGGCACTGCGAGCCGCGTGCGGCAACCCGGCGTTCGACGCGGTCGCCGTCTATGAGCCCGGAGTGTCGGTCGGCGGGTCGATCCCGGTCGGCTGGATCGATCGAGCGCGTGGCGAGATCTCCGAGGGCGCGGACTTCGAGGCGTTCATCACCTTCGTCCGCGGGGTCAACCCGGATCAGACGGGACGGGTACCGCGGTGGCTTCTCCGGATCATCCTGCGGCGCGCGATCTCCCCTGCCGAGATGCGGCAGAACCTCGCGCTCATGCCCCAGGCGATCAGCGAGCACGTCGAGGTGGGGCGGTTCGACGGCCGGTTGACCGACTACCGCGAGATCGCCGCAGACACTCTGATCATGCGCGGCAAGGGCCGTGACACCGGCCGGCAGGCCGTCGCCCTCGCCCAGCTGGCCGGGACGATTCCCCGCTCCGAGACCGGGACCTTCCGCACGCTCGACCACTTCGCGCCAGAGAAGAAGCCCGGCGAGATCGCCGACGCTGTCCTGCGGTTCTTCGCAGCGCACGCCCGGACGGGCGTGCAGATCGGGGGATGACCCGGGCTCGTGGACGTACTTCGCCGGCCGGGACATGGCGCAGCTTGCCCTGGGCCGGGTGCGGGCACGGGTCGCAGACTAGCCGGTCGGAGTCGACGGGGCTGATGATCGCGGGCCAGACGGCGTCGGCGACGATCTCGCCCAGCAGAGGGCGGGTGGTCTGGAAGGTGCTGCGCGGCGTGTGCTCCCTTCGTCCACTGATTCGGGCTGACGCGAGCAGACGGCGCAACGTGGTGGGGATCCAGTGACGCCCGGAAGGGGTCTTTACATCCCGCTGCTCAAAGTCCTTGCATACGCTGGCCAGCGATCGCCGGCCAGTACCCGGCGGGCGGCCTCGCGGATCACCTGAGCCTCTTCATCGATGACGGTTACCCGGTCCTCGGCGTAGCCGTAGGGGCGCATCCCACCACCCTCGGCGGTCTGTCGTCGCTGGCGCTTTTGCCGTTCGGCTTTGTGCTCGGCCTCGTGGCGGGCGGCAGCCCCGAGCATCCGCGCGATCAGACGCCCGGTCGGGGTGGCCAGGTCGATCTCTCCGGTCACGGTGGCCAGTTCGATGCCGCGCCGGTCGGCCAGGTCGATGACGTCTTCCAGTTCGCGGAGTGAGCGTGTCAGTCTGTCGACGTGCCAGCAGACGATCGCGTCGACCGTTCCGGCCTCGATATCGCTGAGAAGTCGTCGCCACGCGGGGCGGGGGCTTCCCAAGTACGCGCTGACGTCGTTGTCGGGGTAGACGTCCGCTACCTGCCATCCTCGGCGCTCGATCAGCGCTCGGCAGTCGGTTTCCTGGCGGGCGACGCCGAGTCCGGCGCCTGCACGGTCCTGGCTGATCCGGCAGCAAATCGCAGCTCTGCGCATGGGTCACATAGATACACGCTCGTTGGAACGGGCGTGGCCTGCCCGGTTGGGCTGACGTCTGGTGAAGCCTGACGAAGCTCTCCCATCAGCGGGTGAGGTGCCATCGATCGCCACGTGGACGCCTCGTGAGTACATGGCGGAGATCCATAGACGGCCAGGTTCTTATGGGCTGGACGGCTCGTACCGCGCGTTCACGACCTTCATCGCCGGGTTCCACGCCGGGAGCGGTCATACCCTCTTGGCCGGGTTCAGGGAGTGGCTGATCGTCCAGGTGAACGGGGGAAACAACCTGGTCTGGGAAGCGCTCGTGCTCATGCTGGCGTTCCCAACGGAGGCCAGACCCTTGGACGTCGGCCCGATCGATGGTGAACGGAACGGCACCGCCGTCGCGGTGCTGTTCCGAGCGCTCGATCAGTTCCTAGCCCACCATGAGGAGCATCTAGACGGGCTTGCCTTGATCTACGCGGACCATGCCGAATGGCTTCAGCGACAGAGTTGGGCGCGGCCATAGGCCGCGTACGCCTGGACACGGACGGTGATGTCGATCTCTCCGGTTACGGTGGCCAGCTCCATGTCGCGCCGGTCAGCCAAGTCGATGATGTCTCCCAGCTCGCGAGGTCGGCGTGTCAGCCTGTCGACGTGCCAGCAGACGATCGCGTCGGTCGTTCTGGCCTGAATGTCGCTGAGCAGCCGCTGCCAGGCGGGGCGGGGAGCCACCAGCGCCGGGACTTTGGGCGGACAACAAAACGCCGAGCTTCTCCGAAGTTTTCGTTATCCACTCGCGACCTGCGGGTCTCCTATGTGGCGGCGCGTGCGAGCGCCGCCGGACGTCCCCTCCACGACTCCCCAACAGGACAAGGACTCCATTCACCATGAGCACAACCGCCTCGCGCGGCATCCGAGCCGGACGCGCGTCCGTGGTACGTCAGGTCCGCCGCCTGGCGCTGGCCGGTGTCCTCGCCGGTCTCGCGGGCACCTCCGTGGTGAGCGCCACCTCCGCGGCCACCGCGGCCGAGGTGCCCCTCTCGCAGGGCCGGAACGCCATCGCCTCCTCGGCGGAGCGCGGTGACCTGTCGGCCTCGGCGGCCGTCGACGGCAAGACCGGCACCCGCTGGGCCAGCAAGTTCAGCGACCCGCAGTGGCTCGCTGTCGACCTCGGCAGGTCCACCGCGATCAAGAAGATCGTCATCAACTGGGAGAACGCCTACGCCACGGCGTTCCAGATCCAGACCGCCGCCACCAGCGACGACCCCTGGAAGACGGTGTACAGCACCACGGCGGGCAAGGGCGGTGTCCAGACCATCAACGTGTCGGCCACCGGCCGGTTCGTGCGGCTCTACGCCACCAAGCGGTCCGGCAAGTACGGCGTCTCCCTGTGGGAGTTCCAGGTCTTCGGCACAGGCTCGGGCACCTCGACCCCGACCCCGACGCCGACCAATACGGCCCAGCCGACGCCCAGCGCCACCCCGACCACGGGCGCGCCTTCCGGCGGCTGGGTGCCGGTGAACCAGGCCGCATGGAAGAAGGCCCTGGACGCCTTCCACAAGGTCGCACCCGAACGGGTCCCCGCGGGAACCACGAGAGTCCCTGAGTTCCACACCGACTGCATGGTGTCCAACCAGGCCAAGGACGATCCGATCGTACTGCCCGGCTTGCCTGGCGCCTCCCACATGCACACCTTCTTCGGCCCGAAGGTGAATGCGACCACCACGACGACAGACCTGCTCGCGAGTTCCACGACCTGCAACGCGCCTGGGGACAACAGCGCCTACTGGGTGCCGCAACTGATGCGCAACGGTAAGCCGGTCCCGATCAAGAGCTTCCGCGTGTACTACGGCGCCCGACTCAAGGACCCATCGGAGGTCGTGCCGTTCCCTCCGGGTCTGGTAGTCGTGCAAGGCGATGCGAAGCGGCAGGTAGCGACGCCGAAGAACGCCGGTGGCCAATTCTGGTGCGCCGGCAGCGCGCAGACCGGACGCAGCGCCGACGGCAACTGGCCTGTCTGCGCGCAAGGCGGCAACCTGATCTACCAACTGATGTTCCAGGACTGCTGGGACGGCAAGCACATCGATTCGCCTGACCACAAGTCGCACATGGGGCCAATGAAGGACGGCCGGTGCTCCGGTGCCTATCCGGTCGCGGTCCCCAACATCTCGCTCATGGTCAACTACGACTCCCTCGGCGGTGACGGCCTGTCGCTGTCGTCGGGCATGGCTTCCTCGATGCACGGGGATTTCATGAACGCATGGAAGCCGGAGAAGCTCGGCGCGCTCGTGAAGGTCTGCATCAACGCACGCGCCAAGTGCGGCACCACGCCAGGCTTCGTCGGCGGCTGACCATCACTGAAGGTCCAAAACGCCCCGTAGCACGGAAGACGACGGATGCTCGGGGCGTTTTGGCCGTCTCAGGTGAGGTGGTCAGGGGCGGTGTCGAACCGCCGACCTTCCGCTTTCAGGCGGAACGACCACCCTGCTCCTCTCCGAAGACCGAGGCCAGAAGGTGGCATACGGCTGCCGCTGAACGTCCCTGGTGTAGCTACGCGGGTGAAGACGGGCGAACAGATGGCGCGATCGCCGTCCAGCGCCTGGAATGAATCGCTACCACCAGCAGTACTTGTACGAGGCCCCCAACGGCTACTGCGGCATCGGCGGCACCCAGTGTGGATCTTGGGTTAGGCCCGTTTCCGGGGGAGAGGGTCAGCCCGTTCGCTGGAGGAGGAGGGTGACGAAGCCGAGGATTCGGCGGTAGCCGTGGAGCCACATGGCGCGGTGTTCGAGGGCGGCCGCGCGGGCCGCGTCGGCGTCCGGGCCGGGGTTCTCGTTGGCCCAGCGCAGGAGCGTGCCCGTCCAGGACCACTCGTAGTCATCCCATTCGGACAGGTCGCTGATGTACGCGTAGATCGTGTCGAAACCGGCGGACTCGGCGGCGGCGACGGTACCCGGGAGGTCGAGGAAGTCCGACGGCTCGGCGCCCAGCCGGGTGAGCGCCTCCGGCGTCGGCTCGCGCTCCCAGAACCCCTCGCCGATCAGCGCCAGCCCGTTCGGCCTCAGGTAGCGCCGTACGTGGTCGACGGTGGGGCCGAGTCCGCCGAACGCGTGCGTCGCCCCGACGCAGAGCACCAGGTCGTACCGCTCGGCCACCGGGAAGTCGGCGGCCGGGCTTTCGTGGAGCCGGATGCGCTCCCAGACGCCTTGCGTCTCCGCCTGCCCCTCGGCCGACTTGAGCGCGTCGGCGGAGATGTCGACGCCGTCGGCGGTCGCGTCCTCGTAGAGCGCCAGCGCACGCAGCGTCCATGCCCCCTCGCCGCAGCCGAGGTCGAGGATCCTCGCCCCCTCGGGCAGCCGGGCCCGGCGCAGCAGCCGGGTCACGTGCGCGCCGGAGACCGGCGCGGCGATGGGATGGTCTCGGTGGGCGAGGTGGCTGATGAACTGGCGTTCCATAGGGATTAATTTGTCGTATGTCCCAGCGGCCACGCCAGCCGATTTGGCCGCAGCGCCGGATATGCCCGACCGGCCACCCCAGCCCGTTCAGCCGTACCGCCGGAACTTGTCCTGAGGTTCCGCGTGACGCGTCGGCAGGGAGCCGAGTGGTCGCCGCGGGGTCCGGTATCTGAGAGCGGTTTGCCGAAGTGGCAACACGGTTCGCGGTGGCGTCACCATCGGCCGGATGCTTGGGGCAGGAGCCGTGGGACGGCGGTCCGGCCTGGTGCCGGCCGGTGCCGTGCTCGGCACACGGGAGCATCGAGAGCTTTGGAGGACCGATGTCGAGGTCTGCCGGGGTGACGGGGATCACCCATCGTCTGGTCATGTCCGCGGGCGGCCGTGTCCATCTGGTGGAGCAGGGCTCCGGGCCGTTGGTGCTGCTGGTGCACGGGTTCCCCGAGTCCTGGTACTCCTGGCGCCACCAGCTGCCGGTACTGGCCGCGGCCGGGTACCGGGCCGTCGCCGTAGACGTCCGCGGCTACGGCCGCTCCTCCAAGCCCGAGGACGTTGCCGCGTACCGGATGACGGAGCTGGTCGAGGACAACGTCGCCGTGGTACACGCCCTCGGCGAGCGGACGGCGGTGATCGTGGGTCACGACTGGGGCGCGACCATCGCCGCCGGCTCCGCCCTCCTAAGGCCCGACGTCTTCCGTGCGGTCGGCCTGCTGAGCGTGCCCTACGCCCCGCGCGGCGGGCCACGGCCCAGCGAGGTCTTCGCGGGGATGGCCGGAGAGGAGGAGTTCTACGTCGGCTACTTCCAGGAGCCCGGACGAGCCGAGGCTGAGATCGAGCCCGACGTCCGCGGCTGGCTCGCCGGCTTCTACGCCGCCCTGTCCGGCGACACCATGCCGCCCGCCGACGCCCCGGATCCGCACTTCGTGTCCAGGGGCGGGACGCTGCGCGAGCGGTTCCCCGTCGGCCGGTTGCCCGCCTGGCTCAGTGAGGACGATCTCGATTTCTACGCCGGGGAGTTCGAGCGGACCGGCATGGGCGGGGCGCTCAACCGCTACCGGAACATGGACCGCGACTGGGAAGACCTCGCCGGCTTCGACGGCGCTCCCGTCACCCAGCCGTCCCTGTTCGTCGGCGGCGCGCTGGACGCCTCCACCACCTGGATGGCCGACGCGATCAAGGCATACCCCGCCACCCTGCCGGGACTGGTCTTCTCACAGATCCTCGACGGCTGCGGCCACTGGCTTCAGCAGGAGCGTCGTGAGGAGGTCAACGCCATCCTGACCACCTGGTTGCGATCGCTACCCGCCTGACGTCGGCAGGGCCTCGCCGTACTGGGTCCTTCTCCGGACCGGCCTCAGGTCGCGCCGCCTGGAGAGGGGTTGAGCGGGCCTCGCCGGGAGCGGATGAGGTCGGTCAGGGAGGGGCCGCCGCGCAGGCACCACAGGGCGATGACCGGGTCGCAGATGGCGCAGCCGAGGGACGAGTCGTGGGCGAAGGGGACGATCGGGTTGCCCTTGAGGTGGTGCACGACGTCCCATGCGGTGTGCAGCAGCCAGCCGACGCCGATGAACGTCCACGACTCCAGCCCGCGGTAGGCGCAGTAGGTGACCGCGGCGGTGAAGAGGAACTCCCACCCGCCCAGGCCGCCGCCGCTGAGGTAGGCGGCTCCCGCCCCGGCCACCATGACGGCGTTGAAGCGGCGCCGGTGCGGTTCGCGGATCAGCGACGACACCACGGCGTAGAGCAGACCGATGAGCACGGGTGCGACGACGGCGACGATCATCTGCTCGCCCCCGAACGCTCGAAGCCGGGGCCGACGCGTACGTGGTCGGGACCGATGCCCACGCAGACAAACCAGTGCATGTTCCTTCTCTCACCGAGGCGGAAATCACCAGCGACGCTAACCGGCCACCGGTTCGCTTCCCAGTGGCATTCGAGACACGCACCAACGGGTTATCGCCATGCGGCGGCTCTGACCGGATGATCGCGGCTTTCGAGAAGAGCACCCGGCCGCCAGGCGGAGGACACCCGGGCTTCAGGTGGGAGCCGGTGGGCACGACCCGGCGCGGTGGTCCGGTCCCTCCCCGGCGGGAGACGCCAGGACGGCCCCGATCCGCCCTGGTCGTGGTCAGCCGCTGAACGTGATGCGGAACCGGTAGTTGTCGCCATAGGTGGAGCCGCGGACGGTGAACGCCGCGCCTCCCGAGCTCACGCGGCCCGAGACCGTCGCCCCGGCGTTGACGGCGTAGACGAAGCGGGTCGAGCCGAGGTTGCGGCAGGACACGATGGCCTGCTGCCCGTAGAAGTGGTTGAACGTGGCCCCCTCCGCGCGATGGCTGTCGACCAGCTTGCCGGACCACGAGGTGCCCGATCGGCCGGTGACCCAGTAGCCGAGCAGCAGCCTCGGGTCGCGCAGGTTACCGGAGACGTCGCGGCCCGACGTGGTGACGATGGACGCCGAGCCCAACTGGAACGATCCAACCTGCCCGATGTTCCCCACGTACAACTCCCAGTGGAAGGGGTTGCGTTCGACACGCCCGGCGGCGGACTTGCGCGGACCGGTGACGAACTTGGCGGCCGCCTTGTACCGGCTGGTGCCGACGAACCGGTGATCCCCTCCGAAGGAACCCCCGCAGTAGTCATAGGAGTCGACCACCACGGTCGCGGTGCCGCGGTAGACCTGCGCAGACGCGGCGGCCGCCGGACTCGCCGGGAGCGTCAACCCGAGTATGGCGGCCACCGATGTGACCGCGGCCAATAAGGATCTTCGTGCTCTGCCCTTCATGGATCATCCCCTCCTTGTCGTGTCATCGATGGTCACACAAGGAGGGGCTCGCGAATACGCTAAAAATACTGCTTTCGCATGAATCACTCCCGCGGTTCATCTTCGGTGCGCGGTCGCTCGGCAGCTCGTTGCGCGACGTGGGCCACGCCTACGCCCGCAAGCGTTGGAAGCGCGCCGCCGGTGAGCGGAGGGCCGGGCCCGGGCGCCTCAGCTCTACGGTCGGCGGTCGGCGTAGGAGTCGCCGAGGTAGGCGAAGTCGTCGTCGGTGAGGGGGACGGCGGCTGCGGCGACGTTCTCTTCCAGGTGGGTGCGGGAGGACGTGCCGGGGATGGGGAGCATCACGGGGGAGCGGCGCAGGAGCCAGGCGAGGGCCGTCTGGGGGACGGTGGCGCCGAGGCGGGCCGCGACCACGGTGATCGGATCGGCGAGGGCGGCGGTCGTCGTGCGCGCGACGGGGAGCCAGGGGATGAAGGCGATTCCGTGGCGTTCGCAGTGGGTCAGGACGTCCTCGGACGCGCGGTCGACAAGGCTGTAGCGGTTCTGGACGCTGACGATCGGCGTGATCTTCTCGGCCTCGACGATCTGGTCGACGGTGACCTCTGATAGGCCGACATGTCGGACCTTGCCCTCGTCCTGGAGGCGCCGCAGCGCGCCGACCTGATCCGCCAGGGGCACAGCAGGGTCGACGCGGTGGAGTTGGAAGAGGTCGATCCGGTCGACGCGCAGCCGCCGCAGGCTCAGCTCGGCCTGCTGGCGCAGGTATTCCGGCCGGCCGAGGGGGATCCACTCGTCGCCGGGGTGGCATTGCCCGGCCTTGGTGGCGATCACCACGCTCGGCGGGTACGGGTGCAGCGCCTCGGCGACGAGCTTCTCGTTCGCGCCGAGGTCGTAGGAGTCGGCGGTGTCGACGAAGGTTACGCCGAGCTCGATCGCGCGCCGGAGGACCCCGATCGACGCGGCACGCTCCCGCCGGGACGGGCCGGGGCGCAGCCGCAGGGCGCCGAAGCCGATCCGGTGGACCGGCAGGTCGCCACCGATGGTAAGGGTGTTGGTGCCGTGGACGGTGTGCACGCTTCTCCTCGGAGGTGGTCGACCTTCTCTCTCGGAGGCGGTCGACGTGGCGTCAGGGATTCCGGGTCAACTCTGCGGGCGGCGCATCGCTAAGGACAAGCGACTCCTTGTGGAGCGCATTGCGTAGTATCTCTACGAGATGTTGAACCTCGAGCGGTTGCGCGTGCTGCACGCGGTCTCCACGACCGGGTCCGTCGTCGGCGCGGCGCGTACCTTGCACGTCACCACCTCGGCCGTCTCGCAGCAGATGGCACGGCTGGAGCGGGAGGTCGGTCAGCCGCTGGTCGAGCGGCAGGGCAGGGGTATTCGGCTGACCGAGGCGGGCGCGCTGCTCGCCCGGCACGCCGGTGAGCTGCTCGCGCACGTCGAGCGGGTGGAGTCCGGCCTCGCCGAGCACCGGGGCGCGGTGACCGGCCCCTTGGCGATCGCCGCGTTCGCCACCGCCGCGCGCGGGCTGTTGCCGGACGTGCTGCGGGATCTGCGGTCGCGCCATCCCGACCTGTGGGTGACGCTGTCGGAGCGCGAGCCGCACGAGGCGGTTCCGGCGCTGCGCCGGGGACTGCTCGACGTCGCCGTCGTCCAGGACTGGCCCGATGACGTGCTCGCCGTCCCGGACGACCTGGTCAGGCGGCACCTGTTGGACGACACGTTCGACCTGGCGCTCCCGGTCGGCCACCCGCTGGCCCGTCGGGAACGGGTCGCCGTGAAGGAACTGGCCGGCGACGACTGGATCAGTTGGAGCGCCGGGCAGATCTGCCACGACTGGCTCGTCCGGACGTTGCGCGCGGACGGCGCCGAGCCGCGGGTCGTCCACACCGCGTCCGAGCACTCGACCCAGATCGCGCTGGTGGCGGCGGGCCTCGGGGTCGCCGTGATCCCACGGCTGGGACGGGAGCCCGCGCCGCCGTCGGTGAGCTTCGTCCCGATCGATCCGCCGCCGGCACGACGCGTCTTCGCGCTGTGGCGGCTCAGCGCGACGGCTCGACCGGCGATCGGGGCCGCCGTCGACGCCCTGTGCAGGTTCGGCGCTCTCGCGGACTGACGTGACTTGCGAAGGATGTGGGCTTGCGCCCGGCTTCCGGAGGCGCTGTCGCCGTGGTGAAGGGGGCGCTTTGCGTTGGGCGTGAGGTGACGGGCGGTGCGTGGGGACGTGTGTACTGAGGACAGAATGGGCCACCTGTGCGGCGGAGATGGAGTGAGGGAATGAGCGACGCGATGTGGGCCGGGACGGTCGCGATCACCGGGAACGAGGGGGCCGAGCTGGAGGCGTACCTGGCCAGGCCGCTGGACGACCGGCCGCGCGCCGGTGTCGTGGTGATCCACCACATGCCTGGGTATGACGAGGCCACCAAGGAGATCGTCCGCCGGTTCGCGGCCAATGGCTACGCGGCGATATGCCCGAACCTGTACTCCCGGGAGGGCGCGGGCGTCAGCCCGGACGACCAGGCCGCCGCCGCGCGGGCGAAGGGTGGCGTGCCGGACGAGCAGGTCGTCGGCGACATCGCCGGGGCCTCGGAGTACCTGAACTCGCTGGATCACGCGAACGGGAGGATCGGGGTGATCGGCTACTGCTCGGGAGGCCGGCAGAGCTTCCTCGCCGCCTGCTCGCTGGACATCGACGCCGCGGTGGACTGCTACGGGGCGTTCGTCGTGAACGACCCGCCCGCCGAGTTCCCGCTCAAGGTCAAGTCGCTGCTCTCGAAGGCTCCCGACCTGTCCTGCCCGCTGCTCGGCCTGTTCGGCGCCGAGGACTCGCACCCGGGGCCGGAGGAGGTCGCGGTGCTGTCCTCCCAGATGGACAAGCTGAGTAAGGAGCACGAGTTCCACACGTTCCCGGACGCGGGCCACGGGTTCTTCTCCACAGACCGTCCCGCGTACCGCCCGGCCGCCGCGGTCGAGGGCTGGAAGAAGATCTTCGCGTTCTTCGGCCACCACCTCGCCGCCTGAGCCATCCGAGCCGTCTGACAAGGAGACCCGTATGTGCACCTATGTCACCGAGAAGATCGCGCTGGACGGCGCCGGCAAGGGCGGGTCGGGCTGGTTCACGGTCCGTGAGGGCCTCGTCTACGTCGACCACCCCTACCACGCCTGCCATGAGCACACGGTGAACATCGACTTCACGAACCCGGACGAGGGCCCCTCGGCGCGGGTCGCGGTGGAGCTGACCGAGGAGTCGGCCCTGGCCCTGATCGAGGCCATCCAGAAGGCCCTGGCCCTGGCGCCCCCGGGGCTCGCCTCCGCCCGCAGGCCCGGCTCCTAGGCGGTCGGGCGGCGTCCGCCGAGCCGGATCGTCGACGGCTCGACGCGTCGGATCGCGCGGGTGGGTCCCGCGGCTCGCGCGCGAGCAACCGGGAAACGCTCACGGCCCCGTACGTACGGAAACCCCGTGGCCATCGGCGGTCCGGCGCCGAGCGGGGGCGCTCGCCCGCGCGTGCGGGGGAGGGGGCGGGAATGTCACGCCGTTCGCTGATGTCAATTGAGACGTGACGGAATTTCGGCAAGCCGCAGCACCCCTCTCCGGGCGGACCGCATGGGCGCGACGGTTCGACACGCCCCTGCGCGAGTTCCTCCGTACCGAGACCGGCAGCGCCGCGATCCTGCTCGCCGCCACGGTCGCCGCGCTGATCTGGGCCAACGTGGACGCGCGCTCGTACGAGGCCCTGTGGAGCACGGACCTGTCCATCCGGTTCGGCGGGTCGGGCGTCGCGATGGACCTGCGCCACTGGGTGAACTCCGGGCTGATGACGTTCTTCTTCTTCGTCGTCGGGCTGGAGGCGCGGCGCGAGTTCGACATGGGGGAGCTGCGCGAACGCCGCCGGCTGCTGCTGCCGGTGATGGCGGGCATCGGCGGGATGGTGGTGCCGGTCGCGATCTACCTGCTGTTCAACGCGGGACGGCCGTCGGCGCACGGGTGGGGCGCGGCGATGTCGACCGACACGGCGTTCGCCCTCGGCATGCTGGCGCTGGTCGCCTCCCGCCTGCCGGCCCGCGCGCACACGTACATGCTGACCGTCACGGTCGTGGACGACCTGGTCGCGCTGGCCGTCATCACGATCTTCTACAGCGAGCACGTCTCGCGGCCGGCGGTGCTCGCCGCCCTTGTGATCTTCGCGCTGACGCTGCTGGTCAGGTCCACCGGCGTGCGCAACGGCGTCGTCTACGTGATCTTCGGCACCGGCGCGTGGGTCGCACTGTTCATGTCCGGCGTCGAACCGGTCGTGATCGGTCTGGCCATGGGCCTGCTCACCTACGCCTCGCCGGCGACGCGCGGGGACCTGGAACGGGCCTCGGACCTGTTCCGGCTCTTCCGCGAGCAGCCGACCGCCGAGCTCGCCCGCTCGGCCAGCGCCGGGGTGGCCCAGGCGATCTCGCCGAACCACCGGCTGCTGCAGCTCTACCACCCGTGGTCCAGCTACGTCATCGTGCCGCTGTTCGCGCTGGCGAACGCCGGGATCCCGATCAGCGGCGGTTTCCTCCAGCGTGCCTTCACCTCGCCGATCACCCTCGGCATCCTGGCGGCCTACGTCCTCGGCAAGCCGGTCGGCATCGTCGGCTCGACCTGGCTCGTCACCCGGCTCACCCGCGGACGGGTGCGGCCGCCGGTCGGCTGGGCGGCCGTCGCGGGCGGCGGCACGATCGCCGGCATCGGCTTCACCGTGTCCCTGCTGATCGCCACGCTGGCCTTCCAGGGGCCGCAGCTGGAGGAGGCCAAGTTCGGGGTGCTCGCCGCGGCCCTGCTGGCGTGCGTGCTGACCTGGGTCGTCGGCCGCGTGACCGCCATGCTCCCGAAGCCGGTCAAGGTCCGGGCGCTGCTCGGCACCGCCGAGAGCATCGTCGACCTCAGCGCGCCCGTCGATCCCCGCCGTGACCACCTGCGCGGGCCCGAGGAGGCGCCGGTCACCCTGGTCGAGTACGGCGACTTCGAGTGCCCGTACTGCGGCCAGGCCGAGCCGATCGTCCGGGAGCTGCTGGCCGACTTCGGCGACCTGCGCTACGTCTGGCGGCACCTCCCGCTGCACGACGTCCACCCCTCCGCGCAGCTCGCCGCCGAGGCCGCGGAGGCGGCGGCCGCGCAGGGGGCGTTCTGGGAGATGCACGACGTGCTGCTGGATCACCAGGGCGACCTGCTGATCACCGATTTGGCCCGCTACGCCGAGAACCTCGGGCTCGACGTCGAGCGGTTCCTCGCCGACCTCGATGAGCACAACGGCGCCAGGCGGATCGCGGAGGACGTCGAGTCGGCCGACCTCAGCGGGGTGTCCGGGACGCCGACGTTCTTCGTCAACGGGCGGCGGCACCACGGCGCGTACGACATCGAGACGCTGTCGGCCGCCGTCCGCACGGCCAAGGCCCGCGCGTACGCGTCCGGCGCCGGCATCGTCGGCCTCGCCCCCGCCGCCGAGGCACCTGCTCGGCTGAGACGGCCTGTTCGGTTGAGACGGCCCGCTCGCTGATCAGGGCCGGATCTGCACGGCCGGGTTGCCCCGCCAGCGGGAGCCGGCCGCCAGTTCCTCGCCTTTCATGAGGAACGAGTCGGCGTCGAGAGTCGCGCCCTCGTCCATGGTCACGCCGTAGTGGACGAGGGCCTTGGTTCCGATCGTGCATCCACCGCCGATCGCGATATATCCAGACTTGAACGTGCCGTCCTCCAGGGAGTGGGCCTGGATCAGCGCCCCCTCCGACAGGGTGCAGTCGCCCCCGACGGTCACCAGCGTCCGTTCCGGGATGTGGCAGCCGTCGTCGAACACCCGCGGCCCGAGGCGCACGCCCAGCAGCCGCCAGAACAGGTTCTTGAACGGCGTGCCGTTGTACACGTCCAGCAGGGTCGTGCCGCTGAGCTTCCAGAACCGCTCGTGCCACCAGTAGTACGGCTGGTAGATCGAGCAGAACTGCGGCCTCAGCGCCCGGAACCCGGTCGAGGCCCGCTCCACCAGCGCGAGGAAGATGCTGGTGAACGCCAGCGTGCACAGGACGTCCGCGGCGATCACGGCCGCGCCGAAGCGGTCGTACAGGTTCGTGGCCGTCAAGGCGATCAGGGTGGCGCCGAAGACGTACCCCCAGCGCACGAGCAGGTAGAGGCCGATGGTGACCGCGTTGTGCCGGTTCTTGGCCGCCAGGCGGCGGCGGAACTCCTCGCCGGTCTTCAGGTGGTCGAAGCGGGTGTCGCGCTGAACCGAGCGCGGGATCTCGAAGCACGGTGAGCCGAGCAGCCCGACGTCGCGCCGCTCCGGGCCGTCGATCGGGACCATGACCTTGGTCGCGAGCAGGCAGTTGTCGCCCGCCCTGCTCTGCGCGGGGTAGGCGATGTCGTTGCCGAGGAACGTCCGCGCCCCGATCGCGGCGCGCGAGAGGCGGAACGAGGTGCCGGAGTAGTCCGCGTTGATGATCGACAGGCCGTCGGAGACCATCGTGCCGCTGCCCACGGTGGCCAGGTACGGCGTCTCGTGCTTGAGCTCCAGGCCGAAGTTGGACCCCGTCTGGTCGACCTTCGACAGGTCGTACCCGAGGCGGCGCAGGAAGTGGACGATGTAGGAGCTGTCCCCGAACAGGCGCATGAGGAACGACATGTTCGTGAGGCGCGCGACGGCGCGGTGCGCCCAGTAGTGGTAGCCGTAGAGCGGGTAGACCCGGCCGGGCGTGAGCGTGCGGTTCAGCAGCCGCGGCACGGTCGTGACCAGCACGAGCCCGGCCGCCAGGGCGCCGAAGAAGAGCAGGACGGACGACGTGAGCGCCTCGCCCACCAGTTGCCAGCCGCCCACGTCCTCCCCGGCGAGCCCGGCGGGCTCCAGGACGTAGACGCCGAGCGCGTACGAGGCGCCGACGGCCAGCGGCATGGCGACCAGCAGCGTGCCGAGCAGTTGCAGGAGGCCGAACCGCAGCCGCCGCGCGGTGCCGCAGTCGACGGGCTCGACCAGCCGGTAGTCGGTGTCCGTGGGCTGGGCGGGCGAGCCGTGCCAGCGCTCGCCGTCCGGCACCAGCTGCCCGGTCTGCAGCGAGGACGTGTGGCCGAGCTGCGCGCCGTCGCCCATCCGCGTCCCGATGTCGAGCACGGTGAACTCGCCGACGACCACGTCCCTGCCCAGCGTCACCGGCCCCGTCTCGATCAGCCCCGCGCGGGCCCGGTAGCAGGTGAAGTACGCGTCCTTGCGGATGACCGTGCCCGCCCCGACGGTGAGCAGGTCGGTGCAGACCGGGACGCGGCGCGACAGGATGACCGCGCCAGGGCCGATCCTCGCCCCCAGCGCCCGCAGGTACATCAGGTAGAGCGGCGACCCGGCGAACAGGACCATCGGGCTGTGCCGCACGAGCGTCTTGACCGTCCAGAACCGCAGGTAGGCGAGGCTCCAGACGGGGATCGCCCCCGGCTTCCACCGGCCGACGAGCGTCCACTTGGCCAGCAGGGGGACGGCGGCGAGGCCCGCGAACGTCAGGCACCCGCAGGCGAGCGCCCGCAGGCAGAACTCGGCGGGGCCGTCGGCGCCGGAGAGCCACCGGTACGAGCCGACCAGCGCCAGCGCGCCGCAGTAGGTGTACCCGAGGAACAGCAGCAGTTGCAGCGCCCCGCACAGGACGTACCGCGCCGTACTACCCGCCGCGTATCCCGTCGTGCTCCCCGCGCGCCGGGGAGCGGCCGGGGGCGTGACCGGTGGCTCGGGCGCGAGGGCCGCCTCGGTGAGCGCGGCGGCCAGGTCGCGGACGGTGGGGTGCAGGTAGACGTCCTTCATCGACACCGGAGGCAGGCCGCCCTCCTCCCGGACCCGGGCGCAGAACCGCGCCATGAGCATCGAGTTCGCCCCGAGCTCGTCGAAGAAGTGGCTGTCGACCGACACCTGGTCCAGCCCGGCGACGCGGCCCAGCGTGTCGGCGAGGATCTTCTCCGCGACGGTCACCGGCGCCTCGTACGCGTGCCCGCCCGCGATCCCCCGGGGCCCGGCGGGCGCGGGCAGGCGCGCGCGGTCGGCCTTGTCGCTCGGGAGCATCGGGACGGCGGCCAGCGGCTCCAGGTACGCCGGGATCATGTACCGGGGGAGGCGGCGGCGCAGGTGCGCGTAGATCTCCTCCCGGTCCGGCTCCGGGGCGTCGTCGCGCGCGCTGTAGTAGGCGACCAGCTCGACCACGCCCGGCTCCGGCTCGTGGGTGCCGGCGACCGCCTGGGCGACGCCGGGCACCTCCAGCAGCACCGACTCGATCTCCGCCAGCTCGACGCGGTACCCGTTGATCTGGACCTGGCCGTCGATGCGGCCGTGGTACTCGATCTCGCCGTCGTCGTTGACCCGGCCGAGGTCGCCGGTCCGGTAGATGCGGCCCGACGGGTTGCCCGGGATGCCGACGAAGTCGGGGACGAAGGCCCGCGCGGTCAGGTCGTCCCGGTTGACGTACCCCCGGGCCAGGCCGACGCCCGCGATGCCGATCTCGCCCAGCTCTCCCGGGGGCGCCTCCCCCGGCCGGTCTGGGTCGAGGATCACCACCGAGTACGTGGGCAGCGGGACGCCGAGCGTCACCGGCCTGCCGGGGCGCAGCGTCGTCCAGGTCGCGCTGACCGTGGCCTCGGTGGGGCCGTACACGTTGAGGAACCTGCGTCCTGGGCGGTGCCACCGCCGGACGAGGTCGGCCGGGCACGCCTCCCCGGAGACGAGCAGGAAGCGCAGGCCGGGCAGGTCCTGGTCGAGGGTGGCCAGCAGCGTCGGGACGCAGCACAGCGCCGTGACCCGGCTGTCGCGCAGGTATTCGCGCAGCTCGCGGCCGATCAGGCTCGCGCCCGGCGGCTTGGGCACCAGCGTGGCGCCGCACATCCAGGGCACCCAGATCTCCTCCACCGAGAAGTCGAAGGCGATCGTCATGCCCTGGTACACGCGGTCGTCGGCCCGGATCCCGTACACCCCGGCGGCGACGCGCACGAAGTTGCAGATCGAGGCGTGCTCGACGGCCACCCCCTTGGGACGCCCGGTCGAGCCGGAGGTGTAGATGACGTAGCAGAGGTCGTCGGCCGGGTCGCCGCGCTCCTCGCGGGTCAGGCGGCGGGCGTCCTCGGCGGCGATCGCGTCCTCGGCCTCGTCCAGGCACAGCAGGGTGGCGTCCGGCACGCGGTCGCGCAGGTGGGAGAGGGTGAGCACCATCCGTACGGCGGCGTCGCGCAGGATGTAGGCGAGGCGGTCGGGGGGAAACCCCGCGTCCAGCGGCACGTACGCCGCGTTGATCTTGAGTACGGCGAGCATGCCGACGTAGGCGTGGACGGCGTGGTCCGACAGCAGCGCGATCCGGTCGCCCGGACGTGCCCCGCGCCGGATCAGATGGCGTGCCAGCCGGTTCGCCCGCGCGTCCAGCTCGTCGTACGTGAGCACGACGCCCCCGCCGTCGACGGCGGTGGCGTCCGCGCGGCCCCGGGCCCGCAGCCGGTCGCACTGCTCCTCGAAGAGGACGCCGAGCCGGTCCCCGCCCGGCCCCGGCACCGGCCCGGATGCCGGCCCCGCTGCCGGCCGCGGCCCGGTGCGCCGGACGTCCTCGACATTGGCCTGTCTGGTCATGCTGCCTCCGTCACCCACAGGTGCGCGTCGTCGCCGAACCCCTCAGTCCGCCACCAGGCAGCACTCCTCGATGGCGTCGGCGAGGATGGAGCAGGCGGTGTCCACGACGTCGGCGGTCACGTTGAGCGGCGGGAGGATCCGCATGACGCAGTCGTCGCGCCCGCCGACCTCCATGACCAGCCCCCGGCGCAGCGCGGCCGCCTGGACGCGGCGCGCCGCCTCGGTGGCGGGGCGGCCGTCGCGCGGGTCGGCGAGCTCGACGCCCCACATCAGGCCGAGGCCGCGCGTCTCGCGCACCCAGGGGTTCTTCTCGGCCAGCGGCGCGAGCCGTCCGGCGATCTGCTCGCCGCGCCTGCGCACGTTGCCGAGCACGTCGTCGCGGCGGATGATCCGCACGGCCTCGGCTCCGGCGGCGAACGCGAGCTGGTTGCCGCGGAAGGTGCCGATGTGGGCGCCGGGCTCCCAGACGTCCAGCCGCCGGTCGTACAGGATGACCGCGACCGGGAGGCCGATGCCGCTCAGGGCCTTGGACGCGACCACGACGTCGGGCTCGATGCCGTACCGCTCGAAGGCGAACCACGTGCCGGTGCGCCCGCCGCCGGTCTGCACCTCGTCCACGATGAGCGGGATGTCCAGCTCGCGGGTCAGGTCGCGGACGCGCCGCACGAAGTCCTCCCGGGCGGGGACGACCCCTCCCTCGCCCTGGACGATCTCCATGATGACCGCGGCCGGCAGGGCGATGCCGCCGTTGGCGTCCTTCAGCGCGCGTTCGAGGTAGGTGGCGCAGTTGGTGGAGCACGTGTCCGGGGCCAGGTCCAGCGGGCAGCGGGCGCAGGAGGAGTAGGGGAAGAAGTGGACGCCCGGCATCCCGTTGGCGACCGGCGCCTTCTGGCGGACGAGCCCGCTGACCGCCATCGCCGCGTGGCTGCTGCCGTGGAACCCGCCCTGGAAGGCGATGACGTCACCGCGCCCGGTCGCGATCTTGCACAGCTTGACGGCGGCGTCGACGGCGTCGCCTCCCGTGGGGCCGCAGAAGTGCAGTTTCATGCGGTCGCGCAGTGGCTCGGGGAGCATGGACAACTGTGCCTCGGTGAACGCGTCCTTGGCGGGGGTGGGGAAGTCGAGGCCATGGGTGAGCCGCGCGAGCTGCGCCGTCACCGCCCGCACCAGCTCGGGGTGGTTGTGCCCGAGGGACAGCACGCCCGCGCCGGTCAGGAAGTCGATGAACGTGTTGCCGTCGAGGTCGCGCAGAAAGCTGCCGTAGGCGTCCGCGACCGCGATGGGCAGGCGGCGCGGGTAGGTCCGGGCGTTGGACTCGCGTACGGCCTGCCGGGCGAGCAGTTCCGCGGAGCGTGGGCCGGGCAGTTCGCTGTCAACATTGGGCTGCGTGAATATGTCGTCTTTGGCGCTGCGCTCGGCGAGACTCATCGATGCTCCTCCCAAGTGTGTTGACGTGCTGGTTCCTTTCAAATGGCGTGCCGTGTGTCCTGCCTCACGATTACAGATTAACCGGGCATTTCGGAAGTGCCGCCCGGGGGACCGGTCGGGGTAGAGGGGACGAGCGCGGGCGTCGCGGCCGTGATCCCGGCGGGGCGATTCGCGGGGACGGGGGCCGTCGGCCGGAGGGGGCCGGGCCGGGGGAATTCGCCGCGACAAAGCCGGACGATGGTAAAGCGATGCTCATGGCCGGGCGGCCCGGTCGATCGTTCACCCAGGTCAGAGGCTGTAGGATATCTGTCAAGTGGTCCGCGGCGGGGAAAGCCGACGTCCGCGTGAACGCGGGGGAAGTCCCCTCATCGGCATCGGAATCACGCCATGAGGGGCATGCCGCCTGGCGGTGGGTAAAACAAAACCCGCGAACGCGGGGGGCCGGGTAAAAGACCGTTCACGACGCCGCGCCCGGCGCCCGCCAAGCTCTTCATCAAATGCGGGTCAGGCGGCCAGGCGGTTCCCGTTCCGGGGGTTTTCCCGAATTCCCGCCGCATTCGGGATCGCTTCTCCCCGCGGGCCCGGCGTGAAACCGCCTTTCCCCGCCGATGGCCGTCGTCTGTGCCATTCCATGCCGACCGGCGCCGGGCCGGGGGCGGCGCGGCCGATCTCCGGGCGAATCGTTGATCGCGCGCCAGGATCCCCTGATCTTTGGTGTGGTCTTCGTAGATTCGTGGCCCGCCCCGCGCGCCGGACCCCGTCCGCGGCGACGCCCGCGACGGGCGGTGGCTCACGCGAGCGCGGTGCCGCGGGCGGGCGGGGACGAGGACAGGATGGGAGCATGCGGGCCTCGCGGTTGATCTCTGTGCTGTTGCTGCTGCAGTCGCGCGAGACGATGACGGCCGCCGAGCTGGCGCGCGAGCTGGAGGTCTCCCCGCGCACGATCGCCCGCGACGTGATGGCGCTGTCGGCGGCCGGCGTGCCGGTGTACGCCGACCGGGGGCGCCGGGGCGGGTACCGTCTGGTCGGCGGGTACCGCACGCGGCTGACCGGGCTCAACAGGCCGGAGGCTGAGGCGCTGTTCCTGTCCGGGCTCACCGGGCCGATCCACGACATGGGGCTCGCCGACGCGGTGTCCGCCGCCCGGCTGAAGGTGCTCGCGGCGCTGCCGCCCGGCCTGCGGGACGCCTCCGCGCGGGCCGGCCAGCGGTTCCATCTCGACGCGCCGGGCTGGTTCGCCGAGGCGGAGCCGCCGCCGCTGCTGGCCGCGCTCGCCCGGGCGGTGTGGCGGGACGAGGTGGTCGCGCTGCGCTACCGGCGCGGCCGGGAGGTGACCCGCCTGGTCCGCCCGTACGGGCTCGTGTTGAAGAACGGTGTCTGGTACCTGGTCGCCCACGTGCCGGAGACCCCCTCCGGCGGTCCCGAGGGCCCCTCCCACGTGTCCGAGGGCCCCGCACGCGACCCGGGGAGCCCCGAGGCCGTGACGCCCGACCGCTGCCGGACGTACCGCGTGGACCGGGTCGTGGAGGTCGCGCCGACCGGTGGGCACTTCGCGCGCGACGACGCGTTCGACCTGCTCGCCTTCTGGACGGCCGGGCTGTCGGAGTTCCTGGCCTCGCTGCTGACCGACGAGATCACCGTCCGGCTCACCCCTCTGGGGCTCCGGGCCCTGCCCGGCGCGGTCGCGCCCCCGGCCGGGCGGCTCGCCCTCGACGCGGCGGGCGAGCCGGACGAGCTGGGCCGCGTGGTCACCCGCCTGCCGGTCGAGTCGCTGGAGGTCGCCTACGGGGTGCTGCTGCGGCTCGGCCCCGAGGCCGAGGTCCTGGACCCGCCCGCGCTGCGCGCCCGGATCGCCGAGGCCGCACGCCGCACGGCCGCCCTGTACGGCCCCGCCGGGGAACGGCCGTGAGATCCGGGCGGCAGGAGGCGCGCGGACGGCTCGGGCGAGCCCGCGTGGCCCCGATCAGGAGACCACCGGGCCGGGATCAGCGGTAGTCGTCCGCGGTCGCGTCCTTGCCGCCGTCGACGACCTCGGTGATGTAGCCCCAGGCGTCGGGACGGCTGCCGTCCACGTCGGTGAAGCCGTACACCCGGGCGAGCCCGCCGCTGGACAGGGACCGCCCGTTCCACCGGGCGACCTCGGGGTCGGCGGCGAGCGCGGCGACGGCCCGCCCGACGTAGGCGGGCGTCTCGGAGATGCCGAAGTGCGGGTCGCGCGCCACGTGGTCCCGCCAGGTCTCCTCGGTGACGCCGTAGATGTCCAGCATGTTCTCCGAACGCAGCCAGCCGGGGGTGAGCGCCACGGCGGTGCAGCCGTGCGGCCTGAGCTCCTCGCCCTGGCCGTACGCGAGCCGGATCACCGAGGACTTGGCGAGGTCGTAGAACGCCGACAGCCGGTAGTTGGCGGCGTTGTACTCGGCCGTGCCGTCGGTGACCTCCACGAGCAGCCCGCCCGGCCGCCTGATCAGCAGCGGCAGCAGGAAGTGCCCGGTGATCAGGTGGGTGTCGACGGCGAGCCTGAGCAGGCGCAGGCCGGCGTCCAGGTCGTGCTCCCACAGCGTGGAGTTCCACTCGAACAGGGCGTCCCCGCCCCAGATGTCGTTCACGAGGATGTCCAGGCGGCCCCGCTCGCGGTCCACGCGCTCGGCGAGGGCCCGGACCTGGGCCGGGTCGAGGTGGTCGGCGCGGACGGCGATGGCGGTGCCGCCGGCCTCGTTGATGAGTTCGGCGGTCTCCTCGATGGTCTCCGGCCGGTCCATCTCCGAGCGGGACTCTCGCGTGGAGCGGCCGGTGACGTACACCGTGGCGCCCGCCGCGCCGAGCTCCCGCGCGATGCCTCGGCCCGCGCCGCGCGTGGCCCCCGCCACGAGCGCGACCCTGCCGTCGAGAGGCCGGTCCGGCCCTTGCGGTGGCCCCGCCACCGGCTCCTGTGTCGATGTCATGAGGTGATGCTCGCAGCGATATACGACACCCTCTGTCTGGTTTTCGGGCTCTACCCGGGTACATCAAAGCTTTGCGATCCGCTGGGGGTATCGGTGCGCCGTGGGTGTGCGTAGCCATCGGGACCGGACATAACCTGACTAATGCCGACTTGTCCGTATTGATGGGTTCGGGTCGACGGGTGAGGCACAAATGAGCGGGATGGCGGTGAGCACCTCGAGATCCCGGCGCACGCGCGGGCTCCCGGCCGAGGTCACGAGCTTCGTCGGACGTAGGCGTGAGCTCGCCGAGATCCGGTCGCTGCTGTCGAGATCCCGGCTCGTCACCCTCACCGGGGTGGGCGGCGTCGGCAAGACCCGGCTGGCCTGCCGCATCGCCACCGAGGTCGGGCGGGCCTTCCCCGACGGCGTGTGGTTCGCCGATCTGGGCTCCCTCGACGACCCCGAGCTGCTCCCGCAGGCCCTCGCCGACGTGCTGCGCCTGCACGAGGAGGGCGGACGGGCGTGCGTGGACCGGCTCGCCGAGCACCTGTCCGGCAAGAAGGCGCTGGTGATCCTCGACAACTGCGAGCACCTCCTGCACGACTGCGCGGTCCTCACCGAGGAACTGCTCGCCTGCGCGCCCGAGCTGCGCGTGATCGCCACCAGCAGGCAGCCGTTGCACATCGGCGGCGAGCGGACGCTGGCGGTGCTCCCGCTGCCGCTCCCGGAGGCCGGCGGCCGGCCGATGTCGGTCGATGCGCTCGCCCAGGTGGACGCCGTACGGCTGTTCGTCGAGCGGGCCGAGGCCGTGCTGCCCGATTTCGCGGTCACGGAGGCCAACCGGGACGCCGTGGAACGGATCTGCCGGCGCCTGGACGGCATCCCGCTGGCGATCGAGCTCGCCGCCGTACGGCTGCGCGCGCTGTCGGTCCGGCAGCTCCTTGAACGGCTGGACGACCGGTTCCGGCTGCTCGCCTCGGGGACCCGCGCGGCGACGCCCCGGCACCGGACGCTGCGGGCGCTCGTCGACTGGAGCTACGAGCTGTGCACCGAGCCTGAACGGCTGCTGTGGGCCCGTGTCTCGGTCTTCTTCGGCGGGCTCGACCTGGACGCCGCCGAGGCGGTGTGCTCCGGTGACGGGATCGCGCGCGAGGACGTCGTGGACCTGGTCAGCGGGCTGGTGGAGAAGTCCGTGCTGCTGCGCGACGAGGCGCCGCCGGGGGTCAGGTACCGGCTGCTGGAGACGATCCGGCAGTACGGCAGGGACCGGCTCGCCGAGTCGGGCGAGCAGGACGCGCTGCGCCGGCGCCACAGCGACTACTACCGCGAGCTGGCCGGGCAGGCGCGGGCGCACCTGTTCACCGGAGCCCAGGTGGAGTGGCTGGCCCGGCTGCGGCTCGACCACGCCAACCTGCGCGGCGCGCTGGCGTCCTGCTTCGAGCACGGAGGGCCCGAGGGCGCGCGGGCCGGCCTGGAGACGGCCGCCGACCTGCTCTACCACTGGAAGACCAGCCGGCACGTCCGGGAAGGGCGGCGCTGGCTGGACCGCGGGCTCCTTGCCGTGGACGAGCCGGGCGAGCTGCGGGCACGGGCCCTGTGGGTCGACGCCTGGCTCGCGCTCATGCAGGGGGACGACGCCGTGGCCGTCCCGATGCTCGGGGAGAGCCGCCGGATCGGCGAGCGGCTGGGCCTGGACCGGGTGCTCGCCTACGTCACGCTCTTCTCGGGCATGGCGTCGCTGTACCAGGGCGACAGCGGCCCGGCGATCAAGATGTTCGAGGAGGCCCTGGCCTCCCACCGCGCCGCACACGACGAGGTCGGCGAGGTGGTGGCGCTGACCCGGCTGTGCCTGGCGTACTCCTTCGAGGGGGACTCCGCGCGGGCCGTCGCCTGTGGCCAGGAGGCGCTGGAGATCTGCGAGGCCCGAGGCGAGGTCTGGCACAAGGCGTACGCCCTGATGGCGCTCGGCATCGAGGTCTGGCGTCAGGGGGACTCGGCGCGGGCGGCCGCGATGGTGAAGCAGGGACTGCGCTTCAACGGCGCGCTGGACGACTGGTTCGGCGTGGGGATCTGCCTGGAGGTGCTGGCCTGGATGGCCTCGGGGGACGGGGACCACGAGCGGGCGGCCCGGCTGTTCGGGGCGCTGTCCGGCATCTGGCAGGCCGTGGGCACCCAGTTGTCCGTGTTCGGGCATCTGACGCGGTACCACGACGAGTCCGTGACGCGGACACGGGACGCGCTGGGCGACCCGGCGTACCGCGTCTCGGCCGCGCAGGGCGCCCGGCTGACCCTGGACGAGGCGCTCGCCTACGCCGTCGAGGAGCCCGCGTCCGTCCCCGAAGCCGAGCGCGCGTACGAGCCGGCCCCCTCGCCGCTGACGCGCAGGGAGACCGAGATCTCCCGGCTCGTCGCCGAGGGGCTGAGCAACAAGGAGATCGCCGCGCGGCTGGTCATCGCCCAGCGCACGGCGGAGGGGCACATCGAGCACATCCTGGGCAAGCTCGGGTTCCACTCGCGGGCGCAGATCGCGGTCTGGGTGGCCGAGCAGGGACGGGCCGGGGACGGCTTCGCGTCCGGGTGGCGCGGCGTCCCGCCCGAGGCCTGAGAAGGCGGGACGCCGGGGCTGAGAGGTGTGGGCGGTCCGTCTCAGCCCCGGCGTCTCCTTTGGGGGAAGCTGGGAATCGATGGGGGAGCCGGGCCGGGGTGGGCCCCAGGGGGTTCGGTGTCCGGCGGGGCGGTGAGCGTTCACCCGCCGGCATGGCCGATACGCGGTCAGTAGGGCAGGGTGCGTCCGGACGGGGTCCGCAGGTCGGGCATGTCCTGTGCGGCGGCCCTGGCCCGTTGCCTGCGGATGCGGAGGCGCCGCATGGCGTGCCGCCTCCCGGCCGCGTTCCGCGGGTCCATGCCCTGCTCGGCGGGTCTTCCGATCTCGGTCATATCTGCGATCACCGTTCCTTGTACGGGCTCACGCGGTCCGCTCGTCGTCCTCGGCGGCGCGGGCCGGGCACTGCTCGGCGGCGGGGAGCTCGAACCAGACGACCTTGCCGGAGGAGACGCGGTAGCTGCCCCAGGAACCGGAAAGCGCTTCCATGAGGTACATGCCCCGGCCGCCCTCGTCGCCGTCGTGGGCCTCGCACACCCGCGGGAGGGCGGGGTTGGTGTCCTGAACCTCGCACCGGAGCATCCCGTCGTCCATCGAGACGGTCATGACCGCCGCCCACGCGTGGCGCATGGCGTTGGTGACGACCTCGCTGACGAGCAGCTCGGCGACGTCGCTCTGTTCCCCGATCCCCCAGGCGGCCAGCTGGCGCCGGACGCGCCTGCGGGTGCGCGGCACGGTGGCCGGCTCCGGGAGCAGGACCCACGTCGCCTGCCTGCCGGGGTGGCGGGCCGGGCGGATGTGGAGCACCGGGCCGAAGCCGCGTGAGGTGTCCACCGCGGGTGCGCTCTCGGTGAGTGTCATCGTCATGCCGCCCGTCCATACGCCTCGCGCCCGTAGGCGACCTGGTGGAGGGGCGGAACGCTGCGACCGTCGGGCAGGAGTTCGCCCGTGTCCTCGAAGACCACCACGCCGTTGCACAGCAGCCCCCACCCCTGCTCGGGGTGGAACGCCACCAGGCAGGCGGCTTCGTGATCGACGGCATCCGCCGGCGGGCACTGAGGTTGGTGTTGACACATGGCTTGCACCTGATCCGATTGGTCTGTCCGTGGCTCTCTTTGCCAACACGTCGAGCATCTCCCGACGGCTCCATACCTAGTAACGGGACAACTACCTGCATCACTACCCATTCCGCCCAAATGGGTACCGTTTCTTTACATTGGGCGCGGCTCGCGGGGATTCGCATGACCCGGGCGGGCGGTTGGGAAAGCGGTTGCCGCCGAGGCGCCGAAATGGCGGTACGGGGGCGAACGGATGAGCCCATTGACACCGATGTGGCGCTGGTGCTTCCATTCGTTAGGTAACTTTCCTAACGATCGCTGGAGGCGCCCCCGCCTCCGGCCAGACCGCCACAGGCTCCGGCGGCGCGAGACGGCCGTACCCGCCTCGCGCACACCCCCGCCAGGAGCGGCGGAACGGAGAGACAGGTGCGCATCCCCCGGCAAACCACCCCCCGCAGGGCCGCGCTGCTCGCGCCCGTGCTGGCCGCCGCGCTGGTCCCGGCCCTCGCCGGCACCGCGGGCCCTGCACACGCGGCCGCCTCGGTGATGTCCGCCCCCGCGCGCGCGGCGGCCGTGGACCTCACCGACCCGCACAAGAAGGACATCGCCATGCAGCTGGTGTCGAGCGCGGAGAACTCCTCGCTCGACTGGAAGGCGCAGTACAAGTACATCGAGGACATCGGCGACGGCCGCGGCTACACGGCCGGGATCATCGGCTTCTGCTCCGGCACCGGCGACATGCTGGACCTCGTCGAGCTCTACGCCGAGCGCAAGCCGGGCAACGTCCTCGCCAAGTACCTCCCGGCGCTGCGCAAGGTCAACGGCAGCGCCTCCCACAGCGGCCTCGACCCGAACTTCACCAAGGACTGGGCGACCGCCGCCAAGGACACGGTGTTCCAGAAGGCGCAGAACGACGAGCGCGACCGGGTCTACTTCAACCCCGCCGTCCAGCAGGCCAAGGCGGACGGCCTGCGCGCCCTCGGCCAGTTCATCTACTACGACGCCATCGTCATGCACGGGCCCGGCAACGACAGCGTCAGCTTCGGCGGCATCCGCAAGACGGCCATGAAGAAGGCCAGGACCCCGGCCCAGGGCGGCAACGAGACGACCTACCTCAACGCCTTCCTGGACGCCCGCAAGGCCGCCATGAAGACCGAGGAGGCCCACAGCGACACCAGCCGGGTCGACACCGAGCAGCGGGTCTTCCTGAAGGCCGGCAACCTCGACCTGAACCCGCCGCTGACCTGGAAGGTCTACGGCGACAGTTACACCATCAAGAGCTAGCGGACAATGCCACGGGCCCCCTCCGAACTCCGGAGGGGGCCCGCGATCTATGACAAGCCCGTGCGGAAGGCCCGCCCGGACGTAGGGGTCACAGTGCCTGGAGCCCCTGGATCACCTCGCGCAGGATGTGTTCCCCCGGGAGCTGGGAGACGCTCGCCGGGGCCCGCACGGTCACGAGCTGCTGGTCGCGCAGGTCGCCCAGCAGGACGCGCACGACGCCGAGCGACAGGCCGCTCTCGGAGGCCAGGTCGACCACCGACGTCGGCGCCGCGCACATGCGCAGGACGCGCAGGTGCTCGGGGCCCAGCCCGGGCTGGGGCCGTCCGCCGGGGACGGCCCGCACGATCGCCACCATGTCGAACGCGGGCCCCGTGGGACGGGTGCGGCCGCGTGTGACGGTGTAGGGGCGGATGATGGGGCCGGCGTCCTGGTCGAGCCAGCGTTCACCGCCGTCGTTCACGTCCGGTCCTCCTCTCCGTCTCGGGCGCGCTGCCATCCTGCCCGGAAAGAGGAGAACATGTCAGGGGACGGCTGAAGGTGCTCCCCGCCGCCCGGACGTCCAGGCGCGCTCTCGGGCGGCGTGGCGGCGTCGCGGAGCTGCGGGGCGAGGTTCGCCTGCCGCACGCGGTGGGGAAGGCCCGCGGCGCCCTTGGAGCGCCCGTTCGCCGCGCGCCCGCCGTTCCCGGCCGCGTCGTCCGCGGACCGGCTCTCGACGGCCGCCCGCCCCTCCCCGTCGCCGGAGCCGCCCGCGACCGCGAGGCCGCCGGACGTCCCGTTCCCCCTGGACGGGCGGGCGTGGCCCGTCCCGGCCTCGACGGCGGCGATCCGCTCCAGCGAGTACTGCTCCCGGGGCACCGAGTCGGCCGAGGTGACCAGCCCTTCGGGGAGGAGGACGATCGCCGTCGTGCCGCCGTACGGCGAGACGCGCAGCGAGACGCGGATACCGCGCCGCGCGGCCAGGCGGCCCACGACGAACAGGCCCAGCCGGTCGCTGTCAGCGAGGTCGAACTCGGGGGGATCGGCAAGTCTCGCGTTGATCTGGTCCATCTCCTCCGGGCTCAGCCCGAGCCCCCTGTCCTCGACCTCGATCGCGAACCCTCTGGCCACGGCCTCGCCGCGGACCTCGACGTGGGTGTGCGGCGGGGAGAAGATCGTGGCGTTCTCCACCAGCTCGGCGAGCAGATGGATGACGTCGGTGGCGGCGTTGCCGCTCAGCGCCATGTCCTCGGGCATGGCGACGTGCACGCGCAAATAGTCTTCCACCTCTTCGACGGCCGCGCGGACGACGTCGAACATCGGCACCGGCGTGCGCCATCCGCGGCCCGGGACGGCGCCGGAGAGGATGATCAGCCCCTCGGCGTGCCGGCGCATGCGCGTGGTCAGGTGGTCGATGCCGAACAGCTCGTCCAGCAGGTCCGGGTCGGTCACCTTGCGTTCGAGGGCGTCGAGCATCGAGAGCTGGCGGTGCAGCAGTGACTGGTTGCGGCGGGCGAGGTTGAGGAACACCTTGCCGACGCCCTTGCGGATCTCTGCCTGTCCCACGGCGGCCTGCACCGCGGTGGTCTGCACGGACGTGAACGCCTGCCCCACGCTGACGATCTCCTCGGTGGTGCCCGTGGCGATCGGCGGGGTCTCGGCGGCCACGTCGACGTCCTCGCCCTGCCGCAGCCTCCGCACGACGGAGGGGAGCCTGCGGTTGGCGAGCTCCAGGGCGACGCTCTGCAGGTGCACCAGCTCGGCGGTGATGCGCCGTCCGAAGCGGACGCACACCCACAGCGAGAAGCCGATGCCGATCAGGCCGAGCCCCGCGGCGACGCCGATCCGCCACAGGATGCCCATGGCGATCGGGGTGGCCCGGTCGGCGATCTGCCGGGCCGCGACCCCGTTCTGCCGGTCGAAGAGCCTCGTGGCGGCCTGGACGTTCTCCGCCCACTTCGCCGAGGCGGCCGGCAGCGCCCTGCCGCCGCCGACGTCCTGGCTGATCTGGTCCTCGATGGAGGAGAACCTCGTGTACGCCTGGGAGTTCTGCAGGACGAGGTAGGGCTGGCGCAGCTCGTCGTCGAGGAGCTGGAAGCCCATGTCGTACAGCAGGCGGCGCTTGGTCACCATCGCCGTGAAGGCGGTCTGCTCGTCGGTGCTCATCGTCCCCGCGGCCGCGGCGCCCACGACCAGGGCGGCCTGCTGCCACATGAGGTCGCGGCTGCGGTCGATGAGCGTGATGGCCCGCGTCGGCGGGCCGAGCTCGGGGTCGCCGGCGAGGCGCAGGCTGTCGTACACGCGGGCGACGGCGTCGGAGATCAGGTCGTAGGCGTCCAGCGTGAGCAGGGGCGTGAAGCTCTTGGCGTCGACGCGGGCCCGGATGTCGGGCAGCCGGCCCGTCACGGTGACCAGCTCGATCGCCCGCTGGTAGATCGATAGATCCGGCACGTCCTGAACGCCGCCCGGCAGCGCCTTCTGTTCCAGCACGGCCCGCGCCTGGTCGGTCCTGGCCCGTTGCGCCTCCAGGGCGGTGCGGTCGCCGGAGGACGATCCCAGGTAGGCGAGCGACTCGTAGCGCTCGTGGTGGAGCTGGGTCGACAGGTTTCCGGCCGGGACGATCACGTTGGTGTAGATGGACTGCACCTGAAGGAGGTCGAGCCCGCTCTGCACCGTGATCGTCGCCGCGAAGGCCCAGATCCCGATCAGGGAGATCAGTGGTACCAGTGCCAGGGTCAAGATCTTGAACTTGATGGATCTCTTACGCCCACCCATGAGACCTCGCTGGGGAGCCGCATCGTTACGCGCGGGTTATTGGTGGCGAAACAGTACCAATGGGGGTCGAGTGCAGACAGGCCCCTTAATTAACGAATCATGCCTCATTTCCGGCCGAATCTCACTGGGTCGTTGCATCAACTGTCTAGTTGTCAGACAATCTCGCCATGGTCTCCATCCCGGCCAAGAGCGGACGCGCGCGCGGCGCCGCCGCAGGTCCCGTGGGCGTGATCGCCGCCGCCGTCCTCTGGGGGACCGCGGGCACGGCGGGGACGCTCGCGCTCGCCGGACCGGCCGACCCGATCGCGCTCGCCGCCGCCCGCCTGGTCATCGGCGGCCTCGTCCTCGCCGCCGTCGCCGGCCGCGCCGCCCGGCGCCTGCTCGCGCGCGGGCGCCCGCTGCCGCTCGCCCTCGCCGCCGTGGCCGCCGCCGCGTACCAGCTCTGCTTCTTCGGCGCCGTCACCCGCACCGGCGTCGCGGTCGGCACCGTGGTCGCGATCGGCAGCGGCCCCGTCTTCACCGGCCTGCTCTCCTGGGCCTACGACCGCAGGCGCCCCGGCCGCCGCTGGGCACTCGCGACCGCCGCCGCCGTCGCCGGGTGCGCCGCGCTGGTCTCGGGCGGCCTGTCGGGGGGCGCGGCGGTCGGCGTCGACCCGCCGGGCGTCCTGCTCGCGCTGGCCGGGGGGCTGCTGTACGCCTTCTACGCGGTGACCGCCTCGCGGGCCATCGCGGCCGGGGCGCCGTCCAGCGCCGTGATGGTGCTCATGTTCGGGGGCGCGGCGGTGGTGATGCTGCCGATCCTGCTCTGGAGGGGCACCGCGTGGCTCGGCGAGCCGCACGCGCTGCTCACCGCCGTCTACCTCGGGTGCGCCACGACGGCGCTGGCCGCAGTCCTGTACGGACGCGGCCTGCGCGCCACGCCGGTCGCCCGCGCCGCCACGCTGACGCTGGCCGAGCCCGCCGTGGCGGCCCTGCTCGGTCTCATCGTCCTGCACGAGCGGCTCACCCCGGTCTCCTGGGCGGGGCTCGCCCTGCTCGGCGCGGCCCTGGTCGTGGTCGCCCTGCCCGAACCCGTCCGTCCGGCTCCCGCCGACCGCGTCGTGGAGGCACAATCGTCGGCGTGAAACTGCGCCCCGTCTCGACGGTCGACGCGCTCGCGGCCGCCCTGCGCCGGCGCGTGCTCTCCGGCGAGATCTCCCCCGGCACCGCGCTTCCCGAGCAGGAGCTGTCGAGCCTGTACGGTGTGGCGCGCCCGACCGTCCGCGAGGCCCTGGCCGTCCTGGTCCACGAGGGGCTGCTGCGGCGCGAGCGCAACCGCAGCGCGTACGTGCCCGAGGTCACGCTCGCCGACCTGGACGACCTGATGTACGTCCGGCGTCCCCTGGAGGATCTGATGGCGGCCGCCGTGGCGGGCCGGCGGGTGCCCCAGGCGGACGCCGCGCTGACGCGCATGGCGGCCCTCCCGGCGGACGCGCCGTGGGCCGACGTCGTCGCCGAGCACATGGCGTTCCACGAGGAGCTGATCCTCGCCGTGGGCAGCCCCCGGCTGGAACGCCTGTACGGCGCGCTGGCGGCCGAAACCCGGCTCGGGCTCGTACGCCTTCGGGCCATATATCACGACAGAGCGAAACTGGTGGACGAGCACCGCGCGCTGCTGGACGCCATCGCCGCAGGTCCCGCCGAGGCCGCGCGCCGCGCGACGGCCGCCCATCTGGTGCACGCCTGGGGTGCTGATTAGCCGCTTCTCTTGCGAGGACGCCTGGTGAGTCGTCACAATCGCGCCCATGCACGGCAACTCAGTGCCGGACTCCTATGTGTACGTCACCGAAGAGGGCGTCACCCGTCACTACGCCGACGGCAGTGTCGAGGCCCTCGCGTGGGAGGACGTGGTCGAGGTCCGCGTCGGCGGCGTCACCGAATCCGACATGCTGATCGTCCTGCTCGACCGCGACGGCCAGGGGTGCGTGGTGCCGCGCTCCGCCACCGACGCGACCTTCCTGGCGAGGCTGCGGTACCTGCCGGAGTTCGACCTGGAGCGGCTGAGCGACGCGGTGACGTCCGCCCACGCCACCTCCGGGGGCAACGCCGGTGGCCCGGGGCACGCCGGGTACTCCGGATACTCCGGATACGTGGTCGTGTGGCGCAGCCCGGATCCGCCGTCTCCTTTGCCGGATCTGGAGTACGACTAGCGGCGCACCGGCCGGATCGGCCGCAGAGTGATCAGGCTCCGGCGGCCCTCGGGGCGGCCGCGACCGGTGGGGCGTTCCTCGGCCCGCGTCAGGCTCCGTGGCGGCCGGCGCCCGAGCGGAACCGGCCGACGCCGTCGGTGGCGCTCCGGAGCGAGACCAGGCCGTGGCGGAACTCGCCGCGCAGCGCCTCCTCCTCGGTGAGCCCCTCCTGCTCCAGCAGGGACAGGCGGTCCCGCCGCATGCAGTCCTGGGGCAGGGCGGCGAGCTCGCGGGCAAGCTCCTCGGCGTTCTCGCGCGCCGTGCCCGGCGGGACGACCCGGGTGACAAGGCCCATGGCCAGTGCCTCGGCGGCGCCCACGGCGCGGCCGGTGAGGATCATGTCCATCGCCCGGCCCGTGCCGACCAGCCTCGGCAGCCGCACGGTGCCGCCATCTACGAGAGGGACGCCCCAGCGGCGGCAGAACACCCCGAAGACGGCGTCCTCGGCGGCCACCCGCAGGTCGCACCAGATCGCCAGCTCCAGGCCGCCCGCCACCGCGTACCCCTCGACGGCGGCGATCACGGGCTTGGACAGGCGCATGCGCGTGGGCCCCATGGGCCCGTCGCCGTCCTCGCGCACCCGGTTGCCGCGCTCGGTGCCGATCGCGTGCAGGTCCGCGCCGGAGCAGAAGGTCCCGCCCTCGCCCCACAGCACGGCGACGGACGCGTCCGACTCCTCGAAGTCGCGGAAGGCCCGGGCGAGCGCGGCGGCGGTGGGACCGTCCACGGCGTTGCGCACCTCCGGACGCGCCAGCACCACCGTCGTCACCTGGCCCGATCTCACCACCTGGATGTCAGACATGTACTGAATCTAGCTGGGGCGCGGTCATGTACACGGGTTTGGACCGTTCCGTCAAGGGAGTGCCCCGCACGGCGACGAGGCCTATTGTGGCCAATGCCCGGCTATTTCCCTTGTTGCGGATGATCTTTAGTATTTGAACGGGTACCCACGCTCCTGATGTTTCGGAGCCATGTGTCAACCAAAGCGACGCGATGGCCGTCTGCTACATAGGTCTGACAGGAGCAGGGCAGGGGTAAGCATGAGGGTGGGGTTGCAGGAGCGCTCTGTCGCGCTTCTCGACACGGGCCCGCTGACGGCGTCGAGCATCTGGACGCGCTCCTATATGCGGGCTCTTCTCGCAGGTGACATGGCATGCGCCATGATCGCCTGCGAAGTGGTGATGGGATTCAGGCTCTGGGTGGGCGCCTTCATCCCCTGGTCGGAGTTGCTGTTCGGCTTCGGCCTCGCGCTGGTCTGGCCCGGTGCCATGGCACTGGCCGGCGTCTACCGCGAGAAGAGTCACGGAGAGGGCAGCGAGGAGTTCCGTGGGGTCTTCGACGGAGGGGCAGGGCTGACGGCGGCGGTCGCCATCGGCGCCTACGCCACCCAGACGATGATCGCGCGCAGTTACGTGATGGCGATGCTGCCGCTCGCCACGGCGCTCACCCTGGCGTTCCGCTACCGCATGCGCAAGCGGCTGCACCGGCGGCGGGCCCAGGGCGAATATCTGCGGCGCGTGGTGGCCGTGGGCCACCGCACCGCCGTTCTCGATCTGGTCATGCAGTTCCGGCGGCAGCCGTACCACGGCATGCGGGTCGTCGCGGCGTGCCTGCCGCCCGGGCAGTTCCCGGGCAACGGGCTCGACATCGACGGCGTGCCGGTGTACGGCGACTTCGCCGACGTGGCCACCGTGGCCGGCAAGGTGTCGGCCGATGCCGTGGCCGTCCTCGCCTGCCCCGAGCTGGACGGCGCCGCGCTGCGCCGCCTGGCCTGGAGCATCGAGACCAAGGGCACCGAGCTGTTCGTCGCCCCGGCGCTGATGGACGTCGCCGGCCCGCGCACGAGCATCCGCCCGGTCGCCGGGATGCCTCTGCTGCATGTGGAGCACCCGGAGTTCGACGGCGGGCGCCAGATCGTCAAGAGCCTGTTCGACAAGCTCCTGGCGGCGGCCGCGCTAAGCGTCCTGGCGCTGCCGATGCTGGTGATCGCGATCCTCATCAGGACGACCAGCCCCGGGCCGGCGCTGTTCCGGCAGACCCGGGTGGGCCGCGACGGCCGCGAGTTCCGGGTCTTCAAGTTCCGCACGATGGTGCGGGACGCCGAGAAGCTGAAGGTCGACCTCCTTGACAACAACGAGTTCGACGGAGTGCTGTTCAAGATAAGGAACGATCCAAGGGTCACCCGCGTGGGCGGCTTCCTGCGCCGGTACTCCCTGGACGAGCTGCCGCAGTTGTTCAACGTCGCGCGCGGCGAGATGTCGCTGGTGGGGCCGCGTCCGCCGCTTCCCGAAGAGGTGGCGCAGTACGGCACCGACGTCCGCCGCAGGCTCGTCGTCAAGCCGGGCATGACCGGCCTCTGGCAGGTCAGCGGGCGTTCCGACCTCTCCTGGGAGGAGTCCGTGCGACTCGACCTCCGGTATGTGGAGAACTGGTCGCTGATCCTCGATCTGCAGATCCTGTGGAAGACATGGTCTGCCGTCACCCGTGGTGGAGGGGCTTACTAGTGAAGGCGCTCGTGCTCGCCGGAGGCTCAGGCACCCGCCTCCGGCCGATCACCCACACCTCCGCCAAACAGCTGGTCCCCGTCGCCAACAAGCCCGTGCTGTTCTACGGGCTGGAGGCGATCGCCGCGGCGGGCATCCGCGAGGTCGGGATGATCGTCGGCGACACCCACGAGGAGATCGAGGGCGCGGTCGGCGACGGGTCGGCGTTCGGGCTGGAGGTGACCTACCTGCGGCAGGACGCGCCGCTGGGCCTGGCCCACGCGGTGCTGATCGCCCGGGAGTACCTCGGCGACGACGACTTCGTCATGTACCTCGGCGACAACTTCATCGTCGGCGGCATCGAGCCGCTGGTGAGGCGGTTCCACGACGAGCGCCCCGCCGCGCAGATCATGCTGACCCGCGTCGCCGACCCCCGGCAGTTCGGCGTGGCCGAGCTGGACACCTCCGGGCAGGTCGTCGGGCTGGAGGAGAAGCCGGCCGCCCCGAAGAGCGACTTCGCCCTCGTCGGCGTCTACATGTTCACCCCGGCGGTCCACGAGGGCGTGGCCGCGCTGAAGCCCTCCTGGCGCGGAGAGCTGGAGATCACCGACGCGATCCAGTGGCTGATCGACGAGGGCCACCGGGTCTCCTCCACGATCATCTCCGGCTACTGGAAGGACACCGGCAACGTCACCGACATGCTGGAGGTCAACCGGCTGCTGCTGGAGGACCTGGACCAGCGCCTGGACGGCGCGGTCGACGACGCCTCCGAGATCATCGGCCGGGTGGTGGTAGAGGACGGGGCCGACATCGCCCGCTCGCGCATCGTCGGCCCGGTGATCATCGGCCGGGGCGCCGTGGTGCGGGACTCCTACGTCGGCCCGTTCACCTCGGTCGCCGAGGACTGTCAGGTCGTGGACAGCGAGATCGAGTACTCCATCCTGCTGCGCCGCGCGTCGATCCACGGGGTGCGCCGGATCGAGGCCTCCCTGATCGGGCGCGACGTGGAGGTCACGCCCGCTCCCAACACTCCCAGAGCCCATCGGCTGGTGCTCGGCGATCACAGCAAGGTGCAGATTAGCTCATGAGGGTTCTGGTAACCGGCGGCGCCGGTTTCATCGGGTCACACTATGTCCGCACGGTGCTCACCGGCGGCTACCCGTCGCTGGAGGGCGCGAAGGTCACGGTCCTCGACGCGCTCACCTACGCGGGCAACCTCGCCAACCTGGAGCCCGTCCAGGGCGGGTTCGAGTTCGTGCACGGCGACGTCTGCGACGCCGCGCTGGTCGCCGAGGTCGTCGCCGGCCACGACCTGGTGGTCAACTTCGCCGCCGAGTCGCACGTCGACCGGTCGATCGACGGGCCGTCGGCGTTCGTGCGCACCAACGTGCTCGGCACCCAGACCGTGCTCCAGGCGTGCCGGGACGCGGGCGTCGGCAGGGTCGTCCAGGTGTCCACCGACGAGGTGTACGGGACGGTCGAGGAGGGCTCCTGGAACGAGGACGCGCCACTCCAGCCGCGCTCGCCGTACTCCGCGGCCAAGGCGGGCGGGGACCTGCTCGCCCGCGCGTACGCCGTGACGTACGGGCTGCCGGTGTCGATCACGCGCTGCGGCAACAACTACGGGCCGTACCAGTACCCGGAGAAGGCGATCCCGCTGTTCGTCACCAACCTCCTGGAGAGCGGGAAGATCCCGCTGTACGGGGACGGCCTGAACGTCCGCGACTGGGTGCACGTCGACGACCACTGCCGGGGCATCCAGCTCGTGGCCGAGCGCGGCGAGCCGGGCGAGGTCTACAACATCGCCGGCACCGCCGAGCTGACCAACCTGGAGCTGGTCCAGCGCATCCTCGACGAGCTGGGCGCCGACTGGAGCGTGGTCGAGCGCGTGCCGGACCGCAAGGGGCACGACCGCCGCTACTCCCTGGACGACTCCAGGCTGCGGGCCATGGGGTACGCGCCCGCCACGTCGTTCGAGGAGGGCATCACCGAGACCGTCCGGTGGTACGCCGACAATCCGTCCTGGTGGAAGCCGCTCAAGGGCGCGCGGTGAGCCCGATCAGTCCGGGGGGCCGGGCCGGCGAGGGGGGCCGCGTGCTCGTCACCGGGGCCGCCGGCATGCTCGGGACCGCCGTGGTGGCCGGGCTGGCGGGCGGCGCCGCGTCCGACGTGCTGGCCTTCGGCCGCGACCGGCTCGACCTGCGCTACCTGGACGGCGTCCGCGACACCGTCCGGCGCGAGAAGCCGGACACCGTGATCAACTGCGCCGCCTGGACCGCCGTGGACGACGCCGAGACCCGCGAGATCGACGCGCTCGCGGTCAACGGCAGCGGCGTGCTGGCGCTGGCCGAGGTGTGCGCGGAGGTCGGCGCGCGGCTGGTCCACGTCTCGACCGACTACGTCTTCGACGGCAGGGCCGAGACGCCGTACGACGAGGACGCGCCGACCGCGCCGATCAGCGCCTACGGCCGCACCAAGCTCGCCGGGGAGCGCGCCGTCCTGGAGGTGCTCCCCGAGACGGGGTACGTCGTGCGCACCGCGTGGCTGTACGGCGCGGGCGGGCGCAACTTCGTCCACACGATGATCGGCCTGGAGCGTTCGCACGACACCGTGAAGGCCGTCGACGACCAGATCGGCCAGCCCACCTGGACCGGCGACCTGGCCGCGCGGCTCGTCGAGCTCGCGCGCGCCGACGCCCCGCCGGGTGTCTACCACGGCACCGCCTCCGGCGAGGCGACGTGGTACGACCTGGCGCGCGAGGTCTTCACCCTGCTCGGCGCCGACCCCGGCCGGGTGCTGCCCACCGGGCGCGCGACGTTCGCCCGTCCGGCCGCCCGGCCCGCCTACAGTGTGCTCGGCCACGGCCGCTGGGCCGAGGCGGGGATGCCGCCGCTGCGCCACTGGCGCGACGCGCTGCGCGCCGCCTGGCCCTCCATGATCGCGGCGGCCGGGGGCCGGGCCTGATGTACCTGTCCGAGACGCGCCGGACGGACGCCCAGGCGAACCCCGGCGCCGATGACGCGGCGGCCCCGCCGCCCGGCCGCACGGCGACCACGCGGGTGCTCGCAGGGAACGTCGTCGCGCTCGGCATGGTCAGCCTGCTCACCGACGTCTCCTCGGAGATGGTGACGGCGATCCTGCCCCTCTACCTCTTCTACCAGCTCAGCCTGAACCCGGCGCAGTTCGGCCTGCTGGACGGCCTCTACACCGGCGCGACCGCCGTGCTGCGCCTGGTGGGCGGGCACGTCGCCGACCGGTTCCGCAGCCGCAAGCTGGTGGCGGGCGCCGGGTACGGCCTGTCGGCGGTGGTCAAGCTCGGGTACCTCGCCGCCGGGCGCTCCGTGCCGCTCATCGGCCTGATGATCGGCCTGGACCGCACCGGCAAGGGCCTGCGCACCGCGCCCCGGGACGCGATGATCTCGCTGAGCGCGCCGCCGGAGGCGCAGGGCCGCGCGTTCGGCCTGCACCGGGCCATGGACACCGCGGGCGCGCTCATGGGGCCGCTCGTCGCGTTCGGCGTGGTCGCGGCCGTCGGCAGCGCCTACGACGCGGTGTTCGTGGTCAGCTTCTGCGTCGCCCTGCTCGGCGTGCTGGTGCTCGTGCTGTTCGTCCGCGAGCCCGGCGGCCCCGCGCGGGAGCGTCCCAAGGTCTCGCTGCGCGACACCGTCACCCTGCTGCGGGACCGGCCGTACCGGCGGGTGCTGGTCGCCATGGTGCCGCTGTCGATCGCCACCGTCAGCGACTCCTTCCTCTATCTGGTGGTGCAGCGCGGGGCCGGGCTGGACGCGGGCTGGCTGCCGCTGCTGCCCGTCGCCGTCTCGGCGGCCTACCTGCTCGCCGCCGTGCCGTTCGGCCGTCTCGCCGACCGGGTGGGCCGCTCCACCGTCGTGATCGGCGGGTACGCCGCCCTGCTGGCCTGCTACGCGCTGCTCCTGCTGCCGCAGGGCCCGGTGGTCCTGGTCGCGGTGCTCGTGCTGCGCGGCCTGTCGTACGCGGCGACCGACGGCGTGGTGAGCGCGCTCGCCGGGCCCCTGCTGCCCGAGGAGCGCCGGGCCACCGGCCTCGCGGTCGTCCAGACCGGCCAGGCGCTCGGCGCGATGGCCGCCTCCTGGGCCTTCGGCGTGCTGTGGACGGCCCAGGGCTCGCGGGCCGCCGTCACGGTGATGGCCGCCGGGCTCTGCCTGGCCCTTGCCGTCGCCGTCCCCCTGCTCAGGAAGGCACGCGCGTGAACCTGTCCGTGATCATCGTGACGTACCGCAGCGGCGGCTACATCGCCCGCTGTCTCGCGGCCGTCGAGCGCGCCGCCAAAGCCGTGGACGCCGAGGTGATCGTCGTCGACAACAACTCGCCCGACGACACGGTAGAGGTGGTCCAGGCCGCCGCGCCGTGGGCGCGCGTGGTCGCCCGGCAGGAGAACGGCGGCTTCGCCGAGGGCTGCGTGGCCGGGGCCGAGGTCGCGCGGGGACGTCACCTCGTCTTCGTCAACCCCGACGCCGAGGTCCGGCCCGACGCGTTCGCCGAGCTGCTCGCCTGCGCCGCGCGCCACCCGCGCGCGGGCATCGTCGGCGGGCGCTGCGTCACCGAGGCCGGCGACAACGACCCCCGCTCCTGGTGGGGACGGCCGACGCCGTGGTCGGCGCTGTGCTTCGCCACCGGCCTGTCCACCGCCTTCCCCGGCAGCTCGCTGTTCGACCCCGAGTCGCCGGTCACCTGGACCGGCGAGCGGCGGGTGCCGATCGTCACCGGCGCGCTCATGCTCGTCGACCGCCGGCTGTGGGACGAGGTGGGCGGGTTCGACACGCACATCTTCATGTACGGCGAGGACGCCGACCTGTGCCTGCGCGCGCGGGCCGCCGGCTACCGGCCCATGGTCACCGACCGGGCCGTGTTCGTGCACCCCGGCGGCCTGTCGTCCTCCAGCCTGAACAAGCTCGTGCTGCTGTTCACCGGCAAGGTGACCGTGGTGCGCCGCCACTTCCCGCGCGGCCTGCGCGCGGCCGGGGTGTTCCTGCTGCTGTTCGGGGTCTGGCTGCGCGGCACGCTGAGCCGCCGGGTGTCGTCCCCGGACGCCGACCGGCAGGGACGCCCGACGGCGCGCGGCGGCGACTGGGCCGAGCTGTGGGCGCTTCGCGCCAAGTGGTCCGGGGGCTGGGATGCCCGCGGGGCCTGACACCGACGTTTCACCATCGAGTAGTCACATGAGATCGAAGGGTTGGGGTGGTGGGCGATGACTCGCCATGAGGGTCGTCTCGGCGCGCTCGCCGAGGTCGACGCGTCCGCGGCGGAGCTGGCCGACCGCATGGTCGGCCTTTCGGTCCGCGGGCTTCCTCCCGGTTACGTCAACGGTGAGTTCGTCTTCACCAGGAGGGGAAGGCTCGGCGCCGACGGCGGCTGGACGGCCGTCCCGGAGGGCCGCAGCGTGCGCTACAGCGCGATCGTCGCCCTCGGCGTGGCCCCGTTGCCGCGGGACGGGCAGCGCGCCGCCCTGGCCGGCGATCTTGTGGGCGACCTGGTGGGCAACCTCGTCCGCGGGCTCCCGGGCGTGACCAACCTCGGCGACGTGGCCCTGATCACGTGGGCCGCCGCCGAGACCGGGCACGCGGGGCTGGAGCAGGGCCTCGCGCGGCTCGCCGAGCTGGAGGCGGGCCTGCGCGAGGGCGAGCCGGTGTACACGGTCGAGGCGGCGTGGGCGCTGGCCGCGCTGGTCGCCGCGCACCGCGCAGGCCCCGGCGCCGAGCTGGAGAAGCGGCTCGCCCGCGCCCGCGAGCGGCTGCTGACCGGGCTCGGCGACGACCGGCTGTACCGGCACGTCATCGGCCCCGCGTCCTGGTACCGCGCCCACGTCGGCTGCTTCGCCGACCAGGTGTACCCGCTGCAGGCCCTGTCCCGCCTGCACGCCCACACCGGCGACCAGGCGGCCCTGCGCGCGGCCGAGCGCATCGCCGCGGGCATCTGCTCCGCCCAGGGTGAGCACGGCCAGTGGTGGTGGCACTACGACGCCCGCACCGGCGGCGTGGTCGAGGGCTACCCGGTGTACAGCGTCCACCAGCTGTCCATGGCCCCGATGGCGCTGCTGGACCTCGCGGACGCGGGCGGCACCTCCTATATGAAGGAGATCGCGCTCGGCCTGCACTGGATGACCTCGCGTCCGGAGATCGACGACGAGCTGATCATCGAGGAGCTGGACCTGACCTGGCGCAAGGCCGCCAGGGACGACCCCAAGAAGATCGTCCGCGGCGTCCGCGCCGTGGCCACCGCGATCAACCAGGGGTCCCGGCTCGGCGTCCTCGACCGCATCTACCCGCCGCTCGCCGTCGACCGCGAGTGCCGTCCGTACGAGCTCGGGTGGCTGCTGTACGCGTGGCTGTTCTCGCTGCCCCGTGACGTGCCCGGCGGCGCCCGATGACCGGCCTCGCGCCGCGCTCGGCGATCCTCGGCATGTCGCTGGACGCGCTCACCATGGAGCAGACCGTCGCCCGGTGCGTCACCGCGGTCGAGAACCGCGAGAACCTCACCATCGGCGTGGTCAACGCGGCCAAGGCCGTCCGCATGCGCGAGGACGCGGCGCTGCGCGACTCGGTGGTGTCCTGCGACCTGGTCGTGGCCGACGGGCAGGCCGTCGTGTGGGCGTCGCGCATCCTCGGCAGGCCGCTGCCCGAGCGGGTCGCGGGCATCGACCTGTTCACCTCGCTCATGGCGGAGGGCGCGCGGCGCGGGCACCGGGCGTACTTCCTCGGGGCGCGGCCGGAGGTGCTGGAGCGCGTCGTCGAGCGGGTGCGCGCGACCTACCCGGGCCTGGTCGTCGCGGGCGCCCGCGACGGGTACTTCACCGACGAGGAGGCCCCGTTCGTCGCCGCCGAGATCGGCGGCTCCCGGCCCGACCTGCTGTTCCTCGGCATGACCTCGCCCAAGAAGGAGATCTTCTGCGCGCGGTACGCCGACGACATCAAGGCGGGCGTCATCCACGGCGTCGGCGGGTCGTTCGACGTGTTCGCCGGGAAGGTCCGCCGGGCCCCCGCCGTCTGGCAGCGGCTCGGCATGGAATGGCTGTACCGGTTCCTGCAGGAGCCCGTCCGGCTCGGCCCGCGCTACCTGTCCACCAACACCAAGTTCGCCTGGATGGTGGTGAAGGAGTACGTCCAGGGCCTCGGGCGCGGACGTAGGGGGTGACCCCTCAGGTCCTGCTGCTCTCGTCCCGCAGCCACGTGGTGTAGTCCTTGGCCTTCACCGCGCGGCGCGCCCGCGCCCGCGCGACCAGCGTGACGGTCAGGAACACCGCGAGGTGGGGCAGAAGCCACGGCGCGCGGCCCGCGATGCCCGCCAGGTCGCGCAGGCCCGTCCGCGCCTCCTGGCCCGGCATCGGGCCCTGCTCGATCTCGGCCACCACCGTCACCGCGCGCACCCGGCGGCGCAGCAGGTCGCCCAGCGTGCGGGGCGGGTGGATGACGGCGCTCGCCGCGCGCACCACCCGCCGCTCGCCGGGGGCGAACGCGAGCGACGCGGCGAGGTCGTCACCCATGACGGGCGGCAGGTCCATGAGGCGGCGGTTGCCCTCCCGCGACACCGCGATCACGCCACGCCCGAACAGGCCCTCCCGGACGGCCGGCAGCCGCGTCCACACCGCGTAGTACGCCCGCACCGGCCAGGGACGGTCGCGCAGCGCCAGCGCGCGCTCCGGGGCGGCCGCGAGCGGGCCGCCGGGCGCGGCCAGGACGTCGCGCAGCGCGCGCACGTCCGCCGTGCCGACCTGCACGTCCGCGTCCACGTAGACGCGCGGGTGCGCGGCCGCGGCCTCGTCGCCGAGGCGCAGCGCCTCGCGCTTGGAGGGGATCTCGGTCTCGACCACGCGGACGCCCGCGAACCCGCGGGCCACGCCCGCCGTGTCGTCGTCGCAGCCGTTGGCCACCACGACCACGTCGAACTCCCCGTCCTCAGCCTCCGCGAGCAGGCTCGTCAGGAGTCGGCCGATTACCCGGGCTTCGTTGTGTGCCGGGATGATTACGCTCGCGCTTGGCATAGTTCCGAAGTATCCACCCTGAGGGGGAATGTGTGATGACAGAACCGCGAATCGCACCCACCGCCGACGTGGACCCAAGCGCCAAGATCGGTGCGGACAGCGCGGTCTGGCATTTGGCGCAGGTACGCGAGGGCGCCGTCCTCGGTGAGGGGTGCATTCTCGGCCGCGGCGCCTACGTCGGCCCGGGGGTTCGGATGGGTGACCGCGTCAAGCTCCAGAACTACGCGCTGGTGTACGAGCCGGCCGTGCTGGAGGACGGCGTGTTCATCGGCCCGGCCGCCGTGCTCACCAACGACGTGTACCCACGCTCCACCGACGTGGACGGCGCGCTCAAGCGCGACGGCGACTGGACCGCCGAGGGGGTCGTCGTCCGCGCGGGCGCCTCCGTCGGCGCGCGCGCCGTGGTCGTCGCCGGGCGGACGATCGGCCGCCACGCGCTGGTCGCGGCCGGCGCGGTCGTCACCAAGGACGTGCCGGACTTCGCGCTCGTGGCGGGCGTGCCCGCGCGGCGCATCGGCTGGGTCGGGCGCGCGGGGGTGACGCTGGAGGAGGCCTCGGGCGGCTGGCGCTGCCCCGCCACGGGCGAGCTGTACGCCGAGCACGACGGCGTCCTCAGCGGGCCGCGAGCCGCGCTGCCCGGCGCCGAGCCAGGGGAAGCGCCCGCGTGAACGTCTCCGGCCTTTCCACCCGGGCGCGGGTGGCCGTCCTGGTCGCCGCGGTCGTGGTCCTCGCCGCCGCGGGCACGGTGTACGTCCTGCGCGCCCGCGCAGAGACGCCCGCCGCCGCTCCACCGCCGGCCTCCGGCGCGACGCCCGTGCCGAGCGCGACGACCCTGGAGCGGGGCGCGCTGATGACCGTCGGCGCCGGTCCCTCGGCCGACAGCGGCATGGTGCGCGCCGCGCCCGCCCAGGGCGAGGGCCGTCCCCGCACGACGGGCCTGCGCTGCAAGCGGTTCTACGCCGCCGCGGGCACCGGCGTGTGCCTGCGCGTCGGCGAGACCCTCACCATCGGCTCGGAGGCCATCGTCCTCGACGACCACCTGCGCGAGCTGCGGCGCGTCCCCCTCGCGGGAATCCCTAGCAGGGCGCGCGTCTCGGCGAGCGGGCGCATGGTGGCCTGGACGTTCTTCGTCTCCGGCGACTCCTACCTCAGCGTCGGCTTCTCCACCCGCGCCGGAATCCTGGACACCCGCACCGGCACGCTGGTCAAGAGCCTGGAGGACTTCACGCTCCGCAAGGACGGCCGCGTCCACTCCGCCGTCGACCTGAACTACTGGGGGGTGACCTTCGCCTCCGACGACAACCGCTTCTACGCGACGGTCTCCACGGGCGGCAGGACCTACCTCGTCCAGGGCGACTTCGCGGCGCGCGGGATGCGCGTCCTGCGGGAGAACGCCGAATGCCCCTCGCTGTCCCCGGACGGCACGCGCCTCGTCTACAAGAAGCGGGTCGGGGGCGCGAGCGATCCGTGGCGGCTGTACACGCTGGACCTCGCGAGCGGCAGGGAGACGGCGCTCGCCGAGCCCGCCAACGTGGACGACCAGGCCGCGTGGCTCGACGACCGCACGGTCATGTACAGCAAGCTGCGCGGCGACAGCTCGGACGTGTGGGCGGTGCCGGCCGACGGGTCGGGACGCCCGGAGCTGCTGGCGCGCGACGCGTTCTCACCCGCGGCCACCTGAGCTGTGCCTATGGCCTCGCTTCGCTCGGCGGTTCGGGGCGCCTGAGAGTCGGTGCCCCGAACGGGTCAGCCCTCGACGGCCTCGCGGGTGTCCTCCCACACGTTCCCCTCGAAGCGGTTGCCCTTGCCCTTGGTGTCGAAGTAGGTGACGGGCCCCCAGAAGCCGCCCTTCGGGAAAAGCCGGCGGGTGAACACGTTGTTGAGGACGCGGATGTTCGTCGGCGTGCCGAACTTCCCTGCGCCGCCGTAGATCGTGTAGCCCCCGCCGCCCAGCAGGTTGTTCTCGATCAGCACGTCGTGCGCCCGGCTGAAGTCCTGGTAGATCGAGATGGCCGAGGTCTGCGAGAGCTGGTTGAAGATCGTGTTGTGGCGGATCGTCAGCGTCAGCCCGTCCTGCGGGGAGCCGTTGACCTGCGGCCCGGTGATGTGGTCGCCGGGGAACTCCTTGAAGTCGTGCATGTAGGAGTCCTCGATGAGGCCGTGGTCGGTGCCGACGGAGTTCGACACGGTGTGGATGTTCGCCCGGCGCACGGTGATCTGCCCGCCCTGGTTCAGCACCCCCCACTGCGCCTTGACGGTGCCGTCCCCGGAGATCTCACAGTCCTCGATGACGGCGCCCGACGCCCCCTCCGCCTGGATGACCGACCAGTCGCCCTCGCCGATCACCCGCACGTTGCGCACGACGACGTCGTCGGCCTTGATGTTGAGCTTCCCGTGCACCTCGAGGTTCTCGACCACGGCCCCCTTCTTCAGGACGGTGACCTCTCCGACTTTCTTCAGCACGCTGCCGGGGCGCAGGCCGGTGGTCTGGGCGGACGGGAAGCCGCCGCCGATGGCGTCACCCGTGCTGGAGGGCACGGTCCCGGAGGAGGGTGTGCGCCCGGGGAGGGGGTCGCGGGCGGCGGCTTCCTTCGGCCCGGATCCGCACGCCGCCAGGGCCGTGACGCCGGCGAGGACGAGGACGGAGAGCCTGACCGTCCCCCTGAAGCCTGTGGAGCCGGTGGACTCGATGGCTAGGCGGCGTGGTGGCGAAGAGGTCACCAAGGGCTCCAGGGCTCGTGTGGGAACGCTCCACAGCGGTCTCGCCGGAGCGCGGGTCACCTGCGGGGTCGGGGTGTTACGTGTTCGTGCCGAGATGGGGTGGCCTCGGCCGCCGCACGGTGGTCATCATCAGGTGGTCGGAGGGGCGGCCGGCGTCGCGCCTGCTGCGGTCCCGCGTCGCCGACATGACCGCGACCGACGCCAGCACGGCGATCAGCCCGATGCCGACGGTGGCGCGGCTCTTCTGCAGCGGCTGGCGCTGCGGCCCGAAGATCGAGCCGATCGTCTCCCACTTGATCATCACGCGGCCGTTGGCCCCCGAGGAGGTCTGGAGCTTGTCCACCTTCTGCGTGAGAAGCTTGAGCGCCAGATTCAGCGTGTCGATCGAGTCCTTGGGATCGGCCGACAGCGACTGCAACGTCGCGTACGGCTGGCCGTACACCGGAAGCTCCTCGTTGCCCCAGTGGGCGACCTTGTACGAGAAGTCCGCCGTGCCGCCCATCTCGCGCAGGCGCTCGCGCGTGCTGGGGTTGTCGAAGTACCGGGCGGTGGCGAGCGCCATGAAGATGTGGTTGTCGGTGAAGTGGTCGTACACCTCACCTTGGAAGTGGTTCGTCTTCGTGATGAACGCGACGGTCACCACACTCTGGTAAAGAGGGGACTTGTATCTCACCCACCACACCGCGAAAGCGGCGAGCAGGAAGACCAGTGCCAGGCAGGAGCACCTGACGACCACTCGCCTACGCACCGACACATCGTGGCACAGGCATGAGCAGTTTTGGGCCGGGCCTGGTAAAGAAAGCACGCGCAGGAAACACTTGAGGGCGATATGACAACGTTCCGAGGTGCTCGGGCGTCTTACCTCGGCGGTTCGGCGGGGTGGGAACGCACGGATGTGGGCCGCCGGGCGGGGGTGAAGGGACACTATGGACCTGCTTGATTCGCTGCGCGCACTGCTGAGGCGGTGGCCGGTGACGGTGACGTTGCTGGCCGTCACGCTCGCGGCGACCATCGGAGCGTTCTTCGCGATCCCTTGGCAGTACGAATCCAAGGCCACCGTCGTCTTCCTGTCCTCCAGGAAGGGATCGCAGCCGGTGGGCGGCAACCCCTGGCTGGCCTTCGACGGCTCGCTGACGATCACGGCCGAGGTCATCTCCCGCGGCATGAGCGACGAGCGCACGCTGCAGAAGCTGAAGGACGAGGGCAAGACCGCCGAGTTCACCGTGGGCCTCGCCCAGGACTCGCGGGGCCCCCTCCTCGACATCACCGCCACCGGCCCCGACCCGAAGATCGCCCAGGCCACCATGGAGACGGTCGCCGAGCTGAGCCTGGATCGCCTGACCGAGGTCCAGCAGAAGTCGTCGATCCTGCCGGACGCGACGATCCGGGCCGAGCTCGTCACCTCCTCCGACGAGGCGCAGCTCACCCCGGAGAAGAAGATCCGCATGCTGGTCATCATCTTCGCCGGCGGCATGCTGCTGACCATCGGCGTCCCGCTCTTCCTGGAGTCCATGGCGCAGAAGCGCCGCCGGGCGAGCCAGGGCGGCGACCCGAGAGCCGCCATGACGGGCCCGTTACCCGTCGTCCCCGCGCACCAGCAGCGGATGCCCCGCTCCAACTCCGCCCCCCGCCCGAGCGGCCCCACGGTGCCGCGCAGCCGCCCCCCGGCGCGCCCGCCGAGGCCCATCGAGCCGCCCGAGCCGCGGGTGTACGACCGCCGCGTCACCTCCCCGTCCCCGTCCCCGTCCCCGTCCTCGGGCAGGCCGCCGGGTCCGGGCGCCGAGCTCCGTGACCCGTGGGCCGACCAGAAGCGCACCGAGGGCTACAACCCCACGACTCCGGCTCCGGCCAAGGTCGAGGGCGACCTCTACGTCAACGACAACGACCGGCGCGGTCCGTCCGGCGCCGAGGGCAGGGGCAACGGCGCCCGTCCGTCCCGGGGCCTGGCGCAGGGCCAGCCGTCCGACCCCCGTCCCTCCGCCGCGGCGACCGACAAGTTCCCCGTCCAGGGCCGCCGCGCCCGTCGGCCGGCGCCCGGCCAGGGTCCCGGCCCGGCGCCCGCGGGCCGTCCGGGCGCGGACGGCGACTCCGATGACGAGCCGTACGTCGTGTTCGACCCCACCAGGCCCGGGCGGTGACGAGCACACCTTCGGTCGAGCGGATCCACGCCCCCGGTCGGCGGCCTCCGGAGCGCCGCTCCAGGCTGCCGAAGAAGGCACGCGTGGACCCGGTGACGATCATGACGTTCTTCCTGGTCGTCCTGTTCGTCATGCCCGCCCGGTATGTGGTGGGCCCCCTCGGCGGCGCCGGTTCACCGTCCTCGATGGTCGCCGTGCTGCTGCTGGTCTGGTACTTGATGTCCACCTTGTCCCCTCGGTGGACGCCGATCCGCGGACGCCAGCCCGTCCGCGCGGTCATCGTCTTCTTCGCCCTCGCCGTCCTCGCCAGCTACGTCGCCGCCAACACCCGCCCGCTGTCCGGGGACGAGCTGAACGCCGCCGACCTCGGGCTCGTGCTGGTCGCCGGATGGGCGGGCATCGCGTTGGTCACCGCCGACGGCATCACCAGCATGGACCGGCTGGAGACGCTGCGGCAGCGCATCGTCATGGGAGCGAGCTTCCCGGCGCTCGTCGCGATGGTGCAGTTCTTCACCGGCATCGAGGTCACCCAGTACCTCGCGCTGCCCGGCCTGGTCGAGAAGGGCTCGGCCGTGCTGTTCGAACGCGAGGGCTTCTTCCGTCCGGCCGGCACCGCCACCCACCCCATCGAGCTCGGCGTCGTCCTCGCCGCCATCCTGCCGCTGGCCCTGCACGGCGCCATCTTCTGCCGCGTCCCCGAGCAGCGGCGCAAGCGGTGGACCATGGTCGTCCTCATCGCAGCCGCGCTGCCGATGAGCGTGTCCCGCTCGGCGATCCTCGGCCTGTTCGTCGTGATGCTCGTGCTGCTGCCCACCTGGCCGTCGGAGTGGCGGCTCAGGGCGGTCCTCATCTTCGGGGCGTCGTCCATCGTGATGCGCCTGCTCATCCCCGGCCTGATCGGCACGGTGCTCAACCTCGTGTCGGTCATCGGGTCGGACGAGAACTCCACCACGCGCACCGGCGACTACGACGCCGTGGTCGCGGCCGTCTCGCAACGCCCGTGGTTCGGGCAGGGCTTCGCGACCTACCTCCCGCGCATGTACCGGGTCATCGACAACCAGTACCTGATGTCGTCCCTGGAAACGGGTCTCGTCGGCCTGCTCGCGCTGCTCGTCTTCCTGCTCGCCGGCTGGGTGCTGGCCCGCCGCGCCCGCCGCGCCGCCGTCGACCCCGAGACCCGCCATCTCGCCCAGTGCTTCGCGGCCTCCTCCGCCGTCGCCATCTTCGGCTTCGGCACCTTCGACGCCTTCAGCTTCCCCATGATCACCAACGTGATGTTCCTGATCCTGGGCTGTTGCGGCGCCCTCTGGCGCCTCCAGACCCAGCCCCGCGCCTAGGCGTCGTCCTAGCGGACGGGCACGGGCGCCGGAGCCGTCAGAACAACGGGACGCCGCTGTTCTTGGCGGTGACGTAGGCGTGCCAGTCGCCGGTGACCTGGTCGGCGTAGCCGGTCGCGAAGGCACGGGTCTCCGTCTGCAGGCCCGGCACCGACGTGATCGCGTTGTCGATCGCCGCGTCGGCGGAGTAGGTCACGCCGGTGCCGGCGATGTCCTTGTCCGCGCGCGAGTGCGCGGCCGCCAGCAGCCTGCCGACGTCGCGCACCGAGTCGTCCCAGATCGCCGAGGTGGTCAGGTCGTCGATCGAGAGATCCTCGGCGAACGGTGACTTCTCCTTCACCAGCACCGGCACGCCGCCGACGCCCGCCCACCCCGCCAGTGGATCCGACTCGTTGACCAGCCACCGCAGCGCCAGCGCCGGACGCTGCCCGCCGGTCAGCGTCGTCGTCCCGGGGGCGAGCGTCTTGGGGGCGGGGTCGACCTCCTGCTTCAACTCCAGGATCCGGTCGTCGGACGTGCCGGAGGTGTCGCCCTCGACCAGCGCGTACCAGCGGAACCGGCCCAGGCTGCCCGTGCCCGCGCCGAGCCGGCGCCGGACGTCCTTCACCACGGCCTCGCTCGCGGACAGCGGGTCCTGCGCCGTGGTCCGGTACGCCGCGACGGCGGCGACGACGGCGGAACGGATCGAGGCGGGCACCGTCAGCAGCTCCGGGTCGGCCTTGAACACGCGCGTGGAGCCGCTGAGCGTGGTCCGTTTCGCCAGCAGGTCCGCGCGCTTGTCATCCTCGGACTCGGCGATCAGGTCCGCCGTCAGGTCCGAGGTGTTGCCGGCGGTGAGCCGCCAGTCCGCCTCGTCGTCGTCGCCGTGGAACTTGTCGATCCACTGCGCGTACTCCGACACGAGCGTGTTCACGTCGGTGGTGATCTGGCTCGCACTGCGGCCGTTCTGCCGGCCGGCCAGCACGATCGAGACGGCCTCGCGGCGCAGCTCCCACGTCCACGAGCCGCGCCAGGCGTCGTCGGTGTCGGTGAGGGCGAACTGCTCGACGTTGTCGGCGCCGCGGTCGGCTCCGGTGTTCTCCAGGTGCACGTCACCGGTGATCCACACGTCCGCGCCGGCCGTGGCGTAGGCGGAGGCCGGAAGCTCACCGAGGTCGCGGTAGTACAGCGGCGAGGTCCCGCGGAAGAACGACCACGGGCTGGACGCCAGGATCTCCGTCCGGGTCAGCAGGTCGTCGTCGGTGGCCCCGTTGTTCAGCGTGTGCAGGGCGTGGTCACGCTGGTAGATCACGGCGACCGGATCCCGCGTCAACGCCGCCTCCGCCGCACCCCCCGGAACGACCAGACCCGCGACGATGATCACGGCACCCGCTAAGACGGCACCCCTGGAACGTCGATTCATGCCCGAACACGTACCCCCCAAAGATGAGCACCCGATGTCCCCCACATGACACAAAAACGACACAACCGAAGGCCCCCGCCGGGGCGGGGGCCTTCCCTGGGTTCGGGTCAGGCGTTGGGGACGCGGTCGAGGAAACCGACGGGGACATCGCCCGAGAGGGGCTGGCGACTACCCGGGTCGTGGGCCGACCTCAACGCGACCTGGCCCAGGTACACCAGGCACTCGGCGACACTGCAACCGCCGAGACGACCAGGGCCGAGGCAACAGAGATCTTCCGCGTACACGGTTCCCGCGAGTACGGCGAACCACCGGCGTAGCAGGGCCGGCCACCGTAGGAGCGGCTGAGTACGGGAACCGCCGGCGTAGCGGCCGGCCGCTGTAAGAGCGGTCGGAGGGGATTACAGCGTTTTGAAGCACGCGGGCTCATCATGGCCGTCGGCGTTCCGTCTGGGGCGCCCATGTTCGATACCGAAGGCGCCTTTCATGGCTGAATTCGTGCTCCTGTCCGACCCGCGGATCGCCGCGCTCCCGGTGAAGGAGTGTGGCGATCCGCGGGTGGACCTGCGCACCATGCCGGTCATCCGCCTCGACCACCGTCTCGCCGACCCCGAAGGTGCCCGGGGCAACGCCACGCCCCCGGAGAGCGACGAGGCGTGCTACACCGCCTCCACCGAGATCTCCGAGGAGAGCCGCGGGAACCGCGGGAACCGCGACACCCTGGGCAGCGCCCTGACGTCCGCGGGCTTCGCCTTCGAGTAGTGCCTCCAGGAGGGCGTCGAGGACGCACCGACCTCCTGGCAGTTCAGAAAAGGGAAAAGCACGCTGACCGGTGTGAGGATCTGATCCGACTACTCGTAAGGACTCCTTAGATATTGTGTCGCCAGGGAGATCCCGGGAGAGTCTCCATGGCGCCTGAGGCTCGGCGGAGTAGAACGGCTGGATCCTCTGTGGCCCAACCGATCTCGTGGAACGAGAGACCGGTGCCACGGAACATCTGCCTGAGCCTTTCGAGTTCCGTTGGCTGGACGGTGAAAGTTAGCTGAAAGTCCACGGAATCACCGAAGATGAGGTCTGCGGTGGGAGGGGCGCCAGGTAGAGCGGAGACCGCTGCGACGAGGTCAGAGACCGGGATGGCCCTCTCGTCGACTACAAAGCCGACGTTACTGGACGTGGAGATCGATTCGATCGTCGCCTTAAGGCCGTCAGAGGTGTCCTGGCAACTGGTGACACACCCGCTCGTACTCAGACACCGACCCTCTTGGATACGTGCCAGAGGCCGCTGCCACGAGGAAAGAAGCAGCCGCTCCTTCTCGTCTTCGACTGATGCGCCCTCGGGTTTGAGGACGCCAAAGTACTTTTGTGCCGCGGCCGCGATTCCAGTATAGCCGGTAACACACAAACGGTCACCGGGTCTCGCGCCCGAGCGTAGAAGAGCGCGGCCCGATTCGATCACACCCACTGCGGCACCCGAAAGAATAAGTCTCTCGGCTGTACCGATATCACCGCCCACGTTGGGAGCCCCGACTCGATCGCAGGCATCATTGATGCCATTGATCACCGCACGGAACGTATCATCGGTCATGGTACGTGGATAACGGATCACCGATAGCAGAGCAATCGGGTTGGCTCCCATGGCCGCGATATCACTGAAGTTGGCCATAGCGAGGTAGTAGCCCACATCGTACTCGTTCAAGTGGCCGAGTTCGTACAGCATGAACTTGGCACCCCGTACGTAGTCGGAACCGAGCACGATGTCCTGTTGCCCATCGAGGTGAAAGACCGCGCAGTCATCCTGGGCGTCTGCGCCGACTTTAAGCTCGACCTCCTCCCCACCGGATAGTCTCGTAGACCAGTTCTTGCTTTGGCCGGCGAAAACCGAGCCGATGATATTTGCTAGACGGGTTGGTTCATCCGAGATGTCCGTCAAGTCTGCCATGTCTACCTCCTCTATCCCGGTGAATGATCATTGCGTCGCTCGCGCCTAGGTCGGCGCCGGATTTTCGAAGCGCCAGGAGCGTGTCCGCGCCATGGTCTCACGGTGTGCGTCCTTTCGGACGACAACTGCCCAATCCCACTCTGGGGCAGGGATGCCAAGGACCTCAGCAGCCACTGAACGTAAGTACTGCCGTGGCATCGCGTGGACGGCTTTGTACACCATATGGTCGCTGTCATCGGAGCGGTAATAGTACGGTGCACTGGAAAACGCTGAATCAGCGAGGCGGGTCATATCGCTTAAATGCACTCCGTGAAGCCCGTCACGAGTCATGATACGGTCCACCGAGTCGGCATCGATCGGCAGGAAATGCCAGTGTGCGTGGGTGATGCAGGCCGATCCATCCATCTCCGCCGTGGATCCGTGCTCGAATATCAGCGGGGGGCCGAAAGTGGCGGAGTAATTTGTGTATATCGCTGCCCGGAAGCGGGCGACCTCGTGTTCATGATCTCGGATTATCTGCGAAAAACTGTAATAGTGGCGGTTGGATACAAGTAGCAGGTGACCGACGGTCAGCGGTGATAGGTCCGCGATCAGACTGAGATTGTGGCTCCGTGCGATGAGGCGGCTGGGTGGGTTCCCCTGGTAGGTATGTAGATAGCTTGTATCCATGTCCCCGGCGAGCTCCTGGCATAAATCGGCCCCGGCGCACCGCGCGACCTTGTCTCCCGATGTAACCACCTCCAGTTGCGGGGGGAACCAATTGGGCGGTATGTCCTGCTTGTGTCGCCGAAGCACAAATCCTAAGCGCCGGGCCGATCGTAGGACTACCATAGCGAGACATGGTTACACAGCTAGTCGCTTACGGTCGGCCCAAAACTTGAAAATGGACGCTTCCTTATGCGCCTGAGAACCGCTCGAATGCTCGACAAAGGGACAGTGCTGCTGGGAACGCTGTGTCTCGGCGCACGTCAGTACAATATTCCCTCTGCGCTGTTCTGGGAACAGGTCGTCGCGGAGGCCGGCTATGCGGTCTTTCTGCTGATTCTCGTCATAGGTGTCTTTGGCGTCTTCTCTCCATGGGAGAGTCTCACGGAGAACTCGCGCCTGAATGGCAGGGTCGGCATGCAGCGTCAGATTCTCAGCACATTTGGTCAGTTGCTGGATATGGGAAGGCGAATCAAGCCGGCTATCAACATAACTGATCCAAGCCTGCATATCTGGCGAAGAAAGCGGACCTTAAGGCATCCGTTGAGTGGCGAACTTCTACGCGTGGCCACGTACCGGCTGGGGGCCACGCCGGCTACGAGGAGTTTTCACCCAACCCGAGGGATAGGCGTGATCGGGCTATGTTGGAAATATGACAAAGAGATCGGAGTGGACGTGGCGGAGCTATCTCAAAACCTGACAGATAGCTCCCGGTTCGCTGACTACCAATCGCACCATGGTGTGGATGCGGTCATGGGGCTATCTTGGGATGAGTTCTGTCGGATCAATCATCGCGGCGCTGTTTTCGCGACGCCCGTTCGAGATGGTCGCTCGAAGTTCGTCGGCTGCGTCAGCTTCGATGTCGCGCATGGCTATACACAATTAAACGGCCACCATCTCTGGCATGAGTTGAATCGACTTAGTAACATAATCGGCCATGAAGGATTCCAGGATGTCTGATACAGCCGAAGGTCCGACTCCGTCCTATCGCAAGATTGTCGGAAGAACGCGTGAAGCATACGACCGCAATGCGTCGGAGTATGGATCATTGACCGCCATGTACGAGAGCTTTCCCGGGTTGAAGAACGAGGTGATATCGTTCGTTCGTTCTGCTCCGGCCGAAGGGGCGATTCTCGACCTTGGTGCCGGCGGGGGTAGGGATTCCAGATATATCTCTACTCTGGGGCGGGCCGTGGTTGCCGCGGATATCTCCCTGAGTATGATTCGCCATGCCCGCTCGGGTGTGGCAACCGATATACGAGCTGGTATGACGGGACCTGTTGGCTATGTGCAGTCGGACATCCTGGATCTTCCCTTTGCCGATAGGGCGTTCTCAGGAGTTTGGGCGTGCGCAAGCCTTCTCCACCTACCGTCAGTCGATCTTGTAGGAGCCTTGAAAGAGATCGCCCGGGTCCTTCGGTTCAATGGTGTGGTTTCCATAAGCATGAAGGAGGGGGCTGGTGAAGGGTGGCGTCATGGTGGGAGCCTGCAAGGGGCTCGCTGGTTCACGCTAACGACCCCAGCGCAGATTCTGGATATGCTGTCGATCGTTGGTTTCGACGGCATGGCGTCCAGGTATAGCGGCAGAGAGGGCTGGTTCGTCGCGACTGCTAGGAAGTTTTCCTAATCATCGAGTGGATTCTTCCACGCGTCAGGGTCGCAATTCGGTACTATTTGCCGTATTCCTCCTCTCGGGTCGGGCACGTCACCCATGTAGCGCGGTATGACATGAATATGAAGGTGATCGACGCTTCTCCCCGCTGCGACGCCTTCGTTCACACCGATGGTGTATCCATCAGGACTGTGTGCGCGGTCGAGTATCTGTTGCGACTGCCGAATAAGAGAATAGGCAGATTTGATCTCCCGCTGTGACAGATCGAAGAACGATATCACGTGCCGCTTCGGTACTATCTCGATATGCCCTGGCGTCGCCGGGAAATTGTCGTATCGACTGTAAAAGTTACTGTTTTCGCACATGACTCGATTTAGGGATGGATCGTCTTTATGGCAAAAGAGGCAAGTTGTGACGGTTCTGTCCCCCTTTGGTCGACGGAATGCCGCGAACCTGAATCCCAATATGTCGGCGACTTTGGTCCATATTCTATGTTTCAGGCCCGTCCATCTGTTTGATGGTCTGATCAGGCCGTTGCTCGTATCTGAATCGCTTGGCATGGTTACAGTGGTCACCGCACCCCTTCCTTGCCCGATGGACTGGTCGGGCGGACGTTTAGTGCAATCCTGATCGATTTTGCTCGCCAACATCTTGACGCACACTATCGGCTGCCGCAGGTCGTTCACGCAACTTCCTGTACAAGCAACACAGTGCTTACAGGTAGCTTGCAGATGGATCAGGGGTCTTAGGGCGTGTGCTGACCTACCCAAAGTGATGAGTCCATCACGGATGGGGCGTTCTGACAGGCGTGCAGCTCCGTTGCGGCAAGGCGCAAAGCCGGCAGTGTTACGGAAGGTGGCCGGGGGCTTGGCCCTATGCAGGCAGTGAGGGCATCAACGCACCGCCCATCGGCGCCTGGACTGTCTTTCTGCTACCACATGCGGTTGCGATCGCAGGGCGCTGTCCAAGTTCGTGCTGGTAGGCGGCGTGGTAGCCGTGAAATGCATAACAGCGTGGCAAGCCCGTCCAGAGGGATCCAGGTCTGTAGCCATCCGCAGTTAAGGCCACTCCAAATTGCTGATTTGGGTCGATGCCGCCATTCGGCGCTAAACGGGCCGGAATGTGATCTGTTGGCGTGGCGTTATAGGCCGGTCCGCTGGACTCGTCCCTGAGTGGTCGCTCGCTGTCTTGGCCTCGGCTGGACGAGGCTTTGTTCAGCGATGGTGCGGCCTACCCGATCGGCTCTGGGGTTTCCTTGAGAGGCCGTGCTTGGCTGACGTTGACACACCGGCCTGTGCGGTGGCCGTGACCGTCAGGCTCCGCACCCGTGCAGCTAAAGGGTGTATTCACCAGCGCAGAAGAGTCCCGGATCGAGGTAGTCAGGAGTTGCCGAGGGACGCTAGGGAACGTCCCTCAGCGGGTTGAGCGCGGGTCAGAGGTGGTTGAGGATTTTTTCGAGGGTTTCTGCTACCTGTTCCTGCTGGCTGGGGGTCAGGTGGGGGTGCATGGGGAGGCTGAGGATTTCGGCGGCGGCCTTCTCGGCCACGGGGAAGTCGCCGGGGGCGTAGCCGAGGTACTGGAACGCCGGTTGCAGGTGTACGGGGGTCGGGTAGTGGATCTGGGCCTGGATTCCGGCGGCGTGCAGGCTGGTCATCACCTTGTCGCGCGAGGGGACGCGGACGACGTACAGGTGCCAGACGTGCAGGTTGCCGGGCGCGGTGCGCGGCAGGCGGACGCCCTCGATGCCGGACAGCAGCTTGTCGTAGCGCTCGGCCGCCGCGCGGCGCAGTTCGTTCCACCGGGCCAGGCGCTTGAGCTTGGCGCGCAGCACCACGGCCTGCAGGGTGTCGAGGCGCGAGTTGAAGCCGAGCGTCTCGTGCCGGTACTTGGCCTCGCTGCCGTGGTTGGTCAGCAGCCGGACGGCGCGCGCCAGCTCCGGTGAGGAGGTGAGGACGGCGCCCGCCTCGCCGTACGCGCCGAGGTTCTTGCCCGGGTAGAAGCTGGTCGCGGCCAGGCCCACGGCCGGGCGGTTCTGCTGCTCGGAGCCCTGCGACTGCGCGGCGTCCTCGACCAGGGTCAGGCCGCGGCGGGTGGCGAGGTCCTGGACGGCCGCCATGGGCGCCTGCTGGCCGTACAGGTGGACGGGCAGGATCGCCGCGGTGTCCGGGCCTACGGCGGCCTCGGCGGACGCGGGGTCGATGAGCAGGTGGTCGTCGTCGCAGTCGGCGAGCACGGGACGCAGCCCGGCGCGGACGACGGCCTCGGCGGTGGCGACGAACGTGTTGGCGGGCAGCACGGCCTCCGCCCCGGCAGGGGCGCCGGCGGCGCGCAGGGCGAGCTCGATCGCGTCGGTGCCGTTGCCGATGCCGATGCAGTGCGGTACGCCGGAGTACTCGGCGTACTCCTTCTCGAAGGCCGCGACGTCGGGCCCCTGGACGAAGGCGGTGTCCTGGAGTACCCGGTCGAACCCCTGGAGCACCTCCTCGGCCACCTCGGCGTGGGCGGCGCGCAGGTCGACGAATGGGATCATTTGCTGTGCTCCGTGATCACTGTGGCGGGACGGATGAACCGTGCGGGCACCCCTGCCCAAACCTCTCGGGCGGGGACGTTCTTGGTGACGACGGCGCCCATGCCGACGAGGGCGTGGGCGCCGATGGTGAGGTTCTCGCGGACGAGCGCGCCGGAGCCGACGTAGGCGCCGCGCTCGACGCGCACGCCGCCGGCCAGGCGGCATCCCGCCGCGAGCGTGACGAAGTCCTCGACGACGTCGTCGTGGGTGAGGGTGACGTGGGGCATGACGCACACGTGGGCGCCCACGGTGACGGCGGCGGTCAGTACGACCTGGGCCAGCACGACCGATCCCGGGCCGATGGTGGACGAGCGGGACACGCTCGCGGCCGGGTGCACCAGCGTGGCGTACCGCTGGGGGGGCAGACCGAGGCGGGCGGCGATGCGGGAGCGTACGGCGTTGTCCTGGGGGTTCGCGGTGCAGATGACGATCTTGGCGTCCTCGCGCTTGACCGCCTCGTCGGACCCGGCCAGGACGGGCACGCCGTCCACGATCGTGCCGTGCTTGGCGGGGTCGTCGTCGAGGTGGCCGAGCAGGTCCCACGTGGGGGACACGTCGTTGATCGCGTGGACGACCTGGACGGTCTCGCGGGCCAGGCCGCCCGCCCCGACGATCAGAAGCGGCGTCATCGGGGCTCCTTCGCGATCGGGGTGATGGACATCATCATCGGCGGCGCCACGAGCGTCCCTACGGGCGGGACCCGCCGCGGGTTCATCGGAGCGGTCACGTCGTCTCCTTCACGGCGCGCAGGACGCTGCGGCGGCGGTAGCCGTACAGGCCGACGACCAGGACGGCGAAGGCGCCCGCCGCGGCGAGCACCACGATGTCCGGTGAGAGGGTGCGGACGGCCAGGACCGCGACGGCGCCGACGGCCAGGGCGGCGAGTACGGCCTGCCAGAGGTTGGCGGCCAGGTCGACGATGTGGACGCCGGACCGTCTGAGCTGGCCGAGGTAGGTGGGCAGGACGACGATCGCGGCGACCGCCACCAGGGCGATGGCCGCGCCGCGCAATCCGTCCCGGTTGACGCCGATCCACATCGCGGGGACCAGCACGATCAGCCACAGGGCCTGCACGGCGAGCACCGCGCGGGAGCGTTCTAGGACGACGAGGTAGTCGTAGACCAGCTCGAAGAAGATCCGCAGCCCGGCGAGGACGCCCAGCCCGGCCAGTGCGACGGCCGCCGGCGCCCACTCCTCGCCGTACACGAACCTGATCACCGCCGGGGCGGCCCCGCTGAGCAGCAGGCAGACGGGGAGCGTGAGCCCGACGAGGAGCCCGGCGACCGCGACGAACGACCGGTTGAGCGTCGGCCGGTCGTGCTGGAGGCGGGCGAACGCGGCGGGCGCGACCGCGCGCACCGGCTGGGAGAACACGGCCACCGGCCAGCCGGAGAGGTTGACCGCGAGGGCGTAGGCGCCGAGGGCCGTGGATCCGAGCACGCCGCCGATGACGAGCTGGTCGGCGTACCCGACGGCGAAGACGAGCAACGACGACCCGGCGAGCGGGACGCCGAACACCAGCAGCCGCCGGGCGACCGCCGGGTCGAAGCCGAACCGAAGCCGTCCGGGGGCGAAGGACACCAGCAGCGTCCCGCCCGCGAGCGACCCGGCGACGCGCCCGATGGCGAGGCTCATCGCGCCCCACCCGGTGAGGGCGAGCGCCAGGGACACCAGCGCGCCGAGCCAGTTGTCCACCTGGTCGGCGATCATCTTGCGGCCCTGCATGAAGTCGCGCTGGATCAGGGCCGCCGAGGTGGCGACCAGCCCGTTGATCAGCACGCTGAGGGCCAGCACCCGCACGGGTCCGGTGGCGGCCGGGTTGCCCATGGCCGTCGCGAACGCGGGCGCGACCAGCATGAACGCGCCGCAGACGATCACGCTGAACACGGCGGACAGCGTGGCGACGGTCGGCACGATCGTGCGCGGGTCGTCGGGCCAGCGGACGATGGCGAGGCTGACGCCGAGCTCGTTGATGCTCAGCATGGCCAGCAGAGCGACCAGCGCGACGGCGAACGTCCCGAACTCGTGGGGGCCGAGGACGCGGGCGAGCGTGATGCCGATGGCGAGCGTGCCGAACCGGGCGGCGAGCGTACTGACAAAGCTCCAGCCCAGTGCCTTACCCGCACGCGCCCGCAGAGCGGAGGCGTCGGACGGGGATGCCGCCGGGGAGGCGGGAGGCGGTGTGGCGCCGGGGGAGAGGTCGGTCACTTGGGGCTCCGGGCGACGGCGTTGAAGTCGTCGCGGGCGTGGGTGCCGCGTAGGCGTTCGTATTTGCGGCGCAGCTTGTATCCGAGGACGCCCGCGGCGGTGCCGACCGCGTCCATGGCGGCGGGCCGCTCGCTCACGGCCTGCTCGTAGATGCCGAGCTGCACCCGCGCGGCCCGTTCGAGGCTGAAGCGCTCGACGACCAGCCGCCTGCCGTACGCGCCCAGCCGCTCGCGCAGCGCTGGGCTCGCGTGGAGCCCACGCAGCATGCTCTCCAGGCGCGGCGCGCCCTCCTCGGCCCCGCCGCCGATGCCGTACCACCCCTGGCCGAGGAAGATCTTCTCGGTCTCAGGGGTGAGCAGTTCGAAGAAGCCCAGCTCCCCCTGCACGATGAGCGGCTTGGCGAACGCGAGCGACCGCAGCGCCGAGCCGCCCATGGCGAGGCACACGGTGGCCGCGGCGTAGGCGGGCCGAGGGTCCAGGAGCTGCCCGGTCACGACGACGACGCGGCGTCCGGCGGCGGCGTTGGCGGCGGCGGCGCGCGTCTCGACCTCGGCGCGGGCGGGGCCGTCGCCGACGATGACGAGCCGGACGTCCAGCTCGGCGGCGAGCCGTCCGACCACGTCGATCGCGGTGAGGATGCCTTCGAGCTTCAGCTCGGCGACCAGGCGGCTCACCACGACCAGGTCGAACGGCCCCGGCTCCAAGCCGAACTCGCGCCGGAACTCGTCCACCGGGTGCCCGGGGGCGTTGGCGACGACGTCGACGGGCGGCTCGATGAGGTGGACGTGCCTGCGGCCGGGCGCGGCGCGCTCCTGGATCTCGCGGGTGCCCACCACCAGCGGAAGCGACGCGGGCAGGAACGGCGCCACGGACATCGACATGATCGTGCACACGGCGGCGGCCGGTCCGCGCAGGCCCGCGTAGAACGCCTCCACGCCCGGCGGCCACTCGTACCCGTGCACGACGTCCAGCCCGCGCCGGACCGCGAGGTCGCGCAGCATGCGCACCGTGGTCATGGACGGCCGCCGTCGCCCGGGGTCGAGCGGCAGGTGTTCGAGGCCCGCGCCGGTGACGTACTCGACCAGCGGGCCCGGCTCGCCGATGACGGCGACCTCGTGCCCCAGCGCCTGGACGGCGGCGGCCAGCTCGACGGCGTTGAGCTGGCTGCCGCCGACCTCCATGGCGTGGGGGTACACCAGGATGCGCACGGTCAGCTTCCCGCCGCCGCGTGGATCGCTTCCACGACCTGGTCGTGCTCGGCGTCGGTCATGGCGTGGAACAGCGGCAGGATCAGCGAGTTCGCGGTCAGCCACTCGGTGGCGGGCAGGTCGCCCGTGGCGGTCCCCGCGTACGCGGGCTCCAGGTGGGCGGCCATGATGCCGCGCCGCGCGGAGATGCCGCGCCCGGCGAGGAACCGCAGCATCTCGTTGCGGCTCAGGGGGAAGTCGTCGGGCAGCGCGATCCAGAACGACTGGAAGTTGGACGTGCCGTACTCGGGGTCGCGCACCATGGTCAGGCCCGGGACGCCGCCCAGCAGGTTCAGGTAGCGCGCCGCGAGCGCCCGGCGGCGGGCGACCATCTCGGGGAGCCTGCCGAGCTGCACCAGCCCGACGGCGGCCTGGAGGTCGGTCATGCGGTAGTTGTAGCCGACCTCGGTGTACTGCTCGGGCGCGGTGGACCCGGAGGCGTGCCGGTCGGCCGCGCTGACGCTCATGCCGTGCTCGCGCAGCCGCCTGGCCCGCGCGGCGACCTCCGGGTCGTCGGTGGTGAGCATGCCGCCCTCGCCGGTGGTGAGCAGCTTGCGCGGGTGGAACGACCAGGCCGACAGGTACGCGCCGGCGCCCACGGGCCGGTCGCGGTAGGTCGAGCCGGCGGCGCAGGCGGCGTCCTCGACCAGGACCAGCCCGTCGTGGGCGGCGCGGATCTCGTCGACGTCGGCGGGCACGCCGCCCTGGTGGACGACGATGGCCGCGCGGGTGCGCGGGGTGCGCGCCGCCTCGATGGTCTTGGCCGTGAGGTTGCCGGTCGCCGGGTCGATGTCGGCGAACACCGGGGTGGCGCCGACGTACTTGACGGCGTTGGCGGTCGCGATGAACGACAGGGACGGCACCACGACCTCGTCCCCGGGGCCGATCCCCGCGAGCACCAGGGCCAGGTGCAGCGCGGTCGTGCAGGAGGAGGCGGCGACGCCGTGGCCCGCCTGGACGCTCGCGGCGAACCGGCGCTCGAACTCGGCGACCTTCGGCCCCTGGGCGACCCAGCCCGAGGCGATCACCTCGCCGACGGCGGCTTCTTCCTCCGGGCCGAACCACGGCCGCATCACCGGGATCATCGCCCGGCCACCTCCCTGATCTCTATTCCCAGGATGTCCGCCAGCAGGCGGACCCTTTGGTTCCAGTCGTGCCGCGCCGCGAAGGCCCGCCGCCGCTCGGCGAGCGCCGGTGTGCGCGGGATCCGCAGCTGCGCGGCGACGGTGGCGGCGTACTCCGCCGGGGTGCGGGCGACCGGGATCAGCGGGCCCGCCTCCAGCCACGCGGTGGCCGGGAGGTCGGTGGAGACGACGCCCCGCCCGGCCGCAAGGTATTCGAGCGTCTTCAGCGGGAAGCTCGCCCGGTTGAACGCGGTGTCGGTGTACGGCGTGAGCCCGACGTCGACGAGCCGCAGGTAGGACGGCAGCTCATCGTACGGCTTTCGCCCCACCCAGTGGACGTTCGCCCGTCCGATCAGCGCGGGCCACCGCTCGGGCTCGTAGTCGCCGGACCTCGGCCCGACCAGCACGAGCGGCACGCCGGTGTCGGCGACGGCCTCCAGCAGGGCGATGTCGATGCGCGCGTTGATGTGCCCGACGAACCCCGCGACGGGGGTGCTGGCCAGTCCGGGGGGCAGGTCGGTGGGCGGCGGCGCGTGGTCGATCGCGGCGTACGCGGACACGTCGCACCCGTTGGGGACGAGCGCCGCGTCGCGGCCCATGCGCGCCACCTGCTCGACCAGGCCGGGGGAGACGACGGCGACCGCGTCCGCCCGGCGGGTCATGCGCGCCTCCGTCTGGGCCAGCCGCGCGGCCGACATGCGGATCAGCGACGCCCCGGCCACCAGGTCGTCGGTGATGTACCGGACGGTGCGGGCGCCCGGCCGGACGTCCAGCAGGTCGGTCGTCCCGGCCACGACGACGGCCCCGATGCCGAGGCCCAGCTTGCGCGCGGCGGCGCGGACGGCCCGCCGGGCGAGGGCCGCGGTGACGCGGTCCACCCCGGGCCGGTACGCGGCGGGCGGCGCCACCGGGCTCAGCCGCCACAGGCGCGGCGCGACCCGGCGCAGGACGTGGCCCGCCTCGCCGGTCTCGGGGTCGCGCAGGCCCGAGCGCAGCGGCCTCGGCGGGTCGACGTACAGGACGTCGGCGAGCGTGCTCAGCCGGTCCGCCATGTGCCGGTCCGTGCCGCTCACGCCGTCGTAACGCGTGCCTCCCGCGTAGACGATCGAACCGTTCACCGAGACTTCTCGGCCCGCCACCAGGCGACCAGGCGGCGCAGGCCCTCCTCCAGCCCGATCTCGGCCTTCCAACCGAGCCGGTCGGCCGCGGCGCCGACGTCGGCGAGGCGGCGGGTGACGCCGTTCACCGCCCGCGCGGGGCCGAACTCCAGGCCGAGGTCCGAACGTCCCATCACGGACATCAGCGTCTCGGCGAGCTCGCGCAGGCTGGTCTCGGCAGAGCTCGCGATGTTGAACACCTGGTCGGTGGCGTCGCTGGCGGCGGCGAGCAGGTTAGCGCGGGCGATGTCCTCGGTGTAGACGAAGTCCATGGTCTGCAGGCCGTCGCCGAGGATCAGGGGCGGCTGCCCGTTCTCGATGCGCTCCATCCAGCGGATCAGCACCTCGGTGTAGAGCCCGTGGATGTCCATGCGCGGGCCGTACACGTTGAAGTACCGCAGGGCGACGTAGTCGAGCCCGCGCATGGCCTTGAAGCTGCGCAGCAGGCCCTCGTTGAACGTCTTGGCCGCGCCGTACAGGGTGTCGTTGTCGTACGGGTGGTGGTCCTCGCGGGTGGGGAACTCGGTGGCCAGGCCGTACACCGAGGCGGAGGACGCGGCGACGACCTTGCGGACGCCCGCGTCGGCGGCGGCCTCGACGACCTCGTAGGTGCCGTCGACCAGCACCTCCAGGGCCAGGCGCGGCTCCTCGGCGCACTGGGTGATGCGGATGGCGGCCTGGTGGAACACCAGGTCCATGCCCGTGGTCACCCGCCGGACCAGCGCGGTGTCGCGGATGTCGCCCTCGACCACGCGCAGGCGCCCCTCGGCGACCGCCTCGGCGGCGGCGAGGTTGGCCCGGCGGCCCCGGACGAAGTTGTCGAGCACGACCACCTCGCCCGCGCCCGCGGCGAGGAGCTGGTCCACGATCGTCGAGCCGATCGTGCCCGCGCCCCCGGTCACCAGGCAGCGGCTGTCCTTGATCATTGAGCGGATCCCCCCAGGTCGATTCGTCTGCCGTCATTCTGGATGCTTCGCCCCGCCGCTTCCAGCAGAGCGAGCACCCGCAGCCCCGCCCTGCCGTCCGTCAGCGGAGCGCGGCCTTCGATGATCGAGGCCGCGAACTCGCTCATCACCCCGCGCAGCGCCTCGCGCTCGGGTAGGGCGGGTACGACGACGTCACCGGTCCGATAGGAGATGAGGGCGGCCCTTCGCTCGTCCTCCCCTACGGCCGAAAGGTCCACCCCCCGGTCGTACACGGCGAGGCGCTGGGCCGGGTTGACGTCGTCCCACACGATCGTGCGGCGCGAGCCGCCGATCACGGTGGTGCGGATCTTGGTCGGGCTGAGCCAGTTCACGTGGACGTGCGCGATGGCGCCCGAGGACAGCCACAGGGTGAGGTAGGCCAGGCACGGCTTGCCCGCCCCGATCGGGTCGGAGCTGTGCGCCGCGACGGCCACCGGGGTCACGCCCTCGGGCAGCACGAAGTCGAGGATCGACAGGTCGTGCGGCGCGAGGTCCCACAGCACGTCCACGTCCGGCTGGACCAGGCCCAGGTTGATGCGGACGGAGTCGACGAACTGCACGTCACCGAGCTCCCCGGACACCACCAGGTCGCGGATCTTGCGGACCACCGGCGTGTAGCAGAAGGTGTGGTCGAGCATCAGCACCCGTCCCCGCTCCTCGGCGAGGGCGACCAGCTTCGCGCCCTCCGCGTGGGTCGGGGTGAGGGGCTTCTCGACCAGCACGTGCTTGCCGGCGTCCAGGGCGGCGCGGACCAGGTCGAAGTGCGTGCGCGCCGGGGTGGCGATGGCCACGGCCTCCACCGCGGGGTCGGCCAGCACCTGCTCGACGGACGACGTCGGCCTCACCGTGGTGTAGCGGCCGAGCACCGCCTTGGCGCGGTCCTCGTCCAGGTCGCACAGCCATTCGAGGCGCAGCTGCGGGGTCGCCATGGCATTGCGCACCAGGTTGGGACCCCAGTAGCCCGCCCCGATGACGGCAAGGCCGATCGATGTCACGCGGATCTCCTCTCCTTCTTCGCGTGGGCCACCGCGCGCGGCCCGCCCGTCAGGGACGAGCGAACCGCACGCGGATGACGTGACTAGCTCGACGGGGTGAACAGCACGTCCACCCAGTAGTTCGCGCCGTTGTAACTGGAGGCCGGGAAGCCCGGGTCCGACCCGTACCGGTAGACGCCGTTTCCGCCCGCCGGCCCGCCGTTGGCCACGGCGTGCAGCGGCGAGTTGTCGACCGGCCCGGCGTTGAAGTAGCCGCCGTCGCCCGCGTAGTGCCCGTTGGGCGCGAGGTAGGAGGCCACGTACACCTGTCCGGCGACGATGCTCACGGGCGTCTCGAAGATCAGCGTCTGCCACCCGGTGGCGGTCTCGTCGGTGAAGGTGCCCGCCGCCAGCATGGTGCCGGTGGCGCTCCACAGGTGGCCGAGGTGGGTCCCGGTGTTGCCCGCGCCCTTGTAGAAGCGGACGCCGGTGACCTGGCCGTCCATCTCGGCCGTGAACTTCACGCCCAGCTCGACCGCGGCGGCGTCACTGTCCTCGGGATGGGCCGGAACGGCGTTGCTCGGCCAGATGGAGCACGGGCAGCTCGTCGCGCCGCCGGTCGTGAACGACCACGACGTGCTGGTCATGGTGTTGTCGGACTCGTCCTTGGCGCCGCTGACCGTGACGGTGTACGTGGTGCTCTGCGCCAGCGGGGCGTCCGGCGTGAAGGTGAGCATGGTGCCCGCCTCGTTGACCGTGTGGGTGCCCGCGACCGTCTGGTCGGCCGCGTTCTTCACCGTGATCGCGACGGTGTTCGCCACGATCGGCTCGCTGAACGTCGCCGTCACCGCGGTGCCGATGGCCACGCCCGTGCCGCCGTGGTCGGGCGACTTGGCCGTGACGTACGGCGCGGTGGTGTCGGCGATCTTGGTGAAGATCACGTCGACCCAGTAGTTGGTCGAGCCCCACGACTCCGTCGGGAAGGCCCGGCTTCCGTACCGGTAGAGGCCGTTGCCGCCGCTGCCCGAGCTCGCCAGGACGCGCAGCGGGGTGGAGGTGACCTGCGAGGACAGGCCGCCCCCCGTCGCGGCGTAGTGGCCGCTCGGCGCGTGGTAGGACGCGACGTAGGTCGTGTCCTTGGTCACCGGCACCGGCGTGTTGAAGTGGACCTCCTGCCAGCCCTGCGTCGACTCGTCGGTGAAGGTGGCCGTGGCCAGCTCCTGACCCGAGGCGCTCCACAGCGTGCCGACGTGCGTCCCGGTGTTGCCCGGCCCCTTGTAGAACCGGACGCCCTCGATGAAGCCGTCCATCGTGGTCTGGAACTTCACGCCCAGCTCGACCGAGCCGTTGTCGTTGACGCTGGGCTCGGCCGGGACCGTCGTCTCGGGCCAGACCGTGCACGGGCAGACGCCCGCCGTCCAGGGCTTGGCGGTGGTGAACGAGAAGCCGATCGGGCTCGTCATCGTGTTGCCGCCGTCGTCCTTGGCCCCGCTGACCGAGACGGTGAACCGCTCGTTCGGCGCCAGCGGCGCGGCCGGGACGAAGGTCAGCGACTCCCGCGTCGCGTCCAGCGAGACGGTGCCCGCCACGGCCGAGTCCGTCGCGTCCTTCAGCGTGAACGTCGCGCTGTCGGCCTGGATCGGCTCACCGAAGGTGATCTTCGGCTGCACGGTCGTCGGCACGCTGGACGAGCCGGGGGTCGGCGTGATCGAGACGGCCGCCGGCGGGTACAGGTCGTTGATCGTGAACTCGACGTCGACGTAGTAGTTGCCGCCGTTGAACGTCTGCGTCGGGAAGCCCTGCCCCGACCGGTAGACGCCGTTGGGGGCGTTCTCGGACGTCGCCGGCGCGCTCAGCGGGGCGTTGACCAGGGGCTGGTAGCGGAAGTAGTCCGCGTCGGCCGCGTAGTGCCCGTTCGGCGAGTAGTACGAGGCGACGTACTGCGTGCCCGCGGTGATGTAGACCGGCGAGGCGAGGGTCAGCTTCTGCCAGCCGGTGGCGGTCTCGTTCGAGAACGTGCCGGTGGCGAGCTGCTCGCCCGTGTTCGACCACAGGGTGCCGATGTGGGCGCCGGTGTTGCCCGAACCCTTGTAGAACTTGACTGCGGTCACGTAGCCGTTGGCCGCCGAACTGAACCGGACGCCGAGCTCGATCGGGCCGGTGTCGCTGTCCGCCGGGTTCTTGGGGACGGTGGACGAGCCGAACAGGCTGCACGGGCAGTCGACGGTGACGTTCCTCGCCACCTCGGCGCCGACGTTGCCGCTGTCGTCCGCCGCGCGCACCTTCAGCGTCATCGTGCCGGCGCCCGAGGCCTTCCAGGAGTACGTCCAGGAGCCGCGGCCGGTGGCGGGGTGCCACGTGGCGCCGCCGTCGGTGGAGACCTCCACGGCGCCGACCTGGCCGCCGGCGTCCGTGGCCGTGCCGCTGATGGTGACGGAAGAGCCATGGGTGATGTGCGCGTTCAGCGCGGGGGCCGTGATCACCGCGGTGGGCGCGGTGTGGTCGGAGGAGGCGCTCGCCGCGCTGAGCCCGGCGACCAGCGACTTGGGCTGCACGCCCATGTCGGCCAGCACGTTCACCGTGGCCTGCTTGATCCGCGTGTCGGCGAAGTTGGTGTCGGTGTAGCTGTCGTGGTCGTCGTCGAGTCCCCAGGACCACTGCACCGTTCCGGCGCCGAAGACCAGCGCGCCGCTCGGCGCGCGGTGGAGCGTCATGCGGTGGGTGGCGCTCTTCTGGGCGACGTTGGTGCCGTAATCCACCAGGACCTGCTCGGCGGTCGACGTCGTGGTGGACAGCGGGACCAGGCCCTTCGGCCGGAATCCGTTGTCGACGTCCTCGTCCCACTCGTAGCCGACGACGCCCGGGACGCTCTGCGACCCGAAGATCTGGTTGGCGACGGACGTGCCGCGCCAGAAGCGCATCTTGCCGTCGGCGGCGGGGACGGTCAGCGGGATCGCCCCGCAGCCGTCGTTGGAGGAGGTGCAGTTCACGGTGAACAGGGTGCCGGTGAGGGCGTTCTCCGGCTTGCCGCCGTCGGCCGGGGGGCTGAACCGCGGGTCGCGCCAGGTGCCCGTCCACACGTTCGCGGCCGGGTCGATCTTGGCGTTCGCGTGTGTCTCCTTGTAGGAGACGAGCGTCCGGTAGTCGTTCTCCCAGCGGGTCTTCCAGTAGACCTCGTTGCCGCTGAAGAACCCGAGGTGGACGCCGTGATCGCGGGCGTTCTCGAACGCGGCGCGCTCCTCGCCCGACCAGTACTCGTCGTGCCCGACCGACAGCACCGACTTGTGGTTCAGCAGCGTCTGCGGCGCCCGGGCCGCGTCCAGCGACGACATGTACGAGACGTTGTACCCGTTGGCCTCGAGCCAGCGCACCATCGGGTACTCGTTGGCGAACACGAAGTCACGCCCCCAGGGGGTGGACTCGCGGGTGTTGAACGGCCGGTCGTAGCTGACCTTGACCGCGCGTCCCGGCGCCACGACGCTGTCGCCGCGGTACAGGCTGTTCAGGACCCTGTTGGGGTTCCCCTCCGTCTGGGGGATGTCCCCCCAGGAGTTGTACGCCTGCCAGGTGCTGTCGGACGTCCGGAAGAGGAGGTCGGCGGTGCTCGCGTCGTCACGCACGACGAAGACGATGTGGGTGTCGTCGCCGGTGTCGGTGCGGGTCACGTGGGCGAAGTAGATTCCCGAGACGGCCGTGCTCGGAACGGTCCAGCTCGCGACGTTCCCCCAGTTGCAGGTCACCTCGCCGGTGGTGGTGTTCTCCGGGCAGCTCGGCTGGTTGCGCGAGACGGAGGTGTCGGCGGGCACCGAGGTGATGAGGCGTGCGCCCTTCCCCTGGTAGTAGCCCATCCGGTAGATGTCGACCTGCAGCTGGAGGGCCGCGGACCGCACCTTGAAGTTGACCGTCTGGCCGAGGTTGACGCTCATCTGGTCGCCGTAACCCTCGACGGTGCCGCGCGGGTCGGTGTCCCACTCGGTCCGGTCGGTCCCCACGTTGTTGTTCTCACAAGTGATCTTGTTACCGCCCGCGTCGCACGGGCCCATGGCCTGTGCGGGCGATGCGGGTGCCGTCAGGAGCGCGGCCAAGGTCAGCACTCCTGCTGAGATGGCGGTCCTGTACCGGCGCGCGGCATGGCGCGATTTCAATGAAGCTCCCACGTGATCTGGGTGGTGATCCCCGGTGGTGCTCACGCATCGGAGCGTGGTCCCGACGAATCGACGTCCGGACGATGGGCTGGGTTTACGTGGTCTGCCAACATGTGTCCCACCAGTCACGCCAGTGCCCCCCGAGCACCTCGGTGATCAACGGGTCTTCATCGCGATGACCGACTTCACCAGGCCGCCCAGGCGCTCGTACCGGATGACCGAGGACGGGAAGTAGTGCCGCATCTCGGTGATGCTGAGCAGCTCGACCTCCATGACGATGTTGCGCGCGGCCTCGCGGTCGGAGGTCGGCGTGTGCACGAGCGGCCAGCGGCGCAGCAGCGCCGTGCGCATCGCGATCGGCATGTACTGGAAGCCGGGGAACAGGAAGTGCGGCTCGACGGGGAAGTAGCGGTACGGGGTCTGCACCCAGTGCAGGCCGGCCAGGCGGTGCACCGAGTCGGCGAACATCTGGCGGCGCAGGTGCCCGCCGACGTGTTCGATCACGGCGTTGGAGAACACCAGGTCGTACTTGGTGTGGAGGATCTCGGGGGGCAGCTCGCAGGCGTCGGCGACATCGGCCCGCAGCCACGTGGGCAGGTCCGCCGGGGGCTTCTCCAGGTTGACGACGTGCACGTGCGCCGGGCGTACGGGGGCGCGCATCCAGGCCCCGGCCGTGCCGCCGAGGTCGATCACCGACATGGAGGACAGATCGGGGAAGTTCTCGGCGAACCAGTGCCAGCGGCGCGTGCGCGCCTTGGCGCCGAGCGAGTCGGGGGCGTCGACGAAGCGGCTCCGAAGAGCGTTCAGCCGGCTCATGGTCTCTCCTAGGCGGCGAGTTCGCGCGGGGGCGTCGAAGTAGGGGACGGGAGAGTGTGGTCGTCTGGGACGCGAGCCTGGGGCGCCGAGGTACGGCGTCGGCACGTTCCAATCGGACCGCCCAACTATCGCAGAAGGGCGCACATCACTGTCGCACGCCCGAGTCATTCGATAGCGCACTGAGATCGGAGATGTCACTCTTGGCCACGTGAAGGAACTCACCATCAGCGGCGCCTATCTCCACGCCCCCTCCATCCACGGAGACGAGAGAGGAACGTTCCTAGAGTGGTTCCGCGCGGACGAGCTGCGCGAGACCGTCGGGCACGATCTGAACCTCGCCCAGGCCAACCTGTCCATCTCCAGGCGCGGCGTCATCCGCGGCGTGCACTTCGCCGAGGTGCCACCCGGGCAGGCCAAGTACGTCACCTGCGTCTCCGGCGCCGTGATTGACGTGGTCGTCGACATCCGCGTCGGCTCCCCGACCTTCGGGCGGTGGCAGTCCGTCGTGCTGGACGACGGCGCGCGCGAGGGCGTCTACGTCAGCGAGGGGCTGGGGCACGCGTTCATGGCGCTGACCGAGCAGGCGAGCGTGGTCTACGTCTGCTCCGAGCCCTACACCCCGTCCCGGGAGCACGGCGTGCACCCGCTGGACCCGCGCATCGGCATCGCGTGGCCCGAGGACATCGAGCCTCTGCTGTCCCCGAAGGACACCGTCGCCCCGACGCTGGAGGAAGCCTTGGACAAGGGGCTGCTGCCGGTGTACGACGACTGCCTGGCGTATTACGCGCGACTGCGGGGAGAGGGACGGCAGGCCGGGTGAAACGCCACGCGTCGCCGGTTATTACGACGCGCGCCGGGCGTTGGACGCCCGCATGACACCGGGCGATGGCGGCCGGGGAAGGAACGTCCTGGCCGCTCGTTCCGCCCCTGACCGTGTTCGGTCGTTAATTTTGACCCGTTCTGTCGGTCATACCACACATACGGATCGCTTCGATCCGTGAATTGTGTTGCCAGAATCACGCTTTCCATGCTGAATGCGGTGGATTAACCGGTTAAACGCGCGGTTCCGGTTGTCACACCGTTTCCCAACCGCAACAATGGCCTCGCACTGAAACATGATCGGAGCCCGGCGCCCGTGAAGGCGCCGGAGGTGGAGGCTCGGGCAGTGAGCAATCCCCGGCATGCGGACGGGCCGCGCGAGAGGCGCAGGCCCCCGTCCGCCGAACCTCGATCCGGCGGGGCCCGGTTCCCCACGGTCGGAAAGGTGTCGTTGCTGGCGGCCGCCGTGGTGATCGGCGCGACCGTCACCGTCGTCGTCGTCAACAAGGACGAGCCCCCGGCCGCGGCCGTGAACACCACTCCCGTGTCGACCGAAGTGACGCTGGAGACGAGCCTCTGGAAGTCGAAGAAGGTCGTCAAGGGCAAGACCCAGGCCGAGAACACGCCCCTGGAGCTCGGCACGCGGTTCAAGGCGGCCCGCAACGGCGAGGTCGCCGGCATCCGCTTCTACAAGCCCGCCTCCGAGCGCGGCACCCACCGCGGCAGCCTCTGGGACTCCAAGAAGAAGCTGCTCGCCAAGGTGACCTTCACCGGCGAGACCAGCAGCGGCTGGCAGCAGGCGATGTTCGACAGGCCCGTCCCCGTCGTCGCCGGGCGCACGTACACGGTCTCCTACCACACCAACAACGGCGGGTACGTCGCCTCGGCCGGGGTCTTCGACCGCCCGGTGACGGCCGGCCCGCTGACCGGCCAGGCCGGGGTGTTCGCGGCCGTCCGCGACGCGTCGTACCCGTCCCGTGTGCACCCGAAGAGGGTGAGCTACTGGGTCGACGTGATCTTCCGGCACCGCGAGTGGCGCAGGCACCGTCCGGGCGAGCGCCCGACCGTGTCCCCGACCGAGGCGCCGAGCACGACCGGCCCCACGAGCTCGCCGACCGCGACGGGACCCGAGGCGACCCCCACCCTCACCGGCCCGGGTCAGCCGAACGGCGAGGTCACCGTGAGCCCGACGCCGACCGAGACGGGCACCGGCGAGGTCACCCCCACGCCGACCGAGTCCACGACGCCGTCGGAGTCCCCCACGAAGACCGGCACGCCGACCCCGTCGCCGAGCCGGTCCTCGCAGAGGCCCACCCCGTCGCTGTCCGCCGACCCGACGCGGCAGCCGACCAAGGAACCCACCACCAAGCCGCCGACGCACTCGCCGAGCCCCACGCCCCCGCCGACCGGCGGGTTCCCGGGCGCGTCCAACACCGGCGTGCCGTCCGGCACCAACCTCAAGCCGAGCAAGTCGGTGACGGTCACCAAGGACGGCGCGGTGATCGACGGGCTTGAGATCAGCGGAGAGATCAACGTCGAGGCCGACAACGTGACGATCCGCAACGTCCGCCTGGCCGCCGCGCCCGGCGACTGGGGGATCATCCAGCGCAACGGCCACAGCGGGCTCACCGTCGAGGACAGCGAGATCTTCGGCAACGGCAGCCAGCGCACGCAGTTCGCCATCCTCAACCAGGGCGGCGACCTCACGGTCCGGCGCGTCGACATCCACACCATCAGCAACGGCATCCTGACCGAGCAGGGCCTCGTCGAGGACTCCTACCTGCACGATCCGAAGTACTTCTCCGGCGACCACACCGACATGATCATGTGCACCAGCGGCCCGCCGTCCGGGGCCAAGCTCGTGATCCGCAACAACACGGTGATCAACACGCTGGAGCAGACCGGCGCCATCGCCCTCTTCCAGGACTTCGGCGTCGTGCGCAACGTGACGGTGGAGCACAACTTCCTGGCCGGCGGCGGCTACTCGCTCTACGCGGGCGCCGGCAGCAAGGGCACCTCGTCCAACATCAAGGTCATCGACAACGTCTTCAGCAAGGACGTCTGGCCCAAGGGCGGCTACAACGGCCACGTCGCCTACTGGGACAGGAACGGCTCCGGCAACGTGTGGAGTGGCAACGTCTGGGAGGACGGCAAGGCCGCCGACGCGGGCTGAGACCCGGCACGAACGGGAAACGCCCTCCACGGAAAGGAATCCGTGGAGGGCGTTCTCGTGTTCCGGACGGGCGGCGCTCCCCGAGGGGTCAGGCCCGGCGACCGGTCAGCTCACGGCCCAGGTGTCGCCGCCGCGCAGCAGGTCGGCGAGGTCGCCGGGGCCGCGCTGGGCGACGGCGTCCTCCATCTGCTCGGCCATCAGCGAGTCGTAAGCCGGGCGGTCGACCGAGCGGAAGATGCCGATCGGCACGTGGGCGAACGCCGGCTCGTCCAGCCGGGACAGCGCGAACGCCACCGACGGGTCGGGGTCGTGCGCGTCGTGGACGAGGATCTCGGACTCGGGCACCGACGCGCGGTCGACGACCTCGATGGCCCCGCCCGGGGCGCGGCGCGCGGCCTTGGAGGCGGAGACGATCGGCTGCCCGTGCTCCAGGCGCAGCGTGATGTCGTCGCGCTGCTCCGGGTCCTTGAGCTGGTCGAACGCGCCGTCGTTGAAGATGTTGCAGTTCTGGTAGATCTCGACCAGGCTCGTGCCCCGGTGGCTCGCCGCCTCCCGCAGCACCGACTGCAGGTGCTTGCGGTCGGAGTCGATCGTGCGGGCCACGAAGCTCGCCTCGGCGCCGAGGGCCAGCGAGATCGGGTTGAACGGCTTGTCCAGCGAGCCCATCGGCGTCGACTTCGTGATCTTGCCGACCTCGGAGGTCGGGGAGTACTGGCCCTTGGTCAGCCCGTAGATCCTGTTGTTGAACAGCAGGATGTTGAGGTTGACGTTGCGGCGCAGCGCGTGGATCAGGTGGTTGCCGCCGATCGACAGCGCGTCGCCGTCCCCGGTGATCACCCAGACCGACAGGTCGGGGCGCGAGGCGGCGAGACCCGTGGCGATGGCCGGGGCCCGGCCGTGGATCGAGTGGAAGCCGTAGGTGTTCAGGTAGTACGGGAACCGGGAGGAGCAGCCGATGCCCGAGACGAAGACGATGTTCTCGCGCCTCAGCCCGAGCTCCGGCAGGAAGCTCTGCACGGCGGCCAGGATGGCGTAGTCACCGCACCCGGGGCACCAGCGCACCTCCTGGTCGCTCTTGAAGTCCTTCATCGTCTGCTTCTCGGTCGCCCGGGGGATGAGCGTGAGCCCGGTGCCCCCGTTGGGAACCGTGATGTGGCCGTTGGTCGCGATATCACTCACTGTCGATCACGTCCTGGATCACTCCGGCCAGCTCCTCGGCCTTGAAGGGAAGACCGCGTACGCGGTTGTAACTGATGATGTCGACCAGGAACCGCGCCCGCAGCAGCAGCGCGAGCTGACCGAGGTTGATCTCGGGCAGCAGCACCTTGTCGTACGCGCGCAGGACCTCGCCGGTGTTGGCGGGCAGAGGGTTGAGGTGGCGGAGGTGCGCCTGGGCGACCTTCGCGCCGGCCTTGCGCACCCGCCGCACGGCCGCCGCGATCGGGCCGTACGTGGACCCCCAGCCGATGACCAGCACGCGCGCCTCGCCGTCGGGGTCGTCGACCTCCAGGGGCGGGATGTCCTGCGCGATGCCGTCGATCTTCGCCTGACGGAGCCGGACCATTCGGTCGTGGTTGTTCGGGTCGTAGGAGATGTTGCCCGTGCCGTCGGCCTTCTCGATGCCGCCGATGCGGTGCTCCAGGCCGGGCGTGCCCGGGACGGCCCACGGCCGGGCCAGCGTCTCCGGGTCGCGCCGGAACGGCAGGTAGGTCTCGCCGTCGTCGCCGTTCGGCGTCACGGTGAACTCGACCGATATGTCGGGCAGGTCGCTCATCTCGGGCAGCCGCCACGGCTCGGAGCCGTTGGCGAGGTAGCCGTCGGACAGGAGCATGACCGGCGTGCGGTACTTCACCGCGAGGCGGACGGCCTCCAGCGCGGCGTCGAAGCAGTCCGACGGCGTGGAGGGGGCGACGATCGGCAGCGGCGACTCGCCGTTGCGGCCGTACATCGCCATGAGCAGGTCGGTCTGCTCGGTCTTGGTCGGCATGCCCGTGGACGGGCCCGCGCGCTGGACGTCGATCACGAGCAGCGGCAGCTCGGTGGCGACCGCGAGGCCGACCGTCTCCGCCTTCAGGGCCACGCCCGGCCCCGAGGTGGTGGTCACGCCGAGCGCGCCGCCGAAGGACGCGCCGAGCGCGGCGCCCACGCCCGCGATCTCGTCCTCGGCCTGGAAGGTGCGGATGCCGAACCGCTTGTGCTTGGACAGCTCGTGCAGGATGTCGGACGCCGGCGTGATCGGGTAGGACCCGAGGAACAGCGGCAGCTTCGACTGCACGGACGCGGCGATGAGCCCGTACGCCAGGGCCTGGTTGCCCGAGATGTTGCGGTAGAGGCCCGGGGCCAGCCGGGCGGGCTTGATCTCGTACGACACCGAGAACGACTCGGTCGTCTCGCCGTAGTTCCACCCCGCCTGGAAGGCCGCGATGTTGGCCTTGGCGATGTCGGGCTTCTTGGCGAACTTGCCCTCGAGGAACTTGACCGTCGCCTCGGTCGGCCGGTGGTAGAGCCACGACAGCAGGCCGAGCGCGAACATGTTCTTCGCCCGCTCGGCGTCCTTCTTCGAGATGTCGAAGCCTTCGAGGGCCCTCACCGTCAGCGACGTGAGCGGGACGGCGTGCACCCGCCACTCGCCGAGCGAGCCGTCCTCGACGGGGCTGCCGGCGTACCCGACCTTCTGCAGGTTGCGCTTGGTGAATTCGTCGGTGTTGACGATGATGTCCGCGCCGCGGGGCAGGTCGCCGAGGTTGGCCTTCAGCGCCGCCGGGTTCATGGCGACCAGGACGTTGGGGGCGTCACCCGGGGTCAGGATGTCGTGGTCGGCGAAGTGCAGCTGGAAGCTCGACACGCCGGGGAGCGTGCCCGCGGGGGCGCGGATCTCGGCCGGGAAGTTGGGGAGGGTCGACAGGTCGTTGCCGAACTGCGCGGTCTCCGCTGTGAAGCGGTCTCCGGTGAGCTGCATGCCGTCGCCGGAGTCGCCCGCGAAGCGGATGATCACCCGGTCGAGTTGCTGAACCTGCTTGGTCACAGCTCGGTCCTCCTCGACGCGTCAGGGCGCCGTCGCTCGTGGCACGTGTACTTTTCCATGCTAGATCCCTTGGGGCTGCGCGGGCTTCTTTACGCCTGCGCGTCGGACAGGGCGTGACCTTCGTCCCTGCGACGGCGCGATCTCTCGGTCGGACCGGAGTTGCCCAGGTCATCGGTGGTCATGCCGGTGACGCGCGGTAGACGGAACCGGGGGCGGCTCAGGTCGGTACGCGGCAGGTGACCACCGCCGGGGGGTCCGGGAAGCCGGAGAGCCCCGGAGGCCATGAGAGCCCGGAAAGCATGGTCACGCCCGGAAACCGCTCTCGGTACAGAGCCCTGAGGCGAGCCGGCACAGGTCGATGTGCCGCCGGGAGTAGAGAGCGTTTCGGGTCACGTTGACTAACTATATGTCCCCGCTCCGGATCGCTCGGAGTGTCGTACGTCACCCCGGCCGCGCGGCGGGGAGGCGGCGCGGGCTTCGTCGCGGGGGCGCGGGCACTTCGTGCGGTCGCCACCAGGGGCTCAGTTCCGGAGGGCCGCCGGTTTCACCCCTTCAGTGTAGACCTGACCTGGGACCATCCGCTGTGACGCGTACAACTCGGGGACCGTCACGAACGAGTACCCCCGCGCCGCCAGGGTGCTCAGGATCCGCGGCAGGGCCCGCAGGGTCGCCCGTCCGCAGTCGTGCATGAGGACGATCGCGCCCGGCCGCACCCCCTCCACGGTCCGGCGGGCGACGGCGGCGGGGTCGCCGTCCCGGGCGTCGGCGGCGTCGACGTTCCAGCCCGCGATGGACAGGCCGAGCGCCCGCGCGGCGTTGATCACCTTGGCGGTGACGTGCCCGTACGGCGCCCGCATCAGGCCGGGGGCGCGGCCGGTGGCGGCGCCGATCGCGATCTGGGTGCGTCCCAGCTCGTCGGAGATCTGGCGGACGTCCAGGCTGTCGAGGTCGCGGTGGGACCAGGAGTGGCCGGCGACCAGGTGGCCGGCCGCGGACATGCGGCGCAGCAGGTCGGGGCGGGCCTCGGCGCTCTGCCCGACGGTGAAGAAGGTGGCGCGGGCCCGATACTCGGCGAGGAGCGCCATCAGCCGATCGGTGCCGGCGCTCGGGCCGTCGTCGAAGGTAAGCGCCACGCAGCGCGTGGCGGAGCAGTCGGCGCTCGCGCCGTCTGGGCTCTGCAGGCCCGGGACCGGGGTGGCCTGCGGCGGCGGGGTGTCGGGCAGGGTGCGCGGGGTGGCCGAGTCGACCGCCCGCATCACCCTGGTCCCGAAGGCGGACAGCAGCGGCTCGGCCTCGCGCATGGGGATGGCGACCGCGATCCGTCCCATGCGGGCCGCGGCGACCTGGTCGTCGTCGAACTCGGCGACGAGATCGCCGTGGGGGTTGAAGTTGAGCGAGTCGAACATCGGGCCGTCCGCGCCGATGGCGTCGGGACGGACGCCGGGTCCGAGCTTCCACAGGCGGTTCTTGACGAGCGCGGCCAGCGTCGCCAGCGCCTTCCGGTCCTTGAGCAGGTCGGACGAGGAGTGGACGCGGCGGGTGGTCTGGTCGTACCAGACCGTGTTCAGGGAGCTGCGCCAGGCGCCGCCGGTCAGCGCGCCCGTGCGCAGGCGCACGCCGAACACGCCGTCGGAGGCGGCCGTGATCTGCCAGCCGATGTTCAGCTCCGAGGGCGCGGTGACGGGGGCCGGGGTGTGGGAACGGTCGGCGGGTCGGCGGGCGTACCGGCGCAGGGTTTGGTCGGTCAGCGTCTGGAGCTCGGCGGCGAGCGCGGGGGCGTCGGCGGGCACGGGGTAGCTGGCGAAGACCCGTTTCGTCCCCGCCGAGTCGTCCGAGGTCGTCCGGATCGTGAGCCCGGGGACCGTCGAGGGGTCGACGAAGTTGATCGTCGTGGGTTGTGCGGGCAGCGTCGAGGGCCCGTCCACGGTGGGCAGGGGAAGAGATATGCCGCAACCGGAGGCCAGCACCACGGCGAGTGCGATCGCTCCGGCGAGCAGGGAGCGCGACATGGCTGCCAGACTAGGCACGCAAAATGGGTATTTGCCGCTGTTTTGCGCTAACAGGGACGGGCTTTTGACCGCGATGGGTAACTTCGAGGTGACAGAAAGCCACTTGTGGTCCTTGTCCGACCGTCCTCACAAGATTGCCGGGAGACGGCCGGGAGGCGCCGGGCTACGATCTGCATGAGGCGACCGGTCGCGCCGCCGGGCACGTGCCGCCGTGGCTGCCGGGTGGGAGGGCGTATGAACGGATATTTCGGTTCCTACGCGGTCGTCGCCGTGCTGTTCGCGATCGGCGTCGCCATCTTCGGCGGTGCCCTGTTCGTCAACCGGCTGCTGCGCCCGAACCGCCCTACCCCGGACAAGCTCACCACCTACGAGTGCGGGGTCGACCCGGTCGGCGAGGGATGGGCGCAGTCGCAGATCCGCTACTACGTCTTCACCTACCTCTACGTCGTCTTCGCCGTCGACGCGGTGTTCCTGTTCCCCTGGGCGACGGTCTTCGCCGCGCCGGGCTTCGGCATGACCACGCTGGTCGAGATGTTCGTCTTCCTGGCGTTCATCGCCCTCGGCATCCTGTACGCCTGGCGCAAGCGCGTCCTCGCCTGGACGTGACCAGCCCCGGCGCCACCCGGGAAAGCCGGTGGCCGGAAGAAGGGAGAATGCCTGCCATGGCCGCCCGAGATCTCCTCATGCCGACGGTCGGGCCGGTGTCCCGGCTCGCGCCCAAGCCCATGCGCTTCATCCTCAACTGGGGGAGGCGCTACTCGCTGTGGGTGTTCAACTTCGGGCTGGCCTGCTGCGCGATCGAGTTCATCGCGACCTCGATGAGCCGCCACGACTTCATCCGCTTCGGCGTGATCCCCTTCGCCAACGGGCCCCGGCAGGCCGACCTGATGATCGTGTCGGGCACCGTCACCGACAAGATGGCCCCCGCAGTCAAGCGCCTCTACGAGCAGATGCCCGACCCGAAGTACGTCATCTCCTTCGGCGCCTGCTCCAACTGCGGCGGCCCGTACTGGGACTCCTACTGCGTGACCAAGGGCGTGGACCAGATCATCCCGGTCGACGTGTACGTGCCCGGCTGCCCGCCGCGGCCCGAGGCCCTGCTGTACGGCATCATGAAGCTCCAGGAGCGGATCGCCGCCGAGTCGCTCGGCGAGCGCTACACCGCCCAGGACGACCGCCCGGGCGTGACCCCGTGACCGCCGCGCCCGCCGTACGCACCGCACAGGCCGCGCCGGCCGTACTCATCGCACAGGCCGCGGACGCCGCACCGGCCGCACGCACCGCGCCCGTCGTGACCGGGGAGGTGCGCCGGTGAGGGCCGCCATCGAGGAGCGCTACGGCGACCGCGCCGAGATCTCCGAGTCCTTCGGCGAGACGACCGTGGACGTCGCGCCCGGCGACTGGCTCGACCTGCTCACGTTCGCCCGCGACGACCTCGGCTGCGTCTTCTTCGACTGGCTGACCGGCGTGGACGACCCGCCCGGCTCCTTCGAGGTCGTCGCCCACGTCTTCGACCCCGTCCGGCACGCCCACCTGCTGCTGCGCACCCGCGTCCCCCGCGAGGCACCCGTGCTGCCGAGCGCCACCGGCGTCTACCGGGGCGCCGACTGGCACGAGCGCGAGACGTTCGAGATGTTCGGGGTGATCTTCGAGGGGCACCCGCACCTGGAGTCGCTGCTGCTGCCCGAGGGCTTCGAGGGCCACCCCCTCCGCAAGGACTTCGTCCTCGCCTCGCGGGTCGCCAAGCCGTGGCCCGGCGCCAAGGAGCCCGGCGAGTCCGGGCAGGGCTCGCCGAGCCGCCGCAAGACGCTGCCGCCGGGCGTGCCCGCCGCCTGGGGCCCCCAGGCCGCCACGCCCCCGCCCACCCGCGGCCCGCGCGCCGTACGCCGCGAGGACGCGCCCGGGTCCGGCGACGCGCCGCGGAAACCGTCCGGCACGGCGGGGGATGGCCGCGACCAGGCCGGGAGGGACGCCGATGGCTGAGGTGCTCGACGTCGCCCTGCGCCTCGTCGTGATCGTGATCGCGTTCCTGACGCTCCCGCTGATCGTCGGGCAGACCGAGCACAAGGCCATGGCGCACATGCAGTCGCGCCTCGGCCCGATGTACGCGGGCGGCTTCCACGGCTGGGCACAGCTCATCGCCGACGGCGTGAAGTTCGTCCAGAAGGAGGACGTGATCCCGGCGGCGGCCGACCGCCGGGTGTTCGCGCTGGCCCCGGCCGTGGCACTGGTGCCCTACCTGGTCGTCATGATCGTCATACCGGTCGGGCCGGGCCTGTTCGGCGCGGACCTGGACGTCGGCCTCTTCTTCGTCCTCGCCGTGCTGGGCGTCGGCGTGCTCGGCTCGATCATGGCCGGGTGGTCGTCGGCCAACAAGTACTCCGTGCTCGGCGGCATGCGCGCGGCGGCCCAGCTCATGTCGTACGAGCTGCCCCTGGTGCTCGCGGCGTCGTCGGTGGCCATGGCGGCGGGCACGCTGTCGCTGCCGGGCATCGTGGAGGCCTGGCGGTGGTGGTGGCTGCCATGGCAGGCCGTCGGCGCGGTGGTGTTCTTCGTCGCGGGCCTCGCCGAGCTGCGCCGGCCGCCGTTCGACATGCCGATCGCCGAGTCCGAGATCATCATGGGGCCGATGACCGAGTACACCGGCATCCGCTTCGCGTTGTTCATGCTGGCGGAGTACGTCGGCATCGTGGTGCTCTCGGCCCTGACGACCGTCCTGTTCCTCGGCGGGTGGAACGGCCCGCTGCTGCCCGGGCCGGTCTGGACGCTCGTCAAGATCTTCGCGCTGGCGTTCGTGGTGATCTGGGTCCGCGTCAGCTTCCCGCGCCTGCGGGCCGACCAGCTGCAGAAGCTCGCCTGGATCGGCCTGGTGCCGCTGGCGCTGTTCCAGCTCGCCCTCACCGGCGTCGTGAAGGTCCTCGCCGGCTGACGCTCACCGCCGCCGTGACGACGCTCGCTGACCGAGCCTCACCGGTGAAGGTGCCCGGTTCTCACCGGCCCAGCATCGCGCCGCCGTTGAGGTGCAGGATCTGCCCGGTGAGGTAGCCCGCCTCCGGCGAGGCGAGGTACTTGATCGCGGTCGCGACTTCGGCGGGCGTGCCCGGCCTGCCGACCAGCGTCTGGTCGACGCGCGACTTGACGAACTCCGGCGTCGCGCGCCCGCCGAAGAACTCGGTGTCCTCGACGTACCCGGGGGCCACCGCGTTGACCGTGACGCCGTCGCCGCCGAGGCGCTGGGCCAGCTCGTAGGTGTAGGCGTGCAGGGCGGCCTTGGCGCCGCCGTAGGAGCCCGGCCCGCGCAGCGCCGCGATCGACGACAGGTGGACGATGCGCCCGCCCGGCCGCCGCAGGTAGGGCAGCAGGCCCTCGGTGAGCAGCACGGCCGTGATGACGTTGGCCTCGAAGTTCGCGCGGTACGCCTCCGCGACGCCCGCGGGCGTGCCGTCGTCGCCCCACGCGACGTTGCCGCCCGCGTTGGTGACGATGACGTCGACCGGGCCGTGCAGGGCCACGGCCTCCACCGCTGCCTGCGCCTGCGTCGCGTCGCTCAGGTCGGCGGTGGCGAAGGAGACCAGGTCGGCGCTGTGGGCGGTGTTGAGCTTGGCGGCCGCCTCCTTGAGCACCTCGGTGCGGCGGCCGATGATGACCACCTGGTCGCCGTCCGCGGCGAAGGCCGCCGCCGTCGCCAGGCCGATGCCGGTTCCTCCACCGGACACCACTACCCGTCGCGTCATCGCAGGACCTCCTTAATCGCGGTATCGGATCATTCTTACCGTCTCGCGGGATTTAGTCGTGCGTCTTTCCTCGCGATCATCGTCCGTGCTCGGTATTCCCTGAGGGCGATGGCGTTCGCGGCCCGGTGAATGGCCTCCAGGACCTTGGCTCTCATGCTCCTCGTGGCCGCCGCCCGCCCGGGCTCGCCCGCCAGGACGTACGCGCCGGCGCGGGCTCGGGTTTCCGCGATCCTCCGGCGTCCCCGATTCGCCCTTGGCCGCCGGTCACTCGCCGGGGCCGCCCCGCCGGTGGGCGTCCATCCTCGCGGTGAACGCGTCCCGGTCGGCCGGGTCGGGGAACGCGTGGCCGAGGAAGCGCGCGAGGTCGGTCGCGTCGATGTGCGGCGTCCAGGAGCCGGGCGGGTCGCCCCCACGCAGCCGTGCCTCGTTGCGGCCACGGGGCGCCGCCAGGTCGGGCAGGTAGCGGTCGGCCGTGAAGGCGAGCGCCGCGCGGACGCCGCAGGGGAGGACGGCCTCCGGGCGGCGCTCGGTGAACGCGGACGCCGCCCGGGCGATCGCGACCACCGCCCAGGCGGACTCCTTGGCGTCCTCGGTGACGCCACGCCCCGCCGAGACGGAGGCCATGAGGAAGTCCCCGGCATGCCCGCTCAGGTCGGCGCGCTCGCCGGGCGGTCCGGGCGTGTGCCAGTCGTCGCCGACCAGCATGGCGGCGTACCGCGGCCCCGTCGCGGGGTCGCCGAGCACGTGCCGCGCGGCCCGCCCGTTCTCGCTCGCCCGGTCCATGACCGCGACGACCGGGTCGAACTCGGCCCGCAGCGCCGCGATCCGCGCGCCGTTCGCGTCCGTGCGCTCGGGGAGGGGAACGTCGATCGCGCCGGCCTCCCGGGCGTCGAGCATGGCGCGGGTCAGCTCCGCGAGAAAGGCGGAGTCCCAGGTTTTGCCGCCGGGGCCGTACTTCACGAGCATGGCGACCGACCAGGGGTCCTCGTACCCGGTGACCGCGGCCCGGACCTCGTCCGAGATCAACGGCCGCCGGTCCTTGCCCGTGCCCCTGCGCATCTGCGTGGCCGCGGCCAGCGAGGAGCCCAGCGCGCGCAGGATGCCCGCGGACTCCGGGTCGAACACCTCCCGGGACATCGGCCCGGTGACCGTGCCCGCCCCTGTGGACCTCGTGGACCCTGTGCCGGAGACTGCGGCGCCCGCCCGCCTCGCCAGGGAGCGGGCGGCCTGGAGGGCCAGCGGGCACGCCTCGGCCCAGAACGCCCCGAGGTACGCGTGGTCGTCACGATGGCGCAGAAGGCTCTCGCGCAGGGCGGAGGCGTCCGGGCCCGTCCCGCCGGGGTCCGTTGCGTGCCTGGCCGCCCCACCGCCCGAGCCCGCCACGTCGGGGCCCGTCCCGCCATCCGGGGCGGTGATCGCGTTCTCCAGGGTCGCGGCGTCGTGCCGGGCCTGGTGGCCGCTGTGGCCGGTGGCCGTCCAGTCGAGCCGTACGGCCCCTGGGGCGGCCCGGTGGGCCCCGGAGTTCCGGCCCGCGGCCCGCTCGTCCGTGTCGTGCCTGGCCACCTCGTACGCCCGGACGGCCCGCGCCTCCATGTCGCGGGCGTCGTCGAGCGCCTCGTCGAGCAGCCGGGGCAGCACGGTGAAATCCAGATCGCTGCCCCATTTCTGCATTTTCTGCTGCATGGCGGGCCCGTGCCGCGCCAGTACGGCGTGCAGCCGCTGGAGCCGGACGGCCAGCTCCCGGAGGTTCGCGGGATCGACGCCTACGAAGTCGCCCATGTCAACCGTCATTCCTCCCGCGACGGCGGGACTACGAGGCGAGCCCGTGGCGCTCGGCCTCGGACAGGCGCGCGATGAGGTGCGGCTGTTCGGCCAGTACCGCGTAGAGCAGGGCGGTGAGCTGGGCCTTTCGCCGCTGCCAGCCGTCGGCCCACTGGTCGGCGGCCCCGCCCTGCCAGGTGTGGTCGCCGAACATCGGGGGGACGGTGCCGAGCGCGCGCAGGATGTCGTGCACCACCTGGGCGGTCGCCGCCATGTCCGCCTGGCACTGTGCCGCCTCCGAAGGTGCCATGCGAACTCCTCCCCGCGGCGCGACTCCGGTGGCGGGTCCCCGGTCGATGCCGCCTAAACCTAAGCGAAGCAGGCGCCGACCCACCAGGCTTCCCGTTTGGGGAAATCGAAATTACCAATCGGCCGCATCTAGCGCCATTGGTCGTGTTTCGTTCAGCGACTCAGGCTTGGAGATTTGTACGGTTAAAAATGCACATATCGGTGTAACCGTGAATGCGCGCACGATGGCAGGTGTCGCGCCGTCAGTGCACGATGGCGAGCATCACGTCGGACGCCGACGGCCGGCCCTCCGGACGCTTCGCCAGGCACGTGCCGACCACCTTGGCCAGCGAGCCGGGCAGCGCGGACAGGTCCGGGTGCGCGGTGAAGATGCGGTTCAGCACGGCCGCGATGTTGTCCTCACCGAAGGCCGGACGGCCCGTCGCCGCGAAGACCATCGTCGCCGCCCAGCTGAACACGTCGGACTCCGGCCCCACCCGCTCGCCCGCCACCTGCTCCGGCGACATGTACGCGGGGGTGCCGACCACGCCGCTGGAGGTCGCGGTCGCCTGGTCCAGCACGCGGGCGATGCCGAAGTCGACCACCCGCGGCCCGTCCGGCCCGATCAGCACGTTGCTGGGCTTGAAGTCCCTGTGCACGATCCCCGCGCGGTGGATCGCCGCCAGCGCGCCCGCCGTTCCGAGCGCCAGCCGCACCAGCCCGTCGTGGCCGCGCGGGCCCTGCTCGCGGACGAGCTGCTCCAGCGAGCAGCCCTCGACGTACTCGCTGACGATGAACGGGCGCTCGTCCGCCACGCCCGCGTCGATCACGCGCGCGGTCGAGAACGGCGCCACGCGCCTGGCCGCCTCCACCTCCCGCAGGAACCGCTGCCGCGCCCCGGCCTCCGCGGCCAGCCGCGCGTGCAGCACCTTGATCGCTACCCGTGTGCCCTCGGGGGTCTCGCCGAGGTAGACCGCCCCCTGGCCGCCCTGGCCGAGGCTGCCGATCAGGCGGTAACGCCCGACGTGGTCCGGCTCGCCCGCCGGCAGCGGTCCCGGCTCCGAGACGGGGAGCGTCGAGCTCCGGCCAGAACCGCCGCCCGGCGTGGCGCCCAGGCCACTGGGCGCGGTGTCCTGGTGGTACCGCAGACGTGAGCCGCCCGGGATGCTGGGCGTCTGGTCGGCCGGCCGGTGCGCGGGCCCCGCCGGCGTCCGGTCCACGGGGTGACGGACGTGGCCGGCGTGTTCCGGCCGGTGCGCGGGCACGCCGGGCGTCCGGTCCACGGGCTGGTGCGGGGGCCTGGCGGGGGTCTGGTCCACCGGCTGGTGCGGGGGCCTGGCGGGCGGCTGGTCCACGGGGTGGTACGCGGGCCGGTTCGGCGGCGGCCCTTGGCCGAGCGGCTGAGAGGGGTTCCGCGGCCCGCTCGGGGGCCGGTCGTGAGGCTGGTTCTGGTGGTGGTGCGGCGGCTGGTGCGCGTACGCGGGAGGCACGGACGGGGCCGGGTACGGCGCGGCGTACGAGGGCTGCCGGTAGGCGTGGGGAGGCGGGGCGTACCCGTGCCCGGCCCGGCGGGGCGCGAAGACCACCGAGCGGATCGCCAGGGAGTGGATGGGCCCGCCGATCCAGTTCGCGAACAGACCGAACACGAGCAGGACGCTCGGCCCCTCCGGGTAGGAAGGCTCGTTGTCGTACACGACGATGACCGCGACCGTCACGAACAGGCCGAGGAAGTACAGCAGCGCGGCGACGGCCAGCATCGGCGCCCGCCTGCGGTAGGCCGCGTACCCGATGGTGAACGGCGTCGCGAGGCCGCAGGTGAAGAGGGGAGCCAGGGCCCAGAGGATGCTGATCGCGAGGGTGGACTGTGAGGGCCTTGCTGGCTGCATATCGCGAAGAATACGGAGATGGAGGGCTCTGCGCAGGTTTTGTGGGCACGGTTATGCACCCGAGACCACCGTCCGTGGCGGCGTCCGCGCGGTCGACCCGCAGGTCAGGGCAGGTATATCGTCAGCTCGACCAGGTCCGGGGTGAGCCGCGGCGGGAGGTCGACCGCGATCGACACGTCCTCGGCCGAGACGAACCCGCCGACGTCCGCCCGGGCCTCCACGACGCGCCGCGCGAGGTCGGTGGTCATGCCGGGCAGCCCGGCGATCACCTCGACCGGCGCGTGGTTCACGTCCACCAGCCCGCCGTCGTCGTAGTGGCGCGGCAGGTCCGGACGCCCGATGCGCAGCTCGCGGGCGAGCGCCGGGTCGCGCTCGGCCAGCTCGCGGGCCTGCTGCCGGAGCTGGCGGCGGTGCTGGGCGGCGGCCACGGCGTAGTCGTTCGGCGAGTCCGTCCGGTCGAAGACCCGTTTGCGGATGATCAGCGAGTGGATCGTCCCGCCGAGCCAGCTTCCGGTCGACCCCAGCACCCCGAGCAGTTCGAGGATCGTGGACGCCCGCCCGGGGCCGTCCGCGACGACGGCCAGCAGGAACGCCGCCATGCCGATCGCGTACAAGGCCGCGCTGATGCCGAGCATCGTGCTGCGCAGCTTGGCCGCGGCGTAGCCCATGGTGAAAGGAGTCGCGGCGCCGCAGGTCAGCAGGGGGGCCAGCGACCACAGCAGGCTGGCGGCGGTGTTGCTCGGCGGAGGCGGCGGGGGTGAGAAGGGCGGATGCCCCGGCTGCGGCCCGTGCCCGCGCGGGGGGCCGTACGGACCGGGGACCGGCGGGTTGTACGGGGCCAGGCCGGGCTCGAACCCGGGAGGGGTCCCGATCGGCCCGGCGTCCGGCGAGGCGTACGGAGGGCGCTCCGGGCGGGGACGCGGCTCGGAGGAGGAGCGGCCCGGCGGCGTGGACCGGCCCGCGGACGGGCGGCGGCGCTCGGTGGGGCGGTCGTCGTACGACGTGCGGCGCTCGGAGCCGGGACGGGGGCCGTGCTTCAGGCGCGGCTCGCGGGCGTCCTGGTCCGGACCGGAGTCCGGGCGGTCCTTGGGCGTCCGGGGCTCGCGGCCCGGCAGGGGGCGGCCCTTCAGGTGGGGCCGGGGAGCGGTCGGGCCGTTCGGATCGTCGGAGTCCGGAGGAAGGGCTTCCGGTGGCCCCGATCCCGGGCCCCCGTGGCCGTTGGTCGGGTGCATAACGCGAACAATACGGCGTCGCCGGGGCGTCTCGCATCGGCCAGAAGGACCACTCGCCATACCCGTCCAAGGCGCCGACCACATACCTGTGCCGCCCTCGCCCGCGCCGGTTCTGGCCTGTTGCCGGGCTGCCCGCTGTGCGGGTTCTGATCTGTGCCGGGGCTCGCGTGTGTCGGTAGTCTCCTGTGCCGGTTCTGGTCTGTGTCGTCTGCTGTGCGGGTTCGGGCCTGTGTTGGGTTGTCCTCTGTGTCGGTTCTGGCGCGTGCTGGTCCCCGCGTGTGTGGGTTGTCTGCTGTGCGGGTTCTGGTCTGTGTCGGGTTGTCGCCTGTGTCGGTTCTGGCGCGTGCTGGTCCCCGCGTGTGTCGGTTGACTGCTGTGCGGCTTCCCCGCCGGTGTGGTGTCTCTCGTCCGGCGCCGCGTCGGCGAGTAGGGACGACGGCGATGTCGGCGCCGCCATATGGCGAGGAACCCGGTCAAGGTTCGGCGACACCCCGCTAGTCCCCTGAAATCGTGATAATTGAGGAAAACTGCGAGCCAACGGGGTGCTCCGCATTCACGAGAACGCCCATGTGCGTCATGATGTTGAACCGTGGCAGGCATACCAGGAGAAGGCTTGGCGAAGGGGCTGGCCGTCACCCTGCGCCATATGTTGAGCAAGTCGGAAACGCGGCAGTACCCGGAGGAACGTCCGGACCTGCCCCCGCGCAGCCGCGGCGTCATCGCCCTGGTCGAAGAGAACTGCACCGTCTGCATGCTCTGCGCCCGCGAATGCCCCGACTGGTGCATCTACATCGACTCCCACAAGGAGACCACCCCGGCCCCCGAGGGCGGGCGCCCGCGCGCGCACAACGTGCTCGACCGGTTCGCGATCGACTTCTCGCTGTGCATGTACTGCGGCATCTGCATCGAGGTCTGCCCGTTCGACGCGTTGTTCTGGTCGCCGGAGTTCGAGTACGCCGAGTACGACATCCGCAACCTTCTCCATGAGAAGGACAAGCTGGGCGAGTGGGTCCAGACCATCCCGATCCCCCCACCCCACGACCCCAACGCCGAGCCCCCGAAAGAACTCGCCGCCGCCACCCGCCCACCTCGCGCCGGAGGCCCCGCGCCGTCCGCCCCCGCGGCCCCCGCACCGTCCGCCCCCGCTGGCCCGGCGCCGTCCGCCCCTGCGGCCCCCGCGCCGTCCGCCTCCGCCGGGAGTGGTCTCGCCGCCCAACCGCCCGCCGGTCCCGCCCCCGGTGGCGCCGCTGCCGGTGGCTCCGCGCCCGCCGGTCCCGCTCCGGAGGGTTCCGCGTCCGGTGGTCCCGAATCGGGCGGCGCCGAGACCGGCGGTCCGTCCACCACTGCACGGACCGCGCCCGGGAGTCGCGGCGCCACCTCCGAGTCCGCCGCCCGCGCCGCCGTACGGGCGATCAGACCTCCCGGCGCGCTCCCGAAGAAGCCGGCCCCCACCCAGCCCGCCCCTGCCGAGTCCGAGGGGGAGTCGCCCACCGGGCGGGAGGTAGGGCCGCCGTCGAGGGGTGAGGAGGAGCCTCCGAAGCCGGATGGACCGGCGGGCCGGTCGTGACGGCCACGGGCCTGTGGCCGCCCACGGCGCAGGAGGTCGTCCTCCTCCTGCTCGGGGTGGTCGCCGCCGCGTCCGCGCTGCTGGTCGTCACCACGCGCCAGATCGTCCACGCGGCCCTCTGGCTGGTCGTCTCCTTCGGCGCGCTCGCCGGCTGCTACCTGGTGCTCACGGCCGAGTTCGTCGCCTGGGTGCAGGTCCTCATCTACGTCGGCGCCGTGGTGGTGCTCCTGCTGTTCGGCATCATGCTGACCCGCGCGCCGATCGGCCCGTCCGCCGACCTGAACTCCGGCAACAAGGTCATGGCCGCGATCGTGGCGCTCGCCACCGCCGCCGTGCTCGTCACCACCGTCGTCGACGGCTTCCGCCAGGCGTACGCCCCGCTCGTTCCTGGCCGGGGCGCCGCCAAGGCGCTCGGGGCCGGCATCTTCAGGAACTGGGTCCTGCCCTTCGAGGCGCTGTCGGTGCTGCTGCTCGCCGCCCTGATCGGCGCCATCGTGATCTCCCGCACCGACATCGGCGGAAAGGACTGACGTGCACGTCGTCTATCCCGCCGTGCTGGCGGCGCTGCTGTTCTCGATAGGTGTGTACGGCGTGCTGGCCCGGCGCAACACGATCCTCGTGCTGATGTCGGTCGAGCTGATGCTGAACGCGGTGAACCTCAACCTGGTGGCCTTCGACGTGTGGCTCGGCGACGCTCTTCACGGGGGCCAGGGCCTGACGCTCTTCGTCATCGTGATCGCGGCGGCCGAGCTGGGCGTGGGCCTGGCGATCGTCCTCGCGGTCTTCCGCAACCGGCGCACCGTCGCGGTCGACCGGCTCCACGCCCTCGCCGAACCCGGCGACGACCCGGACGGCTCAGGTGACCCGGACGGTCCCGGCGGGTCCGACGACCCTGACGGCACCCAGGACTCCGGCGGTCCGGGGGCGCGGCCCGCGCGGCCGAGGGGCGGCGCCGTATGACCGGGCACGAGATGGAGGCGGCCGTCGCCGTCGTCCTGCTGCCCTTCCTGGCCGCGGTCGCCGGCCTGCTCGCGACCCGCCGCCCGTGGCGCGCCACACCTCCCGGCTCGGTGGACCGCAACGCGTACTGGAGGGCCGCGATGATCGCGGTCCTGCCCACCTTGGTCTCCATGCTGCTGGCGATCTGGCTGTTCACGATCGTCTGGCGCCTCAGCCCCCCGGCGCCGCCCGTGGAGGCCCGCTCCTTCTGGAACAGCGGCTGGAGCTGCCTCCTCACCGGCGACCTGACGGTGATCGACACCGGCGGGATCCCCATCACGGTGGGCCTGCGCGTGGACGTCCTGGCCGCCCTGCTCGCCGTCCTGGTGACGGTCGTGGCCCTCGCCGTGCAGATCTACTCGGTCGGGTACATGCGCGACGAACCGCGCTACCCGTCCTACAGCGCGTTCATCAGCCTCTTCACCAGCGCCATGCTGCTGGTCGTCTACGCCGGGGACCTGATCGTCCTCTACGTGGGCTGGGAGGTCATGGGCCTGTGCTCCTACCTGCTGATCGGCCACTGGTGGGAGGACCGCGCGAACTCGCGTGCGGCGGTCAAGGCGTTCCTGGTCACCCGCCTCGGCGACGTCGGCTTCCTGTTCGGCCTGTTCGTCCTCGGCGCCGCCGCGGGCAGCTTCCGTATCGACGACGTGCTCGCCGAGGTCGCGTACCTGCCCACGCCCGTCCTGGTGACCGCCACGATGCTGATCCTGCTCGGCGTGGCCGGCAAGAGCGCCCAGGTGCCGCTGCACACCTGGCTGCCGGACGCGATGGCGGGCCCGACGCCGATCAGCGCGCTGATCCACGCCGCGACCATGGTGGCGGCGGGCATCTTCGTCGTCGCCCGCCTGTTCCCGGCGTTCCTGCTGGCCCGTCCGACGCTCGACGCGCTGGCGATCGTGGCGTCGCTGGGCATGCTGGGCGCGGCCCTCGCCGCTCTCGCCCAGGACGACCTGAAACGGGTGCTGGCGTACTCGACCATCAGCCAGCTCGCGTACATGGCCGGGGGGCTCGCCGCCGGATCCGACCTGGCGGCGATCTTCCACCTGGTCACCCATGGGGCCTTCAAGGCGCTGCTGTTCCTGTGCGCGGGCGCGGTGATCCACGCCGTCGGCTCGAACCTGATGAAAGACATGGGAGGGCTGCGGCGGTCCATGACGATCACCTTCCCCGCCATGACCATCGGCTTCGCCGCGCTCGCCGGGCTGCCCCCCGCCAGCGGGTTCTTCAGCAAGGACGCCGTGCTCGCCGCGATCGAGCACGCCACCCGGTCGGGGGAGTACCTGACGGACGCCGCCGCCTGGCTGCTGTACGGCTGCGCGCTGCTCACCGTCGCCGTGACCGGCGCGTACGCCGCCCGCGCCTGGCTGCGCACGTTCTTCGGCCCGAGCCGCGTCCACAACGTGTCGCTGCCTGAGCCCGAACCGGGCGTCGCCCACGTCTACGACGGCCGCGAGGCCCCGGCGTCCATGCTCTGGCCCATCGGCGCGTTGTCCGTCCCGGCTCTGCTGCTCGGGTTCGCGGGTGCGGGCCTGCTGGAGTGGCCCACGGCGGTGACCAGCGTCGTCGTCGCGCTGCTCGGCGCGGGCGCGGTGTACGCGGCGTGGCGCTCCGACCCCGCGGCCGACCCGGCGCGCGTGCTCGGCCCGCTGCGGGCGCCGTGCGAGCGGGCGTTCTACATCGACGCGGTGTACTACCGGCTGTTCGTGGCCCCGGTCCTGTGGCTGGCCCGCGCGGTCGCGCGTACGGACGACACGGTGGTCGACGGCGCGGTGCGCGGGTCCGGGCGGCTCGCGCTCGGCGCGTCCGGAATCCTGCGCCGCACGCAGACCGGCAACGCGCAGCTCTACATCACCGGGATCCTGGCGGGCCTGTTGATCATCACGGTCGCGGCGGTGGTCCTCGGATGACCACGACACCGCCCACCCCCGCACCCGGCACCGCCCCCACGCCGCCGCGCCCGTACGGGGCCAACGCCTCCGGCGGTGCGGGGATGGGCGTCCCTCGTCTCGGGGCGGTTCTGTCGGCGCTGCCGCGTACGATGCCGCCGCACCGGCATGGAGCCGGGGTCTCGGGTCCGAGGGGGGCGGTGGTGTCGGGATGAGCGCGGTGCTGCTCGCCCTCCTGGCCCTTCCCCTGGCCGGGGCGGTCCTCCTGCTGCTCACGCGCGCCGAGCCGCCGCGCTGGTACGGGGCCGCGGTCTCGGGGCTCGCGCTGGCGGCGGCCGTGGCGCTGGCCGTCGCGTTCGACCCCGGACGCGCCGGGCGGGCGCAGTTCGAGGTCGACCGTCCCTGGATCCCCGGCCTCGCCCTGCGCTTCCACCTCGGGGTGGACGGCATCTCGCTCCCGCTCGTCCTGCTGACCGCGCTGCTCACGTTCCTCTGCTTCGTCTACCTGGCGCGGCACAGACCCGAGGGCGGCCGCTTCCGGGCGCTGGTGTTCACGCTGCTGATCCTCGAAGTCGGCATGATCGGGACGTTCCTGGCGCTCGACCTGCTGCTGTTCTTCGTGTTCTTCGAGATCGTGCTGATCCCGATGTACTTCGTGATCGCCGTCTGGGGCGGCGCGGGGCGCGGCCCGGCGGCGGTGAAGTTCATCCTCTACACGCTGCTCGGCTCGGCTGTGCTGCTGCTGGGCCTGCTGCTGATCTGGGCCCACACGGGCACGCTCGACATGGTGCGCCTCGCCGAGGCCCACGGGTCCGGCATCCCGCGCGGCGCGCAGGTGCTGGCGTTCCTCGCGGTCGGGCTCGGCCTGGCGGTCAAGGCGCCGATGTGGCCGCTGCACACCTGGCTGCCCGCCGCGCACACCGAGGCGCCGACGGTCGGGTCGGTGCTGCTCGCGGGCGTGCTGCTCAAGATGGGGACGTACGGCTTCGCGCGCATCGCGATCCCCCTGCTGCCCGAGGGGGCCGCCGTCCTGGCTCCGTGGCTCGGCGCGTTCGCGGTGGCGGGCATCGTGTACGGGTCGCTGGCGTGCCTGGCGCAGCGCGATCTCAAACGCATGATCGCCTATTCGTCGGTCGGGCACATGGGGTTCGTGCTGCTGGGGCTGGCGACGCTCACGCCGGTCGGGATCAACGCGGCCCTGTTCGGGAACATCGCCCACGGGGTGATCACCGGGCTGTTGTTCTTCCTGGTCGGCGCCATCAAGGAGCGGTACGGCACCGCCGACATGTCCCGCCTCGGCGGCGGCCTGCTCGCCCGCCTGCCGTACATCGGCTCCCTGCTGACCTTCGCCGCCGTCGCCTCCCTGGGCGTCCCGGGCCTCGCCGGCTTCTGGGGCGAGATGCTGGCCCTCCTCGGAGCCTTCCACCCCGCCCCCACCCAGCCCCGCCCGCTCTTCCTCACCTTCATGGCCGTCGGCGGCGTGGGCACCGTCCTCACGGCGGCCTACTTCCTCCTGATGCTCTCCCGGGTGACCCACGGCCGCCCCACCGAGCCGCTCCCGTCCCCCGAACCCGGCCCGCTCGGTGGGCACGGCCCGTCCCGCGAGCTCGCACCCTCCGGCGAAGACGGCCGGTCCCGCGAGCTCGGACTCTCCGGCGAAGACGGCCCGTCCCCCGAGATCCGCCCGCCCGGTGAACACGGCCGGCCGGCCGAGAGCGGCCCGTCCGGTGAACACGGCTTGTCCACCGGGCCCGTGCCCGTCGGCGACGCGGCCAAGCGGGCCCTTGCCGGGGACGAGCGGGAGTGGCCCCTTGCCAAGGACGAGCGGCGGGAGTGGCCCCTCGCCGAGGACGAAGCGGAGCGGCCCCTCACCGAGGAGGAACCCCTCGTCGCGATCGCCGAATCCGGGACGGAGCCCCGCGTCCGCGTCTCCGAGCCCACCGAGTCCGAGCCGAACGGCTCCCCGTCCGAGCCAGCGAAGACGCCGGCCCGTCCCGTCCGGCCGGTGGAGCCCGTCGCGACCGAGACCGCCGTGGCGGAGGAGCGCGAGGCACGGTCCTCCGAACCCGGCCGGCAAGCCGGCGAGCGCGATGCCTGGCCGCCCATGCCGGAGGGGGAGGCCGGGGAGCGCGACGCCTGGCCGTCCGTGTGGGAGGGGGAGGTCAGGGAGCGCGACGCCTGGCCGGCGGAAAGGGCGAGCGACGCCGACGAGCGCGATGCCTGGTCCGCCGGGACGGAGCGGGAGGCCGGCGAGCGCGAGACCTCGCCCGCCGGGGCCGGGCGCGGCACCGTACCCCCCGGCCCGGCCGTCGTACCGGGAGGACCTCCACGCGACCTGACCCCGTACGAGCTGGCCGCCTGGACACCCCTCGTCGCCCTCACCCTGGCCTTGGGCCTCTGGCCGAAGCTGCTCCTGTCCCTCACCGACCCAGCCGTGCAGACGTTCCTGGGGGCGCGATGACCGAGTCCGTCGACCTGGCCGCCGCCGTCGCGTCGCGCGTGATGGTGTCGGCGCGTTCGGTCGGGGCCGCTGCCGTTCCTCTTCGCCGCCCCGGTCGCCCGGATGTCTCTGGGGGCGCGATGACCGAGTCCGTCGACCTGGCCGCCGCCGTCGCGTCGCGCGTGATTTCGGTGTGGGCGCGTCGGTGGAGGCCGCTGCCGTTCCCCTTCGCCGCCCCGGCCGCCCGGATGTCTCTGGGGGTGCGATGACCCAGTCGATCGACTACGTGGCCATCGCGCCGCCGCTGATCCTGGCGCTGGTGGCGGGGCTGGTGCTGCTCCTGGACGCCTTCCTGCCCCGCCGGCCGGGCACCCGCGCGGCGCTCGGCTACGTCACCCTCGCCGGTGTGGTCGCAGCCCTCGCGGTCGTCGCGGCGCAGGCCGTCCGAGGCACCCGGCTCGCCACGTTCTGCGTCGGCCCCGGCCCGGCCGCCCCTCTGAGGCCCACGGCGGACCCGGGCGCGTGCTCGTTCGTCGTGGACCACCTCACGCTGATCTTCGCGGCCGTCACCCTCGCCACGGCCGTCGTGATCGTCCTCCTCTCGATGACCCAGCTCGCGCGGCCCCCCGCCACCGCTGCAGGACCCCCCGCCGCTACCGCCCCCATCCCCGCCGGCGAGTGGTACTTCCTGCTGCTGTGCGCGCTGACCGGGGCCGTCACGCTGCCCGCGTCCCGCGACCTGATCATGCTGGTCGTCTCGCTGGAGCTCGTGTCCCTGCCCGTCTTCGCCCTCACGGCCCTGAAGAGGTACGACCCGCGCGCTTCCGAGGCGGCGCTGAAGCTGTTCCTCGTCTCGGTGGTCTCCACCGCCGTCATGCTCTTCGGCGTCTCGCTCCTGTACGGCCTGACCGGCTCGGTGCACCTGGAGCGCATCGCGGCGAGCCTGAACGCCCCCCTGTCCGCCATAGGCGCCATGGGCGCCGTCACCCCGGGCACGGCCTCCGCCGACGTGCTGTCCGCGACGACCGCCTCCGCGACCGCCGTCCCGGCGAGCGTCATCCCAGCGGGCGTGCTCACCGTCGCGGTCGTGCTCGTCCTCGCCGGGTTCGCCTTCAAGGTCGCCGCCGTGCCCTTCCACTTCTGGGCCGCCGACGTCTACCAGGGCGCACCGGTGCCCGTGGCGGCCCTGCTGTCGGTGATCAGCAAGGCGGCCGGGTTCGCCGGGCTCATCCTCGTCCTCACGATCGCGCTGGCGGGCCAGGCGGACCTGTGGGCGCCGATCATCGCCGCGCTCGCCGCGCTCACCATGACCGTCGGCAACCTGCTGGCCCTGCGGCAGCGTCACGCCGTACGGCTGCTCGCCTGGTCGTCGGTCGCCCAGTCCGGGTACATCCTCGCCGCGCTGAGCGTGGCCGGGAAGACCGCCGCCGCGGCGTCCATCGCCTACCTGGTGATCTACGCGGCGATGAACGCCGGTGCGTTCGCCGTCGTCATGTCCGCCGGGCGGGCGGGGGAGCGCAACGAGCTGGAGGACTACCGGGGGCTGGCCTTCCGGCAGCCCTTCTCCGCCCTGGCGCTCGCCTTCTTCCTGATCTGCCTGGCCGGTCTCCCGCCGGGCCTCGCGGGCCTGTTCGCCAAGGTCGTGGTGTTCCGCGAGATCGTCCAGGGTGGCGACGGATGGCTCGCCGTGGTCATGGCCGTCAACACCGTCATCGGCCTGTACTACTACATCGCCTGGACCGCCCGCCTCTTCACTCCCGCGATCACCCCAGGCGCGCAGCAGTCCGGACGCGACTCCGCACGCCCGGCGCTGATCGCCGTCGCCGTCGCGCTGGTCATATCCCTCGCCTTCTCCGTGGCACCTCAGATCGTGCTCTCCGCCGTCGGCTGACGCCCCCGCCTCTCGGCACCGGGAACGTTCGACCAGGCCACAAGCGTTGCCAGGGGTGAGCGCAACATCCGGAAGGGGGAAGCGTGCACCACAACGGCCTGCGTACCGCCGTCCTTCTCGGCACCCTGTCCGCGTTGATACTGGTGGGCGGAGCGTGGCTGGGCGGCGGTCGTGGTGTGCAGGTCGCCGTCCTCATCGCCCTGCTGGCCAACGGCGCCGCCTACTTCTTCTCCGACCGCATCGCCCTGTCCGCCATGCGCGCCCGGCCGGTGAGCGAGGTGGAGCAGCCCACCCTCTACCGCATCGTCCGCGAGCTGTCGACGGACGCGCGCCAGCCCATGCCCCGCCTCTACGTCTCGCCGACCATGCAGCCCAACGCGTTCGCCACCGGACGCCACCCGCGCAGCGCGTCGATCTGCGTGACGTACGGCGTCCTGCAGATCCTCGACGAGCGCGAGCTGCGCGGGGTGATCGCGCACGAGCTGTCGCACGTGTACAACCGCGACATCCTGATCTGTTCGGTCGCCGCGGCCCTCGCCACCATGATCACGTACTGCAGTTACCTCGCCGTGTTCTTCGGCGGCTCGGAGGACGATGACGGCCCCGGTTTCATCGGCGCGCTGCTGATGATGATCCTCGGGCCGGTCGCCGCAGGCATGATCCAGATGGCGATCTCCCGCTCCCGCGAGTTCCAGGCCGACGAGTCCGGAGCCCTGCTCACCGGCGACCCGCTCGGCCTCGCGTCCGCGCTCCGCAAGATCGAGATGGGGGCGCGCTCGCTCCCGCTGCCGGAGGAGAGCCGCCTGACCTCGGCCTCCCACCTGATGATCGCCAACCCGTTCCGTGGCGCCGGGGTGGGCAGGCTGTTCTCGACCCACCCGCCGACCGCCGCCCGCGTCGCCCGCCTCGAGCGCATGGCAGGCTACCCGCGCTGACCGCACGCCACCGAAACCCGGTCCCTGACCACCTGAAAGCGCCTTGACGCCTACGAACGGTGGGTGACCGGGTCGGTCTCCTCGGCGCTCAGGGCCGGGAGCCCGTCGATGCTCTCCCGGTTGTTCCTGGCCCGGTAGGAGCGCTTCTGCTGGACGTCCTTACGCTCGGCCCACTCGTCCAGCAGCGGCCGGTCTTCGTCGAAGCTCATGAAGGGCACGGCGAAGCCACAGGAGTCGGAAATACGGTCACACTCGACGACGATGACCGATCGCACCCCCGGATGCGGCCCGAACAGCTTGAGCAGCCCCGGGAACCCATCGTCGCCCGGCGTGACCACCCGCCCGCGCCCGTACAGCCGCACGATGTTCGGCGGGCCGGAGAACGCGGCGAACATGATGGTGACGCGCCCGTTGTCACGGATGTGGGCGATCGTCTCCACACCACTACCGTCGAGATCGAGATACGCGACCGTGGTGTCGTCCAGGACCGCGAACGTGTCGGCGTACCCCTTGGGCGAGACGTTGACGTGCCCGCCGTGCTCGGGCGCCGTGGCCACGAAGTAGACCGGCTGGCCGGCGATGAACGCGCGTAGTCGCTCGTTGAGCCTTTCATGGACCTTGGCCATGTGCCCTCCTGAACCGGAGTTTATAGGACGGCGCGCCGATCGACCCTGGCTGATCGACCCCCGCCGATCGACCCGCGCGCCGTCCGACAGATCACCGCAGGCGACCGTGCCGACGATCGGCATGTCAGTCCCCGGGCAGCCACCAATTCCAGGTCTTGACGGGCACCTTGAAGCTGTCGATCTTCTTGAGCGCTCCGGTGGACGGATCGACCGTGCTCGCCGACGCCCGCGTCACCGTCCCGTCCTTCTTCGAGGTCAGGTACCACAGCGTCAGCTTGCCGGAGTTGTCCCAGGAGATCCGGTACGGGGAATCCTGGGAAGTAAGCGGGATCTCGATGGCGGGAGACACCGAATCGGTGGAGAGGTCGTACTGCCGCAGGCGCGGCTTCCCCGACTGCGCGATGACCACTCCCACCGTCACCCCGTCGTCGGCGAGCGCCACCGGCGCGTTGTTCGACACCACCTGCGGCACCACACGGCTCTCCGCCTCGGCCCCGTCCGTGTCGTACACCGCGTACTCGGTCGTGTTCTCCTCGGTGAACCGCGACGCCAGGATCCGCCGGCCGTCGGGGCTGAACCCCTCCACGGCGAGGTACCCGGGAAGGCGTGCGATATGGCCGTCCGTGAGACGGACGATCAGCGTGGCCATCTTCCCGTCAGAGTCGGAATAGTCGAGCACCACGACGTCCCCGCCGGGAGAGAACGTGGGGTCGACGTCGCCCATGCCGAGCCCCTTCGGCACCCGCGCGGCCCTGCCCGGCAGGCTGTGTGAGGCGCCGCCGGCGACGTTCTTCCAGACCAGCTTCCGATCGGACTTGCGGAAGTAGAGAAGCCGCGTCCCGTCCCCGCTGACCGCGAACGGCGCATTGGTCTCCTTGTCGGCCTTCCCGCCCGCCCCCCGCGGGAAGACCGTAGCCTCCCCGACCTTGACCGTCTTCCCGCTGCGAAGCGTCAACTTCCAGTCCCCGCAGGGAACCTCGTAGTCCTCCTTGGGCTTGGGACAACCGGCAAGCCAGGCGTACCGGACGGTCGCGGCCGCCGCCGTGGCGGCACCTGTACCGGCGGCGATCTTCCCGCTGGCGGAGACGGCTCCCGTCGTCGCCTCCGCCGGCCCCGTGACCCCGGCAGCCGTGACGCAGACGGCCACCGCGAGCAGGGCGATCGTGCGCATGTGCTTCATGGCGCAATCCTTTCGACATCACCAATAGATGCCGCGAAACCCAAGAAAGTTGCGCCCTGCTCGCAGACGCCCCCAAGTCGATACCTGCGGTGCGAGGTAACCCGCGGACACCCCGTAAACGGCCCGCGCGCCTGCACCGCAAGCGACCCGTGCCTGTACACCGACTGCGGCTACGACCACGGCTACCGCCACGACTGGTACCGCCGCCTGGTCTGGCGTTGACATCAACACTCATGGTGTTGTCAGCCGCCGTAGGCCTACTGCGCAGCTCGTCGATCTCCCCTACTGAAAGGGCCTGGCGTGCCTTCCAGGAAATCGATATGCGGCGAAACCACGCCAGAGATCGCTAGTGCGGTGACGGGCATAGGTTCACCGACTCGTCCGATTCCTTCGCCGAGGTGGGTCTTCGTATCCGGCGCCGGGTCGACGAGATGGAACGACGGTAATGTCGGCGCCTTCGTGCAGCGAGACCCGGTGAACGTTCGTGGACACAGCACTAGTCAGCGGCTCGTCGCTTGGAGCACCACTGACAGAGAGTAGATGAGTAGCTCCCGGTGGGGTCTGACCCAGGGCACAACGGCGAACCAATGTGCCCTGGACACGCTCCCATCAGGAGTGGCAGACCCCGAGACCCAAGGTCACAGCCGAGACGCAGGCGCAGAGCCCAACTGCGGGCTCCGCCGTGCGATCACCAAGTTGATCAACGATAGTTCGTGAACTGCAGGGCGATGTCCAGGTCCTTGCCCTTCAGCAGCGCGATGACGTCCTGTAGCTCGTCCTTCTTCTTGGAGCTGACCCGGAGCTCGTCACCCTGGATCTGCGCCTTGACGCCCTTGGGCCCCTCATCCCGGATGATCTTGGAGATCTTCTTCGCGTGCTCCTGGTCGATGCCCTCCTTGAGCGCCACGGCCAGGTGGTACTCCTTCCCGGAAAGCTTCGGCTCGCCGGCGTCCAGAGTCTTCAGGGACAGACCGCGCTTGATGATCTTTTCCTTGAACACGTCGAGCACGGCGTTCGCGCGTTCCTCGCTGTTGGCCTTGATCACGATGTCCTGCCCCGACCACGCGATGCTCGCCCCCGTGCCCTTGAAGTCGAAGCGGTGCCCGACTTCCTTGACCGTCTGGTTCAGCGCGTTGTCGACCTCCTGCCGGTCGATCTTGCTAACCACGTCGAAACTGCTGTCGGCCATCGGTATAGGTGTCCTCTCTCGTCCCCCCGACCCTAGCGACCCACACCCCATCCCGTGTGGATCACCCCACAGCCTCCCGCACCTTCCCGCCCCCCACACAACGTTCCCCACACACCCAACCCCCAGCACCCACCCTCACCGCCTCGCCCTACACACCAGCCCCCGACTCCCCTGCGAACCAGGCACGGTCTCTACGGCCCACCATGCGTGGTCCCTACGGCGCACCATGCGCGGTCTCTACGGCGCACCGCGCGCGGTCTCTACGGCGGATCATGCGCGGGTCTCTACGGCGGACCATGCGGGGTCTCTGCGATAGGCCCCTGGCACAGCGCCCGGCGCGGCCTCAGCCGAGGACAAACCGGTGTCACAGCCACCCCGGAAGTCCGCTATTCTTCTACCTGTCGCCGCGAGAGCGGCCGACAAGGCAGGTTGCCCGAGTGGCCAAAGGGAGCGGTCTGTAAAACCGTCGGCTCAGCCTACCCAGGTTCGAACCCTGGACCTGCCACCACCAGCGAAAAGGACCCTTGACCAGCAGAGATGCCGGTCAAGGGTTTCTTCGTTTCTCACCCCTGAGTGACCGCGATTCCCCTTCGTTTCCCGTGGGATCTGGCACGCGTGTGGCACGCGATCAAGCTTCGTCACCCGGGCTCGGACGGTGGCACATACAGCACCCATGGCACCTCGGTGGGCCGGGCTGAGGCACGAAGCCCGGACCTTCGATCGCCCTCAACCCCGAACGGCGACCAGCCACAGCGCGATCGCAACCTGTATGAGTGTGGCGGCCGACCATAGCTCGGCCACAGCGGCGGGAGGGCGGCGGGGATAAATCCGTCGACGGGGGCTCTGCTCGGCCGTAGCCTGCATGTGCCGTCGTGGGCAAAGGCGAATGGGAAAGTTCGTATCAGCTTGCTGACTCCCGTCACGGGGATGAGCCGGTTCGAGTCCGGTAGCCTGCGGCGGCCTTTGCATGCATTGGGACGGGCGTTCCTCGGTGAGCTGTGGCTGGCGACGGTGCGCCCCGGGGGCGGCGGGTGAGCCTTGGTGCGGCGGGCGCGGCGGTCGGCGGGCGGCCCGCGTTCCCGCCGCTGTTCGGGACCGGCGCCCACACCGCACGCCCGGACGGCGGGCGGGCGTGCGGGCCGTGCGGCAGCGCGGAGCGCCGTCGCCTTGAAGATGTCACGCCGCATGACCTTCGGGCGACGCATGCCACCTGGGTAGCCGATCGGCACGGCGTCATGGCTGCGGCTCGTCGGCTGGGGCACTCGAATGCCAGCGTGACCACACGGCACTACGCGCGGGCCGTGGAAGGGCGAGACAGAGAGATCGCGGACGCGTTGGATGCCGACCATGGCACGGGGAACGGTTCCCGGGACCGTATGGCACGCACGTGGCATGACGAGGGTGAAGAGGACTCTCCGGGCGTGCTGACCCCGGTCTGACCAGGAAGAACACGGAAGAAGCCAGGAAACGACACGGCCATCTGTAAAACCGTCGGCTCAGCCTACCCAGGTTCGAACCCTGGACCTGCCACCAGGGATTTTCCCAGCTCAGAGGCCCTCCGGGGCCTCTTTTGCTTTCCGGGATCATGCAGCCAGGCGCGGCCAGATGCAGCCGTTTGTCAGTGGTCCCGGAATATACGCGGAATGGATCATGACCTGTTTTCCCAGGTCGCGTGCCATGATCCGGAACCCTCACGGAACGCATGCCGCCCCGGCAGCGCCGAAGCACCCTGGAGACCATCCAGGATCCTCCGGCTGCTCGACCAGCTCACCAACGTCCTTACCCCCACCGGGCCCACACGCCGGAAATCAGCACACCGGCCCAGGCGACCCTGCTGCCGGTCATCGAGATCAACCGGAGGCCAACCTAGTCAGGCTGCGCGTCAGAGGCCAGTGGGTGCCGCACGAATTCCGGATGGGTGTCGCCGAGATCGATGCTGTTCTCATCAAGAGCGTTGGCGACGTGGAAGCGGCCCGCGTCGAAGACGAACTCCACAGCAAGGGTGCCGGCCGCCACGTCGCGGCCTGAGGGCCGCCACTCGAGTAGAGCAACCTCGCGCAGCTCGTGGCCGACGAACGGCTCAAGTCGTTCGTCGGCGCTGGACCACGCCGGAGTCAACTCGAACCACTCCCAGCCACTGATGGCAGCCCTCGTGTCGATGGTGTTCCAGCTGATCGACAGCTCATCGAACTTCGAGTGACAGATCTCTGCTTGGATGCCGTCGAAGTCCAAGACGACGGGGCACTCGGCATACCAGTCCCCGTCCTCGACAAAACGCACGAGCGCGAACCCGGTCAGACGCCGGCCACCAAGCGCGGCCAGGCCCGGTCCGTGCTCATCGCGGACGGCTTTGAGTCCGACGAGGAAGGTCGGCTCGAAGCCGGAGATGCCCAACACGATCCGCGATTGTCCAAGTCCTTCGCCCGACCAGGCAAGCCGATATCCGCCCGAGTCGAAGAGCACCCTTGCCAAACTAGATGCCACATAAACCCTTTCGTCGGGCGAGTCTCAGGCCGCAAGAGCGTCCTCGATCCGCTTGTTCACGATCGTCTCTTGTCCGTCGATGGACTTGGCGTAGACCCGGAGAAGCACATCCACCCCGTGGCCGGCCCGCACCGCGACCTCAGGGGCCGGTACGCCCCCGTTGAGCCACAGGGACACTGCCGCGTGCCTTCGGGCGGGACGACGGCAGGCAGGATGATCAGTCGGACTGGTGCGGGCGTCGCGCCAGAAAGACCGGTGATGGGCTGATCTCCGTGCCGCCAACGGGCATTTAGAGGCGCGACGAGCGTCGACCATGGCCACGTGGGGAGGTCCTTCGGCGATTCAGCGCCCCGATTGATCGTTTGAAGACATCAGGCAGCCTCGCGCTCGGGGACCGAAGGGCCACGCAGGATGCGCCAGATCAGATACGACTGCAGCAAGCCCGCCCCGGTGAGGATCACAATGAGGAGTACGGGGTCTGCCATCTGAGGCGGGATTATGTCCCATCCCCACCAGATGAGCGGCCCAAGGGGGACGGTAATGAGCATGAGCGCGACGCCGGACAGCAGGATCGGGTCTTGAACGGTCAGCAAGATCACTACGGAAGCGACGCCAAGGAGCATCACTAGGCTGGCGTACGCACCGGCGAGAACTGTCGCGACACGGCCATTCCTGTAACGCCTCATTCGGTCACGCTCCTTGGGGCGCCCTGCAGGGAAGCTGAGTGTACTCAACGCGACCCTTCAATATCCGTGCAATGATCATGGTTCTCATGGCGTCGAGACACGGTCATACCGCAGGTGGAGCGCCTTTCCTCGACCACGACGGTCACGCGCTGTAAAACCGTCGGCTCAGCCTGCCCAGGTTCGAACCCCGGACCTGCCACCAGCAGCGGAAAGAGCACCTGACCAGCAGTAACAGCGGTCGGGGGCTTCTTCGTTTCATGATCCCTGAGTGACCGTGTTTCCCCCTGTTTTCCCGTGGGATCTCGCACGCGTGTGGCACGCGATCAAGCGCGAACCCCTACCCTCGATGTGGATCCTGCTACGGGAGTGAGTCGTGGCCTTCGTACTCGCGGTCAAGCCGAATGGCCCCTGGCTCATCACCAAGAACGGCTCCTGGCTGGTTACGTCCACTCAGCAGGGCGCCCTGCCACTCAGCTTCAATACGGCGGTGGGGCTGTTGCCGTTGCTCGAAAGACCACGGGAGACCGTTGAAGCGGAAGTCGAAGCGCTCCGCACGGAAGACACGCCCGACTTCGCACAGGTGGTACGCGTCGTGGTCGAGATGGAGCTGACCGCCCTCGCCCCATACTGGGTCCCGCTGGCCGTTGATTGGATTCGGGTGGAGGAGGTCCCCGTGTTCGAAGGCCTTCTCGTCGCGCTTCAGCAGTATCGACACATCAGCCAGCGAACACGACACCAGGCCAAACGCCTTCTCAAAGCGAGTAGGGACGCAATGGCGTCGACAGATCCGCGCCCGCGGACACCCCCGCCTGCCTGATCATCCGTCGCTGTCGGCCCCCTGGTCTGGTCGGCTCGTCCTGCGCGGGGTGGCGGGACTGTAACCAACGGCTGTGTCTCACACGCACTTTCCGCCCGCCCTGGACAGGCCCGCGCCTGGGCGTTTCGCGGCTATGCCTCCTCGGCGGGATGGGGGATGCAGTACCCCACCCCAGGGGTCGTCGTGATGATCGACGGGTTTCCCAGTTTGCGGCGGAGGCGTCCGATGGTCACGGTGACGGTGTTGGTGAACGGGTCGGCGTTCTCGTCCCAGACCTGTTCGAGGAGGTCCTCGGTGCTGAGGAAGGCGGGGGAGGCGCGCAGGAGGGCTTCGAGCAGGGCGAACTCCTTGACCGAGAGCTCCAGTTGCCGGCCGTCGCGGGTGGCCGTGCGGCGGATCGGGTCGAGCTCGATGCCGCCCGCGCGCAGCGTTCGTGCGCGGGCGGACGGCCGACGGCGGGCCAGGGCGCGGATGCGCAGGACCAGTTCCGGGAAATGGAACGGCTTGGCGAGGTAGTCGTCGGCCCCCAGGGTGAGGCCGCTGACCCGGTCTCCCGGCGAGTCGGCCGCGGTCAGCATGAGGACCATCGCGCGGTCGTCGCGCTCGGTGATCATCTGGCAGAGGGTGTCGCCGTGGACGCCGGGCAGGTCGCGGTCGAGGACGACGACGTCGTAGGGGGTGAGGTCGAGCTTGACGGTGGCCGACAGGCCGTCGTGGGCGACATCGACCGCCATGCCCTGGTCGCGCAGGCCCTCGGCGAGGACGTCGGCGAGCGAGCGCGCGTCCTCCACCACCAGGATCCTCATTCCGCGCCCCCTTCCGCCGCACTCGTCCGCGGCGGTGCGATGTCTCCGGTCGCAGTCGTCTGCGGGGGTGCGATGTCTCCGGCCGTACTCGTCTGCGGGGGTGCGATGTCTCTGGCTGCACTCGTCTGCGGGGGTGCGATGTCTCCGGTCGTACTCGTCTGCGGCGGTACGGTGGCTTCCGCCGCGCTCGTGACCGCCTGGGGCGCCCGTGGCAGCGTGATGGTGACGCGTAGGCCGCCTTCGGGGCGGGCGTGCAGGTCGAGGCGGCCGCCGTGCGCGTCGGCGATGGCCGCGACGATCGACAGGCCGAGGCCGGAGCCGGTCTCGGAGCCGGTCCGGTCGGCGGCGAGCCGCTGGAAGGGCTCGGTGAGCCGGGCGACCTGCGCCGGGTCGAGAACGGGCCCGCCCGTTTCCACGACCAGCCGCGCCGAGCCGCCCTCCGAGCCGCCCTCCGTGCCGGTCGCGACCCGGATCCGGCCGCCGTGCCGGTTGTGGACGACCGCGTTGTCGATCACGTTGCTCACCATGCGGGACAGCAGGGCCGGGCTGCCGTAGGTCCATGCGGTGTCGCGGGTGTCGGCCTCGACGGTCAGGTCCTTCTCCGTGATGTCCATGGCGTGCGCGGCCAAGGATTCGGACGCCAGGTCGCCGAGCGAGACAGGGACGCTGCCGCGGAGCGCGCCGTGCTGCGCGCGGGCGAGGTCGAGGAAGCCTTCCAGGAGGCTGTCGACCCGGTCGAGTTCGGTGCGCAGCCGGTCGGCGAGCGCGAGCGTCTGCGGCGGCGCCGGTTGCGGCTTGGCCACGGCCACGTCCAGCGACGCCCGCATGGTCGTCAGCGGTGTGCGCAGCTCGTGGGAGGCGTTCGCGACGAACCGGCGCTGGGCGGCGAAGGACGCCTCCAGGCGTTCCAGCAGCCCGTCAATGGTGTCGGCGAGGTCCTTGACCTCGTCGGCGGGGCCGGGCACGGCCAGCCGTTCGTGGAGGTTCTCGGCCGAGATCCGCCGTGTCGCCGCGGTGACGGTCCGCAGGGGGCGCAGTACCCGGCCCGCCACGGCCTTCCCCAGCACGACTGAGATCACCGCCATCACGACCAGCGCGATCGCCGATCCCATCAGGAGCTGGCGCGACTGGGCGGCATGGAGATCCGCGAGCTGTGCCTGGAGCTGGTGGACGCGCTCCTGAGCGCGCGCGAGACCGGGCTGCTGGGCGGGAGGGTCCTGGCCGGGCACGTGCCGGGACACGGTCGTACCGGCCAGCACGTTGGTTAGGGCGAGCAGTACCAGGCCGGACATCAGGAACAGGGCGGCGTACAAGGTGGTGAAGCGCTGCCGAACCGTCCAACTCGGTAGCGCGGGGCGTCGCGGCTTGGCCATCGGTCCTCTCCGTTCACGTCAGGCTTCCAGGATGCGGTGCGGGACCTAACAGCGATGTGACAGGAGTGGTTCGAGCGGTGTTATGGCGTGGTCCGTAGAACCGGACCCATGCCGAACGTCAGCGAAGCCACTCCCTTCGCCGCCCTTGTGCGGCGGGAATGGGCCAACCTCCGAAGCCGTCGCCGGATGATCGCCCTGACGGCCGTGCCGGTGGTCACCATCCTGCTCGGACTGCTCCTCGCCCTCGGGCTCGGCGGTCGCTCCGTCTGTAGCGAGGGCTCGGTGGAGGTCCCCTGTCCCACCGATCCGGCCGGGCCGGACGGCGAGGCGGTGCGCGACAGCTTCTACTTCGTCCACCGGCCCATGGGGAAGAACGGCAGCATCACCGTCCGCATGACCTCCATGAACGGGATCATCACCTACCCGCCGCCCGATCACGACGAGATCGTCCCCGGCCTCGTGCCCTGGGCGAAGGCGGGCGTCATCATCAAGGACGGCACCGCCCAGGGTTCCTCCTACGCGGCGCTGATGGTCACGGGCGCGCACGGCGTGCGGATGCAGCACGACTTCACCCATGACACGGCCGGCCGCCCGGGCGGCGTCTCGGCGGGAGCGCCGCGCTGGCTGCGCCTGACCCGCTCGGGCGACACCATCACGGGCCAGGAGTCGGCCGACGGCACGCGGTGGACGCGGGTCGGCGTCGTCCGCCTGGCCGGGCTTCCGGAGACGGTGCGGGTCGGGCTCTTCGCCGCGTCCCCCGGGGACCTGACGCTCAGGCCCGTCGCCATCGGCGCGGGACTGCCGCAGGTGCGCTTCACCCAGGCCACCGCCACCTTCGACCACATCAGCCTGGACGGCGTTCCCCTCGGTGAGTGGAGCCGCGGCAGCGTGGGCGAAATGGGTCGTACCGATTGGGAGAAGTACCACCGGGCCCCCGGCCTCGTCGAGTCGGACGGCGCGTTCACCGTCACCGGGACCGGCGACATGAGCCCGCTGGGCGGCGAGAGCGGCCGCACGGTGGAGAGCAACCTCCTCGGCCTCCCCATCAGCCTGCTCATCCTGATCGCCGTGGCGGCACGCTTCCTGACCGCCATGCCGCCGCACCCGGCGACCTCTGCCACCGTGCCGTCCACCGGACGCACCCTGGCGGCGAAGGCCGTCGTGATCGGCGCGGTGGGCCTCCTCGCCGGGCTGGTCGCCGCGGCGGTCGTGGTCCCGGCCGGCGCGATGATGCTGCGCGCGAACGGCGTCAACGTCGTCCCGGCGCCGGCCCTCACCCAACTGCGGGTCGTCGCGGGTGTCGCGGTACTGCTCGCCGTCGCCGCCGTCTTCGCGCTCGCCCTCCGCGCGCTGCTGCGGCGCACCTGGGCGGCGATCCTCGTCGCGATCGCGACCCTCGTCCTCCCGTACCTCGTGGCGGTCGTGCCGCTCCTGCCCGACGACGTGTCGAGGTGGCTGCTCCGCCTCACCCCGGCCGCAGGTTTCGCCGCCGAGCAGACCCTCCGCGAGTACCCCCAGGTGGTCGCCCACTACGCCCCCTCGGAGGGCTACTTCCCTCTCCCGTGGTGGGCCGGCCTCGGCGTCCTCTGCGTCTACACCGCGGCCGTCCTCGCCCTGGCCCTGCGGCGACGCGGCGGCGGCACCACCTCACGAGCGCGATGGAGGTAGCACCCGACCCGGCGGTGACCGGACGGCCTGCGAGGACGGTCAGCCGCGCAGGTAGGTGACGCGTTCCGCGGTCTCGATCATCTGGCGGGCGAAGGCCGCGGAACGGAAGGAGGCGGGCGGGATGGACAGGGCGGCGGCCATGCGGGCGGCCAGGGGAGCGGGCGGGACGGTGCGACGCGGGCCGAGGGGCGCGGCGGGCAGGGGCGCGGCGTCCCTCAGCGACTTGGCGAAGGCGCCCGGGGCGGGAAGTTCCACGGCGAAGTGCAGGGACTCCGGGTGCTGGTGGAGGTCCAGGCGGGCGAACTCGCCGCGGAAAAGGCACAGCAGGATCGAGTCGGACAGGCGTTCGGTGTGGGAGAACGGAACCGGCCGGTCGGTCGTCTCGGTCTCGTAGGCGTCGATGAGCAGGCCGGGGTAGCCGGGCACCAGGGCGGAGCGGATCAGCGCGCCGGACAGTTCGGGGATCTCCACCGGGGGCGGGTGGTGGCGGTCGAGCTCGGCGTCCGCGGCGGTGAGGCGGCCGATGCTCGCCGCGCCGTCGACGAGGTGGGCGATCCACTGGCGGTCGATCCGGAGGAATCTGATCGACTCGGCCGGCAGGAGCCGCTCGTCGGGGATCAGATAGCCGAGCGGGACGCCGCGCAGGTGGGCCAGGCCGGTGAGCAGATCGAGGACGGGGGCCGGCGGATCGGTGTCGATGGGCGCGAGGTCGAGCGGGTGATCGGGGTCGACGGCGCGCTTTGCGGCCTGGGCGCGGCGGCGTTTCCATCCGTAGAGCGCGGTGGCGGTGGACGTGTGCTGGAGCATGATCATCCGGCCGAGCTGCCAGGCGGCGGCGTAGGCGGTGTCGAACATGCCGCTGCCCGGGTGATAGCGCAGCAGCGCGTCCGAGGTCCGGACGGGCTCGGCCGGGGCGTAGGGGGCCGGTCCCGTCACGAAGGGGCCCCGGTACCAGGAGACGGTACGGCCGCCCTGGCGGAGCTGGTGCCGGACCGGGACGTACCCCTGCCGCAGGAAGGCGTCGGCGCGGGGTTCGCCGCTGTCCGGCAGCCGTAACGAGGCGCCCGCGTCGGCGAGCCCGGCCGCCAGCCCGGCGAAGCCGTGCGAGGCGTCCAGGCAGGCGAACCGCCAGTTCGCGAGGCTGATCAGCCTGACCTTGGCGTCGGGTCCCTGCGGGCCGAGGTCGAAGCCCGCGGCCGAGTAGCGGTTCTCGACGGAGACGAGGTGGACGGTCGTGGTGGTCCCCGGCGCCGGCAGCCGGTTGGCGAGGATCACCGCGGTGTCGCCCGTGGTCTCGGCGGCGGTGTCGCCTGTGGTGCCCCCTGTGGTGTCGCCCGTGGTGTCGCCCGCGGCGTTCCGGGACGCGCGGATGTGCGCCAGGAACTCCAGGTCGGCGTGGGACGGCATGATGTCGGCGAGCAGCGCGCGCGGCACGTCGATGACGGTCACCGGATCGTCCGGCTTCTGGTGCCGTTCGAGCACGGGCGCCGGAATGTACCCGCCGCCGCCCAGCGTGCCGAGGGTCGCCGGGACCGGTGTGGGCCGCTCGTCGCCGCTGAACACCAGCAGCACCAGCCAGGGCCGGACCGCGTCGGCGGGGCCGCCCGGCACGCGCTCCCACGGCAGGGTGGCCCGGTCGAGGATGATGTGCGGCAGCGTGTTCTCGTGGTCGCCCAGGCTGCCGTCCGGCGGGAACACCGCGCGGCCCGCGGCGGGCGGCAGCGCGAACCGTTCCCCCGCGACGGTGAAAGTGCGGGTCGCCTCGTACACGGCCGGGTCGAGCGAGATCGCCTGCTCGACCTTGATCTGGTAGTCGCCGCCGGGCAGTACGGGCCGCCGGTGGCCGACGAAGGTCAGGTCAGGCATGGGCGGCCACCTTCGGTGCGGCGAGGAAGTCGGCGGCGGTCAGTCCCGCCAGGTCCAGTTCGGTGGCGAGGTCCGCGTCGGCCAGCAGCTTGCCCGCGACCGCGGCGCGGGCGGCGGCGCCGGACGCCAGGTCGAGGGTCTGGTCGGCGGCGGGGACGAAGCCGGGCAGCGGATCCCACGTGAACGCGCCGCGCTCGACCGAGACCGGGGTCAGGGACTGCAGCGCCGCCCGCGGCAGCGACGTGGGCTCCGGGGCGTCCGCGGCGGGAACCGGCCGGACCACGTACCCCGTCAGCACGTTCTCCACCAGGACGGGCTTGGTGAGCGAGGGGGTGAGCTCGTCGCCCCACTGCGCGGCGGGAACGTTCTTGCCGACCGGCTCGAACCGGAAGTAGGTCTCGGCGGGACGCCCGTCGCGGGTGATGGTGATCCGGTGCTGCGAGGTGAACCCGCCGGTCTGCCCGACCGGGGCGACGCCGAACGCGACCCCGGTCCCGGCCAGCGCCGCGCCGCCGGCCGTCCCGTCAAGGCTGGGAATCGCGGCGTCGGTCAGCAGTTCCAGCTCCAGCGGGTTGACCACGCCCAGGTCGGTGCCCGACCCCGGCTCGACGGCGCCGGACCGCAGCGCGATCGTCACGATCTGGGTGGCCGGGGGGAGCTGGGTGTCGCGGAAGCGGCTCCACTCGATCGGTTTCGCCGAGGCGCCGGACGCCGACCCGAAGTAGATCGTGAAGGAGATGACGCTGAGGTCGATGTAGGCGTCGCCGCCGAACTCCGGGCCCCAGAACCGCACGTCCGTGCCGACGTGGACGGTGATCGTGTGCGTGCCGAAGAACGAGAACGTGTAGGACGCCCCGACCGCCAGGTGGAACGCCGCCTCGTAGTGGTAGGGCTGCCAGCTGATCAGGAAGTCCAGCGACGTGTCGAACCACGCGCGCAGCGAGCCGTCCTCGTAGGTCGCGGCCAGGCCGCCGCCCGCCATCAGCGCCGACGGCGTCAGCGCGAAGTAGGCCGACCCCTTGAGCACCAGCTTGTCCGACACCTGCCAGTTGAAGCCGAGCCTGGGCACCGACGGGTAGTGCGCGGGCACCGGGAAGTGCGGGTGGTATCCGCCGGCGGTCAGCACGAAATCGCCGTGGTGGTCGTCGCCGAACCACGTGACGAAGGCGAAGCCGCCGGTCAGCCGGCAGGCGCGGTCCAGCAGGTAGGAGTTGTTGGTGAGCTGGGCGAGCAGCGAGAAGTAGCCGTCGTCCGGCGCGAACGTGGCCTTGAGCGCGAGCTGGATCTCGGCGACCGGCGTGACGCCCGCGGCCTTCGCGTCGCGCGCGGGCAGGACGAGCGTGGACAGCCCGAGGACGTCGAGCTCGAACCGGTGCCCGAAGCCGATGCTGAGCAGCAGGAACGAGTCGATCATCTCGAAGGAGGTGAAGTGGACGCCGAGGGCCAGGAAGTAGTCTCCGGGCGACGGCGGCAGGTCGTCCTCCAGCTTGCGCAGCTCACCGGCGAGCGTGCCGGGCGGCTGGGCGCCGAGTGCCTCCGCGACCAGCGGGAACTCCGCGATCTTGTCGACGGGCGGCGCCTTCAGCCGCCGGTTGTACCCGAACCCGGCCGCGATGCCGCGCACGAAGAAGATGGGCGGCCCGCCGATCGGGTAGTCGAGGAAGGCGTACACGAACAGGGACGGGCCCTCGTCGAGCTGCACGTACGAGCCGAGCGCGCCGAGGGTGAAGGTCTCGGTTCTGATGACGGCCTTGCCGCTGTAGGCCGTGTACGGCCTGTCCTTGTAGGTGATCGTGCCCTTCAGGAACGCGCCGCTGATCTGGACCGGCCCCTCGGCGTAGGACAGGCCGAGCCCGGCGAGGTCGAAGGCGGGCAGCGCGGCCGGGTCGGCGAGCGAGACGCCCGCCGACAGGCCGTCGCAGGACAGCGTCAGCCCGCCGACCGTCACCGAGGCGTCGATCAGCACCGCGATCCGCGCGGGTTCGCCTGGTTCGTGTAGGTAGGACAGCCCGACCCTGGCGACGTGCACCGGTCCGTAGGACGTCTGCACCTGCCGCCACAGCACGTTGTCGCCGGTCTTCGCCTCGACCGGCGTGGGCGCCGCGGCGGGCGCCGTGACCGGCAGCGTCACCGGCTGCTCCAGCGGGCCGAGCTTCAGCAGGCCGCTCACCGTGAACCCGGACGGCAGGGTCTGGACGGGCAGCGAGGCCGCCTCAGCGGGGAGCAGCGCGTTCAGCTTCGTGACCTCGGTGCCGGGGACCTCGCCGGTCGCCGCGATCACCCGCAGCGGGTCGAAGCCGACGATTCCGTCGCCGGTGAGCCTCGGCCCGACCACGGGCAGCCGGGACAGGTCGATGGTCGCGACGAGATCGACGCCGAACACGTACGCGGACCCCGTGGAGGCCAGCACCGCGTCCCTGACGCTCACCACGAGGCCGTCGGGGACGAACCCGGCGGCGGTGGGCGACAGCGCGCCGATCAGCGACTTGACCGGCGGCATCGGATCGCTGTCGCCGTGCGTGTAGCTCGCCGCGTACCGTGTGGCGTCGGCGGCGTCGCTGAAATGGACGTCGAACCGCAGGTCGGTGCCGTCGCCGAGGACCGTCCGGATCCGGCCGCCGTAGGTGCGCGCGCCGGTGTCGATCGCCACGGTCAGGTCGACCGTGGTCGTGTCGATCGGGAACCGGACGCCCGCGCCGAAGGTGAACCTGGTGTCGACGGTCGCGAACGAGACGTCCAGGTCGTGGACGACGAGCCCGCTGATCGGCGCGGGCGGCGGCATCGCGCCGAATCGGGTGGCCAGCGAGTCGACGAGCTCCCCGACCGGGACCTCCTGGTCGGGGAAGCTCCGGCCCGAGAAGAACCATCCCTGCCCGGTCGTGTAGGAGGCCATCACGCCGAGGCGGATTGCGAAGACCGCGAGCTCGGCGGAGGTGAGGAACTTCACGTCGGGGCCGTCGACGTTCAGCGAGAACAGCACGGCCTGCAGGTCCACACCGTCGGCGACGGCCCAAGAGCCGGTCAGCTCCAGCAGGCCCGCCGCCGTCACCGGCCCGGTGCTCGGCTTGTCGATCGTGACCTGGAACTTGTGGACGGCGAGGTCCGGCAGGTGGCCCGCCGCGTCGGAGCCGGTGAAGTCGCCGTAGATCTCGCGCAGCGTGGGGAAGGGGTCGCCCTCGCGCAGCGCGCCCGAGAACGAGACGCCGTCGCCGAACTCGGCCGTCACCTCCAGCGTGCCGCGCGCGCCGATCGCGACCAGCCCGGTCACCATGACGTCGACCTGCGGGCTCGCGGTCAGCGGGCCGTCGACCCGGAACACGACGTCCACGGCCTGCAGACGCAGCACGCCGGCGTCCCACTCCTGGGTGGTCTCCAGCGTGACGGACAGGTACGGGATCAGGGTGGGCCCGCCGGGGTTCAGCGCGATCAGGACCTCGCTGAGCACCACTGGGGCGGTGATCTGGAAGTCGTCGCCGGGGATGGCGAGGCCCGGCAGTCTCAGGAAGGCGGCGATGTCCGCGAACGCCGCCCGGCCCGCCTCGCGGAAGTCGCCGAGCAACAGGATCGGGTCGCGCCACGCGCCGATCCGGGCGCTGATCAGGACGTCGTTGCGCTTGCCGTACGCGGTGAACGGCACGGCGCCGGTCACCGTCACCGAGCCGCGCACCGTGAGGTCGGCGCGGATCGGGTCCATCTCCGGCTCGCCGAGGATCTCGTAGCGCAGGCCGTCGAGGGTGAACAGGCCGAGATCCAGGCTGTGTCCCGCCGGGCCGAACAGGACGATCATCGGCACGGGGGTGACCTCGAAGCCCAGCGCCGGGATCTCGGCGATCATCGTGATCGTGCCGGTGACGTCGTGTTCGACCCCCGCGAACAGCAGATCCAAGGGGGCCAGCACGGTGGTGATGACGAGCTTGCCGGTGAAGGTCAGGTTGCCGGAGGGCGGCCGGCGGAGCACCGGGTCCTGGAAGGAGAGCGTCTCGAACATCCCCCGCGCGAGCATCGGGAACGCCTTCACGAACGTCCAGCCGCGCTCGCCCGTGCCGGTGATGTCGGTGCCGTCGGCGGCGAAGCGTGCGGTGACCGCCATCCCGTCGAACGGCCCGCCGACCCCGACGCCCTCGACGGTGACCGCGTCGGCCGTCTCGCTGCGGTGGGCCCTGTCGAGGACGAACCTCGCGCCGAGGTCCCGCACCAGCGCGGGGTCCCCCAGATCGGCGGTGACGAGGTCGAGGCGCTCGCCGGTGAGGACGACGACGCCTCTGATCTGCTCGATGGTCACGAGTCCTCCGAGTCATCGCCCGAGCCGTCGTCGGCCGGGGCGCCGCGCGGGGGGTCGATGAAGTAGTCGAAGCGGCCGGTTCCGGTGCTCTGCAGCGGGACCGTCATGTTGAGGTGCTCGTAGGCGAATCCGCTGCGCGAGGTGTGCTTGCGCCAGAAGTACACATCATGGGCGTCCACCTCGGCGATGTCCGCGCGGGCGTCCAGGTGGTCGTGGTAGCGCCACACCACCTCGCCGCGGGGCAGGTGGTTGGTCTCGACCGCCCGGCCCGCGCAGATGATCGCCATCTTCGGCTGGGTCAGGTCGATGAACGACTGCAGTGAGGAGGTGCAGGCGCTGCCGTGGTGCCCGACCTGGAGCAGGTCCAGGTTCCTGATGCGATCCCTGTGCCGGTCCATGAGGAAGGTCTCGGTGCTGTAGGTCGCGTCGCCGACGATGAGGATCTTCTCGTTGTAGACCTCGATCAGGGTGACGACGGAGCCCGCGTTGATGGCGTCCAGCCCGATCTCGTCGGCGTGGGTCTTGGGGACCTCCGCCGCGAGGATCGTCATCTTGCAGTCGGGTTCGTCGAGGATGCGGATCCCGCCGTCGACCAGGACGTCGATCTGGCCGTCCGCCGTGCGGGCCGGTACGTCCACCTTGGCCAGTTGCCGGCCGCTCCGATTGTTGCGGACGCGCCGGATGTCGTTCCTGGACGCGACGTGCCGCTTCAGGAACTTGCGGGTCTTCGCGAAGCTGTATTCGCCGAGGGAGTCGCTGTGGTAGACCTTCCCGAACGTCACGTTGTCCGGGGTGAGCTGTTCGACCCAGCTGTAGTGGTCCCGGTCCGGATGGGTGAGGATCAGGATGTCGATCCTGCTGCCGCCGCCCAGGTAGATGTCCTTCTTGAGGATCGCCTGGCCGTCGCCCCTGGCCGACTCGCTCTCGCCGTCGGTGGAGACCGTCCCGCAGTCGATCATCACGGTCTTCCCCCGCGGGGTGGACATGATCGCGCCGTCGCCCTGGCCCATCTGCAGGAACGTCAGGTAGAAGACGCCGTCGCCGCGCCTGCCCTCGTCCAGCGGCACGTCCTCCTCGACGCGGCGCTTCTTGAGCCTGTCCTTGTCGGCAACGGCCTTCTCGATCTTCTTGGTCGTCCTGGCCCTGACGGCGTCCTCGACGTCGCCCCGGCCGACCGATTCGGTGTCGGACTCGGAGTCGGAGTAGCGATCGCGCTTGTCCCTGCGTAGGTTCTTCACCGCGCCTCACCCGGGAAAGTGGAGCTGCCAGCGGCCCTGGTTGACCCGTCCCTTCGGACGCCAGGTCCAGACGTACCTGCGGTCGTTGTCGAAGGGGTTGTAGTCGGCCGCGTAGGCGTACTCACCCTGTTTGACGTTGTAGAGGTCGAACTCCAGCTGCCCCGCCGCCAGGCGCTGCAGGATCCGCAGCTCGTTCTCTCCGATCGTCACGCCGCCGATGCGCAGGCTCGACACCACGGCCGTCACCCCGTTCAGTCCCCTGGCATAGATGTCGACCAGGTCGTCGGAGGGGAGGTAGCCGGTCTTGAACTGGAAGCCCTCCGGCCTTCCCTCGATCCGGTGCCAGAACTTGTTGCCGTGATGGAAGCGGATGCTGGGGTAGGTCACCGCGTCCCCCACGCTGGTGTCCTGGAAGAGCTCCAGGTAGAGGACCTTGCCGCCCCCGCCCGCCCCGGCCTCGCGGCGCAGTTGCAGGTGGCTTCCCGTGGTGCTGATCGTCAGCTTGCCGTCGTTCGCGGCGGTCGTGCCGATCCCCACGTTGCCCGCCACCGGTTGCAGCGCCAGCGGCTTCGCCCAGGACGACTGGAGCCAGATGTAATCGTTGTCGTGGCCGAACTGGAACTGCGAGGCCCGGTCCGCCGTCCCTCCGATGATCACCGCGGCGGTTCCGGAGGGAGCCGAGTTCGGGGCCGCGACGTGCAGTTTCGCCGCCGGGATAGGGGTGCCGATCGAGACGTTGCCCGTGCTCTGCGGGTTGAGCGCGAGATGGTTGCCCGGCGGCGAGTTGAGCCACGAGTAGCTCACGGCCTGGCCGATGTGCAGCGGGTTCTTCGCCGGGCCGATCGCCAGCGCGCCCGTGGGCGGGTCCTGCGGGGCGCTGAGGATGTGCAGCCTGGTCTGGGGGAGGGTGTTGCTCCCGCCGAGGCCGGCGTTCCCCGTGCCGGAGAACAGCAGCGGGGCGCGTTCGACCGAGACGGTCATGGCGCCGTCGGCGTAACCGGGGATGTTGCGGTACTCGACGACGATCGGCGCGTGGCCCGGCGGCTGCATCGCGAAGATCTCGCGGAGCCAGAGTTCGAGGAATTCGTCGGGCTTGAGAACGGTATCGGCGACGGGCGTGACCGTCCACTGCACCCGCTGGCCCCGGGAGGCCGCCGACACCGCCCAGCGGCCCCTGTCGGTGGCCTCCAGCTTGGCGTTGCCCGCCTCGCCCGACGAGGTCAGCGCCCACGGACGGCTCTCCTTGGGCTGCTGCACGTCGAACGAAACCGTGAACGCCGATGCCGGGGCGCTCGCCCGCAGCGCGATTCCGGCGCCGTCGCGGAGCAGGTTCGTCAGGTGGATCCGCAGCTCGCTGGCGGTCCGGGGATCGTTCAGGACCCGGTCCCCGCCGACGAGCCGCAGGTCGATCGGCAGATCGCGGCGGCCCCGGTGGTTGACCACGTCCATGAACTGGAGCCGCGTTCCGGACAGCTCGTCCTTCTCGCCCCGGTAACGCAGTCTCCGGTAGTCCAGCTCGACCCGGGTGCCCCGGGTCCCGGCAGCGCCGTCGGCGTTCATGCCGGTGAACCGGACGCTCACCGACGTGCCCGGCGCGATCGGCTGGGGCGCCTTCCACAGCAGGTACAACGCGGTGCCGTCCGGGGCCGCCTGGAGCGCCCAGTCGGGCGTGGCGAGCGCGACCGGGAGGTTCTGCGGCAGGGTGCCCTTGCGGAAGCGCAACGCGAAGTGGAAGGACGTCGGCGACAGCTCCGTGACCGGCACGACCTCCAGGTCGTAGCGGGAGGCGTTGGTGAGCGTGAGCGTCATCGGCTGGCCGCCGGATGCCTCGTCGATGTAGAGGACCGGCTGGGAGTCGGCGTTGACCAGCGCGAACTCGACCGGGTGGGTGCGGACGAACGACTCCAGCGCCGCCTCGTCGTCCGCCATGTCGTGCTTGATCTGGAGCTCGGTCAGCGCGTCGTCGTAGACCCGGACGTGCGCGGCCAGACCCGCGAAGTTCGGGTTCAAGCCGCTCAGCGCAAGCGGCGCGGGCTGCGGGACGGGATCGCCGCGCAGGGCCGCCTGGACGGCGAGCGCGGCGGGCAGGCGTGTCAGGTCCCGGTAGTTCAGCTGGGCCACCTGGACGCCGTTGAGGAAGATCCGCGAGAACTGCGCGTCCTTGGTGACCGCGAGGTGCGTCCACGTCCCGGCCGGGACGCCGCCCGCCGGGCCGGCATGCCCTTCGTCCGGACTGACCGCCGAGGCGAACCGATGGGCCGGCGAGCCGTCGGGATTCAGGACCAGCCGGACGCCGCCGTTCAGCGTGGCGAGCACCGTCACCGGGCCCCTGCGGACGGCGTCGGCCGGGTTGATCCAGGCCGCGATCGTGTAGGCGCGCAACGGCGGCAGGGGCGGCGAGAGCACCGCGTCGTCGAGCCCGTCGAACTTCAGGCAGCTCCCGAACCTTCGGTCGGGCAGGTTCGCCGGGTCGCCCTTGACCGCGCCGTTGAGGTGAAGATCCGAGGCGTCCAGGGCGCGGCTCTCCGGCGTGACGGCGTCCAGCGGCCAGTGCAGAAGCAGCCTGGCGCTCATGCGGGCTCCCCGGGGGCCTCGACCGGGCTCAGGCCGATCTGCGCCTGGGCCTGCTGCTGGATCGTTCCGATCAGCTCGTAGACCTGGGCGTACGGGAGCTGGCCCAGCGCGTCGAGGACGAGGTTGATCTCCGGGATCGACAGGGTCAGGGTCAGCCGCTGCTGCTGCATGCGCTCTCTCATTCTGGTTCCGGGGCTGCGCTGGGGGCCGGGGTGGGGGCCGGGTCGAGGGTCAGCCAGCCCTCGCGGAGGGTCGGCCGGGCGGGGAAGGCGGAGTCGGGGCGCGCCTCGGTCACCGGGACGGCCGTCCAGCCCGCCGGGGTGAGCTGCCGCCACGTCCAGGACCTGCCGGGCTCGGCCGGGACGGGCAGCGCGCCGGGACGGTCGGCGTCGGTGAGCATCGGGGCGGCGAAGAACGACGGGCGCAGGTCGGCCAGGACCGCGCGGTAGTGGTCGGGCGGGATCCGCAGCGCCTTGCATGGCAGGATCCCGCTGGTCAGATGGACGGGGGCGCGCGGGTCGACCAGCATCGTCAGGCGCCGGGGCGGCAGGTCCAGGGCCAGCTCGAGCTGCGGATCGCCGGAGACCAGACGCAGCTCCGAGCCGTCCTCGGCGTCGTCCTTGGCGCCGCCTGCCGTGCCGTCCAACGCGCCGTCCGGCGTGCCGTCCTCCGCGCCGTCCTCCGTCCAGAAGCCGATCAGGCCGTCGTTCAGGCGCAGCCGATCGCCGATCCGGACGGGGAAGCGGACCAGCGGGAAGTCGTTGGACTCGCGGCTGGACCTGCGCATGTCCTGCCGGAACACGTTCCAGTCCTGGTGGATCGCCGGCAGGCCCATGAGCTGGAGGTCGATCTCGGCCCGGACGACGGCCAGCGCGACGCCGAACAGCGGTCCCTGCTCGTAGTCCTCGGGTTCGACGCCCGCCAGCAGGCCGTCGAGATCGGACAGGAGGGTCGCGAGCCGGTCGGGGCCCATCCGCGCCAGCCTCCGCGCGACATCACGCAGATGGTCGTTGCCGATCTGCCCGATCGTGCCGGTGGTGCCGCCCGGGGCGGGCCGCCAGCGGGCGAGCGCCGGGTCCGCCGGGTCCGGTACGGCGGCCAGCACGCCGAGGGCACGGCCCTCGGCGTCGTGCACGGCCAGGCCGTCGTCCAGGTCGTCCGGAACGATCCAGCCGCAGATCGGCGACGTCACCGGGACGTCGTTCATCTCCCGCAGGTCGTGGTCGGAGTCGAGCCAGCGGAACGCGAGCCGGGCCGGCTGGGACAACCGCGGGGGCATCGCGACCCAGTCGGGGTGGCCGCGGACGCGGAGCTGGGTCGTCGTGCTGATCCGCTCGACGTCCACGTCGAAGGGGATGCCGAAGCTGCCCACGATCCGCAGCCGCAGGACGCGCAGCGCGCCCGCCCGGATCGGATTGAAGTCGCTCAGCGGGAACGGCGCGTGCCGGGTGTCGTCGCCGACCGCCTTCGCGACCCGGGACGCGAACGCCTGGTAGTCGGGGAAGCCCAGCGGGTCGGCGATCGGAAGCTGGCGGGTCAGGCGCCGCATGAGCAGCGCGTCGTTGAAGCCGCCCAGCACCTGGGACAGGTTGGCGTCCTCGTTCGCGCTCAGATGCCGGTAGATCGCGACGAGCGTCCTCAGCCGCCGGTCGTCGCCGTGCGCCTCGTACCAGGCCAGAACGGTCTCGGGTTCCCGCAGGAACTCCTCGGGTTCGACGGCCGTCCCCGTGGTGGCCTTGGTGTACGGCACGACGATCGTGCCCGCCAGGTAACGCAGCACCCGCGCGGACAGAACGGGGCGGGCGCTCGCCGACAGCACCGTGGAGCCGGTGTAGACGTTGGCCGCCTTGCCAGGCACGTCGCGCAGCGGCTTGAGTTCCGGCTCGTCGCCCTGGAAGGCGTAGTTCCCGGTGATGTAGGTCCGGTCGTAGTTACGGTCGGCCGTGTCCAGGTTGTCGCCGAGACCGGCGGGGAAGAACTCGACCTCCCACTGCAGCAGGACCGGATGCCAGGGCTGGCGCGTCCAGGTGTCCGCGCCGAGGCCCGTCCCCGACGCCCGTGCCCGCAGCTCGGTGAGGTCGGCCGGATCGGCCACCGGGACGGTCGCGCAGGGCAGCAGACCGCCGGGGTGGCCCTCGCCGTCCCGGCCGTAGCGGTCGCCGGGGGTGGCGGCCCGGCCGGTGAGCAGCACGACGGGCTCGGACGGCAGGTAGTACTGCGGCGCCCCCACCCGGTCGGCGACGAAGGCCGCCTTGACCGGCGCGGCCTTCTTCGCGTTGAAGTCGTCGAGCGCTCCTTTCAGAGCGGTTTCGGCGGATTCGAGGGTCCACGCGAGGGTGTCCGGGGCCCCGCCCGGGTACGTGCCCGTGCGGGCGGTCAGGTCGGCGAGGTTCTCCATCCGGCGTTCGAGGAAGTGACGGACCTCGTCGGGGTCGGGGTAGGTGTCACGGCTCGTCTCGTAGGGGTAGACGCAGAGCTGGTACTTGTACCAGTCCGCGAACAGTTGCTCGCGGGCCGACAGGAGCCGCTGCTGCTCCCGGTCGTACGCCTCCTGCGCCGTGTTCAGGGCGTTGAGGAGGTCGCCGATGCCGTGATCGAGCCTGAGCGCCTCCCGGAGCTGGCGCTGCTCGGCGGTGGCCTCGCCGTCGTCGCGGCGGATCGTCCACAGGACCCCGGACGGGACGCCCCGGAAGGTGCCCGCGTGCCGCGCCTCGGCCAGTCGCGCACCCACGTCCAGCGGCTTGGACTCCAGTTCGTCGGCGAAGGACAGGGCTTCGAGCAGGTTCTCCACCTCGTCGGGGCCCTGGTCGGCGGCCAATCCGGGCAGGCTCGCGCCCAGGTGCCCGGCGAGCGCCTCGGTCGCGGTGGTGCCGACCCAGACTCCGGACTCGGCGTCGGGACTCAGCGGGGACACGGGGCCGGGGGCCGGCTGGAAGACGATCCGGGCATAACAGACCATGCGCTCAGGCTTGGGCCCGTCCTCTGCCGTGCCCTGTGCTACGGGCGCGGTCTGAGGCGCGGTCTTGGTTGCGGCCTTGGGCGCTGCCCATCCGAGGTCGGCGCCGAGCTTCTCCCGCCACTTCGCGTCCTCCATACCGGTCAGAGGATCCTGGTCGGCGTACCAGCCGAGGACCTCGTACGCCACGCCGGCGGGCGGCGGTCCGTCGAAGGCCGGATCATGGAAGCCGAACACGCTGTGACAGTTCGGATAGAACGCCGCGAACGTCGGCTCCCCGTAGCCGACAGCCGAGAGCAGGGGGAGATGTTCCCCTGGCAGGTCCGCCCGCCAGGCGCCACGGGGGAGCGTCCGCCCAAGCCGCCGGAACGGCACCGGGCGATCCACCGGGTACGTGACACCCTTTCCTTGCTCGTCGAGGAAGTCGCTCTCGACGACCCACTCCGCCTCGACCCTCCCCGCCCGGCTCCGCGTCACCAGCCAGCGGTTGGGCACGGCCCGTACCTGGGTCTTCCCGTCCTTGTCCTGGACGAGACGGGTCAGCCCGTCCGGCAGGGCCCAGTGCAAATGGACGCCGGGCTTCAACCGGAAATTCGTATCCTGAAACGGCGTAGACAGTATTTGCTCGGATAAATACGGCGAATCGGACTGGCAGTCGTTCCCCGAAACCGGATCAACATACGGCAACCGACTGAAGTCCGCCGTCGCCTCCACCGCGTCCACCTGCGCACTCAGACAGAGCGCATCCACCTTGACCGGTACAACCAGAACCTGGACCACGAATCACCGCACTCCCCCCATTCCACCGCCCCCGCGAGGATAGCCCTCCGCCGGCCACTCGCCTAGCAAACATCAACAAACCGAATAAATCCCCACTGACCTAATGTGGGCAAAGAATCCCCTCCCAGCCCCCTTGCGCACAGTGGGCCCCGGTGCGCGGGGGAGACGGAACGCGGTGAATTCGGCGAGGCAGCGCATTCGGCCTTACCGCCGAAGGCAGCGGCACCGGGATCCCGATGCCGCTGCGCGAGCCGGCGCCGCAGCGGCGCGGCGCGGCCGGCCCGGTCAGGGCTGGCCGACGAAGTTGACCGTTACCGTGGCCGGGTGGGCGGTGGGGCTTGAGGGCGTGGGCAGGAATTCCACCACGCCGCTGCCGTAACAGGGCAGGGTGAGCGTGGTGGGGATCTCGGCGGCCACCCCGTAGTAGCGCAGGACGATCGGCGGCGTGGCGCTGGACGCGTTCCTGAACGCGACGCCGATCGCCGTGGCCGCGCTGCCGGTGTACCCGACGCCGCTGGTCGAACTCGAGGGTGCGGGGCGGACTCCGGCCGTCTGCCCGGCCATGGGATGCCCGGTCTGGCCGGGGCGGACGGGGCCGAAACAGGCCATCCTGATGATCGCACTGGTCGACTGCCCGTTCACCAGGCCGGAGAAGTACTGGTTCGGGCCGATCGGCGCGGGGTCGACCACGTCGGCGAAGGCGGGCGCCGACGCGCCGGCCAGCACGACGGCAGCCGCCAGGGGGAGGAGCCGGGCTGAAAGCTTCCAGGACACAATGCCTCCGTTGGGGGGGACGGAAGGGGCGGACGCGACAGGACATCGCACATCGGACGATAAATTTCCCGACACACCCGGTCAACGCTCGTCTGGTACAGCCGCCCTCGCTTGGAATGTCCGAAACGGAAGTCCGGGTCGCCACCAGTCCCCGCGCACGCATGTACGAAGCCCTCCGGCTTCGCCAGAGACTCGTTCCCTTGAGAGGATCGAGTCAGGGCAGCGAAGTCCCCCTATCCGGCTGTCGTCGCGCGGACCAAGCTCTGGCTGTGCGGTGCGTTCATGTGCTGACCCACCACGGTTCGTCGGACAGGGCAGTGCCGTACGCTCCGGAGGGCTACAGTCTGCCGTAACCGCTGCGGAGCAAAGGTGGCGTTATGGCCGATGTTGTTGCCCAGCCAATGTCGACAGAGGGGACCGCGCCCGGTCCGAAACCTTTCGTCGACGGCAAGCGTCCGCTCCCGGCACACATGGCGGTCTACGCCTTCGTCGTGGTGCCGCTGCTGGCAGTACTGGCGGCCGTGCCGGTCGCCTGGGGGTGGGGACTCGGCTGGGTCGACGTCGTCCTCGCCGCGTTCTTCTACACGGTGACGTGCCTTGGCGTGACGGTCGGCTTCCACCGCTACTTCACCCATGGCGCCTTCAAGTCCCGCCGCGGCCTGCGGGTCGCGCTGGCGGTGGTCGGCAGCATGGCGGTGCAGGGCCCGATCCTGCACTGGGTCGCCGACCACCGCCGCCACCACGCCTTCGCCGACAAGGAGGGTGACCCGCACTCACCATGGCTGTTCGGCACCTCCCCGGCGGCGTTGGCCCGTGGCTTCTGGCACGCCCACCTGGGCTGGGTACTCGACCGTGACCTGACCAACCAGCAGCGGTTCATCCCCGACCTGCTGAGCGATCGGGACATTCGCCTGGTCCACCGGCTGTTCGGTCCGTTGACCATCGCCACGATGCTCCTGCCGGCCCTCCTCGGTGGCCTGATCACCTGGACGTGGTGGGGGGCGGTGACCGCCTGCTTCTGGGCCGGTTTGGTGAGAATCGCCTTGCTGCACCACGTCACCTGGTCGGTCAACTCGATCTGCCACATGATCGGCGACCGGCCGTTCACCACGCGTGACAAGTCGGCGAACTTCTGGCCACTGGCGATCCTGAGTATGGGCGAGTCCTGGCACAACCTGCACCACGCCGACCCGACGTGCGCCCGGCATGGTGTACGGCCCGGCCAGATCGACATTTCGGCCCGGCTCATCAGGATCTTCGAGAAGCTCGGTCTCGTCCACGACGTGCGGTGGCCGACGCCGGCCCGGCTCGCCCGCCTCGCGCGCGTCGAGCGAGCGCCAGGTTCGTAACCAGATATCGATCCTCAGGGCCGGCCGGCCTCAGGCGGCGGTGACGAAGCCACAGTGGTGTTCCTGGCCGTCAACGATGCGCTCGGCGACGTCGGCCCGAAGGCGGCGAAATCCGTGACGAGCGGCGGACCCGGTCAAGTGCTCGTTCAGGGGAGACGGGGACGCCGTCCCCCTGAGACGTTCGGGCACCTTGAGGATGGACGAGTTGTGGGCGTTCTGGGACGATTGCGCCGTGTATGTCGGCCAGTCGTCATTGCGTGCTTTGCGTGCTGCGGTGTTCGCGGCAGCATGCGTGCTGGTCTCGGCCGCTCTACACGTGCTGGCGGGAGGCGCCCTCCTGCGCGCGGAAGCCCTGGCCGCCGCGTTGATGCTGACCTGGCTGGGCGCGTTCCTGCTCGCCCGCCGTCAGCGTGGGATGGATGTCCTGCTGGGAGCCTGCTTCGCCGCGCAGTACGGCATGCACCATGTGTTCACCGCCGGCGCCGCGCCGGCCACGTCGTCACCGTGGACGCATGACCACGGCAGTGGGCTGGGAATGCTGCTGATCCATGCCGTGACAGGGGTCCTCTCCGCCTGGGCGCTGGAACGCGGCGAGTCGGCCCTGGCCCTGATCGTGCACCTCGCCGTCACGCCGGTGCGCGGACTGCGGGCCATGTGGCGCATCCTCGTGGGTTCGCCGGTCGAGATCGTTCCTCCCGCTCCCGGCCCCATGGGGCACCGTCCCCTCCCGCCCCCTCGTCGCTCCGACTTCGTCGTGGTGGTCGCCCGGCGCGGTCCACCGGTAGTCGTCTCCGTTCTCTGATACGGGCGGTAGCCCGCTTGGGGCACCGGCTTGCCATGCCGTGCGCCCTGTTTCCGGCCTGAGCCGCGTGAGCGCGGTTCGCGGCCGAACCCCCTCGCCGACGTGACGCGTACCCGTTGGTGTGCGCGTTCACTGTGAACGGAGAACCCCCCGATGACCTCTACCGCTGACGTTCACCGTGCAGCCGACCCGGCCCCAGACCCCCACCCCAGACGCGCGACCTGGTCCGCGCTGCGCCCACTGGTGCTGCGCCTGCACTTCTACGCCGGAATCCTCATCGCCCCCTTCCTGCTCGTCGCCGCGACCACGGGCCTGCTGTACGCCGCGTCCTTCCAGATCGAGCGGATCGTCTACCAGCACGAACTGACCGCGTCCGTGGGCCAGACCCGCGTGCCCCTGAGCGAACAGGTCGCCGCGGCCCGCCAGGCACATCCCGAAGGGACGATCACCGCCGTACGGCCCGGCGACGATCCCGGCCAGACCACCGCGGTGCTGCTCAATTTGCCGGGCCTGGCCGAGAGCACCCAGCTGGCCGTCTTCGTCGATCCCTACACGGGTAAGGTGCGCGGCGCGCTGGAAAGCTACGGCAGCTCTGGAGCGCTGCCCGTGCGCGCCTGGCTGTCCAGCCTGCACCGCACCCTGCACCTGGGCGAGCCGGGGCGGCTCTACAGCGAGCTGGCCGCCAGCTGGCTGTGGGTCGTCGCCCTCGGCGGGCTGGCGCTGTGGCTGAGCCGGCGCCGCCGCAACGGCCGCCGTCTGCGCGGCCTGCTCGCTCCCGACCGCGCCGCCGGAGGACTGCGCACCACGCTGTCCTGGCACGGCTCGGTGGGCCTGTGGGCGGTGCTGGGCCTGCTGTTCCTGTCCGCCACCGGCTTGACCTGGTCCAAGTACGCCGGTGCGAACGTCGACGAGCTGCGCTCCACTCTCGGCTGGACCACCCCGTCGATCAGCACCTCTGCCGGTGATCACTCCTCGCATGGCGCGACGGGCCATCAGGCCGGCGCCGCCTCGAATGTGGGGGTGGACCAGGTCGTGCAGGCGGCGGCCGGCAAGGGACTGTCCGGCCCGTTGGAGATCGTCTGGCCGGGCGAAGCCGGAAGCCCCTACCTCGTCAAGGAGATCGACAAGACCGCGCCCACGCGCTTGGATCAGGTGGCGGTCGACCCGGCAACCGGGCAGGTGGTGGCCGAGTTGCGGTTCGCCGACCATCCACTGGCCGCCAAGCTCACCCGGTGGGGCATCGACGGGCACATGGGCTTGCTGTTCGGCCTGGCGAACCAGATCGTCGTGGCCGCGCTGGCCGTGGCGGTCATCACGCTGATCGTCCTGGGCTACCGAATGTGGTGGCGCCGCCGCCCGACCCGCGGCTTCGGCAGGCCTTACCCCCGCGGCGCCTGGCGGGGGGTGCACTGGGGCCTCCTGGTGTCACTGGCCTTCCTCGCCATCGCGGTGGGCTACTTCCTGCCTCTGATGGGGATCTCCCTGGCCGCGTTCCTGGTGATCGACTGCCTACTCGGGCTCCGCTCCAAGATGGCCGGCTAGGCCCCGCCCCGGTCACGTAGTCGTCAGGCGGCCGGTCGATGAGCTGCCGGCCGCCTGACGACGACGCGGAGGTCGCGAACCACGGCGACGCGACGCGGGCCGCGGGCCGGGGGAGGGGTCGGGCTGCGGCTGGGTGTGGCCGGGACCGACGTGCGACGCATGCGCACGGCTTGGTGGACACGCATGAGAAGCGACTTGTTCGACCACTGTTCGCCTTCCCGCCGGAGACGCTTCGTCTCAGTAGTCCCGGGGGCCTCTAGCTTCTCATAAGCACCCATATTTGATCATATGCAAATAAACAGGAGCAACACGTGCCCTCTTCCCGAGTCCGCACCACCGTCGTGGGCGCTGCGGCGGTGATCGCCTCGCTGGCGACCTCCGGTGTCGCGGTCGCCGACCACGGCCACGGACCGAAGTCCGACGCGACGACCGGCCCCACCACGACCGTCCCCCCGTACGTTCTGCCCGTCGGGAAGGGCGTCACCACCTCCTCGCTCTTCACCGTGGCGGACAAGCCCGCCGGCAACGGATACCAGATGGTCGGGATTCCGGACGGCCTCGGTGGCTACCGCAGCGGCCGTGACGTGGTCCTCTACATGAACCAGGAGCTGGGAGCCACCTCCGGGATCGTGCGCGCGCACGGGCAGAAGGGCGCCTTCGTCTCCAAGCTCGTGATCGACGGCAGGACCGGCGCTGTCAAGAGCGGATCCGACCTCATCACGTCCGTGCGTTACTGGGATTACCCGGGCGGTAAGTGGGCGGACGCTCCCGTGGCGCCCGCCGGCGCGGCCGCGGGCACGCACGCGAGTGCCTTCACCCGCTTCTGCTCCGGATACCTCGCCCCGGCCGGTCTGTTCAGCAACCGGTCCAAGGGTTACGCCGGCCGTATCTACTTCGCCAACGAGGAGAGCGGCGACGAGGGCCGCGTGTTCGGCGTGACCGATGACGGCGTCGCCACGCAGCTTCCGCGTCTGGGCCTGTTTTCCTGGGAGAACGCCCTGGCGGCGGCCAACGAGAGCGACACGACCCTCGTCGTCTCCAACGAGGATGGCGGCTCGGGCCAGCTTCGCGTCTACGCCGGGCGCAAGCAGTCCACCGGTTCCCCCGTCGAGAAGGCCGGCCTGACCAACGGCACGGTCGGCGCGGTCGACGTGGCCGGCCACGCGGTCGCCACCGACGCGGAGTTCCGCGCCGCGTACGGCAAGAACAAGCCGGTCAAGGTGACCTTCAACTCGCTCGACTGGACCGTGAACGGCGCGCAGCAGAACGCCGCGGCGGCCAAGACCGGCCTGTCCCTCAACCGGATCGAGGACGGGGCCTTCGACCCGCGCCGTCCGAGCGACTACTACTTCGTGACCACCTCGGGTGGGAACACCACGCCCTCGCCTGCCGAGCCGAGCGTTACCCGGGATGGTGGCGGGCTGTGGCGGCTGCGGTTCGCCGACATCGATCGCCCCGAGAAGGGTGGCACGCTGACCCTGCTGCTCGACGGCAGCGAGGCGCCGTACCTCAACATGCCCGACAACGTCACGATCGACGACCGCGGCAACCTGCTCATCCAGGAGGACACGGGCAACAACGCGCACCTGGGCCGCATTCTGGCCTATCGGATCTCCGACGGTGCGCGTGGCGTGCTCGCGCAGTTCGATGCCAAGCTGTTCAGCCCGACCGCTGACCCTGCCTCCTTCCTGACGCAGGATGAGGAGTCCAGCGGCATCATCCCGGACCCGTCGGGTAAGCCGAACTCCTACCTGTTCGACGCCCAGATCCACACCGCCAAGGGCCTGCCTGCCGGCACAGGCGCGGGCACGGTCGGGGAGTACGTCGAGCGTGGCCAGCTGCTGTCGCTGACCGTGCGGTCGTGGTCCAAGGTCTACACCGAGAAGTAAAGATTGATCCGCGCGGCCCTTCCCGGCATCGCCCGGGGAGGGCCGTTCCATGTGCGCCGACGCGCAGGGAAGGCCCTTGACAGGTGCCATGGGCCCTTCCTTGTCGAGGGAGAGCCCAGCCGTAGCAGCAGACGAACGAGCTCGTTGCCGAGGCCCGTCCCACTGGGTCCGCGCGTTGAGAATGGAGAGCAATATTCAAGCGTGAGAGCAGTGCTCTTGACTGTGAGCGGTTTTCTCGCCATGCTGGTTCTCAACTGAGAGCAGTGCTCTCTCAATCGAGCACCTGAGGAGCCGGCGATGGCCCGCTACATCCAACCGAGCCGCATCGATCACCTGTTCAACCGGACGGTCGCGGGCCTCACCCGGCTCGGGATCAGCGTCTGGGGCTCCCGGATCCTGTACGTCCGCGGCCGGTCCAGCGGCGAATGGCGCACCACGCCGGTGAACGTGCTGACCCTGGACGGCTCCCGCTACCTGGTCGCACCTCGGGGCGTCACCCACTGGGTGCGCAACCTGCGCGGCGCGGGAAACGGCGAGCTGCACGTGGGCCGCCGCGTCGAACCGTTCACCGCCACCGAGCTGTCCGACGGCGAGAAGCCGGCCATCCTCCGGGCGTACCTGAAGCGCTGGGGCTGGGAGGTCGGAAGGTTCTTCGAGGGTGTTGACGCGAAGGCTTCCGACGAACAGGTGCGGGCGATCGCTCCGGGCTTTCCCGTCTTCAGGATCAACTAGGGGGATCACCCGGGGATTACCGCTGTCAATGCGATCGCCTTTCGTAGTCACCGGCTTGTACGCGCTGGGCGGCTACCCATCGTTGTGGCTTCGCCATCACGCCGGGGCTGGGAGGGGCGCCTGGGAAGATTGCGATTTCAGGGGAGATGTGGAGTTTCCGGACAGGTTGCTGTCGGAGCTGCTAAGAAGTTGTGCGGCGAGACTCCAAAGCAGAGAGGTTCGGCATGGACCGCGACGGCCCCCCGAGTTCCCACGACGAGGATCCTCTCAAGCAGGTCGGTCCTTCGGGGATCCCGTGGAGCGACGAACCCGAGCGCCCGGTCGGCGACGTGCTTTCCGACGGTTGGACGCCCGGGCACGAACCCGATCACGGTCAGAGTGACGACCCGTCGCACCTCACCCGGCCGGACCACGAGCCATCCGAGGACCTCGAGATTCCCCAGGTCTTCGAGTACCTCTACCGCCCCGAGGACGGCGAGGGGGCCGACGACCACGAGTGGGCCGAGGGTGAAACGCCGCCGGACGACGGGAAGTGGGACCCCGACGGGGAAGGGGAACGGGGCTACCTCGGTCTGGGCTGGACCGCCGACAACGACCCCGAGGAGGAGAAGGGCGGCCAGAACAAGCGGCTCATCCTCGCCATGGTCGCGGTCGTCGTGCTCGCGGTCGCGGGCGGCTGGATCGTGTCGTCCTCGGTCGGCTCCACGCAGGAGGCGGCGTGCTCTCCTCCCGGCGACTGCGCCCCGGTGGGGCAGCAGGACCCCGCGCTGACCGCCGGCCCGTCCGCCGGCCCCAGCAGCACCGGCCCGTCCTCCGAACCCGGCGCCGAGCCTGACGAGACGACGACGGCGTCGCCGAGCGAGACGCCCACACCCGTGCCGACGACCTCCAAGGTGCGGGAGACCTCGCAGCCCACGTCCCGGCCCACACCGACGCGCACCCGTACCCACTCGTCCGAGCCGTCGCCGAGGTCCAGTAGCCGCCCCGAGCAGCCGCAGAACCCTCGGGGCGAGGACGACCCCAAGCCGTCCCCGACGCCTCCGCCGACCACGCAGGCGCCCCCGCCGGCTCCGAGCCCGACGCAGACCCAGAACGGCGGCCTTCTCGACTGGCTGTTCTGAGCGATCGGCCGGTCGGCCGCCGGGAGGCCGGCGGGCCACTCCGATCCGAAGATCGCAGGTCCCGGACGCCGTCCGGGCGAGAGGCCCGTCACCGGCGAATGCGCGGTGACGGGCCTCTCGATTCGTGTCCCGGTCGTCCGGGGACGTCGGAGTCGCTTTTACGGGGCGCAGCCGGCCAGGGCGGGGGAGGACGGGGTTCCGGTCGAGGGGCCGAAGAAGAGGTTCGCGCAGTTGATGAGGAAGCTCGGGTTCTCCTCGGGGATCCAGTGGCCGGCGTCGGGGGCGACGACCTGGCGGACGTCGTCGGCCACCTGGCGGAAGGAGTCGGCCACCGCGGGGCCGAAGACGTACTGCGAGCCCATCGCCATGACCGGCATCGTCAGCTTCTTGGAGGCGTTGGCCTTGTTGTCGGCGGCGTTCGCGGCGAAGGCGCGGTAATACTCGTACGCGGCGCTGCGGGTGGCCGGCCTGGAGTAGGCGCGGAAGTACTCCTCCTGGTCGATCGCGTCGGGGTGCTGGGCTCCGGCGAAGAGGCTGCCCAGGTAGGTCTCGACGTCGTCCTGGGTGCTGATGATGCGCTCGGCGAGCGGCTTCGGCGCGGCGTTGAAGAGGAAGTGCCAGCTCAGCCGGTATGCGTCCTCCAGGCCGTAGCCGTTGAGCGGCAGCTCCAGAACGGCGAGCCGGGACACCTCGGAGGGGTGGTCGCGCGCGTACGGATACGCGACCAGGGCGCCGTCGTCGTGGGCGAGGATCTTCACCTGCTGGAAGCCGAGCCGGTGGACGGCCTGGCGGATGCGGCGCGCGGTGGTCGCCGCGTCGAAGCCGCTGGGCGGCACGGTGGAGTCGCCCAGGCCCGGCAGATCGAACGCGATCACCGTGTGCGTGCGGGCGAGAGCGGGCATCACCTTGTGCCACTCCCACCAGGTCTGCGGCCAGCCGTGCAGCAGCACGAGCGGCGGCCCGGACCCGCCGCGCACGTAGTGCAGGATGCTCCCGTCCACCGGGACGAAGCCGTGGCGGAAGGACGTGTCGAAGCCCCGCCACGCTTGCGGGGCGCTGGCGCCCGCCTTGCTTTGCGCGCCCACTCTTTCCGTGCCCGCTCCGGCACCGGCGGCCGTGCCGAACAACAACACGGTCGCCGCGGCCACGGCACTGAGGGCGTTCCGTCCCCACTTCGCGATGCGCGGCCTCGATCTCTGTACTCCTGCGGTGACGAACTCGGGCCCTCGGTCGGGCTGCATGCCGACTCCCTCCGAATATCCGGAATGACGAAACGATCCGGCTCCTCGCATGCGGGACCCCCGTTCTCCCCATGGCCGGCACCTACCGCCCGGACTTTGGGTCCGCACAGCGCGGGACGGCATTCAGGAATGGCCTGATACGGCCGTCCTGAATAGCGTTCCAAATGTCGAGTGCCTGGCGGGGCCAACGATAACGAGCAGGTCATCACGTTGCCCTCGGGCGCTGGGGTGGCGGATTCCATCACTGGGGTGGATGGGGTCTGTGGGCCTATAGATCCTGGGGTGGCGTGGAGTGCCCAGGTGTGTCCGAGCGGCGGGGTCTGCCGTAGGCGCGGGTCTTTCGTTAGGCTTGATCCACTTGCGAGGAAGGACGGGGATGTCGCGGAACGAGCCCTTGGTGATGGCGGAGGACGCCGCCCCGTACGAAGCTCGGCGCGGCAGGGGACGCACCAAGCTGATCGTGCTGCTGGCATCCCTGGTCGCCGTGGTCGCGGTCGCCTCGGCGTTCGCCGTATCGTCGCGGCCCGCCTTTCTGGACGCCGACACCACCACCGTCGCCGCGGAGAAGGCCGTCGCCACGGTCGACGGGGTGGAGGTGCAGTTTCTGCCGGAGTACGTCGGCAAGGCGGAGGCCGTGACGGCGAAGGCCGGCGATCTGCGGGGCAAGGGGCTTCGCTGGCGGGACAAGGAGGGGAGCCGGACGGTGCAGGTGTCCGTCTTCCATCCGCGCAAGGTCAACAACTCCAACGACATCCTCGCGCTGAACCTCATGAAGGCTCCCGTGGAGCCGAAGAAGGACGGCGACCCTGTGGTCTCGCAGGACGGCACGGACATGCTCTGGATGCCCAAGAAGGGGGTGCTTGTCCGGGTGACCGTGTCCGAGCTCGCGGCCGACGACCTGGAGGCCATCGCCAAGGGCGTCCGCGTCAAGTAAGAGCCGAACAAGAGCTGTTCGAGCGGCCGGCCGGGTGGTCGGCCCCGCCCGCTCTGCCTGCCCGGGTTCGCGTGGCCCGTTCATCGCCCGGCGGGCGGGCGTGCCACCGCCGGGCGACGGGCTTCGTCGTCAGGCGGCGGACGCGGCGCGTTCGGCGATGATGCGTCCGTTCTTCTCGGCCGACTCGTGGCCGGCGCGCAGTGACTCCGCGGCCAGGGGCCGGAGCGGAGCCATGGCCTCGTGGACCTCGGCCAGCGTCAGCTCGACCTCGCTGACGTGCAGGTCCATGCCCATGAGGTCGCCGAACATCCGCCGGTACCACGGGGTGGCGTGGTCCCAGCCGGCGCGAGGCGTCCCCTCGCCGTAGCCGCCACCGCGGGTGATCACTAGCGCGGCCGGGCGTCCTGCCGCGAGCGGGGGGTTTCCCGGGGCGAAGCGGGGGTCGGTGAACAGCAGGTCGAGCCACGTCTTCACGTGCTGCGAGACGCCGTAGTTGTACAGAGGGACGGCCAGCAGGTACGCGTCGGCCGCGGCCACCTCGTCGGCCAGTTCGGCCGCGAGCGCGACCGCGCGGCGCTGGGCGTCGGTGCGGCGTTCCTCGGGAACCGCGCCCGCCGACACCGCGAGCGCCCAGGCGTCGGCGGGGACGGGCGTCTGGAAGAGGTCCCGGTGGATCACCCGGCCGCCCGGCTCGGCTTGCTGCCAGGCGGCCTGGGCGGTGTCGGCCACCTTCCTGCTGACGGACATGCCCTCGCGGATGCTGGCGTCAAGACGAAACAAGATCATCGGATTGCCTTTCTCGGTGTGCTCTGCGCAGCAGATATTATGCTGTGCAGAACATATGTCAAACAGATGAGTGGAGTCACAGACGAGTTGGGTAGCCGATCAAGAGGTCGGGCAGGTACCGTGTGTACGTGGGTCCCTCGCCGAATTCGCCGTCCGTGCCGGAGCAGAGCGCCGCTTCGGCGTCTCCGCGTCCGTCGGCCGACGCGCTGAACGGCGATCTCGGCTGGGCGCTGGGCGTGCTGCTGCGTACGTACCGCCGCGCCGCCGAGGAGGTCCTCAACGGCATTCCCGGAGGTCCGCGGGGTTACCAGGTGCTCGCGTCGGCCGTCCAGGAGCTCGCGGGCAACCAGGGCGTGATGGCCACACAGCTCGGCATCGACCGCACGGTGCTCACCTATCTGCTGGACGACCTGGAGGCCGCCGGCCTGGTGCAGCGCCGGCCCGATCCCCTCGACCGGCGCAGCCGCCGGGTGGTCGCCACCGAGCGCGGCCGGGCGGTCTGGCGGGAACGAAGCGCTGAGCTGTGCCGGGTCGAGAACCACATCCTCTCCGGCCTCGGGGGGGACGGCGCCGTGTTCCGCGATCTGTTGCAGCGGGCCGCCGCGCATGCAGACCGGCTGGATCCCTCGGTCAGCGCGTGCCAGGTCGTCGAAGAGATCGACGCGCAGGACGCCGCCGAGCTCCGCCGCCACCGCGTCCGCTCATGACGCGGGGCCGCACCTGACGCCGCGCCGCACGTGAAGCTCGGGACTTCTTCGCGGGCCCGCTGAGGCGGACGCTCAGGTGTTGTCGTTCACGCGGGCGTGCAGGTGCATGTCGTGCCAGCCGTCGAGGTGGAGGAGCGCGCTGCGCAGGGTTCCCTCGACCGGATAGCCGGATTTCAGCGCCACCCGGCAGGACGCGGGGTTGGCCGTCGAGTGGCAGATCTCCAGGCGGTGCAGGCGCAGGTCGTCGAAGGCCCACCGGGTGAGCGCCACCACGGCGCCCGGGGCCACGCCGCGGCCGCGCGCCTCGGGCAGGATCCAGTAGGTGACCTGGGCCAGGCCCTCCGGCAGGTGGACGTCGCGCAGGGATATCCGCCCCAGCACTTCACCGGAGCGGGCCTGAACCACCCAGCCGGCGTCGGTCTCCGCCTGCCAGCCCCGGCTCCACTGCGCGATCCAGGACTCGGCCTCCTCGTAGACCGCCATGCTGCGCCGGTGCCACTGCCGGATCGCGGGATCGGCGAAGGCCTTCAGGACGACCTCGGCGTCCTCGAGCGACCACGGCCGCAGGACCAGGTCACCGGAGCGCAGCTCGGGTTGCTCGTTCTCACGCATGCGGCCCGGGGGAACCACGGGGATGAGATCGGAGGGCATGAGATCAGGATGGACCAGTTCACCCGGCGGCCTCCGACCGGGGTGGCAGGACACCGCGGGACGGGTGGAGGAAGATCCGTTGCACCTCAACGTGGTCCGGTCCGTCGGGGACGTTCAGTGGGCGGGTTCGGCGATCATGGCCGTGCCGATCCGGCGGAAGCCCGTAGACGCGCGCCACGTCGTCGTCCCCCGCCGAGAGGAAGACCGTCTCGATGCCCCGCGCCCGCGCGTCGGCGACGAGGACCGCCGTGACACGTCGAGCATCCAAGCAGCACGTCGCCGTCCATGTCACCGGGTTTCGCCCCGGCCCGCGAGGGAGTCCGGACACATCGGACAGTAATTGACATACCCCTCTGAAGGTTGCCTAGGGCAATGATATATATTTGCCTAAGGCAACTAGATGGAGGCGGTCATGGCGTCAGAAGAAGGCTGCGGCGAACTGCTCGCCCGCCTGAGCGACATGGGCGCGGTGATCAAGGCGCTCAAGCGTGCCCTGCCGTTCACCGGCCCCCACGCCGGACTCGCGCTGCTCGCGACGCTGCATCGATGCGGCGAACAGCGCATCGGCGACCTCGCCGGCCTGTTCGAGGTCGACCTGTCCGTGATGAGCAGGCAGGTCGCGGACCTCCGGGACCGCGGCTGGATCGAACGCGTCCCGAACCCCAACGACGGGCGCTCCTGGTACGTGCGGCTCACGCCGGACGGCACGCGCGTGGCCGAGGAGGCCCTCGGCAGCGTCCGCCGTCTGCTGGTCGACACCTTGGAGGACTGGACCGACGACGAGGTCGCCGAGCTCTCCGGCCTGATCGGCCGCCTCCGCTCAAGCCTCGACGCGCATCGGGCCCGTGCCGCGCGGCTCCCCCGAACGGCCCGGACCGGCACCGTTCAGGCCGGCACCGTTCAGGCCGGCACGGTTCAGAGCACCGCTCAGACCGGCACCGCCCAGACCCGCGCGGCACAGACAGTGAAAGGACATTGATGACAACCGCAGTACCGGCCGGGGTGCGGGAGGCGGCGCCCGAACCGGCCGCCCCCATGTCGCACCGCGAGATCCTGGAAGCGCTGTCGGGCCTGCTGCTCGGCATGTTCGTGGCGATCCTGTCGTCGACCGTCGTCTCCAACGCCCTCCCGACGATCATCGCCGACCTGCACGCCGACGAGACCACCTACACCTGGGTCATCACCTCGACGCTGCTCGCCACGACGATCTCCACCCCCATCTGGGGCAAGCTCGCCGACCTGACGAGCAAGAAAGTCCTGGTCCAGCTCGGACTGGTCATCTTCGTGATCGGCTCGGCCATCGCGGGCCTCTCCCAGAACCCGGGGATGCTCATCGGCGCCCGTGTCATCCAGGGGCTCGGCGCGGGCGGCCTCACCGCCCTCGCCCAGGTGATCATGGCGGCGATCATCTCGCCCCGTGAGCGTGGCCGGTACTCCGGCTACCTCGGCGCGGTGTTCGCGCTCGCCACCATCGGTGGCCCGCTGATCGGCGGTGTCATCGTGGACACCTCCTGGCTCGGCTGGCGCTGGTGCTTCTACGTGGGCGTGCCCTTCGCCGTGATCGCGCTGCTCGTCCTGCAGAAGACCCTGCACGTCCCGACGCTCAGGCGCGAGGTCAAGATCGACTGGGCGGGCGCGTTCCTCATCACGGCGGCGGTGTCGCTGCTGCTGGTGTGGGTGTCGTTCGCGGGCCACAAGTACGACTGGCTGTCGTGGCAGACCGGCGCGATGGTCGGCGGCGCGGTCGTCCTCGGGCTGCTCTTCCTGCTGGCCGAGTCGCGGGCGAGCGAGCCGATCGTCCCGTTGCGGCTGTTCCGCAACAGCGCGATCAGCCTCGCCGTCGCGGCCAGCCTGTTCGTCGGCATCGCGATGTTCGGCGCGACGACGTTCCTCAGCCAGTACTTCCAGCTCGCGCGCGGCGAGTCGCCGACCATGGCGGGCGTCATGACGCTGCCGATGATCCTCGGCCTGGCCGTGTCGTCCACGGTCGCCGGGCAGATCATCACCCGGACGGGGCGCTGGAAGATCTTCCTGGTCATCGGTGGCGTCTTCCTCACGGCCGGCTTCGGCCTGATGGGGACGCTGCGGTTCGACACCGAGTACTGGATCGTCGCCGTCTACATGTTCTGCGTGGGCGTGGGCGTCGGAATGACCATGCAGAACCTCGTCCTGTCGGTGCAGAACCAGGTCAGGCCGCAGGAACTGGGCGCGGCCAGCTCGGTCGTGGCGTTCTTCCGCACGCTCGGCGGCGCGATCGGCGTCTCGGCCCTCGGCGCCCTGCTCGGCAACCGGGTCGTCAACTATCTGGAGGAGGGCCTGGCCAAGCTCGGCGTCAAGGGCCCCGCGGGCGACGGCTCGGTGCCGGTGCTGTCGGCGCTGCCCGCCCCGGTCCGCACGGTGGTCGAGAGCGCGTACGGCCACGGCGTCGGCGACATCTTCCTGTACGCGGCGCCGTTCGCCCTGCTCGCCCTGCTCATCATGCTGTTCATCAAGGAGGTTCCCCTGCGCACGTCCAACGCCGAGCAGATCCCGGCCGGCGCGGACGAGTACGCCCCGGTGCGGAACGGTGCGACGCCGGGCCGGCACGCCCAGCGGGACACCCAGGAGCTGGTCTCCGTGGGCGCCGAGCCCGCGGCCAACGGCCTCGCCTCCAGGAACGGCAGCGCGCGGGAGGCGTACACCGCCGCGGCGCGGGTGCGCGACCCGTTCGACGGGGCGGCCGGCGCGGGGGACGCGGAGGGCGGCAGCGGGATCCGCGGGTTCATCAGGGGCGCCGACGGCGGGCCTGTGAGCCAGGCCACCCTCACGCTGATCGACGTGCGCGGGCACCAGCTCGGCCGCGCGGTCACGCGGCCGGACGGCGGGTACGACCTGTGGACGCCCGGCAGCGGCACCTACGTGCTCATCGCGTCCGCCGGCGACCACGACCCGCAGGTGGCCACCCTCGTCGTCGGCGACCAGCCGCTGGACTTCGACCTGGTGCTGGCCGGCTCCGGCCGCCTGCTCGGCACCGTCCGCACCCCCGGCGGCCTGCCCGTCGCCGAGGCCATGGTCGTCGTCACCGACGTGCGCGGCGAGGTGGTCTCGACGGGCATGACCGACGCGGCGGGGGCCTTCGGCTTCGCCGGGATCGTCGCCGGCGCCTACACCCTCACGGTCAGCGCGGCGGGGCACCGTCCGGCGGCCGTGCCGGTCGAGGTCGGCACCGGCCAGACCAGGCAGGACGTCGAGCTGCTGGCCGCGGCGCAGGTCAGGGGCACGGTCCGGGTCAAGGACGGCGGCCCGCTCGCCGACGCGCGCGTCACGCTGCTGGACGGCGCGGGGAACGTGGTCGGCTCCTCGACCACCGGCCTGGACGGCGAGTACGCGTTCGCCGACCTCACCGGCGGCCAGTACACCGTGATCGCCAGCGGGTACCCGCCCGTGGCGAGCACGCTCAACCTCTCCGGGCAGGGCGACGAGGCGTACGACCTCGTGCTCGGCCACCCCGAATGACCGCGGGCCGGGGAGCGGATCGGCAGGCGAGCGGAAGAGGGGACCCGATGCAGACCACGAGGAACGCCTGGGACGCCGGCCCGCACCCCGCGGGCGGCGCCCCGGCGCCGGGGCGCGGGCTGCGCGCCCAGGTGCGGACGAAGGACGGCTGGGCGGTGCAGCACGCGGTCGTCACGGTGACGGACAGGTCCGGACACCAGGTGGCCAGGGCCGAGGCGGACACCGACGGCGCGGTCGCGACGCCGCCGCTGAGCCCCGGCGTCTACACGGTCGTGGTGACCGCGATCGGGTACGCCCCGGCCGCCTCCACGGCCATCGTGACCGCTTCGGGCGCCGCCGAGCTCGGCACTCTCGTGCTCGCGCGGCAGGGCGGGGTGGAACTCCCGCCGCCCGGCGTCTGGACGATCGATCCGGCCCACTCCAAGGTGGCCGCGACCGCCCAGCACCTGGGGCTGTCCAGCGTGCAGGGACGGTTCCACGAGTTCGCCGGGCGCATCCAGGTCGGCGCGAGCGCGGAGGAGTCCGCCGTGGTCGCCGAGATCGACGCCGCGTCGATCGACACCGGCAACCGGATGCGCGACGACCACCTGCGCTCGGCCGACTTCCTGGACGTGGGACCGTTCCCGGTGATCTCCTACCGGAGCACCGGGCTGACCCCGGACGGGCGGGACCGGTGGACCGTCCACGGCCTGCTGACCATGGCCGGCATCACGCGTCCGGTGGACCTGGAGCTGGCCTATCTCGGGACGAGCCCCGATCCGTGGGGCGGCCTGCGCGCGGCGTTCCGCGCCACCACCGAGCTGCGCCGCGAGGACTTCGCGATGAACTACAACCAGGTCGTGCAGGCCGGGATCACGCTCATCGGGGCCACGCTCAAGGTCGAGCTGGACGTCCAGGCCGTGCAGGGGGAACGCGTGCCCGAGTCCTGATCGTTGTCGAGGACGGGCGTCCCCGGGCGCGGGCGTTCGATACTGAGAACAGGAGAGAGGAGGCTGCACGATGACCGAGACCCAGGCGGCGCCGTCCGCCGAGGCACCCGGGGCGATACCCGGTGATCAGTACGAGGCGTACTGCGCGGTCGAACGTCAACTGGGCGTCCTCTTCCGGCGCTCGCGCGCGATGTCCGCCGAGATGGGCCGCGAGGTGCACCGGGAACTGGAGCCGGGCGCGTACGGCATTCTGGTCCGCATCGACGAGGCCGCCCCGGCCCGGCCGAGCGACCTGGCCGCCTACTTCGGCGTGGGCAAGGGGACGATCAGCCGTCAGCTCAAGGTGCTGGACGAGCTGGGGCTCATCGGGCGCCAGCCTGACCCGCTCGACGGCCGCGCCCATCTGCTCGACCTGACGCCCGAGGGACGGGCAAGGCTTCTGCGCGCCCGTACGGCCCGCCAGCGGCGTTTCTACGCGCTGCTGGGCACCTGGCCGCAGGAGGACGTCCGGCTGCTCGCGCGCATGCTGGAGCGCTTCAACGCCCTCGCCGAGAGCGCCGGCCAGACCGCGGGGCAGACGGAGAGCTCGGGGCAGACCGAGACGGCGGGGCAGATGGAGAGCTCGGGGCAGACCGGCCGGGCGTGAGCCGGGTGTCCCTGGCATGCTCCCTGCGCGGTCGGTGCGTGCTGTCTGCAGGCGCTCTCGTATGCGACCGTCGCTCCCGGCGCCGGCTCACTGTTCCTGTGTCGTGGGGCTGACGTGCTCTTTCTCGCTGGAGGGTCCTTTGGTGACCCAGGGATGCGTGTCGTTTCCCGAAACTGACGGTGCTTGGGCATACTCTGACCGGCTATGGAGACGCGCTGGGTCGGGCCTGACGGCTACGAGATAACGGCCGCGACGCGCGGTGACCGTCAGGTGCTCCGCCTTCGCCGGCACGGAGAGCTGGTCGCCGACTGCTTCTCGGTGGACGAGCTGCGCCGTTTCGTCGACCTCGCGGATCTGTGCGAAGTGGTCACCCTGCCCTTCGGCGAACGGTCGCCCAGGTCGACGCGGAGGCGCCGCGAGGCCGTCCGCTGACCCTCGCATGCCCCTCGCGGGCGGGGCGCCGGGACGGGTTCCCGATGGGCGTTCTGATTCGCATCGGCCGCGGGGTCCGTGTATGGTTACACCTGTCCACAGCGACGCGGGGACGCGGAACGCGGGTGGGCAGGCCCCTTTAGCTCAGTCGGCAGAGCGTCTCCATGGTAAGGAGAAGGTCTACGGTTCGATTCCGTAAAGGGGCTCGACAGCGCAAACGCCCTCTCCCGGTTTCCGGGGTGGGGCTTTTCGCTTGGGTGGGTTATCTGACCGTGCTCAATAGTCCGCCTGCTGAATAAAGGGGAAGTGCAGGCGTCCAGCGATCAGGCATACTGGGAGCACCCAGCCCAGACCGGGTACGGGCACACGTGTGCGCGATCGTCGTACAGGTCGGGTATCCTTTCCAAGCCGGTCGCGTTCGTCGACCCTGAGGCGGAGTAGCTCAGTCAGGCAGAGCAAGCGGCTCATAATCGCTGTGTCGCCGGTTCAAGTCCGGCCTCCGCTACTACCCTGCCGGGTTTCCTGTGAAGGTCACCTGGTTCGGGTTGTCCATGTGTCCCAAACGTAGAAAGGCACTCCCACGTGGCTGCCACCGACGTTAGGCCGAAGATCACGCTGGCCTGCCAGGAGTGCAAGCACCGCAACTACATCACGCGGAAGAACCGGCGCAACGACCCGGACCGGCTTGAGCTGAAGAAGTACTGCCCCAACTGTAAGTGCCACCGTCCCCACCGCGAGACGCGCTAGGCGTACGCCGCCCCGCGCCCTGAGGGCGCCGGGAGGGGGTCGTGGACGGGCCTTTCGAGGTCCATCCGGTCCGCCGGGTTTCCGAGGTACGTGATCGCCGGCCGTCACGGTCTTCCGCCGATCCGTCCGGGGGTGGGTACGGGTCGGTCGTGTGTCGTCTTGCTCTGTGCGTACGCCGCTTGGGTGCGGCGTCGGGCAGGTGCGAAGGAACCTCGGGGTCGCTGGTACGGCGAACCGCTCGGGGAGCCTCGCCGGACGGGCCCGCCCGGGTGCCGTGACACGGTCACGGTGGTGGGTGTGGTGCCAGGCATCGGCTCGATCATCTGTGCATGACCGGCGCTCCATGACGGGGCGCCGGTTTTCCGCGTGTCCGGGGGTGTTCGCGGCGTGCCCCGGGGCTTGCGCGGCCTTCGTCCGCCGATGTGATCACCATGACAGGCCGTGTTCCGCCGGCCGGCGCAGGAAACGGGCTAGCGTTCTCCGTGACCGGCGGAATGACGCGAAGCCGCGGGTGGGAACGTTCTTCCGCCCGACGACGGCGGAAGGTTGCTCTGTTACCGTCGGGCAAACCAGCTTCACGTTCCGAAAGGGCACCGGCACGATGGCTTTGAACCGCGATTTCGTCGGGAGGACATACCCGGCGTCCACCTCTTACGAGGTGAGCCGCGTCAAGATCAAGGAGTTCGCGGCCGCCATCGGCGATCCCAACCCGATCTACCGCGACCCCGAGGCCGCCCGCGCCGCCGGTCACCCCGACGTCGTCGCCCCGCCGACGTTCCCCATCGTGTTCACCCTCACCGGCGCCGCGGAGGCGCTCGCCGACCCCGATCTGCGGCTCGACTTCGCCATGGTCGTGCACGGCGAGCAGCGGTTCGAGTACGTCCGTCCCATCCACGCCGGCGACGAGCTGCTCTGCGAGTCCACGATCTCCGAGATCCGCAGCATGGGCCGCAACGAGCTGCTGACCGTCACCAGCCAGGTGACGACCCTCCAGGGCGAGCCGGTCTGCACCACCTACAACACGCTGATCGAGCGCGGAGGGGCGAAGTAGGCATGGGCGCCACCGTCAAGTACGACGAGGTCGAGATCGGCCTGCAGATTCCCGCCGTCGAGTACCCCGTCCACCGCGTCAACCTCGTCATGTACGCCGGGGCGTCGGGCGACTTCAACCCGATCCACTGGAACGAGCGGCACGCCAAGGCCGTCGGCCTGCCCGACGTGATCGCGCACGGCATGTTCACGATGTCCCAGGCCGGCCGGTTCGTCACCGACTGGGCGGGCGACCCGGGCGCGCTGGTCGACTACGGCGTGCGGTTCTCGTCCATGGTCGTCGTCCCGGACAACGACGAGGGCGCCGTGATCACGGTCAGCGGCGTCGTCGAGGACAAGCTGGACGACAACAAGGTGGTCCTCTCGCTGACGGCGAGATCCGGCGACTCACGGGTGCTGTCGAAGGCCCGCGCCACCGTACGCCTCGCCTGACCGGCCGCCCTTTCGCGAGTCCTCTCACGCCTTCGCGTGCCTTCTCACGCCGCCGGACTTGACCCGGACGCCGGAATGCTTCCGGGTGTGGTGGGTAATGGGGCCTGGGTGAACGAGGTATCCAAGCACGTGAACGGACTGGCGGGGCAGCGGGCCGAGGCCAGGGCGGAGGACGATCCGGCGACGGCGGAGGTGCGCCAGGAGGTCCGGGGCGGCAGCCGGCCGGTCGGCGACACCGAGGGCGGGCACACTCTGGAGTCCGAGCCGCCGTTCCACGTCTGGCCGACGATCGAGTCCATTCCGGTCGACTCGGGCGCGCGGGACGACCACGGCGCGGAGCACAGCGCGGGGGACAGGGCCGAGGCGGCCGGTGAGGCCGTGGTGGAACGTCACCCCGGAGGCCGTGAGCACGCTGCCGGGGGTGCGGCGAAGACGCCGAACGTGGACGACGGCACGCGGAACGAGGTCGGCACCGAGAGCATGGTCGCCTCGCAGGTGCTGTGGGACTCCACGCTGGCCGCCTCCCGCCTGCAGGAGGCGATCAGCGCCGCCCCGGCCACGGGCGAGCACGCGGAGGCGCCGTCCCCGGTCGTGACGGTGGCCCTGCTCGTGGACGGCCACCCCGCCGACCTGCGCACCTGCGTCGACGCGCTGATCCACCACACCGACGCCAAGATCCTCGCCCTGGACCTGGGCGACGTCGACGGCGCGGGCGTCGTCCTGCACGAGCTGGCCGAGCGGCATCCCGAGCGGATCACGGCCTGGCACGTCGCCGAGACCCCGTACTGGCGGGGCGGCACGGCCGGGTGGGGCGCGGGCCGGGACAAGCTGCTGCGGCTGGACACCGAGGGCGTGCACGTCGTGATGGACACCGCCACCATCGTGGACGGCGACGCGATCACCCCGCTGGCCAGGGCCGTCACCGGAGAGGTGGTGGCTGCGGGCTGGAAGGGCGTCGACCCCGGCGAGAGCGGCCACGATTGGCACGAGGCCGGTCCCGGCGAGGTCAGAGGGCTGCTGGGGTATCTGATGGCCGTCCGCCGGGACGCCGCGCTGGAGGCGGGGGGCTTCCCGGCCGAGGCACGGTACGACCGGCACGCCGACCTGGAGTTCTCGCTGCGCCTGCCGGGCAAGCTGGTCGTTCCGGAGGGACGCCTGCCCGTACGCCGCGAGCGGCGCCGGAGCGCTCCGGACGTGGACACCGAGTACGGCGAGGCCGACTCCCGCCGTACGGACGACCGCATCGCCGGGCTGCTGCGTTCGGGCGACCGATAGGTCTCGGTCTGGCGGCGCGCTTCGGCCTGTGGAGAGAGAGCCCGGCGGGCCGGTCTAGGCTTGAGGGCCGATGCGCGGTGTCCCCGCGCCGCGGACGCTTCGGGGTGCTGGGAAGGGTGCATGGCTGACCGTGTGGCAGGTGTACGGCTCGCCCCGTACACCACGTTGAGGGTGGGCGGGGCGGCCCGCGCCTTCGTGGAGGCGCGTTCCGGGGACGAACTGGTCGCGCTCGTGGCCGAGGCCGACCGCGCCGGGGAGCCGGTGCTCCTTCTCGGAGGCGGCAGCAACCTGGTCGTCTCCGACGAGGGGTTCGACGGGCTCGTGATCAAGGTGTCCTCGCGCGGGGTCGACGTGCGCGACGGCGGCGACGGCGCGGTTTCGGTCACCGTGCAGGCGGGGGAGGACTGGGACGCGCTCGTCGCCCGTGCGGTCGCGCAGGGGTGGTCGGGGGTCGAGTGCCTGTCCGGCGTCCCGGGGTCGGTCGGCTCGACGCCCATCCAGAACGTCGGCGCCTACGGGCAGGATGTCTCGCAGACGATCACCGGGGTGCGGGTGTACGACCGGCGGGCGGGGGAGCTGCTCGATCTGGACGCTTCGCAGTGCGGGTTCGCCTATCGGCACAGCGCGTTCAAGGATGATCTCACGCGTTATGTGGTCGTCTCGGTCACGTACCTGCTGCATAAGTCGGATAAATCCGGACCGGTCGCGTACAAGGAACTGGCCGCGCGGCTCGGCGTGGAGCTCGGCGAACGGGTCGCCCTCCACGAGGCGCGCACGGCCGTCCTCGGGCTGCGGCGTGGCAAGGGCATGGTGCTGGACGCCGCCGACCCGGACACCTGCAGCGCGGGGTCCTTCTTCACCAATCCGATCCTGAGCGCGGCCGACGCCGCCGAGCTGGAGCGACGCGCGCCCGGCTTCCCCCGGTGGGACGTGCCCGGAGGGGCCGTGAAGGTGCCGGCCGCGTGGCTGATCGAGCACGCCGGGTTCCCCAAGGGGTACGCGCGCGGCCCGGCGCGCATCTCGACCAAGCACACCCTCGCCCTGACCAACCCCGGCGGTCTCCGCGTCACCGGCTTCCCCACCGACCCCGAAGCCCTGGACCCCGCCGTCCCCACCGACCCCCAAAACCGTGCCGTCCTCACCGGCCCCGAAGCCTTGGACCGCGCCGCCTTCCCCTCCGACCCGGGGCCCCGGGAGACCGCGGCATCGCCCGGGGCCTCCTCGCCCGTCTTCTCCACGGACGGCGCGGCGACCGCCGCCGACATCCTGGCCCTGGCCCGCGAGGTCAAGGACGGCGTCGAAGCCAAGTTCGGCATAACCCTCGTCAACGAACCCGTTTTCATCGGCCTGACCCTCTGACCCGCACACCCTGGCCCGGCCGCTCGACGTACGGGGCGCCGGCATCGCCGTCGTCCCTCCCCGCCGACGCGGCGCCGGAAGTGTGCCCGGATGCGGACGGAACATGGGTTCCCGTCGGCTGGGGAGGGTGGGGTGGGCGGGGGTCAGAGGAGGGCTTCGAGGATCAGGGCTGCGCCGAAGAGGGCGAAGGCCGCGGCGGCGGCGTAGCGGATGACCTTTTCGGGCAGGTGTTTGCCGAGCATGCGGCCGACGACGATGGCCAGGGCGTCGGCGGCGACCATGCCGACCGTGGAGCCGATCCACGTGCCGAACCACCCGTGCTGGGTGGCGAGCGTGATCGTCGCGAGCATGGTCTTGTCGCCCAGTTCGCTGAGGAAGAACGCCACGGTCACCGCGATGAGGGCGTGGCGGGTCGTGCGCTGGGCCTTCTGGGATTCCTCTTCGCTGAGTTCGTCGCCGCGCAGCGTCCACAGGGCGAAGCCGAGGAACGCGATGCCCGCCACGATGGCGATGGCGGTCTGGGGCAGCGCGTCGCCGATGAGCCCTCCGAGGCCGACGCTGAACAGGTGGACCACCGCCGTGGCGATGGTGATGCCGGCGAGGACCGGCCACGGCTTGAATCGGGTGGCGAACGTCATGGCCATGAGCTGGCTCTTGTCGCCCAGTTCGGCCACGAAGATGACGCCGAGACTGATCCAGAACGCTTCCACGGGGGGTCGCCCTTCTATGTCGCGCGACCGGGCCGGGAGCGTGCACCGCAGGGAGTCTCAGGGCGCGCGACCTCGGCCCGATGGCGTACGTGCATTGCCACAGGGCCGAAGGTCTCGTCCGCCCCGTCGAAACGAGGCCCGCGCGACCGGGCTTGCGCCAGTGTGTCGATCACGCGATTGGGACTACTCCCCTTCGGTGTTTCCACCCCACCATAACCGATCCCCGGCGAGGGGTCGTTCCCCAAGCGCCGCTCATGAGCGTGCCGTCGAGGTCTCCGTACGAGATCCCCTGGCCCATAGGGCGACCGCGTCCGGGTAAAGATTCCGGCGCGGGGCAGGCCACGCAGGGAGTGGTGTGCCGCGGAGAGGCCGGCCGAGGAGGTTCAGGCGGTGTGCGGCGGGGCTTCGTCAGGGGAGGGCGGCCGGATGGGAGCGCTGGTACCCGCGCGGGGGAGGTCAGGCGAGGAGGCTTTGGCGGTGTGCGGCGGCGGCGGCTTCGAGGCGGGTGGAGACGCCCAGTTTGGCGAGGATGTTGGAGACGTGCACGCTGACCGTCTTGGCCGAGATGAACAGCTCGGCCGCGATGTCCCGGTTCGACCGCCCCGCCGCGACCAGCCGCAGCACCTCGGTCTCCCGGGGCGTGAGGTCGGTGGTCGTGCCGGACGCGTCGCCGGGCTCGGCGGGGACTGATTCGGCGAACGTCGTCCCGACGCGGCGGCCCAGAGCCTCGATCTCGGTCACCATCGGCCGCGCGCCGAGCGCGGACGCGATCACGTGCGCCTCGGCCAGCCGCGCGGACGCCGTCTCGCGGTCACCGGCCTTGGCCGCGGCCGCCGCGATGTCCGTCATCGCCCTCGCCCGGGGGTACGGACGGCCGAGGTGTCTCCAGGCGGCCTCCGCCGCCTCGAAGTCGCCGGAGAAGGACAGCCGGAACGCCTCGGTCACCGGCCCGTGGGAGTCGAGGCTCGCGGCGAGCGCCATCGCGGTCGCGCGCACGTCCCGCGCCGCGCCGGGAGAGGTCACGGCGGCGGCCTCGCAGACGCGCCGGCTCAGCGCCAGGATGCGCCAGCCGAGCATGGGCTTGCTGGAGTGCTGCGTCCCGCCGGACTCCGACAGCAACGCCTCGGTCACCTTGAGGGCCTGGAGCGGGTCCCCGCGCAGGAGGTGCAGCTCGATGAGCAGCCGCGCGTCGGTCATCCACTCCTGGGCGAACTCGGCGGGCTCACCCTGCATGGCCCCGATCTCGGCGAGGATGCGTTCGAGAAGGTCGGTCTCACCGCGGGCCGCCGCGATGTCGGCGCGTCCCCGGATCAGATGGCCGCGCGTCCGCGGGATCGGGTCCATCGCCAGGGCCTGCTCGATGACCTCGACGGCCTCGTCCCAGCGTCCGAGCGAGTCCAGCGCCTCGGCGCGGTTGTTGGCGATGAACGTCCCGTTGACCCGGTACCGGCCGTACTGCCGGGCCAATGCCTCGCCTTCGAGGGCGAGCTCGACGGCCTGCTCCGAGCGGCCGAGGTTGTCGAGGCTGTCGACGTTGTTGGCCAGGGCGCGCAGCACGATGCGCGCGGTCCGCAGCCCCCGGCCGATCTCGGCGGCGCGCTCGTTGGTGCGGTAGGCGGCCTCCAGGTCGCCGGTGAGCGACTGGCCGAGCGCGAGGTTGGTGAGCAGCTCGGCTTCCAGACACTCGTCGCCGATGTCGCGGGCGATGGCCAGCGCCTCGTTGGTGAGCGCGGAGCCCTCCGCCGTCTGGTTGGTGAACATCAGGAACGAGCCGAGCTTGGTGAGGACGTGGGCGCGCGTGTACCCGGGCCAGGGCACCAGCCGCTCGGCGTAGCGCAGGTCCTCCAGGCCGCCGCGCCTGCCCTTGTCGGTCTTGAGCTGGGAGCGGCGGACGAGCAGGTGGGCGACGCGCTCGGGTTCGACGGTCTCGTCCAGCTCGGCGAGCGCGCCCTTCACGAACTTCAGCCCGCGGTCGGTCTCGCCGCTGATGACCGCGGCCTCCGACGCCATCTCCAGGATCGTGGTCTGGTCGACGTTGATGCGCTCGGCGGCGTCGGGCACCCGGTCCCAGAGGGCGAGGACGCGTTCGAGGAGCTGGATCTGCTCGGTGTAGGCGAACGCGTTGGCGGCCTTCCCCGAGGCCTCCCAGGCGGAGATGAGCGCCCACAGGTGGTCGCGGGCCGAGTACCAGTGGTGGGCGATCTCGATCGCGGCGCGTCCCGGCGGCACGAGCTTGCGGTCGCGGTCGATCTCCTCGGCGAACCGGGCGTGGATGCGGTTGTGCTCGCCGGGCAGCATCTCCTCGTGCACGGCCTCGCGGATCAGCGCGTGCCGGAAGACGTACGTGCCGCCGTCGGCCACCTGGATGACGTTGCGGGCGATGGCGGGCCGCAGGGCGTTCTCCAGGTCGACGTCGGACAGGTCGGTGACCGCCCGCAGGAGCCGGTGGCCGACGCGGTTGCCCCCGGCGGCGGCGACGCGCAGCACGCGCTGGGTCTCCTCGGGCAGCCGCTCCACCGAGCCGATGATGAGGTCGTGGAGCGACTCGGGGACGTTGCAGTCGTCCTCGCGCTCCATGAGCGCCTCGACGAACAGGGGGATGCCCTCGCTGCGCTGGTAGACCTGCTCGACGAGCGCGAACTCCGGGGTGTCGCCGAGGATCCCGGCGATCTGCGCGGCGACCTCGGGCTTGCTGAGCCGGGGCAGGTCGAGCCGCACCACGCCGTCGACCCTGCCCAGCTCGGCGAGCACGGGACGCAGGGGGTGCTGGCGGTGCAGCTCGTCGGACCGGTAGGTGAGGATCATCAGGACGGGCGAGGTCCTGAGGTTGCGGCTCAGGAAGGCGATCAGGTCGCGGCTGGACCGGTCGGCCCAGTGGATGTCCTCGATGACGAGGATGACCGCGCGCCGCTCGGCGAGGCGGATCAGCAGGGTGAGGAACTGCTCGAAGAGACGCGCGCGTCCGGTCTCGGGGTCGCCGCTGGGCTCGCCGAACTCCGGCAGGAGCCGGGCGAGGTCGCGCGCGGCGCCGTCGGGCAGCAGGGCCGCGACCTCGGTGGCGCCCATCTCCTTGACGAGCTGGCGCAGGGCCGCGGTGAAGGGCGCGTAGGCCAGGCCCTCGGTGGACAGCTCGACGCAGCCTCCGGCGAGGACGTGCGCGCCGGCGCAGGCGGCCTCGTCGGCGAAGCGCGTGACCAGGCGCGTCTTGCCGCCGCCCGCCTCACCGCCGAGGAGGACGGCGGAGGCGGCCTCCTTGCGGGCCTGCTCGAAGGCCTCCGACAGTGTGCGCAGTTCGTCCTCGCGTCCCACGAAGACGGGACTCACCATCCGGCCCAGCATGTCAGCAAGCATGTCACGACCCATGTGATGTTCTGCACCTGGTTTTCATGCATTGATACCTGCGACGGAAAATGGCGGTGACCCGGCCGGATCCCTGGTCACCGCCCCCGTCACTCCCCCCGTACACCGGCCGTGCCGGTCACGGGGGTTGTGATGCCCGGCCGGGAGGGAGGCTCCGGCCGGGCTTCGTGGTGCCGCGTTTCCCGCGCCCCTCGGCGTGGGAGATCCCGGTGGTCGCCCGTGCGGCCGCGCCCCTGCGGTGGCCGGTACGGGCGTCGTGCCGGGCGTTCACGAGGTGCGGAGCTTGCCGAAGGTCGCGCGGACGCGCTTCGGGGAGCCGCTCTCGCGGGCCTTCCTGCCGGCGACCGCCTCGCTGGCGCGGCGGTGGTCGCGGGCCTCCTGGTGGAGCTCGGCCACTCGGTTGACGATGAGCTGGTAGTGGATCTCGGGAGCCATGCCGGTTCTCCTTGGTGTCTCTTTTCCTGACACCTCTAGACTCCGGCTAAGGCCCCCCTCCGCACATCGGACGGATGCCTTATCTCCCGCCCCGCCCTGGTCCTAGGACCGCCTAGGCATACCCGCGGGTGCCTTAGACGGGCTTACCCGGACGGCGTCGTCGCAGGTCAGGACGCATCCGGGCCTGTACCTAGGGGCGTGCCCACGGCCCGACGGGAGGCTCGGGCGAGATCGTCCGTCCCGGGTGCGGGCGACATTTGCTGAAATGTCGCCCGATGTCTTGCTGCGGCTCTGGTTTGGAACAATCAGGCCGGTCGGCGATGCTGGGGTGGTGTCAACACTGACGACTCCGCTCGCCGAGGTCGCGGCGACGAACGCGACCCTGAGGGCATTCCTGCACGGCCTGCCCGGCGTCGATCGCGTGGGCGCCGACCAGCGAACGGCCATGCTGGGAACCCGCTCGATCAAGACCACCGCCAAGGCGCAGGCCATCGACCTGGCCATATCCATGGTCGACCTCACCACCCTCGAAGGCGCGGACACTCTGGGCAAGGTGCGCGCGATGTGCGCCAAGGCCGTCCGCCCCGACCCCGCCGACCCCTCCGTCCCCAAGGTCGCCGCCGTCTGCGTGTACCCCGACCTGGTCGCGCCGGCCGTCGAGGCGCTCGGGCGGTCCGGCGTGCGGGTGGCCAGCGTGGCGACGGGCTTCCCGAGCGGCCGCACCTCGCTGGAGGTCAAGGTACGCGACACCGAGCTCGCGGTGGCGGCCGGCGCGCACGAGATCGACATGGTGATCGACCGCGGCGCGTTCCTGTCCGGCGACTACCGCAAGGTCTTCGACGAGATCGCCGCGGTGCGGTCCGCCTGCGCCCGTGACGGGGGTGACGACGCCCATCTGAAGGTGATCCTGGAGACCGGCGAGCTCGCCACCTACGACAACGTGCGCCGCGCGTCCTGGCTGGCCATGCTGGCGGGCGCGGACTTCATCAAGACCTCGACCGGCAAGGTCGCCCCCGCCGCGACGCTCCCGGTCACGCTGGTGATGCTGGAGGCCGTGCGCGACTTCCGCTCCCAGACCGGCCGCATGATCGGCGTCAAGCCCGCGGGCGGCATCCGCACCACCAAGGACGCGATCAAGTACCTCGTCCTGGTCAACGAGACGACCGGCCCCGACTGGCTGACCCCCGAGTGGTTCCGCCTGGGCGCCTCCAGCCTGCTCAACGACCTGCTGATGCAGCGCCAGAAGCTGACCACCGGCCGCTACGCCGGCCCCGACTACTTCACCCTGGACTGAGGCGGCCTCACGTGTTCGAATACGCACCGGCGCCCGAGTCGCGCGACGTCGTCGACATCCGGCCGTCCTACGGGCTCTTCATCAACGGCGAGTGGGCCGACGCGCTCGGCGACGCGCGGGAGAAGACCATCAACCCGGCGAGCGAAGAGGTGCTCGCCGAGTTCGCCGTCGCCAGCGAGGCGGACGTCGACCGCGCCGTCTCGGCCGCGCGCAAGGCGTACGACGCGGTGTGGGGGCAGATGCCCGGCCGCGAGCGCGCCAAGTACCTGTTCAGGATCGCCCGCATCATCCAGGAACGGGCCCGTGAGCTGGCCGTGCTGGAGTCGCTGGACAACGGCAAGCCGATCCGCGAGTCGCGCGACGTCGACCTGCCCCTGGTCGCCGCGCACTTCTTCTACTACGCCGGCTGGGCCGACAAGCTGGGGTACGCGGGCCTCGGCGCCGACCCCAGGCCCCTCGGCGTGGCCGCGCAGGTCATCCCGTGGAACTTCCCCCTGCTCATGCTCGCGTGGAAGATCGCGCCCGCGCTGGCCTGCGGCAACACCGTCGTGCTCAAACCGGCCGAGACGACGCCGCTGACCGCTCTGGCGTTCGCCGAGATCTGCCGCCAGGCGGATTTGCCGCCGGGCGTCGTCAACATCGTCACCGGCGCGGGTGAGACGGGCCAGGCCCTGGTGAACCACCCGGACGTGAACAAGGTCGCGTTCACCGGCTCCACCGAGGTCGGGCGGCTGATCGCCCGCTCGGTGGCGGGGTCGGGCAAGAAGCTCACGCTGGAGCTGGGCGGCAAGGCGGCGAACATCGTGTTCGACGACGCCGCGCTCGACCAGGCCGTCGAGGGCATCGTGAACGGCATCTTCTTCAACCAGGGCCACGTCTGCTGCGCGGGCTCCCGGCTGCTGGTCCAGGAGTCGATCGAGGGCGAGCTGCTGGACGCACTCAAGCGGCGCCTGTCCACGCTGCGCATGGGCGACCCGCTGGACAAGAACACCGACATCGGCGCGATCAACTCCTCCGCCCAGCTCGCGAAGATCAAGGAGCTGAGCGACGCGGGCGAGAGCGAGGGCGCCGCCCGCTGGTCCGCGTCCTGCCCGATCCCGGAGAAGGGGTTCTGGTTCCCGCCCACACTGTTCACCGGCGTGGCCCAGTCGCACAGGATCGCCCGCGAGGAGATCTTCGGCCCGGTGTTGTCGGTCCTGACCTTCCGTACGCCCGCCGAGGCCGTCGAGAAGGCGAACAACAGTCCCTACGGCCTGTCCGCCGGGGTGTGGACCGAGAAGGGCTCGCGCATCCTGTGGATGGCCGACAAGCTGCGCGCCGGCGTGGTCTGGGCCAACACCTTCAACAAGTTCGACCCGACGTCGCCGTTCGGGGGTTACAAGGAGTCCGGATACGGCCGCGAGGGCGGCAGGCACGGATTGGAGGCGTATCTCGATGTCCGACCCATGTGAGCACCGCAGGAGGCCCCGCCGGTCCCGCCGCGCGCAGGCCACCGGGGGACGCGCCTACGCCCGTGCGGGACGCACCACCGCGACCGTCCGTCAGGGATGGTTCGCCCACCGCTGCGGGGTGAGCCGCTGCCGCCAGGTCTTCGTGCCCGCACGGCTCTCGCCGGAAGAGATGACCTGGAGAGGCGATGACTGAGCCGGGCAGGCTGGCCGTTCGCAAGACGTACAAGCTGTACATCGGCGGGGCGTTCCCGCGGTCGGAGAGCGGAAGGTCCTATGCCGTGACCTCCTCCAAGGGGCAGTTCCTGGCCAACGCCTCGCGGGCCTCGCGCAAGGACGCCCGCGACGCGGTGACGGCCGCGCGCAAGGCGTTCCCGGGCTGGTCGGGCGCGACCGCCTACAACCGGGGGCAGATCCTCTACCGCGTCGCCGAGATGCTGGAGGGGCGCCGCGCCCAGTTCGCCGCCGAGCTGATCGACGCGGACGGCGTGTCGGCGCGCAAGGCGGGCGAGCTCGTCGACGCCGCAGTGGACCGCCTGGTCTGGTACGCGGGCTGGTCGGACAAGATCGGGGCGCTGCGCGGCGCGGCCAACCCGGTCGCGGGGCCGTACTTCAACCTCTCGACGCCGGAGCCGACGGGCGTGGTGGCCGTGGTGGCGCCGCCGATGGGTCCGCTGCTCGGCCTGATCTCGGTCATCGCGCCGGTGATCGTGTCGGGCAACACCTGCGTGGTCGTGGCCTCCGAGCGGGCGCCGCTGCCGGCGATCACGCTCGGCGAGGTGCTGGCGACGTCCGACCTGCCGGGCGGGGTGGTCAACCTGCTGACGGGCAGGGTCGCCGAGCTGGCGCCCTGGCTGGCCTCCCACATGGACGTCAACGCGATCGACCTGACCGGCTGCCCCGAGGAGCTCGCGGTGGCCTGCGAGCGGGACGCCGCCGAGAACCTCAAGCGCGTGCTGCGCCCCGCCACCGGGAAGGTCGACTGGCTCGCCGACCCGGGCGTGGAGCGCATGACGGCCTTCCTGGAGACCAAGACCGTCTGGCACCCGATCGGGGTCTGACCGCCCCGAGCATCGTCGAAGGGCGTCGGCCACGTGCCGGCGCCCTTTCGCGGTACGCCCGGCATGGGCGATCGCTTGGGGTGGAAGCCTCCTGGAGGAAGAGGTGGCGCGCGCGGGCGGCGTCAGGTGAGCGTGAGGTCGCCGGTGAGGTAGCGCTGGACGGTGGGGCCGACGGCGCGGACGATCGTCTCGGCGGGCACGCCGGCGATGGCGTCCACCTTGAGGATGTACCGCATCAGGGCCAGGCCGATGAGCTGCGAACCGGCGAGGGTCGCGCGGGTCTCGGCGTGGTCGATGCCGAGCCGCTTGGCGATCGGGACCAGGATCTCCTCGGTCATGAAGTGTCTCAGCAGCTCGGCGGCGGCCTCCGAGGTCGCGGCCGCCTTCAGGATGGCGTACAGCAGGGGGGCCGCCTCCGGGTCCTCCCAGATGGACAGGTAGCGGCGGACCAGGCGCTCCCCGAGCAGGCCGGGGTCGCCCTCGACGGCCTCGGACAGGCCGCGCAGCGGGATGTCCCGGATGCGGACGGCGGCGTCGAACAGGCCGTCCTTGGTGCCGAAGAAGTGGATCACGAGGGCGGGGTCGACCCCCGCGGCGCGGGCCACGCCCCGGACGGTCGTCGCGGAGTATCCCTGCGCGGTGAAGGACTCCATCGCGGCCTCCAGGATCGCGTCCCTCGTCAGGGTCTCACCGGGTCGTCGTCCCCCCGCTGACCTGGGTCTTCCGCCGGTCATCCGGACTCCTCTCGATCGGCCCTATTCAACCATGTTGAATTCATCTATCGTGAACTCAACACTGATGAAGTCAACAGGTGGTGAAATGGGAAAGATCATCGGAGCGCTCGTCGCGGTGACCTTCGTGGGCATGCTGTTCGCCGGGTCGTTCCTCGGTGCGCTCCACAAGCCCGAGCCGCACGGCGTCCCCGTCGCCGTCGTCGGCCCGGCCCAGGTCGTGGGGCAGGTCGAGGCGGCGGTCGCGCGCGCGAAGCCCGGGGCCTTCGAGGTCTCCGGGTACGCCTCCGAGCAGGCGGCCCGCACGGCGCTGCTGGACCGCGAGGTCGACGGGGTGCTCGTCCCCCAGAGCGGCAGGCTGATCGTCGCGAGCGCGGCGGGACGGACGGCCGCGACGGCGCTGACCGGCGCCTTCGAGGCGGCGGCCAAGGCCCAGGGCCGCGCGCTGACGGTGGAGGACGCGGTGCCGCTGCCGCCGGGCGACCCCGGAGGCATCTCGGGCATGTTCTACGCGCTCGCTCTCATCGTGCCGGGCCTCGCCCTGGCCGTGGCGATCGGGCGGGTGGCCCCTGGCATCGGCCCGGCGGGGCGGCTCGGGGCGCTCGCGCTCGGGGCCCTGTTCGTCGGCCTCGGCGAGGCGTTTCTGGCCGACGTGGCGTTCGGCGCGCTGCCGGGGAATTACGCCGGGCTGGTGGCTGTTTCGTCGGGCATCGTGCTGACGATCGGGGTGGTCGTGTCGGGGCTGCTGCGGGCCGCCGGATTCGCCGGCGTGGGTCTCGGGGCGCTTCTGTTCATCCCGATCGGGCTGCCCGCCAGTGGGGGGCCGCTTGGTGCCCGCTTTGTCCCGGAATGGTATGCCTGGATCGGCAAGTTCCTCCCTGTGGGACCGGGGGCGGAAGCGGTGCGGAACGTCGTCTACTTCGGTGGCGCCGCGCTCGCCGCGCCGCTCGCGGTCCTGGCCGGCTGGGCCCTGCTCGGCCTTGTCCTTCTCGTCCTACCGGCGCGGCGTCCCTCCGCCGAGCCGGTTCCCCCTCGCCACCCGGTGACCGCCTCCGGAATCTGAGGGCTCTGTCAAAAGCGGTAACCAGCTGTTCACTGCACGCCCGGACGTTTCGGGAAACCGGAAACATCGGGCCGGGCAACTGTCGGAATCCAGCACTCGCCCGGCCCGCCCACGGACGTCATGATCCTCACGAGGAGGCGATGGTGGGAACGGTGGCCCCAGAGAGGGCCGGTGAGATGGGCGGCGCCGAGGCGCCCGCCGGCCGACCACCCCGGTCCCGGACCCGGCTGGCCGGGCGGTTGTTCATGATCGCCTGCGTGGTGGTCGTGGTGGTGACCTTCCGCGACCGCCTGCCGGATCCGGGCGAGATCTGGGCGCTGATGACCGGCGCCCACCCCGGCTGGCTCATCGTCGCCGTCACGCTGGAGGCGTCCTCCATGCGCGCGTACGCCCGGCTGATCCGGCACCTGCTCACGGCGGGCGGCGCCCAGCTCACGCTGCCGCGCGCCGTGGCCGTCACCTACGCGCGCACGGCCGTCTCGAACTCCCTGCCCGGCGGCCAGGTGCTCAGCGTCGCCTACACCACGCGGCAACTGCGCGTGCTCGGCGCCACGACCCCGCTCATCGCGGCCACGCTGGTGCTGACCGCGGTGTTCTCCACGATGACCTTCCTCGCCCTCGGCGTGGCCGCCCTGCTGGCCGAGCCTTCGACGCGCGCCCCGGCCGCGTGGGTTCTGGCGGCGCTGTCCCTCACCGTCGCCCTGGCGGTCAGGTTCCGTCCCCGCGGCTTCGCCGGGTGGCTCGCCCGGCGCGGCGGGCGCCTGCGCGCCATGGTGGACGGACTACGCGACGCGCGCGCGGCGATCTCGCTCACGCGGCGCGACGCGTTCGTCCTGCCCGGCCTGGCGCTGACCAACTGGCTGCTCGACGTGGGCTGCCTCGTGGCCGTGTGCCTGGCCACCGGGGTCTCCGTCGGCCCGAACACGGTGCTGCTCGGTTACGTGGCCGCGAAGGCCGCCGGCGTGATGGCGCTCGTGCCGGGCGGCCTCGGCATCAGCGAGATCGGCATGGCCGCGACCTTCGCCGGGGCGGGGATGACGGGCGCGGCCGCCGCGGCGGTGGTGGCGATCTACCGGCTCATCTCGTACTGGGGCGTGCTCATCGTCGGATGGGGCGCCTGGCTGACGCTGAACGTCATCGCGACTGGAGAGCGTCCAGAGCGACGGCCATCGCGATGATCAGGCGCCGGTCGAGCCGCGGGTCGTGGATCTCGACCGCGTAGCGGTCGCGCAGGCCCCACTTGCGGTCCACCGAGAACGCGATCTGGGCGCCCACCCCGAAGTCGAAGTGGTACGGCAGCCACGACAGCGAGTCGGCGAACCGGCGCAGCAGGCTCACCAGCAGGCTGCGTTCCTGGCCGGTGAAGGTCGGCATGCCCGGCTGCTGGAAGTGCCACGTCGAGCGGAGCAGCGACGCGGCGAAGTCCTTCTTGAAGAAGCCGATCGGCTGCCCGCTGTGGTCCACGACGTCGTAGCCGCTGCCGAGGTCGATCACCTTGCGGGCCTTGAACCCGGCGAGCACGTACTGCCGGGAGTCGTCGGTGTAGAGCGTCACCTGCTCCTTGAAGGCCATCCGCTTCTGCTCGGCGAAGGCGACCATCGGGCCCTCCGACCCGTCGGGCTGCTCAAGATGGACCACATAGCGGTTCACCATCATGGTGATCTTCTGGCGCACCAGAAGCCGGCGCTGTGATTGCAAGGTCGCGAAGTCCACGTCGCTCTCCATGGTCGGGGGATTGCCACTGTAGGGGTTCTGCCCTGTGGTGCGGTGCCATGGCCTCCGCCCCCCGGGACGACCCTGACCTCACCTCCGGGACGACCCTGAATTCCCCCGAGCGACTGATGTCGCCGGAACGGGGCAGGGGTCTCCTTCGTTGGACGGACTGAATGAAGATCCGGGGGAGGAGAGAAATGCACCGGTCTCGAGAACACAAGATGATCGCGGGCGTCTGCGGCGGTCTCGCCGAGAGCTGGGGATGGCGTCCGTCGATGGTGCGCCTGCTGTTCGTGGTCTCCTGCGTCCTGCCTGGGCCGCAGTTCCTCATCTACCTGCTCATGTGGCTGTTCATCCCCAAGGCGCCGCACCGCGCGTCGGCCGGGCGCTGGTGAGTCCCGGCGAACGGGGCGCCGCGCGACGGCGGCGCCCGAATCGTCCATTCATGGGACGTATGCTCGGACTGTGAGCGAACGAATCGTAAGCGGGCGGCCGCTGGTCCTGGTCGAGGACGACCTGGTCGACTACGAGAAGGCCATGGAGCGCATGGCCGAGCTGGTCGCCGCGCGCCAGAATGACGAGCGGCCGGACACGTTGTGGCTGCTCAGCCACCCCCAGGTGTTCACCGTCGGGAAGCGCACGCTGCCCGAGCACCTGCCCGACCCCGCCCGGGGCATCCCCGTCGTCTCGACCGGACGCGGGGGCCAGCTCACCTACCACGGCCCCGGCCAGCTCGTCGGCTACCTGATCGTCAAGCTCCGGCCGGACGAGGGCGTCGTCGACTATGTCCGCGAGGTCGAGCTGCGGCTGGTCGAGGCCCTCGGCGAGCTGGGCCTTCCCGCCGAGCGGCGTGACACCCCGCCGGGATCGGAGCTGCTCACGGGCGTCTGGACGCGCGACACCGGCCGGAAGATCGTCTCGATCGGCATGCGCGCCGGGCGCGGCGTCACGAGCCACGGCTTCGCCCTCAACGTGGACGGCGACCTGGACCCGTGGCACTACGCCGTGCCGTGCGGCATGCCGGAGGTCGAGATGACCTCCCTGGCCAACGAGTTCCGGGCCGCCCCGGATGCCGAGCGCGTCCGCCGGGTGGTGGCCTCGGCCTTCGAGGCGTCCGCCCTCTGACCACCGCCGCCGGCCCGCGCCCTCGTGAGGGCGCGAGCCGGAGCGCGCGGGCTCAGCCGACCGGTTCGGCGTCCGCCGCGGGCAGTTCCTCGATGTTGCGGCGCGGGCCGGTGAACCAGTGGCGCGCCGAGGCGTACCACCAGACGGCGATGGCGAGCACCACCGCCCCGACGGCGATCGGCGCGTAGTTGACGGCGGTCCAGGCGAAGTCGTCCGCACCCGGCACCCCGGCGGGGCTGATGGGCAGGACGAAGTAGATCGAGATGACGATGATCTCGACCACCGCGATCCAGCCGAACGCCTTGTACTTGCTCCCGAGCGTCCACGGCCCCGGACGGAACGCGGCGCCCATGCGCAGCCGCAGCCAGATCGGGATGAGGAACGCCAGGTAGAGCCCGATGACGGCGATCGACACGACGGCGAGGAACGCCACCGGCGTCGTGGAGCCCTCCGGCGCGTACAGGGCGGGGATCGTGATGAGCAGCGCCACGACGCAGCCGGCGATGATCGCGTTGACCGGCGTCCGGTTCTTGTCGATGCGCGACCACAGCCGCCAGCCGGGGACGGCGCCGTCACGGGAGAACGCGTAGGTCATGCGGGACATCGAGGTCACGCAGCTCATCCCGCAGAAGAACTGGCCGATCGTCGAGATGAGGAAGACGGCCTTCACCAGGCCCTCCGACAGCGAGGACGTGAAGATCGCGCCGACGAAGCCGCCCGCCTCGTTGACGGCGTCGACGTCGGTGGCGGCGAACAGGAAGGACAGCAGCAGCACCCAGCCCCCGATGGCCGAGTAGAAGATCGACTTCCACAGGCCCTTGGCCGCGCTCATCGCCGCGCCGTGCGTCTCCTCCGACACGTGCGCGCAGGCGTCGAAGCCGGTGATCGTGTACTGCGTGAGCAGGAAGCCGAGCGGCAGCACGTAGAGCCAGAACGCCGGTCCGGAGGAGCCGTCGCCGAAGCCCGAGTTGTTGAACCGCTCGAACAGGAAGCCCACGCTCTGGTGCTCGGACGGGCCGAAGACCAGGATCAGGACGACCACGGCCGCGCCGGCGACGTGCCACCACACCGAGATGTTCTGCAGGATCGAGATCAGCCGGTGGCTGTAGATGTTGATCAGCGCGTGCAGCACCAGGATGACCGCGAACAGCAGGAACGTCTGCTTCAGCGCGTCACCCGTCGCCCAGCCCTCGTCGAACAGGCCGATCGTGATGTTCAGGAACGTCGCGCAGCCGTAGTCCACGGAGGCGGTGACCGCGATCAGCCCGATCAGGTTCAGCCAGCCGGTGAACCATCCGTGGACGGGCCTGCCCAGCTTGGCGGCCCACCAGTAGATGCCGCCCGCCGTCGGGTAGGCGGAGACCAGCTCGGACATGCAGAAGCCGATGATCAGGATGAACGCCGAGATCACCGGCCAGCCGACGGAGATGGCGAGCGGCCCGCCGTTGTTCCACGCCTGGGCGAAGGTGGTGAAGCACCCCGCCAGGATCGAGATGATCGAGAAGGAGATCGCGAAGTTGGAGAAGCCGCTCCACGTTCGCGCGAGCTCCTGCTTGTATCCGAGCTGGGCCAGGCGTTCGGCGTCGTCGTCGAGATAGGACTGCTGGGCCATCGGGCCTCCTTGCGTGCGCGGTGGTGCGGTGCTGCCGCGGGGGGTGCGCGTCGAGCCGGTGGAGCGGGTGGTCGGGGCGGAGCGGGCCGGGCGCTCCACCGGAGTGGGTGGAGCCGGACGCTCTACCGGGGTGGGTGGACGGGAGGGGGAGGCGGCGGCGTACGGGAGCGAGAGGGACGTCGCCCCCGGGCGCCGTCGATGAGCAGGCCGAACCCGGGATCGTCCAGGTCGCGCGCGGCCTGCGCGAACTTGTCGGCGGCTTCGGCGTCGTAGTCGAAGTCGGCCGCGGCGGCCTGTTCGGCGAGCAGGCCGTGGTGGACGCTGAACCACAGGGTCCAGGTGAAGTTGGACATGATCAGAAAAAGCTGAACTCTTGCCGCGGGATCCTCGTCCCCGAAGTACGCATACGTCAACCTTTGAACCATTTCTTGGTCGTAGTCCGCCTCCGCCGCGATGTCGCCCAGCTCGAACGCCGGGTCGTAGTTGCCGGAGAGCTGGTAGTCGACGATGCGGACCGCCGTGCCGTCGAAGATGAAGTTCTCCGGCAGCAGGTCGTTGTGGCAGGGGACGTCAGGCGGGCGGCGCGCCTCCAGGGCCGCCTCGATCTCGGCCACCGCCGGAAGCCGGTCCTCGAAGCCCCGCGGGATCTTCAGCCCGTGCGCGTGGCACAGGGCCAGCAGCTCCTCCAGCTTGCGGAAGATCGAGAAGTCGGTGGCGAAGCGCGGGCCGGCGTGCAGGCGGCGGCAGGCGTCCGCGATGCGCCGGGTCATCGCCGGGTCCCGTACGGCCGCCGCGTCGAGGGTGACGCCGTCGATGTACTCCAGCAGCACCGCGCCGGGGAGGCGCAGCAGCACCTTCGCGCCGACCCCCGCGTCCGCCGCGCACACCGTGTTGGCGATCTCCAGGTCGAGGGGGATGCCGAGCCCGGCGGCGGACACGCGCGGGTCCAGGACGCGCAGCAGCCAGCGGTCGCCCTCGGCGGTCTCGACCCGGACGATCCGGTGGCTCAGGCCGCCCTTGATCTGGGTATGGGTGACCGGGCGGCCGGCCCAGGCCGTGACGAGTTCGAGTGCCGAGGTGAGGACATCTGGCACGCGAGCCTCCTTTGGTCTACCTTCAGACCATTGATCCGATTCTGCGGGCTGGTTGTTACACGGGGGTACCAATGGTGCAACTTCCCACCGAGGCCCAGGCCGTGGTCGTCGGTGGAGGCGTCGCCGGATGCAGCGTCGCCTACCACCTGGCGCGACTCGGCTGGACGGACGTCATCCTCCTCGAACGGCACGAGCTGACGGAAGGGACGACCTGGCATTCGGCGGGATTCGTCGGTCAGCTCAGGTCCACGGTCACCCAGACCCGCATGATCATGTACTCGGCCGGGTTGTACCCAGAACTGGCGGAGCTCACCGGCCTCGACCCCGGCTGGAACGGCGTCGGCGGGCTGCGGCTGGCCACCACGCCCGAGCGGCACGACGAACTGCTCCGCCAGGCCGGCGCCGCCGAGACGTACGGGCTCGACATGGAGCTCCTTTCCCCGGGCGCGACACGGGACATGCTGCCGCTGATGGAGGTCGCCGACGTGCGGGCCGCCCTGTGGCTGCCCGGCGACGGCTGGCTCGACCCCGCGAGCCTCGCTCGGGCCCTCGCGGCGGGTGCGGAGAAGCTCGGCGTGCGCATCGTGACCGGCGCCGAGGTGACCGGGCTGGACGTGCGGGACGGGCGGGTGCGCGGGGTGCGGGTCGGCGAGCAGGTCATCGCGACCGAGACCGTGGTGAACGCGGCGGGCGCGGCGGCCGGGACGATCGGGCGGCTGGCGGGGGTGGACGTGCCGATCGTGCCGATCAAGCACCAGTACGTCGTGACGCGGCCGTCCGGGGTGCCGGCGAGCACGCCGACCGTGCGGGACCCGGACAACATCGTGTACTTCCGGGAGGAGGGCGGCGGCATCCTGGTGGGCGGGTACATCCGCGAGCCCCAGGTCTGGGACACGGCCGCGCCGCTGGCCGAGCCGCGCACGCTCTTCGACCCCGATATGCCGAAATTTCAGGAATCGTGGGACTCGGCGCGCCACCGCCTGCCGCACCTCCGCGACCTCGACGGCGCCGACCCCGCCGCGTTCGCCAAGGTCGTGCACGGCCCCGAGGCCTTCACCCCCGACGGCGAGTTCCTGCTGGGCGAGACCGCCGTCGCCGGGCTGTGGGTCGCCGCCGGCTTCTGCGTCCACGGCCTGGCCGCCGCGGGCGGGGTCGGCAAGGTCATGGCCGAGTGGATCGTCGACGGCTCGCCCGAGTACGACGTCTTCGGCATGGACGTCCGCCGGTTCGGCTCCCACGCGCGCGGCTCCCGCTGGTCCCGGGCCAAGGCGCTGGACTCCTACAGCAAGTACTACGACATCGTGTACCCCGGCGAGGAGCGCACGGCCGCCCGCCCGCTGCGCCGCTCCCCGGCCTGGCCCCGCCACGCAGCCCTCGGCGCCGCATTCGGCGAGAAGGCCGGCTGGGAGCGGGTCAACTGGTTCGATCAGGATCCCGAGGACGGGGGAGAGGAGTTCCGCCCGGCCGGGTGGGCCGGCCGCGTCTGGTCCCCCGCGATCCGCGCTGAATGTCTCGCCACGCGGGACGCCGCCGGCCTGTTCGACCAGACCTCCTTCGCCAAGCTGGAGATCACCGGCCTGTCCGGCCTCCAGCGGCTGTGCGCGGGGGACCTCGACCGTCCCGTCGGCTCGGTCGTCTACACGCAGATGCTCAACGAGCGCGGCGGCATCGAGGCGGACGTCACCGTCACCCGGCTCGCCGAGGACCGCTTCCGCATGGTCACCGGCACGGCCTTCGGCGTACACGACGCGGCCTGGCTGCGCCGCCACGGCCTCGACGTCCGGGACGTCACCTCGGCGTACGCCTGCTACTGCCTGTGGGGACCGAAGGCGCTGGACATCCTCGGCGAGCTGACCGATGACGACCTGACCTTCGGCTACATGCGGGCCCGGGAGATCAGCGTCGGGTACGTGCCCGTGCTGGCCCAGCGGGTCACCTTCGCCGGGGAGTTCGGCTGGGAGCTGTACTGCCCCGCCGAGTACGGCCTGACGCTGTGGGACACGCTCGTGGAGGCCGGCCTGCCGCACGGCATGCGCCCGGCCGGGTACCGCGCCCTGGACTGCCTGCGCCTGGAGAAGGGCTACCGCGTCTGGGGCCTGGACATCACGCCCGAGACCACACCGATCGAGGCGGGCCTCGGGTTCGCCGTCCACCGGGACAAGGACTTCCTCGGCCGCGACGCCCTCGGCGCCCCGGCCCGGACGCTGCGGTGCCTCGTGCTCGCCGACCCCCGGCAGGTGTGCCTCGGCGGGGAGCCCGTTCGCGTCGGCGGCGTCCCCGCCTCCCGGGTGACCAGCGGAGGGTACGGCCACCGCGTCGACCGCTCGATCGCCTACGCCTACCTGCCCGGCGGGGACGAACCCGGGGAGATCGAGGTCGGCGTGAACGGCTCCTGGGTGGCCGCCGAGATCGCCGCCGAGCCGCTCTACGACCCGGGAAACAAGCGCGTCCGCGGCCTGCCGGGCGCGTAGCCGACCCGACCGCTCGCATCGGAGGGGGTTGAGGCGTGCCTGTGGCGTGAATAGAACTACGGGTCCTCGTGACTCGGCGCTCCTCCCCCCCGCGGCGGGCCGCCGAGCCGGAACGAGGCGAACTGCCAGGCGAAACCTAGGAGGGCGAGCATGGGTACTACCGCCGACGACGGCGCCGGCCCTGACCCCGGCATGGTCAACCTCATGGATCCCGACCTGATGGCGGACCCCTTCGGCGGCTACGGACGCCTGCGGGAGCGGGCGCCGCTGCTCCGCGGCACGTTCTTCGGCCGTGGCGCGCCGATGTGGCTGGCCACCCGGTACGAGGACGTCAAGATGGTGCTCGGCGACCACCGGTTCGTGAACAACCCGGCCAACGTGCCGGGGCTGGACGTCCAGAACATCCGCGAGCGGGAGGTCGAGGCCCGCGGCGTCCCCGCCGACCTGGCCGAGTACGTCCTGGACGGCATCCTGGACGCCGACGGCGCCGACCACATACGCCTGCGCAGGCTCGTCTCGCGCGCCTTCACGGCCCGCCGGGTGTCCGAGCTGCGCCCCCGCGTGGAGCAGATCACCGAGGACCTGCTCGACCGGCTGCCGGCCACGGCCGAGGACGGCGTCGCCGAGCTGATCGAGCACTTCGCCTACCCGCTGCCCATCACCGTCATCTGCGAGCTGGTGGGCATTCCCGAGGAGGACCGCCCGCGGTGGCGGGCGTGGGGCAAGGCGCTGGTCACGCTGGAGGCCGGCGGCATGGGGGCGGCCCTGCGCGAGATGGTGGCGCACATCCACGAGCTGATCGGCCGCCGCCGCGCCGCCCCGACCGGCGACCTGCTGACCGGGCTGATCCGCGCCCACGACGAGGACGGCGACCGCCTCGGCGACACCGAGATGGTCACGCTCGTGCTCGCGCTGGTGCTGGCCGGGCACGAGACGACCGCCCACCTGATCGGAAACGGCACCGCCGCGCTGCTCACCCACCCCGACCAGCTCGCCCTGCTCAGAAGCGACCCGGCGCTGATGCCGCGCGCCGTGCACGAGCTGATGCGCTGGTGCGGCCCGGTGCAGGCCACCCGCATGCGGTACGCGGCCGAGGACGTCATGGTCGGCGGCATGCCGGTGGGCAAGGGCGAGGCCGTGATGGCCGTCCTGGTGAGCGCCAACCACGATCCGCGCGCGTTCGACGACCCTGAACGCCTGGACATCACCCGCGAGCCGGAGGCGGGGCGCAAGGAGACCCATGTCGGCTTCGGGCACGGGCTGCACTACTGCCTCGGCGCGGCGCTGGCGCGCCAGGAGGCGGAGGTCGCGTTCGGGGCCCTGTTGCGGCGCTTCCCCGACCTGTCCCTCGCCGTCGCCCCGGAGGGCCTGGAGCGCGAGCTGATGCCCGGTTCCTGGAGGCTCGCCCGCCTGCCGGTGAAGCTCTGACTCTCTGGCTCGCGGTCCAGGGGCCGCCCCCCATGCGGGGATGACGCCCGGGAGGAGGGCGAGCGAGAAGAACGGCCGTCCCCGGGCGGCAGAGGGCCTCAGAAGGTGAGCGGCGGGAGCTCCGACCTGGTCGGGAGGCCCTGCCAGGGGCTGGCGCTGGTGATCGTGAACGCGGCCAGCGCCGAGCCCCGGCGCAGGCGGTCGGTGGGGTGAAGCTCCTCCAGCAGCGCACTGAGGTACCCCGCCGCGAACGCGCCCCCCGCGCCCAGCGGGTCCACGACCGTGACCGGCGCGGCCTGGGCGTCGTACCGCATGCCGTTGACCGTGGAGCTGGCGCCCTTGCCGCCCCGGGTGACGACCAGCTCGCGGACCGTCCCCATGACCGGCTCGATCAGCTGGAGCTCGTCCTGGTTCACGAACAGCACGTCCGCGCCGGTGGCCAGCTCGGTGAGGGCCTCGACGGCCTCCTGGCGGTCGGACCACAGCTGCGGCCGGTGGTTCACGTCCACCGACACCAGGACGCCGGCGTCCCTGGCGAGCTTGACGGCGTGGTGGGCGGCGCTCCAGGCGGTGCCGCTCAGCGCCGGGGTGATGCCCGTGACGTGCAGGACCTTGGCCGACTGCAGGGCGCGGGCCGGGATGTCGCCGGGGCCGAGCCGGGACCCGGCGGACCCGCCCCGGTAGTGGACGACATGGCCGACCCGGCCGATGCGCCGCTGCCGGACCACCAGGCCGGTCGGCGCGGCGGGGTCGGAGAGCGCGTACGACACGTCCACACCCTCGCCGCGCAGCACCGTGAGCACGCGGGCGCCGAGCTCGTCGGCGCCGACCCGGCCGAGCCACGTCACCGCGTGGCCCAGGCGGGCCAGGCCGACGGCCAGCGTGAACTCGGCGCCGCCGACCTCGAGGCGGACGTCGGTGTCGTGGCGCAGGCGGTCGGCGGAGACGACTCCCAGTGCCTCCCCGAGCGTGAAGACCTCGGTCATATGCTGATCTCTTCCGCCATGCCGTTCGCGGCCTGCCCGCTGATGGCGCAAAGCATCTCAGAGACCGATGGCGCTCACAACGGGATGTGCGCGACCCGGTCTCGCCGGTTGCCGGTCACGTCCGTAGATGTCCGGGAACGTCCCGCCGTCCGCGTTCCGCCCGTCCCGCACCGGACGACCGTCAGCCGCCGAACGCGTCGACGGCGGCCTGACAGAAGGCCTTGAGGTCGTCGGGCTTGCGGCTGGTGATCAGGGTGTTCGGGCCGTTGGTGCAGACGATGACATCCTGGTCGGCCCACGCCGCGCCCGCCCGCCGGTGGAGCGCTCATTTCCGGTTACGTCACTATTAACTTTTCGACCGTTCGGTCACTGTAGCGGCTGTGGCCGGCATAGTAATTTGCTTCCATGCTCAAATCATGTGATATGGGATGGGCGGCTGTCCTACGGCGCAAGGCCGTCTGGTTAGCCGTCGGCGGAGTCATCGCTGCCGGGTCCCCGGTCGTACTCAACTCGTCATTCGCGTACGCATCGGATTCGCGCACATCCGCCAATGCCGTCATTGTCTGGGACCGCAACGCCCAGACGGCGATCTGGGACGTTGCCGGTCAGCAGCCGCAGGTCCAGGCGCGCAGCTTCGCCATGGTGCACGGAGCCGTTTACGACGCGGTGAACGCGATCGCCGGCACTCCCTACCAGCCGTACCTGATCGCACCGGCCGCCAATGGAACCGAGTCGACGAACGCGGCCGTCGCGACCGCGGGGTTTCGTGTGCTGAGCGCGCTGTTCCCGGATCAGCAGGTGAGGTTGAAGACGCAGTACGACGAGTCGCTGGCGGCGATTCCCGACGGTACCGCGAAGCAGCGCGGGATCATCGTGGGCGATCAGGCGGCCGATGCGATGATCGCCGCGCGGCAGAACGACGGGGCATTCGGAAGTCAGACCTGGACCGTCGGCACCCGGCCCGGTCAGTGGCGACCGGCGCCGCCCACTTTCGCCTCTGACGGGGCGTGGGTCGGTCACCTCAAACCGTTCCTCATCCCCAGCGCGTCCATGTTCCGCACATCCGGCCCGCCATCGCTCACCAGCTCCCGCTACGCCCGGGACTTCAACGAGGTCAAGGCGATCGGCTCGGCGACCAGCGCGGTCAGGACGGCCGACCAGACGCAAGCCGCGATCTGGTGGCATGACCGGCATCTGGCCGAATGGGAGATCAAGCGCCAGCTCGCGACGACACAACGACTGAACACGCTCCAGACGGCGCGGATGTTCGCGATGGTCGATCTGACCGAAGCCGATGCCACGATCGCCTGCTACAACGAGAAGGCGGCGTGGAGCTTCTGGCGGCCGGTCACCGCGATCCGGCTCGCCGACACCGACGGCAACCCGGAGACGGTGGCCGACCCCGACTGGATGCCGTTGCTCGTCACGCCGCCGCATCCCGACTTCACGTCCGGCCACACCTGTTTCACCGCGGCGAGCATGTCGGCGTTGGCATACTTCTTCGGCCGGGACGACATCTCTTTCAGCGGGTCCAGCGCCGACTCGGGTACCACCAGGTACTTCCGCGGCTTTTCGCAGGCGCTCGCCGAGGTCATCAACGCCCGCGTCTGGGGCGGCATCCATACCCGCACGGCCGACGTGCAGGGCGCGAAGATCGGCGGACGGGTCACCGCCTACATGGTCGCGCACTATTTCAGGCCGAAGAGGTAAGTGACCGCGCGGGCAGCGGGGCCACCAGCTGGATCGCCCTAGATCTCCTCGCGCAGGGCGGTGAGGAAGCGCCGCGACTCCGAGGCCGTGGCGGCCTCGACGCACAGCCGGTCCATCACCCGCATGTACGGGTCGGTCTCCTCGCGCTTGTCGAGGTACAGCGCGCTGGTGAGCTGCTCCATGTAGACGACGTCGGGCAGCTCGGGCTCGGCGAAGCGCAGGATCGTGAACGGCCCGCCCGCCGCGGCGTGCCCGCCGTGGCCGAAAGGGATCACCTGGACGGTGACGGTGGGGATCTCGATCAGCTCCAGGAGCCGGTCGACCTGGGCGCGCATGATCGCGCGGCCGCCGAGAGGCCGGCGCAGCGCGGCCTCGTCCACCAGGGCCCACAGCCGCGGCCCGTCCGGCCCGGTCATGCGCTTCTGCCGGGTCATGCGCAGCGCGATACGGCGGTCGATCTCCTGGGCGTCGGCGTTCGCGTGGCTGAGCTTGAGGATCTCCCGGGCGTAGTCCTCGGTCTGGACGAGGGCCGGGAGGAACTGGATCTCGTAGGTGCGGATCATGGAGGCGGCCTCCTCCAGTCCGACGTACAGCTCGAACCAGGTGGGGAGCAGGTCGCTGAACTTGTGCCACCAGCCGGGGGCGTTGGCCTGGTCGGCGAGGGCGACGAACGTGCCCCGCTCGCCCGGGTCGGTCACGCCGTAGAGGGTGAGCAGGTCGGCGACGTCGCGGGCCTTGAACCCGACCCTGCCGAGCTCCAGGCGGCTGATCTTGGCGTGCGAGGCGCGGATGGCGTGTCCCGCCTCCTCGCGGCTGATGCCGCGGGCGATGCGCAGACGGCGGAGCTGGGCGCCGAGGAGGATCCGGAGAACGGTGGGACCGCCCCGTGAATAGGCGAGGACATCGTTGTCCTCCGGCCGCTGTTCGGGACCGAGCGCCGACGTCATGGGAGCTCCCTGAGAGCCGCGGATCTGTTGACGCGTCAGTGTCTCATTCTCCGTCCGGGCCGTACACAGGCGGTTATCGCGGCATATCTCACACCGACGGCGTTTCACGCACGTGAGCGGGTCCAAGTCCGGATTTTGGGAGGAAAAATTCGATCTGCACGTGCATCCGTTCTTGCATCCGTACGCCCAGTGAACAAAGATTGACTTCCCACGTCCTGCCCCCGACCGCGCCAACGGCCCAACGTAGCGAGGATCCCGATGACCGCACACCTGGTACGCCGGCAGAACGTGGTACGGGGTGAGGCTCCCTGGTGGCTCCTGCCGGCGATGGAGGACAACCTGTGGGAGCCGGTGGGCGCGGACCTCTCCGGGCTGGGCCGCACCGGCACGTCGATCAAGACCGCGCGCGATTTCACCGTCACCACGCTGCGTAACTGGGGTCTCGGCGAGCTCTGCTACGACGCCCGCGTGGTGATCTCCGAGCTGGTCACCAACGCGGTCCGGCACGCGGGCGAGCCGACCCGCGTCCGCCTGCTCCACCACGCCTCTCATCTGGTGTGCGCGGTCGCCGACCCCACCGACCATCCGCCCGTGGTCACGGACGCCGACCACTTCGCCGAGACCGGACGCGGGCTGCGCCTGGTCGAGAGCCTGAGCTGCTCCTGGGGCTGGCGCCTGTTCGGCGGCCGGGGCAAGCTCGTCTGGGCCGCCTTCACCACCCCCGCCACCCTGCACCAGCGCCGCGCCTCCGCGTAACCCCGGATCCGCGCGGCCGCACCCCTAACGTTCGAGGGTGTGCCCCTCTTCCAGGGCCAGACGGGTCAGCTCGACCCGGGAGCCGACGCCGAGCTTGCGGAAGATCTGGCGCAGGTGGAACGCCACCGTGTGCACGCTGATGAACATCTGGTCGGCCACCTGCCGGTTCGTCCACCCCTCGGTGACCAGCAGCGCGACCGCGCACTCGGTGCCGGTCAGGCTGCCCCAGCCGGACACCGGCCGGTCGGCGGTCGCCCAGTGCCGGTGGCGCACCCCCATCTCGCGCAGCGTGCGGCGCACCCGGGCCGCGTCTCTGACCGCCCCGGCCTCCTCGTAGCGGTCGAGCGCCCGCTCCAGCCCGCGCACTGCCCCCGGACGGTCGTCCCGGTCGGCGAGCACCACCCCGAGGTCCTCGGCCGCGGACGCCCGCGCCCACGGGTCGCCGCCCTCCTCGCAGGCGGCCCGCAGCGCCTCCGCGTCGTCGTCCAGCAGCCCGCGGGCGTGCAGGGCCGCGGCGCGGCTGGCGGTGAACCCCGGGTTGCGGGCCGCCAGGGTCTCGGACGCGGCCACCACCGCCTCGGCGGCCGCGCGGTCCCCGGCGGCGAGGGCCCGCCTCACCAGCCAGGACGCGGCGTCCGGCTCGCCGGCCAGCACCCTGCGCGCCTCCCGCGGACCGGAGTAGACGTGCGTGACGAGCTTGACGGCCTCGGCCGGGCCGTCCCGGGCTTCGACGGCCTGCGCGGCGACGATCGAGCACCACGCGGGCGTGACCGTCCCGGCGCCCGGCGGCTCCCGGGACGCCTCGACGTGCCGGCAGGCCCCGCTCACGTCGCCCCGGCGCAGCGCCACCGCCGCGAGCACCGACTCCGCGAGCGGGCCGAACAGGCGGGTCCCGAGGCCGTCGGCCAGATCGAGGGCGGCCCGTGCCTGCGCGGCGGCCTCGTCCAACCGGCCCGCGACCAGCTCCACGCGCGCCAGGGACGCCGCCGGTCCCGCCGCCCACGCGGCCTGCCCCAGCGCCTCGACCTCCCGGCCGGCCTCCTCGATCAGCGCCCGAGCCTCGTCCGGCCGCCGGGCGTCGGCCAGCATCGCGGCCAGCGCCAGGCGCGGATGCGTCCGGCGCACCGAAACCGGCCCGTCGCCCGCCCGCCGCACGGCCTCGCGGGCCAGTCGCAGCCCCTCGGCGAGGCGGCCGGACTCCCATCGGGTCATGGCCAGCACCACCATGGCCCCGGCGACCACGTCCTCGCCCCGCCCGTCCCCGGCCGCCCACACCGCCGGGCCGCCCCGGTCGAGCAGGATCCGCCCGGCCTGGTGGCGCAGCGCGTTGCGCACGGGCGCGGGCAGGCCGGCGGCGACGGCCCGCCACACCAGCTCGTGCCGGAACTCCAGCTCGTCGCCGGCGGCGGTGAGGATGCCGGCGTCCAGGGCCTCCTCGAACGCGGGCAGCAGCGTCGCCGCGTCCGTCCCCGCCAGCTCGGCCGCGTCCTCGGCGGAGAAGGTGTGGCCGAGGACGGCCGCCGCCTCGACCAGCAGCCGGGTCTCGCGGCCGAGACCGTCCAGCATCGCGCGCGCGACGGCGTGCACGCGCTCGGGCGGGTGGTCGGACAGCAGCCGGGCGCGCCCGCCCGCGACCTCGACCGCGCCCTCCTCGCGCAGGCCCGTCAGCAGCTCGGTGAGCAGGTGAGGGTTGCCCCCGGCGCTCGCGGCGAACGCGAGCACGTCCGGGTCCGGCGCCGCGCCGAGCAGGTCGGACGCAAGCGCGGCCACCGCCTCCTCGTCCAGCGGCCCCAGCGCGGCCCGCGTCGCCCCGTCCCTTTCCAGCACGTCGAACAGGCGCCGCGCGTCGTCGTCCGGCGTCCCCGCCGGGTGCGGGCCGGGCGTCTCGGAGAAGCCCGTGCGCCGGGCCAGCAGCCACACCACCGGCGTGTGCGCCAGCTCCCAGTGCAGCGTCCGCAGCGCCGCGAGCGTGTCGTGCCCGGCCCACTGCAGGTCGTCCAGGCAGACCAGCACCGGACGGGTGGACGCGGACTTCTCCAGCCGTGTCCGGAGCCGTTCCAGCAGGTGGAGCCGAGGGTCACGCCAGTCGCCCGGCGCCTCGTCGTCGAGGAACTCGCGGACCGGCGGCTCGTCCAGGGCCATGAACAGCGGCGCCAGCGGGACGAACTCGCCCAGCCGCTCGGCCCCGCCGCTGATCGGCAGGAAACCCTCCTCGGACGCCCGCGCGGCCGCCTCGGCGAGCAGCAGGCTCTTGCCCGTTCCCGGCCCACCTTCGATCAGTAGCGTCCCGCCCTCGCCCGTCCGGGCCGCCTTCAGCAGCCGGGTGACGGTGTGCCATTCGGGGTCGCGTCCGCGCATGCCTCCCCCCGATCACGGGGTCGTCCGTCCCTCCCACCGTACACATGGCCTGAACTGGGCTTTCCTACCAGGTTGAAGGATGTGCCCGGCCGTTTCGCCGTCCAATGTCGAATGTGTGGGCGTACGTGGTGTCACGCCCGCTTCGGGGCGCCCACGCCGCGTCAGCGTGCACGCGACCGGCGGGTCACGGGAGCGGGAAGCCGCGGAGCCAGGGAGGACGCAATGGCCAAGGCAGTCGGAATCGATCTCGGCACGACCAACTCCGTCATCGCGACGACGGAGGAGGGGCAGCCGGTCGTCATACCCAACGCGGAGGGCCAGCGGACCACGCCGTCGGTGGTGGCCTTCACCGAAACCGGCGAGCGCCTGGTAGGCCAGCTCGCCCGCCGCCAGGCCATCCTCAACCCCAAGGGCACGATCTACTCGGTCAAACGCTTCATCGGACGCCGCTACGACGAGGTGCAGAGCGAGATCCACGCCGTGTCGTTCGACGTCGTGCCCGGCCCGGACGGGGCCGTGCGGTTCAAGGTCAGGGACAAGCTGTACGCGCCGGAGGAGATCTCGGCGCTGATCCTGCGCAAGCTCGTCCAGGACGCCTCCAAGTTCCTCGGCGAGAAGATCAACGAGGCCGTCATCACCGTCCCCGCCTACTTCAACGACGCCCAGCGGCACGCCACCCGCGACGCGGGGAAGATCGCGGGCCTGGAGGTCATGCGGATCATCAACGAGCCGACGGCGGCGGCGCTCGCGTACGGCCTGGACAAGAAGGGCAGCGAGACCGTCCTGGTCTTCGACCTCGGCGGCGGCACGTTCGACGTCAGCGTCCTCGACATCGGGGAGGGCGTGATCGAGGTACGGGCCACCGCGGGCGACACCCACCTCGGCGGCGACGACTTCGACCGGCGCCTCGTGGACTACCTCGCCGACGAGTTCCAGCGGCAGGAGGGCATCGACCTGCGCCAGGACCCGCAGGCGCTCCAGCGGTTGTTCGAGGCGGCCGAGAAGGCCAAGGTGGAGCTATCCTCGGTCACCCAGACGACGGTCAGCCTGCCGTTCATCACCGCGGACGCGAACGGGCCGAAGCACCTCAACACCACCCTGATGCGCTCGACGTTCGAGGAGATCACCCGGGATCTGGTCGAGCGGACCATGGGCCCGGTGAAGCAGGCCATGGAGGACGCCAAGCTGACGGCCGACGACCTCGACGAGGTCATCCTGGTCGGCGGCTCCACCCGCATCCCGGCCGTGCAGAGCATCGTGCGCCGCCTCACCGGCGGCAAGGAACCGAACATGACCGTCAACCCGGACGAGGTCGTGGCGGACGGCGCCGCGATCCAGGCCGGGGTCCTCAAGGGCGAGGTCAAGGACGTCCTGCTGCTCGACGTCACGCCCCTGTCGCTCGGCATCGAGACGCTCGGCGGCGTGATGACCAAGGTCCTGGAGCGCAACACCACCATCCCGGCCCGCCGCACCGAGACCTTCAGCACTGCGGAGGACAACCAGAACGCCGTGGACGTGGTCGTCCTGCAGGGCGAGCGCGAGCGGGCGGCCGACAACCGGGCGCTCGGGCGGTTCCGGCTGGAGAACATCCGGCCCGCGCCCCGGGGCGTGCCGCAGGTCGAGGTCACCTTCGACGTGGACGCCAACGGCATCCTCAACGTCGCCGCCAAGGACAAGGACACCGGTGGCGAGCAGCGGATCACCATCAGCGAGAGCTCCAACCTGGACAAGAGCGAGATCGACCGCATGGTCCGCGACGCCGAGGAGCACCGCGGCGAGGACCAGCGGCACCGCGAGGCGATCGACGCGCGCAACGAGCTGGACTCGGTGGCCTACCAGGTGGAGCGCAGGCTCACAGAGCTCGGGGACGCGGTGCCCGTGCACGAGAAGGCCCGCGCCGAGCAGCTCGTCGCGGACGCGCGGCAGGCGGTCAAGGAGGAGGCCCCGACCGAGCGGCTGCGCGACCTGACCTCCGAGCTGCAGCAGATCTACCACTCGCTGAGCGCCGTGTCGGCGCCGCGGGGCGAGCCCGCGGGCGCGGGCGCGGGGGCCCAGCAGCAGGGCGGGACCGGCGGCGGTCAGGACGACGTCATCGACGCGGAGTTCACGACATCCGATTGAGGCGCCATCGAACGGACATAGGGGTTATATCAGCAAATATCGGGCGTGCGTCGGCGGAGGCCGCGCCGCCGGCACGCATCGACTGGACGGGCGTGGGCTGACATGGCTGATCAACACGACGAGGCGCCGAGGGGAACACGGGCCGGGCCCGCCGGGCCCGCCACGCCCCCGGAGCCGCCGGAGCTCACCCGATCCGCCGAGACCTCCGAGACCGGGCCCCCGGAGACCGCCGAGAACTTCGTGGGGTCCCCGGTCGAGGACATGGAGGCGAGGATCGCCGAGCTGGAGGACCGCTGGCTGAGGTCCGCCGCCGAGCTGGACAACTTCCGCAAGCGCATCGCCAGGGACGCCGAGCGCATCCGCACCGACGAGCGCGACCGCGTGATCCGGGACTGGCTCCCGATCATCGACAACCTCGACCTCGCCCTGCGGCACGCCGGCGCGGTCAGCACGGCCGAGAACGCCGTCATCGAGGGCGTGCGCGCGGTGCGGGACCAGGCCGTCGGCCTGCTCGCCCGGCTCGGGTTCCGGCGTCACGACGAGGTCGGGGTGCCGTTCGACCCGGCCTTCCACGAGGCCATGGGCACGGTCCAGAACGAGGAGCTGCCCGCCGGGACGGTCATGGAGACCGTGCGCCCCGGCTACGGGGAGGGCGAGCGGCAACTGCGCCCGGCGTCGGTGATCGTCTCGACCGCGCCGGACTGAGGCGGGGACGATGGCCGCGCGCGACTACTACGAGGCCCTGGGAGTGCCGAGGGCGGCCGACCAGGACGAGATCCAGCGCGCGTACCGCAAGCTCGCCCGCACCTACCACCCCGACGTGAACAAGGATCCGGGGGCCGAGGAGAAGTTCAAGGACGTCTCCGAGGCGTACGACGTGCTCTCCGACCCCGACAAGCGGCGCCGCTACGACGCGTTCGGCCCCGACTGGCGGTCGGTGCCCGAGGGCGTCGACCCCCGCGCCTGGTCCCGGGCGCGCGCCGGAGCCGGAGCCGGAGCCGGAGCGGGCTGGGGCGGCGGGCCGTGGGGCCGCGCCGGGCGCGCGTCGGCGGGGCAGGGCCAGGGCTTCCGGTTCAGCTCCGGCGAGGGCGTGGACATCGACCTGGAGGACCTCCTCGGCGGCATGTTCGGCGGCGGCACGGGACGGGGCGGCCGCTGGGGACCCACCCCGGGAGCCGACCAGGAGGTCGAGCTGCCCCTGACCGTGGACGAGGCGTACCACGGGGGCCGCCGCGCGCTGACGATCCAGGGGCCGGGCGGCCCGAGGACGATCCAGGTCACGATCCCCGCGGGGGTCACCGACGGCCAGCGGATCCGGCTGGCCGGCCAGGGCGGCAGCGGTTCGGACGGCGGCCGGGCGGGGGACCTGTATCTGGTCGTCCGCATCGCAGACCCCCGCTACCGCGTCGAGGGCCGCGACATCCACGTCCCGCTGCCGCTGGCCCCGTGGGAGGGGGCGCTCGGCGCGACCGTCGCCATCGACACCCCCGGCGGCGAGGCCAAGGTCAAGGTGCCGCCGGGCACCTCGACCGGCCGCCGCCTGCGCCTGCGCGGCCGCGGCCTCCCCAACCCGAAGGGCGCCCCCGGCGACCTGTACGCCGAGGCCCGGATCATGGTCCCGCCCCGCCTCACCGACGAGGAGCGGGAGCTGTTCGACCGGCTGGCGCGGGTCTCCGGCTTCAACCCGAGGAGGGGGACGTCATGACCGGCGCGCCCGCTCTCCCCGGACGGCCGGGCCCGGTGAGGGCCGAGTGAGGAGGGGAACATGGCGACGTCACTCGTCCGGGTGCCCGGGATCGGCCTGGAGGCGTTCGCGCGGGCCGGCGGCCTTCACCCCGAGCAGGTGAGGCGGCTGGTCCGGCTGGGGCTGCTCGATCCCGTGGCCGTATCCGGGAACGACATCAGATTCCCGCCCTCCCAGCTCGTCCTGCTCGGCAGGATCGAACGCCTGCACGCGGGTCTCGCGCTCAACTACGCGTCGCTCGGCGTCGTCATCGACCTGCTCGACCGCATCGAGCGGCTCGAAGACGCCCTGCGGCACCGCTCACGACCCACGGGAGTCACATCGTGGACCCGAACCGACTGACCCAGAAATCACAAGAGGCCCTGCACGACGCGCAGACCAAGGCCATACGCTTCGGGCACACGGAGGTCGACGGCGAGCACCTGCTGCTGGCGCTGCTCGAACAGCCCGAGGGGCTCGTACCCCGGCTGATCATGGCGATGGGCGGCGACCCGGACAAGCTGCGCCTGGAGCTCACCGCCGAGCTGGAACGGCGCCCCCGCGTCAGCGGCCCCGGCGCGGCCCCCGGCCAGGTGTACGTCACCCAGCGCCTGTCGCGTCTGCTGGACACGGCCGACGCCGAGGCCAAGCGGCTCAAGGACGAGTACATCTCCGTCGAGCACCTGCTGCTCGCGCTCGTGGAGGAGGGCCCGGAGACGGCGGCGGGCCGTCTGCTGAACGGACAGGGGCTCACCCGCGACAGCCTGCTGGAGGCGCTGACCCGCATCCGCGGCAACCAGCGCGTGACCTCGGCCACCCCCGAGGTCGCCTACGAGGCGCTGGAGAAGTACGGGCGCGACCTGGTGGCGGACGCGCGGGCGGACAAGCTCGACCCCGTCATCGGGCGCGACACCGAGATCCGCAGGGTGATGCAGATCCTGTCCCGCAAGTCCAAGAACAACCCGGTGCTCATCGGCGACCCCGGCGTCGGCAAGACGGCGATCGTCGAGGGGCTCGCCCAGCGCATCGCCCGCGGCGACGTCCCCGAGGGCCTGAAGGACAAGACGATCTTCATGCTCGACATGGGCGCGCTGATCGCGGGCGCGAAGTACCGCGGCGAGTTCGAGGAGCGGCTGAAGGCCGTCCTGACCGAGGTCAAGGCGTCCGAGGGGCGGATCCTGCTGTTCATCGACGAGGTGCACAACGTCGTCGGCGCGGGCGCGACCGAGGGCGCGATGGACGCCGGGAACATGCTAAAGCCCATGCTGGCCCGGGGCGAGCTGCACCTGATCGGCGCGACCACGGTCGCCGAGTACCGCAAGTACATCGAGAAGGACGCGGCCCTGGAGCGCCGCTTCCAGCCGGTGTTCGTGGACGAGCCGTCCGTCGAGGACGCGATCTCGATCCTGCGCGGGCTGCGCGAGCGGTTCGAGGTGTTCCACGGAGTGAAGATCCAGGACGGCGCGATCGTCGCCGCGGTCGTCATGAGCCACCGGTACATATCCGACCGGTTCCTCCCCGACAAGGCGATCGACCTGGTGGACGAGGCGTGCGCGATGCTCCGCACCGAGATCGACTCGATGCCCGCGGAGCTGGACGAGCTCACCCGCCGCGTGATGCGCCTGGAGATCGAGGAGGCCGCCCTCTCCAAGGAGGACGACCCGGCGAGCAGACAGCGGCTGGAGTCGCTGCGCCGCGAGCTGGCCGACCTCCGCGCCGAGGCGGACGCGATGCGCGCGCAGTGGGAGGCCGAGCGGCACGCCCTGAAGAAGGTGCAGCACCTGCGCCAGGAGATCGAGGCGGTGCGGCGCGAGGCCGAGCAGGCCGAGCGCATGTACGACCTCAACCGGGCCGCCGAGCTGATGCACGGCAGGCTTCCCGAGCTGCAGCACAAGCTCGCCCTCGCCGAGGAGCAACTGCAGTCCAAGCAGGGCGGGCACAGGCTGCTGCGCGAGGTCGTCACCGAGGACGAGATCGCGGGCATCGTGTCCCGCTGGACCGGCATCCCGATCACCCGCCTGAAGGAGGGCGAGCGCGAGAAGCTGCTCAAGCTGGACGAGGTCCTGCACGAGCGGGTCATCGGCCAGGACGAGGCCGTGCAGGCGGTCACCGACGCGATCATCCGTGCCCGGTCGGGCATCAAGGATCCGCGCCGGCCGATCGGCTCGTTCATCTTCCTCGGCCCGACCGGCGTCGGGAAGACCGAGCTGGCCAAGGCCCTCGCCGAGGCGCTGTTCGACACCGAGGAGAACATGGTCCGCGTCGACATGAGCGAGTACCAGGAGCGGCACACGGTCAGCAGGCTCGTCGGCGCCCCTCCCGGCTACGTCGGGTACGAGGAGGGCGGGCAGCTGACCGAGGCCGTGCGGCGCAAGCCGTACTCGGTGGTGCTCTTCGACGAGATCGAGAAGGCCCACTCGGACGTCTTCAACACCCTGCTCCAGGTGCTGGACGACGGGCGGCTGACCGACGCCCAGGGCCGTACGGTGGACTTCCGCAACACCGTGATCATCATGACGTCGAACATCGGGTCGCACTACCTGATCGACGCCGTGACGCCCGCGGGCGAGATCGAGCCGGAGGCGCGCGACCTCGTCATGGCCGAGCTGCGCTCGCGGTTCCGTCCCGAGTTCCTCAACCGGGTCGACGACACCGTGCTGTTCAAGCCGCTGACCGAGCCGGAGATCGAGAAGATCGTCTCGCTCATGTTCAACGACATCAGGAAGCGGCTGGCCGACCGGCAGATGACGCTGGACGTCACCGAGGCCGCGCTGCGGCACATCGCCGAGCAGGGCTTCGACCCCGTCTACGGCGCCCGCCCGCTGCGCCGGTTCATCGCCCGCGAGGTCGAGACGCGCATCGGCAGGGCACTGATCGCCGGGGACGTGCGCGACGGCGCCGTGATCCGCGTGGACGTCGTCGACGGGCATCTCACCGTCAGCTACGACAACCCGGCGGAATGAGGCAGGTGATCACGGATGTCCTCATCGAGCGTCGTCTCGTGCCCGAAGTGCGGGCGCGGCAACCGCGTTCCGGCGGCGTCCGGCGGGCGGCCGCGCTGCGGCGACTGCGGGGAGCCGCTGCCCTGGATCGCGGACGCGGGGGACGGGGACTTCGCCGAGGTGGTGGAGGCCTCGTCCGTCCCCGTCGTCGTGGACTTCTGGGCGGAGTGGTGCGGGCCGTGCCGGGTGGTGAGCCCGGTCCTCGAACAGCTCGCCCATGAGCTGGCGGGCAGGATCAAGCTGGTCAAGGTGGACGTCGACAAGGCGCCCAAGCTCGCAGAACGGTACGGGATCCAGGCGGTCCCGACCCTGATGATCATGAAGGACGGGCAGGTGGCCGCCCAGCGCGCCGGCGCCGCCTCCGGTCCGGCGCTGCGCGCCTGGATCGACCAGACGCTGGGCGCGCGGACATGAGCGAGCCCGTCCAGGAGACCCCGGACCTCTACGGCGCCTACCCGCGCCTCGGCGACTGGGCGATCAGCCTTCTTTCCGGGCACGGCGTGCGGCGCCCCACCGAGGTCGGGGAGGTGCTCTACCAGGAGGGCGAGCCGTGCCCGGCCTTCTACGTCATCCTGGCGGGCAAGGTCGCCGTGGTGGAGCGGTACGACGACGAGGAGAACCTGCGCGGCATCCACGGCCCGGGGCGCTTTCTCGGAGAGCTCGGCCTGCTGACCGGGCAGGCCGGGTTCCTGCGGGGTGTCGTCCGCGAGGCGGGCGAGGTGCTGGTCGTGCCGGTGGAGGAGCTGCGGGCCCTGGTGGCCGACAACCCCTCCCTGGGGGACGTGATCCTGCGGGCGTTCCTGATCCGGCGCACGATCCTGATCGAGCTGGGGGCGGGGTTCCGGATCATCGGCTCGCGGCACTCGGCGGACTCCCGGCGGCTGCGCGAGTTCGCCGCGCGCAACCGGCTGCCTCACAAGTGGATCGAGCTGGAGGAGGACAAGGAGGCCGAGCAGCTGCTCGACCATCTGGGCTTCACCCCGAAGGACATCCCCGTGGCGATCCTGCGCGGCGAGCGGGTGCTGCGCAACCCGAGCAACGCCGAGCTGGCACGGGCCATCGGCCTGCCCGTGCCGCTCGCCCGCGAGATCGTCGGCGACCTGGTGATCGTCGGCGCGGGGCCCGCCGGGCTCGCCGCCGCCGTCTACGGCGCCTCCGAAGGACTGTCCACCGTGGTGCTCGACTCCGTCGCCACGGGCGGCCAGGCGGCGACGTCGTCCCGCATCGAGAACTACCTCGGCTTCCCGTCCGGCATCTCCGGAGGGGAGCTCGCCGAGCGCGCCGTCATCCAGGCCGAGAAGTTCGGCGCCCACTTCTCCGTGCCCGCGGAGGCCGTCTCGCTCAGCCGGCACGACCGGTACTACGTGGTCGGGCTGGACGAGGGGAGGGTGGTCAACGCGCACGCGGTCGTCATCGCCACCGGGGCGCGGTACCGCAAGCTGGACGTGCCCCACCTGGAGGAGTTCGAGGGCGAGGGCGTGTACTACGCCGCCACGCTGTTCGAGGCGCAGCTCTGCCTGCGGGCCCCCGTGGTCGTGGTCGGCGGGGGCAACTCCGCCGGGCAGGCGTCGATCTTCCTCGCCCGGCACGCGGGCCGCGTACGGCTTCTCGTGCGGTCGGGCGACCTCGCCAAGGACATGTCCCGCTACCTCATCGACGAGATCCAGCGCAACCCCGGGATCCAGGTGCTGCTGAACACCGAGATCGAGGAACTCGTCGGCGACAGGGAACTGCGCGGCGTGATCACCAGGAACAACCGCACCGGGGAGCGGCGCGAGATCGAGGCCATGGCGATCTTCGTCTTCATCGGCGCCGAACCCCACACGCGGTGGCTGCGCGGTGAGATCGCCCTGGACGACAAGGGGTTCGTCCTCACCGGCCCGGACGCGCTGAAGGCCGCGGGCGAGAAGGAGCCGTGGCACGAGACGGGACGGCCGTACCCGCTGGAGACCAACCTGATGGGGGTGTTCGCGGTCGGCGACGTGCGCGGTGGCTCGATCAAGCGGGTGGCCTCGGCGGTCGGCGAGGGGTCGATGGCCATCCGCCTGATCCACGAACACCTCCAGACCGCGGGCCAGCCACCCACCTGAGCTGGTCGGCGTGTGATGCGCCCGGGTGCTACGGGAATGTCGTAGAATTCGTTCTCAGCGAAATACGTTGAGAGCGTAATCGGTCTCCGGGAAATGTGCCCTCAGTGAAAAAGGTGTCCGCCCGGCCGGATATCTGGCAGCGTTAAGTCACCTTATGGCGCGCGTAAAAGCCGCCATTACCAGGCGACTGATCTCTTGGGAGCAGGTGACCAACGGTGACCCCGAGGCGTTCTTCCCGTGACCCGTTCACGACCACGTTCGAGACCGGCTCGCACCCTGTCCAGGTGCAGCAACAGCCCATGATGGACCCGCTGGGCCAGCGCCTGTTGCGCGAGCGCATCATCTTCCTCGGCCAGGAGGTCGACGACGAGATCGCCAACCGCATCTGCGGCGAGCTCCTGCTGCTCTCCGCCGAGGACTCCGAGCGCGAGATTTTCCTATACATCAACTCCCCGGGCGGCTCGGTGTCGGCGGGGCTGGCCATTTACGACCTGATGCAATACATCCCGAACGACGTGTCGACGGTGGCGATGGGCCTGGCCGCCTCGATGGGCCAGTTCCTGCTGAGCGCGGGCACCCCCGGCAAGCGGTACGCGCTGCCGCACGCCCGCGTCATGATGCACCAGCCGCTCGGCGGCATCGGCGGCACCGCGGCCGACATCAAGATCCAGGCCGAGCAGATGCTCCACACCAAGAAGACGCTGGCCGAGCGCATCGCCTTCCACACGGGGCAGACCGTCGAGCAGATCGAGGCCGACTCCGACCGCGACCGCTGGTTCACCGCCGACGAGGCCAAGGACTACGGGCTGGTCGACCACGTGGTGCCGAGCGCCAGGCTCGTGCCATCCGAAGGCCCGGTCTCCTCGCCGTCTCCGGAATGATCCCCGGACTCGAAGCGATCATCGAACCCCGCGAACGGAGGCAATCATGACTGATCCGACCAGGCCCGGCTTCCCCGGCGCAGTGGCTCCGATCCACGACCGGTACGTCCTGCCGTCCTTCACCGAGCGCACGACGTACGGCGTCAAGGAGATGACCCCGTACAACAAGCTCTTCGAGGACCGCATCATCTTCCTCGGGGTGCAGATCGACGACACCTCGGCCAACGACGTGATGGCCCAGCTCCTCACGCTGGAGTCCATCGACCCGGACCGCGACATCAGCATCTACATCAACTCGCCGGGCGGCTCTTTCACCGCGATGACGGCCATCTACGACACGATGCAGTTCGTCCGTCCCGAGGTCCAGACCGTGTGCATCGGCCAGGCGGCGTCGGCCGCGGCCGTGCTGCTGGCGGCGGGCGCGCCCGGCAAGCGTTTCGCGCTGCCGCAGGCTCGCGTCCTGCTCCACCAGCCCGCGATGCAGGGCGTGTACGGGACGTCGAGCGACATGGAGATCCAGGCCCGCGAGATCCTGCGCATGCGCGCCCTGCTGGAGGAGCTCGTGGCCCGCCACTCCGACAAGCCGGCCCACGTCGTGCGCCGCGACCTCGACCGCGACAAGATCCTCACCGCCGACGAGGCCAAAGAGTACGGCCTGGTGGACGACGTGTTCTTGCCGAGGAAGCGCACGACGGCCGGCCTGCCCGCCGCGGTGCGCTGACACGCCGAGGCGCCCGCCCCGATCGGTCCGGGGCGGGCGCCTTCGACGTGTGGTCCGGTCGCCTCAGACCTGGTCGGCCTTCTCCAGGGCCTCGCAGCAGGTGCCCACGATCAGGCGGGTCACCACGTACGGGTCGCAGTTGGCGTTCGGCCGGCGGTCCTCGATGTAGCCGTGCTTGTCGACCTCGACCTGCCACGGGATGCGGACCGACGCGCCGCGGTCGGACACGCCATAGCTGTACTCGCTCCACGGGGCGGTCTCGTGCATACCGGTGAGGCGCTTCTCGATGCCCGCGCCGTACCCGGCGATGTGCTCGGACGCCTTCTCGCCCAGCGCCTCGCAGGCCGTGATGATCGCGTCGTAGCCCGAGCGCATCGCGGCGGTGGAGAAGTTGGTGTGCGCGCCCGCGCCGTTCCAGTCGCCCTGCACCGGCTTGGGGTCGAGCGTGGCGGACACGCCGAAGTCCTCGGCGATGCGGTACAGCAGCCAGCGGGCGATCCAGAGCTGGTCGGAGACCTCCACCGGCCCGGCCGGGCCGACCTGGAACTCCCACTGACCGGGCATGACCTCGGCGTTGATGCCGGAGATGGCGAGGCCGGCCTCCAGGCAGGCGTCGAGGTGCGCCTCGACGATCTCGCGGCCGTACACCTCGTCGGCGCCGACGCCGCAGTAGTAGAAGCCCTGCGGGGCGGGGAAGCCGCCGACCGGGAAGCCGAGCGGGCGCCCTTCCTTGAAGAAGGTGTACTCCTGCTCGATGCCGAACCAGGAGTCCTGGCCGGCGAAGCGCTCGGCGACGGGGGTGAGCTGCGCCCGCGTGTTGGTCTTGTGCGGGGTCATGTCCGTGAGCAGCACCTCGCACAGCACGAGGACGTCGTCGCCGCCGCGGATCGGGTCGGGGCAGGTGAAGACCGGCTTGAGGACGCAGTCGGAGTTCTTGCCGGGGGCCTGGTTCGTGCTCGACCCGTCGAAGCCCCAGATGGGCAGGTCCGCGCCGTCGGCAAGGATCTTCGTCTTGGAACGAAGGCGTGCGGTCGGCTCGGTGCCGTCGATCCAGATGTACTCGGCCCTGTAGGTCACTTCGATCCCTTCGGCAAGGCGGACAGTGGCGTGATGGAGCGGGACATGGCGAACTCTCCGCGCTTCTCGCAACGCCGACGTTGCCAATCGGCCGTTTCCGACCTGTTGCCCGTTTATAAACGCCGTGTGAATTCGCACGCGATCCGGCGTGTCTTCGGTCACACATCGTCCCTGGTCAGATACCAGGACAGGGTGTTCCCGGCCACGAAGCGATCAAGCCCAAAACCCGGAAAGGGATGACCCCCCCGCCGTTGGGCGTCAGGGGGCCGTTCGGGTGGGGATGGTCAGCCAGTACGGGCTTCTCATGCCTGGAAGGTAGGGGCTGGTGAGGCGTTTGGCGAAGATCGCCGGGAAGCCGCGCTGGTGGGCCACCTTCAGGACGGGTTTGCCGTCTGCGGGAAACCACGGCGTGGTCTGCCAGCGGTCGCCGTTGAGCTTCAGGTAGTCGAGCGTGCGGCGGCGGTTCTCGTACGAGCGGTCGAGGAGGGCGCCGCCGTCCAGGTGGAGCAGGTCGTAGATCATGAAGACCGGCGTCCCGCTCACGTCGGCGATCTGGCCGTCGAGGACGGCGGGGAGGTCGAGCAGGGCCTTGGGAAGACCGCCCAGGTCCGGGGTCTTCTCCGCGGGAACGGGGCCTCCGTCGGCGGCGATGAGGCGGGTTTCGCCGTTCTGGACGGCCAGCAGGGCACGGTCGCCGCCCAGGTCGAACTCGAAGCCGTACGCCCGCTGGTCGCGGGGGATGCGCTTGCGGGGTTCCGGGAGCATGGGAAGAAGGCCCTCGCCGAGCGGCCGGGACGCTTCGGGAGGCGGGGGATCCATCCGGTGGATCATCCAGTTCTTCCCGTTCGTCGGGAACAGCACGTAGCGGCCCGAGGTCCGTGAGCCGTGCAGGACGACCTTGACCTCGCGCTCGGTCCACTTCTCGGTCTCGTAGGTGCCGCGATCCCAGATCAGCACCAGCCCCGCGCCGTACTCGCCCTTGGAGATCTCCCCCTCGAAGCCCGCGTACTCCAGGGGGTGGTCCTCGGTGTGCACGGCGAGGTGGTTGGTCTTGGGATCGAGCGGCAGGCCCTTCGGGATCGCCCAGGAGACCAGGACGCCGTCGCGCTCCAGCCGGAAGTCCCAGTGCAGGCGGCGCGCGTGGTGCTCCTGGACCACGAACGTGTCGTCGCGGCCCCGGGGGAGCGGCCCGGGCCCGGGTACGGGCTCGGGCGTGCGGGCGGCGTCCCGCTTGCTCCGGTAGACGTCGAGTTTGTCGGCCGACATTGCCGTTTCGTACCCGCGTCGGCCTTTTTCGCACCCGGGCCCGCCCGCGCCGTGGCCATGCCGAGCCGTTTCACCCCCGTCTGGGACCGTCCGGCACCCAGGCGCGCCTCCTGGCGGCGGCGGGAGTCGAACCGGTCCACTCCGGATCGACGTCCAGGCAGGGCGGGCCGTGACGTGCGTGGGCCGTGCCGGCGCCTGGGGTATCGACCACGCGGGGCGGCGGTCGTCAGGCTGGGGGTGGGCCGAGGATCTCGTAGCCGTGGCGGGCGCCGATCTCCGCCAGCAGGGCGAAGTCGGGCGGGCCGGCGGGCAGGGCGGACACCTCGGCGGTGAAGTGCTCGAACCCGGCCGGCCAGGTCAGTTGCAGCATGCGCAGCGCCTCGTCCCCGCGGTTGACGAACGCGTGCGGCCGTCCGCGCGGCAGCAGGATGAACCCGCCCGGCCCCGCCTCCCACGCCTCGTCCTCGCAGTGCACCTGGACCGCGCCGGACAGGACGTAGAAGGCCTCGTCGTCGTGGTGGTGCACGTGACGGGGCGTGGCGAAGCCCGGCGGACACTCGGACTCGATGACGCTGAGCGCCGCGCCGGTGTCCCGTTCGCCCGCCTTCACGGTCATCGTGGTGCCCAGAAAGGGGTACCTCGTCCCCGCACCCGGGGGATGGAAGAGCACGGTCATGATCGCCTTTCCAGGGTGTAGAGGCGGATCTCGATGCCGTCGGGGTCGGTGACGCCGCCGATCAGCCATCCGGTCCTGCCTTCCGCCACCCCCGCGTGGGGGACGCCGAGCGAGTCCAGGCGGTCCGCCCAGGCCCGCAGGTCGGCGAGCGTGGGCACGCCCAGCGCCACGGGGTCGAAGCCGCGCAGTTCGGCGGCCCGGTGCGGGTCCTCCCGCAGCGCGAGCATGAGCGTCGCGCCCGGGTCGCTCAACGCGACGCCGCGCAGTACGCCGTCCTCGTTGAACTCGATCGCCACCTCAAGGCCGAGGACGCGCCCGTACCACTCGACGCTCTTGCGGACGTCGGAGACCGGCAGCTTGACGTGGTGATACCCACCCAGGGCGGTCATGGCTCACCTCTCAACTTAGAGTTCTACTCTAAAGTGGTACTCTAAAGCGATGCCGCAAGTCAAGGGTCGGAACAAGCGATCCGCGCAGACCAGGCGCCGTGTCGTGGAGGCGGCGCACGCCCTGTTCGTCGTCCGGGGCTATGCCGGCACGACGTTCCAGGAGATCGCCGACGCCGCGGGCGTGTCGGTGCAGACCGTCTATTTCCACTACGGAAGCAAGAGCGGGCTCCTCAAAGAGGTCATTGACGTCGCCTCGGTGGGGGACGACGCGCCCGTCGCGCTCCTCGACCGCACGGGGTTCACCGGCCTTCAGATGCTGGAGGACCCGGAGGCGGTGGTGCGGGGATGGGTCCGCGAGAGCGCCGTCATCCTCGACCGCGTCGCGCCGCTGCTGGCGGTGGTCCGCGACGCGGCGGGCAGTGATCCGGACATGGCCGCCCAATGGGCCACGAACAGCGAGCAGCGCCGCACCGCCCACGAGGCGTTCGTCGCGATCATCGCCCGCCTGCGCGCTCTGCGGCCGGGTCTCACGCGCCGCCGGGCCGCCGACATCACCGTCGGGTTGCTGTCCCCGGAGCTCTTCCTCATCATGACCCGCGAATCCGGCTGGACGACCGCCCAGTGGCAGACCTGGGCGGCTGACCACCTTGCCCACGACCTTCTCCGCCGTCCCTGAGTACCGTCCTTCGCCGCGGACGTATTAGCGTCTCGGTGCGTGTCCGTTGATGGAGTGAACTCCACGGGACGTGGCCGCGAGGCATGGTGGGGGCTTCCGCTCGCCGTCGTGGCCGTCGCCGTCGCGGTCGGTTCGTGCTTCGAGGGGCTCAACCACGATGTCCGGTACGCGCTCGGCGGCCTGCGCGCGGCCGGGCGCGGCGGGTTCACGTGGGCGGAGACCTTCGTGCACCGGCCGCTGCCGTACCGATGGTTCATCGGCGGCCTGGACTCCCTGACCATCGGCCCGGTCGCCGCACGCGAGGCGCTGATCCGGCTGCTCACGGTGGCACTGGTCGCCCTGACCGCCGTCTGGCTCCGCGCCGCGCTGATCCGTCAGGGCCGCCGCTCCCAGCAGCCCGCCCCGCCGGACGCCGTCGTGCCGGACGCCGTGCTGTCGCGTGCCGCCGCACCGGACGCCGTCGTATCCGGATTGTCGCGTGGGGAGGCGACCGCCGTGGCGTTCGGCGCGGGGCTGGCGCTGGCGCTCGCCCCCGCCTGGGACCTCCTGCAACCCGAGTGGGTCGCCGCACTCTTCGCCACCGCCGGCGTGGCCGCGACGCTGTGGTTCCGCCGCGTCCCGGTCGCCGTGCTCGCCGGGGGAGCGGCGCTCGCCCTCGCCGTCCTGGTGAAGTACACCACTGCGCCCAGCGCCGTCATCGCCCTCGGCGTCGTCGCCGTGCTCAGCCTGCGGCGGGCCGTATGGACGGCCGTCGCGGGCGTGGTGCTCACCCTCGCGATGTTCGGCGCCGCCGTTCTCGTCGAGTCGCGCGAGTGGCGGTGGTTCACCGAGTTGTCCGACCTCAACTCGGGGACGCCGCTGCGCACCGGGTTCGGGCAGGCCGCGCGGGACGGGCTCGTGAGCGCCCTCGCCAACGAGGCGCTACTGATCCCGGCGCTGGCGATGCTGCCGGTCGCGGTGCTGCTGCTCACCCGGGCCCGGTCGTTACGGACGCCGGCACCGGTCTCGGACGGCTCGCGTCCCCGGGGGAGGGGACGGCGCTGGGCCTGGCCGCTGTTGTCCACGGCCGCCGTGCTGTGCGTGGTGGCGGCGCTGATCGTCCAGGGGCAGTGGTTCCAGTACCACCTGGCGGCGCTGCCCGTGTTCTCCGCGGGGGTGTGGGCGCTGGCCGTTGCGCGGTGGACGCGCCTGCGCGGCCGTCCGCCGTGGGTTCTGGTGACCGCGACGGGTGTCCTGGGCCTGGGGGTTCCGCTGGTGTCCGGGATGCCGCTCGCGTGGAGGCTCGCGCACAACGGGGCGGTCTATGCGGTCCTGTTTGCCTTCGTCGTGGTCGTCCTCGCCGTGGCCGCCTGGCGTGCGCGGGTGCGGGGCGGGGCAGATGCCGATATTTCCCCCACGACGCCGTCCGCCGTAAGACTGCTGTCCCTCGGCGTCGCCGGGCTGGCCGGCCTGGTCGCGGTCGCCGTGCCCGTGTGGCCCACCAGCCCGTACTCCTTCGACCGCACCCACGCCGACTTCACCCCGTCCGAGCGCGCCGCGCACTGGACGGAGGCCGAGCGCGAACTGGACCGGGCGCGCGCCCGGATCGGGGCGGACACACCAGTCATGTACCTCGCGTTCGGCGACATGGCGTACTTCCTGGGCAATCCGACGCGCTGCCGTTACCCCTCGCCGGTGTTCCTGCAACGCACCCAGTACCTCCCCGAGGTGGCTGACCTGCTCAGTTTCGACGAGGCGCTGGCCTGCCTGTCCGGAGGCGACCGGCTCGTCGTCGACCCGAAGTGGTTCTGGCTCCCCAAGGTGGACGCGCGGGTCCGGGACGGGGTCCGGCGGAACTTCGACTGCGGTCGCGAAGCCCTGCGCGCCGCCGGCCGGCTCGTCTGTTCCCGCCGTCGTTGACCGCACGCGGGGGACGCCCAAGCAGCCCGGTGACGCAAGCCTCCAAACCATGAAATTTCACTACATCGCGGTATTTATGCAGAAATAGGGACGGAACTTATTCGTCGATCACCTGCAATAGATCACACAGAAACTTGGCCTCCAGAGATCTTGGAGGTGTCCTGTGGACTACAGCAGGCGTGGATTCCTGACAGCGGTCGGTGCCACGGGCGGAGCCGGTGCTCTCCTGGCCACGATGGGCGCGATGGGCCTGGCGCCCACGGCCGAAGCGGCGACCCAGACCAACTTCGTCCCCCCACAACCGTCAGATTTCACCCTCACCGGTCGAGGTGCCAAGAAGGTGGTCATCCTCGGCGCCGGCGTCGCGGGCCTGGCCACGGCGTACGAGCTGGGCAAGGCCGGGTACGACTGCACGATCCTCGAAGCGCTCGACCGGGTCGGCGGCCGCAACTGGACGATCCGGGGAGGCGACCGCGTCACCGAGCTGGACGGTTCCACCCAGATCGCCCGCTTCTCCAATGGCATCTACATGAACGCCGGTCCCGCGCGGCTCGCGCAGTGGATGGTCACGATGGACTACTGCCGTGAGCTCGGCGTCCCCCTGGAGGTCTTCACCAACTCCAACGCCCAGACCTACATCTACAACGAGCGCGCGGGCATGAGCGCCCCCGTCACCTGGCGCGCGGCGAAGGCGGACGTCTTCGGCTACATCTCCGAGTTACTCTCCACGGCCACCGACAGCGGCGCGCTCGACGCCAAGCTGACCGCGCAGGACAAGGAACGGCTCATCACCTTCCTGCGCGGCTTCGGCTCCATCGGCAACAAGGCGGCCGGCTTCGCGTACACCGGCGGCGAGCGCCGCGGGTACAGCACCGACCCCGGCGCGGGCGAGCAGCCCGGCACGCCCCTCGGCCCGGTCCCCTCCCTCTCGGACGTGCTCGCCAGCGGCGTCGGCCAGCGCTTCTCGTTCGAGCTCGGCTACGACCAGGCGATGCTGATGTTCCAGCCGGTCGGCGGCATGGACGCCATCCCCAAGGCGTTCGCCGAGGCGATCGGCAAGCACAGGATCTCGCTGAGGTCCAAGGTCACCAAGATCACCGACCTGCCGGACGGGGTCGAGATCGAGTACCAGGACAGAAGCGGCAGGACCCGGAACATCAAGGCCGACTTCTGCGTCGCGGCCATGCCCCCGCACATCCTCGCCAAGACCCCGCACAACCTCGGCCCCGACGTCCAGGCCGCCCTCGCGACCCCGACCGTCACCTCGTCCGGCAAGATCGGCCTGGAGTACCGCCGCCGCTGGTGGGAGACCGACGAGAACATCTACGGCGGCATCACCAACACCGACCTCGACCTGTCCGTCATGTGGTACCCGTCCTACGGGTACGGCGCGCGGCGCGGCCTCGTCATCGGGTACTACAACAACGGCGCCAACCAGGACGCCTACGCCGCGCTGCCGCACCCCGAGCGTGAGAAGCGCGCGGTCGAGCAGGGCATGAAGATCCACGGCGCGAAGTACCGGGACGAGCTGGCGTCGTCGGTGTCCGTCTCCTGGAGGCTGCAGCCGCACATCGAGGGCGCCTGGGTCGGCTGGCCGTCCCGCACCGGCGCCTACCAGCTCCTCAACCGGCCCGCGGGCCACGTCCACTTCGCCGGCGACTGGCTGAGCTACATGATCGCCTGGCAGGCGGGCGCGCTGGAGTCCGCCCGCAAGGCCGTCACCGACCTCCACAAGCGCGTCCTCGCCCACTGACCCGCTCCCCGGCCCGCCTCCGATCTGTCACCGACGGATCGGGGGCCGGGCGTACGCCGCCGCTCGTCCAGGCTGAAGGCCGGCCCGTACGAAGTCCTCGGGCCACGAAGACCTCCTTCGAGCGGCTCGTCCACCTCCCGCCCCCTTCCGGCCGTCCGGCGTGAGTTCGCGCCCGCTCGACCGAACGGTTCACCGCTTGTAACGAAGATCGGCTATGGTGCCGTCTGGCCACAGGCGCCATCTGGCCGCAGTCGATGCTCGCGTGACGCCGTGAGGACCTTTGACGACGCAGGAAGTGCACCAGCCACCCGCCACCGTCTCCGCGTACCGCCAGGTGGGTGACGGCCTTACCTTCTGGACACGACTCCGTGGCCGGGCTCTGCCGTGGGCGCTCGTCGCCGGCCCCCGCCTCCAGGCGGCCTTCATGGCCGGGCTGCTGGCCGCGGTCGGGTTGTGCGCGGGCGACGCCGTCGCCGGGTTCTTCCCGTTCGGCGCCTCCACTCGCAGCGTCAGCGACCTGGGCAACCAGTACATCCCGTTCTACGCGTACTACTGGGACGTCCTGCACGGCCACGCCCGCGGCGACCTGTTCGTGAACTGGGCGTCCGGCTTCGGCTCCAGCTACCTGCCGGACGCGTTCTACTACCTGGCCAGCCCGTTCTCGTTCCTCGTCGCCCTGTTCCCGCGCGCCCAGATCGACCTGGCCGTGTACGTCCTCACGGTCGCCAAGATCGCCACCGCGGCGGCCGTCATGGCCCTGTACCTGCGCTGCCTCAGCTTCCGCGGGCCGCTGCGCTCCGGCAGGGCGGCCGTCTTCGGCGCCGCGTACGGCCTGTGCGGGTGGTCCGTCACCGACGCCGCCTACAACCCGATGTGGCTGGACGGCCTGATCGCCTTCCCCCTGCTCTGCCTCGCCGTCGAATGGGCCCTGGCCCGCCGCCACCCCGTCCTCGGCACGCTGTGCGTCGCCTTCACCTGGGCCTGCAACTTCTACACCGCCCACTTCGCCACGATCGGCGCCGCCGTCCTGCTGCTGATCAGGCTGGCGTCCGAGTACCGGCCCCTGCGCGACAGGCTGCACGCCACGGGCCGCGCGCTGCTGTACGGCGGGCTCGGCGTGGGACTGGCCGCTCCGATCGTGCTGGTCGTCTTCAGCGCGGCCCGCGACGCGTGGCCGGTGGACCCCAGGCCGTTCATCCCCGTCGATGTCGGCCCTCTGCTCGGGCGACTGCTCCCCGGCAGCTACCAGTTCAGCTCGCCCGCGCTGTTCGTGGGCACCTTCGCCCTGTTCGCCGCGCTGACCCTCCCGTTCAACCCCGCCGTGCCGCTGCGCGTCCGCGTGGCATGGACGGTCGCGGTCACGCTGGTCCTCGGCTCCATGCTGTGGGAACCGACCGTCCATCTCTGGTACGCCTTCACCAACCCCAACGGCAGCTACTACCGCCAGGCGTTCGTGTTGTGCGGCCTGCTCGTGATCGCGGGCTGGAAGTCGTTCTCGTACGGCGTCCCCCGCCCGTACGCGCTGGCCGGCGCGGCGGCCCTGCTCGGGGCCGCCGTCTGGGCCACGTCCCGGTGGGAGCACATGAGCCCGCACATGATCCAGTGGACGGCCGTCACCGTCGCCGCGGGAGCCGTGCTGTACCGCACGCTGACCCTGGTCCGGAGCCGAGGCCCGCGGTTGCACCGCGGCGCGGCGGTCGCCCTCCTGGCGCTCCTCGCGACCGTCCAGACCGTCGAGGCCGCGGCCAACGTGGCGCTGGTCGACACGCGCCGCGCCGACGTCCTGGACGACTACCCGACCCGCGGCCCGTGGCCGGAGAGCCTGCGCGCGGTCGTGGTGTCCGCCGACCGCTGGCCGGCCTACCGCACGGACCCGGGGGAACCGCGCATAACGGCCAACGACCCGCAGTTCCTCGGCGGAGAGGGCGCCGAGTACTACAGCAGCCTGACGTCCACCGCCCTCGTCGACACCCTGGCCCACCTCGGTTTCGGCTGGACGTCGCGCGGACGCGCCCCCAAGAGCATGGACAACCCGGTCACCGACGCCGTCTTCGCCATCGGCGCCCGCGCCCACTCGCGCCAGGTCATCGCCCCTTCGACCCTTCCCATGGGACTGCGGCGGGCCGAGGGAATCGTCGCCGAGCCCCGGACCGAGGTGACCCTGACCGTCCGCTCGACCGCGCCCCTGGTGACCGTACGGCCGCCGTCCCCGCGGACGCCGCGCTACGGCGACTCGCCCTTCCGCAACCAGGAGCTCCTGCTGGGCGCCCAGGTGTACGACCTCCCCGCCACGACGTACCTGCGCAAAGACGGCACGCCGCTTCCCGGGAACCCCGACGGCTCGCTCCAGACCATCCCCGACCCGGTCCGGACCCCCTCGTACCCGTACATCCTGCGCGCCACCTGCCGTCCCGGAGACGAGGTCTACCTCCACGCCCCCGAGTTCACCGGCGTCGCGACGCTGGCCGGCCGCGACCCGGTCTCCTTCACCGGGGTCGCCGGCCAGAGCCGCGCCTCGATCCAGAAGCTCGGCACGGTCCCCGGCACCGGCCGCCTGAAGATCAAACTCCGCCCCCACCTGGTCAGCCGGGTGCCGTCCCAAGCGCTGGCCTGCCTGGACACCACCCGCCTGACCGAAGCCGTCCGCCACCTTCGCGCCACAGGCGCGACCCGGGTCCACGTCACCGGCCACACCGTGCGGGCCACCCTGCCCCCCGCCGCCACGGGCACGGCCGTGCTCGCCGTCCCCGCCATCACCGGCTGGACCTGCTCCCTCAACACCGGAGAGCGGCCCTCCGCTCGCCGGTACCTCGGCCTCCTCGCCGTCCCCCTGAACGGCAGGGCGACCTCCTTGACCTGCTCCTTCGCCCCACCCGGCCTGAACCTCGGCCTGCTGATCACCGGAGCGTCACTGCTGGCGGGGAGCGCCCTGTACGCGGGCCGCCGTCTTCTGCTTCGCTGGAGACGCACCCGGGCGTTCCCCAGCCCCTAGGACGTGGCCAGGGCCTGGCGTGGCTCAATTCACCTGTTGTTTCTCGTCCAGGTGGTCGGCGATCTTTCGCAAGAGGGTGGCCATTCGTGTGCCGCCGACCTCTGTAGAGGTGTCCAGCACAGGTGTGGTCGAGATCGACTTGTCGTATTCCTCGTCGAGGATCGCGTGGAATCGTCTCGCCTTACGCGTTTGAGAGGTTCTGATACGCGCCTCCCGGGCATCCTTCCAGAACGTTCTGCCCGGCCTGGCAGAGAAGATGGACGCGGCCCCGTGGCGCAGATGTGTCTCAGAAAACGTGCCGAGCTCGAATCGAGTCTGCCAGTAGGACACGATGAGGTTCATGTAGAGCTGCTGCTTGAGAGAGTTCTCGTCCTTCTCATCGCTGAACACTCCCCAGCACTCCCGGTATAGCGGGTTTTCCAGGGCCATGGTGATCAACTCATTGTGAGTCGTCCGTGACGCCTGTTCCCGGGCCAGCTTGGCCTCACGTGCCTGCAGGACCAGAGAAACGGTGATCGCGGTCAACGCGAAGACGGAGATCAAGGCGGCGGCTGCCCCGTACGTCTGTCCGATCTCACTTCGCTGTGACCATTTTCCGCCGTCATCGAGCACGTCGAGCGCGAGAGGCGACAGCGCTACCAGGACTACTGCCAAGAGCACCAGCAGGACGGTCAGGAAGGGGACGAGATGGCTCACGGAAGAGCGGCTGGGTAACGGCCTGAGCTTTCGGCTTGCAGGAGTGCGGGCGGTCATGCGGCCCTTCATACCCCGTGGGGCGTGGGCTGCGGAAGGTTTGCGATCTTCCTCGGGAAGTAGCGGAGGATGTCCTCTCCCCGCTGCCAGTGGTGGCTGATCGCGTGTCGGCAGGTGGTGATCAACCCAGGATCGGTGAACTTACGCGCGCCGGACAGAACTCCATCGGTGTACTGGATCTCGTACATCACCGGGTTCGGTGATCGGTCTCCGAGCACCACGACCTCGGGGAGCACGGTCAGCGTCTCCAGATGCGCGATCGTCTCGGCGGGCAGAACCCTGATCTGCTCGCCGAGCTGGGCCCAGATCATGAGCAGGTGCAGCTCCCACTGAAGATAGGGAGTCGGCGGATCGCTCACGAACCGGATTCGTCGCTGGACGATTCCGCAGCGGTCCAGCTCGCGCTGGTGTTCGGTCCGGCCGGCGCGCATCTGCTCGGCAAGCTGCAGCGACTTCTCCCAATCACCCTCGGCCATCGCCACCCAACTCGGAGTGGAGGGCTCCTTGAAAGTGAGCTGCCTTTCCAGCTTCCATGACATATCGGACTTCCAGAAATTATCCCGAAAGTCCATCCGATAAGTGTCGAGGTCGAGGGATTGGGCTGGAAGACGGCTGAGCTGTTCAAGCATTTGGGATGTCCGGTTTGGCGGCGGTGAGGAGCTGTCGCGGGATCATCACGAGACGCTCGTCAGCACGAATCGTCAGGCCGTCCGGGAGTCTGCCCGCATAGCTCGCGGTAACATCACGTCCGACCACGGCGATGTCTCCGTTCTCCATTTCCCAGATGTCGGGGCACCCATCCGTATTGGCGGTGCTTCCGAGCTCGCGCATCGACTTTCCAAGTCTACGCAGGAAGCCTGCTTCCGTATCCACTTCCCAGGGCGTGTTCATCCGCCAGGCCTCCCGTGATTGGACGAATCCCCAGACGTCTTCAGGGTCACATGACACCTTAAGTCCGTCAATATAGTCAGAAATGGGCACACTTATATGGCAGGCCGTAAATTGCATTGGTCGTGGTGGCGGTCGCCGACTCGGTCGCCGTGCCGTCGCGCGCGTGTAGGAACTCCCGGACGGCGGTGGGACCTCGACGGGCGACCGCCACGCGGGTGACTCGCACCGCCGTTCCCTTCAGCGTGTACTCCCATGCCGGCGCTGTCGCCGCGCCGCGGGTGGTCTGGAGATAATCAACAAGACTCACCGGTGCCGTGCCGCTTTGGCGGCACGGCACCCTGCATATCATCTCAACGCTAAGGAAATCGGGCATCATGGATCTTGAGCAGATGCTCCCAACGGGCGATCAGCACGCTCTGCTGGCATCACGAGGATTCCGCGACGCGTTCGGAGCGCTGTGGATCGAGCGAAGCGATCTCGAAGAGATCGCCGGACTCCTCGGAGTTGATGCGTCGACTCGGCGCGATCACACGCTGGAGCAAGCCACGGCGTGGCTCACCGACTGGTCGCGGCCCCTCGGAGAGACGGCGACGATCTGGCTCGGACCGCACAGCCCGGGTTGGTCAGTGGCCATCATGCTGCATCCCGCCGGTTCCATGAGTGGGAGCCGCCGGCTTAGCGCCGGGGAGCGGCGATCCTTGGATATTAACTGGCTGTGGGAGGTCGATGGCCTCTACCCCTTGTACTACCAGTACAACGACGGAGAAGTCTCCGAGGAGATCGACGCGTTCTGGGACGGCTATCTACCACCTGGCTCGGTATTCGAACCCTTCGCCTCAGGACTAGTCCGTGACCACGGCCAGGATGATGGGGAGGAACCCTTGGCGCACACGTTCCTCACGATCGTAGGACGGATGACAGGTCGCTTTATAGACGAGGATTGGTTTCGCACCTCCGGCAGGGTTTATGACCTTCTCCGTCAAGACGCGCAAGAGTAGGCAACCGCTCGCGGGTCCAGCGCGACAAGAGGCGAGCACGGACCTCGACATCCGCCCATCTGACCTCGGCCTCTAAAGCCTCTCTAGCGTGCCCAGGCCTCGCGGGCGGTGGTGACGCTGGTGCCTGTGCGCAGCGATTCCTCGATGGCCAGGCTGAGCAGGTGGTCCTGGCACCCGTCGGCGAGGGGATAGGGCTCGGGAGCCTCGCCCCGGCACCAGGAGGTCATCTGGCCGAGCAGGGAGACGACGGCCAGATCGTCCTCCGAGAATTGTGCGCCCTTGTACTGGTTGCGGTAGATCACCCGTCCGTCGAAGCTGATGTGGTCGAGCTCGCGTCCCTCCAGGTTCAGGTCGACCCCGGTCTGACGGCGTACGAGCTGCGACTCCACCGGAGACCTGGGATCGACCAGGCGTACGACGCGGTCGTCCACCATCTCGCCCAGCGATCCGCGGACGACGATCCGGCGGGCGCGCAGGGGGTTCCACCACTGGTTGTCCGTGAAGTCGTACAGCCCCATTCCCGCGGCGAACTCCAGCGTGGCGATCGTGGTGGCCCTGCTGAAGGCCGACCTTGGAGTCTGGCTGGACGAGAAGCGCGGGAGATCCGGAGAGCGCACGAGCCGCCGCCCAGTTATGGTCGAGAGTGGTGAAGTCGTCGTCGATCCAGACGGCAGGAGTGGTGGCGCGGGACGAGCTCGAAGTCTCCGCCCGGATCGAGATTTATGGGATCCCTATCGTCGGATCGGCACGCAGGAGGCCATATGCCCGACTTACCCCCATTACGCTCTGGTGAGCCCGACCAGTTCGGCGACTACAGAGTGCTCGGCCGCATCGGTCAGGGCGGTCAAGGAACGGTGTACCTCGCCGAGTCGCCCGCAGGGGACCGGGTCGCCATCAAGGTCCTGCACGCGCACCAGGCGATTGACCCGAACGCGCAGCGCAGGTTTCTGCGCGAGGTCGCCACCGCGCGGCGGGTGGCGACCTTTTCCACGGCACGGGTCATCGAGGTCGGTACGGCAGATCAGCGGCCCTATATCGTCAGCGAGTACGTCGAGGGGGTCTCGCTGGCGCAACGCGTCCGGGAACGTGGGCCGCTCACAGGTGACGAGTTGGTACGACTGGCGCTGGGCACGGCCGGCGCACTGGCCGCGATCCATCAAGCGGGCGTCGTGCATCGCGACTTCAAGCCGAGCAACGTGCTGCTCGGCTCCGATGGGCCGCGCGTGATCGACTTCGGCATCGCCCGCGCCCTCGACTCCCTCACGGCCACCAGCAGCGGCGTGGCCGGCACCCCGGCGTACATGGCGCCAGAACAGATCGCCAACGAGCAGGTCGGCCCACCGGCCGACGTGTTCAGCTGGGCGGTGACCATGGCCTTCGCGGCCACCGGCCGTCTCGCCTTCGGTGGCGCGAGCGTTCCGGCCGTTCTGCACGCCGTCCTCACCGCAGAACCCGACATCAATGAGGTGCCCGAGCCGCTGCGTTCACTGCTCGGCCAATGCCTGGTCAAGGCTCCGCAGGCCAGGCCGACCGCCGCCGGGATCATGCTCCAGTTGGTGGGCCACGGCGCCGACCGGCCGCCCGGGGCGACAACCGGCGAGCCGACCGGTGCATCGCCCTCCGCCGCCTCCAGCTTGCCGGTTTCGGTGCACGAGACCGTGCCGCCCGCGGCGGCGGTCGTCACCGCTGCGGGGACGAAGGGCAGTTCACTTCGGACCGGCCGCTCACGGCGCGTCGCGTCGCGAGCGACAGTCCCCCTGCTGAGCGTGCTGCTCGCCCTCGCGGTCACGGCCGGCATCTGGCTCTCGAACTCGGACGTCAATCACACCCCCACCACTCCCTCCAGCGGAGCCACCTCTTCCTCCGCCATCGTCAACAAGCTGGACAAGGTGGGTATCGCCTTGGATGTCGGTGGCCGGGGCGATCTGTGGTTCAACGACTCGGCCGTGCAGGGCCTAGAACGTGCCAAGAGGGAGCTCGGCGTACGCGAGGTCAAGGAGCTGGCGGCGGGCGCGGGTGAGACGAAAGCGCAAAAGGTACAACGGCTGCGGGTGCTCGCCCGGGGCGTACACAATCCGATCATCGCGATCGGCTACCCCTACACCGAAGCGGTCAAGAGCGTCGCGGCCGAGTTCCCGGGCACCACGTTCGCGATCGTCGACAGTCGGGACGCGGCCGGAAACAACGTTTCGAACCTCGTCTTCGCCGAGCAGGAAGGCGGGTTCCTCGCCGGTGTGGCGGCAGCGTTGAAGTCGCACAAGGGGCGCGTGGGCTTCGTCGGCGCGGTCAAGGACGGGGGCTCCATCGAAAAAGCCGCCGCGGGCTTCGTTGCGGGTGCCAAGTCGGTTAAGCCGGACATCAAGATCGACGTCGAATACCTGAGCCGCCCCCCGAACTTCGGCGGTTTCGACGACCCCGCCAAGGGCAGGCTCGTCGCGGCCGGCATGTTCGGCGCGGGCGCCGATGTTCTCTTCCAGGCGGCGGGCGGCTCCAACCTCGGTGTCATGCAGGCCGCCAAGGCGGCCGGCGGGCGGGTCGTCGGCGCCGAAGCCGACGAGGCACGCACCGCGGACGCTTCATTGCGTGACGTCGTCCTGACCTCGATCATCAAGCGGGTCGACACGGTGGTTTTCGACTATCTCAATGACTTCTCCACCGGCTCTGCCGAGCCCGGTCCCATCGTTTACGGCATCAAGGACCACGGCTTCGACTACACGACGACCGGCAACCAGATCGACGGCATCAAGGCACGACTGGACGAGACGGAACAAAAGATCGCCAATGGCCAGATCGTCGTCCCCAGTTCGTGATCGGGCACAGCGATCGCCATGGCCGCGAAGGAGCGACCGACCCCATGCGGGGGATCCGTTACCGGCGAACACGGCGAAGGCGTCCAGGTCGGTGTGAAGGAGAAGCGGCCAGCGCTGCTCGCACCGCCTGGGCTACTTCAGCCCGCCAGCCGGACGGCCACGGCCTCAGGTGCCGGAAGCAGGCACCGAACCTGCTTGCCGATCGGCGTGAGCGCGACATCCCATCCAGGCGCGAGAGCATCCAGCAGCCACAGCCCCCGCCCTGACTCTGCCTGATCATCATCGGGAGCGATCGTCGCCCGCACAGGCACCCGATCCGGGTCCGGGTCATGAACCCGTACCCAAACCCCTCGACGCCCCGACTCGATCTCCACGACTACCGGCGCCCAGTGCCCGCACGCCCGCACCGCGTTCCCGACCAACTCCGACGCGACCAACCGCGCCGCCTCGGCCGTCTCGGAGTCGATCCCCGCGGCGGTCAGCGTGCTCAGAGTCACCTCGCGCACGGCACGCAGGTTCTCCTCGCACACGTTCATATGCACGACGAATCCCTTCGGCCGCGTCGTGATGTAGAACCCGAGGTCGGCCTCTACGCGGTATCCCATGGTGAGCCTCCTTCTAGGCCGGGTACCTTGCCCGTGGTGTCGCTTTTCGGTTCCGCAACGCCGCCGGGCTGATCCTGAACGCCACCGCCGAGGTCGTCGGGTGGAAGGCGCCGTAGTTGTCGCGCATCGAGAACGCCAATGCCCACCTCCGTCCGGCCGAAGTGGCCGCCGTGCTCAAGATCTATGGTGTGCACGACCCCGGGATCGTGGCCGCGTTGGAGAGCCTCGCCAAGGACGCGATCAAGAAGGGCTGGCGGCAGAGCTACAGCGGTCTCGTTGCACCGGCCTGTGCCGACTATCTCTGGAGTCCCCACACCGACGGCTTCCGGGGTTCGCCCCGGTGCGGTCCCCGGCCTACCGCAGGCGGCGGCCCGCGCCCGCGAGACGATCGATGGTATTGCGATGACCCGCACCACTAAAGAGATCGCGGCCCGCGCGGAAATACGCCTGGCACGCCAGGCTTTCCTCCCGCGCCCCTCAAGCTGCGGGCGGTCATCCGGTTCCACAGGGCTTCGGAGGAGTTCGAGACGCTGCTCGACCACTTCGAGGGCGGGCGACCGGCACGCCTCGGCCTACGCGCTGACCGGCAGGGGAATCCGCGGGCACATCCTCGGCCGCCGGGAGGCGCTCGACGACCTCAGCCGGGCGCGCCCGTCATCCCCTCATCGCTGTTCGCCTCGTGTGCTTTCATGCGCCGGTGTAAAGGCCGTCCACGTCGACGAGTTGGATGCTGGGGTCGTGCCGGGCCAGGGTGCGGAGGTCGTCGCTGAAGCCGGTTCCGCTGAACAGGAGCAGTCGTGTGCGCTCGGCCTTGACGCCTTCGCGGGCGCGGAGCAGGTCGCGGATGTGGTCGAGCCGGCGCAGGTGTCCCACGCCCATGATGTCGTTCCATTTGCATTCGCCGATGGCGAGGAGTTGCTCGCGGCCGGTGTCGTTCTGGCCGAACGCCGCGACATCGATCAGCGCGGCGGTGCGCGGGTCGGTGATCTCCCAGAACTGGGCGGCGAGGCGGAAGTCGAGGGTGGGCACGACCAGTTCCAGTCCGGCGCCGCCGCGCAGGGGGGCGTTGCCGGACAGGATGCGTCCCATGAAAGACAGGGCGGATCCGCACAGAAGCAGGCGGACGGGGGTGTTGCCGCGCTGGGCGGTGGGGTCCAGGGCGCGTTGGATGATGGAGGGCAGGGCAGGGGAGGCCTTGGCGAGGAACGGGAACTCGTCGAAGACCGCGACTGTGGGCCGGGTGGTGGCGATGCGCAGGAGCCGAGCCATGGCTTCGTCCTAGTTGGCGAAGCGGAACGGGACGGGCTCGCCGAGGTACGCGGCCAGTGCGCCGCCGAACTGTCGCAGCGCGTCGGCTTCGGTGGTCTCGGTAACGGTGAACATGAAGCCGCCGGTCGCGCTGGTGAGCGCGTCGAGCAGGAAGGTCTTGCCTTGCCGACGGCGTCCGGAGATTACGCCCAGGGTCGCCTGGGGGGCCGCGTAAGTGGCGAAGCGGCTCAGCTCCGCCCACTCGAAGTCCCGGTCGAACATCTCGACTATCTGATCGCGACCTCGGAAAGCGTCATCTACGCCGCCACCTGCATGCTGCTCCTGCACCGCCTCGCGGGATCGCGGGATCGCGGTCATAACTTTTCAGACACCCTCTAGCGTGCCCAGGCCTCGCGGGCGGTGGTGACGCCGGCGCCGGTGCGCAGTGACTCCTCGATGGCCAGGCTGAGCAGGTGGTCCTGGCAGCCGTCGGCCAGGGGGTACGGCTCGGAGGCCTGGCCGCGGACCCAGGCGGTCATCTGGCCGAGCAGGGAGACGACGGCCAGATCGTCCTCCGAGAATTGTGCGCCCTTGTACCGGTTGCGGTAGATCACCCGTCCGTCGAAGCTGATGTGGTCGAGCTCGCGTCCCTCCAGGTTCAGGTCGACCCCGGTCTGACGGCGCACGATCTGCGACTCCACCGGAGACCTGGGATCGACCAGGCGCACGACGCGGTCGTCCACCATCTCGCCCAGCGATCCGCGCACGACGATCCGGCGGGCGCGCAGGGGGTTCCACCACTGGTTGTCCGTGAAGTCGTACAGCCCCATCCCCTCGGGGAACTCCAGGGTGGCGATCGTGGTGGCCGCCTGCTTCGGCGCGTCGTCCCCCGTCCAGCCGTCCCTGGACAGCGGATCGGCCAGCGGCGCGGTGAAGGACCGGGCGGTCACCGTCGTCTCCTCGAACCCGGCCCCGAGCAGCCCCCGGATGATCGAGACGGCGTGGTAGAGGTGTGTGGACGAGATCTGCACGGACGTCACCTGGCCGATGACGCCCTCACGGGCCAGCGCCAGCCTCGCCGCGTGCCCCGGCATGTGCAGATACTGCTCGGCCACCTGCACCAGCCCCGAGGACCCGACGGCCGCCCACAGGTCGCGCAACCCGTCCAGATCGGCCGCCGGCGGCGTCTCCGCCAGCACGGGAACGTCGAACTTCACGAGTTCCTTGGTCACCTCCGGGGTGACCGGCCACGGCACCGACGGGATGACGAACTCCGGCCGTTCCGCCTGCAGCATCTCCGCGACAGAGCTGAAGGCGGGCACTCCCCAGCGCGCCTCCACCTCGGCCCCCCGCTCGGTCGACCGGGTCACCACCCCCGACACCGACAGGTGCTCCGGCGCCATCCTGGCCAGCCGCACGAAGAACTCCGACCGCCAGCCACTACCCACGAGCCCGAAGCGCCCCGCTGCTTGTGTGCTCACGAATTTCCTTCCAGCCCTGCGTATGCCTCCACATACCGAACCATCCGGACGCTAGTGGTCCTTTCGGGCGAGCGCCACCACGGCTCTCAGGCAGTGAGACCCCGCCGACGGGACTCCAGGGTGAGCGGTTGGCGGGCGAGGGTCACGTCCGGAGCGTCGACCGGAGCGGACGCTGTGCCTCGTCGGCCCGCACGTCGCCCTGGCCGAAATCGGCCGGCCGCGCCAGGGGCGGCCAGTGGGCGGCAAGGGGTGGTGCAGGCAATGGGAGCGTGACCGGCCGGGCTTCTCGTCGGCTCTCGCAACCTAATAAAAGGAGGAAGGGTGAGTTCGCTCCCATGAGCCTTTCCTGGTTTTCTGGTAGGAAATATTGACTATGTCGTGAAGCGGTGCAAATCTCCTTGCGTGAGCAGCGAACCTCTGACGATCGTGGTGGTGGGAGCCGGGCCGGGTGGCACCGTCATGGTCGATCGCCTCATCGCCAACGCACCCCCGGGGCGCCGGCTGGAAATCCACGTGGTCGACCCGCATCCCCCGGGCGGCGGGCGGACCTGGCGACGCGAGCAGTCAGAGCTGATGTGGATGAACTCCCAGGCCGCGGACGTGAGCCTGTTCACCGACACCAGCCTGCGGATCGACGGGCCGATCCGCCCAGGCCCCGCCATCTACGAGTGGGCGGCCGAGCACGGCTACGACGTCACCCATGCCACGTTCCCGCCCCGGGTCATCCAGAACGCCTACCTGTCCTGGTGCTTCCAGTACATCGTGACGTCGGCGCCGCCGCAGGTCACCGTCCAGGTCCACCGGGCCACGGCCGAGGCGCTCACCGAGGCCGGTGGCCGTCAGCGCGTCTGGCTGGACGACGGGAGCGAGCCCCTCGACGCCGACGCCGTCCTGCTGGTCCAGGGCTACCTCGACGCGGCGCCGGGCGGCGTCCATCAGGAGCTGGCGGACTTCGCCGACGCGCACGGGCTGGTGTACGTGCCGCCGAACTACGTCGCCGATCTCGACCTGGACGTGATCCCGGCGGGCGAGCCGGTCATCCTGCGCGGTATGGGTCTGGGCTTCATCGACACCATCGTCCTGCTGGCGCAGGGGCGCGGTGGCCGGTTCGAGCCCCGGCCCGGCGGCGGATACGTGTACCACCCCTCGGGCGCGGAGCCGATCATGTACGCGGGCTCACGCCGGGGCATCCCGAACCACTCCAAGATCACCTATCCCGAGCTGGGCGCGCCGCTGGCCGCGCCACGTTACTTCGTGCCAGAAGCGGTCACCGCGCTGTACGAACGGCACGGCCCGCTCGACCTGAACCGGCATCTGTGGCCGCTGATGGCCAAGGAACTAGGCCACTTCTACTACCACGAGCTGTTCACCGCCCACCCCGAGCGGGTCACGCTCCCCTGGGAGAAATTCCTCGACCGGTACGACCCGGCCGGCTGGGACGACGACGAACGGATCACTCTGGTGGAGGAGGCCGTACCGAGGCGTGAGGACCGGCTCGACCTGGCGAACCTGCTGTCACCGCTGGAGGGGCTGCGCTTCGACGACGCCGAGGACCTCCAGCGGTGGCTCCGCTCGTACATCGTCGCCAACGTCGAACGGCACGCCGATCCCGCCCACAGTGCCGACCTGGCGGTCTACAAGGGGCTGCTGGTGATGCTGGCCCTGGTCCTGGACGTCCTGAACCAGGGCCTGCTGTCGGCGAGATCCCAGGCCGAGGACCTCCCGGAGTGGTTCCAGAGCGTCTTCAGCTACTACGCGTCCGGGCCACCACCGCAGCGGCTCCTGGAGCTCGAAGCCCTGTCGCGGGCCGGGATCGTCCGCTTCCTCGGCGGCGGCGTCACCGTGACCGCCGACCGGGAGGCCGGGCTCTTCCGCGCGTGCGGCCCGCACGCGCCCGGCCACGTCGAGGCGCGGGCGCTGATCGAGTCCCGGCTGCCCGCCCCGAGCATCGCCCGGGTGAAGGATCCCCTGCTGCGCGGCCTGTACGACAGCGGCTCGATCACCGAAGAGGTGCTGACCGGCCCGGACGGCACGACGTACCGGCTCGGCCGCATACGGGTCGAGAACGGGCGCCTGGTGAACGCCTCGGGCGCGGCCCACCCCCGCCGCTTCGCCCTCGGCCACTGGGTCGGCCACGGCTTCGCGATCACCGGCTTCGCCCGCCCCGGGACCAACGCCTTCCCCTTCCGCATAGCCGACGCCCTGGCCCGCGACCTCCTCACCGAAATCACCTACCCGGCCGCCGCGGCGCCCTCGCCGGCGAACAGCGTCCTTTAGAACCCTGTAGAACTCCACCGACGGAATGACCAACGCAGGCCGCTCGGCCGCAAGCATTTCCCCGACGGAGCGGACGGCCAGGGTCGGCGGTTCTTCACTTCAGCGATGGGCGGTAGCTACGTCCCCCACCCGAACTACGGTGGCAGCCAGTCCGACCTGCACGACATCGCCGTGGTCGTCTTCAGCAGGCCGATCCCGAACATCACCCGAGACTGCCGACCGCTGGCCTGCTCGACCGGATGAAGGACGACCGCACGCTCGCGGCGGCGACCTTCACCTCGGTCGGGTATGGGTCGCTGGCCCCTGTCAACGTCCCGGTGGCAAGACCTACACCTATACCGACACCCGCAACCAGGCGTCCGGGTCGTTCAACAGCCTCAACAAGGCATGGCTCCGGCTCTCGCAGAACCCCTCGACCGGTGACGGCGGGACCTGCTACGGAGACTCCGGCGGCCCCACCTCGAACCTCCTCGTCGCCACAACCATCACCGGCGACGTTGCCTGCCGCGCGACCAACGTGGACTCTCGCAGGTAGATCGCGGGCGGACGTCTGGCCTTGGAGGGATTTCTCCCGCAACCCCAAACATTCCGGCCTGGATAATCGTCTATCGGAAGCATGACGAGAATCAGGGTGAGGGTGTCGGCCTCGCTGGTCGCACTAGCCGCGCTTCTGCTGGGGGTCGCCCCCTCCGCCGCGGACGCCGCAACGCAGATCGGAACCGTCCGGTACGCCCGGTTGCCCGCGTGCTCGGGCACCAAGTGCGACCCATGGGAGCTCACGATGCGGGACGGCCGCGTCGTCCGCCTGACGGGCGCGCGGGCGGACCGTGACCTCTCGTTCATGATGGTGAGCGCCGACGGCCGGCACTTGGTGTACAACCGCAGGTCCGACCGCAGGGTCGTGGTGCACGACCTCGCCGACGGCCGGATCCACCCGACCCCGCTGTACGACGTGTCCGAGAGCGGGGTGCACCTGTCGGCGGACGGGCGACTCATGGTGATCACCGACGGCGGGCCCACGGTCGACTCGCTCACCGACCTGGCGACAGGGAAGACGTATGACCTCATCCATGTCGGCAAGACCCGCACGGTGCGGCGCCACCTCTACGAGGAGTTCGCGAGCTTCAGCCCGGACGGCAGATACCTGCTGGTCTCCAGCGACTTGGTAGACGGCACCGAGTACACCGTTCTGGACGCGCGTGGCCGCGAGGTCGTCCGGCGTCAGGTCCGGGCCGAGCACGACGGCCTGTTCGCCACGCTGGCCGGCGACCACACGACGATCGCGCTCGCGTACACATCGCGAGGACGCGCCGGTGTGCGCCTGTACCACCTGCGTACGGGGCGGGTCACGACCGTACCGGTCAAACTCCCCAAGGACGTCGGCATCGACGGGCTCACCTGGGCGCGCGGCGGAGGTCTCGTCTTCCGCACCGGGCTGTACGACAAGAACGGCTACGACCCCCGGCACGTGCGTGACTACGGCCTGGACCCGGAGACGGGACAGATCCGCCTGCTGCGCTCGCTGAAGCGTCCCGCCGGCACCTTGGAATGGGTGCTGCCGGACCTTGGCGACTGACCGGCACTCAGCAGGCTCGGGCGTCAGGAGACGTGCTCCACGCAGCGGGGTTGCACCTATCGTTACAGCCGGTGGTGACGTCGGGCGACCGCGGCGCCCTAGGTCACGGGCGTGCCCGCGCAGAGCTCGGCGAAGCGGCGGGCGTCGATGTTGCCGCCGGAGATGATCAGGCCGATTCGCGGCGGTACGCGCTCCAGCCGCCCGACCAGCAGGGCGGCCAGCGGGGTGGCGCCGCTGGGCTCTATGACGATCTTCAGCCGTTCGAAGGCCAGCCGCATGGCCTCGCGGATCTCGTCGTCGGAGACCAGGACGATCTCGTCGACCAGCCGCTTGTTGATGGAGAAGGTCAGCTCGCCGGGGATGTTCGCGGCCTGGCCGTCGGCGATCGTCCGCGGGACGGGGATGGACACCCGCTCGCCCGCGCTGAGCGAACGCTTGGTGTCGTCGCCCGCCTCGGGCTCCACGCCGATCACCCGCATGGCGGGTCGCAGCCCCTTGGCAGCCGTCGCGCTGCCCGCCATCAGGCCGCCGCCGCCGATCGGCGCCAGCAGCGCGTCGAGCTCGCCGACCTCCTCGATCAGCTCCAGCGCGGCGGTGCCCTGCCCGGCGATGACGTGCGGATGCTCGTACGGAGGGATCAGCGCCAGCCCGCGATCGGCGGCCAGGGCCTCGCCGATGGCGACCCGGTCGCCGTTGTAGCGGTCGTAGGTGACGATCTCCGCGCCGTAGCCGGCGGTGGCTTCCATCTTGGACTTCGGGGTGTCCTCGGGCATGAGGATCACGGCGGTGCTGCCCAGCTCGCGGGCGGCGAGGGCGACGGCCTGGGCGTGATTGCCGGAGTAGTACGCGGCGATGCCCTTGGCCAACTGCGCGGGCGACAGCCGGGAGATGGCGTTGTAGGCGCCGCGGAACTTGAAGGCGCCGATGCGCTGGAAGTTCTCGCACTTGAGGAAGACCTCCGCGCCGACGAGGGCATCCAGAGTGCGCGAGCGCAGGACGGGCGTACGATGCGCCACGCCCTTGAGCCGGGCAGCGGCTTCGCGAACGTCGCCCAACGTGACCGGAAGTGCGTTCGTCATGCTTGCTGCTCCTGCGGGGTGTCGGGTCCGGTGTGCCTGGGAGAGGTGGTCGCAGGCGGAGGCTCGCGAGATGCCGAGCGGGGCCTGCCACCACCCCATTCTCACCATGCGCTCCAGACGGCTTACCGGTGACCACCTCGCTGAGGACGGCGTGCACGGCGGCGGCGGTCCAGGTGCGCAACGGACCGGCGCCACGGCATCCGGGTCAAGCTGCGGGTCAGCGGCGAGCTCAAGCCGATCCTCGCGATCGAGGACCTCCACGTGGACTGCGCTGGCTCCGGCAACCCGTTCGCCAAGGCTGACGCCCGTCCACGGCGTGGCACCGGGAGTCAGGGTGGCCGCGACGACAACCCTCATGCCCCTGCTCACCGACGCGTCCGGCTCCACCACCTCGGCTGGCGCCGGTCCGAGCAACGACGGACGCCTGGGCTGTCCCGTGGACACTGTTGCTGCTGGTCGTCGTCCTGATCGCCGTCATCGTCGGGGCGTTCCTCTTCGCGCGCCGCAGGCGCGTACGGCGCAAGCTGCGTGAGGACGCCCGCGTACGGGACGCCGTCGAGCAGGCGCTCCGCGACCAGAAGACGCAGGCGCACTGACCGCCCACCTGCCTCGACGAGCCGACCGCGACGAGTGCGACTGTGCGTCTCCAGGAGCTTGGTCCCGAGTTGATCAGGCCGACATCACTTCTATCCAGTAGCGGCCGGTGGGGTCCCGATGGGCCCCGTGAATGTCGGTCGCAAGGTCGGGGAACGCCCGGTCGAAGTCCTCCAGTGCTCGCAAGTACGTCATCAGGGCTCCGTCAGCGGGCCCGGTCGCTTCCCCCGGCATCAGCATCGGGATCCCGGGCGGCGTGACCACGACAGTGGTGGCGGCGATCCGGCCGGGCAGGTCGGCAAGCGGGACGCGTTCGGTGCGTGATCGGATCATCGCCTGGTAGCAGTCGGCCGGGGTCAGGACGGGCTCGGGAAGGGTGGTGAAGACCTGGTCGAGCAGCCTGCCGACACCGGAGTCGCGCAGCCTGTCGTGGGCCCGCGCGCAGAACCGCCGCAGCGAGATGGAGCTGCTGGACGGCCTCGCGGTGCTGTGCTCAGACGCGGTCGCGGGCGTGCCGAAGTCGGGCAGCACCTCGGCGAGGGGCAGGTCGTCGTCGTAGGCGTTCTTGAAGTCGGTCAGCGCGTCGAGCAGAGTGCCCCATTTGCCCTTGGTGATGCCCATCGAGAACAGCACCAGCAAGGTGTGGTCGCCGGTCTTCTCGACCACGATGCCACGCCGCTCCAGGTAAGCGGCCACGATCCGGGCTGGAATGCCCCAATCGAGGGTCCCGGCGGCAGCGTCCGCGCCAGGACAGGTGATCGTCACCTTGACCGGGTCCAGCAGGCAGTACCCCTCGGCGAGCCCGTCGAACCCGTGCCAGGCGGCACCGGGCTCCAGCGTCCAGCAGGCGGGCTCGGCGCACAGCAGGGCCGGGTCCGCCTCGGCGAACGGGACGGTCTGGCCGGTGCGCGGGTCGGTGACCGAGGGGGGTTGCCAGACGCCGAAGAACCAGTCCGGCCGCCGGCCGTCGTCGCGGATGCGGGTGGCCAGCCGCACCATCGCCTGCCGGAAGCGGACCGCCTCGATGATCGCCTCCCCGGTCAGGAACTGCCCGGACGGGCCGTCCATCATCGCCGCCGCCACGTCCAGCGAGGCGATCACCGGGTAGAGCGGCGAGGTGGAGGCGTGCATTAGATACGTCTCGTTGAGCCGGTCGTAGTCCACCGGCGCCCGCTCGGCGGGGCGGACGTGCAGCATCGCCGACTGCGAAAGCGCCGCCAGGAGCTTGTGGGTGGACTGCGTGGCGAACACGGTCGGACGGTCCGGACCCGGCAGCGTCCGCTCGTCGACCGCCATGCCGTACCGGCGGGCGTAAAGCGGATGGAACCGGCCGTAGGCGAACCACGCCTCGTCGAAGTGCAGCCGGGGGACGCTGCCGCTCAGCAACTCGCCGACCCGTACCGCGTCGTAGCACAGCCCGTCATACGTCGAGTTGGTGATCACCGCGTAGGTGGCCTCCCCAGCGGCGAGGGGATGGCCGCGCAGGCGCTCGCGCACCGCGCCGGCCTCCAGGGCGGTCGGCGGGACCGGCCCCGCCAGCCCGAGCCCGTTGCGCTCGGGCACCAGGTAGACCGGACGGGCACCGGTGATGGTGAGCGCGTGCTGGATCGACTTGTGGCAGTTGCGGTCGACCAGCACCGTGTCGTCGCGGGCGATCGCGTGGTGCCCGACGACGCGGTTCGCGGTGGAGTTACCGTTGACCACGAAGAACGTGCGGTCGGCGCCGAAGACGCGGGCGGCGTTGCGCTCGGCGTCCCCGATCGGGCCCGTGTGCTCCAGGGGCGAGCCCAGCTCGGTGACGGAGATGGACAGGTCGGTGCGCAGCAGCCGCTCCCCGTAGAAGTCGAAGAACGCCCGCCCTACCGGCGACTTCAGGAACGCCACGCCTCCAGCGTGTGCCGGGGTGTGCCACGAGTACTGATGGTGGTCCTCCAGGCGGCGGAGCGCGCCGAAGAACGGCGGCAGGATCTTCTCGGCGTACCGATCGGCCGCGTGGGCGATCCGCCCGGCGATGAAGCGCGGAGTGTCCTCCAGCGGGAAGACGTAGCCGTGGATCACCTCGTACACCCACAGCGGAAGCTCCTGCTCCGAGGTCATCAGGAAGACCGGCAGGCCGCGGAACCGCTTGGCCACCGCCCCCAGGAGCTCCTCGGCTCCCGGCGCCTCCCACGCTGCCAGCACCGCCGTCAGCGACGCGTCCGAACCGACCACCGCCAGCGCGTCCTCGGCGCGATGCGTCCAGCGCACCTGTATCCCGAACTCGTCCATCGACGCACACACCCGGCGAAGCTGCTCAGCGAGCGCCGTATCGGCGTCAGACGGCTCCGTGACAGCGGCAAGAACAGTTCGCTCCATACAGCACTCCATGATCGGGGGGACTGCTTGGCTCTCCTATCGAGCTTCCCTTGCCGTCACTTAATGTAGTTGCATGGTTACCAAACCGACACCGAATGTGCCCCAGTGACGACGGACGCCCTATCTGATGCGGCCGTCGGATAGGCGGGGACCTTCCGCGGTGCCGCCGAGGAGAGTGCGCGGATCAGGAGACTCGCAAGCCGGTGCTTCAGGGGTTAGGGGTCAGAGCATCACTGATCGCCTCGTGTGCTTCATGCACCTGTGTAAAGCCGGCCCATGTCGACAAGTTGAACGGCGGGGTCGTGCCGGGCCACGGCGCACAGGTCGTCACTGAAGCCGGCGCCGCTGAACAGGAGCAGCCGTGTGCGCTCGGCGTCGACGCCTTCCCGGGCGCGGAGCAGGTCGCGGATCTGGTCGAGCCGGCGCAAGTGTCCGAGGCCCATGATGTCGTTCCATTTGCATTCGCCGATGGCGAGGAGTCGCTCGCGGCCGGTCTCGTCCTGGCCGAAGGCCGCGACGTCGACCTCGTGAGCGGTCCGGTTGGCCGGGTCGGGAACGGTACCGCTGGCCACGTTCGACGGGAAGCCACCTATGGTTTCAGAGTCGCAGTACCAGCGGGTCCACTCGCGGCAGATGCGCTCGAAGTGAGGTCCGACGACCTTGCTGCGGAAGGTGGGTTGCAGCCGGCGCCACACGTTCGGCGCGCGGCCGGGACGTTCGAGTTCGCCCCAGGCGGGTCGCATGACGGCGTGGTAGAAGGCGAGAAGGGGCTCGGCGATCCGGTACGCGGAGCGGTTGCGGCGGAAGGCGTCCTGCTCGTGGGTGATCATGCCGACGTCCTGGAGAACGGCGAGCGGGTGAGCCAGGTCCGTCGACTTGCGACCGAGGTAGGAGGCGATGCCGCCGCGGTTGTGATTGCCGTCGGCGATCGCGGCCAGCACGGAGTGGTAGAGCGCGGTGTCATGCAGCTCGGGTTCTTCGGCGAGCAGGTAGCGGCCCTCGCGGAAGAGCGGGCGGCCGGGGTTGAGGACCGCACGGACGATCCAGGAGTCGAAGTCGTCGGCGCCGGCGGGCGTGTCACCCTGGGCGAATTCACGGCGGTAGGCGGGGGTGCCGCCAACGACGGCGTTGGTCAGCGCGGCGGTGCGCGGGTCGGTGATCTCCCAGAACTGGGCGGCGAGGCGGAAGTCGAGGGTGGGCACGACCAGTTCAAGTCCGGCGCGGCCGCGCAGCGCCGCGTTGCCGGACAGGATGCGTCCCATGAAGGACAGGGCGGACCCGCACAGACCAGTTGGCGAAGCGGAACGGGACTGGCTCGCCGACGTGCGCGGCCAGCGCGTCGCCGAACTGCCGCAGCGCGTCGGCCTCGGTGGTCTCGGTGGCGGTGAACATGAAGCCGCCGGTCGCCGTGGTGAGTGCGTCGAGCAGGAAGGTCTTCCCCTGGCGGCGACGCCCGGAGACCACCCCCAGGGTCGCCTGGGGAGCCGAGTAGGTGGCGAAGCGACTCAGCTCCGCCCACTCGAAGTCCCGATCGAACATCCCGCTGGGCTTGTCCACCAGGCGGTACCGTCCGAACAGCAAGGCGATCGTCTACAAGGTCGACCTGGCCTCCTTCCGCGCCACCGAGGTGATGCGGGTCGACGACCACATCGGCGGCGTCGTCCACGACCTGAAGAACAACCGCCTCGTCGGCGTGAGCTGGGGCTCGTGCACCTTCTACACCTGGAACATGGACGGCAAGCTCAAGCGGACCGTGAAGAACCCCGAGCAGTTCACCGACTACCAGGACTGCGACTACCTGGCCGAGGGCAAGGCTGCCTGCACCGGCGTCGCGACCCTCTCCGTCGCCGGCCAGTCGTTCCAGCTCGGCGCCATCTCCCTGCTCGACCTCGACTCGCTCACCGCGATCAACACCATCCCGGTCACCGCACTCAGCGCCGCCGGCAACTCCGTCACCCGCAACCCCACCTGGATCGAAGCCGACGGCAACACCCTCCACCTCACCGCCGTCCCCGACGACAGCCAGTCCACCCTCCTCACCTACACCACCCCGGCCCTCTCCTAAGAGAACCCACCGGCCCAACGGCAACTACCGGGTCGGCCGTACTACCGAGACCTGCCGTCCGACCTGGCCGTCCGGCCTCCCAGTGCTCCGCCCGCCTGCAGCCGCAACAGGGGCGGATCCTCTGAACTTCTCGGCGCCTAGGATGCGCGCTGGGGGGTGCCCCGAGGGTCTTCATCCGGGCCGCGACCGGTCCAGCATGCCGGTGGCAGGTACAGGTGAGCCATTCGAACCAACAAGTGTGTCCGACATGGTGGGCAGGCTGGGGGGGGGGACACCAGTTGCGGCGGATGGGTACGCCCGGTGTCCGGCCCTTCCCTCCTGATGCGAACGTGTGCGCGAAGCGATCGACTCTCGATATGATGCGGGTATGAAAGTCTTCATATCGTCGGTTCGACGTGGCCTGGAACTCGAGAGAGACCATCTCCGCTCACTTCTCAAGGTAACAGGCTACGAACCGGTCGCATTTGAAGACTTTACCGCCCAGAACGCGCCTAGCCGAACTGCTGTGATCTCGGCTGCCGAGGCCGCCGATGTGGTTATCCTTCTCCTCGGTGAAATATATGGCGATCCGCTGCCCGATTCCGGTATAGCCACGACAGAAGAAGAATTCCGCATAGCGCGAAGCATGGGTATCCCGCTCCTTGTTTTTCGGAAGACCGGTGTAAATCCGGAGCCAAAGCAAGCGGATTTTATCCGCAGAGCAGGGGAGTATGTCCACGGGCGCTTCTGGAAAGAATTTGACAGTGAGGCGAACCTAGGAATCGCCGTAGTAGCTGCGCTGGCCGAGCTAAAGGAGCTGAATAAGCCTCTTTCTTGGACGCCGGTTTCGATGCCGCCAGCTGTATCATGGAGGCGTGATCGCCAATATGCAGCAGACCGGCCGAATGCTTTCAACCCCTCAATTCTAGAAGTACATCTGGTTGCACCTGCTGGCAGAAATGTCGTCGCGGTCTCCGCGCTTCCAGCTGTTGAAAAGCAAATCATCCGCAGCGCTCGAGAGGCAGATTTCTTCATCGACAGTGCTAGTGTAGATTCAGGGAGCGATCTCAGCTCGGCCTGGGCGAGCACTTTTGTAGGCGAAGCTCGAAACAATTACTCGATAAATCAGATTCGAGTTAGCGGACGTCAGGGGGCGTCGGTCGATCGCACAGGAAGCGTGCTGATCTTCAAGCCGCTGCCCCGCGACATGATCGGCGGTCTGGTAAATAGAGAGTCGCTCACCACCGATATCGCAACGATGCTCCGCCTGGCTGCGCAGATAGTTCCGCTGGACGCTGGTCTTATGATCCCAGTCGCAGGTATTGACCCAGTCGGAAGTACGCGATTGGGTGATCCTCGGAAGCTCGGGCGCAGCAGCGGGGCCCTTCATCTCGGAAATAACGAGGCGCCGGTACGAACAGAGCCTGAAGGCGCAGTACCCCTAGGCTCATTCCCCGAAGCAGCCGTCGAGATTGGTGCGGAACTTGCGGCCCATCTCGTGGCGCACCTAAAGCAGCGTTCGAGCTGGTAAGAGAGGCTCTTGCAAGCCTGATAGCTCTTATATCGAAAGTGATTTGAGGTAGGCTTCCAACTCGAACATATTGACTCTGTCTGAATCTTTTGGATCTACTATTACCAGAAGGCGCTTACATACTGGGTCATCTCTAGACCTCGCCATAAACGACAAGATTATCATTCTTGCTACAATCTCTCTATTGACCGAATTGATTCTGGCGAACTCTGTCCCGATAAGAGGAATTGCGATAGTTTCGCGCTGGCCATGAATCTGCATGGCCAGCCAGACTTGATCGAGTGCTTGCCATAAGTAATTTACTGTGGATCGGGAGATCAGGTCGTTGCCCATTATAGAGTAGGCGACAGCAAAAATTCTTCTTTCGGGTCCTCCTAAAACGGCAACGGTTCCTATCGAGTATCTTTTTAGTTTTCCGAGTTTGGCGCCCGTAGGCTCTGCCGCCACTGGGCTGACGCTGCGGAGTGCCGCCCTAATTTCGGCGTCCATTCGACGCCTATCTCCACTGAAGACTCTCTTTAAGCATTGGCCAATCACGCTCTTTGAGCTGATAATCAGGTCGTCGGTCGTATCTGTATCAAACGTATCGCTCGCGCCTATAGCTAAATGTGCATCCTGCTCGAATATATCTCCGATTCTAATTTCAATCGTCACGTCCGGGTGCGAGAAGGATTGCACTATATGCTTTCTGGGTCGAGCGCGAATTACGCCATAACAGAGAGACATGAAACCTATTGCTGTAGCCATCCAGCCTGGATACGGAAATCCGTCTTTCGGTGCCCAGAGTGCACTGGTGAGCTGCACGATGGCGGATGCAATCCCGAATGCGGCCGTCGCATTCAAGCTAATGGCGCCCCATGCGCGCTTGCTCATCAGAGACCGCAATAAGGAATTGGACTCCACATTCCGTCCCACGCTATCTCGATTAGTGAGAGATCGCCGGAGTCGACGCTTAGCGCCGAAGCAATAGCAGTCGGTCTCCGCGCTGATTGCTAGTTTAGAGGGCCAAGCCCGTGGAGGGCTAAAGGAAAGTTCGGCACCTTCGCCGCAACCGAGATGAGCCCTCATGCATCTGAGGCGGGAAGCTGCACTACGCAGAGCTTCTTATACCAGACAGGTCGGGTTGATCTGGCGTCCCTGTCAGGAGGGCACGATCAAGCAAGTTGTTGAACTCCTCGCAGCTGGTTTCAGGTAGTAGCACACATGAGTGGCAGGCTGCACGATTCAGACTGTCGGTTCCGCTGGCGTCGGACTCCATGCAGAGAGGGTCTGCGGAGCACCACGAGATTCGCTCGATGGCCGTGCGAATTGAGGTTCCGAGGTTTCCGGATTCAACTTGCGCCACGATGCCGCCAAGGCTTCCTGCGGAGTCGCTCGTCGCTGTGTAGATGAGAACTCCGGCCATCTCGTCGGACACGTAGAGCCGTTCACGCAACGCTGCCGTAGGATAGCCGGAGTCGAGACTCCACTCATTGATGATCGAATGTGCCAATGTGTGGATCAGCACGAGACGCGGCGTGATCTCTCTGTCAGGGGCGAGGCCAAATCGAGCAAACCGCTGACGATAGGCGGCGTCGATCGGAGCCACCCGTGCCCGAACGTCAGCTCGTGACTCCCATCCGGCCAGTCGAGCGGTGTCCAGACGCAGGAAGACTCCTTCACCGATGACCTCGATCGCCGGGAGCCAGTCAGGGGGGTTCTCGGCCGTGTAGAGCGACGCTCGGCGGCTCGGGTTCTCCGCGCTCGGCGCCGCGAGACGGCTGAAGCCCTGAAGGACACGAACCTCGCGCAGCCGCTTCACCCGCATCACCTGGTCGATGCGGAGTTCCGCCTCTACCTGTTCGTCCCGCCACGGTACGCAGACGAAGTCCTGCTTCCCGGGCTTCTCCTCAGTCGTCCTGGTCAGAGCTCGATACTCCTCCAGCTTCAGCGCCGGCTTGGAGCTGTCCGAGGTACCGGCTTCGGCCTGACGCCGATGCTCAACCGCTTGAATGATCTCTGTCACGCTGTAGGACGGATGGTTCGTGAGCTCCAGCTCCTCAAGGCGCTCGCGGAGATCAGGTGCCTTCCGTAGCGACTTCCAATTGCGCTCGACAAGCTTTTGAACGCCTTCGGACCATGGAGGAATGGAAAGGGCGGACCGCACATCGGAGAACCAGACTCCGGACGCACCACGCTGCATCGCGCGTGGGAGTTCTTCGCAGTGCTCCTCGGGCACGTTGCCGAGCCACGGACGCCTGCCCGTGCAGGAGCTTATGCCCTTCAGAGCGCCCTTACGGAGGGAGCCTTCCATGGTGACGGGACGAACTCCGCAGCTGCACGAGATCTCGATATCGCCGAGTGACGCGCTCCTACCTGTCGCCTTGAGCTTCAGGTCATGACCGCGGTTGCCACCTGCAGGGGTGCCGCCTTTATGGAGCCAACGGAAGTAGGGAAAGTCGTCGATGTGGCCGGCGGCGCAGCAGACGACGAATCTAGAGGGAACCAACTCCCGATCGCATTCCTTGCACTTTGCCGGGCCACGGGTGGAGCCGAAGAACCTTGCCTTCGCCAGTCTGTTGCATCCAGGGCAGGACTGAACCTCCGGGAATCGAATGACGGGGACGTCGCCGTACTTGTCATTGTCAGAGGCGGGGGGAAGCCGGAAGCATCGAACATTGAGCTCCTGCTGAAGTCGGTGCTCGTGGATGACCTGATCGTAAGGACCCAACTCAGGCCAAAGATCAAGTCCGGCGACCATGAAGGATTCACTGCCTATCGCGATCAAGGAGCCCACCCCATACGTGGTGATCAGCTGGGCACGGCGCACGCCTCCGATGGGCTTCCCCTTCACTGTGTTCCCCTGTCCAGGTAGAGGGCGGACTCCACATCGACATCGCGCAGACTCCAGAGCGTCTCAAAGGAGTCTGCGGTTTGATCATCTGACTCGTCCCGGCGGCCGGCATCGACCAGCAGTCCAGGGTGCCGATAGGTACCGTAGATCAGGTCGGGGTCCGCTTTGGCAGCTGCATGCCACTGGTGGATGATCTCGTCGATCTGCTCAGCGGTAATGTCTCGCTCGGACGGGCCGGCCAGTCGCTCCACACGCTCCAAGATCTTTTGGCAGATCGCCCGGAGCTCTCCTTCGAAATCGGCGATGTACGCCGCAGCCTCTTTGGGACGTGCCATGGGAATCATGATTCTGGCTAGGCCGACGATGGCCGCGTGGAGGCCACGATCGCGAGACCTCGTGGAGAACGGCGTGACGCTGGTGGCCTCCACCTGCCGATACAGGGCGGAGTGATAGGCAGTGAAGTTCTCGTAGTGTGAGCGGTCCCTCGATCTGGCGGCGTTGAAGAGGGTGACCACGAGTCCTGGCCACTTTCTGCCGACACGGCTCGTCGCCTGGATGTACTCAGAAGTGGACTGGGGCTGTCCCATCATCACCATGAGGCCGAGACGGTCGATGTCAACACCGACGGAGATCATGTTGGTGGCGAGGATCACGCCCAGTGCGTCCGGGTACGGCGTCGCCATGTCTTGCAGGTGACTCGGGATGGCGCTGGACGGCTCGCGACTTGTCAATTCGATGTCGCGGCCGATATCACGTCGTTTCTGGCCGAGAGTCTCGCTAAGCAGATCGAGCCGATCATTGACGTCGTCCTGGACCTGAAGTTTCGCTCCGCCGAGAAGTCTCAGGCTGTTGAAGTAACCCAGAAGCGTCCAGTACGCATCGCGTACCGCGTCATCTCCCTCGATCGCCTGTGCATGGTGAAGAAGAGCCGCGTAGGTTCGCACCATGAGGCTCGTCTGGCTGGTGGCGGGCGCCATCAGACCCACATACCGCCTGCTTGCCTTGCGTGATGGCGGAGTCTCGACGGAGAAGTACGAATCGCGTGCGTCTAATCCCGGCGGCGGAAACTGCTCAACCTTGCGATCGAAGAGCGCGCGACCTTGTTGTCCAGCGCGGCGGATCGTGGCCGTCGACGCGACAACCTTGGGACGATGACCGATCAGATCGACGGCGGTTTCGTACAGGCCAGCGAGGGTTCCCAATGGGCCGGAGATCAGGTGAAGCTCGTCTTGAATGATCAGTTCAGGTGGTGGTTCGGTGCTGAAATGGTTGAAGAGGTTTCCGATCTCAGGCTTCCACGGGAGGCCGGCGAACTTGTCGGACGTCGCAATGATCAGTGTCGGTCGGGCGGCGTAGATGGTGTCGTCCACGACATGGATCGGTAGCCCGGAGGAGAAATCACATGTGCCTGTCTCGCAGGCGATGACCACGCGATCGTCTGAGATCCTGTAGTTGTAGTGATCAAGCGCAGTTCCGCACCAGGGGCATGAGCGGATTTGAACGGGATTCTCTTCCTGAACTTCTTCGTTTCTGGCCAGCTTGCGTAGCGCGCGTCTGGCCTCGTCCAAGGTATTAGGGGTGGAGCCACGACCGACCCACATGCCGATAGATATTTCTGTTGGGCCGAGACGTTCATGTCGGTCCAGCCGCAGTCGCTCCATGCAGCACATCAGCAGGGCCGCACGCTCGAACTGTTGGACCGTGAGAAGACGGAGTGTATAGCGCATGAGAACGGTCACTCCACCTCCCTTGAGCGGATCGCGGAGACGCCTGAGGAAGGTGGAGAAGGCGATCAGCCCTAGGTATGCTTCGGTCTTTCCACCACCTGTGGGAAACCACAGCACGTCAGCGATGTCGCGATCATCTGACGTGTGGTCGGTTATGCCCTGGAGTGAGAGGAGTATGAAGGCGATCTGGAACGGTCGCCAAACGGCCACCGACTCATCGGGGGAGGTGCTCCCTCTGTCAGGGGACTTCAGCCACTCCGTTCGAGCACGCTGTACGGCCATGGCCTGATTCGCCAGTCGAAACGCCTCCATCGGCGTGGGATCCACAGAATCCGCCAGGAGCTTGATACCCGCATCCATACGGTCACAGGCGGCCTTGCATCGTTCGAGATGCTCGACGGCGGTTTCCTGAAACTTTTCATCGAAGATGTTCCGGGTCTGTTCGAATCTGAGCTCGATCCATCGCCGATATCCCGACGTCATATCCTGGAGCGCGGAGACGACCTCCGCGTCGGATGCCGTCGCCAGGTGACGCATACCGAGGCGTCCTACATCGATCGATGGATTGGAATCCGCCAACCGAAGGCGATATGTGGGTACGAAGGTAGTGCGGATCCAGGCCGTGGACGGCTTGGCCTCCATGTCATTGACATCGATCTCTGAGGGTTCCCACTCAACTGAGCAGCCGTGACCGGTGGCGAAATTCGGGGCATGGCGGTAGAGCAGGCGATACGAGTTGAGCTCCTTGTCGGAGTCGGCTGAGCCGATCGAAGGACGCTCTACGAACGGGGACGAATCAGCAGCTCCCCTTACGGTGATGCGGGGTTGGAAAAAGGCGATCGCGTCACGGTCGGCGCTGTTGTTGGAGGACTTAAACGTATTGATCAGCGCCAGTGTGACGATGGCTACTCCATCCGCATCGGCCTGCCGTACCCGAACGAACAACTCCAAGTTGTCCGTGAGTGGTATTCGAGGAAGTTGGCCGGCCATGGATACCTTGATAGGTTGCGGTGTTATCGAGATGGGCTCGCGTCGCCAGGATTCCTCTGCCATAGTGTTCGTGCGACTGCGCCGCCCATCGACCGACTCTGAGACGTAGCGGGCCGCCTCCACGTCGACGAGGATCGATCCCGCGACATTGACATCGACAGAGAACGTCAGGCCCATAGATGACGGATAGCGGACATTGGCCATGGTGACAGCAGGGTCGGGGACGTCGGTCGCATGTCTGCTCTCAGGTTCCTCGTCCAGGGCGTTGTTGTCGGCCACACTGTCGTCCGACTGAGGGAAGAGGATCCCTGCTGCGTACTTGGTGATCGGTGGGTCGTTGATCACTTCGTTGGGAGAGGACGGACCGATCAGGTCACGTTCCAACCGTGCCACCAACTCGTCGCGAAACGCATAGTGCTTGTCGAAGCTCACGCCTGCTCCCTAGCCCAATCGAAACGGCCAAGTCCCGTGATCCGTGGTCGCAGCCAGACACCCGACCAGCCCAGTCCGGCGTTGACGCCAGCGACCTCGCGGCCTAGCACGGTCTCCAAACTGTCGACTCGCAGCTCCTTGACTCTGGAAGGGAGTCTGCGGCCACGGCCTGGAAGAAGTGTCCGCAGTGCCTTGGCGAAGGCATCGGCGGTCACGCCGATGCGCCGACCCTCATGCTCAAGGGTGTATCTCGGGACGTCCTCAGAAGAGAGCCTCGGGAGCTGAACCAGAGCGACGGGGTCTCCGGCCTGTACCTGTGACGCCAGGTAGCTCTGGATCTCTCGCGGGTCGCCTTTGAAGCCGACTGTGCCGGCAGGGTCTTCGGCGTTCACATCATCGGGACGGATTTCCACCCCAAGATGGTGTCCTTTGAAGCCGATCTCGGCCCACCGCCCGTCGTGCAGCCGCTTGAGCCGTCCTGGAGATAGCTTTGTGACGGGCTTCACGTAAATCAATAGGTCACGGGGACGAGTCATGGCGACGTACAGGAGCCGCGCGCGCTCGGCCTGCTCTATCGGATCGTCGTCCGGTGCATCACCGGGATCGACGACGATGACCTGGTCGAACTCGAGACCTTTGACTCGATGGATGGTGGAGACAGTGAGCGACTCCGATGCCTGCTGAATGAGCTCGTCGGGAAAGTCCCCCTGCAACAGCCTCCGACGGACGATCGAGAGGTCAAGCGCATCGTCGCGACGGCGCGGGTCCATCCGCCGGAGGAGGCCCCATGCCACCTGCGGGTCTATGCCGGAGACCTTCACGACCGCCAGGACGGCTTCCTTCGTGGGCTGTTTGGTATCGAGTTCACGGAAGAGAGCACTCATCCACGCGGGGAGGACCTTGTCCTGGGCGGCGCGCTGAAGGCGATGCGGTACGCCGAGCTCATGAAGGCGCCTGGAGATCAGGAGGGCCTCCTTATTGCCTCGACACAGCAGTGCCGTAGAGGCTGTCATCCGTGCCAGGATCGGGGCCGCCTGGTCCAGTGTGCCGAGTGAATCGCCGGACAAGAGCACGGTTCGGAGGTCACGCTGGAGCTGTGTGAACGGTGCGTCGACCTTGCCGAGGGCTTCGCCGAAGGCGAGAGCAGCCCTGGCCTCCGGTTCCCGGGCGCGGAAGTTGCCCTCGAGTGTGATCTCCACGAGATCGCCTCTGAAGCGCTTGCGCACGTCGTCGTACAGCCTGGCCGCGCCTGCTAGACGTTCCTGCGGATCATCCAGCTGAAAGCCGTAGATTCCTTGCGCAGGATCGCCCAGAAGGGTGAAGCCACCGAGATCGGTGCTGAGAAGGGCCTTGACCAGCTCAGCACGGTCGCCGACGAGGTCCTGCACTTCATCGACGACAAGATGGCGCACCTCACTGATCAACTCTGCGGCGTTCGGGTCTTCCTTGATCAGTCGAGTGGCCTCCCGGATCCGCTGATCGAAGCCCTGTCGCTGCCATGGGCCGTCCGGCGTGACCTCTGACAGAAGCCAGGTCGCGTAGGAGTCGAATGTCCGGACGTCCACGTGCGCGGCAGCGGAACCGAATCCAACGAGACGATTGCGGATCTCGCGGACAGCCGCACGGGAGAAGCTCAGGACCAAGAGCTCGGCGGGTTCGAGTTCCTCTTCGTCGATGAGAAAAGCCAGCCGGCGGATCAACGAGAACGTCTTGCCTGTTCCGGCAGGCGCCGTTACCAGGAGGCGTGCGGTCGCAGGGGCTTCGACGACGCGTTGCTGCGCCGTCGTGAGCTTGGCCTGGTCTGTCATCGCCTCTTCCAGAGGTATTCGAACTGGCGAAAGGCAAGCTCTTCGCCATATTGAGCAATGTTGTCCGCGACATTGATGATGAGGCATTCCTCTTTGCCGCCGTTCAGTGGACCGCGGATGCCTCGACCGATCATCTGCTGATAGACGTTGGGGCTGTACGTGGGGCGTGCGACGATCACCGCCCGCGTCGCCGGGGCGTCGAATCCTTGAGAGAGCACGTTGTAGTTGGCGAGCACTCGGATCTTGCCCTGCCGGAAGTGCTCGATCGCACGTCGACGCTGACCGAGGTCGGTGTCACTCGACACGGCGGAGGCCGAGATCCCCTTGCGAGTGAGAAGCGCCGCCATGGTCTGAGCATGATTGACGGACGTGGCGAAGAGCAGGATCGGCCAGTCGTCCGGCAAGCCGAGGATCTTGTCGATCAGGATCCGGTTACGGATGGCGTCTTGGCCGAGTCGCTCCTCCGCCGATGCCGGCAGACGACGCAGTTGTGTGAGTGCGTCGCGCTCACTTGTACTGAGATCGAGCTTGGCGCCCGGCAGCTCCTCGTGTCTGACCTGGGCCAGCACGCCGAGCTCTTGCAGCGTGGCGTACGGCTCGGCGCCCAGGATCTCCGTACCGTCCCGGTGATGATCCAGTCGGTTTCGCCCGTAGCGGGCTACCAGCCGGTCCGACTCCTCTGTATTGGTCCCGCGGAAGGGCGTTGCGGTTAAGCCGACGAGAGGGCACCGTGAGCGATGAGGCGTCAGGCCAAGAGCAGCCAAGACCCGCGTATATCGTGGACTGATCGAGGTATGGGCCTCGTCCACGATGACGGCTTGAGCATCGCGCAGCCACGCGTACTCGTCCGTCTCGATGACGTTCTCCAACTTGGCGTCGGTCGCAATGACGAGGTGATATCCCTCCTCCACGGGGTCCGCCTCGTTAGTGGTCCATAGCCGGCTGATGGTCAGCTGCCGGGCCGGGCCGGTGTGGCGCCATACCATCTGCCAGGTCTGGACCGCTTGCTCGCAAAGTTCTTCTGTCTGCGCAACCCACAGCACCGGGATGGAGACGGCATCAGACGGAAGGGAGCGCAGGCGGCGGATGATCGCCTCGACGGCGACTCGGGTCTTACCTGCTCCGGTCGGCAGGCTGAGCATTCCTCGTTGAGCGGGCTTGCTCTGGAGGACCTCCAGAATCCGTCCGACCATCAGCTCTTGGTACTCATGCAGCGCAGGAAAGTTCACCGGGCCCTGCACGGTAAGTACCGGGTCGAGACCGGGCTGTCGGAACCCGGCGTACTCAGTCGGAAAACCCAGATCGGCCACGAATGTTTTCGCCTGATGGTTGCCGGCCATCTGGGTCGGCACAGGGAAGCCGTGATCCTCTAGTTCCTGACGGAACTCCCGCAGAATGCCGGAGCCGTACACCGCAAGTGCCAGCTCGGCGATGGTTCGGTCGTTGACGGGACCTTCCTCAGCCTTGACCGCGTTGACCAGACCGTATGGCAGTCGTTCCTGGAGCACATCACCTCCGAGCATGGCCAGTAGCTTGTCCCTGAGATCCGAAAGCTCTCTGACCTTGACGATTTGCTGGTCTCGTTGGATGTCCTTCCGGTGCTGAAGGATCTGTCGACAACGTTCTTCCGAGAGCCCCAGTTTGAGCAGTACGTTCAGCTCCCGGAGCAGCTCCAGGTCATCGCCGCGGTCATGCCAGTAGATCGTCTCATCGCGTCGACCGATCTCGACTGGCTCTGATGTCTGCCCTGACGCCGTTCGATTGAGTTGCTCCAAAGCCTCACAACGCAGTAGCTGGAGGCCGCGCAGCGGACGTCCAGGCTCGAATTTCAGTTGGGGAAACACATCCTCCAGAGGAGTCGGCTGACCCGGGTACGTCGCGCGGAGCTCGGTGCTGTAGACCTCGTCGAACGTCTTCATCCGCCATTGGTCCACAAGCTGGGCGACGTCGTCCGACCTGGGAACCAGCAGAGCAGGGAGACCACCTGCCATGAGACGTCGGTATTGGCCCTGATCTGCGGTGGCGACAACATCAGCAGGAGGACAGGAGACCCATGCCTCCCCCTGCTGGCAGTGGATCTTCGGGGGAGCGCTCAGCTGAGTGCTGGCCAGCGCGTAGAGCATGCCGAGCTCGACGTGCCTCTCGCTCTCAAGAGCCTGGTTGAGGAGAGACAGCCAGAGCGCCCCCCTGATGTCCTCAAGGGTGTTAGCCAGACCAAGAGCACGTGCAAGACCGGGATCGATATCGGCGACCGGCAGGACACGAGCATGTTCACTCAGGCCAGGACCGACGCATTCCGCGACGCGACGGATTCCCATCGATGTGGCCAGTCTGCCGTGCTGGTCAACCGCCCATACCAGTGGTGACTGAATGGACAAGGGCGCGTCATCGGGGCGAGTGAGCGCGTATATGGACCAGGTCGTGACGATCCCGGGGGTGGGGAGGTGCTGGATGAATCTGGAGCGGGCCGCCGGCGTCAGGCCGGACAGAAGCCCGAGGTGACCGGCGGGGTTTGCCCCCGTCAAAACGATCTTGCCGTGCTGGGGCCTCCGATCACCGGAAGGAATGGACTTGTAGTACAGGTCGATCATGCTCGACCTGTACTCGTCGAACCACGTAGCTCGCGAAGGATCCACGTCAGCACTTGGTACGTCGGACATGCCCAACTGGCGCAGCATGGCCATGTCGTCGTGGTGGAAGTCCTCGTCCACCACTAAATCCCCATCGTCCGGACTTCCGGAGGGGATGACCACGCCGGGAAGGAGGCAGTCGCTCAGCCTCTTGTAGGCACCAGCGCGTGTACGGACCTTGAGCTCTGCGACCGCGCCTCGGCTGATCAGGTGTTCGACGGCACGCTCCGCGCCTGTCGCTCGGGCCAGCAGCCATAGCCGGTCCCAATCCGCTCCTCCGTAGCGGGCGAAACCACCCGAGACGGCCGCGGACAAGCGTCCGAAGGCGTCTGCCTCCTTGATGCCGAGAACGTCGAGGTAGCCAGAGGCTTCCGGATCGCTCTCCAACTCTGGGTCAACGTAGACGGTGCCTGCGGTGGAAGGGTCCATCGGCGAACGTCGAAAGACGTTCCCCTCCTGAGGGGGCACCAGCCGTCCGTCTGCTGTACGCAAGACCGCAGACCTGAGCGCCTCCTCTTTGCAGGGGTGGTTCTCCGTGACCAACTTCGCCACGATGGAGAGCGCAACACTTGAAGCAGCGGTGGAACCGTCGGAGACCAAAGCCTCCAACCACTCCCGGATGCTGGCCGTCTTGCCTCCCGCCTCCTCGATCAGCGTGTCGGCTCGGGACCGACGAGTCGCCGTTCTCTCGACGGAGGGATGACACCATGCGACGGGGCGGCCAGGATAGCTCGCCCACTGCCCCACCAAAGTCGCCCAGAGCCGCTCATCAGCGGTCGCCGGCGCCTTCGGATGAATCCTCACATCTTTGGGTCTTTGAAATACGCCTTTCTGATCAGGTAATGAACGATTCTGGGAGGCTTCGATGCGGACCATTTTGGTAAGCATCTCGTCAGCCCAGTTACGGACCTCTCGACCACGTGCGGTGATCAGATCCAGTGGCCTTGCTGGATCTTCCGGCGTGGCGAGATCCGGCAACGAGGCCACGATCAAGCGGGCGGCCTCCTTCATAAGTTCCTGATTGAAGACGTTCCCTCTGAGGATGTGCTGGCGATCCTCATTGGTCTTCCAGGCGGCATTCAGGACGCCACTCAAAGTCGTCTTGTACTCAGTCGGAAAGAAGGCCCAGAAGGTTCCTTCCCGCTGCCATCCTGAGTCAGGAACAGCCCATGCGATCGGAACTTCGACACGGTTACGGTATTCGCCAGCATCGGTCCATGCCTCGTCGGACAGCCGAGAGTAGGTCTCGAAGACCGACCATCCCAGGGGCTCCGCTTCGACACCGTTGTCTACGACCCGGAGCGAGCGGCGAACACCTTCGCCTCCTACGATGATCTCCCTGCGGTATGGCTCGCCTCGGCGGTCTTCCAGGATCACCCGGCCGGCGTGCGGCGAGAACACCGCGAACACTTCCGGGAAATTCCGCAGTTGCTCGGACAGACGGTCGGCGACGCCGCCGTTGCGGAGAGGAAGCTTGACCACGGTGGCGGCCCAGGACATCAGCTCGTCCAGTGTCGCGTCCGACATGCGCTCCTGGTCGGCGTCGAGTAGATGAGCGATACGGAGAACCGGCGTCGGGCCAGAGACGGGAATCCGCTCCAGGATCTGGTCACGAGCACGGCTCGCAGACCATCCGAAGGAACCAGTGCGACTGAAAAACTGCGGCTGGTCCGAGACGCTCAGGACAGACTTGAATCCCACGCCGAATCGCCCGATCTCTGCGCCACGTTTACGCGACAGGTGCGAGGCCAGAATGGTTCGGGCTCCCTCTGGTCTGACCGGATTTCCGCGGTTCGCGCAGTACAACGTCTCCGCAGTCAGAACCACGTGAATCAATCCGTCCGGAGTGGACCGAAGCTCGTCGGCACCATTCTGGATCAGCTCGAAGAGCTGTCGAGTTCCATAACCACCCTCCCGCACGGACGTCTCGATGTTCGCGTGTTCCTCGACCAGATCGGTGTTGGCCACGTAGGAGTTGAGGCATGCCTCAGATTGGGCCAGGACAACCTGAGCTACCGGGCTGTCCTGACCTGCCCAATCGGAGCGGCCGGCATGCGTGGCCTCGCTCGGACTGACCACCTAGATCTGCCCTCCTCGCAAACACAAGAGACGATGCTGTAGTGACGTTCATGCCAGAGAGGCGCAACGAACTGGGCAGAACTTTGCCGGCTATGCCTCTAGGTCCGCCAGCCGGTAGTGGCCAGGCGGGATCTCCTCGGGGCTGTCGTCATGAGACTGAATCAGCCATCCTTGGTCGATCAGCCCCCGGATCTCTTGCCGCCACGTCGGGGTCTTGGCGACGCGTTCGAGCTGTTGAGGACTCGCCGGCCACGGGCTGATGTGGAGGAGGTACTCGATCAGACTTTCCGCAGCGTTCGTGCCGCCGACAGAGGCGATAGTCGCTTCGCTGGAAGCAACTGACTCTTCCAGCTGCGGCGCGTTCAGACGGTAAGGCGCCTCAGCACCAGAACCGAGGGTGTCGATATCCCAACCAACCGCGCGAAGTTCGCGGATGCGCCGCGCCCACGCACGGATTGCCGCTACGCCCTCCAGCTCCTGAGGTGAGACCTTTTTGTCTGGGTGACTACGGAAGTACAGGAGGAGGGCTGTCCGGGCACCTCCGATGACGTCTTGGCGAACCTCGGCAAGGGCGTCTCGCGATTCGGCAAGGCATACACCGACTTTGGCGGCAGTGTCCAGCCAGTCAATGGGCCTCAAATTCTCGCGCTGTGTGTTCTGCACGATCGCCAGGGCGTTCTTGAGCGACTGTTCCAGCTTCTCCAACTGTTCGCCATGGAGATGCCGAGTGCTGTCACTGGAGGAAGGTTCCATCGAGCTTGTGAGTGCCTTTCATCGTCTCATCGCGGACGGGAGCGCAGGCTGGTGTTTGGCACGGTGACGCAGCGCCGCGAATGAAAAATTGGGACTCTGTCTCGGCCGAAGGGAAAGTTCGTAATCGTATGGTCCGCCTATGCCTTCAGGCTTGGAGCGCATCCAGGCGCGGGCGTCGACTCGATCCGAGTCGTTGACGAGAGAGTAGGCGCCTCCTGGTCGGCATGTCAAGAAGCGGTAATCGTCCCCTTTGGTGATGGTGACAATCGGGACGAACTTGTACAGATACGGCGAAAGATGCGTTTGGCTCATTATGCTACATGTGGCAACTTGTGGTCGTATTTGGAACTTCCGCTTGCGTTGGAGCGGTTTGTGGTGAACGCTTTCCTTAGAGCCCGGCGATCCCGGGCCGGTGGTGCGGTCACATGCTGATGTAACGAATGTGTGCGCACTGATGTCAGGTCGGGCGGAAGCCGAAGATGTCAGGAGCGGGCAACGACGATGTGTGAACCGGGGTGGTTCCACTGCAGAAGGGCAGGTGATGCGATGCGGTGAAGCGTCGCGAGAATGGGGTGCGCATCTTGACGCCCCTATCCATCACACGGATGGCTGTATGGCTCCTATCCCACGTCATGGCCGTTGAACGCATGACATTCTCAGCGTTGTGTTGATCGGCAGCTGCAGGGATGAGGCGTCAGTGGGTCCAAGTGGTTGATGACGTGACGCTATCGAAGTGAAGTCGGCGAACTTTATCGAATGTCTTCCTGGATTGCGAGGTTGCAATCTTGGAGTGCTTGTCGTGCATCATCCAGCAAAGCGATAGAAGCAGAGCTCTGTCGTCGTCTGGTAGAGGCATGGTCGCGGGACATAGGTCGCGCTATGGGACGGCTCGCAGTACATGTGACACTTTCTGCTGTCCTGCCTATGTGATGCAGCGAATTGATCACTCAAATCCGCTGTACGTGTGCGAGGATCGTCAATGTTAGCTGTGACGGTCCAAGGTAGCCTCGGTCGAGGGCTTTCCTTGCCTTTGCTCCGAGACCACCTTCCAATGGATAAAGAGTGGTACCGGCAGGGATGCTGGCACCCGAACCGAGAACGAGGACCTCCCATGGCTTAGAAGCCCTCTAATGGCTCTGCCGGAGACGACAAGCTGCCCACGCGGTGGGCGCTGATCCTGACAGTTAGCACCGCTGTGGGCATCGGTACGGGCTTCGCTGGCGGGCTCATCGCCGGTGTGGGCCTGGGCTTTCTGTGTGCAGGATTTCTGCACAAGGCGCTGCCCGGTGACAAGCACTGACAGCTTTAACGCTTTTACGGTCCTCCGTGCCGGTGGTTCTCAATGGACCCGTTTGCCGGCGCGGGGGCCGTATGGTTCTGTGTTTGGAAGAGTACGGCGTAACTCACCTTCTTGCTTCCCGGAGGGCCTGAAAAGTAGAGCTGAGATCAGACGTGATTCACGAATGTCTTGCCGGTGGAGTCAAGAGATGCCGGCTCTGAAGCTCTCACGGCTCCCCACGTTGTAAGACTCTGCAACTGCCCCTCCTCGGGGGGCTTCCAACCGAATGCCGCAGAGAGAATGTGCATGGCCAGCCGCGGTGGAACGGCGTTCCCGATCTGCTGACCTACATCTCGTCCCGACCATGGATAGTCAGCAGGAAAAGTCTGAAGGCGGCCCGCTTCAGCGAGGGAAAAGCGCTCCATCTCGGCGCCGTCCGGGGATACGACACGGTTGCGGAAGATCTTACCGGTTACCGTGGCTGAGGGTTCCGAAGAGGCGCGACGGCCGCGAGCCTTAGGATCCCCGCCGGTACCGTAGTTTGAGATCACGTAGAACGGCGACCGTCGATCAAGTACGTCTGCCATCGTCTTCCATGGCAGACGTACTTGATCACCGGCGTCGCGAGGGACGCCCTTTCGGTAGGGGCGATGCGTAGGCTGAGGCAAGGTCACCTTTTCGCCTTCATCACGCCTGCGAGCTATCAGTACCGCTCGCCTACGGGTCTGTGGAACGCCGTATTCCTCCATGCGGAGGATGCCACAGTCCACGGAATAGCCTTCATCATCCAAGGCCGCCGCGTACGCCTCCCATACCGGAAGTACTGCGGGGACCTGTTCGAGAACGATCGCCCGGTACGGGGTGTTCCTCTTGTCGATTGCTTGAAGGGCCCAGCGGAGGGGCTCCAGAACCAAGCCGGTCCGCTCGTCCTCCAGTTTCGAGAGATCCCGATCAATCTCTTCTCGGTCCTCGCGAGCGACCATACGCTTGACGAAGCGGAGCACTTCATCGAGTGCCCTGCGGCCGGCTCCCATGCCGGCGACGGTGAAGGTTTGACACGGTGGTCCGCCCGCCAGTACATCCGCTTCAGGGAAGTCAGAAGGGCCATAGCGGCGTACGTCGCCTTCTACAGTGGCAAGGCCGGCGGCTCGGCGGGTCATACAAGCTGAGGCATCCCACTCCACACCCACCGTCGCGACACCGAGCTTCTCCGCTGCCACGTCTAGTCCGCCGGGGCCGGCGAACAAGTCAACAATCTTGACGGGGTGCACTTGATCTCCAGGGGTCTGTCGTTCGGGACGATGTTGCCACAGTTCCGGATTAGTTGTCCCAGAGAGAGCAAGCTGGCCAGGCGGCACCGAGCGTAGCGGGCGTAACTGAGCGTATCAGGAGTCGCTCTGGTAGCAGTGGTCTCGCACAGTGCGCTGCATGGCTGGTCGACTTGCATCTCAAGCCAGTACGGAGGCCCTTCACGAGAGCGCGCCCGGCTTCTCTGCATGCAGGTTCATTGCCGACGAGCATGATCAAGTCGAAGCCGGGCTTCTCCGGACCGGCGGCCTGGCCACCCAACGCTGCGCTGATGTCCAAACTGTCACCCCCGTATCATCGGCGACTCCTCCGCCTTCTCCTGAAGATCGACTGGAACGGATACGCTTGATCGCCTCGCTGCGTAATCTTGTGGTCTTGTACGGCCTCGGGTGTTCATACGGTGGAGATATGGCAGTCGCAAGACCAGTGGGCGCGTCCAGCGAAGGCGTGCGTAAGAGCATGCAGGCGAACAAGGGGAGGGACACCAAGCCCGAACTCGCCTTGCGACGTGCGGTACACGCCCTCGGTCTTCGGTATCGTGTCTCGGTCCGTCCGCTGCCGAAGGTCCGGCGCACCGCCGATCTGGTGTTCACCAAGGCGAAGCTGGCGGTCTTCCTGGATGGATGCTTTTGGCATGGGTGCCCTGATCATCACACGAAGTCGGCGACCAACTCGGCCTACTGGGCGGAGAAGGTCGTCCGCAATCGGGAGCGCGACGCCGAGACCGACCAGAAGTTGACGGAGGCCGGGTGGCACGTGATCCGAGTGTGGGAGCACGAGAATCCCAAGGATGCGGCTGGCCGCATCGCCGATCAGGTGCAAAGCATCCGTCGGACAGACTCGGCACACAAGTGATGAAGCTCCTTCGCGGTCTGGCTGCGACGAGCGCGATCTTGTACCGGATCTGAGGGCTGGCCTTGGTCGGACCTCATCGACTGGGTCTTCGTCGACTCGGCCAGGGGGTGTGGGGGGGTGGAGCCGTTGGATCGCGTGAGAAGATCTACAGGCCTGGTCCGCGGAGTATGTAGTGGCCTGGTGAGGCGATCAGGCCAGATATATCGCCATGGAATGTGACGATGGGGAAGATCTGCTCTGCGACGTCATCTGCACTTTTCCAGTCGCTGTCGATGCCGACGAAATGGTCGCTGGTCAAGGAAATCGCCTGGTCGGTGGCGGAGTCGGGGTCCTCCGCCTGGACTACGCACACGGGCGGGTCGAGGTCGCCGTGTGAGGATGACCAGTCGAGAACGCAGGTCCAGAACTGTGTCGTCATCTGATCTTCGCTAGAAAGGCGTTCCACTCCTGGTGGCGCAAGATGACGATGGGGCCGTCGGGGCATTTGGAATCGCGTACTGCGACGTGTGAGTCCATTCGGGCGACCTCTACGCAGTTTTCGCCCTGGCCAGTGCTGTAGCTGCTCTTACGCCAATCGATGTGTGACACGTCGACGTCGTGACGATCGATCATTCTTCGCTCCTGAAGCCGGACTGGACCGATTGGATGAACCTGACAGACTCCGCTGGGCTGAGGGCGATTGCCCGTAGGTGGTCGAACATCAGCGTATATTGCATTACTTCTTCCGTCTCCTCCAGATACAGCCCGGTCGCCGCGGTCTCCAGGTAGATGATCGGGGCGAAGAACTGCGGCGTCGGGAAGTCGAGGATGACGAATGGACCGGATAGGCCGGGGTGGGCGCCGGCCGAGGTGCGGATGACCTGCATGGTGACTCGCGGATGCTCGCTCATTTCGATGAGCCGCTGCAACTGTTCGCGCATCGTGTCACCGTCGCCCACAGGGCGCCGGATGGCTACCTCGTCGAGTATGACCCACAGCGTCGGGCCATCGCCGTCTCGTGTGAGCAACTGTTGCCGTGCCATGCGAGCCTCGGTGCGTCGCCTGACCTCTTTGGGGTCCGTTATGAGCGTGGCGCGGATCACGGTTCGGGCGTACGCCTCGGTCTGGAGGAGCCCTGGGATGATTTGTGGCTCGAAGTTCCTGATCGTGGAGGCTTGAGCCTCCAGGTCAAGGTAGGAGCCGGTGAGGACATCGCGGTACTCGGTCCACCAGCCCTTCTGTCGGCTGTGTCGGGCCAGTGCGAGGAGTGCCTCGCGGCGTGCCCCCTGTACCTCATAGAGGTCGAGCAGGTCCCGAAGGTCGCCGACGCTGATACCGGAGCGCGCGCTCTCGACCCGCCACACCTTCGTCGCGTGCCAGTCGAGTCGTTCGGCGATCTCTTCCCTGGAGAAACCGGCCGCATCGCGCAGACGCTCCAACTCGGTGGCGAGTCTGCGATGCCGGATGGTGGGGTTCGTCCGTTGCGGCATTTCATTTGGCCCTTTCGCTGTTAGGGGTGATTTGGTGCATTTGATACGTCGGGTGGCACGTGTCGCGGTGTGCGTTCCTCGCTCGAGATCCGGTGTGATTTCTCAGAATTTTTTGAATAGCGGTTGCGTGTTAGTAATCAAGCAGTCACGCTCGGTAGAGCTTGCCATCGAACCTGCTGCTAGCGCAGCAAAATCGCGGATCTGGAGGTGCTGGGCGATGACCATGGACCAGGCGGGGGCCGTGGAGGGGCACGTCGCGGTGGGGGAGTTGATCGGGTCGCCGAGTGGGTGGAGTCTGGTGCCGAATCCGCCGGTGGCGGGCGAGGCGCTGCGGGTGCGGACGTTTCGGCGGGAGACGTTCCGGGCGACCGGCGATCAGGTGTCGCAGGCGAGGTGGGTCACGCAGCAGACGCTTCTCGATCACCCGGCCGCGGAGATCGCGGTCCTGCTGGTGTCCGAGCTGTCCTCGAACTCCGTCCGGTACAGCGGATCGTCCTTCTTCACCCTGGCCATCGTCCGGACGTTCACCGAGGACCTGCACATCAAGGTCATGGACGAGGGGCACAACGGCCTGCCGCGACTGCTGCGGGACGATCAGGGCGCCGAGAGCGGACGGGGCATGCGTCTGGTCGATGCGCTGGCCAAGCAGTGGGGCATCACCCGGCGGCGCGGCGACGGCATGGCCGTGTGGTTCGACGTGGACGAGAAGCTGCCCGAGACGTGGGTCGACCTGCTGCTCATCGGCGAGAGCTGAACGGAGGCGGCCGGATGTGTCACCTCACCAATCGTGATCGCCAGGCGCTCCGCCTTGCCGCCGAGCTGCGCAGGCGCATGCAGGAGTGGCTCGGCCGCCGTGGGATTCCCGCCTCCCCGGTCGTCTCGCCGTTCGTTGACGCGGCCGGAGATGCGAGCGTCTTGATCACGGTGAATGCCCACGCGGCGCTGGCAATGATCCTTGGGTTCGAGGAGCAGCGCCGAGGGGACGCCGGGACGCGTGACGCCCGGATCTGGCCGCCGGATAAGACGACCGGTAACGATCGCCCGTCTGGCTCGACACCATGATGTGCGACGACGCTGAGGCGTTGAAGCATTCCGTTTGGAGGTACTTCATGGCCCTGCATAGATAGCCGCAGCATTGGTGCCGGGTCAGGTCGGGCTCGCTGCGAGGTCACGACTGGGTGACCAGCTGGCGGCTGCGGAGGGTCTGCTCCTTTAAGCCCAGGAGGCCCCGCAGGACATGGCTGGAGGCCTCGGCGATGGTAGAGCCGAACACGTTGGCAGTGTCACGTGTCCAGGGCGGCTATGGCTGAGGCCATCAGCGTTCGTGCTGCCGCGTCGTACGCTGCCAGGTCAGCGAGCTCGGGCTGCTGGGCCTGGTGTACCAACTGAAAGTCGTTCAGCGGTAACCCCGTCGCATTGGTCAGCCGTCTCTCATCTGGTCCGTCCCTTATTAAAGGAGCGATGCCCGTGAGGGTTTCCTGTTTTCTCGCCGCTACCGTACTCGCTGGGCTTACCGGGTGTGGTGCACAAAGCGGCACTGCGGCACCAGTCGTGACGGTCACTGCTACCGAGCCCGCCCCGGCGGTGACCGTCACTGAAGTCGCAACGGAGACACCGGTGGCCAAGCCGGCGAGAGTTCAGCGGAAGGTCCTCCCCAACGTGGTCGGTATGAACCTACAGGCGGCCCAGGACAAGCTGCAGGCAACAGGGTTCTACGTCCTCAACGACAAGGACGCTACCGGACAGGGCCGATTCCAAGTGCTCGACCGGAACTGGGTCGTGACCCAGCAGACGCCGGGCGCAGGCCAGAAGCTTCCAACTGACACACTAATCACGCTCTACGCCAAGAAGTACGGCGAATAGCGCGCGAAAGGACACGGGGGACGGTGCAGGACGCCTGGTCCGCCGGGGAGTGTCCAGGATCGGGGGGATCGGTGAGTGATTTGCCGCATGTGCGCAGGCCAGGACACAAAGACTTTCTATGCCCTCCGGCAGATCAACCCTGGGCCGGACACTCCCGCCGCACGGCGGCCGTCTTCGCGGCGTGGTCGAGGGCGCTCAGCCCATCCTCCACGGCGACTGGAACAGACGGAAGGATGTGACCATGGGAAGGTGGACGGCTTCAGGATGGCCTCAGGGCTCTTGGTCTGTGGGGAGGTGGGGGAAGAATTCCTCTCTTGTCTTCCCTTCTCTTGCGAGGTGGCGGTCCAGGATGTCCTCCATTGAGAGGGCATCTGGGAGGGTCTCCGCCGGCGGGAAGGTTTCCATCAGCCGTGGGAGCCTGCGCGCTCGTTCGGCTTGGCCTTCGTCGAGGCCGTCTTCTGGTGGTTCTGGATTGACGGGGAGCATGACGCCTCGTGCTTTGAGGATGTGGTTCAAGCCGTCTTCCTCGCCGGTCGCCCGCTCGTAGGCCTGGTCGGCTACGTAATCGAGGAGTTCCCACTCCGGTGGTTCCATATCTGCGTCGTCGGTGGTGAGGCGCTGGATCTGTGACGCGTCGGCCAGGGTGTCGGGGTCGGCGGTTGCTCTTTCGTAGGTCTCCCTGTCCAGGCCGATGAGCCAGGATTGGAAATACCAGAAGGCGTCTTCGGAGCACCAGCCTTCGCATATGAGATAGGCGGCGCCCCACATCGGCCAGGTGTCGGCAGCCCTTTTCACTTCCGCGTGACGGAGCTTGAACTCGACGATGTCGGCTCGCGACATACCGCTCAACTTGTTCACGAGCCACGTGGCCCGGGTGTCCAGGTCAGTGGCGTGCATGCCGGAGCGTTCGATCAGGCCCCAGTAGTCCTCGGTGTCCATACCGAAAGTTTGGCGGCTTGGTAGGACATTTCCGCGTATTGATGATGAAGGCTGCGGTGCTCATCCGATGGGACTGGCGGGATGGCTGCGGAGCGCGGGTGGCCGGCGTGGCGGCGGCCCTGTCGGGGTGACTGCATGGAGTTGGCGTCGAGGTGGGAGGCGAGGAGCTCGTCGGCGATCTTGCCTCGGGCGGGGACCTCTGGGTCGAGTCGGCCTCCGACGCAACTGCCGTCGTTCTCTCCATGTGGCTCTCTGCTCCTCAGTCTGTCCAGCAGGACGCGGTTGGAGGCCTCGGCGATGGTAGAGCCGAACACGTTGGCAAACTGTCATGTGTCCAGGGCGGCGATGGCTGAGGCGATTAGGGTTCGTGCTGCCGCGCCGTACGATGCCAGGTCGGCGAGCTCGGTGAACGCCTTGGCGTACAGGGCGACCTCGCGGGGTTGGAGCACGGTCAGTTCCGCGGACAAGGTCTCCACCAGGACCCGTTCCTTGTCGAAGATCCAGAATCCGTTGGTCGGCCACATGGCACGGTCTCGGATCGGGATGATCCCCAAGCTGATGTTGGGGCGGAGCGCCACGGTGAGCAAGCGACCGAGTTGGCCGGCCATCACCTCGACGTCTCCTATTCGGTTCCGTAACGCCGCTTCCTCCAGGATGACCACACAGCGGCGGTCACTGGACTCAAGGACCTTCTGCCGCTGCAACCGGGCCTCGACTGCTTGGGCGCTGTCGTCGGGGATCTCCCGGAACGCGACGACGGCACGCATAAGAGCAAGCGCGTACTCGGCCGTCTGGAACAGCCCAGGGATCAGCGACGGTTCGTAGACGCGGAAGCAGGTGGTCCGTTCGTACAGCGGGACCGCGGCCTGCTGGAGTCGCTGCAGGCCGGTGCGCTGCATTCGCCGCCATTCGACGTACATCTCGTCGATCGTGCGTAGCGATGCGACCAGCTCACCGGCCTGGTCGTCAGCTCCGCAGTGCCGGCACCAAGTGCTGATGTCATTGTCCGACGGCGTCTGCCGGCCGTGCTCGATCCTCGACACCTTCGAGGAGTGCCATCCTGTCAGGTCGCCGAGATCCCGCCCGGTGAGCCCCGCGACGAGGCGGATCTCCCGCAGGCGGGCACCCAGGGCCTGTTTGGCCTGCGCGACGGCGTGTGACGGCGATGGCATGTTGCTGCTTACTGGATGTGCGGACAGGGGCAGGGATCAGAAGGGCGTGTAATCGCCGTGTTCGATTCCCACCGCCCACACCGCGTCGAACGCGGCCGCGCACAATTTCACCACGTCGGGATCTTCGCACCACTCCACTCCAGCCCAGTCGCCTTCTCCGGTGAAGTGGTTGAACTGCACCCGGTCTCCGTCGAATAACCAGAAGTCGTTGCCGGGCAAGGCGATGCCGGACGCGAGGCGCCGAGGAAGCCATCGTCCCTGTTCGCCCGCTAGCAGGTTGGTGAAGGAGACGTCGTACTCGAAGCGGATGTACTCGGTCACCGGCTCTGACACGATCCGGGCCCGCCTGACCTCCACACCTCTGCCGGTCGTTTCCCTCATCAGGCTGAGCCACGGCCGCCACCACGACTTTTCGTCAACCGGGTCGTAGCGGTGGCCCGCCTTCCACGCCGAGAACATCGGGTCCTCGGCGGATACGGCGTACAGGTCACGCATCTCCAGGTGGACGGCCGACCGCTCGCACGAGCGGAACAGCGCGGTCCACTGGTCAAACGTCGGCGCTCCGGCGCTCCAGGCCACTGGTCACCTCCAGCGCGGTCTTCGGGATCTCGATCACTGTCTCATGGCTGGGCATGTCCAGTTGTGCGAGCACGGCAGGGTCGGTGATGAGTGGCCCTCGGAACACGTATGTTTCGCCGCGATCGAGCACCAGGGGCGATCCCGGAGGGACGATCGCGCCCTCCGGCAGGAACGTCATCAGCTCCTTCGGTACCTCGACGAGGGTCTCATGGTCGGCGAGGGCGACCTCGCTGAGCACGGCCGGATCGGTGACGATCCAGCCTTGGAGCACGTATCTGTCGCCGTCGTCGAACAGCGTCGGCGAACCTCCGTCGATGGTGTCCTTGCCGAGGAAACGTAGCGTCATGGGGACCTCTCCTCCGATAGGGAGCGGATGACTACGCCACCGAGTTTGTGTGCTGTGCGTTACCGCCTCAAGGAGTTTGCGCGAGTTTGCGCGGCGTGCTGGTGCCGTTGCCCGCCGCACGGGCTGTTCCGCAAAGACGCTCAAACTTGTTGAGCCGCAGGTAGAGGCCTTCCTAACGTCAGGCCAGGCGCTCCCGCCCCTCCATCCGTTCGGGCGCTTGTACTTCACTGCCCGTAATGTGGCTGATTCCATGAATGCCTGCGTGGCAACAACAGCCACTGTTACTCCGAAATTGGTGGAGCGCGTGGTTCAGGCGAATATGAACCCCCCAATTCCTGGGACGTCCCAGAGAAAGGACACATTCATGAACAACTTGTCCAGGCAACCGTGGGGCCTCACTCGATCAGCCCCGTTCACGTCCCCGACCGCCGCGCCGTACAGCGTCGAACTCGACCCGGTCACCCAGACCGGGCTCTACCGCGATACGACGACCGGTCAGGTCGTCGAGGCCGGCAAGCACGGTACCAACAAGCAGACCAGCAAAACGCAGCGGACGGGCGGCAGCGGAGATGGGAAGGACCCTCAGCCTTCGGACCAGACCACGGTCACCGACTACGACAACGACTGACGGCCGTCCCCGTGATCCTTGTACTCACCTGCCTGGACGATCCGACAGCGGACATGGTCATCAAGCATCTGAACGAGCGTGAAGCACTCGTGGCGCGGTTCGATCCCGGCGCCGACTTCCCCACCGACGCCGAGTTGTCGGCATGGTTCGGAGAAGTCCTCCCGCGCGGTGTCCTGACCACACGATCCCGGCGGATCGTCCTGGAGCAGGTGCGGGCCGTCTACTACCGGCGGCCGACGCCTTACCTGCCCGACCGCCCGTCGCAGGTCGAGCGGTTCGTCGGGACACAGTCCCGCTTCGGGGTAGGCGGAATCCTCGCGGCCTTGCCTTGCTCATACGTCAGCCACCCGTGGGCGGTCGCGGCGGCCGAGCACAAGCCGCTCCAGCTCGCCACCGCGCGCCGGATCGGATTCGGGGTGCCCGCGACTCTGATCACCAACCGGCTGGACGACGCCCGCGCGTTCGCGGCCGAGCACGGCCCCGTCGTCTACAAGCCACTGCGAGCCACCCCGTACACCGGTCCCAACGGGGAGCCCACCACTATCTGGACGGCTCAGGTCCAGTCCGGTGACCTGGACGACAGCATCGGTGGTGCCGCGCACCTGTTCCAAGCCCGTGTCGACAAGGCAGCCGACCTTCGGGTGACCGTTGTGGCGGAGCGGGTGTTCTGTGTCCGGCTCGATTCCGACCTGCTTGACTGGCGGCGGGACTACGACCGGCTCTCGTACACGGTGATCGAGCCTCCTCCCGGTCTCGCCGAGGGTTGTGTCGCCTACGTCGGTGCGCTCGGTCTGCGCTTCGGCGCATTTGATTTCGCGCTTACCGGCGACGGTGTTCCGGTATTCCTGGAGTGCAATCCCAACGGGCAGTGGGCCTGGTTGGAAGACGCCACCGGGTTGCCCATCGCCGCCGCCATCGCCGACCTGCTTCTGGAGGAGCCCAAGTGACTGTTCATGAAGCCGTACGGCTCCGCAGCGCCCTCGCCGACCAGCTCGCCCAGGCGGGATCCCTTCGCGGCCCGGGCTGGCGGGATGCGGTCGAGTCCGTGGCGCGGGAACGATTTCTCGGCTCGGCGATCGCCGGGGCCACCGAGTACGGCGACCGATGGAAGGTGATTCACCGCGATGAGGTCACCGAAGACGAGTGGCTGGAGCTGGCGTACCGGAACGAGACCTGGGTGACGCAGATCGACGGGAACTCGGTCGAGGGTGCGCGCGGCACCATCACGGGAATGCCCACGTCCTCGTCGACGATGCCCGGCCTGGTGGTGCTGATGCTGGAGGCCGCGCAGATCTCCGACAGCGACAAGGTGCTGGAGGTCGGCACCGGCACCGGCTACTCGACTGCGCTGATGTGTCACCGGCTCGCTGACAAGGGCGTGACGTCGATCGAGTACGACCCGGCCGTGGCTGACCGGGCTCGCGACGCGCTCACCGCCGTCGGGTACATGCCCACGCTCGTGACAGGTGACGGTCTCGCGGGCTATGACAAGAACGCCGAGTACGGCCGGCTGATCGCCACCTGCTCGGTGCGCTACGTTCCGATGCCGTGGATGTGGCAGGTCCGCGACGGTGGCACGATCACCGCTCCGCTGATCGGGTGGATGCGCGGGGCCGCCTTCGCGCATCTCACGCTCGGTGACGACGGTACGGCGAGCGGCCGGTTCCTTGAGGACGATATCTACTTCATGACCGCCCGCCCCCACGGTCCGCCGCCGGTGGCCTCTCCTTACCTGGCGAGCGGGGAGGTGGGGGAGAGCCGGGTGGATCCGCGGGTCCTGGACAGTCCGGCCGGGCTGTTCGTGGCACAGCTCGCCGCGCCGTCGGCGATGCGGCTGGGAGGGGGTGACGAGGTCATCCTGTGGGATGTGGCCACCGGTTCGCAGGCCGTCACCGGGCCCGATCCAGCAGGCGGCTGGACGGTCCGCCAGCGCGGGCCGCTGCGGCTGTGGGACGCGGTTGAAGACGCCATCCTGGTCTGGCAGAGCGCCGGCTCTCCGCACCAGTCCGCGTACGGGCTCACCGTCACCGGGGACCGTCAGTACGTCTGGCTGGGCGAACCCGACGGGCCGAGCTGGGACCTGCCCGTCTGACCGAAGTGGGAAAGATCCGCTGTCCAGTCGTGAGTGGTCTGGGATCGGGGCGGCTCCATCGAGCTAGCTGTGTCGCGGCTGTGGCAGGCCTCCTACTCCCGGGCTTTCCTGTGGACAAAGCGGCGGCGGGGCCGAGTGAGCACCCACCTCGGAGATGGCGGCCTCCTATCGTCCGCTGAAGGTGCGCAGGTATTCACATCGGCAACCGGGTCCAGATGAAGAGGAAACCGGGCGGAACGCCGGAGAGCGTGCCGGAAATGCCGTGATCGAGATGTAATTGAGACAAAGCAGCCATCGTAAGACATTCCGCGAACATAGATCCTTCTCGGGACGCCTTTCCGGTCCCTTGACCTGTTAGGCGGTGTTTTTCCGCTTCTCAGTTGATCGTTCGGGAAGGTTTGCCGATGTCTTTGCCGCGCCAGGGGATGGGCCATGTGGCCCCAACCGCTTTCCGTAGTCCGGGATCAGTCCGCCGCGGCGCCGCGGCTCTGGGTCTCGCCGCCACCATGACCCTCGCCGGTGTCGCCACGACCTCGGCCACCGCCGACGCGGCGGCCCCCGTCGGACCGGTCATCCAGGACGGCATGGCCCAGCCGGTGTTCTCGTCCAATCGCAACGACTGGATCCGCGAGGAGGTGTGGATCGAGACCCCGGTCGACAGTGACGGCGACGGACGGAACGACCGGGTACACGCCGAGGTCACCCGGCTCAGGGAGACCGAGACGGCCGGCCTGAAGTCGCCCGTCGTGTACGAGGTCAGCCCCTATTACGCGGGCGGCAACCCGATCACGAACCACAACGTCGACCACGACCTCAACGAGGCGGTCCGCCCGGGCAAGGGCTGGCAGAACCGCGGTGGTTCGGTGAGGAACCCGGCGACCGACGAGCGGCTGGCCGTCGCGGCCGACGCCGACGAGGCCGCGGTCGGTACCGGCCCGCAGCCCGCCATCAGCACCAGCCACGAGTCCAACTGGCTACCTCGCGGTTTCGCGGTGGTACATGCCGAGTCGCTGGGCAGCGGCAAGTCCGACGGCTGCCCGACCACCGGCGGGCGTAACGAGACCATCGGCGCGAAGTCGGTCGTGGACTGGCTGAACGGTCGCGCCAGGGCTTACAACGCCACCGGCGGGGAGGTCAAGGCGCCCTGGACGACCGGCAAGGTCGGCATGATCGGTACCTCGTACAACGGCACCCTGCCCAACGCGGTCGCGAGCACCGGCGTCGATGGTCTGGAGGCCATCGTGCCGATCTCGGCGATCTCCAGCTGGTACGACTACTACCGTGCCAACGGCGCCGTGGTCGCACCCGGCGGCTACCAGGGCGAGGACACCGACGTGCTCGGGGAGTACGTCTACACCCGCGCGGACAGGCAGGTCTGCCGGAGCGTCATCGAGGAGCTCGCGAAGGCGCAGGACCGGGTCACCGGCGACTACAACGCCTTCTGGGACGAGCGCAACTACATGAACGACGTCGGCAAGGTCCACGCCGCGGTGCTGGTCGCGCACGGGCTCAACGACTGGAACGTCAAGACCAAGCACGCCGCGCAGTGGTACGAAGCGCTCAAGGCGCGCGGAGTGCCGCACAAGATCTATCTGCACCAGGGCGGGCACGGCGGCTCGCCCAGCGTCAACGTGCTCAACCGCTGGTTCACCCGCTATCTGTGGGGTTACGAGAATGGGGTGGAGAACGACCCGCGGGCGCTGATCCAGCGTGAGGACAGGACGCTCGTGGAGTACGCGGAGTGGCCGGAACCGGCCGCGGCGGCCACCGAGCTCAACCTGGCGCCCAGCACGGACGGGGCCTCCGGTGTCCTCACTGGCGACAAGACCCGCCTGGGCAAGCCGGTGACGGAGACGATCGTCGACGACGCGTCCAAGCGGGCGCAGACTCTCGCCGACACCGTGACGTCACCGAACCGCCTTGCCTACAAGTCCGGGACGCTGACCGGTGCGGTCCGGCTCAGTGGCACGCCGCAGGTGTCGCTGCGGATGAGCTACGACCGGCCGGCCGCGAACGTCACGGCGCTGCTCGTCGACTACGACCAGAACGGCAAGGCGAAGATCGTCACCCGGGGCTGGGTGGATCCGCAGAACCGCAAGTCGATCTCGAAGACCGAGCCGGTCAAGCCGGGCAGCCCGTACCGCCTCGACTTCGACATGCAGCCGCATGACTACGTGTTCCAGGCGGGACACCGCATCGCCATCGTGCTGCTGTCGAGCGACTACGAGTACACCATCCGGCCCACCCCCGGCACGACGCTGTACCTCGACACGACGAAGAGCACGGTCACGCTGCCGCTCGTCGGCGGAGCGGCCGCGTTCACCGCGGCGAACGGCTGACCCGGGTCCCGGCCAGCTGAGCGGGCCGCCAACGGCGGTCCGCTCACCCTGTGGGGGCCGGGCCGATGCAGCGCCTCGACCCCCCCGGGACCCGCTACCCGTCGCACCCAGGCCGTGGCGCTGGCCACCGCCTGCTACGCGGTCGCCATCCTCGGCGCGCTCGTCGCGTCCCTGGCGACCATGCGCACCTCGTAGTGGAAATCGATCTTTTCCGGCTGGTGGAAGCGTAGGCGGCCTTTGCCCATGTCCTGACCGGCCAGGCGACAGGCTAAACCGTCCGCCAAAGCGTTGGGGGCAGCGGTCGCCCACTCGTACCTCTACGAGCAAGCGCGACTCTGCGCCGCCTGGCGTACCAACCGAACGTGGTCTGGCGGTAAGCCCGTCGTAGTGGTCGGCCGTCCCGTTCTGGCCCCATCCCTCGCACAAAGGAGCGATCGCCCATGCGGGCTTCGCATTACTTCGGCGCGGCTGTACTCACCATGCTTACCGGGTGCGGTGGGGGTACCGGCACCACCGCACCAGTTGTGACGGTCACGGCCACCGAGCCAGCGCCGGCGGCTACCGTCACCGAGGCCGCAACCAAGCCACCGGCGGACAAGCCGGCGGGAGCCCAGAAGAAGCTCCCCCCAACACAGTTGGCATGAACCTACAGGCGGCTCAGGACAAGCTGCAGGCAGTCGGATATGTAGCTCTTGCTGTACTCGCTGTCCGGGAAGGTGGCCCAGACCTTGATCAGGCAGCAGCCGAGCCCGGATTCACACGGCGATCCGAGGCCGGCCGATGGCTTTCCGGAGAACTCAAGTGGACCGAGGAGAGCGGTGGCCCTCCGCCGCGGCGGGTTCGTGTGCGGGATCGGCGGATGGCCCATCGTCTCCGGGCAGGTCTGCGAGGAACCGCTCACGTGTCATGCCCACCTTGGCCAGGTGTCTGTCGAGGACGTCCTCCATCGAGAGAGCGCCTTCGGTCGTGTCCGCTGGAGGGAAGGCTTGGCTGAGGCGGGGGAGGCTGCGGGCGCGCTGGGCCTGGCCTTCGTCGACGCCGTCGTCGTCGGGGGCCGGGTTGACGGGCAGGTCGATGCCACGCTCTTCCAGGACGCGCCAGAGGCCGTCCTTCTCCCCGGTCGCCCGCTCGTACGCGTCGTCGGCCACGTAGTCGAGGATCTCCCACTCGGGCGGCTCCGCCTGGTCATCGTCGGACGCGAGGCGCTGGATCTCGGGGACGTCGACCAGGGCGTCGGGGTCGACGGTCACCCGCTCGTACGCCTCACGGCCGAGACCGATCAGCCACGACTGGAAATACCAGAAGACGTCGTCGGAGCACCAACCCTCGTTGACGAGGTAGGCGGCGCCCCACATCGGCCACGTGTCCGCCGCCTTCTTCACCTCGGCATGGCACAACCGGAAGGCCACGATCTCGTCCGTGGCCCCTCGCGCCAGCTCGGTCACGAGCCATTCGGCCCGGCCGTCGAGGTCGGAGGCATGGACGCGCGAACGTTCGACCAGGCTCCAGTACTCGTCAATGCCCATGCGGGGGAGTTTGGCATTTCGGGACGACACTTTTCGACCGCCACGGCGTCCTACCACCCGGCCCGAACCCGCGGCCGAACGAGTCGAGCGCCGCCGCCGGCCCTGCTGTCCGAACGGGTCTGCTAACGCGCCGCCTGACGCGGTGGGTGCGGCGGCCTGATCTAGAGTTGGCGGCCCCGAGGAGGACCCGGTGGCCACCTTGGGGCCTCTGACGCCCACTCTCTTCGTCGCTCGGGGCATGGACGGCCGGGCCCGGGCGTGTCCGGAGTGGCGGCCGCCCTGTCGGGAGCACGACTCCGAGCCGGGGCCGTCATTTCGAGCCGCAGGTCGGCTCAGGTGCCGGCGTTCGGCTTCGTGTCGTTTTCGGTTTCTTCGCCCGGCTGTTCGTCCGGCGCCGGGTGCGTGGAGTCTGCGCCGGGATGGGCAGCGATGAACTTCTCGAGGAGTTCGTCGGCGATCTTTCCGCGGGCGGGTGCCTCCAGCCCTTGCTCGCGTGCCCATTCGCGAACGTCGGTGAGGGTGTAGCCCTGCAGTCGGGGGGACGGATCGGCGGCCTTCTTGGACCGTGTCGCCTGCTTCACCTCGCGGGAGCTCTCCAGGACCTGTTCGATGAACGCGAGAGCCTCGCTCAGCCGCTGCTGGTTGGCGTCGGACAGGTCGATGGCGAAGGTCCGGTTCAGCAGCGGGAACTCCCGTCTCGCCACGTCATCGCTCTCGGATTGGTCGAGGTCGTCAACCAGTATCACCTTCTGCGCCACGTGCAGCCCTTTCCAGGTGGATCACCGTCTGTCTGGACCGTGGCATCATACTGGTGTTCGAGAAGTGATCGCGTTGTCGACGCGCGTCGAAGCACCCATCGCATGCCGAGGCACGCCGGAAAGTCGCCGGCATCGACGGGCCGGGCCCGCATGGCCTCATCTGGCGCGGGTGCGGCGGGCGAAGGTGGCGAGGAGGAGCAGCAGGGCTGACTGGCCGAGCATTCCTGGGGCCAGGGGCGGGGCGGGGCCTACTGTCTTGGTCAGGGCGTACCACCAGCGGGAAAGTACAGGGAGGGTCTCCCACGTCGCCGCGTAGCGCTGGTCGAGGAGGCCGGCGTCGTAGTTCGCCGCGATGTGTTCGTAGATGCCGAATGCCGACGCCAGCAGCACGGCCACGGCGATCAGCCGGACCGTCGTGACCAATTTGGGGGAGTGCCGGAAGAGCATGAGTAGCGCGGCGATCCCCAGCAGGGCGAGCGCTCCCCACGGAATCAGTTGCTCAGTGCTTTTCCAGTGACGTTCGGTGGCGAGTTCGAAGGCGGCGCCCAGAATCCCGATCACGGTCAGCGCCACGAGCCCGAGCTGAATGAGGCGGCCGCTGCCGATGTCCAGGTGGCGATGGCGGGCTTGGGTCGTGGTCATGGGGTGAGGGCGGAGACGATCTTGTTGACCGTGTCTTCGCCGGGGTTGTACTTGGCGAGGTTCTGGCGCAGGGCGTTCAAATTCGTGTCGCCGGCGTCGTAGGGCCGGTATTCCACGACTTCACGCGCCCAGCGGTCGGGATTGCTGACGCCCGCCCCCTTGAGCGCTGCGGCGATCTCGCTCTCGCTCGCCTTGTTGGCCGAGACCTTCCCTGCCTGGCTTGCACCGTTCGCCGCCGTGTCCGTGGCCGCCGCTGTGGGGGCGGACGCCTGGTCGGACGACGACCCGCAGGCGGCGAGCGAAGCGCATGCGGCCAGGGCGGCCAGTGCCAACGTGATCTTGGGTGATCTCACCGAAGTACCATCCCTCACTTGATTCGCTGTGCGTGTGAGGCTGGCACGGGAGGCTTGTGCGGATCTCTGAGATTCCTATGAGTCGGCTCAGAAAGGACGCGACGCCGAGCATCGTCCGCCGCGACGTGGACGTCTCTCCCATCGGCAGCGGCGGACACGTCCGCCGCACCTGCTGAGCACTTGCCGATCAGGGCCGTCCCACGGACGGCCCAGAGGCCGAGATCGGACGTGCCCTCGTGGTGAGTGAGTTCCAGCCTGCCCAAGGGAGAAGAGGGGACGGCGGGCTAAGGCTTGCGGGCGAGGCCGCCGTACATGAGTCGCTGGCCCACGGTCAGGTCCTTGGGGGTGGGGCCGTCCGGTCGCCAAAGGGGAAGTGGTACGACGCCCGGATCCAGGAGCTCGAAGCCGTCGAAGAAGGCGGTGATCTCCTCGGGGGTGCGGAAGCGGCCCGTGCCGAGCAGCGCGAGGAACTTCTTCTCGGCGTCGCGGGCGTCCTGGCTGGAGTCGCAGAAGTGGGTGACGAAGAGGTAACTGCCAGAGGGGACCGCTGCCATGTACCTCTCGATGATCCCTCTCGGGTCCTCGTCGTCGTGCAGGTGGTGCAGGATGCCTACCAGCATCACGCCCACCGGCCGGTCGAAGTCGATGAGCTTTCTGACGGCCGGGTCCGCGAGGATCGCCGACGGATCGCGAAGGTCGGTGGTGAGGACGGCCGTACGGTCGTCCTCCGCCAGCAGTGCCCTGCCGTGGGCCAGCACCATCGGGTCGTTGTCGACGTAGACGACCCGGGACTCGGGATTCGCCCGTTGCGCGACGTGATGGGTGTTCTCCACGGTCGGCAGTCCGGAGCCGAGGTCGATGAACTGCGTGATGCCCTGACCGGCCATGAATCGGACCCCTCGGCCCAGGATCTCGCGGTTGTAGGTCGCCACGTCGTAGATCTCGGGGACCACCTTCACGATCTCGGCGACGAAGGCGCGGTCTACCTCGAAGTTGTCCTTGCCGTTGAGGACGACGTCGTAGGCGCGAGCGATGCTCGGCCTGGTGGTGTCGATGCTGGCCTTCCACTCATGCCACTTGTCGTCCACAGGACGATCCTTCCTCGCTCCTGGCCCATTAAAGATGATCATATAACCCGGCAAGCCCGCCAAATGCGGCATTCTGCGTAAATGCCGGACTCTACGATCGTTTGGGCTCAGGCATCCCGCTCACCAGTCGCGTAACAGGCGGTGGAGTACGCGGGTGCCGAAGTGCGGTGCGTCGACCGGGACGCGTCTGTCGGCGCCGTGGAAGGGCCGGCCGTCGATCGCCACGACGGCGTCGCCGGGCCGCACGTGTCCGGGGGCGGCCTGAGCCGAGGTGGCCGTGGACGAGCGGCGAGCCGCGCGAGGAGCCGGCGCCGGGAAGCCGGGCGATGACGTTGCCCCGGCCCGGCGCTTCCGACTCCAGGTAGGTGGTGTCTTAGCCCACCTCGGCGAGCTTCTCGGCGACGTACCCGGCGGCGGCGCGCTCGGTGCCGGTCGTGAACACCGCCGAGGCGGTCGCCGGGAGGCGGTTCAGGGGTTCGCTCGTGGGCCACCTTTCGGTCGTCGCCGATACATGTCGGTGTCATCTGGTTGGCGGACCTTGATCAAGCGTCGGTCCCGTGGTGCCGTGAAAGCGGGTGCTCACATCGGCGCGGAGAACGCCGCCGATCGCTCCTATCACCCCTACCACGCCGACGCGAACCACGTCATGGAGCCAGTCCTTCGAGAAAGCGGAAGAATGCGAAAACTGTCGTCATTCACGTCCACCGCGAGGGCATCGAAGTCAGCGACCGCGTCAGAAAGGAGTACGTCTTCCCCAACGGTTTTCAGGCGCAAGTTCTCCCGGCTCGGGATCGTCCTCGGCGCCACCGCTCTGGGGGTCCTCATCCCCGCGTCGGCGGCCTACGCCGATCCGCCCCGCAACCTTCCCCAGTCGGCCGGAGGGTACGAGCAGTCGTTCTCGCCGGCCTACGACTACGACGGCGACGGCTGCTACGCCACCCCCGGCATCGGGCCGGACGGGACCCTCGCCCCGGGGCTGAACCCGACCGGTGCGGTCAACGGCAACTGCCATGACCAGTCGGACCTGGACAACTCGCAGACCTACGCCCGGTCCAAGTGCAACAACGGCTGGTGCGCCGTCGTGTACGCCAGCTACTTCGAGAAGGACCAGGCGCTGTCCGGCGTCAGCCTCGGCGGCCACCGCCACGACTGGGAGCACGTCATCTCCTGGATCAACCAGGCGTCCAACCAGGTGGAGTACGTGTCGACCACACAGCACAGCAGCGTCGTGACCTACACGCGCTCGCAGGTGCGCTTCGACGGGACGCACCCCAAGGTCGTCTACCACAAGGACGGGGCGTCCACGCACTTCTTCCGGCTCGCCAACGGCAATGACGAGCCGCCGGAGAACCACTACCACAACTGGCGCTATCCGCCGCTGGTGGACTGGAACGGCTGGCCCAGCACCTCGCTGCGCGACAGGCTGATGAACGCGGACTTCGGCGCCGCGACCATCAAGATCACTGACGGGAGGTTCGGGGACCTGCTCGCGGGCGCCAAGCCAAGTGCCATCCCCTTCAACCCTCGGGCCTGACGACCCGCATCGGTTCCGACTCCCGTCAGCCTCTCCACGCACAGGCCCGGGGCGGACCAGCGACGCCGTGACGACGTGAAACCCGTGCGCGTCGTACCCGATGTGCCGCTCCGGCGACGAAACCGCCGGAGCGGCACCACGACGGCGGAGGCGGCGGCAGATCACCGGGCGACAACTCTCCTGAGCCGCACGGCTGTGCGCTTTTCCGGCCGGTCCGTAATCCGCTGTGGCGTCTAGAAAGAGCCGTCATCGTTTAACGGCTTGCTAACGGCGAGGCGGATGGGTCAACCTCGTGGGCCGAGATCACGTCTTCACCTCGCAAGGGCCGCTCGTATGGACGGAGATACTTCCGAGAGGGTGAGAAGTGAGCAACAGCGCCAGCGGGAAATCGCCGAAGCCGAGAAAGTCGGCAGAATCGCAACGCTTCTGGGCCACAGCCCAGGGAGCGACCATCATCGCCGCCGTGGTCGCCGCGGTCGCGGCCATCGGTGGGGCGCTGATCAGCCGCGCATCGGATTCAGGCGCGACCCCGGTCAGCACGCCGGCACGCACCGAGCCGTCGATCGGGACGTCAGGCTCCGGCCCTTCGGCCTCCGGGCCAGTGGTGCGGCGGCACGGGGATCTGCAGATGCGTGCCTGGACGGGGTACGATCTCGACTCGCTGGCGCAGAGCGACCTCGACTGGAGGCCCACGCGTGACGCGTGGAAGGGGCAGGATGTCGGCTACCAGACTCTGCCGACCGGTAAGCAGGTCGTGGGCGTTGACGCGGCTCCATCTGTCGCGCCGCTCAAACTCGCATCCAGTTACGGCTACCAGGACTGCGTCGATGCGCCGTACAACGATGTGAAGGTGGTCGAGCCGAACATCGAAAGAAATCACGCCTTCTGCGTTCGCACCTCAGAGGGGCGATATGCATTGTTACAGGTCAAGCTCCTGACTCAGGCCGATATACAGGTGGAGGCAACGGTCTGGGAGTAGGCGCGGCTACCCGTTCGAGGCGTGAGCCGCGTAGTTCTTTCCGCAGGTGGATGAGATGGATCGATCGAGGAAGATGCTCCACTCCGGCTGTTGGACGAGTAGGGCGGCGCCGTCCGGGACTTCGGAATCGCGTACCGCGACGTGGTCCTCGACCTTGGGGCCGGGTGCCGAAAGGAGGGACCCCCGGGCACCTATCCTTGTCCCCGGGGGTCAGAAGCCGCCATGTTGCGGCGTCAGCAGCGTTTAAGAAGATGGATCAGTCCTTACGACGTGCGCTCTTCCATTGAGCTACCGCGGCATGTGGAGCCGCGAGCTGGACTCGAACCAGCATCTCAACGATCACAGTCCACCTTCGGTCGATCTGACGCTCGACGGCGATGCTGAATCTGGAGCGAGAATCTGAACTTGATCGGCCGCCTCTACCACTTGGGCTACCGGGGCGCGTAGTGCCCCGGGAAGGTTTCGAACCTTCACTTGAGCCGTTTGTCAGCTTCAGCTTCAGCCTCAGCTTGCGCTCCTCGCGCACCCATCCGCTCCGGGATGGGGGTCTTGTGGGCTACCCGAGTAGGTAGCGGAAAACGGCGTCGCCGATCCTCTGGTCGTCGACCTGGATGCCGTTCGCCTCCTCGCGCGCGTACTTCACAGCATCCTGCAGTTTCTGCAGACGAGTCAGCAACTCATTGATCCGTCGCTGCGGCAGCGCGCCGGAGAACGCGGTCTTCGTCCAGTAGCCGACGACGACATCCTCGTTGTACACCTGAACCTGGGCGGGGTGCTTGTCCGTCGCTTCGGCCAGGACGTGGTTACGCGGGACCTTCTTGGTCCGCGTGGTCTTCACCGGCTCGGTGCGCCACGTGTCGGTGTTCTCGTCCAGCGTCCACGTCTCAGACGGGTCGAGCGTCGGGAGCTTGGAGATCAGCGTGTGCAGGTCGACGAGCTGCTTTTCCAGGAACAGCAGGTAGGTCACCGGGACATTCTCAAGGAGGACGGTCCCGTCGACCTTCACGTCGGCCTTCGCCGAGCAGTTCGCGATGTCCTTGGTGGCCGTGATGTCGAACAGGCGGGTCAGCGTCGCCGCCACATCGCGGAGCACCTGGTCCGCCTGAACCTGGACCTTGGTCGACTCCGGCGGAAGCTGCTCACCCTCGTCGTCGATCGGCTGGTAGGTGCGGGAGATACCCGACAGGAGCGGCGCCTTCTGGATCGTGTGGTAGGCGTCGGTCACCTTGCGCTGGACGTCGGACTTGACGCCCTTCTCCACGGCGAGGATCTGGTTGAGCTTCGTCACGGTACGAACTTTAGAGACGGGAGTGAAGTGTCACACCTCAATTTTCCGCTATGTGACGCGTCTCGAAATGTCAGCGCTTACCTCCAAGGTCAGTCCTGACACGGGCAGGGAGGAAGCCTTGCTGCCGGCGCGAGGCATGTCAGCGGGTGGGTGTGGAGGCGGCGGCCGGGTCAGCGTGGGGCGGTGGCGCCGGCGATGCGGAGGGCGAGGTCGGCGTAGGTGGATGACGGGTACCGGGCCGAGGAGAACAGCGGAGGAGGCAGGGCTCCCGGAAAGGCGCTTCTGATGACGGCGCGATGGTTTTCCTCCGCGGTTCCCTCGCGGTACCGTCGCGGCTCCGGAGCGGGTTGTCGTGACCTCTTCACCAGAAACCCGCCTGAACAACCCGTCGATCTACAAATATGGGAGGCATGGTCTTTTCAGGGGTGGCGGCCGACGCATGGATTCGGCGTGGTCGGGCCCGAGTCGCCCGCACAGGGCCGTCATGATGGCTGACCATGGGCCGTTCCCGTTGGTAAGTGAGGACGAGGCTTTTGCCCATGTGCTGAAACGCTGCGAGGAAGGGCGTTTCGCGTGGGCGCGGGCGTATGTGGATCGGCTGGCGGTTGAGCGGCCGGGGGATTCTTTTCCGCTGTTGCTCCAGTCGTTGATCCACGCGTACCAGGGGGACGCGGACGCCTGCCGTACGGCCCTGGCCGCCGCTGACCGAATCGACTCGGGGACGGCGCATGCCGACCTGCGGGCCACTGTCGCCGATCTGCTCCTTCATCCCGGGAATTCGCCGACCTCCGAAGGGGCGGGTGACGAGGACAAGTTCACGGCCAAGGACGGTGGCGGTTGCCTGCTGGCGGTCGTCGCCCTCGTGGGGTTCGCGGCGGTGCAGCGCGTCGGGGGCTGGCTGATGGAACTCGGTGGTGACCGGGTGGCCTCGTTCTTCGGTATCGGCGGGCCGCGTGTGGACGGCCATTCGATCCTGGGCTCGGTTGTGATCGTCGCGGTGATAGGCCTGCTGTGGTGGGGAGTCGGCGCCGTGCGGGGAAAGCACCCGACCCGGGAGGAGCGGGCGCGGCGGCGGGCTCGGGTGCGGAGTTTCGCGGACGAGCTGGATGACGACAACGTCCGTATGTACGCGGGCGCGGTGGCGGCGCTCCTGCCCTTGTCGCCGATGTTCGTGCTCGCACCGACCGTTTTGGTGGAGATGAATCCCCGGGGCGGATGGCTGATCGCCGGCTGGACGCTCGCGGTCTCGTGCGTTGCCGTCTGGGCGGTCTGCCACGCGGTCGGCGTTCGCGCGGTGACCAGGGCCGTTCGGCTGAGTCGTCTTCTCGTCGTTCACGCGGTCGCCGCGTACGTCGCGCTCGGCGCGTTCGCCGGGGCGTTGATCGCCGGGGTCTCCGAGGAAGCCCTGAACGCGGCGGGCTCCTGGTTGTTTCCGGCGGCTCTGCTTGCCTTCGTCGCGACCGCCGGATACTTGGCCGTCCAGCAGCGGCGGCTGCGAAAAGCCGGTCGGCTGAAGGTCTGGCGCGAGGGATCGTAGGCGGCCCCAAGCTTGCCGTGCGCAGGTGAACGGTGAGCGCGGGCGGGCCTGGTCATCGCGCGTCTGTGGGTGAGAGGTGGAGCTGCACCGGCTCGGGGTGATCGGCGAGGCTGTGGCGGGGAGGTGTCCGAATCTCGATTTCGGAAACACTTCGGAAACACATTGACCTGCGGGGTGACCCATCCGCACCCTATCTGCATGGTAAACCGGTTTCCTGTCACGCCGCGGACGACGATCACGGACGTCGCGTTGCTCGCCGGCGTGTCCAAGGCGACCGTGTCCAAGTACCTGAGCGCGACCGACTACTACGTCTCGGAGAAGACGCGGGAGAAGATCGAGAGCGCGATCAAGGAACTCAACTACTATCCCAACGCGCTGGCCCAGGGCTTGTCCAGCCGGCGGTCGTACGCCATCGGCGTCGTCGTCGCCAGCATCACCAACCCGTTCTATCCGGAGCTGGTCGCCGGAGTCGAGGAAGTGATAGATCCGGCGGGCTACACCTTGCTGCTCGGCACCAGCGCCGAGAACAGCGACAAGGAGGCCGACGTCGTCCGCACGATGATCCAGCGCCGCGTGGACGGGGCGATCGTCGCCTCGGCGACCATGCGGGACGGGAGCGTGCAGAAGCTCGTCAACGCCGGAATCAACGTGATCGTCGCCAGCCGTGAGCTGGCCAGGCCGCTCGTCGACACCGTGGTGATCGACAACAGGCTGGGCGGCCGCATGGCCGCGGAGCACCTGCGGGGGCACGGGTTCGGCCGGGCGGTGTTCCTGAGCGGGCCGCTGGACGTGCTGGCCTTCCGGCAGCGGTTCGAGGGGTTCCGCAGCGTCTACCGCGAGGCCGACAGCGCCGTCCATCTGGCGCGGACCAGTGAGCTCGCCGAGGCCACCGAGGCCGCGTTCGGCCTGCTACGCGACCTGCCCCGCCCCAGCGCGGTGTTCGCGGCCAACGACACCCTTGCGCTCGGGCTCATGACGGCCGCCCACACGCTGGGCCTGCGGATCCCCGAGGACATCGCCCTGATCGGCTTCGACGACATCTGGGTGGGCCGGATCCCGGGCGTCTCGCTGACGACCGTGGACAGCAGGGCCCGGCAGGTCGGCGCGGTCGCGGCGGGCATGCTAGCCGAACGCATCGGCCGGCATCCGGGCGAGAGCCGCAACGCCCGCAAGCCGCCGGAACGGCACGTCCTGGCCCCCCAGCTCATCGTCCGAGGCTCCTGCGGCTGTTCGTAGAGTCAAAGACACCCATAAGTACGTCACAAAGATCAAAACACACCCCCCGGTTCGCCTCAAGCGGTCCTGGCCCGTAAGAAACCGGTTTCCACACGGCAAGCCCCCAGAAAGTGTTCAGCCATGAATAAGCAAAGAATGATCGCGCTGACGTCCACGGCGCTCGTGCTGGGTCTCACCGCCTGCAGCCCGGCGAACTCCACGGACTCACCGGCTTCCACGGGCGAGTCCACCGGCCGGACCTACACCTACACCAGTGACCAGGACGGCGTGCAGTCGATCGAGGGCGTGGAACTCGCCTCGTCGCTCGGGGAGTTCACCCCCGCCAAGAAGCACCGGGTCGCCGTCATCCTCAAGGCGCTCACCAACCAGTACTGGCAGGGCATCGAGAAGGGCGCCAAGGCGGCGGCCGCCAAGTACGGCGTGGAGGTGACCATCCAGGCGGCGAGCAGCGAGAAGGCCCAGGCCGAACAGCTCACGATCGCCCAGACGCTGATCGGGCAGAAGTTCGACGCCTACGTGGTGGCCCCCGAGAGCACGTCCAACCTCTCCCCGGCGCTCAACCAGATGCGCCAGCAGGGCGCGCCCATCGTCAACGTGGACGACGCCCGAGTCCCGGCGACCGTCTACGTCGGCCCTGACCACGAGCTGGACGGTTCGCAGGCCGCCGACGAGCTGGCCAAGCTCTCCCCCGGCGGCGGCGAGGTCGCCCAGATCGAGGGCCAGTCGGGGTCCAGCGCCGCGATCCTGCGGATCAAGGGCTTCAAGGAGGGGGTGGCCAAGCACCCGAACCTCAAGCTGGTCGCCAGCGTGCCGGGCAACTGGGACGCGAACGTGTCCTACTCGGCCGCGCAGCAGGTCATCCAGCAGAACCCGAACCTCAAGGGGATCTACGCCAACAACGACACGATGGCGATCGGCGTGGCCAAGGCCGTCAAGGAGTCGGGCAAGAACATCGCCGTGATCGGGACGGACGGCGTGCCGGAGGCCGTTTCCGCGGTCCGCGGCGGCTCGATGGCCGCCACCGTCAGCCCGCTGCCCTACTACGAGGGCTACTGGGCGGTCGAGTCGGCCGTCGGCCTGCTGGAGGGCAAGCAGATCGCCCCGTGGGTCGTCGCGCCGGCCCAGACGATCACCAAGGACAACGTCGGCCAGTTCTACGACGAGTCCGGCCAGGTCATCACGACCCTCTACAAGTGACCGGCTCCCTGAGAACCACGCCTACCGAGGGGATGAGATGACCACCGACCCGCCCATGCTGGAGATCAGGAAGCTGAGCAAGTCGTTCCCCAGCGTCAGGGCTCTGCACGAGGTCGACCTGACCGCCTACCCCGGTGAGATCCACGCCCTGCTGGGCGAGAACGGCGCCGGCAAGTCGACGCTGCTCAAGACGCTGTTCGGGGTTCAGCGGCCCGACGGCGGCGAGGTGTGGTTCGAGGGGGAACGGCGCGAGTTCGCCCAGCCGAGCGACGCGCTCGCCGCGGGGCTCGCGATGGTGCACCAGGAGCTCAGCCTGGTCCCGCAGTTCACCGCCGTCCAGAACATCGTGCTCGGACGGGAGAAGTCCCGCGGCGGTTTCGTCGACTGGAGCGAGGCGCGGCGGCGCGCGGCGGCGTCCCTGGCGAGGCTCGGGTTCGACGCCCGGATCGACGTCCCGGTGCACAGGCTCAGCGTCGCGCAGCAGCAGCTCGTCGAGATCGCCCGGGCGCTGGCCGTCGGCGCGCGCCTGATCATCCTGGACGAGCCGACCGCGTCCCTGACCACGCAGGAGAGCGAGCGGCTGTTCGAGCTGCTCCGGCGGCTCCGCGCCGAGGGCCGGGCGATCATCTACGTCTCGCACCGGCTCGCGGAGGTCATGGAGCTGTCCGACCGGGTCACCGTCCTGCGGGACGGCGAGCTGGTCGGCACCCGCACCCGCGCGGAGATCGCAGACGAGTCGGAGCTGGTCAAGCTGATGGTCGGCCGTGACGTCGCCGCGCTCGGCGTGCGGGGCGAGCCGGGAGCGGCGGGCGAGGAGGTTCTGCGGATCGAGGGCCTGTCCAGCGCCGAGGGGGTCAGCGACTGCTCGCTGTCGGTGCGGCGCGGCGAGATCGTCGGGCTCGCGGGCATGGTCGGCGCGGGACGCACCGAACTGGTGCGGGCCCTGATCGGAGCGGACCGGGCGACGGGCGGCGGCGTGTGGATCCGCGGAGAGCGGGTCCACATCGGTTCGCCCGCCGAAGCCGTCAGGGCGGGGATCGCCTTCCTCCCGGAGGACCGCAAGCACCAGGGGCTCGTCCTGCACATGAGCGCGGCGTCCAACGCGACGCTGATCAGGCCGCCGCGCCGTCACGGCCTGCTGGACCGGCGCGAGCAGCGCGAGCAGACGCGGGCGCTGCTGAAGAGGCTCAACGCGAACATCAGCCCCGACTATCCGGTCGGCAAGCTGAGCGGCGGCACCCAGCAGAAGGTGGTCCTGGCCCGCTGGCTGAAGACCTCCAGCGACATTTTCATCTTCGACGAGCCGACGCGGGGCATCGACGTGGGCGCGAAGGGCGAGATCCACGCCCTCATGCGGGAGCTGGCCGACGAGGGCAAGGCCATCGTGATGGTCTCCTCGGACCTCCTCGAAGTGCTCGGGATGAGCGACCGGGTGCTGGTGATGCGCCGCGGGCGCATCGTCGCCGAGCTCGACCGGTCCGCCATGTCGGAAGAAGCCATCGTCCACCACGCCGCGGCGACCTGAGGATCCAAGGAGAACCATGAGCAACCACGCCACTCTTGAGCGCGAGTCGCCGCCCGGGGCGGGTCTCGCCGCCGCGGGCCGGCGCGTCGACGTCGCCGCGGTGGCCCGCCAGGCCGGACTGGTCGGCGTCATCGTCGTCCTCGTGCTCGGCTTCGGGCTGGCCCGGCCGTTGTTCCTCGACGGCGGCAACCTGATCAACGTCCTGCTGCAGTCGTCGGTGGTCGGCGTGCTCGCCCTCGGCCAGACCTTCGTCCTGATCACCGGGGGCATCGACCTGTCCATCGGCTCGACCGTCGCGATGGCCGCGGTGGTCAGCGGGCTGCTGTCGCACTCGGCGCCCGCGCCGGTGGCGATCCTCGGCGGCATCGCCGTCGGCGCCCTGGCCGGACTGGCCAACGGGCTTCTCATCACCAGGACCAGGATCACCCCGTTCATCATCACGCTCGGGACGATGAGCATCTACGCCGGGCTCGCGCTGATCATCGCGGGCGGCCAGGCGGTCTACGACATCCCGGCCGGCTTCCAGGACCTGCTGGCCGGCCGTGTCCTCGGCATCCCCGTCCCGGTCTTCCTGTTCGTCCTGCTCACCATCGTCGCCGCGGTGTGCCTGCGCCGGACGGTGTTCGGCGAGCACCTGACGGCCGTCGGCGGCAACGCCGAGGTGGCGAGGCTCGCCGGGATCGACGTGAAGCGCTTCACCGCGTCCGCCTACGTCCTGTCCGGCGGGCTGGCCGGGCTGGCCGGGACCGTCCTGGTGGCCCGCCTCGGCGCGGCCGACCCGACGCTCGGCGCCGACCTGCTGCTCACCGCGATCGCCGCCACCGTCATGGGCGGCACCAAGCTCGCCGGAGGGGAAGGCAGCATGTCCGGCGCGGCGTTCGGCGCGATCATCATCGCGACGCTCACCGCCGGCCTGACCACGCTCAACGTCCAGGCGTTCTACCAGCAGGTCGCGGTCGGCGCGGCGATCATCATCGCGCTGCTGGTCGACCAGCTCGCCCGGGGACGGCGCTGATGCCCGTACTGCTCGACGTCGACCCGCGCGGCCGGGCGACGCTGACCCTGGACCGGTACGCCAAGCGCAACTCCCTCGACCAGGCCATGCTCGAATCCTTCGGCGAGGCCCTCGGCGCGGTCGAGAACGACCCCGCCGTCCGCTGTGTCGTCCTGCGCGGCAGCAACGGGTTCTTCTGCGCGGGCGCCGACATCTCCGACTGGGCCGACCCTGGACCGGATCGCGCCGACCGGCTGTCCCGGCTCGGCACGGCCACCTTCGCGCGGCTGGCGGCACTCGGCGTCCCCACCATCGCGCTGATCGAGCGCAGCGCGCTCGGCGGCGGCCTGGAACTGGCGCTCGCCTGCGACCTGCGGGTCACCACCGAGGACGCCGCGCTCGGCTACCCCGAGGCCCGGCTGGGGAACCTGACCGCGTGGGGCGGCATCGCCCGGCTGGTCGACACCGTCGGGCAGGCCCACGCCCGCAGACTGTTCCTGACCGCGACGCCGATCTCCGGGGCCGAGGCCGCACGGATCGGTCTGGTCACCGAGGCCGTCGCCGCGGACCGCCTTGAGGCGGCGGCCGAGGAGCTCGTGGAAGCGGTGATCGCCTGCGACCCGCTCGCCCTGCGCGTCGTCAAGGACACTCTCGCCGGATACGCGACCCGGGTGCCCGCCGAGCCGGCGTTCGCCGCCTTCTTCAGCCTGTCGGACGCCTCGCGCGAACGTAAACAGGCCTTCTTCCAGCGCAAGCCCACGACGAAGTGAGGGTCACGTGACCACCGCCGAACTCCACGAGGACCACAACGACCACGACCACCACAGGGACACAGCCCACCGCGGGCTCACCCCGTTGCTGGATCGTGCCATCGTCTCCTCGGGAGAGGGCCCGCCCGTCCTCGGCTCGTTGGTCGGCGGCGTCGCCGTCGCACCCGAGGGCGAGGGCACCGCCCGGATCAGCCCGGCCACCGGGGGGATCGCCTTCCGCGTGGGCGGCGGCTCGCTCTCGGTGGTCGAGGCCGCCGTCGCGCGGGCCCGCGCCGCGTTCGACACGGGCACGTGGGGCCGGGCCTCCGGCCGTGACCGCGCCCGGGTGCTGGCCCGGACGGCTCTGCTCATCGAGGAGCACGCCGCCGAACTGGCCGACCTGCTCGTGCTGGAGACGGGCAAGCCCATCCGCGAGGCGCGCGGCGAGGTCGCCGCCGCCGCGAACGCCTTCGAGTACTTCGGCGGGCTGGCCCGCGACCTCAACGGCCGGACGGTGCGCGACATCGGCGACTCGGTGTTCGCGTTCACCGTGCGCGAGCCCGCCGGGGTCGCGGCCCTGATCGTGCCGTGGAACTTCCCGCTCGGCATCCTCGGGCAGAAGCTGCCGCCCGCGCTGGCCGCCGGCTGCTCGGTGGTCGTCAAGCCGAGCCCGCTGACCCCTCTCACCTCGCTCGCGGCCGTCTCCCTGCTGCTGGAGGCCGGGCTGGAGCCGGACGCGATCTCGGTGGTCCTCGGCGAAGGCCCGGCGGGGGCCGCGCTCGTCGCACACCGCGACGTCGACGTGGTCAGCTTCACCGGCTCCACCGCGACCGGCAGGCACATCGCCGCGCACGCCGGTTCCCAGCGGCTCAAGCGCGTCGCCCTGGAAGCGGGCGGGAAGACGCCGGTCCTGGTGACCGCGCACGCCGACCTGGACGAGGTGGTGGAGGGCCTGACCTTCGCCGCGTTCTTCAACCAGGGTCAGGTGTGCGTCGCGGGCTCGCGGATCCTCGCCGACGCGGCCGTCGCCGGCGAACTGGGCGAACGGCTCGCCGGACGCGCCGCCCGGCTCGTCCTCGGCGACCCGTGGTCGGAGTCCACCCAGATGGGGCCGCTGGTCTCCCAGCAGCACTTCGACGGGGTGTTCGCGGCGATCGAGACCTCGCGCGCGGAGGGCGTACGGGTGTTGTCCGGAGGCCGGAGGCCCGAGCCCGGCGGCACCCGGGCGCGGCCCTTCCTCGACCCGACGGTGCTGTGGACGGACGACGACCACTCGACCGCGGCCAGGGAGGAACTGTTCGGCCCGGTCACCGTGGTACAGCCGTACTCCTCGCTGGACGAGGCCGTGGAGCGCGCCAACGCCTCGGCGTACGGTCTGGCCGCCTCGGTGTGGAGCAACGACGTCCGCGAGGCGATGGACCTCACCCTCAGGCTGCGCACCGGAACCGTGTGGATCAACGGATCCACCGACGCGTTCCCCGAGATCCCGCTCGGCGGGCGCCGTGACAGCGGCTACAACGCCGAGTTCGGCCGCGAGGGCATGGAGTTCTTCACCGAGAGCAAGACCGTGCAGATCAATCGAGCCGGACGAAAGGACTGGTACACCGCATGAGCCAGGTGTCGCCAACGACAACCACGTACCCGTCGCTGCGCGGCCGGACCGTGCTCGTGACGGGCGCGCTCGGCGGGCTGGGCACCGCGATCGTGGACGTGTTCGCGGCCTGTGGCGCCTCCGTCGTCGTCCACCACCTCGGCCAGCGGGACGAGGCCGACGCCCGGGTGGCCCGGCTGCGGGACGCGGGAGTGACCGCGTACGCCGTCGAGGCCGACGTCACCGACTGGGACGCCGTCGCCGCGATGGTCGCCGAGATCGGGTCGGCGGTCGGGCCGGTCGACGTCCTGGTGAACAACGCCGGGTACATGGCCCCCGGACGCCTGGCCGGCCTCTCCCTCGAAGCGTGGCGCAGGACCCTCGCCGTGGACCTCGACGGCGTCTTCCTGTGCTGCCGCCACGTCCTCGGCTCCATGCTCGAACGGGGCTCGGGGGTCATCGTCAACGTGTCCTCCCAGCTCGCGTTCAAGGGCGCGTACGACTACACCGCCTACTGCGCGGCCAAGGCGGGGGTGGCCGGGCTGACCCGGGCGCTGGCCCGCGAGGTGGGCCCCGCGATCCGGGTGAACGCGATAGCGCCCGGACCGGTGGACACCCCGTTCATCACCCCGTGGGCGACCGAGGAGTGGAAGCGCGAACGCACCGGCGACCTCGTCATCGGACGGCTGGCGACGCCCGAGGAGATCGCGCCGACCGTGGCGTTCCTCGCCTCCGACGAGGCCGCGCTCTACCAGGGCCAGGTGCTGCACCTCAACGGCGGGGGAGTGATGGCCTGATGGCATCCCTGACCAGGACCCGCCGTGGACGGCCGGAGTTCCTCACCGCGCGGGAGGCCGTCGCGCTGATCGACGACGGCGACACCGTGGCGATCGGCGGTTCCGGCGGTGGCCTGCTCGAACCCGACGCCCTGCTGAAGGCATTGGGAAACCGGTTTCGCACCGAGGGGTCCCCGGGCGGGCTGACCCTCGTGCACACCACCGGCATCGGAGACCGCGAGGGCGGCGGCATGGACCACCTCGCGCACCGCGGCCTGGCCCGCCGGATCATCGCCGGCAACTGGGGCATGGCGCCGGCGACCAGCGCCATGGCCGCCGCCGGGGAGTTCGAGGCGTACAACTTCCCCCAGGGCGTGATGAGCCAGCTGTTCCGCGACATCGCGGCCGGCCGTCCCGGCGTCCTCACCCATGTGGGCATCGGCACGTTCTGCGACCCCCGGCTGGAGGGCGGCAGGCTGAACGACCGCACCACCGAGGAACTCGTCCAGGTCGTGAGCCTGCGGGGGCGGGAATGGCTGTTCTACCCGTCGCTGGACATCGACGTCTGCTTCATCCGGGGCACCACCGCCGACGAGGACGGCAACATCACCTGCGAGCAGGAAGCCGCCCGCCTGGAGATGCTCGCCATCGCCCAGGCCACGCGCAACTGCGGGGGCGTGGTCATCGCCCAGGTGAAGTACGCCGCCCAGCGGGGCTCGCTCGACCCGCGCGACGTCGTCGTGCCCGGGCTGTGCGTGGACGTCGTGGTCGTCAACCCGGCGCAGAGGCAGGTGGTGACCCACGAGTACAACCCGGCGTTCGCGGGCGCGGCGAAGGCCGCCCTGTCGTCCCTGCCGCCCTTCCCGCTCGACCAGCGCAAGGTCGTCGCGCGGCGGGCGCTGCGCGAGATCGTGGACGGCGACATCGTCAACCTCGGCGTCGGGATCGCCGACGGGGTCGCGGCCGTCGCCGCCGAGGAGGGCTGGGTCGACCACTTCACCCTCACCATCGAGCAGGGACTCGTCGGGGGCGTCCCGGCGCGGGGGGTCATCTTCGGCGTCGCCACCAACCCCGTCGCGATCCTGGAACAGCCCGCGCAGTTCGACTTCTACGACGGGGGCGGGCTGGACATCTGCTTCCTGGGGTTCGCCGAGATCGACCTGGACGGCAACGTCAACGTGTCCAAGTTCGGCGGCAGGATCGTCGGCACCGGCGGTTTCGTGAACATCTCGCAGAACGCCTCCACCGTCGTGTTCTGCGGCACGTTCACCGCGGGCGGCCTCCAGGCCGTGCCCGGCGGCGGGCGGCTCGACCTGCGCGCGGAGGGCAGGCACCGCAAGTTCGTCGACAAGGTCGAGCAGGTGACGTTCAGCGCCGCCGAGGCCCGCCGCCGAGGCCAGCGCGTGCTCTACGTCACCGAACGGGCCGTCTTCGAACTCGGACCGGACGGGCTGGTGCTGATCGAGGTCGCGCCCGGCGTGGACCCGCGCGAGGACGTCCTGGACCTGCTCGGCGACCGCGTGTCGGTGTCCGGCTCGCTGAGCGTGATGGATTCGGCGATCTTCGAGGACCGTCCGCTGGGCGCCGGCTGGCGCCGCCGTGACACCGCCGTGCGGGTGACCCCGTGAGCGGCCCGCGCATCGTGCTCCCGGCCCCCGGCGGCGGGACGCGCACCCACGTCCTGGCCGAACGCTCCCCGGTCCACGACCTCACCGCCGGCGCCCCCGTGACCCGCACCGCGTACGCCGCGGCCCACGTCGTGGCCGACCCGCTGACCGACCCGCAGGCCCTCGACTGGGACGCCACCCTGGCGTTCCGGCGGCACCTGTGGGCCCTCGGGCTGGGCGTCGCCGACGCCATGGACACCGCGCAGCGCGGGGGCGGCCTCGACTGGGCCGCGGCCCGCGAACTGATCGCCAGGTCCGGCGCGGAGGCGCGTGCCGCGGGCGGCGCGCTGGTCTGCGGCGCGATGACCGACCAGCTCGACCCGGGCCGCCGCTGGACGCTCCACGACCTCGCCGACGCCTACGTCGAGCAGGCGGGCTGGATCCGGGAGGCCGGCGGCACTCCGGTGATCATGGCGAGCCGTCAGCTCGCGGCCACCGCGCGGGACGCCGACGACTACCGCGAGGTGTACGGAGCCGTCCTGCGCCAGGTCGGCGGGCCGGTGCTGCTGCACTGGCTCGGCGAGGCGTTCGACCCCGCCATGCGGGCCTACTGGGGCGACGCCGATCTCGGCCGGGCCGCCGAGACCGTGCTCGGCATCGTCGCCGAGCACGCCGATCGGATCACGGGCATCAAGATCTCGCTGCTCGACGCGGCACGCGAGGTCGCGCTCCGGCGGCGCCTCCCGCCGGGGGTGTCCATGCTGACCGGCGACGACTTCCACTACCCCGAGCTGATCCGGGGCGACGAGCACGGCCACAGCGGCGCGCTCCTCGGCGTGTTCGACGCGATAGCCGCACCGGCCCGGGCGGCGCTCGCCCGGCTCGACGCCGGCGACGAGGCCGGGTACACCGCGCTGCTGGAACCCACCGTGCCCCTCGCGCGGCACCTGTTCGCCGCCCCGACATCGGCGTACAAGACCGGCGTGGTCTTCCTGGCCTGGCTGAACGGCCACCAGGACCACTTCCACCTGGTCGGTGGCGCCCAGACCTTCCGGTCGGTTCCCCATCTGAGCACGCTGTTCGCCCTCGCCGACCGGGCGGGCGCGCTGGCCGACCCGCCGCTCGCGGTACGCCGGATGCGCGCCTTCCTCGCGGTCGCCGGGTTCGAGTCCTGAGAGGACCACGCACCATGTCACGCACCACCTACACCTATGTCATCGTGGGAGCCGGTGCGGCCGGCTGCGTCCTGGCCAACCGGCTCAGCGCCGACCCGAGCGCGCGCGTGCTCCTGCTGGAGGCGGGAGGCGGCGACCGGTCGCCTCTCCTTCGCATTCCCGCGGGCTTCTCCAAGCTGATGGGCACGAAGGTCAACTGGATGTTCGACACCGTCCCGCAGAAGCACCTCGACGACAGGCGGATCTTCCTGCCGCAGGGCCGGGTCCTGGGCGGCAGCACCTCGATCAACGCGATGCTCTACGTCCGGGGCAACCGGGCGGACTACGACGCGTGGCGCGACCTCGGCAACAAGGCATGGGGGTACGACGACGTCCTGCCGTACTTCCGGGCGCACGAGGACAACGAGCGGCTCGCCGACGCCTACCACGGAACGGGCGGCGAACTGCACGTCAGCGATCAGGTCCAGCACAACCCCATGTCCGCGGCGTTCCTGCGGGCGGCCCAGGAGACCGGGATCCCCTACACCGCCGATCCGAACGGAGAACACCAGGACGGGGTGTTCTACCACCAGGTGACCCAGCGGAGGGCGCGTCGCGAGAGCGCGTCGTCGGCGTTCCTGCGGCCCGTCCTGGACCGGCCGAACCTCACCGTGCTCACCCACGCCCAGGTCGGCCGCCTGATCGTCGAGAACGGCCGCGCCGTCGGGCTGACCTACGAGCGCAAGGGCCGGCGGGAGACCGTGTACGCCGACGCCGAGGTCGTCCTGAGCGCCGGCGCGATCAACTCGCCGTGGCTGCTGCTGCGGTCGGGCATCGGCCCGGCGGACGAACTGCGCGCCGTCGGCGTCGACGTCGTCCACGATCTGCCCGGGGTCGGCAAGAACCTGCACGACCAGCTGGAGGTGTACATCACCCGCGAGTGCGCCCAGCCGGTCAGCTACAGCGGCGAGGACCGCTGGGACCGGGCGCTGCGGCACGTGATCCAGTACGGCCTCTACCGGACCGGCCCGGCCACCGCGACGATCACCGAGGTGGGCGCGTTCGTGAACAGCGCGGCCGACGTGGTCTCCCCGGACATCCAGCTGCACTTCCTGCCCGCCTACGTCGTCTGGAAGGACGGCACGCACTCCGCGGAACGGATTCCCGGCCACGGGGTGACCCTGCTGGCCTGCAACGTCCGTCCCCGCAGCCGGGGCACGGTCACCCTCGTCTCCAAGGACCCCTCGGTCCTCCCGGCCGTCGACCCGAACTACCTCGCCGACCCGCACGACCTGGACGTGGCCGTGGAGGGCTTCCACCGGATGCGGGAGGTCTTCGCCGCCCCGGCCTTCGACGGCCTCCTCAAGGAGGAGAAGCTCCCCGGCCCGTCCGTCCAGACCGACGAGGAGATCCGCGCCTACATCCGCAAGTGGGGCAAGACCGACTACCACCCGGTGGGCACGTGCAAGATGGGCGTCGACGACCTCGCCGTCGTGGACCCCGAACTCCGCGTCCACGGCCTTGCCGGTCTGCGCGTCGTCGACTCCTCGATCATGCCGAACATCATCAGCGGCAACACCCAGGCCCCCTCCATGATGATCGGCGAGAGGGGAGCCGCCCTCATCCTCGGCGCTCCCCTGGCCTGACCTCCCAATCTCTCGTCGTACATCGTCACAGCCGACCCAGTGGGTTACCTGGGCTGACCAGCGCATACAGCGATCGGATCCGTCTGTGGGGCGGGTCCGACCGCCTGAGGTTCGGGCGTTCGGCGAGCCGACACCACGCCTCACTACCGCGAGCCAGGGTGACGATCGCCCGGGGGCTGTCGCCGGGAACGTGCCAACTTTGTTTGGTTATCGGCGGGTTTGACGGGAGGTGTCATCCCGTGGTCATCTCTTCCCTTCTGTGTCTGTGGTGGCCCACGAGACAAACGGGGAGAGCCCCTCATGCCGTTTGGTCAACGGCTTCGGCCGCTCCGGCGGCGACCGCTCGCGCGCGTCGCCGTGTCCGCCTCCGTCGCGGGCGCCGTGATCGTCGCCGGGCCGGTGCCCGCGCGTGCCGAGCGGCCGGCGGCTCCGGCTTCCGTCGCGGCACGGGCCGGCATGGCCGGCGCATACGCGGGCGCGGGTGATGCGGGTGATACGGCCGGGAAGCCGGGTGCGGCGGGTAAGCCGCGCATCCGGCCGGTGCCCGGCGTCGTGGCGCCGCCTCGGGCGAGGACCGTTGTGCCGGAAGGGCCGTCGTCGGCCGTACGGCCCGTGCGGGTGGGAGAGGTGGGGCCCGCGCCTCTGGTGGCCACCACGCCCGCCGGGACGGGGCCGGCCGACGGGGTCGCGGCGGAGGCCCAGGGGCGCATGAAGGCGGGTGGCGTGCTCGCGTCCGGTCACGCCGGCCCGGACGCGCGCCGGCTCCTGCCCGCGACGGAGCAGGCCGGGGTGCTCGGCGTCTCGAAACCGGCGACGAGCGGGCCGGGGGCGGTGGCCGCCGCGGTGAAGCGGCTGGCCGGGGCCGACGTGGCGGGGCTGTACCGGGAGTTGCCCGAGGGGATCCCCCTGGTCACCTATCGGCTGTGCGCGGAGACGGCTTCGACGCCGGTGTCCTGCTCGGGTCCCCAGCCGCTGGTCAAGCCGGTGGTGGCGGACGTGACCGGCGACGGCACCCCCGACCTCGCCGCGAGCCTCGTGCCCTCCGCCGACACCGCCCAGGTGGTCGCCGGGGCGAACCTGCTGGCGAGCGCGCAGCGGAAGCTGGACGGGCTGCTCGGCAGGTCCGGAAACGGGGGCAAACCGGCCGACGCGGAGAAGACGGTCGGCGGGCTGATCGGCTCGTCCGGTTCCTCTCGCGGCCCGGATGACCCGGCGGTGAAGGACGCCGAGGCGCGGCGTGATCGTCAGCGGGACGACCTGACGTCCCGGCTGGCGGCGAAGCTGGGCCTGGTGTCCCAGCGGCTCCCCGGCGGCGACGCCGGGCCGTTGAAGGCCCAGGTGTGGGCCGAGTACGACATCCCTCATGACCGCTCGCCGCGACGGCTTTCCCTCGGCTTCGACGGGTTCCGGCGCGGGGCGTCGCTGTCGGGGACGGACTGGGGGGTCTACGACTTCCGTATGTCCGGCGGCGCGGGCGCGGGCAGGCCGGGCGCGGCGGTGGCCGACGTGCGGGTGGACCTGCGCCGGACGCGGCCGGGGGCGTCCATCGCGACCGTGGCGGCGATCGCCGACCTGGTGGGCGGGCGGTCGGGTGATCCGCGTCTCGTCAGCCTGCTCCAGTCCCCGGTGCCGGAGAAGCTGACGGTCACGGCGCGACTCGACGGCGCCGACACGCTGACCGGGGGACGGGCCGCTGGAGGGGCGGGCGGAGGAACCGGTGCGCGATCCGGCGGGCAGGGGGACGGCGCGGCGAGTTCGGGCGCCGGTGGAGGCGCTTCGGGGAGCGCCGGCGTGGTCCAGGTCACCGGGTCCGCTCCCTCGGCGCTCGACGCGGTGGTGGTCGGCCGGGACGTGAAGGCGCGGGAGGACCATTTCACCCAGGTTGTGGTGAGCAGGGTGACCTCCCGGCTCACCGCGGAGCTGTCGCGGCCGTCCCCGGGCGGTGCGGCGGACCTTCACGTCACGAGTTCCGCGCCCATCGGCCGTGCCGAGGTGCACCACTACGTCTACCGGGACGGCGCGCTCGGCAGGGTGCTCGGCGGTTCGCTCGCCGGGGCTCCGGCCGACTTCCGTGTGCGGTACGACGCGGTGGGGGGCGGGGCGCTGACGGTGGAGACCGCGCCCAGGGCCGCCTCCGCGCGCCTGGTGTACTTCGACCGGGCGGCTTCCAGGACGGTGCTGCGCGCGACCCTCACCGACCTGCCCGCCCAGACGCGGATCCATTACGACCTGGCGGGAAACCGGCTCACGTACACAGGGAGCGCGGGGAGCGCGGCCGGATCCGGTTCCACTGGTCCGGGTCGTCCGGCCGGGAGCGGGGGCGCGAAGATCGGTGGGCTTGACGTTCTGCTCCAGCGTGACGGCGGGGCCGTGGCCTCGCCGCCCGGTGAGCACGTCACGTTGATCAAGGACGGCGGCCGCCTGGGCGTTTCCGCCCGGGTCTCCGGGCTGACCGGGCTCGACTTCACCGGCGGTGCGAAGCCGCACGGCGTGGTGGAGCTGGCCTCCGGGGGACGGCCGTTCCTCGCCGCCGCCGACGTCGACCGTACCCACCTGCTGCGCCTGGAGGTCTCCAACACCCCCCGCCGCGTCGAGGTCGAACTCGACCCCGCCGCGAAGAAGGCGCGGTACCGCGCGAGCGGCGTGATCGGCACGCTGCGCGCGGCGTACGCCAACACCAGGACCGGGCCGACCATCGACAGCACTCTGCGCGACGTCCGCTCCGGCGTCACCGCGGCGTGGCAGGTCGGCGACCGGTCCTCGGCGGAGGTGACGACGGCCTCGGGCCTCAAGCGGGCCGAGCTGTACGCCGCCCGGGCGTACGTCACGCGGATCGGCCCGGACGGCGGCGAGGACGTCCACGCGGTCGTGCGCGGAATCCACCGGCACGTGGCGGTGGTCGCCGACCTGCCGGCCGGGCGCCTGGACTGGAACGCCGACGAGCCTGTCGCCTCCGTCGACGCGTTCGCCCGGGCCTCCTTCCAGGGACGCCCCTTCCGCGTCGCGGCCCGGGCCGAGGACGTGCCCGAGCGTTTCGAGGCAGGCTGGGGCGGCGGCGCGTACCGGTTCCAGGGCGTCTCCGGCCCGATCGGCTCGGCGACGATCGCCGTCACCAACCACGACGGCGCGCGGGCGCCGGACGGGCCGCACCTGGCCGCGCACTACGACCAGGCGTCCGGCGACCTTGACGCGAGCGTCCGGCTGGACGGGCTGACCGGCGTGGAGCTCGGCGGCACGGGCGCGGGGTTCAAGGTGGGACTGCGGGCCGCCCGGCAGTCCGTCGCGCTGGACGCCGACGTCACGCCGGCCGGGGACGTGCGATTCGGGGCCCTCGGACGGCTCGGGCCGATTCCCGGCGACATCGAGGTGTCGGCGGCCGGCGGCGGGCCGGTCACCTACAGTTCCAGCGGCGCGGGCGTCGACCTGGAGGGCGAGGTCTGGCTGGGGAAGGCGGCGGCGGTCGCGGGCATCGCGGGCGTGCCGGGGGTGGCGAGCGGGCTCGCGCTGGTCGACGGCGGCTGCGCGCCCGGCTCCCCGGGGTGCGCGGCCGACCAGGGGCCCTTCTGCGCGGGTGCGGGTACGGGATCGCCCGCAGGAAAGCCCCCGACCACGTCGCCAGGTGTCGCCGCGCAGGCGTCCCCGGGGACGCCGACCGGCGCGGCCGCCGGGGGGCGTGGGTGCTTCGGGGTTCGCGGGTACGTCGCGCTGGGCGGGCTTCCGTCCGAGGTGACGGTCGACCTGGCCCGTAGGACGTTCACTTTCTCCGGTTACCGGCCGAAGGTGCGGAAGCTGGACCTCTACCTGGACAGCAGGGTCCTGGCCCCCGTCCCGGTCAGGGCGCGGGCGACGCTGGACGGGCTGCCCAGCGCGATCACCGGGATGTCGTTCGGGCCGTTCGAGGTCGGCGCGGGGAAGGACGCGGACGGCCGCGCCGCCGACGTCGTCAAGGTGAACTACCGCGTGGAACCGGCGGCGACGATCACGTCGCTGACGGCGCTGGCGGAGGCGGATCTCGGGGAACGGTACGGCGTCGTCCGGGGCCGGGCCGTGGTCGATCCGGTGCCCGCGGTCGTCTCGATCAACGGGACGTACGGGAAGAAGACGCACGTCCGCGTCCAGAACTCCTCGGCCGTGAAGCGGTTGACCGCCGAGGTGACGGTCGTCCCGCCGGGGGCGAGGCCGGGGACGGGCGTGTCGGCGGGCGAGGGCGCCTCAGCGGGGGAGAAGCCGGGGACGGGGGTGGTGCGGTTCACCGATGTTCCGGCGGCCTTCACCATCGACGCCGACGCGGCGGCGGAGACCGGGCTGCGGGTGCCGGGGTTCGCCTACAGGGCGGACGGTGGGGCGAACACGCTGGACGGGCTGGTGGCGGTGGAGGGGGCGCTGGTCGGCCGGGTGTATCGGCCGCGGGCGGGAGCGCTGCTCGACGCCTCGTTCCGGTTCAAGGATCTGGCGTCCACCACGACCGCCCGGGTGAATCCGGATATGTCGGTAGAACTGGCGTCCGCGCCCGTGCCCACCAAGCTGCTGGAGGTGCACGCCGGGCTGTACGTGGCCCCCGTCCAGCGCCAGCGGGTCGCCGTCCGCAAGGACATCCCGTACACCACAGGATTCTTCGCCTTCCAGCTGGACGGCGACTTCGCACTCGGCCAGAGCCGGATCGACGACGTCTCGCTGGGCGTCCACGGCGTGAAGTGGCTGAAGATCAGACCCGGGAAGGTGCCCTTCGGCATGCGGGCGCCCGCAGAGCTCGGCTACATCTCGCCGGGCTTCGAGGGCGCCTACGACCACCTGGACATCGGGACCGGCGGCGTCGACCTGCGGCCCAAGGTCGCGCTCGACGTCCGGATCACCCGGAACGTCGGCGGGGACGTCTTCAAGGACTCGCTGCGGCTCGGCCGCGCCACCTCGCTGGAACTGCGCCGGTACGACCAGCGCAGCCGCCCGATCAGCGCGCGGCAGCAACTCAAGATCGCCGGCGCCTCGATCGCGTGCCTCACCATCGACGCCAGGCCCGGTCTCGCCGCCGCCCGGCGCGCGGGCTCCCTCACGCTGCGCGGCGCGGACGGTCCCCAGATGGTCAACCTCCTGGACTCCGGGGGGCAGGTGCAGGGCTACGCCCTCGACCTGATGTCGCAGTTCATGTCGCCCTTCGAGGGCGCCGGATGGAAGGTGGCCGGAGTGTCCGCGGGCCGCTGCCGCTGAGCGCGGCCGGAGGGCAGTCGGCCGGCCCGGCGATCACGTGTCGCCGTGCGTGGAGAACCACGTCACCCACCGGCGCTGCCACGGGGTTTCCACGGCTCGGTGGTGGTGATGCTCGCGGGTCCAGGCGACGGCCTCGCCGGGACGCAGGCCGGTGAGGGTGGCCAGGCACGCCATGACCGTGCCGGTCCGGCCGACGCCGCCGTCGCACGCCACCTCGACTCCCTCGCCGGAGCGCGCTCGGGCGTGGAGATCGCGGATGGAGCGGGCGGCCGCGTGCCCGTCCAGGGGGAGGAGAAAGTCGGGCCAGCGGATCCACCCGTGCGGCCAGGCCAGGGCGGGCTCGTGACGGCGCCGGAGGCGGGGCGAGCCGAGGTAGAGGGCGAAGTCGGGCACCGGTCCCGGAGGAGCGGGGTTTCGCAGGCCGCGGCCGCGTACCCGAGTGCCGTCGGGGAGCTGGATGGCGCCGGTGAGCGATGCCGTCATGAGGTGATTGTCGCCGTTACGAGGATCTTCCGTGGGCCTTCCGCCGTCAGATCGCCGTGTTCGCCGCTCCGCTGTCAGATCGCGCCGGTCGACGCCTTCGTGAACCTGGCGAGGCGGTACACGGGGTCGGGCCGGGGCGTCTCCTGGTCGGGAAGGGCTCGGAGGCGGTCGCACAACTCCGTGAGTGCGCGGGCGTCCGCGTTCTTCGTCCAGGCGGGGCGGTGGGCGAGCAGGGCCGCCGCCCAGGCCCGTGGGGAGTGGCCCTGGCCGTCGCCCGGGAAGGTGGTCTGGCCGGACGGCTCCAGGTCGAGGGCCGCCACGAGGCCGGCCACGCGTGGGGCGGCGTCGGACTGGGGGGTCAGGGAGAGAGCGCGTACGGGGGCGATGAGGTCGGCGGTGTCGCAGGGGGTGGCGAAGTACGCGGCCTCCTTGTCCACTGTGGTGATCAAGGTCCCGCCGGGGCGAAGCACGCGGGCCGCCTCCGAGAGCGCCGCCGCGGACGTCGCGTGGTCCAGCAGGTGGAGCAGCCAGATCATCACCACCGCGTCCACGGACGCGTCGGCGAGGGGGAGGCGCGTGACGTCCGCGACGGTGACGCGGCCGGGCAGGCGGCCGGAGGCGACACGGGCCATCCCCTGGGAAAGGTCGACGCCGACGACCCGGCGTGCCGACAGTCGCGCCGTCACGATCCCGGTACCGCAGGCCAGGTCGGCCAGTGACCCGACGTCGGCGGGAAGCAGGGTCTCCACAGCCTCGGCGGCGCTCGCGGCCCGGGCGTCACCACCCCGCGTGCGGTCGTACGTGGACGCTTCGAGGTCGTAGTTCAGCACGAGCACATTGTGCACGGGGGCGTCGGCCCAGCCGTCACGCGGCACTCCCGGCGGAGCGCCGCCACAGAAGTCAGGCGCCGGCGCACGTCGCGCGGTAGGGGGTGTCCGGGAGGAATTGACGCCATTCGTCCTTGGTGAGGTCGCGGGCGAGGACGGCGCAGATGTGCGCCGCCGTCCGCCGCGTGTCGGTGTTCCACAGGATGACGGTCTGGTCCTCGCCCGCCGAGGCGAGGGCGCGGCCGTCCGGGCTGAACGCGATCGACCGGATGGGCCCGGTGTGGCCGGTCAGGGTCGCGATCTCGGCGCCGGTGGCTCGATCCCACAGCGTGATCGTCCGGCCGCTACCCGCGGTGGCGAGGACGCGTCCGTCGGGGCTGAACGCCAGGGTCTTCACCGGTCCCGCCTGGTCGGTCAGCGTGGCCAGGCGGGACCGGCGCGCGACGTCCCAGACGATGACGGACTGATCGTTGCCGGCGGCGGCGATGGCACGGCCGTCCGGGCTGAAGGTGCCCTTGGACAGCGTCGTGCCGTGGGTGAGGCCGCCGGGCAGGCGGGTGCGGTGGGCCACGTCCCACAACGCCACGCTGTTGTCATGGCCGGTGACGGCCAGGACGCGTCCGTCCGGGCTGAACGCGACGTTGTCGAGCCCGTAGGCGTGGGGGAGGGTGGCCAGGCGGGTCCGGCGATCGACGTCCCAAAGGATCACCGTGCGGTCGTTGCCGGCGGTGGCCAGGAGGCGCCCGTCCGGGCTGAAGGCGACATCGCGCAGGTAATCGCTGTGCCCGGTGAGCTTGACGGGTGATGTCCGGCCGGTGGGGTCCCAGAGGGTGAGGGCGTAGTCGGGGGTGCCCACCTGGTGCTGGGGCGTGCCGGCGGCGGACGCGAGGGTGCGGCCGTCGGGGCTGAACGCCACGGCGTTGACGGGCCCGGCCGGGCGGCCGGTGAGCGTGGTGAGCCGGGTCCGCCGTTCGGCGTCCCACAGGATGACCGTCCCGTCCGCGCCGCCTGTGGCCAGAGTGCGCCCGTCGCGGCTGAAGGCGACGTCGTTGACCCAGTCGGTGTGGCCGGCGAGCGACAGGCGCGTGGGGTCCCAGAAGATGACCCTCCCGTCCTCTCCCGCGGAGGCGAGCATGGGTGCGCGTGGATGGAAGGCCACCGTGTAGATGTTGTCGGTGTGGCCGGTCAGGGTGGCCAGGCGGGTGCGCCGTGCCACGTCCCAGAGGACGACCGTCCGGTCATGGCCGGCGGAGGCCAGCGTTCGTCCGTCGGGGCTGAACGCGACCGTTCTGACCTCTCCGGTGTGGCCCGTGAGGGTCGCCAGGCGGGTGCGCCGTGCCACGTCCCAGAGGATGACGGTCTGGTCGGGGCTCGCGGTGGCGAGGGTGCGGCCGTCCGGGCTGAACGCGACGTCGTCGACCGATCGGGTGTGGCCGGCCAGGGTGGCCAGCGTCCTGCCCGTGGCCCGGTCCCACAGTTTCGCCGTGGCGTCGGCGCCGGCGGTGGCGAGGGTACGCCCGTCGGGGCTGAACGCCAGCGCCTGCACGAAGCCGGTGTGGCCGGTGAGGGTCGCCAGGCGCGTGCGCCGTGCCACGTCCCAGAGGATCACGGTCCGGTCGGCGCCGGCGGAGGCGAGGACGCTCCCGTCCGGGACGAAGGCGAAGTCTTTGACCGGCCCGGTGTGGCCGGTGAGGGTGGCCACGGGCGTGCGCCGTGCCACGTCCCAGAGGACGAGCTTCCGGTCGTCCCCTCCGGTGGCCAGCGTCCTGCCGTCCGGGCTGAGGCTCGCTGCTCTCAGCCAGGTCGCGTGGCCGGTGAGCGTGGCCAGACGGGTACGACGCCGCACGTCCCACAGCATCACGGTCTGGTCTTTACCGGCGGTGACCATCGTGCGCTGGTCCGGGCTGAAGGCGACGTCGGAGATCGCGTCGGTGTGGCCGGTCAGCTCCGTCTGGTACGCCTGGCGCGAGGACATGCTCAGCAAGGCGCTGCGGGCCTCGGCCGTGGGCGCGATGCGATAGGCCTCCACGCTCAGCAACATCGCGGTGCCGGGGCGGGAGTCGATCAGCGTGAGCGCCTGCGCCGCGAGTTGACGGGAGAGCGCGACCTGCCCCGCCCGCACCGCCTCCCGGCTCTGCTGGACCGCGAGCACCCCGATGGTGGTGGTGATGAGCAGCAGGATCGCCAGGCTGGCGGTCAGGTACCGCAGTTGGCGATGACGACGGGCCCGGGTCTGCTGCTCGGCCGCCTCGGCGGCGACGCCGGCGTCCAGGAAGGCCCGTTCGGCGGTGTTGAGCTGGTCGCGGTGTCCGTCCCGGCCCGCCCATTCCCGGGCCAGCGTCAGACGCGCCCCCCGGTACAACGTCCCGGGGTCGTGGTCCAGCGCCGCCCAGGCGTGCGTGGCCTCGGTGAGCTGCCGGTGCGTCCGGAGGTCTTCCCGGTCACCGGTGAGCCAGGTGCGCAGGCGAGGCCAGGCTCCGATCAGCGCCTCGTGCGCGATCTCCACGGTGTCGTCGCCCACCGTGACGAGCCGGGCCCTGGCCAGCCTGTCGAGGACGGCGTCGAGGTCGGGATCGCCGGCGTCCAGTTCGGTGCGGCCGATGCGGCGTTTGGTGTCCTCGGTGCCCTCACCCAGGGCGGTCAGGCGGAGGAAGAGACCGCGCGCCTGGGTTTGCTGCGGTCGCGTGAGAGTGGTGTAGATGGTCTCGGCGGTCTGCGCGAGCGCGCCCCGGATCCCGCCCGCCGACTGATATCCCGCCAGGGTGAGGGCGTTTCCCCGCCGTCGTCGCCAGGTCTCCAGCAAAGCATGCGAGACCAGCGGCAACGCGCCGGACCGGCCGACGGCGTCGGCCACGATCTCCGTCAGCAGCGAACTCTCCACGGTGCAGTTCGCGCCGATCGCGGGCTGCGTGATGGCCCGGCGCAGCTCGTCGGCGGTCATCGGCCCGACCAGGACCTGCGCGTCGCTCAACGCGGCGGCCAGGTCGGGGTGGTCCGAACAGTGGCTGTAGAAATCGGCTCGTACCCCGAGCACCACCCGCGTCCTGCTGTTCGCCGCCTGCGCGGCCGTCACCAGCGCCGTGACGAACTGTGCTCGCTCGCGTTGGTCCTGACAGAGGGTGAAGACCTCCTCGAACTGGTCGACCACCAGCACCAGGTCGCCATCGGCGTCCCGGTCGGCCAGCACCTCGCGGATGCCGAGGTGAAGGTTGCGCGGATCGGCCACCAGATCGGCGTGCACCCGTCCCGCCGTCCGGCCCGTCATCGCGGCGAGCCGGATCGCGCACTCCTCCAGCGGACGCGGCCCCGGCGTGAACAGGACCGTCAGCGCTTCCTCTCCGGTCCCCAGCCCGTTCGACCGGATCTTCGCGACCAGGCCGGCGCGCAGCACCGAGGACTTCCCCGCCCCGGAGGGACCGAACACCGCGAGGAACCGCCGCTGGGACACCCGCGTGAGCAACTCGTCGACCAGATGTTCCCGGCCGAAGAACCGCTCGGCGTCGTCCAGTTCGAACGCGGCCAGACCGGCGTAAGGCGACCGGCCCCGACCCGGCGTCTCATCCGTCTCCGCCGCGGGCGCGTCCTCGTGGGCCAGCTCCGCGGAGACCTCGTGCCACCGCCGCTCCCACTCGGCCGTGTCCCCGCCGCACGCCCGTACGTAGGCGAGGGCCACCGCCAGGCTGGGAAGTCTCCGCCCGCCGGCGGCCTCGGAGAGCGCCGCGGCGGAGTAGTGCGCCTGTCGCGCCAGATCGCGGTACGTCGGAGAACCCGCCTTCTCCCGTAACCGCCGCAGGTCGGCCGCGAACTCCAGCACGACGTCATCGCCGGGCCCCAACGGTCGTTCTGGTCTGGGCACGTCCCCCCCCATTTCGACCTCGCCGCTCATCGATGTCTCCCGGCGAGAAGCCGCAGCCGAAATCACGCTCGCCCGGTCGCTCGCCATGTGCGGAACCGCCGGGCCGCGGGTCTCCTGGAATGCGAAATCGGCAGTCGCCGAGAAACGGAATTGTTCACCAGTTGTTGTTCAGTATCCAGCCGACGAACCTGAACAACGTCTGAACGGTAGACATACGGCAACGGCGACAAGCCGGTCGATGGAAGAGTGACAAACTCCGGCGCTCCTCGTAATTCGCGTCCGAAACAAGCGGAGTTGACTGGCCGAAAAAAACGGAGACAAGCACACGTCCGAACAATCGCAAGCACTCTCACGCACTGGAGGACAATGTGAACAAGGCAAGCCGGCCCTGGATCTGCGTGACCGTCGCCTTCCTGGGACTGGTCGCGCCCGCGACGCCGGCGATGGCCGCCGGCGTGGCGAGCCCGTCGACCACGCGGGGCCACACGGCCGTGCAGAGCGACGCGAGCGGCGGCCGCGTCGCCGCCGGCAGGAAGTGCACCGAGCCACTCTGCGGCCGCGTCTACAACCGTGACGACCGGTACCGCCTGTTGATCACGGACGACTGGGGGAGCCGGAACAGCCCCGGCACGCAGTTCTCGCTCAGGCCGGGGCAGGACGGCCGGGACGTCGGGGTCCGTGACGTCGACGGATTCTGGGTCGGCCCGGGATGCAAGGTCAAGAAGGCCTGGATCCGCACCTACGGCCCGGGCTGGCACCGCGTGCGCGACGGGCAGATCGCCCGGATCACCGACATCAAGTGCCGCTGACATCGTTCGCAGTTCCACACACAAAACGAGAGAGAGGACATGCTCATGAAGAACTGGAACCGTTTTCTCGCCGGCGCGGCGCTGACGGCGATGCTCGTCGGATCGGGGGCGACGGCGGCCGGCGCCCGCACCGCCGAGCCCGTCCAGCGGGCGGCGGGGTACGTCCAGGTGGCCGACGCGGGGGCGCGGCTGCCGATCTCGTACCCCGGCGCCGCCGGGGACTCCCACTCGGCCCCGGCCTCCGCGGCCGGATCCCAGGCGAGCAGGTTCAGCGTGATCTGGAAGGCGCTCACGAAGTCCGGAAGCTGGTCGAAGAAGGCCGCGTCCAAGGCCAGGCAGGGGTACACCGTTTTCAGGAAGTGGTGGAAGACCGTTCCCTGGTACGTGCGCAAGCCCGTCGAAATCGCGGCGGGTGGTCACGTCTACCAGATCTACCAGGCCGTCTGCTGGGCGGTCGGCTGCTAGACGGAGCTCCTCGACGGTGATCACCGAAGAAGGCGCCGCGCGTCTTCGGTGATGTTTCGGCCGTCATGAGGAATTTCGGCGATGTGGTGCGTGCACAGGGTCGGCCAGATGATCGTCCGGCGAGCGTTTCGGCTCGGGCGGCGATGAGCGACAGCCCGCCATTTCCGGCCCCTCTCGGGAAAGGCAATTCCTGGCCCTGTCTCGCACCACATCGTGGCATTTGTTGCGATATCACCGTCTTCTCGCGGCCCATTCCGCCTATTCATGAGGATTTGATGATGACTGCCAGACGGCTGACCCCCACCAGCAGGACCGTCATCGCCGTACTGGCGATCCTCGCCAGCTCCGCCGTCAGCGGGCTGGGCTTCGTGTACATCGCACGGGGGACCTCCGCCCAGGAGATCCTCGTCCCGGCCGTCTCCTGCGGGATCGTCGCTCTCGGCCTCGTCGTCGCGGCGCTGCGCGTCCTGGGCGAACCGAGGCTCGGAATACTGTGGAAACCCGCCTCCCTCGCCTGCGGAATGGTCTGGGCGATAGGCGTCGCCAAGGTCATCCATGTCCTTCTCTGACCCTTTGATCGGCCGCCACTCTGCGAGCGAGCTGGGCTTGGCCTTCGTCCGGCGGATCGGGCCGTCGCCGGGATGGGCTAGGATTCCAGGCATGATCGACTCGATTCGGATGCGCGCCGCCTGAGGCGGCGCGACTGCCGGGCCTGCTCGCCGTCGGGCGGCCCCTTCTGAGTCGTTCCCTTGAACGGGATGCGCTCCTGCGCGCCGTCGGAATGCGTTCTTCGAGAGTCTCGAGAATCCGACGAGGACATCATGCGTAAGCGCGAACACATTGCCATGATCGGCTGTACGGCGCCGAGTCACATCTACCCCTCGCTGGCCCTCATCAGGGAGCTCGTGGCCCGGGGCCACCGGGTGAGCTACGCGGTCGGGGAGCCGCTGGCCGGGCTGGTCGAGCCCACCGGCGCCGAGGTCGTCTCCCACCCGTCACTGCTCCCGCTCGGCGAGCAGGCCTGGCCGGACGACCCGGCCACGGCGATGCGGGTCTTCCTCGACGAGGCCATCGCGGTGATGCCACGCCTGGTCGACCGCTACGACGACGACCGGCCGAACCTGCTGCTGTACGACATCGGCGGGCTGCCCGCGCCCGTGCTGGCCGCGCGGTACGGCGTCCCCGCCGTGCAGCTCTCGCCCACGCTCGTGGCGTGGGACGGCTACGAGGAGGACATGGCCGAAACCCTGCACGCGATCCGGACCTCGGAGTCGGGCCGCGGCTACCACGCGGCGTACAACGCGTGGCTGCGCGAGAACGGCATCCAGTGGGACGCGTGGGACTGGCTGACGCGCCCCGAGCACATCCTGTCCCTGATCCCGCGCGAGATGCAGCCCAACGCCGATCGCGTGCCGCCGAACGTCAGGTTCGTGGGGCCCTGCCTCGATCCCGCGCGGCTGGAGGACGCGAGCTGGACCCCGCCGGAGGGAAGCGGGCGGGTGCTGCTCGTGTCGTTCGGCACCGCCTACACCGACCGGCTCGACGTCTACCGGGCGTGTCTCGAAGCCTTCGCGGGTTCGGACTGGCATGTCGTGATGGCGGTGGGCCGGCACGTCGATCCTGCGGAGCTCGGCCCGATCCCGGCGGGGTTCGAGGTGCACCGCACCGTGCCGCAGTTGGCCGTGCTCGCGGCGGCTTCGGCGTTCGTCACCCACGCGGGGATGGGCGGGTGCACCGAGTCGCTGTGGTTCGGGGTGCCGACCGTGGCGATCCCGCAGGCCGTGGACCAGTTCGGCAACGCGGCGATCCTGGAGGAGCTCGGCGTCGGACGGCACCTGCCCGCCGAGGAGGTCACCGCGGCGACGCTGCGTACGGCGGTCGAGGCGGTCGCGGGGTCGGCCGAGGTGGCCGAGAGGCTGGCCGCGATCCGCGCGTCGGTGCGGGCGCACGGCGGCGTCGATCGCGCCGCGGACGCGGTGGAGTCGTTCCTCCGCTGAGTGAGCGGACTTGCGGGGCAGGAACTCTCCCTGTCCCGCAGGATCCTCACGGAGGGTGAGCTGTTTCGAGACTGTCGCGCTATTTCGTCCCTTATGTGCCTTTTTTGGATACTAACGATGACAACCCGATGGTGGAGTTGCGCGTCATCTACCCGTAAATCCCAGCAATTCCTCCACCCTCGCTGGCCCCACTGTCACCCCGTATGCGGAGAGCACAATGGACGTCTTTGTAATTTTTGGGACATCTCCCTGCCCACGCGCTGACAGTATGACCTCAGGCGCTACTTTCGTGGTCAGGAGCGGCAAGCGGCACCAGAGCATTGAGGGTGCTTTCGAGGTGTCGCTCGCATGAGTGCTTTGGGCAAGGCCCGTTCGGCGCGGCCTGGACACCCTCGCACCCAGCCTTCACGGCGTATGCCTGTCGAGAACCATGACCGGCATACGCGCGGATCCGGCCACCAGTGGAGGCCGGGCGGTCCCCCGGGACTGCTGCCGCAGCCGCCGGACGACCGGGAGAAGTATTTCTACGTCAAACGGCACCAATGGGTGCTGACGCTCTCCTCTTTCGTCAGCTTCGGTTGCCTTGTGATCAGCCAGTACCGGCTCGTGCAGTCCAGCCCCTGGCTGTGGGCGTTCATGCCGCTGCTGTTCTTCACGGTCGTCTACTACCTGGTCTCCCTGCGCGTCAACGCGTTCACCCGCGACTTCGACCTTCGCACCCACGCACGTCTGGTCCGGTCGTGGCGTCCCAGGAGGTATCCGAGCGTCGATGTCTTCCTTCCGGTGTGCGGGGAGCCGATCGAGGTGCTCCACAACACTTGGACGCACGTCCGGCGGCTGGCCGACCATTACCCGGGCGTGGTGACCCCCTACGTTCTGGACGACTCCGACAGCCCTGAACTCGCCGCGATGGCCGCCGACTTCGGCTTCGTCTACGGCAGCCGCCCGAACCGCGGGTGGTTCAAGAAGGCGGGCAACCTCCATTACGGCTTCAGCCAGTCCCATGGTGAGTACATCCTCGTCCTCGACGCCGACTTCGCGCCTCGCATGGACCTGCTCGACGAGATGCTCCCGTACATGGAGGACGACCCGAGCATCGGCATCGTCCAGTCGCCGCAGTACTTCCGGGTGATCGACGCTCAGAACTGGATCGAGCGCGGAGCGGGCGCCGTGCAGGAGCTCTTCTACCGCTGCGTCCAGGTCTCCCGGCAGCGTAACGACGGTGCGATCTGCGTCGGGAGCTGTGCCCTCTACCGGCGCGCCGCGTTGGCGCAGAACGGGGGCACCACGCTGATCGAGCATTCCGAGGACGTGCACACCGGCTTCGATCTGCGCCGGCTGGGCTGGACTCTGCGCTACATCCCGATCGCACTGTCCACGGGGGTATGCCCGGACACCCTCGGCGCGTTCTACAACCAGCAGTACCGCTGGTGCGCCGGTTCCATGAGCCTGCTGAGCAGCAGGAAATTCTGGGGCATCAAGCTCAGGGCGGTGACGCGCACGTGCTACATATCCGGCTTCTTCTACTACATCCACACCGCTGTGTTCACGTTCGCGGCGCCGCTGATTCCCATCGTCCTGCTGCTGACGATGCCGGAGAAGCTGGAGATCGAGCACATCACGTTCGTGATACCCGGCCTGATCTACACCACGATGATCTTCCCGCTCTGGCACCGATGCCCCTACCGGCTTGAGGCATGGGCGGCCCGGATGATGTACGGCTGGGCGCACGTCTTCGCGATCTGGGACATCCTGCGCGGCCGCCAGATGGGATGGCAGCCCACCGGATCCTCGGGCGCGAAGAAGAACAAGACCCGGCGCTTCTGGATCGGCATCTCGGTGTGGGGCGGCGGCACCGCCCTGGTGTGGGTGGCCGCCGCGATCTGGCGCATGCTCACCATGTACCCGCCCGACTTCGCCCTGGTGCTGGCGACGGGGCTGTTCTACGCGCTCATCGTGGGGCGCATCCTCGTCCAGCCCCGGAAGGGGCAGGCTGCGTGATCGACCTCAATCGTGCCGGCCGTTCCCGCCGGCGGTCCGTCGCGCCGCCGGTGGTCGTGGCGCTGGTCGTGGCGCTCGGCTGCCTCACCGGATGCTCGAACCCGCCTCCGCAGGGCGGCACCCCGAACCGGCCGCAGTTGGACGCGTCGTCGGAGCAGGCCGACGTGCCCTACGACGTGCGCCCGCTGCTCGAACCACGGGAGAAGTACCTCGGCGTCGCCGTCGAGGGCGCCCCGCGATCGCTGGCCCCGGTGGACGCCTTCGCCGCCAGGATCGGCAAGCGCCCGAACCTGCTGGCCTTCTACGCCGCCTGGGGCGATGGATACGACGCGCAAGGCGTTCGCCGTGCCTGGGCGGCCGGACTCCTGCCGATGATCTCGTGGGAGCCCTTCAAACCGTCCCTGGCCGCCATCGCGGACGGCGAGACGGACGACTACATCGAGAAGTTCGCCGCGGACGTACGGAAGGTCAACATCCCGGTGGCGATCAGCATAGGCCACGAGATGAACGGCTTCTGGTACCCGTGGGGCACCAAGCAGAACAAGCCCGCCGACTTCGTGCGCGCCTGGCGTCACGTGCACGACGTGTTCCTGCACGCCGGGGCGACGAACGCGATCTGGGTGTGGAGCCCCAACGTGGTCAACCCGCTGCGCGGCGTGCCGCTCAAGCCGTACTACCCGGGGGCCTCCTACGTCGACTGGGTCGGCATGGTGGGCTATTACACCAGGTCCGGGGCCCATACGTTCAAAACCCTGTACGGCCCGACGATGCGGGCGGTCCGGAGGTTCTCCCGCAAGCCGTTCATCATCACCGAGACCTCGTCCCAGCCGGGGCCGCGAAGGCGCACGGACATCGCCGACCTCTTCGCGGGCGTCGCCGCCTCGCCCGACGTCATCGGGTTCGTCTGGTTCAACTTCACCAAGCGCGCCGACTGGCGCCTGGAGACCGATCCGGGATCGGTCGCCGAATTCAGGGGCCGGGCGGCCGACGGCGTGTTCGGCTTCGACGTGGGGAACCCGTGATGGAGGGGCCGACCGGTACCCCTCGCACGCGAGACCAGCGGGCACGTTCCCCCGAGGACGGCCCGCCCACCTGGGGGGCGTCCCTTCCCTGGCGGCCGCTGTCCTCGTGGCTTGCAGACCGCGCCGTCACCGGTCAGGGCTACCAGCCCTGGTCTCTGGGGCAGGGCAGGTCGAAGCAGGGATACGACCTTCCTCCGGTGCCGGAGTCCGCCTGGACCGCCGCCCCCAGCCGCCGGCGTGCCTGGATCAGCCGTGGCATCCTCTTCGGCGTCCTGGTGCTCCAGGCCACGCTGTCACTGCGCCTGCGCAACACCGCCTTCGAGGACGAGGCGCTCTATCTCTACGCCGGCCACCTGGAGCTGGACCAACTGCTCGGGGGGCCTGCCGCGCCCGAGCAGTTCGCCGCCTACTTCTCCGGCGCGCCTGCCCTCTACCCGGTGCTCGCCGCCGCGGTCGACTCGATCTTCGGTCTCACGGGAGCCCGCCTGCTCAGCCTGGCGTTCATGTTGGCGGCCACCGCGCTGCTCTGCTCCCTGACCCGGTTGTTGTTCAACGAGCGCGTGGCACTGTGCGCGGCGGCGGCCTTCGCCATCACTCAGTCCACGCTCTTCCTCGGCAACTTCGCCACCTACGACGCGCCGGCGATCTGCCTGCTCACCCTGGCCTCCTGGATCGTGGTCAGGACGGCCCACCTCCGGGGATGGGTCGCCTGCGTCGCCGGGGCCCCCGTTCTGGGCCTCGCGGTGGCGGTGAAGTACGCCGCGCTGATGTACGTCCCGACCGTCACGATATTGGCCGTCATGGCGGCGCTCCCGCGTCGCGGCCCCTGGGCGCTGACCCGCGGCCTGGCGCTGCCCGCCGTGACCGGCGCGGTCATCGCCGGAGCCCTGCGCGTGGCCGGCGGCGACCATCTCCTGGCCCTGCGTACCACCACGACCCAGCGCGCCGCGGGGACCGCGGATCCGAGGGAACTCCTGCTCGACTGCCTGGAGTGGGGCGGTCCGATGTTCGCCGTCGCCGTGCTGGGGACCGTGCTGTACGTGCGACAGGGCCGCATGGGCGAGGTGCCGGGAATGAACGACGCCGCGGTCCCCGGCCGGATCTGGCGGCTCTGCCTCGGCGGCGTGCTGTGCGGCACCGCTCTGCTCGCTCCCGCGTACCAGGTGTACCTGCACACCGGCGTCTCGTTGCACAAGCACATCGGTTACGGCCTGCTGTTCGCGGCCCCCATGGCGGGCATCGGCATGAACCGGCTCGTCGGGGCGCACTTCCGCAATCCCCAGCTGGGCATCCTGGTCTGGGTCACGCTCCTGGTGCTCGGCATGACCCAGTCGCAGGCGCTGTACCAAGCGTGGGCCGATTCCGACAGGATCGTCGCCGCACTGAGACCCGAGGTGCGGCCGGGTGGGAGATACCTGGTGGAGGCGAACTCCGTGGCCCGATACTATCTGCGCGAAAAAACCAGGCCGGAGCAGTGGACCTCGACGTACGCCATCGCGTACACCAACCGAGAGGGCGAACGGCTCAGCGGCGAGGCCGGTTTCCGCGCCGCGATCGCCGACGGGTATTTCGACGTCATCGTGCTCGACCGGACGGTGACGAAGGCCCTCGACGACAGGCTCTACGAGCTGCTGCGCAAGAGCCCGAAGTACCGGCTGCGCACGACCGTGCCGTTCCGGAACTCCAACGGAACCGGCACGTACCGGATCTGGGTCAAGGGCGCCACGGGGGACCGGCCCTAGTGGTCCGAGTACGAGTCGGCACTCGCCCGCCGGGTCCGCTGCCCGGGTAGGACCCACGGTGGGTGGGGGTCCGCGGAAGCCGTCGTGAGCTGCCGGGGGGCGGAGGTCCGCCCCCCGGCCTCGGGTGTCAGGCCGCCTTGCGCGCGGCGATGCTGATCTGGGTCCGCTGAGTCGTTCCGTTGACCTGGACGGACAGGACGATCACTCCGGGGCGGCGGGCGGTGAGGGCGCCGGTCGCGGGGTCGAAGTCGGCGATGTCGGACGGCCGGGACTTTCCGGCGCCCTTGATGTGCACGTTGGGGCTCGCCGTCCACAGGGTGCTCACCGGGTACGCGGCCGGGATCTCGCGGCCCGCCTGCGTGAGGGTGGCGGTGATCGTGGCCGAGGCGCCGGCCGGGAGGTCGGCGGGGGCGTTCAGGGTGAGGGCGTCGACGTGGGGGCGGGTCTGGGCGCCGAGCCAGGTCGGGCCGCCGGCGAAGGGGAGGAGGCGCGCCGCGGCCTGCTCCAGGCGGCTGACCGGGTCGACGCCGAGCAGCGTCCATCCGGTGAAGCCGCCCTCGGCCGGAGTCGTGGACGGGGTCTTGCCCGAGTTGCCGTTGACCAGGTACGGGACGCCGTCCACGCGGGAGGCGTCGAACGTGCCCACGTGGCCGCCGATGAACGCCGCGCCCTTGCCCGTCCGGCGCTGGAAGCCGGCGAGCAGGTCCTCGACCAGCGCGGCCTCCTTGCGGTCGCCGAGCTGGCTGGTCTTGGCCGGGGTCGGGTCGCGCGGCGGGTGGTGCTCGACCACGACGACCGAGTTGATCCGGTCGTCGGACGCGGCGTCGTCGAGGGCCGCGCGCAGGCGTTCGAGCTGGTCGAAGCCGCCGCCACGGATCGTGCCGCGCGAGGTGTCGAGCGTCACGAAACGCGTGCCCTTGTGGTCGAACGTCCGGCTGGTGTCGCCGAAGTACTTCCGGAAGTTGTCGATCGCGGCGCCCATCACCTCGTGGTTGCCGGGCACGTAGTAGTACGGCAGCGCGTCGCCGATCTCCTCGTCCAGGATGCGCTTGGCGAGCTGGAAGTCGGCGTCGGACGCCTCGTCCACCAGGTCACCCGCGATGATCATGAAGTCCGGCTTGGCGGACCTGATCTCCCGCATCGTCCGGCGCGCGGCGGCCACGATCGGCGAGTCCGGGCCGCGGCCGACGAACTGGGCGTCCGACATGACCGCGAACCGCCACGGCTCGCCGACCACGGAGGGCACGATCAGCGGGTCGCGTACGCGGGGCGCGGAGGGTGGGTCGATCGCTGGGGCGGCCTTCACGTACAGGTTGTCGAGCAGGACCTCGGCCTTGTACCGGCGGTCGGCCTTCAGCTCGATCGTGTAGAACCGGCTGACGGTGACCGGCTGCGGCAGGCCCGCCGGCACCGGGATCTCGACCTCCCGCCAGCCCTCCCAGGTGATGTACGGTCCGTAGATCGAGTACGACTTGCCGGTGGCGTCGACGGCGGTGAAGGCCGTCCACTCGCCCTGCGCGTGCCCGTACACCGAGATGCCGAACGCCTGCGACCGCGTGTTCACCCCGAGCCGCTGCGGCGGGTTGGCGTACGCGGTGCGGGTCGCGGTGGACTGGGTGAAGTCGTACGCCAGCCTGAGCCCCGGCCCGTCCTGTCCCTCGGCGACCGGGGTGACGGTGGCCGTGCCGCGCGCCGAGCCCGCCGTCCAGCGGGCGGCGTCGTCGAAGGTGGACAGCATCGTCTTCTCCACGCCGACGCTGACCGCGACGGACGTGGTGAGCGCGCCGGACCGTACGGTGATCAGGCCCGCGCCGGACTCGCGCGCGGCCGCGACCGTGAAGCCGCCGGTCGGGTTCGGGGTGACCTTGAGCAGCGTGGGGTCGTACTCCAGCCGCAGGTCGGCGGGCTCGATCGGTGCGGAGTTGCCGAACCGGTCGTAGCCCACGACGCCGAAGCCGGTCGTGGAGGACGCGTCTGCGACGTTCAGCGTCGGCTGGGTGGCCTCCAGGCGGACGGCCCGGCCGAGCACCTCGACCTTGGCGCTGCCCTTCGCCCCGCCGGAGGAGGCCGAGACGGTGGCCGTGCCCGGCAGGACCGCGCGGAACACGCCGTCCTTGACGGTCCCCAGGTTCACCGACCAGCGCACGGACGGCTTCCCGCCCACCGGCCCGTACACCTCGTCGTACGGGGTGGCGGTCAGCGTGCGGGTCAGGCCGAGGAACACCCGGTCGGGACGCCCGCCGGCCACGGGGCCGGTGCCCGGCGCGGCGGCCGGGTCGGCGGCGGGCTCCACCCAGACGCCGTGCGCCCTGCCGCTGCCCTGCGGGCGGTAGATGCCGAGGCCGTTGGAGACGACGCGCTCCTCGCCGTCGTTGGGCTCGTTGTCGATGCGCAGCCCGTCCGCTCCGGGCTTGCGGGTGACCATGGTCGCCGAGCCGCCGCCGTCGATCTCCACGCCGACGTTCGCGCCCATCGCGACGAGCCGATCGGCCATGTCGCGCAGCGTGGCGCCACGGCTGTGGATCGTCCGCGTGCCGTCCACGGTGACCAGGAACATCTTCGTGCCGTCGGCCGTGAAGCCGAGGGCCATGCGCGCGGCCACGGTCGTGTCGTCGATCGGCTGCGCCACGCCGTCCTTCACGAGCAGGTGGTTGGCGCCGATCGCGGTGGTCAGCTGCGAGCCGTCCGAGGTCCTGGGACGGTAGGCGATCTCGACGGCGTCGCCGGGGACGAGCCGCGCGAGGCGGGCCGCCCCGTCCTCACGGCCGACGAGAGCGGTGGTGCCCGCGGGCAGCTCGCCTTCGCCCGCCTTGGGCGCGACACTCACCACCTTGCCGTCGGACACGAGCACCTCGGTCACCTGGGCGGCGTCCTGCACCGCGCGGGTGCGCGGGTAGGCGCCCCAGAGGGTCGTGTACGCGCCGATGCCGTTCTTCGGCAGGTCGGTGCTGTTGAGGCGGACGAGCGGCTGGGGGTCGGCCTGGCCGGGCAGGCGCAGGCTGCCCTCGAAGAGGATGTCGAGGACGTGACCGGCGCCCGCGGCGTCGAAGCCCGCGGCGATCGTGCGCCCGGACGCGGACTTGAGCAGCTCGCCGTCGGCGATGGCCGGGCCGATGGGGGCGTTGGAGTTGTTGATGTCGAAGAAGTCGCCGTTGACGGCGGCCACCGCGCCCTTGGCCTCGGCCATCTGGGAGATCCAGCCCCCCTTGGCGATCCGGCCGCCGTCGAGGTAGCCGACCTTGGCGCCCTTGGTCAGGTCCACGGTGAGCGCGTCGGAACGCTGCCAGCCGCCGGAGTCCAGGGTGTCGACCGAGTCGAGCCGGACGCCCGGGGCCACGGGACGCCCGGTGCGGTAGGTCTCGATGGGGCTCCCCGGGACCGCCGCCGCGGTGGGCGTCTCCGCGGTGGGCGTCGCGCCGGTGCGGGACGTGGCGCCGGACGCGGTGCGGGGCGGGGTGCCGGACGCGGTGCGGGGCGGGGTGCCGGACGCGGTGCGGGGCGGGGTGCCGGACGCGGTGTCGGGCAGAGGGGTGACGGCGGGGGGATACGACGAGGCGCGGAATGCCTCCAGGGCGGTGCCCGCGACCGGGTCCGCGGGGGACGCCTCGGCGGTGGCGGGGCTTGTGGCTAGCCCGAGAACCAGAGAGGGGAGAAGCGCTGCGAGCGCCACCCTGAGTCCCCGGTTCGGGTGGGTGCTGGACAGGATTTCCTCCGGATGTCCGAGATCAACTGCACGGCATTTGGTAGTAAATCCGTCGTTTTTTCGCAGTTCCACACATGTCCGATGAACCCCTGGCAACGAGATCCACCCACAACCGGGCCACTGTACGCCCCAGAAAGGCGCACGCAGGGGACGCCGGGCGAGGGTGCGGTGCCGGACACGCGCCCGCACGGGACCGTCGCCGCGGACGTGGCGGTCGGCACGTGGCGAGGATGTCGGCTTTGTGCTGCAGCGACCATCGGAACCGGCGACGGAGCGGCCCTCCGCGACCACCGTCGGCCCGGCCGTCCGAACTGGATCAGATCGGCGGCTCGATGGGCTCGGCTTCGACGATCCACAGCGGCCCGTCCGCGCATTCGACGCGAACGCCCGCGCCTGGGTTGAGGTCGGTACGAGCCACACGTACCCAGCCGGCACCCAGCTTGGCGAACGGGCCGGGGATTCCCGCGCCGTAGTGGAAGGTTCGAACCTGGTCATGGATCCTGCGTGCTGGCTGTGACCAGTCGATATAGGAGTAGGCCGGCTCCATCATGCGTGCGTAGGTCGCCTCGTCCTCGTTCTGCGGCACCCCCATGTATCCATCGGCTGCCCGGTCGAGCGCCTCGCCCACCAGCTTCTGGATCACCGGTGTCACCCGCGGCCAGAGTTCTTCGAACGTGACGTACTCCGGCAACTCTATTCCGCCATGCTGAACGATGATGTTCCCGGTGTCGATCCGCTCGTCCATCCAGTGCGCGGTCACGCCTATATCGGCGTCCCCGTTGCGGATGGCCCATTGAATCGCCGCGGGACCTCGGTACTTCGGCAGTAGCGATGCATGGACGTTGATGACGCCCAGCCGCGGCGTTTGGAGCGCGAGGGGTGGTAGTCGCCAAGACAGTCCGCACACCACGGCGACATCGACCTGATATCCGCCCAGTGCGCTGACCAGGCCTGTGACGTCGCCGGGAAGGAGCAGATCGATCTCGGGCGGGATGACCGTCAAGACATCATCGACCTTCTGGCCCATGTTCGAATAACTCGGCCTGCGAGGCCTGCCGGACCGCCCGGTGATGCACAGAACGACTTCGTGTCCTGCCAGAAGGCATCCTCCGAGTAGGGCCTCGAAGATGTCCGCCCGAAAGGACACGAGCGCGACGCGAAGACTTGTGGGCATGCGCTTCTCCTCGCCGGAGTCCGAACCCGGGGCAACTACCGGCCGGATCACAGCGTCCGGGCACGATCATGTAAACGACGCGCCGCCGGGTCGTCGAAGAGGGCGAGTATGCGCTCGGCTTCGCGTGCGTGCGCCTCGGCTTCACCCGGCCTTCCGTCCTTGGTCGAGGCCGCGGCCAAATTGATCAGCGAGACGGCGAGAGACCACTGGTCGCCGAGCTCGCGGAACGTCGCCGTGGCCTGCCTGTGGAAATCGGCGGCCTCCTGATACCGGCCTAGTGTCTGATACGCCTCACCGGTCGCGTCCCAAGCGCAGGCTTCACGGTATCGGTCACCGATTCGCCGATGCAGCACCGCGGCTCGGTGATACTGGTCCAGGGCCTCTTCGGGGTTACCCGACGCCGCCTGGACTCGGCCCAGTTCGATGAGCCACCATGCTTCCCAGACCTGGTTGTCGAACTCTTGGGCGATGGCCACCGCATGCTCGATCAGCCTCAGCGCCTGCCCGAAGTTGCCGGCGCCACGCTGAATTTGACTCCCACATCGCAGGGCATCGCCCTCGGATCCGCGGTCGCCCAGCTCACGGTAGAGCTCCAAGGCCTGACGGTGCCATGTCTCCGCGTTCTCCAGATCCTCAAGCTCGGCGTGTGCGTACGCCAGTGCGTTCGCGGCGATCGCCTCCCACCCTCGGTTGCCCAGACGCAGGGCAAGAGAGTGGGTCTCCTCGAAATATGACTTCGCCTCGGCAAGACGATGCGCTCGGAGCATGGCCAGCCCGATCCCGTTCAAAGACGAAGCCTCGCCGATCTGATCACCGATCTCGCGCCGAATGGCCAGTGCCGATTGGTGGTACCCGATCCCTACGTCCAATTGGTGGGACTGGATGTGCAACTTGGCGAGGCTTTCCAGGATCAGAGCCGAGCCGGCACGGTCATCCACCTCTCCTACCGCGGCAAGTGCTATATCGCTGGTCATTCGCCAATCGTCGAAGTGATTGAACCTGGCGTATATACGGTGCAGGACGGCGGGAAGTTGCCAGGCGATGTCATAGAACCGGGCGTCCACGGCGCTGCGCACCGCCGCCACGAGGTTGGCCCGTTCTTGCTCGTACCAGCGAACGGCGTCGCCGTGGTCGGCGAAGACAGCCACCGGGTAGTCATCGGCGGTCGCAGTAAGTGGCACTCGAACGGCACCCGGCGCGATCACCGCCAGGGCGGAGGCGGTCTGTCGCAGGTACCACAGAAGTGTCCGGCGCAGAACCGTCGACCGGACCGCGGAGTCCTCCTCATGGCGGACCTGGTCGATCGCATAGGCCCGCAGCAGATCGTGGAACTGGTAGCGGTCAGATGATTGCTGTTCGAGGAGGTGCGCTCCGACGAGGTCATCAAGCAGCCGCCGAGCCCTGCTGATGGTGATTTCAGCCATCTCGGCGGCGCATCGGCTACTGAACTCGGCGCTGGGATGAAGCCCGAGGAGCCGAAAAAGCCGGCCGGCGTCTTCGTTGAGAGCCCGGTAGGACCAGGCGAAAACGGAGCGGACGGCATCCGATTCCTCATCGTCGCCGGTTGTCAACGCGTCCCACACGGCCGACTCGTCCCGCAGATCGTCGATCAGCTCGCGCAGGGGCATCCGCGGTCGGCTGGCTGCCCGCTCCGCCGCTATGCGGAGAGCAAGTGGAAGTCGCGCGCACAATTGGGAGAGTTCGGCGACCTCCGTCGGGTCGTCCGCCGGTCGGTAGTCGCTGACAAGGTTGCGGATCAGCGTCACCGCCTCGGCTTCGTTCAGGATGCCCAGCGACAGTCGTTGAGCGCCGTCTCGTGCCACCAGCCCGGACAATCTGCTTCGACTGGTCACGAGAACCAGGCATCCAGGGATTCCGGGCAGAAGCGGCCTTACCTGTCCGACACTGGATGCGTTATCAAGGATGACCAGCATGCGACGACCGGCCAGCCGTGAACGGTACAGGCTTGTCCGGGACTCGAGCTCGGCCGGCACGGCGGCCGGTGGAACTCCCATCGCGCTCAAGAACCGTTCGAGTGCCTGGTCCGCGCTCACCGGCGGGCCGGGGTCGTATCCACGGAGGTTGACGTACAGCTGCCCGTCCGGGAACTCGTCCAACACCTCATGGGCCCAATGCACCGCGAAGGATGTCTTGCCCACGCCGGCGGTACCCACGATCACACAGACGGTGGAGAATCTGGACGATTTCTTGTCCTCGGCCAGGATACGATCCAGACGCGCGAAATCATCGGCGCGGTTGACGAAACCGCGGACGTCGCCGGGCAACTGCCTGATGACGGGTGCGTCACGCGCTGCGGAGGCGCCATGGAAGTGCACTCCACCACTGATGTCCCTTGCCTGGACAACATCGCTGGCCTGTCCGGAGAGCTCGGAACGAGTGCTTCCCGATCCCTCGTTCGAGACCTCCTCGTTAGGCCTTTTTCTGCTCATTACATGACCGTTCTGGCTGGCGGCGAACAGACCGACGGCGTCTCGATGGCTGGTGGAATCGTTCTAAGCCGACTCGCTGATCATGGTACCGGTGGATCGGGCAGAAGGTGATCTTCTGGCCGAGTGGACGCCGCACTGTCCGGACCTCCACTTCGGCCGCGCGGTGGTTCAGGTCGTACGCGGCGGCTTCATGGATGCGACCCGTCTTTCGAAGAAACTGCTGACGTCCTCGCCCTTTTGGTAGAGCTCTTCGATGAAATTCCGCCACATTGCCAGATCTTCGGGGCGATCGGAACGGACGGCCCCCGTGAGCACCCCGGTGTGATCATAGAGCACCTGGTAGGTGGCATTGGTGCCAACGGTGACGATTTCCGGCAGTCGCCCGTCCCGCTCGAATGCTCCTATGTCGGCCTGACCGATGATTCGGATGTGTTCGCCCAGCTCGGCGCGCTGCTTCAGCGAATGAATCTGCCACTGAAGGTAGGGAGTGATCTCTTCCTCCACGACGCGCACCCTGTAGGTGGTGAATCCGCTGGAGGATACTCGCTCATAGTACTCTTTGAGGCTGTCTCTTCTTTCCTCGATAAGGTGAAGAGCTTCTAGCCAGTCCCCGCGCTTGAACGCCTCCCAGCTGTCGCTCCCCTGTTCCTGGAAGGACTGAAGCCGCTCGAACTTCCAGAAGTCCTGCTCGCCGATCGCCCAGAATCGCGGGTAAAAGTCTTCGAGGTACTCTTCGGAAGACAATTGCTCACCGGTCAGCGGGCGAGGCAGGTCACGCATTGGGGATGTCCTCCTTCGCGGCGATCAACATCTTGCGGGGGAGGACGACCAGTGCCTCATTGTGCCCGATGCTCACGTCTGCGGGGAGACGGCGGGAGTACTCCGCCGTCAGGTCTCTTCCTATGACTGCGATGTCGCCATTGTCGAGCTCCCACAGGTCTGGACATGACGGATTATTGTCGGTCATGTCCAACTCGGCGGCTGATTTTCCCAATCGTCGCTTGAATGACGCGGAACTGTCTGCTTCCCACCTCGCCGGCATAACATCCCTTTAAGTGAGCTGCTATTGCGAAGAATTGATTCTAACACGCCATTCAAAGTCGAACAATGAGGGGTGATAAGGACATCGCTTGGAGGGATGAGCTCGCACACCCCGTCGGAGAACTATTGGGGACGATACCAGCCGTGGCGCATGGGGGGACCTGGCCGGAGGCGGAGTGGGGAACCGCTACTGGCTCGTGATCCGCCGGGCTGCGGGAAACCTCGTGACGCGCCGAACAGAGCGGGACGCATCGGGGGTGGGTGGCCGCTTGACGGTCGTTGGTAGATGCTGTCCGTATGGGTATCGGTGGTGGGTTTCGGACGTCAGGTGCACATCACGCGTGCAATCTCTATCGTCTACACCTGATTGTGGTGTCTGGTACTTCTTGTCGACAATGCCGCTCCATCGCCGGGCCATCCGTGCATCGTCTAATTGGTCTCGCTCTATTTGATGATCTGGCATATCCGATTGGCGATTGAGTCGCAGTTGGGAGCCATGTCCAAGTTGCCGTCCGGGCTCAGGTCCAGCCGCGCTCCTGGATCACCGGTACTCCGAAGGGCGCCGGAGGCGTGAGAGCCGACCGTCTCCGCCCCGGACGTCCGGTCTGTCAGCGCGATGAATGCAGCATGCTTATCGCTTCTTTGCGGAGTCTCCGCCTTGGAGCTGTGCGTCCTCGAAGAGGTTGAGGCGGTGGGCTGTGGCGGCGGCTTCGCCTCGGGACGTGACGCCTAGTTTGGCGAGGATGTTGGAGACGTGGACGCTGACGGTCTTGGCGGAGATGAACAGCTCGGCGGCGATCTCGCGGTTGCTGCGGCCGGTGGCCACCAGCCGGAGGACTTCCTGCTCGCGGGCGGTGAGGCCGAACCCCGGGTCGGCGGGCCGCGGCGCGGAGGTGGCGTCGTCGGAAAGCTGGAGGCGGGCGCGCCTGGCGAGGGAGTCGATCTCGGACGTCAGGGGGGTCACGCGGAGGCGGTCGGCGAGGCGTGCGGCGCGTGACAGCCGTTCGGCGGCCTCGTCGCGCTCACCGGCGGCGATGGCGGCCTGGGCCGCGCCGAGCAGGGTGCGGGCCTCGGCGTACGGCTGGTGAAGGGCGTTCCACGCGGCCACCGCCCTGTCCCACAGCACACGTTCGTCGGCCGCGGATACAGGCCCTTCGCCCCACGCCGCGTCTTCCGGGTCGCTGTGGGCCCGCCCGGCGGAGGGCCTCACGTCGGCGTCGTCAGGGGACGGGCCGGAGGGTTCCCGGCCGTCGCCTTGATCGGGATGGGGGGAACGGGCCGGTGCCCCGCCTATGGCCGATATGACCTTCGTGGCCCGGCACGCCTGGGCGAAGCGGGCGATGAAGGTGAGGCGGGACGCCCGCTGGAGCTCGCCCTCGACGGGGAGTTCGGTGGCGATCGTGCGCAGGTCGGGGAGGAGGGGGCCTGCCGCGTCGAGGGCCGTGACGAGGACGGGCCACACGTAGCGGGGGGTGGAGCGCAGGTCGTAGTCGTGGACGGCCTTCCGGACCAGGGCGTGGGCGTCGTCGGTGCGGCCCTGGGCCAGGCGCAGCTCGATCTCGCGGCGCAGGTGGGGAAGGATGGACTGGTCGCGGTAGGAGCCGCGGGCCAGGACGTGCGTCGAGGAGTGGAACAGTGACTCGGCGCGCTTCGAATCGCCCCGGGCGAGGGCGATGTCGGTGGCGAACCCCTGCAGGCTCATGCGGTAGGGCGCGGGCGGCACGACCTCCAGGGCGCGGTCGATGACCTCCAGCGCTTCGTCCCACCGGCCGAGCGACAGCAGCGGCTCGGCCAGGTTGATCGCCAGGAACGCCCCCGACGTGCGGGCCAGGCCGTACGCCTCGGCGTCCGCGATGCCCCGGCGGGCGACCTCGGCGGCCTCCTCGTGCCAGCCCGCGCCTTCGAGGGCGTCGGACTCGGAGATCGCGACGCGCATCAGCGCGTTGTAGCCCTTGGTGCGGGTGGCGATCTCGCGGGCCCGCGCGAACGCCTTGACCTGCTCCTCCATCGAGGAATAGCGGCACCGGGCCCAGGTGAGCGTGACCAGGGCCTGCGCCTCGGTCTGCGGGTCGTCGACCTCGCGGGCCATCTTCATGGCCTCCTCGGCCATGGCCTCCTTCTCGGCCCAGGCGTCGGTGTCGTGCAGCGTGCGCGCGAGGTTCTCCAGCACCTGGGCGCGCAGCCTGGACGGCGGCGAGGCGGGGACGAGGCGGACGGCGGTGCGCAGGTCGTCGAGGTAGCCCTCGCGGCCGAGGTCGTAGCGGACGAGCCCGCGCTGACGCAGCAGGCGCCCGGCCCGGATGGGGTCGGTCTCGGTGTCGATCTCCTGCAGGGCCGCCCGGGCCAGGGAGATGCCGCGCTCGAACTCCCCGGCCAGGTGCGCCACGGTGATGGCCTGCCGGTACACCTCGACATGGTCGACGCCGATCTTCGCCGCCGCGTCCGGTACGCGATCCCACAGCTCCAGCACTCGGGTCAGCATGCGCAACTGCTCGTCGTACGCCGTCGACTTGCGGGCCACCGCGGCCGCGCGCCAGGCGCTGACCAGGGCGGACGTCGAGTCGAGCGCGGCGTGCCAGTGGTAGGCCAGCTCGATGGCGCCGCGCGGGGCGGGCAGGATGCCGGGCTCGCGCTCCAGGGTCTCGGCGAATCGGGTGTGCAGGCGGACGCGCTCGCCGGGCAGAAGATCGTCATGGACGGCCTCGCGGATCAGCGCGTGCCGGAACGCGTACCCCTCGCCGTCGACCACGAGCACGTTGCCCGACACGGCCGGGCGCAGTGCGCTGGACAGGGCGCCGTCGTCGAGGCCCGCGACGGCCGACAGCAGGGCGTGCTCGATGCGGTCGCCACCGGCGCTCGCCACCCGCAGCAGCTCCTGGGTGTCGTCGGGAAGGCGCTCGACGCCGACCAGGAGCAGGTCGCGCAGCGAGTCGGGCATCGCGGCCGCCTCGCCCCCGTCCAGCAGCGCCTCGACGAACAGAGGGTTGCCCTCGCTGCGCGCGTAGATGAGGTCGACGTCGAGGGCGGTCGGCTCTCTGTCGAGGATGCTCGCGGCCTGCTGGACGACCTCGCGCCTGCTCAGCCTGCGGACGTCCAGGCGCAGGACCCAGTCGATGCGGCTCAGCTCGGCCAGCAGCGGGCGCAGCGGGTGGGTGCGGTGGAGCTCGTCGGAGCGGTAGGTGACGAGGGTGACCAGGCGGGTCGCGGGACGCTGGTAGCGGACGAGGAACGACAGCAGGTCGCGCGTGGAGCGGTCGGCCCAGTGGGCGTCCTCGATGATCAGGATGGTGGGCTGGAGCTCGGCGAGCCGCTCCATCAGCCCGAGGACCTGCTCGAACAGGCGGGCCCGCGCCTCGGCGCCGTCGTCGTCGGGCTCGCCGAACTCGGGCAGCAGGCGGGCGAGGGCGCGGGTTCTGCCGCCGGCCAGCAGGGCGGCGACGCCGTCGTGGCCGATGTCGCGGACGAGCTGGCGCAGCACCGCCGTGAACGGCGCGAACGGCAGGCCGTCGGTGCCGAGCTCCAGGCAGCCGCCCACCAGCACCCGGGCACCCTCGGAGCGCTGGGCGAACTCGCGGATGAGGCGCGTCTTGCCGACGCCCGCCTCGCCGCCGACGAAGACGGTGGTCGCGGCCCCGTCACGCGCCCGCGCGAGCGCCCGCCCGAGGACGTCGAGCTCGCGCTCGCGTCCGACGAACAGGGGGCTGACCATGTGCACCGTCACGCCTCCCAGGATGCCACCCCGGGCCGACAAAACCGCGCGGACAATGCGGGCGATACGGAGGGCCCGGATCCCGTACCGGCCGCACCGGCGACGCGGGCCGTCAGGGCTGGGCGGGGGCGAGGTGCGGGGACGTCGTACAGTGAGGGGCATGAGTCCGAAGATCGCGACCACGGACGTGGTCGGCCGTGAGGAGCTCCTCGACTTCGCCCGCGACCGTCACCAGGCGATCCTGATCACGCGTCGGCGCGACGGCGGCGTGCAGGCGTCGCCGGTCACCTGCGGTGTGGACGGCGAGGGCCGCGTCGTGGTGTCCACCTATCCGGAGCGCGCCAAGGCCGCGAACGCGCGCCGCGACCCGAACGTCAGCGTGGTGATCCTCTCCGACGACTTCGGCGGGGCCTGGGTGCAGATCGACGGCACCTGCGAGGTCCTGGACATGCCCGAGGCGCTGGAGCCGCTGGTCGAGTACTACCGGGTGATCGCGGGCGAGCACCCGGACTGGGACGACTACCGCGCGGCCATGGAGCGCCAGGGCAAGTCCCTGCTGCGGGTGACCCCGGTGAGCTGGGGCCCGATCGCCACGGGCGGCTTCCCCGCACGCCTGGCCTGACCGGTTTCCTGCTCTCCGCTTTCGTTCCTCTCCCCGATGCCTTTCGGTGGCTTCCGCCGTTCCGTCCCGGCATCGCCGTCATGGACCGTGGTCAGCCGACATCAGTGGAAGTTGGCTGAAGTTGGCGGACTTCATACCAGGGCTCCGACGCGGTGGCCGGGGGAACGGGAATGACTCCCCCGGGATCGGCCGCCACCGAACCACCGGCCTGACCTGCCGCCTTCGGCGCGGGACCGAGGCGGGCCCGGCGGGCTATGGAGAGGAACGAGCGACATGGCACACGAGCCGCTGTCACTGGCCGACGCGATGGACGTCGTGCGCGCCGAGATCGGCAAGGCCCGTATCCGGGCCGAGGTGCTGGGCGAGGAGATCCGGTTCGATGTCGGCACCGTCGAGGTCGATTTCGAGGTGCAGTTCAAGCGCACCGGCAAGAACGACGACGAATTGGTCTTGAGCGTCGTGGAGAGGGACGGCTCCGACGGCGGCGACACCCATACCATCAGGTTCCCCCTCACTCCGGTCTTCGAGCCGAGCCCGTGAGAGCCGCCCAGGGCGCCTGATCTCGCGAGAAATCGGACGCCCGGCCTCCCGGAGGCGCGGGGAACCGGTGGGGACGCCTCGTCAGTCGGACAGGACGTCTGTCGCGCGGTGGTCCTCCGATACGCCGTCGACCAGCATCGTGTCCCCGATCGAGTTGTCCGTGCGCAGGTGCAGGATGCGCTGGTACGCCTCCGACCTGTACCAGCCGCCGGCGCGCTCGCGGTCGGGGAACTCGATGACGATGAGCGCTCCCGGCCAGGAGCCTTCGAGCACCTCCCTGTCGCCGCCGTGGATGAGGAAACGGCCCTCGAACGGCGCCAGGGTCGCGTCGATCTTCTCCAGGTACTCCACGATCTCCGGCCCGACCTCGACATCGCGCAGGTGGGCGACCGCGTAGGCGCGCATGGTCCCTCCATGGGGGTTGAAATCGGCAAATCTCCGGAGGAACAGGAGGCGGATCCCGTCCTCCGGACGACTACGAGCATCGCAGCCGCCGATCGGAAGGGCGATTACGCGGGAGGTAACGCACGCTCTTACCGAGGAGGTCCTACGGGTCAGCCGCCGATCAGCGTCCCCACCCGCAGCGCCGCCGCGAGGGCGTCCGGGTCGCCGGTGCGCGCGTACACGTCCACGGCGGTGTCGGTGAACTTGATGTAGTGCTCGTCCCCGTGCGCCACGGCCCGGTCGAGCACCTCGGCGACCGGGTCCGCCACGTCCGGTGCCACGGGCAGAACGGCGCGCGGGGCGCCCTCGGCGGGGGCGTACGCCGACACGATGGCCGCGCTGGTGCCCCAGATCACGGCCAGGCTCGGCGCCCACAGCTCCCGGGGCAGCTCGGGCAGGATGTGCAGCAAGGCGTTCGGCGCCGTGGCGGTGTGCACGAGCAGCACGGGGGAGGCGTGCCCGTGGCGGAGGTAGTGGACGGTGGCGGCGTCGATGAGACCGGCGAGCAGCGCGGGCACGTCCTCGGGGCCGGCGGGCGGGCGCAGCGCGGCCACCGATCCCGGCCAGGCGGGCATGACCGCGAGCTGCCCGAGGCGCCGGGCCACGTTGCCGTTTTGGTCGGGGATCCGGGCGACGGCGTCGAGCGCCGCGCGCGGGTCCAGCTCGCCGGAGGGGACGGCCGCCGGGAGGACGCCGGTCGGCCGGCCGCCGGCGCCGCTGGTCTGACCTTCGCCGAGACCGCCGCCCAGCTCGGTGACGCCGGGCACCGCCAGCGCCCGCGCGGCCCAGAACGCCAGCCCATGGGCCAGCTCGGCGACGGCGGGCGGGCTGTCCCCGCCGTCCCGCAGCGCGCGGACCGCGTGGCCGACGCGGATGACGCCGTGCGTGGTGCCGGCCGCGATTCCCGGCAGCAGCCGGGGCCACCAGGCGACCAGCACCTCCCGCCAGGGCCGCTCGCGGACCTCCCGCTCGAAGTGGACGCTCCAGTCGCCGATCCGCCGTCCGTCGCCGAGGGCCTCGGCCCAGTTCGCCTCGGTGATCGCCTCCTGAGGCCGGGGGAGGTCGTCCAGGCGGCGGATGTAGGAGTCAACCCAGCCCTCGACCTCGTCCTCGCGCCCTCGCCGGACCAGGACCTCCGCCGCCATGGGGCCGTGGTTGGTCAGCTGGTTCTCACCCCACTCCGGCCCGGTGTGCCGGAACCGGTGGTACGCCTCGTCGAGCGTGCTCATCGTGCCTCCCCATGTCGGCGGATGTCACAAACAGGACAGTGGATCTTCAGCGAGGCTACAGGGCTTCGTCGGCGTTAGGGGATCTTGAAAGGGAGGTCCGAGGCGCCGATGCGTGATCGTGCATTGACGGCGCGCACGGCGGGCTCTACGATCCGAAAAACTTATAGGAAACTTTCCTATGAATATGAAGCCTCCCAGAGCAGCGAGTGGAGACGGCCGTGCGACGACCTTTCCAGCACCTTCTCACAGCGGCGCTCGCCGCAGGGCTCGCCGCGGTGGCCATGCCGGCCCAGGCCGCCACCTCCGCGCCCGCGACCGTGTCCGTACAGAAGACCACCCAGAGCCGGACGAGCGACCACGACGGCGGCGACCGCTACAAGCGGGTCGCGTACTTCACCCAGTGGGGCATCTACGGCCGTAACTACCAGGTCAAGGACGTGGAGACCAGCGGCGCCGCGGCGAAGCTGACCCACATCAACTACGCCTTCGGCAGCGTCGACGCCACGCTCAAGTGCGTGTCGGCCGACCCCTGGGCCGACTGGCAGCGGCCCGTCGCCGCCGAGCAGAGCGTGGACGGCGTCGCCGACGCGGAGGGCCAGGCGCTCAACGGCAACCTCAACCAGCTCAAGAAGCTCAAGGCCGCCCACCCCCGGCTGAAGGTCCTGATCTCGCTGGGCGGCTGGACCGGCTCGAAGTACTTCTCCGACGCCGTGCTCACCCCGCAGGCCCGCAGCACGCTCGCCGCGTCCTGCGTCGACCTGTGGATGAAGGGCGACCTGCCCGGTCTGGCGGCCGGGGCGGGCGCGGGCGTGTTCGACGGCATCGACCTGGACTGGGAGTGGCCCGGCTCCGAGGGCAACACCGGCAACATCATCCGGCCCGAGGACAAGCGCAACTTCACCCTGTTCGTCGCCGAACTGCGCCGTCAGCTCAACGCCTTCGACCCCAAGAGCCAGCTCACGGCGTTCCTGCCCGCGGCCGCCGCGAAGATCGACGCCGGCTTCGAGGTCCGCGACGTGTTCCGCAACCTGGACTTCGCCACCGTCCAGGGGTACGACCTGCACGGCTCGTGGGACCCGATCACCGGCCACAACGGCAACCTGTTCCCGGACCGCAGGGATCCGAACGCGATCAAGTTCAGCGTGGACACCACCGTCCGCGACTTCCTGTCGCGCGGCGCCCCCGCCAAGAAGATCGTCGTTGGCGTCCCGGCGTACGGGCAGGGCTGGACCGGCGTGAAGTCCACGGGCGACGGGCTCTGGTCCCCGGCCGCCGGCCCCGCGCCCGCGACCTGGGCGGCGGGCAGCGAGGACTACAAGGTGCTCGCGGGCAAGCCCGGCAAGCGGTACCGCGACCTGTTCACCGGCGCGCTGTGGCTGTACGACGGCAACGAGTTCTGGTCCTACGACGACCCGGCGTCCCTGACCCAGAAGGCCGCCTACATCCGGCTGAAGGGCCTCGGGGGCTCGATGATGTGGTCGATCGACGGGGACGACGCCAAGGCGTCCCTGACGTCGGCGCTTTACAAGATCCTGCGCTGACGGAGACCGCCCGGCGGGCCCGGTCCTCCCCACAGGGAGGGCCGGGCCCGCCGGTTTTCGTGAACGGCCCTCCACCCGTGGCGTCCGGACGTCCGGTAGGGAACGGAGCCCTGACCGGATGATTACCCGCGACCTGACCGAGGGTAGGGAGATCGAGTCAGGTGGCGTCGCCGCCGCAGTCGAATCCCGGCCTCATGGGTCGTAGGAGGACCGAAGTGGACGTCGATTACAACGCGAGGATCATCGAGGAGTTCCGGGCGAACGGAGGCAAGCTCGGAGGCCCGTTCGAGGGGGCGCCGATCCTGCTCCTGACCACCACGGGGGCCAGGACCGGCAAAGCGCGGACGAGCCCCGTCCTGTACGGCCGGGACGGCGGCCGCCTCCTGATCTTCGCCTCCAACGGCGGACGTCCCGCCCATCCCGCCTGGTACCACAACCTGCTGGCGAACCCGAAGGTCACCGTGGAGGTCGGCGGCGACCTCTTCACCGCCCTGGCCGTCCCCCTGGCCGGCGAGGAGCGTGACCGCCTCTTCTCCCGCCAGGCGGAGATCATGCCGAACTTCGGCGTGTACCAGGCCGCCACGTCCCGGACGATTCCCGTGGTGGCCCTCGACAGGCAAGGGGACTGACCGGCCTGGTCAGAGGGGCCGGGCGCGTGACGCCGTCCGCCGGGGCCTCTGGAAGGTCGCGATTCACCGCGAGGAATCATTGAGAGATGGAAACCTCAGGCGATGTGTGCGCGTTCTGCGACATCCTCGAGGGCAGGGCGGAAGCGAGCCTGGCCTTCCAGGACGATCACACGATCGTGGCCATGGAAAGCAACCCGGTGAACCCCGGGCACGCCCTCGTCATCCCGCGCGTCCACGCCGCCGGGCTGGAAGACCTGGACGAGGAGGCCGGTACCCGCATGTGGCGGATCGCCCAGCGGGTCGCGGTCGGGCTCCGGCACTCGGGCCTGCGCTGCGAGGGCATCACCATGGTCCTCGGCGACGGCGAGCCCGCGCTCCTCGGAGTCTTCCACGCGCACGTCCACGTCTTCCCCCGCTTCCGGGGGGACGACTTCGTGATCGACGCCGACTGCGAACCGCGCGACCGCAGGCTGCTCAACCAGGAGGCGTGGGTGCTCAGAGAGGCCATGAAGGCCCTCGCCGCGCCCCGTCGGGTGCCCGCCGCCGACCGTACCGCCACCGCCTAGCCGACGCTGCCTAGCCGCCACCGCCTAGCCGACACTGGCCGGCCGACGCAGCCCAGCCGACATGAAAGGAAACGATCATGCGGGTCGCCGTGATCGGGATGGGGAACATGGGCCGGGCGGTCGCGACGCGGCTGCTGGCACGCGGCCACGAGGTCGCCGTCTGGAACCGCACCCCCGGCAGGGCGGACGGGGTGGTGCGGGCCGGCGCCACCGAGGCGTCCTCGCCGCCGGAGGCAGCGCGCGGGGCCGCCGCCGCGATGATGTCGCTCACCGACGACCAGGCCGTGCTCGGCGTCATGCGGGCCCTGATCGAGCTGGAAGGCGACCCGGAGCCGCCCGTCATCGTGGACATGAGCACCGTCGCGCCCGGCACCTCGCGAAGCCTGCGCGACGTCGCGCCACGGCGGCGCTTCCTGGCCGCGCCGATCATCGGGGCGCCGCAGGCCATCCTGGACGGTGCGGCGTCCGGCCTGGTGGGAGGCGAACGGCGCTTCGCCGACGCGCTGGAGCCCCTGTGGCCGGACCTCTTCTCCGTCCACTGGTACTGCGGCGAGGACCCCGGCGCCGCCACCACCCTCAAGCTGGTCAACAACTACCTGTTGATGTCCGGGATCGCCGTCGTGTCCGAAGCGGTGGCGACCGCGCAGGCCGCCGGCATCGACTCCGGGCTGCTGCGCGAGGTCCTCTACGAGTGGCCCACGGTCGCGCCCGCGTTGCGCAACCGGCTCGACGACGTCCTCGGCGGCGACCACGAGGGGTGGTTCACGACCCGGCTCGGCGCCAAGGACGTGCGCCTGCTGGCCGAGGTGGCGGAGGCGCACGGTCTGTCCCTGCCCGTCGCCCGGCTGGTCGAGCGCAGCTACGAGCAGACCGCGGCGGCCGGCTTCGAGGACGCCGACATCGGCGCCATCGTCGAGCTGATCCGCGGCCGCGACGGTGTCCCCGACAGTGTCCCCGACGGTGTCCCCGACCCTGCCCCCGACGACCCCGGCTGACCTGGCGACACGGCACGCCGGTTCACGCGCCGCGCCGTGAGGCGCCCGCCCGGTGGGCCGGACCGGCGCCCGCCCCGAGCCCGGACCCGTCAGCCGCCGATGTGCAGGACGGCCGCGCCGTTCACCCGGTCGGCCGCGAGGTCGGCCAGGGCCTCGTCCGCGCGGTCGAACGGGTACGGGGTCGTGGTGACGCTGAGCGGGTGCCGCGTGGCCAGGTCGAGGAACGCGCGGCCGTCCTCGCGCGTGTTCGCGGTGACGCTGCGCACGCCCCGCTCGTAGAACAGGTGGTCCTGGTAGTTCAGCGACGGGACGTCCGTGAGGTGGATGCCCGCGACGGCCAGCGTGCCGCCCCGGTCCAGGGCGGCGAGCGCCACCGGCACCAGATCGCCGACCGGCGCGAACAGGATGGCCGAGTCCAGCGGCTCCGGCGGGGCGTCGTACGCGCCGCCCGCCGAGGCCGCACCGAGCTCCCGCGCCAGCTCCTGGGCCGCCCGCGACCGGGTCAGCACGTGCACGGACGCGCCCTGCGCGATCGCCACCTGGGCGGTCAGGTGTGCCGAGGCCCCGAAGCCGTAGACGCCGAGTCTGCCGCCCGGAGGAAGCTCGGCGCGGGCGAGGGCGCGATAGCCGATGATCCCCGCGCACAGCAGCGGGGCCAGGCGCTCGGCGGGCCGGTCCTCGGGCAGCGTGTAGACGTAGTCCTCCAGCGCGGTCGTGTACTCGGCGTACCCGCCGTCGGCGTCCCAGCCGGTGTACCGGGAGTTCGGGCACAGGTTCTCCAGGCCGCGTCGGCAGTACCGGCACCGGCCGCAGGTGTACCGCAGCCAGGCCACCCCGACCCGCGTGCCGACCTCCAACCGGGAAGCCCCCGGGCCGCGCGCCACGACCCGGCCGACCACCTCGTGCCCGGGGACGGTGCCCGGCCGTCTCGGCGGCAGGTCGCCCTCGGCGAGGTGCAGGTCGGTGCGGCACACGGCGCACGTCTCGACCTCGACGAGCACCTCCCCGGGACCCGGCTCGGGTACCGGCAGGCGCACCCGCTCAAGGGGACGCGTCTCCATCGGTCCCGGCCGCCGCACCACCCAGGCGCTCATGGTTCCACCCATGTCCCCATGCTCACATGCCCCTCCCGGCGCGCCGCACGGCCGTCGGCCCCGACGGCGCGCCGGTCAAGAGCGCGGCCCGGTGACCACAGGAGTCACGCGGACGTCCGCCCGACCTCGGGAGTCACGCGGAGGTCCGCTCGACCACGGGAGTCATACGACCTGACCATGGGGTCACGCCGACGTCCGCGCCGACTCGGCTGCGGCCAGCGCCTCCCGGGCCACCTGGAGCTCCTCCCGGGGCTTGACCACCAGGACGGGCACGGTGGCCCCGGGAGCGCTGACGATCATGTCCGTGTCCACCTCCTCGCGGACCGGCGGCAGGACGCCGAGCGCGCCCAGGCGGCGGCAGACGTCGCGGCGCACCTCGAACTGGTCCCAGCCGATCTCCCCGGTGAAGACCAGCGCGTCCACCCGGTCAAGGCCGGCCGAGGCCGCGGCGATCTCCCGGGCCACCCGGTGGGCGAACACCTCCAGCGCCAGCCTGGACGCCGCGTCCCGCGCGGCCACCAGGTCGCGGGTGTCGCCGGAGCGTCCGTCCGACAGCCCGAGCAGCCCCGAGCGGTGCTCCAGCCCGTCGCGCAGCTCCTCCAGGCTGAGCCGCTCGTCGTCCAGGAGCCAGAGCAGCATGCCCGGGTCGACGCTGCCGGAGCGGGTGCTCATCGGCACGCCCTCCAGCGGCGTGAACCCCATCGAGGTGTCCACGCTGACGCCGTCACGCACCGCGCACACCGACGCCCCGCCGCCCAGGTGGGTGAACACCATCCGCGAGGCCGCCGCCGGCCGTCCCAGCAGGTCGCACGCCCGTCCGAGCGCCCACGCGTACGACACGCCGTGGAACCCGTAGCGGCGCAGGCCGTACGCGCGGCGCCACTCGGCGGGCAGCGGGTACGTGCGCGCGGCCTCGGGCATGCGCGCGTGGAAGGCGGTGTCGGGGCACAGGACGTGCGGGATGTCCGGGAGCAGCCGCCGGGCGGCCTCGACCAGGGCGAGCGCGGGCGGCACGTGCAGCGGCGCCAGGTCCGCGAAGCGGCGCACGGCGGCGATCACGTCGTCGTCGGCGACGGTCGGAGCGAGGACGGCGTCGCCCCCGTGCACGAGCCGGTGGCCCGCCAAGGCGATGTCGCCGGTGGGCGCCTCCCGCAGGAAGGCGGCGATCGTCCGCTCGATCGCCGACGGGTCGGGGGCCTGTCGCTCGACGTACCGCTCGTGCAGCACCTCGTCCCCGCGGATCAGATCGAGCCGCAGGCTGGAGGACCCGGCGTTGACGGTCATGACCACTGCCTGGGAAGACACTGACGACATGATGCGACCTCTCCCCAGGCTCAGCGGTTTAAATCTCTCCCAGGAGGAAGCGGAGACAGTGCCGGACACGCGACGAGAGGGGACGCCGAATGGACGCCATCGTTCTTCTGAAGGACGACCACAAGACCGTCGAGGGCCTGTTCAAGCAGTTCGAGAAGGCCGGCGAGAAGGCGCACAAGGAGAAGCAGCGCATCGTCGAGCAGATCATCCAGGAGCTCACCACCCACGCCTACATCGAGGAGACGATCTTCTACCCGGCCGCCCGGGAGGCCGTCCCCGAGACCGGCGATCACGTCCTGGAGAGCGTCGAGGAGCACCACGTGGTCGTCTGGATGCTCTCGGAGCTCAAGAACCTCGACCCCGCGGACGAGCGGTACGACGCCAAGGTCACCGTCCTGATCGAGAACGTCCGCCACCACGTGGAGGAAGAGGAGCAGGAGTGGTTCCCGCAGGTGCGGGAGGGCATGGGCCGCAAGCGCCTCCAGGAGCTCGGCGAGCAGATGGAGAAGGCCAAGGCCGACGCGCCGAGCGACCCGCTCGCGGTGATGAGCGCCCGCCAGTGAAGCGGGCGCCGATCAGCTGAGCGCGGACAGGCGGAACCGCAGGCGGCAGACCACGGCGTCGCTCATTCGGCGCAGGCCCCGGGCCAGGACGGCGCCCCGCTGGTTCTGCAGGAACCGCATCCAGGCGTGCTCGGGCTCGATCTCGGCGATCAGCACGAACACGTGGGCCTCCCGCAGCGTGGCCAGGTAGGTCGCCAGCGGCCGGGCGAGGTGCCGGTGGGCGTCGTGGACGAGGACGAGCTCGACGTCCGGGTGCCACCGCTCCCATTCCTCGACGAAGGACCGGCCCTCGTCATCGTCGTCCGGGTAGGTCACGTGGACGGCCACGACACGGTCGCCCAGGGAGAGCGCCGCCGCGAGGGCTTCGCGGGTGAGCCGGTTCACCGCGTGCACCGGCACGACGACGACCGAGCGGCGGGGCCTGGGCGGGGCGGGCACCGTGCCGAGCTGTAGTTTGCGGCCGATGCGCGCGTACGCCCGGTTGACCCACTCCATGCCGAGCACGATCAGCGGCAGGGCGACGACGACGAGCCAGCCGCCCTCGCCGAACTTCGTGGCGGCGATCACCAGGGCGGCGACGCCGGTCATCAGCGCGCCGAAGCCGTTGAGCGCGGCCTTCCACCGCCATCCGGAGGGCCGCTCGGCGAGCCAGTGCCGCACCATTCCCGCCTGCGACAGGGTGAACCCGACGAACACCCCGATCGCGAACAGCGGGACGAGCTTGTTCATGTCGCCGCGCGTGCCGATCAGCAGCAGCGCGGCCGCGACGGCGAGGAACACGATGCCGTACCGATGGACCTGCCGCTCCACCCGCAGCGCGAAGAAGTGCGGCAGGTTGTTGTCCTTGGCCAACAGCTTCGCCAGCACCGGCAGCCCGCCGAAGGACGTGTTGGCGGCGAGCGCGAGCAGGATCATGGTCGAGAACTGCACGACGTAGAACAGTGGCCCGTCACCGAGGGCGGCCCGCGTCACCTGCGCCAGCACCGTGAACCCGTGCACCGGGCCGATCGCGAACTTCTGGATCAGCGCGGCGACGCCGATCAGCATGACCCCCAGCAGGGCGCCGAGCGCGATCTCGGCGCGCTGCGCGCGGCGGACGCGGGGCTTCCTGAAGGCCGGCACGGCGTTGGCGATGGCCTCGACGCCGGTCAGGGCCGCGCAGCCGTTGGCGAACGCCCGCAGCAGAAGCAGCGCGCCGACCGTCTCCAGCCCGTGGGCCTGGGCGGCGTGCTCGACGGGGGTGGCGGGCGCGCCGCGCAGCAGGCCGACGGCGATGACCAGGCAGATCGCGCCGACGTAGACGATCGTGGGGACGATGAAGGCGCGTGCGCTCGTGCCGACGCCCTGCAGGTTGACCAGCGTGACGGCGAGCACCACGGCCAGGCACAGCCAGGTCACGTGCGGCAGCAGCGCGGGGAACGCCGAGGTCAGCGCCGCCACCCCGGCCGCGACGGAGACGGCCACGTTCAGCACGTAGTCGACGATCAGGCTGGCGCCCGCGACGAGGCTCGCCCGGCGTCCGAGGTAGGCCTTGGCGACGCCGTACGCGCCGCCGCCCTGCGGGAAGGTCGCGATGACCTGGCGGTAGGAGATCGTCAGCACGGCCAGCAGGAGCGCGATCGCCAGCGTGACGGGGACCGCGTAGCCGAGCCCGGCGGCTCCGGCGAGCGCGAGGACGAGGACGATCGCCTCGGGGCCGTACGCGACGGACGCCAGGGCGTCCAGAGAGAGCGCGGCGAGGCCGCCGGGAACGCTGAGGCGGTGTTTCTCCGTGGCCGGGATGCCGGGTCTTCGGGGGGAGCCCTTCCCCGGAGGGGCGGTGCGGAGGCCCGCGTTTCCGGAGGGGGTCGCATGGTTGGTGGCGGGCATCTGATCCGTCTCCTACCTGGGGTTACGCTCCTATCCTCCGCCCGAAATTCGGATATTTGGTCATCTGTACGCGTTCTTGACGACGGGCGCCGTGATTCGTACGGCCTCTTGACGCCGCCCGTCCGGGCCCGGCGAGGGCCGCGACGCGGGCTCGAACCGGCCCCGCCGCGCCGCTCCCGGCAGGCGCGGCGGGGCCGGTGGCCGTCAGTTCGGGTTGTTCGCGTGGGTCAGCGTCTCCCAGGCGACGAACAGGTTGTTCGTCCCGGCGGGACGCTGCTGCTCGGTGAGCGTCTGGGTGTTGCTCATGGCGATGCCCATGCGGGTGTGCAGGGCGTTGTAGCCGACCTCCGTCACCGGGCCGAGGCCGCGGGTCAGGGTGCCGCCGCACAGCCAGGACGGCACGGCCGCGCCGAGCTGGTACTTGGAGTGGAAGCCGAGCGCGTGGCGCAGCCGCTCGGCGATCTCAGGGTAGAGGTCCTGCTGCTGGATCCTGGTCGTCTCGGCGACGTGCGAGATCGCCGAGATGCCGTACCCGGTGTGCACGAAGTCCCGGCAGGTCTCCTGGGCGAGGCCGTCCACGAACGTGGACTGCCCCTGCCAGTAGGCGATCACTTCGGACGGGGTGTCGATGGAGCTGCCGGGCGGGTACTTCGGGTAGGCGCCGTCGGCGGCGATGTACACGTAGGCCGCCACCCGGCCGCGGAACTTGGCGATGGCGCGGTCGTAGCTCGCGCGGTCCTCCAGGAAGACGGAGATGCCGACGGCGGCCTCCATCATGCTCAGTTCCCAGTTGCCGTTGCTGTTCGAGCCGTTGATGACCTTGGGCAGGTAGACCGTGCGCAACATGGTGGCGAACCGGTCCACCGACGCGCTCGGCCAGGCCGTGGACGTGTAGCGGATGATCTCCGCCGCCCTCGGCCAGCTCGACCCGGCCCACCCGGTCTGCAGGGGCGCGTTGCTGTTGGTGTGGTCCTTGATCGTGGCGGACCAGGCGTCCATGATCTGGACGGCCTTGTTGGCGTACCGCGCGTCCCGGGTGATGTACCAGGCGAGCGCGAGCGTGTACGCGGCCAGCGCGTCCTCGCGCTCGTCGGTGCAGCCGTTGTTGGGGTTGGAGTAGGACCCGCACTCCACGATCGCGCGCGGTTTGGGGGTCCTGGACAGGGAGGCGTACGCGCTCGCCATCATGCGGTCGTACGCCGTCTTCCAGGGCTGGGCGCCGGCGTTGACCTGTGCCCGGACGAAGTCGAGCTGGGGGCGGCTGACCAGGACGCCGGGGTGGGTGAAGGTGGCGGGGGCGGCGGCCCGGGTGGCCGTGGTCACGGTTCGGGCGGATGCGGATGCGGAGGCGGGGGCTGACAGGGCGCCGGCGACGAGGGCCGCCGAGACCGCGGCGGCCACGAGGGTTTCGCGGAGCCGGCTGGAGGGTGTGGCCATGGCTTCCTTCCCTATTCGATAGGAAAGTTTCCTAAAAATGTGGAGAGCGTATCTTTGACCACGGCTTTTGACAAGGCTTCGCCGAAGCGGTCGGCGCGGAAGCGGTCCCGTCGCACGGCTCGATCACAGGACGGCGCCGACGCCGCGCTCGCGCCTGTGCTCAGGCGTTTCCGGGCATGGC
>NZ_QOIL01000004.1:317669-518783 GCF_003323745.1 Sphaerisporangium album
GGCATGGCGGAACCCTGACAGGGCGCCGGGAGGAGGGGGTCAGCCGATGGCGGCGATGCCCCAGCGGTGCGTCACCTGGTCGCCGGGGGCGAGCCGGATGACGTCCTCACCCGTGCCGAAGGCGTTGGGCGGGCAGCTCATCGGCTCGACCGCGAGCCCGGCGCGGCGGTAGGGGCCGGTCAGCCCGTCCCCGGTGAAGAGCTGGAGCCACCCGACTCCCTCGCCCGCCCACAGCTCGACGCCGCGCGAGCCGTCCGCCGTGGTGAGCCGGACGTGCACCAGCCCGTCGTCCTCGCGGGTCAGGTCGGTGAACGGGGTGTCCAGCGCCAGCTCGCCGATCGGCCGCGCGGCGCGGAAGTCGTACTCGGTGCCCTCGACGTCGCTGCCGCCGACGGGGATCTTGCGCTCGTCCACCTGGAGCCACCGCCCGGCGGGAAGCTCCAGGACGGCCGACTCCAGCGGCTCGCCGAGCGTGAGGTACGGATGCGCGCCGAAGCCGTACGGGGCGTCGGTGGTGCCCTTGTTCGCGGCGGTCAGCTCCACCCGGAGGCCCGAGGCGCCGAGCGCGTAGGTGACCGTGAAGTCCAGGATGTGGGGGTAGCCGATCTGCGGGAACAGCCGCAGGCCGAGGGTGACCGAGGACTCGTCACCGGAGACGAGACGCCAGGGGAGCGTCCGGGTGAAGCCGTGCGCGGCGTTCATGTACTTCGGCTCGGTCAGCGCGAGCTGCCGCTCCTGCCCGTCGAAGGTGTACCGGCCGCCGTCCACGCGGTTGGGCCAGGGCAGCAGGAGCACCCCCGCGGAGCCGGGCGGCTGCTGGTCCTCGGGATGGTCGACGATCAGCGCCCGGCCGTCGAAGGTCAGGCGGCGCAGGCCCGCGCCGACCTCCGTGACGACGGCCTCGTAGCCGTCGGCGGCGATGACGTGCTGGACCCCGGTGGGCGCGATGGTCGTCACCCGTCAATTCAACACCACCGGGGTCAATTCACATCGAAGTGGTTCTTATGGCGTCAGACGGTGCAGGTCACGGGGGAAGAGCGTGGTCTGGCGCACGTTGGCCGCGCCCGTGAAGCGCGCCGTCCAGCGCTCCAGCCCGATCGCGAACCCGCCGTGCGGCGGCATACCGTGGGCGAACGCGGCCAGGTAGCCCCCGTAGGCCTCCGGGTCCTCGCCCCGGGCGGCCAGGGCCGCCAGGTAGTCGGCGTGCCGGTGCAGCCGCTGCCCGCCCGTCACCAGCTCCAGCCCGCGGAACAACAGGTCGAAGCTGCGGGAGAACTCCGGCCGCTCCGGGTCGGGGTGGGTGTAGAACGGCCGCTTGACCATGGGATATCCCGTGACGAACAGGAACTCCGAGCCGTGCTCGCGCCGCGCCCACTCGCCGAGGAAGCGCTCGTGCGCGGGGGCCAGGTCCGGCTCGCCGCGCGGGTCCTCGCCGGTGTGCCGGGCCACGAGCTCCTGGGCCTCGGCGAAGTGGATGGACGGGATCTCCCCGGGCACCTCGGGCACGTCCAGCTCCAGCAGCGCCGTGGCGGACCCCGCCCGCTCCGCGACGGAGGCGTGCATGCCGGTGAGCGCCGCGGTCAGCACGGCCATGACGTCCCGGTGGTCCTCGACGAAGCCCAGCTCGGCGTCCAGGCTGGTGTACTGCGCCAGGTGGCGGGCCGTGTCGTGCGGCTCGGCGCGGAACACCGGGCCGACCTCGTAGACCCGCTCGAACACCCCGACCAGCGCCTGCTTGAAGAACTGCGGCGACTGGGCGAGGAAGGCGGGCCTGCCGAAGTAGTCGATGCCGAAGACGTTCGCCCCCGACTCCGTCGCCGAGGCGACGATCTTCGGGGTCGAGGTCTCGACGAAGCCGAGCCCGTCCAGCGCGGCGCGGAACCCGGCCACCGCGGCGGCGGCGATCTCGAACGGGGCGCGGAGCCGGGGGTGCCGCAGCGCGGCGGGGGCGTGGTCGAGGATCGTCGGCAGCGTGCCGCCCACGACCGGCCGGTACAGGTCGAACGGCGGCGGCGCGACGGGCGCCGACAGCACCTCGACCTCCGGGTCCGTCACCTCGGCCCCGCCGGGGGCCTGGTCGTTGAGGACCACCGTGCCGGTCACGGCGAGGACCGTCTCCTCGGCGGCCTCCGGCAACGGCTCGCGCAGCACGATCTGCGCCAGCCCCGAGCGGTCGCGCAGGACCAGGAACGAAACGGACTTGAGGTCGCGCCGGCGGTGCAGCCAGCCGGCGAGACGGACGCGCCGGCCCGCGTGCGCGGGCAGGTCGGCGGCGAGGATTCGCGAGATCATCCCACTCCTTGGAGGAATATGAGCGATCCCTTGGGAGCGCGGGGGAGAAGGGAACTCCCGGTGCCACCGCGCTTTCGCCGCCGCCCGGGCGGCGGCCTCACGTGGCCCTGTGACGGGGGCCGGCCGGCGGGGCATTGGACGGGGTTTCGGCCCGCCGTTCCTCCCCGCGCTCGGGAGGGTCTTCGTTCCGGGACGCGAGACCGCCTTCCCAGCTCCCGGCGGCTCTCTGGCTCGCGCGCTCCCGGAGCTACTCGGCTCCTTCATCGCGTTGGAGTGGATGTTACCGCCCTCCGCCGCCGGGACGCCTCCGGTTATGGCGGCTTGTGGCGGCACCTGCAGATGGCCCCGGACACCGGGGTTTCGGGCTAGGGGCACCCGACAAAACGGATGAGGGGCGGGTATTGGGGTCTGCATGGGAGAGATGCGGTGTTTGTCTTGAAGCATGTAATACGACGGTACTTCCGAGCCCGTCTCCCGGTGGACGCCGGGAACGCGGATCGGCTGAGGATATGCGTACGGTGATCCGGCGATAGCGGGTCCTGCGACGCTCGGTGGTGACCGGCGAGGCCATCGTGGCCGGCGGCGCCACGTCGCACCCGCGCGCCCGGCGCGGCATGCCACCGCACGGGCGCTCCCCGCGCGTCCCCTCGCGCGCGTCGCTCGCCGCCTGCCCGAGGTACGTACCGTCTCGGCGCTACGGGGTCGGAGGGACGTGGCATGAGAACGATCACTGGGGCGGCGCGCGAGGAGAAACCCGAGGCCCCCGCCGAGGGGGCCGAACTCCTGCGGCTGCGTGACCATCTGGGGCGGCTCGGGCTGATGTCCGAGCTCTGTGACGCCAGGACCGCGCTGCTGGTGCAGCGCCCGGACGTCGGCCTGCCGCTGTGGGTCTTCGTCGGGTACGGCGGCGCGTACTACTCCTGGCAGTCGGCCGAGAAGCGGCACCCGGTGTGCGACGCCGCGGGCGCCGCGCTCGTGCTGGCCGACTACATCAGCGGGCGGGTCTTCTGACGGAGGCCGGGTCCGGCGGGGGATCGTTCGTGATCCCCCGCCGGGTTCATCCGGTCCGGCCGGATCGGGCCGGCTCCGGTCCGGTCAGAAGAAGTCGCGGGACTGGAGGGGAAGGACGACGTCCTTCGGCCCCTTCCACTCCCCGTCCGCCGGAGCGGGGGCGAAGTCCAGCGTGGCCGGCGGGTTCGCGTCCTGGACAGCGTCAACGGAGGCGAGCGGCAGCCAGATCCTGCTCGCCGCCAGGTCGACAGTGACCGTGGCCGCCGCCGGCTGGTCGGGGAAGGTCTCGGTGACGTCGCTGCCGGCCAGGATCACCGCGAGCCGGTGCCCCGGCTTCACGATGTAGTCGCCCGGCAGGGTCTTCCAGGTGAACTGGTAGTTCGTGCCCGGCGTGAGCGTCTCGGAGGTCGTCAGGGAACGGCGGTTGTGGGCGTCCAGCCAGCCCTTGGCCACGATCTCCACCGGCCTCCTGGCGATGACGGTCTCCGTCTGCCGGTAGCAGGCGTCGTCGTCGGCCGTGCTCTCCCCGTGGCAGCTCTCGGTGGTGAGCGTCCTGATGCCGCCCGCGCGCCCGTAGTGGTCGACGCGGTCGTCCTCGCCGTAGTCGACGACCAGCGCGGTGAGGTTGGTGTCCGGCTGGTCGAGCTTGGCGCGGATGTCGATGGTCGGCGTGCCCGAGAAGCGCACGGCCCGCTTCAGCGGCGGGGTCAGGAACGCCAGCCGGTTCGGCGAGACGGCCGTCGGGTCGGAGACCATCGCGTTCTCGGACTGGGCCGGGTCGTCGGTGAACGAGAGCGTCGTGCCCCTGCGTGCGGGCAGCAGGCCGAGGCCGCCCTGCGCGTCGTCGCCCGGGCGCAGCCACAGCGGCACGTTCAGCGAGCGCGACGGCCAGTCCGTCTGCTTCACCCACTGGCCGGAGGTCAGCTGCAGGTCCACCTTGGGCTCGCGGGTGATGCCGTTGTCGATGTTGTGGAGCCAGCGGTCGAACCAGGCGTGCAGGGTGTCGATCCACTCCTCGCGCCGGAAGTCGAACGGGTCGACGTGCGCGTACTGCGACAGCCACAGCTTGCGCGGCACCCCGCGCCTGGCCAGTGCCTCCCAGTAGGTGCTGAAGTGGTCGGCCTTGACGTTCAGGTCGCCGAGCCCGTGCACGGCGAACACGCTCGCCCGCACCTTGCCGACGTCGCCGAGAGTGCCGGAGACGTAATTGCGCTCGTCCCAGAACGCGTTGTAGTTGCCGGTCGCGTCGTCCTGCTCCTCGTGCAGCCGCTGCCGCACGGCCGCGCACTTGGCGGGCGGGTCGGTGTCGACGTAGTCGGCGAGCCAGGGCATGTAGTCGTCGGTGTACAGCACGCCGTTCATGCGCGTGTACCGGTACCAGCTGCTGATCGCCGAGATCGGGACGATCGTCTCCAGGCCCCGCACGCCGGTGGCCGCGACCGCGTTGGCGAGCGTGCCGTCGTAGGACTTGCCGATCATGCCGACCTTGCCCGTGGTCCAGCTCGCCGTGGCCGGTGAGCCGTCGGGGTTGTAGCCCTTGGCGCGGCCGTTCAGCCAGTCGACGACCGCCTTGCCCGCCGCGACGTCCGAGGCGCCGCCCACGTCCACGCAGCCTTCGGACCTGGTCGTCCCGAGCATGTCGACGAGCACGACGGCGTACCCGCGCGGCACGAAGTAGTTGTCGTAGTACAGCGGGAACTTCACCGGCTGACCGGAGGCGTCGTACCGCTTGCGCTCGCCTTCGTTGCCGCGCCCGGAGTTGTCGTAGTAGGGGCTGTCGTCCATGATGACCGGCACCTTGAGACCCTGGGCGGTCTCGCGGGGCCGGATGATGTCAATGTTCGCGAGGTCCTTCTTGCCGTCGCCGTCGCCGTCGATGGGCGTCTCGACGGCGATGTGCTCGCGAATGGCGTCGGCGTAGGAGAAGACGGGTTGCGTCCTGCCGTTCGCCACGTTGATCTGGGGTCCTGCCTGGGCGGACGCGACGCCGCCCGTCGTCGCCGTCAGCGCGAGGGTAACGCCGACGGCGCAGAGCAATCTAGATGATTGCCGCAAGGTGTGCCTCCGGGGGATCAGCACGGATCATGTACGTAAAACACGTATCCCAGAGGACAAACTGTGTAAATAGGTGCACACCAACCCATCGGCGAGCGGGTGTGCGCGGCGTGGTCCGGTGGACTGCCTCGGGGAGACCGGATCCGCCGGGGTTCAGCGGTCGCGCAGGCGGATGGCCGCCTCGATGCGCAGGCCGACCCCGACCATCGCGAGGATCAGCACCACGCCGATCAGGCTGAGCGGGAGCTCGCGCGTGAACAGCAGAGCGATCAGGAGGACCAGCGGGGCCGTCAGCAGGGCGAGGGTTCCCCACGACCGCACCAGCCGCGCGTCGCTGACGGTTCCGGCGTGCGCGCCCTCGTCCGCGCCCCGCAGAGCTCCCGGGACCTTCCCGTTCCTGGGCTCGACGGCGGGCCCGGCGTCCGGAACTTCCACGTCGTCCGAGGCGGAGATGTCCGGGTCGCTCATGGCTCGAAGCATGGCATATCCGGAAATGCCATGAAAGTCATTGACATGCCCTTGATATGAATGCGAGAACGGCCTGGTAGTACGCCGTCCTGTGGATGAAGGAAAGGTTGTCCACAACCGCGCTCATACGTCCGGCGGGGGCGGGACGGGCTCGTAAACTGGCGCGGTGACCTCCCCTGACACCGACACCCGAGCGGACGACGCGCTGCGCGTGCTGAACCGCGTCTTCGGCTACGCCTCGTTCCGCGAAGGCCAGCAGGAGATCATCGAGCACGTCGTCGGCGGTGACGACGCGCTGGTGCTGATGCCGACCGGCGGCGGAAAGTCGCTGTGCTACCAAATCCCCGCGCTGGTGCGCGAGGGCGTCGGCGTCGTCGTCTCGCCGCTGATCGCCCTCATGCAAGATCAGGTCCACGCCCTGACGGCGCTCGGCGTGCGGGCGGGGTTCCTCAACTCCACACAGGAGTCCGAGGAGCGCCGGCGGGTCGAGTCGGCGTTCCTCGCGGGCGAGCTGGACCTGCTCTACCTCGCGCCCGAGCGCCTGCGCGTCGAGTCCACCCTGGCACTGCTCGCCCGCGGCGCGATCTCGGTCTTCGCGATCGACGAGGCCCACTGCGTCGCCCAGTGGGGGCACGACTTCCGGCCCGACTACCTCGCCCTCTCCGTGCTCCAGGAGCGCTGGCCCACGGTGCCCCGCATCGCGCTCACCGCGACCGCGACCGAGGCCACCCGGGCCGAGATCGCCGCTCGGCTCGGCCTGCGCGAGGCGCGCCACTTCGTCGCGAGCTTCGACCGCCCCAACATCCAGTACCGCATCGTGCCGAAGAACGAGCCCAAGCGGCAGTTGCTCAAGCTGCTGCGCGACGAGCATCCCGGCGACGCGGGCATCGTCTACTGCCTGTCCCGCGCCTCGGTCGAGAAGACGGCCGAGTTCCTCGTCCAGAACGGCATCCAGGCGCTGCCCTACCACGCCGGGCTCGACGCCCGCACCCGCGCCGAGAACCAGTCCCGTTTCCTGCGCGAGGACGGCCTGATCATGGTCGCCACGATCGCGTTCGGCATGGGCATCGACAAGCCGGACGTCCGGTTCGTCGCCCACCTCGACCTCCCCAAGTCCGTCGAGGGCTACTACCAGGAGACCGGCCGCGCGGGGCGCGACGGGCTGCCCTCCACCGCCTGGCTGGCGTACGGGCTGAGCGACGTCGTCCAGCAGCGCAGGTTGATCGACACCTCCGAGGGCGACGACGCCCACCGCCGCCGCCTCGGCGTCCACCTCAACGCCATGCTCGCGCTCTGCGAGACGATCGAATGCCGCCGGGCCCGCATTCTCGACTACTTCGGGCAGACCGCCACCTCCTGCGGCAACTGTGACACCTGCCTCACCCCGCCGGAGTCCTGGGACGGGACGATCGCTGCCCAGAAGCTCCTCTCCACGGTGGTGCGGCTGCAACGCGAGCGGCGGCAGAAGTTCGGCGCCGGGCAGATCATCGACATCCTGCTCGGGCGGCAGACCCCCAAGGTCACCCAGTTCGGCCACGACTCGCTGACGGTCTTCGGCGTCGGCACCGAGCTGAGCGAGCCCGAGTGGCGCGGCGTGGTGCGCCAGCTGCTCGCCCAGGGGCTCCTCGGCGTCGAGGGCGACTACGGAACGCTGGTGCTCACCGAGGCCAGCGGCGACGTGCTGGGCCGCAGGCGCGAGGTCCTGTTCCGGCGCGAGCCCGAGAAGCCCGCCCGCGCCCCGAAGCCGCGCCGTTCCGCCTCACCCGCGGCCGACCTGACCGAGGAGGCCGTGCCGGTCTTCGAGCGGCTGCGCGCCTGGCGCGCCGCCACGGCCAAAGAGCAGGGCGTTCCCGCCTACGTGATCTTCCACGACTCCACGCTGCGCGAGATCGCCGCCGGGGCGCCCACCTCGCTGGCCGAGCTCGGGGAGGTCAGCGGCGTCGGCGAGAACAAACTGGCCAAGTACGGCCAGCAGGTCCTCGACACCTTAGCCGTCGCCGATGCGCCCGTCACGGATCCGGTCACCGGTGACGGCCCCTGACTCCGTCTCGGCGGCCGTGCGCGGCCACGGCATCGCGGGAAGGCCGTGCCGGGTGCGCAGGAACATCCAGAAGAGAGGGGCCGCGAGCAGGACGCCGACGAGCACCCACGCGGTCGCGGCAGTGCCCACGCCGAACATCTTCAGCGCCGAGGCGAGCAGCACGAACGCCAGCGCTCGGCGGATCAGACCGCCGGGCGCCCGGGAGGAGATCCGCGAGCCGATGTAGACCCCGGGAATCGAGCCGACGAGCAGAGCGACGGTGACCGACAGCTTGAAGTCCCCGAACAGCAGGTGCCCGAGCGCCGCCGACATGACCAGCGGAACGGCCTGCACCAGGTCGGTGCCGACGAGCTGGTTCGCCTTCAGCACCGGGTACATCGCCAGCAGGGCCACGATGATCAGCGAACCCGACCCGACGGAGGTGATCCCGACCACCAGCCCGCCGATGATCCCCACCAGGACGGTCGGCAGCGGGCGCACCGTGATCGGCGGCAGGTCCGTGGCGGCGGGCTCGCCGGGCAGTGCGGTGCGGCGGCCGTTGGCGGGCGTGCGCCCCTCGGCGCGGTCCCTCATGGCGAGGTAACCCCGGACGGCCAGGCCCGCCGCCGCGATGAGCAGGGCTACCCCGAGCGCCTTCTGGATCACATCCTGGACGTCCTTGCCGTCGCCGAGCGCCTTGGCGACCAGCACGCCGCAGAACGCGGCCGGCACCGAGCCCGCGCACAGCCAGCCGACCAGCCTCAGGTTCACGGTCCCGCGACGCAGGTGGACCAGGCTGCCGACCGGCTTCATCACGGCGGCCGCCACGAGGTCGCTCGACACCGCCGTGAGCGGCGGCACCCCGAAGAACGTCACCAGCATCGGCGTCATCAAGGCTCCACCGCCCATGCCGGTGAGCCCGACGACGATCGCGACGAGAAACGACCCAAGGGCCATGGTGTAGTCGAAGGACACCCACTTAACCTACCCAAGACCCCTGAAACCCCTCATTACCCATCTCAAATACCGAAACCCCGACCACACCTGCGCGCTGAGGGATCGGCGAGGGCCTGTCCAGCGGGCGGCGGGTGCGTGGGTCAGAGGAGGGTCAGCTGGCCGGATGGGGGTTGGAGGCTGCGGGTCTTCTTGAGGTGGCGCCACTGGGGGAGGTCGTCCAGGTAGGACCAGGACAGGCGGTGGTGGGGCGTCGGGCCGTCGCTCGCGAGGGCCTGCTGGTGCTGGGGGGAGGGGTAGCCGGCGTTGTCGGCGAAGCCGAAGGCCGGGTGGTCGGCGCCGAGGGCTCCCATGAGGCGGTCGCGCCGTACCTTGGCCAGCACCGAGGCCGCGGCCACGGTCACGGAGCGCTGGTCCGCCTTGACCTCGCACCGCACACGCCATGCCGCGCCCGACGCCGCTGGTCTGCGGAGGAAGTCGTGGGCACCGTCCAGGATGACGACGTCCGGACGGCGAGGAAGGGCGGCGAGGGCGCGCTCGGTGGCACGGCGCAGCGCCTCGGTCATGCCGACCTCGTCGATCTCCGCCGCGCCCGCCTCGCCGAAGGCGTGGCAGGAAAGCCAGTTCGGCAGGATCTCGGCGAACGCCTCGCGGTGGGCTCGCGTGAGCAGCTTGGAGTCGGTGAGCCGGACGGTACGCCCGCCGCGCCCGGGCAGCTCCGGTGGCGGCGTCAGGTCGGTGACCGCCGCGCACACGAGCACCGGCCCTGCCCACGCCCCCCGGCCGACCTCGTCCACCCCCGCGATCACGACCGCCCCGCCGCCCCGCAGCTGCCGCTCGAGCTCGTACCCGGCCCCCCGCCGCGCCGCGCCGCCCTTGGCCCCCGCCGATCGCGTAGCCGGTTCCAGCCCGGGGAGGGCCGCGTGTCCGCGTTCCCGCCGAGCGGCCCCGTCCTCGGGCTTCGCGGGCGGTGTGGTCGACTCCAGTCCGGGGAGCGCCTCGGGTTCGGTGCCCGGCGCGGTCTCGGGGGTGGGGGTGGTCGCCATCCGTTCATGATGGCAGTTCCCGGCGGTCGGGCCAGGGGTTATCGCGCGTCTGTGGGCGGGGGAAAGGCTGAAGGCCCGGTCCCTGTTGGTGGCGAGGGGCCGGGCCTTCAGTGTGTTGCGGTGGACGGGGCGGACCCGTTCAGGCCGTGTCGAGCCCGTTCACGCCGTGTCGGGCGCGTCAGGCAGAGTCGGGCGCGGTTCGGGCCGTACGGTCACCCGTGCGAACCGTGCCGGGTCAGGGCGCGCAGGCGGCGAGCGAGGCCGGCGGCGGCGTGGTGGTCGGGGGGCCGAAGAAGAGCTTCGCGCAGTCCGCCAGGAAGGTCGGGTTCTCTTCGGGGATGTAGTGGCCGGAGTCGGGGACGATCACCGGGCGGACGTCGTTGGCCACCAGGCGGAAGGAGTCGGCGACGCCTGGCCCGAAGGAGTTCGCCCCGCCGAGCGCGAGCACCGGCTGGGTGAGACGCCGGGAGGCGTTGGCCGTGTTGTTGGCGCCGTCGGCCTCGAAGGCCCGGTAGTACTCGTAGCCGGAGCTGCGCTTGGCCGGACTCGAGTACGCCTGGTAGTAGGCGTTCTTGTCGATCAGCTCGGGATGCGTGCTGAAGCCGAACATGTGGCCGAGGTAGGTCGGGACGTCGTCGTTGTCCAGGATCGTCTCGGGGACGGGCGCCGGCGCCATGTTGAACTTGAAGTGGAAGCTGATGCCGTACAGGTTCTCGAGGCCGAACCCGGCGAGCGGGGTCTCTATGACGCCGACCTTGGTGACCTCGGTCGGGAAGTCACGGGCGTAGGGGTAGGCGATGAGGGCGCCGAGGTCGTGGCCCAGCAGGGCGACCGAGTTGAAGCCGAGCTTGACGACGGCCTGGTGGATCCGCTTGGCGGTGGTGGCCTTGTCGTAGCCGCCGGTCTGGGCGGTCGAGTCGCCGAGGCCCGGCAGGTCGAAGGCGATCACGGTGTTGGTGCGGGCGAGCTCCGGCATCACGTTGCGCCAGATCCACCAGGTCTGCGGCCAGCCGTGCAGGAGCACGATGGCGGGGCCGGATCCGCCCTTGACGTAGTGCAGGGTGCTGCCGCCGTCGACGGAGACCCTGCCGTGGGTGAAGATCGTGGAAAATTGTGCCCGGCCCGTCGACGGCTCGGGCGCGGCGGTGCTCGCACCGGCGCCGGCGGTCATGGCGAAGAGGGCGATCACCAGGGCGGCCAGCGCGCTCGTGGCGCGTCCGACGCTCATGGCGCGGCCTCGTGTTCTCGGTGCCCGCCCGGCGTCACGCGGGATGATGTTCTCCGACGGCATAGCAAGTTCCTTCCCGTGGACCCGCGAACCACAGGCCGGTTCGGTTTCGAGCCTGAGGGTCCACTTCTTTGGTGCGCTGAACCCCGGTCGTCTCCGCGCCCGCCCATGCCATCTGCCGGACGTCGGCGGAAACGCACCAGTTACCTGCCGTAACCATGTGGTCCGAGTGAAGCGTGCACGACGCACGATGCCGACGTCTTCTTCGAGCGTGCTATTCACATCGACACCTGAAGTCGCTGAGGAATCATCAGGATCATGGGAAGCCTGACCACCTGCGGAATCGGCGGTTTCGGCGTCTCGGAGGGCCGGCGCGGCCTCCGAACGCAACGGAGGCGTCCATAGGGGGCATCCGATTCGACCCCACCCCAGTTCCGTCTCACACCGGCACTCACGGTGAGGGGGTGAGGACGGCGATCAGGGGATGCGCCCCGGACAGGCTCACCTCGATCGTCCGGCGCACCGTCAGCCCCGCTTCGGCGGCGAGATCGGCCAGTCGCGGCCGGGCGCCGGGCTCGTGGACGAGGGCGACGACGCGCCCGCCCGGCGCGAGCACCCGTCCAAGTTCCCGCCACAGCGGACGGTCGCCGCGCAGCAGCGTGCCGGACGCGGCGACCTGCCGCCGCCAGGGTGGGTTGACCAGCACCCGCTCGACGCTCGCGCCGGGCAGGGGGAGCCGCCCCGCGTCCGCGACCGCCCAGGCGATCCCCGGTGACCCGTTGCGCGCCGCTGCGCGGACGGCGTCCGGATCGCGGTCCAACCCCACCAGGCGGGCCCGCGCGGCGATCGCGCTCGCCTCGACGAGCAGCGTCCCGGCCCCGCAGCAGGGGTCGAGTACGGTGCGGGCGCCGTCCAGGAGGGCCAGCCGTGCCATGGCCGCGGCCACCGGGGGGTGCAGCGTGCCCGGTACGGACGCCTGCTTGTACGGCCTTCGGTGCAGCGGCCTGGCCGCGATCCGCACCGCCAGCGTCGCCCGCTCGCCCTCGACGGTGACGCGCCACGACATCGTCCCTGCCGGGGGCACGCCGCCGCCCCGGCGCGGGTGGTACCGGACGCCGAGCGCACGGGCGACCTCCGCGCCGACCGCGTCCTCGACGTCGAACCGCGTGTACGCGCGGCGGCCGAGGAAGGACGCGGACACGTCCACTCCCGTCACCTCGGGGCCGCCGCCGCAGCGCCCGCGCAGGTCGCGCAGCTCCTCGAGGTCCGTCGCGCGGACGGCGGCCGCCAGGCGCGGCAGGCACGCCTTCGACGGACCGACGCCGTCCGCGACCGCCGCGAGGACGAAGACGTCGTCCGCGGTGCGGAGCCGGAGGACGTGCGGGCCGGGTTCCCGCACCCGGAACCAGACCTCGCGGTGACGGACGTGCGTGACGACGCCGATGGGGCGGATCTCGTCCGCCAGCAGGGGCTCGATGCCGCGCGTCGCGCGCGCCAGCATCGCGGGCCCCGGGTGAGAATCGGCACGCGTGATCGCGTGATGACGCACCTGCTCTTCTTCTCCCACGTCGCGACCCGGGGCGGCGGCATGCCGTCCCGCATCGCCGGCGGTGGGCCGGGCCGCGACCCGCCGGCGGGTCGCTAACGCAGGTGGAAGAAGAACACGCCGCGAACATAGCGGCGGCGGCACGCGGGCGCCACCGAATTGAGCGCCCCAGCGGCTCGATGGACCGTCACAGGGCACGACGTGGGGCGTATGCCTACTGGATCGCCTGTCTTCACGCCGTGTTAGTTGCCCGAACGACCTCCGTACACCGACGATGGCGGCCATGAGCGATGCCGAGCAGCAGCCTGGCCACCACGGACTCCTCCACGGCCTTGCCGAGCGGATCAGTGAGCACCACGAGCGCGCCGCGCATCGTCGCGAGGAAGAGGAACTGGCCGAGGCCGCCGACAGCGTGGGCTTCGACCTGGACGCCGACCTCGGACACCCCACCCGGCACCACACCGCGGCGGCCTACGACCTGGACGCCGACCTGGGCGTCGCCAACGAGTCGCCGGACCGGCGCGCCTAGCGTTCCGCGGGCCTCCCCACCGCCTCGCGGACGGCGGGGACGCTGCCGATGCGCGCCGTTACCTCGATCTCGATGCGGATGCGCGGGTCCACCAGCTTGCAGGAGATCATCGTCGCGGCGGGGCGCACGTCCTCGAAGCAACGCCGCAGGGTCGGCCAGCAGGGCTCGAAATCGGCGGGATCGGGCAGGATGTACGTCACGCGCACGACGTCGGCGAGAGACGAGCCCGCCTCGCGCAGGGCCGTCTCGATGTTCGCCATGCACTGCTCGACCTGCGCGACCACGTCGTCGGAGATCGTCATCGACGCGTAGTCGAACCCCGTCGTCCCGGAGACGTGCACCCACCCGTCGACGACGACGGCCCGGGAGTATCCGATGGCCCTCTCGAACTCCGACCCGCTGGAGATCAGCACCCGCTCTGTCATGCCGAGCATCCTCACAGCACCCCGAAAGCCGTGTCCAACGGGGTCAGTGGTGGGCGTCGTGGCCGTCGTGGTGGCCGCTCCACGGGCCGGTGATGGCGAAGACGTAGCCGGGGGTCTGGATGTTCGCGAAGAGGATCTTCCCGTCCTGGCTGAACGTCGGGCCGGTGAACTCGCTCTCGTTCAGCTCGTTACGCGCCATCGGGTAGGCCTTGCCCCTGTCGGTGACGCCCACCAGGTGCGAGATGCCCTCGCCGTCCTCGGCGAGGATGACGCCGCCGTAGGGGGAGACCGTGATGTTGTCAGGTCCGTCGTAGTTCGTATCCTGCTCCGGGTCCGGGTTCACGCCGAAGATGGTCTTGAGCGTGATCGTCTCCGACTCCGGGTCGTAGAACCAGACCTGGCCGTCGTGCTCGTTGAGGCTGCCGTCGTCGTGACGGGCGAAGCTGGCGACGAAGTAGGCGCCGCCGTCGGCCCACCAGGCGCCCTCCAGCTTGCGGCTGCGGGTGATCTGGTCGTCGGTGAACTGCTTGCGCACCGAGACGGCCGTGGCGAGACGGTCGGGGACGTCGACCCACGTGACCTTGTACTTCGTACCCGGCCGGGTGGCCTCGGACAGGTCCTTGACGTGCTTGGAGCCCTTGTGGGCGCTCAGCGCCTCAAGGGTGCCCGCGGTGTCGCCGCCCTGGCTCAGCGCGAGCGCGCGCAGCGCGCCCTTGCGGCCGCGGAATCCGCGCGGCGGGGTCCAGCGGTAGTACAGGCCGTTGGGCGTGCCGGCGTCCTCGGTCAGGTAGATCCGGGAGTCGCGCGGGTCGACGGCGACGGCCTCGTGCGCGTAACGGCCGAGGAACTTCAGCGCAACCGGGTCCTGGTTGGCCTGGCGGTCGAACGGGTCGACCTCGAAGACGTAGCCGTGGTCCTTCTGGTAGACGCCGCCGGCGCGCTGCTCGGTCTCCTCACAGGTCAGCCAGGTAGCCCACGGGGTGATGCCACCCGCGCAGTTGTTGTGCGTGCCCGCCACGCTGACGTACTCGCGGATGCGGTCGCCGCGCGAGTCGACCTCGATGTTGGTGGTGCCGCCCTTGGCTCCGGGGTCGTAGGTCAGGCCGGGCAGGGCCGGCACGCCGTAGGGCTCGCCGCCGCCGATCTCGTGGTTGTTGACCAGGACGAAGCCCTTGGGGCCGCGGAAGCAGCCGGTGCCGTCGGCGTCGCTCGGGGTGGGCTCGCCCGTCTCCAGGAGGGTCTTGCCGGCCTGGGCGACGATCTTGTAGGAGAAGCCCTTGGGAAGGGCGAGAAGTCCCTTGGGGTCGGCGACGACGGGGCCGTAGCCGGCCGTCCTGCCGAGGCCGGCCTGCGCGGCGGCGGGGCCGGCGATCGCCTCGATGCTGCCGGCGATGGCGATGCCCAGGCCGCCCGCGGCTCCGGAACGGAGCAGGTCACGGCGAGAAATGGGTGAAGTCACGTAAAGCACCTTTTCGGCATGAATAGGTGAGCACTAGGACCTGATACCTCGCGTGTCAACGCGCTCCTCCGCGGCACCGACTCCGAGATGAACGTGTGTCCGACGATGGTCTGCCTGCGTCTGTGTGGTCACTCCAGTCGCATGCTCGCACACGCACGTGACCTGCGGAAGAGGGGGGCGAGGCCCCGCGCTCGGGTCGGGGTGACGGGGGGGCGACCGCTCCACCGTACAGGCGGTCGCCTGCCTTCGGCACCGCCATGTGATGTGAATGTTTCGGACGGTTCATCTTGACGTCCAGGCGCGCGTCCGTGAAGCTGCTAGTCGAGAGAGCGCTCTCTTGCGTGTTGCCGACCCGTCGCGACGCCGGCGTGGCCCTCCAGGGAAGGGCGACGCGAGCGACGCCGCGCGGTGATCCCTGCCCACGTCAGGAGCTGCTGTGCCACTGATGTCACCCCCACCCCGTTCCATCGCCGCCCCCAGAAGGCGGGCCCTGCTCACGGCCGTGCTCGCCTCGCTCGTCGTCCTCGTGATGGCCGCCTACAGCCTCGTCACGATGCCCGCCCACGCCGCCGCGACCCTGCTCTCCCAAGGCCGCCCGGCCACCGCCTCCGGCTCCGAGAACGCCGCGTCGGGCCCCGGGCTGGCCTTCGACGGCGACCCCGGCACCCGCTGGTCGAGCCCGTTCAGCGACCCGCAGTGGTTGCAGGTCGACCTCGGCGCCACCGCCGACATCAGCCAGGTGGTGCTGAACTGGGAGGCGGCGTACGGCCGCGCCTTCCAGATCCAGGTCTCGGCCAACGGCACGACCTGGACGAGCGTCTACTCGACCACGACCGGCACCGGGGGCGTCCAGACCCTCAACGTCACCGGATCCGGCCGGTACGTGCGCATGTACGGCACCGCCCGCGGCACCGCGTACGGCTACTCCCTGTGGGAGTTCCAGGTGTACGGCAGCATCGGCGGCGGGTCCGGCTGCGGCACCGCCAACGCCGCGCAGGGCAGGCCCGCCACCGCCTCGTCGCAGGAGAACGCCGCGTCGGCCGCCTCGTTCGCCGTCGACGGCAACGCCGGCACCCGCTGGTCGAGCCTGTTCGCCGACCCGCAGTGGCTCCAGGTCGACCTCGGGTCCTCGGTCACCATCTGCCAGGTGGTGCTGACCTGGGAGGCGGCGTACGCGCGGGCCTTCCAGATCCAGGTGTCCCCGAACGGCACGACCTGGACGAGCGTCTACTCGACCACGACCGGCACCGGGGGCACCCAGACCCTCGACGTGAGCGGGACCGGGCGGTACATCCGCATGTACGGCACCGCCCGCGCCACCGCGTACGGCTACTCCCTGTGGGAGTTCGCCGTCCGCACCTCGGGAGGGCCGACGACCACCCCCACCGCGACCCCGACGGTCACCCCGACCGACCCGCCCGGATCGTTCTGGGGCGACACCACGACCATCCCGCCCGCCCGTAACGTCGTCATGCTGAAGATCCTCAACCGGACGAACGGCAAGTACCCCGACAGCCAGGTGTACTGGAGCTACAACGGGCAGGTCCACTCGATCGCCGAGCAGCCGTACTTCGACATGCCGGTGAACACCGCCGGCCGCATGTACTTCTACCTCGGCTCGCCCAACAGCCAGTACTACGACTTCATCGAGTTCACCGTCGGCCCCGCGGTCTTCAACGGCAACACCACGCGCGTCGACGCCTTCGGCCTCAAGCTGGCGATGCGCCTGCACGCACAGGACGGCTACGACGTGTCCGTGGGCGAGGATCTCGCCACCTTCCAGGAGGACCGCGCGGTCACGTTCCAGAAGTTCATCAACGAGGTGCCGACCGAGTTCAAGCGCCTGGCCCAGGTGCAGGCCCCGTATCGGATCCCCGCTCCGGGCAGCGACAGCGCCTTCCGGGCGGGCGGCCAGTACGCGAACTACTTCACCGCCTACGCGCAGTCGGTGGGGGTCAACGCCGCGACCTCCGACATCTTCGGCTGCGCCGGCTCACTGGCCAACGACCCGGGAATGTGCTCCGCGCTCAACCGGCACGTGGCGCACCTGCCGCAGTCGCAGTGGTCGACGCCGAGCCTGTACTACCAGGCCGCGCCGGCGAACTACTACTCCAAGTTCTGGCACGACCACTCGATCAACCGCCTGTCCTACGGATTCCCCTACGACGACTTCGCGAACCAGTCGTCGTTCGTCTCCCACGGGAACCCGCAGTGGCTGCTGATCGCCGTCGGCTGGTGACCTGACGCCGAGGGGCCCCGCACGCCGGGGCCCCTCGGAACGGAATGCCCGTCGCGGTGTCATGGTTGCGTGTACGGCTCATTGCTGGAGAGGAAGGCCACGATGTCCGCACACCTTGAGTTCGCGATCGACACGTTCGGTGACGTCACCGTCGGCGCGGACGGGAACCGGCTGCCGTACGCGCAGGTGATCCGCAACGTCGTCGAGGAGGCCGTGCTCGCCGACAGCGTGGGCATCGACGCGTTCGGCATCGGCGAGCACCACCGCGACGACTTCGCCGTCTCGGCGCCCGAGATCGTGCTGGCGACGATCGCCGGCCGCACCGAGCGCATCCGCCTCTTCACCGCCGTGACCGTGCTCAGCTCGGACGACCCGGTGCGGGTCTTCGAGAAGTTCGCCACGCTGGACGCGGTGTCGAACGGTCGGGCGGAGATCATTCTCGGCCGCGGCTCGTTCACCGAATCGTTCCCGCTGTTCGGCTACGACCTCTCCCAGTACGAGGAGCTGTTCGAGGAGAAGCTGGACCTGCTCTCCCACCTGCTCGACGAGGGCCCGGTCACCTGGCAGGGGCGGCTGCGTCCCGGGCTGACCGGCCAGCACGTGTACCCCAAGACCGAGTCCGGCCGGCTGCGGACGTGGGTCGGCGTCGGCGGAAGCCCCGAGTCCGTGGTGCGGGCGGCGCGCTACCGGATGCCGCTCATGCTCGCGATCATCGGCGGGCAGCCCGAGCGTTTCGCGCCGTACGTCGACCTGTACCACCGCGCCCTCGCCAAGCTGGAGGTCCCGCTGCTGCCGGTCGGCGTCCACTCGCCGGGCCACATCGCCGAGACCGACGCGGGCGCGCGCGAGGAACTGTGGCCGCACTACAAGGCCATGCACGACCGCATCGGCCGCGAGCGCGGCTGGGGTCCCACGACGCGGGCGCGCTTCGAGGCGGAGGCGGACGAGGGGGCGCTGTACGTCGGCTCGCCCGAGACGGTGGCCGCGAAGATCGCGAAGACCGTGGGCGGGCTCGGCGTCGACCGCTTCGAGCTCAAGTACAGCTCCGGGACGCTCCCGCACGAAAGCCTCATGACCACGATCCGCCTCTACGGCGAGGAGGTCGTCCCCCGCGTCCGCGAACTCCTGTCCGAGACCCCGGCCGCGGCGCCCGCGGGCTGACCGCCGCCGTCGTCGCCACCCGTCAGGCGGGTCCCGGGCGGAAGACGCCTCGCATTCCCATCCAACTCATCGACAAGTGGTCGCCAAGGCCGGTTGCCTAACGTCGCCCGCGTAAGGCAACCGGCGTGCGCGGGACGGAGACCGTCCGAGACGGGGGATCGCACGCGGGGCGACAGGGCCGCTCGGGCCCGGATGGGAACAATGTCATGAAAGTCCTCTACAAGGTACTGGCCTACCTGATCGCGGCCGAGGTCGCCGTGCAGGCGATGGCGGTCGTCTTCGCCGACGCCGGCATGGGCAAGTGGGTCGAGCAGGGCGGGGTGCTCGACAAGGCGGTCATGGAGAGCGACGCGCCGCCGTTCCCCGAGGTCGTCGGCCTCATGGTCCACGGCATGAACGGCATCATGGTCATTCCGGTGGTCGCGCTGCTCCTGCTGGTCTCCTCGTTCTTCACGAAGATCCCGGGAGCGGTGAAGGCGGCCGGCCTGGTGCTCCTGCTCGTCGTGCTCCAGGTCTCCCTCGGCATCCTGGGTCACGACATCCCGGGCCTCGGCGCGCTGCACGGCCTCAACGCCTTGCTGCTGTTCAGCGCGGCCGTGTACGCCGCACGTCGTGACCGCGCCGCCGCCGTGACCACGCCCGCCCGGCCGGACGTGCGCGTCGGGTCCGCCGGCTGACATGGACGCGACTCGCCGGCGCGGCGCCCGCGCCCGTCTCGTCGTCGCGTGCGCCGCGGCCGTCGCCGTACTCGGCCCGCTGACCTGGCTCCGGCAGGACAGCCTGATGCCGGACGCGTACTCCGTGATGGACATGGGGTACGCCGACCACGGCGGAGGTTCGCGCGAAGCCGGCCAGGTGGGCGGCTCACCGGTCCACTCGGCTCACGGGCCGGCCCGCGCGACGGGCCACGAGGCGCACTCGGCTGCCGCCGCGCCGGGGCACGCCGGGCACGCGGCGGCGGGGCACGGTGTCACGGCGATGGGGCGTGACGTTGCGGCCCCCGCAGACCACGTGCCGGCGCCCGGACGCGACGTCACGTCCCTCACCGCCGACCCGCGCCGCGAGGCCGACGTCAGGGTCACCCTCACCGCGCGCAAGCAGCGGTTCCGGCCGGCTGCGGGCCGTCTGGTCGACGGGTACACGCTGAACGGCACCTCGCCCGGCCCGGTGATCCACGCGACCGCCGGCCAGTTGGTCGAGGTGAGGCTCGTCAACGAGTCGGTGCCGGACGGCATCACGCTGCACTGGCACGGCGTCGACGTGCCCAACGCCGCGGACGGGGTCGCGGGCGTCACGCAGGACGCGGTCGGCGTCGGCGGGTCCTTCACCTACCGCTTCGTCGCCGACCGGGCGGGCACGTTCTGGTACCACTCCCACCAGATGTCCCACGAGCAGGTCCGCCGCGGTCTGCTCGGCGCCCTGGTGGTGGCCCCGGCCAAGGGGACGGGCGCCGTCGACGGCGTGGCGCTGCTGCACCTGTACGACGGCGTCCGCACAGTCAACGGGCGGGAGGGGGACGTCCGCGTCGAGGCGAGTCCGGGCGCGCGGGCCCGCGTGCGCGTGATCAACACCGAGAACGGCCAGACGCCCGTGTGGGTCGGCGGCGCGCCGTTCCGGCTCGTCGCGGTCGACGGCACCGACCTGAACGAGCCCGGTCCCGTCCGTGGCACCGCCGTCATGGTCACCGCGGGAGGCCGCGCCGACCTCGAGGTCGCCATGCCCGAGGACGGCTCGCCGGTGCGCGTCCACATCGGCGGCCCCACCGGCGTCGTGCTCGGCTCGCGCGCCTACGACGCGCCCGCCGTCCCCCGGCCCGCCGCGACGCTGGACCTGCTCTCCTATGGCGCGCCGGCGCCGATCGGGTTCGACCCGGACGCGGCCGACCGGCGGTTCGTGTACGACATCGGGCGCCGTCCGGGCTTCCTCGACGGGCGTCCCGGGCTCTGGTGGACCGTCAACGGCCACATGTTCCCGGACGTGCCGATGTACGTCGTCGCGCCCGGCGATGTCGTACGGATGCGCATCGGCAACCACAGCGGCGAGACCCACCCGATGCACCTGCACGGTCACCACGCCGTGGTACTGAGCCGCGGCGGCGTGCGCGCGACGGGAAGCCCGTGGTGGGTGGACTCGCTGGAGGTCGGCAACGGCGAGTGGTACGACATCGCCTTCGTCGCCGACAACCCCGGCATCTGGATGGACCACTGCCACAACCTGCCCCACGCCGCCGAGGGCCTCGTCGCCCACCTGATGTACGAGGGAGTCACCACCCCGTTCACCATAGGAGGCCCACCCGGCAACAGACCCGAATAGCCCGCGCCCGCGCCCTACCGCCTCCACCGGCCTTCCCATAACGGGAGTGATGGGACCAGGATGATCGTGATTTGACAGGCGATTTCTCGCCCAGACATCGCCGGACCCGTGCGCTTGCCCCGAGTGGCTGTGGTGGCAACGGCGGCGTCGAGCGGCGGGGACGGCACATCGGTCAGCTAGGCGGTGGTGTGGTGAGCCCGGAATTACTGCGGCGTACGAGAGTGCTGTCGGTGACTCTGACGGCCTTGCTGTGCATGTGGCTTTTCGGCAACCTCTATGAGGAGCTCGTCACCAACCCGCAGTTGATCGCGAATCCCCGGCCGGGCACCCTCGTTGGCGCATTCGCCGTGGGAAGTCCCGTCTACTACTACCTGCCCTGGGCGCCCTTCTGCGTCGTCCTGGCGGTCGTCCTGCGGCTGCGCTTCGGCCACAGCGCGCCGGCCCGGGTGCGTCGTGCCTGGAATGGTGCGATCGGCTCCATCGCCGTCGGCGTGGTCACGAAGATGATCCTCATCACCCAGGTCAACCCCGTGTTCCGCGATCCCGCCCTGAGCCCCGAATTCGTTCACAACCGGGCGGTGTGGTGGGCTTTCGGGAACGGCATCGCGATCATCGCGGTGGCGACCGCACTCGTCCTGCTCACGTCCTCACGTCGCCCGCCTACAGGAGGCGACGCGTTGGCGTCTTCCCGTCCTCGGTGAAAGGCCAGGGGAGGTCACACGGAGATCAATGACCGAGCCCGGCCCGGCTCTCCGCCGTACCGGGCGGGCTCGCGGCGGGCAGGTCGAGGGGGGACCCACGCTGCCCGGAAACGGCCGCACCGGACAACGTCGACGTTAGGCGGCCTGAGTTCACCCATGCGACATTACGGGCGCTCGGACGGCGCGCCGCGCCGCGGCCCGGCGTACGGGCCGAAATGACCGGCGCGGAACCGCTCCTGCGGGCGCCACAGGTCAGCCGCGGTCCCGCGGATGCCGGCCGTGGCTGATCAGCTGAGGATCAGGTCTCAGAGTTTGTACAGCTTGTTGAACGGTGTCGTGATTCGTTCCTGCCGTGATCCGAAATCGACGACCACGGCGACCTCGTCTTCTACGCCGACGACGACGCCAAGGCCGTACCGGTCGTGGGTCACCCGGTCGTTCACGCTGAACCGCTCGGCCGGCGGGGCGGGAGGCGGGGGTTTGAAGGGACTTGTGGACAGGTGGCGACGGGGCTCGCCGCTGGATGGCTTCATCCCCACCAGTATGTGCCGCCCGGGAGCACACTCGCGACCAAAGATCGACAAACCTACCGAAACAATCAGGGCACGACTGAGCGTCTGGCTCCTGACCCGGGCCTCCATGGTAGAGGGTGTCATGCGGATCGAACCCGCGCCGCGCCCGGAAATCACATCGTTGCCGCACGTCGGCCCCCTCATGGCCTGACAGCGAAGGCGGGCGCTCGCCCCTCGCGGGTGTGACCGGGGATGGGCGATCGATGCGGCGGGGTAAAGAGGAGACCTGGCCGGTCGACCCAGGAGCGACCGCGGTTCGGCCCTGTTCCGGTGCGGATCCGGCACGGGATCGCAAGTGGCCTGGGGGACGCAGGTCTTCCGCGCGATCATCGGGCACGAAGGAATGAAGATCCTGATCCATTCCAGAAGAGGGTGGTACCAGCCGTGTCCATTGCTCCGCCCGGCAGCGTGAAAGACGGTCCCCTTCCCCGGTCCGTGCCGAAGCGACAGTGGATCCGGCGCGCGGTGATTGTGTTGGCGCCGATTCTTCTGCTGTATGTACTGGCCATGGCGCCGATCTGGGCCCACAATCGCAATCGATCGGTTGTCCGTCATTCTCGAAGTACAGGATTACGGCCACGAGCCGAGTCGGGACGTCCGCTGCTGGTGACTGGAATGAGGTTCTGATTTCCGGACGCGCTTGATTTGCCTGTTGACGGTCGGCTCGGCATTTCGTACGTTCCGCGTGGGCCGTCCGCTGCGCGCCCGGAGCCGGAAGGGGTTGCGATGGCCACCGAGCTGGATCCGAACGAGGCCTGGCCGGACATCGTGCCCGGACCACTTGCCACGCCGCCGCCGGAGTTCACCCGCAGACGCGAGTCAGCGCCGCTGGAGCCGGCGCCCATGCCCAGCGGTGACCACGTCCCCGTGGCCGTCAGGTACGACGACGTCCGCGCCTTGCTGGCGTCGCCCACCTGCAGCCGCAACCTGCGCCTGCCCGGGTTGCCGCGGTTCGTGAGCGGCATCGGCATCGACGACGACCCGGACGCGCTGATCAACCAGGACCCGCCGGAGCACACCCGCTACCGCCGGATCATGCAGGGCACCTTCACCCCGCGCCAGATCGAGCCGTGGCGCCCCCGCATCGCGAAGATCGCCCGGGAACTCCTCGACGGCCAGGGCGAGGAGTTCGATCTGGTGCAGGAATACGCGCTGCAACTACCGGGCCGTGTCATCTGCGAGATGCTCGGCGTGCCGCTGGACCACTACGAGCGGTTCGTCCGGTGGACGGACATGTTCCTGACCACGTCCACGGTGACCGAGCAGGCGCGGTACGAGGGCTACAACGAATTCATGGCCTATTCCACCGATCTGGTCGCCCAGCACCGCGCCGAGCCCGGCGGGGATCTCATCGACCTGCTCATCCAGGCCAGGGACGAGGACGACCGGCTGTCGGAGGGCGAGCTGGTCAACACCGTGTTCTCGCTGATCACCGCCGGTCACGAGACGACGGCCTCGATGATCTCCCGCGGCGTCTTCCGGCTGCTCCTGTACCCGGGCCAGTGGGCCGAGCTGGTTGCGGACCCGGCCCTGACGGCCACCGCCGTCGAGGAGATCCTGCGCTACGACGGGCCGCCCGCCAGCGCCTTCATGCGCCGCGTCACGAAGGACCTCGACCTCCCCAGCGGCTCGCTGAGCGCGGGGACGGTCGTCATGCCGAACCTGAACGCGGCGAACCACGACCCGCAGGCGTTTCCCGACCCCGGCCGGTTCGACATCCACCGATTCACCGACCATCCCCCCAACCCGCATGTGGCGTTCGGCTACGGTGCGCACCGCTGCCTGGCCGCGAGCCTCGCCAGAGTCGAGCTCACCGAGGCGATCAGAGCCCTGGTCACCCAGCGCCCCACCCTCCGCCTCACGGCCTCACCCGAATCGGTCACGTGGACCGATGGCCTGGTCTATCGACCGGTCGCCATGCACGTCACCACGGGCGAATGACGTGCTGACGACCACGGGCGCGGGTAAGCCAGGCTGCGGATGTCCGATCTTTACGGAACGCTCCACAGGAACCACAGGTTGTACTGGTTATCGCAGCGGTACGAGGTCCACATGTGGTTCTGGACGCCGTAGTCCCCGTATCGGTAGCAGTCGGACGAGGAGTAGTAGACGTTGCGAAGCGTCTCCGCGTGCGCGGGCGTGGCGCTCGCGACGACCGCCAGTCCGCTGACCAAGGCGCCCGCGACGGCCAAAGCTCGGATTTTGCGCACCAATCCTCCTTCGAGTGGATGACGTGCCGAACTCCCATCGCCGAGCATTACAGCGCAGGCAATATGAGTACAGCTCACGGTCCATTGCCGCGGCCCTCTGACGAGATGACCTGCGACGGCACTGGGCAGGCGAGCCGCAATTCTTGAAACTTTCCGAAGAGCTGTAGTTGATCGTCTGAACATCGGGCAGCCGGTGCGAGATGTCGCCGGCGACGCTCCGGTGAAGAACACGCGCTGCCCGTCGGTGGCGGCGCCCCACTGGACCGGGACCGGGCAGTTCTTCCGATCGGCTTTCGCAGCCTGGAGGATAGCCATCCAACGGTATAGATCGCAGGAGGCTGGTAGCCATGTCGGCTGATCTGGATGAGCTTCGGGTCGTGCGTCCGCAATCAGTGCCCAGCAGGAGGTGGATATGGTGGTGCCTGACGGCGATCGCGGTGCCGATCCTTCTTTTGTGCGCCGTGTACCAGATCCCGCAGTGGATCCACGATCACCAGATGGACGGCCTGGCCGGCCGCTTCTTGACCTACCCCCCTCCGCCGGAGACCCATGTCAACGAGGATGAGGTGGACGGTTCTGTAGGGGTGGAGGAGGGGCAGAAAGACCTCTGCCGCTATCGCCTTCGTTTCGCCGTGGAGACGAAGCTCTCAGCGGATGAGGTCCGGGACTACTACAAGAAGGCGAAGATCGCGGCTGTCGGGGGCGACGGCCACGGAACTTTGGAGGTCAGGGTGTGGACATCCTCTGACGTGCCGCCATCATCCGATACCTTCGGCCGTCGGCCGATGATCGTCGAGGTTCAGGACCGCGGCCACGGTCAAGGCTGGGACATCCGTTGCACCTGAACCGATCGCCCCGGCGGCCGCCCCCTCCGATCCTGCCCGTGGCCGAGGGCCGTTTCGGGTCAAGGTGAAGATCAGTGACCGTGTGGACACCGGGTTCCTCGTCCTCCACACGACATGGGCAGAAGCGGCCGTGGTCCCGTACGCGCACGAGATCCGGCGCCGTACCACGGCCGAGCCCGCGGACCGTGGCGCAGGCCTCGCTCGTGGGCCCCCCATTCAGGTGGGGGTGCGCCCTGTAGGCGCTCACGCGTTCGAGCCGCAGGTGAGCAGGGGTAATGGGAGTCGTGCCGGATGGACAGGCACGGCTTGCTGCGGCGAGGGTGGGGGATATGAGCGCTCGCACCGACCCGGACACCGTCGTGCGGCCGCCCGCCGGTGAGCCGGCAGGGGCGGTCCCGTCTCGGCGTGCGCCGGCCAAAGCCCTGTTCTGGCGGATCTTCGCGATCAACGGTGTGGTCTTCACCGCGGCCACCTTCGTCCTGGCGCTCTCACCGGCCACGGTGTCCACCCCGGTTCACCTGGCCGAGCTGCCGGTGCTGGCCGTCGGCCTGGTGGCGATCCTCACCGCCAACGCGGTGCTGCTGCGCCGGAGCCTGGCTCCGCTGCAGGCGTTGACCGGCCTCATGGAACGGGTCGATGTGCTGCGCCCCAGCGGCCGGCTGCGATTCAGCGGCAACGGCGACCTGGCCGGAGTGATCGCGGCCTTCAACGCGATGCTGGACCGTTTGGAGGCCGAACGCGGCACCGCCGCCGCCCACGCGTTGGCGGCCCAGGAAGGCGAACGCCGGCGCATCGCCCGCGAGCTGCACGACGAGATCGGCCAGAGCCTGACCGTGGTACTGCTGGGTCTCAAACGCGCCGCCGACCGCGCCCCGTCCGACCTGCGCGAGGAGTTGCGCACCATCACCGAGACGGTTCGCGCGAGCCTGGACGAGGTCGGCCAGGTCGCCCGCCGGCTGCGGCCCGGCGTACTGGAGGACCTCGGCCTGACCAGCGCCCTGAGCGCCCTGGCCATCGAGATCTCCCAGCTCCGCGGCGTCTCGGTGACCCGCCACCTGGACGCCCGGCTGCCGCCGCTGAGCGAGCAGGCCGAACTGGTGCTGTATCGCATCGCCCAGGAGGCGTTGACCAACATCGCCCGCCACGCCGACGCCCGCCATGTCGCGATCACCCTGGGCCGGGACGGCGACAGCGTGGTGCTGGCGGTCGGCGACGACGGGCGGGGCGGTCCGATCGCCGAGGGCGCCGGCATCCGTGGTATGCGTGAGCGCGCCCTGCTGGTCGGCGCCCGTCTCGACATCACTCACCCGTACGCGGGTGGCACCACGGTGCGCCTCACCGTACCCACCGGCACGGAAGGAAGGTGATCGGCGATGCCTGCCCCACCGACCCGCATCCTGCTCGCCGACGACCACGCGCTCGTCCGCCACGGCCTGCGCCTGATCCTGGACGCCGAACCCGACCTGACCGTGGTGGCCGAGGCGGCCGACGGCGCCGCGGCGGTCGAACTGGGCTGCGGTGGCGAGATCGACCTTGCCATCCTGGATATCGCCATGCCGCGCATGACCGGCATCCAGGCCGCAAGGGAGATCGCCCGACGCGCGCCCGAGGTGCGGCTGCTGATGCTGTCGATGTACGACAACGAGCAGTACCTGTTCGAGTCCCTCAAGGCGGGAGCCTGCGGGTACGTGCTGAAATCCGTCGCCGACCGCGACCTTCTGGAAGCCTGCCGGGCCGCGATGCGCGGGGAGCCCTTCCTCTACCCCGGCGCCGTCACCACCCTCATCCGCGACTTCCTGCGCCGTGACGAGCAGGGCGAACGGGGGCCCGCCGCCATCTTGACCCCGCGCGAGGAGGAGATCGTCAAACTCGTCGCCGAAGGTCACTCCTCCAAGGACATCGCCGACCTGCTGGTCATCAGCGTCAAGACCGTCGAGCGGCACCGCGCCAACGTTCTGGCCAAGCTGGGCCTGCGCGACCGGCTGGAACTGACCCGCTATGCCATCCGCGCCGGGCTCGTCGAACCATGATCACCAACAGTACGGAGGCCAGGATGAACACAGCCGCCCGCCCCTCGCCGCACGTCCGCCTCGCCCCCACGAGGGTCACATGAGCGGCCCCGCCCCGGCTCCGGCGTCCATCCGTTCTCCCCTCGGACTGGCCGCGGCCGCCGTGCCGGTCCTGGCGGTGGTGGTACTGGCCGCGCTGTGGGGGCGCCACCTGCCCGCCATAGCCGAGATCTTCATCGTGGCCCTGCTGACCTGCTCGGTCCTGGCCGCGGTGCACCACGCCGAGGTGGTGGCCCACCGCGTCGGCGAGCCCTTCGGCTCCCTCATCCTCGCCGTGGCCGTCACCGTCATCGAGGTCGGCCTCATCATCAGTCTCATGACCTCCGGGGGCTCCTCGGCCGCCTCACTCGCGCGCGACACCGTGTTCGCGGCCGTCATGATCACCTGTAACGGCATCGTCGGCCTGTCACTTCTGCTCAGCGCGCTACGCGACCGGACGGCCCAGTTCAACCCCGAAGGCACCGGCGCGGCGCTGGCCACCGTGATCACGCTGGCGACCCTGGGCCTGGTCCTTCCCGCCTTCACCACCAGCACGCCGGGACCCGAATTCTCCGGCCCTCAACTGCTCTTCGCCGCCGCGACGTCCCTGGCTCTGTACGGGCTGTTCGTATTCGTGCAGAACGTCCGCCATCGCGACTACTTCCTCCCCGTCCACACACCCGACCACCCGCCCGCCCCGGCCGGCGACGGCACCGCCACCACGAGCGGCACCGCCACCACGAGCGGCACCGCCACCACGAGCGGCACCGCGACCGGCGACGGCACCGTCACGGACGACGAGCACGCTCCCATCCCCTCGCTGAAGAGCACGCTTACCAGCCTGGGCCTGCTCCTGGCCGCTCTGATCGGCGTCGTCGGCCTGGCCAAGGTCGAATCCGCCACGATCGAACGGGCGGTCGCCGCCGCCGGCCTGCCGCAGGCAGTGGTCGGTGTCGTCATCGCCCTGCTGGTCCTGCTGCCCGAAACCCTCGCCGCGGGACGCAACGCCCGTCGTGGCCGCACCCAGATCAGCCTCAACCTCGCCCTCGGCTCGGCCATGGCGAGCATCGGCCTGACCATCCCCGCCATCGCGGTCGCCTCGATCTGGCTGGGCGGTCCGCTGCTGCTCGGCCTGGGCGCCACCCAGATCGTGCTTCTGGCCCTCACCGCCGGCGTTGGCATCCTCACCGTCATGCCCGGCAGAGCCACGCTGCTGCAGGCGGCGGTCCACCTGTGCCTGTGCGCCGCCTACCTCCTCCTGGCCGCCAACCCCTGAGCGGACCAGCGGCCAGGCCGCCGAGGAATCGCGAAGGTACGGTCACCGGCAGCTTGTTCAGGCGCAGGGCCGGGAGGCGTAGGGGAGCAGGGCCATCTCCCGGGCGTTCTTGACGGCCTTGGCGATCTGACGTTGCTGCTGGACGGTGACGCCGGTGACGCGACGGCTGCGGATCTTGCCGCGGTCGGAGACGAACTTGCGGAGCAGGTTGGTGTCCTTGTAGTCGATGCGGTCGACGTGCAGGAGGGGGTTGGGCTTCTTGCGCGGGGCGCGGCGAGTCTTCACGCGATCTCCTTGAGGTCGAGTAGGGGGGCGAAGGGGTCGTCGTGACCGGGGTGTTCGCCCTCGGCCAGCAGGCAGGAGTCGAGCAGGGTGTGCAGGCGGTCGGTGTCGAGGTCGGGGCCGGTGAAGACGAGGTGCTGGACGCGGTCGCCACGCTCGCCGTCCCAGTCGAGGGCGGCGGCCAGGCGGCGGGCGGGGGAGACCAGATCCCAGGCGGCCTCGGGCAGCGCGGCCAGCCACGGACCGGCGTCCTCGATGGAGATGATTCCGGCCACGGCGTCCCAGGCCAGCAGACGGCTGGGCCTGGTGGCCAGCCAGAACCGGCCGCGTGAGCGTACGGACTCGGTGACCAGCTCATCGACGGCCTCGAACAGGCGGCCGGGGTGCAGCGGGCGGCGGCTGCGCCACACCGTGGTGGTGATCTCGTCGGTCTGCGCGTCCGCGGGGAGCTGCGCGGTGGCGGGATCCACACGTTCGGCGAGTTCCGCGGTGCACACGGCGGCCCCGGTGACGTGCGGCAGGGTGTCGAGGGTGTGGATCGGCGTGAGCGGGGCGAGGTGTGCGAGCACCAGACGCGACAGTTCGTGGTCCTCCTCGTCGCCGTCGTCCAGCACGAGGCCGGTGGCGTACTCGAGCTGCCGGGTCAGGACCTCGGCCAGGTAGCGCTGATCGCCCGCGGCGGCGGGCTTGCCGATCTCGCTGAGGCGTTCGCCGCGGGTGATGTCCTCGGGCGTGGCCGCTGCGTTCAGTGCGGTGAGAACGCCGGTGAACCGCAGGACGTCCCTTGCTTCCTGATGGTCGATCGCCTCGGCCACCGACCTCGGTTCCACCGAGTCCCAAAGGTCCACGATCACCAGCGCCGCGCCGGGCGCCAGCCTGATGAGCTGGGGCAGCAGGTCCTCGCGCACGGTGCAGGTGACGCAGCCGTGGGCGAGCCGCACCTCGGCCGTGTCCAGTACGTGCGTCGCGTCGCGGACGGTGCGCTGGACGAGCCCCTGGCTGACGTCGCGCAGGTCGTGGTGGACCGCGACCGATCCGGGATGCCCGGCCAGTAGCCGGTCGACGGTGGCCGTGCGGGCCGAGGCGTGCAGGCCCGCGACGAGGACGACGGGGATGGGCACGGCGCCTCCAGTTGCAGTAATGAAAACCGTTATCGTTATCATGGCACATGTCCGCGACCAGGGAGGACCCGAATTGCCCCGAAATGAGCTCCGGCCGGTGATCAAGCTCCGATCGACCGCCGGGACCGGCTACACCTACGTGACCAGGAAGAACCGGCGCAACACCCCCGACAGGCTCACCCTTCGCAAGTACGACCCGACCATCCGCCGGCACGTGCTCTTCCGGGAGGAACGATGAAGAAGGGAATCCACCCCGCCTACCACCCGGTCGTCTTCCGCGATCCGGGCGCCGGCTTCGCCTTCCTCACCCGGTCCACGATCAGCAGCGGCAAGACGATCGAGTGGACCGACGGCAACACCTACCCGGTGGTGGACGTCGACGTCTCCTCGGCAAGCCACCCCTTCTACACCGGCCGCAGCCGCGTCCTGGACACCGCCGGTCGCGTCGAGCGGTTCAACCAGCGCTACGGGAGGAACTGATGTCCGCCCACTGCCAGCTCACCGGCGTCAAGCCGGTCTTCGGCAACAACATCTCCCACTCCCACCGCCGCACCCGGCGCCGGTGGAACCCCAACATCCAGCAACGCCGCTACTGGCTGCCGAGCGAGGGCCGCTATGTCCGGCTCACGCTCAGCGCCCGTGCGATCAAGACCATCGACAAGATCGGCATCGACAGGGCCGTCGCGCGGATCCGGGCCCGGGGAGACAAGGTCTGATGGCCAAGAAAAGCAAGATCGCCGCCAACGAGCGGCGCAAGGTCGTCGTCCAGCGGTACGCCACGCGGCGGGCCGAGCTGAAGGACATCATCCGCACCGGCACGCCGGACGAACGGGCCGAGGCCGTACGGGAACTGGCCCGTCAGCCGCGCGATGCCAGCCGCACCCGGGTGCGTAACCGCGACTCGGTCGACGGCCGCCCACGCGGCCACCTGACCAAGTTCGGGCTCTCCCGGGTTCGCTTCCGCGAGATGGCGCACCGCGGCGAACTCCCCGGCATCACGAAAGCGAGCTGGTAGCCATGGCCGTGCCCAAACGCAAGACCTCACGCAGCAACACCCGCCATCGCCGCAGCCAGTGGAAGGCGACCGCCCCCGACCTCGTCCCCATCACCGTCAACGGACGGGAAATGCTGATCCCACGCCGTCTCGTCCGGGCCTACCAGCGAGGACTCATCATGGCCGACTGAGGCGCCCCGGCCACCGGGCACCTCGGTCGCGCATGGAACAAGCCGGGCGCGGCAGCACGGCCGGATGCCCGGTGGCCGTTCCGGCCACAGGCCAGGCACACGCGCCGCCGATCAGCACCTCCGGCGCGCGGTCACCCCCAGCCGACCGGCCCTCGCGGCGGCATGGAGACCGATCGGAGCCACGGTCTGGATTGCCGCCGTGGTGATGATCACACGTCGCATGGTCACCGCCGGAACCGAAGGCCCTCCCGGACATCCAGAGCTTCCACAGGCGACCGCCCCTGGACGCCGTGCGCTGTGGGGGATCACCGTGAGCCATGGTGGTGGGTGCTCTTGGGTCAGCTACAGGTGTCGGCGCCGCGCGTCCGACCGAGGCCCCCCGGCCGAGATCTTCGCGCTGGAACCCTCGGCCGGCATGCGCGGGATTCTGCTGTCGAGGCTGAGCGCGCGCCCGGAACTGCTGAAGCGGGTAACGGTGCTCTCCTGTGACGCGCTGAGCGTGGACCTGGGCGAGCCGGTCGAGGCCATGGTGATGATCAATGTGATGTACGCCTTGGAGCCGGACTACCGAAGGCGACTTTGGCCGGTGCTGGCGGCTCATCTGGAGCCCGGCGGCCTCCTGGTCTTCACCTGGCGCGATGGCGGACCTCCGGCGCCTCGTCCTCTTCAGGAGCTGGAATCGCGCCAGGTGGGCCGGCACACCTACATGGTCCTGTCGGAGATCCTTGAGTCGGACGAGGAGGAGTGCAAGGCCCGTTACCTCTACCGAATCACCGAGGGCGACAAGGTCATCAGTGAGGAGGAAATCGTCGGCCACGCCTACCGCCCCGCGTGGGAGGTGATCCAGAAGGAACTGGTCGCGGCCGGTTTCACCCAAACCGACGCGCCTGACGGGCTCCTCGCCTGGCACCTCACCTGAGTGAGGGGGGACACTGCGAGCGAGCAAACGCATGCTTGACGATCAGGGCGATACGCGATCTCTTAGGTGTAGCGGCCGGGCCTCATGGAGATCTTGACGCCATTGGCGCGGCGTGTTGTGATCGGGCTATCCGTTATTCCATACGTATTTAGTGGGAAATGGGGAGTTGTGAGGGTTCTCCGGCGTGTGGCCGCGATCGCCGCGCTCCTGGTGGGCGCGGTCGGCATCCAAGCCGTCCAGGGGGGAGCGGCGCAGGCGGCCCTGCCCACCGCCGCCGTCGTGCTCGGCGACAGCTTCGTCAGCGGGGAGGGCGCGGGGGACTACCAGCCCGTCCTCGACGCCTCCGGGACGGCACAGGCCTTCCCCGGCTGGTCCGCGGCCAACAGCAACGCCTACTTCTGCCACCGGTCGGCGAACGCCTCGTTGTTCAAGGCGTCACTCCCGGGCATTCAGGACCGCTTCAACCTCGCATGCTCCGGTGGCCGGCCCGCGGACATCGCCAGCCCCTCCAGCGCCCGCGCCGACGGCCGCTCCGTCGCCTCGCAACTCGACCAGCTGCGCGCCGTTGCCCAGACCCACGACATCGACGTCGTCCTCATCGGCCTCGGCTCCAACAACGCTCAGTTCACCTTCGGCGACGTGGCCACGCTGTGCGCCAACCGCTTCATCGCCGACGCCTGGACGGGCTGGTGGGAGTTCTGGGCCTACCTGAACGGCCCGGTGCCGCAGGAGCCCTGCACCGTCTCGGACCTGGCCACCGACGCCGAGGTCGCCGCCGCCACCACCGAGACCACCGCCGCCCTGCGCCAGATCCTCGACACTCTCGCCCAAATCGACGCCGATGGCGTCCACCAAGTAGTCCTGCAGACCTACACCAACCCGCTGCCGCTCGACGTCGCCCCGCAGTACTGGGACGAGGACGGCCGCACCGACACCCGCGACAAGTTCCGCGCCCTCGGCGCCGAGCGGTACGCCGCCGGCTGCCCGATCCACCGCGCGAGCCTCGCCCCCGGGCATGTGTTCTCCCAGAACCTCGGCTCCCTGGTCAAGAACGCCTACACCACGCTGGCGGCCGAGCGTCCCACGGCCGACCTGCGCGTGCTGGACGTCCAGAGGGCCTTCGACGGGGCCCGGCTCTGCGAGAACCCCGGCAGCCCGACGGGCGCGCTCGCCACGCCGCTGCGGGTGCAGGACGGGCCGTCCGGCACCTTCATCACCAGCCTGTCCGGCTGGGAAAAGATCGGCATCCAGCGGCTGGCGAACACCTGCGTCACCTACTTCCAGACCTGCCAGGAGTCCTGGCACCCTAACGCCGCGGGCCACGCCGTCCTCGGCCAGTGCCTGACCGGCGCCCTCACCGCCGCCGCCCGCACGATCGTCACGTGCGCCCGTAACGCGAACGGCACGCTCACCATCTCCTGACGTCTCCTCTCGATACGCGACAGCGCGCCCTGCCTCCGGGGCGCGCGCCGTCCCGCATGCCGCGACGGCCGTAGGTCGTCGGACTCGGTCTTGAGAGAACTCCAGACCCACGGGCGCCGGAAGCGGTTCAGAGGCAGAAGCATGGCCGTCGATTCCGCTTAGGGTGATGCCGTGCCCAAAATCTTGATCACCGGAATGTCGGGGACTGGCAAATCGACCGCATTGCAGATTTTGGGCTCACGAGGGCACCGGGTTGTGGACACGGACTACGGCCAGTGGAGCCACTGGGTCACCCTCCCGGACGGGTCGCCGGACTGGGTATGGCGCGAGGAGGCGATGGTTGATCTGCTCGCTGGCCACAAGGAGGGCGCCTTGTTCGTGGCCGGCTGTAAGAGCAACCAGGGGAAGTTCTATCCGCGGTTCGACCATGTCGTGTTGTTGAGCGCGCCTGCTGACGTGCTGTTGGCCCGAGTCATGGCACGGACTAACAATCCGTATGGCAAGCGACCAGAGGAACGAGACGCCATCCTGGAGAACCTTCGCATTGTCGAGCCGTTGCTGCGAGCTACCGCGACCATGGAGATCGACGCGCGTGCTCCGATAGAGCAGGTCGTCCAGCAGCTTGAGGGGCTTGCCTGACTGCAATCCGTTCGTGGGCCGTCGACCGATCGGCAATGTGCGCAAGCTGCGGGATGGGGCCGGGCGCTTTGCTCTTCCCGGGTGTGAAGGGTGGTGCGCTGCGGCGGAGCGGCTTCAACACCCGTACGTGGTGGGTGGACGTGGTCAAGGGCATGGGCGGACCGGGGCTGCACTTCCACGATCTGCGGCACACGGGAACATACTCGTCGCCGAGTCCGGCGCGGGCCTCGAGGACCACATGGCCCGGATGGAGCACGACAACGTCCGGGCGGCAATGATCTACCAGCACGCTCTACGTGGTGCCGGCAGGGCGATCACGGATGCCATCGACCGGCACATCAGCGGGCCGGCGACGAGGGCGATCCGTCTGGTCTCGTCGTTCCCGCAGGTTGATCACAACTTGGGGGAAAGGCATGTCAGATGCGCTCACCGGCGAGACGGACGATCTCATCTACGGTTTCGATCGGCAGGCTGATCCCGATGTCCCAGGTCTCGTCGTCATGCCCGATGAGGATGGTCGCCTGGTCTTCGTTTGCTGTCCAGAAGACGGGAGAACCGGCACAGGTGCCCACGGCGAGGGAACGACGAGAAGCCCAATCCGCCTGCCTGATGTCGTGAAGACGGGCCAAGTCCGCTAGAGGCGCCCGGATGTTGAGTTCCCACGTCTCGGTCTGGAGCTTCACCACAACCGTGGAGCCATCGGAATCGTCCAGCGTCACGTCAACCACGCGACCATGATCGCACTCGGACGTGCTGAAATGGGACGCGAAGATCGAACAGCCCCTGAAACGATCGAGGCCCGGGTCTGGCTTGACGTCCTGACCTGGGCCTTCGTAGGTGGAGCAGGTGACGGGAATCGAACCCGCGCTGTCAGCTTGGGAATCGTGCGGATCCGGCCACGTAGGTCCGCTGACCTGGGCGTGAGGTCGGTCCTGCGTGACCGTGGTTGCCCCCTCTTCACCCTGCCTAATTGCACGACGATCAAGCCTCGGAGCTGGTCTCGGGCGCACCGCGCGCACCTCGCCTGCCCTGATCGAGCCGATCACGGTGCAGCGAGTGGCCGGCATCATCGGCGTGATCATGGTGGCAGGGCAGAAGGTCACCCTCGGCCGCATCCACGCCCGCGCGATCGTCACCATCCGCGTCAGCGACACCATATTCACCATCGAACTCCCCGACGACACCCGCGTGGTGCGCCGCACCACCGCCCAACCTGTCCGCAGCATCAAAGCGGCCCGGCCCCGCAAGGCCGGTCATGTTTCTTAGGGTGCCCGTCAAGCATTGGACAGCCTGGGCGCCGCTGAACTTCTGCTCCAGGGATCAGTGCGAGGTCAGGGGGTGTCGTAGCCGATCCAGTTGATGTACCAGCCGAACTGCTGGGCCATGGCGGGAGTCAGTTCGCGGTCGTCGCGCCATTTGAGGTAGACGCTGAACTTGTTGGCGGTGATGTCGTAGACCGCACTGGTGCCGACCAGGTCATACTGCATGCCGCCGGCGCCTCCGATGGAGGTGAGGTAGACGGGGTCGCCGGTGAACTCACCTGCGCTGGTGTCCACGTCGATGCAGATACTGTCGGGAGCGTAAGCCCTCCAGCCCTGTCCGGGGCGAGTCTTTCCTGAAGCCATTCGGCCGTGCTTCGCGAACACGGTCCCCCATTCATGGGTGCCCGCCCGATACACGTTCAGCCCTTCCTTGGGGAAGCTGATCCATCCGTCGTCACTGTGCCGTCCCTGCACCCACTTGGTGTTGACGCCGTTGACGTCCGCCTTGTCGGCGTGCACGTTTCCCCACGCTCCGCTTCCTTGGCGGACGTCGAGCCCATCCTTGGGGAAGGTGATCTTTCCGTCGTCGGCGCTTCGCCCTTGCACCCATTCGGTGTTGACGCCGTTCAAGAGGGCCTTGTCGGCCGTCACGGTACCCTGCCCGCCCGTGTTATCGAAGATCTCCGCCCCTGTGTCGGTGAAGGTGACGCGCCCCTTGTGGGCCGTCCCCTGGACCCAGGGTGTGTCGATGCCGGCGGTGGCGGTGAGCGATTCCAGCACGGGATGGCGCACCTGCACGGTGGTGGTGAGGAAGTGCTGCTTCCGGGTGATGGGGTCGGTGGCGACGAGGATGTAGGTGGTAGCCCGCTGCGGGGTGGGCGGTGACCAGGTACCCCCCGAGACGGGGCTCCGCCCGCCCGGGAACACGATCTCATAGGTGAAGTCGGGAGACCCGTCCCAGCTCAGCGTGAGGTTTTCACCGGTGTCCAGCATCGCCTTGTCCGGGCGGAAGTCGCGCGGTGCCGGAATCTCCTTTGCTGTCGCCTTCACCAGCGGCACCGCCGCGTACTTGGTCTCCCACCCGGTATCGGTTTTGAGGATTTCTCTCACTATCAGCACAGCCACCCCGGCGGTGGGGGCGACGGTGACGTTCTCCAGTGTCAGTAACATGTAGTCGCCGGGTTCGAAAGCGGCTATGCGACCGCTCTGGGGGGTTACCTCGAGAACGTTGGTGCCCTGCTGCTGGATGTTCACCGGCTGGGTGTCGGGCTCGATTCGGAAGTCCGTCTGAGTGCCCAGGGTGTCGGTGTATTCGCCCTTCAGATTGATGGTGCTGATTTCCCGGGTCAGGTGGCCTGCGCGGTCGCCGACAGGCACCCTCACCTCGATCCTCAACCAGGCCACCTCCTCTCCGGTGTTGGTGACCATCAGATACACCGTCCCTGTGGACGGGGTCCGCCCGTCCACTGACGCCTCCAGCGACGTTGGGTCGGTGAGGACGGTGTAGGTCAGTGCACTCATTCTCAAGACTCCTTCTCTTGGCGAACAGCGCAGGGCGATGCCCTGCGCACTACGAGAGGACCAGGCAGAACAGGCGGCAGCACGGGTAAGGCGTCCGGAACCGCCGCTTGTGACGCACCACAGAAGAGCCTCCCTAGATCCAAACGTCAGGATGAGAGCGCAACAAGAGCACTCAAGGGGGGCATGACCAGGCGCTTCGGCGATACCCTTAGCGTCTTGACAAGACTTTGTGCCATCCATCAGCCACTACGCGAATGAAGCGCATCATGCAGGTGTGGATGAGACAGCGATGGAGTACGTCATCCTGGAAATACCGACATACTCCGCAGAGCACACAATGGTGGCGTGGCCGGATTCGGATACATGCAACCGAAAGTCGGCGGTGATCCAGACATGACAAGGCACCGCCGGGGGAGGGCGCCTCAGTCGTCCCCAGTCATGGGCCACTCGACTACTCGGGCCGCGTTGATCTACCTGACCACCGGGAGCGAGCGAGAAAAGCTGATCGCTGAGGGCATGGGCAAGCCGGCCGAGGAGATCATGGGCAGGAGCGAAGATCGAGAGGGATCGGGCACGTAGCGGGCTGGCCCGCTAATGGCCCGCGGATCAGCTCATGACCTGCGCTTGCCTACGCCGATGAGTACGGCGTGAATCTCGACGCAAACGCCTTACGACGGATGAAGTGTTACACCCAGAGCTGGCCAGGGGCGTGTCACTGACGCAAGCGCGGCCGCTTGCGTAGACTCATGGCTATGAGCGCCGGGCATGCGCATGAGGAGCTTCACCACCTGGTGGACCGGCTGTCGCCGGACCAGGCGCGTCGTCTCCTGCGTTTGGTGAAGACGGATCCTGACTTGGCTGAGGCGGCGGGGGAGGAACCGTCTGAGCCGGTTCGTCGTCGTCGCCTGTCGATCGCAGGGATCGGCGCCTCCGGTGAGGGCAATCTTTCGGAACGGGTCGAAGATCTGCTGGCGGAGCGGTTCAATCGGTCAACGTGACTGCCACGCTCCTGGATACAGGCCCCTTGATCGCTGTAGTCGACCGGGATGACAAGCACCATGCCTCGTGCGTCCGCCTGCTCGAGGAGCTGGAGGGTCCACTCCTCCTGCCTTCGACCATCCTGATCGAGGCAGGGTGGACCATTAACAGGCACATGGGGCCCCGCGTGCATGCACAGTTTCTCGATCTGGCGAGCGAGGAGTTCGAACTGGCCGACCTGCTGCCGGTCGATGTGCGACGAATGGCAGAGCTTGTCCGTATGTACCAAGACGCTCGGCTGGACCCAGCTGATGTGTCCGTGGTTGCCATCGCGGAACGGCTGAACGTCACGCAGATCGCGACGTTGGACCGACGTGACTTCACGTTGATCCGACCTCGGCATGTACGGGCGTTCACACTTCTACCGGAAGTGCTTGGCTGACCTGGTCTCACGAGCATGGAGCGGGTGACGGGAATCGAACCCGCGCTGTCAGCTTGGGAGGTCTTTCAAGATTATGCCGGATGAGCTGCGGAAACGTTGAGCTGGGCATATGCCGGTCCGAAGACCGTGAGTCCCCATGGTTCCCCGCTGGTTGCCGACCGTACGGGCACGCGACCTCGATTGGCGTCGGACCTTGGCAGGATTGGGGCTTACTCGGTATGCCAGTCCTCTATTTCGGAGCTCGGAGCGCTCCCTCGGAGGCGCAAGGTCTCAAGCCTGGCTTAGAGCACCCCGACGGTCTTTTCAGGCACCTGGTGGTGGGGTGCAATGGGGACATGACGAGCAGCAGGCATCCGCGGGCATCGGCCCGCGCGGTTATTGCATCAGCAGCAGCGGCCAAAGCCCGCCGCGCTGTCCAGGCCGTGTCCATCCCCACATCTGCTGAGGCCCCATTGCCGTCCGATCTGAGCTCGGCCCCGCCGAGTTCTCTCCAGCGACGATTACGGCGACTCCTATGGCTATTACCGGCCCTAGCCATCATCGCACTCACGGGGGCGGCGGCGGTGATCGTACCAGCGCCGGACTGGGCGCGCTGGACGCTGGCTGGCACTGCTCTGGCCGGAGCCTCGAGTCTGGGTATCGCCGCCTTGCTCGGCCCCGGCGCCCGTCGCCTGGTAGGGCTGCCTCGCCCGCTCACTGCGGCCCAGCGCGAGAAGATGACCGTTACCGAGCAGGTCGAGGCGGTCAACGCCGCTCGAAATACCCTGATCCAGGCCGCGACCGGGGTGGTGGTGATCGGCGGCGTAGCCTTCACTGCGGCTGGCCTGTGGTACACCGCTCAAACTTTGGATACCGCCCAGCAGACCCAGATCACTGACCGCTACACCAAGGCCGTCGAACAACTAGGCCAACCTGCCCTGGACGTCCGTCTTGGCGGCATCTACGCGCTAGAACGCCTAGGAAAGGATTCTTTGCGAGATCACCAGACTATCTATAACGTCCTCGCCGCGTTCGTACGTGAACATGATCCCAAAGAGAGGCCTACTGGCGTCGGAGTGACTGAGCTGCCCCCGGGAGGTATTCCACGACCCTCCACCGATATTCAGGCCGCACTCACTGTCATCGGCCGACGCGACGTCGAACTCGATCTCGATCGACTCGCGCTACAGAACATTATCGTTCCTTTCGCGGATTTGTCCGGCGCACACCTCGACGCGGTTGACCTAGAGGATGCGGATCTGCGCCGTGTTTACTTAGACGGCGCGAAGCTAAAACAAGCCCAATTGAACCGTTCAGACCTGACTGGCGCGGATTTGCGTGGCGCGGACCTGCGCGGCGCAAGCCTATTCTATGCACGAACGGAATCCGCTGCGATGCGTGGGGCAAACCTGAGCAACTCATATTGGATCGGCGCCTACATGGTCGGCGCGGACCTGGTCAGCGTGGACCTGAGCAAAGCGGCATTGGTCAGCGTGGACCTGCGCGGGGCAGATCTGAGTGGCGCGAACCTGAGTAGAGCGGACTTGCGTGGCGCGGATTTGCGTGGCGTGCTCGGTGTCACCGAGCAGGAGATACGGCGCTATGCCCGTGTCGATGAGACGACGCGGTTCTGAGCAGGCCCTTGGGTCCTGCTGAGCGGGCCGGGCTGGTGGAGATCTGGGCGCTGGACCCCAAGCTGATGGAGCTGTCCTACGGCCGCGCGCTGTTCGACCACTACGCCGCCACCCGGAGGCGTGCGCGGAGCTGCTGGAGATGGCCGTGAAGGTCATGCAGGAACGCGCGGGCCGCTTCGCCGGCGTCCAGCGCAACCACGTCCCCACCGTCCATGACCCTTCGTGCTGGTGGTGGTGGATGAGGTGGCGTTCCTGACCGCCTACCAGACCGACCGCAAGCTCAAAGAGCGCATCACCGCCGCGCTGGCCACCTTGACCACCCAGGGCCGTGCGGTCGGTGTCAGGGTGCTGGCGGCGTTGCAGGACCTGCGCAAGGAAGTGCTGAACGTCCGCAACCTGTTCCCCGACAAGATCGCCCTACGGCTGGACGAGCCGTCCCAGGTGGATCTCGTGCTCGGCGACAAAGGGGTGGGCGCGGTGACGGTGGCGAAGGCGTACCGGCTGCTCAAGACGATCTTCAACACGGCAGTAGAAGATCGCCTGATCAAGTGGGCTCACGGGGTTCCACTTTCACGATCTCCGGCACACGGGCAACAAGTTCGCCGCGCAGTCGGGCGCGACCCTCCGCGAGCTCATGAACCGCATGGGGCACTCGACCACGCGGGCCGCGTTGATCTATCTCCACACCGAGGACGAGCGGGACAAGCTGATCGCTGACGGCATGGGCAGGCCGGCCGAGCGGATCATGAGCAGGAGCGAAGATCATTGGGCATAGGGCACGTAACGGGCACGGAAGATCGACAAGGTGGCGGAAATGAATAAGGCCCGGGTCGGAATCTGCTTCCTGACCTGGGCCTTCGCGTGTAGAGCGGGTGACGGGAATCGAACCCGCGCTGTCAGCTTGGGAAGCTGATGTTCTGCCATTGAACTACACCCGCGTCGGTCAGTGACTGACGACGGAGATAACTCTAGCGGAACTTGGCGCGTGGCACCTCCCTGAGAGGGAGGTCGGTTGGGCCGTGGGGTGGGGTGGGGGGTTGGTAGGTTGCTGAGGTGCTGCTATCCGATGGTGACATCCGTGCCGAAATACAGTCGGGCAGGGTCAAAGTCGACCCGTTCGACGCGGAGATGATCCAGCCGTCGAGCGTCGACGTCCGGCTGGACCGGTTCTTCCGGGTCTTCGAGAACCACCGTTACCCGCACATCGATCCGTCGATCGAGCAGGCGGAGCTGACGCGGCTCGTGGTGCCGGACGGGGAGGAGCCGTTCATCCTTCATCCGGGGGAGTTCGTGCTGGCGTCCACCTTCGAGGTCATCGGCCTGCCGGACGACATCGCCGGCAGGCTGGAGGGCAAGTCGAGCCTCGGGCGACTGGGGTTGCTGACGCATTCGACGGCGGGGTTCATCGATCCGGGGTTCGAGGGGCACGTCACGCTGGAGCTCTCGAACGTCGCCACGTTGCCGATCAAGTTGTGGCCCGGGATGAAGATCGGGCAGTTGTGCATGTTCCGCCTGAGCGCCCCGGCCGAGCATCCCTATGGCAGTGAGCGGTACGGCTCGCGGTATCAGGGGCAGCGCGGCCCGACCCCGAGCCGCTCGTTCATGAATTTCCATCGCACCCCCGTGTGATCGAGTCCTCCTTCATCGCGCCCCGGAGTAGGCGTGGTGCGGCCGGTGTCGCCGAGGGTGATCGTCCGACGACGGCTTCTCGGCGCGGCGGGGTGGCTGCGGTGGCGGGTGCCGGACGGTGGGTGCCGGACCGTTAGGGGTGGACGTAGGGGTGGTGGGTCGGAAGTGGGGGGACCCCGGGGCGGTGCCGTTTGAGCGGGGTCGGTAGTTTCGGTCACGTCTTGGGGCGGGCGGGGGTGGTGTCGAAATGCCTGGTGTGCGTGGGAAGCCCGTGCCGGGGGAGGTCCTTCGGGGAGCCCTGGCGCCGTCTGTGTGGTTGGGCGAACGGAAGGTGTCGGCGGGGAGTAGGGAAGGTTACGAGATGGTGTTGCACCAGCGAACTTCGCATTTCAGCCGGTACCCCTTACTCTTCTCTGCGGACAGTCCCCGCACATCTGGAGAACGACGTGCGCCTGCGTCTCACCCCGCGTGAGGACAGCTACTACGACTTGTTCGCCGATTCGGCGAACAATCTCGTCACCGCATCCCGGCTACTGGTGGAGATCATCAGTGAGGGTTCGGACCGGGAGGCCCTGGCCGAAAAGATGCGCGCGTGCGAGCACGCGGGCGACGAGCGTACTCACGCGATCATGAACCGTCTCAACGAGAGCTTCATCACGCCCTTCGACCGCGAGGACATCTACCGTCTCGCCTCGAATCTCGACGACGTGATGGACTACATGGAGGCCGCAGCCGATCTGATCGGCCTCTACCAGATCGACCACCTCCCCAAGGAGGTCGTGCGGCAGGTCGAGGTGCTGGAACGTGCCGCCGAGCTGACCGCCGAGGCCATGCCGCGGCTGCGGTCGATGAACAACCTGAACGAGTACTGGATCGAGATCAACCGTCTGGAGAACCAGGCGGACCAGGTCTACCGGCGTCTGCTCGCCAAGTTGTTCAGCGGCGAGTACGACGCGCTCACGGTCATGAAGATGAAAGAGGTCATCGACCAGTTGGAGATGGCCGCGGACGCGTTCGAGCACGTGGCGAACACGATCGAGTCGATCGCGGTCAAGGAAAGCTAAGTGGAGCTTGCACTTGTCGTCGGCGTGATCGTGATCGCCCTGGTGTTCGACTACACCAACGGCTTCCACGACGCCGCGAACGCGATCGCGACCTCGGTCTCGACCCGCGCCCTCACTCCCCGCTCCGCGCTGTTCATGGCCGCGGCGATGAACTTCGTCGGCGCGCACATCAGCACGGAGGTCGCGAGGACGGTCGGCACGGGCATCATCGAGCCGCCGTCCGGCGCGCACGGGCTGGTGATCGTGGGGGCCGGCCTGATCGGCGCGATCGTGTGGAACCTCATCACCTGGTACTTCGGACTTCCGTCGTCGAGCAGCCACGGGCTGATCGGAGGGCTCGTCGGGTCCGCGCTGGCCGCGTCCAGCGGCATCCACTGGGCCGGCGTGGTGCAGAAGGTCGTCATCCCGATGATCCTCTCACCGGTCGTCGGTTTCCTTCTCGGCGCGATCATCATGATCGCCATTCTGTGGATCTTCCGCCGGGCCAACCCGCACCGCGCGGGCCGGGGGTTCCGGTACGCGCAGACGGTCTCGGCCGCCGCCATGGCGCTGGGCCACGGCCTGCAGGACGCGCAGAAGACGATGGGCGTCATCTTCCTGGCGCTCTACACCGGCGGGTATGTGGCGGCGAAGGACCCGATCCCGCAGTGGGTCATCCTGGCCGCGGCCGCGGCGATCTCGCTCGGCACGTACGCCGGCGGCTGGCGCATCATGCGGACGCTGGGCCGCCGCATCATCCACCTGTCCCCGGCGCAGGGGTTCGCGGCCGAGACGGCGGCGTCCATCGTGCTGTACACGATGGCCATCGCCGCGAAGGCGCCCATCTCGACCACCCACACCATCACCAGCGCGATCATGGGGGTCGGGGCGACCAAGCGGCTCTCGGCGGTCCGGTGGGGTGTGGCGGGCAGCATCGTCACGGCGTGGGTGCTGACGATCCCGGCGGCCGCGCTGGTGGCCGCGTTGTCCTATTACCTCCTGCACTGGATCGTCGAGTAGACACCGGCCCTACGGGTGGCGGTACATGACGTCGACGGCGAAGCGTGTGAAGCCCAGGCGTTCGTACAGGCGGACGGCCGAGGGGTTGTCCTCGTCGACGTACAGGATGACCTGAGCGAGCCCCCGGGAGCGCAGGTGTTCCAGGCCGGCGATCGTGAGCGCCCGGCCGAGGCCGCCGCCCTGCTCGGACGGATCGACCCCGACGACGTACACCTCGCCGATCGGCTCGGCCTCGTCGTCGTGCACCTTGGTCCAGTGGAAGCCGACGATCCGGTCGCCGCGCACGGCGAGGAAGAAGCCGGACGGGTCGAACCAGGGCTCGCGCTCGCGGCGCAGCAGGTCGTCGGCGGTCCAGGCGCCCTGCTCGGGGTGGTGGGCGAACGCGCGGGCGTTCACGGCGAGCCAGGCGTCCTCGTCGGCACCGGGCTCGAACGCGCGCAGCCGGACCCCGTCGGGCAGGACGGCGGGGGGAAGGGGGTCGGCGAGCGGGCGGCGCATCCGCCAGAGGGAGCGGGCGCGGGTGAAGCCGAGGGCGGTGGCGAGCCGCCCGGCGCCGGGGTGGTCGCCGTGCGTCCACAGGCGCAGCCGGCCGCCGCTCTCGGCGAGCGCGGACTCCAGCAGCCGGCGTCCGACCCCCCGCCGCCGGTGGGCGGGGTGGACGACGAGCTCGCCGGTCGCGCCTTCGGAGTCGGGCGGGTCGAGGTGGGCGAAGCCCGCCAGTGCGTCGCCGTCGTAGGCGAGCAGGGCACGCGTCCCGGCGTCGGCCCCGTAGCGGAGCCGGAGCATGACGTGCTCGTTGAGCGGGCTCACGGAGTCGGCCTCGGCGGCGGCGTCGACCAGGGCGATCACGCCGGTCACTTCCTGGTCGTCCAAGCGCTCCCGGATCTTCACCGCGATGGTCATGGTCAAACTCTAATCTGGCAAAAGACGCCATTGTTTAGTGGGGTAAATCGTTACCTCCGCGTCGTTTTGTGCTGAGGTGGTGTCTCTAACCTCGTTGGCTATGAGTGCACCTACCCTCACGCGGATCGGCCTGGCCTCGCTCGTCGCGGCCACCGGTCTCGCATTCGCGGCCGCCCCCGCGTTGGCCCATCCTAAACCGCCGAAGCCGGCCAAGACCGTCCCCGTCCGGCTGCTCGCCATCAACGACTTCCACGGCAACCTGGAGCCCCCGACCGGCTCCGGCGGCGCGATCGTCAACGAGAGCGGGGTGTCCGTCCCCGCGGGCGGCGCGGCCTACATGGCCACCCACATCAAGTCCCTGGCCAACAAGGACACCGTCATGGTGGCCGCGGGTGACCTCATCGGCGCCACGCCGCTGATCTCCGCGGCGTACCACGACGAGCCCACCGTCGACCTGCTCGGCAAGCTCGGCCTGGACGTCTCCTCCGTCGGCAACCACGAGTTCGACGAGGGCATCACCGAGCTGAAGCGCATCCAGGACGGCGGCTGCCACCCGACCGACGGCTGCTCCCCGGCGGGCAAGTGGAAGGGCTCCGACTACGACTACGTCGGCGCCAACATCCTGAAGGAGAAGAGCGACAGGTACGCCCTGCCCCCGGTCGCGATCAAGAAGGTCAACGGCGTCAAGGTGGGCTTCGTCGGCCTGGTCACCCAGACCACGCCGACCATCGTCACCGCCTCCGGCATCGCGGGCCTGAAGTTCACCGAAGAGGTCGCGGCGGGCAACCGCGCGGCCCGGCTGCTGCGCGCGGCGGGCGTGAAGGCGATCGTGGCGCTCGTCCACGAGGGCGACAGCATCACCCCGAACCAGAGCCCGGACGCCTGCCCGGTCACCCCCGGCGCCGGCACCCGGATCGCCCAGGGCCTCAGCCCGGACTTCGACGTGGTCGTCATGGGTCACTCGCACCAGGCCTACATCTGCAAGACCAAGGACCCTGCGGGCCAGGACCGCTACTACACCCAGGGGTCGTCCTTCGGTCGCGTGCTGACCACGATCGACTTCCAGGTGGACAAGAAGACCGGCGAGGTCGTCCGCTCCTCGGTCACGCCGGACAACCACGTCGTCACCCGTGACGTCACCCCGGACGCGTTCACCACGCAGTACGTGCAGACGTGGAAGGACCGGGTCGCGACCGTCGCCAACAAGCCGGTCGGCAGCATCACCGCCGACCTCACCCGCAGCAGCGGCCCGACGGGCGAGACCATCCTCGGCGACGTGATCGCCGACGCGCAGCTCGAGGCGACGAAGACCGGCGGCAACGCCGAGATCGCGCTGATGAACCCGGGCGGCGTGCGCGCCGACTTCACCTACGCGCCGAGCGGGTCCGAGGGCGCGGGCGTCGTGACCTACGGCGAGGCGTTCACCGTGCAGCCGTTCAACAACCTCATGCAGGTCGTCACGCTGACGGGCGCCAAGCTGGACGCGCTGCTGGAGCAGCAGTGGCAGAACGGCGGTGCGACCACCCGCATCCTGCAGCCGTCCGCCTCGCTGACCTACACGATGAACCTGTCGCAGCCGATCGGCTCGCGGATCTCGAACATCAAGATCAACGGGACGCCGGTGACGGACGCGCAGACCATCCGCGTCGCCGCCAACAACTTCCTCGTCGGAGGCGGCGACGGCTTCAGCGTCTTCAAGGAGGGCACCGACCTGTGGAGCGGTCCGCTGGACATCGACGCGCTGGTCGCCTACTTCGGCGGCCACTCGCCGGTGGCCCCGCCGGCCGTCAACCGGATCACGCTCGCCGGCTAGGCGCGCGCGCCTGACGTACGGGGGCTCGCTCCACGCCCGAGCGGTGTGGGGCGGGCCCCTGGCCCGTCAGGGCCGGTCAGTGGTGCGCGGGCGCCGGCTCGCGGTCGTCGATCTGCTCGCCGCCGCGGTCGGGCACGAAGCGGTACCCGACGTTGCGGACGGTGCCGATCAGCGACTCGTACTCGGCGCCGAGCTTGGCGCGAAGCCGCCGCACGTGGACGTCCACCGTCCGCGTGCCGCCGAAGTAGTCGTAGCCCCAGACCTCCTGCAGCAGTTGGGCGCGGGTGAAGACCCGGCCGGGGTGCTGCGCGAGGTACTTGAGGAGCTCGAACTCCTTGAACGTGAGGTCCAGGGCGCGGGTGCGCAGCCGGGCGGTGTAGGTGGCCTCGTCGATCGACAGGTCACCGCTGCGGATCTCGTCCGGCACCTCCTCCGTGGCGGCGATCGAGAGCCTGCCGACGGCCAGCCGGAGCCGGGCCTCGACCTCCGCGGGACCCGCCGTGTCGAGCAGGACGTCGTCGGCCCCCCACTCGGCGGTCATCGCGGCCAGCCCGCCCTCGGTGACGATCACCATCAGCGGGCAGTCGACGCCGGTCGTGCGCAGGAGGCGGCACAGGCTCTTCGCGTGGACGAGCTCCCTTCGCGCGTCGACCAGCACGGCGTCCGCCGGTGGGGCGTCGATGAGCGCGGATGCCTCCGCGGGCGCGACACGTACGGAGTGGAGTAGTAGTCCGAGGGCGGGCAAGACCTCCGCCGAGGGTTCCAGAGCATTGGTGAGCAAGAGCAGGTTACTCACAGCACCTCCTAGTCCAGAGGCTGATCAGGGGGTGAGGGCGGCACGGCGACACAGTGGCGGCACAGCTTCGCTCACTCACCGCATCGGCCTCCTCCCCGCGTTGTAACGGCGGTAGCCGTACAAACACGTAAAGGACCCGGGGGCTACGTCGCCCAGGTCCCGTCAGTACGTGAGGATAGCCCACAGGAAACCGGCGTCCATAGCGGAGTCCGCGGGGTGAACACTCCATCACGTGGGAAATAACCGTAACCGTTCCCTCGCGGTGAGTGACATCAGCCTGTGCGGTACTCATGGGTAACACGGGAGGTGCCTGGTGGCAAGGGGTACTGTGCGCTACTGGGCCGCGGCCAGGGAGGCCGCGGGGGTCGACGAGGAAACGTTCGAGGCGAATACCCTTGGTGACCTCGTGGCGAAAATCACGCAAAACCATGGAAAATCCGACTTGCCGAGAATTCTCGGGCGGTCGTCGTTCCTCGTGGACGGGCATCCGGCGGGCACCCGCGACCCGAGCACGGTCGAGCTTCCCGAGGGGGCGACGGTCGAGGTCCTGCCGCCCTTCGCCGGGGGCTGACGTCCGGGGCGGTGGCGGGCGGTCCAGGCGAATACCGGCAAACCGGCGTTTTGCAGTGATAGCGCGGGGGAGTAGGTCGGCGCGCGGTTAGTCTGGACGGCAGGTGGACCCCAGGAGGAGTCGGATGCGCAAGCTCATCGTGTTCCTCGTCCTGCTCGGAATCCTCCTTGCCGTCCTGGACCGCGTCGCCGTGGCGGGGGTCGAGAAAGAGGTCGCCCGCCAGATCGCCGCGCGGTACGACCTGTCCTCGCCGCCCACCGTCAAGGTGGAGGGCATCCCGTTCCTCACGCAGGCCGTCTCCGGGCGGTACGAGGAGATCCGCGTCCACATCGGCGAGATGACAACGTCCGACGGCGCCAAGCTCTCCCGCATCGACGCCGTCCTGCACGGGGTGAACGCCCCGCTCATGGACCTGATCCAGAACTCCGCGACCGCGGACGTCCGCGCCGACAAGGTGACGGGCACCATCGTGATCTCCCGCGAGACCCTGGACGCGCGGGCGCCGCGGGGGCTGAAACTGCACGGCAACGGCGACAACTCGCTGACCGTCACCGGAAACCTCACCGTCGCGGGCCTCTCGGTCCCGGTCTCGGCGCGGATGAAGATACAGATCGTCCCCGGCGGCGTGCGGCTCACCCCGTCCGACGTCAACGGCGTCCGGGTGCCCGACGCCGCCAAGACGCTGGGCTTCACCGTCCCCATCAAGGATCTGCCGCTCAACCTGCGGATCCAGAGCGTGCGCACCACGTCGGAGGGTCTCGTCGTCCAAGGGCTCGGGAGGGACGTACCCCTGCGTGCCTGAACCGGAGCGCGCGGCCGTACGTCTTGAGGATGTGAGTCCCGCCGGAACCGCCGACGAGCAGTTGATCCGCAGCCTTTTCGACGAGCACGCGGGGTCACTCTATGGGTACGTGTTGCGATTGACGGGCGATCCGGGCAAGGCGGAGGACGTGGTACAGGAGACGCTTCTGCGGGCGTGGAAACATCCTGACGTGCTCGCCGACCGGCCGATACGGGCGTGGCTGTTCACGGTGGCCCGCAATCTCGTCGTCGACCATCACCGCGCCCGCAAGTCCAGGCCACAGGAGACCACGGACGAGGCCCTCGCCGTGCTGCCCGCCGAGGACGAACTGGAGCGCGCGGTGGAGTCCTGGGGCGTCGCCGACGCCATCGCGGCCCTCAGGCCGGAGCATCGCGCGGTGCTGCTGGAGACCTACTACCGGGGCCGGTCGGTCAAGGAGACCGCCGAGGTGCTGGGCATTCCGCCCGGCACGGTCAAGTCGCGCACGTACTACGCGCTTCGCGCGCTGAAGCTGGCGCTGGAGGAGCGGGGACTCGCGCCATGAGCAGCTGTTGTGAGGATGTACGGATGTCGCTCGGGGCGCACATGCTGGGAGCTCTCGAGGCGGACGAGGCCGCCCGGGTCGAGACCCATATGGAGACATGTCCGGAATGCCGGGCCGAGTTCGAGGAGCTCCGCGGGCTCACCGCGCTGCTCTCGCGCGTCTCGGAGGAGGACATCGAGCAGGTCGCCAGCCCGCCCACGGCCGTGCTTGACCGCCTGATCGCCGCCTCGGCCCGGCGTCGCCGCGTCAACCGGCTCCTGATGGGCCTCGCGGCCACAGTGGGCGCGGTCGTGGTCGGCGGCGCGGCGTTGATGGCCGTGCAGGACAGCGGGGAGCCGCAGCGCACCACCGCGGCGAACGCCCCGTCGGTCAGCACGGAGGTCGATCAGGCCGGGCCGCAGGCCCTGAAGAACGCCCCGGGGTCGTCCGGAAGCGGTGGGGCGCTCGCCCCCTCCGGTGGTCCCTCGGAAGCTCCCCCCGTCGCCTCCGAACAGAGGGCCGACACCCTCGTGGCCCCCGCCGTGCCGCTCACCGGCAGGAAGGCGGGGGTCGAGGCGCGCATCACGCCGGTCCAGAGCGGCGGGGGCACCAGCCTGAACATCAGCATCTCCGGGGTGAGCCAGGGCACCTCGTGCCGGGTGTTCGCGGTGGCCGCCGACGGCACCGAGTCCGGGGCCGGGAGTTGGACGATCGACCCCGCCGACTACCCCCGTGGCCGGACCGCCAGCGCCAGCTTCGTGGGGCACACCGACCTCAGCATCGACCGCATCATCAGGTTCGACTTCCGCACCCCGGCGGGCCGTCTGCTGGTGTCGGTCCCCAACCGCTAGGCGGGCGCGGCTCCGCGGGCGCGGCGGGAATGGCACGGAGGGGGCGCGTGTTGTCGCAGGCGATGACAGGACTGGTGGTGCTGTGCGCCACGCTCGCCGTGGGCCTCCTCGCCGGGGTGGTGATGAAGGCCCGCGGCGGGCGCGTGCGCCCGGCACGCGTGACAAGGAGGGGCATGGACGACACGCCCGTCATGGCGGCCGGCGACCTCGGCCACGACCTCGGCCCGCGCGCCACGCTCGTCCAGTTCTCCACCGCCTTCTGCCAGCCCTGCCGGGCGACCCGGCGCATCCTGTCGGAGGTGTCCGGCATGGTGGACGGAGTGCGGCACGTCGAGATCGACGCCGAGTCCCGGCTCGACCTGGTGCGTCGCTTCGACGTCCTGCGCACACCGACCGTCCTGGTCCTCGACCACGACGGGCGGGTGGTCAAGAAGGCGTCCGGGCAGCCCCGCAAGGCGGATGTGATCGCCGCGCTCGGTTTCACCACATCTCACGAAACGGACGGGACGTGACAGACGGCGAGACGGCGGGTACTGTCGTGGGCATGACACCCTCGGCAGAGCTGCTGACCAAGCGGCGCGCGGTTGATTTCTGCCGCGTCGCCACCGCGCTCTGTCGTATGGCCTGAGGGCGATCTCGCGGCCTTTCTTGCCGCACCGATCTGAATAGTGCCCGATCACGCGTTTCCGGCACGAACCTTCAGGAGCTCCTCGCCATGCAGCAGGTAGATCCAAGAAGCACGCGGTTCGCCGCGGCCGTCACGACGCTCATCTTGGCGCTGGTCCTACTCACGGGCAACGTCTGGCTGCTGCTCGCCCAGGCGGTCGTCTTCGCCCTGGGACTGGCCGGCGCCCCGCCGTACGGGTTGCTTTTCAGACGGTTGGTGCGGCCGAGGCTCGGCCCGCCGGCAGAGATGGAAGACGCCGCTCCGCCCCGCTTCGCGCAGGGTGTGGGCCTGATCTTCGCGCTCGCCGGGGTGGCCGGTTTCGCCGCGCAGATCACACCGCTCGCGCTCGGCGCGACCGCCGCGGCCCTGCTGGCCGCCTTCCTGAACGCCGCCTTCGGCTACTGCCTGGGCTGCGAAATGTACTTGATCATCCGCCGTCTAATGCCCGCCGCAACCCGATAACGGGAGGTTCCCTAATGAGCCGCTCCGCCGTACTGGTGGACGCCGAATGGGTCGAGGCCAACCTCGACACTCCTGGCGTCGTGCTCGTCGAAGTCGACGAGGACGCCAGCGCCTATGACAAGGGCCACATCCGTGGCGCCGTGAAGATCGACTGGAAGAAGGATCTGCAGGACCCGGTCCGCCGCGACTTCGTGGACCGCGAGGGCTTCCAGGCCCTTCTCTCGGCTCGGGGCATCGGCAACGACGACACCGTGGTCCTCTACGGTGGCAACAACAACTGGTTCGCCGCCTACGCGTACTGGTACTTCAAGCTCTACGGCCACGAGAACGTGCGCCTGCTCGACGGCGGCCGTAAGAAATGGGAGCTCGACTCGCGCGAGCTGGTCACCGAGGTGCCGTCCCGTCCCGAGACGCAGTACGCCGCCAAGGACCAGGACCACTCGCTGCGCGCCTTCCGTGACGACGTCGTCGCCGCGATCGGCAAGCTGAACCTGGTCGACGTCCGCTCGCCCGACGAGTTCACCGGCAAGCTCCTCGCCCCGGCCCACCTTCCGCAGGAGGCCGCGCAGCGCGGCGGGCACATCCCCACCGCGCGCAACATCCCGTGGTCCAAGGCGGCCAACGACGATGGCACGTTCCGCTCGGACGACGAGCTCCGCACGCTGTACGGCGAGGCCGGCGTCGACTTCGGCAAGGACACCATCGCCTACTGCCGCATCGGCGAGCGTTCCGCGCACACCTGGTTCGTCCTGCACGAGATCCTCGGCCAGGCGAACGTCAAGAACTACGACGGCTCGTGGACCGAATACGGCTCGCTCGTGGGCGTGCCGATCGAGCTGGGGGAGGCCCGCTGATGACCGCCATCCAGGGATGCGCCGCGCCGGAGCAGACCATCGCGCTGCCCGCGGGGATCGACCTGGCGAGCCAGGCCGTGATCCAGGGCGTCGTGACCGGCGCCGGCACCGCCTACGCCCGCCTGCTCGACCACTCCGGTGAGTTCACCGGCGAGGTCGTGGTGTCCGACGAGGGCATCTTCCGCTTCTTCGCCGCTCCCGGCTCCTGGACCGTCCGCATCATCGCGGGCGGCGGTGTCACCAAGGACATCGCGGTGGAGGCCCGCCTCGGCGAGGTCTCGCAGCTCCAGGTCGCCGTCTGACCCGCTGAACCCAACGAGAAGGCCGGTGTCCCCGCGTCGGGGACGCCGGCCTTTCGCGTGTCCGCCGGACCTTCGTTCCAACGCAGTCTGAAATGGGCCCCCGCTTGGCCCGATGCTGCTGCGGGTTCCGGGAGGCCGTCGATAGGATGCACCGGATGTCCGAATCCCTCCGTACACAGAGCACCCCCGGCACCTCAGGCGTCCCTTACGCACCGTCCGTATGGTCGCTGCCCTGGCAGACGCTGCGCCTGGCCGGGCGCTGCGTCCTGCCGCTGGTGATGTGGTACTCGGCGGGGCAACTCGTACGGTTCGGGCTGCTCGTCGGCGGCACCGAGATGTCCCACGGCTCCATGCCCGACGTGCGGCTGGCGCTGACCATGCTCGTCTTCATCATCATGGTCATGGCCGGCCTGATCGTCAGCGCGGGCATGTTCTACTCGCTGCGCGGATCACTGTGGGAGATGCGCGCCAGGCGCGCGGACGGCGACGAGCCGGAGGGCTTCGTCGACGGCATCGGGCGGGTCATCATCCCGTTCGTCGTGCTGTACCTGAGCTGGGGCTGGTACCAGCAGGACGTGCGCGACTTCGTCAACATCGACATTCAGCGGCAGAGCACGCAGTACGGCTATCTGGGCGCGTTCAGCGACTTCGGCACCGGGCAGGCCCGTGACACGGCCCAGGGGCTCATCGGGCTCAGCTACACCACCACGCTGGCCGTCATGATCGTCGCCTTCGTCGGCCGCTACTTCTTCACCGTCTGGTACGAGCGGAACCAGAGCCGCACCGCGGCCTTCGCCGTCGCCTTCTGCGAGCTCTCCTTCTTCTACTACGGCGTTCAGGTGGTCGTCTCGCGCGGCGACTGGGTGAGCGGCCGGATGGCCTACGGCTGGTGGCAGGACCTGCTCGGCAAACTGGACCTGCGCGTCCCCGGGTGGGAGACGTTCTGGGGGCTGGTCGGCGAGGTCAAGCCGTACGCGTGGGACGCGCTCGTGCTGCCCGCCGTCTGGCTGACCGTCGCCATCCTCATGTACGGCGCCTACGCCGAGGACGCCGGCACGGTGATCAAGGGCACGCGGCTGGAGACCACGGCCGCGCAGGCCGGCGCGGCGATCACCGAGCGGACGCACTCGCTGACCCGCCGCGGCCTGTCGAGGTTCTTCGGCCGCTGGGGGCACTGGGTGCCGATCGCGCACACCGTCCGCCTCGCAGTCCGGGGCGGCGCGCCCCTGTTCGGGTTGTTCGCGCTGTGCTTCGCCGCGTTGCACCTCGGCGAGGGGTACGCGCGGCGGGGTCTCGAATACCTGGCGGGCACCGATCACCCCCTGCAGTACTGGGATGTGATCTTCGTCCCCCTGGACTTCTCCGTCGACCTGGTGGTGACGGTGCTGACCACCTGCCTCCTGGCGGCGACGTTCGACATCGCCGCGAGCGCCGAGCGCAGGCGCCGCGCCGCCGCGGTCAGCGAGCGAACCGCAGAGACGGCCCCGACTGATCCTTCCCCTCGTGCTCGCTCGGCCACATCACCAGCTCCACTTGGTCCTCCAGTGCCTTCGGGACGGCGCTCATCAAGGTGAAGCGGCCGGTCTTCCCCGCCCCGAGCTCCTCCGGGGTCTTGGAGGCCAGCGCCAGCCACATGCGGCCCGCCTTGTCGCTCAGGTAGAAGCCCGGCAGCGAGCTCGTGTAGTACTTGGCGTCGGCGTTCAGCCCGGTGGCCTCCACCTCGATCTGCATCATCTCCCGGTCGGGCGTCTCCGGGGTCTGAAACTGGGACGGCGCGAGCGCGATGCCGACAAGCCGCCAGGTGGCATTCCCCAGCGGCGCGGACCGGCCCTTGGGGACGTGCCGTTCGGAAGCGGCGGGCACCTTCTCCCGATACTGGCCGAGGGCGTCGTAGCCCCGCACCCCCACGAACGCGCACGCAAGGATCACGGCCCCGGAGAACTGGATCCCGATCTTCGCGGCCTTCGGCATCGGACGCCTGCGCCTGCGCCTGCGTGCCGCCACGGGCACGGGGGTGGGCTCGGAGGCGGGCTCGGGGGCGAAGGCCGCCTCGACGGGCGGCTCCGGCGGCCGGGGAGCGGGCGCCTCCGGCATCGCGGGGGGAACGGCCATCGGCCGGGCGGGAGGCGGCCAGGGCTGGTTGCGCGACGCGTGTCGGACGACGGGGATCGGCACCGTCGAGCTTCCCGGCGGCTCGCTCGGCGGGGGCGGGGGCGGCCAGACCCGCGCGTCGGGCCGGGGCACGCGCTTGGAGGGGGTGAACCACGAGGGTTCGCCCGCGGCGGGGTGCCGCCACACGCCGGTGTCGTCCGGGTTCTGCTCCGTCATCAGCCGGTCACCTCGTAGACGTCCTTGGCCGCGCCGACCATCCGCTCCGCCTCGGTCTCGTCCAGCCCGAGATCGGCCGAGGTCTCGGCGACCCACGTGTCGCCGAAGAGCGTCTCCGGCTCGGCGACGACGAGGCGCAGGCCGGCGACCGCGGGCTTCGGCACCTCGAAGAAGAAGAAACCCGACCGCCACCAGCCCGGCTGCACCCACTTGTCTGCCATCGACGCGGTGGCGGCCACGCGATCCGTCGGCTCGAAGCGCAGGCCGTCCGCGGTGAGCAGGTGCGCGTCGAGCCGCGTGGGACGGCGCGGTGTGGTGGCCCCCACCTTGACGATCAGGAAGATGTTGTCGGTGGTGGCTTCGTCGGTGGTGTAGGTCTGCTTGACGCGCACGGTTCTGGCGAACTCCAGCCTTTCCACGCGGGTCGAGAACCTGTCGGTGACGAGTTCGTCGTGCATGCCGCCGGAGGTGGTGATCGGGTCGTTCAGCTGATCGGGAGTGAGGACGAGCGACTGGACGTACACCGCGCCGCACGCCAGCGCCAGGCCGGCGATGGCGCCGAGCACCCTGCGCCATACGGGAACCCGGGCACGGGGGGCGCCTTGGGGGGACGGCCGGGCGGGGGCGTCCGGGACGAAGCCGGGATGGGTCACCATCACGCGTCCTCCACCCTGACCGGCATGGTGATCCGGGCGGCGACGACCGGCATGCTGCTCGACTTCTTGCCCCTCTTGAGGTCTTCGGGGGTCGGCGGGCCCAGCTCCTCGACGGGCACCCAGTCGTGGGTCTGGTTGGAGAACCACTTGTACCACTCGAAGGTGCCGGCATCGATGCTGACCGTCTTGGGAGCCGGGGCCCCAGAGCGGAGCTCGAAGGCCATCACGACCGTCTCGGGCACGTTCGGGTGGAGCTGTCCGTAGGTCTTGCCCCCGGCGAGCACCACGATCCGCGGGCCGAAGTCGGCGGGGTCGGACGACGGCTTGATCGTCTTGCCGTCGGCGCGAACGGCGACCAGCGCGGAGTTCATGCCCTGGGCGAGAATGGTGCGGTCCGTCTGGTTGGTGACCTTCAGGATGAGCTGTAGGTAGCGCTTGTCCGGGACGCCGAGCCCGTTCTTGCCGGGCCGGACCACCGCGTCCTCGAAGACCGTCTTCATCTTGCCCTGGTCCAACGTCGCGCCCTTGCCGAGTTGATCGGCCTTGGGCTCGGGCGCGTCCTCCAGGCCGCCGAAGGCGGCGCTCACTCCTACGGTCGCCGCCGCGAGGACGGCCAGGACAGGGACGAGGATCGGCCGTCTGCGCGGGGCGTCGGTAGGGGCGGCGGACGTCATGGGACAGGATGGTAGTCGTTGCTTCTTTCCCTTCTGCCTCGTTCGTCCCATGCGAGCGGGATTCGTGCGGAGAAACCCCAGGAAAGCTGGCATCGCCGACGGGACACTTCATGAACGCTGAAGGATCAGTCCATTGATGAGGCCTTTCTGGTGGTTTGACCGCTCGTTGTGGAGTTGTCCTGCGGGTCCTGTCGTGTGATCGGTAGCATGCGCACGATGTCCGATTCGTTGGCCTTGGGGGCTGGGTCACGGCCCGTACCCGCGCAGGCGTCGCCGCGCTGGTGGCGGCGCTCTCCGTACGGCCTGCCGCTCTACGCGGTGGAGCTGTGGGCGCGCCGCCTCGTCCCGCTCGTGCTGTGGTTCTCCGCCGGCGAGCTGGGCCGGTTCGGGCTGCTGGTGGCGGGGTCGGAGCTGTCGCACGGCTCCCACCGGGACTGGCGTCTCGCCGGCGTCATGCTGATCTTCATCGTGATGGTGATGCTCGGCATGATCGTGACCGTCGGCATGCTGCACTCCCTGCGCGGCGCGGCGGCCGGCACCCGCGCCCGGCGCGCCGAGGGTGAGGAGCCCGAGACGCTGCTCACCGGCCTCGGCCGGGCGATCATCGTCTACGTCGCCATATACCTGGCCTGGGGATTCCAGACGGCCGACGCGCGGGAGTTCGCGGACGCGGACATGGAACGCTACGCCGTCCAGTACGACCGGTTCGTGGCCGCGCGTCTCGAAAACGCGCTGGCCGCCGGCGGCACCCCGCCCGTCCAGCCCGTCCGCCCGGACGCCGGGACCAACCTGGTGCTGGACGTGAAGGTGGCGCTGGCCTTCGCGGCCGTGGCGCTGGTGGCCCGCTACGTCCTCTCCGCGCTCCACGAGCGCAGGGGCGGGCCGAGGCTCGCGTTCGGCGCCGCGTTCTGCGAGCTGGCCTACACCTTCTACGGCGCCGTGCTCCTGCTCCGGCTCGCCGACGAGCGGTCGGCCTGGTTGAGCGGGCGGAACGTCACCGTGTGGTGGAACGACCGGTGGCAGGCGCTGGAGAGGACGCTGCCCGGCTGGCGTACCGCGATGGAGTGGCTGGGAGAGGCCCGCCCGCACCTCTTCGCCGCCCTGGTCCTCCCGCTCGTCGGGCTCACGCTGGCCATCCTGGTCTACGGCGCCTACTCCGAGGACGGCCGCGCGCTGATCAGCGGCACCCGGCTGGACGCGGCCGCCGGATCCGTCCAGAACCGGACGCACCGGCTGACCCGCCGCGGCGCGGGCATCGTCGCCGTCCGGGCGGGCCTGGACCGGTGGCCGCCCGTGCTGCACGCCCTGCGCCTGACGCTGCGCGCCGGCGCCCCGCTGTTCGCGGTGATGTGCCTGTGCCACACGGCGCTGGTCGTCGCCGCGGACTATGCCGAGCGCGGGGCGTACTACCTGATCGGCACCGCGCACCGGCAGCTCGACTGGGAGGCCTACCAGATCCCCGTCCACTTCGGCAGGGACCTGCTGTTCACCACCCTGACCCTCTGCCTGTTCGCCGCGACCTTCGACCTCGCGGCGGCCCGTCAGCGGGCGAAGCGCAGCGTCTCGCCGGGCGCGTAGGAGAGCACCAGTTCGGCCGTGCCGGAGAGGCTTCCCGGCACGGCGGTCTCCACGTCGAACCGTGTGGCCCTGCCCGGCTTCAGGTCGGAGGGGATCGGCGTGTCGACGGGCAGCGCCTGCCAGCTGTGCCCGGCGCGGTCGCGCATCGCGAAGTCCGGGGTGAGGTAGCCGCCGATCGCCTGCGCGGAGACCGGTGTCACCTGGACGGTCGCGCGCAGGGGGGCGGTGCCGGACTCGCCGCCGCCCTCCACCTGGCGAGGGACGACCGTGACGACCTGCCAGCTCATGCCGTGCAGCGTGGCGCTCGCGCCGTGCGCGACGTCCTTGACCACCTCGGCCGGGTACCGGTCGGCGATCCACCGCTGCCGGTCCTGCCACTGCACGCCCACCGCCGCCCCGGTCACCGCGACCGCCGCCACGGCGAGCGCGAGCCCTCGTACGGCCCGGCGCAGCGGGCGGCGGGTCTCGGCGGGAGCGGGTGCGAGGGCGGCCGGCGCGGGCTCGGCGCGGTTCACCGGGGTGAACGCGTCCCAGGTCCCCGTGTCGCCGTCCCGGGGGGTGAACGCCTCCGAGGTGCCCGTGTCGCCGTCCCGGGGAGTGAACGCGTCCCAGGAGCCGGTGTCGTGCTCGCTCACATCCTCACCCCCGCGCCGTCACGCGCCAGCTCGGCTTCACGTCCTGGAGCAGCCGCCGGGCGGCCGCGTCGTCGGCGGTCAGCGCCAGCCTGGCCTCGGGGAGGAGCTGGTCGTAGCGGCCCGGGTAGATGTCGTCGTAGATGCCGTTGGTAGACGGCGCCGACACCACGATCGACGCGCCCGCGACGGCCTCCCTGGGGACCTCGAAGACGTACTCCAGGCTCGTCCACCAGCCGTTCTGCACGGGGCGCGGCGGCGTGAACGCCTGGCCGGTGCGGTCGGTGGCCGCGTACTCGATCCCGTCGCGCGTGCGCAGCCACGCGTCCGGCAGCCACGTCGGGTCCTTGGGCGAGGTCGCGCTGACGGTGGCGACGACGAACAGGTCGTGGGTGCGGATCGCGGTGGAGTTCTCGATGGTCGTGCCTCCGGTGTCCGGGTCGGTTCCGGTGGTGATCAGGCTCAGGGACGAGGCCGCGACGACGTCGTCCAGGCGCACGCTGAACCTTCCCGTCTCGGCGACCGCCCCCGGGGCGGCCGTGGTGGTGAGCGGTGCGTCGAGCTGGTCCTTGTTCATGACGAAGGTGTGCGCGTACACGGCCGCGGCGCCGACCGCGAGGGCCACCAGCGCGCTGCCGGCCCGCCGCCACGGACTCCTCGCGGGTTCCTCCCGCACCGGTGCGGTGGCGGGTCCCTGGGACATCACACCTGCTTCCGGATCAGGACGGTGACCCGGGCGGCGATCTCCGGCTCGCCGTCGTCGCCGATGACGAGCTGGGCGCGGTGCCGTCCGGTGAGGGCGTCCTCGTGGTTCTCGTACAGGCCGAGGTCCACGTCGAGGAGGCTTGGGGCGGGCTTCGCCGAGGCGGCGTCCGGTCCGGCGCCCGCCGCCCTCTCCTCCGGGGTGGCCTTGCGGATGAGGCGCAGCAGCACGGTGGAGGTGCGCTTGGGCGGCAGGATCCGGCTCGACCCGCCTTCGCCCGGCACCCACAGTTCGTACACCCACGTCTGCTCGCCGGGGGTCACCGAGGGGTCGATGAGCCGTTCCCCGTCGCGCGTGGTGATCCGCAGGAGGGATTTTTCGAGGTAGGGGAGGGGAACGCTGGATTCGGCCTCGTTGTAGACCTTCAGGGTCATCTCGACGAAGGGCCGGTCGTCGCCGGGCAGGGTCCGGGTGACGGCGTCCGCGATCCGGGTGCGGAACAGGTCCTGGTCGACCTCCTGGCCCGCCTGACGCCGCTCGGGCCCCTCGGAAGGGGCCTCGCCGAGCCCGCCGAAGGCCGCGGTGACGGCGACGGCGGCGGTGGCGAGCAGCGCGGTGACCGGGACGAGGACCGGACGCCGGCGACGGCTGCCGCGCGGGGCGGGGGACGTCATGTTCCACGATCGTAATAGGTTGCCCTATCCCATCCGCCTCGTTTGTCCCATTAACAGGGGCTGAGGGTGAGGAATTCGGGCCGAATGACGAGAACCGTGCCCGAATGCGAGGGACACCTCATACGCTGTCACAGTTGGAGAGCCGACCAAGCGGCAAGAGCGGCACGAGACGGTCGTGGCTCCCCGGCGAGCGCGACCATTGACAGGTGGAGGTCCGGTGGCGGACGTGCACCCAGAGCATGCGCAGCTGCAAGCTGATCGGATCTATCTGGGCTGGCAGTACGCGATGCTGTATCCAGAGCCCGGCCCGCCGCCCAAACGTCCCTCGCCCGAGGACGTCCCCGAGGAGCCCGCGGAGGTCGACCCCGCCTGGGTGCGCCGCGAGCGCCTCAAGGAGGACCTGCTCAACCGTCCCATGAAGATCGTCGGCGTCTTCATGGTCGTCCTCGCGCTCGTCATGGTCGTCCTCGGCGTCACCGAGACCATGGACTGGACGTTCGTGACCGCCGGGCTCGTCGTCACCTGCGGCGTCGCGGCGATCTGCTGGTACGCCGTCCACCAGGGCGAGCGCGCGCTGCGCTCCCGCATCAAGGAGCAGGAGGCGCGCGCCGACGACCGGCGCAGGCGCCGAGAGCGCGACCTGTTCGACGCCCAGGAGCGGCACGCCGAGCGCTACCGCGCGTGGGCCGCCAAGAAGGAGCAGTACGACCGGCAGCTCACCTGGTACGCCGTCGCGGTCCCCGACGAGATCGACCGCATCGACGTCGCCGGCGGCACCCTGCCCGGCTGGTCGGCCCTCATCACGCTGCTCGGCGCCACGCGGCTGTACAGCGGCGGCCACCTCACCGTCCTGGACCTGTCCGAGGGCGCCATCGCCAAGGACCTGATCGAGCTGGCCCGGCGCGGCGGCGACGACCCGCTGGTGTGGGTGCTGCCCACCGACCTGCCGAGGCTCGACCTCGGCGCCACGCTGCCGCCGGAGGCGTTCGCCGACGTCCTCGCGCACGTCGTCAGCGTCAGCGAGGAGCACCGCACCACCCGCGACCTGAGCTTCGACAACGCGATCCTGGAGCGGGTGCTCGAAGTCCTCGGCGAGAACGCCACGATCAACCAGGTCACCGCCGCCCTGCGCGCCCTCGCCCAGGTCGGCGACCCGCGCGACGACCTGCGGTACGGCCTGCTCACCGCCACCCAGCTCGAACGCATCGGCACGCTGTTCGGCCGGGGCGTCACCGACCGCGTCGTCATCGAGCGCGCCTGGGCCCTGGAGTCCCAGCTCCGCAAGCTGGAGACCCTGGGCTCGGAGGCGGTACGGCTGCCGCCCGCGCGGCTGCGCGTGGTGTCGATGGACCGCCAGGCCGGGGTCTTCGGCAACCGCGTCCTCGGCACGTACGTCGCGACCGCGCTCACGCACATCCTGCGCCAGTCCCCGGCCTCCGAGCGGCCCTGGTACCACACGATCATCGTCGCGGGCGCGGACAAGCTGCGCGGCGACGTCCTGGACCGGCTCATGGACGCCTGTGAGACCTCCCAGACGGGCCTCGTGCTCACCTACCGCTCCCTCACGCCGACCGTCCGGGAGCGCCTCGGGCGGGGCCACGCCGCCGTCGCGTTCATGCGCCTCGGCAACGCCGAGGACGCCCGGGTCGCCAGCGAGCACATGGGCACCGAGCACCGCCTGGAGCTGGCCCAGCTCACCGAGTCCATCAGCCCCACCGTGGACGGCCTGAACGGCTCCTACACCTCCACCGTCGGCGACGGCGCGGGCCGGGGCGGCGCCGGCGGCCACGAGAAGGCCGAGGGCGACCTGAAGGAGAGCATCACCGAGTCCACCGAGTGGGGGCGCAGCGCCAGGAAGGCCATGGGCGAGGAGCGCGTGCTGCACCGCAGCCGCGAGTTCCTGGTCGAGCCGCACCAGTTGCAGCAGTTGCCCACCACGTCGGTGATCGTCACCCACGCCACCGTCGAGGGACGCCAGGTAAGGCTCGCCGACGCCAACCCGGCCATCCTCACCTTCCCCAAGACCACTTTGGGGGAGTTCGAGGAGGTGCGCCGGGTCATGCTCACCCCGGCCCCGCAGCCCGAGCCGGACCCCGAGGAGGACTCGTTCGCCCCCAACCTCGGTCCGCCGCCCGAGCGGCTGGACTGGAGGAAAACGCATTGAACAGGTAATCCCCTGGCAAACGCCGGTGGCATAAGGGATTTGAGCTTGATATGCAGGCAAGCGTGTCCTCCGCAGCGCCCAGCGCGCCGTTCCCGCTGAGTGGTCCGTGGTATCGCATCCAGGCGATCACGGCGCCCTCGCGCAGCTCGTCGGCCGAGTGGGACTTCGTCACCGTCCTGCCCGCCGTGCTCTCCGCCGCCCAGCGCAACCGGCCCTTCGTCATCGGCTGGCTCTCCCGGGGTTCCGGCGCGCCGCTCGAACTCATCACCAACGCCGGTCCGCTCACGCCGCCGCGCCCGCCCCGCCGCGCGTCCACCGCCACCGTCGAGGAGCCGCCGCAGGGCCCGCAGCCGCTGCTGTTCCCCGGCGGCGCGCGCGGCGTCGAGATCGGCGACGACTGGCTGGCCGACCTCGCCGACCTCACCTGGACGCCGTGCCCCGGCCGCCAGGCGCCGCCGCTCGGCGGGCGAAGGGAACCGGGCCCCGACGATCTGCTGCGGCCCACCCTGTTCGAGTCGACGCTGGTCACGCTGATGTCCCGCCCGTTCGCCTGGCTGGTCGTGGCCGAGCCCACCGACCTGCTCGACGCCGAGGTCGCCCACCTGCGCACCCAGCTCAACGTGCTGCGCCAGTACGGCGACGCCTCCGAGCGCAGCCGGTACGACGCCGAGCGGGCCGAGCGGCGCATGCAGGAGCTCGACGCCTTCCGCGAGGCGGGCCTGTGGAACGTCCGCGTCCTGGCCGGCGCGGCGGGCCCCGACGAGCTGCGGCAGATCGCGCCCGTGCTGGTCGGCTCGGTCGAGATGAGCCACCACCCCTACCGGCTGCGCAGCGCCCTGTCGCTGCCGATCCTCGCCGGCTTCGGGCGCTCCACCACCGTGGAGCCGCTGTACGGCTTCGCCGAGGTGCTGGGCGTGACCCTGCAGGACCCCTCCGACGGCGCGGCGGCCCCGTTCGCCGCCACCGCGGGGGCGCTCGCCGCCCTGGCCGGGCTGCCCCGCCGCGAGGTGCCGGGCGTCCGCGTGCTCGACGCCGGGTTCTTCGACGTGACCAGCGAGGCCGACGTCCGCAACACCGGCGAGCCGGTCCTCGACCTCGGCGCGATCATCGATGGGCAGGACCGCGCGGTCGGCAAGTTCCGCGTCCCGCTGGCCACGCTCAACCGGCACGCCTTCGTCACCGGCGCGACCGGCTCGGGCAAGTCGCAGACCGTCCGCCACCTGCTCGAACAGCTCACCGACGCCGGCATCCCGTGGCTGGCGATCGAGCCCGCCAAGTCCGAGTACGCCGCCATGGCCGGGCGCGTCGGCCACCGGGCGCCGCTGACGGTGATCAACCCCTCCGCGCCCGACAACGTGCCGTTCAGCGTCAACCCGCTGGCCCCCGAGCCCGGGTACCCGGTGCAGGCGCACATCGACATGGTCAGGGCCCTGTTCATGGCGGCCTTCGACGCCGAGGAGCCGTTCCCGCAGATCATGTCGCTGGCGCTCCAGCGGGTGTACGAGGCCAACGGGTGGGACGTCGTCACCGGCGGCGGCGTCCCCGGCGCCGCCGTCCAGCCGGCCGTCCCGACGCTCGCGCAGTTACAGACCCACGCCCTGGAGGTGATCCAGGAGATCGGGTACGGCAACGAGGTGCAGGCCGACGTCGAGGGCTTCATCAGCCTGCGGCTCAGGAGCCTGCGCGTCGGCTCGGCGGGACGGTTCTTCGAGGGCGGCCACCCCGCCGACATCGGGGGCCTGTTACAGCGCAACGTCGTCTTCGCGATCGAGGACGTCGCCAACGACGAGGACAAGGCGTTCCTCATGGGCACGCTGATCATCCGAATCGTCGAGCACCTGCGGATGCGCGCCCGCCAGGAGAAGGCCAAGGGGCTCCAGCACGTCATCGTGATCGAGGAGGCCCACCGGCTTCTGCGAGACCGGGGCTCCCAGCGGGCCGCCACCCACGCCGTCGAGCTGCTCGCCGGGATGCTGGCCGAGATCCGCGCCTACGGCGAGGGCATCGTCGTCGCCGAGCAGATCCCCACCAAGCTCATCGCCGACGTCGTGAAGAACACCGCGCTCAAGGTCGTCCACCGTCTGCCGGCCGAGGACGACCGCAGGCTGGTCGGCGCCGCCATCAACCTGAGCGAGGAGCAGTCCCGCCAGGTCGTGTCCCTCCAGCCCGGCATCGCCGCCGTCTTCGCCGACGGCATGGACCGCCCGCTGCGCATCCAGGTGCCCCTCGGCGAGGACCGCGAGCACACGCTGCTCGGCCCCACTCCGCCCATCCGCGGCCGCCGCTCGGCCGCGTGCGGGCACGAGTGCACCGAGGGCAAGGCGTGCACGCTGTTCGAGCTGCGGGAGGCCGACCTGCTCGCCGACGCCCCCGAGTGGGCGTGGCTGCGCATCTGGACCGACACCGTGGTGCTGGCCTTCTGCGCGAACCGGTCACTGCCCGGCGTGCCGCGCGTGCTCGCCGACCTCTGGGCCGAGCTGCCGCCGCGCCGCCGCGAATGCCTGCTGGCCACGCTCGTCGAACGCGCGGTGGCCGTCCGGGCGTGGTCGCTGCGCACGTTCTACGACCCGTCCCTGCTCACGGTGAAGGCCGCCGAGGTCGCGGCGGCGCTGCTCGACCCTGCGGCCGGCACCCGGTCGCCGGCGGGGGAGCGCATGGGCGCCGCGTGGGTGATCCCGCAGGTCCGCTGGCTGCACGAGGTCGACCGGCTGTTCCCGTACGGGCACCAGGCGCCGAACCTGCGCAGCCCCGCCCCGGCCATGGAGTACGGCCTGTTCGGCACCGACCCGGCCGGGCGTCCGTCCCCGCGTCCCGAGGGCGACGGGCAGGCCGCCCAGGCCCGCACCGAGCTGCTCGGCCACCGCGCCAAGGCGCTGCGCCACCACCCGCTGTCGATGGAGATCGAGCGCAACCGCGCGCTCGCCTGGCGGGTGCTGCTCGGCGACGACGAGCACGAGGGCATCGAGAAGGACTTCGCCACCGTCGCCCTCGGCGTCGACCCCCGCGACCGGGTGCGCCACATCGCCCAAACGATGGGCGCCGCCTGGCTGGAGACCGTCCTGTCGTGGCCAGAACGGTTCGTCATGACGTTCGAGGAGGGCGGCGAGAAGGACGCGAAACTGTCCTTCATCGACTGACTCTTCCCGTGGGAAAAGGGGTGCTTTGGGATTGGGTTGGGTGTTCATCGGGCGGGCCGCACTAGGATCTCGGGCATGACCCAGCTACCGCTGCGGGCTCAGCTCGCGACCGCCCTCGGGCGTACGGCTGCCACCCTGTCCCGGGTGACCGGGCGTGGCGACGGATCGGTGATCGGTGGGCGCGTCGGGCTCATGCTGGAGCCGGACCTGCTGCGCAAGCTGGCCGCCGACCGCAAGCTCGTGCTGGTCAGCGCCACCAACGGCAAGACCACGACCACCCGGCTGATCACCTCGGCGCTGCAGGAGGTCGGGGAGGTCGCCACGAACGCGTTCGGCGCCAACATGCCCGCCGGGCACGTGTCCGCGCTCTCCCAGGCCAAGCAGGCGCCGCTCGCGGTCCTGGAGGTCGACGAGAAGTACCTCCCCGAGGTCCTCGACACCACCGGCGCCTCGGTCGTCTGCCTGATGAACCTCAGCCGCGACCAGATGGACCGCGCGGCCGAGATCTGGCTGCTGGCCCAGAAATGGCAACGCGCCCTCACCGGCACGGACACGCACGTGATCGCCAACTGCGACGACCCGCTGGTCACCTGGGGCGCCTCGACCGCCACGCGGGTGACGTGGGTGTCGTGCGGGCAGCCCTGGAAGGAAGATTCCTGGTGCTGCCCCCGCTGCGGCGGACCGCTCGACCGCAAGGGCGACGACTGGGCGTGCCGCGAGTGCTCCTTCCGGCGCCCCGAGCCCGCGTGGGTACTGGACGACGACGCGGTGATCGACCCCCGGCGGCAGCGCTGGGTGCTCGACCTGCAACTGCCCGGCCGGGCCAACCGCGCCAACGCCGCCATCGCCCTGGCCACCGCCGAGACGTTCGGCCTGCCCGTCGAGCGGGCGCTGCCGAGGCTGCGCGAGGTCCGCTCGGTCGCCGGCCGCTACACCACGGTGGAGCGGGACGGGCGGTCGCTGCGGCTGCTGCTCGCCAAGAACCCCGCCGGGTGGCTGGAGGCGTTCGAGGTCTCCGACGCCGGGCTGCCCATCATCCTGTCGGTCAACGCGCAGGGGCCCGACGGCCGCGACACCTCGTGGCTGTGGGACGTCGACTACCGCATCCTGCGCGGCCGCCCGGTGTACGTCACCGGCGAGAGGCGGCTCGACCTGGCGCTGCGGCTCCACGTCGCCGAGGTGCCCTTCCAGCTCTGCGAGACGTTCGACGACGCCGTGGTGCGCCAGGCGCCGGGCGGCATCGACGTGATCGCCAACTACACAGCCTTCCAGCAGATTCGAGCGGAGTTCGGCCGTGCCGTCTGACAGCGCCCTGCGCATCGTTTGGATCTACCCCGACCTGCTCAGCACGTACGGTGACCAGGGCAACGTCCTGATCCTCGAACAGCGAGCCCGCAAGCGCGGCATCCCGGTCGAGACGGTGTACGTCCGGTCGGCCGACCCGGTGCCCGACTCGGGGGACATCTACCTCATCGGCGGCGGCGAGGACCGTCCGCAGATCCTCGCCGCCGAGCGCCTGCGCCGCGACGGCGGGCTCGCCCGGGCCATCGACCGCGGGGCGTCCCTGCTGGCCGTCTGCGCGGGCTACCAGATCATGGGCTCGGTGTTCGGCGGCGAGGAAGGCCAGCCGGTGGCCGGTATCGGCCTGCTCGACATCCAGAGCTCCCGCGGCCCCGCCCGCGCGGTCGGCGAGCTCGCCGCCGAGGTCGACACCGGCCTCGGCGGGCACATGCTCACCGGCTTCGAGAACCACATGGGCGTGACGCGGCTCGGGCCGGGCGTGCGTCCCCTGTCACGCACGGTGGTCGGCACGGGCAACGGCGACGGCACCGAGGGCTGCCACGCCGGCAAGATCGTGGGGACGTACCTGCACGGGCCGGCGCTGGCCCGCAACCCCTGGCTCGCGGACGTGTTCCTGGGCTGGACGGTGGGCCGGCTCGCGCCGATCGAGGACGCCTGGTACGACCGGCTCCGCGACGAACGCCTGAAGGCCGTCCTGCCCCGCTGACCCGACCCCCATGACCCGTCGTCCGGGCCGTGTCCCCCATGCGGGACTGCGGCTCGGTCCGGGCAGCGGACCGATCTCAGCAGGCAGGTGCTCAGTAGACGAGGGCCTGGACGCCCTCGCCGAGCGCCTCCTCCACGAACGTCGAGGCGCCGGCGATGCGAACGCCCTCGATCAGGTCCTCCCGCCTGATGCCGCGGCGCGCCGCGCACTGGGTGCACACCGTCACCGTGCCCCCCGCGAGCACGGCGTCCAGCAGGTCGGTCAGGGGGACGGCCTCCGGAAGGGTGAACTCCTTCGCCCGCCCGGGCAGGCCGTACCACGCCGACTCGCCGGTGAGCCACAGGGAGACGGGCACGCCGCTCGCGAGCGCGGCGGCGGCCACGGTGAAAGCCTGATTGCAACGTTCGGGGGCATCAGAACCGGCCGTCACTTTTATCACCATTGATCGTGCCATGATCTGAGCCTATGCGGCGCCGACGCCGATCCACCAGGTCATCGTCATGCCAGGTGTCGGCGCACCGCGTTCCGCTCCGGGCATTTAGGCTCATGTGCCATGGACTCCCAGTCAATACATCCCGACCTCGAACCGATCGCCTTCCTCCTCGGCAGGTGGGAGGGCGCCGGCGTCGGCGGCTACCCGACGATCGAGAGCTTCCGGTTCGGTCAGGAGATCACCTTCGAGCACAACGGCAAGCCGTTCCTGAGCTACCTCAGCAAGACCTGGCTGCTCGACGACGAGGGCAACATGGTGCGCCCGCTCGCCACCGAGTCGGGGTACTGGCGGGCGCGGCCGGAGCGCCAGCTCGAAGTGCTGCTGTCCCACCCGACCGGCATCGTCGAGATCTACCTCGGCGAGGTCGTGTTCCACAAGATCGAGCTGCGTACGGACGTCGTCGCCCGTACGGAGAGCGCCAAGGAGTACACGGCGGGCCACCGGCTCTACGGCCTGGTCAACGGCAACCTGATGTACGCCTACGACATGGCCGCCGAAGGCCACCCGCTGACCTCACACCTGTCCGCGGAACTGAGGAAGGTCGGCTGACCCGTCGGCCCGCGAAGTCGTCGTCCGCGAGGTCGGAAGGCCCGGGAGTTTCCGGGCGAAAAAGAACCCCGGGCGTGCTCCGTCTCACGGTGAGACGGGCCGGCTGGACCAAGGGGGAAAGGGGAAATCCTCTGCCCCCGCCGGCTGCCCGGGGTTCCGGTGTCTGTCTTGGATTCGCCGGACGTCGCCGGTGCCCCGAGGGGGGCACGACGTCTGGACGGAAGGTCCTGACCTGGCGATGCCCTAGCGGACAGCCACCTCGCTAGCCCAATAATGATCAACCATTGTTTGGACCACCTCCCTTCTGCGTGCTTCGCAGATTATGCGAGCGTTCTAGGCGAGGCAAGCGAATAACCCCACCCCCCTCCCGCGCCCTGCCCACCCCCAGCCGGCCACCCCGGCCCCACCACACCCGTGTAAGGGATCTCGCGGCCGGGTCGATGCTCGTAGACTCGGAGCCATGACCGGGACCCGGCAGCCATCGCGAACCCCGCCGACACCGTCAGCCTCCTCGGGGCCGTCCGCGTCCCCGGGGTTGTCGCCGGCGTCGGCGTCCTCCGGGCCGCCGGCGTCGCCCACGCCGTCGACCTGGCACGAGGAGCTCCGCGCGCGCGGGTACCGCGTCACGCCGCAGCGGCAGCTCGTACTGGAGGCGGTGACCAAGCTCGGCCACGCCACCCCCGAGGACATCTGCGGCGAGGTCCAGGAGACCGCCAGAGGCGTCAACATCTCGACCGTCTACCGCACGCTCGAACTGCTCGAACAGCTCGGCATGGTCACCCACACCCACCTCGGCCACGGCGCCCCCACCTACCACCTGGCCAGCGAGGCCGACCACGTCCACCTGGTCTGCCGCGACTGCGGCCAGATCACCGAGGTCAGCCCCGACCTGGTCGACGGCCTGGTCTCCACCCTGGACGAAAGACTCGGCTTCGAAACCGACGTCCAACACCTAACGATCTTCGGCCGCTGCCACACCTGCCGCTCCTGACCACGGGTCCCGCCGCCGCAGCGTCACGCTCGTGGAGCGCAAGGCGCTGGCGGCTGACACACCCTAGTCGCACTCTCGTGGACCACGTCGGGCAGCGCCTCTCAGGAGTGGCTTGAGAGGCTTAGCCTTGAGGCATGCGAAGCCCTTTGTTGGACAGGTCGGGTGCGGTGGTCGCGGAGGCGCCCGATGAGACCGTCGCGGCGCACTACGGGGAGCCGTACGCCGAGCAGCGTGCGCTGGTGGCCGGGCAGGCCATGGTCGACCGGAGTGACCGCGAGGTCGTCAGGATCACGGGGCCCGATCGGCTGAAGTGGCTGAACGATCTGAGCTCGCAGAAGCTCGACACGCTGGCGCCCGGGGTGGCGACGCAGACCTTGTTCCTGGATCCGCAGGGGCGGGTGGAGCACCATCTGACGCTCGTGGACGACGGTACGTCGGTCTGGGGGCATGTCGAGCCGGGGTCGTCCGCCGCGCTGATCGCGTATCTGGAGAAGATGCGGTTCATGCTGCGCGTCGAGGTCGCCGACGAGACCTCCGCGTACGCCGTGGTGACGGTCGCGCCGCCGCGCCCCGCCGGGTCGCCGGAACAGCCCGCCACGCTCACGGTTCCGGAGGGGGCCATCGCGATCGGGGGGGACGTGCTGGTGCCGCGTGAGCGGCTGGCGGGGCTTCCCGAGGAGCTCGAGCTGCGGCCGGCCGGGTTGTGGGCGTACGAGGCGCTGCGGGTCGAGGCCCACCTGCCGCGGGCCGGGTTCGAGACCGATCACAAGGCCATCCCGCACGAGGTCGGCTGGATCGGCGCGGCCGTTCACCTGACCAAGGGCTGCTACCGGGGGCAGGAGACGGTGGCCCGGGTGCACAACCTCGGTCACCCGCCGCGCCGCCTGGTGTTCCTGCATCTGGACGGCAGCGTGGACACCCTGCCGCCGCACGGCGCGCCGGTCACGCTCGGCGCCGGGGCGTCGAGCGAGGGGGACGGGGAGGACGGCGGGCAGCCGGGGCAGATCGGCTTCGTCGGCACTTCGGCCCGCCACCACGAGCTCGGCCCCATCGCCCTGGCGGTGGTCAAGCGGACGGTTCCGGTCGACGCGGTCCTGACGGCGGGCGGCGTCGCGGCGTCCCAGGAGGTCATCGTGCCCCCGGACGCCGGCCGGAACGTGACGATCGACCCCGCCCTCCGCCGCCGCATCCGCTGAGGCACCCGACGGGCCGACCACCGGCGAGGCGGGTCAGATGTCGATGATCAGCGTGATCGGGCCGTCGTTGACGAGGTGGACCTTCATGTCCGCGCCGAACACGCCGGTCTCGACGCGGGCGCCGAGGGCGCGTAGCTCGGCGATCACGGCCTCGACCAGCGGCTCGGCCACCGGGCCGGGCGCCGCCGCCTGCCAGGTGGGGCGCCGGCCCTTCCTGGCGTCGCCGTAGAGCGTGAACTGGCTGACGACGAGCAGCGGCGCGCCGATGTCCGAGCAGGACTTCTCGCCGGAGAGGATGCGCAGCCCCCACAGCTTGGCGGCGAGCCGCGCGGCCTCGCCGGGGCCGTCGTCGTGGGTGACGCCCACGAGGACGAGCAGACCGGGCTCGTCGATCGCCCCGACCGTCCGCCCGTCGACCACCACCGACGCGGACGTCACCCGCTGAACCACGGCACGCATGGTCCCTGATTCTTCCACCGTCGTGGAGTGGCGCGGGTACGGCGGGCCGTGGTCGTCGCCGGGCAGTAGGCGGGGTGCGCGTTCCTGGGGCCGTGGCGGTGCGACCGGGGTTGAGGGCGTCCGTACACTCGGGGGCGAAAGGAGAAATGAGTTGTCCTTTGAGCCTTTGGTCGTGGAAGTCGTCCGTTCCGGATTTGTGGAATCCGTCCACCAGGCGTGGGTGTTCGCCGTGGACGCCGAGGGGGCGCCGGTCGCGGTTCACGGTGACGTCGCCGCAGCGGCCTCGCCCAGGTCCTCGATGAAGCCTTTGCAGGCGCTCGGCATGCTCCGCGCGGGTCTCGGCCTGGAGGACGAGCTGCTGGCGCTGGCCTGCGCCAGCCACGCGGGCGAGGACTTCCACGTCGCGGGGGTCTCCAAGATCCTCGTGGACGCCGGGCTCGACGAGAGCGCGCTGCTGTGTCCCGAGGACCTTCCCGGCGACACCGCGACCGCGCACCGGGTGCTCCGCGCGGGCGGCGGGCCGGCCCGCGTCACCATGAACTGCTCCGGCAAGCACGCCGCCATGCTCGCCACCTGCGTGGTCAACGACTGGCCGACCGGCGACTACCTCCACCCCCGCCATCCCCTCCAGCGCGCCATCCGCGCCACCGTCGAGGAGCTGACCGGCGAGCGGGTCGCCGCGACCGGTGTGGACGGGTGCGGGGCGCCGCTGTTCTTCGCGTCCATGGCGGGGGTCGCCCGGGCGTTCCGGACGTTCACCCTCGCCGCGCCGGGCACCCCCGAGCGGCGGATCGCCGACGCCATGCGCGCCCACCCCGCGTGGACGTCCGGGACCTCCCGGCCCGAGGCGGCGCTCATGCGGGCCGTCCCCGGGCTGATGCTGAAGGCGGGCGCCGAGGCGTTCGACGCCTTCGCCTACGAGGACGGCCGCGCGGCCACCGTCAAGATCGTGGACGGCGGCCAGCGGGCGCGCGTGCCGGTGACGGTCGCCGCCCTGCGGGCCCTCGGCCTCGGAGTCGACTCCGCCGAGCTTGAGGCCCTCGCCACCCCGCCGCAGTTCGGCGGCGGACGCCCCGTCGGCGAGGTCCGCGTGCGCGGCGAGGTGTGAGCCGTCCGGACACCCGGGCCGGCGACCCGCCGAAGTCCATGAGGGTCAGACCGAGCGGCGGAACGGGCGGGAGGCCGAGATCGCGCCCGAGGTGGTCAGGGTGAAGGTGCGCATCGAGTCGGCGAACTTGGACAGGTCCCATTCGGCGGGGCCCTGGTACCAGTACAGGTGGTCGGCGCGGTGCCCGTTGCCGTCGATCGAGGAGACCACGCGCGCCCACCGGTCCACGTTGTCGAAGACCACGGCGTAGGGCAGGTAGCGCGAGAACAGCTCGATGCGCTGCGCCGCGGGCACGTCGCCGATCTCGCCCGCCGCGAGGTAGTCGCGGAAGCCGAGCGTGTGGGCCAGGGCCGTGGAGCCGCGCACGGTCTTGGCCGGCATGTACTGCCCGCCCACCGACAGCGCCGCGCCCGCGATGATCACCGCCAGCCCGAGCAGCCCGTACGTCGTGAACCAGGCCAGCAGCACGGTGGCCAGCACGCCCACGCCGACGAGGATCACCCCGAGCGTGGTCCAGCGGGTCCGGACGGAGTCGGGGCGCCGCGCGAACCAGCCCTGCGCCACGACGTCGCGGTACAGCGCGTCGCGCACCTTGCCGAGCCGCGAGGCGAACGAGCCGTGCAGGTGCGACAGCAGGACGGCGTCGCGCCCGTCGAAGATGGCCTGGTGCAGCGCCCGCTCGTAGTCGAGCAGGTCCTCCAGGGGGGCGTCCGGCACCCGGACCAGCAGCCAGTCGGGGGCGTCGTACGCGCCGCGCGGCTGCTCGTCGATGCGGATGTACCCGCGTACGGCCAGGTCCACGATGCTCGCGGTGACGTCCACGACGTCGGCCTGCTCGTCGATCAGCGTGCCGATCTGCCCCGGGCGGACGCCGTCGGGCGGGGCGAACCGGCCGTCGCGCAGCGGGGTGACCGCCCCGCCGGACTCGCTGTCGATGATGCGGGCGTCCCTGCCCCGCGTGCGGTACAGCAGCGCGAGACCGCCGAGCATGAGCACCAGCAGCCCGGCGAGCGCGCCGCCGGTGACCGGGCTGAGCGTGAAGGCGCCGGCGAGCTCGAACCGCCGTTCCAGGATGGGCACGCCGCGGCTCGTCCCCTTGGGGAAGCCGGCGACGATGGTGAACGCCTGCCCGGCGCCGAGGTTCTGCTGCTGGAACTCCGCGCTGCCGCCGGTCTCGTCCAGCATCGCGGCCGAGGTGCAGCCGGTGGCCGAGGTGATGTCCCCGGCGAAGCAGGAGAGGTTGATCATGGGTGCCGGGCCGGACAGCTTGACGACGGCGTCCTTGACGGGGGCCGACCAGCCGTTGACGACGTACCAGCGCAGTTCCTCGGTGCCGTCGCTGAGCGGCGTGACGGCGCCCGCCACGTCGTACTCGATGGTGGCCTCGCCGGCGCCCTTCGCCGAGCCCGTCACTGTGATGGTGTCGCCGGACAGGGCGCCGTCGCCCTTGAAGCCGGTGACGCGGTAGAGGCGGTCGTTGGCGTCGTCGTGGCGGGTGCGGGTGAGCAGCGTGCGCCGGACCTGTCCGGTATAGGAGATCTGCTCCTTGACGTGCAGCACGCCGTCCGGGCGCAGCTCTACGGTGACGTCCGTTCTGTTCACGCTGTCCGCCTCGGCGTGGGCCGGGGCGGCGGCGAGGACGCTCAGCGCGATGGCGAGCGTCAGCCGACGGGCGAGATCAACCATGGCGTGTGAGCCTAGCGGTCCACGAAGCCTCGGGAGGTGCGCACCACCGGCCGAACCCACACGAACAGGACAGCCCCGGAAATCCCTGGGGCCGCCCTGACCGGATCAGCGGCTCACCAGGGCCCGTACGGGCCGCTGTTGCCGCCCTTGCCGATGTCCTTCACGGCCGGCTTCACGTCGGCAAGGTAGATGCCCGAGCCGATGACCGACGCGATCGTGAAGATGCTCAGCACCGAGAGGTAGCGCACGGCCGCGGCGAACGCGAACAAGGTGGCGAACCCCAGGATCAGCAGCCAGAGCTGCTTGCTCAGCTTGCCGGCGACCGCGAACGCCCGGGCGGGCGTGGCGACCGCGTGCACCAGGGCCCAGACGCACATGACGAGCGCCGCGACGGCGAGCAGCCAGAATATGAGATCCAGGACGCCGTGAACCTCGAACATCGCCTCTCCCAGGGTCATGTGTTCGGCCAGGTTCAGCCTAGCCCGGATAGGAAGGCGCTCGGAGGGCCTCGACGATCATCGTGACCTCATCTGAACGCGGCGGCGCGGGGGATTCGTCGCCGAGCCGTCCCCCAGACAACGCACACGGCCCGCCCCGGGTTCCGGGACGGGCCGCACCCGCACGTCACGACCGCGCCGGCGAAGGTGTCAGCGCTTGGTGGCGGTGGTGCCGCCGGTGGTGCTGCGGGCCCCGGTCTTGCGGGCCTGCGGACGATCGGCGGTCGCGGGCTGGGCGCTGGAGGAGACCTCTTCGAGCTCCAGCGCGGCCTCGCCGGTCACCCGGCTGACGACCTTGCGGCCGCGGTTCGCGAAGTCGTCGTACAGCTCGGAGGCCTTGCTGCCCAGCGTGTCGGCGTACTCGCGGGCCTTGCCGGGCAGGTCGCGGGCCACGGCCTCGGCCTTGACCTGGACGTTCCCGGCGTACCTGCGGGCCATGGTCGGGAGGTCGCGGGCGACCTCGCCCACCTCGGTCCGGCGGGACTGCAGGCGCTGGAACTGCCCGGGCAGCTCGCGCAGCTTCTCCATCGCGAAGTCGCCCGCGCCGGCGACGGCGTAGAACGGCTTGGACTCGGCGAGCTTCTTGACCTCGTCATTGATAGGCATGGGTTAACCTTCCTTGGGTTCCGGTTGAATGCGGCCGTTCGGCGAGGAGGTCGCACCCTCCTCCGCGGGAACCGCGTCGACCCTGTGAGGCTCCGGCCCGGCCTGAGCGCCCTCGTTCGCGGGCCAGGCGTCGGTGTGCCCGGTGCCGGTGTGCCCGGCGTCGGTCTGCTCGGCCCGGGTCGGGGCCTCGACGAGGTTCTCCTTGCGGAACGACTCGTAGATGTCGATCAGCACCTGACGTTGCCGTTCGGTCAGGCCGCGGTCGGCCCGGATCGCGGCGAGCACGTCGCTGTCGGGCTCGCGGTCCTCGATGAGCCCCGCCTGCACGTACAGCGCCTGCGACGAGATGCGCAGCCCCTTGGCGATCTGGTTGAGGATCTCCGCGCTCGGCTTGCGCAGCCCCCGCTCGATCTGGCTCAGGTAGGGGTTGGAGACCCCCGCCTGAGTGGCGAGCTGGCGCAGCGAGATCTTCGCCTGCTTCCGCTGATCGCGGATGTACTCGCCGATCGAGCCGACCTTCGGTAGTTCCATGACTCCAGTCTGCATCATGGTGCTTGCAGTTGCAAACTCATCAGCTAACACCAGCAAGCGCCGTGTCGGTGGCCCGATCGACGCGGGACGGTTCAGCCCGGGTAGATCCAGAGCAGCGGTGCGGAGGCCGACAGCAGGACCGAGAACGTGACCAGGCTGTAGCGGAAGCGCCTCGGCAGCGTGGCGCCGGGCTTGATCAGGCGGTTCACCCGGGCCATCACCTGCTCGCCCCCCGCGCCCAGCGCGCCGTTCGGGGCGGGGACGGCCCCCGCCGTGCCGAACCGCAGGAGCGCGGTCGCCAGGCGGCGCGGCGAGCAGTAGCGGCGGGCGCGGTCGTCGGCGGCCATCTCGACCAGCAGGGCGACCGAGGAGTGCGCGTCGCGCACGACGCGCAGCCAGGGGAGCATCCAGGTGAGCGCGCTGAACGGCAGCAGCACGAGATCGTGCCGCTCGCGCGCGTGGGCCACCTCGTGGGCGAGGACGGCGGTCAGCTCGTCCGGATGCAGCAAGGACAGCGTGCCCGCGCTCACCACGACCTCCGACCGCAGGCCCGGCAGGCAGTACGCCGCCGCGCCCGGGTGGTCGACCACGCGCACGCCGGGCACGCCCGGGTCGTCGCGGGCGATCAGGGACAGCAGCACGCGGTGGCGCCGCCGGGCGCGCAGCGTCAGCGCACCGGCCGCGAGCAGCACCGTGACCAGCACCGCCAGCAGCGTCAGCCCGGCCACGAGGGCGGCGACGCGGGGCAGGTCGTACGGCTGGAGCAGGCCGAAGCCCATGCCGAACGAGATCGCCGAGTCGGCGAAGGCGTGCAGGCCGTACACGACGCCGGCGCCGTACGGCTCCAGCGCGTACGCGAGCATCGCGCCGACGGTGGCCAGGCCCCAGGTGACGCCCAGGGACTGCCAGAGCAGGATGGCGGCGCGCGGAGCCCGCCACGGCCAGCGCGCCGACGTGAGTCGCCATGCACCGACGGCGCACGCGACGGCGAGCGCGGTCAGGACAGCGGCTGTGATCACTCTTCTTCCAGCTCCGTGAGTGCTTTACGCAGGATTTCGGCCTCAGAGCCCGAGACCGTCTGAGCGAAGCGCGTGAGCGCGGCCGAGCGGTCCCCGGTCATGTCGAGCGCTTCCAGCATAAGCTCCGCGACGTACGCGTCACGGCTTGCGGCCGGTTCGTAACGCCAGGCGCGGCCGTCACGGGTGCGGGTGAGGAAGCTTTTCCGGGTCAATCGGTCGAGAACGGTCATCACCGTGGTCGGGGCGAGATCCCGATCGGCGATGAGACGGCCGACCTCCCTGGCGGTCAGAGGGCCTTCGTGTGCCCAGAGGATGTCCATGATGCTGCGTTCAAGCTCGCCGAGACCCTTCACGCAGGTCAGCCTACCTTGAGTAGTACTACGTCGTGTAGAGGCTCCGTGGGTGTCGTCCGCGCTAGCCTGCGATGACCTTGAGCAGGTGGGCCACGACGGCCGACATGGCGTCGCGAGCCGGGGCGAGGTACTTGCGGGGGTCCACGTGGGCCTGGACGGATTCGCGGACGGCGCCGGTGAAGGCGACGTTGAGCGCCGTGCCGATGTTGATCTTCGCCATGCCGCCGAGGACGGCCTGGCGGAGCTCGTCGTCGGGCACGCCGGAGGAGCCGTGCAGGACCAGCGGGACGGGAAGGGCGGCACGTAGCTCCCGGATGAGGGCGTGGTCGAGGGTGGCGGTCCTGTCGGTCATGGCGTGGGAGCTGCCGACGGCGACGGCCAGGGCGTCCACACCGGTGGCCGCGACGAAGGCCGTGGCCTCACCGGGGTCGGTGCGCGCGCCATGGGCGTGAGCGCCGTCCTTGCCGCCGACCTCGCCGAGCTCGGCCTCCAGCCAGAGGCCGTGCGCGTGCGCCCAGGCGGCGGCCTCGGCCGTGCGGGCCACGTTCTCCGCGTAGTCGTGGTGCGAGCCGTCGTACATGACCGAGCCGAAGCCGTGGCCGGCCGCCTGGTGGAGCAGGGCGACGTCGGTGACGTGGTCCAGATGGAGGCCGACCGGGACGGAGGAGTTCTCGGCGAGCGCGACGGTCGCGGCGGCGATGGGGCCGAGGCGGCCGTGGTGGAACTTGACCGCGTTCTCGCTGATCTGGCAGATGACCGCGGCGCCGGCCGTCTCCGCGCCCGCGATGACGGCCTCGGCGTGTTCCAGGGTGATCACGTTGAAGGCGGCGACGCCGCGGCCGAAGGTCACGAGGTCGGCGGTTCTCACCAGGGGCATGGGACTTCCTTCACGGTCACGTGCTGCTTGAGTCGGTGGTAGGTGGCCAGGTCCACCTCGCCGGCGACCGGTGTGACGACCGCCGAGGCCGAAAGGGCGACGGCGTCGGCCAGGGCGGCGGGCCATGGGACGTCGTCGCGGAGCGCCACGGCGAGGGCCGCCGCCGCCGCGTCGCCCGCCCCGGTGGGGTTGCCGCGCAGCACCTCCGGCGGCGCGGCCTCCCAGCACCCGCCGGGGGTGCGGGCGAGCATGCCCGCCGGCCCGCGTGAGACGACCAGGGGCACGGCGCGCGGGTCGAGCGCCGCCTCCGCGAGCTCGGCGGCGTTCGGCTTGACGAGGTCGGGACGGGCCGCCGAACCCGAGCGCAGCGCCGGTCCGCTGCTGTCCAGGAGCACCTTCGCCCCCGCCTCGCGGGCCAGGCGGACGAGCACGGCGTAGGCGTCGTCCGGCAGCCCCCGGGGAAGGCTGCCCGACAGGACGACCACTCTGGCCCGCGAGGCGTGGGCGGCGAAGCGTGCCTGGAAGTCGTGCCACTCGCCGGGGGTGACGGCCGGGCCGGGTTCGGAGAAGACCGTGGCGTCGGTGTCGGTGACCGTCACCACCCGGCGGGTGTCGCCGCCGATCGGGACGAAGTCGTGCGGCACGGCCGCGCCCGCCAGCTCGCGCGAGACCATCGCACCGGTCGGCCCCCCGCACAACCCGGTGGCGAGCGCCTGATGGCCGAGCGTCGTGAGCACGCGGGTCACGTTGACGCCCTTGCCGCCGGCCCGGGAGCGCGTGGCCCGGATGCGGTGGGTGGTGTGGCGGGCGAGGGCCGGGACCTCGTAGGTGACGTCGAGGGCGAGGTTCAGCGTGACGGTGAGGATCATGCCGGCCGGCACCGCGATCAGGTCAGGATGACCGAGCGGGTCAGGTTGCGAGGCTCGTCCGGATTGAGGCCCTTGCGCTCGGCCAGCGCGACCGCCAGCCGCTGCGCCCGGATCAGGTCCGCGACGGGGTCGAGGTCCGATACGGAGACCACCGCGCCGGTCCGCTCCACGTCGGCGGCCAGCCCGGCCGGGGGCTCGCCGAAGAACCACGTGACGCTGTTCTCGTCCGTCACGCTGATCGGCCCGTGCCGGTACTCCATCGCCGGGTACGACTCGGTCCACGATCCGGACGCCTCGCGCACCTTCAGCGCCGCCTCGTTCGCGAGCCCGTTGGTCCATCCCGCGCCGAGGAACGTGAACTGCCCGCGCTCGGCGGCGCCGGACGGCAGCGGCGCGCCCACCGCCGCGGCGGCCTGGGCCACCAGATCGGCGGGCAGCAGCGACGGCTCGGCCAGCGCCAGATGGGCGCGCAGCAGGGTCAGGGCGGTGGTCGCGAACCGCGTCTGCACGACCGACACCTCGTCGGCGAACTCCAGGCCGACGAGCACGTCGGTCACCTGCGAGATCGGCGTGGACGGGTCGCCGGTCAGCGCGACGGTGGGCGTCGAGCAGGCCCTCAGCAGCGACAGCACCTCGGTCGTGGTGCCGGAGCGGCAGATAGCCACCACCCGGTCGTACGCGCGCCGGTGCGGAAACTCCGAGGCCGCGAACGCGTCGGTCTCGCCCAGCCCGGCGGACTCGCGCAACCCGGCGTACGCCTGGGCGATGAACAGGGACGTCCCGCAGCCGACGACCGCGACCCGCTCTCCCGTCGAGGGCAGCCCCGAGACGTCACCCGCCAGCTCGATCGCCCGCTCCCAGCAGGACGGCTGGCTCGCGATCTCGTCCGATACGAACGTCATCTCACACTCCCTGGTGCACAAACTTGCTCGATCTGTGCACTGAACGTACAAGAACGCTCAGTCGTCGGCAAGGTTCGCGCAGGTGATCCTTGCGCCCGGAGGTCGGCCCTGGTCAGCCTCCTCCGGTCCTCGTCGTCCGCGCGACGGCGGGCGCGCGGCTCCGGCCGTGTGCCGCCATCGATGATTTTTTCAGCCCGCAACGCCGTGAATGCGAGCGTTACTGTGCAAATACGCACTCTTGACATGACCACTTCTGCTCGATTTACTCCGGGGAACGCCGACTACGAGCTTCGGTGTCAGAGGTACGCCTAGCCGGTAAGTGGCCCCGCCACCAGCCCGGCCTGAGTCGCCAGGACCGCACGTCAGCGTCCGAGGCGGGGCCGTACCCTCTATCGTCTGGAGTGCGAGAATGATCCCCGGTCGTATCCGCATCCGTACGTGTCTCAGCGCGGCGGCCCTCCTCGCCGCGGCGCTGGTCGCCCCCCTGCTCGCGACGCCCGCCGCTTCGGCGGCCACCGTCACCCCGCCCCCGGCGCACGCCGGGTTCGACTACCAGATCGGCGGCGCCTACGCCCCGCCCGCCGGAGTCACGGTCGTCAGCCGCGACCGCACGGCGAGTCCCGCCGCCGGGCTGTACAACATCTGCTACGTCAACGCCTTCCAGGTGCAGCCGGGCGAGGAGGGGACGTGGGACTCCGACCTGCTGCTGCGCGACGCCGCCGGTAACGTCGTCATCGACGAGGGGTGGGGGGAGGCGCTGCTCGACCTGCGTACCGACGCCAAGCGGCGGCGGATCGCCGCCAAGGTGAACGGCTGGATCGACGGCTGCAGGAGCAAGGGGTTCCAGGCGGTGGAGCCCGACAACTACGACAGCTACAGCCGTTCCAAGAAGTTGCTGACGGCGGCGAACGCCCAGGCGTACATCAAGCTGCTCTCCGCGCACGCACACGGCGAGGGCCTGGCGATAGCCCAGAAGAACACCGTGGAGCTGGCCGGCTCACGTGTGGCGAACGGGCTCGACTTCGCGGTCGCCGAGGAGTGCGGCTACTACAGGGAGTGCGGCGACTACACCGCGGCGTTCGGCGACAACGTGATCGTGATCGAGTACAACGCGACGGGCCTGTCGAGGGCCTGCTCGGGCTGGGGCACCACGCTGAGCATCGTCCGCCGCGACGTGGACGTCTCTCCCATCGGCAGTGGCGGATACGTCCGCCGTACCTGCTGAGCACCCGCCGATCAGGGCCGCCGTCCAGGCGGCCCTGAGCGCACCGGCGACGGCGGGTGGCGTCCCTCACTCACCGGCCACGGCATCGCCACCCGCCGAGCCCGAACCGGCTCGTCCGTGTCTTATCTGTTCTTGGAGTAAAGATGGGTGCAGTCCATCACAACGCCTCACTTCCTTCGCGGCGCGGCGTCCTGCGCGGCGGAGCGCTCACGCTGGCCGCGATCGCCAGCGCGTCGCTGTCCGGGTGCGCCTCGGGCTCCGACGACGCCGCCGACACCGGCGGGCCGGTCACGATCGAGCTCTGGCACGGGCAGACCGACACCGGCCGCAAGGCCATCGAACGGCTGGTGAAGGACTTCGAGCGCACCCATCCCGGCATCCGCATCGACACGGGCGGGGGAGTGCTCGCCGACGCGATGCTGCAGAAGGTGACGGCCGGGCTCGCCGCCGGTTCCTACCCGGACATCGCCTACATCTTCGGGTCGGACCTCGCCAACGTCGCCCGCAGTCCCCAGGTGGCGGACCTGACCGAGCTGGTGAACTCCGGCCCCACGCCATGGACTGACTACTGGGCGCCCGCGCGCGAGGCCGTCACCGTCAAAGGCCGGGTCAAGGCGGTTCCCGCCCTGCTCGACTCGCTCGCCGTGGTCTGCAACAAGAAGCTGTTCCGCGCGGCCGGAGTCCCGCTGCCCAAGGAGGGCTGGACGTGGCAGGAGTTCACGGACACGGCCAAGCGGCTGACCGACGCGAAGCGTGGCACCTTCGGCACCGGCTGGCCGGGGGCGGGCGACGAGGACACGGTGTGGCGGCTGTGGCCGCTGCTCTGGGACCTCGGCGGCGACGTGGTCACCGCGGACGGACGCGAGGTCGGGTTCGCGGGCGCGGGTGAGCGGGCGCTCGGAGTGGTGCGGACGCTGGCCCAGGACGCGAGCGTCTACATCGACCCCAAGCCGGGCAGCGAGCAGATGTACCAGGTGTTCAACTCCGGCCGTATGGGCATGGTGGTCACCGGCCCCTGGCAGCTCCCGGACATCGCCGACGCCAAGATCGACTATCACGTGGTGCCGCTGCCGAGCTTCAGCGGGCGGCCGGTCACGATCTCGGGGCCCGACACCTGGACGGTGTTCGACAACGGCCCGGCGCGGGTGCGCGCCGCCGGCACCTTCCTGACCTGGCTGACGCAGCCCGAGCAGGACGTGCGGTGGGACGTGGAGGCGGGCAGCCTGCCGCTGAGCAAGCGGACCGAGAACCTGCCCGCCTGGCGCGAGAAGGTCGCGGGCACCGAAGGGCTGGCGGTGTTCACCAAGACACTGGAGACGGCGCGCGTGCGGCCCAACCATCCCGGCTACCCGCAGATCTCCAGCGCGCTCGCCCAGGCCATCGTCGCCGTGCTGCTCGGCAGGAGCACCCCCGCCGACGCTCTGCGTGACTGCGTGGACAAGGCCAACACCGCGCTGCGCGTCCCGCGCTGAGCATGCCGAGGAGCCTCCATGCCTAGCCTGCCCACGCCGATCACCATCGCCGACCGTGCCAAGGAACGATCCACCCCGCGCCGGCCGACCGGGCCCTGGTACTCCCAGCGCCGCCAGGAGGCCACGACCGCCTGGGCGTTCATCTCTCCCGCCGTCCTGATCATCATCGGGCTCAGCGTCGTGCCCGTGGTGTGGTCGCTGCTGCTGTCCTTCCAGGCTGACGACCTGGTCACGCCGAGCGTCTGGGTCGGGCTGGACAACTACCGGGCCCTGGCCGAGGACCCGAACTTCGGCCAGGCCGTGCGCAACACCCTGCTGTACACCGCGATGTACGTGCCGCTCAGCATCGGCCTCGGGCTGGGGCTGGCCCTCGCGCTGAACCGGCCCGTCAAGCTGGTCGGGCTGTACCGCACATTGATCTTCGTGCCGTTCGTCATCTCGCCCACGGCTCAGGGCACGCTGTTCTCGTTCATCCTGGACCCCGAGTTCGGCGCGGCCAACTCCGTGCTGCACTCCCTCGGCGTCTCCCCCCAGGGGTTCCTCACCGACCCCGCCCAGGCCCTGCTCGTCCTGGTGGGGATCACCTTGTGGAGCGGCACGGGATTCTGCGTGGTCGTGTACCTCGCGGCCCTGCAGGACGTGTCGCCGTCCCTGATCGAGGCGGCGCGGCTCGACGGGGCAGGCCGGGTGCGCCTGCTGCGCCACATCACCCTGCCCACACTCGCGCCGGTCAGCGTGTTCCTGGTGCTCTGGCAGACCATCAACGCCCTGCAGGTCTTCGACCTGGTGTACGTGACGACCAAGGGAGGGCCGCTCGGCGCCACCACCGTGATCGTCTACTTCATCTGGGAGCAGGCGTTCAAGAACTTCTCCGCCGGATACGGCGCCGCGGCGGCCTACGTCCTGGCGCTGGCCCTGCTCGTGGTCGGCGTCGGCCTGCGGGTGGTCCGCGGCCGTGAGCGCCGCCGCCTCGAAGGAGCGACATCTTGATCACGACGGCAGGCGTGTCCCAGCGCACGCACCGCCAGGCGGCCCCGGCCTCCGGGCCCCGGCGAGGCGGCATCAGGCCGCCGTTCAGCGCCTGGCACCTCCTTCTCGCCCCGCTGGCGCTGATATTTGCGATTCCGCTGATCTGGCTGCTGCTCAGCTCCGTCATGAGCGACGCGGAGATCAACCGCTTCCCTCCCGCGCTCTGGCCCTCCGGCATCGACCTCGGCGGATACCAGTACGTGCTGAACAACGCCGGGTTCCCCCGCTGGTTCGCCAACTCGCTGATCGTCTCGGTCACCGCCGTCGTGGCCAACCTGGTGTTCGGCGCGCTCGGAGGCTACGCGTTCGCCCGTATGCGGTTCGCCGGCTCCCGCGTGCTCCTGGTGCTGATCCTGGCCACGATGGTGATCCCCTTCCAGCTCACCATGATCCCGACGTTTCTCGTCATGAAGCGCCTCGGGCTCATCGACACGCTGGGCGCGCTGATCATCCCCTCGCTGGTCACGCCGTTCGCCGTCTTCCTGTTGCGGCAGTTCTTCCTCTCCCTGCCCAGGGAACTGGAGGAGGCCGCCTGGATCGACGGCTGCTCGCGGCTACGGGTGCTGGTCCGCGTGGTGCTGCCGCTGTCACGCCCGGCGCTGAGCACGGTCGCGGTCCTGACGTTCCTGGCCACCTGGAACGACCTGACCTGGCCGCTGATCGCCATCAACCACGACACCCAGTACACCCTCCAGCTGGGACTGGCGACCTTCCAGGGCCGGCACCACACGAAGTGGGCCGCCGTGATGGCGGGCAACGTCATCACGGTGGTGCCGGTGCTGCTCGCCTTCCTCGGCGCGCAGAAGGCGTTCATCCAGTCCATCACCTCCAGCGGCCTCAAGGGCTGACCGCTCCGTACGCGCACGATCCAGAGGAAACCGGATGCCGCCCACTTTCGACCTGCTCGTCATCGGGGACGCCAACCCCGACGTGATCCTCGGCCCGCTGGACGCCCCCCTGGCCTTCGGCCAGCGCGAACAGCTCGTCGGCACCGGCGCGCTCACGCTCGGCGGATCCGGGGCGATCATGGCCTGCGGCGCGGCGCGCCTGGGCCTCAGGGTCGCCTTCGCCGGGCTGGTGGGCGACGACGACGCCGGCCGCTACGTGCGCGACACCCTGGCCGCATGCGGCGTCGACGTCGCCGCCCTGCGCATGGACCCCGGCCTGCCGACCCCGCTCACCGTGGTGATCACACGCGAGGGCGACCGCGCGATCCTGACCGCCCCCGGCACGCTCGCGGCCACCACCGCCGGGGTCGTTCCCGAGCGGCTGCTGAGCGGCAGCCGGCACGTGCACGCCGCCTCGTACTTCCTGATGCCGCGGCTCGCCGGCGCCCTGCCCGGCCTGTTCCGCGCCGCGCGCGCCCACGGCGCCACCACGTCCCTCGACACCAACGACGACCCCACCGGCCGATGGGACCCCGCCGGGCTCGCCGCGGTCCTCGCCGAGACCGACATCCTGCTGCCGAACGCCCACGAGGCGCGCCACCTCGCCACGGGTGCCGCCGGGGCGCTGGAGACGGCCGCGGCCGACCTGGCGGCGCGCGGGCCGCTGGTGGCCGTCAAGAACGGCGCCGACGGCGCTCTCTGCCACGACGGCCACACCCTCGTCACCACCGCCGGTATCGCCGTGACACCCGCCGACACCGTCGGCGCCGGGGACAGCTTCGACGCCGGCTTCGTCGCCGCGACCCTGAACGGGATGCCCGTCGAAGGCGCCCTGGAGTTCGCCGCCGTCTGCGGCGCCCTGTCGACCCGCGCCCACGGCGGCACAACGGCCCAGCCCACCTGGGACGAGGCCGCCGCCCATATCACCCGCAACGGAGAGAACCGCAGATGACCAGCCCCAAGATCACCTTCATCGGCGCCGGGAGCGTCGTCTTCACCCAAGGTCTGCTCGCGGATCTCTTCGCCTTCCCCGAGTTGAGGAACGCCCACATCTCGCTGCACGACATCGACGCGGAACGGCTCGCCACAGCGGCGGCCGCCGCCCTCCACATCGCGTCCCGCCTCGGGGCGAGCCCGCGCGTCACCGCCCACCTCGACCGGCGTGAATCGCTCGTGGACGCCGACTTCGTGATCAACATCGTGCAGGTCGGCATGGGCGAGGCGACCCGCATGGACTTCGACGTCCCCGCCCGCCACGGCCTGCGCCAGACGATCGGCGACACCCTCGGCGTCGGCGGCATCTTCCGCGCGCTGCGCACCTTCCCACTGCTCAAGGCGCTGGGAGAGGACATCGCCGCCGTCTGCCCCGAGGCGTGGCTGCTCAACTACACCAATCCCATGGCGATGAACGTCCAGTACCTCACGCAGGCCACCGGCCTGACGCGCGTCGTGGGCCTGTGCCACTCGGTGTACTGGACCATGCGCGGTCTCTCCGACCTGCTCCAGGTGCCGTACGAGGAGGTCACCTACCGCGCGGCGGGGGTCAACCACCAGGCGTGGGTGCTGCGCTTCGAGCACGACGGCGCCGACCTGTACCCGCGTCTCGACGCCCTGATCGCCGAGGACGAGCAGCTGCGCCGCAGGGTCCGCGTCGACATGTACCGCCGCCTGGGCTACTACCCGACGGAGACCAGCGAGCACTCCTCCGAGTACGTGCCGTGGTACCTGCACCACGACGGCGAGATCGAGCGGCTGCGGCTGCCCGTGGGGGCCTATCTCGGCATCGTCGAGGAGAACGTGCGCGAGTACGAGAAGACCCGCGAGGCTCTGGCCGCCGGAGCCCCGCTGCACGTCGAGGGCACCCTGGAGTACGCCCCCCAGATCATCCACAGCGTCGTCACCGGCACCCCGCGCACCGTCTACGGCAACGTCCCCAACCACGGCCTGATCGACAACCTGCCCGCGCACGGCGTGGTCGAGGTGCCCTGCCTCGTCGACGCCCTCGGCGTCCAGCCCACGCACGTCGGCGCGCTGCCTCCGCAACTGGCCGCGCTCAACCGCGCCTACCTCAGCATGAACGACCTCGTCGTACGCGCCGCGATCGAGGACGACCCCCGCCACATCCGCCACGCCGCCATGGCCGACCCCGCGACCGCCGCGGCCCTGCCGGTCGAGAGCATCTGGGCGCTCTGCGACGACATGGTGCGGGCCCACGCCGACCGCCTCCAACCCTCCCTGCGCGCCGTCCTCGGCACCTGACGTCCGCGGGCTCGCGGGGCGGCTTACCGTGGGTGGCGGGGCCGCCTTCGACGGGAAGGGGGCGATCGCCGTGGGAGGTCGGAGCGCGTGGAGATAACGCTGGTGCGGGGCGACATCACCGAGCAGGCCGTGGACGCGATCGTGAACGCCGCCAACTCCTCGCTGCTGGGCGGCGGAGGCGTGGACGGCGCGATCCACCGGCGCGGTGGGCCGCAGATCCTCGAGGAATGCCGGGTCCTGCGGGCCTCCCGGTACGGCGGCGGGCTGCCCACCGGCCAGGCGGTGGCCACCACGGCCGGGAGGCTGCCGGCGCGCTGGGTGATCCACACGGTCGGGCCGGTGTACGCCAGGAAGGAGGACCGATCCTCCCTGCTGGCCTCCTGCTACACCGAGTCGCTCAAGGTCGCCGACGAGCTCGGCGCCGCGACCGTCGCCTTCCCCGCCGTCTCCACGGGCGTCTACGGCTGGCCCATGGACGACGGCGCCCGCATCGCCCTGTCGGCCGTGCGCGGCGCGTCCACCCGCGTGGCCGAGGCCCGTTTCGTCCTGTTCGACGCGACGGCGTACGCCGTCTTCGACGAGGCGCTCACGCGGCTGACCGCCTAGGGCCGGTCCGGGGCCAGCGCCTGCCAGGGGATCGTCAGCTCGCCGAGCCGCCAGCGCCGCCGCCCGCCGAGCGGGGGAGTCGTGGCCACGGGCCAGCGCCCGGCCAGCCGCTCCACCGACGCGATCCACCGGGGACGCATGCCGTACGCGCCGTAGGGCGCCGACACGTCCCAGGCGTGGTCGAAGTCGCGCAGGAAGGCGTGCACGCGCTCGCCGGGCACGTTGCGGTGGATCAGCGTCTTCGGCAGCCGTTCAGCGAGGTCGGACGGGCGCTCGAACCCCGAAAGGCGCGTGGACAGGGTCAGCGTGCGCGGGCCCCGCGCGTCCAGGGCAACCCAGGCGGCGCGGTGGCCGATCTCCGAGCACGTGCCCTCGACGATCACCCCGCCGGGGGCCAGGCGCGAGCGCAGCAGGTCCCACGCCTCCCACGCCTGCGCCTCGCCATACTGCCGCAGCACGTTGAACGCCCGCACGATCAGCGGCCGCCCGCCCACCGGCAGCTCGAAGCCGCCCCGCACGAACGACAGCCCCTGCCGCTCGTGCGGCCTGGCCGCCGCGACGCGGACCGGGTCGATCTCGACGCCCACCACCTCGACGTCCGGCCGGACGCGGCGCAGCCGGGCGAACATCTCGGACGTCGTGACCGGCGACGCCCCGTACCCGAGGTCAACCACCAGCGGCCGGTCGGCGGACAGCAGCAACGGGCGGCAGACCTCGGCGACCCAGCGGTCGGACCGCCGCAGCCGGTTGTGCCCGGTCGTGCCCCGGGTGATCTCGCCCACGGGACGCCGGGCCCGCGCGGCCCGCCCGTCCATGCCCGCCGCGCCGCCGGTCAAAGCAGATCGGTGATCACGAGACCCGGTGCACCTTGTGCTGCGCCGCCTGGGCGCGCGGGCGGATCACCAGCCGGTCGACGTTGACGTGGGCGGGCCGGGTGACGCACCAGGCGATCGCGTCGGCGACGTCGTCGGCCGTCAGCGGGTCCGGCACGCCCTCGTACACCTTCTCGGCGCGGTCGGCGTCGCCCCGGAAGCGGGTGAGCGAGAACTCCTCGGTGTGCACCATGCCGGGGGCGACCTCGATGATCCGCACCGGCTCGCCGACCAGCTCCAGGCGCAGCGTCTCGGTCATGGACGTCTGCGCGTGCTTGGCCGCGCAGTAGCCGCCGCCCCCCTCGTAGGAGACCAGCCCGGCCACCGAGGTCAGCATGAGCAGCACGCCGTCGCCCGACTCGATCAGCTTGGGCAGCAGCGCCCGCGTCATCCGCAGCGAGCCGAGCACGTTGACCTCGTACATGCGCTGCCAGTCGTCCACCAGGCCCTCGGCCACCGGCTCCAGGCCCACCGCGCCGCCCGCGTTGTTGATCAGCACGTCGCACCGGTCCAGCGAGGCCGCGAGCTCCGCCACGGACTCGTCGGAGGTGACATCCAGCGTGACGGGACGGATCGCGGGCACCTCGGTGGCGAGCTTGTCCAGGCGGTCGCGGCGCCGGGCGGCGGCCACGACCTCGTACCCCTCCGCCGCGAGCCTGCGCGCCGTCGCCTCGCCGATGCCGCTGCTCGCTCCCGTCACCACCGCTGTCTTGCTCATTCGCCGTCCTTATGTTCGCCTTTTAGTGCTCTGTTCTTGCTTTCTGACCGTTGTGCCCCGGCCAGTGTCGCCCAGGGCCCGGTCATCCGTTCGGTACGCAGGGTCCACGCCGGTCCCCAAGGCCCACGACGCGTCCCTGATCCCGCGCGCGGGCGCCCGCCCGTCATCCTGCCAGCGCGCGCGGGCGGGGGTAGCGGGGACCCCATGGCGCGACGGCTGGGAATCTCGTGTGGTTTCTGGCGGTTATATCCCCTCTGGAGGTGGTGTCAGGTGCCGGGAGTGCCGGTCGCACGCCGGATCAACCGGATCGCGACGATCAGCATGCACACGTCCCCGCTGGACCAGCCGGGCACCGGCGACGCCGGTGGCATGAACGTGTACATCGTCGAGGTCGCCAAACGGCTCGCCGCCCTCGGCGTCGAGATCGAGATCTTCACCCGCCAGACCGCCCGCGACCTTCCCCCCGCCGTCGAGCTGACGCCGGGCGTCACCGTACGCCACGTCACCGCCGGGCCGTACGAGGAGCTCGACAAGGGCGACCTTCCCGGGCAGTTGTGCGCGTTCCTCCACGGCGTGCTGCGCACCGAGGCGATGTACGACCCGGGGCACTACGACCTGATCCACTCGCACTACTGGCTGTCGGGCCAGGTCGGATGGCTGGCCAAGGAGCGCTGGGGCGTCCCGCTGGTGCACACCATGCACACCATGGCCAAGGTCAAGAACTACCTGCTCGCCGAGGGCGACAGGCCCGAGCCCGTGGCCCGCGTGGTCGGCGAGGAGCACGTCGTCGAGGTCGCCGACCGCCTGGTCGCCAACACCGACGCGGAGGCCCGCGAGCTGATCGACCTCTACGGCGCCCCGGCCGCCCGCGTGGCCGTGGTGAACCCCGGGGTCAACCTCCAGGTGTTCCAGCCGGCCTCCAAGGGGGCCGCCCGCCGCCGGCTCGGCCTCCCCCAGGACGGCCACGTCATGCTCTTCGTCGGGCGCATCCAGCCGCTCAAGGCGCCGGACGTCCTGCTCAGGGCAGCCGCCCGGATGCTCGCCGAGGACCCCTCGCTGCGGTCCCGGCTGGTCATCGCCTGCGTGGGCGGCCCGAGCGGAAACGGCCTCGCCCGTCCGTCCTACCTCACCGACCTCGCGGCCCAGCTCGGCATCTCCGACGTCGTCCGCCTCGCCCCGCCCGCCCCGCAGGAGGAGCTGGCCGACTGGTACCGCGCCGCCGACGTCACCGTGGTCCCGTCCTACAACGAGTCCTTCGGCCTGGTCGCCCTGGAGTCGCAGGCGTGCGGCACCCCGGTGGCCGCCGCCTCCGTGGGCGGGCTCCGTACGGCCGTTCGGCACGGCGTGTCCGGGCTGCTCGTCGACGGGCACGAGCCGCCCGCCTGGGCCGCCGCCCTGCGCCGCTTCGTCGACCTGCCTGGCTGGCGCGACGCGATGGCTACGGGGGCCCGGGAGCACGCCGCCGGCTTCGGCTGGTCGGCCACCGCCACGCGCCTGATGGACGTGTACGGGGCGGCCGTCGCCCGGCGGCGCACCGGAGGCCATCACGGAGGGCTTCTGATCACCGCCTGACAGACCTGACACATAAGGTGTGGCCGGGGACTGAGCCGGGATCGAGCGGGAAGTGGGCACGAGGTGAGCACGAGGTGGGCGAGGTGGGCAGGGTGAGCGCTGCCATGGATCACGAGACGGTCGTCGAGGCGGCGCTGAAGGCGTCCGACGTCAGCTACGAACGGCCCCGGCCGGGGGCTTTCCTGGTCAAACTGCCCGGCCATCACAAGCTGGCCACCATGACCTGGCTCACCCTGTCCGACCAGGCCCTGCACGTCGAGGCGTTCTTCTGCCGCAAACCAGACGAGAACCACCTGGAGTTCTACCGGTGGCTCCTGTCCAAGAACGGGTCCATGTACGGCGTCCACTTCGCCCTCGACGGCGTCGGCGACGTCCACCTCGTCGGGCACCTGCCGTTGTCCTCGGTCCGTGAGGACGAGATCGACCGCCTGCTCGGCTGCGTCCTGACGTACGCCGACGAGTGGTTCGACCGCGCCCTGGAACTGGGCTTCGCCTCGTCGATCCGCCGCGAGTGGGACTGGCGGGTCAAGCGCGGGGAGTCGCTGGCCAACCTGCGGGCCTTCCAGGGCATCGTCGAGCGCGGCAGGCGCGAGGACTGAGCCCCGCGACAGGCGCTGTGGCAGGCGCAGCGGGGCGCGTCTCACCTGGTGTTCGCGCGCTGCGGGCCTCGCGCCGCAGACCCTAAGCTTGGGCGCATGGCTACTTTGGTGCTATTGCGGCACGGTGAGAGTGAGTGGAACGCGAAGGGCCTGTTCACCGGCTGGGTCGACGTCACCCTCTCGCCCACGGGCGAAGAGGAGGCCCGGCGCGGCGGCAGGCTCATGGTGGAGGCTGGCGTGCGGCCCGACGTGGTGCACACCTCCGTCCTCACCCGCGCGATCCAGACCGCCGACCACGCCCTGGGGGCGGCCGGGCTGTTGTGGCTCCCCGTCTCCCGGTCCTGGAGGCTCAACGAGCGCCACTACGGCGCCCTCCAGGGCAAGAACAAGGCGCAGACCCGCGAGGAGTTCGGCGACGAGCAGTTCACGCTGTGGCGCCGCTCGTACGACGTGCCGCCGCCCCCGCTGGCGGACGATGACGAGTACTCGCAGGTGGGCGACCTCCGGTACGACCTGCTGCCCCCCGAGCTCATGCCGCGGACCGAATGCCTCAAGGACGTCGTCCAGCGCATGCTCCCGTACTGGTACGACTCGATCGTCCCCGACCTCGCCGCCGGCCGCACCGTCCTGGTGGTGGCCCACGGCAACTCGCTGCGCGCGCTGGTCAAGCACCTGGACGGCATCGGCGACGCCGAGATCGCCAAGCTGAACATCCCGACCGGCATCCCCCTGCGCTACGAGCTGGACTCCGCCTTCAAGCCGGTCAAGGCGGGCGGCGAATACCTCGACCCGGCCGCCGCCGAGGCCGCGATCGAGGCCGTCGCCAACCAGGGCAGGTAACACCCCGCAGGCTCATGGACACGAGAAAGCCCCGGACTTCGCGGTCCGGGGCTTTCTCGTGTGCGGAGGATCAGGCCGGTCAGGACGCCGAGTCGTCGAACTCGCGGCTGCCGGTCACCAGGTAGACCACGTCCCGGGCGACCCGGACGGCGTGGTCGGCGTACCGCTCGTAGTAGCGGCCGATGAGCGTGATGTCCACGGCGGGCTCGATGCCGTGCGGCCAGTCCTTCGACAGCAGCACGCGGAACAGCCGGCGGTGCAGCCGGTCCATCGCGTCGTCGTCGTCCTCCAGCTCCTTGGCCAGGTCGACGTCCCGCGTGGCGATGCAGCTCCCGGTCTTGGTGACCAGGCGCTCGGCGATCTGGCCCATCTCCACGATCGTGTCGCGGACCTCCACCGGGATGGCCGAGACGGGGTGGCGCATCCGGGCGATCTTCGCCACGTGCTCGGCGAGGTCGCCCATGCGCTCCAGGTCGGCGCCCATGCGCAGCGCGGTGATCGCCGTGCGCAGGTCGACGGCGACGGGCTGCTGCGTCGCCATCAGCTCGTAGATGGACGTCTCGATCTCCGCGTAAAGCCGGTTGACCTCGGCGTCCTGGGAGATCACGCTCTCGGCCAGCTGCAGGTCGGCGTCCAGCAGCGCGGTGGTCGCCCGCGAGATGGCCGAGCGGACCAGGTTGGTCATCTGCATCAGCCGGTCGTTGAGGGCGTTGAGTTCGTCGTGGAAGGCATCGCGCATGCGGATCACGCTACGCGCGCGTTCGTGAACGAACCACGTCCGTCAGATGAACTCTGCCGGAAAGAGGCACCTCGGGGGGTCTGACCGGCGAAGAGAGCCACCTACTCTGGGAGGCGTGAGTGAGATCGTGACGAGCCTGGCCGCACTGGCGGGGTTTGTTGTCGGGGCGATCGTCATGGTGGCGGTGCGCCCACGGGACAGACGTCGCACCGACATTCCTGAGAATTCTGACTCCACCTTGCCGCAGGGGGTGGCGTCCGTCCTCGCCGTGCTGCCCTCCTCCGCGGTCGTCCTCGACCGCGACGACCGCGTGCTGCGCGCCAGCTCGGCCGCGCGCGCGTTCGGGCTGGTCAAGGGCGACCACCTGATGGCGGCAGAGCTGCTCGCCCTGGCGCGCCAGGTGCGCAGGGACGGCGAGATCCGCGAGAGCGAGTTCGAGGTCGCGGGCCACAAGTTCGGCATGGAGGCCACCACCTTCGCCGTCCGGGTCGCCCCGCTCGGCAGCCACGGCCAGGTGCTCGTCCTCGCCGAGGACCAGACCGAGCGCCGCCGGGTCGAGGCCGTGCGCCGCGACTTCGTCGCCAACGTCAGCCACGAGCTCAAGACGCCCGTCGGGGCGCTCAGCCTGCTCGCGGAGACCATCCAGGACGCCGCCGAGGACCCCGTCGCGGTCACCCGCTTCGCCGGGCGCATGCAGCACGAGGCCGCGCGCCTCACCTACCTCGTCCAGGACCTGATCACGCTGTCGCGCATCCAGGGCGGCGAGCCGATCCCCACCCCCGGCTGCGTGCCCGTGGACGAGGTCGTCCACGAGGCCATCGACCGCTGCAACACCAAGGCCGCCGCCAAGGAGATCGTCCTGGTCGCGGGCGGCACCGAGGGCCTGCGCGTGTGGGGCGACGACGAGCTGCTCGTCACCGCGCTGCGCAACCTGATCGACAACGCCGTCGCCTACAGCCCCGAGAGCACGCGCGTCGTGGTCAGCGCCCGGCCGGCCGGCGAGGTCGTCGAGGTCAGCGTCAGCGACCAGGGCATCGGCATCCCCGAGAGCTCCCTGGAGCGCATCTTCGAGAGGTTCTTCCGCGTCGACGCCGCCCGCTCGCGGGCCACCGGCGGCACCGGCCTGGGCCTCGCCATCGTCAAGCACGTCGCCGTCGCCCACGGCGGCGAGGTGGCGGTCTGGAGCAAAGAAGGCTCCGGCTCCACCTTCACCCTCCGTCTGCCGGCCTTCGGCGGAACGGCGATAGCCGTACCCAGCACCACATCGATCCCCCTGGAGGCCGCGAAGTGACCCGCGTGCTCGTCGTCGAGGACGAGGAGTCGTTCTCCGACGCCCTGTCCTACATGCTTCGCAAGGAAGGCTTCGAGGTCGCGGTCGCGGCCACCGGCCCCGAGGCGCTCGACACCTTCGACCGTAACGGAGCCGACCTCGTCCTGCTCGACCTGATGCTTCCCGGGCTGCCCGGCACGGAGGTCTGCCGGTCGCTGCGCCAGCGGTCCAAGGTCCCGGTGATCATGCTGACCGCCAAGGACAGCGAGATCGACAAGGTGGTCGGGCTCGAACTCGGCGCCGACGACTATGTCACCAAGCCGTTCTCGTCGCGCGAGCTGGTGGCCCGCATTCGCGCGGTGCTGCGCCGGCAGGGCGACGTCGAGGAGATCGAGCCCGCCGTCCTCACCGCCGGCCCGGTGCGCATGGACGTCGACCGGCACATCGTCGCGGTCCGCGGGCGGCAGGTGCAGCTCCCGTTGAAGGAGTTCGAGCTGCTGGAGGTCCTGCTGCGCAACGCGGGCCGCGTGCTCACCCGGGGGCAGCTGATCGACCGTGTGTGGGGCGCCGACTACGTGGGCGACACCAAGACGCTCGACGTCCACGTCAAGCGGCTGCGCGCCAAGATCGAGGCGGACCCGTCCAACCCCCGGTGCATCCTCACCGTCCGCGGGCTCGGCTACAAGTTCGACCCCGCCGAGGTCTGAGCCGGTTTCTCAGCTGACGAGGCCCGGTGGTGCGCTGGTGGCGCCACCGGGCCTCAGGCGTGCGTTCTAGCCGTTCGCCGTGGGGCTCGCGGCGGGGGTAGCGGTCTGGGACGCCGACGGGACGGCCGAGGGGGTGGCCGACGGCGACGGGCTGGGCGCGGGGGAAAGGCTCGCGTACTCGCGGCTGCGGGTGATCACGGGGATCGTCATGGCGATGTCTCCGGCGTTGGTGAACCGGAGGGTCAGGGAGAGGCTCTCGCCGCCGCGCAGGGCCTTCTGAGTGCCTTCCAGGACGACCTGGGAGGCTGGCCTGCCGGTGTTGACCAGCTGCCCCGGGGGCAGCGTGATCGGGCCGCCCGACTTGACCGAGGTGGCGCTGCGGTCGTTGACGGCCACGCCCTCCAGGGTGTCGGAGTTGGTGCCGTAGTTGACCATCGAGAGGTACAGCGGGACGGAGCCGCCCGGTGCGATCTGCTGCCCCGAGGCGGGGCCGAGGGCGAACGCCTGGGCGATCTTGATGCCGTTGCGGCCGTAGGTCTTGCCCGAGTCGGCGCCGTCGATCAGCACGTTGGCCTCGGTCGGCGCGTACGCGTTGCTGGTGTTGGCGTCGCTTCCCGCTCCGCACGCGGCCAGCGCCGGGCCGGCTGCGAGCAGCGCGGTGGCGATGATCACCCTGCGACGGCTGGTGCTGGTCACAGTTCGAGCTCTCCTTGATACACATGGACAGGGCCAACGGCAACCTTATCCGTGCCCCGCACCCCTCACCGAGCCGGGCCGGTGATCACCGGAGCGCCCCCTCAGCCGCAGGTCATTGCGCATGTAAGAGATTGCGATTCATAGGGTCCAGCAGTTGTCAAGTCCCAAATCGAGGCTTTGACCTGCAGTTATGTTGATTTCACTGTTCCGGGAGGGGACTGGCGCGTGGTATCCTGGAGGACAGCGGAAGGGGTACTTGTCACATGACTTTCCAGGTCGGCGACACTGTCGTCTACCCCCACCACGGGGCTGCTCGAATCGAAGCCATCACAACCCGCACGATTAAGGGCGAGGACAGAACCTATCTGGTGCTGAAGGTCGACAAGGGCGACCTTACCGTTCAGGTGCCGGCGGAAAACGCCGAACTCGTTGGTGTGCGTGACGTTGTAGGCCAGGAAGGCCTAGAGCGTGTCTTCGATGTTCTGCGCATGCCGCACACGGAAGAGCCCACCAACTGGTCCCGCCGCTACAAGGCCAACCTCGAAAAACTGGCGTCCGGCGACGTCAACAAGGTGGCCGAAGTGGTGCGCGATCTCTGGCGGCGCGACAAGGAGCGCGGCCTGTCCGCGGGCGAGAAGCGCATGCTCGCCAAGGCCAGGCAGATTCTGGTCAGCGAGCTCGCTCTGGCCGAGAAGACCAACGAGGACAAGGCCGAGGCTCTACTCGACGAGGTTCTCAACTCCTGAAATCTATACATCCACGGGTGGGCGTCGGGGTCGACGTCCACCCGTTCGCATCGGGCCGTGATCTCCACCTGGCCGGTCTGCACTGGCCGGGCGAGACCGGGCTCGCGGGCCACTCCGACGGCGACGCCGCGGCGCACGCGTGCTGCGACGCCCTGCTGTCCGCCGCGGGCCTCGGCGACATCGGAGGGCTTTTCGGCACGTCCGACCCCCGATGGGCCGGCGCCTCGGGCGTCACGCTCCTCGAAGAGGCCGCACGGCACGTCCGCGCGGCCGGTTTCGAGGTCGGCAACATCGCCGTGCAGATCATCGGCAACCGTCCCAAACTCGCGCCGCGGCGCGCCGAGGCCGAGAAGGTCCTCGGCGAGGCCGTCGCCGCGCCGGTGAGCGTCAGCGCCACCACGACCGACGGGCTCGGCCTCACCGGGCGGGGCGAGGGCGTCGCGGCCATCGCCACCGCGCTCGTCTTCCCGGCCGACACGCCGCCCGCGCCAACCGAACGGGCCTCGCGTACGTCTTAATAGCGGGATCCCAAGGCGAGTTGGTCCAACTGCTCGCGAAACCGGAGGACGGCGCCCCGCTGACCGGCGCGGCGCGGGGCGTCGTCCTCCCTTTCGTGCCTCTGACCAGGCACTTTTACTCTTTATGATTAGCCGTCCACGTGTGGGTAGCCGTCATTTCAGCGTGAAGGCTTGACCCTCAAGTGGAGGCTCAATATGACCATCCAGACCATCCTCGGCGCGATCGTCATCGGTGCGATCATCGGTGCCCTCGGACGCCTCGTCCTTCCCGGCCGTCAGCCCATCGGGTGGCTCGTCACGATCATCGTCGGCATCGTCGCCGCCCTGATCGGTACCGCCATCGCCCAGGTGCTCGGCGTCGCCACCACCGATGGCATCGACTGGATCGAACTCGTACTCCAGGTGGTCGTCGCCATCATCGGTGTCGCCCTGGTCGCCGGGCTCCGCGGCCGCACGAGGGTCTGACCTCGGGCGGAGCGCACCGTGACCCTCGCCCGCCCCCACGACGGCGGCGGCGACCCGGTGGCGGCAGCGGCCTGACCAAGGTCGGCCCGCGGGCACGGCGGTCACGTGCAGGGAGCGGTGACTGCGCCCCGGATAGACGAGAAGACCCGCCCGATCCTCCCCGGACCGGGCGGGTCTTCTCGTCTGTCGACATCCGTTCTGGGACCCGGGGGCTTCTCGGCGCCGGGGCGTCCGAGCGACCTGCGACCTCTTGATCGCGAGTTCATCGCTCGGGCCTCATCGCTCCGGCCTCATCGCTCGGGCCTCATCGCTCCGGCGTCACTCCTCTGGCGGGAGCGGCGTGCTGCGCATGCGCCCCGACGGCGGGGCCGCGATCTCCCCGCGGCCGTAGGCCTGAGGCCCGGCCTGCTCCTCGCCTGCGGGGACGTCGCCCTCGTGCCCCGGAGTGTCGTTCGGCGCGTCCGAGGAGGGCTCGGCGGAGGTCCGCGTCTCCGGCAGCGCGGAGGCATCCTCGCGCAGGTGCGGGTACGGCTGGGTGTCCGTCTCCACCGGCGTCGCGTCGCCGGGCTCGTCCGCATGGCCATGCGTCTCGGCGGACTCCTCCACCTGACCATGCGTCTCGCCGGGCTCGTCCCGATCGGACACAGGGTCGGTGATGTTCGGGTAAGGCTGCGTGTCGCCCAACTCCCGTCCGGCGGCGGGCTTGGGCAGCGGGTGGACCAGCACGTCGCCGCTGGCGGGCCGTACGAGGTCGCCCCAGCGGAGCGGACGGTCGGGGTCGCGGCGGGGCGGCGCGGCCGGTGTCCCGGGACGCGGTTGTGGCACGAGGCGCTGCTCGGGCTCCGGCTCGGGAACCGCGTGCTCCTGAACCACACCCGTGTGTCCGGTCGCGGCGGCCTGACCGGTCGTGGCCGTGAGGGGTTCCTCCGCGGCCGCGGCCTGGCCGGTCGTGGACGCGGCGGGCGGCTGGACGTCCCGCTCGGGGTCGGCGCGCCCCTGATCGGCCGTCTCCAGCGGCGGAAGCTCGTCCACGGTGGGAGTCTCCGGGGCGGGAGTCGGAGGGACCACAGGCGTGATCTCGGGCTCGGTCGGGTCCGCCGCCGGAGCGTCCCGCTCGTGGTGGCGTACGGCGACGCTGTGCGGGCCGTGGGGGAGGGCTTCGAGCGGCGGCGCCAGGTCCGGGTCGCGCTCCTCGCCCCCGAAGGGCACGATGTCGCGCTCGGCCGGCGACGCCGCGTCCGTCGTGGCGTACGCGGGGAAGCGCCGCGCGGGGAGCAGGAAGAGCCACAGGCCGACGACCAGCATCACCCAGGGCGTCACGGCGATGCCCACGGTCGCCTGGTCGGCCGAGACGGCCGTGTCCGTGGCGACGACGACGTTCGCGGCGGCGGCGACCACGATCAGCAACGCCAGGACGATCACGGCCTGGAGACGTATCAGAAACCGCGCAGGGCGCAGGAGCAAAACGCTGATCAGCGCGATGGCCAGCAGCGCGTCGAACCCGGCGGGGTACAGGTAGGCGAAGTCGGCGCGGGCGCCTCCCGCCAGAGCGAGGAAGCGCAGGGCGTCGAAGGACAGCACGCAGGCGGCGGCGGCCAGCCCGGTGACCGCGAGCGCCGCTACGGCGGTGCCCAGGCGGCGCAGCACGAGGGCCGCCCCGGTCGGCTGGGCGGCTGGGGGTGGTGGGAGCTCGAACCGGCGGGCGGAGCGGCCTGCCGGCAGCGGGGGAGTCACGTCCATGGCGGTTCGAGCCTACAGAATCGGCGTTCCGATAACCGGTCGGCGCGGCCGCGCCACGCCACGCGACCGCCCTGCGTCCGCGGTCACCGCGAGGGCCGGGAGGGGCGTGGTGCGGCAATTGTGACGGCGCGAAACGGCGGTGCGGTTGTCATGTGAAGTGACGGCCGTCCGACTCCGCGGCCTTACAGGACACTTACCGGTCCTCAATCGCCGATACGGGCACGCCGCATGGTCTCCGATTTACGTGCGCATGGGGATGTCATGCCTTGGACCTGTACAAATCATTCCGGACAACGGCCGCCATATGGGAGGACTTGGCTGCTCACGCCGGACGTCCGGAAACGCCGTCCGGTTCACATTCGCATTGGCGGCGAGTGAGGTCGGGCAACCAGTCCTGTCAGGGCCTGCGAGGCATTAGCCTTGCGTTCGTGAGTCTGCGCCTATACGACACCAGCACCCGTGCGGTCCGCGACTTCGTCCCCATCCAGCCCGGGCGGGTCTCGATCTACCTGTGCGGGGCTACTGTGCAGGCTCCGCCCCATATCGGGCACATTCGGTCCGGCGTCAACTTCGACGTCATGCGCCGCTGGCTGACACGCTCGGGCTACGACGTGTCGTTCTGCCGCAACGTCACCGACCTCGACGACAAGATCCTCCGTGTGGCCGCCGAGGAAGGCGTCCCGTGGTTCGTCGTCTCCGAGCGCAACCAGCGCGCCTTCACGTGGGCGTACGAGGCCCTCGGGTGCCTGCCGCCCACCGTCGAGCCCCGGGCGATGGGCCACATCCCCGAGATGGTCGAGCTGATCCAACGGCTGATCGACAAGGGCCACGCCTACGCCGCGGGCGGCGACGTGTACTTCGACGTCATGTCCTACGCCGAGCGCTACGGCAGGCTCTCCAACCAGCGCCCCGAGAACATGCGCGCCGCGGCCGACACCGACGCCGACTGCAAGCGCGACCCCCGCGACTTCGCCCTGTGGAAGGGCGCCAAGCCCGGCGAGCCCACCTGGCCCACCCCGTGGGGTTCCGGCCGTCCCGGCTGGCACATCGAATGCTCGGCCATGGCCACGAAGTACCTCGGCGAGACCTTCGACATCCACGGCGGCGGGGTCGACCTGATCTTCCCGCACCACGAGAACGAGGTCGCCCAGTCCCAGGCCGCCGGCGACGGCTTCGCCCGCTACTGGCTGCACAACGGCATGCTCAAGGTCGGCGCCGAGAAGATGAGCAAGTCGCTCGGCAACTCGCTGCTCGTCCCCGCGATGCTCACCAAGGTCCGCGCCGTCGAGCTGCGCTACTACCTCGTCGCCGCCCACTACCGCTCCTCGATCGACTACTCCGAGGAGGCCCTGGCCGAGGCCGCCGCCGGCTACCAGCGCATCGAGGGCTTCGTCACCCGCGCCGCCGAGGTCATCCACGACGTCGACGCCGCCGCCCCCCTTCCGCAGGCGTTCGTCGACGCGCTCGACGACGACCTCGGGGTGCCCCAGGCGCTCGCCGTCGTCCATGAGGTCGTCCGCGAGGGCAACGTCGCCCTGGCCCACGGCAACAAGGAGCAGGTCGCCCGCCTTCTCGCCGAGACCCAGAACATGCTCGACGTCCTCGGCCTCGACCCGCGCTCGCCGCAGTGGCGGGGCTCCGCCGCCGACGCCGGCCTGCATGAGACGGTGGACGCGCTGGTCAAGGTCGCCCTGGAGCAGCGCCAGGCCGCCCGCGCCCGCAAGGACTACGCCGCCGCCGACGCCATCCGCGACCAGCTCGCGGCCGCCGGCGTGATCGTCGAGGACACCCCCCAGGGCCCTCGATGGGAACTGGCGCGCTGATCGCGCCGGTAGGCTTGCAGACATGGCAGGTGCGGGTAAAGGGTCCGGTAGATCCGGCGGTAAGCGGCAAGGCGCCACGCGAGGCACCGGCGGTCAGGGCCGCAAGACGCTCGCGGGCCGGGGAGCGACGCCTCCGGCGAGCGAGCGGCACTGGTTCAAGGACCGCCAGCGCGCCGCAGGCGCGGCGGCGGCCCGCCCCAAGGAGGGCACCGCCCCGGCCCGCCCGGCGCGCGGCCCCCGGCGGGACGACGCCCCGGAGGTCATCGGCGGCCGCAACCCCGTCGTCGAGGCCCTGCGCGCCGAGGTGCCGGCGAACACGCTGTACGTCGCCCAGCGCATCGACCACGACGACCGCACCCGCGAGGCCATCAAGATAGCCTCCAACCGCGGCATCGCCCTGCTCGAGATCAGCCGCGACAAGCTCGACCGGCTCACCGAGGGCACCATCCACCAGGGCATCGGCCTCCAGCTCCCGCCCTACGACTACGCCCACCCCGACGACCTGGTCGAGCAGGCGCAGGACGCCGCCGAGGTCCCGCTCATCGTCGCCCTCGACGGCGTCACCGACCCGCGCAACCTCGGCGCCATCGCCCGCTCCGCCACCGCCTTCGGCGCCCACGGCATCCTCGTCCCCTCCCGCCGCTCGGCCGGCGTCACCGCCGGGGCCTGGAAGACCTCCGCGGGCACCCTGGCCCACATGCCCGTGGCCCGGGCCGCCAACCTCACGAACAGCCTGCGCGAGTACCGCGAGCGGGGCCTGTTCGTCATCGGCCTCGACGGTGAGGGCCCCGTCGAGATCGGCGACGTCGACCTCGCCACCGAGCCCCTCGTCATCGTCATCGGCTCCGAGGGCAAGGGCCTGTCCCGCCTCGTCCGCGAGTCCTGCGACGTGGTCGCCCGCATCCCCATGCGAGCCGCCGCCGAGTCCCTGAACGCCGGCGTGGCCACGGGCATAGCCCTCTACGAGATCTCCCGCCTTCGCCGCCGCTGACGCCGGCCCTGGACAATTCCTCAACGGGCCTGACACCACAACGCCGGTGCCAGGCCCCACCCCATGCCACTAAACTCGTAGAGCACCACCCGCCGACGTAGCTCAATCGGCAGAGCAACGGTCTTGTAAACCGTAGGTCAGGGGTTCGATTCCCCTCGTCGGCTCCCAGCTCAAAGGCCCCTCGCCATGATCACAAGGGGCCTTTTGCTAACAGACTTGCTAACACGCGCTATGCGACGACTTCCTTGACCGCGGTGGCGAAGATGTCGGCCGCCGTCGCCATCTGCTCATTGATCACGTGCGCGTACACGGCCCGGCTGGGGCACGCTGACCCTGCGATCACGCTCCGCCAGCGCCGCGATCGAGATCCGGCGCCGAGAACGGCCCCGCACGGTGATGACCGGGGTATGGCCTCGGGGTGCCCAGGTGCGCGCGACGGGGCGGCATCATCGACAGGCCGGTCTCGTCTTCGAAGACGAGACCGGCGCCGAGCGCCGCCGCGGATCTTCCACGCTCGGCCAGGCCTCCTTCACCCACCCTGTCACCGCCGCTTCATCTCGCTCCAGGGCGCGGCGGGCCGGGACCTGGCAGGAGTAGCCGTTGCGGAGCAGCAGCTTACGCACTCCTTGCAGGGTGTAGGTCAGATGGAAGCGCCCGCCGATCACGGTCTTGACCCGAGACAGGGTCCAGCGCTGGTCGGACCAGCCGTGCCAGACGGGTTCCTTGCGTAGTTCCTGTTCCAGCGCGGCGAGTTGCCGTTCGCCGAGCCGGGGCAGGGAGGCAGGCCCGTGCGAGCGCAGCGCTCCGTCCCCGCCGGCTCGCCAGTCCCTCTTCCAACGCTGAACGGACCGCAGGCTGATTCGCAGGTCCCGGGCGATGGGTGGTGCGCTGGCGCGCCCGTTCGATCGCCGGGACGCTCACCTCTCCGTGGTCGGCCTGGCAGCAGCTCACCGTCAAGCGACCAGCCTCAGCGCCAGAAGTGAACGACCCGCAGGTCACACCCGCGCAGACGGTCGGTGGCAAGACTCTCGCCCTGTCGTTGACCCCCGAGTTGCGCGCGACGCTGACCGACCCGCGCGGTGACGCGCTCACCGCCGAGTTCGAGGTCGAGCACGATCCGGCCGCCCCCGAGAACCAAGGGAGCGGGCAGATCTGGGCTGGGAGCGTGCACGGCATCGCCGTGAACAGCCGGGCTGTGCTCGCCGTACCCAGCGGAAAGCTGATCGACGGCTGGCAGGTCCGGTGGCGAGTCCGCGCGACCTCGGAGACCGCGGCTTCTGACTGGTCGGACTGGCGGCTGTTCACGGTCGACCTTCCCAAGCCGGACGTGGCTGGACTGCAGCTCACACCGGCCAGGACGGTGGACGGGGTAACCGCCACCGAATCCCTCACCCCCACCTTGAGCGCGATCGCCACCCATCCGCAGGCGGCGGTCTCACGAGTCGAGTTCCAGGTCGAGCACGACCCGGCCGCTCCCGAGAACCAAGGGAGCGGGCAGATCTGGACCGGTGGCGTGGACGACATCGCCTCGGGAGGCCCGGCGGCCCTGACCATCCCGGCAGGGAAGCTGACCGATGGCTGGCTGATCCGGTGGCGTGCCCGCGCCGTGGCCGGAGGTGTCTCCGCGGGCTGGTCATCCTGGCTGACGGTCAAGGTTGACCTCATCCTGCCAGGCGAGGAGCCGCTGGCGGAGGCCACGACGGCCCTTGTCCCTTCGGAGTCGAGCTTCACCGTCGGCGCGTGGGTTCGCTGGGCGGACAAGGACGGTGACTACACCGTCATCGAGCAGCGAGGCACGCATCAAGCCGCCTTCCGGCTGGGCAACACCGCCGAAGACGGGTTGGTCTTCACCTTCGCAAGCGCGGACACGCGCGAGGCGAGCACCGGCGGTGTGCTCTCGCAGGTGGAGCCGCCGGTCAACCAGTGGTTCCACCTGGCGGGCGCGTACGACGCGGCCACGAAGCGAGCGACCCTATACCTCAACGGGGTCGCGATCGAGTCGGCCACGCTCGGCTTCACCACCTGGCGCGCCGACGGCGTGACCACGCTGGGCACCAGGCTGAATGGGTCCCTCGACGACATCTGGATCTACGACAAGGCCATTACCGCGGAGGAGGCGGCGGTCGCGGCGGGGGTGACGGCATCGGCTGCGCGCGTCAAGAGCTCGGTGAAGGCCGCTGCGGCCGCGTCCGCGACTCCTACCTACCATCGGATCGCTCCCGAGGACTGCATCAAGGAGAACTCCAGCTTCTACTTCCCACCCAGATTCCCGGTCCCGGTCAGGAACCCGAAGGGCTGGAACCCCGGCCCGCACGACTGGTGCGTGTCTCAGAAGCCCAGATTCACTGTCGAGGTCACCAATCCGCGCACGTTGCGGTCGCGGGTGACCGACGAGGCGAGCATGGTGCTCATGACGATCGGGCGGGTCTTCAACGACTCCCGGACCGCCGAGATCGAAGTGATCAACCTGCAGTTGGACGACACCGTGCAGGGATCGGTCTTCGACGGCCAGGTCTTCGCCCTCGGCCTCGACGTGCAGGGTTCCCCCGCTTTCTCGTGCCGGCAGGTGGTCGACTCCAGCCACCTCTCGGTCTATGCCGGGAACGAGAGCTACTGGAACAACAGGAAGGTCGCCTTCAAGATCGAATCACCGGAGAGCGGGTGGACACCGGCCGACACTTCGCAATGGCTGTCCCAGTGCACCATCCAGTTGAAGCTGACTGTGCGGGATCTTCCGTTGATGTACAAGGGCGCCATGGCGAAGGGAGTGGTTCGATGTGACTCCGCGAGGGAGAACCAACTCTTCCCGCGTGGCTGCATCTTCGACCACAAGATGCGCGCTGTCGAACTGCATGAAAACACCTTCCCGGACGCCTACGCGCACATCTACAAGGCCTACAAAACTCCTAACCTCACCACTCCGGAAACGACCACGACGAACCCGAGGTTGTGGCCGAAACATGTCCCCTTCGGAACCGGCAAGGAGTTCCCCGGATTCAGCACCAACACGCCGCTGACTCGGCTCAACAAGAAGGACAGCGATCCGAACGTCATCAAGAACCGGGCATCGCGGAACTACTATCGATCCTTCAGAATATGCGCGATCGACTACAAGTCCAGCTGGAAGGGTGGCGCCGCTCCCTGGGACACTTCGCTGAAGGAGTGCGACGAGTATCCCTTCCAGAGCACCTACCAGGGTTCCTGGGTGAGCTGGCAGGCGAACAAGCCCGCTGACAAGGGCGCGCCCTACAAGCCGGGAGTGGCGGTCTCGGTGTCACTGATCCCCAAGCAGCAGAACACCAACTGGGGGGCGACCTACCATCTCGCGGGGCTCGGGCGCTTCTACATGAACGACCGGATCCTCTACAACGAGAACTTCATCCTGCATCTCTACAACGCCGCGGGGAACCTCGTGAACCCGGGGCCATAGCGGAAAACTGAGCGCCCGGCGGATCACCGCTGGGCGCTCGGCCTATCCTTGCGTCAAGCTGTGTCGGCGCGACGTTTACGGAGAACCATGTCAAAGCTCATTGCCCGCGTCGCGGGTCCATTCCTAGTGATGTATGGCTCATTCACCGTCATGGACCTCGACGGGCTCTCCTTCTCGTCCGTCGCGCTCGCCCCGGAAGAGCTGTACGAGCTGGTGAGACAGGGTGACCCCTGGTTCGCCGTCACGGAGAACATGGCAATCGTGTGCAGCCGCCAGGGTTACCACCACATAGCGGACGTCGCGCTCGAACTGTGGGACGGCGAGCCGCCTGCCGACCCGGAGGGTCAGGCGGGGACCGCCGCTGAGCCGATGCGCAGCAGTTCGGGCCGGGTTCGGGCGGGCAACTCCATGGGCAACGGCGGCCCGGTCCTCGACCTGGGAGAGCCGGCCGCCCTGTGGTCGGTCCGCGCCCAGCGGATCAAGAAGGCGAGCCAGGCCGTTGTCTACTTCTCATCGGATGAGGCATATGACGACGAGGACGATGACGACAGTGGCTACCCGGAGGGTTTGGAGGAGTTCCGCATCCAGTTCTGGCCGGCTGCCCGACCTCTCGGTTACTGAGGTTGAACTGGTGGTGTCATAGCTCCTGATGAGCCTTGATTACCGGGTAGACCGACGTCATGAGGTACGCACAAGGCGGAGGGTTGTCCGCCGAGCGAAGAGCGTTCCGCGAACGACTCCGGCTGCAGGCGGCCGAGCGGTTCGCCCGTGATGAATCCAGCACGGCCATCGCCCGGGACCTGCGAATCAGCCTGCGGTCCGTTCAGCGTTGGAAGAGGGACTGGCGAGCCGGCGGGGACGGAGCGCTGCGCTCGCACGGGCCTGCCTCCCTGCCCCGGCTCGGCGAACGGCAACTCGCCGCGCTGGAACAGGAACTACGCATCGAAGGGGAGGCGAGGATCTTGCTAACGCGGATGCTAAATGCGTCCCGAGACGGCCGTAGACATCGGTGGAAGAGGATCAAGAAAATAGGCTTTTGACCAGCAGCGCAGAGACAGCGAGGGACGTGGGGAGACGATCCTCTTCCGGCTTGTAAACCGAAGGTCAGGGGTTCGATTCCCCTCGTCGGCTCCAGCTTCAGCCTCAAGGCCCCTCGCCTTGATCATGAGAGGCCTCTTGTCAACGAGCGTTCTGCTGCTGTCCAGCTGAACGGCCCGGTCGTCGATATTGTCCTTCGCTCCGCTCAGGGCTGTTTCTCCCCGGGGCTCCGCCCCGTCGCCGCGGCACTGGTCGTCCTCCACACCGACCACGCCCGAACCACCTGAAGCCACTACGCAAACGTCACAAGGCGTTAAGCGGAATGGCTGACTGGTTCAGAGCGTCGAACAGGATTGGGAAGACATGCCACTGACCGGGGAATACGCGTCGAGCATGTTCGATTTCAGCCGCAATCAGGTCGAGCTCTACGAGAGCTTCACGCCGGTCGACTGATCAGCCGAGCGCGCTCCGCAGCGTCGCCAGGGTCTCGAGGATGATGTCGTAGAGCTTGCGGTCGTCGGGGGCGTCGAGCCACTCGGCCAGGGAGACGTTGATCAGGGTCACCGACGTCTCGGCGAGCAGTGCCGCCCGGGCCGGGTCGACGCCTCGGGCCTGGAAGCCCTCCCGGATCGCCTCGGACATGACCGCTCGCTTGCGCAGGTCGCGTTCCTGCAGGCCGGCGTCGGTGCGCACCAGCTCGCGCCGGGCCAGCAGGGCCGCCTTGCGGGGCTCGAAGCGGGTCTCGGCGACCGTCCGCAGGCCCTCGACGATCAGGGCCAGCGGCTCGGCCGACGGGGGAGCCTCGGCCATCATCGTGGCGACCATGGCCGGCACCTCGGCGTCGTCGGCGTAGAGGACCTCCCGCTTGTCGGCGAAGTGCCGGAAGAACGTGCGCGTGGTCAGCCCGGCCCGGGCGGTGATCTCGGGAACGGTTGTGGCGGCGAAGCCCTGTTCGGCGAAGAGATCCAGCGCAGCCTGCTGAAGGCGCTCACGCGCGTCGGGCCGCCATCTGCTCACGTCCCCAGTCTAGTGATGACATGTCATGTCGTCGTCGGTTATGGTGATGACACGACGTGTCATCACAGGGCGGAGCGCGGACATGACAGACGTATGGATCCTGGGCGGGACCGGTCGCAGCGGCCGGGCAATCGCTGCCCAGTTGCGCGCGCAGGGCATCCGGCCGGTGCTGGTCGGGCGGGACGCCGCGCGCCTGGTCGCGGTGGCCGAGGGCGACCGCACGGTGGTGGCCGGTTCGGCCGAGGCGATGGCGGCCGAGATTCGCCGGCAGCGCCCGGCCGCGGTCGTCAACACGGTCGGCCCGTTCACCCGCACCGCGACGCCGACGATCCGGGCCTGCCTCGACGGGGGCAGCGACTACCTCGATCTGGCCAACGACCTCTCCGCAGTGGCCACGACGTTAGCGCTGGGCGATTCGGTCGCGGCTTCCGGGCGTACGGTCGTGACCGGCGCCGGGTTCGGCGTGACCGCAACGGAAAGCGTGGTCGTGAAGCTCTGCGAAGGGCGCGCCGCGCCCGAGCAGGTGAGGGTCGACATGGTGCCGTCGCTCGAAACCCAGGCGGGGGTGCTCGGCGAGGCCCTCGCCGCCACCATCCTCGACGGGATCCCGGGCGTCGCGGGCGGCGGCCGGTTCCAGGGGCGGCGATACCGCGACGGACGGCTGGTGGCGGCACCGATCGGCGGTGACCCGGTGCGGCTGACACTGCCCGACGGCGGCGTGGTCACCACGGCCGGCATGCCGCTCGGCGAGCTGATCGCGGCCCAGCGCGCGAGCGGCGCGCCGAATGTCGTCGCGGCGTCGAGCGAGGCGCCGTCCTCGCCGGTGGTCCGGGCGATCCTGCCGGTGGCCACGGCGGTGCTGGGCATCCGCCCGGTGCGGGAGTTCGCGATCCGGCGGCTGGCCGCGGTGAAGGTCGCAGCCAAGCCGAAGCCGCGCGAGCACTCGTGGGGGCACGCGGTCGTGCGCTGGCCCGACGGCACGACGCGCGAGGGCTGGCTGCGGCTCGGCGAGGCCCAGGAGTGGACCGGCGCGGTGCCTGCCGAGGTGGTGCGGCGCCTGCTGGCGGGCGAGGGCAAGCCGGGCGCGTTCACCCCCGCCGCGCTGTTCGGCCCGTCCTTGGCCCAGGCGTGCGGGGCCGAATACGTAGTTTGACGGTATGGCGCTGTACGCATTCGAGGACCACGAGCCGTTCGCGGGAGGCGTCCCGCTGCCCGCCGGCGAGCGGACGCATCCCCTGATTCAGGGGGTGCAGACATGCAGGGATAATTCTGTGAGCGATGGTAGCTGAGCAGAGCATTGATGCTTGATACCGCGTAAGCCATACAGCAGTCGCTCTCATGATGCGGGACTCTCCTCATAGCGGTGCTCTTAGAGCTCTTCCTTAGGCATTGCTGAATGCGAGATCCTCACGTAGGACTCGTGGACATAGTCACGGGGAGGGCCTATGCAGCTCAGTGTGATTGTTCCGGTGCTCGGCGGAATTTGTGCGACGGTGCTCGGGGTGGTGATGGGTGGGATGCTCACGAGACGTGCCCAGGTGCAGCACTGGCTGCGTGATCACCAAGTAGATGCGTGTTTGGGCATCATGCGCGAATCGAACAGGGTGCAATTCGCTCTACGGTCTGCCTGGCGAGACGGGACCAGGCCAGACTGGGTCCCCTGGAACGAAGCGCTAACAGTTCTCACGCTGGTCACCGGGCCCGACATGGTCTCGGCAGCTCAACAGATCGATCAGGTCTTCTGGGAGACCAACCGTAAGATAAGCGCACGGGAGATCACCTCGGAGGAGGACTGGGCTCTGGTGCGCAGTGCCCTTGAAAATGCGCGTCTCAGCTTCATCAATCATGCGCGTCGCCAACTGGCTGATCAACGCGAGCCAGTGTCGCGTCTGGCGGCACGGCCGCCGTTGCCGGTGGAAGGTCAACAGGGTGAGGCGGGGGATGGAGAGAAGTCGGCTCAACAGTGAAGCGCGATCGTTGGTGCTGACGGATGCGGCGGCGTTCGACCGGTGGCCTGAACAGCATCACAGCCTTCAAGGGCGTACGCGATCAGCTGTCGACACACCCCTGAGCAGGTCGATGAGGCATTGACGTTGGCCCCGCCCGCAGGTCGCACCGAAGGGGTGGGAAGGCCGAGATCTCGCTGACGCGGATGCCGGCTGCGTCGCGAGACGGGTGGAGACGCTCACGGAAGATGATCGAGCGTGCCGTGCTCCCGTGTGTCAGGCGTGTTCTGCGCAGAAGCAGCCGACGCCCTGTTCGATCCAGTTCTGGCCGGCCCACTCCGGGTGTCGCTCGATCATCAGGGCCTTGACCTCTGCGACGATCGTCTCCTGGGGCATGGCCGAGTCGCGCCGCACCCAGGTCTCATCGCGCAGGAGCTCGAGATAGTCGCGGACATCGGCCAGCAACTGCGGGCCGGAGATGTCGCCGTGGCCGGGTACCACCACGTCCGGGGCGGTGGCGACCAGGCGGCGCATCACCTCGATCCAGCGCAGTCCCGAGACGTCGGTGTCGTGTGGCGGGAACCATGGGAAGATCGAGAACTGCCCGGCGTCGACCAGGTCACCAGTGAACAGCACACCCGCGTCAGGAACGGTCACCACCTGGTCGCCCTTGCTGTGGGCGCGCCCCGTGGCACGCAACTGCACGACCCGGCCGCCCAGGTCGAGCTCGTACGCGTCTCGTAGACCGTGTCCGGCGTGACCAGCTCAACGCCTTCCAACTGCCGCGCGATCGGCGCGCCGAGGCCGCGGAACATCTCGAGGTAGGCCGGCCCCTTGCCGGTCAGGTCCGCGGCCTGCGCGCCGTTGACGAGGTACGTCGCCTCGCCCGCGAACGCCTGCGCGCCGAACGCGTGCTCCGGGTGAAAGTGGGTCGTGGTCAGGTAGAGCCTGCGCCCCCTGGCGTACTCGGTCGCGAAGGCGAGCACCTTCTCGGCGTTACGCGGGCCCATGCCGGTCTCGACGACCAGCACGGAGTGGCTGCCGCCGATGACGCCGATGTTGGGCACGAGCTCGACGCTGCGGTTGGGGATCACCACCAGGTCGCGGGCGAGTTCCCGGACCTGGGTGATCTCGACGATCGGTTCGTGGGTGAGGGCTTCGGAAGACATGCTCCGACTCTCCCGGCGGCGCCCGCCCGGCGTCCAACACCGCTTGCGCAGTCCCGATACCGCATGGGTATCTTTGCCGGTGATGGAGCTTCGCCTGCTGCGCTACTTCGTGGCCATCGCCGAGGAGAGACATTTCGGGCGGGCCGCCGCCCGGCTGCACATGACGCAGCCGCCGCTGAGCCGGGCCATCAAGCAACTGGAGACCGACCTGGGCGTCGCGCTGTTGCATCGTTCGGCCACCGGCGTGGAGCTCACTCCCGCCGGGAGCGTGCTGTACGTGGAGGCGCGTACGTTGCTGGAACAGGCCGAGCAGGCACGCGCGCGGGTGACGGCGACGGTTGGCGCCGCGACGCTGACCATCGGCACGCTGGCTGACAGCGCCGGAGAATTCAGCACGCGGCTGGCCGCTACCTTCCGCCGCCACCATCCCAAGGTCTCGATTCGGATCCGTGAGGCGGACTTCACCGACCCGACCACGGGACTGCGCAACGGCCTGGTCGACGTGGCGCTCACCCGGACCCCCTTCGACGACATCGGAATCAGCATGCGCGTGCTGCGGTCGGACCCGGTCGGGGTGGTCCTGCGCGCGGACGACCCGTTGGCCGGTCGCGACTCCCTGTGCCTGGCCGACGTCGCCGACCGTCCCTGGTTCCAGCTGCCGGAAGGCACGGACCCTGTCTGGAGCGCCTACTGGAACGGGGCGAGGCCCGTCGGCGAGCGGCGTGCTGGCCCGGTGGTGCGCACCGTCAACGAATGCATGCAGGCCGTCCTCTGGAACGGCATGATCGGCATCGCGCCGTTCACCCACGCCCTGCCCGATGGGCTGACCTGGGCGCTTCTGACCGACATGCCCCCGAGCTCACTCGTCGTCGCCTGGGCGACCGGGAATGAAAGCCCCCTGACGAGGTCGTTCGCCCACATCGCCGTTCACGCGTACCGATCGGCGCGAACGTAGTCGGCATCGTGCATCCCTACGTCGCAGCGGAAGATCGTGACCGTCCGCCGCGGGCGACGGCATGGGGGGCCGGGCCGTCGGCCGGACGCACCCTGGCCAGATGTTCGTCTAGCTTGGTGTGTGTGCGCGTGCTGGTGGTCGAGGACGAGGTTCGGACGTCGGCGCTGCTTCAGCGGGGGCTGGCCGAGGAGGGGTACGCCGTCGATGTGGCCGCCGACGGGCAGGGCGCGGTGTGGCGGGCCACGGAGTTCGGTTACGACGTCGTGGTCCTTGACGTGCTGCTCCCGGACCTGGACGGGTTCGAGGTGTGCCGTCGCCTTCGCGCGGAAGGCTGCTGGGCTCCGGTGCTGATGCTGACCGCTCTGGACGCGGTCCCGGATCGGGTACGCGGTCTGGACGCGGGCGCGGACGACTATCTGACCAAGCCCTTCAGCTTCACCGAGCTGTCCGCGCGCCTCCGGGCGTTGATCCGCCGTGGGGCACGCGAGCGGCCGACATCGTTGCAGGCCGGTGACCTGCGGCTGGACCCGGCGAGCCGCAGAGCCTGGCGCGGGGACACCGAGCTGGACCTGTCGCCGAAGGAGTTCGCGCTGCTGGAGTTGTTCCTCCGCCACCCGGGACAGGTGCTCACCCGCACCCACATCCTGGAGCACGTATGGGACTTCGCCTATGACGGCGTCTCCAATGTGGTGGACCAGTACATCGCCTACCTTCGACGCAAGATCGACCGGCCGTTCGGCGTGAAGCACCTGGAGACGGTCCGTGGTGCCGGCTACCGGCTCCGAGTCGCCGTTCCCCCGGCGTCCGGTGAGCGGTGATGTCGCTGCGGCTGCGGCTCTCGCTGCTGTTCACTCTGGGGATCGCGATCGCGATCGGCATCGCCGGGATGGTCTTCCTGGCCCAGCTCCAGTCCGGCTTGAACTCCGCCTTGGACGAGACGCTCCGCGCCCGGGGGGACGCCGTGACGACCCGGCTCGCCGCGACCCAGCCGACCGCACGCCCGGACGGCGGTGATCAGAGGGGCGACTACCGAGGCGAGTTCTCCGAATCCGAGCAGGTCACGCAGGTCCTCACCCCCGAAGGTGCCGTGCTGGAATCGACCGCGGGTCCGGCCACGCTGCTCACGGCCGCGCAACTCAAGCGCGCTTCCGAGGGATCGCTGTTCTTCACCGGCAGCATCGAAGGTGAGCGTGTGCGGATGCTGGCCATGCCCGCGCGCCGAGCGGGCGACGAGGTCATCGCGGCGGTGGGCGAGAGCACCGGTGTCATCGAGGACGCGCAGACGCGGGCGCGTACGGCCATCTGGGCTGTGGGAGGGTCGGCCGTCGCCGTGGCGGGATTCGGGGCGTGGCTGGTGGCCGGAGCGGCGCTGCACCCCGTGACCAGGATGCGCCGCCGGCTGACGAACATCACCGAGCACAGTACGGACGCTCGCCTGCGCGTCCCGCGAACCCGCGACGAGATCGCCTCCCTCGCGGAGGCCATGAACGGGCTGCTGGACCGGCTGCAGCGCGCTCTGGCACGTCAGCGCGGCTTCGTCGCCGACGCCGGCCACGAGTTGCGCACCCCGTTGACCGCGCTCAAGGCGGAGCTGGAGCTCGCTGCCAGGCCGGGGCGGGACCGGGAGACGCTCAACATGGCGATCTCGGCCGCGGCGGCCGACACCGAGCGGCTGATCCGGCTGGCGGAAGACCTGCTGTTGCTGGCCCGCGCCGACGAAGGCGCCGAATTCCTGCAAGCGCGGCCGATCACGCTCTCCGATCTCGTAGCGGCCTCCGTACGAAGCTCAGAGGCCACCGCCGCCACCCGGACGATCTCGATGGAACTGGACGCCGACCCGTCGATACGGATCGTCGGCGATCCGGACCGGGTTCGCCAGGTCGTCGACAACCTGCTCGGCAATGCACTTCGCCACGCCCCCGAGGGCAGCGCCGTGGCACTGAACGTGCGGACCGCGACCGGCGACGGCGAGCGTGTGGCCGTCATCGAGGTCAGCGACCGTGGGCCCGGGTTTCCGCCGGAGTTCCTTCCCCACGCCTTCGAACGCTTCCGCCGCGCCGACGCGGGACGTGCTCGCACACAGGGCGGGGCCGGCCTGGGCCTCGCGGTCGTGGCGTCCATCGCCAACGCCCACGGTGGCCGGGCCCGGGCCGAGAACCGCCCAGGCGGGGGCGCACGTGTCTGGGTAGAGTTCCCTCTCCATCGACCTCGGGGGCATTCCCGTGGGCGTGACCACCTGTGACGTGCCGCTTTTGTGGTCCCTCGGCCTCTGACCAGGCATGTGGGGAAAGATGTCAGTGCTCACATCTGGCGTACACGGCCGTCTCATGAGTCCCCCTGCAAGCTGATCGGTGTCAGTCGACAACCGATTCCAAGGAAGTAATCAGTGAAGGTCACGCCCAAGATCGTCGCGATCACCCTGACGGCCCTCGCCCTCGGAGGTGTGGGAGCCGGCACGGCGCTCGCCTCCGGCAACCCCGCCCCCAAGGCGCCGGTCGCTGTCAACGGGTCGCAGCCGACCACGTCGGACGCCGGTGCCGATGGCGAGCAGCAGGACGACAACGCGACCACCGCGAGCAACCAGGGTCAGGACAAGCAGGACAAGGCCGGCCCCAACGACCCCGTCGACTCCAAGGACAAGGAGCCCGCAGGGAAGGCCGACACGGAGACCAACGACGACCTCGGCGGGAAGGCCGACGTGGAGACCAACGATGGCCCCGGTGGAAAGGCCGAGGCGGAGACGAACGACGGCCCCGGCGGGCACACCGACCCGCCTGGTGACGTGAACCACCAGGCCGCCGGCAAGGAGTGACCCCCACCGGCGAGGCGTAACAGCGAGAGACGGACACGAGCCGGGGCCCAGGGGGTGGCCCCGGCTCGTGGCTTTCCTGGGCGTCTGTGCGATCTGGGCCGGTCGATCGTCGAGGACTCGCTGGACAGAAAGGTCCTGGTCCGTTGGTGTCGGGCGCCGCCAGGAGCTCACCGGGCCGGCCCGGCTTGATGACCACGCCGTGCGCGAAGAAGGTCAGCCAGTCTCCGACCTCCCTGGCGAAGGCGATCTCGTGGGTCACCACGACCATCGTCATCCCGTCGGCGGCCAGTTCCGTCGACGAGCTCTGGGTCCAGCGCGGAGGTCGGATCGTCGAACAGCATCAGCGCCGCCGAGCACCGGCTCGGTGGAGGGTGGGTCTCATCGTCAGGATGGGGCGAGGGGCAGGATCTGGTCGCGGACGTCGTCGTTCAGGGCGGCCTGGAGTAGGCCGTTGTCGATCGCGGGGACGCAGTTCATCGTGATCGACACCGCGGCGGGCGGTCCTTCCGGATAGTCGAATATGAGGCGGATGCTCCGTTCCTCAGCGTCGCCCGTCCCCTGGCATGAGTTCTGGCTCGTGACGGTGTCCAGGGAGTTCAGAGTCCTGGCCAGGGAGCGGGCGACGTCCCTGCCATGCCGCTTCCGGTAGGGCGGCCTCACGTACGCGGCCTCCCTGCACACGGTAACCCGGCCGGGTCGTCCCGGGACCATCAGCTTGTCCTGACCCCTGCGGTCGCCGGGGCCCCGGCAGGGGTCGTCCGGCGGTACGGGTCGCCAGACGCCGTGCTTGTAGGCGGTGGTGAGGGCCGGGCCGGCGTAGGAGTTGCTGGTGGCCGTGCCGTTGGTGGTCCTCACGCAGTGGTTGACCTCCTCGGCGCTGCCCACCCAGAGGGCGCGGCCGTCGGGGTAGGCGAACCGGATGAGGTAGTTGGTCATCGCTCCCCCCATCTGCGTGCACATACGGCCCACGTCGGGGGTCGCCACCGGGAGGTATGCGAGGTCACGGGCCATCGCCGCCGTCTGGTCCGTCAGCGTCCGTGAACCGGCCAGCCGCTCGCCGCCCGGACGCGTGTTGTCCCCCGGGTACGCGCAGATGAGGGCCCGCACCGGCGAGCCGGGGACGAGCGACTCCTCCACGCCTTCGATGTCGGCGGCGGCGGGCACCCAGCCGCCGATGTCGCCGCTTCCCCAGCGTTGGGGGCAGGTGGACGGTACGGGTGGTGAGTCGCCGGCCGACCCCGAGAGCACCACGGCCGCTGTGCACACCCCGGCCGCCGCGAGGCCGAGCCCGAGGCCGATCAAATGGGAGAGCTTCACAATTGCTAGACGTCGATTCCCCGTCGATCGGTTCGCCGGCGGGCCGGCCGTTGTTCCCCCGCCGGTCGGCACGTCCCGTACGGCTTCGTGATCGCCGGTAGCCGGTGCGCCGGGTCCAGGGGAGGGCCGTCTGGACCCGGCGGGGTGGAATCGGCTATGACCTGGTCCATCTCTGGGTGGTCTGGCCGTTGCAGGTGGCGATGGTCACGGCGGAGGTGTTGCCGGTGCCGGTGACGTTGAGGCAGAGGTTGTTGGCGGCGCTGGTGACCGTGCCGGTGGAGGTGAAGGTCGCTCGCGGCCTAGGCGAACGGCCAGCCGTAGCGGCGGTGCAGGACCGCGGCCGCGCGGGCGAACCTGGCCGGGTCGAGAACGGAGCCTTCGCGGCGGATGTCGTCCTCGTCGAGTTCGAAAATGCGGTCCAGCCGCAGGTAGGACACCCGGTCATCGCGGTCCCACGCGCCGGAGCCGAGCTCCAGCCAGTCATCCCGGTGATCTTCTCCGGGGTCGCGGCTGGACAGCATCATGCCCAGCAGCCGGCGCCCGTGGCGGCCGACGAGCAGCAGGGGCCTGTCCTTGCCCCGCGAGGCGTCCTCCTCGTACGGCACCCAGGCCCACACGATCTCGCCCGGATCGGCCAGACCGTCCAGGTCCGGGGAGTATTCCAGGGCCGCCGCCCGCTCCACGTCGTACACCTGCCGCACCACGCCGCGGACAGGGCGCGGGTCCTCGTCGAGATCACGCATGCTCGCAGCCTAACGGCGGTTCCTGGTACCTCGGACTTCTGACGACGCTCAGTGGTCCGGCGGGATGCGGTAGACGGAGACGTGGGAACGCGAGTCGGCGGTGAAGTCCGCTCCGGCCCAGTCCGCGTGCCTGGTCTCCAGCTCGAACCCCGCCAGCTGGGCCATGAGGTCGAGCTCGGACGGCCAGATGTAGCGGTGGGGACTGCGGGACAGCTGAGCCTGTCTGCTGTCGTCGAACGTGAAGTGGTACGACACCGCGTGCTGGCGCAGGACGTCGTAGGTGTCCAGGCCGATGTAGCCGGGCTCGCAGTGCCACACCGTGGCCTGCTGACCCGGTGGGAGCTTGCGCAGCTCGGGTACCCAGAGCTCGATCACGAACCGGCCGCCGGGTGTGAGGTGGCGGGCGGCGTTACGGAAACAGGCGACCTGCTCGGCCTGGGTGAGCAGGTTCGAGATCGTGTTGAAGACGAGGTAGACGAGCGTGTACTTCCCCGGGGCGGCGACGGTGGCCATGTCCCCGACGATCACCGGGATCGTCGCCTCGTCCGCCTTCGTCCGCAGCCGGTCGATCATCGGCGGTGACAGCTCGATGCCGGTGACGGGCACCCCTCGCCCGGCGAGGGGGACGGCCACACGGCCGGTTCCGATGGCGAACTCCAGGGCCCGCCCGTCGCCCGCGAGTTCGGCGAGGCGGTCCACGGTCGGCCCCACGACCTCGGGCGCGAACATGCCGATGCCCGGCGTGTCATACCGCGCGGCGGTCTCGGCGTCCCAGATCTCCTGTGGCATGCCTCCCACGATCGCCATGGACGGTACGCGTTGTCCAACGCTTTTTGCCTGCCCCTTGGGCGCCGCAGCGGAATTGAGGACGGAAAGTGGCCGCTATCGCTCCTACGGTTTTCCCGAGGCCAACGAGAGCCGGCGATACAGCGCCAGGGCTCACCAGCGAAGGAGATCTCATGACGTTTCTTGTGACCGGGGCGACCGGGACCGTCGGGCGGCACGTGGTGGACGAGCTTGTTCGGGGCGGTCACCGCGTACGGGCGCTGACCCGGCGGCCGGAGCGGGCGGGCATGCCCGCCGGGGTGGAGGTCGTGGCGGGAGACCTGACCGTCACCGACAGCCTGCGCGCCGCGTTCGACGGCGTCACGGGAGTCCACCTAATCAACTTCGGGGGAGACGACTACGGCCTTCTGCGCAACGGGCAGGAGATCGTCGACCTGGCCGTCAAGGCGGGCGTCCTCAGGGTCACCGTGCTCGGCGGGTGGGACGAGGGGACGCTGGAGCCCGCGGTCAAGGCAAGCAGCCTGGGCTGGACCTACGTCAGGCCGACGGAGTTCATGTCCAACGCCCTGAAGTGGGCCGAGCCCATCCGTACGGAAGGCGTCGTGCGCGAGCCGTTCGGGGACGCCACCACCGCGATGGTCCACGAGGCCGACATCGCCGCCGTGGCGGCGGCCGCGCTGGCGCAGGACGGTCACCGGGGCCGTACGTACGGGCTGACCGGGCCGGAAAGGCTCACCACCCGCGACAAGGTGCGCGTCATCGGGGAGGCGATCGGCCGGGCGATCCAGTTCATCGAGCTGAGCGAGCAGGAGGCGCGCGAGAAGATGGCCGCCGAGGGGCAGCCCCAGGAGCTGATCGACTTCCTCATCGGCGTCTTCGGCAACGTGCCGGAGGAGCCGAACATCGTCAACTCCAATGTCGAGAAGGTCACCGGCCGCCCGGCCCGCACCTTCGCCCAGTGGGCCGCCGAGCACGCGGACGCCTTCCGGCCCTGAGAGGCCGGCTCATGGCCCGCCAGGTGACGACGGTGCGTGCGCCGGCGTTTCCGGATGCCCGGGCGGGCGGCCATGGCGTGCCCCCCGGCACGCGTCGCCGGGTCAGCCGTTCTCGGCCGCCGCGTGCAGGGGCCGTCCGTGGTAGAACACGCCCGAGTTGGGGTCGGCCCCCGCGTCGAGCCGGGCGCGGATCGCACCATCGCCGTCCTCGTGGGACGGCGGGATCGGGAAACGGTTTGCCGTAAGAACAGTGTTCACCTTACGCTCGCCTCACTCTGAAACGGGCACTCCCCAGAAGTAAGCCGCAAACGGGAGTCCCACCTCCGGCCCATGGAGCGCCCGAGGTCTGGAGGGGCGGCGCGGTCTTTGCCGTCTCTTCCTTCGGAGGAATCTCGTGAACGTTGGTCTCGGCCTGCCCATCGCCGACCCGCCGCTGCTGCTCGACTGGGCCAGGCGCGCCGACGCCGGTCCCTTCACCGCCCTCGGCCTGCTCGACCGCCTCGCGTACCACAACCCCGAGCCCATGGTCACGCTGGCCGCCCTCGCGGGAGCCACCACCCGGATCCGCGTGCAGACCGAGGTGCTCATCGCGCCGCTGCGCCGTCCGGCACTGCTCGCCAAGCAGGCCGCGACGCTCGACCGGATCTCCGGCGGCCGCCTGGTGCTCGGCATCGGGGTCGGCCCCCGCGAGGACGACTACCTGGCCGCAGGCGTGGACTTCCGCGGCCGCGGCCGCCGCCTGGACGAGCAGATGGCGCTCATGCGCCGCCTGTGGGCGGGCGAGCCGTTCGGCGCCGACGTCGGCCCGATCGGGCCCGCCCCCGCGCGTCCCGGCGGCCCCGAGGTGCTGTTCGGCGGGTTCAAGCCCGCCGCGCTCGAACGCGTCGCCCGCTGGGGGGACGGCTTCCTGGCCGCCGTTCCGCCCTCCCGGCTCGGTCCGCTCGTCGATCTCGTCCGCAGGACGTGGGAGGAGCACGCGCGAGCGGGGAGTCCCCGCATCGTGGCCCAGGCCAACGCCGCCCTCGGCCCGCGCGAGGTGGTCGAGGACGCCCGTGCGGCCATGGGCGCCTACTACGCCTGGACCGGGCAGGCCGAGGAGATGGTCGCCGGCATGCTCACCACGCCCGGCGAGATCCGCGACGCGATCGCCCGCTTCGAGGAGCTCGGCGCCGACGAGGTCATGCTGTACTGCTACGGCCGCGATCCCGCCCAGGTCGACCGCTTCGCAGAGGTCGTGTGACGCGACGCCGGTCTTCGGACCGGCCGGCCGGGGGACGTGGGTTATCCTCGGCCGCGAGCACGGCCGGACCGTCGCCGGGCAGGTTCTCACCACAGACCTGAGGAGCTGACGATGAAGCTGACCTGGGACACCGTCCTCGCGTGGCGCATGCGCAGGCAATTCCTCCACCGGCCGAAAACGTCCTCCACGGAGGAGATCGTCCGCCGGTTGTGCGGAATCCAGAGCCAGGTGAAATCGAATGCCGAGCTGACGGTCGCGGTCCGCTCGCCCGACCCGGTCAAGGACGCCGTCCAGCGCGCCGTGGCGGGCAAGGAGCTCATGCGCACCTGGGCGATGCGCGGCACCCTGCACACCTTGTCGACGCGGGACGCGCCGGCGTACCTGTCGCTGCTGGCCGCGACGCGGACGTGGGAGAAGGGTGCCTGGCAGCGGGCCTTCCTGGACGCCCCGCGCATGGCCCGGCTCGCGGACGCCGTCCAGGCCGAGCTCGACGGGGCCGTCCTCAGCCGCGAGGACCTGGTCGCGGCCGTCGAGAGGCGGACGAAGGACTCCGTCATCTCCGAGGCCATGAAGTCCGGATGGGGCGCGGTGCTGAAGCCGCTCGCCTGGCAGGGCCACCTGTGCAACGGCGACGGGGACGACGGCCGCATCACCTTCACCAGCCCCGTGACCTACCTTCCCGGCTGGCCGGGCCTGCCCGACCCCGAGGACGCCGCCCGCGTCGCCATCCCCGCGTACCTGTCCGCGTACGGCCCCGCGGGCCCCGACGTCTTCAACCGCTGGCTCGCGCGGGGCGCGCTGAAGAAGACCACCGTGCGCCAGTGGTTCGCCGACCTCGGCGACACCCTCACCGAGGTGGACGTCGAAGGCGAGACGCTGTGGATCCGCAGCGAGGACGCCGAGTCGCTCGCCGCGACGCCCCCCACCGACATGTTCCGGCTGCTGCCCGCCTTCGACCAGTACGTCCTCGGCGTGGGCACCGACGACACCCACATCATCCCGGCACGTCACCGCAAGGACGTCAGCAGGACCTCCGGCTGGATCGCCCCGGTGGTGGTCGACGCCGGCAGGGTGACCGGCGTCTGGGAGTCCACCGGCGGTGCCCTGTCCGTGACTTTGTTCCCGGATTCTCCTAAGCCCGCCGAGGAGGCGGTCACTATGGAGGCGGCCCACCTCAGTTCACTGCTGGGCGGCGGAAACGGAAGAACGATCACTATTTCCTGAACTTCCGCCCACGCTCACCACCGCTCCTCGTGAACGGCGTCCCTCAGCGGGCGTCGGCGTCGCCAGCCGTGCCGTTCCAGGTCAGGGGTGGTCTCGGTGTGCGTCACGGGCCCGAGGCACAGCCACGCGACCGGGCGGACCGGGTCCGGGACGCCGAGCAGGTCGCTCAGGAAGGCCTCGCGGTAGAACGACACCCACCCCACGCCCAGGCGCTCGGCGGTGGCGGCCAGCCACAGGTTCTGGATGGCGAGGCACACCGAGTACAGGCCGGTGTCCGCGATGGCGTGCCGCCCGAGGACGGCGGGGCTCCCGCGTTCGGGATCGTAGGTGACGACGATCGACAACGTGGACTCCAGCACCCCATCGATCTTGATCCTCGCGAAGCGCGCCGCGGCGGCGCCGTCGAGCGTCGCGGCGAACACCTCGCGCTCGTACCGGACGTGCTCGTAGAACTTCTGGCGGGTCTCGATGTCGCGCACCACGACGAAGTCCCACGGCTGGGAAAGCCCCACGCTGGGCGCGGCATGCGCCGCGGTCAGGATCCGCCGGAGGACATCGTCGTCGATCGCCGCACCGGTGAACTGCGCGCGCACGTCTCGGCGACGATGGATGACGTCGTAAAGCCCATCCTCTGGCGGCAGGCCCGATCGGTCGTCCGAGGGCTGGTCGTTGAGGCGCTTTTCCGGTGACCGGTGTTCCATGGCAGGCTCCCGCTGCACGTGCCCCCGCGAGGGGGCTCTGAGCGCGAGGCCGGTCTTCGGACTCCCGGATCGACGCCCGCCCACCCGCCTTCCCAGCCCTTCCGGGCCAGTGGCCGCGCACACGCGCGTGGGTGGAGGCTCCCCGGTCACCGCGGCGGGCCCGTGCCGGACTCACACCGGCTTCCCGATTCTCCTCACCGAAGCGAGGCACCTCACAACTGTTCGCCACCAAGAACGATAATCCACACCGCTCGATCGCCATAGCACCGGCGACCATGGCGGCGGCGGAGCACAGAGGTTTCCGGGTCTCCGCTTCAGCGGGCGGACTGGAAGGCGCGGCCGGCCTTCGTCGGGGTGCCGTTCTCGTGGAAGAGGCCGCTGCCGGGTTTGCGGGCGGAGGCGGACAGGCCGAACCAGGCGTAGCGCTTCACGTACGGGAGGGTGGTGAGCATGCGCGTCGAGGCGGTGACGAAGGCCGCCTGCTGGGCGTCGCTCGCGTAGCGGGCGCCGTTCGAGAAGTCGATCAGCGCGTACTCGGTGAGCCAGATCGGCTTGCGGTAGCGCTTGTACACGGACTGGATGTACGACCGTAGCTGGCTCACGGCGGCGGCGGTGCGGAAGTCGCCGCCGTACCAGTGGAGGGCGATGAAGTCCACGCGGTGGCCGCGCTCGGCCGCGCCCGTCATGAAGCGGTCGAACCAGCTCCCGGGGGTGGCGGCGCCGAAGGCGACCGACGGGCTGCCGAGGACGCGCCCGGCGGACATCAGCTTGGGCCACAGGTCGAGCGCCTGCTCGACGGTCATGTCGGCCTGGCCGGGCATGTCCGGCTCGTTGAAGCCGAGCAGGTACGGGCCGGCGCGCCGGGCCTCGGCCAGTTTGGCGGCGGTGACGCTGGAGGCGCCCCAGATCATGGGAACGAACTTCGCCTTCGGCGCGGAGACCCCCTCGTTGCCCGTGGACCATGTGTAGTACCAGCTCGCGCCGGACTTGGCGAGCGCCGCGCTGCCTCCGGCGGCCCGCCACGCGGCCACGCCCTTCTTCACGGACGCCGCGACGACGGGGGGCCTGGTCGCGCGGGGCGTCGCCTTCCGTGTGGGGGTGGCGGAGGGCGACGGAGACGGGGAAGGAGACGCGGAGGGGGAGGGCGTCGCGCTGAGGGCGATGGTGGCCCGGGGCGCGGGGGCCGGGGGAGGGATGGTGACATGCCGGGTGATCAGCACCCCGCCGACGACGACGGCCAGCCCCGCGACGGTCCCGGCCACCGGGCCGTGCGGAATCGAGGACAACAGCCCGCGCGGCCGCGCGTGCAGCGCGTGCGCCCCTGGGGACGCGCCGCCCCACCCGAGGGGAAGGTGTGAGGCGGCGCGTCCGGCCGCGTCGGCGGCGGTGAGGGTGGCATGCAGTTTGTCCAGGAGGAACCCGGCGGGGATCGGCAGAAGGGGCAGCCCGCCGAGCAGGCGGTCGATGGGGAGCAGGCCGGCCGCGCGCCGCCCGCAGACGGCGCACCCGCGGACGTGCCTGGCGAACCGCTTGCGCCACAGGGCGCTCGGCACGCCGTCCCAGTTCCAGGTGAGGGTGCGCAGCTCGGGGCAGCGCGGGTCGGCGTTCAGCGCCCGGACGACCATGCGCGCGGTCTGCACCTGCTCCTTCATGCGCTGCACGCGGACGGCGGCGTGGCGTCCGGACAGGCCGAGCGCGCCGGCCAGGTCGGAGCGGCCGAGCTCGCCGGTCTCCTCCAGCCACCACAGGGCGAGGAGTGAGCGGTCGTCGCCGTCCAGCCAGCGGGTGGCCTCGGCGACCTCGCGCCGCTGGTCGGTGAGCCCGAGCCGCAGGATCGTCACGGCGGCGAAGTCGGAGGCGGGGTCGGGGATCTCCCTGGCGGTGTCGAGGTCGGTGCGGCGGTTGTGGAGGTTGCTGCGGTCCTGCTGGTGGTCGCGTACCTGGCGGACGGCGATGGCGACCATCCACGACCGGTAGGCACCGAGGTCGCGCAGGTCGGGCAGGCCGCGGACGACTCGGAGCAGGGTTTCCTGGACGACGTCGTCCACGTCGTTGTGGCCGTTGAGGGCGCGCCCGACGATGTTGTAGAGCAGGGGAAGCGATTCGGCGACCAGGGCGTCCAGAGCCCGCTGGTCGCCGTCGCGCGCGGCGGCCACCATCGACGTGTCGGGACCGCCCCTACCGGTTCCGGGCATCGCACTCCGCTCTCTGTCGGTCGTCCCCGTCACGGTACGACGGACCTGGACGATTCTCCCCAAAGTCCGCAAATGGGGAGACCAGTGTTGGCCTTCTGAACAGGAGACGGGCCGGCGACCTGCGGACAACGGAAATCGGCGAACTTCTTTCCAGGTTTTCGTTGTCCGCCATCGGCCCGGCGGTCTCCTGTGTGGCGGCACTCGCGTCGCTGCCGACGTCCCGACCCCCGACAGCTCTACGAAGGGCACTGAAGATCATGAGTGAGACTGTTCCGCCGGCCGCCGCACCAGGACGTGCGAGCCGGGGGATGCGTCGCATCGCGGTCGCGAGCGTCTTCGCCGCCGTCTTGGGCGTCTCCCTCGCGAACGGCACCCTCCCGGCCGGTGCGGCCGACGTTCCCCTCTCGCAGGGCCGCACCGCCACAGCCTCCTCCGCCGAGCGCGGCGACCTGTCGGCCTCGGCCGCGGTGGACGGCAGGACCGGGACGCGCTGGTCCAGCAAGTTCAGCGACCCCCAGTGGCTCCAGGTCGACCTCGGCAGGTCCACGGCCATCAAGAAGGTCGTGCTGCGCTGGGAGAACGCCTACGCCACACAGTTCAGGATCGAGTCCTCCACGGGCGGCGGCGCCTGGACCACGCTCTACTCCACCAGCTCCGGCAAGGGCGGCACGCAGACGCTGAACGTCTCGGGCACCGGCCGGTACGTGCGGCTCTACACCACCAAGCGGTCCGGCAAGTACGGCGTCTCCCTCTGGGAGTTCCAGGTCTTCGGCGCGGGCGCGGCGGCCACCCCGACCCCCACCGTCAAGCCGACCTCCAGCACGAGCCCCAAGCCCTCCCCGAGCACGACCCCGACCAAGCCGAGCGCCACGCCCACCAAGCCGTCCGACCCCGCCACGCCGTCCACCAAGAAGGGCGTGGGCGTGTGGAAGATGAACAACGTCAGCGACGCGCTCGCCAAGTCCGGCGCGGGCTGGTACTACACGTGGGCCTCGCGTCATGACGGCGTCACCACGCCCAAGGGCGCCGAGTTCGTCCCCATGGTGTGGGGCGCGGCCAGCGTGAACGACCAGACCCTCGCCGAGGCCAAGGCCGCCGGCCCGTACCTGCTCGGGTTCAACGAGCCGGACATGGCCGAGCAGTCGAACATGTCCGTGGACAAGGCCCTGTCGCTGTGGCCCAAGCTCATGGCGGCCGGCAAGGTGCTCGGCAGCCCCGCCGTCGCCTACGGCGGCGACAGGGCGGGCGGCTGGCTCGACCGCTTCATGACGGGCGCCGCGCAGCGCGGCTACCGCGTCGACTTCGTCACCCTGCACTGGTACGGCGGCGACTTCCGCGCCGACGCGGCGACGGGGCAGCTCAAGTCCTATCTACAGGCCGTGTACGAGCGCTATCACAAGCCGATCTGGCTCACCGAGTACGCGCTGATCGACTTCTCCAAGGGCGTCCGCTACCCGACCGAGGCGCAGACGGCGGACTTCGTCACGGCCTCGACCAAGATGCTCAACTCGCTGTCCTACGTGCACCGGTACGCCTGGTTCGGCCTGCCGGCCTCCGACACCGGGCCGAGCAGCGGTCTGTTCCACGGCAACGGGGTCGCCACCCCGGCCGGCCGCGCGTTCCAGGCAGCCCCCTGACCCTGCTCCCCTCCCATAACCCAACGAAGGACCTCATCAGACATGAGGGCAACTGTTCCGGAGCGTACGTCAGGCCTTCAATGCCTGGCCGGCGGCCGAACTGGAGCGGCGCATCCGCGACTGCATCCGCCCGATCGTCAAGTGCGGCGCCGACGGCACCCCCTGACGGTGACCGTTTCCCGGTGACCTGGGGTGGGGTCCGGTACGGCCGGCCCCGCCCCGGCCCCGACGGCACCATCTGCGTGCGCGGCCCGGGGAAGCGGCAGCGCACGCACGAGACGAGCGACAGAAGGAGCCGAAATGAGGGCGGCCATCGCCGGCGTGCCGGTGCTCGTGGTGCTCTGCGTCCTGCCTATCGCGAGCTGCGCCCCCGGATCGGACGCCGGTGGACCCCTCGCCGTCGCCGCCGAGGCGCCGTCCCGGACGACGGGTCCGCTCGCGGACGGCAGGCCCGGGGACGGCACGCGCACGGCCAACGCCACCGACGTCGCCTGGCTCCAGCTCGCCATCTCGATGACCGGCCAGGCGCTTCGCCTGCTCGGCTCCGTGCGGGATCGGACGTCCGATCCGGCGCTCATCCGGGCGGCGGCACGGATGAGCGAAGCCCACCGCGCGCAACTCGGGCGCCTGCGCGAGCTGCTGCGCGCGACCGGCGTGCCGGAGAGCGACGAGCACGAAGGTCACGACATCCCGGGCGTCGTCACGGCCGACGACCTCGCCGTTCTCGGCCGGGCCCAGGGGCCCGCGTTCGACCGGCTCTTCGCGCGGCACATCGGCGAGTACCTCCGGCAGTCGGTCCTGGTCGCGGCCGGCGAGCGCACGTCCGGTGCCGACCCCGAGATCAAGATCTTCGCTGCGGCCCTGTCGAGGGCCCGCACCGCGGACCTCGCCCAGCTCCCCTCGTGACGTCCTCGGCCCATGACCGCCGCGCGACTACGGCGGGCACCATGACCAATGCGCGGCACCCCCGCCCCACCGACGGGGACTATGCCATGACGGCGCTGATCAACGGCGGGGACCACGCCATGACGACAGCCCGGAATCCCCGGAGCGGCGACGGTGACCGGGCCGGGAGCCCACGCCGGCGTTCCCGCGTCGGAGCCGCCACACCTCGGCGCTCCCGCCCGCCCGTCCCCGCTCGGCCCGCATGGGTGCCCCTCCGCCGCCCCGCGCCGCAGGCGAGCCCGGCGCTGGTGCTGCCGCTCGTCTTCGCCGGGGCCGCCGTCGTGACGCTGGGCTGCTGGGCCGGGCCGGCCTCGACGACGGGCGTGGCCGGGTGGCTCGCCTGGGCGGGACGGCTCACCGGCCTGCTCGCCGGGTACGCCTGCGCCGTCCTGCTCGGCCTGATGGCACGCGTCCCGGCCCTGGACCGCGGGGTGGGCGCCGACCGCCTGGCCCGCTGGCACGCGGCCGGCGGCCGGCTCACCCTCGGCCTGGCGGCCGTCCACATGCTGTTCGCCACGGCCGCCCACGTCGCCCGGTCGGGCGCGGGGGTGCTGGAGGGGACGCTCGGGCTGATTCTGCACGGCCCGGCGATCCTCGCCGCGACCGCCGGTCTGGCGATCCTGACGGCCGTCGGCGTGGTCTCGGCGCGGGCGGTGCGGCGCAGGATGCGCTACGAGACCTGGCACTACCTGCACTTCCTCACCTACGGCGCGGTCTACCTGGCGTTCGCCCACCAGCTCACCGGCCCGGACTTCTCCGGGGATCCGGTCACGACGACCTTCTGGCAGGCCCTGTACGCCGGCGTCGCCGCCGCGCTCGCCTGGTACCGCTTCCTCACGCCCGTCCGGCGCGCCCTGCGCCACCGGCTGCGCGTGGCGGGCGTCCGCCTGGAGTCGCCCACCGTGGTGTCGGTGTACGTGACCGGCCGGCGGCTCGACGAGCTGGGCGCCGAGCCGGGGCAGTTCTTCCGCTGGCGGTTCCTCGCTCCCGGCATGTGGTGGAGCGCCAACCCGTACTCGCTGTCCGCGCCGGCCAACCCCCGCTTCCTCCGCATCACGGTCAAGGCGGTCGGGGACCACAGCCGCGCGCTGGCCCGGCTGCGCCCCGGCGTCCGCGTCTGGGCCGAGGGACCGTACGGCGCCCTCACCGCCGCGCGCCGCCGCGGGCCGCGGGTGCTGCTGATCGGCGGGGGAGTGGGCATCAGCCCGCTGCGCACGCTCTTCGAGACGCTGCCCGGCGAGGTGACGCTGGTCTACATGGCCCGCCGGGACGAGGAGCTGGTGCTGCGCGACGAGCTGGACGCCATCGCCGCCGCGCGCGGCGCCACCGTGCACTACACGGTGGACGACCTGACCGCGACGACCACCGGCCACACCGTGCCGCTGACCGGGCGCTCCCTGCGGACGTTGATCCCGGGACTGGCCGACCACGACGTCTACCTGTGCGGACCGGAGGGGATGACTGCGGCGGCCCGGCACGCGCTGCGCCGCGCGGGCGTGCCGAGCCGGCGCGTCCACCTCGAACGCTTCGACTTCTGAGCGGTCCGGGGCCTGATCGCGTCCCCGTCGACCGAAGCCCCGAGCCGCGCGTTTCGTAGCAGAGCGGCCGCGTGGTCAGGAGCCCTGGGGCTCGGGGGACATCATGAGAAGGCCGAGGCACATCTCGTCGCTGGTGCCCTCGCCCCACACGACGTACCTCGGCGGCAGGCCCCGCAGAGCGGGGAGCCGCTCGCGCAGGCCCGCGTCGTGGGTGCAGGTGACGCGGAGGACGTCGCCGGACCTGACGGTCACCGGCTCGGAGAACGGGCGGATCGCCTGGTCGTCGAAGTCGTAGGACGGGACGTCGAGCAGTGTCCTCGCCTTCGGCGTGCCGGGGTTCATCTCGATCTTGATGGAGCGGCCGAGCAGGTGCATGTGCCCGGCGGCGGCGTAGACGGTCGCCTTGACGGGGAACTTCGTGTCGCAGTGCTGGGTGACCCCCGGGGCGATGGGCTTGCCGTCGTTGCAGTACTGCTCCAGCTCCTTGACGGTCTGGCCCGCGTGCGTCCCGAAGCGCTGGACGACGTCCTTGACGGCGGCGTCGCGGTCGCAGAGCGGGCCGGACTCCTGCGCGGTGCAGGGGAGCTCGATCGGCGCGGGAAGCTGGGCGGTCCTCAGCGGCTTGAGGGCGGTCTCGCCGTCGGCGAGCCGCAGCCGCATGCTCGACTGGTCGGTCTCGGCAGGTTTGCCCTGCGAGGCGAGCAGGTTGTAGTGGATCTGCATGATGAGCTTGCTGCCGGGCGGCATCGGGTAGCCGACCTTCTCGGTGAGCAGGGTCTCGTTCGCGCCGGGCGCCCAGTGGCCGACCCAGGCGCTGCCGTCCACCCCGGCGTCGCCGAAGCACGTCCACCCCTCGCCGGGTGTCTTGGCGTCGAGGTCCTGGGCCGCCTTCACCTTGTCGGGGTCCAGGCGGAAGATGATCGCGTGGTGGACGAGCGCGCTGTTCTGCGGCATGAACTGGCTGCCGGTCAAGAAAGCGCTCCGGGTGATGCCGGGGTCGACGATGAAGCAGCGGTACTCGTCGGTTCCCCCCGACGGGGCGGCCGGCTGGTACGGCTCGGCCAGTTTCACGTTGACGAAGCGCTCGGACGCCCGCAGCGGGGCCGCGGGCGGCGCGCTGAACGTCCCGCCGTGACCGCCGTGGGGGCCGGCGGACGGCGTCCGCGTCCCCGCGACGGCCGCGTCGCCCTGGGCCCCCGTGGTCGCCGAGTCGTTTCCTTTCGCGCATGACGCGACGAGAAGTGTGCCGGCGAGGGCGAGGGCCACCCCGCCGAGCCATCGCGCCGGCCGGACCGCGTCGTTCATACCGCCTCCTGCTCTCCCCGTGGAGCCTCTGGTGTTCTGGCGTGCGCCTGGGAACGGCTCCCGCCGACCCGCTTCCAGCCTTCTCCCTCGCGGGATGTCCCGGCATCCGACCTGAGGCCGAAGCCGCTCATCCGCTGGGGTGAGGGGTTTTCGCGACTTTGGAGGCCAGGGTCGTAGACGAATCGGCTTATCCGGCCCTATATGCACTCGGCGGGCGTTATCTCCGAAGCCGGGCCAGCATGGGCGGCAGCGCGTTCTCGTGCACGACGGTCAGCCGCCGCGTGGCACGCGTGATCGCCACGTACAGGTCCTGACCCCCCTTGGGCCCCTGGGCCAGGATCTCGTCCGGCGCCAGGACGATCACCCCGTCGAACTCCAGCCCCTTGGACTGCGTGACGGTCAGCACCACCGACGGCGAGTCCAGGGCCTCGGCCGTCAGCGCGGACGCCGAGCCGGGCAGCAGAGCCGCGATCTCGCCGTGCCGGGCGTCGGGCGTCAGCACGGCCAGGCGGCCCTCGCCGAGCCCGGTGATCTCCTCCAGCTCCGACCGCACCAGCGCGGGCAGCACGGTGGCGAGGTCGGCGCGGTCGGCGCGCACCGCGCGGGGCGGGGCCTCCCCGTCGCGCACGGAGACGGGGGGCCGCTGCGAGGGGTCGACGGCCTTGAGCACGTCGGCGGCGACCTCCATGATCTCGGCCGGGGTGCGGTAGTTGACGAGCAGCCGCGCCTCGCGCCAGCGGCCCTTCACGTACGGGTCGAGCATCTCGGCCCAGGACCGCGCGCCCGCCGCCGAGCCGGTCTGGGCGACGTCGCCCACCACGGTCAGCGAACGCGTCGGGATGCGGCGCATGACCGTCCGCCACGCCATGGCCGACAGCTCCTGCGCCTCGTCCACGATGACGTGCCCGTACACCCACTCGCGGTCGGCCGCCGCCCGCTCGGCGGTGGTCGGGGCCGGCCCGCCGGACGGGGTGCGCTCGGCGAGCGCGCGGGCGTCCATCATCTCGGTCAGCTCGTTGATCTCCAGCACGCCGCGCGCGTACGAGCGCTCCTCCCGCCGCCTGCGCAGGGCCTCGCGCTCGGCGGCCCTCGCGGCGGAGTCGTCCTCGCCGAGCAGTTCGGCGGCCTCGTCCAGCAGCGGGACGTCGCCCGTCGTCCACGGCGAGCCGGGCGGCCGGAGCAGAGCCCCCTGCTGCTCGGGTGTGAGCAGCACCTCGCCGCCGGGGCCGTACGACGCGGCGCGCAGCCGGTCGGCGTCGGACAGCAGCTCGGCGACCAGCCGCTCCGGCGTGAGCAGCGGCCACAGCGCGTCCAGCGCCTCGCGCACCTCGGCCGTCCGCCACAACGCCTGCCGCGCGTACCGCAGGTCCTCCTCGTCCATCGGCCGGTCGAGTTGCCGGGCCTCGTCGAGGGCCAGCGCGGTCAGCGCCGAGTCGACGAACAGCTTGCGCGCGACGTTGTGCGGGTTGCGCACGGCCTGGGCCCGGTCGCGTGCACGCGCGCACGTGGCGTGGTCGACGCGCAGCGTCATCCGCTCGACCACGACCTCGACGCCGCCGCGCACGGACGTCTTCACCGGGACCGCGACCTCCAGATCGCCGTCCGGGACGCGCCGGCGGTCGCGCACGGCGGCCGCGATCACCTCGGCCATGCGCGTGTCGCCTTTGACGACCTCGGCCTCGGGGGTGTCCCGGGCGGTGGCCCGCACGCCGGGGTACAGCTCGCCCACGGTGGTCAGCACGACGTCGGTCTCGCCGAGCGAGGGCAGCACCTGCCCGATGTAGCGCAGGAACAGGGTGTTCGGGCCGATGACCAGGACGCCCCTGCGCTCCAGCGTGTCGCGGTGCGCGTACAGCAGGTAGGCCGCCCGGTGCAGCGCGGCGACGGTCTTCCCCGTGCCCGGCGCGCCCTGGACGACGAGCGCCCCGGGCAGCCCCGAGCGGATGACCTGGTCCTGCTCGGTCTGGATGGTCGCCACCACGTCGCCCATGCGCCCGGTGCGCCCGCGGCGCAGCGCCGCCATGAGCGCGGCCTCGCCGACCAGCGCGCGGCGGTCGGGCTCGCTCATGCGGCCGAGGTCGAACACCTCGTCGTCGATGCGCACGACCGTACGGCCCCGGGTGTGCAGGTGACGGCGGCGCACCAGCGGGCCGGGGTCGCTGGGCGTCGCCGTGTAGAACGGGCGGGCGGCCGGGGTCCGCCAGTCGACCAGCACCAGCTCGTCGCGCTCGTCGCGCAGGCCGGCCCGGCCGATGTAGTAGGTCTCGCCCTCGTCGTCGTCCAGCCTGCCGAAGCACAGCCCGCGCTCGATCGACGAGAGCCGCGCGACCCGCCGGGCGTACTCCCCGGCCGAGACGTCGCGTTCGACCCGCGCCTGGCGCGTGCCCCCCTGAGCGCCGCGCCCGTGCTCGGCGCGCAGGGCCGCTTCGGCGCGCTCGCGCACCACGTCCAGGCGGTCGTACAGCATGGTCACATAGGACTGCTCGGCGCGCAGGGCTTCGGCGCGGGCGGAGTCGCGGGTGGATTCGGATGCACGATGCTCCATCGGTGTGGTATACTCCTTACGGGCAGGGTGTGCGGCTTGGTCGAAGCATGCCTAAACATGAGAGCGTAACAGCTCCGCCTCTTCGTGCGCAGCCGTACGCGGCCTTCGGCCGTACGGGCCCTGAGCGCCCACACGCGATGATCGAACTTCAGGCGGCCTCCACGACCGCCACCGCCTCCTCGCATGTCGCGTAGGTCTCGAAGTGATGGTCGAGGTTAGTGATCGCCAGCAGCCTTGAGATCATGCCCGGCCCCACGACCAGAGCCAGCCTGCCCCCCGCCTCGCGCACCCTGTTCAGCGTGCTCACCAGCAGGCCGAGGCCGAGTGAGTCGCAGAACGCCGCCCTGCCGAGGTCGAGCACGAGGCAGGGCGGCCGCCGGGCCTTCAGTGCGAGGTCCAGAGTGGCGCGCAGCCGCGGGACCGCGTACATGTCCAGTTCGCCGGCGATCTCCACGACCGTGCACGCCCCCACGTGCCTCTGCTGGATCTCCAGTCCTGTCTCGCGCGCCGGATACACCATGTCGTCACCTCCGTTGCACACTCGTTACCCTGAGGAAAAGGCAATAAGCCCGCAAAGCCAAATAAGTGGGCGGTCCAGGTGATGCCATCGCGGATGATTGCCCTTCATCGTGCGGGTCGCCGGTTACATAATGAATCACAATGAAGACGGAAAGTAACCGGCCTGTCGACGTGAGCATCGTCGTGCCCGTCCACAACTGCCGCCCCTATCTCGACCGGTGCCTCACCTCGCTGCTGGAGCAGTCGGTCAGCAAGGAGATCGTCGTCGTGGACGACGGCTCGACCGACGGCAGCCGCGACCTCCTGGCCGACTATGCAGCGAAATATCCGGAAATACGGCTGTACTTTCAGCCGGCCTCCGGGGGAGCCGCCCGCCCGAGGAACCGCGCCATCGCCCACTCCAGCGGCCGCTACGTCTTCTTCTGCGACGCCGACGACCACCTCGGCCCCGAGGCGCTGCCCCGCATGCTCGCCATGGCCGACCGCAACGGCTCCGACATCGTCCTCGGCAAGATGGTCGGCCACGGCCGCAAGGTGCCCACCGCGATCTTCCGCGAGAACCGCGACCGCGCCCCCCTCGGCGAGACCACCGTCTACAACGTCCTCACCTGCTTCAAGCTCTTCCGCCGCGAGCTGCTGATCCGTCACGAGATCCGCTTCGACGAGTCGCTGCGCGTGGGCGAGGACATCGTCTTCTCCGTCCACGCCTACTGCCACGCCCGGACGATCTCGGTGGTCGCCGACCACGACTGCTACCACCTCGTCGCCCGCCCGGACGGCACCAGCGTCATGCAGCAGCCGGGCAGCCGCGACCCGCTGGCCTGGCTGCGCATGATCCGCACGCCCATCGAGCTGATGACCCGCCACATCCCGGCCGGGCCGCTGCGCGACCACCTGCTGCGGCGGCACTTCCGCTTCGACATCCTCGCCCAGCTCGGCGCCCCGCTGCTGTCCCTGGACCCCTACGGGCGTCGCGCCGCCATCGGCGAGGTCGCCGAGATGTGCGCCACCTGGCTCACCGACGGCGTCGTCGAGCGCCTGCGGCCGATCGACCGCCTGCGCGTCGCCACGCTGGGGGACGCCGACCGCCTCGTCCGCATCGCCCGCGTCGAGACGGCCGGGCTGCGCCACCACCTGACCGCCCTGGCCTGGGCGGGCGACCGGCTGGAGGTCACGGGCCGCGCCTTCCTCACCGACTCCTGGAACGGCGTCGCCGTCGGCCTCCTGCTGCGCGAGCGGTTCACCTCGGCCGAGCGCCGCGTCCCGGTGACCTCCGCGGCCGACGTCTTCGCCGGCGGCATCGAGGTCTCGCGCCTCCCGCCCGGGGTGTGGGACGTGTACGTCGTGGTGGCCTGCGAGGGCGTGCGCCGGGTGGCGAGGTTCGGCGCCCGCCGCGAGCCCGGCGTCGACCGTCCCGCCGCGCGCCTGGTGACCGCCGTCGCCGCGCCGTACTTCACCCGGCCGTACGGCAACCTCAGCATCGACGTCGGCGGTCACGTGGTGACGGTGCCCGCCTCGGCGCGGCTCGCGCGCCTCACCTGGGGAGGCAAGGGCGTGCTGACCGTCGAGGGGACGGTCAGCGTGGGCGGCGGCTGCCCTGCGGCGCGGTGCGTGCGCCATGTGGTGTGGCGCGAGCGGGCCTCGGGCAACGAGCGCAGGGCCCCCGCGTCGGCCGTGGGCGAGGAGGCGTTCACCGCGACGGCGACGCTCGACGCCCCGGGCGTCTGGGAGGCGGACCTGGAGCTGAACCTCGGCGGCCCTTTGGTGCGGTACCCGGTGCAGGTCGGCGAGGCCGAGCCTGGCAGGCTGGGCGCGGGCGCGGTGTGGTGGCGCGGCAGGCGGCGCTGGACGGCGCGGCCGCGCGCGTCGAAGGTGCGGCGCCGGCTCGTCGTGACCGTGCTCGCCACGGGCCCGAGGGCCGTGGTGCGCCGCTCCATGCGCATGGGGCGCCGCACCTCGCGCATGGAGCGCTGACGTCACACGATGTTCACGGCGAATCCTTAATGCCATAGCTTTGCAATTACAACTCACAGGCATAGAGTTGAGGCGATCCACACCATCGTCGGAGGCTCGACGTGCACGTACCGGACGGTTTCTTCAACGCCGCTGTTTCCATCGCCGCGGGCGCCTTCGCGGCGGCCGGGCTCGGCGTCTGCCTGCGCCGCGCGCGCCGCGAGCTGGACGACCGCACCGCCCCGATGGCGGGCCTGGTGGCGGCGTTCATCTTCGCGGTCCAGATGCTCAACTTCCCCGTCGCCGCCGGCACCAGCGGCCACCTGCTCGGCGGCACGCTGGCCGCGGTCCTCGTCGGTCCGTACACCGCCGTGTTATGTGTGGCCGTGGTGTTGCTGGTCCAGGGCTTCTTCTTCGCCGACGGCGGCCTGACGGCCCTGGGCGTCAACATCACGCTGATGGCCATCGTGACCGCCGCCGTGGGCTGGTTCGTGTTCCGCCTCGTCGTCCGCCTGGCCCCCCGCGCACGCGCCGCGATCCCGGTGGCCGCCTTCCTCGGCGCCGTCGTCTCCGTCCCCGCCGCCGCGCTGGTCTTCACGGTGCTGTTCTGGATCGGCGGCACCGCGCCGATCGACATCTCCTCGGTCGCGCTGGCCATGGGAGGCGTGCACGTCCTGATCGGCCTCGGCGAGGGCCTGATCACCGCGCTGACGGTGAGCAGCGTGCTGGCCGTGCGCCCCGACCTCGTCTACGGCGCCCGTGGCCTCACCGCGCCGCTGGTTCTGCGCACGGCGGGCGGGGACACCTTCGTGGCCCCCGAGCCCCCGCCCGCGCCGGCCCGGAGCATCCGGCCGTTGCTGGTGGGAGGCGCGGTGGTCGCCGTCCTGCTCGCCGGGGTGGTCTCGTTCTACGCCTCCAGCAGCCCCGACGGGCTGGAGAAGGTCGCCGGAGACAAGGGCCTGAACGCCCAGGAGCGCGGCCACGCGCTCGGCGGCTCGCCGCTGGCCGACTACGGCGTCAAGGGCGTCGGCGACGAGCGTCTGGCGGTCGGCGTCGCGGGCGTCGCGGGGGTCGGCATCACGGTCCTCGCCGGGGGAGCGGTCTTCTACACCGTGCGCCGCCGGGCACGCCAGCCCGCGAAGGCGGGCGCGTGATGATCACGCGAGGCGGCCCGCTGTAGTGGGCGCGGGACATCACCACCAGCTCTACCGCCCGGGGGACACCGTGGTCCACCGGCTGCCCCCGCAGTGCAAGCTGCCCGCCGTGGCGGCCTTCGCCGTCGTCGTGGTGGCCACCCCGAGGGACGCCTTCTGGGCCTTCGGGGTGTACGCCCTGCTGCTGGCGGGGGTGGCCGCCGCGGCCCGCGTCCCGGCGCGGTTCGTGCTGCGGCGCATGGTGGTCGAGGTGCCGTTCGTGGTCTTCGCCCTGGCACTGCCGGTCATCGGGCTCGGCGCGCGGGTGGAGGTGCTCGGGGTGTCGCTCAGCGTGGAGGGGTTGTGGGCGGCGTGGAACATCCTCGCCAAGGCCACCCTCGGCGTCGTGGCGAGCATCCTGCTGGCCGCCACCACCGAGCCGCGCATGATGCTGCTCGGCGCGCGGCGGCTCAGGCTGCCGCAGACGCTCGTGCAGATCGCGATGTTCATGCTGCGCTACATGGACGTGATCCTCGACGAGATGCGCCGCATGCGCGTGGCCCGCGAGTCGCGCGGCTTCGCGGCCCGCGACGTCCGGCAGCTTCCTGTGCTGGCCAAGTCGGCGGGCGCGCTGTTCATCCGCTCCTACGAGCGCGGCGAGCGGGTGCACCTGGCCATGCTCAGCAGGGGATACAACGGGTCCATGCCCATCATCGACGACGTGGGGGCCTCGGCGGCGAGCTGGGCCGTCGCCGCCGTCCTGCCGGTGGCCGCGCTGGCGACGGCCGCACTCTCCTGGAGCCTTTCATGACCCCGCCCCCGTCGCCCCCGTCGCTCTCCGTGCGCCGACTGGCGTACGCCTACCCCGACGGCACCCAGGCGCTGTTCGGCGTCGACCTGACCATCGGGCGCGGCGAGCGGGTCGCGCTGCTCGGCCCCAACGGCGCGGGCAAGACCACGCTGGTCATGCACCTGAACGGCATCCTGACCGCCGGGCACGGCACGGTCGAGGTGGCCGGGCTGCCGGTGGGCAAGGACACGCTGGGCGAGATCCGCCGCCGCGTGGGGCTGGTGTTCCAGGACCCGGACGACCAGCTCTTCATGCCGACCGTCCGCGAGGACGTGGCGTTCGGCCCGGCGAACCTGGGCGTGCGCGGCGCCGAGCTGGAGCACCGGGTGCGGGAGGCCCTGGAGCGCGTGGGCCTGCCCGACGTCGCCGACCGGCCGCCGCACCACCTGTCGTTCGGGCAGCGCCGCCGGGTCGCCGTGGCCACGGTGCTCGCCATGCGGCCGGAGATCCTCGTGCTGGACGAGCCGTCGTCCAACCTGGACCCGGCCTCGCGGCGCGAGCTGGCCGAGGTTCTGCGCTCCCTGGACGTCACCGTGCTGATGGTCACCCACGACCTGCCGTACGCCCTTGAGCTGTGCGAACGCTCGCTGATCCTCTCCGGCGGCGTGATCGCGGCGGACGGCCCGACCCGCGAGATCCTGGCCGACGACGCCCTGCTCGCCGCCCACCGCCTGGAGCTGCCGTACGGGTTCGCGGTCGCCGACCGGCCCTCGTGAGCCGCCCTCCGGCGGGACGCGTCCGTGCGGCGGTTAGGGGTTCCCAAATCGCGAGGTCAGCGACGCTGCGCTACGGTGTCCCACGAATTCGGCGATCTTACGCGGCGTGACTTCGGTCACTGTCTCGGCGAAGTAAAGTGGGCCCCGCGAGGGAGGTTCCATATGAAGTTGCGGCTCGCGCGGCGCGCGTTCCCCGACGCGGTCGTGGTCGCGGTCGAGGGCGAGCTGGACCTTTTCACGGCGCCCTTCCTGCGCGACGAGATCCGCGAGGCGATCAAGCAGGACAGCAACCGCCTCGTGCTCGACCTCGGGGGTCTCTCCTTCATGGATTCGAGCGGTCTGTCGGTGCTCATCGAGGCGTGGCGCCTGGCGACCGGTGAGGGCGGCGGCGTCTCGCTCGCGGCTCCGCAGGCGCCCGTGGCGCGCATATTACGGACGACCGGTCTGGATCGCCGCATAAAGGTCTACTCCGATGTGGACTCCGCGATCTCCGGCGAGATTTGAGCCACCCCCAGTAGAACTTCATTCGGTACCCGCGTTAGTGTCCGGGATATGGACCTGAACGGAGCAGCAGCAATCATCTCGGGCGGTGCCAGCGGCCTCGGTGAGGCCACGGCACGCGAACTCGCCCGTATCGGCGCCACGGTCGTCATCGCCGACGTCAACGCCGACCGCGGCAAGACGATCGCCGACGAGCTCGGCGGCGTCTTCGCGCACACCGACGTCTCCGACGAGGCCTCGGTCCAGGCGGCCGTGGACGCCGCCGTGGCGACGGGCAAGCCCCTGCGCGGCGTGATCAACAGCGCCGGCATCGGCTGGGCGTCCCGCACGGTCGGCCGCGACGGCTCGCCGCACGACCTCGCCAGCTACCGCAGGGTGATCGACATCAACCTGATCGGCACCTTCAACCTCATGCGCATCGGCGCCGCCGCGATGGCGAAGACCGAGCCCGCCGACGAGGACGGCGCCCGCGGCGTCGTCATCAACACCGCCTCGGTGGCCGGCATCGAGGGGCAGACGGGGCAGGTCGCCTACTCCGCCTCCAAGGGCGGCATCATCGGCATGACGCTGCCGGCCGCGCGCGACCTCGCCGCGATCGGCGTCCGGGTCCTGACGATCTGCCCCGGCATCATCGACACCCCGATCTACGGGTCCGGCCCCGAGGCCGAGGCGTTCAAGGCCAAGCTGTCCGCGCCGGTGCCCTTCCCCAAGCGCATGGGTCAGGCGTCGGAGTTCGCGCAGCTCGTGCGCTCGCTGATCGAGAACGACTACATGAACGGCGAGGTCATCCGCTTCGACGGCGGAATCCGCTTCCAGCCCAAGTGAGATCCGCGGAGGTAGCAGGTGTCTGACGAGGTTCTCGTCGAGGTGGACGGCGGCATCGCCGTCATCACCATCAACCGGCCGCAGGCCAGGAACGCCGTCAACGGGGCCGTCGCGCGCGGCATCGCGGCGGCCCTGGACGAGCTGGAGGAGCGCAAGGACGTCTCGGCGTACGTCCTGACCGGCGCGGGCGGCACGTTCTCCGCGGGGATGGACCTGAAGGGGTTCCTGACCGGTGACCTGCCCGTCGTCGAGGGGCGAGGGTTCGGCGGCATCACCGAGGAGCCCCCGAGGAAGCCCATCGTCGCGGCCGTGGAGGGGTACGCCCTGGCCGGCGGGTTCGAGCTGGTGCTGTCCTGCGACATCGTCGTGGCGTCGCGGGAGGCGAAGTTCGGCCTGCCGGAGCCGAAGCGCGGCCTGGTGGCGGGCGCGGGCGGGGTCATGCGGCTGCCGCGCCGCGTCCCGTACCACATCGCCATGGAGATCGCGCTGACCGGCGACTTCTACTCGGCCGAGCGGCTGCGCGAGCTGGGGCTGGTCAACCGGGTGACCCCGCCGGGCGAGGCGCTGGCGGGTGCCAAGGAGCTGGCGGCCAAGATCGCCGCCAACGCGCCGCTGTCGCTGCTGGCGACCAAGCGCATCGTGGTGGAGTCGGCGGACTGGCCGCGGGGGGAGATGTTCGCCCGGCAGGGGGAGATCATCGACCCGGTGTTCGGCTCCAAGGACGCGCGTGAGGGCGCGGCGGCGTTCGCCGAGAAGCGCGAGCCGCGGTGGACGGGAGAGTGATCTTCTCCGCCGAGTGATCATTCGTATGAATGATCACCGCAGGTAGGTGGGTGCATGTTGCCCAGCAATGTGGGCAACATGCGCCTTTTTCGTGTCTAACGCGAAATCGCGAGTTAAACGCAGTTTGCGTACGGTAAAGGGAGATACGTAGCGCGTTCCAAGGTGGTACAAGAGGAGAGCGATGAACGATTACGCGACCGGGGTGGCACCGAGCCGCACTTCGAGCGAGATGGTCAAGCGGCGTGTGGGCAGCCTGGTCACGGGGGCGGCCGCCGCCGCCATCGTCGTCATCTTCCTGGTCGCGGTCGAGTGGGCCGTCGAGGTCGCGGACTACGTCCTGCCCCAGGACCTGGACCGGTACGGCATCGTGTCGCACCAGGTCGACGGGCTGAGCGGGATCCTGATCGCTCCCTTCCTGCACGCCGGGTTCGGCCACCTCATGGCCAACACCGTCCCCCTGGCCATCCTGGGCTTCCTCGCGGCCGTGCGCGGCCTCGGGCGGTTCTTCCTGGCCAGCCTGATCATCATCGTGGTGAGCGGGCTCGGCGTCTGGTTCCTCAGCCCTCCCGGCCTGACGGTGGGGGCCAGCGGCCTGGTGTTCGGGTACTTCGGGTACGTCGTGACGCGGGGCCTGTTCGACCGGCACGTCCTGGACATCGCCCTCGGTGTCGGTGTGGCGGTCCTGTACTACTCGCTGATCTGGGGCGTGCTGCCGGGCCAGCCCGGCATCTCCTGGCAGGGCCACCTGTTCGGGCTCATCGGCGGGGTGCTGGCCGCCTGGACGCTCCGCCGGAGGAGGCGCCCCGCGCTCGCCTGAACCGCCGTCCGGGCCCCCTGACCGCCCGTACGGCCGACGACACACGCGGCGCCCGCGCCGCGGATTGGCCCAGCAGAGTGGCAGAGAGGTTCCGGCACCAGGCTCGCCTGGACGCGGACGATTGGAGAGAGTGCCCGCGTGAACAATCTGGGATCCCTAGAGCGCGCCATCATGGAGGTGCTCTGGGATTCCCCTCATCCCCTGCTCGTCCGCGAGGTGCTGGCGCTCCTCAACGCGGACGCGGAGAAGCCGCTCGCCTACACCACGGTGCAGACCGTCGCCGAGCGGCTGGCGAGGAAGGGCCTGGTACGGCGCACGGCCGAGGGCAAGGCCTTCCGGTACTCCGCGAGCCGCTCGCGCGACGAGCACGTCACGGCCGTGATGCTGGAGGCGCTGGCAGAGAGCCACGACCGCGCGCCCGTGCTGTCCTGCTTCGCGCGCAGCGTGGACCTGGACGACGCGCTGCGCCTGCTGGAGGAGCTGGCCCGCCGCACGGGCGGGCACGACCACGTCGCCGGCCCCGGCTGGGTGCCGCCGCCCTCGGCCTGAGGGCCCCTGGCAGGAGCCGAGGGGCCCTCCGGCGGAGGCTAGAGGCGCTCGACCACGTGGTCGACGCAGGCCGTCAGCGCCTCGACGTCGTCGGGGTCGATGGCCGGGAACATCGCGATGCGCAGCTGGTTGCGCCCGAGCTTGCGGTACGGCTCGGTGTCGACGATGCCGTTGGCGCGCAGGACCTTGGCGACCTCGGCGGCGTCGACCTCGGCGGAGAAGTCGATCGTGCCGACGACGTTGGAGCGCTGCGCCGGGTCGGCCACGAACGGCGTGGTGTAGGCGGTCTTCTCGGCCCAGGTGTAGAGCCGGGACGCCGACTCGGCCGTGCGCGAGGTCGTCCAGGCCAGGCCGCCGTTGCCGTTCATCCAGTCGAGCTGGTCGGCCAGCAGGAACAGCGTGGCCACCGCCGGGGTGTTGTAGGTCTGGTCCTTGACCGAGTTGTCGATCGCCGTCGGCAGGCTGAAGAACTCGGGGACGAACCGCCCGCTCGCGGCGATCTCGTCCACCCGGGCCAGCGCGCGGGGCGAGAACAGCGCGATCCACAGGCCGCCGTCGGAGGCGAAGCTCTTCTGCGGGGCGAAGTAGTAGACGTCGAACTCGCCGGCCTCGACGGGCAGGCCGCCCGCCCCGGACGTCGCGTCCACCAGCACCAGCGAGTCGTCGCCGCCCACCCGCCTGATCGGCATCGCCACGCCGGTCGAGGTCTCGTTGTGGGTGAGCGCGTAGACGTCCACGCCCTCCTCGGCGGAGGCCTGCGGGTGGCTGCCGACCTCGGACTTGATCACGGTCGGCTCGCCGAGCCACGGGGCCTTGGCCGCCACGGCGGCGAACTTCGACGAGAACTCGCCGAAGTGGAGGTGCTGGGACTTCTCCCTGATCAGCCCGAACGCCGCGATGTCCCAGAACGCGGTGGTGCCGCCGTTGCCCAGCACGACCTCGTACCCCTCGGGGAGGGAGAACAGGTCGGTCAGGCCCTCGCGGACCCGGCGGACGAGGTTCTTCACCGGCTTCTGGCGGTGGGAGGTGCCCATGACGCTCGCGCCGGCGGAGGCCAGGGCGGCGAGCTGCTCCGGGCGTACTTTCGAAGGCCCGCAGCCGAAACGGCCGTCCGCGGGCTTGAGGTCAGCGGGAATCTCGATGTCAGCCACCTGACCAAGCCTAGTGAGCCCTACCGGTGGTCATGCCGCGGGTCCGGATCGTGAGATACGCGCGAACGTGGGCGAGACGCCCTGGTACGCGAGCCGGGCCGTCCGCCGTCGCTCCCTGGGCGGTGTGAGCGGGACGGTGCGAAGTCCAGGCCCGGACACGCGAAAGGCCCGCAACTGGGGGCTGCGGGCCCTGTACGGGGTTCTGTGCCCCGGTCCGGCGAGGCCAAGGGCGGCCGGGAGACGCCGGGAGACGCCGTAGGGCGCCTGAGGGGACGCGGAGACGCCGGTGGCGCTGGAGGACGGCTGTCGTTCCGCGAGCCGGAGGGGAGACGGCGGAGATGTCCGGAGGTGTGGTGAGTGGTCCTTGCGGGTCAGCCCCTGCCGACGACGGGTCAGTCCTTGCCGACGACCTCGTCCGCCCCCGGGACGTCCTGGATCGACCGCTGGGGAGGGCCGACGTAGCGCGCGCTTGGACGGACGAGCCTGCCCGTGCGCTTCTGCTCCAGGATGTGCGCGGCCCAGCCCGCCGTACGGGCGCAGGTGAACATCGAGGTGAACATGTGCGGGGGGACCTCGGCGAAGTCCAGCATGATCGCGGCCCAGAACTCCACGTTGGTGGCGAGCACGCGGTCGGGCTTGCGGGCGTGCAGCTCGGCCAGCGCGGCCTTCTCCAGCGCGACGGCGACCTCGTACCGCGGCGCGTTGAGCTCCTGCGCGGTGCGGCGCAGCACGCGGGCGCGCGGGTCCTCGGCCCGGTAGACGCGGTGGCCGAAGCCCATCAGGCGCTCGCCGTCGTCGAGGGCGCGCTTGACGTAGGTCTCGGCGTTGCCGATGCGCTCGACCTCCTCGATCATGTGCAGCACGCGGGCCGGGGCGCCGCCGTGCAGCGGCCCGGACATCGCGCCCACCGCGCCCGACAGGGCGGCGGCCACGTCGGCGCCGGTGGAGGCGATGACGCGGGCGGTGAACGTCGAGGCGTTCATGCCGTGCTCGGCCGCGGAGGTCCAGTAGGCGTCGATGGCCTTGACGTGCCTGGGGTCGGGCTCGCCGCGCCAGCGGACCATGAAGCGCTCGACGATCGTGGACGCCTCGTCGACGCGCGACTGCGGCACCATGGGCAGCCCGAGCCCGCGGGCGGACTGGGCGACGAACGACAGCGCGGTGACCGAGGCGCGCGCGAGATCGTCGCGGGCCTGGTCCTCGTCGATGTCGAGGAGCTGACGGAAGCCGTACGCGGGCGCCAGCATGGCGAGCGCGCTCTGGACGTCGACGCGGATGTCACCGGAGTGGACGGGGATGGGGTACGGCTCGGCCGGGGGGAGGCCCGGCTTGAACGTGTTGTCGACCAGCAGGCCCCACACGTGCCCATAGGACACGCGTCCGACCAGCTCTTCGATGTCGACGCCCCGGTAGCGCAGAGCGCCCCCTTCTTTGTCCGGTTCCGCGATCTCGGTCTCGAACGCTACGACGCCTTCCAGCCCGGGTTTGAAGTCGGACATTCTCGGCCGCCTCCCTTTCTTGAAGTCAAAGCCTTGATGTCGAGATACCGGCGGGTCATATTCAACCCCCTCGGTGGTGGTGATCCGCCACGGGGTTCCGCGAAACGCGAACCCCCTGGTAGGGGGTGCCGCGATGGACGCGCCGCCGGACGCGGAAGAATACCGGTCTGTGGATGCCGCTTCGAGCCCGCCGTCCTTCTCCGGGCTTCGCCGTACATACGAGGGTCGTCCTCTGAAAGAGGAGGACCTCGCCGCCGATCCGGTCACTCAGTTCGCGTCGTGGTTCGCCGACGCGGTCGAGGCCGGGCTTCCCGAGCCCAACGCCATGGTGCTGGCCACCTCCTCCGCCGGGGGCCTGCCCACCGCCCGTACGGTCCTGCTCAAGGGGTATGACCAGCGGGGTTTCGTCTTCTACACCAACTACGAGTCGCGCAAGGGCCGCGACCTCACCGAGAACCCCCGCGCCTGCCTTCTGTTCCCCTGGCACCCGCTGCGCCGCCAGGTGCGCGTTGAGGGAAAAGTCACACGTCTTCCCCGGGAGGATTCCGCCGCCTACTTCCACTCCCGGCCGTACGGCTCGCGCATCGGGGCCTGGGCCTCGCGGCAGTCGGCGGTGGTGCGCTCGCGTGAGGAGCTGGACGCGCGCTTCGCCGAGCTGGCCGAGCGGTGGCCGGAGGATCCACCCATGCCGGACTTCTGGGGCGGTTTCCGCGTGGTGCCCTCGGAGGTCGAGTTCTGGCAGGGGCAGGTGGACCGCATGCACGACCGGCTGCGCTACCGCCGGACGGGCGCCTCGTGGGCGGTGGAACGCCTCGCCCCCTGACTCGCTGCTCAGCGTGGCTGAGTAAAGTGCCCGGAGATGTTCCATATGTACCGGGTCGGCGGGGTGGGGAATGGCGGGGGTCGTCCAGTCCGGGCTCAAACGGATCGCCGTCGACACCAGGCCGTTGCGCGTCCCCGCGTACCGGCGGCTGCTGGCAGGGCAGGGCATCTCGTTCGTCGGCTTCCAGCTGACCTCGGTGGCGGTCAGCGCCCAGGTGTACGACATCACCCAGTCCTCGCTGTGGGTGGGCCTGCTCGGCCCCGCCAACCTCATCCCGCTCGTGGTGTTCGGGCTGTGGGGCGGCGCCGTCGCCGACGCGGTGGACCGTCGTAAGCTGCTGCTCACCGGTTCGGTCGTCGCCTGGCTAGCTACCCTCGCGCTGCTGCTCCATGCCTTGTCGGGCGGGGAGAACGTCTCCTTCATGCTGCTCGTGGTGGCGCTGCAGTCCACCGGGTTCGCGGTCAGCTCGCCGACGCGGGTCGCGATCATCCCCCGGCTCGTTCCCCTCGACAACGTCCCCGCGGCCAACACGCTCAACTTCCTCGTCAGCGCCATCGGCTCGGTGCTCGGCCCCCTGCTCGCCGGCCTCGTGCTCGCCCGGGGCGGGTACGGGACCGCGTACCTCATCGACGCCGTCCTGTTCGGCGCGGGCTTCTACGCGGCGGTGCGGCTGCCGCGCCTGGACCCGCTGGGCGCGGTGTCCCGGCCCGGCCTGCGCTCGGTCGTGGACGGCCTGCGCTACATCGGAAGCCAGCCGGTCGTGATGATGTCCTTCGTCGTGGACCTCATCGCCATGGCCTTCGCGATGCCGAGGGCCCTGTTCCCCGAGATCGCGGCCGAGCGCTTCGGCGGGTCGCCGGTCGCGTTCGGATGGCTCTCGGCCAGCCTGGCGATCGGCGCGGTCACCGCGGGCCTGGTCTCCGGGTGGGTCGGCCGCGTGCGCCGCCAGGGCGTCGCGCTGACGGTCGTGATCGCGTTGTGGGGGCTCACGGTCGCCGCCTCGGCCTTCGCGGGGCCGCTGTGGCTGGTCGTCGTCCTGCTCGCCGTCGGCGGCGGCATCGACATGATCTCGTCGGTGTGGCGGCAGACGATCCTGCAGACCTACGCCCCGGACGAGATGCGCGGGCGGATGCAGGGCGTGTTCATGGTCGTGGTCGCCGGCGGGCCTCGCCTCGGGGATCTGCGGGCGGGCGCGACGGCGAGCGCGTTCGGCCTCGGACCGGCCTGGGCGGGCGGCGGGTTGCTGTGCGCCGCGATCGTCGTCGTCGCCGGTCTCGCCGTCCCGGCCTTCTGGAAGTACGACACGTCGAAAGATCGTCCGGGCGCGGCGGGGCCTCCTCGGTCGACTCCTCAGTTGTAGGTGTGACGCCGGGGGTCCGGCGGCCTGAGATAATGAGGAACGATCACGTTCCCCATCTGCGACCGTTCTGTCAGTCGGTCTGCGTAAGCTCTGTTCCGACACGGACCCCTGCTTCCGAGAGCCGGTGCCACAGGCCTGTCACCGATGGCTGTAACCCCAGGAAGCGGGACGTAGCATCGATATTGGGAGGGGAGGAGCCTTGACCGCACACGGCCTCATCGACACCACCGAGATGTACCTCCGCACGATCTACGAGTTGGAGGAAGAGGGGATCACCCCTCTACGCGCCCGCATCGCCGAACGGTTGCAGCAGAGCGGCCCGACGGTGAGCCAGACGGTGGCCCGCATGGAACGCGACGGTCTGGTCAAGGTCGAGGGCGACCGCCACCTCACCATGACGGACCTCGGCCGTGCCCTCGCCACCCGGGTCATGCGCAAGCACCGCCTGGCCGAATGCCTTCTCACGCAGGTCATCGGCCTGCCGTGGGAAGAGGTCCACATCGAGGCGTGCCGCTGGGAGCACGTCATGTCGGAGTCGGTCGAGACCCGCCTCGTGACCCTGCTCGACAACCCGGTGGTGTGCCCGCACGGCAACCCCATCCCGGGGCTGGACGAGCTCGGCGTCAAGGAGCCAGGTGTCACCACCGCCGAGATGATGTCCGCCATGGCCGACCTCGCCGGGCCGGGAGACATCCCGGTGGTCGTCCGACGAATCAGCGAACAAGTGCAAAGTGATCCCGTCGTGATGCTTAAACTCAAGCAAGTTGGGATACAACCCGGACGCGAGGTGACGCTCGCGGCGAGCGACGACGGTGTACGGGTGACAGGTGACGATGAAGCGGACAACACTCTCGCGGATCTCCCGCGCGATGTCGCCGCGCATGTCTTCGTGTCCAGGCGCTGATCGTCCAGGGTGTGCTTGGTTGGCTCCCGGTAGAAAGTCCCCCCTTTCCATGTCCGACAACCCGGCTTTCCCGGGTCCTCTGGGAAGCCCACGGCAGGCCGCCGAGGCTGCTCCAGGAGCGCATGTGGTCCTCTACGGGATTTACCCCCTCCGGGGGGTGGCCGCAAGATGAAGCGATGGGGGGACCTTTCGCAGGACGCGGCCGACCACCTCACACCCGACTCGGTACTCAACAACGCCGAGATGGCCGTGGTGGTCACCGACCGCTTCAGCAACGTCCTTTACTGGAACCCGTTCGCGGAGCGCCTGTTCGGCCGTCCTGACCGCACGCCGGACGGCGAGCAGACCGTCCTGTCCTTAGGCATCATGGAGAAGGACCACCCGCTGGCCGTCGAACTGGCCAAGCACGTCCTCAAGGGCGGCGTGTGGGAGGGCACCTTCGACGTGCTACGCGCGGACGGCACGATCATCTACGTCCGCGCGCAGGCCGTCCCCCTGCGCCACCCCTCCGGCTCGGTCACCGGCGTCGTCATCACGGCCCGCGAGGCGATGCGCAGCAACGAGCGCGAGAAGGACCGCTTCGGCCTGCTCGAACGCATCGGCGAGCGCCTCGCCAGCTCGCTGTACGTCGAAGAGACGCTCAACCGGGTCGCCGAGATGCTGGTCCCCCAGTTCGCCGACCACTGCTTCATCGAGCTCAACGAGGGCGACCGGCTCGTCCGCAAGGTCTCCACGCACGTCAAGGGCTGGACTCCGCCACCGGGCACCTGGCGCCCCGTCGGCTCCGAGATCCGCTACCCGGCCGGCCACTACGCCGAGATCGCGATGCGCCGCCAAGAGACGATCATCGTCGAGGACTTCGCGCAGATGAGCTACCCCTCGCCCAGCGAAGAGAGCACCAAGCTCTGCGGCGAGATCGGCATGACCTCCGCCATCGTGGCGCCGCTGTGCGCGCGCGGCGAGACGCTCGGCCTGATGTACCTCGGCCTGTCCAACCTCACCGACCGCCGCTCGCCCCACTACGACGCGTTCGACCGCGACTTCGTCGGCGCCATCGCCACCCGCGTGGCCATCGCCGTCGACAACGCGCTGCTCTTCGAGGAGGAGCGCCACACCGCCGAGTCCTTCCAGAAGTACCTGCTGCCGCGCGAGCTGCCCCAGCTCGACGGCCTGGAGATCGCCGTCCGCTACTACCCGGCGGCCCCGCTCGCCTCGCACGGCCAGGGAATCCAGACCCAGGTCGGCGGCGACTGGTACGACGTGATCCCGCTGTCCGCGGGCCGCGTCGGCATCGTGATCGGCGACGTCGAGGGCAGGGGGGCCAAGGCCGCCGCCGTCATGGGCCAGCTCAGGGCCGCGCTGCGCGCCTTCGCCCAGGACGACAAGTCCCCGGCCGACATCCTCGCCCGGCTGGACGAGTGGACGCGCATCATCGGCCCGCCCGAGCGCGACGACTACGGCGCCGACGTCAGCACCCCGCCCATCGTCACCTGCCAGTACCTCGTGTACGACGCGTGGTCGCGGCAGCTCTCGTTCGCCAACGCCGGCCACTCGCCGCCGCTGCTGATCGTCGACGGCATGGTGCGCGAGCTCGACATCTCCGAGGTCGGCCAGCCGCTCGGCGTCAGCGCCAAGGGCATGCACGCCGACCTGGTCTACAAGGAGGAGAGCCGGGTGCTGCCGCCCGGCGCCGCGCTCCTGCTCTACACCGACGGCCTGGTCGACCGGCGCCCGCCCAAGGGCGAGGCCCCGCTCACCGACGAGCAGACCCTGCGCGTCCTGTGCGACAAGGTCGCCGGCGCCTCGGCCGACTCGGTCGAGCGCATCGCCGAGGCCGCCACGCGGGCGGTGCCCGGCGAGATCGACGACGACATGGCGATCCTGGTCATCCGGTCGGCGGGCAAGGAGCTGAAGTTCGAGGAGCGCACGTTCCCCGCCCAGCCGATCATGGTGGGGGAGGCCCGGCGCATGGCGCTGGAGGCGTTCGCGAGCTGGGGCGTACCCGACGAGCGCGCCGAGATGGCCTGCCTGCTGGTGTCCGAGGTCGTCACCAACGTCGTCCTGCACGCCGCCAGCGCCAGCGTCCCGCGCAGGGAGCTGGTCCTGGACGGCCCGCCGCTGCCCTTCGACGAGTCGTGGGACGTCCCCGGCTTCGACTCCGACATCGTCAACGAGAAGGAGTTCACCCTCCGCCTGCGCCGTGGCGAGGAGTCGATCTGGGTCGAGGTCTTCGACCAGGACCTGCGCCTGCCCCGCATCCGCAGCGCCGGCGAGAACGACGAGGGCGGCCGGGGCCTCTACCTGGTCGACCAGCTCGCCAAGCGCTGGGGCTCCCGCCCCACCAAGGAGGGCAAGGCCGTCTGGTTCGAGATCCCGACGCGCGGCCGCTGACCTCCGCCGTGCCGGGGATCGTCCCCTGGCCATCGGCCGGCCGGCGTTCTCGCTCGCCGGCCGGGGTGGTGGGCCGCCGGGCGAGTGACCGAGGAACCGCCCGGCGAGTGGTCAGGACGGGAACGGCCTAGCGTCCGCCGAGCTCGGTGGTGATGGTGCCGGCGTAGCGGCGGACGAGGGCGCCGATCTCGGCGGCGGAGTCGGCGCGCATCTCGTGTTTGAGCGCCGTGACGCTGATCGCCCCCACGCAGGTGCCCGTGCGGTCGAGCACGCTCGCACCGATGCAGACGACCCCCGCCGTGTCCTCCTCGTCGTCGATCGCGTACCCCCGCTCGGCGGTGCGGTGAAGATCGTGCAGCAGGGTGTCGATGTCCACGATGGTGTTGGGGCCACGTGCCGGGAGGCCGATCGCCCCAATGATCGCACGCACCTCCTCGTCGTCGAGCGTCGCCAGCATCGCCTTGCCGATGGCGGTGGCATGGGGCAGTTCGCGGCGGCCGAGGAACGGCGCGATGCGGATGGTGCCCGGCCCGTCGATGCGCCCGATGGCCACGGCGTACCCCTCGTCGAAGATCGCCAGGCGTGAGGTCAGCCCGGCCACGCGGGTCAGCTCCTCCAGGTACGGCATCGCGATCTCGCGGAGCCCGGTCTGGGACGTCACCTGGTCTCCCAGGTAGGCGAAGCTCAGGCCGAGGCGGTAGCGCCGGGTCGGGCCGGTGCCCTGGCTGGCCACGAAACCTCGTCGCAGCAACGTCTGGAGGATCGAGTAGGCGCTGCTCTTGGACATGCCGACGGTGGTCGCGACCTCGGTGACGGCGAGGCCCTCGCGTCCACCGTGCGCCAGAGCCTCCACGACGTCGAGGGCATGGTCGAGGCTCTTCACGCGGTACTTGTCGGCGTTGTCAGTGTTTGGGGTCACCGAACGATTATCGGCATCACCGAACGCGGCCGTCAACCCGTGCGCGTAAAGTGACGTATACCCCCTTGACGTCCGAAATTTCCCAATGCCATAGTTTCGTATCACATAACCCCGTTTGGTGATACCGAACAAGACCTAGGGTGGAACGCATGCTCCGCTATCGCTCCTGGTCACTAGGCGTGGCCGGCCTCGCGGCCGTCCTCGCGACCGCAGGTTGTCAGAGCAGTTCGAAGACATCGACCTCCACGGGGACCGAGGTGCCTGCCCAGGCGATGTCGCACACGTTCTCGTGGGGCGAGTTCAAGCTCGCGCCGCGCATCGCCGAGAAGATCAAGAGCGGCGAACAGGCGAACGTCGTCATCGACATCCAGGGCACGGCGCTGCCGATCCAGGGCGCCCAGATGCGCATCGGCATGCAGCGCGGGTGCGACAAGGAGCAGGCCAGGCTGGCGATCGCGTGCCGGCTCACCGGCCCGGTCACCACCAACACCTCGGCGCAGCTCGCCGAGCTGGAGACGCTGCTCAGCGGCAACCAGGTCGACTGCCTGGGGCTTCAGTCACCCCTGCCCGACCAGTACGTGGGCATCATCGACAAGTACGTCAAGGCGGGCGTGCCTGTCTTCACCCTGAACAACGACGTTCCCAACTCCAAGCGGTTCGCCTTCTACGCGCTGAACGAGCAGCAGGCCGGCCAGGTCAACGGCGAGACCACCGCCGCCATCGTCAAGGCCAAGGGGCTCACCGTCGACACCGTCGCGCTGGGAAGCGGCCAGCCGGCCGGGCCGTGGGCGCAGGCGCGCATGACCGGCTTCGTCGCCGGGTTCACCTCCGCCTTCCCCGACGCCAAGTTCTTCAACGACCCCAAGAGCGGCATCCCCACCGGTGACAACTTCACCACCCAGGAAGTGCTCAACAGCGTGGGGCCGTTCCTCGTCGCCCACAACGACGTCAACCTCTTCTTCCACACCGACCAGGGGGTCGAAGGAGTCGGCGACATCATCAAGAGCAAGAACCTGTCCGGCAAGGTGTGGACCTCGGGCTTCAACGTCAGCGGCCCGATCCTCGACTCGATCGACGCCGGCAGGACGCTGGTCACCATCGACCAGGGCTTCGACAACCAGGCCGAGGCGCCGGTCTCCGCGTGCGTGGACTACCTGACCGCCGGCACGGTCCCCTCGGAGCCCCTTCAGTACCTGAAGCCGATCGTGATCACCAAGGAAGGCGGCCCCGGGCTCATGACCACTGCCGAGGCCCGCAAGCGCCTCGCCGACGCCACGACGCGGTAGACGTGCGCCTCGCCGGACCAGCCGCGACGAACCGCCCACCCTGCATCGAGTGTCAGGAGGTGTCACATGTCAACCGCCGTTAGCCCACCCCTCCAGCGCGTGTCCCTGCCCCTGGAGCGACTGCGGACCCTGGGGCTGGTGCTCGCGATCATCCTGATCGGCCTGTTCTTCCAGTCGCAGCGGTCGACGTTCCTCAGCAGCGACAACCTGCTGACCCTGCTCCGGTCGATGTCCTCGCTCGGCATCATCGCCTTCGCCCAGCTCTCCGTCATCCTGCTGGGCGAGATCGACCTCGCCGTGGGCGCGATCTACGGGCTGGTCTCGACCTCCCTGGCGGTGCTGTGGCTGGGCGGCGGAAACCTTCCCTTCTCGCTTCCGTTCCTCCCCGCCCTCGGAGCGGCGCTGCTCATCGGCTTGTTCGCCGGCGCGCTGAGCGGCTTCCTGACCGCCTATCTGAAGATCCATTCGTTCATCGCCACGCTCGGGCTGCTCAGCCTCGCGTCCGGCACCGAGCTTCTGGTCAGCAACGCCTCCACGTTCAACCCCGCGTACAACACCCCGCCCCCGCCCTCGGGCGAGCTCTCGTTCTTCCAGGCCCTCGGCGGCACGCAGCTCCCGTTCGGCGTCCCGATCCAGGTGCTGTGGCTGGCGCTCTTCTTCGGGGTCTTCTGGTTCCTGCGCCACCGGAGCATCGTCGGGTTCCGCCTGCTGGCCATCGGAGGCAACCCCAAGGCCGCGGCGATCGCGCGCCTGCCGATCAGGCGCTACCGCCTGGTGGTCTTCATGGTCAGCGCGCTCATGGCGTCCGTAGCCGGCATCCTCGACTTCTCCTACGTCGGCTCGGTCGGGCCGAACTCCGCGGGTCAGCTCAACCTCCAGGTGATCGCCGCCGTGGTGATCGGAGGCGCGAGCCTCATGGGCGGCCGCGGGACCATCTGGGGGACGCTGCTCGGAGCGGTCCTGCTCGCGGTGCTGGCCAACGGCCTCGCCCTGCTCGGCATCGGCGCCTTCGCCCAGTTGCTCTTCGTGGGGTTCGTGACCATCGGCGCGGTGATCCTCGACCGGGTGACGAGCGATCTCGGCAACCGCCGCCGGGGGACGGCGACGGCGGCCTCATGACCACCACCATGGAGATCCGCGGGGTGCGCAAGCGGTTCGGGAACACCCAGGCGCTGGCCGGAGTCGACCTCACCCTGCGCGGCGGCGAGATCCTCGGCATCGCCGGGCCCAACGGCGCCGGCAAGAGCACGCTGACGAAGATCCTCTGTGGCGAGGAGTCGATGGACTCCGGCGAGATCCTCGTCGACGGGCGCCCGTGGAAGCCGGGAGACGTCTCCGACCCGATCGCCATCGTCCACCAGGAACCCCAGGTGTGGACCAACCTCACCCTGGAGGAGAACCTCCTGGTGGGCAACGAGGGCGCCTGGTGGCGGGCGCCGGTCGCGGGGGACGAACAGCGGCGCGTCCTCGAATCGCTGGGAGTGGCACACCTGGCCGACCAGCCGCTGGAACGGTGCACCCTCGCCGTGCGGCAGCGCGCGGAGATCGCCCGCGCCCTGGTCAGGTCGGCCCGGTTCTTCCTGTTCGACGAGCCGAACTCCGCCCTCACCGACGAGGAGTCCCACGCGCTCTTCGCCTTCATGCACGGGCTGGCCGACCAGGGCTACATCGTGGTCTTCATCTCCCACCGCCTGTCGGAGATGGTCGCGCACTGCCACCGCGTCGTGGTGATCAGAGACGGCGTTCTCGCGGCGACCCTGACCGGGGACGCCCTCACCGAGCCGGCCATCGCGGTCGAGCTCGTCGCCGGCCAGACGCCGCGTACGGAGCGCCGCGTGGCCTCCCGCGCCGCCGACGGCGACGACTCCGCGCGCGTGCTGACCGTCACAGGGTGGACCGACGAGCCCGGGTCCTTCCGCCCGCTGGACCTGGAGCTTCGCCGGGGAGACGTGCTGGCGGTCGTCGGCGTCGAGGGCTCGGGCGGGCGCGAGCTGGTGGCGACCCTGGGCGGGCACCGTCCCGCGACCGGCGACGCCCGGCTGAACGGCGGGCAGGGCGCCAAGGCACTGCGGGAAAGGACCTCGTACCTTTCGGCGGACCGCCAGGAGATGCTCTTCCAGCACATGTCCGTGGGCGACAACCTCGTCCTCCGGCTCGGACGGCGCGAGATCTGCGGCCCGTTCGCCCGTCTGCGCCGCCGGGAGATCCGGTCGCGCTCCGAGCGGATGATCGAGCGGTACGCCGTGCGCACCTCAGGCCCGGACCAGAACCTGTCCGCCCTCAGCGGCGGCAACCAGCAGAAGGTCGCCATCGCGTCCGCCATGGCCACCATGCCCGAGGTGCTCGTCATCGAGGAGCCCACCCGCGGGGTGGACATCGGCAGCAAGGCCGAGATCTACACCATGCTCAACGAGTTCGCCGCCGACGGCCGCGCCGTCGTCGTCTTCTGCACCGAGGCCCCCGAGGTCTTCGAGGTCGCCAACCGGGTGATGGTCCTGGAAGGCGGCCGGATCGTCCAGGAACTGGCGGTCGGCGACTACGACACCGTCGACGCCTTCGCGCACGCGCTCGCGCTGCTCGAAGGCGTCGAAACGACCCAGGACCGGCCCGCGAACGGTCGCGCGACCCTCGCCGGCCCGTCCGATAGCACGGAGGAATCATCGTGACGACCTCGCCCCGCTGGCGCGTCGGGATGGACACGGGTGGGACGTTCACCGACCTCGTCGCGCTGTCCGACCAGGGACAGCTGCTGCTGAGGAAGGTCAGCTCCACCCCCCGCAACCCCTCGGACGCGGTGTTCGCCGCGCTGGAGCGCACCGGCCTCGACCTGACCGCCGACCTCGACGACTTCGTCCTCGGGACCACGATCGCCACCAACGCCGTCATCATGCGCCGCGGCGCCCCCGTCATCCTGCTGACCACGGCCGGGTTCGAGGACGTGCTGTACATCCAGCGCATCGACCGGCCCGGCCGGTACGACCTCCAGTGGGTCAAGGCCGAGCCCTACGCGCCACGCCGCACCACGGTCGGGGTGAGGGAACGGGTGCTCGCCGACGGGTCCGTACGCCTGGCGCTGGCGGACGAGGAGGTCGAACGGGTCATCGAGGCCGTCGGCGGCCTGCTGGCCGGGCACGACGGCGCGGCCATCGCGGTCTGCCTGCTCAACAGCTACCTCAACCCCGAACACGAGCGCGCGCTGGCGGCGAAGCTGCGCGCGGCCTTCCCGCAGGTGGCGGTCTCGCTGTCCGGTGAGGTCGCCCCCGTGTGGCGCGAGTACGAGCGCACGGCCACCACCGCGATGGACGCCTACGTGAGCCCCATCGTCCGGCGGTTCGCGCGCACGCTCGCGACCGGCCTGGACGAGCGGGCCATGTCCGGCTGGCACGCGCTGATGAAGTCCAACGGCGGCCAGGTGCCGCTGGAGCACTCCGCTGACCGTCCGATCGAGCTGGTCCTGTCGGGGCTGGCCGGCGGCATGATGGGCGGCGGCTACTGGGCGCGGGCGGTGGGCTCGGACAAGGCGGTCACCCTGGACATGGGCGGCACCAGCGCCGACGTCGGCGTGGTCGTGGACGGCCAGCTCCAGTACACCGGCCTGTTCGAGGTGGAGTGGGGCGTGCCCATCGCCGTCCCCATCATCGACGTGTCGACGATCGGCGCGGGCGGCAGCTCGCTGGCGTACGTGGGCAACGACGGGCTGCTGCACGTCGGGCCGGAGAGCGCCGGGGCCGATCCCGGCCCGGTCTGCTACGGCCGGGGCGGCACCCAGCCGACCGTGACCGACGCCAACCTGGTCCTGGGACGGCTGCATCCCGACCACTTCCTCGGCGGAGAGCTCGCCCTGGACGCCGGGAGCGCCGAGGCGGCCGTCGGCGAGCTGGCCGAGTCGCTCGAACTCGGCGTCGACGCCGCCGCCGAGGCGGTGCTCACGCTCGCCGTGGAGAACATGGCCGGCGCCGTGCGGCTGGTCACCGTCGACCGGGGCCACGACTACCGCGAGTTCGACCTGGTCGCCTTCGGCGGCGCCGGTCCGCTCCACGCGGCGGCCATCGCCCGGCACATGCGGATGCGGCGGGTCATCGTGCCCCCGACGCCCGGCCTGGTGTCCGCCTTCGGGACGATCATCTCCGACCAGCGGGTGGACCGCAGGATGACGGCCGTCCGCCGGCTCGACTCCCCGGAGGCGACCGACCTGGCCGGCATCCTGGCCGGCCTCGCCCGCGAGGCGCACGCGGAGCTGGCCGGGCAGCGCCGGGCCGACGCGACCGGTGACATCGTCGTCACGACCTACGTGAGCTGCCGGTACGTCGGCCAGAACTACGAGCAGGAGATCCGGACCTACCGCGGCCACCTCGACCGCTCGTACGAGACGGTGCTCACCGCGTCTCCCGGGGACCCGGACCTGGACCGGCGCCTGGTGGAGATGTTCCACGCCTCGCACGCGCGCGTGTACGGGTACGACCTGCCGGAGCAGGCCGTCCAGAGCGTGTACGTCGGCGCGACCGCCGTCCTCGCGGGGGGAGAGGTGAAGTTCGTCCCCTACGCGCGCACCACCCCGAACCCGCGGATCTCCACCAGGAGGGTGCAGGTCGGCGGGGGAGTCTGGGCCGACACCGTGGTCGTCGACCGCGAGGAGCTCCAGCCGGGCTACGCGCTGAACGGACCGGCGATCGTGGAGGAACCCAACTCCACCACCTTCGTCCCTCCCGGCTACCGCATGGAGGTCGACGGGACGTACTGCCTGATCATCGAGGCCGTCAAGGACCTCGGCGAGAGCCTCGACACGGGAGCGGACGCGTGAGCACACGGACGGGCACGGACGTGGACAAGATCACTCTGACCCTGGTCCACCGCCAGTTGGTCAACACCTGCGACGAGATGGCCGTGTCCATGATGAGGACCGCCTACTCGCCGATCTTCTCGGAGGGCCTGGACTTCTCCACGCTCATCCTCGACCGCGAGGGCAACCTCGTCGCCAACGCGGGCCTGAACCCGTCGATGCTCGGCGCGTCGCTGTACGCGGCGACCTGGATCGTGCGGGAGGTCGGTGCGGAGAACTTCGCCGAGGGCGACGTCTACATCCACAACGACCCCTACCGCGGCGGGTCGCACATGCCCGAGCACATGATGGTCATGCCGATGTTCGTGGACGGGGAGCTCGTCGCCTTCATCGGCAACATCGCCCACATGGCCGAGATCGGCGGCATGGCGCCCGGATCCTTCGCCGCCACCGCCACCGACGTCTACCAGGAGGGGCTCCGGCTTCCCCCGGTGCTGTTCTACAAGGGCGGGGAGCCCGTCAAGGACATCTGGCGGATCATGCTCGCCAACCACCGCACGCCCAACGACTCCTGGGGCGACCTGCACGCGATGTACGGGTCGCTCCAAGTCGGGCGGCGTCGCCTGGAGCAGCTCATGGAGGAGCGCGGCACCGACCTGGTGACCCGCGTGTTCAGCGGCATCCAGGACTACACCGAGGCCGCCCTGAGGGAGAACATCCGGGCGCTGCCCGACGGCGTCTACCACGGGATCGAGTGGTTCGACGACGACGGCATCACCTCCACCCCGCATGCGATCCGCCTGAGCCTGATCGTGGACGGCGACGAGATCATCTTCGACTTCTCCCGGTCGGACCCGCAGGCCACCGGGCCCATCAACGCGCCGTACGTCGTGACCATGTCCGCGTCGCTGAACGCGCTGCTGTACATGATCGGGACGGACCTGCCGGTCAACGCGGGCCTCAACCGGCCGGTGCGCATCGTCACCAAGCCCGGCACCATCTGCTGCGTCCAGCTCCCGGGAGCCTGCGTCGGCGGGCAGACGGAGTACCAGCCCCGGGTCATGGAGATGATCATGGGTCGGGTGCTCGGGCCGCTGCTGCCCGAGCGGGCTGCCGCGTCCAGCGGCAACACCTCGCTGAACTTCCTGTTCGGCGGCATCGACCCGCGGTCGGGCGAGTACTACGCCCACTACCACTTCGAGGCCACCGGCTGGGGCGGCCGGATGAGCACCGACGGCAACAACGCGACCATGCCTCCCCACGCGAACTGCCGCAACACCCCGGTCGAGATCTTCGAGCTGCGGTGGCCGTGGATCCACGAGAGCTACCGTCTCACCCGTGACGAGGTGGGGGCCGGACGGCTGCGCGGCGGCGCGGGTGTGGTGCGGGTGCTGGAGGTCGCCGCGGACACCATCTCCGTCAGCGCCCTGTCCGACCGGGCCCACCAGGAGCCGTGGGGCCTGTTCGGCGGGTCGGACGGCAGCCGCACCAGGATCGACATCAGCCCGGCGGGAAGCGAGGAGTTCGTCAGCTTCCAGGAACACTTCGGGCTGGTCAGCCCCACCAAGTTCACCAACGTCCGCCTGCACCGCGGCGACCGGGTGCGCCTGACGTCCCCCTCGGGCGCCGGCTACGGCCCCCCGGCCGAGCGTGTTCCCGACCTGGTGGCGCGGGACGTCCGCGAGGGCTACGCGAGCCCCGAGGAGGCGGAGTCGGTGTACCGGGTGCGCCTGGACGCCTCCGGCGACGTCGACCCCGTGGCCACCGCCCGTCTCCGTGAAGGGACCTCCGCATGAGCTGGCAGGATCTGACCAAGAGCTGGCAGGACACCTCCGTCGACTACTGCGACGTGTGCGGGAACCTGCTGATCCACACGTACTGGGAGTTCGCCGACGGCGACGCCACCCTGCGGGCATGCCGGCAGGAGGACGAGGCGTTGTGGCACCGCCTCAAGGGCTTCCGGGCCGGCTACCCGCCGCCCGGCCACACGCCGCCGCCCGGCCTGGTGGCCGCCGCCCGCGAGTGAGGCCCGCGCAGTCGTCAACCGTCCCGTCTTTGGCGTTCTCATCGAGGAGAAAAATGCCGACGCTAGTGAACCAGACCTACCGGCTGCCGTATCGGCACGACGTCCCTCCGAGCGGTGGGCGCTTCCCGGACGGCGCGAGCTTCCGCATCGAGATTCCCAGCGTGGAGGGCCCGTCGGTCTTCGAGGCGGCGCTGTCGGCCGCCGCGACGTACGGCGTCGTGGTGAACCGCGTGTCGCAGGGCTCGGGGGCCATGCTGCTCACCACCGCCGAACTGCGCGACATGGCCGCGCTGGGCGCCGAGAACGGCGTCGAGGTGTCGCTGTTCGTGGGGCCGCGCGAGTCGTTCGACGTGGGGGCCAACGCGCGCACTCCCGAGGGCGCGGGACGCGGCGGGCAACTGCGCGGGGTGCGCCAGCTCATGTACGGGGTCGAGGACGTCGTACGCGCCGTCGACGCGGGCATCCGCAGCTTCCTCATCGCCGACATCGGGCTGCTCGCCGCCCTGCGCGACCTGCAGCGGTCCGGCGACATTCCGGACGAGTGCGTGTGGAAGGTCAGCGTCTCCCTCGCCCCCTCCAACCCGGCGGCGCTGCGGGTGCTCGCGGACCTCGGCGCCTCCACGGTCAACGTCCCCTCGGACCTGACCTACGCCGACCTGGCCGACATGCGGGCGGTCACCGACCTCCCGCTCGACCTCTACCTGGAGTCGTCGGACGCCCTCGGAGGAGTCGTGCGAGGCCACGAGATCGCCGATCTGGTGGCGATCGGAGCCCCGCTCTACGCGAAGTTCGGCCTGCGCAACGCCAAGGACGTCTACCCGTGCGGGGAGCAACTGCTCGACGACGCCGTGCGCAACGTCCGCGCCAAGGTTCACCGGGCGGCGGTCGCCCTGGAATGGCTGGCCCGCTCCGGCAGCGAGGCCCTCCAGTCCAAGCCGCACGCGGCCGGGCTCGGCATCCCCCGCAGGGCGGCCTAGCGTGACCGCCGGCCAGCGGGGGAGGCCCGGACGATGACGCCGCCGTTGCGCAGCGCCGCGTGGTTCGACGGCGACGACGAGGTCGCCGTCGAGCACCGCGCCGCCCTCGGGTCGCTGGGGATCGCCGTCTCGCCCGGCGACCCCCGGCCGGTCATCGGCATCGCGCAGTCCGTCAGCGACCTCAACCCCTGCAACGAGGGGCTCCGCGACCTCGCCGAGGCGGTGAAGGAGGGCGTCCACGCGGCGGGGGGCATCCCGCTCGTGTTCCCCACCATCAGCCTGGGCGAGGACCTCATGAAGCCCACGGCCATGCTGTACCGCAACCTCATGGCCATGGACGTCGAGGAGACCCTGCGGGCGCACCCCATCGACGGTGTGGTCCTGCTCGGTAACTGCGACAAGACGATCCCCGCGCAGCTCATGGCCGCGGCGAGCGCCGACCTCCCGGCGATCCAGGTCGCCGGCGGGTCCCGGCCGGTCGCGGTCTTCCGGGGGAAGCCGGTCGGCACGGGGACCGACCTGTGGCGGCACTGGGACGAGTACCGCGCCGGGCGGATGAGCCCCGAGGACTGGGCCGCGTTCGAGCGCTGCCTGAGCTGCGGTCCGGGCGCCTGCAACACGATGGGGACGGCCTCGACCATGGCGCTGCTGGCCGAGTCCCTCGGCATGTCCCTGCCGGGGACGTCCTCCGTCCCGACCGGCGACCCGCGCGCCCGGGTGGGGGCCGAACGGGCCGGACGCCGCGTCGTGGCCATGGTGCGCGAGGGACTACGGCCCTCGGCGATCATGACCTCGGCCGCCTTCGACAACGCGGTCACGGTGCTCGCCGCGATCGGCGGGTCCACCAACGCCGTCATCCATCTCTGCGCGATCGCCGGCCGGCTGGGGCTGCCGCTCCCCCTCGAACGGTTCCAGGAGCTGGGCCGGCGGGTGCCCGTCCTCGCCGACGTGTCGCCGTCCGGGCGGTACCTGATGGACGCCTTCGACCGGGCCGGCGGGCTCCCCGTCCTGCTCGCCGAGATCGCCGCCCATCTCGACCTGCGGACGGCGACGGTCACCGGAGGCCCGCTGAGCGACTACGTCTCCTCTGCCGGAGGGTCACCCCGGGGCGCGATCCGGACCCTGGACTCCCCGGTCCACGAGCGGGGCGGCATCGCCGTCCTGCGGGGCAGCCTCGCCCCGGACGGGGCCGTCCTGAAGACCTCGGCCGCGAGCCCCGCGCTGTTCCGCCACCGCGGCCCCGCCATCGTGTTCCGGGGATGGGACGACCTGCGGCGGCGACTGGACGATCCGGAGCTGCCGCTCAGCGCGGACACGGTGCTCGTGCTCACCGGTTGCGGACCCAAGGCCGTGCCCGGGATGCCGGAATGGGGGATGATCCCGATCCCCGCGCGCCTGGCGGCGGCCGGAGTGACGGACATGGTGCGCATCAGCGACGGGCGCATGAGCGGCACCAGCTTCGGAACCTGCGTGCTCCACGTGGCGCCCGAGGCGGCGGCCGGAGGCCCGCTCGGACTGGTCCAGGACGGGGACATGATCGAACTCGACGTGGAGGCCGGTCTGCTCCACCTCGACGTCCCCGAGGCGGAGCTGGACGAGCGCCGCGGGCGCGCCGAACCGTTCCGCACGCCGCACCTGCGCGGATGGCCCCGCCTCTACCAGGACCACGTGACCCAGGCGCCGGAGGGGTGCGACCTCGACTTCCTCCAGGCGCCGACCCCCGAGCACCGCCGCTTCGTGGAGCCCGTCGTCGGGCGTTCCTGAAGCTCTCGCGCGGTCTCCCGCCAACCGGACTCCCAAGGAAACAGCGATGCCCTCTCATGTCCCCGGCCAGACGGCCGAGCCGACGACCTTCCGGGCCACGTCCCCGCTGACGGGCCAGGAGGGTCCCCCGATCCGCGAGGCCACATCGGCCGAGGTCACGGCGGCCGTGGCGGCGGCTACGGACGCGTACCGGGTGCTGCGGACCTGGCCGCCGTCCCGGCTGGCGGCCCTGCTGGACGCCGTCGCCGCCGCGCTGGAGGACCGGAGCGGCGAGATCGTCGCCTCGGCCCACCAGGAGACGGGCCTGCCCGTGCCCGCGCTGGAGGGGGAGGCCGTCCGCACGACCGGCCAGCTCCGGATGTTCTCCCGCCTGGTGCTCACCGGCCGTCCGCTGGAGGCGACGATCGACCACGCGGACCCCGGCGCCCGCCCGCCCCGCCCCGACCTGCGCCGGATGAACGTGCCGCTCGGCCCCGTCGCGGTGTTCGGGGCCAGCAACTTCCCGCTCGCCTTCGGGGTGGCCGGGGGCGACACGGCGTCCGCCCTGGCCGCGGGGTGCCCGGTCGTCGTCAAGGGCCACCCGCTGCACCCGGTGACCTCCGCCCTGTGCGCGGAGGCCGTGCACGCCGCCCTCGGAGACGTCGCGGCGCCCGCCGGAACGTTCGCCCTGCTCCAGGGAGGCTCCCATGCGCTCGCCCGGCGACTGGTCGCGGAGCCGGGCGTCAAGGCCGTCGGCTTCACCGGATCGACGGCCGGGGGGCGGGCGCTGTACGACCTCGCCGCCGCACGCCCCGAGCCCATCCCGGTCTATGCCGAGATGGGCAGCGTGAACCCGGTGGTGATCACCGACCCCGCGCTGAGGGCGCGCGGCGCGCGGATCGGGAAAGAGCTGGCCGCGTCGCTGCTGCTCCGTACCGGCCAGCTCTGCACCAGCCCGGGGCTGCTGTTCGTGCCCGACGGCGAACGCGGCGACACGCTGGTGGACGAGTTGCGCCGCGAGCTGACCGCCGGGGGACGGGGGCCGATGCTGAGCGCCGGCATGGCCGGGGCGCTGACCTCGGCGCTGGAGGAGGCGTGCGCGACGCCGGGAGTGCGCCTCGCGGCCGGGGGGCGGCGGCTGTCGGACGTCGAGGTCGAGAACACGCTGGTCGTCGCGGACGCCGATGCCTTCCTCGCCCGGCCGCACCTGCGTGAGGAGTACTTCGGCCCCGCCTCGATCGTGGTCCGGTACGGTTCGCCGGCTCGGCTGCTGTCGATGCTGGACCTGCTGCCGGGCAGTCTGACGTTCACGCTCCACGCCGAGCCGGGGGAGGACCTGGACCCGGTGGTGGCGCTCGCCGCCGAGCGGGCCGGGCGCATCGTCTGGAACGACTACCCGACCGGGGTCGCGGTGACCGAGGCCATGCACCACGGCGGGCCATACCCCGCCACCAGCTCGGCCGCCCACACCTCGGTGGGCTCGGCCGCGATCCGCCGGTTCCTGCGGCCGGTGGCGTACCAGAACACGCCCGACTCCCTGCTGCCCGAGGCCCTGCGCGAGGGCAACCCGCTCGGGCTCCCCCGCCTTGTCGACTCCGAGTGGACCTCCGGCGGAGGTTCCGCTTCGAGCTCCCGGGCCGGCGCCGCCGGTTGAGACGTCCACGAGGGGCGACCGCCGTGCCGGCGCTTCCCCACGGGGTGACGTGCCCGCGGTCTCGGAGGCTCCCTCTGTCTTGGAGGCTTCCTCGGTCTTGGAGGTCGGCACCGGACGCGCGGCCCCCACTCTCGGAGCGGGCGCCGGTCTCGGTCGCGGGTGCCGGTCTCAGAGGGAGTGCCGGTCTGGGAGCGGATGCGGGTCTCGCCGGCGGACGTGGGGGACACGCCCGGCGGTCAGCGATCCAACGCGGCGGGCGATCATGACTGTGACAGTTCTGATCACCCGCCGTTCGTCGTCCGTGCCCCTCATAGCGTGGATCGGCAGGACTGGCCAAGCCGTTCCATGTTCCTGAGAGTCCTCGTCTAACTCACATCTTCACCCTGAGCGGCGGGGTGAAATTGGTGAACGCGGCGCAGTTGCCGGGCCAGGCGGGGTTCGATCCCGTACCGGGGGTCGGGTTCACGGTGCATTGCGACTGCGCGATGCTGCCGCTTGCGTTCACCACGGTGACGTGCAGGGTGTTTCCCATCACGGACAAGGAGACGCCCGTCACCTTCCCGGGATAACCGGCGACGCTGCTGATGTCGTGCCAGGGCGGAGTGGTCCGCGGGTCCCGGATCAGCGTGCTTCCGTCGCCCGGCGCGTAACCGATGAACTTCGTGTTCCCCTGGAACGCGGTGGATATGGAACTACCTGACGCTCCCGGCTGTCCTGCGGGTCCCTGAGGTCCCTGAGGTCCTTGGGGTCCCTGGGGTCCCTGCGGGCCCACGCATCCCTTGCACTTCTTCTTTCGATGCTTTTCCGAGTGCGTGCAGTCGCCGTCGGTCGACACCGTCGCCGTCCCCGGGCAGCGCATGCTCCAGGTCCCCGTAGGAGAGGTGGGGGACCAGGCCGCCCCGAGATGGCCGGTGGCTTGTCGCACCTTCGAACCCACACCGGCCGACGCCGGAGATGTCATGGCGATCAGCGCGCCGGTCGCCAGGGTCGTCGCCGCGACGGCCCATACGGCCGTATTCGCCGACGGACGCGAAATACGCTTTCTATCCCGAGAAATCACTCGGTTCTCCCCCATCAGTTCTGTTGCCGGTGAATCAGACTTCTTCTCGCGCCAGGTGATGGCGCTCTGGTCAGGATCACTCCCTGTCCGGGCACGTGCCATATGGCCACGGCTCCGCGTGGGCAAAATTGGCCGACAGAATGGGGAAGGAACCTTCATTCCTTGCGATCTTCGCTGGTTTGCCGGTGATCGCACTCTTCGCGCCTTTGACAGCATTCGGCCGGACGTTTACCGTCGCCGCCGCCCGCGTCTCCTGGTCGTGCGTCCGCCATCCCCGGCTAGGACGCCCCGCGCGGACGACGCTCCAGACATGGCCGACTCACCACCCTCAGGACGCCGACCTGTATGCGGTGCCGGCGCGGTGGCGCGGTAGTGCGGTGCTGGGGGCGCGGTGGTGGGGGAATGCGGTGGTGCGGGGATGGCGGGGATGCGTGTCAGCGCTGTGTCTGGGTGTACACGGCCAGCATGACGATCACAAAGGTGATCATGACGCCGGTGTAGGCCATCGGGCCGAAGCGCAGCATCTTGCGGACCCGGTTCAGACCCCACGCGAACAGGAACGCCAGGAAGATCAGCAGGATCAGTCCGCCGTTGTCCACCGCCACCGCCTCCGGGCGCTCGCTGGGGCCCCGCCACGCGCGGGACCGTCGATGGGAGCCCGCCTTCGGGAGCCTCCGCTGACCAGTATGCGGCCCATCCCCGCCCAGCGCGGCGTTCTACACTCCGCGCCTCCCGTTTTCGCCGCCCGCCGCCCACGCCTCTGCTCGGAGAGCAGGGGCGCGCACGTCCCGTCGTCACCTACGGCGGGGCGTGCGCGCCATGGGTGTGGTGGTCAGAAGCCGAAGGAGCGGCCGATGATCTCTTTCATGATCTCGGTGGTGCCGCCGTAGATGGTCTGGACGCGGGCGTCCATCCAGGCCTTCGCGACCGGGTACTCGGTCATGTAGCCGTACCCGCCGTGCAGTTGCAGACAGCGGTCGATCACCTTGTTCTGCAGCTCGGTGGTCCACCACTTCGCCTTGGCGGCGTCCACGACCGTCAGCTCCTTGGCGTTCAGCGCGCGGATGCACTTGTCCACGTAGTGCCGCGCGATCTCCACCTCGGTCGACATCTCGGCGACGACGAACCGCGTGTTCTGGAACTTGCCGATGTTCCGCCCGAACGCCTGGCGCGTCTTGCAGTACTCGATCGTCGTCTCCAGCACCGACTCGGCCGCCGCCACGGCCGCCACGGCGATGGACAGCCGCTCCTGCGGCAGGTTGGCCATGAGCTGGAAGAAGCCGTGACCTTCCTCCTCGCCGAGCCGGTTGGCCACAGGGACGCGGACGTTCTCGAAGAACAGCTCCGCCGTGTCCTGGGCGTGCATGCCGACCTTCTCCAGGTTGCGGCCCCGGGTGAACCCGTCCATGCCGCGTTCCAGCATGAGCAGCGTCGTGCCGCGGGCGCCCTCGGCCGGATCGGTCTTGGTGACGACCACGACGAGGTCGGCGTTGATGCCGTTGGTGATGAACGTCTTCTGCCCGTTGACGATGTAGTGGTCGCCGTCACGGATGGCCGTCGTCCGGATGCCCTGTAGGTCGCTGCCCGCGCCCGGCTCGGTCATGCCGATGGCCGTGATCGCCTCCCCGGACGCGAAGCCGGGCAGCCAGCGCTGCTTCTGCTCGTCGTTGGTGAGGTCGACCAGGTAGGGGGCCATGATGTCGTTGTGCAGCCCGAATCCGAGGCCCGTCGCACCAAATCTCATGATCTCTTCGACGATGATGGCGTTGTACCGGAAGTCGCTGATGCCGGACCCGCCGTACTCCTCGGGCACCGAGAAGCCGAACATGCCGAGCTCTCCGGCCTTCTTCCATACCTCGCGCGGGACGATGCCGTCCTTCTCCCACTGCTCGTGGTGGGGTGCGACCTCGCGCGTCATGAACTCCCGCACGCTGTCACGGAAGAGCAGATGCTCCTCCTCGAAGAGGTCTCGCTGCATTCACATCCTCCTAGGGGCTCGCTCACTAGAATACAATTCTGTTCACGACCCGGACATCACTGCCCTCCCCGTCCGGCGAACCAGTCGAACGTTACGAATCAGCTACGTTCGGTGCGCGCGGGCTCTCTGTCCGTACTCCGCGAGAGTTGAAAGTCGTACGATCTACCTTCGGTCGTCCTCGACCGCCGGATGATCGGAGGCGCTCGTGAACAGGTGGGGTTCAAAGGTTCGCGGATCATTAGCCGCTTTGTCGCTGGCATCCCTGGGCGCGGTGGCGTTGCCCGCGAATGTGAGCGTCGCCGATACGGACAACTTCGCCTATACCTACAGCTGCAAGCGGAAGCTCAGCGACGTTTACGAGACGCTCAAAGTCCAGGTGTCGGTACCAAAGTCGGTACACGTCGGAGAACCGCTGGCCGTGACATGGAATGTGACCAGTTCCGACGTGACGTCTCCCGCCTCGTTCAAGGCCGGCGGCAAGGTGTCGTTCACCGGCTCTGTAGTCGTTGACGGCCTCTGGAAGGGTGAACTCGATTCCGACGGCACCAAGGACCAGGCCGAGCTGGCATCTGGTCAGAAGCTCGTGCTTCCTTCAGGTGTCTCGGGCGCGGTCTCCACGACTAAAGAGGGCAAGATAACGGTCATCCCCAAGGACGTCGTCATCGACTTCACTCCGCCTGCGGGCAGTGCGCTGATCAACGACGATGCGGGTGATACGGAGCCCGAGTCGCCCGGTGCTGGGAACCATGATCACGAGGCCATCAAGTACACCGGCAAGTGGTTCTACTCAGGTGAGACCGACCCGTCTCGGGCGGGTGACCACGAGAAAGATGTCCACGCCACCGACCAGGTGAGCGATAGGGCTCTCGTGACCTTCGTCGGCACCGGGATTGAGTACATCACTGAGCGCTACAAGGACATGGGCGCTGTCGAGATACGACTCGATAAGGAATCGGCCCCGAGCGTTGAGCGTGACGCCTCGAAAGATGTCAATGGCAGTCCGGCCGAGGAGCGGGAGAGTAAGCAAGTTCTCTGGTCGGTCCACGATCTTCCTTATGGCGAACACAGGCTTTGGCTGATCAATAAGGCTGCCGCTCCCGGCAAGTACATGCTGGTGGATGCGTTCAATGTCATCACCGACCCGCTGTCGAGCCCTGCGGAGTACTACAGGGCGACCTGCACCTCCAATGACGACTTGATGCCGGTCACTGTCGACGTGCTACCCCCGGTCAAAGACTCGAACGATGGCAACAACGACGGCGACGGACACATCAGTGATGGGGACGACTCGGTTCGGGGAGTTGTGGTGTTGTCGGGGGGTGGGCAGGGGCATGGGGCGCCTACGGCTACCGCTACCGCGACGAAGACCGTCACGCCGAAGCCCAAGGCCAGCTCCACCCCTCAGGTACGCGTGACCCCGAAGGGAGGCGCGCATACAGGTGAGGCGTCCGACCGGGACAACGGCACCGCGTCGCTCCTGATCGGGTACGGCACCGCACTCGCCCTGGGTGGTCTCGGCGGCCGGTTGCTGCTGAGGCGCAGGCGTGCCGCGCACCGATCCACCGGCCGAGGAAGCCTCGGTTGAGCGCCCCGGCGCCGTCCCCTCGTACCAGGTGGAAGGCGAAACTCCCGCCCGTCCTGCTGACGGCGGGATCGCTCGCCGGAGTGGGGGCCGTGATGACGGGCCTGTTGTTGTACCTCTCGCCCACGGACGAAACGGACCTGGCCTCCGCGCCGGGGACGAAGCCCGCCCAAGTAGCCCCTCTCGACGCGACCGGGGCCCCGGCGGCGGCCGCCGCGTCCGATGCGACGAACGCCGTCAACCTGAACCCAGGCACCGGCCAGGCGGTACTGGACCCCGCCGCCATGGGAGCGGCCACGGTCGGCCCCGGGGGAGCGAACGTCCCTCTGATAGAGGCCGCGCCCACGGCCGCCCCGCCCGTGCCGGCCGCCGTCACGGTCAAGCCCCTTCGCAAATCCACCCCGACCAGGGTGAAGATCCCCAAGATCGGCGTGGACGCGACGCTAATGTCCGTCGGCGTGGAGAAGTCCGGGGAGATCGAGGTGCCGCCGCTGAGCCGTCCCAAGCTCGCGGGCTGGTACCGGCTCGGCCCGGCCCCGGGGGAGATGGGCCCGGCGGTGATCCTCGGCCACGTGAACACCAAGAGCGGCCCGGCGGTGTTCAGCCGTCTGCGCGAGCTGGGGCGCGGTGACAAGATCACGGTTGTGCGCGCGGACGGGTCCTCGGCGCAGTTCACGGTCGACGGCGCCGAGCAGGCCAGCAAGGACAGATTCCCCACCAAGCGCGTCTACGGGCACGTCGACAGCCCGAGCCTGCGCCTGATCACCTGCGGAGGCATCTTCAACCCCCGCGCGCACAGCTACACCGACAACATCATCGTCTACGCGACCCTGTCCGCCTCCGGCCGAGGCTGACCGGCTGCCAGGAGGGCTACCGCTTCGGAGCCGGCGGCAGCGGGGGACGGTCGACCCCCACCAGTTTGGTCGTGACGGCACCGCGCGGCGGGGCTTTGACGGTGACCTTGGCTCCCCAGCCGGTGAACCGCACCTCCGCCTCCTTCGGGCCGTCCAACCCCATGGCGTAGGTGGTCAGGCGGCGCGGCAGGCCCGAGGACGTCACGACGAGTCGCCAGCCGACCTTCGCCTTGTCATTGACTTTCCACCACACGGTCGCGCGGGTCCACGGGGAGACCTTGAGCAGCTTCTTGAGGCTGATCTCGCCCTCGTACGTGCTGCCGCTGCGCTCGGCGTCGGCGAGCAGCGCCTTGAGGGTGGCCGGTTCGGCGACGTTGAGGTAGTTGCCGAACATGGCGCTGACGCCCGAGGTCCAGCCGGGCGACTGCTTCCACCACGTTTTCCCCGGCGGCAGTTGTTGACCGATGAGGTGGCCTCGGGTGTAGGACGTCGTGCCGATTCTGATCGTGCGCTCGGGCTCGTTCCAGGTGCTCGACTCGTCCGATTCCTTCCAGATCTGCTTACTAGTGAGATCGGACGCCGCGATCCCGCCCTTGCCGAACCGCAGGACGCCCTTGCGTGTGAACGAGGGCTTGCCGCTCTCGCCGGCCCCAGCGGCTTCGGTGAAGGAGACGCCTCGTCCTGCGGCGACCAGCTTCTTCAGTGCCGATAAGGGGTCCTTGGGCGCGGCCTCGGCCGGGGCGGGCGCGAGCAGTACGGCGAGTGCCGTCGCGACGAGCACCGTCAATGTTCTCTTCATGTCACTTGATCATGGTCACCGTTGATCACGATCGCGTCTCGGGGACGCGGCCGCGCCGCGCCGGTGGAAGCGCGACGGCGTGTATTGAACGAAGTCAGCGTGGGACGGCACGTACCCAGCCGCGGTCGCCGTCCAGGAAGCCGGACATTGTCAGGCCCGCCTCGTTGAGCTGGGCCTCGAAGTCATCGTCGTCCAGCCGTTTGCTGAGGAAGGTGTGGGTCCAGCGCTGGTCGCCGAGGTTGTACTCCATGGTGGCGAGCAGGAGACCGGGCCCCGGGCGGCTGATGTCCGTCATGCGGACGTGGTTGCCGTCGTCGGTGACCCGCTCGAACGCCTCGATCGTGTCGTACCACTCCGGCGGCTAGCGTTGAAAGATCACGCAGCCGTCGGCGGCGACGTGCCGTCGGCAGGCGTGCAGGAAGCCCCGGCGCATCTCGTCGTCGGCCGTCTCGATCACGAACGACATGAGCAGGACGACGTCGAACGTCCGGTCGAGCGCGAGGGACTGGATGGGGGAGTGGACCGTCTCGGCCCCCGGATGTGCGCGAGCATCTCGGCCGATTCGTCCACGGCGACCACCTCGTGCCCGAGGGCCAGCAGGCTGTGGGTGATCCGGCCCGCACCCGCGCCGAGCTCCAGGATGGACGCGCCCTCCGGGATCGCCGCGTGGATACGCTCCGGCTCGCCTCTGGGCTTGAGCGTGGCGTAGTAGTCGACCGCGCAGCCGTCGGGAGTGATCGCTCCTGGCCCGGTCCCGTGATACAGCGGTTGTGAGGTCATGCCCACATCCTGCATTACGGAATTGCCGGACGGCCTGCGCGTGGTTCTCCTCTCGTGACGACTTCTGTGCCGCCTGGAGCCGCTCGACCGACGTGCGGGGACGAGGCCGGAGTACGTCCGAGCGACATTACGCGAGGAGTTTCAGGGCTCCACCTGGCAGGCTCGGCGGCCATGCGGTGAGTTGGAACCAGACCGATTTTCCCTGGCGGTGGAGATTCCAGCCCCATTTGCAGGCCAGGGCCTCCACGATGGCGAGACCTCTGCCGGACGTCTCCATCGAGCCGGCCGTTCTCATGTGCGGGACGGCGATACAGGAGTCGTACACGTCCACCGTCATCAATGGCCCGTCCCGGCCGACCGAGATTCGCACGGTGCTGCGTCCGGGGAGATGCGGCGCCCCATGGACGAGCGCGTTCGTAACGACTTCCGAGGTGAGGAGTTCGGCCAGGTCCGGTACGTCGCCGGCCGCGCTCCAGTCGTTGGCGATGTCCCGTACGAAGCGGCGTGCGGAGGCGATGCATTTCTCGTCTCCCGGTATCCACTTCTGTCCCAGGAGAGCCATGTCGCCGTCCTGTCCGATGCGGTGGTCGGCCGCTGCCATCTGAATCGTCATCGCCCCTCGTGATCTTGACTCGCCGTGTGGAATTCGCATGCCAAGAGTGCCGGGAGGGGACTACTCTCCGTAGGTGAACGATTACTAGTTCATGGCGTTGAACGTCAGGACCGGTTCCTTGAACTCCGGCGAACGGGGGCACGATGGCGGACAAGTACACACCTCAGGCCATCTGGGGCAGGGAGCTTCGTCACTACCGGCAGGTGGCAGGACTCACCCAGGCGCAGCTCGCCCAGAAGATCCACTTCAGCGAATCCCTGATCAGTGGCATAGAGACGGGCCAACTCCCGGCCAGCCCCGAGTTTGCTCAGGCGTGCGATACAACCCTCAGCACAGGCGGAGCCCTCCACCGACTCCTGGACTGGAGACGCGCGCAGCAGTTCCCTCTATGGTTCGGAAAGTGGAGGGACAAGGAGCAGGCGTCCAGCGTTCTACGTGCTTACGAGCCCCTGCTCATTCCGGGTCTGCTCCAGACTGAGGCGTACGCGCGTGTAGTGCTCCATGGTGACGAGATCGCGCTGGCGGCTCGTATGGAACGTCAAACGCTCCTCACCCGGAGCGATCCCAAACCGCCAATCGTTCGTTGTGTAATCGATGAAGCGGTGCTGCATCGACCAATAGGCAGTCCGAAGGACATGCGGGAACAGTTGGATCATCTTGTTTCGCTGACGGGCCCGCGGCTCAGCATCCAGGTAGTGCCGCACGGGATGCATTCAGGCTTGCTCGGCGGGTTCATTATCGCGACGCTGGAGGGAGGAGTCGATGTAGCGTACGTGGACACGGCTCTTCGAGGACTCATCGTCAGCGATCAAGAAGAGGTCAACCAAGCAGTGCAGAAGTTCGAGGCCATTCGGACCGAAGCATTGCCTCTGCGTATGTCGTTGGACCTTATCAAAAGGACGGCAGGCGAAAGATGGATCTGAGCAACGTGCGGTGGCGTAAGTCAAGCTACACGGGAGACAACGGAGGCAACTGCGTCGAGATCGCAGAGCTGTGGCGTAAGTCCAGCCACAGCGGCAACAACGGTGGGAACTGCGTCGAGGTTTCGGCTCTCGACCGGGTGGCGGTTCGCGACTCCAAGAACCCGGACGGGCCGAAGCTGGTGTTCGATCGCGCCGAGTGGGGCGCGTTCGTCCACGGCCTCAAGGCCGACGACTTCGCCGGCAAGTAGAAGGTCAGGGGCGAGAAAGCGGGTGGGCGTGACCCTCCACCCGCTCGCCCCCCGTCGTGCAGGCCCTTCCTCAGGGCCTGCGGCCCACGTCGATCTGGTGTGGTGGCGACACCCTGCTCGGGTTTGTGTCGACCTTCTATGGCCGTGTGGCACCGTGAGATCGTGCCGTGGTGTGGCCCGTCAGGCCGTTCCGTGGCGCGGTGCCGTCGTGTGCCTGCATGCGTTCTCAGCCGTTCGGGATCAGCATGTACGCGTGCGGTCGCGCGGTCTTGCCCGGTTCGCAGTAGTAACACGTCTGCCCGACGATCACGCCCTCGTCGTTGATCGCCAACGCCTGCTCAAGAGCGATGTCCGCAGGGAGGTTCGTGACGACGCTGTTGAGGTCGATCATCTGACCGTCCTTCCAGAGGAAGGCGTGCTGGCCGTAGTAGCTCGCGCTCGTGCGTGAGGTTCCGACGACCTGGCCGGACTCGTTGATCCCGTAGGCGAAGCTCCCCGTTCCGCCCGGCAGCGCGCCCAGGTCGCGCATCCCCTGGGCGTCCCAGAGAAAGGCGTGGGTTGCGCCGGCGGCATTCTGCGACCAGCCGGTGACCTCGGTTTTCTCGTTGATGTCCTGCGGCTCGGTGGCCTCGCCGTTCCCGCCCAGCGTCCCGATATCGGTCATCCGGCCGTTCTGCCAGAGGAAGCCGTGCAACGGAAACCCGGTTGCCGGCAGCGCCACGCCCACGACCTGCCCCTTGTCGTTGACGGCGTGGGCCTCGCTTTCGGTGCTCCACCGCTGGGTCGAGCTGCCGCCGAGCGTTCCGAGGTCGCGCAGATTGCCGTTCTGCCACAACGCGGCGCGGTACGGACTGCCCTGGCTTTGGAAGTGCAGGCCCACGACCACACCGTTGTTGTTGATGTCGCTCGCCGAACTGCCGCTGCCCGAGCCCCAGCCGGTGCCGAGGTCCGTGATGGTGCCGTTGCGCTGGACGTACGCGTGCGCGGGTTCGTACCGGCTGACGTGCGTGTGGCCGACGACGTGGCCGAGGTCGTTGATGGCCTCGCCCGTATTCTCGCCGGTCGTGTAGATCGCCGGGATCGGCGACATGACGCCGTTCTGCCAGCGGAAGGCGTGCGCGGCCGGGTTCTGTGAGTTGGACGAGTATCCCGTGACCTGACGTTGCGCGTTGACGTCGTACGCGCCGCTGATCGCCTGCCCGGTGGAGGGGATGCCCAGCCAGCCGAGGTTCACGTAGGTGTAGGTAGTGGCCGTCGCGCGTGCCTGGGCGGCCACGGGCGGGGCGGTGAGTGTGGCGGCCGTCAGGCCGGAAGCCGCCAGGAGCGCCAAGGTGGTTCGTCTTCGGGTCATCTCTGCCCTTTCGGGTGGAGGAAGGGTCGAAGACGATGTTCACCCGATTGCGGGACGAAGATTCTTACGGAACGATTATGTCCGATCCGGCATCATCAGTCACAGGAGTAACACCGTCGATCACGGACGGTGATTCCTCTCGGGGCGTCGGCGGATCTTACAAATCCAAGTTGCTGTGCTGTGACCTCGTGACCTGCGGTTTTCTGAGAACAGCATGAGAAGACCCGTCAAAGCACAGCGAGGCGGGACGAACCCTCCGTAGGATCTCTACTGAACTGTGACCTGAGACTGGGATCCTGTTACGCCTGGCCAAACCGGTCAACGCCGCTGAAATGGAGAGATACGTGCTGAAGTCGCAGGCACGCCGTCGCATCGCTACCAGGGCAGCAATAGCCGGAGTGCTAGGCACGGGGGTCGTCTTCGGTGCCGGCCCTGCGTTCAGCGCCTTTGTGGGTCCCAGTCCCGTCACGTACTCCTGTAGCACGGGGACCGGCGCGGGTGCCGCCACGGCTACTTACAACTTCCAGGTCTCGCTGGACGGCCCGCTGACAACTCCGTCCCCCAGTTCGACGGTGACGTTGACTTGGGTCATCGCTCAGCCGATGGCGACTCCCAGCTTCACGGCCACGGCAGCCATTCCGAACAACCAAAGCATCGTCATCGATGGTGAGCTGCTGGCCAGCGGTCCTCCACTTGGGGCTGGCACCACGGTAACCCCGAAGCCCACGACGACTCACACGCCGCTTGCCACGGTGTCTGCGGGTTCCCCCATCCCGATCCCGACTATGACCGCCACGTTGGTGCCGACGGCGGTGGGGACGTTTACGGTCAAGCCTGGAGACTTCAACTTGACGGTCGGCTCTGGGACGACGGCTACTTCGTATAAGTGCACCGTCGCGTCAGCAGCCGTGCCTCCTACCGCGACGCCCCTTCCGTTGACCGTCGTGGTGGCCTCTCCTAGTGCGTCCGCTTCCAACACGCCGTCGACCACTCCCTCGGACACGCCGACGCCCACGCCGACGACGACCACGCCGAAGCCGACCCACACCGTCTTCGAGACCGTCACCAAGAAGCCGACTGACCAGGTGACGAAGAAGCCCGCCGGTGGTGCGGCGACCGGTGGTGGTGGGGACGCGGGGCCGGACGGGCGGGTGTTCGTGGCCGTCGGTATGGCGCTCGTCGTCGGGGCCGGGATGGGCGGTCTGGTGATCCGCCGTCGTCGCCCGAACCGGGGCTGATCGGAGTCCCGCGTGACGACGCCTCCCGAATACCCTGACGAAAACGGGTACCCGCACGCCTTCCCCGGCGACGCGGGCGCCCAGGGCGTGCCGGGATATCCACAGCCTGTGCAGGGCCAGCCGTACATGCCGCAGGTCTACTACCAGTACCCCGGCCAGCACGGGCCGGACCCATGGGGACAGCACGGTCAGCAGGGGCAGCGCTCCGACCGTGGGCAGGTCATGCGCGGCGTGCTCATCCTCGCCGCGGTGGCCGGTGTGGTCACGGTGGTCGTCGGGCTGCTGTTCATGGTGAACGCGCCGGACGAGTACGGGCTGGCCAACAGCCGTACGCCGCTCAAGTTGCAGGCGCAGCCGTCCACCGGCGGGCTGGCCCCGTCGGTCGGTCCCGGCGGTCTGGGCCAGCCGCTGACGCAGGCCGTGCCGTCGGCTCCGCCGCCCGTCCCGTCGCTGCCGCCCGCGCCGCCGATGCAGCCGTCGAGTCCCAAGCGGCTCATCATCAAGAAGCTGGGCATCAACGCGCCGATCAAGCCGGTGGGGACGGACAAGCAAGGGGCGATCGAGACTCCGCCCATCAACAACCCCAACCTGGTCGGGTGGTACCGGTACGGGCCGACGGCGGGCCAGTCCGGGCCTGCCGTGATGCTCGGCCACAAGGACACGACCTCGCGCGCGGCCGTGTTCAGCCGTCTCCACGAGATGCAGTACGGCGACACGATCGAGGTCACGCGGATGGACGGGACGGTGGCCATCTTCACCGTCGGCGGCATCGAGCAGGCGGACAAGCAGACGTTCCCGACGAACCGGGTGTACGGCAACGCGGACGCGGCGGAACTGCGGCTGATCACGTGCGGCGGCACGTACAACCGGGTGACCGGCCACTACGTGGACAACGTGATCGTGTATGCGCGGATGACCGGCACGCGGAAGGCCTCTTCGTCGACGTCCTCCCGGTCCTCGGGGTCGTCGCAGTCTTCGGGTTCGTCCACCGCCGCCTCACGCTGACGCAAGGTCCTAGCGAACGGCTCAGTCCGACATCTCGCGAGAAAGCAGGCCCTAAGATCATCCTCTTACATAAGTAAGGGGATGACATGTTCCGCCGCCGATCAGGCCTGTTCGTGGCCGGGCTCTACCTGGTGGCCGCGGCCGTCGCGGCGGTGGCCGTCGTCGTCACCGGCAAGATCGACCCCCTCTGGGTGATCGCCACAGGGTACACGCACACCATGTTCGTCGCGCTGGCCACAGGGGATACGCCCCTTGGGGCCGTGGCGGCGATGCTGGCCGTGGTGGTCGGGTTGAAGGCCTGGATGCTCTGGCAGGTCCTCACCCTCCCCGCACGCGCGCAGAGGCCCACCGACCGGAGGGTGATCTGGCTGCGGCGCCTGCTGTACGTGGCCGTTGCCCAACTCGTCATCCCCTGGACGCCGCTCGAATGGCTTCCCGGCGAGGTCGGACACCTGTTCGACCTGCTCGTCTGGGTCCCGCTGCGGGTGCTGTTCGTCCTGGTCCTGATGGGCGTGTCCAAGCGGTTCCGGATCCTCGGCCTGGCGGTCGCCATCGCGAGCACGGTGCTCCTCACCCTGGAGCTGCCCGGCGAAGTGCTCGGCATGTCAATGCCATGGCCTCTGGCGATGGCCGGCTCCCTCGTCACATTCGCCTGGCAGGTCGTGATCCTCGTCGGCCAGCGGCGGGACGGACGCTGGAGCGGTGCCACGATCACCATCGGGAGACTCGACCTGGGGTTCGCCCTGGTGATGACGCTGTCCGCCGTCGCGGCCGGCGGTGCCAGACTCGGCACGGACATCTCGGTCACTACCCTGCTCATGGGAGAACTGAACGTCTTCTTCGTCGTCTGGTTCGCCCGCTCGGCACGCGAGCTCACGGACTTCGGCGCGCGCGTTGTCCACGTGCGGCACAGGCGGTCCCGGCTGCTCGCGGTGGCCTCGGCGGCGGCCGTGACCCTGCCGCTCCTCGCGGTGATCGAGTCCGAGACGACCCCGCGGCTCGTCTACAGCGGCTGGGGCGACGACTGTCACGACTGGACTCTCGACGGTCGCCGTTTCGGCGACACCCGGCCGCAGGACAGGGAGAGGGCGTTCCTGTGCCATGCGCGCGACGCCTGGAGCACCACCTCGCCGATGTTCCCGGACGACCTCCCGGACCAGCGCGTCCTCGCGTACGGCCGGCTCCTGTGCGCGGTGTCCGGGCGTGATGGGCAGCAGGGGCCGCAGGCGCCGGAGAGGCGCGAAGCGGTGCTGGCCGACGCGGGGGTCCCGCGCAGTGCCTGGGGCGCCGACTCCGACGTCCTGGTCTACCTGTGCCCCGAGGTGATCCGGGCCCGCGCCCCGCACGCGCTGAACTCCGAGGCCGACGCGCGCGCGGACCACGCGCGGTTCATGGCCGAGGAGAACGCGCGCTGCGCCGATCCCTGGCCGGGGACGCGGGCCAGGCGGCAGGGGACGGCCGCTTACTTCCTGTTCGAGGGCGGCGGGTACGGCGTGTACGACCCTGACGACACCTCCGAGGAGACCTCCGAGGATGCCTCCGACAAGGGTCAGGACGACGGGTTCGTCCACGGCGCCGGTGGTTCTGTGTCCGTGACGACGTACGGCGAGGGGCCGATGTGCCTGACCGTGAAAGGGTTCGAGTCCGCTCCGCCGCTGCGGCTCAAGGGCTGGGAGCAGGTGTCCGAGGTGGGCGTGGTCAACCGCAGCGGCCGCTTGGTGGTGCCCTATTTGGACGAGAACGTCGACATGGGGTCCGGGAGACGCCTGCCGAACCTCGCCGTGAAGGGTCCCGGGCGGTACCGGGTGCGGGTCTACGCGCGGCAGGTGGACGACGCCCCGGACCCCTACGAGCAGCATCTGGTCGTGGTCTTCCCCGGACGGTCGACGAAGAAGATCGTTCACCGGGACCGGCCGCTCGATTCCTGATCCTCCGGCCCGAAGGCGCGAGCGGACGTGAGCGGACGTGAGCGAGGGTGAGCCGGCGAGCACGGGCTGGCGCGGATGGGCGCGGCCGGTCGTGGAGGATTATTCTGTTATACGCTCGAAGTACCGAACATTGCTCGGTTTTAGGTGGGACGGAACCCAGGAGGGCACTGTGGCAGAGGCGTACATCGTCGGGGCGGTCCGTACCCCGGTAGGCAAGAAGAAGGGCGGCCTGTCCACCGTCCACCCCACCGACCTGGCCGCGCGGACGCTCAAGGCCCTCGTCGAGCGCACCGGCGTGGACCCGGCCGCGGTGGACGACGTGATCATGGGCTGCGTGATGCAGTTCGGCCCGCAGACCATGGACATCGCCCGTAACGCGTGGCTTTCGGCCGGCCTGCCGGAGACCGTGCCCGGCGTCACCATCGACCGGCAGTGCGGCTCGTCGCAGCAGTCGATCCACTTCGCGGCCCAGGGCGTCCTGTCCGGCACGCAGGACCTGGTGGTCGCCGCCGGCGTCGAGTCGATGAGCATCGTCCCCATCGGCGTGACGGTCACCGCCGCGCTGGAGAAGGGCATGCCGTTCCCCTTCGGCGACATGTGGGTCGAGCGGTACGGCAAGCAGGAGATCTCGCAGTTCCGCGGCGCGGAGCTGATGTGCGAGAAGTGGGGCTTCACCCGCGACGAGCTGGAGCGGTACGCGTACGAGAGCCACCAGCGGGCCGCCAAGGCCGTCGCCAACGGGTACTTCAGGGATCAAATCGTCCCGGTCAACGGCGTCGAGGACGATGAGGGGCCGCGGGCGGACACCACGCTGGAGAAGATGGCCGGGCTGAAGACCCTGCGCGAGGGCGGCGTGATCACCGCCGCCACGTCCTCGCAGATCTCCGACGGCTCGGGGGCCGTGCTGATCGCCTCCGAGCAGGCGGTCCGCGACCACGGGCTCACGCCCCGCGCGCGTGTCGTCACGCTCGCGCTCACCGGCGACGACCCGGTCTACATGCTCACCGCGCCGATCCCGGCCACGCGGCGGGCACTGGAGCGGTCGGGGCTGTCGATCGACGACGTGGACGTGATCGAGATCAACGAGGCGTTCGCGCCGGTCCCGCTCGCGTGGCTCAAGGAGATCGGCGCCGACCCGGCCAGGACCAACCCCAACGGCGGCGCCATCGCGCTCGGCCACCCGCTGGGCGGCACGGGGGCGATCCTGATGACCAAGCTGCTGCACGAGCTGGAGCGGACGGGCGGCCGGTACGGGCTGCAGACCATGTGCGAGGGCGGCGGCCAGGCGAACGTCACCATCATCGAACGCCTCTGATCCCGGCGGGCTGCCGAGTCCGGCCGGCCCGCGAGGCGTCACCGGTCGATCAGGGCGAGTGCGAATGAACGCGAACGAAAGGGGCGGCGCTCCGCCCTCGCCCGACCGCGGATAGGGGGCCGCGTTCGAGGGCGAGGGCGGAGCGCCGCCGTCACAGGGCCGCCCCGGGGGTGGGGTGGTCCTGTCCTGGGCCGGTCAGCGTCCCTTCGGCTGGCGGCGGGGCGGCACGCGCCGTACGGGCACGCGCGGCACCGGAACACGCCGCGGGGCCGGGGCCTGGCGCCGGCCGGGCTGTGGAGTAGGGCCCGGCTGGGCGCCGCGCTGGGATACCGGCAGGGGGAAAGATCGGGCACGCATGGGCGTCTCCTTACAGATGACTCGACGCGGCAGGGATGTTCACGCCGCTCGGAGCTGACTCAGCCACCGCGTCTGGACGGACGGGGATCAGAAAGCCGAGTGCCTGCGGACCGGTCGTCTAGGGGACCGGTCGCCGCCATCAGTAAGTGAAGATGCGCATGGCATGACGGTACGAGGGCGGGCGGATCCGTCGCAACTGATTTATCGGGCATCCGATCCGGCCTGGTCGCCCCCTGAGTCCGCCTCGCCCCTGGTTCATCGCGGTTCATCCATCTGGTTCCCGGCTCGACCGCGCCGGACGATGTAAAGAAAACTAGACATGATGTCGCCGCTGCTTTACATTCAAGGCATGGCATCCGAAGAGAAGAGTGCGTGGATCATGGGATTGGTGGCGATAGCCGCCTATGCGGTCTACGCCGTGATCATCCTGGGACGGGCGGGTCAGACCCCGTTGGCCCAGGTGCCGTACGCGGCGCCGATGCTGTGGAGCATCGGGGGCGCCATCCTGGCGAACATCGTGCTTCGCGTCGCGGCCGCGGCCGTCTCACCCGGGGACGCCGGGAGGAAGGACCAGCGCGACCGCGAGATCTACCGGTTCGGCGAGCACATCGGCCAGTCGTTCCTCGTCATCGGGGCGGTCGCCGCGCTGCTCATGGCGATGGCCGACTGGGACCGCTTCTGGATCGCCAATGCGATCTACCTGGCGTTCGTCCTCTCGGCGATCCTCGGGTCCGTGGCCAAGATCGCCGCCTACCGCTGGGGTTTCCAGCCGTGGTGAAGCCGACCAGGGTCACGAACGCCATCAGGGCCCTGCGGTTCGCGCACGGCGAGATGACCCAGGCCGAGCTGGCGGACCGCATCGGCGTGACCCGCCAGACCGTCATCGCGATCGAACAGGGCCGCTACTCGCCCTCGCTGGAGGTGGCGTTCCAGATCGCCCGCGTGTTCAAGGTGCCGCTCGACGAAGTGTTCCAGTATCCGGACAGTGAAGGGGAGGCGCCGTGAAGGCGATCGTGCAGGACAGGTATGGCACCGAGGATGTCCTGAAATTTGATGACATAGAGCGGCCGACGGTCGGGGACGACGACGTGCTCGTCCAGGTGCGCGCGGCAGGCGTCGACCAGGGCGTGTGGCATCTGATGGCCGGCCTGCCGTACCCGCTGCGCCTCGCGGGCTTCGGCGTCCGCAGGCCCAAGCTCCGCGTCCGCGGCCGTGACGTCGCCGGTCGCGTCGAGGCGGTCGGCCGGAACGTGACCCGGCTGAAGCCCGGCGACGAGGTGTTCGGCACCTCCGACGGCTCCTTCGCCGAGTACGCGCTCAGCCGCGCCGACAGGCTCGCGCCGAAGCCGGCGGGCCTCACGTTCGTGCAGGCGGCGGCCGTCCCCACCTCCGCCTGCACGGCCCTCAAGGGCATTCGCGACGCGGGACGGGTGAAGGCGGGGCAGAACGTCCTGGTCATCGGCGCGGGGGGAGGCGTCGGGACGTACGCGGTGCAGATCGCCAAGGCGTTCGGCGCCCGGGTCACCGGCGTGTGCGGCACGACGAAGGCCGACCTCGTCCGCTCGATCGGCGCGGACGACGTCATCGACTACACCCGCGAGGACTTCGCCGACCGGGCGCACGGCTTCGACGTCGTCCTCGACATCGCGGGGCTGCGGTCGCTGGCGGTCCTGCGGCGTGCTCTCACGCCCCGGGGGACGCTCGTCATCGCCGGGGGCGAGGGGGGAGGGCGCTGGCTGGACGGCACCCACCGGCAGATCCAGGCCCTCGTCCTGTCCCCGTTCGTCCGGCAGGACCTGCGGCCGCTGGCGTCGTCCGAACGTACGGAGGACCTTGAGTTCCTGACCGGCCTCGTCGAGTCCGGGAAGATCACGCCCGTCGTCGACCGGACGTATCCGCTGAACGAGGCCCCAGAGGCCATCCGCCACCTGCGGGAAGGCCGCGCCAGGGGCAAGTTCGTCGTCACCGTCTGACCTGCGGGAAGCCTTCGGTCCGCCGGTCAGCGGACCGCGAGGTCCGGGATCTCCACCCGCACGATCGTCCCCTGCCCGGGCAGGGAGCGCAGGGTCGCCTGGCCGCCGTGGGCGGTGGCGATGGCCTGGACGATCGCCAGGCCGAGGCCGCTGCCGTTCCCGTCCCCCGCCGAGGCGTGGTGGAAGCGGTCGAAGGCACGGGCGGCGTTCTCGGGTGACATCCCCGGCCCGTCGTCGCTCACCTCCAGCACCACCGGCGGCTCCAGCCGTACGCTCGCCGCCGTGCCGGGCGGGGTGTGGGCCCGGACGTTGGCGAGCAGGTTGACCAGCACCTGCCGCATCCTCACCTCGTCCACGACCGCGACCAGCTTGTCCGGCGCCGACAGCGTCACCGGATGCTCGGGGTTCAACGCGGTGAAATCGTCCACCACGTCCATCGCCACGCCCGTCAGATCGACCGGTTCCACGGTCAGCGGCGCGCCCTTGTCCAGCCGGGCCAGCTCCAGCAGTTCGGAGACCAGGCGGGTCATGCGCGTCGCCTCGTCCTCGATCCGGCGCATGACCTGCGGCACCTCGTCCTCGGGGATCGCGCCCTGGCGGTAGAGCTCCGCGTACCCGGAGATCGTCGTCAGCGGGTTGCGCAGCTCGTGGGAGGCGTCGGCGGCGAACCGGCGGACCCGCTCCTCCGACGCCCAGCGGGCCGCGAACGCGTCCTGGATGCGGGTGAGCATCACGTTGATGACCGAACCGAGGTGTCCGGCCTCGGACTTCCCCTCGGGCATGCGGGCCGACAGGTCGCCCCCCTCGGCCACCAGCCGGGCGGTCGTCGCCATCCGCGACAGCGGGGCGAGCCCCTTGCCGATCAGCGACCTGCCGAGTAGCGCGAGCAGCACCATCAGCACGGCCCCGGTGACCAGCTCGGCGACGACGAGCTGGCTGATCGAGTCCGTGACCTCGTCCAGGGGGACCGCGAAGACGGCCACGCGGTTGCCGACCGCCATGCGGGACGCCGCCGCGCGCAGGCGCTCGCTGAGCGCGAAGGGCTTGCCGGTGTCCGCCAGCGCGCGCAGCCTGGCCGCGCCGAGCGCCTCCAGCATCGCGGGGACCTGTGAGGCCTCCTTGTCGTCGCCCGACACGAGCCGCCCGCGGTTCGTCGTGAGGTTCAGCACGGCCACCGCGTACGTGGGGCTGGAGTTGACCAGCGCGACCCCGCTCGCCCGGTTGAGCCGGTCGGCGGACAGCTTGGCGGCGGCGGCCAGCGACGCGTCCGTACGGTCGATCATGTGCCCGCGCAGCACGAGGACGCTGACGACGGACAGCGCGGCCAGGCCCACGAGCGTGACCGAGAGCAGACCGGCGAGCAGGCGTCCTCTGAGCGTCATCACCATGCCATGGTGCCTGGTATCTGCTGCTCAGGGGTGAACCGACCGTACAAGGCGGGTGGTAGGTGCTCGGACATCGGGCGCTCAGGCGTCGTGTGCGGGCCGCAGCGCGTAGCCGACGCCGCGCTGAGTGTGGATCAGCGACGGGCCCAGCGGGTCCAGCTTGCGGCGCAGGTAGGAGATGTAGGTCTCGACGACCTGGGACTGCGTGCCGAAGCCCCAGACGTGCTCCAGGAGTTGCGCCTTGGTGAGCACCTGGCCCGGGTGGCGCATGAGGAAGGCCAGCAGCCGGAACTCGGTGGGCGACAGCTCCACCAGCGTGCCGCCGCGCCGCACCTCCCACCGCGACTCGTCCAACTCCAGGTCGGCCACCTTCAGCACCGCATGGTCCGCCGCGGACGGCCCGGTGTCCTCGGACGTACGACGCCCGCGCCGCAGCACGGCCCGGGCCCGCGCCACCAGCGCCTCGACCGAGAACGGCTTGGTGACGTAGTCGTCGCCGCCCAGCGTGAGGCCGTGCACGGTGTCGGCCGGAGTGTCGCGCGCGGTCAGGAAGATGACCGGGACGTCGTCCCCGGCGGCGCGCAGGCGCCGGCACAGCTCGAAGCCATCCAGATCGGGAAGCATCACGTCCAGCACCACAAGATCGGGTGAGCCGGACATCGCCAGCTCCAGCGCCTCGTACCCGCGTGAGGCGCTCACCACCTCGAACCCATGGAAACGGAGCGCCATGCCCACCAGGTCACGGATGTTGCGCTCGTCGTCCACGACGAGGACGCGGGGCTTGCTCGGCTGGTCGCTCATACGGGTTCGGGTCACTCCTTGGGGCGTTGGGGAACCACCACTCCCTGCGCGGTGCGGGCGTCGCCGTCGGGCCGTCCCAGGACGAAGACGGTGTCGCCGGCCGCCAGCGCGGACGCGGTCGCCTTGGAGCCATTCTTCCGGACTTTTGTATCGGCGTTGAGCGTCCACGTCCAGGTCACGCCGTCGGCGCTCTTCACCGAGAGGGAGGAGGCGGAGGCGGTGGTGACCGCGCCGCGCTGCCAGGTGTAGACGGCGAAGCCTCCGCCGCGCGCCCGTACGGTCGATTCGCCGTGGATGCCGAGGAGCAGGCGCCGGTCGTTCAGCCGGAGTCGCGGGCGGTCCGCCTTTTCGGCTTGGTCCTTGGCCGGAGGCTGGTCCTGGTCCTGGTACTGGACGAGCGCGACGGCCTCGGCGGCGTCGGAGGAGTCGGCGGCCGACAGCTCGTACGGGACGCCCGCGGAGGCGTCGGCGTGACGGCCCACGGCGACCCCGCCGAGCACCCCCACGGCTAAGGCGCCGGACACGGCAGCGGCGACGAGCGCCTTGGATGCGATTCTCATACCAACAGATCACCGCGCCGGGCTAGGAGAAGTGCGAGGAAATCCTGTGATATCGCCGAGAAGCGCGAAAGCGGCCGTCAGCGCCCCCGGGCGCGGGTGAGGACATCCAGGTCCGGGCCGGCTCCGCGGGTGGCGGACGTGGTGTCCGTCAGTGGGGGACTCGGGCCACGCAGAAGACGGTCTGACCGAACGGCGGACGGATGAACCGCTCGATGAAGCGGGTGGTCGGGACCACCGTGCGGTCGTAGATCTTGACCAGCCTGGGGTCCGGGTAGCCGACGCCGCCGCGGCGGACGGCCGCCCACCACGCGATGCCGCCGAGGAAGTTGATGGGCTTGAGGACCTCGGCCTCCAGGCCCGCCTTGGCGACCGTACGGCCCAGCGTCGCGGGCGTGTAGCGGGTGACGTGGCCGACCTTGCGGTCGAAGTCCCCATAAAGCTGCATATAGCCGGGCACCCAGATGATGATGCGCCCGCCCGGCTCGGTCACCTTCGCCAGCGACCGCAACGCCTCGGCGTCCTCCTCGATGTGTTCGAGGACGTTCATCATCACGACCGTGTCCACCGGCTTGGCCAGCGGGATCTCGGTCGGCAGGCCGAACTGCAGGACCTCGATCTCGTCGCGCCCGTCGAACCGCTTGGCGAGCCGCTCGACGCAGTAGGGGTCGAAGTCGCTCACCACGAGCCGGTCGAGGCGCGGAAGGAACTGCTCGGCGAAGTGGCCGAGGCCCGAGCCGATCTCCAGCATGGACCTGCCGACGTGCGGGGCGACCATGTCGAACTCGTACCGCCGGTAGTTCTTGGCCTCGTCGCCACCGAGGTGGTTCTCCAAGGCCTCGTCGCCGGCCGCCGGTTGTACCACGCGGTCATACCCAGACATGCGTCCCGTCCAGCTTCGCTTACTCGAAGACCGCAGCCCCTGTGGGGATCACGGTCACGGATGGGCTCCGAGTCTAGCGGCCCGGCTCCGCGAGGGTTCCCCGTTCCCCGGGAGCGCGGCCGGAAACGGTTTTCGACGGGGCGACGCGGATCCTTTGCGCGCGGAGCGGATCGAAACTACCTTTTCAGGCGAACGATCAGCCAAGGAGCCCCCCGACGGACGACGACGAGGCGATAACCCGGTCACTGGCCGGGGACCTCGCCGCCTACGAGGTGCTGGTCACGCGCTACAGCGCGGTGGCCCACCGTACCGCCGCGCTGCTCGGCGCCGGCGACGAGGCCGAGGACGTCGTCCAGGATGCCTTCGTCAAGGCGTTCCGGTTCCTGTCCGGCTTCCGGCGGGACGCGGCGTTCAGGCCGTGGCTGCTGCGGATCGTCGCCAACGAGACCCATAATCTGACCCGCTCACGGGGGCGCCGCGCCGACCTGGTCCTGAAGATCGGCGTCGAGCCGGAGACGCGTACGCCCGACGACCCCGAGGGCGTCGCCATCGCCGGAGACCGGCGCACCCGGCTGCTCGACGCCGTGCGGGCACTGCCCGAGCGGGAACGTCAGGCGGTGGTCTGCCGGTATTTCCTACAGCTGTCGGAGGCCGAGACGGCGGAGGTCCTCGGGTGGCCGCTCGGCTCGGTGAAGTCCCGGACGTTCCGGGGGCTCGCCAAGCTGCGGAAGGAGGTGGGTCATGAACTCTCCTGACGACCTGGAGTCCGAACTCCGCGCACTCGGCGATGCCCTGAGCACCCCCGACCCGCGGCCATCCGACGTGGCCCACGCCGTCCGCGCCCGGCTGGAGGGGCCGGGGACCGAGCCGCTGACCGACGGTGGGAGGCGAAGGCGCCACCGGTGGCGGTGGGCCGGCGCGGGGGTGGCCGTGATCGTGGCCGTGCTGGCCGGGCTCACCCCGCAGGGGCAGGCCGCCGTGGGGCACATCCTGCGTTTCGCGGGCATCGAGGTGCACGTCGACGAGCAGCCGGGGCCGCTCCCCAGCGGAGTGCCGAGCCCCTTGCCCGGCGAGCGGCGCGTCACCCTGGACGAGGCCCGGCGCACGGTGAGGTTCCCGTTCTCGGTGCCGACGGTGCTGGGCGACCCGCAGGACGTCCGGGTCAGCGACGGCGGCCGCGTGGTCTCCCTCTTCTGGCCCGGGCTCCGGCTGGACGCCTACAACGGCGTCCTCAGCCCCGTCTGGCGCAAGGATCTCGGCGGGCCGTTCCCCGAACAGGTCATGATCGGCGGCTCTGAGGGCTGGTGGATCTCCAGCCCTCACCAGGTGACCTACCTGCCCTACGACGGCGGCGAACACACGATGCCCCGCCGCGCCGAGCCGACCCTGATCTGGCAAAAGGGCCTGGTCGGCTACCGCCTGGAAGGCCCCGCCAACGTGGCCCAAGCCCGGAGAATCGCCGAATCCGTCCGCTGACGCCCCCGCGAAGCTCCACCGCCACCTCGCCGTACGGCGGCGCCTCGTTGCTCATCCGCCTGGCGGTGGTGGGGGTTCGGTAGGGCCGGTTTGGGGGGGTTGCGTGGCCGGTGGGCGGGTTGAGGTCGGGGGCGGTGGGGGCGCTGTCGGGCCGGTTTGGGGCGGGCGCTTGGCCGTGGGTCTGGGGGTCGGCTTCTTGGTGGGCCTGGGCGCCTGGCTGGAGGTCCTCGTCTTGAGGGGGGAGGGAGGTGCGGAGGACGCCGCCGGTGGGGGCGGGGGCAGGGCCGTGCGCCGGGGGGCCGTGGTCTTGCGCGGGGGTTTCGGTGTGACGACCGTGTCGGGCGGGGGTGGCGGGGACTCCACGCCGAGGGAGACGCTCGTCGGCGAGGCCTTCGCGGTGGCGTTCGCGTCGCCGGAGCCGTCGCCGCCCAGGTCCCCCGAGCCGTCCGAGGTCCGTACGGCGGCGGGGGTGTCCGCACCGCCTGAGGAGTCCGGCCAGGCGAACCAGATGCCCGCGCCGGCCGCCAGCAGGAGGACCAGGCCGATGACGATGCCGCCGCGCCGGTCCTGGCCCAGACGCCGCCAGACGGGCTCCTCCTCCTCGTCGTCGTCGTCCATATCGAGCGAGGCGTCCCAGGTGCGCCACCGGTCGTCTCCCGAACGGCCGCCCGCTGAATCTTTGGCGTACGGCGGACGACGCCGCGGTGGCTCGTCCCAGTTGTCAGGCACGGTGCTCTCGTCTCCGGGGCGCGGGATGGGCGTCGTCGCTGGTGCGGGGGGCGGTGATTCGTCGCTACATGAGCATTCATGTGGGGGTTAAGACCGCAAGGCAGTCAACACAGTATAGAAGTTTGTTATGTAACAAAAGTGATATCAGAAGCTGGCGTGTCCTCCCGTATATTTCTGTCTGCTTTGCTAGTACCAGATTTATCATTTGCAACTATGTCAGGAGAGCTGAGTCCCGTGATCAGGAGGGATGATCCCGCCGCCCTTGAGCGGCTCTGCCGTGAATACGGAGATCATCTCTACGACTACTGCCAGTCCCTGCTGGATGACGACGACGCTCTTTCGGCCACGGTGGGTGCCCTCCATGGGGCCGTCGCCCACACCGACCGGTTGTACGACGCCACCCGCCTGCGCGCCTGGATGTACGCGCTGGCCAGGGCGGAGTGCCAGTCACGGCTCGCCGGCGTGGCCCACACCGGCTCGTACGCCCGTCAGGGACGCGGAGGCTCGCCGGAGCTCGGGGTCGAGGTGCTCGCCTGCCTCGAACCCCGCGAACGCGAGATCCTCGACCTGACGCTGCGTCACGGGCTCAAGTCCGACGAGGTGGCCAGAGTGCTGGACATCTCGGTCGACGCGGTGGAGTCCGCCGCCCGCCTCGGCAGGAAGCACGCCGAGCAGTGGCTGGCCGCCGTCGTGGACGCGCGTGGCGCGACCCCGCGCTGCCCGGTGCTGCCGGGCCTCGTGAAGTCGTGGGCCGAGTCGCCGACGCGGCTGCTGCGGGCCCACATCACCCGGCACGTCCGCTCCTGCAAGGAGTGCGACGGCGCGAAGCCCGGGGTCACGATCACGGCGCTCATGACGCGCATGCCCATCCTGGCCAGCCCGGCACCGTACGAACGCCTGTTCTCCGGCGCCGACACGTCCTTCACCGCCGCCGAGACCCGCACCGAGAGCTGGCACCCCGACGGCTTCCCCGTCCAGCCGGACGCCCTTGAGGACCCGCCCCCTCCCGAGGCCCCCCTGACGGTCGAGGAGGGCTTCACGCCCGAGCGGGCCGACGGCTCCAAGCCCGCCGCCCCGGAGTTCTGGGAACCCGACCCGGACGCCGACGACCCCGAGAGCCGCATCCGCTGGGGACGCGTGGGGCTGGTGACGCTGGTCTCGGTCGCCTCCGCGGGCGCCATCTGGTCGCTGGTGTTCGCCCCCGGCGGCACCGCGCCGGTCGACGTCGAGGCCGCGGGCGGCACGATCGTCGTCCAGCCCGGCGAGTCGTTACCCCCTCTGGTCGAGTCACCGCCGCCCCCGCCTCCGGGGAGCACCGCCGGGCCCGTCCACACGACCGCCGTGCCGACCGCCTCCGGCGTGGCCCGCAGGCCCGGCGTGGCGCAGCCGACGTCCTCGGTGCCGATGGTGCCGCCGCCGTCGAGCTCCCGCCCGTCGGCGAGCCCCACGGCCAAGACCCGGCAGTCGAACCCGCCGGTCGGGAACAACGACAACGCCCCCAACGACCCGCCGCCTCCGCCGAAGCAGACGTCCAAGCCCACCCAGAAGCCCACGTCGACCCCGAAGCAGAGCTCGCAGCCGCAGACCAAGCAGACCACCGCTCCGCCGCCCCCGCCTCCGCCTCCTCCGGCACCGCCGGCCGTCACGGCGTCGACGACCTCGATCAACGTGAGCACCGACCGGAGCGGGTCACTCAGCATGCGGTCCCAGCATGGGGCCATCACCTGGCAGGCGGGCGGGCAGATGCTCAGCATGTCGCAGGCCAGCGGCACGATCCCCGACGGCCAGACCGCGACCCTCCAGTTCTCCATCGCCGCGCCGAACGACCCCAACACCTGCGGCACGGAGCAGACCACCACGCTGTCGATCTCGTGGTCCGGAGACAACAGAGGCGTCAAAGGCTCCGGCAACGTCGGGGTGAAGATCACGTACGTGAAGCCCTGCGTCGTAGTGCGCTAGCCAACGAGGAGAGAACGCGTATGCCCCGACTTCGCAGACGCGAATGGATCATCGCGCTCATAGCGGTGCTGTTCACGCTGACCATAGGCATACCTACGGGCATGGCCCTCGCGGATCCGGCCCAGCCCCAGGGTGTGAACAACCAGTGCGATGACATCCTCGGCAGCGGAACCCCCGAGTTCATGTACTGCTCGTGGATGGCGGAGACCCCGACCGACGCGCTGAGGGTTCTGAACTACTGGAACTTCAACGACGGCCAGCGGCTCAAGGAGGCCGTGCCCTTCCCCGGTCCCGTCCTGTTCTGCAAGGACAAGAACAACAAGGGCCCCGGCATGCAGGGCTGCGCCGACAAGGACCAGGTGCTGTGCAAGTACGACCAGAGCGCCGGCAAGTACACCTGTAAGGACACCGAGGGCAAGCCCACGAACCCGCCCGCCAAGGCCTGCCTGGGCGGTGAGTTCGACTGCACGCGCGGCAACGGCTCCACGACGTCCGGAGAGGCGACCGGCACCCCCGCGCCGAACGCGTCCGGCGCCGCGCAGACCGGCAGCGACCCGAACGCCGACCCGCTCGACCCCAGCGCGGCTCCGAGCGCTGACACCACGGCGGCGCCGGACGGCAACGCCCAGCCGACCACGCCGGACACCGGCCAGCCGGAAGTCAAGGTCGACCAGCAGGACCAACAGGCCCCCCAGGACCAGCAGGCCCCCCAGGACCAGCAGGTCAACCAGCAGCAGACCGAGCCGCAGGGAGAGCAGCAGCCCGACCAGACGCAGCCGACCGCGTCCGCCGAGCCTGAGCCGACCGCCTCTACGGCCCCGGCTCCCAAGCAGCAGACCACGCCGAACAGGCAGGTGCTGACGCCTCCGGACGACGCGACCGGCCAGGCCGCCGCGGCGGCCGTCAAGCTCGGCATGCGGGTGTGGATCGAGGGCGAGCTGGCCCCGGCCTGGACCGCGGGCAAGGACCAGTTCGACGCCGCGGTCGCCTCCATGGCCGCGCAGGCGAGCAGGCCCGGCGTCGTGGGCGTGAAGTTCGCCCAGGACCTCGGCTACTGGGGCTTCAAGAACGCGGGTGACGTGCGCAAGTTCGTCAAGGACGCCTCCACCGCCCTGCGCGCGGCGATGCCGGCGGGCAAGCAGCTCGCCGTCGACGTGGTCGTCCCCGAGATGGGCTGCGGGGCCTCCGAGCCCTGCCAGGCCGCGCTGCGCGCCAAGTACCCGCTGATCACCCGCGCCAACGTCGAGAAGTACGTGCTCACCGGCGACGTCGACCACGTCAACCTCTCCAGCGGCCTGTTCGCCAGCGAGTACTCCAAGTGGAAGGTCACCCCGGACAAGGCGCTGCGCAACCAGTGGATCACGGTGCGGGCCCGCGGCTGGGACACCCGCGTCCACATCGGCGCCCGGGAGGTGGGCCTGGCCCACAGCGGCGCGAGCGCCCTCAGCTCCGCCCAGGCGGAGGCCGCGGCCAAGCTGCGCGTGGACCTGCCGTTGCAGGCGGGCGTGCAGACGGTCATGTTGTGGACCCACAAGCAGGACTGGGACGGCGCGGTGTGGCGCATCCTCGACCAGGGGCTCAAGACCAACAACCTGTGGAAGGCGCTCCAGGCCCGCAAGGGGCTCGGCAGGCTCGCGGTCACCTTCGACGCCAGCGACCCCGAGAAGGGCGTGACGCAGGACCTCACCAAGCTCGCCGAGGTCTTCGACACCATCTACATCCACTCGCAGTGACGTCCCGGGCCCGCCGTCCCGCGACGGCGTGAACCCGGCGAAGCCCGGCGGAACTCAGCGTTCCGCCGGGCTTTCGCCTGTCCAAGGGCGTTCCAGGTGCTGTCCGGGCATTCGGGAGGCTCGGGTGCGGGTCAGGCGGCCAGCCAGGCGTCCACCGCCGCCAGCAGCTCCTTCTTGTAGGAGTCCGGCGCGGCGGAGAACCGGATCGACTGGCGGGCCAGCTCGGCGATCTCGGCGTCGCTGAAGCCGTACACCTCGCGCGCCAGCTCGTACTGCGGCAGGAGCCGGGCGCCGAACAGCAGCGGGTCGTCGGCGCCGAGGGCGATCGGCACACCGGCGTCGAACAGCCGCTTCACCGGGACGTCGCCCGCCCGCTGGGCCACGCCCAGGCCCACGTTGGACGTCGGGCACACCTCGCAGGCGATCTGCCGGTCCGCCAGGCGCTCCATGAGACGCGGTGATTCGGCCGCCCGGATCCCATGGCCGATACGGTCGGCGGCCAGGTCGTCCACGCACTCGGCGACGCTGGCCGCGCCGGACAGCTCGCCCCCGTGAGGCACCGCCAGCAGGCCCGCGCGCCGGGCGATGCGGAAGGCCCCGTCGAAGTCCCTGGCCCGGGCGCGGCGCTCGTCGTTGGAGAGCCCGAAGCCGGTGACGCCCTTGTCGGCGTACTGGGTGGCGAGCCGGGCGAGGGTCTTGGCGTCCAGCGGGTGGCGGGTGCGGTTGGCCGCGACGACCACGCCGACGCCGACGTTCGTCGCCCGCGCGGCCTGCCCGGCGGCGTCGAGGACCAGCTCCAGCGTGGCGGTGAGCCCGCCGAACCGCTGGGCGTACCCCGAGGGGTCGACCTGGATCTCCAGCCACCGGGAGCCCTCGGCGGCCTCGTCCTGCGCGGCCTCGCGCAACAGGCGGTACACGTCGCTCTCGCGGCGCAGCACCGAGCGCGCGATGTCGTACAGCCGCTGGAAGCGGAACCACCCGCGCTCGTCGGTCGCGCGCAGCTTGGGCGGCCAATCCTGGACGAGTGCGTCCGGCAGGTGGAGGCCCTGCTCCTGCGCGAGCTCCAGCAGGGTCGTATGCCTCATGGAGCCGGTGAAGTGCAGGTGCAGGTGGGCTTTGGGGAGCTGGTCGAGCGGGCGTGCCATCTCCATATCCTGCCGTACGCGGGTCATGCCCCGACGCCGACTTCGGCACTCAACCCTGGAAGCCCTTGGTGCGTTGGGGAGGGCGAAAGGGGACCTCGCATGACGGAAGAAGACGAAGCGGCCTTCGACGAGTTCCTGGCCGCCCGGAGCACCGCCCTGCTGCGCACGGCCATCCTCGTGTGCGGGGCGTCGGCCCACGACGCCGAGGACCTGGCCCAGGGCGCCCTTGAGAAGGTCTACCGGCACTGGCCACGTATCCGCCACGACAACCCGGAGGCGTACGCGAGGCGGATCGTCGTGAACGCGGCGATCTCCCGGTCCCGCCGCCGCAGGGTGATCCAGGAGATCACCTTCGCCCGGCCGCCCGAGACCGCCGCGCCGCAGTCCGACCCGGAGTTGAAGGATCTGCTCATCGGTGAGCTGCGGCGGCTGCCGGCGCGCATGCGGGCGGTCGTCGTCCTGCGCTACTGGGAGGACCTGTCGGAGACCGAGACCGCCGCGATGCTCGGCTGCTCGGTGGGAACGGTGAAAAGCCAGGCCGCGAGGGGGCTGGCCCGGATGCGGGCGCGCATGGGCGCCCGGAAGGGAACATCGGTATGAACGCCGAGGAAGCACTGAAGGAAGCACTCAAGGACGCCATGTCCGCGCACGTCGCCGACGTGCGCGCGCCCGCGATGACGGGACAGGCCGTGCGCAGGAGGCACCGGGCGCACGTGACGCGGTTCCGTGCGACGGGGGCCGCGGTGCTCACCGTCCTGGTCGCCGCGGCGGTCCCCGCCTACACGGCGCTGACCTCCGGGCCTGGCGCGGCCCCGCCGGTGCCCGGCGGCGCGCTCACCGGGCCGGCGATCCCCTCCGAGGGCGTCACGCTGTCCGCAGATTCCACCAGTGAGGTGGACGTGACCTCGCCTCCGTCGCCCATGGTCACCGTGTCGCCCACGGATTCGGCCACAGCGGTGCCGACCAGGCGGCCTACGGATGATCCGGCGAATTCCGCCGGGAATTTGCCTGAAGATCTCGGCGACCTCGGGGACGGGCGCGCGTTCGGCGGGATCCGGGTGGGATATCTTCCAGACGGACTTATATGGGGGAAATGGTCGGGCAAAAATGGTTTCGGCACGACCAGTTATACGACCACGTACGTCACGCCTGAACAGCTGAAGTCCGGTGAGTACAGCGTGCAGATCGTCGTATTCGAGGACGAGGCCGCGCGGCGGGCGAAGTCCCGTTTGCGTGCCTACCGGAACGACCCCGGGGCGACGAAGGTATCGGTGCACGGGGCCGGGGGCGTCGTGGCGAGCCTCGGCGAGGGCTCGGAGGTCACGGCGAACGCCGGCACCCCGACGATCCTGTGGTTCGCCAAGCCCGGCCTCGCCGTCGAGGTGATGATGAGCCCCGTCATGTCCGAGGGCCTCGGCCCGAAGGGGACCGAGCGCGAACTGAAGAAGATCGCGAACGGCGTCCGCGCCACCAGCTGACCCCGGCGCCGCCGGCCCGGCACATTCTCAGCCCGGACCCGGTCGCGTGAGGGCGCGGCGGTGCTGTGGAGCCGACAAGTCGAGCCGTCAAGCGGAAGGGTCGGGAACGAGCCCTCCCGCTTGACGGCCGAAGAGCGTCGCGCCCTTGCGCCGCGTCACCGAAGGTCGCGCGAACAGACTCAGTGGGCTTCGCCGAGCAGCTTGGCGAGGCGGCTGACGCCTTCCACGAGGTCGTCGTCGCCGAGGGCGTAGGACAGGCGGAAGTAGCCCGGCGTGCCGAACGCCTCGCCCGGCACCACGGCGACCTCGGCCTCCTCCAGGACGATCTCGGCCAGCTCGCCGGAGGTCTGCGGGCGGCGACCCCGGATCTCCTTGCCGAGCAGTCCCTTGATCGACGGATACACGTAGAACGCCCCGAACGGCTCCGGGCACACGACGCCGGGGATGTCGTTCAGCATGCGGACGATGGTCTGGCGGCGGCGGTCGAACGCCTCGCGCATGCGGGCCACCGCCGAAAGGTCGCCGGACACGGCGGCCAGCGCGGCGGCCTGCGCGACGTTCGAGACGTTCGAGGTGGCGTGCGACTGGAGGTTGGTCGCGGCCTTCACGACGTCCTTGGGGCCGATCAGCCAGCCCACCCGCCAGCCCGTCATGGCGTAGGTCTTGGCGACGCCGTTGAGGACGACCACGCGGTCGCCGAGCTCCGGCACGGCCGTCGCGATGCTGGTGAACCGCGCCTCGCCGTACACCAGGTGTTCGTAGATCTCGTCGGTGACGACCCACAGCCCGTGCTCGGCGGCCCAGCGGCCGATGGCCTCGACCTGCCCGGGGGAGTACACCGCGCCGGTCGGGTTGGACGGGGAGACGAACAGGAGCACCTTGGTGCGGTCGGTGCGCGCGGCTTCAAGCTGCTCGACCGAGGCCAGGTAGCCGGTCGACTCGTCGGTCACGACGTCGACCTGCACGCCGCCGGCGAGCTTGATGGCCTCGGGGTACGTGGTCCAGTACGGGGCGACGACCAGGACCTCGTCGCCCGGGTCCAGCAGAGTGGCGAACGCCTCGTACACGGCCTGCTTGCCGCCGTTGGTGACCAGGACCTGCGCCGCGTCGACCTCCAGGCCCGAATCGCGCAGCGTCTTCTCGGCGATGGCCTGCTTGAGCTCGGGAAGGCCGCCGGCCGGGGTGTACTTGTGGAACCTCGGCGTGCGGCAGGCTTCGATGGCGGCCTCGACGATGTAGTCGGGCGTCGGGAAGTCCGGCTCGCCGGCGCCGAAGCCGATGACCGGGCGACCGGCGGCCTTCATCGCCTTGGCCTTGGCGTCGACGGCCAGCGTGGCGGACTCGGTGATCGCGGAGATGCGCGCTGAGATGCGAGGACGGGTCATACCTCCATGGTTCCAGACGGCCGGGACCACCACCGACGCATATTCAGCATGTGGACCGGGACGTGCGAGGATGTGCCGGTCGGTGGAATGGTGCGGCGTGCCTGACGAGTTGGTTCGACGTGAGGCTCATTCACCCGTACACTTCTGCAACTAGTGAGCGACGCGCCTCCGGCTGTCCGGGGTAGGGTGGTTCACGGCAGAGGGCACTAGCGCAATTGGTAGCGCACCGGTCTCCAAAACCGGCGGTTGGGGGTTCGAGTCCCTCGTGCCCTGCGAAGTGCGGTCCGCGCACCGATGGCGTGTATGCCGCCGTAAAGTTGCGTAGGAACGACGGATCAGGTGAGGACTGTGGCGATCGACACTCGCGGCGAGGCCGCGGACAGGCCGAGCAAGCCGACCGGCCGCCCCGCTAAGAAGCGCACTTCGCCTGCACTCTTCTATCGGCAGGTGGTCGCCGAGCTTCGCAAGGTCATCTGGCCGACGCGCAAGGATCTCATCTCTTACACCACGGTTGTCCTCGTCTTTGTTGTGATCATGGTCGGGATCGTGGCGGGAATAGACGCCTTGCTCACGAAGGGTGTGCTGGCGGTCTTCGGCTGATCCTGAGCCGCGCCCATACCAACGCGACATCCGCCCTCGACCGGGCGGTGGAAGATCGCACCATCGACGAGAGAAGAAAGAGTCACCGTGTCCGAGTCCCCACTGTCGGCTGGCGATTCCCGCGAGAAGTGGGAGGGCGAGCCGGAAGAGGCGATCGAGATCACCGAAGAGTCCGGCGAGGCCGGCGCCAACGGTGAGGCCGAGGAGCCCGGCGATGCCGCCGCTCCGGCCGACGCCGTTGACGAAGACGGTGATCTCGTTCCCGACGTCGACCCCGTCGAAGAGTTCAAGCGCTCGATGCGCGGCCTTCCCGGCGAGTGGTACGTCATCCACTCCTACGCGGGCTACGAGAACCGCGTGAAGTCCAACATCGAGACCCGCACCCAGTCCCTCAACATGGAGGACTTCATCTTCCAGGTCGAGGTACCGGTCCACACGGTCACCGAGATCAAGGGCGGCAAGCGCACCCCGGTCAAGGAGCGCGTCCTGCCCGGGTACGTGCTGGTGCGCATGGACCTCACCGACGAGTCCTGGTCCGCGGTGCGCAACACGCCCGGCGTGACCGGCTTCGTGGGCCTGTCCAACCGGCCGAGCCCGCTGAACCTCGACGAGGTCGCCAAGCTCCTCGCGCCGGAGCCGACCGAGCAGGCCAAGACCACCACCGCCAAGGCCGCCGCCGCGACCGTCGACTTCGAGGTCGGCGAGTCCGTCACCGTCATGGACGGCCCGTTCGCCACCCTGCCCGCCACGGTCAGCGAGATCAGCGCCGAGTCCCAGAAGCTCAAGGTACTCGTCTCGATCTTCGGCCGTGAGACGCCGGTGGAGCTGTCGTTCAACCAGGTCTCCAAGATCTGACACGCGAGCAGGTCCTGGTGATCTGACGGCGCACGTACACTGGATACTCGTCCCCGCGCGTCGGCGTGCCGCCGTGCGCGAGGTGAATCCCGAGGCTGTGCGGTCCCTCAGTGGCCCGTGCCCGTCCTCGGGGGCCCCCGCTCCCCGTGGGGGTTTCACAGCAGTCAAGGACCCGGAGTAGGAAATGCCTCCAAAGAAGAAGATCGCGGCTCTGGTCAAGGTCCAGCTTCCCGCTGGCCAGGCCACGCCCGCGCCGCCGGTCGGTACCGCCCTCGGTCCCCACGGCGTCAACATCATGGACTTCGTGAAGCAGTACAACGCCGCGACCGAGGCCCAGCGGGGCAACATCATCCCCGTCGAGATCACCATCTTCGAAGACCGCAGCTTCACCTTCGTCACGAAGACGCCGCCGGCGCCTGAGCTGATCAAGAAGGCCGCGGGTCTCGACAAGGCCAGCGCGAACCCGCTCCGCGACAAGGTGGGCAAGCTCACCAAGGAGCAGCTGCGCCAGATCGCCGAGACGAAGATGCCCGACCTCAACGCCAACGACATCGAGGCGGCCGAGAAGATCATCGCCGGCACCGCCCGGTCGATGGGCATCACGATCGCCGACTGACACAAAGACACCCGTGGGAGGGCCACGCGCTGGCCCGCGACCACACACTCCACGAGGAGAAGCAGTGAAGCGCAGCAAGAGTTACCGCAAGGCCGGCGAGCAGGTCGACAGCGAGGCGCTGTACAGCCCCATCGACGCCGCCAAGCTCGCCAAGAGCACCTCGGTCACCAAGTTCGACGCGACCGTCGAGGTCGCCCTGCGGCTGGGCGTCGACCCCCGCAAGGCCGACCAGATGGTCCGCGGCACCGTCAACCTCCCGCACGGCACCGGCAAGACCGCCCGGGTCCTGGTCTTCGCGACCGGTGACCGTGCCGAGGAGGCCCGCGCCGCGGGCGCCGACATCGTCGGAGCCGACGAGCTGATCGAAGAGATCGCCAAGGGCAACCGCCTCAACGAGTTCGACGCCGTCGTGGCCACGCCGGACCTGATGGGCAAGGTCGGCCGTCTCGGCCGCGTGCTCGGCCCGCGCGGTCTCATGCCGAACCCCAAGACCGGCACCGTCACGCCGGCCGTGGGCAAGGCCGTGACCGAGATCAAGGGCGGAAAGATCGAGTTCCGCGTCGACCGGCACGCGAACCTCCACTTCATCATCGGCAAGGTGTCCTTCCCGGAGCGCCAGCTCCTGGAGAACTACGCCGCCGCGCTCGACGAGATCGTGCGTCTCAAGCCGTCCGCGGCCAAGGGGCGCTACCTGAAGAAGGTGACCTTCTCCACGTCCATGGGCCCGGGCATCCCGGTCGACCCGAACGTGACGCGGGGCATCACCGCCGAGCTCGACGCCTGACGGTCGCCGGCGTCACCGGCATCCCGGGTCCGGGGCACGTCCGCGTGTCCCGGACCCGGCCGACGTCGCGAAGGGCCTCCACCTCCGGGTGGGGGCCCTTCTGCACATTAATTTCACATCCCTTTCCTCGCAGGTGGGAAGCCGTTTCCGGGGTCGCCCCGCGCCGTGGTCCCCGATTTCGCGCACCTAAGCCCCCGCACGGGGTAGGGCTTGCGCGTAGGGTCGAAATCACTTATGGGGGAGACGAAGGGATATCCAGTGAAGCGGCGAATGACACCCGTGCTCGCGGCCGTGGGCTCGGCCATGCTCATCGCGGTATCAGCGTGTGGCCAGACCCCGCAGGCGGCGGACACCTCCCTCGGCGCGGTGCAGCTCTCCGCCGCCGAGACGCTTCAGCAGAGCGTCAAGAACACCGAGGCCGTCACCTCGTACACCGCGCAGCTCGCCATCGACTTCTCCGTCCCCCAGCAGGGCGCCGGGACGGTCAAGGGAACGATGGTGTACCACCAGAAGCCCCAGCTCGCCTCTGACGTCACCCTGGACCAGATCAGCGTGGCGGGGCAGAACGTCCCCGGCGGCGTCCGGGTGATCCTCCTCGGCGACACCGCCTACCTGAAGATGGACATGCTCAGCAAGCTCGTCGGCGGCACCAAGCCATGGATCAAGATCGACCTCAAGAAGGCCGGCCAGTCCGCGGGCGTCGACGTCAGCCAGCTCCTGCGCCAGGCCCAGCAGGTCGACCTGCAGAGCAGCGTCAAGATGCTGACCAGCTCCAAGGACGTCGCCAAGGTCGGCACCGAGTCGGTCGGCGGCGTCGAGACGACGCACTACAAGGGCACGTTCACCGTCGCCGAGGCGGTGAAGCAGCTCACGCCCGAGATGCGGCAGGGCCTGGAGGGCCAGCTCTCCAACGTCAAGGACATGAAGTTCGACGCCTGGATCGACGCGCAGGGACTGCCCCGCAAGGTCGAGATGAACGGCGCCGCAGGCCAGGAGGGCACTTTCAAGCTGGCCACGCAGTTCACGTCGTTCAACGACGCCGCCGAGGTCACGGCCCCGCCGGCCGACCAGGTGGGCGAGCTTCCGAACACGCTGGGGAACGCGCCCGCCGGCGACGGCGGCATGATCGGCAGCGGCACCTGACCCTCGGGTCCGCCCAGGCACCTGACGCACCCCGCGGGGACGGAACCCGCGGGGTGCGTCGCCGTTCGGGGACGGATTTTGCGTCATGCGCATAGACGACGTAAAGTGTGCTCTGCCGAAGACCGCCGGTCGTCGCCGAGCCTGTCATGGCTCGGTGGCCCAAGGATCCACGACGTGGACGGCCAGCGTAGGTGATGCGAGTTTTCATATGGTCTGTCATGCGGCCTCGCGCCGCCGACATATCCGTGTGTGAAGCCCCGTGCGCCTGCGCCGGGGCTCGTTCGTTTTCTCAGGTCCCTTGAGCCCTACGCCGGCGGCACATCTGGAAGGAGGCCCATGGCGAGGGCGGAAAAGGTGACCGCGGTCGCCGAGCTCAAGGATCGCTTCGAGAGCTCGAACGCCGCTGTCCTGACCGAGTACCGCGGTCTCACCGTCGCACAGCTCAAGCAGCTGCGCGTGTCGCTCGGTGAGCATGCGAAGTTCGCCGTGGCGAAGAACACGCTGTCCAAGATCGCGGCCAACGAGGCCGGGGTCACCTCCCTGGACGACCTGTTCCAGGGGCCGACCGCGATCGCGTTCGTCAGTGGCGACGTGGTCGAGGCGGCCAAGGGCCTGCGTGATTTCGCCAAGGCCAATCCCCTCCTGATCATCAAGGGCGGCGTCGTCGACGGCAAGTCGATGACCCCCGAGCAGATCACCACGCTTGCCGACCTGGAGCCGCGCGAGGTCCTCCTCGCGAAGCTGGCCGGCGCGATGAAGGCGAAGCAGTCTCAGGCCGCCGCCACGTTCAACGCGCTGCCCACCCAGATGGCCCGCCTCGTTGAGGCCCTGCGCGCCAAGCGCGAGGAGCCCGCCGCGGCGGAGACCACCGGCGACAGCGGCGAGTAGGCCGGGCGCGCAAGCGACCACAGCAGGGGATTCAGGCGCACACCGCGGTCCGTTTCCAAGTTTTGCAACACATACGGAGGAACCACCACTATGGCGAAGCTCAGCACCGACGAGCTGCTCGACGCGTTCAAGGAGATGACCCTCCTTGAGCTGTCCGACTTCGTGAAGCTCTTCGAGGAGACCTTCGACGTCAAGGCCGCCGCGCCGGTCGCGGTCGCCGCCGCCCCGGGTGCCGGTGGCGGTGCCGCCGCCGTCGAGGAGGTCGAGGAGCAGGACGAGTTCGACGTCGTCCTCGAGGCCGCCGGCGACAAGAAGATCCAGGTCATCAAGGAGGTCCGCGCCCTCACGAGCCTCGGCCTCAAGGAGGCCAAGGACCTCGTGGACGGCGCTCCCAAGCCGGTCCTGGAGAAGGTCAACAAGGAAGCCGCCGAGAAGGCCAAGGCCGCCCTGGAGGGCGCCGGCGCCACCGTCACCGTCAAGTGACCTCTCGCGGCTGAAAGCCGTACGACGAAAGGGGCGGTTCCACCCAGGTGCCGGGTGGGCCCGCCCCTTTCGCATGTCCTGGGGCCGTTGGTATCTCATGGCGGAAATGCGATGAATGCCCGCCGATGTCATCTCAGGGGCGTTGTGCGTAGAGCGCCGCCTGCGCTGTGGCTTCCGCTGGTTCGTCCCGTCCCGGGAAACGCGTGATCGCCGCCGGGTGATCTAGATGCCGGGTTATGATCCGGCGACCGGCCGCCGGACCCGGCTGCGCGACGCGCCCGTCGCGGTGATGCCCGTGAGGCGGCCCCCAGGCGAGGGGAGGCAACAGGTGGCGCTGCACGCGGCTCGCTCGCCCCGCCGGTGGCGGTCGCTGGTGGCGGCGCTGCTGGTGGTCCTCCTCGCCATCCTGGGCGTCGCCTGGGTGCGCGTCGGCGGCGCCCTGGACGACGCGAGGGCCGCCGCGGCCGACCGCGTGGCCGCGATCCGGGCCGCCGAGCGTTACGCCCTCACCCTCATGGCGGTCGACTACCGGACCGTCGACCGCGACGTGCAGCGGGTGCTGGACTCCTCCATGGGCCAGGCCAGGGCCGAGTACGAGCGCGACGCCGAGCGCCTGAAGGCCGCGACCCGCGAGCACAAGGCCGTCCAGACCGGCGTGGTGCGCGCCGCGGGCCTGGTCTCCATGGACGCGGGTCGCGCCGGCGCCCGCGTGCTGGTGCTGGCGGACGCGGTGATCCGCTGGGAGGGGACCAAGACGCCCCCGCAGGAGCGCCTCAACCGCTGGAGCATGGAGGTCACCAAGAGCCGTGGAGCGTGGTGGGTGTCGAAGCTGGAGCGGGTGACGTGACCGGCGAAGGGCTCTCCGCGGGCCTGGGCGGGCCCGACGGCCGCCGTACCCGGCGCTACGGGTATTCGCTCGGGATCGGGGTGGGAACGCTCCTGGCGGCCGTTCTGGCCGTCCTGGTGGCCATCCCCTACTTCCGCCTCCAGGAACTGCGCCAAAGTGAGGCGGCCTCGGCGGAGGCCCTCGCGGCGGCGCTCGCGTACGCGCCGGACATGCTCAGCTACGACTACCGCACGATCGAGGCCGACCTGACGCGGGCCCGGGGGTACGCGACGGGCTCTCTGGCCGATCACTACCGCGAGCTGGCCCGGGTGCTGGCCCCGACGATCAAACGACAGCAGACCGTCCAGCAGGCGGTGGTGGCCGCGGCGGCCGTGGAGTCGGCCACACCGGACCGCGTCCAGGTGTTGTTGTTCATGAACGTGGGAACGACCAAGGTGTTGCCGGGCGAGACGGCGCCCCAGAAGCAGGTCCTCCAGAGCCGTGCCCGGCTTCTGCTGGTCAGAGGTGATGGTCACTGGTTGGTGGCTGAGTTGTCGACCTTGATCGGCAATGCCCCGACAAGCTGAGACATGTCCGGGGCCTCGCCACGGGCACGGCGTGGCGCGTTATTCAATTGTTAGTAAAGCTTGGGTTTGAGTCGGGTGAGCCTGGGCAGTGATAAGGGCACGACAGCGTCGATGGCGGGTAAGCCTTCGACCCTCGGAGTGACCGAGCGTTAGCCGATCCGCCTCGCGGGTATCGTCTGGGTTCGGCTCGGGCCTTGGTCGCCCCGAGGGAAGAAAACCCAGCGTGACGGCCATCGGTTCGCTCGAATCGGGCCTCTCGGGCTTGACGTTTCGGCGCTGACGGGCGATGCTGCGTCCAACGTGGAGCGCAGAGCGAGACTGGAGTGGACAGGTGTATGCCTATCGGCTACACTGCCCCTTTGCGCTGCCCTTTGACGACCCGCTTCTCTAGGTAACTTTGGAACATGGTCGTCTGGCGTGCGTGTAGTCAGTCCGCGAGCCCTCGGAAGGACATCTGTTGGCAGCCTCGCGCAACGCCTTCGCCGTACCCGCTGGTCCCCGCCGCGTCTCTTTCGCGCGCATTCAGGAGCCGCTCGAAGTTCCCGATCTTCTCGCCCTGCAGACCGAGTCGTTCGACTGGCTGCTCGGCAACGAGAAATGGCGGTCGCGGGTCGAAGCGGCTCGCCAGGCCGGGCGCAAGGACGTTCCGGCCCAGTCCGGTCTCGAAGAGATCTTCGAGGAGATCAGTCCCATCGAGGACTTCTCCGGAACGATGTCCTTGTCGTTCCGCGACCACCGGTTCGAGCCGCCCAAGTACTCGGTCGACGAGTGCAAAGACAAGGACATGACCTTCTCCGCCCCGATGTTCGTGACGGCGGAGTTCATCAATAACACCACCGGTGAGATCAAGAGCCAGACGGTGTTCATGGGCGACTTCCCGCTCATGACCTCGAAGGGCACCTTCATCATCAACGGCACCGAGCGTGTCGTCGTCTCCCAGTTGGTGCGGTCCCCGGGCGTCTACTTCGACCGGTCGGTCGACAAGACCTCCGACAAGGACCTGTACAGCTGCAAGGTGATCCCCTCACGCGGTGCGTGGCTCGAGTTCGAGATCGACAAGCGTGACAGCGTCGGTGTGCGCATCGACCGCAAGCGCAAGCAGGCCGTCACGGTCCTGCTGAAGGCGCTGGGCTGGACCAGCGACCAGATCCTCGAGCGTTTCGGCCAGTACGAGTCGATGCGCGCCACCCTGGAGAAGGACCACACCTCCGGCCAGGACGACGCGCTGCTGGACATCTACCGCAAGCTGCGCCCGGGCGAGCCTCCCACGAAGGAGTCCGCGCAGACTCTGCTGGAGAACCTGTACTTCAACCCGAAGCGCTACGACCTGGCCAAGGTCGGCCGCTACAAGATCAACAAGAAGCTCGGCGTCGACGCCGACATCAACCAGGGCACCCTCACCGAAGAGGACATCGTCGCCACGATCGAGTACATCGTCCGGCTGCACGCCGGCGAGGTCTCGATGCCCGGGGCGAACGGCGAGGTCGTCGTCGAGACCGACGACATCGACCACTTCGGCAACCGGCGCCTGCGCACCGTCGGCGAGCTCATCCAGAACCAGGTCCGCCTGGGCCTGGCCCGTATGGAGCGCGTCGTCCGCGAGCGCATGACCACGCAGGACGTCGAGGCGATCACGCCGCAGACCCTGATCAACATCCGCCCCGTCGTGGCGTCGATCAAGGAGTTCTTCGGCACCTCGCAGCTCTCGCAGTTCATGGACCAGACCAACCCGCTGGCCGGCCTGACGCACAAGCGGCGTCTGTCCGCGCTCGGCCCCGGTGGTCTGTCCCGTGAGCGGGCCGGCTTCGAGGTCCGCGACGTGCACCCGTCCCACTACGGCCGCATGTGCCCGATCGAGACGCCTGAAGGCCCGAACATCGGCCTCATCGGCTCGCTGTCGTCCTACGGCCGCGTGAACTCCTTCGGGTTCGTCGAGACGCCGTACCGCAAGGTCATCGACGGCCGGGTCACCGAGGACATCGACTACCTGACCGCCGACGAGGAGGACAGGCACGTCATCGCGCAGGCCAACACGCCGCTGCGCGCCGACGGCGCCTTCGCCGAGGACCGCGTCCTGGTCCGCCGTAAGGGCGGCGAGCTGGAGTTCATCCGGCCGACCGAGGTCGACTACATGGACGTCTCGGCGCGCCAGATGGTGTCCGTCGCGACCGCCATGATCCCGTTCCTGGAGCACGACGACGCCAACCGCGCGCTGATGGGCTCCAACATGCAGCGCCAGTCGGTGCCCCTGCTCAAGAGCGAGGCCCCGCTGGTCGGCACGGGCATGGAGTACCGCGCCGCCACCGACGCCGGTGACGTCATCACCGCCGAGAAGGCGGGCGTGGTCGAGGAGGTCTCGGCCGACTACATCACCGTGATGAACGACGACGGCACGCGGACGACCTACCGCGTGGCGAAGTTCAAGCGCTCCAACCAGGGCACCTGCTTCAACCAGAAGCCGATCGTCCGCGAGGGCGACCGCGTCGAGGTGAACCAGGTCGTCGCCGACGGGCCGTGCACCGACCAGGGCGAGATGGCGCTGGGCAAGAACCTGCTCGTGGCGTTCATGCCGTGGGAGGGCCACAACTACGAGGACGCGATCATCCTGTCCCAGCGCC
>NZ_QOIL01000040.1 GCF_003323745.1 Sphaerisporangium album
GTAGCCGCCACCGGCAGACACGGCTCGATCAACGCCCACTCGGCATCCGTCACATCAAAGCGCGCCACACCCGAAGTTCTACCAGCCACGACCAGGCCGCAAGATCCGAACCTCAAACAGCTCCTAGCGCCTCCAGCTTGACCTGGGACACATCGTCCACCTCCGCCTTGCTGGCGCCGATCCCGGCGACGAGGCTGGTGCGGTCCAGCGCCTCGACCATGCCGGGGCTGGAGACCCGGTCGGGTTGGGCTGGGGCGCCCTGCCGTGGTTGCTCGCGGTGGGTTTCCCCAGCCCGTACGGGGAGTGCCGTTCGGCTCAGGTGCGGGGGCGAGAGCGGAGATAGCCGGGCAGGTGGCTGTCGCAGCAGGCCCACTTGGTGCCGGACTTGTCGGTGACGGCGTACTTGGGCTCGTCGGTGCAGGGGTTGTTCTTGCTGCCTCCCCAGGTGCACCGCCGTCGGCTGTCATCGCCGGAGAAGAGATCGGGGTGGTGATCGTTGATCTCAGCCGCGGCGGGGCGCCGACCGGTGAGATCCCCGACGGCGAGGATCTCCTTGGCACCGAAGGCGCGGCTGACGCCGGAGGGGGTAAGGCCGGCGGCCTGGCCGAGGGTTTCCAAGGTGTGGGGGCGCGGGGTGACGTAGACCCTGCCGTAAGCCAGGAGCAACCGGATCTGCTCATCGGCGGCCTTCTTGATCGCGACGAGGTCCTCAAGAGCGGCGAGAAGCGGATCGTACTCCGGGCCGCGGTCTGTCGCCGCGGCTCCCAGTTTCCGGATGAAGGCGGTACGGGGCCTCCACGCGTCGTCCACAGCGGCGACACGCTCGCCCCGAGGGGTTTGGTCGTCCTCGGAGAAGTATGGCACCGGCCAGCGGATGGCGAGGATGTCGTCCAGCAGTTCCTGTGAAATCATGCTTGAAGAATGCATAATATTTTGAACGAGTACAAGGAGTTTGCTGAAGTCAAATGCTGGAGTGTGCCTGAACGCGCCGCTCGGGGTGCAACCGGTCTTGGAACCCTGGCACGCAGTTCCAACCTCTCCCTGGGAACGCTTGGAACCGGCTCGGCGCGCCTCGAGGTGCCACGTCTCCACAGGTCAGCCGAATGCCACCTGCGAAAACGTGGCACCCCCGCGAGCCGCTGGCGATGCCAGGTGGTCACACTGCGCCTAACGGGCGGCGCGGGGCCGTCCCGGCTTGGGATCCCACTTCCCGGCGAACTCCAGGACCCTGTCCAGGGTGAACACCGGGCCCGAGCCGAGCCGGGCGACCGGCGGCGGGAAGTCGTCGTTCTCCTCGGCGATGGCCGACGCCCGCTGCTTGGTCATGCTCCGGCCCTACAGCGCGCCGAGCAGTGCCGCGATCTCGGTGATGCCGACGAGCTCCGGCATCACCCGGACCGGGTCCTTACCGGGCCATGCCAGGCGGATACCGGCGAACGGCACCGCCTGGCCCAGGGTGTCCCGGGCCGCCGCGTGGAGGGTCCTGGACGCGGCGCGCACGGCCTGAGCCTGCGAGGTGGCGTCCACCACCAAGTGCACCGCGGCGGTGCCGGTCTGCTGGTTGTAGGCGAGAGCGGCCCCCGGGAGAGCCTCGGTGAGACGGCCGAGCCGGTCGTCGTCGAGCGCCTGCCCGGGGATGGTGATGATTTCGACCGCCCTGAGTCGCTCCCTCACAAGGTTGAGCGGACCGAAATCACCGTGCCCACCAACCTCGTTCTCGACATCTACACCTTGTTGAACGCCCTCGCCGTATCCGATGGCAGCGATGCCTACAGTCTCCAGACCTCTGCGAAGGAAATCAACGAAGCGTTGCAGAAGTCGATCAACGGGCAAGTCAGCTTGCCTGAAGGCGACGTCTGATTCGATACATCGCCGCCGCTGAGGTGCTCACGGCCGGGTGACGCGGCCGACCCCGCCGAGGAGACGCATCCCGGCCACCGGCCGGGCGATGCCGTCGGGGCGCCAGCGCTGCACATCGACCAGCCCGGGGCTCACCAGCTCCAACCCGGCGAACATGGCCGCGATCTCCTGTTCGGTGCGGAACACCGCCGGCGCGGCCGACCGCTCGTACACCTTGCGCACCTTGTCCGCCGTCTCCGATGGGACGCCGTCCCCGGTGACGTGGGACACCACCAGCAGGCTCCCCGGGGCCAGGACCTCGCGCCAGATCCGCAGCAGCGAAGCAGGGTGCCCGGGGACGAAATGCAGCACCGCGGCCGCGATGAGCGCCACCGGCCGAGTGAAATCGCAGTAGGGGTGCAGGTCCCGCACGAGTTCCTCGGGCTGGGTGATGTCACCGGCGATGAGACGGGCGCCGTGCGCGAGCGCCGCACCGTGAGCCAGCACCACCGGGTCGTTGTCCACACCGATCACGGAGATGTCCGGGTGGACCTGCCGTGCCGCTCCGGCGACGGTCGGAGGTGTGGGCAGCCCCGGGCCCAGGTCGATGATCTGGTCGACGGCGGTGGCGCAGTACGCCGCGGCGCGCGCGGCGAAGTAGCGGTTGGCCACCGCCAGGGCCACCACCTCCGGTGCCGTGGCCACCAGCTCGTCGGCGGCTTCCCGGTCGGCGGCGAAGTTGTCCTTCCCTCCGAGCAGGTGGTCGTAGATCCTCGCCGTGGAGGGCCGGCTGGTGTTCAGGCCCCCGTCGGGGAGCCGGCTGGGCTCCCAAGCCGGCGGCGGGGGTGCGGTCTGGCGGGTGTCAGGCACGGGTACTCCGATCAGATAGGGACTGCTGGGCGACGGTCACCGCGGCCGCGGTGATCCGCGAGATGCCGTGTTGGTCGCCGGGGGTGCGCATCCACGTGACCACCAGCTCGTCGATCGCGCCGGCCACGGCCACGGCCACCAGCCGGCCGGCGGTGGTGTCGGCGGCCAGGTGCAGCACGTCGGCCAGGTCACCGGCCATGCGCCGCGCCGCGCCGGCCAGATGCGGCGTGCGGTGGACCTCGCGGTGCATGATGTGCGCGCGGCGCGGGTCCATCGTGACGTGCAGGATGTAGGCGCCGACCACGCCGGCGAGCCGTCGCGTCGGGTCGCCGGTGTCGAGCCTGGCCGCTTCCCGCAGCACGTCCACCGCGTCACCGGCGCACCGCTGGTACACGTGGGCCAGCAGGTCTTCGATGCTGGTGAAGTGGGCGTAGAACGACCTTTGCGAGGTCGTGGCGTGCGCGCACACCTCGCGCACGCCGACGGCGTGGTAGCCATCGCGGGCGAACAGGTGGAACCCGGCGTCGAGTAGACGTTGACGCCGATCGCGGTGCCTTTCCTCGGGGGTCATCTTGTCGTAGGTACGGCCGGACACACCCCAGTCCTTTCTGGTTCACGGCTGCTGGTTGGTGGGCGCGCCCCCGGAGGAGGTCAGCGGAGGAAGGGCAAGGGCATGCCTCGACCCCGGGGGGCGCGCCGTTCACTGGTCGCGGCTCCCCCCACGGGAACCACGGCCACGACTGCGGCGGCGGCCGCCACGCCAGGCGCTCTCCTCGGCCTGCTGCACGGCCTGCCGAAGCTCCTGGTGGCGGCTCAGATGACGGGTGAGGGTGGCCACCCCGATATCGAGCCGCTCGGCCGCTTGCACCCTGGTGAGACCGGCCTCGATGAGGGGCGGCAGGTCAGGGTGCCACGATGTGCCCCGCAGCACGACAGGCTTCGCAGGCGGCCGGGGCCGGCTCCGTGGGACCCGCATCGCAGCGGCCGCGGCGTGGAAGCTGCTGCCCGACTTGACCCGTTGGAGGAACTCGGCGTGCCACCGGGTGTCACGTTCACACATCACCTGCTGGTACGCCTTGTCGAAATCGGGGTAGGCGCCCCGGTGCCGTAGCACCGTGTTCGGGCTGACCTTGGCCTCCCGGCAGGCCGCCTCGACCGTCGCCGCCTGCGCCAGCACGGTCAGGAACCTGCCGTGCCACGCAGGGGCGACCCGAGGCGGCTCCCAGGGTTTCCCGGTCTTGGCGGCCCGCCTGGCGCGGCGTTCGTTCATTACCCGCCGGTACGCCTCGTCGAACTCGGGGTAGATGCGCCGGTGCCGCAGCACCGTGGCGTAGTCGATCCCGATGTCCCGGCAGACGTAGCTGACCGCCGCCGCGTCCACCAGCACGGTCAGGAACTCGCGGTGCCACGCAGGGGCGGCTACCTGCTGCTCCTGGACCTGCGCCCCGGTTTCCGGGTGCTCGGCGGCCTCCTCGATCGCAGCCGCGGTCTCGCCGCAGCCCGGCGCGATGGGCGGCTGCGGCGAGGACAGGTCGCTGCACATTGGGGTTTCCTCAGCTACTCGGGGGCGGCGATCAGCTCAGCGAACTGGCCGAAGGGGAAGGGGTGCCTCTTCCTGGCCTGAAGGTAAAGGGGCACCAGGCGTTCGGCTGCGCCCTGAGCGGTGACGGCCCAGGTCCGCGTCCGCCTCGGAGACCGGCCGGGCGCACGCTTGGTGTACCGCCACCTGATGCAGTCGCCGTCGACGTAGACGAGCAGACCCTTCCACAGCGACACCGGGGTGACGCCCCCTGGCTGCGGGATGAAGTGCGCCGGGATGTTCAGGCGCTCCAGCTCCGCGACGAGCTCCTCGACCAGCGGCGGCGTCTGCGCGTCACACGGGGTGTACCCGGCCACCGGCCGGTTCCCGGTCACCATCCCCGTGCCCCGCGCTGCTGAGGGACCACCGCCTGCAGCGGGTCCTCCGCGTCCCGCATGGCCTCGACGAGCTCCTCGGGGGTGGCCGCGACCACCGGGTCCTCGACCCCTTCAACGTAGGGGAAGCCATAGAACTGGCGGCTGTGCTTGCCGTACATGACCAGCCACCCGCGTTGGGTGCGGGTGAGGTCCGCGGCGGCGTTGACCTGCTCGGGATCGAACACCCGGCGCGGCACCTCGCCGTAGTCCGGGCCACCGGCCCGGTGCCGGCCGCGTGGGCGGCTGCTTTTGCCGCGCGCGGCGCCCAGCGCAACGGCGGGCATCTCCGACCTCAACGGGCGGTGACGCTGGGGTGGCTGCTGGTGTTCGAATGGGCGCGCAAGGCCAGTACAGTCAGACACGGGTCGCACCTCCGAGTGTGCGGTCAAGGAGCCCGCCACGTGTGCCGTCACGTCGGCGGGCTCCGCCATTTCAGGTGACGTTGAGCTATCAACACTGAGCGGCGAGTAGAGCCTTGTGCCATGCTGATACTGATCAGGCGTGATTCCAAGGGAAGCTATTGGCCAATGCGGCTGGCCAATACATGACCAATGCAGGAGTCGACGATGTCCCCCGCCCCCCGGCCGGTTGACCCTTCAGCGTCTCCGTTGCACCTGCTCGGTGTTGGCCTGCGGCGATGCCGAGAACAGTGCGGTTTGACGCTTGAGGCCGTAGGCGCCCAGGTTTCGGTCGACTGGTCGCATCTGGCTCGATGGGAACGAGGGGAACGCCACCCTCCTGAGGACGTGGTCGCGCGCCTGGATGAGGTGTACGGCGCGGGCGGGTTTCTCGTCGCACTACAGGCCATGACCAACACCTCAGGTCGACCGGTGCGCGACCAGGCGCCGCAGTGGGATGGTGAGCGCATGGATGTACTCAGGCGCCGCCTGATCGGGGGCGTAGCAGCCATGGGAGTCGCGGCCGTCGCTGGTATGCCCGCGCTCGATGGCATCTCCAACTTGCGCGGGGTCGTCGACAGCGCCCTCGGCAATCGGCCCCACGTCGAGGATTGGGAGGAGACAGCCTGGGAGTACGCGTACGCCGTTCTCGCTCCGTCGATCATGGGAGTGGTACGCGACCTATCGGCGGATGTGCTGGGCTTCCAGGAGGCCATGACCAGCGCTTCCGGTAAGGAAGTATCGCGATGGTTACGGGTGAACGCCCAACTGTCGACCCTGCTGGCGTTCGCCTTAGGGTCGATAGGACAACAGCGGGAGTCTCACCACTGGTGGCGGGTCGCGGCCAGAGCAGCGGAACAGACCGGTGAGGGCGAACTACTCGCTGCGGTGTACGGGCATGAGGCGGTGCAGGCGCTCCATGAAGGGCGTCCCTTGCCGCTGGTGGTCTCGCGAGCGACCCGTGCGATCGAACTCACCAAGGGCCGGGCGTGCCGGGCGGCGTCGGCCGCCTACGGGGCCCGCGCGCATGCCAGAGTGCTCCTCGGTGACCTCGCCGGGGCGCTCGCCGACCTCGACGAGCAGGCCAGCCTGTTCGAGCGAATGCCGGCAGAAGTGGTCGCCGACGCGCAGTCGGTGAACGGGTGGCCACAGACCCGGGTGCTGTATTGCCGTTCCCTTGTCTACACCTTCGGTGGGCACCCCGACGCAGCGCAGATGCAGATGGAGGCAATCACCGCCTACCCCGGCTGGCAGACCCGGCAAAAAGCACAGGTCGAGCTCCACCAGGCCTACACCGAAGTCCGATCTGGACATATCGAATCAGGGGTCGAACACGCTCGCAGCGTGCTCGACACGCTCCCTGACGACCACGTGAACAGGTTCGTGATACACAACGCCGCCGCGGTGGCTGCGGCCGTCCCCGCAGTAGAGCGGTCCCGGCCCCCTGTGATCGAATACCGGGAAATGCTCGCACTATCCAGGAGGCTCGATGCCCCTCACCATTGAGCATCTGCAGGGCGAAGCAGCCCGCGAGGTGCTGGGCGAAGACTACGTCTCGTTGTACCTGAACACCCGAGCCGAACCCCCCTACAACTCGGGGCCGCTGTACAACCGGGACAGATTCCTGGACCGCACCAGCAGGCAGATAGAGGTGCCAGGGTTCGAACTGGTATCCGCGCGCGATGGTGAACGGCTCATCGGGTTCGCGTTCGGGTTCCCCATGGCCGCAGGCCGGTGGTGGAGAGGGGACACGACACCCGCCCCTGATGAGGTGCTGCCCGCCGAGAAGTTCCTGGTGATCGAACTCAACGTGGCAGCCGAGGAGCGAGGCAAGGGGTACGGGCGTCGGCTACTTGACGAACTGCTCGGCGGCAGGGCCGAGCCCTGGGCCACCCTGCTGTCGACGCCGCACGCCCCGGCACACGACATGTACGAGCATCTCGGCTGGGACATCGTAGGTACCAACCGGCCGGCCCCGGACGCCGAAATCGCCGACGTGATGCTGCTCAAGCTCGGAAACTGACCCGCCACAGCCCTGGGGTTGAGCGCGGCGGCGTTATGGACTACGACGTGATGCTCAGGAGCGCCTAGATGTCATTCACGGTGGATCACGCCACAGCGAGCGACGTTGCGGAGCTGTCGGCTCTCATCGAGGAGATAGAAAACCACTACGGCGCGACGGAAATCCCCTCCGACGCCGACCGCACCCGGATGATCAACCGGTTGCTGTTCGGTGACCGGCCGATCGCGTGGGTGCTCCTCGCCCGGGACGGCGGCCGTGTCGTCGGCATGGCGTCCTACTCCTTCCACTGGCCGGCTGCAGGCGCCGAGCATTCGATGTTCCTGAAGGAGTTGTACGTCCGCGTGAGTGACCGTCGCCGGGGCGTCGCGGGTGTGCTCATGGAATGTCTCTACGAGATCGCCAGGGTAGAGGGCTGCGGCCGCGTGGAATGGCAGACCGAGGTGGCCAACCTCGACGCGCAGGCGTTCTACGAGTCCCTCGCCGGCAAGATCCACGACGGCAAGGTGTTCTACCGCGTGGACATGTAGCGCTGCACGCAGATCAGCTACCGCAGCAGCCCTGCCGCTAGCCTCCTGGGTCGCCTCTGTCCGGATCCGCGCGGCAGGGCTGCCACGCGGATCAACTGAGGCCGGGACCCGCCGTCAGGCTCCAGAGCTGGGACGCAACGCCTTGACCAGCCGAACGAATCGCCGCGCCGGCGCCTCGGAGGAGTGGAACACCACCCCGGCGACAACGGCCACCACTCCCAGCGCCACAACGCCGAGCGCCACCGCCAGCGAGGGGGACATCGCGGCCGCCGCCAGCGTCCCGCCGCCACCCGCTACCGCCGCCGCCACCTTGCCCATCACCACACCGCCCGACCTGACGCCTTGCGGCGCAGCATCGCCAACTCTGTCGCCGTCGCCCACTCTGCCGCCTTGAGCGCGCGCGCCTGGTCCGCCGCCATCGCTACTGCCCTGGCGATGAAGGTCACGTTCTGGGCTGCATGGGCAACGGCAGCCGAGGGCCGATGAGACTCTTCGCTGTCGTTGCTCACTGGGCACCGCCGGGGGCGGGGTTGGTGCCGAAGGGCAGGCGGGCGGTGGGGCGGCGCCGATAGACCTCGGCCAGCGCCAGGCGGGCCTGTTCGGCGCCGTCGTCGGTGAGCCGGTAGTAGCGGCGGCGGGGCCGGCCTTCGTGGGCGTGCTCCTCGGGCTGTTCCCAGCGGCTCTCGATCCAGCCGGCCTGCTGGAGGCGGGTGATGATCGGGTAGATGGTGCCGGAGGGCAGGCCGGTCGCTTCGCACATCTGCAGCCCGTACCACTCGCGCGTCGGCTCGCTGAGCACGATGCGCAGGAGCGCCTGGGTCTGCATGGTCATCCGTAGACCACTCATCATGTGCCGTACTCTACATACGATCCGGTAGCCGGGGAGGCCGAATCCGCTACTCCGTGGACGTTCCCAGGGCGGCAGCTGAACAAAAATCTGTATGCAATGCCAGCCATCCGCCGGCGTCGCGCGTCCTAGGGATATCGGACAGCACGAAAGGGCGGGTGAGTGACATGGGACTTGCCTGGAGGAAACGCGGCCGGCCTCGTACACCTGAGGAAGAACGTGCCCGCGACGAAAGATTCCAGCGGTGGATGGCCTGGTTGTGCTTCCCTATGTCGTTCTTCACCGGCCTGACGTTGTGGTCGCAAGGAGACCGCCAGATGGCGCTGTTGGCCGGGAGCTGCTCGGTCCTGTTCGTCGTCTCGATCTTGACCGACTACTACCGGCGCCAGTAAGCCACCCGCGACAATTGGGCTACCGCAGCAGCCCAGCCGCGAGCCGGTCGGCGCCCCCGACGACGGGGTTGGCGCGGCAGGGCTGCCACGCGGCGCGTAGCACACGCAGGTGGCCGGCCACCCGCGCGGAGGACACCGCGGCCAGGTCCTCGCGCAGCCCGAGCACAGTCTGAGCGGACGTCTCAGTGTGGCCGCGCCGCGCCTGGAGGTGCGCCAGGCGCACACCGATCAGCGCGCGGGAGCGCCGCTCGATCGTGCGGCGGGAGTTGGCCGACAGCGCAAGGTGTTCCTCGGCGGCGGGCAGGTCCGCCAGCGCGGTCAGGGTGAGCCCGGTCTGATGTTCGAACGACTCGCGGCGGTAGTTGCCGGTCCACGCCGACTCCGGCAGCGAGTCGGCCCGCTCGAGTTCCTGTTCGGCCACGCGGAGCAGAGCCAGCGCCTGGCGGTGGTTCCCGACGGCGGCGTTGGCTTCGGCCTGCATCCCGGTGACCCACGCACGGGTCCGTAGCGGGCACCGTTGCCGGAGCCCGGAGGCGGCGGCGTCGGCCAGTGCCAGACCTTCGGCGGCGTGGCCGAGCTCGACCGCCTGCACCGCCATGGACCGCAGCGCCGTCGACCGGACCAGCGGGTCACCGGCCTCCTCGCCCAGGCGTACCGCCTGCACGTAGTACCGCTGCGCGAGCCCGGCGGCGCCGGCGTCGGCGGCCATCCACCCGGCGAGGTAGGCCAGTTCGGCGGCCGCGGTGAACAGCGCCGGGCGGGTGCGGCCGGTGCTGCCACGCAGCAGCGGTGCGACGTCCCGGGTCAGGTAGGCGGCGACCGCGGCGCGTGCGTGCCCGCCGCCGTACAGGTCGTCGGCGTCGGACATGCGCCGGGTCATCTCGCGGATCCGGTCGACATCCCCGGCCCCGGCGCGCTGCGATCCGCCCTGGCGGGTCCCGGGCGGGGGGTGTGAGGCGGGGACGGCGAGCGCGGCCAGGGAGTACAGGCCTGTGGTGAGCGCGGTCCGGCGGTTGAGCATGTCGTCCTCCCCGAGTGCGGCCAGCACCGCGACGGGATCCCCCTGCCAGGGGTCGACCCGATCCAGGCCCGCGGATGGCCAGCCGAGATCGGTCGCCGACACCGGCCGGCCGAGCCGCCGCGTGAACGCCTCGGCAGCGGCCTGGATGGTGTCGGGCCGGGGTACCGTCCCTGTCAGCCAGTGTGCCACCGCTGTCGCGCCGTGAGACAGAGGCAACCCGCTTTGCCGGCCGACCTCGTTGACGGCCTTGGCGGCGGCGGTCATGCTCCACCCGGCCTCGCGCAGCGCATCGGCAAGGACGGTGTTCACGATCGGGTGTCGCCGTTTACGTGGCATTTCTCGCAACGCTCTGCACACCGACCACCGGTGGCTGGTCGGCTGCCGCTGGCCCCAGCTCGCCCCGCAGGTGACGCGGTGAGCCCGGTGGACTGGTCGCGGTGGACGGTGATCCTGCTCAAACCCGACTGCGTGGCACGCGGCCTGGTCGACGACGTGCTCGCCTGGGTCGCCCGCGAAGTCACGGTCACCGGTCAAAAGACGCTCACCGTCACCTCCGAGCAGATCTTCGCCCACTACGACGACATGCTGGCGCCGCACCTGTCGGCCGAGTTCGGGTTCGACATCGCCGCCGACCTGCGCAGGCTGTACGTAGGCCACCAGGTCGCCGTCGCGCTGGGCCACGGCGACGGCGCCGCGCCGCGGGTCCGGCGGATGCTCGGCGACACCGACCCGAGCCTGGCCGGCACCGACACCATCCGCGGGTACTTCGGCGTCGACAGCCTGGCCACCGCCCGCGGCGAGAACCGGCTCATCAACAACGTGATCCACACCTCCGACCACGAAGGCGTCGTCGAACGTGACTTCGGCATCTGGTACGGCCCCAGCCACCTGCACCTGCTGGCCAACCTCAGGAGCGCCTCATGAGCTTCACCGTCCCCGCGTCCCGGGTTCTGCGCGTGATGCCCGCCGAGCAGCAGGCCGGGCTGGACCCCTACATGGCGCAGATCATCACCAACCGCAAGTCCGGGTTGTCGCTTAACCACATCATCGGCTGCCCGCTGGACTGCGGATACTGCGTCCGGCACTTCTGGGGCAACTTCGAACAGAAGATCCCCCAGCTTCTGATCAGCACCCCCGAAGCGGTCGAGATGCTCACCGGCCACGAGGCGTTCCGCCCGCACACCACACCCATCCAGTTGTTCAACAAGGCCACCGACCCGATGCTGCCCGGCGTCAAACCGCACACCTTCGCCGTGCTGCAGGAGCTGGACCGCCGCGGACACACCAACCTGGTGTTGATCATCACCCGGTTCCACGTCACCCCCGAGGACATGGCCACCTTCGAGGCGCTCCGCAACGTGCGCGTGACCTTGCTGTTCACCTACTCGGGGATCCGCGACGACCGGGTGGAACCGATCGCCAAGACCACCACCACGGTCGACTCGATCCGCACGGCGGCGCGCCTGCGCCGGCGAACCAAGGTCATCTTGTACTGGCGGCCGATCGTGCCCGGCTGGAACGACGACCCCGCCACCATGGCTGGCGTCCTGGAGGTGGGCCGCGACGTCGACGCGGTCGTGTTCACCGGCTACTACCACAAGGAGGAAAACGCCCAGTATCTGCGGGACCTGGGCGTGCCCGTGCCCTACGGGCAGGACTTCCAGCGCCGCAAAGTGCTCCCCGGCGAGCTGGACGCCCGGGTCGTGCAGGCCTGGCGCGACTCGGGCATCACCACCCCGCTGTTCCGCAAGACCTCCTGCGGAGTGACCTACGCCCACCAGGTCGCCGACTACAACGGGCATCTCGGGGTGCCGCAGCTGTGCGATATCTGCCCCCTGGAGCAACTCCAGCGGTGCAAGGCAGCGCTACGGGCACCCACCGAGGAGGAGTTCCGGACCGCACTGGAGTCCTTCGGGTACGACCCCGGCACACCGTTCCTGGTAGAAGACGGACATGTCCTGACGGCCGCCCTGGGCGAGCAACGCCGCTACGCGCTGCAGCATGAACTCGGCTATCAGGTGTGGGAGGTGGCGCACCCCCATGTACCTGCCGCGCACGGCCGCGCTCTGCAAGGCTATGCGCTGAGCACCGAAGAGCAGGAACAACTGGACCAGGCGCGAGCGCGGCTCACCGCCGCCGCACGCTACGACGACGACTGACCACGCTGGAGGCGCCCACCATGGACCAGCCCTGGACCACCGCACGGCTGGTCGCGTTCGACCTGGAGGGCACCGGCCGCCAAGACGGCGACAACGAGGCGATCCTCGAAGTCGGGGTGGTCCCCCTTGCCAGCGGCCACCCCGACATGACCGGCGCCTACCAGTCGCTGGTGAACCCAGGGCGGCGCATCCAGCGCCGCCCCTGGATCTCCCCCGGCCTCACCAACGACGCCCTCGCCACGGCACCCACGCTCGACACCGTCGAACCGGAGCTGGCCGCCCGATTGAACGATGCCTACATCGTCGGCCACAACGTCCACGTGGACTGGCGGCTGCTGTCCCTGCGCTGCCCCGCGCTGCGACCGGCGGGGCTGATCGACACACTAAAGCTGGACAGAGCCGTCAACAAGGGCAACCAGAAACGGACCCTGACGGCGCTGCTCGACGCCTACGAGCTGAGTGACCAGGTGAATGCCCTGGCCGCAGGCGGGCAAGCGCACCGCGCTCTGTGGGACGCGGCGGGCGCTGGGCTGCTGCTGCAGACGCTGGCACGCGAACTGGGCCGTGGTGAGGACATCTCGGCCGGTCAGCTGTACAAGGCCGCAGCCGTGCCGCTCCAGGCCGACAGCAGCAGCGACCCAGAACAGATCTCCCTGCTGTAGGCATTCAGCGCTCGCGGTTGCGGTGACCGCTCCGGGTCGCTCCCCGTAGCGGGGCTACTCCCCATCTTCTCCTGGCTGGACGGCGCACACGCGGCCGCCCGTGTCACGGTGTCATGGATGCTGTATCGACATCTCCCGGAGCGGCGCCCCCGAGGTGACCTTCTCGCAGATCCGCAGCAGATCCAGATTGGCGGGGTTGCGCAGCCGGAGGTATCCCTGCGGAGGATGCCACGCCCCCAGCTCCGCGCGCAGTTCCTCCGCCGACACACCCGCGTACTCCCGCACCCGCAGGATCGGGATCGCGTACGCCTGCTCCAGATCCCGGACGTACTCCAGCACGCTCGCCCCGTTGCCCGGCCGGGCCTGTTCAGCGATGGCAGCGACCACCTCAGGGGTGTCCACGACGGCGGGGCCCAAGTCAATGACCGCACCCAGGCGCGATACCGGGGCGTTCAGATACACGTACCACGTCGTCGCCCTGCCGGACAGGAACCGCCGGCGGAACTCGTGCCGCTTCAGCCCCTGCCAAATGAGCTGGTAGTACTCCTCGTGCAGCGCCATCAGCACAGGCTCGGCGTCAAGGGTGTCGTCGCCGTCGAACAGAGATGCCTGCACCGGTCCTCCAAGCTCAGCGTGGACCAGCACCATGGTGCCGCCTGACCGGGCAACCGGGAGGCGAGTCCGGGAAAGCCTTCTCGCCATCCCCTGGTACTGACTACGTTCCGGCCCGCACCAAGGTGATCGGCCTGATCGGCCGAAGATGCAGGCGCGACTGCGGCCGAAGCGGAAATCGCCGCCGCGGCGGCCCGGGGCCGGCCCGGGCACGGGTGAATGGAGGCGGACGCACCCCTACGCCGCGCACGCCTGGATCGAGACCGCCGCCGGAGCCGCCTGCTGCACCGCATCTGAAAACCGAGCCCCACCACCAAGAAGGAGCCGTATCGTGGCCAGCGCAACCACCCTCAGCCCACCCGTCCAGCACGCCCTGGACCGCGTCGCCACGGCGCACTACACGCTGCAGCCCGACGGCAGCACCCTGCCGCAGACCTCCCCCGCCAGTGTCGACCCCTGGCCCACGACACCGAGACGGAGCCCTGGCGGCTTGCCCGCGCCATGGCTGCGCTCAGCCCCCATCGGCCCAGGCGACGACCTGTTCTGCCACCTCATCACCGCCCGCCGCCAGGGCGCGGGGCCACTTACCGATCACGACCACGCCGCTGACTTCTACGCCTATCTGCTGGCCAGCGGCCCCATGGACTGACCACGGCGGCGCTGGGCGAGGCGGTGTGGCGCATCGGCGCCTCCACCCCCAGCGGTATGGCCCGGCTGGAACGCCAGCGGGCGGAGCCGTCTAGCTCCGCCCGTCCGCGGTCGCAGCCAGACGCGCCGTGCTCAGGCTGAGCAGCGAAGAGCCGAGGTGCGACATGTCGCTCGACGAGTGCGGGCATCCGCTGGCCCTGGTCTGACCAGGCCAAGAGAAGCGGGCGGTTGACGAAATCACAAGGATGTGATGCGACACGCCCGCCGCAACCTAGAACCTGGGTTCTAGGTTGCGATATACATGCTCTTCATGAGCAGCCGAAGGAAATCTGCGCCGGGCCATAGCGGACCCGCCAAGGAGGTAGTCGGCAAGCAGTCGATCTCCTTCCGGGACCAGGACCTGGCGAGGAAGGCCAAGGCCGCGGCTAAGGCAGCGGGCTTGCCGTTCACGCGGTGGGTGGAGCTGGTCCTGGCCAAGGAGGTCGGCCACAAGGTCACGCCGACGCTGGCTCATGCTCATACTCAGGAGCCGCTCGACCTCGGTGAGACGGTCGATAAGCAGATCCAGGCGGCGTAGCCACCGAAGCAGCGACCCTCAATAGGGGAGATGACGCCCAGGTAGACCGCGACAACTTCACACGCTGAAAACCAAAGAGCCTCCCGCGCTACGGATTCGCAGCCACGCGCGAGAGGCCCTTCACAGACATCCGGCCCGGCTCGTGACCGCCGCGGCTTTCGCGTGCCTGGCCGGAGTCCGTAGGTCTGGAGACATGATAATCCAACAGTCGCCAGGTCGGCCAGTCATGCCCACAACCGGCGTGTCCGTAATCGGTGTGTCCGACCTGCAATTGATCATTACCTACGTTGACCAGCCGAAACGGCGCGACGGTACGATCGGCACAAAAGATCAGACGCCGAACCACCACGTCGTGCTCAACGGCGGGCCCGCAGCACGCGCGGCCGCGGCCGAGATGTCGGCAGGCCTTGCCCGGCTGCCCCCGAACCGTGGGAAGAAACCCTACTCCGGCACCCGCCTGACTCCGGAGTTTCCGTACCAGCTACCCACAGTCGCGATGTGCGGTAAGGACGGTCGCGGTCGGCTGCTCGTTGGTGTCGACTCCCAGCGCACCAGCACCGCTGGCGTCGTGGACCCGGCCGTGCTGGTCGCCGAAGAGGCCGCCAGCACGGTCGCACTCACCCGGCGTCCTCGGCTGGCACGCCGTCAGGGAGGTGTCGCTGTCCTGCGAGCGGCACGTGTACGTACTGTTCGCCCGGACACTCCCATGGACAGAGCTGCGCGAAGTCGCGCGAGCGCTCTCACCCGTAGTGGCTCCGCACGCGTCGTTGGCGTGCGCCGCTCGCCCAGGAGGCGCCCCTGACCATGTAAAGGGGGCCCCGCGCCCGCGAGGCCCCCTTCTGAAACCACTTACCAGTGCACCCGCCTGATCGGCTCCAAGGTTCGCAGCCACCGAGCTGATCATTTTGGCGCGCACTTAAATGCTTGGAGCAGCATGATATCCGCTAGCCAAGCGTTCTGCAGAGCACGCCCTGATTCTGATCCGGCGTGTCGCCAGAACGTCACCATGTCCATGCCCATGAACTCCGTCATCCCTGAGGGGCACATCTCCGCCCCCACCATCACCGCGTGGCTGGCGGTCGGCACCTACCTGGCCGGCCGCACCTGGCACCGCCGCGACTGGCTGCGCAACCACGCCCTCGTCGGCGAAGCCCTCGCGATGCACACCAACACCAGGCGCATGCGCACCCGTCCCGGCCTGACCTGGGACACCCTCACCAGCGACGCCGGGATGTCCCGCAGCACCATGGCCGACCGGCTGAGGTGGTACCGCGAGCACGGCCTGCTCACCGTCATCACCACCGGGTCGACCCCCGCCACCCGCAAGGGCAACGCCTGGGGGCGACACGACGATGCCCGGGGCAACCTTGCCGCCGAGTACGCCCTCATCGTCCCGATCGCCGCGCTCAAGGAGCTGTACGGCCCGCACTGGGACCAGGTGCTCGGCCTGTACGACCTGCCCGTTGAAGCCGACGAGGAGGTGCCCTGGCCTGTCGAAACCATCCCCGAGCGCCCCGTGTCCGCGCAAGTCGGCGCCGTTGGGGATGAAACTCGGACCCCCACGTCTGTGGTTGAGGTAGGAGATGACTCTCCTACCTCTACAGGAGATGAATCACCTACCTCAACCACAACGACGGGGGTCCGAGTTTCATCCCCAACGGCGCCCTGGCCGCGCCACCGCACCGTGACCGGCAGGAGGGACCGCGTCGCCGCTGCCCAGCAGCTCCGCGTCGACGACATGACGCTGCGGCACGTGCCGGGCCGCGAGCTCGCGCGGCTGCTGCGTCCGCTGTTCGACGCTGGCGCGACCCTCGCAGACGCCCACCACGCGGTGAACGTCCACCCGGTACACGGCCAGTGGACCCACCCCACGGTGGTGCTCGGCACTGGGCGCTGGCGCGACCGCCGCCAGGCCAAGCGCCTGCAGGCGCTGCTGCGGGCGCGGGTTGACGCCTGGTTCGGCTCAGATGGGCAGCTCGTCGCGACCCTGCCGAGCCAGGTGGCCACGGCGGGCAGCTTGCCCAGTGAGAGACGGGAGGGGACACCGTGACACACCAAGGCAAAGGCCAAGCGCAGGAGCGGTTCGCGCGAATAGCGGCCTTCTCGTCGTTCGCTCAAGGCCGCCGGCTGTACCACCCCGAAGGACAACAGCGATGGGGTGAGACCTACCTGACCTGGAAGCGGTGGATCTTCTCCGCTGGTTCAGGCCTCGGCCCTGAGTTGACGCTGCTGCAGGATGTCTTCGGGCCGTCGAAATTTGGCCTGGGTCGCAGCTGCCCTGTCGGTGGCCGACCATGACGGTGCCGACGGGCCGCTTGTGGTCGGCGCGCGCCTGCGGAGCCTGCGCGAGGAGGAAGACCCGCTGATCCACCTCGTGCAACCCCACCGCGGGAACGTCGCCAAGGCGTACGTGATACGGGTCCCGGACGCCTACCGGCGCCGACGCTCGGTGGCGGCGGTGGCGGGCTGGACAATCGAAACGCTGCACCCAGCATTCGCCGCAGTCGTAGGAGCGGTCACAGGGCTGGTGTACGAGGCGCTGACGACCGTGGCGACCGGCGCAACCGAACTTGGCCCGGCTGGCACTCGTCTCCCCCAGAGCGACCCGTGTCGCCCTGCGCACACTAATCGCGTACGGGTGTAGCCCGACTGCAGCACCGACGGGTGGACCCGCGGCCCGCACGAGCTCGACGACGTCGCGGCCGAGACCGGCGCCGACGTGGGTGCACGCCGCAGCGGCTGTAGCTGTACCGCGCTCAGCGGCTGGAGGCGAGCCTTAAGCAGGGGGTCGGACACATTGCCGGTCAAGACAGCAGGACCGCGTACGACATCTCAGGATCGGGAGCGGTGACGACTGGGCCTTCACTAGTGGCATAGGTGATCTGCTAGTCGGCTAGCCGTTACGACGTACGTCGGGACATACGCAGGTGCGTCTAGGCTACTAGTGATATCTAGAGAGGAGAGGGCCCGCTGCAATGAACGGTGGCCCCCTCCTCAGAGGGGCGATCCAGAGTGGTTAAAAGCCCATCAGTCGCAACCAGCGGTCCATGCCGACCGCCACGATGTCTCCGACTGGCACCCTGCTCAGGCGGTTGGTCAGCTTGTACATAGCTAGCCGATGACCGATTTCTAGCTGGGCAGGAACGGATGCCTTTAGCTGCTCTCGATCCACGAAACGCTGCTGCAGAACTTCTTCTGCATGTGGAATGTGTTGGGAAGTGCCGTTTCCTGTGTACTGGTTCCATGGAGGAGCGATGTCCATGATGTTCTGAGTAGCGCCACGGAGGAACCAATCCAGACCGATGGCGACCAGGTCGGCCGGCGGGATTCGTTCTATGCGCGAAACGACTTTGAGAATCTGGAGGCGATGCCCGATTTCCAGGACTTTTGGCACCGAAGCGTTCAGAGGTTCTCTACTGAAGAACCGCTGTGTTAGGACCTCCTCGGCCCTGGGAAGTTCCCTAGAGGAGGGAGGGGGGACATAGCTGTCCCACTCCGTGGTGTATGCGAACGGCGAAGGGCTGACCTGGGCGGCTCCTTGAACAGCAGGACGCTCAACTAGGCTGCTGTTGGGTGAAGATGCAGCCTTGCCCGGTTCGCTTTCGGGTGATGGGGGGGCACTCGTGTCAGTGGCTGGACTACTCGCGATGGTACTCGCAGCCGTCCTGGGCTCCATTGCTGTCCCGGCAGGCATTGCAGCATCCCCTGGTGTCGGCTCGGCGTGAGCGGCCGTCGCTGATGTAGTACCAGGGCTGGCCTGCGGCGGCTCCCCTGTGGCTTCCGCCGGAGCCGCAGCATCCTCTGGTGCCGGCCTAGAAGGCTGCTGTTCGTCTGCGGCTGACTCCCGAGTGTCTGCCGACTTGGGATGCTTGGGGGGTGGTGGCGCGGTTCGCTTTAGGGCAGCTTTCTGTTGCCTGAGCTGTGATAGCCCATTAGCCATAATTTTCCACCGCCTTGACAACCTCGCGGATCTGCTTGACGAACGGTTCTTCCTTCTTGAAGACAGGCTCAGAGCTAATAGCAACGCGCTTACGACGGGTACCGATCCAGTCGTAGTGGCCGACGATCGGTCCGACGGGCACGTTGAAGCGCTTGGCCAACCTCTCCAACTCGTCGATGGCCCACTGTGAAGGGGAACGAGGGACCATATAAGGGATAAGAAGTAGCGGGTAGTCGCTTGCTTCCTCGAGCAGCTGTTCCAGGGATCGCATCTCGCGCGTCTTCAAGATGACAGGGGTAAGAACGACTCGAGCGGCGGCCATGGCCCCGTAGGTGGAGGGGCATGCGTCTGGGTGAGTGTCAACGACGAGTCGGCGCTTAAGTTCGCGTGACCAACGGCTCAGCTCGTCTGAGACCTTCTCTGCGGAGGGCTGATGCTCGCCAAACGTAGTGTGTCCGGGGATTAGATCTGGCTTACGTTCCCCGCCTCGAAGCGGTGTAGGAACTCGGCCAGAGGTAAAGGCTTCGATAAGAGGAGCACCTAGACGCTCCTCCTCTCGGTAGCCCCATCCCGCCGTCAGTCCACCCTTGGACCAGTCGAAGTCCACAGCGACGCCATCCAGCACCTGTGCGACTTCTTCAGCAAGCGTGGTCTTCCCGATGCCCCCCTTGTAGGCGAGGGAGGCGACCACGTCGGGTTCCTGTATAGGGAACGGTGCTAGCTGACGGCCGTTGACATCGGCAGCGCTCTGTATGAGCACATCACCGGCCTGCTCCGGAGACTCTTCCGGGGCCTCTTTGGATGGATGTATGTCCTGTATGTTCACATCTTCTCTCTCGTAGCCCGATGATGGATGTTGTTGAGCCCGTCGCGGCTCTCCGGCGGATGGTGCCGCGTTGGCAGCATCCTACAGTGAGCTAGCTGCCGCGATCCGCCAAATTCGGCCTACTTCGACCCCCACTCTCTCGCTAGTACTAGCTCTATGGCCATCGTTGCATACGTAGAGACGGCTAGTGACCTAGGCGATATACTAGCCGTCACAACATAGAGAGGTAGTGAGATGAACCGCAAGGCTCCCGTCGCGCAACGGGCTCGACAGTTGGCGCTGGCCCTCGAGTCCATGGACGAGTACAACGGCGATGACACCGCTTGGCTGAGTCCGCATGAGGAGACTCAGAGACTGCTGGAGACTCGGAGGGTTGAACGTGAGCAGCTCAACTATTCAGTACCTGAGGCGTTGCAACTTAAGCAGCGGTTGAACGCATACGACATTGAGAACCGCACCCCTGGTGTGGGGAACTTGGTGGCTGGGATCCTGGATTCTTGGCTACGCGCCCATGGTTATCCTCCGGATCCAGAGAGACTGAAGCGCTAGCCGACCCGCCGTCGTCGGTCGGCCGATGACGCCTTCACCAGTAGAAGGGCTTCTGATTAGGAGCTTTAGAGGGGGATGTTGCCGTGGGCGCCGCGGGCGGGGGTGGCCTGGGCGAGGACCTTGGCGATCGCGCCGCGCGTCTCGGCGGGCTTGATCACCTCGTCGATCACCCCGATCTGGATCGCCCGGTCGAGCCCCCCGGCGACCTTCTCGTGCTCCTCGGCGAGCCGCGTCTCCAGGGCGGAGCGCTCGTCCTCCGGGGCGGCGGCGATCTCGCGGCGCTTGAGCACCCGTACGGCGGCCAGCGAGCCCATGACGGCGATCTCGGCGGTCGGCCAGGCGAAGACCTTGGTCGCGCCGAGCGCGCGGGAG
>NZ_QOIL01000041.1 GCF_003323745.1 Sphaerisporangium album
CATGCGAGCCTCTGGTGATGGTTGATCTTGGTCGACAACCCTTCTACCAGAGGCTTCTTTACTTCTCGATCAAGACAACGGATCTGTCGCCACCCTGTGACCTGCAGCATCACGGTGAAATGGGCTCATGGTGGCGCCGTCCGCCAGGTGCCCACGTACCTTCGTCGCGTCGGCGAAACCACCGACCGGCCGGCCGGCGACCATTCTCGTACGGGTGAACGAACCCACCCCTGGCAGCTGACCCTCTTTCAAGATGGAGAAATAAGGCCAGCGCAGCAGGCCGGTGTCGAGAATGCGCTGGATTTCCGCTTCGTCGAACAGGCCTTCAGTGGGACAGGCATTCTTGAACAATCCGTGTTGCTTGTTCCAGTAAGTCCCGGCGATATCGACCTCTTCGAGCAGCCGGGTAAGTGGATGTGCGTTGCCCACGGGCGATCCTTCGGACGGTGCATGCAGACGCGTAGACCATTCATTGCCGGTGCCGAAATGAACGCTCCTGGGAGCGGCGTATTCCGCCGCTCCCAGGAAGGCCGTCAGGCCTCGTTGATGTTGTTCACCAGCATCGGGCGGGAGTGGTCGGACAGCTCGCTGAGCTCGTCATCCGCCGCCGCGATGAGCTGCTCCTCGTCGGTGGCCTGCAGTTTGCGGATCACAGACATGCGAATTCCCTTCCGTGTCGACTTTCCGGAATATCCCCTACAAGAATTACGCTAACATCAATTGCGGGGGACATCAAGGACTATTTTGCTGGATCTGTGACTTTTGGTCGACAATTATGTTCCCTCCTTAGAGGGAGAAAAATGAAGCCACGCTGCGCCGGATTCCTGCGGTGCCGAGTCCGTGTGCGATCGCGTGCTGTCGAGGGGTGCCGTAATTTCGTAACTCGACCAGGCCGACCCCCAGCCCGAGCGCGCGATGTGGAATGTCGGGTAGTCCGGTGGTGATATGAGTGAGCGACGTGCCGGCCAAATAGGGTTCAACGATGACGACCGCCGCATCCTTCTGCTTCAGCAGCGAGGCTCTGAGGCCGGCCGTGTCGAAGGGCCGGATGGTGGCCGCGTACAGGACGGTGACGTCCAGGCCTTCCGTCGCCATGAGGGTCGCATCGGCCATGGGGCCGATCGCGATGACCGTGCCGGAGCCGCCCTCACGTAGCACCCGAAAGCCGTGGGCCGCGGCATAGGATCGTTCGTTCGATTGGTTGGACAGGCGGAGATAGACGCGTCCGTCGCCCATCACCGCCTCTCGCAGGTGGATCTCGGCCTCGTCAGGATGGCCGGGAACGTGGACCGTCCAGTCGGGCAGGGTGTCTAGCAGCGCGATATCCCCCGGTGCCTGGTGGGATCGGCCGCCGCTGGCGATGTCGTAGGAGGCGCCCGCGCTGACCAGCACCGCCCCGACATCCTGATGATTGAGATCGAGCTTGATCTGCTCGAAGGGACGCTCGATCAGGAACGGCGCAAAGCTGTGCACGACGGGCCGTATCCCGGCGAGCGCCATGCCGCCGGCGACGCTGATGAGCAGTTGTTCCCTGATACCCAGATTGAGGCACCTGTCGGGGTGTTCGAGCCGGGCCTTCTCGAAGAGGCCGACGCTGAGATCGGCCAGTATGAGCACCAAGCGTTCGTCCTCGCCGAGCAGTTCCGTCATCACTTCGGCGAATCGTTCACGCATGACTCCTGCCATCAAGATCCTCCCTCTGCCACCTCGGCCACGACGAGGTGGGGACGCCCCGCGTGCGGAGTGGTGAAGGCGGTTTCCAGCGCGTCGTGGTCGCGGCCGTTCACCCGCATCGTGGACCAGCCCTCGACGGCGAACCGTGACTCCGGGCCACCTGGCCAACCGTGGGTGGCCGACGCGTTGTCCACCAGCACCACGTTCAACTGGTCGAGACGGGCCCGACCGGCATAAGCGATGGCCTCGTGATTGGAGCCCTCATCCAGTTCGCCATCTCCGACGAGTACCCAGATGGCCGGTTCGCTCCGGCCCTGGGCCCGGAGCCCGAGCGCAGTGCCAACGGCCAGCGGTAGTCCGTGGCCGAGTGATCCGCTGGAGATCTCCACACCGGGCACCAACACCCGGTCCGGGTGGTGGCCCAAAGGGGAGTGAAAGGCTCCGAACCGCTGGAACTCGGCGGGATCTAGGAACCCTGTCGCGGCCAGAGTCGCGTAGTACGCCATCGGGCCGTGCCCCTTGGACAAGTAGAAGCGGTCGCGGCCCTCTTCCATCGCTGGAGTCACCCGGAGCACCCGCGTGTAAAGCACCCACAACACGTCAAGCGTCGACATGGCGGCGTGGAAGTGTTTCTCGTCGCCGGTCATGCTGGCGATCAGCGCCGGCAGTTCGTCGAATCCAGGCTTCTCCGTCATGATGTGTGTTCCGTTCGTCGGATGAGCGTGTCCCCCGCGTCGGCGAACCTTTTGCGAGCAGCCGTGTCCGCGGCCGGGACGATCGCGAGCCCGGCGCAGAAGACCAGCGCAGCGATGGCAGCCCAGCCCCAGCCCTTGTACGACATGATCAGAGCTGAGACCAGGCCGGGCCCCAGCACTCCCTGAGTGACCATGTGCAGATTGAAGGTGCCGAGATACTCGCCCTGGGCGCGCTCGGGGGCCAGTCCATGGGCCAGCCCCCAGCCCGAGGCTGCCTGCTGCAACTCCGCGACCGTGAACAACAACATCGCGATGCTGATAACGACCGTCGCGACGAGCGCGTCGCCGTACACGGCGGACGCTGCTACGGCGCAGGCCGCCGCCAGCCACATGGCTGATCGGCCCGCAAGCCGGGCGGCGCCGTATACCGTCGCTGCCCTACGGCTCGCGGCCACTTGGAACAACACCGTGAAGATGGCGTTGGCGACAAGAAGCAATGGCACCAACGCGGCAGGCATCTTCGTGTGATTGATCGCCCACAGGGGCAGGGCCACGAAAATGATCGACGAGTGCAGCGCCAGCGGTGTGGACAACGCGGTGACGGTGACGAACCGCAGGTCCCGTAGCGCGCCGAACACACGTGCCCCGCTTGTCTCAATCCGCCCCTTTCCCCCGGGCAACCGCAGAGTGAGTACAACGGCCAGCAGCAGCAGCGCGCTGCAGATCCATGGGAACACGCGCAGCAGTCCGTCACCCCCGAGAAGCACCATCGCCGAGAAGCCGCTGCCGACGCTGAAGCCGATGTTGAACACCGCATGCAGCACCGCTCGAATCCGCACGCGCTCCTCGGGGGGCGTCATCGATCCCACGAGAGCGCCCAGTGCCGGTCCCACGCCGAACTCGATGAATCCCATCACGACGATCAGCGCGTAGAACGGGATGATCTCCGGAACCGCCGGGTAGAGCGCGTATCCCCCCGACTGCAGCGTGATCAGAAGTGCGAGCACACGCTTGGCGCCAACCCGGTCCGACAGGGAGCCGAATGTCAGTGACGCGATGAAGCCCGAAAGAGCCGCACCGGATATTCCGAACCCGACGTCTGTCGCCGAGAGCCCGCTTACGGTCGTGAAGTAGATGATGTTGCCGCTCAGGTACATCCCTCGACCCACGGCGAAGGACAAATGAACGAGTCCCAGCAACCGAAAGGGCACGGGGGGAATCACCGACGCGGCGACGTGTCGAAAGATGATGTCTCCTACGTCCCGTGGGTGAGGGCTCAGCGGCGGTAGTCGTCGGGGTTCGCCGGAGTCCGCAACGGATCTCTTTCGATGATCGGATCGAGTATGGCGTCGATGACACGGGCCACCTCGTCGTCGAGGTCGACGCCGGAGGCAGCGGCGTTCTCGGTGATCTGTTCCGGAGTGCTCGCACCTACGATCGCCGCCGACACGTTCGGATTGCGCAGCACCCAGGCAATCGCCAGTTGCGACATCGAAACTCCGAGATCGGCGGCCACCGGCCGCAGTTGGGCGATGCGATCGAGTACGTCATCGGCGAGCGCGCCGGAGGCGAACTGGGTGGCGGCCGGGCCGCCTGCCCGCGAGTCGTCGGGCGGGGGGCGGCCGGGCAGGTACTTACCGGTCAACAGCCCCTGTGCCAGCGGCGACCAGGCCAACTGGCCGATTCCCTCCTTCTCGCACAGCGGCCCCACTTCGGCGTCGATGACCCGCCACACCATGTTGTACTGCGGCTGGTTGGCGACGATCCGGTCGAGCCCTAGTTGTCGCGCGATCTCCAGCGCATCGGCGATCTGTCCGGCGGTCCACTCCGAGACACCAACGTAGAGCACCTTGCCTTGTCTGACGAGATCGTCGAACGCGCGGAGCGTCTCGTGGAGCGGGGTCTCCACGTCGTAGCGGTGGGCCTGGTAGAGATCGATGTAGTCGGTCTTCAGCCGTTTCAGCGAGCCGTTCGCGGCTTCCATGATGTGCTTGCGTGACAGCCCCCGGTCGTTCGGGCCAGGTCCGACGCGGGCGTGGACCTTCGTGCAGATCTCCACGGATTCCCGTCGTATGCCGGAAAGAGCGACGCCCAGGACGACTTCGGCCCGAGTCCCGCCGTACACATCGGCGGTGTCGAACGTGGTGATGCCGTGAGCGTGGGCGGTTCTGGCCACGTGGGCCGCCGCCCGCTCGGAGCGGTTGATCCAGTTCCCGTACGCGATCTCACTGACCTTGAGACCGCTTCTTCCCAGCGTGCGGTACCTCATTCGAGCGCCCCCGTCGGTGATCTCGGTCCAGATGGTTTGCGTGCAGTTCCCCGTGCGCGCCACCTATGGGTCGAATGTGATCAGACTCCATGTTTTTCACATGTTTAGCACGTGTGTCAAGTGTCATATTTTGCGTAGTGGTCAGCCGATGTCGGAGAGTATCCAGCCCCTGGTCCGTACGCTCAGCCGACTCAATGTCGCCGCCTCCCCGAGCTTCAGAACGAAGGCCGATGTAGAAGATGAATCAGAAGCCGAGCACGATCATCATCCGGAACGTGTATGGCGCCTTGAACAACCGCGCGGACACCCTCCTGTACTGAATATCGCGTCGCCGCTCGCGCCGCCCGAGGGCCTACCGGTGGCGTCACAGGCCACCGCGTACAGATCCAGCAGCGCAGCCGACGCCGAGACTTCACCCCGAAAGCCGGCGAGGGGCCCCAGCGCTTCCCCACGCCAGGATCCCTCGCCCGACCACCCTAGCCAGCTGTGCGCCGCCGCAACCCTTTCCCTGCCTACTCATGGCTGGCGCACACGCCTGGAACATCTCTCAGCATGACTTTCTAATGCACCCGAAAGGCCACCTTCCACTGCCTGCAAAGCTGAACCCGCTATCGTCCGAAGATGCCCGAGTATTACTCCGGGCCTCTTCGCCGTTGGAGCCTCTCGCCTTCCGCCTCTATCAAGATCCACTAGTGCGTGCGGTTCTGCTAGATTAGTTCCTTTAGTTCGATTTGGGCAGAAATGTGAGCTGTGCGGTGAATCACATGGTTATCGCGAAGTGAGCCCTTTTCATCCTGAACGGGCAGGCCACGGACTCGTTGCGGATGGGTGGTTTGGTCGCGCATAGAAGGTCGGGTGGCCCGGAGGGGTCTCACCTCCGGGCTCGACCACGCGGTCATGCTCCAAATCCTGGGCGAGAAGATCCATGATAACCGGTTTCTGCGGCTGATGGGGAACGTGCTGAAGGCCGGGTACATGGAGGACTGGATCTGGAATGCCACGCACAGCGGCAGTCCGCAAGGCGGAGTCGTTTCCCCCATCCTGTCCAACATCTACCTGCACAAGTTGGGCGAATTTGTCGAGCAGACTCTGATCCCTCAATACACTCGAGGAAAAGTCAGGAAAGGCAATCGCGCCTTCTACCGAATATCGGGCGCGATACAGCGCGCGAGCAAACGCGACGACCGCAAGGCAGTGCGCAAGCTGCGCAAGCAACTCCACAGCATTCCCAGTCTGGATCCGCAGGATCCCGGCTATCGGCGGCTGAGGTATGTGCGCTATGCCGACGACACCCTCCTCGGGTTCGCCGGACCAAAAGCAGAAGCAGAGGAAATAAAGAGCGCCTGGCACATTTCCTGCGTGACGACCTCAAGCTGGGACTGTCACCGGACAAGACGCTCATCACGCACGCCCGCACCAACGCGGCGAGGTTCCTCGGCTACGACATCACCGTGCACCACAACGACCGCAAGATCTCCGGTAGACGGCGCTCCGTCAACGAAACGATCGGTCTACGTGTCCCCCGCCCGGTGGTTGTTGCCAACGAGGCCCAGTACATGAAGCGCGGCAAACCCACGCGTCGGCCCGAACTGCTGAACCAAGACGACCACGTCATCATCAGCACCTTCGGCTCCGAGTACCGCGGCATCGTCCAGTACTACCTGCTGGCCGGGCGACGTCTTCCGACTCGCCCGGCTGCAATGGGTCATGGAGACCTCGATGCTGATGACGCTGGCCAACAAGCACCGCTCGTCGGTGTCGAAGATGGCCCGCAAGTACGCGGCCACCATCGCCACACCGCACGGGCTGCGCAAGTGCTTCGAAGCCCGCGTCGAACAGCTCTGCGCGCGACCTCACTGGCGTTCGCCGATGACTGGCTCACCGCCTTCGAACGAACCGGTCAAGAACTCCGGGTCCTCTCGGACGAAGGCGTCCTCACCCGGGGAATCCGATCCGTCTGCGCCCACCTGGTGATCTTCCACCGGAACCGCCTCGGCCTTCCCCGACAGTTCCAGGCGAGCCTCGCGAAGGCCGCAAGGGAAGTGATCTTCACCTGACCTTCGAGAGCTCGAAGGGTGTTACTCCGGAATGTGGGCTTCCTCGAAGGGCGAGGTGATCCCCGCGTAGGCCAGGTGCATGACCATGCCGTCGGCGGCGTGCTTGAAGTTGTGGCAATGGTCCATCCAGATGCCCGGGTTGTCGGCGGTGAAGTCGATCTCGAAGATCTCGCCCGGTGCGACGTTGAGCGAGTCGGTCCGCCAGGTGCCCGCGGCGGCGGTGCCGTTGCGGGACAGGACCCGGACGCCGTGCCCGTGCAGGTGCATGGGGTGGTCGATCAGGCTGCGGTTCACGATGCGAACCTTGACCCGCTCGCCCTCGGCCACCACCAGCGTGGGTACCGCAGGGTAGAGCCTGCCGTTGATCGAGCTGCTGACGTAGGTGAAGGAGCCCTGGGCGAACCCGAAGCCGTCGTCCAGCCTGACCTCGTAGGTGCGATCGTGGGTGACCTTCTCCACCGGCCCCGCCGTCCCGTACCGCAACGGGTCGAACAGCGGTCCGGTGCCGAGCTTGGCCGGGGCGGCGGAGCCGTCCGGGCTGAAGGCCAGCGCGGCGGTGTTGGGGATCTCGTTGACGTCGATGGACACGGTCACGGCGCCGGCCGGCATGGTGAAGGCCACGTCGAAGCGGCCGCCGGCGGCCAGAAGCAGGTCGGTGCCCGGGGTCATGGGGGTGGCGCCGGGGATGGTGTTGCCGTCGATGGCGGCCACGGTGTACGGCGTGCCGCCGAGGTGGAGGCGGTGTGGCTCCTCCGAACTGTTGATGAGGCGCAGGAGGACCGGTTCGCCCGCGGCGATGACCTGGCGGGCTGGTCGGTCGGCGGTGTCGAAGGCGGCGATCGGGTCGTCGGTTCCCGGCCAGAGATGGGTGAAGATGATCTTCTCGACGGCCTTGGGCACCTGTTCGTCCTCGACGATCAGCGAGCCGAACAGGCCTCGTTCGATGGTCAGGGAGGAGTCGCGGTGCGTGTGGTACCAGAAGGTGCCCGCCCGGTCGGGAACGAAGCGGTAGACATGTGTCCCGCCGGGCCGCACGGCCTCCTGGGTGACGCCGGGGACGCCGTCCTCCGCGTTGGGCACGTCCACGCCGTGCCAGTGGAGGGTGACGCCCTCCTCGACGTCGGTGTTGCGGAGCGTGACCTCGAGCAATTGGCCCTTGCGCACCCGGATCTGCGGGCCGGGTGACCGGCCGTTGAAGGTCAGGGCGTCGATCTGGCGGCCGGAGCCCAGCGTGACCTTGCCGTGCGCGGCGGTGAGCGTGGTGCGGACGTCAGGGGCGCGGTCACGTGGGCCGGCCAACGCGGTGACGCTCGTGGAAACGGCCGCCGTCTCCGCATGGTGGCCGTGCGAACCCATGGGCACCGCCACGTTGGCCTGGTAGGCCAGGAACAGCACCGCGGCTGGAGCAGCCACGAAACCGAGCGTGGCCCAGGGGCCGCGCCTGGCGGTCAGTGCCCAGGTCGCCCCCATCGCCGCCAGGGAGAGGGCCAGGGTGAGCAGCGTCTCCTCCTGGGCGTACGGGATGAACAACCACAGTGCCGACAGTGCCACCCCCACCGCCGCCACGCGCCTGGCGGCGGCCACGGGCCAGACGAAGGCGACCGTCAGAGGGAGTACGGCAAGCGGAAGCTGGAGGAGGAGACGGGTGCCCGCCAGCTGCGGGCCGCCCAAGAACAGGAGCATGGACACGATCAGGCGGGCGGCTACCAGGGCGGCCGCGCCGTACAGCACCCACCGCCCCGGCCTCCATCCGAGGATCGCCGCGGCGATCATGACGGAGAAGGCCAGGAGCATGTCGGTGAGGAAGAGGGGCTCGAACATGGTGGCCGTCAGTCCCAGAGCGCGATCGCGGCGAGCAGGAGGACGGCAGGGACCAGCAGCCACGGCTCGGCCAGGACCAGACCCGCGGTGATGAGCAGGGCGAACCAGGCCAGGGCTTTGGCCGCGCGACGCTTCGCCTTGCTCTTCTTCTTGGTGTTGGCCGGCTTCTCGGCCTTTTCGGCGATGGTCTCTTCTGTGGCGGTTTCTTGAGTGATGTCGTTGATCGTCATGGCTCATACGCTCTCGTCAGAGCCACGCCGCTCGCGTCGGTAGAACCTGCCTATCCCCGGATGTCGGCCAGGTCGCGCAATTGCCTACGCGAGGTGAGCCCGAGCTTGCGGAAGATGTTGCGCAGGTGGGCGTCCACGGTCCTGGGGCTGAGGAACAGCGTGGCCGCGACCTCCTTGGAGGTGGCGCCGTCGGCGACCAGCCGCGCGATGTGCACTTCCTGCACGGTGAGCTGTTCGGAAGCCTGCGACGAGCGGCTGCGAGCCTGTTCGCCGGTGGCGCGCAGTTCGCCCGCGGCGCGCTCGGCGAAGGCCTCGGCCCCCATGCCCGTCAGCGCCTCGTGCGCGGTGCGCAGGTGCTCGCGGGCCTCACGTCGCCGGCCCTGCCGGCGCAGCCACTCCCCGTACAGCAGGTGCGCACGGGCCCGGCTGACCGCCGGGCGGCCACCGTCGAGGTGGTCGATCGCCTCGCGGTAGGCCTCCTCGTCGCCGGTGACCAGCGCCCGCGCGTACGCCGCCACGCCCAGCCCCCACGCGTCCCCGCTCGCCTGGGTTCGTTCGCTCAGGTCGGCCAGGGCGCTCTCGGCGATGGCCGGCGCGCCGCAGCGCACGGCCGCCTCCACCAGCTCCGGCAGGGCCAGCCCCGACATGCCGAGGTGCCCGTGCGCGACGGCGGTCCGCGCGGCTTCCAACGCGGCCTGGTAGTTGCCCAGCCCGTTGTGGAGAACGGCCGCCGCCCACTGGACGCTGAGGGTCATCCGCGGATCGACCTTGGCGAACAGCTCGAAGGCCTCCGCCCGGCGGCCACGCAGCGCGGCCAGGTGGATGCGCGGGTAGACCAAGGGGGCCGCGCCCGTGGCCTCGGCGATGGCCTCCTCCTCGGAGATCATCTCCATGGCCGCGCCGAACTCGCCCGCGTGCGCGACCGCGGAGGCCTGCATGGCCAGCCCGATGGGCAGCATGTGGAAGGAGCCCGACTCGCGACCGGCCGTGGTGACGTGCTCGGCGATACCGCGCATGGCGTCGTAGGCCCACAGTTCGGCGGCCAGCATGAAGCCGAGTGACGGGCGGGCGCTCCAGGCCGCCGCGTCCGCGAGGACGGGCAGCAGGAGCTCGGCGCCGGCCCGATGTCCCTGCGTGGTCAGCCGGATCACGCCCTCCAGCACCGGGCCTTCCACGGTGGCGGTCCTGGCCGCCTGCACCACAGGGCCGAGGTCGCCGAGGAGGAGCCCCATCTCCATCGCGTCCAGGTAGCGATCGGCGCTCGCCAGCCGCTCCGCGGCCCGCAGCAGGTAGGCGGTCGGCTGCTCGCCGCCCCGGTGGCGGACGAAGGAGAGCCTGCCCCGCAACAGGTCGATCCTGGCCGGCAGGTCCCCGTCGAGCGAGGACGTCTCCGCCGTGGAGAGCAGCTCGGCGGCGGCGTCGAACGCACCGGCCGAGAGCTCGGCCTCGGCGGCGGCGAGCACCCGGTCGACGCGCAGGGCGGGATCGGGGGTGAGGGTGGCGGCCCGCCTCAGGAAGGCCGCGGCCGCCGCCACCCCGCCTCTGGCCTGCGCCCGGGCCGCCGACCGCATCAGGGCCGCGGCCACCTCCTCGTCCGGACCGATCGCCGCCTGGGCGTGGTGCCAGGCCCGGCGGTCGGGGTCGGCCACCGGGTCGGTCGCCTCGGCCAGTGCCGCGTGGGCCCGCCTGCGCTCCTCCGGGGGAGCGGCCGCGTAGGCGGCCGATCGGGCGAGCGGGTGGCTGAAGCGGATCCGGGTGCCGAACTCCACCAGTTCCCCGGCCTCGGCCGTCGCCGCGCGCTCGATGCCCAGCAGGTCGGCCGCGCGCCACAGCAGTCCGGGATCGCCGACCGGGTCGGCGGCGGCGACGGTCACCAGCAGCCTGGCCCGCGGCGGCAGCAGGGCCAGCCGTACACGGAAACTCTGCTCGATCACGTCGGGAGCGGGCACGTCGAAGCCGCCTGCCATCCCGGCCAGACCCGCGCTCCTGGGCAGTTCCAGCAAGGCGAGGGGGTTGCCACGCGACTCGGCCAGGATGCGGTCGCGGACCCGCTCGTCCAGCGGTGCCCGGACGGCCTGGGCCAGCAGTGTCCTGGCCTCGCTCTCACGCAGCCTGCCGACCGTCAGTCCCGGCACGGTCCCGAAACCGGCCTCCCGGGTGGCGAACACCAGGGCCACCGGCTCGTCGGCGATCCTGCGCGCCAGGAACGCCAGTGCCTTGGCCGACACGTCGTCCAGCCACTGCGCGTCGTCGATGAGGCAGAGCAGGGGCCGTCCTCGTGCGGTCTCGGCCATCAGCCCCAGCGTCGCGACCCCGACCAGGAAGGGGTCGACGGGGCCGGTGGCCAGGCCGAAGGCGATCTCCAGGGCGCGGCGGTGCGGCGGCGGCAGTTCCTCCAGGCGGCCGAGCATCGGCATGCAGACCTGGTGCAACGCGGCGAAGGGCAGCTCGATCTCGAACTCCGCGCCCGAGGCCTGGACGACCAGGAACCCCGATGCCCTCTCGGCGAGTCGGCGCAGCAGCGTGCTCTTGCCCATGCCGGGCTCCCCGCACACCGCCAGCGCGCCGCCGCGTCCCTGTCTGGCCGCCTCCACGAGGGCGTCCAGCCGTTCGATCTCAGCCTCGCGGCCGACCAGCGTCTCCATAGATTCCCCGATGATGCCGCATAGGTGGCCGTATAGGCGAAACCTACCGACGCGAGCGTCCGGCCGCCGCTGCGAAGGTCGAGCCATGAGCAGCGCCCCCGCCACCAGGACCGGCTGGAAGCCCCTGGGAGTCCTGGCCACAGCCCAGTTCCTCGTCGTGCTGAGTACCTCGATCGTGAACGTGGCCCTTCCCGAGATCCGCAACGGTCTCGGCTTGTCGGCTGCCGGGCTGGCGTGGGTGATCAATGCCTACGTGCTGGTCTTCGGCGCGCTGCTGCTCCTCGGCGGCCGCTCCGGCGACGTGTACGGCCTGCGCCGCGTCTTTCTGATCGGCACCGGCCTGTTCGCGCTGTCGTCGCTGGGCGCCGCCATCGCGCCGGACGCCGTGACCCTGATCGTGGCCAGGGCGTCGCAGGGCGTGGGCGCCGCGCTGCTGGCGCCGACCGCGCTCGCGCTGGTGCTGACCCGGTACCAGGGCGCCGCCCGGGGCACCGCACTCGGCGTGTGGGGCGCGGTCTCCGGTGCGGGAGGAGCGGCCGGCGTCCTGCTCGGCGGGCTGCTCACCGGCCTGTACGGCTGGCGCTCGATCTTCTTCGTCATGGCCCCCGTGGCGCTCGCCGTCCTGGCGGCCACCTGGCTCCTGGTCGATGCCTCCCCTCCTCGGGGCGGGCGGCTCGACCTGCCAGGGTCGGTGACGGTCACCGGCGGGCTGGTGGCCCTGGCCTACGGCCTGTCGGGGAACTGGCCCTTCATCGCCGCGGGCTTGCTCCTCCTGTGCGTGTTCGTGCTGCTGCAACGCCGCTCGCCCGACCCACTGCTGCCCTCGCGCATGCGGATCGTGGCCCGCGCGAACGTGCTCATGGCGCTGCTCGGCGCGGTCTGGCTCGGCCTGTTCTACTACCTGCCGCTCTACCAGCAGCGGGAGCTCGGGTTCACACCGCTCGAAGCGGGGCTCACCCAGCTACCGCTCGCCCTCATGATCACGATGGCGTCCTGGGCGACACCCAGGCTGCGCGGCCGTGCCGTACTCCCCGCGGGCCTGGCCCTGCTCGCGGCGGGACTGGCCTGGCTGGCCCGCACCCCCGCGGACGGCACCTTCCTGGTGGACCTGCTCGGCCCGTCCCTGCTGGTCGGTGCCGGACTCGGCGTGGCCTTCGTCAAGCTCACCGCCCTGGCCTCGGCGGGCGTGCCCGCCACGGACAGCGGCCTGGCCGGCGGGCTCCTCAACGCCACCCGCCAGATCGGCGGCGCCGTCGGCCTGGCCTTCCTGACCCTTCTTCCCTCCTACGGCGCGGCCTTCCTGGCCTGCGCCCTCATCACCCTCCTTCTCCTCGGAAAGGCGACACTCTCATGAAAGACCTGCCCAAGCCGTACCTGACCGGGCACTTCACGCCGGTCACCGACGAGATCACCGCCCACGAGCTGACCGTGCACGGCACTTTGCCGCCCGAGCTCAACGGCCGCTACTTCCGCAACGGCCACAATCCCAAGCCGGGCGTCACCCCCGGTCACTGGTTCCGCGGCGAGGGCATGCTGCACGGCGTCCGCCTGGCCGGCGGGCGAGCCGAGTGGTACCGCAACCGCTGGGTGAAGACCCCGTTCCTGGACGGCGTGCCGTTCACCGGCACCGAGCTGGAGGTCTCCGCCGCCGCCACCAACATCATCTTCCACGGCGGCCGGTACCTGGCCCTGCAGGAGGCCAACCTGCCCTGGGAGGTGACCGCCGAGCTGGACACCGTCGGCGTCTACGACTTCGGCGGCAAGCTCACCAGCGCGATGACGGCCCACCCGAAGGAGGACCCCGTCACCGGCGAGCTGCACTTCTTCTCCTACAGCCCCTTCCCGCCCTACCTGACCTACCACGTCGCCGACGCCTCCGGTCAGATCATCCGCACCTCGGTGATCGACGGCTCCGGGCCCTCGCTCATGCACGACTTCGCCATCACCCGCGACCACGCGGTCTTCATCAACTCGCCGGTCGTCTTCGATCACTCCGAGCACTCCGGCATCCCCTACAAGTGGCACGACGACGTACCGCTGCGCATCGGCGTCCTGCGCCGCGCGGGAGACACCGAGGTCACGTGGTTCGAGGTGGAGCAGGGAGCCATCCTGCACGTCACCAACTCCTACGTCGACACCGAGGGCCGCATCGTGCTCGAAGGGCCCCGCTACGACCGCTCGTCCTGGGAGAACTCCTGGAAGTGGTGGACAGGCGCGCCCGGCTACGGCGTCAGCCCCGACGCCGGCTCCACGTTCCACCGCTGGATCCTCGACCCGGCCACCGGCACGGCGCGCGAGGAGGCGCTCGACGACCTGGCCACGGAATTCCCCTCCATCAACGACGCCCACACCGGGTCGTACAACCGCTACAGCTACGCCATCGCCTTTCCCGGCGCCGGCCTCGACGGCTACTCGACCGTCAAGTTCGACACCGTCACCGGCCGGCAGCAACTGCTCGGCCACGGCCGGGACCGCATGCCCGGCGAGGCCGTCTTCGTCCCGGCGGAAGGCGGGGGCGACGAGGACGACGGCTACCTGCTCACCATCGTCAGCGACCTCAAGGCGGACGCCTCCCAGCTCCTCGTCCTGGACGCGGGAGACCTCGCCACCATCGCCACCGTCGAACTCCCCCGCAGGGTGCCCGCCGGCATCCACGGCCACTGGATCGAGGACCACAAGTGACCACCAACATCAACACCGCGGCCGCCGTCGTCGTCCGGCTCGACACCCTCATCGACGCCCCGCCGTCGCGGGTCTGGGACCTGCACACCGACGTGAACTCCTGGACGTCGTGGCAGGCCGACATCACCGCGGCCTCTGCCGAAGGCCCGCTCGCCGTGGGATCGGTGTTCCGCTGGAGCACCTTCGGCCTGGACATCGACTCCACCGTCTACGCCATCGAGCCCGGACGGCGCATCCTCTGGGGCGGGCCGGCCCACGGAATCACGGGCGTCCACGAGTGGACCTTCACCGAACGGGACGGGCAGACCTTCGTCCAGACCGCGGAGTCGTGGGACGGCGAACCGGTCCGCGCCGACCGGGACGGCATGCGGGCCTCCCTCGAGGCGTCACTCACCGCCTGGCTGGCCTACCTCAAGCAGGCCGCCGAGAGCACATCCCGCTGAACCCGGCTGACGCTGCCCGCCGACCACCATGCTCGGCGGGCAGCGTCAGTGCTCCGCCCGCGGGGTTCACGGTGGCGGGGTTCCGGCGACGGGCATCGCCGAGGTCAAGCCGCCCACCTGCTGGAGTACGACACGCCGTCCGGGCGGGTCCGCTGGGAGCTCGGCGAGGGGACCGGCCACGGCGCGCGGCTCGTGCTCACGCACACCTGCCCGCCGGGCGAACGGGCGACGACGCTGGCCGCCTGGCGGGACCACCTCGGACGGCTGGCCACTCGCCTGCACGGGCGACCTCGGTGATCGAATCGTCACTCTCGGTTACGATAGGGGACGGTGAAGATCAACGGCCGAGGAGAATGCCATGCGACGTGCCCTGACCACCCTCACCGTCCTGCTCGCCGCCGCGCCCCTGACCCTCGCGGCCCCGTGGCCGGCCACGGCGGCCGACGCCGCGCCCGGTAGCGGGCCCGGCCCCCGGCACGCGGCCGGGCGCGGGGACGAGAACGCGGTCGGCGAGCTTCTCGTGGAGACCGACCGCCTGCCCCGCACCAAGCTCGTCCGCCCCAAGCCCGGCTGCTACGTCCTGCCCCGCTTCCCGCTGCTGAGCCTGGTCACGGTGACCAACGGCACCAACGCCGACGCCATCATCTACTCCGGCGAGAACTGCAAGCCGGGCTTCCTGCGCCCGGCCTCCCGGGTGCGCGCCGGCACCATCTCGCGGCACACCCTCACCGGCACCTACAGCCTGCTGGTCGACCAGCCCTGACCGGCGCTCCCGGCCGTCACCGGTCGGCGGCGGGCGGGATGTTGTGGTTGTGGCGCAGGACGTTGCCGGGGTCGTAGGCCTTCTTCACGACCGCCAGCCGCCGGTGGCGCGCGGTCCCGTACACCTCCAGGACCTTCCCCTCCCGGACGTCCTGCAGGTGGTTCACGTACCCGCCGCGCGTGGCGAACGGCTTCACCCGGTCCGCCGCCCGGCGCGCCCAGGCGATGTTCTCCGCGTCGCCCCCGGGGGCGGTCCACTGCGCCGAGACGGTGCACATGTACGCGGCGTCCCTGCGCGGGAACGCGGAATCCTCGTCGGGGACGTCGGTGACGGCGCCCCGCAGGTACTCGAAGCCGATCGACGAGAGCGGCGAGGGCATCTCGCGGACGGCGTCGGTGAACCGGACAGCCGCGCCCGGGGGAAGGTCGTCCAGGTAGGACGAACGGACGAAGTACCGGTGCCCGGACGGCTCACCGCCGTCGCCGAGGGCCTGGAGGTCGGCGTGGGACATGACCCGGGCGAGCACGCCGGCGGGCGGGGCGGTGCCGAACAGCGGCGTGGTGGCGGCCGGGCCGTCCGCCGGGTCGCCGGACCAGGCGGCGGTGAGGAAGAGCGCGGGAGCCCCGCGCAGCCGGGCGGGGATCCACTCCTGCCGGCCGGCGTGCCGGAACGACCCGACGGTGCGCAGGTCGCGCGGCTGGTGCCCGGCGAACGCCCGGTAGGCGGCCAGCGCGGCCGCCGCCTCCTTCATCGGGTACACCGCGACCTGGTGATGGACCGGGCCCACCGGGCGCAGGCGCAGGGTGAAGCGGGTGACGACGCCGAAGTTGCCGCCGCCGCCGCGCAGCGCCCACAGCAGGTCGGGGTGGCGGTCCTCGGTGGCCTCGACGATGGACCCGTCGGCCAGGACGACCTCCGCCGCCTCGATGTGGTCGCAGGTCAGACCCCATCTGCGGGCCAGCCATCCGTACCCGCCGCCGAGGGCGAGGCCGCCGAGCCCGGTCCGCGGGGCGGCCCCGAGCGGGCAGGCCAGCCCGTGCGGCGCGGTCGCGGCGTCGACGTCGCCCACCAGGCATCCGCCCGCCGCGTGCGCCACCCGGGCCACGGGGTCGACGGTGACCGCGCGCATCGGCGACAGGTCGATCAGGAGGGTTCCGTCGGCGACGGCCGTCCCGGCGACGCCGTGACCGCCTCCCCGGACGGTCACCTCCAGGGACTCGTCGGCGGCGTGCCGCAGGGCCGCGCTGACGTCGGCGGCGGTGCGGCAGCGGGCGACGAACGCGGGCCGGCGGTCGTACAGGCCGTTCCACACGGCGCGGGCCGCGTCGTAGCCGGGGTCGCCGGGGCCCAGCCAGCTCCGGCGATGGTCGGTCGTGTCCATGGCGTTCCCTAGGCTCCACGTCCCTGGTCGCGCCTTCCGGCGAGGCGACCGGGCGCACAGGCGATTCACTGGTTCACGGCACATCGGCGCGACGGATGGTCACCCGGGTCATGACAGCCGTGCGAATCCGCGCGGGAACTCCGGCCGTGAACGGGCCGGACGACGAATGCCGGGCTCTCGCGGACGGCCGGCATCCCACATACGCCGCCTGAATGGACACCGATCGGCCGTTGGCCGTCTCCGCCCATTCGGCGGTGTCATCCCCGTGATGACACGTGGTCGAGCTCTCGGCCCTTCGGGCCCGTTCCCCGGTTACCGAATCGTTTCGGTGTGGCAACCATAGGCCGACCAAACCGGCGTCCGCAAGGGGCTTTGCCCAGGGGCGGCGGGTGAATCCGGTCGCGGCAGTTCTCCGGCGGCACGGGCACGGCCGTTCGCGGCGATCGTTCTGGGCCCCCTCAATTCCGAACGAAATTCGGCCGAAGATCGGCATCCGCCCACCGGCGCCCGGCGTCCTCGGAAAAGAATCGCGATATCGGATGGCTCGTATTTTCATTTATGATGGCGATTCGCCTGCGCACCGTGACCGCGCCCTTGACAACGGTTATTCGGCGGCCGCCCGGCCGGGTGAGACGGCGGCGGCGGCGCGGTGGTCGCGGGGGCTGACGCCGCGCACCCGCTTGAACGCGGTGCTCAGCGCGAACGAGCTGCCGTACCCCACCCGCCGGGCCACGGCCTCCACGGTCGCGTCCGTCTCGCGCAGCAGGTCGGCGGCGAGGTCCAGCCGCCATCCGGTCAGGTACGCCATGGGCGGCTCACCGACGAGGCCGGTGAAGCGCCGGGCCAGCGCCGCGCGCGAGACGCCGGCCCGCGCGGCGAGCTCGGCGACCGTCCACGGATGCTCGGGCGCGTTGTGCATGAACCGCAGCGTCCTGCCCACCACGGGGTCGCCGTACGCGCGGTACCAGGCCGGGGCGCCGGCGCCCGCGCGGGCCAACCACGCGCGCAGGACGGCGATCAGCAGCAGGTCGAGCAGCCGGTCCAGGACGGCCTCCTGCCCCGGCTCGTCCTTGACGATCTCGGCGGCGAGCAGCGGGACGAGGGGGCCGTCCCAGGCGTCGCCCGCCAGGACCAGCAGGCCGGGCAGCGCCGCGAGCAGCCGCCCGCTGATCTCCCCGCGCATCTGGTAGGTGCCGGTGAGCATCATGACCGGCCCGTCCCGACTGTCCCCCCAGGTGCGGACGCCGAGGTCCATGAGGTCGCCCAGCGGCTCGCCCTCGGGGGTGGTGCAGCGCTGCCCCGGATGGATGACGATGCTCGGCGGCGTGGCCGGGTCCCCCGCCATCGTGTACGGCTCGGGGCCGAGCACGACGGCGGTGTCCCCAGGGCGCAGGAGCACCGGCGCGCCCGTGCCGGGCACCACCCACGCGTCGCCGCGCACCATGGCGACCAGCGTCAGCGGCGCACGGTCCTGGACGCGGAACGACCACGGCGGGGTCATGATCGAACGCATGAAGAAGGCCCCCCGGGCCCTCGGCCCGTCCAGCAGGCTCGCGAGTGCGTCCATGACCACACGGTAGACGCTCGAACATGCGGCCGCGCTTCTCACTCATGGCCCGTCTACGGGGGCGGCCGCTTGAATGGCAGGGCCGGGCGCCGCGCGGGGCGCGCCCGGGTGATGAGGAGGCGAAGGTGGACGCGTTACGGCAGGCCGTGCTGATCGCGGCGACGATCACCACGGGACTGGTCGCGGGCCTGTTCTACGCCTACGCGTGCTCGGTCATGCTCGCGCTGAGGCAGGTGGACGACCGCACCTACATCCTGGTGATGCAGCGGATCAACGTGGTCATTCTGAACGGCTGGTTCGCCGCGGGGTTCGCCGGCGCGCCGCTGCTCACGGCTGCGGCGGTGGTGCTGCACCTGGGCGAGGAGCACCGCGCCGCGCTGCCGTGGATCGCCGCCGCGCTCGTGGTGTACGGGGCGATGCTCGCGATCACCTTCGCCATACACATCCCGCTGAACAACGAGCTGGACGCGGCCGGGGATCCCGCGCGGCTCGCCGACCCCGGGGCGGTGCGCGGGCGCTTCGAGCCCAGGTGGGTCCGCTGGAACGTCGTGCGCGCGATGGCCTCCACGGCCGCGCTGGGGTGCCTGTCCTGGGCCCTGATCATGTACGGGTAGGGTGCGACGCCGCCCCGGACGCGCGCGCGTGTCGCGTCCGGACGCCCGCGCGGGACGCCGGGAGCGCCGTGCTCGGCCCAGAACGAGGACGGCGAGGTCACGGCGTCCCGCGCGGTGTGTCAGACGTTGAAGTACGAGGCTTCGGGGTGGTGAACGATCATCGCGGAGGTCGCCTGCTCGGGATGCAACTGACAGAATGATCAGGTCGTCGCCGCGGGACACACACGGGAAGTAGCCGTACACCACCGCGGCCTGCAACAGGTTCTCGGTCTGCAACCGCTCCAGCCACATCCGCAGCCGCGGCCGCCCCTCGGTCTCCACCAGCTCCTCATACGACGGCCCGCCCGCGCCCCGGGCCGCCTTCAGCCCCCACTGCCCCATGAACGTGGCCCGCTCGGGTCACGGTGTTCTCCTAGACGGCCTGGCGCAGCGCTTCGGCGCGGTCGGTGGACTCCCAGGGGAACTCGTCGCGGCCGAAGTGGCCGTAGGCGGCGGTCTGGGAGTAGATCGGGCGCAGCAGGTCCAGGTCACGGATGATCGCGGCCGGGCGCAGGTCGAACACCCGCGTGATCGCGTCCTGGATCTTCGCCACCTCGACCT
>NZ_QOIL01000042.1 GCF_003323745.1 Sphaerisporangium album
ACGCGCGAACGCCCAGTTGAAGGCCTGGCGCATCCTGCGAAAGCTCCGCTGCTGCCCACTTCGCGCAGGTCAGATCGTCAAAGCAATCCTCGTCCTACAACTCCGGGAAGCCCGCTGAAATAGGCTCACTGTACGCGAAGGCGAAATGGACGACGTTGGCGAAGATCGCCGAGCCGGAATAGGGATTGAGGCACGGAATGCCCATGGCTCATTCATTACGTCGTCCACGTAGCGAATTACCCGCCGGCGCGGCGGCGAGGCTCGGCCGCGGGACGAAACCGTGTGGCGAAGGTGACGGGCACGCGAACGGGAGGTGTCCAGCGGGTATATTGGGTAATAAAATACGCATAAGTGTTGATTGAGGAGTTTGTCCTGTTAGGATGCGCCAATGGCGGCTAGGGAAGCACTGACTCCTAAGGCTCTCGACCGGATCCCCGGCTGGTTCTGGGGGACGGACCAGCGGCTTTTCAGCTGGATCCTGTCGGAGAAGGCCGTCGGCGAACCCCCGGGGAACCTGCTCGAACTCGGAACCTACCTCGGTAAGAGCGCGATTCTGATCGGCAGCCATCTGCGCGCCGGTGAGACGCTGACCGTCTGCGATCTCTTCGAGTCCGACGCCCCGGAAGAGGCGAACAATGCGGAGACGAGCCGCTCGTACTCCTCGTTGACGCGGGACAAGTTCGAGCAGAACTACCTGACGTTCCACGAGAAGCTTCCGAAGATCGTGCACGGGCCGACCTCGGTGATTCTCGACCATGTCGCGCCGAATTCGTGCAGGTTCGTCCACGTGGACGCGTCCCACCTCTATGTGCACGTGAAGGACGACGTCCTGGCGTCGCGCAGGGTGCTGCGGCCGGACGGGGTCGTCGTGTTCGACGACTACCGCAGCGTGCACACCCCGGGCGTCGCGATGGCGGTCTGGGAGGCGGTGGCGAACCTCGGGCTGGAGCCCGTCGCCATCAGCCCCCAGAAGCTGTACGCGACGTGGGGCGACCCCGGGCCGCTGCGCGAGCGCATGCGGATGTGGCTGGAGAAGACGCCGGACCTCTGGTTCACCGTCGACCCGCTCGGGGACCGCGATCTGCTCCGCGTCAACGAGGTGAAGAAGCCGGCCGACCCGCCGGTGGACGCGGCGACGCTGCGCAAGCTCACCGCCGAGCTCAAGCGCACGTCGGCGGAGCTCAAGCAGGCGGTCGCCGAGTCGAAGTCGGCCACCGCGTCGCTGCGGAAGGCCACCTCGGAGATCAGCCTGGCGGGCCCGGTGGCCCAGCGCGCCGTCCGGTGGACCCGCAGGCGGCTACGGGCCGCGAAGACGACCACCAAGGACTGAACGGTTGCCGGTGCCGCCGGGGGCGGTGACCGTGAACGCCCAGCCGTCACCTGATCCCGGCAGCCGCTCTGACCTCGGGGTTCGCGTCGATGATCGCCTCCGCGACGTCCCAGAGGCGCGGCAGGAAGGCGTGGACGTCGTTCGCGCGCCTTTCCAGGTCGCCCGCCGACGCGACGCCAAGGTCCGCGCGAAGCTCGGCGAAGCCGGGGACGAACGCGGCGCGCGCCTCCGGGGCGTCGCAGGCGAGGATCTTCAGGCAGCGGGCGTACGTGGCGGCGATCCAGAAGACGGCCTCGCGGTGGTCGCCCCGGTCGATCAGCGCCCGGCCGCCGTCCACCGCGATCGGGCGGGCCGCCGGGCTGATGTCCGAGGAGAAGAAGAACGGGGTCGCGGCGACCCGGGCGGCGGCGTCGAACGCGGCCGTCATCGTGCGCAGGTGCTCCTCGGCGCGGCGGCGGGTCATGTCGGCGCATCCGAGCAGGGCCAGAAGCTCCTCGTGGAAGCCCGCGTGACCGTACTGCTCCAGCAGTGTCCGCGCGGCGAGGTAGCGCAGGCGGACGGTGGGGTTGCGCAGGCCCGCCGTCAGCAGGACGTGCGTGGTGACGCCGGTGGGGAACAACCAGGCGGTCACCTGGTCGTGGGACGGGTCGGTCGCGCGGAGGACGCCGAGCCCCTCGACGATCCTCGCGCGGGCGGCGGCGCAGCGCCGAAGCACCCAGGGGCGCTCGGCGTACCGTGCGGCGCACCGCAGGTGCAGGTCGGTGAGGCGGCCGGTGGGGTCGGCGAGGACGGTGTCCGTGCGGAAACAGCCCGCCAGGTGGTAGTTCACCAGGACCGCCTCGGCCGAGGGGACGTCGTCCCAGGTCAGGTACGTGACCTCCAGCAGGACGCCGTCCCGTGTGAACTTCCCGAGCTTCGCCGGGGGGCGCGGGGCCGTGGTGACGACCATGATGTCCACGTCCGAGGCGGCGGGCAGTTCGGCGTCCTCGGGCAGCCAGACGGACGAGCCGCTCAGGAACGCGCCGGCGAAGTCCGGAGCCGTGGCCGCGTGCTCTCTCACCCATCGGGCCGCCACCGTCCGGGCGTCCCGTACCTTCATCGCTGCCTCGCGCGGATTCGGGTCATCCGTCCATCATCGCGTCCCCACGGCCGGGCCTCGCGCGGGACGAGTCCGGCGTCGGCGGCCGCGCTTCAGGCTGTATGAATGAGGCGGAGGAGCAAAGCCTACGAACTTGGGAAGAGCGTGGCGCATGAACGCTGAGGAGCCGGACGTGGAGGAGCTCGCCACCACGCGACGGTCGCTGCACGCGGTCGCGGAGCTGGTCATGGCCGGGCCGCAGTACCGGACGAGCGGGACGATCCGGCTGGGCGTCGTACCGGGCGGCTTCCGGACGGTCGCCGAGCCCGGGCTGCGGGTCGAGGGGGACGCGCTCGTGGCGGGCGGCCAGGTGCGGGCGCCGCTGGACGGCCGGACGCCGGCCGAGCTCGGCGCGGCGACCGGGGCGGGCGTCGGCGCGCCGGAGAACCTTTACCACGACGGCTCGGGGGCTTCCCCCGACGACGTCCTGCGCGTCGATCCCGCCGCCGCCGGTCACCTCGCGCGGTGCCTGGCCCGGGGCGACGAGGCGCTGCGCCGGCTCGCGCCCGACGCCACGCCGGTGCTCTGGCCCGAGCACTTCGACCTGGCCGTCACCGTGGACGAGGTCACCTACGGGGTCTCGCTCGGCGACGGCCACCTCGGCGTGCCGTACGCGTATGTCAGCCCGTGGGAGCCGCGGGCGGGCGAGTTCTGGAACGCGCCTTTCGGGGCCGCTCGTCCCTTGAGCGAGCTTCACGACCTTCACGGCTTCTTCGCCGAAGGCAGGGAGCGCGCCGCCGAGGACGGACCAAAATAGCCCTATGAGCGAGTGGCAGGAGACGCGCGAGCGTCTGCGCGAGTTCGCCCTCGGATTCCCCGCGGCGCACGAGGAGTTCCCCTGGGGCGAGAGCGTGGTCAAGGTCAACAAGAAGATCTTCGTCTTCCTCGGTATGGAGGAGCCGACGGAGAAGTGGGGTCCCAAGCTGTCGGTGAAGCTACGCGAGTCGAACGGCCACGCCCTCAGCGTCCCGGGGGCGGCCCCGACCAGCCACGGGCTCGGCAGGTCCGGCTGGGTTACCGTACCCTTCACCGATGACATGCCCGACTTCGACGTGCTGTGCGACTGGGTGGAGGAAAGCTACAGAATCGTCGCCCCCAAGCGTCTGTCCGCCGAGCTGGACGCCTCCCGGCCGCAGTGATCGTGATGGATGACGGGGTGGCGGGTGCAGGCGCGGTCGAGGCTCTGCTCCTGACCGGGGGGCTCGGGTCGGGCAAGACGACGGTCGCGATCGCGGTGGGGGAACTGCTCGGGGACACGCCGCACGCCGTCGTGGACCTCGACTGGCTCTGCTGGTGTGCGGGCGCCGCGGTGCACGAGATGCTCACGGCGAACCTGCGCGCGGTGGCGGCCACCTACGCGGCCGCGGGCGTCCGGCGGCTGGTGCTCGCCCGGGCTCTGCTGGAGCCCGCACACCTGGACGCCGTACGGCGGGGCCTGCCGGGGGCAGCGCTGACGGTCGTCCGGCTGACCGTGTCGGCGGACACCGCACGCGCGCGCCTCCGCGTCCGCGACCGGGGCACGACCCTCGACGGTCACCTGGCGGAGGTCGAGGAGTTCCAGCGGTCGGTGGACCAGGCGGCTCTGGAGGACGCGGTCGTCCACAACGACGGCCGTCCTGTGGACGACGTCGCCCGCGACGTCCTCACCCTGTGGAAAACCCATCGCCCCGGCGCGGCCCGGCCCTGGCCGGGCTAGTAGTCGACGGCCGCGTCCGCGATCCAGGCGGCCAGGTAGCGGGCGAAGGACGCGCGGACCAGGATCCAGAACTCGTCCCGCTCGCGCGCCATGAGGATCACCTGGGCGCGGGCCAGCATGGTCTGGGCGCAGCGGCCCGGGCCGAAGACGCTCGGGTGCAGGTCGAGGGCGCAGCCGTGGGCCAGGAGGTCCCGGGCGCCGGGGCCGGCGACGCGCGCGATCGTCCGCTGGGCGGAGACGTCCGTCAGGATGACGTCGTCCTGCCCAACTCGACGGGCCGTATCCGCGCGGGGTTCTGCGGGCACCGGGGTGAGGTCGCCGATGGCGAGCCACTCGTCCGGGCCGAGATACAGGATGTCCGTTTCGCCGGAACGTCGCCACGTTCCCGGGGCCAGCGGCAGGCGGTCCGCCCATGCGGGCAGGAGCCTCGCGGGGTCGGCGCGTACGTTCGTCTGGCGGAGGAACGGGATCTCTCGTACGTCCAGCCGCGCATCGGACACGCCCGCGAAGCCGGCGAGTGGACTGATCCGGTTCGCGTGCGGGTCAGCCGTCACGGTGTCCCCCTTCGGACAATGCCTGGCCGAGCGAGTGAGGGTCAGCCATCGCGGCGGGTGGATTCGGGGTCGTAGAGCACATGGTGGGCGACCGTCACCGGGATCAGGGTGTCGTTCACGGGGACGTACAGGCGGTCGCCCAGGCGGTTTCCGCCGCCGGCCACCAGGGCGAGGGCGAAGGTGCGGCCAAGGGCGGCACTGCGGTAGCTGGAGGTCACGTGGCCGAGCATCGGGACGGGGGGCGGCGGGAGGTGGCCGGTGGATATCACCTGGCCGCCTTCGGGGAGGAGGACGTCCGGGTCCTCGGGCAGGAGGCCCACGAGGCGCCTGCGGTCGGGGCGGGCGGTGTCGGCGCGGGCGTGTGAGCGTTTGCCGACGAAGTCGGGCTTCTTCTTGGAGACGATCCAGTCCATGCCGAGGTCGGCGGGGGTGACGGTCCCGTCGGTGTCCTGGCCGATGATCGGGTACCCCTTCTCGGCGCGCAGCACGTGCATGGCCTCGGTCCCGTACGGCGTGACCGTGCCCGTCGCGAGGACGGCGTCCCACAGCGCCTGCCCGTACCACCAGCTCACGTTGATCTCGTAGGCCAGCTCGCCGGAGAAGCTGATCCGGCAGACCCTGGCCTCGATGCCCGCGACCTCGGTGTCCCGCCAGGTCATGAAGGGGAAGCTCTCGGCGTCCACGGCGAGGGCGGGCGCGAGCGCGGCGAGGACGGCGCGCGAGCCCGGCCCGGCGAGGGCGACCGTGGCCCACTGCTCGGTGACGGACGTGCAGCGGGCCCGCAGGTCAGGCCATTCCGTCTGCAGCCACTCCTCCATCCAGTCGAGGACGGCCGCCGCGTTGCCCGTCGTGGTGGTGACGAGGAAGTGGTCGGGGGCCAGGCGGATGACGGTGCCGTCGTCGAAGACCATGCCGTCGGCCCGGCACATCACGCCGTACCGGATGGCGCCGACCTTCAGCGTGCTGATCATGTTGGTGTAGAGGCGGTCGAGCAGCTCGGCGGCGTCCGGGCCCCGGACGTCGATCTTGCCGAGCGTGGAGGCGTCCAGCACGCCCGCGGCCTCGCGTACGGCGCGGCACTCGCGCAGGACGGCGGCCTCCATGTCCTCGCCGGGGAGCGGGTAGTACCGGGGCCGCTTCCACTGCCCGACGTTCTCGAACACTGCGTTCCGCTCGACGTGCCGGTCGTGCATCGCGGTGACGCGTACGGGGTCGTGCAGCGCGCCCCGGTCGCGCCCGGCGAGCGTGGCGAAGGACACCGGGACGTAGGGCGCGCGGAAGGTCGTGGTGCCGAGGGCTCCCACGTCCACGCCGAGCAGGTGGGCGATGACGGCGCTGGTGAGCGTGCCGGAGGTCTTGCCCTGGTCGTGGGCCGTGCCGGCGGTGGTGTAGCGCTTGACGTGCTCGACGGACCGCAGCCCGGCGGAGGTGGCCCCCTGGAGGTCGGCGACGGTGACGTCCCGCTGGAGGTCCACGAAGTGGGTCGTGTAGTCGTCCGCCGGGACCAGCCAGAGCGGCTGTGCCCCTGCCTCGCCAGAAGGTCCGGCATCCTCCCGCGCAGGGGCGTCGCCGGGCGCGGACGCGTCCACAGGCACCCGCGACTCCCTGGAGGAGCGTGTCACAGTGGACGGGAGGTCGGGTGGGGAGGTGGCGGCCAGGCCCTCGGCCACGCACCCGGCCGTGGTGAACACTCCGCGCGCGGCGCCGATCACCTGGACGGACTGGCCGCCCTCGGGTGGGCGTCCCGGGACGAAGGCGGCGATCCGGTCGTCGTACCGCAGCTCTCCCCCGGCCTGGGCGAACAGGTGGACGACCGGGTTCCAGCCACCGGAGACGAGGAGCAGGTCGGCCTCGACCTCGCGCGCCGGGCCTCCCGGCCGCCCGATCAGCACCGCGCGCACCTCGCCATCGCCCCGCACGCCCGTGACGAGCCCGCCCTGCCGGGCGTCCACGATCTCGGCGATCTCGACGCCGGCCGCCGCGAGGTCGCGGGCGGCGTCATGGGCGGCGTCACCGGAGCCGCCGCCCGTCGTGAACACCGCCGCGCGGCGTCCGGGCACCACCCCGTACCGGTTGACGTACGCCCGCGCGGCGGACGCCAGCATGACCCCGGGGAGGTCGTTGCCGGCGAAGGCAATCGGCCGTTCGTGGGCTCCGGTGGCGAGGACGACGCGGCCGGCGCGGATCCGCCAGACCCGTTCGCGGGTGACGGCCCGCTCGCCCCGGCGTTCGACGGCCACGAGGTAGTTGTGGTCGTAGTAGCCGACCACGCTGGTCCGGGTGAGCAGGCGCGTGTCCGGGAGCGCGACGTACGAGCCGGCCGCCGCGCGCGCCCATTCGACGCCGGGACGGCCCTCGACGGGCTCGCCGGTGTCCGGCAGGCTGCCGCCGACCTCGGGACGGTCGTCGGCGAGGATCACCCGCGCCCCGGCGCGCGCCGCGTTCAGCGCGGCCGTCAGACCCGCAGGGCCGGCTCCGACCACGAGAACGTCGCAGTGCGCGTGCGTGGCGTCGTACCGGGCGGGGTCGGGGTCGGGGGACAGCCGTCCGCGGCCCGCCAGGCTGGAGGCGGCCAGCCCGTCGTGGAGCGGGATCGTGGTCGCCTGCACCATGGGCTCGGGGAACGGGCGGTCGATCTGGACGACGGCGGTCGGGTCCTCGGTCCAGGCGCCGAAGATCCCTCGGGGGCGGCCGAGCGTGACGCTGGTCGCCACGCGGCGCACGCCGTTGGCCAGCAGCGCGGCGGCGAGCGTGTCCCCCTGGCGTCCTTCGTACGGACGTCCGTCGAAGGTGAACGACAGCACCTCGCGATCGCGCCTGGTCATCGCGGGTCCTGCCGCGCGGCGTCGACGGTCGAGCACCGCGCGTCGTGGTCCCGCCGTGCTCGGTGGCCGGTCATCGTGAGGTCTCCGGGGTGATGGCGTTGGTCGTGGTGTCCCTGGTCACGGTGAACCAGCGGCGGCAGCCCGAGGTGTGGTTCCAGCGTTCGCTGAACGGGCCCATGGGGTTGTCGCGGAAGAACAGGTATCGCGCCCACTCCTCGTCGGTGAGCGCGGCCGGGTCGGCGGGGTAGGCGACGTGCGCCTGGCCGCCGTAGTGGAACTCGGCCTCGTCGCGCGGCCCGCACCACGGACAGGGGATCAGCAGCATGGGTCCGGCTCCTCCATCGGGGCGGCTCGACGTGGTCGGGGCTGGCGTACGGTCGGCGTCTCTGTCGTACAGGTCGGCTGGGTGATGGGGTGCGCTGGGTGGTGGGGTCCGCTGGTCATGTGCGGTCTCGGCGGCGTGGGTCAGTGGGCGACGGCCGCCGCGCCGTGCTCGTCCACGAGCGCGCCGGTCGTGAAGCGGTCGAGGGTGAACGGCGCGTTCAGCGGGTGCGGCTCCCCGGTGGCGATCGTGTGCGCGTAGCACCAGCCGACGCCCGGCGTCGCCTTGAACCCGCCCGTCCCCCACCCGCAGTTGACGTACAGCCCGTCCACCGGCGTGAGCCCGACGATCGGCGAGGCGTCCGGGGACACGTCGACCACCCCGCCCCAGGTACGCAGGACGTGCGCCCGCGCGAAGCAGGGGAAGAGTTCGAGCGCGGCGGCCATCTGCCGCTCGATGATGTGGAAGGCGCCGCGCCGCCGGTACGAATTCGCCGCGTCGATGCCCGCGCCCATGACCAGCTCGCCCTTGTGCGCCTGGCTCACGTAGACGTGCACCGCGTTGGACATGACCACGGTGGGATGGACGGGTTCGAGCAGGTCGGAGACCAGCGCCTGAAGCGTGTGGCTCTGGACGGGCAGCCGCACGCCGGCCATGCCCGCCACCACGGACGAGTGCCCGGCGGCCGACAGCGCGACGCGGCCGGCGGCGATCCGTCCGCGCGTGGTCTCGACGGCCCGCACCCGGCCGCCGGAGACCTCCAGGCCGGTGACCTCGCAGTGCTCGACGAAGTGGACGCCGAGCGCGGACGCGGCCCTGGCGTACCCCCAGGCGACGTAGTCGTGCTTGGCGATCCCGCCGCGCGGCTGGTAGGTGGCGCCGAGCACCGGGTACCGGACGTCGGGGCTGGTCTCGACGATCGGGCAGACCTCCTTTACCTGCGCCGGGTCGAGCCATTCGGCGTCCACGCCGTTCAGCCGGTTGGCGTTGACGCGGCGGACGCCGTCGCGCACGTCCTGGAGGCTGTGGGCGAGGTTGAGGACGCCGCGCTGGCTGAACAACAGGTCGTAGCCCAGCTCGTCCTCCAGCCCCTCCCACAGTTTCAGCGCGTGCTCGTAGATGCCCGCGCTCTCGTCCCACAGGTAGTTGGACCTGATGATGGTCGTGTTGCGGGCCATGTTGCCGCCGGCGAGCCAGCCCTTCTCCAGGACGGCCACGTTGGTGATGCCGTGGTTCTTCGCCAGGTAGTAGGCGGTGGCGATGCCGTGGCCGCCGCCTCCGACGATGACGACGTCGTAGGCGCCGTCGGGCTCGGGGCTGTTCCAGAGCCGATCGCTCATGATCCTCCCGTCGGCGGTCGCCAGGTCGCGCGCGAGCCGGTCACATGGGGGCCGGTCACGTGGGGGCCCGTCACCCGTGAGCCGGTCATGCGCGGAGCCGCTTCATGGCCGGGTCGAAGAGCGGTTCCTCGGCTACGACGGCGGGGACGCGCCGGTCGAAGTACCCGATATGAACCGTCTGCCCGGGGACGGCCAGCCGCGCGGGCAGCCAGGCGTAGGCGATGGCCTTGCCGATGGTGTAGCCGTACGCGGCGCTGGTGACGTACCCCACGCACGCGTCGCCGTCGAAGACCGGTTCCTTGCCCATCACCACGCCCGTGGGGTCGTCGGTCGTCAGGCAGGTGAGGCGGCGGCCGACGGACTCTCGCCGCTCCTCCAGGGCCCTCTTGCCCAGGAAGTCTCCCTTGTCCATCTTCACGGCGAAGCCCAGCCCGGCCTCGAACGGGTCGTGCTCGTAGGTCATGTCGGTGCCGAACGCGCGGTACCCCTTCTCCAGGCGCAGGCTGGTGAACGCGCCGCGCCCGCCCGCGATGATCCCGTACGGCCGCCCGGCCTCCCAGAGCGTGTCCCACAGCTTCAGGCCCATGTCGGCCGTGGTGTAGAGCTCCCAGCCCAGCTCGCCGATGTACGACAGGCGCAGCGCGGTGACCGGCACCGTGCCGATGTACGCCCGCTTGGCGCGGAAGTAGCGGAACCCCTCGGCCGAGAAGTCGTCCTGCGTGAGCGGCGCGACGACGTCCCGGGCGCGCGGCCCCCAGACGCCGATACAGCAGGTGCCGGGCGTGACGTCCCTGATCGTCACCGACCCGTCGCGGGGGCGGTGACGGTCCAGCCAGTCGAGGTCCAGGTTGCCGTTGGCCCCCACCTGGAACAGCTCGCGGCCGAGGCGGGCGACGGTGACGTCGCTGCGGATGCCGCCGTCCGAGTCCAGGAGCAGGCAGTACGTCACCGAGCCGACCGGCTTGGCGACGTCGCCGGTCGACACGCGGGTGAGGAACGCCTCGCTGCCGGGCCCGGAGACCTCCAGCCGCTTCAGCGCCGTCATGTCGTACAGCGCGACGCCCTCGCGCGAGGCCAGCGCCTCGGCGCCGACGATCGGGGACCAGTACCGCGCGGCCCACTCGCCGGGCGTGGGGATCTCCCGGCCCTCGGCGAGCCCGGCGTTGGTTCCGTACCACTGCGGGCGCTCCCAGCCGGACGCCTCCAGGAAGCGGGCGTCCAGCTCGCGCTGCCGGACGTGGAAGGGGCTGACGCGTAGCGGGCGCAGGTTCTCCGGCGGCTGGAGCGGGTGGATGATGTCGTAGACCTCGACGAAGTTCTGGCAGTCGCGCGTCAGCACGTACTCGGGCGCGAGCTGGTGCGGCTCGAAGCGGTTGACGTCGCATTCGTGCAGGTCGAAGGACGTGCAGTGCCCGTCGACCAGCCACTCGGCCATCGCGCGCGCCACTCCGGCCGAGTGCGTGACCCACACGGCCTCGGCCACCCAGAAGCCCTCGACCTCCGGGGACGGCCCGAGCAGCGGCATGTTGTCGGTGGTGAAGGAGAACAGGCCGTTGATGCCCTCCGCGATCTCGGCGTCCCGGGTCGGAGGGAGCAGTGCCCGGGTCTCCTTCCACGCGTCGGCGAAGTCGTCCGGCGTGAACGGCGTGACGGACGGCATCACCTCGGCCGCGTCCACGGGCAGGATGTCCTCGGGCCGGACGGGCATCGGGCGGTGGCCGTAGTAGCCGACGGCCAGCCGGTCGTACCGCTCGCGGTAGTACAGGTCGGCGTCCTGGTGGCGCAGGATCGGCCGGACCGCCTCCACCGTCTGGCCGCGCAACGCGGGGACGGGGCCGGTCCAGGCGAGCTGGTGGGCGAGCGGGGTCAGCGGGAGGGGCATCCCGGCCATGGCCGCGACCTTCGGCCCCCAGATGCCCGCGCAGCAGACCACGATGTCGGCGGGGATGTCCCCTTTGTCGGTGACGACGGCGGTGACGCGGCTTCCGTTCGTGCGGATGTCCAGCACCTCGTGGCGGTCCAGGACGCGCACGCCGCGCTCGCGGGCGATGGCGAGCTGCGCTTCGACGGCGCGTACGGCCTGGGCGATGCCGTCGGCGGGGACGTGGAAGCCGCCGAGGACGCGGTCCGGGTCGAGCAGGGAGTGGAGCTCGACGCATTCCCCGGTGGTGAGCAGCCGCGCGTCCAGGCCCCAGGCCGTGGCCCAGCCGTGCCGCCTGTGCAGCTCGGTGAGCCGTTCGGGGGTGGTGGCCACCTCCAGGCCGCCGACCTGCAGGAAGCAGTCGAGCCGCATGAGCTTCTCGACGGTGTAGCGGGCCATCTCGGTCATCGTCTTGGACGGGTTCGTCTGGAAGACCAGGCCGGGAGCGTGGCTGGACGATCCCCCGGGCGTGGGCAGCTCGCCCTGGTCCACCACGGTGACGTCGTCCCAGCCTCGGGCCGACAGCTCCTCGGCGAGCGCCGCGCCGACCACACCCGCTCCGATGACGACGACCCGGGGGCCTGCCATACGCCCACCTCCGTTGCGCATCATGAGCCCTGGTGCGCTTACCGCAACAAGCGTGACCGGCGGCGCTGGGGGTGTCAAGACCGGCCCGCGCGGCGGCGGCCGTCTTCGCCGGAGGCCCGGCACCGGGGTGAACGAGCCGGACGGGACCGTCGCGCACTCGCTAGGATCGGGGTCAGACGCGCCTGTTCTGATGGGGGATGGTGACCGAGCACACGCCTCCGGACGGCCGCCCGCGCAGCTCCTTCGTGGCGGCCGCGGCGTCGTTGTGCCGCTTGGGACGGCTGCGCGACGTGCCCGTCGTCCTCATGCTGGCGTGGGCCGGGTGGCTCGCCATCCCGTGGCCCCTCAGCGATGTCGCCCAGGCCCGCGGCACGTCCGACCACGCCTTGAGCACGGGCGTCGCCCGGGGCGCCGAGGCCCGGGGGCCGATCGGCGCGCGTGATCCGATCGCCTCCGAACGCGCCCGCATCGCGGCCGAGGTACACGACGCCGCCGGGCACGGCCTCGCCGTCATCGCCATGCAGGCCGGAGTCGCCCTGCTCATGCTGGACGAGAACCCGGAGCAGGTCCGCGCGTCCCTGGAGGCGATCCGCTCGACCAGCACGCAGGCGCTCGACCAGCTCCGCTCCGCGCTCGACCACATCGCCCCCAGGCCCCCGGACCACGACCTCGCCCGGCTCGTCGGCGGGGTACGCGCGGCGGGGCTGCCCGTCGTCCTCGTACCGGAGGAACCGCGCGTGCCCGCGCATCTCGCGGGTACGGTCCACCGCGTCGTGCGGGAGTCGCTGACCAACGTCCTGCGCCACGCGGGTCCGACCGAAGCCCTGGTGCGCCTCACCGGCGGCCCGCGGGGGTTCGTCCTGGAGGTCGCCGACAGGGGGCGCGGACCCTCCGGGCCGGCCGAGGGACGAGGGCTTGCCGGAATGCGGACCCGGGTGGTCGAAGCCGGTGGCACGTTCAGCGCCGGGCCTCGTGAGGGCGGCGGCTTCAGCGTCGTGGCGCGCTTTCCCCGGGAAACCGCGTGACTCCTGCGCCGCGCCCGATTCGCGTGGCGATCGCCGACGACCAGGCCGTCGTCCGCATGGGGCTCAGGGCGCTGATCGACCGCGAGCCCGACCTGGAGTTCGCCGGCGAGGCGGCCGACGGGGCCGAGGCTCTGCGGCTGCTGGGCGGTGTCCGCCCCGACGTCCTTCTGCTGGACATCCGTATGTCCGGCATGGACGGCATCGAAACCCTGCGGGCCATCGCCGCCGACCCCGCCCTCAACACCACCCGGGTCGTCGTCGTCACCACGTTCGCGATCGACGAGTACGTCTTCGCCGCCCTCCAGGCCGGGGCCAGCGGGTTCGTCCTCAAGGACGGCGCCCCCGAGGAGCTCACCCACGCGATCAGGGTCGTCGCCTCGGGCGAGGCGCTGCTGTCCCCCGCCATCACGAGGAAGGTCATCGGCCTGTTCGGACGTCACGACGTCGCCCCGGTCGCGGGCCTCGACACCCTCACCCCGAGGGAGCGTGAGATGGTCGCCTGGGTCGCCACCGGGCGGTCGAACGACGAGATCGCCAAGGAGCTGGTCATCAGCCCCGACACGGTTCGCACCCACGTCAGCCGGGCCATGGTGAAGCTGCGCGCCCGCGACCGCGCCCAGCTCGTCGTCTTCGCGGTCAGATCCGGGTTGACGATCCCCTGAGGAAGCCCTTGTAGGTGCGCTGCTCCACCTGCGCCTCGATCTGCTTGACCGTGTCCAGGCCCACCCCGACCATGATGAGGATGGTCGTCCCGCCGAACGGGAAGTTCTGCTGCGTCGACGGATCACGCAGGATCACGAACGCGATGATCGGGATAAGCGACAGCGTGCCGAGATAGGCCGCTCCCGGCGCGGTGAGCCGTGACAGCACGTACCGCAGGTAGTCCGCGGTGGGCCGCCCGGGACGGATGCCGGGCACGAACCCGCTGTACTGCTTCATGTTCTCGGCCACCTCCTCGGGGTTGAAGGTGATCGACACGTAGAAGTAGGTGAAGACCGCGATGAGCAGCAGATATGCCGTTATGTAGACCGGGTGGTCGCCCGAGACGAGGTAGCGCGCCAGCCATTCCGCCACCGGCCCTGTGCCGCCCATCAACTGCGTCGCGAGCTGCGGCAGGAAGAGCAAGGACGAGGTGAAGATGACGGGGACGATCCCCGCCTGGTTCACCTTCAGGGGAAGGTACGTCGAGGTCCCGCCGTACATCCTGCGCCCGACCACCCTCTTGGCGTACTGCACCGGGATCCGCCGCTGCGCCTGCTCCATGAACACCACCGCGGCCACCAGGAAGACACCCGCGACCAGCATCACCGCCACCGCGAGCGGGCTGACGGCGAAGATGTTCGACACGTAAGAGGGGAACACGGCGATCACCTGCGTGAAGATCAGGATGGACATGCCGTTCCCGATCCCCCGTTCGGTGATCAGCTCACCCAGCCACATGACCACGGACGTCCCCGCCACCATCGTCGCCACGATCACCACGACCGCGAGCGGGCCCTGGTCGTGCAGCAACGGGCGGGTGCAGTTCGGGAAGATCCGGCCCGCGCGGGCCAGGGACACGACCGTGGTGGCGTTCAGCACGGCCAGCGCCACCGTCAGGTACCTGGTGTACTGTGTGATCTTCGCCTGGCCCTGCTGCCCCTCCTTCCTAAGCGCCTCCAGGCGCGGGATCATCACGGTGAGCAGTTGGACCACGATGCTCGCGGTGATGTACGGCATGATCCCGAGCGCGAACACCGACAGCTTCAGCATCGCGCCGCCGCTGAACAGCTGCAGCAGGTCCACGAGCCCGCCACGCGTGCCGCTCAGGCACTCCCGCACCGCGACGACGTTCACCCCGGGCGCGGGCAGCACCTGCCCGAACCGGAACAGCACCATCACCGCCAGCGTGAAGAGCATCTTCTTCCGAAGATCGGCCACGCGAAAGGCACGTACAAGGACACTGAGCATGCGCCGAGTCTGGCCGCGCGGCTCCGGCGGGACATCCGCTCACCTGCGGCGTCACCGTACGCAGATCCGCGTACGTTCGAGCCGACGCCGCTGCGCACGGGACGCCCCGGTCGGCCAGAACTCGGCCCAGCCCGCCGGCAGGAAGCGTGGCGTTCAAAGCGTCACCAGGGCTGGGAATGAGTTCGAGCGGGTGGTGAAGATGCCGTGACGGTCAGAGGGGAGCGTCTGCGCGTAGGGGTCTGCTTGTCGTTGTCGGGGACGTATGCCCGTTTTGGGAGGCAGGCCCGGCTGGGGTTGGAGGTCTGGCAGGCCGGGGACCGGGCGGTGGAACTGCTGGTCGAGGACGATGAGAGTCGTCCCGACGTGACGGAAGGCGGGCTGCTGCGCCTCGCGGAGCGGTGTGACATTCTGCTGGGTCCGTACTCGACGCAACTGATGCGCCGGGCGGGTGATGTGGCCGCCCGGCTGGACCGGCTGGTCTGGAACCACGGTGGGGCCGGGGACGATGTCCAGGGCGCTCACCCCGGCCACGTGGTCTCCGTGGCGACTCCGGCCGGTCGGTACGCGGAGCCGTTTCTGCGCCACCTGGCCTCCGAAGCGTGCGGCGTCCCCCTGTGGATCGCACAAGGGAAGGGCCGCTTCGGCCGGCAGGTCGCCGCCGGGGCCGAAGCGATGGCCGGCCTTCTGGGCATTCCCGCCATTCGCCTCGCTCCCGGACGGCTGCCGCCCCCGGCGGGCGGGCGGCCCTGGGCGTTGATGTGCGCGGGCTCCTTCGAGGAGGACGTGGAGACGGCCGGGGACGCGATCGCGCTGGCGAATCCGCCCTTCAGGTTGTGTGCGGTGGCCGCCGGAGTGCGCGAGTTCGGTCAGGTCGTCGGCGATCCTCGGGGGATCTTCGGCGTGGGACAGTGGTTTCCTGGCATTGGCGCGAAGCCTGAAATCGGGCCTGACGAAGCCGGCTTCGTCGCCACGTACACCGAACGGGCCGGTGTGCCGCCGGACTACCCGGCCGTCCAGGCGGCGGCCACGGCCGCCATCGCCGTCCACTGCGCTCGCGTGACCGGCAACACCTCCCGCGACGCCCTCTGGGCGGCGGCCACGCGGTTGAACACGACCACCATGTTCGGCGATTTCCGGATCGACCCGCTCACCGGAACCCAGACCGCCCACCGAACTGTACTCGTCCGGTGGGCCGCGAACGGGCCGTCGCCGGTCCGGTGACGACGACCCGGGGGTCCGCTGTACGGTCGCGGGGAATCGGTCGAGCGGCGGGTCAGCCCCGAGACGCCGACTCGACCCCGGCACCTTCCCCGACCGCGCTGTTCACGGCGGTGCGCAGATCAGGAAACCACTTCAGGTGATTTCTTACCGTTATAGGGCTTTTCCCGATCCGTTTGGCCGCCTGGTGGATGGACAGCCCGGCCGCCAGGAGCGGCGGCAGCCGAGGGTGCCAGGAGGTGTCGGGGGCCGGACCATGCAGCCGGCGGGCACGCCCCCGTCTAGCCCTCGCGCGGAACGCGTGATCGGCCTGGAAGTGCTTGTTGAGCGTCGCCGGGCTCACCCCGAGCTTGCCGACCGCGGCCTTGAAGGTCACGCCACCCTCTACCAAGTGCAGGAACGCCTCGTGCCAGGTCGTGTCCCGACGCCGGGCCATCACCGGGCACGTCCCAGCAGGATCAGCTCCCACAGGTCCGCCACCTGCACGTGCCGCATCCGAGCCGTCTGAACCATCGTCGGGCCGGGCCCCGTCCGTTCGACGTACCCCTGCCCACCGGCGGTGACCAGGTAGTACACCACCGGCCTGCACTCACAGGTCCAGCGCAGTACCCTGCGCCGGTCCTCGGAGTGCGTCGCGGTGTGCCACTGGATCCGTACGTGGTCCGGCTGTGGCTCCAGCACATGCGGCCCGTGCCCGGCTTCACCCTCCGTCGCGCTGAGCGTCACGGCCGTCCTTCCCTCCTGGCGACGACCACGGTGGCGCACTCGCCGCACATCCGTACGCCCGGCATCCAGATCACCCGCGACCCGGAAATGTCGGCCACCCTGACGTCAGCCGCGCACGCCGCAGTGGCCACAGCTCCGGGAACGGCCGACGCCCAGGGCACGGCGTGCTCGGTCCTGGACGGCAGGACGAACGCGACCGCGTACAGCAGCGCCCCGTCACCTCCCGTCGTGCGGGAGCCCGACGCTTCCCCCGGCCGCCCGGTGACGCGCGGGAAGTAGCCACCCACCGAGATCCGCGCGTTCGGCCCCAATCCGTACGGATCACGCCACCCGGCCTGCTCGCAAGCGTGCGTGCCCGAACCGGAATCGGAACCGCTCATGCCACCCACGCCCACGATCCCCCCAGCCCCGCCATCGCCCCCAGCTCGGCTTCCCGCATCAGCTCCCGCAGTTCCTCGACCGAGCCGGCCTCGACCCTGAGCGGCTGCGGAGCCCGCCAGATCGCGATCGCGACGAACCGCCGACTCCCGACCCCGTAGAACACGAACCACCCCGGCTCCATCTGGTCGACCAGCGCCGCCGCCGCGCGCTTGGCGGCATCCCACTTCCGCGGCTCCACCCGCACCTGCGGCCCACCGACCCTGTGCCGCCCCGGCTCCCGCCCGCTCACGCTGCGGCTCCACGCCGGTACGGCTCAGATCGGTACAGTTCGGGACTCAAATGCTTGGATGGGTCGGACCCCCGTTGGTACGGCTCCCGTCGACCGCCCCCCGCCGTGCCGAGGAAGTGCCGCTCGTACTGGGTGGTCGCTGGGCCGGGCCGTGCATGCCTGCCGCGCCGCGCGGTGGCGGGTGGCTCGGCGATCAGCGGACGAACGGCCGCCACCGGCGGAAGGGACGCACACAGGCCCGCTCGCCGCCGCGCGTCCAGGCGACGACGCATCTGCGCGAGGGTCGGCTGCTCCCATTGGTGGTGGCGGCGATGCGGGAGGCTGGAGGCATCGTGGGCGTACGGCGGATGTCCGCACCAGCGGCACCCGAGCGGCAATGGCGGAGCATCCGCTCCCCAGCGGACGTGGATGACGCGAATGTCTCTAGTCTTGGGCACGGGTCAGGAGGACCTTCCTGATCAAGGAACCCGTACGGCGCGCCAACGCCTGCGGGTTCCGCCTTGTTCACGGAGTGCTTTCGTGGCGGTGCTTTCCGTTACATCGTGACTGCATGCAAAGGGCCCTGACGTTGACCGGTTGTCAACACCAGGGCCCTTGACTGCATCGCGGCCGGTGTGGGATTACACACCGCACCACTGGGCGAACTTCATCAGCGGGTCGGAGGCCTTCGTTTTCGCGCGGAGAAGCGCTGCTGCTAGCGGACACGCCGTTCTCCAGTTGAGCGGCCAGATTTCTCCCGGCTGGTGGCCATCAAAATTCCTGGTGTGGTCACCGGAAATCCCGGTGAGTGGCCAGGTCGATCTCCCGGTGGATGGTCAG
>NZ_QOIL01000043.1 GCF_003323745.1 Sphaerisporangium album
CACGGACAGGATCAGGAGATCAACCTGGCCATTGACCAGGACTTTTGATGGCCGCCGACCAGGAACCGCTGTCCGTCAGCCTCGACTTTTCTGTCCGCTGATCAAGAGTTCCACGTGACCGCTCTCAGGGGGCTTCGGCCGCCAACGCCGCTGCACGCCGGGTACGTGTCGAGCAGACTCCACAGCCAGTGCCGTTGGAGTAGACGTTGTTGAGCGTTGGGCTTCGCACCGTGCCACAGCGTGTGCACTGGCATCGCCACGGCTTACCAGCTCCGGGATAGGAGACCAAGGTGAATCGCGGTCTCGGGCTCATGTTCGGCCATGCCCCCCTTCCCCGACCGGGGCAGAGCCGCGATGCGGCCGCGCTGGACCCCCGCATCCCTGGTACGGGCGGGGCGGCCGATACTTCCAGGCCGGGTGCGGACGACGATCACGGTTCGGCGGTGTTCTCCCTCCACACCGCCGAAGATTTCGGTGATCAGCGCGGCGATGGCAGGGCGTTGGCAACCTCGGGGGTCGCGCTGAGGGACGTGCGGCGCCTTGAGGAGGCCATCACCGCCTACGCCCAGGCCGCCCGGATCTATCGGAAGATCGGTGAGTGACCTGGCACGGCGAAGGCGGGGCGTTCTGCCGCGAGGCTGTAGCGCGCGATGAGATAAGAGCGATACACCATAGATCTGACAATTAGTGGCGATGGTGCCGGGGATCGCACCACCGTTGGTCGCTCATGGTGTCGAGGCGCGGGTGTCGCGGGGGTCAGGAGCAGCGCATGGGTGAGCCGGGCAGCGGTCAGCCCTCTGCGCCGCAGCAGGACGGCGAGGTCGTCCTGCCCGAGCAGATCGGGGCCGCGCAGGCCCGTACCCCTGGCGTTGGCCGAACCGGGCCCGGCGGTGGCGCTGGCCGGGCTCGGCGTGATCGGCTCGGTCGGGGGCAACGTGCTGTCCGATGTCATCAGCGCGGCCTTGACCGCCGCCCGCACCGGCACGCGGTCGGGCACGCGAAGCGAACCGGAGGACCCGGCCCGGCCTACCGAGCGGTCCGCTGATGCCGCCGTTGACGGGGATCGGGCGGCTGAACGCGCCGCTGGCGTCGCGCGTCTGGAACGCGCCCTGGCCGCCGGTGTTGAGGAGGTCTTGAACGCGGGTGACGCGCGCGCCGAGGCGCTGGCCGAGACGTTGGCGCTGGTGCTGTCGCAGGTCGAGGCGGCGACGGTCGTGGTCAGCGAGGCGATCGCCCTGGGCGATGCCCGGCTGCTGGAAAAGTTGGGGTCCGGGTTCGCCGCGCTCGGCCGGCAGATGACGGTGTTCGCGCCGCTGCTGGGGCGCTTGGACGGGGCGGTCGTGCAGGTTCAGCAGACCCTGTACCGGCAAGACGCCGAGCACCGCTTCGACCGCTCCCAGACCCAGCGTCAGATCTCGCTGCTGCTGGGGATGCGCGAACAGCTGACCGACCTGACCGGCCGTCTGCCCGGCGATCTGTCTGGCCAGGGCGCGGTGCCGGGGGTCGGCCCGGGGGCGGGCGGCGTGTGGGCGGGCGGCTGCCCGTATCAGGGGCTGGCGCCGTTCGGCCCGGCCCAGGCGGGGGTGTTCTACGGGCGGGGCCAGCAGGTCGCGCGGCTGATGGCGATGGTCACCGCCACCAGCGGCGGTGGGCTGATCGTGGTGACCGGCGCGTCGGGGGCGGGCAAGTCCTCGCTGCTGCACGCCGGGCTGCTGCCCGCGCTGGCCGCACCGCCCCCCGCACCGGTCGCATCGCCGGGTGTGCCTCGCGGGGACGGCAGGGCTGGCGGCGCGGCGTGGGCGCAAGTGACCTTCACCCCCGGCAAGCGTCCGCTGCAGGAGCTGGCGGTGCAGTTGGCGGTGCGGTGCGGCGCCGACCCCGATGCCGTGCTGGGCGAGCTACGCGAGAACCCCGGCCGGGCTGCGGCACGGGCCCGGCAGGTCCTGGCCGCCGAACAGATCCGCCACCCGCACGGCGCGTCCGGCGGCGGCCCGCAGCGGCTGATCATGATCGTCGACCAGTTCGAGGAACTGTTCACCCTGGCCTCGGCCGAGTACGCCGACGAAGCGGAGATGTTCATCGCCGCCCTGGACGCGATCTCCACCGCCACCGGTCCGGCGGGCGCCGCCGTGCCTGGGAGCCCGGGCGGCCGGGCGGCAGGAGGCGGCCGGAGTCGTGGTGGTGGCGGTGCGCGGGGACTTCGACGACCGCTGTGCCACCCACCCGGTGCTGGCGACGGCGCTGCAGGAACGCGCGTTCGTGCTGGGCCCGATGAGCGAGCAGGAAATGCAGCGGGCCATCACCGGACCCGCCGCAGCCGCCGGGCTGGCCATCGAGGACGGCTTGGCCGAGCAGGTGGTGCGCGAACTCGTCGGCCATCTACGCCTCCTCGCGCCCGCAGCCCCGGGCGGAAGCGGATGGGCCGGGCCGGTGGCGTCGGCACCGGCGGGAGCGTTGCCGCTGCTGTCGATGGCGATGGCCCGTACCTGGGCCAACCACGAAAACGGACGGCTGACCCGGCACGGCTACGACCGCGCCGGCGGTGTCGCCTCCGCCGTCAAAGACGCCGCCGAGGACGCCTACGCATCCCTGAGTCCCCGCCAGCAGCAGATCGCCGAACGCGTCATCCCGGCTTTGACGATCACCGGAGCCGACGGGCAGATCACCCGACGCCGTGCCAGCCTCGGGGAACTGGCCAACCCCAGCCAGCCCCGGCACCCCGAGCAATCTACGCAGTCTGAGCAGGCCGACCTGGTCCAGAGGGTCGTGGAAGTCTTCACCGCCGCACGGCTCATGGTCACCGGCCCCCTCCTCCCGCCCACCAAGCCCGCCGGGGAGACGAACGGGCCGCCCACCGGCATCGCATCCAGCCGAAGCATCCGCGGGTCTGCCCCAGCGGCGGCAGACAACGCACCGGCGACCGGCACTGTCGAACTCGCCCACGATGTGCTGGTGACCGCATGGCCACGCCTGCAGTCGTGGCTGGCCGGCCAGCACGCCGACCGCATCCTGCACGGGCAGATCCTCCAGGACGCCGCGGAATGGAACGAGCGCGGCCGTGACCCATCATTCCTCTACCGCGGGATCCGGCTGGAGACCGCCAGCAGCGCCGCCGCGCGCTGGCACGCCGACCCCGGCCGCTACCTCGGCTTGCCCGGCCCGGCCGACGCCTTCCTCCGCGCCGGCGCCCGCGCTGCCACCCGCACCCGGCACCGCTGGCAGGCCCTGTTCATGACGTTAGCCGGGCTGCTGGTGATCGCGATCGTCACCGCGGTAGTCGCCGTGCACTCCAGTCAGGAAGCCGAGCGGCAGCGTGCCGTAGCGCTCAGCCGCAGCGCGCAGATCCTGTCCCGCCAGGTAGCCGCCTACAGCCAATCCCTGCCCAACGACCCGGCGGCATCTGCACGGCTCGCTGCGGCAGCGTGGGCCATTGTCCCGACCGACGACGCACGGGCGAGCATGGCCGCGCTACTCAGCCAACCCGCACGCGCCGTCCTGACCGGCCACACCGACTACGTGTACTCGGTGGCGTTCAGCCCGGATGGCACCCGTCTGGCCTCCGCCGGAGTCGACCAGACGGTGCGGATATGGGCGCGGCCACCGGCAAGCAGGTCGGCGCCCCACTGCGGCGCCCCACTGACCGGCCACACCGACTACGTGTCTTCGGTGGCCTTCAGCCCGGACGGCACCCATCTAGCCTCCGCCGGACGCGACCAGATGGTGCGGATATGGGATGTCGCGTTGCCGCACGACCTCCTGCGAGCAGTCTGCGGCATCGCGGGCCGGTCGTTCACTCCCCAGGAGTGGGAGCGGTACATCCCCGACGAGCCGTACCGGCCCAGCTGCCCGGCATCCCGTTAGGAGCGCCACGATCACGGCCGACCGCACGTGTCTTGCTGTGACAGGGAATTCCAATTATCTGTCACATAGACTGCCGGCAGGCCACGTCACCCCAGCTCGGCAGCCGCCGCGTGAAGGGCGAAGCGGCAACGTCATATGTCACATCGGCTACGGAGGCCGCTCGTGTCCGTCGCCGCGTTCCCCGGCTCGTCAGGCATACCGCTCACTGTCTCGACGACAGCGGCCGCCCTCCATCGGTTCATCGACGCCATCCCCGCCGCGACTACCCGCGGCAGCCATGCCGAGACCCTCGCCCCGCACATCACCGCCGAAGCAGACCCCGCCGCGACGTCGCCGCTGACCTCTCAAGCCATATCCGCCCGATTCTCGGCGAGTACTACGGCGACCCGTGAAATCCCAGAGTTCCCGCGAACCCAAAGGTCGAGTCCAGGCTGTTGGGGTGGTCTGGGAGGTTGTGCACCCTTGGGTTCGCCGGAACCCAAGGCCGTCTACGGTCAGCCGTTCCTGAGCGGCACCGGGCGGCGCTCCAAGGCCCGGCGACGCGAGACCACCCCGGCCCGCCGCGCAGTCAAGGCGCCTGAGCCAGTGTACGGCGCCAACCCCCGCGTGAGCAGGCGTCCTCTGCCAGGGCAGCGCCCAGCACCGGACCGAGTCATCCCCGACCGGGGCCGGCACACGACTTCTCGGCTTCACCACCACGACAAAAACCTCAACGAAGAGGAAGAGGCTTCACCGATCCCGAGACCCCTTCAACCCGCCAAAGCGACGTGCTCTGCACGGAGAACGCCCAGGTCCTGGAGCTATGGCCACGATGGAGGGCTCAGGGAACTGTGGGGTTATCCCTTACCTGCCGCCGCGCCGCCACGATCATCTGATCGATCATGCAGTCCAGCTCGGCTGCCATACACCGCGCCGCATGCAGATCATTGAGTACCGGGTCATCGCTCCGCCGGACGTCAGGTTCCACCTCGCGGATCAACCGGCGGAGCACCGTACGGGTCTGCCCCGCCGTGTGCCGACGTCGTCGCGGGTCTTCGTTCATACCGGAAGACATTCCCGGAGTGCCAGGAAACCGCAGGTCGCACCCATACTTGCCGGTAACCTTCTGTGCGGTGAGAGGCAAGGGCGACCCCTAGCAGCCGCAGCGACAGCTAACGCCAGGTGTCAGGCTTGCGGAGAATCGTGCCTAGCGGCACTGGCTCGCCCGAGACGCTGATGCGCAACTCGCCGACCACGGTCCCGTCCATGCTTGTCGACGTTGCTCGCCAGCCGCCGACTAGGGGGGACGGCGCCGGTGTTTGTACGACTACGACGATGGGATCCAAGCGAACCTGCTGATGCGGGCGCAGGTGCACCACCGGGAAGGTAATCCTGGTGGAACCGCCGTTGTCGATCCGCGGCCAAGATCTGCTCACTTGAGGCTGTATCAGCCCGTACCCCAGAGGCCGTGACACTTTGTAGCCGGGCACGTCAGAGAAGATGGACTCCACCCGCGGTCCGTACGGTAGCGGTGGGTGGGGCAGATCCACAAACTGCTCATTTGCCACTTGCGTCCGCGCCGAACGGGGACGAACAGCGTGCACGTCCCCGGGAATGTAAAGCTCAACTTCCACATCGGTGAGATTGGCCGGCAACGCGTTGATCAGCTCCAGCTCGATCGGAGCGATGTGAGCGGCCGCGCCAGCCACCACCAGTCCCGGCCAGCGCTCAGCGCATTTCCGTACGTACGCCTCGACCTGTTGACGGTACTCCTCTGGCGTCCGGGTCTCAGGCGTAGTCTTGGTGAACTGGTCAAACGCCGAGAACAGCCTCGGGTAGTCGACCGGCTCCCCGGAACCCAGGGAACTGTAGGACCTGGTGGGACGGTCAGCAGCCTGCTTCTGTTCCCAGGAGACAAGCGACGCCATGGCATCGCGGCGCCTGCTGGCCAGCCAGTCGTCAACGACCTCCAACCTGGTATCGATCGGCTGAACAGGAGCGCCGGCCACGACGCGCAACTCGACCTGGATTTCCTGGGCGCCTCGCCGGAACCGCTCGTGCAGGGCTTTCAATTCATGGCTCTTGGGTGGCCGGGTTGCGCCGTTGACCCGAATGAAGATTTCCCCGTCCCGGGCGCCGTCGTACTCCTTGCAGATGTAGTAGGGCGGGTCGCCCCATCGAGGTGGGTCGATCTCGACAATCAGCACCTGAGCAGTCACGCCACCACGTGTGAGCGGGACAAAAGTCGCCCGCCAACGCGGCTGATCCTCCTTGCCGAGGTACGGGGTCAGCCCCTGGTCCAGGTCCACCACGTCGATCGGGGTCACGCCGGTCAGCGCTCCTGGTGAAATCCCCACCACCAGATACGCCCGTCCCTCGGTGAAGCGGGCCACCGCGTCGGGCATGCGGTTGGCGAACCCGATGATCGCCCGGGCGATGTGCCACCAGGCGTGCTTCTTAGTCAGGTCAAGCGTCGACTTCCACTCCAGCCACACGCTCTCATCGGCGTCGCTGGCGTCGAACACAGCATCGGCTAGGGCTGCGAGTTCAGACGGCCGTGACGGAGCTTTGCTGATGTCGAAATTTAAGGCCATGGCGGGGGTCCTCACTCCTTAAGGCTCGTATCAGCATGCCCTACGCGATCGTCAGACGATGACCTCTGGCCCATGAGATCTCCGCGGCGCTGATACCGGCCCCGGCATGGCGGAACGCTGTGACCTGCTCAAATCGAAGCGAGACGTAAACCCTGGTCGTGCTCTACCTTCCGGAATCCCACAACCGAACCCCAGCAGCCCCCATGAACACCCCCGACCGCCAGAACGAGCCCGCCCTGCCCGCCCCGAGTACGTCACGGAGCCCGACCCGCTCTCCCTCGGCGGGGTCAATTCCAGGCGCCTGCACGCCCATTACGCCGACCTGGTCAACCGGGTACGCCGATTCTCCTACGCTGAAGGTGCAAAACGTCGACCCTGGGGCCAGCAGGACCGCGCTTCTCATCACCATGGATGAAGCCCGCAATGAGACCTTGAAGTGGCTTCCAGCTCCAGAATGATCGTATTGCTGGTCGCTGCCTTCGGTGATCGGAGTGTCGCCGTTGAAGTACCACTCATGGAGTGGCCCGACGTCGTCGTGCTCGTCGGCGACGAAGCCGTCCACCGACCCGTACAACCACCATTGCCGAACGATCGCACCAAATCGAGCGACGCGCCGCCGCCTCGGTGTGGCCCATGGGATAGATCAGGGCCCGAGCAGCGCGACGAGGCCCGTCAGTCGCCACAGGTTGCCGGGCCTCCGTTCGTCAGTCGACTAGGTAGTGGGCTTCGATGTAGGCGACGGTGGAGTCATACGGCTCCCCTACCGGCTTCAACGTGTACCGGCGGAAGACCGCGGCGGTGGCGCGACGGACGCCTCGGTTGCGAGCGTCGGCGTTGTCCCATGACCGGGCGAGGGTGCGGGTGGCCACCTGGTCGATCTCCTCGGCCAGGTTCCTCTCCGTGACTGTGAGTCCGGACGGTGCGTGGTCATGGATGATCCGCGACAGGACACCCACGTGGTCGTCGTCCAGCACGACGACGGCTTCGTTGGGGTGCTTCTCGGCGTCCACGATGGCGCGAGCGATCCGGAGTGCTTCGGACAGAAACTCCAAGGCGTCCTGGGCGTTTTGGATAATCCGGTCCCGCAGCAGCTTGATCCGCTCCGCGAGGGCGGTGTACTTCGCGGACCCCGGTTCGACGCCCTTTTCGAGGCTGGCCTTGATGTGGTCCAGGATCTCCGCCGCAGACGGCGGCGTCTTGTCCTCGCCGTCGTCGTTGTCGGGATTGGGGCGGACAAGTGCCAGCAGTTCCTTGAGGATGGCTATGCCCTGGGCGTCCAGGACAAGGGCTTCCTCCTGGGAGGCGACCGCGGAGAAGGAGTGGACGTGGGCATTGATGATCTCCAGGACCATCGGCCCCAGCTCGCTCAGCCGCTCCTTCCTCTCCTCGTCGGAGGACTTCTTGAACAGGGTCGTGTACACGGACCCGAACAGCCCGAAGCCGTCCCGGTACTTGACGACCCGCTTGTCGGTGTTGGTGAGCGGGTACAGGCGGGCCAGGAGCCGGTAGTCCTTGGTGAACACCTCGGCGGCGCCAGGGTTGGCGTCCAGGAAGACGTTAATGGCTCGCACGGACTCGTATCCGTGAACCGTGAGGTCCAGGCCGTCCACGTCCACGAACAGGTCTTCGATGCGGGCGAAGGTGGTGCGGAACTCGGCGACCAGCTCGGACAGGTCGGTGACGAACCCGCCACCCTTGCCGGCCCCCGGCGAGGTGGGGTCGACGACGGCCCGCTGGACCTCTTCGGCCAGGCCGATGTAGTCCACGATCACGCCGGAGGTCTTCACGAACCCGGTCGGGGACACCCAGGTGCGGTTCGGGCGGGTGATGGTCTGGAACAAGGTGTGGGCCTTCAGCGGCTTGTCCAGGTAGAGGACGCCCTCGTTGGGGGCGTCGAATCCAGTCATCAGTTTCGCGGTCACTATTAGGAAGCACAGTGGGTCGTCCGGGGTGAGGAACCGCCGCTTCTGCTCCTCCTCCTCGGCCTCCGAGAGCTGGAACGGCCGCATGGCGGGGTCTTCGTCCTTGGAGTCCGAGACGGAGATGTTCACCTCGGCGGTGATCCGGTCGTGCTTCCCGACTTCGGCGAGCACCTGTGACGCCTCGAAGCCGGCCAGCAGCTCGTTGATCTTGTTCGTGTACGCCACGGCCAGCTCACGGTTGTAGGCGACGACCTGGGCCTTAAGGCCGTTGCGGTAGGCGCCGGCCAGGTAGTGGTCCACGATGTCCTGGCAGACCGCGTGGATGCGGTCGGGGTTGGCGAACACAGAGGTGAGGCGCCCGAACTTGCGGGACAGGGCCTCACGGTCGGGGTCGTCGAGGTCGAAGTCGTCGGCGAACTGGTCGAACTCAGCCTGTAACGCCTGGTCGTTTATCTCGAAGGCGACCGGGTGCGGGTCCAGCATGACCGGGACGGTCGCCCCGTCCAGTAGAGACCGGGACACCGAGTACCGGTGCAGCACTCTGTCCGTGTCGGTCTCCTCGCCGAAGAGGGCGAAGGTGTCGGTGGCGAGGTTCCTGACGGGGGTGCCGGTCATGCCGAAGAACTTCGCGTGCGGTAACGCTGCGCGCATCTGGCCGGCCAGGGACTTCGACCTGGCTGACTGGGTGCGGTGTGCCTCGTCGACCAGCACGATGATGTTGTCCCGGGTCGACAGGTTCTTGCCGGCGTCGGCGAACTTGTGGACGGTCGTGGAGATGACGCCGCGCACGTCGTCGGCCAGCAGGGAACGTAACTCTTGGCTGGTGGCAGGCTGGTGGAAGTAGGCGTCCCCCATCGCGGAGGTGAACACCCCGGACGTCTGCCGGACGAGCTGGGTCCGGTCCGAGAGCAGGATGATCGTGGGCGACTCGGTGCGGGTGTCGGCCAGCAGCAGCGAGGCCGCGAACACCATCAGCAGCGTCTTCCCTGACCCCTGGTGGTGCCAGATCAAACCCTTCGACCCGCCGGCTAGGACCCGCTCGTGGATCAGGTGGGCGGCCTCCATCTGCGGGTAGCGGGGCAGGTACTTCCTGTCCACCCCGCCCCCAGAGGTGTCGAAGAGGACGAAGTTGGCGAGCATGTCCAGGACCGTGGCAGGATTCATCAGCAGCTCGACGGAGCGCTGCACGTCGGCCTGGCCGGACAGGTTCTCGTCGTCGGCGGTGGACCGGAACGGCTGCCACAGGTTCGTGGATGCGCCGGCGGCACCGAACCGCAGCTTCAATCCGTCAGAGGCGACCGCGAAGACGTTGGGGGTGAAAAACCACGGGTACTCGGTGGAGTATACGTCGCTGATCTCGCGGGCGGCGTCCGCCCACCCGGACTTCGCGGTCGGCGACTTCACCTCGACAACCACCAGGGGCAGGCCGTTGACCCAGTACACGAGGTCGAATCGGCGGGAGATCTTGCCGGGGACGGTGATGGTCACCTCGTCCGACACGACAAGCGTGTTGGCGTTCGGGTGCTCGAAATCGATGACCTTCAGGGCATGCCACACACCATCGGCGTCCCGGAACTCCTTCCGCCCGCGCAGCAGGCGCAGCACCTGCTCATTGGCCCGCACCAGCCCGCCTTCAACGGCGTTGACCGTGGCGACAATCTCTTCGACCACCCCGTCCACATCGAACCCGCCGATCACTCCAGGGTTCAGCCGGACGATGGCATCCCGCAGCTGGCCAGCGACCACCGTCTGCGTCGTCTCACGCGGCAACGATCTGCCCGCTGTGAAGGCCCAGCCTATGGGGATGGACCACTGGATCATCCGGTTCTGGAACTCACGCTCCCGAATGCCCTTCGCCACGGCTCAGACCTCCAATTCAGCGGACTCAATGTTGACGGTGCGGTCCAATAGGCCCGACAGCAGGCCCCCTCGGACTTTTCGGAGACTGGCGGCCTGAACTCGGAGGGAGTCCATTGTCTTTACGACGACGCCGAGCCGCCGCGCCCAGTCCTGCTGGACGGATAACGGGAGATCCGGGACGGGGAATCTGCTGAGGGTCGCGCGGTTAATAGAGGCGATCCCTGTGGTTTGGGTGCCGAATGTCTCGAACCAATTCCGGCCGAATGTGTTACCCCAAGCCGACACGAAATACGGGTCGAAGCGTTGGTCGGTGACCCGGACCCTGAAGACGTGGTTCTGGTGGATACAGTCGGGAATCTGGCCCTCCCATACGTGCCCCCGACCAAGCTTGTCCTTGTCCCCTCCCTCGTTCATCAAAACGTCACCAGGCTGCAGTCGAAGCTTTTCCGCCTTGGCCCGGGTGGTCTGGATCGTGGCCACCTCAGACAAATTCAGGTGGTGTCGATGGACATTCGCCACGCGTAGATACGGCACCTCCACAAGATCCGGCTGCTCAAAGTCCTTCTTGTTCTTCGTGAGACCTCCCGAGATATCGCAGAACGATGCCAGTGGGACCGTCCCCTCGTCGGCAACGGCGGCCGCCATCTCTCGTCCCAGCGCCCACCAAAGCTCATCGAGCACATCCGCCTCGGCGTCGAGTGCGGTGATCTGGTCGTCGATCGCATCGAGCATCTCGACGATCCGTGCTTGTACCTCACGGGGTGGGATCGGGAGTTGGATCTGCAAGAGTTGCTCTGGGTTGAGACGCTTGCGCCGTTGGACCGTCCCGCTCACTCGGTTCTTCATTTCTGCCCACAGTCGCGGTGAGCGACAGACGTGCCTCATCCAGTCGGGCATCAGTTCTGGGCCAAGCGTGAACGTAGGGAACTCGTTGCTGACGACGAATCCATCGAACTCGGCAGATACTACGGTGATCGGGCCTTCCCACGCGGTCAGTTTTCGCATCACGACCTGGTCAACGTGCAGCACGTTCATTGCCGCGTACTCTGTGTCTCCGCCGTCGAGTTCGCCTTTAGCGACAAGCCCCTGTCCTGCGTTCAGGACCCCGGCCAGGCAGTAGGTGGTTGCAGGCTTCATCGGTGTGCGCTGGATGTCGAGGCGCATCACCTCTCCGAGCGGACGAAGCGGATATCCGTCACTCATCGAAGCCCTCGATCCCGGCGGCGGCGAGTACGTCGAGCATCCGTTGCTCGGTTTTCTGACGCTCGGCTCGGGCAACGTTGTACGCCTCGATGAGGGTGCCGAGGTCTTCGGCCTCAGCTGCGGCCTGTTTGATGTACCTGCCGATGTTGAGGTCGTACCCGTTCGCCGCGATCTCCGTGGTGGGGACGAACCGCGCCGAGATGCCGCCGTCTCCGTCGGGGTCCACCGGGTTGCCCTCGGCGTCAAATTTCGAGTGGTAGGCGGTCACGACGTCGGAGATATCGGCGTCGGTGAGGATATTGCGGTTCTTGGCCTTGGCGAACCGCTTGGAGGCATCGATGAACAGCACGCCGCCCTGCCGCTCCGGAGCCTTGGTACCGGGTGCACGGAACACCAGGATCGCCGTAGGGATGCTGGTGTTGTAGAAGAGGTTGGCCGGCAGGCCGATGACCGCTTCGAGCAGGTCATCGTCCAGGACACGCTGGCGGATGGCTGCTTCCTGTCCGCCGCGGAAGAGGACGCCATGTGGCAAGACGACGCCGACGCGACCCTTTTTCGGGCCCATGCTGGCGATCATGTGCTGGACGAACGCCCAGTCCGCCGACGACTGCGGGGCGACCCCGCCGAGGATGCGCGGGTCGTTGCTCCAGGGCTTCCACTTCAGGCTGTAGGGCGGGTTAGCGACGATCACATCGAACTGCGCGACGGACCCGTCCGGCTTCTTGAAGCGCGGGTCCTTCAAGGTGTCGCCGACCTCGACCTGGAACTGGGTGAGGTTGTGCATGAAGAGGTTCATGCGGGCCACACCCGCCGTGTCCGGTACGGCCTCCTGCCCGTACAGGCGGAGTGTGTAGCCACGTCCGCCGCGGGCCTTCAGGAGGTCCGCGGAGGCGATGAGCATGCCGCCCGACCCGCAGGTCGGGTCGTACACCGACTCGAAGCTTTTGGGGTCTAGGACCTCGACGATCAGCTCGACGACCTCGCGCGGGGTGAAGAACTGGCCGGCTCGGGTACCGGACCCGTCGGAGAACCGCTTCAGCAGGTACTCGTACGCCCCACCGAGAACGTCGTGGGACATGTTGCCCTCGTGCATCTTCGGGGTGCGGTCCATCGCCTGCATGACCGCCGCCAACACCTCACCCGACAGCACCTCTTCGGAGGTCCAGGTCATGGACCCGAACAGGCGGGAGAACTTGTCAGGGTTGGCCGTCTCGATGGCCTGCAGGGAGGCGCGGACGCGCCGGCCGAGGCCGGGCTGGGTGATGGTGGCGAGGATGGACGTCCAGGAGGCGCGACGCTGCTGGACGGTACCGGGGTGGATGAACGGGATCTCGAACGACTGGTAGTCGCGATACTCGATCTCGTGGGCTTCCTCGGCCGACAGGTCGTCCAAGCCCTCGTTGTCGGCCAGGAACTCCTCGTGCTGGTGCTCCCAGGTGTCCGACAGGTACTTCCAAAACATCAGCGGGAAGACGACGGAGGAGTATTGCGCTTCGGGCATCGCCACGCGCAGCTCGTCGGCGGCATCCCATAACCGGTTCTCGATTTCCTGCTGGGTCACTGCCATCACTCGGGGGGTGTCCTTGCTCGTCAAAGGGGGGCGACCCGAAGGCCGTGGTGTTCCTGCTGGTACCCCATTTTCGGACACGCCCGGCATGTACACGCCGGGCGTGTCCTACATGGTGGATACACGCGGGGCGTCGTACTCCTTGCGCGGGCGACCCACCTACGATATCCCTCCCCAGGACCACGGAATTCGGCAAACGGCCCAAACAAACAACGCGCCAGCCGAGGCCAGACGCCCCCGCTATCGCTCTTCTTCCCGCTCCAGCAGACTGCCCACCTGAGCCACGCCGTCGGACCCCTCGGCCAGCACGCGCCACGATGACCGTTTCGCCCGGGATGCCGCCCAACCCCGGCTCCACTCTCGTCATTCCCGTCTCTCCAAGCGGCTTTCGGATCGCTTTGCGATTGAAAGCGGCGAGTCGTCCTTGTCTCGAACCGCGTCTTTGGGGTCCGTCCGGATATGTTCCGCAGTCGAATCCGAGACCGAAGCGGTCCGGCGTGCGCAGCCACAGGTCGCGCCTGCCGCCTCGGTCATCGGCCGCGACCATCGAGCGACGGGTGTCCTCGACGGCGAGGTAGCGCGCGGGCTCCGGCGGGCACGGGATCGACCTGGAGCGCACCCATCGCCGTCTCCGTCCGCTCCGTGGGCGTGCCGGACAGAAGGCCGGCCCGTCTTCGCACCCGGCGCGCCTCCGCCCCGCGAGGCCGAGGCCGGCCCACTGCCTCGGACGCAGGCGGGACCGCGGCGGCAGGGTGGGACGGGACCGTACCGGCAGATGACGGCGGGACCGTACCGGCGGGCCTCAGCGGATGGTGCGTGCCGCGTCCTCGATGACGTCCTGGACCTTGCCGACGCGGGAGATCATCGACAGGTGGGACGCGTTCACCTTCGTGATGGTCGCACCCGCCCGCTTGGCCATGAACTCCTGTGCGGCGAGGGCGAGAGGTGGCAGGCGACATCCTCGGGTGGGGCATGCTCGGGGTCATCGTGCTCGCCTACTTCCTGCTTACCGCGGCGAGCGAATGAACCTCGACGAGGACGCCGTGATGGCGGCGCTGGATCTGGTCGGCCGGGCGGGCGCCAAGTCGCTCCAGGTCGGCTACCTGCACGAGAACGTCCCTGCCGAGCAGGCGGCGTGGTGGGCGCACGCGCAGCAGTGCCGGGCGCCCGGATCACCGAGAAGAACCATCCCGGGCCCGCCGAGGCCCTGGAGGCGCTCGCCCGGCGGCTGCTGACCGGCGGGCAGTGCCAGCACTGCGGTGGTGTGGTCACGCTGTTCGGCGGGGAGCGCTGGCCTACGCCGCCGGCCGCGCCCACCGGGACCGGCCGCCGCGCGGGGTTGTCATGGGCGCAGTGGCGGGTTCACCATGACTGACCATGAACATGCGGTGGTTGCGGGGATGGCGGGACGGCGAATCGGACACGCCGGAGGGTGAACCAATGGGCCCGGAGTTCACCTTCGCGGTGCAGACGCTGTATCGCCGCTACGGTCAGCACATCTATGCCCGGGCGGCGGCCGATCCGGCGTTCAGCGAGGTGATCGCCGCTCGGGCGGAGGCCTCGCGGAACCTGTTGCGCGAGCACCCGCTGCCGGGAAGGCCGGGCACGCACCTTCAGCGGATGGCGCTGTGCGGCTATCTGCTCGGTCAGACCCACGCCTTGCTGCAGGAACTGCTGGACGCGGCCATGGATGAGGACGGCGGCTCGTCGGCCGGGACGCTGGACGGGGACTCGGCGTCGGTGCGGTTGGGCGCGATGTTCCAGCTCGCCTTCGACGCCGGTCTGCTCAAGCTGGAGACATCGGCTCACCGGTAGCGCGCGTCGGACGCCTCGGCCTGGCGTGGTCGTCCCCGGACGATACGGGGAGCCAGTGGCATCGTGCGTCCGTGATCGGTGTGATGGTGGGGCTGTGGGCGTCGTCAGAGCCGTTCCGAGGGTGTGCCGTGGAAAGCCGCCGCGGGGCAGGACTCTGTGCCGTTACCGGCCGGCACCATGTTAGCCAGCCGCGACCGCGCCGCGGCGGGTGTTCCAGGTGGCGACGGCGGCACCACGTGCGCCCGCCGCGACGCAGGCCCGCACCGGCGAACCGGGCTCGCCCATCCCGATGACCGCCACGTCGAGGTCACCCACAATAGGCCGGTGCTGGGGCAGCTCGCTGACCTTGAGCGGCCAGGGAGTCGACCGGAAGCGTCATGCGGCCCTCCTGGATCGTCACCGACGACGATCCAGCCGTCCCGGCGGGCGGCACGCCGAAGAGCGCCCGGTGCCATGCCGCCGACCCGCGCCGGGGCCTGGAGCCGCTGCTGGGGCATCGGCGCGGGGCCGCACTCTGTCGACGCCGTGGTCCGCGTGTACACGCCCCGCCAGATCTGGCCTCACTCCGGCAGTGTGGCCGGACCGCAGAGAGCATTGCGAGATGGCAGGGCGATTTCACCGTGCCCGGGCGCGCAGGCCGCGCAGGCAGTCCGTAGGTGATCGGCTCAACCATCACCGTGAGAGGCCGCGCCGCGCAACGCTCGTAGTTCCGCGGCGTCGGCGTCGGCCTGGGCCTCGGCGCGCCGCGCGCGCTGCAGGGCGTCCTCGGCCCGGGCGGTGAGCGCGGTGATCTGCTCGCGGTAGGCCGCGGTGAGTTCCGCGTGCTGCCGCTGTGCGTCGGCGCGCTGCTGCTGGGATTCCTGCCGCACTGTCTCCAGCGCCTGTTCGGCCAGCGCCGCGCGCCGGTCGGCCGTCTTGATGTGCTGCTCGGCCTGGGCGGTGGCGCGGTCCCGGTCGGCTTCGGCGGCCCGGGCACGCTGGGCCGCGGCGGCCGCCTGTTCGCGGGCGAGGGCCAGCTCACCGTCCCGGGCGGTCAGCGTCTGCTGCAGGCCGGCGATCCGTCGGTCGCGTTCGGCCAGCCGCTCGGCGGCCAGGTCGCGTTCGGTGGCGGCCGCCTGGTGCAGCGCCGTCAGCTCGGCGGCCATGCGCTCGCGGGCGACCTCGGCGGCGGAGGCCTGCTGTTCGGCCTTGCCGCGCTCGCGCTCGTGCGCCGCGACGCTGTCCCACGCCTGTTCCTGCACCCGCTCGGCCTCGGCGCGTGCCTGGCGGGCCTGGCGCTCGGCGGTGGCGCGCGCCTCACGGTCCTCGCGGGCCTGGGTCTGGGCCGCCGCGGTGCGACGCTCGGCCGCCTCGGCGCGGCGTTCGGCGGCGTCGGGTGGGAGACTGCCTCCGGGTGATCAGCTCGATGAGCCGGGGCGTCGCGCTGCCGCCCCGGTCGTATCTCGCCGAACGCCGCGTGGGCGCGCCGGTGAGCCAGGGGACGCCGAGCGCATCCGCGCGGCCGGACACTCCGTGCGGATCGTTGAGGAGCAGGGATGGACGAGGAGGTTTGGCGGCTGCACCAGGCCGTCGAAAGCGCTCGCCGGAGCAGGTCGCGGAGCTGGCCGGTCGCGCGGCGGACGTCGACGCCGAGTACGAGAGGCGCACCGCGCTGTGGGTCGCGGTGCAGGAGGGGCGCCACGACTCGCACGCGTCCTGGCGGCCGCCGGGGCCGATCCGTGGCGGCCGATGATGAGCGGCTGGTCGCCGGGACGTCTCAGCCTGGCCGGCCCCGAACCGACCTGTTCGACCGGCCCGCCGAGGTGGCCGGCCTGACCGATGACCAGGCCGCCGCGGTGGCCGAGGCCCGGCGTCTGACCGCGGCGCTGGGCGAGTTGCATTACGACGGCACGGGGCTGGCATGTATCGCGGGGATCGGCGCGGCCGAGGCGGCGCGGCGGCTGGAGGCGACGGTGAAGGTGGTCGATCGCGAGGAGTTCCTCGACCAGATCGACCCCTTCGACCAGCAGAGCCTGGCCTTCGTCGGGGTCACCGACGTGCCCGGCGGGTGCGTTGTCACCCAGCCATGGGGATACATGCCCACGACGCCCGGTGCCACCCGGCGCCTGTCGGCGGGCACGCTCTGCTACGCCATGTTCGCCAATCCCAAGAGCGGCAACCAGGGCGTCATCGTCCGCGACGGCCAGACCGTCGGCGGGGACCATCCCGGCGGAACCCCGTGGGGGGATGCTGGGCCGGTGGAGGTCCTGT
>NZ_QOIL01000044.1 GCF_003323745.1 Sphaerisporangium album
AGGTGTTGATCGGGGCGCCGTCGCCGATGCAGGCGAACCAGCCCTGGTACCCGACGGTGATCTTACCGACGACGTCCCCGGGCGGGCTCGCCGCGCTCGCCGCGCTGGTCAGCGCGGACGCCAGCTGGGAAGAACCCACCGCCGCGAGGGCGGACCCGGACACTACGGACGTCATGAATCCCCGGCGCGAGACGGCCACGTGAAACTCCTTCGAGTCATGGGGGGTGGGTGGACAGCCGAATGGAGGATGGCCACCGTAAGACACGAAGCGGTAATGTCATCGCCGAATTAACATCGGACCGCCGCGTTTCATCCTGACAGAATCCGACACATGATTGCAACACTGCGACATATGTCAGTAATTCACCTGCATCGGCCCATTGGAAAAGTGGCAGCTCAGAGCGTCCAGATGGATCGCTCCACAACATCAGCCATTCCCGGCCGCCCAGGCGATGGCGTCCAGTCATCGGATCTCTGCGCCCGAACAGACGCCGGACAGATGCCGCAGCGGCGGGACCATGAGCGAACCGAGGCGGGCGGAATGGCGGGGATCCGGCCCTGAACCCGGAGCGGGTCAGGGGCCGGGCGAGAACCGTGTCAAGACCGGTTCAGGGCCGGATCGGCACCGGAGGGGATGGGGGCCGGCGGCCGGAAACGCGGTGGCCCGTCGGCCGGAGGGGTGGGGCCGGGCGGGGGTGGAAACGGGCAGCCGGATCAGCGCCGGGTCACAGCTTGATCAGGCTACCGTCGTGGTCGATGGCGTCCGCGGTCTCGTCGTCGAACCAGACACCGCCGGTGGCCAGGTAGCGGAACCGGTGGACGCCCTGGGGCAGGATCACCGAGACGGTGCGGGTGCCGTTCCTGCGGCGGCGGAGTTCGTGGCGGCCGGGGCTCCAGTCGTTGAAGTCGCCCACGACGCTCACCGCGTCGTACGGCTGGTCCAGGGGCAGCAGGAAGGTGATGCGGGTCTTACGGCCGAACAGGTGGTTGCGCTTGAGCATGAGGGGGCCTCCCGAGATCGTGACACCCTAAGCCTTGCGTCGCCCGCTTTGTCGCGTATGCGGACACGCGATCCGTAACACGGTGTTCACTTGAATTTCTGCCCCACGCGTGCGCGCTCGACACGACCAGGCGCGACGCTCACCCGCGGACGTCGACGTGACGCGTCCACCGGCGCGTCATCACGTCCCCGCCCTCCTCGACGGTGCGCGACACGGGCGCCTCCGCCACCGGACGGCGCGTCAGGGTCTGACGTCCGTCTTGCACGGCGCTCCCGCCGGGCATGACAGGAAGCGGTCAACGCCGCGGTGACTTGCTGCCTGGCATCCATCTGGCAGGCGGGTCCCGATTTCCGCACAGTTGAAGGTGCGGGCACCATCAGGGGCCGAAGCAGAGGATGCAGCCATGTTGGTCGTGTTGACGATGCGCCGCGCCGCGGGACGGCCGTCGGAGGGTTCGGCCGTCGACGGCATCCGGATCCTCGCGCTGTTGCCGAGGCAATGGCGCAAGGACCTCACGCAGGCGGCCGGGTACATCGCCATCCGGATCCAGACCGACGAGGACGTGACGACGGCACAGGTCCGGGCGCAGGTGACCGCGATCCTCGCCAACCCCGAGCTCGGGCCCTGGGAGCTGCTCTCCTGCGAGACCCTCGCCCTCGGTCACCGGGGCGCGGACCGCCCGCCGGCCGCCGGGCCCCGCCGCCCGCGCCAGCGGGCCGAGTGGAACTGATCTTCCTCCGCGGGTTCCGGAGCGGGCCGGACGGAAGGCTCGCCAAATAATTTTCCGAAATATCGCCCGACGCGGCAAAGGCCGAGGCAGACGGGGTTACGACAGCGCGATCCGCGTGTTCCCCTGGCGTCGCCCGCGGGGGCCGGAAAATACGTTTGCGCAGGTCAGCGCCGTATGTGAACGTCCATTACACGTTTGCCAGATCGCGACGGCGTCCCTGAAGATGAATCCACTCCGACAGAGCCCCCGAGCAGGGGTTTGTTCGTCGTGCTCGCACACCGCCCGTCCGAACCCCCGAGGAGGGGACGATGATCCATGCCCGCGCGCTGACCCGCCGATTCAAGATCAAGGGAGGAGAGGTCGAGGCGGTGCGCGGCCTCGACCTCGACGTCGAGCCCGGCACCCTGGTGGCCTTTCTCGGCCCGAACGGCGCCGGAAAGTCGACCAGCCTGCGCATGCTCACCTCGCTGCTGCCGCCGACCTCGGGCACCGCCGTCGTCGCCGGCCACGACGTCGCGTCCGACCCGGCCGGGGTCCGCAGGAACATCGGCTACGTCGGGCAGAAGAACGGCGCCGGCGAGAACTTCCGCGTCCTGGACGAGCTGGTGACGCAGGCCCGCTGCTACGGCCTCACCCGCGACGAGGCGCGCCGCCGGGCGCGGGAGGTCCTCGACATGCTGGAGCTGACCTCCCTGGCCACACGCAAGCCCGGCACGCTGTCGGGCGGGCAGCGCCGCCGCCTCGACATCGCCCTGGGGCTCGTCCACCGGCCGGGCCTGCTGTTCCTCGACGAGCCGACCACCGGCCTGGACCCGCAGAGCCGCGCCGACGTCTGGGGGCACATCCTGCGACTGCGCGAGGAGCACGGCACCACCCTCTTCCTGACCACGCACTACCTGGAGGAGGCCGACAGCATGGCCGAGCGGGTCGTGATCATCGACCACGGCCGGGTCATCGCGGACGGCACCGCCGCCCGTCTGAAGACCGACCTCGCCGGGGACCATGTCACGCTCACCCTCCGCGATCCCGGCGACACCGCGAGGGCCACCGCGATCGCCACCCGCCTCGAAGCGCCGGGCGAGGCCGCCGCCGAGGGCACGACCGTCCGGGTACGGGTGCCCCGGGCGGACGTGGCCCTGCCGCGGCTGCTGCGGGCGCTGGAGGCCGAGGGGGTGGAGGTCGCCGCCGCCGAGACCGCCAGGCCGACCCTGGACGACGTGTTCCTCACGCTCACCGGCCGCAGCCTGCGCGAGACCGACGGGGACGGCGCGTAGAACACCCCGCCCCCGCACCTCCCGCACCTTCCCCACTCTCCGCCTCCCGGCCTCCCCTCCCGGGCACCGAAAGGATCCCCATGAGCCCGCAGTTCGCCCGTGACACCGTCACGGTGTTCTCCCGTGAGATCGCGCCCGTGCTGCGCGAACCCGTCATGGTCGTCTTCGCCATGATCCAGCCCCTGCTCCTGCTGTTCCTCTTCGGCCCGATGCTGGCGGGCACCCAGGACTTCGGCGGCGCGCAGACCCCCTGGCAGTGGTTCGTCCCCGGCATCCTGATCATGATGTGCCTGAGCGGCCCGATGCTGGCGGGGTACTCCCTACTGGTCGAGCTGATGGGCGGCTCGATGGAGCGGATGCTGGTCACGCCGCTGAACCGCACGGCGATGCTGGTGGGGCGTGTCCTGAAGGAGTTCGTGATCCTCCTGGCCCAGGCCGTGCTGATCATCGGGCTGGCCGTGCCGCTGGGCTTCCGGCCGTCGCCGGCGGGCGTGCTCGCGGGCCTGGTGCTGCTGATCGTGTTCGGCACCGGGCTCGGGGCGTTCTCGTTCGTCCTCGCCATCGCGTCCCGCCCGGACGGCACCCTCTTCTGGGGTGTCACCCAGATGGTCTTGTTCCCGTTGATGCTGCTGTCGGGCGTGCTGCTGCCGACCGAGCTCGGGCCCGGCTGGCTGCGCGCCGCCGCCGCGGTGAACCCGGTCTCCTACATCGTCGAGGCCGAGAGGGCGCTGTTCGCCGGGAGGCTCGTGAACCCGCCGGTGCTGTACGGGGTGATCGCCGCGTGCGCGATAGGGGCGGCCGGGCTGTTCTTCGGCACGCGGGCGATCCGGCGCGGTGTCTGAGGGGATGGAAGGTCTTCGTGGACGCCGTGTCAGCGAGGCCCGCGTCCCCCGGCGGGCGGCCGGGAGGCGGCGTACTCGGGGATGGTCAGCATGGGCGGGCGCTCGCCAACCGACACGTCCCTGACGGCCGGGACGTGCCCGGCCTCGCCCCGGCGGAACTGCGTCAGCTCGGCCGCCGGGACGTGCAGCGGGACGATCTTGCACTGGCGGTCCAGCCGCGACCAGGCGGTGTGCATGATCTGGCCCGCCATGACGCCGAGGGCGTCGGTCGGCTGGTGGGAGTGGACGCGCCGCCCGATGTCCACCTGCGCGAGCGCGCCGAGCCCCTCCTGGTCGAGCAGGTCAATGAGAAGGCCCAGCTCGACGCCGTACCCGGTGGTGAACGGCACGCGTTCGAGCGCCGCGCGGCGCCCGGCGTACTCCCCGGCGAGGGGCTGGACGAACCCGGCGAGCAGCGGCCAGTGGAGGTTGAGCATCGGCCGGGCCACCAGCTCGGTCACGCGCCCGCCCGCGCCCTGCGCCTCTCGCAGCGGCCGGTCGTAGCAGCCCTTGACGTAGGCGACGGCCGGGTCGGCCAGCAGTGGGCCGAGGAGCCCGGTGACGAAGGAGGTGCTGAACTCGCGCAGGTCGGCGTCGACGAAGACCAGCAGGTCACCGGTGGTCACCGCGAGGGACTTCCACAGCACGTCGCCCTTGCCGTCCATGGGGCCGAGGGCGGGCAGGATCTCGTCCTGGGTGAAGACCTTCGCCCCGGCGCGGACGGCGCGCTCGGCGGTGCCGTCGGTGGAACGGGAGTCGACGACGATCAGCTCGTCGACCAGGGGGACGGCGTCCTGGAGGTCACGCCGGATGGCCGAGACGATCTCGCCGACCGTCTCCGCCTCGTTCCTCGCCGGCAGCACCACGCTGATCGTGGTGGTCGCCCCGCCGCGCCGCTTGGCGGCGAGCAGGTCGCCGACGGGCCAGTCCGCCGCGGCGGACGTACGCTCGCGCAGCCAGACCTCCACCTCAGGCAGCACGCGCGATCCCTCCGTCGCCTCCGGCGCACCGGATTTCCCCGGCCCGATCACTCTATGCGGACCCCGACGGCCCACGCGCCGGCCATGGCGTTTCGTGCCGGAGCCCGGGGTAACCGGGGTAACCGGGGTTGGTGGTTACAGCATCGGCCCCGCGCGTCGTCCCGCGGGTGGTTCCCAGTCCGAGGCCGCCGGAATGCGGGCGCGCAGGCACGTGCCGCCGCCGATGGGGCTGGTGATCTCCAGGGCGCCGCCGAGGGCCTCGACGCGGTCCTTGAGCCCGATCAGCCCCGACCCCTGGCGCGGGTCGCCGCCCCCGGCGCCGTCGTCGTGGATCGCGAGCTCGGCCATGCCGTCGAGGACCCGCAGCCGGACGCCGGCCACCGACGCGTGCGCGTGCTTGGCGACGTTCGTCAGCGCCTCCGACACGATGAAGTAGATCGCGACCTCGACCCGCTCGGGCAGGCGCCGCACGCCGTCGATGTCCAGCTCGACGGGCACGGACGAGCGGCGCGCGAGCGTCCTGAGGGCCGGTTCGATGCCGCCCATGGACAGGATCGCGGGGTGCAGGCCCCGGGAGATCTCCCGCAGGTTCTCCACGACGTCCCCGAGCCCGTTCACGGCGTGGTCGAGCCGTCGCCGCAGGTCGCCGCAGCCGGGCGGAACGGCCAGCGCCGCCGTGCGCAGCTCCAGCGCCACCGAGACCAGGTGCTGCTGGGTGCCGTCGTGCAGGTCGCGCTCGATGCGGCGGCGGGTCTCGTCGGTGGCGGCGACGACGCGGGCCCGGGAGGCGGCGAGCTCGGCGAGGCTGTCCGCGTTCGCGACGGCGGTGGCGACCAGCTCGGTGAAGTCCATCATGCGGTCCTCGGCCTCCTCGGGATCGGACTGGGCCGAGGCCGAGAAGGCGATCACCGTGCCCCACAGGTGCCCCTGCACCATCACCGGGCAGCCGGTCGCGCACTTGAGTCCCTGACTCCGCGCCCAGCGGCTGATCCCCCCGGCGATCCCCGGGTCGCTGAGCACGACCCGCGCGGGCCGGCCGGTCCGCGAGACCAGGTCCGGAACGGTGCCCTGGCCGACCCCCCAGCGCGAGCCCAGGCGCAGCGCGGGCGGCGTCCGCCCGCCCCTCCAGGAGCCCACCAGGGTGACCTGGGCGTCCGGCTCGAACCGGGTGACCGCGATGTACTCCGCGCCCACGATGCGGCCGATCTCACCCGCGACCGCCTGGAAGATCTCCTCCGGGGAGATCCCCTGCGCGACGAGCGTCGCCACGCGGCGCAGGGCTCCCTGCACCTCGGCGATGCGGCGCAGATCGTCGCGGCTCGCCTCCAGGGCGTTCACGATGGCCTCGCGTTCGCGGGCCGCCGCCACCAGGGACTCCAGGGCCGGGACGATCCGCCGGCGCAGGCGGCGCAGCGTGGACGGGGGGACCCCGGGCGGGAGGACGAGCGTCCCGAGGACGGTCGAGCCCTCGCGCAGCGGGAACACGGTGCGGCCCTCGCCGGGGACGAGCTCCTCGGGGATGACGGTCGCGTAGGGCAGTTCCAGGGCGCGGGCCAGGCGCTCGGATGCCTCCGGCAGGGCCGAGCGCAGGTCTCCGGCCCTCAGCAGCAGGTGAGCCTGCTCGGCGGCGAGGTCGGCCTCCGCCTGCCGGGCGTGGGCCTCGGCGGCCGACGCCCGGGCGACGCCCGTGATGGAGCCGGCCAGCACCCCGACGATGAAGAAGATGGGCAGGATGATCAGCTCCGTGGCGTCGTTGACGGGCCACAGATAGAGGAAGTGGTAGACGGCGGCGCTCAGCAACGCGGTGGCCATCGCCAGCCCGAGCCCCCAGATGGTCGAGACGAGCAGGACGCCGAGCAGGTAGACCACGCCGAACGCCGTCGGGGGCACGTAGTCCTTGATCAAGTAGATCAGGGCGCTCTCGACCACCACGCAGGCCACGCTGACCCCGAGGCCGAGGGCGTAGGAGGGGCGTGACGTGCGCAGGAGCGAGGCGATGATGCCCTCGGGCACTCTGTGAGTCTACGCCCGCCCCCCAACGGCAAGAGCACCGCTCTGCCGGACATTTGCCCTGGTTGAGGCACGTTTCAGGGCGAACCTTGCCATTCGCGGAAGCCCGTCCCGTTACGCTGGGCAATGGCACGTGTTCAAACCCGCTTAAAGGGGCGACTCCGGGGCGAGAGCGATGGGCGGATCAGGCACGCGGATAGCCCTCGCGGAGGACGATGTCCTGCTTCGCGAGGGGATAGCCTCCCTGCTGGAGGCGGCGGGATACGACGTCGTCTGCCGGGCGGGTGATGCCGCCGAGCTGCTGACCTTCGTCCGCGACAGCGCGCCCGAGCTGGTCATCATCGACATCCGGATGCCGCCGACGTGCACCATGGAGGGCTTGGAGGCGGCGCGCGAGATCCGCGAGGACCACCCCAAGGCCGGGATCCTGCTGCTGTCGGCGCACGTCGAGGTCGACCACGCGATGGAGCTGCTCGCCACCGGCCAGCGGGTCGGCTACCTGCTGAAGCACCGGGTGGCCAGCGTGACCGAGTTCATCGAGACGATCGAGCGCATCCTCGCCGGCGACTCGGTCGTCGACCCGGCGCTGGTGCGCGAGCTGTTCTCCGCGCGCCACCGCGAGGATCCCCTGGAGCAGCTCACGCCCCGCGAGCGCGAGGTGCTCGCCCTGATGGCCGAGGGCCGGTCGAACGCCGGGATCGCCCACCGGCTGTGGATCGCCGAGGGGACCGTCGAGAAGCACGTCAGGAGCATCCTCACGCGGCTACGGCTGTCGGAGACCGAGGACGACCACCGGCGCGTGCTGGCGGTGATCACTTTCCTGGAGCGGCGCTAGCCCCGCCGAAACCGTCCTCGGCGGTCTCCGCGTAAAGGATGGCGCGGATCGCGCTGCCGGACAGACCGGACTTGGGGAGGAACGCGACGGCCGGGCTGGAGGCGATCATGTCGGAGAAGTCCCTCTCCGCGTACGTCGAGATGAGGATGACCACCGGCGGCTCGGCCGAGGCGGTGTCCGCGAGCCGCCGTGCGAGCTCGAACCCCAGCTCCTCCCCCAGGCTGATGTCGACGAGCGTCACGTCCGGGCGGAGCTCGTCGAAGCGCCGCAGGGCCTCGGCGGACGTCGACGCAACGCCCACCACCGTGATCTCCTCGCACTCGAGCAGTTCGCAGGCGGCGGCGAGGAACTGGTCGTTGTCATCGACGATCAGACACTGCACAGCCACCCTTCAAGGATTCCAGCAGCCGCCCCGGCTGGGCATTGCAGCTAGCTGACATATCGGCGGTGACGGTGGCATGGGGGCCCGGGTGGGTGCTGCCCGCGATGACACGGGGGCGACCAGAGCGGCATCGTGGAGGGGTACGGCGCGCTGTATACCGTGTATACCTAAAGTGTATACCGTATACGATACGAGGAAAGGGTGACGATCCATCGCACGCGCGACATCCACGATTGAGCGGGAGGATCGTGACACGGCCATGACCCAGCACCACGGGGGTGAGCGGGCGGCGGACATCCGCCGCCGGGCCCGTGACGGCGGCGTGGACTCCCCGCGGCCGGAACCTCTGCTGGAGCAGCAGCGGCAGTTCATCGCGGACGCCTCCCACGAGCTCTGCACCCCCGTGGCCGGGCTGCGTGCCCAACTGGAAGAAGCGCAGATGCACCCGGACGAGACCGACCTGCCGACCCTGCTGAAGAGCGCCCTGCGGGACGTCGACCGGCTGCAGGCGATCGTCACCGACCTGCTCCTGCTCGCCCGCCTGAAGGGCCAAGTCGCCGAGCGCGAGCCCGTGGACCTGGCCGAGCTGGTCCGCTGGCAGCTCTCCGCCCGCGAGGACAGGCGCGCGGCACGGATGGCCGCCGACCCGGGCGTGACGGTGTCGTGCGTGCCGCACCAGATCGCGCGGCTGGTCAACGCGCTGCTCGACAACGCCGATCGCCACGCCACCGGCACGGTCTGGATCGAGGTGCGCGGCAACGGCACGTCCGCCGAGCTGGTCGTGGCCGACGACGGCGCGGGCATCACCGGCGCCGACCGCGAGCGGGTGTTCGAGCCGTTCGCGCGCCTGGACTCCGCGCGCAGCCGCGATCGCGGGGGCACCGGCCTCGGCCTGGCCATCGCCCGCGACATCGCCCACGCCCACCAGGGGACGCTCGACGTCGAGGACTCCCCGGGCGGCGGCGCCTGTTTCGTGCTCCGGCTGCCGACCGTCCTCAGGTCTCACCCGCCGGCGTGACGTTCCAGGAAGGTGTAGACGTCGGCCTCGTCCACGCCCGGGAACGAGCCGGGAGGCAGGGCGGCCAGCACGTGGGAGTTCGCGCGGGCCGACGGCCAGGCGTAGCCCTCCCAGCGCTGGGTCAGCTCGGCGGGCGGGCGGCGGCAGCACTCGCCCGACGGGCAGTTCGACCGGGTCCTGGTCGTGGTCTCCCGGCCGCGGAACCAGCGGGACTCGCGGTAGGGCACGCCCAGCGTGATCGCGAAGTCGCGCTCCTGCGAGGGGTCGACGTGCGCCACGCAGAAGTACGTCCCGGTCGGCGAGTCGGAGTACTGGTAGTGGACCGAGAACCGGTCCGGCGAGAAGAACACCTGGCGGCCCGCCCAGCGCAGGCACATGCGCTGGCCCTCGATCGCGCCCCTGGCGTCGGCGGGGAAGATGATCCCGTCGTTCTCGTACGCCTTGTAGATGATGCCGCCCGCGTCGTTGCGCACGAAGTGGCAGGTCAGATCGAGGTGGTGGGTGGCCAGGTTGGTGAAGCGGTGCGCGGCCATCTCGTAGGAGACCGCGAACACGTCGCGCAGGTCCTCCACCGACAGCGCCCGGTCCTGCTTGGCCTCCCTGAGATAGGGGACGGCCGCGGCCTCGGGCACCAGCAGGGCTCCGGCGAAGTAGTTCGCCTCGGTGCGCTGGCGCAGGAAGTCGGCGAAGTCGCGCGGCCTGTGGTGGCCGAGCGCCAGGTGGCCGAGCGTCTGGAGCAGGATCGTGCGCGGCGTGTGCATGCCGAGCTGCTCGTTCTTGACGTAGATGCGCCGGTTGCGCAGGTCGGTGATCGACCGTACCGAGCGGGGCAGGTCCTGGGCGGTCTGGACGGCGTACCCGTAGTGGGTCACCAGCGCCTGCACGGTGCCCTGGGACAGCGCGCCGGTGCGGTAGCCGACGGCGGCCAGGGCCTCGGAGGCGGCGTTCTCGATCTCGGCGAAGTAGTTGTCCTGCTCGCGCTGCTTGCGGCGCAGCTCGGCGTTGGCGGCCCTGGCCTCCTCCGGCGTGGCCGTGCCCCTGGCCTCGCGGGCGCGCAGCTCCTCGTACAGGCCGAGGATGTGTTCGAGCACGTCGTTGGGGACCCGCGCGGAGACCTTCAGCCGGGGCAGACCGAGCGAGGCGTAGATCGGGTCGCGCTGGGCCTCCTCCAGGGCGATCTCCAGCTGGGCCCTGCGGTTCGGGGCCTGACGGCGCAGCAGTTCCTCGACGGGGACGGACAGGGCCGTGGCCAGCGACTTCAGCAGTGACAGCTTGGGCTCGCGCTTGCCGTTCTCCAGCAGGGAGAGCTGGCTCGGGGCGCGGCCGACGCGGTCGCCGAGCTCCGACAGGGTGAGGCCGCGCTGCTTGCGCAGGTGTCTCAAACGCTGGCCGAACGCCAGGAGGTCGAGCTCCTGTGTCAAAGACAGCGGTTCTTCTCCCACCAAAGACGCCATAGCACGATCCTAGGCGCAATTTCCACAGATCTTCCACCCGGCGCACCGGGACGCCGCCGTACGGCCGATCCCGGGGCGACGCGGCCCGAGTCATGGGGTTCTTGGTACTTCAGCGGATCACATCGGCCGAGCGAAATCTCCTGGTTTGTCGGGATAAATGCCGATATAGCGCGCGAGCGGCGGGTGACATGGATCACATGGATTGGTCTAGTCCATAGGGAAAAGTTTGCATTTCTTGCCAATGAAATACCGGCCAGTATTCTCCTCAGCCGAAACTTCTGACATATTTCACGCGACCTGTCTTGAGAACGATCGCCCATCAGTCGCAGACTCGAACCAAGCACCCAGGGGACGCCAAAGGAGTCAAAATGAGTGATCGCCTCAAGGGAGCTGCAGACGAGCTGCGGCGAGAGTGGGAGACCAACCCGCGCTGGAGGAACGTCGAGCGGACCTACACGGCCGAGGACGTCGTCCGCCTGCGCGGCTCCGTCCAGGAGGAGCACACCCTCGCCAGGCTCGGCGCCGAGCGCCTGTGGTCCCTGTTGCACACCGAGGACTACGTGCACGCGCTGGGCGCCCTGACAGGCAATCAGGCGGTGCAGCAGGTCAAGGCGGGGTTGAAGGCCATCTACCTGTCCGGCTGGCAGGTCGCCGCCGACGCCAACCTGGGCGGCCAGACCTACCCCGACCAGAGCCTCTACCCGGCCAACTCCGTGCCCGCCGTGGTGCGCCGCATCAACAACGCGCTGCTGCGCGCCGACCAGATCACCTGGTCGGAGGGCGACACCCGGGCGCCGCACTGGCTCGCGCCCATCGTGGCCGACGCCGAGGCCGGATTCGGCGGCGTGCTGAACGCCTTCGAGCTGATGAAGGGCATGATCGCCGCCGGCGCCGCGGGCGTGCACTGGGAGGACCAGCTCGCCTCGGAGAAGAAGTGCGGCCACCTCGGCGGCAAGGTGCTGATCCCGACCGGCCAGCACATCAAGACCCTCAACGCCGCCCGCCTCGCCGCGGACGTGTGCGACGTGCCGACCCTGGTCATCGCGCGGACCGACGCCCAGGCCGCGACGCTCCTGACCAGCGACGTCGACCCCCGCGACCAGGCGTTCGCCACCGGCGAGCGCACGGCCGAGGGCTTCTACCGGGTGCGTAACGGCGTGGACGCGTGCGTCGCGCGCGGGCTGGCCTACGCGCCGTACTCCGACCTGCTGTGGATGGAGACCTCCACGCCCGACCTGGACGTGGCCCGGCGCTTCGCCGAGGCGATCAAGGCCGAGTACCCCGACCAGATGCTCGCCTACAACTGCTCGCCGTCGTTCAACTGGAAGCAGCACCTCGACGACTCCGCCATCGCCAAGTTCCAGCGCGAGCTCGGCCAGATGGGGTACCACTTCCAGTTCATCACCCTGGCCGGCTTCCACTCGCTGAACCACTCGATGTTCTCGCTGGCCCGCGGGTACGCCGAGGAAGGCATGACGGCCTACGTCGCCCTGCAGGAGGAGGAGTTCGCCGCGGAGTCCAACGGCTACACCGCCACGCGCCACCAGCGCGAGGTCGGCACCGGCTACTTCGACCTGATCAGCACCGCCGTCGCGCCCGACTCCTCGACGGTCGCGCTGAAGGGCTCCACCGAGGCCGAGCAGTTCGCCCCGTCGCACTGAGCTCAGCCACCGACACCGAGCCACCGAACAACTGAGCAGCCGAGCGACTGAACAACTGACCAGCGGCTTAGCGACCAACCGCTGAGCAACTCAACGGCCGGCCTACGGCCGCGCGCAGCGCCCGCGCCCCACGAACCCGCGGGCCCGTCCGGTAAAGATCCGCTTTGGGCGGCGGCCCCCTCCGGACGGGCCCGCGTGGCATGCCCAACGACCCCGCGCCCCCCGGCCTGCCCCGCCAGGCAGGGCGGGGGCTCACGGCATCGGCGGCCCTACTGGAAGTCGAACTCGTCGGCCCGGACGCCGGCCAGGAAGGCGTCCCACTCGGCTCGGGTGTAGACAACCGATCGACTCGACTGGATCAAGCGATAGCTCTCGAATACGACGCACTTCGATTTAAGCCGTTCTACTTCGTCCGCTTCAACATAGATTCCGCCCGCAGGAGTGTCTATGAAGGCCACATCCGGGTAAGGCTCGGGCAACTCGAAGATCATGAAAGCACCCTCAGGGGTGACGTGAGCACCACAGGCGTACGGCAGCACCCTGATATCGACGGCCGGGGCCTCGCTATCGTCGCCGACCTCTCGTCCCGACGGGGCTTCGAACGTCGGCCCTCCGGCACACTGGTCTGGTTCTAACTCGCCCAGCCATCCCCTGACCGACGGCGGCAGGCCCCCGACGGTTCCTGTGGTGCCATTCTGAGTGAGCGTGGATGCCGGATGTCCCGGGCGGGCGCCATCGTACATTCACCAGTCCAACGGCTCGCGCTCATAGAAGAGGCCTCCCGTGGGGCCATCGACGGGAAGAGTCGCGAGCCAGATGGCCGTTTCCGCGCCCTCCTCGGGAGTACGTTCGGTCTCGCCATAGGCGATCCGGGTGTTGACCCTGCCGGGTGAGGCCGCATTGACCAGGACTCCCGTGCCGGCCAGTTCGGCGGCGAGTATGCGGGTAAGGGCATTGAGCCCAGCCTTGGACACCCGGTAGGAGACGTTGGTCCCGGCCATCGTGCTGATGCTGCCAAGATGACTCGAAATGTTGACGATGCGGCCGTAGCCGTTGCGGCGCATTTCGGGAATGGCCGCGGCGCAGCAACGCCAGGCACCCAGCAGGTTCGTCTCCAGGGTCGCATGGACCTTCTCGAAGTCCGGGCCGGACGCCGGTTGACCGCGGTCTATGGCCACACCGGCGTTGTTCACCAGGACGTCTATACGTCCGAGGCTGCCGGCCACATCGGCGAAGCAGCGGGCGACGCTGGCCGGGTCGGTGACCTGGAGCTGGTGCGCCGAAGCTGTGAAACCCTGTCCGGTGATCTCATCAGAGGCCTCGTAGGCGGCTCGCTCGTCTCTGGCACCGACCACCACGTGCAGACCTCGTTCGGCGAGCCCGGTGGCGATGGCCCGTCCCAATCCACGGTTGGCTCCGGTCACGACCGCCACTCGCTGCAGGATCATGTTCACCCCGTCGGAGAGGTAATGGAGTTCAGGTGCTCGTCCAGCTCGCGGCGAGCCGCGCTCGCAGGGAGCCGGTTGCGCACGGTCAGCAGACGATCAACATTACGCCGGGAGGGCGCCTGTTGGACAAGGGAAACAACACCCGCCAATAGCGCTGCCGCCTCTTCTACGTTTCCCAGGCCGCGCTGTGCGTCGGCGCGGCGAGTCAAGTAGGTGGCCCTGTCGCGGACCTTTGTGCGAGGGAGTCGTTCAAGCGCCGAGGTCAGGTGGTCATCCGCATGGCGCCCCCAGCCCAGGTCGAGGTAACAGCTGCCTGCCTGAGCGTGAAATTCAGCTTCGTCGAAGTAACCGATGAAAGCGGGATCGTCTTCGCTGAAGCCCAAACCGATCAGCTTGTCGGCCGCGGCTATGAGCCGTTCGCACTCACCGGCCTCTCCCATCGCGGCACGCGCACGGGCTTCTCTCAACGCGAGCATCGCAGCCGTGCGAGGCGTCACCTGCCCGACTCCTTCGCGAGCGCATTGTGCCATCCTCAGTGCCTCTCCGAAGCACCCGAAGTCATGGCACTGCAAACTCATGGACTTGAGGATGTTGGCGCCCTGAACGCGATCGCCTGCCGCATGTGCGGCGTGTACCGCGGCCACCCAATAGCGTTGAGCGGCCGAATGCAATCCCGCGTCGAAGCAGGCGAAACCCGCCACACGGCCGAGCTCGGCGGCCAGGGCGTGCAGCCTGCGTGCGACCCCGGAGGTGTAGGAGGATTTGCTGAGCACTTCATTGACCATGCCAAGTTCCGCATCGAGGAGGCGGCATGCTCTCTGGCCACCGTAGGCGGCCTCAAGCAGGCGCAGGCGGGGAAGCCCGGCCTCCATCTGGTCGACGAAGTCATCCCCGATCCTCCCACCGTAGAAGGTGGCGCTCGCTTCCGCCGGTTCTACGTTCATCCATACCTCGGCGAATCCCGTAAGCGTACAGCCGGTCAACCGCATGAACCCTCTGCGATCTGGCAAGGCGTGTCTGAGAGCGTCTTCGACGGCGAACATACTTCCGTCTCCGTTCCAGGGGAAATCCAATCGGATTGGATCCCCGTCAGGCAACCATTCGGGCCAGGGAATCAAGTCGAGCTTCTCCGGCGCCACATCGAGAATCTCTGCGAGCGCTAGCTGGGTTTCACGATCGGGGACTATTCCCCAATGTTCCCATCGCCATGCTTTCTCTCGGCGTCTGGCCATGTTCCCGACCTGGTCCGCGATCATGTCGACGAGGTCCTGGTAGGTCCAGCCGCGTTGAGCACGAATATAACTTAACGGATGCGCAAGAATCGACGCTTCTCGTGACAGATCACCCATTCGTCGAGGCATGGCCATCTCCTCCCATGTGGCACTTCGACCATTGAAACTCGACACATAGGTCCTGCATCACGTGTTCCAAGCCGAGAGACAACAGCGAGACTACGGCGAAAGACTCTCTTACAAGCAAGCTGACTGCTTGTCTTGACTCAGAACGCGACGAGGGAGGCTCCGCCGCCCGAACGACGGGGAGTGTCAATTTAACGGCTGATCTTGGTTGTTGAAGTGGTTAGAGGTTGGCGGGGGTAAGGCGGCCTTCGAAGGCGATCTGGAAGGCGTTCAACGGCGCCTTCCAGCGCATGGTCCATCGCTTGC
>NZ_QOIL01000045.1 GCF_003323745.1 Sphaerisporangium album
TCGAGGTCGACGTCGCCGCCGAGCACGGCAGGTGGCGCCACCCGGTCCGATACCTGCGTCCCAGACTCGATCTCACCGCAGCTGACCTGCCACTCGCGCTGGACCTCGACAGCGGGTGACATGCCCGCGGCCGGAGCACAAGGATCGGTCCAGCTCTGCAGCGACTTCCTGATCAGAGGAGCGCCGCGATCTCCGGCCAGGCGTAGAAGACCTCGTCGGGTGACACCTCTCCCGCGAGGACTCCGCCGAGGGAGGTGTAGAAGCGGCGGGCGCGTTTGTTGATGGCCAGTACCCGGATCGCCAGCGAGCCGAACCCGTCGGCGCACAGATCGGCCGCCACCGCCTTCAGCAGGGCGCGGCCGTGGCCATGGCCCTGATGACCGGGATGGACCGCGAGGGCGTAGATCTCGGCGTCAAGGCCGAGCGCTGGATCCGCCGGGCCGCCCATGACCAGACCAATGACCGTCCCGTCCGGCAGTTCGGCGATCCTGGTGTGATGTGGCCGAGGCCGTTCGGCCGCCTCCCCGAGGAGATTCCGGCGCCAGTTGGCGGCGGATTGCTCGCGGGTGACGTCGAAGTCCTCGAATTCGGCGAACGTGGCACAGGTGATCTCGGCCATGACGTCCGCGTCGGGCGGGAGGGCGTATCGGATCGGCATGAGCGGAGACTACGGCGGGGTTCCCGGCTGCTTTAGGAGACGGCGACCCAGGGCCGCCGACATGTAGAGTCGACCCGATTGGGCTGGTGCCCAAGAGGTCGCCGGTGAACAGCGTCCGGCGCCGTGCTGACCAGCGTTGGCATCGGCGCCCCCGGGCATGGTTCCTCAAGTGGTCAGGATCGGCGAAGAGTTCGGCATCGCTTACTTCTCCGGCGGGGCTTCGACGGCCTGGCCGGCAAACACGACGCAGCCGTCCGAGCGGCGCGGCCCGGGCGCGTGTCGTAGACGTGTGGCCGCGTGCTTCGCGCCTGCTCTTCGTCGGTGGCTGTCCATCCGCTTCTGGATCGCCGTTGAGCAGTTCACGAACTGGTCGAGATGGTCCGCCTGGATTGAAAACCACTGCGGCGTGGTGGTGTGCCCCGGCGCGGTTGACATATGACCGGCGGCCTTCCCGGTTTTCGTGGTGAGATCGGGACCGCAGAAATGGCTGTGCCCCGGCTGCGTGCGATGCAGAGGCAGATCCGGGGCTTATGCGTCCGACGCTAGCACAACCACTACATCGGAGAGGTCGACCCAGGTGGATCGAGCCGAGGCCCTACGGCTACGCCGGGTGCTGTCACAGGCGCGTATCGGTGAGTACGCCGCGGTATGCGGTGGCGACACCGTGGCGGCGCTGCGGTTGTTCTGCTGGAACACCGAGGTCGCCGGCGGGCTGTATGGTCCGTTGCAGCACCTGGAGCTTTCGCTGCGCAGCGTGATGGACCAGCAGATGCGACAGCTGTTCGGGCGCGCCGATTGGTGGGATGCCCCGGCGGCCGATCTTCACTTCGGTGCACGGCAGAAGGTCACGGATGCTCGCGCCCAGCTGCGCCGGCAAGCGATCCCGGCCACACCGCAGGAGGTCATCAACGAGCTCCCGTTCGGGTTCTGGGTCGGTCTGCTGGGCAGCGGCAACCGCTACGACCAGCGGTTGTGGCGCACCGCCCTGTATCGGGCCTTTCCGCACTACCGCGGACGCCGCAGGGACCTGCACCAGAAACTGGACTATCTGCGCGTGCTGCGTAACAAGATCGCTCACCACTCCCCGATCCACCACCGGCACCTGCACGCCGACCACGAGACGATCGTGGAGGTCCTGGGATACATCGACCACGGACTTGCCGGACTGGTCCGCCGCTACAGCAACGTCCCGGAGATCCTGGCCCGGCGCCCGCCAACGGGCCAATGATCGACCAGGCCGACCCGAGGATCTCGGATCGGGCGGTGCCTCGGCCCGTTTGACCGCGGACGCCAGATCGGCGGCGGCGGGCGCAGCGCGCGGGCGGGCAGCACCAGCGAGGCATCCGCAGCCGCCAGCGACACCGACCCGATCAGCGCGCCGCAGCGGATCGACGTCATCGGCCCGCAGCTCTGGCAGGAGCGGGGTGAGGATCACTGCGGCCGCAGATGTATGGCGCTCTGCGGTCGAGCTGTGACCTCCACCCGATACACGGCCACCGCGGTGCACGCGCAGGGAGCGGGCGCCTCCGGGGAATCGCGGTACCTGTGACTCCAGGCGGGTGCGTCGTTCTCGACATAGGCCGGGCCGCCGTGGGTCAAGATCAGGGGTCATGGGCGCGGCGAGGATCAGACTGACCACTGCCACCAGGCTCGTGCTCGATGTGCTGCTGGCGTCCGGCGCGGATGACCCGGCCTGGGGGTATCGCATCTGCGAGCTGGCCGGGCTGGGCTCTGGGACGGTGTACCCGGTTCTGGAGCGGTTGGAGGAGGCAGGGTGGATCAGCGGGGACTGGGAACAGGGCCATCCGATCGGGCGGCCGCGCCGCCGCTTTTATGCCCTGACCGGAACTGGACGGCAGCTGTACTCCACTGCTAACTCCGCCCGGCGTGCGCGCCCGTGGCCTGCCACGGCGCTGTTGCGAGAAGGACGCACGTGACCACTGATCTGTCCCCCCGGCAGAGCACACCTCCCGAAATTCCTGCTGCCGCGGGCCCTGGAAAAACCGTGCCCGCGAGGGACACCCTGCCCCGCCTTGCCGGGGTACTGCGGTGCGCGGTGGCCGGCGCCGCCGTCCTGGGGGCGACCGGCGCCGCCCGCGCGGTCGGACAACTGGCCGACGGCGACGGCGAGAACCTGCTGGGACTGCCGGTCGGCGCCATCGGCGCGGTGTTCACCGCCGCGCTGATCGCCCTGACCGTGGCGTTCGCCACCGACGTGCTCAGCGAAGGCCACAACCTGATCATCACCGCCACCCTCAGCGCGGTGATCTTCTGCGGCGCGGTCGTCGGGCTGATCGCCGGATGGACCCCGGCCGTCGCCGTGGCCGGAGCGAGCCTGGGCATCGGCGTGCTCATCGCCGCCGTCACCCTGGCCGGTGACGTCATCCAGGCGCTGCGCGGCGTCGACGTGCACCGGCACTCCCATACCGTCGCGGTCACCCTGGCCACGCTGGCGGTGGCCATCGCCGGACGGCACCGCGCCTGGCGCATCGAGGAGTTCCTGGCCGACCTGCTACGCCCGGACGCCACCACCGGGCGGGCCCGCCCCGGCGCGTCGGCCCGGCTGCGGCACGCCGCCGGGCTGCTAGTGGCGGCGATCCGGTTCCGCATCCGCGACCTGGCCCAGCCCGCGGTGAAACTGGGCGACTGGTTTCTGGAGTCCCCGCGCACCGAGTGGCTGATCGCTGTGATCACGCTGTTGTGCGGCCGCTACTACTACGGCCAAGGCCGCGGCTGGGACGGGATGATGGACAGCGCCGAAAAGATCGTCGCCATCGCCGGGTCGGTGGCCAGCGTCCTGTTGTGGCTGCGCCACAGGCGCGGCAAGAACCGCTGACCCTGGGAGCGGGCGGCTCAGGGCTGTCACCCCCTTTGCCGGGTAACTCCTCGGCGACTTTCCGCCGTTTTGGGGGCCCGTGGCGGCACGCTTGAGGGGTGAGGGCATTGCAGCCGCCGCAGGGCGGGCGTGGGCACCGAGACGGGCGCCGAGGGTGGCGGCGGGTGTGGCCGGTCGTGCTGGCCGGATCGGCGGTGGTGGTCCTGTGCGCAGGGCTGGTGGGGTTCTTCGCCGATCCGCTGCACCTGCCGGGCGCGGTGTTGGCGGTGCTGGATCAGCGGGCCAGCGTGGTGAGCATGTTCCTCGGCGCGCTCGCGCTGCTGGTCTCGGTCGCCGGCCTGCTGGTGCAGCTGCGCTCCGGAGACACGCCGCAACCCGACGGCCCGAGGTCGCCATCGATGCACGCACCCGCCGGTGGCCAGGCTGCGATGCACAGCGGCGCCGGCACGGCGGCACGGCAGCCCTCGGCGTCGCCGGGACCGGACCCGGCGCGGTCCGCGCCGCCTGCGAAGGCAGACGAGCAGACCCCGCCACCACGGCGCTGGCATGCCGGGGACCACATCGAGTTCCACGGCAACGTCTTCGGTGGCAACGTCGTCGGCAAGCAGGTGAACACCTCGTCGTCTTCCCGGCGGGATGACGATGAGCAGCGGTGACACCGAACCGGGTCAGCGGGGGGATCGTGTCGAGTTCTCCGGCAACCTCATCCACGGCAACGCCGTCGGCGCCGAGTATCACCATCACGACCATCACCACTATCCGCCTCCCGCAGGTTCCGGGGAGGGACTCACGCCCGCCGGGCGGCCGATCGGCCAGATGGGCCCGCTGGATCTGGAGGTGCATCCGGCGATCGACGCCGGAGCCAGGGCGGCCGGGCTGGGCGAGCTGCCGGTCTACATCCGCCGCGCGCACGATCAGGTGCTGGCCGATGTGGTGGGCCAGGTGGCCGGCGAGGGGTGTCGTTCCTGGCGACAGGCCTGGCTGTCCGTCGGACCCGCGGACACGCTGCGGCCCAGGCGCGGCTGGCAGGCGAGCCGCCGCTACGGCCGTCAGCCGAGCGCCATACCGGAACGGCCGATTCGTCGGGCTGGTCGCGGCCAACGCCCTGGCGATGCTGCACGACTCGATCCTCTTCGTCCTGCTGCCACTGTGGGTGGTCGGCGTGCTGGGCCTGCCCGCATCGTTCTCGTCGATGCTGCTGGCGGTCAGCACAGCGCAGACCGCGCTGTCGCAGGGTTACCTCGCGCGGTTCGCGCAGGGGCTCGTGCCGTCCGTACGCGCCATCCGTCTGGCGTGCGGACTCCTGGTGGCGACGTGCGTGCTCCTCTCGACCGCTTCGGCCCTGAGCGGGGTGGCCGCAGCCGTCGGGGCGATCACAGGCGTGATCGTCCTGACGCTCGCGGAGAACCTGCTGGTCGCCGCCAGCTGGGAGCTGTCGTACGTCGTCGCGCCGGAGGACCGCCGGGCCCAGTACCTGGCGTTCTTCAGCCTCGGCTTCGGCAGCCAGCGGGCCCTCGGCCCCCTGCTGATGACTGCGGTCGTGCTGCCCACGGGGGTAGCGGGTTGGGCCCTGCTGAGCCTGCTGTTCGTCGTGGCGGCCGGGGCACGACGCTCGCGGCCCGGCCGGTGAGCACCGCGTGACCCGCCGACCCCACCGACCGGGCTACGAGGGCTGTTACGCCTGCGGCGCCGACGCGGTCGGCGGTCTGCGCGTACGCGTCGTCGGCGACGGACCGGACGGGCTCGTCGCCAACGCGCGGCTGGGCACCTCGCACCAAGGCGCGCCCGGCATCGCGCACGGCGGCATCGTGGCGGCCGTGCTCGACGAGGTCATCAGCCTCACCCTGTGGCGCGTGCTGGACCGGCCGTGCGTGACCAGGCGGCTGGAGGTCGACTTCCTCGCGCCGGTGCCAATCGGGCGGGACGTAGAGCTGCGCGCCCAGTGCACGGAGACCCAGGGGCGCAAGGTCCGCGCCCGAGCGGAGGCGCTGTTCGACGGCCAGGTCCGCGCCCGGGCCGACGGACTCTTCATCGAAGTTCCCGAACACCATTTCACCCACCACCGGGGGTAGCCGCCATGACCGTGTTGGACCGGCCACGCACAATGCCCCGTCGGGTAGCCGCAGCAGGCATGATCGGCTCGGCCGTCGAGTGGTACGACTTCTACCTGTACGGCACTGCGAGCGCGCTGGTCTTCAGCAAACTGTTCTTCCCCGACCTCTCCCCGGTGACCAGCATCATCGCCACGTTCGCCGCGTACACGGTGGGCATCCTGGCCCGCCCGCTCGGAGCGATCGCCGCGGGGCAACTGGGCGACAGGTACGGCCGCAAACCCGTCCTCGTGCAGTCGCTGTTCATCATGGGGACGTCCACCGCGCTGATCGGCGTACTCCCGACCTACGCGCAGGCGGGCGTTCTGGCGCCCGTGCTGCTGACGATCCTGCGGCTGCTCCAGGGGTTCGCCGTCGGCGTCGAACAGGGCGGCGCGGCCGTGCTCATGGTGGAGAACGCCTCGGCGCGCCACCGGGGCTTCTGGGGGAGCCTCGTCATGTCCGGGTCATCTGCGGGCCTGCTCTTGGCGTCCGGGGCGTTCGCGCTCACCCGGGCGCTCCTCACCGACGAACAGTTCCTGGCATGGGGCTGGCGGGTGCTGTTCCTGACCCAGCCTCGTCCTCATCATCGTTGGCCTGGTCATCCGGGCCTCCATCGACGAGGCGGAGGCATTCGTCACCGCCCGGCGGGAGGAACGGCTCTCGGCCTCACCGCTGCGCACCGTCGTCGGCGAGCACCGGCGTAACCTCCTCCTCGCGATCGGCGTGCGGATCTCGCAGACCGCGGCCTCCTACTTCTTCACCGTCTTCGTCCTCTTCTACCTGGAGCACGAAGTGCCGGAACACCGCGGCATCGGCGTGGTCGCGGTCACGACGAGCGCCGCCCTGAGCCTGGTCACCGGACCGCTGTGGGGCGCGATCTCCGACCGCTGGGGCAGACGGCGGCTGTTCCTCTTCGGCGCGATCGGATCGGCTTTGTACATCATGCCGTTCTTCCTGATCGTGGACACCCACTCGCCGACGCTGATTTTCCTCGGCGTGCTGCTGGGCCTCAACGTGCTGCACGACGCCATGTTCGGGCCGCTCGCGGCTTGGTTCGGGGAGTTGTTCCCGACCAACGTCCGGTACAGCGGCACTTCCATCGCCTACCAGGTGGGCCCGGTGCTGGGCGGCGGCCTCCTACCGCTCCTGGCGACCTCGCTGTTCTTCCTGGGCGGCAGCAGGCCCTGGCTGATCTGCAGGTACTTCCTGGTGCTGTCCGCGGTGACGGTGGCGGCGGCGTTGGCAGCCCCGGAAACCAATAGACGTCAGGACGAGTCCACGACGACGACTTCGCCGTCCCTCACACGGCGGTGAGACAGACCCCGCCGCTCGTAGTCCGCCACGACCCGCTCGATCGCGGCGGACTCCGGGTGGTCGGACCGATAGTGCGGCAGGAAAACGTAGTCGAGCAGCCCCAACCCGTCCCACCGCGGTTCGTCGACCGCGGTCGGGTCGTCGACGAACTCCAGCCCCCGCAGCGTCGGTCCCAGCACGCAGCATCCCGCGCTGTACCCCGCGTAGACGACGGCGTCGGCGGTGACGAGCTCCCGCAACACCAGATCCGCCCCGCTGCTAGCCAAGGCCTCCCGGAGCACGAACACATTGCCCCCACGCACCCACACGACGTCGAACGAGGCCAACTCCCCGGCGGCACCCTCCAATCGCAGGTCCACCTCGACGGGCTGGAACCCCAGTCCGCCCAACGCGTCCAGTTCGAGCTGAACGGCGTCCCGCCGCACCACGCCGTCCGCGGCATCCATGGCGTTCGCCACCACAGCCGCGGACGACCCGGAACTCAACTCCAGCAGCCGCTCGACATCATCACCCAGGCGCCACGAGGACAAGTACATTCGCACGGAACCCATTGTTCCGCACGACGGCGGCGGTGATCGCGCGGAGGACGGGAGGGCTGCCGCCCGGCAGCGGCCGCCCTCCCTTTCCAGTTCAACCGGTGGTGCGCTCGACGGGGATCCAGAGTCTCTGGCTGGTGGCCGATCGCCGTCCGCTGCGGGAGGCCGACACCCGCCACCGAGGCAGCGCCTACCAGCTGGGACACGTGTTCGGCGGTGTCCGGGCTTGCAACCGCCGCCATTCCTCCAGGTCCTGGCCGGTGGCGAACACTCCGCAGGCCCGCGATGGCATGGAGGAGTAGACGGCCTGCCGGGACACCCCAGGATTTCATCCCGGGCCGATCCAGAGCCTGTACGCGGGAACGGTGCCCGGCCGCTTATCTACTCCTCCGTGTCGTCGAGGATGGCGATCGCCTGGTTGTACTACGGGTCGAGGGAGCAGCCTGCTTGGGCTCCGGTTCGGGTGGAGTCAACGCCGGTTCTTCTTGCGTTCGATTGGACCGGAGGAACCCGCCTTCCTCGGCCGCAATTGCTGAGCGACGATGCGCTGCGCCTCCGTCAATTCCCAGGTCAGGCAGTCCGCTGCATCGCGAGCGTCGAGGACGAACGTGTGGCCGCAGCTGAATGCGAGGTACGACGACGGCTTTTGAACGCCGGTCCTGGTACGGTCGCCGCCGTCACCGTAGGGGCAGACTGGATTGGCAGGGTCGATACGCTGGGCATGCCGCGCGTACAGGTCCTTGATCGCCGCATCATTTCGATCATCTTCGGACTCATCCCTTTTGGCCACGAACACGTGACCATCAGCGACGCTGAGGCAGCTCTTTAATCCAATCCCGAACCTTCCTATATGCGCGGACCGTGGGGAAGGGCTTTCGGATTCCATCGCCATGTCGGGGACCCTGTCGTGTCAGTGAATTCGTATTGTCATGGACAGCATGGCGCGACGTCCGGTTCTTTCCCCAGTTCTGGCTACAGGTATAACCGGGTGGCCGCGGCCAGTTCGGAGGAGGGATGCCTGGTGGCGGCAATGATGGCCGTTTCCGGTGTGCGTTCTCGGATGTCGGCGTTGGTGATACCCAGCACCGCTGGGGGACTACCCAGATCGCCGTACTGGCCGACCACGGCTGCAACGATCGCTGCTCGGACATCGGCCAAAACGTCTTTGGCCGATCCTCGTGGACCCCGGGTGGACAGCAAACCGAGCATCGCGGCACAGCGCAGCTGCTCAGGCGCCAGGTGACCGGGCGCCTGCGGCGGAACAGGGCGATCGAGCCAGAATGTCGCACCGCCAAGGTCCCCCGGATACCAGCCGCCGCCCTCGCACTGCAGCGTTCCCACCGCGTCGGCGACCAATTGCCCGAACGCGGCCAGATCGGTGCCAGGGAGCAGGTCTGTGGTGACGAGCACAGGAACGATCAGGGCGTCGCCCATGGGAGAGTCCTTCCGTCAGAGCGTGATGCTACTGATCGCCACTGACAGTCACAGCGGATTCGCTCGACAACGGTTCGCCGTGCCTCACCGCCCCCGGCCGAGCTGCTTGAGTCCTCCTCCGCGCCGAGTTCGCTACGGCCGAGCCTCGCGGAGCGACGGTAGCTGTCAAACCGTTTGAGACGTTTCAGGCAACTTGTTCTATATCGGAGCTGGTTTCCTCCTCGACGGGTTCGTTGATCCAGACGGTTTTGGGCAGGCTGGGCGGAGTGGGCTTGCGGCGGAACCGGCCGGGGTTGGCGGCGTAGGCGGCCTGGAGCGTGCGTGCCCGCTCGGTCCGGATCTGGCCGGCGGTGCCCAGATGGCCCGAGGCCGGGGTGTGCAGGCCGATACCCGAGTGCCGGTGCTCGTGGTTGTAGTAGGTGAAGAACTCCTGGCAGAAGGCGCGGGCGTGAGCGATCGAGCCGAACTGCCCGGGGAAGGCCGGGCAGTACTTCAGCGTCCGGAACTGTGCTTCGGAGTAGAGGTTGTCGTTGGACACCCGGGGCCGGCTGTGGCTTTGCGCGATGTTCAGGTCGGCCAGCAGCGCCGCGACCGGCTTGGAGGTCATCGAGGTGCCCCGGTCGGCGTGCACATGCGCGGGCGCCTGGCCGCCGTTGGCGCCCATGGCCGCGGCGATGAACGGTCGCCGCGTCACCGCCCCTCTCATGGGCGGCGTACTGGTGCTCCAGCCCGTACAGCGGGTGATCGATGTGGGTGGTGCGGCGCCGGTCGTAGCGCAGCGTGGTGTCGACCGAGGCGTGCATCGCGATGCCCTTGACCCGGTCGGCGGGGATGCCGCCTTCCAGCAGCGCGGTGAGCACAGTGGCGCGCAGCATGTGCGGATGCAGGGCGCGGGCGCGCTCAGCGGGGATCTGGCCGACGATCGCGGCCTGGGTGATCGCCGCGCTGACCCACC
>NZ_QOIL01000046.1 GCF_003323745.1 Sphaerisporangium album
ACAGGACCTCCACCGGCCCAGCATCCCCCCACGGGGTTCCGCCGGGATGGTCCCCGCCGACGGTCTGGCCGTCGCGGACGATGACGCCCTGGTTGCCGCTCTTGGGATTGGCGAACATGGCGTAGCACAGCGTGCCCGCCGACACGCCAAACCTCCTCGTCCATCCCTGCTCCTCAACGATCCGCACGGAGTGTCCGGCCGCGCGGATGCGCTCGCCGTCCCCTGGCTCACCGGCGCGCCCACGCGGCGTTCGGCGAGGTGCCGCCCATCCAGTGCGTGGGGATGCCGTGGCCGCTGGTCAGCCGCTCCGCGCCACTTGGACGTGCTCAGGGCCGTCAGGTCCTCGCAGACCGCCGATGAAGGTTCCCGAGGTGTACGTTCGGGTGTACTGGCCCGGGCAGTGTTCGGTGACAATGGCCGGCTCCGGCGCGTTCGGCCATGGCCAGGGCTGGCGCGGCGGGCCGGGGATCGGCGTCTCACCGTCGTCTCCGTCGAACAGCCGCCCGTAGGGGTCGGGGATCACACCCCAGCCCCAGCACGGCAGCGGCCGGTCCGGCACCATGCCCAGAACCTGCTCTGGATCAATCTCCTCGGGGCCGACCGTGCAGCGGTGGCGCCAGTTGTCGCCGAGGTCGAAGGTGTAGCCGAACTCCTCGTCCAGGCCCAGCACGTCGCCGAGGCGGAGTTCATCGGCGTCCAGTTCCCGCGCCGGGTCGGCGTCGTCGGCGTAGCGGAACTCGGTCACCGTCTTGCCGAGCTTGGGCAGGGTGAACTGGTGCAGGTGGCTGCGGTCCCACCGGGCGAAGGCATCATCGATGGCCTCGGCGAAGGTGTGGAAGGTGTGCGCCGGGGACACGGCGAACACTCGGCCCGGGCAGGGCCACAGCTCGCCGGCTGATCCGCCGCTGAGCAGTTCCACCCGAACCGACCACCAGCTGAAATCCTGCCGCCGTCGACTCATGCCGCCATTCTGCTCTTCACCCTGACCGTGCCGGGCGAAATCAGCCAGAGCCGGCGGGTGCGAGCACTCGCGGTGTCGACGGGCCCGCGGGACCTACTTCGCCGGGATCACCACCGGCAGGAACGCCATGGTGACGAACCGCTGCGGATCTTGAGGCGCTTTCATCAGGTAGTTCTGACGAAGTTCTGGCTCGGTGGTTGAACCTGCTGAGCAGAAGGCGGCGTGGCTGCGGATCGCCTCGTCGGCCTTCTTGATGATCTCTGTGGGGTTCCCTCCCTGAATGAACAGGATGAGTGCTGCCTTGGTGTCCCGCCACGCGGTGTAGCCCAGAAGCTGATCGATCGCGTCGACAAACTTCTTCTGGCCGCCCCACATCTTGCACTCGCCGATGAAGACGTTGCGGTCCTTCCAGCTCAGCAGGATGTCCGTCTTGCCTGAGAAGTTGAAGACCTCACCCCGCACTGCTCCTTCGTAGTTGGCGTTGAGCACGAACAGAAGAAGGTCACGAAAGCCTTCTTCACCCAAGTGGAGGGCGGTTGCCGGGAGGCGTTCAGCCGCTCTGCTCATCCCGCTGATCGTCCTGACGACATCCTCGTACATGTCCTCGGCCAGCCGGGGGTCGTCTCGTCCCGGGGCGGGGGCAGCCGGTTCGATGCGCAGTTGCTTCCGCGTGAACGGGACGTGGATCTGCCGGTCCGGAGGAGCGGGGGCCAAGGGAATGTTGAGCGCCGAGGACAACGCCTCTGCATGATCAAGCAGCTTTTTGCGCTCGCGGACCGCGCGGCTCACCTCCAAGCGCAGGCGCCCCTCCCATTGCTGAACATCGTTCTCGGCCCACCGCAGCCGCTGGGTCAGCTCTTCCCGCATGCTCGCGACCTGCTGATCCACCAGCTCCGGAGTGAGGCGGGGAGCTTGGACGTAGAACACCAAGGCGTCATCGCGAATGCTCGCGCGAGGGGGTGAGTTCAGGTGACGGGTGCTCGCTTGACGCCTGAACAGTTCCGGCTCGCCAGTGAAGGGCACGATCACTGAGAACTGCTGTCCAGGCACCTGCTCCGCGTAGTACCCGCTCTGCCAGCTGATCCTCGCCTCGCTGATATCGGTCCGGGTCATTGCGGTGAAATCGACCTGCGCCGGCTGGACCGCGTATTCGCTTACCAGGTGCTCGATGACGGCGGCCGGCGAGAAGCGGATCTGTTGGGCTGGGATCTGGCCAGCGGCTTTCACCGCTGCATCCAGCCGCTGCTGTAGATAGTCGTTCAGGGCCCCGTTGCTGAAGAGCTCACTATCCATCACGGGGAAAGTCTGCACCAGGCCGCCGGTCCGGCGCCCCCTGGCGCCTGCCCGGTCATACCGCAGAACCTCCCTGGTCGGGGAGAACCCGCGGCCTACCGCGAGCAGATCACCGCGCTCACCGCCCAGGCTGAGGACGCCCGGCAGCGCGCCCGCCGCGCCGAGACCCAGGTCGACGCCGACGCCGTGGAACTGCGGGCGTTGCGCGGCGCGGCCTCTCACGGTGATGGTTGAGCCGATCACCTACGGACTGCCCGTGCGGCCGCGACCGGGCACGGTGAGATCGCCCTGCCATCTCGCAATGCTCTCTGCGTCCCGTGCCGGAGGGGGCCAGATCTGGCGGGCGTGTCCACGCGGACTTCGGCGTCGACGGCCCGGAACTCCTGGCCTTGCAGGCCGAGGCGCTGGATGCGGCCTACCGGGAGGTCGCTGGGCGGTTGCCGGCTGATCATGTCGTGCAGCTCCGCCGGGCTAGGCGGCCCCAGCGGGACCTGCGTCCCCTGCCGCAGGGCGGCGACTAGTTGCGGGTGGCGGTCTGCTTGGACACGCTCGCCCCATAGACCTCGGCCAGGTGGGCGGAGATCTCCCCATGGGTCAGTCCCTTGGCCGACAGCGACAAGACCATCTCGTCCACCCCCGACAGCCGGCGCTGCCGCTTGCGGACGAGCTGGGGCTCGAAGCTACCCGCCACATCCCGCGGCACCCGCACCTCCACCGGACCGACGTCGGTCACCACGGTCTTGGTGCGGCTGCCATTGCGGCTGTTGCCGCTGTTCTTCCCGGCTGGGTCGTGCTTGTCGCAGCCGAGGTGATCGGTGACCTCGCCTTCCAGGGCCGACTCCAGCACCCGCTTGGTCAGATGCTGCAGCAGGCCACCCTCACCGGTCAGCTGCAGCCCTTCACCCCCGGGCCCGGTCCACGAGCATCGAGATCAGCTGCTCGTCCGTCATCGAGCGGTCCGGCTCGACAGGCAGTTGGTTCATGGACAGTGACTCCACGGCGGTCTCGGACATCAAACGTCTCTTCCTTGATCATCAGATCCGCCGTTAGTTTTACAATCCCGGAACTGACCGCACTTGTTCGGGAGTTTTGACCGCGCTTGGCGGCCGTCAGCATGATCACCACAGGAATGGCGGCAGTACATCCCCGGCGCGCCATGCCAGCGAACCTGTCCAGCCAGCCTCCCCAGTAGAGCCGGATCATCCTCGCCCGTAGATCCTGGCCACCAGGGAGGGAGCTGGCCGCCGCCCGGCATCCTCGATTTGTCAGTTGAGGAATTTCCCGGTATCGAGCTTCAGGTCCCACGGGTCGGGGAGCAGCAGGAGTTCACCCAGCATCACGGCGTCCTGCTGCACGTATCCGCTTCGTCCAGGCTGGCTGAGCAGCCGAGCGGTCTTCTCAAGCGGGTCGATGACCAAGTACAGCGGCACCCCGGCCAGGGAACAACTGTGCGGCTTGAGTAGGTTGTCGTCGTCACGCGAGCTCGGCGAGACCACCTCGACGACAAGCAATGTCTGGTCGGCGTAGACGTTCTCCGCGTCCCACATCCGGGGTTCGGCCGGTACCACGGTGATGTCGGGCCGATATCGGTCGACCTGCGTTCCGAGGAACAGTTTGATGTCGTTGCAGGCGGTCCATCCGCGCTGGTCGGCGAAGGCCATAATCTGCAGCAGCAATCGGAAGATCATCCGATTGTGATCAAGGGTGGGCACTTCGCGGATCACGATCCTGCCGTTAACGATCTCGACTCGCTGGTCTGGAAAAAGGTCACACACCCGCTGATAGCGCTGCTCCAGGTCGCGTCGTCCGGCGTCGTGCGGCGTGCTCATGGGCGGAGCCAGCATGGTTCTCATGTCTGCATCTTCCCCCATCACGCAGTGAACCCAACGTAGTTATGCGTCACCGACCGTATCCGCCTGTCGGATGGCCAGGGCCGGGGCCCACAGGCAGCGCCGACTGTCCATGCGGACCGCCTGCCTCAATCAGTGGCCATGGTGGCGTGGACGCCTCTTGCAGCCACTCGCTGAAGACCGACGCTTGGTGCCCGATGAGGGGCGCTGCGCTGCATGAGGCTCGGCTGCGGAACCGCTTCGACCGCGCCCGACAGCCGATCAGGTGGATCCTGCCGCACAGGCAGGGCAGGCCATCGGGTGGAGTGCTCGGCCTCCTTCTGGCGATACTGCCGCCGAACGCCGAACGCCGAACGCCATCTGGCCGCTGACTGGTGGCATCTGTTCGCTGAAGCGCCTGACCCCCGTCGTCTCCCGCAGCTACTGATCCTGGCTCGCTCCAGAGATTTGGCTGAATCGGTGCAGGCACCTGTTGGGCTTAGTCGTCGCTCTGGAAGGTGGAAGACTTGGGCTCTTCACTTCTGCTGAAGCTTTCCCACGCCCCCATACAGGCCGGTCTGCGCTGGAGGGATGTCTTCAGCGACCCCATCTGGTCGCCATTCCGGGACGAACACCACGCCGGGGTCGACGAGGTCGAAGCCTGCGAAAAATTGTGTGACCTGGTCCTGATCGCGTAGCGAGGTCGGCGAGGTTGCCCGCGCGTAGACGGTTTTCACCCGATTGAACAGCCGCCGCTGGTCTGCGAGCGCGCTTTGATATCCCGTCGCGGTGCCGTGGCTGATGGCCAGGTAGCTTCCAGGGGGCAGGGCATCGCGGAAGGTGCCGATGATGTCGGCGGGCCCGTCGGAGTCGTGGACGAAGTGCAGCAGGCCCAGCATTAGGACGGCCACCGGGCTGTTTTCCCAGTCCAGGAACATGCGTACGGTCGGATCGGACAGCAGTTCCTGCGGGCGGCGAACGTCTTGTTGCACGGCTCGGACCCGGTCGGTGGAGTAAGCGACCAGCGCACGCATGTGCGTCATGACGACGGGGTCGTTGTCGACGTATACGATGTTGGCCTGCGGTGCCAGTTCGTGGACGTTACCCCGAGTAGGCAGGCCGGAGCCGATGTCCAGGAACTGGCGAACCCCTTGGCCGACCAGGTAATGGACCACTCGGCGAAGGAAGTGACGATTTTCCCGCATGGATGGCCTCACGTTCGGGCTGCTGTCGTTCATCCACTTGGCGGCCATGCGGTCCGCCTCAAAATTGTGGCTCCCACCAAGTTGGTAGTCGTAGATCCGGGCGACGTTGGGGATGGTGGTATCGACACCCGTTGTCCAATCCTCGTTGGGCACGCCAGTCACCTTTCTGCTGCGGCAACAGGTCTGATGGCACCAGAAACAGCGTCACGGCTTTCCATCAGACGCCAAGTCGTGGTAAGGCCTTCCGCATCATTTCAGACGGAGGCATTTCACGCGATTCGCGGCGGCGCACATCGGGCGTAGTCGTGCCCCGGGCGAGCCAGTCCGCACCAGGAGCACGACCACGACCATCGGTGGTCGACCGGCGACGCTTCCTCGGGCAGTCCGCATTCCAAGGAGAAGGCGCGGGCGCAGTCGTCCAGGCGGTGGTGAGGCTCCACCGAAGCCGACTATCAGGGCCTCGAATGGCACACGGGCTCCTTTGGTCATCAGGTGGTTGAGGCCGGGTGCGGCGCTCGATGTGGGGATATGAAGCTCGGCAGCGCGGACGATGGCATCGATGAGGTGGACGACGCGTTCGGCGCGCCACGCGAAACATCGTGGTTCGCGGGCCTCGCGAAGCGCGTTGGCGAGGTCAAGGACACCCAGGCCGCGACTGGAGGTCCAATGATCGGGACGGGAGGGAGGATGTCCCAGCTCCGGTCGCTGTAGGCGCGGTGCAGCACGTGGCCGTCATGGAATTCGGGTCGGGCAGGACAAGGGCGCCCTCGGCGCCGTGGATCTCCAGGTGCGGAGCTTGGGAGTCAGCGGCGTCGAAGCTCGTGGTCAGCGTGACCGGCGTCCCGGTGCCGGCGTCCAGCAGAGCGGCCACGTAGGTGGGTGCCTGCGCGGTGAACAGAGGGCTGGCATGAGGCCCGGAGCGCACACGTCGGCCCGTCCGGGTGCGGGACGTGACCGAGCGGACGTGCCGCGGACCGACGAGGGAGTCGAGCGCGCTGATGTACTAGCCTCGCGCTTTCGTCGAGGTGACGGCCTTGGTTGATCGTTTAGAAGCGAAAAGTGCCCTGAACTGGGAGGATTGGACTTGCTGAGGATCCTGTCCGCACCAGTTCGAAAGGCACTTTTCGAGTGCAG
>NZ_QOIL01000047.1 GCF_003323745.1 Sphaerisporangium album
GGTGGGTCAGCGCGGCGATCACCCAGGCCGCGATCGTCGGCCAGATCCCCGCTGAGCGCGCCCGCGCCCTGCATCCGCACATGCTGCGCGCCACTGTGCTCACCGCGCTGCTGGAAGGCGGCATCCCGGCCACACCCGCCGCCACCCTCGGCGCCCGTCTCGGTGCCCACGCCCGCCCTGCGGCGGCTGCAATGCCCTCACCCCTCAAGCGTGCCGCCACGGGCCCCCAAAACGGCGGAAAGTCGCCGAGGAGTTACCCGGCAAAGGGGGTGACAGCCCTGAGCCGCCCGCTCCCAGGGTCAGCGGTTCTTGCCGCGCCGGTGGCGCAGCCACAACAGGACGCTGGCCACCGACCCGGCGATGGCGACGAGCTGGGCGAGCCGGGCTTGGGAGACGATGCGCTCGGCGTGGTGGATCGTCACGATCTCGTCCAACGCTTGATGTGCGGCGTCGGCCTGGTCGAGCAGCGCGTCAACCTCGGGCTGTCCGGTCCGGCGCCGGTCTGAGTCCGTCAGCGATGCCCGCTCCCTTTATCTGCTGAGTTTCGTCCCCGCTTCGACAGCGCTGGCAACGACAGCTTCGATCGTAGGGTCTTCAGACATCGTCGTCGTCGGCATCGGGCGCATCGGGGTCGCGCAGGGCGCGGATCCTTGAGCACCTGCTCAAACGGTTGCGCTTCACGCTGGCCGAGCCCGACCCGCTGCTCGACCCAGGTGATGTCCGGCTCTTGGGGCGTGGTTACGGAACTCGCCATCCTCGCCGCACCTCGGTCTCCCCAGCCGAGGCAGGAAACTCCACACCGACTCGGCAAATCTCATGGCGGGGAACTCGCCGCCGGTTACGGTGCTGGCATGCTGGTGCGCCTGCTGTGGAAGCCTCTGCCCGAGTCGTGGCCGCAAGTGGCGCCCCGCCGGCCAGCGGGGCTGCGCGGCCTGGTCATCCGGATCCGGGGGAAGGCCGCGGGCATGTCGCGGGACGACGATGTCGAGCGGCGGATGCGGCGGGGGGCGATGCAGGCGATCGTCCGTGAGTCCTTCCAGCAGACGGTGGCCGAGCAGGACGGCGAGCATCGCGGGCCGGCCGTGTTCGCTGAGGCGTGGAAGGCCCGTCTGTCTGCTGTCCTGGCGCAGGAGAGCGTCGAGGTGACGGGCTGGGGCGAGATCGTCATCGCCGAGTTGGACACCGATCTGGGATGGAGCCTGTACGAGGCGGCCAGCCGTGCCCGAGCAGAGGCGATCGCGCGGGCCGTGGGCACGCCGGGCCGTCGCCGAGAGGCGGATGACGGGCCGACCGTGTCGTATGAGTTCTCGATCGCCGCGGGAGAAGAGGGTTCGCTCGGGCGCGTCCGGTACGCGATCTGCGAGCCGTGTGGAGTCGGACTGCTCAAGAAGATCAGTTTCTCACCCGAGTGGCAGTGCTGCGGGTTCGGCACGCTGGCCCTACGCGAGCTGGAGACCCGCCACCCGGGCCTGACCTGGTACACCACCGGCCAGTACGCGCACGCTCAGGGCTTCTATCAGCGATACCGGCGCCGCAGTACCAGCCCCTGGACCGCCGATCAACGGGCATGCCCGCACTTTGACAGCTTGAGCGCCACTGCCAGCGCCGGGTGAGAGCCCGGCGTCCAACCGCCGGGGAGCGGGGCACGCGCGGAAGGCCCGAGTTGGGATGTGTCACAGCCGTCCTGGGCCGTCCTGCGGTGGGCGCGTTGGCCATCGCCCGTCAGCGCACGAATCGCGAGGGGCTCGGGTTGCCGCTGGGACCTTTTCATCCCTTTGCCCTGCCTGTATACATCTGACATGACGAACAGTCAGAGACTCAGTCGGAAAGCGGATGGCTGGCGACGAAGGGCCTTAGCGACCGGCGTCATGATCGCCGCGATCGCCTCCCCAACTTCCCCGGCTCAGGCATCCGTCACGACGGCCAACCCGTGCGGCCAGGGCTATGTCCTGCGCAGCAGTATTCCGGTCAATCAGCGATGGGACTGGAACAAGAAGAACAGCCGGACCTTCGTGGCTCCGGTGGCCACCATCAACGCCTACGCCCACCCACAGAAGGGCATGAAATGCGCCTTTCTGTCCGTTCGCGCTGGGTGGAGTCAAAGAACACGAATCAAGAGCATGATCCTGCAGGTGCACTGGCCTACCAAGCCCGGCCAAGGCTCCCAGGATCTCTACGGCGAGTGGTTCGACGCCAAGGACATCGAGACCACCTCCCAATCGTCGGCCGGGCCGATCATTGTCAGCGTTCGCCGGTGTGTGACGGTCGTGGCGAGCATCAAGATCAGCAGCGATCTCGGCTACAGCGGTTATCGCGATATGGCCGCCTGCTAGACATCCAGGCCCAGGGGTGCACAGGGGAGAGCGTGCGGCCCTCAACCGCTGGCAGAAGTAGCGCGCCAGGCACAGGGCGAGCAAAAGTGGGAGCCGGCGAAGGGGTCCTCCTGCCTCAGGGCAGCCCTTTTCCGTGCATTGCGACGGGGCGCAAGTTTGCATCCTCATCCCAGTCGTCCACGAGCCGCTTGGGGATCTTGCGGCCTCAGGCACCTTGTGCTGCTGGGCCGGTAGCGCGCGCACGCGAGGACGTCCTCTCATGCCCGCTCTTCAGCGCTCCAGCGGCGGCTGGAGGGTAGGTCCCTTGGCGAAGGCGGTGAGATAGGCAACCTCGTCACGGGTCGCGGCGGCGAGATTGCCGAGCAGCTCGACCGCGCGCGGGACCAACCGACACATGAGGCATCGCCGAGGCTTAGTCACATCACGGCTGGTGCCGCGAGGCTCCTGCGTCTCCACCAGCGCGGGCGGCGGCGCTCTGGTCCATCGCCGCGAGCTCGTGGGGCGCCAGGTCGCGGGAGCGGACTTTTGCCACACGTGGCGTCGTGCCGTCGTCGACGAGAACGAGGGTCATCCCCGCCACGTCAGCCTGCCCTCTCAGGATCGTGATCTGCTCATCAGTCAGGTTGGTCACGTTCGTGACGAGCCTGACGCCTTCAGGCGAAGCATCTGCGCCGCCACTGTGCTGCAAGAGGGCCCGAAGCATCGCGCTGACGTGGGCAGCGAAAGACTGCCCGACGGGGCGTGTCACATATCCCGATCCCGAACGCGGTGTCTGCATGATCGCTGAGCCTGCCAGAGTTCCAAGAGCAGGGAGCCGGAGACAGGACACTCTTGAGGAGAATCACACCTACGCCTTCGTGAGGCCCCCTCGAGCTGTCCACGCAGCGGATCTCAGTCGTCAGGCCCAGGAAGGGGCGCGTGACAGGACGTGGGGTGTCGCAGGACCATATCCAGGCGGGCGAGCTGCACCGGGCAGTCGCGAGCGTGAGCGCTGCCTGAGCAGGCCGCGTGCCCTTCTGCCGGTCAGGCGGCGGCCAGTGGGGCGGCGCAGGTAAAGGGCGCCTGGTCACGGGCCAGCCGCCCCGTGTCGGGATGCCGCTGGAGCAGCTGCTGCAGCTCGAAGCCGGCGGCGTGGTCGTCTTGCGGGCCGCCCAGGTGCCGGTCGATCGCCGCCCGGAGTTTGTTGGAGAACTCCGGCGGCCAGGAGGTCACGGCGTGGGCGTGCACCCGCCCGGTGCGACTGTCGGCCAGGTAGACGTTGATCGTGAACCGCTCGTCCGCGGGCAGGCCGGGCGGATAGATGTCGGTGTCGCCTTGGCGGATGGCTTGCCATGGCTGCAGGCGGGCCTCGAAGACGCCGTTGGGGTGATAACGGGTGATCTGCCAGGGCGCGGGTGGCAGGTGCGGGTTCTGCTGGTGCTGGGCGAGCTCATCGCGCTGGCGGGCGCGCGCGGTCAGCTCCGCGTTGAGGGCGCGATCTCGTTGGAGCTGGAGGTCGCGGAGGGAGGGTGGCTCGGCCGAGCCGAGCGACCGGGGATCATGGACGGGCGTACTCTCCCTGCAGAGACATCGGAAGGCAGGAGCGTCCCCTATGGTCGATGAGTCGACGATCTCGAATCCGTTATCCGGTCCGGACACTGCGGCGTCATCACGCGTCGTGGCGAACCGCGGGACGCCGCGGATCGACTTCGACGTGCCGCACTCGGCTCGGATCTGGAACTACTTGCTGGGAGGGAAGAACAACTTTGCCGCCGATCGGGAGGCGGGTGACAAGGTCTGTGCCGTCTTTCCGGGCATGGTGGACGTCGCCCGCTGTTCGCGGCAGATGCTCGCTCGCGTGGTGCGTTACCTGGCCGGTGAGGCGGGGATCCGCCAGTTCCTGGACATCGGCACCGGGCTGCCGACTGTGGACAACACCCATGAGGTCGCCCAGCGGGTGGCGCCGACCTCGCGCATCGTCTACGTGGACAACGACCCTTTGGTGCTGGTGCATGCCCGGGCGCTGCTCACCAGCGCACCCGAGGGTGCCACCGATTACATTGAGGCGGATGTACGCGACCCGGAGTTCATCTTGGAGGCGGCCGCGAAGACGCTGGACTTCTCCCAGCCCACCGCGCTCATGCTGATGGGGATATTGGGCCTGGTCAGCGACTACGAACAGACACTCTCGATAGTGCGCCGGTTGATGCAGGACCTTCCCTCGGGCAGCTACCTGGCGCTTTATGACGGCACTGACACCGACCCGGCCTACCTCCAGGCCATGCATCGCCACAATACGGGCACCGGGGTGGTCCCCTACACGCCCCGCAGTCCGGAGCTGATCACGGGCTACTTTGACGGTCTGACGTTGCTGGAGCCCGGTGTGGTCTCAGTGCCGCGATGGCGGCCAGAGCCCAATCCCTTGGGTGAAGCCCCTGAGGTCGCCTGCGCTGGCGGCCTCGCGCGCAAGCCATGACGACGCCACCGGCTGCCGTGTCGCCTCGGTGGCCGCCCTGATCGACGCCGCCGCGTAATCACAGCCGTACCCGGCCCTCGAACGCCTTGCTCGCGCCCGCCAGGCAACTGCGACGAGCCACGCACGCGCCGCACCCGTCACCACGCGGGCCCGCCCTGGCGCACCACCTCCGAGCCGGTGAAGACGCCGACCGGGATGCGGGCCCGGCGGACGGCGGTGGCCGCGGTGCGCAGCGCCCGGGCCTGGACGTGCCGCGACCGGGAAACACCCTGCGGCGGGGCGGGGGCGGACTGGTAGCCGTTGGTCGACATGCAAGGTCAGCACCGGAGCCGGCCGCGTGCCACGCCACAGTGAACGCTTCAACGGGTCGGCGCACCGGCGCCGCGTGTCTGGCAGATCTGGGCGGCGCCGTGGTGCTACAACCGGCCGAGGATCTGGTGGCCGTCGTCGGTCAGCCGGGCCAGGAGCGCCGGATCCAGCTGAATGCTGATCCCAGCATGGACGGGCCGAACAGTGGCAGCACTTCATCAAATGCGTCGTTGTCGGTGGCCAGCGGGGGCTGGTGGGCTTCGAGGGTCTCGGTCAGGTGGCAGCAGCCAGGCCGCGCGGTCGGGGAGGGTGGAGTGCGCGACCAGCGCTGGGTGACCGGCCTCGGCGGCCTGCTCGTGTCGCTGAGTTTCGGCAGCGGCGTCGTACCCCGGCCTCAAGCGCGTTGACGTGGGACCGCTTCCGCCGGTGAAGGCGGGCTCCAGACCACCGGCCACTGCGACCGGCGCTCAGGAGGGATTCGTGACCCGAATGCCTAATCCTGGCCTGGGTACAGAAACACGCAGGTCATGAGCCATGGCAGGGCCGTTCCCCCGGACGGTGACGGGGGAGGTCGTGCACGTTCGGGGGATGGTCGAGCCGATGCTCGCACGGGCGGTGGACGAGATACCCCCCGCCCCACAGGGCCGGTTGCTGTTCGAACCGAAGTGGGACGGCTTTCGCGCCATCGCGCTGGTGGACGACCACGGCGCGGTGCAGCTGCGATCTCGGCGCGGGGCCAGGTTCGGCCACGCCTTCCCCGAAGTCGTGC
>NZ_QOIL01000048.1 GCF_003323745.1 Sphaerisporangium album
CTGACCATCCACCGGGAGATCGACCTGGCCACTCACCGGGATTTCCGGTGACCACACCAGGAATTTTGATGGCCACCAGCCGGGAGAAATCTGGCCGCTCAACTGGAGAACGGCGTGTCCGCTAGCACGTGCCGCAGCTACCCGCTCTCGTCCGCGATCACCGAGATGCTCACGCGGGTACGAGGGGGCCGGCAGATTCGACCGGACGGCGTCGCCTGTACTGCTCGACTTCCTATCGCCGTTCGGCCTACCGGGCGCGGCGCCGGGCCACGCCGGGCCGAGGAGCTCGCCGACCGCTGATCTGGATGTGGACCCCTTCGGCCGCGGCAAGCCTCCGGCCCCGGGTTCAGGTCACGCCCGCACGTGTGCTACGTTGAATAGAGTTGCAGTTGTGGTAGCCATAATGAACTTGTGTGCACCTGACGGTATGTAGTCTCAGGTGCACTTTTTGTTTGCCGGTCTTCTCCGGGTGGGCCTATCGCGGCGACGCGGGATTCGTACAGTGCGGATTCCGGCTTCCACCTCTCAAAAGGAGATCAACATGGCTACCGGCACCGTGAAGTGGTTCAACGCGGAAAAGGGCTTCGGCTTCATCGAGCAGGACGGCGGCGGCGCCGACGTCTTCGCGCACTACTCCAACATCGTCTCTCAGGGCGGGTACCGCGAGCTGCGCGAGGGCCAGAAGGTGGCCTTCGACGTCACCCAGGGCCAGAAGGGCCCTCAGGCCGAGAACATCGTCGCCGCCTGACAAGGCACCGCCACGAACCAGGCTCGCACCTTCACGGGTGCGGGCCTGTTTGCGTTTCCGCCTGCCGTATCGCCGTACGCGCGAGGCTGTCGGCGGCACGGGATGTCCACCACGGCCGCCTGCTGTGGTCGATGTTCCCGTGCGACCTGGCGGCTCAGGGCCGGACGGCCAGCACCCGGAAGCTGATGCCGCGTGTCATCCGGGACACCGACTCGATCTGGAAGCCGGCCTGCTCCAGGAAGGGCCGGGGGTCACGGGTGAGGTAGTCGGCTTCGAACCGCACGGACAGCGGTTCCACCAGCCGCATCCCGGCCCGGATGATCGGGTTGCTCGACGGCCCGTGCTCGGCCAGGACGAACCGCCCGCCCGGCCTGAGCACGCGGTACGCCTCGCGCGCCGCGGCCGCCGGGTCCGGGATGGTGCACATCGTGAACGTGGACAGGACGGTGTCCGCGCTGCCGTCGGGCAACTCCAGGCGCTGCACATCGCCCTGCCGCAGCTCCACCCGCTCGCCGAGGCCGGCCCGCGCCGCCCGCCGCCGCGCCAGTTCCAGCATGCGCTCGGACAACTCGACGCCCACCACCGTGACTTCGGCCCCGTACAGCGGCAGGTTGAGCCCGGTGCCGACCGCGATCTCCACAGTATGGCCGCGCGCCTGCCCGACGGCCCACTGCCGGCTACCCGGGAACAGGCGCCGCTCCCAGGCCCGCATCTGGTCGTCATACCGATCCGCGACCCGGTCGAAGACCCGGCGAACGTCGGCATCCGTGGTAGCCCGCATCGAACGACCTTTCTCTGACGAGGTCTCCGCGGATCATTTCACGACGTGAAGCGGCGAAACTGCGGCAGCGGTCCGGCCGGTGTCCCGCGCGGGCTCTCGCATGGGTTGGTCGTCGTGTGACGGTATCGATGATCGTGGTGCGGCCGGCGCTTCGTTGGTTGGCCGCGCATGCCCCTGCGGAGTTCCCTGGCATCAGAAGAAGGTGCTCATCGCGGTGCGGACCTCTTTGAGAGTTGATTCGGCGAGGGCGGTGGCGTGGGTGTTGCCGGCGTGGAGGATCCGGTGGAGGTGGGGGCGGTCCTCCGCGGGCAGGTCGGATTTCTTGGGTTGCCGGCCGAACTCGGTCTGGATTTACAACGGGGCCGGGCACCGCCGAACGAACGCGGGCGCGGAGTAGTCCAAATGTTCGTGACGACGGCGTGGAGGCGATGATGACCAGAGGTAAGCCGCACTTATTCGGAGTGCTGTCCGCGGGAGCGGTCCTGATCGGTGTTCTCGTGGCCGGGTGCGGTGACGAGCGGGTGGGCGAAACCTCGGCGAAGGCCGACGCCACCCCGTGGCGGCCCTCACCGCAGCCATCCCTGCTGAGCGGCGCGCCACCCCAGAGCGGCCCGCTGCCGTCGAGCCCGCTCCTCACGGCGTCCGGTTCGGCCGTCCCCGAGCAGACCGGCCTGGCGTCGGGCACGCCGGTGCCCCAGCCGCCCGAACCGGTCATCGGGCCCGTGCTCCGGATCACGAGCGACGAGCGGGTCGCGCTGCCGCTGGATCCGTACATGAGCTCGATGGAGGAGCTGAAGGTGCTCGCCCTCGCCCAGCAGGCCCAGGCGGTCGCGTGCATGCGCGCGCTCGGATTCACGCGGTGGGTGGACGGCACGGTCCGTAACTGGGACGAGCACTCGTTTCTCGAGTCCGACTTCTACGAATACCTCGACCCGGAGAAGGTCAGGGCCGAGGGATATCCGCGGCGGAAGTTCGACCCGGAGCTGATGACGAGGATTCGCACGGCACCGAAGCGTGCCGCCACGGCGGACGAGATGGGGGCGTTCAGCGGCTACGCCGAACGTACGGAGTCGGGCAAAACCGTCCCGCCCGGCGGATGCGATGGGCAGGCGCGCGCGAAGGTGTACGGGGACATGAGACTGCCGGTGGACGCGCGGAGCCTGTCGGCGGATTCGGAGACACGGGCCAGAACCGACAGCCGGGTGCGGGCCGCGGTGGCCGGCTGGCGCGCGTGCGTGGCGCGGGACGGGCTGGACTACAGCGACCCCTTCCTCCTCGCGGAGCACGCGCGGCAGCCGTCAGGCGACGGGCCCGCGAGTGACGAGGAGAAGAGAGTCGCGGGCATCGACGCGACCTGCCAGAACGACGTGAACCTGACGGGGATCTACAAGACGGTCCAGATCGCGATCCAGAAGATCCAGGTGGAGGAGAACCGCGACAAGCTCATCGAGAGCCGGGCGATCTTCGCCCAACGCGTGGAAGCGGCCAGGGCCCTGCTCAAGTAGGGTGCGCCCAGGTATGGGCGGGGTCCTTGGCCGGGGTCCTTGGCCGGGGCCGTCAGGGAGTGCTGAGCTCGCGGGAGTTCAGGGCGTTCAGGACCGTCACGGGGTTGTCGGCGAAGAAGCGGATGGTGGTCACGTCCACCTGGGAACCCAGGGGTCGGGTCACGGTCAGCGGGCGGGTCAGGTCGATGGTCACGTTGGTCTGGGAGGAGACGGCTACGGCGAGGGTGTCGCCGGAGACGGTGATCATGCCGCGCTCGTTGTAGTTGCGGGACGATCGGGCCGAGGCGATCTGGTCGCGGGGGACGCGCACGTCGAGGTGGACACCGTGGCGGATGCGCAGCTCGCCGGGCGTCGCGACGTGGGGGCGCGTGACGGACGCCGCGGCGTACGCGAGCACGATCACGATTCCGTAGACGTCGATCACCAGGACCGGGACGCGGACCCCGGCCGGAACGTCGAAGGCGCTGAGCAGGAGGTCGAGGCCCACCGTCTCGACGATCATCACGAAGAGCACCATCAGCAGCATCGGCGTCTGTTCCCTGGAGTACGACGCGGCGGTGGCGCCTGGCGGCACCCCGTCGCGGCGGTGCGCCACCCAGGACACCACGCTCGCCATGGCCTTCAGCTCGAACCCAATGATCCTTCGCAGTGGCGCGGGGACGAGGCGATGGACGGTCTCCCTGAGCGCCGCACGCCGGTCGGCGCCGCGCCGGCGTGCGGCCCTGAACAGGCGGTACGCGGTGGCCGTCTCCAGGAGGATCACCAGCGCGACCGCCGTCTCGGTGACGGCGAGCAGCGGACGGGGCGGCGTCACCCCGGACGCGAGAAGGACCACGAGCAGCAGTTCGGCCGGGAGCACGGTGTAGAGGGCGGCGCGGGCGAGGCGAATCATCATGTCCGCTCCTTTATGACGGGGGCGTGGGGGAATCGTCACGTCCGCTCCTTCGCCACGACGGGGGCGGGGAATCGTCCGCTCCTTGATGACGGAGGCGTGGGGTACTTCATGTCCGTTCCTTCGGCGCGGGCGTGGGGAATCGTCACGTCGGCTCCTTCGCGGCGTGAGCGAGGCGATCGTCACGTCCGCCTTTCGCGGCGGCGGTGAGGCCGGGTCATCGCATCCGGTCCTTCAGCGTCTCGATGACCAGGCGGAACACCTCGATCTGGGCGGGCGACAGCTCGGAAAGCAGGGCCTCCGTCCATCCCCCGTCACCCGCGCCGGTCCCTGAGCCGGAGCCGGGGGGACGCAGCCGCGCGGGGACCTGGTCCAGGTTCTCGACGATCGCCGAGGCCATCTCGTCGGGGAACCGGGCCGCGAGGTCCGCGGCGAGCGGGGGGACGCGGGGGTCGCCGGAGGCGGCGCCGGCCAGGTCGTCGAGCCGCCGGTAGAGGGCCTGCGCCCGCGCGAGCGCGTCCGGCTCGGTGAAGGGGCGCATCAGGGCCGCCATCCGCGCCCGTCCCTCCGGCTCGGCGACGGTGTCGAACAGGGTGAGCAGGTCGCGGTCCATGTCGGCGATGCGTGAGCCTCCCGTGGACAGGTCGCGCAGCATCGCCGCCATGTCGGCGGACCCCATCGAACCGGGACGAAGGTCCGCCCCCTCCAGCAGCGCGGCGACCCGCTGGCGTTTGATCCGGATGGCCTCCTGCTGCCGGGCCAGGTCCGCGTCGAGTTCGAGCAGCACCTCGCGCAGCTCGCGCCCCTCGTCGTCGGCGAGCGCGTCCCGCAGTTCGTCCAGCGACAGACCCAGCTCGGCGAGGTGCCGTACGCGGGCGAGGGCGACGGCGTCGGCGAATCCGTACACGCGGTAGCCGTTGGCCCGTCTCACCGGCTCGGGAAGGAGGCCCAGGTGGTGGTAGTGGCGCACGGTCCGGGTGGTGACCCCGACCAGCGCCGCGAGCTCGCCGATCCGCATGCCTCGATTAGACACGTTGACGCTACGACAAGGTCAAACGCATGTCGGGGAGGTCTTCCCCGGCCCGTGCCGCGTACGGGAGGCCCGCCTGCGCGGACGCGCCCGTTCGAGGGGACGGGCGTGCGCGCCCGCACCGAGCACCCGGGCGCCGGGCCCCGCGCCCTCCGTGGCCGCGCGCACAGAGCTCCGTCGAGGGGAGCGGGCGAGGAGCGGGCGGGGAGCGCGCCGGTCGATCATTGCCCTCAGCCGATCACCCATCGACGCGCGACGCCCAGTACCTCAGAAGCCCAGTACCTCAGAAGCCCAGTACCTCAGAAGCCCAGTACCTCAGAAGCCCAGTACCTCAGAAGCCCAGTACCTCAGAAGCCCAGTACCTCAGAAGCCCAGTACCTCAGAAGCCCAGTACCTCAGAAGCCCAGTACCTCAGAAGCCCAGTACCTCAGAAGCCCAGTACCTCAGAAGCCCAGTACCTCAGAAGCCCAGTACCTCAGAAGCCCAGTACCTCAGAAGCCCAGTACCTCAGAAGCCCAGTACCTCAGA
>NZ_QOIL01000049.1 GCF_003323745.1 Sphaerisporangium album
TGCTGTCTCTGAGATCACACAGTGGACGCGAGCATGCTCTGTGGTCAAGTCCTCGGCCTATTAGTACCGGTCAGCTCCACACCTTACGATGCTTCCACACCCGGCCTATCAACCCAGTCATCACCTGGGAGCCTTACCCCCCTTAACGGGGGTGGGAGACCTCATCTCAAGGCGGGCTTCCCGCTTAGATGCTTTCAGCGGTTATCCCTCCCGAACGTAGCCAACCAGCCATGCCCTTGGCAGAACAACTGGCACACCAGAGGTTCGTCCGTCCCGGTCCTCTCGTACTAGGGACAGCCCCCTTCAAGTCTCCTGCGCGCGCAGCGGATAGGGACCGAACTGTCTCGCGACGTTCTAAACCCAGCTCGCGTACCGCTTTAATGGGCGAACAGCCCAACCCTTGGGACCTACTCCAGCCCCAGGATGCGACGAGCCGACATCGAGGTGCCAAACCATCCCGTCGATATGGACTCTTGGGGAAGATCAGCCTGTTATCCCCGGGGTACCTTTTAGCCGTTGAGCGACGGCGCTTCCACAAGCCACCGCCGGATCACTAGTCCCAGCTTTCGCTCCTGCTCGACCCGTCGGTCTCACAGTCAAGCCCCCTTGTGCACTTACACTCACCACCTGATTGCCAACCAGGCTGAGGGAACCTTTGGGCGCCTCCGTTACCCTTTAGGAGGCAACCGCCCCAGTTAAACTACCCACCAGACACTGTCCCCCACCCGGATCCACGGGCGCGGGTTAGACATCCAAAACGACCAGAGTGGTATTTCACCAATGACTCCACCAGAACTAGCGTCCCAGCTTCACCGTCTCCCACCTATCCTACACAAGCCGTCCCAAACACCAATGTCAAGCTGTAGTGAAGGTCCCGGGGTCTTTCCGTCCTGCTGCGCGTAACGAGCATCTTTACTCGTAGTGCAATTTCGCCGGGTCTGTGGTTGAGACAGCGGGGAAGTCGTTACGCCATTCGTGCAGGTCGGAACTTACCCGACAAGGAATTTCGCTACCTTAGGATGGTTATAGTTACCACCGCCGTTTACCGGCGCTTAAGTTCTCACCTTCGCCCACCGAAATGAGCTGAGCGGTCCCCTTAACGTTCCGGCACCGGGCAGGCGTCAGTCCGTATACATCGTCTTACGACTTCGCACGGACCTGTGTTTTTAGTAAACAGTCGCTTCCCCCTGGCCACTGCGACCCCCACCAGCTCCAGGCGCAAAGACCCATCACCAGCAGAGGCCCCCCTTCTCCCGAAGTTACGGGGGCAATTTGCCGAGTTCCTTAACCACAGTTCACCCGATCGCCTCGGTATTCTCTACCTGACCACCTGAGTCGGTTTAGGGTACGGGCCGCCGGCACACTCACTAGAGGCTTTTCTCGGCAGCATGGGATCACCCACTTCACCACAATCGGCTCGGCATCACATCTCAGGATTCACGCGGCACGGATTTACCTATGCCACTCCCTACATGCTTACCCCAGGAACAACCATCGCCTGGGATGGGCTACCCTCCTGCGTCACCCCATCGCTTACCTACTACCAGATCAGGCCAGGCGTTCACCCTCACCCAGACTCCGAAGAACCTGAGGGGCTAAGGACCCTTAGTATCACTGGATTCGATATGGGCGCGCGCCCGCGGGTACGGGAATATCAACCCGTTGTCCATCGACTACGCCTGTCGGCCTCGCCTTAGGTCCCGACTTACCCTGGGCGGATTAACCTAGCCCAGGAACCCTTGGTCATCCGGCGCAGAAGTTTCTCACTTCTGATTCGCTACTCATGCCTGCATTCTCACTCGCACAGCCTCCACAACTCGGTCACCCGGCTGCTTCACCGCCTGTACGACGCTCCCCTACCCACCCACACACCTGGACGCCCGCAAAGGCGCCGAGCTTAATATGTGAGTGCCACGACTTCGGCGGCGTACTTAAGCCCCGCTACATTGTCGGCGCGGAATCACTTGACCAGTGAGCTATTACGCACTCTTTCAAGGATGGCTGCTTCTAAGCCAACCTCCTGGTTGTCACTGCGACTCCACATCCTTTCCCACTTAGCACACGCTTAGGGGCCTTAGTCGGTGGTCTGGGCTGTTTCCCTCTCGACCACGGAGCTTATCCCCCGCAGTCTCACTGCCACGCTCTCACTTACCGGCATTCGGAGTTTGGCTGACGTCAGTAACCCGGTAAGGCCCATCAGCCATCCAGTGCTCTACCTCCGGCAAGAAACACGCAACGCTGCACCTAAATGCATTTCGGGGAGAACCAGCTATCACGGAGTTTGATTGGCCTTTCACCCCTACACACAGGTCATCCCCCAGGTTTTCAACCCTGGTGGGTTCGGTCCTCCACACGGTCTTACCCGCGCTTCAACCTGCCCATGCGTAGATCACCCCGCTTCGGGTCCACAGCATGCGACTCAAACGCCCTATTCAGACTCGCTTTCGCTACGGCTCCCCCACACGGGTTAACCTCGCCACACACCATGACTCGCAGGCTCATTCTTCAAAAGGCACGCAGTCACATCACAGACGAAGCAAGCTCCGCCTACGCTCCTACGGCTTGTAGGCACACGGTTTCAGGTACTATTTCACGACCCCTCACCGGGGTGCTTTTCACCTTTCCCTCACGGTACTCGTGCACTATCGGTCACCAGGGAGTATTCAGGCTTACCAGGTGGTCCTGGCAGATTCACACAGGATTTCTCGGGCCCCGTGCTACTTGGGATCCCCTCAAACAGTCGGCAGAATTTCGCCTACCCGGCTCTCACGGTCTACGGCGCCCCTTCCCAGAGGCTTCGACTACCCCACCGATTTATCACTGTCCATGGCTCCGGCAGAAACCACAAGAAGGTCCCACAACCCCACACACGCAACGCCCGCCGACTATCACACGCGCATGGTTTAGCCTCATCCGCTTTCGCTCACCACTACTCACGGAATCACATTTTGTTTTCTCTTCCTACGGGTACTGAGATGTTTCACTTCCCCGCGTTACCACCAACCGCCCTATACATTCAGACGGCGGCGACACCACATGACTGGTGCCAGGTTTCCCCATTCGGACATCCCCGGATCAACGTCTGGTTGGCGACTCCCCGAGGCTTAACGCAGCCTCCCACGTCCTTCATCGGCTCCTGATGCCAAGGCATCCACCGTGTGCCCTAAAAAACTTGGCCACAAAGATGCTCGCGTCCACTATGCAATTCACAAACAACAAACGAGACCACCAGCCCCACCCGCCACCAGACCCAGCACCACCCACCCACAAAGGACGAGCACCACCAGCGGTATGACAGAAGACCGGTCCCGCAAACAAGGAAACACCCACCGCACAAGCAGCAAGACCGCCACCCCACCACCCACCACCAGGCAAGTAGCGAGAACCCGGCCAGATCACTCCAGCCGTAGCGGCCCCGCGCAACGGTCCGTTCCCTCAGGACCCAACAGTGTGTCCAACCAACCCCAGCAACCCCCGGCCTGCGTTCCTGAACCCCGCACCCTAGACGGATGCCGGGCAGTACCAGCAGACCAGGCCGGCTAGGCCTGATTGAGTAGCCAGTGCTCCACTAATGAGCCGGCCACGCACAGAACACGCGTCTGTGACCGTGACCATGGACCTCACAGCATGGCAGACGACCCCGACGTTGATCGGTGCCTGCCCCTGCAGAAGGCCGGTGCTCCTTAGAAAGGAGGTGATCCAGCCGCACCTTCCGGTACGGCTACCTTGTTACGACTTCGTCCCAATCGCCAGCCCCACCTTCGACCGCTCCCCCCCTTACGGGTTGGGCCACGGGCTTCGGGTGTTGCCGACTTTCGTGACGTGACGGGCGGTGTGTACAAGGCCCGGGAACGTATTCACCGCAGCATTGCTGATCTGCGATTACTAGCGACTCCGACTTCATGGGGTCGAGTTGCAGACCCCAATCCGAACTGAGACCGGCTTTTAGGGATTCGCTCCACCTCACGGCATCGCAACCCTCTGTACCGACCATTGTAGCATGTTTGCAGCCCAAGACATAAGGGGCATGATGACTTGACGTCATCCCCACCTTCCTCCGAGTTGACCCCGGCAGTCTCCCATGAGTCCCCACCACCCCAAAAGGGCGCGCTGGCAACATGGAACAAGGGTTGCGCTCGTTGCGGGACTTAACCCAACATCTCACGACACGAGCTGACGACAGCCATGCACCACCTGTCACCCGATCCAAAGGAGGCCCCCATCTCTGAGGGTTTCCGGGCGATGTCAAGCCTTGGTAAGGTTCTTCGCGTTGCGTCGAATTAAGCAACATGCTCCGCCGCTTGTGCGGGCCCCCGTCAATTCCTTTGAGTTTTAGCCTTGCGGCCGTACTCCCCAGGCGGGGCGCTTAATGCGTTAGCTACGGCACGGAACCCGTGGAAGGACCCCACACCTAGCGCCCAACGTTTACAGCGTGGACTACCAGGGTATCTAATCCTGTTCGCTCCCCACGCTTTCGCTCCTCAGCGTCAGGTAAGGCCCAGCAAGCCGCCTTCGCCACCGGTGTTCCTCCTGATATCTGCGCATTTCACCGCTACACCAGGAATTCCGCTTGCCCCTACCTACCTCTAGCCAGCCCGTATCCACCGCAGACCCACAGTTAAGCCATGGGCTTTCACGGCAGACGCGACAAGCCACCTACGAGCTCTTTACGCCCAATAATTCCGGACAACGCTCGCGCCCTACGTATTACCGCGGCTGCTGGCACGTAGTTAGCCGGCGCTTCTTCTACAGGTACACGTCCGAATTCGTCCCTGCTGAAAGAGGTTTACAACCCGAAGGCCGTCATCCCCCACGCGGCGTCGCTGCGTCAGGCTTTCGCCCATTGCGCAATATTCCCCACTGCTGCCTCCCGTAGGAGTCTGGGCCGTGTCTCAGTCCCAGTGTGGCCGGTCGCCCTCTCAGGCCGGCTACCCGTCGTCGCCTTGGTAGGCCACTACCCCACCAACAAGCTGATAGGCCGCGAGCCCATCCCCAACCGAAAAAACTTTCCACCCACAGCGATGCCGCCGCAGGTCCTACCCGGTATTAGACCCGGTTTCCCAGGCTTATCCCGAAGTTGAGGGCAGGTTACTCACGTGTTACTCACCCGTTCGCCGCTCGAGTACCCCGAAGGGCCTTTCCGCTCGACTTGCATGTGTTAAGCACGCCGCCAGCGTTCGTCCTGAGCCAGGATCAAACTCTCCAAACAATGTCTGAAGAACATCCCGGCAGACACCCCATCACACGGGATGCCAACCAAAGGAATCCATCCCCACCAGACAGCCACCCGCTAAGACGGCCATCCGTGACAGACGGAGGTTCATGCATGATTCATGCACTGGCTTTTAACACACTGTTGAGTTCTCAAGAAACGGACGCGTACACC
>NZ_QOIL01000005.1 GCF_003323745.1 Sphaerisporangium album
GCAAGCGATGGACCATGCGCTGGAAGGCGCCGTTGAACGCCTTCCAGATCGCCTTCGAAGGCCGCCTTACCCCCGCCAACCTCTAACCACTTCAACAACCAAGATCAGCCGTTAAATTGACACTCCCCCGGGACCGGGACGATCATCTCGACCGGACGGGTGGTTCATCGCGGGTGCGGTGGCAGTGTCGGTGCGGGTCTGTAGCCTCGCGGTATGGGCGACAGTGATCGGGAGCGGTTGCGGGAGACGTTCACCCAGGATGCCGAGTTGTACGAGCGGGCGCGGCCGGGGTATCCGGTGGCGATGTTCGATGACCTGGCCGAGGTGGCCTGCATCGGGTCCGGGTGCGGGGTGCTGGAGATCGGGTGTGGGACGGGGCAGGCGACGGTGCCGCTGGCCGAGTGGGGGTGCCGGATCGTCGCCGTCGAGCTGGGGGCGGCGATGGCCGAGATCGCCCGCCGCAAGCTGAGCCGGTTCCACCAGGCGGAGGTCGTCGTCTCGTCGTTCGAGGACTGGCCCCTGCCGGAGCGTCCCTTCGACGTCGTGTTGTCGGCGACGGCGTTCCACTGGATCGACCCGTATGTGAGGGTCGACAAGTCCGCCAACGCGATGCGCGTGGGCGGCACGCTGGCCACGATCAACACCCACCACATCGCGGGCGGGAGCGACGCGTTCTTCCGCGAGGTCCAGGAGTGTTACGAACGCTTCGACTCGAAGACGCCGAAGGGCATCACCCTGCCGCACTCGTCCCACGTCCTGCGCGACAGCGCCGAGCTGGACGACTCCGAGCGGTTCGGCCCGGTGCGCTTCTTCCGCTACGAGCGCGACATCGAGTACACGACCGAGCAGTACCTCGACCTCCTGCGCACCTACTCCGGCCACCGCGACCTGGCCCCCGACGTCCTGTCCGGCCTCCTCGACTGCATCGGCACCTTGATCGACACCCGCCACGGCAGCCACGTCACCAAGCGCTACCTCACCGAACTAAGAGTCGCCCACCGCGTGAAGTGAGCCCGCCGCCCTCCAGAAAATGGGCCTCGCTCCGCGAGGGCTGTGTTCTTCGGACGGGGAGACCGAGGCCGCGTTCGACCTCTACGTGATCTCCTTGCGCTGAGCCCCCGAAGCGATCAGTCGCGAGTGAGGACAAAGGTCTGGCCTTGCCTTCGTCATCCTGCCTCTACCGGCTTCGATCTCATGGGATTTCACTGATCGTGGCCGGATGATGACAGCGTGCGTCGCGTCGGAGATGGGCGATGTCGAGATCATTCGGACTGAGGGCGTCCAGGTCGGCCCGCGTGGGCCGACCTGGACGTCGGGGTCAGACGAGGTCGAAGCGGTCCAGGTTCATTACCTTGGTCCAGGCCGCGACGAAGTCGGTCACGAACTTCTGCTTGGCGTCGTCGCTCGCGTAGACCTCGGCGAGGGCGCGGAGCTCGGAGTTCGAGCCGAAGACGAGGTCGGCGCGGGTGCCGGTCCACTTGACCTCGCCCGTGGCGGTGTCACGCGCCTCGAACGTGTTGGCGTCCTCGGACGTCGCCTTCCACGTCGTGCCCAGGTCGAGCAGGTTGACGAAGAAGTCGTTGGTCAGAGCCCCGGGGGTCCTGGTGAGGACGCCGAGCGCGGACTGCTGGTAGTTCGCGCCGAGGACGCGGAGGCCACCGACGAGGACCGTCATCTCGGGGGCGCTCAGGGTCAGCAGGTTCGCCCGGTCGAGCAGCAGGTACTCGGCCGGGAGCCGGTTGCCCTTCGCGAGGTAGTTGCGGAACCCGTCGGCGGTCGGCTCCAGCGCGGCGAACGACTCCACGTCGGTCTGCTCCTGCGACGCGTCCGCGCGGCCCGGCGTGAAGGGCACCTCGACGTCGACGCCGGCGTCCTTGGCGGCCCGCTCGACGGCCGCGCCGCCGGCGAGAACGATCAGGTCGGCGAGCGAGATCCGCTTGCCGCCGGTCTGGGCGGCGTTGAAGGACTCCTGGATCCCCTCCAGGGTGCGCAGCACCGTCGCGAGCTGGTCGGGGTCGTTGACCTCCCACCCGTTCTGCGGTTCGAGGCGGACACGCGCGCCGTTGGCGCCGCCGCGCTTGTCGCCGCCACGGAAGGTCGAGGCCGACGCCCACGCGGTGGACACGAGCTGGGACACCGACAGGCCCGAGGCGAGGACCTGGCTCTTGAGGGAGGCGATGTCCCCGGCGTCGACGAGCTCGTGCGTCACCTCGGGGAGGGGGTCCTGCCACAGCAACGTCTCGGTGGGGACCTCCGGGCCGAGGTAGCGCACGACCGGGCCCATGTCGCGGTGGGTCAGCTTGAACCACGCCCGGGCGAAGGCGTCCGCGAACTCGTCGGGGTTCTCGTAGAAGCGCCGTGAGATCTGCTCGTAGACCGGGTCCACGCGGAGCGCGAGGTCGCTGGTCAGCATCGTCGGGGCGTGGCGCTTCGACGGGTCGTGGGCGTCGGGGACGGTACCCGCGCCGGCGCCGTCCTTCGGCTTCCACTGGTTCGCGCCGGCGGGGCTCTTGGTCAGCTCCCACTCGTAGCCGAACAGGGTCTCGAAGAAGCTGTTGTCCCACTTGGTCGGGGTGGGCGTCCAGGTGACCTCGAGGCCGCTGGTGATCGTGTCGCCGCCCTTGCCGGTGCCGAAGGTGTTCTTCCAGCCGAAGCCCTGCTGCTCGATGGGGGCGGCCTCGGGGTCGGGGCCGACATGGTCGGCCGGGCCCGCGCCGTGGGTCTTGCCGAAGGTGTGGCCACCCGCGATCAGGGCGACCGTCTCCTCGTCGTTCATCGCCATGCGGCGGAACGTCTCACGGATGTCGCGGGCCGAGGCGAGCGGGTCGGGGTTGCCGTTCGGGCCCTCCGGGTTGACGTAGATGAGACCCATCTGGACCGCCCCGAGGGGGTTCTCCAGCTCACGGTCGCCGGTGTAGCGCTGGTCGTCGAGCCAGGTGGTCTCGGGACCCCAGTAGACGTCCTCCTCGGGCTCCCACACGTCCTCACGACCGCCGGCGTAGCCGAAGGTCTTGAAGCCCATCGACTCCAGGGCGACGTTGCCGGCGAGGATCATGAGGTCCGCCCACGACAGCGCCTGGCCGTACTTCTTCTTGACCGGCCACAGCAGGCGGCGGGCCTTGTCGAGGTTGCCGTTGTCGGGCCAGCTGTTGAGGGGGGCGAAGCGCTGCTGGCCGGCCCCGGCGCCGCCGCGGCCGTCGCTGATCCGGTAGGTGCCCGCGCTGTGCCACGCCATCCGGATGATGAGCGGGCCGTAGTGGCCGAAGTCGGCCGGCCACCAGTCCTGCGAGGTGGTCAGCACCTCCGCGATGTCCCGCTTCACGGCCGGGAGGTCGAGGGTCTTGAACGCCTCCGCGTAGTCGAACTTCTCACCGAGGGGGTTGGCCACGGCGGGGTTCTTGGCGAGGATCTTCAGGTTGAGCCGCTCCGGCCACCACTGGCGGTTTCCGCCACCCTGCGTCGGGTGCGCAGCGCGCTCGTGCGCGACCGGGCAGCCACCTTCACTCCCCGCCTTCGCGTCAGTGACGATCGCATCATGGTTCTCAGACATGGAAATCCTTCTGATAAAGGGATCTAAGCGGATCTGAGCGGATCAAGGTGCTCAGGAACTGCGGGTGGTCGAACAGTCGGGGCACAGGCCCCAGTAGATGACCTCGGCCTCGTCGATCGAGAAGCCGTGGTCGTCGGAGGCGGCCAGGCAGGGCGCCTCGCCGGTCGCGCAGTCGACGTCGGCGACGACCCCGCACGACCGGCACACGACGTGGTGGTGGTTGTCCCCGACGCGTCCCTCGAACCGGGCCGGGCTGCCGGCCGGTTCGATGCGGCGTACGAGGCCCGCCGCGGTGAGCGCGTGGAGGGCCTCGTACACGGCTTGAAGGGAGATGTGGCCTACGCGATCGCGCACCCCGGAGGCGATCGTCTCGACGTCGAGGTGGTCACCGTGCCGGACGGTCTCGAGCAGTGCGACGCGGGCGGCCGTCACCCGCAGGCCGGCATCGCGCAACTCCTCGGCGGTGGACGGAGTCCTGGGGGCGGTCATGGCGCCAAACCTATCGCCATAAACGCGAAAGGTTCAAGAGAGCGAATTGCCCAAGTCTGCAGTCGCGTCAGGCGACGTCCGCCCCGGTGTGGCGTGACTTGCCGCATCCAGATGGCGGTTCTGGCCTCTGCCTCAAGAGATCGGTCGGCCGGAGGGCTCGCGCGGCCGAAACGGTGACGAGGCGAATCTCCGGGAGGCGGGGTGGGCTGGGAGCCGGAGGAGGTGCTCGGGCGGGCCCGGCGCAGGGTGCCGGGCCCGCCTGTGTGTCCGGGGCTAGTTGTTGTTGACGAACGTCTGGGCGAGCTGCTGGCCGAGGGTCACGGCCTGGGAGTGGTTCTGGACCTGGGCCACCTTGGTGCCGGAGCCGGTGAAGACGATGTAGGTGACGCCGGAGTCGGTGCCGCCGTTGCTCGGGTCGGGGTTGATGCCGAGGTCGGCGGCCGTCTTGTAGGACGCCTCGCCGATGATCCCGCTCGGGCCGGTGTCGCCCACCACGGCGTATTCGATCTGGTTGTTGTAGATCACCGCCACGACCGTCCCGCAGCCGATGCCCTTGGTGGTGTAGTTCCAGATGCCGCTGGTGCTGGGCACGACGACGTACGGGAGCTGCGCCGCGTTGAGCGGGCCGCCGGCGGTGGACTGGCAGGCGGTGTCGGGCTGGAAGCAGCAGTCGGTGTTCTCGTTGCACTGGGTGGTGCGGACGCCGTCGCAGTCGATGTCCATGTCGGCCTTCCAGTACACCGCGCCGGTCTTGTCGCAGACGGGCACCGTGGCCGTGCTGACGTCGCTGTCGGTCTTGTACTTGCCGTTGGAGATCTGGGTGCAGGTGGTCACCTTGGACAGGAGCTGGGCGGCCGTGACCCCGCCTCCGCCGCCGCCGGTCGTCGTCCCGGTGACGGCGGCGCTGCGGGCGGACTCGTTGCCCGCGGCGTCCACCGCGGTGACGGTGTAGGTGTGGCTGCTGGACGCGGCCAGGCCCGAGATGGTGGCGGCGTTCTCGCCCGGGATCGCCACCGCGGTGTTCCCCTCGTACACCTTGTAGCCGGTGACGCCGATGTTGTCGGTGGAGGCGTTCCAGGCGAGCGAGATGCTGCTGCCCGTGGTCGCGGTCACGCGGACGTTGCCGGGGACGCTGGGCGCCTGCGTGTCGGTGCCGCCGCCGACGCCGACGGTCAGCTTGTCGACGTTCGGGCCGCCGTTGGCCGTGGTGGCGGTGGCGCGGACGGTGTTGACGCCCGCGTTCAGCGTGGCGGTGAGGGTGCTGTCGGCCCAGGTGTCCCAGTTCGCGGTCGCGGGGAAGGAACGCCCGGCGGACACGACGGCGCCGTTGACCGCGATGTCCATCGGCCGGTCGACCGTCGTGCCGTTGGCGTAGCGGATCGTCAGCGTGGTGCTTCCGGCGGTGGCGGCGTTGACCGTCCATTCGATGGAGCCGCCGGTGACGTTGGTGTAGTCGACGAAGCCCGTGCCGGTGAAGCCCGTGTGGTTGGTCGCCACGGCCGCCTGCGACAGGGCCGCGTTCTCCGCCTGGTAGACGGTGGACGCGGTGTCGGAGGTGGTGGCCTCGATGTAGTCGAGGTTGGGGTTGCCGTTCGCGGAGGTCGCCGTGATCCGGACGGTGTTGGGGCCGGCGTTCAGGTTGGCGGCCACCGTGGCGGTGGCCCAGGTGTCCCAGCTCCCCGTCCCGTTGAAGGCGCGCGCGGCGGCGACGACCGCGCCGTTGACGGAGACGTCGGCCGGGCGGTTCACCGTGGTCCCGTTGGCGTAGTGGACGGCCAGCGTCGCGCTGCCGGCGGAGGGGACGTCGACCGTCCACTCCACGTAGCTGCCGGCGATGTTGGTGCCGTCGACGAACCCGGAGCCGGAGAAGCCGGTGTGGTCGGAGGCGACGACGCCCTGGGAGATCGTCGCGGTCTCGGCCTCGTACCGGGTGGTGGCGGCGGAGGCGAGACCTCCCGAGAAGAGCTGGGTGGCGAGGAGGGCGAGCAGGACGAGGGCGACGTGTGCGGGGCGCCGGAGCGCCGTCGTGAGGGGGTGCACGTTCAGCCTTTCTGCCGGGCCGCCCGCCCGGCACCCCCGAGGGCCGGGCGAGTGGCGCGGCGATGTCCGCGGAAGACAGTGGACCGTTCACGTGGATTGTTAGGAAAGCTTCCTATCGATTAATGATCGGACCATTCGCCAGGCCGGGTCGTCAAGGGGAGCGGGGGCCCAAAAATGATGCTTTGTCGTCATATGGCGGGCGAGCTACGGCGCGCGTCCGTGGCCGCGGCGCAGCGGGGCAGGTCGCTCGGACGGGCGCGCTTACTACTCGACCTGGGGATGTGCGGCGGGCGGAGGGTTCGCGACGATGCGAGGAGCGCCAGGGGCGTGCAATCGCCCGCCGGGCCCGCCCCGAGGAGATGACGCGACATGGTCGTAGGCGAGGTCACCAAGTTCGAGCGCTTCTTCCGCGCCGCCGCGGGGCTGGACGTCGACAAGCAGGACCTGAAGCGCTACTACGACTTCCTCAACCAGAAGGTGTACGACCTGCTGATCATCGCGCAGGCCGCCGCGAAGGCGAACCGCCGGGACGTGCTGGAGCCCTATGACCTGCCGGTCACCAAGGGCCTTCAGGAGATCATGTACGTCTTCCGCGATCTCGACCAGGAGATCGAGGTCGCGCCCGTCCTCGACCGGCTGACGGCCAGGCCCCCGCTCGACGTGACCCTCAGCGAGGAGACGCAGGAGCGGCTGCCCTTGGTGGTGGGAGGGCTGTCGATGGCGCTGGCCCGCGCCTTCAAGATCATCGACCCGGAGACGAAGAACCCGCAGACCCGGGACTGGGAACGCGTCCAGCAGCTCTTCGAGCTGCTGCTGTAGGCGCTCTAGGGAGAGGACGAGCACTGATGGCCGGCCACGACGAGAACCCCGGCGGCGAGAGGTCCCGGGAAACCAGCGGCGTCGCCGGCGTGGACGCCCGCGACGAGGACGCGATCCGCGAGGAGCTCCGCCTGGTGGACGAGGACCTGGCCCGCCTGCGCGAGACCGCCAGGGAACTGCGCGAGCGCATCGGCGACCGCGCCGACGCCCCCACCGACATGAACGAGATGGGGACGCTGATCAACATGGCCGATCAGCAGGACGCGTTCATCGCCACCCTCGAAGCCCGCCGCGAAGATCTCCTGAGCCGCCTCCGCGAGGCGACGGAGCACCACGCGCGCTGAGACCCGGACCTCCCCGGCAGGAAGCCGCGCGAGCTGTTGGCGCGGTATCGATATCGATCGCAGCGCGAGTGGCAAGAGACGCGAGTGGCGAGAGGGCCGTGGCCGGCCGCGTACGAAGCATCGGCGGCGCGCGACGTGCCCTTCGGTTCAGTGCGTCTCCAGAGGGACCTTGTGGAAGGGCGGGGGGAAGGCCTCGTCCAGTACGTACAGGTCGTTTTCGGTCAGGCGGATGCCTACGGCGGCACGGTTCTGGTACACGTGCCCAGGGGTCCCCATCTTGGGGATCGCGTTGACGTTGTCGTGCCGCAGCACCCAGGCGAGCGCCACCTGGGCCGGGGTGGCCTCGTGGCGTTCCGCGACGCCGCGCAGGGCCGGGCGGCCGAGCAGTTCGCCCTGTTCGATGGGGGAGTACGCCATGATCGGGATCTGGTACTCCCGGCACCACGGCAGCAGGTCCCATTCGATGCCGCGCCTGGTCAGGTTGTAGAGCACCTGGTCGGTCTGGACGCCCGCGCTGCCGCGAAGCCGGGAAAGCTCCCGCATGTCGGGGACGTCGAAGTTGCTGACGCCCCAGTGCCGGATCAGCCCCATGCGCATGAGCTCGGCGAAGCCCGAGAGGGTCTCGGCGAGGGGAACGGGGCCGCGCCAGTGCAGCAGGTAGAGATCGAGGTGGTCGGTGCCGAGGCGGCGCAGGCTGCCCTGGCAGGCGGCGATCGTCCCGTCGTGGGTCGCGTGGGACGGCAGGACCTTGCTGACCAGGAACACCTCGTCCCGGCGCCCGGCGATGGCCTCGCCGACGAGCGCCTCGGTCGCGCCGTCGGCGTACATCTCGGCGGTGTCGATGAGCTTCATCTCCAGGTCCAGGCCGAGGCGCAGCGCCGCGATCTCCTGCTCGCGCGAGGCAAGGTGCTCGGCCATGTGCCAGGTTCCCTGACCGAGTACGGGGATCGCCTCGCCGGACGGGAGCGTCACGGTCGGCATGGTGGTCAGCAGCATGGGGATCTCCTCCCCGCGAGCGTGGATTTGATCTTCGATGTGCGCTGTGCCCTCGACGAGGCGTGTGCCAGGCCGTCATGGGGAGCGTGTGCCGATGTCGGCGGACGCGCACCGGAGGCGCGACGCGCCGTTCCTCTCACCGTACGCCTGGGCGGTCGCGGGCCCTGTGGGCAGGCCGGAGGAGGGCCGCCCCGCACGCCGAAGGGCCGCCTCCCACGCGGGAAGGCGGCCCCCGGAAGGCGACCCTCACGGCGGGCCGGTCACGCCGGGACGGGACGTGTCGCGCGGCGCGGGAAGCGGTGTGCCGCGACCGCGGCCGCGAACGCCGTCACGAATCCCTCGATGTCCGACTCGGACGTCACGATCACCCCGCGCGTGGGGTCGGGCGCGACCCGGGCCAGGTCGAGCAGGTCGGCGCCCTCGCCGATCGCCCCCACAGGCTTGCCGTGCTTGTACGCCTCGGCCACGAAGTGCACCGCGTCGCCGTCCTCGGCCAGCGCGCGCACGCTCTGCGCCCCGCCCGGCACGACGACCGCGTCGAACAGCACCGACGCCGTGGTCGGCATGGGCCTGGTGACCATGAGCTGCTCGCCGGCCGCGGCCCGTACGGATCCGCCGTGGGCGGCGAGGACCTCGCAGATGGCGCCCCTCATGGTCAGCTCGGCCATGAGGCACCGCACGTGCGAGGCGTCGACGCCGTCCGCGACGAGGAACGCGATCTTCCTGGTGGCGATGGTGTCGGCGGGTTCGTGGTCCATGCTGAGCGCCGGCGAGCTGCGGCCGTGGTTGGGACGCAGCGGCGTGCCCGGCGCGTCCACACCGATGCCCTCGGCGACGGCGACGGCGAGTTCGTGGTCGACCTCGTTGAGGTTGCGCACGACGCCCTCCTGCACGTGGCGGGCCGTGACCTTGCCGAGCTCGAACTGGAAGGCGGCGACGATGTGCGCGCGCTCCCAGTCGGACATGCTGTTCCAGAACAGCGTGGCCTGGCTGTAGTGGTCGCTGAAGCTCTCGCTCCGCTTGCGGATCTTGTACCCGTCGACCCGCTCCTGGTAGTGGTGGTACGCGCGCCCGTCGGCGGGCACCGGCCAGCCGCCGTCCAGCGAGTTCGGGTGGTACGCCGCCTTTCCCTTGTCGATCCGCATCTGGTGGTAGCCCTCGCGGTGATGGTTGTGGACGTCGATGATCGGGCAGTTGACCGGGATCTGCGGGAAGTTCGGCCCGCCGAGCCTGATGAGCTGCGTGTCGAGGTAGGAGAACAGGCGGCCCTGCAGCAGCGGGTCGTTGGTGAAGTCGATTCCCGGGACGACGTTGCCGAGGTGGAAGGCGACCTGCTCGGTCTCGGCGAAGAAGTTGTCCGGGTTGCGGTCGAGCACCAGCCGCCCCACGGGACGCAGCGGCACCAGCTCCTCTGGGATGATCTTCGTCGCGTCGAGGAGGTCGAAGTCGAACGCGAACTCGTCCTCCTCGGCGACGAGCTGCACCCCCAGCTCGTACTCGGGGAAGGCGCCCTGCTCGATCGACTCCCACAGGTCGCGGCGGTTGAAGTCGGGATCCTTGCCCGCGATCTTCTGCGTCTCGTCCCACACCAGGGACCGCTTGCCGAGCTTGGGCGTCCAGTGGAACTTCACGAACGTCCCCACGCCGTCCGCGTTGACGAGGCGGAAGGTGTGCACGCCGAACCCCTGCATCATGCGGAAGCTGCGCGGCAGCGCCCGGTCGGACATCAGCCACATCATCATGTGGGTGGTCTCCGGCTGGAGCTGGACGAAGTCCCAGAGCGTGTCGTGCGCGGACGACGCCTGCGGGATCTCGTTGTCCGGCTCGGGCTTCACCGCGTGGACGAAGTCGGGGAACTTGATGGCGTCCTGGATGAAGAACACCGGCATGTTGTTGCCGACCAGGTCGAAGTTGCCCTGCCGCGTGTAGAACTTGGTGGCGAACCCCCGTACGTCCCGTACCGTGTCGGCGGAGCCGCGCGACCCGGCGACGGTCGAGAAGCGGACGAACACCGGCGTCCGCAGGCCGGGGGTGGTGAGGAACTCCGCGCGGGTGAACAGGGACAGGGAGTCGTCGTAGGGCTCGAAGTAGCCGTACGCCCCCGAGCCGCGGGCGTGCACGACGCGCTCGGGGATCCGCTCGTGGTCGAAGTGGGTGATCTTCTCCCGGAAGTGGAAGTCCTCCATCAGCGTGGGACCGCGCTCGCCGGCCTTCAGCGAGTTGTCGGTGTCGTCGATGGGGATGCCCTGGTCGGTCGTGAGGACAGTGTCCCGCTTGTCGACCCGGAAGGGGTCGAGCCGCCTGTCCTTCTCCGTGCGGTGGTCGCCGTGGTGTTCGTCGCTGGTCATCGTCGTAACCCCCGATCAGACGTCGATCGATGGACCTCAGGCCCGCCCGTCGTGGGCCGCCGGCCACGGGCTTCGCGCGGGGGAGGCGCTGAACGCCTCCTCGCGGCGCCTGTCCGGCGGCGTAATCGGGGGAGTACGCCCGTCCGGGCGGTACGTTCGCGTGGCGCGGGATCGCTCGCGGCGGCGCAGGGCGTTGTACGCGAGCACGAGCGTGGCGCCGTAGACGACGTGCGCCGCCATCATGGTCAACTGCCGCCCGGGCCGGTCGCGGTGGGCGGGTGGCAGAATGCCCGCGCTGGGCACCCACCCTTGATAGCTTACGACCCAGATGCCGAGGCCGTACATGACCCCCAGCGGCACCCGGGGCTCGCGGCGGCCGGTCGCGGCGGCGAACACCGCGCCGCAGAAGCCGCCGTAGGCGAAGTGCGAGATGACCGCCAGCGGCCGTTCTCCGGGCTTGGGAAGGTGCTTGTGGCCCGGGAGCGCCGCGCGGACGATGCGCTTCGGCGGGTGCTCCCCCATCAGCCCGGCCCGGTCCGCGGCGAGCATCACCGCGCTCATCGCCGCCGTGGCGAGCAGTCCGCCGACGCCGCCCTTGACAAGGTTGCTCGTCATTGCGGCTACGTGCCCCCGGTCGAGGACGGCAAACCCGGGATCAAGCACATCGCCGCAGGTCATGGGCGTTGTGTGGGTATCGCCTTGGTCAAGGGAACGACGAGTCGGCGTCGTGGCCGGCGACGGCGAGCACCCCGTCGATCTCGCTCAGCGTCGCGATGAGATGGGGGACGGACCCGGGGCCGTGCAGGCTGACCCACACGGTGATCGTCCGGGGGTCCTCGGCCCTGCTCTGCTGGTCGATCGCCACTTCGCTCAGGCTGAACCCCTGGCCCGTGCACTCCTGCATCACCCGCCGGAGCGCGCCCCGGCCCTCGGTGTACCGCAGGTGAAGCCGCGAGGGCGTGTACTTGGACGTCGGCAGCGCCCGGGCCAGCGGCCCGAGGAGGTACATCGTCGCGAAATGTCCCGCGGTGACGACAAGGGCCAGCAGCCACAGACCGGCCCCGGCCGCCATCCCCACGCCGGCCGTCAGCCAGATCGTCGCGGCGGTGGTGAGCCCGCGCACCGCGTCGCGCCGGATGAAGATCAGGCCGGCGCCGAGGAAGCCGATGCCGGAGACGATCTGCGCGGCCACCCGCGACGGGTCCAGGGCGATGTGGGAGCCGAGGACGTCGGAGAAGCCGTACTTCGACACGATCATGATCAGGGCCGCGGCGAACCCGACCGACGTGTGGGTGCGCAGCCCGGCGCTCTTCTGCCGGAGCTCCCGCTCGACGCCGATCGCCGCGGAGAGCACGAACGCGAGGGCGAGCTCTCCGATCTGCCGCCAGCCCTGCCCGGAGAGCTCCACCAGGTATGGCAGCCCCATCGACCCAGATTAGTGCAGGTCAGGGCGCTGGGGCCGCAAGGCGTAGCGCCTCGGCGAGTACGCCCGGCGCCTCGGCCAGCGACGGCCCGTACCAGGTGAGGTGACGGCCGCTCACGAGCGCCGCGGGGACGCCGGGGAAGAAGCCGGGGCCGTCGTCGGCGGTGAACCGGTACGGCTCGTCCGGCAGCACGACCAGGTCGGGGGCGGCGGCGAGCAGCTCGGGCAGCGGGATCTTCGGGTACCGCTCCGGGTGGCCGGCGTAGATGTTCTCGACGCCGAGGCGCAGGAGCACGTCGCCCAGGAAGGTGTCCCGCCCGGCGACCATCCACGGCTTGCGCCACACCGGGATCACGGCCCGCCGGGTGCCCGGCACGTCCCCGGCCGCTCGCCACGCCCGCTCGGCGGCGGTCAGCCACGGCGGCTCCGGCAGGCCCATCGCGCCGGTCAGCATGCGCCGCAGGGAGGACAGCGCGTCGTCGAGCGTCCGCACGACGGTGACCCAGACCGGGACGCCCGCCCCGCGCAGCGCGTCGAGGTCGGGGACGCGGTTCTCCTCCTCGTTGGCCACCACCAGGTCGGGGGCGAGCGCGATCACGGCCGCCACGTCGGGGTTCTTGGTGCCGCGCACGCGGGTGACGTCGAGATCCCCGGGGTGGGAGCACCAGTCGGTGGCGCCGACGAGCAGCCCGGGAGCCGTGGCCGCGATCGACTCGGTGAGCGACGGCACCAGCGAGACGACCCGGCGGACGCGCGCGGGCAGGGGCACGGGCAGTCCGAGGTCGTCCTCGGCGAGCCCCGCGCGTGCGTTCACCGTGGGCCTCCCGCCCCTGGACGGCGGTTCACCGGGAGCCTGACGCGATTCATGGGGAGCCTGACGCGGTTCACGGGAGCCTGACGCCGTTCGCCGGGAGCCTGACGCGGTTCACCGGGAGCCTCCGGTCAGGCGTTCCCATCGGGCCGCGCGGTCGGGGTCGGGGATCAGGGCGCAGTCGTCGCAGTACCCGCCGGCCTCGACGCGGTAGTAGAGGCAGCAACTCGTCCGGACGAACAGGTGTGTGCCGGGCGCGGGTTCCACGAGCCGGCCGGTCCCCGCGAGGACGCCGAGCCTCAGGACGTCGCCCACCAGGCGTGCCGCGCCCGGCGCGAGGTCGGGACGGGCGAGCGGCAGCGTGCGGAGGACGCCGGCCAGGGCGGAGGCGGCGTTGCCCCACAGCAGCCCGGCCGCGATCCTGCTGACACCGCGGAAGGCCTCGACCAGGGGTTCCAATATTTCGGTCACCACCGTCCGGTACACCAGCTCGGTCACCTGACCGTTTCCCGCGCCGGGTCCTCCGACGAATCCGGCCTCACCGGCGGGCGAGGTGCCGGTTTCGGGGCCGGGTGCCGTCCAGGTTCCGGGGGCGCCGCCGGTCACGGAGGACGGGAGGACGAGCCAGCGCATGGTGACGGGCGGCGCCCACAGGGGCAGCGGCCCGGTCGGGACCGGACGCCACAGCAGGTGCCCGGGCGCGGCGGCCGGGAGCAGCCTGTAGGCGGTGACGGTGCCGACGACGGGGGACCACACGCGGGCCGCGAGCCCCTGGAACAGGATGGACGCCCCGACCCGGTCCTCCTCGGCGCCGAGCCGCCGCCCGTAGTCGGTGATCCGGGCGCGCAGGGCCTCGGTGTCGCGGGACAGCTCGCGCAGGGGCCGCCAGAGCGGCTCGTCCTCGCGCCCGGCGTCCGACGAGACCTCGAAGTACGGCCCGATGGCGGACACCTCGGCCAGCGCCTTCGTGACCAGAGCGGGCTCGGCGGTCACCGTGCCGGCGGGGAAGCCTTCCGGGAGGCCGCCCGGAGACGGAGATGGAGGCGGAGATGTCGTCACACCCGTATTCTTCGTCACCCGCCGTCCCGGGCCGTGGCCGGCCTCGGGTGTGGTCCGTCGTGCGTCATCGGCCGGCTGCTCGTCCCCGTCACCGGCCCCGCCTCGTGCTGTCACCCGCCGCGGTCCCGCTTCGCCGCGTCGGCGGTCCCGTCCACGGCCCGGCTCCGGGCCCCGCGGTCAGACGGCCTCCATGATCTCGTGCATGAGGTCGCCGTCCGCCAGTTCCGTCGCGACCCGGGCGGGGACGGCGGCCATGCCGTCGATCTGGACGGTCAGCTCGGGCGTGCTGAGGCCGGCGAGCACCGCGATGGAGTTGGTGGGGTAGCCGCCGTTGGGGTACCAGCGGGCGAACGTCTGGTGCCGCGCGAGCCTGCTGCCCTCCAGGTGCTCGGCGCCGGCCAGCATCGTGAACAGCCGCACCAGGTGCTCGGGCCCCGCGCCGGCCGACCTGAGCAGGGTCTCGATGTTGGCGTAGATCTGCAGGCTCTGGGTCTGGGCGTCCGGCCCGGCGAGCGTGCCGTCCGGCAGCAGCCCGAACTGGCCGGCGATCATGATGAGGTCGTGGCCGGCCGGTACGGAGACCAGGTGGCTGTACTGGGCGACCGGCGGTGCCACGCCGGGCGGATTCCAGCGCCGGATCATCGTCCCCTCCTCGGCCGGTGTCGGATGGACGGTCACCCGGAGGATGCCGTCGATCACCGATGGTATTCGCGCCGATCACCGAACGCGGGGTAACCGCGCTGAAGTTCCAGGTGATCCTCTTCGCGGGGCGCCCGGCCGTTTTGGGTCTTGCCCGTGGGTGGGCCCGGAGTTATGTTGCACGCAACTCTTAGGAAACTTTCCTAAAGGAAAGAGCTCCCACATGCGCCGATTCTCCGTTGTACTGCTGCTCGCGCTCGTGGCGACTGCCCTGGCGATCCCCGTGAACGCGGCGGCGGCCCGCCTCACCGCGGCGTTCACCCTGACCGGCACCCAGGGCAAGTTCGTCGTGAGCAACCCGGGCACCACCGCCGTGACCGGCTGGTCGATCCAGTTCGACCTCCCCGCCGGAGTGACCGTCTCCAACCCCCAGAACGCCACCGCCACCCAGAGCGGGACGCGCGTCACGCTCAACCCGGCGTACTACATCGCCACCGTCCAGCCGGGCAAGAACACCGAGCCGTACAGCCCGGCCTTCACGTTGAGCGCGGCCGCGCAGCCGGCGAACTGCACGATCGGCGGCGCCAACTGTGACGGCAGCGGAGACGACCCGCCGCCCCCGGCGCCGGTGACCGCGACCTACTCCGCCTCGGGGACCCGCGGCACGTACGTCGTCAACAACAACACCGCCACCGCGCTGAACGGCTGGTCGATCACGTTCGACCTGCCCTCGGGCGTCACCGCGAGCGGCGCGCAGAACGCGACGATCAGCCAGAGCGGCACCCACGTCACGCTCACGCCCGTGTACTACAACACGACGATCGGCGCGAACCGGAGCACCGAGCCGTACAGCCCGTCGTTCACGCTCAGCAGCGCGTCGGCCTCGCCGTCGAACTGCCGGGTCAACGACGTGCGCTGCGACGGCGCGGCCGACACCCCGCCCGGCGCGCCCGGGAACCTGCGCTCGCCGGTCAAGACCACCAGGACCGTCTCGCTGGCGTGGGACGCCTCCACCGGCGGCAGCCTGCCGATCACCGGCTACCAGGTCTACAAGGGCGCCGAGCTCGCGGCCACGGTGACCGGCACCGCCGCGACGGTGACCGGCCTCACCCCGAACACCGCGTACTCGTTCACGGTCAAGGCCAAGGACCTCAAGGGCAACCTCGGCCCGGCGAGCGCCGCCCTCGCGGTGACCACGAGCAACCCGGCGGACGACACCCAGGCGCCGACCGTGCCCACCGGCCTGCGCAGCACGTCCACCGGCCCCGCCGAGATCGCGCTCGCGTGGACCGCCTCCACCGACAACAAGGGCGTCGCCGGGTACGACGTCTACAACGGGCCGACGCTCGCCACCAGCGTCATCGGCACCTCGGCCACGGTCACCGGCCTCTCGCCGTCCACCGAGTACACCTTCACCGTGCGGGCGCGCGACCTGTACGACAACCTCTCCGCGCCGAGCGCCGCGCTCAAGGTCAGCACGACCGACGTCATCGGCAGCGGCTACGCGCGGGTCGGCTACTTCGTGCAGTGGGGCATCTACGGCCGCCAGTACTTCGTGAAGAACCTGGACACGACGGGCGCCGCCGCCAAGCTGACCCACCTGAACTACGCGTTCGCCAACATCGACCCGCAGAACCTGACCTGCCTCCAGGGCGTGACCCGGGGCACGACCGCCAACCCGCAGGACCCGAACCAGGGCGACGGCGCGGGCGACGCGGACGCCGACTACGGGCGGCCGATGAGCGCCGCGCAGTCGGTGGACGGCCAGGGCGACACCGGCTGGGAGAGCCTGCGCGGCAACTACAACCAGCTCAAGAAGCTCAAGGCCAAGTACCCCAACCTCAAGATCCTCATCTCGATCGGCGGCTGGACGTACTCCAAGTACTTCTCCGACGTGGCGGCCACAGACGCGGCGCGCAAGAAGTTCGTGGCCTCCTGCATCGACACCTACATCAAGGGCAACCTGCCCGTCTACAACGGCGCGGGCGGCCCCGGCAGCGCCGCCGGCATCTTCGACGGGATCGACCTGGACTGGGAGTGGCCGGGCGCCGAGGGGCACGCGGGCAACCACATCGGGGCCAATGACAAGGCCAACAACACCCTGCTGATCGCCGAGTTCCGCAGGCAGCTCGACGCGCTGACGCTGGAGACCGGCAAGCGCTACCAGCTCACCGCGTTCACCCCGGCCGACCCGGCGAAGATCGCCGCAGGCTGGGACCTGGCGGAGGTCGCCAAGTCCCTGGACATCTTCAACGTGCAGGGCTACGACTTCCACGGCGCCGGCAGCGACAACTCGTGGGAGCCCAACCGGACCGGCCACCAGGGCAACCTGTACGCCGACGCCGACGACCCGTACAACTTCCACTTCAGCGTGGAGAACGCGATCAACGTGTACCTCCAGGCCGGGGTGAACCCCCGCAAGCTGACCATCGGCCTCGCCTACTACGGGCGCGGCTGGCAGGGCGTGGCGGACGGCGGCAGGTTCGGCGAGTGGCAGTCGGCGACCGGCGCGGCGCCCGGCCAGTTCCAGGAGGAGGCGGGCACGCGCGGCTACGCCAACCTCGTGGCGAGCGTGCCGGGATGCACCGTGCGGCACGACGAGGTCGCGGTGGCCACGTACTGCTACACCGGCAACGGCGGGCAGTGGTGGAGCTTCGACGACACGTGGGCGATCCAGAAGAAGGCCGCGTGGCTGCGATCGAAGAACCTGCTCGGGGCGATGATCTGGGAGATGTCCGGTGACCCGGGCACCCTCACCACCGCCCTGGACGCGGCGCTGAGGTAGCGCTCCAAGGCCCTGCGGACTTGTCAGACGGATCGCGGCCGGTCGTCTTCCGGGGCGGCCGGCCGCACCGTTCGCGGTGGTCAGGTCCCGGCACGGGCGCCCGTGCCGGGACCTCACCGATGTTACCTACGGGTCAGTAATTTGTAATGGGAACTTGTAAATCAGGTCAAGCGGGCTGACATTCTGATCAACCGTTGCCACGGGGGATCAGCCCCAGGAGGCCCGCTTGCCAGTCCCGCGCCCCACCCCCAGCCTTCGCGTCATCGCCGTCCTCTCCGCTCTCGTCAGCCTGCTGGCCGTCGTCGCCGTGGTCGCCGCTCCCGCGACCTCGGCCGCCGCGCCGCCCGTCCCCACGTCCATGGCGTCCATGGGCGACTCGATCACCCGCGGCTTCAACGCGTGCGGGTTCTACGTCGACTGCACGTCCCGGTCGTGGTCCACCGGGTCCACCTCTTCCGTCAACAGCCACTACCTGCGCATCCGCGGCGTCTCCCCGTCCCTCGTCGCCTACAACGACGGCAAGACGGGCGCCCAGGTCGCCGACATGACCGGCCAGGCCCAGCAGGCCGTCTCCCAGCGCGTCGGTTATGTCACGATCCTCATCGGCGCCAACGACGCGTGCACCTCCTCGGAGTCCACGATGACCTCGGTCGGCGACTTCGAGGCCCGGTTCCGCTCGGCGATGAGCACGCTCACGACCGGCCTTCCCGGGGCGGCGATCTTCGTCGCCAGCGTTCCCGACGTGAAGCGGCTGTGGGAGGTCGGCAAGGACAGCACCGCCGCCCGCACGGCCTGGTCGGCGTTCGGCATCTGCCAGTCGCTGCTCGCCAACCCCACGTCCACCAGCGCCGCCGACGTCGCGCGGCGCGACCGCGTGCGCCAGCGCGTCGCCGACTTCAACGCCGTGCTCGCCCGCGTGTGCGGCGAGGTGGCCACCTGCAAGTACGACGGCGGCGCGGTGTTCAACTACCGGTTCGCCCTCTCCCAGATCAGCACCTGGGACTACTTCCACCCCAACACCACCGGCCAGCAGGTGCTCGCCTCGGTGACCTACGCCGCCGGTTTCGGCTGGTAGGGATCACCAGGCGTCAGGGCACCACGTAGGCGTCGTCCCGGGCATCGGTGATCGCCATGTGCCCGGGCGCGTGCCCGATCGCGAAGGGCGGCCGTGACGCGGTCACGGCCGCCTGCGGCGTCACCCCGCAGGCCCAGAAGACCGGAAGCTCGCCCGCGCGCACCTCCACCGGGTCGCCGTAGTCCGGCCGACCGAGGTCGGTGATGCCCAGCGCCGCCGGGTCGCCGACGTGCACGGGGGCGCCGTGGACGGCGGGGTAGCGCGAGGTGATCCGCACCGCCGTCGCGACCAGCCCGGACGGCACCGGCCGCATCGACACCACCAGCGGCCCCGACAGGTCCCCGGCCGGGCGGCACTCGCGGTTGGTCCGGTACATCGGGACGTTGGTCCGGGCCTCGAGGTGGCGTACCGGCACCCCGGCCGCCAGCAGCGCCGCCTCGAACGTGAAACTACAGCCGATCAGGAAGCACACCAGGTCGTCGCGCCAGTACGCGCGCACGTCGGGCACCTCGGCGACCTGCTCGCCGTGCTCGTACACCCGGTAGAGGGGGAGGTCGGTGCGCAGGTCGCCGTCGAAGATGGAGGCGGCGTGCTCCCCGGGCTCGGTCACGTCCAGCACCGGGCACGCCCGCGGGTTGCGCTGCGCGAACAGCAGGAAGTCGTAGGCGCGGTCCCTGGGGACGGCGAGCAGGTTGGCCTGCGTCCAGCCCGCCGACCAGCCGGAGGTGGGGGTCACCACGCCCTCGCGGAAGGCGGCGCGCGCGTCGCGCGGGGTGACGAGCGCCGGATCGAGCAATGTCATCATCTCTCCGTTCTGCCTGTTCGCCGTCCGGCCGCGCCGTCCGCGACCGTCCCGACCGAGAACCCCCGCCCGCGTCGTACGGGCGAGGCGGGAACCGGAAGCCCGTACGGGCGGGCGCCTCTAGTGCGGGCTCAGCCGGAACCGGACCCGCTGGCCGGGGCGGACCTGGGCCGCGCGGTCCACGTCCCGCGTGCGCACCACCGCGATCACCGGATAACCCCCGGTCACCGGATGGTCGGCCAGGAACAGCGTCGGCTGCCCCGACGGCGGCACCTGGAGCGCCCCCGGCACCATGCCCTCCGGCGGCAGCTCCCCGTCCCGCACGCGTTCCAGTACCGGCCCGCGCAGCCGGATGCCGACCCGGTTGCTGTCCGCCGTCACCTCGTACGGCTCCGCGCACAGCGCCCGCAGCGCGCCCGAGGTGAACCAGTCGTCGCGCGGCCCCGGCAGGACGGCGAGCAGGGGCACGTCGTCGCGCGGCTCGGCGACCGGCGCCAGGTCGACGCCGGGGAACCGCCCGGGCGGCGGGCCGACCGGCAACAGCGTGCCGGGCCTGGGCAGCTCCGGGCCGAGCCCCGCCATGAAGTCCGTGGCCCGCGACCCGAGGACCACGGGCACGTCCAGCCCGCCCCGGACCGCCACGTACGTACGCAGACCGCACCTCGGCACCCCCAGCCGCAGCGTCGCCCCGTCCGGCAGGCGCTCGACGGCGTGGTGGCCGATGTCGCGCGCCCGCCCCGACGCGTCGACCACCGTGGCCCTGCACGGCGCGCCGCTCAGCGCGATGAGCAGGTCGCCGTGGGCGCGGACGGCCAGGCCGCCCAGCGTCACCTCCAGGGCCGCCGCGCCCTCGGGGTTGGCCAGCAGCCGGTTGGCGAGCCGCAGGGAGCCCCGGTCGGCCGCGCCGGAGCGTCCCACGCCGAGATCGCCCCGCCCGGGACGCCCGAGGTCCTGCACGCTCGCCATCGGCCCGGTGGCGACCACCTCCAGCAGGCGGGCCGCCTCACCCACGACGGACCTCCACGAACCGGACGCGCGCGCCGGGCCGCAGCAGCGCGGGCGGGTCGGCGGCGACGTCCCACACCGGCAGGTCCGTGCGGCCGATGAGCCGCCATCCGCCGGGGGACTCGCGCGGGTACACCGCGCTGAACCCGGCCGCCAGCGCCACCGCCCCGGCCGGCACCCGCACACGCGACTCGGTCCTGCGGGGGACGCGCAGCCTGGGGTTGCCGCCGACGAGGTAGGCGAACCCGGGGGCGAAGCCGGAGAACGCCACCGTCCACGGCATGCCGGTGTGCGCCTCGACCACCTCGCGCTCGGACAGCCCCGTCAGTACGGCGACGTCGGCGAGGTCGTCCCCGTCGTAGACCACGGGGACCGTCACCTCGCCCGCCGCCACGCGCGGCCCCGCGGCCGGGCGCGCGTTCAGGACCGCCGACTCGACCGCCCCCCAATGGGCAGGGGGCTCGAAGCGCACCAGCAGGGTGCGCGCGGCGGGGAGGAGGTCGGTGACCCCGCGCGGAGGGTCGGCCGCGAGCGTGTCGTACAGGGCGAGCACCTCCGCCGCGCCGCCCAGTTCGACCAGGACGGCCTGGTCGCCGCAGCGCCGGAACCGCGGGTTCATCCGTTCCTCACATGGCTTACGAAAGGAGCGACCCGGCACCCGGCCTCGGCGAGCGTCTCGCGGACCCTGCGTGCCATGGGCACCGGGTTCGGGCTGTCCCCGTGGACGCAGATCGACGCCGCCCGCACCCTCAACGGCGTGCCGTCCACGGCCTCCACCGGCTCGCCCTGGACCAGGCGCAGGCAGCGCCGCGCCACCGCCTCCGGGTCGTGCAGCACCGCGCCGGGAAGGCCGCGCGGCACCAGCGTGCCTTCCGGGGTGTAGGCGCGGTCGGCGAAGAACTCGGCGATAGGGGTGAGCCCGGCGGCCTCGGCGATGCGCAGCCATGCCGAGCCGGGCAGGCCGAGGACCGGCAGACCCGGGTCGTAGGCCCGGACCGCCGCCACGACGGCGGCGGCCTGCACCTCGTGGTGGACGATCGCGTTGTAGAGCGCGCCGTGCGGCTTGACGTACCCCACCCGGCCGCCGGCCAGGCGCGCGAACGCGTCCAGGGCGCCGATCTGGTAGATGATCTCGTCGGCCAGGTCTTCTGGCGGCACCTCGATGAAGCGGCGCCCGAAGCCCGCCAGGTCGCGGTAGCCGACCTGCGCGCCGATCTCGACCCCGCGCGCGACGGCCGTCTCGCACGTGCGCCGCATGATCGTCGGGTCTCCCGCGTGGAATCCGCAGGCGACGTTGGCGCTGGTGACGATGGCCAGCAGCGCCTCGTCGTCGCCGAGCTCCCAGCGGCCGAACCCCTCACCGAGGTCGGAGTTGAGGTCGATCGTTTCGATCAGGCGAGACATGTCGTGCTCCGGGGTTCGCTGTTCTCATTCCAGTGTGGTCGTTCCGCGCGTGTGTGACACATTCAACATAAGGATCGTTCTACGATCTGACAATAGCCTGGTGCTAAAATTCTTCCGTCCACGACAGGGAGAGGGCGGAACGGTCGTGATCGATAGCGCGGAGGCGGCGGCCGAACGGCTGGCCATGGATCGCGACCTGCTCGGGCGCACCAGCACGGCCGAACGCGTGGCGGCCATCCTGCGCGAGCGCATCACCGAGGGCGTCTTCGAGCCCGGCGCGCGGCTGTCGGAGGAGACGATCGGCACGGCCCTCGGCGTCTCCCGCAACACGCTGAGAGAGGCCTTCCGCCTGCTGTCCCACGAGCGGCTGCTCGTCCACCAGCTCAACCGCGGCGTGTTCGTCCGCCGCCTCACCGCCGAGGACGTCGTCGACCTGTACCGCGTCCGCAGGCTCGTCGAGTGCGCCGCGATCCGGGGCGCCGTCCCGCCCTCGCCGCAGGCGCTGGCCGCCCTGCGCGAGGCGCTCGCAGAGGCCGGGCGCGCGGCGGCGCAGGAGCGCTGGCACGACGTCGGCACCGGGAACATGCGCTTCCACCAGGCCGTCGTCGCGCTGGCGGGCAGCGAGCGGCTCGACGAGATGATGCGCCAGGTGCTCGCCGAGCTCCGGCTGACCTTCCTCGCGATGAAGAACCCGCGAGCCTTCCACGAGCCCTACATCGGGCGCAACCGCGAGATCCTCAAGCTGATCGAGGCCGGTGACGCCGGGGGAGCCGAGCGCCTGCTGGACGACTACCTCGCCGACGCCGAGGCGCAGCTCGTCCGCGCGCATTCCTGAGCCGCCGGCGCGCCCGCGCGGGTAGGGGACCCTCATGAGAGTGGTGGCGTTGTCGGACACCCACGCCCCGAGGCGGTGGAAGGCGTGCCCGCCCAGGGTGGCCGAGTACCTGCGCGGGGCCGACGTGATCCTGCACGCCGGGGACGTGTGCACGGCGTCGGTGCTGGACGAGCTGGCCGCCTACGCGCCCGTCCACGTCGTCAAGGGCAACAACGACGGCCCTGACATCCTCGCCCCCGAGACCCTGGAGCTGGACCTCGACGGGCTGCCGGTCGCGATGATCCACGACAGCGGCGCGGCGGCGGGCCGCTGGGCGCGCATGCGGCGGCGTTTCCCCGGCGCGCGGCTCGTCGTCTTCGGCCACTCGCACATTCCGCTCGACCACGAGGAGCAGGGCCTGCGCATCTTCAACCCCGGCTCGCCGACCGACCGCCGCCGCCAGCCGCACGGCACGATCGGCCTGCTCAGCGTCGAGCGCGGGCGCCTGCTGTCGGCCGAGATCGTGCCCGTGACCTGAGGGCGCGGCGTCGGCGGGGGTCCGTGGTCCGCGCGGTCCTTCCGGGCGGATGAAATCGGGGGTGTCAATTCGCGCATTCAGTCGCGTGGCGGCGCGGTCATTACCGCGGCGGGGTTGATTCCGAGTTACGCGCGGGTGTGCGCGGCGCGTTATTTCGGCGACGGGCGGCCGTCCGAGCCGGACGCCCAATAGGGGGCCCAAAAGAAAGAACGGCCGGAGCCTCCGCTCCAGCCGTCTCGTCCTGTCCGCCCGATCAGGCGATCATCCCCAGGGGGTGTTGCCGTTCTGCGTCGGCGTGGGGGTGGGGGTCGCGGTGGTGCCGTCGGCGAGGTTCACGACCGCGGTGGGCTGGGCACTTGCGACGATGGCCGTCGTCGTGAGGGCGGCGCCGCCGGTGGCGATGGCCGCGAGAACGATGATCCGGGTGGCGGTGGTCTTGATGTGGTTCCTCATCGGGCTGACCCCTCGTCTGTGGCCGGTGGCTCACGTCAGTGCCGTTTTCCTGCTCGCAATGACGAAGTTATTAGGGGTCGCTATCCAGGCTCTATCGGCATGCTTCTGCGGCGCCGGGGCCCATGGGGGTTCTTCGATAGCGGCATTCCGCGCAGTACGGATGGGATTATTGGGAAAAGGTGGGCTCCTGTGACTGCGGAGGCGGTCATTCGGGCGACCGGTGCGGCGTCCCGGGGACGGGTCGCGGCCGCGCGCGTCAGGCGAGGGGCGGCGCGACGATAGTGATCTTCGGGGGGCGGGGCCGCGGGGGCCGCCGGGATCAGAACCCGACGCCTCGGTCGGACTTGAAGGGGCCCAGCCACGCCAGGACGACGCTTCCGAAATTCACCAGAATGGTGTGCGGCGGCCGGTTCGCCGTCTCGCTGACCAGAAGCCTGACCACCGCCCCGTCCTGCATCCACGAGGCGAGGTCGTCCTCGCTGGGCTGGTCACCGTGCAGGCGGAGCATCTGGTCGTGGGCCTGCCCGGTCATGCGGATGTGCAGTTCGCACGTGGGGTCGGTGTCCGCCATGGATGACCGTCCGGGTGATATCGACCGCGCTGGAAATGACCGGCGTGGAACCCAGCGTACTCTCCGCCGAATCGGTACCCAAGCGACACCCCTATCGATGAACGGCGAAAGAGCTTAAAAGCTCCTGATCTATCCCTGTGACCCCTATAGGGGGATATTTCCTTGACGATGCCCATCCTCGATCGCAAAGTCACAGGGGAACTGATCGCCCATCGGTATCCAGCCTCCCCGACTCCCCTGACCTTCGATCTTGTGAGGGTGCGTCATGACGTTGACCGAAGCCGCCGACAGCCACCGTTCCCCCGATTCCCCCGCCGTCGCCGCCCGAAGCCGGGCCCGTCTCGTCCTCCTCAGCGTCCTCGCCGGCGCGGTCGCCGCCTCCCTGTGGTCCTTCCACTTCGTCGACAGCGTCATCGGCGACAACGTCGCCAACACCCTGCTCGGCTACGACGCCAAGGGCACCGCCATCACCGGCGTCGTCGCCGGGGCGATCTTCGCGTTCGTGTCCGGGCTGGCCGGCACGTTCACCGCCTGCAACGTGGCCGCGTTCGGCGCGGTGATCCCGCTGGTCCGCGAGGGCGCGTCCTGGCGTGCCCGCCTGCGTGAGACGCTGCGCCCGCTCAGCCGCCTCGCCCTCGGCATGATCGTCGTCAGCGGGGTGTACGGCGCCGTCGGGGCGCTCCTCGGCGAACGCCTGCCGCAGCTCTCCCAGGCGACGGTCGGCGACGGCCTGCCCGTGCGGCTGCTCCAGGCGTCCGTGGTCTTCGGGCTGGTCGGGCTGGCCTTCATCTGGCTCGGCCTGGCCTCGCTGAAGATCGTGCCCGATCCACTGGCGGGGCTGGAGCGCCGCTACCCGAACGTGCGCCTGGTCGTGCTGGGCGCGCTGGTCGGCGGCTTCCTCATCGGCCGTCCGTTCCCGCTGTTCCACAAGTTGTTCGAGTACGCCGCCGAGATCCACAATCCCCTGTACGGGGCCGCGGTGTTCATCCTGCAGTCCCTCGGCAACATCGTCGTGATGGCGGTGCTCTTCGCCGTCCTCATGCTCGCCGCCCGCGGCCGCTTCCCCCGGTGGCTGGCGGCCAGTCCCGGACGCCTGGCGACGGTCGGGGCGGTCGCCTTCCTCGTCGCGGGCTCGTTCACCCTGATCTACTGGGACATCCGCCTGCCGTCGATGTTCGGCTACGGCTGGTATCCGGTCGTCCCCTGGTAGGTCCTCGCGAGATCGAAGTGCAGGCGCACGCTGGTGCCCGAAGGGCGATGGTGGATTCGCACCAGATCGGCCAGCTCGTTGACGATGACCAGGCCGCGGCCCCGCGTGGTGTGGTCCGGCGGGGGGATCCGCCCGGCGAGTGGGTCGGTGAGGAGCCCCGAGTCGTCCAGCTGGCACACCAGCGTGCCGTCTTCGAGCCAGACCGTCACCGTTCCGGGTCCGCAGGTGTACTCGGCGGTGTTGGTCGCCAGCTCGTTCATCGCGATGAGAAGATCGCCGACGCGGCGCTCGTCCAGCCCCGCGGCCGCGCCGCAGTCGGCGAGGAAGGCGCGCACGCCCGGGAGCCCGCCCGTGCCGTTGAAGGTGTGGGACGCGGCGTGCGGCGGGGGCGCGGGCAGCGGCTCGTCGAACAGGGCGGCGGTCTCCACGGGGTCGGTGTAGCCGGGGCTCGGCCACGTGCTCGCCGCGTCCTGGAGTATGGGGTGCGTGCGCTCGGCGTCGGCGAGCGCGTGCTCCTCCAGCGCCGTGACGTCGTAGGGGCAGAGGATGGTCGCCTCACGGCCGGCGAAGGCGGCGTTGATCAGGGCCTCGTGCGCGGCGCAGGCCGGGTACTCCAGCTCGGTGCGGCCCTTCCAGATCGGCTCCCCGATGATCCAGACGCGGCGCCCGGGGTGCGCGTGCGCGAAGGCCAGCAGCACCGACGGGATGATGCGGCCGGGGTTGCGGCCCGCGACCGCCATGTCCGCGAACACGACGCCGCCGGCGTCGTCGCCGAGCCGTGCGCGGATCGCCTCGCCGCCGCCGGGCACGGCCACCATGGCCGGGTCGCCGAGCGCCAGCGCCTCCCGCAGGAACGCCGCGCAGAGCGACGTGTGCTCGATCTCGTCGCGGTAGAACAGCCCTACGTGCCGGAACGGTTCCACGGACGCCCGTTCCGGTGATGACCGCGTCACAGCGGTTCGCCCGCCATGGCGGTGACGCGGGCCTCCCGCGCCTCGGTCTGCCGCAGACGCTCCTCGCCGGGAAACGCCCTCGTCGTCCAGCTCATTCGCCTACCACCCTGTAGTCCCGCATATGCACTTCCCCGTGCCGCGGTGATTTCACGCCGGCGGCCTCTCGATCACGCGAACGGGTGGCGACGGGTGATGGACCTCCCTTTCCTCCCAAGTGAACCCCACTTGTCCCGCTTTAGGCAAAGCACACAGGGGGAGGCCCTTGTCATGACCTGCTCGCGTCCGTATATTCGGAGACGAGTACTCGGCTACGGGGGTCAGGATGGCGAAGAAACGCAAGGTCGGCAACATGCTGGCGCTCGCCATCCTCTCCGTGATCGTCCAGAGGCCGATGCATCCCTACGAGATGGCCTCGCTGCTGCGCGAACGCGGCAAAGACCAGGACATGGACATCAAATGGGGGTCGCTCTACACCGTCGTCGGCAACATGGAGAAGCACGGCCTCATCGCGGCGGTGGAGACCCGGAAGCAGGGCGGCCGGCCCGAGAGGACGACGTACCGCATCACCGACGCCGGTCGCGAGGAGTACGCGGACTGGACCCGCGAGCTGCTCGCCACCCCCGAGGTGGAGCACCCGAAGTTCGCCGCCGCCCTGTCCGTCTGCGGCGTCCTCGGGCCGGACGAGGTGATCAGGCTGCTCCGGCACCGGCTCCGGCTGCTGGAGGAGCGGCTCGCGGGCGACCGCGAGGCGATGGCCGGTCACCTCCGCACGGTTTCGCGGATGTTCCTGGTCGAGGCGGAGTACGGCCTGGCCATGCTTGAGGCGGAGGTGTCCTGGATCCGCTCGCTGCTCGACGAGCTCGTCTCCGGATCGTTCCCGGGCGTCGACCAGTGGCGGTCGTGGTTCGAGACGGGGGAGCCGCCGCCCGACCTGGCGGAGATGACCGAAAGGACCGGCGAGCGATGACGCGCCGGTGAACGGCCCCCGGCGGGGTGCTGCAACACCACCGCCGGAGGCCTCGACCTCGAACCGACGCCCACGGAAGGCAAGCCCGGCCACGAGGTGGCACCCGCAAGGATAGCCGGGCGGATTTCGCGGGCCGGTTCGGACGACACCAGATCCGAAACCGGAGAGATCATGAAAGACACGCACACCAGAGAAGCGCGCACCAACACCCAGGCCCGCCAGATGGAAGGGCGGATGGCGCGGTGGTACGCCCGCCAGCGCGCCTCCGCGGCACAGCTCGCCGAGACCCGGGAGTTCGCCGCCCGGCTGACCGGCGTACTGCCGCGCGGGGCCGACATCCTGGAGGTCGCCCCCGGCCCGGGGTACCTCGCGGTCGAGATGGCCAGGCTCGGGTACCGGGTGAGCGGGCTGGACAGCAGCCACTCGTTCGTCGAGATCGCGAGCGAGAACGCCAGGAAGGCGGGGGCCGACGTCACCTTCCACCACGGTGACGCGGCCGAGCTGCCGTTCGGCGACGAGACCTTCGACCTGGTCGTCTGCGCGGCGGCGTTCAAGAACTTCGGGCGGCCGCTCGACGCCCTCAACGAGATGCACCGCGTCCTGCGCCCGGGGGCGACGGCCTTCATCAACGACATGAACCGGGCCTCCTCGCCGGAGGACATCGACGAGGAGGTGCGGCGGATGGGCCTCAACGCGGTGAACTCGTTCATGACGAAGGTCCCGCTCGTGTGGCTGCGCCGCCGCGCCTACTCGCCCGCGCTCTTCCGCCGCCTCGCCGCCCAGAGCGCGTTCCGCACCTGCGAGATCCAGACCGAGGGCATCAGCCTGAACATCGTGCTGACCAAGCACGAGGAGTGACCCGATGAATGACGGCGGCTGTCCGGCTCGTCTCCCACGTTTCGGACAGCCGTCGCCTCCGGGGTGCTCACGTGATCGCGGTGTAACCGGCGCGTGGACCGACGCGCGTACCCCTGTAAATCGACCCACCACCCCTATGAACCCGTTCTACACCCCGTGAACCGGCAGGCGCGCACGGTAATTGCCGATGCCGGGATCTCCCCCCTATGCTCCACCTCATGGGAATCCCTACCGAACCGATCGGCAGTATCCCCCGACCCCCCGCCCTGCTCGCGGCCCTGTCCGACCACGCCGAGGGCAAGATCGGCGACGCCGAGCTCGTCGCCCGCCAGGACGAGGCGATCGCCGACACCATGGCCCGCCTGGAGCAGGCGGGCTCGCCGGTGCTCGTCGACGGAGAGCAGTCCAAACCGAGCTTCGTCACCTACCCCCTCGCGGGGCTCACCACCCTGAGCCCCGACGGCGCCGTGATCCCGTTCGCCGACGGGCACACCCGCCAACTGCCGTGCCTGACGGCGGGCCCGTTCCGCTACCAGCGGCACGCCGTCACCTACCTGCGCGCCGCGCGGGGCCACACGACGCTGCCGGTCAAGCAGGCGATCATCGCCCCCTCGGCGCTGAGCCTGCTCTACCCGGCCGCCGGCGTGGACGGCTACTCGCGCAAGGCGTTCCTGGACGACCTGACCGCCGAGGCCGAGACCGAGATCCGCGAGTGCCTGGACGCGGGCGCGCACGCCGTCCAGCTCGACTTCACCGAGGGACGGCTGTCGCTCAAGCTCGACCCCAGCGGGTCGGTGCTGGACGACTTCGTCGCCCTCAACAACCAGGTGCTGGAGCGCTTCACCGACGCCGAGCGGGCGCGCATCGGCGTGCACACCTGCCCCGGCGGCGACCAGGACTCCACGCACAGCGCCGACGTCGACTACGCGGGCCTGCTGCCGAAGCTCTTCCAGCTCAAGGCGGGGAACTTCTACATCCAGCTCGCCGGGGAGCCCGACCCCGAGCGGGTGCTCGGCATCATCGCCGAGAACCTGCGCCCGGGCGTCAAGGTCTTCGTCGGTGTGGTCGACCCGATCGACCCCGCCGTCGAGACCCCCGAGCAGGTACGCGACCGCGTGCTCGCCGCCGCGCGCCACATCCCGCCCGACCAGCTCGGCACCTGCGACGACTGCGGTTTCTCCCCCTTCGCCGACGACACCTCCACCTCCCGCGACACCGCCTTCGCCAAGATCGCGGCCCGCGTCCAGGGCACCCGCCTCGCCTCCGAGTCCCTGGGTCTCTGACCACGCCTCGACGGCCTTCCCCGCACGCGGGGGAGGCCGTCATGCTTCGGCGGGCGGCCGCGTACGGGGATCGGCGCGGCGCGGGTGGCGGGCCGGGGTGATCGGCTCCGGTGATGGGCCATGCTCGGCTTGCTGGTTTCCGTCATGGCGTCACCGAGGTTCGATGAATCGGGCACGCCGGCTGACGCGGGCGAAGGTGGGGTGTGTCGTGCCAGCCGGTGAGGTCGAGCAGGCGCCGCAGGTACGGGGACGCCGAGCACAACGTCAGAACGTGGTCGCCCTCCAGCCGGCCCGCGGCCGTCATCAGGGCGCGCAGGCATCCGACGTCGATGAACACCTGAGGGCTCAGATCGACATGGATGCCGTCACTGTTGCCCATCGCGGCCAAGACGCGGGAGAGAGTGGGCAGGGCGGTGCGGTCGAGGTCGCCCTCGATCCGCAGGCGCCGGGGAGGGGTCATCAGGAGAAAGTAGGGGCGCCGGCGGGGCACCTCGGCGAGTTGGAGAGGGGATTCGGCGGACGGTTTGACGACATGGAGTTGTGGTGCGCCTATCGTGCAGGTGGAGTTCATGCCGACTCCTACGGGGCAGAGTGGTAGTCGCGCATTTCCATTGAATGTCATCCGAAGTCGGACGGATACGAGAGTTCTTCGCAAAGCTCATCGTCACCGCTGATTACAGGGCCGAATCATGGCTGTCTCCTGGGAAGACCGTCCGCCCCGGCGCGGGTCGTCACGCCGGGCGGCGACCGGCGTTCCGTCCTGGGCAGGCGGCGGGTAACGTGCGACGTCACCCCCCGGTGATCGCGTCCGGTGATGAGGCTTGCTGCGATCGGACGTTTCCATGGCCCACTCGATCGCGTTTACTGAAGGTGATCGGCCGGCGCAACCCGCGTCGCCGTCATTGGGGGGGTCGTCATGACCCTGGACACAGAAGACATGAATGTGAGCGCGCGTGCCGGCCTCAATGGTCAAGCGCCGCGCTGCAACCACATAGACGTCGTTCCGGCCGCCAAAAGCGGGATTGCGGAATGTCGGAGGTGTTTGCAATTACGCGTCATCTGGCCGCGCTTGGTGGTGTGCCTGACATGTGGATGGGTGGCCTGTTCCGATGGTTCCGCGGGGGGTCACGCGTGGGAGCACTACCAGGAGACCGACCACCCGGTGGTCGCCGCCCTGGAGCCGGTCACGGCCTGGCGATGGTGCTACGTACATGGGCGGGCCGTGTGAACGAGAGGGGAGGGGCTGATGACCGTTTCTGACCACGCCTTCACCGGCCTTCCCGGCGATCCGCATTCTTCCCGCCGGTACAGGACCCGCGTGCGCGGGCAGCTTCGGGGGCTTGCCCACGCGCACCAAGTCCGCGCGCCGTCGAGGCTCTGCGCGATTCCATTGCACGTGCCCCGTACGCCTGCCGGCCACCGCGGGGACCTACTGTAGGGAAAGTCGGTCCGCGACGGCGCCTCTGAGCGGGAGGGGGTGGCGTACATGGAATTACGCCAACTCCGCTACTTCGTGACGCTGGCCGAGGAACTTCACTTCGGTCGTGCGGCGACCCGTGAGCACATCGTGCAGTCCGCGCTGAGTCAGCAGGTGCAACGGCTCGAACGGGAACTCGGGGTGCGGCTGCTGAACCGCAGTACCCACCACGTCGAGCTCACCCCCGCCGGTGCCGTCTTCCTGGTCGAGGTACGTCAGATCCTCGACCATGTGGGCCGGGCCGCGTCCGCCGCGCGCAACGCCGTCGCCTCCCCGCCCACCCTCCGGGTCGGCATCATCGACGCCGGTTACGATTCCATGCCGCAGATCCTGCGCGCGCTCCAGCGGCGCCATCCGGACCTCACGATTCACCAGGTCGAGGCCAGCACACCCCAGCAGTACCGTCAGCTCGCCGACGGTCGCCTGGACATCGGAATCGGGCAGGCCTCCCAGACACCTCCCGAGGTGGCCTCCGAACTGGTCCGGCTCGATCCGCTGGGCGTCCTGGTCCCCGACGCTCACCGCTTCGCCGCCCTGGCCGGCGTGCCGGTCGCCTCGCTCGCCGACGAACCGCTCCTGCTCGGTGAGGAAGCCCAGACGCCGGAGTTCAACCAGTTCGTCATTGAGCTGTGCCGGTCGGCCGGATTCACGCCGACCATCTACGAGGGCACCGTCCAGAGCACCCGCGCCGCCGCCGACCTTGTGCTCCAGCAGCGCTGCGTGCTCTGTGTCCCCTCCTCTTCCCGCACCTCCAACCGGCCCGGCACCGTATGGCGACCCCTGATCGAACCGATCACCCACTACCCGTGGTCGCTGCTGTGGCGCTCGGGAGACCCGTCCGTCCACGTCGCCACCGTCATCGACAGCGCCAGGCAACTGGCCCGCCGGCTCGGCTGGCTGGACACCACCGTTCCGCCCGCGGGCGCGCCTTCCGGCCTGCCGGCGCCGACGGCCGTCGGCCGAGCTGAGAAGTCTCCCGGAGCTTGATCTTCTTCTCGGCCCGTATGACCGGCGCGCGGGTCGAGGCGGGTCGGTGCGGTCAGCGCAGTGCCGAGCGCATCTCCCACAGTTCGGGGTAGAAGCGCTCGCCGAGGCGGGCGGTGAGGTGGGCGGCGCCGGTGCTGCCTGCGGTGCCGGGCCTGCGGCCGATCTGGCGTTCGACCGTCAGCGCGTGCCGGAAGCGGAAGGCCGACCATGCCTGGTCGTGTTCGACGAGGGCCTCGGCGAGGTCCCAGAGCGCCGCGTGATCGGCCCGGTTCCCGGCGATCTCCAGGTATGTGGCTAACCTGTCCTCTTTCGTGCCCACGGGGAAGCCCGCCTTGACCAGGACGGCGAGGAAACCGTCCCAGAGCGTCGGCTCGGACGCGCCGGGACGGGACGCGCCGGACAGCAGCTCGATCTCGCGGAACTGCGCCGACTGCGCCCCGCTGGCCGAGCCGAGCGCGTCACGGAACCGCAGGAAGTCCGGCGGGGACATGGTGTCGAGGACGTCGAACTGGTCGACCAGCATGCGCGCGATCACGTGGCACCGCCGCAGCCGCAGGCGGGGCAGGTAGCCGTCGCCGGCCATCATGTGGTCGCGGGCGTCGGCCAGTTCGGTCAGCATCTGCCGGAACCACAGCTCGCACGCCTGGTGCACCGTGATGAACAGCAGCTCGTCGTGCTCGACCGGGACGGACCTCGGGCGCCGCTGGCCGAGAAGGGCGGGCAGGCGCAGGTACTCGTCGTAGGTGAGTGACATGGTGCCGACCCTTCATGGGCGCTGTGACGATGGGCGCTGTGCCGGGTGCTGTGTCGTCGGCGGCTCTGACGGAAGGAGCCGGTACGCGGCGAACGCCTCGGCGGCTCCCGGAACGTCGAGCACCCCCGCGGACTGGAAGGTCCGCACGGTGGCCTGGCAGGTGTCGGCGAGCTGCCCGGCCGCGGCCTCGCCCAGGTAACAGTCCGCGACGACCTGGTTCGCGGTGGCCGCGTCCAGGCCCGCCAGCAGGAGCGAGGCGCGCACCGGCTCGACGTCCCAGGTCAGGCACGCGTGGACGAGCGCGGGCAGCGTACGGGCCACCGGCGCGCGCAGGCCGGGGTCCAGCCCGGTCCACAGTTCGCCGAAGAAGCCCGAGAAGAAGCGGTGGTGGCGGCCCTCGTCCTTGGCGTGGTCGCGGGTCAGGTCGCGGACGACGCCGACCACCGACGGGTCGTTCGGGATCTCGTTAAGCACGGCGGTGATGAGGGTCTCGAACACGACGGTCTGCAGCAACGGCACCAGCGCCGGCGCGTCCGGCAGCAACGCGCGTCCGGTCAGCTCCAGCCGGTACACGAAGCCGCCGTAGTCCCACGGCGGGATCGCGATGCCGGTGGCCTCCGCGATCTGGCCGGCCAGGTCGAGGCTGTAAAGGGCGTGGTAGCCCTCATCGCAGTACACCTTGAAGGCGTCCAGCCGCGCGGACACCGGCAGGTCCAGCCCGGCGCGGTTGTTGGCGATCAGCTCGGCGGCGGTGTTGACCACCCGCGTCTCCAGGTGCGTGGTGGACAGCAGGAACTGGTAGAGGTGCCGGACGGTGAGCTCGCGCCGCCGCTCGGGCGGCAGGCCGGCCAGCGCCTCGTGGTCCAGATACGGCACCAGGCGCTCGGGATAGAAGACCTTGCCGGCCGCCGTCTCCTGCGCGAACATGCGACGGGCCCCGGTCCGGACGCCCGCCGTCTCGTACCACTGGCCGAAGGGGCTTCTCACGTCGTCTCTCCCATCACGCGTGCGAGCCGGACGACGCCCGCGGCGACCGTGCCGGCGTCCGTGGCGTGGCAGAGCCGGAACCAGCCCGGCCGAGGGCAGCCGAACACCGCGCCGGGCAGGACGTTCACCCGCGCGGAGTGGAAGATCCGCCGCCAGAGCTCGTGCTCGCCCTCGGGGGTCGGGTCGGGCAGGCGCCCGCTCAGGTCGATCCAGATCGAGAAGCCGCCGTCCGCCTCGACGTGCGGGATGCCGCCGTCCGCCAGCAGCGCCGCGGCGGACGCGTACGAGCGGCCGAGCCGGCGCCGCGACTCGTAGAGGAAGTCCCGCACCCAGAGCGCGTCGTCGAGCAGCCGCGTCAGCGTGGCCTGGGTCTGGGTCGAGACGGGCGCGAAGTACGCCAGCGCACGGGCGGCGGCGCGCACGTCCGGGTCGCGCGTGTGCAGCACGCCCACCTTGAGGCCCGGCAGGCCGAAGTCCTTGGCGAAGCCCCAGATGCCGTGCACACGGTGGGCATGGTCGCCGGAGACGGCGGGGTCGAGCATGCTGACGAACGGGTCCGCGCCGAACACCGAGTGGGCGTAGATCTCGTCGGCGATCACGTCCACGTCGTGCTCCCGCGCCACCCGCAGCACCTCCCGCAGCACAGGCCCGGGGTGGACGTGCCCGACCGGGTTGGACGGCGAGGTGATCGCCAGGGCGCGCACCGCCACGCCGTCGCCGCGTGCCCTTTTCAGCACGCGGCCGACGACCTCCGGGTCCAGGGCGTACCCGGTGGTCTCGTCCATCGGGGCGGGGATCAGCCGGGCGCCGGAGCGGCCGGCGAGGTCGGTGTCGAACGCCGCGTAGTACGGCGCGGGCACCACGATGGCCTCGCCCGGGTCGCACAGCGCGGTGGCGAGGACGTCCAGCGCGGCGGTCGCGCCGCTCACCACCACGAGGTCGTCCGGGTCGATCGCGGTGTTCCAGCGGGGCCCGAGCAGCGCGGCGACCGCGGCCCGCAGTTCGGGGGTGCCGTGCAGCGGCCCGTACTGGCAGTCGGACGCGCGCGGCGGGCCGGCGTGCGCGAGGCGGGGGGCCAGCAGGTCCCATACGAGCCGGTTGTCCGCGGTGCCGAGGTTGACGTGGCCGCCGGGGTTGTCCGTGGCGTGGTACGGATCGGCCTCAGCCTCGAAGTGCGCCGCCGCGATGGCCGGGACGTCGGCGACGAGCCGCCGGGCGGTCCGCGACAGCATCAGCGCACGCCTTCCGGCCGCGATCCCACGGGCGCGGCGGCCGGCCCGGAGTCGCCGCGCCTCGCCGAGTCCGTGGCCGGCCAGTCCTCGCCCACGATCTCGGTAAAGGTCGGCGGCATGCCGGTCAGCAGGCCCGGGTGCACCCCGAGGCCCATGGACGCGTCGATCACCGCTCCATGCAGCGGCACCGCGTGGTCGCCGGTCAGCCACCACACGACCTCGGCGATCTCCTCGGGCTGCAGCAGCCGCCCCCGGGGCAGGCGCGACTCCAGCGCCGCCCGCTCGCCGGCCGACAGCCCGGACAGCGTGCTCGCCTCCAGCATGGCCGTCTCCACCGCGCCCGGGCTGACCGCGAAGACCTCGACCGGCCGGTGCGCCAGCTCGGCGGCCAGTTGCCGGGTGAGGTAGGCCAGCGCGGCCTTGCTCATGCCGTCGGCGATGTGGAAGCCGGGGAACACGGCGATGCCGCCGCCGACGCTGGCGACGTTCACCACCTTGCCGTAGCCGCGTTCGAGCATGCCCGGCAGCAGCCGCTGGATCAGCCACAGCGGGCCGACGCTGTTGATGCGCAGGAACGCGGCCACCCGCTCGTGGTCGGCGCCCGGGACGTAGTCCTCCACCGTCTTGGACCCGACGGCCGCGTTGTTGACCAGGACGTCCACGGGGCCGGGCAGCGCGTCCAGAAGTTGTTCGTGGCTGGCCCAGTCGCCCTGGTCGAACTCGAACGCCCCGGACTGCGCGCCCGTGTCGGCCAGTTCGGCCACCAGGGCCTCTGCCCTGGACCTGCCGGAGCGATAGGTGAACCACACCCGGTCGCCCCCGGCGGCGAACCGCCGTACGCACGCCCGTCCGATCCCGGCCGAACCGCCGGTCACCAGCACCGTCCGCGATCTCGCCGGCACCGCACGCCTCCTGTCCGCCGGTCGGCCCCGGCCGCCTGTCCGTGCCTGTCGTACGCCGGGCCGCGCGCCGGGGTCGTACTCGGCGTGAAATGTCGTGTGATGCGCCAGGTCGTACGCCGGGTCATACGCCGAGCAGGGCCAGCACCTCCCGGCCCAGCGGGTCCGCCGGGTCGCCGATTCCCATCGGCAGATCGAAGTGGTGACGGCCGGGCAGCACCATCTCGGTGACGTCCAGCCCGTTCGCGCGCGCCACCGCCACCAGGCGGTCCTGCTGGTCGGCGAACCCGATCGGCTCGCCGGCGCCCCGCACGGCCAGCACCGGCGGCATGCCGGGACGCAGCGTCCGTACCGGGCTGTTGCGCTCCGCCTCCTCGGCGGTGAGCCGGATCGCGGGGCCGATCGAGGTGTGCAGCAGGGGCTCCAGCTCGTAGAGGCCGCTGAGCAGCACGGCGGCGCTCACCGGCTCGGAGTCCAGGCACATCGCGACGAGCTGCGCGCCGGCCGAGTGCCCGGCGAGGACGATGCGCCGCTCGTCCACGCCGAGGTCCGCGGCGTTGCGGCGCAGCCACCGGACTCCGCGCCGGGCCATGTCCACGATCTCGTCCAGCCGGTACCGGGGGGCCAGGCCGTACCCGAGGGCGGCGTACGCGGCCCCGCGCGCGACCAGGCCCGGCGCGGGGAACGCGGAATCGGCCTCGCTCAGCTCCTGCCAATATCCGCCGTGCACGAAGACCAGCAGGGGGGCTCCGGGCGACTTCGCGGGGAAGAATTGGATCCGTTCCGCCTCGGCGGGCCCGTACGCCAGATCGCGCCACGGCGACATACGGCGCGCCTCCTCGGAAAGGTAGGCGTATTCCTTGAGGAATGGGTCCGGGGAAACGCTCAGGCCCGGCAGATATGCCTCGTCCCAGCGGTGCCGGTCGGCGCCCCAGCCGCGGTCCGGCAGGGGCCGGGTGTCCGCTCTCGCGATCACTGAGGTACTCCGGTAAACGTTGTCACGGCAAATATGCCTTTAGGCCTGGATGAACGCACTTGTCCAAGATCCCATCGGTGCCAGGAGGGCAGGCACCTTTCCCGGGAAGACCACCGGCACACCGTTAAGTGATCCGGCTGAGCCGTCGCCGCTCGGCGTCGGCCTCGACGCTGAGCCCGTCCAGATGACTCTGCGGGAGGAGACCCGCATAAGCCGCCCGCCACCCGGCGATCCGCACGGCGGACACCGAGGGAATGTCCTCGGCGGTTTACCGCGCCAAGCCGTCCCACCGCGTCGAGCGGCCGAGATCTTCGAGCAGCTTCCTCCACCGCGCGCCGATCAGGGCCCCGTCGTAGCGCCTGGCCGTCTGGAGCGCCTTGGCTCCCATCGCGCGCCGCCGGTTCTCGTCGCGGATGAGGCCGCCGAGCGCCTCGGCCATCGCGGCCGTGTCTCCGGCCGGGACGAGAAGGCCGTCGCACCCCGGGGTGAGGATCTCCCGCGGGCCATGGGGGCAGTCGAAGCTCACCACGGGGACGCCCTTGCTCAGGGCCTCCACGATGGTCATCGAGAAGCCCTCGTGCCGCGAGCTGAGCGCGAAGATCGACGCGTGGTCGAGCTCGGCGCCGATGTCGGCGCGGCGGCCGGGCAGCTCTACGGATCCGGACAATCCGCGCTTCTCGATGGCGGCGGCGAGCATGGCCTGCTGGCGCCCCGCGCCGACGATGCGCAGCTTCCACCCGGGATGGTCGGCCACCACGCGTTCCCAGGCGGCGATGAGCAGGTCGAACCCCTTGACCCTGGTCAGCCTGCCGACGGCCAGGACGGCGGGTGTGTCCAGCGGGGACGGCCCGCCGGTCAGCGGCGTGATGGCGTTCGGGATGCGCAGCAGGCGCGCCGGAGCGCGCTCGCCCAGGGCGTCGCGGTACGCGTCCAGGTCGGCCTCCGTGAGCGTCACCAGTGCGCCGAGCCTGCCGTACCTGCGCTTGATCAGCTTGCGGATCGGGGGCTTGTGCGCGGCGAGACCGACGTGCTCCTGGGCGATGGTGATCACACCCGGGGGCGCCAGGAGGGCCGTGGCCAGGTTCAGGCCCGGACGCGTCGTGATCAGCACCCCGCCGCGCAGGCCGCGCAGGAACCGCGCCAGCTTGAGATCGGTCCGCAGCGTGAACGTCGCGTAGGCGGCCTCCTCGCGCGGCATCAGCCTGCTGCGCCACAGCGGGGCCAGGGCGGGGAACCGTGCCGGACGCCGCCCCACGCGATCGTCGAGGTAGGTGATCCGGACGCCCTCGGGCACCTCGAAGAACGGCTCCGGCCTGGTCCTGACGATGCTGACGATCTCGACGTCGTGGTCGGCGGCCAGGTCGCCCGCGAGGTTGTAGACGGCGCGGATGGTGCCGCCCATGCCGTTGGCGTGCAGCAGGAGGATCTTGACGTCCGTGGTGGCCGGGGGCGCGGCCGTCCGGGCGCGGCGCCGGTTCGCGGCCCGCAGCGCCGGCACGCCGAGCCCGCGCAGCCGTCCCAGGCTCACCCCGAGGTACGCGGCGGCGGGGGTCGCGATGATCGACCCAACCGTGTCCGTCGGGTAGTGGGCTCCCAGGTAGACCCGGGCGAGCATCTGCGCCACCACGACGACGCCGCCGGCCACGACGACGGCCCGGAAGTGGCGCGTCCGCCGCGCCAGCAGGGCGACGGCGATCGCGACCGACAGCGTCAGGCACACATGGCCGCTCGGGAAGCTGTTGTCGCCCAGCTCGCCGAGCAGCGCGTGCGCGACGGGGGGCCGGGGTCGGCCGATGGCGGTCTTCAGCACCAGGCTGATGCCCCAGCCCGCGAGCACGACGGCCGCAGTCCGCCAGGCGGCGGCCCGCCGTCCGGTGAAGCGGAGCACCGCCACGAGACCGACCACGAGGACGGTGCCCACGACCGTGCTGAAGCCGATGTCCAGCACCCGGGCGACCACGGTCAGCCATGGCGTCCGGACGGACTCGATGACCTGGCCCAGGGCCGCGTCCCGCGCCGTCCAGCCGGGCGTGCGCGCCGCGACCCCGAGGAGCGAGGCGAGTGACAGAAGCAGGACGCTCACGACGAGCCGCAAGGGGTTCGCTGGTCCTTTCACAGATCCCTCAAAACGGTCAGCGGAGGACGGCGGGCGGCTCGGAGGGCAAGGGCACCGGCGGCGGGCAGGACGATCAGGCCTACGGCCGCCATGGCGGCCAGGTGCCCCCAGGGGAGGGCCAGGTGGTCGGGCGCGGGATCGAACACCCCGGTGAGGACGACCACCAGCATCTGCGCCAGCGCCCATCCCGCCGCCGCCCCGAGCACGGCCGCCCCGAGCGCGACCAGGCCCACCTCCGTCCAGATGAAGGCGCCGAGCTGGCGCGGCCGGGCGCCCAGCACCCGGGCCAGGGCGAACGTGCGGCGCCGCTCGGTGAAGCCGAGGATCAGCAGCAGCCCGGTCGCGGCGGCGGCGAGCGCCAGGCCGTACCCGAGCTCGATGGCGCTGAGCCCGGTCAGGTCGACGGCCGTGAGGCTGGAGCCGACCACCTTGCGCGTGGTGTCCAGATCGGTGATCCCCGCGTCGGGGCCGAGCCGGTCCCGCACCCGTCCGGCGACCACGTGCGGCGCGGTGCCGTCGGTCGAGACCAGGAAGGTCGTCGTGCCGCACCCGCCGGGGCACGCCGAGGCCAGGTAGGAGGCGTTGGCGACCAGGAAGCTGTCGCGCGGGGCGGTGGGGAACTCGGTGACGATGCCGGCGTAGTGGAACGGGACGATCCGTCCGTCCTGCGTCCGCAGCCGCAGGAGGTCTCCCGGCCGCAACTGGAAGTCGGTGACCGTCTCCTGGCTGACCAGCAGGGCGTCGGGACGCGCGGCCAGCTTCCCGACGGCCCCGGCGGCGGTGTCGCCGGGGAAGTACGCGTCCTGGAGGTGGGTGGCGGCCAGGACCGTTCCGGCCCGGACGCCGTAGAGGTCCTGCAGGTCCGACCCCACGTAGGCGAAGCCGTGCTGGAGCGGCTCGACGCCCGACACGCCGGGGACGGCGGCGAGCTGTCGCTCGGTGGCCCCGCTCCGGGTGACGGTGACGTCCGCGCCGTTGGTCAGCACGGCGTCCACCTGCGCCTGCTGGCGGTAGGTGGCGTTGAACGTGGCCGTGGACAGGACGAAGGCGACGGCCAGCGCGGCCATGGTCACGCCGCGGCTCAGCGGCCCGGCCTGCCTGGCCAGGGACACCGCGACCGTCCCGGCGAGCCGGCCGGCCAGCGGAGAGGACAGCCGGGCGACGATCGGCCGCCCGGGACCGAGGAGCAGGCGCGTCAGCCGCCAGATGAGCAGGCCCGCGCCCGCCCACAGCAACGCCGGCCCCGCGAACGCCCAGTAGTCGACGGAGATCTGCGTCAGCCCCTCGGGCACCAGGACGAGCTGGTGCCCGGTGCCGCTGGTGAGCCTGAAGACGACCAACGAGGAGGCGATGAGGACGAGGTCCAGCCCGTACCGCAGGGGGACCGGCATGCGCCCGCCGATGGTGATCGGCGCACGCCCCGCGATCACGCCGGCGGGACGCAGCGCGGCGGGGAGCACGGTGCCGCAGGCGACCAGCAGCCCGGCGGCGGCGCTGGCGACCATCCACCCGGTCGCGCCGCCGAAGCCCGCCGTGCCGTGCGACAGCCACCCGGTGAGGGCGGCCAGGCCCAGGCCGGCCACGGCCCCCGCGACGCCGACGATCAGTGTCTCCGCGAGCGCGAGCCGCAGGAACGTCGCGGGCGAGGCGCCCCGGGTGCGCAGAAGCGCCTGGTCGGCGGCCCGCCGTACGGCGCCGGAGCGGGTGATCGACGCCGTGAGCAGGATCGCGAGCACCACGCCGGGGACGCCGAGGAAGACGAACAGGAGCTGGGAGTAGAGCGCGTCCTCGCGGGCCGCGCCGAGGGCGGCGCCCAGGTTGTCGCCGACCAGGCCGCTGCCCGCCATGCGCACTTCCAGGTTGCGGGCGGCCCCGGTGACCTTGATGTAGGCGTCGGCGGGGTCCGGCGGCAGACGGTGGTCCAGCCGCACGTGGAACTGCGTGCGCACCCGGTCGCGCGGAACCGCGTCGAAGAGCGTGTGCCATTCGCTCGACGGCAGCAGCAGCACGTTGTCCGGCGGAGCCTGCGGCTGGGCACCGGGCGGCGCGCCGACCCGCTGGAAGAGGGAGTCGGCCTCAGGAAGCTCCACCACGCCGGCCACCCTCACCTGTGCGTCAGGAAGCCCGGGCCGGTGGACGGTGATCGTCGAGCCGGGGACGGCGCGCAGGTTGGCGGCGGTCTGCTGGGCCAGGAGGGCGCCGGAGGCACTGCCCGTGAGCAGCCTCATCTGGCCGGGGAAGACGGTCGCGTAGTCGGCGGGCAGGCCGAGGGCCCGTCCCGGCCCCGTGGGGACGGTCCGCCCCGCCCGCCGGCTCTCCAGGCCGTCGAATTCGGCGAAGTCCACCTGCCGCGAGGTGCCGGGCATGGCTACGGTGATCTTGGCGCCCGGCTGGGCCTCGACCTGCCAGTCGACCGCCACACGCGCGACCGAACGGGTGGTCATGGTGGCCTTGGCGGAGGCGAGGAACACGCCCAGCGCGGCGGGCAGGGCCACGGCGAGCGCGATTCCGGCGGCGGCGCCGGCCAGACGTCCGCCGCGGCGGGTCAGCAGGCCGCGCAGCCAGAGGATGGTCAGCATTCCAGTGCCCCGTCTCGCATTCGCCAGTGGATGGGCAGGAGGTCGGCGATCAGCGGGTCGTGCGTGGCGATGACCAGCGCGGCCGTCAGCCGCCGGGCGACGGTGATGAGCAGTTCGACGACGCGGGCCGCCAGCGCGGAGTCCAGCTGCGCGGTCGGCTCGTCGGCGATGATGAGCCGCGGGGACCCGGCCAGGACGCGCGCGACGGCGACCCGTTGCGCCTGCCCGCCGGACAGCTCCTGCGGCAGCTTGTCCGCGAGGTCACCGATCCCCACCGAGTCGAGCGCGCGCAGCGCCATGGCCCGGGCGTCGACGACGGAGAGCCCGGCGATGAGCAGGGGGAGGGCGACGTTCTCGGCGGCGTCCAGCGGAGGCAGCAGGCTGGGCCCCTGGAAGACGACGCCGATCCGTCCCCGGGGCCGGTCGTCCAGCTCGGGCCACGCGACCGTCCCGGTCGTGGGCCGGTCCAGGCCCGCGAGCAGGTGCAGCAGCGTGGTCTTGCCCGACCCGGACGGACCCAGCAGCGCGACCTGGTCGCCGGGAGCCAGAGAGCAGCGGACGCCGTGGACGGCGACCACGGCCTTGCCGCCCCTGCCGTAGGTGCGGGCGACGTCCTGGCAGGTCACCACGGCCGTGCCCATCACGCCACCCGCCCGTCGGCGAGGTGGACGACGCGGTCGGCGACGCGGCGGACGGCCGCGCTGTGCGAGGCGATCACGACGGCGACGCCGTAGCACGCCTGGTCCTTGATCAGGCCGAGGACGGACGCCTCGTTGCCCGCGTCCAGTTCCCCGGTCGGCTCGTCGGCCACCAGCAGGACGGGCTTGCAGGCCAGCGCCACGGCCAGCGCGGCGCGGGCCATCTCGCCCCCCGAGAGCCGGCTGGGCCAGGCGTGCGCCAGCTTGGCGATGCCCAGCCGGTCGAGCGTCTCGCTCAGGTGGGCGAGGTCGGGCCGTGCGGCCAGGCCCTGCGCGAGCCGCGCGTTCTGCGCGACCGTGAGGTGCTCGATGAGGTTGCCGCTCTGGAACACGACGCCGACCAGCCGCGCCCGCAGACGCGCCTTGTCGGCCTCGCTACGGTGGCTGACGCGCGTGCCGGAGATCCGCACCGTGCCGCCGTCCGGGTCGTCCAGGCCCGCGACGCAGTTCAGCAGCGTCGACTTGCCGGACCCGGACGGGCCGCTGATCGCGACGACCTCCCCCTCCTCGACGTTCAGCGAGACCCCGCGCAGCGCGCGCGTCTCCTCCTCGCCGGATCGGTAGAAGCGGTAGAGCTCGTCCGCCTGGAGGATCACGACGTCCACCGGAAGGAGTCCGAGACGGTCCGCCAGGGGTCGACGTTGTCGGCGCCGACCGGCCCGGTCAGCGTGAGCACCGCCTGACGTCCCCCCTTGGAGAAGACGTAGCGCTCGACCTCGTCCCTGATGACCTTGTTCGTCACCGGGTCCGGCGCGCTGTCGACGCGGTAGCGCGTCAGCTCGGCCTGGCCGCCCTTGCGGCCCACCTTCTTCTGGTCGACCCGCTCGATCCCGGGCGGGTCGGACGGCGGGCCGATCTCGACCCGGACGCTGTTCAGCTTGTCGGAGAAGCTCGCCCCGGTGGGCAGGTCGGTGCGCTCCCACCCCTCCGGGATCTTCACCTCGTATCCCTGGCCCTGCGGCCGGAACGGGAGGAAGACGGTGTCGTCCGGGATGTCGCCCGGGGGGCTGGACTCGGTCGGGTGTGCGGTCGGCTCACCGGTGGGCTGTGCGGTGGCCTGGGCGGCGGTCTGGCCTGCGGGCGCCGTGGCCGTCGGCGGGGTGGTGTCGGCGGTGTTTCCCCCGCACGCCGTGGCGGCCACGGCCACGACCAGCGCCAGGACGGTGTGTCGCGCGTTCATGACGCCAACGTAGGATCGGGCCGGTCAGCGTCGGCTGAGCGGAAGGTTAACGCGGCGTTCACGTCCCGGAGGCGGGGCGTCCGCGATCCACGGCGCCGGGCCGGGCGTCCCGGCCACACCACCCGCGGCCGGGCAAGGGGCCGGGCGGGGGGAGGTTATCGAAATGCTTACCTGCGAACTGCCACGATGCGTCCATGAGCGCTGAGGGGACGCCGCTGCGGCACCGGGCACTGGCGGCGATCGTCGCCGTCACCGCCCTGGCCGTGCTGCTGTTCGCCGCTCCGCTGGCGGCCTCGGTGGACCAGCTCTACCACGACGAGACCGCCGTCGGGCTCCAGCGCGACGCCGCCTGGATCGCCGCCGCCGTACCCGACGACGTGGGCAGGGACCCCCGCGTGCCGCTGGCCCTGCCCCGGAACATCGCCGCCGACCTCACCGTCGGCGTCTACACCGTCAAAGGGGCGCGCCGCCTGTTCGGCGCGGGACCGGACATCTCCGCCCTCGCCGCGGCCGGCCGCGACGGGCACACGCACCAGCGCATCGAGGACGGCTACCTCGCCGTGACGGCGCCGATCCCCTCGGACGAAGGGATCAGCCTGGTCGTCCGCGTCGCCGTCGCGCACGACCTGATCGAGGACCGCATCCACCGGGCGTGGATGTTGATGGCGGTGCTCGGGCTGATCGCGCTCGGCCTGGCCGCAGGCATGGCGATCTACCTGTCCCGCCGGCTCGCCACCCCGCTGGAACGCCTCACGGGCGCGGCCCTGGCGCTCGGCGACGGCGACTTCACCGTACGGGCGCCGCGGTCGGGGCTCCGCGAGGCCGACCAGGCGGGGGCGGCGCTGGAGGCCACGGCGCGACGGCTGGGCGACGTGCTGGCCCGCGAGCAGGCATTCAGCGCCGATGTCTCCCACCAGTTGCGCACCGGCCTGACCGGTCTGCTGCTGGGCCTGGAGTCGGCGCGCACCCGCCCGGCCGCCGGCCAGGCCGAGGCCATCGAGATCGCCCTGGCGCGGGGGGAACGGCTGCGGACGGTGATCGAGGACCTGGTCACCCTCGCCCGCGACACCCACGCGGGGCGTCCGCTCGACGTGCGGGCCCTGATGGAGGAGGCGCGCCGGCACTGGCACGGCCTCCTGGCGGAGCGCGGACGGCGGCTGACCATTCGGATCGAGCCCGACCTGCCCCCGCTGACCGCCGCCCCGGCGGCCGTCCGGCAGATCCTCCTCGTCCTGCTCGACAACGCCCTGACGCACGGAGCCGGTGAGGTCGTGATCACGGTCTCGGACGTGGGCCCGGGCGTGGCCGTCAACGTCGGCGACCAGGGGAAGGGCGTCCCGGACGGACAGGACGTGTTCGCCCGGTCGGCCTCGCCCGAGGACGGCCACGGAATCGGCCTGCCGCTCGCCAGGTCCCTCGCCGAAGCCGAGGGCGGCCGCCTGGTGCTGCACCGCAACGCCCCACCGGTCTTCAGCCTCCTCCTGCCCGCCTCCCCGTCCTGATCAACGCTCGTGGTGCCACCCGGGGTCCGATGGGCAGGGGTGATCACTGCTCGTAGCGATACCCGCGGCCCCGGACGGTGGTGATCCGCGGCGCGCCCTTATCCGAGCGCGTGCCGGACTCCTCCAGCTTGCGGCGCAGCGCGAACACGTGCACGTCCAGCGTCTTCGTCGAGCCGAACCAGTTCTCGTCCCACACCCGGTCCATCAGCTCCTCCCGGGTGACGACCTCCCCCGCCTTGCTGACCAGGACCGCCAGCAGGTCGAACTCCTTGGGACGCAGGGTCAGCTCGGCCCCGTCCAGGAAGGCCCGCCTGGCCGGCAGATCCAGCCGCAGGGGCCCGGCGGCCAGCACGCGCTCCTGCGGGAGGACCGCCTGCCGCCGCAGGTGCGCGCGCAGCCGGGCCATCAGCTCGGCCAGGCGGAACGGCTTCGTCAGGTAGTCGTCCGCGCCGGCGTCGAGGGCGACCACCACGTCCAGCTCCTCGGTACGGGCGGTGAGCACGACGATGACCGCGTCGGGGACGGCCAGGCGGAGCTTGCGGCAGACGGCCACCCCGTCAATGTCGGGCAGCCCCAGATCCAGCAGGACGAGGACGGGCGGGTCCGCCAGGGCGATCTCCAGCGCCGCCCGCCCGTCGACGGCCAGGGCCGAGTCGTACCCGTTCGCCTCAAGCGCCTCGGTCAGCTCGGCGCCGATCACCACGTCGTCCTCCACCACGAGAACGCTTGCACCCGCCATGACACGATCGTAGAACCCACTCCGGCCGGTGGGGGGTTGTGGTCAGAGGATGCGCCAGTCGTGGTCGGGGGTGCCGTTGTCGGTGAACTGTTCGACGTTGGCGGAGTCGGCGGTGGACATGTCGTGGACGGCCAGGACCTTGCCGCTGTTGGCGTTCTGGACGCGCAGGGCGCCGTCGCCGTTGATCCTCAACCTCCACAGGTGGTCGGCGGTGCCGTTGTCGGCGAACTGGACGACCTGCGCCGAGTCGGCCGTGGACATGCCCGCGACGCCGAGGACCTTGCCGGAGTGGACGTTGCGGATCCGGAAATAGCCGCCCGTGTCCGGCAGGAAGGTCCACAGGTGGTCCTCGGTGCCGGTGTCGGAGAACTGCTGGACGCGCGCGGAGTCGGCCGTGGACATGTTCTCCACCGCGAGCACCTTCCCCGAGTGGACGTTGGAGATCTTGACCGGGCCGTCCGGGATGAGCCGCCAGTCGTGGTCGGCCGTGCCGCTGTCGGCGAACTGGACGACCTGCGCGGAGTCGGCGGTGGACATGCCCGCGACGCCGAGGACCTTGCCGCTGTTGCGGTTCCTGAGCCTGAGGTAGCCGTTGCCACTGTCCACGAGCTGCCACTGGTGGTCGAGGGTGCCGGTGTCGGAGAACTGCTGGACGCGCGCGGAGTCGGCCGTGGACATGTTCTCCACCGCGAGGATCTTGCCGGACAGGACGTTGCGCACCTTCACGTAGCCGTTGCCCGCGTCGACGATGCGCCACAGGTGGTCGGCGGTGCCGTTGTCGGCGTACTGCACGACGTTGGCGGAGTCGGCGGTGGACATGCCGTCCACGCCGAGGACCTTGCCGGAGTTGCGGTTCTGGAGCCGGAAGGCGGCGCCGGGAGGGAGCCAGGGGCGGGTTCCGCCGGTGCGCGGGAAGGAGGTGACGCGCAGCCGCGCCGCGCCCATCGGGATCAGCGTGACCTGCTCCACCGGGGTGGACGCGGCGACCGGGCCGTCCTGGAGCGGGGTCACCACGTGCTGCGCGTCGGCCTGCCAGGCGTCGATGCGCTGGGCGTTGGCGCGCAGCCGGACGGGCGCGTTGGCGGGGGTGAAGGGGTCGTTGACGTTCCCGCCGGTGAGGACGGTGAAAGCGCCGTCGGGGACGAGGCCGTAGTTCCACGGGCCGGTGGCGTGCACGTCGTACTCGGGGAACTGGGCCGATCCGCCGGTCTGCACCCAGTTCTCGCCGATCTGCAGGGAGAACGTCAGCGGGCCGTGGTTCACGGACGCGGCGTTGTGCTGGGCCGGCCAGATCTTGACCGTGGGCTGCATGGGGAGCCGGAGGGTGACGGTGTCGCCGTTGGACCAGGTCCGGTTCACGGCCGTGTACCGGGGGCCGGGGCCCGCCGCCACCGCGGCCCCGTTGACGCGCAGGTCGGGCGCCGCGCACCAGCCGGGGATCCGCAGGACGAGGGGGAACGCCACCGGCGCGCCGAGGGCGAGGGTGAGGGTGACGGTGCCGGAGAAGGGATAGTCGGTGGTCTCCGTGATCGTCACGTTGGCCCCGCCGGCGACCTTGGCGGTGACGGCGCACGGGCCGTACAACGAGGCGCACAGCCCGCCGTCCCCGGTGGCCAGCCACATCTCTTCGAGGTAGTACGGCCAGCCCATGCCGTAGTTGTGCGGGCAGCACCGGTACTGGTCGACGCCGGGCCGGTAGGACTGCATGGCGAACCCGTTCTGGAACTGGCCCATGGTCTTGGGGCTGTTGTCCAGGTCCACGCAGTTGGCGCTGGTGATGTAGTGGACGGCCCTGCCCTGCGGGTCCAGCGCGGCGGGCAGCGAGTTGAAGGCGAGGTCCTCGGTGCGGTCTGCCCAGACCGGGTCGCCGGTGACGCGGGTGAGGATCTCGTGGCTGAGCATGTACTCGACGATCCCGCACGTCTCGAAGCCCTGCCGGGGGTCGCCGAAGCCGGGACGGGCGTTCTCGTCTCCGGCGAAGCCGCCGCCCGGGAACTGGCCGTAGGCGTTCTGGACGGTGGTGTAGTCGTTGTACGTCGCGGTGCGGTGAGCGGGATCGCCGGACAGGACCCAGTACTGGGCGGGCTCGCGGAAGCCCTGGGTGACGTTGACGTTGTGCAGGGACGGCAGGTTGTTCACCCAGTTCGCGGAGTTGGCGTGGATCTTCCTGACCAGGTCGAGCAGGAAGCTCTCGCCGGTCCGGTTGTAGAGCCAGTAGACGACGTCGATGGTGTCGGCCCACCTGTAGGTGCCCCAGCCTTCCCGGAAGACGCTCGTGGGCTGGGCGTTCACGTACGCGAAGAAGCGGCCGAGGAAGGCGTTGATCCGTCCGTCGCCGGTGTATTCGGCGTGGGAGCGCAGGGCGTGCAGCATCGGCATGTGCGGCCACAGGTCGGCGTGGCCGTTCAGCGACGTGCGCAGCGGTTGCGGGCCGAAGAAGCCGTCCGCGCTCTGGGTGCCGAGCACCCCGTTGATCCAGCGGTCGGCGGTGGACAGCGCGCCGGCGTCGCCGGTGACGTACGCCAGGTCGACGTATCCGCGCAGCCAGTAGGGCACTTCCTCCCAGCCGCCGAGGGCGCCGCGCGTCCATCCGGTGTTGTCGTACTGCAGGAAGTGGGAGATGTCGGGATAGCGGCCGCACAGCCCGGTGAGCTGGCGGTTCAGCTGGGTGGCCAGCCACCCCCGGGCGCGGACGGCGCCGGGCGGCAGGCGCAGGAAGGCGGCGGGCTGGAGCGGGGCCCGGTTGCCGGGGTAGGCGGGCGCGGCGGCCGACGCCGGGGTGGCGGGCAGGCCGGCGGCGGCGATGCCCACGGCGGCGACGCCGCCCGCCAGGAAGGTACGACGTGCGAGGGACATGGTTCGGGTCCGTTCGGCCAGGGCGTCCCGCCCGCCCGCGGGTCGTGCCGGGCGGGCGGGACGCGTGCGGGCGTGGCTCAGGGAGCCCAGGGGGCGGCGAGGTGCCAGGTCACGTCGGCGTCGTAGGAGACCGGCGTGTCGTAGGGGGACGGGCCGCCGTTGCCGGCGATCCAGACCTCGGCCGCGTAGTGGCGGATGTTGTGGTCGCCGATGTTGTAGGACGCCAGGGTCACGTCGCCCGAGCCGTAGCGGCCGGGCTGCGCGCAGAAGGTGGCGTCCGCGTCGAACAGGGCCGTGCCATCGCGGGCGTCCTTGCGGACGCGGAAGTTCGCGTGGCGCAGGTAGTGTCCGGCGAAGTTGCGCGACTCGAAGGAGTAACAACTCGGCTCGGCCAGGCCCGGCCTGACGATGAAGGTGGCGTCGGCCTTCAGCGTGGCGTCGCTCGCGGCGGTGACCACCTCGGTGTAGCCGAGGCTGTCGCTGTGGCGCAGGTAGCGGTCGGTGTACCCGGGCGTCACCACCTGGAGGGACCGGGCCTGCCCGGTGGGCAGATCCACGGCGCTGCGCCACCAGGCCCCGGTGACCGCCCACGTCGCGTCCGCCGCGAAGCTGCCCGGGTTGTCCCAGGGGTTGGCACCGCTGTTGTTGGCGATGTACACCTCGGAGTTGATGTGGCGCAGGTACCGCCCGGGGAAGTTGTACGACTCGAACGAGCTGCCGCCGCCGCCCAGCCCGGCGCGCACGCAGTACGTCGCGTCGGCCTTGAACTGCGCCGAGCCGTCGCCCGCGTCGCGGCGCATCCGGTAGCCGGAGTGCCGCAGGTACTGGCCCGGGGCGCTGCGCGACTCGAACGACACGCAGGCGGGGTCGGCCAGGCCGGGCCTCGTCCAGAAGGAGCTGTCGCGCTTGAGCGCCTCGGAGGACGCGGCGTCCACGACAGAGGTCACGCCGAGCCCGCCGGAGAGGCTGAGCGACCTGTTGGTGTGGCCGCTGGTGGTGACCCTGAGCGACACCAGCTGGTTCATCGGGACGTACGTGCCCTGGGCGGCGGCCTTGACCGAGTTGTTCACGGTCCGCACCTGGGCGAAGTCCATCTTCTCGATCCGCCGGTCGTAGGTGTAGAAGCCGTTGACCTCGTTCTCGACGTCGGTCGGCTCGGTGTACACCGACGCGGACAGGCCGCGGGTGAAGATCAGGTCGCGGAGCCTGCCGGTGATGTCGACGTACCGCTGGGTGAGCGCGGCCGAGGTGGGCAGCATCTCGTACCCGAACCCGTTGCCGGGCGACCACTCGTGGCCGGACACCCGCAGGCCGAGCCCGCCGTACTCGCCGAGCACCGCGACGCGGGTCGCGGTGGGCGGCGTCGGGCTGCCCGGACCCACGTAGATGTGGTCGTCGATCGTGTCGCCGTTGCCGCCGTCGAACCCGCAGCAGTTGGATCCGGAGTTGTTGGTGACCAGGCGGGTCGGGTCCCAGCTCTTCACCAGGTCGGCGATCCGGGCCGGGTCGTACTCGCCCCAGCCCTCGTTGAACGGCACCCACAGCACGATCGAGGTGATGCCCTTGAGCTGGTCGACGACGCGGCGCAGCTCGCTCTCGAACACCGCGCGGTCGGCGGTGGACGGGGTGACGCCGGTCCTCATCGACGGCATGTCCTGCCACACCATCAGGCCGAGCCGGTCGGCCCAGTAGAACCAGCGGGCGGGTTCGACCTTGATGTGCTTGCGCACCATGTTGAAGCCCAGGGACTTCTGCTTCTCCAGGTCGAAGCGCAGGGCCTCGTCGGTCGGCGCGGTGTAGATGCCGTCCGGCCAGTAGCCCTGGTCGAGGGTGCCGAGCTGGTACACGAACTTGCCGTTCAGGACCGGCCGCAGCACGCCGCCCACCATGGCCTTGCCGATGGAGCGCATGCCGAAGTAGCCGCCGACCACGTCGCCGCCGCCGGTGCCGGTCAGGCTGACGCGCAGGTCGTACAGGAACGGGTCGTCCGGGGTCCACAGGTGCGGGCTGGGGATCGGGACGCGCAGAAGCTGCCCGGGCGTCCCGGTCGCCGACGCGACCACGGCGCCGTTGCTGAGCACCTCGGCCCTGACGCCCTGCGCGGTGCCGCTGACCTGGGGAACGAGGTCGAGGGTGCCGCCGGCGAGGTTCGGGGTGGTGTCGAGGCGGGTGATACGGGCGGCGTTGGTCGGTTCGAGCCACACGGTCTGCCAGATGCCGCTGGAGGCGGTGTAGAAGATGCCGCTGGGGTTCAGGCGCTGCTTGCCCAGCGGGTATCCGGCGGCGTCGACCGGCGCGTACACGCCGACGACGATCTCGTTGGCGCCGGCCCTGAGTGCGCCGGTGATGTCGAAGGTGAAGGCGTCGTAGCCGCCGCTGTGCGACCCGATCGAGATGCCGTTCACCCACACCGACGCCCGGTAGGTCACCGCGCCGAAGTTGAGCTGGACGCGCCGCCCGTTCCATCCGGACGGGACGGTGAAGGTGCGGCGGTACCACATGTTGTTCTCGTGCCGTTTGATCCCCGACAGCGCCGACTCGATCGGGTAGGGGACCAGGACGGTCTCGGCGAGGTTCTGGCCGATCGGCGGGCTGTTGAGGTTGGCGGCGCCGGCGAACTGCCACTGGCCGTTGAGACTCTGCCAGTCCGGGCGGGTGAGCTGGGGGCGGGGGTATTCGGGCAGCGGGTTGGTCAGCGACACCTGGCTCGTCCACGGCGTGGTCAGCGGGGGCGTCTTCGGGATGTAGTCGGCGTGCGCGGGAGGGGCGGTGACCAGCATTCCGGCGAGCAGCGCCGCGACGGTGGCGAGGGCTTTGATCACTCTCATCGGCCCGGCTCCTGCGGTCGGCGGGATCCGGTGTGCGGCGTGGGGGGTGGCTGCGACATGGCTCGTCCTCGACTAGGGGGTGGATGAAGTACGAGTGAGCGGGTTGGGGCGCGGGTCGCCGGCCTGGGAGCTCGCCGGGACCCGCGCCGGTGTTGCGGGCATCTCCTTTTCGGGATCTCGGGCGGACGCGTGGGGTTTCGGGCGGACGGGTGGAGGGCCACCTGGATCAGCGGCGGCCCCGCGACAGCGTGCGCTGGACGACCACGACGACCAGCAGGAACGCGCCGCTGACCACCGACTGGAAGTTGCCGTCCAGCGTGCCGATCTGGTTGATGATGTTCTGGATGACGTTGCGCAGCAGCACGCCGAAGAGCGTGCCGATCACGGTTCCGGCGCCGCCGGTCAGCAGGGTGCCGCCGATCACCACGGCGGCGATCGCGTCCAGTTCTGTGCCGACGCCGATGACGGTCACCCCGGACTGGAGGTAGGCGGCGGTCATCGCGCCGGAGAACCCGGCCAGCAGGCCGCTGAGCACGTACACCATGATCTTGGTACGGGCGACGGGGAGGCCCATCAGCACGGCGGAGCTCTCCGACCCGCCGGTCGCGAACAGGGCCTGCCCGAACCTGGTCCGTCGCAGCAGAACGCCGCCGGCCACGAAGAGGGCCAGCGTTATGTAGACGGGGTAGCCGACGCCGAACAGGACGCCGCGGCCGATCTCCAGGAACACCTGGTCGTTGTCGATCTTGTATGTGGTGGCGCCCTCGCCGGTGATGGCCAGCAGCAGTCCCCGGGCGAACAGCAGGGTGGCGAGCGTCGCGATGAACGGCGCCATCGCGGTGCGGGCGACGAGCAGCCCGTTGACCAGCCCGATCAGGCCGCACACCGCCAACGGCAGGAGCAGGGCGCCGAAGAAGCCCCAGCGCGAGCCGTAGGCCGCCAGCACCCCGCCGAGCGCGTACACCGAGCCGACGGACAGGTCGATGCCGCCGGAGATGATCACCAGGGTCATGCCGAGGGCGATCACGGCGAGGAACGAGCTCTGCAGCGCGAGCGTCCGCAGGTTGCCCGTCGTGCCGAAGCCGGGGAAGACGATCCACGCCACGGCCATCACCGCGAGGAAGACCAGCGCGGCGCCCTGCCGCTGGAGCAACCCGGCGACGAGCCGCCGGTGGGCCGCCTCCCGCGAGCCGGGGCCGGGCACCGGGGTGCTCTCGTGGAATCCGGTGGGGGTGGTCGAGGTGCTCATCGGCCGCTCCGTTCGCGCGACACGTACACCGCGACGACGATGATCGCCGCCTGGACCATCTGCGCGCTGGAGTCCGGCAGGTTGTGTTTGATGAGGGTCGCGTAGACCAGTTGCATGAGCAGCGCCCCGGCGACGGTGCCGGCGACCCGCACCCGGCCGCCGGACAGGGGAGTGCCGCCGACCACGACCGCGGTGATCGCCGAGAGCTCCATCAGGATGCCGGTGTCGGCGGGGTCGCCCGCGCCGAGACGGGCCGTGGCCAGCACCCCGGCGAGCGCGGCGAACAGCCCGCAGATCGCGTACACCGTGACCAGCACCCGCCGCACCGGCAGCCCGGACAGCGCGCTGGCCGAGCGGTTGCCGCCGATCGCGACGATGCGGCGGCCGAGGGCCGTCCTGCGGATCAGCAGCCCGGTCAGCGCCGCCGGCACCGCCGCGATGACGACGCTGATCGGGACGCCCAGCAGGTCGCCGGAGCCGAGGTTCAGGAGTGCGGGGTTGTGGATGTCGACGAGCTGACCGTGGGCCATGACCAGGGCCAGGCCCCGGCCGCCCACCAGCAGCGCCAGCGTCGCGATGATGGGCTGGATTCCGACGTAGGCGACCAGCAGACCGTTGCACACGCCCGCGACCAGGCCCGCGGTCAGGGCCATGGCCAGGGCGGGCACGAGCCCGTAGCCGAGGTAGAGCGGGATCAGCGCGGCCGCCAGCGCCATGACCGCGCCGACCGACAGGTCGATGCCCTCCGTGCCGATCACGAGGGCCATGCCGAGGGCCACGATGACGATCGGGGCCACCTGCACGAGCTGGGTCCGGAAGTTCCCGAGCGACATGAAGTTGGGGATGAAGACCAGGTTGAACAGCACGAGGGCCGCGACGGCGGCGTACACGCCGTACTCCTGCAACCGGTTCGCGTGACCGCGCCGGACCTGCGGCCGTGAGGCCAGCGCCGCGTCACTCATCGGCATCCCCTTCGTGGTGCGCGAGCGCCGCCAGGACGTTGCCCTCGGTGACCTGGTCGCCCCGGAGGTCGCCGACGATCGCGCCGTCGCGCAGGACCATCAGCCGGTCGGCGCCCTCGATGAGCTCCTCCATGTCCGAGGAGATCAGCAGCACGCCCATGCCTTCGGCGGCGAGCTCGTCGATCAGTTTCCGCACCTCGGCCTTGGCTCCGACGTCGATGCCGCGGGTCGGCTCGTCCAGCAGCATCACCGTGGGCCGCGTGCACAGCCACCGCGCGAGCAGCACCTTCTGCTGGTTGCCGCCGGACAGCTCGGACACCTTCTGCTCGGGGCTGGAGATCTTGATGCGGAGCCGTTCGACGAAGATGTCCACGATCTTGTCCTGCTTGGCCCGGCTGACCAGGCCGTACCGGGACAGACGGGGCAGCGCCGCGAGGACGATGTTCTCCCGGACGGACAGGTTGGGGATGATGCCGTCGGCCTTGCGGTCCTCGGCCAGCATCGCCATGCCGGCGGAGATCGCCGCGGACGTGCTCCCGGTTCTGACGGTCTTCCCCGCGAGCACCACCGCGCCGGAGTCCAGAGGGAGCGCGCCGAAGATCGCGCGGGCCGTCTCGCTGCGTCCCGAGCCGAGCAGCCCCGCCAGACCGACGATCTCGCCCGCACGGACGGTCACCGAGACCCCCGCGAGCCGGTGGCGGCTGACCAGGTCTTCGGCGCGCAGCAGCGTCTCGGCCGCCGCGTGACCGTCCTCGCCGAAGCCCGTGACGCCGTGGTCGCGCACGTCGCCGATCTCGCGGCCGAGCATCATCGAGACCAGGGCGAGACGGTCCAGATCGGCGAGCGGGCCGGTGTGCACGAGCTTGCCGTCCCGCAGCACGGTCACCCGGTCGCAGATCCGGTACAGCTCGTCCAGGCGATGGCTGACGTAGAGGATCGCGATGCCCTGCCGGTGCAACCGGCCGATCACCTCGAACAGCGTCTCCACCTCGCGGGGCTCCAGCGACGAGGTCGGCTCGTCCATGATGACCACCCGCGCGTCCACCGACACGGCCCTGGCCAGCGCGACCATCTGCTGGGCGCCGACGCCGAGGCTGCCGAGCGGCCGCCGCACGTCCTCGGTGACGCCGTACCCGGCGAGCAGGTCGGCGGCCATCGCGTGCATCCTGGACCGGGAGATCAGCCCCAGGGGGCCCCGGGGCTCCCGGCCGAGGAAGACGTTCTGCGCGATGCTCATCAGCGGGACCAGGTTGACCTCCTGGTAGATCGTCGAGATGCCCGCCCGCTGCGCCTGGATCGGCGTGCCGAACACCACCGGCCGTCCGTCGCGCAGCAGCCGCCCGCCGTCGGGCCGGTGGACGCCGGTGAGCACCTTGATGAGGGTGGACTTGCCGGCTCCGTTCTCCCCGACCAGGGCGTGGACCTCCCCCGGGCGCAGCCGGAACGACACCCGGTCGAGCGCCCGGACTCCGGGGAACTCCTTGCTCACCTCGACGACCTCGAGCACTGGTTCGTCCATGCGGCACTCCGTTTCTGGACGATCCGGACGCACCCCGCACCGGGATCCGGCCGGCGGACAAGGTCAGTAGGAGTTGGCGAGCTTGGACGCCGCGTTGGTCTCGTCGTACTCGTCGTCGGAGATGATGACGTTCGGCGGGATCGGCTGTCCGTCCAGGAACCGCTGGAGGGTCTGGAAGGCGAGCTGACCGAACCGCGGGTTCGACTCGACGACGGCGTTGTAGGAGCCCTCGGTGATCAGCTTGACCGCGTTGCGCGTGCCGTCGATCGAGACGATCTTGATGTCCTCGCCCGGCTTCTTCCCCGCCGCCTTGATGGCGTTGACCGCGCCGATGCCCATCTCGTCGTTCTCGGCGTACACGGCGGTGAGGTCGGGGTGGCTCTGGAGCAGCTGCTCCATCACCGTCTGCCCCTTCGAGCGGTCGAACTCGCCCGTCTGCTCGGCGACGATCGAGATGCCGGAACTGCCGGCCACCTTGTCCTTGAAGCCCTTCGTCCGGTCGGTGGTGACGTTGTTCCCGGACGAGCCGAGCAGGATGGCGACCTTGGCCGTGCCGCCGGTGACCCGGATCATCTGGTCGGCCGCCCGCTCGCCCTGCCGCACGAAGTCGGAGCCGATGAAGGTCAGGTAGTCGGTGCAGGGCTTCGAGGTGACCTTGCGGTCGATCGTGATGACCGGCACCTTCTTGGCCTTCGCCGCGTCCAGCGCGGGCTGGAGGCCGTCGGAGTTGAGCGGGGCGACGATCAGCGCCCTGGCGCCCTGGTCGAGCATCGACTTGATGTCGCTGACCTGCTTGTTCAGGTCGCTCTGCGCGTTGGTGACCAGCAGGTTGGCCGCGGGGACGCCCAGCTTGGCGGCCTCCTCCTTGATCGACTGCGTTTCGGCGATCCGGAACGGGTTGGCCTCCTTCTCGGACTGTGAGAACCCGATCTTCGCGCTCCTGAGATCCATCTTGGTGTAGCCCGTCTGGGCGAGCGTGCAGCCGGCCCCGCCGGGCTGTACCGAGGCGGCCGTGGCTGCGGGACCGGTGCCCACGGCGGCGGACGAGCCGTCCTCGCCCTTCGCGCAGGCGGTGAGCGTGAGGGCCAACACCGCGGTGACGGCGACGCCGACCGGGACCCGTCGTTCGGTGGCTGTCATGAGCGCTCCTTCGGTAGTTCCCTGGGGTTGTTCGAGGCGTCGGCGGAGTTCTCCGTCCCGGCGGTCCACGGCGCTGACACCAACTTTTTACGACGTTGTAGCAACGTTGTAAATAGCAGAAAGCCGTCTGTAGGCTTGAGCTGACAGATCAGGTCCGCGAAGGGAAGCGCGTGAGGGCCGCCACACTTAAAGACGTCGCGGTGCTGGCCGGCGTCTCGGTGAAGACCGTGTCGAACGTGGTCAACGGCTATGCGTTCGTCAAGCCGGAGAACCGCCGCAAAGTGGAAGAGGCCCTGATCGCCACGGGCTATCGGCCCAACATCGGCGCGCGGAATCTGCGCCGGGGCAAGACCGGGTTCATCGCCCTCGTCCTCCCCGAGCTGAGCATCCCCTATTTCGGGGAACTCGCCGGGCTCGTCATCACCGCCGCCCAGGCCCACGGGTGGAACGTGCTCATCGAACAGACGCAGGGCACCCGGGACCGCGAGCGCACGGCCCTCACCTCGATGGGCCCCCACATGATCGACGGTGCGATCCTCAGCCCCCAGGCCCTCTCGGCGGAGGACTTCGCCGACCTCGCGCCCGGAGTGCCGCTGGTCATGGTCGGCGAACACGCCGTCGACGTGCCGATCGACCACGTCGCCATCGACAACGTCCTCGCCGCGCGGACGGCGGTCGGCCACCTGGCCGCGATCGGCAGACGCCGGATCGCCTCGATCGGCCGCAACCCGCACCGCGGCACCGCGGCCCTGCGCCTGGAGGGCTACCGGGCGGCCCTGGCCGAGGCCGGGCTTGCTGAGGACGAGGAACTCAGCGTGCCGGCGCTCGAATACCACCGGCGGGACGGCGCCCAGGCCATGAGCCGTCTGCTCGACCTGCCGGAACGACCCGACGCGGTCTTCTGCTTCAACGATCTGCTCGCCATCGGGGCCCTGCGGGCGGCGGCCGACCGCGGCGTGCGCGTCCCGGAGGACCTGGCGATCGTCGGGTTCGACAACACCGAGGAGAGCGCCTACAGCATCCCGTCGCTGACCACGATCGCCCCCGACAAGAAGGCGATCGCCGAGACCGCCGTCTCCCTCATCCACGGCAGAAGCACCGACGCCGCCGAGAACGCCACCCCCTTCGACCTCCAGGACATCCAGACCCCGTTCGCCCTGGAGATCCGGGAGAGCACCATCGGCCGGACGCGGGCCCCCGCCTGAAGGCCCTGCCAGGCATTTGCCGCTCCTGAGCCGTTCATTAACGCCGGGTGAGAATGCCTCCCGCCGAAGCCGGTGGACGTGAACCGCCTGTTCAAAGCAGTTCTTATGCCACTGTGAGGCGGTTCTCATCTGGCAGAGCCAGTTTGGTCGGCATGGGACACATCATCCGTTCGGGAGCCGGATGATCTCGCAGCGGGCCCGGCGGTGGGGGCGCACCGCCGGGCCGGTGTGGTGCGTTACTGGACGGCGAAGCGCTGTGCGGCGCTGCCGTTGCAGTCGTAGATCTGCAGGCGCGTGCCGTTCGCGGTGTTGCCACCGGGAGCGTCGACGCACCGGCCGGACTGCGGGTTCTGGATCGACCCGTTGGACAGTTGCACCCAGTTCTGCGCGCCGCTGTTGTTGCAGTCGTAGAGCTGCAACAGGGTGCCGTTCGCGGTGCCGCCCGACTGCACGTCCAGGCAGCGGCCGAGGGTGCGCAGCGTCTGCCCGCTCCAGGTCCAGAACTGGTCCTTCGCCGAGGACTGGCAGTCCCACAGCTGCACCGGGGTGTTGTTGCCGCCGGTGTCGTCGCCCGCGACGTCGACGCACTTGCCGCCGGGGCCGGCGATGTTGGCTCCGCCGGGGAACGACCAGCGTTGCGCGGGGCCGCCGTTGCAGTCCCAGATCTGCAACCGTGTGCCGTTGCCGGTGGCGCCGCCGGGGGAGTCGAGGCACCGGCCGGAGCCGGCGTTCTTGATGGACCCGTCGGACTGCAGCAGCCACTGCTGGTTACCCGCGCCGAAGCAGTCCCAGATCTGCACCTTCGACCCGTTCGCGGTGGCATTGTCCACGACGTCGAGGCACTTGCCGCCGTTGAACGTGCGCAGGGTGTTCCCGACCATCGTGTAGCGCTGGTCGACGGCGTTGGCCTGGCAGTCCCACAGCTGGACCGGCGCGCCGTTGCCGCCGGTGTCGTCGCCCGCGACGTCCACGCACTTGCCTCCCGGACCCGTGATCGGCTGGCCGCCGACCGGGCCGGGGCCACCGCCGCCGCCCGTGCCGAAGCTGCCGATCGTCATCCCGGCCGACGACGGGTTCGGCTGGTCGATCACGGGAGCGAAACCGCCCACGTCGTCGTACGAGAAGCCGTACGCCAGGCCGTTCAGCGAGTAGTCGTGGATCGTCTTGCTGAAGAGGTTCGACGCGGACTGCCCGTAGAACCTCGCCGGGTCCGTCGTCGGCTGAGTGTCGAACATGACCCGGCCCGCCGTCGACAGCGTCGCCCGGTTCAGCGCCGCGCACACGCGCGCGCCGACCGCGAGGATCGCCGTCTGATTCGGCTGGTTCGGCGGCTGCGTGCCACCGGCGCACGCGAAGACGTCGCTCGTCGTCGGCTTCGTGAGCGTGCCGATGACGTTGCCGGACCCGTCCCTGAACGCCCAGTTCGCGCCGCTGGTCGTGCCGGTGAAGTTGCCCAGCGACGTCTGCACGGTCAACGTGTGCGTCGCGTAGTACGACCACACGGCGTTCACGTAGGAGTCGAGGTACGTCCCGGGGAACGCCCCCTTCGCGATGGCGTGCACGGGCGCGAGCACGCGCAGCGGGAGGCCGTCGGAGGCGCGCGTCGTGGTCAGGCCCGACCACGGTGACCCGAGCGCGCCGAACGCGTTCAGGATGCCGGTGCGGTTACCGGCGATGCCCTGCGTCTGCGTCCTGTTGGAGGTGTCGGTGACGCTGACGGTCAGCGGGATGCTGAACATGTCGACCGTCGTGGAGTTGATGAAGATGCCCGTGCCGCCGCTGCTCGCCCGCGCGAACTCCGTCCAGTCGTACAGGATGTTCGCGTTCGGGTCGCTCGCGACCCAGGGCGCGGGCTCGACGAGGCCGTTCGTCGTCAGCAGGAACTGCAGCTTCGCCCCCATCGACAGGTAGACGCGGCCGCCCGACAGGCTCGGCGGCAACGAGACGGTCTTGCTGGCGCCGTTGCCGGGGCCGGGAATCGAGACGTCCGGCGCCGGCACCGGTCCGTTGGGAGTGGACGGGGGGAAGTTGTACGCGCGCCAGGTGCCGGAGGCGTCCACGTACCCCTGCTGGCCGGCCGAGTTGCGCGCGATGACGTAGATGTACGTCGCGTCGCCGCGACCGGAGTTGTTCGTGACGGTGAAGGGCAACTGCGCGACGGCGGCGCTCGCCGCCTGCTGACCGGAGGCGATGAGGACCGCCTGGGCCAGCAACACGATGGCGACCAGACCTCGTCGCCATCGCCGGGACAACACGTGCATACCTCGACTCCTCTGGGGACCTGCGCGCCCTGCCGGCGTCCTCGGCGTCCTCGCCGTGTGAGGCGACGGGACGACGGCGGGGCATCGGGTGGGGGGGTGTGGGGAGCGGGCACGGCCGGCCGGCTTCACCGGCCGTGCCGTCAAGCGGTCAGCCTCGGCGCCACTTCTGGTTGGCGCCGCCGTGGCACTCCCACTGGATCAGGCGGGCGCCGTTGTTCGCGTTCCAGGCGTCGATGTCGACACACTTGTTGGACTGAGGATTGACCAGGTCGCCCGCGCCCGACAGGACGAACTGCTGGGCGGCGTTGCCGCTGCAGGTCGCGATCTGGATCACGGCGCCGTTGTCCCGCGAGCCCCAGGCCACGTCCATGCACTTGTTGTTCTGCGTGCGGAGCGTGCCACCGGTGAACGTCCACCGCTGTGCGTTGGTGCCGTTACAGGTGTACATCTGCAACGGCACGCCGTCGCTGAAGTTCGAGTTGGGCACGTCGATGCACTTGTTGTTCAGGTTGCTGATCAGCGAACTGGTGTCGCCGCCGCCGGTGGTCGTCAGGCTGAGGCCGTACGCGCCGAGGATCTCGTTGACCGGCTGGTAGAAGGTGGTTCCGCCGCTGGAGCAGTTGCCGGCGGCGCCGGAGGTGACGCCCTGGGCCTGGTCCCCGGAGATGTAGGCGCCGCCCGAGTCGCCGCCTTCGGCGCAGGCCGAGGTCTGGGTCAGCTCGTAGACGAGCTGCCCGGAGTAGTTGACGGTCACGTTCTTGGCCTGGACGACGCCGCAGCGCCAGCCGGTGGTGCGCCCGGAACGGCAGATCGACGCGCCGACGGGAGCTTCCTGCGAGCCCGCCACCGAGACGACGCCGCCGCCGTAGTTGTTGACCCAGGGGCGCGGCGTCCAGTCGCCGTTCGTCCGCACCCAGGCGTAGTCGTTGCCGGGGAACGACGAACCGGCGAAGGTGCCCTGGTTGACGTTGTTGTAGCCCAGGGTGGGGCTCCCGGCGCCGCCGCAGTGGCCTGCGGTGACGAAGCCGCCGTTGTTCACCGAGAACCCGACGGAGCACAGCGTGTTGCCGTTGATGACGTACTGGTCGCCGCCCCGGAGGTCGTACACGGGCCGGGGGGCCTGGCCGATGGAGATCCGCACCGCGCCGGCGTCGAGGTTCCCGGCCTTGACCAGGCGCTCGGCGGCGGCGGTGTCGGCCGCCGACACCACGACACTGTTGGCCGCCGGGTCGACGTACCAGCCGTAGACGTCCGCGCCGGCCGCGCCCGCGGCCCGGTCGAGCGCCGTCTTGGCCGCGACCAGTTGTTTCTCGCTGCGTTGTACCGTCACGGGGAGCGCGCCGGCCGCCCTGACGAGGTCGGCATCGCGGGCGTCCAGCACGCCCGCCCTGAGCTGCTGCTGGGCCGCGTCGTACCAGGCGCCGGCGAACCGGTCGGCCAGGCGCGTGCGGAGCCCCTTCTCGACGACGGCCGCGGCCGCCTCATGGGTCTGGCGGATGCGCGCCTGCGTGGGGGTGAGTCGGAGATCGCGCTGCAGCGCCTGCTGCATGGTGGCCGCCGAGGCGGCCGGGTCCGGAGGGGGAGCGGGGGAGGGGGCCGCCTGGGCTTGGGACGGGAGGAGGAGCGCGACGGCGAACACCGCCGCGCCGGTCAGCACGGTGAGTCTCACGTTGATCCTTCGGGGGGTGGGATTTAACGTGAGAGCGCTCTCTGAAAAGAAACTTTACAGTTCTCCGGCGGCGCGTCAACCCCCCAACTATCCGTAGAGATGCCGTCATGAGCTGCCGGTTCCCCCGTCCGCAGGGGAACCGGCAGGTCGGAGACGCGGCTCCCCTTACCGGACAGAGAAAACCGGAGTCACGCAAATCGATTGCGCCATGACAGCGCTCCTGACTCGAACGCTGTTTCCGGTGTCCTGAGCGGCTGGGCGCCAGGAGACCGCGATCCGGCACTTCGTCAAAGAGTCCTGATGCGGCGGCCCGTGACGCGCACCGGGATCACCCGGACATAGTGGTCACGGTCGCCTCCCGCCCACGGCTCCACGCCGGTGCCGGCGACGGCGGCCACTTCGTCCTCGGGGACATGGTGGGCCGCACCCTGGATCAGCACGCTCCAGCCCTCGTGCCGGGTCTCGTCGATACGGTCCACCTGAAATGCGATCTTGAGGTCCAGCCCTCTGAGGCCCGAACGCAGGTCCTGGTCTATGGCGCCGCCCGCGCGGGTGCGGAACACGACGGTGCCGTCGAGGACCCGGTAGTTCACCGGCAGCACGGTCGGCCCCGGCGCGCCGCAGAACGCCACCCGGCCGACACCCCCGGGGGAGACGAGCCTCAGACATTCTTCCTGGTCGAGCTCCTTGAGCGCGGTGTCGGGCACCTTCTGGGACATGGCTCATCCTTTCCTGTCGTTCTTCGAGTCGTTCGTCAGCGGAGCCGGCGGGTGTACGGGGACGGCGAAGGAGTGGCGGGGGCCAGGCGGACGCGGGCGTCCACGGTGACGGCGCCCTCGGGGGTGACGATCACGGGGTTGAGGTCGAGTTCGGCCACCTCGGGCAGGGCGTCGAGCAGGCGGCCGATGTGGGTGATCTGGGCGGCGAGCGCCGCGGTGTCCGCCTTGGGGCCGCCGCGGTAGCCGTACAGCAGAGGGGAGCAGTGCAGGTCCGCGATCATCTCGGCGGCGGTGTCCGTGCTGATCGGCGGGACGCGGAAGGCGCGGTCGGCCAGCAGGTCCGCCGTGACGCCGCCCATGCCCGCCATGACCAGCGGGCCGAACGCCGGGTAGTTGACGCCTCCCACGATGATCTCGACGCCCTGGGGCACCATGCGCTGCACGATCGCGCCGGTCATCGCGGAACCGATGGCCGCCTTCATCTCGCGGTAGGCCCGCCGCACCGCCTCCGGCGAGGTCAGGCCGGTACGGACTCCGCCGACGTCGCTCTTGTGCACGGGGCCGGTCGCCTTGAGCACGACGGGCGGTCCCAGCACGGCGGCCGCCTCGGCGGCGCCCTCGGGGTCCGTCACGCCGATCGACTCGGCGACGGTCACGCCGTAGCAGCGCAGGAGCCGTTCGGTGGTGGCCGGGTCCAGCCAGCCGCCGTCCGGCCGGGCGGCGAGTTCGGAGCGCACGATGTCCCGGGCGGCGGGCTCGTCGTCCCCGGGGGCGGGCTCGGCGCGGTCCACCGGCGTCCGCAGCCATTCGGCGTACGCCGCGGCGCGGGCCAGGGCCTGCACGGCCTGCTCGGGGAAGGCGTACACGGGGATGCGGCCCTCGATCGTCCCGTCGTGGCCCATCACGCACGCCACCACGGGCTTTCCCGCCGTCCGCGTCGCCTCGGCGATCGCCTTCTCGGTCGCCTCCAGGCCCGATCCGAACGGCGGGGTGTAGACGACCAGCACGGCGTCCACGTCCGGTTCGGCCAGGATGACTTCGATGGCTGTGCCGATCTCCTCGGCGGAGGCGTCGGCGGTCAGGTCCACCGGGTCGCCGAGCGCCGCGGCGGCCGGCACCCGTCCGGCGAGGGCCGGCAGGGTCAGCTCCGGGACGATCAGCCGGTTGCGCTCGCAGGCGTCCGCGGTCATCGCCTCCGGGCCTCCGGAGTTGCCGACGATGGCCACCCTGCGGCCGGCGGGCAGCGGCTGGGTGGCGAGCAGCCTGGCGGTGTCGAGCATGTCGCGCACGGTGTCCAGGCGGATCACCCCGGCCGCGCGGACCAGGGCGTCCACGGCGACGTCGGGGGTGGCGGCGGCCGCGGTGTGCGATCGCACCGCCCGCTCACCCGCCCCGGACCTGCCGCTCTTGACGAGCAGGACCGGCTTGCGGCGGCCGACCCGGGCAGCGATCCTGGCGAACTTGCGCGGGTTTCCGAACGATTCCAGGTAGAGCGCGACCACGCGCGTGGCCTCGTCGTCCTCCCAGTATTCGAGCAGGTCGTTGCCGCTCACGTCGGCCTTGTTGCCCACCGAAACGAACGAGGAGACGGGCAGCCGCTCCAGCAGGGCCGCCCCGACCGCGCCCGACTGCGACAGGACCGCGATGTGCCCCTTGGCCATGGCTCGGGGGAGGAAGCTGGCGTTCATCTGGATCGACGTGTTGACGATCCCCAGGCAGTTGGGGCCGATCAGGCGCATGCCGGCCGACCTGCATATCGCCACGAGCTCCCGCTCGGCGTCGCGTCCCCCGTTCTCGGCGAACCCGGCCGTCAGGACCACGAGCCCTTTCACGCCGGCCGCGGCGCACGCCCGGGCCACGCCGAGGACGGCCGGCGCGGGTACGGCCACCACGGCCAGGTCGACCGGTCCGGGCACCGCGCCCAGGTCCGGGTACGCCTGGATCCCCGCGATGTGGGTCGCTTTCGGATTCACCGGGTAGACAGGGCCGGGGAAGCCTCCGCTGATCAGGTTGCGCAGCACCTTGTGCCCGGTGGCCGACGGGTCGCGGCCCGCGCCCACGACGGCGATGGAGCCGGGCGCCAGCACGCGCGCCAGCGACGCCCGCTCGGCCTCGTGATCGCGGATCGCGACGCTTTGGAGCAACCGGTCACCGGGGGCCAGGCTGACGCGCAGACGCACCAGCGCGCCGTCGTAGTTGAGCTCCAGCGGGAGCCCGAAATCGTGAAGAACCCCGAGCATCGCGTAGTTCTCGGCGAGCACCTCGCCGGCCAGCTTCCGCACGCCGGCCGCGGCGGCCCGGACGGCCAGGTGCTCCAGCAGCAGCGTGCCGAGCCCCACCCCCTGGACGGCGTCGTCGACGAGGACCGCCATCTCCGCGACCGCCGGGTCGGCTGTGGGCGTGTACTCGGCCACGGCGACCGGCCGGTCGTGGACGGTAGCGACCAGCACGAGGCCCTCGTGACCCGGACGGGTGATCCGGTCCACGTGGGCGTGCGCCGTTCCCCGGCCCCCGGTGAAGAAACGGAGGTACGCCGACCGCTCCGACGCGCGGTCGGCGAGCTCGTGCAGGGAGGCGCGGTCGCCCGGCGCGAGCGGGCGCACGTGGGCGATGCCGCCGTCACGCAGCAGGACGTCGCATTCCTCGGACATGGCAGCTCTCCAATTCGACGGCAGGACGACGAGGCGACCACGGGAGGGCCGGGCTCGACCCTGAGGCGGTCATCACGTCTCCTTCGGAAGTCCACCGCCACGGTCTCGTCCGCGGCCTGTGGATGGCAGTGCCGGAGGGCCCGCACGAGCGGGACTTTGGTCCGCCGGCGGCCACGGCGAATCGGCGTCGCCCCGCCCGAGCTGCTGGTGTCGCGCCGTCCGGGCCGCGGAAGGACGAAAGTCCCGGCGACGAAGGGACCTCCGCGCCGCCGGCGTGAGCCGTACAGCACTCGGAGCAGGGCCCGGGAAACGTTGTGCTGGCGCATACCGAACCGTCGCATCGGCAACATCGACAGCATGGAAAGGGGCCGACGAAGGCCACCACCGAAGGACGACGGCACTCCGCTCCCATTTCCCCCGTCATGGACGCCGGCTCCTCGCGGGCGGTCACCGGTCCCGTCGATCACGTCTGGGCCGTGGCGCGGATCGCCCTGGGCTGGATCTTCCTGTGGGCCGGCCTCGACAAGCTCTTCGGCTGGGGCTTCGCCACCCCCGCCGACCGTGCCTGGATCCACGGCGGCAGCCCGACGACCGGCTTCCTCACGGGCACCGGCGACCACGCCCTCGGCGGGTTCTTCTCGGGCCTGGCCGGGCAGCCGTGGGTCGACTGGCTGTTCATGATCGGACTGTTCGGCATCGGCCTCGCGCTGGTCGCGGGCGCCGGGCTGCGGATCGCCGCGGCGACCGGCGGACTGCTGCTGGTCCTGATGTGGGCCGCCGAACTGCCGCTGACCACCAACCCCTTCCTCGACGAGCACCTCGTCTACGCCGTCGTGCTGGCCGGCCTGGCCCTGGTCTCGGCCGGCGACACCTGGGGCATCGGCAGGTGGTGGGGCGACACCCCCATCGTGCGCAGACACCTCATCCTGAAGTAGGCAGACTCCCCGCAGTGCCCATCCGGCACCGGATGGGCGCTGCGCCGGAGAACCTCAGATGGTCAACGAGCTGGGCGATCCGGGCATCGGTAGTGCCGCCGGCGGCGCGGCACAGGGTGCGATGTCGTGGGGTCCGGCGGCGGCGGTGCCGCTGGGCGCGGCCGGTCCGGTGCGCGGGGTCATCTGGGTTTCACGCCCGGACCGAGGATGGAGGGACGGCTCGACAAAAGACGTGCCGGCCCCGGCGGCCGACCACCTGCCAGCCGGCCCGAACCGGTCGGCGGCGTCTGGGAGGAGGGGTTTCGTCGCGTGGGGGCCTCGCGCGGCCACCGAGACGAACCTCGATCATTTATCACGCGGCTGGCCGGGGGGAAGCGTGCGACGAACCGCGCCCCAGACGGGCTGTCTTCGAGGGTGAGGGTACCGCCATGATCTTCGGCGATCTGCCGGGCGATCGGCAGGACCAGGCCGCTGCCGCCGGTGTCCTTGGCGCACGCGTCTTGCAGGCGGGCGTAGCGCTCGAAGATGATCTCCCGCTGCTCGCGCGGCACCCCGCTCCCGTCGTCGTAGACCTCCAGCACCGCCGCGTCACCCCGGTGCTCGACGGTGACCATGACCACGGAGCGGGCGTGGCGTTCGGCATTGTCCATGAGGTTGTGCAGCAGCCGGGTGAGACCGATCCGCTCTCCGTAGACCATCACGCCGCTACTGAACCTCCTGACCGCCCCTATCTTGCTTTGCCGATGGTCGAGCTCGCCGTCCACCAGCACGGCGAGGTTGAGGAGGTCGTGCCGGCCGATGACACCCGCCTCAAGCCGGGAGATCTCCCGCAGGTTGGTCACCAAGTCCTGCAGCCGGGCAGGGTGCAGGCTCTTCCCGAGTACGGGCCACGACCCGAATGAGGTCGTTCTCGTCCGCCACATCCTCGATGACCAGGTCAGACAACCCTGAGAACACCGCGCCCACCAGGTCGTTGATCTTCAGCACGCCTCAGGCTGGCAGGTGATCACTGACCGCTACCACCGATTACGGGACAGAGCCGTTCGCTGGACAGACCCCTGCCGCGTGCCTGGCAGATGTCTGACTTTCGGATCAGGCGAGGGGAAGCTGTTGGAGGCGCCTATGTGCTCCGACCAGCGCTGACACTGAGCAGCCGTCCCCCTCAACTGGTGGCGACGATGCCCCCCAAACCGGCTAGACGTAGGGCCAGATTCCGGGGTGAGTCGATCAGCTTGTGGCGACCCTTGGTGGACTCAAGCGCGGCCACGACGGGACTCGACAAGAACGCGATCAGCTCGTCCACTTCCTGCCGGGACGGGCGGGGAGTGAACTCCTTCCGTAGGGCATAGATGATGTTCTCAACGCTGATGTACCCGTCATCGACGGGGTCCTCGTCCACGGCTTCCTGGAAGGCCAGGTCGATGATCCTACGCATCAGTAGTGAGCGCCGCTCCAGCGCCTGGTACCGCTCGGCCAGGTCGTCGCTGAACGTGTCGATGCGGGAGAAGGCATCCCGCAGTTCGGTAAGGGGCATGGGGTTTCGCGAGTGTTGGTCGAGCAGCGTGGCAAGGTCCTCGATGCGTAGAAGAATGACCTCGTTCTCCGCCGCCCAGTTCTTGAGCCGTGGAGCGAAGTCCGGCCCGACGACGACCACGTGATCCGCCTTGTGTTTGCGCTTGTGGTCACGCAGCGCATCGAATTTGACGTCGGACTCGGCGACTTGGCCGCTCCCTGAGCTCTTCGCGTCAACGATGATCCGGTAGCGATCCTTCGTGGCCAGCTGCGCGATGCCCAGGACGTCCGTGCGGCCGGAGCCGCCGAGGTGCTCGGCCTGGAAGCCGAGGAAGGCAAAGGCTTGAGCGACGGCCTCCTCGAAATCCCGACTGTCCGTGCCGACATTGCCGTACTGCCGCAGCTGAGCAATAACCGCCGCGGGTACCGAGGCAGGGGGCGCGCTCTGCGGTCCTGCGGGATCGATACCCTCCAGCTCTGCTCCGACGGGCAGCTGAAGTGTCAGGTTCTTGGTGAAACTCCGGCCGGCTGCAGTGACACGGAACCGTTGCCAGTCGACCCGCTCGACGAGACCCGCGTCCTGGAGGAAGGAGAGCCGGAGACGGACCTCTCCATTCGACGCCTGGGTGTAGCCGTACACATCCTTTGCCACAGCCACCAGCGTCGAGGTGGTCGCAGACTTACCCAAGTGGCACAGGATCTCACCGAAGAACAGATACCGCGCATGCAGATGCGCAGCGAGCAATCGCTCGTTCCCCTCGTCGACGAGTCGGTGCGCGTCCTCACTCGGTGCAAAGTGGTTGAACGACGTCTGCTCGACGAGTCCGGTGTGTCGCAGGGCGTGCATCATCGAGGTGAAAGACGCCTTGCTGATGCCGAACTCGCTGCTGCACTGCTCGCCGAACTCCTCGAGCCCGGTACCGTCGGCCAACAGGGCCACCAGCCTGCGCAGGGCGGCGGTCGCAGTCAGAGTCGAGTCCCCGTCGCGGTTGTCGGAAGCGTTCCCTCGGGGGATATAGCCGATCAGAGCGCGACGGTTCCTCAGATCGACCTGCTCCAACTGTAGGGAGTCGTCGAAGAACGCTAGCTGCCCCTCTTCGTCACCGTCCGATTCGGCGGCCTCCTCTTCTCCTCGGGCGCTTTCGGGTGGGCAGAGCGGAAGAACCCCCAACAGGGCGTCCCCCCGCTCGGTCCTCACGACCCTCTGGCCCCACAGCTCGACCATTCCCAGGCTTCTGAGCCATCCCGTGCGGTCCCGCACGGGTGACAGGCTTGCCCAGTTCAGCCCGTAGGTCTTCGTTGCCACCTCTAACAAGTCCGCGTGTTTCGTCTGATTTCCGATCGCCAGGAGGAGCTCGCCGATGAACTTCACGTTAGCGTGCAGGTGAGCGGCCAGGAAGGAGTTGTCCTTGTTCTCCAGCCATTGCTGCGCGTAGGCGCTCGGCTGCCACTGGCCTCCGCCCAACCGCTCGGCGAGGCCCGGATTGGAGAGCACCCGCCGGCACAGATCCTCGCAGCGGGCGCTGATGCGCTTCCCCTCCGATGTCTGCCACTCCAGCAATTCCGCGCCGTCGCACGGCAGCTGAACAAGCACCTGTCGGAGTAGGTCCGCCTGGACTTCCGTACCGCCTTGGATGTAGCCAAGTGAGTTGCTGCGATTACGCCACTGCTTGGCGGGTACGGGCTGACGCATCGGCTCCCCTTCACTGCGGTGCTCGTGTTTCTTTCTGAGAGTAGAGGGAGCTGCTGACAATAACGACACAGCGTCGCTCTACTGAGCGACCTGCTTCGATCTTCGCGCCTGGACCTCCACTATGCCTCGGTGGAGGAAGGACAACGATCCCGAGACTTCGCCACGTGGCGCCCTACTCTATTTTGGCTGGACGAAAGACTATTAATTGTCTAACCGAAATTGACATCGTTGCGATCGCGTTACGATATGTCCCGCACATCGCTAAACAAACGCCAAGTGACGTAATGTCCACTTCTCTCACCATCTGTGATGTTGCGAGTCCATACGGTGAGCCTGGACCGCTCTAACGGTACGAGCACGGGAGATTGATTTGGGAACTCGACTAGCGCTTGTTGCGGGAATCAGTGCCTACTCTGGCAGGTGGACTGCGCTTAGCAGCTGCGTCAACGATGCTGACCAGGTGGCCGAAGCGCTTACTTTGCCGGAGTACGAGTATCAAGTGACCCGCCTCACTGATGAAGAAGTGACAAAGGCGGAGATTCTTAGATGGCTGATCGAAGCAAGGACATCGGGCGCCGAACAGATTCTCTTCTATTTCGCGGGGCATGGCGCTGCTACACAGCTAGGCACATACCTTGTCACGTACGACAATAGTGAGTTCGATGAAGGCGTACTTCTATCCGACTTAATAAGGATTGCGGATCCCGATGCTGGCTCTAGAACTCAGGTCTTGTTCCTGCTGGACTGCTGTCACTCTGGTGGCGCTGTCTCGGGGACCTCATCTGCAATTCTTAGAATACGTAGCCTTAATAACGCAGATGTAAGTCAGGTAGTGCAACGCATGGATCCTTCCATTGCCGTTATAGCAGCCTGCGCCGAGGATCAGCGAGCTTGGGAGGTCAGCAACCTGGGACACGGTGTCTTCACATATTACCTCCTCTCAGCACTACTAGGGGATGCTGCAGATCATACAGGCTCAGTTACCGCACACAGCATTTATGACGTGATTTCTCGAGAGATGGACTCGAGAGATGGACATGAACAAGTTCCAATCTTCGGCGGTAGGATCCAGGGACGAATGGTACTGGGCCAGCGCCTGACTCCTTCTCTGTCTCCCCCGCGCCCGGAAGAGGAATATGCTCGCTACGAAAGAGAGGCGCAAAGTTTCCTGGACGGCTACAACAGCTTCAAAGCGCAGTTCAACCTAGAGTCCTGGCGCACCGATGGATATTTCTCCGCTTGTAGAAAACTAGAGGACATCAGTAGATGGTTCGAGAAGAAAGATCAGATCGAAGGAATGTCCACCCGTAATCTCTATAAGAGATCAAGGGAAACGCTAGTCAGATACCAAGCCGAGCTGGGCATGGTCGAAACTGGTACGCGATTGAGGTGGGGAATTCTGGACGAACAAATAGGTGCTGGCGGCTTTGGCAAGGTATGGAAGGTGGCGTCCGGAGGCGGGAATCTTTTAGCATATAAGCTCTACCATGCATACGAATTACATGACAAGGAGAAAGTTAGGCGCTTCAGAAATGGGTATGATGCCATGCGTATGCTGTCTGATCCGCGCATTGTGCAAGTTTATGACTATAGCGATTGCCCTCCTGGCTTCACAATGGACTATATTGATGGCAGCAATCTCCGTGAACTCAGCTTAGCAAACTTCATGGACCCGGTTGATATCTTCGCCATCTTGCATCAATCTGGAGAGGCCATCGAGCATGCCCATCGCCATGAGGTGATACATCGTGACATCAAGCCAGAAAATATCATTTGCAGCCTCGAAGAAGGGGGCGACTATCGCCCATACCTGACCGATTTTGATCTTGCGTGGTTCAGCACGCAGACGCAGAAGGCGACGAAGACTGCCATGGGGGTCGTCTACTACGCAGCGCCAGAGCAGTACATTGCTTTCGATCCAAAGATCGCGCGTAGTAAGAATCCGACTCTGGATGTCTTCTCTTTTGGGCAGCTCATGTACTTTTGTTTGACAGGAAGAGACCCGGATCCGCTCAACATCGAGAGCAACAGTAACTATCTTGGACAAATACTAGCACGTCGGTGCCCCACCAAAACCGCAGCTATGGCTATCGCCCTATACAAGGAGTGCACTCAATTCGACTCCTCCAAGCGCGTTCAGAACTTTTCTCATATAGTGGGAAGCATAGGGGAGATAACTCAAGAACTCACCCACAGCAGCACAGAAACATCTATCAGCAGGGAAGAGTACAGTGCAGAACTTGCATTCCAGATGACACGAAGCCTCCGATCGGGCGAGCCCTCAACAACTTTCGTCAATGCGTCGGGCGGCTGGCAGGTTTCAATGGAATGGAAGGAGCGAGCGCATAAGCGGAGTTCCGTTCCCGTGCTTTCAATGCATATCAAACCAACGCGCCGTATGTCTCTTGAGAACGTCGCCAATGAGCGCATGAGAACTATCCTTAACCGTCGAATCGACAGCGCGATCAGTTCTTATGCGGCGCGCGCCCAACGGCATCCAGGGAGAAGGGGCGACTTTGAATTCTTCCTTGAATGGCGCCTAGACAAAATAACCAGGGCTGACGCGTTGGTGCTGAGCGATATTCTGCGATCGATATTCAGTTCTCTAGACGCCTGACATCTCCAGATGTATGGCGCTCTACAGAAGAGGCGCAAGCGGGTCTGAGGCTTTTGTGTCCTGATTAGTGGAATCTGAAGGACGAAGTTGGCCCAAGACGAGGCCACTTGAGTGAGATGCCGCTGCTGCATCGGCCTGTTGATTCGATGGCAAGGCCCGACGAAGGAGGGCTGCGGCAGCCGATCACCAGCCCTATGTTGCGAGTACCGGAGTGAGCGATCCCTACCTTCTTTCTGGGGCGTCCGAACCGGTCGTAGGGTTCTGACACGCCAAGGGTGTCGGGCGTGGCTGTGAGCGATCTGCCGTCCGTGGCTCGTGACGATTGGCCACCTGGCACCTACGACGACTCGGCCGCTGATTGAGAATTGCGAGCTCATCGCTGTGTAGGGATGCGCCGGCGAGGTCGTCCACGGGACCGCCAACAACGACCGGAGGAGACGACGTTGCAGCGGGTGTGGGCCGGAGTGGACATCGGCAAGAACCACCACCACGCGGTGGTGATCGATGCGGAGGGAAAGCGACTGCTGTCGCGGCGGGTAGCCAACGACGAAGCTGCCCTGAGCGGGCTGTTGACCGAGGTCAGCGCGCTGGCCGATGGTGATCTGGGCCGTTGACATCATGACCGGCGGGGCGGCACTGCTGCTGGCGGTGCTGCTTGGCCATGGCCAGCAGGTGCTGTACATCTCCAGCACCATGGTCAACCGCGCCGCCGACGGCTACAGGGGAGCGGGCAAGACCGACGCTAAAGGCGCCGCGATCATCGCCGACCAGGCCCGGATCCGGCGGGATCTGGTCACGCTGCGTCCCGAGGGCGAACTGATCACCGAGTTGCGGATGCTGGTGGCCCGCCGCCAAGACCTGGTGGCCGATCGCACGCGCGCGGTCAACCGGCTGCGCGACCAGCTCCTGGCCATCTGCCCGGCGCTGGAACGCGCGCTGGATATGACCAACAAGGGACCATTGGTCCTGCTCACCGGCTATCAGACTCCTGCGGCCATTCGCCAGGCGGGCCAGGCAGGCCTGGAGGCGTGGCTGCGCCGCGGTGCGAGCGAGCTGGCCGCGCGAGCGTTCCAGGCGGCATCTGCCCAGACCATCACGGTGCCGGGAGAGCTGGCGGCTGCACTGCTGGTGGCCCAACTTGCCACCGAGCTCATCAGGCTCAATGAGCTGATTGACGACGTGGACACGCTCATTCAGGACCGGTTCCACCGCCATGATCTTGCCGAGTTCATCATCAGCATGCCCGGCATCGGTGTCCTGCTGGGCGCCGAGTTCCTGGCCGCTACCGGCGGCGACATGAGCGCCTTCGCCTCGCCGGACCGCCTGGCCGGCTATGCATGACTCGCCCCCGTTCCCCGCGACTCTGGGCGGATCAGCGGCAATCTGCACCAGCCCCGCCGCTACAACCGCACCCTGAACCGCGTCTTCTACACCTCGGCCCTGGTCAGCATCCGCCATCACCCCGCGTCCCGCGCCTTCTATGAGCGCAAACGCTCCGAAGGCAAGGTCCACACCCGGGCCGTACTAGCCCTGGCCAGACGACGGGTCAACGTGCTGTGGGCACTCATCCGCGACCGGCGATGCTACGAGGCAACCCCACCGCTTCCTCAGGCCGCATAGCTTGATCGCCTTGACAACCTCATTGAGAATCGTCACCGGGGTGTTCGCCCCGAGGTGTGGACACCGGCTGTAAAGCAGCTCACCCCTTCGCCTTCATCCCCCGGAGGGGGCTTCCAGTCATCCATGATTGCGGCGTCTCGATAGGAGGAGCAGGCGGGACCGCGTCGGTGGGTGCGGGCGGGACTGCGCCGGCGGGCCAGGGGCGGGCGTTCAGGGCCTCGAGGGCCTGGCGGGCCATGGCTAGCTTCTCGTAGACGAACAGGACCGGGTGGCCGGCGGCCATCGTGACCGCGATGCGCAGGGCGGCCTGCGGTCCTTCGGCGGTGGCGAGGCCGATGCCGGGCCGGGCCCGGCGCATGGCCGCGGTGATCAGGCCGGTCATCTCACCGGGCCGGCGGCCGCGCTTGTCGGCGTCCTCGTAGACGACGACCCGGCCGAACCACGCGGCGACGGCCTCGGCCGAGCGGGCCACCAGGTCGTCGCGGCGGTCGCCGGGCAGCGTGATCGCGGCCACGGGCTCGCCGCCCCAGACATCGCTGATCATGCGGCCGGTCGCGTCGAGCGCTACGGCGTTGTGGCCGTAGTCCACGATCACCGGGCCGCCGCCGGCCAGGTAGACGTGGCCGCGCCCCGGGTTCGACTCGCCCGGCGTGAACGTGCCCAGCGCGCGCCGGATGTCCTTGGCGCTGACCCCGAGCCCGCGGCAGGCCGCCACCGCGGCCAGCGCGTTCGCGATCACGTGCGGGGCGAGCCCGCCGAACGCGCCGGGCACCTCGACCACGCTGAGCAGCGCCCGCTCCCGGTCCGCATCGAACTCGACCAGCTCGCCGTTGCGAAGCTCGTAGGCCAGGCCGCCCGCCTGCCGGTGCCGCTCGATGACCGGGTTGCCGTTCACCAGGCTGAAATACCTGATCACGGACGCGTGCCTGCGCACCCGCGGCCGGTCGGCGAGCGCGGCGACCACCGGGTCGTCGGCGTTCAGCACCACGGTCCCGCCCTCGCGAACCTCCTCGGCGACCAGCGCCTTTACCTCGACCAGCTCGTCGAGATCTTCCACGCCGTCCGCGCCCAGGTGGTCGGCGGTGATGTTGGTGACCACGGCCACGTCGGCCTGGTCGTAGCCGAGCCCACCGCGGATGATCCCGCCGCGCGCCGTCTCCAGCACCGCGGCGTCGATGCTGGTGTCGTCGAGCACCATGTCCGCGGACCGCGGACCCGAGGCGTCGGCGTCGTAGACCAGCCGGCCGCCGGAGTAGACCCCGTCCGTGGTGGACATCCCCACCCGCATCCCGGCCTTGCTCAGGATGTGGCCGATCATGCGGACCGTCGTGGTCTTCCCGTTGGTCCCGGTGACCGCGACGACCGGGACCCGAGATGGGGCGCCGGGCGGGTACAGGCTGTCGATCACCGCGCCGGCCACGTCCCGCGGCGCCCCCTCGGCCGGGGACAGGTGCATCCGCAGCCCCGGGCACGCGTTGATCTCGATCACGGCCCCGGGCTCAGCCCCGCCGTGACCGGCCCCGCCGCACCGCATCGGTGCCGCGATGTCGGCCAGCCGCACGTCGATGCCGCAGACGTCCAGGCCGACCACGGCCGCGGCCCGGCGGCACACGTCGGCCACGTCCTCGTGCACCAGGTCGGTCACGTCGCGGCTGGTTCCGCCGGTGGACAGGTTCGCGTTCCGGCGCAGGGTCACGAGCCGGCCGCGGGCCGGGACCGACGCCGGGCCCAGGCCCTGGGCCTCCAGGTGCGCGAGCGCGCGCTCGTCCAGTTTGATCTTGGTCAGCTCTCGGGAGTGGCCCTCACCCCGGCGCGGGTCGGCATTCACCACGTCGACGAGCTGGGTGATGTCGGAGGCGCCATCGCCGGTCACCGAGGCCGGCCGCAGCTCGGCTGCGGCCACCACCTGGCCGTCGACCACCAGCACCCGGTAGTCGGTGCCGGGCACGAACTTCTCCACGATCGCGCCCTCGCCGCCGGCCGCCGCCTGGGCGTAGGCCGCGGCCGCGGCCGCGGCGGTGGTCACGCCGACGGTAACGTTGGCACCGTGGCTGCCGTGGAGCGGCTTGATCACGACCGGCCCGCCGAGCCGGCCCAGCGCCCCGGCGGCGTCGGCCGCGCTCCAGGCCACCACCCCATCGGGCACCGGGATGCCCGCGTCGGTCAGCAGCTGTTTGGCCAGCATCTTGTCGGCCGCGATGTCCACACCGATCACGGACGTCTGCTCGGTCAGCGCGGCGCACACCAGCCGGCGACAGCGCCCGTAGCCGAGCCGCAGCATGCTCAGCCGGCCGACCCGGCGGACCGGTATCCCCCGGCGGCGGGCCGCGCCCGCGAGCGCGGCCGTGCTCACGCCGAGGCGCTCCCGCTCCACGACCCGAGCGATCCTGGCCAGTTCGAGCGGCAGGTCGGGGATGCGTTGAAGAAGAATGTGCTCGACCGTGGTGATGGCCAGTTCCAGCAGCTCGGCCGGCACCGAGGACTGCGCGGGCTCGTCCTGCGGGCATTCGGTCATCACGTCGTAGCGGCCGTCGGCGCCGGCCCACATGGTCCGGCCCAGGTACACGTCGCGGCCCACCAGACTGGACAGCTCCAGCGCCACGTGCTCGGTGACGTGGCCGAAGTAGGTGCCCCGGGCCATCGCCTCCAGGAACCCGCCCGGGCGCCCGGCCGCGCAGTGGTGCTCGGCCAGCCCGGGCAGGGCCGCGGTCAGCCGGCCGGCGAAGCCCGGGTACTCGGTGGTCTTCCGGCCGGTCAGCTCCTCGAGCTCGAGCCGCGCGACGGTGACCGGCCGGGTGCTGAATGAGTTGGGTCCGCTCAGGTGACGCAGGTCGTCGAGACGCACGTGACACTCCCCAAGGGTTGGGCGGATGGGCGGGCTGGCGGTGATCAGTACCGGTCGTGCGCGGGCCCGATGGTGGCCTCGCGGGTCGCGATGTCGAAGACGCACCCGGCGGGCAGCAGGTGCAGCCGGACGCCGAACAGGGTGATCGGGTCTTCGTCCCCGGCGGCGTGGATGACCGTGGCGTTCCGCCCGTCAGCCACCGTGGCCACGCCGGTGCCGAGCACCTCGAAGCGGGTGCCGTCGACCAGGATCCCGGTGTTCTCGCCGATGCCGACGCCCAGGTACTCCAGGTCGAGCGCCATGGCGCTGAGCAGCCGGGGGAGCCGGCCGCGCTCGCTGAAGTGCATGTCGATGATGAGCGCCTTCGGGAGCAGGCCGAGCCCGGGGCCGGTGCGGACCGTGGCGGCGGACACGCCGGGGCCTTCGCCGCCGAGGATCATCGTGCGGCCCATGGCGGTGGCGCCGGCGCTGGTCCCGGCGATGACCGCGCCGCCTGCGCGCAGCCGGTCGCGCAGGATCTCGTTGGCCCGCGAGCCGACCAGGGCGCGCAGCCGCGACTGGTCGCCGCCGGAGAAGAACACGCCCGTGGCGTCGTCGAGGAGCTTGGCCGCGTTGTCGCCGTCGGCGTCGGAGCGCCCGCGCAGCCGCAGTTCCCTGGTGTGGTCCACGCCGAGCTTGCGGAACACCCGCTCGTAGTCGGCGTGCACCTCCTCGGGCGCCCCGGTGGCCGTAGTGACCAGCACGATCCGGGCCGCCTCCCCGCCAGACAGCTCCACGAACCGCTCGAGCAGGCCGGAACCGCGGCACTCGGCGCCCCCGATGATAAGCAGGCGGCCCGGATCACCAGGTTTATCCCCTTCGTCCGCGTCCATGCTCCCTCCTCGACCAGTTGTTACCCTTAGGCGTCGAATATCATCCGAGAGCAACCAGTTCGGCCCGTATAGGCCGGTTTGGGAGCGCGGGTGCTCGCGTTACTCGGAGCGCAGGGCGCCGCGGACGTGCCGGCCGTGCCCCGGGCCCGGAGCGCTGCCTGGACAGCTCCTCGGGCAGCTACCGCGCACCCTGCCCGCACCACCACCAACCCCAGCGCGCACGCGTCATTGAAAGAGAAGACGTCATTGAAAGAGAAGACAAAGGTTCTCAAGCGGCTCGGAAAAGAGACCGCTTAGTGGGTTGATGTACCCCGTTGGTGTAAAACCCCGAACCAAATCATGGTTCGGAGTTTTCGCTGGTCAGAACGTGGTCAGGGGCGGGGTCGAACCGCCGACCTTCCGCTTTCAGGCGGAACGATCACCCTGCTCCCGCGGCCCCGATGCCAGCGGTGCTGCTCGGATGTGGACGCGCGCTCACGGTGGCTGATGTTGTCGTCAGCGTTGTCGTCACATCAGCCGAGGTTCTCGAGAATCTCGATGGCTTGCAGTACGTCGGTAACCACGTGGTCGGCCTGGTGGTCGACACCGGACCAGGCGCCTCTGTCGATCCAGATCGTTCGGAGACCGGCGGCGCGTCCGCCGGCTATGTCAGCGGTCAGGTTGTCACCGATCACCCATCCGCCCTCGACGAGAGTGACGCCGCAACGCTTGGCCGCGATCTCGAATAGACCGGCCTCGGGCTTTCGCATGCCCTCGGCCCCCGACAACGCGTAAGCGTCTACAGCTTCGGCCAACCCGGTCTGCTGGATCTTCCCGAGCTGATTGTCCGCCGTACCGTTGGTGACGATCGCGACGCGCCACCCGGATGCGCGCAGCCGAGTTAGGCCCTCCAGTACTTCGGGCCGACAGTGCACGAGGTAGGGCATCTGCCTCCGGTAACGGACCCAGAGCTCCTCAACCGTCTCCGACAGAGCGAAGTGCTCCCGGACCATGCTGAAGAACGCCTCACGGTGAGGGTGGCCAGCCTGGTCGAGCACGATCAGCCAGTCAACCGCCTCGGGACCCAAGCCGTACGCTTCGGCGAACTCCTCGACCCAGACCCGAAACGCCGCGTCGAGGTCTATGAGGGTGTTGTCCAGGTCGAAGAGGGCAAGCCGCTGCACGACCGCATTTTAGCCCGCGTGCGCCCGCCTGCCGACGCCGAATGCCGACGTCAGCGGCAGGTTCCCGCCGGGCGCGGCGGATGATAGCCGCACGATAAGGAAGCGATGGTCTCCCGGCCTAACGTTCCAGGCAAGCCGACGACGGACTGGAACCCGAGGTGAGAATCAGGAGGCGCAGGTGAGGAAGCCGAAGCCGCGTGTCCGCGGCGGCGGTTTCCGGTACTGGCTCGACCCTCGGACACCGTTCTGGCGGGCATGGCGTCCGTGGCCGTCAACCGGCGGGTGGAGGCCACGCTCGCCCTGGCCGAGGTCCTCACCTGCGGCCCGTGCGAGGAGAGCCTGAACGCCGTGGAACGCATCCTGGAACACTCCCATCTCGACGAGATGTCGATGGACACCGTGGAGAACGCCCTGCTCGCTCTCACCTACGCGGGCCGCTTCGACTGCGCGGTCCCATGGTGCGACAAGTTCAGCGCCGAGGCGATGTCCAGGCAGGCCCCCAGCAGTCAGGCAAGGCTCGCGGCGATCCGCGCCGAGATCGCGTTCCGGCAGGGCGACATGCCCGCCGCCGCCCACCACGCCCGCATCGCGCTCGACACCATCCCGATGAGCAGCTGGGGCGTCGCCGTCGGCGGGCCGCTGAGCAGCCTCATCATCGCGCTGACGGCGATGGGCAAGTACGACGCCGTGCGCCAATACCTGGACCGGCCGGTGCCCGAGACCATGTTCCAGACCCGGTACGGCCTGCACTACCTGTACGCCCGCGGGCGCTACAACATGGCCAACGAGTACTTCGCGCCGGCGCTGCGCGACTTCCAGCGCTGCGGCGAGCTGATGGTCACCTGGAACCTCGACACGCCCGGCCTGATCCCGTGGCGCGCCGACGCGGGCGAGGCCTGCCTGCGCATGGGGCACGTCGAGGAGGCCAGAGAGCTCATCGAGGCCCAGCTCGGCCTCTGCGGCGCCGGCGCCCGCAGGGGAAGGGGCATCGCCCTGCGGCTGCAGGCCGCCGTCTCCGAGCCCGCGCGCCGCCCGGCGCTGCTCCGGCAGGCGACCGAGTACCTGCAGATGGCCGGTGACAGGTACGAGCTGGCCAGGGCGCTGTTCGACCTAGTCGAGGCGTACGACGCGCTCGGCGAGTACCGCCGCGCCCGCACGATCGCGGGCCGCGCCCAGGCCGCGGCGCGCGAGTGCCGGGCGGAGCCGATGATCAGCGCGCTGAGCCGGGCCGACGACCCGAGCGTCGTGCCGGCTCCGCTGCCGAGCGAGCTGATCGGCGTGCTGAGCGACGCCGAGCGGCGGGTGGCCGCCCTGGCGGCGGCAGGCTACGCCAACCGGGAGATCGCGGCCCGGCTCTACATCACGCTCAGCACGGTCGAGCAGCACCTCACCCGCACCTACCGGAAGCTGAACCTCAGCCGGCGCGTCGACCTGCCCCTGGTCGTGGAGTTCGAAAACCAGGTCGAGCGCTGAGGCGGCCTGCCGACAGGCAGGGCAGCCACGGAGTCGCGTGCGCTCGCCCGCCGGATCCACGGTCGGAAGCGGGAGATGCGCCATGGAACTGACCGTGGTCCGCAGGGGTCCGGGCGCGACCCGCGGGTGGTGAGCTGCTCACCGCTTGCGGATCGTCGTGTACGCGATCAGCTCCCGTGGCCGTTCGCCGACGACAGCAGGTCGCGCAGGTCGAGCAGGACCGGCGGGTCGAGCGAGCTCATGGGCTTGAGCTGGATGTCCGCGTGCTGCACCCCGCCGTCGGAGCCGACCACGATCGGCCCGGACCGCGCGATGCACAGTGCGTCGTCGCCGCGCGGCGGATGGTGGATGGCGTCCTCGCGGCCGGCGGCCACGGACTGCGCGATCAGGTGCCAGCGGCCCTCGGGAACGTTCTCCAGCAGGTAGGGTCCCGGGCCGCTGATCACGGTGTAGCTGACCGGCCGCCCTTCGAGGATCTGGTCGGGGAACAGGCCGGTGAAGACCGGCTGGTCCTCCAGCGGAGAGGTGACGGTGCCGCTGAGGGTCATCGTCGTGGTGGCCGGCGGCGCGTCCCGCCCGGCCTGGAGTGCCTGCGCCGTGATGCTCATGTGCTGGCGGTACTTGCTGGGCGGCAGGCCCACGCTGTGCGTGAAGCGCGAGCTGAATGTGCCGACGCTGGAGTAGCCCACCTGGTGGCTGATGTTCATGATGCTCAACGACGTCGTGGCGAGCAACCGCTTGGCCTCGCGTAACCGCACCGCCGACAGGAACCGGCCCGGCGACAGCCCCGTGACCCGCTGGAAGACGCGGGAGAAGTGGAACTTGCTGAACATGGCTGTGCGGGCCATGTCGTTGATCGTGAGCTGCTCGCCGAGGTTCTCCTGCATGCTCACGATCACCCGCATGACCGCTCGCTCGATGACGTCGTCCATTTGTCCTCCCGGGTTGAGGAGGGGGTCGGGCAATCCCGGGTAAGATCGCCCCCGTTTGGCGGCCGAATTCTTCTCCTAGATTGTGACGTTTCCTCGATCACCCCTGGTGCGCATTCTGGGCATTCGCGATCGAATGGATTTCGACTGCCTACTGCTACACGCGGCGGAGGTGGTGGAATGCTGCATGGGGACGTCGATTCATTCGAAAGAGATTTCAGGTGGCCATATGGTCGCTGTGGGTAGGTTACTGGCGGTCATCGAGCTGTTTACTGCGCGAGTTTACGTTCGCGCCGTCCGGCCAGACGGTCGTACGCAGGGGAAATAGGGGTACGGCCCCCGCACAATAGGGGTGCCGTTGTGAAGTGGCCGTCGGAATGCGAAGCCGTGCACGTCGCAGGAGCGTCGGCCGCGGCTCTCGAGGCGGGGGCGCGAGAGCCGAACCTGTCGCCGCCGACCGTGATGCCCTGCAACCGCGTTCGCCGGCAAGCGGACACGGTATTACCGGCACTCACCCGATCGCCATCGCCTGATTATGGAATCTCTGTTGCTCCGGGCGAGGAAAGAGGGGTCGCGGGAAGGCGAATATGGATTGGGTGGTGAATAAGGGCACAGGGGTTGGTAGGGGTTGTGACGCGCGATGCTATCTCTATTGCTCCGGGCGAGGAAAGAGGGGTCGCGGGAAGGCGAATATGGGTTGGGTGGTGAATACGGGCACAGGGGCTCGTAGGGGTTGTGACGCGCGTATGCGGAGGCCAATTCTGGGGGGAGCTGGCAAACATTTCGAATGCGGCAATGCCGATGCGCCCGCGGGACGGGCCGGATCGGCGTCCTTGGAGTGTGGACAATGGCTGAAGCGCGAGAGGACGGGGATTTCGCGGGTTTCGTCCGAAGAACCAGACCGGCGCTGCGGCGCACCGCCTTCCAGCTGTCACAGGACTGGTACGAGGCCGACGACCTGGTCCAGCGCACGCTGATCGCGCTCCACAGGCACTAGGGCACCCTCGAAGGGCACGACAGGATCGGCGCCTACGCGCGGCGGGTCATGCGGCGGCTGTTCATCAGCGACCGCAGAACGTTGCGCTGGTCGCGCGAAATCCTCAGCGGAGCGGTGCCCGAGACCGCCTCCACCGCCGACCCGTACTTCCTGGTGAGCGAGCGCATGGCGCTGATAGACGCGCTCGCCGGGCTCGGCCCACGGCAGCGGGCCACCCTCGTCCTCCGCTTCCGGGAGGACCGCAGCGTCGAGGACGTCGGCCCGCGTCATGGGCAACGAGTCCTCCACGGTCCGCAGCCAGACCGCCCGCGCGGCTTCTTGGGGATTGCTGGATGGCGGGCCGAGCGTTGACGCCCCGGCCGACCTGCGACTGTACTGGGCATGGGTCAGCATCCCGATGCTGGCCGGTGGGGAAGCTCGGCCCGTGGTCCGCCCATCACCGGACCCCCTCCGTATCCGCCGGCGCGAGGCGGCCGCGGTGCCGATCATCCCCACGCCGGGCCTGCCCCGGCCGGGGACGAGCGCGGAGGAGACACGATGGGATCCACGCCTGCGGGCTCGCGGCCGGCCACAGCGGTGCCGGGGGTGGTGGCGGAGCTGGCCGACTGCCTCGGGGGCACCGTTCACCTGGCGTACGCGCAGGCTTCCGGACTGGAAGCCGTCGTCGCCGGTTTCTCCCGTTACGAGGCGCAGACCAGGGCTCTCACCCGGGCGACCGCACTCGACCAGTTGCACCGGCTGCCGTACGACTCGCCCGCCCGGCCGGACGCCCCGCGCGGCAGGGAGCTGCGGCTGGCCGACTTCGTGCCCGACCCCCCGGAGGCGGTGGGGCTCTTCGTTCCCGGCACCGGTCTGGTGAGCGGGAACCGCTACCGGCTCCCTGCGGAGGTCGTTTGGCTGGGCGAACGTGAGACCCAGGTGGAGCCCGTCATGACCGGCGTCGTGGACCTCGGGGTCGCCGAGGCCATCGCCGAGATCATCGCCCACGACGTGGTCTCGCGCTGGTGGGCGAGTCCGCGCCGGCAGCCGCTCCTGAGGGTCTCGGCCCAGCTCGACCGCCTGCTCCCCGCCGGTGTGATGGCCGCGGCCTCCGGGCTGGGGTTGCGGGTGTCGGCGTTCGCGCTCACCGGGCCCGACGTCACGATCGCCATGGTGATGGTCGGCGGCGAGGGCGACACGCTGGAGGTCGCGGCCGGCCGGACGGTCAGGAGCGCGGTCGGTGAGGCGTTCCTGCGGGCGATGGCGGCGAAGGCGCAGCCATGGACGGCGCTCGCGCTGACCGACGCCCTGCGCCGCTTCGCGGTCTGGCACCGTGAGGGCGACTACGCCGCGCACCTGGAGCGCCTGGGCGTGGACGCCGAGCCGTGGCTCGTCGGTGAGCCGGGTGACCTGCGGCGGTCGAGCTGGCCGGAGATCGCCGCCCGCCGGTTCGGTCACGAGCCCGTGGCGGTCGAGTCCGGCGGCACCGGCGTGATCGGCAAGGTCGTGTGCCCGGGAGCCGCGTGCTACCGCGCCGCCCCCGCCAGGCTGCCGTGCCCCATTCCCTAGTGGCGGCAACCGCGTTATTGCTCAGTTGGGCCGCGGACGCCACAGCGCACGACACAAGAGGTTCCGCGCCCGCCGAATGCAGATAATTGCCAATATGCGGGCTGAAGTCGGACAAAAGATCGCAGCTTTCGCGGGAAGACATGCCGACTGCCGGGAGGTGGGCCATGGACCTTACAGTCATCGGTATCACTCCCGAACTGGAGGAGATCTACCGCTACTTCCTCCGGCACCGGGGTGAAGGCGTCGGCTCACTGCCCGAAAGCCTGTCCATGGACCCCGACACCGTCGAAGCAGCCGTGGAGACGCTGGGCAAGCTCTCCATGCTCGACCTCACCGACGGGCACCGCGTCGTGGCCATCGAGCCGCGAGTCGCCATCGAGCGGCTCGTGGAGAAGCGCCTCGACGAGCTCAACGCCGAGATCCGCCGGGTCTTCGCCGCACGGGACGCCATCGTCGGCTTCCTCGAGGACATGCAGGAGGGCGAGCGCACCGGTGCGGCGCTGGACATCGAGCGCGTGGAGAACGGCGCGCGGGTCCGCCAGCGCCTGGACGACCTCGCCTTCTTCTCGTACAAGGAGACGCTCTGCCTGCACCCCGGCGGCCCGTTCACCAAAGTGATGATCGAGTCGGCGCTGCCGCTCGACACCCGCTCGCTGCGCCGGGGGCTCGCGATGAAGGAGATCTTCCACCCCTCGGCGCTCGATGACCCGCATATGCTCTCCTACCTCCGCGAGCTGATCAGCCTCGGAGCGGAGATTCGCATCACCGAGCAGCCGATGGACCGCATGCTGATGTACGACCGCAGCGTCGCCGTCGTCCCGATCGATCCCAAGCAGAACTCCAAGGGCGCCCTGCTCGTACGGGAGCCCGGCCTGGTCTCCCAGCTCTACATCTACTTCGATGGCCTGTGGAACTCGGCCGTGGACCTGCGCACCTACATCGAGCCGCCGGGCGAGCAGCCGGTGCTGACGGAGATGGAGCAGCGCGTCCTGGAAGCGATGGCCACGGCGGACAAGGACGAGATCGCCGCCCGCGAACTCGACGTCTCGGTGCGCACCTACCGGCGCTACGTCGCCGACCTCATGGCCCGGCTGGGAGCCGTCAACCGCTTCCAGGCCGCGCTGCGAGCCAAGGAGGAGAACTGGATCTGATCGCTTTCTTCGCTGTCCGCGCACAGCGTGAACCCCGCGACCGGTGGTCGCGGGCTTTTTGGTTTCGGTCCTCGTCTCTGTTGCTCCTTTCCTGGGTGGTGTTCGATTGATTGAGATGCCGGTCGCGGTCACCTCCTTTTCTGTGTTCAATTTCCGCAAATCGGGGAGGCAAGCGGCGTCAGGCGCTCGCGGGCTTCGCCCAGGTGTTGCTGGGGTTCACAACCGGCCAGGTGTTGCCGTCGGCCACCGCGGGCCAGGTGTTGCCGTCAGCGACCGGCGCGGGCCAGGTGTTGCCATAGGCCACAGGGGCAGGCCAGGTGTTGCCGTCGGCCACCGCCCCGTTCCCGGTCAAGTTGCCCACTGCCTGGACGGCGGCGGCGCCCGAGGTGAGCACTGCGGCGACGGCGACAATTGCGACGGACCACTCGGCAACGTTGTTGAAAATCGTCGGGGTAATCGTCTTGTTCGCCATCGCACTGCCTCTTTCTTCAGGAGCGAGTTTTTGCGTTCCCTTCGCACCTCCAACTTTGCTAGGCGGCAAGGGCTCGAACCAGGCTTTTCGCAGGCAGCAAGCTGCACATCGGTTTCCTCTTCCTGCCACGGCCCCCGTGTCCCCCCCGCACAGCAGGAGGTGACAGGAAACGGCCAATGACCATTGACTGGAGGCACTGAAGAGGGATCCGAGGGAGGGAAATCATGAGCATCTCGGAACTCGACATCGCCGCGATGCCGGCCGTGGAAGCCCGTGATGAGGCGGTCCAGTCGCCGCCCCCGTCCATGACCCGACTGCGTGAGGAGCGCGAGCGCCTGCGCGAGGCGGTCGCGCAGGGACGCCCGCAGGCCGTGGCCCGGCAGCGCTCGCTCGGCAAGCGCACCGCGCGCGAGCGGCTGGAGCTGCTGCTCGACGAGGGGTCTTTCCTCGAGCTCGACATGCTCCGCCGGCACCGGGCGCAGGGGCTCGGCATGGAACGGCAGCGTCCCTACACGGACGGGGTGATCGCCGGATCGGGCACGATCGACGGCCGCCGGGTGTTCGTCTACGCGCAGGACTTCACCGTCTTCGGCGGCTCGCTCGGCGAGGCGCACGCGTTGAAGATCCAGAAGGTGATGGATCTGGCGCTGTCCACCGGTTCCCCGTTCATCGGGCTGAACGACAGCGGCGGCGCCAGGATCCAGGAAGGGGTGATGTCGCTCAACGGGTACGGGGGCATCTTCCAGCGCCACGTCGAGGCATCCGGAGTGATCCCCCAGATCAGCGTCGTGCTCGGCCCGTGCGCCGGAGGGGCGGCCTATTCGGCGGCCCTGACCGACTTCACGTTCATGGTGCGGGACACCGCGCAGCTCTACCTGACGGGGCCGGACGTGGTGGAGGCGGTCACCGGCGAGCAGGTCTCCCATGCCCAGCTCGGCGGCGCTCAGGTGCACGGCGCCCGTTCCGGGCTGGCCTCGTTCGTGCACGACGACGAGGAGAGCTGCCTGGCCGACGTCCGCTACCTCGTCTCGATGCTGCCGAGCAACAACATGAGCCGCCCGCCGGCCCTGCCGTCGCGCGGCGCCGTCAACGACCTGCGGCCCAGGCTGGCGGAGATCGTCCCCGTCGAGCCGAACAAGCCCTACGACATGCGCCAGGTGCTGGCCGAGCTCGTGGACGACGGCGACTACCTGGAGGTGCACAGCGCCTGGGCGCCGAACGTGATCTGCGCGTTGGCCAGAATCGACGGCGAGGTCGTCGGCGTCGTCGGCAACCAGCCCATGGTGCTCGCGGGCGTGCTGGACGTGGCCGCCTCGCAAAAGGCCGCACGCTTCGTCAGGATGTGCGATGCCTTCGGCATCCTGTTGCTGACGCTCGTGGACGTGCCCGGCTTCCTGCCCGGCACCGACCAGGAGCACGCCGGGGCCATCAGGCACGGGGCCAAGCTGCTGTACGCCTACTGCGAGGCGACGGTCCCGCGCATCCAGGTCATCGTCAGGAAGGCGTACGGGGGGGCGTACATCGTGATGGACTCCCGCTCCATCGGCGCGGACCTGTCATTGGCGTGGCCCACCAACGAGATCGCCGTGATGGGCGCGGAGGGCGCGGTGAACGTCATCTACCGCAGAGAGCTGGCCGCCGCGAGCGATCCCGACGTGCTCCGCGCGGACCTCGTGGCCCATTACACCAGCGAACTGGTCAACCCCACGTACGCGGCCGAGCGCGGGCTGGTCGACGACGTGATCGACCCCGTGGAGACGCGCTCGGCCGTCGCCCGCGGGCTGGCCATGCTGCGCGACAAGCGCAAGTACGCGACCCCGCGCAAGCACGGGAACGTGCCCTTGTAGAACACCGGCGACGCCACTCGGAGAGCCCTGCGGGCCGCGCCCGCGGGGCTTTCGCAGTGCGCCCGGCATGGGGATCGCTTGGGGGTGGAAGTCCCCTGGAGGAAGAGGTGGTGCTGACTCCGAGCCGGAGGCAAGGGCGTCACCGTGAGGTGGGGTCTGGAGGAAGCCCGAGGCGAAACTCTGCACCGAGGAACACGAACCGCGTAGAAGGCGGGTCGGTCTGGGTGAGACCGCCATGGAAGGCTAAGCCCGTGATCGGTGCGTAGACGCGGCGGGCGTGTGAGAGGAGGGTGAGGTGACCTCACCCTCCTACTCGATCCGGGTGGCGTTGACAGCATGCGGCCGTCGGGGCGGCGTTGACAGCATGCGGCTGTCCACGTGCAGCTTCCTGACTCGCCGAGCTATGGTTCGCCTGCCGCGCGGATCGCACAGTGGGAAGTGCGACAAACGGAGACCATTGCTAGGAGGTGGAACACCAACAGCATGGCCGACGACGCGGAACCCGCGCTTATCGGCACGTTCGCCAAGGGGAGCGCGGGGGAGCCCGCGAGGACGGAGACCCCCGAATCATGCTGATCCAGCTGACGATGCGCAAGGCCCACGGCCTCCCCATGCCCGGCTCGCCGGTCGACGGGATCCGCATCATGGCCCTACTGCCGAGCCGCTGGCACAAGGACCTCACCCAGGCCACCGGAGACATCGTCATCCGGGTGCGCACGGACGAGTCCACGACGACCGCACAGGTACGCGCCGTGGTCACGGAGATCCTCACCAACCCCGAGGTCGACAACTGGGAGCTGGTCACCTGCCGCACGCTGCTCGCGAAAAATCACGAAGAGGACGCCGCTGAAGGAGGAAATCAATGATCCCTTCCCTGCTGGCCCCCGGAGAATGCCGTGTCTGGTGGGCCACACCTGGAGACCGGACCGTGGAGACGCTGTCCGCGGTGCTCAGCGACCCGGAGCTCGAGCGGGCCGCCAGGTTCCGGCGCGACCCCGACCGCCGCCGCTTCCTCACCGGAGCCTGGCTGCTGCGCACTGCAGCCGCCACCCAGCTAGGGGTGCGGCCGGAGGACGTGGTGGTCGATCGGAGCTGCTCGGACTGCAACCGGCATCACGGCAAGCCGTACATCAGGACGTCCGGCCGCCGGCTGCACGTCTCGGTCTCCCACTCGGGGGACCGGGTCGCGGTCGCCATGACGAGCGTGGGAGCGCTGGGCGTGGACGTCGAGGCCGTTCCCTCGACGCCCGTGGATGATCTGGCCAGGTGTGCCCTGACACCGGGTGAGTTGCGGGCCATGGACGCGCTGCCGCCGATGGAGAGACATGAGGCGTTCGCCAAGTTTTGGACGCGCAAGGAGGCGGCGCTCAAGGCCACCGGGCACGGCTTGCGCGTCTCGCCGGACAAGCTGGAGGTCAGCCGCCCGGAGGAGGCTCCCAGGCTGCTCAGCTGGCCGCTGGAGATCCCGCCGGGTAACCTCCGTTTCGTCGACCTGGACCCCGGCGAGGGGTACGTGGCCGTGGTGGCGCTGATCGCCGGCGCCCAGCGCGTCAATGTCGTGGAATCCCAGGTGACCGACTGGCAGCCGACCCCCTTCTTGCCGCAGCCCGCGCGCTCGTGCGTGCCGCAAGCCGTCTGAACATGTGGACCTGAACCTGTGGACACCGTGGAAAAGCCTCGATGAGATGAGAGGGAAGGGAGGTGACCGTCGGTGAAGAGAGGGCTCGTCCTGATCCCGGGCCCCTGGATGGGGGCCTGGGTCTGGGAGCCGGTCGCGCGGTGGCTGCGAGCGCACGGGCACGACGCCCGCGCGGTCACCCTGCGGGGCCTGGCCGCCGGCGAGGACGACGTGTCGGACGTCGGCCTGGAGACGCATGTCAACGACGTGCTGGCGCTGCTGGAAGCGGACGACCTGCGCGACGTCGTGCTCGTCGGGCACAGCTACTCCGGTCTCGTGGCAGGGCAGGTGGCCGACCGGGCGCGCGACCGGGTCGCGCACACGGTGTTCGTCGAGGGGTTCCTGCCGCACCACGGCAGGTCGATGTTGCACGCGTTCCCCGAGCGCCAGCGGACCCAGGAGTTGCGGCTCATCGCCGACAACAAGGGCCGCTGGCCCGCCCCCGACGTGACGGTCGTGGGCGAGGGACAGGGGCTGACCCGCACGCAGGCGCGGTGGCTCGCCCAGCGCCTCGTAGGGCACCCTGGGCGCACCATCGCCGAGCCGGCCACGCTGACCCGGCCGCTCGAGCGGCAGCGGGCCAGCTACGTCGTCTGCACCCTGGACCACTTCGCCGGGCGGCTGGCGGCCGACGTGTCCGCCATGCGGGCCGTGCCGACCTGGGACTTCCACACGCTGGAGACGGGGCACTGGCCGATGGTCTCCGCCCCGGGCCCGCTCGCCGCCCTCCTGGCCCGTATCGCAGGCCAGGACTCCTGAACCGGGGATCAGGACCTTGGGACGAGCTCCCGCCGGCCGGTAGTGCGGCGCAGCGCACCGCCGTACTGCCAGAGGAGGATCCCCAGCCCGATCGCGAGCATGAGAGCCGTGAACACCCACTCGTTCGACCCGCCGGGCCCGTAGACCCGGCCGGCGAGGCCGATGTCCACCGCCCGCGTACCCTCCCCGGCCCGGTACGAGTGCCGGTCGCTGCCGTACATCTCGACGCCGGACCTGCCGATGGAGCCGTCGTCGGACCGGAACTCGCCGACCCAGACGCACGACTCGTGACCGGGATGTTGCAAGCACGTCAGCTCCCGCGCGATGAACACTCCAGGCGCGCCGTCGGCCCGTGCCGCGCGAACGGCCGTGCCGATGTTCGGCACGGCCAGATAGAGCAGGAACGCCGCGATGAGGGTCAGTACGGCGGTGAAGGCGGGAGAACGCCGGGCCATCACTAAGCGGGGGCCGCGGCACAGGCGCACCGCATGGCGGCGCGCTCGCGGGGCCGTGGGTTGCGGTGCAGGAGCATCGCGACCACCATGGGGGCGAAGACGATCGCGTTGTAGAACAGGTGCAACTCGACGCGCGGCACGAGGAGCTGGACGAGGCTGGTCGGCACCGGGCGGCCGAGCAGGTTGTTCCCGGTGATCGCCTGCAGGAGCAGAAGCAGATGCTCCAGGTGGTGCCAGACCTGGATCCCCAGCGAGATGTTCCACCACACGCGGGACCGGCCGGTGAAGCCGCTCCGCAGCATGAGCAGCCCGGCCAGCATGAGCAGCGCGTAGCCGTAGTGCATCCATTCGGAGGTGACCAGCCAGGGGAAGGGCACGCCGAGCACGCCGCGCGCCTCCTTCAGCGGCCAGCCCAGCACGTAGATCTGGACGGCCTGTGCCACGTGCTCTGCCCAGTGGGCCAGGACCACGACGAGATAGGCGGTCAGAGCCGCCTTGTGATACCGGGTGTTCAGCTGATGCAGCGGCCCGGCGGATGCGGCTTGCGTGACCATGAGCGGGACCTCGATTCTCCAAGCGTTCGGCTCGGTTCGCGGTACCGAGCTTCGATCGGGAGACCGGCGCGGTGCACCTCCTGGATTGCGGACTTCTCCACGAGCGCAATCCAGGAGATGCGGGCAGCCGCCGCACACGGTCGAGTATGGGGCCGTGAAAGCACGCTGACCCACTGGTCGCCGGGGCCTCCGCGCTTGCGGGAGCGCGGAGGGCCCACCCAGGGACCGGGTCCGCCGGTGACCACGCCCACACCAAGGTGGGGGTCATCGGGCACGACCTGGGCGTTCTCATCGCTTACCCGTACGCGCGGGACTTCCCCGCCGAGGTGAGCGGGCGCCGACGCCGAGAACAACAAGGCCAACGCCGGCAGGAGGCCGGCCATGCCGGTGGCGGCGATGGGCGGCCAGTACTCCTTCGGCCCCGGCGTCGCGGCCTCGTTCAACCAGGTCGCCGACGACGTGCGGACCGTGGTCGGGCCCGACTCGGGGCACTTCGTCCCCGCCGGGCTGCTTGGTGTACGCGACGGGGATGCCCGTGGCCGCACATCGCTCGCGTAACTCCTCCGCGTTCCTGATGAGATCCGTCACCGGGGCCTCGCCTCTGGGAAAGGCATTCAGGAAGAAATTCTGCATATCGTGCAGCAGGAGCACGGCCCGGTCCGAGTCGAGGATCCATTGCGCCGTGTTCTCGGGGGGTTCGCCGGAGTCCGGCATCGGATATGGCGTTATAGGGGGAATCCGTGTTGTTCTTGCCTCAATCTCAATGTGTGAAAACGAAAGTTCGGATGCCTAATGTGGCGCCGCCGTCCACCGTGAGGTGCTGTAGCGTGATGTGATTCGCCTTGCTGGAAAGCAGGAACGCGACGGCCTCCGCGATATCGGCGGGCCTGGCGACCTTACCGAGCGGGATGCCGGTGCGATACACGCCGGGGCTGCCCTCGATCGACGCCTGGAGCGCCCGCTCGTGGTCGCTCCACAGCGCCGAGAGCATCGGGGTGTCGGTCGAGCCCGGGGTCAGCACGTTGCAGCGGATCCCGTACGCGGCCACCTCGAGCCCCAGCGTCTTGGTGAACACCGTCGCCGCGGCCTTGGGCGCGCCCTTTTCCGCGCGCCCAGCCTTGTGCCCGGTGCGCCGGATTGCCGATTCCAGTGATTTCTTCTTATTGCCAGGAGTGCGGTCGCCGATTGCCCGGAACAAGGCGGGATGTGGCGGCAAGTTGTCCCCGGCCCGCTGCTTCCTGCCAGCTCAAGGCAACGCAGCACGTCAAGAGATGCCGCGCGCGGCGGCCCGACCTGACGATGTCGTGGTGAGGAAGTCCGGTGTTAAGAGAGCGGCGACCTCGTGGCTGCAGGACCAGGCGTGGTTTCTGCAGAAACTGGTCCCGGATTCACCCGCGTACACAATGTTTCGCGCCTACCGAACGACCGGCGAGCTCGACGTGGCCGCGCTGCGGGCCGCGTGGCGGAGTGTCGTGCTCCGCCACGAGATCCTGCGGACCACCCTCGTGGAGGTTGGCGGGCTGCCCGTGCAGGAGATCGCCGCCGACTGCCATCCGAACGCCTTCACGGAGGCCCGCGCCACCGGCTCATCGGCCGAGCAGCTCTGCGCCGACCTCGCGCGTACCCCGCTCGACCTGGAAGAGGGGCCGCTCGCCCGCCTCACCGTGGCGCGGCTGGGCGCCGGCGACCACCTTCTCGTGCTGCGGCTGCACGAGGCCGTTGCAGACGAGTGGACCGTCGCGACCTTGCTGGACGAGCTCTCCGACTCCTACAACGCCCAGGAGGCCGAGGAGGCGCCGGCGCCGAACGGGCTCCACTACACCTCCTACGCCCGCTGGCAGCGCGACCAGGCGCACACCCCCGAGTTCCACCGCCTGCTCGACTATTGGACCAGGACGCTGAGCCCGCCGCCCGCGTCACCGGCGCCACCCGCCGACCGGCCCCGGCCCCAAGGGCCGTCGTTCCACGGTGGGGTCGTCCGGTTCGAGTGGGCGTCCGCGCTGGCACACGCGCTCGCCGGGCTGGCACGCGAGGAGCGGGTCACCCGCTCGGTGGTCATGCTGGCCGCGTTCCTCTGCCTGCTGCGCAGGCACAGCGGGGAGGACCGGGTCGCGGTCGGTACTTCGGTGAACGCGCGGCCCAGTGTCCGGGGCGGCGCTCTCGTCGGCCCGTACCGCAACCACCTGGTGCTCTGCGCCGACCTCTCCGGCGGGATCACCTTCAGACAGGCCGTCCGCCGGGTGGCGCGGGTGGCGAACGAGGCGTACCGGCACCGCGGCCTGCCCTTCGATCGCCTGGTGCAGGCGCTGCGGCTGGACCGGGATCCGCGCCAGATCCCGCTGTGCGACGTGATGTTCGACTACCGCGACGAGGCCGAGCCCGTGCCCCTGCTGGGCGCGGCCGAGGTCCGGCCCGAGCGGCCGCGCTCCGTCGCGGCCAGGACCGACCTCTCCCTCGCGGTGGAGCACGTCGGGTCCACGCTGGCCGGTTCGCTCACCTACCGCCACAGCCTGTACGAGGAGGAGTCGGCCGAGCTCCTCCTCGACCAGCTCCGCACGTTCCTGGCCATCGCCCTGCGCGCACCGGACCTGCCCGCCGACCAGATCCCGCTGGAGGACCACGCGCGCACGCGCAGGAGGGTGCGCGAGGCGGACCAGACGGCGGTGCTGGACCCCCTCCTGCCCTCCGCGCCCGAGTTGGTGCGCGCCTGGGCCGGGCGGGCGCCGGGCGCGGTGGCGCTGGACTGGCAGGGCGGCAGCCTGACCTACCGCGAGCTGGACGGGCGCGCCGCCGCGGTCACCGCCGCCCTGCGCGCGATCGGCCGGGTCGAGGGCGCCTCCGTGGTCGTCCGGATGCCGTCGGGACCGGCCCAGGTCACCGCCACGCTGGGCGTGCTCGGCGCCGGGGCGCGGCTGACCTGCCTCGGCATCGGCGACGTGGGCGAGCGCGGCAAGGCCGTGCTGGCCGAGCTGCGGCCCGCCTGCCTGCTGGTGGAAGGCCCCGCGGACGGGGACGGCCTGGTCAGGTGGTACGAGGAGGAGCTGGCCGGCACGGTCATCGACGTCGCCGCCCTGGACCCGCCGGGCCAGGCGGTCGCCCCCGTCTTCCCGACGACCACCGCGCCCGCCTACATCGCCTACACCTCGGGCTCGACCGGCAAGCCCAAGGGAATCGTCCAGTCGCACGGCAGCCTGGCGCAGTTCGCCACCTGGCTGGCCGCCGAGTTCCGGATGCGGCCGGGCGCCAGAGTGGCCCAGTGGGCCGCGCCCGGCTACGACGCCGCGTTGTGCGAGACGTTCGCCGCGCTGGTCGGCGGCGCGACGCTGTGCCCGGTGCCCGAGCGGATCAGGGCCAACCCCGAGAAGATGGTCCGCTGGCTCGCGGACGAACGGATCACCCTGCTCCAGACCGTCCCGAGCTTCGCGCGCAAGCTCCTCGACGCGGTCAGGGCCGAGGGCGCCACGGAGCGGCTCGCGCTCAACTGCCTGCTGCTCGCGGGGGAGCCGCTGTCCGGCGAGCTGGTCAACGACCTGCGCGCGTACCTGCCCGCCGTGCGGCTGGCGAACCTGTACGGCGCCACGGAGACGATCCTGGCGACCTGGCACGAGGTCTCCGGCCCGGTGCACGGCATGACCCCCATCGGCCGGTCCATCCCCGGCCGGCAGGTCGTGGTGCTGGACGACTGGGACCGGCCCTGCCCACCGGGCGTGACCGGGCACATCGTGGTCAGGAGCCCGTACGTCGCGCTGGGATACACCGGCGACGGCGAGGACACGCGGGTCTTCGAACCGGTGCACCACCTCCAGGCGTGCGGGACCGGCGACGGCCGCTTCTACCGCACGGGCGACCTGGGCCGCATGCGGTGGGACGGCCAGCTGGAGTTCCGCGGCCGCGGCGACTCCCAGATCAAGTTCCACGGCACCCGCGTCGAGCTGGCCGAGGTCGAGGCCGCGCTGAGCCGGCACGAGACGGTCGCCGAGTGCGCGCTCGTCCCGGTGAACGGCCCCGACGGCTGGGTCGCCCGCCTGGTGGCCTACGTCGTGCCGCGGCGCACGCAGGCGGGCGAGGCGGAGGTGCGGGTCGCCGACCTGCGGGCCGCACTGCGCGCCCGGTTCGGGAAGAGCGCCCTGCCGCTGTCGGTCAGGACGGTGAGCTCCTTGCCGCGGAACGTGGGCGGCAAGATCGACCGGCGCGGGCTGTCGGCGCTCGTGACCGACGGGCCGCGCGGCGCCGTCCGCACCCCGATGGAGCTGGAAGTGGCCGCCATCTGGTCAGACGTTCTGGGGACCGAGCCGGACAGCGACGGCGCCCCCTTCTTCGAAGCCGGCGGGCACTCGCTGATGGTGCCCCGTCTGCTCGACCGCGTCCGCGAGAGGTTCGGCGTCGAAGTGCCGCTCTGGGAGTTCTTCGCCAACCCGACTCCTGGCGGCCTGGCCGCCCAGGTCAACGCGCACGCGCTTTCCACCGATGCAGTCAACCAATCTACAGCGGGTGAGTGATGTGACACTGGTTGAGACCTCAACGTCAGTCGACTTCGATGGGGAGAGCCTGGATGTCCCGACAGTACGGCTGATCGCCGAGAACGAGGTCACTTGCGGCGTCGCCCCCTCCGCCCTGGCCAAGGTGGCGGCGAACAGGCGGCAGTTCGAGGACATCATCGCGCGCGGCATCCCCGTCTACGGCGTGACCACGGGCTACGGCGAGATGATCTACATGCTCGTCGACACCTCCAACGAGGTGCAGCTCCAGACCAACCTGGTCCGCAGCCACAGCGCCGGCGTCGGCCCGATCTTCGCCGAGGACGAGGCGCGGGCGGTCCTCGCCGCCCGGCTCAACGCCCTGTCCAAGGGCTACTCGGCGGTGCGGCCGGAACTGCTCGAACGCCTGGCGCTCTACCTCAACCTGGGCATCACGCCCGCCATCCCCGAGATCGGGTCGCTGGGTGCCAGCGGCGACCTGGCGCCGCTGGCGCACGTCGCGTCGACGCTGATCGGCGAAGGGTACGTGTTGCGGGACGGCAAGCGGGTGGAGACCGGGCGGGTGCTGCGCGAGTTCGGCATCGAGCCGCTGCAACTGCGGTTCAAAGAGGGGCTCGCGCTGATCAACGGCACCTCGGCGATGACCGGCCTCGGCTGCCTGCTCGTCACGCGGGCCCTGGACCAGGTGCGGCAGGCCGAGATCGTGACCGCGCTGATCTGCGAGGTGCTGCAGGGCTCGACCAGCCCGTTCGTGGCCGACGGGCACGACATCGCCCGCCCGCACCAGGGGCAGATCGACGTCGCCGCCAACATGCGGGCCCTGCTGAACGGCAGTGGCCTGGCCGTTGAACACAGCGAGCTGCGCCAGGAGCTCAGCGCCGACCCGTTGCGCCAGTCGGCACTGAAGGACAAAGAGCCGCCGCGCCGCCGGCGCAAGGACGAGGACGAATCCGCGCAGCACGGTGTCCACCGGACCGAGGTCTACCTGCAGAAGGCGTACACGCTGCGCGCCATCCCGCAGGTCGTCGGCGCCGTCAGGGACACCGTCTACCACGCCGCGACCACGCTGCACATCGAGCTCAACTCCTCCAACGACAATCCCCTCGTCTTCGAGGGCAAGGAGGTCTTCCACGGCGCGAACTTCCACGGCCAGCCGGTCGCCTTCGTCATGGACTACCTCACCATCGCGCTCACCCAGCTCGGCGTCTTCTCCGAGCGGCGGACCAACCGGCTGCTGAACCGCCATCTCAGCAACGGCCTGCCCGAGTTTCTCGTCGCCGGCGATCCCGGGCTGAACAGCGGGTTCGCCGGAGCGCAATACCCCGCCACCGCCCTGGTCGCGGAGAACAGGACGATCGGGCCCGCCAGCACGCAGAGCGTCCCGTCCAACGGCGACAACCAGGACGTCGTCAGCATGGGCCTGATCGCCGCCCGCAACGCGCGCAGGGTGCTGCAGAACAACACCAAGATCCTCGCGGTGGAGTTCCTCGCCGCGGCCCAGGCCGTGGACCTGTCGGGCCGCAAGGACCAGCTCAGCCCGGCCGGGCTGGCCACGTACGAGAGGGTGCGCTCCCTCGTGCCGGTCGTGGACGAGGACCGTTACATGTCCGACGACATCGAGCTGGTGGCCGCCGCGATCTCCCGCGGGGAGTTCCTGGCCGCCGTCGAGCAGGCTGACGTCACCCTCCGCTGATTCTCCGGCCATACGAGAGCGCCCCCGGGAACACGACCCGGGGGCGCTCTCGTATGAAGGTAAGGCCAGGGCACGCGCCTTCCTGCGGCGGCAAGGCCGGGGTGCATTCCTGCGGCGGCAAGGCCGGGGTGGCCCGCTGCGACAACAGAGAAGGCGCTGGGAGGGCGAGCCTCCCAGCGCCTTCCCGCGGCGGCGGGTCAGAAGTCCTGCAGCCCTGCCCTGGCCTGCCGCAGATGCTCGAACGAGGACAGGTCGGGGACCGTCCAGCCGTCGAGGTCGTACTCGCTCAGGCACTTGTCGACGAACGCCTTGTACCCGTCCACCTGGCCGCTCGCCATCTGCGCGAACAGCAGCTCCACGCGCGTGTTCTCGTGGTTGCCCGCGTAGTTGCGCTCGTACAGCTCGTGCCGCCCGCCGAACTCGGTGCCCACGGCGTCCCACAGCAGCTTCATCACCTTGATCCGCTCGACCGAGTCGATGCCGCCGGAGCCCCGCAGGTACTTGTCCAGGTACGGCCGCACCTCGGGGTTCTTGAAGTCCTCGGCGCTGGAGTTGATGTAGATCAGGCCGCTGGCGATGTCCTGCTCGATGATCTCCTTGACCCGCGGGTAGCCGATCTGCATGAACCAGCGGTAGGCCAGGCCGTATTCGGGGTTGGGCAGCACCGCGCCGTTCGTCCAGGGCACAGGGTTGCGCGCGGCCGCGTCCGACAGCCCCCAGAACAGGTTCCGCCAGGCCAGCACCTCGCCGATGCGGCTCTGCACGCCGCGGAAGTCCTTGGTGCCGGTGATCTCCACCGCCTTGGCCAGCAGGCCGGCGATGAACTCCAGCTTCACGGCCAGGCGTGTGCACCCGTGGAAGGTGAAGCGCTCGGGGAAGCCGGAGCGGCCGGTGAAGAGCTGGACCTTGCCGAGGTGGCCGTAGATGAAGACGTTCTCCCAGGGGATGAGCACCTTGTCCAGGACGAGGATGGTGTCGTTCTCGTCCAGCCGGGAGGACAGCGGGTAGTCGAACGGGCTGCCCATGACGGTCGCCGCGGCCGTGTAGGACGGGCGGCAGATCAGCTTCAGCCCGGGGGCGTGCATCGGCACGGTCGCCACCAGGGCGAACTTCCTGTCCTTGATCGGCAGGCCGTAGTGGGCGATGAAGTTGTAGTGGGTCAGCGCCGAGCCCGTCGCCACCACCTTCGCGCCGCTCACCACCAGGCCCGCGTCGGTCTCCTTCTCCACGTGCACGAAGACGTCGGCGACCTCGTCCGGCGGCAGGTTGCGGTCCACGGGCGGGTGCACGATCGCGTGGTTCCAGAACAGGACCTTCTCCTGCGACTCCCGGTACCAGCGCCGCGCGTTGTCGGCGAACGGCTCGTAGAACTCGGCGTTGGCGCCGAGCGTGCCGAGGAAGGCCGCCTTGTAGTCGGGGCTGCGGCCCATCCAGCCGTAGCTCATCCGCGCCCATGCGGCGATGGCCCGCTGGTTGGCCACCAGGTCCTCGGCGCTGCGGGGCGTGGTGAAGAAGCTGTGTGTGTAGCCGTCGCTGCCGGTGTCGGTGGGCACGACGATCGCGTCCCGCTGGTCCGGGTCGTGCAGCGAGTCGTAGAGCCTGGCGGTCATCCTGATCGGGTTGTGGAACGCCGGGTGCGCGGTCACGTCCTTGACGCGGTCGCCGTACAGGTAGATGGCCCGGTCGTCGCGCAGGCTCTCGATGTACTCCGCGCCGGTCATCGGGCGGGTCTTCGGCCGGGCGTGCTCGACGGGCGGTGCGTCCTGAAGGTCGGTCATCGGATTCCTTCCGCTATTCGAGCCCGAACCGGGCCTTGGCCAGATCGCGCTTGGCGATCTTCGCGAGGTAGGTGGACACCCCGGCGTGCGTGACGAACATCGACATGTCCCGCCACACCCGCTCGATGCGCTCGCCGCCGCGCACGGCGCTCGAACCCGCAGTGGGGAACAGGTACGACTCGACCGCCCGCCAGCACAGCGCGACCGCCTCGCTGCAGATCCCGGCCAGGCCGAGCTCGTGCTCCTTGGTGACGGCTGACGCGCCGCGGGCGCTCGCCTCGCGCCACTGCCGGACCACGTCCATGGTCGCCGCCTCCGCCGTGGCGATCAGGCCGGCGGCCTTGCCGTACGTGAGCTGGAAATCCGGGTCCTCGCTACGTGTCACGATGGGCGGGAAAGGCGTCGTCCGCGTGCGCATGAGGTCCTCGTACGCGTCGAGCGCGCCCTTGGCCATGCCGACGGCGAGCAGCGCGTCCTCCATGACCATGAAGCTGAGCTGCCCGCCCCCGTACTCGGGGCCGTGGAGCGAGCGCCCCGGGGTCCCCCCGGTGACGTCGATCTGGCTCATGTGGCCCTTGATGGTGTAGCGGTCGGGGACGCGGCCGTTCACGATGCGGATGCTGTGCGACCCGCTGCCCTTCAGCCCCAGAGCCTGCCCCCAGTCGTCCAGGCGGGTCCACTGGCTGCGCGGGGCGATGAACAGCATGGGCTCGGGCGGCCCCCCGTCCTCGGGGGAGACCATCGCGTGTCCCATGAAGTGCGAGGCGTACGGCGAGCCGGAGCAGTAGCCCCAGGTGCCGTTGATCAGCCAGTCCCCGTCGGCCGTGCGCTCGGCCGTCCCGCCGGGCACGACGGTCGCGGGGCAGATGAACTCGCCGGAGGCGAAGATCTCCTCCTGCGTGAGCTCATCGAAGATCGTGGCGGCGGCCAGCGCGTGCGCGGCTCCCAGGCAGAACATCCACCCCGCCGACGGGCAGCCCCTGGTGAGGTTGATCGCCACGCGGACGAAAGTGTCGATCCCGAACTCGTAGCCGCCGTATCGGCGGGGCACCAGGATCCGGTAGAAGCCGGCCTCGGAGAAGCGTTCGTGGACGTCCTCGCCGTAGTACGTGCGCTGCTCGGTCTCGCCCTGGCGCTCGACCAGTTCGGGGATCATCGCCTCGGCCCTGGCGACCACGTCTTCGGGGGTGAGGCCAGGCTCCGGCGGGTCGGCGAGACGGCGCTCGAAAATGGTGGTGTCGACACCCATCGCTATGCGAGTCCTCACGGTTTCGTGGACCAATTGGGCATGTCGTCAGCGTCACATCCACGAATTTCCGGCGCATCTTTAGGTGTGCTGTATTTCCCGAGGGGTTCGCGCCGGCAGGAAGCGGAAAACGGCCTGCAGTCCACTGCCTGTCAAAAGCCTGGTCCGCGCCATTGCCGCGCAGAGTCGGGGTGTCAGGAAAACCGAGGGCTGCCACCCTGACAAGGGTGACACCATCCTCGCTTACGCTGACCTCGATCGGCTCGCCTCTGGCACCGATGCACGAGGTAAGACGACTTTCACGACTACGACGGGCTCGGCCGCAAGACCGGGACACGTGAAGGCTCCGTCACCGGGCGCCTGACACCCCCAACCCGGGGCAAAGGCCTGCTCGCCGTCTCCACCGGCACGGCACGAAGGGTGATCACACCAATCAGATTTCCAGCCATGACATGCTCGGGCGGCCCGAGAATCGCGCGGGAAAATGGTCGCGCGCTCGCCGCTCCCAGCCAAATGTACGTCGAATTAAAGGCCCGATGAATGCTTTTTGGCAACACTCGCGGAGTGCGCACGCAAAGAGAAGGGAATTACCAGCCTGATTTGATCGTGTCCGCTATATGCGCGCGATCGGCCTCGGAAAGCCACCAGCCGACGGGGATGTGGACTATGCGGTCGTGCACGGCGTCCAGGCCGGGCAGCGCCGGATCCGCGACGTCCCGCACGGCGCCGTGCGTGTCGTTGCGCCGGACCAGCATGCTCACCATGATCCCCGCGTCGTTCATCTTCCGCATGAACGAGGGCCGGTCCTCGGCCTTGACCGGGTACAGCCAGCAGGACGACTCCCGGTCCGGCTCCCGCGCGGTCAGTTCCAGTCCCGGTACGCCGGCCAGCTCCGCGTCGTAGAACGCGGCGTTTCGGCGGTGCTGTTCCACCCGCTCGTCGACCGTCTCCAGGTTCGCCAGCCCGATGGAGGCGCTGATCTGGTCCATGTAGAAGTTGTAGCCCCACTCGGGCACGTCGTAGTTGCCGTTGACCCGGTCGGCCCGCCGGTCGATGCCGAAGAAGCGGAGCCTGCGGGCGCGCTCGTACGACCGCTCGTCGGGCAGGGTGAGCATGCCCCCGCAGCCGGTGCCGAGGTGCTTGGTCGCGTGGAAGCTGAACACGCAGATGTTCTCGCCGTCACCGCCCACCGGACGGCCGCGAAGGGTGCTCCCCCAGGCGTGCGCGCAGTCCTCGACGACCACCGGCCGGTAGCCGTGCGCGGCCTCGGCCGCGTCGAGGATCTCCCGCAGCCGGTCCAGGTCCACCGGATACCCGGCCCAGTGGACGATGACGATGGCGCGGGTGGCCGGTGAGATCTTCTTCGCGAGATCGTCGAGGTCGAGGTTGAGCGTGGCCGGGTCCACGTCGACCCAGCGCAGGCGCAGCCCGTTGGCCAGCACGGCCCAGTTGGTGGCCTCGAAGGTCAGCGGCGTGCTCAGCACCTCGTCCCGGGCGGCGTCCAGTCCGGCCTCCCGTCCGTCGCCGGTGCCGGACGTGCCCGCCAGCCGCAGCGCGAGATGCAGGCCCGAGGTGCCGTTGTTGACCGTGGCCACGTACGGGTTCCCGAGGCGCGCGCCCAGCGCCGCCTCGAACTCCTCGACCACCGGCCCGTGCCCGATCATGCCGGTGCGCAGCACGTCGGCGATCCGTTCCAGGGTGTCCGGCCCGATCGCGGCCTTGAGCAGCGGGATCATCGGTGGTGCGCTCCGTCCGGTCCGTTCAGTGCCGGACGCCGACGAAGAGCCCACGGCCGTCCCCGATGTCCCCGCTGTCGATGTACTCGACGTCGCAGCCCGCGCGCCGGAACGCGGCCGTGTATTCGGCGGGCTCGAACAGGGTGAAGATCTGGACCTGGTCGAAGTGGCGTACGCCTGCCGCGTCCGCCACGGACCAGTGCGACTCCTGCCGGACGGTGGAGCCCGTGGTCCGCGCCATCCGCCCTACCCGCGCCACCGTACGGTCCGCGCCGCGTACGAAGTCGCCGGCGATGTGGCCGTCGATGAACCTGGCGGGGAAGTACCACGGCTCGACGATCAGCACCCCCCCGGTCGGCAGATGAGCGGCCATGCGGCCCACCGCCGCCTCCAGCTCCGCCGTGTTGGTCATGTAGCCGACCGTGCCGAAGAGGCTGCACACCGCGTCATAGGTCCGGCCGGTGTCGAACCGCCGGATGTCCCCGTCGTGGATCGCCACGCCGGGCACCTTCCCCCTGGCCGCCGCGCGCATCGTCGGGGACAGCTCGACGCCCTCGACCTCGTCGAACATGAGCTTGAACGTCCGCAGGTGCTCTCCCGTCCCGCAGGCCACGTCCAGCAGCGAGGCCGCCCCGGGGCGGCGGGCGCGCACCAGCTCGGTGACGACGGCGGACTCGTGCGCGTAGTTCTTGCCCCGCCCCTTGTAGACGAGGTCGTAGACCTCGCTCACCTCGGCGCTGTAGACGTTGGCCTTCCGGGCGCCCTCGGCGTCCCGGGTGGCCATGACCTCCGACATGTCCGTGGTCATCGGCCCTCCGCAGTGGATTCGATCACCCGGCAAGTCTCACATCCGCCGCGTTCGCCGGGCATCTTCCCGATTGCGCAGCGGCGCCTCCGGCGCCGTGAACTGCGCAATCTTCGAGATGTTCCCTGCGAGGGCCCGCGGCTAGCCTCGGCTCATGTCGAATGGTATCTGTAGGATTTGCGGCGGTACGGTAAAGGAAACCGTCAACCTGGGGCGGCAGCCGTCGGGCAACGGATTTCCGTTGCCTCATGAGATCGAGCATGAGAGGTCTTTCCCGCTCAGCGCGGGGACCTGCGACTCCTGCACGATGTTCCAGCTGCTCGACGATGTTCCCTCAGAGGCGAAATACCGCGACGAATATCCGTATCACGCGTCGGGTTCTGCGGTGCACCGCGCGCATTTCGAGGCGAACGCCCGCCGTTTCCTGGAGACCGAGCTGACCGGACCGGACGCGTTCATCGTCGAGATCGGCAGCAATGACGGCGTCATGCTCGCCACGATCGCGCAGGCCGGCGTCCGGCACCTGGGCGTCGAGCCGTGCCGGGAGGTCGCCGACGTCGCGCGGGGGCGGGGGATCCAGGTGCTCGGCGAGTTCTTCAACGAGAACACCGCGGCCGCCATCCGCGCGGAGCACGGCCCCGCGAACATGGTGTTCGGGGCCAACTGCATCGCCCACATCGTCGATCTCCGGCGGCTGCTCCAGGGCATCGACACGCTCCTGACGCCCGACGGGGTGTTCATCTTCGAGGAGCCCTACCTCGGGTCGGTCATCGCGCAGAACGCCTTCGACATGATCTACGACGAGCACGTCCACATCTTCTCGGTGCGGTCGATCAAGGCCATGGCGGAACTCGCCGGGTTCGAGCTCGTCAACGCCGAGCCCGTGCCGCTGCACGGCGGCACGATGCGCTACACGATCGCGCGGCCGTCCCGGCGCGCCGTGGCTCCCGCGGTGGCGGAGTTCCTGGCCCAGGAACGAGAGCAGCGGCTGGCGGAGCACGGCACGATCGAGAAGTTCGCCGCCGCGGTCCGGAAGATCCGGGAGGACCTCACCGGGCTGCTGGGCGACCTCCGCGCGCAGGGCAAGCGGGTGGTCGGCTACGGCGCGCCCGCCAAGGTCACGACGGTGACGAACTACTGCGGCATCGGGACCGAACTGATCCCGTTCGTGGTCGACTCGACCCCGTCCAAGCAGGGACGGCTGGTCGCGGGCTCGCACATTCCGGTGCTGGAGCCCGGGGCGTTCTCCGCGGACCACCCCGACTACGCGGTGCTGTTCGCGTGGAACCACGCCGAGGAGATCATGGCGAAGGAGCAGGCGTTCCGCGAACGGGGTGGACGCTGGATCCTCTACGTGCCCGACGTGCACATCGTGTGAGACGCCCCGGCCCGCCGCCGGGCCGCCACGCCGTGCCACCGTGCCGCCGCATGCCACCATGCGGCGGCACGGTGCGTTGCGTGGTCAACATCCCGGTGGGCTGGTGGCCGTCGGACGACGAGCGCGCGCACATCGCGCGGACCATCGGATCCGGCTGGTAGAGCCGCCTCCTGCGGAGGACCGCCCCGGCCCTCACCCGCCGCGCGGGATCGGGCCGGAGCCGCGTGTGTACCAGGTCAGGCGGTGACCTTCGAGACCGTCACGGGGACCGCGTTGAAGACGGCGTTGCCCGACACCGGGTCGATGACCGTCTCGTCGGTCAGGGCGTTGGCGTTGACCCCGGCGTGCTGCACCGCCACCGGCTGGTCCCCGCCCGCATGACCCCACCCGTGCGGCAGGCTGACCACGCCCGGCATGATCGACTCGGTGGGCTCGACGGGCACGACGACCTCCCCGGCCGCCGAGCGGACGAGCGCGGTCTCACCCAGCCCGAGCCCGGCCACGTCGTCGGGGTGCACGTGCAGTGTGCACCGGTTGGCGCCGCCGACCAGCACGGGCACGTTGTGCAGCCAGCTGTTGTTGGAGCGCAGCTGACGCCGCCCGATCAGCAGGAGCTGCGAGTCGGGCGCGGCGGGCCGCGCGCGCAGCCGGCGCACTTCCTCGACCATCGCCTCCGGCGCCAGCGCCACCCGCCCTGAGGGCGTGCACACCAGCTCGCCGAGCCGCGGCTCCAGCGGGCCCAGGTCGACGCCGTGCGGCTGGGCGATCAGCTCCTTCAGCGACAGCTCGTACGCGCCGAGCCGCAGGAGGGCGTCGAGCATCAGCTCCGGCCCGCTGTCGCCGGACAGCTCGGCCCGCAGGCCGCTCGCCTCGCCGAGCACCTGCCCGACGATCATCTCGTCGAGCGCCGCCGGGTCGGCCTGCGCGCCCTGGCCCGCGGCGATGAGCGTGAGCCTGGCCAGGATCTCCGCCTCCGACCGCTGGTCGGGGCCGAGCGGGAGGATGGCGGGCGAGAACCTGGCGTAGTTCCGCACGGTCACGGTGGACAGCAGGAAGTCGTAGTGCGGCATCTGCAACATCCGCGGCGGCGGCAGGATCACGTCGGCGTGCCTGGTCGTCTCGTTGAGGTACGGGTCCACGCACACCATGAAGTCCACGCCGGCCAGCGCCCGGTCCAGGCGCGGCCCGTTCGGCGCCGACAGCACGAGGTTGCCCGCCACCGTCACCATGGCCCTGATCTGGCCCTCGCCCGGCGTCTCCAGCTCGTCGGCGAGCGTGGCGACCGGCAGCTCGCCCATCACCTCCGGCAGGTCCCGCACCCGGCTGCGCCAGTTGCCCGTGGTGAACGGCTCGCGCGGCCGGAAGATCTCCGCGATGGCGGGCCGGGTGAACATGACGCCGCCGGGCCGGTCGAAGTTGCCGGTCAGCACGTTCACCACGTCCACGAGCCACTGCGTGAGCGTGCCGAACTCCGAGGTGCAGGTGCCGACCCTGGTGTAGACGGCCGCCGAGGGCGCCGCCGCCAGCTCGCGGGCCAGCGCGGTGATGCGGTCGGCCGGAACGCGGCAGATCTGCGCGGCGGCCTCCGGCGTGTGCGGGGCGACCGCCTCGCGCAGCTCGTCCAGCCCGTCGACCTCGATGTCGATCGAGGTCAGCTCCTCGGACAGCAGCGTGTGCACGATGGCCAACAGCAGGTGGGGGTCGGTGCCCGGGCGGACGAACAGGTGCTCGTCGGCCATGGCGGCGGTCCTGGTGCGCCGCGGGTCGGCCACGACGAGCCTGCCGCCGCGCCGGCGCAGCGCCTTGAGCCTGCCGGGGAAGTCGGGGGCCGCGCACAGCGAGCCGTGCGACTCGGCCGGGTTGGCCCCGATGACCAGCAGGAAGTCGGTGCGGTCGAGGTCGGGCACGGCGATCGCGAAGGGGTCGCCGAGCATCAGCCCGCACGCCACCTGCTTGGGGGCCTGGTCGATGGTGCTGGCGGAGTAGACGTTGCGGGTGCCGAGCGACTGCGTGAGCGGCATCCGGTACATGAACCCGGCCATGGTGTGGAAGGTCGGGTTGCCGAAGTAGACGGCGACCGCGTCCCGTCCGTGCTCGGAGATCACCCGTCCCAGGCCGCGCTCGACCGCCTCGAAGGCCTCCTCCCACGACGACTCGCGCAGCTCGCCGTCCACGCGGACGAGAGGGTGACGCAGGCGGGAGGGGTCCTCGTCGAGCGCGCCGAGGCTGGCGCCCTTGGGGCAGACGTAGCCCCGCGAGAACGGGTCGTCGGGGTCCCCCCTGACCGAGAGGACGTGACCCGTGTCGTCCAGCTGGAGGCGCAGGCCGCAGACGGCGTCGCAAATGGGACAGGTTCTGTGCGCGATGGTCATGGAAACTCCCGATGCTGAGGGATCACACGTCGAAGTCGATACGCACCCGGGCGGTCAGCGGCACCGCCTGGCACGTCAGGATGTTGCCCGCCGCCCGGTCCTCCTCGCTGAGCGCCCAGGTGCGCGCCATGCGCACCTCGCCCTCGACGACGCGGGCGCGGCAGGTGCCGCAGACGCCGGTCTGGCAGGAGTACGGCACGTCGGGGCGGGCGGCCATGACCGCGTCGAGCACCGTGAGCCCCGGTTCCAGGGGCACGTTCGTGACCCGGCCGTCCATGACGACGCTCACCTCGGCGGCCGCCCCGGGGGCCGTGCCCGTGGGGGACGCCGGACGGATCTCGCCGGCGGGCACGCCCGGGTGGAACAGCTCCGTGTGGATCGCGGCGGGGTCCACGTCGTGCCCGGCCAGGGCCGCGAGCGTCTCGTCCACCATGCCGGCGGGCCCGCACACGAACCACTCGTCCACCTCGGCGGGCCGCAGCAGCCGGGCGAAGAGCGCGTCGAGCGTCGCCCGGTCCAGCCGCCCACGGGGCAGGCCGACGCGCGGCTGCTCGCGGGAGAACAGGTGCACCAGGTGCAGCCGGCCGGGGTGGCGGTCCTTCAGGTCGCCGAGCTCGTCGGCGAACATCGTCGAGCCGGCCGCGCGGTTGCCGTACAGGACCGTGAAGCGGCTGCCCGGCTCGGTGTCCAGCGCCGTGGCGACGAGCGACAGCACGGGCGTGATGCCCGAGCCGGCGGCCACGGCGGCGTAGCGGCGGCAGCGGGCGGGGTCGAACCGCGCGCCGAACGTCCCGACGGGCGACAGTAGTTCGAGCTGGTCGCCCGGCGCGAGCTCCCTGGCCGCGTAGGTGGAGAAGGCCCCGCCGGGCACCACCCGCACGCCCAGGCGGAGCCTGCCCCGGCCGGCCAGCTCGCACGGGGTGGAGCAGAGCGAGTACGACCGGCGGACCTGGCGCCCGTCCACCGGCAGCCGCACCGTGACGTGCTGGCCGGCGGTGAAGGAGAAGGCGCCGGTCAGCTCGTCCGGGACCAGGCAGGTCACCTCGACCGCGCTGCCGTCCGCGGCGACCGGCGTGACCGACTCGACGCGGACGCGGTGGAAGCGCGGTCTGGCCATCAGTGCGCCTTCAGATGCTCGAAGGGCTCGCGGCAGCTCGGGCAGAGCCGCAGCGCCATGCAGGCGGCGGCGCCGGAGCTGGCCAGCTCCGTGGTGTCGGGGAACGCGCAGCGGGGGCATCCGGGCTGCAGCAGCGGCAGCGACAGCCGTCCCGGCGGCGCGATGCCCGCGTCGGCGAGCTTGGCGCGCGCGGTCTCGCTCAGCCAGTCGGTCGTCCACGGCGGCGACATGGAGACCACCACCTCCACGTCGGCCGCGCCCGCCGCCCGCGCCGCCGCGGCGATGTCCGCCTTGATCAGCTCCAGAGCGGGGCAGCCCAGGTAGGTGGGGGTGACGACGACGACGGCGTTGCCGTCGTCGTCCACGCTCACCTCGCGCAGCATGCCCAGCTCACCGATGGACAGGACCTGCAGCTCGGGGTCGGGCACCGCCCCCACCGCCGCCTCCACTTCGGCCCTCACCATCGTGCCCCCACGTGCGCGCGGTGGACGTACTGCATCTCGGCCAGCAGCGGGCCGAACCACTCCGTGTGCCGGCCCTCCCGGCCGCCCGTCGCCGCCCAGCCGTCCCGCGGCCTGGCCAGCGTCGCCTCGCCGAGGACGCGGTCGACGACCTCCAGCCACGGCCCGCGCAACGCCGCCGGGTCGAGACCCGCCTCGGGCGCCGCCCACGGCTCGAACAGCTCGTGCGTGTACGGCCACACCTCCTCGACCGCGTCGCGCATCCGCCGGTGCGACAGTGGCGTCCCGTCGCCCAGCCGGACCGTCCAGACGGAGGCGTAGCTCACGTGGAACGCGCTCTCCTTGGCCGCCTTGGCGGCGATGCCGGCCAGCTGGGGCTCGGCCGCGCGCGACAGCCGGGTGTAGAGCAGGTTCTGGTACGCGGACAGGAGCAACGTCTTGGCCACGGTCGTCGCGAAGTCCCCGTTGGGCAGCTCGACGAGCTGGACGTTGCGGAACTCGTGCTCGTCGCGCAGGAACGCCAGCGCGTCCTCGTCCCTGCCGGCCCCTTCGAGCTCGCCGGCGTAGGTCAGGAACGCGCGGGCCTGTCCGAGCTGGTCCAGCGCGATGTTGGCCAGCGCGACCTCCTCCTCCAGCTGCGGCGCCCGCGCGCACCACTCGGCGGTGCGCTGCGCGGCCACGAGCGCGTCGTCGCCGAGGCCGAGCAGGTAGTCGAACAGGGCGGTCACAGGCCCTCAACCCCTTCGGGCGGCGGGAAGAAGGAGGCGTGGCGGTACTGCTTGTCCGCGGCGGGGGCGAAGTAGGCGTCCTTGTGCTCGGGGTCCGAGGAGGTCATCGACCGCGACGGCACCACCCACAGGGACACGCCCTCCTCTCTGCGCGTGTAGAGGTCGCGGGCGCTGTGCAGCGCGAGGGCGGCGTCGGGGGCGCGCAGGCTGCCCGCGTGGGTGTGGCCGACGCCGCGGCGCGGGCGCACGAACACCTCCCACAGCGGCCACTCCTCCTCGACCGCGTCGACCTCCTGAGCGATGGCCTCCTGCGCGTCGATCTCCCGCGCGGCGGCCTGCTTCGCCGCCTCCTTCGCGGCGTGGGCGGCGGCGGCCTCGCGCACCCAGGCGCCCTCCTCGTGCGCGCGCCTGCGGTGTGCCAGCCGCTGCTTGTTGCGCGGCCCGTGCCCGGCCACCACCCGCATCAGCTCGTCGTAGTCGGGCGGGGTGAAGTCGTGGTGCCCCCGCTCGGGGTTCCAGCGCAGCGCCGGATCGGGCAGCCGGACGCCCAGGGCCTCGGCCTGGGGCACGCACAGGTCCACGAACCGCTGCCGCAGCTCGTCGTTGGTCGCCCGCTTGATCCGCCACGCCATGGAGGAGGCGGAGTGGGTCGAGAGCGAGTCCGGCGGCCCGAACATCGCCAGCGCCGGCTGCCACCAGCGCTCCACCGCCTCCTGCAGCGACCGCCGCTGCGCGGGCGTGCCCTGCGACAGCGTGTACAGCAGGTCGAAGCCCTGCCGATGGTGGAAGGATTCCTCCCGGCAGATGCGCACCAGCGCCCTGGCGTACGGCCCGTACGAGGTACGGCAGAGCGAGACCTGGTTGACCACCGCGGCCCCGTCGGTCAGCCACGCCAGCGCGCCGACGTCGGCCCAGGTGAGCGTCGGGTAGTTGATGAACGACAGGTACTTCTGCCGGCCCTCGTGGAGCGCGTCGAGCAGGTCCTCCCTGCGCGCGCCCAGCGTCTCGGCGACCGCGTACAAGTACAGCCCGTGCCCGGCCTCGTCCTGCACCTTGGCGATGAGGACGGCCTTGCGCGCCAGGCTCGGCGCGCGGCTGATCCAGGCGGCCTCGGGCTGCATGCCCATGATCTCCGAGTGCGCGTGCTGCGCGATCTGCCTGATCAGGCTCTCGCGGTAGCCGTCAGGCATCCAGTCCTTGTACTCGATCTTCTGGTCCCCCGCGATCAGGGCATCGAACGCGCTGATGCTCACGACCCACCTCCTCCGCAGATCGTCTTCAGCGTCGTTCGCGGGCCCCGCGCCGCGCATCTTCATGCTTGCGGCAATCTGCGAGATGGTACGCCGGGGCGGGACCCCCGAGCATGGGCGGCATGACGATACGCGCGAGGGACCTGCCGAGGACGTTCAACATCGCCACCCACTTCCTCGACGGCAACGATCCCGGCAGGACCGCGCTGCTCACCTCGGCGGGCCCGGTGACCTACGGCCGGATCCAGGCGCTGGCCGGTCAGGTGGGGCACGTGCTGCGCGGGCTGGGCGTGCGCCGCGGCGACCGGGTGCTGCTGGCGCTCGGCGACGGCGTGGAGTCGGTCGCCACCTGGTACGGCGTGCAGAAGATCGGCGCGGTCACCGCCGAGGTCTACACCTACCTGCAGCCGGAGGAGTACCGCTTCTTCGCCGAGTACGCCCGCCCCGCCGTGGTCGTCGCCGACGCGTTCACCCTCGACCGGCTCCGCGCCGCCGGCATCCGGGACCTGCTGGTGGTCGGCGTGCCCGAGGAGGAGTTGCGCGCGGGCGAGCACCACTTCGCCTCGCTCACCGCCGCCGCGCCCACGGAGCTGGAGGCCGCGCCCACCACGCCCGACGACGTCGCCATATGGCGCTTCACCACGGGCAGCACGGGCAAGCCGAAGGCCTGCGTGCTGGCCGCCCGCAGCGCCGCGCTGAGCATGGAGTGGTTCGCCAGGGGAGTGCTCGACCTCGGGCCCGACGACATCGTGCTGCCCGTGCCCAAGCTCTTCTTCGGCTACGCCAACAACATCACCGCGCTGTTCCCCTTCCGCGTGGGCGCGAAGGGCATCGTCTTCCCCGAGCGCAGCACGCCCGAGCGCATCTTCGAGCTGATCGCCGAGCACCGCCCGACGATCCTGGTCAACGTGCCGACCATGATGGCCGCCATGCTCGCCCACCCCGACGCCGCCCGCCAGGACCTCAGCAGCCTGCGCGTGTGCATCTCGGCCGGCGAGGCGCTCCCGCTCGAACTGCACCGCCGGTGGCTGGCGACGTTCGGGGTCGAGGTGATGGACGGCATCGGCTCGTCCGAGATGTTTCACGGGTACGTGTGCAACCGGCTGGGCCGGGCCAGGATGGGCACGCTCGGCCAGGCCGTCCCCGGCTACGACGTGCGGGTGGTGGACGAGCACGGCGTGCCGCTGCCCGACGGCGAGGTGGGCCTGCTGGAGATCACGGGGGAGACTGCGGCGCTGGAGTACTGGCAGGACCCGGTGAAGACGGCCGCCACCTTCGTGGCCCCGGACACGGTGCGCTCGGCCGACCTGTTCTCCCGTGACGAGGACGGCTACTTCACCTTCAGGGGCAGGGCGGACGACCTGCTCAAGGTGGGCGGGAAATGGATCGCGCCCAGCGAGATCGAGAACTGCCTGATCACTCACCCCGCCGTGGCGGCGTGCGCGGTCGTCGGGTACGAGCACGACGGGCTCACGCTGCTGCGCGCGTACGTGGTGACGAGCGGCGCGGCGACCGCGCAGGAGCTGCGCGACCACGTGCGCTCGCTGCTGTCGCCGCACAAGTGCCCCAAGGACGTGCGCCTGGTGGACGCGCTGCCCGAGACCGCGTCCGGCAAGATCAACCGCCGCGCACTCAGCACGAGCTGACGGCGGGCGCGCGGTGAGGGCCGGCACGCGCTAACGGGTGACGGGCGGCAGGTCCGACAGCTCGACGCCGAAGCGGGAGCGGTAGGTCTCCCGTAGCTCGTCCTCGTCCTCGATCACCACGGTGCTCTTGCCGCCGTTCTCCCTGACGGTCAGCGTCGTCCCGCTGAGGGTGACCCGCCCGCCGTCCCGCGTCGGGATCGTGCAGTACAGGTGCCGCAGATGCGGGGAGTCGGGCGCGTGCTGGTACCACCACCACATGGCCTCGAAGTCGGCCACCAGCCGCGGCCGGTCCTCCAGCCGGTACTGCAGCCGGCCGTCACGCAGCACGTCCGTGTCGCCGTGCGGCGCGCGGGCCAGCTCGAAGGCCCCGTGCGGGTCCTGCTGCGGCAGGCCAGGCACCCAGCGCAGCGGATGGCGCGCGCCCCGGCCGAACCCGACGTCCACGAGCCACGGGTCGGGGGAGTCCGTCGTGTGCACGCGCAGCGCCATGTGGCCGATGATCGGGCCGAGCGCGCCGTCGTCGGCCACCCGGCCCGCCAGCACCTCCGCCCGGAATCCGAGCGCGCGCAGCAGCTCGAAGAACGCGCCGTTCAGCTCGTAGCAGGTGCCACCGCGCCGCCTGGCGATGATCTTGTCGAGAGCGGCCGCGCCGATGCCCATCGGCTCGCGCAGGTGGAAGTCCACGTTCTCGAACGGCACCGTCATGACGTGACGGTCGTGCAGGTCGCGCAGCGCGGCCGAGGTCGGCTCGCCGGGCCGCTCGGCGCCGATGCGCCGCAAATAGGCGGCCACCGTCCGGTCGTCGAGTAAAGGCCCGTGGGTCAGCGTCATAGTGCGGCTCCGCATTCTCACAGAAATGGCGGTACCAGGACCATGCCATTCTGGGGCCGCCCATACATCTTTTCCGTTGCGCAGATCTCTGGCAATTCATGAGATGTGAAAAGCGCGTGCGCCCGGACACCATGAGGAGAGTAAACGTAGCCCCGGGAGGCAGAATTGACCGGCTCGAGCTCCGCGACGGCGACTCGCCCGTTCGCCGTCGTTTCCGCGGGAGTGCGTTGGTGGGCGCAGGTGCAGCCGGACCAGCACGCCGTGGTCAGCGGTGGCGAGGTGCTGACCTATTCCGATCTCTACGGACGTTCCTCCCGGCTGGCGGGTGTGCTGCGGGCGCGCGGTGTGGGCAAGGGTGACCTGGTGGTCCTGGCGCTCGAACGCTCGCCTGACCTGGTCGTGGCGGCGCTGGCCGTGCTGCTGGCGGGCGGCGCGTACGTGGGCGTGGACGTCGAGGACCCTGACGCGCGGCTGTCGGCCGTCATCGCCGACTCCGGCGCCCGCCTGGTGATCGCGCGGGAGGCCGACGCCCCGCGCTTCGCGGCCGGCGGGACGTGGGACGGCGACGCCCTGCCCGCCGAGCGGGCGTGGCGCGGCGACGTGCTGCCCATCGAGCGGGCCTGGGAGAGCGACGCGCCCGCCCTGGGCGAGGGCCCCGAGGTCACGCCGGACGACCTGTGCTACGTCCTGTACACCTCCGGCTCGACGGGCGTGCCGAAGGGCGTGCTCGTGCCGCACGGGGGCATCGCCAACCTGGCCGCCTGGCACCAGGACACCTTCGACGTGCGGCCCGGCGACCGCGTCAGCCAGATCGCCCGGCCCTCCTTCGACGCCTGGGCGCTGGAGGTCTGGCCGTGCCTGACGGCCGGCGCCACGCTGCACCTGATGGAGGGCCGGCTGCCCGGCTCGTCCGACGCGCTGGCCCGCTGGATCTCCACGCAGGGCATCACGGTCTGCTTCCTGACCACCGTGCTCGCCGTCGACCTGCTCGACGAGCCGGTGGGCGGGTCGCTGCGGGTGCTGCTGACCGGTGGGGAGAAGCTGCACAGGAGGCCGCCGTCCGGGCTGTCGTACCGGCTGTACAACCTGTACGGGCCGACCGAGACCAGCGTGGTCGCCACCTACGCCGAGGTGGGGCCCGAGGGCGGGACGCCGCCCATCGGGCACCCGCTGCCCGGCATGCGGGCGTACCTGCTGGACGAGGAGCGCCGCCCGGTGCCGCCCGGCTCCGTCGGCGAGCTGTACATCGGCGGTACCGGCGTGGCCCACGGCTACCTCAACCGGCCCGAGCTGACCGCGCAGCGGTTCATGCCCGACCTGGTCGATCTCGGCGCCCGCATGTACGCCACCGGCGACCGGGCGCGCGAGCTGCCCGAGGGCGGGCTGGCCTTCGCCGGCCGGGTGGACGACCAGGTCAAGGTGCGCGGCTTCCGCGTCGAGCCCGGCGAGGTCGAGTCGGCGCTGCTGCGGCTCGACGGGGTGCGCGAGGCCGTGGTGGTCAAGAGCGAGCAGGCCGACCAGCTCGTCGCGGCCGTGGTGCCCGACGACCCGGCGGACCTGCCCGACCCCGTGGGCCTGCGCCGCGAGCTGGCCCGCGACCTGCCCGACTACATGGTCCCCGCCGTGGTCACGCTGCTCGACGCGCTGCCGCTGACCTCGCACGGCAAGGTCGACAGGAAGGCCCTGGCCAAGCGCCAGGAGCCGGCCGTGCGGGAGGAGGAGAGCGGCGGCTTGCGGACCGACACCGAGCGCATGCTGGCCGAGCTGTGGTGCGAGGTGCTCCAGGTCGGCTCCGTCAGCAGGGAGGACAGCTTCTTCGAGAGCGGCGGCGACTCGCTGCTCGCCATCCGCCTGGCCTCGCGGGCCAGGCAGCGCGGGCTGCAGATGGTCGCCGACGACCTGTTCGAGTACGACGTGCTGCACGAGCTGGCGGCCTTCGTCAGCACCGCGAGCCCGGGAACGTGAGAGTGATGAAGACCTGCCTGGTCGAGCTGACGGTCTATCCCAACACACTGCCGCTGGCCTCGGGCTACCTGCAGGCCTACGCGCAGCAGGACCCCGACGTGGCCCGCGACTTCGACTTCGCCATTCACGCGGTCGAGGTGAACACGCCGCTGGAGACGCTCGTGTCCGACCTGCTCGCGCAGGAGGCCGACGTCTACGGGCTGAGCTGCTACCTGTGGAACATGCGCCGCATGAAGGAGCTGTGCGACGAGCTCGTCAGGCTGAGGCCCGACGCCTACGTCGTCCTCGGCGGGCCGCAGGTCATGCACCACGCCGCGGAGTACGTGCCGCCGTCGGCCCGCAACGTGCTGGTGTGCAACGGCGAGGGGGAGAAGCCGTTCACCGCGTTACTGCGCGAGGTGGCGGGCGAGCGCAACTTCCACGAGGTGCCGGGCGTCAGCTTCTGGGACGACGACGGCGAGCTCGTCACCACCCCGCAGCCCGACCGCATCAAGGACCTGGACGAGATCCCCTCGCCGTTCGCGGCCGGCGTCTTCGACGGGGGCGAGTACACCTTCGCCGTCGTCGAGACCAACCGGGGCTGCCCGTACCGGTGCTCGTACTGCTACTGGGGCGCGGCCACCAACGACAAGGTGCACCGGTGGGAGCTGGACCGCGTCAAGTCCGACCTGTCGTGGATCAGCGAGCACGGCGTGGAGAGCATCTTCGTCGCCGACGCCAACTGGGGCGCGCTGCCGCGCGACGTCGAGCTGACCCGCCACCTGGTGGAGTGCAAGCAGCGCAACGGCTACCCGTCGATGGTGGCGATCCAGGCGGCCAAGAACCGTCCCGACCGCGTCACGGAGATCACCGAGATCCTGGTCGAGGGCGGCATGCTCACGAGCCAGCCCGTCTCCCTGCAGACCACCAGCCCGCAGGCGCTGGAGCTGGTGCAGCGCGCCAACATCAAGGAATCCACGTACGTCGAGCTGCAGGTCAAGCTCCGCGAGAAGAAGATCAGCTCCTATACCGAGCTGATCTGGCCGCTGCCGGGCGAGACCCTGGCCTCCTACCAGGAGGGCATCGGCAAGCTCTGTGCGTCCGGCGCCGACGCCGTCGTCTCCTATCCGCAGCTCCTGCTGCGTAACACGCCCATGTACCGGCAGCAGGAGGAGCTCGGCATCGTCACCGTGCGGGTGGACGACCCCGTCGCCGAGGCCGACGTGGTGGTCGGCACGAAGTGGGTGACCCGCGAGGACTTCCAGGAGGGCGCCTGGTTCTACTACGCGGTCATCAGCATCTACAACGCGCGGGCGGGCTTCTACGTCGCGCGCCTGCTCGACCGCCAAGGCGTGTGCTCCTACACCGACTTCCTGCGGGCGGCCGCCCACTACTTCAAGACCAGGACCGACACCGAGATCTGCCGGTTCTTCGCCGACTCCGTGGCCACGCTCGGCAACTACGACATCAACAACATCGGCAAGGTGCTGCACTACGTCCTGCATTCCCACCGGGGCGAGATGGACGAGTTGCTGGAGGGGTTCCTGCGCGAGCGCGGCTGGCTGGACCTGCCCGGCGTGCGGGCGGCCTTCGAGCTGGACCTGCTGGCCAGGCCGTACGTCTACCGGGAGTCGGTGGTCGCGCCGAGCGTGCCGCTCACGCACATCCGGCTGGTCGAGCAGGACCGCTACACCTTCGTCGCCGAGCTGCCCCCGGAGGCCGCCGCGCTGCTGGAGCTGCCCGACCTGCCCGAGGGCGCGGACCTGGGCGTGGTGCGGCTGCGCGTCGACCACGTCGGCCGGCGCAAGATGCCCTATCCGAAGCACCGCAGCCTCGACTACAACGCGGGCTACTGCCAGGTCATGATGAACCGGATGCGGGACATCGTCCCGTCGTGGACGGTGCTGCCGGCGGTGCACCATGCGGCGTGAGCTGTTCACCGCCGACCACGACGCCTTCCGCGAGCTGGTGCGCACGTTCGTCGCCAAGGAGATCGAGCCGAACTACCGCGAGTGGGAGGAGCGGGGCACGACCGGCAGGGACGTCTGGCGCAAGGCGGGCGAGCTCGGCCTGCTCGGCATGGACGTGCCCGCCGAGTACGGCGGGGGCGGTGACCCCGACTACCTGCACCACGTGATCGTCTCCGAGGAGCTGGGCCGGGCCGGCGTGCACGCGCCCGCGCTGTCCCTGCACAACGAGATCGCCGGGCTGTACCTGCGCACGCTCACCACGCCCGAGCAGCGCGCGCGCTGGCTGCCCGGCTTCTGCAGCGGGGAACTGGTCACCGCCGTGGCCATCACCGAGCCCGACGCCGGCAGTGACGTGGCGCGGCTGCGGTGCCGCGCCGTCCGGCGCGGTGACGGCTACGTGATCAACGGGCAGAAGACGTTCATCACCCACGGGGCCGTGGCCGACCTGCTGCTCGTGGCCGTCCGCACGGGTGAAGGCGCGGGCGGCGGGCTCAGCGTGATCGCCGTCGAGTCCGACCGGCCAGGGCTGTCGCGCGGGCAGTCGCTCGACAAGATCGGCATGCGCGCCATGGACACCGTCGAGCTCTTCTTCGACGACGTCGAGGTTCCCGCCGCCAACCTGCTGGGCCGCGAGGGCAAGGGCGTGGCCTACCTCATGCGCACGCTGCGCAGGGAACGCATGATGATCGCGGTCTCCGCGCTGGCCACCGCCGAACGGGTGCTGGAGTACACGATCGAGCACTGCCGCACCCGCCAGGTGTTCGGCCTGCCCGTCGGCGCGCACCAGCACAACCGCTTCGTCCTGGCCGAGCTGGCCACCGCCGTGGCCGTGGCCCGCTCCTTCACCGACCGGTGCGTGGCCGAGGAGGCGGCGGGCCGGCTGGAGGCGGAGGAGGCGGCGATGGCCAAGTGGTGGAACACCGAGCTGTGCCAGAAGGTCGTGGATCGCTGCCTGCAACTGCACGGCGGCTACGGCGTGGTGCGCGACTTCCCGGTGGCGCGGGCGTACGTGGACACGAGGGCGCAGACCATCTACGGCGGCACCACCGAGATCATGAAAGAGCTGATCGGGCACGTGCTGATATGAGAACACCTCCGTGGTACCTGGCTTTCGAGCCGAGGCCGTCGGCCAGGCTGCACCTCTATGCCCTGCCCTGCGCGGGCGGCGGCCCCTCGGCCTTCCGCCCCTGGACGCGGCACCTGCCGTCGTGGATCGAGCTGCGCGCCGTCACCCTGCCGGGCCGCCCCGGGCGGCACCGCGAGCCCGCGCACACCGACTGCGACACCGCCGCCCGCGCCCTGGCCGCCGAGCTGGCCGCCGAGTTAGAGGGCCAGAGCGTGCCGTACGCGCTGTTCGGCCACAGCATGGGCGCCATGCTCGGCTACCGCATGGTGCGTGAGCTGCAGTCGGCCGGCGGGCGCCTGCCCGAGCTGCTGGCGGTCGCGGCCTGGCCGGTGCGCGGCGCGCTCACGCAACCCGACCCGCGCGACGGGGACGAGCGGTTCATCGCCTCGCTGCGCGCCCTCGGCGGGCTGCCCGACGAGCTGGCCGGCGACCCCGCCCTGCTGGCGCGGACGCTGCCCGTGGCCAGGGCCGACTTCACGCTGTGCGCGTCGTACGCCTACCGGGCCGAGCCGCCGCTGCCCGTGCCCGTCGCCGCCTTCTGCGGCACCCGCGACCCGGTCGCGCCGGAGCGCGGCATGGCCGAGTGGCGCGCGCACACCACCGATTTCCGCGGGCTGCGAGTTTTCGACGGCGACCACTTCTTCGTGCGCGACCGCGCCGCCGAGCTGGTCAGCGCGATAACAGCAATTCTGAAGATGCGCGGCCCCGCCGCGCGGCGCGAAGCTGGGAGGGCTGTTCAACTCCGAGGAGCGTCCCTATGACAGCTGATATCGGCGGCGATTCCCGGCCACCACGTGAAACCAGAGGACAGTATTTTCCTGAGCTGCAGGGAATACGCGCACTCGCGGTGCTGGCCGTCATCACCATCCACTCCGCCTTCGCCTCCGGGCAGATCGGCTACGGCGACCAGCCCGGCAACGGCTGGCTCGCTGTCGTGATCGAGCGGTTCACCCGCGAGTCACTGCCGATCCTCTTCGCCCTGTCCGGTTTCTTGCTCTACCTGCCCTTCGCGCGCAGGACCATCGAGGGCACTCCGCAGGAGTACAACCTGGGCTCCTACGCGTGGCGGCGCGCGCTGCGCATCTTTCCCGCGTACTGGCTGCTGGCCCTGGTGGCGCTGTTCACGCCGCTGTTCCTGATGGGCCAGGAGCAGGTCGGCCACGGCTTCTGGTACATCGTGCGGGTGCTTTCCATGCAGCACGTCTACGAGGCCGGCGGCATCCCGGGCGGCATGGAGTCGACCTGGAGCATGGCGACGGAGATCGCGTTCTACATCCTGCTGCCCGTGTTCGCCTGGCTGTTCCACCGGCTCGCCGCCGGCGCGGCGACGCCGCAGGCCAAGGCGCGCCGCATCATGGTGCCGATCTTCGTCATCGTGCTCATCGGCTACGCCTTCAACGCCTGGAGCCACCACCCCTCGCTCGGCCCGTACCCGGTGCAGGGCAACTGGCCCATCGGCTGGTTCGGCTACCTGGCCATCGGCATGGCCCTGGCCACGCTCTCGGCCGCGGCCCAGAGCGGCGGCTGGCTGGCGCCGTACCGGCTGATCGCCCGGTACCCCGGCCGCACCTGGCTGGTCGCGCTCGGCGTCATCATCCTGTACTGCTTCTCGCCCATGGGCGACCAGGGCACCTCCAACTTCCCGCCCACCGAGATCGTGTTGTTCAACCAACCGATCGACCTGCTGATCGTGTTCCTGCTGCTGGCGCCGCTGACCGTGCCCGACCTGCGCTCGCGCTTCCTCACCGGCGTGCTGACCCTCAGACCGTTGCAGTACATCGGACGGGTGTCGTACGCGATGTTCCTGTGGCACATCCCCTCCATCTACATCTGGAACCTGTGGGGCTCCACGAACTTCCCGCTCGCGCTCCTGCTCGTGCACGGCACCGCGTTCGTCGCGGCCGTGATCAGCTACTACGCGGTCGAGAAGCCGGCACTGCGGCTGCGCAACAAGCTCGGCAAGGGCTCCGTCAAGCCCAGCACGCCGGTGATCGTGGGCTGACCCCCCGACGGACCTCCGCGAGCGCTCCGTCGAAAGTCGATCCGAAGAAAGGTGATGATCGTGGCGAGTCTGACTCGAGTCAGGTCCGACGCCGATCTCGACGACGTGGTCGCCGTCCTGGAGAGGGACGGGGCCGTGATCGTCGAAGACTTCCTGGACACTGAGACGCTCGCGGGGCTGTGGGCGGACCTGGAGCCGACGCTGCAGGCCCAGTCCTACAGCGACAACTGGTACGACGGGCTGCGCACGCGGCGGGTGTCGTCGCTGTTCGCCCGCACCACGAGGCTGACCCCCGTGGTCACGCACCGCCTGTTCCTGGGCGCGGCCCGGGCCATCATGCAAAAGCCCATCCCCATGTGGATCGGCAAGTCGCGCCAGGACATGGTGCCGAGCATCCAGATCAGCGCCACCCAGCTGGTGCAGATCCACAAGGGGCAGGGCAAGCAGCCGCTGCACCGCGACGACGCCCTGCACCTGCGCCCGCACCCGGGCCCCACCAGCAGGGTCATGGTCATGCTGGCGATGAGCGAGTTCACCGCCGACAACGGCGGCACCCTGGTGATCCCCGGGAGCCACCACTGGGACGACGAGCGGGCGCCGGCCACCGAGGAGGCCATCCCCACCGAGATGCCGCCGGGCGGCGGGCTGATCTGGCTCGGCGGCGTCTACCACGGCGGCGGGCGCAACGTCACCGACTCGCCCCGCACCGGCATGACCATCGCCTACGACCTGGGCAACCTCCGCCAGGAGGAGAACCAGTACCTCGCGGTGCCGCGCGAGCGGGTGCTGGAGTACCCCGAGGAGGTGCGCAGGCTCCTCGGCTACGACCGGTGCCCGCCCGGCGTGGGCTGGCTGGAGATGAACGACCCCTACATCTGGTTGGAGTCGGAGGAGGTCAGGCACGCCGCTCTCGGTCACCTGGTTTCCTGACTCCCCAAGTGAGCATTCCTGAATAAGATCGGGACAGCCCGGTCGGACACAATGACGATCCGGCTCACACGAAAGGATGACGCGATGAGCAAGATCGATATTACCCGCGTGCTCGATGCCCCGCGCGACCTGGTCTACGCGGCCTGGACCCAGCCGGAGCACTTCACCCACTGGTGGGGCGCGCCCCTGGACACCATCTCCATGGACGTCCGCCCCGGCGGCGAGTGGAAGGCCACGATCGTGGTCGACGAGCAGACCCAGGTCCCCTTCGCCGGCGTCTACCAGGAAGTCGTCCCGAACGAGCGTCTGGTCTACACGCTGGCCGACCTCAGCGGCAAGGAGCCCACCCCGGAGCAGGCCGCCGCCGGCCCGGAGACCGTGACCGTCACGTTCTCCGACGCCGACAACGGCACCAACATGGTCTTCGTGCAGGAGGGCAACCTCCCCGAGGAGGAGCTCCCCCGCACCGTGGAGGGGTGGGGTTTCTTCTTCGACGCCCTCAGCGAGTACGTCACGAAGATCAAGTAATGTGACGACGGGGGAGATCCCCGGTGACCGCCGGCAACGGACGACGTGGGGTCCGCCGGCCCGGTCCGATCTCCTCCACCTGCGGGATGTCCGGCCGCGCCGAGGGGCGGAGCCGTAACCGGCGACGATGGCGAGGCGCCGGGCGCGACCTGCCTGGAGTGGCCGGACATCGGACGGCCGCCGGTGGCGGGGGAGCACACCGCGCGATCGGGGTGGGGCGTGGCCGATGCCGCGCCCCTGTCGCATGACCGGACTCGTTCGCGCGCGGGAATTCCGCAAACGGCGATAAGCGAATCAACGCCCCGCGATGTTAGCGTCGATTCATGGAGACTTCCTGCCGCATCTGCTCTGGGCCGGTGAAAGGTTCGATAGACCTCGGTGTCCAGCCACGCGGAAATGCCTTCCCCAAGCCTGACCAATTGGCTGGGGAATTCTTTTACCCGCTGATCGTCGGGATGTGTGACTCGTGCGCGATGGTGCAATTGATGGCCGAGATCCCGCAGGAAGTCAGATATCACGACGAGTACCCGTACCGGGCCTCCAACTCCACCGTGCACAGCGAGCACTTCGCCGGCGTCGCGCGCCGGCTGCTGCGCACCGAGCTGACCGGCCACGACCCGTTCATCGTCGAGATCGGCTGCAATGACGGCGTCATGCTCGCCACGGTCGCCGACGCCGGTGTCCGGCACCTGGGCGTCGAGCCGTCCCAGGAGGTGGCCGCCCTGGCCCGGTCGAAAGGCGTGCGGGTGCTGCCGCGCTTCTTCGACGAGGAGACCGCGGGGGAGATCCGCGCCGGGCACGGCCCCGCCGACGTCATCTTCGGCGCCAACGTCATCGCGCACATCTCCCACCTCGACTCCGTGCTCAAGGGCGCCGTGACGCTGCTCGGCCCCAACGGGGTGTTCGTCTTCGAGGAGCCCTACCTCGGCGCCGTCGTCGAGCAGACCGCCTTCGACCTGTTCTACGACGAGCACTCCTTCGTCTTCTCCGTCAGCTCCATCCGCGCCGCCGCCCGTCTCTTCGGGCTCGATCTGGTGGACGCCGAGCCGCTGGCCATCCACGGCGGCTCCATGCGCTACACGCTCGCCAAGCGCGGCGCCCGCCTTCCCACCGCGGCCGTCGGCGAGCTGCTGGCCTCTGAGCGGGCGCGGCGCCTCGACCGGCCCGCCACGCTCGTGGAGCTCAACCGCCGGGCCGAACGCGTCCGCGACGAGCTGACCGCGCTGCTCACCTCGCTGCGGGCGGACGGCAAGCGGGTGGCCGGCTACGGGGCGCCCGCCAAGATCACCACGGTCACCAACTACTGCGGGATCGGGACCGAGCTGATCCCGTACGTGTGCGACTCGACGCCGTCCAAGCAGGACCGGGTGGTCGCCGGATCCCACATCCCGGTGGTGGCGCCGTCGGTGTTCCGAGAGGACCGGCCGGACTACGCGGTGCTGTTCGCGTGGAACCACGCCAAGGAGATCATGGCGAAGGAGAGCGACTTCGCCGGCCGCTGGATCCTCTACATCCCCGAGGTCCACATTCTCTGACCCGTCACGGCCGTCCCATCACGCGAGCGGCCCGCCACGACATCGTGGCGGGCCGCTGCGGCGTCCGGGCTACCTTCGGGTGGCGCCCGGCATGATGTCGTCGCGGAACAGGCCGTCCGGGTCCACGCGGGCGCGCACCGCGTCCACGGCGGCCACCGTGGCCCCGTCCAGGTGTCCCTGGGGCTGGTCGAAGCGCTCCACGAACGTGGGCGCGGTCGTGCCGGCGTCCCAGGGGGTGAGGGCGGACCTGACCACGGGGAGCCGGGCGAGAATGTCCTCCCGCGTGCCCGACAGCCCGGGGACGCCGCCGCCCGAGTAGCCGTAGCGGGCCGTCAGGTGGTTCAGGGCGCCGCCGGTGGGGTCGGGGTCGGCGTAGGCGCCCCCGAGCTGGCGCAGGCCCGCGGCGATCAGCGGGGAGCGCGAGCCCGCGCCGATGACCTCCAGCAGCGCGTCGATGCCCGCCTCCCCGAGCTCGTTCAGCAGCAGGTGGTCGCCGATGACCTCGACGGGGTCGGACGGGTCCATGTGCGTGTCCAGGAGCCCCGCGGGACCGGTCGTCTGCCACGTGTCGAGCACCGGCGGCGCGATGCCGCGCAGTGGGCCCAGGAGCTCGCCGGCCTGCGCCTGGGCGGCCGCCACGTCGTCGTCCGTCCCGGCCAGCACGGCGCCGTCCACGAACAGGACGGGGCCCGCCGACAGCATGGGCGGCACGTCAGGCAGGTCGGGCAGGTTGAGGACGCGCACGCTGGTCGTCGCCTCGCGCGGCGCGGTCAGCGTCCACTCGCGCCAGGCCCGCAACAGCTCGGGCGCGTGGACGGCGGGCCAGCACGCCGCCCCGGTGACCACCTTCGCCACCGGGAACAGGGCGACCTCCACAGCGGTGACGACGCCGAAGCCGCCCCCGCCGCCGCGCAGCGCCCACAGCAGCTCGCCGTCCCCGCCGGCCCCGGTGTCCGCGCCGAAGACCGCGCCCGTGCCCGACGCCCTGCGGAGCTCGCCGTCCGCCGTGACGAGTTCCACCGCGCGCACGCTGTTGGCCGCGAGCCCGGTGCGCCGGCCGTAGAAGCTGAGCCCGCCCCCGAGGAGGTACCCGACCACGCCGACCGTCGGCGAAGAGCCGTGCGCGACCGACAGGCCGTGTTCGGCGGCGGCCTTGACCACCGCGCCCCAGCGGGTCCCCGCGGGCACGCGGGCCACCCGCCGTTCGGGGTCGATCTCGACGGGACCGCTCATCTCCGTCCGCAGCAGCAGCCCGCCGCGCACGGGACGGGCCGCCTCGGCCCAGTGGCCGGTGGTGTGCACCCGGACGGGCAGGCCCGAGCGGCGCGCGAAGCCGACGGCCTCCCGCACCTGCTCGACCGTGCGCACCACGGCGGCGGCGGCCGGCTTCGGCACCGCGCCCAGCGCGAACACCGCGGTCGCCGCCTCGTAGCCGGGCTGCCCCGGCCCGGCGATGAGCAGGGACCGCCCCGGCCCGGCGACGGGCGTGCCGGCCCCTTCCGGCCTGGGCAGGAGCACGCCGGGCTCTCCCGACTCCGTGACGGGCATTCAGCTCACCCGCCGCGCGGTGATGAAGGCGAACGACTCGGGGCCCGAGCTCTCCAGCACCACCATGCCCGCGTCGGCGAGCCAGCGGTCCAGCTCCTCCCGCTCGAACAGCAGCATCCCGGCCGGCCGGCTCGGGAAGTAGTGCGCGGCCTGGAAGTGGCGGCAGACGGGGTCCTCGTCCCACACGAACGTCATCAGCGTGAACGTGCCGCCCGGCCTCAGCACGCGCCCCACCTCGGCGATGGCGGTGGCCGCCTCGTCGGGGAAGGCCTGCAGCGCGTTCCAGCAGACCACGGCGCCCATGCTGGCGTCGGCCAGCGGGATGTCCAGCGCGCTCGCGCGCACCGCGGGCACGTCGGGCACACGGCGGCGCAGCACGTTGAGCATGGGCAGGCCCAGGTCGAGGGCCAGCAGCCGGTCGCTGCCGACGGTCGCGGCGACGACGGAGGTCCAGCGGCCGGCGCCCGCCCCGAGGTCGAGCACGGGGCCGTCCACGGGGCGCACGCTGCGCGCGATGTAGGCGTCCTCGTCGGCGAGCGTGACCGCGCCGCCCCAGTTGCCGCCCGCCACGCGCAGGAATTCGGGACGCAGCAGCGCCTCGTAGTACAGGCCCATGCTGGGCATCTCGGCCAGGCTCTTGAGCAGGTCGGCGGTGGCCTCGTCGGCGTCGTCCCGCACGGCCCTGGTGAGGTCGAGGATGCCGCGGGAGGCCGGGTAGGCGACCGCGCAGGCCGGGCAGCGCACGGCGGCGCCGCTGTTGTCGAGCGGGCCCCGGCAGGACGGGCAGACCAGCGCGGACAGGTGCCGCGCGAACAGGCCGAGGCGCGGGTCGGCGCCCGTCGCGTCCGACTCGGGCGGCGCCTGCGGGCCGGGCACGTCGACCACCGGGCCGCGCCGGATCGACCAGTACGCCTTCAGCCCCATGTAGCCCCACACGGTCCGGCTGTCGTTGCGCCAGTTGACCTCGGCCTGCTCCTGGCTGAGCGCGCCGATCCACGCCTGGTCGAAGGCGCGCTCCTCGTCGGTGAGCCGCCAGATCTCGGGGGCGGGCCAGACCCGGCCGAGGCCGGTCCGCCGCTCGTCCATGAGGGTCAGGCAGCGGTCGAGCCGGGACCGGTCGCCGGAGTCCAGGCCGAGCCGGCCGGCGACGCCGAGCACCCTGTCGCGGTCGTGCGGGAAATGCGCGAGCAGGTAGGCCAGGGCCTGGCCGAGCTCGGGGCCGGCGCCGTCGGCCAGGGCCAGGTAGCGGTCGAGGCCGGCGCGCACGGCCTCGGTCTGCCCCGCTTCGGCGATCAGGCCCAGCAGGATCAGCAGCCGGCCGGCGCGCGCGTCGTCGAGCCCGTCCAGCGCGCGGATGAGCTCGGGGATCGCCGACGGCGCGCGCTCGGTGAGCGTGCCGCCGTCCCACAGCGTCTGGTCCTGCGCGGTGCCGGGCGACCAGAGCGCGCCGACGAGCCGCGCGTAGGCCGCGTCGAGCCCGTCGGGCGATGCGCCCGTGAACTCCTCGAGAAGCATTGCTGGCGCGTACGTGGTGTCAACGCTCATGTTAATTCCCTTCGCGCGAAACGCTTCTCAGCATCACACCGGCCCGGCCGCCCGGTCACCTCCGTGCGTGCGGGAAAAACGCAGCGCAATAGCGGAGATGCGGCGGGAAAAAGACGGATAAACCATGGGTTCATGAAGAACAGGATTCCGATCGAAGTATGGGTCCCCGACCTGACGTTTCCCGGCTGGATGGATCGGTGGTATCAGCAGGCCGCCGATTTCGAGAGACTGCACCCCGAGTACCAGGTGGTGGTGCACGGCAAGGATTTCTGGCAGCTTCCCAGGCAGGTCGCGGAGGCCGCCGCGGAAGGGCACGTCCCGGCTCTGTCGGAGTACTACTTCTACATGACGCAGGTGGCGCGCGACTCGCGTCGGCAGGACGGCCGCCCGCTGTTCACCTCGGTGGAGAAGGCCATCGGCGGGCGCACCGAGGTGCTGGGCGAGCCGGTCGTGCTCGACGACATCATCGCTCCGCTGCGCGACTACTACACCCTCGACGGCGACCTGACGTGCATGCCGACCGTGGGCACCACGAGCCTGCTGTACGGCAACACCGACCTGCTGCGGCGCGCGGGCGTGGAGAGCATGCCGCGCACCTGGCAGGAGGTGGAGGAGGTGTGCGCCAGGGTGGCGGCGCTGCGTGACGGCCCCTCCCACGCCATCACGTGGTCCAACCACGGCACGTTCACCCAGCAGGCGCTGGCCACGCAGGGCGGCCTGCTCGTGAACGAGCACAACGGCCGGCTGGGGCGGGCCACGGTCGCCGACCTGGCCTCGCCGGAGATGATGCGCTGGGTGGAGTGGTGGCGCGGGCTGCACAGGAACGGCCACTACCACTACACCGGCAAGATCCCCGACTGGGCGGGCACGCTGAAGACCTTCGCCGACCAGGACGTGGCGATCCGGATCTCCTCCTCCAACGACGTCAACTACATGTTCAGAGCCGCGGAGGACAACGGCTTCGACGTCGAGGTGGGCATCTTCCCCTACGACGCGAACGTGCCGTACGTCGGCAACGCCATCGCCGGCACCGCGCTCTGGATGGCCGAGGGGCTGGACGAGGCGACGCAGGAGGGCGCGCTGGCGTTCCTCATGTACCTGCACAGCCCGCGCATGGCGGCCGAGCGCCACAAGGCCAACAGCTTCCTGCCGCTCACCCACTCCGCGCACGACCTGCTGGAGGAGGAGGGCTGGTACGCCGCCAACCCGCACCACCGGCTGGCCTACGACCACGTCATGCGCTTCCCGACGGGCCAGAGCGGCGTCCCGGCCTCCGAGGGCGCGCTGTTCGGCGACTTCGCCGGCAACCAGGACGTGATGACCAGGGCGATCGGCGACGTGCTCAATGGCGCCGACCCGGCCGAGCGCATGGCGTTCGCCACCGTGGAGGCGCAGGAGCTCCTCGACGCCTACAACGCCTACGCGCTGTCGTCCGGGTGCCGCGACCCGCGGAACAGCCCGCCGACCAGCCTCAGCGTGGAGGCCTTCAAAGAGATGCGGGCCGGGCGCGACTACTCGGCCGCCGACATGGAGGCCGTGGTCAAGCTCCACCGCTGACACCCGCCGGAGCAGCGCGAAGGGGCCGCGGACCTGATGAAGGTCCGCGGCCCCTTGTCGATGCGGCTGCAGGCGCGGCCTGGTCAGCGGTGCATCGCGGTGAGCTTCTCCAAGGTGGGCACGATGTCGGCGGGGCCCGGCCGGTCCAGCCACTCCTGGTGCACGGCGGCGGCGCCGTCGCGGTAGCGGGGGTCCTCCAGCGCCGTGACGATCGCGGCCCTGATCTCCTCGACCGACTGCTTCTGGTGGTCGAGGCGGAGCCCGGCGTCGCGCGACTCCAGGTAGGCGATCGCGAGCTTGGACAGGATGTTCCGCTCGGCCATCTTGCTGTTCTCTCCGTCGACCACGATGACGCGCTGCGGCTCGTCCGTGTCGCCGACGAGCTGCGGCACCCCGGCGGCGACCGAGGCCCAGAACGTGCCGCTGGAGCCGTGGTTGATGCTGGCCGAGCAGGTCGGCAGCAGCTGCAGCAGCGGGACGTAGTCCACGGTGCGGACGTTGGAGGGGATCGAGGAGATGCCTTCGAGCTGGTCGGCGTTGAGCGTGGCGACCAGCTCGACATCCAGGTCGGCGACCGCCTCGAAGATCTTCGGCGCGCGCCACTCGCCCTTGTGGTACGCCCTGGTGGACAGCCCGACCGAAAGGGCCACGCGCGGGCGGCGCGGCTTGTCGTACAGCCAGGAGGGCTTGACGCCGCCGCCGTTGTACGGGCTCCAGCGCACGGGCACCGCGGCCAGGTCGCGCGACAGGCGCATCTCGCGCGGCATCGGGTCGATGGTGAACTGGCCGACAAGCAGCTCGCTGTCCACTTCGACGCCGTAGTGCTCGGCCAGCGGGCGTACCGCCCTCGCCAGCGGGTCCACGGGCGGCGTGGCCTGCCTGGCGTACAGCTCGACGGCCCAGCCGCTGTAGTCGGGCGCCATCAGGACCCGGCCGTGTGCGGCGCCTGCCACTTTGGCCGCCACGGCGCCGGCGGGGAACCACGGGTCCCACAGCACAAGGTCGGGCCGCCACGTGCGGGCGAACTCGACCAGCGCCTTGTTCTGCGCGCTCGGCACGCGCGGGAGCTGGAACCTGACCCCCATGAGGTAGTACTGGAAGAACACGTCCCAGGTGTCGCGCTCGTCCTGCGTCACCTGCAGGGCCGTGGCCAGGCGCTCCATCTCCTCCGGGTCGGGCGGCAGGTCGTCGCGGACCCACCCGCTGGTGTCGGGCTCGCCGCACGTGACGGCCGTCAGGCCCGCCGCCACGATGTCGTCGGCCGCGCCGGGCGGACAGGCCACGACGACCTCGTGCCCGGCGAGCTGCAGCGCCTGCGCGTACGGCACGGCGGGGTAGAGGTGGCACGTCTGTGGCCACACAGTGAGCATGATTCGCATCTAGCGCTCCCTCGCGAACTCCTCGATGGAGTGGAATTCCCCTAACCAGTATCAGTCTCCGGAATTGGCGATGCATCTCCTGACGTGCCGGTTTCCGGCAATGCAGGAGATGCGGGACGGCGGCGGAACGAGTTGTTCTTTTGTTTATCCATGCCATTTCTCAGAGGGAGAGTCTCATGCGTTTTTCCGCCGACCATTCGAGGATGCTCTGACATGGCGGGCGCACGCGCGGTCGTGACCGGCGGCTCCGGCTTCATCGGCAGGCATCTGGTGCGGGCGCTGCTCGCCCGCGGCGACGAGGTGACGGTCTTCGACCGCGAGCCTGACCCGCTGGTGCGCACGGTCGTCGGCGACATCCGCGACGAGGCGCGGCTGGCCGAGGCCATCGGCCCGGGGGCGGACGTCGTCTACCACCTGGCCGCCGAGGTCGGGGTGGACCGCTACCTGGACCGCCCCCTCGATGTGATCGACGTCAACTTCCAGGGCACCAGGAACGTGCTGGAGCGGGCCGTCGCGGCCGGCGCGCGCGTGGTGGTCGCCAGCACCAGCGAGGTGTTCGGCAAGAACCCCGCCGTGCCGTGGGCGGAGGACGCCGACCGGGTGCTCGGCTCCACCGCCGCCGACCGCTGGACCTACTCCTCGGCCAAGGCGATGTCCGAGCACCTCACGCTGGCGTTCTGCCGGCAACACGGGCTGGACGCGGCGATCGTGCGCTACTTCAACGCCTACGGCCCCGGCCAGCGGCCCGCCTTCGTCATGAGCCGCACCGTGCACCGGGCGCTCAACGGGCAGCCGCTCGCGGTCTACGACGGCGGCCGGCAGACCCGGTGCTTCACGTACGTGGCGGACGCGGTGGCCGGCACGCTGCTGGTCGCCGACAGGGGCGGCGCCGGCGAGGTGTTCAACCTGGGCAGCATGACCGAGAGCACCGTGCGCGAGGCGATCACCACGGTCGCGGCGCTGACCGGGGCCAGGACCGTCGAGGTGGACGCGCGCGCCGCCCTGGGCCCCGCCTACGAGGACGTGCCACGGCGCGTGCCCGACAGCACCAAGGCGCGCAGGCTGCTCGGGTGGGAGGCGACGACCCCGCTGGCAGAGGGCGTCGCACGGACCATTGAGTGGGCCAGGGCGAACCCGTGGTGGCTGGCCGTCCCCGACTCCGGCGTCCCCGTGGCCGCCGCGAGCTGACCGCATCACGCCGACCGCATGACAGAGCCTCCGCACCCGGATGGTGCGGAGGCTCTGTCATGTGTCTAGGAGACCGTCGCGGGAACCGGGGCGTTGAGGCGCACGGGAAGCGCCCGGTGCCCGTTCATGATGAACGTCGGCAGCGGCGCCAGGTCCTGCTTGTCCACCGCCAGGCTGAGGTTGGGGAACCGCTCGAACAGCGACGACAGCCCGATCGCGGCGACCGCCCTGGCGATGGAGACGCCGAGGCAGTAGTGCGGGCCGTACCCGAACGAGAGGTGCTCCTTGTTCGGCCGGGTGATGTCGAAGGTGCCCGCGTCCTCGCCGTGCAGGGCCGGGTCGCGGCCCACCGCGGCGTAGTTGATCAGGATCGGGTCGCCCTGGGGGATGGTGACGCCGTCGAGGTGGATGTCCGTGACGGCGTACCGCAGCGGCAGGTGCGCCAGCGGTGACTCCACCCGCAGGACCTCGTCGATCACGTCGTCCCAGGTGGACTGGCCCGACTTGACCAGCTCGAGCTGCTCGGGGTTGGAGAGCAGAGCGGTGATCGCGTTGTCGAAGAAGTTGATCGTGGTCTCCGAGCCCGCACCGAGGATCGCGAAGATCGTGTCGGTGAGCTCGACCTCCGACAGCCGCGAACCGTCGGTGTCGCGCGCGGTCACCAGGTCGGTGGTGATGTCCTCGCCCGGGTTCTGCCGCTTCTCCGCGATCAGCTCGGCCATGGCGCCGCGCCAGCCGGACAGGATCGCCTGCGCCTGCTCCGGCGTGACCGTGGTGTCCACCATCATGTCGATGACCTTGGCGGTGGCCGCCCGCGCCTCCTCCGACATGCCGATCAGGTCCGCGACCAGCATGGCCGGCAGCGGATAGGCGAACCGCTCCCGCAGGTCGACCACCTCGCCGGGCTCCGTCGCCGCCAGCGCGTCCAGGAGCTGGTTCGTCAGCGCCGTGATGCGCGGTTTGATCGCCTCGGTCCTGCGCGGCGTGAAGGCCTTGCCGACAATCCGGCGCAGCCGGACGTGGTCCTTGCCGTACGCGGTGACCATGTTGTCCATGGCGATCCAGCTGATCATCTCCCAGTCGGGCGGGATCTCGCCGTTGATGAACGCGGGCCAGTGGTTGCGCGCGCTCTTGGTGACGTTGGGCTCGGCGAGCAACTGCCTGACCGCCTCGTGGGTGTTGACCGACCAGGCGAGCACCCCACCGGGGAGCTCCACCTGGACGGCGTGGCCCTGAGCGCGCAGGAAGTCGGTTTCCGCATGGATGTCACGGCCGGTGGTGTCGAGAACGGGGCAGCGTCTTTCCACGGTGGTCTCCCATAGAACTCAGCGATTCGGATGGTGTTAGGTCTTGGCCGACGCGGGCTCCTCGGCGGCGTCCGCGGAAGGCTCCTCGGAAGGCTCCTCCATGGCCTGCTCGGAAGCCGGCGGCACCTTCCTGAGCGTGATCAGTGCGACGGCGGCCAGGCACAGGGCCAGCACCGCGCTGACGCCGGTGGCGGCGTTGACCGCCGAGGTGAAGGCCTCACGTCCGGCGGCGAGCAGCTCGGCGGCCACGGGCGCGGCCACCTGCTGGGCCGCGTTGATCGCGCCCGTGATGCCCTCGCTCGCGGTGTCCGCGAGGGCGGGCGGCACGGACGGGGGCAGCGTGCCGGCGATCTGCACGCTGTAGACGGCGGTGCCGACGCTGCCCAGCGCGGCCACGCCGAGCGCGATGCCCAGCTCGCCGCCCGTCTCGGAGACCGCGGAGGCCGAGCCCGCCCGCTCGGGCGGGACGGAGCCGAAGATCAACGAGTTGCCGAGCGCGCCCATCGGCCCCGCGCCGAGCGAGCCGATGATCATGCCGGTCAGCACGATGCCCACGCCGGAGGTGACGTCGATCTGGCTCAGCACGAAGTAGCCGGCCGCCACGACGACCAGGCCCGCCGCGATGACGTACCCGGGGCGCAGCTTGCGCGCGATCACGGGGGCCAGCAGCACGCCGGCGATGGTGGCCGCGGTCGAGGGCAGCACCCACAGGCCCGTCTGCAGCGGCGACAGGCCGACCACGGTCTGCAGGAACATGCTGACCAGGAAGAAGCTGCCGTTGACGATGCCGCCGAGAACCATGATCGACACCGCGGCCCGGAAGATCGGCAGCTTGAACAGCTTCAGGTCCAGCAGCGGCGAGTCCAGCCTGCGCTGCCGCCGCACGAACGCCACGCCGAAGGCGAGGCCCACCACGATGGCGACGGCGTACCAGGGCTGCCAGCCGTGCTTGGCGAACTCCTTCAGCCCGTAGACGAAGGGCAGGATGGCCGCCAGCGACAGCGCGACGCTGGGCAGGTCGAGCCGGCCGCCCTCGGGGTCGCGGTGCTCGGGCAGCAGCGCGGGCCCGGTCGCGAGCAGCAGCGCCATGACCGGCACGGCCAGCAGGAACACCGAGCCCCACCAGAAGTTCTCCAGCATCACGCCGCCGACCACGGGGCCGAGCGCGACGCCGCCCATGAAGCAGGCCATCCAGACCGAGATGGCGGTGCCCATCTGCGCGGGGTCCTTGAAGATGGTGGCGATCAGCGACATCGTCGACGGCATGATCGTCGCGCCCGCGACGCCGAGCAGGGCGCGGGAGATGATGAGCATCTCGGCGCTGGAGGAGTAGGCGGCCAGCACCGACGCGGCGGTGAAGGCGGCCGCGCCGATGAGCAGCAGCTTGCGCCGCCCGATCAGGTCACCGAGCCGGCCCATGGTGACCAGGAGGCCGCCGATGACGAAGCCGTAGATGTCGGTGATCCAGAGCTGCTGGGTCAGCGAGGCCCCCAGGTCCGAGCTGAGGTGGGGGAGCGCCAGGTAGAGCACGCTCATGTCGATCGAGAGCAGCAGCGTCGGCAGGGCCAGGATGGCCAGCGCCAGCCAGTCGCGGGTGCCGGCCTTCGCCGGTGCGTTCATGTCCATCTAGGTCCCCTCTCTCAGTTGGACAGCGCGCCGGCGGGCGCCTGCTCGGCGGGCCCCGGCTGGACCGGAGGCTTGCGGGATCTGCTCCAGTACTTCATGGCCGGGCGCTCCACCAGCGTGTGGAGCAGCCAGCCCGTCACGACGGTGACGCCGGCGAGCGCGATTATGAGCAGCGTGCCGCCCACGGGCCCGTACTCCGCCTTGCCGAGCACCGCCTCGCGCAGCCAGTACAGGACGATGGCCTGGGTCAGGTAGAAGCCGAAGGAGATCTGTCCCAGCCAGACCATCGGCCTGGTGCCGAAGAAGGTCTTCCTGCCCTCCAGGTTGGCCTTGGCGAAGGTGCCGATGGCCAGCGCGAAGGGGATGGCTGTCACCAGGGAGACGCTGTAGGGCCAGGGGATGTACAGCGTGGCCGCGTACGCGATCACCATCAGCGCCATCACGGGGAGCACCCCGATGCGCGGCCACCTGCCCGCGGCGACGATCCTGGCCAGGATCATGCCGAGCACGAACTCGAACAGCCGCACGGGCGGGAACAGGTAGATGAACCAGAACTGCGGCAGCGACAGCGCCTCGCCCGGGTACTTGGGCGCGTCGGGCAGCAGCGTCAGCGTGACCAGGCATACGAGTGCCATGCCGACGAAGGCCAGCCCCGCCCACAGCCACAGCCGGTTGTCGGCGATCTTCCTGATCGGGATGATGAGCGCGGGGAAGAGCAGGTAGAACAGCATCTCCGCGCTCAGCGACCAGGCCGGCATGTTCGCGCCGCCCCAGATGGCGTTGTCGTTGACGAAGACGTTGAGCAGCAGCAGGTTCGGCAGGCCCCACAGAAGCGTGTACGAGCCGGCGAACAGCAGCATGGCAAGCGCCCACGTCACCACGTGGTTCGGCATGATCTTCACGACGCGGCGCCGGTAGTAGGCGCTGATCCGGTCACCGGGCTTGGCCGCCCACGTGATCACGAAGCCGCTCAGAATGAAGAAGAACGACACTCCGATGGAACCGCCGGGATACAGCAGCCACATCAGCTGCTGGGTGATGCCGTCGTCCGCGTACGGAGTGGCCATATTCTGGTTCCCCTGTGTGAAGGGGAAGATGACGTGACTCAGGAAGACCAGTAACGCGGCGATGATGCGCATTCCCGTTAGTGCGGGCAGATCTCCGCGCACGGCAGGGGGGGTGGAGGTCACGATGGGCTCCTTTCTCTCAGAATGCCCTGCTCCAACTTTTGTGCGGCCATCTGCCCGCCGCAACTCGCCACGTGCGGACTTCGAATGAGCAGGCCGCCGGATCAGAGAGGCACGGAGGTGGTGAGCCCGCCGTCCACCCGGAGCTCCTGGCCGGTGATGTACGACGAGCGCGGCGAGAGCAGGAACGCCGCCGCGTCCGCCACGTCCTCGGCGGTGCCGAGCCGCCCGAGCGCCACCTGCGCCCGGCAGGCCTCCTGCGCGTCGGGGGTGTTGGCGATGCCCTCGAACATCTCGGTGACGATGTAGCCGGGGCTGATGGCGTTGATCCGGATGCCGCTGGGCGCCAGGTCGGCCGCCAGCGTCCGGACCAGGTTGATCACGCCGGCCTTGCTGGCCGCGTACACAGAGGTGAAGGCCAGCCCGCGGTGGGTCAGCCAGGAGCCGTTGACGACGACGGAGCCGCCGCCGGTCATCAGCCGCACCGCCTGCTGGATGGTGAAGTAGACGCCCTTGAGGTTGGTGGCGACGATGTCGTCGAAGGCCTCCTCGGTGACGTCGCCGCTGCGCGAGAAGCCGGCCACGCCCGCGTTGGCGAACACGCCGTCGAGCCTGCCGAAGCCCTCCTCGACGCGCGAGACCAGCGCGCCGACCTCGGCAGGGCGCGACACGTCGGTGGGCACGGCGAGCACGCGGTCGCCCGCGTCGAGCTCGCGCACCGCCTTGTCCAGGCGCTCGGGGCTGCGTCCCGCGAGCACGACCCGCGCGCCCTCGGAAAGGAGCCGCTGTGCGGTGGCCAGCCCCATGCCGCTGCCGCCGCCGGTGATGAGAACCGCTTTGTCGGAAAACTCGTTCATGGGATCAGAATCACATGCCGCCCCGCGCGGAATTTCTGAAGAATTGCGCTGTCGCGCGCGGCCAGCAATTCAGAAGATGTTACGCATCATCGCCGATGTGACCCTGTGGTGAACGCTAAAGCGCGCAGGAGGCGATCCAATGGGTGATGAGTCAAAGACCCGTGCGGTGGTGCTCGGCGGCAGTCTCGCGGGGCTCTTCGCCGCCAGAGTGCTCTCCGACGCCTACGACGAGGTGGTCATCGTCGACCGAGACGAGCTGATCGGTGTGCAAGGCCCGCGGCGCGGATGCCCGCAGAGCCGGCACATCAACGGCCTGCTGGCCCGGGGCCAGCAGGCCATGGAGGAAATGTACCCGGGGATCACCGAGGGCTTGTTCGCCGACGGCGTGCCGACCGGCGACCTGGCCGGTGACGTGCGCTGGTACTTCAACGGCAAGCCGCTCCAGCGCCAGCACGCAGGCCTGGTCTGCGTGGCGGCCAGCCGCCCCAAGCTGGAGCACCACATCAGAGAGAGAACCAGGGTCCTGCCGGGCGTGGTCTTCGCCGAACGCCACGACATCCTCGGCCTGGAGTTCACCCCTGACGGGAGCCGGGTCATCGGCGCCAAGGTGCAGCCGCTCGACGGCGACGGCGGTGCGCAGGTCATCGAAGCCGACCTGGTGGTCGACGCCACGGGACGCGGCTCCCGCACGCCGATCTGGCTGGAGGCCCAGGGCTATCCGCGGGTCGAGGAGGAGCGGACGAAGATCGGCCTGGGGTACGTCACGCAGCACTACAGGCTGACCGCCGACCCCTACCACGGCGACCTGTCGATCAACCCGGTCGCCAACAAGGACCTGCCGCGCGGCGCCATCTTCACCAAGACGGACGGCGACCGCGTCGAGCTGACCACCTACGGCATCCTCGGCGACCATCCGCCCACCGACCAGGAAGGGCTGTACGCGTGGCTGAAGTCGCTCGCCGTCCCTGACATCTACGACGCGGTCCAGGACGCGGAGCCGTTGGACGAGCCTGTCGCCTTCCGCTTCCCGACGACGCTGCGGCGCCGCTACGAGAAGCTGACACGCTTCCCCGACGGCCTGCTGGTGACCGGCGACGCGTTGTGCTGCTTCAACCCGGTCTACGCGCAGGGCATGACCGTGGCCGCGCTCGCCGCCCTGGTCATCCGCCAGCACCTGCACACCGGCGCGCTGCCGGACCCCATCCAGTATTTCGGCGATGTGGCGCGCAACGTCATCGACCAGCCGTGGGAGATGACGCACACGGTCGACATGGGCTTCCCGGGCGTGGAGGGCGAGCGCAGCACCAAGGTCCGCGTGGCCCAGACCTTCCTCGGTCTGGTGCAGCAGGCGGCCACCAAGGACCCCGAGGTGGCCGGGGCCTACATGCGCGGCGCGGGGCTCGTCGACGGGCCGGAGGCGCTCATGCGGCCGCGCATGCTCGCCCGCATCCTGTGGAACGCCCTGCCATGGGTCGGCACGCCCGCGGAGTCGCCGCGGCGCGCGGCCCAGCCCAGGGCCCTGACGAGGAGTGAGAGATAGTGAGCGTCACAGAGTTGCTTCCACTCTCGTGGAACCAGGGGTTCCTGCGCGCCTTCGACCAGGGCGACGAGGCGGGTCCGTTCGGTCCCCGCTACATCATCGTCTGCGGCTGGCGCCTGACCGGGCCCGTCGACCCCGCCGTCCTGCAGGAGGCGCTGGACGAGGTGGTGGCGCGGCACGAGGCGCTGCGCACCGAGGTCGTCCGGAGCGGCGACGGCCACCAGGTCGTCCATCCGCCGTGCCCGGTCCGGCTGACCGTGCACGAGCTGCCGGGCGATGACCGGGACAGGCGCGCGGAGGAGCTGCTCAACGACGCGGAGGCGGAGCCGTTCCCCACCAAGGAACTGCCGCTGATCCGCGCGGTGCTCGGCCGCTTCGACGACGACGACGCGGTCCTGGGCCTGGTCGCCCACCACACCGCCGCCGACGAGTGGTCGATGCAGCTGATCATGCGGGATCTCGCGTACGGGTACGCCGTGCGCACCGGGCACCGGCCCTCGCCCCTGCCGGAGGTGCTTCAGTACCGCGACTACGTGGACTGGGAACGCGCGGGCGCCGGCCAGGACGACGGCGAGCGGTCGCTGGCCTATTGGCGTGACAACCTGCGTGGCGCGCAGTTCGCCGGCACCAGGACCGATCACCTGCGGTCCGCGGGCGTGCCCAAGACCACGGCGTGGCGGCGGTTCACCTTCCCCAATACGGTGACCGTGGCCGTCAAGGACATCGTGAAGGAGACGCGGAGCTCGCCCTTCATGGTGCTGCTGGCCGCGTACGTGGTCTATGTGGGCCGGCGTGAGGGGACCCGCGACGTCGTCGTGCCGAGCTTCTCCTCGGGTCGTGGTCCGGCCCGATTCCACGACACCGTCGGGTCGTTCTTCAACTTCCTGCCCTTCCGCGTCAATCTGGAGGACTGCCGTTCCTTCAAAGACGTGATCGCGTCCACGCGGCAGGCCTGCGTCGGGGCCTACGCGCACGACCTGCCGTTCGCGCAGATCCTGGGCGTGGCGCCGGAGCTGATGAGCTCTGTGACCCGTGACGACCACGCCGTGGTCGCCTTCCAGGTCTTCAAGTCACCGCTCGGCGGCGACCGCGGGAGCGCGGGCGCGTTCGAGTACTCGGTGTTCCGCAGGAGGCAGGTGTCCCAGTGGGACGGCGGCGATGTGCCTGACGGCGCCATGTGGCACCTGGAGATCGACTCCAGCGGGGACATAGTCGGCTCGTTCGCCTTCAACACCAACCTGTACGGCCAGCAGACGGTCGGCGGGATGGTCGGGGACTTCGGCGAGCTGTTGAAGCGGCTGACCGCCGACCTCCACGGCCCGCTGGAGCTCTGAGGCTCACCCCAGGCGGTCCAGCCAGCGAAAAGCCGGGGAAACACCTGCCTGGCCGCCTGGTCGGTGAGCATTCCGTGGCCCTCTCCCGCCAGTTCCACCCACTCGGAGTCCGGGTGCAGGCGCGGGAGATGGGCCCGGACGGCGTCCACGGGGATGCGGGGGTCCCTGTCGCCGTGCGCTACGAAGAGCGGAACCGCCGCGAGCGTGTCATCGGGGGCGAACCTCGCCGTCCTCATAAAGGCCCTGACGGCGGCGTGTTCGGCCTCGTGCAGGTCCGCCGAGCGCAGCACCATCACCGCGTCGTCCACGTCCTCGGCGCCGTACCGCTCGGGCAGCGGCGCGGACACCGCAGGGCCGATGCGCCTGCTGCCGCGCGGGTTGGGCCGCACCACGCGCCGGCGCTGAGCGCGAGCTCCTCGGGGGGAGCGACACGGACGTCGGGGCTTGTTCTATGGCGGCCCGCCCCGTTGACGTCCCGTTCTGCTGTCCCGGCCGCCCGGGGACGACGCCGGTTAGTACGACTTCGTCATCAGCACGACGAACTCATCGGCGCTGTCGTCGACCTCACCCAGGTCCCAGGTGATCTCCATGTGCGTCCACTTCCTCTCGGCCGTTGATCCATCGTCGGCCGAAAGCAGGGGCCGGCACATTTCGACGTTGCCCGGCTGGATCAGTCGCGGAAGTAGGCGGCCAGAGGGGGCGCCAGCGCCTCAGGGGCGATGTCGTGGCCGTGGCCGTCCAGCACGGTGAACTCCGCATTGGGTACCGTCTGCGCCACCGCCTTGCCCGCCGACTGCATCCAGGCGCCGCTGTTGCCGCCGGCCAGGGCCAGGGTCGGCGCCTTGACCTTCTCCAGGTCCTCGACCGGCAGCCGGTTGCCCGGCCCGCACACCGCCGCCTCGTACACCAGCGTGTGCGCCACCGCCTTCATCCCATCCCAGAACGGGGACTCCTGCATCTGCCCGACCATCTCGGCGGGCACCTCGGCCGCCTCGACCATGAACCGCTCGACGACCTCGCCCCGCTTGCCCTCCGCCACCAGCGTGGCCAGCTGCTCGCGGAAGTCCTCGGCGATCGGCGCCCTGCTGTCGTCGACGATGAACGGCGGCTCATACACCGCCAGCTTGGTGATCGGCAGCCCCGCTGCGGCCGCCCGCAGCGCCAGCGCCCCGCCCGACGACCCCCCGAACACCGCCGCCGAGCCCCCGGCCGCCTCGATCACCGCTGCCAGGTCTTCGATCTCGCGCTCCACCTCGTACGACTCGCTGTCGCCGCTGTCGCCGCGCCCCCGCCGGTCGTAGTTGTAGACCGTGAACTCCTCCGACAGCGCGGCTGCCAGCCCTGCCCAGATCGGGTGCGTTCGATCGCTGAATCCGCCCTGGACCAGTACCACCGCCGGACCGGAACCGGTCTTGTCGTAGGCGACGGTGGTGCCGTCTGCCGATGTCACATGCATGTGAGTCTCTCCGCTCTTCTGTTGACTGAAGGCGTGTCGCCTGGGCACAGGTGTCCCTCCAAGATGCCGCAAGATCGGTCACCGGTCTTCTCCGAGAGTGCTTTTCGAGGGGTGCGCGTCATCGCACGGCACAAGACGCCGCGGGCGCCGCGTCGGCCTCCACCTCCCAGACAGGGCCGGAGCGTTCTCGGCGCGTTCGCACCCCTGCTGAGAAGCCAGGATCTGGCCGACATGGTCATCACCGCCGATGCCCTCCATACCCAGCACGACCACGCCCGGCAGATCGTCGCCGCCGGCGGCCACTCGGTCTCACCACATGAGAGCGCTTCGGCCCTGACTTCCCAGAAGCGCCCGGCGTTTTCAGAATCGCCGCGGATATTTTTTCGTGACCTGCGAACGGTGCGCAATTCAGGAGGTGAAGCACGGGAGACGGCCACGCGACCATACGAAGGGCATCGAAAATCCGGAGGCTTTGGTCATGGCTGTGGCTGTCCAGAACGACGAAGTGACGATCGAGGTTCCAACCCATGAGGATTGGGAGGACATTTATGCGATGTTCTCCGGGGGCATCAACATCGACGGCGACCCGCAGAGCCTCGAGGCAGAGCGCCCGCTCTTCGAGCCGAGCCGCTCGCTGATCGTACGCGCCGGCGGCCGCGTCGTCGGCACGCTCGGCGCGAACACCCGCCAGATCGCCGTCCCAGGCGCGGTAGTGCCCGCCGCGCACGGCTGCAGGGGCGCGGTGTCGGCCACCATGCGACGCCAGGGCATCCTCACGCGCCTGATGCGCAGGCATTTCGAGGACGCGCGGGCGCTCGGCGAGCCCATCACGCTCTGCTGGGCCAGCGAGGGCCGCATCTACCACCGCTTCGGCTATGGCCTGTCGGTGCGCAGGCTCGGGCTCAACGTCAACGCCCGCGAGGTCACCGTGCCGAAGGGCGAGGAGCCCGGCAGGATCGTCGAGGGGACGGTCGCCGACCTGCGCGACGCGCTGGTCAAGGTCTACGACCAGGTGTATGCCGACCGCCCCGGCTGGTCAGAGCGCACCGCCGCTCACTGGGACTACCGGCTGGCCGACACGATGGCGATGCGCCAGGGCGCCTCCGCGCTGCGCGTCGCGGTCCACGAGGGCGATGACGGCATCGACGGCTACGCCTTGTGGCGGGTCAGGAGCAACTGGACCGCCAACGGCCCCATCAGCGACGTCGTCGTGATCGAGCAGGTCTCGACCACCCCTGAGGCGTACCGTGCGCTGTGGCGATTCCTGCTGTCCGTCGACCTCACTCGCTCGGCCTCGACCTGGGCGGTCAGCGTCGACGAGCCGCTGTTCTACTGGGTCGGCGAGCCGCGCCAGCTCGACGCGCACCTGTGTGACGCGCTGTGGATCCGCGTCGTGGACGTGCCCAAGGCGCTGGCCGCCAGGAGGTACGCGACGCCGATCGACGTCGTGATCGAGGTCACCGACGACTTCATGCCGGAGAACTCGGGCACCTGGCGGCTGACCGGCTCGCCGGAGGCGGCCACCTGTACGCCCACCTCTGAGCAGCCCGAGCTGTGGTTCGACGTCCGCGCGCTGGGGGCGGCCTACATGGGAGGCACCTCGCTGTCGGCGCTGGTCGAGGTGGGCCTGGTCAAGGAGGTGCGGCACGGGGCGCTCGCCGCGGCCTCGACGGCGTTCAGATGGCACAAGTCGCCCTACGCCTTCGAACTCTTCTGACCACCGGTACCCAGAGCGTGAACCTGCACGCGCTGTACGGCAGGGGTTCATCGCACATTGGGGATCAATTCTGTGGAAGGAAGTTGACGGGATCCCGTTCGATCAGCTGATCGGACGGGATTTCGCGTTTCCGGTTCATGCCCGGCCACCAGCACCTTCCTGCCAGCGGCAGCCATGGGCGGCGGCCCCGGGCAGCCGTAGGCTCGCGCCATGCCTTACAACGAGCTGCTGTCACGCCACGTCAGAACGCCCGACCGTGTCATCCGCTACGGACCCCACCCCGAACAGGTCATCGACGTTCTGAAGGGAGGGGAACGCGGGGTCGTCATCCTCGTGCACGGCGGGTTCTGGCGAGCCGAGTACGACCGCCTCCACACGCGCCCCATGGCCGACGCCTTGGCCGCCGACGGCTACACCGTCTGCTCTCCGGAGTACCGCCGGATCGGACACGAAGGCGGCGGCTATCCCGGCACGTTCGACGACATCACCGCCGCCGTCGCCACGATCCTGGCCGAGGTGCCCGCCCGCGGCCCCGTCGTCATGGCCGGCCACTCGGCCGGTGGGCACCTCGCGCTCTGGCATGGCTGCTCGGGCGGGAAGATCAGCGGCGTCGTGGCCTTGGCTGCCCTGTCGGACGTGGGCCGGACGGCGGCCGACGGCCTCGGCGGGGGAGCGGGTATCGCGCTGGTCGGCGGCCGTACCGACCTGTTACGCCATGTCGACACCATGCGAATTCCGTGGCGGAACGAGGGCAGGCTGGTGCTGGTGCACGGCGCCAAGGACCGCGTCGTACCCGTGGAGATGAGCCGCCACTACGCCGCGCGAAATCCCGCCGCCAGGCTGGTCGAACTGCCTGACGTCGGCCACTTCAAACTCATCGACCCGCTCTCCCACGCCTGGCCCGTGGTCTCGGCCGCCATCGGCGAGCACGACATGCGCCCGGCACGCATCAGTCTTTAGGCACAGCGGGGTTCAAGGCCGCGGTCGGCATCTCGGCAGGCCCTCGCGCCCACCCCCAATCCCGCATTCGGCGATAAATTGGCACGAACCTGTCAGCGAGCCCCATCTTCCTGCCCGCTCCACACCTCCCTTCGCCACGGACCGCCAGGCACCGTGAGAAGCGAAGGAGGTGCCCATGAATTCCCTGAACATCGCGGCGCGGTTCCTCGACAGGAACGACGGCGACAGGACCGCGCTCATCACCCCATCGGGCCGGCTCAGCTACGCGGAGCTGCGGTCGCTGGCCGCCAGGACCGGCAACGCGCTGCGCGCCCTGGGGGTTCGCCGCGGCGACCGCGTGCTGATCTGTCTCAGCGACGGCCCGGAGTTCGTCGCCACGTGGTACGGCGCGCAACTCATCGGCGCGGTCACCGCCGAGATCTACACCTATCTCCAGCCCAAGGACTACCGCTACTTCCTCGACTACGCCGAGCCCCGTGTCGTCGTCACGGACGCCGCCGCGCTCGACGGGCTGCGCGCGGCTGGGGCGCGCGGCCTCCTGGTGGACGGCGTGGCGGAACACGAACTCCTGCCCGGCGAGCGCCACTTCGGCTCGATGGTGGGCGCGCAGGACGACCTGCTGGACCCGGTCCCTGTGGCGCCTGACGACGTGGCCCTGTGGAAGTTCACGACGGGCAGCACAGGCGCGCCACGTGCGTGCGTACTGCCCGCCAGGAGCCCGCACGTGAGCTTCGAGGGGTACGGCAGGGGAGTGCTCGGCCTGCGCCAGGACGACGTGGTGCTGCCGGTGCCGAAGCTGTTCTTCGGCTACGCGCGTGACCTTGCGGCGCTGTTCCCCTTCGGCGTGGGTGCGGCGGGGATCGTCTTTCCCGAGCGGAGCACGGCAGGGCGGATCTTCGAGCTGATCGCCGAGCACCGGCCCACGATCCTGGTCAACGTGCCCACCATGATGAGCGCCATGCTGGCCCACCCGGACGCGGCACGCCAGGACCTCAGCTGCGTGCGCGTGTGCGTCTCGGCGGGCGAGGCTCTTCCGCTCGAGCTGCACCGCAGGTGGCTGGAGACCTTCGGCGTCGAGGTGGCCGACGGGCTGGGCTCCTCCGAGGCGTACCACATCTATCTGTCCAACCGCCCGGGCGGCAGCCGTGCCGGCACCCTCGGCACCGCGGTGCCCGGCTACCGTCTGCGGGTCGTGGACGAGCATGGCGGGCCGGTGCTGGATGGGGAGGTGGGCCGCCTGGAGATCACGGGTGAGACGGTGGCGCTGGAGTATTGGCAGGACCCGGTCAAGTCGGCGGCCACGTTCGTGGCCCCGCAGACCGTGCGCTCGGGCGACCTGGTGAGCAGGGACGCCGACGGTTTCTTTGTCTATCACGGCCGCGTTGACGACCTGCTGAAGGTGGGTGGCGTGTGGGTGGCGCCCGCCGAGATCGAGAACTGCCTGCGCGGCCATCCGGCGGTGGCCGACTGCGCGGTGGTGGGCTACCGCGCGGATGGGCTGGTCCTGCCCCGTGCCTACGTGGTGGCCGGAGCACCACTGACGGCGCAGGAGGTGAAGGACTACGTGCGGGCGCGGCTGGCGCCGCACAAGTATCCGAGGGATGTGATGTTCGTGGACGCGTTGCCGCAGACCGCCTCCGGAAAGGTGGACAGGCGAGTCCTGGAGGCGGCGGTATGAACGGCGCCGCGCTGGCTCAGGAAACACGCCTGACCTACGCCTCCTACCTCGAGCTCGGCCTGTTGCTCGACATCCAGCGGCCGCGCTCGCGCGCGCACGACGAGACGATGTTCATCATCGTGCACCAGGTCTACGAACTGTGGTTCAAGCTGCTGCTACACGAGCTGACCTACCTGCAGGAGCGCCTCGAGGCCGGCGACAGCGACTCCGCGCTGCACACGCTGCGTCGTTGCGTGGCCGTGCTTCAGGTGGCCGTCGACCAGTTGGACGTCATCGACACGCTGACGCCCGCGCAGTTCGCCGGTTTCCGCGACAGCCTGGGCTCCGCGAGCGGCGCGCAGTCCGCGCAGTTCCGCGAGCTGGAGGCAGTGCTGGGAGCGCGTGACCGCATCGTGCTCGAGAACTACGAGGAGGGCTGCGCCGAACGGCTGCGCATCGAGGCCGCCATGAACAGGCCGTCCGTGCTCGACTCGTTCCTCTGCTACGTGTCGCTGCAGGGCTACCCCGTTCCCGCCGAGGTGCTGCGCAGGAATCCCGCCCTGCCCTTCGAGGCCACCCAGCCGGTGCGTGAGGTGCTCGCGCGGGTCAACCACGACGACCTGGTGCCTGCCCAGGTCGCGGAGGGCCTGCTCGACCTGGACCGGCTGCTGCAGGAATGGCGCCACCGGCACATCAAGATAGTGCAGCGCATGATCGGGGCCAGTCGCGGCACCGGCGGCACCTCCGGCGCCGACCACCTGCGCGCCACCTGCGCCACCCCGGCCTTCCCCGTGTTGTGGGAGGTGCGTGGCGCATGACGGGCGACCTGGCCGCGTATCTCGCGCCGCACTACACGATGTTCCGCGTCTCAGAACGCCTGCTGCTCACCGGCCATTCGCACCAGGCCTGGCCAGACGTCGCGCTCGACGGTCAGCTGGAGGCGTTCCATGACGCCGCGCTCGGCGTGGACGCCAAGTGGGGTCGGGCCATGGACAAGGCGGAGGAGGTGCGGGCAGGCTTCCGGCGCGTGCTCGACGACCCCGCCGCCGATCTGGCCCTGGGCTCCAGCACCCACGAGCTGGTGATCCGCTTCCTGTCCTCGCTGCCGCTCGGCGACCGGCCCAGGCTGGTGACCTCCGACGGCGAGTTCCACACGCTCCGCCGCCAGCTCGACCGGCTGGCGGAGGAAGGGCTGGAGGTGGTGCGCGTGCCCGCGGAGCCTGCCGGCTCCCTGTCCGCACGGCTGGCGGAGGCGGTCGACGACAGGACCGCCGCCGTGCTGGTCTCCGCGGTGATGTACGAGACCGCCGCGATCGTGCCGGAGCTCGAAGCGCTGGCGGACGCGTGTGACCGCAGGGGCGCGCAGCTGCTCGTCGACGCCTACCACGCGCTCGGCGTCGTCCCCTTCTCCGCCGCGGCGATCCCCTCCGCGTGGGTCGTCGGCGGCGGGTACAAGTACCTCCAGCTCGGCGAGGGAAACTGCTTCCTGCGGGTCCCGCCGCACGCCGCGCGGTTCCGCCCGGTGATCACCGGCTGGTTCGCCGAGTTCGCCGACCTGGCCGCGGAGACGGGGCCGGACGCGGTGGCCTATCCGCCGGGTGCGCAGGCCTTCTCCGGGGCCACCTACGACCCGACCAGCCACTACCGCGCGGCACGCGTGTTCGGCTTCTTCGCCGAGCACGGCCTGACGCCCGACCTGCTGCGCCTGGTCTCCCAGCGCCAGCTCGCCAGGCTGTGCGCGCGTTTCGACGCCATGGACACCGGCGGACTGATCAGCAGGGACACCGGCACGCCGCTGGCGGGCGTCGCGGGTTTCCTCGCGCTTCGATCACCGCACGCGGCGCGGCTGCGTGATGGGCTGACCGCGCGGGGCGTGCTTGCCGACAGCCGCGGCCACATGCTGCGGCTCGGCCCCGCGCCGTACCTGTCGGACGATCAGCTCGACGCCGCGATGGACGCGCTGGAGGCCGAGCTGGCCGCCATGCGCGCGAACCGGCCCATCCCCCGGATCAGCGGTGCAGCCTGAGCGGGGCCACCTTCTCCAGATCGGCGGCCGCGTAGTCGCGGCCCGCCGAGGCCGCGCTGAGCGACTCCACGGCCAGACTGTGGTCGGGGCTGCCGCCCGGGTCGCGGAAGCCCGTGCCGATCGCGTACGCGTTGTACTCGTCCAGCAGCTTCTGCGCCTCGGCGGCCGCCTCGGTGAAGCGCGCCACCGGATCGGCGCCGCGCGCCGGCACGTCTTCCATGGCGCGCGTCATGACGTCGCTCGGCGAAGGCCCGGAAGGTGTCGGCCCAGTCGGGGATCTTGCCGGTGTACAGGTAGTGGCCGCGGGCGTGCAGCCGCCGCCACCACTCCGCCCAGGCGAGCATCTCGTCCGAGGCCAGGTAGGCGATGCCGGCCCGACCTGCCGTAGCCGTTGTCCACCAGGAGCCCGCCCTGTGCCGCCGGCGCCTGCTGGAAGATCCCGTGGTTGGCCCAGGTGATGGGGTAGGCGGGGGCGTTGCGGCAGCCGGCGGTCTGCTCGCGGACGGAGTCCACTTCGGCCCACGGCTGCGGCGGCTCCGGCACGCCGGCGGCCCGCAGCATGCCCTTGTCGGCCAACAGCAGGCTGGTCGCGCCGCCGGACGGCATCGACGTGAGGTCGCCGTCGCAGGGGTAGTACTCGCGGAAGGCCGGGAGGAGGTCGTCGATCACCACCGGCTCGCCGAGGATCTCCTGACGATCGCCGATCGCCTGCTGGAGCGAGGTGAACACCGGCGTCCCGTCGGGCCCGACGAGGTCGCGGGCGGCCTGGCCTATGGAGAAGTGGTACTCGGCCACCATGGGCGGCTGCCTGCTGGCCGCCGCCCGTGCGACCTGGAGGGGAAGGTCCAGAAGTCCTTGCCCTGGATGTTCACCTCGTAGTCGGGGTGGGCCTGTTCGAAGTCCCTGCCCTGCTCCCGCCACCGGTCCGTCCGGCCGGAGAGGGGCAGGTCCGGCACCCAGACATCGAGAACGATCTTTTTCTCATGTGAGCCCGGACCTCCCCACACCGTGTACTCGCGCTACCGCGCCACGGACGGCGGCTCGGCGGGGTGGCCGCGCGGCAGCGGCAGTGCCGTCGGGCTGTAGGCGCCGGCCTCCACCTCGTCTACCAGCTCGCTTGCGCGCGGAATATCCGTGATGATCTCTACGGATCTATTCTGGATCGCTGTCTCTCAACGCCCGACGCCCAGGTAGGCATAGCCCAGGCGACGCAACTCGGCGATCTTCTCCTTGCTGTAATAGGCCCGCCCGTCCAGCACCAGGCACGAGTCCGCCACCGGCAGCGCGGCGAAGTCGATGGACGCGAACTCCTCGTGCAGGGCCATGACGGCGACGCAGTCGGCGCCGTGGACGGCCTCCTCCAGGGTCTCGGCCGGGGTGATGCCGAACAGTGCCTCGGCCTGGAAGGGATCCACCAGCGGGTCGTGCAGCCGCACCGTGGCCCCGGCCTTCTCCAAGGCTGTGACGACGCCCTCGACCGGGGTGGCGCGCAGGTCGCCGGTGTTGTTCTTGAACGCCGCCCCCAGCACCGCGACCGTGCACCGCGCCGGGTCCTTGCCCTGGCGCGCCAGCGCGTCGATGATCAGCTGGGCGGTGTGCTCGGGCATGCCGAGATTGACCTTGCGGCCGATCGCGGGCGTGAACAGCTCCACGCCGCGCTCGCGGGCCGAGCGCCACACCATCCACGGGTCCTTGACCAGACAAGAGCCACCGACGCCCACGCTGGGCAGCAGGATGTTCACCTTGCCGTTGCCCTTGCTGATCGTGTTGGCGGCCCCGATCACGTCGAGGACGTCCACGTCGAACGCGGCACAGAACTTGGCCAGTTCGTTGGCCAGCGCGATGTTGAGGTCGATCCACCAGTTGTCGGCCAGTTTGATGATCTCCGCGGCCTCGGGAGAGTCCACCTTGATCACCTCCACGCCGAGTGCCTGCCGCCAGAACAGTGCCGCGTCCTGCGTGCTGTCGGCGTCCATGCCGCCGACCACGATGGGCAGCGACCGCAGCTCGCGCAGCGCCGTCCCCTCGGCGAACCGCTCCGGTGTGAAGGCCAGGCCGAAGTCCGCGCCGCAGACGAGTCCGCCGCGCTCCAGCAGCGGACGTACGAAGTCGCGCGTCGTGCCCGGCGGCACGGTGCTCTTGACCAGTACGAGCTGCCCGGCGCGCAGGTGGCGGCTAAGCTCCCCGCAGGCCTGGGCGAGCTGGGTCTCCACCACGGAACCGTCGCTCCTGATCGGGGTGCCGACCGCGAGCAGCACGACGTCGGCTGCCTGGATCTGGGAGTAGTCAGTGGTCAGCCGGAGCCGCCCGTCCACGATGCCGGCCTGGAGCAGGGGCGCCAGCCCGTCCTCCTGATAGCGGCAGTGGCCCTCCGTCAGCTCTTCGATCAGTTGAGCGTTCGTGTCGACCCCCGTCACGTCCCAGCCGCGCTCCGCGATGACGGCCGCGTAACAGGAGCCCACATAGCCTAGGCCGATGACCGCGACTTTTGGGCGCTTATTTTCCTGCAGGCATCGCATAAATGCTCCCCAACGACGTGCGTCCACAACCTGGTCGATTCCCTGGTTGCCAGCACAGCGCAGTTCCCGGCGGGCCGCATCTTTCGCGTTGCGCGGCAGGGCCGCATCTTTCGCCGTGCGCGGCCGGGCCGCAATACAGGAGATGCATCTGAAACGGCGGTGCCCGATCCTGTGGAGTGGTGCATCGACGAAGGGGCCGGAGATGAATGTACACAAGGCGTTGATCCTCGACGAGGTGCGCAAGTACCATGACGACGTCGCGCCCACCGGCGAGTTCGAGCCGGGCGTCACCGAGATCTGGCCGACCGGGGCGGTGCATGACGTCGAGGACCGGCTGGCACTGGTCGAGGCGGCTCTCGAACTACGCGTCGCGGGCGGGACCAGGGCCAGGAAATTCGAGTCGGTCTTCGCCCGCAAGATGAAGCGGCGCAAGGCGCTGCTCACGAACTCGGGCTCGTCGGCCAACCTGCTCGCCCTTTCGGCGCTGACGTCGCACCGCCTCGAGGACGCCCGGCTGCGGCCGGGGGACGAGGTGGTCACGGTGGCGGCGGCCTTCCCGACGACGGTGAACCCGATCCTGCAGAACGGCCTGGTGCCGGTCTTCGTGGACGTGGAGCTCGGCACCTACAACCCCACTGTGGACATGGTCGCTCAGGCGATCGGGCCGAAGACCAAGGCCATCATGATCGCCCACACGGTCGGCAACCCGTTCCCGGTGGCCGAGATGGCCGAGCTGGCGGCCGAGCACGAGCTGTTCCTCATCGAGGACAGCTGCGACGCCGTCGGGTCCACCTATGACGGCGAGCCGGTCGGCACCTTCGGTGACCTCACCACCGTGAGCTTCTACCCTGCCCACCACATGACAATGGGCGAGGGCGGCTGCGTGCTGACCTCGAACCTGCTGCTGGCACGCATCGTCGAGTCGCTGCGCGACTGGGGCCGGGACTGCTGGTGCGAGCCAGGGGAGAGCAACACCTGCCTCAAGCGCTTCAGCTACCAGATGGGCACGCTGCCGCACGGCTACGACCACAAGTACATCTACTCGCACGTCGGCTACAACCTCAAGATCACAGAGCTGCAGGCGGCGCTCGGCCTCAGTCAGCTCGACAAGCTCGACGGCTTCTGCGCCGCCCGGCGGCACAACTGGCGCCGGCTGCGCGAAGGGCTCGACGGCGTGCCCCACCTGCTCCTCCCCGAGGCCACCCCGCGCAGCGACCCGAGCTGGTACGGCTTCGTCGTCACGGTGGATCCGCAGGCGCCGTTCAGCTCCAAGGAACTGGTGGAATTCCTGGAAGACAGGAAGATCGGCACCCGCCGGCTGTTCGGGGGCAACCTGCTTCGGCACCCTGCGTACGCCGACCAGAATCACCGGGTCGTCGGCGAGCTGACCAACACCGACATCATCACCACCCAGACGTTCCACATCGGCGTTTATCCGGGCCTGTCCGACCAGATGATCGACTACGTCGTGGCGTCCTTCAAGGAATTCGTCGGCGCTCGCGGCTGATCCCGTCCCGACAGCCGGGCCGCAAGGCCCGGCGACCGTTGTGAGATTGGAGCGTTCCGGGTCGCCGCGGGAAATTCCCGGCCTTCACGGCAAAAACCGAGAAGGCGTTCTCCCCATGGGCCGGACAATCGAATTATGAAGGCACTGGTATTGTCCGGCGGGTCCGGCACCCGGCTGCGGCCCTTTAGCTATTCGATGCCGAAACAGCTCATCCCCATCGCCAACCGGCCGGTGCTCGAGCACGTGCTGATGAACATCCGCGACCTGGGCGTGACCGAGATCGGCGTCATCGTCGGGTCCTGGGCGGCGGAGATAGCCGCGGTGATCGGGGACGGCTCGTCGCTGGGGGTGCGCGTCACGTACATCCAGCAGGGCGCTCCCTTGGGGCTGGCGCACGCCGTGCGGCTCGCGCGCGGGTTCCTGGGCGAGGATGACTTCGTGATGTACCTCGGCGACATCATGTTGCCCGACGGGGTCGCCGAGATCGCCGCGGACTTCCGCGCCAGGCGGCCGGCCGCGCACGTGGTGGCGCAGCGGGTGCCGGATCCGCGGGCGTTCGGCGTCGTGGAGCTCGGGGTGGACGGGGCCGTTCGGCGGCTGGTCGAGAAGCCCCGGTGGCCGCGCAGCGATCTCGCCATGGTGGGCGTTTACTTCTTCACCGCCGCCGTCCACGAGGCCGTGGCCGCCATCGCGCCGAGCCGGCGCGGCGAGCTGGAGATCACCGACGCCGTCCAGTGGCTGGTCTCCCGCGGGCGGCCGGTCAGGGCCACCGAGTACCGGGGGTTCTGGAAGGACACCGGCAGGCCCGACGACGTGCTCGAATGCAACCGGCGGCTGCTCGGCGAGCTCGGCGGCCGGGTCGAACTCGGCCCCATGACACGCCTCGTGCGGTCGCGGATCGACGGGCCCGTGATCGTCGGTGCGAACACGCTGATCGAGGACTGCATCATCGGGCCCAACGTGTCCATCGGGCGCGACTGCGTGCTGCGCGGGACGCGGCTGAGCGACTCCATCGTGCTGGACGGGGCGTCGATCCTGGAAGTTCCCGGAATGTCTGGCTCGATCGTCGGGCGCTCGGCCGTCATCGAGCCGGCCGGCTCGGAGGCGGCTCGTTACCGGCTGCTGGTCGGTGACAACACGCGAGTGGAGATCGCGCCCGCGGCCCGGTAGCCGGCCTGGCCGGCACGCCACGGCGAACCGGCGTGCCGGCAGGACGACGCCGCGCGCTTCGCTGCGGCGGCGGACAGGCGCCTGAAACGCGACAACCGACCGGCGGCGGCCGGTCGGTTGTCGCGTCGAGGCTTAGGACGTCGGGTGCCGTCTCACGCTCCGATGGGCGTGTTCTGGTAGGCGGTGACGAGCCACTGGCCGTCCTGCTTCGCCAGCACCCACGTGGCGCGAATGGCCCGCTCCGGCGAGACCTCGGTCTCCTCGCCCGTGAGCACCCCGCCCTTGGTGGTCAGCACCGCGGCCTCCGGCCCCAGGAACTTGGCCGAAAGCGGCTCGCCGAACACCCGCGTGCCCTTGTAAGGGCCGGAGTAGGCGGCGTCCATGAACGCGCGGATGCTCTCGCGGCCCGTGACATAGATATCACCGGGCAGGATCATGGTGGCGTCCTCGGTGAATATGCTGGCGAATGCTTCGCCGTCGTTCTTCGCCCAGGCGGCGATCATGCGCCGCGGCACCTCGCGAACGGCCGTCGTGTCGTCGACGGTGGTCGATGTAGCGCTCATTTACCCGTCCTCTACTCTACGAGATCTTCGGTGGCCAGGCGCGGCCGCCTCCAATCGTGACCCTCCGCGACCTTAACTCCGTCCGGACTATGGGTTTTCTCCTGTCGTGCCTAATCGGTCGCCTTATTTCCAGCATTTTCAAAGATGTACGAGGACTCGCGACTTGTGACGATATATCAGCAAGAACCGGTATTCAGGGCGGGTATCCGTTCGCGGGTCGACACGCCTTTGATTGGGATTTCGGGAATGGAGGACACCGGATGACTGACAATCGGGCAAACGAGCTGAGTTTCTCCCTGATCGAGGAGAAGGTCGGAGAGATCTGGCGGAACGTGCTCGATGTGCCGGACGAGATGGCTGATGCCACGTTCTTCGATCTGGAGGGCGAGTCGATCTCCGCGATCCGCATCGTCTCGCGTATCGAGGACGAGCTGGGCGTCGAGATCGAGGTGGGCGACCTCTTCGAGGAGGACCCCAACCTCGGAGCGCTGGTGCTCAGGGTCGCCGCCGCGGCGAAGGTCTCGTCCCTCGCCTGAACGCGTCCGCGCGACGCGAGCCTGTTCGACCGCTGGGATGCCGGACACGCGGCCTCAGCGTCCCGTCCGAGGGACCACGAGAGCGTCCCATACCAGAAACACTAGGAGGAAACAGTGGTGACGACCGAGGTTCCGGCACGGGAGGAACTCGTGCGACGGGTGTCCGCCCTCGCGCCGGCCCTGCAGTCAAAGGCGGCCTGGGCTGAGCAGAACCGGCGCCTCCATGAGGAGTCGATCGAGGCCCTGGCCGACGCAGGCGTCTTCAAGATGAGGGTCCCCGCGCGCTTCGGCGGTTACGAGTGCGACACGCGCACCCTCGTCGCCGTGGGCGCCGAGCTGGGTCAGGCCGACGGCTCCACAGGGTGGACGGCGTCGGTCTACTGGATCCCCACGTGGATGGTGTGCCTGTTCCCCGACGACGTCCAGGCGGAGGTGTTCTCGACGCCGGACGTACGGGTGTGCGGGACGCTCAGTCCCAGCGCGATGGCCGCCCCGGTCAAGGGCGGCGTCGTGGTCAACGGCAAGTGGGGATTCGTCAGCGGCGCCTGGCACAGCCACTGGCAGGAGATCGTGGCCATCCAGGTGGGGCCCGACCAGGAGCCCATGCCGATCATGGCGCTGGTCCCCATGTCCGACCTGCAGATCATCGACGACTGGCACACGACCGGGCTCCAGGGCACCGGCAGCGTCAGCACCGTCGCCCAGGACGTGTTCGTACCGGCCGAGCGGATCATCCCGCTGCCCGCGGTGCTCCAGGAGCAGTACGCCTCTCGCCTGAACGCGGACATCCCGATCTACCGGGCCCCGCTGCTGCCCGTCGCCTCCGCCTCCTCGGTCGGTACCTTCCTGGGCCTGGCCCAGGCGGCCAAGACGGCGTTCCTGGACCGCCTGCCCGGCCGCAAGATCACGTACACCGGGTACGACCAGCAGAGCGAGGCGCCCATCACCCACCTGCAGGTCGCCGCGGCCGTGCTCAAGATCGACCAGGCGCAGTTCCACGCCGAGCGGCTGGCCGGGACCGTGGACGGCAAGAGCGAGCGCGGCGAGCAGTGGACGCTGGAGGAGCGGGCCAGGGTCCGCGCCGACATGGGTGCGGTGTGCGCGCTGACCAAGGAGGCCGTGGACATCCTCGCCACCGCGAGCGGCGGCTCCTCCCTCTACTCCGACGTGCCGATCCAGCGCATCCTGCGCGACGTGCAGAGCGCCAACCTGCACGCGCTCATGCACCCCAACACCAACGCCGAGCTCTACGGCAGGGTCCTCTGCGGCCTTCCGCCCAACACCCTCTACATCTGACGAACACCCTCCACTCCATCCGCCTTCCGCCGGCTGGAGGTGCCCCGCGGCCGTCGGCCGCGGGGCACTGGCGTGTCAGGCCGTCTCCATGCTTCCCGTCGGCACTCTCTCCTGGAGCAGTTGGTGCTCCTTGCCGTCCGTCCCGTAGGCGTCGACGATGAGCTCCCGGCCGAGGTTCCCCCGTATCAGCAGATCGGCCACCACACCCCAGCTCGTGCTCCCATCCGGTTCCCTCAGCGCCGCCGCGACCGCGGTCAGATCGTCCACCACCTCCTCCAGCATGTCCGCGACGGCGCCGGCGTTGTGATCGAGGATGTCGATCCACTGCTCCGGAGGGCTCCCGGCGACCCGGGTCACGTCGTACAACCCCCTGCCGACGAGGGACAGCGCGTCCGGTCCCGCACCCGCGTACGCGAATCTGGCGGCGAGCGCCGCCGACAACACCAGCGGCGCGTGCGACACCGCCGCGGCGGCCCTGTCGTGCGTGTACGGCGAGAGCAGCGCCACCTGCGCCCCGCAGGCCGTCACCAGCTCCATCACGGTCCGCACCGCGTACAGCGCCGTGGCCGGACCCGGGCACAACGCCCACTTCCGGCCGGCGAACAGGTCCGCGACGGCGGCGCCCGGACCCGATATCTCGCGCCCCGCCATCGGGTGCCCGGGAACGTACGTCCTCAGATCGCAGCCGGCGAGCTCGGCGCTCGACAGGATCCGCGCCTTGGTGCTGGCCACGTCCGTGTACACGGCGCCCAGCCCCCGGCCCTGTGCGTCACGCAACACCTCGGCCACGGTGGACGGCGGGGTCGCGATGACCACCACGTCCGCCGGTGGCTCGTCCGCGTCCAGCTCGACACCCGCCTCCATGCGCACGGCCTCCACCAGCGAACGCGGGTCCTGGTCGGCCAGCGTCACGCGGGCTCCGTCGGCCCGTAGCGCGAGTGCCACGGAGGTGCCGATCAAACCGCATCCGATCACGGTGACGTGGCGGATCGCGGGTGCGGACCGGGTGGTCCGGTTGGTCGTGGACGTCAAGATGGCCATGGCCATGGTGATCGGTCCTTCCTCAGTTCCTGGCGCGGTCCTCACAGCCATGGTGCGCCGCACCCGGCCCGAAAAGGGAGAAGAGGCCCGTCCGCTTACTGCCGATCGCCAACACGTTCCTGCCAAGCCGCAAAACGCGACAGCCGCTCCTCCACGAGGGAGAAGCGGCTGCCTGCGCCGGCCGTCCAGAGGAGCTCGGAAGGGCTCATGACCAGGGGGCGACGGGACACCAAGGGATGATCTCCCGCCTGGCGAGCAGTCCGACGTCCCAGTAGAGGAACGTGAAGACCCCCGCGACGATGAGCGCCGCCGAGCACCGCGGCGCCCGAGAAGAAGACCCGCCCCACCAGGACCGCCGACTCGAAGCCAACCGCTAGCGCGAGCGGGATCTACTGGCTTGTCAGGAAGAATGTCAACCGGCTGCGCGTCTACCTGGCCGACGTGCGCCCGGCGATCCGCGACCACCGCCGCGACCCGCGCGACGACCTCATTTCGCACCTGATCTCCCGGGGCTGCACGGCCGCCGAGATTCTCGGCGAGTGCCTCGGCGGCGGCGCCGCGAGCGCTGCGGCGTTGTCTTTCGGCGGCGGCCCGCACCGGTGTCCCGGAGCGGGCATCGCGATCCTGGAGACCGACGTCCTCCCCAGCCGCCTCTTCGCCATCGATGGCGTCCGGACGGCGCCGCCCCGCGTGACCTTCAACAACGACATCGGCGGGTACGAGATCCGCGGGCTGCGGATCAGCCTGGCATGACGGACGCGGCGTCCACAGGCCCACCTGCCCTTACCAGGGCACTGCCCATGAAGAAAAGCGGCCGGCGCCGCTCGGGGCGAAACCGAGCAGTGCCGGCCCTGGCACCGATCACCCGTTCGGTTCCCCCGGTCAGCGTGAGCGGCTGGCCCGCCGTGGCATCGGACGGTGCCGTCAGTGTGAGCGTGGGTGCCGGGAGAGTCATGTGCGGCATCGACCTTCGGCTCATTCCGCAAAGCGAGCGAGACGTTTACATTCTCGCGTGGCAGGTGACACCGAAAGGCCACTTCCCGAACCCGGGAAGTGGCCTTTGAGCTGCGGTGGATCCTATGAACGTGAACTCAGATCAGACGAAGGAAATCTGCTTGCTGCCGAGGAAGACGGTCTGGTTTCCAGCGCTGACGTAGCAGGCCGTCGTGGCACAGTTCACCGCGCCTACTACGGCGCCCTCCGGGGTCACACCTTGGAAGCTCTTGCGGACGATGAACGGCGAGCTGATCGAACCACTGGCATTCGCGGTGACCGTCTTGGCCGTCTCCTGGTTACACGCCAGCTGGTCGTTGACGGTCGCGCACTGGACCACGCTGAACTGCTCGCTCGCTCCCGCGCCGCTGATCGCCACCGTGACGGTGCTACCGTCCGACAGGCCCGTGGACGGCGTCACGGAGAAGCTGGGAGCCGCGGCGGCGAAGGCGGAAGGCTGTGCCGCGAGGGTCAGGCCACCAGCCACGACCGCAGTGGCAATACCGAGCTTGGCGATAAGGCCGGTCTTCTTCTGCATGCTCGCTCCTTTGCTCTGGCGATTGACTCGCTCTGACACTGATGAGTCTGGATCATGCGGATCGGCCGAATCAGAGAAACGGATGACAGCAAACTGACTCATGATTTCCACTTCCTGTCAACCGTCGAGTTGTCTCGCCGGTCCGGAGTAGGAACGCGCGCCCTCAGGCGCCGCGCCGATTCTCGACCTGGCTCAACGCGGGTTCCAGCGACGCGCCTCCGGACGCGCTTGCGGACAGCATGTGGGGGAGGGGGACCGGATCGCGCTGGGTGGCCGTCCGGCCTGGGACGGCGCGAACTCACCGTCGTGTGCCGGCGCCTCGCAGGGCCGGTATCCGTACTCGCATCGCGTGCGGCCACGGTTGGCCCCGGCGACGTACGGGATGAGCGTCACGGGCGTCGCCTCGCGGTCGCGGCCGGCTCGTCGTACCGGCGGTAGGGCGTGGTGGTTTCGCCGGCGACCACCAAGCCCTCGGTGCGCAGCACGGTCACCCCGTCGAGCCGCGTCTCCAGGGATTCGTCGCTTGGCGTCGGCTCCCCGTCGACCGCTCGGCCGGTAAGCACGATGGAAAATTTCTGACGGGCTTCACCGTCGCTGGTGTAGAGGATGACGTGCTTGGGGTCGGTGTACGTTCCGACAAGGCCGGTGATCACAGACCTGACCCCAGTCTCTTCCAGAGTCTCGCGGATCGCCGCCTCGGGCAGAGACTCGCCGAGGTCTATCGCACCACCGGGGACGGCCCAGTTACCCGACTACCGAGAAGACGGCAACGACTTCTACGCCCGCCACGCCCAGCACCTGGCCGTCCGTCATCAAAAGACCCTGGAACGCCATTACCGATCCTCCTCACAATTAAGGATCGGGCGTGCGGCGTGGCTTTAGGGCTGGCTGAAGGCTTTCGCCTGCTTGATGGACGGGCCCACCCTCTGTGTCAAGATGATCACTGCGTCATCCACTCCGGCGGTTCAGTTGAGGTCGCCTTGCGCCACGTCTCCGCGACCTCCGAAGGGTTCTGCTGATAGAGGTTGCGAAAGAGCATTATTGCCGCGCGGAGTAGATCGGGGAGATCCCGCTCTACAGCGGTCTAAAGGCCTTCCCACAACTAATGCAAGGCCCTCCTCAAGTTGTTCTGATTCATTTGGCAACTGGCCATTGACAACGCAGCTGGTGGCCAAGTCCACCGAGTGGACCTCAGGGTTGGCACGAGCAAGCGTGCGCCTGACGTCCTTCGAACGCCGCCTGCCGGTGACCGGGCTCGCGCTCGACGTGCGGCTGGGGTCTGTCTCCCCTTGCGGCAAGCGGCGTAACCCGTTGCCGCGGTGCCCATCACCGTGGCCGCGACCGTCGACGGCCCACGCCGGTGTCGAGATGAACCGTCGATTCGACATACTCGAATGCCCGGTGAGGAATCCGTCGATCAGCGAGGAAGTCCACGAATCGAAACCCTTGACAAGGTGTCTCGCATTTATCAAGGCTGTGATCAGGTACCAAATCGAAGAGGATTCGAGTTATTCGAATGGTGACGACAGGAATGCCAACGACGAGGAAGTCGTCGAGTACGACCAAGGCGTTCGAGCTGCTGGAGACGGTGGCGTCCGCAGGCACAGCGGGTGCGAGCCTGTACGATCTGGCAGCCGCGTCCCATGTGGCGGTCAGCACGGCCCACCGCTACGCCGCATCCCTGCTTGAGCTCGGCCTCTTGGAGAAGGACGGCGGCGGCCGGTACCGGCTCGTCGACATCACGATGACCAAGAAGGACACGATCGGCCACCCCGACCGGCTCAGCCGATTCGCGTACGGGGCCACGCAGATCGAAGCCGAGGTCCCTTACACGGTGTTCAAGGACAGCCCCTCTGTGGACATGTCCGTGGCGCTGCACAACCCGACGAACACGGCGAAGAGCTACGGGTACTGGACCTGCACCACGCTTGCACCGGGCGAGGAGTCGACCTGGGGTTCGCCGACGATGGACATCGTCACGAATGTCGACACCATCCGGTACGACTCGGCCTACCGCTGGATGGCCGACGTCGAGCAGCCGGCTCACCCGCAGACGCCGACCGACCGGTATCTCGTGCTCGACAAGATCAAGAAGATGAGCGAGTGGCGTAGCGACGGCATCGCCTACGGTCAGGATCTGGCCACCACCCCGCAGAACAACTTCTGGGGCGTGGTGAACCACGAGAACCCTGAAGGCGTCGTCCGCGTCGGGGACAACACCATCACGCCCGGCATGAAGTTCTGGGAGTGGGGACAGAACGGCTCCTTCGGCACGAACATATTCCGGCGCGGGTCGTCCGAACGGCCATACATCGAGCTCTGGGCGGGTACGTCCGACAGGTTCTTCTCCTCGGCGGTCCTCCAGCCGCACCAGATGGGCTCGTGGACGGAGTCCTTGGCGCCGGCGCTTGGGCTCGCCGACGTCACCAACGCCACCCGACGGCGCCGCGCACGTCGGGTTCGCCCACGACGACGAAGGTGTGTCGGTCACGGCCAACGTGTTCACAATCCTCATCGGCCAGGACGTGTCGGCCGCCCTGGTCGACGACTCGACCGGAAGCACGCTGACGAGTGCGACTCACGGGTGACGCGTACGTCTCGCACGAACTCTCGGCACCTGTCGAGTCCGGTGCGACCGCGACGCTCGTGCTCACCGATGGTGACGGGAAGGAGTTACTGCGCGCGAGCGCGACCGACGAGTGAACCGAACCAGTGCACATCGGCACCCGTGACGGGGGCCGCGCCTCACGCGCGGCCCCGAGGCCCGGAGCGGCACGAACGGACGCCTTGCTCAACGAAGAAGGAAGCGCAATGAGAGCAACAACTCGCAATCGCGGACGTCGCTCGGCCGTGGCGGCCCTGAGCGTGGTCACCCTGGGGGCATCTCTGGTCCTCGCCGCGACGCCGGTCGCCGCGGGCGGGCCCAGCGCCTCGATCATCTTAGGCGAGGTCAACGAGGAGAACGGTCTCCGCCAGATCGAGCAGGGTGACGGCACGACCGCACCCGTGACGGTTGGCGGGCTGAGCGCACGCGCGACCGTGCAGACCTCGGCACCGGCGGAACACATGTATTTCCAGGTTGACGACGCGATCGCCTTCGATGGCGCGTTCGTCGCGTGCCTGCAGGTCGAGTACTTCGACGAGGGCGGGGCCACATTCCGCGTCCAGTACGACTCGACCAGCAGCGCGTACGGCTCGACGGGTTCGGTGAACCGCACCGGGTCGAACACGTGGAAGACGGCGGGCTTCGAGCTGATGGACGCCCGGTTCGCCAACCGCGAGAACGGCGGCGCCGACTTCCGCGTCGAGGCGGGCACGGCCGGGGTGACCTTGCACAGCGTGAAGTTGACGATCATCCAGAACGACGACGGCGTGACCCCGCCGTGCGCGGCCGCCTCGCCTGAGCCGGAACCCGTCACCCCGGACTGGCAGCTCAAGTATGTCGAGCAGTTCGGGAAGCCGATCCGCACTGAGGCCAGCCCGTGGGTGCTCGACAACTACAGCGAGCCGGTCGACGACTTCAACGACGACAACGGCGACCTCTACCGCCTTCAGCTCGGTCCCGAGTTCGACGCGGCGATGGCGACCATGCGGACCTACCGGCAGGAGACCAAGTTCGGCCGGGACGGCTGGCTCACGGCGTCCCTCTCCGCGCGCGAGAGCGGCGGGCGGGTCGACGACAGCTACACCGACCCTGCCGAACGTCCGTCGATCGTGACGGAGTCGCTGAAGAACGCGGGCTCCGTCGCCAAGATCACCGTGCCCAACCACACAGGTGGCGCGATCATCCGCAACACCGAGCCGCTGCCGAAGTACTACCGCATCGAGTACGACCTCAAGACGCTCGACTTCGGCGGCTTGCGTAACGGCTCGCTGTTCTACGACGGCAAGTACAACGGGTACGCCCTCGGGGAGTGCAAGACGTTCTACCCCTGGGTCGGCGACCCGAACGACATCGAACCGGCCGACCCCTGCGCCACACACTCCGTGCGGGAGGACAGCAACGAGGCGTACAACGCGTTCCACTTCATGTCGATCCTGGACTTCCCGGCGATGCCCCGGAACCTGGCGATGTACCACTGGCACCGCAAGGTGCTAATGGACCAGTTCAGCCCGGCCCCGTCCCGGAACACGAACGGCTACGACGTCTGCAACTCGCGGACCGGTGAGAAGTACCCCTGGGACGAGAGCAACCGCACCACGGTGAACATGCTCTACTTCACGGGTTCGCTCGGCCAGTCGCAGACGTTCGTGACGAGCTGCGACCGTCGGCCGGTTTCCGGCGTGCAGAAGTCGGCCGTGGAGCTGCAGCCCGAGCTGATGCCCAAGCAGGACTACACGTTCGCCATCGAGCGCACCGAGGCGGGTTACACGCTCGAGGTCAGCGGCAACTTCAAGAACGTCGGCAAACAGACCTACCGGTTCACCCGGGGCTTCATCGACGACGACGCCGGCGTGGTCGGGGCGAACGTCCCGATCTTCCACTACAACGTGGACGCCGAGGAGTACGACGGCCAGTTCAACACGTCGCACACCGCGCGGGGCGCATTTGGCTCCAAGACGTGGGACAACCAGTGGCCGGCCGGCTCGGCCTACCCCGACTACTTCGTCATCGGTGAGCCGTACACGAACGTCGGTGAGGGCCAGGCCCGCATCGATAACATCCGGCTGTACGTGCCGAAGAAGTAGGCACGGGAAGGTTACGGTCGAACTGACGCAGCCGCGCCCCTGGGACCTCAGACAGCACCAGGGGCGCGGCCTGCGCTCCGAATTCACGCGATCCTTCATTTCGAGGTCTTCGATTAGTTCGAATCATCGTCAACCAAAGTTGCGTTGACAGTCTGACCAAAGAGCGGCCCCCTTGTTGGTGAAGGTCCGCAACGACAAGACGAAGTGATCGTCCCAGACGCCCACCGACGACACCGTCACCGGTTGGTACTCCCTCGTACACACTATGAGCACCGGAGGTTTGATCTTTTGCAGATCACCGGATACCGGTCGCAGAAGCGCACACGCCTCCTGCGTTCGCGGGTGTGTTCCCCCTCCACGCGGTGAACACTGCAAAACCACAGACCGCGATGGCGGCACCAGAACCGGACCTTGACCGACCACCAGTACCAACGCCCTGGCCTGTGGCGTCGGCACGTCCGACGTAGCAGCAGAGCCACTTGGCGGCGGCTCAGTGCTGAACCGGCATTCGCGGCCGGCAAACCGAATCCGGCTGCCGCAACAGAGCCCGCAACCAGACAGGCCACTCGCACTAAAAAACGTCCCACCTGCATCCCCCCGATCGTGCGATGTCCAACTGCCCCAAGCTTGACGCGCAGCGACCTCCAGGAAAAGCAGCAACACCGCGCGCAATTCTTTGCAGCTCTTAAAGATCGTTTTGGCTTCGCCTCGGGCAGATCCGTGATCGCGCGGCCTCAAAGATCGGTCGTGCACGGTCGCGCGCCGGTTGACCGGAGGGCCGGCCGGACTGACGAGAACTTCGTCGAGCCTCCAGCCGGCGGCGCACCTCGATGTCGGCGTTCATGAAAGGAAGCCCATGGCGACAAGAGGTCTCACAAGCGTCATCCGCAGGCTCACCTCACCATCCCGGCTGGTACGCGCCCTGGCTCTGGCCTGTGCGACCAGTGTCCTGATCGGTGTGGCCGGGTCCGCCAGCGCGAGCGCGGCCACGCCGCCGCCCGTACCACTGGGTGCTGCCGCCAACTTCACGGTTCTCGCCGGGTCGACGGTCACCAATACCGGCCCCACCACGATCAATGGCGATCTCGGGCTGAGTCCGGGTACCTCGGTGACCGGCTTTCCTCCTGGGCATGTCAGCGGAGCCGCACACGTGGCCGACGCTGTCGCGTTGCAGGCCAAGAACGACCTTGCCACCGCATACGATGACGCCGCAGCACGCGCGACCACCGCCACCGTCCCGGTGGAACTCGGCGACACCACCAAGACACCCGGCGTGTACGACTCTCCTGCGGGCACTTTTGGGATCACCGGAACGCTGACCCTCGACGCCCAGGGCGACCCGAACGCCGTATTCATCTTCAAAGCCGCATCCACGCTGATCACGGCGTCGGCGAGCAGTGTGAACCTCGTCAACGGTGCCCAGGCTTGCAACGTGTTCTGGTTGGTCGGGAGCTCCGCGACGCTCGGAACCAATTCCACCCTGCGAGGGAACATCATGGCGCAGGCCTCGATCACCGTCACGACGGGCGTAATCGTGGACGGCCGGGTGCTGGCACGCAGCGCCGCAGTCACACTGGACACCGACACGATCACCCGCCCGAGCTGTGGCGAATCAGCCACCAGCACCACCACTACGCTGACATCTTCGGCAAATCCCATGCCAGTGGGCCAACGCGTCAGTTTCATCGCCACAGTGAAAGCCACCACTGGTACGGCCATCCCAACGGGCCAGGTGGTGTTCACCGACGGCCAGACGGTCATCCTCGGAGCCGTCGCTCTCGACAGCACGGGGCACGCGGTACTGACCACCTCCGCGCTTCCCGCCGGGATCCATCGGATCAAAGCCGTCTATATCGGCACAACCGCGTTCGTCGGCAGCACTTCACCGAGAATCGTGGAGTACGTTCTACCTGGCTGACCACTGTCAGCCTCGATGAATCTGCAGTGATGGAGACCGCGAACGCCACCAACGCTGGGGCCGCCCGCACGCTCAGCCGCCTTACCCATCGGTGAACGTTGGTGGCCACCGCGCTAGACACGCACTAAAGGTGTGTCCCTTGGATCATGGATTTCGGGTGCGGAGCTAGATGAACCGCTCCGACTTTCTTGGAGACCCTGAAGCCAGCATGATCGTGCTGGCGGAAGGGAGAAACACACGCGATGCCAGCCCCCAGGAAGTACCCGCAGGAACTGCGCGAGCGCGCGGTGCGGATGGTCTTTGAGGTCCGCGAGCAGACCGGTAACGCACCGGGCGCCATCGCCCGGGTGGCGCAGCAGCTCGGCGTGCATCGCGAAGCGTTACGCGGCTGGATCCGGCAGGCAGAAGTCGATGAAGGGCAGCGGCCGGGCACCTCGACGACCGACGCGCAGCGGATCGCCGCGCTCGAGCGGGAAGTCCGTGAGCTGCGCCGGGCCAACGAGATCTTGAAGTCGGCGGCTGCTTTTTCGCCCGGGAACTCGACCCCCGGCCGCCCAGATAGTGGCCTTCATCGACGCTCACCGCGAGGAGTTCGGCGTCGAGCCGATCTGCCAGGCGCTCGATTTCGCGCCTGCGACGTACTACGCGGCCAGGAACCGGCCACCCTCGGCCCGCGAGCGGCGAGATGAGCAGCTGTCGGCCGAAATCGTCCAGCTGTGGAATGACAACTTCGAGGTGTACGGGGTGCGCAAGATGTGGAAGGCGCTCAACCGCCAGGGCGTGGCCGTGGCGCGCTGCACGGTTGCCCGGCTGATGCGCCGGCTCGGGTTGTCCGGCGCGGTTCGTGGTGATCACAAGCGCCGCACCACCATCGCCGAGCCGCTATGCCCGCGGCCGGCCGATCTGGTTGAGCGGGACTTCGCCGCATCGGCGCCGAACCGGCTGTGGGTGGCCGATCTGACCTACATCCACACCTGGGCCGATTCGTCTATGCCGCGTTCATCATCGATGTGTTCTCCCGGATGATCGTCGGTTGGCGGCTGACCGATCATCTGTGTACCGACCTGCCGCTGGACGCGCTGGAGATGGCGCTCTGGCGCCGCGGCGGCCAGGCCGACGCGCTGGACGGGCTGGTGCATCACTCCGACCGCGGCTGTCAGTACCTGTCCATTCGCTACACCGACCGGCTCGCCGACGCCGGTGCGGTCAGCTCGGTCGGCTCGCGCGGGGACAGCTATGACAATGCCCTGGCCGAGAGCACCATCGGGCTGTACAAGACCGAACTGATCCACCGCCGCGGCCCGTGGAAGGGCCTGGACGACGTCGAACTAGCCACCATGGAGTGGGTCGACTGGTACAACAACCGCCGCCTCCACAGCGCCTGCCAGGACCTTCCACCCACCGAATACGAAGCCCTCTACCGCGCAGAGATCAACCCAGCTACTCTCACCCCAGCCACGTAACTCGGTCTCCAACAAACCCGGCGCGGTTCATACCGACGATCGGCCGGACCCGTGGCAAGCGCCTGCATGGCATGTTCGCCTGCATGTACTACGCCGCTCTCCGTCCCGAGGAAGCAGCGGGCCTACGGCGCCAGAACTGCCAACTTCCGGAAGAAGGATGGGGCCTGCTCACCGTGGAGAAGGCGCGCCCACAGGCCAACAAGAGATGGACCAACTCGGGCGAGACCCACGATTCCCGGGGCCTGAAACACCGGGCCAAGGACGACACTCGCGAGATCCCCATCCCGCCCGTCCTGGTGGCCATCCTCCGGGCGCACATCCAGCGGTACGGCGTCGCCGATGACGCCCGACTGTTCCGCACCTCCAAAGGCAAGCCTTTCTCCTCCTCGGCCTACGCAGGCGTCTGGCAGCAGGCAAGGCGGCTGGCCTTCACACCGGAACAGATGGCATCGCCCCTGGCGGCCCGGCCGTACGATCTGCGGCATGCCGCAGTCTCGCTGTGGCTCAACGCCGGCGTGCCGGCAACCGAGGTTGCCGAACGAGCGGGCCATAGTGTCGACGTGCTCCTGAAGGTGTACGCCAAGTGCATGGAAGGTCAGCAAGATCGCGCTAACGGAAAAATTGATGAGGCCCTAAGCGAATGATCTAGCTACCCTGGACAGGCCCTGGTTCCTCGCAGGGCCAGTTCCGCCTTAGGGGCGATTGGGATACGCCGGAGGATGTTGTGGAGCTCCCCGAGCTGCCAGACGTGTCGCGTAATGAACTCATGGCAGTGCAGCTTGAGGAGGCTGGTCGCCTGATCGAGCGCGGTACCGCTGCCCATGCTCGCCTCGCGTTCATTCTGCTCGACAACGCTGCCGAACTCTTGATGGCCCGGAAGATCGAGCATGACTTGATGTTTAATCCGTTCTACGAGCGGATCCTTATGCGCTGGGATGAAATCCTTCAACACACGAATGATGCGGACGCGCGGGTAAGACGCGACGAGATTAAGGCGGCCATAATCCCCAAGGCCAAGGTCAAAGAGTTGCACCGCCTCTTTGATTCCAAGGTCGACTTTCTCGTCGAGAAAGATCACATTGCCATAGTCGAGGGGCGGGTGCTCAAGAAGCTCCACCGCTATCGCAATGAGTTGTATCATCGGGACCGCATCCGTGCTGCCACGGTCCGGTCAGTCAGCTTGCTGTACTTCGAGCTAGCCTGTTCGCTCGTTGAACGAGGTGATCACTGGCCTCTTGGAGAAGCAGTCAATAGGACCTCGCCTGAGCTCGATCGTTTCAACCCGTCCGGTAACAAAGCTTGGATGCCCACAGCCAGCATGATCGTCAGCCACCTTCGATCAGGCCTTGGCTTGGACCCGGCGGGGCTGAAGGACGTGCTCCTGATGCACCTCAGTAGCCGGTTGGATGAACTGGAAGCTGACGTAGCCTGGGCGAGCGAGATGCTTCCGGGCTTCTGGCCTGACGCAGTAATCCGTTTGGCCCAGGTCCACGAGGATGGGTTTCCCGACTCTCTTCAGCAACTGATCGATGCCAACTTGAAGTACGGTGCGCCAGACGTGCAGGGGTGGCGGCAAGCTGTCGAGGACATTAGGAGACATGACGATGTACTCGAACTTTTCACAGCGTTCGCTGATCTTGAAGATGAGTTCGAGCCGCTTGAGGTCCACGTAAGCGGGCTCGTTGCTCGTCTCGACGGGGAACTTCAAACGCAGATCGACCTTGCGCGAGGGAAGTAGGACGAACACCCTCGCGGGCTTCCCCTGGAAGCGGCTCTCGCCACATCCTGAACCTCTGTACGTTCTGCGCTGAGCTGGGAAAATAGCATCAAGATCGTATCGCACATGTATCGCGATCACTGACCTACGGCTGCACACCGTGGCTCACGGCTGCTCTTGATCGACTAGTGGCGATCAAGGAAAGCCCTGGTCAGAGGGCAAATGGCTGGTCAGAGGTGTGCCCCCGGCAGGATTCGAACCTGCGGCACCCGCTTTAGGAGAGCGGTGCTCTATCCCCTGAGCTACGGAGGCGGGGTCTGGTGTAAGGGTACCGAAAGCGGAGGGGGTTGTGTGCGAGGACGGGCTTGGCTTTGGGGGGCGTATCCCATGTGTGTGCTGAGCTGGGGTAAAGGGGTGACATGCCGGGGACGTCTCGTCGCTGTGCGTGACTATCGTCGCGCAGCGTGATCGATCAATGGTGTGGGCGGGTGCGGAAGCGGCGTGGGTGTGAGCCGCCTCGTGGGTTTGGGCGAACTCGCGGGTTTGGGCGGAGGCCTGTTCTGGCTGAGCGGAAGCGCCCTGGGGCTGGGCGTTGGGGGCTTGTGGTGGCGATGGTCGCGCCTGTGATTCTGGGGGGCGGGCTTCTTGCCGCTGAACTGACCGGCTATGAGGAGCGGGTGCGGGATGAGGCGCCGGGGGTGGTGAAGGTCCGGGCGGCTCCGGTGCGAGAGGAGCGGCCAGGGGCGCTGGTCCTGGCGGTTCAGCCTGTGGTGCCGCCACTGCGGCATCGCTACTGGGGGGATCATCGCTACCTAGGGTTCATACCGGGTGGAGCCGGAGGGCCGGTCGGCGAAGGACGCCTGAATCTGGGGCTGGTGGCCGCTGGCGCGACGCGCGAGGGGGCGGCGTCGGCGGGGGGCGTGGATGACGCGCGCCGGGCGGATCAGGGAGATCGCGCTGAGCGCGGCGGTCGGGCGAGTCAGGCTTTCGAGGGATTGGTGGACGCGGGGTCTGCGGGGGTCGGGGCCGGCGGGGACGGGCGTGAGGGGCCTGGTGCTGCGGGAGAAGTGTTCAAGGGAGCGGGGACGGTGGGGAGCCTTGGGGCTGTGGTTGGGGCTGGCGCTGAGGTGGGGGCAGGAGTGCCGGTCGGTGAGGCCTTGGGGGTTGTAGGCGAGGGGGCGGTCGTCGGCTGGGCTCCTGGAGGTTTGACCGGTAAGGGCGCGGAATCGCCGGTCCGGGGAGTCCCTGCCGGGGGTGGTTCGTGGGTCTGGGGAGTCTCTGCTGGGGCTGGTTCGTTGCTTTGGTCTCGGTGCGGGGAGCGGGCGGGATCTGTGCGGGACGAGGTTCGGGTCGCCGCCGGGCAACACGGGCCACAGGTCGCCCGGGGGACGGGGTTTGGGATGCGGGGGAAGTCACGTCGGACCGGGCGGGAGGAGTTCGACGACGGCAAGACTGTGCCATCGCTTTTGCCCGGGAGTGATCTCGGGGAGCATCCGTATGCGGGGGGGCACCCAGTGGTGGAGCGTCTGTGCTTCTAGCGGTGCCGCTGGTCTTGGCGGTGCTGTAGGCCGGATCGTCAAGTGGCATGGCCGTGGGTCGTGGGCGTCTGGTGGGATGCGGCTGGCAGTGCGAGGAGGTCCGGGTAGATGTGCGCGTAGGTGGCGCCACTGCCTGACGTTCCCCGCGCGAGCCCGGCGACAGGAGACCCCACCCGGTCCGAGGCGTGCGAACCTGGCCCCGCCGCCCCGCCGCCCCGCCGCCCCGCGCCCCTTCTCCTGCTCGTTGGTGCCGCCACCACGAACGTTCACCGGGTTGTCCACCGTACGGCGGCGCCGGATTCGCCGTCCGCCTTCCCACCGGCGCGGCGCCGTGGAAAGCCGCGCAGTGAGCGCATGGAAAGGCAACGTAGCGGCAACGGAAAAGGGGCACCCGGCGAAGGTAAGTGGTCACCGCACCAGGCGCTCGCTCACTCTGGACCAGGCACTGCGCGTGGCCTGGTGGCCGGATCCGGCTGCAGTGGTCGGGGCACCGCTGGAGGTTCGGGGGCGGTGGGGTTACAGGGGTGGGTGGTGCAGTTCAGGAGACTGGGTCAAGTTGGCGGTGCGGAGCAGGTATAAATGCCATGATCCGCACATAACGGCTCTTGCGACTCGTGCCCGGTGCTCGTCTTGCTGTAGTAACGTGCGTGCCGGGCTTAGGTCACAAGTTCGCAAACGGAGGGGTCTAACGTGCCATCTCCTCGATCGGCGAGCCTGGTCGCGGTCCTCATGGCGGTGGTTTCGGTGCTCACCCTGTCGTCTTCGGGTGAGGCGCAGGCGCGGCCGGTCACGCTGGAGGCCGTGAGTCAGGACTCGGCTCCGGGGAACCTGACGGATCTGCGTCGCGAGGCCGAGAGGTCGTCCCAGGCGCTGGCGGAGGCGACGAAGGCTCTGGAGCAACGTCAGGCGACGCTCGCGAAGGCGGACTCGGAGCTGAAGAAGAAGCTCGACCAGTTCCGTACGGCGACCGCGGAGTTGTCCAAGGTGCGCAAGCCTCTCGCTGATCTTGTGCAGTCGCTGTACCAGACTCCTCAGGGGGGCGACATGGCCCCTTTCCTCTCGGGTGCGAGCGACACCTCCAGTCTGCGGGCCCTCAGCGACATGACGTACCTCGTGTCCGGGCGCGATGAGATCTTGGCCGATGTGGGCCGGCTCTACCAGGAGCAGCAGAGGCTCGCGGCCGAGGCGCAGGATCTTCGGGCGACCAAGTTGCTGGTGGAGGCGCAGCTCAACCTCGAGATCGACACGTTGCGGAAGCGTTCGGCGGCGGTCGTCAAGTCGCTGTCCCAGGCGCTGGTCAAGCTGGGAGTGCGGGTCAACCAGGGCGGACGCTCGGGTGCGGCGTGCGATCCGACGCGGGTCGGTTCGGCCGCGCAGTATCCGAACGGGCTGCTCCCGAAGAGCGTTCTGTGCCCGTTGCAGCAGCCGGGGCGTGAGCTGCGGGCGGACGCGGCGATCGCGTTCGTCGCGATGAACGAGGCGTACAGGAAGCGCTTCGGCAAGCCGATGTGCGTGACCGACAGCTATCGCAGCCTGGCGCAGCAGCAGTCGATCTTCTATCGCCGGCCAGGGTTCGCCGCCGTGCCGGGGCGCAGTAATCACGGGCTTGGGCTGGCCGTGGATCTGTGTGGTGGTGTGGACGTCTTCCGGTCGCTGCAGTTCAACTGGGTTGAGGCGAATGGCAAGCAGTTTGGGTGGATACATCCGGACTGGGCCTATCACAGTCCTTTTGAGCCCTGGCATTGGGAGTACGACCCGGAGCTCGGGTCCCTGCTATAGCACTCTGCCGCGTTGTCCACATGCTGTGGACGAATTTGTGGGTACGCGATTTCTTCTGTGTGTCTGTAGGGCGTCGAGGGTCGATCGACGTCCGAGGTTGGTTGGCATGGCTGTGCACGGAGAGTCATTGATTAGGGGCGTGTCGGCCTCGTAACGTTCTGTAACGTCAGGTTTTGCTGGTCATGGGCGGCCGTGGATGGTGATGGACAGGCGTGAGGCTGTGGCCGCCTGAGCGAGTCGCTGAGCCTGGTCGGGGGTGGTGGCCAGGACGACGAGGGCGCCGGTATCGCCCATCGAGTCCGTGGGGTCGGCGGAACGGGTGGAAACCGGTGGGGCTATGACGGTGACAGACTGCGCCACCGTGGCCGTCGCCGGGCTGACGGCGTCGTCCCACCTCGGGGCGGAGGCGATGACGTCGATGACGTCGCCCGCGCGGAGCAGGCGGGCGGACGAGGCGTCTGTGATGCGTACAGGGGTGGCGAGCAGGCCGGAACCGTAGGCGTCGACCAGGGAAGGGCCCAGCAGGCGAACGTTGGTCAGCGGTTCGCCGCGTCGGGCGGGGGATGTCAGGACTTGGCCGGTGACGCGTGTGCCGGGACGTAGCGCGCCGTCGGGCACGGTGTCCTCGGATAGGCGCACCACGGTCAGGTCGGACGCGGACAGCGGGCCTCCGGCGAGGTCGCGTGCGGCGGCGAGGACCTCCGTGGTCGGCGCGGGACGTACGGAGAGGCCAAGGCAGATGGTCGCCATCGCCGCGAGCGCGGCTGCCAGGATTCGCCGTCGCCGGTTGAGAATCTTGACGACGCGCGGGATCGCGGTTCGCATGGGCGTCTCCGAGGGGGGTGAGGTTGGGGGAGTTCGCCCGCCGCGTGGCGTTCGCGCCGGGCTCGCTCGCCGTATCAGGGCGCCGGCATCACCAACGTCCCTTCCCGCCGATGCGGCGCCGGTTAGGGGAGGCCGGTTAGGGGAGGTCGTGTCGTCGGACTCGTCAGAACTGCAGGGCGGGTGGGGGTTAGGGGAGGGGGAAGGGGAGTTTTATGCCGTCGAGGGTGTGGGGGCAGTGGCAGGGGCGGTCGGTGGGGAGGGCGGCGGCGACTGAGGCGACCAGGGTGCGCATGCGTTCGCTGTTGGCGGCGAAGAAGGCGAAGACCTCCTCCTGGGTGACGCCCTCGCCGACGTCCACCCCGGCGTCGTGGTCGGTCACCAGGGCCAGCGTGGTGTAGCAGAGGGCGAGTTCGCGGGCGAGGGCCGCCTCGGGGTAGCCGGTCATGCCGACGATCGTCCAGCCGTTGCCGGCGAACCAGCGGGACTCGGCTCTGGAGGAGAAGCGGGGCCCTTCGATGACGACGAGGGTGCCGCCGTCGGCGACGTCCCAGCCCTCGGCGCTCGCCGTCGCGTAGGCGAGAGACCTGCCGGTCGGGCAGTAGGGATCGGCGAACGGGACGTGGATCGCGCCGCCCTCGTCGTAATAGGTGTGCGAGCGGCTGGTGGTGCGGTCGACCAGTTGGTCGGGGATCACCAGCGTGCCGGGGCCGTACTCGGCGCGCAGCGAACCCACCGCGCTCGGGGCGAGCACCTGGCGGACGCCGAGCGAGCGCAGGGCCCACAGGTTCGCCCGGTACGGGATGCGATGAGGAGGGAAGCGGTGGTCGCGGCCGTGACGGGGCACGAACGCGACCGTGCGGGAGCCGATGCGCCCTATGGTGATGGGGTCGCTCGGTGGCCCGTACGGCGTGGTGACCTCGACCTCCTCGGCGTCGTCGAGGAGGGAGTAGAAGCCTGAGCCGCCGATGACTCCGATGTCCGCTCTGGTGACCATGGCGATGACATTAGCGCGCCGGCCGGGGGCGATCGGCGTGAAGTCGCCCCCTGTGGATAACTCCGGCTTATGCACAGGGGGAGAGGCCGGGCCTGCCGGTGGCGGAGGCGGGGTCCCTTAGGGGAGAGGGCGCCGTCCGCGCCGGGGTGACGAGGTGATCTGCGGACGCTGGTGGAAGGGTTGTACGGCGTCGGGGTGGCCGTACAAGCCGTACAACCCGCGACGTCGTCAGCTGGACGAGCTGGTGCTGGTGGAGGCGCTGGCCGACGCGGGCTCCTTCTTCGCGGAGCCGGAGTCGCCGGCGGTGCTGGAGCCGCTGTCGGAGCCGGAGCTCGACGAGCCGGTCGAGCTGGTCGACGTGGCGGACGACGAGGTCGAGGCGCCGGAGGAACTGGACGACCGATTGTCCGTCCGGTAGAAGCCGGACCCCTTGAACACGATGCCGACCGCGGAGAACACCTTGCGCAGCTGGCCCTGGCAGCTGGGGCACGTGGTCAGCGGGTCGTCGGTGAACCGCTGGACCGCCTCGAGCCCTTCACCGCAAGCGGTACAGGCGTACTGGTATGTGGGCACGCACTCCTCCTCGTATGGCTCAGTATGCTCACGCAGATTGGCACTCTACCGATGCGACTGCTAATGGTACGCAGCCGATTAGGCTAAACGCCACCCGGCCGGCTTCTAATCCCGGGCGGGAGGTCCCCCCGGAGCGGCCGCGGAGGGGTCTGGCCTGCGCCTTGTCGTGATACGCAGTGACCGGCGGCCGTGGTCGTGCGGCCGGAGTCCGTCATCTCGGCCGTGGAGGGTCTGGGGTGATCGGGGTGATGTGCTGGGGTCCTGTGAGGGGCCCGGCGTCGCCCGGCACGAATCCCCGGCGTCGCCCGGCACGAACCCCCGGTGACGCCCCAGGTACGAACCCCGGTGGCCGCCAAGGGCCTACTCGCCGCTCTCTCCGTACCAACCGGCCAGCTTGCCGCGCCGGCTCACCGCGCGCAGGCGGCGCTCCACCCGCTCCCGGCAGGCCGCCGTCGTGACGACGAGGAGCTGGTCGTCGGAGCGGAGCCGGGTCGAGTCCTGGGGCACGAACGAGTGTCCTTCCCGGACGACCATGGTGACGGCGGCGTCCGACGGCAGCCGCAGCTCGAAGATCTCGACCCCGTGCAGCCCGGACCCTGGCGGGATGGTGACCTGGAGCAGGTCGGCGTTGAGTTCTTCGAGCGGGGCGGCCTCGACGCCGAGGTCCAGGGCCTCGTCGGGGGCGCCGACCCGCAGGACGCGCGCCAGGTACGGCAGCGTGGGCCCCTGCACGAACGTGAAGACGATCACGATGACGAAGACCTCGTTGAACAGGCCTTTGGCGCCGACGATCCCGGCGGCCCACGGGATGGTGGCGAGCACGATGGGCACGGCGCCGCGCAGCCCGGCCCAGGACAGGAACACCTGCTCGCGCCAGGACAGCCGGTCGAGGCGCGCGATCCGTACGAGCAGGGCGGAGACCACTACGGACGCGGGGCGGGCGAGCAGCAGCAGCGCCAGGCCCGCGATGAGCCCGGGGACGATGGTGGCGGGCAGTTCGGAGGGGCTCGCGAGGATGCCGAGCATGACGAACAGCCCGATCTGGGCGAGCCAGGCGGCCCCTTCGGCGAACCCGCGGGTGGCCGGCCGGTGGGGGAGGCGCGTGTTGCCGAGGACCAGTGTGGCGATGTAGACGGCGAGGAAGCCGCTGCCGTGCAGCAGGGCGGCGCCGCTGTAGGCGACGAACGCGAGGGCGAGTACGGCGATCGGGTACAGGCCGGAGGACGGCAGCGCGACGCGGCGCAGGGCGTACGCTCCGAGCGGCCCGACGGCGAGGCCGACCGCGCAGCCGACGGTCAGCTCGAAGGCCGCCTCGAACATCACCTGGCCGAGGCCGGGCAGAGGGGTGTTCAGCCGGCTGAGCAGCATGACGACGATGACGGTGGGCGCGTCGTTGAAGCCGGACTCGGCCTCCAGGATGCCGGAGAGCCGTTGTGGCAGGGGCAGTCGGCGCAGGACGGAGAACACGGCCGCCGCGTCGGTGGAGGCGAGGATCGCCCCGAGCAGCAGCGCCGTGCGCCAGTCCATGTTCAGCAGCCAGTGCGTGGCGGACGCGAGCACGACGATGCTCACCCCCACGCCGATCGTGGCGAGGACGAGCGCGGTCGGCACGGCCCGCCGCACGTGCGGCCAGTACGTGGTGAGACCGCCCTCGGCGAGGATCACGGCGAGCGCGGCGAGGCCGATCTGCTGCGCGAGGTGCGCGTTCTCGAACTGGACGCCGAGCCCCGCCTCGCCGATCAGCAGGCCGAGCCCCAGGTAGATGAGCAGGGTGGGCAGCCCGGTACGGTGCGCGACCCGTACGGAGGCGATGGCGGCGATCACGACGACGGACGCGAGGAGTAGCCAGATATTAAGGTTCACCGGCTCTCCTCCTCATGTTTTTCCGCCCATTGTGGCGTATTGGTGTAGTCCTCTACCACGATGAACTACTTTGAGCTACCGTCACACGCGACACGGATGCTAGATCAACGGAATCATGGGTGGGACGGCAGTGACGGACGACGCTTCCCCGGTCCTGGAGAGCCCCGCGGTTCTCGACGGGCTGAGGAAGGACGCCGCCGGCGAGGGTGACGACGTGCCCGAGGCGCCCCCGAAGAAGCGGCGGCTCTTACGCCGTGTGGTGATCGTGACCGTGCTCGTCCTCGCCATGGTGGTGGCGGCGGCGTTCGCGCTGGTGATGGAGCGTCAGATCACGCTGAACGGCAACATCGAGCGTATCCCTGGAGCGTTCCCCGAGGAGGCCGGACGCCCGGCGAAGGCCGTGGGCGACGCGCAGAACTGGCTGCTCATCGGGTCGGACAAGCGTCCGGGCGAGGCCGGCAACCAGCGGGCCGACACAATCATGATCGTCCATGTCCCGGCCGCCCGGGATCGGCTCACGCTCATCGGCATCCCCCGCGACTCTTATGTCCGGATCCCCGGGCACGGAAACAACAAGATCAACGCCGCGTACGCCTTCGGTGGCCCGAAGCTGCTGATCAAGACCATCGAGGACTTCACCAAGGTCCGCATCGACCATTTCGCCGCGCTGGACTTCCAGGGGTTCGTCCAGATGAGCAAGGTCGTGGGGGGCGTGGACGTGTACGTGTCGCGCAAGGTGTACGACCCGGCGAACAAGGTGACCTGGCCGCAGGGCATGGTGCACCTGGAAGGCGAGAAGGCGCTGCTGTTCGTCCGCCAGCGCTACGGCCTGCCGGGCGGGGACTTCGACCGGATCAAGCGGCAGCAGGCGTTCGTCGGGGCGATGGGTCACAAGATCATAAGCAAGGATCTGCTGACGAACCCGTTCAAGCTGAACGACTTCCTGGAGGCGCTCACCCGCGCGGTCAGCGTGGACTCCGGTGTGACGTTGAGCACACTGCGCGATCTCGCCCTCGAACTGCGCGACATCCGGCCCGACACGGTCGACTCCGCCACGATTCCGACCCTGGGCACGGCCACCGTGAAGGGCGCCAGCATCGTCCGCCTCGACAAGAAGGAGGGCGCGCGTTTCTACGAGGCGGTCCGCAACGACTCGCTGGGTGAATACTTCAAGGACAATGGCGGTCTCGACGACCTCCAAATCGTTTCGTGACGAGAATCACAGCTGTACGCGCACGGCGATTCCCCTGACCACCTGGATCACAACGGCGCGGCGCGGTCACATCCGTCCGACGCCGACGATGCCGGACGGCAGGGCCGCCATCGACACGGCCCGGTCATGCGGCTCGGCGGGAATTCCCTCGATCAACTCGCCCTCGTGCAGCAACGCCACCGTGGGCACATTGGGCCCCACCCGCGCGAGCGCGCGATCGTACGAGCCGCCGCCGCGCCCGAGCCGCACGCCGGTGGACGGGTCGACGGCCAGGGCGGGCACGATGACCAGCGCGGCCGTGCGGATGGTGTCCACGCCCCGCCGCGTGTCCACGGGCTCCATCACGCCGCGCGGGCCGGGGGCCATCGACTCCGGCCCGTCGTAAACGGCCCAATCGAGATCATTGTCCGGGCGCAGGACGGGAAGGATCACCGTCGCGCCGTGCTTCCAGAGCGCGAAAATCAGGCCGTGCGTCGAAGGCTCGGAGCCCATCGACCAATAACAGGCGACCAGCCCGGCCATTTGCACCCAGGGCTGGTCGAGTAGCGTTTCCCTGATCGCGGTCGCCGAGCCGCGCGGATCGGCGAGCCCTGCGCGCGCGGCCACGATCCTCCGGCGCAGCTCCGCTTTGTCCACTCGGCCCTCCATTAAGGTGCATCCATGGCTGACTACGATCCAGTGACGAAAGTCGTCATTCCCGCCGCCGGTCTCGGGACGCGCTTCCTGCCGGCGACCAAGGCGACCCCGAAAGAGATGCTGCCGATCGTCGACAAGCCGGCCATCCAGTATGTCGTCGAAGAGGCGGTCTCGGTCGGGCTGCTCGACCTCCTCATGGTGACAGGCCGGAACAAGCGCTCCATCGAGGACCACTTCGACCGCGCGTACGAGCTGGAGGAGGTGCTGGCGGCCAAGGGCGACTCCGAGCGTCTCTCACAGGTGCTCGAACCGGTCGAGATCGCCACCTTCCACTACGTACGCCAGGGTGAGCCCAAGGGGCTCGGCCACGCCGTGCTGTGCGCCAAGCAGCACGTCGGCAACCACCCGTTCGCCTGCCTGCTGGGCGACGACATGATCGACCACCGCGACCGCCTGCTGAAGCGCATGATCGAGGTGCGCGACACCTACGGTGGCAGCGTCGTGGCGCTCATGGAGGTGCCGAGAGAGCAGGTCTCGCTGTACGGCTGCGCCGAGATCCAGCCCACCGACGAGGACGACGTGGTCCGGGTGACCGGCCTGGTCGAGAAGCCCCCGGCCGACGAGGCCCCGTCGAACTGGGCGGTCATCGGCCGGTACGTCATCGACCCCGCCATCTTCGAGGTGCTGGAGAACACCCCGCCGGGGCGCGGCGGCGAGATCCAGCTCACCGACGCGCTGCTGGAGCTCGCCGGGCGTTCCACCGAGGAGGGCGGCCCCGTCCACGGCGTGCTGTTCCGCGGCCGCCGGTACGACACCGGCAACAAGCTCGACTACCTGCGCACGGTCGTGCAGTTCGCCGCCGAGCGTCCCGACCTGGCCCCGGAGTTCATCCCTTGGCTGCGCGAGTTCCTCGACGAGCATTCCGGGTGAGAATCAGATCATGATGGTGATGAAATCGGTTGACGCGCACCTGGCCGAGATCCTCGCCACCGTACGCCCGATCGACCCCGTCGGCATCGGCCTGGACTCCGCGCTCGGCGCCGTCCTGGCCGAGGACGTACGGTCGCCCGTCGCGTTGCCGCCGTTCGACAACTCCGCCATGGACGGGTACGCCGTGCGGGCCGGGGACGTCGCGGCGGCGACCGAGGCGGACCCCGTCGTGCTGCCGGTCACGGTCGACGTCGCGGCGGGCGACACCGCGCCGCGGGCGGTCGGGCCGGGGCACGTCACGCGCATCATGACCGGCGCGCCGGTGCCCGCGGGCGCCGACGCGGTGGTGCCCGTCGAGTGGACCGACGGCGGCACGGACCGCGTCGCGATCCGCAGGCCCGCGCGGGTGGGCAACGCCATCCGCCGGTCCGGCGAGGACGTCCGCGCGGGCGACGTCGTGCTCGGCGCCGGCACCACGATCGGGCCCGCCCAGCTCGGCATTCTCGCCGGGGTGGGCAGGCACGCCGTGCTCGCCCGTTCCCGTCCCCGGGTGGTGGTGCTCTCCACCGGCGCCGAGCTGGTCGAGCCGGGCTCTCCGCTCGGCCCGGGGCAGATCTGGGAGTCCAACAGCTTCACGCTCGTCGCCGCCGTCCGCCAGGCGGGCGGTGAGGCGACGCGGCGGCGCGCCGTGGGCGACGATCCCGCGGAGTTCCTGGAGACCCTGGAAGGGCTGCTCGGCGCCGCCGACGCCGTGATCACCTCGGGCGGCATCTCCATGGGCGCGTACGAGCCCGTCAAGGAGGCGCTGTCGCCGCTCGAAACCGTCCGGTTCGAGAAGATCGCCATGCAGCCGGGGATGCCGCAGGGGTTCGGAGTGCTCGGCGAGCGGCAGGTCCCGATCTTCACGCTGCCGGGCAACCCCGTCTCGTCGTACGTCTCTTTCGTGCTTTTCGTGAAGCCCGCGCTGGCCAAGATGCGCGGACTGCCCGACGGCCCCCCGGCCACCGTCACCGCGGCGCTCACGGCGGGGGCGCGGTCTCCTGCGGGCAGGCGGTCCTTCCTGCGCGGGGTGCTCGACGCGAAGGGCTCGGTGACGCCCGTGCACCGGCAGGGTTCCCACCAGCTCGCCGCCCTCGCAGGAGCGAACGCGCTGATCGTGGTCCCGGAGGACGTCACCGAGCTGCCCGAGGGCGCGACCGTGGAGGTGATCCCGCTGTGAGCGAGCTGAGCCACATCGACGAGTCCGGCGCCGCGCGCATGGTCGACGTCTCGGCCAAGGACGTCGGCGTCCGCACGGCGCGCGCCACCGGCCGGGTGCTGCTGTCGCCCGAGGCCGTGGCGATCCTGCGGTCGGGGGACGTGCCCAAGGGGGACGCGATCGGCGTCGCGCGCATCGCCGGCATCATGGGGGCCAAGCGGACGCCCGACCTGGTCCCGCTGTGCCATCCGATCGCGCTGCACGGCGTGGAGGTCGAGCTGACCGTCGTCGACTCGGGGGTGGAGATCATCGCCCGGGTGCGGACGGCCGACCGGACGGGTGTCGAGATGGAGGCGCTGACGGCGGTCTCGGTGGCGGGGCTGGCCATGGTCGACATGATCAAGGCGGTGGATCCCGCGGCGGTGATCAGCGACGTCCGGGTCGAGCAGAAGACCGGCGGGAAGACCGGCGTCTGGAACCGGCCGTGAGGGCGCTCGTCGTGACGGCCTCCAACCGGGCCGCTGCGGGCATTTATCCCGATAAATCCGGGCAACTGCTGGCCGAGCTCCTCGCCGAGGCCGGATGCGAGCAGGTGGACGGCCCGCGCGTCGTCCCGGACGGCGAGCCCGTCGAGGCGGCCCTGCGCGACGGCGTCCGCGCCGGATACGACGTGATCGTCACCACCGGAGGCACCGGGCTCACCCCCACGGACCTCACCCCCGAGATGACCCGCCGCGTCATCGACCGCGAGATCCCCGGCATCGCCGAGGCCGTGCGCCAGGTCAACCGCGGCAAGGTGCCCACCTCGATCCTCTCGCGCGGGCTCGCCGGCCAGGCCGGGACGACCCTCGTCGTCAACCTGCCCGGCTCGTCCGGGGGAGTGCGCGACGGCATGGCCGTCCTCGCCCCCGTCCTGCGGCACGTCGTCGACCAGATCAGAGGGGGCGACCATCCCGCTCCTTGAGGGTCAGGAGGCCGCCATGGCGGATTCACGCTCCGGCAGGGGATGATTGACCCGTGGATCGACTTCGCGGCTGGCCGGCCACCCTCAGAGAGGGGCCGGTGGGACTCCGGCCGCTGCGTCTGCGCGATGTGGGCGTCTGGCGGGAGACGCGTCTGCGCAACGCCGACTGGCTCCGGCCCTGGGAACCCAGCAACCCTGAGACGCCGCTGTTCCGCACCGGCCTCGGCCCGTACATCTCCATGGTCGGCACGTTGCGCCGCGAGGCACGGCAGGGGCTCGCGCTGCCCTGGGTGGTCACCTGGCGCGGGGCGTTCGCCGGCCAGCTCACGGTCGGCGCCATCGTCTGGGGCTCCGCGCGCTCGGCCCAGGTCGGGTACTGGGTGAGCGGCGCGCTCGCCGGGCGCGGAATCATCCCCACGGCGCTCGCCATGGCCGTCGACCACTGCTTCTTCACCGTGGGCCTGCACCGCCTGGAGGCCAACATCCGGCCGGAGAACCACGCGAGCCGCCGGGTGGTCGAGAAGCTGGGTTTCCGCGAGGAGGGCATCCGCCGCAAACAGCTCCACATCGACGGCGCCTGGCGCGACCACATCTGCTACGCCCTCACGCTGGAGGACGTCCCGCGCGGGCTGCTGTCCCAGTGGAGGCAGACCTGGGAGAAGACGGCGCACGACGGCCCGGCCTAGGGGCCATGGATACCTTTGGCGTATCCGTGGGGATAAACGGGTTGACGATCTGGCGACACACCGCACCGAATGCTCGTCAACCAGTGACACGCGGTCCTACGGTGCGTGACGTGAACACATTTGCGACGGCGACGGTCCCGTGCTGTGTTCACGCTGCCCGCATACGGGCGATTTCACGCCGTCGTGAAATGGGTGGCTTCGCGCCGTCCCGGGCGCATATCTTCGCGCTGCCGGGGAAGGGCGCCTTCCCAGGGGTCGGTGGCGGCTCGTGTCGCGGGGAGGTGGGCGGGTGAGCAGCGCCTTCCTCTACCTCGGCATCGTGCTGATGTGGCTGTGCGTCCTCGTGCCCATGTGGCTGCGCCGCGACCGGCACTCCATCGACATCTCGGAGCTGTACACCGACGGGTCCGCGGAGGGCGACGCCTCCGGGCACGCCCACGAGTCCGACGGCGACACGCTCACGGACGTCCCGGTGTCCGGCCTCCCGGCCTCCGGGACGGACGCCTCCGACGACGAGATCACCATCGAACTCGACGCCCCGTCGTCACCCAAGCCCACCTCCGCCCGAGGCACGGCGGCCTCGTCGTCCCGGTCCTTCGCCGGGCCGCGACTCGGTCCGACGCCGGGCTCCGTCCCTTCCTCTGACGCGTCTGACGACTCGCCCGCTGAAGAGGTCGCCGAGACCGCTGAGGCCGCTCAGGACGAGCGCCGCCGCCGGGCCCGCATCGTCGCCCGCAGGCGGCGCTGGCTGCTCTGCATCGTCCTGCTCAACCTCGCCTCCGGGGTGACGGCGGCCGTCGGTGTCGCCCCCTGGTGGAGCGCCGCTCCCTCGGCCGTGCTGCTCGTCGCGTACGCCGTCGTGCTGCGCGCCGCCGTCATCGCTGACCGTGAGCAGCGCCTCGCCGCCGCCAAGGCCCGCGCGGAGCACGAGCGAAGGGAGCGCGAGCGCCGCCACGCCGAGGAACTCGCCGCGCAGCAGGCCGAGGCCGAGATCATCCAGTTCCGCAAGCCCGCCGAACCCTTCGACCAGTACGCCGACCGCACCCGCCGCGCCGTCGGAGACTGACACCCCGGCCGCGGCAGGGCCCACGGGTGAAGGCCGGCGGCCATCTGACCGCGGGGCGAGCCCCAGGGAGGTCGGTGTCGAAGTGCCGAACGCCAGTGACCGGCCGGACCCGTAGGTCCGGCCGGTCCTTGAGTGTCGGGCTCACCCCCGGGCTCTGGCGTCCCGGCGGCCCCTACTGGTCTTTCCGGCCGGAGTCCCGCTGAGCGCTGGGCGCTTCACGCTCGTCGCGTACGGCATCGTGGCCCCTGTGGCCATGGTGGTGGTGGACCTTCACCGGTCTCTGACGGAGCCAGTGGTTCGCGTCCCGGGTGAGCGCCTCGAGGGCCTCGTGATAGTTGTGGTACCTGCGCGCCTGCCGCGTGACGTAGATGTCGTCGGCGAAATGGCCGTTGTGGTGGTGGCCGTGATGCCCCCCGTGGTGCCGGTGGCCTCCGCCTCCGCCTCCCCCGTGCGGGGACTCGACAGAGACCTTGACCTGCTCTCGCGGGTACGGTTTGTGGACGAAATGGTGGTAGTGCTTGCGCGGACGTTGGGCGATGTGGCGTATAGGCCGGTGTTTCGGGACTTCCTTTCTGGGCTTCTTCACCTCTTCTTCGCCGCCCCCGCCGCCTCCGCCGTCGGGTGCCGATGGGAACGCGAGGCGGAGGTGGGCGCCGTTGGTCGCGGTGCCGGCGTGAGAGTCGGCCTGCGCGGGAAGCGGCAGCGCCATGAGCGCTCCGGCCGTCACCGCAGCGCCGATGTAAGCGAACAGGGATCGGTCGTTGATCATTCGCGTCAGAGACTGCCTGCCTCTAGGTGGATGAATCACCTAAATACCCCCCGTTGGTAAATGAAGAGAATCGAGCGCCGTATCGCCATAATGGCGGCACATAGGTGAACTACCCCTTATTCAGGCCGCAACACAGATGATTAATCCGGCAAGTGTGTCGACTGCCGTTAATGCGGCAAATAGGATATGACCCCGACGGGTCACTTGTGCGGTATATCGGATGAAGCGCTCTATATCCTCTTAACTGGGATGATCTCCCTGAGGCGGCCAGGCGTACGCACCCCTCGCTAAGCGGTCACATCCACCCAAGAAAGGGCGAATCCCGCCCGATCAAGCCGACCGGACGGGATCTCGTCAACCGGACTCAAGCCCTGGTTGGGGGTGTTCACGAGTGCTGTCGAGCTGAGGGGAGACCGTCCGCGTGGAGACCGGGGCCGTCCCTCACGGTTGCCGGCCACGTCGTCACCCAGATTGCAGTAGTCACGCTCAGGCCGTTCTCACCGTGGTTCTGCGGCGGCCTCACGAAGACGCGTGGCCGTCTTTTCCGGTGACAGACCGGTGTATTTTCCGGCGAAGGCAAGGATGTCCGTGGTCAGGGCGCGTTCCTTGCTGCCGGGGAAGGCGGCGTGGGCGGTGTCGGGTTCTCGGCGCATGAGGATCGGCCGGTCACCGCTGGTGGCGTGTTGCAGGGCCGCGCACACCTTGGTGACGTGGGCCTCTCCGGTCTGCAAATCGCTTACCGCGCCGGTGAGGAGGAATGCGGGATAGGGGACTCCGGGCGTGATGTTGTGGTACGGGGAGTATGCGAGCAGCCATTGGAGTTGTTCGGGGTGGGAGGCGGTGCCGAATTCGTCGGTCCATGTGCATCCCAGGCCGAAGTGCTCGTAGCGCACCATGTCACACAGCGGGCCTTCGGCGATGACCGCGGCGTACAGGTCTGGTCGCTGTGTGGCGGCGGCGGTGACCAGCAGTCCGCCGGCGGATTGGCCGTAGATCGCCAGCTGGTCGCGGGTGGTTCGACCGGTGTCGATGAGCCAGGTCGCGGCGTCGTTGAAGTCGCTGATCGCGCGGTGCTTGTGTGGTCCGCGGCCGGCGTCGTGCCAGCGTTGGCCTTCTTCGCCGCCCCCGCGGACGCAGGCGACCGCGTAGGTGCCGCCGGCGCCGACCCATGCGGCCGCCAGGGGGAAGAACCATGGGCGCATCGGCATGCCGAAGCTACCGTAGCCGTAGAGCAGCGTGGGGCGGGGGCCCTCATGTTCTTCGGCCGGGGTGAACAGGAACAGCGTGATCTCGGTGCCGTCGCCGGCCAGATAGCGAACGCTGCGGCTGCGGAGCCCTGGAGCATGTCCGGCTGTCGTGGCGCCGGCTTCCCGGTCCGTCTGCCCGGTGGTGGCGTCGTAGCGATAGATGGTGGGGGGTGTGGTCGCGTCGCAGTAGCTGAACCATGCGTGACGCCCGTGTGGGATCTCGGTGCGCAAGGATGACACCACGCCCGCGCCGGGAAGGGGCAGATCGCCGAGCGGCCGGCCACTGGCCAGATCGTGCAGCGTCACGGTGGAGGTGCCATGGCGGGAGCGTGCCACCAGCAGGAGGGGGCGCGGTATCGCCGGGTCGTCCAGGACCAGACACTCGTCCAAGGGGGCCTCGGGATCTTCGGCTACCAGTGTGCGCCATGCGGCCGGGTCGCCGTCGTGCCGGTGCGCCGTGCAGATGCGGCCACACGGGGCCTGGTGGTCGGTGACCAGCAGCAGATCGTCGTCCGCGAGGAATCGTGGGAGAACGCGGGAGCGTATGGCGGCTCCGTCAACGACCTTGATGAAACGCGGGGCTTCCGGATCGACGAGCTCGGCCACGTGCACATCGTTCTGTGAGGCGGGCCCGGCCGTCGCAGTGATCGCCAGGTAACGGCCGTCGGCGCTGACCGTGAGCCCGTAATAGTGGTCCGGGGCATCGTCGCCGCCGAACACCACCGCGTCGGTCTGCCAGGGCGAACCGATCCGATGCAACCGCACCCGCCGCTGCAAACGCATGTCGCCGGGGGCCAGGTCCTCATCAGGCACACGGCTGACGTAGTAGAACGCCTCCCCTCCCGGCAGCCAGGCGAGCGAGGTGTTACGGGCGCGCGGCAAGGGACCATCCACCACATCGCCGGTACGCACGTCCAGCACCATGATGTCGCTGCCGGGCTGCTCGGCGACCTCCATCTGGACGGCCACACGTTCGCCCTCGCGCGATGGCCACCAGGCGTACAGCCCGGTATGGCCGGACGGATCGATCGCTACCGGATCGACCAGCACCCGCCTGTTCTGCTCGGCGTCGACGACGAGCAGGCGCCGTTGCTCGTCCCCGCGTAACTGCTCGGCGACGAACATGACCGAACCACGCGCCATCGGAGGCTCCGACACGCCGAAGGATGACACCTGGTCCACCAAGGACGCCCACGATGGCCTTTCACGCCATCCGGCGCGATACGCCCGGAAGAGGCGATCCTGGGCCGCGGCCCACTCGCGCGCGCGCGCATCATCGCCGTCTTCGAGCCACCGGTAGGGATCGGAAACCGGGAAACCGAACAGATTTTCCACCACATCGCTGCGCCAAGCGGCAGGGTAGAACAATCGCGCCACGAACGCCCCCCGAATGCATCGCCCCGCCTGCCGTGGAGAGGCACTGCGGCCTTGACGCGCCGCAGTACCTCGACTCACTCAGCTACGACTGGCCGCGCAGAATGTCGGCCCGCCAGCCGCGTGCGCCCCCAATACGGGCGGCCGGAGTGCTATCGCGATACGGTAGGTATCCGTTCATGTGACCCTCCCGGATCCGTCGTTTCGCCCGGAAATGGGCGACTACGCGGACAGCCATCCCCGCGCCCTCGATCGATAAACACAGGCGTCGCTCTCGGCGCCGAGCGTCAATCCTCCTGAATCCCCTGTACGTGCGGGCCGGAGAACCGGCCGACCGTATCGGCCTTCCTGCCAAAATTTCGTGCAAGAGAATCAGGCATAATGGAATGCCGCGTGGAGATCGATGTCGCGTGAAAGTAATTCGGAGCCTTTCGAGATAGATCCTAGGGCTGACGGAGGTCTCGCATCGTGAGGCCCAGGGCAATCGACCGGTTGGCGAAGTCAGCGCGGGCCCCTCGGCGAGGTCGTTGAAGTCCGGCGGCCGCAGCGCGCCGATCGCGAAGCCCGCGCATGCCACTGGAGCATCTGGCGCATCTTCCGCACTGGTCACAGCCGGGCTGTCGCCGTCAGGGTGACAGCGGTCAGCGCGGCGAGCAGGGCCCAGGCGGGCGCGAAACTGCCGGTCAGGTCCGTGAGCAGGCCGAGCATGGGTGGCGCCAGGATGACCGCCACCTGGTTGACGGCCATGGCCAGGCCGAGGGCGAATCCGGTGTGGTCCGGCGGCGCCGATTCGGCGGCGTAGGCAACCCAGGGGCCGTACCAGCCGATTCCGAAGAAGCCGAGCCAGATGAAGAGCAGGCAGGCCGCGACGGGGGATCGGCTGATGGGGGTCGTCAACAGCGTCATCCCGATGATCACGGCGGCCAGGCATGTCAGGACGCCGGTGTAGCGGCCGGATCTGTGGCGGTCGCTCCATGCCGCTAGGCAGATACGGCCGAGCGCGCCCGCGCACTGGACCGCGACGTAGACCAAGGCCGCCGAGGCGGAGTCCATGGACGTCACCTCGTGCAGGTACAGCACGGTGAGGACGCCCACGCCGCTGTGCACCGACACCATACTCGTACCGGACAAGATGATCTTCTTCATGTACGGTTCGCGAAGCAGTTCCAGCCGCACGCGGGACGTGGTCGGCATTGGGCGTTGGTCCGGTGGGCGGCGGTAGAAGGCCATGAAGGCGACGGCGCCTGACAGTGCGACGAGCGCGCCGGCCACGAGCGTCGACCGCCAGCCGAAGGCCGTTGCCAGTGAGGGAAGTGCGAAGGCGGCGAGGACGCCCCCGAGCGGGAGCCCCGCCTGGCGGATACCCATGGCCAAGCCACGCTGCGAGGCGTCGAACCAGGACGCCACCGATTTACTGCCGCCCGGCTGAATGGTGCTGTACCCTGCACCGACGATCAGCAGGACGACGAGCAAGGAGACGTACCCCGAGGCCGCGCTGCCAGCGGCCAGCGCGACGGCGACCACAAGAGCGCCGATCCCGACGACCCAGCGTTCGTCGTGGCGGTCCAGCAGTCGTCCCGCCACGAGTAGTCCGGCTAGAGGAAGTAGCTGAGCCGCCGACAGCAGCAGGCCCAGTTGGGTCGTGTTCAGCTCCAGGTCTCGTTGCAGGTGGACACTCATCGCGCCGATGCCCTGCACGAAGAACGCGGCCGCGGCCTGAGTGAAAGTCGCGACACCCAGGATGACCCAGCGGTATTGCGATGTCTTCACTGCTTCCAGCACAGCAGGGGATCGGGGTGGTCGGAGAAGCCGAGCTGCCGGTAGAGCGGTTCCGCCTCGTGGGAGGCGGTGAGGTCGACCCGTACGGCGTTGCGGTCGCGGAACCAATCGAGCAGACCGAGCATGATCGCCCGGCCGTGCCCGCGCCGCCGGTACGACGGGTCGGTGACCATGCCGATGACGTGGCCGATCCTCCCGTTGCGGGAGTGGGGGCCGGGGAACCACTGTTCGATCGTGCCGATGCCGCAGGCGGCCAGGCCGGTGTCGCCGTCCACGACCAGGATCTGGCAGTCGGGTTCGGTCAGCTTCTGCTCGAAAACCCGTGCGAGCGCGTCGCGCCAGTCGTCACCGGCGTTCGCGGGGTTGAAGAAGTCGCCTCCGAGGTCCTCGAAGAGCAGTGCCCGGAGGCGAACGAGTTCCGGAATATCCTGCTCTGTTGCTGTTCGCGTCATGACGTACAGGCTGATGTAATGAGCTTGTGCACCTCAACCCTTACGGCGCGGACGTGGTGAACTTCGCCGCGGAACTGGCGAACCGCCCACCGGCGAGCGCCGATGAACTCGCCGACCGCTGCCGCACGGCCGGTCTGGTACTGGAACGCCCCGTCGAACCGTCGGATCTCGACCAGACCCTCGCCGTCATCGACGCCTGGACGAACGTCGTCGACGCCACGGGCGAGCGCGCGAAGGCCGAGTTGGTCAACGAGATGCTGGCCCGGTCCGCCGCCTATCCCCGGCTGACCGACCACGCTCATGGTTGGCACCTGCACTATCGCGACGACCTGCAGCCGCTCGGCGCGGTGCTGTTCGCGCTGATCTCCGTGGGCACGGCGATGCACCTCGTCAGCCGGGGCATGGACCGGCTCGGACGGTGTGCCGCCGCCGGTTGCGGGACGATCTTCGCGGACACCTCACGCACCGCACGGCAGCGTTACTGCTCCCAGCCGTGCGCCAACCGGGATGCGGTACGCCGCCATCGCGCCCGTCAGTCCACGCCCCCCACCTGACTGGCCGGCAGGCGACGGTAGCCGGCGTCGACGGCCGGCAGCTCGTCGTGGGTTCCGGTGGCGATCGTGCGGCCGTCGTGGCGCATGGCCACGGGTCGGCGGATGGCAGACAGGCGGTGGGCGATGACCAGGGTGGTTCGGTCTTCCCTGACCTGCGGGCGGCGAAATGGATCTTGCAGGTCGGTGGCGAAGTGCTCCTGCCGGTGAGGGTGTTGAGCTGCTTATAGGGGTTCGAGGTGCGGTCGGCTGTTGCAGCTACGTCTATTCCGTGTGCCGGCGTGCCTGTCTTAGTTTGCGGTCGATTGCCCAGGCGTCCGCTACTGGGCCCACGTGCCCGAGCTTGTCGGGGTTGATCACCGAGCGGATCGTCTGGATCTGCCCGTCCAGTACATCGAGCGCCATGGTGTGGAGCACCTTGCCGTCCCGGTCGCGGAAGATCGCGCCCGGCTGGCCGTTGACCTCATGCGACTCGAACGTCACGTCGATCCGGGCCATCCGGGGGAAGACGGACGCCAGCAGCCGGGCCACGTTCTCTGCGCCGATGATGGTCTTGGCCAGCTGCGGGGCCTTGCCGCCGCTGTCGCCGACCATCGATGCGTCGGCGGCGAGCAGTTTCTGCAGCCCGGCGACGTTGCCTTCGCGGAGAGCGTCGAAGAACCGCGACGCCAGTTCCTCCCGCTCTTTGCGGACCGCTTCGAAGCGCGGCCGCCCGTCCTCCATATGCCGCCGAGCCCGCACCAGCAGCTGCCGGCACGCCGCCTCCGACCGCCCCACCGCCGCGGCGACCTCGTCGAACCGGAAGCCGAACACCTCTCGCAGCACGAAGACCGCCCGCTCGAGCGGGCTGAGCCGCTCGAGTAACAACAGGGCCGCCATCGACACCGAGTCGGCCAGCTCCGCCGACCGCTCCGGGTCCTCATATGGGTCGGCGAGCAGCGGCTCGGGCAACCACGGCCCGACGTACTCCTCCCGCCGGACGCGGGCCGAGCGCAGCACGTCGATCGAGGTCCGGGTCACCGCAGCCGAGAGGAATGCCTTGGCCGACCTGGGTTGTGTCGGGGAGGCCTCGAAGCGCAGCCAGGTCTCCTGGACCGCGTCCTCGGCCTCGCTCACGCTGCCCAGTATCCGGTAGGCGATCGAGAACAGCAGCGGCCGCAGCTCCTCGAACTCCTCGACCTTGCTCACGCCGAAACCCTCCCCTTGAAGCCCTGCCACCCGGCCTTACTCGCCGGCGCAGGCGTCTTTTGATGATCATCCGGGCGCTGGCAGGCCAGAGCAACGCCCCCGAGCCCGGGGACCCGGAGCCGGACCTCGAGCCAGTTGCTGGTGTCGTTCAGTGGAACTGCCCGGGCTCGTAGTTGCCGGCCGGCTGCCTGGTGATGACGTTCAGCCGGTTCACCGTGTTCATGAAGGAGACCAGGATCACCAGGGCGGCGAGCTGCTCCTCGTCGTAGTGCTTGGCGGCGTACGCCCACACCTCCTCGCTGACCCCGCCGGCCGCATCCGCGACCCGGGTCCCCTGCTCCGCCAGTTCCAGCGCGGCACGCTCGGCCTCGGTGAAGACCGTAGCCTCCCGCCACGCCGCGACCAGGTTCAGCCGCACCGAGGTCTCGCCGGCAGCGGCGGCCTCTTTGGTGTGCATGTCGATGCAGACGGCGCAGCCGTTGATCTGACTCACGCGAAGCGCCACCAGCTCCTGCGTGGCGTTCGGCAGCGGCGAGTCCTTGAGCGCCTTGCCCGCCGACATGAGGTGCTTGAGGGCCTTGCTGGCGGTCGGGTCGGCGAGGTAGTTCAGTCGCGCGTTCACGGTGTGGTCCTCCGTGGTCCTGAGTGGTCGTGAATGGCTACACTCCTGAGACGAGGTAGCCTGCCCGCCTGTGACAGCGACGAATGTGACCTACGTCTCCCGGCCGTCGGCGCAGGTCAGCCGACGAATTCGGCGTCACCCGCCCCACCGTCTGGCGACACCTCGACAAAACCCTGCCCCAGCAGGCACCAAGCCGTGACAGCATGACCGCAAGCCACTGATGGGTTACTCGCCCCCTGGTGTCTGAACTGCGACTCCCAGCCAAGAAGGCACGCGGCAGTGTTCGCGCTGTTCCGGTTCTCCACGACCTGCAAGCCGCTGTGGATCTCCCGGTGCAGGTCGGGACCGGCCAGTTAGTAGCAGGCGAAGATCGTGCGTACAGCTCAAACGCCCTTCAGAACACGATCAAGTGCCGCCCGGCCTGCAGGTCCCCAGTTCGGCTTGCCACCGGGAAGGCCCCGATCTCCGTTCTGCCCCATCAGCATCAGGAAGAGGCTCTTCATAGCGGCCAGCCCGCGGGCGCGCCGGATCGCCGCCTCGTCTGCATGCGCGTACATGTCGAAGAACCGTGAGGCCGTGCCCGCGGGTAGCAGCACCCATGCGGCGGCGAGGTCCCACGCCGGATCGCCGGCGAACATGTCACCGAAGTCGACGATGCCCGAGAGCGTTCCGTCCGAGACGACGACGTTCGCGGGATGGAGGTCGCCGTGCACCCACACCGGCGGGCCCTCCCACGCGTGGGCCGCAACGGCGTCGTCCCAGACGGCCCGGACGTCGGCAGCGATGTCGTCGGGGGCAACGGCCTGGAAGAAGTTCTCGAAACCGTCCGTGCAGTTCCTGGGATGGGCACCGCGGTCCGTAGTGATCGGCGCCTCGGCGGGCGCCTCCACATGGAGCGCCTGGAGGAAGCCCGCCAGCGTGTCGGCCGCGTGGGCGCCGCGGCTGATCGAGCCGTGGTCCAGCGGTTCGCCGGGAACCCACGTCATCACGGTCCAGTGCTTGGGGAAGCGCTCGGACGGTTCGCCGAACCGCACCGGGGTCGGCACCGGGAGCGGCAGGCGCGGGGCCAGCACGGGTAGCCACCGCCGCTCCTTGAGCTGGAGCTCCGGGGTGGGGTCCATGCGCTGCATGCGCACGGCCAACTCGTCCCCGAGGCGCCACATTTGGTTGCCCCAGCCGCCCGCCACCTCGCGGATGGCCAGCCCTGCAAGGTCTGGATGTTGCTCCTGCAGCAGGTCGCGGACCAGGTCTGCGGTGATCTCGATCTCGGCGTCGGTCATGCGAAGTCACAGTACTGAGGCGGCAGGCGGAGCGGCTCTCGCTCTCCGGAACATCTCGCTGTGATTCCTCTGGCATCACCGATTCGGTTTCAGAGAGCTGCAGACCAGAGGCTTTGGTGCGGACCGGCCCCAAAGTCCTCGGGACGAGGCGAGATTCCCTGCCCGGCGCCATGAATCCGCGCCCGGCGCCACATGAACTCGCCGACGCCGAGCACCACTCGAACCCCGTGTCCCCACCCGTGATCACCACAGACCCACCCCGGATGGCGCGGACGGCCACCAAAGTTTGCTAATCTGGTCCAGTCCTTGGGGCTGTAGCGCAGTCCGGTAGCGCACTTCGTTCGCATCGAAGGGGTCAGGGGTTCGAATCCCCTCAGCTCCACCCAGGGCCGTTCATGAAACGGCTGGACTGTAGTTGACGGGATCCCGTCTGATCATCGAGATCAGGCGGGATCTTGTCGTTTCAGGGGTTTCCGAATCGGGTTCGTCCTGGTTTGGAGCCGCGGAGCCGTGTCCGGGAAGGCCCGGGTGATGTCAGGCCGCTGGTGGAGGTCCCGGTTCGCGTCGCTGGGCATGGCGATGCCGGCTCCGGGCTGGGTGTTGCGACAAGGTGATCTGAATTGCGGGTTATGGGACGGGTGGTGGCCTGCTCCGGCCCGTGAGCGGCGTGCTGCCGGTGCGCTCTGCTGGGATCTCGAGGATGTCGGCGGATGTGTCGGGCTCGTCTGGGGGCTGGTGGGTGTGGCGCCAGGCGTCGAGGAAGTGGTCGTTGGCGACGGTGACGAGCAGCGCGACCAGGATGGTCTGGGCGACGCGGCCGTGGGCGAGCCGGTTCTTCGGGTCACTCAGGTCGAGGTCGTGGCCTTTGAGGCGGCCGTTCAGTCCTTCCGTCATGGCTCTGGCAGTGGAGTACGTCCCTCGCCAGGAGGGGCTGAGGTAGGGCAGATCCTGGCGGAACTTGTCGAGGTGGCCGAGGTCGCCGGGGTGCAGGGTGATGGTGTGCTGGTGGCAGATCTTGGGCAGTTCGCCGGTCTTGTGGTCAGGGGTCGGGGGCAGGACGCGGCCCGCGCCTACAACGAGTTCAACTTCCGGATCGTCGACGACCCGGCGAAGCCGTGCCGGTGCTCCGGCCTCGGCCAGGGCCGGCCGTGCTACCACGGCACGGTGTGCGGCGGGGACGTGATCGACGAGAACGGCGCGGTCCGAGGCACCTGTCACCGGGCTGACCGGCGTCGACTCCAACCTGGCATCCGCCCGCGTCCGCGCGGGAGGTAAACCCGCCCGGCGCCGCCGGCACCCTGAACCGGTTCCGCGGTCCGATCTTCTGCGGGAAGGCGCGCAGATCACCGGCTATGCCAACGCCATGGCCGGCCTCGTCGCCGACGGCCAGCTCACCAGGCTTCTGCTCCGCCGCGATCCAAAATCCAGCCGTTGACAGCTGCGGTGAACATGCCGCGTAGCTTGGCAGACGTGATCGACGTTGTAGCGGGAAGGCGGCGGCCCACTCCCCGGCAAGAAGCTCAGCGCGGCGACGGCAGGACGGACAGTTCGCAGGCGTAGGAGTCAGCCGGCGCGCTCAGCGCCCAGACGATCATCGCCGCCAGCGTTTGCGGCCGGATGCACAGCTCGGGATCATATGGGCGCCCGAAGGCGCTCCTGACCTCTCCCAGCCGGTCGGTCGCCGTCGCTGCGGGATAGACCGTGGTGACACGTATCCCATGGGCTGCCTCCTCCTCACGCAGAGAATCGGCCAACTCCCGCAGTGCCGCCTTGCTGCCCACGAACGCCGACCAGCGGGGGACACCGGTCATTCCGGGCGAGGCGTTGACGAAGATCACATGCCCCCTGGACCGCCGCAACGCGGGCAACGTCAGCCGCACCAACTCGGCGGCGGAGGCCACGTTCACCGCCAGCGTCCGCCGCCACGTCTCGGGGACGGCCTCGGCAACGGCTTCGACGGCAGAGATTCCCGCGCAATGCACCAGCGCTTGCACGTCCTGCAGTTCTCCCGCATCCTCCAGCGCTCCCACGGCGGCGGCCAGCGTCCCGGGTTCGGCCAGATCCGCCTCGATCCCGGGTACATCCAGCCGCCCGATATCGCGCCCCACGGCGATCACCCGATGCCCCGCCTCCACGAGCGCGCTGACCAGCGCCGTCCCAATCCCTCCGGTGGCCCCAGTCACCAGCACATTTCCCATGAGGCTCCCTTTCTCCGCGGTGCAGTACCTGATCATCGCCCGCCGGGGAAGCGGCACACAACCTCGTGTACTACCGTCCGGTCCATACCTGGCTCTGAACCTGAACTCGTGCGCGGACACACGCAGACCCGCGCCCCCCGGACTGCCCCTTCTGCTCGCTGATGTCCTGAAGGGGAACAGGCACCTGCCGAGCGAACCGCTCGCGTTGGACGTGGAAGTCCACCCGAAAGCGCTGGGAAACGATCAGCCTGCATGTGGGAAGCGATCTTCAAACGCGCCTATTCCGCCAGGTCATCCGCTTTCGTGAACGCCCCACCCAGGGCCGTTCTTAAGACGGCTGGGCTGATGTTGACGGGATCCCGTCTGATCATCGAGATCAGGCGGGATCTCGTCGTCTCAGGAGTTTCCGAATCGGGTTCGTCCTGGTTTGGGAGCCGCGGAGCGGGTGTCCGAGAAGGCCCGGGTGATGTCAGGGCGCCGGTGGAGGTCCAAGTTCGCGTCGCTGGGCGTGCTGACGTCGGCTCCGGGCTGGGTGTTGCGACAATGTGATCTGAAGTGCGGGTTGTGGGACGGGTGGTGGCCTGCTCCGGCCCATGAGCGGCGTGTATGGACGCGAGCCTGGTCAGACGCGCCGGTCGCCGACCGCGGGGAGCAACTGGAGTTTGTGGTAGCTCTCGCTGCCCGGCACGGCGGTGAAGACCTCGAGCAGCTGTGACTGGTCGGGGTCGACGAGGACCTGGCCATGCAGCTCGAGCACGCCCAGCTCCGGATGCCGGATCCGTTTGGGTCCGCAGTACGGGCCCATGATGGGGTGCTCGCGCCAGATCGCGGCGAACGTCGGGCTGGCCGCCAGCAGCGCCTCGACGATCTCGCCCGCGCGCGAGTCCTTGCCGTCGCGGGCGTACGCGTCGTGCAGGTGCGCCACGATACGGCGGTCGTGTCGGGGGTGGTCCTCCTCGGGATAGATCAGCCGCGCGGCCGGGTCGGTGAACCACCGGTAGTGCCTGCTGCGCGCCAGTCCGGTGTAGGCGGTCTCGTCGCCCATCAACGCGACCGCCAGCCGGGTCTGTTTGAGCGTTTCACCGAGGTGGCTCACCACCTGCGCGGGGGTGTCCTCGAGCCGGTCGAAGATGCGCATCATGCCGGGGTTGATGTGGTCGTCACGGCGGACCCGGCGCGGGGTGGCGTGGCCCGCGAGGCGGAAGACGTGGTCCCGCTCGTCGAGGGACAGGTGGAGTCCGCGGGCGATCGCGGCGAGCATCTGCTCGGACGGGTGGGGGCCGCGCTGCTGCTCGATCCGGCTGTAGTAGTCGGTCGACATGCCGGACAGGGCGGCGACCTCCTCGCGACGCAGTCCGCCGGTGCGCCGTCGCGCACCGCGGGGCAAGCCGACGTCCTCGGGTTGCAGAGCTTCCCTTCGGCTACGCAGGAAGTCGGCGAGTCTGGCACGGTCCATACCGTGAGTGTCCCTCTGATTGCTCTCACGCATTGAACTCGACCCCGGCAAGCCGTTCGGACACGTCCCAGAGCCGGGCCGCGTCAGCCTCGTTGCGTGCCGGCTGGTACGCGGCCAGTTCGGTCGGCGCCCCGGCGAGCTGGCCGAAACCGTCCGGGCCGTAGAGGCTGCCGCCCCGTGCCTGCGGGCTGGTGGCCGCGTACAGGCCGGGCAGCATGCCCGCGACGACGGTCTGCACGAGCACGCCCCAGCTGGAGAGCCAGCTGAAGATCGGCTGCCAGAGGGGCGGCCGCTTGCGACCCATATTGGGGCCGGACGGGAGCAGGTTCGTCAAGGTCGCACCGGGGTGTTCGATGTTGCGGACAATGCCCATCCGCCGGCCTGGCTGCGCCGGTCGAGCTCGAGTCCGAACATCACGTTGGCCAGCTTCGATAGCCCGTACGAGCGTGACCGTGAGTAACTCCGCTCGCCCTGCAGGTTGTCCCAGTCGATCGTGGCGTCCAAGCCCGGACCGATCCCGTCGCTCGCGCCGTTCACGATGGCGAGTTTCCCGGGCAGATCGGGCACCGACACGTCCATTGCGACAGCTCCCCGTTCAGCGAATTCTTCGTCCGAATCCATTGTTGCAACGTCAGCAGCGGCGCAACCATGTCCTGTTCATCCACGGATCAACTGTCCGTGGCTGTCGCCGCCGGTCGCCTCGGTGGAATTGACAGAGCCGCGACGACGACGAGAACCGAGGCAACGGCGCAGATCGCGAACAGTACCCGGTAACCGGTCAGCGACGGGAATGCGATGCCGCCGACGGTTACGGTGATCGCCGCCAGCAGGCTGCCGCCGATCGCGCTGGACAGCGAGCTGCCGAGGAAGCGGGCCAGCGAGTTGACCCCGTTGGTCGAGGCGAGCTCGTTCGGCGGGGTGTTGGCGTTGATCAAGGATGGCAACGAGGAGTAGGAGACGCCACTGCCCGCGCCGATGATCGCCGTGCCCACGATGACCTGCCAGAGCGAATCGGTGAAAAGGATTCGGAACAGCAGTCCGAGAGTGATCACCGCGGCAGCGGCGGCCAGGGTGCGATGCGCTCCCCATCTGGCGATACTCTGCGCCGCCACCGGTGCCAGCAGCAGCATCAGCACACCCATCGGCAGCAGGCACAACCCTGCCACGAGGATCGACGAGCCGAATCCGTATCCGGTCGTCGTGGGCGCCTGTACGTACGACGACGTTCCGACGAAGCTGGAGAACAGCGCGAATCCGATCAGCAGGGACGACAGGTTCGTCAGGACGATCGGACGGCGGGCGAGCCTGTCCAGGTCCAGCAGCGGGTTGTCAGAACGACGCTCGACCATGACCAGCGCGACGACAAGGATCGCAGCCAGCACGAACAACCCGATGGTCCCGACCGAAGCCCAGCCCCAGCTGCTGCCTTTGGACAGCGGCAGCATCAACGCCGTGACACCGGCGCACAACAGCACGGTGCCGGACCAGTCGAGACGGCCCCCGGCGTCGGTCGCCGGTTCGGGCACCAAACCGATGATCGCGACAAAGCTCGCCACGGCGCCGCCTGCGATGATCCAGAACAGGACGTGGTAGTCGGCGCTGTCGGCGATGACCCCGGCCAGCGGCAGGCCGAGTGCGCTGCCGATTCCGAGCATGGCGCTGATCAGTGCGACGGCCGAGCCGGTGCGTTCCCGCGGGAGGACCGCGGTCAGCAGGCTGATCCCCAGCGGGATGGCCGCCGAAGCGACGCCGGACAACGCCCTGCCGACGATCATCAGCGCCAGGTTGCTGGTCAGCGCGTCCAGCAGCGACCCGGCGGCCAGTATGCCGAGACAGCACAGCAGCAGCAGTCGCCGCCCGAACATGTCGGCGAGCCGGCCGATGATCGGCACCGACACGGCGGCGACCAGCAAAGTGGAGGTGAGCAGCCACTGCGCTGCGCCTGCTGTGGTGTGCAGTTCGACGGCCAGCTTGGGCAGCACCGGGACCACCAGGGTCTGGGTCAGCGCGGACATCAGCGCCCCGAGACCGATCGCCGCTACCTGAACCCGCACGCGCGCCGGCGACGCCCTCGACCGGGTGGTCGCGGTGGCGTCGTCCGGACGCCGCCGTTCCGTCGTGGCTTTACGCATGGCCGCTCCCGGCAGGTAGATGGATGCGGTGTCGGCTTCGAGGAGCTGACCGAGAACAGCGTCGCAACTGTTGCCGGGGCGGAGCCATGTCGTACTCGTCCCCGGATGTTTCGGCCCTGGATGCACCCGGACGGCGGTGTCACGGTGAAGTCATGACAACACGTACTCTCACCGCACCCGCCCACTGGATCGGCGGCGAATCCGTCGCCGGGGGCGCCGACACCATCGATGTCGTGAACCCGGCCACCGGCGAGGTCATCGCCGCGGTGCCCGCCGGTACCGCGGCCGAAGTCGACAAGGCGGTCGCCGCAGCGACCGCCGCCCTCCCCGGGTGGGCGGGCACCGACGTAGCCGAGCGCGCCGCGATCGTGCAGCGCATCTCCGACGGTCTGCAGACCCGCACCGGCGAGATCGCGGACACGATCACCGCCGAGATGGGGGCGCCGATCACCCTGTCCCGCAGGGCACAGGCCGGTCTTCCGGTCGCGGTGACCGCCTCCCTCGCCGGACTTGCCGCGGACTTCCCGTGGACCGAGGAGATCGGGAACGCATTGATCGTGCGCGAGCCGATCGGGGTCGTCGGGGCGATCACGCCGTGGAACTTCCCGCTGCAACAGATCGTCACGAAGGTGGTGCCCGCCATGCTGGCCGGCAACACCGTCGTCCTCAAGCCGTCGGAGATCGCGCCACTGAACGCCCGGATCCTCGCCGAGGCCGCCGAGGAAGCGGGGCTGCCGGCGGGGGTGTTCAACATCGTGTACGGCACGGGGCCGGTCGTGGGCGAGGCGATCACGGCGCACCCCGGCATCGACATGGTGTCCTTCACCGGTTCCACCCAGGCGGGCAAGCGGATCTCGGTCGCCGCGTCGGACACGGTCAAACGGGTCGCGCTGGAGCTGGGGGGCAAGTCCGCCAACGTGATCCTCGACGACGCCGACCTCGCCCAAGCCGTCGTGCTCGGCGTGTCCAGCGCCTGGATAAACGGCGGTCAGGTCTGCGGCGCGTGGACCCGAATGCTGGTTCCCGCGGCCAAGCACGACGAGGCGATCGAACTGGCGATCGCGGCAGCCGAGAAGTACACCGTCGGCGACCCCACGGACGAAACCACCCGGATCGGGCCGCTGGCCTCCGAGGCACAGCGCCAGCGTGTCACCGGCTACATCGAACGTGGGATCGCCGACGGCGCAACGGTCGCGATCGGCGGACCCGGTAGGCCTGACGGGCTCGCGACCGGCGCCTACGTGCGGCCGACGATCTTCGCGAACGTCGACCCGAACGCCGTGATCGCGCAAGAGGAGATCTTCGGTCCGGTGCTGTCGGTGATCCCCTACACCGACGAGGACCAAGCCGTCGAGATCGCCAACAGCACCGTGTACGGGCTCAGCGGCGCGGTGTTCGGCGAGGCCGAACACGCGCTCGCCATCGCCAAGCGGCTTCGCACGGGCAAGGTTGACATCAACGGACCCGAGATGAACCTGCTCGCTCCGTTCGGCGGGTACAAGCAGTCGGGCAACGGCCGCGAAATGGGCCGCTTCGGCCTCGAGGAGTTCCTCGAAGTCAAGTCGATCGGACGCTGACACGCGAGAGTTCCCCGCGCCCGGAGTCGGCCCGACCGCGGGCCTGGGCATCTCGGCGATCACCGCCCATGCAGTTCACGCCTGTGGGTGCCGAGGACTCGGCTACCTACGCGACCGCGGCGCTGCTGGCCAACGCAGCGCGCTGGCACGTCCGAACACGCGTGCGCCTCCGGCCGCGACGGCGACCGTCCCGCTGAGTGTTCTGATCGAGTCCGGTTCCTATCCGAGAAGGGTTCAGTGTGTGGATGCGGCTGCCGAGGTGACAGGCAGGATCAGCCGCGTACTGCCGTGATGAAGGGTGTGGACAGACGCCTTCAGACCCGCACCGGTGGCCACCGGCTCCCCAGTGCCGAGGTTGCGGGCGTACTGCGGATGGGAGCCGCCGGAGATCTGCAGCCTGAGACGGTGCCCCGCCAGCAGCCGGTGGGCGCAGGGGTTCAGGCGCACGGTCACGTGGTGGAGCTCGCCGGGGCCGACGGTGGGATCGAGCCGGATCAGGACGTCGGTGAGGTTGCGTGAGCGGCCCTTCGCGTCGAGGTCGCAGAGGCGCACGAAGAGGTCGGCGTGCGGGTTGTCCACGCTCAGGAACGCCTCAAGGACGGGGAAGCCCTCGAACTCGAGACTTGCGGCCAACGCCGGGGTAGTGAACGTCAGCACGTCCGAGCGTGCCTCCAGCTCCCGGTTGTCCTGCACACCGCTGTCGGAGCTTAGGCGCCGTCCGCCCGTCGACGGTGTCGGGTCGCTCGGGTCGTAGCGGAAACTCGAGTGGCCCCCTGCCGGTGCACTCCCCACCAGCGCACCGTCAGCGGTCGGATACCACGCGGTCTCGACGCTCTCCGGCGGCCACACCGGTGCGGCATGCCAGGTGTCGGCGCCGGTGACGAAGGTGCGCACGGGCTGGGGGCGGCGTCGCGCGGCCGGGTGCCCGAGGTGTGAGTCGAGCCAGTCCAGGGCCTCATTGTCGATGACCGCAGAGCCCTTCAAGAGATGAGCGAAATGCGTCCACGGGCCGAGCGTCATAGCGACATCGATCCCACGCGACCGCAGCGCCTCGTACTGGGCGACCGTCTGCCCGATGAACACGTCCTGCCAGCCGCCCACCAGCAGGGTCGGTGTCTGGATCCGCCGCAGGGCTTCCGTGTGGTTGTAGGGCTGCCAGTAAGGGTCGGCCAGGTCAGGGTGGTCGAGCCATTCCTGGACCCACGGCGCTCTGCCCTCCAAGAGGGCCTGGGCCGCCTGCGCCAAGGGCAGGCCCGTGAAGGCCTCCTTGTGGCGTTCGCCCGAGCGCCGGCGACCGAGGAGTTGCCCGATCGGGCCCGGCTGCTGGTCGAAGGGGACGCTGTTGCGTTCGCTCCAGCCCAGGAAGGTTTCCAGTGCGAAGGCGCCATCTTCCCAGATGGCGCTACTGAAGTCGTGCGGGCCCGCGATCATTACGCTGGCACGCAACTCCGGCGGCGGATCGATCAGCAGCGCCCACTGGGTGAACGCCACGTACGACATGCCCATCGTCGCCAGGTTCCCGTTGAACCAGGGCTGCTGTCGCAGCCAGGCGACGGTGTCCTGGGCGTCTTCGGCTTCCTGCGCCATGGGCCGGAAGGTCCCGGTGGACCCGAACGTGCCGCGCACGCTCTGCAGGAGCACGTGGTAGCCGCGCGCGGCGAAGGTGCGGCCCCACAACGCGTCGACCGGCATTCCTCGGCCGTACGGGGTGCGGATCAGAATCGTGGCGGTGTCGGCGTCCGGGTCCGCCGGGGAGTAGAGGTCGCTCAGCAGCACGGAGCCGCCCCTGGTGGGCGTGCGCACAGTGCGTTCGACCACGTAATTGTTGCGCGGAGCAGGCAATTTCCGAAGCCGCCGCAGAATTTGGTCAACTGCGCGGGCGCCGAGCCCGGGGGCTGCCTTCACGATGACTACCTCGATGTGCTGGGAACACTGGCCGTCCGGCGACCAGTCGGCTGTGGAAAAGGGGACGCGGTGATGCGCGGGCTACTGCGCCAGGACAATCCCGGCCCTGTAGTACACCTCGCGGCAGACGGACTTGAGCATCCAGGTCGCGGAGTCGGCTCGGGAGATCCTGTGCCTCATGCCGAGCTTCTCGGTCGGCGGGACCTCCCTCACGCGGCCGGCCCCGGGGCGGTCCGTCAGGGTCGACACGTAGGCGATGGTCCAGTCCAGGTCGCTGTTCTCGAGCAGCATCTCGCTGGCGGTCTTGTCGTCGATGGCCATCTTCATGCCCAGACTGGAGGCAAGCCGCAGGCCCGGCCGCAGCCGGTCTCTGAGAACTACGTACGCTGACATGAGCACGAAGCGCTTGACGCCCGTTGACTCGCTGGCAGCTATCACAGCCTTCACCGCCGGGGTCATCAGTGGTACTTTCAGCGATCCCAGGGCCGAGATGATCGCGTCGGTGCCATGGGAGGCTTGCACGACGACGGCCGGGTCGGTGACGTCGCCGACGAAGACCTCAAGGCCGGGGCGTGGCGGCAGCGAGTCGGCCCGGCGCACGACGGCGTGGACCGAGTGGCCCGCCTCGAGGATCTGCCTGACCACCTCCACGCCCGTCTTGCCGTTCGCACCGAGAACGGTGACGATCATCGCTCTTCCTCCTGCCTGTCCACGCTGCGCCAGGATCGGCCGCGCAGCACTGTCGCCGGACGCGAAAAGCCGTCCACGATTAATCTGACCCAACGGTCATGTTAAAACGTACCACAAACATGACCAAGCAGTCATTTTCAGCTATGCTGAGGTCGTGAGGACAGACGACGCCGCGGCGAGCCCGTCGGCCGGGCGCACCCCCCGTACCGACGCCCTGCGCAATCGGCAACTGCTGCTGACCGTCGCGGCACGGGCATTCGCCGAGCAGGGCACTGGGGTTTCCACCGCCGAGATCGCCCAACGCGCAGGCATCGCCAAAGGCACGGTTTTCCGGCACTTCCCCACAAAAGAAGACCTGATAGCGGCGATCATGGGCGAGATCATCGACGATCTCGTCGCCGCCGCGTCCAGGCTCTCGCAGGCCGCGGACCCGGCGGCCGCCGTGCTCGAGTTCATGACATACGGGATCGAACGGCTGGCCTCAAACCGCGGGCTGTGCGAAGTGGTGGGGCGCCCGTCGCTGCAACAGGCCAGTGTCCGGGCCGGCATCGAGCACCTGTGCGAGGTTGTGGAGGCGCTGGCCGACCGAGCCCGGCTTCAGGGCGCCGTCCGCGAGGACATCACCGGCGTGGACATCGTGCTGCTGCTCGCCGGAGTGCACCAAACGGCCGCACCCGTCGCGCAGGCGCGACCGGAGTTGTGGCGCCGCTACCTGGCGTTGGTGTTCGACGGCATCCGGGCGCGCGATGCCCTGCCGCTGCCGTGCCCGCTGGAGCGCCTCGACTTCACTGGCGCCGGACAGGTGTCCACCGGTGGCAACGACCCCCATTAGCGCGCCTCTTCGCAACAATCCACGCATATGCCGCCTGGTGTTATCCGAGACATATGGAGCGGTTCCCTCGGCCCCATCGGCCAAAGTCCCCCAGTGCCGTCCTGACGGGCCTTTTCGCTGCTCGGGAGCCGCTCGGCGGCGGGTCAGAAGAGGGTGGGCGTGGGGTCGGGGTCGGGGTGTTTGGGGTCGGTGGGGGCCACGACGTGGATCACGCCGTACTCGCCGTCGTAGCCGGGGTCCTTGGTCACCTGGCCCTGGCGTAGGCGGTTGACGGCCTCGGCGAGGCGCGGGGAGCGGGCGGCGATGTCGCCGACCGGGACCTCTTCGAGAATGGCCAGCTCGGGGCCCATCGCGGAGACCAGCCGGTCGACCTCGGCGCGGACCTTCTTGCTCTTCGGGCCCACGCCGAACAGCTCGCCCACGACCTCCGGCAGGGGGACAAGGTTCTGGAAGCCCGCCGCGCCGGCGGGGCGGGAGCCGGGCGGCCGGTCGGCGAGGTCATCGACCCGGCTGAGGACGCCGACCGTGAGTTTCCTGCCGCACGCCGGGCAGACGCCGCCGTGGCGTCGCGTCTCACCCGGGTCCATCCGGATGCCGCACTTACGGTGGCCGTCGTGGTGGTACTTGCCCTCCTCCGGATAGAACTCGACCGTCCCGGCGTGCCCGGCGCCGGTGCGCAGCGCGTCGAGGACGGCGTAGTAGTCGAGCCCGGTCTCGAAGACGGTGGTCTCGCGGCCGACGATGGGCGGTGAGTGCGCGTCGGAGTAGCTGACCAGCCGGTAGCGGTCGAGGGCGGAGACCCGCCAGTTCATGCCCGGGTCGCTGGACAGCCCGGTCTCCAGGGCGAAGATGTGGCCGGTCAGGTCGCCGTAGGCCTCTTCGAGGGTGTCGAAGCCGGACTTGGAGCCGAACACGCCGAACCAGGGCGTCCAGACGTGGGCGGGTACCAGGTAGGCGCCCTCGCCGCTGTCGAGGGTGGCCTCCAGCAGCTCGCGCGAGTCCAGGGCGACGATGGGACGGCCGTCGGAGTTCAGGTCGGCGGTGCGTCCGAGCCGGCGGTTGAACGCCTCGGCGGCCTCGAAGTCCGGCATGTGGACCAGGTGGTGGATCTTGCGGGAACGGTCGCCCTGGGCGTAGATCGTGGAGACCTCCACGGAGAGCATGAACCGGACGGGTGCGCCGCAGACGGAGGCGGGGAGGGTCTCGGAGACGTTCCGGTCCAGGTCCTCGCGTAGCCGGAACAGGCCGGGCTCTGCGGGGACGAGTTTCTCGCGCAGCTCGCCGAACCACGCCGGATGCGTGAAGTCGCCCGTCCCCAATAACGTGACGCCTTTTCGCCGGGCCCACCAGGTCACATGCTCAAGGTCGCTGTCCTTGCTGCAGGCCCGGGAGTACTTGGAATGCATATGCAGGTCGGCATGGAAACGCATCGCGACGTTCTTCCACAGGGGTGAGCGCTGAAACCTCGCGATGAAATCCGTTGAGGTGCGCGGGTGCGTCCTCGGTGTATTTTCGAGTGATTTGTCGGAGAGACGGGAAAAGTCCGGATCACCTGCGGTGGGATGGGATGTCCAGACTGCCAGGTCGTCATCGGGTGCCCGCCGAAGAAGCGGAGCTCTCGGCCCTGACGGCCACGACGGGGCCCCGCATCCCCTCCCCGGATGCAGAGCCCCGCGCCGTCGGACAGGTGGGACCACGACCGGGGTGTGGAAGTCCGACATCATCAGGACGTTCCAAACCCGGGCGCGGATGACGTGGTTGGCGCACTCGATCCTGGAAAATGCGGTTTTTTCCGGAAGAGAGGCCGGAGGGCTCGGTCAGGAGTCGCAGGACTCGCAGTCGCAGCAGCAATCGTCCTCGTCGGAGGCGGTGTTCCCGGCCTGGGGCGCTCCCGTGGAGGCGGATTTCCTGGCGGTGTGCTTCTTGGCCGTTTCGGGCGGCGCCATGATGACGTTCAGGGTGATGTTGCAGACCTTGGCGTGCCGGCACAGCGCGTTCAGGATGCTGGTGGAGCCGCTGATGGTCTCGGCCTGGGTGTGCTGGAAGCCTTTGTTCGTAGTGGGGCTTTTGACGCTGAGAAGACTGTTGTTCCCCGACCCGTTGCCGATTTTGGTTACATGTACTGACTTGCCGCCCTTTTGCTCGGAGCCGTTGTCGGCATCCTTGTCGTCCCCGCCCTTCGCGTCGGAGTCGCGATCGTCGTCCCTGTGGACGGCGCGGTGGACGACGCGGTGGGCGGCCCGATGGGAACGGTCGGTGTCGCGGTCGTGGGACGGGCGGTCGTGGCGGGGGCGGCTGGGGGCCGCGTTCGCCGGTGGGGGCGCGACGGCGCAGAGCAGCAGGCCCAGAGCCGTCAGGGTGAGCCCGGCGAGCGTTGTGCCCTTAATGAAGGTGGTGGACGGAGGGACGGTGGCGAACACTCGGACGGCGAGCGGTTTCCGTTCGTCCGCCCCGCTGGAATGGTGACTTTTCATTCTTCGTCGCCTTTGCCGTATCGGACGCGACCAACCACGACGTCCTTCGATCCGATTCCCGTATCGACAGCGTAGCGTCATGAAGGATGTTGATCACGTTTCCGGTGATCCCGGCGCAGGGTGTTTCGTTATGCCGTCCCCATGGTCGGCGACCACGGCCGGTTGAAAGGCGAAATCATTCACCTCTCCCGGATATGTGTAGCCTGTGCCGTATCTTGCAGATGCGCTGGCGCTTCTTGCATATCGACGCCTGCATGGTGTTCGTGCTGCTCACGCTGGAGTTGACCATCTGCTGCACGCCATGGGTGTTCGTAGGGCTGTTGATGGCGCTGTAGGACCGGTTGTTCCGGCCGTTCCCGCTGTACAGCGTGATGGACCCGTGGTCGTCGCCCCGTGACCGGACGGGGGCCGCCGCCGCGCTCGCCGCGGGCCAGGTGGCCGACGCGACGACCGTGGCGAGCAGTACCTGTACCAGCCACTTCAGCTTCGTGATCGTTCCGGGTCGCGAGGACTCGGTATGGTGACCGTTCATTCCGTTGCGCACCTGCACCTTCATGCGATGGGCGTCAGATTGCATTTTTGCCGACATGTCCGATGTCAGCCTGCATACCCGCAATCGCATACGGACTCCGCCGTAGGAGTCCCCGTTCCGGGGATGATTACCCATTCTTTGTCCATACAGGCATTCGCCGCCCCAGGTGTTTCCCTATATGAGCTCGGCAACTCCACGTGCCGTGCCACAGTGGTCGTCCCGGCGCGGCCGGGGGCGATATCCGCAGGGGTTCAGGCAGGCGTTCGGTCCGTCGGGGGGCTGGTGACGGTGGTCGAGGACGACGGGAAGGCATCGCGGAGGCTCCGCGTCGTGGCGGCGGTCCTGGTCGGCGCCGCCGTACTGCTCATCCTCTCGGCGGTCGGCCACTCCGCCTCGGCGCCGCCGGCCGTCGCGCCGGCGCCTTCGCCCGGGCCGGGGAGCGGTTGTGAGCGGCTGCCGTACCGGGCGGCCGTGCGTCAGGTCGGCGCGGCGATCGTGTTCCCCGAGGTCTCGTACGCGATCGACCGCACGGGCGACCGGCCGCGCATCGACCTGTCCGGAAGCTACCGGGGCGACCTGCCCGAGGAGCGGCGGATCGCCGTCATCACGCGCCCGGACCCGGCGTCGTACGACTCCTCGCCGGGCCACCGCCCCGGAGACGGGCACTACTACTACCAGCGCGAGCTCCGGGTCGACCGGGAGGCCCGGTGCTGGTCGGCGGTGTCGTTCGGGGGCGTCTACAGCGGGTCGGCGGGCCTGGCGTGGCAGGTCTACTTCGCTCTGGTCCCGGCTGATTTCGGCGTCACGTCGGTCTCCGCGCGAAACCACGTGGACGAGGGAGTGTTGGCGTCGCTGGAGATCCTCGCCTCGTTCACGGTGCAGACGTAGCCACGTTTTTCCCGAAAAATAGGTACATGGCGTTGCGGTTTACCGGACAGCGCCCCATGTATATAGCAATGCCCCGAGTCTCCTTATCCGGGCTTATCCGTACCAATCACGATGAAGGGTAGGAATGTAGCGTCGAGTCGCTGCTTCAAGGGGGGCACATGATCAGGACACTCCACAGAATGGGCATCCGCTCCGGCATGATGTACGGCGCCGGGGTGGCATCCGTCGGCGCGTCGTTCATCTCGTGGCTCATGTCCAAGGAGTACGAGGGCGACCTCGCCCGCGCCGACCGCTGGGGACTGTTCGTCGGCGAGTGGGCGCCCACCTTCTTCGCGATCGGTGTCGCCCTCAGGATCGAGGAGACCCGCGAGGAGATGCTCACGGGCGGCCCCGGCATGGAGGACCGCCGTGAGCAGGAGCGCCTGAGCCGCCGCTACGGCGGTCACGTCCCGGCAGGGATCTAGGCCGACCGGCCCGCGGCCGGCCGTGTGCCCGGCAGAGGCACGCGACCGGCCACGACCACGTGTCCGGGCGCCCCGGGCGCACGGTCGCTCCCAGGCGGACGGCCGCGCCGGGACAGGGCTCAGGCCGGGGTGCCCCGGCTCAGGCTGACGTACTGACGAGGGCGCAGGGCCTGGGCCCGGAGGGCGGTGAGGGCGGCGGCGCGGCCGGTCGGCGTCAGCGCCGCGGGAGTCGGGTCGGCCGCCACATGATCGGCGGGGGAGCCGGACGACTCCTGCACGGACGCGACGTGCGCGGGAGACTGCCTGGTCGCGGGGGAGACGCACAGGTCGAACGCCTCCAGGCGGTGGCGCAGCTCGGCCAGGGGCCTGGCCACCTCGGCCGGGGTGGCCGTACGCCAGCCCTCGCCCACCACGACCTCGGTGACCCGCTCGGTGAGCTTGCCACAGGCGAGCTCCCTGCCCTCGCTGAGGAGCATCAGCCCGACCTCGCGCACCGACACCTCCATCTCCCGCTGGCCCGACACGGGGGTCAGCAGGGACGCGGTCGCGGCCTGCCACATGGCGGCGGGGTCGGTGAGGAGCCGGCGGCCCTTGGTGGTGATCACCAGACGCCTGCCGGCGCGGCGCACGGCCTGCATCTCATGCTCGGCGATCCGGCGCAGGGTGCGTAATGCGGTGACGCCGTTCTCGCTACGCGTGCCCGCGATCGGCCAGCCGAACCGCTCGGCGGCCTCGACGACGTACGCGCGGGCGATGTTGTGCCGTTGGGTGAGGGGCACGCCGCCCGGCCGGTCGGCGGCCTCCAGGAGCCAGCGCAGCGCCTGGAGGTGGGGGCCGTCGGGGGCGGGGATCGGCGCGTGCAGGCGTACCTCGAAGGGCTGCGCCAGCTCGCGGCGGGCGGCTCCGCGGCCGAGCACCCACCGGTTGAGGCGCTCGCCGTGCACGCGGTTGAGCCAGTTGTCGCCGCCGAGTTCGGCGCGGGGCTCGGTCAGCCAGCGGCGGGTGAGCGCCTCGGCGTCCACCTTGGCGGCGCTCGCGTTGAGGTCGAGGCGGCCGCAGACGATGGCGAGTTCCAGCGCGGCCGAGCAGGCGAGGTGGGCGCCGAGTTCCTCGGGCCCCATGAGCGAGCTCCAGCGCAGCTCGGGGACGTCGGGAGGGAGCACGCCGGTGGCGTTCAGGGCACGCTGGTACGCGGACGTCCCGGCCTCGTCGCCCTCGCGGGCGTAGGTGCGCAGGACCTGGGCCGTGGTGGGCGAGGCGCACAGGGCGGCGTAGCGGTCCATGCCGCCGAGGCGCAGCAGGCGTCCGAGGGCGCGGGCGATGGCGCCGCGGTCGCCGGTGACCTCCAAGGGCAGCGTGTACCAGAGGAACTCGCACACGTTCAATTGGGTGATCGTTTCCAGGGGCTCCCCGCCGGTCAGCCACTCGACGGCGACCCTGGCGTCGTCGGCGATGTCCGGGTCCGAGCGCTCCAGCTCTGTGAGGAGGGCGGCGACGTCGGGTGCAGGCATGCTTCGCAGTCTGCCGTATATGCCTGGACCCTGACGACGACCACCGCCGCGGACGATTTCCACGTCACCTACCTGTAAGACCGGAACGAGCAGAAGGGCTGGGCTTTCGGGGTTCTGGGGCTCATGGCCATGTCATGTCAGTACACATCCCGGTCAGATCCAACGGTCGAACAGCATGCGCCGGTGCCAATCGTCGTAGGGGATGATCTCGGCGGAGATAACGGGGTACAGCCACCAGAAGTTAATCAGGGCCACGAGCACGAAGGCACCGGAAACCGCGGCTCCCACGAGGCGGCGGCCGGGACGGGCGCCGGCCGGCCCGATGAGCAGTCCCGCCGCCAGGGCGAGGGCCAGGGCCATGAAGGGGAGCATGGGGGCGGTGTAGAACAGGAACATGGTGCGCTTGTCTGCGATGGCGTAGTAGAACCAGGGCAGCCAGCCGACGCCGTAGGCGAGCAGGACCGCTCCGGCGCGCCAGTCACGGGTGGCCACGTACCAGGCGACCAGCGCGATCAGGGCGACCAGCGCGCCGTACCAGATGACCGGGGTGCCCACCCCGAGCACCGCCTGTGCGCACTTGGACGGCCCGCAGCCGTCCGGGCTCTCGTAGAAGAACGCGACCGGGCGCAGCAGGAGGGGCCACTGCCAGGGCTGCGACTGGTACGGGTGCGTGGAGTCGAGGCCGGTGTGGAAGCCGAGCACCATCGACTGGTAGTTCCACCAGGAGTGCAGCGAGTCCCGGACGAAGAACACCGGCCCGCTGCCGGTGGCCTGGGCCCAGTTGCGTCCGTACCCGTACGGGGTGGTGAACCAGCCGGTCCAGCTCGCCATGTACGCCACGATCGGGACCAGCCCCAGACCGGCCAAAGCGGTCGGCAGGTCTCGGCGCAGTGCTCCGGAGAACGGACGGCGCAACCCGATCGCCCGCCGCGCCCCCGCGTCCCACACCAGGCTCATCACCGCGAACGCCACCAGGAAGAACATCCCACTCCACTTGGTGGCACACGCCGCACCCAGGCACACCCCCGCCGCGATCCGCCACGGACGCACCCCCAGCCACGGACCCGTCCCGCTCAGCCGCGACCCCTCGTACCACCCCGCCAGCCGCTCCCGGGCCCGGTCACGATCGACCACCAGGCACCCGAACCCCGCCAGCACCCAGAACATCAGGAACACGTCCAGCAACGCCGTACGCGACAGCACGAAATGCAGCCCGTCCACCGCCAGCAGCAACCCCGCCAGACACCCCAGCAGCGTCGAACGGGTCATCCGCCGCGCGATCCGCGCGACCATCAACACCGACAACGCACCCACCAGCGCCGCCGCGAACCGCCACCCGAACGGGTTCGCCCCGAACAGCCACTCACCCACCCCGATCATCCACTTCCCCAGCGGAGGATGGACGACGTAGGAGGCGCACGGGCCGAGGTCGGTGGGGGCGCAGTTCTGCCAGATGTCGGTCTTGCCGGAGAGCAGGAGCTTGTCGGCGTCCTTGACCGCGACGCGCTCGACGCCGAACCGGATCAGGGACAGCGCGTCCTTGGCGTAGTAGGTCTCGTCGAACACCACGGCCTTGGGGGTGCCGAGGCGGTCGAAGCGGAGGAAGGCCCCGAAGACCGCCACGACCAGCGGGCCCAGCCAGCCCCACAGCGGGTTTCCCCGGAACGGCGGAACGAGCCGGTCGCGTACGGAACCCGGTGGTTCGGGCACGTCACGCGGCTCCGGCTTCTCGAAGTCCTGGTTAGGGAAGTCCGTCAGGGCCATCCGGACATCGTACGGGGCGGCTATTACGTACAACCTAAGAAACACTCCTTGTGTACCCAATTGGGAGGGTCCTGCCTGAAGGTGCAGCCCGCCGATGACCACCGCGTGCATGGGAGAGGATGGACATGTGAACGACACGGGCACGCTGGTCCTCGCGGGAGCTCCCATCGGCCGCGCCGAGGACGCCTCCCCCCGCCTGCGCGACGCGCTGTCGGCCGCCGACATCGTCGCCGCCGAGGACACGCGCCGGCTGCGCAGGCTCGCCTCCGACCTCGGGGTCACGCTCGCCGGGCGGGTGGTGTCCTACTACGACGGCAACGAGGCCGCGCGGGCCGCCGAGCTCTTGGAGGCCCTCCGCGACGGCGACACCGTGCTGGTGATCACGGACGCCGGCATGCCCGGGGTGTCCGATCCCGGCTACCGGCTGACCCACCTCGCCGTGGAGGCGGGCATCCCCGTGACGGCGCTGCCGGGGCCGTCCGCGGTCACCACCGCCCTGGCGATCTCGGGGCTGCCGAGCGACCGGTTCTGCTTCGAGGGCTTCCCTCCGCGCAAGCCCGGCGAACGCGCCCGCCGGCTCACGGCCTTGGCCGCCGAGCAGCGCACGATGGTGTTCTTCGAGGCCCCGCACCGCGTCCGGGCGAGCCTCACCGCGATGGCCGAGGCGTTCGGGCCCGACCGCCAGGCGGCGCTGTGCCGCGAGCTGACCAAGACCTACGAGGAGGTCCGGCGGGGCACCCTCGGCGAGCTGGCCGCGTGGGCGGCCGGCGAGGTGCGGGGCGAGATCACGCTGGTCGTCGCCGGTCACGCGCCGGGCGACGCCGTGCCCGAGATCGGCGAGCTGGTGGAGGAGGTCGCCCGCATGGAGGCGGCCGGGGTGCCGCGCAAGCAGGCCATCGTGGACGTCGCGAGGGCGGCGGGGGTGCCGAAACGGGAGGTGTACGACGCCGTCCACCGGGGGTGAACGCCCGGCGCGGGGGCCGTGCCTGCGATGTCACGCTGCGCGATGAATGATTCCCGGTTCTTGATCCTCTGGATACGGGCAGCCCGCGCCCCATAAAGTGCCCGCGTGGCTGTGCGCGCCTTCCCCCTGAGATTCTTCGGAAAGACACGCTTTTCCGGGAGAGCTCCGGTTCCCTCGGCCGAGCGGCCGGACGCGGCATCCTCCGTCCGCGACCGGCTGGTTCCGCCGTTCCACGGAAGCCCGCTGTGGGGGTGGCTGGGCCCGCTGCTGGTGGCGTTCTTCGGGGCGCTGCTGCGCTTCGACCGCCTCGGCACCCCCAAAGCGATCATGTTCGACGAGACGTACTACGCCAAGGACGCCCTGTCCCTGCTCAGGTACGGCGTCGAACGCACCTTCCTCGGTACGAACGAGAACCCGATCGCCGACCCACGGCTGCTCGCCGGGCGTGAGGACCTCTGGGTCACCTGCACGCCCGAGGACCTCGGCCCCTGTGCCCTCTATGTGGCCCATCCTCCGCTGGGGAAGTGGATGATCGGGGTGGGTGAGTGGCTGTTCGGGGCGAACCCGTTCGGGTGGCGGTTCGCGGCGGCGCTGGTGGGTGCGTTGTCGGTGTTGATGGTGGCGCGGATCGCGCGGCGGATGACCCGTTCGACGCTGCTGGGGTGTCTGGCGGGGTTGCTGCTGGCGGTGGACGGGCTGCATTTCGTGCTGTCGCGTACGGCGTTGCTGGATGTGTTCCTGATGTTCTGGGTGCTGGCGGGGTTCGGGTGCCTGGTGGTGGATCGTGATCGGGCCCGGGAGCGGCTGGCGGGGTGGTACGAGGGGTCGCGGCTGAGCGGGACGGGTCCGTGGCTGGGGGCGCGTCCGTGGCGGATCGCGGCGGGGGTGTGCCTGGGTGCGGCGTGTGCCACCAAGTGGAGTGGGATGTTCTTCCTGGTGGCGTTCGCGGTGATGAGCCTGGTGTGGGACGCGGGGGCGCGGCGGGCGATCGGGTTGCGCCGTCCGTTCTCCGGAGCACTGCGCCGAGACCTGCCGACGGCGTTCGCCGGGTTCGGGCTGGTATCGGCGGTGGTGTACGTGGCGAGCTGGACCGGCTGGTTCACGACCCGGTACGGATGGGGGCGTAACTGGGAGCAGGCGACGAGCAGCGGGTGGGCCTACTGGGTGTTCAGCTCGATCCGCTCGTGGGTCGACTACCAGACCCAGGTGCTCGGCTTCCACACCGGCCTGACCACGCCCCACACCTACCAGTCCTGGCCCTGGCAGTGGCCGCTGCTGATCCGCCCGGTCGCCTTCTACTACCCCGGGAACGTGAAGGGCTGCGGGGCCCCTAGTTGCGCGCAGGCGGTGCTGGGGGTCGGCACCCCGGTCATCTGGTACGGCGGGCTCATCGCGCTCATCGCGCTGATCGCCTGGTACGTGGCCACCCGCGACTGGCGCGCCGGAGCGGTCCTGCTCGTCTACGGCGTCGGCTGGCTGCCCTGGTTCTACTACGCGATATCCGACAAGCGCACCATGTTCCTGTTCTACACCGCCCCCATACTCCCCTTCATGGTCCTGGCGATCGCCCTGGGAGCGGGGCTGCTCATCGGCCCCGCCAACGCCGGGACGAACCGAAGAGCCGTCGGCGCGGCCGTCGTCGGGGCGTTCACGCTGCTGGCGCTGATCAACTTCTGGTGGCTGCACCCCGTCCTCACGGCCGAGACCATCACGCACGACGACTGGTACCGGCGCATGCTCTTCCCGAGCTGGATCTAGGCGCCGGAGCCGGATCAGGCGGGCCCGGACGCGGGCTCAGGCCGGTTCGGACGCGGGTTCGGCCGCCGCGCGCCGCGGCGGCCGTACCCCCTGGTGGAGGGCGATGGCGGCGGACAGGAACGCCAGCGGCAGCGCGGGCAGCAGGTAGCGGTAGTCGAACTCGGCCGTGGCCGCCGGCGCGACCACCAGGGCGGCCGACGCCACCCACGGCAGCAGCTCGGGCCCGCCGAGTTTCCGCCACCGCGCGATCGCCCCGGCCGCGCCCACGAGCAGCGCCAGCCCCAGCACCAGGCCCGGCATGTAGACCACCCGCTGATAGCGCTCCATGATCGTCGCCCACGGCCAGTACGCGTGGGTGCTCGCCCGCCCCTGCTCGTACGCCACCAGGTCGCGGTCGACCGTCCCCAGGTAGCTCTTCCACGTCGGCGGGGACTTCTGCAGAAGGTGCGAATCCTTGGCGCTGACGCCCTTGCTGTCGAACTGGTACTGCGCGTAGGTCAGCGCGTCGGGGAAGACCGGGCGGTCCCACCGGAAGCTGCGCAGCAGGTCGCCCGCGACGGCGGCGAGGTAGTCGCCCGGCTGGGCGAGGATGGCCCGCTTGGCGAACGTGCCGGCCGCGTCGTTGAGCGCCCGGTCGAACTTGTCGCCGCCCCAGCGGTGCAGCACCTCGCCCTCGCCGTTGTACCAGAGGTAGAGCTGCGAGAACTGGCTGCGGGCGATGGCCGGGTTGATGCACAGCGGGATCAGCTCCTGCTCGCGCTGCAGGTCCGGCTTGATCTTCTTGCAGTCGGCGAACTTGGCCGTGCGCATGTAGAGGATCAGCCCGTCGCTCTGGGTCAGCGCGAACTGCCCCTGCGCGGAGGCGAACCAGCCCATGTACGCGATCACCGGCACCGCGCAGGCCGTGACCATCGCCAGGATCGTCCGCCAGCCGGTGCGCTTGATCAGCAGGAACACCACGACGACGGCGAGGATGGGCAGGCCGATGCTGCGCGTCAGCGCGGTCAGCGCCAGCAGCAGCCCCACCGCGACACCCACCCGCCACGACATGCGGCGATGCCACAGGACCAGCGTCACCAGGCCCACGATCAGCAGCGTGAACATGGTGTCGGACATGATCAGCGACTCGAGCTGGATCTGGTAGGCGTCGAACAGCACCGGCACGGCGGCGAGCGTCGCGCCCCAGTCGGGCAGGCCAAATTTGCGTCTGAGAAGCACATAGATCAGCACCGCCGTGGCCAGGCCCATGAGGTGCTGGGTAAAGACCACCAGCGCGAAACTGTGGAAAGGCTTGAGCACCAGCAGCCAGAACCCGTACCCGTCCGGGCGGATCGGATGCGGGCGGGGGTGCAGCGCGACCGAGACGTACTCGTAGGAGTCGTTGAACCACATCGCCGGTCGGTAGCCCAGCATGGCGATGATCCGCAGCGCCGCGCCCAGCGTGAAGGCGATCACGAAAAGGCGGCGCGACCTGAGGAACGCCCACAGGCGCGCGCGCTTGCTCCGCGACGGCGCTTCGGCCTGCGCCGGTTCGGCTACGGTCACCATGGTTTACAGGATGCCAGCCCTTTCGCGGACTTGACCCGAGCACCTGGGGGCAGAGGGCATCATGGTTGAACTACGCACGGATGATCGAGGCGCGGAACGAGGGGTTTCGACGTGGAACTGACCGTGGTCATGCCATGCCTGAACGAGGCGGAGACCGTCGAAACGTGTGTCCGCAAGGCACTGGCATGCATGGCCGAGCACGGCATCGAGGGCGAGGTGGTGATCGCCGACAACGGCAGCACCGACGGCTCTCAGCAGCTCGCCCGTGACGCGGGCGCCCGGGTCGTCCACGTCGACGAGAAGGGGTACGGCAACGCCCTGATGGGCGGCATCCGCGCCGCGCGCGGCCGCTACGTGATCATGGGCGACGCGGACGACTCCTACGACTTCACCGCGCTGATGCCCTTCGTCGAAGAGCTGCGCGCCGGCGCCGACCTGGTGATGGGCAACCGCTTCCGCGGCGGCATCGCGCCCGGCGCCATGCCGCCGTTGCACCGCTACCTCGGCAACCCGGTGCTGTCGTTCATCGGGCGGCTGTTCTTCCCGAGCGCCATCCGCGACTTCCACTGCGGCCTGCGCGGGTTCCGCCGCGACAGCATCCTCACGCTCGGCCTCCAGACCGGGGGCATGGAGTTCGCCAGCGAGATGGTCGTCAAGGCGACGATCCAGGGCCTGGACGTCCGCGAGGTGCCCACCACCCTCAGCCCCGACGGCCGGTCCCGTCCGCCCCACCTGCGCTCCTGGCGGGACGGCTGGCGCCACCTGCGGTTCCTGCTGCTCTACAGCCCCCGCTGGCTGTTCCTGATCCCCGGCATGGTCCTGATGGTCCTCGGTCTGGCCGCGGGCACCGCGCTGACCTTCGGCCCGGTCTACATCGGCAAGCTGGCCTTCGACGTCGACACCCTCGTCGGCGCCTCGGCGATGGTCGTGATCGGCTTCCAGGCCGTGCTGTTCGCCCTGTTCACCAAGGTGTACGCCGCCGAGGAGGGCTTCCTGCCGGAGGACCGCCGCATCCGGCGCCTGGTCGACATCGTCACTTTGGAACGGGGCCTGATCGCCGGCGGCCTGCTGGCCCTCGCGGGCCTCGCGGGCATGGTCGCCTCGCTCGCCCACTGGCAGACGCGCGACTTCGGCGAGCTGATCCCGGCCGAGTCGCTCCGCCTGGTCGTCCCGTCCGCGACCGCCCTCATCATCAGCTTCCAGACCATCTTCGCGGCCCTGTTCATCAGCATCCTCGGCATCCGCAGGACCAAGGAGACCCCGGCCGACGTGGCCGCCTCCGCGGCCGAGGAAGCGGCCGAAGCCGTGCTCCTGGCGCAGCCGGCGGACGCGCGGCGTGAGGGCGCCCTTTAGCCGTACCTGTGACGCGCCCCTGGGCCGCGCGGCGTGAGGGCGCGCCACCTGTGCGGGACGGCGCCATAGGAACCCCTGGGGGCCTTTAGGCTTGGGGCATGTCCCAGCACATCTTGACCGCCGTCGCCTGGCCCTACGCCAACGGCCCCCGGCACATCGGGCACGTCTCCGGGTTCGGCGTGCCGTCCGACGTCTTCAGCCGCTATCAGCGGATGGCGGGCAACAAGGTGCTGATGGTGAGCGGCACCGACGAGCACGGCACGCCCATCCAGGTGCAGGCCGACCGCGAGGGCGTGAGCGCCCGCGAGCTCGCCGACCGCTACAACCGGGTGATCGCCGAGGACCTGACCGCCCTCGGCCTGTCGTACGACCTGTTCACCCGCACCACGACGGCCAACCACTACGCCGTCGCGCAGGAGATCTTCAAGGGCCTGTACGAGAACGGCTACATCTTCCCGAAGACCACGATGGGTGCGGTCTCGCCGTCCACGGGCCGTACCCTGCCGGATCGGTACATCGAGGGCACCTGCCCCATCTGCGGGTACGACGGCGCGCGCGGCGACCAGTGTGACAACTGCGGCAACCAGCTCGACCCGATCGATCTGATCAACCCCAAGAGCCGCATCAACGGCGAGACGCCCAAGTTCATCGAGACCGAGCACTTCATGCTCGACCTCCCGGCGTTCTCCGAGGCGCTCGGCGGCTGGCTGCAGTCCAAGCAGGGCGAGTGGCGGCCGAACGTCCTGAAGTTCTCGCTCAACCTGCTCGGCGACCTGCAGCCGCGCGCGATCAGCCGCGACCTCGACTGGGGCGTGCCGATCCCGCTGGACGGCTGGCGTGACCGCGGGGACAAGCGGCTCTACGTCTGGTTCGACGCGGTCATCGGCTACCTCAGCGCCTCGATCGAGTGGGCCCGCCGGTCGGGCGACCCGGACGCCTGGCGGCAGTGGTGGCAGAACCCCGACGCCCGCGGCTACTACTTCATGGGCAAGGACAACATCGTCTTCCACTCCGAGATCTGGCCCGCGATGCTGCTCGGCTACAACGGCGAGGGCGCCCGCGGCGGCACGCCGGGCTCGCTGGGCAAGCTCGCGCTGCCGTCGGAGGTCGTGTCCAGCGAGTTCCTGACCATGGAGGGCCGCAAGTTCTCCTCCAGCCGCCAGGTCGTGATCTACGTCCGCGACTTCCTGTCCCGCTACGACGCCGACGCCCTGCGGTACTACATCGCGGTCGCCGGCCCCGAGAACCAGGACACCGACTTCACCTGGTCGGAGTTCGTCAACCGCAACAACGGCGAGCTGGTCGCCGCGTGGGGCAACCTGGTGAACCGCTCGATCTCCATGGCGGCCAAGAACTTCGGCCAGGTCCCCGAGGCCGGCGATCTGACGGACGCCGACCGCGTGCTGCTGGAGCGCAGCCGGGCGGCGTTCCCGGCCGTCGGGGCCGAGCTCGGCAGGTCGCGGTTCAAGAACGCGGTCACCGAGGCGTTCGACGTCGTCCGCGACGCCAACCGCTACCTCGCCGAGCAGGAGCCCTGGAAGCTCAAGGACGACCCTGAGCGGGTGAAGTCGATCCTGCACGTCGCGCTCCAGGTGGTCGACGACGCCAAGACGCTGCTCACCCCGTTCCTGCCGGGGTCGTCGAACAAGGTGTTCTCCATGCTCGGCGGCGAGGGCGTCTGGTCGGGGATGCCGCGGATGCAGGAGGTCGAGGAGGACGGCCGGGGCTCGTACCCGGTGATCACCGGCGAGTACGACGGCCAGGCCACGTGGCGGTCCACGCCGATCCGGCCGGGCACGCCGCTGGCCCCGCCGACCCCGCTGTTCGCCAAGCTCGACCCCAAGGTGGTCGACGAGGAACTCGCCCGCCTCGGCGAGTGACCGCCCCGGCTCGCACGACGGAGGCCATGACGTGACGACCTCTCCATCCCTCCCGGCGGCTCCCGAGCCGCTGGGCACGGAGGTTTTCGACAGCCACTGCCACCTGGACATCATGGTGGGCGAGCGCAAGGCGTCCTCGGGCGACCAGGTGGCGCTCGCGGCGCAGGCGGCGGGCACGGGCGTCGGGAAGATCCTCGCCGAGGCGCGGGCGGTGGGCGTCACCAGGCTGGTCACCATCGGGTACGACCTGCGCTCGTCCCGGTGGGGCGCCGAGGTCGCGCGCGAGCACGAGGACGTGTACGCGGGCGTGGCGATCCACCCCAACGAGGCGCACGCGGCCACGCCCGAGACGCTGGCCGAGATCGAGCGCCTCGCGCGCGAGCCGCGGGTGCGGGCCGTGGGCGAGACCGGGCTGGACCACTTCCGCGACTGGGCGTCGCACGAGGACCAGGAGGCCTCGTTCCGCGCGCACATCGAGATCGCGAAACGGACGGGCAGGGCGCTGGTCATCCACGACCGCGACGCCCACGATGAGGTGCTGCGCGTGCTGGCCGACGCGGGCGCGCCGGACGTGGTGGTCTTCCACAGCTACTCCGGGGACGCGGCGATGGCACGACGGTGCGTCGAGGCCGGATATTTCATGTCCTTCTCCGGCCCGGTCACCTACAAGAACGCCGGTTACCTGCGCGAGGCCGCCCGGGTCGCCCCGCCGGAGCTCATGCTCGTCGAGACGGACGCCCCCTACCTGCCGCCCACCCCGCACCGCGGCAGGCCCAACGCCCCCTACCTCATCCCGCTGACGCTGCGCTGCCTGGCCGAGGTCAGGGGCATGGACGCCGACGACCTGGCCCGCGTGATCAACGAGAACGGCGAGCGCGTCTTCGGCGCCTGGTAAGAGCCGCGAGGCCCTCGCGCCGGGCCGTGGAAGGGGTCCCGGGCGGCGGGATCGGTGACTCCAAGCGACGACAATGTCACGGACCGGTTTCGGTGATCCGGTTGAGGGCCTCCGAGTGCGGCGCTAGCGTCGGCAGCCGGTCTACACGAAGGACGCGCTGTGCATCCACCACCGGCCCCGGCGCCGGCCTCCCGGCGTGCGGGGTCACGCCGCGCCCCGCGCCGCCGCTCCCGTCCGCGTGCCCGCCTCATCGCGGCCGCCCGCTCCCCGTGGACGGCGCTGCTCTGCGCCACGGCGGCGGGCGTCTCGGCCGGGCTGCTCACCGGCGACGTGCTCGCCAAGGAGGTCAGGCTCGAGGTCGACGGCGGTGAGACGACGGTCCTCAGCTTCGGCGGCACCGTCCGGGACGTCCTCGGCGGCCTGAAGATCCGGACCGGCCCGCACGACCGCGTGGAGCCCGCTCCCGGGCGTGAGGTCCGCGACGGCACGTCGATCGTCGTCAGGCACGCCCGGCCGCTGGTGCTCACCGTGGACGGCCGCAGGAGCACGCACACGGTCACCGCGCTCAACGTGGGCGAGGCGCTGGAGCAGCTCGACCTCGACGACCGCCCGGCGATGCTCTCGGCGTCGCGCATGCGGCAGATCCCGGTGACCGGCTTCGCGCTGAGCGTCCGCACCCAGCGGCGGGTCACCGTCGTGCGGGGCGGCGTGCGGACAGACGCGGTCACGACCGGGCGCACGGTGCGGGCCGTGCTGGCGCAGGAGAAGATCACCCTGGCACGGGGCGAGCGGGTGCGCCCGCCGCTGGGCGCGTTCCCCGAGGACAGCCAGGTGATCCGCATCATCCCCGCCCCGCCGCCGCCCCCCGTGCACGCCTCGCCGGTCAGCTCGTCGGTGACCTCGCTGAACTGGACCGCGCTGGCGCGCTGCGAGACCTACGCGAACCCGAAGTCGTTCAACCCCCGCGGGCCGTACTACGGCATGTACCAGTTCAGCCTGCCGATGTGGCGGGCCGTCGGCGGCACGCGGACGCCGCTGGACTGGCCGGCGGGCGAGCAGACCTACCGGGCCCAGCTTCTCTACCAGCGGGTGTCCGGCCGGTGGCATGGCCAGTGGCCCGCCTGCGGGGCGCGCCTGTTCAGCCGCTGACCGCCGTCGGAGTCGTACGCCGATGATCGTACGGGCGCGGCGGTTCGGCACCGGGACGGTCCATCGGGGCCTCCTCGGTGACGGTTACGGGGCTCATGCCGCGTCGCTCCCGGCTGGAGATCGCATGAGGCTTCTGTCGCCTTCCGCCGTGCACTTCTTCGGTGCGGGACACTGGATGGATGGGGAGCTCGATTGTGGACCTGCTCGGCCCGGCAGAAATACGTCATTTGGCGGACAAGCTCGATCTGCGTCCGACGAAGCGGCTCGGGCAGAACTTCGTCATCGACGGCGGAACGGTCCGGCGCATCGCCCGGGTCGCCGGGCTGACTGCCGACGACGTCGTGATCGAGGTCGGGCCCGGCCTCGGCTCGCTCACCCTCGCCCTGCTCCCGGAGGCGTCGCGGCTGGTGGCCGTCGAGATCGACCCGGTGCTCGCCGGGCAGCTCCCGCTGACGGTCGCCGAGCGGGCCCCGTCCCTGGCCGGTCGGCTCACGGTCGTCCAGGCGGACGCGATGCGCGTGCGCCCCGAGCAGCTCGGGGCCGAGCCGACGGCGCTGGTCGCGAACCTTCCGTACAACGTGGCGGTCCCGGTCGTGCTGCACCTGCTGGAGGTGCTGCCCTCGCTGCGCCGCGGGCTGGTCATGGTGCAGTCCGAGGTGGCCGACCGCATGGCCGCGGGGCCGGGGTCCAAGGTGTACGGCGTGCCGTCCGTCAAGGCCGCCTGGTACGCGGACGTGCGCCGCGCCGGGCCGGTGGGGCGCACGGTGTTCTGGCCGGTGCCGAACGTCGACTCCGGGCTCGTCGCGCTGAGCCGCCGTGAGCCGCCGCCCACCAGCGCCTCCCGCGAGGAGGTCTTCGCGGTCGTGGACGGGGCGTTCGCCCAGCGGCGCAAGACGCTCAGGGCCGCGCTGGCGTCCTGGGCGGGCACGCCCGCCGCAGCCGAGATTGCCTTGCGCGCGGCGGGCGTCGACCCGTCGCTGCGGGGCGAGCAACTCGCCGTCGAGGATTTCGCGAGGATCGCCGAGAACCGCCCCGGGCGCCCGTGACGAGGGCGGTCGTTTGCGGGGTGGCGACGGAGCGTTACGATCGGGTTCCGTGACTTCCGTGACGGTCCGCGTGCCCGCCAAGGTGAACCTGCAGCTCTCCGTGGGGCCGAGGCGCGACGACGGCTACCACGACCTGGTCAACGTCTTCCACGCCGTGTCCCTCTTCGACGAGGTCACCGCCTGGGACGCCCCACGTCAGGACACCGCCGGGCCAGGGGTCACGGCATCCGGGGAGGCCGGCTCCGTGGACGGCTCCCCGGACGGCTCCGTGAGCGTCGCCGTCGAGGGCGAGTCCGCGGCGCGCGTGCCGCTGGACGGCGGCAACCTCGCGGTGAAGGCCGCCGTGGCGCTCGCCGCGCGGGCGGGGCGGCGGCCGGACGTCCGGCTGCGCATCCGCAAGTCGATCCCCGTCGCGGGGGGCATGGCCGGGGGCAGCGCCGACGCCGCCGCCGCGCTGGTGGCCTGCGACGCGCTGTGGGGCCTCGGGTCGCCCCGCGAGGAGCTCATGGAGATCGCCGCCGAGCTCGGGAGCGACGTGCCCTTCGCCCTGTTCGGAGGGACGGCCGTCGGCACCGGGCGGGGGGAGAAGCTGACCCGCGTGCCGGTCGCCGGCCGCTTCCACTGGGTCTTCGCGCTCGCCGAGGGCGGCCTGTCCACCGCCGAGGTCTACGGCGAGTGCGACCGGCTGCGCGAGGCGACCGGCGAGCAGGTCGGCTGGCCCAGCGCGTCCGACGACCTCATGGCCGCGCTCGCGATCGGGGACGCCAAGGCGCTCGGCGCCGTCCTGTCCAACGACCTGCAGCCCGCCGCGCTGCTGCTGTGCCGCCCCCTGGCCCGCACGCTCGCGGCCGGCCGCGAGCACGGAGCGCTCGGCGCCCTGGTCTCCGGCTCCGGCCCCACCTGCGCCTTCCTCGCCGAGTCGGAGGACCACGCCACCACCCTGGCCACGGCCCTGGAAGCCGCGGGCGTCTGCAGGACGGCCGTCACCGCCTCCGGCCCCGTCCCCGGCGCCGAGATCGTCTAGGAACCCGCCCAAGGACCACCCCGAATCCTGGACGTTCGATCGTCCGGCTTTGTTTTTGGTGTCCTGGCGCCAGATGGTCTATATGCCGCGGCCTCGCCTGATAGCGGTCCAGCCGTAAATCCGTATTCGGTGGGCTCCGGCGATCTGTTCGATGTCCGGCGCGGGCGCCGATTCATCGATGGGGGCTGACCTGCCTTTTCTCGGTGACAGGTATGGATGCGCGGAACAATGTGTTGCTACCTATCTGTTATGTAATGCCGGTACATTGGAGGGGGATGTCTGCATTGTGGTAGCCGATGTGCCGTCGCGACGAATGGCTTTCTCCAAACGGACGGCGTTGCCGAAGTGCGGCCCGGGCGGGGCACGCAGGAGAGACAGATGAGAGCATCCAGGGGGCCGGTGGCGAACAAACCGAAGACGGAACCGCTTGGTGACCCGGGCGGCCGTCGTACAGGCACGTGGCCGTGGTTCATCGCTGGCTGTGCGGCGACGGGCGTCATGGGCATCCTGCTGCTCACCATGGGTACCAAGGGGGCCGAGATCTCTCAGACGCTCTCCCTGATGGTCGGCGTCGTCGGCTGCCTCCTCACCTTTTACTTCAGGCAATCGGAAACGGGGACCATTACGCTCCGGCCGAGGCGGCGATGGATCCTGTCGGCGGTGCCGCTGGTCATCCTGGGCATGGCGGCAGGTTGGTGGTTCTTCATCCACAAGCCCGACATCAACGTCACCGACCTCGTCGCGGTCACCGGCGGTAATGGGATGCACGACAAATCCGAGGCCTGGGTGGCCCTGCCCACCGAGGGGGACATCACCGTGGCGAATTCCGGGCGAGACCGGCTCGCCCTCATTCTGAGGCTGGTGAACCCGGCGAAAGTCGGTAACTGCGTCGGTCCGGCCACGCTGAATGTGGCGCCGATCGTCGACGGCAAGTGGGGGATCCCGGTGACGGTGTCCTCCGGCGAGGAGGCTCGGCTGTCGCTGGCCGGAGTCGAACGCCGGGCGGGCGCACGGGTGATCGTCAACATGACCGACTTGGCGTGCGTGGTCGACCTGACCGTCGCCGAAGCGATCCTCTACAATTAGCAAGGGAGCACGCCGGTGGTCCGAGCCCGCCTGAGAGCCGCACTGACCGCTTTCCTTCTGCTCGCCCCCGCATGTGGGCCCGAGCCGGTCCCGACGCCCACCCCCTTGCCGAAGGTGCTCTACATCGGTGTGACCACCGACCATCCCGGCTGGTCCACCCACGAGGCGGGGACCAACCGGCGCACCGGCTTCGACATCGCCCTGGCGGATTGGCTGCGGAGCCGGTTGGCCAGGGACGTGACGTTCGTGGACCTGAGGCTGGAGGAGCGGATCGAGGCCCTGGAAGACCACAAGGTCCACATGGTGATCTCCACTTTCTCCATCACCGACGAGCGGCGGAAGGTCATCGATTTCGCCGGGCCGTACATGATCACACGCCAGGGGGTGCTGGTCAGGAAGGACGACCACCGCATCAAGAACTACGACGACCTCACGCGAAAGAACAGGAACATCTGCGTCGCGAGTGGCACGACCTCCCAGGAACAGCTTCAGCCGTTCAACGGGAAGGGCCTGGCGCTCACCGTGGAACCGGCACTTCAGGGGTGTTTCGAGAGGCTGGTGAACAAGCAGGTCGATGCGTTCTCCACCGACCAGCTCGTGCTGCACGGCTTCGCCAAGAGCCGGCTCGAGACCCGCGTCCTCGACGATCTGACCTTCGGCGCCCAGGAGCAGTACGGCATCGGCCTTCCCAATCACGACAAGTCCACCTGCGATCTCCTCGCCGGGCATCTGAAGACGTTCCTCTACGAGGGGAAATGGGAGGAGTTCCTGGAGCGCAACCTGCATCCCGCGAACCTGGCCGCGTACAAGCCCCTGGATCTCGACCCTTGTGAGGACGGCACCACCTGACGGGCCTCACGCAGCGCGAACGAAGAGAGCGCCGTGAGCACAGTAGGCTGGGCGGGCGATGAATCTGGTCAACCTCGAATCGGTGTCCCACGCCTACGGCCCGAAGCCGCTGCTCGACAAGGTCTCCCTGGGCGTCGAGGCCGCTGATCGCATCGGCGTCGTGGGGCGTAACGGCGACGGCAAGACGACGCTCATCTCGGTGATCGCCGGCACGCTCAAACCCGATGGCGGCCGGGTGACGCACAACCGCGGCCTCCGCATCGGCGTCCTGTCCCAGCGCGACGATCTCGACCCCGCGCTGGAGGTGCGGCGCGTCGTCCTCGGCGACCGTGCCGAGCACGAATGGGCGGCCGACCAGGCGGTCAGGGAGATCCTGGCCAACCTGCTCGGCGACATCGAGCTCTCGGCCAAGGTGGGGGAGCTGTCCGGTGGCGAGCGGCGGCGCACCGCGCTGGCCCGTCTGCTGATCGACGAGCACGACCTGGTCATCCTCGACGAGCCGACGAACCACCTGGACATCGAGGCCATCGCCTGGCTGGCCGGCCATCTGTCGGCGCGCAGGTCCGCGCTGCTGGTCGTCACGCACGACCGGTGGTTCCTGGACGCGGTCTCCACCCGCACGTGGGAGGTCGTGGACGGCACGGTCCAGCGGTACGAGGGCGGGTACGCCGCGTACGTCCTCGCCAAGGCCGAGCGGGCGCGCATCGCGCGGGCGACCGAGGAGCGCCGGCAGAACCTGATGCGCAAGGAGATCGCGTGGCTGCGCCGGGGCCCGCCCGCGCGCACGTCCAAGCCGAAGTTCCGCGTCGAGGCGGCGCAGGCGCTGATCGCCGACGAGCCGCCCGCGCGCAACACGGTGGAGCTGGTGAAGTTCGCCTCGGCGCGGCTCGGGAGGACCGTCTACGACCTCGAGGACGTCACCCTGCACGCCGGCGGCCCCGGCGAAGGCCCGCTGGTGCTGGACCGCTGCACCTGGCAGTTCGGCCCCGGCGACCGCATCGGGCTGATCGGGGTGAACGGCTCGGGCAAGTCGTCGGTGCTGCGTCTGCTGGCCGACTGGGTGCGTCCGGATTCGGGCAGGATCGTCCGGGGCAAGACGGTGCGCCTGGCGTACCTCTCGCAGGAGATCGCCGAGCTGGACCCGGCGCGGCGCGTGCTGGAGACGGTCGAGGAGATCCGCAAGTTCGTGCAGGTCGGCAAGCGCGAGTGGACGGCCTCGCAGTTGCTGGAGCGCCTCGGGTTCCGGGGCGACGCGCAGTGGAAGGTGGTCGGCGACCTGTCGGGCGGCGAGCGGCGGCGGCTCCAACTGCTGCGCCTGCTGATGGACGACCCGAACGTCCTGCTGCTGGACGAGCCGACCAACGACCTGGACATCGAGACGCTGAACGAGCTGGAGGACCTGCTCGACGGCTGGCCGGGCACGCTGATCCTCGTCAGCCACGACCGCTACTTCCTGGAGCGCGTGACCGACCGTTCGGTGGCGTTGCTGGGCGACGGGCGGCTGTCGCTGCTGCCCGGCGGCGTGGACGAGTACCTCCAGCGCCGGTCCGCGGGCGCGGCCGTGACCGCGCGGGCGGGGTCCGCCCCGCAGGACGCCGGCGGTGAGCCGGTCGCCGAGGCGCCCGCCGGGCTCTCGGCCAAGGAGGAGCGCGAGCTGCGCAAGGAGCTGTCCCGGCTGGAGCGACAGCTCGACAAGTTCGGCGAGCGTGAGGCCGCGCTGCACGCCCAGATGGCCGACGCCGCCGCCGACTACGGCAGGCTGGCGACCCTGGACGCCGAGCTCAAGGACCTCCGGGGCCGCAAGGAGTCGGTCGAGCTCGAATGGCTGGAGGTCGCCGACAAGCTGGGCGAGTGACCGAGCCCGCCAAAAGAGGCCGAGCCCGCCAAAAGAGGCCGGCGCCGCCCAAAGAGGCCGGGGTCGTCAGGAGGCGTTCTCGGCGTCGAACGGGACGAGGATCGTCCGCAGCAGGCCGGCCAGGGCGTGCTGGGCGTCGGGGTCGAGGCCCGCGAGCAGGGCGCGCTCGCGGCGCAGCAGGTCGGCGAAGGCCTCGTCCACCCGCTCGCGGCCCTGTTCGGTGAGCGAGACGAGGACGCCGCGCCTGTCCTCGGGGTCGGGGCGCCGGCGCACCAGGCGGGCGGCGGCCAGGCGGTCGATGCGGTTGGTCATCGTGCCGGACGTGACGAGCGTCGCGCGCAGCAGCGCCCCGGGGCTGAGCTCGTACGGCTCGCCGGCCCGGCGCAGCGTGGTGAGGACGTCGAACTCCCAGGGCTCCAGGCCGTGCTCGGCGAAGGACGCCCGGCGGGCGCGGTCGAGGTGGCGGGCGAGGCGGGAGACGCGGCTGAGCACCTGCAGCGGGGAGACGTCGAGATCTGGACGTTCCTGGCGCCAGGACGCGACAAGCTGATCGACCTCGTCCCGGGCGTTGTCCTCGGAGCCGCCCGCGGCGGGGGGCCGGGACTCCACGACATCCTGCGTGCCTTCGGACATTTCGGCGACCCCGTCGCTGTGGCGCGTCGTCATGGGCCCGAGTCTATCTCTCTTGACATCGAGACATCTCTGCCGATATGAACTATCTTGATGTCAAGAGATATGTGGGACCCCGCCGTGTACAGCCGGTACGCCGACGAGCGTGCCCGCCCGTTCTTCGAGCTCCTCTCCCGGGTCCGCGCCGAGCGTCCGCGCCTGGTGGTCGACCTCGGCTGCGGCTCCGGGGAGCTGACCGCCGAGCTCGGCCGCCGCTGGCCCGAGGCTGACGTCCACGGCGTCGACTCCTCGCCCGCGATGATCGCCAAGGCGCCGCCGGGGCCGTCCTTCAGCGTGGGCGACGTCCGCGACTGGCGTCCGGACCGCCCCGTTGACGTGATCTTCTCCAACGCCCTGCTCCAGTGGGTGCCCGAGCACCGCGAGCTGCTGGCACGCTGGGTGGACGAGCACCTCGCGCCGGGCGGGTGGCTGGCGTTCCAGGTACCGGGCAACTTCGACGCCCCGAGCCACGCGGCCGTCCGGCCGATCTGCGCGTCGTCCGCGTGGAGCGACCGTCTCGGCGACCTCGTCCGCCCCGACTCCGTGGACGGCCCCGAGGGGTACCTCACCCTGCTCGCCGGGCTGGGCCTGGAGGTCGACGCCTGGGAGACGACCTACGTCCACGTCCTTTCCGGCGAGAACGCGGTGCTCACGTGGATCTCCGGGACGGCCCTGCGCCCGATGCTCGACCGGCTCGCGGGCGACGAGCCGGCGCGCGAGGCCTTCCTCGCCGACTGCGCCCGCGTCCTTGACAAGGCCTACCCCTCGCGCCCGTACGGGACGCCCTTCCCTTTCCGCCGCGTCTTCGTCGTCGCCCGCAAGCCCGCGGGGGTGTCGGCATGATCGTGGGGCTGCACCACGTCCAGCTCGCCGCGCCGCCGGGCAGCGAGCCGCGTCTGCGCGCGTTCTACGCGGCGGTGCTGGGGCTGACCGAGGTGCCGAAGCCCGCCCGGCTGGCCGCGCGGGGAGGGGTGTGGTTCCGGGGGCCGGGCGTCGAGCTGCACCTCGGGATCGAGGAGGACTTCCGCCCGGCGCGCCGGGCCCATCCCGGCCTGCTGGTGGATGATCTGCCCGGTTTGGTGGCGAGGCTGGGCGCGGCCGGCATCGAGGCGCGCCCGGACGGGCTGCTGCCCGGCTTCCGGCGGTGCTACGTCGACGATCCAGTGGGCAATCGCATCGAATTTCTCGAACCGGCGGCCCCGTTTGACGAGGGTCGTTAAAGGCTTCGCCGGGAAACTCTTTCGACGGTGGAAGTATAAGTCGAGCACTGATCGCCGATTGTTAACCTAAAGGTGGCATTATGGCCGAGATTCGGCTACCTAGGGGTGGGTTATGGCGATCGAGATCGAGGACAAGTTCGACGTGCCGGCGGACTTCGCGGTGCCCGACTTCGCCGGCGTCCCGGGGTGCGAGGAAGCCGTGGATCTGGTGAGCCACCGGCTCGTCGCCGTCTACTTCGACACGCCGGACCTGCGCCTGGCGGCCCACGGCATCACCCTGCGCCGGCGACGCGGAGGCGAGGACGCGGGCTGGCACCTGAAGCTGCCGAAGGCCAAGGGGGTGCGTCACGAGATCACCCGGCCGCTGACCCGCAGCGCCAAGATCGTGCCTCCGGAACTCGCCGAACTGGTGACGGCCCAGACCCGGGGCGAGAAGCTCGTCCAGGTCGCCGAGCTGGAGACGCTGCGCAAGGTCACCAGCCTGCGCGGCCCCGACGGCACGCGGCTGCTGGAGATCGCCGACGACCACGTCAAGGGCACGGTGCTCGGCGAGGACCGGCACGTCGAGCGCTGGCGCGAGGTCGAGGCCGAGCTGATCGACGGCGACGAGGGCGTGCTGAAGAAGGTCGGCAAGCGCCTGCGCAAGGCCGGCGCCACCCCGGCGGGCACCGAGAGCAAGCTGGCCCGCCTCCTCGGCGACCGCGTCCCCGTCCAGGCCCCCGCCGCCCTGGACCCGGACTCGGCGGGCGGAGTGGTCGTGGCCTACGTGGCCTCGCAGGTGGCGGCGCTGACGGCCCAGGACCCGCAGGTCCGCAGGTCAGAGGAGGACGCCGTCCACCAGATGCGGGTGGCGGGCCGCCGCCTGCGCAGCGCGCTGAAGTCGTTCTCCGACGTGATCACCGAGACGACCGGCATCCAGGACGAGCTGCGGTGGATCTCCAACGTGCTCGGCGAGGTCCGCGACCTGGAGGTGATCCGCGAGCGCTTCGCCGCCCACCTGGACGAGCTGGAGCCCGAGGTCGTGTTCGGCCCCGTCCGCACCCGGCTCGGCGACGACCTCGCCGAGCGCGAGCGCGAAGCGATGGGACGCGTGAACGAGGCGATGAGCGGCGAGCGGTACTTCGCCCTGCTCGACCGGCTGGACGCGCTGGTCGTGAACCCTCCGCTCACCCCCCTCGCCGTCAAGAAGGCCGACGTCACGCTCGCCAAGGTCGCGGACAAGAGCTGGAAGCGCGTGGTCAGGCGGTACGAGACGGCGCAGGCCATCGAGGACGCCGAGCAGCGCGAGATCGCCATGCACGACGTGCGCAAGGCGGCCAAGCGCGCCCGGTACACCGCCGAGGCGCTGCGTCCCCTGCTCGGCGACGAGGCGGACGAACTGGCCAAGCGCGCCAAGTCCGTGCAGACCGTCCTCGGGCTGCACCAGGACGGCGTGGTCGCCCAGAAGATCCTCCTGGAGGAGGCCGAGCGGGCGCGCCAGGCCGGCGAGGACACCTTCACTTACGGCCTGCTCGCCGGGGTGGAGCGCGCCACCGCCCAGCGCTCGTACGAGGAGTTCCCCTCTGTGTGGGCCGAGGTGACCGGCACGTCCTGACGGCGGGGCCGGCGACGTGACCTCCTGACCGCCGGGCCGGGGTCAGGTGCGGTAGCGCTCCGACGCCACGATCCGCCCGTCCACGTGGTGCAGCACCGCGAGCCCGCCCTTGCGCAGGTGCGTGTCGCCCGGGTGCGGGCCCGAGCGTTGTTCGACCAGCCGCTCGATCAGCTCGGGCAGCACCTTGCCGTGGCTGCACACCAGGGCGGGCTCGCCCGCGTCGACCAGCTTCGACGTGAGCGCGAGCGTCGCGGGCGGGTCGTAGTCGGTCTCGGTCAGCAGCCGGTCGGTGCCGATCTTCAGCAGCTCCCTGGCCGCGTACGGCACCAGCGTCTGCACGCACCGCTTGCTCGGCGAGCTGAGCAGCGTGGCGGGACGGTAGCCGTACAGCACCTCGGCCAGGGCGCGGGACTGCTCCTCCCCCTCCTTGTCGATCGGCCGCAGGTCGTCGTCGCCGGTCCACTCCTCGCGCTCGCCCGCGCTGGCGTGCCTGACCAGCACCAGCGGCGTGGTCTCCAGCGGCGCGTCCAGCATGCCGGCCAGCATGCCGGCGTCCACCTCGTACGACATGCGGGCCCGCGCCTCGGCGAGCGGCAGCCACTCCAGCCCGTCCACCTCGTCGGAGGGCAGCTCGGCGACCTGCGCGACGGCGCGCGCCGCCCAGTAGTCGACCCGCTTGGGGCGCCCGTCCTTCATGTAGTGGACGGTCGGCAGGCGGCGGCCGAGCACGATGCCGAGCCCCGTCTCCTCGGCCACCTCGCGCAGCGCCGCCGCGATCATGTGCTCGCCGGGCAGCAGCTTGCCCTTGGGCAGCGACCAGTCGTCGCGCCGCGGCCGGTGGATGACGGCGATCTCGGGATCGTCGCCCGCCCCGCGCCACACCACCGCCCCGGCGGCCCGGATCAGCATGTCGGGGTCAGTCATCGATGCTCCTCCACCGCCTGCTACCTATCAGGTGGGACTGCAGATCAAGGAGAGGCTCGCCGTTCTCGCCCGTGTGATGCCGCACCCAGGTGCCGTCGCCGTCCAGCCACCAGCTGCTCGTGGTGTCGGCCATGGCGAGGTCGAGCATCTCCGACAGGTACGCGCGCTGCCGGGCGCTGCTCACCTTGACCAGCGCCTCCACCCGGCGCTCGAAGTTGCGGCGCATCAGGTCGGCGCTGCCGATCCAGATCTCGGGCCTGCGGCCGCCGCCGAACTCGAAGATGCGCGAGTGCTCCAGGAAGCGCCCGAGGATGCTGCGCACGCGGATGTTCTCCGACAGCCCGGGGACGCCTGGCCGCAGCGTGCACACGCCCCGGACGATCAGGTCCACGGGGACGCCCGCGTTCGACGCCTTGTACAGGGCGTCGATCAGCGGCTCGTCCACCAGCGAGTTGGCCTTGATCCGGATGTGCGCCGGGCGGCCGGCCCGGTGGTGGGCGATCTCCCGGTCGATGCGGGTGAGCAGGCCGTCGCGCAGGGCGTGCGGCGCGACCAGCAGCCGCCGGTAGGCCGAGTGGAGGCTGTAGCCGGTGAGGTGGATGAACAGGTCGGTGAGGTCCTCGCCGAGGAGGGGGTCGGCCGTGAGCAGGCCGAAGTCCTCGTACTGGCGCGCGGTCTTGGGGTTGTAGTTGCCCGTGCCGATGTGGCAGTACTGGCGCAGCTCGCCGGAGGCCTCCTGCCGGACGACCAGCGCGAGCTTGGCGTGCGTCTTCAGCCCGAGCACGCCGTAGACCACGTGGCAGCCCGCCTTCTCCAGCTTGCGGGCCCACTTGATGTTGGCGTGCTCGTCGAACCGCGCCTTGATCTCCACGACGACCACGACCTGCTTGCCGGCCTCGGCCGCGTCGATCAGCGCGTCCACGATGGGGGAGTCGCCGCTGGTGCGGTACAGCGTCTGCTTGATGGCGATGACGTTCGGGTCGGCCGCCGCGTCCTCGATGAAGCGCTGGACGCTGGTGGCGAACGAGTCGTAGGGGTGGTGCAGCAGGATGTCGCGCTCGCGGAGCGTCGCGAACAGGTCGTCCTCGGCGTGCACGGTCTCGGCGGGGACGAACGGAGGGAAGCTCAGCTCGCCGCGCTCCAGATCGGCGATGGCGTGCAGCCCGGACAGGTCGAGCGGGCCGGGAAGCCGGTAGATCTCGAAGTCGGACACGTCGAGCTCGTCGACCAGGAGCTCCAGCACCTCGGGGGTGATCGTGTCCTCGACCTCCAGGCGGACGGGGAGGCCGAAGCGGCGCTTGAGCAGCTCCTTCTCCAGCGCCTTCATGAGGTTCTCGGTGACGTCCTCGTCGACTTCGAGGTCCTCGTTGCGGGTCACCCGGAAGACGTGGTGCTCGACGATCTCCATGCCCTTGAAGAGCTGGCCGAGATGGGCCGAGATCACGTCCTCCATCGGGACGAAGCGGTCCTTGGCGACCGCGACGAAGCGGGGGAGCTGCGAGGGGACCTTGACCCGGGCGAACACGGTGTTGCCCGTGGTCGGGTTGCGCACGGTGACGGCGAGGTTGAGCGACAGGCCGGAGATGTACGGGAAGGGGTGGGCGGGGTCGACCGCGAGGGGGGTGAGCACGGGCCGGATGCGCTCGCGGAAGAGCTTGCGCATCGCGGTGCGCTCGTCTCTGCTGAGGTCGTCCCAGCGCACGATGTCGATGCCCACGCCGGTGAGCTGCGGGCAGATCTGCTTGTGGTAGATCGCCGCGTGGCGCCGCGCGAGGTCGGCCGCGATCTCGGCGATCTTGGCGAGCTCCTCGCGGGGCTTCATCCCGCTCTTCGTGCGCAGCAGCAGGCCCGTGGCCATCCGCCGTTTGAGCCCCGCGACGCGCACCCGAAAGAACTCGTCCAGGTTGCTGGCGAAAATGGCGAGGAAACGGACCCGTTCCAGGAGGGGAACGTCAGGGTCTTCGGCCAGCTCCAGCACTCGCTCGTTGAAGTGGAGCCAGCTCTCCTCTCGGTTGAGGAAACGGTCCTGAGGGAGGGGCAGGTCGTGACCTTCAGGGATGGGCGGCACGATCTCGACGGACATATGTCCAAAATGCCCTATATAATTGAACGACACGTTAACTTTTCAGCAACGACGGTTTTACTTGCCGTCGAATTCGATCACGGCCGCTCGTCCTCGCCGGGCTCGCCCGCCGGGCCGAGCTCGGGGCGCCGGTCGATCGGCACCCGCTCGACCAGCTCTACCCGCTCGACGAGTTCCACACGTTCGCCGTGGTCGGCCGCGACCCGGGGAGTCCGGGTGGTGTCCCGATCGGCCTGCTTGGCCTCCTGGACGCGCTGTTTCTCGCGCTCGCGCAGCAGCTTCTCGTGCTCGCGCTGCTCGCGGGCCCGCAGCCGCTCCTGCTCGCGCCGCTCCCGCGCCCGGACCTTCTCCTGCTCGCGCAGCAGCTTCTCCTGTTCGCGCTGCTCGCGCGCGCGGACCTTCTCCTGCTCCTTGGCCTCGCGGTCGCGCGCCCGCTCCTGCTCCTTGAGATCTTTCTCAAGCGCGCGTTCGAGCTCCTTGAGGTCCTTCTCGCGGGCCTTCTCCAGCCCCTTGAGCTCCTTGCCGGTGGGCGAGGAGGCGCCCTGGAGCTCGAGGGCGGCCTGCGGGACGGACCGGGCGCGCGTGGAGGCGGCGGTCAGCCGGGGCCGCGGCTCCAGCCCGGTGAGACCGTTCCAGGCGAGGTTCACCAGATGCGCGGCGACCTCCTCCCGGTCGGGCCTGCGGGCGTCCAGCCACCACTGGCCGGTGAGCGCCACCATGCCGACGAGCATCTGCGCGTACATCGGGGCGAGCGTCGGCAGGTACCCGCGGTCGGCGAACTCGTCGGCCAGGACGTCCTCGACCTGGCTGGCGATGTCGCTGATGAGGCTCGCGAACGTGCCGGTGCCCGAGGCGGCGTGGGAGTCCCGCACGAGGATGCGGAACCCTTCGCTGGACTCCTCGACGTACTGCAGAAGCGCGAGCGCGGCACGTTCCAGCCGGATCTTCGGGTGGCCGGCGTTCAGCGCCACGGCCGTGAGGCTGAGAAGCCGCTGCATCTCGCGGTCCACGACGACGGCGTAGATGCCCTCTTTGCCGCCGAAGTGCTCGTAGACGACCGGTTTGGACACCTGGGCGCTGGCCGCGATCTCCTCGATGGACGTGCCGTCGAAGCCCTTCTCCGCGAAGAGGGTGCGACTGACCCGGATGAGTTGCTCCCTGCGCTCCTTACCCGTCATACGGACGCGTCCGCGGGGTCTGGAGGACTCGGTCATGGGTCTAATAATGCTGGGCCCTGTGGGTCCGGCAACCGCAATAGTGGTGGTTTGAGGGGTTATACCGGAATCTGAGGGGCGGACCCGAAGACTGCCGGACGTTCGGGCCGCCAGGGGGCGGCCCGACCGAGAGGGCAGGTCAGACACGCCGTTTGGCCGCCAGACGCTCGGGAGTGGGCCACCGGACGTCGGTCGCCCAGCCTGCCTGCTCGAACCAGCGGATCACGCGGGCGCTGGGGTCGATCTGCCCCTTGAGCGCGCCGTGACGGGCGGAGGTCGGGTCGCAGTGGTGCAGGTTGTGCCAGGACTCCCCGAAGGACGGAATCGCGAGCCACCAGACGTTACGGGACTTGTCACGCACCTCGAACGCCTCGTCGCCGAAGACGTGGCAGACCGAGTTGATCGACCAGGTGACGTGGTGGAGCAGGGCGATGCGCACCAGGCTGCCCCAGAAGAAGGCCGTGAGCGCCCCCGTGACGGACCAGGTCACCAGGCCGCCGATGACCCCGGGCAGGATCAGCGAGGCGGCGACGAGCCACGGGAACAGCTTGTGGATGCGGTTGACGTCCTTGTCGCTGATGAGGTCCTTGGCGAAGCGCTCCTGGTTGGTGCGCTCGGAGGAGAACATCCAGCCGATGTGGGCGAACAGCAGCCCCTTGGTCAGGGCCTTCCAGTCGTTGCCGAAGCGCCACGGCGAGTGCGGGTCGCCCTCCTTGTCGGAGTACTTGTGGTGACGGCGGTGGGTGGCCACCCAGTCGATGACGCCCATCTCCAGCGAGAGACTGCCGGCGAGGGCGAGCGCGATCTTGAGGGGCCGGTTGGCCTTGAACGAGCCGTGCGTGAAGTAGCGGTGGAAGCCGACGGTGACGCCCAGCCCGCTGATCATGTAGAACACCGCGGTGATGGCGACGTCCGTCCAGCTCAGGAAGCTTCCCCAGGCCAGCGGGATCGCGGCCAGGAGCGCGAGGAAGGGCACCGAGACGAAGACGACGAGCAGGACGCGCTCGAAGTTCGACTTCGGCTCCGGTTCGAGATCGGGACGCGGCGGAGGGGTCGCGCGGTCTGCGACAACGGTCATGGGCTACCTCACGTGTTCGGAGAAGCGGACGATCTGGAGCTACGTAACCGTAACCTACGGCATCGTAAGTTAGGAATCCCTAAGCCCGGAATGTGGGGAAGATGAAGGTTCCTCCGCCATCCGGTGGCGGATCCACGTCTTGCGCAATCATCCCCAAACCTGGTAAAGGGACCCATCCGTATATATCAATGACCTGGCCCGGGTTCCCGGCGGACGCGCCCCGCGCGAAGACGGCGGATTCCACGAACTTTCACTCCCTCGGTGCCTGCGCCTCCACGCTCTGCTGCCCCGGAGCCGGGCGGCAATGCGTTGGGCGGCAAGGGCGTTGGATGGGTATCCTTGTCACCGCGGTTTGGGAAGGTCGCGAATCGGTCCGGCGTAGGGTAATTGGCAGCCCACCTGCCTTTGGAGCAGGGTTGTCCTGGTTCGAGTCCAGGCGCCGGAACTTTTCCTCTCATCCGTCGCGGGCGTGTCGCGGCAACGTCCTCGGCCGGGCCGGGCACCTCACGGAGGGGCCCGCGCCCCGCCCGGCGGGCGGCGGGTAAGCTCGCGGTGTCAGGTGGGTGGCGATGCGGTGCCCGGGGGGTTACCGCGCGTCGTCCCGCTCTGGCGTGTCTCAGCCGCGACGCCGAGGGAGCCTCAGTCCGTGAGTGTGCCGCGCCCGGCCGCCGTCATCGTCCTCGCCGCGGGCGAGGGCACGCGCATGAAGTCCTCCACCCCCAAAGTCCTGCACGAGCTGTGCGGTCGCGCCCTGGTCGACCACGTGCTCGCCGCCGCACGAGGACTCTCCCCCGAGCGCCTCATCGTCGTGGTCGGCCACGCCCGCGGGCAGGTCCAGGCCCACCTCGCCGCCTCCGGGCCCGACGCCCGCGCCGTCGTCCAGGCCGAGCAGAACGGCACGGGTCACGCCGTGCGCACCGTCCTGGAAGCGGTCGGCACCATCAACGGAACGGTCCTGGTCACCTACGGCGACACGCCGCTGCTGCGCACCGACACCATGGCCGAACTGCTGGTCACCCACGCCACCGACGGCAACGCCGTCACCGTCCTGACCGCCGAGGTCCCCGACCCCACCGGCTACGGCCGCGTCATCCGCGACGCGACCGGCGCCGTGCTGGAGATCGTCGAGGAGCGCGACGCCACCCCCGAGCAGCGGGTCATCCGCGAGATGAACTCCGGTGTCTACGCCTTCGACGGCCTGCTGCTGGCCGACGCCGTCAAACGCGTCTCCACGGCCAACTCCCAGGGCGAGGAATACCTCACCGACGTGCTGTCGATCCTCCGCGAGGACGGACACCGCGTCGGCGCGTACGTCGCGGCCGACCACATCGAGGTCGAGGGCGTCAACGACCGCGTCCAGCTCGCCTTCGCCCGCGGGGTGCTCAACACCCGCGTCCTCCACGCCCACATGCGCGCCGGCGTCACGGTCATCGACCCCGCCTCCACCTGGGTGGACGTGGACGTCGTGATGGAGCCGGACGTCGTCGTCCACCCCGGCACCCAGCTCCACGGCCGCACGGCCATCGCCTCCGGCGCCGAGGTCGGGCCCGCCACCACCCTCACCGACACCACCGTCGGCGCGGGCGCCGTCGTGCGCAACGCCGTCTGCGAGGGCGCTGAGATCGGGCCCGGCGCGTCGGTCGGCCCGTACGCCTACCTGCGGCCCGGCACCGTCCTCGGCCGGGGCGCCAAGGCCGGCACCTACGTGGAGATGAAGAACGCCCGCGTCGGCGAGGGCTCCAAGGTTCCGCACCTCACGTACGTCGGCGACGCGACCATCGGCGAGGGCTCCAACATCGGCGCCTCCAGCGTCTTCGTGAACTACGACGGCGTGCGGAAGCACCACACGACCGTGGGCGACCACGTCCGGGTCGGCAGCGACAACATGCTCGTCGCCCCGGTCACCATCGGCGACGGCGCGTACACCGCGGCCGGCTCCGTCATCACCAACGACGTTCCGCCGGGGGCGATGGCCGTGGGCCGGGCGCGTCAGCGCACCATCGAAGGGTGGGTCGCGCGCAGGCGCGCCGGCACGGCCTCGGCCGAGGCGGCACACCGGGCGCTGGACGGCTCGGCCACACGACCGGCCGACGCCACTCACCCGGCAGGCGATCAAGACGGGCCGGCCGGGGAACAACATCAGGAGAGCACCAAATGAAACAACGCGGCGAGCGAGCCGAGAACTGCGGCGTCGCGTCGCGGACACGTCCGGTGGGCCGCAAGGAGAGGAGGGCAGCGTGAGCGGCAAGAAGACGACCGGTGAGAAGCACTTGATGTTCTTCTCCGGCCGGGCCTACCCGGAGCTGGCGCAGGAGGTCGCGAAGCACCTCGCCATCGACGTCACCCCGACCAAGCTCCACGATTTCGCCAACGGCGAGATCTACGCCCGCTACCTCGAATCCGTGCGGGGCAGCGACGCGTTCGTCATCCAGAGTCACACCGAGCCCATCAACAAGTGGGTCATGGAGCAGCTGATCATGGTGGACGCCCTCAAGCGGGCGTCGGCCAAGCGCATCACCGTGGTCCTGCCCTTCTTCGGCTACTCCCGCCAGGACAAGAAGGGCCGGGGGCGCGAGCCGATCACGGCCCGGCTCATGGCCGACCTGTTCAAGACCGCGGGCGCCGACCGCCTCATGTCGGTCGACCTGCACACCCCGCAGATCCAGGGCTTCTTCGACGGCCCGGTCGACCACCTGTTCGCCATGCCCGTGCTCCACCGCTACCTCAGCGACAAGCTCGACCCCGCGAGCACGACCATCGTCTCGCCCGACACCGGCCGCGTCCGCCTCGCCGAGCGCTGGGCCGACCAGCTCGGCACCGCCGTAGCGTTCATCCACAAGCGGCGCGATCTTGACGTCGCCAACGAGGTGAAGGTCCACGAGGTCGTCGGCCAGGTCAAGGACCGCACCTGTGTGCTGATCGACGACATGATCGACACGGGCGGCTCGATCACCAAGGCGGCCGACGCCCTGTACGAGCAGGGCGCCACCAACGTCATCGTCGCCGCCACCCACGCGATCTTCTCCAGCCCGGCCGTCGACCGGCTGAAGAACTCGCGCATCTCCGAGGTCGTCGTCACCAACACGCTGCCGATCCCCGAGGAAAAGCGCTTCGACAAGCTGACCGTCCTGTCGATCGCCCCGCTGATCGCCCGCGCCATCAGCGAGGTCTTCAACGACGGTTCGGTGACCAGCCTCTTCGAGGGCGACGCCTGATCGGGTTTCCGGCCGAGCCGGAGGAGACCCTGGGCACTGTTCGGGGCCGACTCCCAGGCGCCCCGGACCGCCGTGCCGTGAAGCCTGTTCGGGGCGCCGACTCCAAGGCGCCCCGAACCGCCGAGCGGAGCGAAGCCATAGGCACAGTCGGATAGGCTTTGAGAGTTGTCCGCGCTCGTAACGCCTTCCGCTAGGGCGGGTGAGGGTGAGCGCCTTCCACATTCCAGAACTCCCTAGGAGACACCGTGTCCGAGGTACGTATCGTCGCCGAGCCGCGCACCGAGTTCGGCAAGGGCGCCGCGCGCAAGATCCGCCGCGCCGACAAGGTCCCCGCCGTCCTGTACGGACACGGCATCGAGCCCAAGCACTTCACCCTGCCCGGCCACGAGCTCCTGCTCGCCCTGCGCACGCCCAACGTGCTGATCCGCCTCCAGGGCGAGGGCGTCAACGAGATCGCCCTGCCGAAGGGCGTCCAGCGCGACCCGATCAAGGGATTCCTGGAGCACGTCGACCTGCTGCTCGTGAAGCGCGGCGAGAAGGTCACCGTCGAGATCCCGGTCACCACCACCGGCGACATCGCCCCGGGCGGCCTGTTCGACCAGCAGCTTCTCAGCATCGCCGTCGAGGCCGAGGCCACGCACATCCCCACGGGCATCGAGGTCGACATCGAGGGCCTGGAGGTCGGCGCCGTCGTCACGGCCGGCGACCTGAACCTCCCGCAGGGCACCTCCCTCGTCGCCGAGCCGGAGACCGTCGTGCTCCAGGTCATCAGCCAGCCGACGGCCGCCGCGACCGAGGAGGCCGCCGAGGGCGAGGCCGAGGGCGCGCCCGCCGAGGCCGCCGCGGAGTAATCTCCCGTATCGTCGTCAGGGCAGCCACGCGCCGGTCTCCGGGCCCGCGGGCTGCCCTGTTCGATGTCCGCGGCCATTCGCCGGGCGCAGAGAGTGAACGGAGAGAGATCTCGTGGACCGCTGGTTGATCGTCGGCCTGGGCAATCCCGGCCCCGAGTACGCCGGTAACCGGCACAACGCCGGGTTCATGGTGCTGGACGAGCTCGCCGCGCGCGTCGGCGGCCGCTTCAAGACGCACAAGGCGCACGCCGAGGTCGTCGAGGGGCGTCTCGCGGGGGCGTCCGTCGTGCTGGCCAAGCCGCGGTCGTACATGAACCTCTCGGGCGGGCCGGTGAAGTCGCTGGCCGACTTCTTCAAGGTCCTGCCCGCGAACATCATCGTCGTCCACGACGAGCTGGACATCCCGTACGGCGCGCTGCGCGTCAAGCTCGGCGGCGGCGACAACGGCCACAACGGCCTGCGCTCGATCACCAAGTCCCTCGCCACCAAGGACTACCTGCGCGTCCGCTTCGGCGTGGGCCGCCCGCCCGGCCGCATGGACGCCGCCGACTACGTGCTGCGCGACTTCGCCACCGCCGAGCGCAAGGACCTCCCCTTCCTGGTCGACCGCGCCGCCGACGTCGCCGAGTCGCTGATCACCAGCGGCCTGGAGGCCACGCAGAACGCCTTCCACCCGAGCGACCTGAAGCCGGCCAAGCCCCCACGCTGACCGCGGCGCCGCCTGAGCGGCCCGCGGGCGCCTCCTCCAGCCCGCGCGGAGCGGCGGCAATGCCGTCACAACGCCGCCACAAGGTCGGCGGGATAAACCGGTGCTGCTCCGGTCGCGGCCGGCGCGTGTGATGTCAGCGCATCCTGCCACCCCCCCATGGAGGACCAGTGAAACGCAGCCGATGGGCAGCCGCTCTGCTAGCTCTTCTCGTATCGGTGCTTCTAGGACAGGTAGCGGTCAGCGCGCCGGCCTCGGCCGACGGGTATTCGAACTGCATCCCGATCTGGAGGAACGGAAGGATCGTCGACTGCGTCCCGATTCCGATCCTGGTGGAGACCTGGTGCCCGACGTGCCCGCCCGACTACGCGCTCGACTTCCGTGAGTACACGGTCCTTCCCGAGACGCTGAAGATCCAGTACGTCACGGCGCTGAACAGGGGGCTGAGGTCCCTCGACCAGGCGGCGCTGACCACCAACCCCGCGGCCCGGCAGCAGCTCCGTGCGGAGGCGCTGAACTCGTTCACCTCCGCCGCGCAGACGCTCGGGAGGAACACGACCGTGTCTGTGGCGCAGGTCGGGTACATCGATCGGTACGCCGGTGTCCTCAGGCCGGCTTCCATTCCGTGGCTGAGCGCCGCCGGTGTCGACATCGCCGACGGGCTGACCGCGCTGCAGAAGGCCAACGGCGGCGGCCTGCCGGACCCCTGGCGGGACCTGGCGGTGGCGGAGTTCGACGAGGCGTACGGAGAACTCAAGCACCAGGTCGTCATCGGCCCCTGAGACCCGCGCGGCGGGCCCCGGCGACGTCGATGCCGTTGTGGCGGCGGGCATCGCGACGCCGGGGCCCGCCTCCTGCGCCCGGCGGATCGCTCAGGCGCCGCGCGTCCCCTGATGATGGTCACGCTGGTCGAAGTACCTCCGCAGAGCGAGGACGAACCTCGGATCGGTGTCGCCGGACTGCCGCGCGGACACCCACGACATCGCCGCGCGCAGGTTGTCGTGTTCGCCGGCGAGCCGGTCGAACCGGTCCTGGTCTTCGGGGTCGTCCTCACGCCGATCCCCCGCCCGCACGAGACGGAGGAAGTATTCGGCGTGGGCGTCGCGGGCTTCGGCCTCCTCTCCCGAGACGGTGCGGGCGAGCCGCTCCGCGGCATAGGCCCGTACCGTCTCCAGAAGGCGGTAGCGGGAGCCGGAGCCGTACTGCTCCGTCATGACCACCGACTTGTCCACCAGGGCGCCGAGCACCGTGAGGGTCTCCTCCGGCCACAGCGCCTGGGCGGCGTCGAGGGTGAAGCCTCCTGCGAAGACGGCCAGGCGGCGCAACAGCGCCTGTTCGGAGGCGCTGAGCAGCTCGTAGCTCCAATCCAGTGTCGCGTTTAGACTGCGATGGCTGGGCATGGTGGCCCTGTCGCTGAACACGTGCAGGCGGTCGCCCAGCCGGTCGGCGATCTCCGACATGGTGAGCATGGGTTTCGTCGCGGCGGCGAGTTCGAGGGCGAGGGGCAGGCCGTCCAGCTCGACGCAGACGCGCGCCAGTGCCCGGGCGTCCGCTTCGGCGATCCGCGCCCCTGTCCGCTCCCACACGCGGGCCTGGAACAGTTGCGCGGACGGGAAGGCCATCACCTCCGCCAGGGTGCCGTGCCGGCAGGGGTCGGGAACCGGCAGCGGCGGAACGTGCCGCACGAGCTCGCCGGGAACGGCCAGCCGGATGCGCGTGGTGGCGAGCACGCGGACCCGGGGACACGCGCTCAACAGCCGTCTCACCAGCGAGCGGCACCCGTCCCTCACATGTTCGCAGTTGTCCAGGACCAGCAGCAGTTCGCAGTCGCGAAGACCGGCGATGAGCGTCCGCTCGGGATCCGAGCCCGGCCGCACTCGCAGCCCCAGCGAGGCGACGACCGTGGCGGCGACCATATGCGATTCCTCTATGGGTGACTCTATGGGTGCCTCAATGGGTGAAAGGTCGGCGAAACAGGCGCCGTCCGCGAAGTCGCCGGCCACGTGGGACGCCACGGCGATGCCCAGGCGGGTCTTTCCGCATCCGCCCGCACCGGTCAGTGTGATCAGCCGGTGCGAACGGAGGAGGGCGATGACGGCGTCGAGCTCCGAATCCCGGCCGATCAACTCGGTGAGCGGGACGGGCAGGCCGGACGCCACATGGGGGCGGCGCGGAACGTCCAGCGCGACCTGGGGGCCCACGTCCTTGGCGTTGTCGGCGAGGATCGCGGCGTGCAGGCGGCGCATCGCCGTCCCCGGTTCGACCCCCAGTGCTGCCGCGAGCACGGCGCGCGCCCGCTGGTAGACGGCGAGCGCCTCGCCCGGCCGTCCGGTCAGGTGCAACGCCGCCATCAGCAGCTCCCACAGCCGTTCCCGCAGTGGATGGGCGCCGACCAGACGCTCCAGCTCGCCGATCGCCTCGACCGGGCCGGCCGAACGAAGACCCGCCGCCCAGCGATCCTCGGTCGCCGACAGGCGCAGCTCGCGCAGCCGTGCGGCCTCCCCGTCCGCCCACCCCCACACCTGACAGTCCACGAGTACGTCGGCCCGCCACAGGTCCAGGCCCCTGCTCAGCTCCTCGGCCACGCGCGCGGGCTCCTCACGGGCCGATTCACGTCTCGCCGCGCTGACATGCCACTCGAAACGCCAGGCGTCCACGGACCCCGGGTCGAGGTCGAGCGAATACCCCCGGCCTCTGGTGGCGAGCACTTCCGGTAAGTCGGCGTCGGCCAGTGCCCGTCGCACGCGGGCGACATGGCTGCGAAGGCTGGCCATCGCCGTCACGGGCGGATCCTCCCCCCACAGGCCGTCCACCAGCCGCTCGTAGGTCACGATCTCGCCGACCCGCAACGCCAGCAGCGCGACCAGCGTGCGCTGCCGCACGCCGACCAGGTGGACGCGGCCCGCCGGGCCGAGCACCTCCAGCAGGCCGAGAAGTCGCACCACGGCCCTCGGCGGGCGGGAAGCAGGACTCCTCGCGCGCATGGAGTCCGACGTAGGGTCGGTCATCTGATGATCTCCATCGGTCAGTGACTCGATTTCTTGACACAGTGATATGTCGCGCGATTTGACGAATCCTTACGGCATGCTTGCAAGCGGAACGGCCCGGTCGGGCGACGGTCGCCGGCACCGAAACCGATCAAGGATGAGATCCCGGGCGAACCGAGACCGGCCAGGCCCCCACGCCGACGGTCAGCCGATTTCCAGGAACGAGTCAAGATTGTCCTAGGCTCCCGCTAGCATCCTCACGGAAAGTGTCCGGACGGTAGCGGGGAGGCACGAGTGGGCGTCGCCGAGAGGCCTGAGGTCTCGGTGCGGAGGTCGGCGCGCGGGCCCGCGGCGCCGTTCGAGGGCTTCGCGGGGCCGTACGGGCGGCCGTGGCCGCCTCGGTGGGTCCGGCGCTACCGCCTCCTCGCCGTGGCGATCGACCTCGCGTGCGGGCTACTCGCCGGGGCGGCCGCCGTCAACGTCCGGTTCGGCCAGGTAACCCCCTACGTCACGCCCTACCTTGTGCTCAGCCTCGTGCTGCCGGTCCTGTGGGTGTGCCTGCTCGGCCTGAACCGCGCGTACGAGTCGCGGCTGGTCGGGGTCGGGTCCGAGGAGTTCCGGCGCATCTCGCAGTGCGGCTTCCTCCTCACCGCAGGCGTCGCGATCTCCGCCTACGTCACCAAGACCGACCTGGCCCGCGGGTACGTCGTGCTGGCGCTCCCGCTCATGACATTCCTCACTCTGTGCTGCCGGTACGGGCTTCGCCGCAGGCTCCACGCGAGGCGGGCCCGGGGGCGGTGCATGCGGCGCGTGGTCGCCGTGGGCCATCGCGCCGCGCTCGCCGACCTGATCCGCCGCTTCCGCGCCGAGCCCTACCACGGCATGGACGTCGTGGGCGTGTGCCTGCCGCGCGAGGACGCGCCGGGCGAGGTCGAGGGCGTCCCGGTCCTCGGCGACTTCACGGACGTGCCCCTGGCGGTCTGCCAGGCCGGGGCCGACACCGTCGCCGTCCTGGCGTGTCCGGAGCTCGACGGCACCGCCCTGCGGCGTCTCGCCTGGCGGCTGGAGAAGACCCGCACCGACCTCGTCGTGGCCCCCGCGCTCATGGAGGTCGCCGGGCCGCGCACGACGATCCGGCCGGTGGCCGGGCTGCCGCTGCTGCACGTCGAGCATCCGGAGCTGGCCGGCACCCGCAGGCTCCTCAAGAACCTTTTCGACCGCACGGTCGCGGCCGTCGCCCTCGCCGTCCTCTGCCCGCTGCTGGCCGCGCTCGCGGTCGCCGTGCGGGCCACGAGCCCCGGCCCGGCCCTGTTCCGGCAGACGCGGGTGGGCAGGGACGGCGCCGAGTTCACGATCCTCAAGCTGCGCACGATGGGCACGGACGCCGAGCACCGCAAGATCGACCTCGTCAGCGACCATGAGGGCCTGCTGTTCAAGATCAGGAACGACCCCAGGGTCACCCCGCTCGGCGCCTGGTTACGCCGCCACTCGCTGGACGAGCTGCCGCAGCTCGTAAACGTGCTGGTGGGGCACATGTCGCTGGTCGGGCCCCGGCCGCCGCTGCCCGAGGAGGTCGCCGGGTACGGGGACGACGTGCGGCGGCGGCTGGTCGTCCGCCCCGGCATGACCGGTCTGTGGCAGGTGAACGGCAGGTCCGACCTCTCGTGGGAGGAATCGGTACGGTTGGACCTGCGTTATGTCGAGAACTGGTCTCTCACGTTGGATCTTCAGATCCTGTGGAAGACCTGGTCCGCCGTGGCGCGCGGCTCGGGTGCGTACTAGCCCGGGGCGGGCAAGCGGCCCGGGTGCGCACGCCCCGTGGCCTGGGAACTCGGGGCGGCATGCATCAGGAAGGGCATCGTGACGATACGCGACGACCACGCGCTCGCGAGAGATCTCGCCGCCGAGGCGGGGGAGCGGCTTCTGGCGCTGCGCGCCGGGCAGGGCTTCGGCGACCCGACGGCGCTGCGCCAGGCGGGTGACCGTGAGTCCCACGTCCACCTCATGGAATCGCTGTCGCGGCTGCGGCCGAGCGACTACGTCCTGTCCGAGGAGGGCACCCGCGAGGAGCGGCTGAGCCCGCGCCGCCGGGTCGCCGACCGCGTGTGGATCATCGACCCGCTCGACGGCACGCGGGAGTTCGGCGAGGCCGGGCGCGCCGACTGGGCCGTCCACGTCGCCCTGTGGCAGCGGGGGGCCGCCCAGAGCGCGGGAGCGCAGGGCGAGCTCGTGGCCGGGGCCGTCGCGCTGCCCGCCCAGGGCGTGACGCTCAGCACGGCCGAGCCGTCCGAGCTGCCCAGGTCCCGTCCGGGCAGAATCCGCATCGCCGTCAGCCGCACGCGGCCCCCCGAGTTCGTCAAGAAGCTGGCCTATCTCGTGGGTGCCGATCTCGTACCCATGGGCTCGGCCGGCGCGAAGATCGTCGCGGTGGTCACCGGCGAGGTCGAGGCGTACGTCCACTCGGGCGGCCAGTACGAATGGGATTCGGCCGCCCCGGTGGCGGTCGCCCGCGCCGCGGGAGCCCATACGAGCCGCATCGACGGGAGCCCCTTGGTCTACAACCAAGAGAACCCCTCGCTGCCGGATATTCTGGTCTCCCTACCGGATCTGGCGCCAACGTTGCTCGCCGGCATCCGCGACGCGCACCGTCAGGGCTAGCCCGGAGGAAGAGCAGATGCTTGCAAGGGACTACACGACGTCGCAGCTCGACGTCCTCGAGGCTGAGGCGATCCACATCATGCGTGAGGTCGCGGCCGAGTTCGAGCGCCCGTGTCTGCTCTTCTCCGGCGGCAAGGACTCCATCGTCATGCTGCGGATCGCCGAGAAGGCCTTCTGGCCCGCTCCCATCCCGTTCCCCCTCATGCACGTCGACACCGGGCACAACTTCCCCGAGGTGATCGAGTTCCGTGACCGGCGGGCCGCCGAGCTGGGCGCCCGCCTCGTCGTCGCGTCCGTCCAGGCGTCGATCGACGCGGGGCGGGTCGTCGAGGAGACCGGGCGGCGGGCCAGCCGCAACCGGCTGCAGACCACGACGCTGCTCGACGCGATCGAGGAGCACGAGTTCGACGCCGTCTTCGGCGGGGCGCGCCGCGATGAGGAGAAGGCCCGCGCCAAGGAGCGCGTGTTCTCCTTCCGTGACGACTTCGGGCAGTGGGATCCGAAGAACCAGCGGCCCGAGCTGTGGAACCTGTACAACGCGCGCATCCGCAAGGGCGAGCACATCCGCGTCTTCCCCCTGTCCAACTGGACAGAGCTCGACATCTGGGACTACATCCGGCGCGAGGACATCGAGATCCCGTCGATCTACTTCTCCCACACCCGTACGGTCTTCGAGCGCGACGGCATGCTGCTCGCCGACTCGGAGGTCGTGAACCGCGGCGAGGACGAGCCGACGTTCGAGGCCGTCGTGCGCTACCGGACGGTCGGCGACATGACCTGCACCGGCGCCGTCCAGTCCGCCGCCGGCACGGTCGAGCAGATCATCGCCGAGATCGCCGCCACCCGCATCACCGAGCGCGGTGCGACGCGGGCCGACGACCGCGCCTCCGAGGCCGCCATGGAGGACCGCAAGAAGGAGGGCTACTTCTGATGCCCCCTTCCCCCATCGCCGGTCTCAACGGCGGGTCCCTCCCCTCCCGCCGCGCCTTCGCGTTCTCCCGCGGGGCACGTGCCGCGCGCCCGGCCGCCGGTCCGCTGCGGACCCACGCCCTCGCCGCCTCCCGTCACGACCTTCCTCGCCTCGCCGCTACCGATGGAGATCAGCTCTGATGGACATCCTTCGTTTCGCCACGGCGGGTTCCGTCGACGACGGCAAGTCCACGCTCATCGGGCGTCTGCTCTTCGACTCCAAGGCGATCTTCGAGGACCAGCTGGAGGCCGTCGAGCGCACCAGCCGTGACCGGGGCACCGAGTACACCGACCTGTCGCTGCTGACCGACGGCCTGCGGGCCGAGCGCGAGCAGGGCATCACGATCGACGTGGCCTACCGCTACTTCGCCACGCCGAAGCGGAAGTTCATCATCGCCGACACCCCCGGCCACATCCAGTACACGCGGAACATGGTCACCGGCGCGTCCACGGCCGACCTGGCGATCGTGCTCATCGACGCGCGCAAGGGCGTGGTCGAGCAGTCCCGCCGCCACGCGTTCCTCACCACGCTGCTGCGGGTGCCCCACCTCGTGCTCGCCGTCAACAAGATGGACCTGGTCGACTACTCCCGCGACCGCTTCGAGGAGATCCGCGAGGAGTTCACGGCGTTCGCGGCGAAGCTCAACGTCGGCGACCTGACCTTCATCCCGATCTCGGCGCTGCACGGCGACAACGTGGTGTCCCGGTCCGAGAACATGCCGTGGTACCAGGGCACCTCCCTTCTCCACCACCTGGAGAACCTGCACATCGCCTCCGACCGCAACCTGGTCGACGTGCGGTTCCCCGTCCAGTACGTCATCCGTCCCCAGCGGGCCAACGACCATGACTTCCACGACTACCGCGGGTACGCCGGGCAGGTCGCGGGCGGCGTGCTGAAGCCCGGCGACGAGGTCATGCACCTGCCCTCTGGCCTGACCACCCGCGTGGCCGCCATCGACACCTTCGACGGGCCCCGGGACGAGGCGTTCGCGCCGATGTCGGTCACCCTCCGCCTGGAGGACGACATCGACATCTCGCGCGGCGACATGATCTGCCGTCCCAACAACCGGCCGCAGGTCGCCCAGGACATCCAGGCCATGGTCTGCTGGATGTCCGACGGGCTCAAGCTCGCCCCGCGCTCCAAGCTCGTCATCAAGCACACCACCCGCACGGCCCGCGCGCTGGTGCGCGACCTGCACTACCGCCTGGACGTCAACACCCTGCACCGTGACGAGTCCGCGACGTCCCTCGGCCTCAACGAGATCGGCCGTGTCTCCCTGCGCGTCACCCAGCCGTTGTTCGTCGACGACTACGCCAGAAACCGCCTGACCGGCGGTTTCATCCTGATAGACGAAACCACCAACGGCACCGTAGGCGCCGGCATGATCGTCGACGCCCGCTGACCGCAGCCTTCTCGTCCGGCTTGCCGACATTGCGGCGACCGGCCAGGATGCCCCTCACCGGCGTCCTGGCCCGACCGCCGGTCGTTCGTGACAGAGCCTTCTCAGGGCAGAAGGGTCATCGCCGCAGCGTGACGTGGACGCACGACTGGTCGCATTCAGAAAGAATCTGATCGCTATCAGTGACGGGCCCCGACCTCGCCGAACTTCGCGGCGAGGTCGTTCTCCGGGCTGCGGATCGAGCCGCGGGTGCGCCGCTTTCGGCGGACTGGCGCGCTCCCGCCGCGAGTAACAGGCGGCAGGCGTCGCTGATCAAGGGGTCCTCGATGGCCTCGCGCGACCAGTCCCAGACCATCAGGCTCCAACGCTCGGCCGCGCGCGGGGCGCGTGCGTCGAGGTCGTCCAATTGTGGTGAAGTGATCATTGGGTGAAGAACCGTTCCAGGACGGGGGCGAGGGCCTTCGGGTCGACCACGTGGGTCTGGCCTTCTAAGGTCAGGCGTTCCGCGTGGGGGAGGGCGGCGGCGATGGCGTCCGCGGCCTTGGCGAAGAAGTCGCCACCCCCTTTGAGGAACCACTCCGGGCTGGCTCCGCCGGTCGCCACCAGGACCGGTTGGGTGATCTTCGCCAGGCGCTCGACGGGCGGACTGCCGTCGCCCAGGCAGGCCGCGTCGTACGCCAGCGTGTGCGCGATGGCCTCGCAGCCGGGCCACATGGGGGAGTTCTTCGCCGCCTCGATCGACTCCTCGGGCGAGCCGACCGTGCGCATGAAGAGCTCGAACATCTCGCCGCGACGGTTCCCGGCGAGCAGCGCGTCGAGCTTCGCGACGTACTCCCGCTGACGCCGCGGCGTGTCCTCGCCCAGGTCGTACGGCACCTCGTACACCGCGAGCCGCCCGGCGGACACCCCCGCCGCCGCGGCCTCCAGGACCAGAGCACCTCCTGACGAGACGCCGTAGAGGTGCGCCGAGCCCCCGGCCTCGGCGATGAGCGCCTCGACGTCCTCGAACTCGCGCTCCAGCGCGTACGGAAGGGTGTCCGAACTGTCCCCCCGCCCGCGCCGGTCGTAGTTGTACACGGTGAAGTGCCGCGCCAGCTCCGGCACGAGCGGCGCGTTCTCGGATCGATCGACCGCGCCCCCACCCACCAGGATGACGGCCGGCCCGTCCCCGGCACGGTCGTACACGATCGACGTACCGTCCTTCGAGGTCACCTGAGGCATGTGATCACTCCGTGAGGTGTGTGAGCAGGGTGGAGACACGCGGAGACGGCAGGCTCGGAGCACCCGACGTCTCACCGGATAGCCGCGGCCCTCGCGCATCGTGCCCTCAGCATCGCAGCCTGGTACGACATTTTCCGGGCCCCCGATCCCGCCAGAGGAGCCCCGCACCTCAGAACCGTGGCGAAGACGTACCGTCGAGCACCCTCCCCTTGCGTGCCATGACCTCCGGGATCCTGCTGAACCTGCGGAGACACCGAGCCGCCTCAGTCGAGATGCATGCCAACACGTTCAGCAGATTCTGGAAGTCCTTCACGAGGTGCCGGTGGTGAACAGGTTCGCAGTGAGCCACTCGATTACGGAGCCGACATAGATGATCAAGATCGTTGTGAAGGGCAGCGGGTCTATGGTGCGGGTAGCCGGGAAATTCGTGTCTCAGTGCCGGCCACCACAGCTGCGTGTAGTAGTCGCTCCGGCGAGACAGCAGCGAAACCCAGAAACCGAATGGCAGTTCGGTCATGACGTCATCCGGTGTGAATGTCGCACGACGTCGACCGGCGGTTTCCGCCTTGTCGATGGCACCGCGCGCGTACGTGGCCAGGGTCAGGCGGGGGACGTTCCACCAATCACGTCGGCCATGGTGTGAGGCGAGTCGGCTGTCCATGGCGTTGCGCAGCACGACTTCCAAGTACTGCAACGCTCCGGCGAAGGCACAGCTGATCTCCAGATTCCACGCGTAAAGGCGGAGTGCGGCCTCCCGATCGCCGTTGGCCGCGAGGAGGTAGGGGGCCATCCGGGGGCGGGAGATCAGGTCCACGACCCGCTTGGCCTCGTCGTGATCTATCGGGCACCTCCCGATGTGGCTGGGGATCGGTTAAGCTGACTCATGTACGCCCCGGGTATCGCCACTGCTGTGCACGCGACCCGGGGCAAGCTGTTTTTCGACGCAGGGAACGTTTCTCCCTTTTACGGCCTCCCGCGGGCATGATTCGATCACGACGGCTCCATTCTCGTCATCTCCTCATCGGAGTGGGCCGCCTTCCTCGCCGAGGTGAAGAGTTCCGCCATATGACTGACAAGGTGAGTGCAGGGGTGGACGGTCTCGCCCGGGAATTGAGCGAGGTCAGGTGGCGCAAGTTTTCGTTCTCGGGGAGTGACGGGAGTAACTGTGTCGAGGTGGGCACTTGTCCGGTGGGCGCCGGGGTGTGCGGGACAGCAAGGAGCGTCACCGTCCCGCTCTCGTCGTCGGCTCGGACGAGTGGAGTGTCTTTCTGGAGAACGTGAAGGCGTTCGCGGATCAGGGGCGGGCGCCGCGGAATCCGAGGCTGCCGCTGTAGGTGCGGGTGGGATCTGTGATCGTGTAGGTGAGGGTGAAGGTCGTCACGCGATCGTCGGTGACGGTGGCGGCCCGCAGCATCCAGGCGCGGTGCCCGGCGGAGCCGCGGAAGGTCCCGTCCCGGAGGCGGGCGAGGGTGACGGGCGGTCCGTCCGCGAAGCCGGTCAGGCGTACCGCGCAGGCCGGTCGGGCGCACGCCGCTTCGAGGTCGATCGAACGTTCCCCCAGATAGCGGCCCGCCGTGTTGGTGATGTCCTGCTGCAGGGGGAACGTCTGCCTCGGTGCCTCCCGGCGGAAGGCGGCCTTGGTCGCGCCGTCGTCGAGCACCAGGGTGTAGCGGCCCGCGAACCCGGCGGCCGTCGCCGGGACGGCCGGCGGGGCGGACGGCCCGGACGAGACGACCGGGAGCGGCGTGTGGAAGTCCTTCGCGGAGGGGAACACGGGCGCGACGGCGGGCCGATGGTCGCAGACCTCCCGGAAGCCCTCACCCGGCGCGTATCGCCGCCACTCCTCGCGCGTCATGGCCCGGCCCGCCGTCGCGCACACCGCGCCGAGGAGATCGGGGGGTTCCCCGACACGCCACAGGTCGAGCGTCCCGGTGTCCTCCACGGAGGCCAGCGTCCCCCTTCCCGGCAGGAACGCCAGGCTCCGCGTGGACTCGAACGGCCCGGTGAGCGGTACGCCGAGCTGCCTGCGCGTGGCGGTGTCCCACAGCCGGACCGTCCCGTCCAGGGCGCCGGAGGCGAGCGTGCGGTCGTCCTCGCTGAAAGCGACGGTGACGACGTCGCCGGTGTGGCCGGTCAGCGGTTCGCCGACAGGACTCCGGGTCGTGGTGTCCCACAGCCGCACGGTGTCGTCCGAACCGGCCGTGGCGACGAGGCGGCCGTCGTGGCTGAACGCCATATCGTTGACCAGGCCGGTGTGCCCGGCCATCGGCCCGCCCAGCGGACGCCCGTCGGCGAGGTCCCAAAGCCGTATCGACTGCCCGTCCTGGACCGCGGCCAGCAGGCGCAGGTCGGGGCTGAGTTCCAGACGGCCGAGCGACCGCATGTCCTCACCCGGCGCGACCTTCGGAGTGAGCGTCCGCAGTGCGCGCCCGCTCCTCACGTCCCACCATCGCACCGTGAATCCCGCCTCGCCGGACGCCACGACCAGAGACCGCCCGTCGGCCGAGTAGGCGAGCGCGTTCACCGGTCCGGCGTCGGCGAGGATGCCGCGTGTCTCGCCGGTGGCCACATCCCAGATCTCGACCCTGTCGTCGGCCGCGGCCGCCAGCGCGCCGCCGTCGGGGCTGAAGGCCAGGGCGCCGGTCCAGTCGCCCTGCCCCCTGAGCGCGGTGTTCCTCCCGGTGGTCAGATCCCACACCCGGACCTGCCGGTCCCCGTTGCCGGACGCTCCGGTCGCCAGGAACCTCCCTGTCCGGTCGGCCGCGACCGGACCGTTCCGGTCACCGAGAAAGGCCGGCACCGGATCGCGCACGTCCCACAGCCGGACGTTCTCTCCGGCGGCGCTGACCATGGTCGTCTCGTCCGGGGTGAACGAGACCGCGGTGACGGCGCCGCCGTGACCGTCCAGAGGGCCGCCGAGAAGCGGGCGGCCGCTGGTGGTCCACAGGTTCAGCGACCCGTCGTCGCAGCCGACGGCGATCGTGCCGGCGCCGTTGAACGCGGTGAGTCGCGGGGAACCGCCCGAAGCGCAGCCCGGCCGCTCGCCCAGCGTCCGGCGGCCGGCCACGTCCCACAGCTCCAGGCGCGCGGCACCTGTGGAGGTGAGCAGGAACGCCCCGTCGGGGCTGAAGGCCAGCGGCCCGGTCGCGCCGGTGAATGCCGGGCCGATCTGGCGGGCGATGGCGGTGTCCCACAGCCGGACGTTCCGTTCGAGGTCGGCCGTGGCCATGATCCGGCCGTCGGGGCTGAAGGCGACGCTGCTCGTCGCGGTCTCCAGCGGCTCGCCGAGGGGCCTGCGCGAGCCGAGGTCCCACAGGCGCGTCCCAGTGAAGAAGGTCGCGCCGCCCGGGCCGAGGACGATCGGGCCGGTGTCGCCGACCGCGATCGGGGCGGTGCGCCGCCTGCCCTCGATGTCCCAGAGCTGAACGGTGCGGTCCTCGCCCGCGCTGACCAGAGTCCGGCCGTCCGTGCCGAAGGCCACCGATGTCACGGTGCCGGCGTGACCGGCGAGCGGCCGGCCGATCGGGCGGCGTGTGGACATGTCCCAGAGCCTGATCAGGCTGTCGCTGCCACCGGTGGCCATCATCCGGCCGTCGCGGCTGAGGGCGACGGCCCTGACCTCGCCGAGGTGGGCCGTCAACGTGCCGCGGTGGCGGCCCGCCAGGACGGCGCGCAGGCTGTACCGGGCCTCGTCGGTGGGCGCGACACGCCAGGCTGCGGCCGCCAGGAGCGCGGCGGCGACCGGATCCGCCTCCTTCGCGCTGCTCGCGGCCAGCTTCCGGGACAGCTCGCCCGCATGCTCGGCCTCCGACCTGCTGTTCACCCGCACCAGCCAGACGCCGGCGACCACTGCGATGGTCGCCAGCGCCGCGATCGACACGAGTACGGCGCGCCACACGCGCCGCCTTTTGTCCTCCGCGGCGACGGAGGCGTCCAGGAACTCCCTGTGCCGCCTCTCCAGGGCGGGGTACCGGCCCGGATCCGTGAGCCACCGTTGCTCGGCCGACCTGATCGTCTGCAGTTGCCGTCCCTGGTAGAGGAATGACGGGTCGGGGCCGGGCCTGCCGCTCGCCCACTGCGCGGCTACATCGGCGAGACGCCCGTACAGCTTCCAATCCTCGATGTCCTCTTTGAGCCAGTCCTTCAGGCGGGGCCAGGCCTTCAGCAGCACTTGGTGAGCGGGCTCCGCCCCGCCGTTTCCGATCACGACCAGCCGCTTGTCGGCGAACTTCTCGAGGATGGGCCGCGACTCCACGGGCAGGTCCTTCAAGGCGACCCTGCGGCACGCCGGACGCCCGTCCCGGCCCACGAACATCAGCCGGCGCAGCGCGTCCTGGGCGACGGGCCGTTCCTCGGGGGTCAGCTTCGCGTAGACCTCCTCGGCGCTCTGCTCGACGGCTCTGCGCACGCCACCCGACAACTCGTAGGCGCGGTCGGTGAGACGGTCGCCCTCACGGTTCTCCCAGGTGAGCAGCATCGCCTGGGCCACGAGGGGAAGGGTTCCGGTCTCGAAGTCCGCCAGCTCCGGTGAACGCAGGTCCAGAAGGATCCTCTGCACGAGCTTTTCCTCGATGCGCAGGCCCGCGGCCTCCGCCTGGTCGACGATGGCCCGCCGCAGATCCGGCTCCTCCATCGGGCCCAGCACGAACTGGTTGTCCTGCTGCGCCTGCCGGAGCACGGGGTGGCGCGCGCAGTTGTCGATCTGATCACCGCGTACCGCGATCACCACCAGGGCCGGGACTCCGGCGTCCGACAGGGGGACGGCGGCGGCGTGCAGGGCGCCGACGAACGCGCGCGTCTTCTCCTCGCCGGGCCCGTTCGAGCCGAACAGCTGCTCGAACTGGTCGACGACCAGGACGAGCCGCCTGTCGTCGCCCGCGACGCGGTCCGCCCGGCTGCGCCGGCCTTCGGCGAGCACCGCCTCCCGGACGAGGAACCCGGCACTCTCCGGCTCGGCGGTCAGCTGCTCGCGTAACGCCCGCTGGTTGCGCTTCTCCGCCAGTGCCGCCAAATGCAGGGCGAGCCCGGGCAAGGGCGAGCCGTATTCCATGGGGGTCATCACGATCCGGGGCCAGTACGCCGCCTCCGCGGGCAGCGGTCCGGTCGCCTGCCCTGGCCGCCTCCCCGCCGTCGCCAGCGCGGGCAACAGCCCGGCCCGCAGCAGCGAGGATTTCCCGACTCCGGACGCGCCGGTCACCATCACGATGTGCGGACCGCCACGTTCGATGGTCCTGGCCACGATCCTGAGGAGCTCCTCTGTGGCCCCGGCTCGGCCGTGGAACAGCGCGGCGTCGCCCTGCTGGAACGCCGAGATCCCTCGGTACGGACGGTCCCCGCTCCACTGGGGGAACGGCGAACTCGGTCGTTCGCCCAGCGGCGGCCGTCCCCGGGCCGTGATCTCCCTCTGGAAGAGGTCCGTCTGGAGCGTCTGCCGGTGCATCAGGTCGGCCATCTGCTGGTGCTGCGCGCTGTGCAGGTCGGCACTGCTCCGCAGGGATTCCAGGGCGGTGGGGACGTCGCGGAGCAGGAACCGGAACTCCGCGAACTCCTCGCCGAGTGAGGCCAGGCCCGTCATGACCTGCCGCCGCGCTTCTTCCTGATCGCCCAGCGCCTCGCGGAGGAGGTCGCCGAGGTCTCCCATCTCGCGCAGGACCGGGGCGATGTCGGCCCGCAACGCCGCGGCCCGGTCGCCGTCCCCGGCCAGCACCTCCTCGATCCGCCGTTGGATCGCCTCCTCGGTCTCCTCGCCGGAGGCGCCGGGGCGGAGGCGCTGGACGGCCGATTTGAGTACATCGGTGAGGACGTTGCCGCCGACGCCGGCGAGCACGTCGAACAACTCTCCGTCGCCCAGCAGGTTGCCGAACGCCCCGGCCGCCAGGACCGCGATGAGCGTGCCCGGTGTCGCGCGGCGTACCCGGGTCCCGGACGCACGTGCCCAGCGGCGGACCCTGTCGCGCGCCCCGGCCCGCATGAGCCGTTTCCGCTCGTCCGGGCCGCCGCTCTCCCGGTCGCCGGCCGTGTGCCCGGACGCCTGCCCGTCCGGCTCGCACCCGGCTTCCTCGCTCACCTGATCAGCTCAGCGGCTCGTCCGGGCGCGCCGCCGTATGCGGGCCGGGGGTGAAGCCGGGCGGAACGGTCGCCGGCAACCGCGCGTAGCCCTGCTCCACCCACGGGCACTCGACGGCGGAGCTGAACTGGTTCTCGTCCAGGCACAACACCGTCCCTGTCGTCACGGTGACCGTGCAGGTCGCCGTCCGGGTCGCCTCGGACCACGATCCGTTGCGGCAGAGGCTGAGCCTGACGGATTCGTTCTCCCCGACCAGGACGGGATGCAGCTTGCGGACCTTGGCGGTGAGGTGGACGACCATGCCGCGCGGAACGACGAACCTGCAGGACACGGTGGTCTGCGGCGGGGCCTTGCCGCGTTCCCGGACATCGGGGCAGAAGGTCTGGCCCGGGATGTCGGAGCCAATTCCGGAGCTCCACGCGGTCGGCATGAGCACCACCAGGGGCACGTCCCGGGAGGCCGTGGCCGTAGATGTGGACGCAGACGTGGAGGGCGGCAGGGTGGGATCGTCGCGGGCCTCGTTCGCCCCGCAGGCGGCGACGGCGAGCACGCACCCCGCGGCGGCGACGCGTCTCGCCAGGCGGCCGATCACGGGGTTCCCGCCCTGCGGTAGGGGAGGCATTCGCGCGCCAGTTTCTCCTCCACCGGGTCGCCGGAGGACACGCAGACGGTGGTGGCGGCCGGCGCGCCGAAGACGACGCACGTGATCGCGTCCGCGTGCCCCATGCCGCTGTTACAGCCCTCATAGGTCACGTAGTGGAAATCCCAGGCGCGGCCGGCCTGTGGATAGGGGTCGGCGGCGGCCTTCTCGAATTGGGCGCGCAGATAATAGATCTTGCCGGGTTTGATCGCGATCTCGCACCTCTTTCCCAGGGCACCGCCGTTCGCGCAGGGCTCGTCGAAGTTTCCGGACAGTTCGATCTTCCATTTTGTCCTGAAAACGACGGAGAGCTTGCCCGGCGCCTCGGCGACCGGTGTGCCGGGTCTGGTTCCGCACGCGTTCCGTGCCACGTCGGCGGGGCCGGTGGTCGTCACGCAGATCGTCGTGTCGCGATCCGGGCGAACCGTGCAGGTGGCCGCTCCCGGCCCCTCGCCGCACCCCCAGTAGGCGAGTCGCACGCCCTCCGGCAGCGCGGTCTGAGGCGTCGCGCCGATGGACCTCGTCGTGTCGCCTTTGTCGACGCGCAGAATGGTGCGGCACACCCGCGTGCCGCATGATCCCGACGGCTCGCCGGGCAATGTAAGGGCCACCACCTGCGTGTCGGCCACGAGATTCAGCCGGACGGATTCAGAGGGCCTCAGCAGGAAATACGCCGCTCCGGCCGCCAAGATCAACATAGCGAGCGCGGCGCCCGTCACCCTGATGGCAAGACGCTTCATCCCATGCCGCCCCAGAAAGCGATGATGCTGCGAGTAGCAGTCTAGATTTCGGCCATACGACTCGACAGGCCGTGGACGGGATCGTCACTTCCGGTTATCCGATCGATATGTTAATCCAGTCCTGTGGCGTCACTCGTGCTTTCTCGACCGTTTAATCCGCCTCATCGCTATTCGCCCGATTTATAGCCTGAAACGCCCACTCGGCGACCTTCTCCTACTCTCCGTGGGGCCGGTGTGCGAGGGCATGATCTGCCCCGATCCCTCCGGAATCCGGACGGGTCGTGGTGGAACACCATCGCGTCGTGCCCGTTAGGTGTGTAGATCCTTTACTGTTTTCGCACCTGGTGATTACTCTCCGCGCTAGCGTCAGCACGTTCCGTGTTGGTGTTTCCTTGGGGGTCCGGGCCGGTGGGTGTTCGAGTGATCTTCATAGGTGGGCTGGGGCGCAGTGGCACCACGCTGCTGGAGCGGCTGCTGGGCGAGGTGCCGGGGGTGGCGCCGCTCGGGGAGGTGGTCCATCTCTGGGAACGCGGTGTCATCGGCAAGGAGCCGTGCGGCTGCGGCGAGCCTTTCACCACGTGTCCCTTCTGGCGCAGGGTCGGCATCCGCGCGTTCGGCGGCTGGTCGACGGGCCTGGCCGATCGCATTCTCACGCTGAGGCGGCGCGTCGACCGCACCAGGCACATCCCCGCCCTCGCGGCCCGCCGGTGCCGGGTCGGGCTCAGCGGTTACACGCGGGCGTACTCGCGGGTGTACGAGGCGGCGGCGCAGGTCGCGGGCGGTCGTGTGGTCGTCGACTCCAGCAAGCACGCCTCCCTCGCGTTCTGCCTGCGTACGTCCCCGGTGGTCGATATGAGCGTGGTCCACGTGGTGCGTGACCCGCGCGCGGTGGCGTACTCCTGGCGCAAGCAGATCACCCGGCCCGAGGACGGCACGCCCATGACGCGCTGGCCGTCGGCGTGGACGGCCGTCCACTGGCTCGTGCAGAACCTCGCGTTCGAGCTGCTGGCCAGGCGCGGCGGCACCGTCATCCGCGTCCGGTACGAGGACCTGCTGGCCGACCCGCCCGCCGTGATGCAGGCCTTGCTCACCCGGCTCGGGCTCGGCGGCGTGGCGGTGACCTTCCTGCGGCAGGGGGTGGCCGAGCTGTCGGTCGCCCACACGTGCGCGGGCAACCCCATGCGCTTCGCGGCCGGGCCGCTGGATCTGTCCAGGGACGACAACTGGTGCGACCGCCAGCCCCGCCTGCACCGCTGGCTCGTGACCGCGCTGACCTGGCCGTTGATGCTCCAGTACGGCTACCGCCCGCGCGACCGCCGCACGCCCGAGGGCGCCGTCGCTCCGTGGCTCACGGCGGGGGTCGCCGCCCAGGAGTGCCGATGAACCCGGCCGAGTTCGCGGTGCCGATGTCCTTGGACTACCGCGGGGCGCCGATGTCGGGGGACCACTGCCGGACGCCAATGTCCTCCGACTACTGCGGGGCGCCGATGCCCTGGGATGAGGGCGGGCCGTCGGCGACCCCGGTCGTCGGGGTGGTCGTTCCGACGCGGGGAGATCGTCCCCAGCAGCTTCGGGCCGCGCTGCACGCCGCGCTCGCGCAGGAGTGCCCGGGAGGTGTGGACGCCGTCGTGGTCGTCGACCGCGGGGACGTCGCGGCGGTGACCGCGCACGTGGCCGAGGTCGCCGCGCGGTGGCCCGGCCGGGTGCGCGTCCTGGCGAACCGGCTGACCCCCGGGCTGCCCGGCGCGCGCAACACCGGCATCGCCGCCCTCGGCACGCCGATGGTCGCCTTCTGCGACGACGATGACGTGTGGCTGCCCGGCAAGCTGAGCGCCCAGCTCGACGCCCTCGCGGCCGACCCGGACGCCGAGTTCGCCGCCTGCGCCATCGAGGTCGAGTACGGCGCCCATCGCGTCACGCGCCTCGCGGGCACCGGGCGCGTCACCGCCGCGCATCTCACCCGGTCCCGCATGATGATGGTCCACTCCTCGACGTTCCTGTTCAGGCGCGGCTCCATCTGGCCGGACGAGAGCGCGCCCGGCGGGCAGAACGAGGACTGGGATCTCGCGCTGCGCGCCGCCGCGCGCCATCCGATCGTCCATGTCGACCGGCCGCTCGTCCGCGTCCGGTGGGGCGGCTCCGCGTACGTCAGCCGCTGGGCCGACCGCATCGCCGGGCTCGAATGGATGCTCGCCCGGCACCGCGGCCTCGCCGCCGACCGGCGCGGCGCCGCGCGGATCTACGGCCAGCTCGCCTTCTGCAACGCGGCACTGGGGCGTCGCCGCGAGGCCGGTCGGTGGGCCCTGCGCGCGTTCGCCGCCCGCTGGGGCGAGCCGCGCGTGCCGATCGCGCTGGCGGTGGCGCTCGGTCTCGTCCCGGCGCGTTCCGTGCTGAGCGCGCTGCACACCCGGGGGCACGGAATCTGATGACTTCTCATGCTTTGATCGGCAGGTCCCGCGTCGTGGTGGCGGGCCTCGCAATGGACGCGCTCACCGAGGACGAGGTGGTGCGCCACGTCGTCGCGGCGGTGCGGCGGGGGGAGGGCGGCCATGTCGTCACCCCCAACGTCGACATCTGCCGCGCCTGCGCCCGGGACCCGGAGGTACGGGCCATCGTGGCGGGGGCCGACCTCGCCGTCCCCGACGGCATGCCGCTGGTATGGGCGTCGAGGCTGCTGGGGACGCCCGTTCCCGCGCGCATCACCGGCGCCGACCTGATCTGGTCGCTGTCGGAGGCCGCCGCGGCCAACGGCCTGTCGATCTACCTGCTGGGCGGGCCGCCCGGAATCCCGTGCAAGGCCGCCGAGGCGCTGCGCGCCCGCTTCCCGGGGCTGCGCGTCGCGGGCGGCGCCGCCCCGCCGTACGGCTTCGAGAAGTCGGCGGAGGGGCTCGCGGCGGTGCGGCAGGCGCTCGTCCACGCCGACCCGGACGTGGTGTTCGTGGGGCTCGGCTTCCCCAAGCAGGACCGGCTGATCGGGGTGCTGCGCGCCGAGCTGCCGGGGGCCTGGTTCGTCGGCTGTGGTGGTGCCATCTCGTTCGCGGCGGGTGTGGTGCGGCGGGCGCCTCGGTGGATGCAGCGGGCGGGGCTGGAGTGGCTGTTCCGCCTGTGCGCCGAGCCTGGCCGCCTCGCACGCCGGTACCTCGTGGACGATCTTCCGTTCGCGTTGGGCCTGCTCGCGATGTGCCTGGTGAAGCGACTGCTCAGACGGTGGCGTAGCTCCCGGCGCGGTGTCCACTGACGTTCGCCGGGGGGCTCCTTTCCCGCTCGCTAGTGGATGGATTCGCGCCACGTCCGGGTCAGTTCGCCGATTCGGGCGGTCTCTTCGGGGGTGAGCCGGTCGCGGTGGCCGGCGAGGGCCCGGCTCGGGTCCATGGGCCGGTACGCGGTGCGGGACAGGCCGTTCCAGGCGAAACCCCGCGCCGGGGCCGCTTTCGTGGCGGTGTGCGCGGTCGGTGCCTGTCGCAGGCTTCCGGGGACGGTACCCGGAGTGTTCGGATCGTTTGAGGTGTCCGATTGGTCTGAGGTGTCCCTGTTCGCGGTTTTCGGGCGGCCGGTGTCGGGTGCGGAGGCCCGTCTGATCGCTCTTTCCGCCCGAGCCGACCAGGTGAGGCCGCACCACGTGTACAGGTCGCGGTAGTGGCCCACCGGGTCGGTCACGAGGTCCTCGTACGGGACGACGCGGACGCCGGGGTGGCGTCCGGACAGGTTCTCGGCGGCGGCCCGGGCGACGCTCCACAGCGCGCAGGTCGTCGCGAGGTGGTCCTCCGAACCTGCCAGAGGACGCAGCGCCCGCGCGTACGGGTGGTCGCGGACCAGCAGCGGTTGCCCGAGCAGCTCGCCCGGGTCCACACGCCAGCCGAGACGCCGCCAGCTCGCCACCAGGGACACCGGGTCGCGGACCATCAGGACCACGCGGCACCCGAGCCGTTCGGCGAACCATCCCGCCGAGAACAGGGCGAACGGGTCGTCCAGCAGGGCCCGGCGGCCGCGGATCCGGCCGAGGGTGAAGGCGGAGGCGTTCTTCGCCAGGCGCGCGAGGTCGCGGGGACGGCGGTTGCGGCGCAGTTCGGCGGCGTAGCGGTAGCGCAGGGCCACGGTGTCGGCGAACGCGCGCAGCCACGGGTCCTCGTCGTCGGGGCAGATGTACTGGAACCTGTGGCGCACGGTCGCGTTCAGCACGCCGGGAGAGCGGCCCGGGGGGCGCTGGGGGTTGAGCGGTTCGTTGACGTACACCGCCTCGCCGCCCGCCGTGAGCATCTTCCCGGCCCAGCTCGTCCCGCTCCTCGGCAGCCCGGTCACCAGAATGGGCGCCCGGCCCACAGGGGCCGACTGCCGCCGACGCGTCCGGTCGGCGGTGGTGCTCGTCCGGTACGCGGGGTCGTCGCTCATGAAGTCGTCTCGGCTTCTCGTGGGACAGGTGTCGTGGCGGAGGTGGGGGGAGTCGAGGTGCTGTGCACGAGCAGAAGGTGCCGTGCGTGCGTGGTGTTCTGGGGACGAGGTGGCGGCCCACCGCGCCACAGGCGGAGAGACGGCATGGTGTGGGGGCCGAAGGGGCGCAGGCCGTAGGCCCGGGAGATCTGGAACAAGGGAAGGAGGTTCTTGGCGAGGACCCCGGCCGACCAGCCGAGTGCGGCGCCGAGCGCTCCGTGCGAGGGGACGAGGACGATGTCCAGGGCGATGGTCACCATGATCGCGGTGAGCATGTTGGCCATGCTGGAGGCGGTGTGCCCGGCGGCGGTCAGGACGACGTCCACCATGCCGCAGGCCGTCGCCACCATCATCGTCACGCCGAGGACGGCCGCCACCATGGCCCCGCCGTCGTAGCCGTCCCCGAACGCCCGCAGCAGCCACGGCGCGAGCAGGGCGTATCCCAGCCAGATCGGCCAGGTGAGTACGACCAGCCAGATCGTGGCCGTCTGGTACAGCCTGCGCGCCACGGGCAGGTCGCCGTCCGCCATGGCGAGGATCAGGCGTGGCTGGGCGGCCTGGGCCAGGCCCTGGTTGACGAGCTGGCCGACCACCTTGAAGCGGGTGGCGGCGGTGTAGACGGCGGCCTCCGCCGGGCCGGCGAGGAGGGCCACGAGGACGACGTCGAGCCGCTGGAACACGGCCTGCACGGCCCCGCCGAACGCGCGGGGACCTGTGTACCGCCAGAACTCGGCGGCGGCGCCGCGGGCCCGGGTGGCGTCGTCCTGGGAGGGCGGTGCGGTGCCGAGGTGGAAGGTGCCGCGGTCCTTGGCGGGAGGGTCGGTGCCATGGAGGGGCGTGACGACGTCATGGAGGCCGGTTGTGCCGGCTTGGAGATCCGGCGTCGATCGCCTTCGGTGCTTGCCCCTGGTTCCTGAGGCGTGCCGTGTCGGGCGGCGTAACCAGAGGGCGGCGAGGAGCAGGACCGGGAGCGCCGGGGCGGACCAGGCGGCCGGGATCGCCCAGGCCCGCCCGGCCGCCGCGCCGGTCATGACCAAGGTCCCGACGAGGAGGAGCTGTGCCGCGGGGTGCAGCATTCCGGTGAGCAGCGTCGTCGGCCGCATCGTCCCGAGGCCGCGCGTCGCCGCGACCAGCAGGTCGGCGCAGACGATGACCGGGAGCGCGAGGGCGAGCGTGCGCAGGATCGTCGCGGTCGTCTCCGGGGAGGGGCCGGTGAGCGCGACGGCTCCAAATGTTCCGGATGGCCTGGGAGGTTCCGTCGGTCCCGATATCAGGGCGGCGAGGGGGTCCGCGCCGAGATACACGAGAACGGACGCGACGAGGGACAGGACCACCACCGGGGTCAGGGCCGGCCGAAGGAATCGGGAAATTTCGCGGTACTGCTCCGCGCGTGTCCGGGCGATGAAGTAGATCAACCCGTTCCCGGCGTCCAGGCGCAGGATCCCGGCGACCATCAGGCACAGCGACGTCGTCGTGAACACCACGCCCGCCGACGCGGCGTCCAGCCCCCGGGCGAGCACGACCATGAGCAGCATCTGCGCCCCGGCACTGACCACCGCTCCGGCCAGCCCCGCGAGACCTCCCTTCGCCAGGGAAGCCACACCGCCGTCCCTTGATGGCGCACGGCCGGGGTCTAGCGGCGCCATGACGGGGTGTCTCCGAGCCAGTCGCGGAGTTTGTGGTCCCACGGGAGGAAGTGGTCGGACAGGGTTCTTCTTAGCGAGTGGGGCATCGTGGTGGGGCGTGGGCGGGCGTTGTGGCGTTCGAAGACGGGGTCGCCCAGGCGCGGCAGTCCCAGGAACTCCAGGACCTGGTCGTACACGGGCTCGGGCGTGGTGAAGAAGCGTCCGCTGTCGATCACGAGGATGCGGCGGCGGCCCATCACGGACTCCAGCCGCGCGAGCTGTTCGGCGTACTGGCCTCGGGTGACGTACGCGTGGTGGCGGTGGGCGGTGCTCCGCGCGTAGGGCTCCGCGCACAGCCGCTCGATCTCCCCTTCCAGCCGCGCCGGCTCCAACTCGACGGCGCGCTCGAACGACGGCTCCGTCTCGAACCCGCGCGCGAGCTCGTGGGCGTGGGCGGAGTACGCCCGCTCGACCGGGTCGCGGACGAGCACGATCATCTTCGCCCCGGGCAGGTCGCGCGCCATGCGGTACGGGGACAGCGGGTGGAACAGGTAGTAGGGAGACGACTCGAAGGCGAGCGGCCGCGTGCCGTACCTGCGCTCCAGCCGGTAGGCGGTGGTTTTGAGGGGGAAATGCGCGCGGTACCAGGAAAGCCCCTTCTCGTATGCGATGTCGAAGTAGTGGACGCCCTTGCGCAGCACCGGTTTCAGGACGAGCGGGTGCTGGGCCAGTGCTCGGTACAGGGAGGTGGTGCCGCAGCGCTGCGCCCCGACGATCAGGAAACACGGCAGGAGCCGTCCGCCCACGGTGAGCCGGCCGGCGGTGTGGGAGACGGCGTGCGCGGAGCGTTTGACCGCGGGGTTCATGTCAGGACCTCCAGGGGGTCGACGAGGGGGGACAGCCACCGTGAGGGCGGGCCGAGGGGGTGGTGGCCGTCCCGTTCGTGACGGTCGGCCAGGGTGATCAGGTAGTGGACGGCCGTCTCGCGGGCCTGGGCCGCCGAGAGGCCGTACGGCGCGAGCGTGGGCAGGGCGTGGGCGAGGCATGCGGCGGCGGCGATATCGGGGGGCATGCGCCGCAACGCACGCTGGAAGAAGTGGTGAAGCGCGTCGAACCCCAGCGGCACCCCGCCGCCGAACCGCTCCCAGTCCCACACGAGCAGCCGCCCGTCCGGGGAAGGCGCGATGTTCCACGGTGAGAAGTCCCCGTGCCAGCAGTGGCCGCCAAGCGGTCCGGGCCGTGTCGTCGCGGTGTCGAGCGGTTCTGGCCCGGCGGTCGCCGTGCCGGGGGGTCCGGGGGAGGGGGGCGTGGTGCCGGAAGGGCCGGACCGGGCGGTGGCGGCGGGGGGCTCTGGGCGGACGGTGATCGTGTCGAGCGGGTCTGAGCAGGCGGCCGGTGTGCCGAGAGAGGGGTGGAGGCCGAGGGTGGCGATCTCTACGACGGCCTGGGTGAACAGGGTGTGGGGGACGCGGCGGAGGCGCCGGATCGGGAGGGGGGAGAGGGCCAGGACCTCCAGGTCGTTCCAGGTGCCGTGGTGAAGGATCGTGGGGACGACCACCGTCTTCAACGGGGTGACCGCCAGCAGGGCGAGGGTCATGGCCTCGTGGCGGACGAGGGCGCGGGCGCGGTCGGTGTCCCCCATCTTGACGAAGGCGAGGCGCTCGCCCGTGGCCGCGCGGACCTCCAGGACGGGCTTGCGGTTCGCGCGCCGGGCCGGGCGTACGTGCAGGGTGATCCCCACGTGCTGCCCGAAGACCTCGCTCAGGTGGCCCTCGATCGTGCCGGAACCGCCGGGCAGGCGGCGGCGTCCGGGCAGCCACCGGGACCGGGGGACGAGGCGCCGCGGCAGGAACCGGCTCGGCGTCAGCGCGTACGCGGTAGTGGGCTCACCGGTGGCGCGGAGGCGGTCCGAGGGGTCGGTGTCTTCGTACGGGCCAGGTGTCCGGGGGACGGCGTTCACGGGCGGGTAGAGCAGGGTGATCACCTCGTCGAGGTAGCTCAGACGGGCGCGGCGGTCCCTCATCGGTTCGCCGCCGGGGCCCGCATGGGGATGGTCGGCCGTGCGGTCATCGGCACCGTCGCCGGCGTGCCGTCCCCGCGGACGGGTCTGCCGTCCCGGGGGATTGGTGTCCCGTTCCCAGGGGCTGGTGTGCCGTCCCAGGGGGCCGGTCTGCCGGGGTCATGGGGGATCGCCGGTGGCGGCGGCCGGTGGCCGTTGCGCCAGAGGAGGGCGTAGGAGATCAGGTAGAGGCCGAGGGCCGTGACCAGGCCGTCGTAGATGAACATGTAGAGCAGCACGAGGATCATGACCAGCGTCCCCGCCTGCCCGATCGGTGTGCGGTCGTGCCGGAAGCGGCGGATGGCGCCCGCGAAGAACCCGATGTACAGCGCCGCGCCCGTGAAGCCCTGCGTGATCAGCAGCAGCCACAGTTGCCCGTCGCTGCCGAGCGGCGGGTGCCCGCACTCGGCGCACCAGTCGGTCTTGCCGGTGGTGATGGTCTGGTAGCTGCCGAACGCGTTGCGCGTGTTGCCGTACCCGATGAACGGCGAGTGGGTGGCCGCCTCCAGCGTGGTGGTGACGGTGAACGCGCGGATGCGGTTGCTGTGCGGTTTGTCCAGGCGCTGGGCGACGATGTCGGTCAGCGGCCCGGCGGCCAGCACGAGCGCCCCGCAGGCGAGGCCCGCGCCGACGAGGAACCCCCGGCGCGGGCGCACGCGCACCAGCACGTACGCCGCCGAGACGGCGAGCCCCGCCCACAGCCCCCGGTTGAGCGAGTACACGATCGGGATCGCCGACAGCGCGACGACCGCCACGCACACCGCCCGCCGCGCGGGCCCGCCCCACGTCCACCAGCCCACCACGAACCAGATCAGCAGCACCGACAGGTTGCCGCCCCAGGCGTTGGCCCACTCGAACGGGGCCTCGGGACGCGGCGCCGCGTGCCCGAGTACGTGCTGGATCTGCGCCGCCGTGGGGTGGATCAGATTGCGCACGTAGGAGTTGCCGCTGATCCAGGACGGCAGGATCGACTCGACGGGCGAGGTGAACTCCAGGCGCGGCGCGAAGACGCCGAGCAGCCCGCCCGCCACGGTGGTGAGGAAGAGCACGCCGAGCATGCCCACCAGCGCCCGCTGGGGCAGCTCGCGCTCGGTGAGGTTGCCCAGGTAGAGCACCATGATCATCAGGGCGAGGTACAGCGCGAGCCGCATGGTGTACCCGAGGACGCGGCCGGTGCCGAGCTCCCCGTACGTGCCGGGGGGCGTCTCGTCGAGCATCACGGCGCTCACCAGGTATCCGGCGATGAGCAGCATCCACAGCCCCATGCCCTTGGGGACGGTGATCGGACGGCGCCGCCAGAGGACGACGGCCATCGGGCAGGCGACGACGATGATCGACAGCCCGCCGAACCCGAGCGCCCACCAGACGGGGTAGCCGACGAGGAACGCCGCGATGGGCCAGGCGGCGGGCGAGGGCATCCGGACGGGGCCCGTGCGCCGGGGGGGAGGCGGTGTCACGCCGGGCTCACGAGGCCCGGGCGGGGGAGTCGGGCGGGTTGCGGCGGCCGAGCCCGGGACGGGTGTCGCCGGGCGCGGCGGTGGCCGACAGCAGGATCACCCCGAGCGGCGAGATCTCGGTGCGCCGTAACTGGCGGACGGCCTGCGCGAGCTGCTTGGAGCGGGCCGCGCGGCTCTCGACGACGAGCAGGGCGGCGTCCGCGTGGGCGGCGTGGTCGGTGCGCACCCAGATGGGGGCGAGGCCGGTGAGCGCGAGGCGCAGGTCGTCGGCGATGGGCTCGGGGTCCACGCCGGGGGTCACGCCGCGTACGAGCAGCTCGCCGCCGTCGCGCAGGTGCCGCGCGACGGCCACGGCCAGCTCGCGCAGCTCACGGGCGTTCCCGGCCTTGGCGAGGACGGGCAGGCCGGTGAGCCGTTCGATGTCGGCGGCCGTCCTCAGCCGGGTGTCGAGGCGGTCGCGCAGCATGGCGGCCCCGGTGCCGGCGAGCAGGCCGAGGAACAGCCCGCTGCCGAGGTAGAGCGGCGGGCGCGGCTGGGTGGGGGAGGCGGGCGGGCGGGCGTCGCTGATGACGTTGCCGGGGGTGACGGCGACGGTCTTGAGCGCGTCGTACTTGAGCGTGAGGGCGTAGACCTGCCTGCTCAGGACGTTCTGCCGCTGGGCGGCGATGGTGCGCGCGGCCGAGCCGGGCGTCGTGCGGGGCAGCCCGGCGACGGTGGCGGCGAGCGCGGAGTCGACCTGGCGGAGCTTGCCGGCCAGGGCCTTGAGCTGGGCGTCGATGGCGTGCTTGGCCGTCGACTCCCGGTTGGCGAGGTAGCCCTTGGCGAACGCCTGCGCCCCGGCGGCGGCGTTGACCGGGTCCCCGGCCGTGTACGAGACCTCCAGCACCGCCGAGTTCGGCGGGACGGTGACGGTGACGCGCTCGCGGAGCGTCTCGGGGTCGCCGGCCTTGAGCGTGCGCGCGGCCCGCGCGGCGACGACGGCGGACCGGGCGATCTGCGCCTCGGTGTCGAGGTTGAGCGGCTCGCGCTGGCGCTGGGTGGTCTGGTTGGTCTGGTCCTGCACGCCGGTCGGGGAGACGAGGATCTCGGCGGTGGCGGTGTAGGACGCGGGGGACAGCGCGAGCGCGAGGCCGCCGAGGCACAGGCCGGCGAGCAGGAACCCGGCGAGCGTGACGCGTCGCCGCAGCAGCATCGCCCGGAAGTCGGCGAACTCGCGCCCGGTCGCCGGGCCGGGGACGCCATGGACTGAGGACGCCGGGTGACTCATGGAAGCGGCAGGCCTCTCGGTGCGGGGCTGTTCATACGTGTTCGGTGGCATTGGGCGTTTTTCGCGGGTTTCGGAGGCCGGGGAAAAGTGCCGCCCGTCCGGGAACAGATCCAGAGCACTATAGGCACAACCCAAGATTTCTCGGATCGCATACGAGCGTTTTCGTGGACGGCGGCCGGGCGTACAGACCCCGATATCGGGATATGTCGCTCCGGGCGATGGCGCAGCTCAGAGGAGAGGGGCGAGTTTCCGGCCGATCGGTCGCCTTTAGTGGGAAGGTGAATACCGGCCTTCTAAGGAAACGATTAAAGGGAGGTTTGGTCGTCTTGCGTAGAGTGGCGGGAATATGGTTTTTCGGCATCGGGCTCGCCGCCGGATGCGGCTTGATCGTCTACGCCGTGGCGTCGGTGAAACCATCGGAGCGGACCGTCGCGAGTGACCGGCTCCCCGGCACCGAGATGCCCGCCCCGACCGGCGCCCCCGGCTGCGTCGCCACGGCCAAGCTGATCCCGAGCTGCGGCGCGTGGTGGGGCGTCGCGCCCGACGTCTTCAGCGGCAGGCCGCCCACCGAGGCCATCGCCGCCGCCGAGCAGCGCATGGGACGCAGGGCCGACATCGTCCACGTGTACCACCGGGGCTGGGACCCGTTCCCCACTCCCGAGGAGCTCCGCCTCGCCAGGAAACGGCTGCTGCTGATCAACTGGAAGCCCTCTGTGCGGCGCACCTGGGCCGAGATCGCCTCCGGGGCGATCGACGACCGCATCGACCGCATCGCCGCGACGATCCGGCACAGGCTTCCCCGCCGCTTCTTCCTGACCATCCACCACGAGCCCGAGAACGACGTACGCGAGCAGCCCGGGTCGGGCATGACCGCCGAGGACTACGCCGCGATGTACCGCCACGTCGTGCTGCGCCTGCGCGACCAGGGCGTGCGCAACGCCGTCACGGTCATGACCTACATGGGCGCGCCCAACTGGGCCGCCAAGCCGTGGTTCGAGCGGCTCTACCCCGGTGACGACGTGGTCGACTGGATCGGCCTGGACCCCTACGCCGACCACCGCGTGAACGACTTCGCCAACCTCGTCGACAAGAGGCGGGACGACCACGCCGACTGGCCCGGCTTCTACCGCTGGACGCAGCAGCGCTTCCCCGGCAAACCGATCATGATGGCCGAGTGGGGCGCGTTCGAGCGGCATGGCGACCCGGGGTTCAAGGTGTCGTTCTTCAACTCGGTCCGCCGGCAGATCCGCGGGTACCCGCAGATCAAGGCCCTGGTGTACTTCGACTCGCCGATCGCGCCGCGGGGGGACACCCGCTTCGACTCCACCGTCGCCGCCGGGCGCGCCTTCGCCGAGCTGGCCCGAGCCCCCTACTTCAGCTCGACTCCGGTCCCGGACCACTGACCCCCCGGGAGGTCAGCGCACCCAGCCGCCGGAGGTGAGCAGGCCCAGCACCGAGTCCACGGCGCGGTCGACGGACATGCCGGTGGTGTCGAGCGTCAGGTCGGCGTCGTCGGGCTCCTCGTAGGGGTCCGAGATGCCGGTGAACGCCGGGATGATGCCCGCCCGCGCCTTGGCGTACAGCCCCTTGCGGTCGCGCCGCTCGCACTCGGCGAGCGGCGTGGCCACGTGGACCAGGACGAAGTCCGCGCCGACCGCCTCCACCATGTGGCGCACCTCGTCGCGGGTCGCCGCGTACGGGGCGATCGGCGCGCAGATGGCCAGGCCGCCGTGCCGGGCGACCTCGGAGGCGACGAAGCCGATCCTGCGGATGTTGAGGTCGCGGTCCTCCTTGGAGAAGGTCAGCCCCGCCGACAGCAGCCGCCGCACGACGTCGCCGTCCAGGTAGGTGACCGTACGGCCGCCGCGTTCGAGCAGGGCGTCGTGCAGGCCCCGGGCGATCGTGGACTTGCCCGACCCCGACAGGCCCGTGAAGAGGACGACGACGCCGCGCCGGTGCGGGGGGCCGGGCAGCGTGACGGGCTCGGGGCCGGCCATGTGCTCGTGGGCGCCGAACGCGGCGGCGACGTGCTCGCGCAGCTCCAGGTCGATCTCGGGCTCGCGCGGCGCGAGGGGGACGACGGCGACGGCGGTGCCCTTCGGCAGGGCGTCGCGGGCCTTCAGCGCCGCCCGCACCACGGCCGGGCCGCCCTCGCCGAAGGCCAGCGGCAGCAGCAGGATCGCCGCGTCCAGCTCTCGGGCCGTCGCGGTGATCTCGCCCAGGTCGTCCAGCGGGCCGCGCATCGTCACGGCCAGCACGGGACGCTCGCCCAGCTCGGCGCGGACCTCGGCCGGGGAGCGGCGCAGGCGGGCGAAGGGGCCGTGCTCGGGCGCGCCCAGCGAGGTGACGGGACCCGCCACGAGGCCGTCGGCGGTGCGCTCGGTCACCTTCACCACGGCGACGGCGGCGCCCTCGGGGTCGCGCAGCGTGAGTTCCTGGCCGGCCGAGACAGGGTGGCCGGGCGGCACGGTGAGCGTGACCGCGTCGGGCCAGGGGGTGCCGTCGGCGAGCCGCCCGTTCTCGACGACCGACGCGAGGTCGGCCGAGCCGAGGAAGCCGGTCAGCGGGGCGAAGGCCCCGGACAGCAGCAACTCCAGGTCGGCGAGCTCGTGGGCGTCCGGCACCCACTCCAGGACCGGTTCGGCGTCGGCCGTCGTCTGCTCCGCGTTTGCCACAGGGGTCAGGATATTGGCGTGTCGCCCCCGTCACGGCCACGGGGCGCGAGGTACGGCGCGGGCGCCCGGGACGTGGCCGGAGGTACGGCGCGGGCGCTCGGGGACATGGACCGCGATACGGCGCGGGTGTCCGGAAGGCGGAAGGCATAGCGCGGCCGCCCCCGGCGCGTCCAAGGGCCGACGACGACATCCGGAGGTGATCGTGGACGTTGCCGAGGAGCGACGCTTCCGCGAGTTCGCCCGCGCTGATGCGGTTCGGCTTCCTGCTCACCGGCGGGGACCAGCACGCGGCCGAGGACCTGCTGCAGACCGTCCTGGCCAGGACGGCGTCCCGGTGGAGCGGCATCGACGACCCCGAGCCGTACGTGCGGCGTGCCATGTACCGCCAGCAGGTGAGCTGGTGGCGCCTCGCCTCGCACCGGCGCGAGACCACGGTCGCGGACACCCCCGACGCGCCGGACCCCTCCGGGCGCGACCACGCGGACACGGCCGAGGTGAAGCTCGTGCTGCGCCGCGCGCTGGCCCGGCTGACCTCCCGCCAGCGCGCCGCCCTGGTCCTGCGGTACTTCGAGGACCTGCCAGAGGCCGACGTGGCGCAGATCATGGGCTGCTCGGTCGGCACCGTGCGCAGCACCGTCCACCGCTCGCTCGCCCGCCTGCGCGCCGCCGCGCCGGAGCTGGCCGATCTGCGCGCCCCGCGCGACTCGTTCGAGGAGGTCACCCCGTGACACCCGAGTCCCTGCCGTCCGAGACGCTGCCCGAGATGTTGCGCGAGTGGTCCGCGGAGGCCCGGGTGCCCCACGACCTGGCCGACCGCGCCCTGCGGCGGCGCGCTCGTCGCCGCACCGCCTCGTTCGCGCTGGCCGCCGGGGTGGCGGCCGTCGTGGTCGCCACCGGCGTCCTGGTGCCGAAGATCCTGGAGGACGGACGCCGGCGCATCGATCTCGCCGTCGCGAGCGGCACGCCGACCGCGTCCGCGTCGTCCGTCGCCTCCCCCGAGCCCGCCCCGGCGTCCTCCGCCCCGTTCCCGGTCGATCCCCCGCCCACGGAGCCGGCGCCGGAGCCGGCCTCCGTCGAGCCCGGCGCGATGCCCGACTCCCTCGCGGTGCGTGCCGATCCGGGGAACGCCCCGCCGAAGAGCCTGATCGCCGCGGGCGGGGTCGCCGTCTCGGCGTACTACGTGTGGGAGTACGAGAAGATCGGCGCGAGGTCCGACCGCCGCAAGGACGCCTGGTTCCTGTACGACCCGCGGACCGGCGGATACGAGCGGACCGATTGGACGGAGGTCACCGTGGCCCCCGGCATGAAGTACGCCGCCGTGCTGGAGGGAGCCCTGCCCGCCCGCAGGATCGGCCTCCTCGACATGGCCACGCGCACCGTCAGGTGGATCGACCTCGACCACTCGGTGGCGCGGATCTCCTGGTCGCCCGACGGCGCCAGGGTGCTCGCCACGACCTACGAGAAGGACCCGACCGTCCGCATCAAGCTGTCCGCCGACGGCAGAAGCTGGCAGACGCCGGACCCCGTACGCGGTGGCTTTCAGATCGTCGACGTGGCGTCGGGGCGGGCGTCGTACCACGCCGTGCCGCACGAGGACGGGTTCCCGGGGCCGCCGGACACCCAGTTCCTGTGGTCCGACGACGGCACGCTGGTCTGGCAGCCCAACAACGGGCGGATGCGCGACAGCGACCCGCAGCGGCTCTACTACGACCTGGAGGGCCGGCCGCACGACGCGCCCCGGGAACAGCTCGCGACCTCCGAGGCGGCCGGCCTCTCGCCGGACGGAAGGTTGTACGCCGACCGCCGCCACCCGCCCCGGGTGGGGAAGCCCCTGAGCCCCTCGGAGGCGGAGAAGCTCCTGGAGGCGGAGCCGAAGGGCCCGGAGACGGTCGTCAGGGACGTCGCGACCGGGAAGATCACCGGGCGGCAGAAGATGCTCCAGCTCCTGGCGTGGGCGGACGACACCCATCTGATCGCGCTGCAGTGCCTCGACCGGTGCCAGGATGAGTTCGACGCCTACCTGGCGCTGGTCACCGTCGACGGACGGCAGAGCGTCCGGCTCTCGGGCGACAGGAGGAACAGCCAGCGGGAGGGAAGCTGGCACCCCGTGCTGACCAAGCGCTGAGGACCGTGCCCGCCGGGCCCGCCATGGCCCGGACGCTCAGATGAGGCGGGCGAAGTGGTTCTGCGGCTTGCGGATCACCAGCGTGATCTCGTCCCGCGTGGCGGGCAGGCGGTCGCCGGACAGGCGGGCGACCATCTTGCACGCCACGCGGGCCAGCCTGGCGTGCGGGCCACGTAGCGCGGGCCCCGACGTCCCGGAGTAGTCCTCGGCGATCATCAGGCCGCGCATCAGGCAGTAGGAGTGGATGCCCTCGCGGGAGGCGACCTGCTCGTAGATCGCCGGCAGCGGGCCGACCGCGCCCGCCGGGGCGAACCTGCGCCACAGCAACCTGCGGATCCAGCCCGGCAGGGCGCGGTCGCAGAAGCCGTACGCCGAGGCGCGGTCGCGCATCCTGATCAGCAGCAGGCCGCCGGGGCGCAGCGCGTTGACCATGCGGTCGAGCACGAGCTCGGTGTGCCGCACGCGCTCCAGCAGGAAGGCGGCGTGGACGACGTCGAACGTGCGGGGCAGCAGGGGCGTGGCGCGCAGGTCGCCGAGGAACCGCGCGTCCAGGTCGGAGCGGCGCTCCGTCGAGGCGCGCAGCACGGGGAGGTCTTCGTCGATGCCGGTGATCCGGGTCTCGACGCGCTCCAGATCGATGCCGCCGCCCCGGCCGCACCCGGCGATCAGGATGTCCAGCCGCCGGCCGAGCTGCTCGTTCCTCAGCTCGCGGATCCGGAGGCTGAACACGTCGCCTTGGGTGGCGGGCCACCATCGAACCTCTGACATGTGACTCAGGGTAGTCACCTAAACCCGAGCTGTAGTGCATTTACTTGACGAAGGGGCCACCCCGGGTCAGGGAAGGCCGGGCGCGCGCGGGGCCGTAACCGTCCGGATCCCCGCCGGACCACCACGGGCAAGATCACCTTTATCGGACGGACGGGCGGTTCCCGGCATGACGGCGCCCGCGGGGAAGTAGCCTTGAGGTTGACCCCGGCGACTGAACCGGGGTCGCGCGCGTCGTCGTATAGTGCGCAGGGCGCCCGGGTGGGTCGTCATGGGCGCGGCCTGCGGCGACGCGGTGCGCGAGGTGGGTCGCCGTGTGGGGTGTGTTCGAGTTGAGCAGGCCGTCCCCGGGCGAACGAGTAGGCGGGCCTGACCACGTGGGGGCATTTCTGATGAGTCTTTCCGGACTGCTCGACCTTGTCATCGCCGAACCTCAGCTCGCCGGGGCGCTGGACCGCTCCGGCGAGGACGTCAATCTGATCGCTCCACCGGCCCTGCGTCCCTTCGCGGTGGCCGCGCTGGCCCGGCGGCGTCCCGTGCTCGCCGTCACGGCCACCGGGCGCGAGGCCGAAGACCTCGCCGCCGCCCTGACCGGTCTGGTGGGGGACGACGCCGTCGCGGTCTTCCCCGCGTGGGAGACGCTGCCGCACGAGCGGCTGTCTCCCCGCAGCGACACCGTGGGCCAGCGCCTGGCCGTGCTGCGCAGGCTCGCCCACCCCGTGCCCGGCGACCCGGCCGCGGGCCCGCTGAGCGTGGTCGTGGCGCCGATCCGCGCCCTGCTCCAGCCGCTGGTCACCGGCCTCGGCGACCTGACGCCCGTCCGCCTGCGCTCCGGCGATGACGCCGAGCTGGACGAGGTCGTCGATCGGCTGGTCGCCAACGGCTACCACCGGGTGGACATGGTGGAGAAGCGCGGCGAGGTCGCGGTGCGCGGCGGCCTGCTGGACGTGTTCCCGCCCACCGAGGAACACCCGCTGCGCCTGGAGTTCTGGGGCGACACGATCGAGGAGATCCGCTGGTTCAAGGTCGCCGACCAGCGGTCGCTCGAGGTCGCCGAGGGCGGCCTGTTCGCCGCGCCCTGCCGTGAGCTGCTGCTCACCGAGGAGGTCCGCGAGCGGGCCCGCGAGCTGGGCGAGCTGCACCCGGCGCTGAAGGAGATCCTCGACCAGCTCGCCGAGGGCATCCCCGTCGAGGGCATGGAGGCGTTCGCCCCCGTCCTGGTCGACGGCATGGACCTGCTGCTCGACCACCTGCCCGCCCGCGCGTCCGTATTCGTCTGCGACCCCGAGCGCATCCGCGGCCGCGCGGTCGAGCTGGTCCACACCAGCCAGGAGTTCCTGGAGGCGTCGTGGATCAACGCCGCCGCCGGGGGCGAGGCCCCGATCGACCTCGGCGCCGCGGCGTTCCGCGACCTGGCCGAGGTGCGCGCCCACGCCCGCGAGCTCGGCCAGTCGTGGTGGACGCTCGCGCCGTTCGCCACCACCGACCAGGGCGGCACGCCCGGGCAGGAGCCCCGCCCGTCCCCGGCCGACCCGGGCGACGAGCTGTACGGCGGCAGCGAGGTCATCGAGCTGTCCGCCCGCGAGGCCGAGTCCTACCGCGGCGACACCCAGCGGGCGCTCGCCGACATCAAGGGCTGGCTCGGGGACGGGCGCGCGGTCGTGCTGCTCAGCGAGGGCCACGGCCCGGCAGAGCGCATCGTCGAGCTGCTGAAGGGCGTGGACGTCGCCGCCCGGCTCGTCCCGGAGCTGGACTCCGCCCCCGGCAAGGACGTCGTGCACGTCACCACCGGCCGCGTCGAGCACGGCTTCGTCGGCGACTCGGTAGCCGTACTCACCCACCTGGACCTGGTCGGGCAGAAGGCCTCCACCAAGGACATGCGCCGCCTGCCGTCCCGCCGCAGGAACATGGTCGACCCGCTCCAGCTCAAGGTCGGCGACCACGTCGTGCACGCCCAGCACGGCGTGGGCCGGTACGTCGAGATGGTGCAGCGCTCGGTGCAGGGCGCCACCCGCGAGTACCTGGTGATCGAGTACGCCAAGGGCGACCGGCTGTACGTGCCCACCGACCAGCTCGACGAGGTGACCCGGTACGTCGGCGGCGAGTCCCCCACGCTCAACCGCATGGGCGGCGCCGACTGGGCAAAGGCCAAGTCCCGGGCGCGCAAGGCCGTCAAGGAGATCGCCGGCGAGCTGATCCGCCTCTACAGCGCCCGCATGGCCTCGCCCGGCCACGCCTTCGCCTCCGACACCCCGTGGCAGCGCGAGATGGAGGACGCCTTCCCCTACGCCGAGACCGGCGACCAGCTCGAAGCCATCGACGAGGTCAAGCGCGACATGGAGCGCGCCGTCCCCATGGACCGGCTGATCTGCGGCGACGTCGGCTACGGCAAGACCGAGATCGCGGTGCGGGCGGCGTTCAAGGCCGTGCAGGACGGCAAGCAGGTCGCCGTGCTCGTGCCGACCACGCTGCTCGTCCAGCAGCACCTGTCCACCTTCGGCGAGCGGTTCGCGAGCTTCCCCGTCGTGGTCAAGCCGGTGTCGCGCTTCCAGAGCGACGGCGAGATCAAGGCGACGCTGGACGGGGTCAAGGACGGCACGGTCGACATCGTGATCGGCACCCACCGGCTGCTCAACCCCGACATCCGGTTCAAGCAGCTCGGCCTGATCATCATCGACGAGGAGCAGCGCTTCGGCGTCGAGCACAAAGAGGCCATGAAGCACATGCGCACACAGGTCGACGTGCTCGCCATGTCGGCGACGCCGATCCCGCGCACGCTGGAGATGGGCCTCACCGGCATCCGCGAGATGTCCACCATCCTCACCCCGCCGGAGGAACGGCACCCGATCCTCACCTTCGTCGGCCCCTACGACGAGAAGCAGATCGCGGCGGCCGTGCGGCGCGAGCTGATGCGCGACGGCCAGGTGTTCTTCGTCCACAACCGCGTGTCGTCCATCAACCGGGTGGCCGGGCGGCTGCGCGAGCTGGTCCCCGAGGCCAGGGTCGCGGTGGCGCACGGGCAGATGAACGAGCAGCAGCTGGAGAAGATCATGGTGGGCTTCTGGGAGCGCGAGTTCGACGTGCTCGTCAGCACCACGATCGTCGAGTCCGGCCTGGACATCCCCAACGCCAACACCTTGCTCGTCGACCGCGCCGACAACTACGGCCTCTCCCAGCTCCACCAGCTCCGCGGCCGGGTCGGGCGCGGGCGCGAGCGCGGGTACGCCTACTTCCTGTACCCGCCCGAGGCGCCGCTCACCGAGACCGCCCACGAGCGCCTGGCCACCATCGCCCAGCACACCGAGATGGGCGCCGGCATGTACGTCGCGATGAAGGACCTGGAGATCCGCGGCGCCGGCAACATCCTCGGGGCCGAGCAGTCCGGGCACATCGCCGGGGTGGGTTTCGACCTGTACGTCCGCATGATGGCCGAGGCCGTTCAGGAGCAGAAGGCCAAGCTGTCCGGCGAGGAGGTCACCGAGGAGCGCGCCGACGTCAAGGTCGAGGTGCCGGTCAACGCGCACATCCCGCACGACTACGTCACCTCCGAGCGGCTGCGGCTGGAGGCCTACAAGCGGCTCGCCGCGGTCGCCTCCGAGGAGGACATCGCCGCCGTCCGCGAGGAGCTCGTCGACCGGTACGGCCGCCCTCCGCAGGAGGTGGACAACCTGCTGGAGGTCGCCCGCTTCCGCGTCCACGCGCGCAGGGCCGGGCTGACCGACGTCGCCCTCCAGGGCCAGCACATCCGGTTCGCCCCGGTCAGGTTGAAGGAGTCGCAGCAGGTCCGTCTCGACCGGCTCTACCCCAAGTCCATCTACAAGGTGGCCGCCGAGACGCTGCTGGTGCCCGTGCCGAAGACCAAGCCGATGGGCGGCCGGCCACTGCGCGACCTCGAACTGCTCACCTGGTGCACCGACCTGGTCGAGGCCATGTTCCTGGAGCCCGCCAGGGCGGCGGCCGCCGGCGGGCGATAGACAGGCATGGACAGGCGCGGCTCGGTGACGAGACGGTCGCCTGGTTTGAGTAGAGTAGCCCCGCGTCTGCTGAAGGGACCGCTAGTGAAGTCGATTCGTGTGCGCGCGCTGCTGGCCGTAGCGGCCGCCGTGCTGGCCTGCGTCGCGCTGACCGCCTGCTCCTCGCCGGTGAGCCTCGGCTCGGCGGCCACCGTCGGCGACCAGCGCATCAGCTCCAGCGAGCTGAACGCCGAGATCGAGGAGTACCAGGCGGCGCTGAAGAAGGCCAAGATCTCCGAGGCGCAGCTTCAGATCCCCTCGGTGCCGCGCGCGATCCTCCTCCAGCTGATCTACTTCCGTCAGTTCGAGCAGTTCGCCCGGCGCAACGGCGTCGTCGTCACCGAGGGCGACGTCGACAAGTTCATCACCGAGCAGGGCGGCATGCAGCAGATCGGCCCGGCGGCGCTCAGCAAGGGCGTCCCGCCGTCCGAGACCCGCGCGTGGATCCGCGCCGCGATCATCTATCAAAAGGGCCTGGAGCGCTTCGGCGCCAACCTGACCGACCAGGCGTCGGTGCAGGCCGCCCAGATGAAGCTGTTCGGGCAGATGGACGCCGTCCCGGTCAAGATCTCCCCGCGCTACGGCACCTGGGACACCCAGCGGGGCCTGGTCGAGGAGGCCCGGTTCGGCAAGCCCGCCGCCGGCACCGACGCCGCCACCCCGCAGGACCCCTCCCAGCAGCAGGACCCGAACCAGTCGGACCCCGCGGCCGGCCAGTGACCCTCGTCGTCGTCACGACCTCGCCCCGGGTGGCGCCGGGGCTGCTGAGCGGGCGGGCGTGGGCGGTCCTCGGGTCGGGGCGCGTGCTCACCGGCTCCGGCGACCACCCGCTGCTGCCCTACCTCGCCGAGGAGGACATCCCGGTCGAGGTCGTGACGCCCGACCCGGTCGCGCTCGCGCGTGAGAGTCTCGACACGACGATCGTCTGGCTCGCCGCCCAGGACGGCGACGAGCCGTTCATGCGCGCCGTCGGCCGCGCCGCGCTCGACATGCCAGAGCCGCCGGTCATCGAGCTCGTCCCCGGCTCCTACGACCTGCCGGGCGCCCGGTTCGTCGACATGGTCGCCGTCATGGACCGCCTGCGGCGCGACTGCCCGTGGGACGCCCGGCAGACCCACGAGTCGCTGGTGCCGTACCTGCTGGAGGAGGCCTACGAGGTCCTGGAGACCATCGAGGAGGGCGACCACGCCGCCCTGCGCGAGGAGCTCGGCGACCTGCTCTTCCAGGTGGTCTTCCATGCGCGCCTCGCGCAGGAGCGCTCCGAGGAGGACGGCGGCTTCGACGTCGACGACGTCGTGCAGGAGCTCGTGGACAAGCTGGTGCGACGCCATCCGCACGTGTTCGCCGGGACCGTCGTGGACGGCGCCGAGGAGGTCAACGCCAACTGGGACGCGATCAAGGCCGCCGAGCGCGCGGCGAAGGGCCGCGAGTCGTCGCTCGACGGCGTGCCCATGGGCCAGCCCGCGCTGTCCCTGGTCCTCGGGCTGCAGAGCCGGGCCGAGCGGGCGGGCGCCCCCGACACCCTCTCGCGTGCCGTCGGGCAGGGCATCGGCCGCGAGCTGTTCGATCTCGTCCGCCGCGCCCGCGCCGCCGGCCTCGACCCGGAGGCCGAGCTGCGCGCCGCCGCCCGCGACTACCGCGACCGCGTCCGCACCTGGGAGCAGTCCGCCAAGCCCGGCGACAACGCCTGACCCTTACCGCCGCACGCAGCCAGGCCCTCAGCACCGCCGCGCCGGAGGCGCTGCCATCAACAGAGTTCGGGGCGCGGCCACCAACACAACCCCGGCGGCGTGCGGGCGTCCGGACCCCCGATAGGCTCGGGTGGCAAACCGTCCGCCACCGCATCGCGCAACGACGGCGCGGTGAAGGGTTTCCGGGGGCCCGACCCCGGGCTGACAGATCTAGGAGCGCTTCGTGGCTGCCATCGAGGCCATCACCGCCCGTGAGATTCTCGACTCCCGGGGCAACCCGACGGTCGAGGTCGAGATCCTGCTCGACGACTACAGCACCGGCCGCGCCGCGGTCCCGAGTGGTGCGTCCACCGGCCAGTTCGAGGCCGTGGAGCTGCGGGACGGCGACGAGCGCTACGGCGGCAAGGGGGTCGAGAAGGCCGTCCTGAACGTCACCGACGAGATCGCCGAAGAGCTCATCGGCTACGACGCGGAAGAGCAGCGCCTCGTCGACCAGGCCATGATCGACCTCGACGGCACTCCCAACAAGGGCCGTCTCGGCGCCAACGCCATCCTCGGCGTCTCCCTCGCCCTGGCCAAGGCCGCCGCCGACAGCGCCGACCTCCCGCTGTTCCGCTACGTCGGCGGTCCGAACGCCCACGTGCTGCCCGTGCCGATGATGAACATCCTCAACGGCGGCGCGCACGCCGACAGCAACGTCGACATCCAGGAGTTCATGATCGCGCCGATCGGCGCCTCTACGTTCTCCGAGGCCCTGCGCGTCGGCACCGAGACCTACCACGCGCTCAAGAGCGTGCTCAAGCAGAAGGGCTACTCCACCGGCCTCGGCGACGAGGGCGGCTTCGCCCCCAACCTGCCGAGCAACCGCGACGCCCTCGACCTCATCCTCGTCGCCATCGAGAAGGCCGGGTACACCCCGGGCGAGGACATCGGGCTCGCCCTCGACGTCGCGGCCACCGAGTTCCACTCCGGCGGCGTGTACACCCTGGACGGCAAGGGCCACTCCTCCGACGAGCTGATCGCCTTCTACGAGGACCTCGTCCGCTCCTACCCGCTGGTCTCCATCGAGGACCCGCTGGACGAGGAGGACTGGGAGGGCTGGAAGGCCATCACCACCGCCCTCGGCGGCAAGGTGCAGCTCGTCGGCGACGACCTGTTCGTCACCAACCCCGAGCGCCTGGAGCGCGGCATCCGCGAGGGCGCCGCCAACGCGCTGCTGGTCAAGGTCAACCAGATCGGCACCCTGTCCGAGACGCTGGACGCGGTCGACCTCGCCCACCGCAACGGCTACCGCTGCATGATGAGCCACCGCTCCGGCGAGACCGAGGACACCACGATCGCCGACCTCGCCGTCGCCACCAACTGCGGCCAGATCAAGACCGGCGCCCCGGCCCGCTCCGACCGCGTCGCCAAGTACAACCAGCTCCTGCGCATCGAGGAACTGCTGGACGATGTCGCCCGCTACGCGGGTCGCGGAGCTTTTCCGCGCTTCCAGAGCTAGTTTTCTCCGTACGGCTTGCGCGGATTTGCGCGCAAGCCGTACGGACCTGGGAGGAGCATGAGGAAACGACCGCAGCTGACGGGACGGGCCGCGATCCTCGCGGTCGTGGTGTGCGCGATCGCCATGAGCCTCGCGTATCCCGTGCGCGAGTACGTCGCCCAGCGGCGCCAGATCGCCCAGCTGGAGCGGCAGCAGGCCCAGGCCCTGAAGGACCTTCAGGAGCTCGGCGAGCGCGGCAAGATGCTCGCCGACCCCGCGTACATCGCGCGGCAGGCCAAGGCCCGGCTGCACTTCTGCGAGGAGGGCGAGAAGTGCATCGTCCTGCGCGACACCTCCAAGAAGGCCCAGCCTCCCAAGCCCGGTGCGGCCCCCGCCGCCACGCCTCCCTGGTACCAGACCCTGTGGGAATCGGTGGAGGCCGCCGACCGAGGCACGGGGCGCCGCGCCGAGCCCTCGCGCACCCCTGCCCAGTAGGCGCCCGTACCGCCCCGGGCCACGTATCGTCACAGGGGAGCCAGGCGCCCGGCGGGCCGGGTGAACGTCCGTGAATACCGCGCCCGAAGAGATTCCGGGCCGGGGAAATTCTGGGGAGCAGCCGACGATGGTGGATCCGGCCGACGTGGCCGTGGTGGAGCAGCAGCTCGGCAGGCCGCCGAGGGGCGTGCGGGCCGTGGCGCACCGCTGCCCGTGCGGGCTGCCGGACGTCGTGGAGACCACTCCCCGGCTGCCCGACGGCTCGCCCTTCCCGACCCTCTACTACCTGACCTGCCCGAAGGCGGCCTCGGCCATCGGCACGCTGGAGTCGTCCGGCCTGATGAAGCGCATGCAGGCCCGGCTCGCCGAGGACCCCGCCCTCGCCGAGGCGTACGCGCGCGCCCACGCGGGGTACGTCGAGCGGCGCGACAAGGCGGCCTCCGAGGACGGCGTCGAGCCCCTGCCCCGCGGCATGCAGAGCGCGGGCGGCATGCCCGACCGCGTGAAGTGCCTGCACGCCCTGGTGGGCCACGAGCTGGCCATGCCGGGCTCCAACCCGTTCGGCCGCGAGGCCCTCGACGCCCTGCCCGAGTGGTGGTGCGACGGCCCCTGCGTCCGGTCCCCAGAGCCCACAGCCACGTCGGCGGAGGGCGAGAACCCGGCTTCCCCGCCGGCAATCGAAGAGGCGTCCTCAGCAGCCCCAGCGGTATCCAGCTCTCCATCGGCCCCGCAGGCATCACCAGACCCAACGGCATCTCCAGAAGGCCGTTCCACGGGCCCGACAGCCCCCCAGGAGGACGTATGACGCGCGTCGCGGCCATCGACTGCGGGACCAACTCCGTACGTCTCCTGATCGCGGACATCCACGACGACGGCGCGCTGGTGGACGTCGAGCGCCGCATGGAGATCGTCCGCCTCGGCGAGGGCGTCGACCGGACGGGACGTCTGGCCCCCGAGGCGCTGGAGCGCACGTTCACCGCCATGCGCGGCTACGCCAAGCTGATCGAGGACCACGGCGCCGCGCGGGTGCGCGTGGTCGCCACCAGCGCCACCCGCGACGCCGCGAACCGCGACGACTTCACGACCGGAGTCCACGACATCTTCGGCGTCGACCCCGAGGTCGTCACCGGCGCGGAGGAGGCCCACCTGTCCTTCCTCGGCGCCACCACCGGCCTCACCGGCGTCGAACACCCCGTGCTCGTGGTCGACATCGGCGGCGGCTCGACCGAGTTCGTCCTGGGTTCGTCGGACGTCGACAGCGCCCTGTCGGTCGACATCGGCTGCGTCCGCATGACCGAACGCCACCTCTCCCTCGGCGCGGCCTCCGGGGGCGTGCCTTCCTCCGAGGCCGTGGCGGCGGCCGTCGCGGACATCGAGGCGGCTCTGGACCGCGTCGCGGAGGCGGTCCCCGTGGACCGCGCCCGCACCCTGATCGGCCTCGCCGGTTCCGTCACCACCGTCGCGGGCATCGCCCTCGGCCTGCCTGCCTACGACCCGGCCCGCATCCACGGCGCCAGGATCGCGGCCGACCGCGTCCACGAGGTCTCCCGGCGCCTGCTCACCATGACCCACGACGAGCGCGCCGCGATCCCCGTCATGCACCCCGGCCGCGTCGACGTCATCGCCGCCGGCGCCCTGATCCTGGACCGCATCCTCACCCGCCAAGGCTTCCCAGACGTCCTCGTCAGCGAACACGACATCCTCGACGGCATCGCCCGCAGCCTCACCTGACCCTGCCCGAGGAGCCGGTGCCAGGTACGCACCGCGCGAAATCGCCACCTCACCGCTCCAGCGCGTCCGTCCCGACAAGATGGAGCTCCGGGTTTGGCGGGACAACGGTGGTCCTTCGGGGAGTGCCTTCGTCCGACGCATGGGCGTGGAGCTGGCACGATCGGACGTATGAGTTACGTTCCCCCTGGTAGTGGATGGCCTGATGACCCGGCCGGGCCGGAGACGCCCGTGGCCGGTGGGGCCGACGATGTGCGCGAGCTCGCGCGGGAGAGCCGGGATCTTGGGGAGCTGACCGCCAGGCAGTCGGTGTGCCGGGCGTGTCCGCGGCTGGTGGAGTGGCGGGAGGAGGTCGCGGACGTCAAGCGGCGGGCGTTCATCGGCGAGACGTACTGGGGCAGGCCCATCGCGGGGTGGGGGGAGGAGAAGCCGCGGGTCCTCATCGTCGGGCTGGCCCCGGCGGCGCACGGCGGCAACCGCACCGGGCGGGTGTTCACCGGGGACCGCAGCGGCGACTGGCTGTTCGCGTCTCTCTACCGCACGGGCCTGGCGGCCCAGCCGACCAGCACGTACGCGGGGGACGGGCAGCGTCTGATCGGCGCGCGCATGGTCGCGGCCGTCCGTTGCGCCCCGCCGGCCAACAAGCCGACCATCGAGGAGCGCGCGACGTGCTTCCCGTGGCTGGTCCGCGAGCTGGAGCTGGTCGCCGACCCGCTCCGCGTGATCGTCGCGCTGGGCGGTTACGCCTGGCAGGCCGTCTGGCCCGCCCTGAAGGCGGCCGGCTACACGCTTCCCCGCAGCCGGCCCCCCTTCGGCCACGGCGCTGAGGTCGAGATCGCCCACGAGGGGACGCCGATCCGCCTCCTCGGCTGCTACCACCCGAGCCAGCAGAACACGTTCACCGGCCGCGTCACCGAACAGATGCTGGACGCGATCTTCACCAGAGCCGCCGAGCTGGGCGGGTAGGCGGGGCCCGCGCCACCCTGCCGTTGAGGTGGTGGGAGCCCGCGCCGCCCGGCTGTGCAGTGCCCGGGAGCCCGCGCCGCCCGGTCGTGAAGTACGTCACTAGAGGAAAGTTTCGCGGAACTTCACGGCGGAAGTCCGCTCGATGTGCACCGGCGGGGAAAAATCTTGGTTCTGCGCAATTATCCGGTTGGCGCTGAGACCTCCTCGTGACGTAAGATTGTGAATGGTTTCACAAGCGACCATGCCACGAAGGGGCACTCACGTGGACCGCAAGGCGAAGCACATACTCATCGTCGGTGGAGGGTACGTCGGTCTCTACACGGGCCTGCGGCTCCAGCGCAGCCTGCGCAAGGAGCTCGCGTCCGGCAGCGTCCGCATCACGGTCATCGACCCGCAGTCCTACATGACCTACCAGCCCTTCCTTCCGGAGGCCGCGGCGGGCAACCTGTCCCCCCGCCACGTCGTCACGCCGCTGCGCCGGGTCCTGCCGAAGGTCCGAATTCTCAACGGCAAGGTCACCAAGGTCCATCACGAGAACAAGACCGCGACGTTCGTCCCCAATTCGGGGCCGAGCCAGGAGATCGCCTACGACGTCATCGTCATGGCGGCAGGGTCGATCTCGCGCACGCTGCCCATCCCGGGCCTGGCGGACGCCGCGATCGGCTTCAAGACGGTGGGCGAGGCCATCGCGCTGCGCAACCGCGTCCTGGCCCTGTTCGACCGGGCCGACTCGACCGAGGACGAGCAGGTGCGCCGCCGCGCGCTGACGTTCGTCGTCGTCGGCGCCGGGTTCGCGGGCGTGGAGGCGCTGGCGGAGCTGGAGGACATGGGCAGGGACGCGGTGAAGTACTACGACTCGCTCAGTGAGAAGGATCTGCGCTGGGTTCTCGTCGAGGCGAGCGACCGCATCCTGCCCGAGGTCGGCCCCGAGATGGGCCGGTGGACGCTGGACGAGCTGCGCGAGCGCGGCATCGAGGTCAAGATGGAGACGCTGCTGAAGTCCTGCGTGGGCGGAAACGTGGTGCTCAGCGACGGCGAGGAGTTCGAGTCGGCCACGATCGTCTGGACGGCCGGCGTCAAGCCGAGCCCGGTGGTGAACGCCGGCGACCTGCCGTTGGACGAGCGCGGGCGCGTCAAGACCACGACCCGGCTGACCGTCGTGGGCGTCAAGGACGCCTTCGCGGCCGGCGACGTCGCGGGGGTGCCCGACATGACCAACCCCGGCCAGTACTGCGCGCCCAACGCGCAGCACGCCGTGCGGCAGGCCAAGGTGCTGGCCGACAACATCGTTCGCTCGCTCCGGGGGCTTCCGCTCAAGGACTACCGGCACAAGTACGCGGGGTCGGTCGCGGGGCTGGGCCTGCACAAGGGCGTCGCGAACGTCTACGGGGTCAAGCTTCATGGATTGCCTGCGTGGTTCATGCACCGGACCTACCATCTGTCCCGGGTGCCTACGTTGAACCGCAAGGTCCGCGTGGTCGCCGACTGGACGCTCGCCCTCTTCTTCAAGCGGGAGACCGTCTCGCTGGGCGAGATCGAGTCGCCTCGCGAGCAGTTCAAGGCGGCCGCCGCCACAGGCTAGCGACCTGGCGGTTCCGGTACGGCTCGCGCCTGGGCGACTCAGGTGCGGGCCGTACTGTTCTGTGGAGGGATAACGAAGGTGACGAGGTGAATTCTGGCGAGTTGAGCGGTCTGTTGTTCATTGCCCGAGTCACGAGGGTGCGGGGCGTATACCGTTATCTTGCGCAAGACGGAAGGAAGAGCAGAGACGTGGGCTCTGACCCGTTACGCAAGTGTGGTCCGTTACGTATGATTTACGGCGCCCCCGTAGCCCAATGGCAGAGGCAAACCCCTTAAAAGGGTTCCAGTGTGGGTTCGAGTCCCACCGGGGGCACCCCTGCCGACTATATGAAACACCCCTGATGGCAGTAACGCTCCCGAAGAGCTATATCCTTGACGGTTTGGCACTCGCCACGGGACATTCTGGGTAAGCCCCGAAACCCCTCAAGAGGCGGACCGCTTCCCCTCCGCCGTGAATCGTTACCATTCCGTGCCGTCGCGTCGTTATCGGCTCCCGGCACCCGCCGAGCCGCCCTCAGGCCCGAGGTTCCCGCTCAGGAACGCCGCCGTCCGGTCGTCCGCCGGAAGGAACGCCTCCAGCTTCAGCTCGGCCACCGTCACGTCCACGGCGGTGGCGAAGGTCGTGACGGTCGTGATCAGCCGCAGCTCGCCGCCCTCGGAGCGCAGGCGCAGCGGCACCGCGAACCCCAGGTGGCCCGCGGACGGCAGCGACCGCGGCACGTACGACGCCAGCTCCTCGCGCAGGCCGGCCAGGCGCTCGTCAGGGTGGCGCAGCGTCTCCTGGTTCAGCCTCTCCAGGATGTGCACGGCCCACTCGGCGAAGTTGAGGATGCGCGGCGCGATGCCGCGCGGGTGCAGCGCCAGGCGGTAGACGTTCGCCGGCGGCGCGAGCAGCTCGGGGTCCACGTCCCCGAACAGCGCGGTGAAGGCCGTGTTGGAGGCCACCAGGTCGCCGTGCCGGTCCACGACCACCGCCGGGTAGGGCAGGTGGCCGGTGAGGATGTGGTCCAGCGCGGTGCGGATCGCGGCGAGCGCGGGGTCGCCGAGGTCGGTCTCCGGGTAGACCGGGGCGTACCCCGCCGACAACAGCAGGCCGTTGCGCTCACGTAACGGCAGCTCCAGCGACTCGGCCAGCCGGACGACCATGCTCCGGCCGGGCGCCGACCGCCCGCTCTCCATGAAGCTGATGTGCCGCTGGGTCGTGCCCGCCCGGATCGCGAGGTCGAGCTGGCTGAGCCGGCTGCGCGTCCTTCGCTCACGGAGCGCCTGCGAGAACTCCACGCTCCCCGTTCTATCGCCGCGGGCTTCCGCCTGGCGATTCCCCGCGGGGAATCGCCGCCATTCGCCCGGGTGGGGGTCGACGACCCGTTCCCCCCGCCCCCGTGCGTCAGGGGCTGGGATGCCGCTGAATCACGGCGGCCTGCTCGAAAGGCCGCATGGCCCCGCCCGGAGGCTCCGCGACGCCTGCGAGCGGAAAGTCGGGCGGCTCGGGCCGGCGGGGACATGGGTATAGGTATGCAATTTTCCGGGCGGACGATCGCGGGGGTACGGACTGGAATGAACTCTCTGGCCGTATAGCCCGAAAGAAGCGGTTTACCGAAGAACGTAACGCAACACGCCTCCTTATGCCCGCGAATCGCGCCGTGGGCGCATCGTGCCCGTACCATCCCGCCCCGGCGCGAACCCCACGGCCGGACACCCCGGGCGGCCGCCCCACCTCGCCGTCACGGCAGGCGGACGCTGGTCACCGGTGATCGAAACGCAACGTTCGAGGCGGAACTCGGGTGCCGGGCCGGTCGTTGAACCCGTTGCCGCTGGAGGTCGGTGTGTGCCGGAGTCCAGAGGTGATTTGCGGCAGGGGCTCTCCTGCCGCCATGACGGATGTAAAGCTATGCGCTACAGGCGGCACTCCCTGTGAGGCTCGACCGAACAGGCTGATCGCAGGTCGCAGTGGAGGCAGTGATGCAGAGCAGGAACCCGGTTCTCAGCAAACTGGGCCGAAACAACCGCCAGTCCGGTGCAGGCTACGGCGTGAGCCCGCAGTACCTGCAGGACATGTACAACGCCCCCGCGTACGCGCCGCCCACCGCGGCGCGGCCGATGACGATCGACGACGTCGTCGTCCGCGGGTTCATCACCCTCGGCACGCTGGTGGTGGCCGCCGCCGCGGCCTGGTACCTCAACCTCGGCTGGGGCATCGCGGCCCCCGCCGCGATCGTGGGCCTGATCCTCGGCCTGATCGTCTCGTTCCGCCAGAGCACGAACCCCGCGCTGATCCTCGGGTACTCCGTCGCCTACGGCATCGCCATCGGCGTGATCAGCAAGATGTACAACTACCTGTACGAAGGCATCGTGTTCCAGGCGGTGCTCGGCACGATGGTGGCCTTCGCGGGCGTCCTCGCGGTGTACGCGCTCAAGGTCTTCCGGCCCACCCCCAAGTTCACGAAGTTCGTCGTCGCGGCGGGCTTCGCCGCCGTCGGCCTGATGCTGCTCAACTGGATCGTCAGCATCTTCACCCACGGCGACCTCGGCCTGCGCAGCGACAGCCCCATCGGCTGGATCTTCAGCGTCGCGATGATCCTGCTCGGCTGCTTCTTCCTGCTCCTCGACTTCGACTCGATCGAGCAGGGCGTCCGCGCCGGCGTCCCCGAGAAGTACTCCTGGCTGATGGCCTTCGGTCTCACGGTCAGCCTCGTCTGGCTGTACCTGGAGATCCTCCGCTTCATCAGCTATTTCTTCAACAACGACTAAAGGTTTTCGGTCGGCACGCTCCGCCGCCGGGCGGCGGAGCGTCGATCGTCAGGCATGCGCACCTGAGCTTTGGGTAAGCCCGCAGAACGCCACTAACGATCTACCTCGTGTAAGAGAAGGCTGGCCATTAGGGTCTTGCCATCGCGGGGCTGGTGATGCAGTGTCTAGCAAAAGAGGCTTCACTCATGGAGGTGCCCATGTCGTTGAACCACTCACCGGAGACGCAGAACAAGCTGATTGCCAGGGTTCCGGACATCACCGGACGCGCACTCCCAGAGTGGTTCCAAGCCATCGACAACGGCCCGTCGTTCCTTCGCTGTGACGAGCGGGCCAACTGGCTCGCCGACGAGCACGGGCTGACGCATGGCTACGCGGCCGCGATCGTCATCGAGCACGAGCGGCAGCGCCGTTCGCGTATGGGCTACATGTAAGCCCCTACGCCCACCTCTGTGCGCTCACGTCATGACATGGCGTGGGCGCACATGCCGTGAAGGCCGGGTCATCATGAAGACATGGATCTCGACAAGGCCCGTGACTTCATCCGGAACAACCACCGCGCGGTGATACAGACCTGGCGCGCCGACCCGCTCCAGGCCGCACACCTTCAGCGGGACCCGGGCGATCAGCTGAGCCGCTCCAGCACCATGGCCATGCCCTGGCCGCCCCCCACGCACATCGTCTCCAGGCCGATCGACCTGTCGTGGAAACGCAGGCTGTTGATCAGCGTGGAGGTGATCCGGGCGCCCGTCATGCCGAACGGGTGCCCGACGGCGATGGCGCCTCCGTTGACGTTGAGCCGGTCCAGGTCGATCCCGAGCTCCTGGTAGGACGGGATGACCTGCGCGGCGAAGGCCTCGTTGATCTCGACCAGATCGACGTCGCCGATCGCCATCCCGGCCCGTCCGAGCGCCTGCCGGCTCGCCTCGACGGGCCCGAGGCCCATGATCTCGGGCGAGAGGCCGGTCACGCCGGTCGACACGATGCGCGCCAGGGGCGTGATGCCCAGCTCGGCGGCCTTCACGTCGCTCATCACGATCACCGCGGCGGCGCCGTCGTTCAGCGGGCAGCAGTTGCCCGCCGTGACGGTGCCGTCGGGCCGGAAGACCGGCTTGAGCTGCGAGACGGCCTCGTAGGTGGTGCCGGGCCTCGGCCCGTCGTCCTTGCCGACGACCGTTCCGTCGGGAAGCGTGACAGGGGTGATGTCCTGCTCCCAGAACCCGTTGGCGAGTGCCTTCTCGGCGAGGTTCTGCGACCGGACGCCGAACTCGTCCTGCTCCTGCCGGCTGACGCCCTTCAGCTCGGCGACGTTCTCGGCGGTCTGCCCCATGGCGATGTAGACGTCGGGCAGCAGGCCCTTCTGGCGCGGGTCCTGCCATTCGGGGCCGCCGCCCTCGGCCCGCCTGTCGGTGCGCCCCTTGGCGTCCAGGAACAGCGGGTTGGTGGTCTCGGGCAGGGAGTCGGCGCTGCCCTTGGCGAAGCGCGACACCGTCTCGACGCCCGCCGAGATGAAGATGTCCCCTTCGCCCGCCTTGATGGCGTGGAAGGCCATGCGCGTGGTCTGCAGGGACGACGAGCAGTAGCGCGTGACCGTCGTGCCCGGGACGCCGTCGAGGCCGAGCAGCACCGACACCACACGGGCCATGTTGAAGCCCTGCTCGCCGCCCGGCAGGCCGCAGCCCAGCATCAGGTCGTCGACGTCATTGGGGTCGAGCTGGGGCACCTTGTCGAGCGCGGCCTTGATCATCTGAACGGTCAGGTCGTCGGGACGGATCTCCTTCAGCGAACCCTTGAAGGCTCGGCCGATGGGCGAACGTGCGGTCGCGACGATGACTGCCTCGGGCATGTGGCTCTCCTGAGTTCGTGGCCGGGCGGGGCTCCCACTGCGGAGGTTACCGCGCGGTAGGGCGGATGCCACGTCCCGGGGGCCAAGAAACAGAACTATGTACGGCAAAAGCCCGAGGGCCCCGGAATCCGCCGCGGGGCCCTCGGCGCGGCACGTGACCCGAGGTCAGCCGTACATGCCGGGAGCGGTGGCCTTCGCGTCCTCCACGGCGTTCACCGCGCCCTTCTCGTCCCGCCACAGACGCCAGCCGTCCTGGCTGCCGGTGAACCACACGGGCGGCGCCCCGGACCCGGACACCCGCCTGCCCGTCGATAGGTCGAACTCGCACAGCGACGCCACCGAGTAGAAGCCGCCGGGCGCGCCCGCGAGCGGCAGCGGCTTGGGGTCGGTGACGCAGAACGACCAGCCGCGCCGGCCGCTCACGGGGGTGGGCTTGCCCGAGGGCAGCTCGAACGCGGCCCCGGACGCGCCGGGCTTGAGGAAGTCGACCCGCGCCATGTCGCCGGGGAAGGCGAGCCACCAGCCCGTGCCGGGCACCTGGTCGGCCGTGATCTGGCCGAGCACGCGGCCGGACGCCGGGTCGAGCCGGGCGAAGCCGCCGTACTGCCCCCGCTCGTCCACCGGGCGGACCACGGGGGCGTAACCGGGGCTGCCGCTCGGGTACACGCGGACCACCGACGGCCGGAGCCAGTTGACCGTGCCGTCCGCGAGGGCGACGGAGAACAGGCCGAAGGAGGACGTCTTCTTCTTGCCGGGAGGGGTGTACGGCGCGACGTACCCGACGAGGTCGCCGCCCGACGCGCCGAAGGCCCAGCCGCCCGACAGGTCGACGCCGGGGCTGAGCGCCTGCTCGACGGGGAGCTGCCAGGCGGGCCTGCCGGTCTTCAGGTCGCGCGAGGCGAGGACGGGATGCGTGGCGAGGTGGAGCATGACGACCTTGGAGGAGTCAGACCATTCCACCTCGGCGATGCCGGGCGCCTTCCACAGCACCGCGCCGGTGAGCGGGTCGAGCACGACCATGCGCGCGGAGGCCAGCGCGGTGTTCTCCGACAGGCACAGGTAGCCGCCGCAGCGCTGCGGGCCGAAGGTCGAGTGCACCGGGCGGCTCCACAGCTGCCGCCCCGTGCGCGCGTCACGGGCGACGAGCGCGGCGTTCCACTTGCGGCCCGCGCCGGGCTTACCCGCCGGGGCGACCGCGGCGACGACCGCCTGGCCGGGGGCGGTCGGGACGGCGGCGGGCGGCTGCACGCCCATGCCCGGCAGCCGTCCCGCGATGGCCGCCGGGTGCGTCCACAGCTTCTTCCCGCTGGTCAGGTCGAGGGCCGCGGTCTCCAGCGAGCCGTCCGGCCTCATGGAGGTGAGGGTGGCCACGCCGGCGGCCACGGCGGCTCGGCTGACGGCGTTCACCTCGGCGTTGCGCCAGGTGCGGTGAGTCTCCTCGGTGGCCGCCGTGCTGGTGGAGCAGCCGGTGAGGGCGAGCACCCCGGCGAGCGCCAAGGCCGGTTTCGTGAGGGGCCGGAACACGGGCATTGCACTCCAATGTGGGCAGAGTGACGACTCTGCCGCGGAGGGTGACCGTCATCAGGCGCTACGAGGCATGGCCCCCGGCCGACGGCGAAGGATCGCGGCCCATCTTCCCTGGGGGCCGGTCGCGCGGCCGGCGACGCGGGTCGCGGTGACCTCGGTGCCGGGCTCCTCCGCGGCGATGGCCGCCGCGAGGTAAATCGATTGGGATGCCTCGCCGCGCTCGGATTCAGGCTCGGGCCACAACCCCAACGCAGCGCATACAGACGGTAGCACTACGTTAGCGGACTGTTGATAACCTCGCACAGATGGGTGGTATCGATCGGGTCCGAACATCTCGCCCGGGTATGTATCGAATTCCGGCCCGAGGACGTCGGCGAACGCCACCGTGCGCCCGCCCTCCTCGATGACGGCCACCGTCTGCGCCGCCGCGAGCTGGCGGCTCCACCGCCGCGTCACCCACCGGAGCGGCTGCCCGATCGGGCGAACCGTGCCGAGGTCTGGACATGTACCGACCACGACCTCCGCGCCCTCCTCGCGAAGCCTGCGCACCGCCGTCTTCAGGTGCCCCACGGCCAGGGCGGGCTTGGTCTGGGTCGTCACGTCGTTCGCGCCGACGAAGATGACCGCGATGTCGGGCTTGGTGCGCAGGGCCCGGTCCACCTGGAAGGGCAGGTCGGCCGAGACCGCCCCGGAACGCCCGAACACGTGCAGCCGCACGGGCCGCTCGGCCACCGCCGCCAGGCCCCCGGCCAGCAGCACGGCGGGCGTCGTGTTCGGGTCGGTCATGCCCAGGCCCACCGACGTCGAGTCCCCGAGCATGACCATGTCGATCGGCTGGGCCGGCCCGTCACAGGCCCAGGTGCCGTAGAGGCCGTCGGCGGCCGGCCCGTCCATTCCGTGCGGGCGTCCGACCGTCTTGCGCGCGAGTTGCGCCTCCGCGAGGAGCAGACCGTAGACGGCCACCCCCAGCGCGGTCACGCCACCGCCCCCGAGCGCGGCTGCGGTCGCGATCCGGCGGGCCGCCCGAGCGGTCCCCGGCGTCCAGATCACCATCCCCGGTGTCCCCTTCCTTGGTCGTTATTTACGCCGTTGCTTGGTTCCGTCCTGGTTTAGGGGTGCAGTGACCTCGGCTTACGTGGTTCCTGGCTGGTTTTCTGGGTTGTGGCCTGTCTTGAGCACTATGATCGCGGCCGCACCGGTACGCGTGGGGCGTGGCTCGCGGCCGCCTGTCCCTTGAGGCGGTAGTCGTGACGGTACGGTGTGAGTTGAACACGCTGGACGACCACCTGACCCCTCGGAACTCCGGCATCGGTAAGCTGACAAAGCTTCGTTAAATGAGGTGTTATTCCCGGTGCGCGTACACGATTCGCTGATCGAGCTGATGGGCAACACCCCGCTCGTCCGGCTGCGCAAGGTCACCGCCGGCGTGCCGGGCCAGATTCTGGCCAAGGTGGAATATTTCAACCCCGGCGGCTCCGTGAAGGACCGCATCGCGCTGCGCATGGTCGAGGCGGCGGAGCGCTCGGGCGCGCTGCGCCCGGGCGGCACGATCGTGGAGCCCACCTCGGGGAACACGGGCGTCGGTCTGGCCATCGTCGCCCAGGACAGAGGTTACCGATGCCTGTTCGTGGTGCCGGACAAGGTCGCCCAGGACAAGATCGCGGTGCTGCGGGCGTACGGCGCCGAGGTGGTCGTCTGCCCGACGGCGGTGTCGCCAGACCACCCCGAGTCCTACTACTCGGTCTCCGACCGGCTGGCCCGTGAGGTGCCCAACGCCTGGAAGCCCGACCAGTACTCCAACCCGGAGAACCCGGCGAGCCACTACCACTCGACGGGCCCGGAGATCTGGGAGCAGACCGAGGGGCGCATCACCCACTTCGTCGCCGGCGTCGGCACGGGCGGCACGATCAGCGGCACCGGGCGCTACCTCAAGGAGGTCTCCGGCGGGCGCGTGCAGGTCATCGGCGCCGACCCGGAGGGCTCGGTCTACTCCGGCGGGTCCGGGCGTCCGTACCTGGTCGAGGGGGTGGGCGAGGACATCTGGCCCGCCACCTACGACACGACGGTGGCCGACCGGGTGATCGCGGTTTCCGACAAGGATTCGTTCGGCATGACCCGCCGCCTGGCCCGCGAGGAGGCGCTGCTCGTCGGCGGCTCGTGCGGCATGGCGGTCGTGGCGGCGCTCCGGGTGGCCGCCGAGGCCGGTCCCGACGCCGTCATCGTCGTCCTCCTGCCGGACGGCGGGCGCGGCTACCTGTCCAAGATCTTCAACGACGACTGGATGGCCGACTACGGCTTCCTGACCACTCCGAGCGAGGAGGGGCTGGTCCGCGACGTGCTCGGCCGCAAGGGGCCCGGCCTGCCCGAGTTCGTCCACGCGCACCCGCACGAGTCGGTCAGCACGGCCATCGCCATCATGCGCGAGTACAGCGTGTCCCAGCTGCCGGTCATGAAGGAGGAGCCGCCGGTCATGGCGGCCGAGGTGGTCGGCTCGATCGTCGAGCGCGACCTGCTGGAGGGCCTCTACCGGGGCAAGGTCTCGGGCGAGGACCCGATCCAGGACCACATGTCGGCGCCGCTGCCGATGATCGGCGCCGGCGAGCCGCTCTCGGTGGCGATCGAGGCCCTGGAGAAGGCCGACGCCACGGTCGTCCTCGACGACGGCAAGCCCGCCGGCCTGGTCACCCGCCAGGACCTGCTCGCCTACCTCGCCAGCGGCGCCTGAGGGACGCCGCGAACACGCCGGGGGCGGAGGCTAGGCGTTAGGCGCGGGGAACCAGGCACGTACCTCCCAGGCGCCGTCCGGGGTGGGGCCGGCGAACATCCGGCCGCCTACGGCGGTGACCCGCTCGTTCATGCCCACCAGGCCGAACCCGCCGCCGAGCCGCGAGACGCGCGGGTCCGAGCCCGACCGGTGGTTGCGCACGCGCAGCACGGCCCCGCCCTCGGCGTGCCGGAGGTCGGCCTGCACCCAGCCGGTGCCCGGGGCGTGCCTGCGGATGTTGGTCAGTGACTCCTGCAGCACGCGGTGCAGGGTGGTGAGCACCTCCGGGGCCATGGACGCCTCGCTGACGCCCTGGGCGATGTCGAAGGCGACCGGCGGGCCTCCGGTGGCGAAGCGCTCGACCAGCAGGCGCAGGTCGTGGAACGTCACTCCGGGATTGCGCGCCGCGTCGTCCTCGGCGCGCAGTACGCCGACCAGCCGGCGCATGGACGTCAGGGCCTCCGACCCGGCTCCGGCGATCGCGTCCAGGGCGGGCACGACGGTGTCGGGCCGCTGGGCGGCGACGGTCCTGGCCGCCTGCGCCTGGACGACGATGCCGGTGATGTGGTGCGCGACCAGATCGTGCAGTTCCCTGGCCAGCTCCAGGCGTTCGGCCCTGCGAACGGCGTGCACGGTCTGCTCGCGGCGTTCGAGCTGGTAGCGCAGGTAGCTGCCGACGCCCATCGCGATGGCCCAGAGGACGAACAGCATGAAACCCCACACGACGGCCACGTTGTCGGGGGTGCGCAGGCCGCTGTTCAGCTCCAGGGTGAGCATCGACAGCAGCGTGAGGATGACGGCGGTCCGCAGCGGGCGCACCCAGCGCAGCACGCCGACGGTCAGCAGCAGCAGGGCCCCGCTCTCGGCGAAGCCGGGCAAGCCGCGCCACCGGAACGCGAACGCGATGACGGAGACGGTCACCGATACCGCCATCAGCAGCACGACGCCCTGGACGCGGAACCGCCGCCGCAGCAGGTAGGCCCCGATACCGAGCAGCCCGATGAGCGGGACGGCGAGCTGCCCGTAGCGCATGGAGGCGGCCAGCGCGACGTCGCCGAGCAGGAGCACCCCGAGCAAGCAGACCAGCGCGATCTCGCTGAGCCGCTGGATCCACCAGACGATTCGGGGGGCGTCCCTCACAGACATCGAGCGTAAACCGGACGGCGCACTGCAGGATCGGCCATTCGGACGACCGGCTCGTGGTCATATCAATCTTCCTGGCGAGGCGCGGCCGGGGTCCCTCTGGCGATGCTGGATGGCGAATGGAGGGGAAATGACCATCTTCAGCGTGATCCTGCTCATCCTCGGCGTGTGCTCGTTCGCCCTTCTGGCCCTGGCCGACCCCGTGCTGCTCTCGCGGGTAGGCCGCGGGGGCCCGCGCGAGGACGTTTAGCGCCTCCCGGCCAGGCCCCCCGCGTCCACGGGCTCCGGAGAGGGTGCCGCCCCCGGGCTCAGGGCGCCCGGGGCGGTGTCCGGCCACCACGCCCGCCCGCCGAGCGTCGCGGCCAGCCCGGGGACGATGACCAGCGCCAGCCCCGCGCCCCCGGCCACCAGGCACAGCCCCGACAGCACGTCGTAGGCGCCCGCGACCAGCGTCCCCGCGGCCAGCAGGGCGGCGAGGGCGGACGGGCCCGCGTACTTGACCGCGAGCGCCGAGCCGGTCCTCGGGTCGCTGCCGGTGCGGGCGGCGGCGCGCACCCTGGCCAGGACCAGCACCGCCGACGAGACGCTCATGACCAGCGCGAACATGAACACGGCGATCTGCCGGCCCGGCCCGGCAGCGGCCGTCCCCGAGGCCCACGCGACCAGCAGCCCGCCGGTGGTCAGGTAGACCGGGGCGATCAGACTCCGCAGCACGAGCGCGAGCACCAGCGCGACCAGCACCCCGGCGACCGCCATCACCGTGAAGGGCAGCGGCTCGGGCACCAGCACCGGCCCGGTCGCCCCCATCGCGACGATCAGCGCCGCCGTCACGGCCGTCCACGCGCCCGGCCGGGCGGCGACGGCCCGTCCCAGCCGCGCGAGGGCGGACGGCGGCCCCGTACGGCGCCGCCCCCCGGGCCATGCCAGGGAGCCGCCCAGCGCCGCCAGCACGGCGGGCACGAGGGTGAGGACGACCAGCATCTGGACCGCCGCCGTGAGCGCCAGGGACGGGCCGAGGCCGCGAGGGAGAGCGCCGCGAGGGAGGGCGCCGAGGGGGAGGGCGGCGCAGGCGGCCATCCAGGCGGCTCCCGAGGTGGCGACGACCGCCCCCACCTGCTCCAGGGCGGTGACGACGGCCCGCGCGGGCGGCTCGGCCGCGTGCAGGCGTTCCCGGACGCGGTGGGCCAGCATCGTGGCGGCCCCGGCGGCGGCGCCGTAGGCGAACACCTCGGGGGCCGGGGACAGGCCGAGGCCGGCGAGCAGCCCGGCGGACAGGCCGTGGGCGGCGACCGCCGCCAGCACGACGGCGAGCGCCGCGGAGGGGGATCTGAGCACGGCGAGCAGGACCAGGGCCGCGACGATCGTCCCCGCCGCTCCGATCGGGCCGGCGGGCAGGGGGCCGTAGCCGCCGGGACGGGCCTCGGGCCAGGCGACCAGGGCGGCGGCGAGCACCACGAGCCAGGCCGCGAGCACCCAGCCGGCGTGGCGGGTGGTGAGCCTGCCGATGACGTCGAGCATCGTCTTGGTCCCGTCGTCAGCCGTCGCGGGCGGAAGCCGCCTCCGTGTGGTCGTGACGTCTCCGCCGCGCGGCGATCATGTCCGTTTCATGACCGGTACGTTCACCACGATGACTCCACACTAAGTACGTTTCGCCCTCCTGCCATCGGACGATCGGCCGATCCCGGGCTCGTCCTTGCGCCGTAGGGGAGAGAGCAGGGGCTCGTCCTCCGGAAGGGGCGATAGCGTGGGTGCATGATTGAAGGTTTCGAGACATTGGCCGTTCACGCAGGCCAGGAGGCCGACCCGCACACCGGCGCGGTGGTGCCCCCTATCTACGCCGTGTCCACCTACAAGCAGGACGGCGTCGGCGGGCTGCGGGCGGGTTACGAGTACAGCCGCTCGGCGAACCCGACCAGGACCGCGCTGGAGGAATGCCTGGCCGCCATCGAGGGCGGCACGCGCGGCCTCGCGTTCGCCTCTGGGCTCGCCGCCGAGGACACCCTGCTGCGCGCGGTCTGCGCGCCCGGCGACCACGTCATCATCCCGGGCGACGCCTACGGCGGCACCTACAGGCTCTTCGCGCAGGTGCTCGCCCGCTGGGGCCTGCTCTTCGACCCGGTCCCGCTGCACGACCTGGACGCGGTGCGCGCGGCCGTCCGTCCCGAAACCAAGGTCATCTGGGTCGAGACGCCCACCAACCCGCTGCTCGGCATCGCCGACATCGAGGCGCTGGCCTCCATCGCCCAGCAGGCCGGCGCGCTGCTGGTCGTGGACAACACCTTCGCGTCCCCCTACCTCCAGCAGCCGCTGGCGCTCGGCGCCGACGTCGTCGTCCACTCGACCACCAAGTACGTCGGGGGGCACTCCGACGTCGTGGGCGGAGCCCTGGTGGCTCGCGACAGGGACCTCGGCGACCGGCTCGCCTACCACCAGAACGCGATGGGAGCCGTGGCCGGGCCGTTCGACGCCTGGCTGACGCTGCGGGGCGTCAAGACGCTGGCCCTGCGCATGGAGCGCCACTGCGACAACGCCGAGCGCGTCGTCGACCTGCTGCTGTCGCACCCGCGGGTCACCGAGGTGCTCTACCCGGGCCTGCCGAACCACCCGGGCCACGAGGTCGCGGCCAAGCAGATGCGGCGCTTCGGCGGCATGGTGTCGTTCCGGGTCGCCGGCGGCGAGGACGAGGCCGTGCGGGTGTGCGACCGCACCAAGCTGTTCACGCTCGGCGAGTCGCTCGGCGGCGTCGAGTCGCTGATCGAGCACCCAGGGCGCATGACGCACGCCTCGGTGGCGGGCTCGGCGCTGGAGGTGCCGTCCGACCTGGTGCGCCTGTCGGTGGGCATCGAGACGATCGGCGACCTGCTGGCCGACCTCACCGAGGCACTGCGCGCCTAGGACAGGGGCGCCCGGCCCGCCGCCGCGTCCCGGCTCAGGGGTTGAACCAGACCATGAGCACGAGGATCACCAGCCAGATCAGGGCCATGATCGACGAGAGCATGGCGATCCTGCCGGTCTGCACCTTGGCGTCGTCTTCGGGGATCTCGTTCGACAGCACGCGTACGGCGGTGCTCTGGTCGCGTTCGATCATGACCAGGAGCACCGCCGCCACGATGAACAGCGTCATCGAGATGGACAGATAGGGCTTGGACAAGGCGGCGCGGCCCAGGGCGATCCCGAAGAGGAACACCGCGAGCGTCAGCACGCCGAAGATGCGCGTGGTGCGGTGCAGGTGCCGCAGCACGCCGACGTCCCGGGCCCGGATGTAGCGCGGTGTGAAACTGGTGGCGACGGTCACCGGGCCGATCGCGAAGATGGCGAAGCCGATGTGCAGCCAGAGCAGAAACTTGTCCAGGAACGACATGCCGCCGAGGCTATCGCCTGGGTGATCAGCCAGGGAACGGTCTCGGCTCAACCGCAGGCAATCTCACGACCTGGGGACGTCGGGCGCGCCCAAGGCGGACTCGGTGATCTCGCCCGCCTCGTCCCTCTCGCGAGGGGCGTGGAAGCGGTTGTTCACGGAGAGCTCGAACATCGTGACGGTGAGGACCATCACGAAGAGGAGAGCGACCGCCGCGATCATGGCACCCTCCTTTCACGACAGGCGAAACGGTGGAACCGTCTCAGGGGGGCCGTCGTCGGCATACTGCCAATGAATATCCTCGGCGCTTGCATTTGAATAGGCAACCGATTAACACGGTCGGCGGGGCGCCTCGGTAATGCAGGTGATTCCATCGTTCCCGGCACGCCGCAACGATAAGGGTGATTGTCCGCAAATCCGGCGTTGAGCAGGGCGGGGGCAGGGCGGGGGCAGTGCGGGGGCAGGGCGGCGGCGTCAGCGGGCGCGGCGGGACCGCAGGAAGTCGCTGACGACGTACTCGCCGAGCCGGTCGGCGCTCGGCGAGAAGACGCGCCCGCCGTTGCGCCGGGCGACCTCGTCCACGAACTCCTTCAGGCGCTCGTCGGTGGCCAGCATGAAGACGTTGATCGTGGCCCGGCGCCGGGTCATCTTGTCGACCTCGGAGAGGGTCAGCTCCAGCGTCTCGCGGGACGGCGGCCACTCGAACCAGTAGCGGCCGTTGCGGGTCAGGTGGGCGGTCGGCTCGCCGTCGGTGACGACGATCACCACGGGCTCGAAGTCCGGGTGCCGGTCCAGGTGGCGGCCGGCGATCAACAGGGCGTGGTGCAGGTTGGTGCCCTGGACCATGTCCCATTCGAGGCTCGCCAGCTCCTCCGGCTGGAGCACCCGGGCGTAGTTGGAGAAGCCGATGATCTGCACGGCGTCCCCGGGGAACTTCGAGGCCACCAGCGCCTGGAGCGCCAGCGCGGTCTGCTTGGCGGGCGCCCACGTCTGGCGCAGCGCCATCGAGTACGACAGGTCGACCAGCAGGCACACCGCCGCCGCCGTGCGGCGCTCGGTCTCGGCCACCTCGAAGTCGTCCACCGACAGCGACACCCGGCCGCCCGTCCCGCCGCGCCGCACGCCGTTGACCAGGGTGCGGACGACGTCGATGGGCTGCTCGTCGCCGAAGCGCCACGGGCGCGAGGAGCCGGTCAGCTCGCCGGCCGCGCCCGCGTCCCGCTGGTCGTGGTCGCCCCTGCGCCCGGCGTCCAGGGAGTCGAAGACCCGCCGCAGGGCTGTCTCGCCGAGCCGCCGTACGGCCTTGGGGGTGAGCTCCAGCTTGCCGCGCTGGCGGCGCAGGTAGCCCTGGCGCTCCAGCTCGCGCTCGATCTGCTTGAGAGCCTCCAGGTCGTCCACGGCCGACCGGCCGAGGGCGCGGCGGATCGCGGCCTCGTCCACGTCGTCCAGCCGGGCGCCGGGGTAGTCCTGCTGGAGGGCGGCCTCCAGGTCGTTCAGGTCGGCGAGCTCCTCCAGGGCGGTCACGGCGTCGCCCATGCCGAGGCCCTGTTCGCCGTCCATGCGCTCGGAGGAGTCCCAGTTGAGGTCGGGGCGGCGGGCGTACAGGGACTGGCCGAGGCGGGCCATCTGCTCGGCTAGGCCCGCGTCCTGGAGGGTCTGGTCGATCAGCGCCTGCAGCTCGGCGCGTTGCTCGGGGGTCATGGAGGCGAGCATCCGCTGGGCGGCGGCGGCGCGGCGGGCCAGGATGTCGACGAGTTCGTCGAGGTTGCGGGGATTCTCCGGAAAGAAATCCCGATATTTCTCCATAAACTGGTCAAAGTCGCTTTGGGTGTGCTCACCGCGCGCGTCCCGGTCCAGCATGTCGTTCAAATCCGACATCATCTGCCGAACCCGGTTCATCATTTCCGGGTCTGGATTCGCCAGCGCCTCCCGCATGCCGCGGAACCGGCTGTCGAGCACCTCCCGGCGCAGCAGGTCGCGCAGCTCCTCGAACGTCTCGCGCGCCGCCGCCGAGCGCCACTCGTACGAGCCGAGCCGCTGGACGGCGCTCGCCGTGTCGGACGGCACCGAGTCCAGCTCGGTCTCGCGCAGCCGCGCCTCGTCGGAGGGGTCGGGGAACAGCTCGGCGCGCTCCTGCCCGATGGCCTTGTCGAGCAGCGCGCGGGCGCGCTCCAGCGTGCCGGAGAGATTGCCGCGCTCGCTCAGCTCACGGCGGCGCCTGCGCACCTCGCGCAGCAGCTCGTCCAGCCCGCGCCGGTCCGGGGCGCCGGGAAGGCCGCGCCGGAGCAGGTCGCGGAGGGAGTCGAGGGGGGTGGAGCCCTGCAGGATCGCGTCGCCCATCTCGTCGAGCGCGGCGCGCACGTCGTACGGCGGTGCCAGCGGATCGGGTCCGTCGTGGTACTCGCCGTATCGGTATCCGCTCATCTCTTGGCAGCCTAATCGTCAGATGTCCGATGTGCGATGAAGTGACCGATCCGGGGACGCCTCGCGGGGCGGCGCGCCGGAGTCCGGTGCGCCGCCCGCCGGAAACGCGTCTCAGGTGCGGTAGACGGCCCCGCCGTCCACCTCGTCCTTGGACAGGCGCCGCATCAGGTAGAGGCCTTCCAGGGCGAACTCCAGCGCCGCGGCGGCGTGCCCCGGCGACTCGTCGCCCTCGCCCATGCCCACGGCGGACATGATCTTGGCGAGCCCGTTGATCTGGCCGATCCGCTGGAGCAGGTCGGTGGCGGTGGTCATCTCGCCGGTCTCGATCTGGACGCCTTCGCTGAACTTGTCCAGCAGCGCGGACAGGTCCATGCCCCCGAGCGTGCCCCGGAACGTCTCGGCGACGGCCCGGCGCAGCAGGTGGGAGAGCACCTCGACCTCGCGGCCCTCCTCGCTGACCTCGAACTCGACCTTGCCGCGCAGCGTCGGGACGACTGCGGGAAGGTCGGCCACCCGGGTCACCGGACGCTCCTCGCCGGTGATCGCGGCCCGCCGCACGGCCGAGGCCGCGGCCGTCTCGGCGGCGGCGATGGCGAAGCGCGCCGAGACGCCCGAGCGCGAGTCCACCGCCGTGGACTCCCGGACCAGGCGGGTGAAGCGGGCGATGACCTCCACGATGTGGTCGGGGAGCTCGGCGCTCAGGCCCCCCCCGTCCTCGGTGAGGACCGGCTGCCCGTTCTGGAACTTCCAGTTGAGGACCGCCTCCTGGCGGATGAGGCCGAGTTCGTCCTCCAGCGTCAGCGGGTAGTGGGTGCGGATCTCGGCCCCGAAGCGGTCCTTGAGCGGGGTGATGATGCGCCCGCGGTTGGTGTAGTCCTCGGGGTTGGCGCTGGCGATCAGCAGCACGTCCAGGGGCAGCCGCAGGTTGTAGCCGCGCACCTGGATGTCGCGCTCCTCCAGCACGTTGAGCAGGGAGACCTGGATGCGTTCGGCCAGGTCGGGCAGCTCGTTGACCGAGAAGACGCCCCGGTTGGTGCGCGGCACGAGGCCGTAGTGCACCGTCTCGGGGTCGCCGAGCGTGCGGCCCTCCGCGATCTTGATCGGGTCGACGTCGCCGATCAGGTCGCCGACGGAGGTGTCCGGCGTGGCGAGCTTCTCGCCGTACCGGTCATCGCGGTGCTTCCAGGTGATCTCCAGATCCTCGCCCCGCCCGGCCGCGAGCTTGACGCAGCGGACGCACGCCGGCGCGTACGGGTGGTCGTTGATCTCACACCCCTCGATCACCGGCGTCCACTCGTCGAGCAGGCCGGTGATCGTGCGGATCAGGCGCGTCTTGCCCTGGCCGCGCTCGCCGAGCAGCACCAGGTCGTGTCCCGCCAGCAGGGCCCGCTCCAGATGGGGAAGCACGGTCTCGTCGAATCCGACGATGCCCGGGAATCTGGGCTCGCCTGCGCGTAACCTGGCGAGCAGGTTCTCGCGGATCTCCGCCTTGACCGTGCGATAGGTGTGTCCACTTTCGCGCAGGTCACGCAGAGTGCGGGCCTGCGGGGTCTCACTTCGCGGTGTGGGCGATTCATGCACGGCATCGAGACTACGTCGCGGGGGAAGCTTGTGGCAGCTTATACACATTTCGGATCTTGACCATTGTGTGACGCTACGCGCGCGTTGTTACTCCCGTAGTGGGGAGAATCCGGCCAAGAGGGTCAAAACCCAGCGACACACAACGACTCGCGCGGAAGGGGAGGCGAGGCGTGTGGCAGTGCTGACGAGCCGGTTCGCGGACGGTCTCGCCGTGGGCTCCGACCTGGAGGCCGCCGCCGAGCAGGCGGTGCGCCAGGCGCTCTCCGGCCTGTCGGGACCACCGGACCTCGTGTGCTTCTTCATCTGCGGCGAGGATCCAGAGGAGGTGTCCCGCGCCGGGCTGCGGGCCATGCGCATGGCGCCCGGGGCCCAGGTCATCGGGTGCAGCGCCACCGGCGTCATCGGCGACAGCCAGGGCGTCGAGCACACCTCGGCGGTCAGCGCCTGGGCGGCCAGCCTCGACGGTGCCCGCGTGACGACGTTCGTCCTGGAGACCCTGCGCATGGAGGACCGCTTCGTGATCATCGGTCTTCCCGACCGTGATCCCGACGACCGGGTGGCCATCCTGCTCGCCGACCCGTACAGCTTCCCCACCGACGCCTTCGTCGAGCACTCCTCCGACGTCCTCGGCGACCTTCCCCTGGTCGGAGGGCTCGCCAACGGCATGCGCGGCCAGGGCTCGGTCCGCCTGTTCGCCGGCGGCGAGATGTACGCCGAAGGGGCGATCGGCGTCATGCTGAGCGGCCCCCTCAACGTGAGCACCGTCGTCAGCCAGGGCTGCCGCCCGATCGGCCCCACCATGGTCGTCACCCGCTCCGAGGACAACCTGCTGCTCGAACTCGCCGGGCAGCCCGCGCTCGCCCGCCTGGAGGACATCGTCAGCGGCCTGGACGAGGACGACAGGGAGCTGGTGGCCTCCGGTCTCCAGATCGGCATCGCCATGGACGAGTACGCCGAGATCCACGAGCGGGGCGACTTCCTGATCCGCGGCATCCTCGGCATCGATCCCGAACGCGAGGCCGTGGCCGTGGGCGACGTGCTCGACATCGGCCAGAGCGTCCGCTTCCAGGTCCGCGACGCCGCCGCGGCGGACGAGGACCTGTACGAGCTCCTCGACGCGCACGTCGAGGAGCGCGGGCGCATCGACGGGGCGCTGCTCTTCTCCTGCAACGGCCGGGGCTCGGCCATGTTCGGCAGCCCCGACCACGACGCGCTCGCGCTGCGCGACACCCTGGGCCCGATCGGCATGGCCGGGTTCTTCGCGGCGGGCGAGGTCGGCCCGGTCGGCGGACACAACCACGTCCACGGCTTCTCGGCCTCCATCCTGGTCTTCTCCAGCGGCCAGAACAGCCCCAGCGGCGGCGAGCGAGCCGCCCGCCACGCCTGACGCCCTCGTCCCTGACGTCGTGGCGCCGTGGTCCCTGAGGCTCTGGGCTCCGACGTCCTGACGCTTCGCCCCTGATTCGCCCTGCCCGCCACCCCAGCCACCGCAGCCACTCCCGGGCACGCGAGCCACCCCAGCCACCTAGCCACCCAGCCATGTCCGCCACGCCAGCCACCCAGCCACGCAGCCACGCAGCCACGCGAGTCATGCCAGCCACGTCAGCCACGTCAGCACGCCTGCCAGGCCGCCGAGCTCGCCGCGCCCCGCCACATCCACGTCCGCCCGGCGTCTGACGCCCGCCCCGCCCGGCCGGCGTGTGATCCTGGTACATCGCGGGCACGTGGGTCCCGCGACGGAGTGGTGCGGTCTCCACTTACGATCGCCGGGTGCCCTCCTCTCCCGCTCGCTACGGTGCTCTTGTCCGGCGCCGGGTCGGTGAGGAGTGGCACCGCGAATCCGGCTCCGCCGTACGGTGGGTCACCCGGAGAACGTTCGTGGACAGCGCACAGCAGATCTTCCTGCACCGGGACGTCTGGGAGGCGGGGCTCAGGTGACATACGACGCGAGGCGGGACACGGCACACGGCACGGGACTCGACGCGGCGCCCACGACGGCGGGGGGCGCCGGCGCGGTCCTGGCGGTCGACATCGGCGGCACCAAGTTCGCCGCCGCCGTCGTCGGCGCCACGGGGGAGATCATCGTGGCCGACCGCGTCGCGACCCCACCCGGCGGCGACGCGGAAACCCTCTGGAAGTCCCTGGCCGCGCTGGTGGACTCCGTCGTCCAGCGCGTGCCGGGCCTTGACGTTCTCGGCGTGGGAATCGGCTGTGGCGGCCCGATGAGCTGGCCCGACGGTCATGTTTCGCCGCTCAACATGCCCGGATGGCGCGGTTTCCCCCTGCGGGACCGGCTCGCCGAGCGCTTTCCCGGCGTGCCGGTGCGCATCCACAACGACGCGATCTGCGTGGCCGCCGCCGAGCACTGGCGCGGCGCGGGCCGGGGCAGCGACAACATGCTCGGCATGGTCGTCTCGACGGGCGTCGGCGGCGGCCTCATCCTCGGCGGCCGCCTGATCGACGGAGGAACGGGCAACGCCGGGCACATCGGCCACGTCGTGGTCGACCCCGACGGCCCGGACTGCGAGTGCGGCGGCCGCGGCTGCCTGGAGGCCATCAGCCGCGGCCCCGGCCTCGCCTCCTGGGCACTCACCCAGGGCTGGGTCCCCGGCTCCGCGCATCGCGACCCGGCGGCCGGAGGGCTGTACGTCGAAGCCGCGGGGGCCAGCGGCCGTCAGCTCGCCCTCGACGCCGCCGCGGGCGACCCGATCGCCCGCAGCGCCTTCACCCGGGCCGGCCGCGCGCTCGGCATCGCGATCGCCTCGGCCACCCACATGTGCGACCTGGACCTCGTCACCATCGGAGGCGGCCTGTCCCAGGCGGGCCCGCTGCTGTTCGAGCCCCTGGAGCGGACTCTGCACGCGCACGTCCGCATGGAGTTCGCGGCCCGCGTCCGCGTCGTCCCCGCCGCCCTCGGCCAGGACGCCGGCCTGATCGGCGCCGCCGCCCTGGTCCTCGCCGAGGACCACTACTGGACCGGCCCCGCCTGAGAAAGCCGCTCACGAGGCCCACCGGCGCAAGCTGAGTCACAGCCGACCGGCGGAAGCTGAGACACAAAGGAACCATGCCCGCTGGAGAACGTGGGGCGCCCGGCTGATCCGTCGCAACCGATGATCACTGCCGGACCCGTCCCGCCTCACGAGTCGTCCGCCGGGCCGATCCTGGGCGCGGCGCCTTATCACGGGGACGAACGGGGTGGAACAGCCCGTATGCGCGGGTCATCCTAATTCGACCGATTAATACCTTGATGCTGCGAAAAGTTCACCGTAGCTTTGGCGATCTTTGCCTATATCTGACCCGATTTGAAAGGGGATCCTGACGGGTGTCGTAACACCCCCACAAGGAGGCTTCGTGCACACCCTGCAACGCCCCCGGCTCGCCTGGCCCGCGCGACTCACCGTCCTGCTCGCCACCCTCATGTCCCTGACCTTCGTGGCCGGCGTCACCCCCGCCGACGCGGCGGTCTACAGCTCCTGCACCCAGTCCCGCTGCGCCGACGCGCGCTACGCCAGGAGCGTCTGGTCCGGCAAGGGCTTCCCGACCAGCGCCGGCTGGTACACCTGGCCCGACGGCCGGTACAACTACACTGGCGGTCAGTTCTACAACCGCGAGGGTCAGCTTCCCAGCGGCGCCACCTACTACGAGTACGACGTCTACTCGCGGGCGCGCGGCGCGGCCCGTGACGCGTACCGCATCGTTGTGAACCGCAGCACCGGCGCCACCTGGTTCTCCCCCAACCACTACACCGACTTCTACCGGATCTAGGACTCTCCATGACATCCGCCGCACGTCCACTGCCGCACTGGCTGACGGTGTCCACCACCCTGGCGCCCGCCGCCGGGGATCACGGTGATGTCGTGGACGGGCGCGCTTGTCGCACCCGCGCCGCCTTCTTCGAGGAGGCGGCGCGGGCTCTGCGCCTGCCCGCCTACTTCGGCCGCAACTGGGACGCCCTGGCCGACTCGCTGCGCGACCTGACCGCCGCCGGGAAGGCGACCTTGGCCATCGACCACGCCGAAGCCCTCCTCGCCGACGAACCCCCTACACAGTTGGCCGCCCTGCTGGCCATCCTCGCCGAGGCCGCTGAGGCCGGCCTCACCGTAACCCTCCACACGACCCCCGAGGCCGAACCGACCCTCCACACCCGCCTCACCGCCGCCCTCAACTGAGGGCATCCCGATCGCGCAGGCCAGTGGCCTCTGGCGGCCCCGCCTACTGATTCGTCGCCTGGGTGCTCGTCGGCGCTTGTAACGGTTTGCGGGCCTTCGTCCAAGCAGATGTGTAAGTAAGCGGACGACGAAGGGAGTGAGGCCGGTGCGCCTGAAACAGGCTGGGCCGGGTGGGATGGCCGGAGATCCGGAGGCTTTCGAGGCCTTCTACCGGCGGCACTTCGACGAGGTGACCCGATTCCTGGCCCGCCGCGTCGACGACCCCCACACGGTCGCGGACCTCGTGGCCGAGGTCTTTCTCGCCGTGATCGACTCCGCGCACACCTACCGTCCCGCGCTGGGGAGCGAGACGGCCTGGTTGTACGGCGTGACGCGCAACACCCTGCTCGCCGAACGACGGCGGGCCGCGCGGGAGCTCCAGGCCGGCCGGCGCATCGCGGGCCGGCGGCTGCTGGAGCCGGACGACGTCGCGCGCCTGGAGGAACGGATCGACGCGGAGGCCACCGCGCGTGAGGCGCTCCACGCCATGGGCGAGCTGCCAGAGGGCGAGCGAGCGCTGCTGGAGCTCGTCGTGGTCGACCAGCTCACCCTCACGGAGGCCGCCTCCGCTCTTGGCATCCGCCAGGGCACCGCCCGCGTGCGCCTTCACCGGGCCAGGCGGTGGCTGCGGCGGGCTCCCGGTGTCGTGCCGCCCCTCGTGATGGAAGGACTCAGATGAACGGCACTTTCGAGGACAAACTGCTTAGCGAGCTCAAGGCGCAGATGGCCGTACGGCCGTCCGGGGAGCACATCCCCGCTCGGCGTAGGACCGGACGCAGGCTGCTGATGGCGGCGGGCGTCGTCGGAGTGGCCGCGGCGGCGGTGGTCGCCGTGCCGTGGGCCACCGGTTCCGGATCCCCCGCCTACGCGGTGACGAAGAACGCCGACGGCTCGGTGACCCTCACCCTTCGCGAGTTCCGCGCCCCGGAGACGGTGGAGAGGGATCTGGCCGCCACGGGGGTGCGTGCCGACATCGCGTACATGCCCCTGGGCAAGCGCTGCGACGTGAGCCGGTACCGGCCCCTGGCCGAAGACCAGGCGAACATGCCGACCAAGGAGGAAATGGAGAGCGACGACCCCGCCAAACGGGCCACGGTCCTCCAGAAGTTGGAGAACAGGCCGTCCGGGAAGGCCGTGCGGCTGCGGGACGACATCACGATCTACCCCCGCCGCATCGCGCCCGGGTGGACATTGGTGATCGACATCGCGGAGAACCCGAGGACGCCGACCGCCGACGATCCGGGCGTCGCCTGGCAGTTCAGTGCCGGGCTCACCGACGGCCCGGTCCGGCCGTGCCGGCTGGTCGACGATCCGTCGGCGTTCCGCATCGGCGACGCGACGCCCCCGCCGGGAAGCTGACCCGAGTGCCGTCGTGCCGTGCGGCGTCCGGAAGGCGTACGGCACGACAGGGGCGGGCAAGTCCTCTCACGGGGTGACATATGAGGGTGGCCCGGTGGCGGTGGTGAATGATGGGGAGTGGGAGACTTCGGGCATGGCGCGCCCTGAGGTGACCTACGAGGACGTGGTCGCCGCACGTGAGTTGCTGGACGGCGTGATCGTCCAGACGCCGATGTTGCATTCCCGGCTTCTGTCGGAGATGGTCGGCGGGCCCGTCTACCTCAAGTGCGAGAATCTCCAGCGGGCGGGGTCGTTCAAGGTGCGCGGCGCCTACGTCCGGATCGCCCGGCTCAGCGAGGAGGAGCGGTCGCGCGGGGTCGTGGCCGCGAGCGCGGGCAACCACGCGCAGGGGGTCGCGCTGGCGTCCGGGCTGCTCGGGTGCAAGGCGATGGTGTTCATGCCGCACGGCGCGCCGCTGCCCAAGGTCGAGGCCACCCGCGCGTACGGCGCCGACGTGATCTTCGCCGGGTCCACGGTGGACGAGGCGCTGGCCGCCGCGCGGCAGCACGCCGAGGAGACGGGCGCCGTCTTCATCCACCCCTTCGACCACCCGGACATCGTGGCGGGGCAGGGCACGGTCGGGCTGGAGATCCTGGAGCAGCTCCCCGAGGTCGGCACGATCACGGCGGCCGTGGGCGGCGGCGGGCTCGCGGCCGGGGTCGCGCTCGCGGTGAAGTCGATGCGTCCGGGGGTGAGGATCGTCGGTGTGCAGGCCGAGCGGGCCGCCGCGTACCCGGCCTCGCTCGCCGCCGGGCACCCGGTGCTCGTGGAGCCGGCCTCGACCATGGCGGACGGCATCGCGGTCGGCCGTCCCGGTGACACGACCTTCGAGATGATCCACTACCTGGTCGACAGCGTGGTCACCGTCTCGGAGGAGTCGCTGTCGCGGGCCCTGCTGCTCTGCCTGGAGCGGACGAAGCTCGTGGTCGAGCCCGCCGGCGTGGCCGGGGTCGCGGCCCTGCTGGACCTGCCGCGCGCCTTCGAACCGCCCGTGGTCGTGGTGCTCTCCGGGGGCAACATCGACCCGCTGCTGCTGTCGAAGGTGCTGCGCCACGGCCTGTCGGTGGCCGGCCGCTACCTCGCCTTCAGAATTCGCCTGCCCGACCGCCCCGGCGCCCTGGCCACCCTGCTCACGCGCCTCGCCGACCTCGGCGCGAACGTCCTGGACGTCGGCCACGAGCGGGTGAACCCCCGCCTGCACCTGGACGAGGCCGAGGTCCTGCTCCACCTGGAGACCCGCGGCCCCGTCCACTGCGACGAAGTCCTCGCGGGTCTCCGCCGCTTCGGCTACAAGCTGATCTTCAGCTAAGTGGGATTCAGGGGCAGACCTGCTGGAACTTCTCGCCGGGGACGTAGAGGTTCCATTCTTCCTGGGTGAGAGAACGCGGGGAGATGGCGCAGGCGGTGGCGTACGGGTCCGTGGGCAGGGCCACGTGCCACAGCCACACCGTCGAGCCGAAGGTTCCAAAGGCCATGGTCTTGCCGTCAGGGCTGAAGACCACCGAGGTGACGGCCTCGTCGTAGCCGGCGGTCGGGGTCCCGATAGGGCGGTGGGTGGCCGTGTCCCACAGGCGCACGGTCTCGTCAACGCTTCCGGTGGCCAGCAGCGAGCCATCCGGGCTGAACGCCACCGAGCGGACTCCGGCGGCGTGGCCGGTCAGAGGTGCGCCGCGTTGACGGCCGGTGCCCACGTCCCACAAGCGAACCGAGCCGCCCGCGCTGGCCAGGATTTTCCCATCCGGGCTGAACGCCATCGACTCGACCTGGCTGGCGTGACCGGTCAGGGGTGTGCCCCGCTGACGGTGGGTGGCCACGTCCCAGAGGCGTACGGTCTTGTCGCCACCGGCGGTGGCCAGGGTCTTGCCGTCGGGGCTGAAGGCCAAGGAGTACACGTACCCGTCGTGGCCGGTGAACGGGGGCCCGATCGGACGCTGGGTTGCCACGTTCCAGAGCCGTACCCTTCTGTCGTCACCGGCGGTGGCCACGGTCCTGCCGTCGGGGCTGAAGGCCACGGACATGATCTGCTGGTCGCGGTCGGCGATCAGGGTTCCGAGCGGTTGCCGGGTGGCCACGTTCCAGAGCCGCACCGTGTTCTGTCCGAGGCCGGCGATGGCCACGGTGTTGCGGTCAGGGCTGAAGGCCACGGAACTGCCCACTTCGTGGGCGAGCGGGGTTCCGACCGGGCGGTGCGTGGCCACATCCCATCGCCGTAGGGCACTGAGACTCTCGCCTGACCGTGCGGTGGTGAAAATCTCGGCGAACAGGATCTTGCCGTCGGGGCTGAAGGCCACGGTGTCGTCGACGTCGCCGTCCATATCAAGGGGCTCCAGCTCGCCACGGACACCCATATCCCAGAGCCGTACGGTGTCGTCGAGGCTGCCGCTCGCCAGGGTCCTGCCGTCACGGCTGAAGGCCAGCGAGGTGACCCCCCCGTCGTGGCCGATGAGCGGGGTTCCGAGAGGGTGGTGGGTGGCAACGTCCCAGAGCCGTATGGGGGTGCCGCCGCCGCTGGCCAGGGTCTTGCCGTCGGGGTTGAAGGCCACTGAGCTGACGGTGTCGTCGTGGCCGGTGAGCGGGGTTCCGATCGGGCGGTGGGTGGCCACGTCCCACAGTCGTACCGTTTTGTCCCAGCTGCCGCTGGCCAGGGTCTTGCCGTCGGGGTTGAAGGCCACTGAGCTGACGGTGTCATCGTGGCCGGTGAGCGGGGTTCCGATCGGGCGGTGGGTGGCCACGTCCCACAGTCGTACCGTTTTGTCCCAGCTGCCGCTGGCCAGGGTCTTGCCGTCGGGGTTGAAGGCCACCGAGCTGACGGCGTCGTCGTGGCCGGTGAGCGGGGTTCCGATCGGGCGGTGGGTGGCCACGTCCCACAGTCGTACCGTCTTGTCCCAGCTGCCGCTGGCCAGGGTCTTGCCGTCGGGGTTGAAGGCCACCGAGCTGACGGCGTCGTCGTGGCCGGTGAGCGGGGTTCCGATCGGGCGGTGGGTGGCCACGTCCCAGAGCCGTATCGTCCTATCCTCACCGGCGCTGGCCAGGGTCTTGCCGTCGCGGCTGAAGGCCACGGCCCGGACGCCCTGGTCGTGGCCGGTGAGCGGGGCTCCGATCGGACGCTGCGTGGCCATGTCCCACAGCCGTACCGTCTTGTCCCAGCCCGCGCTTGCCAGGGTCCTGCCGTCGGAGTTGATGGCCACGGATGTGATGTCCTGGGTGTGGTCGGCGAGGACTCCGCGGCCGGGTCTGCCGATCGCCGTGAGCAGGCTGACGCGGGCGTCGGCCGTGGGGGCGATGCGCCAGGCCGCCACCGCCAGAAGGGTGGAGGCGACCGGGTCGGCCGTGCTGAGGGTTTCGCTCTGTGCCGCCAACTGGCGGGACAGCGCCAGAGTGCGCTGGTGGTGGGCGTCGTTGGCGGAATTGACCGCGCCGGCCGCGGCGATGATCGCGATGATGAGCGAGACGACCAAGGCCATGATCCCGAATCTGCGCAGGCGCGCGCTGCGGTGCGCCGCGTGCGTGCCCGCCTTGAGAAAGTCGTGGGTGACCGCGTCGAGGGGACGATACCCGCCGGGATCGGCGTCCCACTTCTGCCTGGCCTCCTGGGCGGCGGCCAGCCGGGTGCCCTGGTAGAGGAACGCCGGATCGCGGCCATGGCGCAGCCACTGCGCCGCGTCCTCGGTGAGCTGCTGACGGACTAGAAGACCGGCGCCGTCGGCGTCGATCCAGCCGCGAAGCTGTGGCCAGGCCCGGATCAGCGCCTCGTGGGTGAGCTGGACGGCATCGTGGTCGACGGTGACCAGCCGGGCGCGTACCAGCTGGTCGAGCACGTGCCGGACGGTGCCGTGCTCCGGGGTCGTGGGCGGGGGGAGCAGTTCGAGGACGGGGACGCGCTGCCGGGTGTCGTTGGTGGCCTGGCCCAATCTCACCAGGCGCAGCAACAGGGCGCGCGCCCGGTGACGGCCGTCCAGATCCAGGCTGTCGAGAGCGGCGTCGGCGGTGCGTTGCAGGGCACCGGCCACACCTCCGGCGGCGCGGTAGCCCGCCAGGGTCAACCGGCGGCCCTCGCGGTGCTGCCAGGTGACGAACAAGGCGTGCGACAGCAACGGCAGCACGCCCTCGGTATCGGAGCGGTGCGGGTGGGAGTCATCGCCCAGGCCGTCCACCAGCAGGTCTTCCAGCACCTGGTCGGCCAGGCCCTCTTGCAGCATGAGACCGGCCAGACCGGCCGGGCCTTCAATGGCCAGCCGCAATTGGGAGGCGGTCATCGGACCTACGACCAGGGGGTGTTCCAGCGCAGCGAGCAGCTGGGGGTAGGCGGTGCAGTGGCCGAAGAAGTCGGCGCGCATCCCCAGGACGACCACGGCGGGGGCGTCGCCGGAGGGGCTCGCGCACAAGGCGTCCAGCGCCTGGACGAACGATCGGCGCCGCTGCTCGTCGGGGCACAGGGTGAACAGTTCCTCGAACTGGTCGACGATGACCACCGCCCGGGCCTGGCGTGGCGAGCCGGCGATGCCCGGCGTCCGGCCGAGTACGTCCCGCAGGTGCCCGGGGTCGGCATGGACGCGTTCCGCCAGGTCGTCCGGAGACGTCTCCGCTGTGAGGGCGGCGACGTGTCCGGTCAGTTCGGTCAGCGGGTCGGCCCCGGGGGTGAACAGCAGGACCGGAACGCCCGTGTGGTCGGGGTCCGGCGGTGGATCGCGGTTGTTGAGCGCGGGGATCAGCCCGGCGCGCAGCAGGGAGGACTTTCCCGATCCTGACGGGCCGGTCACCATCAGCGGCCCGGGGGAGGCTCGTTTCTCGGCGACCCGGTCCAGCAGGCTGCCGGTCAGCTGCCTGCGCCCGAAGAAGAACCGGGCGTCGCCGGGACCGAAGGCCTCCAGCCCTCGATACGGGCTGACCTCGTCGGGCTCATCGGGCTCGTCACGGGGATCGGCGGCCGGCGGTTCGCCCGCCGACCGGAGTCGTCTGACCGCCTCGGTGGCCGCCCGGTTGGTGCTGCGCACCCCGGCCATGCGCAGCAGCAGCTCGCGGTAGGCCGCGTCCCACGCCTGGCGGTCCCCCAGATCGCCGGGCAACGGCCGGCCGGATTCCCCGGCGACGCGCACGCAGGTGTCGACGAGGACCTCGAAATGCTCCTGCTCCGGGAGCACCGGCCGGGTCCTGCTGATCATCCCGGCGATGGTGCTGCGCTTCAGCCGCAACGGCTCCTGGCCGTCGCGTCGCCGTGGCGTACGGACGCTGGCGATCTCCAGGTCGCGGACCGAGACACCGGCGGCGTCCTTCAAGGCCCGTAACCGCTCGGCGAACCTCAGCCGTGGATCCGATTCCTCGCTCATCCGCGCGCCCCGTCCGACCCCCGCTCGCGGGTGTCCGGCGGCGCCGGACACCCCGTTGAGCGGAAGTATAGGACGCTACTTGCGGATTCAAGGGTCTCTGATCCGATCCGTCCGCCTTTATCGCCGGACATGTGCTCAAGCCGCGAACGTGATGGAGGCAAGCGCTCCTCTCCCTGGTGGCCGGCACCTCCAGGCGGCCGGCGGTGCTTTCCAGGGCCTCACGCATCACCGACGCGTCAGGCCCGGAGATGTCTCGCCACCAAGTCCCACCCGATCACCGAGCGGCAGCTTCGAAGGAAGGAAAGCGTCATGAAAAGGATCCGCAGGATCATAGGTGTGGCCGCGACCCTGGGTGCCCTCACCCTCGGCCTGGCCCTCCCGGCCACCGGGACGGCCAACGCGACCGCCTACAAGAAGTACACCTGGAACAGTTGGATGTCGGCGGGCGACTGCTACCTCTACCCCGGCGCGAGTTGGACCATCTATCCGAACGGCACGGCGCAGCTCGACGCCACGGTCAGCAGCTCCGACGGCGACGACGCCTGGCTGATGTGGGCGCACCTCAAGGACGCGAACTTCGCCGTGCTCGCCGACATCCGGGTGTACGGCAGCACCAGCACCAAGTTCGTCAAGGGCCTGCCCGTCGCCAACCGGAGGTACCGGTGGTTCGCCGAGGGCCGGTTCGACCCCGCCCTGTACCCCCTGATCAAGCACATGTCGCTGAACAAGCACTGCTGACTCGGACCTGAGCGGGCGTCCAGCGGACGCCCGCTCCCTGAGGGACACTTCCTCCACAGAGCGACTCGACCAACACGCCCCCGGCCGGTGCCACCCCGCACCGGCGGGGGGCGTTCGTCTTCTCCCCCGTCAGCGGTCTACCCGCTGCCGCGGCCCGTCAACTGAGGTCATCCCTCCGCCGGGGAGAGCCGCGGCCAGGCAGCGCGCATCGGCGCCGTCTGTCACCGCAGGGTGGGGCGTTCGGGTTTGAAGAGCCAGGCGTTGAAGAGGTCGGTCAGGTTGCGGCCCGACATCGACTCGGCGAGCTTGATGAACTCGTCGGTCGTGGCGTTGCCGTACTTGTGCTTGGACGTCCAGGTGCGAAGCAGGTCGAAGAACTTCTGGTCGCCGATACGCTCGCGCAGAACCTGCAAGGTCATCGCGCCGCGGATGTAGACCGAGTTGTTGAACAGGTCCTGCCTCTGGGCGATGCCCGGGGGGTACCGCCACATCGGGGCCTGCTTGGCGGCGTAGTAGTCCTCGAAGGTCTTGGCGGCGCTCAGGCCGCCGATGTGCTCGGACCACAGCCATTCGGCGTACGTCGCGAAGCCCTCGTTCAGCCAGAGGTCCTTCCAGCGGGTGATGCTGACGCTGTCGCCGAACCACTGGTGGGCCAGCTCGTGGGCGATGATGCTCTGGTCGGGGTCGAAGCCGCCGTACATCGGCTTGGTCTGGTTCTCCAGGGCGTAGCCGGAGGAGAAGTCGTCGATCACGCCGCCGGTGGAAGAGAAGGGGTAAGGCCCGAAGACCTTCGACCAGTAGTCGGTGACCTTGGCGGAGGTCGTGTAGAGGAAGTCGAGCTGCCGCCGGAACGCCGGGTCGGTCGCCGCGTACACCGGGATGCCGCCCGGCGACCTGCCCGTCTTCACGTCGAACCTCCCGAGCGTGATCGTCGCGAGGTAGGTGGCCATCGGGTGGGACTCGCGCCAGGAGAACGTGGTGGTGGTCCCGCCGTTCACGGGCTTGCCGCGCAGCTCGCCGTTGGCGATGACGGTCGTGCCGGCCGGGACGGTGATGTCGAAGTCGAAGGTCGCCTTGTCGGCGGGGTGGTCGTTGGACGGGAACCAGGTCTTGGCGCCGTTGGGCTCGCTGGTGACGAACGCGCCGTCCTTGGTGGGGATGAACCCGTACGTGCCGAGGTTGGATGAGTTGCGCACAGGGTCCGGCTTGCCGGCGTAGTCGACGGCGACCTCGAACGACGACCCCTTGGCGATCGTCGTGGCCGGGCTCACGGTCAGCTCGTCTCCCTCACGGGCGAAGGTCGCGGGCCTGCCGTCGACGGTCACCCTGCGGACGGTGAAGCCGTGCAGGTCGAGGTTGAACCGCGAGAGGTTCTGGACGGCCTTCGCCGAGACGCTCGTCACGCCGGAAAGGTTCTTGGTCGGCGGGTCGTAGGCCAGTTTGAGCCCGTAGTGGGCGACGTCATAGCCGCCGTTGCCGTCCGTCGGGAAGTCCGGGTCGCCGATGCCCGCCGCGCCGATCGAGCCGTCGGCGCCGGACACTTGGGTGCCGTTGGGCGCGGAGGCCGCCGAAGGGGGCATCGTCGCGCCGTTCGAGGGGGCGCAGGCACCGGTTCCGAGGAGGGTGGCCGACAGGACGGCCGTCGTCAGCCGCTTGGGCCGCAAGAGCTGCATGTCCCGCAGCCTACGCGAGAAAGCGCAGGTCATCAGGCATCTACGACGATGGTAGAGGCGGCTTTGTCATGCAAAGCCTGCTTCTTTCCGTCGAAGAGAATCCACAAAACGTCCAGCAGACCGAGGCAACACACCACGCTGAAGATGCCGTACAGGGCCTCTCGGACAGCCGCCTGCCCGGCCGTCACCGGCTCCTGGGTCGGGTCCTGCACGACCCGCAGCCGCATCAGCTTCTTGCCGACCGTCTGGCCGCGCCAGAAGGCGGTCAGCAGCCAGTAGTAGAGGAACCAGACCAGCCCCAGCAGGAACCCGTTGCCCGTGTGGACGGCGGTCAGGTCCCCGCCGGGTCCGCGTTCCAGCGCCGTGACCGAGAACGGCGAGGTGAGCACCCCCACGATGACCAGGTCGATCACGCCCGCGACCAGGCGCCTCACCCGGCCGCCGAGCGGCGCCGCCCGGCGTCCGTACGGTGGGTCGTCGGCACCGTAGCCGTACGGCGGGGTGTGGCCGCCGTACGGGGACTCGCCAGGTGGTGGCCCTCCGTACGGCGGCCCGGTCCCGGGTGATCCCATGAGCGGTTGATCACCAGGCGGCGCTCACCGCAAAGCCGGGGTCGCGCAAAGAACGATCACAGGTTGCGGCGCGGTCTCCAGCGGTCAGGCGTCGCCGCGGCGGGCGTGCCAGCCGGATGGTCACAGGTTGCCGCGGCGCTCCTGCTCCCGCTCGATCGCCTCGAACAACGCCTTGAAGTTGCCCTTGCCGAAGCCGAGGGAGCCGTGTCGCTCGATGAGCTCGAAGAACACCGTCGGGCGGTCCTGCACCGGCTTGGTGAAGATCTGCAGCAGGTAGCCGTCCTCGTCGCGGTCCACCAGGATGCGGTGCCGCTTGAGCTCCTCGACCGGGGCCCGGACCTCGCCGATGCGGGCGCGCAGCTCGGGGTCGTCGTAGTAGGAGTCCGGCGTGTCCAGGAACTCGACGCCGGCCGCCCGCATGCGCTCGACCGTCCGGATGATGTCGTTGGTGGCGAGGGCGATGTGCTGGACGCCCGGGCCGCCGTAGAACTCCAGGTACTCGTCGATCTGGGACTTCTTGCGGCTGATCGCCGGCTCGTTGAGCGGGAACTTCACCTTGCGGGTGCCGTTGGCGACCACCTTGGACATCAGTGCCGAGTACTCGGTCGCGATGTCGTCGCCGACGAACTCGGCCATGTTGGTGAACCCCATGACGTTCCTGTAGAAGTTCACCCACTCGTCCATCTTGCCGAGCTCGACGTTGCCCACGCAGTGGTCGATCGCCTGGAAGAGCCGCTTGTCCGGCGGCGCGACGATGGGCTCGGCGGCCACGTAGCCGGGCAGGTACGGGCCGCTGTAGTTCGCGCGGTCGACCAGCGTGTGGCGGGTCTCTCCGTAGGTGGCGATGGCCGCCGTCACGACCTTGCCGTACTCGTCCTCGAGGACGTGGGGCTCGGCCAGACCCCGCGCGCCCGCCTTCACCGCGTGCGCGTAGGCGGCCTCGACGTCGGGGACGTCCAGGGCGAGGTCGACGACGCCGTCGCCGTGCCGCGCCACGTGGGAGGCGATCTCGGTGTCCGGTCGCAGGGAGCCGCGCAGGACGAAACGGGCGCTGCCCGAGGTCAGCACGTAGGCCGCCTCGTCGCGGCTCCCCGTCTCCTGGCCCTTGTAGGCCACCAGCCGCATGCCGAAGGACGTGGAGTAGTAGTGGGCCGCCTGTTTGGCGTTGCCCACCGCGAAGACCACTGCATCCATGCCATGTACGGGAAATGCATCGCTCATGAGGCCAACTCTCAGATGTTGTGGCCATTGTGTGCAAGTGTTACTGAATTCGGTGGACAGGTTGCCTAGCCATACGAGGTCCGGGCCGGTAATCCTGTACAGCATGACGATCGACGGGCTGGACGTGCGCCTGATCTCGCTGCTCGCCGCCGAGCCGCGCGTCGGAATCCTGGAGGCGTCGCGCAGGCTCGGCGTGGCGCGGGGGACCGTCCAGGCGCGGCTCGACCGCCTGGTCGAGAACGGCGTGATCACCGGGTTCGGGCCGGACATCGACCCGGCCGCTCTGGGGTACCACGTGACCGCGTTCGTCACGCTGCAGATCCGGCAGATCGCCGGGCACGACCCCGTGACCGGGCTGCTCGCCGCGATCCCCGAGGTCCTGGAGGTCCACACGATCACCGGCGGGGACGACATGCTGTGCCGGGTGGTCGCGCGCAGCAACGCCGACCTGCAACGCGTCATCGACCGGATCGTGGACGTCGAGGGCGTGATGCGCACGTCCTCGGTCATCGCGCTCGACACCCCGGTCGCCTACCGCGTGCTGCCGCTGGTGGCCGACACGCCCCGCCACAACGCTCCGTAGTCCGGGGGCGCCGGCGTCCGCCACAGGTTTCCGAGGCCCGACGTTTCGGACGAAGTCGTGGCAATCAGCATGCGCCGCCCGTACCGATGCCGGGTAACCAGGAGCGTCTCCCATGCATCCACCTGGAAATCTGCGAGCCTGTTCATACAGAGATCGACCGGTCACTCGACGCGCCGGACATCGGTGTTTATGGTTTATCGTGGACGATCCGCCCAGCTCACGGGGGTAGCTGAGCCGCAGATCGGGGGGAACGCCGTGCGGGACGCAGAGAAGAAGCGCCGGCCGAGGCGCCGTCTTCTCCACCGATTTCTCGTTGTGGGTGGCGTGGCCATCCTCGGAGTCGTCGGGCTGCTCGCGCTCGCGTGGTTCCTCACGCCGATTCCGGACACGACCCAGAAGCTGGCCACCGCTCAGGGGTCGCTGTACTACTACCGCGACGGTAAGACGGTGCTGGCCCGGGAGGGCGTCAACCGCAAGAACGTTCCGCTCGACAAGGTGCCCGTCGCGGTGCGTGACGCGGTCATATCCATTGAGAACCGGACTTTTTACCAGGACCGGGGCGTCTCCCTCCAAGGGACGGCGCGGGCCATGTGGTCGACGTTCACCGGCGGTCAGGTCCAGGGCGGCTCGACGATCACCCAGCAGCTCGTCCGCAACTACTACAGCGGGCTGGGCCAGGAGCGGTCGGCGGTCCGCAAGCTCAAAGAGATCATGATCTCCCTGAAGGTCGACCAGTCCAAGTCCAAGTCCTGGGTCCTGGAGCAGTACCTCAACACGATCTATTTCGGCCGCGGCGCCTACGGCATCCAGGCGGCCGCGCAGGCGTACTTCGGCAGGGACGTCGACAAGCTGACCCCGTCCCAGGGCGCCTACCTCGCCGCCGTGATCCAGCAGCCGTCGCGGTTCGCCAACCCCAAGGGCGCCGACCTGGACGCGGTCAGGGCGCGCTGGCGGACCGTCGTGGACGCGATGGTGCGGACCCGGGCGATCACCCCCGCGCAGGCCGCCGACATGGCCTTCCCCACGCTCGCCAAGCAGAGGAACCTGCTGTCGGTCACCGGGCAGAAGGGCTACATCCTCGCCCAGGTGCAGGCCGAGCTGAACCGCCGGGGCTACTCCGACGAGGACATCCAGCAGGGCGGCCTGAAGATCACCACGACGTTCGACAAGAGGCTCATGGGGATCGCCGCGCGGGCCGTCACCGACACCCTGCCCGACGGCACCTCCGGCAAGGTGCGCACCGGCCTCGCCGCCGTCGACCCGAACACGGGCGAGGTCGTCGCCTTCTACGGCGGCAGGGACCCGTCCAACCAGTACGACAACGCGTTCTCGGCGAAGGTCCAGGCCGGGTCCACCTTCAAGCCGTACACGCTCGCCGCGGCGCTGGAGAACGGCTTCGACCTCAACACCCTGGTCGAGGGCAACTCGCCGATCCGCGTCGCCTCCGCCAGGGACCCGATCCCGAACTCGGGCGGCGCGTCCTACGGCTCGGCCATCGACCTCGTCGAGGCCACCCGCGACTCGGTGAACACCGCCTTCGTCGACCTCGCCCAGAAGGTCGGGCTGAAGAAGGTCGCCCAGGCCGCCGAGGCGGCGGGCATCCCGGCGGCGCAGATCGCCAAGCAGAAGGACTACCCCACCTTCCCGCTCGGCACGGCGTCGGTCAGCGCCGTCCAGCAGGCGTCCGGGTTCGGCACGTTCGCGGCCGGTGGGCTGCACCGCGACGCGCACGTCATCCGCTCGGTGACCGACGCCCAGGGGCACACCAGCAAGTTCACCGCCAAGGGCGAGCGCGCCTACAGCGAGAGCACCGCCGCCGACGCGACGTACGCCCTGCGGCAGGTGGTCGAGGGCGGCACGGGCACCGCCGCGCGGCTGTACGACCGTCCCGTCGCGGGCAAGACCGGCACCAGCGATTCCTCCAGCTCGGTCTGGTTCGTCGGGTACACCCCGCAGCTCGCCACCGCGGTGAACATGTTCCGCGACGACAACAAGACCGTCAGCGTTCCCGGGTACGGCGCGTTGTTCGGGGGGTCGCTGCCGACGCAGGTCTGGCGGGCCTTCATGTCCGAGGCCATGGTAGGCAAGCCGGTGAAGGACTTCCCGGCGTCGTCCTACGAGCAGCAGTACAACGACTGGTACGGCGGCTGGGCCGACAACGGCAACGGCTGGGGGAGCAACAACGGCGACGCCGGGTTCAAGAACCGCCGCCCCGACAAGGCGCCGCGCGACGGCCGGCCCACCACGGCCCCCGACGACTCCCCGACGACCGACCCGGGCCCGTCCTCGCCCCCCGACGACCACGGCGGCGGCCCCACCGCCCCCGGCCCCGGCCCCGACGACCCGGACGGGCAGATCCCGCCCCCGGACCAGCCGCCCCCGGTGGAAACCCCGCCCCCACCCGGCTAGGGGGCCGCCGAGGCGCGGAGCTCGCGGGTCAGGTCGGACGGGGTCGTCACGGGGAGGCGGCAGGTGAAGGCGCGGCAGACGTAGGCCGCGGGTTCGCCGCCGACCAGGCCGCGCCCGCGCATCAGGGGCACGTCGCCGTCGCCGAGGGCGACCACAGTGCCCGGGACGCCCGCCATGAGCGCGGCCCGCTGCAGCGCGGCCGTCCGGGGATCGTCCACGGGACCGCTGATCGCGACCTCCGGCGGCCCCGACAGCACGGCCTCGGCCACCGCCAGGCCCCACCCGGCGAACCGGGCGTGCCGCTCTGCCAGCACCGACACCGCGCCGATGGCGGCCTCCGCGGCCTCGCGGTGCCGCGCCGAGCCGGTCAGCGCGGCGTACGACAACAGCGCCCCCGCCGCCGCGAACTGCCCGGACGGGGTGGCGTTGTCGGTCGGGTCCGCGGGACGCTGGAACAGCCGCTCGCCGTCGTCCGCGGTGTCGAAGAAGCCTCCCGAGCCGTCGGGGAACCGCTCCAGCACGGTGTCCAGCAGGGCGCCGGCCCGCTCGAACCAGCGCGCCTCGCCCGTGACGCCGTACAACGTGAGGAACCCCTCGGCGACGTCGGCGTAGTCCTCCAGAACCCCGGCGTTGGGGCCCACGCGGCCGTCCCGCGAGGTGCGCGCCAGGCGCGCCCCGTCGATGTGCACGCGGTCGAGCAGCTCGGCGGCCTCACGGGCCGCGCCCACCAGGTCGGGACGGCCGAACAGCGCCCCCGCCTCGGCCAGTGCGGCGACGGCGAGCCCGTTCCAGGCCGCCACCACCTTGTCGTCCCTGCCGGGACGGACGCGGGCGGCGCGGGCGGTCAGCAGCTCGGCGCGCACGTCGTCGAACGCCGCGCGGTCGCCGGGGTCGGCCGGCAGTCGCAGCACCGACGTGCCGTGCTCGAAGGTGCCCTCGGCGGTCACGCCGAACATCGACGCCGCCCACGCCCCGCGCTCCTCGCCGAGGACCTCGGCGAGCTGGGCGGGCGTCCAGACGTAGAACCGGCCCTCCTCGCCCTCGCTGTCGGCGTCGAGCGCGGAGGCGAAGCCGCCCTCGGGGGTGCGCATCTCGCGCAGAAGCCACTCGGCCGTCTCCAGCGCCACGCGCCGCGCCAGGGGAGACCCGCCGGCCCGCCACCAGTGCGCGTAGACCCGCAGCAGCAGCGCGTTGTCGTACAGCATCTTCTCGAAGTGGGGGACGACCCACGCGGCGTCCACGCTGTAACGGGCGAAACCACCGCCGAGCTGGTCGTAGATGCCGCCCCTGGCCATCGCCTCCAGCGTCCGGCCCGCCATGTCCACGGCCTCGGGAGTGCCGTGGCGAAGCAGGAACTCCAGCACCATGGACGGCGGGAACTTGGGCGCCGCCCCGAACCCGCCGCGCGCGGCGTCGAAGCCGCGGGCCAGGTCGCGCACGGCCTCCTCGGTGACGCGCCGCGTGGGCGCGGGGCCCGGGGGCAGCGCGGAGACCTGGGCGAGCGCCTCGACGACCTGGGCCCCCTGCGCCAGCACGGCGTCACGCTCGCGGGCCCACGCCTGGGACACGCCCGTCAGCAGCCGCTGGAACTGCTGCCGGGGGAAGTAGGTGCCCGCGTAGAACGGGTGGCCCGCCGGGGTCGCGAACACCGTCATCGGCCAGCCGCCTTGGCCGGTCATGGCCGTGGTGGCGCTCATGTAGACCGCGTCCACATCGGGACGTTCCTCGCGGTCGATCTTGACGTTGACGAACAGCTCGTTCATCAGGCGCGCCGTCGCGGCGTCCTCGAAAGACTCGTGGGCCATGACATGGCACCAGTGGCACGCGGAGTAGCCGACCGAGACCAGCAGCGGCACGTCCCGGCGCCGCGCCTCGGCGAAGGCCTCCTCGCCCCACGGGAACCAGTCGACCGGGTTGCCGGCGTGCTGGAGCAGGTAGGGGCTCGTCGCGTCCTTCAAGCGGTTCATCAGACCTCCCCCGCGTACGCGCCCGCGTACGCCCGGATGACCGGCGGCGCGCCCGTCACGCGCCGTGCCCGCACCGTCGTTCCAACCCTAGCCGGGGCCCCCGACGGAAAATCCCGAGCGACTCAGGCGCTTCTCAGGCACCGGCCCTCCGGAACCGGCTCAGGCACGGGCTCTCCGGTACCGGCTCAGGCACGGGTTCTCAGGCACGGGCTCTCCCGCACCGGCCGGGCCGGGCCCGCGCGTGGATGGCCGGACGAGGCCGTGACACTTCCCGGATCGTTGATCACGGATTACCTTCCAGGGAGTAATCCCTCGGGGTACCTCATATCGCTGGTTTCTAGGAGAAGCTTGATGCGAAACACCCTCCGCAGAGGGCTCGGCGTCGCCACCGCGACCACGGCCCTCGTGCTCCCCCTGGTGTGGGCCGGTCCGGCCGACGCCGGATCAGATCCCGACATCGCCGGATTAGCCCGTACGATCTCCGCGCCCGGGGTCGAGAAGCACATGCGGAAACTGCAAGAGATCGCCAACGCCAACGGCGGCACCCGCGCCGCCGGGACGCCCGGTCACGTCGCGTCCCGCGATTACGTGGCGGCGCAGCTCAAGAAGGCCGGCTACAAGGTGACACTGCAGTCGTTCCCCTTCGACTTCTTCGAGGAGAAGTCGACCGCCACACTCCAGCGGATCTCCCCGGATCCGAAGGTCTACACCCCGACCCCGCCCGACAACGGCTCCCTCGGCGACTTCGCCACCATGACCTACTCGGGTTCCGGAGACGTCACCGCACCCCTGCAGAAGGTCGACCTGGTGCTCCCGCCCGCGCCGACGCCCAGCTCCACGTCCGGATGCGAGGCGGGCGACTTCGCCGGGTTCACCCCGGGCAACATCGCCCTGCTCCAGCGCGGCACCTGCACCTTCCAGGTGAAGGCGGCGAACGCCCAGGCCGCGGGCGCCAGGGGCGTCATCATCTTCAACGAGGGACAGCCGGGGCGGACCGAGACCAACCAGGGCACGCTGGGCGACTCCAGCGTCACGATCCCGGTGGTGAGCGCGAGCTTCGCCGTCGGTGAGGAACTGGCCGCGCCCGCCTCGTCCGTCGTCCGGCTCAAGACGGACACGATCAGCGAGCGGCGCACCACGCAGAACGTGATCGCCGACTCACGGTGGGGCGACCCGAACAAGGTGGTCCAGCTCGGGGCGCACCTGGACAGCGTCCTGGCCGGGCCCGGCATCAACGACAACGGGTCGGGCAGCGCGGCGATCCTGGAGATCGCCTCCAAGATCGGCTTCCTGCCGACCAAGAACAAGCTGCGGTTCTCGTTCTGGAGCGCCGAGGAGCTCGGCCTGCTCGGGTCGGAGTACTACGTCGCCAACCTGTCCGCCGCGGACAAGGCCAAGACGAAGCTCTACCTCAACTTCGACATGGTCGCCTCGCCGAACTATGCGCTGAAGATCTACGACGGCGACGACTCCGACGCCACCGGCTCGCCCGCGGGCCCGGCCGGATCCGACGAGATCGAGAAACTCTTCGAGAAGTACTTCGACACCCTGCGCCAGGGCCACGTGGGCACCGACTTCGACGGCCGCTCCGACTACGGCCCGTTCATCGACGCCGGCATCCCCGCCGGAGGCCTGTTCACCGGAGCCGAGGGCATCAAGACGCCGGCCGAGCAGGCGCTGTTCGGCGGCACCGCCGGGGTCGCGTACGACTCCTGCTACCACCAGTCCTGCGACACCATCGCCAACGTCAACAGCAAGGCCCTGGCGCTGAACACCGGCGCCATCGCCACCGCCGCGCTGGTGTACGCGTTCAGCTCCGACCTGCCCGGCCCCGACACCAGGCCGGCCACCGCGGCGCGCACCGCCGCGCCTCCCGCCCACGTGCACGCGCACGGCGGATCGGCCGGCTAAGTCGGCTGGGCAGGACCTGCCCGGGTGGGCCGTGTGGCCGGGCGCTCTCACGTCGAGCGCCCGGCCACACCGGTTCTCCGGACGGATCGTTCTCAGGCTTCAGATGATCGGGCAGCGCTCGCCGGGGACCGTGAGCGAGGCCCTGGCATGGAAGACGGCGCCCGCTCCATGGCGGCGCGCCGTCCTCAGAAGGTCTCGGGATCGCGGGGGCGGTCAGCCGGCGGTGACCATGAGGGCGATGCCGATCAACACGACGATGGGGATCAGCCACATGACGGCCTCGATCGCGAACTCTTTGTACATCCTGGCACTACTCCCTTGCGATGATCTGTCAGGCCGCGAATGGCTCTATGCAGCTTAACGGCATGACACCGATGCCAAGGAAGGGCTGGTCAGCGCCGCCCGGCCGCCACGACCGTCCGATCCCCCACCTGAAACAGCCGCCAAGGCCGGGCGTGAGGACCGTCTGGCGCCGCAGGCCAGGTCACTTCTTGAAGAGGTGGGCGTTCACCTCGCGGGCGGCCGCTGTCAGCTCGGGGAACCGGGTGACCCGGACGCCTGCCGCTTCGAGGGTTTCGGTGCCGGTGCAGTCGGCGAAGAGGGTGGGTTCCTGCCAGGCGAAGACGACGCGGGGGATGCCCGCGGCGAGGATCAGGGTGGTGCAGGTTCGGGGGCGGGACGCGCGGGTGGTGCAGGGCTCCAGGGAGGTGTAGATCGTGGCCGTGGCGAGGCGGGGGTCGCCGGGGGAGAGCTTGGCCAGGGCGGCTTCCTCGGCGTGGTCGTGGGGGGTGGTCTCCCGCGAGTAGCCGGTGGCGAGGACGTCGCCGTCCGCGCTCACGATGAGCGAGCCTACGGCGTACGCGGTGAACGATCTCGGGCAGCGGCGGGAGAGTTCTATGCACTCGTTCAGCCACCGGAGGTCGGCCTCGGTGTCGGCCTCGGTGTCGGGCTCGGTGTCGGGCTCGGTGTCGGGCTTGGGGTGCTTCGCGGGGACCGGTTCGTTCGTCATCGGGGCTCGTCCGGGAGGTGAGGTGGCTCCGACGGTATCGAGGGCGCGGTGGGGAGGTAGCGGAGGAGGACGACGTCGCCGATGGGGCGGGTTTCTGCGAGGCGCAGGGGGTTGGCCGGGTTGTGTGGGAACGCGCCGTCGGTGATGAAGCGGGCGGCCCGGGAGTCGCCGACGAAGAAGGGGGCGATGACGAGGTGAAGTTCGTCGACCAGGCCCGAGGTGAGGAAGAGGGTGTGGACGGCCTGGCCGCCTTCGACCATGAGGCGGGTCACGCCACGGGCCGAGAGATCGGAGAGCACGGCGGGGAGGTCCAGGGGGTCGCCGGCGTCGACGATGGTGGCGACGCCGGACAGGCGGTCGCGGGCCTTGTCGGCGCAGGGGCTGGTGGCGTACACGATCTTCTCGACGTCGCCGAGGGAGAAGAAGCGGCGGCCCGGGTCCAGGTCGGCGTCGCGGGTGATGGTGACCTTGAGGGGTGTCTCGGTGAGCCCTCGGAGGACGCGGTCCGCCCGCCGGGACGGGGAGCGTACGAGCAGCCGGGGGTCGTCCGCCCGGATCGTCCCGGCGCCCACGAGGATGGCGTCACAGCCGGCCCGGACCTCGTCGACGCGGTCGAAGTCGGCCTCGTTGGACAGCGCGAGCGGCGTGTCCGAGGCGTCGTCGATGTAGCCGTCGATCGACATCGCGACGGACAGCAGGACGTATGGGCGCTTCGCCAACCGAGGACCTCCATGACGGATGCCTTCCATCATGGACCGTTCGGGGGCCGGCGGAACATCTGACCCGCTGTGCCCCTGGCTGTTGATCTTTGGGCGCGCGCCGGATCAGTGCGGCGTCCCGAACGTACGCCCGGGCGGTCGCCGTAGTGGGCGCCGGTTTCGCCGTCGTGCCTTCTCGCCGCCGCGGCGCCTGGTTAAGGCTGGTGCGGGGCGGGCGGGGGTGGCGAGTTGAAGGCGTGGGGGGGCTCCGCCGGTGTCCTTTCTCGGGGTTGCGGCGCCTGATTGGGGCCGGAGCGGGTGAGGGGGTAGCGGCCGAGGGCGAGGGGGTGGGCTATCGGCCGAGGTGGCGGTGTGGGCCGTTGGCCGAGGACACGGATGTGGCTGTCGGCCACGGTCTGGGCCATGGGGCGGGGTGTGGGGCATTGGCCGAGAGCACGGGTGTGGCTCTCGGCCAGGGTGTGGGCCATGGGGGGGTGTGGGTGGTTGGCCGAGAGCACGGGGGTGGCTTTCGGCCAGGGTGTGGGCCGTCGGCCTGGGTGGGTCAGGCGGCTTGGGGGGAGGTGGTGGCTTTGTCGATCCAGGTTTGGACGAGGCGGACTACCAGGGCCTCTACCAGCAGTACGGCCGCCTTGGCGAGGATGGTGGCAAGGAAGTTGTACACGGGAACCTCACAGGGATTTTGGACTGCTTCATACATGATGCGGGATGTATGCAGTGATTTGTCCCGTTTGAGGTGACTGTTTGGTGAACGTCTGGTGACGCCGGGTCAGGCGGCCCCGGGCGAGCCCAGCAGGCGCGTCGCCACGCCCGCCGCCGCCCCGCTGGCAAGCCCGATTCCCCAGCCCACAGGCCCCACCGGACGGCAGCCGAACATGTGGCTGAGGCCCGGCACGGAGACCACCACGAACAGGGACGCCAGCGACACCGACGCCGCCAGCATCACCGTGCGGTCCTTGCCCCCGGCGGCCAGCGTCTGCGCGAGCTGGGCGGACACCAGGCCGATCAGCCCGACCGTGTCGGCGCGCGCCGCCGTGCCCGTGGAGCGGGCGAAGATCCACGCCGCCGAGGCCGCCGCCGCGGTGGTCGCCGCCCGCGCGTAGATGTCCCGGTTGAGCGCGTCTCCGAGGGACGCCTCCGGCCCCTCGGACAAAAGCGTCTCGGGGCTCGTCGCGCTCGGCGGGCGTACGGCGACGGCGAGCGCGGGCAGCATGTCGGTCAGCAGGTTGACGAGCAGCAACTGGCGGGCGTTCAGGGTGTTGCGGCCGGCGACCAGGTTGGACCCGACGGTGAAGACGATCTCGCCGAGGTTGCCGCCGAGCAGGATGCCGAGCGCGTCGCGGACCGAGCTCCACATCGCCCGCCCCTCGACGATCGCCTCCACGATCGTCTCGATGCGGTCGTCGGTGACGACGACGTCCGCCGAGGCGCGCGCGGCCGGGGTGGCGCGGGACCCCAGGGCGACGCCGACGTCGGCGAGCCGGATGGCCGGAGCGTCGTTGGCGCCGTCCCCCGTCACGGCGACGACCTTGCCCGCCCGCTGGAGGCCCGCGACGATGCGCGCCTTGTGCGCGGGGGTGACCCGGGCGAAGACCGAGACCTCCGGCAGCAGCGCGGCCAGCGCGGCGTCGTCCACCCGGTCGAGCTGGGGTCCGGTCATCACGCGCAGGCCGCCCTGGAGGTCCAGCTCGGCGGCGATGGCCTCGGCCGTGCTCGGGTGGTCTCCGGTGATCATGACGACGCGGACGCCCGCGCGGGCGAGCCGTTCGACGCTGCGCGCCGCGGTGGGCCGCACCGGGTCGGCGAGCCCGAGGAAGCCGAGGAAGCACAGCCCGTCGATGCGCGACTCGTCCAGGTCGCGACGGCTGGACGCGGGCCGCTCGGCGACGGCGAGCACGCGGTAGCCCTGCTGGGCGAGCCGGTCGACCTCCTTGGCCAGGGACGTGGCGGCCTCGTCGTCCAGGGGCGCCACCTGGCCGTCGCTGAGCATGGTCGTGCAGCGCGTGACCACGACCTCGGGCGCGCCCTTCACGCTGAGCACGTGCGGCTGCCGCGGACGCGAGGACCGCCGCGTACGGGCCGCAGGCGGATCGCCGGGCTCCGCCGTCCCCAGCACGGCGTGGTAGCCCCGGGCGGACTCGAACGGCAGCTCGGCGATCCGGTGCCAGCCGGGGAGCCCCTCGGTCGGGCCGACCCCGAGCTTCTCGGCCCCGTTGACGACCGCCCGGTCGGTGAGGTGCGGGACGACGCGCTCGCCGTCGAGCTTCGGCCCCGCGCGCAGCGCCGCCGCCAGGATGCGCCGGAACTCGGCGGGCAGGTTCTCGGCGGGCAGCTCCACGCGGCCGTCGGAGATGCTGCGCAGGCTGATGTGCCCCTGCGTGAGGGTGCCCGTCTTGTCGAAGCACAGCACGTCGACCCGTCCGAGCGCCTCGATGGTGGAGGGGTTGCGGACGAGCGTCTCGTGCGCCGACAGCCGTTTGGCGGCGGCGAGCTCGGCCACGGTGGCGATGAACGGCAGCCCTTCGGGGACGGCGGCGACGGCGAGGTTGACCGCCGGGGCGAGCGCTCCGGCGAGAGGGGAGCGGCGCAGCAGGTTGGTGGCCATCAGCAGCACGCCGGACCCGATGGCCACCGGCATGATCTGCCTGCTCAGCGCGCGCAGCCGCAGTTCGACGCCGGTCGGCGGCGGCTGGGCGGCCTCGAAGTCGGTGGCGCGCCGCGCCTCGGTCGCCGTCCCGGTCGCGACGACCACGGCCAGGCAGTACCCCGCCGCCACGGTCGTCCCCTGGTAGACCATCGAGCAGCGGTCGGCCACAGCCAGGGCCGCGGTGGGCAGGACGGACTTGGCCACGAGCTGCGACTCGCCGGTGAGCGGCGCCTCGTCGACCTCCAGGCCGCGTGCCTTGAGCACCCGGCAGTCGGCGGGGACGGCGTCCCCCGAGCGCAGTTCGATGACGTCGCCGGGCACCAGGTCGTCGGCCGTGGCGGCCACCGTCCCGGACGGGCGGCGCACGCGCACGGGGATCGCGGTGGCGCCGGTCAGGCGGTGCAGCGCGCGGTCGGCGTTGTTGCGCTGCGCGCCGCCGATGAGCCCGTTGACGGCCAGCACGCCGGTGATGAGCACGGCGTCCAGGGCGGATCCCACCGACGCCGACACCCCGGCCGCGGCGGCCAGCACGGGGGTGAGCGGGTTGGCGAGCTCCTCGGCGGTCGCGCGGAGCAGGGACGGGGGCCCGGCCTTCCGCGGGGGCCGGGAGCCGTTCCTGCGCCGGGTGGCCTCCTCCTCGGTGAGCCCGTGGGTGGTGGAGGACAGGCGTTCCAGCACGTCGGCGGTGGGCAGGGCGTGCCAGGGGGTGCGGTCGGGGTGCTGGGGCAGCCCGACGCCCCCGAGGTCGCGGGCCGACCACGCGCCCGTCCCCAGCGCGACCAGAGACGCGCAGTCGCCGGCGAGCTGCACCCGGCGCACCGAGCCGGCGGCCGGTCCGAGCAGGGTGAGCCCGGCGCCGAGCGCGGCCCCGGCGGCGGAGACCTTCATGCCGCGGCGGCTCGCGGTCCTGGCGGGGGCGAGTGCCCGCAGCAGCAGGTAGGCGACGTCGGGCCCGCCCACCACGTGCGCGTCCCACGGCGGCCGCCCGGACTCGGTCAGCACGCCGATGCCGAGGTCGGCCTCGCGCAGCCCGCGACGCGAGCGGCGGGCCACGACCGCGACGCCGTGCCCGTCCCTCTGCAGGGCGCGCACCGAGGAGGCGAGCCGGTCGCCGCCCTCGGCGAACGACTCCAGGCCGAGCCGCCAGGGGAGGCTCGGGTCGCCGCCCGCCAGTACCACCCTGCACGTGCCGCGCGCCGCGCCGACCAGTGCCTCGGCGTACGGACGCACCTCGGGGACGACCCCGACATAGGCCATGTTCCGGCCATCGAAGATGATGGCCACGGGCCGGACGCCCTTGTCGCTCCAGTGCGGCGCGCCCTCCGGGACCGCGGAGAGCGGCTCGGCGGCCCAGCCGTCCCGTTCGTGCCGCACGGTCGCGTCCGCGCCTTCGAGCATGGCGTAGATGCGGGCGTGCAGCTCGTCCACGTCCACGCCGGAGTCCAGGGTGATGACCTCGTGGACGGTCCAGGTGCCGGCCGTCAGCACGTCGGCGTCGAAGACCACCGTGTCGACGCGGTCCATGCCGCGCAGCGCGTCGCGGTCCAGCACCAGGGCGTCGCGCGTCGCGGCGGCGCGGCCCACGGTGCTGACGAACGCCTCCCGGCCGAGCCTGGCGGCCCGGGGCGTCGCCGATACCAGCATCGCGAGCGCGCGTTCCCGGTCGGCGCCGAGGACGGCGGTGATGCCGTAGGACGCCAGCGCGCCGACGCTGAGCGAGTCGGCGTACCGCTCGATCGGCCCGGACGGCAGGGGGGCCGGGCGCGCGGGGGCGGCGGTCCTGATGTGGCGGTACGAGCCCTTCCTGGCGGCGAACCTGTCCTCCATGGCCGTCCACGCCCGCAGGCCCGCGCGCGCCTCGGCGAGGCGTCCGGCGGCGGCCAGGGAGTCGATGACCAGGCCGAACGGCCGCAGCGCGAGCGTCTGGGCCGTGAAGCGGGTGGTGGCGAACATCAGGTTCGCGGTGGGACGCCCGACGCGGCGCTCCAGCTCGTGCCGGACGCGCGGGGTGGCCTCGGCGAGCTGGAGGAGGGCGGGGAGGGTGGCGGGGACCTTGGCCACGCGCGTCACCCGGCCGACGACGGTCATCCCCACGCCGACGATGCCCGCGCCGAGCTCGACGAGCGCGCGGGCCTGCTGGTCGGCCGCGTGACGGGCCGTACGCCCCGCGCCGCCGTCCTGCTCCGGGACGTCCAGCTCGTCGACGATCGCCAGGAGCTTCCCGGCGTCGACGTTCCGCGGGTCGCACGCGACGAAGACGAAGCCCAGCGCCCCGTTGACCTCCGCGCGCTCGGCCCCGCCGATCTCGCACAGCCGCTCTTCGAGGGCGCGGGCCGTGGCGGCGCCTCCCGGGCCGCCCACGTGGCGCAGCTCGACGCGCAGGCCGCCCGCGCAGTCGTGGACCCGCAGGGTGCCGGGCAGCAGCCCCCGGACCGGTTCGGGCAGCAGAGAGGCCAGGGCTGCGGCCGGACCCCTGAGTTCACGCAGCAGGAACACGACGCCTCCAGGAGCCCGGTGCCGACACGCCGATCAGACCGCGTCGGGCGCGCGGTCTGATCGTTCGATCATAAGTCTGCCCAGGTCAGGCGCTTGGACGCCTCTCCGGCGAAGTGTCGGATTTCTGCGTGGCGGCGGCGCCGCGCGAGGCCGCGGTGCCGGTCGCGCCACGCGAGGACGTGCCCCCGGTGGCGCGCGACCGGGACGTGGTCCCCGTCGACCTGCCGGACGTGGTGCCGCTCGTACGTGAGGCGGCGGTCCGCGTCCCCGTGCGGGTGCCCGCGCGGGAGGTGGTCCCCGACGCGCGCGTGGTGGTGCGCGGCGTCCTGGTCGTGGTGGTGCGCGCGCCGGTGGTCGTGGACGGGCGCGCCGCCTCGGCCGTCCGGCCCTCGGCCCCCTTGCCCGCGGCGGCGCACGCGCGCTGCGCGATCAGCGTGCCGGCCCCGATGGCGGCGGCCACGGGCCACTCCATCAGGCCGATGGCGGCGAGCAGGCCCAGCCCGCCGTAGTAGACGATGCGCTCTGGCGGCGGGAGGAAGGTCCTGGCCGTCTCCATGGCCCGGTTCATCTCCTGGCCGCGGCGCCGTGTCCCGCCCATCAAGCGCGGCATGCTCGGCATGTGGGGCCGGTGGACGCTCACGCTGACGACCGGTGTGTCCACGCTGAACAGGTCGCCATCGTGTTCGGCCGCCGACGGCGTGCCTGTTCGACCGGTGCGTGACGTCTGGGTCACGGTCATAGCCCCCTCCTCAAGGTGCGAGGCCTACAAATGCCTCATTTCCCCTCTTGCCCAGCTCAAGGGCCATCACCAGGGCCTTTCATCCCGTCCTTTCAAATTCTTGGTCAAGCGGGAAGACCGCCAGAGAGACGCGCGCCGTGCCAACCGGGGGCGCGGCGCTGTCGCGTTCGCCGCCATGCGCGTAATCTCGGAGGGCGTGAGGCTGGATCTGGACTTCGTCTGCGAGCACGCGGGCCGCCCCCCGGGCCGCCTGACCAGGCGGGACATCGCGCGGGCACTGCTCGCCGTCCCCACCGGCCAGGCGCTGGTCGCCCTGCCCGACCTCCGCCGGGCGATGCTCGCGGCGGGCAACCCCCTGTCGGCGCGGTTCTGGGACTCGGCGAAGGCGACGCTCGCGTCCATCGAGATGGGCGTGGCCACGGTCGGGGACGTCCAGCGGTGGCTGGAGGCGACCGGCACCGAGCCGATTCTGATCACCCGCGCCTACTTCGTCTGGCCGGAGGAGGGCGAGCGCGGGCCGGTGGCCTCTGAACTGCACGACCGGCTCGTGGCCCACCTGGAGGACCAGGTCGCCGACGGGCGCATCGACCCCGACCGGCTCGCGTCCGGCGACACCGAGGCCCGCGAGGTGTACGAGGACATCCAGGATCGCTGGCTGATCTCGCCCCTGCCCGACGGCCGGGTGCCCGGCCCGGCGGTCAACGACGAGCTGGAGGAAGGGCTGTTCGCCACCTGGGACGAGGAGGAGGCGTTCGCGCTCAGCGAGCTGCGGAGGGTGCTCGCCGACCTGCCCGAGCCGGACCTGCCGTCCGCCGACCTGGAGGCCGCCGCACGGCGGCTGCGCGCCCTGCTCGACGAGCCCGGCTACCCCGGCTCGGTGCTGAGGGCCTGCGCCGGCATCGACGGCGAGCGGCTGCCCGAGGACGACACCGAGCTGTGGCTGACGGTGGCGGCCGGCATCGCCAGCCCGGTCTCCGACCTCCAGGACGAGGACGCCCACCAGTTCTGGAACCTGGACGCCGAGCTCAGCGAGGAGGACGCCGCGCTGGCCGCGCTGTGCACGATCCACCACGCCGACTGGCTCGCCGCCGTGACGGCGCTCGCCCGGCGCGGCCCCGGCGTCCTGGCCTCCCCGGAGCGGATCGCCCGGTTCGTCGCCGAGTCCGAGGACATCGACGTCGAGATGGACGACCCCGAGGACCTGCGGACCACCGAGGAGCTGTTCACCTCGGTGATGCCGCTGTGGATCCGGCTCGGCATCGTGGACGAGCGGCAGATCCTCACCCCGCTCGGCTGGTGGGGCCTGCCGAAGGCGCTGGAGCTGGCCTGGTCGCCGAGCTGAGCGCGGCCCGCGCCCGGCGGTGACAGGGGCGAACGGGCCGCGCCGTGCATCGGGGGGGACGGCCCGCCGGGGTGGGGACGGACGGCCGTCAGCGGGCCGTCTCGGCGCCCTCGGCGTCCGGCCCGGCGGCGAGCAGGTCCTGGTACTCCGGGTGCCGTTCGATGAAGCGGGCCACGAAGGGACAGCGCGGCACGACGCTCAGGCCGGTGTCGCGCGCGCCGTCGAGCGCCACGCGGATCAGGCGGCTGCCGAGCCCCTGGCCCTCGTACTCGTCGCCGATCTCCGTGTGCGTGAAGATCATTCGGTCGGCGCGCAGACGGTAGTCGGCGAACCCGGCCAGCTTTCCGTCGACCCGGATCTCGTACCGCTTGGCCTCGGCGTTGTCGGCCACTTCGACCGCATGCTCCATGAACGGCTCCCTCTCAGGTAGGACGGCCTCGGGGGTGGGACGACGCCTCAGTGGGTGCCGTTGTCGCCGCGCCCGGCCCCGGACTCCCCGGACGTGGACGCGGACTCGGGCCCCGGCGCCCGCTCGGACGCCTCGCGCTTGGCGAGGTCTTCCTCGTGCGGAACCTCGATCTTGGAGATCTGGCGGTTCATCGACTTCACCAGGAAGTACAGCGCGACGCCGATGGCCGCGACCACCAGGAAGCCGATGAGCCCGGGCCCGACCGGCGCGGCCGGCGCGGCGGCGGCCGCGAGTGCGGTGAAATCAGTCACCCGTCAAGTCTGCCACCCGATGCCCGAGCTCCCGCCGGTACCTCCGCCGGTTACCCCCGTCAGTGGCGGGCCCGGGTGACCTCGTCGGTGTGGATGCCCGCGAACAGGTCCTTCTCGGGCAGCTCGGTGTCGACCAGCGACCGGGCCAGGTGGTAGTCCTCGGTGGGCCAGACCTCCCGCTGCAGGTCGCGCGGGCACACGAACCACGTGCCGTCCGGGTCGACCTGGGTGGCGTGGGCGAGCAGCGCCAGGTCGCGCACCTCGAAGAAGTCGCCGCAGTGGACCCGGGTGGTGACCTCCCACTTCTGCGGGCGGTCCTCCCAGCGGGAGATCCAGTCGGCGTACGGGGAGCCGATGCCGCGGTCGGTCATGGCCGTGTGCAGGGCCTCGAACCGCGCCCGGGTGAAGCCCATGTGGTAGTAGAGCTTCAGCGGCTGCCACGGGTCGCCCAGGTCCGGGTAGCGGTCCGGGTCGCCCGCGGCCTCGAAGGCCTCGACCGAGATCTTGTTCGTCATGATGTGGTCGGGGTGCGGGTAGCCGCCGTCGTCGTCGTAGGTGAGGATCACCTGCGGCTTGAAGTCACGGATGGCCGCCACCAGCGGCGCCGCCGCGACCTCGACCGGTTGCAGCGCGAAGCACCCCTCGGGCAGCGGCTCGTTCTCGTCCTCGGGCAGGCCGGAGTCGACGAAGCCGAGGAAGGTCTGCCGGACGCCGAGGATCTCGCGCGCCTTCTCCATCTCCTGCCGCCGCACCTCGGTGATGTTGTCGAGGATGTCGGGGCGGTCCATCTTGGGGTTGAGGATGGAGCCGCGTTCACCACCGGTACACGTGACGACCAGCACGTCGATGCCCTCGGCGGCGTAGCGGGCCATCGTCGCGGCCCCCTTGCTCGACTCGTCGTCTGGGTGCGCGTGTACAGCCAGCAACCTCAGGGGTGCAACCACGGCTCGGTCTCCTCAAGTGTCCAGGACAGCTCTCAAGAGAGGTTATTTTCTCTTGGGGCGGCGCGGAGGGCGGTCGCCCCGCGGGGGACAATTGTCTCGTGCAACGTCCGGAGACCGCTGGGAGATTCCGCCATGGCCGAAAGAGGTGTCGGTTCGCGTGCGGAGGGGCCGGTTCCGGGCACTACTGAGCCCGTCCTGGGCACTCCCGGCTCGTTCGGGGAGCGTCCCGGACGAGGGCGGCGCGCCGGGCGATCCGTGCTGTTCGCGGTCATCGCCGTCATCGTGGTCGCGGCCATGGGCGGCTGGGGCTATGTCATGATGTCCGCCAAGGGGAACCCCGAGGTGCTGACCGAGGTGATCGCCTTCGAGGTCCAGGGGCCCGGGTCGGTGACGGTCACCTTCCAGGCGCACAAGCCCGCCGACCGCGAGGCGGTGTGCCAGTTGCGGGCGACCGACACCGAGCACGTCGAGGTGGGCACCAGAAGCGTCACCCTGCCCCGCGGGGAGTCCGATGTCCGGCTGACCGAGCGCGTGCAGACCAGCGCGCGCGCCACTTCTGGCGACGTGCAGTACTGCTATCTCGTACAATGAGACTTTTGGGAAAGCGTTCGGGCGGGTTAATTTGTTAGTCTCCCCCAATTCGAACGCCAGCAACTCTCACGAGTACGCAAGGAGAACCCGTGGTCGACTCCCGCGAAGAGAACGTCACCTGGCTGACGCAGGAGGCGTACGACCGTCTGAAGTCGGAGTTTGAGTACCTCTCGGGGCCCGGGCGTGTCGACATCGCCAAGAAGATCGAAGCCGCCCGCGAAGAGGGCGACCTCAAGGAGAACGGCGGCTACCACGCGGCCAAGGAGGAGCAGGGCAAGATGGAGGGCCGCATCCTCCAGCTCCGCCAGCTTCTCGACCAGGCGAGGGTGGGCGAGGCCCCCAGGACCGAGGGCGTCGTCGGCCCCGGCATGACCGTGACGATCCGCTTCGCCGGTGACGACGACGAGGTGACGTTCCTGCTCGCCTCCCGCGAGGAGAGCGGCGCGCCGATCGACGTCTACTCGCCGAAGTCGCCGCTCGGGTCCGCGATCAACGGCAAGAAGATCGGCGAGAAGGCCACGTACACCATGCCCAACGGCAGGACGAACACCGTCGAGATCCTCGAGGCCGTCCCGTACATCGGCGGCTGAGCGCGAGGGGCGCCGTTTCTCGCGGAGTTCCGTGGCCTCCCATGAGCTGCCCCGGACCCCGGTCCGGGAACTTGGTCCGCCGGAGCATGGCTCCGGCGGACCAAGACTGTTTAGGGTGAACTCCGGACATCAGTGACGGAGTCCGCAAGAATCAGTCATTGACCGGTTATGTAGGAAATAAGGCCGTATGGGGGGAACGTGCTCGATCGGCGACCGCGCGGCTCGACCGTCGTCCGAGAGAGCCTCGTCCGCGGGCTGAGCGGTGTCCGCGACCAGCTCGGCGGCGCGCTCGCGGAGGTCCGCGAGGATCTGCGCTTCCACCCCGGCCTCCAGCCCACGCCTCCCCGGCCGCCGTCCCGGCTGCTGCGCCGCACGGTGCCGCTGATCGCGGCCGGGCTGGTCACCGTCCTCGCGGCCGACCTGATGGTCATGGGGGAGCTGTCCGCGCGGCAGCCCACCGTGGTGGCCGCGTCGGCCCCCCGCGACTCGGTGCCCCGGCGTGAGGGGTACGTCGCCGCGGCCGGCGAGCTTCCCGTCGCGCCGACGCGGCCGACGGTCGCGCCGCTGGCCGAGATGCACGCGCCCCACCTGTTCGTGGTCTCGCGCCGCACGCTGCCGGCCGCCGCCGTCCGCGCGGTCAACGACTACAAGGGCGTGAAGTCCGTCGAGGTCACCGACGCCGCCGACGTCATGATGGGCGGCAAGCGCGTGCAGACCATGGGCGTTAACCCCTCGACGTTCCGCGCATACACCCCGCGCTCCACGGCCAGGTCGGACGCGCTGTGGAACAGCGTGGCGGCCGGGGACGTCGCGGTGTCCTTCGTGCTCGGCAGCGACGGCGGCGTGGTGCTCGGGTCGACGCTCGACGCGGGCGGCACGAAGATGCGCGTCGGCGCGTACGCGACGATGGGCATGGGCCTGATCAACGCCGTGGTCTCCCAGCAGACCGCGCGCGCCCTCGGCATCCCCGAGGGCAACGCGATGGTCGTGAGCGCGCCCGGGGTCGACCTGGAGAAGCTGCGGTCGGCGATCCTCAAGGCCCTGCCCAAGGGCACCCAGGTCGCCCTGATCAACCCGGTGCTCGCCCGTCCCGCCCAGGCCCGCACCACCTGGCCGACCAGCGCGTTCATGTCGCCCGACCAGATACGCGCCGCGCTCACCGCCGCCGTGGGCAAGCTCGGCCGGCCGTACGTCTGGGGCGCGGAGGGGCCGGACACCTTCGACTGCTCCGGGCTCGTGCAGTGGGCGTTCGCGCAGGCGGGGGTGCGGATGCCGCGGGTCACCCACCAGCAGTGGGTGACCGGCCCGCAGATCCCGCTGGCCCAGGCCCAGCCCGGCGACCTGCTGTTCTGGCGCAGCGACCCCACCAACCCGGGGTACATCTCGCACGTCGCGATCTACTGGGGCGACGGCAAGATGCTGCAGGCGCCGCGCACCGGCGACGTCGTGAAGATCTCGCCCGTCTCGACCAGGAACCTCGCCGGGGTCGTGCGGGTGAGCCCCTGGGTGGCCGCCCGCGTCCGCTGACGGACACGCCCCGGCGGTTCACCGATCGCAGCCGGGGAGCACGTCCTCAGGGCTGGAGCGGCATGCCCCGGCCCAGGAAGACCAGCACCTCGTCCATCAGCGCGGCGAGGGGCGTGGCGCCCTCCAGCTCGATCCAGCGCTCGACGGCGACGATCCAGGCGCCCACGACCGCGCCCGCGAACACCCGCACCTCCAGGTCGTCGGCGGAGCGGCCGGTGCGCTCGGCCGTGACGGCCGTCAGCATCGCCATGCCGGCCATCCGGCCCTCCACCTGGCGGGAGCGCAGGGCCGGGATCGACCAGATGAGCTGGATGCGCCGCAGGATCGTCTGCTCGTCCTCGGCGAAGATCTCGGCGAAGACCTCGCTCATCGCCCGCCTCACCGCCTCCAGCGGGGAGAGGGACGCGGGCTGCCGCAGGTACGCCTCGGCGATCATGGGGTCGTAGTCGTCCTGGATGACGACGTCTTCCTTGGTGGGGAAGTAGCGGAAGAACGTGCTGGGCGAGACCTCCGCGGCCTCGGCGATCTGCTCGATCGTCGTGGCGTCGTAGCCCTGTTCGGCGAACAGCCGCATGGCGTGCTCCTGGATCGTCCGCCGGGTCCTGGCCTTCTTGCGCTCGCGGAGGCCGAAGGGCTGTCCGGTGTGCGGCGGTGAGCTCATCTCCCAATTGTGGCGTGATCGGAGGCGGCGCTGATCCCGTCGTCCCCGGCGTCCGGTTCGGCCCGCCCGTCCCCTTGATGGCCGGACGTAGAGGTGTAATCTCGATTACATGGATACAGATGAATCAGTGATCATGTCATGGTTCACAGGGCGGCTGCCCGAGCAGTGGTTCGGCGGGAAGCACGAGTTCGTCATCGACCGTGAGGAGATCGCGGTCGTCGGCGCCCTGCCGGTGCCGGCCGCGGCCGAGGAGGCCACCGGGGCCGAGCGGGCGGCGCTGCTCGACGGTCACGTCCAGCGCTTCCGGGAGGAGACCCGCGAGCGGCGCATCGAGATCGCGCGGGAGGCCGAGCACCGCTTCCGCCGCAAGGTCTCCTGGGGGGTCTCCTGCGACGACGCGACAGTGATGTTCACCACCCTTTCCATCCCCGTCATGACCCGCCTGCGCCAGCAGGAGCGGCGCGTGCTCGACACGCTCGTCGCGGCGGGGGTCGCGCGCAGCCGCAGCGACGCGCTGGCGTGGTGCGTGCGCCTGGTGGGCAGCCACACCGACACATGGCTCGCTGACCTGCGCGATGCCCTTCAGCACGTCGACCGCGTGCGTTCCGAGGGCCCCGATCTGAATGCGTGAATTGGACTGAACCAATGCGCCGAGTGGATTAGACCACTCGAATTGGCCTATACCAATGCGGGCCCCGCACCCGGTGGGCAGTGCCCCCGGCGGCCGGGGCCCTCGCTTTTATATTGGTAAAGCCTGGGTAGACTGCCCGGCATCATCACAGCCTCTGCCTGCTACGACGCATGATCGGCGTGGTCGGTGGAGAACCACGGCGCGTCCCCTGAATTAATCCGGCCGAAACGAAAGTGAAATGCGCGGAACCGATCTCCCTGATTTTAGGGACCCTTGGGCCTCCGTTTCACCGACTGGTCTACGCCAATTGGATTCGGGGCGATTCTTCGTTAATGATGTTTGGCCTGAGAGTAAGGAGCCGGCCCAGTGGCAGTTTCCATTGATTCCATCGAGACGACCGCTCCGACGTCCTGCGCCGAGCTGGTCGCGTGGGTGCGGGAGATCGCCGAACTGACCCGTCCGGACCGCGTCGAGTGGTGCGACGGCTCGGAGGCCGAATGGACGCGGCTGACGAACCTGCTCGTCGAGCAGGGCACCTTCACCCGCCTCGCCAAGCGCCCGAACAGCTTCTACGCCGCCTCCGACCCCTCCGACGTCGCCCGCGTCGAGGACCGCACCTTCATCTGCTCGGAGGACCCCGAGGACGCCGGGCCGACGAACAACTGGATCTCGCCCAAGGAGATGCGCGCGACCTTCGACGAGCTGTTCAGCGGCTGCATGCGCGGGCGCACGATGTACGTCGTGCCGTTCTGCATGGGCCCGCTCGGCGGGGAGATCTCGCAGCTCGGCGTCGAGATCACCGACTCGCCGTACGTCGCCGTCTCCATGCGGGTCATGACCCGCATGGGCGAGGCGGCCCTGCGCCTGATCGAGGAGCGCGGGGACTTCGTGCGCGCCGTCCACTCCGTCGGTGCGCCGCTCGCGCCCGGCCAGGAGGACGTGCCGTGGCCGTGCAGCTCCACCAAGTACATCAGCCACTTCCCCGAGACCCGGGAGATCTGGTCGTACGGCTCGGGGTACGGCGGCAACGCGCTGCTCGGCAAGAAGTGCTACGCCCTGCGCATCGCGAGCGTGATGGCGCGCGACGAGGGCTGGCTGGCCGAGCACATGCTCATCCTCAAGCTCACCCCGCCCTCCGGGCGGGCGCGGTACGTCGCCGCGGCCTTCCCGTCCGCCTGCGGCAAGACCAACCTCGCCATGCTGCGCCCGACCATCCCGGGCTGGAAGGTCGAGACGATCGGCGACGACATCGCGTGGATGCGCTTCGGCGAGGACGGCCGCCTGTACGCCATCAACCCGGAGGCCGGCTTCTTCGGCGTGGCGCCGGGCACCGGCGAGACGACCAACGCCAACGCCGTCGCGACGCTGTGGGGCAACAGCATCTTCACCAACGTCGCGCTGACCGACGACGGCGACGTGTGGTGGGAGGGCCTCACCGACGAGCCGCCGGCGCACCTCACCGACTGGCGCGGGCGCGACTGGACGCCGGACTCGCCCGAGCCGGCCGCGCATCCGAACGCCCGCTTCACCACCCCGGCGTCCCAGGCCCCGACGATCGCCCCCGAGTGGCGCGACCCCAAGGGCGTGCCGATCTCGGCGATCCTTTTCGGCGGGCGGCGCGCGACGGCCGTCCCGCTGGTGACCGAGTCCTTCGACTGGCGGCACGGCGTGTTCCTCGGGGCCAACATCGCCTCGGAGAAGACTGCCGCCGCCGAGGGCACCGTGGGCGAGCTGCGCCGCGACCCGTTCGCGATGCTGCCGTTCTGCGGCTACAACATGGGCGACTACTTCGGTCACTGGATGAAGGTCGGCACGATGACCTCGCCGGAGAAGCTGCCGCGCCTCTACTACGTCAACTGGTTCCGCAAGGACGCCTCCGGCCGCTTCCTGTGGCCCGGCTTCGGCGAGAACATCCGGGTGCTGAAGTGGATCGTCGAGCGCCTGAACGGCGAGGCGGACGCCGTGGAGACGCCGATCGGGCTGCTTCCGGCCGAGGGCGCGCTCGACGTCCAGGGCCTCGGCCTCGGGGAGGAGGAGCTCGGGACGCTGCTGTCGGTGGACCGCGAGGTGTGGCGGCAGGAGGCGGCGCTGATCCCGGACTTCTTCGAGACGTTCGGCGCCCACCTGCCCGGTGAGCTCTGGGAGGAACACCGCTCCCTGGTCGCCCGGCTGGGCTGAGTTCGGGGGAGGTTTGGGGTTTTATGTCCGAGATGGCGCGGTTAGGGTAATGGTTGTGCCTTACCGCGTAGGTCTTGATTGACCGTGCCCGCACGAGCCTCGCGTCCCGCCCGCGCCTCCGCGCGCCGTCCTCGCGCGCAGGTGGCAGTGCGCCGTACGGACCGGCTCCTCGCCTTCCTGGTGCGACCTTTGTGGCGGCGATGTGAAGACATCGTGAAGACGCCTTCCCGGTGCGGGCCTGTGGCGGAAGCTGGGGACGGGCAGGCGCCCGGGCACGTGATAATGGCGTGTTGTCAAGGTCCGGAAGCGGACGGGCGGCGAAGGGGAGGCTTCCATGGACGTGCGCGACCTCGTGTACCGGCTGTACGAGCGCCGGCTCGAGTCGAAGCTGTCCGGCGGTCAGATACCCCGCCACGTGGGCGTCATCGTCGACGGCAATCGCCGCTGGGCCCGGGCCATGGGCCTGCGCGACGTCAGCCACGGCCACCAGAAGGGCGCGGACAAGATCTCCGAGCTGCTGGAGTGGTGCCGCGAGGCGGGCGTCGAGATCGTCACGGTGTGGCTGCTGTCGAGCGACAACCTCTCCCGCCCCAAGGAAGAGCTCGACCAGCTCGTCGAGATCATCGAGGACACCGTCCAGGAGTGGGTGGCCCAGGGCTGGCACATCAACCCAGTGGGCGCTTTGGACCTCTTGCCCGACAGTACGGCGAGAATCCTCAAAGATGCGAAAGAAGTGACATCGCGCCGTCCAGGCCTGATTGTGAACGTTGCAGTTGGGTATGGAGGAAGACGTGAGATCGCTGATGCGGTGCGCTCCCTCCTCCAGGAGCACGCCAGCAAGGGCGCGAGCATCGAGGAGCTTGCCGAGGTCCTCGACGTCGAGCACATCGCGGAGCATCTCTACACGCGCGGCCTCCCCGATCCGGATCTCCTCATCCGCACCTCGGGAGAGCAGCGGCTCTCTGGCTTCATGCTCTGGCAGAGCGCCCACTCCGAGTTCTACTTCTGCGAGGCCTACTGGCCTGATTTCCGCAGGGTCGACTTCTTGCGGGCGCTTCGCTCGTATGCCGCGCGGCACCGACGGTACGGCAATTGAAACACGCGGTGAAATACATCTATCTCAGCCGTTCACGCTGTTGGGCCGGAGAACTTCACGACGTACCGTAGACGGTAGGCAGTTCCATACCGCCTACTTCGGGAGAGGGTCCGCCTTGCGTCGCCACACGACGAGGGGGGCCGGTATCCGGCGTCGCCTCGCGGGTGCGCACGACCGGGCCCGGTCCGTTCACCACCTCATCTGGCAGGGCGCTCAATCCTGGCGCCCGGGGGAGAGCGCGTGGCAGTGTCCTCGAGCAACCCGTCCACCGAGTCCGGTGCGTCGTCCAGGCGCACCTACATTGTGGACACCTCTGTCCTCCTGTCCGACCCGGCGGCGATGAGCCGCTTCGCCGAGCACGAAGTCGTCCTACCGATCGTCGTCATCACCGAGCTGGAGGCCAAGCGCCATCACCCGGAGCTGGGGTACTTCGCCCGCAAGGCCCTCCGTTTCCTCGACGATCTGCGGGTGGAGCACGGCAGGCTGGACGAGCCCATGCCGATCGGCGAGGGCGGCACCATCAGGGTAGAGCTCAACCACAGCGACCCCGCGATCCTCCCGGCCGGGTTCCGGCTCGGGGACAACGACACGCGCATCCTGACCGTCGCCCGGTCCCTCGCCGCCGAGGGCAGCGACGTCGTGCTCGTCTCCAAGGACCTCCCCATGCGGGTCAAGGCCGCCTCGATCGGCCTCAGCGCGGAGGAATACCGCGCCGACCTGGTCGTGGAGTCCGGCTGGACCGGTATGCACGAGCTCCAGGTGACCACCGAGGACATCGAGGGGCTGTTCGAGAACGGCAACCTCGACCACGAAGAGGCGCGCGAGCTGCCCACGCACACCGGCCTGCGCCTGCTGTCGGCCCGCGGCTCCGCGCTCGGGCGCGTCCTGCCCGACAAGTCCGTGCGGCTGGTGCGCGGCGACCGCGAGGTGTTCGGCCTGCACGGACGCTCGGCCGAGCAGCGCATCGCCCTCGACCTTCTCATGGACCCCGAGGTCGGCATCGTCTCCCTCGGCGGGCGCGCGGGCACCGGCAAGTCGGCCCTGGCCCTGTGCGCCGGCCTGGAGGCCGTCCTGGAGCGCCGCCAGCACCGCAAGGTCATCGTCTTCCGCCCCCTGTACGCGGTCGGCGGCCAGGAGCTCGGCTACCTCCCGGGCACCGAGAACGAGAAGATGGGCCCCTGGGCGCAGGCGGTGTACGACACGCTCGGCGCCGTCACCACGCCCGAGGTGATCGAGGAGGTCCTCGACCGGGGCATGCTGGAGGTCCTGCCGCTCACGCACATCCGGGGCCGCTCGCTGCACGACGCGTTCGTCATCGTGGACGAGGCCCAGTCGCTGGAGCGCGGCGTCCTGCTCACCGTGCTGTCGCGCATCGGCGCCAACTCGCGCGTCGTGCTCACCCACGACATCGCCCAGCGCGACAACCTCCGCGTGGGACGGCACGACGGCGTGGTGGCCGTGGTCGAGAAGCTCAAGGGACACCCCCTGTTCGCCCACGTCACGCTGACCCGCTCCGAGCGCTCGCCGATCGCCGCCCTGGTGACCGAGATGCTGGAGGACATCACCCCCTGACCCGGCGCCTCACGGCGGGAGGTTCACGCTGGGGGCCGCCAGCCGGTGGTACTCCTTGCAGGTGTGCTCCCCGAGCGCCATCGGCCCCTTGGGGGTCGTCTGGGTGATCTTCACGGCCCAGATCTCCTCGCGCAGCCGCGCTGTGCAGGTGATCTGGGCCAGCGCCGTCCTGCCGAGCCGTCCCGGCCCGTTGACGATCACGTGCAGGCGCAGGCCCACGGGGTTCTCCGGGTCGTTGCGCACGCCGCTGTCCACCCCGTACCGGCCGACGACGCTCTGCTCCAGCCGGAAACCCCGCAGCGCCGTCCCCAGGCCGTCCCCCGGCCGCCTGCCCACCTCGAACAGGGCCGTGATCAGGTCCTCGACGGCCGACGACGTGGTGGTCACGTTCTTCGGCGCGAGGCGTCCGTCCCGCAGCAGGTAGATCGTGGCCGCCGCGCCCCGGGCGCTGATCACCGGGGCGGGTCCGGCGTCGTCCACCCGCGTCGGGTCCACTCCGCAGGCCGCCGCCCCGGCCAGGGTCAGCGCCGCCACGGCGCACGTCACGACTCCGCGGGCGCTCATGGGTGGGGGATCCAGACGGTGAAGCGGGTCCCGGGGTCGCACAGCTCCACCCGGATCGTGCCGCCGTGCAGCTCGGCGTTGGCCTTGGCGATCGACAGGCCGAGCCCGCTGCCGTCACTGCGCGCCCGGCCCGCGCCCACCTTGTAGAAGCGCTCGAAGACGTGGGGGAGCGCCTCGCGCGGGATGCCCTGGCCCCGGTCGCGCACCCGGACCTCCAGCCCGCTGCGCAGGGCGCGCGCGGTGACGCCGACCGGCGGCGCGCCGTGGCTCAGGGCGTTGCCGACCAGGTTGGCAACGATCACGTCGAAGCGGCGCGGGTCCAGGGAGAACGAGAGCCCGCGCGCGACCTCCAGCCGCACCCGGCCGGTCCAGCCGCGGATCTCCAGGCAGTCGGCCAGCGCCACGCCCACGTCCACGTTCTCCCTGATCAGCACGGCCGTGCCCGAGTCGAGCCTGCTCGCCTCGATGAGGTGCTCGACGAGGATCCGCAGCCGGTTGATCTCGCGCACCACGATGTCCACGGCCTTGCCGGCGTCCGGGGGCAGGCGCTGCGCCTCCTCGGTGAGCATGTCGGTCACGGCCGTCATCGCGGTGAGCGGCGTGCGCAGCTCGTGCGAGACGTCGGCCACGAAGCGCCGCGACATCGCCTCCAGCGCGCGCAGCTCCGAGACCGTCTGCTCCAGCGCGGAGGCCGTGTCGTTGAACGTCGCGGTCAGCCCGGCCAGCTCGTCGCGGCCGTGGACGGGCAGGCGCGTGTCCAGGCGTCCGGCGCCGAGGGCCCGCGCGGCGTCGCCGAGCCTGCGCACGGGCAGCAGGACGCTGCGCGCCGACACCAGCGCGACGGTCAGCGCGATGGCCAGGGTGATGCCCGACGACTGGGCGAGCGCGGTGCGCAGCCGCGCGAGGACGCCGTCCTCCTCCTTGAGCGAGACGAAGACGAACACGGTCATCCCCGTCGGCCGCACCGCGCCCGTCTTGGTCAGCCGGTGGACCTGCGTGCCGATCAGCAGCCACGGCTCGTCGCGGATCAGCAGCCGCTGGTGGACCAGGCGGGAGGCGGCCTTCAGGCGCAGCTCGCCCGGCACGTCGTCCAGGCCGAGTGTGGTGCCGCTGCTGAGCCGCTCGCGGTCGCCGTACCTGAGGATCACCTGCCGGTCCGGGCCGTCCAGCGACTCGGCCAGCGCGTCCAGGTCGTTCTCCGACACCGCCGAGTCGGCCGGCCACAGCAGGTCGCTGGTGCCGATGGGGATCGCGATGCGCTGCAGAACGTCCCGCACGTCCGAGATGGCGCCGTTCTCGGCACGTTCCAGGAGCGCGCGGCGGACGAGCTGGTACCCGATGCCCGCGACCAGCGCCGAGGCGGTCACCGCCACCAGGATGAAGGTGATGACCAGCCGCGCGCGCAGTCCCGTGCGGTGGCGGCGGCCGACGTTCACGGCGGGCTGAAGCGGTACCCGAACCCGCGGACGGTGTGGATGTACACCGGCTCGGCCGGGACGGGCTCGATCTTGGCCCGGATGCGCTGGACGCAGGCGTCCACGAGCCGCGAGTCGGCCACGTGGTTGTGGTCCCAGACCGCGCGCAGGAGGTACCGGCGGTTGAGCACCTGGCCCGGGTGCCGGACCAGTTCGAGCAGCAGCCGCAGCTCGGTCGGCGTGAGGTGCACCTCGCGGCCGGACAGGGTGACCTTCAGCGCGCCGCGGTCGACGACCAGGTCGCCGAAGCTGATGCGGTCGGCGGAGGCGGACTCGAGGCGGCGCAGGACGGCGCGGATGCGGGCGTCCAGCACGCGGGGCTCCACCGGCTTGACCACGTAGTCGTCCGCGCCCGCCTCCAGGCCGACCACCATGTCCAGGTCGTCGCCGCGGGCGGTGAGCAGGATGATGGGCAGCGAGTCGAGCCTGCGGATGCGGCGGCAGACCTCCACGCCGTCGATGCCCGGCAGCATGACGTCCAGGATGACGATCTCGGGGCGGCGGGCGCGCACGTGGTCCAGAGCCTCTTCCCCGGTCGCGTAGGCCGTGACGGAGTGACCCTGCCGCGTGAGGGCCAGCTCCAGGCCCGTGCGGACGGAGGGGTCGTCTTCAACGAGGAGGATGCCGGCCACCCGCACATTATTGCCGAAAGTCCGTTATCCCCTTCTCTGTCACGGAACTGTGACGCGGTGCCGACGCGACCCCGACACCGGTCCTGCACGCTGAGCCCCGAGCGCCCCGTCGTTGCGCCGCCCTCCGGTGCGGGGATCCGGAGGGCGGGCGACGGGGTCGTGTGAGGTAAGTCACATTATTCGCGAAAGCGCACGTTACCGGCCGGTCAGGTCATGTAACGGTCAAATAACTTCCACGTTCCGGTTGCGAAGTACCCCCCAGGTCACGGCAAGCTCATAGGCCGTGAGCTCAGGCCAGCAGTTGCGCGACAAACGAGGCGGGCGGGACGACGACGTCCGTCCTCCCCGCGGCCGCGCCCGCCCGAAGTCGGCGCGCGGGTCCTGGATTACCCCCAAGCGCGTCGCGGGCATCGGGCTGACCCTCGCGGTCGTCGCGGCGCTCGGCGTCTTCACGGTCAAGACCATGAAGGAGAACGAGGCGGCCGCCACCGACCCGCTCTCGCTCGACGACCTCACGCGCATGGTCAACGACCCCTTCGCGCCCGACGCCAAGACCGACGCCCTCAAGGCCTCCGCCGCGCAGGCCCAGCGGGCGCGGGCCATCAAGGACGCCCGCGAGCAGGACGGTCCCGACTGGGACTCGGTGAAGATCGTCAAGGAGGCCCCCGGAGGCGGCGGCTTCACCCCGCAGGCGTTCCCGCCCGGCTCCAAGCCCGACCCCGGCAGCAACAAGGCCATCGGCCAGAAGATGGCCGCCGCCAAGGGCTGGTCGGGCGAGTGGGGCTGCCTGGAGAAGCTCTGGGACAAAGAGAGCCACTGGAACGAGCGCGCCATGAACCGCAGCAGCGGCGCGTACGGCATCCCGCAGGCCCTTCCGGGCAGCAAGATGGCGAGCGCCGGTGGCGACTGGCAGGTCAACCCGGTCACGCAGATCGCGTGGGGGCTCGGGTACATCGCGGCCCGCTACAAGTCGCCCTGCGGCGCCTGGGCGCACTCGCAGTCCACCGGCTGGTACTGACACCCTCCGGGGTGAGGCCGGCGGGGCCGTCCGCCGCTCCGCTCCGCCGGTCGGATCAGGGGCGCTGATCCGACCGGTCCGATCGGCGCTTCTGATCGACCGCGTCTCATCGACCGCGTCTGATCCACCGGCCCTGATCCACCGGTCCGGTCGGAGGTCCCGATCCGCCGGCGCCCTCGCCGTGCGATCACCCGGGCGTCCTGATCAGCGCGAAACTCTTGGTCAGAGTTGTTCGAGGTTTCGGCAAGCCGGGCCATCTCCCCTCGGCGCGCGGCGCACGCTTGCCCACATGGGTGTCAAGGTCAGCGTGGTCGTACCGGTATCGGAGCCGGGTCCGGACGACGACGCGTTCGACGCGTGCGTGCGCTCGCTCCTGGAGCAGACCATGCCGTCGGACGAGTACGAGGTGATCTTCGCGGACGACCGGTCCGGAGACGGCACGCGCGAGCGCCTCGACGCGGTCGCCGCCGTCCGGCCCAACGTGCGCGTCCTGCACCTGGAACACACCGGGACGCCGGCGCGGGGCCGCAACGTGGGCCTCGCCGTGGCGCGCGGCGAGTACGTCTACCTGCTCGGGCAGCGCGACCGGCTCGAACGCGTCGCGCTGGAGATGATGTACCGCGCGGCCGTCGAGGCCGACGCCGACATCCTCATCGGCCGCCTCGTCCGCGGGGACAACCCGCCGCAGCGGGCCTTCAGCCGCAACCGCGAGCGCGCCGACCTGCTGCGTGACCGGCTGCTCGCGCTGCCCACCGCGCAAAAGCTGTTCCGCCGCGCCTTCCTGGAGGCGCGCGAGATCCGCTTCCCCGACATCGAGCCCGAGCTCTCGGAGCAGGCGTTCGTCGTCGAGGCGTACCTCACGGCGAAGGTCATCGCGATCCTGGCCGACCAGATCTGCTGCCACCTCGGCCCGCCGTCCGAGCGACCGCCCGACCCGGCCGCGTACGCCGCGGGACTGCGGGCGATCCTCGACATCGTCGACGCGCACAGCGACCCCGGCGACCAGCGCGAGCGGTTGTACGCGCACTGGTTCCGCGCGGGCGTGCTGCGCCTGCTCGGGGGGCGTCACCTGCTGTCGGCCCGCTCCGACCAGCGCGCGGCGATCTTCGGCGAACTGCGCGCGCTGACCGCCGAGCGGTTCCCCGAAGAGCTGGACCGCCATCTCCCGGTCCATCTCCGCGCCCGGGCGGTTCTGGTCAGATCCGGCGAACTGGGGCGTCTGGTGGCCCTCAGCGACGCGTCCAGGGGCATCTCCGTCCGTGCCGAGCTGCGCGAGGTGCGCTGGGACGAGGACGCCCTGATCATGGACCTCGCGGTCGAGCTCCTCGGCCCCGACGGCTCGCCCATCACCTTCAGGGCCGACGGCGACCGCCTGTACTGGACGCCGCCCCTGGCCGGGTTCGACCTCCCCGCGCCGCTGGCCGACGTCACCGACGCGGTCGCCCGCGCCCGCATGGAGGTCTACATCCGCGACCAGGACCACGGGATGATCTTCTTCATTCCCGTCCACGGTGAGGTGTGCCGCGCGCAGGAGGGCGGCCGGGTGCGCGTCTGGGCCGTCGGACGCGCCCGGCTCGACGTCGGCACCGCCGCGCTCGGCCGTCCGCTGCGCTCGGGCGAGTGGGAGGTGCACGTCCGCATGCACGGCGGCGCCCAGCAGGCCCGCACCCGCGTCGCCGGCCGCCGCGGGGCCCAGCTGAGCTGCGTCGGCGTCCTCGCCGGACGGCCGCGCAGGCTGGTCATCCCCTGCTGGTCGGAGCAACGGGAGCTCAGCGTGTGCGTGGAGCCCCGCTCGTTCGCCGAGTCCATCGTCCTGGTCTCGCCCGGCGCCTCGGTCACCCACCGCGAGGGCAACGTCTTCCTCGTCCTGCCCGTCCCGTACGTCCCCCCGAGCGGCGGGCCGCCCGCGGAGCTGGTGCTCCGGCAGCTCGCCGGCCGCGGACGGGTCATCACCGTGCCCGCCCTGGTCGAACCGGGCGTCCCGGGACGCTTCCCCGGCCAGCTCGTCGCCAAGGTACCCGTCCGCCGCCTCCCCGGCGAGGGCCACCTCGGCAACGGCCTGTGGACTCCCCACCTGCGCGTCGACGGCAGGGAGGCATCCCTGCGCTTCGCCCTGGAAATGACCCGCGGCCGAGCCCGGATCCAGGCGGCCGGCGAACCCGGCACCCTCGCCGTCCGCCGCTCCCCCCTCGGCAAGCTCCTGTCCCACCTACCCGGCGGCAAATACGCCCTCCGCCTCGCCCAAGCCCTCCAACGCCGCTACCTCCCGTCCCCGCCCCCGGACTGAGTTCACCAGGATCAGGGGCAGGATCGGCCGGTCACGGGACAGATGTCCAGGGTGTATTCGGACGTCGGCAGCGCGTTCCGCAGCGCCTCCTCGCCAGGTGACCGCTGATTGTTCCGAACACGACGGGCGATGGTGACGATCGTCACCTCGGCGGCTCCGGACATCAGAACGGTCGCGGCGGCGGACTGGGCGTGACCACCCTGCACCCAGGTGTCCTCGAAGATCACCACATGGTGGCCGGCCACCTGTTGGGTCGGGTGAAGGAGGAAGTGGCCTGCCCGGACCTGACGTCGTTGCGCTTCGGGAATCCCGCTCACGCCCCGCAACTCAACGCGTTGCCAGTGGCGTGGAAGAACGTCACTGACGGACAGGAGAGGGTGGCGACCTGGTCGCCCGCTCAGCGAAGGCACGACGGACACGCAGCTCACGGGACGGACCGACACGCGGTCGATGCACGAGGCGTGGACCATCGCGAAGCCGAGAGCTAACAGAAGAACGCGCTGATAGGAGGGGGTTCGAAGCCTTTGCGGCTCGGGCATCGGATCCTTGTAGCGGTGCATGTCGATATTCGACTGCTCGCCGTACAGCGCATAGGTGAGCGGAACGATTCGGCGTGCGATGGGAACGCCGAGCCCGTGGCCGGGCGCCGCTTGCGAACCACGAACATCTTCGTTGCAGCGGTAGCAGAGCGTGTACTGCCGTGTGATCGGCACTGTGCACATCGCACAAGTGACGTACGGTAGCCGGATCGGGTTACGCATGATGGCACCCAGACGCGTGCGAACGATGTCGCGCAGGCCCGGGATCGGCTCGGGCGCGCTCATGGATTAAGGGCGGACAGCAGACGCTCGATCTGGTTGGGGCGATCCACCACGTCATCGACGACGGACATAGCCTGGTCGGCGTCCCCTGCGACGTGGACATCAGGCTGGCGGGCGGCGGTTCTGCCCCACTCCGTTCGGTCGACCACCGATCGCATCAGGATCACGGGCCGACCGTGCTCGACGGCTTTGCGGGCCTGAATACGAGTCCCGCTCCGCTCGCTCGCCTCGACGATGATGGTCGCCAGCGCGTAACCGGACATGGTGCCGTTTCGCTGCGGGAAGGTGTACTTGTCCGGCCCTTTGTCGGGCCAGAATTGCGAAAGTACGGCACCGTGCTCGGCGACCTCTCGATGAAGATCACGGTTTTCGGGGGGATAGCTGTGCCGTATTCCTGTACCGATCACCGCGAGCGTGCGGCCTCCCGCCTCGATGGCGCCTCGGTGTGCCGCGGCATCGACACCGGCCGCCAGCCCCGACACCACCGTGAGGCCTCGCTCGACCAGGCGTCCGGCGAGGTCGATGGCCAGCCGGCGCCCAGGGTCGGACACCGACCGGGAGCCGACGACGGCGATTCCCTGGTCGTCCGCGATCAGCGTGCCGCGAGCGAACAACAGCGGAGGCCGATCGAAGACGTCGCGCAGACGCTGCGGATAGCAGGGGTCGCCCATGGTCAGGACTGCGATGCCTTCCCGCTCCCAGGAAGCGATCTCGCTCTCGGCTTCGCGCATCGCGGTCTCGAATGGGCTGTCGAAGAGGCCATCAGGGCCAAGGGATTCGCGGAGCAATGTCAGCGGCGAGGCTCCTTCGGCGACCCGTTGCACCAGGTCGCGCTGGCCCTTCTCGGTAGGGGTGCGCCGGAGCAGCGCCACCCATGCGGCGTCGGCCGTCCTGTCCCAGAGCCCCATGCCGCCAGCGTAGTGCCTGCTCATCACATTGTCACCGATGGTTCTTCGAACTGGTGTGCCAGATAATATCCTGTGCTCGCGGGCGGTCAGTCGTCGGAGGGTTTTGGTGGCTCGGGTGGGGTGGTCATGGAGAGGACGTCCAGGAGGGCGTCCAGTTGGGGTTCGGTGAGCTTGCCGGACTCGACGTGGCCGCGTTCGATGACGACCTGCTTGATGGTCTTGCGCTCCTTGAGGGCCTGCTTGGCGATGGCGGCGGCCTCCTCGTAGCCCACGTGGCGGTTGAGCGGCGTGACGATGGACGGGGAGGACTCGGCGTACTCGCGCAGGCGCTCGGTGTTGGCGGTGAGCCGGTGGACGCACTTGTCGGCCAGCAGCCGGGACACCCCGGCGAGCAGCCGCGTCGACTCCAGCACGTTGCGGGCGATGACCGGCATCATCACGTTGAGCTCGAACGTGCCGGACGCGCCCGCGAACGTTACGGCCGCATCGTTGCCGATGACCTGGGCCGCCACCATGCACACGGCCTCGGGAATCACCGGGTTCACCTTGCCTGGCATGATCGAGGAGCCGGGCTGGAGGTCGGGCAGGTTCAGCTCGCCGAGACCGGCCCTCGGGCCCGAGCCCATCCACCGCAGGTCGTTGGCGATCTTGTTGAGGGACACCGCGATCACGCGGAGCTGCCCGGACAACTCGACCAGCGCGTCCCGGGCGCCCTGGGCCTCGAAGTGGTCCCTGGCCTCGGTGAACGGCAGCTCGGTGGCCTCGCGGAGCTTCTCGATCACCTTCCGCGCGAAGCCGGGCGGCGTGTTGATGCCCGTCCCGACCGCCGTCCCGCCCAGCGGCAGCTCCGCCAGCCGCGGCAGGGTCGACCGAAGCCGGGCGATGCCGTTCTCGACCTGGGTCGCGTAGCCGCCGAACTCCTGGCCGAGCGTCACCGGCGTCGCGTCCATGAGGTGCGTGCGCCCGGCCTTGACCGTCTTGCCGAACACGTCCGCCTTCTGGCGCAGCGAGACGGCCAGATGTTCCAGCGCCGGGACCAGCTCGTAGAACACGTCCACCATCGCGGCCACGTGGATCGACGTCGGGAACACGTCGTTGGAGGACTGGGAGGCGTTGACGTGGTCGTTCGGATGGACCGGCCGGCCGAGACGCTTCTCGGCGAGCGTGGCGATCACCTCGTTGGCGTTCATGTTGGACGAGGTGCCCGAGCCGGTCTGGAAGACGTCGACGGGGAACTCGTCGTTCCATTCGCCCTCGGCGACGTCGGTGGCGGCCTCGGAGATGGCCTCGGCCAGCCCGGGATCCAGCACGCCCAGCTCGCCGTTGACCTCGGCCGCGACCGCCTTGATCAACCCGAGGGCCGCGATGTGGGCGGGTTCGAGACCGCGCCCCGATATCGGGAAGTTCTCCACGGCCCGCTGCGTCTGCGCCCGCCACTTGGCCGCCGCCGGGACGTGTACGTCACCCATTGAGTCATGTTCGATCCGGAAATCCTCCATGCCCCCAGTCTTGCCCTAAGAACCTCCGGGCGCGTCGGCCCGGGCGGGGCGGAAGGACGACAGGACGGTCGCGAGCTGCGGCCGGTGCGCGTCCCAGCGGGACTGCGGGGTGGACCAATAGATCGCGTACGTCGGGCCGCCGGGCACCGCGACCCAGCGCGACAGCACGTGGACGGGGCCCGCGGTGGCGGTGTAGGTGAACTCCCAGTCGGCCACGTCCGTCCCCGGGTACGGTGTCGGGCGGGTCATGATCAGCCGCAGTCGCTTGTACCCCGGGTACGTGCCCGCCTTGAGCGCGCGCGCCTCCGCCGCCTTGGCCGTGTTCAGGATGTCGGCGCTGGTCTCCGGCGACCGGCTGACCCGCGCCGCGCGGACGTCGCCGTCGGCGCCGAAGCCGACGCTGCGGCCCTTGGGGGTGCTCTGGAGTCGCTCGGGCAGGTCGATGGCGTAGCCGCTCACGTCCTCGTAGCGGCGGAACCCGGGGGCGGGGGCCGTGCTCGGGGCCGCCTCGGCGCCGGGGACGGAGACGTTGACCGACTCGGCCTCGCCCGGCGTCCTGGAACCCGTGGCGGAGGTGGAGCCGTTCTCGCGGGAGGTCCCGGACGGGCCTGAGCCCTTGACGCTGCCGGTGTCGGAGAGAGCGGCGGCGGCGAGCATGACGATGGCCGCCAGGCCGAGCAGGGCCACGGCGATGAGGACGATCATTCCGGCCGGGCTGTTGCTCCGGGGGGAGGCCGTCCCCTGGAAGGCGAACAGGTCGGTGCCGAGCCCACTCTCCTGGTGGACCTTCTCACCCTCGGAGCCCTCGCCGGGCACGCCGGGGTTGTAGCGAGAAGCCGGCGTCTCGGGCGCACCCGGCCCTGACGGCGTACCCGGCGCTGAAGGCGCACCCGGCCGGAAGGGCGTACCGGGCCCGGATGGCGTACCAGGCGGGGAGGGCGTACCAGTGCGAGAGGGCGCGCCCGGCCCGGACGGCGTACCCGGCCCGGACGAGGGACCCGGGCCTGACGCGCCCGGCCCGGCCGGGAGGGGGGATCCAGGTGCCGATCTGGGCTTGGGCGGTGCCCCGGGCGCGGGGTGCGTTCCGGTCCCGGACTCGACGGCCGGCTCCACGGGGGCGGCGAAGCCTTCGGGCGGTGTGGCGTCCGGCGGCGCGGCTTCCTCGGGCGCGGGGAATCGCCTGGATGGCGCGGTGGCCCGCGCGGGCGACGGCGGGCGTGTGGGCCCATCGGAGGCGGACGCCGCCGTACGCCGGTCGGGTCCCGGCCCACCGGAAGACCCCGCCGGACGTCCGGCCGGGGTGCCGGCGGTTCGGGACGGGGGCCCGGCGGGCCTCGGTGGAGACGACGGCCCGGCCGCGCGTGACGCCGGGCCGTCCCCCGGGATCGGAGGGAGAAGACCCACCATGGTGGCCTGGTCGTCCTCGCCCGGGTCCTCGTCGTCGGCACCGTCGCGGCCACCGGCCGTGCGATCGACGACGGCGGGCGTGGGAGGGATGGGACCGCTGGAGGCTTTGCCGGTCGGCGCCTTGCGGGAGGTGCTGCCGGGGGAGGTGCCCGCGGTCGGGCGGTCCGGGGGCGTCGTCTGGGGGTTCACGCCGGGAATGCGCAGCCCGCCCTTGGGGCGGATGACCACCATCGTCTGGTTGGGGTCCGGCTCCGCCTCCGCGTCGGTCGTGTCGCGCGGCTCCCCCGCGGCCCCGCTCTCCGCGTCCACGGACGCTTTCACCGCCGGCCTGCCACCACCAGTAGAGCTCGCTACGGCGTCGGCCGACGACTTTCCCCCGCCTCCTGCGGGCGGCGTTGTCCGTGAACCCGCCGAGTGCGCGCCTGCGGACTGGTGAGCCGGCCCTTGGCCGGCGGTGGGGTTCTGACCGGGAGCGGGAGCGGCGGTACCCGGGGTTGGGGAAGGGGCGGCGGGGGTTCCGGCAGTGCTGCCGGAAGTTGAGGTAGGGGCCGCTGGGGTTTTGGGAGCGGTGCTGGGGTTTGAGGGAGGAGTGCCAGGGGTTCTGGGAGGGGGGTTCGAGGATTTGGGAGGTGTGTCGGGGGTTGAGGAAGTGGGGTGGGGGGTTTCGGATGGGGTGTTGGGGGTTGTCGAGGGGAGGTTCGGCGTTTTGGCGGGGGTGCGCGGGGGGTTGGGGGTGGGGGTGGCGGGGGTTCTGGCGACGGCGCGGAGCATGGTGGTGGCGCGGTCGCGGGTCAGGCGCTTGGTGTGGTCCTTCTCCAGCAGGGCTTCGAGGACGGGGCGCAGCGGCCCCGCCTGGGTCGCCGGGTCGGCCTGTTCGGTCATGAGCGCGGCTAGCGTCTCGCCGACCGTGCGCCGCTCGTACGCGGGCCGTCCCTCGACGGCGAAGTACAGCGTGGCGCCGAGCGACCACAGGTCGGACTCGGGGCCTGTGTGGTCGCCCCGGGCGCGCTCGGGCGCCGTGTAGCCGGGGGAGCCGATCACCATGCCGGTCTCGGTGATGTTGCTGTCGCCCTCGGCCTTGGCGATGCCGAAGTCCGTGAGCACCACCCGCCCGGTCTCGGTGAGCAGGACGTTGGCGGGCTTGACGTCGCGGTGCAGGATGCCCTGCTCGTGGGCGGCGCCGAGCGCTCCGAGCAGGTCGAGACCGATCTCGGCGACGAGCCGGGGCGGCAGCGGGCCCTCCTCGTCGATCACCTGGTCGAGGGATCTCGCCTCGACGAGCTCCATGACGATCCAGGGGCTGCCGTCGACGACGATGGCGTCGTGGACGGTCGCCACGGAGGGGTGGGCGATCTTCGCGGCGGCCCGGCCCTCGCGGATCATGCGTTCCCGCAGCTCGTCGCGCTGCGACTTGCTGAGCCCCGGATCGTGGCGGATCTCCTTGACGGCGACGTCGCGGCCGAGGAGGCGGTCGTGAGCGCGCCAGACGGTGCCCATCGTCCCCCGGCCGAGGGGAGCGATCAGCTCGTACCTGGAGGCGAGCAACCGCGTCTGCTGTTCCGGCATGAGTAAGAAGATAGCGATTCCGTCTTGAGAATTGCTTTCGCCTCACTTACGCATATTTTTTGGCCAGAGGCGACGCGGAAGCAGAATCTTCATGATCGCGGACAATTGCCGCAGCATCGGGCTCGTCTCCGAGCTCGCCGGAGCGCGGCGGCGGCCCGGCGCGGGGTCGGACGGCTTGCGGTGGGAGCCCTCGGACGACCGGCGCGGCGTGCGCGGCGGCGGCACCGGCCCCGCGTAGGGCGTGGGCGGCGTCGGCAAGGAGACCGGGCGCTCAGGCCGGTGGTCGGCGCGGTGCTGCCCGCGATGGGAGGTCTTGCGGGGCGGCGTGGCGCCGAGCGCGGGGCGCGACCCGTTGGAGGACGAGGAGGCCGGCGGTGCGCCGCTGCCCGTCACGGCCGTCTGCCGGCGGGTGGACGTGCGGTGGGCCGGGCCGCCCAGAGGCTCCTCGGCCGAGCCGCCCGCCGCGACGCGCGCGAGCATGAGCGAGGCCCGCGCGGCGTCCAGCCGGGCCTCGGGGTCGATCTGCAGCAGCCCGCGCAGGATCGGCGCCAGCGGCCCCGCCAGCTCCATGGGGATCGGCTCGCCGCTGGTGAGCGCGGCCAGCGCCGCCGCGGCCGTACGGCGCCCGTGCAGGCCCCGGCCCTCGACGGCGGTGTACAGCGTGGCGCCGAGCGACCACAGGTCGGCCGCCGGGCTCGCGCGGTCGCCGAGCACGCGCTCGGGCGCGATGTACCCGGCCGAGCCGAGGACGATGCCGGCCTGCGTGATGGACGCGTCGCCTTCCAGCGCGGCCAGGCCGAAGTCGGTGAGCACCACGCGGTCTTCGGTGACGAGCACGTTGCTCGGCTTCACGTCGCGGTGCAGGATGCCCTTGGCGTGGACGGCGCGCAGCGCGCCGAGCACCTGGCGGCCGATCTCGGCCACCCGGCGCGGGGGCAGCGGCCCCTCCTGTTTGACGAGCTCCTCCAGCGAGCGGGCGTGCAGGAGCTCCATGACGATCCACGGCCGGTCGTCCTCGGTGATGACGTCGAAGACCGTGATGACCGAGGGATGGGTCACCATGGCGGTGGCCCTGCCCTCGCGTTCGGTCCGCGCGCACAGCTCGGCGCGCAGGTCTTCGTCCAGGACGAGCGGGAGCCGGACCTCTTTGACAGCGACGTCACGGTCGAGCAGCTCGTCGTGGGCGCGCCACACCGTGCCCATGCCGCCCCGCCCCACGGGCTCGAGAAGCCGGTATCGCGAGGCTAGCTCGTATCCGGACGGGGCGCGCATGGGTGGCAGCTTACCGATTCGTTTATCGCCGCCTGTAGAGGCCATGCCGATTCTCTGTTGAGATCTTCTGTCAAAAGCAGTCAGATCCTGCGACCGATGGTGAGCACGGGGCCGGTGGTGTCCTGGAAGAAGTCGCCGCCCTTGTCGTCCACGACGATGAACGCCGGGAAGTCCTCGACCTCGATCTTCCAGACGGCCTCCATGCCCAGCTCCGGATATTCCAGGACTTCGACCTTCTTGATGCAGTCCTGGGCGAGCCGGGCCGCGGGGCCGCCGATGGAGCCGAGGTAGAAGCCCCCGTACGTCCTGCACGCGTCGGTGACCTGCTTGGAGCGGTTGCCCTTGGCCAGCATGACCAGCGAGCCGCCCGCGGCCTGGAAGCGCTCGACGTAGGAGTCCATGCGGCCGGCGGTCGTCGGGCCGAAGGACCCGGACGCGTACCCCTCGGGCGTCTTGGCCGGACCGGCGTAGTAGACGGCGTGGTCCTTGAGGTAGTCGGGCATCGGCTCGCCCGCGTCGAGGCGCTCGGCGATCTTCGCGTGCGCGATGTCGCGGGCGACGACCAGCGGGCCGGTCAGCGAGAGCCGGGTCTTGACCGGGTAGCGGGTCAGCTCGGCGAGGATCTCGCTCATGGGCCGGTTGAGGTCGATGGAGACGACGTCGTCCGACAGGTGCTCGTCGGTCGTCTCGGGCAGGAAGCGGGCCGGGTCGGTCTCCATCCTCTCCAGGAAGACGCCCTCGGGCGTGATCTTGGCGAGGGCCTGCCGGTCGGCGCTGCACGAGACCGCGATGGCCACGGGGCACGAGGCGCCGTGCCGGGGCAGGCGGATCACCCGCACGTCGTGGCAGAAGTACTTGCCGCCGAACTGCGCGCCGATGCCGAGCCCCTGCGTCAGCTCGAAGACCTTCTTCTCCAGCTCGAGGTCGCGGAAGCCGTGCCCGGACGCCGACCCCTCGGTGGGGATCGTGTCGAGGTAGCGGGCCGAGGCGTACTTGGCGGTCTTGAGCGCGAACTCGGCGCTGGTGCCGCCGACGACCACGGCCAGGTGGTACGGCGGGCAGGCGGCCGTGCCGAGCGAGCGGATCTTCTCCTCCAGGAAGGCCAGCATGCGCTTCTCGTTCAGGACCGCCTTGGTCTCCTGGTAGAGGAACGACTTGTTGGCGCTGCCGCCGCCCTTGGCCATGAACAGGAGCTTGTACTCGTCGGGGTGGCCGTGCGGGTCCTCGGCGTACAGCTCGATCTGGGCGGGGAGGTTGTCGCCGGTGTTCTTCTCGTCCCACATGGTCAGCGGCGCCATCTGCGAGTAGCGCAGGTTCAGCCTGGTGTAGGCGTCGTACACGCCCCGCGAGATGTGCTCGGCGTCGGCGCCGTCGGTGAGCACGTGGCGTCCGCGCTTGCCCATGACGATGGCGGTGCCGGTGTCCTGGCACATGGGCAGCACGCCGCCGGCCGAGATGCTCGCGTTCTTGAGCAGGTCGAGGGCCACGAAGCGGTCGTTGCCGCTCGCCTCCGGATCGTCGATGATCTTGCGGAGCTGCGCGAGGTGTGACGCCCGCAGGTAGTGGGAGATGTCGTGGATCGCGGTCTCGGTGAGCAGCCGGAGCGCCTCCGGGTCCACTTCGAGGAACGTACGGCCCGCCGCCTCGACCTGCCGCACTCCCTCGGCCGTGATCAGACGGTATTCCGTCTCGTCGTGGCCCAGCGGAAGCAGGTCGGTGTAGTCGAATCCGGGCATCTCGCCTGTACTCCTTCGTACTCCTGGACTCGTGGACGCCATGGGCTTCTCGGCCGCGATCGCCGCCGCCCAGTGCAGAGTACGGCCATCGGCGGAGTCTTCCTTACCCGGGGCGGCCCGCTCTTGGGGAAATCGTGGCGTGCCGCTTGCGTCTTCCGACCGCCCGGGGGCGAATACCCAAATATGCGCGTTCGATAATGAAAGTACGCGCGACATCCAAGATCGGGGGAATCATGGATCCGGGCTACATCGTCGTGGTCATCTTCGGGGTCGTCGTGGTGGCCGCGGCCCTGGGGGTGGCGCTCGTCACCATCGTCCTTTCCGGCATCAAAGGCGAGCACGCGCAGTGGCCGGTGCGCCCCGAGCGCGCCGCGCCGTCCGAACCCGAGCTCACCGGCCAGGCCCGGAGGGCGGAGATCCGCGCGGACGAGGGCGGCGAGCATCCGGAGTGGACCGGCCGCGAGCTGGCGGGCGACGACCTCAGACCGGTGGGCACACACGAGCGGAGGCGGGCCGTCCCCGGGCGGGCGCGCTGGTGGTGAGAGCGGGGCCCGGACGCCTTCCGCCGGGACCCGGGCGTCCGAGCCCTTCCCCTCGATCCCACGCGGTGAGGTGGCCAAGACCACAGTTCATCTGAATGTCAGGACAAACTATTGACTCCGCGCACTCTGGTTACTTAGAACTGGGGACGGGTCGCAAGAGCTGATCGAGCCGCGGAGGCAGTATGCGTGTGGGTCTGTTGGGTCTCGGCCGCATCGGGGCGTTCCACGCCGCGACGCTCGCCGCCCACCCGGAGGTCACCGAGTTGGTGGTGTCCGACGCGTACGGGGAGCGGGCCGCCGAGGTGGCCGCGCGGGTGGGCGCGGTCGCGGGCGACGCCTTCGACGCCGACGCCATCGTGGTGGCCACCCCCACCTCGACCCACGCCGAGCTGATCCTGAAGGCCTGCGCGGCCGGGATCCCGGTGTTCTGCGAGAAGCCCGTCGCCCCGACCCTGGAGGAGACCGCCCGCGTGGTCGAGGCGGCGAAGGACGGCGGCACGCTCGTCCACATCGGCTTCCAGCGGCGCTTCGACGCCGGGTACACCGCCGCCCGCGCGGCCCTGCGCTCGGGCGAGGTCGGCGACCTGCACCGCGTCCACATGCTGACCGCCGACCCGCGCCCCCCGGCGGCCGAGTACATCCCGCTCTCTGGCGGCATCTTCCGCGACTGCCACATCCACGACTTCGACATCCTGCGCTGGGTGACCGGCCGCGAGGTCGAGTCGGTGTTCGCCACGGGCGCCAACCGGGGGGCCGCGTTCTTCGCCGAGGCCGGCGACGTGGACACCAGCGCCGCTCTGCTCACCCTCGACGACGGCACCTTGGTCACGATGCAGGGCTCGCGGTACAACGGCGCGGGGTACGACGTGCGCATGGAACTCGCGGGAACCCGCTGCACGATGGCCGTCGGCCTGGACGAGCGCGTGCCCCTGACCTCGGCCGAGGCCGCCGTCGACTTCCCCAAGGGCGAGCCCTGGCCCGACTTCGGCGCCCGCTTCGAGGCCGCGTACATCGCGGAGATCGGCGCCTTCCTCGCCGCCGTGCGCGACCGCGGCCCGAGCCCCTGCACCGCCGAGGACGCCCTCGCCGCCCTGCGGATCGCCGAGGCAGCCGAGCTGTCCCGCCGCACCGGCAGGCCCGCGCGCGTCGCGGAGGTGACCGCGTGACTCTCAAGATCGCCGCCGCTCCCATCTCCTGGGGCGTGTGCGAGGTGCCCGGCTGGGGCTACCAGCTCGACCGGGAGCGCGTGCTCGGCGAGATGCGCGCGCTCGGGCTCTCGGCCACCGAGCTCGGTCCCGACGGCTTCCTGCCGCCGTCCCCCGAGCACCGCCGCACGCTGCTGGACTCCTACGGACTGCGCGGCATCGGCGGTTTCGTCCCGGTCGTCCTGCACAACCCCGAATACGACCCGATCCCGGAGGCGCGGGCCACGCTGCGCGCGTTCGCCGAGGGGGACGTCGAGACGGTCGTGCTCGCCGCGGCGACCGGCGCCGACGGCTACGACGCGCGCCCGGTGCTGGACGGCGAGGGCTGGAAGACCCTGCTCGGCAACCTCGGGCGGCTCCTGGCCGAGGCCGGGGACTTCGGGCGGGCCGTCACCCTGCACCCGCACGTCGGGACGATGATCGAGAACCGGGAGGAGGTCGACCGCGTGCTCGACGGGTCGGACATGCCACTCTGCCTGGACACCGGGCACCTTCTCATCGGGGGCACCGACCCGCTCGACCTGGTGTCCAGGGCAGCAGCCAGAGTCGCACACGTTCACCTCAAAGACGTGGACGCCACGCTCGCCGCCCAGGTGCGCGCCGGACGGCTCAGCTACACCCAGGCCGTGCGCGCCGGCGTGTACCGTCCCCTCGGGCGTGGCGACGTGGACGTCGCGGGCATCGTGTCCGGACTCACCGCCGCGGGCTACGACGGCTGGTACGTCATGGAGCAGGACCTGATCCTCGACGGCGAGCCCCCGGCGGGCGAGGGCCCCGAGGCCGAGGTCCGCGCGAGCCTGGCGTACCTGGCCTCGCTGCCGGAGGGGCGCGCATGACCGAGGTGCTCACGATCGGCAGGGTGGGCGTGGACATCTACCCCCTGCAGATCGGCGTCTCGCTGCGTGAGGTAGAGACCTTCGGCAAGTACCTCGGCGGCAGCCCGACCAACGTGGCCGTCGCCGCCGCCCGGCTCGGGCGCGACGCCGCCGTGATCACCCGCACGGGCGCCGACCCGTTCGGGGCGTTCGTCCACGACGCGCTGCGCTCCTACGGCGTGGACGACCGGTACGTGACCGAGGTGCCCGGGTTGCCGACGCCGGTGACGTTCTGCGAGATCCACCCGCCCGAGCACTTCCCGCTGTACTTCTACCGCCACCCCAAGGCCCCCGACCTGGAGATCCACACCCGCGAGCTGGACCTGGCCGCGATCAGCCGCGCGGACCTGTTCTGGGCGACGGTCACCGGCCTGTCCGAGGAGCCCTCGCGCGGCGCCCACCTCGCCGCCTGGGAGGCGCGCGGACGGGCGCCGCTCACCGTCCTCGACCTCGACTACCGCCCCATGTTCTGGTCCTCGCCGGACGCGGCGCGACAATGGGTGCGCGAGGCTCTGCGGCACGTCACCGTGGCCGTGGGCAACCTGGAGGAGTGCGAGGTCGCCACCGGAACGCGCGACCCGTACGACGCGGCCAGGGCGCTGCTGGACCTGGGCGTCGAGCTGGCGGTCGTCAAACAGGGCTCCGCCGGCGTGCTCGGCATGACCGCCGGCGAGACCGTCGCGGTCCCGCCCGTGCCGGTCGAGGTGGTCAACGGCCTCGGCGCCGGCGACGCGTTCGGCGGCGCGCTGTGCGACGGCCTGCTCGCCGGGCGCGGCCTGGAGGAGGCGCTGCGGTTCGCCAACGCCGCCGGCGCGATCGTCGCCGGGCGGCTGGCCTGCGCCCCCGCCATGCCCACGGCCAAGGAGGTCGAAGCCGTGCTGGAGCGGCTCGCCGCCGGGGAATCCGATGCGTGACGAGGCCCGGGTCTCCCGGCCTTCGAGGGGGATCGATGCGTGACGAGGACCGCAGGAAGCTCTCCGAGTACCGTGCCCGGTACCCGGAGAAGATCGCGCAGGCCGCCGCCGAGCGCCGGCGAAGGCCGCTGCTGGCCGGGCGCGACCAGCTCCTGATCATCGCGGCCGACCACGCCGCCCGGGGCGCGCTCGCCGTGCGCGGGCGTCCCATGGCGATGGCGAGCCGCTTCGACCTGCTCGACCGGCTGTGCGCCGCCCTGGCCAGGCCCGGCGTCGACGGCCTGCTCGCCACCCCCGACATCATCGAGGACCTGCTGCTACTCGGCGCCCTGGACGACAAGGTGGTGGTCGGGTCGATGAACCGCGGCGGCGTCCACGGCACGGCGTTCGAGTTCGACGACCGCTTCACCGCCTACGACACCGACACGATCGTCCGCATGGGCCTCGACGGCGGCAAGATGCTGTGCCGCGTCGGCCTCGACTCGGCCGAGACGGTCCGCACCCTGGAGGCGTGCGCCGGGGCCGTGACAAGCCTCGCCCGGCAGGGGCTCGTCGCCATGGTCGAGCCGTTCTGGTCCCGCCGCGACGAGGGCGGCGTCCGGCACGACCTGTCCCCGGAGGGCGTGATCCACTCCATCCACGTCGGGCAGGCGCTCGGCGCGACCTCCGCGCACACCTGGCTGAAGATCCCCGTGATCGACGAGATGGAACGGGTCATGGAGGCCACCACCCTGCCCACCCTGCTGCTCGGCGGCGACCCGACCGTCGCGCCCGACCAGGTGTACTCCTCCTGGAGCAAGGCGCTGCGGCTTCCCGGCGTGCGGGGGCTCGTCGTGGGGCGCGCGCTGCTCTACCCTCCAGACGACGATGTGGCCGCGGCCGTCGACATCGCCGCCGGTCTATTGGAGGTGTCCTGATGTCGTACATCCCCGCGGGCTCCACGGCGGCGGCTCCCTGGGCGTTGTGGGTCTCACCCGCGAGCGCCGGCTGGACGTACGCCGGGCTGCGCGCGCTCAACCTCTCCGGCGAGACGGTCGAGTTCGAGACCGGCGACGAAGAGATGCTGGTCGTCCCGCTGTCCGGCTCGTGCGTCGTCGAGTGCGACGGCGAACGCCTGGAGCTCCAGGGGCGCGAGTCGGTCTTCGCCGGCGTCACGGACTTCGCGTACCTGCCCATCGGGGCGACCGCGCGCGTCACCGGCCGGGGCCGCTTCGGCCTGCCCACCGCGCGCGCCACCCGCCGCCTGCCCGTACGGTACGGCGCGGCGGCGGACGTCCCGGTGGAGGTGCGCGGGGCCGGGCAGGCCAGCCGGCAGGTCAACAACTTCTGCGCGCCCGAGGCGTTCGAGTGCGACAAGCTCATGGCCGTCGAGGTGCTGACCCCCGGAGGCAACTGGTCCTCCTACCCGCCGCACAAGCACGACACCCCCGGCGAGGGCGAGGCCGTGCTGGAGGAGATCTACTACTTCGAGGGCGGCCCCGGGTACCAGCGGGTGTACGGCGCGCCGGGCCGGCCGATCGACGTGCTCGCCGAGGTCGGCTGCGGGGACGTCGTCCTCGTCCCGCACGGCTACCACGGGCCCTCCATGGCGGCCCCCGGCTACGACCTGTACTACCTCAACGTCCTCGCCGGCCCTGACGAGAAGCGCTCCATGGCCTTCTGCGACGACCCCCGCCACGCCTGGATCCGCTCCACCTGGCAGGACCAGCCCGTGGACCCCCGCGTCCCCATGACCGCCAAGCCCGATGGGGAGGTGACGGCGTGAAGACCGTCAGGCTGACCGTGGCGCAGGCGCTCGTGCGGTTCCTCGCCGAGCAGTGGAGCGAGCGCGACGGCATCGAGCAACGTCTCATCGCCGGATGTTTCGGCATCTTCGGGCACGGCAACGTGGCCGGCATCGGCCAGGCGCTGGCCGAGCGCGGCGCGGGACTCGGCGACCCACTGCCGTACTACCTGGCCAGGAACGAGCAGGCCATGGTCCACACCGCCGTCGGCTACGCCAAGACGCGCAACCGGCTCTCCACCTACGCCTGTACGACGTCCATCGGCCCCGGCGCCACCAACATGGTGACCGGCGCGGCGCTCGCGACGATCAACCGGATCCCGGTGCTGCTGCTCCCCGGAGACATCTTCGCCACCCGCGCCGCCGGAGCCGTCCTCCAGGAACTGGAGGACCCGCGCTCGTACGACGTCAGCGTCAACGACTGCCTGCGCCCGGTCTCCCGCTTCTTCGACCGGATCAACCGGCCAGAGCAGCTCCCGTCCGCCCTGATGGCGGCGATGCGCGTGCTCACCGACCCCGCCGAGACCGGCGCGGTGACGCTGGCCCTGCCGCAGGACGTCCAGGCCGAGGCGCACGACTGGCCCGTCGAGCTGTTCGAACGGCGGGTCTGGCACGTCGCCAGGCCGATCCCCGACGCCGCCGCCGTCGAGCGCGCCGTCGAGGTCATCAAGTCGTCCAGGCGCCCCCTCATCGTCGCGGGCGGCGGGGTCATCTACAGCGAGGCGTGGGGCGAGCTGACCGCGTTCGCCGAGGAGCACGGGGTGCCCGTCGGCGAGACGCAGGCCGGCAAGGGCGCGCTGCCGGACGAGCACCCGTGCGCGCTCGGCGCCATCGGGCACACCGGCACCGCCGCCGCCAACACCATCGCCCGCGAGGCCGACCTCGTGATCGGCGTCGGCACCCGGTACACCGACTTCACCACCGCCTCGCGCACCCTCTTCGGCGACGCCCGCTTCGTGAACCTCAACGTCACGGCGTTCGACGCCGCCAAGCACGCCGGGGTCATGCTCGTCGGCGACGCCCGCGAGGCGCTCGCGCTGCTCGACCTCGGCGGCTGGCGGGCCGATCCCTCGTGGACGGTGCGTGCCACCGGGCTGAGCCGCGACTGGCGGTCCAGGGTCGCCGAGCTCCAGGCCGGGGAGGCGCTGACGCAGCCGGTCATGCTGGGCGTGCTCAACGAGGTCGCGGGGACGGACGGCGTGGTCGTCAACGCCGCCGGGTCCATGCCCGGCGACCTGCACAAGCTGTGGCGCGCCTCCGACCCGAAGGCGTACCACGTCGAGTACGGCTACTCCTGCATGGGGTACGAGATCGCCGGCGGCCTCGGCGTCAAGCTCGCCGCCCCGGAGCGCGAGGTGTTCGTGCTGGTCGGCGACGGGTCGTACCTGATGATGGCCCAGGAGATCGCCACCGCCGTCCAGGAGGGGCTCAAGCTGGTCGTCGTGATCGTGGACAACCACGGCTTCGCCTCGATCGGCGGGCTGTCGGAGTCGGTCGGCGCGCGGCGGCTCGGCACCTCCTACCGCATGCGCTCCACGGACGGCCACCTGGAGGGCGCCTACCTGCCGGTCGACCTCGCCGCCAACGCGGCCAGCCTCGGCGCCGACGTCCTCCGCGCCACCGACCCCGAAAGCTTCCGCGTAGCCCTCCTCAAGGCCCGCGACGCCAAGACCACGACGGTCGTCCACGTGGAGACCGTCCCCGGCCCGACCCCGGAGACCACAGCCTGGTGGGACGTCCCCATAGCCGAAACCTCCACCACTCTCCGCGAAACCTACGAAGACCACAAACGCTCCCAACACCCCTACCTGTAACGCCCGCGCTCGCGCTGCCTCCCTCCGCCGACGCTCGCATTGGCCGGCGGTGACGTGGTCTTCTCCGGAGCCGATGCGGTGGGAGTAGGACGGGGATTCGGCCACCGCCTCGGTCATCCCCGAGGCCATTGACCGGTTGAAGGCGTGACCGTACCCTGGCCGAACTTGAACCAGCCTCATGTTCCAGTGGAGGCCGCAGTGCCAACCCCCCGTGACCGGCGCGCGCGCCTCGCCACCTTCGCCATCTTCTTCGTGCAGGGGCTGACGTTCGCCACCCTGCTCACCCAGGTCGCCGCGCTCCAGAGGAAACACGGGCTCAGCGACCGCGAACTGTCCATTCTGCTGCTGGTGGTGCCGGTGATCGCGGGCGTCGGCAGCGTTCTGGCCGGGGAGATCGCCAAGCGGCACGGCAGCCGGGTGGTGCTGCGAATCGCACAGCCACTCGCCGGGCTGGCCGTCGTCCTCGCCGGACTCGCGGGGAACGTCCCCCAGCTCGTCGGCGCCAACGTCCTGTTCGGGCTGTGCCTCGGCGCGGTGGACGCGGGCATGAACATGCAGGCCGTGACGGTCGAGCGCCGGTACGGCCGGCCGGTCCTGACCGGGTTCCACGCGCTGTGGAGCGCCGCCGCCGTCATCGGTGCGGCGTGGGCCTCTGCGGCGGGCGGGATCGGGCTCGGCCTTCCCGCGACCTTCGCCGTCGCGATGGTGGCGGGTGTCGCGATCGCCGTGGTCGCGGGGCCGACGCTGTGCGCTCCCGAGGAGGAGCATGTGGAGCCGGTCGCGGACGCGCTCGCTCCGGGTTCGCCGGGGACGCGCTTCCCCTCGAGGCCGATCCTGCCGCTGTGCCTGGCGATGGCTTTCCTGTACGTGGGGGACGCGTCCATCTCGAACTTCGGCTCCGTCTACATGGACAAGATCATGCATGCGTCGGCGGCCGTCATCCCCCTGGCGCTCGGTGCGTACCAGGCGACGACGTTCGTGGTCAGGGTCGGTGGTGACCTGGCCGTACGCCGGTACGGGCCCGCGGCGATCGTCCGCATCGGCGGGGCGCTGGCGGCGCTGGGCTTCGCAGGGATCGTCGCGGCGCCGAACGAGCCCCTGGCGATCGTCGCGTTCGGGGTCGCGGGGGTCGGCCTGTCGGTGGTGGCCCCGCAGTCGTTCTCGGCCGCCGGACGGCTCGACCCCGCGGGTACGGGCGTCGCCATCGCGCGCGTCAACATGTTCAACTACGTCGGCTTCATCGTCGGAGCGGCCCTGGTGGGCGGCATCGCGGACGCGGCGGACTACCAGGTGGCGTTCGCCGCCCCGCTCGTCCTTGCAGCGGCCATAGTCGCCCTCGCCTCCGGCTTCCAGGCGAACCGGCCCCTCCACGTCCCCTCGTCTTGAGGTGCTGCCGCGGAGCAGGCGGTAGTCGTAATGCGGGTCCAGAGGTGTCAGCGTTCCGTCATCGACGTTGTCCTGCTGGGGACGACGCCGCCTCAGGGCCAGACGCGGTCGCGTGCGGGAACTTCGGGTGACGGGGAGATCTGGACGGCCCGGGTCTCCTGCACGGTGAACTCGTCCACCACGTGGCGGTTGTGGAGGAGAAAGCCGATCAGCCCGGCGACGGCCTGCGCGCCGCGCGCGGCACGCGCCTGTCCGGTCAGCAGGTAGATCTGGGGAGCGGAGAGCTTGTCCAGGTTGAAACGGTTGCCGTGCCGATGGACGTCCTGCAACGCCTTGACCGGGATCGGCCGGCGGGAGTTGAACCACACGGCGACGTCCCAGGTGATCGAGTCCGGGTCGGGATCGGCCGACTCCTCGAAGCAGGAAACGCAGCCGTCGCGGGCGTCGTACCCGTGCGGGCACGCCCAGTAGGCGGCATCGTCCTGGTGGATCACGCGGTGGGCTCCTTAAAGCGCGGGTCGGTGATCGGGCGCCCGCCGTCGAGCGGGGCCGCCGGATCGACCGAGGTCATACAATTCTGGCTGATCTTCCGTCCTGATGTGCTGACCTGGCGGTTTTCGACGGATAGCGTGGCGGGGGGTACGCCTTGGGCGTGTCGCCGGTTAGTGTCGAGACGTGGAAGCCGAGCGCGGAGCGCGCCATGATCGCTGGGGCGCCCGATGGAACCAGCAGGGCGCTCCGATCCTGCGGCAGTTCCTGGCGGGCGTGCTCAGCAGCACGCAGACCGGCCAGGGGCCGGCGCCGTCCGAGCTGCGGGCGTCCGACGACGATCGTGAGCGCGTGGTGACGGTACTGCGCGAGGCGGTGGTGGACGGACGCCTGACCCAGCTTGAGCACGAGGAGCGCGTCGAGCGCGTGTACAGCGCCCGCACGCTGGGCGAACTGGTCGTGCTGACCGCCGACCTGCTGCCCGAGGACCTCCAGCCCCTGCGCGCCGACGGCCGGCCGGTGATGGCGCTGTTCCAGAAAGAGCAGCGGGCGGGCCGCTGGGTCGTCCCCTCGCGGTACTCGGTGACGGCCGTCGGCACCGGCGTGACCCTGGACCTGCGCGAGGCGCTGCTCCAGAGCGCCCACATCACCGTGCAGGCCACGGTGGTGGGCGCGACGCTGACGCTGATCGTCCCCGAGGACGTTCACGTGGTCATCCCCGCCTCGGCCGTGCTGGCCGGGAAGAAGAACCACGTGCCCAGGTCGCCGACGCCCGGCGCGCCCGTCATCGAGATCACCGGCGTGATCATGATGGGAAATGTCGTGGCGAAATCCCCCAAGCCTCCCCGGCGGGGCTGGGGCCGCCGCCGAGACTGACGATACCGAGGACGCCTTTGCCCAAGACCCGAGAGAAGACCCGCGGTCGAGGGTGTGGGGACCAGGCCGCGCACCGAGGAAGCCCGGGCGGAAGATCAGGTGGCGGTGTCGAAGTTGATGGCGCTGTAGGCGCGCAGCTTCCAGAGCTGGTGCTCGCTCTCGACCTTGCGCACGGTGCCGGAGCGGCCGCGCATGACCAGCGAGTGCGTGACGGCGACCCCCGACCGGTACCGCACCCCGGCCATCAGCTCGCCGTCGGTGATGCCGGAGGCCGCGAAGAAGACGTCCTCCGAGGTCACCAGGTCGTCGGTGGTGAGGACACGGTCCAGGTCGTGCCCGGCTTCGAGCGCACGGCGGTGCTCGTCGTCGTCGCGCGGCCACAGCTTGCCCTGGATCACGCCGCCCAGGCACTTCAGCGCGCAGGCGGCGATGATGCCCTCGGGAGTACCGCCGATGCCCATCATCAGGTCGATGCCCGTGTCGCGCCGCGCCGCCATGATCGCCCCGGCGACGTCGCCGTCGGTGATGAACTTGATGCGCGCCCCCGTCTCGCGGATCTCCTTGACGAGCCGCTCGTGGCGGGGCCGGTCGAGCACCACCACCATGACGTCGGACGGCGAGCAGTCCTTGGCGCGGGCCACCGCCTCGATGTTGGCGGCGACGGGGGCGTTGATGTCCACCGCGTCCGCGGCCTCGGGGCCGGTCACCAGTTTGTCCATGTAGAAGACCGCCGACGGGTCGTACATCGACCCGCGCGGGCTGACCGCGATCACCGAGATGGCGTTCGGCATGCCGAGAGCGGTCAGGCGGGTGCCGTCGATCGGGTCCACGGCGACGTCGCACGCGGCGCCGCTGCCGTCGCCCACGCGCTCGCCGTTGTACAGCATGGGCGCGTTGTCCTTCTCCCCCTCGCCGATCACCACGGTGCCGTCCATGGAGACCGTATTGATCAACTGGCGCATGGCGTTCACCGCCGCGCCGTCCGCGCCGTTCTTGTCGCCGCGGCCCACCCAGCGCGCCGCGGCCATCGCCGCCGCCTCGGTGACGCGGACCAGTTCCAGTGCCAGGTTGCGGTCGGGAGCGCGCTCGCCCGTGGCGAGTGCGGGAGGTACGGACGTCTGTGCCGACATGGCGAAAAGCCCCTCTTATCCACACGAACGTCGATCGGGACGCCCTTCACAGGACCTACCAGGTTCCCTGCTTTCTAATCCAGCCGACGTCAACGATGGTAGTTGTCTCACTTCGGCGGCCGACGGGGGGATACTGTCGCCCTCATGAGCAGTGACACGGAACGACCGGTGGCAGTGCGCACCTCGGAACGCGGCGCCGCCACGCGGGTCGCGCTGCTGGACGCCGCCCGGGAGATATTCGTCACACGGGGCTTCGCCGAGGCCGGAGTCACCGACGTCGTTTCCCGTGCGGGGGCCAGCGTGGGCTCCCTGTATCACCACTTCTCCGGCAAGGCCGACCTGTACCTCACGCTCTTCGAGGAATTCCAGGTCCGCCAGACACAGCGCACCAAACACGCCGTGCAGGCGGCGCGCACCGAGGGCGAGACCGACCCGATGCGGCTGTTCATCGCCGGAGCCCGCGCCTACCTCGAAGGGTGCTTCGACGAGCGCGAGCTCGCGGCCCTGTTCCTGCGCGGGGACGGCCCGCCCGGGTTCGAGGTGATCATGCGCGACCGCATGCGCCAGTGGGCGCGGCGCAACGCCGCCCTGTTCGAGGACGACGAGGGCGCGCTGGTCGTGGTGGTCACGGGGGCGCTGGCGGCGGCCGTCTCGGAGGTCGCGCTGTCGCAGGACGTCACGGCCTCCCGCGCGCTGGCCGAGAACGTCCTGACGATCATCAGCCAGGTGCACCGCCCGTAGCCGGCCGCCGGGACGCCCAGCGGTGACGCGCGTTCCGGACCGCCGGGCGCGGCCGGTAATCTTGCTGGTTGTGGGCCGTTTCACGCAAGGTTTCTACGGGTACGCGTTCGCCCTGCTGTTCTGTCTGGCGCTCGTCGGCATCTTCCTGCTGATCACGCCGCAGAGCCGCACTCCGCACATCCCGAGGGTCGACTACTCGCTGACCGTCAGCAACCTCCGGCGCGCGGCTCCGTACGAGGTCAGGGCGCCCGAGCCGGTCCCCGCCGGATGGACGCCCAACAGCTCCGAGGTCGACCAGGACAAGTACGTCACCTGGCGGCTCGGCTTCGCGACCGCCAAGGGCTCCCACGCCCTGCTCGCCCAGAGCGACGAGCCCGGCCAGGAGTTCGCGAACCGGCTCGCCAACAGCGACAAGGTCATCGGCAGCAGGCAGATCGGCGGGCAGACCTGGCAGCAGCGCTTCCGGCAGGACAAGAACCAGCGCACGCTGGTCAGCCTCCAGCCGGGCGTCACTGTCGTGGTCACGGGGCTGGCCGACTGGGACGAGCTCACGCAGCTCGCGAGCTCGCTCAAGGCCCAGCCCAGGCTCACCACGACCCCGGCGCCGCCCGGAGGCGCCACGCCGTCCCCGATTCCGTCCTGACGGCACGCCGCCAGGATCGGGGCAGCCAGATCAGGCCGCCAGGATCAGGGCCGCCACCCAGGGCACGGCACCGCCTGGTCAGAGCGCCGGAGATCAGAGCCGCCAGGGATCAGAAAGGCGCTTCCTCGGCGTCGTCGCCCGGCTCCTCGCGGCGGGCCATCGCGGCCGCCAGCCGGACGCGCGCCCCCTGGAGCCACTCCTCGCAGATCGCGGCGAGCCGCTCGCCGCGTTCCCACAGCTCGATCGACTGCTCCAGCGTGAGCCCGCCCGCCTCCAGGCGGCGCACCACGTCCGTCAGCTCTTCGCGGGCCCGCTCGTACGACGGGGTCTCAGCTTTCTGCTCGGCCACGACCCCACCCTACGGGCATCATGAGCCGGGCTCGTCGAAGCCGGGCTTGGACACCGTGACGCCCACCCTGCCGTCGGAGAACCGCAGGCTGAGCTCCTCACCGCCGCTCACGTCCGCCGCCTGCCGCACGACCTCACCGGACGGGAACTGCACGATCGCGTAGCCGCGGTCGAGGGTGGCCGCGGGGGAGAGGGCGACCAGGCGGGCGCGCAGGTGTTCCAGGGAGTCCTCGGCGCGGTCCAGGGACGAGCCCAGGCAGCGGCGGGCGCGGTCGCGCAGGCCGTCGACCTGCTCGGCGCGGCGCTCGATCTCGCGGACCGGGTCGGCCAGCGACGGGCGCGAGCGCACCGCCGCCAGCCAGGTCGCCTCGCGGTCCAGCCCGCCCACCACCACGCGCCGCCCCCGGTCGCGCAACTGCCGGATCAGGGCCATCTGCTCGCCGACGTCGGGGACGATCTTCTTCGCCGCGTCGGTGGGCGTCGAGGCGCGCAGGTCGGCCACGAGGTCCAGCAGCGGGTTGTCCTGCTCGTGGCCGATCGCGCTGACGACGGGCGTACGGCACGCCGAGACGGCCCGGACGAGCGACTCGTCGGAGAAGGGCAACAGGTCTTCCAGCGACCCGCCGCCCCGGGCGATGACGATCACGTCGACCTCGCGGTCCGCGTCCAGCTTGTGCAGGGCCTCGGTGACCTCGGCGACGGCGTACGGCCCCTGGACCGCGACGGCCTCCACCTTGAAGCGCACGGCCGGCCAGCGGCGGCGGGCGTTCTCCAGCACGTCGCGCTCGGCCGCCGAGTCGCGGCCGCAGATCAGCCCGATCGTGCCGGGCAGGAACGGCAGGCGGCGCTTGCGGTCGGCGTTGGCGAGGCCCTCGGCCACGATGATCTGCCGCAGCCGCTCCAGCCTGGCCAGGAGCTCGCCGATGCCCACCGGGCGGATCTCCAGCGCGGTGAAGGCGAACGAGCCCCTGTTCACCCAGAAGTCCGGCTTGACCAGCACGACCACCCGGGCGCCGTCCACCGGCCTGGGGACGGCCGTCTCGTAGACGTTGCGGGGGCAGGTCACCCGGGCGGACACGTTGGCCACGGGGTCGCGCAGCGTCAGGAACACCGTGCCGCCCCGGGAGGACAGCTCGGTGATCTGCCCCTCGGCCCAGACGGTGCCGAGCTTGCCGATCCACTGCGCCACCATCTGCAACACCGAGCGGATGGGCAGCGGTTGCTCCGGTGAACTCTTCGCGGCCATGCGGGCAGCCTACAAACGATCCCGGTTACTCTCCCGCTTCCAGCTTGGCGAGGCGCTTGGCGTACATCTGGACGATGTCGTCCCGCGCGGAGGTCCTCTGCTCGTACTCCAGCAGCTCGCGGATCTGCTCGACGGACTTGCCGCGCAGGCGGGCGCGCAGGGAGGCCATGGTGAGCGCGGAGTAGCCGGGCAGGGGCTCGGCCAGGGTGGACGTGGTGCCCGCCTCCGAAGTGGGCACCGAAGTAGGCACAGAGGCGGCGGCCGTGGGCGCCGTGACCGTCGCGGGCGTCTCGGGGGTCGCCGTGGACGTCGCCGGGCCGGTCGTGGTGGCGGTGGCCTCGGCGAGCTTGCCGGCGTCCGCCTTGGGCTCGCGCGTGCGCGCCGGCTTCGGGGCCTCGGCCTGCGCGGCCTTCGCCTCGGTGGCGGCCTCGGTGGCCGGCTCGGTGGCCGGTTCGGCGGCGGGCTTGGCGGCGGGCTTGGAGGTCGTCCTGCCCGCGGGCTTCGCGGCCGGCTTGGCTGCGACCTTGGGCGCGGTGGTGGCGCGCGGCTTGCGGGTCCGCGTCGCCGGCTTCGCCGCCTCGGACGCCGCCTCCGTGGTCGTGGCCTCGCTCGCGGTCGCGGCCTTCGCCGTGTCCTCGGCTCCGGCGTCGGCGGCCACGGGCTCGGCCGCGGCCTCGGCCCGCGGCTTCACGGGGGCCGTCTCGGTGGCGGCCGGCCCGCCCGCGCTCTCGGCGGCGGGCTTGGCGGCAGGCTCGGTGGCGGGTTCCGCGACGACCGCCGCGGCGCGCTCGGCGGCCTCCGTAACCGGCTCGGCGGGCTCGGGGGCGGGCTTGACGGCCTCAGGGGCCGGCTTGGCCGCAGCCTCGGACGCCGGCTTCATCGCGGGCGCGGGCGGCGCCGGCGGAGGCGTCACGGTGGTCTCGGCCTTGGGCGCGGACCCGTTGGCGCTCTCCTCCACCGGGGCGGCGGCGCGCGGGGCGAAGATGACCGGCTCGCGCCGGGCGGGCTTGCGCACCTCCTCCTCTTCCTCCTCGTCCGGGAACAGGGACTCCACGGGCTCGGGCGCGGCCTTGGTCTCCTGCCGGGTCCGCTCGTCGTCGTTCGTGAGCAGCCGCTTGATGCCCGACCGGATGCGGTCGCTGATCATCAGCGCCTGACCGACGCCGGTGAGGGCGGTCTGCAGCACGTTGAGGGGAAGGTCCTTGGCCTTCTCCTTGAGCTCGCCGGGGTTGGTGACGGTTTGCCGGACGTTCTTGGCCATGGTGCGGACGATGTCGCTCAGTGACATGCCGGCTCCTACAAGATCTGAAAATGGACGGCCAGTCTGTCCTGAACTGTGCCGATTGAGTGCAAGGGGCGGACGGACACTGCCGTCGCACACCCCCTCAAGCATAGGAAAGCAGATAAACGGTGCGTGCCCACGTAGCACAAGCTCATGGCCTCCCGGGAATCATTGAGCACGTAGCATGAGCACATGACTTCGGAGACGCCTGCGACCCGTCGTGTCCTGGTGGCCAAGCCGCGCGGCTACTGCGCGGGGGTCGACCGCGCAGTCCAGACCGTCGAGAAGGCCCTTGAGCTGTACGGCGCGCCGATCTACGTCCGTAAGCAGATCGTCCACAACACGCACGTGGTCAAGACCCTCGAAGATCGTGGCGCGATCTTCGTCGAAGAGACCGAAGAGGTCCCCGAGGGCGCGATCGTCGTCTTCTCCGCCCACGGCGTCGCCCCGGTCGTCCACGAGGAGGCCGCGCGGCGGTCGCTGAAGACGATCGACGCGACGTGCCCGCTCGTCACCAAGGTCCACAACGAGGCCAAGCGCTTCGCCGCCGCCGACTACGACATCCTTCTGATCGGCCACGAGGGCCACGAGGAGGTCGAGGGCACGGCGGGGGAGGCTCCGGCGCACATCCAGCTCGTCGACGGGCTGGACGGCGTCCGGGGCGTGCAGGTGCGTGACCCCGAGCGGGTCGTGTGGCTGTCCCAGACCACGCTGTCGGTGGACGAGACCACCGAAACCGTCACCCGGCTGCGTGAGCGCTTCCCCAACCTGATCGACCCGCCGAGCGACGACATCTGCTACGCCACGCAGAACCGCCAGGTCGCGGTGAAGGAGATCGCCCAGGAGGCGCAGCTCGTCATCGTCGTCGGCTCCACCAACTCGTCCAACTCCAAGCGCCTGGTCGAGGTCGCCCTGGACGCCGGGGCGGACGCGTCCTACCTGGTGGACAACGCCTCCTACATCCAGGACGAGTGGCTGGAGGGCGTCACCACGGTCGGCGTGACCAGCGGCGCCTCCGTGCCCGAGGAGCTGGTGGACGGCGTGCTGGCTCGCCTCGCCGGCCACGGCTTCGCGGACGTCCAGGAGGTCGAGTCGGTGCCCGAAAGCGTCCGCTTCGCCCTCCCGCACGAACTCCGCCGCGGCCTCCGCGCCAACGCCCGCTGACCCCCGCCGTCCCCGACCCCGCCGATTGTCGCCGTCCCGAACCTGGCACTCCCGTCGGGTTCGAGGGACGACAACCCGAGGTGACTTTCCCGACTTTCCGGACTCGTAGCTGACCCGCGTCACGTCGTGTCGACGATCACGTCCGCGCGGTCGCGTACGCGGTCGGCGGTGAAGTACGCCTCCTCCTGCCGCGCCCACCGATCCCAGTGCGGGGCGTACGCCGCGCCGTCCTCGGGCCGGCCGAGCGCCCGCGCCTTCCTGATCGCGAGCGGCGCCTCCACCCAGATCAGGGCCGACACGTACGGCCGCGTGGCCAGCGCCCCGGCCCCCACACCCTCCACGACCACGACCGGCGACGGCGGCAGCTCGCGCCACTCCGCGTACGCCTCCAGCGCCCAGTCGTAGCGCCGCCAGCGCGCGGCCTCACCGGCCGCGAGGGGGCGCAGCACCCACTCCACGAGGCGGTTCACGCCGCCCAGCAGGCCGTCCCAGCCGGGATAGAGCGCGTCCATGTGGACCAGACCGGCGTCCAGCTCGGCGGCCAGCGCCCGGCCCAGCGTCGTCTTCCCCGCCCCGGACGGCCCGTCCAGGGCCACCACCCACGCCGGGCACGCCCTCTCGTCCGGGACCCGCCCCGCCCGCGCCCCCGCCCGGCCCACCTCGGCCTGTGTACGGCACGCCCTGGCCCGCGCACGCTCGGCGCGCAGCCCGGCACCCAGCTCTGCGGCCAGGCGGGCGGCGGCGATCGCTCCAGGCCCACGGTCACGCTCCGGCCCACGCTCTGGCTCACGCTCACGCGAGGAGCCGCCGGACACCCCCGCGTCGGACCCTTGCCAGCCTTGCCGGACCTTCGACAGACCTCGTCAGTCCTTGGATTCCCTCGGCGAGCCGTACACGCGCGGCTCGAAATAGCCCTCCGGCTCGGGCGCGTAGACCGGCACGTCCCCGGGCTCGGCGGCCTGCCGTCCCCGGGCCCTCGTCCCCTTACCGGCGGGGACTCCGGAGGGCTGCCTACCGGCCGGGCCGGTGGAGGCGGGCGCGGCCCGGTTCGCCCGAAGCTCGGCGCGCAGCTCGACCACGTTGTCCGCCAGGCCGCGGAACCAGGCCACCCCGAGCACCAGCACCGAGCCCGCGAACAGCCAGGGAGCACCCGCCGAAAGATCGGTGAAGAGGCCGACCCCGAGGGCCTGGATCAGCGAGGGCGCTCCGAACGTGCCGATCACGGCGCTGATCAGGGTGGCGACGAAGAACACCAGCGGCGGGGTGACGACCAGGGACAGCAGCTCGCGCGGCTGCACGAGCAGCACCGCCCCCAGGCACCCCAGGCAGAAGACCAGCCCGACGACCATCGAGGACCCGGCAGCCTCGGCGACCAGCGTGCTCACGAATATGAGCGCGATCGCTCCCCGGGCGGTCAGCCTGACGCCCGGCCGCGCTCGCTCCTGTGTCACCACTGTCGCCCCTCCCGGCCTGGTCGGCGGCATCACGGCCGGCGGGTCGGCCCTACGACGAGTCTCGCGCCAACTTACCGTTCACACGAGGGCCCGGGTACGCCCTTGCCGTCTCTTCACCAGCCGGTGGCGGGCTCTCTGCCTCCCCGCGTACCTCCCTGGCGTCTTCGACGTACGCGGTGCGCCCGGCGCCGTCGGCATGCCGGCCGTACCCGGTGTGCTCGGCGTGATCGGGGTTCACCGGTTCGCCGTCCGCCGCCGCGGCCTCCTCACGGCCCTCCTGCCCCACCTCCTCCTGGTCTTCACCGACCAGTTCCGGCATGGCGGGCTGTCTCGGCATGTCCTCGACGAGCTCCGGCGCGGGCAGCGGACCGTCCACGACACCCAGGTCGCTCAGCTTGCGGGCGCTCACCAGCACGCGGCCCTCCAGCGACCCGACGCTCTTGTTGTACGCCACCACGGCCCGGCTCAGCGCCTTGCCCACCGCGTCCACGTTGCGCCCGAGGACGCCCAGCCGCTCGTACAGCTCCTTGCCGAGATCGAACACCGCGCGCGCGTTCTCGCTCAGCGCCTGCTGCTGCCACGCGTACTGCGCCGTGCGCAGCATGGTGATCAACGTGGTGGGGGTGGCGATGTGGACGCGCCGCGCCATGGCGTGCTCCAGCAGCCCCGGGTCCCGTTCGAGGGCGGGCGACAGGAACGCCTCGCCCGGGATGAACAGGACCACGAACTCCGGAGCCGGGCTGAACGCCTGCCAGTACGCCTTGGACGCCAGCCGGTCCACGTGGTCGCGCAGGTGGCGGGCGTGGGCGTCCAGGCGCGCGTCCTGCATCTCGCTCTCGCCCGCCTCGGCGGCCTCCAGGTAGGCGGCGAGCGACACCTTGGAGTCCACGATGATGTTCTTGCCCCCCGCGAGCCGGACGACCATGTCCGGCCGTACGACGCCGTCGGCGGTGGTGGCGCTCGCCTGCTCGTCGAAGTCGCAGAACCGGGCCATCCCGGCGATCTCGGCGACCCTGCGCAATTGCAGTTCTCCCCACCGGCCCCGCGCCTCCGGCCGCCGCAGTGCCCGCACCAGGGCCGACGTCTGCGTCCTGAGCTGTTCGGAGCTCTGCCGGACGAACTCCATCTGCTTGCCCAGCTCGGCGCGGGCGACCCGGTGGCCCGTCTCGCTCTCGCGGAGCTGCTCCTGCACCTTGGCCAGGGTCTCGCGCAGGGGCGTGACGAGGTTCTCGACCGCCTGCCTGCGCTGCTCCAGATCGCCGGCCGCGTCGGCCCGAGAGGCGGCCAGGCGGCTCTCGGCCAGCTCCAGGAACCGCAGGTTGTTGACGTCCAGCGCCCGGTTCGACAGCGTCTGGAAGCGCTGGGTCATCTGCTCCTCGACGTAGGCGACCTTCTCCTCGGCGGCGACGGCCCGCGCCTCGGCGAGCGCGGCCTTCGCCTCGGCCTGCGACGCTCGCGCGCCCGCGTGCGCCCGGCCCACGACGAAGCCGATGACCAGCCCGGCCGCCAGTCCCACGGCCAGTTGGAAGGCGAGTGCCATGACGTCCATCCTCCGCATGATTCCAGTCCGCGCCCCGGCGCGTGTCCGCGCAGGGGCCGGGGCACCGTAAACTCGGCGAACGTGAGCCTGAGCATCGGCATCGTCGGCCTGCCCAACGTCGGCAAGTCCACGCTTTTCAACGCGCTGACCAAGAGCGGCAACGCGCTCGCGGCGAACTACCCGTTCGCCACGATCGAGCCCAACGTGGGCATCGTCGGCGTGCCCGACGCCCGCCTGGCGAAGCTGGCCGAGGTCTACGATTCGGCGCGCATCCTGCCGGCGAAGGTCGAGTTCGTCGACATCGCGGGCCTGGTCAAGGGTGCTTCCGAGGGGCAGGGGCGGGGCAACCAGTTCCTCGCCAACATCCGCGAGACGGACGCGATCTGCCAGGTCATCCGCGTCTTCAGCGACCCGGACGTCACGCACGTCGACGGCGAGATCTCGCCCCGGCGCGACATCGAGACGATCAACACCGAGCTGATCCTCGCCGACCTGCAGACGATCGAGAAGGCGCTGCCCCGGCTCGCCAAAGAGGCGAAGACCAACAAGGACCGCAAGGGGACGCTGGAGGCCGCCGAGGCCGCGTCCAAGGTCCTCGACACCGGCACCACGCTCTACGCCTCCGGCCTCGACCTCACCGACCTGCGCGAGCTCCACCTGCTGACGGCCAAGCCGTTCCTGTACGTCTTCAACCTCGACGCCGACGAGCTGATCGACGAGGGCCTGCGCGCCCGCCTGTCGGAGCTGGTCGCCCCGGCCGAGGCCGTCTTCCTGGACGCCAAGATCGAGTCCGAGCTGGTCGAGCTGCCGGACGACGAGGCGCTTGAGCTCCTGCAGTCGGTCGGCCAGCAGGAGTCGGGCCTGACCCAGCTCGCCCGCGTCGGCTTCGACACCCTGGGCCTCCAGACCTACCTGACGGCCGGCCCGAAGGAGACCCGGGCCTGGACGATCCGCAAGGGCGCCACCGCCCCCGAGGCCGCCGGCGTCATCCACACCGACTTCCAGCGCGGCTTCATCAAGGCCGAGGTCATCTCCTTCGACGACCTGATCGCCGCAGGCTCCATGACGGCCGCCCGCGCGGCGGGCAAGGCCCGCATCGAAGGCAAGGACTACGTGATGCGCGACGGCGACGTAGTGGAGTTCCGCTTCAACGTCTAGCACCCGTGTGGGGGTGACGGTCCTTGCGCTCATCGCGGCGGAGTCGGGGCTCCGCGGTCTCAGCCGGGGCTCATCCTCCTGCGGAGTTTTCGACCCTGGGACCGGCCGGCTTCCGAATCTGAGCCTTCGGGCTCCGCTCGCCGGTCCTGGTCGTTTCCCGGGAGGTAGGCCGCGAGTTCCTCCCTTCCATGGGTTGTCGTCGAGAGGTGGCTTGATTACCGGTCGATGCTGCCGGGACCAGGGCAGGCCGACCGTTCCGGGGCAGGAAGCGGTTCGGTCTGGACTTCCTGCTGGAGTGCGGCCTCAACAGCGGTGCGCAGGTCCGAGAAGCGGTGTAGGTGCTCTCGTACCGTGATCGGGCTTCTGCCGAGCCGTTCTGCCGCCTGAGGGATGGAAAGGCCGGAGGCCAGAAGTCCGGGCAACAGGCAATGCCAGGAGGTGTCAGCGGCCGGACCGTGCAGCCCGCGAAGGCGTAGCCGTCTGGCCTGGACACGGAAGGTGGGGTCGGCGCGGAAGTGCTGGCTGAGGGTGGCGCGGCTCACGCCCAGGACGCCGACCGCGGACTTGAACGTCATTCCGCCCTTCACCAGGACCAGGAACTTCCCGTGCCAGGTGGTGTCGCGGCGTCGGGCCATCATCGGGCACGTCCGAGGAGGAGTTGTTCCCACAGGTCGGCTATCTGCGCGTACCGCAGGCGAGGGCTCTGGACGGCCGTGTGGCCGGGGTCCGTGCGCTCGATGTAGCCCCGGCCGCCCGCCGTGATCAGGTAGTACACCACCGGCCTGCACTCACAGGTCCAGCGCAGCACCCGCCGCCGATCCTCGGCCTGCGTCGCGGGTTGCCAGTCGATCGGCGCGCAGCCGGGGTCCGGCTCCATCACATGGAACCCGTGCCCGGCGGCGCCGTCGGTCGGTTTGAGCGGCGTCACGATGCTTGGTCCCGGTTCGCGCGGCCGGTGACCACCTCGGCGCAGTCCTGGCACATCCGCACGCCCGGCATCCAGATGACGCGCGACCTGGCTATGTCCGCGACGGTCGCGAGGATGCCGCACGCGGCGGCGGCCTCGGCCCGAGGGACGGCGCCGGGCCACGGCACGGCATGCTCGGCGAAGGAGCCGGTGACCAGCGCCACGGCGTACAACTGCCCGGCGCGGGACCGGCCGGCGTCCGGCCGAGCGGTGCGCGCTGGGTCGCTGTGCGCTGCGTCGGTGTTCGGCCGGCCGGTCTGCGCTCGGTGGGCCTGCGGCCGGTCGGTGAGCGCTTGGTCGGTGAGCGCTCGATGGGGGTGCGGCCGGTCACTGTTCGCCCGGTCACTGTTCGGCCGGTCATCGTATGGCCGGTCGAGGTCGAGCGCGTCGCCCACGCCTTGCGGCCGCTCCCGCGTGCGTTGCCCGGTGGTGGGCGGGAAGTAACCGCCCACCGAGATCCACGCACCCGGCCCGAAGCCGTACGGATCACCGATATCAGGACCAAGGGACTCTGCGGCCTTGGCCGGTTCGGTGGTGTTCTGGTCCGGGGTCGTCATGCCACCCACGCCCATGCCCGGTCCAGCCCGGCCAGTGGACCCAACTCGGCCTCGCGCATCAGATCGCGGAGTTCCTCCACCGTGGCGGCTTCGACCCGCAAGGGCGACGGCGCGTTCCAGACGGCGATGGCGACGAATCTGCGGATGCCGACTCCGTACATGACGAACCAGGCGGGTTCCATCTGGTCGACCTGGCAGGCCGCCGCCTGCTTGGCCAGATCCCAGCGCCGAGGCTCCACCCGGACGACCGGCCCCCCGATACGGTGCCGCCCCGCTTCCCGGCTCACGCCGCAGCCCCAGACCGGTACGCCGGGGTGCCGTACGGCTCGCGCCGATACGGCCCACGCGGGTCGGGCGTGACCCGGTCGGGGGAGCGGCGCCCACCGGACGAAGTCGTGACCGGCAGGGGGCGCGCGTGCCTGCCGGGGCGAGGTGCCACAGGTGGCTGGAGCTTCAGCGGACGTACGGGGGCCGCCGCTGGGAGCGACGCGCCCAGCCCCAGGCGACGCCGAGCGTCGAGCCGGGCGCGCATCTGCGCCGGGGTCGGCTGCTCCCACTGGTGGTGGCGGCGGTGGGGCAGGCTGGAGGCGTCGTGCGCGTATGGCGGGTGCCCGCACCAACGACACCCGAGCGGCAACGGCGGGGCATCGGCCCCCCAGCGGATCCTAGTCTTAGGCATGGGTCAGGACCTCGATTCCTGATCAAGGCCCCGGAGCCTCGGTGTTACCGCACCGGGCCGGGGCCGCCAAGCGGTTTGCATGACGTGGCTGCCATGCAAACAGGCGGCCGGTTACCGTGGCAGAGTTGACCTGTTGCTCTCCGTGGCGAGTCAACATGGTCAACACCCGTCGACTCCCCAGGACAGGCCATGACGATGACCTTCGGTGAGCGGATGCGAGCCCTTATGGGTGAGCGCGGGATGTCGCTGCGCGGGCTCGCCAGGACGATCCATTACGACGTCGGTTACCTGTCAAAGGTCGCCAATGACCGTAAGCGCCCGTCACTTCAGGCGGCCCAGAGGATCGACGGCGCGTTGGAGGCGGGCGGCGAGTTGGTCGCGCTCGAGCGGTCCGGTGTTTCGTCCGGTATGTGGGACGGGGACTTCGCCTTCGATGACGAGATCAATGCTCTGGAGTTCGCGGAGCGCGTCGCCGCGAGCGATGTCGGTAATGAGACGCTGACCAGGCTGGAACTGGCCATTGACGATCTGGCGACGGCTTATCCGAGTACGCCACCGGGAGAACTCCTCGAACGCGTGCGCCGATACTTGTCCTACGTCGTGCGACTGATCGATGCACGCAAAACGCTTTCCGAGCATCGACGACTGCTCGTCGTCGGTGGCTGGCTCTCTCTGCTCGCGTCGACATGCCACATCGACTTGCGTCAGTTCCCCGCCGCCACAGCCCGTCTTCGAACGGCTGCTCAGATGGCCAGGGAAACCGAGCACGCGGAGATCGCGGCTTGGTGCCTGGAGACCGAGGCGTGGCAGGCGGTCACGAATGGCGACTACCGCCGGGCCCTGAGCCTGACCCAGGGCGCGCAGACGGTCGCACCGCGAGGAGGCTCGGCGTACATCCAGGCGACCGCCCAAGAGGCCAGAGTGTGGGCGCGCCTGGGTGCGGGGCCGGAGACCCGTGATGCGCTGGACCGCGTCGCCGCTCTGGTCTCCCCGCTGCCGATGCCAGACCGCCCCGAGCACCACTACCGGTACGACCCCGCGAAAAGCGATGCCTATATCGCGACGACCCTGTCGTGGCTCGGTGATCGGGCGGCCGAGCCGTACGCGCGGCAGGTGATCGCGCGCATGGAATCCACCAAGGATGGCTCACCGCGTCCACGCAGAGCGGTGAGTGCGCGTCTTGACCTGGCCCTGGCCCTCCTCGCCTCCGAGCAATTCGATGAGGCAGGGCAGCTCACGCTGATGGCCGTCACCAGTGGCCTGCTTGTGCCTTCGAACTACTGGCGAGCCCGCGAGGTGATCACGACCATCGAAGCACACCGCATGCCCGCATCCGTCGAGCTACGCGAGGCATTCCGGGAACTGTATGCGCCCACTCGTTCAGACCAGGGGTGACATCTGACGCCGACAGAACCCGTCCGTGATGGGTCCCCGGCAACGCCGCTCACCCACGGATCGGCGCAGACCTGAGGGATTGTCCTTGCGCAGCCCCTGGGAACGCAGCCCGAGCCGGAGCGCCTCCAAGGCGCGGAGGCGAGGACCCTGTTGTTCGGTCAGGGGGTGGGGAGGCCGGTCGTTGGGGTTAGCAGGGTGGTGAAGACGTCGCCGTTGCCCGGGGCGGGGGCGCCGGGGGTCGTGCCGTAGGTGAGGCCGGTGACGAGGATCTTGCCGTTCGGGGCGGGGGCGGCGAACAGGTTGGGTTCGGCGAACGGGTCCACGCCGTCGTCGCGCGCCGTGCCGAACTGCGCCGCCGCCACCTGCTTGCCCTGGCCGGACAGGCGCACGGTCAGGATGTCGGCCTGTCCCGCCATCACGCCGACCCGGCCACGGGTGTACCCGACGACCTCGGCCTCGCCGCCGGGCAGCGGCACTACGCCCGCCCCCGCGTCCGTGGCGGGCGTCGCGAGGGTGGTGGTCCACTTCTGCTTGCCGGCGGTGGTGTAGGCGACGGCGAGCAGGTCGCCGCCGACGGCGCCGGTCGCGAGCACCAGTCCGCCGGTCGTGACCGTCACGGCGTTCAGGCGGTCGTCGCCGGCGCCGCCCGCCGTGGTCGTCCAGCGCCTGGTCCCGTCGGCGTCGTACCGGGCGATCCAGCCGTCCTGGCCGCCGAGCGCCGTGGTGCCCGGGAGCCCCGCCGGTCCGCCGCCGACCACGTACGCGCCGGTGGCGTCGGCGGCCACGCCGTACGCCTTGTCCTCGCCGGGGCCGCCGAGCTGGCGGACCCAGGCGACCTGCCCGCCGGGCGTGACACGGGCGAGGATGGCGTCCTTGTCGCCGCTGTTCGCGCCGGACAGCGCGCCCTTGGTGTACCCGGCGAGGTACGCCCCTCCGTCGGAGGTGGCCGCCAGGCCGTAGACCCGGTCCGCCGTGCCGGGCGCGCCGAACTGGGTCAGCCACCGCACGTCGCCGTCCGCGTCCAGGCGGACGGCGAAGGCGTCGTCCGTGGTGCTGCCCGGATGGTGACCGTCCAGGTCGCCCTTGGTGTACCCGGCGGCGATGACGCCGCCGTCGGGCAGCGCGGCCACGCCGTACAGGCGCTCGTCGGCGGCCGTGCCGAGCTGCCGGGTCCACCGGGCCGCGCTGTCGGGGCCGAGGCGGGACAGCACGACGTCAAGCCCGCCCGCGTGGCTCTGGCCGTTCACCGCGCCGCTAGCCGCGTACCCGAGCGTGGTGGAGCCGTCGGCGTGGGAAGCGGCGCCGCCCGCCCAGTCGGTGCCGGGGGTGCCATGCAGCGGAGCGGGCAGTCCCGCCGGGGGGACGACGCTCAGCACGGGACCGAGATCGGCCATGCCCTGCTCGAAGGCCGCTCCCCACACGCTCCAGTCGTGTCCGCCGTCGAGGATGCGCATCTGGGCCGAGACGCCCGGCACCCGGCGCGCGGCGTTGTAGAGGGCCTCGGACTCGAAGTCGAGGTCGTGCCGGGCGTCGGCGGGGTCGGGGTTGGCGTACTCGTCGTCGCCCACCGCGATGAACAGCCGCACGGGCAGGTCGGGGTCGACCTCGGTCAGGAGCCGCGGGTAGTTGAGACGCTGGTACACCTCGTCGTCGAACTTCTCGCCGCCCAGCCCGAACGCGCCGTAGTCGCGGGTCGACGAGTCGCCGGGCGGCAGCGGGGTGTAGGCGGCGGGGCTCAGCACCAGGGCGCCTGAGAACAGGTCCTGGTGGGCCAGCGCGTACCGCAGCGCGCCCGCGCCGCCCATGGAGTAGCCGCCGACGATCCGCGCGGTGCGGATCGCCGCGGTGCGGTAGGTGGCGTCCACGTGCTTCACCAGGTCGCGGGTGAGCGCGGTTTCCACCGGCCTGCCGGGTACGTCGCTTCCGGTGTACCGCGAGTCCACGTACCAGCTGCCGCGTTCGCTCCACGGGGCGTCGGGCATCACCGCGATGAGCGGGGGGATCCGTTTGGCCTGGATCATCTCGTCCAGGGTCTGCTTGGCCTGGGTCCAGGACTGCAGCGAGTCGCCTCTGCCGTGCAGCAGGTACAGCACCGGGTAGCGCTGGTCACCCCGTGCGTAACCGGCGGGCAGGTACACGTTGTAGGCGATCGGCTCGCCGAGCGCGGCGGAGTGCGCCGAGGAGGCGGTGATCGTGCCGGTCTTCGCCCTGCCTCCCCGCGCCTCGGCGGGCATCACCGTGTACGCCGTGCATACCGTGAGCACCAGGGCCGCCAGGACACCGAGCACCCGCCATCGCGAAACGACCATCTGGTCACTCCTTCACCGGGGCCGGAGGGGCCCGGTCCGAGGGCTGGCGCGGCTACTGTAAACGTTTACAGTCACGCTCCGGCCCGACACGTCTTGGGTTAAGAGGTTTCCGGTGAGTTTCGCGGGCCGTTTCGGCCGTGTCAATAGGGCAATTCAGTCACGGCACCTGAAACCACACCCGTCGATATCCGCCGAGCCCATGCTCGGTGACGCGGCAGCCCTTCGGGCGAGGGCGAGGGCGAGGGGACGGGAACCCCGGCGGACACTGCCCGAGCCGGGAAGGGCGCCGAGGGCCGGAGGGGAGGGCCGTCCGTCGTGCGACACTCGCCTCCGCGGCCGTGGCCGGCCGTGCGCGGCGCGTCTGGTACCGGGTGTGAGCTGCGGTGATACCTGTGCCGATATCAGTCTGAACTTGATGAGGATATTAATCATCTATAGGTATGTTCATGTTTCCTCATGTCTCTGAGGGACGACGGCTAGGAAGAGGAAGAAGCTGTGTTGGGGGATCGGTCGGGCGCCGGGGCGAAGATCGGGCGGCTTGTCGCCATCGGGGCGGCGGCGGGGGTGCTGGTCGCGGGGATCGCGTTGCCGGCGATCGGAGGTGCGGGGTTCGGGCTGATGTCGGCGGCCAACGAGGTCAACCTGAAACCGGAGGACCTCCACGAGCCGCCGCCCGCCGAGGTCTCGATCGTCCAGGACGCCAAGGGCAACGAGATCGCGCGGTTCTACGAGCAGTACCGCGAGGTCGTCGGCCTGGACGCCATCGCCCCGATCATGCGGACCGCGATCGTCTCGATCGAGGACTACCGCTTCTACCAGCACGGCGCGATCGACCTTGAGGGCACGATGCGCGCGCTGGCCACGAACCTGCGGTCCGGAGGGGTGAGCCAGGGCGGGTCGAGCATCACGCAGCAGTACGTCAAGCAGGTGCTGCTCAACGCGGCCGGCACCGAGAAGGAGAAGAACCAGGCGCTGGAGGCGAGCTACGCGCGCAAGCTCAAGGAGCTGCGCTACGCGATGGGCGTCGAGCAGAAGTACACCAAGGACGAGATCCTCGCCAAGTACCTCAACATCGCGTATTTCGGCGCGGGCGCCTACGGGGTCGAGGCGGCCGCCAAGCGGTTCTTCGGTGTCAGCGCGAAGGAACTCACCCTGCCGCAGGCGGCGACGCTGGCGGGCGCCGTCCAGGACCCCAACGCCACCGACCCCAATCTGGGCAAGAAGCAGCGTGAGCGGCTGCTGAACCGGCGCAACGTCGTCCTGAACCGGATGGCCGAGCTGGGCGAGATCACCACGGCCGAGGCGGCGCAGGCGAAGGGCACCAAACTCGGCTACAAGGGTACGAAGCTCCCCGGAGGCTGCGAGGCCAGCAAATATCCGTACTTCTGCATCTATGTGCGTAACGAAATCCTGAGCAACCCCGACTTCGGCGCGACCACGAAGGCGCGCGTGGACTTCCTCAACCGGGGCGGGCTGACGATCAAGACGACGATCGACCCGGCCATGCAGGCCGCCGCGGACAAGGCGATCAAGAAGTGGGTCAACCCGTCGGACAACCCCGTCGCGGCCGAGGCCCTGGTCCAGCCGGGCACCGGCGCGATCAAGGCCATGGCCGCCAGCAGGAAGTACGGCCGGAGCAAGGCCCGCAACGAGATGTCCTACAACCTCGTCGCGGACGCGGCGCACGGCGGCGGCATCGGCTTCCAGGCGGGATCGACCTTCAAGACGTTCACCCTGCTCACGGCCCTGGAGAAGGGCTACAAGATCGACGACGGCATCAGCGCGGGGGCCGGCTTCCGCGCGTCGGGGTACTCGGCGTTCAAGGACTGCAAGGGCCAGAACATCGGCGACCCGACTCACACGGTCACGAACGACGAGGGCTCGCCCGGCTGGAAGACCCTGCAGACCGGCACCTGGCAGTCGGTGAACACGTTCTTCATGGAGCTGGAGCAGCGCGTCGGGCTCTGTGACACGGTCAAGACCGCACAGTCGCTGGGCATCCACCGCTCCGACGGCGGCAAGCTCCAGCAGTACGAGACGTTCACGCTCGGCATCAACGAGATGGACCCGGTCACCGTGGCCACCGCGTACGCCGCGATCGGCGCCCGCGGCCGGTACTGCGCGCCCATGGCGATCAGCCAGATCACCGACCGGGACGGGAAGGTCAGCACGTACAGGCCCAAGTGCAAGCAGGCCCTCGACCCCGAGGTCGCCGACGCGGCGGCCGACGTGCTGTCGGGCGTGTTCACCAAGGGCACGATGCGGGCCGTGGGCGGAATCGGCCGCGACGCGGCGGGCAAGACCGGCACGACCGACGGGTACGCCAGCGCGTGGTTCGCCGGGTTCACCCCGGATCTCGCGGGCGCGGTGAGCATCGGCGACCCGCGTGGCTCGCAGCAGCACAAGCTGATCGGCGTCACGATCGGCGGCCGTTACTACGGCTCGGTGTTCGGCGCGAGCATCCCGGGTCCGATCTGGAAGGACACGATGCTGGCGGCACTGAAGAACGTCGAGCCGACGCCGTTCACCCCCATCAACGCGGACCGGTTCGGCGGCTGCGGCCAGAGCTGCCGTCCCGCGCCGCCCGCCGCCGACCCCACCACCGAGGGCAACGACCCCAACGTCTTCAACGTCCCCAACGGCCCTGACGGCGGCGCCGGCGCGGGCCTCCTGGGCACCCCGAACACGAGAGGGTGAGGCAGGGCCGGCCGCGCGGTCGCGCCCTGCTCGGGGTCACCGCGAGTGCCGGGGTCGACGCCGCCGCGCCGATCGGCGCGGCGGCCCGGCGGCTGGAGGAACTCACCCGGCAGCCGGAGCCTGACCTGCGGATTCGAGCGGGTAGTAAGGCGTGGCCGTCAGGTAATCCAGGTGGGCTCGCCTGGACGCGTACTCTCCTTTGTTTGGGTCGGTTGTGTGCCTCTGCGGGGGTCGGCGGCCGCGGGTGTGGCCGCCAGGCGTCGTGCGCGCGTGGGCGGCCTTGCGGAAGGGAGGTCGGTGCGTGCGGACGTGTCGCAGTCTCGCGACCGGTCCCGGCGCCCTCGTTCCCGCACAGAGTGTTCTCGTCCACACGCGGAGCACGGAGAACTTGGTACGGATCGACTCGCGCGGTGCGATTAGATGGTTGAGCAGGAGTTATGCCTCTGTCGCATGCCGCGTTCATGGCGTTCTTGTGTCTGGTGCGAGCTTTGTCCCTAATGCGAACTTTGTCGCGGAGGTCGATGGTGGCTCGCGTACGGACGCAGGCCTCGCGTGCTGCGTGAACTGGGCGGTCGCGTTCCCGAAACCGGAGGAAGACCGACTTGGTCTGCTACGGCGATGCCTGCAGCATGGGCGTGGCTTTCCTGGAACAATTGGTGAGACGGCTAAAGTGAATACTTCACCATGGATAACAGGATCGATAGTAAGACGAGAGCGCGCCAGCCGGGGGGATCGGCGCGAGCGGAGGCGTGATGGCTCGCAGGTCAAACGTCCAGAACGGTCCGCGGACCGCTGGCGAAAGCGAGCATTCGACGTACCCTCCCTCGCCCTACGACCCGGACCCTGAGCGCGTGCCGGCACGTGGCAGGAGCGCGGTTCGCCGCGGTGGCTGGTCCGGCGGGGGCGGGCGGTGGCTCGTCTGGACGGGCAGGATCGTCCTGTGGGCCCTGATCGTCGTGATCGTGGTCAACGGCGTGCGCGCGCCCATCGACCGGCTGACCCAGTCGGACACGCCCGCCGGCACGGCGGCGACCCCGACGGGCTCCGGCTTCCCGGAGAAGGAGGCGGAGGCGTTCGTCAGCCAGTTCGCGAACGCCTATCTCAACTTCGACGGGGCGAAGCCGGACGACCGCGCTGAGCGGTTGAAGCCGTTTCTTCCCGATGGGGCGGCCGATCGCCAATTGGGGTGGAATGGTTTTGGCAGAATGTCCGCCGGCACTTTTCAGCTGGCGGACATAGAGGTCCAGGACGCACAAAATGCGGTCGTGACGGTTTACGCCCAATCGGGACCGCAGCGCTGGAAGCTTTCCGTCCCGGTTTACACCTCGGGCGGCAGTTTCGTGGTCTCCGGTGAGCCCGCCCTGCTGCCGGCCGGCGGTCCCGCCGGGCTTCCCCAGGTGGCCGAGCCCGAACACGACGAAACCGCCGAAGCCGAGCTGCGCCCGCAACTCGAGGGCTTCTTCAAGGCGTACGCCCTCGGGGATGCCACCCAATTGCAGCGATATGTCGTTCAGGGTGTGACGCTGGAAGGCTTCGGCAACAAGCTCACCCTGGTCGAGCTGAAGAGCGTCACCGCTCCGCCGGGGGGCACCAGCCGCGAGATCACCGCCGTCGTCACGTGGGGCATGCCGACGACGGCCACCGCCTCGCCGGCCGCGACCGCCGATCCCAGCGGGCAGTCCGCCGGCCTGGAGCAGGCGTACCGGCTCACCGTCGAGAAGCAAGGCGACAACTGGTACATCAAGGACATCCGCGGCGCCACCCGGTCTACAGGATGAGGCCGGGAGCCGCCATGACGAGCGAGGGAGCAGAAAAGGTAACGCGACGACGCGGGACCGCCTCGCGGACCGCCCGGCGCGACCACAAGCAGGAGGACGGAAGTTGATTCTTAAAGTCATCATTGAGAACGCGCTTGAGGCCATCGCGCCGACGGCGCCGTCAGCGCCACCGCCGACCGGCGGGGTCAACACCGCGGGCCTCGCGGACTTCCTGCGAAAGTTCTTCGCCCCGCTGTTCCTCGTCGTGGTGTCCGTCGTGGCGATTTTCTTCCTCTTCACGCGGGAGATCACCAGATTCGTCCAGTTCATCATTCTGGCGGTGGCGATCGGAGTGATCTTCTACGTGCCCAACGTCATCGAGGTGACGGCCAAGGCCATCGCGGGGGCGCTCGGCATCAAGTAAGCGTGGTCGTGTGGCTGTGACTGGGAGAGGAGGATCGGGTGGACCTGCCTACCTATACCAATATCTGGCGAATTGAGAAGCGGCTCTACAAGCTGTACGACCTCCGGCTGCCGATGCCGCTTCCGATCGTCTGGATCGGTGTTTTCCTGGGAGTGCTGGTCCCGTGGTCGGTCCTCCTGGCGCTCGTCGGGGTTCCCTTCGAGGCGCCATGGCACGTCGTGTACCTCGTGCCACCGGGAATCGTGACCTGGCTGTCGACACGGCCGGTCATCGAGAGCAAGCGGCTCAACGAGCTGCTCCAGTCGCAGTTGCGCTACCTCGGCGAGCCGAAGACCTGGTGCCGCCTGGCGCCGGCCGAGGAGCCCGACGAGATCACCTTCACCGCCAAGGTGTGGCGGACGGCGCCGGGGGCCGCGCGGGCCGTCGCCGCCGCGAGCGTGAAGTCCGCGTCCACGGCGGGGGCCAGGTCTGGGTCCAAGTCGCGGCGTGGCACCCGGGCGAAGCCCAAGCACACGGCTCCTCGTCGCCGTCCCCTGGAGGCGTTCGGCTCGGCGCGGCAGCTCCCGTCCGTCAAGCGGGGGGACGCGCTCGTGCCCGGCGAGGCGCGTCCGGTTCCCGGCGAGGTGCGCCCGGCGGTGGCCGCGGCGGCCGCCGCGGTCACCACCCTGCCTGTGGCCGAGGCGCCGGCGCTCATGCCGGGCGTCCGTGGGCGGGCGTCCGAGAGCACGCGCGTGACCTGGAGCGGCACGGCCGTCCAACCCGACGCCGCGATCCCCGCCCTTCCGCCGAGCCCCGGCCGCGGGAGGCCGGCACCCGAGGTGCCCAAGCCCGCCACGCGCCTTTCCGGTGCGGCGCCCGAGGTGCTCCAGCCGGTCACCGGTCTTTCCGGTGCGGCGCCCGAGGTCGTGAAGCCGGCCACCGGCCTGTCCAGGTCGGTGACCGACGTGCCCAAGCCGGTCACCGAGCCGGTCCGCCGGACCGAGCCTGAGACGCCCTCGGCTCCGGCCGCATCGTCGCGGACGGTCGTTCCTCCGGCGCGCCCGGGACTTCCCCCGGCGCCGATCACCCTTCCCCCGCTGCCCGCGGGTGGTTCTCCTGTTTCCCCTGCTTCTCCCGCATCGTCTGGTGTGTCCGCTGGGGTTGGGGCGGAGGCGGGCTCCGGTACGGACGCCGCCTCGTCGGCCCCCGCGCCGATCGGTACCGAGGCCCTTCGCCGCCTGCGCAGGCTCGCGGCGTCCGCCGAGAACAGGGAGGGCGCCGCCGGCCGCAGGTCCGCGGGCGCGGGTGCCGGCGCGTCCGAGCGCATGGCCTCACACGAGTGGCCGACCCTGGGCACCGACCGCCCGGCCTCCCCTGAAGCCGGTGAGCCGGTCTCCGACCGGCGAGCGAGTAATCAGCCAGTTGCCGGGGTTCAAGCGACCCGCCAGCCGGATATCGAGGTTCGGTCCGGCGATGAGTCGGGTGGCGAGGTCCGGTCGGAGGTGCGGCCGGATGTCGAGGTTGGGGTGACTGAGCGGCCGGATGTCGAGGTTGGGGTGACTGAGCGGCCGGATGTCCGGGTTGGGCCGGGCGATGAGTCCGGTGCCCAGGTCCGGTCGGACGTGCGGCCGGATGTCGAGGTTCGCGCGACGCGTTCGCCGGATGTCGAGGTTCGGGCGAACGTCCAACCCGATGTCGAGGGCAGGTCGGAGGTGCGGCCGGATGTCGAGGTTCGGGTGAAGTCCTCGGACGTGGACGTTCGCGTCGAGAGCGTCGGCGAACAGGGGCCCGCAGAGACTCTGGGCCGTCCCGGAACTCTCAGGCCTCCTGTGAGTCTTGGCCGTCCGGAGACCCTGGGGCGTCGCGAGACCTTGGGAGACGTTCCCGACGAGGCCACGCCCCGGCGTCGTACCGGTGGCCTCGCGGGCGACGGTCGTGAGCAGCACCGCAAGGGTCAGCCGCCGCGCGCCGCGACTCCGAACGAGGGAAGTCAGGGGCTCGCCGCCTCTCGACCCGCCCCTCCTGAGGTCGCACCGCCGGCGCACAGCGCACCCGCCCGCCGGCGTCCCGAGATCGCGCCGGCGGCGCGGAGCGTGCCCGTACCCGAGGCGAGGCCGGCCGAGCCCGACAAGCGTCACCCGAGTACCTCCCAGCCCAGTACGCCTGAGCCCGGTACGCCTGAGCCCAGTGCGCCAGAGTCCAGGATCGCCGGGCCTCGGGTGCCTGTGCGTGGTGGTGGGCGGGAGCATGTGGCGCCGCCGTTGTCCATTCGGGCCGTGCCGGGGACGGGGGATCCGGCGGTGCCGTCGGTGCCTGTTTCTGGGCCTCGGACCGGGGACGAGCCGCGGGTGCGGCGGGTCGAGTCCGTTGTGGGGCGTGACCAGTCCGGTGGCTGGCGGCGGCTGGCGCAGGTGGTGGTCGGTGGCGGGGCGCCGAGCCGTAACGACGGCATCGAGGCCGACGAGGCGCGGGCGCGCACGGTGCTCAACGGCAGCCGCCGCGTCGTCGTGCTCGGGTGCACCGGCGGCGCGGGCCAGACCACGACCACGCTGATGCTGGGCCACACCCTGGCCCGCTACCGCGAGGACCGCGTCCTGGCGGTGGACGCCAACACCGGCGACAACACCCTGACCGGCCGCATCCACACCGACTCGCCGGAGACGCTGACCTCGCTGATGGCGGGCCTGGACGGCGTGAGCGGCTACCTGAGCATGCGGGCGTACACGACCCGCTGCGAGTCCGGCCTCGAGGTCGTCGGCTCCGACGCGGACGTGGGCGCGGCGCGCAGGCTGGCCGACCGCAGGCTGTTCTCGGACGAGCGGCTGGCCCAGGCCGTGCGGGTGCTGGACCGGCACTACCGCCTGATCCTGGTGGACCCCGCGGCGGCGGTGGCGGCGCGCATGCTGGCGTACGCCGACCAGCTCATCCTGGTGGCCCCGGCCAGCGAGGACGCCCCGGACGCGGTGGCGATGACCTTCGACTGGCTGGACGGGCAGACCTCCGCCGACCTGCGGCGGCGGTCCGTCATGGTGATCAACGGGGTCAGCCGCCGCAGCATGGCGGGCGTGGAGCAGGCGGAGGCGGTCGCCCGCGGCCGTTGCCGCGCGATCGTCCGCATCCCGTGGGAGGACGAGCTGGCCCCCGGGCGTCCCGGGCCGGCGCAGCCGTCCCAGTTGCGGGCGGGTGGGCGCAGGGCGTACGTCGCCCTCGCGGGTGTCGTGGCAAGCGGGCTGGCGGCGGCGAGCCGCCCGAGCGAGGAGGAAGTGGCGCAGTGATCGTGCAGCGAACCGGGGAACGGGCGGCCTGATGGGCCGGTCGTCGCGGTCGAGGAGCAGGCTGGCCGTACGCTACTTCGACGATCGGATCCTTCTCACCGACTCGTCCGCATGGACGTATTTCCGGCTTCCGACGGTGAGCTACGAGTTCGTCACCGCCGAGGAGCGCGAGGCCCTCGCCACGAACATCACGATCGCGCTGGCCGCGATCCGCATGCCCGACGCCGAGGTGCACCTGCGGGTGGCGCACCGGGCCTACCCGGCCGCCGAGTGGGCGATGGCGCTGAACGCCACCTCCGACGAGGGGGAGGGCTGGCGCGACTACCTGGAGGAGATGTACCGGCACGTCTGGGCGAAGGACTTCTGGACCAAGGAGGTCTACGTCGGCGTGCGGCTCGGCCCGCGCGGCGCCCAGCTCGGCACGGGCGTGCTCGGCCAGCTGTTCGGCTTCTACCAGCGCGGTGAGGCGGCGCTCGGGCTGGAGGACGACCAGGTCCCCGCGAACGAGATCGCCAAGTGGACCGACCAGGCCGAGCGCCTCGGCCGGGCCCTCGGCTCCAGCGCCCTGTACGCGCGCCACGCGTCCTCCGGCGAGCTCGCGTGGCTGTTCCGGCACGCCGCGTCCGGCTCGCTCGGCGACCCGCCGTCGTCGGCGACGCCGTCCAGGAGGTGGGGGAAGGGCGAGGTCGAGTCGCTGGTCGAGGGGCAGATCCACAACGGCCGCTCGTTCCTGCGCATCGAGCAGCCGGGCGGCGACTCCTACGTCGCGCACCTGTCGTTCGCCCGGTTCCCGGACCTGATGCCGTTCCCGGACGGCGAGCCGTGGCTGCACTTCATCGACCAGTTACCGTTTCCGGTCGAGGTCAGCTCGCGGATGCGCCTCATCCCGCCGGTCAAGGCCAGCAAGGACGTCGCGCGCAAGCTGGCCCACGCGCGGGACATGGACATCCACATCCGCGAGGCGGGAGCCGAGGCGCCGATCGCGCTCGCCGAGCAGATCGACGCCGCCCGCATGCTGGAGCACGGCATCACCAAGGAGCGCCTGCCGTTCGTGTACGGCTGGCACCGGCTGATCGTGGCCGCGCCGACCGAGGAGATGTGCCTGCAACGGGTCGAGGCGGTGGTGGAGCACTACCGCGACATGGGCATCGACATCGTCAACTCGACGGGCGACCAGTTCTCGCTGTTCTGCGAGGCGCTGCCCGGCGAGCGGGTGCGTGTCAACGCGTACGCCCAGCGGCAGCCGCTGCGCACGATCGCGGGCGGCATGGCGACGGCGACCGTCGACCTCGGCGACCGCATCGACGAGAGCGGGGCCGGGTGGGCGGGGCCGTACATCGGTGAGACGCTGGGCCGTGCCCGGTCGATCGTCCACTTCGACCCGCTGGTCGCGGCGACGCGCAACCGTCCGACAGCCATCGCGATCACCGGCGAGCCGGGCGGCGGCAAGACGACGCTCGCGCTGCTGCTGATCTACCAGATGGCGCTGCGCGGGGTGACGGTCGCGGTGATCGACCCCAAGGGCGACGCCGAGTCGCTGGTGCAGCTGCTGCAGAAGCGCGGCAGGAAGGCGCGCATCATCCCGCTGGGCTCGGCGGCCCCCGGCCTGCTGGACCCGTTCTCCTTCGGCGACGACATCGCCGCCAAGAAGACCATGGCGACCGAGACGCTGCGCCTGCTGCTGCCGCGCATGTCGGAGGAGCGCGAGTCGGCGATGATCCAGGCCGTGGCCACGGTCTCCAATGGGGTGGACCCCTCGCTGGGCAAGGTGGTCGACCACCTGGAGCAGGCCGAGGACCCCGCGTCCAGGAACCTCGGCGCGGTGCTGCGGTCGATGGCCGAGATGCACCTGGCGCGGCTGTGCTTCGACCCCTCCGGCGGCGACCAGATCGACACCGAGGGCTGGACGACGGTGTTCACCCTCGGCGGGCTGACGCTGCCCGACGTCACGACCGCGCGGGACGACTACTCCTACGAGCAGCGGCTCTCGGTGGCGCTGCTGTACCTGGTGTCGCAGTTCGCCCGGCGGCTGATGAACGGGCTGGACCGCCGCGCGCCGAAGGCGATCTTCCTGGACGAGGCGTGGGCGATCACCTCCACGCCCGAGGGTGCCAAGCTGGTGCCCGAGGTCTCGCGCATGGGCCGGTCGAGGAACACGGCGCTGGTGCTGGTCTCGCAGAACGCGGGTGACCTGCTGAACGAGCAGGTCACCAACTGTCTGTCCTCGGTGTTCGCCTTCCGGTCCACCGAGCGCACCGAGGTCGACAGCGTGATGGCGCTGCTCGGCGTGGAACCGTCCGAGGAGCACAAGGGAGCGCTGCGGGCGCTCGGCAACGGCGAGTGCATCTTCCGTGACCTGGACGGACGGGCCGGGCGCATCGGCGTCGATCTCATCTCCGAGGAGTTGCTTCGGTGGCTGGACACGAATCCGACCCACGACAAACCCGGCGAGAGCGTGCATGATCCTCGTGGGCGAGCGAGCAGGTCGGCGGCTGCGCAGGAGGTGCGGTCATGAGACATCGTGGGCGGAGTGAGGGGCGGGCCGGCGTCGGCGAGGGGCGTCGGGTGACCAGCGGGACGGCTCTGGCGGGCCGGATGATCCGGGCGATCCAGGACCGGATCGAACGGACGGCCGGGCGGATCGACGCGGCGCGGTCGGCACGGGCCGCAGGGCTGGCCAAGCCGGTCGTCATGACCGGACCGGCGAGGCGAGCGGGTAAGCAGAGGAGCCGTGGCGCGCGGCTGCGGCGCAGGGCGCTCGTCGTGCTGGCGATCATCGTCGGCGTGGTCGTGGTGCCGATCGCGTTCTCGCCGACCGTGGCGGGGGCGGCGGCGCCGTGCGACCTGTCCCCGGACCTGTCCCCGGAGATCGTGGGCGGGGGCATGGACGGGCTCGTCAAGCCGCCGCCGCCGGAGATCCCTGGCGTCACGACGGGCGTGCCCTCCACCGAGACGCTGCCGCCGGGCGCGGCGACGGGCACGACGTCCCAGGCCGCGCTGAACCCGGCGACCAACTACGAGCGGTACGGCATGGCCGGGCAGTTCTGGCACACCTACGAGCTCGGGTGCAGCGACGTGGCCGCCCTCTTCGGCAACGCGTGGGCGAACACGGTCTTCCTGTGGGCCAAGGCCATCGACCGGATGACCATCACGACCTACCAGGCGGCGGCCACCGAGGGACCGCTCCAGTCCATCAAGGACGTCGTCGACGACATCGTCACCAACCTCGCCAACGCCATGTACTGGCCGTACCTGCGGGTCATCATCCTGCTCGGCGCGGTCTGGCTGGCCTGGTACGGGCTGATCCGCAAGCGCGCCAGCACCACCGCCGAGGGCGTCATCTGGATGATCCTCGCGGTGACCGTCGCCGTGTGGTTCTTCAGCCGTCCCGGCGACTTCACCGGCCTCGGCAAGACCGTGACCGACAAGACCGCTGAGATCGTGAACTCGGCGTTCAGCGGGCTGCCCGGGGCGGGCGGCGCCTCGTGCCTGCCGGTCAAGGGCCAGGCCAACCCCAAGGCGGGGCCGGGCGGCTACGGCCAGAACGGCACCCCGGGCGTCGACCAGAACGCGGACGCGCTGTGGTCCACGCTGGTCTGCAAGCCGTGGCTGATGGGCGAGTTCGGCACCGCCGACGCCAAGTCCCCGGTCGTGGCGAGCATGGGCGCGAAGCTGCTGGACATCCAGGCCACGGACGTACAGGAGCAGAACTCCGGCCAGAAGCCGACGAACAGCGCACACCAGGCGCGCTACGAGCAGGAGATCGCCAAGCCGCTGGAGAGCACACCGCTGTTCTTCCTCTTCCAGGGCAAGGACTGGACGAGCCGGCTCGGCATCGCGATCGGCGCGCTGATGGCGGCCATGGTCGCGGGCGTGCTGATCTTCCTGGTCGCCGTCTCGCTGATCGCGCTCAAGATCGGCTTCCTGCTGCTGCTGATCCTCGGCCCCGTGTTCCTGCTGATCGGCGTGCACCCCGGCTCGGGGCGCATCATCGCCATGCGCTGGGTGGAGATGCTCATCGGCACGCTGCTGCGCCAGGCGGTCCTCGCCCTGGTCCTGGGCGTGCTGGTGTACGGGTACGCGTTGATCATCTCGACGGCCCTGCCATGGGGCATGCAGATCATGTTCATCGCGTTGCTGACGATCGCCGTGTTCTTCTACCGGCGTCCCTTCCAGCACCTGTTCGCCAGCATGGACGGGCACACGCTCACCACGAGGATGCTCGGCGAGGCGGCGTCCGCGCCAACCCTGTCGCGGGCCGCGAACGCGCTGCCCCCGGTGGCGGCGGCGCGCATGGGCCGCTGGGGCCTGCGCAAGGCGGAGCCGATCGTCAACGCGGCCGCCATGGCCGCGGGCGCGGGAGCGGGGGCGGCCGCGGCCGCGTCGGTCTCCCAGGCCCGCGTCCGGGACCAGGAGGTCACGCCGGGCGCCACGCAGCAGACCGGCACCCGCGTGCCCGTGGGCGCCCAGCCGGCACCACTGGACGCCGACGCGCAGGCAGGGGTGCGCCGCAAGGCCACCGGCCGCGGCGCCGCCGTCCCGCGTCCCGGCGCGGCCCCGCCCCTCAACCTCAACGGGCGTGGCGGCGGGACGCCGGCCGGGTCCGGGCGTCCGGGCGGCGGGAGCGTCCCCGGCTCTCGCCCGGCCACGCGGACGAGCACCGGTTCGGGCGGCTCCGGTTCGGCGGGGAGTTGGTTCGGGGGCGGGTCCGGCGGCGGCTGGGCCTCGCGGTCCGGCTCCTCTGGCTCGGGAGGCTCCTCAGGCGGGTCGTCGGGCGGCTCGTCGGGCGGTACGCGCCGGTCGGAGGGCTCGGCGCCGCGGGCTCCGCGCTCCACGGCGGGAGGCCCTCGCGGCATCCTCGGCGGTGGCGGTGGCGGCGGGTCGTCCTCCAACCGCGGCTCGGGCGGGTCCTCGCGGGGCTCCTCGGGCGGGTCGTCGCGCGGATCGTCCGGCGGCGGGTCGTCGCGTTCGGGCAGCAGCATCTTCGGCTCGTCGGGCAACGGCAACGGCAACGGCGGGAACCGCGGGTCCGGCTGGCTCTCGGGCGGGCGCTCGGGGTCGGACGAGGCCCCGCCGCTGTGGCTGCCGCCGCGCTCGGACGGCGGGCGCGGTGAGGACGCGCCGTTCTGGCTGCAACCGGCAGACGGCGACAAGGACTGACGATGGCGCAGGTCAACGACCGGCGGAAGCTCGTTTTCGCCGGCGTCGTCGTCGCACTCGCGGCCGTCGGCATCTATCTGTCCATGCGGCCGGCCGGCGGCTCCGGCGAGGCCGACCCACCTCCCGGGGCCGTGTCCACCACGGCCCCGGCCACGCCCGTCGCCCAAGCCAGCGCGCCTCCGGTCAAGTCCGGAAATTTCGATATCTACTCCTACCTGCCGCTGTCGAAGGACCAGATCGCGCAGGCGGCGGACGCGGCGCAGCGGTTCGCGGTCTCCTACGCCACGTACCGCTGGGACGAGGACCCGGCCTCGTACGCCGAGCGCCTCAAGGGCTACACCACGCCGGACCTCGGGGTCATCCTCACCAGGGACGTGACCTCGCCCGCCACGGTCGAGCAGAACCGCGCCGACCAGGTGGTCTCCGACGGCTCGGCGCGGCTGAAGTCGATCCGTGACATCGCGAGCGGGTCGGTCGTCTTCGTGGTGACCGCCGTCCAGCGCATCACGGCCAAGAGCGGCACGCGCGAGAGCGGCGCCGACTACGCGATCACGCTCACCCAGGTGGGCGACCAGTGGCGCGTCTTCGACATGCAGCCCGCCGACGCGGGACAGGACGGCGACCCCGGCGGGGGGACGACAGAGTGAGCTCCCGCGCACGCGTCGCCCTGATGGTCGGGCTGGCCGGGGTGGTGCTGATCACCCTGGTCATGGCGCCCATGCTGATGAGCACGTTCCCGTCCTTCCTCGGGCCGGGCCGCGGGGCGCAGGACTGCGAAGACGACACGATCAAGGTGACGAACGTCTCGGACACCGCGCAGTCGGACATCCCAGGCGACTACCTGGAGCTCTACAAGAAGTGGGGCAAGAAGACCGGCGTGCAGTGGACCGTCCTGGCCGCCGTCGGCAAGCGGGAGACCGACCACGGGCGCTCGAACCTGCCCGGGGTGAAGAGCGGGACGAACTACGCGGGCGCCGCCGGGCCGATGCAGTTCCTGATCAGCACGTGGGGCGGCAAGTCCAAGATCAAGATCCCGTCGAAGTTCAACGGGTACGCCTCCGACGGCGACGAGGACGGCTGGGCCGACGTCTACAACCCCGCGGACGCGATCCTCGGCGCGGCCAAGATGCTCAAGCGCAACGGGGCCCCCGGCGACCTGACCCGCGCCCTGTTCGTCTACAACCACGCCATGTGGTACGTCGAGCAGGTGCTCCAGATCGCCCGGCGGTACGCCACGGACGGCACGCTGGAGGTCCCGCCGGAGGCCGACCCCCAGTGCGACCCGCCGCTGGTGGACGCGGCGCCGACGGACGTCGTCCGCAAGATCATGGAGTACGCTCTGGCGCAGCGCGGCAAGCCGTACGTCTGGGGCGGCACGGGGCCGCACGGCTACGACTGCTCGGGCATCATCTACATGGCCTACCGCGCGGCCGGGCTGTCGATCCCCCGGACGACCTTCGGCCAGTGGCCCTTCGGCGTGAAGATCGCCAAGGGGTCGGAGCAGGCCGGCGACCTGGTGTTCTTCAACGCCGGGCCCGGCACCTCGTCCAACAACCCCGGCCACGTCGGCATGGTGGTGTCGCCGGGCAAGATGATCGAGGCCAGGTGCACGCTCTGCGGGCCGATCAAGGTCTCGACCTACCGCGACCGGCCGAACATCGTCGGCTACACCCGCCCGCTGGACAACCCGACCGTCATAGAACAGCTCAAGCGCCTCGGCCTTACGTAGATCGGTCATTCCGGTCGGCTGCCGCAATGCCGGGGCGTCCGGCCGCAGAGATGGACGGAGGACTCCTTAGTCTTTACCCGCATGGAGAAGATTGTTGTGGCGGCGATCATCGTCGAGGGAGACAGGGTTCTCGCGGCCCAGCGGGCCCGGCCACCGGCCACCGCGGGGGGCTGGGAGTTCCCCGGGGGCAAGGTGGACCCCGGCGAGACCGACGAGGAGGCGCTGATCCGCGAGTGCCGCGAGGAACTGGGCGTCGAGATCGCCGTCGGGGAGAAGGTCGGCGGCGACTGGCCGCTCAGCCCGGGGTACGTGCTGCGCGCCTGGTTCGCCCGCCTGGTCTCCGGCGTCCCGCACCCCCATGAGCACTTGGCCTTGCGCTGGATGGCCCGTGACGAGCTCTTCGACATCCCGTGGCTGCCCGCCGACCTCCCCATCGTCCAAGCTGTACAAGATCTGATCCCCGAGGGTTGAAGCCCGGCGCGATGTGAGATAACAGCTACACAGCGTGACGAGTTTGTCGCGTACCGTATCGGGGAACGGGGGGCTGTAGTGGCCGGTTGGTGGCAACGTGCCCGGGTGGTGTCCATGGTCGGCACCGGAGCGCTGATCCTGGGCGGGGGTGGATCCGCCGTGACGGCGGCCGCGGCCGAGCAGGGTCCGGAGGGTCCACCGGATTCCGGCGGAGCCAAGCTCAGCGTGCGGCTGGTGGCGGCAACCCAGAACGGGCGGCAGACGACGATCCACGCGGGCGATGTCCTGCACTTCCGGGTCAGGTTCGACGGCCCGGCCCCGCGCACCCGCCTGGCGGTGGCCACGACCCCGGCGAACGCGCCGACCCTCATGAGCTGCGAGGACCGCGAGGCGACGCCCGCCAAGCCGTCCCCGCGCCTGCGCGTCTGCGAGTTCGACCGGGTGACGGACGGCAAGACCGTCGACGTGGCGATGCGGGTGCCCCGGGAGGCCCAGGAGGTCGGCATCAGCGCGGTCGCCCACATGCACGACCCGGGCGGCGTGCAGTGGATCCGGCGCACGGCCGACGTGAAGCTCCGCGTCGAGAAGGCGGCCGGCGATCCCGATGCGGACGGGCAGAAGGCGGGCGTCCAGTCGGCCGGCACCTTGGCCCACACCGTGACGACGCCGCGCGGGACCACCGGCGACGACATCACGGGCACCACGGACGACACCGACACCGGCAACGCCGCGACCGCCAGCGCGGGCGGGGGCGTGGTGGCGGGCCCAGGTCCCGTGGCCACCACGGGGGACGACACCACCGGCACCGGCGACACCGGCACGGACGACGCCGGTACGGACGACGCTGACGAGGTCACGGACACGACCGACGACGGCGACACCGGGACGGGCATCGACTCGCTCTTCAACTCCGCGCTCAAGGGCGGCCTCGGACGGGACGCCCGCGCGGACGGGGGCGCGTCCGCCGAGCGGCCGGTCCCGACGGGGGGACCCGTCCCGGCCGAGGGCGGCACCAAGAACGCGGGCGGCACCAGGGGCGTGGCCGCGATCGGCGACGTCCCGCGCAGCCCCCACCCGAGCGGCGCGGACGACCTCACCGTGGACGTGGGGGCCGTGAAGACCCCGCCGCCGGCGAATCCGGACCAGTTCGGGGTGACGGCGCCGGCCAAGGCGGTCAAGGAGGGCGGCGAGGTCAAGGCCGTCAAGCCCGTCCCGGCCGCGGCCGTCAAGCCCCTGCCGGCCACGGCGGTCGTCCCGCTCCAGAAGCCGGCCGACGCTGTTGCGGCCGGGCCCGTCATCCCGGGCCAGAGGCCGGCCGACGTTCTTCCGGCCGGGCCTGTCGTCCCGATGCAGAAGCCGGTCGGCGCTCTTGCGGCCGAGCCCGTCGTCCCGGACGAGAAGCCGGCCGACGCTCTTGCGGCCGAGCCCGCCGCCCCGGACGAGAAGCCGGCCGACGCTCTTCCCACCGAGCCTGTCGTCCCGGACGAGAAGCCGGGCGTCGACGCTCTGCCGGTCGTCCCCGTCATGCCGGGGGAGAAGCCGATGGGCGCCGGGCGGAAGCCGGTGGCCGGTGCCCCGGCGAAGCCGGGAGCCGCCACGCCGGTCCCGGCCGCGCCGCGCGGCCCCGTGGTCTCCGGCAAGCAGACGAAGGCCGCCAAGGCGAAGCGGCCTGCCAAGAACGGAGCCAAGAGCAGGAACGGCGCGGTCCCGCACCCGGCGCCCGGCGTGCCCGCCAAGCCCGCGGGAGCGCCCGCGCCGGCTGCCGCCGCCGTTCCGATGCCGATGCCGATGCCGATGCCCGTCCCTGCGCCCGCCCCGGTCCCGCCGGCGGCGCCTCCGGTCACGGCGCAGTTGCCCGCCGCGCTGCCGCAGGCTCCGGCGGGGCCCGCGATCACTCCGGCTCCCGGACAGGCTCAGCCGCCCGCCAACGTGCTCGCGCCCGGCGCCGTCCCCGGCCGGCCGGCCCCGTCCGTCCAGGCGGCGGCGAGGCCTCCGGTCCCCGGACAGGCGGGCGTAGCGCCGGGGCAGCTGCCCGGGGCCGGCGTGCCGGCGGCCGAGATCCCGGCTCCCGGGCAGGCCCAGGCGGCGGCTCCGCTCGGCGTGCCGCTGCCGCAGGAGATCCGCCCGGCCAAGCAGGACCTGGTGGCGAGCTCGGACCACGAGGGCTTCGAGATGGTCCGCGGCCTGCCCGCCGCCCTGGCCGCGGTGGCGTTGCTGCTGCTCGCGCTGGCCCTGCAGATGCGGCTGCGGCACCGCAGGGCGCGCAGGTCGCACGTCCTGTAGTCGCGAAGATCGGATACCGCGTAGGAAGAGTGTCGCCAAACGCCCGTTACTGTTACTTTTGCCAAACTAGGATTGCTCTTGGTAGGGCATGGTCCAGGCAGGCGGAGGGCAAGCGGTGAATGGACGCGTGCGAGTGACGACCGTCTCCGCGGTCGTCGCCTCGCTGGGGTTGACGGGCGCCGTGCTACTGGCCGCGGCGCCCTTGACCTCCAACCGGGCCAACGCCGCGCAGCTCGCACTGGCCGAGCCCACGCAGGTGGTCGAGCCGACCGACCCGACGATCACCGACCTGCCGGATCCGTCGAGCCCCGAGCCCGAGCCGACCGTGACGGTGACGATCACGGAGAGCCCGGACCCGACGGTGACCAAGACGCGCACGGTCACCCCCAAGCCGACCAAGTCCCCGACGAAGCCCCCCAAGGCCACCCCGTCGGCGAGCAAGACCTCCCCGATCGCGCCGCCTCCGACGACGGAGACGCTGCCCAGCGCGCCGACGATCCCGACCAACCCGCCGCTGCTTGAGACGACCCCGCCGCCCGTGGAGACGCCCGCGCCCGATCCCCAGGTGTCGCTGAGCCTGGTCTCGCCGCCTCCCCCGACGGCGTCCCCGACGGACACGACCAACCTGGCGTTCGAGGACCCGACCCCCGACTCGGTGCCCATCGAGATCCGCAACGCCTCCCCCGAGTACGACCAGCTGACGCTGAGCAGGAAGCTCGCGATCCCGGGCGTGCTGCTCGCCGTCCTGGTGATGCTGGGCGTGCTGATCTTCGAGGGCCGCATCCGCAGGATGGCGCACGCCGCGGCGATCCGCAGGGCCGGGCCCCGCGCGCCGGGCCGTCACCGCGGCGGCGACTTCTTCGGCTACCCGGTGCCGCCCTACCCCATCTACCACGGGGGCACGACGTACGCGCCGGTCGTCAGCTTCGTGCCGGTGCACGGCTACCCGAGCTCGCCGCTTCCCGGCTACGAGGACCCGTACGGCGTCTACGGGCAGGGCGACCCGATGGCCCCCGGCCAGACGGCGCCGCAGGCGGGCCCGTCCGTGGCGTGGCCGCCCGTCCAGGACGTCCCCGCCGCTCCCCAGCCGGGCGCCGGCGACGCGACGGTCACGATGCCCGCTCCGGGCGGCCAGATGCCTCCCACGGCGTCCGCGCCCCGCTCGGGGGTCGTCCTTCCCGGGCAGTTCCCCGGCGAGGAGAAGCGGACGCTTCAGGGGCCGCTGCCGGACGGCAAGCAGGGCCGCGGCCTCCTCGGCCGATTCTGGCGCGGCCGCTCCTGACCTGTTCGGGGCGCCCCGAACCGGCCTCCGCCCGATCGGGACGGGCGCCCGTGGCCTCCCCCGCCGGAGCCGGCCGCGGCGTGCTCGGCCGGCCTCGGAGGGGTTCGTCCTGACGCCTACTGCGCGGCCAGGGCGACCGTCGGCGACAGGCGGGCGGCACGCATGGCCGGGTAGATGCCGGCGATGGTACCGATGACGAGCGTGGCCGCGCTCGCCCCGCCGAACGCCCACGAGGGCACGACGGGCGGCCAGTCACGCGAGAGCGCGTACGCGGTGGTGGCCAGCGCGCCGAGCACCGAACCGACGAGACCGCCCAGCGCCGACAGGAGCAGCGATTCCGCCAGGAACTGGATACGCACCTGTCCACGGGTGGCGCCCAGGGAACGGCGCAGCCCGATCTCCCTGCGCCGCTCCAGCACGGAGATCACCATCGTGTTCGCCACCCCGACGCCGCCCACCAGCAGCGCGACCGCGCCGAGGCCGAGCAGCAGGTTCGTGAACGCGCTAGCGGCGGCGGCCCTGGCGGCCAGCGCGTCGGACGGCCTGCTCACCTCCACCTCGTTCGGGTTCTCCGGGTTGACCGTGCGCGGCAGCACCGCCCGTACGGCCTCCACGGCTTCCTCCCTCGACCGCTCGTAGATCGTCGTGGGATGCCCGCCGAAGCCGAGGAGCTTCTCGGCGACCGGGAACCCCACGAGGGCCGAGCGTTCGATCTCGGGGGCCAGCGGCATCGGCTCCAGGATGCCGATGACGGTGAACCACCGGCCGCCCATCCACACCCGCACGCCGACCCTGGTGATGCCGAGCCGGGTGGCGGCCTCCGAGCCGAGGACGACGGCGGCCTGCCGTTCGGTGGCGGCGTTCAGCCAGGTTCCCTTCGCCACACGGCCCTCCAGAGTGGTCAGCAGCTCGGTGGTCGCGGCCTGGACGGAGATGCCGCCGGTCACGGCCTCGGGGATCCGGTCGGTGCGCCGGACGCCGGTGTCGGCGGTGCCGGTGGCCGAGGCCGTGTGAATCGGGCCGATGCGTTTCACCATGTCGAGCGCGATGGCTGGAAGCTCGGCCTGCTCGCCGAACAGGGTTCGGCCCGGGGACACGGTCAGCAGGTTGGTGCCGAGCCGGTCGAGCTGGCGCAACAGCTGCTCGCGCGAGGAGGACGAGATGCCGATCACCGCGACCATGGTGGCGATCCCGATGGCGATGCCGAGCGCGGAAAGGATCACCCGGGTCGGCCGGGCCCGCAGGCCGGCCGCGCCCACCCGCAGCACGTCGGAGGGCCCGAGACGGGAGGGCCTCAGCCGTTGGTCGCGGGTCATGCCCTGCCCCCTTTCGTCGTGATCTCGGTACGCCCGTCGGGCCGGGCCTCCTCGGTGATCTCCGCCGGCGGGCCGCTCCCGGTGCCCTTCGTGATCTCCGCCGGCCGGCCGGCGCCGTCGCCGTGGTCGGCCACGATCCGGCCGTCGCGGACCCTGACCTGGCGCGGGCACCAGTCGGCGATCTCCACGTCATGGGTGATGATCGCGATGGTCGTGCCCGAGGCGTGCAGGTCACGCAGCACCCCCAGCACCTCGGCGCCCGCGCCCGAGTCCAGGTTTCCCGTGGGCTCGTCGGCGAGCAGCAGCGGCGGGTCGCCGGCCACCGCGCGGGCCACCGCGACCCGCTGCTGCTCGCCGCCCGACAGCTGGTGGGGCCTGTGCGCCAGCCGGTGACCGAGGCCGACCCGCTCCAGCGCCGCCGCGGCCCGCTCGCGCCTCTCCCGCCGGGGGATGCCCGTGTACAGGAGGCCCTCGGCGACGTTGTCCAGCGCGCTCACGCCGGGGGCCAGGTGGAACTGCTGGAAGACGAACCCCAGGGTGCGGCCCCGCAGCGCCGACAGCTCGCGGTCGGACAGCTCGGCGATGTCGTATCCGTCGATGCGCACCGTGCCGCTGGTGGGCCGGTCCAAGGTGCCGATCATGTGCAGCATGGTGGACTTGCCGGAACCGGACGGGCCGACGATGGCCAGCAGCTCCCCGCCGGCCACCGTCAGGTCCACACCGCGAAGGGCATGCACCTGACCGGCGTAGACCTTCGTCACCGCGTGGAGCGCCACGACGTACGGCGCGTTCATTTCGCGGGCACCCCGACCTTCATGCCCTCCGACAGCCCGGAGCCGCTGATCTCCACCAGGCCACCGCCGAACGCGCCGGTCTCCACCGTCACGATGCGCGTGGTGCTACCCTCGACCACCTCGACGCCGAACCCGCCCTCGCGCAGGGCGAGCAGCGCCTCCACCGGCACGGCGAGCACGTTCTCGTGCCGCTCGCTCTCCATCTCCACGTCCACGGGGGCCTGGTCCAGCTTCGACCTGGGCGTCTTGTTCAGGGTGATGTCGACGTCGATGGTGGTGCGGCCGTCCTGCCCCTGGTCGGAGCCGCTGCTCTTGGCCACCGCGCCCACCGAGCTGATCCGCCCTTTGACACGCTCGCCGCCGGGCATCTCGACGGTCACCTCGGCGCCCTCGCGGGCCATCGCCTGGTCGTCGGTGTCGAGATCCACGTGCACCAGACGCCGGACGCCGCTGACCGTGAGGACCTGCCCGCCGGGGCCGACCTTGTCGCCGACCTCGACCTTGGCCTCGGTGACCCGGACCACCCCGGGCAGGAACACCACCTGCGCGCCGTTCACCCGGCCGGTCCGCGGCAGCCCCCGGTCGTCCTGCCACGCCTTGACGGCCAGGGACGTGGCGTAGCTGAAGTGGTCGTCTACGGTCAGGTACTCGCCGTATCCGAGCGCCTTGAGGTTGCGCTCGAGCTGCTCCACGTCCGGCCCGTCCGAGACGCCCGCGCCCAGCTCCCGGTAGAGCGGCAGCTTGCCGTACATGAGGCAGAGCGGCCTGCGGTCGACCTTGAGCAGCGGGCGGCCGCGGCGGACGACCGCGCCCTCGGCGGCCACCCAGGTCACCGTGCCGGAGGCGTCGGTGCCGAGACGCCGCTCACCCGAGTAGGTGAGCGAGCCGTCGACGGTCTTGGTGTCCACCAGGTCCTGCCGGGTGATCGCCGCGGTGGCGGGGACGGCGGCCTTGGAGGGCGCCGCCGCGCCTGTGCCGCCGTCGCCGAGCGCGACCAGCGCGGTCCACGCGGCGGCGACGGTGAGCAGGCCCACGCCGGCGAGGGTGAGGCCCTTCCTCATGAAGGGCCCCCGCCCGGTTCGAACTCCTTGCACGCCGCGTGGGCGGCCTTGACCTTCTCCTCCGGTGTGCCCGGCGGGATGTTGATCATGACCCTGCCGTCAGGGCCGGGGTCCTCCATGGGGATGCCGTGCTCGCGCATGCACTGGGCGAACTTGAGCATCCGGTCGAGCTGCTTCTGGTCGGGCTTCCCCAGCTTGTCGCCGATCGCGGCGTCCATGAAGTGCTTGCACGCCTGCTGCGCCTTGGCGATCTTGTCCTCCTCGCCCTTGCGCCCCTCGATCCTGATCCCGCCGTTGGGTTCCGGGTCCTTCATGGCGACGCCGTGCTCGCGCATGCACTGGGCGAACTTGAGCTGGGCCTCCCTCGGGTCGGTGGGAGCCGAGGCCGAGGCCGAGGCGGTGGGTGCGGCCGTACCGCTGCTCACGCTCGCCACACCGTCGTCCCCCGCGGGCGCGCCGCACGCGGCCAGCGCCAGCACCAGTGGGGCGGCGGCCAGCATCGGTCGTAGGTTCATGACTGTCGCTCCTCGGCGCCGCGGGTCGTTCGCCCGGGGCGCGAAGCACACTTCAGCGGTTCCGGTGCTAAACGTGGATAAGCCGCGATGGTCTTATCCAGGGTTAACACCTGATCCGGCACTCTCGACGCAGAACGGGAGGGGGCCGGGGATGCGAGTGCTCGTCGTAGAGGACGAGGAGGAGCTGGCCGACGTCATCGCGCGGGGGCTACGGCTGCACGCGATCGCCGTCGACGTCGCCTACGACGGCCAGGAGGCGCTGGAGATGTCCGCGTACGTCCACTATGACGTCGTCGTCCTGGACCGGGACCTGCCCGAGGTGCACGGGGACGACGTCTGCCGCGAGCTGAGGGCGGGGGGCGAGACCGGACGGGTCCTCATGCTGACGGCGGCGGGGCAGGTCCGGGACCGGGTCGGCGGGCTGTCCCTGGGCGCGGACGACTATCTGACCAAACCGTTCGCGTTCGCCGAGCTCGTGGCCCGGATCCGGGCGCTTTCCCGCCGCTCGCCGCGGGTGACGCGGTCCACGCTGGAGCGGGCCGGGATCAAGCTTGATCCCGGACGCCGCACGGTCGCCCGCGACGGGCGGGAGATCGCGCTGAACCGCAAGGAGTTCGACGTGCTCGCCGAGCTGATGCGCGCCGGCGGGCGCCTGGTGACCTCGGCGGAGCTGCGCAGGAGCGTGTGGGATGAGCACGCCGTCGCGGACACCGGCGTGCTCCGAGTCACCATCACCTCACTTCGCAAGAAGCTGGGCGGCCCGGCCGTGATCGAGAACGTTCCCGGCAAGGGGTACCGGCTTTGAGGCTTCGCGGCCCGGCGCTCCTCCCGGCGGCCCGCCTCTGGTGGGACGGGCGGAGGCTGCGCCTGAGGCTCACGTTGCTGTACGGCGTGCTGTTCTTCGTGGCCGGGTCCGTTCTGCTCTGGCTCACCTACCTGATGACGGCGCGGGCGCTGGACCAGCAGTTCAACATCAAGTTCCTCCGTAAGGACGGCGCCGCGCCGCTCGGCGGCCTCCCCGTCCCCACTGGTCCGATCGTGGACGCCGTGCAGCTGGACGTCGACCATAGGACCAGCAGCGTGCTGAGCGAGATGGTGCGCTCGTCCCTGACCGTCATGATCTTGATCGGGATCATCGCGCTGCTGCTGGGATACCTGGTGGCCGACCGGGCGCTGCGGCCTCTCGACCGGGTCACCGACACGGCGCAACGGCTGTCGGAGAGCACCCTGCACGAACGCATCGCGCTGGGCGGCCCGCAGGACGAGGTGAAGCGGCTGGCCGACACCTTCGACATGATGCTCGACCGGCTGAACCGGGCCTTCGACGTCCAGCGGCGGTTCATCGCCAACGCCGCTCACGAGCTGCGCACGCCCCTGGCCATCAACCGCACGGTGCTGGAGGTGTCGCTGGAGGAGCCGGACGCCTCCCACGACCTGAAGGCGATGGCCAGGGCACTGCTCGGCACCAGCGCCCGCTACGAGCGGCTCATCGAGGGGCTGCTGCTGCTGGCGCAGTCGGAACAAGAGCTCACCTACCGCAGGACGGTGGACGTGCGGCAGGTCGTGCGCATCGTGCTGGAGCAGCTCGACCTGCAGCCGCGCAAGCGGCACGTCGCCGTCCACCACGACCTGAGCCCCGCGTTAGCCCAGGGCGACCCGCTCTTCCTGGAGCGCTGCGTGTTCAACCTGCTGGAGAACGCGATCAAGTACAACGTACGGGACGGCGAGGTGTGGGTGAGGCTGCGCCAGGACGACGGCGTCACGCTCACCGTGGAGAACACCGGCAGGCCGGTCCCTCCGTACGAGGTGGACGAGCTGTTCGAGCCGTTCAGGAGGCAGCAGGGTGAGCGAATCGGCTCCTCGCGCGGCGCGGGCCTCGGGCTGTCGATCGTGGCCGCCATCGTCAAGGCGCACGGCGGCTCGATCGAGGCCCGCGCCCGCCTCCAGGGAGGCCTGGAGGTCACCGTACGCCTACCGGCGTGAAGCCCGGCCCGGTTGGCTCGGAAACCGTGGGCTGGGAAACTGCACGCACCGCGGCGACCGCGTCTCCGTACGACGCGGCCCTACGCGCACGGTCACCCCCAAGCCGACCAAGTCCCCGACGAAGACCCCCAAGGCCACCCCCGTCGGCGAGCAAGACCTCCCCGATCACGTCGCCTCCGACGACGGAGACGCTGCCCAACGCGCCGACGATCCCCTGTGCGGCATCTGACAGCCATCGCTCGCGACGGCTGAGAACCCCCGTTGTCAGCCTGTGTCTATATCTGCTTCGCCTACGAGACTCGCGTCGCTCGATAGTCCGAAACTTGCCATGAAGTCCCGTTCGCGTTCGGCAAGCTCGGTCCTTCGTGCCTCGATGAAGCCCTCATCGTCGCCGGCCGCCAGCAGGCCCATTGCGCGAGCCGGGATCGCGTGGCTCTCGAGCACGTCGCTCCGAACGTCTTCCGGGAGATTCAGAAGCGCGTTCTTGACCGACACACGAGGCGCCGTCGGCATGATCAGCCGGTTGGCGGGGCTGGATGCGGCCGCCACTCCCGGCCTGGTGATCACATGCCGATATGCAGAGGTGGCACCTCGGGCCAGCAGGTCCGCAGGCGAAATTCCCTCGCCGTGCGGAGACAGGCGCTCTGGCAACTCCTGAAGTTCCCAGATGATGAACGCGCGGACGCGGGCGCTGCGCAAGTCGAACCGGTTGGGGAAGGGGCGGGGGCGTTCATCGGAGATAGACAGCTCGCCGTGCCCGCGCGCGAAAGCCCGCATCTCGGCCAGCGACTGCCTGATCTGGGTGGTGTTGGCCCCTGCGAAGTGGCCCGACCACGACGTCACCCAGAACCATCTGATCAAAACCTGTATCTGTTGTGGGGTCGGTTTCGGGCGGTCATGGAAGAAGGTCGTCAGCAACATCAGTTGCGCGTCATAGGGGATTAGTCGCGCGAGCGGCACCCCTACCACGTCGCGGAGGAAGTTCACGGCACGGGTCAAGGCCTCTTCGGTCGCGTCGACCGCCTTTTGGACGTTGTCCTTGACCCGCCTCGCGAGAACGTCCCACCTGGCCTCCTGAACGTTCTCCTCGCCGCTCACCGCGAGGACGGACCGGAAGACGGCATCAGGGGAAACCTCGCCGAAGCCGGTGTCCGCGATCAGCTCGATCATCTCGTCGAGGCGGTCCGCCAGGCTCTGTTGTCCACTGGTGTGGTAGGTCAGCGCGGAGACCATCTGCGCGGGACGCATCGGCTGGCCGGTGCTGTTGACCCGGGAGAAGACCTCCACGGCGTCTTCCAGGGAACCTCCCACCAAACGCACCACGGCGAGTTTGTACGACTTGATTCGCTGGGCGACGAGTTCCGCCTCACCGGTGAGCTGGTCGACATCCATGTCATCGCCCGCGCGCTTGGCGAGCTCTCGCGCGTAAGCAAGGAAGTCGATCGTGCGGAGTACCGACCGCAGAGGCAGATAGTTGGCGGGAGGCGCCTCGGGCCGCTTCCAATGACGGTAACGATTGACGCCGTCGCCGGCTTCGCCGAGAATGCGGTACGGCCACCACATCCAGTCGCTCTGCGCGGTGGACCTCCGGGCGTCGGCCGGCCTGCGCAGCGTGGCGAAGAGTGCTGACAGCCGTTGGTGACCATCCAGGACGTATGCCACCGATCGTCCCTCGCGCGGAGGCGGCACAGGTAGATCACCGATGCGATCGAGACTGGCGAGCGGTTCCGACGTCTCCCAGAACAGCAGGCTCCCGATGGGGTAGCCGCGCTCGATGCTGTCGAACAGGTCGAGGATCTGCTCAGGACGCCAGACGAACGGCCGCTGGAACTTGGGAATACGGAGCTCGCCGTCGGCAAGGGGAGCCAGGACCTGCTCCATGAGCATGATCTCGGGCTTGACGTCGATGTCATAATCTTCAGCGGTCATCAACCCATCACCTAAACGATCTGCCGCAGTAGTGTGAGGATACTGCGCAGCTCAGTTGCCGCGTCAGAGCCCAGGTCGCGATCGAAGTCCGCCTCTGTGATCCGATGCGCGGCCACGTCCTGGAAGAGCTTGATGACGTCTGCACCGAAGCCCTGCTTTAGCCCACTGACGACCTTGTCAGGAAGACCGTCGAACAACGACTTCTGGTTTTCGGGGACCTCGCCGCTCTTGCCGAACCCGAGCTTCATGTCGAAGTGCCCACGCTGCTCCTTGGTGAGCTTTTTGAAGAACTTCAGTCGTTGAGAGGCTTCGCGGTACGGTTTCTTTGCCTGGAGCAGCCTGTTGGGAATATAGTTCTCTGCCTCCCGTAGTTCGAGAACATGGACCTTCACTCCGAGACGGCGGAGCTGTTCGATGCGTCTCGAGGACTTCACGGGTGCGTCAGGCGTCAGCTTGTCGCTGTCCACCACCAGTGCGACACGTTGGAGTCGCCGGAATCTACGATGCTCCTCCTCGGCACGCCGATACGTGTCACCGCCACCGCCGCCGTGTTCGATGATCAGCCAATTCCGATCGATGGCGACCAGGAGATCCTCATGCCCGAATATGCGTGCGACTGCCTTGAGAAACCCTCCGTCCGAGGCGTTGTTCTCGACGAGGACCACGGCGGGCAGAGATAGGTCTGCGACATGATCTTCCACGTCGTCCGGAAAGATCCTGGCGACGGGGGGTCCGCCCGGCACGGAGTAGGCGGTGTACTGTACGGAGCTTCGTTCCGCCAGCTCTCTGAATGTTTCCGCAACGCGTGGCCAATGGCGATGCAGATAGGATTCGATCTCCGGAACGGCAGCCGGGTTCACCGCCCAGGAATGGCGGCCATCGGCGAAATGGCATATCAGCACGTAAACATGTCGCGCCTGATCGTCTCTGGCGAACAGAGCGGTGCCGAGCTCAACGCGCATCGGTGTCCTGGCGACCGAGTTGCGCGGCTGCGAGGGCCCGGGTCTCCTCGAAATCCTCCGCGAATATTCCTTGTGGCCAGTAGTCGACGTTCCCCAGGTCGTCCACGTTGATTCGTCGCACCGTCGCCGACACGCCGGTGTGCTCTACGAAGTAGAGCGCGATCATGTCCGGGTCGACTTTACCCTCGGCCACCCGGCGGCGCAGTCGCAACAGGAACGTTTCGCTGTGCGTCTCTATCAGGAAGCGGACCGGTGTCCTCTGCGTCGCCGTCACGTACAGGTCCGCCAGCGCGGCCTGGCCTGAAGGGTGGAGGTGGAGCTCCGGCTCTTCGACGATCTCGAGAATGGAATGGACGGGCGGGTCGAGTTCGTCCCGGGCGCGCCGGACCAGGATCGGCAGCACCTGCGCGACTCCCGTGCCGGTGTCGGTCGCCGGAACCCAGAGCCCTGCCGTCGCCTTCGATTTGAGTCCCACAGAGTAGGCGTCGTACCTGGGCACGACCTCCAACTCCCACCCTGGGATGTGTTCGCCGAGGTACTCGTTGATTTTGGTGATCAGCCGGCCGCCGCGCCGGACATGGTCGTAGATGAGGATCGGGACGGTGTCCGTTCCTGAGTCGTCATCCTGGCTCGGGAGCCTCGCTGTCAGGCGTCCGACCCGGTTGGGACGCGTACGAAAAGGCCCGAGGTGGCGAATTCGATCCAATCCCGCCCTCACCAACCACCCTCTGCCATCCGGAAATGGAGACCGTGTTAGATCATCCGGCATGGCTCGAGAACGGTTGGCAGGGAGCAGGCCCTTGAATGCCACCGATGAGACATGAGACAAGAGATCGTTGCCGGTGACCGAGTAGGGGTGTGAATCCTCCTCGCCCGCCTCATCCTCCGGAATCCACTCAAGGGAAGTCGTGCCCTCCGGCGAGCGGAGAGTCCACCGGCTCACCACCTGGCTATGCCACTCGGCGACGTTCTGGATGGTGACGTCAATCCCGATGGTCAGAGGAAAGGTCATGCCATGGCTACCTGCGGAATCGGGATCAAAGCTCTTCCCGATGGCCTGCTCAGGCACTTCTACTTCAAGCCCGAAGCTGACACTGCCATGCTCGACCCGATTGTGGATAAGATCGACGAAGTCCGGAGCGTGTTCCCCGAGTTGTTCGAGATCCAGGGGTAGGCTCGAGTCGGAATCAAAACCCGTGCTCAGCACCAGGGGTGCCCTTACGAGGGCGCTTTTTCCCGAGTTGTTCTTGCCCAGAACCACCGTGATGGGGCGCAACTCCAGATTCTGGCGTTTGGAGAAGCATCGGTAGTTTTCAAACGAGAGTCGGACCAGGGGCATGCCGTTAGCTTAGTACCGCAAACCGCTGCGGACTCGTGGCTCGCGGTGATGTGGCACAGACAGGGCCTGTATGGCGGTGCCGGACCGGCCACAGTTGAGAGTACGCCGATCCGACGACGGTGTCCGGCGTGCGGGAGGGGACAGACCGCGTGCGCCCATACTCCGTCAGTTCGAGGCAGCCATGCGGGCGCCGGAGTGAAGCCCCGGCGCCCGCGGACGATCTGGTCCGCACGGCCCAAGCGCGACGTTGTCGAGATCTTACTTGGAGGCCGACGAGCCCGGCCGCTTGAAGATCTTGTTGCCGAGCCAGACCAGCGGGTCGTACTTGCGGTCGACGACGCGCTCCTTCATCGGGATCAGCGCGTTGTCAGTGATCTTGATGTGCTCGGGGCACACCTCGGTGCAGCACTTGGTGATGTTGCAGTAGCCGAGGCCGTGCTCCTCCTGCGCTGAGTCCTTGCGGTCGGCCACGTCGTACGGGTGCATGTCCAGCTCGGCGATCCGCATGAGGAAGCGCGGCCCGGCGAAGGCCGGCTTGTTCTCCTCGTGGTCGCGGATCACGTGGCAGACGTTGTTGCACATGAAGCACTCGATGCACTTGCGGAACTCCTGGGACCGCTCGACGTCGATCTGCTGCATGCGGTACTCGCCGGGCTTGACGTTGTCCGGCGGGGTGAACGAGGGGATCTCGCGCGCCTTCTGGTAGTTGAACGACACGTCCGTCACCAGGTCCTTGATGACGGGGAACGTCCGCATCGGCGTGACGGTGATCGTCTCGTCCTCGCTGAACGTCGACATGCGCGTCATGCAGCCGAGGCGCGGCTTGCCGTTGATCTCCATCGAGCACGACCCGCACTTGCCCGCCTTGCAGTTCCAGCGGACCGCGAGGTCGGGCGCCTGCGTGGCCTGCAGGCGGTGGATGACGTCGAGCACGACCTCGCCCTCGTTGACCTCGACGACGAAGTCCTCGAGCCCGCCTTCGCCGCCCTCGCCACGCCAGACGCGGAACTTGGCCTTGTAACCCATCAGGACTCCTTCACCAGGGCGTCGTAGTCCGCCAGCTCGTCGGCGGTGACGTACTTGCTGATCTCCGCCCGGTCGAACAACGTGAGCAGGTCGGGCCGCATGGGAGGCTGGTCCCGCTCCTCGATGGTGACCTCGCCGCCGGAGCCGAGCCCGCACAGCAGCAGCTTGCGCCGCCATTCGGCCGACATCGCCGGATAGTCGTCGCGGGTGTGCCCGCCGCGGCTCTCCTGGCGGAGCAGCGCGGCGCGGGCGACGCACTCGGAGACCAGCAGCATGTTGCGCAGGTCGATCGCGAGGTGCCAGCCGGGGTTGTAGATGCGGCCGCCCGGGGCGCCGGTGTTGGCCGCGCGCTCCTTGAGCTTCTCGACGACCTCCAGCGCCTCCTTGACCTCCTCGGCCTTGCGGATGATGCCCACGAGGTCGTTCATGGTGCGCTGGAGCTCGTGGTGCACCTCGTACGGGTTCTCCCCGCCGGTCCGCGAGAGCGGGGCCACGGCCTCGTCCTCGGCGTCGCGCAGCGTCTCCTCCGGCGTGACCGGACGCGCCGCGAGCCCGTCGACGTACTCCGCCGCGCCCGCGCCGGCCCGGCGGCCGAACACCAGCAGGTCGGACAGGGAGTTGCCGCCGAGGCGGTTGGAGCCGTGCATGCCGCCCGACACCTCGCCGGCCGCGAACAGGCCCGGCACCGAGGACGCGGCGGTGTCGGCGTCGACCTCCACGCCGCCCATGATGTAGTGGCAGGTCGGGCCGACCTCCATGGGCTCGGCGGTGATGTCGACGTCGGCCAGTTCCTTGAACTGGTGGTGCATCGACGGCAGCCGCCTGACGATCTCGGCGGCGGGCAGGCGGCTCGACACGTCCAGGAACACACCACCGTGCGGGGAGTTGCGCCCGGCCTTCACCTCGGAGTTGATCGCGCGGGCGACCTCGTCACGGGGCAGCAGCTCCGGAGGACGGCGGTTGTTGGCCTGGTCGTCGTACCAGCGGTCCGCTTCCTCCTCGGTGGTGGCGTACTTGTCCTTGAACACCTCGGGGATGTAGTCGAACATGAACCGCTTGCCCTCGGAGTTGCGCAGCACCCCGCCGTCGCCGCGGACGGACTCGGTGACGAGGATGCCGCGCACCGACGGCGGCCAGACCATGCCGGTCGGGTGGAACTGGATGAACTCCATGTTGATCAGCTTGGCCCCGGCCAGCAGCGCCAGCGCGTGCCCGTCCCCGGTGTACTCCCAGGAGTTGGAGGTCACGACGTAGGACTTGCCGATGCCGCCGGTGGCCAGCACGACCGCGGGCGCGTCGAAGCAGATCAGGCGGCCGGTCTCGCGCCAGTAGCCGAACGCGCCGCTGATCGCGGCGTCCTCGGCGGGGCCCTCCTTGAGCAGCTTGGTGATCGTGCACTCGGCGAAGACCCGGATGTAGGCCTCGGGGTCGCCGTGCAGCTTCTCGTCCTCCTGCTGGAGGGCGACCACGCGCTGCTGGAGCGTGCGGATCAGCTCCAGGCCGGTGCGGTCGCCGACGTGGGCCAGGCGCGGGTACTCGTGACCGCCGAAGTTGCGCTGGCTGATCTTGCCGTCCTTGGTGCGGTCGAACAGCGCGCCCCAGGCCTCCAGCTCCCAGACGCGGTCCGGGGCCTCCTTGGCGTGCAGCTCGGCCATGCGCCAGTTGTTGAGGAACTTGCCGCCGCGCATGGTGTCACGGAAGTGCACCATCCAGTTGTCGGCGGGGTTGACGTTGCCCATGGCGGCGGCGGCTCCGCCCTCGGCCATGACCGTGTGGGCCTTGCCGAACAGCGACTTGCAGACGATCGCCGTGCGCTTGCCCTGCTGGCGGGCCTCGATCGCCGCCCGGAGCCCCGCGCCGCCGGCTCCGATGACGACGACGTCGTATTCGTGACGCTCGATTTCCACTGGATGATCCTTAAGCGAGCGGGAAGTTGATGATGCCCTTGGCGACCAGCCGCACGTACAGGTCGGCCAGCATGACCGAGTACATGGACAGCCAGGCGAGCAGCATGTGGCGGCGGTTGAGCTTGGAGACGAAGGTCCACATCTTGTAGCGCAGGGGGTGCTTGGAGAAGTGGTTCAGCCGCCCGGCCGTGATGTGACGGCAGGAGTGGCAGCTCAGGGTGTACGACCAGATCAGCACCACGTTGATCCAGAGGATGAGCGTGCCGAGCCCGAAATGACCCCACGCGCCGTGCTCGTCCCGCAGGGCCAGCACCGCGTCCCACGTCAGCACCAGGGCGATCAGCACCGCGCCGTAGAAGAAGTAGCGGTGGATGTTCTGGATGATCAGCGGCAGCCGCGTCTCACCGGTGTACTTCTTGTGCGGCTCGGCCACCGCGCAGGCGGGCGGCGAGAGCCAGAACGCACGATAGTAACCCTTGCGGTAGTAGTAACAGGTGAGACGGAAACCGGCCGGCAGGCCGAGGATCAGAATGCCGGGCGGTAGCGTCCACCAGTCGCCGAAGGGGGCGAGGCCGAGGAAGCGCGCGCCTTCCGGACACGACGTCGCCAGGCAGGGCGACGAGAAGGGGGCGATGTAGGGTTCGACGAAGTAGCTCTTGTCGAAGATCGCCCAGAGTCCGTAGACGAGGAACGACGCCAACGCCGCGAATGTGATGGCGGGGGCCAGCCACCATCGATCCGTGCGCAGGGTGCGGGCCGTGATCTGCGCCCGTTGCTTCCTTTGCGCCGGTTCGCCGGTCGGCCGACCGGCCGTTGTCTGGGTCATGGGAGAACTCTCCACCTTCCCCGGCCTTTGCCGCCTCAGGGGCGAGGGTCCGGGCTTTCACGTTTGGCTGGGGTGCCGCGCGCGTGTGCTCCGCGCCGGTCGCAGCCGCGCGCGTGGCCGGTGCGGGCTACGTTACGACGGCTGGCACCCCGGGGGTGGACAGGGTCACTCACTTTTTCGACTGACCTCGTGTGATTCCTGTCACGTCGCTGTCAGGCTCAGGAACGCTGTCCACCTCTTGGCAGTTTAACGACTGTCACGAAGAAGTCGTCGATCTGGCGTACCACCCGAATGAACTGGTCGAAGTCGACCGGCTTGGCGACGTAGGCGTTCGCGTGGAGGCGGTAGCTGCGCAGGATGTCCTCCTCGGCCTCCGAGGTCGTGAGCACGACCACGGGGATGCTGCGCAGCCCGGCGTCGGCCTTGATGTCCTCCAGCACCTCCCTGCCGTCCTTGCGGGGCAGGTTGAGGTCCAGAAGGATCAGGTCCGGCCGGGGCGCGTCGGCGTAGGGGCCCTCGCGGCGCAGGAACGCCAGGGCCTGCTCGCCGTCACTCACCACGTGCAGCTTGTTCTGCACCTTGTTGTGCTCGAACGCCTCACGGGTCAGCAGCACGTCGCCGGGGTCGTCCTCGACGAGCAGGACGTCGATCCAGCGAAGCTCATTCATGCGCGTCTCCAGGAATCGCGGGCAAGGTCCAGCGGAAGGTGGTGCCCCTGCTACCCGGGACCGGTTCTTCGAGCCAGATCTTGCCGCCGTGATACTCGACGATCTTTCTGCACAGCGCCAGGCCGATGCCCGTTCCTGGATACACGTCCCGCGGGTGCAAGCGCTGAAATATCAGAAAGATTCGATCAGCGTACTTGCTCTCCACGCCGATGCCGTTGTCCGCGCACGCGAACTCCCACATGTCCTCCTTGCGCTCGGCGGAGATGTGGACGCGGGGCGCATCCTCGGAGCGGAACTTGATCGCGTTGCCGACGAGGTTCTGGAAGAGCTGGGTGAGCAGCACCTGGACGCCGAAGACCTCCGGCAGCTCGTCGTGCGTGACCTCCGCGCCGGTGTCCTCGATCTGGGCGGCCAGGTTCCCGACGGCGTAGTCCAGCGCCTTCTCGGCCTTGACCGGCGCCTTCTCGCCGCCCACGCGGCCCACCCGGGACAGATCGAGCAGGTCGTTGATCAGGAGCTGCATGCGCTTGGCGCCGTCCACGGCGAAGGCGACGTACTGCTTGGCGCGGTCGTCGAGCTGGTCGCCGTACCGCTGCTCCAGCATCTGCGTGAAGCTCGCGACCTTGCGCAGCGGCTCCTGGAGGTCGTGGCTGGCGACGTAGGCGAACTGCTCCAGTTCGGCGTTGGACCGGCGAAGCTCGTCCGTCTGGTCGGAGAGCTGCTGGCGGGCCTTGGCGGAGTGGCGCCACTCCCGCAGGATGCGCCTGCGCATGGCGTCGACGCGGCCGGACAGCTCGGCGAGCTCGGCGGGGCGGTCGACGTGCAGCTCGCGGTCGAAGTCGCCGATGGCGACCGCCCGCACCTGCTCGGTGAGCTTGGAGATCGGCCGCAGCACGACGTACCGGACGAGGAGCGTGAAGATCACGAAGGCGGCCACGACGACCAGCGCCATGATGATCATCAGAGCGTAGAACGCCCCCCAGCCGGCCTCCAGACGGGCGCTGCCCTCGTCGTGCAGGCGGCCGAGCGTCGCCTGCTGCGCCGCCAGGGCCTGGCGCACGGCGGAGAAGCGCTGGGTGTTCACCGCGGCGTAGGTCGTGGAGGTCTGCTTGCCGAGCTGCGGAACCTTGGCGATCACGACGTCGGCGTAGTCGTGGTGCCAGGCGGCGGCGGCCTCCCTCAGCCGCGCGAGGTCGGCCCGGGGGGCGGGGTCGCCGATGCGCGTCACCAGCCCGGACAGCTTCGCGGCCGCCTCGTCCTCCGCCTGGAGCGCGGTGCGGTAGTCCTGGAGGTACTGCTCCTCGTTGGTGCGCCCGTAGGTGCGGACGGAGTTCTCGGCGGCCGACAGGGCCGTGGCGATCTCCAGGGTGTGCAGGACGGCGGGGTCGATCACGTCCACCACGGCCTCGCGGGCGACGCGCGTCGTGTTGATCGTCGCGGTGGTCAGGCCCGCGCCGACGACGAAGGCCAGCATGACCAGCAGCCCGGTGATGAGGAACCATCGGCCTAGGGGCAGACGGCCGAAGCCTTTCGGGGGCGCGGGCGGCGGCAGGGGGGCGAGGTCGGTCACGGGGGCCTCCGGATCGGGGATACGGCGGCCGCGGGCGCCAGGGCGGATGCCGCCTCTCACGGTAGTCCTCCGGGTGGGGTGGCGGCGCCAGTGAGGCGACCGCTCATCTGGCCCTCCGGCCGATGAGCACGGCGGCCAGGTCGTCGCTGAGCTCGTCCCTGTGCATCTCCTGGACCGCGGTGATGATGCGGTCCAGGTCGATCTCGCCCTGCTCGCGGATGAGGCGGATCAGCCCCTCGGTGCCGAGCAGGTCGGGGCCGCCGCCGATCGTGGCCTCGATCAGCCCGTCGGTGTAGAGGAGCAGCGTCCAGTCGTCGCCCAGCGGGAGCCGGATCGTCGTCCAATCGACGCCGTTGAAGATGCCGAGCGGCGGCCCCGACGGCGTGTCCGGCACGACGTCCAGCACACCCTGGTGGACGTCGCCGCGCAGGAACAGCGGCGGCGGATGCCCGACGACGTGCAGGTCGGCGTGGCGCAGGCCCGGCTCGATCGTCATCGTGCACAGGGTGGTGAAGATCTCCGGCGACTTGCGCTCGTTGCGCAGCACCGTCTCCAGCGTGGCCAGCAGGTCGTTGCCGGTGTGGCCGGCCAGCACGAGCGTGCGCCAGGCGATGCGCAGGGCGACGCCCAGGGCCGCCTCGTCGGGGCCGTGGCCGCACACGTCGCCGATCACGACGTGCACCGCGCCGTCGGGCGTCTGCACCGTGTCCCAGAAGTCGCCCGCGAGCAGGGCCTGCCGTCGGCCGGGCAGGTAGCGCGCGTGGTGCTGGAGCCCGTGGGCCTCCTTGAGGAGGGGGACGGGCAGCAGGCCGTGTTCCAGGCGAGAGTTCTCGCGGCTGAAGTGCTGGGCGTCCGCGAGCTTGCGCTGGACGAGGTCGGCGCGCTTGCGCTCGATCGCGTAGCTGATCGCCCGGGCCAGCAGGCGCTCGTCGACGTCCTGCTTCACCAGGTAGTCCTGCGCGCCGGCCGCGACCGCCGCGACGCCGACGTGCGCGTCGTCCAGGCCGGTGAGCACCAGCACGGCCGTGTCGGGGGCCATGGCGAGGACCTGCCGCAGCGCCTCAAGGCCGGTGGCGTCCGGGAGGGAGAGGTCCACCACCACGCACTGGACCTGGTCCGTCAGCCGGTCACGGCTTTCGGCGAGGCTGCGCGCCCAAATGATCTTCGGGGGCGTGGGGGTGGTGGCGAGCAGCTCTTCGACCAGGAACGCGTCGCCCGCGTCGTCCTCGATGAGGAGGATCGTCTGCATCTCGGTCGGCGCCGCCGGCGTGCCGGGCGAGAGCGCGGTCACTGGTGCCTCTTGGGAAGTGTATGAAGTATGGGTTGACCTTGCCTGCTGCCCTGCACCTTATAGCGAAAGCCGTCCTGACGCATGAATGTACGAAACCGTGACTTGGGGGTATGAAGCATTTCAAATCGACTTTCGCAGCTGACCCCGCGTCACGCGTCCGCGGGAGGCCTGGCCAGCTCGACACCCTGGGGCAACGATCCCTCCTCGGCCGCCTCGGACAGATAGGACAGCAGCGTAGCGCGGAAGGCGTGCGCCGCCCGGGTGGGCTCCACGTCCTTGCGCCGAGCGAGCGCGATCGCGCGGCGTAGCCCCGGCGGGGCGAGTGGCGTGCCCGCCAGCCCCGGCCGCCCGTCGAGCACCATCGAGGGCACCACCGCCACCCCCAGCCCCGCCTCCACGAACCGCAGCACCGCGTCCATCTCGCCGCCCTCGACGGCGAAGCGCGGCTCGAACCCGGCCTGGCGGCAGGCGTTCAGCGTCGCCTCGCGCAGGTCGTACCCCCGGCGGAACATCACCATCGGCCGTCCCCGCAACTCCTCGATCCGGACGTACGGCCTGCGCCCGCGCGCCTCCGTGGGAGAGGCCACCACGAGGTTCTCCCGCAGGATCTCCTGGGTGACCAGGGACGGGTCGTTGCTCTGCAGGGGCAGGATGATCAGCGCCAGGTCCAGCCGGCCGCGCGCCAGGTCCTTGACCAGGTCGCGCGAGCCGCTCTCCTCCACCAGCAGGTCGATCCCCGGGTAGTCCGCGTGGAAGCGGGCCAGCGCCTCGGCCAGCAGCCCGGCGCACAGCGAAGGGGTCGCGCCCAGCCGCACCCGGCCCCGCCGCAGGCCGGCCAGCTCGGCCACCTCGCGGCGGGCGGTGTCGGCGTCGGCCAGCATGCGCCGGGCCAGGGGGAGCAGCGCCTCGCCCGCCGGGGTCAGCGTCACGTTGCCCCGGGCGCGGCTGAACAGCGGCGCGCCGAGCTCGGTCTCCAGCGCCTTGATCTGCTTGCTCAGGGACGGCTGGGCCACCCGCATGCGCTCGGCGGCGTGCGTGAAGTGTGCGGTCTCCGCCACAGCGACGAACGAGGCGAGTTGCTGGAGCTGCACGATTCACAGCGTACGGTGACCGTTTCCGCCGACCTCCTCCGGCCTCGCCGGTGCCCGCATTGTGAGATTGCTCGCACGGGCGGTCCCCCGTCGCGCCTCCGTGCGGTAAGGGCCACGGTGGATAGCCTCCGGCTATCGAAACAAGGCCCGCGATGACTTGGACGGCATATGCGCTCCTTACCTACCGTCGGCAAACGTGACATCGACGATCGAACGAGGCGCGGCGACCGCCGAGGTGCGCCGCGTACCCCCGACCTCCAAGAAGCCGGCCCCTGACAGGCCGGCGCGCGGACGGCGCCCGGGACTGCTCGGGACGTCCAACGGCAGGAAGGCCGTCATGGCGGTCACCGGCGCCGTGCTGGTGCTCTTCCTCATCGGTCACATGCTGGGCAACCTCAAGATCTTCCTCGGCGCGGAGTCCTTCAACTCCTACGCCGAGTGGTTGCGCACCGTCGGCGAGCCCGCCGTGCCCGGCCGCGCGCTCCTGACCATCACCGAGATCGGCCTGGTCGCCGCCGTCGTGCTGCACATGTGGTCCGCCGTCTCGCTGGCCCGCCGCGCGCGCAGGGCCCGGCCCGTCAAGTACGCGGCCCGGCGCAGGTCGCAGGCCGGCGGCTACGTCGTCCACACCATGCGGTACGGCGGGGTCGTGATCCTGCTCTTCGTCATCTGGCACCTGCTGGACCTCACCTTCGGGACCGTCAACCCCAAGGGCTTCCACGCCACCCCGTACGACCGCGTGGTCGCCGGATTCGACCCCTCCCGCTGGTGGGTCACGGCCTTCTACATCGCCGCCCTCGTCATGGTGGGCCTCCACCTGCGCCACGGCATGTGGAGCGCCTTCCAGACCCTCGGGCTGGCGAACGGCCGCAGGCGCCACCTGCTGCGCGGCTTCGCCGCCGGCTTCGCGGCCGTGCTGGTCCTCGGCTTCCTGTCCGTCCCCATCGCCGTGATGATCGGAGTTGTGAAGTGAACTACACGACCGGCGAGCCGATCCGCGACACCAAGGCCCCGGACGGGCCCATCGAGGAGCGCTGGGACCAGCGCCGATTCTCGGCCAAGCTGGTCAACCCGGCCAACAAGCGCAAGCTGACCGTCATCGTCGTCGGCACCGGCCTGGCGGGCGGGTCGGCCGCGGCGACCCTCGGCGAGCTGGGGTACAAGGTCAAATCGTTCTGCTACCAGGACTCGCCCCGCCGGGCGCACTCGATCGCGGCGCAGGGCGGCATCAACGCGGCCAAGAACTACCGCGGCGACGGCGACTCGATCCACCGCCTGTTCTACGACACCGTCAAGGGCGGCGACTTCCGGGCCCGCGAGTCCAACGTGTACCGGCTCGCGCAGGTCAGCGTGAACATCATCGACCAGGCCGTGGCCCAGGGCGTGCCGTTCGCCCGCGAGTACGGCGGGCTGCTCGACACCCGGTCCTTCGGCGGCGCCCAGGTCTCCAGGACGTTCTACGCGCGCGGGCAGACGGGACAGCAGCTGCTGCTCGGCGCGTACCAGGCCCTGGAGCGCCAGATCGCGGCCGGGACCGTCGAGATGCACACCCGGCACGAGATGCTCGACCTCGTCGTCAGCGGCGGGCGGGCGCGCGGCGTGATCGTCCGCGACCTGGTCAGCGGCGAGATCGAGACGCACCTGGCGGACGCCGTCGTGCTCGCGACCGGCGGGTACGGCAACGTGTTCTTCCTGTCGACCAACGCCAAGGGGTGCAACACCACGGCGATCTGGCGGGCGCACCGGCGGGGGGCGTACTTCGGGAACCCGTGCTACACGCAGATCCACCCCACCTGCATCCCGGTGAGCGGGGAGTACCAGTCGAAGCTGACGCTGATGTCGGAGTCGCTGCGCAACGACGGGCGCGTGTGGGTGCCCGTGACGGCGGGGGACTCGCGGGCGCCGGGGGACATCCCGGAGGCCGAGCGCGACTACTACCTTGAGCGGATTTATCCGGCCTTCGGCAACCTGGTGCCGCGTGACATCGCGTCCCGCGCCGCCAAGAACGTCTGCGACGAGGGCCGCGGCGTCGGACCGGGCGGCCTCGGCGTGTACCTGGACTTCGCCGACGCCATCGCGCGCCTCGGCAAGGACGCCGTCGAGAAGAAGTACGGCAACCTCTTCGAGATGTACGAGCGCATCACCGGCGAGGACCCCTACACCCGGCCCATGCGCATCTACCCGGCCGTCCACTACACGATGGGCGGGCTGTGGGTGGACTACGACCTCCAGTCGACCATCCCCGGCCTGTTCGTCATCGGCGAGGCCAACTTCTCCGACCACGGCGCCAACCGCCTCGGCGCGTCCGCCCTGATGCAGGGCCTCGCCGACGGCTACTTCGTGCTGCCCACCACCATCGGCGACTACCTCGCCGGCGGTTCCTTCGGCGAGGTCGCGCAGGAGGACGTGGACGAGGCCATCGGCCAGGTCACCGGCAAGATCGGACGGCTGCTCTCCGTCGGCGGCACCCGTACCGCCGACTCCTACCACCGCGAGCTCGGCAAGCTCATGTGGGACCACTGCGGCATGGAGCGCACCGAGGAGGGACTGCGCAAGGCCCTCGACCGCATCCCCGAGCTGCGCGAGGAGTTCTGGAACAACGTCAAGGTGCCCGGCGAGGAGGAGGGCCTCAACCAGGCCCTGGAGCGGGCCGGGCGGGTCGCCGACTTCTTCGACCTCGCCGAGCTGATGTGCCTGGACGCCCTGCACCGCACCGAGTCCTGCGGCGGGCACTTCCGCGCCGAGTCCCAGACCGAGGAGGGCGAGGCGCTGCGCGACGACGAGAACTTCGCCTACGTCGCCGCCTGGGAGCACGACCCCGGCGGCGAGCCGGTGCTGCACAAGGAAGAACTCCGGTACGAGTACGTCAAGATGACCCAGCGGAGCTACAAGTGAACCTGACCCTCAAGGTCTGGCGGCAGAACGGCCCCGCCGACAGCGGGCGCATGGTGACTTATCAGGTCACGGACGTGTCGCCGGACATGTCGTTCCTGGAGATGCTCGACGTCCTCAACGAGCGGCTCATCCTCGAAGGCGACGACCCCGTCGCGTTCGACCACGACTGCCGCGAGGGCATCTGCGGCATGTGCGGCATGGTGATCAACGGCGTCGCGCACGGCGAGCAGCGGGCCACCACGACGTGCCAGCTCCACATGCGCCACTTCGAGGACGGCGCCACCATCACGATCGAGCCGTGGCGGGCCGCGCCGTTCCCCGTCGTCAAGGACCTCGTCGTCGACCGGAGCTCCTTCGACCGCATCATCCAGGCCGGCGGCTTCATCTCCGTCCCCGCCGGCTCGGCGCCCGACGCGCACAGCGTCCCGGTGAAGAAGGAGGACGCCGACGACGCGTTCGACGCCGCCACCTGCATCGGCTGCGGCGCCTGCGTGGCCGCCTGCCCCAACGGCTCGGCGTCCCTGTTCACCGCCGCCAAGATCACCCACCTGGGCCTCCTGCCCCAGGGCCAGCCCGAACGCGACTCCCGCGCCGTGGCGATGGTGGAGCAGATGGACCTGGAAGGCTTCGGCGGCTGCACCAACACCGGCGAATGCACCGCCGTCTGCCCCAAGGGCATCAGCCTCGACGTAATAACCCAAATGAACCGCGACTACCTGAAAGCCGCCAAGTAGGTGATCTGCCGCCGGGCCCTACGAAAGGTCCCTCGCTCCGCTCGGGGCAGCCGTCGTGCGGCGCGCCACCCGGCCGGTGTGACCGTTCGCCGGTTTGGGGGCCGGCGGACGGTCACGTGAGGCGGTCTTGGGTGGTGGTTCGGGGGTCAGGCGCGGCTGCCGGCTGCCTCGTAGCCGCCGCCGGGCCAGTGCCAGGCGCCCACGTAGGAATTGCCGTCCTCGGTGAACGTGCCCTTGTAGTAGGCGGGGGAGCCGGGGGTGTCGTACCAGATCGTGAGGGTGCCGTCCTTGACCTGCCAGGTGTAGGGGAGGAGGTCGCCCGTGGTGCTGAAGACGTGCGAGCGCAGGGTGTCGGTCTCCTCGTCGTAGCCGATGTACTCCACGCCCCGCACCCGGCCGAGGTCGAAGCGTTGGATCAGGAAGAAGCCGCCCTCCATCCATTCGAAGCTGACCTGGCCGTCGCTCGCGCCCTGGCCTCCGTCGGAGGTGGTGACGTTCCACGTGCCGACCAGGATGTCGAGTTGCCGCAACGCCGGGTTCGGTGTCTTGTCGCGAAGGTCGGGGGTGTTGTCGCTCGGGTTCGTTGTGGTGTCGCTCATGGGGCGCCCCTCTCGTCAGTGGTCGTCTGTTGAGACGGGCGCCCTGGGGAAAAGGAATCGGCGCTGCCCGAAGTGAGCGTCTCCGGCAGGGCGAAGATGGGGAAGAAGCCAGGGCCGAAGGTGGTGATCTCCAGCACCTGGCCCCCTACGATCCGTAGTACGTCGAGGGACTGGGCGCGGTACGTCGTCTCGTCCGGGCGCCGGTTGTACTTGGCGGTGGCGGGCTGGCGGTTCGCGTGGACGGGGACGAGTCGCCAGTCGCCGTGGTACGCGGAGGACCCGGGGGTGAACACCTCGGCGGCGAAGGCGGTGATCGCGTCGCGTCCCGCGAACCACATCGGGAGCGGCGGCATCGTCAGGCGCACGTCCTCGCTCAGCAGCCCGGCCAGGGCGTGGGCGTCCGCGCTCTCCATCGCCGCCATGTACCGGTGCAGCAGCGCGCGTTCGTCCTGGGTCGGCTCCGAGGAGATCGCCCAATCCAGCCGCCGTCCGGGCAGCCGCTCCCGAAGCGCCGGCCGGGCCCGCTGGAGCGCGCTCTTCACCGCGGCGACGCTCATCTCCAAGGCGGTCGCCACCTGTTCGGCGGGCCAGCCGAGCACGTCGCGCAAGATCAGCACCGCCCGCTGCCTCGGCGGCAGGTGCTGGATGGCGGCCAGGAAGGCCAGTTCGATCGTCTCCCTGGCGACGACCACGGCGTCGGGTTCGCCCTGGCGCGGCGCCACCGGCTCCAGCAGCGCGTCCGGGTACGGCTGCAACCAGGGAATCTCGGACGGCCGCTCCGCCGGATACGTACCGGAATGTGAGGGTGACTGGTACGGCCGCGGCCTGCGGGGGTTGCGGTCGAGGAAGTCCAGGCACGCGTTCGTGGCGATCCGGTACAGCCAGGCCCGGAACGTGGAACGGCCCACGAAGGTCTCGCGCCCGCGCCAGGCGCGCAGGAACGCCTCCTGCGTCAGGTCCTCGGCGTCCTCGAAGGAGGCCAGCATCCGGTAGCAGTGCACCTGCAGTTCGCGCCGGTACTTCGCGGCGAGTCCGGCGAATGCCGATTCGTCCCCCGCACGGGCGGCGGCCACCGCCGCGTCGTCATCCACGAGATCCACCACAGCACGATAGCCACACCTACCGGCCCTGCCAGGCTGACGTGGCAGGGCCGGTGCGTCGGATCATCGGGTGGGGTGCCTGCGGCTCAGCTCAGGTCGCGGAGTCTGGTCCTGGGTGTGGTGGCGGTGACGCTGGAAGTGGGGCCCACCGGGTGACGGCGGGCGGTCGAAGCTGAGGCGGGCGGCGCGGCGGATCTCGCCGCGGCGAGTGCCGGGTTCGCGGGCAGCAGGAACACGTTGGCGGGCAGATCGGCCTGGGGGATGTCGGTGTTCAGGGCGATGATCTGGGACAACGTCTTGCGCGAGTCGATGCCGTACTGCTGGCGCAGGAAGCTCTGCAGGGGGTCGTTCTGGTAGTAGAAGCGGTCGCCGTCGCGCGCCGCGCCGAACTGGTCCCGCCAGATCGCGAGCTGCAACTCGCCCAGTTCCGAGCCGGTGACGTGCTTCTCGGCGAGCATGCCGGTGAAGGCGTCCACGTTGTTCACCGAGCCGTAGATCGCCTTGAGGCGCGCGGCCAGCGTCGTACGGCGGACGACGCGGGTCGCGTTGTCGGCGGCGACGGTCGTCGGGTTGCCGTTGATGTCGAAGAGCTGGACGACGTCCAGGCTGTTGAGGTCGTTGATCTCGTTGCCGGGGGTGAGCAGCGGGTCCGACGGGAAGGCTTCCGTCGTCTCGCCGGTGATGGCGGTGAACGACGTCTTGGACGGCAGGCCGTAGGCGTTGCGGAGCTGGTTGTAGGTGGGGATGCCGTGGTCGCGCCCGCGCTGCAGGTCGACGGCGCCGAGGTCGACCACGCCGCGGAAGCACTGGGGCAGGGTGGGCCCGTCCAGGCAGCCTGGGTTGCCGGGGACGGGGACCTGGAACAGGACGCTGCGGAGCTGGTTGTCGATCGTCTCGTCGTTGCGGTACTCCGACTCCCCGCCGATGCCCTTGAGTACGGGCCCCAACTGGATCTGCGTGAGGAGGTCGGGATTGAAGAACGCCACGTTGAGCGGGACGGCGAGCGCGACGTCGGCGCCGGTGACGGTCACCTCGACTCCCTGTGCCTCAAGGGCGTCGAGCGTGGCCTGGGAGTAGCGGCCGGCGTTGGTGTGGAACTCCATCTCGCCGTGGATCTGGCTGTGGGCGCGGTAGCCGACGGTGGCGAACTCGTTGGCCACGCTCGGGTCGATGCCCGGGTCGTAGCCCTGGTAGGAGGGCAGCGAGACGCCCATAGCGGGAAGGAACTCGTTGTAGGTGATGTACTGCTGCTCGGCGATCACCACCGCGCGGGCGATCTGGAACTTGTCCTCCTGGGACATCGAGGCCGGGAGCAGCGAGACGATCCGGTTGTGCTCGCGGGCGAACAGCGTCTGCGTCGCGGTCAGCGCCATGTTCTCGTTGGCGCGCACGTCCCCGGCGACGACGGCGTTGCCCGGGTTGGCGAGCAGGCGTCCGTCCACCTGCATCGTGGGCGCGGTCGACGCGTTGCCCCGGCTGGTACGCCGGGGCAGGTATCCGCCGGACAGCAGCAGCTTCGCGTTGTTGTTGGCGGGGTTGCCGTCCACCGTGCCTTCGCGCATCCAGTCCAGCCGGGCGTCGGTGCCGCCGTAGACGGCCCACGCGTCGACGTAGGAGCTGACGGTGTTGACCTGCTGGCGGGGGTTGCTCACCCCGGTCCCCGGCGCGGCGACCGTACGGGTGAACGGCACGACGCCGAGGTCGTTGGTGAACGACTCCATCGTGTCCGTCCGGTTGAACGGGATGTCGGCCTGGGTTCCGCCTTCCTGCCGCAGGCCGATCGTGTGGTCGATGAACTGCCCCCACACGTTGCCCCACTGGCTTACACCGCGCTCGGAGAAGACGTTGATGTTCACGTCGTTGAACACGCGGTTGGAGACGTACCGCCCGTTCGGAGTGGTGGTCATCTGGCTCTTGCCGTCGACGTACCGTGAGGGGGCGATGCGTAAGTAGTTCGTGCCGGAGCTGCCGACGGACGATCCGTAGGGGTTGTTGCCGGTGCCGTTGAGGCTCTGGACCTCCCACGTGCCGAGGATCGGGGCGGCCGCGACGCCGTTGACCGCCGAGGTGGCCGGGGTGCCGGCGGCCACGACCAGGCCGAGCGGCAGCGCGAGCACGGCCAGGGCGGCGGGGACGCGGCGGGGACGAAGGACGTGGGCGGCGGGCCGGGGACGGCGGCTCGTCAAGGGAAGGAACGGTCGCATGGACGAACTCCCTGCTCAAGATGGGAATGACGCGCGCCGCGCCGGTCAGCCCGCCGCGAACTCGATGAGCGGTGAGGTCGCAGGCGCCGTGTGAGGGCATGGCCGGACGCGAACGCGCCGATGCGCACGGCCACGACCGGCGCTGTGCCGTGACAGCGTCGACCGTGCCGGCTTTGGGGTTACGGGACGAGGGCGCTGAACTCCGCGGTCAGGGCGCTCTCACGGGCGTGGCCCGGCGGGCACCCCGGGGACGTCGCCGGCGGCGTCGAGCGCCGGCGGGTCTTGGAGGCGTGGTCCGGCGTACGGGCGGACTCGTCCGCCGAGTTCACCGCGAAGACCTTGGTAGAAGTAGATCGGCGTCGGGCTGAGCCCGGTGTCGCGCGACGTGGTGGCGGGCGCGTTCACCGTCGCGATCGGCGTGTCGCTTCGCCCCACCTCGCTGGATCGTGTAGCTGCTCGCGCGGGGGCCGTGCCTCCCCTTCGATCAAGATGGACGCGTCGCCGGGCGACGTGCGTCGTCATGGCTCCCCGTAGCCGTACGCGGCCGCCCGCCGGGTGGGCGTCAGGTGCGGAGCACCCGCCGTCGGAGGTGGCGAGATCCTCGATCCCGCCGGTGGCAATGGTGGACACCCATCCCCGTCGCGCCGATCGCCGGGGACCAGGTGGAGATGGCGGCCTCGAACCTGCGTGATGCCATGGTCCTCCCTCATCAGATGACCGATCGTCGGGCATCGCCGGGGGGTCGGGTCCGCCAAGAAGGAAGTTCTCCTGCTCACTATCACCAGCCCGAACTGATTAGTCAAGACTTTGGCAATGTAGCAAACAAACGTCCGTCAAAACCCTGAGAAACGCGGAAGACCGGTCTACCCGTCACCATTAGTAGCGGTGATTTCTTTCGGGTCACGAGACCGAAGTGCCCGGCCATGACCGCCCGGGGGCACCGGTGCGTCACCAGCCCGACACTGGCGGGGGAGCAGGGGTTCGGCGGCGCGCCCGCGCCGGTGGGCGCGCCGCCGTCCGTCCCGATCGCATCTCGCCGGACGCCTCAGCACAAATGAACCGCGAATACCTGAAGGCCCGTCGAGTGGGCTTTCGTATCTGGGCTTTACCAAGCCGCCACGGGCCCCGGGATGGTCTCTCGCGTCGCCCGGGGCCGTGTTTCCGCCTACCGGCCACCCCGTAATTCCGTAATCACATACCGCCCGGCTTCCGGCAGGCCGGGATTTCCTATGTCCAGCACATGGCAGGCGCCGATCCGACCGGTGCCGGGCCTGCTTCTCCGGGCGGCCGGGCTCTCCCCGGACGGACCCGGAGGTAAGCGAACTGAAAGGCGGTGCTTCCTAGAGTCCGGCTGACACGGAGGGCTCTGCTCGGGAGGGATTGTTGGATTCGTTGAGTGGATGGGTGGTCCGGCACCGGGTGGTGGTCGGGCTCGTATGGCTGGCGATCACCGTGGTGGGGTTGGTCCTGGCCCCGTCGGTGTCGGGCCGGTTGAAGAGCGGAATCCTTCTCGACAGTGCCGCGTACACGGCCAACGAGCGGATCGCGGCGCAGTACGGCGGTAGCGCGTCGGACCCGGGCGTCGTGGTGATCGACCTGCCGGACGGCTTGACGGTCACGTCGGACGGGGTGGCGGCCAAGCTGCGCGCCCTGGACGCGCGGATCGCGAAGGGGATGCCCGGGCTCCGGGAGATCTCCTTTGCCTCGACCGGTGACCAGGCGCTGCTCGGCAACGGAGGGCGGAGCACGATCCTGCTCGTCTACCCGCCCCAGGCGGGACGCGACGTACCGGCCGCGGTGCTCGACCAGTTGACCTCGGCGGCCAGAACCGCCCTGCCGGAGGCCACGGTGCACAGCACCGGTTTGAACGCGCTCGCGTCCGGTAGCGCCTCCAGCGGCCACTCCAGTGTGATGACGGAGCTGTTGATCGGCGCGCTGGGCGCGTTGATCGTGCTGGCCTGGGTGTTCGGGTCGGTCCTCGCGCTCCTGCCGTTGGTCATGGCGCTGATCTCGGTGCTGACGATGCAGCTGTTCATCTACGCCCTGACGTTCGTGGTGCCCTCGGCGACGGTGCCGTTCAACCCGGCCGTGCAGTACATCGTCGCGCTGCTCGGGCTGGGCCTGTCGATCGACTACTCGCTGCTGATCGTCAACCGGTGGCGTGAGGAGCGCGCCGCGGGCAGGTCGAACGCGGAGGCGGTGCAGGCGGCCATGCGGCGGGCCGGGCACGCGGTCATGTTCAGCGGTGTCACCGCGTCCCTCGGGCTGTTCGCGCTGATCGTGGTTCCGGTGTCGCTCGTGCGTGGTGTCGGCATCTCCGGGCTGTTCATCCCCTCGACGGCCACGCTGGTCGCCTTGACACTGCTCCCGGCCGTGCTGTCGAAGCTGGGTCCGCGCCTGGACTGGCCGCGACGCCGGTCCAGCGGGAAGGTGAGCCGGTTCTGGACGTGGTGGTCGCACACGGTGATCCGCCACCGGGTCCTGGCCGCCGTGTTCGGCTTGGCGATCCTGTCCGGGCTGACCGGGGTCGCGGCGACCATGAACATCGCGCAGCCGACCGGGTCCGCGCTGGTCGGCACCGATGCCTACGCCGACGGGCTGCGCGCCCTGGAAGCCGGCGGGTTCCCCAGCGGCACCCTCACCACCATCCCGATATGGGTGCCTTCGTCCGGGCAGGCGCAGGCGGTCGCGGCGTCGTTGGACGGCCTGTCGAGCGTGCACGGCGCGGTGGCCCCGACCGGCGCGTCCTGGCAGCGAGGAGGAAGTGGGCTGGTGGTCGTGCTGCCCGAGCGCGAGGTCGGCACCTCGGACGCGGGCACCTCGCTGGACGACGTGCGGCGCACGGTGCCGCACGGGGTGCTGGTCGGAGGCCACGCCGCGCAGCAGATCGACGAGGCCGACGCCACCTATGGCGCGTTCCCCCTGATGTTCGGCCTGGTGGCCCTCGTGACGTTCCTGCTCCTCGCCCGCGGGCTGAGGTCGATCATGCTTCCGGCCAAGGCGGTGCTGCTCAACGCGGTGTCGGTGGCGGCGACCTACGGTGTAGTCGTCATTGTCTGGCAGCACGGGATCGGGACCGAGGCGTTGTGGGGCGTGCCGGGCACTGGATCGGTCGACACCTTCGTGCCGATGCTGTTGTTCGGGTTCCTGTTCGGCATTTCCATGGACTACGAGGTGTTCATCCTCGCCCGGGTGCGGGAGGGCTACGAGCGCACCGGCTCCACCCACGAGGGGATCGTCGAAGGCATCTCGCGGACCGGGCGGCTGGTGACCAGCGCGGCTTTGATCCTGTTCTTCTCGCTCGCGTCTCTGGCCTCCGCGAACGACATCACCGTCCGTGAGCTCGCCTCCGGGATGGCCGCGGGTGTCGTGCTCGACGCCGTCGTCGTACGGATGCTGCTACTGCCGGCGCTGGTGTCCCTGTTCGGCAAGGTCAACTGGTGGATGCCCGGCTGGGCCGCCCGGCTGTTGCGGCTGCCCCCGGCGAGCACGCCCGAGCCGCCCGCACGGGGCCGGGCAGCGCTGAACGTGGGTGATGCTTGAACCATGAAAGTGCTGGTGGTCGAGGACGAGCCGGACATGGCCGAGTCCCTGAGGTGGGGGCTGGAGGCGGAGGGCTACGTCGTGGACGTGGCCGACAACGGTGAGGACGGCCTGTGGAAGGCCGGTGAGACCGGTCACGACGTGATCATCCTCGATGTCATGCTGCCCGGCCTGGACGGCTTCCAGGTCTGTGGCCGGCTGCGCGCCCAGGGCGTGTGGACGCCGATCCTGATGCTGACGGCGATGGACGACGACCTGGATCTCGCCGAAGGGCTCGACGCCGGCGCGGACGACTACCTGCCCAAGCCGTTCTCCTACACGGTCCTGCTGGCCCGGCTGCGGGCGCTGACCCGGCGCGGGCTCGGGGAACGGCCCGCGGTGATCGCCGCCGGGGGTCTCACCCTCGACCCTGCCAGGCGCAAGGTGTGGCGCGACGGGGCGGAACTGGACCTGTCCAGCCGGGAGGTGGCGGTGCTGGAGTACCTGATGCGGCGTCAGGGCCGCGTCGTATCGAAGACCGAGCTGCTCGACCACTGCTGGGATTCGGCCTACGACGGCGGCCCGGCAGTGGTCGAGGTCCACATCCACCGGCTGCGCCGCAAGATCGATCCGCCGGACGGCGCGCCGACCATCGTCACCCTGCGCGGCCAGGGCTACCTCATAGAAGCCGGCCCTGGAGAAGCCGACGCCAGAGAAGCCGGCCATGCCCCCTGAACCGGGTCCGCGGGCTCGGTCACGCCGCAGGCGGTCGCTGCGGACCCGTGTCACCATCTCCGCCAGCCTGATCACCGCCGCCGCCATCACGGGCGGCGTCGTGCTGCTCTACCTCCTGCAGATGCACGCGGTGCGGCAGACCGTCGACGGCCAGCTACGCACCTACGCCGCCCAGATCGCCCAGGCGTCGCCCACCGGAAACTGGCCCCGTCCGCTGCCCCGCTCGTCGCTGGATCCCGCCGCCGAGGCCCAGGTGATCGCCGCCGACGGCACCGTCCTCACCTCCACCCGCGGCCTGGCCGGGGTCCCCGCCACGTTCGCGCTTCCCGCCGGGTCGACCAGGCCGGTCCGGCTCAAGGGCGCCGACGGCGTGATACCCGACGACGTCGGGGTCTTCGCGCTCCGCGAGATCGTCAACGGGCAGCCCGTCACGATCGTCGCCGGCACCCCCACTGGGCTCCTCAGGTCGATCAACACCGAGTTCACCTACCGGCTGATCGCAGGGTTTCCGATCACCCTCGCGCTCGCCGCCGCCGCCGTGTGGACCCTGGTCGGGCGCGCGCTCGCCCCGGTGGAGCAGATCCGGCGCGCCGTCACCGACATCACCTCCGCCGACCTGTCCCGCCGCGTGCCCGAACCGGGCACGATCGACGAGATCGGGCACCTGGCCGAGACGATGAACGAGATGCTCGCCCGGCTGGAGGACTCCGCGCTGCGCCAGCGCCGGTTCGTCGCCGACGCCTCCCATGAACTGCGCAGCCCGCTCGCCACCCTCCGCACCACCCTCGACGTGGCACTGGCCCACCCCGATCGGGCGCCGTGGCCCGCCGTGGCGACCCGCGCGGCCGGCCAGACCGCGCGCCTGGAGCGGCTCATCCAGGACCTCCTGCGCCTGGCCAAGGCGGACGAACACCCCCAGGTCGGCCACCGTCAGACCCTTGACGCCGCCGACCTCCTCCGTGACGTCGTCGGCGCCACCCCGGCTCGCGGGCTCACCGTCGACCTCCACCTCGCCGACGGGGTGTTCCTCCACGGCGACCGCGCCGATCTCGGCCGGCTGGTGCGCAACCTGCTCGACAACGCCGTCCGCTACGCCGCTTCCACGGTCACGGTCACGCTCGCCGCCACGCCGGGCACTGCTCGTATCCACGTCCTCGACGACGGACCGGGTGTCCCCGCCGCGGATCGGGAGCGCGTCTTCGACCGTTTCGTCCGGCTCGACGCCAGCCGTGATCGGGCCAGTGGCAACAGCGGTCTCGGCCTGGCGATAGCCCGCGAGATCGCGTCGGCGCACCAAGGCTGGGTCTGGGCCGCGGATCCTCCGAAATCGGGCGCCCACTTGATCATCGAACTACCGCGCCTGACCGGTCACTGACCCGCGTCCCCGAAGCCCGCGGAGGCGCGCCGTCGCGATCATGCTGGTCGGCATCCTGCACCACCTGCACGACGACGAGAACCCGCAGGCCATCGTCGCAAGGGAAACCCGCCGTGCCGGAGGGAGCCCGGCGCGGCGGGTTCGGGGTGTCGGGTCAGGAGGTGTGGGCGCGGGTCAGGGTCTGCGGGTTCGCCTTGGTCGTGGTGGGGGTTTGGGAGGTCGCGGCAGGGGTGGTGGGGAGGAGGAAGACGTTGGCCGGGAGTTCCGACTGGGGGATGTCGGTGTTCAGGGCGATGATCTGGGACAACGTTCTGCGGTGGTCGATGCCGTACTGCTGGCGGACGTAGGTCAGCAGGGGGTCGTTCTGGTAGTGGAAGCGGTCGCCGTCGCGGAGGGCGGTGAACTGGGCCTTCCAGATGGCGAGCTGGAGTTCGCCGAACTCGGAGCCGGCGACGTGCTTCTCGGCGAGCATTCCGGTGAAGGCGTCCAGGCTGCCGACCGAGCCGTAGATCGCCTTGAGCCGGGCGGCCAGGGTGGTGCGGCGGACGACGCGGGTGGCGTTGTCGGCGGCGACGGTCGTCGGGTTGCCGTTGATGTCGAAGAGCTGGACGACGTCGATGCTGTTCGGGTCGTTGATCTCGTTGCCGGGGGTGAGCAGCGGGTCGGACGGGAAGCTTTCCGTCGTCTCGCCGGTGATCGAGGTGAACGACGTCTTGGAGGGCAGGCCGTAGGCGTTGCGGAGCTGGTTGTAGCTCGGCATGCCGTGGTCGCGCCCGCGCAGCAGGTCGACGGCGCCGAGGTCGACCACGCCGCGGAAGCACTGCGGCAGGGTGGGTCCATCGAGGCAGCCGGGGTTGCCGGCGACGGGGACCTGGAACAGGACGCTGCGGAGCTGGTTGTCGATCGTCTCGTCGTTGCGGTACTCCGACTCGCCGCCGATGCCCTTCAGCATGGGGCCGAGCCCGATCCGGGACACCAGGTCGGGGTTGAAGAACGCCACGTTCAGCGGGACGGCGAGCGCGACGTCGGCGCCGGTGACGGTCACCTCGACGCCCTGCGCCTCAAGGGCGTCGAGGGTCGCCTGGGAGTAGCGGCCGGCGTTGGTGTGGAACTCCATCTCGCCGTGGATCTGGCTGTGGGCGCGGTAGCCCACGGTGGCGAACTCGTTGGTGACGGACGCGTCGGCGCCGTCGTCGTACCCCTGGTAGGCGGGCAGCGTGACGCCCATGGCGGGGAGGAACTCGTTGTAGGTGATGTACTGCTGCTCGGCGATCACCACCGCGCGGGCGATCTGGAACTTGTCCTGCTGCGACAGCGAGGCGGGCAGCAGCGAGACGATCCGGTTGTGCTCGCGGGCGAACAGCGTCTGCGTCGCGGTGAGGGCGATGTTCTCGTTGGCGCGCACGTCTCCGGTGACGACGGCGCTCGCGGGCGCGGCGAGCAGGCGTCCGTCCACCTGCATCCGCGGCGCGGCCGACGCGTTGCCGCGGCTGTCGCGGCGGGGCAGGTAGCCGCCGGGCAGCATCAGGGTGGCGTTGTTGTTGGCGGGGTCGCCGTCCACCGAGCCGTCGCGCAGCCAGTCGAGGCGGGCGTCGGTGCCGCCGTAGACGGCCCACGCGTCGATGTAGGAGCTGACGGTGTTGACCTGCTGGCGGGCGTTGGACACGCCGGTGCCCGGCGCGGCGGCCGTGCGCGTGAACGGGACGACGCCGAGGTCGTTGGTGAAGATCTCCATCGGGTCGGTGCGGTCGAACGGTATGTCGGCCTGAGTGCCGTCGTCCTGGCGCAGGCCGATGGTGTGGTCGATGAACTGGCCCCACACGTTTCCCCACTGCGTGACCCCACGCTCGGAGAAGACGTTCACGTTGGTGTCGTTGAACACGCGGTTGGAGACGTAACGCGGGTTGGGGCCGGCGGCCATCTGGCTCTTGCCGTCGGTGTACCGCACCGGGCCGACCCGGGAGTACAGGGTGTCGGCGTTGCCCCGCGCCGGGGCGAAGGGGTTGTTGCCCGCGCCGTCGAGGCTCTCGGTCTCCCAGGAGCCGAGGATCGGCGCGGCGGCCACGCCGCGGACCTCCAGTCCCCACAGTGAGTAGCCGTACGCCGTGTGCCGCGCGGTGCCGTAGACGCGGACGTAACGCCCGGCGCCCGAGACGGCGAGCGTCTGGAGCCCCCCGGTGCCGGTGGCGGTCGAGTAGATCGTCGTCCAGGTGGACGCGTTGTCGGATACCTGGATCTGGAAGGCGGTGGCGTAGGAGTTCTGCCAGTTCAGCACCACCTGGCAGACGCGCCGCGACACGCCAAGGTCCACCTGGATCCACTGCGGGTCGCTGAACGCGCTGGACCAGCGGGTGCCGGCGTCCCCGTCGACCGCGGCCGGGGCGGACAGTCCGGCGTTCTCGACGGACGACGCGGTCGCGGGGCGGTTCAGCGCCAGGTCGGCCGCGCCGCAGGCGGTCCGGACGAACGAGCCGTAGACCTGGAACTCCCACAGCGAGTAGCCGTAGACCGTGTGCCGGGTCGTGCCGTACATCCGCACGTAGCGGCCGGTGCCGGTCACGTCCAGGGTCTGGGTGCCGCCGGGTCCGTTGGCGGTCGAGTACAGGTTCGTCCAGGTGACGGCGTTGTCGGAGGTCTGGAGCTGGAAGGCCACGGCGTAGGACGTGTGCCAGGTGAGCGCGACCCGGCTGATCGCGGCCTTCGTCCCGAGGTCGATCTGGATCCACTGGGGGTCGCTGAAGGCGCTGGACCAGCGGCTGGTGGTGCTGCCGTCGACCGCCGCGGAGGCCGGGGTGCCGACGGCCTCGATGGACGACGCCGTGACCGGCTTGCCCTTGGACAGCAGGGCGGGGGCGGCCTCGGCGGGGGCGCCGACGGCGACGATCAGCCCGATGAGCAGCATGAGGACGGACAAGGCGGCGGGAACGGCGCGAACGGCCGGACGGCGAAGGGCGCGGACGGCGGGCCGTGGGCGGCGGCCCTCCGAGGGGGGAACGGATCGCATGGACGAACTCCCTGCTTGCGCGGGTGACGGGGCGCGCCGCGCCGGTCTGCCCGCCCTGATGGAGGGGGCGGGGAATCCGCACGTGCCGACGTGCGGGCCTGACCGGACGCGACGCGCCGTTGTGCGGCCACCGCCGGCGCTCTGCCGCGCGGGCGTCGGCGGTGGAGGCCTTGAAGGGCACGGGAGGGGCCGTGTCCAGAAGGGGTGCTACTGCGCGAGGGCGCTGACCTCCGCGGTCCGCGCGCTCTCACCCGCCCCGTTCACGGCGGTGAACTGGTAGTAGTACCGCTGCCCGGAGGTGACCGCCTTGTCCACGTACGTCGGCGAGGTGACTCGCACATACGGCGTCGAGCCCTCGCCGCCGGGGGTGGTGGACCGGTAGACGTTCCAGGTCACGTTCGCCTGGTAACCCCACTGGAGCAGGATGTCGCCCGCCCGCGGGGTGATCACGATGCCGAACGGGACGCCGGGCGCGCCGGGCGGGGGCGAGACCGTGCCGGTCGGCGTCGGGGTGGGCGTCACCGTGGGGGTCGCCGTGGGCGTCGGGCCGGTGCCGGGGACGGCCGAGACCTCGTTGGAGTTCGGCGAGCCGCCCACCGCGTTGGCCGCGGAGACGAAGTAGTAGTACGTCTTGCCGTTGCTCAGCCCGGTGTCGGTGAACGTGGTGGTGGTGCCGCCGACCGTGCCGACGGGCGTGTTGGCCTCACCGTCGGACTTGGTGCCCCGGTAGATCCGGTACGACGTCGGCGCACCGCTGGCGCTGGCCGTCCACGTCAGCGTGACCGAGCCCGCGCCCGGGGTGGCGGTCAGGTTGGTCGGACCGGCGGGTGAGGACGCCGTCGCCGGGGTGACGATCATCTGGTCCACCCGGGACAGCCCGTGGTCGCTCACCGCGAACTGGGTGATCGAGTTGACGCCTGCGTTCAGGCGCACCTGTAGCGCGGAGAGCTGGTAGGTGTCGAAGCTGCCGGTGATCGGGAAGCTCTGCGTGCTGGTGATGACGGTGCCGTTGACCTTGAGCCCCATCTGGCGGTTGTTGACCCCGGGGAACAGGCCGCCCTGGAACGCGTACCGCCAGGCGACCGTGTAGAGGCCGGTGGTGGGGACGACGACGTTGTTGAACGTCATGGTCCCCTCGTGGGCGTAGGCCATGTCGACGACCTTCTTGTCCGGGGAGGTGGACCCGGACGAGCCCAGCACGGAGGGGAACCACCCCGTCAGCGTCTGGAACCAGGCGAAGCCGCCGAGAAGGGCGTCCTTGCAGTAGTAGACCTTGCTGTTGCCCACGGTGACGCCGGGGACGTCGCCGCCGGTGCCGATCGGGGGCGGGGTCTTGGAGGCGTCCTCCTTCGTGCGCGGCGACTCACCCGAGGCGTTCACCGCGCTGACCTGGTAGAAGTAGGTCAGCGTCGAGCTGAGCGGCCCTCTGTCGAGGAAGGTGTCGGCCGGCGCGTTCACCGTCGCGTACGGCGTGTTTCCTTCGCCGCCGGCGGTCGTACCTCGGTAGATCCGGTAGCTGGTCGCGCCGGGGACGGCCTCCCATTCCACCAGGATGGACGAGTCGCTGCCGGCCTCCAGCTCGATGAAGCCGGGGGCGGCCGGGACGGCGGCGGCGTTCGCGGTGAAGCCGCCGCTCACGGCGACGCCGACGCCGAGGGCGATGCTCAGGGCGATCGAGGTCAGCACGGATATCAGGGTCCGTGCCAGGGGTGGTTTGCGCATGACAACTCCCAGGGGCGGGGGGTGGCCCGGGACGCTGGGCACGGACCGGCTTCCGGCATGCAGAGAGCGCTCTCTGGTGCTGTCGCGCGAAGCGGGCCGGGGCGTGGGCGTCCGGGGCTGGGACGGGGGTTGTGCGACGCGGGCCGGGGTGGTCGCGCCCGCGTTGACGGTGCCTTGCGTGGCTCCGGTAAGCGCTTACCCAACGCCTGCCGGTCAGGTGGGGTGGCGCCTGTCAGAGAAGGGAACGGCGATGCTCACACCACCGGTGACGGCGGTGGACGCTCACCTCCGTCGCAACGGCCGCCCAGGGGCGGGCGGCGGCGCGAGGACTGTGTGGTGCCATGGTTCTCCCTCGGTGGAGGACCGACGGGCGGCCGAGCCGCCGGGGCGGCTCGGCCAAGGAGAGCGCTCTATTTCGGGAGGCTACCACCGACATGGGGGCATGAGTCAAGGCTTGAAGAAAGTATCGAAGTAACTCCCGCGACATCACCCGGCGACCTCTCGCAAGGGGGAACCGGTCGATTTCCAGGGAGGGCCGGGAAGGGGGCGCGGCCTGGTGTGGGTGGCCCGGACTCCCCGCGAGAACACCGCGCCTCCAGAGGCCCCGGCCGCTGGTCACGCTCGACATCCGCGGGTGGTCCGGGGGAGGGCTTAGAACTCCCGCCTGGGTGTCATGGTTGTCGGACGGCCCGCGCGCCCCCGTGGCGCCGGCGCGGTCCGTGGAGGAGGGTCAGCCCAGTTCGGTGCGCACGTCCTGGCGCAGGACCTCGAAGTCGAGCCCGGCGTCGGCGAGGACGCGGGCGGCGAGGCCCTGCCCTTCGCGCATCAGGCCGAGGAGGATGTGGCCGTCGCTGATGTAGCCGTGCTTCAGGGACAGGGCCTCGCGCAGCGAGAGCTCCAGCACCTTCTTGGCCCGCGCCGTGAAGGGAATGTGCCCGCCGAAGCGCCAGGGGCGCTCGCGACGGGGGCGGGGGCCGCGGTCCAGGGCGCCGGGGCCGAAGGCCGCCTCGACCTTCTCGCGGACCGCGCCGAGGTCGATGCCGATCGTCTCCAGGGCCTTCGCGTCCAGCGCGTCCTGGCCCGTGCCGGCCAGCAGTCGCGCGATCATGTCGCCCGCCGCGTCATGGTCGAGCCCGTGCCGGACGAGGATCCGGCCGCCCACCGAGGAGGTCCGCCGGAGGAGGGCGAGCAGGAGGTGCTCGGTGCCGATGTAGTCGTGGCCGAAGGTCCGGGCCTCCTCCTGGGCCTGGACGACCGTCTGGCGGGCGTCCTCGTTGAACCGCTCGAACATGCTCATTTCTCCCGTCTGAGTAGACCGCGGCCGCCCGCGTATTTCTTGTGAACCGCCTGCCTGCTCACGCCGAGCAGAACCGCGATCTCCTGCCAGGACCAGCCCTGTTCGCGGGCGTTGTCCACCTGGAGTGCCTCCAGACGCTCGACCAGCGTCCGCAGCGCCCGGACCGCGCGAAGGCCGACGGCGGGATCGCGGCTGCCGGCGTCGGAGGCCAGTTGTGCCGTATCGCTCATGCCTGTCAATATAGGTTGACACGGCGAGAGTGTCAACCATGGTTGACGCATGCCCGCCGGGCGACCGCCCTGCACGGCGCGGACACGGCCGGCCGCCCCCCGGAGGCGCCCGCAGCGCTGGTGGTGCCGGTCGTACGCGCCGACTTCGAGGCCCGCTGCGCGGACTGCCCGCGCCTGTGGCGGCCCGACCGCAGGCCGTTATGTCCTCCCTGGTGGGAGGCCGTGCGCGGCGGAAAATCGATTGCCGTCCCGCCCGCCCGGCTGCGAGCCTGGAAGGGCTATGCGCTCCCTGCCCCACGCCGATCCCGGCGTTCCGGATGCCCGCGGCCCGATCCGATACCTCTGGTGGACGGCCCGCGGGCAGGCGACGCCTTTGCTCATCGGCATCGGGTACGCGGTGCTGTGGTGGCTCGCGCAGGCGCTCGTCCCCTTCGCGCTCGGCCGCGCCATCGACAGCCTGATGGCGGGCGACAGCCAAGCGCTCGTCCGCTGGTCGGCCATCATGCTCGGCCTCGGTGTCACGACGGCCTTCGGCGGCGTGATGCGCCACCGCATGGCCGTCTACAACTGGCTGTCCGCCGCCTACCGCACCGTGCAGGTCACCGCCCGCCAGGCCACCCGGCTCGGCGCGACGCTGCCGAAGCGGCTGTCCACCGGCGAGGTCATCAGCGTGGGCAACTCCGACATCTCCCATATCGGCAACTCCATGGACATCCTGCTGCGCGGCACCGGCGCGCTGGTCGCCATCGTGGCGGTTACGGTGATCCTGCTCACCACCTCGCCGCAGCTCGGCCTGATCGTCCTGATCGGCGTCCCCCTGATGGCCCTGGCCGTCGTCCCGCTGCTGCGCCCGCTGCACCGCCGCCAGCACGCCCAGCGCGACCTGCAGGGCGACCTCGCCACCCGGGCCTCCGACATCGTCGCCGGCCTTCGCGTGCTGCGCGGCATCGGCGGAGAGCAGGTGTTCGCCGACCGCTACCGCGAGGAGTCCCAGCGCGTCCGGGGCGCGGGCGTGCGCGTGGCCTCCGTGGACGCCACCCTGGAGGGCGCGCAGCTCCTGCTGCCCGGCCTGCTCATCGCCTTCGTCACCTGGCGCGGCGCCCACCTCGCCCTGGAGCACGCGATCTCGCCCGGCGCGCTGGTCTCCTTCTACGCGTACGCGCTGTTCCTGGTCGGCCCGCTGCGCACGCTCACCGAGATGGCCGACAAGCTCACCAAGGGCCACGTCGCGGCGCGCAGGGTGGTCCGCATCCTGTCCCTGGACCCCGAGGTCAGCGGCAGCGGCACGGCCCCCGGCGCGCCGGGAGGCGACCTCGCCGACGCCGCGTCGGGCGTCACCGTGCGGCGGGGCACGTTCACGGCGCTGGCGAGCGCGGTGCCCGAGGACGCCATCGCGGTCGCCGACCGCCTGGGCCTGTACGTGCCCTCCGCCGACGTCAGCTTCGGCGGCGTGCCGCTGGCCGACCTGCCGCTGGAGGAGGCGCGGCGGCGGGTCCTCGTCGCCGACAACGCCGCCCGGCTGTTCAGCGGGCGGCTGCGCGACCAGCTCGACGTCACCGGCACGGCCTCCGACGACGACCTGCGGCGGGCGCTGCGGGCCGCCTGCGCCGAGGACATCGTCGAGGCGCTGCCGGAGGGCCTGGACGCGCACGTCGCCGAGGCCGGCCGCGAGTTCTCCGGCGGCCAGCAGCAGCGTCTTCGGCTCACCCGGGCGCTGGTCGCCGATCCGGAGGTGCTGATCCTCGTCGAGCCCACCAGCGCCGTGGACGCCCACACCGAGGCACGCGTCGCCGAGCGGCTCGGCGAGGCGCGGAAGGGCCGGACGACGCTGGTGTGCACCACCAGCCCGCTCATGCTCGACCGGGCCGACCACGTGATCTTCATGGAGGACGGAGTGACGCGCGCCGAGGGGGGACACCGCGCCCTGCTCGCCACCCGCCCCGACTACGCCCGAACCGTGACCCGGTCCGAGTGATGACCTCCAGCGCTCGCCCCACCCGTTCGGGGCGCCGACTCACAGGCGCCCCGAACCCGCCGCGCCGGAGGCGCGGCCATAGGCACAGAGGAACGGCATGAGCACCGACCGCAGTAAACGTATCCTGCCGGTCGCCGACCGGCGGCAGGTGCGCGCGTACGCCCAGCGGCTGGCGCTGAAGTACCCCCGGCAGCTCTCTCTGGCCCTCGGCCTGCACGGGCTGGCCGCCGCCACCGGCCTCGTCGCGCCTCGCATGCTCGGCGAGCTGGTAGAGCACGTGCGCGCCGGCACGGGCGTCTCCGTCGACACCGTCGCCCTGACCATCGCCGCCTTCATCGTCGCGCAGGCCGTGCTGATCCGCTCGGCGGTGTACGCCTCGGCCAAGCTCGGCGAGAAGGTGCTGGCCGAGCTGCGGGAGGACTTCGTCGACCGCGTCCTCGCCCTGCCGCTCTCGACCGTCGAGCGCGCCGGGTCCGGCGACCTGGTCACCCGCACCTCGCGCGACGTCGACGCCCTGTCGCGCACCGTGCGGCACGCCGTCCCCGAGACGCTGATCGCCGTGGTCGCGGGGGCCTTCGTGCTCGGCGCGCTGGCCCTGACCGGCCCGTTGCTGCTGCTTCCCTCGCTCATCGCCGTCCCGCTGCTGTGGGTGTCCACGCGGTGGTACCTGAAGCGGGCCAGGGACGGCTACCTGCGGGAGAACGCCGCCTACGCCGAGATGACCGAGGGCCTGGCCGAGACCGTCGAGGGCGCGCGGACCGTCGAGGCGTTCGGCCTGCAACGCCGCCGCCACGCGCGCACCGACGGCGACATCGCGCGGTCGTGGGCGGCCGAGCGGTACACCCTGCGCCTGCGCACCGTGTGGTTCCCGGCGGTCGAGATGGGCTACGTCATCCCGGTCGTCGCGACGGTCCTGATCGGCGGCCTGTTCTACATCAACGGCCTGGTAGGGCTGGCCCAGGTCGCCACGGCCACCCTGTACGCCCAGCAGCTCGTCGACCCGCTCGACCGGCTGCTGTCCTGGGTGGACGAGCTGCAGGTCGGCGCCGCGTCGATGGCCCGGCTGCTCGGCGTGGCCAACGTCCCCGACGACCGCAGCGCGGGCACCGAGCGTCCCGAGGGCGAGGAGATGGTCGCCGACGGTGTCCGCTACGCCTACCGCGAGGGCCACGACGTCCTGCACGGCGTCTCGCTGCGGGTCGCGCCGGGCGAGCGGCTGGCGATGGTCGGCCCGTCGGGCGCGGGAAAGTCGACGCTCGGCCGGCTGCTCGCGGGCATCCACGGCCCGCGCACCGGCGCGGTGACCGTCGGCGGCGTCCCACTCGTCGAGCTGCCGCTGGACGAGCTGCGCGGGCACGTCGCGCTCGTCACCCAGGAGCACCACGTCTTCCGGGGCACGCTGCGCGACAACGTGCTGATCGGCCGTCCCGACGCCGGCGACAGCGAGGTCAAGGAGGCGCTCGCGGCCGTCGACGCCTGGGAGTGGGTGGAGGCGCTGCCCGGCGGCCTGGACACGACGGTCGGCTCGGGCGGGCTGGCCGTCTCGCCCGCGCAGGCCCAGCAGGTCGCCCTGGCCAGGCTCGTGCTCGCCGACCCGCACACGCTGGTGCTGGACGAGGCCACCTCGCTGATCGACCCGCGCGCCGCGCGCCACCTGGAGCGGTCGCTCGCGGCCGTGCTGGACGGGCGCACGGTGATCGCCATCGCCCATCGGCTCTACACCGCGCACGACGCCGACCGGGTGGCCGTCGTCGAGGACGGGCGGATCAGCGAGCTGGGCGCGCACGACGAGCTGGTCGCCGCGGGCGGGGCCTACGCCGCGCTGTGGGACAGCTGGCACGGCACCCCGCGCTAGAGCCGACCAGACAAGCGGGCACGGCACCTCACGCCAGAAGCCGACCGGCGTGCGGCGCCGGCCCCGGCGCCGCACGCCACGACTCAGGCGTCCAGCGACCTGCGCAGGAACTCGACCTGGAGCAGCAGCAGGTTCTCGGCGACGACCTCCTGAGGCGTCATGTGGGTGACCCCCGACAGGGGCAGGACGGTGTGCGGCCGGCCCGCCGCGACCAGGGCCGAGGACAGGCGCAGCGTGTGCGCGGCCACCACGTTGTCATCGGCGAGGCCGTGGATCAGCAGCAGCGGGCGCTCCAGCTTCTCGGCGTCGGCCATCAGCGAGGACCGGTCGTAGACCTCGGGGCGCTCGTCGGGGTGGCCGAGGTAACGCTCGGTGTACCCGGTGTCGTAGAGCCGCCAGTCGGTGACCGGCGCCCCGGCGATGGCGGCGTGGAACACGTCGGGCCTGCGCAGGACGGCGAGGGCCGCGAGGAACCCGCCGAACGACCAGCCCTTGACGGCCACGCGCGACAGGTCGATGTCGTCGGGGTGGAGCTGCGCGACGGCCCGCAGCGCGTCGACCTGGTCGTCCAGGACGGGGGTCGCCAGGTCGTGCAGCACCTCGCGCTCGAAGGCGGGACCGCGCCCCGGGGTGCCCCGGCCGTCGGCGATGATCACCGCGAACCCCTGGTCGGCGAACCACTGGGGCTCCAGGTAGGCGCGGGCGGCCGACAGCACGCGCTGCGCGTGCGGACCGCCGTAGGGGTCCATGAGGACGGGCAGGCGGCGCGAGCCGGGCACGTGGCCGGTCGGGAAGAGCACGGCCGTGCGCAGGTCGCGCTCGCCCGCGCGGATCAGCGACACCCGGGGCTCCAGCTTGGGGCGTTCGGCGACGGAGGCGACGAAGAGGCGCCGGTCGCCGGACGTGACCCGCACGGTGGTGCCCGGCGCGGCGAGGGTCTGGCTCGCGACCAGCAGGGCGCCGCCGGAGAGCAGGCCGGTGTGGACGCCGGGCTCGTCGGTCAGCGGGGAGATCACCCCGGCCGACCACGTCCACAGGTGGACCTCGGTGGGCTCGGCGCTCGCCCGGAACAGCACGGTGTCGCCGTCCAGGCCGATCACGTCGCGGACCTGCAACGACGGCGGGGTGACCGGCTCGCCGCCGATGAACAGGCGACGGCCGCCTTCCGCGTCGGCCGTCCAGACCAGCGTGCCGTCGGACAGGCGCGCCGGAACGCCGGTCACGACGTCCACCCACGCGTCGTCGGAGTCCTCGCGCAGCAGGGTCTTCGCGCCCGTCCCGGCGTCGACGGAGAACACCCGCAGGGTCTTCTGGTCGCGGGGCATGGTGACGATCATCGGGCCGTGCCGGTCCCAGCTCGCGGTCACCAGGTACTCGTCCTCGAACGGGACCTCCACCCGTGAGCCGTCCAGCCCGAGGATCACCAGCTCGACCACGGCGTTGGCCGTGCCGGCGGCGGGATAGCCCACAGGGACGGGCGGGCGGGACGGGTTGGCGGGGTCGGCGATGTGCCACCGCTGCACGGGCGAGTCGTCGGCCCGCTCGGCGAGCAGCGCGGTGCCGTCCGGAGACCACCAGTGGCCGCGCATCCGGTCGAGCTCTTCGGCGGCGATGAACTCGGCCAGGCCGTACGTCACCCCGTCGGCCTCGGGGGTGGCGAGCGCGCGGTCGTCACCGGTGGCGACGTCGCGCACGCGCAGCGCGCCGCCGCTGACGTACGCCACGTGGGCGCCGTCGGGGGAGAGGCGCGGGTCGATCACCGCGCCCTCGGTGTCGAGCCGGCGCACCGCGCCCGAGGCCAGATCGGCGAGGTAGAGGCCCCCGGAGAGCGCGAAGACGGCGGAGGAGAGGGCGGAGTCGGTGGCGTACGCGACCACGCCGCCGGCCTGCTCACGGGCGCGCTCGCGTCGGGCGCGCTCCTCGGCGGGGAGGTCTTCGTCCGCCGCGCCGAGATCGGCCGGATCGACCACCAGGCGCTCGGCGCCCGAGGAGATGTCGAGCTCCCACAGGCACGTCACCGGATCGGTGCCGGAGCGGCTGCGCAGGAAGACGACGCGGCCACCGTCGGGCGCGATCGTGAAGCCCCGGGGAACACCCAGGCTGAACCGGCGGGTCCTCGCGTAAAGGCGCGGGAAGCTCTCACTCATGCCCTTCATCCTGCCAGGCGGTGCGGAAACCGAGATGACCCGCGCTTTGACCTGTGGATAACCTCGGGACATGACCGATCGTCGTTTGATGTTGGTACACGCGCACCCCGACGATGAGAGCAGTGGCACGGGGGCCACGATGGCTAAATATGCGGCCGAAGGGGCCAGGGTCACGCTCGTGACCTGCACTTTGGGAGAAGAAGGCGAGATCGTGGTGCCCGACCTGGCCCACCTCGCCTCCGATCAGGAGGACCGGCTCGGCGAGCACCGCATCGGCGAGCTGGAGGCCGCCTGCAAGGCGCTCGGCGTCGAAGACCACCGCTTCCTCGGCGGCCCCGGGCGCTGGCGCGACTCGGGCATGATGGACACGCCCACGAACGAGAACCCCCGGTGCTTCTGGCGCGCCGACCTGGACGAGGCCGCCGGCGAGCTTGTCAAGATCATCCGTGAGGTCCGTCCCCAGGTGCTGGTCACCTACGACGACAACGGCTTCTACGGCCACCCCGACCACATCCAGGCGTACCGGGTCGCCTGGCGGGCCTTCGAGCTCGCGGCCGACCCCTCCCACGGCGACGGCGAGCCCTGGAAGATCGCGAAGTTCTACTTCACCACCATGCCGAAGTCGTCGATGCGGCGCCTCGCCGAGGCCATGCGCGACACCGACTTCGACTTCTTCACCGAGGAGAACATCGACGAGCTGCCGTTCGGCGCCCCCGACGAGGTGATCACGACCGAGATCGACGCCCGTGCCCACGCGGGGGCCAAGCTGGACGCCCTGCGCGCCCACCGCTCGCAGGTCGACCTCGGCGACCCGTGGTTCAAGATCTCCGAGAGCATGGGCCAGGAGTCGATGGGCGTCGAGTACTACATCCTCGCGGCGGGGGAGCGCGGGCCGGCCGGGCGCGGGATCCCCAAGGAGGACGGGGGACTCGACGCGACCCACGACCGCGAGGACGATCTCTTCGCGGGCATCGGCTAGCCTTGCCAACCATGGAGGAAGAGCAGGTCGAGGCGGGGACGCGGCCCGCGAGCGGGGCGCTGTCCGGGCTCGTGACGGGCGTCGTCTACGGCCTGCTCTTCGTGTTCGGCGTCGTCTACGGGGTGGTGGCCGGCCTGGAGCACTCCTGGCCGCTCGGCGACGTGGTGGCGCCCATCCCGATCGTCCTGGCCCTGGCGCTCTTCGGCCTGTTGTACGGCGCCGGGCGGCTCATGAGCTCCAAGCTGGGCGCCTTCGTGCCCGGCATGGGGTGGATGTTCGCCGCCCTGGTGTTCTCGATGAAGCGACCCGAGGGCGATCTGGTCATCGCGGCGAACGCCCCCGGCTACTACTACCTCGTGTCCGGGGCCGTGGCGCTGGTGACGGCCGTCCTTCTCATCCCCTCGTCGGGGTCGTGGCTGCTGCGTCAGGGTCCGTATGGCAAGGCCGGGCACGTAAATGTTTCGGGTGGAATGTCCGCATAGATAGTGGGACGTCCCCTCGCCCGCCGGGGTACCGCCCGCCGCGACCCCGGGTGACAATCGAGACATGCGGGCACGTCACAGGGCCAGGCAGGTGCTCAACTACGTCAACCTGTCCACGCCACTGGGGTTGCTGATCGCGCTGGCCGGACGGGCCGGCGTGCGCCGCGGCGAGCACGGCCTGCTGTACGCCCACGACTACCGCATCCCCTTCCCCGTCGCCGGGGCCTTCACGGTGGGGAACGTCATCCTCACGGCCCGCGGGGAGGGGTACCTCACCGGCGCGCTGCTGCGCCACGAGGCCCGGCACGCGACCCAGTACGCCTTCTGCGCGGGCCTGCCCCTGCTGCCCCTGTACGTCCTCGCCGTGGCGGTCTCGTTCGCCCTGTGCGGCCACCCGGCCTCGTGGAACCCGTTCGAACGCCTTGCCGATCTGGAGGAGGGGGGCTACCCGCGACGGTCCTCGCGCTGGCGCAGAGGGCACCCTTGAATAGGGGCCCCCAGTATGCGGGCCCCGGTATGGAGAGCGGAGCCGCTCACCATGGACGCTTGCGGGCGGGAGCATGGAGCGGCCGGAAACGGAGACGACGACGCAGGACCGGCATCCCCGACCCAGAAATGGCCACCGGCTACGCATCTGGGAGGAAGTGACGATACCCCGCTGGACTGAGGCATGAATCTCGCCCAAGGGGGATCATCACGTCAGAGTGGTTAAAGATCTCATTGGGGATCGAACGCACCTCCCACTCGGCGATGAACAGGAGGGTCGAATGTCGCAAACCATCAGCCCTGAGATCACCCCGGCCACCCCGCCCCGCCAGCGGACCTGGCCCTCCAGCTTCAAGGACCGCCTGACCTGCCCATTGCCCGATTTCCGCGAGGTCGTGAGCGTCGCCTGGTACGGCGGGTTCCGCGCCGACACCGGTGACGCGGACCAGATTCCCGTGCTGCGCGCCGGGCTGCCTCCCGTGGGACCGAAGGACGCCGGAGTGACCTGGGTAGGCCATGCGACGTACGTGCTGCGCATCGGCGGCCTGACGGTGCTGACCGACCCGGTCTGGTCGCGCAAGATCCCGGGGGTGCGGCAGCGGCTGACCCCGCCGGGCGTGGCGTGGAGCGACCTGCCGCCGGTGGACGCCGTCGTCATCAGCCACAACCACTACGACCATCTTGACCTGCCGACCCTGCGCCGCCTGCCGAAGCACACTCCGATGTTCGTTCCCGCCAACCTCGGCGGCTGGTTCGCCAAGAGAGGGTTCACCAACGTCACCGAGCTGGACTGGTGGGAGAGCGCCCGCATCGGCGAGGTCTCCTTCGACTTCGTGCCCGCCCACCACTGGAGCCGCAGGACCCTGTTCGACACGTGCAAGACCCTGTGGGGCGGCTGGGTGCTGACCTCGCCGAACCAGCGGATCTACTTCGCCGGGGACACCGCCTACGGCGACCGCTTCAAGCTCATCGGCAAGCGTTACCCGGGCATCGACCTGGCGCTCATGCCCGTCGGCGCGTACGAGCCGCGCTGGTTCATGCACGTCTCGCACGTCGACCCCTCCGAGGCCGTGCAGGCCTGTACGGACGTCGGCGCGCAGCGCATGGCGACCATGCACTGGGGGACGTTCGTGCTGTCGGGCGAGCCCCCGATGGCGCCCGTCCAGGAGGCGCGCGCGGCCTGGATCGCCTCCGGCCGCGACCGCGCGGACCTGTGGGACCTCGCCGTGGGGGAGACCCGCACCCTCACCGGCCTGCCGGGCTGAACCGCCACACACGGCTCGCGTCCCCACGACGCGAGCCGTCGCCGTGTCATGTCTCTCGCATGGTCATCCTGTTTCTCGTTTCCGGGGCCGACGGCTGATCGTTCGCAGGAAATATCCGATCGTATATGTCATGGCATCCGCCGGGACGCTGAACTCCCGTAGAATATTCGATCACTCATCGGTCATGTTATTTGCCCGCGATGTTCCGCCATGTCCAAAAGCGGACGCCGTGAGATCTCGATCTCATGCCATGGATCCGGGCGGGGTAAAAGGCCTTGCCCTGGTAGATGGGCGATATTTCCGATCATTCGCTATATTTTGCGAACCCGCATGTGGTCCACAACTAGGCCGCTTTACCAACATCTACAACATAAGTCAAGGCATTGATTGCACGTTAAATGCATGGAATACCGGATGCATCCCCGCAGGAAAGGCATAGAGGAGCATTCGGTGAAAACCCCCCCGAGCACCCAAAGAGCACCACGCACCACCCGTCGCCTGGCGGTCACACTGGCCGTCGCCCTCGTCGCGATCGGAATGGGCGCCACCCAGGTCTCCGCGGCCCCCACCCCGGTCAAGGACACCACGGCCCGCGCCATCGAGCCGGCCGGCAAGGTCCCCGGCGGTTTCGCGTCCTGGAAGGACCTGCTGGCCACCCAGGAGAAGCTGGTCAAGGCCGCCGACCGCGTCACCGCCGCCGCGAAGGCGCAGGGCGGCGGCGGGTTCGCCGGCGTCATCGCCGCCCCGGAGAACCACGAGCTGCGCGTGTACTGGAAGGGCGACACCCCCAAGCGCGTCGGCGACCTGGTCGGCGAGCTGCGCAAGGACGTCCCCGTCAGCGTCCTTCCCGCGGCGTACTCGGCCAGTGAACTGCGGCAGGAGATGTCCCGGCTGCTCCGCAAGTCCGCGAACGTGATCACCTCGATCGCTCCCAAGGCCGACGGCTCCGGCTTGGCCGTGTCCGGCGCGGACTACAACGCGACGCGCTCCGGCGTCGCCGACTCCACCGTGGCGATCACCGTGGAGACCGGCGTCAAGCCCGCGCTGGCCAGCCGCTGGGACGACTCGCCGCCCTGGTGGGGCGGCGGCGCCTGGCGCAACGCGAGCAACGGCGGCGGCTGCTCGACCGGCTTCGCCGTCACCTACGGCGGGGCGAGCAAGATCCTCACCGCCGGCCACTGCGGTGACGTCGGGCAGACCGCGACCGACCCCACCGGCGAGGTGATCGGCTCGTTCACGCAGGACAACAACTCCTACGACGTTGCGCTGATCGGCACGTCGGCGGGGGGCCGCGTCTTCAACAACAACCCCGGCTCCATCTCGCCGGAGTTCAACAACCCGGTGATCGGCACCTTCAGCTCCTACGTGGGCCTGTGGGTGTGCACCTCCGGCGCGTACTCGGGCACCAACTGCAGCATCCAGGTGCAGCAGGTCGGCGTCACGATCAACGTCGGCTACCTGATCTACAACACGGTCCGGGCCGAGCAGTCCGCGCACACCAACGCGGTCGGCCAGGGTGACAGCGGCGGCTCGGTCGAGGTCATCAACGCCTCCAACACCAGCCAGGTGTACGCGGCGGGCGTCAACACCGCCATCGACACCTCCACCGCCGTGCCGTGCACCGGCTACGTGACCAGCGGCCGCACCTGCGCCTGGCGGATGTACTACGCGCCGTGGGCCAACGCGACCACCGCGTTCCCGGGAATCGCGATCACTCTCGGCTGATGACTCACGTGGATTCGATCGACGGCGCCTGACAGGACGGTCAGGATCCTGACCTGATCGGATCGCGTGGGATAGAGAAAGAGGGGCCGGTGTTGACTCACCGGCCCCGTTTCCCATTTCACCGGCCGCCACAAAAGGCAGTGATCCCTCCGGATAATGCGTTATGTGACGCTAAACCCGGTCTGCCAGCCGATCATCGGGAAGGAATTCCGATCAACGGCCGGCCACGCGAATCGGGTCACGGTGAGCGCGCCAGGGCTCTTTCCGTCGTATGTTGCGTAGTGAGCGGACGTCCCGGCGGCTCAGGAGGACTCATCATGAACGCGGACCATCGCATGGCCCTGCTCGGCGCGGCACTTCTCGGCTTCGTCGTGATCGGCGTGATGGCCTGCGCCGCGCCGGTCCCGTCCGGGGGCGACGCTCCCCGGCCCGCCGGAACCCCGGACGCCCCACAGCCTCCCGGCGGGGAAACCACCGATCCCTCCACCGGCGCGGCCACGGCGCCGACCGGTCCGCAGGAGCTCGGCTCCCTCGCGAGCGCGATCGAGACCTTACTGAGCCACCGGTTCCCCGACCTCTACGCGGGGGTGGCCCTCGACCAGGCGGGGAACCAGGTGATCGTCTACCGGCGTCCCTCGGCCGAACTCGACGCGGCGCTACGCGAGCGATTCGGCACGGCGGCGATCAAGCTGCGCGACGCCCCGCACTCCGCGCGCGAGCTCCAGGCGATCGCCCGGCGCGTCACCGACGACGTCGCCTACTGGGCACGGCACGGCATCCCGATCACCACGGTCGCCGCGCGCTTCGACGGCACTGCGGTGGAGGTCGGCACGACCGAGGTCGCCAAGGCGGCCAGGGACCTGCCGAAGCGCTACGGCAAGGCGCCCCTGCGCATCGTGAAGGAGGAGCCCCCCACGCTGCTCACGCCCTCGGCCGGCTGACGCCCCACCCGTGCGCGGGCGCTCAGGACCAGGTCTGGCCCTCGGGGGTGTCGGTGACCTTCACGCCGAGCGCGGCGAGCTCGTCGCGCAGGCGGTCGGAGGCCGCCCAGTCCTTGGCCTCGCGGGCCTTGGCGCGCGCCTCCAGCAGCTCGGCCCCGCCGGGTGGCAGGACGGGCGCGACCCGCGGCTTGCCGATGTCGATCGACAGATCGAGGCCCAGCACGTGGTCCAGGTGCAGGAACGTCTCGAACCGCGAGCCGGGCGGCAGCGACTCGTCGCGCTCCAGCTCGCGCAGGACGCGCAGCGTGGTGGGCGTGTCCAGGTCGTCGTCCAGGGCGGCCTGCGCGCGGTCGCGGTACTCGGCCGCGATCGGCCGGCTCGGCGACTCCGCCCACTCGGCGACCCGCTGGCGCCACCGCCGCAGCGTGCGGTCGGCCGCCTGGAGGGTGTCCCAGGTCAGGTTCATCTGCTGGCGGTACCGATGTTCGAGCAGCGCCAGCCGCACGGCCAGCGGGTCCAGCCCGGCGGCCTCGACGTCGGAGAGCAGCACGACGTTGCCCGTGGACTTGGCCATCTTGCGACCGTCGAACAGCAGGTGCTCGCCGTGCACCCAGTGCTTGACGACGTCGTGGCCCACGGAGGCGTTGGACTGGGCGCGCTCGTCCTCGTGGTGGGGGAAGCGCAGGTCCTTGCCGCCGGTGTGGATGTCGATGTGCTCGCCGAGGAAGCGCAGCGACATGGCCGAGCACTCGATGTGCCAGCCCGGGAAGCCGCGTCCCCACGGCGTCTCCCACGTCATGTCGCGGTCGGACGCCTTCCACAGGGCCCAGTCGGCGTGGAACCGCTTGCGCGGGTCGACGCCCTCCAGACGGTGGGCGGGCTTCAGCGCGTCCAGCCGATTCCCCGAAATCTCGCCGTACGTCGGGAAACTCCGCGCGTCGAAGTACACCGACCCGTCGTCCAGCGCGTATGCGTGCCCCTTCTCGATGAGCCCGGCGATCATCTCGATCATGAGATCGATCGTCTCGGTGGCCCGCGGGGTGTGCTCGGGCGGGCGCATGTTCAGGGCGTTCGTGTCACGGCGGAACGCGTCCTCGTAGAACCGCGCGATCTCCAGCGCCGACCGCCCCTCACGGCGCGCCTGCTGGAGCACCTTGTCCTCGCCCGAGGCGTCGATCTCGTCGTCATCGACGAGGTGCCCGACGTCGGTGATGTTCTGACAGAGGACCGTCCCCACCCGGTGCCGCTCGAGCACCCGCCGGATCAGATCGGGCAACAGATACGACCGCAGGTTCCCCACGTGGGCGTACCGGTAGACCGTCGGCCCACAGGTGTACACGCGCACAACCCGCGCCCCCGGGGCGACGACGGTTTCGAGCTGCCTGGACCGGGTGTCATACAGCCGCAACATGCCACCGAGCCTAGGTCATGGACGTCGAGCGGCACAGATCTAGCGGGGCCGACCCCGTGATCGCGACCTACATCGTGACGGGCGACGGAACATCCCCGCGCGGGGATGGTCCGCGTGATGGATAGGGAGATGGATTGGGCAGAGGGTCGGCCCCGCGCCCGCGGGGATGGTCCGGCCCGGCGGGCGGGCGTTTGCCGCCGCCGTCCGTCGGCCCCGCGCCCGCGGGGATGGTCCTCGTGGTGATCTTGGCCTAGTAGATGTAGGCCAGTCGGCCCCGCGCCCGCGGGGATGGTCCCTGGTATGCGAGCGATTCAGCAATGGTCGACTTGTCGGCCCCGCGCCCGCGGGGATGGTCCGTAGCGCTCCAGTCCGAGCATCTCGCACGCGTAGTCGGCCCCGCGCCCGCGGGGATGGTCCGTCGTCGCGCGCGTCGGCGAGCTTGTACCCCTTGTCGGCCCCGCGCCCGCGGGGATGGTCCGACGACCAGCGCCGTATGGCTAGCGCACGCCTTGTCGGCCCCGCGCCCGCGGGGATGTTCCTGGAACCTGAGCAGGATAGCCCACAGGAGAATCGTCGGCCCCGCGCCCGCGGGGATGTTCCGACAGTCGGGCGGCGTCGGTTCGGATGGCGGTCGTCGGCCCCGCGCCCGCGGGGATGTTCCGCTCGCATCGTGGGACACGTACCTAACCGGCGTGTCGGCCCCGCGCCCGCGGGGATGTTCCTTCGGCATCATGACGCGCTCGCCTGGCTCGGTGGTCGGCCCCGCGCCCGCGGGGATGTTCCGTCACCTTTGATCCGAGCTGTCTGCGGCCGTCCGTCGGCCCCGCGCCCGCGGGGATGTTCCCGCCGCCCGTAAGTTCGCATCGGGCGCGTGGGAGTCGGCCCCGCGCCCGCGGGGATGTTCCGACGTGCCGGCCGTTCAGGATGATCTGCCGGACGTCGGCCCCGCGCCCGCGGGGATGTTCCCTGCAAGCGGTGGACGACGGCATCATCGACCCGGTCGGCCCCGCGTCCGCGGGGATGTTTCTCTCTTGAGGATCACGGCGCGGACGGTAGGCGTGTCGGCCTTGCGGTCGCGAAGATGTCCCTGGTTCCCCTCTCATGCTGGGGCCGCCTTACGGGGCCTCGGGGTCGAGGAAGGCGAGGATGTCTCGGTCGCCGCGGTCGCGGAGGCGGGTGAGGACCTCGTCGCGGGAGGCGCCGTCGGGGAGGCCGATGCGGGCGCCGATCAGGCGGAGGGCCTCGGCCTCGGAGGCTACGGGGGCGGTGTAGCCGATGAGGTGCAGGGCCATGTTGATGGGGGGCAGGCCGGGGGCGGCCTGGGGGAGGTAGCGGGTCAGCAGCTCGCCGCCGTCGGAGACGGTGAGGAAGATCGAGTCGCCCTCACCCGCGTTGTAGTCGGCGAGGACGGTCCTGATGGAGCCCATCGTGGGCTGGTTGTGCCAGCTGATCACGACGTCCCCGGACGGGGTCGAGGTGGTGAGCGAGCCGCCGGGGGCCATGCCGAGGTGGGCGGCGAAGCCGGTCGGCAGCGGGGAGCCCGAGCCGCGCAGGTGCTCGGCGTTCACGTCCACGCGGTGCCACCAGCGGCCGTCCCTGCTGCGGAACGAGCGGCGGGTCATCGACACGTCGCGGCGCGGGTGGTAGGGCTCGGCCTGCTCGGGGGCGGCGACGCGGATCCACCCCCGCTGGGTGCGCTCGAACCCCGGGCCGCCCGCGTAGGCGCGCACGGAGCTCTCGCTGACCTCGTAGCGCGTGGTCAGGTTGGCGACGATGCTGTTCACCGAGGCCTCGCCGCCCGCGCGCTCGATCTCGCGCACGATCATCTCGCGGATCCCGATGTACTCCTCGCCGCCCCAGCGCGACAGCCCGTACCGGTTCCTGTCGACGCGCAGGAAGCGGTCGTCGGCGGTGAGCTGGTTGCGGATGCCGACCAGGCTGTAGTCCTCGCCGATGCGGGTCTGGATCTCCTCGGGGCTGAGCGGCGCCTCGGCGACGGCCAGCACGGCCTCGGCCTTCTCGTTGACGCTGCGCGGCCAGGGGACGACGTGGCCCTCCAGGACGCGCAGCTGCGGCACGGAGGCGAGCCACCGCTCGGCGACGTCCTCGCGTATGCCGAGCTGGGCGACCATCGAGACCGCCTCGGGCAGCTTCACCGGGCCGTCGGTGAAGAGCTGGCGCGTCTTCTCCTTGAGCTCGTCGGCGCCGCCGGCGACCAGCCAGCCGTCCACCTGGTCGTATCCGGTGAGCAGGGTGCGGATGAAGCGCCAGGCGGGGACGCCGAGCGTGGCGATGTCCGTGCGGTGCCAGGGCGCCGCCGCCGCGAGGTCGTCGGCGGGGACGGCCGAGCCGAGACGGCCGCGCAGCCAGGCCAGGTGGGCGGCCAGCGGGGTGGCCTCGGGCGTGGCCAGGCGGGTCTGGACGTGGTCGCGCAGGTCGCGCTCGATCTGGCGGATGCGCTCGCGGGTCACCGAGAAGCGCTGCGCCAGCTCGTCCAGCGTGGCGCGGCGCTCGGCGTAGACGCGGTCGCGGGCGATGGCGCGCTGCCGGTCGTCGAGCACGGCGAAGATCTCGTCGATCAGCTCGGGGATCGGCCGGTCGCCCTTGGCGGGCGCGGCGTCGCGCCCGCCCGAGGCGTTCTCGGAGGCCAGCAGGCGCTCCAGCACGCCGGTGAACAGGGTGAGCGCCAGCTCGCGGTCGTCGGCGACGCGCAACCCCTTCTCGGGGTCGGTCATGCGGACGAGAGGCAGGATGTCACCGAGCCGCAGGTGTCCCCAGCAGGCCGTGGCGAGGTCGGCGAGCCGGGCCGCCACCTGGGCGGTTCCGATGACCAGGCAGGCCCGGTCGATCGGGAGCGCCTGCCACCACGCCTCCGGTAGGCGGGGGTCGCTCGCGATCGGCTCGACCTGGCCAGGTGCGGTCCAGCGCAGGGGCGGCACGATGTCGCTAAGGCTCAAGTTCATTGGGGTCCAACCGGAACGGGGCTTGGGCGGGACGAGACGGAGTCTTATCCGCGGTTCAGGTTATTGGGTCATGGTGGCAGAAAGGGACTTGCTCGGCCCGAATAGGACAGGTAAAGCCTCTCGGTGGCCCGCATGCAGGCCATGTAGAGCAGCCCGCGTTCGCGCTGCACGTCGTGGGCGCGGGCCGTCGGGTCCTCGCTCGCCGGGGTCAGGGTTTCGGGCGCCGGGACCACGCCCTCGGCGATGCCGACCAGCGCGACCCGGCGGAACTCCAGCCCCTTCAGCCCGTGCAGCGTGCTCACCCGCACGGCGAGCCGGGCCTCGGCGAGCGCCGCCTTGGCGCCCCGCACGATCTCGCCCGTGCGCGCCGCGACGGCGATCTCCTCGGCGGGGACGCCGTCGTTGATCCACTCGCGCAGGTGGTTGACCAGGCCGGCCAGCTCTGCCTCGGGCGAGGCGTACTCGCGTACGGCCGGGCGCGCGCCCGGGTGGGTGGAGCGGAAACCGAACAGGTGCACCACCCCGTCGACCAGGCCGTCCGCCGCGTTGCCGCCGCGCAGCCTGATGCCCCAGGACAGGATCTCCTGCGGCAGCCGATGCGAGATGGTGAGGTGATGGGTCTCCGCCTTGATGCCGAGCGTGCTGAGCGCCACGCGGGTGTCGAACACGCGCTGGTGGGGGTCGCCGACGATGAACAGGTCGTTGCCCGCGGGCGGCACGGCGGCGCGCAGCAGCCGCCACTGCGCCGGGTGCAGGTCCTGCGCCTCGTCCACCACGATGTGCCGGTACGGCTCGCGGGCGGGGCCCTCGTCGTCCAGGAGGTCCCCGGTGGTCCTGCCGAGCAGCGTGGACGCCTCGGCGGCGAGCTGGAGCAGCGTGCGCCTGCCCGAGGCGCGCAGGCGCTCGGTGACGTACTCGATGGCCTTCCACACGGCGGTGCGCTGCTCGTGGTCCAGTTCGACGCTGCGGCCGTTGCGCGCCGCCGCCAGGTACTCCTGCACGGTGCACAGGTTCTGCGCCAGGATGACCTGCTCCCACTCGCGCAGCAGGAACGCCGGGCTGTGCTCGTCGCCCGTGATGTGCGCCGCCTCCTGCCACAGCGCGGCCAGGTCCGGCCCGCCGACCAGCAGCGGGGGACGGCCCTCGGCCTCGGCGACGATGCGGTGGGCCAGGCGGTCGACGTTGCCGACCTCGATGCGCGCGCGGACCTCGGGGTCGTCCACCAGCACGTCCAGCTTCGCGGAGGCGTCCCCGGCGACGTTCTGGGAGAAGGTGAGGAACAGGACGCGTCCGGCGCCGCCGTGGGCGAGGTGCCGGGCGCGGTGCAGGGCCACCAGGGTCTTGCCGGTCCCCGCGCCGCCCGTGACCAGCACAGGGCTCTCGTAGAGCTCCCGGTGGGCGAGCCGGTGCTGGGTCGGGTACAGGAACGTGGCCCAGTGCGGGGTGGCGAGGATGCGGTCCAGCGTCCCGGGGTCGGGCACGAACACGGCCCGGTCGGGGGTGCGCTCCAGGGCGGCGGGCAGGTCGGTGACGTCCACGGAGGTCACGGGCACGGCGACGCGCGTGTCGAGCGCCCGCCAGGCTTCGGCGACCGAGCCGCCTTGGCCGAGGACGAGCAGCGGGGCGTACTGGCTCTCGGGGAGCAGGGGCTCCAGGGCTTCGAGGTTCGCGTCCGTCGTGATCAGCCGGACCAGCGGGACGAGCCGCGCGTCGATGCCGAGCCCGAGCAGGTCGCTGTCGCAGACGTGGGCGAACAGCCGCGCCCCGGTCGAGCCGGCGGAGCGGCGCAGGGCGGGCTCCACCCGGTCCAGCGCCTCGGCGTCCCAGACCTCGGCCACGCCGATCGCCGTGTTGACGGTGAAGCGGTGCCGCTGGGCGAACGACCACGCCTCGGCGTCGGGGAGCGCCGTGAGCAGCCAGTACACGTCGCGCTGGCGCACGACCACCCCGCGCAGCCGGTCTGCCAGCCTCAGCGTCGCCACGCGCGGGTCGCGGGTGTTGCGGACGCGCTCGGGGTGCGGGGCGGAGGCGGTGTTCAGCAGGAACCGGCGCAGCGCGACGATCGCGTCCCGGCGCGCGGACCGGTCCAGGGCGTCGAGATCCCGGGGGACGTCGGGGGCGATCGCCAGCCGGGGCACCGGTGTTCCCGTCAGACCATCAGGGACAGCAGGTCGCGGTCCCCGCGCTCGCGCAGCCGGTTCATCAGGTCGGGCAGCCCCACCGGTCCCGTCATGCCGATGCGGGTGGCGAGGACGCGGATCGTCTCCTCCAGCGACTCGGGCGCGCCGGTGACGGTGTACCCGGCCAGCCGCAGTGCCTGCGTGTTCTTGTCGGCGTCCGCGGGCGGCGGCGGGACGAGACCGGCCCGCAGGACTTGGTCCTCCTCGGCGATCGTGACGAACAGGCAGGACCCGGGCTCGGCCTCCAGTTCGTCGAGCAGCGGGCCGAGCGAGTCGATGACCGGGCGGGCCTGCCAGCTCAGGGTGACCTCGCCCGCCGCGCTCATGACCGTGTGGCTGTCGCCGGGGGACATCCCCAGATAGGCCGCGAATCCGCTCGGAAGCGGGCATTCGCCGCCGCTGAGCTGTTCGGGGCCGATGTCGATGCGCAGCCACCACAGGCCGTCCGGGTGCCGGAAGCATTTGCGGGTCATCGACACGTCCTTGAGCTGCCCGCTGGGGGGCGGCCCCTCCTGTTCGGGGGCGGCGGGGGCGGCCTCGGCGGGGGGCTGCTGCTCGGGGGTGCCGGACTCCGGCTTCTTCGCGCTCTGGATGCGGAGCTGGGGGACGTTCTCCAGCCACTCCTTGGCGACCTCGGGATGGATGCCCAGCGTCGAGACCAGCTCCAGCGCCCGCGCCACCGTCGGCGGCCGTTCGGCGTTGAGGATCAGCGTGCACGTGCGTTCGCGCAGGTCCGCGATGTCCCCGGCGACCAGCCATTCGTCCTGCACGGTGTAGCCCGGGAGCGTCGCCATCACGAACTGCCACGCCGGGATGTCCAGCGACCGCAGCTCCCGGGTGTGCCACGCGGCGGCGCCCACCAGGCGCGACTTCGGGGCGGCGATGCCGAGCGCGCCGGGCAGCTTCTCCAGGTACTGGGTGTACGGGGCCGCGGCCGGGCTGTCCAGCCAGGCGGCGAGCCGGTCGCGCAGGTCCTTCTCGCGCTCCACGATGTCGTCGGCGGTGACGGCGAACAGCTTGGCGAGCTCCTCGGGGGCCGCCGGCTCGTCGGTGAAGACCTGGATCTGCGCCACCGTCCACGTCTGGTCGTCCAGATCGGCGAACACCGAGTCGATCAGCGAGATCATGTCCGCCTCCGCGGCGGCGAGCTCGTCGGTGCCCGTCCCGGCCCGGGCCTGCGGCGGCGCGGCGTCGCCCTCCGGCGTCCCGGCCGCTTCGGCCGCCTCGTCGGGGTGCGCCGCCTCGTCCTCGGCCGGGTCCCCCTGCGCGGGGGGCGCGTCCGCCTCGTGCGACGCCTCCGAGCCGGCCTCGGGGGATTCGGCGGGCTCCTCGGCCCCGGCGACCTCGGGGGTCGGCTCCGTTCCCGGCTGTGTGCCCTGCTGGGCTCCCGGTTGTGGTCCCGCCGGCGCCGGCTGCGGGCCGAACGGTCCCGGGTCGAACGGCTCGGGCTCGGGCACGAACGGGCGCGGCGCCGGGCTGTACCCGGCCTCCTCGCCGCCGAACCCGCCGAGGGGCTCGGGGCCGTACGCGGGCGGCGGCTCGAAGGCGGGGAGCGGCGGCGGCTCGAACCCCGGCACGGGGAGGGGCGGCGGTGGCTCGAACCCGGGCGCGGGGAGGGGCGGCGGTGGCTCCACGCCGAAACCGGGGCCGATGGGCGGGGGAGGCGCCGGACGCTCGGTGCGCGGGGGCGGCGTGAACATCGAGGCGCCCGCCCGCGCCCCGCCCGCGTGCTGCTCCAGCGCGGCCTCGGCCATGCGCGCCGCGGCGAGGCCGAGCGGGTCGCTGCTTTTGGACGCCGCGGGCTGCCGCTTGGGAAGCTTGGGCAGCGCAGGCGCGGCCGGCGGCTCGGCGTGCCGCGCCGGCGGACGCTCGCCCAGGCCGGCCTGCGGGGTCTGAACCCGGGGGCTCTGGAGTTGGGGGCCCGGGGTCTGGCCGTTCGCCGCAGGGGCGCCCTGGGGAAGCGACGGCGTCTGGTCGCCGGTGACGGCGTCCGGCCGGTCGGCGGAGGTCAGCCGCGCGAACACGGCGGTGAACAGGGCGGCCAGCACCGGGCGGGCCCGGATGAACGGCTGGTCGGCCAGTTCGCGGCCGGTCAGCGCCAGCAGGCCGAACCAGGAGCCGACGCGGTCGAGCGCGATCGAGACCTGCGGGTCGTCGGGCTCGTCGGGGTCCATGACGTGCAGGGCGGGCAGGACGTCCCCGACGGCGGCGGCCGGCCAGTGCTCCAGGGCCAGCTCGGTGAGCAGGTCGCCGAGCGCCTCGGGGCCGAGCACGACGAACACCCGGCTCATGGGGACCGAGCGCCACCACGCGTCCGGCAGGCCCGGCTGGTCGCGAAGCTGAGGGAACCCCGTCGCGTCGCTCCAGCGCAGCGGAGGCACGAGATCACTCAGACAGAAGTTCATCCCGTTTCCTCTCCGGTGCTTCCGTTGACGAGACCATAGTCTGGCAAATCGCTCGGGCTTGGACGGCGCTTAGGCCCGGACGGCGGCGAATCGCAGCCTCACGTAGTCGGCCATCCAGCCCGATTCGCGGCGCAGCGCGGGCGCGGCCAGCTCGTTCACCCTTGTCAGCAAGGGTTCCACCGTCGCTGGCGGCACTCCGTCCAGCAGCGACCCGGCGAACATGCGCACCCAGTCGGCGGCGCCGCCCGGGCACTCGTCGAGCGGGGTGGGGCGGTCGAAGTACTCCAGCAGCCGCACGGTGAACCCGCCATGCTCCAGGCGGACGGCGTACTCGGCGGGGGTGGGGAAGTACCAGGGAAGGTCGGGCTCGGGCAGCCCGTACTCCCGCCAGGCGGTGAGCATCGCCGAGGTCAGCGCCGCGCAGTTCCCGGCGCCGCCCATCTCGGCGACGAACCGGCCGCCCGGGGTGAGCGCCATGCGGACGCAGCGGATCACCGCGTCCGGGTCGCGGCCCATCCAGTGCAGGGCGGCGTTGGAGAACACCGCGTCGTAGGCCTCGCCGACGCGGAAGTTCGCGCCGTCCCCGACCACGAAGTCGAGGCCCGGGTGCTGGAGCGTGGCGACCTCGATCATCGAGGAGGAGCCGTCCATGCCGAGGACGCGGGTGCCGCGGGCGGCGATGTCGGCGGTGAGCACTCCGGTGCCGCACCCGAGGTCGAGGATGCTCTCACCGGGCTGGGGGTCCAGCAGTTCGATGAGCGGCGCGCCGTGCGCCGAGACGTAGCCGAAGGAGCTGTCATAGGCGCGTGCGTTCCACCGCATCAAGCTCGGTGTGTCGTATCGCAAGGCCGATCAGCTCGCATTCTCCGCCATCGCTTCCCGTGTCGGTAAGTAAAGACACTTTAGAGCCTTGTTGTGCTGGGGACACATCTGTCCGGAAGCTTCTCCGCACTCCCACACGTACAGGCCCTGGGATCGCCGGCGGGCGAGCCGCTCACTTCATGGTCCTGGCCCAGTTCTCCTTCAGGAACGTCTTCGCCTCGTCCGCCTGCGGGACGGTGAGCAGGACCGGGGCGCCGGGCACCAGGGGCAGCCTGGCGGCGGCCTGCCTGTCCAGCTTGCCCTTCATCTCCAGCGCCTCCATGCGCGCCGGGCGGGCGAACCCCTTGAGGAACAGGTTCTGGACCTCGTCGGTGTACAGGAACTCCTGCCAGAGCCGCGCGGCCGCCGGGTGCGGCGCCCTCTTGTTGATCGCCTGGACGTAGTACGAGGCGAGCACCGCGCCGGAGGGGATGACGACCTTCCAGGCCGGCTTGTCGTCGCCCGCGGTCTCCGCCGCCTTGGCCGCGTTCACGTAGTCCCAGTCGACCAGCGTGTTGGCCTGGGAGGGGAGGCGGAAGCCGCCGCCCTGCTTGAGCTTGCCGAAGAATTCCAGCCCCCGCTTGGCCTCGGGCCTGCCCCCCTGCAGCGATGCGGCCATGACGCCGTTGAACGCCGCCGCCGTCCGCAGCGGGTCGCCGGGCAGCGCCACGGCGTACCCGGGCCTGAGCAGGTCGGCGAAGGTCTTCGGGGCGGGGACCTTGCGCGGGTCGTACCCGATCGACATGTAGCCGCCGTACCCGGCGTACCAGTGGCCCTTGAGGTCCTTGACGGTGTCGGGGATGTCCTGCCAGGCGGTCACCTTGTACGGGGCGAACCGCTGGGCGTTGGCGATGGCGACGTCCATGCCGAGGTCGAACACGTCGGGGGCCTGCCCGGCCGGCGCGGCCTTGGAGACGTCGATCTCGCGCTGGCTGCTCGCGCCGGGCTCCACGACGGTGACGCGCACGCCGTACTCGCCGGAGAAGCGGTCGATGACGGCGCCGTAGTTGACCCAGTCGCGCGGGACGCCGACGAGGGTGAGCGCCCCCTCCTTGCGCGCCGCCTCGACGAGCCTGTCCATGGTGCCGAAGCCCTCGGCCAGGCTCGCGGCCCTGGGGTTGACCGGGGGAAGCTTCTTCTCGGGGGCGGTCCCGGAGGAGCACCCGGCGACGGCGGTGGCGAGGAGCGCTACGGCGGCGGTACGACGTGGAGTCACGAATCGCATACTCGGCGTGAGATCGGCTCGCGTCGAGGAGGCACGCGGGTGTTTGGCCCGGCATTGGGGGTGCATTGGGCGGGACGGGTGTTACGGCCCCTGCGGGCCCGTGCCCGCTTCCGCCCGCTCGGCCCGCTTCCTGCTCGGCCTTCCCGCTCGGCCGCCGTCCGTCAGGCGGGGCGGCCGGGGACGACCTTGGCGGCGACGACCAGGCGCTCGGGGATCTCGACCAGCGTGCCGTCCCGTTTGCGCACCCGGAGTACCCCCTCGGCCCAGGATTCGAGCACCCCTACGGTGTCCCGGAACCCTTCGGGATCGCGGCGGCGGACGGTGATCCTGTGACCGACGTCCGAGGGAGATATCGAGATGACCAGCCTGCCGCCGAAACCGGACGTCACGCGGTTTGCCCCCCTCCCGTTTCAGCCAAGTGCCGGACACGGCAATACTAGGTTCTGCAACCCGCGGTCGAGTCGTGCGAAGGCGCGGAGAAGAAGGAGTCCAAGGTGACCTACGTCATCGCGCAGCCTTGCGTGGATGTCCTGGACAAGGCGTGCATAGAAGAGTGCCCCGTCGATTGCATCTACGAGGGCAACCGCATGCTCTACATTCACCCAGACGAGTGTGTGGACTGCGGCGCGTGCGAGCCTGTCTGCCCGGTCGAGGCGATTTTCTATGAGGACGACACGCCCGACCAGTGGAAGGATTTCTACAAGGCGAACGTCGAGTTCTTCGAGGACCTGGGCTCGCCCGGCGGCGCGTCCAAGGTCGGCAAGATCAACAAGGATCACCCGATCGTGGCGGCGCTCCCGCCCCAGGCCGAGGAACACTGACCCGGTCGGTCCGTGATCACGAGGTGCCGCTGGGTACCGTGACTTTCGGTCGCGGTACCAGCCGGTGTCGTGAGTTCGTCGTGTTCGAAAGGCCGGGGGTGATTCGGTGATCGCGCTGCCCGATTTTCCGTGGGACAGGCTGGCGCCGTACAAGGAACTGGCGCTCGCCCATCCGGGCGGCATCGTCGACCTGTCGGTGGGCACGCCCGTGGACCCGGTCCCGGCCGTGGCCCGGGAGGCGCTCGCGGGCGCGTCCGACAGCCCCGGTTACCCGCTCACCCACGGCACCGACGCGCTGCGCCGTGCCGCCGCCGATTGGCTGGCGCGCCGTCACGGCGTGACCGTCGCCCCCGGGGACGTGCTGCCGACGATCGGCTCCAAGGAACTGGTCGCCTGGCTGCCCACCCTGCTCGGCGTGGGCGCGGGGGACCGCGTGGTCATCCCGGCGCTGGCCTATCCGACCTACGACGTCGGCGCGCGCCTCGCGGGCGCCGAGCCGTACGCCACCGACGGCCTGCTGGGGCTCGGGCCCGAGCGGGTGCCGCTGGTGTGGGTGAACTCCCCGTCGAACCCCACGGGCCGCGTGCTGCCCGCCGAGCACCTGCGCAAGGTCGTGGCCTGGGCGCGCGAGCGCGGCGCGGTGGTGGCCTCCGACGAGTGCTACATCGAGCTGGGCTGGGAGGAACGGCCGGTCTCGATCCTGCACCCGGACGTCTGCGACGGCTTCCACGAGGGGCTGCTCGCGGTGCACTCGCTGTCGAAGCGCTCGAACCTCGCCGGGTACCGCGCGGGGTTCGTCACCGGCGACCCCGCGCTGGTGAAGCGGCTGCTGGAGGTCCGCAAGCACGCCGGCATGATGATGCCCGCGCCCGTCCAGGCGGCCACGGCGGCCGTCCTGGCCGACGACCGGCACGCCGACGAGCAGCGGGAGCGGTACGCGGCGCGGCGCGCCCTGCTGCGTCCGGCGCTGGAGAAGGCGGGGTGGCGGGTCGAGCACTCCACGGCGGGGCTCTATCTGTGGGCGACCGATGATCGCGGGTGCTGGGAGCAGGTCCGGTCCCTCGCCGAGATGGGCATATTGGTCGCGCCGGGCGACTTTTACGGACAGGCCGGTTCCTCGCATATCCGAATCGCCATGACGGCAAGTGACGAGCGGGTCAATGCGGCGCTGCTTCGCCTCCAGTAGTATCCCGCGGCATGACCGTTGTGGTCGTGCTCGCAGTGGGCGCAGCCATCTTCGTCGTCGTACTGGGCGTCTCCCTCGGTACGCGACGACCCGAAAGGAAGGCTCGTCCGGCTCCCAGACCTCCTGAGCCGGCACCCGAGTCCATGTCGTCGCACCCGGCGCTCGCCCGCCCGGTCGTCATCGACCCGGACTACCTCGACCCGCGCACCATCAAGGTGGGCGACACGGTCGACCGGCAGGGGGTGCGGGCCCGCGTCATCGGCGCCCTCCACCTGTCGTGGCAGGGCGACCAGTGGACCGAATACCTCCTGGAGGAGGGCGTGCGCGTCTACCAGTGGCTCTCGGTCGAGGAACACGAGGGCGCGACGCCCGAGGAGCCGCCGCACCTGGAGGTCTACCTCTGGACGCCGGTGCCCACCCAGGGCATGGTGCCCGCCAAGAGCATGCTGATCATGGAAGGCGTCGAGTTCTACCCGATCGAGCGCGGGACGGCCGCCTTCCGCTCCGAGGGCACCACCGGCTACCCCGAGCGCGGGCTGGTCGACTTCGCCGACTACCGGGCCGGCGACGGGCGCCTGCTGAGCTTCAACCGGGTGCAGGGCCAGTCCTGGACGGCCGCGTACGCGCAGCCGCTGGCGCCGGGGTCCCTCCACGTGGAGCGCATGCTGTAAGCCGCCAGGAGGCCTTCTCGGAAAGCCTCCGGCAGCACCCCTCCGTGTCATGGCCACGAGTCCCGACGGCACCCCTCGTGTCATGGCCGCCGCCGTTGGCCGCCGGGCCCGGCCTCTCAGGCCAGGTCGACCCTGCCCGCGACCGCCTTGCCGTCCGCGAGCCAGCCGTCGTGGCCCGAATCCGACTTCCACGTGACCCCCGCGTAGCTCACCTGCCGCAGGGAGTACCGGCGGGCGTTGGCGACCGACCAGGCGGCGATCAGCCAGCCCCGCCGCTCCGAGCTCGCGTCGATCCGCGTCCCGTCCCCGGAGGCCGCGCCGAGGTCGCCGAGCGCCCGTACCAGCTCCTTGCGGGCCTTGGCGGGCTGCGGGGCGGGCGGCTGGTCGGCGATCGGGTACCAGCAGTGGACGCCCTTGGGCACCCGTCCGGTGAACGCGGCCGCGAGGATCTTGGCGTCCTCCTCGTGCGCGGCGTACGCCGAGCCGTCGGCGGAGCGCTGCACCGCCTGGGCGGCCTCGTGCAGCGGCAGCTTCTGGTAACGCTTGACCTTCACCAGGGCCGCGAAGAACTTCTGCGTGGCGTACACCGGGTCCTGGAGCTGCTTGACGGTGCCCCAGCCCTGCGAGGGCCGCTGCTGGAAGACGCCCACCGAGTCGCGGTCGCCGTACGGCAGGTTCAGGAGCTTGGACTCCTGGATCGCGGTCACGTAGGCGATCTCGACCGCGCGGTCGGGCAGCTTGCGGCGCGTGGCGACGGCGGCGATCGTGGCCGCGATCTGCGCCTGCTCGATCTCCAGGTTGAGGACGCCGGACGGCCCCTTCACCTGGCAGAACTCGCCGAGCGGCTTCGCCTTGTTCAGCAGGTGATAAACGCCGTAGAACAGGGCGGCTATGAGCACGACGACGATGACGATGATCGTCAGGACCGCTTTGGAGAATCGCCGTGCCACGGTGAGAACCTACCGGTCCAGCCGACGTCGCGTTGCGGCACTAAGCTCGCAGACCATGAGCGAGACCTTCGAAAGCCCGTTGCCCGCCGCCGTGGACGAGTTGTGGGAGAGGCGCGCCGAGCTGTCGCCCGAGGACGTCGAGGCGCGCGGCGTGATCGTCGGCGCGGTGGACATGCTGGACACCGGCAAGGCCCGGGTCGCCTTCGTGGACCACACCTCCGGCGACGTGATCGTGGACGAGCGCGCCAAGCGGGCCATCCTGCTGAGCTTCCGCGTGCTCGGCATGGTGAGGAGCCAGGTCGGTGATTTCCATCACAACGACCGCATCCCGCTGAAGACCTCCCTGGAAGGCGTGCGCGTGGTCCCGGGCGCCATCGCCCGCTGGGGGGCCTACCTGGCCTCCGGCGTGGTCCTGATGCCGTCGTACACCAACATCGGCGCCTACGTCGACAGCGGCACCATGGTGGACACGTGGGCCACGGTCGGCTCCTGCGCCCAGATCGGCGCCAACGTGCACCTGTCGGGCGGCGTCGGCATCGGCGGCGTCCTGGAGCCCCCGAACGCCGTGCCGGTCGTGATCGAGGACGACGCGCTGATCGGCAGCCGCTCGATGATCGTCGAGGGCGCGCGGGTCGGCAAGGGCGCCGTGGTCGGCGCCGGCACGATCCTTTCGGCCTCCATGCCGGTCATCGACGTCGAGACCGGTGAGGAGATCAGCCGGGGACGCATCCCGGACTGGTGCGTCGCCGTCGGCGGCACGCGCGCCAAGGAGTTCCCCGGCGGCACCTTCGGGCTTCCCTGCGTGCTCGTCCTCAAGCGCCTCGCCCCCGGGCAGCGCCACGACAAGGCCGAGCTGAACGACGTGCTGCGGCAGCACGGCGTCAACGCCTGAGCCGGGGGGACGAACGGTGACGCGGGCGAGGCCGCTCGACCTCACGGGTGACGTCCGGGCGCTGACGGCCGCGCTCGTGGACGTCGAGTCGGTCAGCGGCGACGAGAAGGTCCTGGCCGACGCGATCGAGGCGGCCCTCAGGCCCCTCGCGCACCTCACCGTCGTCCGCGACGGCGAGGCGGTCGTCGCGCGCACCGAGCTCGGCCTGGCCGAGCGCGTGGTCGTCGCGGGGCACATCGACACCGTGCCCCTCGCGGGCAACCTCCCGTCCCGCGTCGAGGGCGACCTGCTGTACGGCTGCGGCACCACGGACATGAAGAGCGGCGTGGCCGTCGCGCTCAAGCTGGCCGCCGCCGTGCCGAGCCCCGTCAGGGACGTCACGTACGTCTTCTACGACTGCGAGGAGGTCGAGGCGGTCCGCAACGGGCTGGGCCGTCTCGCCCGCACCCGGCCCGAGCTGCTCGCCGCCGACTTCGCCGTGCTCATGGAGCCCACCGACGGCGAGATCGAGGGCGGCTGCCAGGGCACGCTGCGCGCGCAGATCCTCACCCGGGGCAAACGGGCCCACAGCGCCCGTTCCTGGTACGGCGTGAACGCCGTCCACGCCGCGGCGCCCATCCTGGACCGTCTGAACGCCTACCAGGCGCGCGAGCCGGTCGTGGACGGCCTGGCGTACCACGAGGGCCTGAACGCGGTGGGCATCGCGGGCGGGGTGGCGGGCAACGTGATCCCGGACGAGTGCGTGGTCACCGTCAACTACCGCTTCGCCCCCGACCGCTCGCTGGAGGAGGCGCGGGAGCACGTCAGCGAGGTGTTCGGCGGGTACGAGGTGCGCTTCACCGACGGCGCGCCCGGCGCCCGTCCCGGGCTGACCCACCCGGTGGCCGCCGCGTTCGCGCGGGCCGTCGGCGGCGCCCCGCGCGCCAAGCTCGGCTGGACGGACGTCTCGCTGTTCGCGGGCCTCGGCGTGCCGGCCGTGAACTACGGCCCTGGCGACCCGGCCCTCGCCCACCAGCAGGGGGAGTACGTCTCGCTCGGCAAGATCGTCGAGTGTGAGCGCCGGATGCTGGACTGGCTGGGCACGGCCTGATCCGGCCCTTGGACGCGGTCCCATGATCCGCGGCACGCCCACCCGGCTCACGGCACAAAAGAAAGTGGCTTTCCTCGCCGGCCATTTGGCGGGGAAAGCCACTTTCAGTCCCGAGCAGCACCCTCGTCTCTTAGACGGGGGCTTCCGAAGAAACGGTTCCGCTGCTCCGGACAGATTTTCCAAGATTCTTTACGCCCTGCCGGGACCGTCCCGATCGGGGAGGGCATGTGTGGTCTCGCGGGCGGTTAGCGTGTCCGGATGGACAGAAACTCACGCGAGGAGCGCCGCCAGGGCCCCTCCCTGGTCCGGGGCAGGATGGTGCCCGACTCCACCTACGACGAGCGGCTCCTCGACCACCGGGACCCGGCCGACTGGCTGCACCAGGACCCCTGGCGCGTGCTGCGCATCCAGGCCGAGTTCGTGGAGGGTTTCGGGCAGCTCGCTGAACTGCCGCCCGCCGTCACGGTCTTCGGCTCGGCCCGCACCTCCGTCGGCGCCCCCGAGTACGCGCTCGGCGAGCACCTCGGCAAGGCCCTGGCCCAGGCCGGGTACGCGGTGATCACCGGCGGCGGCCCCGGCTGCATGGAGGCCGCCAACAAGGGCGCCCGCGAGGCCGGGGGCGTCTCGGTGGGGCTCGGCATCGAGCTTCCCTTCGAGCAGAAGCTGAACGACTACGTCGACCTCGGCATCGAGTTCCGCTACTTCTTCGTCCGCAAGACGATGTTCGTCAAGTACTCCCAGGCGTTCGTGGTCCTCCCCGGCGGGTTCGGCACCCTGGACGAGCTGTTCGAGGCCGTCACGCTGGTGCAGACGGGCAAGATCACCATGTTCCCGATCGTCCTGCTGGGAACGGCGTACTGGCAGCCCCTGCTCGACTGGATCAACCAAACCCTGCTGGCCAACGGCATGATCTCCCCGGACGACCCCAAGCTCCTCCACCTCACCGATGACCCCGACGAGGCGGTCCGCCACATCGTCACCAGCCATCAGCAGGCGGCCGTCGAGTCCCGTGTCCGGGCCGCCACCGCAGAGGCCGAGGAGGCGTGATTCTACGGTTCGCTTCTCCCATGCTCTAACAATGTTAGCAAGAATGTTAGAAACCCGGGAGAGATGGAGACCCTGTGCAGGCTGGTCGGGACACGTGGAGCGTGATCGATTCGGGTCAGTCCGTGCGTAGCGGTCGGCAGTGCATGAGGCCTTGTGGACCAAGCCTTCGGCCTGTTCGTGATCGCAGCCGAAGGCCTCGGGCGCGACCGTGAGTACGGGGCTTGGTCTCCAGCCTGCTGGCCCCGGCGACAGCAGGCGCTGAGTGGCTCTCGGTTCGCCTCAGGGCGACGCCGACGATTTCCTCTGCCCATAGTCGCTGGCGATGACCACGCGGCCTCAGGCGGCGATACAGAGATGGACGTAGGGCTGGACGCCAAGGACGAAACTCGTGTGCTCATCGTGATCGGCCAGATCGTGTCCGGCACGCGCTCTTTGTCGGTGGCCACCCGAAGCCCGATCATCGACAGCTCGGGTAACTCCTCGATCACTTTCCGCCGTTCTGTGTGCCGATGGCGGCACGCTTGAAGGGTGAAGGAACCGGCACCGCCGCCTGCGAGCGGCGTTCGGTTCCACGGGTGGCGCCGGGTGGCAGTGGTCGAGCTGGCAGTGGTCGCGACGTTGATCCTGGGGACAGGACTGATCGGTTCTTCGTCGATCCACTGAGGCTGCCAAACGAGCTTGTGGGGGTTCTGGATGAGCGGGCCAGCGTAGTCAGCATGTTCATCGGCACCGTCGCCCTGGTGGTCTAGCGCCGAGCCCGTCAGTGCTGCTCGTGCTCTTCGGGGCGGCGGCGCTCGGCCCGCACATGGTTCGGCGTCGCCCTCCCGGCCGGGGCCTACGGCCTGGCCGCCACCCTCACGGCAACCGCACTGCTGCTCGTCAAGCTGACCGTCCCGTTCGACCGCCTGGCGGCGGCCCAGAAGTGGTGGAAGGCGCGCCTCGCCCAGCTCGTCCCTGTCGGCACGGCGACCATGGTTGTGCGCGACCCGCGCACGGGTACTGCGGCAGTCACTGTCAGATGTAGAGGCAAAATCGTTTGATCGTTCTTGCGCTTGTACGCTCATCTGGCGATGTTTGGTCGTTACCTATATTGCCGCTTCGGAACCTGGAGTGCTCATGCGACACGCCAGGCGTTCCGAAGGAGGTATCGCCCTGTATGTTCCTTGATAAGTAAATTGAGCAACGGTATTCGCCGGCTCTGCTCAGGAGTATGGGCTGTTCAGATGCCGTGGCGGGCGCCCCTCCGGGCGGCTGAGGATCGCAACTTGAACGGCCCCGCCAACTCGTTCTTCAACGGGCTGGTGGCGGGCGCCCCTCCGGGCGGCTGAGGATCGCAACGACGGCAAGCTGGGCCAGGAGCTCCGGGACGGGTGTGGCGGGCGCCCCTCCGGGCGGCTGAGGATCGCAACGCATCGGTGGCCGGAGGGATTCAAACCCTCACCGGGTGGCGGGCGCCCCTCCGGGCGGCTGAGGATCGCAACACGCCCGTGCGACCGGGTCAGCTCCGGGGGCTAGGTGGCGGGCGCCCCTCCGGGCGGCTGAGGATCGCAACCGCGTGGTCAACCCGTCCTGGGCCGACTACCTGCGGTGGCGGGCGCCCCTCCGGGCGGCTGAGGATCGCAACGCCGCGGCCGAGTCCGAGAAGCACCTGGCCGAGCTCGTGGCGGGCGCCCCTCCGGGCGGCTGAGGATCGCAACATTGAGTACTGGGAGCCTGACGAAGTCATCCAGATCGGTGGCGGGCGCCCCTCCGGGCGGCTGAGGATCGCAACACGTTGGGGTGGTGGCTCCGATCGCTGGGCAGCACCGGTGGCGGGCGCCCCTCCGGGCGGCTGAGGATCGCAACACCTACACCCCGGCCCCGGGCGCCAAGGGCACCCCGGTGGCGGGCGCCCCTCCGGGCGGCTGAGGATCGCAACGTTCACACACGCGGATCTTCAACCATGCTCCGGCCGGGTGGCGGGCGCCCCTCCGGGCGGCTGAGGATCGCAACACGCCCCCACCTCCGGCAGGTCTCCGGGAGTGCCGGTGGCGGGCGCCCCTCCGGGCGGCTGAGGATCGCAACTTGCCGTACACGGCGACGGTGGCCGGCTGGTACGGCAGTGGCGGGCGCCCCTCCGGGCGGCTGAGGATCGCAACAAGCTCCTATACGGTGACCGGCCCCCGATCCACAGGCGTGGCGGGCGCCCCTCCGGGCGGCTGAGGATCGCAACTGCCTAGGAAGTGGGGCACACGGAGAGATCCACAAGTGGCGGCCGCCCCTCCGGGCGGCTGAGGATCGCAACACCAGCGCGGCGTGTTCGTCCGCCGGGCCGCGCTGTGTGGCGGCCGCCCCTCCGGGCGGCTGAGGATCGCAACTGGACGTCGAGCTGCGCGGCGGACGCCGGGCCAGGTGGCGGCCGCCCCTCCGGGCGGCTGAGGATCGCAACGCCTGCAAAGTGCTCGGGCTCACACGCATGATGGGTGGCGGCCGCCCCTCCGGGCGGCTGAGGATCGCAACTGGACGTCGAGCTGCGCGGCGGACGCCGGGCCAGGTGGCGGCCGCCCCTCCGGGCGGCTGAGGATCGCAACGCCTGCAAAGTGCTCGGGCTCACACGCATGATGGGTGGCGGCCGCCCCTCCGGGCGGCTGAGGATCGCAACGCCTGCAAAGTGCTCGGGCTCACACGCATGATGGGTGGCGGCCGCCCCTCCGGGCGGCTGAGGATCGCAACCACTTCCGGATGGGCCGGGCACGCGAGCGTCGTCGTCGTGGCGGCCGCCCCTCCGGGCGGCTGAGGATCGCAACACCAAGCACGGCGCATTTCAGGTCAAGGAGTATCAGTGGCGGCCGCCCCTCCGGGCGGCTGAGGATCGCAACCGCCGGGGCAAGCCCACCATGGTCACCGAGACCTGGTGGCGGCCGCCCCTCCGGGCGGCTGAGGATCGCAACATCTATGGCGGGGACGTCTGGCAGATCATCGCCAGTGGCGGCCGCCCCTCCGGGCGGCTGAGGATCGCAACGCCCCCGCAACGGTAGAGCCGACCTGCGCGACGTGTGGCGGCCGCCCCTCCGGGCGGCTGAGGATCGCAACATGCGCCGAAGCGGCTGGAGAACGATCCTTCGGTTCAGGTGGCGGCCGCCCCTCCGGGCGGCTGAGGATCGCAACAGTGAGGTCAACGCCGCCGGACGCGAGGTCTACGACGTGTGGCGGCCGCCCCTCCGGGCGGCTGAGGATCGCAACGGTCAGGGCATGGTCGTAACCGTGCTGTGGGCTGTCGTGGCGGCCGCCCCTCCGGGCGGCTGAGGATCGCAACATGGTGTGCCTTTCCGGTCGCAGGGCGGCCCGTCTGGTGGCGGCCGCCCCTCCGGGCGGCTAAGGATCGCAACAACCAAAGGGAGAAAGACATGTTTCGCAAGATTGCTGTGGCGGCCGCCCCTCCGGGCGGCTGAGGATCGCAACGATTCCGCCCAGGATCGGGCCGGCGTCGGGCACGCGTGGCGGCCGCCCCTCCGGGCGGCTGAGGATCGCAACATGGTGTGCCTTTCCGGTCGCAGGGCGGCCCGTCTGGTGGCGGCCGCCCCTCCGGGCGGCTAAGGATCGCAACAACCAAAGGGAGAAAGACATGTTTCGCAAGATTGCTGTGGCGGCCGCCCCTCCGGGCGGCTGAGGATCGCAACGATTCCGCCCAGGATCGGGCCGGCGTCGGGCACGCGTGGCGGCCGCCCCTCCGGGCGGCTGAGGATCGCAACCACCTGTTCGCCCGCGATGGCTACCACGCCGTCGGTGGCGGCCGCCCCTCCGGGCGGCTGAGGATCGCAACACGACTGGGACACCAAGGCACGCGGCATCGTCGGGCGTGGCGGCCGCCCCTCCGGGCAGCTGAGGATCGCAACCACGCCCGCCGCGCCGCCCGCGTCCACGGCATCGAGTGGCGGCCCCCCCTCCGGGCGGCTGAGGATCGCAACCACGGTGCCGGACGCGGTCACGGCCCACACCGGGCGTGGCGGCTGCCCCTCCGGGCGGCTGAGGATCGCAACGCGTGCGTCACCAACATCATCGAAGGGAACACGGGTGGCGGCCGCCCCTCCGGGCGGCTGCGGGTCGCAACGCCTTTCCCCACCCACTACACGGTCAACGCCCGGCTGGCAGTGGCGATCGCCCCCTCGGGTGATCGAGGGGTGGACACCTCGAGCAGGCGGACTCGTTCACAACGAGGGCCTCGGTGCGGTCGCTCCTCCAGGGGATCAGCACTCGCAGGGGTGCATTTGGCGGACCGACCTGCCGTAACGCGGAGTGATCGAATCTGTTCGGTAACTTTGTGTGTTGATCTCACGGAAATTGTCGGTGCGGTCTCCTACAGTCACCTCTTGCTGGATCGCCACAAGGGAGTGGGATGGCCGAGCATCTGTTGGCGCATAGTGCGCGTGATGGTGATGGGCTGCGCCATGGGCTTGCCGATCACCTGCGGGGTACGGCGTGGCGGGCGGGGGCGTTCGGGGAGATCTTCGGTGCTGGGCCGTTGGCGGCGCACTGTGGCTTGGTGCACGACGTGGGCAAGGGCTCGTGTGAGTGGCAGCGCGGTCTCATTCGGGCGGAGAGCAGTGGTGGCCCGGTGGGGGTGCCGCACAAGCATGCGGGGACCTGGTTGCTGGACCAGCAGGGTCTGGGGATCCTGGCCGCTGTCGTGTTCGGTCACCACGGTGGCCTTCCGAGCCGGGCACGGTTGAGGGCGGAGTTGCAGTTCGCTGATGATCACCCGTTGGTGGCTGAGGCGATCCAGCGGGTAGGCGAGATAGTCCCGGAGATCCATCTGCCAGGGCCGATTGCCCTGCCCGGTTGGTTGACCGAGCCGGAGGCGGTTGCTGCGGATCCGTATGCGCTGGACCTTCTGGTGCGCATGGTCTACAGCACGGTGGTGGACGCCGATTTCCTGGACACCGAGGCACATTTCGCTGCTGCCGCGCGAGCGGTTCATCCGCTCAGCGCCGCCGATCTGGTTGATCGTTACGAGCGGCGGCGCGCGGAGCTGTTGTCCGATGCGAACCCTTCTCCGGTCGATGGGCTGCGCCAGGAGGTGTACGAGCAGGCCGTTGCCGCTGCCGGCGGACCTCGGGGGATCTATCGCCTGCCCGCGCCGACAGGGTCGGGTAAGACGCTGGCCGCGGGGGGTTTCGCGGTGCACCACGCGCGTGCTCGTGGGTTGCGGCGTGTGGTGGTGGCGGTGCCATTCATGTCGATCACTGAGCAGAACGCCGATGTCTACCGGCAGTTGCTCGATCGCGACGACGAAGAGCCGGTCGTGCTGGAACACCACAGCGGCATCGATTTGGACGGTGGGGACGCCAACGCGCGCTGGCAGCGACTGGCGGCGGAGAACTGGGATGCCCCGTTCGTGGTCACCACGACGATCCGGTTGTTTGAGTCGCTTTTCAGCAACAAGCCGGCGGCGATGCGGCGGGTACACCGGCTGGCAGGCGCGGTGATCGTGCTGGATGAGGTCCAGGCGTTGCCCGATCGCCTGCTGGTCCCGATCACCTCTGCCTTGCGGACGCTGACCGAACGGTTCGGCTCGACGGTGTTGCTGGCGTCGGCCACCCAACCCCCTTTCGAGGTCCTGACTCCGCTGCAGGCGACACCGATCCACGAGGTGGTCGCCGAACCCAAGCCGCTCTACAAGGCGCTCAACCGGGTGCGTTATGAGTGGCGGCTTGACCCCAAGCCGACATTGGCGCAGATAGCGCACGGGGTCGCGGAGCAACCGCAGGCGCTGGCCGTGGTCAACACGACCAAGGACGCCAACCGGCTGCATCAGCTGGTCGAGCAGCATCGATCGGCGTTGCATCTGTCCACGAGGATGGCGGCGGCGCACCGCCGCGCCGCTTTGGTGGAGATCAAGCGGCTGCTGAAGGAGTTGGAGCCGGTTTTGGTCGTGAGTACCCAGTTGGTGGAAGCCGGGGTTGATCTTGATTTTCCGGTGGGGTTTCGGGCGGTTGCTCCTGCGGATTCGATGCAGCAAGCCGCAGGGCGGGTGAACCGTGGTGGCCGCCTGCCCTATGGGCGGGTCATCGTCTTTGACCCCGAGGACGGCAATAAGGGCGTCCAGTCCTTGTACGGCGCGGCGTTGGAAGCTACCCGTGACCGGTTCGGCCCGCACTGCGCGCCAGATGACCTGGATGCGTTGGAGGGCTATTACCGGGCGCGGTTCGATTTCCACAACGTGGAGCAAGCTGGCCAGGAGATCCAAACGGAGCGCCAGGCCCATGACTTTCCCCGGGTGGCCGAGCTGTTCCGCATGATCGACGAGTGGACCGTTCCCGTAGCGGTGCCCTACGGGGATGTCGAAGAGCTGCAGCGCATTCTGGTCCATCTGCGCTCGGGCTACCCCGGCGCCGGCGCGCAACTTCGCGCTCTGCGCCCATACCTGGCCACGTTGCCTCGAGGGGCAGCCGCCCGGGCCGTTGCCGAGGGGTTGGCCGCGCCGATCGTAGGCGACCTCATCGAGTGGCTGGGCGACTACCACCCCCAACGAGGCATCGAGATCACATCCCCCGACCCCCAGGAGCTGGTGTTTTGACCACCCGTCGTGCTCACCACCCACCCCCGCCGCTTGTGGTGGAGGTGCAGGCCCCCTATGCCTGCTTCACCCGCCCGGAATTCAAGACCGAACGGCTGAGCTATCCGGTGATGACGCCCTCAGCCGCCAAGGGCGTCCTGGAGGCGATCTTCTGGAAGCCCGAATTCTCCTACCGAATCGAGCAGATCGAGGTACTCCAGCCGATCCGGTGGATGTCGATTCGCCGCAATGAGGTGTCCTCGATGCTGACGGTCGGCTGGATCCGCGAGGCCATGTCCGACCCTTCGTTGCGCTTTGACGCCGAAGCGGACCGTGACCAGCGCAACATGGTGTGCCTGCGCGATGTGGCCTACCGCATCCACGCCCAGGTACGGCTGCGCCCGCACGCTACCGACCCCGACGCCAAGTACCGCGACCAATTCCGTCGCCGGGTCGAACGTGGCTCCAGCTACTCCCAGCCCTTCCTCGGGGTACGCGAGTTCTCCGCCTCCTTCCACCCACCCACGCCCCGCAGCCCGATCCCGCATGACGAGCAGCTTGGCGTGATGCTGCACAGCATCCGCTACGACGACATGGGCGAAAGCTACCGCTGGTTTCACGCCAAACTCCGGCAAGGCGTCCTCACCGTGCCCAAGCACGGGGTGGAGCTGCCGACCGGGCAGTCCACCACTCAAGCCGTGCGTACAGGCGGGCGGAGCTAGAGCGTGCTGATCAAGCAACTGGTGGAACATGCCCGCGACCGCACCGACCTGCCCCCGCCCTACTACCGCAACCGCAGCGTCCGCTGGGCCATCGACCTGGATCCCCAAGGCCGGCCACGTGGCAACCGCCTTATCGACCTGAGCACGGCCGAGGCCAAGGCCGGCCAGATCCTGGCCACGCCCTATGTGCAGCGCTCCGGGACCGGGTCACTGCCCTTCCTGCTCACCGACACCTTGCAATACGCGCTCGCCGTCGCCAAGGACGACAGCGGCAAACAGATCAACGATGCTCAGCGGCGCAACGCCGACTTCATCGACCTGATCGACCGGTGGGCCAAGGACGAACCTCGGGCAGCCCCTATCGCCACCTTCTTCCACAGCGGCGCCCACGCGCGGCTGGCCATCCCGGAGGAGGCCACCGTCTCCGACGTCGTGGCGATCAGGACCGATGACGGCTGGGTGCACGCTCTGCCGTCCGCGGTGGGCGTCTGGGGCAGCATCGTCCGTGCGCGGAAAAGCTCCGGAAACGGGAACGGCATCTGTCTGGCCTGCGGCGAGCCAGGGCCGCTGCTGGACACCATTCCCGAGCCGGTCAAGTCCGGTGCCATCCCCGTACCTGGTGGCCGGGGACGAGATGCCCAACTAGTCTCGATCAACAAAACCGCCCAAGGACGTGGCGGCACCATCCAGCTGGCCAACACCCCCATCTGCGACACCTGCGGCGGCCGCGCCATGTCGGCGCTCAACGCCTTGCTGGCCGACCCCCATCACCACCATCGCGGCAACGACAACGTCATGACGTGGTGGTTGCGCCGACCGGCGCCCATCGCGCCGCTGGCCTCTGTCCGCGATGCCAACCCCGAGCAGGTCAACGCCATCATCGAGCAGGTGCGCCTGTCACCGGCTCGCCGAGCCGCCTGGCTCGACGGCAACGCCTTTTATGCGATCACGCTGTCGGCCAACCAAAGCCGTGTGGTGATCCGTGACTGGATCGACATACCGCTGATCGCGCTGTGCCAGAACATCGACTCCTGGTTCGCCGACCACGCGATGACCGACCTGTGGGCCGATGGCCCGCAAAAAGTCCCGGTCTGGCGCATGGCCGCCGCGCTCGGCCGGCACGGCAAGCATGGGTACGTCAAAGACAGCGCCCCATCAGGCGCCGAACGTGACCTCATGGCCGCCGCCCTGCATCGCACAGCCCTGCCGGTCAAGTTGCTGGCACGCCTCATCCAGCGCATCCGCGCCGATGGTCACGTCGACCTTGCCCGGGCCGCCCTATTGCGCCTGCTGCTCATCCGCGCCAACCCCGCACTGAAGGAGACACTGGTGGACGGCCTCAACCGCGACAGCACCGACCCCGGCTACGTCAGCGGACGCCTGTTCGCCGTACTGGAGGACATCCAGCGCACCGCACTGGACAACATCAACACCACCATCGCCGACAAATACTTCGGCGCGGCCATGGGCCGTCCGCTGGCGGTATTGACGATGCTGCGCAAGAACGCCACCGGCCACCTGCGCCGCCTGCGCGGCAACCGACGCGCGGCCGGCATCGCCCTGGACAAACGCCTGGACGAGGTGCTGGAGAAACTCCACCACGAACCGCCCGCCACGTTGGACCTTGCCGGCCAAGGCCAATTCGTCCTGGGCTACCACCACCAGCGCGCCGCCGACCGCGCCGCCGCCCGGGCGGCCGCCGCCAGCAAGTCCGCCGCGACCGAATCCGCCTAACCCAGTAGACCCACCCCCTTCGAAAGGACCACGAATGTCAGCTCACCTGGATCCCGCCCGTAAGCACGACTTCGTCTACCTGTTCGACGTTCGCGACGGTAACCCCAACGGCGACCCCGACGCCGGAGGCATGCCCCGCACCGACCCGGAAACCGGTCAAGGCCTGGTCACCGACGTCGCCATCAAACGAAAGATCCGCAACACCGTCGCGCTCCTCCAGGAAGGCGTGGCCGGCTATGACATCTACGTCGAAGCCGGAGTAGCACTGAACGCCCAGCACGAACGCGCTTACGCCGCCTTGAACCTCGACCCCAAACAACGGCGCAAGTCCGAAGCCGAAGCACAGCAATGGATGTGCCAGACCTTCTATGACGTGCGCATGTTCGGTGCGGTCATGAGCACCGGCACCAAGCCCTGCGGACGCGTCCAAGGCCCGATGCAGCTCACCTTCTCCCGCTCCATCCACTCCGTTCTCCCGCAAGAACACGGCATCACCCGCGTCACCCAGACCCGCCAGGACGACATCGACAAGGGCGAGTCAACCGAAATGGGCAACAAGCACATGATCCCCTACGGCCTCTATCTCGGATACGGCCACTTCAGCGCCCCACTGGCGCGCCGTACCGGCGTAGACGGCCAGGACCTGGACACCTTCTGGCGTGCCCTGACCTTGATGTTCGAGCATGACCGTGCCTCCACCCGTGGGGAGATGGCGCTCCGCGGGTTGTATGTCTTCAGTCACGACGACTCCTTCGGCCGCGCCCCCGCCCACACCCTGTTCGACCGTATCCAGGTGTCCACCGACAAGACCGCGCCGCGCTCGTTCAGCGACTACACCGCACCGTCGCCGACGACCTGCCCGACGGCGTCACCCTCACGCGACTGGTCGGATGAGCCTGTCCGCGGAGCGGGCTGACCTCACTGGCGGCCCGCTGGTGCAGGTCACCTTGTCAGCACTGGAACACCATGCTTACTGCCCTCGCCAAGCTGGGCTCATCCTGCTGGAAGACGGGTATGCCGACGACGCGGCCACCATCCGTGGCACCCTGATGCACCAGCGGGTACACGAGCCCGGGATCGAAACCCGCGGCGCGATCCGTACCCTACGGGCCCTCCCCGTCTGGCACGACGACCTAGGACTCATCGGCGTGTGCGACGTCGTCGAAATCCACCACGACGGCCGCATCCTCCCTATCGAACACAAGTCCGGTACCTATACGACCGGAGGACCGGCCGATGTCCAGGTAGCCGGCCAGGCCATGTGCCTGGAGGCCATGTTCAACAAACCTGTCCCTCAGGGGCTGATCTATTCGGGGACAGACCGGCGACGACACACCGTCAACATCGACCAAACCCTACGCGAGCGGGTCATCACCCTGGCGCACGCCGTCAGGCAAACCATGACCAGCATGACGCTGCCTACCGCTCCCGCAGACCAACGATGCCGCCGATGCTCGATGCGCGACATGTGCATGCCTCGTGTCCTGGCACGCACCAAGGCCTACACCGACACGGCCTCCACTTTGTTTATCTCCCGACCAGAGGCGGCATGGGATGACTGAACTTCTCAACACCCTCTACGTCCAAACTCAAGGTGCCAGCCTCCATCTCGATCACGACAGCCTCAAAGTCGTCGTTCCAGAGCTCCCCAAACGCACCTTGCCCCTACGCCGTCTGGACGGCATCGTCGTCTACGGCCACGTGGCACTATCGGCGGAACTTCTCACACGCTGCGCCGACGACGGCCGATCAGTCGTATGGATGAGCCTGTCAGGACGTTTCCTGGGCCGCGTTGATGGTCCCACGCGTGGCAATATCCTTCTGCGCCACGCCCAGCATCTCGCCCATGCCAACGCAGCCGCCCGCCTGCAGATCGCTCGTTGCTGCGTCGCCGGAAAGCTCCACAATTCCCGACAGGTTTTGCTGCGAGGAGCCCGCGACGCCACCGGCAATCTTCAAATCTCGCTGCGAGCTATCACCGAGGACCTCGATAACCTGCTGACGCGCGCACGCGACGCGACCAACCTCGATGAATTACTGGGAATCGAAGGCCAAGCCGCCCGCCTGTACTTCGAAGGGCTCACCGGCATGCTGCGTACCCCGCCCGACATGGCACCCTTCACCAGTCGCACTCGACGGCCGCCAACCGATCCGGTCAACGCACTGCTGTCCTTCCTCTACGGCCTGACCCGAACCCTCGTCCACGGCGCCACCGAACAAGTCGGCCTCGACCCCTATCTGGGGTTCCTCCACGGCCTACGCCCAGGCAAGCCTGCTTTGGCGCTGGACTTGATGGAAGAGTTCCGGCCGATCTACGCCGACCGACTCGCTCTCAACCTGCTCAATCGCAAACAAGTCCGTGCCGAACACTTTGAAACTCTCCCCGGAGGAGCCGTCCAACTCACCGAAGACGGCCGACGACTTCTTCTAACCGAATGGCAAAGCTGGAAGACCAAAGAATGGCCACACAAGCTGCTCGGCCGCAAGGTGACTTCCTCATTACTACCCGTCGTCCAAGCGCGCCTCCTCGCTCGGCACATTCGAGGTGAGCTGCCCTCCTACGTGCCCTGGACGCTTAGCTAATGCAACTCCTGCTGACCTATGACGTGGCCACCACCACACCCGAAGGACGCCGCCGCCTCCGCCAGATGGCCAAGCTCTGCGAAGGTTACGGACACCGAGTTCAAAAATCCGTATTCGAAATCACCTGTACCGACGCCGAACTCCTCACACTCCTCGACGGCGCCCAAAGAATCATCGAGCCCCGCGATGACTCGGTGCGTATATACCGCCTGCCCCGCGACGGATTCACCACTGTGCACCGACTGGGGATAGCCGAGCCCATACCCCACCACGAACCCCTCATCCTCTAGTTCGGAACCTGAAGCACTCACGCGACACGCCAGGCCTACCCAATGAGGTATGGCCCGATATGTTCCTTGATAAGCGAATTGAACAACCATAGTCTTCGGCGCTGTCCAGGCATATTTCCTGCTCAGATGCCGTGGCGGTCGCCTCCGCGGGCGACCGAGGGTCGCAACCCACCCCTGGAGCGCCGCCCGCTCGGCGGGGGCGGTGGCGGTCGCCTCCGCGGGCGACCGAGGGTCGCAACCTCACGGGCCCGCTCGTAGTCGCACGGCCCGCCCATGTGGCGGTCGCCTCCGCGGGCGACCGAGGGTGTTGAACGACTTTGAAGATGCCGATGTAGTGGGCGGAATGCGGCATCCTGTCTGCCGACAAGATCGGATGCATGTTCCGGGTGACCGGGGAGTTCGTCGGCGGCGGCACCTCGCCGACGAAGGGCA
>NZ_QOIL01000050.1 GCF_003323745.1 Sphaerisporangium album
CCGATGTATCCGATCTCCGCCGCGCCGTCGGCCGCCCGGCCTCCGCGCCTGACCCGGGTGCAGGTCTGCGCGCTGCTGGTGGACCCGCCCGGCGGCCACCCGCCGCGCACCGTGCTGGTGGCCACCGGCGACGGCGTGCTGCACACCAGCACCCCGGACGCGTTCTGGGCCGAGGGCTGCGGCCGCGTGGTGCTCACCCGCGCCGAGCTGCTCGACGCCGGCATCCGGACGGTGCCCCGCTCGGGCGGGCGGCTCAGCGCGGGCAGCGGGCCGCGGCTGGACGCGCTGCTCGACGCACTCAACGCCCACTTGGCCGCAACCTGGCCCGCGACACCGGCCGCCGGCGGCCCGGCATGACACCGCGGGCGGCTTCTCTCGGCCGAAAGGCGCTCCCGCTGCGCGATCCGCGCTCGGTCACCGGCGCGCGCCCCGCCGCCGGGTCGGCGCGCACCCGGCAGGCGGCCGGCGGGGCGGAATGGGATCGACCGTCGGTGTCCGCCCGGCGCCGAGGACGGTGGCGCCGAGGCACAGCGAGGGCCGCTCAGCGCTGGGTGAGCCACCACAGGGCCAAGCCGGTGAGCCCGGAGGCGGCAGCGGTCGCCGCGCCGCGGGCGGCGGCGAACAGCACGGCGCGGCCCAGACGCCGGGCGGTGGGAGAGAGCTTCATGGGGGACGTCCTTTCGCGATGGGCCGGGCGGGCTGCCCGGTACACCTGCCATTGGCGGGCATCCGGCGCGCGCATCCCAGGGCTCCCGGATCCGGCGTGCGCCGATCCGGTGCCCGTCCTGATCGGCGCGGTCTCCGGGATGGTGCGAGCCGGATCGGCTCGGATCGCTCTGATGGCACGGGAGCAATGATGGGCGCGCCGTTTCGCCCGGGCCGCGGGGCTCACATCGGCTCGGCGGTGCTGGCCGAGCTCGCCCGGCTGTGGGATCAGGCCGCCCACCGGGCCGCCGCCACGCCGCCGCCCCGCCGGCACACGCAAAAGGAACTGGCCGAGGCCTGCGGGGTGCCGCACACGACGGTGGGCTCCTGGGCAACCGGCCACAGCGTGCCGCGCGATCTGGACCAGCTCGTCCGGATCGGCGCGGTGCTGGCCGGCTGGGCGGGAGAAAGGCCCGCCACCGCGGCGCAGTGGGAGTTGCTGGTGCGCTCCGATCGGCGTCCCCGCCGCGACACCGGACGGCAGGCCGCGTCCACGGACGGGCCGGGCCGGCCGCTGGAGCAGGTGAGCGACCCGCTGGCGCTGGAGGTACACCGCCCTATCGAGGCGACCCGCCCGGACGCCGGGACGCTGTCGGTGCTGCCGCCGTATGTGCGCCGCGCGCACGACCAGCGCCTGGCCGAGGTCGTCGACCGGGCCGCCGGCGGCTGCAGCGCGATGGCGGTGCTGGTCGGCGGGTCCTCCACAGGCAAGACCCGCGCCTGCTGGGAGGCCCTGACGATCCTGCGCGCGCAGGGCGGGTGGCGACTATGGCACCCGTTCGACCCCACCCGGCCCGAGGCCGCGCTGGCCGAACTGGCCACGGTGGGCCCGCGCACCGTGGTGTGGCTGAACGAGACCCAGTTCTACTTCGACACTGCCGGCGACACCGGGGAGCGGGTCGCCGCCGCGCTGCGCACCCTGCTCACCGACCCCGGCCGGGCGCCGGTGCTGGTGCTGGGCACGCTGTGGCCGCAGCACTGGGACACCCTCACCCGCCAGGCGCCGAACCCGCAGACCGACAGCCACGCACAGGCACGGGCCGTACTGGCCGGCACCGACATCGCGATGAACGCCGGGTTCACCGACGAGCAGATGCGCGAGCTGCGGCAGGCGGCGGCGGGCGATGCGCGGCTGGCCGAAGCGGTGACCCACGCCGCCGACGGCGAGATCACCCAGTACCTGGCCGGGGTTCCCGAACTGCTGGCCCGCTACCACAACGCTCCACCCCCGGCCAAGGCACTCATCCATGCCGCGATGGACGCCCGCCGCCTGGGCCACCGCCTAGCCCTGCCGCACGCGCTGCTGGCGGCCGCCGCCCCGGCCTATCTGTCCGACGCCGAATGGGACGCCGCCGGACAGGACTGGCTGGAGCAGGCACTGGCCTACACCGCCAAGCCCTGCAAGGGCGTCCGCGGGCCGCTGACCGCAATCCGCCCACGTCCCGGCACACGATCACCAAAGGCCGATCCCGCCGCACGCCCGGTCGGCGCCCGGCACACCGACACCGAACAGGGGCCGGTGTACCAACTGGCCGACTACCTCGACCAGCACGGCCGCCGCCACCGGCACGAGCACGTCCCCCCGGCCGGGTTCTGGGCGGCCCTGGCGATCGGAGCCCACCCCGGCGACCTTGTCGCTCTCGGCAACGCCGCGTGCGGTCGCGGCCTGCTGCGCGACGCCGCGCAACTGTACAAAAACGCCGTCACCCGCTACGGGGATATCTTCGCGGTGAGTGAGCTCATCACCCTGCTGCACCGCGTTCACCCCTCTGACCGTCGGCCCGCGCAGTGGGTGACCATGCGCACCACTCCGGATAACCCGCGCGCTGTGGCGCTCCTGTTGTCCATCCTTCCGAGGGTGGGCGCGGAGGAGCAGGCCGACGTGCTACTGGCCCGTGATCCCGCCCGTCACGCTGCCATGAACGACCACTTTGGTGCGGGCTTGCTGTTGCAGGCTCTGTGGGATTCAGGTGCGAAAGATCAGGTCAGCCTACTGCTGGCCCGCGATCCCGCTCGTCACGCTCCCTTGCACGACCTTATCCGCGTGATGTTGCTGCTAAATAGTCTTCGGCACGTAGGCGCGGAGGAGCAGGTCAGCGTGCTGGCTGACCGCGCCGCCCATCACGCCGCTTTGGAGGACCTCAACGGCGTGGCGTTACTGCTGCACGTCCTCCCGGAAGAGCAGGTCGGCGTGCTGCTGGCCCGCAATCCCGCTCATCGCGCGCCGCTGGACCAGCCCGGCGGCGTAGAGTTCCTGCTGAGTACTCTGCGGAAGTTGGGCGCCGAGGAGCAGATCAGCGTGCTGCTGGCCCGTGATCCCGCCCGGCACGCCGCCCTAGACGACCCCATCGGCGTGACGAGCCTGCTGAACACTCTGCGGGATTTGGGCGCGGAGGAGCAGGTCAGCGTCCTGGCTATCCGGGCCACCCGTCACGCTATCCAGGCTGCCCCTCACAGCGTGACCTGGATGCTGAACGCCCTTCGGGATGTGGGCGCGGAGGAGCAGGTCAGCGTGCTGCTGGCCCGTGATCCCGCCCGGCATATCGCCCTGGATCACCCCGACGGCGTGGCCCAGTTACTGGACACCCTTCGGGGCGTGGGCGCGGAGGAGCAGATCAGCGTGCTGCTGGCCCGTGATCCCGCCCGGCACACCGCTCTCGACGACCTCAACGGCGTGGCCCGGCTGCTGAAGGTTCTGTGGGATGCGGGCGCGAAGGAGCAGGTCAGCGTGTTACTCTCCCGTGATCCCGCCCGGCGCGTCGCCCTGCACGACGTCGGCCCATACGACACGGGTGCCTTGGACACGTTGCTGGACACTCTGGACGAAGCTGGGGCACTCACACAGCTCAGCATGCTTCTCGCGCGCCTGCCCGCAGCCGGGCGGTTTGGTGTGTTCCTCGGGCGTCAGGATAACGGAGTGCGGTTTCGGTTCGGCCGTGCCCCTGATGGTCATCCGGCGCAACCGTGGAGCTGGGATGACCTGGCCTGATCAAGGAGCCCTCATGGAGGCGCCGCAATACCTGTCACTCACAACCGTCACCTCCCCGCGTGCCGACGCCGACAGCACGCTGCGCGACGTTGCCCAGGCCACTCCCGGCGCACCCGAGCGCTGCCCGGGCAAGGACTGCCGCGGCGCGGGCGTCCAGCCGACCGAGCTCGGCACCGCGTTGATCGGTTTGCTGGCCGGGCACGAGTTCATCCTCGCCGGCGAGTACGAAGAGACGGGCGAGCCACGATGACCCTCCAGCCACATGCGCCCGAGCTCGACTCGTCGGCGCAACAGACCCCGCGCCCGGGAGCGGCTGCCGACAACACCATGGCGCTGGCTCCGAGCGCGGTGTACCGGCCGGGGCGGCCGCCTGGCGCTCCCGCTGGCGGCGATGCGGCCGCGGCCCGGGACGCGGCCGCGGGCCCAGGCTCCGTTCCGGCTGAGCGGGAGGCCGCTGGGCCGCCCGTGCCCCGGGTGGTCAGCGTCGGTGACATCGCCGGGCTGTCGCCGCGCCGGGCCCGCGGCGACGGCGGAGAGGTCCCCGGCGCCGACGTTGACCTGGTCGACCGCCTCGATCGCACGACGTTCGGCGTGGTCGCCGCCTGGCTGGCCGACAAGCCCTCGGCCGCGACCCGCCAGACCCGGCTGCAGGTGCTGGCGGCTTTCCTGCGCTGGCTGGACACCCTGGAGCTGCCGCTGCTGGCCGTCA
>NZ_QOIL01000051.1 GCF_003323745.1 Sphaerisporangium album
TGGCCGCTCAGCGCCGAGAACGCGCCCGCATCCGCAGCGAGAAACGCATCCGCTGGGGCGGCCGACCCCTGTCACCCGCCGCCTGACCAAGACCCAACCCGGTGATCGTTTCCGGTCACAGCACTAGCACGGTACGAGATGCGCGCCAAGGCCCTGGATCCGGTCTGGCCGCGTGTGCGCAGGCGGGGTGCACACCGCCCCGGCGGTCGGGGCCGAGCGACACGCGGCGCGAACAGCCTGTATGACCCTGGGTGATAGGGCACGCGGCTTGAGCTGGGGATTATACGAACTTGCGTGCTAATTCCCTAGGTGTAGGGCATCATGGACCTGCGTACCACTACATCTGGTGGTTAGTGTAGTCCCAGCGGTGACGCTCTGCGACCCTGTAGCGGTTCGGGGCCGAACCCGGGCTGGTGTTTGGAAGGAGTTCCACACTTGACCCAACTCCGCTCGACTTCCGAACCAGGACGGGATCGCCGCCTGGTGCAGACGGCCGTCAAAGGTCCGACGGCCGACTCAGGGGACGCCGTCTTCATGCCTTACGAACGCGACGCCGCCCTAGAGTTCCGTCAGGAGCACGAGGGCGTGCATTTCTGGTGCGGGACGGTCAGTGGGTGCGGGCGCCCGCTCTTCACTCGCATCGGCGATGAGAGGATCCCGCATTTTTATCACCTCGGTGAAAGCGAGGCGCAGTGCCGCCTGGCGAAGAGGAGCCGGGGCCGGCTCGACATCGAGCCCGAGATGATCTCGGCCGAGCTGAAGCGCTGGCGGCAAAGCCGCGACCTCCCCGAGGGGGAAGCCGTCTTTCGCGATCCCATCGATCGTTTTGACGCGCGCTACATCCACATCAGCGACCCCGCCAGCACTAGGGACACCCGCGTCGTGCTCGGCAATATCACGATCACGAAGGTCCTGGAGGACGCGGAGTCCCCGCAGGGGCGCGAGTGGGACTGGTTCGTGCACGAGCGCAACAGCGAGGTGACGGCGATCCTGGACAGGCAGGGCGTCGCCTACGGGCGATTCAGGTTCGTCATGCACGCGACCTCGGCGACCCTGGAGGTCTTCCTGTCCACCCCGGACAACGTGGGGGACTGGGGCCGCATCAGCCGGTACGTGCCCGCGCCCAACCGGGCTCCCCGGCCGCTCGAGCCGGCACCGCCGGTGACAGCCGACCTGAAGCCGGGCCCGGCGCGTGCCCCTGTTCCGCAACGGGCCGCCGCCTCCGGCCCTGCACGCGAGAGAGTCGATCGTGACGCGCTGATAGCTCTTGAGGCCCAGTTCCCGCCGCGGCGAGGTTTGGACGGCGGGCCCACCCGCGAACCTGCCTCCGCGCGCAGGGCTCCCCGCCCACTTGCGTCAGAGCCCACTCGGCAGCATGCGCCCCGCTCCGAAGAACAGATCGCCAACGAGTTCAAGGACGCCATCGCGGACCTGAAAGAGGCGCTGGACCTGGGAGATCGCAAGAACAAGGCCCGGTGCGCACGGCGCCTGCACGCACTGCGCAAGGCCCACCGCAAGAGCCTGTCCAGCGACGACAACCGAGCAATCAAGGCCCTGCTCAAGGAGGCCAGTCCAAGCTGACCGCCTGCTGAAGTTCGCCAGGAACTGGAATCCCAAGCCGGGACGGCCCCGCACCGCCCGGTGAACGGCGGGCAGGCGGGCCACCGGACGTGACGAACCGCTGGTATCCCCGGGCCCCGGGTGCCGTGTTTCCGCAGGTCGCATTCAGCCGACCTGCGGAAACACGGCGCGCCGCCCGTTCGAACGTCGATCTCCTGGATTGGGCCTCCGTACCCCACCGAGACCCGGATACGGCCGGGGTGGATCCGCATCCACGTCTTCTGCGGCAACGGCAGCGGCCCGGTGATGTCCCATGGGATGCAGGCGGCGTTGAGCGCACCCATGAGCACGGCGTCGGGGTCGTAGTCGATGGCGATGACCGTCAGCACGACGTAGCGCCGCCCGGCCGGGCGGTCGCCCGGGATGCCTGCCCAGGCCACCACGAGGCGGCCGAGGATGGTCTTCTCCAGGGCCGCGCGGAAGGTCTCGGCCTGCTCGGCGGCCGGCTCAGGTCGACCTGGTCGAGATCGCGGCCCGGCGTATCGCCGATGTCCGCGCTCTGCGCGTTGGTGAGCAGGCCGGCCCACCAGCGCGCCGCGGCCTGGGCCTCCTGGGTTCCCTCGGGCGGTGTCATCGGTGGTTCCATGAGCACGGCCAGGAAGTACCCGACGACGATCACGCCGGCCAAGCCCCAGCCGAGGATGCCGGTGATCAACGGTGTGTCCCGCATCAGGAAGGCGAAGCCCAACCAGGCCAGCACCAGCAGCACGAACGCCACCAAGGCGGCGATGAAACGACCAGTCACATCGCCCTCTCATCCGGGGCACCGACGAGCGAGGGCAGGGCCGGGATGGCGGTGGCTAGCTGTAATGCCCTGAGAGGTTAGGTACGCGGCTGGCGGGTGGGTGGCCGCCGAGTGCGGTGTGGCCGCGGTGGTGATTGTAGGTGTGCAGCCATGCCGGGAGTGCTTGGCGGCGTTCGGTTTCTGAGGTGTAGAGCCGTGCGTAGGCCCATTCATCGAGCAGGGTGCGGTTATAGCGTTCGACCTTGCCGTTGGTCTGGGGCCGGTAGGGGCGGGTGCGTTTGTGGGTGATGCCCTGGCCGGTCAGGAGCTCGCGCCACAGGATGGATCGGTAGCAGGAGCCGTTGTCGGTCGGGACCCGCTGGGCGGTGATGCCGCATTCGGTGAAGTAGGCCTGGGCGCGCTGCCAGAAGGCGGCGGCGGTTTCCTTGGTCTCGTCGGGCAGGATCTCGGTGTAGGCCAGGCGGGAGTGGTCGTCGACGGCGTTGTGCAGGTAGCCGTACCCCAGGTTGGGCCGGCCGTGGTGGGTGCGCGGGCGGGCCGGGTCGCGGTGGGCGGAGCTGTTGCGTCCGCCGGTGGCCCGGCCGTGTGCCTTGTGGCCGCCGCCGTCGGGGATGTTGCCGAGTTTTTTGATGTCGACGTGGATCAGCTCGCCGGGGGCGGTGCGCTCGTAGCGGCGGATCGCAGCGCCGGTGGCCCGGTCCAGATGCGACAGGCGGGCCAGGCGGTAGCGGACCAGGACGCGGTGCACGGTGGCGGGGTTGAGGCGCAGCAGGAAGGCGATGCGGGCCGGTCCCCAGCGGCGGGCCAGGCGGACCTTGATGATGCGCCGTTCGGTACGGCTGGGGGTACGCCGGGGACTGTGGTGCGGGCGGCTGGAGCGGTCGGCCATGCCCGCCGTGCCGTAGCGGCGGTAGCGCTCGGCCCAGCGGCGGGCGGTGGTTACCGCCACCTGGAAGCGTTCGGCTGCTCGGCGCAGCGGCCAGCCGTCCTCCACGACACATCGTGTTGAACGACTTTGAAGATGCCGATGTAGTGGGCGGAATGCGGCATCCTGTCTGCCGACAAGATCGGATGCATGTTCCGGGTGACCGGGGAGTTCGTCGGCGGCGGCACCTCGCCGACGAAGGGCA
>NZ_QOIL01000052.1 GCF_003323745.1 Sphaerisporangium album
TGTTGAACGACTTTGAAGATGCCGATGTAGTGGGCGGAATGCGGCATCCTGTCTGCCGACAAGATCGGATGCATGTTCCGGGTGACCGGGGAGTTCGTCGGCGGCGGCACCTCGCCGACGAAGGGCATGCAAAGGCCCTCCCGGTATCTCTTGGCGGAGTCGCCCGGGAGGGCCGTGTAGCGCTCGGAGGCGCTGTGCTCACGGTAGGGGCGAACCCGGAAAAGGTCGAGCGGCAACTGTCTGCGCGGGAGCTGGCGTGCCCGGATTGCGGTGGGCCGTTGAAGCCGTGGGGGTGGGCCCGGGCGCGGAGGTTGCGGGGCGGCTCGGTGGCGGTGGTGGTGCGTCCGCGGCGGACCCGATGCGTGGGTTGCGGGGTGTCGCATGTCCTTCTTCCGGTGTTCGCGCTGGTGAGGCGGGCGGATCTGGCTGAGGTGATCGGGGCGGCGCTGGCGGCCAAGGCGGCCGGGCTGGGGGCTAGGCCGATCGCCGCCGGGCTGGGGGTGCCGGTGGAGACCGTGCGCGGCTGGCTGCGCCGTTTTGCCGGGCGGGCCGAGCTGGTGCGGGTGCGTTTCACCGTGCTGATGGTCGATGTCGGAGTGGATCCGGTGCCACCGGCGCCGGCCGCCACCGCGTTCGGTGACGCGGTGGCCGCGGTGTTCGGCGCGTCGGTGGCGGCGGCCTCGCGGTGGCCGCAGATCGGCGAGGTGTCGCCGTGGCGGATGGCGTGTGCTGCCAGTGGCGGGCTGCTACTGGCCCCGTCCTGGCCTTGATCGACGCGCAACACGAGCCGACCCTGATGATCGTCTGGGTGTCTCTGCGAGCCTTCGCCCGTCTCATCCCGCAAGTGGCCAGGAAGGCTGTTTTGACCAAAAAAGACGAGGATCAGGTCGCGCGGCTGGAGCGCGCCCGCCAGATCGGCCTGTTCCGTTACATGCTCATCCGGGAGGCGGCTGATCCCTCGCTCAGCAGCCGCCAGCGCGGCGCGCTGGTGCGCGCGCTGGCCGGTGTCCCGCATACCGATCCCGACGGCCGCACCATCTGGATCACCCGCTGGACGCTGGACCGGTGGATCTCCGACTGGCGCAAGGGCGGTTTCGACGCGCTGGTCCCCTCCCCGCGCCAATCCCAGCCGCGCACCCCGCCGGAGGTGTTCGAGCTGGCCACCGCGTTGAAGAAGGAGAACCCGGCCCGCACCGCGGCGCAGATCCGCCGCATCCTGGTCGTCCACCACGGTTGGGCGCCCGATGAGCGCACCCTGCAGCGGATGTTCGTGCGCACCGGGCTGACCGCGCTGCGCGCCCCGGTCGAACCGGCGGTATTCGGGCGGTTCGAGGCCGGCACCCCCAACGAGATCTGGACCGGGGACGCGTTGCACGGACCCCGGATCGGCGGCCGCAAGACCTACCTGTTCGCCTTCATCGACGACCACTCCCGGGCGATCGTCGGGCACCGGTGGGGATTCGCCGAAGACACCGTGCGCCTGGCCGCCGCGCTGCGCCCGGCACTGGCCTCGCGCGGCGTCCCCGAGTACGTCTATGTCGACAACGGGTCGGCGTTCGTCGATTCCTGGCTGATGCGCGCCTGCGCCAAGCTCGGCATCAAGCTGGTCCATTCGGCGCCGGGCCGGCCGCAGGGCCGGGGCAAGATCGAACGGTTCTTCCGCACCGTCAACAGCGAGTTCGTCGTCGAGATCGCCTCCGGCGAGGGCGAGGTCGGCCGCCAGGTCGCCAGCCTGGCGGAGATGAACCGGCTGTTCACCGCCTGGGTCGAGGGCGTCTACCACCGCCGCACCCACACCGAGACCGCCATGGCCCCGCTGGCACGGTGGATGGCCGGCGCCCCTTACGCCGTCCCGGTCCCCAGCGATCTGGCCGAGGCCTTCCGCTGGTCGGAGTGGCGCACGGTGTCCAAGACCGCGCTGGTGTCCCTGCACGGCAACCGCTACCAGGTCGACCCGGGCCTGTCCGGACGCCGGGTCGAGCTGGTCTTCGACCCGTTCGATCTGTCGTTCCTGCGGGTGCGCTGCGACGGCGCCGACGCCGGCACCGCGCTGCCGTTCCAGATCAGCCGCAACAGCCATCCCAAGGCCCGCCCTGAGGTCCCCGCCGAAGATCCCGCGCCCACTACCGGCATCGACTACCTGGGACTGGTGGACACCGCCCACAGCGCCGAGCTGGCCTCCAAGGTCAACTACGCCGCCTTCGCCCCCGACCTGCCCGGCGATGACGCCGGGCCGTCCAGCTCGTGACCACCGGCCCCGCCACCTGCCAGGAGTCCCCCCGTGATTGAGAAACTGCAGGCCCACTACGGCTTTTCGCGCATGCCCTTCGGCCGAGACCTCGCCCCGGGCATGCTGCACCGCCACGCCTCCCACAACGAGGCCGTCGCCCGCATCTCCTGGTGCATCAGCGAACGCTCCATCGGCGTGGTCACCGGCGAGGTCGGCGCCGGGAAGACCGTCTCGGTCCGCACCGCCCTGGCCGGACTGGACCCCTCCAAATACACCGTCATCTACCTGCCCAACCCCATGATCGGCGTCCGCGGCATCCACGAGGAGATCGTCAACACCTTCGGCCAGCACCCCGCCCACCTCGGCTCCCGCCTGGCCGTCCAGGTCGGCAAAGCCCTGCTGGCCGAACGCGAAGAACGCGGCCGCACCCCCGTCCTGGTCCTGGACGAGGCCCACCTGCTCACCTACGAGCAACTGGAAACCGTCCGCATGCTCACCAACCAGGGCATGGACCAGGACTCGCCGCTGGCCTGCCTGCTGGTCGGCCAGCCCACCCTGCGCCGCACCATGAAACTCGCGGTCCTGGCCGCTCTCGAACAACGCACCGCCCTGCGCTACACCATGCCGGGAATGGCCTCCGCCGAGACCACCAGCTACGTCAAACACCACCTGAACCTGGTCGGACGCCCCGACCAGTTGTTCACCGAAGACGCCATGACCCTGATCCACACCACCGCCCGCGGATATCCCCGCGCGGTCAACAACCTCGCCCTGCAATCCCTGGTCGCCGCGTTCGCCTCCGGCAAGAACCTCGTCGACGAAGCTGCCGCCCGCTCCGCGGTGAGCGAGGTGGTCGACTGACCGACCGGCACCATGCCGACGAACAACGACACCTCGCCGATGAACACCCCGCCGGACCACCCACGGCGGGGTGTTCTCATCCCAGATCATCGGCATCCTCAGCGCCTACCTCGTCGGCAATTTCGGCGCCGGGCAACA
>NZ_QOIL01000053.1 GCF_003323745.1 Sphaerisporangium album
TGCTAGCGGACACGCCGTTCTCCAGTTGAGCGGCCAGATTTCTCCCGGCTGGTGGCCATCAAAATTCCTGGTGTGGTCACCGGAAATCCCGGTGAGTGGCCAGGTCGATCTCCCGGTGGATGGTCAGGTCAGCGGGATCACCCCGCGTCCGGACAGGGCCTCGGCCAGGCGGTGGGAGTCGCCGCTGGTCTCCACCAGGTGGGCGTGATGCATCAGCCGGTCGACGGTCGCGGTGGCGAGCGTCTTGGGCATGATGGTGTCGAAGCCTGATGGGTGGATGTTGCTGGTGACCGCGACCGAGCGGCGCTCGTAGGCGGCGTCGACGACACGGTAGAACGCCTCGGAGGTCTCGTGGCTGACGGGCAGGAGCCCGATGTCGTCGATGACGATGACGTCGCTGCGGCAGATGCGGCCGATGGCGCGAGAGACCGAACCGTCGATCTTGGCTCGGCCGACGGTGGCGCTGAGGGACTCCAGGGTGAACCAGGCCACCCGCAGATCCTTCTCGATCGCCAGATGCGACAGTGCTTCGGCGAAGTGGGACTTGCCAGTACCGGATGGTCCGGCGATCACCAGATTCTCGGTGCGGTTGACCCATTCCAGCGTCATCAACGCGTTCTGGGTGGCCTGGCTGATCGTGGAGTCCTCGCCTCGCCAGGAGGAGAAGGTCTTTCCGGAGGGGAAGCCGGCGCTCTTTCGCCGGTTGCGGCGGGTGGCTGAGTCACGGCCGACGACTTCCTCGTGAAGCAGGACACGGACGACTTCGGCAGGGTCCCAGCGTTGCGCGCGGGCGGTCGCCAGCACCTCGGGTGCCGCTTTGCGGGCGTAAGGGAAACGCATCCGGCGAAAGAGGGTCTCCAGTTCGGCCGGGATCGGTGGTGCCGCGGGCAGGGTGACGCTCACGAATGATCTCCTTTGACGGTGTTACCGAAGGCGGCCCAACAGGCGGTGCCGGGCTGGGCCGAGTGAGCCTCGTCGATGCGGGTGCCGGAGCCGGTGCGCTCATGCAATGCCAGGTGGTCACAGATCGAGGCCAGGTCGGCTTCGGCGAAACGGCCGTTGATCGCGGCCAGGCCGAGCGCCTCATCCACCCGCGCCGCGCCCAGCAACCTGGCCAGCTCCACCGCGCGGGCCATCTTGACGCGGATCCGCACCACCCCAGTGGCGGCGGCCTCGATCAGCCACGCCTGCGCACCCGGCCCGATCGCCAGGAACGCTTGCTCAGCCTTGGTCTGCGGGCGAGGCCGGGGCGCTTTAGGGCCGTTCCCGCCGTCATGCTCGGGATAGTGGGCATCGACGATCTGCGGCCGGCCCGGAACCGACAACCGATGCCGCCACAGTTCCCTCAGAGACCGTGGACCGTGCTCGCTGTGGCGGGAGCGACCGACGATGACCAGCTCCTCGCCGTGGACCCGGCACCAGACCGTGTGTCCTTCGTGGCCGGGTGGCACCGAGTAGCGCACATCGCCCCAGCGGACGGTCCGGTCATCACCGACCAGGCGCTCGGTCCCCAGCGCGAGCACGTAGGGATCGGCAGGCAGCACGTGCAGACGAGCGCGTTCCTCGGCCAGCATCTCGATCGGCGGCCGGTGCGTCTGGCGATGGCGGCGGCCGTTGATGTGCCCGCTCCAGGCGGCGCATGCCTGCTCCAGCTCGGCGAAACTGGCGTAGGCGGCGCGGAGGTTGGCGTTGGTGGGCACCAGATCCGCCTTGGCGATCTTCACCGTCGCCTCCACCCCGCCCTTGGACTCGGGATCGAACGGCTCACAGGTGCACACCACGCAGCCGTAATGCCGCCCCAGCTCGACCATCTGCGGATGCCGCACCGCAACGCGGGCGATGTGCTCGATCGTGACCGTCTTGGGGTTGTCGGTCAGCAGATACGTCGGCGCCCCGCCCAGAGCCCGCAGCGCCGCATCCAGGCACGAGGTCAACGTGGCCAGCGTCTGATCCCACGCCGGGATCACCACCCGGAACCGCGACCAGGCCAGCCAGGCACAAAACAGCTGAGTGCGGCGCCCGGCGATCCGCGGCCCCTCGCCCCAGTCCCACTGCAGCCACATCCCCGGCTCAGGCACCCACGGCCGGTAGACGCGCCGCCGTCCGGCCTTCCATGCCGTCTTGACCTCGGCGACCGCTCGCCGCGTGGTCCGCTCAGACCCGGAGAATCCCATCGCCACCAGGTCTTTGTGCACCACGTCCGCGCGAATCTTCCCCTTCGACCGGTCGACCTTCTCCTCGATCTTCGCCAGGAACGCGTCGATCGCTTTATGCCGCGGCCTCGGCTGGTGCGGGTTGCCGCCCGCCGCCCGGATCGCGACATACCGGCGCACCGTCTTGGGGTCACACCCCGCCAGCTGTGCCGCCGACCAGGCGCACCCGGTCAAGTCGTAAGCCTCGTAGATCTCCATCAGCTCCATGCCAGACTTCGTCACGGGCCCCCTCCGCGGGTCTTGGGTGCAAGGTCTCGACAACCCGCAACCCAAGCCCCCGCGGAGGGGGACCCGCGTGTGACACACGGACAGGATCAGGAGATCAACCTGGCCATTGACCAGGACTTTTGATGGCCGCCGACCAGGAACCGCTGTCCGTCAGCCTCGACTTTTCTGTCCGCTGATCAAGAGTTCCACGTGACCGCTCTCA
>NZ_QOIL01000054.1 GCF_003323745.1 Sphaerisporangium album
CCTCGATCTTTCATGAGTGGGCTCTGGTCGCGTAGCGACCGCACCCGACCTTGTTTTCGCGGGTGGCCATGCTCGTGGTCCGACTGTCGCGTCGGGTGGCGGGGTTCCACGGGCCCGGGTGGTCTCCTTCCAGGGTTGTCGGGACGGGTTGGTGCTGGTCAAGGCGCTGGAAGGGTTTGCAGGCGGGTGATCGCGGTGGCGATCAGGCCGGCCCACTTCCAGCGGTGGGACAGACGCAGCCGTAGGCGTCTACCGCCTTGGACCAGGCGGCCCGCAGCGGAGAAAACGCGCAGCCGCAGGCGTTTGGGTTCCCAGCGGCGGGCCGGGTGGCCATCGATGGCGAGCATCTGCATCCAGGCGGTCAGCTCGCAGGCCAGGGCGACCAGCTCGCACCAGATCTGGTTTTGAGCGGATCGGTGCAGTGGCAGGTTGCGCAGCCCGGTGTCTTTGGCGCAGCGGATGCGGTCCTCGCAGCGGGCCCGGCGGCGGTGGCGTAGTTCCAGGTCGGCGAGCTGGCCGCGGCCACCGCCGGGCCGGGTGCCGGTGACAAAGCAGGTGAAGCGGTGTCCGTCGATGTCGGTGAAGCGCAGCTGCGCGCCGGGGTGGGGGCGCTCCTTGCGGACGATGACCCTCATGCCCTTGGGCCAGGACGACAGATCGAGCATGCCGGTGAGTTCGGCGACCCACGCGCCGGCGCGGGGTTGCCGGTCGGCGTCGTAGGCGACCTCCCACACATCGGTGGGCAGGGCACCGATCGCGGCGCAGATGTCGTCGGTGAGGTTGAACCCGATGGAGTACTTCAGGCGCCGGGAACTCACCCAGGTGAGGAAGGCGCGGGTGCCGCCCCCTGAATCGGTCCGGATCAGGACCTGTTTGTGCAGGTGGGCCGGTATCTGGTTGAGGGCGAGTCGTCCGGCGGTGATGTGATCGTCGGCGGTGTTGGATCCGGCGTTCCCCGCTCGCAGCAGCAAGGCGGCGGCCTCCCCGGTCCCGTCCTGGCCGTGGTCGATGAACGCGGTCATCGGGTGGAAGCCGTAGGTGCGTTTCCAGGTCGGAGCCGCCTGCTGTTTGTCGGAATGCGCGATCACGATGGTCGCGTCCAAGTCCACCGGGATCAGCGTGCCGTCTGCCCCGGGAGCCCGCTCACCCGCCAGGGCCCATGCCCTGGCCCGTGCCGCCGCCCGAGCGGCGCGGATCGCCCGCAACGCCGTGGGCCCCGCGGCGGCCAGGGTGGTGACCAGGCGGGACACCGTGGGGTCGGAGGCCACCGGCCCGAACAACTCCGGTGAGGACCGCAACACCGCGATGTCGGCCAGGCAGTCCCCGCCAAGCGCCAGTGTCATGGCCAGATCTGCCACGATCTTCCCGGGATCATGCACTGCCCGCGGTGGGCGCCACCGCTCCAGCGCCTGCGACAGGCTCGTGCCCAGGCCGGTCACTCTCAGCGTTTCCATCAGCAGCAGGCCGCCGGCCTGGCTGATCAATCCCTTGCCGTCCGTAGACACAACGATCTTGGATCGGCGACCGATAAGCTGCACTCGAAAAGTGCCTTTCGAACTGGTGCGGACAGGATCCTCAGCAAGTCCAATCCTCCCAGTTCAGGGCACTTTTCGCTTCTAAACGATCAACCAAGGCCGTCACCTCGACGAAAGCGCGAGG
>NZ_QOIL01000055.1 GCF_003323745.1 Sphaerisporangium album
CACCTGGAACCAGAAGATCGGCCAGCCGGTCTACGCGTTCGGCTACCCCGCCTCGGCGCACCCCGACGGTGACAAGCCGTTCACCGGTGTCACGCCGAAGTGGTGCTACGGCAAGACCTTCGCCGCCGCCCCGGCCGCCGCGTTCAAGGCCGAGGCCCAGATCGGCCTCAAGTGCTCCATGACCGCCGGCTCCTCCGGTGGCCCCTGGATCCTGAAGTACAGCAACACCAAGCGCCTCGGCTACATCAACGGTGTCACCAGCCTCATCGGCGACGCCGACGCCAACGGCCGGATCGACTTCAGCACCTCGGCCTACTTCGACAGCGAGACCTACGCGATCTACAAGGCCGCCGCCAACCTCTGGTCCGGCAAGATCGTCGCCGCCGACGGTGACTTCGTCACCAAGGCCTGACCTTCCGGTCGGTTAGAGCAACACGGTTCCACCCAGCAGGGCCCGGCATTCGTGCCGGGCCCTGTCGGCGTTTCCGGGGGAGACCACGCGCGTCGTCGATCGCCGCGGCGGAGTCGGCAGCTCCTGACGCCCACCGCCGCCGGGAAGCGGCGCCTCCGCGCCGCTGGTGCCGCGGGAGAGGACGCGAGCGCCCTGCGGACGTTCCGAGGGGCCCGTCCGAGGCATCACGCAAGATCGTGGACGCGGGTCCTGGGGAGATCGACTCGACCGTGGGCTCTTAGACGTAACGAGGGGCCGATCCGGCTCCCTTTGATCGATGTGATCTGCATCACACTCGTCCGCCCGGCGGAACGGAGGCCTTCACATCGGCCACATTGGACTCATAGCGTACATACCCATCCTGATCTGCGGGGAAGCGACCTCCACTTGATCTTGGGCATGCCGCGAAGATCCAGTCTGGATGGTTACGAAAAGGTCACGCCGGGGCGAGGGTCAAAATTCACCTCGAATGGCGCACACAGCCCAAGATCTTCTCTGTATCTTCCTAGCTATCCCTTTACTGACGCATGGGACGCCGATTGCGTTCCACGACAGCCCAAGGAGTTTCCTTGAACACCCGAGTCAAGCGTCTCGCCCTCCCCCTCGGCGGAGCCATTGCCGCCACCAGCATGATCGGCGCCACCCTGGTCACCTCGGCCAACGCCGCGACCGCCCCGGCCAAGAAGGTCGTCTCGCTGGCCTCCGCCACTGAGGCGCAGAAGATCGGCAACTACTGGACCGCGAACGGTGGTGCCAACCTCAAGGCCGCCACGCAGTTCACCGACAACGCGCAGCAGTCGGGCAAGGTCAAGCTCGGTGGCGGCGACGCGGCCCCCGACGGCAAGGCCGGCACCGTGCCGCCGATCGGCCAGGAGAAGCTGGCGCCGACCAAGGTGAAGAACGTCAACCTGCCGAAGACCATCGGCAAGGTCTTCTTCACGATCGGCGACAAGGAGTACTGGTGCTCCGCGTCCTCGATCCAGAGCAAGTACCACAACCTGGTCGCCACCGCCGGGCACTGCGTGTTCGA
>NZ_QOIL01000056.1 GCF_003323745.1 Sphaerisporangium album
GGAGACCACCCGGGCCCGTGGAACCCCGCCACCCGACGCGACAGTCGGACCACGAGCATGGCCACCCGCGAAAACAAGGTCGGGTGCGGTCGCTACGCGACCAGAGCCCACTCATGAAAGATCGAGGCTAGAGTCCCATGTCCCAGAGCGGTCCGGCGTGTTCGGAGTAGAAGGGCTCGGGAACTGGATGCCACCGTTCGGGCCTGGTGCTGAACAGGGTGGCGGTGGCCGACGAGACCCTGCTCCAGAGCTCCAGTCGCTGTCTGCAGTGCGGGCCCGATGAGGGTGTCCGGGGCTGCCTCGACGAACGTGCTGGCTTGTCGCGCGAACTGGAGCAGCACGGTTGCGTCGTCCGGATCGGCTCTGAGCCGACTCTGCGAGGATATCGAAGATCTGTTCCCCGCTGGCCGAAGGGGCCCATGCGTGAACACCGGAGAGCCGCCGACTGGCGACCTGCGCGAGCACTACCGGCAACTCCGCCGCAGCCAAAGCTGGCTGGACGTGGCCATGTGCTGGACGGTGGTGGTCCCGGACAGCGGGAAAGCACTCAACTTGAACCAGATCGCGACCCGCCTCAGCGGGGACACGCCACACCAGCTTCATGACCCCGCACCGCTCAGCGCCATCGTTCCCTACGACGGCGAGCCCTATCCCGTGCTCGTCGACTGGTACGACTCCGCCGCCATTCTCTTCGAGTTGACCACCTCGGATCCAGTCCCGCCGTACTCCAGCGACTCAGTCAGGGAGCACGGATCTACAGCGCCTGGTGGAACGTCAACAACAGGCTGAGCTTCGCAGCCGGAGGCGAGCTCATCCTAATGATGGACGCGCTCTTCCCCGGCCGCCCGGAAGACTATTCTGGCATCGGCCAATGGCCCGAGCTGGAACCGATGACGGACTCCTTCGCCGAGTTCGAGAAACGCGGCGACGGCTACGACTGGAGGGCCGCCTGGTTCGCGGTCATCGACCAAGCCACAGGAGCAAGACTGACCAGCGAGTGGCTGGAACAAGCGCATCCCTATGTAAACAGTCCGCATGGCCGACGCCATACGGTGACCCGCACCCGGGCCGTCGGGTCTGGGAATGATCACGAGTAGCCCGGGAAGCGATCTTGTCTTGGGCGCATTACCGCTGCTCAGTCGTACTCGTGAACACCCCATTGGAGACCGAGCTGGTCTTTCCTAACGAGCTTCGTTCGCACGTAGCCGCGGACCAGTCGACATTCGCGGCCACTTCGCGACAGCGCGCTACCTGGCGAACGTTCGTGGACAGCGCACTAGGAGCTGTTTGGAGTTCGGATCATGTGGTTGAGGTGAGGAGCTTCAGCCACATGATCGAGCCCCGTAGGTAGAGGCCGGCCTCGTAGCTTTCCGGGGCTTTGTCGTAGCGGGTGGCCAGGC
>NZ_QOIL01000057.1 GCF_003323745.1 Sphaerisporangium album
GGGACTGTAAAACTAACGGCGGATCTGATGATCAAGGGAGACACGCTTGATGTCCGAGACCGCTGCGGAGACGCTGTCCATGAACGAACCGACATCCAAGCCCCACCGCGCAATGTCAGATGAGCAGTTGATCTCGATGCTGGTGGATCGAGCCCGCAGCGAGGGCCTGCAGTTGACTGGCGAGGGCGGTCTACTGCAGCAGTTGACCAAGCGGGTGCTGGAGTCCGCGCTGGAAGGCGAGATCACCGACCACCTCGGCTATGACCGGCACGACCCCGCCGGCAAGAACAGCGGCAACAGCCGCAATGGCACCCGCACCAAGACCGTGGTGACCGACGTCGGCCCGGTGGAGGTGCGGGTGCCGCGCGACGTCGCCGGCACCTTCGAACCCCAACTGGTGCGCAAGCGGCAGCGTCGGCTGTCGGGCGTGGATGAGATGGTCTTGTCGCTGTCGGCCAAGGGCCTGACCCATGGAGAGATCGCTGCTCACCTGGCCGAGGTGTACGGCGCCCAGGTGTCCAAGCAGACCATCTCCACCATCACCGACAAGGTCATGGACGGGATGGCCGAATGGCAGAACAGGCCGCTCGATCGCGTGTACCCGGTCGTGTTCGTGGACGCCATCAACGTCAAGATCAGGGATGGTCACGTCGCCAACCGGCCCATCTACCTGGTTATGGCCGTCACCGTCGAAGGTCACCGCGACATCCTGGGCATCTGGGCCGGCGACGGCGGCGAGGGCGCCAAGCATTGGCTGGCGGTGCTGACCGAGCTGAAGAACCGCGGTGTGGACGATGTGCTCATGCTGGTCTGCGATGGGCTCAAGGGCCTGCCGCAGGCGGTGGAGGCGGTCTGGCCCCGCACCATCGTCCAGACGTGTGTGATCCACCTGCTGCGCAACTCGTTCCGGTACGCGGCCCGCCAGGATTGGGACAAGATCGCGCGTGCGCTCAAGCCCGTCTACACCGCCCCGACCGAGGAGGCGTCGCTGGAGCGCTTCTATGAGTTCTCCGAGGTCTGGGGGCGCAAGTATCCGGCCATCGTGCGCCTGTGGGAGACCAGTTGGAGCGAGTTCGTGCCCTTCCTGGCCTTCGACGTCGAGATCCGCAAGGTCATCTGTTCCACCAACGCGATCGAGAGCGTCAACGCCCGCATTCGTAAGGCGGTGCGTGCCCGGGGCCACTTCCCGAACGAGACTGCGGCCTTGAAGTGTGTCTTCATGGCCTTGATGAGCCTGGATCCCACCGGCAAGGGCCGCAAGCGATGGACCATGCGCTGGAAGGCGCCGTTGAACGCCTTCCAGATCGCCTTCGAAGGCCGCCTTACCCCCGCCAACCTCTAACCACTTCAACAACCAAGATCAGCCGTTAAATTGACACTCCC
>NZ_QOIL01000058.1 GCF_003323745.1 Sphaerisporangium album
CTAGTGCTGTGACCGGAAACGATCACCGGGTTCGCGTGTAGTCCGTCGCACCGATTGGATGTGCCGTACACGTCCGATCGGCGCGAGGAGGCGCGGTGGCAGAACCGGTCAGGGTGCGAAGACTTATGGATCAGGAAGGGCAGAAGCTGCAGCGGATCGTCCGCCGCGGCAGCACGAGTTCAGTGCGGTATCGGCGGGCGATGATCCTGCTGGCCTCGGCCGGGGGTAACACCGTCCCGGTGATCGCCCGCCTGGTGCAGGCCGATGAGGACACCGTCCGCGATGTCATTCACCGCTTCAACCAGATCGGGCTGGCCTGCCTGGACCCTCGGTGGGCGGGAGGCCGTCCCCGCCTGCTCAGTGACGGCGAAGAGGACTTCGTCGTCCAGACGGCCACCACCCGCCCGACCAGGCTCGGGCAGCCGTTCACCCGCTGGTCCATCCGGAAACTCGCCGCCTACCTGCAGACTCTTCCCCGCCGGGCCATCCGGATCGGCCGGGAGGCGTTACGCGCCCTGCTGGCCCGGCATGGCGTCACCTTCCAACGCACCAAGACCTGGAAGGAGTCACCGGACCCGGACTTCAACGCCAAGCTGGACCGCATCGAGTACGCCTTGACCCAGCGCCCGGAGCGGACCTTCGCCTTGGATGAGTTCGGACCGCTGGGCATCCGCCCCACCGCCGGGTCGGGGTGGGCCGTCCAAGGATGGCCGGACCGGCTGCCGGCCACCTACCACCGCACCCACGGCATCACCTACTTCCACGGCTGCTACTCCGTCGGCGATGACCTGCTGTGGGGGATCAACCGGCGCCGCAAGGGCATCGGCCACACCTGGGCCGCGCTGAAGTCGATCCGCGCGGCCCGCCCCGACGGCGCCCCGATCTACGTGATCCTGGACAACCTGTCAGCCCACAAGAACTGGCGCATCCGCACCTGGGCGAAGAAGAACAAGGTCGAGCTGTGTTTCACCCCGACCTATGCCTCCTGGGCCAACCCGATCGAGGCGCACTTCGGCCCGCTGCGGCAGTTCACCATCGCCAACTCCGACCATGCCAACCACACGGTCCAGACCCGGGCCCTGCACGCCTACCTGCGCTGGCGCAACGCCAACGCCCGTCACCCCGACGTCCTGGCCGCTCAGCGCCGAGAACGCGCCCGCATCCGCAGCGAGAAACGCATCCGCTGGGGCGGCCGACCCCTGTCACCCGCCGCCTGACCAAGACCCAACCCGGTGATCGTTTCCGGTCACAGCACTAG
>NZ_QOIL01000059.1 GCF_003323745.1 Sphaerisporangium album
CAGCTGGCGTCCGCGCTGACCAGCGCGGCGAGCGCGGCGAGCCCGCCCGGGGACGTCGTCGGTAAGATCACCGTCGGGTACCAGGGCTGGTTCGCCTGCATCGGCGACGGCGCCCCGATCAACACCTGGTGGCACTGGAGCGCCAACGGCGGCCAGCCGCCGTCCCCGAGCAACACCACGATCGTGGCCTGGCCCGACACGCGCGAGTACACGCGCACCTACCCCACCGCCTACGCCAACCTGGGCAACGGGCAGCCCGCCACGCTGTTCTCCTCCTACGACCAGCAGACCGTCGACACCCACTTCCGCTGGATGCGCGAGAACAACATCGACACCGCCGCCCTGCAGCGCTTCAACCCCTTCGGTGCCGAGGGCCCGACCCGGGACGCGATGGCCGCCAAGGTCCGCACCGCCGCCGAGGCCAACGGCCGCAAGTTCTACATCATGTACGACGTGTCGGACTGGGCGAACTTCCAGTCGGAGATCAAGACCGACTGGACCAGCAAGATGAAGGCCCACACCGCCTCGCCGATGTACGCCATGCAGAACGGCAAACCGGTGGTGTGCATCTGGGGGTTCGGCTTCAACGACAACCAGCGCCCCTTCCCGCCCGCCCCCTGCCTGGACGTGGTCAACTGGTTCAAGAGCCAGGGCTGCTACGTGATCGGCGGCGTGCCCACCTACTGGCGGCAGGGCATCAACGACTCCCGGCCCGGGTTCAGCGAGGTCTACCACGCCTTCAACATGATCTCGCCGTGGATGGTCGGCCGCATCGGCAACGTCGCCGACACCGACCGCTTCTACACCAACGTCAACGTCCCCGACCAGGCCGACTGCAACGCCAACGGCATCGACTACCAGCCGTGCGTGCTGCCGGGCGACGTCAAGAGCCGCCAGCGCGCCCACGGCGACTTCATGTGGCGCCAGTTCTACAACATGGTCCGCCTGGGCGCCCAGGGCATCTACATCTCGATGTTCGACGAGTACAACGAGGGCAACCAGATCGCCAAGTCCGCCGAGACGCTCGCGATGGTCCCCACGAACTCCGGCATGCTCGCCCTGGACGAGGACGGCACCCGCTGCTCCTCCGACTACTACCTGCGCCTCACCGGCGACGGCGGCCGCATGCT
>NZ_QOIL01000006.1 GCF_003323745.1 Sphaerisporangium album
AAGGAATCCATCCCCACCAGACAGCCACCCGCTAAGACGGCCATCCGTGACAGACGGAGGTTCATGCATGATTCATGCACTGGCTTTTAACACACTGTTGAGTTCTCAAGAAACGGACGCGTACACCATCACCCGAACCCGACCAGGATCCGAACTCCGGGGCTTCCATCTCGTATGCCTTCAAGCTATCAAGCCGCTTGACCGCCAGCAAATCGCGCCGTTACCAGCACTTGACCTGCGACCCAGCAACCCACTAGCATTCAGGCCGCCCCGTCTCCAGGGCAACCCCTCTAACTTAGACCAGCGAGTCCCACTTGGCAAGCGAGACTTGGTAGATCTTTTAGAGGGGATCGACGGCACCTCTGGCCGCACCCACGCGTCATCCACCCGGAGGGGATGTGCGGTGGGAAGTGGCCGGTCGATGCCGACACCAAAAGATTAGCAGGCCCCAGCGGGCGCTCGATCCAATACAGGCAACGATCGGGTAGAGGCTCCGGTCCTGAAGGCGATACAGATGGTCAACTAGGGCAGTACAACGCCCAACAGCGGGACACCCGAAGTTCCCCGAGCGGATCGAGGCACGCGTGAGCGATCGAGCGGTACCCCGGGCGCTGGTCACATTGCTCGTCGCGGCGGCGGCCGTCATCACGCTGGCCGGCATCAAGGCCATCGACGCGATCGCCGGCCCCGTCGTCCTGGCACTCGTCCTCACGATCGCCGTCTCCCCCATCAGAAGCTGGCTCGCCCGCCGGCGCGCGCCCGCCTGGGTCGTGGTCGCCGTCCCGTTCACGATCGTCATGGTCCTGCTGCTCGGCATGGTGGCGACGCTGATCGCCGCGGTCGCCGAGCTGGCGGTGCTGATTCCCGGCTACACCGAGCAGTTCCGCAAACTGGTGGCCGACGCGCAGGCGTGGGCTGCGGCGCACGGCGTCGCTCCTCAGGTGAACAAGGCGCTGCAGTCGCTGGACCCGGGGAAGATCCTGGAGTTCGCGCAAGGACTGCTGTCCGGCGTGCTCGGGGTGGTCTCCAGCGTGTTCCTCATCGTGGTGCTGCTGCTGGCGATGAGCCTGGACGCCCCGATCATCTCGCGCGTCATGGCGGCGGCCTCGGCGGAACGCCCGGCGCTGACCCGCGCGTTGACGACGTTCGCGAGCAAGACGCGCCGGTACATCCTGGTCTCGACCATCTTCGGGCTGATCTGCGCCGCTCTGGACGTCGTCGCGCTGTATCTGCTGCGCGTGCCGCTGCCGCTTCTCTGGGGCGTGCTGGCGTTGATCACGAACTACATTCCGAACATCGGGTTCGTGGTGGGCCTGGTGCCGCCGGCGCTGCTCGCCCTGCTGACGGGAGGCATTCGAGGGCTGGTGCTGGTGGTGGTCGCCTACATGGTGATCAACGTGGTGGTGCAGTCATTCATCCAGCCGAAGTTCCTGGGCGACGCCGTGGGGCTGACGACGACGGCGACGTTCCTGTCCTTGATCATCTGGGCGACGGTGCTGGGCCCGCTCGGCGCGTTGCTCGCGATTCCGCTCACTCTGCTGGTGCGCGCGCTGCTCATCGACAGTGATCCGGGGGCGAAGTGGTCGGGCGCGCTCGTGTCCGGCGAGATCCCCCGGGATTGACCGTCCCTCGTAGGCTGGGCGCGTGTACGTGGAGTCGGCGCCCGATCCGGCACTGGAGGGGCGGGTGGCCTGCCTGTGGGTGCAGGAGGCCCGGTCCCCGCTGGTGCAGCGTGTGGTGCCGGACGGGTGCGTCGACCTGATCTGGGGGCCGGACGGCCCGCACGTCGCGGGTCCCGACACGGGCCCGTTCCTGGCCGAGCTGCGGCCGGGTGAGCGGCTCACCGGCCTGCGGTTCCGTCCCGGAGCGGTGGGCGGCGTCTTCGGGGTGCCGGTGGAGTGGCTGCGCGACCAGCGGGTGCCGCTGGCGGACCTCCCGGGAGTCGAGGTACGCGGTCCGGCCGATCTGCAGCGCGCGACGGCCGAACTCCTGCGCGCGGCGCCCGAGCCGGACGCGGCTGCGGGGCCCATCGCCGCGGCCCTGAGGCGGGGGGCGGCCGTCGGCAGCGTGGCCTGGGATCTCGGGCTGAGCGAGCGGCAGCTGAACCGGCGTTGCGTGCGCGCGTTCGGGTACGGGCCGAAGGTCCTGCAGCGGGTGGTGCGTTTCCAGCGGGCGCTGACGCTGGCGAGGTCGGGGCTGCGGCTGGCCGACGTCGCGGCCGCGAGCGGGTACGCGGACCAGGCGCACATGGCGAACGATGTCAGGCGCCTGGCCGGAGTGCCGATGGCGCGGCTGATGGAGGCGGAACCGGCGTAGAGCCCGGGAGCCTCAGACCGCGGCCGCCATCGGCTCGGACGGCACCTTGCCGGAGGTCGGGGACTGCGGCGCCTTACGGCGCGAGCCCCACGGCATGGCGACGACCAGGACCGGCAGCAGGAGCATCGAGCTGAGCGCCCACGGCGCGTGCAGCATCTCCCAGCGCACATGGTCGAACTGGGTCAGATAGAGATATCCGACCGCCGCCCAGGTGGAGCAGCCGATGATGACGGGCCAGGCGAACCGGGTGGGCCGGGCGACGAGGAACGGCATGAACCACATCAGGTACTGCGCGCCGAGCCGAGGGGTGACCACCATGAAGGCGAGCAGGAGCGCCGTGGTGAGGTCGATGGGATCGGCGCGGCGCCAGAAGAAGCCGACGACGAGCAGCGTGCCATAGATCATGTACTGGCCGATGCGTGCCAGGCCGGCGTCCAGCGCCCAGTGACCGCCGGTGAAGGGGGGCGTCCACCCCCATTCGCCGATGATCGGGCGGACGTCGCCGATGGTGTGGATGACCTCGGGGAGCTGGGCGAGGGACGTGCCCGCGCCGATGGGCAGCGTGACGAGGAAGAAGATGGGCGCCACTCCCGTGGCGAAGAAGGCGTACGCGCGGGTGCGCAGGTCGGGCAGGAAGAACAGCATGCCGGGCACCAGCCAGATCGGCCAGCTCTTGGCGCAGAGCGCGAGGCCCATGAGCAGGCCGGCGATGATCGCGTTGCGGACGGGCCGGGAGGTTCTGGCGTTCCTGGCGACGATGAAGGCGGCGACGCCGAACACCAGGGACACCGGCTCGACCTGGCCGTGGACGGACGCGACCAGGATGGCCAGGGGGTTGCACGCGTACTGGAAGGCGCGCAGTTTGGCGTCCTTCCCGCCGGCGAGCTTGCCGACCAGCGGGATCAGGATGATGTCAGAGACCACGGTGACGAGGCGGCCGGCGATCTCCCAGGGGATGTGCATCCACAGGAGCAGTCCGTAGATGTACGGAATCGTCGGCAGGAAGTGCCACCCCCCGTTGCTTTCCAGCACGGGATCCCGGTGGGCGAGGATGGCCTCGCCCGCCGGTTTGAAGCTGTTCACGAAGTCGACCGGCTGCCAGGTGTCGACCGCCGACAGCGACATGATGAGGACGCGGACGCCGATCCCGACCGCCAGAGCGACGACGAGGGATGGCTTCCAGCCCTTCCACTGTGCGGCGATCGCCAGCACGACACCTGAGACGAGGACGAACCCCGTGAGCATTGCGTAATCCATGACGTCACTAGCCTGCCGGAAGGCAGACCAAACCGACCACTCGGGTACGAAAATTGCCACCATCTATCCAGAATTGCTCACACAAAGAAGTGTTTCCACTCCAGAGGGTGACGATCGAGTGGTCGGTGTGCGTCACGGCAGTGCGTTGAGGTAGCGGCGGTGGTTGGTCGAGAACTCCGAGGCGTTGTACTTGTCCCAGTTGATCGACCATGTCATGAGCCCGCGCAGCGCCGGGTACACCCCGCGCGGCCGGTAGGGGCCGCAGTTGGCGCCCTTCGCCAGGCAGTCGAACGCCTTCTGGACCTCCGCCACCGAGGTGAAGCCGTTACCGGCGTACACCGCGGCCGGCAGGCCGATGGCGACCTGGTCGGGACGCAGGGCGGGGAAGACGTTCGCGGTGTTCCCCGCGACCGGGAAGCCCGCGAGCAGCATGTCGGTCATGGCGATGTGGAAGTCCGAGGAGCCCATGGTGTGGTACTGGTTGTCCAGCCCGGTGATCGGACCCGAATTGTAGTCCTGCACGTGGAGCAGTGTCAGATCGTTGCGCATGGCGTAGATCACCGGCAGGTACGCGCCCGCGCGCGGGTCGGCGCCGCTGCTCCCGCCACCATAGAACTGGTAGCCGAGCTGGACGAAGAACGTCTCCGGCGCCATCGTCAGCACGAACCTGCTGCCGTACTTGGCCTTGAGCGTCCTGAGCGCCGAGATCAGGTTGACGACGACCGGCGTGGTCGGGTTCTTGAAGTCGGTGTCGCCGGAGTTCAGCGACAGGGAGTGGCCCTCGAAGTCGATGTCGAGCCCGTCCAGGCCGTACTTGTCGATGATCGCGCCGACCGAGCTGACGAACTTGTCGCGGGCGGCGGTCGTGGTGAGCTGAACCTGGCCGTTCTGGCCGCCGATCGAGATGAGCACCTTCTTCCCGGCCGTCTGCTTGGCGCGGATGCCGGCGATGAAGTCGGCCTCGCTCTCGACGTTCGGGCACTCGGCGACCGGGCAACGGGTGAACCGGATGTCGCCCGAGGTGACGGACGTCGGCTCGCCGAAGGCCAGGTCGATGACGTCCCAGGCGTCGGGGACGTCGCTCATCCTGATGTATCCGGACCCGTTGGCGAACGACGCGTGCAGGTAGCCCACGAGCACCCGCTTCGGCAGGGAGGTCGGCGGCTGGTTGCCCGGCGTCGCGGTGACCTCGGCCGACCGGGCCGACTCGCCGTTCGCGTTGGAGGCGCTGACCGAGAAGCGGTAGGTCGTCCCGCTCGTCAGGCCCGTAGCGGTGAAGGTGGTCCCGGAGGGCGTGCCCACCTTCGTCCCGTCCTGGTACACGTTGTACGAAGTCGCCCCAGAGGACGCCGACCAACTCAGCGAGACGCTCGTCGCGCTGGTGCCGGTCACGGCGAGGCCCCCGGGGACGGGCGGCGGGACCGGCGTGCTCGACGGTGTCGCGGTGACCTCCGCCGACCGGGCGGACTCGCCCGCCGTGTTGGAGGCGCTGACCGAGAAGCGGTAGGTCGTCCCGCTCGCCAGGCCCGTAGCGGTGAAGGTGGTCCCGGAGGGCGTGCCCACCTTCGTCCCGTCCTGGTACATGTTGTACGAAGTCGCGCCAGAGGACGCCGACCAACTGAGCGAGACGCTGGTGGCGGTCTTGCCGGTGACGGTGAGGCCGGCGGGTGTGGCGGGCGGGGTCGGCGGGGTGCCGCCGCCGTCGGGGCCGTCCAGCACGAGGTCGTCGGCGTTGTAGGCGCCGGTGCCGTACCAGCCGTTGACGTATACGGTCACCGACGTCGTCGCCGAGCCGGTGGTGAAGGACGTGGTCAGCTGGGACCACGCCGCGCCGGGCGAGCCCCAGGTGCTGACGTCGGTGGTGCCGGTGCCGAGCGCGCCGAGGAAGACGTAGTTGCCCCTGACCCATGCCGACAGGGTGTACGACGAGGACGGCTTGACCTTCACCGACTGCGAGCAGCGCGCGTAGTCGGAGCCGGCGGGCGTGGCCTCCAGGGCGGAGGTGCCCCCGTGCACGGGGGTGGTGACCGTCCGGGCGGTGGAGGCGCAGGTCCAGCCGTTGAGGCCGCTCTCGAAGCCGGGGTTGGGCAGGATGTTGGCGGCCAGGGCGGCGGTGGCCGGGACCACCGCGAGCCCGAGGGCGATCGCCGCCGCCGCGAGGGCCGCCATGAGGCGGGACCGGCGGCGCGTGAAGGGTGAGCCGCCGGCGCGCGGACGGGGGGCGTCCGCGCGCGAGGGGCCTGAGATGCGTGACAGGAAGGTCATCCGTTGTACCCCGCGAAGATCTTGGAGAATTCGTACGGCGCCTGGGGGATGTTGGTGCACGAGTACAGCGCCCCGGTGCAGGCGTTGCGGTCCCGCGTCATCTCCCAGAAGGCGAGCTCGCCCAGGTGCTTGGTCTTGGCGAACGCCACGAGCTGGCGGGCGTCGGCCTGGTCGTAGATCCGGCCGTCGTCGTTCTGGCCGAGCATCGGCGTGACGCCGACCATCCGCCAGACCTGGGCGTCCGACTTGCCGGGGTAGAGGGTTTTGAGCTGGTTGAACGTGCTCTGCGCCGCCTGGACGGCCGCGTCGCCGTAGTCGACGGAGCGGTAGTAGTCCATCGCCATGACGTTGACGACGTCGAGGTTCACCCCGGCGTCGCGCGCGGACCTCACGACGTTCAGCCCGTCCGCGGTGAGCCCCTCCGGGAGCACCGGCAGGGTGAGGGAGACCTTGAGGTCGGGGTGCGCCTGCTGGAGCCGGGCGAGCGCCTGCGACCTGCGGTTGACCGACACGGGGTCGGCGGTGGCCGCGCCCTCGATGTCCAGGTCGATGTACTTCAGCGCGTACGCCCTGACGACGGCGTCGTACTCGGTGAACAGGGCGTTGACGTCCGGGCACGCCTGGGCGAGCTCGACGCCGCCGGCGCCGCCGAAGGAGATCTTCACGTCGCCGCCGGCGGCGCGGACGGCGTCGATCTGGTCCTTGGCCCAGGCCTGGCGGGGGTCGTAGGCGTTGAACCACATGGCCTTGCAGGCGGAGGCGGTGATGAAGGCCAGAGTGAAGTTCTTCAGCCCGGAGGCCGACCTCATCGCGGCGATGCTGGGGGTGGGCCACGCGCCCATGTCGATGTACGGGGCGTGGAACAGGGAGCCGGGGCCCGGGGGTGTGGGCGTGGGGGTGACCGGAGGCGTGGGGGTCGGCGAGGGCGTGGGCGCGGGGCCGCCGGCGCAGGAGGCGCCGTTCAGCGTGCAGGCGGTGGGAGCTCCGGTGCCGTTCGCCACCCAGCCGAAGGTGGCCGAGGCGCCGGGCGCCAGCGTGCCGTTGTACTCCCGGTTCTTGAAGGTGTAACGGGAGCCCGACCGGGTCATGAGCGCGTCCCAGTAGGTCCCGGCCGTGGTACCCGCGGGCAGGTCGAAGGCGACCGTCCAGCCGCTGAGCGTCGTGGAGCCGGTGTTGGTGATCGTGAACTGGCCGTTGTACCCGGCGTCCCAGCTCGACGTCTTGGCGAAGACGGCCGTGTCGGCGTAGGCGGGTCCCGGGACGGCGATCGCGGCGGCGACGGCGAGGGCCGCCGCGGCCGCGGTGAGGAACCAGGTCGCGGGGCGCGGTCTCATCATGACCTCCCGGAGGTGGGGAGTGAGGTCAGGGCCCCGCGCCCCGGGGCGGGCCGGGGCACGGGGAGTCTCGGGGGTGTACGGCCCGCACACCCCGTGGGGGGTCGGGCGTGTGCGGGCCGTACGGTCAGGGGCTCCGGCCGGGCGGCCTGGAGCGTCACCCGGGCCGGCTTCTCGCCGTGCCGGTGCGGCGGACGCGCCGTACAGGCGGCCGGAGGTCCTGGAAGCCGCGGCCGGGGGCGCCGGCGGACGCGCGCAGGGGCGGGCGCGTCGGAAGGGGTTGGCGATGAGGACGGGGGCGGGGCGGCTCACGTCTTCAGGGTTCGCGCAGCTCAGCCGAGGAAGCCGGGGGGTGGAGGGCGGGGCACGGACGCCTCCGTTGGTCACTTCTTTTAGGAAAGTTTCCTAAGAGTTGTCGCGATCGTAGCCCCGTGGCAGCGTGCCCACAAGACCCAAACACCATGGTTTGCGGGCAGCCAGATGGGACCTGACAAGCCTTCGCGACTGGTCTAGCCGCCCGCCTGGAGAGGTACGGCACGCCCCGCGTCCACGGTCGTCGCGCACATATTTCATGCGGCTTTCAATCGGCGCGGTGAGAGGCGACCTTCCCATGGACGGGGCGGATCACGAGTGGTTCAGTCGCCTCATGGCGATTCATGGCATCTGTGACGCCCGGTACGCCGAGGTCCAGGATGAGTTCGAACGCAACTTCGAGGAACGCGGCGAGGTCGGCGCCTCCGTCTGCGTCACCGTCGACGGCGAGACCGTCGTCGACCTGTGGGGCGGGACGGCGGACCCCGTGACCGGCGCGGAATGGCGGCAGGACACGATCGGCCACGTGTGGTCCTGCACGAAGGGCGCCACGGCGCTGTGCGCCCACATCCTCGCGTCCCGGGGCGATCTCGACCTCAACGTGCCCGTGGTGAAGTACTGGCCGGAGTTCGCGGCCAAAGGCAAGGACGCGATCTTGGTCAGGCACCTGCTGACCCACACGGCCGGCCTGCCCGCGCTGCGCGAGCCGCTCCCCGACGGCGCGTTCTACGACTTCGCCGCCATGGCCGGGCGCCTGGCGGACGAGGAGCCCTTCTGGGAGCCCGGCACCCGCCAGGGCTACCACGCGCTGACCTTCGGCTTCCTGGTCGGCGAGGTGATCCGCCGCGTCGGCGGGCGCACCCTCGGCACCTTCTTCCGCGACGAGGTCGCCGGCCCGCTCGGGCTGGACTTCTGGATCGGCCTGCCGCAGGAGTACGAGGAGCGCGTCGCCCCGACGATCCCGGCGCCCCCGCCCGCGCCCGGCGCCCCCATGCCGACCCTCTACCGGAACGCGTTCGGCGACCCGTCCTCGATCGCCGCGCTGGTGATCGGCAACACGGGCGGCTACCTGACCCCGGGAGAGTCCGACAGCCGGGCCGCGCACGCCGCCGAGATGGGAGCCGTCGGCGCGATCACCAACGGCCGGGGCCTGGCGGGCATGTACCGGCCGCTGGCGCTCGGCGGGGGGCTGGTCTCCCCCGACCAGACGGCGGTGATGGCGTCGGTCGCCGCGGCGACGCAGTCGGACGCGGTGCTGTCGGTCCCCACCCGCTGGGCGATGGGCTTCGTGAAGGGCACGGACAACGGCCATCTGCGCGGACCCGACGCCGAAGGCGTGCTTCTGTCGGAGGACGCGTTCGGGCACTCGGGCATGGGCGGCTCGCTGGGGTTCGCCGACCCGGTGCCGCGCCTGTCGTTCGGCTACTCCATGAACCTGCAGGGGCCCGGTCTCGGGGTCAACGAGCGCGGCCAGGCCCTGATGAACGCGGTGTACCGGACGCTCGGGTACCGGCAGGCGTACGGCGGCCTGTGGTACCTCTGACGGCCGGGCCGAGGGGGGACGGGTGGACGACAGGAAAGCGATGACCACGTGTATAACGTGATACATCCCTCGCGACTATGGAGCACGGCGGCATGTTCTTCGGCATCACCAATATCTGGACCTACGTGGTCGGCGCTTTCCTGATCGTCCTCATCCCCGGCCCCAATTCCCTCTACGTCCTCAGCACCGGCGCCCAGCGCGGCGTGCGGACGGGCTACCGCGCCGCCGCCGGGGTCTTCACCGGCGACACGGTGCTCATGGTCCTGTCGGCGGCCGGGGTCGCCTCGCTGCTCCAGTCGACGCCGCCGCTGTTCAACGTCGTCAAGTACGCGGGCGCGGGCTACCTCGCGTGGATCGGCATCGGCATGATCCGCTCGGCGGTGCGGTCGTGGCGAGGCCGGACGGGGAGGGACGAGGCGCCCGCGCCGGTGCCCGACCTCGCCGACCCGTTCAGGAAGGCGCTCACGATCAGCCTGCTGAACCCGAAGGCGATCTTGTTCTTCATCTCGTTCTTCGTCCAGTTCGTGGACCCGCACTACGGCGCGCCGGCGCTGTCGTTCCTGATCCTCGGCGCGATCTGTCAGTTCTTCAGCGTGATGTACCTGTCAACGCTGATCTTCGCGGGGGCCTACCTGGCCGGCCAGTTCCGGCGGCGGCGGAGGTTGTCGGCCGGGCTGACGACCGGAGTGGGCGCGCTGTTCCTGGGCTTCGGCGCCAAGCTGGCCACGACGAGCCTGGGCTGAGCGACGGGCCCGGGGTAATGGACGGGGCTCGGTCGAGAAGCGCCGGACGAGCCGGCCACCGCCTCAGCGGTGGCCGGCCTCGTGCTCCTGGTTGGCCTTCAAGGCCACGCTGACCAGCGAGAGGAACATCTGGGCGTCCGTGCGGTCCTCGATCTCGACCCGGATCCACCCGGCGTTGTGCCCGCGGGTGACTCGGTGGGATTCGGCGAGGACCCGCGCCCATCGGTCGATGACGGGGGTGGTGAGACGGAGCTCCGCCGTGTGATCGCCCGACATGCGGATGATCTCGCGGCCTTCGGCGAGGAATCTGATTGATCTACGGGTACGACTGACGACCAGGTCGGGCCATCGAGTCAACTCGACGGCGACATCGGCCACGCACCCAGCCGACCGAACATGCGTGCGTGAGAGCACTGCCATAGCCTCATGCTCGCGGGCCGAACCTCGTCCGGAAACCCCCCGTTCCCGAACTGTTATCCAAAGTTCAATCACCCGGAGGAACTCCGTCATAACCAGAGCGTGACCAGCGATCGCTTGAAAGGATCTTTTTCGACGAATGCCGGGTATCGCCAATATTGGGTATCGTCGGCCCCAATGACGGCAATTCAGCATTGGCGGCCAGTTTTGACATTCCCCACTCAGGGTAGGCGCCGAAGCCTTAGCGTCGGTCTCAGCCGCCGTCCGTGGGAGAACCATGAGCCACCCGACCTTCACCCTCCCGAGGATCACCGCCCTGCTCAGGCAGGCCGTGCCGAAGCTGCTGGAGGGGGTGGTGGCCCCGCTGGCCGTCTTCTACACGGCTCTCGCGCTGCTCGGTCTGGACGGGGCGCTGATCGCCGCCGTGTCCTGGGTGTACGCCGGGGTGCTCTGGCGGGTGGTCCGCAGGCGCCCGATCCCCGGCACGATGCTGCTCGCGGCCATCGCCATCACCGCCAGGGCGGCGGTGGGCTGGTGGACGGGCAGCGCGGTGGTGTACTTCCTGCAACCTGAGCTCGGCACCATCTGCATCAGCATGGCCTTCCTCGCCTCCGTCCGGCTGAACAGGCCGCTCGTCCAGAAGCTGACGCTCGACTACATCCACCTGCCCTCGGCCGTGCTGCGGCACGAGCGGGTGCGGCGGTTCTTCGCGCGTATCACGCTGCTGTGGGCCTTCGTGCTGCTGGCCAATTCGACGGTCAGCATCTGGCTGCTGCTGCACCAGTCGATCGGCACCTATCTGCTGGTCCGCACCGCGGTCGTCGCGGCCATCAGCGGCGTGGCCGTCGGCATCTCGATCTACGCGTTCCGCCGCGTCCTGCGCCGCCTCCACACCGACACGCCGCGTCCGAGAGCCCTCACCGCCGGCTAGCGGGCCGTCTTCCCCTACGGGAACCCGGGGGACGAACCCTGACTAAAGCCAGGGACTGACGAGACCTTCGGAGGAAGCGCGCCTTTAACGGGCGTTTCTAACGTGGACATATGTCCCAAGCCCTGCTCGACCTGCTGAACGACGTCATGACCTCCCCTTGGGTCTACCTGGCCCTGTTCGCGCTCGCCGCGGTCGACGGGTTCTTCCCAGCGGTGCCGAGCGAGACGGCCGTGATCACCGCGGGCGTGTTCGCGGCCACAGGGAAGCCCAACCTGGCGCTGGTGATCCTGGTGTCGGCGCTCGGGGCCTTCGCCGGCGACCACCTCTCGTACCTGATCGGCCGTTCCTCGGTCGGACGGCTCCGGCGCGGCAGGCGTGCGCGCGCGGCGTTCGACTGGGCGTCCAAGGCATTGGCCGAGCGCGGCGGGGTGGTGCTGGTCATCGCCCGCTACATCCCCGGCGGCCGCACGGCCGTGACGCTGACGATGGGCGGGGTCAGGTACCCGCTGCGGTCGTTCTCCCCCTTCGACGCGCTCGCCGCGGGCTCGTGGGCGCTGTACTCGGCGCTGGTCGGCTTCCTCGGCGGCATGGCGTTCGAGAACGACCCGATCAAGGGCCTCCTCCTCGGCTTCGCGGTCGCGATGTCGATCGCGGTCACGACCGAGATCGTCCGGCACGTGCGCCGCCGCCGCCCGACGGCGCCGGTCCCCGCGGCGGCCCCGTCCTCGCGCGACGCCCTCGCCCGGGTGCCCGCACGGGACGATCAAGCAGATTAGTCGTGAAATAGGCGAAGATTGGAGGTCTCATCGCGGAAAGGACATTTACATGGGATGCGCACTCGTCACCGGGGCGTCGCGCGGGCTCGGCGCCGTCATCGCCGAGCGGCTGGCGGCCGACGGCTGGAAGGTCGTCGTGAACTACGCCAACGACACCGACGGGGCGAACGCCGTGGCGCGGCGCATAGGCGAGGCCGCCTACGTGGCGCGGTTCGACGTGACCGACGAGGAGGCGGTGCGGCACGGCATCGCCGAGATCCGCGAGAACGCCGGGCCGATCGGCGTCGTGGTCAACAACGCCACCGGCCCGCAGCCCATGATGCCGATCGAGAAGCAGACCTGGGACGACCATCTCGACCAGCTCCGCTTCTTCGTCAAGGCCCCGCTGCTGCTCCTGCAGGCCGCCCTGCCCGACCTGCGGGCCGACGGCGAGGGGCGCGTGATCAACGTCGGCAGCGAGGTCGCCGACCTGGGCAACGCCGACTTCGGGCACTACGTCTCGGCCAAGGCCGCCATGCACGGGCTCACCCGGTCGTGGGCCCGGGAACTCGGGCCGCTGGGCATCACCGTCAACACCGTCGAGCCCGGCTGGATCCCGGTCGAACGTCACGAGGGCTCCGACCACACCGAGTACCTGCGGACGTTGCCCCTCGGCCGCATGGGCGTGCCCGCCGACGTGGCCGAGGCGGTCGCCTTCCTTGCCTCGCCGAAGGCGCGGTTCATCACCGGGCAGCGGCTCGCCGTCAACGGCGGCAACACCATGAGCTGAGGCCCGTCACCCCGGCGGGGCGTGGCGTCCCGCCGGAACGGGCGGCCGGAGCATCGGGGACGGGCTCAGCCGGCCAGGGTGGCGAGCAACGCGCGGGTGCGCGCGGCGTCGTCGCCGGTGGCGAAGATCGAGGCCGCGAAGTCGGTGACGCCCGCGGCGGCGAACGTCTCCAGCTGGGCGCGGACATCGTCCTCGTCGCCCGCCACGACGACGTCGCCGGGGCCCGCGACGCCCTCGCGGTCCAGCATCGCCCGGTAGGACGGGAGCTGCCCGTAGATGGCGAGCACCTCGCCGGCCCGCGCCCGGACGGCGGCGACGTCGCCGGTCACCGCGACCGGCAGCGCGCACACGACGCGCGGGGCCGGGCGTCCCGCCTCGCGCGCGGCCTCGGTGACGGCCGGGACGACGTGGCCGGCGACGGTCTTGGGGCCGGTCATCCACAGCACGGTGCCGTCGGCGACCTCGCCGGCCAGGCGCAGCATGCGGGGCGCGAGCGCGGCGAGCAGCACGGGCACCTCGCCGGCCTTGGGGGTGCCGAGCTCGACGTGCGCCGTGAGGGTCTCGCCGTCGACGTCGGCCCGCTCGCCGCGCAGGAGGGGGCGCAGCACCGACAGGTACTCGCGCATGTGCCGGGCCGGCTTGGCGAAGTCGTACCCGTACATGTCCTCGATGACGACCTTGTGGCTCAGGCCGATGCCGAGGGCGAGGCGCCCGCCGAGCGCGGCGTCGGTCGTGAGGGCCTGCTGGGCGAGGACGGCGGGGTGGCGGGGGTAGGTGGGGACGACGGCCGTGCCGAGCTCGATACCGGGCACCCGGCTTCCCGCGGCGGCGAGGGCGGTCAGTGCGTCGAGTCCGAAGATGTTGGAGACCCATGCCGTCGCGAAGCCGTCCGCGGCCGCGCGGGCGATCCGATCCTCCAGCTCGGCGATCGCGTCCGGTCCCGAGGGCTCGTCGAGGAGAAGCCCGATGCGCATCGTCTCACCGTCAATCCGAATCAAATTCTAGTTATGGTGCCGGCCATCGTACGCCGCCGCGCCGACCATAGGCGATCTTGCGCTGTTAGCGTCGGCGGTTTCCGTGAAGTACCGCCGACAGCCCCAGGAGGAGCATCATGCGCGTCACGACCAGGATCGCCGTCGTCGCCGCCGCGCTGGCCGGGACCGCCGTGCCCATCGCCGTGCCGGTCGCAGCCGCGCACGCCGTGGGCGCGGAAAAGCCCGGGAACGCACCCGCGTTCGTGGCCTACCACGGCATCAGCGCGGCCCAGCAGTCCGAGCGCCTCGCCGCCCTGACCAAGCAGGGGTACCGTCCCATCTCGCTCAGCGTGTCCGAGCCTGGCAGTCCCCGGTACGCGGCCGTCTGGGCCAGGCGGCACGGCTCGGCGTGGGCGCTCTACCAGGGAATGTCCCCGAACGGCTACCAGAAGCGCTTCGACCAGTACTCCGCCAAGGGTTACCGGCCGGCCGTCGTGTCCGCCACGGGCAGCGGCGGCGGCGCCACGTTCGCGGCGGTCTTCGAGAAGGCGGACGGCGGCTTCCTGGCCCGGCACGGGCTCACCGGGAGCCGGCTCACCGCCATCCACGCCGCGCAGACCCAGGCGGGCCGCCGGCTCGTCACCGTCAACGCCTACGGCACCGCCGCCGAGCCCCGCTACGCCGCCGTGTGGGCGCAGGACCCCACCGGCGGCACGTCCGTCACCGTGGGGAAGACCCCCGCCGAGCACCAGGCCGAGTTCCTGTCGCGCAGGGACAAGGGCGAGCGGCCGGTCCTGGTCTCGGTCGGCCCCGGCGACACCTATACCGCCGCCTGGCGCAAGGACGACCTCGGCCCGTGGCAGGCGTACGCCGGCATGTCCGCCTCGGCGTACCAGAACCGGTTCGACCGCCTCAAGGCAGAGGGGTACCACCCCGTCCAGGTGGACGCCGAGGACGGTCGCTACGCCGCCATCTGGGCCAAGGGCTGAGCGGCGGCGGTGTGGACGGGGGTGGGCCTACCCCGCCCCCCGGCCACCGCGTCCGGACGCGGTGGCACCGATAATGGCGCCCATGGTGGGTTCTCGCGCGAGTGGACGGGAGCGGAACGAATCGTCCGCCTCCCTGTCCTGGCTGGCGGACGCCCTCGGGGTGTCCCCCGGCTCCGCGCCGGGGCCGGTCGCCGCCGCGTGGGCCGAGACGCGCGACACGATGCGGGAGCCGCGCAACCAGGCCGTCGCCCACCCGAACGACTGGACGTCCGACCCGTGGCTGGCGCGCGGCACGGGCATCACCGGGTCCGGGATGATCCCCACCTGGATCCCGCCGGACGGCATCGACGAGTGGCCCGCCGCCGACCTGACGGGCCTGCTGGACGTCTTCGCCTCCTCGGCGCGCCGCACCCGCCCGCAGACGCTCGCCGGGCCGTCGGAGGCGGCTGGGAACGTTCCCGGCGACGCCGTGGCGGCCTTCCTCCGGGAGGAAGCGGGGGCGGGAACGGACGGGGCCGCCGCCGTGCGGGCGCAGCACGTCCGCGCCTGGCTGGGCTGCGCGGTCGGGCCGCTGCTCCGCGAGGTCGTGCTCACCCCCGGAAACGGCCACGACGCGCTCGCCGCGGCCGCCGCCGCCCGGCTGGAGACCCCGCGCCGGGTCAACCTGCCCGTCTCGTGGGCCTCGGCGAACCAGTTCGCCGAGAAGTACCTCGACCTGCTGTACAACCTGCGGACGTCGGCCGACGGCCGTTTGGCGTTCCCCGACGCGGCGGACGTCAGGACCGGCCAGGGAGAGGGCTGGCGCGAGCACTGGACCTGGCTGAGCCGCGACCTCGGCCTCGGCGACGTGCGCGAGGCGCTGCGGACGGCCGCGCGCCTCATGCGCCACCCGCCGCTCGTCGAGGGCCTGCTGCGGACGGTCGAGGCGCAGGACCGGCGGCTCGGCATGACGGCCCTCGGGGTCGCGCGGCGCTGGCTTCTCACCCTGAAGGCGATGGCGTGGCTGGAGGACGCCACCGCGCACGAGTGGGAGCACGTCCGGCCACGCGACCTCGCCTGCTTCGCGTTCAACGCGCTCAAGCCCGACTGGCCGCGCCGCGTCCTCGGCATCAGCCACCGGTCGATCGACACCAAGTCGGCGCTGAGCCGGACGGACCTGTGGTCCTCGGGCCGCTGCGCCATCGACGCCACCTACGTCCCGTCCTGGGAGACCAACACCGGCATGGTGTGGGGGCTGTTCGGCGCGACGCCCGCGATCGTCCGGGTGCGCTCGGCGGGCTACGAGAAGTCCGCCTGGTGCCGGCGCGAGGCCGAGCTGACCCACTACCTGGTCGAGCGGGCGGACTTCCTGGCCGAGCGGTGGGTGCTGGACCTCGTCCCCGGGGACCTCACCGCGCTCGAAGCCGCGCACAACGCGCGCGACCCCCGCCCGCGACCCGGCGCGGCCGTCCCCGTGCCGGCCAGGCGTCCGGCGCCGTACGAGGTGCCGGTCTGGACGCCCGGCCCGCGACCGGCCTGGCAGACGGCGGTGCTGCGGGCGAGCGCGGCGCTGCGCGTCATCAACACGCTTCTCGCGGACGCCGAGCTGACCAACCGGTTCGTCACCGAGTTCCTGCTGGGCGACGCGCACTTCCCGGAGCCCGCGCCGACCGGCCATCCGGAGGGCTGGCAGGCGTACCGCTCGATCTTCCGCGAGCTCCAGGCGCTGGCCGGCGGCACCGAGCCGGCCGTGCGGCTGCCCTGGGGGTACAGCGCCGAGCAGACCGCGCTCGACGTGCACATGTTCCGGCGCCTGCCCCACCTCGGCGGGAGCGCTCACGTACGCGCGGGCTCCGGCACGCACGCGGGCACGGGCGCGGCCGGGCTGCGGGACGTGCTGGTCGCCTACGAGTTCCTGCGCAGCGAGTGGCCCTCGGTGGCCGGCGACCGGCGACGGTACCTCGCGGTCGACTGCCGCGACGTGCGGCCCGGGCTGTGGGCGGGCGACGAGCGGCTGTCCCTGCAACGCGGCCTGCTCGCGGTGCGCACACCCGTGCCGGTCTGGATCGTCCAGCGCGCCGGGCAGGAGGTCGACACCTGGCCCATCCCCGGCGACCACCCGATCTTCACCGAGCACTTCCCCGGCCAGTTCTCCTGGATGGCCGGGGAGCGCGACGACCGGGCGGCCCCGTCCCCCGGCTCGGGGCTGGAGTTCTCCCCCGCCCTCGCCGCCATGATCCGGCGTTCGGGCGATCGGTGAACCCGCGCGCCGCTTGATCGGCTCGTGGGTAGAGTGACCGGGATGCGATGTTTCGGGATGTACGCGCTGGTGGCGGGGCTGGCGGCGGCCGGGTGCGCTCCCGCGCCCGTCCACGCGGAGGCCGCGGGAGTGCTCCGCGAGGACGGCGCCACGCTGAGCCGCATCGCGCTGAGCGGCAAGAACGTCCGCACCGGCGACGACGGCTCGGGCTGCGCGCCCGGAACCCGCCGCGGCCTCTACACGATCACGGGCGACCTGGCGCCGGGCACCGAGCCGTCGGCCGTGGCGACGGCGCTCGGCACCGAGCTGCACACCATGGGCTACCAGGAGGCCGGAGGACCCGACGCGCGGTTCGGCGTGACCGTCAGCGTGCTGCGGAAGGACTCGCTCGACATCACCTTCACCGTCACGCTGCGCGGCCGGTCGCCGAACGTCGAGGTCGCCGGGACGACCGGCTGCCTGCCCGCGTGACGACGGCTCACGCGCAGCGGCGCGCGGCCGGGAGGGTGATCACAGCGCCTCCGCCGGTGCGGTGCGGACCTCGCCGAACTCGCGGAGCTCGCGGAGCTCGACGCGCCGTCCCTCGGCCGAGGAGCGCAGCCCCGCCTCGGCCAGCCGCACGCCGCGCGCCCCGGCGGTGAAGTCGTACGGGAACGGCGTGCCGTCCACGACCGCGCGGACGAACATCTCCCACTGCACCTTGAAGCCGTTGTCGAACTCCTCGTTGTCCGGGACCTCCTGCCAGTCGTCCCTGAAGGAGTGCGTCACGGGCACGTCCGGGTTCCACACGGGCTTCGGCGTGGACGCCCGATGCTGGATCCGGCAGCCGCGCAGCCCGGCCACCGCACTGCCGTGCGTCCCGTCCACCTGGAACTCCACCAGCTCGTCGCGGTGGACGCGCACGCACCACGAGGAGTTGATCTGCGCCACCACCCCGGCCTCCAGCTCGAAGATGCCGTACGCGGCGTCGTCCGCCGTGGCCCGGTACGCGCGGCCGTCCTCGTCGACACGCTCGGCGATGTGCGTGACCGTGCGCGCGGTGACCGCCTCGACCCGGCCGAAGAGGTTCTCCAGGACGTACGACCAGTGGCAGAACATGTCGAGCGCGATGCCGCCGCCGTCCTCGGCGCGGTAGTTCCAGGACGGGCGCTGCGCGCTCTGCCAGTCCCCCTCGAACACCCAGTAGCCGAACTCGCCGCGCACGGACAGGACGCGGCCGAAGAAGCCGCCGTCCACCAGGCGCCTGAGCTTGAGCAGGCCCGGCAGGAAGAGCTTGTCCTGCACGACGCCGTGCCTGACCCCGGACTCCCCGGCCAGGCGGGCCAGCTCGACCGCCTCGGCGAGCGTCTCGGCGGTCGGCTTCTCGGTGTAGACGTGCTTGCCCGCCTCGATGGCCCGGGTGATCGCGCCCACGCGGGCGGAGGTGACCTGGGCGTCGAAATACAGGTGGTTGTCCGGGTCGCGCAGGGCGCCGGCGAGGTCGGTGGTCCAGTTCTTGATGGCGTGCCGCTCGCAGATCTCGCGCAGCTTGGACTCGCTGCGCCCGACCAGCACGGGTTGCAGCAGCACCCTCCCGCCCCCGGCGACCGCAACGCCGCCGCCCTCGTTGATGGCCAGGATCGACCGCACCAGATGTTGCCGATAGCCCATGCGACCGGTCACACCGTTCATGACGACGCCCAGGGTGCGTGTGGTCACGCAGAGCCTCCTCTGGTCACGTGCTGGAAGCGGACCGGCGGGCGGGCCTGCGCTGCCGGCACGACCATGCGGGGTAAACGCTTTCCAATCCCGGCTCATATACCCGGGAAAGCGCTCTCTGAGCCGCAGCCTAAGTTCGCCCCGACAAGCCGGTCAAGCAACGCGCCCCGCCCCCGCCCCGAAAACGTGCGCGAGCGCTCCCTGATGGCGGTAAGCTCATAAACAACGACGCGGGGTGGAGCAGCTCGGTAGCTCGCTGGGCTCATAACCCAGAGGTCGCAGGTTCAAATCCTGTCCCCGCTACCAAGAAGGCCCTGGCCATTTCGATGGCCAGGGCCTTTTCTTTGTCTTTCCGGCCTGCTTTCCGGGGACCAGCTCGTCACCGCCGGGGCGGCACCGGGACGCGCATCAAATCTTCGGCCACCACCAGGTCGCTCTCGAAGTGGCGGCGGGCCTCGGTGGCGAAGGCCGTGGGGTCGGGGTAGCGCTGGCTGAAGTGGGTCAGGACGAGGCGGCGGACGCCGCTCTCGCGGGCCACGCGGGCGGCCTGGCCGGCGGTGAGGTGGCCGAACTCGTGCGCCAGGCGGGCGTCGGCGTCCAGGAACGTCGACTCGATGACCAGCATGTCGGCGCCTTCGGCGAGGGTGTGGACGCCCTCGCACAGGCGGGTGTCCATGACGAACGCGAACCGCTGGCCGGGCCGGGGCTCGCTGACCTCCTCGACGGTCACCGTGCGCCCGCCCACGCGGATGCCTCCCTCGCGCACCAGCTCGCCCACGCGGGGGCCGCTGATGCCGAGGGCCGCGAGGCGGTCCGGCAGCATGCGGCGCCCGTCGGGTTCGACCAGCCGGTAGCCGTAGGCCTGGACGGGATGGTCCAGAGGATGGGCCTCCAGCCGGCCGAACGCGCCCTCGGCGATCACTCCGGGCGCGCGCACGGGCTGGGCGATGACAGTGGCGGTCTCGTGGTAGGAGCTGGCGTGCCGCAGGCGGGCGAAGTACTCGGCGCCCGAGGCCGGGAAGTGGGCGTACACGGGATGCGGCACGCGGTCCAGGGACATGCGCTGGACGACGCCGGGCACGCCGAGGCAGTGGTCGCCGTGGAAGTGGCTGATCAGGATGCGGGTGATGTCGGTGGCGGCCACCCCCGCCATGATCATCTGGCGCTGGGTGCCCTCGCCCGGGTCGAACAGCAGACCGGCGCCGTCCCAGCGCAACAGGTAGGCGTTGTGGTTGCGCCGGCGGGTCGGCGTCTGACTGGCCGTACCTAGGACGACGAGCTCACGCGTGGACACCTGCGCCAGGATAGACCGCCGGGCGCGTCCGGGGCTCCAGGCTTTCCGGTGGCGGCGGACACGCGGGCATTACGGTGCCGGGGTTCGCGGACCGGAGGCGCCCGGCGCGTCTCAGAGGTGCTCGGCGAGGAACGCCGTGGTCGCCTCGACGGCCTGGGTGACGTAGGGCTCGGTGTCGTAGAGGTCGATGTGGTGGCGGGCGTCGAGCCAGACGATCCGCTTCGGGCCCTCCATGCGCTTGTACGCCTCCTCGGCCCCCTCCGGCGCGCAGAGGCGGTCGACGACGCCGTGCACGATGAGCCCCGGTTTGGGGGCCAGGAAGTCCGCGCCGATCATGCCGTCCATCGTGATGAGCTCGCGGACCGACGCCCGGGTGACCTCGTTGACCCACGAGGGCGCGGCCGAACGCGCGGTGCCGTAATAGGCGAACGGCTCCTCCCCCGGCATGGCCGCCTCCCCCGACACGGCCACCGCGGGAAGGTACTCGACCTCGCCACCCAGGTCCTGGCGCTCCAGCACGCCGGTGAGCGCGGCCAGCGCCTCCTCGTAACCGTCGTCGGACATGCCCGCGCGCATCGCGTACGGGTTGTCGTACGCGCCCGCGATGCCGGCGAAGACCTTCACCCGGGGGTCGAACGCGGCGAAGCGCAGAGCGTACCCGCCGCCGAGGCAGATGCCGACGACGCCGACCCGCTCGCCGTCCACGGAGGGGAGCGCGCGCAGGTAGGAGACGGCGGCGCGCAGGTCGGCGAGCTTGCCCTGCGGGTCCTCGTGCCGGCGCGGCGTGCCCTGGGAGGAGCCGAAGTTGCGGTGGTCGAACGCCAGCGTGACGTACCCCGCCTCGGCGAGCCGCGCCGCGTACAGGCCGGTCACCTGCTCCTTCACGCCGGTGAACGGACCGGTGAGGACGAGCGCGGGACGCGGCCCCTCCCCTGTGGGCACGCGCAGGTCGCCCGCGAGAGTGAGACCGTCGGCCTTGAACGTCACCGGGTCGATCACGACGGGCGCGGCCACGGGCTCGGGGACTGGCACGGTCATGCCGCCACCGTACGGCACCGGCTCACCCGACGAGCCAGCGTCCCAGCCAGCTGGCGACGGCCTCCCAGAAGACCAGCTTGTTGGCCGTCCGCACGGTCTCGTGGCCCTCGTCCTCGAACAGCAGGTAGCGGCAGGGGATGCCGCGCGCGGTGGCGGCGGCCACGACCTGCTCGGCCTCGTAGACCGGCACGTTGGTGTCCTGGGCGCCGTGGACGACCAGCAGCGGCGCGGTGAGCCGGTCGAAGGAGTGGATCGGCGACAGCGAGCGCAGCAGCTCGCGGTCGGCCACCGGGTCGCCGTACTCGCCGACGGCGGCGGCCGCGATCCACGGCTCGGTGAGGGCGTAGAACGTCGCGAAGTCGGCCATGCCGCACACGTCGACGCCCGCCCGGAACAGCTCCGGGTAGGTGACCAGGGCGGCGAGCGTGAGGTAGCCGCCGTAGGAGCGGCCCATGCAGGCGACGCGGCCGGGGTCGGCGACGCCGATCCTCACCATGTGCTCGACGCAGTCGGCGACGTCGTCGATGGCGTGGAAGCGCAGCGCGTGGTTGTCGGCGTCGAGGAAGGCCCGCCCGTACCCCGAGGAGCCCCGGACGTTCGGCGCGAACACGCTGATGCCGGCCATGAGGAGCCGGTGGAAGAGCGGGTTGAACGTGGGGCGTTCCTGGCTTTCCGGGCCGCCGTGCAGGTAGATGAGGCACGGCCCGGCGGACGGCCCCGCGCGGTGCAGCCAGCCGGTCAGCTCCAGGCCGTCCCGGGCGGCGAAGCGGACCAGCTCGGTCTCGACCCCGTCCGGCAGCGGCTCGTCCCCCGCGACCCGGTGGTACCGGCCGCTCTCCAGGTCGCACAGCAGGATGTGGGACGGCGTGTCCGGGGACTCGGCCGCCAGCACGGCGAGCGTGCCGTCGCAGGAGATCCGTGCCGAGGTGACCACGTCGGCGGGCGGCGGGGGCAGCGGGCGGAGGTGGTTGCCCTGGAGGTCGGCGACCTCCAGCTCGGAGCGGCCCATGACGTTCCAGGCCAGCAGGGCCACGCGGCCGTCCAGGCTGACCGAGAACCGGTCGAGGTCGGCCTCCGGGCGCTCGGCGACCACGCGCGGCGCCCCGCCGACCGGCACGGCGACCAGCGCGGCGCGGTCGCGGCCCGCGTCGGAGCGGACGTAGGCGATCTCGCCGTCCGGCGACAGCGCGCCGAGGTCGGTGGTGGCCGGCAGCAGCGGGCGCTCGTCGCCGACGGGAAGGTCGGCGACGGCCATCATGCGCTGGCCGCGCGGCCCGTGGCGCAGCAGCGCGCGCCGGTGGTCGCGGCTCACCGCGCTCGGCCACATCAGCGGCCCGCTGGCGATGGTGTCCCGGTGGCCGAGCTCGGCGTCGATCAGGACGGCCTCGGTGGTGCCCGAGCCGCTGAGCTCGGCGACGAGCAGGGTGGCGCCGCGCCCGGTCCACCGGACGAACACGGCCGAGCCCCGCGCGGGGGCGTCCACCGGCCCGGCGAGCAGGCGCCGGTCGGTGCCGTCCGGGCGTACCGCCCAGACCTGGGTGTGCTCGCCGCCGCCGGGGGCGACCAGGACGGCGAGCCACGCGCCGTCGGGCGACCAGAGCACGTCCCCGACCGGCTCCGGCCCGGTGTCGACGAGCCAGGCGGGGGCGGGAGGTCCCTGGGACGGGGTCGCCCCGCCGGGAGGCAGGGGCTGGACCCAGACGCGGGGAGAGCCGTCGCGGTCGCTGACGAAGGCGACGGCCGTGCTGTCAGGGGACAGTGCGGGAGACCGGCAGGTCCACGAGACGTCTACTTCAGACTCCTTGCGCTTGCAGCCACAGTTCGAGAAGTCCAAGTTGCCACAAAGCGTTGGCTCCGAGTGTGGTTCTGTGGTCATCCGGCGCGGCGAGGAGCTTCTCCACCATCGCGGGCCGGAACAGGCCGCGTGAGCGCGCGGCGGGAGCGTTGAGGGCCTCGCGCACCATCTCCAGGAACGGGCCGTGGATGTGGCGGATCGCGGGCACCGGGAAGTACCCCTTCGGCCGGTCGATGACCTCGTCGGGGACCAGCCCGCGCGCGGCGGCCTTGAGCACGCCCTTGCCGCCCTCGGCCAGCTTGAGCTCGGGCGGGCACATCGCGGCCAGCTCGACGAGCTCGTGGTCGAGGAACGGCGTGCGCGCCTCCAGCCCGAAGGCCATGGTCATGTTGTCGACCCGCTTGACCGGGTCGTCGACCAGCATGACCTCGGTGTCCAGGCGCAGCACCGCGTCCAGCGCGGTGTCGGCGCCCGGCTCGGCCAGGTGTGCGCGGACGAACGCGCCGCTGACGTCCTCGCCGACCAGGTACTCGGGTTCGAGGATCTCGGCCAGGTCCTCGTGCGGCCGGTCGAAGAAGACCTTCGCGTACGCCTCGGCCGCCCCGGCGCGGGGCACGTCGGCGAGCGGCGGGTACCAGTCGTAGCCGGCGAAGACCTCGTCGGCTCCCTGGCCGGACTGGACGACCTTGACGTGCCGGGACACCTCCTGCGACAGCAGGTGGAAGGCGACGCAGTCGTGGCTGACCATGGGCTCGCTCATCGCGGCCACGGCGCGGCCGAGCGCGGGCAGCAGCCGCGCGTCGTCCACCATGATCTTGTGGTGGTCGGTGCCGAACCTCTGGGCCACGAGGTCGGAGTACGCGAACTCGTCCCCCGACTCGCCGCCGGCGGCGTGGAAGCCGACGCTGAACGTCGCCAGGCCGTGCTGGCCCTCCTGCGCCAGCAGCGCGACGATCATGCTGGAGTCCAGCCCCCCGGACAGCAGCACGCCGACCGGCACGTCCGCGACCGTCCGGCGCCGCACGGCCACCCGCAGGGCGTCCAGCACGGCGTCCCGCCAGTCGCCCGCGTCCATCGGCCCCGCCGCCGTCTGCAGCACGTCGAGCTGCCCCTGGCGGACGGCCCCCTCGGCCGGGCGGGTGAACGGCGGGTTCCAGTACCGGTCGTCGCTGATTGCGCCGTCGGGCTCGATCGTGCGGACGGTGGCGGGCGGCAGCTTCTCGACCCCGGTCAGGATCGTCCGGGGCGAGGGCACCACCGAGTGGAACGTCATGTAGTGGTGCAGGGCGACCCGGTCGATGTCGGTGCGCACGCCGCCGCCCGCGAGCAGCGCGGGCAGCGTCGAGGCGAACCGCAGGCGGGAGGCGTCCCGGGTGATGTAGAGCGGCTTGATGCCGAGGCGGTCGCGGCCGAGCACGACGCGGCCGGTGTCGCGCTCGGCGATCGCGAAGGCGAACATGCCCTTGAATCTCTCCACGCACCGGGGCCCCCAGTGGCGGTACGCCTTGAGCAGCACCTCGGTGTCGGATGTCGAGAAGAACCGGTGGCCCTCGGCGATCAGGACCTCGCGCAGCTCCCGGTAGTTGTAGAGGCAGCCGTTGAACACGCCCGCCAGGCCGGCCTCGGGGTCGGTCATCGGCTGCGATCCGCGCTCGGACAGGTCGATGATCTTCAGCCGCCGGTGTCCCAGAGCCACGGGGCCGAGCGACCACAGGCCCGTGCCGTCGGGGCCCCGGTCCAGCATCGCCGCCGTCATGCGCTGGACGGCGGCGACGTCCGCCGCGTGCCCGTCGAAGCGGATCTCCCCGCTGAGGCCGCACATCAGACGGCCTCCCCGGACAGCAGCCAGGTATCTTTGGCTCCCCCGCCCATCGACGAGTTGACGATCATGCTCCCGGCGGGGGCGACGCGGCTCAGCGCCACCTGCGGGACGACGGCCTCCCGTCCGGAGAAGACGAACGCCCGCAGGTCCACCACGTGCGGGCGCATGCGGTCGCCGTCGAAGGTGGGGTGCGTGGACAGGCTCACGGTCTCCTGGGCCACCCAGCGCTCGGGCGCGGCGAGGATGTCCGCGCGGACGGCCTCCAGCTCGCGCCCCGAGGCGTCCCTGCCGATGATCACGCCCTGTCCTCCGAAGCCGTCCACCGGTTTGACCACGAGCTCCTCCAGGCGGTCGAGCACGTGCTCGCGGTCCTCGGGGTCGCGGCAGAGGTAGGTGGTGACGTTGGCGAGCAAAGGGCGTTCTCCCAGGTAGTAGTCGATGAGCCGGGGCACGTAGCGGTACAGGCTCTTGTCGTCGGCCACGCCGTTGCCCGGCGCGTTGGCCAGGGTGAGCGCGCCGGACTCGATCGCGTCGAGCAGCGCGGGGCCGATCGGGCCGTTCAGCAGCTCGTCCTCGTCGATCCTGCGGTACAGCACGTCCACCCGCTCCCCCGCGGCGTAGACGGCGCCGTCCCGCACCTCCAGCTGCGCGGGCTCGGCCAGGACCACGCCCATCTCCTCGGCGAGCGAGCGGTGCTCGTAGTAGGCGGGGTCCTCGCGCCCGGAGGTCACCACGCCGAGCCTCGCGCCGTCGGCCGCGGTGGCTTGGAGCAGGATGCGCTTCAGCAGCGACGCGGTGCCCTCGGGGTCCAGAACGCCCGAACGGTCCAGCTCGGGCAGAGCGTGGGCGGTGACGCGGCGATTGCCCGTGGCGTACCCGATGCCGGAGGGGACGCGCAGGTTGTCCTCCAGGACGGCCCAGCGCCCGGCCCCGTCGCGGGCGACGTCGAGCCCGGCGACCGAGCACCGGATCATGTCCTCGCGCACCCGCCACCCGGCGGGCCGGTATCCGGGCGACTCGTCCACGACCCAGGCGGGCAGCACGTGGTCCTTGATGACCTCGCGCCTGCCGTACACGTCGCGCAGGAACGCCTCCAGGGCGCGCACGCGTTGCGGCATCCCCTCGCGGATCTTCGCCCAGTCGTCGGCGGCGACGAGCCTCGGCACCAGATCCAGCGGCATCCGCTCCCGGCCCTCGGTCACCTCCTCGTCCTTGACGCGGAAGGTCATGCCGATCTCGCGCATGTACCGGTCGCGCTCGGCCTCGCGCTCGCGCAGTTCCACGGCGCCGAGCCGGTCGAGCACCCCGAAGACCGGCTGGTAGGGCTGGCGGACGGTGCCCTCGATGACGGCCTCGTCCCGCACGGCCTCGTAACCCTTGAGCAGGCTGGTCGCGAGGTCGGGGACGGGGCCGCCGAACGCCGCCTGCCAGCCTTCCGAGCGCGTCTCGGCGACGAGCAGGTCCACGACGTCGGCGAGGGTCCCGCCGTCGCCGATGACGCGGCGCTGCCGGGTGGCCGAGCTGCCCCGGGCCAGCGCCTCCTCGGCCAGAGCCGTCACGATCTCCCAGTCGCCGGTGGCCTCCAGCTGGGGACGCAGGCCCGTGATCGTCCGCCTGACGACCTCGGCGGCGGGCATGGGCGTGCCCTCGTGCGGGTCCACGAGCACGCCTTCCAGGCCCGAGCGCGCCGAGCGCCAGGTCGCGGCGCGGACGATCTCCATGCCGTCGTCCTGGGGCGGCTCCTCGTTCTGGACGGCGCGCAGCTCGCGCAGCACGATCGCACGGAAGATCCCGGCGAGCAGGACGACGTCCTCGACGCGGGGGCAGGCGTCGCACATGCGCAGCTCGATGGTGGGGACGTGCGCCGACGGCCGGACGTCGAAGTAGATCATCCCCGGGTCCATGATCACGCCGGAGCGCACGAGGTCGGCGACGACCCGGTCGTACTCGGCGGCGGAGGCGAACTTGCGCACCGGGCCCGTGGTGGGCCAGCGCTGCCACACCAGCGTGCGGTAACTGGCGTAGCCGCTGTCGGTGCCGAGCCAGAAGGGTGAGCTGGCGCTGAGCGCGAGCAGCGGCGGCAGGTACCTGGCCACGCGGTGGGCGACGTTGACCGCGAGGTCGCGGTCGGCCACGTCCACGTGCACCTGCGCGCCGCAGATGAGCTGCTCGCGGGTGAGGAGCTGGTAGTCCTCCAGCATCTGCTCGTATCGGGCGTCCGGCGAGATCTCCAGCGCGGCCGGGTCCACGAGCGGCACCGTGCCCGCCGCCACGATGCCGAGCCCGAGCCCGTCGGCGGCCTCGATGACCGTGCGGCGCAGCGCGGTGAGATCCTGCCCGAGGTCCTCCAGCCGCACGTACGGGCGGCTGTTGGACTCGACGACCGAGCGTTGCAACTCCTGGGTGAAACGCCGGTCGGGCAGCCTTTGGAGGAGGTTGCCCGCGCGTGGCACCAGGTGGCGAGTCTCAAGATCCACGACGTGGAACTCCTCTTCGACGCCTACGGCGACCGACTCCGCGAGACCCGTCATTCCATCGTCCTTCTCCCGTTTGTCCAGGGGTGTTTCAGGAGCTTCTGCCCAGAAACCACCTAGATGCACGTAACGATGGAAATCTTCGCCCTGTGATGTTCAGACGCCCCGCGGACGGCCGCCCGGCACCGTGAGCGAGGCGAGCAGCGTCTCTATGGCGTCCAGCCGGCGGTTCAGCGCGGCGATGTCCGCCTTGTCCGCGCTCTGCTCCTCCGGCCGCAGCGTGAGCACCAGATGCCCGGTCTCGGCCAGCTCGCCGACCTGGACCTCGCGGATCTCGTCGCCGTTCTGGATGCGCACGGCGTGCTCCAGCTCCTTGGTGGACATCGCGAGGCGGCGCAGGTTCTCGGTCACCGGACGGCCGTCACGGATGACGATCGTCGAGGTGCCCTGGAGCAGCCGCGAGACCCACGCGTACCGCACGGACAGGTGGTTGAGCAGCTCGTTGACGACGACGAGCGTGACCGCGCCGACGACACCGCCCGCCAGGCTGTTGTCGTTCCCGATCACCGCGTTCTGCACGACGTTGGAGAGCAGGAAGATCACCACGAAGTCGAACGTGTTGAGTCCCGCCATGTTGCGCTTGCCCGCCACGCGGAAGATCACGACGATCAGGGCGTAGACCAGGACGGTCCTGAGCAGCTTCTCGGCCACCGGGAGCTGGAAGGTGAACATGTCGTGCCACACGGGAGGTCTCCTCGTCGCAAGCGTCGCGCCGATCCCTCCGCCCACGGCGGGGCGGAGGTTCGTACGGAGCGGGCGCCCGTACGAACCTCCTATCATGCGTCAGGAGTCGAAGCCGAGCCCCAGCCGGTCCAGGGTGCGCAGCCACAGGTTGCGCCGTCCCTGGTGGGCGTCCGCCTGGGCGATCGACCAGCGGGTGAGCTGGATGACCCCCGAGCGGATCGGCTCCGGCGGGAACGGAACCGGCTTCTCACGCACCATGCGCAGCTCGGTGCGCTCGGTCGGCTCTCCCTCCAGCAGGTCCAGCATCACGTTGGCGCCGAACCGCGTCGCGCCCACGCCCATCCCCGTGTACCCGACCGCGTAGGCCAGCCGCCCCTTGTGCGCCGTCCCGTAGAACGCGCTGAAGCGGCTGCAGGTGTCGATCACCCCGCCCCAGCGGTGCGTGAACCGCACGCCGGCGAGCTGCGGGAAGGTGGAGGAGAAGTGCGCGGCCAGGGTCGCGAACGTCGCGTCCCTCTGCTCGTACTCCTGCCTGACCCTGCCCCCGTTGAAGTACACCGCGTCGTACCCGCCCCACAGGACGCGGTTGTCGGCGGTCAGCCGGTAGTAGTGGAACTGGTTCCCGCCGTCGCCGACGCCCTGCCGGTTGCGCCAGCCCACCGACGCGAGCTGCTCCGCCGTGAGCGGCTCGGTCATCAGCGCGTAGTCGTACACCGGCACCAGGAAGTTGCGCAGCCGCCCGAGCAGCGGCGGGAACACCCCAGTGCCGAGGGCGACCCTGGCCGCCCGCACGGCGCCGTGCGGGGTGGTCAGCTCCATGGTCGTCCCGTCGTCCCTCAGCGAGCGCACCGGGCTGCGCTCGTAGATGCGGACGCCGAGCGACAGGCACGCCGCGCGCAGTCCCCACGCCAGGCGGGCGGGGTCGAGCATCGCGCAGCCGCCCCGGTCCCACTGACCGCCGACGTAGGTGGGCGAGTCCACCTCGGCGCGGACCTGTTCGGCGTTGAGCAGCCGCATGTCCAGGCCGAGCTCGCGGGCGATGCCCGTCTCCTCGGCCATCGCGTCGAGCTGCCACGGCTCGGTGGCCACGTGCAGCTCGCCGGTGCGCTCGAACGCGCAGTCGATGTCGTACTTGGCGACCGTCCGCTCGATCTCGTCGAGGTTCTCCCCGCCCAGGCGGACGAGCGTGGAGATCTCGCGGGGCCAGCGGCTGAGGCCGTTGCCGAGCCCGTGGGTGAGGCTCGCGAGGCAGAAGCCTCCGTTACGGCCGGAGGCCGCCCAGCCGACGCGCCTGCCCTCCAGCAGGACCACGTCGAGCGAGGGGTCGCGTTCCTTGGCCATCAAGGCCGCCCAGAGGCCGGAGAAGCCGCCGCCGACCACGGCCAGGTCGGCGGTCGTGTTCTCGAAGAGCCGCGGCAGCGGCTCGGGTTTGTCCGGACTGTCCAACCAGTACGGCTTACGCTCCGCGTCAGCCAGTGCTTTCAGCGGATCCACACATTTCACGTCCCAACGAACAGCGTCGTTTTTCCCTGGGCCGGGAACGCCGTGTTCCCGGTGCCAGGCGGGTGTTTCCCGTCTCTAGGTGCGGCGGCGCGAGGTCACGGTGTTGATCACCGCGATGACCACGCCCACCGCGAAGATGAGGGTGCCGAGGATGTTGACCTGCGGGGGCACGCCGATGCGGACCGCGCCGTAGATCCACAGGGGGAAGGTGATCGTCGCCCCGCTGGTGAACTGCGTGATGACGAAGTCGTCGATCGACAGGGCGAAGGCGAGCAGCGCGCCGGAGACCACACCCGGCAGGATCATCGGGAACGTGACCCGCCAGAACGTGATCCACGTGGAGGCGCCGAGGTCGCGCGCGGCCTCCTCCACCGACGCGTCCAGGCCCACCACGCGGGCCCGCACGGTCACCGCGACGAACGAGACCGAGAACAGCACGTGCGCCAGCACGATCGTCGTGTACCCCGTCTGCACGCCCAGGCTGATGAACAGCGACAGCAGCGAGGCGCCCATGACCAGCTCGGGCGAGGAGATCGCCGCGAACATCACCAGGTTGGTCGGCCCCTGGCCGCGGAAGCGGTAGCGGCCCAGGGCGATGCCCATCAGCGTGCCGAGCACGGTGGTGACGAGCGTGGCCAGCAGGGCGATGCTGATCGAGTTCGTGACGGCGGTGGTCAGGTCGGGGTAGTCCCCGAGCCGGCCCCACCACTTGAAGGTGAACCCCTGCCAGCTCACGTTCGACTTGCTCTTGGTGTCGTTGAAGCCGAACGCGATCATCACCGCGATCGGCGCGAACAGCCAGAGCAGGACGAGCCACGTGTAGCCGTAGAGAAGGCGGTCGCCCCACCGGGCGCGCGGGCGCCTCGGCGCGCCCACCGGCGCCTGCCGGGCCTCGGCGGGCAGGGCCGGGCTGAGTGAACCGCTCATCGCGCCGCCGCCTCCAGGACGTTCTCGGTGCCGAGGGCCTTGGCGTAGGCGAAGATGCCGATGAGCATCGCCGCCATGAGGATGAACGACAGCGCCGCGCCAGCCGGATAGTCGTTGTTCACGAGATACTCCGTCTGGATGATGTTACCGATCATGGTATTCGCCGGGCCGCCCAGGATCGAGGCGTTCACGTAGTCCGCCGTCATCGGCACGAACGTCATCAGAACGCCCGCGAACACCCCGGGCAGCGACAGCGGCAGCACGATCCTGAGGAACGAGTCGCGGCGCGTCGCGTACAGGTCCTGCGCCGCCTCGACGACCCGCGGGTCCACGCGCTCCAGCGCGACGTAGATCGGCAGCACCATGAACGGCAGGTAGTTGTACGTCAGCCCGCCAATCACCGCCACCGTCGTCTGCAGCACGTGGAAGTCCGCCGGCAGCAGCCCGACGTCCTTCAGGGGCTGCAGCAGGATGCCGTCGTCGGCGAGCAGGAACTTCCACGACACCGTCCGCAGCACGAACGAGACGAAGAACGGCAGCAGCACCAGCAGCAGGTACGTCGACTTGCGCGCGCCCGCCTTGAAGGCGATCCAGTAGGCCACCGGGTAGGCGAGCAGGATGGTCAGCGCCGTCCCCGCCAGCCCGTACCCGGCCGAGCGCAGGAACTGCGTCTTGTACTCGCCGAGCGCATTGCCGAAGTTGGCCAGGTGGAAGGTCTGGACGAAGCCGTTGACGACGTCGCCCTCCTGGGTGGAGACCGACGCCATGAACACCAGCGGCACCACCAGGAAGCACAGCAGCCAGAGCCCGCCCGGGAGGATCAGGAGGTATGGCGCGATCTTCTGTCTCACGGCACTAGCCCTGCGTGATCGGCTGGAAGATTCCCTCGAAGGCCTTCTCCTCGGCCGGGGTCAGGGACTTGTAGGAGCGCAGCCTGGCCATGTCGGACTCGGAGGGGAAGATCAACGGGCTGGTGGCGGCCAGTTCCAGGGCCTTCTTGTCGTCCCCGCTCGCCTTGGCCGCGTCGGCCTTGATGACCTCCTGCGCGGCGGGCACGGGGGTGATGTAGGTGATGTACTCGGCCAGGTGCGCGGCGATCTCGGGCTTGTAGACGTAGTCCATCATCGCCAGCGCGTCGACCGGGTTCTGCGCGGTCTTGGGGATGCACATGTTGTCGGTCCAGATCGTCGCGCCCTCCTCGGGGACGACGAACTTCAGGTCCTGCCCCTCGGCGATCTGCTGGTAGATGTCGCCGGACCAGGCCATGCACATCCAGATGTCCCCGCGGACCAGCGCGTCCACGTAGTCGTTCTCGTAGTACTTGCGGACGAGACCGGCGTCGCGCTGCTGCTGGAGCTTCTGCCCCGCCTTCTCCCAGTCGGCCTGCACGGACTTGTCCGGGTCGACGCCGAGGGCGAACAACGCGAAGTTCGCAATCTCCTGGGCGTCGAGCATCATGCCGACCTTGCCCTTGTACTTGGGGTTCCACAGCTCCTGGATGCTGGTGATGTCCCCGTCGACGTACTTCGGGTTGTACGCGATGCCCGTCAGGCCCGACTGCCAGGGCACGGTGTAGGCGTTGCCCGGGTCGTAGGACGGGTTCTTGTACTTGGCCCCCACGTTGGCGTTGAACGTCGGCAGCTTGGAGTGGTCGAGCGGCACCAGGTAGCCGAGCGCCATGGCGCGGCCGAGGTGGATGCCGTTCGTCATCACCATCATGTCGAAGCCGATGTCCTGCCCGGCGGCCAGCTGCGGCTGGATCTTGCCGAACCAGGTGGAGTTGTCCTGGATGGCCTCCTGGTAGGTCACCTGGATGCCGGTGTCCTTGGTGAACGCCTCCAGGGTCGGGTAGGAGTTCCCCTTCTTCTCCATGTACAGCGGCCAGTTGGCCCACCGCAGGACGCCGTTCTTCTTCTTGTCGGCCCAGTACCCGGCGGCGGCGCTCGGCTTCGGCGGCTCGACCTTCTTGCCCTGGACGCCGCACGCGGCCAGGCCCAGCGCGGCGGCGGACAGCCCTCCGAGGCGCAGCGCGTCGCGGCGGGTGAGGGAGGAACGGGTGCGGCTCTGGGTCAGGCCGCGCAGGAACGCGAGATCACGTGGAGGGGTGGTCATGAGGTGGTTCGACTTCCAATCGCGTACGAGTGCTGCGGCTGCCATGACAACCAGACGGATTCACCGCGCTCCGCCGTGATGCTGCTGTCCCGGGCGTTCTGCTCGAACACCGTGAACTCGGCACCGCTCGCGAGGTTCACGGCGTAGCTGTTGTAGGTGCCGAGGTAGACCACCTCGGAAACGACGCCGCGCACGGCGCTGACGTCGGCGTCCGGCTGCTCGTGGGAGATCCGGATCTTCTCCGGGCGGACGGTGACCTCCACCTGGCCGCCCTCGCGCGTCCGGTCGCCGACCGGCACCAGCACACGCTCGCCGTCCCCGACGCGGATCACGGCCGTGCCTCCGCTGACCTGGGCGGCCGTGCCGCTGAGCAGGTTGGACGTCCCGATGAAACCGGCGACGAACGTGGTGGCCGGCCGCTCGTAGATCTCCCTCGGCCCGGCGAGCTGCTCGACCAGGCCGTCGTTCATGACGGCGATGCGGTCACTCATGGTGAGCGCCTCGTTCTGGTCGTGGGTCACGTACACGAAGGTGATGCCGACCTCGCGCTGGATGCGCTTCAGCTCCATCTGCATGGCCTGGCGCAGCTTGAGGTCCAGGGCGCCGAGCGGCTCGTCCAGCAGCAGGGCCCTGGGGTTGTTCACCAGGGCGCGGGCGAGCGCCACGCGCTGCTGCTGGCCGCCCGACATCTGCCGGGGACGGCGGTTCTCGCGGCCGGTGAGGTCCACGATCTCCAGCATCTCGCCGACCCGCCGCTTGATCTCCGCCTCGGGGACGCGCTTGCGCCGCAGGCCGAAGGCGACGTTCTCCCACACGTTCATGTGCGGGAACAGCGCGTAGGACTGGAAGACCATGTTCACGTCGCGCCTGTTGGGCGGCACGTTGGTGACGTCCTGCCCGTGCAGCCGTACGGTCCCCCGGGACGGATCCTCGAACCCGGCGATCATCCGCATGGTGGTGGTCTTGCCACAGCCCGACGGTCCGAGCATGGAGAAGAACTCTCCCTCGGCGATCGACAGGCTCACTCCCTTGACCGCCTGCACGACCTCACCGTGCGCGTGGTACTCCTTGACGACTCCGTCGAGTTCGATGGCGGGCACCGGGGAGATGTCGGAGGCGGCCGGGGCAGCCGCCTCCTTGCCCGCCTGGATATCGGTCATTCCAGGCTATCCCTCATCTATATCCGTATCCGTGCGCGGAAACGGCGCGCGGAGCAGGTGATCATTCACCGATGTAGTGCATGACGTGCTTGACGCGGCTGTAGTCGTGCAGGCTGAAGACCGACAGGTCCTTGCCGTAGCCCGAGTGCTTGAAGCCGCCGTGGGGCATCTCCGACACGAACGGGATGTGGGTGTTCACCCAGACCACGCCGAACTCCAGCCGCCGGGACAGGCGCATTGCCCGCCCGTGGTCGGAGGTCCACACCGACGCCGACAGGCCGTACTTCACGTCGTTGGCCTTGGCGAGCGCGTCGGCCTCGTCGCTGAACGTCTGGATCGTGATGACCGGGCCGAACACCTCGGTCTGCACCATCTCGTCGTCCTGCCGCAGGCCGTCCACGACGGTCGGCTCGAACAGGTAGCCCTTCTCCCCGATGCGCCTGCCCCCGGTGAGGACCTTCGCGTGGCCGGGGACGCGCTCCAGGAAGCCCTCGACGCGGGCGAGCTGGGCGGCGTTGTTGAGCGGGCCGTAGTACGCGTCCTCGTCGCCGTAGGCGCCGGTCTTGGTGGCCGCGGCCGCCTCGGCGAGGGCCGCCGCGAACGGCTCGTGGATGCTCTCGTGGACCAGCACGCGGCAGGCGGCCGTGCAGTCCTGGCCGGCGTTGTAGAAGCCGGCGCCCGCGATGGCCTCGGCCACGGCGGCGATGTTCTTGACGTCCTCGAAGACGACGACCGGCGCCTTGCCGCCGAGCTCCAGGTGCACGCGTTTGACGTCGTCGGCCGCGGACCTGGCGACCTGCATGCCCGCGCCGACCGAGCCCGTGATCGCGACCATCGACGCCGACGGGTGGCCCACGACCATGGCGCCGGTCTCGCGGTCCCCTGCGACCACGTTGAAGACGCCCGCGGGGAGGACCTCGCCGATGATCTCGGCCATCTTCAGGGTCGAGACCGGCGTGGTGTCGGACGGCTTGAGCACCACCGTGTTGCCCGCCGCCAGCGCCGGGGCGATCTTCCACACCGCCATCATCAGCGGGTAGTTCCACGGCGTGACCTGGCCGATCACGCCGATCGGCTCGTGACGGATCACCGAGGTGTGGTCGGCAAGGAACTCGGCCGAGGTCGGGCCCTCCAGGGTGCGCGCGGCGCCCGCGAAGAAGCGGAAGTGGTCGGCGGCGGGCGGGATCTCGTCCTCGGCCATCCGCGCCCGCGGCTTGCCGGTGTTGAGGCACTCGGCCTCGACAAGCTCCTCGGCCCGTGCTTCGATGGCGTCGGCGATCTTCAGCAAGTACCCGGCGCGTTCACCCGGCGTCTTCTGCCCCCACGACTCGAACGCGGCGACCGCCGCGGCGTAGGCTGCGTCCACGTCCTCCTGACCGGACACCGGCGCCTGAAGGTAGGCCTCCCCGGTGCTGGGATCGATCACATCGGAGAACCGATCGCTCCTGGCTTCCACGAGCTCGCCGTTGATGAAGTTCTGCAGACGGGTGGTCAAAGCTCGACCTCCTCGTAGTGGGCTGAGTTGTCGCGACTCTGACAGGTGCCGGACGCCACGACAAGGGATTTCGTCGCGAATATATCAAATTGCTACGAAATCGCTTGACAGGGCGCGGTGAACTGACAACATGTCGCACCAGGACGGCAACATCATCGGAACGGCCAGGTAATCATCTTGCTGTAGCCGTCCGGTCGCAGGGAGGACGCACGGAGATGACCACGCCGCCGAAAGCGCGACGGGACAACAACCACAACGACGCCAGGCCGGGTCCCGTGGTACTGGACGATATCTCCAAGCGCATCATCGAGGAGCTCCAGGAGGACGGGCGCAAGCCCTACGCCGCCATCGGCAAGGCCGTCGGACTGTCCGAGGCCGCCGTACGCCAGCGCGTCCAGCGGCTCCTCGACGCCGGGGTCATGCAGATCGTCGCCGTCACCGACCCTCTCACCCTCGGCTTCCCCCGCCAGGCGTTGATCGGCATCAAGTGCGAGGGCGACCTGGAGACGGTGGCCGACAACCTGTCGTCCATCGACGAGATCGACTACGTCGTCCTCACGGCGGGGTCGCTGGACATCATGGTCGAGGTCGTCTGCGAGGGCGACTCCCACCTGCTGGAGATCCTCGGCAAGATCCGGGCCATTCCGACCGTCCGCGCCACCGAGACGTTCGTCTACCTCAAGCTCCGCAAGCAGACATACTCCTGGGGCACCCGCTGACCTCGCCCCGGCCCGACGACCGCCCCTTCCCCCTGAGCCACCTTCCGACCGTGTCCCAGGGCAATGACCGGCCTCATCCTCCTGGGGCACCGCCGAACTCCCGCTCCTAGGTGGAAGTCCACCCACGATCGCCGGGGCCCCGTCCTCTCACGCTCGCTACGGTGCTTCCCCTCCGGCGCCGGGTCGGCGGGCAGTGGCGCGGCGAATGCGGCGCCGCCGTACGGCGGGTCACCCGGCGAACCTCCGTGGAAGGCGCACCAGGAGCCCGCGGCGTCCCTCAGACGCGTTGTCCCTGCTCACTCAGCAGGACGTCGCGACGGTCCAGGACGCCGGCGACCTCGGCGAGGAAGGCGTCCACCTGGGTCACGGCGTACCCGGTCCTGAACAGGACCGTGGCGAACCTGGCCGCTCTCACCTGGTCACCGGTCAGGGGCAGATCGGTCGTCCCGCGCAGGGTGGCCACGACCCGGTCCAGGAAGATGTCGACCTGGCCCTCGTTGTAGCCCGAACCGAAGCGCCCCCGGCGGAACAGCACCCGCTCGACCTTCGCGGCCTGGGACTCCAGCCAGGCCGCGGCGAGCGCGCTCCCGACCGGCCGGGCCGCCTCGTGCGGGTCCGCTTCCCCGCTCTCCATGGCGTGGATGGCGCTCTCCGCGGCACGGACACCGCCCACGGGGTCCGGGGGGCCGTAGCCGGCCAGCGCCGGAGTCCACGGCACCCGCTCGTCGCGTCCGAGCGGGTCCCAGGCGCCCGCCGCCTGCCCGATCTCCTGGGGGTGCAGCGGACGCCCCTCCGCGGCGCCGATCCGGGACGGCCGGAGGGGGCCCTCCCCGTCCGCGCGCACCGCGGGCATCCCCGGCAACGTCGGGGCGTCCTCCTCCTCCGCCTGCTCCGGCTCGCCGGGCGCGGGCATGCTCGTCCCGCCGTACGCGATCTCGGACGCCGGCACGGGCGCGGCGTGGAACGTCTCCCCTCCCAGGTACCGCCGCGGCTCCGGAACGCCGGGCATCCCCGGACGGCCACCGGCATCTGCGCCGGACGTGGCCGTCAGGGGCCCACCAGGCGGCGCGGCGGTCACGGCCCCCACCCCGCCCGGCGGGGCCGTCACGGCCGTCACCGGCCCGGCCGCCACCCCAGTCAGCGCCGGGCGAAAGGGCAAGGTCTCCACGGCCACCACGAAGGCATCCAGCGCGTAGTCGACCGCCATCTCGTTGTAGCCGCCGCGCTTGGCGCCGAAGCCCGCCATGCGGATCTCGTCCGCCGTCACCGGAGGTCCCTCCAGCGTGCCCCGGCCCAGGGTCGCCTCGATCCGCCGGATGAGAGCGTCGACCTGCCCGGGGTCGTATCCGGTACGTAACGCAAGTACACGTGGAAAGCGGTTCAAACCGCGTCCTCCCGGTTCACAGCCCCCGCATACGTATCGTCTTTACCATTCTTATTGCATGACTTGGGGAAATCCAGGCAGTTAGCCCCAGGGGAGTAAGCTTCCTGATCTATGCGGCTCGCGAACCTCTCCTTCCGCTACGCCCGCCGCGCCCCCTGGGTGCTCCACGACGTGCGTCTTGACCTGCCACCCGGCACGGTCGCCGAAGTCACCGGCCGCAACGGCGCCGGAAAGTCGACCCTCCTGAGGCTCCTCGCCGGCACGACCCGTCCCACCCGCGGCACGATCGCCGACCGCCCGCCGATCGTCGGATACGCCCCCGAGATCTTCCCCGTGGGCCAGCCGTTCACGGTCATCGCCTACCTCTCGCACATGGCCGCCGTCCGGGGCGTCCCCGCGTCCGCCGTCACACCGTGGGCCGAGCGCCTCGGCATGACGACATTTCTGGACGTACCGCTCGGCGACCTCTCCAAGGGAAGCGCGCACAAGGTGGGCCTGGCCCAGGCGCTCCTCGCCCCGCCCGGCCTCCTGATCATGGACGAGCCCTTCTCCGGCCTGGACGCCGAAACGCGCGCCGAGCTGCCCCGGATCATCGAGGAGGTCGCCGCCGCCGGAGGCATCGTCGTCGTCAGCGACCACCAGAGCGGCCTCGCCGACCGCCCCGGGCTCACCCGCCTGGCGGTCGAGCACAACACCGTCCGGCTCCTCTCCCCCGGCGAGGCCCTCGCTCCGGACCCGCACATCGGCGCCTCCGAGGCCCCTGCGGCCGACGACGTCTTCGCCGAGTCCACGCCCCTTTCCTCGGACACCGACGCGCCCGGCGAGCGGGCCGGGCCGCGTCTCTCCCCCGATCCCACCGACCGCGCCGAGACGGTCGTCTCCGGCAAGACGGTGATCGAGGTACTGGTCGACGGCGACGAGGCGGAAGCGGTGACCCAGAAGCTGCGCGCCGACGGCTACGACGCCCACATCCGAGGAGAACGGCTATGACCGCCCCGACCACCACTCCGGCGAGCGCCGGCCCTTCCGCCTGCGGAGAACCGTCGTGACCGCCCCGGTCGTCCGCCTCGCGGGCGCCGACGCCCCCTCTCGCGATCTCCGGCGGGCCGGCCGTCCTCGACCTGGAGCCCCGGAGTGACGCGATGAAGCCGACCTTGCTGCTCGTGCGGTTCAAGATCGCCGCCTACCTGCGCTCCCACCGGATCATCCAGCCGTTCGTGGGACTGCTCGCCATGCTGATCATCCTGTACTCGACGCGCGTCCTGGCCGGACACGAGCTCTCCTCCTACGGGGACTCCGCCGCCCTGCTGGTCCCCGTCTTCGCCTGGGCGGCCCGCGGCCTGCTCGACACCGAGCCGGACGTCCAGCGGCTCATCTCGGTGACCGCCTCCGGACGCCCCGGCCGCGAGGTGACGGCGGGCCTGCTCGCCGCGGCCGCCGTGAACGCCGTCCTCGCCGCCCTGGCGGTCCTCGTCCCTCTGGGCATCGGCTTCGCCGTCATGCCAGGCGGCGCGGTGCTGGCGGGCGGCCTGGCCCTGCACTTCCTCTCCCTGCTCACCGGCACCGCCCTGGGCGCGCTGTCCAGTCGCCCGATCCTGCGTGACCAGGCGATGTCCACCCTGGTCATGCTCGGCGCCTACGTGGCGATGCTCCTGATCAGCCTGGCCCCCGTCACCTGGCTGACCGTCCCCCTGATCAGCTGGATGCGCGCCGCCGGCCGGCCATCCTTCCTGGCCTCCGCCCTCCCCGGCCTCGCCGCGATCACCCTCGCCTGGTGCACGGCGGCCTTCCTCGCCTACACCTACCTCCGCCGCACCCGCCCATAGCCCCCTCCCCAGACGGCCTGCTCGCCCGGCTTGCCGCCGCGAGGAGGCGGCGCCGTTCTCACTGATTCATCTCAGTATGTAATACGTATTCGCTCGCATTGTGGACAGCGGCGTAGGCTGGCGGCGGTTCGGATCACAGAGGAGTTGATCGGCATGTCCGCTGTCTACACGCACGGTCACCACGAGTCGGTGCTGCGCTCGCACACCTGGCGTACGGCGGCCAACTCGGCCGCGTACCTGCTGCCGCACCTGCGGTCGGGGATGTCCCTGCTGGATGTCGGGTGCGGTCCGGGGACGATCACGGCTGATCTGGCGGAGCTGGTGGCGCCCGGACACGTCACAGCGATCGATGCCGCCGACGGAGTCGTGGCGAAGGCGAGGGAGGTCGCGGCGCGGCGCGGGCTGGAGAACGTCGCCTGTGAGGTGGGGGACCTGTACCGGCCGGCCTACCCCGAGGGTTCGTTCGACGTGGTGCACGCCCATCAGGTGTTGCAGCACGTCGCCGATCCCGTCGGCGCGCTGGTCGCGATGCGGCGCGCCTGCGGGCCGGGCGGGCTCGTCGCCGCGCGCGACTCCGACTACGCCACCTTCACCTGGTATCCAGAGGTGCCCGCCCTGGACGAGTGGCAGGACCTGTACCACCGGGTGGCGCGCGCCAACGGCGGTGAGCCTGACGCGGGACGTCGCCTGCTGTCCTGGGCCCGCCAGGCCGGGTTCAGCGACATCACCGCCACCGGCTCGGTGTGGTGTTTCGCCACCCCGGCCGACCGCGCCTGGTGGAGCGGCCTGTGGGCCGAGCGCGTCACGTCTTCGGCCATGGCCGAGCAGTCCATCTCGTACGGCTTCGCCGCCCGCGCCGACCTGGAGCGCATCGCGGACGGCTGGCGCGAGTGGGGCGCGGCCGAGGACGGCTGGTTCGCCGTCGTACACGGCGAGATCCTCTGCCGCGCCTGACGGAGACCCGCGCGGCCCGCGCGGGCCCTCAGCCGGCCCCGGTGGCCCGGCCGCTCACCCGGCGGGCGTGCTCACCGAGAGGCCTTGAGGACCTGCTCGACGCCGCGGCGGGCCAGGGCATCGGCGCGCTCGTTCTCCGGGTGACCGGCATGGCCCTTGACCCAGAGCCACTCGACCGTGTGCCGAGCCGCCGCCGCGTCGAGGCGCTGCCAGAGGTCCATGTTCTTGACCGGCTGCCTGCCCGCCGTCTTCCAGCCGTTGCGCTTCCAGCCGCGCAGCCATTGGGTGATGCCGTTGCGGACATAGGTGCTGTCGGTGTACAGCCGGACGGTGACCGGCCGGGTGAGGGTCTCCAGGGCCATGATGGCGGCCATCAGTTCCATACGGTTGTTGGTCGTGCCGGCCTCACCGCCATAGATCTCCTTCTCGGTGCCGCCGTAACGCAGCACCGCACCCCAGCCGCCGGGGCCCGGATTGCCGCTGCACGCGCCGTCGGTGTAGATGTCCACGGCCTGCCCGGCCCCCTTTTCCTGGTCACGCACAGCCGGCATGTGCTCCTACTCCGTCGGTCTCAGGGCCGGTACCTGTCATGCCACTGCGCGGTTTGGACAGGGGTCAAGGCTCTCTTCCCATTGTCCTTGCGTCCGCGTCATCGAGCGGCCGGAAGGGGTCGGGCTCCGTTCCCGGATGCTCGTGGCCACGGCCTCCTGAACCACCGACGCCTCGGCCGGGGACTCCTCCGGGATTCCCACGCCCAGGGTATCGGGGCCACGCGTTCGGCGACGACGCCGGCCGCCTCTGCTGCAGCTCTCCGGAGAAGGATCTGCCCGGCTGATCTCTCGCGCCTTCCGTCCGCGGTTCTCAGGAACTCGGTTCGAGCCACACCATCGGGCTCTATCCCTTCCACTTCGAATCACTTGATATCGCTGGATATGGCGAGTCGCCTATGATTTTGCGCGTTTACCCGGATTGGCAGGAAAGAAGCGGCTCACCAGGCTTGCCGCACATACCGAATATATCCACCCATAGACGCATTTGACCGCGGGCAGTTGTCGCCGCAAATGGTCTTTCCTCCAGCGCGCCCATCCACGGTGCAATAAATTCCTGAGACGAATGCCCTTCCCTCAGGCAGGAGGATGTCCGTGGACAGTCCGGACGGGCGCGTACTGATCATCGTGATCGTCGCGACGATTCTGTTCGTCGCGGGCCGGAACTTCCAGCGCACCTTGGATACCTGGGCAGGCTGGGGCAAGGCGGTGAAAACAGCCGCCGAGGCCAGGGACAAGATTCCGGGCGCGAAATCCTCGGCGTGGGCGGCGGTGCGACGCATGATCTTCATCGGCGCGGTGACGCTGGCCCTGCTGGCTCTGCTCGTCAACGCGTTCCGATTCGTCTGACCCTTGGTGAGCCAGGGCCGGAGGCGTGCCGGTCGGAAGGCCGCACGCCCCCGGCCGGCGACCTATGAGTCGGGGGTCGCGGCTGCGAGCTGGCCGCAGGCGCCGTCGATCTCCCGGCCGCGGGTGTCGCGGACGGTGACGGCGACGCCGTGGGATTCCAGGCGGCGGACGAACGCGCGCTCGTCCTCCGGCCGGGAGGCCGTCCACTTGGAGCCCGGGGTCGGGTTGAGCGGGATCAGATTGACGTGGACCAGCTTGCCCTTGAGCAGGCGGCCCAGCAGGTCGGCCCGCCATTCGTGGTCGTTGATGTCCTTGATCAGGGCGTATTCGATGGAGACGCGACGCTTGGTCTTGGCCGCGTACTTCCAGGCCGCGTCCAGAACCTCGGCGACCTTCCAGCGGGTGTTGACCGGGACCAGTGTGTCGCGCAGCTCGTCGTCAGGGGCGTGCAGGGAGACGGCGAGCGTCACCGGCAGCCCCTCGTCGGAGAGCTTCTCGATCGCGGGGACCAGCCCGACGGTCGAGACGGTGACACCGCGCGCGGAGATGCCGAGCCCCTCGGGGGCGGGTTCGGTGATGCGCCGGACGACGCCGATGACCGCCTTGTAGTTGGCGAGTGGCTCGCCCATGCCCATGAAGACGATGTTGCTGACCCGTCCCGGACCTCCGGGCACCTCGTCACGCGCCAACGCGCGGGCGCCCGCGACGACCTGCTCGACGATCTCGGCGGTGGACATGTTGCGGGTCAGCCCGGCCTGTCCGGTGGCACAGAAGGGGCAGTTCATGCCGCATCCGGCCTGGGACGACACGCAGATGGTGACCCGGTCGGGATAACGCATCAGGACCGACTCGACCAGCGCGCCGTCGAAGAGCCGCCACAGGGTCTTACGGGTCGTGCCGCCGTCGCAGGTGATCTCCCTGACCGAGGTGAGCAGGCCGGGCATCAGGCTCGTTACGAGCAGGTCGCGCGACGCGGCCGGGAGGTCGGTCATGTGCGCGGGGTCGGTGGTCAGCCGCTCGAAGTAGTGCCGCGAGAGCTGCTCGGCGCGGAAGGGCTTCTCCCCGAGCTCGGCGACGGCCGTACGGCGCTCGGCCAGCGTCAGGTCGGCGAGGTGGCGGGACGGTTTCGCACGTCGGGGGGCGACAAAGGTTAGCTCGGCGGACATGTCCTTCTCTTAACAGTTTGCCGGAAGCTGCACTGCACAGCCCCTTGTTGTGATCTATTGCGATCCACGGCCGAACGGGAGACGTCCACCGGAAAGGCGGATAGGCGTTGGGCACCACCGATGTCGTCCTCACCGACACCAGCCCATATGGCAGTCGCACGGTGACCGTCGAGTACGAGGGGGCGTCCTCGGTAGCTTACCTGCGCGGCGCCGACGGCGGGATCCACGGCGCCGTGTGGCTCGCCAACCATGGACAGGCGCCCCCCTCCGTCGACCTGGACCAGATCGGCCGGGGCCACGCCCCCGTCATGCCCGTGGCCAACACCCGCGTCCCGGAGGGCACGGCGCCGTTCACGGCCGCCGAGCTGGAGGTCCTCTGGTTCGAGGAGGGCGACGGTGCGGCCCTGTATCGCAACGGCGATCTCCTGGCGGTCATTCCCGGCTGGGCGGACCTGGAGCGCGGAATGCCCGGGTACGCCAGGGACGCGGTCGGCGAGTCCCCCTTCGCATGGTCCCTGGACGAGGCCCTCGAAGGGTTGGCCCCACGCATCGCCAAGGCCCGTTCGTACTGGGAATGGCGTCACGGCGACGGCGCGTGGCAGTCGTTCCAGCAGTTCGTCATGAGCCATCTGGACTCGCGGGTCGGCCCGCCGGCGCGGTACTGGGACATCGGCGGCGACCGGCTCCCCACCGTGGGCATCACCGAGCGGCCGCAGAACGGCTACACCGTGCTGTCGACGGTCGGGATGAGCTGCCAGCGCATGCCCACCGTGGAGCAGTACATCGACCGGCCCGACGCCTACACCCGCATCGAACTGGCCATCGCGACACGGGGAGAGCCCGCGGAGGCGGCGCAGCTGTTCCTGTGGCTGGCGCGGTACCCGTGGCACTCGATCACCTGGCTCGGGCACGGCCACACCGCCCGCTGGTACGGCGCCCCGGCGACCTTCCCGCTCGGCCGTGGCCATGAGGGCGTGCTGATGCTGGACACCGTTCCCGGGCTGCCCGACCTGTCGGGGTTCGCGTTCGGGGGCGACGAGGTGCGGTGGCTCTGGCTGATCCCGCTGACCGACCATGAACTGCGGATCGCCGCCGAGCGCGGCCACGAGGCCCTGGCGCTGTCGCTGCCCGGACGAATCCCCTGAACCCCTCAGCCGGGGAGGAAGGCCGCCAGGAGCAGCCACATCGGGACGAGCGTCGCGAGCAGGGAGTCGAGACGATCCATCAGGCCGCCATGGCCGGGGAGCAGGCTGCCCATGTCCTTGATGCCGAGATCGCGCTTGATGACCGACTCGACCAGGTCGCCGAGGGTGGCGCACACGGCCGCCACGACGCCGATGAGGGCGCCCTGCCAGTACTGGCCGTCGAGCAGGAACCGCATCATGAGCGACCCGCACAGGACGCAGGCGAGGACGGATCCGGCGAACCCCTCCCACGTCTTCTTCGGGCTGATGATCGACATCTTGTGCCTGCCGAACAGGATGCCCGCGAAGTAGCCGCCGATGTCGCTGCACACCGTGACGGCGATGAACAGCACCACGCGGTCGGACCCGTCGGGCTTGGCCAGCATCAGCGGCACGAACCCGGCGATCAGCGACGGATACACCGAGGTCAGGACGCTTCCCGCGGCGTCCCTGACGTAGCCCTCCGCGCCCTTGAACATCCGCTCGCAGAGCAGCACCAGCACGGTGATCGTGAACGCGCCCAGCAGCCAGATCGGGCCGCCCCAGTACGCTCCGGCCAGCATGGCGGCCAGGCCGGTCAACTGGAGCTTCATCGGCACCTGGATGTCCCGGACGCCGAACGCGCGGATCATCTCGACGACGCCGACGCCGACGGCCGCCACGAGCACCAGCAGGAACAGGGCCTTCTGGGTGTAAAGGGTGCCGATGACGGCGGCTCCCAGCGCGAGGCCCACGCCGATCGCGGCCGGGAGGTTGCGGCCTGTACGGATACCGCTCGGCTTACCGGCCGGGTGCTGCCCGCCGGGGTCGCCGGCGGCCTCGTCGTGCGCGGTGCCGTTGGCCCGCGCCCGCAGCCGCGCCGCGGGATCGCGATGCTCCACCCGGCTGGAAGCGGTCCCGAGGTCGCCATCCCTCGCGGGGGAGGCGTCGGCGCCCCCTTCCGGGCCTTCCATCCGGGCGCCGGGAGCCGCGGGCGGACGCGCCTCGGACCGCCGACCTGGGGCAGGACCGGTACCGTCCGCCGTCGTACCTTCCACAGTGTTCCCACTCTCGTACCGCCGGCCACGCTCGGCGGCCCACTACGCCTGACCCGCCACAAGGACGGGGAGGGAGCGCGATGGGGCCCAACGCGGCGAGGGCGCCCCACCCGCGGCAGGCACCGGAGTGGCAGCGCCCCTACCTGACTGCGGCCGCTGCGCGCTCAGACCTCGAGCAGCTCGGCTTCCTTGTGCTTGAGAAGCTCGTCGATCTTGGCGACGTGCTTGTGCGTGAGGTCGTCGAGCTCCTTCTCGGCGCGGCGGACCTCGTCCTCGCCCGCCTCGCCGTCCTTGACCATCTTGTCGAGGGTCTCCTTGGCGTGGCGGCGGATGTTGCGCACCGAGACCCTGCTGCTCTCGGCCTTGTTCCGGGCGACCTTGATGTACTCGCGGCGGCGTTCCTCCGACAGCTCGGGGAACACCACGCGGATCACCGCGCCGTCGTTGCCCGGGTTCACCCCGAGATCGCTGTCGCGGATGGCCTTCTCGATGGCGCCCATCGAGCCCTTGTCGTAGGGCTGGATGATGACCATGCGGGCTTCGGGGACGTGGAACGAGGCCAGTTGCTGCACCGGCGTGGGAGACCCGTAGTAGTCGACATTGATCTTGTTGAACATCGACGGGCTGACCCTGCCGGTGCGAATCGTCGCGAAGTCCTCCTTGGCGACCGCGACCGCCTTGTCCATCTTCTCCTCGGCTTCGAAGAGGGTTTCGTCGATCACAGCGGCTCCCTATTTCCCTGCCGGACTCACCAGCGTGCCGATCTTTTCACCGCGGACCGCCCGCAGAATGTTGCCCTCGCCCATGAGGTCGAAGACCACGATGGGCAGGCCGTTGTCCATGCACAGGCTGATCGCCGTGGCATCCATCACCCCGAGGCCCCGCGTGAGGACCTCGCTGTACTCCAGCTGGTCGAAGCGGACCGCGTCGGGGTTCTTTCTGGGATCGGAATCGTAGACCCCGTCGACCTGGGTGCCCTTGAGCAGCGCCTCCGCGCCGATCTCCAGCGCGCGCTGGGCGGCGCAGGTGTCCGTGGAGAAGAACGGCGAGCCGAGCCCCGCGCCGAAGATCACCACGCGCCCCTTCTCCAGGTGGCGGATCGCCCGCCGGGGTAGAAAGGGCTCGGCGACCTGCTGCATCGTGATCGCGGTCTGGACGCGGGTCTCGATGCCGCGCTTCTCCAGAAAGTCCTGCAGGGCGAGACAGTTGATGACCGTGCCCAGCATGCCCATGTAGTCCGCGCGGGCGCGATCCATGCCGCGCTCGGACAGCGCGGCGCCGCGGAACATGTTGCCGCCGCCCACGACGACGGCGACCTGGACGCCCTCACGCACCGCCTCGGCGACCGAGTCGGCGAGCTTGGCGACCACCACGGGGTCGATTCCCAGCGGCTCGGCGCCCGCGAACGCCTCGCCGGACAGCTTCAGCATGACGCGCTTCCATCGAAGCGGCCAGTTGTACGACGAAGCCGCCGGCGTAGCGGGTCGTTGGTTCTCCTGCACGGCGGCGGCCTCCTCGGTGACGGTTCTCAGCTGGTCAGCTTCCTCTTGGGGCTAAGCCTATGCCTGACCGACCTTGTAGCGGGCGAAGGCCAGGACCTTCACGCCGGCCTCGGACGCGTACTTGCCGATCGTCTTCTTCGGGTCCTTGACGAAGGACTGCTCGACGAGCGTGAAGTCCTTGTACCAGCCGTTGATGCGGCCGTCGACGATCTTGCCGATCGCGGCCTCCGGCTTGCCCTCCTCGCGGGTCATCTGCTCGAAGACCGTGCGCTCCTTCTCGACCACGTCGGCCGGGACGGAGTTCGGGCTGAGGTACTTGGGGGCCATCGCGGCGGTGTGCTGGGCGATGTCCTTGGCGACCTCGGCGTTCGGGCTGTCGAGCTGGATCAGCACGCCCACGGCCGGGGGAAGCTGCGGGTCGGTCTTGTGCATGTAGGAGACGATGTAGCCGCCGTCCAGCACGGTGAACCGGCGGACCTCGATCTTCTCGCCCAGGGCCGCGTTGGCCTCGTCGAGGTGCTCCTTGACGCTCTTGCCGTCGATCTCGGAGTCGAGCAGCGCGGGCACGTCGGACGGCCGGGAGGCGAGGATGTGGCCGACGACGAGGGCGGCCAGCTCCTGGAAGCGCTCGCCCTTGGCGACGAAGTCGGTCTCGCAGTTCAGCTCGAGGAGGGCGGCGAGGGAGTCGCCCTCGTGCTTGACGGCGATCAGGCCGTTGGAGGCGGTGCGCGTCTCGCGCTTGCCGACGTCCTTGGCGCCCTTGACGCGAAGGAGGTCGACGGCCTTGTCGAAGTCGCCCTCCGACTCCTCCAGGGCCTTCTTGCAGTCCATCATTCCGGCGGCGGTGAGCTCACGAAGCCGCTTGACGTCGGCCATGTTCACGGAAGCCATTGTCTTTTTCCTCGTCGAGTGTCGTCGTGGGTCGGGTGGGTGCGCCGCGTCAGGCGCACCCACCCGGAAGGAGCCTTGCTGGCCGTACGGTCGTCGATTCCCGTACGGCCTGACGCGAGCCTCAGCCCTGCTGGTCGGTGCCCTCGGTGCCCTCGGCGGCCTCGGCGGCCTCGGAGACCTCGGGAGCGGCCTCCTGCGCCGGAGCCTCGGCCGGAGCCTCGGCGGGGGCCTCGGCAGGCGCCTCGGCGGCAGCGGCCTCGGCGGCGGGCGCGGCGTCCTGGGCGGCGGCGTCCTGGGCGGCGGCTTCCTCGTCCGTGCGCGCGAGCAGCTCGCGCTCCCACTCGGCCAGCGGCTCGGCGACGGCGGCGCCGGACGGCTTGTCGTCGCCGCGCGTCGCACCGGCGCGGGCCATCAGACCGTCGGCGACCGCGTCGGCGATCACGCGGGTGAGCAGGCTGACGGCGCGGATCGCGTCGTCGTTGCCCGGGATCGGGTAGTCGACCTCGTCGGGGTCGCAGTTGGTGTCGAGGATCGCGACGACCGGGATGCTCAGCTTGCGGGCCTCGCTGATCCCGATGTGCTCCTTCTTGGTGTCGACGACCCACACCGCGCTGGGGACGCGGGCCATGTCGCGGATACCGCCGAGGGTGCGCTCCAGCTTGTCCTTCTCGCGGCGGCGCATCAGGAGCTCCTTCTTGGTGAGCCCGGAGCCTGCCACGTTGTCGAAGTCGAGCTCCTCAAGCTCCTTCAGACGCTGAAGCCTCTTGTGGACGGTGGAGAAGTTGGTGAGCATGCCACCCAGCCAGCGCTGGTTGACGTACGGCATGCCGACCCGCGCGGCCTGCTCGGCGATGGCCTCCTGGGCCTGCTTCTTGGTGCCGATGAACAGGATGGTGCCGCCGTGGGCGACCGTCTCCTTGACGAAGTCATAGGCGCGGTCGATGTAGGACAGCGACTTCTGCAGGTCGATGATGTAGATGCCGTTGCGCTCCGTGAGGATGAAGCGCTTCATCTTCGGGTTCCAGCGACGGGTCTGGTGCCCGAAGTGAACACCGCTCTCGAGCATCTGCCGCATGGTGACGACGGGGGCCATGAGTATGGTCCTCCTGGGTAGAGCGCCGTTGAAGGCGCGTGCCTCGGTTGTACGCGAAGGCCTGCGGCCTCCGCCCTGACGCCCTGAGTCGTCCTATCCGGGTCGGTGACCCGGACCGAGAGGACGATTCGCCTGTGGGCGTGCGAAGTCGGCCCGCCTGACGAGCCACCAAAAAGTGTACCCGGAACCCGGCCTCGCCCCGGCCACGCGGACGAGCATCCTCACCCGCCGGTCAGAGCGCGGTCAGCCTGTTCGCGGTCGTTCCGGGGCCTCGCCGAAGATCGGTACGGCGAGAGGCGGGTCACCACCAGGCGGGCGGATGCTCGGCCCGGCGGGGCGGCGGCGAGGTCCAGTACGGCCTGAGGTCGCCGATGGCGCCCGGCGCGCGGACGTAGGTCAGCCTTCCCTGCGGGGCGTCCATCTCGTCCAGAAGATCCGACGGGTCCGGCTCGGCGACCTGGCCGCCGTCGACGCGGCCCAGCCCGTCCAGCCACCGGGCGACGCGGGCCAGGGACAGCTCCACGTGCCAGGAGCCGCCCTCGGCGCGGCGTCGCAGGAGGCCGGCCAGGGCTCCCAGGGCGGCCAGCCAGCCCGCGGAGTGATCCAGGACCTGGGCGGGCAACGGGACGGGCCGATCGCCGTCCCCGCCCTCGTGGGCGATCCCGCAGGCCATCTGCACCAGGCTGTCGAAGCCGCGTCGTCCCGCCCACGGGCCGCGCGTCCCATAGGCGGATATGTCGACAGATACGATGCCCGGCCTGATCGCGGCGAGATCCTCCGGGCCGAACCCCAGCGCCGCCAGCGCGCCCGGCCGGTACGCCTGGATCAGGACGTCCGCGCCGGCGACGAGTTCCCTGAGCGCGGCGACCCCCTCGCGCGTCCGGAGGTCGATCTCGCACGACCGCTTGCCGAAGGCCGTGCTGACGACCAGTCCGGGCACTTCGGGCAGGTGCGCGGCGCCCACCCGGAGCACGTCGGCCCCGTGGGCGGCGAGCGTGCGGCTCGCCACCGGACCGGCGATCACCCTGGTCAGGTCCAGCACCCGGATCCCTTCGAGCGGACGCCCGGCCGCCGCCGTGGCTCCGCCCCGAGGGTCCGGTGCGGGGACCCCTGAGCCCTCATGGTCCAGGCGCCTGATCGCCACCAGCGGTGTCTCCGCCACGGCGGCACTCTGCGGGTGGGCGTCCCACTCCGCACGGCTGCGCATGGCGGCCGCGCAGCCACCCGCCTCGGTGACCGCCTCCTCCACGCTCAGCGCCATCCGGCGGGCGCAGGCCTCGGCGACCTGCTCCTTGTCCGCCTCCAGGGGAAGTCCCAGCGCACGCAGGGCGGCGTCCCTGTGGTGGTCGAAATTGCAGTGCAGGCGGACCCACCCGTCGGCCGTGCGGTAGTCGCCCGACAACGGCGCCCACAGGCCCCCGGCCTCACCGTCGATACGGAAATAGCGCTCGTCACGAAAGGCGATCGCGGCCTCCCGCACGTCGACGGTCACCCGCTCCGCCGGAACACGACCCGCGTCCGGCGCCGGCGGGCCGCCGCCGAGGAATCCGTCGGGCGACCTCTTCGAGGCCGCGAGGCGGTCCCGCTCGGATCGCAGGACCAGCGCGACGGCCGCGGTCACCGCCCCGACCGTGGCGGCGGCCGCCGTCCCGACCCTGAAGGCCGAGGGCAGGACCGGATCATCGCCTGTCACGTGGACGGCGGGGAGGTCCAGCCCTACCTCGGCCCCCAACTCCCGGACGAGATCCGTGATCACCCTCATGCCCTCTCGTTCCTGGACATCGCCGCCCACATGAACTCACCCACTCCCGCGTGCCGCGCGACCTTCTGTCAGGGCCTGTCACGCGTCCTGGGCACCGGCATCCCGGCGCTTCCGCGGTTTATCCACAGAATCACGTTCAGCCATCCGTGCGCCCGGCCCTATGAGCCAGTGTGCTCGGGTGCCTCATGCCCCGATCCGCCCCATGGTGGTGTTCCTCGTCACTGTCACCGTCGTCGCCTCGGTGGCCGCTCCGCGATTGTCCGTCGCCGTTCGGGCCGTGGCTCCCCAGCCGGGCCCTGAGGCGTCGGCGTCCTCCGGGAGCCCGCCCGCGCTCCCGGCGTACGAGCTTCTCGGAAGCCTCCGAGACCAGGCCGGCTCTTCCGGCCCACTCGCCCCGCACCGGAGGGACGGTCCCGGCAAGGCACGCCAGCTCGACCCGCCGGATCCGGACGGGCCCCGATGGCGGCTGCCGCTCGACGTCCCCTACCGCCAGGCCCTGCGCCGCTTCTCTCCGCCCGCCCGGCCATGGTTCGCCGGTCATCGGGGTGTGGATCTCGACACGAAGCCAGGGCAGGCCGTACGCGCGGCCGGCGACGGAATCGTGGGTTACGCGGGTCCCCTCGCGGGTCGCGGCGTCGTGATGATCGTTCATGCCGAAGGGCTCCGAACCACTTACTTGCCGGTTCGCGCGTCGGTCCGGCGTGGGCAGGCGGTGCGACTCGGCGACGTCATCGGCTCGGTGGAGCAGAGCACCGGCCACTGCCCCAGCTCATGCCTGCATTGGGGCCTGATCAGCCGAACCCGCTATCTGGATGCCCTTCTCCTGATCGGCCTCGGCCAGGTACGCCTCCTGCCGAGGTGGTCGCCCTCCCCCGACGTCGGCGCGCCTGCCCCGTATCGCTCCCTCCTGCCGCCGTGACGCCGAGGGGCCCGGCCGCAGGGTCGCCCGATCTGGCCGGGAAGTGCTCAGTCCGTGTACTCCACGATGACGAGGGGAATCTCGCGCTCGGTTCGAGATTGGTGGTCCGCGACGCCGGGGTTGGCGGCCTGGAGGACGCCGAACAGGCGCTCACGCTCGGCCCCCTGGGCGGTGGTGGCGATGCCCTGGAAGGTCTTCACGACACCGGCGTCGGTTCTTAGCTCGATGGTCACGTGCGGGTCGGCGACCAGGTTGTGGTACCAGGCGGGGTGGGACGGGGCCGCCATGGCCGACGCCCAGAGGACGATGCGGCCGGGACCGTCACGCAGGAAGCCGAGGGGCGTCGTGCGCGATCGTCCGGTCCGGGCACCGGTGGTGGTGAGCAGGACGAGCGGCACGTCCCTGAGCATCTCGTTCTTGACCAGCCCGTTGCCCGTGCGGAACTCTTCGATGATCGAACTGTTGAAGGCGGACTGGTCGTGAGGTGTAGACATCGGCCGCTCCCCTGAGGTCATGATCGCTTGAGGTCACCACGCTACCCGCTCGGCCGAACTCTTCATCAACACACGATCGGCGGGGCGAAAATACGCGATCGGCCAGTCGAAACGTGAGCGCCACGGGCCGTCCCCGCCGTCACTGGAAGTCGCAGCCGGGGTTGGGAGCGTCCTGCGACAGCGGGCTGCCGGCCGGATCGACGTAGACCACGTCGAGGATCACGGGTCGAGGGCCGAGGTTACGTCCCAGGTGCACATGACCCACGCCGCTCGGCTCGACGAACTCCGCACCCGGCCCATGGACGTTGTCGAGCGCGCATGTGGCCCCGTAATGGCTCAGCATCCCCTGTCTCACCCTCACGTACAGCGTGCCGTCGTGAAAGTGCCAGCCCGTGCTCCCGCCGGGCTGCAGGGTGATCTCGCGCAGGATGTAGTCCCTGCCGCCCACCGTGATCCGAGCGATGATCGTGCCGGTGACCCCCGTGCCGGGACTGGCGTCCGCGGCCCCGCCAACGGACGAGAGCCCCGCGACCATCACGCCGACGAGCCCGGCCCGAACCGCGATGCGCATGCGCGTCTCCTCCCTCGCTCCGTTGACGACGTCCCACGAAGATCCTTTCGGCGCGACCGCCTGGGCGGGCAACGGATCGGTCTCGTACCTGTCCCGGCCAGTCGACCACGTCGCGGCGACTCGGCGCGGCCGTTCGCCATGTCAGCGCATCAGAACGACCCGCGGGTGCCCTGAGCGACCCGCTTGCCATCCGAGTTGTCCACAGCCCAGGCAGCCTCCGCCTGGCCGAAGAGCTCGCCCGCCGCCCCGCCGGCACGCTGACCTGGACGGACACCGCGACCGAGCCTTCCCACCCGGCCACCGAAACCGAACGCCCCTCGGTCCGTTGTCCCCAGAACCCGGTTCTACGGCGAAGGCGGCGGGCGGACTGCGCGAAGGTCGCTGCCGGAGGTGGTCACATGGCCGCGACACACGAGCTCGGAAGATACGGCGAGCAACTCGCCGTCGATTATCTCCGGGCGGCCGGTTTCAAGATCCTTGATCGCAACTGGTCCTGTCACGAGGGGGAGATCGACATCCTCGTCCGTGACGGATCCGTGCTGGTGGTCGTGGAGGTCAAGACCCGGTCGGGCAGGAGCCACGGCACCGCGTTCGAGGCCGTGACCCCGGCGAAGCTGGCGCGGCTGCGCACACTGGCGGCCCGCTGGCTCAGCGGCCAGCCCGAATGGTTCTCCGCCATCCGCATCGACGTGGTGGCACTGGAGCGCTTCGCCGGTGAGTTCTCGATCCGGCATGACCGGGGGGTTTCGTAAATGGCCGTCGCCCGTACGCGCTGCGTCGCGCTGGTCGGCGTCAGCGGTCACATCGTCGAGGTCGAGGCCGACGTGGGCCACGGCATCGCCGGCGTCAGCCTGATCGGCATGCTCGACACGGCGCTCAGCGAGGCCCGCGACCGGGTCCGCTCGGCCGTCATCAACAGCAGGTACGCCTGGCCCGACGCCCGGGTCACGATCAGCCTGTTTCCCGCCAGCCTCCCGAAGCGGGGCAGCCTGTTCGATCTCGCCATCGCGGTGGCGCTGCTGGGCGCCGCCGGTCTCGTCCCTCGGGAACCGATATCCCAGCCCTTCTTCCTCGGAGAGCTCGGGCTGGACGGGACGGTCAAGCCGGTGCGCGGCATCCTGCCCGCCGTGATGGCGGCGGCGGAGGCCGGTGCCCGTTGCGTCGTCGTGCCGACCGCGAACGCCGCCGAGGCCAGCCTCGTACCAGGGGTGGACGTCGTGCCGGTGCTCAAACTCGCCGAGCTGGTCGAGTGGCTGCGCACCGGCGATCCGGCGAGCAAGCCGACTCTGGCGAGCGCGGGCGCGCCGGTGTCGTGGGCTGATCCGCCTTCTCCCGGCGAACCTACGCTCGACCTGGCGGACGTCGCGGGCCAGGCCACGGCGCGGCGCGCACTCGAGGTCTGCGCCGCGGGCGGGCACAACCTCTGGATGCTCGGACAGCCCGGCACGGGGAAGACCATGCTCGCCGAGCGGCTCCCCACCCTGCTGCCCCCTCTTGACCGAGACCAGGCACTGGAGATCACGGCGATCCATTCGGTCGCCGGCGCCCTTCCCGCCGGGCGGCCCTTGCTGACGCGTCCGCCGTTCATGGCCCCTCACCACACGGCCACGATCGCCGCCATCGTCGGAGGCGGCAGCGGAGTGATCCGGCCGGGCGCCGTCTCGCTCGCTCACCGCGGGGTGCTGTTCCTTGACGAGGCGCCCGAGTTCCCGGCCCGGGTGCTCGACTCGCTGCGGCAGCCGGTGGAGTCGGGCAAGGTGGTCGTCGCGAGGGCGGCGGGAACGGTGTCCTTTCCGGCCCGGTTCATGCTCGTGCTCGCCGCCAATCCCTGCCCCTGCGCCCAGCCGTCCACGCCCGAGAGCCCATGCCAGTGCACGCCCACCCAGCGGCGGCGCTACCTGGCCCGTCTGTCCGGGCCGCTGGTCGACCGCATCGACGTCAAGGTCCGCCTGACGCGTTCGACCCGGCGCGAGCTGCTGGCGGACCGGCAGTTCATCGAGCCGAGCGCCGTCGTGGCCGGGCGCGTCGCGCTGGCGCGGGAGCGCACGCTCAAGCGGCTGGCCGGAACGCCGTGGCGGTGCAACGCCGAGATACCCACGGCGGCCCTGCACGGAGATTTCCGGCTGCCCGCGTCCGCGATGGCACCCCTCTATCGCTGTCTCGACACAGGCGAGCTCAGCGCGCGAGGCCTGGACCGAGTGATCCGCGTCGCCTGGACCCTCGCCGACCTCATTGGCAAGGAAAAACCCGACATCACCGAGAGCACCACCGCTCTCGGCCTATGGCTGGGGGCCGAGTGAACACCACACCATTCACCGATGTCGCTCACCCGCATCCCCACCGGGACGACCCCTCCACAACGTCGCCGAGCGTAGCCAATGCCGCTCCTGAGAGCCCGGCCGACGGTGCACCGCTGGACGATTCGGTCGCAGCGGGGACAGACGGCGGCACGGAACGTGATCAGGGGGCGGAAGCCGTGTCCGACGACCTTGGCATGACGGTGTCGGACGGCCATGGCATGGCGGTGCCCGGTGCCGTTGGTGCGACGGTCGCCGATGGCCGTGGCAACGGGGGGGTCGATGGCCATGTCGTGGCCGGCGGCGTGTCGGCTGATGTGGCTGGGCCAGGGGGCGTCGCCGTGCCGACTGGTCTTCGGTGGGATGCGGTGCGGCTGGCGAGGGTCACGTTGATGCGGGTGGCGGATGCCGGAGACGCGGTGATGGGGCGTCTCGTCGCCGAGTACGGGCCGGAGGGCGCGCTCGGCCAGGTACGGCGTGGCCATCTTGATACGAGCTTCGTCGAGGAGTTGAGCCGTGGGCGAGGCCGCGCACCGGACCTCGCTCGCATGCTGAGCGGATGGCGGGCGCGGCTCCTGGTCGCCGATCCGGTGGCCGACCTCACCGAAGGGCACGATCTGGGCGCCCGCCTGATCATGCCCGGTGATCTCGAATGGCCCACGCAGTTGGACGACCTCGGTCCCGAGAGGCCGTTCGGGCTCTGGCTCCACGGTGACGCGGATCTCCGCTTCTCCTGTCTCCGTTCGGTGGCCGTGGTCGGCTCCAGGGCCGCCACTCCGTACGGCACCCATGTGGCCGCGGAGTTCGGCGCCGCCCTCAGCGAGGCGGGGTGGACGGTCATCTCGGGTGGTGCCCATGGGATCGACGCGGCGGCACATCGTGGGGCCCTGACCGGCGAGGCCCGGACGATCGCCGTACTGGCCTGTGGCGCGGACATCGCCTACCCCGCCGCCAATCAGGATCTTTTCGCGGCCATCCGGGCGAGGGGCGTCGTGGTCAGCGAATCGCCGATGGGCGTCCGGCCCACACGGCTTCGCTTTCTCGTCCGCAATCGGCTGATCGCGGCGCTGTCCCGGGGGACGGTCGTCGTCGAGGCGGCCGTGCGGAGCGGAGCCCTCAACACCGCCGGCCACGCCGTCGCCCTCCGACGTCACCTGGCCGCCGTGCCTGGCCCGGTGACCTCGGAGAACTCCGCCGGCTGCCATCGGTTGATCCGGCGGGCGGAAGCGGTCTGCGTGACGTCGGCGCGGGAGGTCGTGGAGTTGGTCGGAGCGGTAGGAGACGATCTCGCGCCGGAGCCGAGAGGCCCGGTCCTGCCCAGGGACGCCCTGGACGAGGACACCCGCAAGGTGCTGGAGGCCGTCCCCGCGCGCGGGGGAACCGGTCCCGCGACGATCGCCCTGGATGCCGGGCTCGACCTGATGACCACTCTGGCCTGCCTGGGAGCCTTGGCCGCAGCGGGCTACGTCGAGCGCGCCCCCCGAGGCTGGCGTATCCGAAGACCGACCCCCATCCCCTGACCCACCAACCCGCTCCGGTGACCACCGACAACCGTGAACCTCGACCGCCACCTACAGAAGGCGGTCGACTCACAGGCGCTGGTCGTCCGCAGAAAACACGCGACAGCACCCACGGTGGGGTGGCGGTGGACAGGGCCGTCGGCGCAGCGTGTGGTCGGGTGCGCTTGTGGCCCGGCTCCACGGGGTGGGCTCGATGTCGGGGACGGGGTGAGCCGGAAGCGGACGGTGTGCGCGCCCGGGCTGTTCCAGATCTCGATGGTCGCGTACTCGCCGAACAGCGCGGGCCAGGCCTACTCTGCGCAACCTTGAACGCCTGCATGAGGCGTCGTGCCGGTTGCTCGGGTGCTACCGACGGGGTGGTGTGGTGTCCTTGGGCGGGAGTTGGGTCAGGTGGAGAAGCCTTCCTTGGGCATTTCCAGGTCGGGCTTGGCCAGTTCTTCCACGTTGACGTCCTTGAAGGTGACCACGCGGACGTTCTTGACGAACCTGGCGGGGCGGTACATGTCCCACACCCAGGCGTCCTGCATCTTCACGTCGAAGAAGACATCACCGTTCTCGGCGGTGCGCACGTCGAGATCGACGGAGTTGGTCAGGTAGAAGCGCCGCTCGGTTTCGACGACATAGGTGAACAGGCCCACCACATCGCGGTACTCCCGGTAGAGCTGCAACTCCATTTCGGTCTCGTATTTCTCGAGATCCTCTGCGCTCATCCCGGCCCTCCACTTCCCTTCCTCCCCCGGTGTGGCCGATCAGGCGACACCGGCCCCCATTTCATTCTCGCCTATCTCGGCCCCCGCTCCGGACCGCGCCACCGTGTTCACGGTTACGAATGAGAACCGATGATGCGGACTGGGCCCGTGGGCCGCCAGAGCGCGACGGTGCCCCGCCGTCACGTACCCCTTGTGGTCGGCGAAGCCGTACTGGGGGTAGAGGTCGTCCAGCGAGGTCATCATGCGGTCCCTGGTCACCTTGGCGATGATGGACGCCGCGGCCACGCACGCCGAGACCTGGTCTCCCTTCCACACCGCCAGCGACGGGGCGGGCAGCCCAGGCACCGGGAATCCGTCGATCAGAACGTACCCGAGATCGCACTGAAGACCTGCGACGGCCCGCCGCATCCCCGCGATGTTGCACTTGTGCAGGCCGCGCGCGTCGATCTCGTCCGGCGGGATCACCACGACCTTCACGGAGCGCGCGGTCGCCATGATGCGGTCGTGAAGCTCCTCGCGCCGGGCGGGGGTCAGTGCCTTGGAGTCGGCCAGGCCGTCGATCTCGGTGCGCAGGACCACGGCCGCGACCACGAGCGGCCCGGCGCAGGCTCCGCGGCCCGCCTCGTCGACGCCGGCGATGGGCGACAGGCCTCGCCGCGCGAGCGCGCGCTCATATCCGTACAGACCGGAATCGCGGCGCACGATGCTGGGACGCGGACGGTAGAGAACAGTCATAAGCCAAGCGGCACGGAACCCCGCCGCGAAGGGATGAACCCGCGGGACGGTCGGACCCCCCGGCCGGTGAACGGCGATGCGAGCACGACCATGGGGCAAGCCTACGCCCGAATGCGCCGCGGGGGTACGCTATCGCACCTTTGAGAACCTCTCCTGCGCGCTCACGTACACAGGCATGCGCCGCCACCAGCAGGAACGACCAGAAGGGCGGATCGGACGGCCGGTCCCCCTCCGACCACGTCATCTGCGCGATCTTCCATGCGGGGCGCCGAGGGCCGGTGTGCCGGCCAGGAGACACATCACCGGCCTGGCGTACCTCTGGCAGTGACGGGAGGATGCCTTGCGACGACACTCCCGAGCGGTGTGCCCTGGCCTCCGTCCGCGCTAGCGGATCTTGGCGAACGTTTCCGGGACTGGCAGCGTCGATATGCGGGAGAAGGGCCAGTACAGCGCGAACGCCCTGCCGATGACGTCGCCGGTGGCGATCGTGCCGTGGAAGCCGTTCTTCATGTAGGCGCGAGAGTCCTCCGAGGCCGCGCGGTGGTCGCCCATGAGCCACAGGCGTCCTTCGGGCACGGTGACGTCGAACTTCTCCTGCGACGGGAAGTCGTCCGGGTTGAGGTACGACTCCTCGTCGAGGGGGACGCCGTTCACCGTGATCCGGTTCTGGGCGTCACAGCACTTCACATGGTCGCCGCCGATGCCGATGACGCGCTTGATCGTTGGAGTGCCGTCCCAGCCGTGGAAGACCACGACCTCTCCGCGGTCGATGTCCCCGGTGAGGCGGTTGACGATCACCCGGTCGTCGATGAGCAGGGTGTTCTCCATGGACTCCGACGGGATGAAGAAGGAGTCCAGGACGAACAGGCGCACCAGCAACGCGACGACGACCCCGCCGAGCACCAGCAGCACCGACTCCCGCCACCCGGATCTCTTCCCTTTGGCGTCGGATGCGGCGGTGTCCGGCTCGCCGGACGGCGACACGCCGGAGCCGGCCGCGGATCCCGTACGCTCCCCCGAGTCCGAATCCGAGTCCGCAGGCTCGGGCGCGGTGGCCTGGGCAGCACCGGAGGGACCGGTGAGGCCGGCGCCAGGAGCGCCTGCCCCGGGCGCGGCAAGGTCAGGCGAGCCGGACTCGGAGGCGGCAGAGCGAGGAGAGCCGGGCTCACCCGCACCGGAGGGGTCAGAGGTGCGGGGATCGGGCTCGGGCCTGTGCTCTGTGACGCTCATCGGAACTTTGGGGCGGTTTCCCGGCGGCGAGCCGGGAGGGGTTCGTGGCCCCGTCTCCTTCAAATGTCTCGGGGGTGGACGGACGGCTCCGCGTCTCTTGGACGTGGAGGGAACGTTTCACACTCACTGCACGGAACAACGGTTCCGAATCATAGGGGTGGAAACGATGCCGAATGTCCGGACTCAGCAGAAATTCTCCAGCCACAGGCAGGCACCCTCCGCGAGCGGAGAGGATCCTCCCCAGCCCGAGCAGCACCCACGAAACTCAAAGCTCCCGATCATCTCCGAGAAGCTCTGCGGCCAAGGGCCAGACGACCGCCGCAGCGACCTGAAGACGGTCACCGTACTTCCGCAGGCGTCAGGCCACGCCGGCCCAGGCGGGTGCGCCCACGGGGTGATGTCGCGGGCTTGGGGCGGTGGGGGCGGTGGTCAGAGGGTTGGTACTCGGGTTCGGGGCAGGTATCGGCGGCGGAGGGTTACCAGAGGGAAGGCGCCGGCGAAGCCGAGGAGGAGTGGCGACGTGGACTCGGCCAGGGCGGCGGCCTTGAGGGCGGGCTGGGTGAAGGTGTCCGGGATCGGGAGCGTGGTCGCGCGGCCGAGCGGCCAGACGACGACGAAGGCGCGCCCGACCACGCTGTCCTTCGGGATGGCGCCGCCGCCGGGGTCGCCCTGGTGGGACCGCGAGTCCAGGGAGACGGAGCGGTGGTCGCCCATGACCCACAGGCGGTCCTTCTCGACCTTGATCTCGAAGAACTTCTGGGACGGCTGGTCGTCGGGGTACAGGTAGGCCTTCTCGTCGAGCGGGACGCCGTTCACCGTGATGCGCCCCTGGGGATCGCAGCACTTGACCGTGTCGCCGGGCAGGCCGATGACGCGCTTGATGTAGTCCTTCTCGCCGGGGACGACGCCGAACGCCGTGCCCACCCAGCGGAAGAAGCCGGAGACCGGATTGGAGGGCTCGGGGACGTTGATCTCGCTGGCCCAGGAGTCGACGCCGGAGAAGACCACGATGTCGCCGCGCTCGATCTCACGCGTGTGGTAGACGAGCTTGTTGACCAGCACCCTGTCGTTGACGAGCAGGGTGTTCTCCATGGACTCCGAGGGGATGTAGAACGCCTGGACCACGAAGCTCTTGATGATGAGCGCCAAGAGAAGCGCCACCACCACCAGAACCGGCAACTCGCGCCAGAACGAGCCCTTCTTTTCCTTGCCGCCCTTGGCAGCCGGCTTGGTGTCTTCCGCGACCACGTCTACCTCGTCCTCGACGGGGCGGCGCGGCCCGCCGGCCCCCTGGCCATCGCTAGTCATCGGTGTCGAGCCTAAATGATGCCCGCTCCACGCCGGGTCGCCGACTCGGCTTCACGCCCAAAGAACTGGGCACCCCCGGCCGTATGACCAGGGAGGCGAGCGGGGAACGCCCCGGCGTTCGGCTGGAGCTCCCGGTCCGGCGGAGCCGCCCCGCGCCGGCCCCGGAAGAACCCCAGCAAAATGGCCCGCATCCCTGGTGGGATGCGGGCCACCGAGCGTAAGGGCTACTTGCCGGTGGGCAGCGCGTCGCGCTTCTCGCGGATTCGGGCGGCCTTGCCGCGCAGGTCGCGCATGTAGTAAAGCTTCGCCCGGCGGACGTCGCCGCGGGTCACGACATCGATCTTCTCGATGACCGGGCTGTGCACCGGGAAGGTGCGCTCGACGCCGACGCCGTAGCTCACCTTGCGGACGGTGAACGTCTCGCGGGCGCCACCGCCCTGGCGGCGCAGGACGAAGCCCTTGAAGACCTGGATGCGGGACCGGTTGCCTTCGACGACGCGGACGTGGACCTCCAGCGTGTCGCCCGGGCGGAAGCTCGGGACGTCACTGCGTACGGCGGCCTTCTCAAGCTCCTGGATCAGCGTGTGCATGGCAGCGGTTCCTCGATTTAAGCGAGCACCCGGAGGTCCGCCCGGCCATGCGTGTGGCACGGCATCGAGGTGGACACGAGCGCTGGGCTGAATACGTCTGGGAGGCCGGGCGTCGCTCTTGCCCGAGCCGACCGCGCGTCGACCACGAACGAGTCGACGGCAGCGATTCAGTTTGCCATATCTTCCGGCGGGAAGCGAAACGAAGCGTCGTCGAGGACCTCGCGGTCGCGCTTGTCAAGAGCTCCGGGGCCGAGCCGCGTGAGCAGTTCGGGCCTGGTGGAGGCCGTGCGGCGCAGCGCCTCGTCCCGCCGCCAGCGGGCGATCGCCCCGTGGTTGCCCGACAGCAGGATGGGCGGCACCTCGTGGCCGCGCCACACGGGCGGCTTGGTGTAGACGGGGCCTTCCACGAGGGAGGCCATGGCGCCGGGGGCGAAGGAGTCGTCGGCTACGGAGTCGGCGTTGCCGAGCACGCCGGGCAGGAGGCGCGCGACGGCCTCGACCATGACCAGCACGGCAGCCTCGCCGCCGGCGAGGACGTAGTCGCCGATGCCGACCTCGTCGACGCGCAGGCGGGGGCCGTACTCGGCCATGACGCGGGCGTCGATGCCCTCGTAGCGGGCGGGCGCGAACAGCAGCCAGGGCTCTTTGGCGTATTCGAGCGCCACTTCCTGGGTGAACGGGCGTCCGCTGGGCGTCGGCACGATGAGGCGGGGCGGGGCGGTGGCGGCGCCGGCGATCGCGTCGATGGCCTCACCCCACGGCTCGGGCTTCATGACCATGCCCGGCCCGCCGCCGTACGGCGTGTCGTCGACGGTGCGGTGCACGTCGTGCGTCCAGTCGCGGAGCTGGTGCACCCGGATGTCGAGGATGCCCCTCTGGCGCGCCTTGCCGATCAGGGACACGTCGAGCGGGGCGAAGTATTCGGGAAAGATCGTGATGATGTCGACGCGCATGCCCGCGTCCCGCCCGGCCTCCGGCAACGGGGACGGGTTCAGGTCCGCGACCAGATCGAGCGGCGCGTCCAGGCCCAGGTCGCGGCCCTGGCCCGGGTTCGAGTCCAGGCCCATGGTCAGATCGCCTCGTTCACGTCGAGCAGCCCGGGCGGGGCGTCCACAACGACACGACCGGCGTCCAGGTCGATCTCGGGCACCAGGGTCTTGACGAAGGGGACGAACACCTCGCCGGCTCCCCGCCGCACCACCAGCAGATCTTGCCCGTGGTGGAGGACGTCGGTGATCTCGCCGACGGCCTCGCCCGCGACGGTCACGACGGCCAGGCCGATGAGCTGGTGGTCGTAGAACTCGTCCGGGTCCTCCGGCGGGGGGACGTCGTCGGAGTCGATCACCAGCATGGTGCCGCGCAGCGCCTCGGCGCCCTCACGGCCGAAGACGCCCTCGAAGCCGAGCAGCAGGATGTTCTTGTGCCAGCGCACGGTCTCGACGACCAGCGGCCCCGCGCCCGAGGGGTCGGTCGCCAGCGACACGCCGGGGGCGAAGCGCGTCCCCGGGTCGTCGGTGCGCACCTCGACCGTCACCTCGCCACGGATGCCGTGCGGGCGGCCGATACGGCCGACGACGAGCTGCACGTCGCTGCTCCTTTCGAACTCGCGGAGCCCAGGAGGGCGCCGCAGAATCGCGACAGGGGACCGCCCGGCTGCCGGGGGTCCCCTGTCCAGAGGGCTGGTGGCCTCTGAGCCTCGTTACCGGGCTTCGTTCAGGTCGAGCAGGTCGACCCGTACGTACTTGCCGTCGGCCAGGGCGTTCATCACGGTGCGAAGCGCCTTGGCCGTGCGGCCACCACGGCCGATGACCTTGCCGAGGTCCTCGGGGTGAACCCGGACCTCCAGGACGCGCCCGGTGCGAATGCGACGGGCGCGCACAAGAACGTCGTCGGGATGCTCGACGATGCCCTTGACCAGATGCTCGAGGGCTTCCTCAAGCACCTCAGACCTCGCCTTCCGGCTTCTCCTCCGCGGCCGGCTCGGCCGGAGTCGCAGGGGTGTCGTCGGCCTTCACGGTCTTCTTGGCCTTGCGCTGGGTGGTGGCGTTGCTGCTGCCGGTGTCACCGGACAGCGCCTCCTTGGCGGCGGCCTCGTAGATGGCGTGACGGTCGGGCTTGGGCTCGGCGACGAGCAGAGGCGCCGGGGCGGGCTCGCCCTTGAACTTCTGCCAGTCACCGGTCAGCTTGAAGATCTTGAGAACCGGGTCGGTCGGCTGGGCGCCGACGCCGAGCCAGTACTGCGCCCGCTCGGAGTCCACCTTGATAAACGAGGGGTTCTCCTTGGGGTGGTAGAGGCCGATCTCTTCGATCGCACGGCCGTCACGCTTGGTGCGGCTGTCCGCCACCACGATGCGGTACTGCGGGTTGCGGATCATGCCGAGCCGCTTGAGCTTGATCTTGACTGCCACGGGTGTGGTCTCTCCTGGGCTTTGAGCGCGGGTGGACGGGCGTCTCGCCGAGTGGGGCACGACGGGATGACCGCCCGAGGGACAAGCGTGAGCCGCGGGGGTGAGAGGGCACCCACGGCCACGGTGTTCCAACATGACATTGTGCCAGATGTTCCGGCCGCTTTCCGAATCGGCGCGACCTCACACCGTGTCGGGCCGATTTCTGTACCGCACCGCGCCCCTGTGCCGGGAGGCTCCCCTGACCGGGCCGCTACCCCCGTGCCCGACCTCCACCCCGCCGGACCGCCCGAAGACCGGCGGCGCCCGGTACGCGAGGCGGGGCGCCGCCGTGGGACTACTTCTGGCCGGGCAGGCGGAACTTGGAGGGATCGAAGCCGGGCGGGAGCTCCAGGCCGGGGGGCAGCTGCCCGCCCACGCCGTCCAGGCCGGCGAGGCCCGGCGGCAGCGGCTCGGAGGACCCGCCGCTCGCGGCGCCGGCCTTGCCGAGCGCGGCCTTGCGCGGGTCGCCGCTGACCCTGCGGCCCTTCTTGGCCTTCTTCTGCGCGGCCTTGCCGCCCTTGCGGCCGCCGGGCATGCCCGGGATGCCCATGCCCCCGGCGACCTGCTTCATCATCTTCTGCGCGTCGAAGAAGCGGGTGACCAGGTTGCTGACCTCGGTGACGGTGACGCCGGAGCCCCGGGCGATGCGGGCGCGGCGCGAGCCGTTGATGATCTTGGGTTCCTGGCGCTCGGCCGGGGTCATCGAGCGGATGATGGCGGCGACGCGGTCGAGGTCGCGCTCGTCGACCTGGTTGAGCTGGTCACGCATCTGCCCCATGCCGGGCATCATGCCGAGCAGGTTCTTCAGCGGGCCCATCTTGCGGACCATCATCATCTGCTCGAGGAAGTCGTCGAGCGTGAAGCCGTCGCCGGAGACGAGCTTGCCCGCCATCTTGGCGGCTTCCTGCTCGTCGAAGGTGCGCTGCGCCTGCTCGATCAGGGTGAGGATGTCACCCATGTCGAGGATGCGGCTCGCCATGCGGTCGGGGTGGAAGGCGTCGAAGTCTTCGAGCTTCTCGCCCGTGGAGGCGAACATGATGGGACGGCCGGTGATGTGCCGCACCGACAGCGCGGCGCCGCCGCGGGCGTCGCCGTCGAGCTTGGTGAGCACGACGCCGTCGAACCCGACCCCGTCCATGAAGGCCTGGGCGGTGGTGACGGCGTCCTGGCCGATCATCGCGTCGACGACGAACAGGACCTCGTCGGGGCTGACGGCGTCGCGGATGTCCGCGGCCTGCTTCATCAGCTCCTGGTCGATGCCGAGGCGGCCGGCGGTGTCGATGATGACGATGTCGTGCTGCTGGCGCCGGGCGTGGTCGATGGAGCCGCGCGCCACGCCGACCGGGTCGCCGACGCCGTTGCCGGGCTCGGGCGCGTAGACCGGGGCTCCGGCGCGCTGCCCGACGACCTGGAGCTGCTGCACGGCGTTCGGCCGCTGGAGGTCGGCGGCGACCAGGAGCGGTGCGTGGCCCTGGTCGCGCAGCCAGCGGGCGAGCTTGCCGGCGAGGGTGGTCTTGCCGGCGCCCTGCAGGCCCGCGAGCATGATGACGGTCGGTGGGTTCTTGGCGTACCGCAGCCGCCGGGTCTCGCCGCCGAGGATCCGCACCAGCTCGTCATTGACGATCTTGACGACCTGCTGGGCGGGGTTGAGCGCCTGGGAGACCTCGACCCCTCGCGCGCGCTCCTTGACATGGGAAACGAAGTCCTTGACGACCGGCAGCGCGACGTCGGCCTCGAGGAGTGCGATGCGGATCTCTCGACAGGTCGCGTCGATGTCGGCGTCGGACAGCCTGCCCTTTGACCTGAGGGATGAGAAGACCGATGTCAGGCGGTCGGAAAGCGTCTCGAACACGTGATGGCCAGCCTCTGTGTCACGGGTCGTCCGGGGTGAGTTGACTCGAACTCCCAGCCTATCCGCTCCTGAGGCCGGTCACGCGTACCCGGCCGCAGGGGCGGGGACCGGGACGCGTCAGCCTCTCCGGCCGGGCACCGAGACCCGCATCGTCAGAGCATGCTCGACCAGGGCGATCAGCGTGCTCTTGACCGAGTCGCGCTTGCGCGCGTCGGTCTTGACGATGGGGACGTGCGGAGAGAGCGTGAGCGCGTCGCGCACCTCCTCGTCGCCGTACGGGTGCTGGCCGTCCCAGCCGTTGAGGCCGATGACGAACGGCAGCTTGGCCTCCTCGAAGTAGTCGACCGCGGGGAAGCTGTCGGCAAGCCGCCGGGTGTCGACCAGGACGACGGCGCCGATGGCGCCGCGGACCAGGTCGTCCCACATGAACCAGAACCGGTGCTGGCCGGGCGTGCCGAAGAGATAGAGGATCAGTTCGCTGTCCAGCGACACGCGGCCGAAGTCCATCGCGACGGTCGTGGTGGCCTTGCGCGGAATGAGCCCCAGGTCGTCGATGCCCGCGCTGGCGTCGGTCATGACCGCTTCGGTGGTGAGGGGGACGATCTCGGAGACCGCCCCGACGAAGGTGGTCTTGCCGACGCCGAAGCCGCCCGCGACGACGATCTTCGTCGAGGTCAACCCGCCGCGGCTAGAGCCTGCGAAGTCCACTGAGTACCCTTTCGAGCAGGTTGAAGTCCGGCTGTCCGGCGTCCAGTTGCGGGTGGTGCAGCTGGACGAATCCTTCCGCGGCCATGTCCGAGATGAGGACCCGGGCAACGCCGAGGGGGACCCGCAGGAGCGCGGAGATCTCCGCGACGGAACGCACCTGGCGACACAGCGTGTTGATCGCCTGGTACTCCGGAATCAAGCCGGAAATATCTTGATATGGAGGAATCGTGGAGTGCACCAACGTCTCCATGGCGAGGTGCGTCCGCGGTGCCGAGCGCCCGCCGGTGACCGTGAAGGGCCGGACGGGCGAAGAGGGTTCCTGTTGGTAGGGCCGTAAACCGTCCTCCCAGCCCGGACCGCCCATGGAGTTCACCGCGGCGACGACGCCTGAAGTTCGGCGCGCACGGCCGGGGTCAGCACCTGGCCGGCACGCTCGACCATCAGCGTCATCTGATAGGCGACCAGGCCCATGTCACAGTCGGGCGCGGCGAGCACGGCGAGACAGGAGCCGTCGCTGACCGACATGATCAGCAGAAGCCCCCGCTGCATCTCCACGACGGTCTGCGTGACCGCCCCGCCCTCGAAAACCCGGGAGGCGCCCTGGGTCAGGCTGATCAGACCCGCGGCCACCGCCGCGAGCTGGTCGGCCCTGTCCTTCGGGAAGCCCTCGGAATAGGCGAGTGGCAGCCCGTCGGAGGACACCACCACCGTGTGCGCCACCCCCGGCACCGACCGGACGAAGTCGGTGATCAACCAGTTGACTCCGCGGGCGGCCTGGCTCAGCTCTCTCACTTGTCCTCCTTATCGCCCTGTGTGCGCCGCAGGTCGGTGTTGAACGCCACCTCTTCCTCGCTGAGCTCCCCGCGGGCGACCGCCCGGCCCTGGCGGATGCCCTGCTGGAAGCTGGACAGCCGGCTGCGCGCCCGGTCGGGCGAGAGCGGGGGCATGGCGGGGACGGATGAGGTGGCGTGCTCGGCGCCTGTCGCGGACCCGGGCACCAGATTGGCCTTCGGAACCCGCTTGGGAAGGCCCGCCATGGTGGTCCCGTCCCGGACGGGCTCCTGCACCACGGCCGCGGCCTGCCAGCCGGCGTCGGCGGGGTTCTGCTGCCAGGCGCCGGTGTCCTTCTCCTTGTCCTGCACCGGGTCCGCGCGGCGGAACCAGGCGGACTCGACGGAAGCGAAGATCGGCAGGAACTCGTCCTCCTGTTCCATCGGGGAGGGCCGCACGGCCGGTAAGGGCCCGGTGACGGCGTCCAGGTCAGAGGTTTCGTAGCGGCGGGGCCGCATGCGGGTCGGCAGCTCGCCCGGCCCCGTGGGAGGACCGGCGTACCCGCCGGAGCCGGTGGCCGGTCCCCCGGCGCCCGGACCCTGCGGGCGCCCGCCGAACAGGCTCGGCCCCGTGCCCGGCCCGGCGTAGCCGCTGGAGCCGGTCGTCGGCCCGCCGAAGCCGGACCCCGTGGAGGGCCCGCCGAAGCTCGAAGACCCCGGGACCGGCCCGCCGAAGGCGTCCGTGCCTCCCGCCGGATCGCCGTAGCCCCCCGCGCCGGCGGTGGGCGGCCCGCCGAACGCGGACGGACCCATCGCGTCGTCGAACGCGCCGGTCACGGGCCCGCCGAATCCGCCGGCGGTGCCCGGCCCGGCGAACCCGCCGCCGGTGGTCGGGCCCAGGGGCCCCGTCCCGTTGGTCCCGAAAGTGGCCGGGCCCGTGGGCGAGCCGAACAGCGCCCCGGCCTGGGCGTCGAACCCGCCCTGCGAGGCGGAGGCGAACAGGTTCTGTCCGCCGGGCTGGCCGGACCCCGACCAGGCGGACGCGCCCGCGAACGCCTGCCCGCCGGAGGAAGAAGAGGAAGAGGAGGAGCCGCCCGCCGGGTGGGCGGACATGCCCATGAGCGACTCGGGCAGCAGCACCATCGCGGTCAGGCCGCCCGCGTCGTGCCTGCGCAGCTGGACGCGGATGCCGTTGCGCAGGGCGAGCCGGCCGACCACGAACAGGCCCATGCGGCGCGACACCGACACGTCCACGACCGGCGGGTTGGCCAGCCGCCAGTTGGTCTGGGCGAGTTCCTCCTGTGTCATGCCGATGCCCGCGTCGGTGATGGAGATCATCACGCCGCCGCCGTCGATGCGGTTGGCCGAGACCGTCACCCGGGTCTCGCGCGGGGAGAACGAGATGGCGTTCTCGACGAGCTCGGCGAGCAGGTGGATGACGTCGTTGACGGCCTGGCCGGCGATCGAGACGCCGGTGGGGACGTGCATCGCCACGCGCTCGTAGTTCTCGACCTCCGACAGCGAGGCGCGGGTGACGTCGAGCAGGGGCACGGGCTGGCTCCACCGGCGCGCGGGCTCCTGGCCCGCGAGGACCAGCAGGTTCTCACTGTTGCGCCGCATGCGGGTGGCCAGGTGGTCCAGGCGGAAAAGATCGCCGAGCCGCTTGTCGTCCTGCTCGCCCTGCTCCAGGCCGTCGATCAGGGTGATCTGCCGCTCGACCAGCGTCTGCGTCCTGCGGGAGAGGTTCACGAACATGGCGCTGACGTTGCTGCGCAACTGGGCCTCGTCGTTCGCGAGCCTGATCGCCTCGCGGTGGACCTCGTCGAAGGCCCGGGCGACCTCACCGACCTCGTCGTTGGACATGACGCCGATGGGGGCGACCTCCGGCGCGCCCGCGGTGCCCTCCGACTCGCGCAGCTTCTGCACCATCTCGGGCAGACGGCGTCCGGCGATCTCCAGGGCGCCGCCGCGCAGCCGCCGCAGCGGGAGGACGAGGGAGCGGGCCATGATGGCGGTGATGGCCAGGACCAGGATCATCAGCAGGACCACCGCGCCGATGTTGATGGCGGCCTGGTTCTGCTCGGCGCGGGCCAGCTCGGCCGCCTGGTCGACGATGGACCGTCCCAGCGCGCGTTGCACGTCGTGCATGCGGTCCAGCCGCTCGCTGGCGGCGCCGAACCAGTAGTCCACGTCGTTGGTGCCGCCGCCGAGGCCGCGCAGGAACTGGTTCTGCCGGATCAGCTCCAGCGACCGGTCGACCAGGGCGGCGGCCACGTCGATCTTGGGGCCGCTGACGGTGTCCTGGTAGAGCTGACCCTGGGTGAGCGTGGCGCGGGAGAAGAACGCCTGCAGCTCGCTGTCCTGCCGGGCGCGCGCGGCGTTGAAGGCGTCCAGCTCGGCCGGGGTGAACTGCTGGATCGTCAGGCCGATGCTCAGAAGCCCGCGCTGGCGGGAGGACTGCTCGGCGGCGCGGCTGAGGGAGGCCAGCGCGGAGGCGCTCGCGTCCAGGGTGGCGTCGGTGCTGCCGCGGCCGATCTCGTCGAACATCGTGAGCAGGTCGTCGATCGCCAGCGAGTACTTCTGCAGCGTCGGGAGCGCGGGCAGCTGGGAGTCGCTCACGGTCTTGCGCAGGGAGTTGAGCTGGGCAAGCCGGTCGAGCAGCCGCTGGTACGGCGGGCGTCCGCTGTCGCGCAGGGCCGGCTCGACCGTGCTGCGGTGGTCTTGGACGATCTGGACAAGCGCGTCCACGGCGTTCTGCTGGTCGCGCAGCAGCAGCTTGGCCTGGCTTCCGCGCCGGCCGCCCGCGACGAACCGGACCGACAGGTCGCGTTCCAGGTCGAGCTGGTGGGCGAGGTCGCCCAAGGTGGCCACGAACTGCGCCACCGTGCGGACGCGGTCGTACTCGGTCGCGTTCTGGATCGACGTCGCCACCCGGAGACCACCGAAGAGGACGGCCACCAGGGTGGGCACCAGGATGAGCGCGATGAGACGGGTGCGCACCCGCCAGTTACGCAGTGCGAGCGAGCTTCCTGCCGACTGACGCGGGGCGGCGGGGGCGTCCTGGGCGGAGGGCGATCGGTCTGCGTCCGGCTTGGTGCGGTGACCGCTCTCGATTGTTGCTGTCCTCACTGGTCGCAACCTCTCGCCAGCTGGTCTGCGTGGGGGATGGACGCACTTGACGTGTGTGACACATGGCAAGTGACGGGCAATCGGAGCATAAGCCTACGAGGACGATCAATAGCCGTGAGTGTTTGGATCGTTCCAAGAAATTATTCAGTTTGTGGAATGCGATTCGGTCTCGCAGGTCAAGCTCACGTCCGCACCTGCGGGTCGATGTGGCCAGTTCGTAGTCAAAGCCGTATTTACACCGTTCCACAGCATCAAACGCCGCCATAAACCCACTCTGACGGTCAAAGTGGACTTTCTTACGAGTTTCATGACATAGGCGGCTTTTCCGTGTTAGCCACGATCTTCCTCCGCTAAGCTTCACGCTCGCCGTGCCGGAAACCGCTTCGTACGCAGGTGACGCCCGTGACACGGCACTCTTCCCCCCACAACTAAAAGGACACCTCAATGAGAAGCTTTAGGGGTCGTACCTTCATCGTCGGCGTGGCCGCGGCTCTCGCGCTCACGGCATGCGGCGGATCGGACACCAGTTCGAGCAATACCGGCGGCGGGCTCGAGAAGACGACGATCAACATCGGCGCGATGCCGATCGCGGACGTGGCCGGGCTCTTCATCGCCAATGAACGAGGCTTCTTCAAAGAAGAGGGCCTGACCGTCAACGCCAAGATCATCAAGTCGGCGGCAGAGGCGATCCCCCAGCTTCACAGCGGAGGCCTCGACGTCGCCATCGGCAACTATTTCACCATCATATCGGCCACCGAGCGGACCCCGGACAAGTTCCGCTTCGTCGCCGACATCTACCAGTCGAAGCCGGACGTTTTCCAGATCGTCGTCCCCAAGGACTCGCCGATCCAGACGGTGAAGGACCTCAAGGGCAAGAAGGTGTCCGTCGCCTCGCGCAACAGCATCGCCGAGCTGGCCGTGGCCAACTCCCTGCGCACCGCCGGGCTCGACCCCAAGAACGACGTCGAGTGGGTGCCCATCGCGTTCCCCCTCGCCCCGCCGGCCCTGAAGAACGGTGACGTCGACGCCTCCTGGCTGACCGAGCCGTTCCTCACCGGCGTCCAGCAGGAGCAGGGCGCCCGCAAGATCGTCGACACGATGACCGGCGCCATGGCCGACTTCCCGATCGCCGGCTGGGTCGCGATGGACGACTGGACCAAGAAGTATCCCAAGACGATGGCCGCCCTCCAGCGCGGCCTGCTCAAGGGACAGCAGATCGCGGCCGCCGACCGCAAGGCCGTGGAGAAGGTGCTCCCGTCCTACACCCAGATCAAGCCCGAGGTCGCCTCGGTCATCAACCTGGGCTCGTACCCGACCACGCTCACCCCGGCCCGCATCCAGCGCGTCGCCGACCTGATGTTCGAGTACGGCTACCTGACCAAGAAGATGGACGTCACCCCCCTCCTGGCCCCGCTGCCTCAATGATCCGCCGCCGAGTGGCCCGCGGCGCCACCGGCGTCGCGGTCCTGCTCATCGCCGCCGAGCTGGCCGGGCGCACGGGCCTCGTGGACACCTCGCTCCTGCCCCTGATGTCGACGGTGCTGGCCCGCGCCGCGGAGCTGGTCGCCGACCCGGCGTTCCTGGCCGACGTCTGGGGGACCCTGATCGTCTGGGCCGCCGGACTGCTGATCGCCGTGGTGATCGCCGTCCCCCTGGGCACGCTGCTCGGCAGCCTCCCCCGCGCCGAGACGGCCACGCGTCCCCTCGTGGAGTTCCTGCGCCCGATCCCCTCGGTCGCCCTGCTCCCGCTGATCACGCTGCTGATCCCGGACGACTCGGCCATCAAGATGACCGCGGTCGTGTACGCGGCGGCGTGGCCGTTGCTCGTCAACACCATGTACGGGCTGCGTGACGTCGACCCGATCGCCAAGGAGACCATGCGCAGCTTCGGTTTCGGACGGCTCGCCGTGCTCGCCCGGGTATCGCTGCCGAGCGCGGCGCCGTTCGTCCTGACGGGCGTGCGGCTCGCCACCGCGGTCGGCCTGATCGTCGCGGTGAGCGCGGAGCTCATCACCGGCGGCACGGCGGGGGTGGGCGCCTTCATGATCCGCGCGGGCGCCGGCTTCCGGACGGACCTCGTCCTGGCGGCCACGCTGTGGGCCGGGGTGCTCGGCCTGGTGGCCAACGCCCTGCTGCTGGAACTGCAGCGCAGGGCGTTCCGCTGGCACGCGGCGACGTCCGGGGAGCTCTCGTGAGCGCCGCCACCACCCTTCCGCCCGCGGAGGTCACGAAGCGGAGGGCTCGCGGAGGCCGTCTCTCCGCCCTGGTGACGCGGGTGTGGCTGATCCCGGTGGTGGTCGCCGCCTGGGAGATCGGCACCCGCCAGGCCGCGTCCGCCTACTTCCCCCCGCCCTCGCAGATCGTCGCCCGGGCGTACGAACTGTGGTTCTCGGGGCCCGCGGCGCACCTGTTCCTCACCGACGACGCGCTCGGCGACTTCCTGCCGAGCCTGGCCCGGCTGTTCGGCGGGTGGGCGGTGGCCTGCGTGCTCGGCATTGGGCTCGGGGTGGCGCTCGGACGTTCCCGCGCCCTCGCCGGGTACATCGACCCGCTGGTCGAGTTCGGCCGCGCGATCCCGCCCCCGGCGCTGGTCCCGCTGTTCATCGTCATCTTCAAGCTGGGCACCGAGATGCAGGTGGCGACGATCGTCTACGGGGTGATCTGGCCCATCCTGATCAACTCCATCGACGGGGCGCGCTACGTGGACCGGCTGCACATGGACACCGCGGAGGTCTTCGGGATGGGACGGGCCCAGCGGCTCTTCCGGATCATCCTGCCGGCGGCCGGGCCGAAGATCTTCGCGGGTCTCCGGCTCAGCGTCGCCCTCGCCGTGATCCTGATGGTGCTGTCCGAGCTGGTCGGCAGCACCGACGGGATCGGCTACCAGCTCAGTTACACGCAGATGAACTTCGACCTGGCCGGCATGTGGAGCGTCATCGTCCTTCTCGGCGTCCTCGGGCTCGTGTTGAACGCGTCCTTCCTCGCCGTGGAACGGCGCGTCCTCTCCTGGCACCGGCGAGCCCGGCAGACAACCTGAGGAAGCATCGTGCTCGACGTCGTCAACCTGAGGCACACCTACGGCCAGGGGCCCTCCGCCCACCACGCCCTCGGCGGGATCGACCTGAAGGTCGCCGAAGGGGAACTGGTGAGCGTGGTCGGGCCCTCCGGCTGTGGCAAGTCCACCCTGCTCCGCTCCATCGCGGGGCTCATCGAGCCCACGGACGGGCACATCCGCATCCGGGACGGCCACGTCACCGGCACGCCGGGCGACCTGGCGGTCGTCTTCCAGGACTACAGCCGCTCGCTGTTCCCCTGGATGACGGTCGGCGAGAACGTGGCGCTCCCCCTGCGGCGCCGTGGCATGGGCCGCGCGGCCCGGCGCGCCGCCGCGGCCGAGGCGCTGGCCGAGGTGGGGCTGCCGGGCGCGGAGGCGAAGTACCCGTGGGAGCTGTCGGGCGGCATGCAGCAGCGCGTGGCGATCGCCCGCGCCCTGGCGTACCGTCCCACGCTGCTGCTCATGGACGAGCCCTTCGGCTCGGTGGACGCCCAGACGCGTGAGGACCTGGAGGATCTGGTGCTGAAGGTGCGCGAGCTGCACCGGATGACGATCCTGCTGATCACACACGACATCGACGAGAGCGTGTACGTCGGGGACCGCGTCGTCGTCCTCACGAAGTCACCGGCCCGAGTCGCGGGAGAGCTGAGCGTCGACCTGCCCTTCCCCCGCGACCAGATCGCCACCAGGGAACTGCCCGCGTTCGTGCACCTGCGCGCCGAGGTCGGGCGCCTGGTGCGCGCCAAGGAACCGCTCCCCCCGTTCCATGCCTCCCAGCAGGCATGACCCTCCCGGCACCCTCCGGGGGCCGCATCTCACGACTGGAGTGCACATGACCGAGCCTTCGAGCGCCATCACCGAGATCATCGCCGGTGGTTGGCGCCTCTCGGCCCTGAAGACCATGGTCGAACTCGACTGTGCCCGCCACCTGGCCGAAGGGCCGCTGACGGTGTCCGAGCTGGCCGGGCGCTGCGGGGCGCACGCGCCCTCGCTCGGCCGGATCCTGCGGACGCTTGGCGCGGTGGGCGTGGTCAGGACCGTGGACGTCGACACCTACGCCCTCACCGAGGCCGGCGCGCTGCTCACCGACGACGCCGAGGGGTCCATGCGCAGCGCCGTGCTGACGAACATGGACCCGGTGCTCTCCTCCGCCACCAACGAGCTGCTCACCGAGACGGTGCGCACGGGGCGGTCCGCCTTCACCGAGCGGTACGGCGTCCTGTACGACTACCTGTCCAAGCACCCCGACCTCGCGTCGGTCTTCAACAACTTCATGACCAACCGCGCGCTCCCCATGGCGCGGGGCGTCGCCGAGCGGTACGACTTCTCCTCGATCGGGAAGCTCGCCGACCTCGGCGGCGGGCGCGGGCACATCCTGGCGGAGGTGCTCCGGGCCAACCCCGACCTGCGCGGCCTGCTGTTCGAGCTGCCGCACGTCCTGCCGGACGCCCGGGCGGCGTTCGACTCCTGGGGCCTGACCGACCGGTGCGAGTTCGTGAGCGGCGACTTCTTCGCCGCCGCGCCGGAGGGCGCCGACGCGTACCTGATGGGCAGCGTCATCCACAACTGGGACGACACCAACGCGCTGCGCATCCTGAAGACGGTGCGCGCCGCGATGGCCGACGACGCGCGCCTGCTGCTGGTCGAGATCGTCGTGCCGGACGACGACACCCCGCACTACGGCAAGGACCTCGACATCCGGATGATGGGGCTGTTCGGGCAGGGCCGCGAGCGCAGCCGCTCCGAGCACACCGTGCTGATCGAGAAGGCGGGCATGACGGTCACGGACGTCATCCCGCTGCCGTTCCACGCCAGCCTGATCGAGGCCAGGCCGATCTAGGACCGGCCGCCGGGGGCGGTTCCCGGCGGGGAGGTCAGCGGCCTCCCCAGCCGGGAACCGCCACCCGCATGGTCAGCGCGTGCTCGACCAGCGCGATGAGCGTGCTCTTCACCGAGTCGCGCGAGCGGGCGTCGGTCCGCACGAGCGGGATGTGCGGGGCCAGCGTCAGCGCCTCGCGGACCTCCTCGTCGGCGTGGGCGTACCTGCCGTCCCAGCCGTTGATGCCGACGACGAACGGGAGCTGGGCCTCCTCGAAGTAGTCGATCGCCGGGAAGCAGTCCGCCAGCCGCCGCGTGTCCACCAGCACGACCGCGCCGATGGCGCCCCGCACCAGGTCGTCCCACATGAACCAGAACCGGTGCTGACCGGGCGTGCCGAACAGGTACAGGATCAAATCCTGGTCCAGCGACACACGGCCGAAGTCCATCGCCACGGTGGTGGTGGTCTTGTTCGGAGTCAGCCCGAGATCGTCGATGCCGGCGCTGGCGTCCGTCATGACCGCCTCGGTCGTGAGGGGGACGATCTCCGACACAGCCCCCACGAAGGTGGTCTTGCCGACGCCGAAGCCGCCCGCGACGACGATCTTCGTCGACGTGAGCGCCCCGCCGCGGCTAGAGCCTGCGAAGTCCACTGAGAACCCTTTCGAGCAGGTTGAGATCCGGCTTGCCCGTTTCGAGCTGCGGGTGGTGCACCTGGACGAGGCCCTCGGCCGCCATGTCGGCGATCACGATCCTGGCCACGCCGAGCGGCATCCGCAGCATCGCGGCGATTTCCGCGACCGACCGCACCTGACGGCACAGCGTGCTGATCGCCTGCTTCTCCGGGGTGAGCACCGAAATATCGTGGTGCGCCGACGTGGCGGAGGAGACAAGGGCCTCCATGGCCAGGGAGGTCCTCGGCGCGGTGCGCCCCCCGGTCATGGCGTAGGGCCGGACCAGCGAGCTCTGCTCCACCGGTTCCGGCGCGGGATAGGGCGCGGCCGCGCCGGGGAACCGGCGAGGATCCTCGATCTGCGCGTACGACGAACCGCCGCTCAGCGGGTCGCCGTCATCCGTCCAGCCACGACGTGCCATGGCGTCCTCCTGTCATCGGCCTCTCACCTGGGTTGAGACGCCTGGAGTTCGGCACGCACAGCCGGGGTCAATACCTGACCGGCACGCTCGACCAACAACGTCATCTGGTAGGCCACCAGGCCCATGTCACAGTCGGCGGCAGCGAGCACGGCGAGACAGGAACCGTCGCTGACCGACATGATCAGCAGAAGCCCCCGCTGCATCTCCACGACGGTCTGCGTGACCGCCCCGCCCTCGAAAACCCGGGAGGCGCCCTGGGTCAGGCTGATCAGACCCGCGGCCACCGCCGCGAGCTGGTCGGCCCTGTCCTTCGGGAAGCCTTCTGAGAAGGCCAGGGGCAGTCCGTCGGCCGACACCACGACCGTGTGAGCAACGCCAGGGACGTTGTTCACGAAGTCGGTGATCAGCCAGTTGACGCCACGGGCCGCCTGGCTCAGCTCCCTCACGAGTCCTCCTTGTTGCGTTCACCGTTTCCATTTGTGGAAAGGTCGTCGTTGAGCTCGCCGCGGGCGGCGGCCCGTCCCCTGCGCACGCCCTGCTGGAAGCTCGACAGCCGGCTGCGCACCCGGTCGGGCGAGAGCGTCGGCTGCGGCGAGGCGAAGACGGAGGGCCCGGGGTCGGCCGAGCCGGGGACGAGGTTCGCTTTCGGCACCCGCTTGGGCAGCCCGGAGGAGGTGATGCCTCCGAGCGAAGGGTCGCTCGCCGCCTGGGCGGCCTGCCAGCCCGCGTCGCCCGGGGAGGACCAGGTCCTGGCCTCGGCCGGTCGCATGGGGGCCGGGGCCTCCTCGGCGTACGCGGGGACCGGCGCGGCGGGGGCCGGGGGCTCCTCGTGCGGGATCGCGTCGAAGGAGGAGGTCTCCGCCTCGACGACGTCGCTGCGGCGGAACCAGTCCGACTCGACGGCCGCGAAGATCGGGAGGAACTCCTCCTGCGCCTCGTCCAGCGGCGAGGTGTGGACGGCGGGCAGCGGCCCGGTGTGGTCCATGTCCGGCACGGCGCCGAACGTGCGGGCCGATCTTTCGAGCGGTCCGGTGGCGGGGCCGCTCCCGGTGACGGGTCCGCCGAAGCCGCCGGCGACGGGGCCCGTGCCGGGGCCGGAGCGCCCGCCGGTCGCGGGACCCGCCTGACCACCGGTCACGGGGCCTTGGCGGCCGCCGGTGACCGGGCCCGTGTGCCCGCCGGACGAGACGGCCGGCCACGACGCGGTGTCCTGGTCGGCGGGGTCGGGCCAGCCGGAGTCGGCCTTGGCGCCCCCGGGCGGGGGTACGTCCGAGGGCCAGGGCGTGTCGAGCGGCGGGTTGGGGTTGAAGTAGCGGTCGAAGGGGTCCTGCTCGCCGGCCGCGTCCTTCTCGGCCCGCGGGCGCTCGAAGGGGTTCTCGAACGGGCTGAGCTCGCCGGGCGCGCCGCCCTGCCCGCCCGGCGTGGCGAACGGGTCGCGTCCGGGGGTCTGCGGGCGCTCGAACGCGCCGCCGCCCGCCGGGCGCTCGAACGGCCCACGCTGGAAGGGGCCGCGGTTGACCGGGCCGGGACCCGCGGAGCTTCCGGGGTCGTCGGCTCCGAACACCGGGGCGCGCATGCCCCGCGAGCCGGAGCTCTCGAAGGCGCCGGGCGTGGCGAACGGCGAACCCCCGCCGAACTGGCCGGTGACCTCGGCGGCCGGCATGCCCGCGTACTGTGGCGCGCCGGGGGCGGACAGCAGCGACTCGGGCAGCAGCACCATCGCGGTCAGGCCGCCGGCGTCCTGCTGGCGGAGCTGCACCCGGATGCTGTGGCGCAGCGCGAGGCGGCCGACCACGAACAGGCCCATGCGGCGCGACACCGAGACGTCCACGACCGGCGGGTTCGCCAGCCGCCAGTTGCACTCGGCGAGCTCTTCGGACGTCATGCCGATGCCGCTGTCGCTGACCGAGATCATCATGCCGCCGCCGTCGATGCGGTTGCTGGAGACGATGACCTTGGTCTCGCGCGGCGAGAAGGAGATGGCGTTCTCGACCAGCTCGGCGACCAGGTGGACGACGTCGTTGACCGCCTGGCCGACGATGGCCGTCCCGGACGGCACCCGCAGGTCGACCCGCTCGTAGTTCTCGACCTCCGACAGCGACGCGCGGACGATGTCGACGATCGGGACCGGCTGGCTCCACCGGCGCGCGGTCTCCTGGCCCGCGAGGACCAGCAGGTTCTCGCTGTTGCGCCGCATGCGGGTGGCCAGGTGGTCGAGCTTGAACAGGTTGGCGAGCCGGCTCTCGTCCTGCTCGCCCTGCTCCAGGCCGTCGATGAGGGTGAGCTGCCGCTCGACCAGCGTCTGGCTGCGCCGGGAGAGGTTGACGAACATCGCGTTGACGTTGCTGCGCAGACGGGCCTCATCGCCCGCCAGGCGGATCGCCTCGCGGTGGACCTCGTCGAAGGCGCGGGCGACTTCTCCCATCTCGTCGCGCGAGGTGACGCCGATGGGCACGACCTCCGCCGTCGGGGAGCTGTCGGTGCTCTCGCGCAGACGCTGGACGGTCTCGGGGAGCCGGACTCCGGCGATCTCCAGCGCCTCGGCGCGCAGGCGGCGCAGCGGTCGGGTCAGGGAGCTCGCCACCACGATGGTGATGATGAGGACCAGCAGCAACAGCACGACGATGACGGCGCCGGAGATCAGGGCCTGGCGCTGCGCGTCCTCCTGCAGAGTCTGGCTCTGCTGGACGACCGAGCCGACCATGCGCTCCTCGACCTTGCGCATGCGGTCGGCTACCGCCGAGACGGAGGTGTACCACAGCGTGGTGTCGTCGCGGCGGTTCAGGTCGAGGTCCTGGATCTCCTTGTACTGGCGGAGCTGCGCCAGCGCCAGCGCGCGCATCCAGTCGGCCTTGTCGACCTGCTGGCCGCGCACGGTCTCGTTGTAGAACTTGACGTCGGCGGGGGTGGCCTCGGCGAGGAAGGTCGCGGTCTCCTTCTCCTGGGTGCTCCAGGAGCCGGGGAAGTTGACGAAGTCGTCGTAGTCGAACCCGCCGCCCGCGGTCCCGCGGGTGGCGAGGCCGACGGTCATGATGCCCCGCTGGCGCGAGACCTCCTCCTTGGCGCGGCTGAGCGCGCCGAGGGCGATGCTGTCACCGAACAGGCGCTGGTCGGCGCCCGAGGTGCCGAGCTCGCTCTGCATGGAGCTGAGGACGGTGACCACCCGGCCGTACATGCCGAGCGCGGCTCGGGCGGGGACACTGACGTCCTCGACGATTCGGGAGCGGAGACCGGGCAGGCCCTCCAGCCAGCGGCGGATCTCGTCGGCCTCGGCGCGGACACGCGCGGTGTGGGACTGGTCGATGCCGGACACCGCCGCGAGGACGGGCTGGCGGACCTTGTCGACGATCTCCTGCTGGGCGTGCACCTTCTTGAACCGCGCCGCCCGCCGGCCCTCGGCGATGTACCAGGCCGTCAGGTCACGTTCCTTGTCGATCTCGTGGACGAGGACGTCGATCTTCTGGACGAGCGTGGCGACGTCGGTGAGGCGCCGGTAGTCCGCCGAGGTCGCGGCGGCGTCGGCGAGCTGCACGCCACCGAGGATGACGCCCACGATCGTCGGGATGATGATGAGGGCCACGAGACGTGATCGGACACGCCAGTTCTGGAGCCGGAGCCGGCTGCCGGTCTTCGGCGTACGCGCCATGGATGGCCCGGACCGATCCACACGGCCCTTTCGACCTGGGTTACCCCGGGGGTCTTGTGTCCTCACTGGTTTTCGCAACCTCTCACCGAGCCTGGCGTTCAGGGGGGTACGTCACGCGCGAGGCGCATGAGACGTCCGAGACATCCATCAGGCGAGGGTAATTGGAGCACACCCTTACCAGATCGGCCAACAGCACATTCAGTGACAAATATGACCAAACAACGTGTCTATGGGATAAATCCCCCTTTGCGCTTCCGTAACTATGCGGGGCGAAATCCCTCACGGGGCTCGGGCGCGGCGTGTTTGATCATCAGATGACGAGTCACCGAGTACTCTTGTACCGCTTCTTGGCTCATGTCCTTGCCGAATCCGCTACCCTTGACGCCTCCGTGTGGGGCCTCCGACGCGATCGGCAGATGATCATTGACCCAGGTCACGCCCACGTCGAGGCGATGCGAGACCCGCAGCGCCCGCGCGACGTCCCGCGACCAGACCGACGACGCGAGCCCGTACGGGGTGTCGTTGGCGAGGCGCACCGCTTCGTCCTCGCCTGAGAAGGGGATCACGACCAGCACGGGTCCGAAAACCTCGCCCTGCGCTATCTCGCTGTCCTGCGCCGCCCCCGCGACCAGCGTGGGCGGGTAGTAGAAGCCCGGCCCCCCGGGAACGTCCCCGCCGCACAGGAGCCGCGCTCCCGCGTCCGCCGCGCGCCGCACGAAGCCGTGCACGCGCTCGCGGTGACCCGCGGAGATGAGCGGCCCGATGTCGGTCGCCGGGTCCCACGGGTCGCCGGTCGCGATGCCCGCCAGCGTCTCCCGCAGCGCCTCGGCCGCCTGGTCGTACACCGCGCGCTCGACGTACACGCGGGTCGCCGCCGTGCAGTCCTGCCCGGTGTTGTACGTGGCGCCCAGCGCGACGCCCCTGGCCATCTCCTCCAGGTCGGCGTCCTGGAACACCAGCGCGGGCGCCTTGCCGCCCAGCTCCAGGTGGACGCGCTTGAGCCCCGCCTCACCCGCGGCGCCGCGCATGACGGCCCTGCCGGTGGCGGTCGAGCCCGTCACGCTGACCATGTCCACGCCCGGGTCCGCGACCAGGGCCTGCCCCACCTCGGCGTCGCCGGTCACCACGCGCAGCACGCCCTCGGGCAGCCCCGCCTTCACCGCCAGCTCCGCCAGCCGCAGCGTGGTGCCGGGCGTCTGCGGCGCCGGCTTGATCACGACGGCGTTGCCCGCGGCCAGGGCGGGGCCGACCTTCCAGATCGCCATCACCAGCGGGAAGTTCCACGGCGCGATGGACGCCACGACGCCGAGCGGGCGGCGGATGAGCACCGAGGTGTACCCCGCGCTCAGGACGCCCGCGCCGCTTCCTTCCAGCGAGCGGGCCGCGCCCGCGAAGAACCGCAGGTTGTCCGCGGCGAAGGGCAGCTCGCCGTCGCGGAACACGGTCGCGGGCTTGCCGGTCTCGGCGACCTCCAGCCGGGTCAGCTCCTCGGCGTCGGCCTCGACCAGGTCGGCGAGGCGCAGCAGCACGCGCGCCCGCTCCCCCGGCGTCGCGGCCGCCCACGTCCGGTAGGCGTCCCTGGCCTCGCGCACGACGCGCGCGACCTCGGCGGTCGGGGTGTCCGGCACCGGGGCCAGCATTACTCCGGTGGCCGGGTTGACGGGGGTCTTGCTCATGGCGCTCTTTCCTGTTGGTGCGGCCGGCCCCGCCGCGGGGGCGGGACCGGCGGGGGTGGTGCTCAGACGGCCGTGCCGCCCGTCGCGATCTCCTCGATCAGGTCGGCGGCCCTGCGCACGCCGTCGCGGCGGCGGATCTCCTCGCCCGCCTCGGCCAGGCGCGCCCGCAGCGCGGTGTCCCCGAGCAGCCGGTCCAGGGCGGACCGCAGTTCGTCGTCGGTGAAGGTGTAGGTGGACAGGCGGACGCCGAGACCCAGCTCGTCGATGCGCTGGGCGTTGTCGTACTGGTCCCAGAACAGCGGCAGCAGGATCATCGGCTTGCCGAAGTGCAGCGCCTCGGTGGTGGTGTTGTTGCCGCCGTGCGTGATGACCAGGTCCACCAGGGGCAGCACCTTGGTCTGCGGGAGGACCTCGGCGCCCCACATGTTGTCCGCCAGCTTGATCTCCTCGTGCAGCGTGCCCTTGGAGACGATGTAGCGGTGCGGCGTGGTGGCCAGCACGTCGATAACGCGCTGCATCAGCTCGACGTCGGCCGAGCCGAGCGAGCCGAGCGAGAAGTAGATCAGCGCGCCGTCGCCGCCGGCCAGCGACTCGGGCACCTCGAAGCTCTGGTCGGTCTCACGCACCGAGGAGTCCAGGCGGAACCACGTCGGGCCGAGCGGACGGGCGTCGGTGTAGTCCGCGATCTCGGGGAACACGTACAGGTTGCGGTCGCCCTCGTGGATGAACTCCAGCTCGGGCAGCGGCGGCGCGCCCTGCTCGACGACCCACTCGTTGAACGCGGTCCAGATCTCGCGGTGCGTGCGGTCGTACTCGGCGCGGAAGGCGTCCCACTCGCCGCGGTCGTCCGCGGGCAGGCCGCTGAACGCGGGCGCGACGTCCTCGCCCTTCATCTCCAGCGGGTTGCAGGAGACGATGCGGACGAACGGCTTGCCGGCGGTGAGCAGCGCGGGGAAGGTGATCACGTTGTCCTCGACGATGACGTCGGGGTTCACCCGCTCGATGATCGCCTTGAGCTGCGGCTCGCAGTACTTGGCGCCGTCGATGAGCGCGTCCCAGATCGGCTTGGTGACGGTCTCGAGCTGCGCGAGGGTCGACTTGCGGTACTCGGGGGCGGTGTCGCGGATGAAGTCCTTCCAGAACTGGCCCGCGTCCTGCTCCTCCTCGGCGGGCGGGGCGAGGTCGACCAGGTCCTCCTCGAACCCCATCGCGACGAGCTTGCCCTTCCACGACGCCTCGGCCGCGAACACCACGCGGTGGCCCCGGCGACGCAGGATGTCGCCGATGCCGATGCAGTTGTTCGTCGGCCCGTAGGCGCTCTCCGGCATGAAAAGTATGGTGGCCATCAGTACTCCATCGGATTTGAAGGACGATTCAAATACGTCTGGGCGGGGTAGGTCAAACTCCAGTTTCGTATGGCCTGGAGGGGAAGAGTGGTTTTACACTCCAACTTCAACAACGGGGCACAGGGGAGGCTGGCATGAGCTCGCGCAAGAGCCGCGCGGACCGGCGGGTGGACCTCATCGAGGCCGCGCGCCGGGCGATCCTCAGGTACGGCACCCAGGGCGTGCACCTCAACCATGTCGCCGAGGAGGCCGGGCTCACGTCGGGGGCGGTCCTCTACCACTACCCCGACCTCAGCGAGCTGCTGGTCGAGGCGCACCACGCCGGCATGGAGCGGTTCTACGAGCTGCGCGTCAAGCGCGTCTCGGGCCTCAGCGACCCCGCGCAGAAGCTGGTGGTCACGATCCGGTCCGGGCTGCCGGTCGGCCCGGACGACCCGGGCGTGCGGCTGCTGAACGAGCTCGGCGGCGCGGCGGCCCGCAACCGGGTGTACGCCGTGCTGCTGACCACGCTGTACGACCGGCAGGTCGCGATGTACCAGTCCATCCTGGACACCGGCGCGGCGCTCGGCGTCTTCACGCTGACGGGGGACTCGGTGGTGATCGCGCGCAACCTCGTCGCGCTGGAGGACGCCTACGGCTACCGCATCACCGCGCGCCACCCCGTGATCGGCCCCGACCAGGCGGCCGAGCTCATCCTCAGCTACGCCAGGACGGTCACCGGCAACATGCTGGAAGCCCCCGTCAACTGACCCGTCGACCGGCGGCGCGGCCGGCACCGCCGCGCTCACCGCGCGATCAGCACGGCGTCCGAGGCGGACCAGCCCAGCCCGACCTCGGCGCCGGCCGTCACGCGCGTCGGCCCCTGCGTCGCGACGAGCACCGGCCGTTCGTGGCCGGGCACGCGGACGGCGATGTGGGAGACGCCGCCGTAGAAGCTGACGTCGGCGACGACGCCGGACAGGACGCCCCCCGCGCCGAGCCGGATCGACTCGGGGCGGACGCCGAGCAGCGCGGGCGTCCCGGCGGCCAGACCGCCCTGCGCGGGCAGGGTGCCGAGGCCGGGCGCCGACAGGCCCTCTCCCACGGCGGTTCCCTCGAACAGGTTGTTGGCCCCGATGAACCCCGCGACGAACGGCGTGCCCGGCCGCTCGTACAGGCGCACGGGCGCGTCCACCTGCTCCACGCGACCCGCCTGGAGCACGGCGATACGGTCGGCCAGCGACATCGCCTCCTCCTGGTCGTGGGTGACCACGACGAAGGTGATGCCGACCTCGTGCTGCAGCCGCTTGAGTTCGAGCTGCATCTCGGCGCGGACCTTCTTGTCCAGCGCGGACAACGGCTCGTCCAGCAGCAGCAGCCGGGGCCGCTTGACGATGGCCCTGGCCAGGGCCACCCGCTGCCGCTGGCCGCCGGAGAGCTGGTGGGGGCGGCGGCCGGCCTGCTCGGTGAGGCCGACGGTCGCGAGCACCTCCGCCACCCGTGAGGAGACCTCCCCCCGGGGAAGGCCCTCGCGCTCCAGCCCGTAGGCGACGTTCTTGGCCACGCTCATGTGGGGGAACAGCGCGTAGGACTGGAACATCAGGTTGACCGGGCGGCGGTGGGCCGGGCGCGCCAGCAGGTCGGCGCCGTCGAGGGTGACGGCACCGGAGTCGGGCGCCTCGAAGCCGGCGAGGATGCGCAGGAGCGTGGTCTTGCCGCACCCGCTCGGGCCGAGCAGGGCGAAGAACTCACCCTGGCGGATGTCCAGGGAGACCTCGTCCAGCGCGACGACGTCGCCGAACCGGCGGGACACGCCCTCGATGCCCACCAGCGTCCGGGGGACGGCGGGCGCCTCGGGAACAGCACTCATCTCAGGGACTCCGTCAGTCGGGTCATCCGCTGCGCGACGATGATCACGGTGAAGCTGACCGCGAGCAGGATCGTCGCCAGCGCGTTGATCTCGGGGGTGACCCCGAAGCGGACCATCGAGTAGATCACGATGGGCAGCGTCGGCTGGGTGGGCGCGGCGGTGAAGAACGCGATCACGAACTCGTCCAGCGAAAGCGTGAACGCCAGCAGCGCGCCCGCCGCGATGCCGGGGGCCAGCGCCGGGAGCGTGATGCGCGTGAAGGTGGCGAGCGGCGTCGCGCCGAGGTCGCGGGAGGCCTCCTCCAGCGAGGTGTCGGCGTGGGTGAGCCGTGTTCGCACGACCGCCGCGACGAACGCCATGCCGAAGACCGTGTGGGCCAGGACGATCGACCACAGGCCGAGCGTCACCTGCACCAGGTTGTAGAACACCAGCAGGCCGATGCCGACCACGATGTCGGGGAGCACGGCGGGCAGCAGGCCGAGCGCGTCCAGCAGCCGGGACCGCGTGTAGCGGGCCATGCCCACGGCGAGCAGGGTGCCGAGGACGGTGGACAGCACGGTGGTGCCCACGGCCACGACGAGGGTGTTGATCAACCCCTCCCGGACCGTCTCGTCCCCGGCGAGGGTGGCGTACCACTTCAGGCTCGCGCCCTCGAAGACGTACGGCGACCTGCCGGAGTTGAAGGACATCACGACCAGCACGACGATGGGCGTGTACAGGAAGACGTAGGTGAGCCAGAACGGCACGTAGATGAGCCGGCGCCTAGCCACGGCGGCCCTCCGTCCCTCCGTAGACGCGCGACGCCCACGCCTGCAGGAACAGCAGGACGATCAGCACGGCGATGACGGCGAGCGCGAGCGCCGAGCCGAACGGATAGTCGCGGGCCTTCAGGAACTGGTCCCTGATGAGGTTGCCCACCATGATCGACCGTCCGCCGCCGAGGATCTCCGGGATCACGAAGTTCCCCAGGGAGGGCACGAACACGAAGACGCACCCGGTGAGGATGCCGGGCATGGTGAGCGGCAGCGTGACCGACAGGAAGGTGCGGGCGGGCCGCGCGCCGAGGTTGGCCGAGGCCTCGCCGAGCTGCGGGTCGAGCCGCTCGATGGCCGCGTACAGCGGGAGGATCATCAGCGGCAGGTAGGAGTACAACAGGCCGGTGACGATCGTGCCCTGGTTGTAGAGCAGCTCCAGCGGCTTGTCGATGATCCCGATGCCGGTGAGCGCCTCGTTCACCAGGCCCGGCCCGCTCAGCATGATCACCCAGGCGTAGACCCGGATGAGGAAGTTGGTCCAGAACGGGAGGACCACGGCGACCAGCGCGATCGTCTTCCACTTGCGGGGCAGCCGGGCGATGGCGTACGCGGTCGGGTAGCCGAGGAGCAGGGCGACCAGCGTCGTCAGCGCGGCGATCTTGATGGACCCGAGGACGATGTGGAAGTACAGCGGGTCGAACAGGCGGGTGAAGTTCTCGCTCGTCGCCTCGTAGACCACCCCGCCGAACCGCCCCCTGCGGAAGACGGTGTAGCTGAGGACCAGGGCCAGCGGCACCAGCAGCAGGACGAAGAGATAACCGAGCCCCGGGCCGAGGAAGGCCAGGCGCGCGCCCGCCGTCCCGAGGGCCCGCGACCGGCGTGACGACCGGCGCGGCGGCCGGCCGGCCGTGGGGCCGGGCGCCGCGCCGGGTGGTGCGAGGTCGTGCTTCGCAGTCAAGGCAGCAGCCGTCTCAGTACCGTCTGGCCGTCACTACTGGTTGGCCGCGATCTCTTGGGCCAGGCGGGTGTACTTCGTCGACGCCTCGCCGAGGTCGACGATCGACTCGCCCTGCAGCAGCTCGGCCGGGTTCATCTGGAGCGGGGTGTTCTTCGCGATCAGGTCCGCGTTGTTCTTGGCGACGAGGTCCATGGCGGCCTTGTTCGGCACCTTGTAGAGGATGTTCTCGGCCACCCAGCTGTGGACCGCCGGGTCGAGGATGAAGTTGATGAAGGCGTGCGCCGCCTCCTTGTTCTTGGACGTCTTCATGATGACCATGGTGTCCGACCAGAGGTCGCTGCCCTCCTTCGGCACCGCGAACTTGATCTTCGGGTTCGTGGTCGGGCACCAGCCGTCCCACGCCTCCACCATGGCCGCCTCGCCCTTGTCCAGCTTGTCGCCGAACGTGGTGTCGTCGTAGGCGAGCAGCGTCTTCTTGGCCTTCAGGAGCAGGTCCTTGGCCTGGGCGAGCTGCTGGTCGTCGGTGGTGTTGATGGAGAAGCCGAGCGCCTTGAGCGCCGGCAGGGCGAGCCACCGCTCGGTGGTCATCATCGTGACCTTGCCGCGCAGGTCGGCCGGCGGGCTGAGGATGTCGTTCCAGCTCTGCGGCGGCGTCTTCACCAGGTCCGTGCGGTAGCAGATGCCGGTGGTGCCCCAGGTGTAGGGCACCGAGAACTTGTTGCCCTTGTCGAACGAGAGCTGCGACGCCTCGGGGTACAGGTTGGCGAGGTTCGGGATCAGCTCGGGGTGGAGCGGCTCCAGCAGCCCCTGCTCGTTCAGCGCCTGGGCGTACTGGCCCGAGACGAAGGCGACGTCGATGCCGCTGTCGCCGCCCGCGGTGAGCTTGGCCATGGCCATCTCGTTGGTGTCGTGGATGGCGACCTTGACGTCGAAGCCGAGCTTCGGATTCTGCTTGACCCGCTCGGGCAGGTCCTTCGGGCTGTAGCCATCCCAGATCGTGATGTTGAGCGACTGCTTCTTGAGGTCGGCATTGGGGTTGAGCTGGTCGGCCGCCGCGCTGGGCGCCGCTCCGTCCGCGCTCGTCGTGCTGCTACCACCACATGCCGCGAGCGCAAGCGCAAGACCGGCGGCGAGCGCCGCGGCCGGAAGACGACGGGTGTACCGGATTCGGGACACGGCCGCTACTCCTTAAGGTTTTGGACGTTCTGTGGTACGGGGGAAGACCGCAGTGCCTGACCTTCGCACGGCAGACCAAACCAGGAGTGTTGCAGTACATATCAACATGAGCAAGACTTTTCCGGACATTGTTAGCTCGTAGTTTGGTTGCTGAGTTGAATCCGAGTTCAACAGACACCGACGGCCTCACGGACGCGCGGTGGCCCCCGGTCGCGGGGGACGGCGCGACCGCGCGGCTCGTCGCGGCGCTGGCGCGCGGCGCGCGGCCACCGGAAGGGCACGTCGTCCAGAACTTCCATCCGTTGCCGCACATCAGTATCTCGGCCTCCGAGCGGGGCCTCGACGTGGACCAGACCAACCGCTCGGTCATCGTGGACGAACGGGTCGTCGTCAAGTGGCTCACCCCGCCGCTGCCGCTCCCCCAGCCCGCCCCGGAGGTCTACGCCCACCTGGCCGCCGTCGGCTTCATCGAGACCGCGCTGCCGTACACAGCGCTCATCGCCCGTGACGCCGGCGGGCCCGAGACGCTGGTCGCCCTCATGACGGCCTACCTGCCCGAGGCCCGCGACGGCTGGGAGTGGTGCGTGGACGAGGCCGAGGCCGGACGCGCCGACTTCGCGGCCGACCTCGGACGCCTCGCCGCCGACCTGCACGCCGCCATGGCGACGCCCTCCCCCACGTTCCCCGATCCGGTCCGGCACACCGCCCCGGGCGAGGCGTGGGCCGTGCGCGCGGAGCGTGCGCTCGGCGAGGCGCTGGAGCTGACCGGCGGCGAGGACGGCGCGTGGCTGGCCGCCCATGCCGGAGCACTGGGCTCGGAGTTCGCCGCGCTCGGCCGCGCCGGCGCCACCCCGCTGATCCGCATCCACGGCGACCTGCACGTCGGCCAGGTCCTGCGCTGGCGCGACGGCTACGCCGTCATCGACTTCGACGGCAACCCGACCGTCTCCGGCGCCGAGCCCTTCCAGCCCGCCGCCCGCGACCTCGCGCAACTGCTCACGAGCCTGGACCACGTGGCCCAGGTGGCGATCATGCGCAGGGACGCCGGCCCCCGCCGCGCCCTGGGCTGGGCGTCCGTCGCGCGCGAGACTCTGCTGACGTCCTACCGGGCGCGGCTCGCCGAGGCGGGGGCGCCGTGGGTGCTGGAGGAGTCCCTGCTCGCCGCGTTCGAGATCGAGCAGGAGTGCCGCGAACTCATCTACGCCGCCCGCCACCTCCCCCGCTGGCGCTACGCCCCCATGGGAGTCCTGCGCGCCCGTACGCCCGGCGAGACCGCCGTCCATGGCCCCGCCGAGGAGGACAAGTGAACCCCGAGCTCTATCTCGCCGACCTGGAGGCCAAGCCCGCGTCACTGGAGGCGCTGGCCGTCGCGATGGAGGCACGTGACCCGTTCGAGGAGTTGTCCCCGGGGATCCGCCGGGTGGTGTTCCTCGGCATGGGCAGTTCCCGGTACGCGGCTGGGGTCGCCGCGCTGCGGCTGCGCGCCGCCGGGGTGGACGCCGTCGCCGAGTACGCCTCGGCCGGGCTGGGGTACCCGCCGTCGGAGGAGACGCTCGTCGTGGCGATCTCGGCGACGGGCGGCAGCCGGGAGACCTTGGATGCACTGTCGCGATACCAGGACAAATCACCCACCATGGTGCTGACCAACACCCCCGGCTCGCCGGTCACCGAGGGCGCGGGCACGGTCGTGCCGATGCTCGCGGGCGAGGAGCGCGGCGGGGTGTCGTGCCGCACCTTCCAGCACACGCTGGGTCTCCTGCTCGCCCTTGAGGCACGGCTCACCGGCGCCGGGACCGGAGTGCCCGGGCTGCTGCGCCGCGCCGCGGACGCCACGGCCGACCTGCTCGACCGCAGGGGGACGTGGCTCGCCGACGCGCTCGCGCTGCTGGACGGGCCGCACGGCGTCTACACGATCGCCCCGGCCGAGCGGCTCTCGTCCGCCGAGCAGTCGGCGCTGATGGTCCGCGAGGGGCCGCGCCGGCCCGCCGACGCGTGCGAGACCGGCGACTGGGCGCACGTCGACGTGTACCTCACCAAGACCCTCGACTACCGGGCGATCCTGTTCCCCGGCTCGCGCTACGACGCGCAGGCGATGGACTGGGTGCGGCGGCGCGGCTCCTCGGTGCTGGCGGTGGGCCCCGCCCCGGAGGGCGCGCGCGCCGTCAGGTACGCGGGCGACGACGACCCGGACGTGGCGCTGCTCACCGAGACGCTGGTGGCCGAACTGGTGGCCGCGTCGTGGTGGGCGGCGGGCTGAGCCCGCGCGCGGTCCGGTACGGTGCCCGCCGTACCGGACCGCCGCATCAGTTCGTGCGGCCGTACACCGACCGGAGGGTGAGCACGTACTCCACCAGCGTGATGAGGGTGGACTTCACCGCGTCCCGGGACCGGGCGTCGGTGCGCACGATCGGGATGTGCGGGGCCAGCGTCAGCGCCTCGCGGACCTCCTGCTCGGCGTGCGGGTAGTGCCCGTCCCAGCCGTTGATGCCGACGACGAACGGGAGCTGGGCCTCCTCGAAGTAGTCGATCGCCGGGAAGCAGTCCGCCAGCCGCCGCGTGTCCACCAGCACGACCGCGCCGATGGCGCCCCGCACCAGGTCGTCCCACATGAACCAGAACCGGTGCTGACCGGGCGTGCCGAACAGGTACAGGATCAGATCCTGGTCCAGCGAGAGCCGGCCGAAGTCCATCGCGACCGTGGTCGTCGTCTTGTGCGGAGTCAGACCCAGGTCGTCGATGCCGGCGCTGGCGTCGGTCATGACCGCCTCGGTGGTCAGCGGGAGGATCTCCGACACCGCCCCCACGAAGGTGGTCTTGCCGACGCCGAAGCCGCCCGCGACGACGATCTTCGTCGACGTGAGCGCCCCGCCGCGGCTAGAGCCTGCGAAGTCCACTGAGAACCCTTTCGAGCAGGTTGTGGTCTGGTTGTCCCTGGTTAAGCCGCGGCAGATGCAGGCGGACCAGACCTTCGTCGGCCATGTCGGCGATCAGCACCCGGGCCACGCCGAGCGGGACCCGCAGGAGCGCGGAGATCTCCGCGACCGAACGGACGGAGTGGCACATCATGATGATCGCCTCCTGCTCTGGCGTGAGCAGGGACAAATCATCACTCATTATCGGGGCCGAGGAGACCAGAGTCTCCATGGCGAGGTGGTAGCTCGGCTCGGCTCGGCCCCCGGTGACGGCGTACGGACGGAAGAGAGGCTCGTCCTCGGCCCCGTCACCCCCGAGCATCACCGGATCCTGGACGTCTGAAGCTCAGCGCGCAGGGCCGGGGTCAGCACCTGGCCCGCGCGCTCGACCAGCAGCGTCATCTGGTACGCCACCAGCCCCATGTCGCATTCGGGGGACGCCAGCACCGCCAGGCACGAGCCGTCGCTGATGGCCATGACCAGCAGGATGCCGTACTGCATCTCCACCACGGTCTGGGTCACGCCGCCGCCCTCGAACACGCGGGACGCACCCGCGGTGAGGCTCAGCAGGCCCGCCGCGACCGCGGCGAGCTGGTCGGCGCGGTCCGGCGGGAAGCCCGCCGAGTTGGCCAGCCTGAGCCCGTCGGCCGACACCACGACCGCGTGCGCCACGCCCGGTGTCCCGCTGACGAACTCCGTGATCAGCCAGTCGAACCTGCGTGCCTCGTGACTCAGCTCAATCACGAATTCTCCTCCTCACTACGGCCACGATCGGCGCCGGGCCGATCGGTCTCGTGGTCGCGTGGAACCGCCTGTGAGATGTCCGCCCGCCCGCGCTGGATGCCCTGCTGGAAGCGGGACATACGGGCGCGGACGACATCGGCGGAGACGTCCGGGCGCGGGACCGACGACGCCTCGGCCTGCGGCTGCGACGGCGTCCCTCCCACCGAGCCCGGGACCAGATTGGCCTTCGGCTTCCGCTTCGGCAGCCCGGCCGAGGTGATCCCGCCGAGGGCGGGGTCCTTGACCGCGTCGGCGGCCTGCCATCCGGTGTCGGCCTCCGAACCCCACGCGCCGCCGGCCGCGGCGTGGCGGGGCGCGGGCTCCTGCGTACGCGGTCCGTCCGCCGGGGTCTCCCGCGGCGAAGGCGACGACGCGGGGCCCTCGGACTCCTGCGCCCGGGAGGCGGCGATCTCCTGGGTGTCGGGCCGGCGGAACCACGCCGACTCGACCGACGCGAAGATCGGCAAGTACTCGTCCCCTCGTTCCAGCGGCGACTCCGGGACGCCGGGCGCCTTACCGCCCGCGCCCCCCTGCTCGGTGCTCCCCCACCGTCCGGCCCCGGGGTCGCCGGGCACGGGCGGCGGCGTGCGTTCCACAGGGGCCCGTGCCGTGGCGTTCCACGGGGAGAAGCCCTCCGGCGCGGGCCCGCCGCGGGCGGGTCCCGTGGCCGGACCGGCCGGCGCGCCGAACGTCCCGGCCGGTCGGGACGGATCCGGCGCGCGCCGGACCGGCCCCGTGGACGGCTCGGGGAGATCGTGCAGCGCGGACGTGGACGGGTCGGTCGAGGGGCCCACGGGCCCGAAGGCGGGACCGGCGGCCGGGGGCGGCGCCTCGAACGCCGAGCGCGGCCGCACGGGGCCGGTGCCGGCGCCGGGACCGGGCGGTTCCATCGGCCCGCCGAAGGGGCCGGCCGGAGCGGTGCCCGGGCCCGCGGGGCCGGGACGGGCCGGCATCGGGCCGGTGGGCGCGGGCTCGCCGAACGGGCCGAGACGGCCGCCGGGCCCGCCGCCCGTTCGGGGGCCGAACGCGCCCTGCGCCCCCGCACCGTTGAACGCCGCAGGCGATCCGGTGCCGTTGAGAACCGCCGCGGATCCGGTGCCGTTCGGGGCCGGCGCGGCGGCCCCGTCGTTGAAGCCCGGGGCGCCGCCGAACGGGCCGGTCTCCTGGGTGTCGTCGCGCTGGGGCATCGCCGGCGCGCGGCCGGCGACCACGGAGATGAGCTGCGGCGGGAAGAGCACCATGGCGATCAGCCCGGCCGAGTCGCCCCTGCGGAGCTGCACCCGGATTCCGTGGCGCAGCGCCAGCCGGCCGACCACGAACAGGCCCATGCGGCGCGACACCGACACGTCCACCACGGGCGGGTCCGCCAGCCTGCGGTTGGTGTCGGCGATCTCGTCGGGCGTCATGCCGATGCCGGAGTCGCTGACCGCCAGCAGGGCGCCTCCGCCCTCGATCATGCTGCTCGACACGACGACGCGGGTGTTGCCCGGGGAGAACGCCAGGGCGTTCTCGACCAGCTCGGCCACCAGGTGCACGACGTCGTTGGCCGCGTGCCCGGCGACGGCCGCGCTGCGGTGGACCTTGACGTTCACCCGCTCGTAGTCCTCGACTTCCGACAGCGAGGCGCGCACGACGTCGACCAGCTTGGCGGGCTGGCTGCGCTTGCGCGCGGCCTCGTGCCCGGCCAGGACCAGCAGGTTCTCACTGTTGCGCCGCATGCGCGTGGCCAGGTGGTCGAGCTTGAACAGGTCCGCCAGCCGCCCGCCGTCCTGCTCGCCGCGCTCCAGGCCGTCGATGAGGGAGATCTGCCGCTCGACCAGCGTCTGGATGCGCCGGGAGAGGTTGACGAACATCGCGTTGACGTTGCCGCGCAGCTGCGACTCCTCCGCCGCGAGGCGCAGGGCCTGCCGGTGGACCTCGTCGAAGGCGGTGGCGACCTCGCCGATCTCGTCGTGGGTGCCGATCAGGATCGGCTGCACGTCGGGCGCCGCGGCGGCGTCGCCGGACTCGCGCATGCGGCGCACCACGGCGGGCAGGCGGAAACCGGCGATCTCCAGGGCCTCGGAGCGCAGCCTGCGCAGGGGCCTGACCAGCGAGCGGGCGATCAGCACGGTGGTCGCGAGGACGAGCAGGACCAGCGCGAGGATGAGCACCACGGCGATGATCGCGTTACGCCGTTCGCCGGACTCCAGGACGGACGCGCGGGCGGCGAGCGACTCGGCGACCCGCGACTCCACCTGCTTGAGCAGCTCGATGTTCTTGGTGCTGTCGTCGAACCACTGCTTGACGGCGAGCGCGCGCCCGTTGCCGTCCTGGATCGGCAGGTTGCGGCTGGCCAGGGCGATGGCCCACGACTTGGTGAGCTCGGCGCGGATGACCTGGGTGCCGCGCACGACCTGCGCGAGGTAGCGGCCGTTGTCGGCTCCGGCCTCGCCGTTGAAGGTGTTCATCGCGCTCTTCTGGCGCGACCGGGCGGCGATGAAGTCCTCAAGGGTGTCGGGCGTGAACCGCCCGCCGCGCAGGAGAGTGCCGATGAGGGTGCCGCGCTGCTGGGACGCCTCCTCCTTGGCGTGCGCGAGGGCGCTGAGGCCGCGCGCGTCGCCGACCAGCTCGACGTCCTCGGCGGCCGGGCTGATCTCGTCGTGCAGGCGCAGGATCGAGGTGATCACGTCGGTGAACTTGGCGGGCTGGCCGCCGGCGCGGAGCACGGGCAGGCTGTCCAGGCGGTTGCCCACCTGCCGGGCCGCCTCGACGGCGCGCACGCCGTAGGCGGCGTCGATCCGCGTGAGGTCCTGCCGGATCCGGGTGATCGCGACGTCGACGGCGCGGCGCTGCTCTTCCAGCGCGGCCTTCTGCTGGCGGTTCACCTGCGCCCAGGTGGACGTGTCGCGTTCCAAGCCCAATTCCATGCCGAGGTCGCGCAGGTGCGAGGCGATCTGGGCCTCGGCGGCGATCCGCTGGTAGGCGGAGACGCTGTCGATCGACGTCACCACGCGCAGGGTCGCGAGCAGCACGCCGACGACCGTGGGCACGAGGATGAGAGCCGTGAGACGGGCGGGCACACGCCAGTTCCGCAGCGACAGTCTGGACACGCCACTCCGGCCGTGGTGGCCTCCGGAAGCGCCCTGCCCGCCCGAGCGCTTGTGGCGCTTGAGACGAGGGTCGCCCACCGTTCCGGACTGGAGCGTGGACTTGGTCTCGGTTCCCGTTGTGCTCACCGCGCCACCCCCCACGATCTTCCATGCATGGATGACGGCATGGCTGATAATTACGTAAGCGGGGACAATTCGACCACAAGGTCACCAATGCCGTAGCCAGAACCCATCACACTGCACGTAATTGTTATGAATCCTGCCTAAACGACCTTGAACCCCCCGACCGGGCCAGGATCGTCAGCGCAGTGCCGCGAGCACCTGCTCGCGAACCTGCGCACGCTGCGCGGCGTCGGTGATCGGCCGCCCCGACCGGTCGACCACGTAGAAGACGTCGACAGCCTCCGCGCCGAGAGTCTCCACTCGCGCGGCGCGCACGTCAAGGTTGCATTCGCCGAACGCACGGCCGATCCGCCACAGAAGCCCCGGACGATCATGCGCGCGGACCTCGACCACCGTGGCCGTCTGCGAGGCGTCGTCCACCAGATTGACCCGGGGAGGGGCCACCGGGACGCGGGCCGGCCGCATCGACCTGGTACGACGCGCGAGCCGCTGCTCGATGTCCAGCCGCCCCGCCAGCACCAGGCGAAGATCGGCCTCCAGCGTCGCGGGGTCCGGAGGCGTTCCGTACTCGGGCACCACCGAAAATTCGATGACGGCCGTCGAGGAGGCCGAGGCCGCGGAAGCGGCCCGCACGATCATGCGGTGCGCCGCCAGCACGCCCGCCGCCCGCCACAGCAGACCCGGGCGATCCGGCGCGACGACGGTCACCGCGCCCCCGTGCACGCGCACCGCGCCGCCGCCGTGCCGGGCGAGCGACGCCTGACGCGGCGAAAGCGCCGGCGCCGGCGCGGGCGGGCTGCCCGACAGCACCGAGCGCACCCGGCGGACCAGCTCCGACACCAGGGACGCCTTCCACGCGTTCCACGCCGCCGGCCCGGTGGCGTTACCGTCCGCCACCGCCAGCGCGGCCAGGAGCTCCAGCACCTCGCGCGAGCCGACCGCCTCGGCGACCCGGGAGATCGTCACCGGGTCGTCCAGGTCGCGCCGGGTGGCGGTCTCCGGGAGCAGCAGGTGGTGGCGCACGACGGTGGCCAGCGTGTCGACGTCGGCGGGCGGCAGGCCCATGCGGGCGCCGATGTCCCGGGCGACGATCTCGCCGGTCGTCGAGTGGTCGCCCGGCCAGCCCTTGCCGACGTCGTGCAGCAGCGCGGAGATGAGCAGCAGGTCGGGCCGCGACACCTCGCGCGTGAACGACGCCGCGCCCGCCGCCGCCTCGATCAGGTGGCGGTCGACGGTGAAACGGTGGACGGGGTTGCGCTGCGGGCGGTGCCGCACCCGCTCCCAGTCGGGGATGAGGCGGACGATGATGCCCGCCTGGTCGAGCTCCTCCCACACCGGGACGGCCGCGCGCCCGGCGCCGAGCAGCGCCACCAGCGCGTCTCGGGCCTCGTCCGGCCAGGGCACCGGCAGCGCGGGCGACTGCGAGGCGAGCAGCGAGACCGTCGCGGGGGCGATCGGCAGGCCGGCCTCGGCGGCGGCGGCCGCCGCCCTGAGCACGAGGATGGGGTCGTTCTTGGGGCTCACGCCGCGGGCGAGGACGACCTCGCCGCCGTGCTCGACCACGCCGTCGGCCAGCGGGCGGCGGCCCCGGGGGGCGGGACCCGACAGCAGGCGGTCGACCGTGCGCCAGGTGGAGTCGAAGGCGTGGCTGATCGTGCGCCCGGCCTCGGCCAGGCGGCGCATCAGCGCCTCGGCGTCCAGCAGGCCGAGGGCGCCGGCCACGGCGTCCTGCTCCTGGAGGACCAGCCGGTCGGCGCCGCGCGCGGTGACCAGATGAAGGCCGTGCCGGACGTCCAGCAGGAACTCGTAGGCCTCGCGGACGCGGGGGCCGGGGGCTGAGGCGACCCAGGCGGCGGCGACGGCCTGCATCGCCTGGACGTCGCGGAGGCCGCCGCGGGAGTCCTTGACGTCGGGTTCGAGGAGGAAGGCCAGCTCTCCAGAGGATTCGGCGCGTTTGTCCGCGGCCTCGCGCAGCTCGGCGAGCCGCCGCCGGGAGTCGGAGCGCCATTCGGCGAGCACCGCCTCGCGGGCGGCGCGGGTGAGCTCGGGGTCGCCGGTGACGTGCCGGGCCTGGATCAGGCCGAGCACCGCCTTCAGATCCTCGCGGGCGACCTTGGTGACCTCGTCCACCGTGCGCACCGAGTGGTCCAGGCCGAGCCCGGAGTCCCAGATGGGGTACCAGATGCGGTCGGCGATGCGGGCGACGTCGTCCTGGCCGTTGTGCAGGAGGACCAGGTCGAGGTCGCTGCCCGGGGCGAGTTCTCCCCGCCCCAGGCTGCCTACCGCGACCAGGGCCACGCCGGTCCCGGCGTAGGGTGCGCCGGTGCCGCCCGGTGGGGCGCCGGGCCCCGGCAGTGGAGCACCGGCGCGTTCGTCTGCGGAGGAGAACCCGCTCCTGGCCCCCCCGAGCCCGTTCCGGCCTTCCCGCCCGTGCGGCGTGGGACACGCCGTACGGAAGAGGTCGGCCAGCCAGCGGTCGATGTCGGCGGCCCGTTCCTTACGTGCCGCCGCATATGAGCGAGCGTCGCCTCTCATCATCCGGTTAGAGGGCCTCCGGTCCGCGTTCTCCTGTGCGGACCCGGACGACCGCGTCCACGGGGACGGACCAGACCTTGCCGTCGCCGATCTTTCCGGTCTGGGCCGCCTTGACGATGACGTCGATGACGTCCTCGGCGTCCTCCTCCTCGGTGAGGACCTCCACGCGCACCTTGGGCACCAGGTCGACCTGGTACTCGGCGCCGCGGTAGACCTCGGTGTGGCCGCGCTGCCGGCCGTACCCGCTGGCCTCGCTGACCGTCATTCCCTTGACGCCGAACTGCTCCAGCGCCGCTTTGACGTCGTCGAGCTTGAAGGGCTTGATCACCGCCGTGATGAGCCTCATGCGTCTACCTTCTTCGCCACTGATGGGACAGGACCGTTCACGGAGGCGGAGACGCCCGAGGCGTGAACGGAGCCGAGGTCGTAGCCGGTCTCGGCGTGGGTGGTGATGTCGATGCCGGTGACCTCGTCCTCTTCGGTGACCCGGAAGCCCATCGTCTTGTCGATGATCTTGCCGATGATCCACGCGAGGACGAACGAGTAGACGCCGACGACCACCGGCCCGAGGATCTGGCGTCCGAGCTGGGTCAGGCCCCCACCGTAGAACAGCCCCTCGGCCTGCGGGTCGAGGAACGGGTAGGCGGCGAAGAACCCGAGGGAGATCGCGCCGAGCGCGCCACCGACCAGGTGGACGCCCACGACGTCGAGCGAGTCGTCGAAGCCGAGCTTGTACTTCAGGCCGACGGCGTAGGCGCAGACGGCACCGGCGATGGCGCCGATGACGATCGCGGCCCACGGGTCGACGAAACCACAGGCCGGGGTGATGGCGACCAGACCCGCGACCGCGCCGGAGGCGACGCCGAGGGTGGTGGAGTGCCCGTCACGGATCTTCTCGACGAGGATCCAGGCGCCGGCCGCGACCGCGGTGGCGATCTGGGTGTTCATGAAGGCGAGGCCCGCGGTGCCGTCGACGGCGAGCTCCGAGCCGGCGTTGAAGCCGAACCAGCCGAACCACAGAAGGCCCACGCCGAGCAGCACGAGCGTCAGGTTGTGCGGCCGCATCGGGTCCTTGCGCCAGCCGCTGCGCTTGCCGAGCACCAGGGCCAGGGCCAGACCCGCCGCACCGGCGTTGACGTGGACCACCGTACCGCCGGCGAAGTCCTCGATGCCGAGCTGGGTGAGCCAGCCGCCGCCCCAGACCCAGTGGGCGACGGGGAAGTAGACGATCGTCGCCCAGACGACCGAGAAGACCACCCAGGCGCCGAACTTGGCGCGGTCGGCGATGGCGCCGCTGATGAGGGCCACGGTGATGATGGCGAAGGTCAACTGGAAGGCCGAGAACACCAGGCTCGGCATCCCGGTGCCGTCTTCCTTGGTGGCGGTGTCCACGAGGCTCTGGAGACCGATCTCCTTGAGCCCGCCGATGAACTTGTTCAGCGTCTCGTTACCGTTGGTGCCGAAGGCGAAGGCATGCCCGTAGATGGTCCACGCGATGGTCACGGTGATGATGCTGACGAACGACATCATCATCATGTTCAGGACGCTCTTGGCCCTGGTCATGCCCCCATAGAAGAACGCGAGGCCCGGAGTCATCAGCAGCACCAGTGCGGTGGCCGCGAGCATCCAGGCTGTAGTGCCGCTATCGATCTTCATTCGATGCGACCCTCCTTACAAATGGCGTGTGGCCGATTTCTCCCGCAGTGGGCGCTCCAGGGCTTCATTGACCGGCTGCGCACTGACGTTGGCCGAAAGCGTGTTCTTCCGCCGTTTCAGGTCTCGACCAGGCGTGTTTCACGTACGTGAAACTCACGGACATGGTGTTTCGGCCATGTTTCGGAGGGTGGGGTGGTCGATATCAGCATGTCCCAAACTGCGCGCCGCTGGGCAGCGCACAGGACCACAGGGCGGCGCCCCTGCGCCGTCACCTGCGGACACGCGGCGGCAACCCCGGAGGGTCGACCAGCCGAAAAGGAGAACAGGGGCCGAAAGCCGCACGTGACCCGTGGGCGGCCCCTACCCGCTACGCCGCCGTCTGCGCCAGCTTCCTGAGACGGGCCAGAGCGTCGCGCTCGATGCGGCGCGCCCGGTCACGGCCGATGCCGTACTTCTCGCCGACCTCGGTGAGGGTGTGCTCGCGCCCGTCGACCAGGCCGTAACGCCACCGCAACATCTCGCGGGTCTGGCCCTCCAGGCCGAGCAGCCAGTCCTCCAGGCGCTCGCGCTCCAGCGTGTCCATCGCCTGCTGCTCGGGGTTGGCCCACGTGTCGTCGGCGATCATGTCGCCCAGTTCGGTCTCGTCCTCGTCGCCGACGCCGAGCTGCAGCGACACCGGGTCGGAGGCCCAGCGGCGCAGCTCGCGGACCCGCTCGATCGGCAGGTCGAGGACGGCGGCGAGGTCGGCGTCGGTCGGCTCGGCGTCGAGCTCGGCCATCATGTCGCGGCGCACCCGCATCAGGCGGGTCATCTGCTCCCCCGCGTGGGTCGGCAGGCGCACGGGCCGCGCCTGCTCGTGGATCGCGCGGCCCACGGACTGGCGGATCCACCAGGTGGCGTAGGTCGAGAACTTGTAGCCCCTGCGGTAGTCGAACTTCTCGACGGCCCTGACCAGGCCGAGGTTGCCCTCCTGCACCAGGTCGATGAGGGGCATCCCCCGCCCGGAGTACTTGCGCGCGACGGCGACGACCAGCCGCAGGTTCGCCTGGATGAACTCGTCCTTGGCGCGCTGCCCCGACACCGCGACCCTTTCGAGCTCCTCGTCCGTGGCGTCGGACGCCTTGGGCTCGGGCAGCCCGCTGTCCAGCAGCTGCTCGGCGAACAGGCCCGCCTCGATGCGCTTGGCCAGCTCGACCTCCTGCTCCGCGCTCAGAAGCGGCACACGCCCGATCTCGGCCAGGTAGGTGCCGAGAAGATCCCTGTCGGCGACCTGCTGTTCCTGCGTCCGATTCCCCGTCGGCATCGCCATTACGATGGCACCTCGTCTCGCCACGCCCGCCGTATGTGCGGATCGGAGGACGCCCCGCGGCCGCGCGACGCCCTCTCCCCCTCTTCTGCCCCAATCAACGACCAGTCCACGGCAAAGATTCCCTAAAGGGATACGACCGGAGAATGGTTTTAGTCGTCATCCTCAGGGATGAGACCGGGCGGAAGAACATCCGCGAAAAGGCCGTTGAAAGGCGGAAATGGCCTTTGACGTGAGGGTGGGGAAGGTCAGGCGCGGACGGCCGAGATGGCGTCCGCGAGCAGCGCGCCGATGTCGCCCAGCACGTGGCCGCCCTCCACGACCACCCGCCTGCCGCCGGACACCACCGAGTGGACGTCGGAGGCCGTGGCCCCGAACACCACGCGCTCCAGGGCCGACTCGGTGCCCGCCCCGGCGGTGCGGACCGAGTCCAGGCGCACGGACACCAGGTCCGCCCAGGCCCCCGGCACGATGAAGCCCGCGTCGGGGTGGCCGAGGGACGCCTGCCCGACCATGGTGGCCGCCTGGAGCAGGTCGTCGGCCGTCCAGTGCCCGCGCTGACCCGTGACCAGGCGCTCGTCCAGCTCGACGGCCCGCGCCTCCTCCAGAAGGTCGATGACCGCGTTGCTGTCGGTGCCGACCGTGACCGGCGAGCCCGCGTCGCGCAGCCGGCGCGCGGGGCCGATGCCGTCGGCGAGGTCCCGTTCGGTGGTGGGACACAGGCAGACGTGGGTGGACGACCCGCCGAGCAGGGCCACGTCCACGTCGGTCAGGTGGGTGGCGTGGACGGCGGTCGTGCGCGGCCCGAGCACGCCGTGCTCGTACAGGACCTGCACGGGGGTCGCGCAGTAGGTGCTCACGCAGTGCTCGTTCTCGGTGCGCCGCTCGGACACCTGTGTGTGCAACGGCGCGGCCCTGCGATGGCCGAAGTCCGCGACGACGGGCATCTGCTCGGGCGGGCACGCGCGCACCGAGTGGACGGCGGCGCCGATCACGACGTCGTCCGCCTTGAGGTACTCCCCCGCCAGGTCGTCGACGCGCTCGGCCCAGCGGTGGGCGTCGCCGTCGCCGAAGCGGAGCTGCGTCCCGTCCAGGGGGGCGCCGATGCCGGCGGTGATGTAGCAGGCGTCCAGCAGCGTGATGCGGATGCCGGCGTCCCTGGCGCCCTCGATCAGCGCGTGGCCCATCGCGTTGGGGTCGGCGTACGGCTTTCCCCCCTCGCCGTGGTGCAGGTAGTGGAACTCGCCGACGCCGGTGATCCCCGCCAGGGCCATCTCGGCGAAGGTCGCTCGGGCCAGGTCGAGGTAGGAGTCGGGGTCCAGGGACGCGGCGACGGCGTACATGCGCTCGCGCCACCCCTGGAAGCTCACCGTCCCCCCCTCCGCCCGGCCGCGCAGGGCGCGGTGGAAGACGTGCGAGTGGGCGTTGGCGAGGCCGGGGACCGTGAGCCCCGCCAGCCGGATCGCTCCCTTGGGCGCTACGGCGACGCCGGGCACGACGTCGGAGAACCTGCTGCCCACGACCCGGACGACCACGCCCTCGACGGCCTCACCGGGGTGCAGCCAGGCCAGCTCACACCAGTAGGTGACGTCGGACACTCCCTTAATCTCTCAGGGGATAAGTCAAGGTATGTCCTGATATAGGAATGGATTCCTCCGGATCGGCGTGGCATCACGGGCGTACGGCCCCGCCGCGCCGTCACGCGGTGGGCGGTGCCGCCGGGCGGATCACGATCTCGGTGAAGTGCGCGTCCCGCGACGCCGTCACCGCCGTGACCACCGCGCGGGCCACCGACGCGACGTTCAGGTACTTCTCGGGCTCGTAGGCCCCGCCCTCCTGCTCGCGCACGCTGCGCTGCAGGTCGGTGTCCACCCGGCCGGGGAAGACGCTGGTCACCCGCAGCCCGTTGCCCTCCTCCTCCTGGCGCAGGGCGTCGGCGAAGGCGCGCAGCGCGAACTTCGTCGCCGCGTACGCCCCCCAGCCCGGGTTCGCCCGCAGCCCGGACCCGGAGTTGATCAGCACGACCTGCCCCCGGGAGGCGCGCAGCGCGGGCAGCAGGAGGCGGGTGAGGTGCGCCACCGCCGTGACGTTCACCTCGAACGACTCCCGCCACTGCCGCACGGACAGATCGGCCACGCGGCCGAGGTGGGCGGTGCCCGCGCTGTGGACCAGCACGTCGAGCCGGTCGATGCCCGCCACCGCCTCGGCGACCGCCCGCTCGTCGGTCAGCTCGACCGCCCACGGGCGGGCGCCGAGCTCGTCGCAGATCGCGCGCAGCGTCGTGCTCTCGCGTCCGCCGAGGATGAGCTCGTGCGTGGAGGCGAGCTCGCGGGCGACGGCCGCGCCCACGCCTCGCGAACCTCCGGTGATCAGGGCGATGGGTCGTCCGTCCATGCACGTCAGCCTAGTGGGCGCGCCCCTGTGGGATCTTCGTCCGCCCGGCCCGGCATGGCGTCCCCGCCCTGGGAGGGCGGCGTCTTGCGGAGGTCGGCCACCGGGCGGTCGATCGTCAGCGCGTACGCCGTGCCGGGGTAGCCGTGGTCGCGCGGGTGGACGCGCACCCGTCCGAGCTCGGCCTCCAGGATCACGCAGCGGTACCACGCGCCGTCCTCGGGCGCGCGGAACCACCAGTCGCCGATCAGGAACTCAAGGCCGTTGCGACGCACCTCGTCCCGGGCCTCCTCCTCGGAGCGCGCCGCCGCGAGGGGGGAGCCGAACACCGTCTGGGGCTCCCACAGGCCGTCCGCGACGGGCCGGACGTACCCGAGCAGCGCGCCGTCGTCGTCCCTGTGGACGCTGTGCACCTCGTATCCGCTCATGAGTTGACACCATATACAAACTTGAATACAAATTTGAACATGTCTTCTACGCGCGCGCTGATCCTGGGCGTGCTCCTCGACGGCCCCATGCACGGGTACAAGGTGCGGCAGACCCTGGAGCTCTGGGGTGCCCAGTACTGGGCGAACGTGGCGTTCGGCTCGATCTACCACGGGCTCGGGCAGATGGCCAAGGAAGGGCTGCTGCGGGTGGTGGTGAGCGGCAAGGGCGGCCAGACGGTCTACGAGATCACCGACGAGGGCCGCCAGGAGTTCCAGCGGATGCTCAACGACTTCTGGTGGGACCTCAAACCCATCGTGGACCCGTTCCAGGTGGCGCTCACCTTCATGGACCGCATGCCCAAGGCCGACCTGCTCGCCGCGCTCACCGCGCGCAGAGGGCGACTGCAGGCCGCGCTGCTCATGAGCGAGCGCGCGCTCGCGGGCAAACGCGCGCACGGCGCGCCCCGCCACATCGACGAAACCGTGTTCCTCGCGGCTCTTCAGTTGCGCGCGCAACTGGAATGGCTGGAGCAGGCCATCGAAAAGGCAGAAAAGGGCGATTTGCCGTGATTTTAGTATTTGACCTCCTCCCGCAGGAGACCACGAACACTTCGCCCATGAGAGGAAAGCAGTCGTGATCATCGCAGCCCACGGGCTGAAGAAGACGTTCACCACGCGCGGGCGCAAGGGCGCCCAGACGGTCGAGGCCGTGAAAGGCATCGACCTCACCGTCGAGACCGGAGAGATCTTCGGCGTGCTCGGGCCCAACGGCGCGGGAAAGCCGAACAACGGATTGTGACACTTCTTTTGGCGACGCCCCTGACGTGCTCCCATCAACGAGCCAACACCCCGCCGCCAAGACCCCCGCCCCCTTGACTACGTAATGTAATCGAACGGTCACCGTGCCCCGGCCCTCCCCGGCCCGCCCACCCACCCCCGGGTCCGTCGTGGCGCGCGACCGCTCACCCTGCATCGACCGACGCCTCGAAATGGTGCCTTCGGCGCAGTCTCCCCAGGGCGACCCTCACCCAGCCCACACCCGACCACCGCGCGAGCAGCCCCCCGCCGCGTTGCCGAAAGATTCCGCGCCTCTCGCGACGGCCACGCCCTCAGACAGGTTGCCGAAAGATCCGAGAGCTCTCCGACGGTCCCGAGCACCCTCACAGGCGTTGCCGAAACACCGGAACATGAACATCGAGCCGTGCTCTGACGCGAGCAGTTGCCGAAAGAACTGACAGTGTTCTAGGGGCACCGCCTTACAGCGGTCACATTGCCGAATTGAGCTTATAAGGATCAAGGGCGGCGCTGACGCGCCGCCCGGCGGCCTTGTGCCCTTCGGCCGGGCATGCGGCCTGGCGGCCGGACCCGGCCGAAGCACCGGCCGCCAACACACCACACGCCCAGAACTCAAGATCTACAGGCATCCAACCGCGGAACGACCACGATCAACTCTCCCCCGCAGTGGCGCCGGCCGAACTCCCTCACGGTCGCCCCTACGGGGTGCCTACGGCATTCCGCCGGCCCCACCGCTCCCGCACACACGACCGGGGAACAGCGTCACCCGCACTGCCGAAAGATTCCGCCCTGGTTCGCCTGTGCCTTGATGACGCCGATGGTCACGCGATGGTCGCCCGCCACCGTCCACGCGAAAGCGTGATCTCCCCGCTGGGGCTGATCAGGACTTTGGAGCCGTAGACCGGGAGACTTCCCTCTATCAGCCACTGCTGCCGGATCTCATCCAAGATGTCCCACAGCCGTCGAGGGCCGCCCTGATGGACCAACGGTGCGTCCCCTCTCTGCCCCGTGGCTCTGGCCCATGATCCGTCACGGTGAAGCATAAGAGCCGTCCGCAAGCCGTCCCGATCTTCATTGAACCGGTGCTCGATACCAGGCGCGGTCACCTCCAGCATCGAGGCCAGCTCCCACGCCTCACGCACATCAGTCACCGGATAACGCCCCGGACCGATCTGTTCCCCATCCTGAGCACTTGCCCGATCAGCCAGACCATCCAACGCAGGCTCATAGTCCACACCCGCACGAGTCGCCATGAACCCGGCGCGATCCCACAAGACCCGACCCACGGCCCCGCCGTCCTCGGTCTTGTCCGCGACGACGATGACCATCGCGTTGGCGATCGTGGTAACCAACCGCCCCTCTGGCCTGAGCGCCACCAGCCAGCTTGGCGGAAGTGGACGGACAGAAACCGTGGCCACGATCCGGTCATACTCCCCCGGCAAAGGACCAGTGGCGTCACAGGTGACGATGGCAGGCCATAGGCCGATCTCCGCCAAACGCTCAGTGGCGACCTTGGTCAGGTACGGGTCAACGTCAATACTGGTCACCTGATCGTCGCCGAGACGTTGAGCCAGCAGCGCCGCTCCATATCCCGAGCCGACCCCCACATCAAGCACGGCCATACCGTCATGGATGTCGGCGTGCCGGAACATGTTCACCACCAGACCCGGCAACGTAGACGACGACGTCGGCCGCCCCTCGGGGTGATCGCCGGGCCCCGCATGATCGACATGCAGCGGCCCAACCCGCGTCACCAGCGAGATATCGCTGTATGCCCTGCGCATCCACGCCCGCTCATCCGCACGCCCGTCATTCACCGTCCAAGCGCCGCCCGTGTAACTCCACCAGCGCGGTACCAGCAGATGACGAGGGATGGCCGACACCGGCCCACGCCATCGGGACATGGGCCGGGTCACCTGGTTTGCGAGTAGTGCAGCGTGGTCTTTCCACGTCACTTCTGGGGTACCTCTCAGTACGGGTCCACGAGAGTTTCGGCGGGCGAGCAGTCGTTGCCGTCGCTGTCGGGATTGCAGCCCGAGCGCTTGACCGGGACCGAGGCGACAAGCTCACGCCACCGCCGACCGTACAGGATCTCCGCCAGAGGAGTGGCCTTGACGTTGCCCGCGACCATGAAACGTGACAGCACACACGGCCAGACGTCCCCGTTCGTGCCGATGGCCGCCTTATTGATCCCGCACCCGCCGCAAAGCTGCGACACGTCAGGACGCGCCAATGTCTCCCGCCCAGCTCCCCGGACTCTGTCGATCCGGGCGTTCATCACGCCCATGGCCGCCAATTCCGCGCGGGCCTGCCGGACACGCTGACCGTCGACGATTTCGACGATTCCCGCCCTCAGGGCGATACCGCGCCGTACGGCTTCCGCGACGTTCTCTTTGGTACGGGCATGGCTATTGGCTCGACCCGTGATTGCGGAGTGCTCGGCCGTGTGGTCGGAGTAATAGCTGAAGGCCAGGGATACGTTCGGGTAGCCGAATAGCTCCCACCACTCCTCGCGAACGTGGACGAGGTTGCTGAACACCTCCACCTTTAGGGCAGTGCCGATCGCGTGCTGAAGAAGTTCGGTGAATTGCGGGTGCAGAGTGGGTTCGCCCCCGATGAACTGTATTCCCGACGCCCCGGCAGCCGCAGCCTCAGTGATGAGGGTGCTCCAGTCGTCGGCTGTCATCGTGCCCTGGTCACCGGTCGGCCCCGAGTCGGCATAGCAGTGCACGCAGTTGAGTTGGCACCGGCCGGTTATCTCCAGCTCAATACGCCACCCAGACAGCGGGAGGCCAACCATCGCGGACGTGAGTGCCGTCACTTTCGTCTCCATCCTGTGGAATCGGACACTTAATCGTCGGGCTTTGCATTTGCGCGGGCACGGCGATTCATCCGGCGCTTCAGCGCCCGCTGTGCGCGTTTGTACCCCCCGCCGCCGTAAAGCTCGGACGCGGTCCTGTTCCCACGTCCCCAAAACCTAGACGGGGTCTCGCCCTCGTGCCACAGCCGAAAGAACTGCTGACGTGCAAGAGAGAGCATCGTGGGGAAACCCTTCCGGCTCACCCTTAGTGCCTTGGCTGCACCGTCATAATCTCCATACTCGGCCAAAGCCCAGAGCACCTGTCTATTACGCCTACCCATTCGCCGCCAGATCTGCCAGAACGCCAACCGGTCCACTATCCAGCCTTCATGTGAAGGGGTTGGAGATGCGTGCGTCTGCCAGTAGGCGTAATACCGTGGCATGAATCCGTTCTGGCTCCGTTCAGGATGATCGATGACAACTCCGCGATAGGCCGAATTCTGGACCACTTGCCTCCAGATCGTTTTCTCCCCATGCGCGATCAACTCATATCGCGTCGGGGGAATCACGCTCGCGCACAGTTGCTCAGCGATCACCGACCAGGCCAATTCGTACCTCTCTAGAAAACCTTGGAAGCGCCACCGAGAACGATACGCCGCCTGCCTGGCCAGTTCATCTAGGTCAGCCACGGTGTACCCGTGCCGTACCTCCAGATCCTTACTGCTAAGTACAGCGCCGACGCCCGCCCGCCCGGCATCGTGATCGAAGACGGCGACATCGGGGATGTGCACTGATCGGACCTGATCCATCAGTGCGCTGTAGCGCTCCACGATCCGGCGCGCCGCTACGTCAGGCGCGTCGACACGGCACAGAGTGAACACCGCCCGCCCGGTGCGCTCCGAGATTCGCCCCGTCCACCACCGATAGCGCAACCCCTCCGGGCCAGGGTCGCACCAGACCGTCAGATCGGGATGTACCGACAAGATCCGGCCGTCCGTAGTGATATCCAGGCTGACAGCTATCCGATATCTCTGTAATTCCCGGCACAACCGCTGCGCAGCTTTGAGCACTCCAGGATTACGCAACGCCGGTGTCATCGACGGCTCAGGCATTGCACCATACCTCCTGCCAGTTCACGTTATGTATTGGACGGAATTGGATGGGGGCGATGGCCCGGGTTGTTCGATGTCACCGCACCATCGCCCCCCGCTTAAGGGTAGATTCGCCTATTTCCGCAGCGAGATGGCAGCGGAAAATTGATCCGGCCTAATCTTTGAAAATGACCTCGAACCATACCGTTTTACCAGCCTCATGCCTGAAGGTGCCCCACTCTTCAGAAATCAGACTCACGAGCATGAGGCCCCGTCCCCCCTCGGCGAACCGGTCGTCTTCGTCGCTGTCGACCATGGCGGGTAGGACGATTTCGCCCCCTGCATCGATGACTTCGACGCGAACGCGACCATGACTTTCGGCGATTGCCACGGCCACCGTTCCCGTGTTCTTGGATTCGGAATGCATCACCGCATTAGTGACCACCTCGGACACTAAGAGCGTGACGTCGTAAAGAGCGGGGTGGCCGTGCCTCAGCCTCTTCTGTACGAACTCCCGGGCGAGCGCAACCGACTCCGGAGATGCAGCTAACTCGGTAACACCTAAGAGCGAACCAGGCGCGGCCGTCTCAAGGCCATGCAACAGGCTCGTAGGATCTGCCATAGATCGCACCCTCCCGTGCGGTTCAGGGACCCGTACGGCGCGCCAACGCCTGCGGGTCCCGCCTATGTGTGCCCCTCCCACGGCCAGCAGGCGAAGGGGGGTACCGCCAGGCTGCCCGCACATGGCAGGGTGAAGGAAGCAGGAGCACGAGCACAGGCGAGATGCAACCCCAGGCCGACGACGTGAACCCCCGGAGTACCCCCATGGCTGGAAATGGCGGCATAGCCCGACTGTTCTTCGGGAAAGAGTTACAGATTCACCGCGAAAGACATAACCTTACTCGCGCCTCCCTGGCGAAATCGCTGTATGTCAGCGAATCACTCATCAAGCAATGGGAGAAGGGGCGCAGAATTCCAACTCCCGATCATTTGTCCCGGCTTGAGGAGTTATTCAAGACTGACGGGATTCTCACCCGAATCCGAGAGGAGTTGGTAACGACCGCAATCCCTCTGGAGTGGTTCGGCCGGTGGCCCGAGATCGAAAATCGAGCCACCACGCTGTGGTCCGTCCACGCCCACGTTTTCCCTGGACTGCTCCAGACAGAAGAGTACGCGCGCGCGGTTCTGCACGCTGGAAACCATCTCGCCGATATCGATGAACTGGTAAGCGCGCGTATGGAGCGGCAACAGGTCCTCGCCAAGGAAGACCCTCCGATGATCGTAGCGCTTATCATCGAAAGCGCCCTACGATACGGCATCGGCGGCCCCAAGGTTGCGCATGACCAGCTAGTACACATGGTCGAGCTGTCAGAACGCGACGATGTAATAATCCAAGTAATTCCGAACAGCGTGCCCGCGTGCGCCAGATTTACCGGCCCCTTCGTCATCGCGAACTTCGACGGTGGCGATGATGTCGCCTACGTGGATAACGCGATTGCAGGCGAGGTCATCGAAGACGCAGAGAGCCTCGTGCGATTGCGCCGGATTTTCGATACCTTGCGAGCCGCCGCCCTATCTCAAAATGAGTCGATCGAACTAGTGCAGAAAGTGGCAAGAGAATGGATCTCGTGACGTGGCGCAAGAGTTCATACAGCTCCGCAAACGGCGGTGAATGCATTGAGGTGGCGAAGGTTCCCAATGGGATAGCTGTTCGCGACAGCAAAGACCCGGCGCGAGGCCACCTGATGGTGTCGGCGGAAGCGTTCAACGCGTTCCTCGCCGCTGTGAGGGCTTAGATGGGCTAAGAGTTCTGCGGACGGCGAATGTTCACGTACGAGCTTTCGCCTCCGGCGGGGGAGTCCGGCTCCGGGAGCCGGACAGCGTTGCCGAAAGACCGTAGCCGGTTGCTGTGGAAGCCTGGCCGTCCCGCCTGCCGTCACCCCGGGCAGAGCCAAGCAGACCGGGGGCTAGGGCACAAGATCGTTCGTCCAGTAGGGCGCTGCATCTTGCGCCCTAGCCCCCGGCCCGCTTCCCCTTCGGGACGGGATGACGGCATACGGGACGACCAGGCAGGGGGTACCTGCTCTCTGAGCCGCAGAGAAAGAAGTGTCACAATCCGGTATTGGGGAAGACCACCACGATCCGGATGCTCTCCACCCTGATCGCCCCCACCGAGGGCACGGCCGAGGTCGCCGGGCACGACCTCGTCAGGGAACCCCGGCGCATCAGGGAGCGCATCGGCTACGTCAGCCAGGCGGGCGGCGTGGACGAGTACAACAGCGCCCGCGCCAATCTCACGCTCGCGGCCCGCGTCAACGGCATCCCCAGGGCCGAGACCGCGAGCCGCGTGGACGAGATGCTCGCCGCCTTCGAGCTGGGCGACTTCGCCGACCGCCCGGCGCGCACCCTGTCCGGCGGGCAGAAGCGCAGGGTCGCCATCGCGCTCGGGCTCGTCCACCGGCCGCCGCTGCTGTTCCTGGACGAGCCGACCACCGGGCTCGACCCCCAGAACCGCGCCAACCTGTGGGACCGGATCCGCCTGCTGCGCGCGTCCGGCACCAGCGTGCTGCTGTCCACCCACTACCTGGACGAGGCCGACGCCCTGTGCGACCGGCTGGCGATCGTCGACCACGGGGTCGTCGTCGCGGAGGGCACCCCGGCCGAGCTGAAGCGCCAGGTCGCCTCGGATGTCGTGACCCTGCGCCTGGCCGCGGCGGACGACGCGGCGTCGCCGGTGGAGGAGGCGGCCGCGCTGCTGGAGGCCCAGCCGTACACGCGCGAGGTACGCGCCGACGGCGAGCTGCTGCGCGTCTACCTGGACGACGGCGAGCACGCGCTGCCGAGCCTGCTGCGCGTGCTGGAGGACCGTTCGCTGGTCATCCGCTCGATCGCGCTCGACCGCGCCACCCTGGACGACGTCTTCCTCCACAAGACCGGCCGCTCCCTGCGCGACGCGGCCTGACACCACCGGCGCGCGGCCCTCGCCCGTCCGTGCCCGTGTTTCCCGACGGCTTTCCCGACGGCGACGCCGTAGCCGCCGAGCCCACCGGCGCGCGGCCACCGGTCCGCGACGCCGTCCATCCCCCGTTCTCCGGAGACCTCCGTGCTGAAACACACCGCGCTCTTCCTCGGCTACGAGCTCAGGAACACCGCGCGCAACCCGGTCTGGCCGTTGTTCGGCATCCTCCAGCCGGTCCTCTACATGCTGATGTTCGCCCCGCTGCTCGCCAACACCACCCCCGGCGTCCCCCTGTCGGAGACGCTGCGGCAGTTCACCCCCGGCGTGATGGTGATGATCGCGCTGTTCGGCTCGATGTTCGTCGGGTTCGGCCTGATCCGCGAGATCCGCGACGGCGTGCTGGAACGGCTCGCCGTGAGCCCGGCCAGCCGCCCGGCGATCGTGCTCGGACGCATCCTGCGCGACGTGATCGTGCTCGTCCTGCAGGCGCTGCTGATCGCGGCGATCGGCCTGCTGATGGGCATGCGGCCGAGCGCGCCCGGCCTGATCCTCATGATCGTGCTCATGGCGCTGACCGGTGTCTTCGCCTCCGGCGTCTCGTACGCGCTCGCGCTCGCGTTGCGCGACGAGAACGGGCTGTCGCAGATCCTGCAGTTCTTCGCGCTGCCGCTCATCCTGCTCACCGGCATCCTGCTGCCCATGTCCCTGGCGCCCGCCTGGATGCAGGCCGTCGCCAGGGCCAACCCGCTCTACTACGCCGTGGAGGCGGGCCGGGCCCTGTTCACCGGCCGGCTGTCGGACGGCTCGATCGTGGTGGCGTTCGCCGTCATGCTCGTGCTGGCCCTCCTGGCGCTGCGCTGGTCGGTGGCCTCCATGCGCCGGCTCGCCGGCTGACCACGGCGTGACCTGGGCCGCCGGGCGCGCGCGGGCACGCACGGCCGGGTCGGGTCAGGGCCCGAGGAACACGCCCGTCTCGTCGGCCATCCGGTCGTGCTCGTCCAGCCGGGCCTGGGTGCGCAGCGGCGCCGCCTCGGCCATCGCCTCCAGCAGGAGCATCGCGACGGCCAGCGGCGCCGCGTGCGAGTCGCACACCGCCCGCCTGCGCACCGGTGCGGGCAGCACCACGTCCGCGGGGAAGGGCACGTCCACGCGGTCGGCGATCACCGCCGTGCGGAAGCCGAGCTTGGCGGCGTACTGCAACGCGTGCACGACCTCGGCGGGATAGCGGGGCAGGACGACGGCCAGCAGCCACTCCGACCCGGCGCGGCGCGCGGCGTGCAGGCCGTCGGTCAGCTCGGAGCCGCCGTGCACCAGCGGCCGTACGTCCGGGTGGATACGCCGGGCGTAGTACGCGAACGTCCCGACGAGCCCCGAGGACACGCGCAGGCCGAGCACCGGCAGCGGCTCGCACGCCGCCAGGGCCTTGCCCAGTTCCTCGATGCGGTACGACAGGCCGTCGACCGTGACGCCCGCGACCCCCTGGCTCGCGGTCAGCCGGTCGCGCACGGCCGTCAGGTCGCGGATCTCGTTGTCGATCACCTCGCGCAGGAAACGGGCGCCGCCGGCGTCCGTTTGGCGGGGGACGTGGCCGTTCTCGGGCGGCCCGTCGCCGGCCACCACGAGAGGACGTAGCGCGTGGCGGAACTCGGGGTAGCCGGCGAAGCCCAGCGCCATCGCGAAACGGGTCACCGACGGCTGGCTCACCCCCGCCCTCTCGGCCAGCTCGACGCTCGACAGGAAGACCGCGTCGGGCAGATGCTCGCTCAGATAATGCGCTATGCGCCGTTGAACCGGGGAAAGCCGCCTCCCCCGCACCAGCCGTTCGAGCCCCTCCGCCACGTCCACCTCCAGCCCCCGGGGCGAGAACCCCGTGAATAGACCCCCGTGCCCGGCTCCGCGCTCCGCACGCGCATCCGCGAGCGACAACGCACCGGAGCGCATTCCTCATCCCCTGCTGATGGCGCGTCCTCCGGCCGCGCGGCACGAGGGGGCTCCCCGTTCTCTCCCTGTGATCCCCCGATCACCAGGTGCCCTGAATGGGTGCATTCATGCCGTGTACCTGAAGCGTACCGGGAGGGGGGCGGGGGTGCCGTTGAACTCGCATGGGCGGTGCGATCATGAGGCATTAAGCCCGAAATATGCGGATATTCAGCGATAGCAGCAAGGACGCAACCCGCCGGCCGGGGCGGGCTGGTGGGGCTGGGAGGGCGGGAGGGCTGGTGCCGAGCCCGTCGGCGCTGATCGTCCTCCCCGTCCGCGGCCTCGGCGGAGCCCTCTGACGACCTCAGCGGAAGATGTCCTGCGCCAGCAGGTGGAGCTGGTGCAGGCATTCGTCCACGTCGGTGGCCAGGGGCTGGACGCAGACGTGGTCGGCTCCCACCGCGAGGTGCTCGCGTATCCGTTCGGCGAGGGCCGCGGGCTCTCCCCAGGGGACGATCGCGTCGACGAGCGCGTCGCTGCCGCCGTTCGCGAAGTCGTCGTCGTGAAAGCCGAGTTCGCGCAGGTTGTTGAGGTAGTTCGGCAGCTTCAGGTAGAAGGCCATGTAGTCCCGGGCGATCGCGCGGGCCCTGCCGGGGTCGGTTTCGAGGACGACGGCCTGCTCGGGAACGAGCAGGGGGTAGGGACCGAGGATCTCCCTCGCCCGGGCGGTGTGGTCCGGGGTGACGAAGTACGTGTGCGCGCCGTGGGCCCGCTCGCCGGCGAGCCGCAGCATCTTCTCGCGCAGCGCGGCGACCACCCGGGCGGGCGGTTCGCGCAGCGGGGCCTCGTACGGGGCCATGTTCATGGCCTGCAGATACGTGCGCATCGTCTCCAGCGGCTTGCTGTAGTCGTGTCCGCGCTGGGTCACCAGGGGGCCGTGGCTCACGCCGAGGCCGAAGACGAAGCGGCCCGAGGACGCCTCGGCCAGGGCGTTGCTCCCGGCGACCGCGGCGGCGGCGTCCCGCGCCCAGATGTTGGCGATGCCGGTCGCGACCATGAGGCTGTCCGTGCCCGAGAGCAGGTTCGCGCAGTTCGTGAGCGCCTCCTTGCCGCCGGGGAGCTCACCGACCCACAGCGCTCCGTATCCGAGCTGCTCGATGGTGGCGGCGATCCGGCGGCCGGTCTCGGCGGAGTGGAAGCACGGCAGCGACAGCCACACCCCGACCTGGCCGAGCCGTGCCTTGACCGCCGGGAGGTCGATGTCCGGGAGGCGGTTCCTCTGCATGGTGAGCCCCTTCGGGAAGCCTGCGCCTCCCCCTGACATCCCCCGCCCTCGGCACGGTGGCTCACCCGACACGGCCGACATTCCCGATTCAACACCAAAGTTGTACGAACCACTCAGAGCCACGGGGGCGCCTGGATACGGCGGCACGCGTGCGAGCTGGTCGCGCGAGACTCCGTCCGCTCACGGCCTCGACATGGTCCGCCGACCGGCTACCGGCTGGACCGGCGCGGCGACTTCGGGCCCGCGCCGGGATCCGATGGGAAGATCCGCGACGCGAGGGCCCGCTCACGGTCTTCGGCCGCTGTCGGGATCGTCCCTACGGGCTCGTGTGGCGCCGCAGCTCGGCGTTGATGCGCAACGCCTCGGCGAGCTGGTCTTCCAAGATGATGATGCGGCAGGCGGCTTCCAGGGGCGTGCCCTGGTCGACCAGTTCTCTGGCCCTGGCCGCGAGGCGGAGCTGGTAGCGGGAATAGCGGCGGTGACCGCCGCTGGAGCGTTGCGGCTCGATCAGTTTGGCGAGGCCGAGGCTGCGCAGGAACGCGGGTGTGACCCCGAGCATCTCCGCCGCGCGGCCCATGCTGTAGGCGGGGTAATCCTCATCGTCGAACTTGTCGTCAGGACTGCTTTCGGACGTGGAGCCGATCGCAGCCAGCTGCGTTTGATCCATAAAACCTTCCGGGACGCCAACAGGGGCCCCGGTGCCGTTTGCACCGGGGCCCAAAGAGGTTCAACACCATCTATCGGCCATTCGGCCGATTCCGTTTCTGCGCATCGGGCCTTAGAAAGCCGGGATGCGGGGATCGCGTAAGCGTGACCGTAAACCACCTTCCTATCCGAGGAATCGCGGTACCCGAGCGGCATGCCTCGACCGGCAACGGGCGATCCTGATGGCGTTCAACGCCCCTTTCTTCTCTTCCTTGTGAACGTCGAACTCATGCTTACTTCGTAACGGCCTGTCCGGCCGCTTGACAGCGCGTCCACGGCCAGAGCCCCTTACCACCACATCGGCCCCGGCACGTCCGACCTTCTGCCGTTCACTGCGGTCATTCAGTTCATCCGGGCAGTTCGTCGTGATGCGGAAAACCTGTGCTCTGCCCGTCTGCGTCATCCTTGCGATGTCAGAAACTGTAGCGCCCAGACACTCGAATGTCTACTGCGGCCACTACAGATTTTCAATCCCGGGGACGGCAGGGTTGTGGCGCCGGAAGGACCGCAGGTCAGCGGCGGCTTGGCACTTGTCACACATCCAGGACAAACGCACCCCGAGGCGAGCGGGAGCCGACGGGGACTCATGGGCGTCCGGCCGGACGTCCATGGGATCCCCGCCTCGAGCCGTAGGATCCCCGCATGGAGCGAACGTTGATCTGGATCCACGGGGGCGCGTGGATGCGGCGGCACGCGAGCGAGCGGTCCCGCGAGATCTTCTCCGCCCATGGGCTCCACGTGGTGACGGCCACGCACCGGCTGAGCGACGAGGCCACCTGGCCCGCGCAACTGGACGATGTCCGGGAGGCCGCGCGCGAGGCCCGCGCCGAGCGGCCGGACGCCCCGCTGCTGGTCGGCGGCAGGTCCTCGGGCGGCCACCTGGCACTCCAGCTCGGGCTGCACGGCGTCGACGCCGCCGACGACGTGGCCGGCGTCATCGCTGTCAGCCCGCCGGTGGACCCGCTCGCCGCCGACTGGCCCGAGGCCCGCGCCTCCGGCAGCCCGTGGACGCGCCTGCTCGGCCACGTCCCCACCCCTCTGGACGACGCCACGGCCGACGCGACCCCCGCCAACCACATCGGCAACGGCGTGCCGGTGCTGCTGGTCCACGGCGCCGACGACGCGACCGTCCCCCCGACCCAGGCGCTGGACCTGGCCAACGCCCTCCTGGCCTCCGGCCACCCCGTCACGACGTACCTCACGAGCGGCGACCACGACCTCGACCTGGAGCGGGACGACGTCCGTCAGGTGATCGCCGCGTTCCTCGCCGGCCCGGCCCTCTGCCGGGCCCAAACCCCTGAGCCCTGAGCCCGGACGATCGGCTCAGGGCGCCCGCCCGGGTGAGGGCGGACGTCAGGAGCGGGCGTACTTCGCGCGGATCTCGCGGGCGGTCTGCTTGATCTGGTCCTCGGTCTGCAGGAGCCGGGCCTCGGCCTCTTCGGTGCGTCCCTCCGCGGCCAGCGTGCGGTTCCCGGTGCTCGCGCCGAGCCGCCGCTTGGCCCGTGCCCTCAGCTCACGCATCTTCCACTTGTCCAGCAGGCCCATACGAGTCTCGCCTCCCTGACTGCGGTGGTGTTCCGCCCGCCCACTCCCCTCAGATCGGCAGATGATGCGCGGACCTCCCATCGCCGCAGGTCAGCGACGGCGCGCCCCAGGGTGCTCGCCGGTCTTCCAGGCCGAGGGCAGGTCGTGGCGCCCCGAGACGAACTCCTGGACGGCGATCTTGACCCTGATCACGGGCCTGCGCCAGCGGTCCTCCCGGTGGACGGCCTTGGCCATCTTGGAAGCGCTCGGCCGGCGCGAGCCGGGGGCGAAGAGCCAGCGGGCCCACGGCGAGCCGGGACGCGCCAGCCGCACCGCGCCGACGATCAGCAGGATCGGCACGAACAGGCCCGCGAGGCCGGTCCAGATCTTGCCCTTCAGCAGGGTGACGACCGCGAGCACGAGGTTGACGACCAGGAACAGGACGGCCGTCCACCTGCCCGCGGGGGACGGGTCGGGCGCCTCCCAGCCCAAGGGACGCATGCCGAGCAGCAGGAGCACCGTCACCGCCACGGCGACGAAGACCGCGTCGACCGAGGTGCGCCCCTCCTCCGTCCAGTAGACGTCGCGCAGGTGGAGGATCAGCGCGAACTCGTCCAGCACGAGGGCGGCGCCGACCCCGAAGACCGCCGCCGTCAACGCGTACCAGCCCGGAGAGAAGCCGGCGACGACCAGGCCGGCGACCCCGCCGAGGACCATGAGCACGACGCCGAACACGACGTGGTGGACGTGCACGTCGCCCACGTTGACGTCGCGGAACCAGCCCACCTTCGCGCGGATGAGCCGGACGTTGACGCGCGTGAACAGGAACGTGACGATCAGCGCCACCAGGAAGCAGAAGAGCGGCAGCCGTCCCGTGTCGATGATCCGCTCCTGGAACCAGACTCCCACGACATCCCCCATCACCGACTCTACGGTCCCCGTACGGATGATCCCCGCGTTCGGCGGCGCCGATCATTTCGGATGGAAGGCAGGATCCCCGCCCTATGCCGCCGACCTCGGCGAACACCGGGGCGGCGCCGTTTCACGAAGGGCGAAAGTCTCCGGGCGAACGCGGCGGTCTCAGGCGAGGAACGCCCGCAGCAGCGCGGCCGTCCCGTCGAGGTGCTCCTTGACGGCCTTCCTCGCGGCCTCGGGGTCGCCGGCGAGGATGGCGGCGACGATCGCGGCGTGCTGGGCGGCGGCGTGGTCGATGTTGGGCCCGAGCACCGGGATGGCGTTGAGCAGGTCGGTCACCCGCAGCCGCGCGTCCGCGCACGCCGCCGCCAGCAGCGCCGACCCGGTCAGCTCGGCGATCGCCAGGTGGAAGGCGGTGTCGAGGCGCCGGTAGTCGGCGGGCGCGGCGTCGTTGACGTCCGCGAGCCGCCTTCTCAGCGTGGCCCGCTGCTCGTCGGTGAGGACGGAGGCCGCCAGGACCTGGGCGGCGCCGCACTCGACGGCCATGCGGAAGGTCAGCGCGTCCTCCAGCTCGTAGGGGCCCATCGCGTTGACGGCGCGGCGCAGGTCGCCGTGGGCGGGCAGCGGGGGCTCGTAGACGACGAACGCCCCGCCGTAGCGGCCGCGCCGCACGTCCAGGTAACCGGCCTCCTGGAGGGAGCGGATCGCCTCGCGCAGCGTGACGCGGCTGATGCCGAGCTGGGTGGCCAGCTCGCGCTCGGCGGGAAGCTTGTCGCCGGGTGCGACCACGCCGAGCTTGATCGCCTGGAGCAGCCGCTCGACGGTCTCCTCGAAGGCGTTGCCCGCCCGGACGGGACGAAGGAGCGCGACGAGCTGCGGCTCCCCCATCGCGACCTCCCTGATCCCGATCCTGTTCTTCAGTCAATGGTCCGAGATTAGTCCAATCGACGCGCCAGGTCGGCGAAACCGTTGACGCGAGGCCGCCGCTGGTGCTTGCATGCCTCCAATGGTCTGTTTCCAGACTTTTGGAGGGCGCACGGTGCTCACCGTCGACCAACTGCGTGAGGACGTCTCCGCCGGCCGGGTGGACACGGTGCTGCTGGCCATCGCCGACATGCAGGGACGCCTCCAGGGCAAGCGGCTGTCCGCGCGGTACTTCCTGGAGGAGGTGCTGGAGCACGCCGCCGAGGGGTGCAACTACCTGCTCGCCGTGGACATCGACATGAACACCGTGAGTGGCTACGGCATGTCGTCGTGGGAACGCGGCTACGGCGACTTCGTGATGAAGCCGGACCTCTCCACACTGCGCCGGGTGCCCTGGCAGGACGGCACGGTCATGCTGATGGCCGACGTGCTGTGGGAGGACGGCGCCGACGTCGTCGCCTCGCCGCGCCAGATCCTGCGCGCCCAGCTCGCGCGGCTCGCCGAGCGCGGCTGGAAGGCCTATGTCGGCACCGAGCTGGAGTTCATCGTCTACACCGACACCTACGAGAGCGCGTGGTCGAAGGCGTACCGCGACCTCACCCCGGCCAACCAGTACAACGTGGACTACTCGCTGCTCGGCGGCGCCCGGGTCGAGCCGCTGCTGCGCCGCATCCGGCTCGGCATGGAGGGCGCGGGCATGTACGTCGAGTCCGCCAAGGGCGAGTGCAACCTCGGGCAGCACGAGATCGCCTTCCGGTTCGACGAGGCCCTCGCCACCTGCGACAACCACTCGATCTACAAGAACGGCGCCAAGGAGATCGCGGCCCAGGACGGCATGTCGATCACCTTCATGGCCAAGCCGAACCATCGCGAGGGCAACTCCTGCCACATCCACATCTCGCTGCGGACCGCCGAGGGCGAGCCGGTCATGGCGGGCGACGGCGCGCACGGCCTGTCCAGGATCGGCGAGCACTTCATCGCGGGCCAGCTCGCCGCGCTGCGCGAGTTCACCCTGCTGTACGCGCCCAACATCAACTCGTACAAGCGGTACGTTCCCGGCAGCTTCGCCCCGACGGCCGTCAAGTGGGGCGTGGACAACCGCACCTGCGCGCTGCGCCTGGTCGGGCACGGGCCCTCGCTGCGCGTGGAGAACCGCGTGCCGGGCGGCGACGTCAACCCCTACCTGGCGGTGTCCGCGCTGGTCGCCGCCGGGTTGCACGGCATCGAGCACGAGCTGCCGCTGGAGGAGGCGTTCGGCGGGAACGCCTACACGGCGGGCGCCGACACCGTGCCGACGACGCTTCGCGACGCCCTCGCCCTGTGGGAGGCTTCGAAGATCGCCAAGGCCGCGCTCGGCGAGGAGGTCGTCGAGCACTACGCGAACAACGCCCGCGTCGAACTGGCCGCCTTCGACGCGGCCGTCACCGACTGGGAACTGTTCCGGGGATTCGAGCGGATGTGAAATGAAGATCGTCAACCCTGCGACCGAGGAAGTGCTCGCGGAGGTCGAACTCGCCGGCGCGGCGGAGATCGACCGCGCGGTGGAGCGGGCGCGCGCGGCGTTCCCGGCCTGGCGCGACGTCGCGCCCGGGGACCGCGCCCGGCTGCTGCGGCGCTTCGCCGACCTGGTGGACGCCCACGGCGAGGAGCTGGCCCGCCTGGAGCTGGCCAACTCCGGCCACCCGATCGGCAACGCCCGCTGGGAGGCGGGCAACGTCCGCGACGTGCTGCACTTCTACGCGGGCGCGCCCGAGCGCAACCACGGCAGGCAGATCCCGGTGCCGGGCGGGGTGGACATCACGTTCGCCGAGCCGCTCGGCGTCGTCGGGGTCATCGTGCCCTGGAACTTCCCCATGGTGATCATGACGTGGGGGGTCGCCCCCGCGCTCGCGGCCGGCAACACGGTGATCGTGAAGCCCGCCGAGTGGACTCCGCTGACGGCTTTGAGGCTCGCCGATCTGGCCCTCGAAGCCGGCCTCCCCGAGGGGGTGCTCCAGGTTCTGCCTGGAGCAGGGGAGGTCGCGGGAGCCCGCCTGGTCGAGCATCCCGGTGTGAACAAGATCGTGTTCACCGGCTCGACCGAGGTCGGGAAGATCATCGCCGCGAGCGCCGCCCAGACCGTCAAGCGGCTCACCCTGGAGCTCGGCGGCAAGAGCGCCAACGTCGTCTTCGCCGACGCCGACCTCGAACGGGCCGCCGCCACCGCGCCCGGAGCCGTCTTCGACAACAGCGGGCAGGACTGCTGCGCCCGCTCGCGCATCCTCGTGCAGCGCCCGGTCCTGGACGAGTTCCTCGACCGCCTCGGCGCGGCCGTCACGTCCCTCACCGTGGGCGACCCGCTCGACCCCGGCACCGACCTCGGGCCGCTGATCAGCGCCGAGCACCGCGAACGCGTGGCCTCGTTCGTCACCGGCACGCCGCGCTTCCAGGGGACGTGCCCGGCCGGCAAGGGCTTCTGGTTCCCGCCGACCGTGCTCACCCACGAGTCGCTGGACGAGCGCGCGTTCACCGAGGAGATCTTCGGGCCGGTCGTCAGCGTCGTCCCCTTCGACGACGAGGCCGACGCCGTGCGCATCGCCAACGACACCGTGTACGGCCTTTCCGGGTCGATCTGGACCAGGGACGTGGGGCGGGCGCTGCGCGTGGCCCGCGCGATCGAGGCGGGCAACCTGTCGGTGAACTCCCACTCCTCCGTGCGGTACTGGACGCCGTTCGGCGGCTTCAAACAGTCGGGCCTCGGCCGCGAGCTCGGCCCCGACGCGCTGGCCGCGTTCACCGAGACCAAGAACGTCTTCATCGCCCACTGATCCGGCGCAAGCACGGAAGCACCGATATTTCGAAGCATCGAGGAGATATTCACCATGCAACGTCTGCGTGACCGCGTCGCCGTGATCACGGGAGCGGCCGGCGGCATCGGCCTCGCCACCGCCCGCCGTTTCGCCGAGGAGGGCGCGAAGGTCGTCTGCGCCGACGTCGACGAGACGGCGGGCGCCAAGGCGGCCGACGAGGTGGGCGGCCTGTTCGTCCGCTGCGACGTCACCAGCGAGGAGGACGTCAGCCGCATGTTCGAGACGGCCTTCGAGACCTACGGCAGCGTGGACATCGCGTTCAACAACGCGGGCATCTCCCCGCCCGACGACGACTCGATCCTGTCGACCGGCATCGAGGCGTGGCGGCGCGTCCAGGACGTCAACCTGACCAGCGTGTACCTGTGCTGCAAGCACGCGATCCCGTACATGCGGCGGCAGGGCAAGGGCTCGATCATCAACACCGCGTCGTTCGTGGCGGTCATGGGCTCGGCGACGTCGCAGATCTCCTACACCGCGTCCAAGGGCGGCGTGCTGGCCATGTCGCGCGAGCTGGGCGTCCAGTTCGCCCGCGAGGGCATCCGGGTCAACGCGCTGTGCCCGGGGCCGGTCAACACGCCGCTGCTCCAGGAGCTGTTCGCCAAGGACCCCGAGCGGGCCCAGCGGCGCCTGGTGCACATCCCGCTCGGGCGGTTCGCCGAGGCGTCCGAGATCGCCGCCGCCGTCGCGTTCCTGGCCTCGGACGACGCGAGCTTCATCACGGGCGCCGAGTTCCTGGTGGACGGCGGCATCTCCGGCGCCTACGTCACCCCGCTGTAGGGCGCCGCGATGTCACGGCCCGTCATCGGGATCACGTGCTACGTCGAGCCGGCCGCGTTCACCGTGTGGGAGACGCGGGCGGCGCTGCTGCCGTACGACTACGTCGAGCAGGTCGTCCGGGCGGGGGGCCAGCCGGTGCTGCTGCCCCCGGCCGGCGACCCGGCGCCGCTGGTCGAGCGGCTGGACGGGCTGATCGTGGCGGGCGGCGGGGACGTCGATCCGGGGCGGTACGGGGAGGAACCGGCGGAGCACACGGGGTACGTCCGGAAATTTCGAGATGAGGCCGAGTTCGGGCTGGTCGGCGCCGCTCTGAAGGCCGAGCTGCCGTTCCTGGGCATCTGCCGGGGCCTCCAGGTCCTCAACGTCCATCTCGGCGGCGGCCTCCACCAGCACCTGCCCGACGTCACCGGCCACACCGACCACTCCCCCGCCCCCGGCCGCTACGGCCACCTGCCCGTACACCCGGAGCCGGGCACCAGGCTCGCCCAGATCCTCGGCACCGAGCCCGTCGAGACCGCCCACTACCACCACCAGGCGGCCGCCCGCCTCGGCGACGGCCTCATCGCCACCGCCACCGCCGAGGACGGCACCGTCGAGGCCGTCGAGCTCCCCGGCCACCCGTTCACGCTCGCCGTCCAATGGCACCCGGAGACCGGCGAGGACGGCCGCCTCTTCCAGGCCCTCGTCACCGCCGCCACCTAGCCCACCCTGACCGGGGGCGGAGGGCCGCGCCCGGCATGGACAGGAGGGCGGGCATTGGTAGGGTGGGCGAGAACACCGATGATCCCGTGCGGGAGAGAGTCCTGACATCCGGTCAGGACCCCTGAAGGAGCAAGTCCTCCCCGCGAACCTCACAAGGCAAAGGACCGCGCGGGCAAGGTGATCTCTGGAAAGCAGGCCTCCTCAGGGGGCCTCGCCGAAGGTGAAAGTCCGGCAAAAGCCGGGCGAAACTCTCAGGCACCGATGACAGAGGGGGAGGATGCTCTCATCCAACCCTGTCTGAGGTGCGCATCATGTCCAGACCCACACCGCTCCGCGAGGTGCACGAGAGCCTCGGCGCGACGCTCACCGACTTCGCCGGCTGGCTGATGCCGTTGCGCTACGGCAGCGAATCCGCCGAGCACAACGCGGTGCGCACGGCCGCCGGTCTCTTCGACCTCTCCCACATGGGCGAGATCTTCGTCACGGGCCCGCAGGCGGGCGAGGCGCTCGACCACGCGCTGGTCGGCCATCTGTCCGCGCTGGAGCCCGGCCGTGCCCGGTACACCATGATCTGCGCCGCCGACGGCGGCGTCCTGGACGACCTGATCGTCTACCGCCTGGCGGACGAGGAGTTCATGGTCGTCGCCAACGCCTCCAACTACCCGCGCGTCGCCGCCGAGCTGACAGAGCGCTCCACGGGCTTCGACGCCGAGATCGACGACCGCTCCGACCAGTACGCGCTGATCGCCGTCCAGGGCCCCCGCGCCCAGGAGATCCTCGCCACGCTCACCGACGCCGACCTCGTCTCGCTGAAGTACTACGCGGGCCTGCCCGGCACGGTCGCCGGGGCCGAGGCGCTCATCGCGCGCACCGGCTACACCGGCGAGGACGGCTTCGAGCTCTTCGTCGCCGCCGCCGACGCCGTCCCCCTCTGGCAGGAACTCACCAAGGCGGGCGACGCGTACGGACTGCGCCCCGCCGGCCTGTCCGCCCGCGACACGCTCCGGCTCGAAGCCGGCATGCCCCTGTACGGCAACGAGCTGAACGCCGGGCTCACCCCCTTCGACGCCGGCCTCGGCCGCGTCGTGAGGTTCGACAAGCCCGGCGACTTCGTCGGCCGCGCGGCCCTCGTGCCGCTGAAGGACATCCCGCCGCGCCGCCGCCTCACCGGGCTCGTCGCGCGGGGACGCCGAGTGCCGCGCCACGGATATCCCGTGGTGCTGCTGACGGACGGCACCGTCGTTGGAGAGGTCACCAGCGGCGCGCCCTCGCAGTCCCTCGGCAAGCCGATCGCGATGGCCTACGTGGACACCAACGTGTCCGAGGGTCTCGCGGTCGACATCCGTGGTAGCCATGAACCGGTCGACGTGGTTGACCTGCCTTTTTACCGGAGGAGCAAGTGAGCAGCATTCCCGAGGAGCTCAGCTACACCAAGGAGCACGAGTGGGTCGCCGGTCTGGACGACGGCCTCACCGTGACCGTGGGCATCACGGCGTACGCCGCCGAGTCGCTGGGTGACGTCGTCTTCGTCCAGCTCCCCGAAGCGGGCGGGACCATCGAGGCCGGTGACCCCGTCGGCGAGGTCGAGTCCACCAAGTCGGTCAGCGACATCTACGCGCCGGTCAGCGGCGAGGTGGTCGAGGTCAACCAGACGGTCGTGGACGACCCGTCGCTCGTCAACTCCGACCCGTACGGCGAGGGCTGGCTGTTCCGCGTGCGCATCGAGGGCGCCCCGGAGGAGCTGCTCACCGCGGAGGAGTACGCGACCTTCACCACGGCGGACTCCTGACGTCCTCTCCCCAGCCTTACCTGCCCGCCTCCGGCCACACCCCCGGCCGTGCGGGCTCCGCCCCGGCTCCGGCGAGCCACCGCTCGCCGGAGCGCCCTTCCCCTTCTTCTCCACCCCCGTCACCCGATCCGAACGTTCACCGCACACGTTCCGAAGGGCGGAAGATCAATGGCGATCAGCGTCTTCGACCTGTTCAAGATCGGCATAGGCCCGTCGAGCTCGCACACCGGCGGCCCCATGGCCGCCGCCCACAAGTTCGCCCGCGGCCTGCAACGGGATGGCCTGCTGGAGAAGACGGCCCGCGTCGAGGTCATCCTCTACGGCTCGCTCGGCCTCACCGGCAAGGGCCACGGCAGTGACAAGGCCGTCCTGCTCGGCCTGTCCGGCGAGAAGCCCGAGCTCGTGGACGTCGACACCGTGGACGACAGGCTCGCCCAGATGCGCGCCTCGGGCACCCTGCGGCTGTTCGGCGCCCAGGAGATCCCCTTCGTGGTCGGCGAGCACTGCGTGTTCGAACGCAAGATCTCGCTGCCCCACCACCCGAACGGCATGCGCTTCACCGCCTTCTCCCCCGAGGGCGAGCCGCTGCGCGAGAAGATCTACTACTCGGTGGGCGGCGGGTTCGTCGTGGACGAGAACGCCACCGGCGCCGACCGCATCAAACCGGACGACACCGAGCTCCCCTACCCGTTCCTCACCGCGGCCGAGCTGCTGAAGCAGTGCGCCGAGAGCGGGCTGTCCATCTCCGGGCTGATGATGGAGAACGAGAAGGCGTTCGGCCGTACGGAGGCCGAGATCCGGGCGGGGCTGCTCGACCTGTGGCGGGTCATGTCCGAGTGCGTGCGACGGGGCACCGCCAAGGAGGGTGTGCTGCCGGGCGGCCTGAAGGTCAAGCGGCGGGCCAACCAGATGCTGCGGCGGCTCCAGAGCGAGAGCCCCGAGAAGGACCCGCTCCAGACCATGGACTGGGTCACGCTCTTCGCCCTCGCCGTCAACGAGGAGAACGCCGCCGGAGGCCGCATCGTCACCGCCCCGACCAACGGCGCCGCCGGCATCATCCCCGCCGTGCTGACGTACTACGACCGGTTCGTCCCGGGCGCCGATGAGGACGGCGTGATCCGCTTCCTGCTCACCGCCGGGGCGATCGGCGTGCTGTTCAAGGAGAACGCCTCGATCTCGGGCGCCGAGGTCGGCTGCCAGGGCGAGGTCGGCTCGGCGTGCTCCATGGCCGCCGCCGGCCTGACCGAGGCCCTCGGCGGCACGCCGGAACAGGTCGAGAACGCCGCCGAGATCGGCATCGAGCACAACCTCGGCCTCACCTGCGACCCCATCGGCGGCCTGGTCCAGATCCCCTGCATCGAGCGCAACGCGGTCGCCTCCATCAAGGCCATCACCGCCACCCGCATCGCGATGCGCGGCGACGGCCGCCACTTCGTCAGCCTCGACAAGGCCATCAAGACGATGCGCGACACCGGCCGCGACATGCTCGACAAGTACAAGGAAACCAGCCGCGGCGGCCTCGCCGTCAACGTCATCGAATGCTGAACGTTCGGCCTCACCACTGATGTGGTCGACCGCACTGCTATCGCTTGAATAGACGGTCACATGCGTGGCCAGGTGCGGCGTACCTCTGAGAGCCCCGCAGCCGGCGGGCTCTCAGAGGGGTGACTTACGACTTAAATCGCTAACTTCCGGTAGCCGGTGGGCTCAGATGGCGCTGTGCTTGACGCCGTGGAGGAATGCGGACCACTCGACAGGAGTGAAGGTCAGGGGCGGGTCGGACGGGGTTTTGCTGTCTCTGACGCCGATGAGGCCGGGGAGGTTCGAGGCCACCTCGACGCACTGGCCCGCGTCGCCGCTGAAGCTGCTCTTGCGCCACCGCGCGCCCCGAAGGTCATGCATCAATTCGGATCACCGCTTCCTCGATGAGTCGGAGTGACTGCTTGAACGGTACGGCTTCCGCGCGGATTGCGTCATACTTCCGAATCAGGTCAGAGATCAAGCCACGATCGTCGAAAGTACGCCCGACAGGCTGCGCATCCGCATAGGCGGCATAGGAGGATCCGCTCCGTTCGGCGATGATGAACCCGCCCATGAGCCCACAGTGGGGCCGGGCCGTGTAAGGCACGATCTGGATCGTCACCAGAGGATGCTGGGCGATCTCAAGCAGGTGGCCGAGCTGCTCGCGCATGATCTCCGTGCCGCCGATCGGATGACGGATCACGTCCTCGTCGATGATGACGTGGAGCGCGGGAGCGCGATCGCGATGGAGGAGTGTCTGGCGTTGCATGCGGTTCGTGAGTCGTTCCTCCAGTTCGTCGTCCGTGATTCCAGGCCATGTCGCCAGGATCTCGCGGGCGTACGCCCTCGTCTGGAGCAGGCCGGGGACGACCATGGGTTCCCAGTTCCGGAGAGCAGTTGCGTCCTCTTCCTCTTCCAGCCAGGGGCGGAGGTATTCGGGGGCCTTGTGCCAGGTGGTGGCCATATACAGCCGGAGCATGGTGCCTTCGAGGGAGAAGGCCCGGTCGCAGAGCTCCGCGAACTGCTTCGACGGGGGACGCTTGGCTCTCTCGATCATGTTGACCATGGAGTCGGAGTAGCCGAGCCGCCTGGCCAGTTGCCGCTGGCTCATGTTCGCGGCCTCGCGGTAGCGGCGCAGCTCGAAGGCGAATAGAGCTCGCGGGGACTCGTGCGGGTCCATCTCTTTGTCGGGGGACAAAAGTGCACCTACCCATCCATGTGTGATCGTTTGATGAGATCGCTTCGCGCACCTAACGGATTCGTTCACCGGAGCTGTGAGCACAGAGTGTTTTCGATTCGCCACAGATCGTAGTCGCGCTTTGGCACGCTTGCAGGGCGAAGTTCGAAAGTCGCCGGCGAATTCTTCGTCCGGGCGTAAAAGAAGGAAGGGCGGCGCAGGAGGGAGTGACCATCAATAGACAGAAAGCCGACTCCGGGAAGGCCCTAGAAACACGCCGACCCTCGGCGGTGTTCCGCCGAGGGCCTTTGGCTATTTCGTCTCCGGCGCCCGCAGGCGCCGTTTTACGTCCATGGAATTCGTGCGGCGGAGGTCGTCGAGAGTCGCCGGCCTTCGCCACTCGGGGTCAGGCGGCGGCGCTCAGGGACTCGCCGGTTTCCAGCACCGTCTTCAGGCCGCTGAGGACCAGCATCCAGCCCTCGCCGGAGACCTTCTCGGCGGTGATCGGGGCGCCTTCGAGCCTGTCGTGGGTGACGGTGAGCTTGCAGAAGCCGCCCTCCTGGGGCTCGATCTCCCAGGTGACGCGGCTCGGGTCCTCCTTGGCCTGGTCGGGGTCGTACAGGGAACGCCATTCGTGGACGAGCCTGCGCGGCGGGTCGAATTCCATGACGGCGCCCTCGGTCCAGACGGAGCCGTCGGGGCCGTGGGAGATGTGGCCGTCGGGGGTGTTCTCGACGCGGGCCGTGTGGAAGTACCGCCGGGTGATGTCGGGCTTGACCAAGGCCTCCCAGATGCGTTCGGGGGTCGCCTTGATGAAGACCTGGTATATCTGCGTCGTCTGTGCGGGCATCGTCATTCCTCCGCTTCGAGCTCTCTTTTCATGTCGGCCAGCATCGCGGCCGGGCCGGCGGTGTATTTGTCGATCCACCGGTCGTGGATGAGCCGGATCGGCACCGGGTTGAGAAAGTGCAGTTTCTCCCGGCCCGATCTGCGGGTGACGACCAGTCCCGCCTCCTCCAGCACGCGCAGGTGCTTCATCACCCCGAACCGCGTCATCTCGACCTCGGACTCCAGCTCGCCCAGCGTGCGGCCGTCACGCTCGAAAAGCCGGTCGAGCAGCAGCCGCCTGGTCGAGTCGGCGAGCGCCTTGAAGACGCGGTCATCGTCGTCCACGCCGTCCAGAATGGGTGACCAAATGGTCACATGTCAAGGCACTCAGCTGTCCGTTTTGTCCGATCAAGTCTCTGGGTCCGCCCGTACGGCTCCGAACTGCAACTTTCGGGCCGCTGTTGAAAGTTTCACCCGCGATGTCGCGTCATCGCAGATGGCACGTCCCGACCGGCCACGGTGATTGAGGTCGCGTTGTCCGCGTGCCTACGGTGCTGGCGTCCACGCACGGTGATCCGCTCAAGGAGTCCGTCATGCGCGCCCGTGTCGTCCCGGCACTGATCTTGGCTCTGCTCGCACTGGTCGTCACCGCTCCCGAGGCACGCGCTCAGGTGCTGGGCGGGTTCGACTTCTCGCGGGCGGAGGTCTCCGTCACGGGTCTTCAGGTCCCGTGGGGCCTCGCGTTCCTGCCGGACGGCAGCGCGCTGGTCTCCGAACGCAACACGGGACGGATCCTCCAGGTTCGTCCCGGCCAGACGCCCACGCCCGTCGCCACGATCAGCGGGGTGAGCGCCTCGGGTGAGAGCGGCCTGATGGGCATCGCCGTCTCGCCCTCCTACGCCCAGGACGGCTGGGTGTACGCCTACTTCACCAGCACCGCCGGGGACAACCGGCTGGTGAGGCTGCAACTGAGCGCCCCGCAGACGCAGACCGTGGTCTTCTCCGGGGTGCCGAGCAACACCTTCCACGACGGAGGCCGCATCGCCTTCGGGCCGGACGGCATGCTCTACGTGGCGACCGGCGACGCAGGCACATCCAGCAACGCCCAGAGCCTCAGCAGCCCGGCCGGGAAGATCCTGCGCATGACGCCCACGGGCGGGGTGCCTTCGGACAATCCGTTCGCGGGCTCGCGTGTCTGGAGCTACGGCCACCGCAACGTCCAGGGCCTCGCCTGGGACTCCCAGGGCAGGATGTACGCCGCCGAACTCGGACAGAACACCTGGGACGAGGTCAACCAGATCGTCGCGGGCGCCAACTACGGCTGGCCGACGTGCGAGGGGACCTGCAACAACCCCTCCTTCCGCAACCCGATCGTCACGTGGACGACCGCCGAGGCGTCGCCGAGCGGGCTGGCCTGGGCCAACAACACGCTCTTCGTCGCGGCGCTGCGCGGCCAGCGGCTGTGGACGGTGCCGCTGAGCGGCAGCGGGACGCCGGGCACCCCGGTGGCCGAGTTCCAGTCGGCCTACGGACGCCTGCGCGCGGTCACGGTCGGCCCGGACGGCTGGCTCTGGGTGACGACCAGCAACCGGGACGGCCGCGGCACCCCGGTGGCCCAGGACGACCGCATCCTCCGCGTCCCGCCGGCCACGAGCGGAGGCGACACCACCCCGCCGACCGCGCCGGGCACCCTGGCCGCGTCGGGGACGACCGCCGGCGCCACCACCCTGACCTGGACCGCCTCGACCGACAACGTCGGCGTGACCGGCTACGACGTCCTGCGCGCCCCGGGCGCCTCCGGCGGCACGTTCACGCAGGTCGGGACCTCGGCGACCACCACGTTCACCGACACCGGGCTGACCGCGAGCACCACGTACCGCTACCAGGTGCGGGCCCGGGACGCGGCGGGCAACCTTTCCCCGGTGTCCAACACGGTCACGGTCACCACCCTGGGAGGCGGCGGCACCGCTGGATGCGCGGTGACGGCGACCACCCAGTCCCTGTGGGGCACCGGCTATGTGATCCAGCCGGTCACGGTCACCAACAGCGGCACGTCCGCCATCACCGGGTGGACGGTGACGATCACGCTGCCCACCGGCCACGCCGTCACCGGCTCCTGGGGCGCCACACTGACCACCAGCGGCCAGACCGTCACCGCCAGGAACCTCGCCTACAACGGCACGCTGGCCCCCGGCCAGAGCGTCACCTTCGGCTTCCAGGGCAGCCGCCCCGGCGGCAACACCCTGCTCCCCTCCGGCTACCAGTGCACGAGCCCCTGACCTGGCGGTCCATGGTCTACGGCGGCCGAGGGACAGAACGGCGGCGAGGAGCGGTCAGATGCCCAGGCCGGTGGCGATTCCGTCCAGGACGTAGGTGAGGCCCGTCTCGAACTGCCAGGCGAGGTCGTCCTTGCGGGCGGCCTCGCGCAGGTAGCGCAGGAAGGCGGGGTAGCGGCCCGTGCTCATGAGCCAGGACATCTGCGGCGCGAGCCCCGCGCGCAGGTCGGCGCCGCTCGACCACCCCTGGCCGGCCATGAGCTCGCGCATGGCGACCTCCGCGTGCGCCGTGCCCTGCGCGTAGGAGTCGACGGTCTTGATCACGACCAGCTTCGCGTCGGCGTCGAGGCCGAGGCCGTCGAGCGTGCCGAACAGGCGTTCCATGACCGCGTGCCGGTTGGGGGTCAGCGCGAGCGCCGTGCGCGGCGGCAGGTGGGCCAGCCACGGATGCCGCAGGGCCAGATCACGCGTCCCCACCGCCAGCGCCCGCATGGTCTCCCGCCACCCGGCCCCCTCGGGCAGCGCCACCTCGCCGTTGACCTGGTCGACCATCAGCTCCAGGACGTCGTCCTTGCCGGAGACGTACCGATAGGCGGCCATGGGGGCGACGCCCAGCTCGGCGGCGAGCCGGCGCATGGTGATGGCGTCCAGGCCGTGGGCGTCGGCGATCTCGACGGCCACCGTGGCGATCCGCTGGGGCGTCAGCGTCTGGCGGGGGGCGGGCGCGGGTCGTTCGAGGCGCTCCCACAGGGTGACCTGCGGGTTCTCGCCTTTCTTGTTCACGGCCAACGTGCGTCTCCCTCAGGTCGCCGTTTGTGTACAACGTACCAGCGGTAGACAACGTACACGACGCTGATACGGTGTATCCGCCAAAGATACAACGTACACAGCGAGCGGAACCTCAATGACGACACTGGCAGGCAAGACCGCGCTGGTCACCGGCGGCGGCAGGGGAATCGGCCGGGCGATAGCCCTGCGCCTAGGGCGGGACGGGGCCCGGGTCGGCGTCCACTACGGCACCGGCGAGCGGGCGGCCCGCGAGACCGTCGCGGAGATCGAGGCGGCCGGCGGCCAGGCCTTCGCGCTGCGAGCCGAGCTGGGCTCCCCGGACGGCGCCGAGATCCTGTGGGCCGCCTTCGACGCGCGGGCCGGCGAGCTGGACATCCTGGTGAACAACGCGGGGGTCCTCGGCGACCTGGCCCGGATCGAGGAGGTGACGCCCGAGAACTTCGACCGGGTCTTCTCCGTCAACACCCGAGCCCCCTTCTTCGTCACCCGGCTCGGCCTGGAGCGGCTGCGGGACGGCGGCCGGATCGTCAACGTCTCGTCGGTGCTGACCCGGGGGTACACCCAGCCGTCCTCGATCACCTATGCCATGTCCAAGGGAGCTCTGGACGTGCTCACCGCCACGCTCGCCAAGCAGCTCGGCCCGCGCGCGATCACCGTCAACACCGTGGCGCCCGGCGTCGTCGACACCGACATGCACGCGGGACGGCTGACCGGTGACACGCTCACGTGGGTGGAGTCGGCGTCCCCACTGGGCCGGGTCGGCGTACCCGACGACATCGCGGGCGCGGTCGCCTTCCTGACCTCGGAGGACGGCCGCTGGGTCACCGGGCACTGGCTGGAGGTCTCGGGCGGGACGCTCCTCTAGCGGGTCCCTGCCGGCGCGGATGCCGGCGGCCGCGTCTCGGCGGGCCGCACGGTCAGCGCCCGGCGGTGGCCGGGACGTTCGCGAGGGCCCGTGCCGCGCCGGCGCGGGCCCGCCACAGTTCCACGCCGAGCCAGGCGGCGCCGATCGCGGTCAGCGCGCCATGGGCGATGCGGAGCGCGTCCGTGCTGAAGAACTGCGGGATGAACAGGGCGAAGGCGGCGGCGAGAGGGACGGCGCTCCAGCGGGCCAGGACGCCCGAGCGCCATACCGCGACGGCGGCCATCACGACGCCCACACCGAGCAGGACGAGCCCGGCGCCGAACATGGTGATCGCCACGGGCTGGTAGCGGAACTCGTCCACCAGGGTCAGCAGCGACGGGTCGCCGTGCTGGACGGCCCGCCGGGCGATGACGTTCAGGCCCAAGTCCTCGGCGCCGTAGTACGGCAGGGTGAGCCCCGCGCCGATCATCGCCACCGCGAGGGCGTGCAGGCTGCGGCGGTGGCCGAGCACGAGGTGGACGCCCAGCAGCCCGAGCGTGAGGAGTATGAAGCCGATCATGGCGAACAGGTGGGACGCGATCCAGGCCGGGGAGCCGATCGCCTCGGCGCCCGCCATCGAGGACTCGTCGGAGTAGGGACGGACGACGGGATACAGAAAGAACAGGACACCGGCCACCACGAGGGCGGCGGCTCCAAGGCGGGCGCGGGGCGCGGCGAGAGGGACGGAGTCCATGACCGGTTCCTAACGAGAGGGGGAGCACCTTCAGTTCAGCGCTCCCGTTCAAGAGCAATGCTCTCTGTTGAGAACGCTGATGTCAATCAAGTTCTCCGCTCTATCAATCCCGAGAAAGAACGACGCCGAGAAAGGACAGAGACGGACGGGCGAAGATCGGAGATCGGCCCGAAGGCGGCGGCACAGAACGGCGGTGGGAGCCGGAGCCTCGAGAAGGGGTGGCGGTCAGAGAGGGCAGAGGCGCGGGGCGCCGTGGCGGGGGTGGGCGGGGCTAGCATGTAGAGCCCGTTGTCCCCCCGAGGAGGTTCGCGGTGTTGTCGGGTGCGGCTCCCCGTGCGGCCGGGTCGTCGGCTGAGGTGGAGACCGGCACTCCGGCGGGGGTGTCGTCCGGGCGGGCGCGCGGGGGCTTCGGTACGTTCGCCCGCGCGCACTGGGTGTTCCTGCTCGCGGTCGTCGCCGGGGCGGCGCTGAGGCTGGTCGCCGTGCTCGGGTACCGGCCGGCGCTCTGGTTCTGGGCCGACTCGTTCGTCTACGTCAACGCGGCGCTCGATCCGCAGCCACTGGAGTCACGGCCGTCCGGCTATTCGCTCTTCCTGTGGGCGCTCCGCCCGTTCCACAGCTTCACCACCGTCGTCGTGGTCCAGCACATACTCGGGCTGGCGATGGCGGTCTGCGTGTACGCGCTGCTGCGCCGCCGGGCCCGGCTCCCCGGCTGGGGGGCGACGCTCGCGGCCGTCCCGGTGCTGTTCGACGTGCACATGTTGCAGCTCGAACACCTGGTCATGGCCGACCTGCTGTTCACGTTCCTGGTGACGGCGGCGGTGACCCTCCTGCTGTGGAGGCGGCGGCCGACGGTCTGGACGGCCGCCGGCGCGGGCCTGCTGCTGATGGCCGCCACCCTGACCCGCACGGTGGGGCTGCCCGTCCTGATCGTCGTTCTGGTGGCCATGGTGATCGCGCGGGCGGGGCTGCGCGCCGTGCCGGCGACGGCGCTGGCCGCCGCCGTGGGCATCGGCGGCTACGCGGTCTGGTTCCACGCCGAGCACGGGAGCTACGGTCTCGGCCAGAGCAACGTGTGGCTGTGGGCGCGCACGATGAGCTTCGCGGACTGCGCGAAGCTCAGGCCGTCCGGCGAGGAGAAGATCCTCTGCCCCACGGAGCCGGTCTCCGCGCGTCCCGCTCCCCCGGTGTACATCTGGGACGGGGACTCGCCGCTGGCCAAGGTCAAGAAGGACGCCGATCGGGAGCGACTGGCGGGCGCCTTCTCCAAGGACGCGATCCTGGGGCAGCCGTTCGACTTCGTGCTCACCGGCGTCAGGGACGCTCTGTGGAGCTTCGAATGGACACGCCGGATATATCCGACGCCCGGCCCGCAGAGCGCGTACGTCTTCCCCGACTCCGTGAAGCCGTTCACGGACAAGATCGCCTCGTCTGGCCGCACCGCGCCCGAGCTGACCGCCGCCTACCAGGGCCACGGCGGCGACACCGTGGTGGCCGAGCCCTATGCCGGATGGCTGCGCGCCTACCAGGAGCAGGGCTACGTCCGGGGCCCGCTGCTGGCGCTGATCCTGCTGACGGGCCTGGCCGGGGTGGTCGTCCGGTGGCGGAGGCTGGGCGGTCCGGTGCTGCTGCCCTGGGCGGTCGCGGTGTCGCTGCTCGTGCTCCCGCCGATGATCGCCGCGTTCGACCACCGCTACGTCGTGCCGGTCGTGCCGGTCGCCTGCCTCGCGGCGGGCCTCGCCTTCGCCCGCCGCACTCAGGATGAGGCGACGGAGGACTCGTCCCACCAGGCCCGGCATCGGCGGCAGGACGGCGGCGACGCGACCCACCACGCGGAGGCATGAGGCACGCGCGGGCGGCGCGGGTTGTCACGAACCACGCGCGGGCACGGTGAGCGCGCGGGGTCTCGGAGACCGTGCGGAGGCCTCTGATGTGGCGGACGGCGGATGTCGGGGACCATGCGGAGGTGTGACAACCTCATAACATGACCTGGGCTCATTTAATGCGGCCTGCCTAGACTCCGGGTCATGGATGAACGTCGGCGTTACGATCGCGCCACCGCCGATCTGGACCCCCCGTTCGCGATCCTGGACATGGACGCTCTGCGGGCGAACGCCGCCGCCATGGTGCGCCGGGCGGGCGGGAAGCCGATCCGGCTGGCGAGCAAGTCGATCCGCTGCCGGGAGGTCCTGCGGCGCGTGCTGGCCATGGACGGCTACGCGGGAATCATGGCGTTCACGCTGCCCGAAGCCCTGTGGCTGGCGTCGGAGGGGTTCGCCGACATCCTGGTGGCGTACCCCACCGCCGACCGGCAGGCGCTGGCCGAGCTGGCGGGGGACGCGCGGGCCGCGGCCGAGATCACGCTGGTGATCGACTGCGTAGAGCATCTGGACTTCGTCGACGCGGCGGTCGACGGGGTACGCAACCGCCACGAGATCCGGATATGTCTGGACATCGATGCGGGGTTCAACGCGCTCGGCGGCCGGTTGCGGGCGGGTGTCCTGCGCTCACCGGTCAGAGAGCCGGACCAGGCCGTCGAGCTGGCCGCCGCGACCGCCAAGCGCCCGGGGTTCCGGCTGGCCGGCCTCATGGCGTACGAGGCGCAGATCGCGGGCGTCGGCGATCGCGTGCCCGGCCCGTACGGGCGGGTCGTCCGGCTGATGCAGGCTCGGTCCCAGCAGGAGCTGATCGTCCGCAGGGGCCGCATCGTGCAGGCCGTCCGGCAGCTCGCCGACCTGGAGTTCGTCAACGGCGGGGGCACCGGCTCGCTGGAGAAGACCACCCGGGAGAAGGCGATCACCGAGATCGCGGCGGGGTCGGGCCTGTACCACCCGCGCCTGTTCGACTTCTACCGGGGCTTCACCGGACGCCCGGCCGCGCTGTTCGCGCTTCCGGTGGTCCGCAGACCCGCGCCGGGCGTCGTCACCGTCCTGGGCGGCGGTTACCACGCCTCCGGGGCCCCTGGCGCGTCCCGTCTTCCCCAGCCGTACCTGCCGGCCGGGCTGCGCTACGACGCCAGGGAGGGCGCGGGCGAGGTGCAGACCCCGCTGCTCGGACCGGCGGCCCACGACCTGCGGATCGGGGACCGGGTGTGGTTCCGCCACGCCAAGGCGGGCGAGCTCTGCGAACGCTTCGACGCGCTCCACCTGGTCGAAGGCGACCACGTCATCGAGACGGTGCCGACCTACCGCGGCGAGGGCCGGGCGTTCCTCTGACCGGGACGACCCCAGGAGCCCGGAAGGCGCGGCTCGTACGGCGTCCACCGACGTATGCCGTGCTCCTCGCCATAGGGGGCGCCGGCATCGCCGTCGTCCAAGGGAACGGCCCGCCTCCATAGCGGCGTCGGCCGCGCCACGCCGTTACGCGGTTGCCGCCGCGTAGCGGTTGGACGGGTGGGGTAGGCCCAGGCGGGTGCGCAGGGACGTTTCGTCGTACGCGCCGCGGAACGCCCCACGGGCCTGGAGGGCGGGGACCAGGCCCCGGGTGATCGCCGTCAGGTCGTGGGGCAGCACGCCGGGGCGGAGGCGGTAGCCGTCCAGGCCCGCCTGCCCCCAGTCCAGCAGCAGGTCGGCGAGCCGGTCCGGGGCGCCGGTGAAGATGCGGGCGTCCGAGTCCAGCTCGGCCCCGTCGAGGTCGTCCAGGCGTGCCTTCCGGTCGGCCGCGTCCTCGCCGAGGAACGTCACCAGGTCGGCGAAGATCTTCAGCGGGGCCCCGGTGCGCCCCACGCGGTCCTCCGCCGCCCTCACCCGCGCGACGATGTCCGCGGCCCCGTCCCGGTCGTGGGGGGTCACGTACACGACGTCGGACGCGCGGGCGGCGAATTCGTACGGCAGCGTGTCATGGGCGAGCGAGGTGACCAGGGGCTGCCCCTGCGGGGAGCGCGGGGTGATCGACGGGCCCTTGACGCTGAACCACTCGCCCTGGAAGTCGATGTAGTGGAGCTTGTCCCGGTCGATGAACCGGCCGGTGGCGACGTCGCGGATCTCGGCGTCGTCCTCCCAGCTGTCCCACAGCCGGCGGACGACCTCGACGGCGTCGGCCGCCTCGCCGAACAGCTCGCCGATCACCCCGGAGGGATCGTGGACGTCGACGGGTGCGATCACGCGGCGGCCGAAGTTCGCCGCCTCGTCCGGGCGGACCGACACCCGGGGCCGCCAGCCCGCGCGGCCGCGGCTGATGTGGTCGAGCGAGCCGATGCCGATGGCGACGTGGAAGGGCTCGGTGTGGGTGGTGACGGTGGTCGGCACCAGGCCGATGTGCGAGGTCAGCGGCGCGACGTTCGCCGCGGTGAGGACGGCGTCGAGCTGCCCGCGCACCTGGTCCAGGCGGTGGTCCGCCTCCAGGAGCCGCGAGGACTGAAGGCTGAGCCCGTCCTCGAAGGTCACGAAGTCCAGCAGGCCGCGCTCGGCCTCCTGGACGAGGTCGGCCCAGTAGCGGGCGGTGAACAGCCGGTCCGGGGTCGCGTCCTCGGACCGCCAGGCCGCCGGGTGCCATCCGGCGCCGTCCAGGGCGACCGCCAGGTGCAGCGGCGTCGGGAGGGGTGTCGTCGAGTGGGGTGTCATGGCGTCTCCTTACGCGTGAGGGGCGAGTCCGAGGTGGTCGCGCAGGGTCGGGCCGGAGTAGTCGGCGCGGAAGACGCCCTTCTCCTGGAGCAGCGGCACCACCTTGTCGACCAGGTCGTCCAGACCGGTGGGCGTGAGGTGCGGGACGAAGATGAACCCGTCGGCGGCGTCGGTCTGCACGAAGGTGTCGATCTCGTCGGCGACGGCGCGCGGGGTGCCGATGAAGGTCTGCGGGGCGGCCAGCTCGATGACGAGCTCGCGGATGGACAGGTTCTTCTCCGCCGCGAGCGCCCGCCATTTGGCCACGACCGCTCCCCGGTCCCGGCGGAACTGCGCGCGTCCCTTGGACACGCCCTCCTCCAGGTCCGGCTCGATGTCGGGCAGCGGGCCGTCGGGGTCGTAGCCGGACAGGTCGCGGCCCCAGTAGCCCTCGATGAAGGAGATCGCGGTCTGCGGGCTGACCTGCGCCCGCCGGATCTCGGCGGCCCGCTCGTGCGCCTCGGCGTCGGTGTCGCCGAGCACGTACGTCACCGCCGGGAGGATCTTCAGATCCTCGTGGCGCCGCCCGTACGCGGCGAGCCTGCGCTTGACGTCGGCGTAGAACGCGCGGCCCTCCTCCAGCTTGCTGTGCCTGCTGAAGATCACGTCGGCGGCGGAGGCGGCGAACTCGCGGCCCTCGTCAGAGTCCCCCGCCTGGATGATCACCGGGTGGCCCTGCGGGGGGCGCGGGGTGTTGAACCGGCCGGAGATGTCGAAGTGCTGCCCTTGGTGCCGGAACGGGGTGATGCCTCCCTCGCGGACGAACGCGCCGGAGGCGGCGTCGGCGGCCACCGCGTCGGCCGCCCAGGTGTCCCACAGCTCGCGGGCGGTCTGGAGGAACTCGGCGGCCCGGGTGTACCGGTCGGCCTCGGCCAGGAAACCGCCGCGCCGGAAGTTCTCGCCGGTGAAGGCGTCGAAGCTGGTCACGACGTTCCAGGCGGCCCGCCCGCCGCTCAGGTGGTCCAGCGAGGCCAGCCGCCGTGCCACCTCGTAGGGCTCGTTGAAGGTGGAGTTGACCGTCGCGGCCAGCCCGAGGTGGCTGGTGACGGCGGCCAGGGCCGACAGCACGGTCAGCGACTCGGGGCGGCCGACGACGTCCAGGTCGTGGATGCGGCCCTTCATCTCGCGCAGCCGCAGCCCCTCGGCGAGGAAGAAGAAGTCGAACCTGCCGCGCTCGGCCGTCTGGGCGAGGTGCCGGAACGAGTCGAAGTCGATCTGGCTCCCCGAGCGCGGGTCGGACCAGACGGTGGTGTTGTTGACGCCGGGGAAGTGCGCGGCGAGGTGGATCTGCTTGGTTCCAGGGTCGGTCACGGGGTCCTCCTGGTCGGGAGTCCGGTGGAGATACGGTCCGGGCGGAGGGGCGGGGTCCGGGAGCCGCCCCTTGGGCTAGCTCACCCAGGCGTCGTTGAGTTGCTGGAGCCGGGAGTCGGCGCCGAGCGTGATGCCATGGGTCTTGGACGACAGCGCCAGGATGGTGGTGAGCTCGAAGACGGGGATCGAGTGGGCCTTCTCGACGATCAGCTTCTGCGCCCGCTGGATGTGGCCGGCGCGCTCGGCGCCGTCCGCCGTCGACTGCTGTCCCCGCAGCGCGTCCTCCAGCCCGGCGTCGTCGATGCGGTAGTAGTTGTTGCCCGCGGTGGAGTAGTTGGTGCGCAGGACGTCGCCGTCGGCGCGGCTGAGGTTGCCCCAGGCCAGGTCGAACGTGCCCTTGGCGTAGACCTGGAGCAGCTCGGGCACCGTGTAGGTCTGGAGTTCCAGCTTGACCCCGATCTTGGACAGTTGCTGCTGGATCAGCTCCAGCGCCGACTGGTTCGGGCCGAAGTTCGACAGCCACGTGGTGACGAGGCTGAGCTTCTCGCCGTCCTTCTCGCGGACGCCGTCGGCGCCCGGCGTCCACCCCGCCTCGTCGAGCAGCTTCTTGGCGGCCTCGACGTCGAAGGTGAGGGCGCCGCTCAGGTCCGTCCAGTCCGGGGTCGTCCTGGCGAGGATGCTGGTGGCGACGGCGAAGTCCGGGGTGAGGACCGTGTCGCGCACCTCCTGGGCATTGATCGCCTTGGCCAGGGCCTGACGCACCCGGACGTCCTTGAGCAGGGGCCTGGACTCGTTGGCCGTCAGGCTGAAGACGTTGCCCGGGTTCGGGCGCACCACCAGGGTGTAACCGCTGCTCCGCAGGACCTGGACGTTCTGCGGCGGGACGCTCCCGATGGCCGCGATCTGCCCGGACTGCAACGCGCCCGTCCGCACTCCCGCCTCGGGGATGACCTTGAAGACCACGGAGTCGAGGTAGGCGTCGCCCTGGTGCTCGCGGTCGGCCGGCGCCCAGCCGTACCCCTTGCGCCTCTTCAGCACGACCTCGGAGTTCTTGGTGTAGTGGTCGAGCGTGAACGGGCCCGTGCCCACCACGTTGGCGACGTCCCGCTCCTCGACGGGCCTGGCCAGGGTGGACGGCCCGAGCAGGCCGAGCGCGGCGGTGGAGCTGGCCTGCAGGAACGCGGCGTTGGGCGTGGTGAACTCGATCTTCACCGTCAGCTTGTCCACGACCTCGGTGGCCTTGTAGCCGGTGAAGTAGATGATCGACGAGGGGGCCTTGGCGCCCGCCCTGACGATGTCGTCGAAGTTGTCCTTGACCGACTGCGCGGTGAGCGGGCTGCCGTCGGAGAACGTGACCCCGTCGCGCAGCGTGAACGTGAACGTCCTGGCGTCGTCGCTCGCCTCCCACTTGGTGGCCAGCCAGGGGATGAGCTTGCCGGTGGCGGGATCCTGCTCGGTCAGGGAGTCGACGAGCTGCCGGGAGACGTACAGGGCGTCGTTTCCGGCGCCGGCGCCGCGCGGGTTGATGCTGATCGGGTCGGTGCTCAGGCCGAACGTGAGGGTGCCGCCGGCCCGCGGGGCGTTCCCCGCCGCGCTCGTCTCCGCCGTGCCGGCCTGCCCGCAGGCGGCCAGCGCCAGCGGGACGGCGGCCAGCCAGGCCGCGAGCACGCGCCCGCGGCCGCGCCTCCCCGGACGATATGAACTCTTCATCGATACGCTCCTGGAGTCGGTGTTCCGCCGTGGCTCATCGGCGGTGGCCGGGGATCGCGTCCAGCAGTTCCCGCGTGTAGGCCTGCCGGGGACGTGAGAAGACGTCGTCCGCGTCGCCCTGCTCGATCAGGCGTCCGCCGCGCATGACGCCGACCTGGTGCGCGACCTGCCGCACCACCGCGAGGTCGTGGGAGATGAACACGTAGCTCACGCCCAGGTCGGTCTGGAGACCGACCAGCAGGTCGAGGATCTGCGCCTGGATCGACACGTCGAGCGCGGACACCGGCTCGTCACAGACGACGAGCTCCGGGTTGACCGCCAGCGCCCGCGCGATCGCCACACGCTGGCGTTGCCCGCCGGACAGCTCGGCGGGACGACGGCGCAGCACCGCGGCGGGCAGGGCCACGACGTCGAGCAGTTCGGCCGCGCGCCGCCGCCGCTGCCGGCGGGTGCCGAGGCCGAACGAGACCAGCGGGTCCTCGATGATCCGCTCGACGCTCAGCCGGGGGTTCAGCGACGCGTACGGGTTCTGGTAGACCACCTGGATCCGCCGCCGCAGCGACCGCAGACGGCCGCCGCGCAGCCGGGTGATGTCCTCGCCGTCGAAGACGATGCGCCCTTCGGTGGCGTCGGTGAGCCGCAGCAGGAGGCGGGCCGTCGTCGACTTGCCCGAGCCGGACTCGCCCACGAGCCCGTAGGTCCGCCCCCGGCGGATGGCGAAGTGCACGTCGTCGACGGCGCGCGTCTTCCCGCGGCCCAGGGGCAGCGGGTACTCCTTGACCAGGCCGTGGGCCGACATCAGCACGTCGTCGGCCCGGCCGGAGGCGGGAGCCGGGGACTCGGCGGGGGCGCGCCCGGCGAACGGGTCGCCGGTGACGCCCGTCGTACGGGCCCGCCCGGCCCGGCCGCGCGCGGCGCGCACGGCCAGCAGCGTCGGACGCTCTGTGGCGAGGCTCGGGGCCGCCGCGAGCAGGTCGCGCGTGTAGGGCTCGTGCGGGTCGGTGAGCAGCCGCTCGGGGACGCCCTCCTCCACGACCCGTCCCTCGCGCATCACCACGACCCGGTCGGCCCGGTCGGCGGCGATGCCGAGGTCGTGGGTGATGAGCAGCACGCCCATGCCGGTCTCGCGGGACAGGTGCTCGATGTGGTCGAGGATGTGCCGCTGCACGGTCACGTCCAGGGCGCTGGTCGGCTCGTCGGCGATGATCAGGCGCGGGCGCGCGGCGACGGCGATGGCGATGAGCACCCGCTGGCGCATGCCGCCCGACAGCTCGTGGGGGTACTGCCGAGCCCTGGTCTCCGGGTCGGGAAGACCCGCGCGGCGCAGCGCCTCGACCGCCTGGGCCGCCGCGTCGCGCCTGTTCGCCAGCCCGTGGACGATCAGCACCTCGGCGACCTGGCTCCCGATCCGCTTCACCGGGTTGAGGGACACGGTCGGATCCTGCGGGATCAGCCCGATGTCGCGGCCGCGCACGGCGCGCATCCGCCGCTCCCCCAGCCGAGCCAGGTCGGTCCCGCCGAAGAGGATCTCCCCGCCGCCGATCACGGCGTTGGACGCCTGAAGGCCTGCCACGGCGTGCGCGGTCGTGGACTTGCCGCATCCGGACTCACCGACGATCGCGACCGTCTCGCCCTGCCGGACGGTGAGGCTCACCGAGCGGACGGCGTGCACCGGTCCCCCGCCGACGCGGTAGCTCACCACCAGGTCCCGGATCCGCAGGAGCGGCTCGTCCCCGGCGCCGCTCCCGGGGCTGTTCCCGGCCCTGCTCTCGGCCCTGCTCTCGGCGCGGTTCCCGGCCGTGCTCCCTGCCCGGTTCTCGACGCCGTTCCCGGCCTCGGCTCCGCTCATCCGCGGTGCCTCCATTCCCCGTCCAGCATCCGGGAGATGCGGTTCGCGGCCAGGACCGTCGCCGCGATGGTCAGGCCCGGCATGGTCGTCATCCACCAGGCGACGGCGAGGTAGTCGCGGCCGCTCGCGATCAGCGAGCCCCATTCCGGCGTCGGAGGCTGGGCGCCGTAGCCGAGGAAGCTGAGGGCCGAGACCGACAGGATGGACGTGCCGAACTCCAGGGCGGCCAGGACGAGCACGGGGCCGGAGGAGTTGGGCAGCACGTGGCGGACCAGCACCCGGGTCCAGCGCGCGCCCCCGGCGTGCGCGGCCTCGACGTAGAGGCTGTGGCGCACCCGGAGCACCTCCGAACGCATGACGCGGGCGCAGCTCGCGACGCTCGCCACCCCGACCGCGACCGCCACGTTGACGGTGCCGAACCCGAGCGCGGTGACCAGCGCCAGCGACAGCAGCAGGCCGGGGATCGCGAGCAGCACGTCGACCACCCGCATGATCACGTCGTCGGCCCACCCGCGCAGGAATCCGGCCAGCAGGCCGAGCACGGACCCGGCCAGAAGACCGACCAGCACCGCGATCACGGTCGCCTTGAGCGACAGGCCCGCGCCGTGCACCACGCGCGCGTACAGGTCCCGGCCGAGTTCGTCGGTGCCGAGCGGGTGAAGGGCGGAGGGGGCGGCCAGCTTGTCGGCCGGTGAGGCGGCCAGCGGGTCGGCGGAGGTGAGCAGGCCGGGCGCGAAGGCGGCCGGCAGGACGAGCGCGACCCAGCCGACGGCGGCCACGAGGCCGGGGCGCCTGGCGAGGAAGGTCAGAACCTCCCGTGCCCCGCCCCGGACCGGCGCGCCGGCGACGGCGGTCGTGTGCGGTTCGTCCGCGGCGCCCGGTTCGGCGCCCGGGTGGAAGACGCTGGTCAGGTCGGTCATGGACGGCCCCTCACGACACCGCCGCGGATCGGCGGGCGATCCGCGGGTCCAGCAGGGGATAGACGAGGTCGACGGCGAGGTTGATCAGGACGAACACCAGCGCGGCGAACACCACCAGGCCCTGCACGACCGGGATGTCCTGCGTGCCCACGGCGAGCGCCGTCAGGCGCCCGAGGCCGGTACGGGAGAAGACGGTCTCGGTGACCACCGAGCCGGCCAGCAGGTTGCCGACGACCAGGCCGGCCACCGTCAGCGCCGGCAGCGCCGCGTTGCGCACCGCGTGGCGGAAGTGGATCCGGGGCCGGCCCGCCCCCTTGGCCCTGGCCGTCTCGATGTAGGGCTCGCGCAGCGTGGTGCTCATGCTCTTGGCGAGCAGTTGGGCGATGGTCGCGGCGGAGGGCAGCGCGAGGGTGACGGCGGGGAGCACGACGCCGGCGAGGCCCTCGTTGCCGACGGCCGGGAAGAGACCGAGCCTGAACGAGAACACCTGGAGCAGCAGCAGGCCGAACCAGAACGACGGGATCGCCACCCCGAGCGGCGGCAGGCTCAGCAGCGCCTGCCGCAGCCATCCCCACGACACGTACGTGGCCGCCAGCGCGAGGCCCGTCCCGAACAGGACGGCCAGCAGCAGTCCCAGACCGGCGATCTGCGCGGTGGCGGGGAGCGCGTCGGCGATCATGGTCTGGACCGGCTGGTGGCTCTGGACGGACCTGCCGAATTCACCGTGAACCACGTCTGCGAGGCGGGTGAGGTACTGGATTATCACCGGCCGGTCGAGCCCGTACTCGTGCCGCAGCGCGTCAAGCTGCTCCGGAGTGATGTCGCGCCCCGAATCCGAGCCGGCCAGGACGGAGACCGGGTCGCCGGGCAGCATGTACAGGATCACGAAGGAGACCGTGAACGCCGCCCACAGAACGAAGAGCGCCTGGACCACCCTGCGCGCGACGTACCGCGCCGGCATCAGTCGGCCCGCGCCGGGGCCCGGTGCGCCGTGACCGGCTTGAGGCCCGTGTCCCGTCCGGCCGCGTCACCACGGCGGCCCGGAGGTGGAGGTGAGCCCATCCCGACGAACTTCACTCGTCCTCCTCGGAGGTGTGACGCGCGGTCCGGCAATTCCTAGTTATCCTACCGGGAGGATAGGAAACCGACCAAGGCGCGGTCAAGGGATCGAATGAAGGCATGCGTCAGGGCCGCCGGGGTGACGGCAGTTCCAGGCCGGAAAGGGGCAGGGGAAGGGGCCGGTCAGGCGCGGCGGCGGCGCCACATGGCGATGGCCGCGCCGACGATCACGACGGCTCCCACGCCGATCAGCACGGGGGCGAGGCTTCGCATGGGGGTGTCGTCCTGCCAGGCGTCGTCACCGTGGACACCGTCCTCCGAGCGCGCCGGGCCGAGCCCCACCGCGTCGCGCGCCGTCGCGATCAACTGCTCGGCGTTGGACCTGACCTTGGCGACGCCGCGCTCGGCGACCCGCTTGGGGCTGACCCGCTCCACGATGGCGTCCACGGTGACAGCCAGCTCCGCCCGGGTGCGCTCGATCTGCCGTTCGAGCGCCTCGGGATCGGTGTCCGCCATGACGATCCCCTTCTCTACGTCCCGGACGAGCCGCGCTCACGCCGGCTCGCCACCGTGCCGGGCGGACGGTCCGCCGCGGCGTTCGAACGATCAGTCTGTCAGGTCCGGCGTCCAACCGGCACGGGGGGCGTGCCGGTAGGTTGTTCCCGTGACACAGACGAGACTCGAGCCCGGCGACGCCGCACCCGATTTCATCCTGCCCGACGCCGAGGGCGCCGACATCAGCTTGAAGTCGCTTCGCGGCAAGCGGGTCATCCTTTACTTCTACCCCGCCGCGATGACGCCCGGGTGCACGAAGCAGGCGTGCGACTTCCGCGACAGCCTGGACGGGCTGACCGCGGCCGGTTTCGTCGTACTCGGCGTGTCCAAGGACTCCCCGCAGAAGCTGGCGAAGTTCACCGAGCGCGACGCGCTGACGTTCCCGCTGCTGTCCGACCCCGACCTGGCCGTCCACCAGGCGTACGGCGCGTACGGCGAGAAGACGATGTACGGGAAGACGACGGTCGGCGTGCTCCGCTCGACGTTCGTCATCGACGCCGAGGGCAAGATCGAGAAGGCGCTCTACAACGTGAAGGCGACGGGGCACGTCGCGCGCCTGCGGAAGGATCTGGGCCTCGGTTAACGGGTACGGATACCGCCCCGCGCTCAACTATTATGGCGCAAGCCCTGAAAAGCCCGGGGTCGTAGCCCAATGGCAGAGGCACAGGTTTTAGGTACCTGCCAGTGTGGGTTCGAATCCCACCGACCCCACTCTCCGGCCGGGCTGTGAAACAGGAGAGCCGCCTCCACCTGAGTGGAGGCGGCCCGGCCGTGTCAGCCCGCTGGGCATGGGGCGTCTGGCGTCGGTAGGGCGAAATGCTCGGGGTCCTCCGGGTCGCGCGACTCATCCCCCTTGCCACGCGACCCGTCGTCTTTGTTCCCCGGCATCACAATCTCCCTTTACTCACCCGAAGGTGGCTCCCACAGACAACTATCCACGATGCCCCGTAAGCACCGTGTAAGCCTGTTTGTCCCGTACGACGGCCCGTACGACCAGGGTCGTAGACGCAGATCCATCTCCAGATGGAAAGCGGGTGAACAGCGCGAACATAGGGTTGGTGGCGTGTTCGGAAGACTGCGCGCGCTGGGAGCCCGCCACAGCAGGCTGGCGGACGCGGTCCTCCTCGTCCCGCTGATCCTCCTGACCGTGATGTCGGCCCAGCCCTACGGCGGCGGCTCGGGCATGCCCGGCAGCGTGCGGCTCGACGTTCCCGGGTACCTCACCCTGTCCGCCCTGCTCCTCCTCCCCCTGTTCTGGCGCCGCCACCATCCCGTGCACGCCTTCGCCGCCGTCGCCCTCGTCAGCTTCGGGCAGTGGCTTCTCCGCGTCGATCCGGTTCCGGCCAACCTCGCCGTGCTCGTGGCGATGTACGGCGTGGTGTCCAGATGCGCCCTGCGCTGGGCGATCCCCGCCGGGCTCGTCGCCGAGCTCGGCATCGTCCTGGTCGTGCTGCGCTGGAGCGACGTCCAGCCTCCCGGCCTCATCTCCGGCTCGATGTTCGTGGTGGCCGCCTGGGTCGGCGGCATCTACGCCAGCACCCGCCGCCGCTACCTGGAAAGCCTGGAGGAACGGGCCTCGCGCGCCGAGCACGAGCGCGACCAACAAGCCCGCATCGCCACCGCCGCCGAGCGGGCGCGCATCGCCCGCGAACTGCACGACGTCGTCGCCCACAACGTCAGCGTGATGATCGTCCAGGCGGACGGCGCGGGGTACACCCTCGACACCGACCCCGAGAAGGCACGCCACGCCGTCCAGACCATCTCCAGCACCGGACGCCAGGCCCTCGCCGAGATGCGCCGCCTCGTCGGCGTGCTCCGGCAGGACGACGCGCAGGTCGAGGACTACGCGCCCCAGCCCGGCGTCGCCGAGCTCGACGAGCTGGTGGCGCAGCTCAGGCGCTCGGGGTTACCGGTCGAGTTCACGGTCAGGGGCACCTGCCGCGACCTGCCAGAAGGCGAGCAGCTCGTGATCTACCGCATCGTCCAGGAAGCCCTCACCAACGCGCTCAAACACGGCGGACCGGGCGCCCGCGCCACCGTCGAGATGGAGTACGGTGCCCGGGAGGTCCTCCTGCGGGTGACCGACGACGGGCGGGGCGCGGCGGCGCCCGCGAGCGCCGACGGGCACGGGTTGATCGGCATGCGCGAGCGCGTCGCGATGTACGACGGCAGCGTCCACGCCTCACCACGCCCCGGCGGCGGGTTCCAGGTGGCCGTGCGGCTGCCGGTGAGCAGGGCGGCGTGAGACCTCCCCGAGTGGCCCCGCGTGGGACTTCCGGAGAGCGGGGCCGTGTGAGACTTCCGGAGAGCGGGGCGGCGTGGAGAACGGCGGGCGGGGCGGCGTGAACATCAAGGTGGTGCTGGTCGACGACCAGGCGCTCGTCCGCGCCGGGTTCCGCATGGTCCTGGACGCCCAACCGGACATCGACGTCGTCGGAGAGGCCGCCGACGGGGGCGCGGCCGTGGAACTGCTCCGCTCGGTGACGGCCGACGTCGTCCTCATGGACGTGCGCATGCCCCGCGTGGACGGCGTCGAGGCCACCCGGCTGATCACGGCCCTGGCCGGCGCGCCCAAAGTGCTCATCCTCACGACGTTCGACCTGGACGAGTACGCCTTCACCGCGCTCAAGGCCGGCGCCTCGGGCTTCCTGCTCAAGGACGTCCCCCCCTCCGACCTGATCAGCGCGATCCACTCCGTGCACGCCGGGGACGCCGTGGTCGCGCCCAGCACGACCCGGCGGCTGCTGGAGCGGTTCACCGCCCACCTGCCCGGCCGGACGGCCCCCGAGCCGGAGGCCCTGCGCAAGCTGACCGCCCGCGAGCGGGAGGTCCTGGTCATGGTCGGGCGCGGCATGTCCAACTCCGAGATCGCCGAGCACCTCTGCCTGGCCGAGGCCACCGTCAAGACGCACCTCGGCCGCATCCTCACCAAACTCGGGGTCCGCGACCGCGCCCAAGCCGTCGTCTACGCCTACGAGACCGGCCTGATCACTCCCTTCGGGAACCATCAGCCGAAAGGCTGAGGTGGCGGTACCTCAGGGGTCGCATGAGCCCCGTTTCGCCCCTCCAGGGGCGTATCCGAAGTCCGTTCCCAGGGCTCATGGAAGGGGCCTTCCGCGGCCATAGCGTTGATCTCGCGGCGATCACCGCAGATCACCCGCTTACCGTTTGAAGGAGCACGATGTGACCATCACCGGACAGGACGCCGTCCGCAGGGCCGCCCCCGCGGCCGTCGTCGCCAGGGGCGTGACGAAGGTCTACGGCCAGGGCGACGCCGCCGTACACGCGCTGCGCGGCGTGGACGTCGGGTTCGCGACCGGTGCCTTCACCGCGATCATGGGTCCGTCGGGCTCCGGCAAGTCGACGTTGATGCACTGCCTGGCGGGGCTCGACACCGTGACCGAAGGCGAGGTGCGCGTCGGCGACGTCGACATCACGCGGCTGAACGACAAGCAGCTCACGTTGCTGCGCCGCGAGCGGGTGGGCTTCATCTTCCAGGCGTTCAACCTGCTGCCCACGCTGACCGCCGAGCAGAACATCCGCCTGCCGCTGGACATCGCCGGCCGCCAGGCGGACCAGGAGTTGTTCGACGTGGTGATCCGCACCGTGGGCCTCGCCGACCGGCTGAAGCACAAGCCGAGCGAGCTGTCGGGCGGCCAGCAGCAGCGCGTCGCGGTGGCGCGGGCGCTGATCAGCAAGCCGGACGTCATCTTCGCCGACGAGCCGACCGGGAACCTGGACTCGCGCAGCGGCGCCGAGGTGCTGTCGTTCCTGCGGACCTCCGTGCGCGAGCTGGGCCAGACCATCGTCATGGTCACCCACGACCCCGTCGCCGCGTCCTACGCCGACCGCGTGGTGTTCCTGCGGGACGGCGTGCTGGTGACCGAGCTGACGCAGCCCTCCCCGCAGAGCGTGCTGGACACGCTGATGAAGCTGGAGGGCTGAGGTGCTGAAGACCACGCTGGCGGGGCTGCGGGCGCACAAGCTGCGGCTCCTGCTCACCTCCCTGGCCATCACCCTCGGCGTGGGGTTCATCGCGGGCACGTTCGTGCTGACCGACACGATCCAGGCGAGCTTCACCCAGCAGATCGCCGCGTCCGCCGACAAGGTGGACGTCGCGGTGCTCCCGTCCCCCTCGGACAAGCCGTCCCCCCTCACCGCCGCGGACCTGGACAAGATCCGCACGGCGACCGGGGTGGCCGAGGCGCAGGGCATCGTCCAGGGGGACGCGCCGCTGATCGGCAAGGACGGCAAGGTCGTCGGCGACTTCCCGACGGCGGGCGTCTCCATCGTCACCGGCAGGCTCGGCCGCACCGAGGTCACCTCCGGCGCCGCGCCGTCAGCCGCCGACCAGGCCGTCCTCGACAAGGACACGGCCAAGACCCGGGGCTTCAAGATCGGGGACACCGTCCAGGTGCTGGACCACGCAGGGAAGCCGCACGCCTTCCACGTGGTCGGGCTGTTCGACGCGGGCATCGACCAGCGGATCGCCTACACCGGCGCCGTCGGCTTCACCACCGAGGCCGCGCAGGCGATGACGGGCGAGAAGGGCTTCCGGGAGATCGACGTGGCCGCGGCGGCCGGCGTCACGCCGCAGGCTCTGAAGACGGCGGTCTCCTCGGCGCTCGCCGGCGCGGGTCACAAGGTCCGGACCGGCGACGAGCTCGCCGACGAGCTGGCGAAGGCCAACGGCGCCGACATGCAGTTCATCACCTTGGGCCTGCTGATGTTCGGCGTCGTCGCGATGCTCGTGGCGGCGCTGGTCATCTACAACACGTTCAACATCCTGGTCGCCCAGCGCGCCAGGGAGATGGCGCTGCTGCGCTGCATCGGCGCCACGCGCAAGCAGGTCTTCGGCTCGGTCCTGCTGGAGTCTGCGGTGGTCGGGGTCATCGCCTCGCTGCTCGGCCTGGTGGTGGGGTACGGCCTCGGCTGGGGGGCGATCGCCGTGGCCGGGGCCATGGGGCAGGAACTGCCCGCGGTCGCCGTCTCGCTGGCGCCGCGCACGATCGGCCTCGCGCTCGCCATCGGCGTGGTCGTCACCGTCGGCGCGGCGCTGCTGCCCGCCCGTACGGCCACCAGGGTCGCCCCCATCGCGGCGCTGCGCACCCAGACCGGCGAGCAGACGTTCAAGGCCGGCGTCCTGCGGATGGTCTTCGCCGCCCTCTTCCTCGTCGCCGGCGTGGGCACCACGGCCGCGGGGGTCATGGCCACCCCGGGACCGCAGGCGCTGTTCATCGTCATGGCCGGCGGCGTGCTCACGTTCTGCGCGGTGCTGATCCTCGGCCCGGTCATCGTCCGCCCGCTGAGCGTGTTCGCCGGCTGGCTGCCCGCCAAGCTGTCCGGCGTGCCCGGCAGGCTCGCCGTGGACAACTCGCGGCGCAACCCCAAGCGGTCCGCCACCACGACGGTCGCGCTGACGATCGGCGTCACGCTGATGACGTTGATCTCGGTCATCACCGCCACCACCCGGGCGACGGTCACGGCCCAGCTCGACTCGCAGTTCCCCGTCGACTACATGGTCATGTCCCAGGGCGCGCTGGAGGGGGCGGGCGGCCCCGGCGGCGTGCCGAGGGAGCTCGCCGCCGGCCTGCGCGCGAGGCCCGAGCTGGCGTCCGTGGTGCAGATCCGGCAGGGCGAGGCCCGCGTGGGACGTGCGGACTACCAGGTCGGCACGTACGACGGACCGTACAAGGTCGTGGCGCAGAAGGGGTCCACGCAGGGGTTCACCGGGACGAACGCCATCGTCGGGACCACCGCCGCCAAGAGGCTCGGCGCGCAGCCGGGCGGCACGCTCGCGCTCGCCACCCCCAAGGCCGGGACCGTCAACGTCAAGGTCATCGCGATCTTCGACGACTCCGCGCCGCTGCCCGGCATCACCGTGCCCCCGGACGCCTTCGAGAAGTGGTTCGGCCACGTCAACGACGACCAGGTGCTCGTGAACGCCAAGGACGGCGTCGCCTCCGACGTGGCCAGGAAGGCCGTCGAGGCCGCGGCCCAGGACTATCCGGCCGCGAAGGTGGTCAGCTCGACCGAGATCCGGGGCCAGTTCGACGACATGCTGAACACGATGCTGATGGTCATCACCGGCCTGCTCGGCCTGGCGATCCTCATCTCGCTGCTCGGCATCGCCAACACGCTCAGCCTGTCGGTGCACGAGCGGACGCGGGAGTCGGCGCTGCTGCGCGCCCTCGGCCTGACCCGGCCGCAATTGCGGCGCATGCTGTCGCTGGAGGCGCTGATCCTCGGACTGATCGGGGCGATCGTCGGGGTCGTCCTCGGCGGGGCGTTCGGCTGGGCCGCCACGCAGACGCTGGTGGCGGACGTGCTCTTCCGGCTACCGGTCACGCAGGTGCTGCTCTTCGTCGCGCTGTCGGGCCTCGCCGGCGTCCTCGCGGCGCTCCTCCCCGGCCGCAGGGCGGCCCGCGCCTCCATCGTCGGCTCCCTGGCGAGCGACTGACCCACCGGCCGGGACACCGCTCAGCGGGGGCGGTGTCCCGGCCACTGCTCTGCCACGGCCTCCGGGGTCAGCAGGGGCCGGATCGACAGCTCACCGGTGACCTTGTCGATCACGATGCAGCCGCCTCCGGCGACGTCCGGCAGGACGCTCGGGTCCTCGGGTTCGGGCACCTTCGGCCAGGCGACATATCCGCCTTCGAACGCATAAAGCCCGACCTCGGTGGCCTCCTCCGCGGCCAGCGGCCCGTTGAAGTACTCCTCCGCCAGCGCCCGCGCCCGCTCAGCCGACAACTCACTCACAGCCGCCTCCCTCGCCGGTCCATGACGACGCAGAAGACGCCCGTGACCGGCCCCCGGGGCGGGTCCACGGACGTGTGCCCGCGTTGCGCGTCCACCCAGACCACCGCGCCCGCCGAGTTGACCGCGTTCCACGCGTGGGCGCCTCCCGAGGGCCGGCGCGTGACCAGCACGGCCGACGCGCCGTGCCCGCCCGTGCGCAGCCGCTGGGCGATGGCGGTGTACGCGCGGCGGCCCTGCCCGACGTACTCGAACCGGTGCCCCAGCCACCGCTCGGCCCGCGCCACGCCGCCCGCCTCGCCGCTCAGCACGGGCCTGCCCAGGCGGTCGTACTCTGGCAGGCGCGGAGCGGCCACCATCGGCTCGCCGTGCCAGGTGGAGATCACCGCCAGCGCGCAGTCGAGGGCGTTGGTCGCCCGGAACGGATCTTCCGCCGGGCCCTCCCCGTTGACCAGGCGGATCCAGGTGCCGCGCGGGTCGGGGAAACGGGCGCCCTCCGGGAGGGCCTGGCACAGGTCGCGCTGCACCTGCGGATCCGGCCAGGCGAGCCCTCCCGGAGAACCGTACGGCCTGCTCGTGTCCAGCCGCGACGGCCGCCCCACCATGTCGAACCAGTCCTCCACGGGCCCCGGCCACTCCGGTAACAACCCGTCCCGCGCCGTCGCGGACGAATCGTCACGGCCGTCACACCACTGAACCCCGGTGACGGCCTGCCACGGCGACTGCTCCCGCCACCCCGGCGGCGTCACCTGCGGGGCAGGGTCCTGCCACGGCGGCGGTGGCGTCTTCTCGGACACGAGGGGATGAACCGTCGGCCGCCGTTCGTCCCCAGGTGTCTCGGCCGCCAGCTCGTAGTCACGCCAGCGAACACCGTCAGAGGTGACGACGGGGTTGTAGCCCCCCTTCGTGAAGCTTGACCGAAATGTGCCCATCAGCGATGGGTCGCCGTTTTTTGCCCCGGACATGGTCTTCCCCCAAGCCCCCGAACCGTTTCCGGACAGACGCCGATCGTAGGCCGCGGCCCCCGGAGCGACCGACGATTCGGCGATTCACCTGGGGCCACCGATTCCCCCCGGTCGCCCTGGCTCCGCGGAGGTGCGAAATTCGTGCGACTTCCCCGCCACAATGGAATCGTCACGGCCGCTCGACCAAGAACGCACGAACGCGCGACCGGGACCGACTCCGTATATCCAGAGTTTTCGCCCGCCTGACGGCCACGAGCGGGCCATAACCGGAGGGCATAGATATGCGCTTGCCCGAGACTTCGCAACCGGCAATGATTTATTCAGATTAGTGTGATTCGGCGATAGCCGCTTCCGCGTGGGCCGCGAACCTACCGAGTCGGCGAGCGACACGGCCCGCGATGCTCGACCGCGTGCCCATGTTCCCCGGCTCGGAGGAGCGGAAATGCGACGACGGTTCACCTCTGGCCTGGCGTGCGGTCTCACCGCCGTGATCGTGGGCGCCGGTCCGGCCGCCAGACCGGCCGCCTCGGCCCCGATCCCCGGAACCCCCACCGCCCGATCCGCCGTCCCGGCCGGCGCCGGCCCGTACGGCCTCGCCTCCGCGGCCGCCCGTCCGCCCTCGCGGGCCCAGCTCACCGCCGCGCTGCTGAAGCCCTCCGACCTGCCACGCGGCTTCAAGGTGGTCAAGCTGGACCCGGGCAGCCTGAGCGGCCTGGACGAAGCCTGCCCGGCACTGGCGGCCGCTCCCGCCGGCCGGGTCAGCGCCGAGGCCGAGCGCCTCCTCGCCAATCCGGGGACGACGGAGGTGGTGGCGGAGACCCTCGCCCAGACCAGCGTCAAAAGCGCACGCGAGACCTTCAGGCAGTTCTCCCTGATCCCTCGCCAATGCCCCTCGTTCTCCTTCCAGAGCAGCTTGCTGGGCATCATCACCGTCACCATCACGCCTCTGCCTCTCCGCAGGCTCGGCTCCGGCACGACCGCGATGCGAATCAAGGCCGAAGGATCCCCTGGTCAGCCCGTATACCTGAATTCCGCCCTCGTGCGGTACGGCGGGACGCTGATCTCCCTGCAGAACGGGTCGGACGGACCGGTGAAGCAGAGCACGACACAGAAGTACGTGAGCAGGGCGTACGCGAAGGTTCACGCGCGATGGTGACCAGTGGACCCGGGCGCCCCGCGCCGGGAACGCGAGTGGCGTGAAGGGACGTCGCCTCGCGAGCGAGGCCGCGACCTGGGTGGTGGAGACGGTGTCCGGAGGCGTGACCCGCCTGCGTGACGGAACCCGCCGACTGCGGGCGTCGGCCGCTCGTCGCCTGACCTTCCACGCCTGGCGCCGACGGATACGGGCGGGCGGCAGAACGATCTCGGCCCGGCTCGGGGGCGGCCTGCGCGAGGGGTGGAGGCGGCTCGCGTCGGCCGCCGGGAGGTACCACCCCTTCCGGGGAAGGCGGCTGACGCTGTCGGGCGGCGAGAGGCCGAGATCGCTCGTCACCTCGCTGCTTCTCGGCGGGGTTCTGGTGGGCCTCTCGTACTCGGCGTACGTCGCGACGATCAGCCCGCCGAATCCCCCCGTGGTGGAGGGCACGGGCGAGATCTACCTCGACACGCCGGCCGTGCCCACCAGGCTGGCGGTGAATTTCCCGCCCGCCGACGCGCGGCAGGGACGTTCGCGGGTCGAGATCGACATCGTGTTCGTGGGCCCGCGGTCCAAGCCCGTCCGGTGGGCGCTGGTCCTCTACGGTGACGCGCGGTTCACCGACCCCGGCGTACCCGCCGCCACGCTGATACCGCCCGGGGCGACGATCGTGTCGACGAAGGCGGGAAAGCCGCCGTTCGCGGCCAATCCGAAAGAGAACGTGCAGGTGATCTCCGGTATCGCCTATCCCGCGTACCTGAACGGCCAGGCGAGCGCGCCGCACATCAGCGGCTGGCTCCCTGTCGGCGTCGTGTCCGCCGCCGGGCCGACGTTCTCGTTGTCGCTGCCGAGGTACGGCCGTGTCCAGTTGTCACCGTTGTTCCAGTTCCCGCGGAAGCCGGGGGCGCTCGACATCGGGATACCCGGCACCTGGAAACGTCCCGACCAGTTCGAGGTGATCGTGGACGCGGGCGGCAACGACACCGGGCAGCGCATCGACGTGGCCTCCCCCGACATCGAGGACCCCGCCAGGCTGCACTGGGAGAGCGATGTGTCGGTCCGGGCCCTGTTACGGCGGACCGACGTGCGCAAGGAGACCGGGCAGCAGTTCAAGACCTTCCTGATGGGCGCGGTCGTCGGCGCCGGCGCCTCGTCGCTCGTCGTGGCGCTGGAGAAACTGCTCGGCTCGGTCAGGATCGCGCGGGGAGGCGGTTGAGCATGGCGAGCATCGCACGCTCCTCGACCGCTCGCTCGACGGCCACGTTCACGTCCTGGAAGGACGCCTGCACCTCCGCCCGGCCGCGCGTGGCGGAGATGAGGTCGATGAACTGCGTGATGTCCTGGCCGTCCTCGTTCACCACGACGGTGAACCTGTACGCCACCACCTGCGCGAGGTCCGGCACGGGCCGGATCCTCTCCACCTCGACCGCCAGCGGGCCGCTCCGCTGACGGCGCAGTTGCGTCGTCAGGAGTCGCCGGAGGCAGGGCATGGCCCTCGGCCCCTGAAGGGCCTGCAGGTCCGCCGCGGCCGTTTCCCGGCTGTCGACGAACGTCACACCCGCCAGCACCAATCGACCGTCGCCGCTGACGAAGATGGACGAGAATGCCCGCGCGGTCTCGTGCACGCTGGTCAGCGGGCGTCCGAGGCACCTGCTGAGGACCTCGTCGTCCTGGGTGGCCAGCCTGCTCCTCAGATACGGCCGGCCTTCGTAGGAGGATCCGAGGTCCTTCAGGCGCAGCACCGCCGCCTGCGCCGCCTTCTGGTCCTCCTCGTCCGGCGAGGCGGCCGGCCGGGTCGTCGCGGGCGACACGTCCGCACTTGGGCGCGGTGACGGCGACGCGCCTCCGGGCACGCAGGCCGTCGTCACGGCGACGAGGAGCGCGGCCAGTACCGGTATCGCCTTCATACCGCCTCCACGAAGGCCGCACTTTACGAAATATCGGATATATCTGGCCAAGCCCCGAAATCCCGGCATTCCGGGCGCCGATCAGAGCGCTTCGGCGAGCACCGGAACCCGCGCATTTCCCAGCGCCCACAGAACCACGATTCCCACTGATCAGCAGGATGCCTCCTGACCGCCCGATCGGGAGCCTTTCTCACTGTACGCCCGACATCCCCATACAAACCATGGAGTCGATCTCACGACTTTCCCGTAATTCCGACTACTTCACCACGACCAGGATGGAGTGCCAGCCGGAGGCGCCGTCCGGGATCACCGGCGCGTAGTCGGGGGTCTGGGTGTAGCCGGTGGCGTCGGTGGCGCGGACTTCGATGGTGTGGTCGCCGGGGGTGGCGTCCCAGTCGTCCACGACCCACTGCCGCCAGGTGTCCACGCCCGGCACCTGCGCCAGCCGCGCCTGCCGCCACGGGCCCTTGTCGACGCGCACCTCGACCGCGTCGATCCCCTTGTGCTGCGCCCACGCCACGCCGGCGATCTGGGTGCGGCCCGCGCGGATCGTGGAGCCGCCCCGGGGCAGGTCGATGCGGGACTCGGTCTTGATCGGCCCCTTCGGCGCCCAGCCCCGCTCGGTCCAGTACGCCTCCTCCTGGTCGTACCGGCTGACCTTGATCTCCGTGATCCACTTCGTCGCCGACACGTAGCCGTACAGCCCGGGGACGACCTGGCGCACCGGGAAGCCGTGGGCGAGGGGAAGGGGCTCGCCGTTCATCGCGATGGCGAGCAGCGCGTCGCGGCCGTCCATCGCGACGTCCACGGGGGTGCCGGACGTCCAGCCGTCGGTGGAGGTCGACAGCAGCATGTCGGCGCCGGACCGGATGCCGGCCTCGCGCAGGATGTCGGCCAGGCTCGCGCCGAGCCAGCGGGCGTTGCCGATGTACGGGCCGCCGACGTCGTTGGAGACGCAGGTCAGCGTCACGTCGGCCTCCATGAGCGGCCGCCTCAGGAGCTGGTCGTAGGTCAGCTCGATGGGCCTGTCGACCATGCCGTGGATCTTCAGCTTCCACGTCTTGGGGTCGACCTGCGGGAGGACCAGCGCGGTGTCGATGCGGTAGAAGTCCCGGTTGGGGGTGACGAAGGGGGAAAGGTCCTTGAGCCGGAGGTCGGCGCCCGCCGGGATCGGCCTGAGCGGCTTCGCGGGCCTGGGCAGCGCGATCTTGGCCCGCTCGGTGTCGACCTCCAGGCGCCCGGCCAGGCCCCGTCCCGCCAGCCCGGCGACCCCGGCGACGGCAACGCCCGCGACGACGCCGGTGAGCAGGCCCCGCCGGTCGAACTCATGGAGTTGCCCGCCCGCGCGCATGACGGCGGGGTGCCGCTCGGCAGCCTTCTCGCGACCGTCACCCGCGGCGCCCTCGCCACGACCGCCCGTGCTCTGCGCACCATCACCCGGGGCGTGCTCGTCACGGGCGCTCGCGCCCCCGTCACCGTCCCTCGCGGCGGCAGCACCATGGCCCACGGCGGCGGGCACGGGTTCGCGGTAGCCGGTCGGCCAGGCGCGGCGGACGATGAGGCGCAGCGCCCAGGCCCCGACGGCCGCGCCGACGACCGACGGGAGCACGTCCAGTGGCCCCGAGTCCGGCCGGGTGGACGCGGCGACGGCGCCGACCAGCCCGAAGAGGAGCAGCCCGGCCGTGGCGAGCCCGGGGCGGCGGCGGGCCAGGATGCCCAGCCCAGCCGCGACGAGCGCGAGCACCACCACGATGCCGCCGATGAGGACGATCTTGTCGTTCGTGCCGAACGTACGGATCGCCCAGTCCTTCAGGGCCTGCGGGGTGCGGTCGACCGTCGCGTCGCCGACCACGATCACCGGCGCCGCGCCCGGGTCGATCAACCCTGCGGCGAGCTGGCCCACCCCGAGCGCCACCGCGCCCGCCACGAGCCCGGCCAGCGCCGCCGCCCACGCGTCCGCACGGGAACGTGCCCTTTCGTCCTTCACACTGCGAACGCTACGCCCAAAAGCCCCGGCCGATTCTTACGCCCTGGTTACGGGAACCCGGGGCCGCCGGGCAGGTCCTGAGCATGGGGACCCGAGCCCGGCGAGCAGGTCCAGGTCAGGCGAACCCGGGCGTTCCGAGCAGGTCGCGCAGGACGGGGACGAGCGCGCGGAAGGCGCGCCCGCGGTGGCTGATCGCGTCCTTCTCGGCCGGGGACATCTCGGCGGTCGTGCGGGTCTCGCCCTCCGGCACGAAGATCGGGTCGTACCCGAACCCGTTGACGCCCCGCGAGGCGCGGATCAGCGCCCCCCGGAGGGCGCCCTCGACCACGCGCTCCTCGCCGGACGGCAGGGCGGCGGCGGCCGCGCAGGCGAAGTGGGCGCCCCTGTGGCCGTCGGGGACGTCGGAGACCTGGGCGAGCAGGAGCCGCAGGTTCGCGGCGTCGTCGCCGTGCGACCCCGACCAGCGGGCCGAGAAGACGCCCGGCATGCCGTTCAGCGCGTCGACGCACAGCCCGGAATCGTCGGCGACGGCGGGCAGCCCGCTGGCCGAGGCGACGGCGTGCGCCTTGAGCAGGGCGTTCTCGGCGAACGTGAGGCCGGTCTCGGCGACGTCGCCGATCTCGGGGAACTCCTCAAGGCCGACGAGCTCGATCTTCTGGTCGGCCTCGGCGAGGATGCGGCGCAGCTCGACGATCTTTCCCTGGTTGCGGGTGGCGAGAACCACCCGGGCGACCGCGTTCACGCCAGGGCCTCCCGCTGGCGGGCGGTCAGCTCGGCGCAGCCCCCGGCGGCGAGGTCGAGCAGCGAGTCGAGCGCGGCGCGGTCGAAGGGAACGCCCTCGGCGGTGCCCTGGACCTCGACGAACTCGCCCGACCCCGTCATGACGACGTTCATGTCGGTCTCGGCCGCGACGTCCTCGCTGTAGCAGAGGTCGAGGAGGGTGGAGCTGCCCACGACACCCACCGAGACGGCGGCGACGGAGTTGACCAGAGGGTCTCCCGGGCACATCTTGCGCTCGCGCATCCAGGCCACGGCGTCGGCGAGCGCGACATAAGCCCCGGTGATGGCGGCGGTGCGCGTGCCCCCGTCGGCCTGAAGCACGTCGCAGTCGAGCACGATGCTGTTCTCGCCTAGGGCCTTGTAGTCGACGCAGGCGCGCAGGGACCGCCCGATCAGGCGGGAGATCTCGTGGGTGCGCCCGCCGATCTTGCCGCGCACCGACTCGCGGTCGCCGCGGGTGTTGGTGGCCCGGGGCAGCATGGCGTACTCGGCGGTGATCCAGCCCAGCCCGCTGCCCCTGCGCCATCGCGGCACGCCGTCCTGCACCGAGGCGGCGCACAGCACCCTGGTGCGCCCGAACTCCACGAGGACCGAGCCCTCGGCGTGAGCGAGCCAGCCACGGGTGATCGTGACGGGCCGAAGCTGGTCGGGCCTGCGCCCGTCTTCACGTGCCATGGGCTCACCTTAGGTCATACACGGCCCCGCTCCGCGCGAGTTCGATGTCGCCGCCGAAGCACGAACGCCGGGCCTCGCCGAGCACCGCCGCGGGGTCGTACCAAGGCACCAGATGGGTCAGGACGAGCGTGCCGACGCCCGCGCGCGCCGCGTGCTCGGCGGCCTGCCCGCCCGTCAGGTGGAGGCCCTTGGGGTTGCCCGGACGGTCCAGGAAGGAGGCCTCGCAGAGCAGGATGTCGGCGCCCGCCGCCAGTTCGACCAGCTCGGGGCACTCTCCGGTGTCGCCGGAGTACGCCACCGAGCGCCCGCCGTGGGAGACGCGGAAGCCGTAGGTCTCGACGGGGTGGTTCATCGTGGCGGCGGTCACCTCGAAGGGGCCGACGCGGAAGGCGCCGGGTGCGAGCGGAGCGAAGTCGAACGCCGTCTCCAGGCCCGGCTCCTCGTCCATGCCGTAGGCGGCGGCCAGGCGGCGCGGGGCGTCCCGGGGCGCGTGGACGGGGACGCGCGGCAGGGGCCCGACGGGGGCGTAGGTGCGCACGACGTGGTAGGCGCACATGTCCAGGCAGTGATCGGCGTGCAGGTGGGACAGGCAGATGGCGTCCACGTCGTACAGGCCGATATGCCGTTGCAGGGGTCCGAGCGAGCCGTTGCCGAAGTCGAGGAGCATGCGGAAGCCCTCGGCCTCCAGCAGATAACAGGACGCGGGGCTGTCCGGGCCGGGAAAGCTCCCCGAGCACCCCACGATCGTCAGCTTCACGGCGTTCTCCTTACTCTGCCGGCCCGGCGGGCACCCCTCCCGAGGCCCGCCGGTCGTACCGGCTCGCTGTTGTGCCTTACATCGCCGGCAACTCCCGGAACACCGCCGAACCCGTCGCCTCCCGGGCGGCTAGCCCGGCTGGACGGGCGCGGAGAGCGCCTCCTCGTCCGCCGTTCCTGCGACCGGGGCGCGTTCGACGCTGACGATCTCGGGGCCGAGAAAGCGCCGGCCGAGGTCGGCGAACAGGGTGCCGTCGCCGGTCGCGCGGAACCTGTGCCGGGGCCGCGTGCCCTGCCCCACCAGCCCGCGGTCGTGCAGGACGCGGAAGACGTCCTTGGCCGTCTCGTCCGCGCTCGACACCAGCGTGACGCCCTCCCCCATCACATAGGAGATGGCCCCGGCGAGCAGCGGGTAGTGGGTGCAGCCGAGGATCAGCGTGTCGCAGCCCTCCTCGATCACCGGCCGCAGGTACGCGCGGGCGACCTCGATGAGTTCCTCGCTCATCGTCTCTCCGCGTTCCACGAACTCCACCAGCCGGGGGGCGGCCACGCCGGTGAGGCGGACGTCCGGGGCGGCCGCGAAGGCGTCGTGGTAGGCCATCGACTCGATGGTGGCGCGGGTGGCGATCACCCCGACCCGGCCGTTCCTGGTGGCCCGCACGGCCCTGCGCGTCGCCGGGAGGATCACCTCCACCACCGGGACGTCGTAGCGCTCCCTGGCGTCTCTGAGGACGGCCGCGCTGGCGCTGTTGCACGCGATCACGAGCATCTTGACGTCGGCCTCGACGAGGTGGTCCATGACCTGGAGGGCGTAGGCCCGCACCTCGGCGATGCGCTTGGGCCCGTAGGGCTGGCGCGCGGTGTCGGCGACGTAGAGGATCGACTCGCCGGGCAACTGGTCGATGATCGCCCGCGCGACGGTGAGGCCTCCGACACCGCTGTCGAAGATCCCGATCGCGGGCTCCTCGCGGCCGATGTCCTCGTCTGAGGACTCCATGATGCTGACCCACGGCGCGTGGGCGACGCTCCCGATGTCCGACATGATTCCCAAGGTTAGGGGAGCGCGGTCAATCGCTCGCGGTAAGAATCCTCACACCCGGGTAATCGCCGGATGATCGTCTACGCCGGTCCGCCGCCTCGGCCGAGGCGGGCGAGCTGGCGCGACTGGGCGACGAGGCGGCCCGCGGAGTCCCACACCTCGACGTCCTCGTCGAACCAGCCGTCCCTGATCAGCCGTCCCTGGCCGATGAGCGTGAGCCAGCCGGGCGCGGGCAGGGCGCGCAGGTGCCAGGTCAGCTCCACGGTGGGCGCCCAGCCCCGGCTCCCGGCCGAGAACACGACCGGCGGCAGCGCGTCCACGGCCAGGGCCAGGACGAACGGGTCGGGGTCCTGCGGCTCTGCCATGCGGAAGTACGCGCGCGACTCGGGTCGTCCGGTCGGCTCGCCATGGAGCCAGCCGATGGTGGGCGGGTCGAAGCGCAGCTCCATGCGGGCGCTCAGCGTCATGCCGGACTCGGGCTTGGGCTCGGGCAGCGCGACGCATTCCTCGACGGGCGGCATAGGGACGGCGGGCGTCGCCGACCAGGTGCTCTCGGCGTCGCCGAGCGTGGCGGTGGTGACGAGCGCGTCGAGGTGGGCCTGGCCGTCCCGGACCAGCGTGGCCCGGGTCACGGTGGCCGTCCTGCCGGTCTTGACCTGTTCCAGGCGTACGCGCGCCGGGCCGGGGACCGCCGCGCGGAGGAACTGGACGGAGGTCGAGACGGGGTGGTCGTGCGGGGAGGCGTCGACGACCGCCCGCAGCAGCGCGGCCATGAGGTAACCGCCGTTGAGCGGCCCGCCGATGGAGTAGCCCGGGTCCAGGCACACGTCGTAGGTGGTCGCGTCGACCCGGATGGCCTGGGTGGCCTCGTCGAACTTCGTCATCTGTCCCCTTGAGCCCTCTGAGCCCTCGCCCGGCCGAACCTGCCGAATATTGTTCTGGTCGCGCCCACTTTACCGATGCCCGGCGGCCGTGCGCGCGGCGGAGGGGTCACCAGCGCTCGGATGGCACAAAATCGCTACATATCCAGGAGAAACCATCTTGCAAGTCGCTTGCTACCGGGACGATCTACTTTCATGACCGAACCCCATGAGACGGCGAGAGTGGATCATGTCTAACCAGCAGCCCTACCCTCCGTACCCCTTCAACCAGGACCCGGACGCGACGGTCCACTACCGGACACCTGGTGGCGGCCCCACTCCTGCCGGGTACGGACAGCAGCCCGGGTACGGACAGCAGCCCGGACATGGCCAGCAGCCCGGATACGGCCAGCAGCCGTACGGCTATGCCCCGCCGCAGGCGGAGGGCCCACCGACCTGGCAGGGCGGAGAGCTGGGACCACCCATACAGCCCCCTCCCCCGCCGGGCCACCGGAGGAGGCGCCGCGGCGGCGGCTGGGTGCTGGCCGTGGTCGCCGCCGTCATCGTGGCGCTGGTCGGCGGTGGCGGCGTGTACGCGATGAACCTGCTCAGCGGCGGCGGAACCCAGCCCGAGGACGTGCTGCCCGGCGACGCCCTGGTGTACGCGCGGCTGGACCTCGACCCGTCCGCGGCCCAGAAGCTGGCGCTGTTCAGCCTCGCGCGCAAGTTCCCCGCGACGAAGGACAGCTTCGCCGGCGACGACCCGCGCAAGGCGATGTTCGAGGTGATCGGCAAGAGCGGCGCCCTCGACAAGATCGACTACGCCCGTGACGTCCAGCCCTGGCTCGGCGACCGGGTGGGCCTCGCGCTGCGCGCGCCCGCCAAGGAGAACGGACAGCCCGAGGTCGTGCTGGCCGTCCAGGTCACCGACGAGGCCGCCGCCCGCGCGGGCCTGGCCAAGCTCAACAAGGGCGGCGACATGAGCGGCCTGGCCTTCCGCGAGGGCTACGCGCTCATGGCCGCGACCCAGCAGGCCGCCGACGGGTACGCCGCCGCCGCGCCGCTGTCGGCCAACGCCGACTTCGCCGCCGACCTCGAGGCCCTCGGCGAGCCCGGCGTGCTGTCCTTCTGGGGCGACATGGGACGGCTCTCCAAGATCGCCGCCAGTACCGCGGGCGTCGACCGCGCCGCGCTCGGCCTCGCCGAGAACATGCGCTTCGCCGGAGCCCTGCGCTTCGACAGCGGGTACGCCGAGCTGAGCGCCGTCACGAGCGGCATGCGGGCCGTCGAGGCCACCGAGCCGACCCGCATCGCCGACCTGCCCGCCTCGACCGTCGGCGCGGTCTCGATCTCCGGGCTCGGCGACATGCTCTCCAAGCAGTGGCCCGAACTGCTCAAGACGATCGAGTCGGCCGCCGGCGACCAGGGCGGGGGCGACATCGTCGCGATGGCCCAGCAGGCGTACGGCATCACGCTGCCGGACGACGCGGTGACCCTGCTCGGCAAGAACCTCACCGTCGCGGTCGACGAGAAGGGCCTGGACGGGGACCTGCCGAACGTCGGCGCGGTGCTCACCACCGACCCGGCCAAGGCGCAGGAGGTCGTCGCCAAGCTGGAGAGCGTCGTCCAGAAGTCCGGCACGGGGGTGCCGCAGATCGCCAAGGTCGCCGCGGACGGGCGGCTCGTGCTCGCCAGCTCGCAGGACTACGCGGCGCGGCTCGCGCAGGACGGGACGCTCGGCGACAGCGAGACCTTCAAGACCGCGATCCCCGACGCCGGCTCGGCGAGCACCGCGCTGTACGTCGACCTGGACAAGATCGAGAAGTACTACCTGAACGGGTTGCAGGGCGACGAGCGGGCGAGCCTGGAGACGCTGAAGGCCGTGGGCGTCAGCGGCCGGCAGTCCGGCGGCACCGGGTCCTTCAGCCTGCGGGTGCTGTTCAACTGAGTGCGGCGGATCACGAAGGGCCGGTCACCCGGACGGGTGGCCGGCCCTTCGGCGTACGGTCGTGACGGGCGCTAAGCCCAGAGCTGGCCCTCCAGGCGGTCCTCCGCCTCGTCCAGGGTGCCCTCGTAGGCGCCCGTGGACAGGTACTTCCAGCCGCCGTCGGCCACGATGAACGCGATGTCGGCGCGCTCGCCGGCCTTCACCGCCTTGGCCGCCATGCCGAGCGCCGCGTGCAGCGCGCAGCCGGTGGAGATGCCGGCGAAGATGCCCTCGGCGCCGAGCAGCTCACGCGTGCGCCGCAGCGCGTCGGCCGAGGTCACGGAGTAGCGCGTGGTGAGCACGTCGGCGTCGTAGATCTCGGGGATGAAGCCCTCGTCCACGTTGCGCAGCCCGTACACCAGCTCGCCGTACCGGGGCTCGGCGGCGACGATCTGGACGCCGGGCACCCGCTCGCGCAGGAAGCGCCCTACCCCCATCAGCGTGCCGGTGGTGCCCAGCCCGGCCACGAAGTGCGTGATCGAGGGAAGGTCCTCGAGGAGCTCGGGCCCGGTCGACTCGTAGTGGGAGCGCCAGTTGGCCGGGTTGCCGTACTGGTAGAGCATCACCCACGAGGGGTTCTCGGCGGCGAGCCCCTTGGCGACGCGCACGGCCTCGTTGGAGCCGCCCGCCGCCGGCGAGGAGATGATCTCGGCGCCCCACATGCGCAGCAGCTGGCGGCGCTCCTCGGAGGTGTTCTCGGGCATGACGCAGATCAGCTTGTAGCCCTTGAGCCGGGCCGCCATGGCCAGCGAGATGCCGGTGTTGCCCGAGGTCGGCTCCAGGATCGTGCAGCCGGGGCTGAGCAGCCCCTCCTTCTCGGCCTGCTCGATCATCCACAGGGCCGGGCGGTCCTTGACCGAGCCGGTCGGGTTGTGGTCCTCCAGCTTCGCCCAGACGCGGACGTCCGGGGACGGGGACAGGCGCGGCAGCCCCACCAGCGGCGTGCGCCCGACCGATTCGATCAGCGAGTCGAAGCGCATGACTAGCGCGCGCCCCCGGCCACGGCGGGCAGCACCGTGACGGTGTCGCCATCGGCCACCGGGGTGTCGAGGCCGCCGAGGAAGCGGACGTCCTCGTCGTTCAGGTAGACGTTGACGAACCGGCGCAGCCCGGAGTCGTCGACGATGCGGTCCCTGATGCCGGGGTGGCGGGACTCCAGGTCGCCGATCAGGTCGGACAGCGTCGCGCCGGCGCCGCTGACGGACTTCTCGCCGCCGGTGTAGGTGCGGAGGATGGTCGGAATGCGAACCTCGATGGCCATCGCGGGTCAGTCTCCTTGGTCATTTGTCGTCACGGGGGCGCCCAACGGGTGCGAACACGCGTCGGGAGGACGGGATTCCTGCGGTCAGGAACAGTCGTAGACGACGGCACAGGGAGTGTGCCCGAAAAGGTGCGTCCGCACGGGCGACGAAGGCCCGGGGCGCACCCCGGCGCTCCCGATCTCCGGGTCAATCGTCAGCATGTTCCCAACTCTACAGCGTCGTGACGTTCGCGCCGATGGCCGAAACCGCGCGCGGACGCCGGGCCGGTCAGGCGGGGAAGATCTTCACGTCCTCCTCGGTGACGACGCCGTCCACGATCCTGTACGAGCGGAACTGCACGGCGTCGGCGTCGGCCGTGGACACCAGCACGTAGTGGGCGTTCGGCTCGGAGGCGTAGGAGACGTCGGTGCGCGAGGGGTACGCCTCGGTGGCGGTGTGGGAGTGGTAGACGACGACGGGCTCCTCGTCACGGTCGTCCATCTCGCGCCACACGCGGAACTGCTCCATCGAGTCGAATCGGTAGAAGGTGGGCGAACGCTCGGCGTTCTCCATGGGAATGAACCGCTCCGGGCGGTCGGAGCCGGCGGGCCCCGCGACCACCCCGCACGCCTCGTCCGGGTGATCGGCCCAGGCGTGGGCGATGATCTTGTCGACCAGTTCCCGTGAGATCGTCAGCATGCCCGAAAGTTACCAAAGCGCGCGGACCAGTGTGTCCTGCAGGTAGGTCAGCCAGTCGTAGGTCACGTACGCCGGGTAGCGCGGGTCGTCCTCGGCCATGTCGGCCAGCTCGTCGTGGATCTCCTCGGTGACCTCCAGGCGCACGCCGAGCGCGAGCCGGACGTCGTTCAGCGCGCGCAGCCACGCCTGCGCCTGGTCGGCGGTGAGGCGGACCTCCCCCTGCTCGGCGGTCTCCAGCAGGGTCTCGGCGTCGGCGCGCTTGCCCTCGCGCAGGGTGGCCTCGGTGTAGCGCCGGAACTCGGTGGACGCCTTCTCGTCATCGGCGTAGGCCGAGGGGAACAGGCGGGCCAGCACCGGGTCGGAGGGCTTCTCGGCCGCGCCGATGCCGAGCGCGCGCTCCAGCGGGTCCTGCCCGGTCGAGCCGGGCTGCACCAGGCCGAGGACCTGCGACACCAGCGAGCGCAGGATCGACGCCTCGCCGCCGTCCAGGATGATCGTCACGCCCCCGCCGAGCCCCGCGTTGAAGCCCGTGCTCACGCCGAATCCCGCTGGACGGTGGCCCACAGGCCGTATGAGTGCAAGATCTGCACGTCGCGTTCCATCTCCTCGCGGGTGCCGCTCGACACCACGGCCCTGCCCTTGTGGTGGACGTCGAGCATGAGCTTCTCCGCCTTGTCCTTGGGGTAGCCGAAGACGGTCTGGAAGACGTACGTCACGTACGACATCAGGTTGACCGGGTCGTTCCAGACGATGGTCAACCAGGGGAGATCGGGCCGGACGTCCATCGACGGACGTTCGACCTCAGCCGGCGCGGTACTACCCACATTCCCATCCTGCCCTACCCCGGTCGTAGTCTTCGACTTGTGAAGATGGGCATGAGCAGCGCGTTGCTTACCGATCACTATGAGCTGACGATGCTACAGGCCGCATTGGCCGGCGGCGCGGCCCACCGGCGGTCGGTCTTCGAGGTCTTCGCCCGTCACCTCCCCGGCGGTCGCCGGTACGGGGTCGTCGCGGGCACCGGGCGCGTGCTGGACGCCCTCGCCGGTTTCCGCTTCGGCGACGCCGAGCTGGCGTACCTGCGCGAGAGCCGCGTCGTCAACGACGAGACCCTCGACTTCCTGGCGTCCTACCGCTTCTCGGGCGACGTCCACGGCTACCGCGAGGGCGAGTGCTACTTCCCCGGCTCGCCGATCATGGTGGTGGAGGGCACGTTCGCCGAGGCGGGGCTGCTGGAGACGGTGATCCTCTCCATACTCAACCACGACTCGGCCATCGCCTCTGCGGCCTCGCGCATGGTGGGCGCCGCGGGCTCCCGGCCCATCATGGAGTTCGGCTCGCGGCGCACCCACGAGGCCGCCGCCGTCGCCTCGGCCAGGGCGGCGTACCTCGCGGGCTTCTCCTCCACTTCCAACCTCATGGCCGGCAGCGTCTACGGCGTGCCGACGGCCGGCACCGCCGCCCACGCGTTCACGCTGCTGCACGACTCCGAGTACGACGCCTTCCAGGCCCAGATCGACTCCCTCGGGCCGGACACGACGCTGCTGATCGACACCTACGACGTCGCCAAGGCCGTGCGCACGGCGGTGGAGCTGGCGGGGCCGGCGCTCGGGGCGGTCCGCATCGACTCCGGCGACCTCGCCGTGGCCGCGCACGAGGTGCGGCAGATGCTCGACTCGCTCGGCGCGACGGACACCCGCATCGTCGTCACCAGCGACCTGGACGAATACTCCATCGCCGCCCTCGCCGCCGCGCCCGTCGACGGGTACGGGGTGGGGACGTCGGTCGTCACCGGCTCGGGAGTCCCGACTGCGGCCATGGTCTACAAGCTCGTCGCCCGCGAGGACGCCGACGGCGTGCTCCAGCCGGTGGCCAAGAGGTCGGTCGGCAAGCCGAGCCGGGGCGGCAGGAAGAACGCGTTCCGGGCGCTGGAGGACGGGACCGCCGTCGTCGAGCTGATCACCACCTCCCCGGACGCGCCCGCACCGGAAGGGGCCCGGCCGCTGCTGCACGCGCTCGTCCGCGGCGGCGAGATCGTCGGACGCGAGCCGCTGGACGCCGCCAGGGAACGCCACCGCGCCTCGGTGGCCGAGCTGCCCGTGCCGGCCCGGCAGCTCTCCCACGGTGACCCGGTGATCCCCACCGTCTTCTCGTAGCCGCCTACTCGGATCGTTTTCCCTCGATCTCCTCGGGAGGACTCTTCGCGAAGCCTCCCGGCATATCCCCTGAATCCCCCGGCGGCCGGGACGGCGCTTCCCCGGCCACCCGAACGAAACGAGGCCGACCATGAACCCGGAGAGCGCGGAGAACTCAGAGAACTCGGCGAACCCGGCCGACGGGACGAACCCCGCCGGCACGACGAACACGGCTCTGATCATCGTCGACGTGCAGAACGACTTCTGCGAGGGCGGCAGCCTGGCCGTCGCGGGCGGCGCCGGGGTGGCGGCGGCGATCGGCCCGCACGTCGCCGCGGAGCCGTACGCGCACGTGGTGGCCACCCGCGACTACCACGTCGACCCGGGGGCCCACTTCGCCGAGCACCCCGACTACGTCCGCAGCTGGCCCGCCCACTGCGTCGTCGGCACCCCCGGCGCCGGCTTCCACCCCGCCCTCGATACCTCCACCGTCGAGGAGGTCTTCAGCAAGGGCCGCCACAGCGCCGCCTACAGCGGCTTCGAGGGCGCCACCGAAGCCGGCACCGGCCTCGCCGAGTGGCTGACCCGGCGGGACGTGCGGCGGGTGGACGTCGTCGGCATCGCCACCGACCACTGCGTACGGGCCACCGCGCTCGATGCGGCGGCGAACGGCTTCGCGGTGCGGGTGCTGCTGGACCTGACCGCGGGCGTCGCCGCGCACACCACCGAGGCGGCGCTGGCCGAGCTGAGGGGCGCAGGGGTGGAGCTCGTCGGCGCTCCCATCGTCAAGGCGACCTGACCCGGCCCGTGACGCCGGCCCTTCCTGGGAACCTGACGCGGGCCGCGGCCCGACCCGCCCGGGCGGGCGCCGGCCGGGGCAGGGCCGCATGTGGGTGACGTGCCAGGCGGGCGCGGGCCGGCTCAGCGCCGGCGGGGCACGGCGGGAGTGGCGGGCAGGTGCGGGATCTCCGCCGGGTCGATCTTGAACTCCGGCGGGTAGGCCGGCGGATCGGTGACCGACGACGGTTCGGTGGAGCGCCAGCTGTAGACGCAGGTGTCGCAGACGTGCATCGTCCACCGGCCGGGCACCGGAGAGGTGGTCAGCACCCGGACGTTCTCCGCGTCGCAGCGCGGGCAGACGGTGGTGTTCGGGGTCATCCCAGCAGCCTCCTGATGATGTCCTCCCATTCGGCCGTGCCCTCGGGGTCGGCGACGAGCTGGGTGTAGTGGCCGCGGGTCTCCGGCGGGGCGGGCGTGGTCGCGTCGAGCACGATCTTGTGCGTGATGCCGGCCGGTTCGGAGCTCGGGTCGAGCGCCAGCACCGAGACGTTGGGGACGATCACGGTGTCGTAGAAGGGGTGGTAGTACACCGACAGCGCCCACATGACCTGCGGCAGGTTGAACGGGTCGACCGTGTCGTCCACCATGATGATCACCTTGCAGTACGCCAGCCCGTGCGGCACGGTCATCGCCCGCAGGCCGACCGCCTTGGCGAACCCGCCGAAACGCTGCCGCACGGAGATGATCCCCAACAGTCCCTGGGTGTACATGGCGTTGACCGCGGCCACCTCGGGGAACTCCGCCTTCAGCTGCCGGTACAGCACCACGCTGGTGTTCAGCGCGACCGTGTAGTCCATCTCGGTCCACGGCTTGCCGATGTAGAGCTGCTCGTGGATCGGGTCGGTCCGGTGCGCCACCCGGTGGACCTTGACGACCGGCTGGCGGCGGGCGCCGGAGTAGTGCCCGGTGAACTCGCCGAACGGGCCCTCGATCTCGCGCTCGCCGGCGATGATCTCACCCTCGATGACCACCTCGGAGCCCCAGGGGACGTCGAGCCCGGTGGCCGCCGCCTTGGTGATCGGGTACGGGGCGCACTGGATGGCCGCCGCCATCTCGTACTCCGACTGGTCGTAGGCGAGCGGCATGCCCGCGACGGTCGTGATCACCGGCTCGTTGCCGATGGCGATCACGATGGGCAGGTTCTCGCCCCGCTCCTCGGCGTGCCGCAGGTGCAGGCCGAGGTCGTGCGCGGCCAGGGGCTGGATGCCGAGCCGGTCCTTGTCCTTGACCTGGATGCGGTAGATCCCGACGTTCTGCTTGCCGAAATCGTCCGGGTCGTCGGGATCCCGGCTGATCACGCACGCCTTGTCGATGTAGCAGCCGACGTCGTAGGTGTTGAGCCGGAACAGCGGCAACAGCCGGAACAGATCGATGCCGCCGCCGACCGTCACCTCCTGCCACGGCGCGTCGTCGCGCCGCTCCACCGGGCCGGGGAACGCCTCCCAGCGGCGGGCGAACTCGAAGAACTGATCCTTGATCGCGGTGTCCTTGTCCAGGCCGAGCATCAGGGCGTGGTTCGGCCACGAGCCGACCAGGTTGAGCACCACCCGCGACCTGCCGGGCTCGTAGCCGTTGATGTTGTCGAACACCAGCGCCGGGCCACGGTCGGTGAGGTTGGCGACGGCGCGGGCGGCGGCGCTCATGCCGGGTTCGGGATCGACGGCGTCCGAGTACGTCAACAGCTGACCGCTACGGTCCAAGGTGGCGAGGAACTCCCGCAAATCCGCGTAAGCCATGTCAGATCTCTCCGGAGGTGGAGCTGGAGGAGGTCGAGCAGATCAGCCGCCGGAGCCCCGAGACCCCGGGGCCTGTCGCCCTCGCGGCGCCACCGGAGCGGCGACCGCGCGTCACGTGCTCACGCCCGAGCGGCGAGGCCGTCCTCCGCCGGAACGGCGACGGCGTGCCGCTCGCGGGCATGCCCGTGCTTGCGAGGCCCCTCCCACCGCCGCAGCGTCGGCAGGGCCAGCCCCCACTGGTCAAGCGCGCGCCCGACGATGTGCTCGACGACGTCGGTGACGCTCGAAGGGTGGTTGTAGAAGGCGGGCACCGGCGGCAGGACCGTCGCCCCCATCCGGGACAGGTCCAGCAGGTTCTCCAGGTGGATCGTCGAGAGCGGGGTCTCGCGCGCCACCAGGACCAGCGGGCGGCGCTCCTTCAGCGTCACGTCCGCCGCCCGGCCGACCAGGTTGTCCGCGTAGCCGATGCGGATGCCGGCGACCGTCTTCATGCTGCACGGCACGACGATCATGCCTTCCGTGCGGAACGAGCCGCTGGAGATCGGTGCGCTCAGATCCTCCGGCGCATGGCTGACGCTCGCCAGGCCGATCACCTCGCGCACGGTGTACGCGGTCTCCTCGGCGATGGTGGCCCGGGCCCAGCGGCTCACCACCAGATGGGTCTCCACCGAAAGCTCGCGCAGGACCGCGAGCAGGCGGATCCCGATGATCGCGCCGGTGGCACCCGTCATGGCGACGACGAGACGCACGGCAACCTCCCAGAACAGATGATCACGGTCGAACGCGTGCCCTGACCGCCTCGGCGACGCCGGCCCGCGTCCAAGGGCGGGCCTACGATGTCGCGGTGTGCTCGCGCCGCGCGGGCGTGCTGGTGCCGTCCCACCGGTAACGGTCGGTGTGCCCGAGCCCGAGCAGTTGCAGCACGCGCTCGACCAGCTCCTCCTGCAGCTCGGCCAGCGTCTCCGGGACGTTGTAGTAGGTGGGGATCATCGGGTACACGATCGCGCCCGCCTCGGTGACCGCGACCATGTTGCGCAGATGGGCCAGGTTCAACGGCGTCTCGCGCAGGCAGAGCACCAGCCTGCGGCGTTCCTTCAGGGCGACGTCCGCGGCGCGTTCGATGAGGTCGATCGCGAGCCCGTTCGCGATGCGTCCCAGCACCCCGACCGCGCACGGCAGGATCACCATCGCGTCGTAGAGGTAACTTCCGCTGGTCACCGGACCGGACAGGTCGGCGGGGTCCAGGAGCCGTATCTTCTCCGACGTGGCGCCCAGCGCCACCGCCACCGACTCCATGTCCTCGCCGGTGCCGAACTCCAGCGCGGCCAGCTTGCGCCCGTTGGCCGACACCAGCAGGTCCACGTGCGAGACCCGGTCATCGGCCTGCAGCGCCGCGAGGAACCGCTTGGCCGCGCCGGTGCCGCCCGCGCCGGTGACCGCCACCGTCATCCGCCGTTGCTCCTCCACGTGGCGCTCCCCCGAGACCCCGTTGAACTGCGCTGATACAGATGAGTGTGCCATAGGCGTCCCGGGTCGCCCGGTGCCACGCCGAAGGCCCTCCCGGCGCACGAATCACCGCGGGACCGCGGCCGAGGCCTGGGCGATGGGCGGCGTCACCCCTCGACCGGGACCGGCAGCTCGTCGGCGTCGGGAAGGAGGCTCGCGATCAGCTCCCACACGCGCTGCACCTCGACGAAGACCAGGCGCAGATCGCTGTCGGGGGTGATGGTCCCGGGGATGATCGGCTCGGCGGGGCTGTCGCGCAGCCAGTAGCCGAGGGGGCCGCAGTCCAGCACGGTGATGCCGCGGACGTCGGTGCCCGCGCCGTCCCTGCTGGTCCACGCGGCGGTCATCCGCCAGTTGCCGTTGAGCTGCAACAACAGGTGCGTGAAGATCGTCAGCTCGGGCTCGGTGAGGTCGTCCTCGGCGGCCAGCACCGCCCGTAACCGCCCGGCGGTGTCGTCCAGCCGGGTGGGGTCCATGCCGCCGAGCGCGGCGAACCCGGCGTCCATGGCCGCGATCTTCGTCGTCACGACGGGGGCGACCGGAGGCTTGACCCCCCGGTCGCGCAGGCCCACGACCCGCGCCAGCGACCACACCAGCGTGCCGAGGTCGGTGGGAACGTACTCGGACTCGACCTCCCCGGGCCACCCCTCGAACACGTAGCAGGCGTGGTTCCCGATTACGGCTCCGTGGTGCGTCAGCCCCTCGCTGCCGGTGATCTCGATGTGGACGAGCACGAGGGGCTCGGCTATCGCGTCGGCGAGGGTGGCCAGCTCGGGAATGACCTCGCCGGCGTCTCCGAGAAGCCCGGCGGCCCACAGCTCGTCACGGGCGGTCAGCAGATCGGCCGTGACGGGCACCCCTTCGTACAGGCAGCCCAGCACTCCGAGGTGGGCCGGGGCGAGCCTGAAGCGGTCACGTGCGCTGTCGAAGGAGGGCATCAGTTGATCTTCCTGCCTTGGTCACGGATCGAGAGTACTGAAAACCCGCCCGGCTCCCCCGGCCGACGGCCTTGCCGCCTTCTTCCCACCGTCCGCGATGTCATCCCGATGCTCGACGACCTTCGCGCCCTCAGCGGTAGGTCCGGATCATGCCTGGCCACGCCCCGCGATGCTCAGCGGGAGCGCTGGTTGGCCCACTTGCGGATGGTCTCGATGCGCTGGCGGATCTGCTCGGCGGTGGCCTGGGCGATCGCGGGGCCGCCGCAGGAGCGGCGCAGCTCGGCGTGGATCACGCCGTGCGGCTGGCCGGTGCGGTGGTTCCAGGCGCCGACGAGGCCGTTCAGCTCCTTGCGCAGGGCCGCGATCTCCTCGTGGGGGCTCAGGACCGGCTCGGGCCGGGGCTCGGCCGCCTGACGCCGCCTGGCGGCCTGCTGCTCGGCCTGGTGCTTGCGGAGCAGGACCGCCACCTGGTCGGGTTCCAGCAGCCCGGGAAGCCCCAGGAAGTCCTCCTCCTCGGGCGAGCCGGGCGCGGCGGCCGTGCCGAACTCGCCACCGTCGAACAGGACGCGGTCGAAGGTGGCCGACGCCTCCACGGTCTCGAACGGCAGCTCGTCGCCGAGGACGTCGGGATTGTCCTTCTTCTGCTGGGCTTCCTCGACCAGGAAGTCGTCCAGGCCCTCCTCGGGGAGCTTGCGGTCGAGGACGTGGTCGCGCTCGGCCTCCATCTCGCCCGCCAGCCCCATCAGGGTGGGCACGGAGGGCAGGAACACCGAGGCGGTCTCGCCCCGCCTGCGCGCCCGGACGAAACGCCCCACGGCCTGGGCGAAGAACAGCGGTGTGGACACGCTGGTGGCGTAGACGCCGACGGCGAGCCGGGGGATGTCGACGCCCTCGGAGACCATGCGGACCGCGACGAGCCAGCGTTCCTCGGAGGCGCTGAACTGCTTGATCTTGTCAGAGGCGCCGGGATCGTCGGAGAGCACCACCGTGGCGCCCTCGCCCGTGATCGCCCGCAAGTGCCTGGCGTACGCGCGGGCCGTCTCGTGGTCGGTGGCGATGACCATGGCCCCCGCGTCGGGCACGCCCCGGCGGACCTCGGCGAGCCGCCGGTCGGCCGCGCGCAGCACCTGGCGGATCCAGTCGCCCTTCGGGTCGAGGGCGGCCCGCCATGCCTGGCCGAGCTGGTCCTTGGTGAGGGGCGTGCCGAGCGTGGCCGTGATCTCGTCGCCCGCGCGGGTGCGCCACCGCATCTCGCCGGCGTACGCCAGGAAGATCACGGGACGGACGACGCCGTCGGCCAGCGCCGGGGCGTAGCCGTAGGAGTAGTCGGAGACGCTGCGCCGTACCCCCTCGCCGTCCTCGGCGTAGGTGACGAACGGGATGGGGTTGGTGTCCGACCGGAAGGGCGTGCCGGTGAGGGCCAGGCGCCTGGCGGCGGGCTCGAACGCCTCGCGCACGCCGTCGCCCCACGACTTGGCGTCGCCCGCGTGGTGGATCTCGTCGAAGATGACCAGGGTCCGGCGGTACTCGGTGCGCGAGCGGTGGAGCGCGGGGTGCATGGAGACCTGGGCGTAGGTGACCGCGACGCCCGTGTAGTCGCGCGAGGTCGCCCCCTGGCTGTTCTTGAACTCCGGGTCGATGGCGATGCCCACCCGGCCCGCGGCGTCGGCCCACTGGCGCTTGAGGTGCTCGGTCGGCGTGACGATCGTCACCCGCTGCACGGTGCCCCGGGCGAGAAGCTCGCTGGCGATGCGCAGGGCGTACGTCGTCTTGCCCGCGCCCGGCGTGGCCACGGTGAGGAAGTCACGCGGCTCGCGCCGGAAGTAGAGGTCGAACGCCTCCTGCTGCCACGCGCGGAGCTTGGGCGCGGTGCCCCACGCGGCGCGGTCGGGATACGAAGGTGACAGATGGGACGCGGCAAACGAGCTCACGCCGACCTCCTCCTCAGACGGCTCCGGCGGCCGGCCGGGCCCTCGCCCCCATTGATGATCTTGTCGCTGCGCTCGTGTCGGTCCCTCACAGTGAAGCCACCCTAGTGGGGCCGGCCGACAAACGCGGCGACGCCCGCGGATTCACCGCCCGGGTGTCCGGCACCGTCCGAGAGAGCCCCCCGGCGTCCGCGACCCGGCGCGGCCCCGCCGTCCGGCACCGGGCTCACCGTGCTCGCCGGGCTATCTGAGCCCGTTGACCACGGCGTCGATCTCGGCGCGCCGCCCCGGCTCGTCCGGCTGGGCGAGGCCGACGACGACCACGCTCCTGTCGTCCTTGGTGAGAAGTGTCACCCGCAGGTACGACGGCCGGTTGACGACGTCGGTGTACGTCGCGCGAAGCGCCCGTGAATGGCCGGTGTACCCGCCGACGCTGAGCCACCGGTCGTCGACGACCTCCACGGTGTCCCCGTGGAGCAGCAGCCGCCCGTACAGGTCCGTGAGCGCGATGGCGGCCGCCCGGGGCCCGAGGACGGCCACGGAGTCGCCCGCGCCGCCGGGGCGGGCCATGACCAGCGCGGCGTCCTCCAGGGCCGCGACGGAGGTGAATCCCGTGACCGGCGGGACGGCCCCGCGGATCCACCCCCGCGGCAACGGGTAGGTGACGCCCGCCGTCGCGTCCGCCACGGCCGTGGGCTCATCGGGAGCGCGGACGGCGGTCGTGACGACGGCGACGAGACCCGCCACCAGCGCCGTGCCGGCCACCACGGCGACGGCGAGCAGCACCGCGCGCCTGGCCCACGCGGGCACCGCGACCCGCGACGGCGGCGCGGGCCTGCCGTACACGCGGGCCGAGGGCGGTAACCCCTCCTCCTCTTCGGGCTCTTCCGGCGTGGGCCACACCGGATCGCCGTACGGCCGTCGTCCCGTGCGCTGTTCCTCCACGCCGCCTCCTCCCGGTGCACTGAGTATCGCCACCGAGGACGCCCCCGCGTCAACGACCATGTCAGGACTGGCAGGAATCTGTGCCTATGGCTGTGCCTATGGCCTCGCTCCGCTCGGCTGGTTCGGGGCGCCTGAGAGTCGGTGTTCCGCCGCGCCCCGACCGGTCAGACTGCGGGGGTGCGGTAGGCGGTCCACATGTTGCGCATGCGGACGGCCTGGCCGGCGGTGAACTGGGACATGCAGCGGTCGTGGGCGTAGTCCATGAAGTTGTGGATCGGATCCTCGCCCAGGTCGGGGCAGGTGTCCTTCCGCACGGGGCAGCCCTGCGTGGGCGTCGCCTCGGGCGGGGTGTCGTCGATGGAGTCGCCGGGCGGGGAGCACCCGTTCTCGAACGTGTGCAGCAGGCCGAACCAGTGGCCGATCTCGTGGACGGCCGTGTAGCCCTTGGAGAAGTCCCGAAGGGAACCCCCCGGCAGGCTGCGCCAGTCGATGACCACGCCGTCGTTGGACGGGCGGCCGGTGTACCAGTGCGGGTAGGTCGCGTACCCGAGCACGAGCTCGCCGAGCTGGGCGATGTAGAGGTTGAGGGTCTCGGGGCCGCCCCTGCGCAGGCGCTGCTTCATGGCGGTCTCGCTGAGCAGCGGCTTGCGGAACCACACCGGATTGTCGGTGTGCGTCACACCGCGCAGCTCGAACCTGATGCCGGTGTCCACGCCGCCGAGCCGCCCGCCGTACGCGGCGTTGAGCGTCTCGACCTGTGGCCCGATCGCGGTGTCCGGGACGCCCTCGCGCCCGTCGGTGATCACGTGGACCCAGAGGGGCACCGTCGTCGTGGCGGGCTCGCGCCGGGGCGGGGCGGGCGCGTGCCCCAGGCGGCGCCGCATGCCGGCCAGCATCCGCGCGGCGTCGTCGGCGTCCGGGGTGTACGGCTCGTCACGGTGCGTCCCGGACTCCGGCGCCCGGGTGCGGTCGCACGAGCGCGCGCCGTCGGCCCGGGCGGGGCCGGAAAGGCCGCCCCCTGTGCCGAGGCACACGAAGGAAACCACGGACGCCAAAGACACGGCCACCGTGCGCCGCACCATGCACTCCCCCGTCGTCGCAGGTCAGAGTGCTGACGCTAGCCGCAGTCCGCGCGTTCGCCGGGGAGCAACACTCCGTCGGGGACGCACGGGCCTCACTGCGGCTCACGGTCCGGCGGGACGCCGTACCGTCTCAAGCCCGCGGGCGGGCCTCAGGAGTCGCCGGACTCGCCCTTGGGCAGGCCCTCGTAGATCTCCTTGCACTCCGGGCAGACCGGGTACTTCTTGGGATCACGGCTCGGCACCCAGACCTTGCCGCAGAGCGCCCGGATCGGAACGCCGGTCACCAGACTCTCGGTGATCTTGTTCTTGTCGGCGTAGTGCGAGAACCGCTCGTGGTCACCCTCGTCACCATGCGAGAGGTTCGGGCGTACTTCGCTCTCAGGAAGGATCTTCGTGCTCACCAGACGAGTTTATTTGGTGTGTGCCGTGTATATGGCCGTGCCTCCGGCACGGCGGTTCGGGGCGCCTGAGAGTCGGCGCCCCGAACGTGCCTATGGCCTCGCTCAGCTCGGCGGGTTCGGGGCGCCCTTTGGTCGGTGTTCTTTCGTTGCGCCCCGAACTTCCTAGCCCACGTGGACGGGGGCGTCTTCGACCTTGCGGCCGGCGCGGACGAAGAGGGCCAGGGCGGCGGCCACCACGGCGACGATGACGGAGACGCCGAAGCCGAAGTGCATGCCGTCGAGGAAGGACAGGTGGGAGGCCTGGGTCAGGGCGTCGGCGATCGGCTTGGGGCTGCCAGGGGGCACGGGGGCGACGCCGAGGGCGACCGCGCTGCTCATCGCGTCGACCTGCGCCGCGGTGGCGGGGATCTTCACGGCGGCGAGGTGGCCGGGCAGGACGTCCGCGACCTTGGCGGTGATGAGCGCGCCGAGGACGGCGGTGCCGAGCGAGCCGCCGACCTGCATGGCCGACTGCTGCATGCCGCCGGCGACGCCGCTGAGCGACTCCGGCGAGTTGCCCACGATGACCTCGGTGGCGCCGACCATGACCGGCGACAGGCCGAAGGCCAGGAGCGCGAACGGGATCGCGGTGTCGATGTAGCCGGCTTCCAGCCCGAGGCGGGAGAGCAGGAACATCGAGGTGGCGGTGATCAGCATGCCGACGGCGATGGGCACCTTCGGGCCGAACTTGCTCAGCAGGACTCCCGCCAGCGGTGAGGCGACGATCATGCCGGCGCTCATCGGCAGCATGCGCATGCCCGATTCCAGCGGGGACAGGCCGTGCACGCCCTGGAAGTAGAACGTGAGGAAGAACATCGCGCCGAACATCGAGAAGGCCATGAGCACCATCAGCGCCGTGCCGATGGAGACGGACGCGTTGCTGAAGAGGCTGAGGGGCAGCAGCGGCTCGCTCGCCCGGGTCTGCCAGAAGACGAACGCCGCCCCCAGCACGACGGCCCCCGCGAGGAACCCGAGCGTCTTGGCGTCGGCCCACCCGTAGCCCGGCGCCTTGATGATCGCCCACACCAGGCAGAACATGGCGCCGGACAGCAGCACCACGCCGAGCCAGTCGACCTTGGACAGCGACTCGGCCTTGCTCTCCTTGATCACCCAGAAGCCCACGAGCAGCGCGACGACGCCGACCGGCACGTTGATGAAGAAGACGGACTGCCAGCTCACGTTCTCGACCAGCAGGCCGCCGACGATGGGGCCGGCCGCACTGGACATGCCGATGGCCGCTCCCCAGATGCCGATCGCCATGCCGAGCTTCTCGGCCGGGAACGCCGCGCGCAGCAGCGCGAGCGCGGCCGGCTGGAGCAGCGCGCCGAACAGGCCCTGCAGGACGCGCAGCGCGATCAGCATGCCGATGGAGGAGGTGAGGCCGATGGCCAGCGAGGTGAGGGCGAAGCCGGCGATGCCCACGAGGAACACCGACTTGTGCCCGAACAGGTCGCCGAGCTTGCCCGCCGTGATGAGGAACACGGCCAGGGCGAGCAGGTACCCGCTGGTGATCCACTGAAGGTCCGAGAGCGACGCCCCCAGCTCCTTGCCGATCACGGGGTTGGCGATGGCGACGACCGTGCCGTCGAGCATCACCATGATCACGCCGAGCGCGACCGCCAGCAACGTCAGCCACGGATGGCCGTGGCCGCGTCGGACGGGCGCGTCGGGGCGCGCGGCCAGCGCTTGAGCCATGGAGAGGTCCCCCTGTTTCGACTAGTAGTCAACGACCCGTAATTTATGTCAGTCGATGACAGATGACAAACACTTTTATGCGACAGATGATGACTTATGGCACTATATGAAGTACACATTTCGAGGAGGTGTCTGGGGTGGGTCTAAGGGAGCGCAAGAAGCACCAGACTCGGCTGGCCCTGAGCGACGCCGCCTTCGAGCTTTTCCTCGAACAAGGGTTCGAGGCTACCACCGTCGACCAGATCGCCGCCGCGGTGGACGTCTCACCCCGGACGTTCTTCCGGTACTTCGGCAGCAAGGAGGAACTGGCCCTCGACTTCATGGTCGAGTACGACGAGGTGGTCACCGCGGCGCTCGCCGCGCGCCCGGCCGACGAGCCGCCCCTGCAGGCGCTGGCCGCCGCCTACCGCCAGTTCATCCGCGAGGTCCGGCGCACCGCGGCCATCGACCCCGAGCGGTACGTCAGGCACCGGCACGTGATGGAGGCCAACCCCCACCTGATCACGGCCGGCCTCGCCCGCATGGCGGACATCGAGACCAAGCTCACCGCCGAGGTCGCGCGCCGCCAGGGCACCGACCCCGACGCCGACCCGCGCCCGCGCCTGCTCGTGGCGTTCATCACCTCGGCGATCCGCGTGGGCTTCGAGTGCGCCACCGGCGACGCCGGCTCGCTGGACAAGCTGTTCGGCAACGTGGAGAAGACCCTGGCGCTCACCGTCGAGGCGCTGAGCCCCGGCTGGTGTCAGTTCAACTTCGGGTCGTCCGGGCAGGTCGCCACGAAGGCCAGCTCCCCGGGCTGACGCCGCAGCACCGCCCGCCACAGGTCGGCCGGACGCGAGTCGAAGGTGTCGCCCGGCTCCGCCTCCACGACGTACCAGGAGCCCTCGCGGATCTCGGCCTCCAACTGGCCCGCCGTCCATCCGGCGTACCCGGCGAAGATGCGCATCTGTGTTATCTCACCCGCGAGGATCTCGGGAGGGGCGTCCAGGTCCACCGTGCCGAGCTTGGACACCGCCGAGGAGCCCGCGTGCAGCCTGCGCCACCCGAGCGGCTCCTGGCCGCTCGGCACCGAGGCCAGCGCCAGCGCGCTGTCGGTCTGCACCGGCCCGCCCTCGAACAGCACCGGAGGTCCGCTGACCAGCGGGTCCCAGGACGGGAGCACCTGGTTCACCGTGACCTCGCTCGGCCGGTTGAGCATCACGCCGAGGGTTCCGCCGTCCTCGTCGTGTTCGAGGATCAACACGACGCCGCGCCGGAAGTTCGGGTCGTCCAGCAGTGGCGTCGCCACCAGCAGCCCGCCGACGTAGATCGCCTCCGCCATGCATCCATCATGACGCGTGATGCCCCTAATGCGCGCCCACCCCCAGCCACTCGGCCGCACGGGCGCGGACATGTTACTTTGGGTGTGCGATCGGGCACTCTTCGTGTCAGACGCCGGCGATGGAAGACCCTGATTCGTGCGAACCGCCCCGTGCAGACGGCAGTGACCGAGAGGGAGAGCCCACATGAACCGCCTCATACTCGTGGCGCTCATGGCGGTGGGCGTGGCCGTGGGCGTCCCCGCCGCGCGCACCTCCCATGCCGCCGGCATCGGCGAGGGTGGCGAGGGACGCGACACGCGCGACGGCCGGGTCGACGTCAGCGTCTCCCGGGTCGAGTGCCCCGCGAGCAAGGCCAACGTCGTGATGACCGCGCCGCGTGACCACGGCACCGTCGAATACTCCGTCTACCGCGGCGACACGCTCGTGCGCAACGGCCTGCTCTGGCCGGGCGTCCAGCGCACGATCCCCGTCTACGTCGAGCCGCGCTCCACCGAGCGCATCGGGGTCACGCTCGCCGGGCAGGGCACCACGCGCCACCAGGTCTGGTCGCGCTGCGAGAGCGGGGAGGAGTCGTACGGCGAGTACCGCGAGTCGGTCTACAGCGAGAGCAGCGAGAGCTCCGACGACGAGGGGAGCGGCGGCCACCGCGCCGAGAGCGTGCGCTCCCACCGCTACAACCCGCTGATCCGCCAGCCGTACGGCCGGCTGCCGTACACAGGGCCGCCCGCCGACCTGTGGGGCAAGGTGGCCACGGCCGGCGGCCTGATCGTCTTCGGCGGCATGTTGTGGTGGGTGGGCCTGGTCTGGCCGCGCCGCACCCCCGCCGAGCCGCTCATGCGTCCCCGCCCGTTGTACGCCCCGCGCCGCCCTCCCGGCGCCTGATCGAAGTCCGGGCCTCCGGCCGGCGCCGCCACCGCTGGGCGTCCGGCCGGGTCCGGGGACGAGAGGGTGGCCCAGGGCGGGGTCAGGCCTCGGTGAAGCCGCGCGCCTTGCCGCCCGCGGACTCGCGGACGGCCGCCGCCACCGTCGTCGCCACGTCCGGGTTGAACACGCTGGGGATGATGTAGTTCGGCCCGAGCTCCTCGACCGCCACGACGTTCGCCAGGGCGTTGGCCGCGGCGAGCAGCATGGCCTCGGTGACCGTGCGCGACTGCGCGTCGAGCAGGCCGCGGAAGACGCCGGGGAAGGCGAGCACGTTGTTGATCTGGTTGGGGTAGTCGGAGCGGCCCGTGGCGACCACGGCGGCGTGCTCGCGCGCGTCGTCCGGGGACACCTCGGGCTCGGGGTTGGCCAGCGCGAACACCACGGCCTTGTCGGCCATGGCGGCGATGTCGTCGCCGGTGAGGATGCCGGGGGCCGAGACGCCGATGAAGACGTCCGCGCCCTTCACCGCGCCCCGCAGGTCGCCGCCGTACCCGTCGCCGTTGGTGTTGTCGGCGATCCAGCGCAGCGACGCGTCCAGGTCGCCGCGGCCGCGGTGGACCGCGCCGAGGTAGTCGCAGACGACGACGTTGCGCGCCCCGGCGGCGAGCAGCAGGCGAAGCACGGCGGTGCCCGCGGCCCCCGCGCCCGCCATGGCGATGCGCACGTCCGGCAGGGACTTGCCGACGACGCGCAACGCGTTCTTCAGGGCGGCCAGCACGCAGATCGCGGTGCCGTGCTGGTCGTCGTGGAAGACCGGGATGTCCAGCAGCTCGCGCAGCCGGCGCTCGATCTCGAAGCAGCGCGGCGCCGAGATGTCCTCCAGGTTGATGCCGCCGAACCCGGGGGCGATGGCCCGGACGATCTCGACGATCGTGTCGACGTCCTGGGTGTCCAGGCAGATGGGCCAGGCGTCGATGCCCGCGAAGCGCTTGAACAGCGCGGCCTTGCCCTCCATGACGGGCAGCGCCGCCGCGGGGCCGATATTGCCGAGGCCGAGCACCGCCGAGCCGTCGGTGACCACGGCGACGGTGTTGCGCTTGATCGTCAGGCGGCGGGCGTCCTCGGGGTTGCGGGCGATGGCCAGCGACACCCGCGCGACGCCGGGCGTGTAGGCCATCGACAGCTCGTCACGGTTGCGCAGCGGCACCTTGGACTGCATCTCGATCTTGCCGCCGAGGTGCATGAGGAACGTGCGGTCGCTGACCTTGTGCAGGACGACACCCTCGACCGCGTCGAGGCTGTCGACGATCGCCTGCGCGTGGTCGGTGTCCTTGGCCGCGCAGGTGACGTCGATGCGGAGTTTCTCGTGACCGGCGTTGGTCACGTCGAGGGCGGTGACCACACCGCCCGCGTTCTCCACGGCGTGGGTGAGCTGGCTGACGGCCTTGCCGCCCGCAGGCACCTCGAGTCGGACGGTGATCGAGTAAGAGACACTCGGCACGGTGGCCACGGGAATCCGCTCCTTTGCGGTACTTCATGATCCGCGTGCTCGGGTGCCCGGTGTCGTGCATCCGGCTCGCCTGTTCCCCTGGGAGACCTGCATCCGGGGGTATCCATCGTGCCAGACGCGGCCGGGAGCTTCCGCCGCGTTCGAGGCGCCGCCCGAGCCCTAGGGGTGGTGGCCCGGGTGCCCCCGGCCGCCCGCGAGCGACGCCCTCCGCAGGCGAGGGGCGCCGCGCGGGAGCGGCGGCGCCTCAGTACAGGGCGTTGGCGAGGGACCGGCGCGCCTTGGCCACCGAGGGATCGCCCGAGGGCAGGGCCTCGAAGAGGCCGAGCAGGTGGCGGCGGGCGTGGTCGCGGTCGTCGCCGGAGGTGCGGCGGACGAGCTGGATGAGCCGCTCGAACGCCTCGTCCACCTGACCGCCGAGGATCTCGACGTCGGCGGCCTGCGTCTGCGCCTCGACGTCGGCGGGGTTCGCGGCGGCGCGGCTCATGACGGCCGCGGGGTCGAGGTGCTGGGTGCGGCGCACGAGGCCGACGCCGGCGAGGCCGATCTTGGCGTCGGGGTCGGCCGGGGACCGCGCGAGCAGCCGCTCGTAGGCCGCGGCGGCGGCGTCGAGGTCGCCCTGCTCGATGGCCTGCTCGGCGGCCAGCAGGTCCGGGTCCACCGCGGGCTGCGGCGCCTCCTGGCCCTCCGGCGCCTCGCCGGGCGGCGGCAGGTACTGCGCGAGAGCGGTCAGGAGCTGGTCGAGCCACTGGCGCACCTGGGCCTCGGGCAGCGCGCCCTGGAAGCCCGTGACGGCCTGCCCCTGGAAGACGGCGAGGACGGTGGGAATGCTCTGTACCTGGAGGGCGCCGCTGATCTGGGGGCTCTTGTCGACGTCGACCTTGGCGAGCACCCACCGGCCCGCCGCCTCGGCGGCGAGCTTCTCGAGGATCGGGCTGAGCTGCTTGCACGGCTCACACCAGGTGGCCCACAGGTCGAGGACGACCGGCGTGCGCATGGAGCGCTCGATCACGTCGGTGGCGAAGGTCTCATCGGTGACGTCGATGACGGCCGCGCCGGCAGGAGGCTGGGCGGGGCCGCCGCCCGCCGCGGCCTGCGCCGCGGCCGCCTCACGGCGGGCCTGGGCTTCCAGTGCCTGCTTGCGGGCACCTAGGTCCACGGCCCCCTGCAACGATGCCGGTCGAGTGAAGTCCGCTGGGCTCATAGTCCAATCCTGCCGCATCCCGCGCGTGCTCAGGGTCACGACCGGGACCGCCGGGGCCTCCACCGAATGTCACGCCTTTGTCGCAGAAATCTCTCACAACTGTCCTGACGCACGAATATCACCAACGATGGGCACGGCATGAATTCAGCTCACGTGGAGGTGGGTGTGAAACGCGTCATCGTCGTCTCCGCCGCTGCCGCCGTGATCGCCGCGACAGTGGCGGTCCCGGCGCAGGCCGTCGTCCCAACGACGGCCGAACCCGCGGCAACGACCCAGTACGTCGTTCTTTACAAAGACGGCGCCGCTGCGGCAGACGCCCAGAAGGCGATAGAGGCCGCGGGTGGCACGGTCGTCAAGGTGAACAAGGCCGTCGGCCTGGCCACCGTGACGACCGCGAATCCCGGCTTCGCCTCGGCGCTCACCGGCAACGGCGCGATCGAGGGCGTCGCCCACGACCGTGTCATCGGCAGCGTCCCGAAGACCGCCAGGCTGGCGGCCGGCACCCAGGCGGCCATCCAGTCCAAGGCCGTCGAGAAGGCCGGCCGCGGCGACGGCGGCCCGCTCAAGGTCAAGCGTTCGGTCAAGGCCGAGCCGCTGTCGGATCTGCAGTGGGACATGAAGCAGATCCACGCCGAGGAGGCGCACAAGTACGAGCAGGGAGACCCGAAGGTCCTCGTCGGCGTGATCGACACCGGGATCGACGGCTCGCACCCCGACATCGCCCCCAACTTCGACCGGGCGCTCAGCCGCAACTTCACGGTCGACGTCCCCTACGACGCCAACGGCGAGGTGGTCGACGGTCCCTGTGAGGACGAGCCAGACCAGTCCTGCAACGACCCGGCCGACGTCGACGAGGACGGCCACGGCACGCACGTCGCGTCCTCGATCGCCTCGCCGATCAACAAGCTCGGCATCTCGGGCGTGGCTCCCAAGGTCACGCTGGTGAACCTGCGGGCCGGCCAGGACTCGGGCTACTTCTTCCTGCAGCCCAGCGTGGACGCGCTGACCTACGCCGGCGACATCGGCGTCGACGTGGTCAACATGAGCTACTACATCGACCCGTGGCTGTTCAACTGCGTCGACAACCCGGCGGACTCCCCCGCGGACCGCGCCGAGCAGGCGACGATCATCAATGCGACCCAGCGCGCGCTGAACTACGCCCACCGGCACGGCGTCACGCTGGTCTCCGCCGCGGGCAACCAGGCGATCGACTACACCAAGACCAACATCGACGCCACCAGCCCCGACTTCGCCAGCGTGCCCGGCGAGGCGCCGTACTCCCGCACGGTCCCGCCGAGCTGCGCCTCGATGCCGACCGAGGGCGAGCACGTGATCGCGGTCTCCTCGACCGGCATCAGCAAGCGCAAGTCGTACTACTCCAGCTACGGCAACGGGTTCGTCGACGTGGCCTCACCCGGCGGCGACGCGTATGACACGCCCGGCAACACGCGGGACATCACCAAGACGACGCTGTCGGCCTATCCGAAGTCCCTCGCCATCGCCAACGGCGAGATCGACGAGAACGGCGACCCGACCGTCGACTACGTCGTGAAGGACTGCGACGGCGCCACCTGCGCGTACTACCAGTACCTGCAGGGCACCTCGATGGCCTCGCCCCGCGCGACCGGCGTCGCGGCGCTGATCGTCAGCAAGTACGGGTACCGCGACTGGCGCAACGGCGGCAAGACGCTCGCCCCGGACGTCGTCGAGGGGATCCTGAAGGGCACGGCCACCAAGACGCCCTGCCCGACCCCGCCCGCCTACACCTACACCCGCCACCTTCCGAGCGGCGCCACCGTCACCGCCACGCACACGTGCGAGGGGACCACGGCGTCCAACGGCTTCTACGGCAGGGGCATCGTCGACGCCCTGCGCGCCGTCGGCCACTAGCGGGCCCGCGCCCGGCGATGACGTCCGGGCCGGACCACCGGGGCTCATCACCCCCGGTGGTCCGGCCCGGACTCGTCTTCGCCGGGCTCGAAGTCGCCCGCCGCCACCCTGATCGTGCGCAGCATGCCGAACATCTCGGACAGGTCGGACTCGCCGTACATCGTCATGCAGAAGTCGGCGGCCATCAGGTCGGCGGTCGCCCGGGCGACGAGCTCGCGTCCCTTGTCGGTGATCTCGGCGAGGACCCCGCGCCCGTCCTTGGGGTTGCGCATGCGGCGCACGAGCCCGGCGCGCTCCAGCCGGTCGACGGTGTTGGTCACGCTCGTCGGATGCACCATGAGACGCTCGCCGATGCGCGACAGCGGCAGCGACCCCGTGCGGCTGAAGGTGAGCAGCACGAGCGCCTCGTAGCGGGCGAACGTCAAGTCGTGCGGTCTGAGCAGCGTGTCCAGTTGCCCCAGCAGGATCTGGTGCGCTCTCATGATCGATGTGACGGCCGCCATGGCGGATGACGGCCCGAAATGGACGCGCCAGGTCTCGGCGGCGCGTTCGATTGGGTCGAATGGCAGATTGAGCGGCTTCGGTACACCGATGGACACAACGCTACGCTAGCGCCTGCGCGGACCACTGACACAGGGTGACTGAGTTTCATCGGATACCCAAGAACGGGGACGACAAACATCACGCTCCGTTATGGTGTGCATGTCAAGAGATGAGGCGCGGCAAAGCCCGGTCCAAAGCACGGGGAAGACCACGTCGGCGACGCGAGGCACGGCGAGACGAGCCCGTGGACGTCCGGTGTGGCGGGGACCGGCCGGGCGACAGGTGCCAAGGGGCCGGCACCGGCGCACAGCGTCGCTCATCCAGGCACGGGGGGTTGTCCTGTATGAAGAACATGAGCGCACGGGCAGCGTGGCCGGTCGTCCGGTCCACGCGGGGCCGTGCTTGAGCAGAGGGGCGTTTCACGGGAGGAGCTGAAGCACAGCGCGCTCGTGGCGGTAGGGATACTGCTCGCGCTGGGCCTGCTCGCGGCGTGGAGCGTCCTTGTGCCCGAAATATCCGCGTGGGAGAACATCGTCGTCGCGGTCATCGGCTCGCTGCGGCTGACCGGGCCGGTCGCGGCGGCCTTCGCGGCCTGGGTGGCCGTGCGCAGGCGCCGCGCGGCTCCGCGCCGCGTGCCGAGCGGCTGGCAGGTGTTCAGGGCGCCGCTGGCGATCCTGGCCGTCGTGGTGGGGTCCTTCGTGGCGACCGTCACGCTGCTGGCGATGAAGGCCGTCCTGACCGACCAGGCGGGCCATCTGGCGCCCACGGGCCTGGCGGCGGGCGCCGCCGGGCTGGCGCTGTACACGGTGACCGGGTGGGTCGCCGGGTGGGCCATGCCCTGGCCGGTCACCCCTCCCCTGGCCGGCGTGGGGGCGTACGGCCTGCTGACGGCGCTGCCGCAGGGGTCGTCCTGGGCCGCCAGGCTCGCGCCCGCGTTGTCCCAGCCGTACGACCCGTTCGAGGGGCTGAGCCCGGGGGCCTTCGCCAACCAGACGCTCTGGCTGGTCGGCCTGACCACCGCCCTGCTACTGGCCTGGGCCGCCGCCGTCACCGGGCGCGCGCTGACGCTGGCCGGGGCGATGCTGGCCGTCCTCGCGGCGGGCACGGGCATGGCGCGGCTGCTGGGCGAGCCGCAGGCCGTGGCCGCGACCGAGCCGATGGTCTACAGCTGCCAGGAATGGCCCATCACCGTCTGCGTCCATCCCGGGATGCGCAGCGGGCTGACCGAGCTGGGCGCGGCGTTCACGACGATCGCCGCCCGCCTGACGGGCACGCCGGCGGCCTTCTCACGGGTCGAGCAGCGCTCGCGGACGGACACCGAGCAGCGCTCGCGGATGGACACCGAGCAGCGCTCGCGGACGGAAACCGAGCAGCGCTCGCGCGCGGACACCACCGCGCCAGCGCCGGGCGTGGTGCCCATCTACGTCGACGACCTCACCCCGGGGTTCGCCGCGCGGGCGGCGGCCGAGTTCGTCGAGCGGCTGGCGCCTCCGTGCGGCACCGCCCGAGCCGGCGGGTACCGAGCGATCGTGACGGCCTGGCTGCGCGGGGAGCCGCTCCCGAGCGGCCCGCTGCCGGGCCACCAGGCGGCGGCCACGTGGTTCTCCGGCCTGGCCGAGAGCCAGCGACGCGACTGGCTGCGCATGTTCTACACCGACTTCGCCACGTGCGGGCTGAAGGCGTCCCATTTCGGCGGAGGCGCGGCCGGGCAGCTCGCCGTCCACCACATGGCGCCCGGCGCCGGGACTGCTCCCCGGCCGCGCGTGCGGGCCGTCCCGGGCTATCCGGGCCAGTCGTCCGTCCCCGGCTCTCCGTACCCGACCATGCCGAGCCCGCCCTCCCCGGCCCCGGCGGGGTTCCCGAGGTGAGTCCCGGGGCGCGCGGCGGGGACCGCGCTCCCGCACGGGGCCGCACATGATGTGAGAAAGGCCTCATCTCGGGAAGGAGACGGGTCGTGAACCGCCAGATGTCGACCCCCCAGACGGCGCCCCCGGCCGAGCCGGTCGAGCGCCGTCGCCGGCGTGGCTGGCGCCTGCTCGCAGGCGTGCTCGTGGTGCTGGTGCTCCTGGTCGTGGGAGCCCGGCTCACCTGGTCGTACCTCAACCCGTTCGGTGAGACGACCGTCGACCGCAGTCAGCCGGTCCTGCTCCAGTCGATCCAGAACATGAGCCGGTTCCAGGCCGCCAGCGGCAACTTCCAGGTCATCGTCGACCTGGAGAAGGACGCCGCGTTCCTGCCCGACGCCATCAAGGGCACGCGCACGCTGTTCGTCGGCGCGGGCAGCGTGGACGCCTACGTCGACTTCTCGGGCCTGCCCAAGGACGCGATCACCGTCTCCCCCGACCGCACCGAGGTCAGCGTGCGGCTGCCGCGCGCGCAGCTGGAGAAGACGAACCTGAACAACGACAAGTCCTACGTCTACGCCCAGCAGCGCGGGCTGCTCGACCGCGTCCAGGAGATGCTGTCCAGCTCCCCCCAGAACCAGCAGGAGCTGTACGTCCTGGCGGAACGGAAGATCGCCGAGGCCGCCCGGTCCAGTGACCTGCGCAACCGCGCCGACCAGAACACCAAGCTGATGCTCGAGGGCATGCTCAAGTCCCTCGGCTTCACCAAGGTGACGGTGAAGTACGCCGACGAGCCCTGACGCGCGGGGCCGCACGACGCTACCGACCTGCGCCTGACGCCTGATCACGCGGGGCGGACGGCCGGAGCCGAGGAGGTCCCCGGGGTCAGGAGGCCGGGACGGTGATGATCAGGGCGTCGCCCTGGCCTCCGCCGCCGCACAGGCCGGCCGCGCCGGTGCCCCCGCCCCTGCGCCGCAGCTCGTGGGCGAGGGTCAGGACGATGCGCGCGCCGGAGGCGCCGATGGGGTGCCCGAGCGCGATGCCGCCGCCGTTGACGTTCACCTTGTCCTGCGGCACGCCAAGCTCCTTGACCGACTGGAGCACGACCGCCGCGAACGCCTCGTTGATCTCGACCAGGTCGAGGTCGTCGGTGGTGAGGCCCTGCTTGCCGAGGGCCTGGAAGATGGCGTTGGCGGGCTGGGACTGCAGCGAGTTGTCCGGCCCGGCGACGTTGCCGTGCGCGCCGATCTCGGCCAGCCAGGGCAGCCCGAGCTCCTCGGCCTTGGCCTTGGACATGACCACGACGGCGCAGGCCCCGTCGGAGATCTGGGACGCCGACCCGGCCGTGATCGTGCCGTCCTCGGCGAACGCCGGCCGCAGCCGGGCGAGCGTCTCGACGGTGGTGTCGCCGCGCACGCCCTCGTCGGTGGAGAAGACGATGGGGTCGCCCTTGCGCTGGGGCAGCGTGACCGGGACGATCTCGTCGTCGAACCGGCCGTCCTTGATGGCGGCGGCGGCGAGCTGGTGGGACCTGGCCGAGAAGGCGTCCTGCTCCTCGCGCCCGAGGCCGAGCCGGGTGTTGTGCCGCTCGGTGGACTCGCCCATCGAGACCTGGTCGAACACGTCCGTCAGCCCGTCGTAGGCCATCGCGTCGACGACCTCCGAGCCGCCGTACTTGACGCCCTTGCGCAGCCCCGGCAGCAGGTGGGGGGCGTTGGTCATCGACTCCATGCCGCCCGCGACCACGATGTCGAACTCGCCGGCGCGGATGAGCTGGTCGGCCAGGGCGATCGCGTCGAGCCCGGACAGGCAGACCTTGTTGATGGTCAGCGACGGCACGCTCATCGGCACGCCCGCCTTCACGGCGGCCTGGCGGGAGGGGATCTGCCCCGCGCCGGCCTGGAGTACCTGCCCGATGATCACATACTGCACCCGGTCGGGCGCGACGCCGGCGCGCTCCAGCGCCGCCTTGATCACGATGCCGCCCAGGTCGGCGGCGGACAGGCCGGACAGCGCGCCGAGCAGCCGTCCGATGGGAGTGCGGGCCCCCGCCACGATGACGGATCGCGACATGCCGGGCGGGATGGTGGAAGAACCGGACACCAGGGCCTCCATGATGGGGTCGTAGGCGACTTTGCCACCATACCCAGGCCGGGCCGGACGGCTTGAGCGAGGTCTCGCGACGGGACCTCGCTCAGGGCGCCCGGCCCGCGAAGACCGACACGCACCGGAGGACACGCAATGCTGATGAGAATCGACCATGTGGGCATCGCCTGCGAGAATCTCGACGAGAAGATCGCGTTCTATCGGTCGGTCTTCGACGTGAAGGTCGTCGCCCGCGAGATCAACGAGGAGCAGGGGGTGGAGGAAGCCATGCTGCACGTGGCCGACGGCGAGGGAGGCGGCTCCTACATCCAGCTTCTCGAACCTCTGGGCCCCGACACGCCGGTGGGGAAGTTCCTCGCCCGGCGAGGCGAGGGCGTTCACCACATCGCGTACGGAGTGTCCGATATCGTCGCGGCGATGGAGCACATCGGCGGCGAGGGAGTGCGTTTGCTGGACAAGTCGCCCCGTCACGGAGCAATGGGCACGTCAATCGCGTTTCTTCATCCAAAGGACGTGGGAGGAGTCTTGACAGAGCTGGTCGAGTCCCCTCCCCGGCCGTCCTAGCAGACGAAACTTAACAATGGCTTATTCGTAACAAGTCGCGCAGAAAGTCGGACGGGACCTCCAATTCGGCAACACCGGAGTACGCTGGCCTACCACCGGACGTGGATCCCGACCATGGACGGGCGAGCCGAGCACAAGCACCCGAGGGCGCGCGAGAGCGGGCCCTCAGCCATGTGCGCAGCGCGCGCGACCATAGGAGCGGGTTCCCGCCTCGGATGTCCGCCCCCCGTCCGGCCCGTGTAGCCGTCTCGACAACCCAGGATCGAGCCTCATGCAGTCCGACATCGACGCCCAGCTGAACAATTTCTTCGAAGACGCCCCCACGCGGGAATTCGACGTGGTTCTCCGTGGTTACGACCGGCACCAGGTGCACGACCACCTCAAGCAACTCGACACCGAGTTGCGTCAGGCACGCGAGCAACTCGCCTCCTCGCAGCGCGAGCTCTCCGATTCCCAGCGCCAGCTCCAGGAGCAGGAGCGCCCGACCTATTCCGGTCTGGGCGCCCGCATCGAGCAGCTGCTGCGCCTGGCGGAGGAGCAGGCGACCGAGCTGGTCCAGGCGGCCAGGTCCGAGGCCAACGAGATCAAGGCCGCGGCGAAGGTCGACGCCGCCGACACGCGCGCCGCCGCCGAGAACGAGGCGGCCGAGAAGCGCGCGCTCGCCACCCGCGAGGCCGACGAGATGCGCACCACGGCCGAGCGCGAGGCCGAGGAGATCCGCTCGACCGCCAAGCGCGAGGCCGACGAGCTGACCTCCACCACCGAGCGCGAGGTCTCCAAGCTCCGGGCCACCGCCGACCACGAGGTCGCCGAGAAGCGCGCCGACGCCGAGCGCGAGATCGCCAAGCTGCGCACCACCACCGAGCGCGAGGTCGCGCAGCTGCGCGCGTCCACCAAGCGCGAGCGCGACGAGGTGCTCACCACCGCCAAGCGCCAGGCCGACGAGATGCGGGCCCAGGCCCAGCGCGTCCTGGAGGAGTCCGAGGCCAAGCGCGCCCAGGACGAGGCCGAGTTCGAGATCCAGCTCGCCGCCCGCCGCGAGGAGGCCGAGCGCCAGGAGTCCGAGCGCCACGCCACCGCCCAGGCCGCGACGCAGAAGCTGGTCGCCGAGGCCGAGCAGCGCGCCGCCACGGCCGAGCAGCGGGCCACCAAGGCCACCCAGCAGGCCGAGCAGACCCGCCGCGAGGCCGACACGCACGCCAAGCAGTTGCTGGCGAACGCCCGCAAGAACGCCGACCAGCTCGTGGCGGAGGCCAAGTCCAGCGCCGAGTCGATCGTCTCGGACGCCAAGGCCGAGGCCGAGCGCAACCGCACCCTCGCCCAGCGTCAGGTGGACGAGCTGACCCGCCAGCGCGACAGCATCACCAGCCACCTCGCGCAGCTGCGCCAGCTCCTCGGCGGCGCGGCGCTGCCGGGCATGGACGAGGCCCCGGCGGTGGCCGCCGCACCCGCCAAGCCCGCCCTCGCGCCGACGCCGGTCGCGAGTGAGAAGCCGAGCCCCGCGCCGGCTCCGCAGCGCGCCGCGGCTCCCGCCGACGACGATTCCGAGTGGTGGCAGGAGTAAGCCCCGAGCAGGTACCACAAATGGGGCGTTAGGACGGCTACCAGGAGAGCCTGGCGATCATGAGGGTCGCTAGGCTCTCCTGTTGTCCGCGCCCTGTGACGCCGAGGAGCACTCGTGCCCGATACCGCCCCGGACGCCGTGCCGCGTCCGGACATGCCCAGAGCCGCCGCGCACGGCAGGCCGGGTGCCGCAGGCGCGGCGGAGGTGACCGATATCCTGCCCACGGCGGGCGTCCCCTATCCCACGCCCTCCGAAGACCGCACGGCGGGCGGGCGCGCGGCCTCAGCCCCGGGCCCGGGTCCGGCCGTAGCCGCGGACGCGACGGACGACTCTGCGCCGTACGGCGTGCCGGGCAAGCCCTTCGCCCGGGGGCCGTTCCTGTGGGGGTTCACGGCCGCGCTCGGCGTGCTGACGGCGTGGGGCCTGGCCCAGGCCCTGGTCAGCTCGCGCAGCGTGATCGTGCTGATCGTGGTGGCGGCGTTCCTGGCCGTGGGGCTCAACCCCGTGGTCGAAGGGCTCCAGCGGTGGGGGCTCGGCCGGCGCTGGGCGATCTCGATCGTCTTCCTCGGCGTGATCGTCATGTTCGGGCTGTTCGGGCTCGCGATCGTCCCGCCGGTAGGCGAGCAGACCAGTGACTTCATCAGCGCCGTGCCCGGCTACGTGCAGGAACTGCTGGGCAACCCGACGATCAAGCAGCTCGACGCCGACTACCAGATCCTCGCCAAGGTGCAGGACTACATCACCAACGGCGGCCTCGGGGCGGCCGTCGCGGGGGGCATCCTCGGCGCGGGCGCGGTGGTGCTGGACGCGTTCTTCTCCGGGCTGACGCTGCTGGTGCTGACCCTCTACTTCCTCTCCTCGCTGCCGACGATCAAGGAGTACATGCTGCGCCTGGTGCCCGCGACCCGCCGGGCCCGCACGTCGGCGATCGGCGACGAGATCCTCGCGGGCATCGGCGGCTACGTCGCGGGCAACGTGCTGATCTCGGTGATCGCGGGCGCCCTGTCGTGGCTGTTCCTGTCCATCGCCGGGGCGCGGTACGCGCTGGCGCTGGCGCTCGTGGTGGCGGTGACGGACCTGATCCCGCTGGTGGGCGCCACGGTGGGGGCGGTGCTGGTCAGCGCGGTGGGGTTCCTGCAGTCCGCGACGCTCGGCATCGCCTGCGCGATCTTCTTCATCGTCTACCAGCAGGTCGAGAACTATGTCATCTACCCGCGCGTGATGCGCCGGTCGGTGGACGTCGCACCCGCCGTGACGGTGATCGCCGCGTTGTTCGGCGGAGCGCTGCTCGGCGCGGTCGGGGCGCTGCTGGCGATCCCCGTGGCGGCCGCGGTGGCGCTGATCGTCCGTGAGGTCGTCCTGCCCCGCCAGGCCAGGATGTGACCCGGGCGCGGCCGCTCAGGTCGCGGTGAAGCCGCCGTCGATGAACAGCACCTGCCCGGTCATGTAGGCCGAGGCGTCGCCGGCGAGGAACACCGCCGGGGAGGCCATCTCCTCGGGCGTGCCCCAGCGGCCCATGGGCACGGACGAGACGGTCGCCTTACTGGCGTTGTCGTCCTCCCACAGGGTGCGGTTGAGGTCGGTCGCGGTCCAGCCGGGGCACAGGGCGTTGACGCGGACGCCGCTCGCCGCCCACTCCAGCGCGAGGGTCTTGGTCAGGGCGACCAGGCCCGCCTTGGAGACCGCGTACGGCGCCATGAACGGCGCGCCCAGGGCTGCCACGGACGCCACGTTGATGACCGAGCCGGACCCGCGCTCCAGCAGGTGCGGCGCGAGCGCGTGGCACACCGCCATGGCGGAGTCGAGGTTCAGCTTCATCAGCTTGTCCCAGCCCGACAGGCGCAGGTCCTTGAACGGGACCATGAAGTTGGAGCCGCCCGCGTTGTTGACGACGATGTCCACGTGGCCGAGGCGCTCGACGGCCTCCAGCGCGGCCGCGGCCGCGGCGTCCCGGTCGGAGACGTCGCACGGGATGACGTGCGCGCGGCGCCCGAGGGCCTCGACCTCCTTGGCGACCTCGGCCAGGTTCTCCGGCGACCGCGCGACCAGCGCGACGTCGGCTCCCGCCGCGGCGTAGGCGAGGGCGATGGCCCGCCCGATCCCGCGCGACGCCCCGGTGACCAGCGCGCCCCGCCCCGACAGATCAAACGCACCCACGGATGTGCCCTCCCTCGTCCGAAACCGAACAAGATTCTAGGGCATCGCCGGGCGGGCGGGAACTCACACTTCGGTGGGCAGCGGATGAGCGGCGGGGTTGACCCGCCCGACGATCTCGTTCAGCACGACGCGGACGTACGGCTCGCCCACCCACAGGTGCTTGGCGCCGTCCACGCCGACGACCTCCGACTGCGGGACGCGCGCGAACCGCCGCCGCGCCTCCTCGGGCCTCAGGTAGTCGTCGAACTCGGGGACCAGCGCGACCAGCGGCCGTCCGAACCGCGCCCAGGCGTCCAGGTCGGCGTCGCCGGCGCGCTTGAGGGGAGGCGACAGCAGGATCGCGCCCTGGACGAGCGGGTCGTGCCCCCACTTCAGCGCCAGCTCGGTGCCGAACGACCAGCCGAGCAGCCAGGGGTTCGGCAGGTCGTGGAACTCGGCGTACTCAAGCGCCGCCGCCACGTCGAACCGCTCGCCCTCACCCTCGTCGAACGCCCCCTCGGACCTGCCCCGGGCCGAGGCGGTGCCCCGGGTGTTGAAGCGCAGCACGGCCAGGCCCGCCAGCGCGGGCAGCCGGTAGGACGCCTTGCGCAGCACGTGGCTGTCCATCATGCCCTCGGCCGTGGGCAGCGGGTGCAGGCAGATCAGCGTCGCGGCGGGACGTCCCTCGGGCGGCGAGGCCAGCTCGCCCACCAGCGTGAGCCCGTCGGCCGTGTGCAGCTCGATGTCCTCCCGGGCGGCGGGCAGGATCGTGGACGAGCGGATCTCCAATGACGGCTCCTCAAACTCCTTCGAGCACCCCGGCGGTCCCGGGGCCGTGCGGGGCGGCGGCCCGCTCTTGCTTCGGATCAGTACCGCGAGCGGCCGGGCCCGCGGTCGGTGCGCTTGCGCCAGCACGCGGTGTGCCAGTGGCGCCGCTCGCCCTCCCCGCCGGTCCAGTTGGGCCAGCTCACGAGGTGCGGCAGGCCGGGCCGGATCTCCTGGTCACATCCCGGGCAGCGGTAGACCTTCTCGGAGCCGCCGCCGGACACCATGCGGACCTTCCACTCTCCGTCCGGCCCTTCCTCCACCCGGTCCATCCCCCGTAGAACACCGTCGTCGAGCGGGCGCGCGGGCGCGGCGCGTCCTCCTCGGTCCCAGGGGTCCATGCGGCGAGCACGACGGGGGCTCATGTCGACACAAACGTCTGATCGCAGGATCTTCTTCCTGTACCTATCCCCTATCCTCGACCCGCGTCACCCCGGCCGTGACAAGTCGGTCCAGCAGAGGCGCCGGGGCGAACGACGGCTCGCGGTACTCGGCGTACAGGGCGCGCAGGCCGTCGCGGACGGTCGCCAGGCCGACGGCCTCCAGCGTCTCGAACGGGCCCGCCGGGTAGCCGCAGCCGAGCCGCATCGCGGCGTCGATGTCGGGGGCGGAGGCGTACCCGGAGTCGTACATGCGCACGGCGTCGTTGAGGTAGGGGTACAGCAGGGCGTTCACCACGAACCCAGCGCGGTCGGCGCTCGCGACCGGCGTGCGCCCGAGCGCCCGGACGACCTCCCCGGCCGCGCCGGCGGCCTCGGCAGAGGTGAGCACCGTCGAGACGACCTCGGCCACGCACTCGCCGACCAGATGCAGGCCGACGAGCCTCTCGGGCCGGGGCAGCCGAGCGGCGTGCTCGACGACCGGCGTGCTGGAGAGCACGAGCACGACGTCGGCCTCCTGCGCGTCGGCCGCCTTGACGCCGGCGGCGGACAGCTCGGAGACCAGCCGGTCGGCGCCCTCGCCGATCACGCACACCGACCCCGGGAGCGTCCCTCCCGCAGCCGCTTCGGCCTCGGAGGCGCCCTCGTGGGCGTGGAAGCCGCGCCCGCTCTTGCGGCCGAGGAGCCCGGCGGTGACCAGCTCGCGCAGGATCGGCGCGGGCGCGTGCACGCGGTCGCGGCTCTCCTCGAACAGCACCTCGCAGACCTCGTGGGAGACGTCCAGGCCGATCAGGTCGAGCAGGGCGAACGGGCCCATGGGCAGGCCGGCGCCGAGCCTCATCGCGGCGTCGATGTCGTCGCGCGAGGCCACGCCGAGCTCCAGGAGGCTCGCGGCGTGGTTGAGGTAGCCGAGCAGCAGCCGGTTCACCACGAACCCGGCCCGGTCCCCCACGGTCACCGGGGTCTTGCCGACGCGCCGCGCCAGCTCGGCGACGTCCTCGGCCACCCCGCCGGCGGTGGCGACCGTGCGCACGACCTCGACGAGCCGCATGACCGGCGCGGGGTTGAAGAAGTGCATGCCGACCACCTGGCCGGGACGCGCGGTGAACGAGGCGATGGCGGTGACGGACAGGGAGGAGGTGTTGGTCGCGAGGACCGCCTCCGGCTTGCACACGAGGTCCAGGTCGGTGAACAGGGCGCGCTTGTACTCCATGACCTCGGGGATCGCCTCGATCACCAGGTCGGCGTCGCGCAGGTCGTCCAGCGAGCCGGTGAAGGCGATCCTGCCGAGGATCTCGTCGCGCCCGGCCTCGGACAGCCTGCCCCTGCTCACCGCGCGGTCGGTGGACCGCAGGACGTGCCCCCGGCCGCGTTCCAGCGCCTGGGCGTCGACCTCGACCCCGACGACGGCGAGCCCGGCGCGGGCGAACACCTCGGCGATCCCGGCCCCCATGGTGCCCAGCCCGACGACTCCGACCGTCTCAAATGTCCGTGACATCCGGCCCTCCTCTCGCGGCAAGTGTCCCAGAGCGCCAGGCGTCCCCTCAAAAGACCCCACCCGGACGGGCGTCGGCGATCGGCGCCCGGAGGCCCCGGGCGGGCGGTAGGGTTGGCGGTCATGCGGCTGGTCATCGCGCGTTGCAGCGTGGATTACGTGGGGCGGCTGACGGCGCACCTCCCGATGGCGCCCAGGCTCATCCTCGTCAAGGCGGACGGCTCGGTGTCGATTCACTCCGACGACCGCGCCTTCAAGCCGTTGAACTGGATGAACCCTCCGTGCAGGCTGCGCGAGGAAGAGGGCGGCTGGACCGTCACGCACGGCAAGACGGGCGAGCAGCTCATCCTCACCATCGAGGAGATCATGCACGACTCCGCGCACGAGCTCGGCGTCGACCCGGGCCTGCGCAAGGACGGCGTCGAAGCCCACCTGCAGGAGCTGCTGGCCGAGCACATCGAGACGCTCGGCGACGGCTGGTCCCTGATCCGCAGGGAGTACCCCACCGCGATCGGGCCGGTCGACATCCTGTGCCGCGACCACCTCGGCGGCACGGTCGCGGTCGAGATCAAGCGGCGCGGCGAGATCGACGGCGTCGAGCAGCTCACGCGCTACCTGGAGCTGCTCAACCGCGATCCGCTGATCGCGCCGGTCAAGGGCGTCTTCGCCGCGCAGGAGATCAGGCCCCAGGCCCGCGTGCTGGCCACCGACCGGGGCATCGGCTGCGTCACGCTGGACTACGACGCCCTGCGCGGCATCGAGCGCACCGACACCCTCTTCTGACCTCCCGCGGTCCGAGCGCGGCGCCGGCCCGGTGCCGCGCCTTTCGTGTGCCCTGAATCCGTACAGACGCCCAGAAACCGGCGCCGCCCGGCAAATCGTTCACACCCGGGCCGCATTTCCACTGGTAGCTCGGCCGTCCGATTCATCGGGCGTTCATCGGCGCCGGGTCCATCGGCGCACGGCGTGATCACCTGGCCGGAGACCGCTCCCCCGGCATGCGAATGCCGTTCGGCCGGTCGCCGCGCGCGCCCGTCCCGATGACATGCGGGGACCCGTCGCGCCCTGAAAGCGCCGATGCGGGCCGCCTGCCCGATGTCCCGTTTTAGGTAACCATTCGAGCACTCATCGAATTTTTCGCGAAAAGACGCAACTTTTCCCCGGGATCAATGCGTCTAGATCATGAACAAGGGGACTTGGTACGGGGAGCGCGCTAACCCCACGTTTACCTCCGATGGAGTACGAAAGAGGTCGTCCTCCCGGGCATGCGCGTTTCCCCGCGCCGTTGGGCGAATGACTTGCGAGGGCACGAATGACTTCACGACACAGGGGGCGTTCCGCGTGATGACGAGGGCACGGGCAATCGTGGCCCGCGCGGCGCTCGCGCTGCTCGGGCTCATCAACCGCAGGCGACTGCGCAAGGCGCCGCCCCGGGGGACGGGACCGGTGCGCATCCTGCTGCTGCACGCGTACGGCATGGGCGGCACGATCCGCACGGTGCTCAACCTCGCCGCCTACCTGTCCCGGGAGCGCGAGGTCGAGATCGTCAGCCTGGTGCGCACGAACGAGGAGCCGTTCTTCGCGATGCCGCCGGGCGTGAAGGTGACCTTCCTCGACGACAGGACGGCGCCGCGCGGCCGGTTCGCCGAGTTCCTCGCCCGGCGCCCGAGCAGGCTGGTGTCCAAGGAGGAGAAGGCGTACCACAACATGAGCCTGCTCACGGACCTGCGGCTCCTCCGCTTCCTGCGGTCCCTGCGCGGCGGGGTGGTGATCGGGACCCGTCCCGGGTTCAACCTGGTCATGAGCCTGTTCGCGCCGCCGGAGGTCGTGCTCGTCGGCCAGGAGCACGTCACCTTCGAGTCGCACGGCCCCGAGCTCCAGTCGCTGATCAAGCGGCGCTACGGCAGGCTGGACGCGTTCGCCACCCTCACCGAGGCGGACCGCAAGGAGTACGCCAAGGCGCTGCGCAAGAACCCGCCGGGGCGGCTGCTGCGCATCCCGAACGCGATCCCCGAGCTCGCCGGGGACGTCTCGCCCCTGACCGAGAAGGTCGTCATCGGCATCGGCCGCATCGTCTGGGCCAAGGGGTTCGACCGGCTGGTCAACGCCTGGAAGACCGTGGCCGAGGAGCACCCGGACTGGGTGCTGCGCATCTACGGCGGCGGCACGCCCGAGCGCGAGGAGAAACTCCAGGCGCGCATCGACGAGGCCGGGCTGTCGGACAAGGTCTTCCTGATGGGCAGCACGCCGGAGATCGGCGTCGAGCTGTCCAAGTCCTCGATCTACGCGGTGAGCTCGCGGTACGAGGGCTTCGGCATGACGATCCTGGAGGCGATGAGCAAGGGAGTGCCGGTGGTGAGCTTCAACTGCCCGCACGGCCCCAAGGAGATCATCACCGACGGGCACGACGGCCTGCTCGTCCGTTCCAAGAAGGCCGCGGAGCTGGCGGCGGGCATCGGCCGGCTCATCGAGGACGAGGAACTGCGCCGCGAGATGGGCGCCAACGCCCTGCGTACCGCGGCGAACTACCACATGGAGGTCATCGGCGCGCGGTGGACGGAGCTGCTGGCGGACCTCGCCCAGCCCTCCCCCGGCCGCGCGCCCGGCGCCGCCTGACCCGTGGGACCGTCTGTCCATCGATCGGTGGACAGACGGATCGATCCCTCGGTGGTGTCCGGAAAGCCCAGACGACCGCGATGATTGCGGCATGAATGGGACAGCGGTGAGCGTGCGCGGCCTCACCAAACGGTACGGCGACGTCCGGGCGGTGGACGGCATCGACCTGGAGATCGGCACGGGCGAGGTGTTCGCCATCCTCGGCCCCAACGGCGCGGGCAAGTCGACGACCGTGGAGATCCTGGAGGGGTACCGCGAGCGGGACGCCGGGGAGGTCAGCGTGCTCGGCACCGACCCCCGGCACCCGACGCGGCTGTGGCGCAGCCGCGTCGGCATCGTCCTGCAGACCGCCAACGACACCGCGGAGCTGACCGTCCGCGAGACCGTGCGCCACTTCGCCGCGATGTACCCCTCCTCCCGGGACCCCGACGAGGTCATCGCCAAGGTCGGGCTGACCGAGAAGGCCCGCACGCGCCTGCGGCAGCTCTCCGGCGGCCAGCGGCGGCGGGTCGACGTGGCGCTCGGCGTGATCGGCGACCCGGAGCTGCTGTTCCTGGACGAGCCCACCACCGGCTTCGACCCCGAGGCCCGCCGGCGGTTCTGGGAGCTGATCAGGGGACTCTCCGACGACGGCACGACCATCGTCCTCACCACCCACTACCTCGACGAGGCCGAGGCGCTCGCGGACCGGGTGGCCGTGATCGCGAAGGGCCGCATCGTGGCCGAGGGCGAGCCCGCCACGCTGGGCGGGCGCGCGTCGGCCAAGGCCGCGGTGAGCTGGCTGGAGGACGGCGGGCGCAGGCGGATCGAGACCCGCACGCCGACCGCGACGGTCCTGGAGCTGACCGCCCGCTTCGACGGCGAGGTCCCCGAGCTGACGGTGACCCGCCCATCCCTGGAGGACGTCTACCTCGATCTGATCAACGCGTCCCCCGATTCCGAGCAGAGGCCGTCATGAGTGACACCGTCGCGTCCACCCGTGCCAGGGCCGTGGACCGGGAAGGTTCCGGGCGGCTGCCGTCCATCGCCGCGAGCGGCTGGGGCAGGGCCGCCGTGGAGACCAAGATGTTCTTCCGTGAGAAGGACGCGGTCATCTTCACCTTCTCGTTCCCGATCATCCTGCTCGTCATCTTCGGCTCGATCTTCCAGGGAGAGCTCGAAGGTCACGTCACCGTCTCGCAGCTCTACACGGCCGGGCTGATCGGCGCCGGCGTGATGAGCGCCAGCTTCCAGAACCTCGGCGTCGGCATCGCCGTCGACCGGGACGACGGCACGCTCAAGCGCCTCGCCGGCACGCCCATGCCGCGCAGCGCCTACTTCGTCGGCAAGATCCTCAGCGTGCTGATCCTCTCGGTGCTGGAGGTGGCGATCCTGCTGGCCGTCGGCGTCGTGATGTACGACCTGAATCTTCCGACCGCGCCCGGCTCCTGGCTGACGTTCGCCTGGGTGTTCGTGCTCGGCGTCACGGCGTCCTCGCTGCTCGGCATCGCCGTGAGCAGCCTGCCGAGGTCCGCCAAGAGCGCGACCGCGGTGATCAGCATGCCGTTCGTGGTGCTCCAGTTCATCTCGGGGGTCTTCATCCCGTTCACCGCGCTGCCCGAATGGCTGATGAGGATCGCGTCGTTCTTCCCGCTGAAGTGGATGTGCCAGGGCTTCCGGTCGGTGTTCCTGGGTGAGGCGGGGGCCTCCCTGGAGCTGGCGAAGTCCTACGAGCTGGGCCGCGTCGCCCTGGTCCTGAGCGCGTGGATGGTCGGAGGTCTGGTCCTGTGCTTGACGACGTTCCGCTGGAAGGGCCGCCGCGACGGATGACGAGCCGCCGGGCGCGCGGCGACGCGTGGGTGGCCTATCGCGGCTGGGAGATCTTCTACCTCGTCGTGTTCACGGTCACCATCGCGATCGTGGCGACGGACGACGGGCCGTCTCCGGCGGCCAAGGCGACGGCGCTCGTCCTGCTGGTGGCGTGCGCCGTCGCCTACCTCGTCCTGGGACGGCCGGCGCTCCTCACCGACGAGCGCACCTCTCGGGAGGCGGTGATCTACAGCCTGCTGGTCCTGGGCGCGTTCGTCCCCGCCGCCGTGATCGTCCACGCGGCGGGGTTCGCCCTGTTCGCGCTGTGCCCGCAGATGTTCATGATGCTGCGCTCGGGGTGGGCGCCGGTGATCGTGGTCCTCCTCAACATGTTGCCGGCCGTCCGCTTCCTCATCGGGCCGGACCTCAACGTGGGCGACGTCGTCGGGTCCGCCGGGTTCATGGCCGTCGCGACCGTCTTCTCCCTGGTGTTCGGCCCATGGGTGTCGCGCATCATCGACCAGAGCGCGGAGCGGGCCGAACTCATCGAGGAGCTACGGGCCAGCCGGGCGCAGGTCGAGCGGCTGTCGCGCGAACGGGGAGCGCTGGCCGAGCGGCAGAGGCTCGCCGGGGAGATCCACGACACGCTGGCCCAGGGGTTCACCAGCATCATCATGCTGATCCAGGCCGCGGAGGCGCAGGCCGACCCGTCCCGTCACCTGGCGCTGGCCGTGCGGACGGCGCGGGAGAACCTGGAGGAGGCGCGCGGGCTCATCACGGCGCTCACCCCGGCGCCGCTGGACGGGTCCACGCTGGAGGAGGCGCTCGGCAGGATCGCCTCGCGGCTGGGCGAGGAGCTCGGCGTGCCGGTGACGTTCGCGGCCGAGGGCGCCTCGCATCCGGTTCCCCCGGGCGCCGAGGTCGTGCTGATCAGAGCCGCGCAGGAGGCGCTGGCGAACGTCCGCAGGCACGCGGCGGCCTCCTCGGCGCGGGTCGCGCTGCGGTACGGCGAGCGCGCGGTCGTCCTGCGCGTCGCGGACGACGGCGTGGGCTTCGCCACCGAAGCGGACGCGACATCGGACGCGGCGGGCCCTGCCGCGGCCCGGGGGTACGGCCTGCGGGCCATGCGCGCGCGCGTCGAGCAGGCCGGGGGCACGCTGGAGATCGCGAGCGCGCCCGGCAAGGGCACCGAGCTGACCGTCCGGCTTCCCCAGGAGGAGACCCCCGCTTGATACGCGTGCTGATCGTCGACGACCACCCCGTCGTCCGGGAGGGCCTGCGCGGCATGCTGGAGGCCGACCCCGGCATCCGCGTGGCCGGGGAGGCGGGCTCCGGCGAGGAGGCGGTGACCCGCGCGCGGGAGCTGACCCCCGACGTGATCCTCATGGACCTGCGGATGCCCGGCGGCGACGGCGTCTCGGCCATCGCGCGCATCGTCGGCGACCGTCCCGAGAGCCGCGTGATCGTCCTCACGACCTACGAGACCGACCAGGACATCGTGCGCGCGGTGGAGGCGGGGGCGGCGGGCTACCTGCTGAAGGACACCACGCGGGCCGACCTGGTCGCGGCCGTGTTCGGGGCGGCGCGGGGCGAGACCGTACTGTCCCCCTCGGTGGCGACCCGGCTGGTCACGCGCATGCGGGCACCCGCACCCGAGTCGTTGTCCAAGCGCGAGACCGAGGTGCTGGCCTTGGTCGCGCGCGGGCTGACCAACGCCGAGATCGGCAGGGAGCTGTTCATCAGCGAGGCGACGGTGAAGACCCACCTCCTGCGGATCTTCGGCAAGCTGGGGGTGTCCGACCGCACCGCCGCCGTCACGACGGCCCTGAGCCGGGGCCTGCTGTGAACGGCCTATGAGCCGCAGTGCCGTGACCGGCGGCCCGGCCGGTGCGCACGCGCGGCGGCGTGATGGTTCGGGCCGCCTTCACCGGGCATATCGTTGCCCCAGATCGCCGGAAAGGTGCACCATGTGGGTCCGAGGGGCTCCGGACCGGTCTCACGGCCCCGGGACCGGCCGACGCCGCGAGTGCCGAGAGGGAGACGTCATGTCAACGGCCACCGAGCAGCGCACCTTCGACTCGCTGGACCCCGCCACGGGCGCGGTCGTGGGCACCCATCCGATCCACGACGCGGCGTCCGTACGGGCCGCCGTCGAGGCCGCGGGCGAGGCGGCGCGCTGGTGGGCGCGGCTGGGCTTCGCCGGCAGGAAGCGCCGGCTGCTGGACTTCAAGGCCGTCCTGACCCGGAACCTCGACCGCGTCGCCACGAAGATCCACCAGGAGACCGGCAAGCCGATGGGCGACGCGACGCTGGAGACGGCGATCACGATCGTCCACCTCGACTGGGCGGCGCGCCACGCGCGCGGGGTGCTCGGCCCGCGCCGGGTCTCGCCGGGCCTGGTCGGCATCAACATGGCCGCCACGCTGGAGTACCTGCCGCTGGGTGTGGTCGGCGTGATCGGCCCGTGGAACTACCCGCTGCTCACTCCCATGGGGTCCATCGGCTACGCGCTCGCCGCCGGGAACGCCGTGGTGTTCAAGCCCAGCGAGCTGACCCCCGGGGTCGCCGTCCTGCTGGCCGAGCTGTTCGCCGAGAGCGTCCCCGAGCACAAGGTGTTGCAGGTCGTCACCGGGTTCGGCGAGACCGGGGCCGCGCTCGCCGCCGACCCCGGCATCGGCAAGATCGCCTTCACGGGCTCGACCGCCACGGCCAAGCGCGTCATGGCGTCCTGCGCGGCGAACCTCACGCCGATCGTCGCCGAGTGCGGCGGCAAGGACGCGCTGATCGTCGACACAGGCGCCGACCTCGCCGCCGCGGCCGACGCCGCGCTGTGGGGCGCGATGTCCAACGCCGGCCAGACCTGCGTGGGCGTCGAGCGCGTGTACGTCGTGGAGGGGGTCTACGACGCGTTCATGCGCGAGCTCACCGAGCGCGCCGCGGCCCTGCGCACCGGCGAGGACTACGGGCCCATCACCATGCCGTCGCAGACGGACGTGATCCGGCGGCACGTCGACGACGCCCTCGCCCGGGGCGCGAAGGCCGTGGTGGGCGGCGCGGCGTCCGTACGGCCGCCGTACGTCGACCCCGTGGTGCTCGCCGACGTGCCGGAGGAGTCGAGCGCGGTGCGCGAGGAGACGTTCGGGCCGACGATCACGGTGACCAGGGTCGCCACCGCGCAGGAGGCGCTGGAGAAGACCAACGCCGTCGCCTACGGCCTGGGCGGGACGATCTTCTCGGGCGACGCCCGGCGGGCCATGGAGCTGGCCCGCGCGATGCTCAGCGGCATGACGGCGATCAACTCGGTCATCTCGTTCGTGGGCGTGCCCGCGCTGCCGTTCGGCGGCGTCGGCGACTCGGGGTTCGGGCGGATCCACGGGGCCGACGGGCTGCGCGAGTTCACCCGTGCCAAGTCCATAACGCGGCAGAGGTTCCCCCTTCCGGGCATGAACCTCACGTCGTTCACCAGGACTCCCGCGGAGCTGCAGCGTCTTGTGAAAATGGTCACTATTCTGCATGGTCGACGCAAGAGCTAGTTGTCCTGATACTTCCCCAAAAACGATCTTGCGTCCATAATGATGGGTTCCTACGAGCCAGCAGGACGCGAGGTGGGACTTGGCGACCGGACGTGACTACCGCGGGATGACGGCGGAGCAGCGATTAGCCGACCGCAAGGAACGGCTGATGAGCGCGGCTTACACGTTGTTCGCCGGACCAGGATTCAACGCCACCACGATCGAACGATTGTGCGCGGCGGCTCGCATTTCCAACCGGGCGTTCTACGAATGCTTCACCGGCCGCGAAGATCTGATGCGGGCGGTGTACGACCGCTGCGTCGAGGAGACCCTCCTCGCGGTATCCAAGGCGATCGGAGAGGCGCCCCCCGACACCGACAGCAGGATCCGGGCGGGCATCGCCGAGTACATCAACTTCGTCACCCGCGACCGGCGGCGGGCGAAGATCATGCATCTGGAGGTGCGGAGGGCCGGCGACATCCTCACCCCGCACCGCCAGCGCGCGGTCACCGGCTTCACCCAGATCATCGAGGAGAATCTGGGCGAGGTGCCGGGCGAACCGGGCGGACGACTCCACCTGCTCTCGCTCGCGCTCGTCGGCGCGATCCAGGAACTGCTCATCGAGTGGGTCCTCGCCGACGTCAAGCCTCCCCTGGACGGCCTGATCGACACGGCCGTCCACATCTTCCGCCGCTCCTTCGGCTGAAGCGCACCCCCGTCGCACCCGGGGGAGGCGCCTTCAGGCCGCGGCGGCCGCCGGGAGCTCGACCTTGAGCACCCGGTGCAGGCGGGTGATGGCGAGGAGCCTCATGACCCGCGGCGGCACCCCGCGAAGGACCAGCCGGCGCTCCGCGCGCAGCGCGCGGCGATGCGTGCCGACGAGGACCCCCAGACCGGCGGCGTCGATCATCTCCAGATCCGACAGATCGACGATCATGTCACCGTCTCCCGACTCGACCGCCTCGTGCAGACGCGGCCGCAGCCGTGCCACCGTGCCCACATCGAGCCTCGCCCCGACGCTGACCACCTGGCACCCCGGACCAGACCGGCTTGGCATGCCGCCTCCTCATGTCAGACGGCCCTCACAGACCGCAGACGTCCCCTGCCCACCATTCCCTCCCCCATGCATGCGTTCCCGCCGCAGAATCCACCTCAGCGCCCAGAGGTGTGCTCACCCGTGGTCGGGGGCGCCGGGTTCGCGGACACCGCACGGGGCGTCGGCGCCGCGGGGCGTTACTGTGGCGGCATGACCCGCGCTGACAACGACAAGCCCGTGGTGCTGTCCAAGATCTATACGCGGACCGGCGACGACGGCACGACGACGCTCGGCGACATGAGCCGCACGCGGAAGACCGATCCCCGGCTCGCCGCCTACGCCGACGTCGAAGAGGCCAACGCCGCCATCGGTGTGGCCCTCGCGATGGGGAACCTCGCGACCGAGATCGCCGAGGTGCTGACCGTCGTGCAGAACGAGCTGTTCGACGTCGGCGCCGACCTGTGCACGCCTGTCACCGAGAACCCCGAGTTCCCGCCCCTGCGGGTGGAGCAGTCCTACGTCGACCGGCTCGAAGCGCAGTGCGACCGCTTCAACGAGCGGCTACGCCCGCTGCGCAGCTTCATCCTGCCCGGAGGCGACACGGGGACCGCGCTCCTGCACGTCGCCCGCACGGTGGTCCGCCGCGCGGAGCGCACGACGTGGTCCGCGCTGGAGACCCACGACGACGTGAACCCGCTCACGGCCCGCTACCTGAACCGCCTGAGCGACCTGCTCTTCATCCTCTGCCGCATTGCCGCCGACGGCCGGGAACTCCTCTGGAAACCAGGCGCCACGCGCTAGTCGTCGCCTCGACGGCGACCCTGCCCGGCACGGTCCGGGGGCCTCAAGAGCGCGGCGAACCCGCCGGCGCGAGGCGACTCACGCGGCGTCGAGGTGGGCGCTCGGAGGGGCCGACTCGACCCAGGCCAGGAAGCCGGTGAGGGCGTCCTCGCTCATCGCGAGGGAGACGCCGGCGCAGTCGACGGTCCAGTAGCCGGCGGGGCCGTCGTCGCCGGTGAGGGGGCGACGGGTGGAAACGGTGAGGCCGCGCCTCGCGATAGCGTGGCGCGGCCTCAGTCGCAGTCCTAGAAATGGGATCCAGTGGAGCTCTCCCCCCGCGTAGCGGGCCACCCCACTTTTCCAGGCCCGGTCTCCCGTGCGCAGGCTACATACGACGTTGCCCCGGGAGCGGGCGAGCAATATGCCTCGGAGGACGAGCAGGGCGGCGACCACCGCAACGCTTGCCAAAATTTCCAGCGCCGCCATGGTCGCCCCCCCAAAGCTCATGTCCGTCTGACTAGACCTCTTCGCCGGCCGCGCGCAGGCGAGCCCTGGCACGCTTGGCCTCGATCTGCGCCTCGGTGTCCTCGCCGTCGGCGTCGACCGACGCGAGCGCTCGCTGGAGCGCGTCCCGGGCCGCCGCGACGTCCACCTCGGAGCCGAGCTCGGCCGTCTCGGCCAGAACCGACACGTCGTTGTTCGCCACGGAGATGAACCCGCCGTGGACGGCCGCGATCACGTCCCCGCCGTCGCCTCGCTTGATGCGAAGGACGCCGCCCTCCACGAGGACGCCGAGAACGGGGGCGTGGTTCGGCATAATACCGATCTCACCGTCCACGGTCTTGGCAATCACCATGTCGGCCTCGCCCGACCAGATCTCACGTTCCGGCGAAACGACGCCGATGCGGAGCTTTGCCATTACTCACCTTCCTCGGATGCCGGTACGGCAGGGCCGTACCGGCATCCCCTCGTCAGCGGGCCAGTTCCTTCGCCTTGGCGATGGCCTGGTCGATGCCGCCGACCATGAAGAACGCCTGCTCGGGAAGGTGGTCGTACTCGCCCTCGCACAGACCCTTGAAGGAGCGGATGGTCTCCTCCACGTCGACGAACTCTCCCGGCTGACCGGTGAACGCCTCGGCGGCGTACATCGGGTGGGACAGGAAGCGCTCGATGCGGCGGGCCCGCTGGACGATGACCTTGTCCTCTTCCGAGAGCTCGTCGATGCCCAGGATGGCGATGATGTCCTGGAGCTCGCGGTACTTCTGCAGGATCCGCTTGGTCTCCTGGGCCACCCGGTAGTGCTCCTCGCCCACGATGGTGGGGTCGAGGATGCGGGAGCTGGAGTCGAGCGGGTCCACCGCGGGGTAGATGCCCTTCTCCGAGATCGGCCGGGACAGAACGGTCTGCGCGTCGAGGTGCGCGAACGCGTTGTGCGGGGCCGGGTCGGTGATGTCGTCCGCGGGGACGTAGATCGCCTGCATGGAGGTGATCGAGTGACCGCGGGTCGAGGTGATGCGCTCCTGGAGCACGCCCATCTCGTCGGCCAGGGTGGGCTGGTAACCCACCGCGGACGGCATGCGGCCGAGCAGGGTGGAGACCTCCGAGCCCGCCTGGGTGAAGCGGAAGATGTTGTCGATGAAGAGCAGAACGTCCTGCTTCTCGACGTCGCGGAAGTACTCGGCCATGGTGAGCGCGGAGAGCGCGACTCGCAGACGGGTGCCCGGGGGCTCGTCCATCTGGCCGAACACCAGCGCGGTGTCCTTGAGGACGTCGGCCTCTTCCATCTCCAGCCAGAGGTCGTTGCCCTCACGGGTGCGCTCGCCGACGCCGGCGAACACCGACGTACCGGAGAACTTCAGCGCGACCCGGCGGATCATCTCCTGGATGAGGACGGTCTTGCCGACGCCCGCGCCGCCGAACAGGCCGATCTTGCCACCCTTGACGTACGGGGTGAGCAGGTCGATGACCTTGATGCCGGTGGGCAGCATCTCGGTGCGCGACTCGAGCTGGTCGAACGGCGGGGACGGACGGTGGATGCCCCAGCGCTCGCTGATCTGCAGCGAGGCGGTGGGCGCGTCCAGGGCCTCGCCGAGGGTGTTCCACACGTGGCCCTTGACGACCTGGCCGACCGGCACCGAGATCGGGCCGCCGGTGTCGTTGACGACGACGCCGCGGACGACGCCGTCGGTGGGCTGCATGGAGATGGCGCGGACCAGGTTGTCGCCGAGGTGCTGGGCGACCTCCATGGTGAGCGTCTTGGTCTCGCCGCCGATGGTGACCTCGGTGGTGAGAGCGTTGTAGATTTCCGGCATCGCCTCGACGGGGAACTCCACGTCGACGACGGGACCCGTGACGCGGGCCACGCGACCTACGGCGGTCGCGACGGTCTCAGCAGTCATTGTGGTTTCTCACTCTTTCCCCGCGGAGGCGTCGGCGAGCGCGTTGGCGCCGCCGACGATCTCGCTGATTTCCTGGGTGATCTCGGCCTGCCGCGCCTGGTTCATCCGCTGCGTGAACACGCGGATGAGCTCGTTGGCGTTGTCGGTCGCCGACTTCATCGCGCGGCGACGCGAGGCGTGCTCGGAGGCGGCCGACTGGAGCAGCGCGTTGAAGATGCGCGACTCGATGTAGCGCGGCAGGAGCTGGTTCAGCACCTCACCGGCGGTCGGCTCGAACTCGTAGTACGGCAGCGGGCCTTCGGGGGGCTCCTCGGTGGTCTCCTCGACCTCCAGCGGAAGGATGCGCTTCACCTGGACCTGCTGGGTGAGCATCGAGACGAACTCGGTGTAGACGATGTGGATCTCGTCGATGCCGTTCTCGTCCTCGAACGCCGCCACCAGCGAGTCGGCGATCTCCTTGGCGTGCGCGTACAGCGGGTTGTCGGAGAAGCCCGACCACTCGCCGCTCATCCGCCGGTCGCGGAACCGGTGCCAGGTGATGCCCTTGCGCCCGACGACGAAAGGCTTGACCTCCAGGCCGCGACCCCGCAGGTGGCCGCCCAGCGCCTCGGCCTCGCGCAGCACGTTGGCGTTGAAGCCGCCGGCGAAGCCGCGGTCGCTGGTGATGATCAGCACGCCTGCCGCGGTGGGCTGTTCCTTGGCGACGGTCAGCGGGTGGTCGACGTCGGCGGAGTTGCTGAGGACGGCCGACACCGCGCGCGTGATCTCACGCTCGTACGGGACCGCCGCCTCCATGCGCTGCTGCGCCTTGACGATGCGGGACGAGGCGATGAGCTCCTGCGCGCGGGTGATCTTCGCCGTGGACTTGACCGAACGGATCCGCCGCCGCAGCAGTCTTAGCTGGGCACCCATCGGCTACTTCTTCTCGGCCGTCGGGCGGACGTGCTTCACGATCTTCTCCTGGCCGACCTCGTCGGCCTGGAGCGGGTCGACCGGCTCGTCGTTCACGAGCAGGGCGCCGGAGGAGGTCTGGAACGTCTTCTTGAATTCCGTGATCGCCTCCTTGAGCGTCGTGACCGTGTCGTCGTTCAGGTCGCGCGTCTCGCGGATGCTGTCGAGCACGCCCTTGTACTTGGTCGTCAGGTAGTCCAGGAACTCGGCCTCGAAGCGGGCGATGTCCTCGAGCGGGACGTCGTCCAGCTCGCCGCTGGTGCCGGCCCAGACCGAGACGACCTCGCGCTCGACCGAGTACGGGTGGTACTGCGGCTGCTTGAGGAGCTCGACCAGGCGGGCGCCGCGCTCCAGCTGGGCGCGGGAGGCCGCGTCCAGGTCGGAGGCGAAGGCCGCGAAGGCCTCGAGGTCGCGGTACTGCGACAGCGACAGACGGAGCGTGCCAGCGACCTTGCGCATCGCCTTGATCTGCGCCGAGCCACCCACGCGGGAGACCGAGACACCGACGTTGATCGCCGGGCGGACGCCCGCGTTGAACAGGTCGGTCTCCAGGAAGCACTGGCCGTCGGTGATGGAGATGACGTTGGTCGGGATGAACGCCGAGACGTCGTTGCCCTTGGTCTCGATGATCGGCAGACCGGTCATCGAGCCGGCGCCCATGTCGTCCGACAGCTTGGCGCAGCGCTCCAGCAGACGCGAGTGCAAGTAGAACACGTCGCCGGGGAACGCCTCGCGGCCCGGCGGACGGCGCAGCAGCAGGGACACGGCGCGGTAGGCGTCGGCCTGCTTGCTCAGGTCGTCGAACACGATGAGCACGTGCTTGCCCTGGTACATCCAGTGCTGGCCGATGGCCGAACCGGTGTAGGGGGCGATGTACTTGTAACCGGCCGGGTCGGAGGCCGGGGCGGCGACGATGGTGGTGTACTCCATCGCGCCGGCCTCTTCCAGGCGCGCGCGGACCTGCGCGATGGTCGAGCCCTTCTGGCCGACCGCGACGTAGACGCAGCGCACCTGCTTCGTCGGGTCGCCGCTCGCCCAGTTCTCGCGCTGGTTGAGGATCGTGTCCACGGCGATCGCGGTCTTGCCGGTGCCACGGTCGCCGATGATCAGCTGGCGCTGGCCGCGGCCGATCGGCGTCATGGCGTCGATCGCCTTGATGCCGGTCTGGAGCGGCTCCTTCACCGGCTGGCGCTGGACCACCGACGGCGCCTGGACCTCCAGCGGCCGGCGCGCCTCGGCCTCGATCGGGCCCTTGCCGTCGAGGGGGTTGCCCAGCGAGTCGACGACGCGGCCGAGGAAGGCGTCGCCGACGGGGGCGGACAGGACCTCGCCCGTCCGGCGTACCGCCTGGCCTTCTTCGATGCCGCTGAAGTCGCCCAGGACGACGGCACCGATCTCCCGGACGTCCAGGTTCAGTGCCAGGCCACGCGTGCCGTCCTCGAACTCAAGCAGTTCGTTCGCCATCGCCGAGGGAAGGCCGGAGATGTGGGCGATGCCGTCGCCGGCATCGACGACGGTCCCGATCTCCTCCCGGGCCGCCCCTTCCGGCTCGTAGGCCTGGACGAAGCGCTCAAGCGCGTTCCGGATCTCGTCCGGCCGGATCGTCAGCTCCGCCATCTCTGTTCAGTCTCCCTAATCATCGGCCGCCCTGACTCTCCTAGCCGGCCAACCGGCGGCGGACATCTTCAATACGTCCTGCGATCGTGGTGTCGATCATCTCGTCGCCCATGCGGACCGAGAATCCACCGATCACCCGCGGGTCCACCTCGACGTTCAGGTGGACGTCGCGACCGTACGTGGTGCGCAACCAGGCGGCGAGGCGCTGCCTCTGCCCGTCGGTCAGCGGAACCGCGCTGCGCACCACGGCGACAAGTTGCTGTCGCTGCTCCGCCACGAGCTGGATGTATTCATCCAGCCCCCGTTCCAAACTACGTCCTCTGGGGTACAGCGCAAGCTGCGTCACCAGCCGCAGGGTGGCCGGGGCGACCCTGCGGGCGAGCAGGTCGCCCAGCAGCGCCCGCTTGGCGTCCCCGGGGAGGCCCGGGTCGGCGAGCGCGTGGCGCAGCCCGGGGTTGGCCTCGACGATGCGGCCGAAGCGGAAGAGCTCGTCCTCCACATCGTCGAGCCTGCCCTGGGACTCGGCCTCGGCGACCGAGGCGATGACGCTGAGCCGCTCCAGCGCGTCGGCGAGGTCGCCGGACTTCGACCACTTGACCGAGACGGCCGTGACGACCGTCTCCAGGGCCGCGTCGTCGATCTTGCCGCCCAGCAGCGACCGCACGACCTCGGCCTTCTGCTCCGCGGGACGCGCGGGGTCGGCCAGGTTGCGGCGAAGCCCGTGCTCGCGGTCCAGCAGGACGGCGACCGCGAGCAGGTCATCGGCCACGCGAGCGAGGTCCGCCGTACCGGCCACCGCGTTGAAGCGCTCTTCGACCTCGGCGAACGAGCTACGGCTCAGGCCTCTCATCAGCGCACCGCCGCCCCGTCCGCGGACTCGAGCTCCTGGAGGAACCGGTCCACGACACGGCTCTGGCGGACCTCGTCCTCCAGCGACTCGCCGACGATGCGGCCGGCCAGATCGGTCGCCAGACGGCCGATCTCACCGCGCAACTGGGCGAACGCCTGCTGGCGGTCAGCCTCGATCTGCGCGTGCGCGGCTTCGATGAGGCGCCGGGCCTCGGCCTGGGCCTCCTCACGGAGCTCGGCCTTGATCTGCGCGGCCTGCTCACGGGCCTCTTCCCGCAGGCGGGCGGCGTCGTGACGGGCCTCTTCGAGCTTGGCGCGGTACTCCTCAAGGGTGCGCTGCGCCGTGGCCTGGGCCTCCTCGGCCCGCTTGAGGCCGCCTTCGATCGCCTCGGTCCTCATCTCCAGCGTCTTCTGGAGACGGGGCACCAGAAGACGGCCGACGAAGAACAGGACGATCAGGAACGCGGCCCCGCCGATCACCATCTCCGCCATGTCGGGGAGGAGAGGGTTCTTCGCTTCTTCTGCGACTGCTAGCAGATACACAATTGCCACCTTCCGCCGGGGAGGGTCGCGTCAGACCCGGAAGGCGAACGCGAGCGCGATACCGATCAGGGCGAGCGCCTCGGCGAAGACGAAGCCCAGGATCATGTTCTGACGGATCAAGCCATACGCCTCCGGCTGGCGGGCGATGGCCTGCACGCCCTGGCCGAAGATGATGCCGATGCCGATGCCAGGGCCGATCGCGGCGAGGCCGTAGCCGATGGAACCAAGGTTGCCGGTCACTTCGGCGAGCAGACCACTAGACATGCTTAGTTTCCTTTTCTATCGACCAGTGGGACGTCCACCGGGGTTTCGGACGAGGTGGAAGATCTATCAGTGCGTTATCAGTGCGCGGGGTGAACCGCGTCGTTGATGAACATGGCCGTCAGCAGCGCGAACACGTAGGCCTGCAGCGCCTGGATGAACAGCTCGAAGGCGGTGAGCAGGATCGTCATCGCGACCCCGAGCACGCCGAGCGGGGCGCCGAGCGGCGTGACCTGCACCGCGAGGAAGTGCCAGCCGACCTCGGAGAACAGCGCCACGATGAGGTGGCCCGCCATCATGGTGGCGAACAGTCGCACCGCGTGGGTGATGTGGCGCAGGAAGAAGGTCGAGATGAGCTCGATGGGGGCGACCAGGACGTAGATCCACCCGGGCAGGCCGGGGGGGAACATCACGTTCTTGAAGAAGCCGATCGGCCCCTGGTGCTTCATGCCCAGGTACATGACCAGCAGCCACACGCCGAGCGAGAGGACGGCGGGGTAGCCGATGCGCGCCATGACGGGGAACTGGACGAAGATGACCGAGCCGAACAGGTTCATGATCCAGACGAACAGGAACATGGTGAACAGCAGCGGCATCCAGCGGTCGCTGTCCTTGCCGAGATTCGGCCGGGCGATCTGGTCGCGGACGAAGTCGTAGGCGAGCTCGCCGACGTTCTGCACGCCCCTCGGCACCAGCTTGGGCTTGGAGAAGGCGACGAAGGCGAAGACCATGACCAGGATCGCGGCGGTCAGCGCCAGCAGGGCCGGCTTGTTGAACCAGGCCACATCGTCGACGAGCGGTGGCCAGTCGAAAAGGCCCAGCCCCGGAGCGTGGAACTCATCGGAGGCGAGAGGCGTCAGCGTGGCGCTCACTCGTCGTTCCCTTCGTCGTGATGATCGGTCGTCAGCAGGTCCTCCGGTCGGCGTACCTCGGAGAGGCCGGCCGGAGAAGAAGTGTGAAGAGGGCGAGGAGGCCAGGACTCGATGGCACAGGCGAACGTTCCCCTGCCGCGCACGCGACAATAGCAGGCGTGGCCGTGACTAGTCATATCGAGCCAGCCGCGTGAGGCATTTCCCTCAGGCGCCCGGCGATGACGTGTCTCGCCCCGTCTGCCAAGGCGAGTGTAGAGGAAACTCCCGGAGATCGTCGGTACGCGACGCGTCACGTCCGCTTCTCCCCGATCTGGCCCGGCACCTTGACGGTGGGGTCGACGTAGAGGATGCGGAGTTTCAGGAAGCCGCGCGCCTCGCCGATGGTCCAGATGACGGTGCACGCGATGACGGTCAGGCCGAACGCCCCCGGGTGCCACACGGTGGCGTCCTGGAAGGCCTCCAGAGTCACGACCAGGGCGAGGATCTTCAGCAGGAACGTGCCCAGCGCCGCGGCCATCATCATCGTCGGCGAGATGCGCGCGGCGTAGGTGACGGCGACGAGGCTGATGGTGAAGAAGGCCGCCACGACCAGCACACCGATGCCCGCGCCCAGGGCACCCTTGGCACCCTCGGCGAACGCCGCGACGACGACGGCGGCGAGGCCGGCCACCGCCGTGGGGATCACGGCCGCCCGGAGAATCTGGAGATCGTTGGCCTGCATCGGTGCTCCAAAGAACAGTTGTCAAGCGAGCGATTGCTACCTCGCGGGGCGCGCGTTGCCCGCCCTTGCTAGTGAAAGATATCACAAGCTCATGAAGGAGCGCCTTTACCTGGGCTTTCGGGCAGGTGAACGGACGTATCAGCCGGTTGTCGCGGTGGCCGGAGAGGTGTGCGCGGGATCGTCGGCCGCGGACGCCTCCGCAGTGGAGGGGTCCGCCGAGACCGGGCCGGAGGTCGGACCCGGGCCGCGCCGGGCCGCGTGCGTGCCTCCCCCGCGCCCGCCCCGGCCCGAACGCCACCGCGGCAGGCCCATGAGCATCAGCACGGCGAGGGCGAACACCACGACCGCGGGGAACACGAACAGCGGCACGCCGCCCACCGAGAGGCCGACGACGGGCGCCGCGAACAGGAACGTCCACGCGTACATGATCAGCACCGTGCGGCGGTGCGAGTGGCCGACCTGCAGCAGGCGGTGGTGCAGGTGGCCGCGGTCGGGCGCGAACGGGGACTTGCCGTACGACGTGCGCCGGACCACCGCCATCACCAGGTCGGCCAGCGGGAGCACCATCACCGCGAGGGGCAGCAGGATCGGCAGGACGAGGGGGAAGCGGTTGATGTCCGCGGCGCCCTGGTAGTCGACCGTGCCGGTCACCGTGACCACCGACGTCGCCAGCACCAGGCCGATGAGCATCGCGCCGGTGTCGCCCATGAAGATCTTGGCGGGGTGGAAGTTGTGCGGCAGGAAGCCGAGGCACATGCCGATGAGGATCGCCGTGATCGCCGCCGTGACGCTCAGCCGGCCCTGGTCGAGGCTCTCGGTCAGCGCGATGGTCCACGCGAACGTCGCCATCGCGGCGATGCAGACGATGCCCGCCGCCAGTCCGTCCAGTCCGTCCACGAAGTTGACCGCGTTGATGGCGACCACCACCACGAGGATCGTGATGATCGTCTGCAACGTGCTGTCGAGGTTCAGCGTGTTCCCGTCGGGCAGCGGGACCCACAGCAGCGTGAGCTTGAAGACCACCAGAATGCCGGCGGCGGCGATCTGCCCGCCCAGCTTGACCAGGGCGTCCATGCCCCACCAGTCGTCCAGGAAGCCGGTGATCACGATGACCCCGCCCGCGAGCGCCAGGGCGATCACGGTCTGCCCCTCGCCCATCTTCGGCTCGGCGAGCGTGGCCCCGATGTGGTCGAGACGGGTGGCGACGAACAGCCCCGCCAGCATTCCGGCGTACATCGCCAGGCCGCCGAGGCGGGGGGTGCGGACGGTGTGCACGTCGCGCTCGCGGATCTCCGGCGCGGCGCCGATGCGGAGCGCGAAGACCCTGACCAGGGGGACCAGCAGGTAGGTAACCGCGGCCGCCACCAGTGCTATGAGTGTGTATTCGCGCACGTACCTAGTTTCCCGGATTGTCCGGTCATCTGTGACCGGAAAACTGCACAGAACTGCACATTAACCCCGTGGATATGCCGGGTGACCACGTGTGAGCCGGGTCACCCGCTCGGCCACCGACGTTATCGCACCTGGATCCCCCACCGCTTGCGCCACCATCGACGCGATCTCCTTCATCTCCGGCACGCCCATGCCCTGCGTCGTCACGCACGGCGTGCCCAGGCGGATGCCGGAGGTCACCGTGGGCGGCTCGGGATCGTACGGGATCGTGTTGCGGTTGAGCGTGATCCCCGCGCGGGCGCACGCGTTCTCGGCCTCGGCCCCCGAGACGCCGAGGTCGCGCAGGTCGATGAGCGTCAGATGGGTGTCGGTGCCGCCGGAGACCGGGCGCATCCCCTCCACCGCCAGCGCGTCCGCCAGCGCCCGCGCGTTGGCCACCACCTGCTCGGCGTACGCGCGGAAACCCGGGCGGGACGCCTCGCCGAACGCCACCGCCTTGGCCGCGATCGCGTGCATCAGCGGCCCCCCCTGCGTGAACGGGAACACCGCGCGGTCGACGCGCGAGGCGAGTTCGTCCGTGCACAGGATCGCCCCGCCCCTCGGGCCGCGCAGCGCCTTGTGCGTCGTGAACGTCACCACGTCGGCGTACGGCACCGGGGACGGGACCGCGCCGCCCGCCACCAGGCCGATCGTGTGCGCGGCGTCCGCGAGCAGCCACGCCCCCACCTCGTCGGCGATGCCACGGAACACGGCGAAGTCGATGAGCCTCGGGTACGCCGTGGCGCCGCAGATGATCAGCTTCGGCTGGTGGCGCAGCGCCAGGTCGCGCACCTCGTCGTAGTCGATCGTCTCGGTGTCGCGCCGCACGCCGTACGCCACGACGTCGAACCACCGGCCCGAGAAGTTGACCTTCGAGCCGTGCGTCAGGTGACCGCCGTGCGAGAGGGCCATGGCCAGCATGGTGTCGCCCGGCTGGAGCAGCGCGGCGTAGGCGGCGAGGTTCGCGGAGGCCCCCGAATGCGGCTGGACGTTGGCGTGGTCGGCCCCGAACAGCTGCTTGGCGCGGTCGGTCGCCAGCCGCTCGGCGCGGTCGACCACCTCGCAGCCGCCGTAGTAGCGCCTGCCCGGGTAGCCCTCGGCGTACTTGTTGGTGAGCGTCGAGCCGAGCGCGGCCATCACCGCGGGCGAGGTGAAGTTCTCGCTGGCGATCAGTTGCAGGCCGGCGCGCTGGCGTTCGAGCTCGTCCAGCAGCACCAGCGCGATCTCGGGGTCGGTGCGCAGCAGCTCGGAGAAGTCGGGCCCGTAGAAGACTTTCTCGCCCGCGGCCGCGTCGCCGGGCCGCCGCTCGTGGTCGCGCCCTCTCGCCCGCATGGCTCGATCACCATTCCCCTCCTCGCGCCGCGAAGCGCGTGGCAAGGACCGCCGATCTCCCCACTGTATGCCCGGCACCCTCCGGCACGCGTGCCGGAGGGTCAGCTGTAGGCGTGCGGAGCCGAGGAGGAGACCGGCACCCAGCGGGGGGTGTCCGCCGCCTGGTCGCTGATCGCGGTCAGCACGGCCTGCCGGTACATGCCGAGCCGCGTGCGCCACTCGCCCATGTCCTGCACGTACCGCTCGGCCACCGGGGCGTCCCAGACGTCGCGGCTCCGCGCCATCTGATACGCCTTGTCCAGTGAGCCGGTGAGCCCCTCCAGCAGGGGCTGGGCCTGCTGCCAGAGATCGACGAGCTTCTGGTACTCGGGGTTGAAGCGCCAGCTCGTCGCCTGCCCGTCCGGGCTGAACGGATCTGGCGACGCCGATACGGGCGGCATCTCCCCAGGCTGCAAGGGCTTCGGCGCCGGCGGATCCGAGTACATGTCTTTGTGGCCTCTCTTCGTTCGGCGGGTTCGGGCGCCTTCGCGGCGAACGGCTTCAGGAAGCGGCCGACGAGGAGCGAGGGCCGTCCGAGGCGGGGGTGTGGCTCGGGCCCGGGTCCTCGGTCGCGTCGCCGTTGTAGGCGGGGTCGGTGAACGGGTCGCCGGTGTAGGGGTCGGCGGAGGGGCTTTGGGCGGCGCTGAGATCGCCAAGCGCGGTCGAGGAGTCCGGAGCCATGTAGACACCCGACTGCACCTGTCCTCCCGCCTGCACGACGCCCTGAGGGGCGGCGGCGGCCGGGTCAGGGGTCTGGGCGCCCGAATCGGACGGCTGGGCGCCGGAGTCGGGCGGCAGGGGCGCCGACGGCTTGGCAGAGACGGAGGGATCGCCGGGCTGGACGTAACCCGTCGGCCCGTCGGAGTGCGGATGCCCCGGCTGCGCGCCGTCCGGGGGCACGACCACCGGCTGCTCCATGGGCGGGATCTTGTCCATGTTCTGCGACAGCCAGTCGAGGTGCTCGGCCGTCGGCGGCTTCATGGTGACCTCGACCACCCGGACGCCGTCGACGTTGATCACCCGCGTGCGCTCCTGGCTGGTGTCGATGTCGTGGGCGTTGTCCGGTTTCGGGGTGTCCAGCGGGCCGTCGCCCCCGCCGCTCTGCGGCGCGGTCGGGTCGACGTACCGGGGCTGGTCGGCCTTGGGAGCGGGGTCGGCCTTCGGCGCATGGTCGGCCTTCGGCGCGGGATCCGACTTGGGACTGGAATCGGCCTTCGGCGCCGGGTCGCCCTTGTCCTTGGGGGTCGAATCACCCTTGGGCGCGTCGTTCTTGTCCGGCTTGTCGCCCTGGGGGGCGTCGTGCCTGTCCGGATGGTCGGCCTTCGGGGCCACGTCCTTCGTGTCGTGCTTGGGAGCCTCGTGACCGACCGGCTTGTCCGTACGGGGAGCGTCCTGCTTGTCGGCCTGCGGCGGCTCGACCTTGTGGGTCTGGTCGTTCTTCGGTGGCTCCACCTTGTGGGTCTGGTCGTTCTTCGGCGGGTCCTGCTTGTCGACCTTGGGATCGTCCCGCTTCTCGCCCTTCGGCGCGTCCTTGTCGGCCTTGGGGGTGTCGTCCTTGTCCGCCTTCGGGGGCAGGTCCGCCGAGTGCTTGTCCCGATCGTGCGGCTTGGCGTCCTTGTCGGGTTTGTCGTCCTTCGGCGCGTCGTGCTTGTCCGGCTTATCGGTCTTGTCGGGCTTGTCGCCGGACGCGTGGTCCTTCGGCTTGTCCTTGTTCTGCGAGTCGGACGTAGGGGCGCCGTTCTTGTCCCCCTTATCGCCGCCCTTATCGGACTTATCGGACTTATCGCCGTCGTCCTTCGCGTCCTTCTTCTCGGGAGCCGTCTGCTTCATGGTCTTGGGACCGGCCGGGCCCTCGTTCTGCTTCTCCTTCTTCTCCAGCAGCACGAGGCGGGCGTTGACGTCCTTGACCAGCGTCTCTCCCGCGTCGGCCACCTGCGCGGGCCGGTGGATCGCCGGGACGGAGAGGCCGGCCGCACTCGTGAGCCGGCTGATGCGGGACTCGACCGTGCGCATCTGATCACCGGCACGCCCGACCTCGGCCAGCAGCTCGCGGACCAGCTTGGGGTCCATGCCGTCCAGCTTGCCCATGGCGCCTCCCTGCTCGTGGTCGCGCTCCGCCGGTCGCTCTGTGGCAGGGATCACGCCCTGCCCGCAGCCATGCTCCCTCGCCACGGCCCATCGCTCAAGAGCGCGGACGCGGTTCACGGTACTGTCCGTGGCCGTCCGCGCCACCCGGCGATAGCCACAGGGCATGAATCACGGTGACGCGCCGTGGCGGGGCGGGCCCCGCCACGCGCCGTGGTCAGACCCCGCCGTCGGCCTTCCTGGCCTGCTCGACGGGCTTGTCCAGCGGCTTGTCCAGCGGCTTCGGCTCCCCGGCCGTCGCCTCTGCCGGCTTCGGCTCGTCCGCGATCGTCTCGACGGGCTTGGGGGTCTCGACCGACTCGAGGGGCTTCGGCGTCTCGGCCGGACTCGTCGTGGCGTCCTTGTCGTCGGTGCCGGTCACGCCGGTGTCGCCGGGAAGAGAGCGCCGGGTGTCGACCTCGGGCTCCCCGTCCGTGGCGATGTACCCGACGATCGCGCGCAGCTTCTCGACCGGCACGGCGCCCTTGCGCAGCACGCGGGGCACCGGCGTGGTCAGGTCGACGATCGTGGAGGGGGTGTCATCGGCGCAGGGCCCGCCGTCCAGGTAGACGCCGACCGCCTCTCCGAGCTGGGCCTCGGCGTCGGCCGCGGTGGTGGCGGGCGGCGCGCCGGAGCGGTTGGCGCTGCTCACCGCCATCGGCCCCGTCTCCTTGAGCAGTTCCAGCGCGAGGGCGTGCAGCGGCATGCGAACCGCGACCGTGCCCTTGGAATCGCCGAGATCCCAGGTGAGGGACCGGCTCGCCCGGCAGACCAGCGTCAGCGGCCCGGGCCAGAACGCGTCGATGAGGTCCTGCCCGTAGGCGCCGAGATCCTCGATCAGGGCGGTCGCCGCCCGTACGGTGCCCACCAGCACGGGGACGGGCATGTCCCTGCCCCGGCCCTTGGCCTCCAGCAGCTCCGCCACCGCCGAGGGCGTGAAGGCGTCGGCGCCGATGCCGTAGACGGTGTCGGTCGGTATCACGACCAGCTCGCCCGCGCGGATAGCGGCCGCCGCGTCGGCGAGCCCGGTCGCGCGCTCCTCGCTGTTCGAACAGTCATAACGTCGGATCACGAGTCGTCATCCTCCCACGTGGGCCGCACCGTCATGCCACGGGCATCGGTGCATGTGCCCTCATTCCTGGCCGTAACGGGCGGTCACGAACCGGTCACGCCCGGCGAGGTCGGTGTGGTCGCGGGTGTCGCGCCAGCCGCGCTCCTCGGTGAACTCCAGGTACACCGACGATCCCTGCTGGTCGGCGTGCTCGACGGCGACCAGGCCGCCGGGCCGCAGCAGCCGCCTCGCGGTGCGCTCGACGGCGCGGACCTCGTCCAGCCCGTCCTCACCGGAACCGTACAGCGCGCGGGAGGGGTCGTAGTCACGCACCTCGGGATCGCGCGGCACCGCCCCCGGCGGGATGTACGGCGGGTTGGAGATCACCAGGTCGACGCGGCCGTTCAGCTCGGGCAGGCAGTCGGCGAGGTCTTCGGGGTGGAGCGAGACGCGGCCCTGGCCGTGCTCGACGATGTTGCGCTTCGCCCAGCCGTACGCCACCGGGTCGACCTCGACGGCGTGGACCTGGGCGAGCGCGACCTCCTGGGCGATCGACAGGGCGATCGCGCCGGAGCCGGTGCCGAGGTCGACCACGACCGGCGAGGCGACGTCCATCTCGCGGAGCCGGTCGATCGCCCAGCCGGCGACGACCTCGGTCTCGGGCCTCGGCACGAAGACGCCGGGGCCGACCTCCAGGGAGAGGTAGCGGAAGTAGGCGCGCCCGGTGATGTGCTGGAGCGGCTCGCGGGCCTCGCGCCGGGCGACGCCCTCCCAGAACAGGGCGTCGAAGTCGGCGTCGCGCACGGTGTGGAGCTGGCCACGCCGGACGCCGTGGACGAACGCCGCGATCTCCTCAGCGTCGGTTCGCGGTGAGGGGACACCCGCCTCGGCGAGCCGGGCGGTGGCGAGCGCTATCTCGTCCATCAGCAAGGTCATGGGCGTTTTCGTGATTTGTCTCGTTACGGGTGGACGGCGGGCACCAAGGACATCTCAGGGTCACGCGTGGGCGGCGAGCTTCTCGGTCATCTCGGCGTCGGTCAGCGCCTGGATGACGGCGGAGAGGTCTCCGTCGAGCACCTGGTCGAGGTTGTACGCCTTGAACCCTACGCGGTGGTCGGAGATGCGGTTCTCCGGGAAATTGTAGGTGCGGACGCGCTCGGACCGGTCGACCGTGCGCACCTGGGACTTGCGCTCGGCCGAGGCGGCGGCGTCGGCCTGCTCCTGGGCGATCGACAGCAGCCGGGCGCGCAGGATGCGCAGCGCCGACTCCTTGTTCTGCAACTGGCTCTTCTCGTTCTGGCAGGAGACGACCACGCCGGTGGGCACGTGGGTGATGCGCACGGCCGAGTCGGTCGTGTTGACGCTCTGGCCGCCGGGGCCGGAGCTGCGGAACACGTCGATGCGCAGGTCGTTCGGGTCGATCTGGACCTCGACCTCCTCGGCCTCGGGATAGACCAGGACGCCCGCCGCCGAGGTGTGGATGCGGCCCTGGGACTCGGTCACCGGCACGCGCTGCACCCGGTGGACGCCGCCCTCGAACTTCAGCCGCGACCAGACGCCGTCGGCGCCCTTGCCCTTCACGGCGACCGTCACGTCCTTGTAGCCGCCGAGGTCGGAGTGCTGCGCGTCGATGATCTCGGCCTTCCAGCCCACCCGCTCGGCGTACCGCAGGTACATGCGCAGCAGATCGCCGGCGAACAGCGCGGACTCCTCACCGCCCTCGCCCGCCTTGATCTCCATGATGATGTCCTTGTCATCGTTGGGATCGCGGGGGATGAGCAGGTGCTTGAGGCGATCCTCCAGCGGCGGGATGCGCGCTTCGAGCTCGACGACCTCGTCGGCGAAGCCGGCGTCCTCGGTGGCGAGCTCCCGGGCCGCCTCCAGATCGTCCCGGACGCCGTCCAGCTCGCGGTAGACGGTGACGATCGGCGTGAGCTGGGCGTACCTCTTGCCAAGGGTCCGCGCGCGGTTCTGGTCGGCGTGCACGGAGGGGTCGGCGAGCTTGAGCTCCAGCTCCGCGTACTCGGCGAGCAACTCCTCCAGGTTCACCGTGCGTCCCTTCTTTCGTGCTTGGCTCGTGGCAGGAAACCCGTGGCGGAAACCGGGGCCGTCATCAAGAACGCCGACCCGGGCACGCCCCCGCGAACCGGGGGGCGCTTCCGGGCCGGCGCTGCTTGCCGGGCTACTTGCTCGCGGGCTTCTTGCCGAAACGCTTCTCGAAGCGCGCCACGCGGCCGCCGGTGTCCAGGATCTTCTGCTTGCCCGTGTAGAACGGGTGGCAGGCCGAGCACACGTCGGCGTGGATGACGCCGTTCTTGGCCGTGCTGCGGGTGGTGAAGCTGTTGCCGCAGCTACAGGTCACCTGGGTGAGGCCGTACTGCGGGTGGATGTCGGGCTTCATCTCAGTCCTCTCTGGGGCGCGGCCGCCGGGTCGCCTTCATCTCTCGCGGTCGGAGTGACGCGCGGGCGGGCGGGAACCGGAACCGCCATGGGTCGGCTACCAGTGTGCCAGATCCTGTAACCGCGCCAGGCCATCGGCCATTCCCCCCGCCGCTCCCCGCCTGGCCGGGACAGGCCACGCGACACCTCGCTACGGCTGCGGAAATTGAGTGCCAAAGGCTCTTATTGTGGGAAAAAGCGGGCTGTGACCGTGATTCCTGGCAGGAACACGCCCTGGGGGAGCCACAAGCTCAGGCGAAAGGGCAACGATACGGACGAGGCCAAGGCACGCGGACAGGAGCCGGGTTCGACCGGCTTACCCGGTTTACCCAAGCCTGACTCGGCGGACGAGCGCCGCCCGGAGGCCGGCACGGCTCGAAGGCGGGTTCAGAGGCGGCCGAGGTAGGCCAGCACGGCGAGCACCCTGCGGTGGTCGTCCGGCGTGGGGTCGAGCCCCAGCTTGCCGAAGATGCCGGAGATGTGCTTCTCGACGGCCCCCTCGGTGACCTCGAGGCGCCCGGCGATCGCGTTGTTCGACCGCCCCTCGGCCATCAGGGCGAGGACCTCTGACTCCCTGCCGGTCAACGACTCGATCGGCTGCCCCCGGCGGCGGCTGAGCAACTGCACGACCACCTCGGGATCGATCACCGTGCCGCCTGCGGCCACCCGGCGCACGGCGTCGAGGAACTCGGCGACGTCGGCGACCCGCTCCTTGAGCAGGTAGCCGACGGCCGCCGCGCCGCGCCCGATCAGCTCGGTCGCGTACCGCTCCTCGACGTACTGCGACAGCACGAGCACCGGCAGTCGTGGCATCAGGGCGCGCGCGGAGATCGCCGCGCGCAGGCCCTCGTCGGTGTGGCTCGGCGGCATGCGGACGTCGACGACCGCGAGGTCGGGCTCGTGCGCGCGCACCGCCTCGACGAGGCCCGGGCCGTCGCCGGCCGTGGCCACGGTCTCGATGCCGCCGTCGGCGAGCAGCCTGACCAGGCCCTCCCGCAGCAGGACGGAGTCCTCCGCGATCACGACCCGCATCGCGCGTTCCCTCACCACTCGTACGGTAGCCGGGCCCGGATCACCGTGGGGCCGCCCGGCGGGCTCTCGACGGTCAGCGTGCCGTCGATGGTGGCCGCGCGGTCGGCCAGCCCCGCCAGCCCGCCGCCGGGGCCCGCCACCGCTCCCCCGACGCCGTTGTCGCGCACCTCGACCACCACCCGCTCGTCCTGCCGCCCGACCCGGACGGACGCCTCGGTCGCCGCCGAGTGCTTGGCGACGTTGGTCAGCGCCTCGGCGACGATGAAGTAGGCGATGCTCTCGACGGCGGCGGGCGGCCGGTCGGTGATCTCGACGCTCACGTCCACGCGGATCGGCGCCCGCGCGGCCAGGGCGGACAGGGCGGCGTCCAGCCCCCGGTCGGTCAGGATGGCCGGGTAGATGCCCCGCGCCAGGTCACGCAGCTCGGCGATCGCGGCCTTGGCGTCGGCGTGCGCGCGGACGAGCAGCTCTCTGGCCTGTTCGGGGTCGGAGTCGAACTTCGCCTGCGCCCTGCCGAGCTCCAGCGCCACCGACAGCAGCCGCTGCTGGGCTCCGTCGTGCAGATCCCGCTCGATCCTGCGCCGCTCGGCCTCGGCGGCGTCCACTCCCCTGGCCCGGCTCGCCCGCAGGTGCGTGACGCGCGCCTCGTCCCCCGGGCCGAGCAGCGCGACCGCGAGCAGGGTGTGCAGCCAGGCCATGCCCCGCACGACGTACAGCGTGATCACCAGCAGCGCCAGGCCGGCCAGCGCCCACGGCAGGGACTCGGGCAGGGTGTCGACCACCAGACGGTCGGTGATGACGGTCGTCCGGCCGGACAGCACCAGCGCCGGCTGGACGAGAAGCCCCACGGAGGACACCCACAGGGTCAGCGACACGATGAACTCGCCGAGGCCGAGGGGGAACAGCAGCAGGAGGTAGCCCAGATCCTTCCAGGTGGCCGGGTCGCCGAACACCCAGCGGAGATGTCCCACCACCCCCGAGGGCGGCCTCGGCCGGTACGGGTCGGGGATCGCGACGCCGAGCGCCAGGCGCAGCAGGCGGCGCTCCAGCATCGCGCCGCCGCGCCACAGCAACATGGCGGCCAGCAGCAACGGCAGGCCGAGCCATATCAGCACCAACGCCAGCGAGACCGACAGCCCCACGGCCAGGATCACGAACCAGGCGATGCCGAACGCGGCGCTGATCCCCAGCAGGTACGGCGCCGCGCGCCAGGTCAGCGGATCGGCGAGCAACCCCAGCGGCCCGTACGGCCCCAAGGGCACCCTCCGGCGCAGCGGCGGGCGGGCCGTCGCCTCCCCGGTCATCCCGAAACACCCCTCGGTCGAACCTCGGCCGTGTGCTGTTCGCCGGCCCGGACGTGACGAGCCTGCCAAGCCCGCGGGCGGGGCGCCATGGGGCGGGCGCCAGACCCGGGGTGGGGCCACCCCCACCCCGGCGCAGATCTCTCACCCCCGGCCGCACACGAAAAGGCGGCGGGCCCCATGGCCCGCCGCCCCTTCACACGCCTGCCGGACGGCCGCGCGAACCGCCCGCAGGACGGTTCGCGGGCGGTCAGTCGCGGTCGTTGCTGACCGTGGTCTTCTGGACCTGGAGCAGGAACTCGGCGTTCGACTGCGTCTCGCGCATCTTCTCCAGGAGCAGCTCCAGCGCCTGCTGCATGTCCAGGGCGTGGAGCACCCGGCGCAGCTTCCAGACGATCTGCAGCTCGTCCCTGGACATCAGGATCTCCTCCTTGCGGGTGCCGGACGCGTCGACGTCCACCGCGGGGAAGATGCGCTTGTCGGCCAGGGAGCGGTTGAGCTTGAGCTCGGCGTTGCCGGTGCCCTTGAACTCCTCGAAGATGACCTCGTCCATCTTGGAGCCGGTCTCGACCAGCGCCGTGGCGAGGATCGTCAGCGAGCCGCCGTTCTCGATGTTGCGCGCGGCGCCGAAGAACCGCTTCGGCGGGTACAGCGCGGTCGAGTCGACACCACCGGACAGGATGCGGCCGGACGCCGGGGCCGCCAGGTTGTAGGCGCGGCCCAGACGGGTGATCGAGTCGAGCAGCACGACGACGTCGTGGCCGAGCTCGACCAGCCGCTTGGCGCGCTCGATGGCGAGCTCGGCGACCGTGGTGTGGTCCTCGGCGGGACGGTCGAAGGTCGAGTGGATGACCTCGCCCTTCACCGACCGCTGCATGTCGGTGACCTCTTCCGGCCGCTCGTCGACCAGGACGACCATGAGGTGGCACTCGGGGTTGTTGCGGGTGATCGCGTTGGCGATCGCCTGCAGGACCATCGTCTTACCGGCCTTCGGCGGGGAGACGATCAGCCCGCGCTGGCCCTTGCCGATCGGCGCGACCAGGTCGATGATGCGCGTCGTCAGGATGTTCGGGTCCGTCTCCAGCCGCAGGCGCTCCTGCGGGTAGAGCGGCGTGAGCTTGGAGAAGTCGGGGCGGTTGCGCGACTGCTCCGGGTCCATGCCGTTGACCGTGTCGAGCCGCACGAGCGCGTTGAACTTCTCGCGGCGCTCGCCGTCACGGGGCTGGCGCACCGCGCCGGTGATGACGTCGCCCTTGCGCAGGCCGTTGCGTCGGATCTGCGCCAGCGAGACGTACACGTCGTTGGACCCGGGCAGGTAGCCGCTGGTGCGCACGAACGCGTAGTTGTCGAGGATGTCGAGAATGCCGGCGATCGGGATCAGGACGTCGTCGTCGCCGATCACGGGCTCGTTGCTGTCGAAGCGGTCGCGGCCCCGGCGGTTGCGCTCCCTGAACCGGCCGCGGCGGCCGCGGCGGTCGTCGTCGCCCTGCGGGTCGCCGCCCCGGTCACGGCTCTGGTCCCGCGACTGGTCGCGGCCCTGGTCACGGCCCGAGTCACGGGTCTGCTCACGGCCCTGGTCGCGGCCCTGCTCACGGCCCTGGTCGCGGGTCTGCTCGCGGCCCTGGTCACGGCTCTGCTCGCGGCGGCCCTCGCCGGCGTCGGCGGCGCGCTGCTCGGGACGGCTGTTGTCGTTGCGGTTGTCGGGACGGTTGTCCCCGCGCTCGCGCCGGTCGCCGCGGTCACCGCGGCCACGGCGCTCGCCCCGCTCGCGGCGGGACTCGGTGCGCTCGGGACGCGCCTCGGACTGCGCGACCGGGCCGGCGTCGGCGGACGCGGCGACGGGAGCGATCGGCTCGGCGGGCTGCGGCGCCTCGGCGGCCGGGGCGCGCTCCTCGCGAACCTCGGCTACGGCCTCGGCGGGAGCCGGACGGGAACGTTCCCGGCGGGTACGGGCGGGGCGCTCGGCCGGTGGCTCGGCGGCGGCCGCGGGCGCGGCGGCGGGAGCCGGGGCAGCGGCGGCGGTCTCGGCGGTGGCAGAGGCACCGTCGGCGGTGACGCCCTGCTTCTCCTGGATGGCGGCGATGAGCTGGCTCTTGCGCATCCGCCCGGTCCCGCTGATGCCCAGGCTCGACGCGAGAGCCTGCAACTCGGGCAGCACCATGGCCGCGAGGCCGGTGCCGGAGCGACGGCGCGGCCTGGCCGCGGCGCGGGTGGGGGTGTCGCCGGCGACCGGCGCTGCGCCGGGGGCGTCGGAGAGGAGTTCGGTGGTGTCGCTCAACTAAAAGGTCCTTCCCAGGGGTCGGGCGTCGGCCACGATCAGCCAGGCGTCCCGGTGGTGCGACCCGGCGGGACAGACCGGGTCGGGCTGGACGAACTTCCAAGGTGTCGGAATGCCGGTGCGTCGAACCGGCACGAGGCCGTCACCGCAGAGATTCGCGAGCCGTTGGGGGCCCGGGGGTCGCCCCCCGGCTGGTTACCGCCGACCAGATGTCGATGCCAGTCGAACGCGCATGTCCCCGATTACGCCGCTTCTCGACACGCCAACCGGATGTGGACCAACCGGAGGCGATGAATTCGGGAAGCCCGCTGTGCGGCCTGCGTCTTGCGACGCGAGGCGCGATCCAGCGATGTATGGCTGACAAGCACGCACCCGCAACGGGGGCATCTGGTGCGGCTATCAGCCTAACATCACCAGCGCACACTGCTATTCCCTGAAGGTCGAAGATGCATCAGCGTGTCTCGGGAATTTGAACGGTCGCGCCAGAGCGGTCGACGTCCAATGGCTGGATGTGCCAGTCATTACCCACTTCCGACGCGATCAAATCATGCGTATCCGTCGTTCCGAACGCGAGAACCGTCGGACCGGCCCCCGATACGACCGCGGGTACCCCGGCCGCGCGCAGACGTTTTACCAGATCGGCCGTGCCCGGCATCGCAGGCGCGCGGTAGGCCTGGTGCAAACGATCTTCTGTGGCGGCCAGCAGAACCTCGCTCTCGGGTCGCTGGGTGAGCGCCGCGATGAGCAGGGCGGCGCGTCCGGCGTTCGCCGCGGCGTCGGCGTGCGGAACATCCTTCGGCAGGAGCCCGCGCGCCGTCTCCGTGGAGAGCCGGGTTCTCGGCACTAACACCACAGGTCGGACGCCCCCGTGCGGGCTCAGTTTCAGCTTACGCGGCGTTCCGGACAACTCCGTCCACGCGATGGTGAGACCTCCGGACAGGCAGGGCGCCACGTTGTCGGGATGCCCCTCCATCTCCGTGGCCAGCGCGAACACCTCGTCGTCCGTCATCTCGGGGGCGGCGAGCGCGCGGGCGGCGAGGATGCCCGCGCAGATGGCGGCCGAGGACGAGCCCAGGCCGCGCGCGTGCGGAATGCGGTTCAGGCATCGCAGCCGTATGCCCCTGGGCTGGGGCACGCCGGCGCGGGCGAACGTCGCGCGCATCGCGCGGACGATCAGATGGCCGTCGCCGAGGTCGAGTTCCCCCTCCCCCTCGCCTTGGACCTCCACCTCGACCCCGTGCGCGGCCGGCGACCCCTGCACGTCGTCGTGCAGGGCGGCCTCGATCTCGTCGTACAGGGTGAGCGCGAGCCCGAGCGAGTCGAAACCCGGCCCGAGATTGGCGCTGGTGGCGGGCACCCGGACGACGACGGGGCTGCTCGTTGCCATGCATTCCTCGGATTCGTTCTGCGTTGTGCTCGAAAGGCGATCTCGGTGGCGCCGAGTGCCGTCTGGAAAGATTCACGAACGCCGGTCCCCGGCCGTTCCCGGGCGCGCCCAGTAGTTTCGCGGGCGCACCTGGTGGTGTACCCGCTCATCGGGCGGGCTCAGGGGGGCCGCGACCGACTTGTGGGGCTTGCCCCGTGAGCCGCCGGGGTGACGGAGGCCGATCTCCCGGTGAGTTCCGGCGTGTCCCGGGGTGCGCGGACCCGCCACCGGGGCACGGCCGGCGCCCGAGTCCCGGGTGACGCCCTTGAGGATTACGGGTGGCCGGGTGAAGGCTCTGGGGTGATCGCGACGGTTTCTCCGGCCGGTCCGGGCCGCGCTCCCCGCGTCCCCCGCGACCGTCTCCGCCGCCCCGTGAACCTTACCGGTCCGCCCCGAACCCTTCCGGGTGTCGACCGACATAATGCCGGGTCACGACGGGTTCGTCCAGGGGGTGCGGGGCGGGGGGAACCATCCGGAATCGCCCGCCGCGACGGGCGGGGCCATCCCGGAGGGCGGCGCCGCCCTCGGCCGCCTCGCCGGGACCCTCCGGACGGCGGCTTCACACGCGGCCGCCGTCCCCTCGGCCACGCCGGGCCGGACGTCTCAGGCCAGTTCGAGCGCGCCGGCGGCGGCGAACGCGTCGACCGGGATGGTCAGCGGGGTGGGCGCGCCGGAGATCGCCCAGTCCGGGTCCTTGAGCCCGTTGCCGGTTACCGTGCAGACCACGCGCTCGCCGTGCCGCAGCAGGCCCTGCTCGTGCGCCTGCAGCAGGCCCGCCACGCTCGCGGCCGAGGCCAGCTCGACGAACACGCCTTCCTCCTGCGCGAGGAGCTTGTACGCGGCGGCGATCTGCCGGTCGGTGACGGCCTGGATGTCGCCCCCGGAGTCGTCGCGGGCCGCCTCGGCGAGCTTCCACGACGCGGGGTTGCCGATGCGGATCGCCGTCGCGATCGTGTGCGGGTGGGTGACTGGGGCGCCCTGGACGATGGGCGCGGCGCCGCTGGCCTGGAAGCCGAGCATGCGGGGCGTGCGCGTCGCCACGCCGTCCGCGGCGTACTCGCGGTAGCCCATCCAGTAGGCCGAGATGTTGCCGGCGTTGCCGACGGGGATGCAGTGGACGTCCGGCGCGTCGCCGAGGGCGTCGACGATCTCGAACGCGGCGGTCTTCTGGCCCTGGAGGCGGTGAGGGTTCACCGAGTTGACCAGCGCGATGGGATAGTTCTCCGCGAGCTTCCTGGTCATCTCCAGGCAGTCGTCGAACGAGCCGTCGACCTGCAGGAGCTTGGCGCCGTGCACGAGGGCCTGCGCCAGCTTGCCCATGGCGATCTTGCCCCGGGGCACCAGGACGGCGCACGTCAGCCCGGCGCGCACGGCGTAGGCCGCGGCGGAGGCGCTGGTGTTGCCGGTGGAGGCGCAGATCACCGCCTTGGCGCCCTCCTCCACCGCCTTGCTGATGGCCACGGTCATGCCGCGGTCCTTGAAGCTGCCGGTGGGGTTCAGGCCCTCGACCTTGAGGTAGACCTCGCAGCCGGTCAGGTCGGAGACACGCCGGGCGGGAACCAGCGGCGTGCCTCCCTCGTGCAGCGTGACCACGGGCGTCGTCGCGGTCACGGGAAGCCTGTCACGGTATTCCTCGATAAGGCCACGCCATGCCCTGAACATCGTCGCTCCTCCCGCGCCCGGCCCGGCCTTTCGCCGGGGCCGCGGCGGCGCGTAACCATGGGGCCGCTACCAGCGGTATCAGGCCTTGAGTCTACGGGGACGGCCGGCCCGGCCGCTCCGTTGTCCACAGGCTGGACCGGCCTTTTCGGCCCGTCCACAGCGTGCCGGACGATTCGCCGGGCGCCCTTGTGTGAAGGGCCGCCGCGAAATCCTCACCACATCATCGTGGAAGGAATGAGAACCTCACTGTCTCTTTATCATCTCTTACCCCACAATTGGGGAAACGTCTGCAAGCTCCGAGGAGATCCGTCGCGTGCCCGACGAACACGACACCGCCGGCACGTACACGCGAGCCACCCAACCCCCGGACGACGTCCACCGTGCCCCCGCGCGACCCCAGCAGACCCCGGGCACCGGGCACCACCACCGCCCACGAGCCTTGGCGATACCGGACGACGGCCACCACGACCGCCCACGAGCCCCCGAGATACCGAACGACGGCCACCACGACCGTCTCCACTGGATGCTGGAGCACCTGCCCTCCGGCCGTCCCGGACGCCCGATCGCCGTCCTCGACCTCGGCTGCGGGCCCGGCGACCTCTCCCTGCTGCTGGCCGAGCGCGGCGACCAGGTCACCGGGCTCGACACCGACCCCTCCGCCATCGCGGACGCGGACGGGATGCGCGGCCGGGCCGCGGCCGACGTGACGTCCCGCATGACCTTCGCCGTCGCCGACGGGCACGACCTCGCCGACGTGCCGGACCACGCGTTCGACGCCGGGGTCGCGGGCGGCCTGCTCCACGAGGCCGCCGACCCGGTGCGCGTGCTGACCGAACTGCACCGGACGCTCCGCCCCGGCGCGACCCTCGTCCTCACCGTCCCCTACGGCGTCCACCACCCCGCCTCAGCGCCCCCCGCCCGGACCGCCGGCCCGGGCTCCGGCCGGGTGTTCTACCACGGAAGCCTCCGCCACCTGGTGGAACCGCTCTTCGAGATCCGCGAGCTGACCATCCTGCGGCGTCACCTCGCCGGCGTCGCGGTGCGCCGGGACGAACCACGCGGCACGCCCGGATACGCCATGAGCCGCGCGGAGAGCGCCTTCCTCCACAGGGAACGCCTCCTGCACGACGAGATCGCCGAACTGCGGGTCCACTGCGCGGACCTGGCCGGCCGGGAAGCGGAACTGACCGCTCGGGAAGCCGAGCTGGCCGGCTCCCGCGAGGAGCTTGTACGCGTCAACGCCGAGCTGCGCGCGGAGGCCGTCCGGCTCAGGCGCCGGGTCAAGCTGCTCGAAGACCGCCTCAAGGAGTACCGCGAGGCCATCGCCCGCGTCCGCCGCTCCCGGGCCTGGCGCGTGATCACCGCCTACCGCCGCGTCCGCCACCCCGGCCGCCGCCCCACCGGAGACCCCTCCCCCACCCCGGCCCCCCTTCCGGGCGGGACCGTCCCCGCTGCGATCCCCGGCACGGTGGCGGGCTCATCCCCAGGCGGCGGTCCCGGACGCCTTCCAGCCGGGCCGGCATAGGCCCGCCACGTCCGCGCCCACCGCACCGGGCCCGACACGGGTGCGACCGGGCCGGCCCACGCCCTGCCGGCGGACACGCCGCCGATCGTGCTGCTTGGAGGGGCCTGCCGGTGAACCTGCCGATCAGCAGCAGGACGGAGGCGCTCCGCCTCGCGGGAGTCCGCCTCCGGTTCCATACCGTCGACGTACCGTGTGATCCAGGAAGCAGGGCCGGTCCTTCCCGCGCGCATCCTCGCGGGCGTTCGGGGTTTCGCAGGCCTCCGCCCGCATACGGGCTCTCACCATGCTCACAGGTTTCGGGGGTAGGGTCGTCAGGCGGTGGCGAAGCGTAGCGACGAAGGAGCGATCATCGTGTCCGTCTCCCCGCGGACGAGCCCGGTGCGGCCCGGTCACGCCCAGGGAAACCCCACGACGCCCAGTCCCGGCGACCGGCCCAGGATCCGCCACAACGACTACTCCCCGCTGGTCCCGCCCCCGCTCGGCCGGTGGAGTCCCGAGCTCCGCGTGAGCGTGGTGGTCCCGGCCCACGGCGGGCAGCACCGGCTCGACCTGACGCTCGCCGCGCTGGCGGCGCAGACGTACCCGGCCGGCCTCATGGAGGTCATCGTCGTCGACGACGGCAGCGACCCGCCGCTGCGCCTGCCGGAGAAGCGTCCGGAGAACACGCGCCTGGTGACCGCCGCGCCCGGCGGCTGGGGCATCGCGCACGCGCTCAACACCGGGGCACACCTCGCCGAAGGCGAGATCATCCAACGCCTGGACGCCGACATGGTGATCTCCCGCGAGCACATCGAGGCGCTGATGCGCTGGCACCACCTCACCGACTACGTGGTCACGATCGGCGCCAAGGTCTTCGTCGAGGAGCCCGCCCTTACGGCGGCGCAGGTCAACACGGCCGTCGGCCAGGGGGGGCTGGACTCGCTGTTCGACATGGCGGCGGCGGTCCCGAGCAGCACGGAGGCGACGATCCGGCGGCTGGACGGGCTGCGGGCCAGCAAGAACCCTTACCACGTCTGCACCGGGCCCACGGTCTCGCTGCGCCGCGCCCTGTTCCACGAGGTCGGCGGCCTGGACCCCTCGGTGCCCAGGGGCGAGGACACCGAGTTCGCCTACCGGCTGGCGATGACCGGGGCGGTGTTCGTCCCGGACATGGAGGCGCGGGCCGTCCACCTCGGCATCCCGGCGCAGCGGGTCGACACCGAGGCGACCGTGCGCGTGGTCGCCCCCTACCTCGCCCACCGTGTTCCCCTGCGCCGTGACCTGCGCAAGGAGCGCGGCAGGCGCTGGCTGGTCCCGTACGCCGAGGTCGTGCTGGACGTGCGGGGACGCGCCGAACCCGAGGTACGGGCGGCCGTCGGCGCGGCGCTCGGCGGCAGCCTGCCCGACGTCGCGGTCACGCTGCTCGGCCCGTGGTCCGCGCTGCCCGAGGGCCGTCGCCGCGTGCTGGACGATCCGGACTTCGAGGCGCGGCTGATTCACGAGCAGTTCCGGCACGACGACGCCGTCCGGCTCGCCGACGAGCCGACGCCCGACCCCGCGCCCGTCCCGTTCCGGTACACCGGGTCCGTGGACGTGCCGCTGGGGCGCCGCTCGCTGGAGCTCATGATCAAGTCGCTGAACGACACCCGCGCCGGGCTTCTCGTGGTCGAGTTCCCCGGCGGCGGCACGGCCCGCCTGGAACGCACGGAGGCGACCAACCGCGCCCGCCTCCTCGCCGCCCCCGGCGAGGACCTCACCGACGTGATCGCCCAAACCCACGGCGTCCGCCGGGCCCCGTCATCCGACTTCTGGCCCCCGGACAAGCCGAAGGCCAAGCCCGCCCCCGCCACTCCCGAGCCGGCCGCCCCCGCCCACGACCGTCCCTCGGCCACCCGCAACCCCGCCGAGCGCCCAACCCCCCGCCCCACCCCCCAAGGCACACCGGAAAAGCTGGTAAAACGCCTACGAACGGCCCTCCGCGGCCGCTGAGGGGTTTCGCCGTCGGACGGTCTCGCTCGCGCGTCAGAGGTCGGTTTGCTGGTCGTTCGCCGGCTTGGGAGGGGTGGTTCGCTTGGGTGAGATGCGCTTCATGACCGTGCGGAGGCGGCTGGTTTTCAGGGTCGCGACCTCCTTGCGCAAACCGCCGACCTCGCGGCGGAGGTCGACGGCGGACTTGCGCCAGCGGCCGGCCTCCTCGCGCCACTTGGTCACCTGGCCGCGCAGCCGTTCGGCCTCCTTGGTGAGCTTGGCGATCTCGGCCTCGGCGTCCAGGCGGGCGCGGTAGGTCATCCGGCGGCCCTTGACGGGGGTGGCCTCCGAAGCGGGAAGGAACCCGAGGGTCTCGCCGTCGATCCACAAGGTGCCGTACACCTCGTCGACCAGGTCATCGACCGCCCCTTCCGAGTCGGCCCCGCCGACCAGGGCGGCGCGGGCGAAGGCCGAGCGGCGTTCCAGGCGGGCCGTGGTCACGCCGTCCGGGGCCTCGTCCAGCAGCACGCTGACCAGCCCGTGGTCGCCGTCGACCGCCAGGTCGAGCAGCCGGGCGAGCGTGTCCTCCCCCGGAACCCAGCCCGCCGGGAGCCGCAGCCGGTACGGTGCGAGACGTTCGGCCTCGCCGGATGTGAGCCGGACCCGTGTGTCATGGGCGTAGTGCCCGCGCAGGAGGGTGAGGTCGAGACGCGGGTCGGTGAGCGGAGCCCTGCGCTCGGGCGTAAGCGCGTCCCAGGGGCCGTCGAGCAGCACCGACACGTCCGGGACGGTGCCGGCGAGCACGGCGTCCACGGTGGCGCGCGTCTCGTCGTACCCCCCGGCCTCCACCACGACGTCGAGGTACGGGACCTTCCACTGACGAGTGGGATGCCCGCGCAGCCAGCGGTAGTGCGGGACGCGGTCCCCGATCAAGGCCTGGCTGACCCGGTCGATGCGCTCTTTGTCCCGCATGCGCATGGACGGCCCGAGGTGGTACCCCACGGCGAGCGGCTCGGGGACGAACACCGCCCCCGCCTGGGCGAGGCGGTACCCCATCTCGGTGTCCTGGCCGAGGACCAGATCGACGTCCATGGGCCCGGCGGCGTCGATCAGCCGCCGGTTGACCGAGGTGGCGCCGCCGACGTGCAGGCTGAAGGCCCGGCTCGGCGCCCGGGTGAGGCCATCGGTGCGTTGGACCAGGTCGACCAGCCATTCGTGCGGCTCCGCGGGCTCGAAGAGCTCGGCGAGGTCCTTGCCCCCGGCGACGGCCTCGGGCGCGGGCGGCGCGGCCGTGGTGAAGCGCAGGTAGCTCGTGACGACGAGGTAGGGCGCGAGGTGGTGCCAGCGCATGTGGGCCTCGACCTCGTGCCGGTCGGCGACCACGTCCGAGTCGAGCCAGTGGACGACGTCGCCGGTCGCGACGGCGAGCCCGGCGTTGCGCGCGTCGGCCCGGCCGGGCGTGTCGCAGACGATCAGGCGCGTGGCGGCCGGGCGGATCGGCGGCAGGCGCAGGGCCGGGCTGCTGCCGTTGTCCACGACGACGACCTCGAGAAGCTCCTCGGGGTAGGTCTGCCCGGCGAGGGCGGCGAGGGCCAGGTCGAGCTTGTGCTGCCCGTTGTGGGCGGGGACGACCACGCTGACCCGCAGGGACGGTGTCCAGGCGCCGAGGGCGGGCGGGTCGAGCACGGTGTAGTCGTTGCCGCGGACGCGCGCGATCATGATGCTTCCAGGATGTGGCTGGGCCGGAAGCCGCGCCACTGGTTGGCCGAGACGCGCAGGAAGTGGGCGAGAGGGAGCTGCCAAGTGTGCCCGGCGGCGAGCGAGCGGCGCAGGACGTAGCCGAGGCCCTGCGTGCGGTAGATGCGGGCGCCGGCGGCGTGGGCGGTTTTGAGGAATTGCGCGTCCACGCCCCGCGCCACCCCCTCGAACCCGCCTATCTCCTGAAATCTCGCCCGAGCGAGGAAGATCGTACCGCCGGCCACATGGTCCGACCACACCTCACTGGTGTAGTCCGTACGGCGGACCGTGACCTCCAGCGGCTCCAGGTAGAAGAACTCCGCCGTCGTGCCCACGATGTCTGCCTGGCTGTAGGCGCGCGCCATGAGCAGGTCGGACAGGTGCTCCGGCGAGTACCAGTCGTCATCGTCCCACTTGGCGATCTCGTCGCCGCCCGCCCGCGCCGCCGCCCGGTTGAGCACCTCGCCGAACGGCGTGGCGACGTCCGCCTCGACGACGGTCACCGGCAGCGGGAACGACTCCAGGGCGCCCCGCACGCCCGGATGCGAGGCCGGGACGCCGTGCAGGCCGAGGAGGACCTCGACCTCGACGTGCCGCTGGCGGGCGATCTGCGCGAGCGCCGTCCCGAGCAGCTCCGGGCGCTTGCTGGACATCACCACGCTGACCTTCGGCGCCGTACGGCCGACCGGCGCCCGCAGCGCATGGCGGCGCAGGCGCAGGCTGTGCTCCTCACGGCGAAGATCGCTCACCGACCGCACCGACGGGTCGCGCGGGCCCGGCGCCCACGCGGAAAGGAGCGCCGCCAGCTCCGGCTCGGCCTCCTTGTACCAGGCCGGCACCTCGTCCGCGTACACCGGCACCCCCGCCGCCGCCAGGCCCGAGATCGTCTCCCGCACCCCAGCGCGGCCCTCCGGCCAGCGCACGCGCAGCCCGTCGAGCGGCCGCAGGCCCACGACGGCCGCCGCCGTCACCGGAAGATCGGCCGGCTCCCCGTCGAACACCGGACGCCCGTCGCGGAAGGCCAGCTCACCGGGGCCGCCGGTCGGCGTGCGCGTGAACCCGAGCGGTGTCGGGTCGCCCTCTGCCACTGCGCTCCCTTCGACGATCGCCCTCCGCCGGGGGGCGGGGGTGGACGACGCGAGGCCCCGGCCCCGACGGGCAGGCGGTCTCGTCCGGAGAAAATGCTCTCATCAGCGAGGGACACCGCGAGCCGTACAGCCGGCCGTACGGGCACGCTCTGGGCGAACCCACGGCCGGACGGCGAACCGCCGGCCCGACGGGCACGCGCGGCGCACCCCCGGCCGGGCGGCCGAGGTCAGGAGGACTCCTCGCCCTCGACGCGCATCACGCTCGTCACGTCCCGGACGATGTCCAGCTCGCGCAGCCCGGCGATCGTCGCCGACAGCGCCGCGTCGCTGGCCCGGTGGGTGACCAGAACGAGCTGCGCGTCGTCGCCGCGGCCCTCCTGGCGGACGATCTGGATGGAGACGTCGTGCTTGGCGAACATCTCGGCGACCGTTGCCAGCACGCCGGGCTTGTCCGCGACGTCCAGCGAGACGTGGTAGCGGGTCACCGTCTCGCCCATCGGGTGGACCACCAGGTCGGCGTACGTCGACTCCTGGGGCCCGTGGGTGCCCGCGATGCGGTTGCGCGCCACGGCGACGATGTCGCCCAGCACGGCCGACGCCGTGGGCGCGCCGCCGGCTCCCTTGCCGTAGAACATGAGCTGGCCCGCCGACTCGGCCTCCACGAACACGGCGTTGTACGCCTCGCGGACACCGGCCAGCGGGTGCGTCCTCGGGATCATCGCCGGGTGGACCCGGACGCCGACCGAGCGGCCGTCGTCGGACCGGGCGCAGATGGCGAGCAGCTTGATGACGTACCCCATGGCCTTGGCGCTGGAGACGTCGGTCGCGGTGATCTCGGTGATGCCCTCGCGGTGGACGTCGGCGGCGGTCACGCGCGTGTGGAAGGCGAGCCCGGCCAGGATGGCGGCCTTGGCCGCGGCGTCGAAGCCCTCCACGTCGGCCGTCGGGTCGGCCTCGGCGTACCCCAGGGCCTGGGCCTCCTCCAGGGCGTCGCTGAACGACGCCCCCGTGGAGTCCATCTTGTCCAGGATGTAGTTGGTGGTGCCGTTCACGATGCCGAGCACGCGGTGCACCCGATCGCCCGCCATGGACTCGCGCAGGGGGCGCAGCAGGGGGATCGCCCCCGCCACGCTGGCCTCGTAGTACAGGTCGCCGCCGTGCTTCTTGGCCGAGCCGTGGACGGTGGCGCCGTCCTCGGCCAGCAGCGCCTTGTTGGCCGTGACGATCGACTTGCCCGCGGAGATCGCCGACAGGATGAGCGAACGCGCCGGTTCGATGCCGCCGATCACCTCCACCACGATGTCGACGTCCTCACGCGTGACCAGGGACTCGGCGTCGGTGGTCAGCAGGGCCGGGTCCACGTCGCTGTCGCGCTTACGGCCGAGGCGCCTGACGGCCACCCCGGCGAGTTCCAGCGGCGCGCCGACGCGGGCGGCCAGGTCGTCGGCCTGCTCCTGCAACAGCCGCACCACCTGCGACCCGACGACGCCACAGCCGAGCAGCGCGACCTTCAGCGGTTTTCCCGGCTCGCCCGGCCTCTCGTGCCGTCCGCGCTGCGGCGCCAGATCGTCCCGCGCGCCGACCTCCCGCACCCCTTCGACCGTTTTCACGCTTGCCCCCTCAGCAGGTCGTCCTCGGTTTCGCGGCGCACGATCACGCGGGACACGCCGTCCCGTACGGCGACCACGGCGGGCTTGGGCAGGTAGTTGTAGTTGTGCGCCAGCGACCGGCAGTAGGCGCCCGTCGCCGGGACCGCCAGCAGGTCGCCCGCGGCGAGGTCGTCCGGCAGCCAGGTGTCGCGGACGACGATGTCGCCGCTCTCGCAGTGCTTGCCGACCACGCGGGACAGGACCGGCCGGGCGTCGCTGGAGCGGGACGCCAGTACGCAGGTGTACTCGGCGCCGTACAGCGCGGTGCGGAGGTTGTCGCTCATGCCGCCGTCCACGCTGACGTAGGAACGGATGCCCTCGACGTCCTTGATCGTGCCGACCTCGTAGACGGTCACGCCGCCGGGCCCGGCGATGGCCCGCCCCGGCTCGACGGTGAGCCTCGGAACGGGGAGGCCGGCGTCCTCGCACACGCGCCTGATGATCTCGCGCAGGCTGTCGGCGACCACCTTGATGTCCGGCGCGTCGTCGCCGTCGACGTAGGCGATGCCGTACCCGCCGCCCAGGTCCAGCTCGGGCAGGACGACGCCGTGCTCGTCCTTGATCTGCGTCAGCAGCACCGCCAGACGCCGCGCGGCGACCTCGAAGCCCGCCGTGTCGAAGATCTGCGAGCCGATGTGGGAGTGCAGGCCGACGAGGTCGAGCCCGGGCAGGGCCAGCACCCGGCGCACGGCCTCGGCGGCGGCGCCGCTGTTCAGCGACAGGCCGAACTTCTGGTCGTCGTGGGCCGTGGCGATGAACTCGTGGGTGTGCGCCTCGACGCCGGTGGTGACCCGGATCTGCACCTGGGCGCGGACGCCGAGCTTCTCGGCCAGGAAGCCCACGCGTGCGATCTCGTCGAAGGAGTCGACGACGATGCGGCCGACGCCGGCGGTCATGGCCTGCTCCAGCTCGGCGTACGACTTGTTGTTGCCGTGCAGGGCGATGCGCGCGGGCGGGAAGCCTACGCTGAGCGCCACGGCCAGCTCGCCGCTGGTGCAGACGTCCAGGCCGAGGCCCTCCTGGTCGACCCAGCGGGCGACCTCCCTGCACAGGAACGCCTTGCCGGCGTAGTAGACGTCGCCGCCGTCGAACGCGGCCTTGTAGTCGCGGCAGCGCGAGCGGAAATCGTCCTCGTCCACGACGTAGAGGGGCGTGCCGTACTCGCGGGCGAGATCGCGGACGTCCACGCCGGCGATCGTGACCGCTCCGTCCACGCGGCCGGACGTTCGCGGCCAGATGGTGGGGTCGAGCGTATTGAGGTCGGCCGGGGCCTGCGGAGGCCGCTCCTCGGGCAGCACCTCGGCGTGCCGGTCACCGGCGGGATGGGCGAATCGACTCACCCGAACGAGGCTATCCGACCCCGTGATCCTCCCGCGCCCAATGCTCACCTGACGAGACGGTACCGAGGAAGATGTTCACGGCGGCAGGCCAGTCGGCGCACCACTTCCTGCTATTTACCGGTTTTTGTCATATTTTCACAGGAGGGGCTTGCCCGAGTGCTGTCAACCCCTCCCCCAGCACCCTGCGGACCGCCCGCGCCATCCACAGGCGCGCGACATGAGTGCCGGTCGGCGGTTCGTCGCCCTTCGGACTCGCCGGGGCGTGCTCGAAGGCGTCGTGGTAGGACTCGGCCAGCCGCTCCAGGTACGCGGGCCATCCGGGCTCCCGCCCAGGCGCGCCACCGCCGGAGGCGCGCGACCCGCCGCCACAAGACAGATACCTCCCCGATCGACCGGCATCCCGTCCCGCCCGCCGGCTCGGCAGCTCGGCCAGCACGCGCAGCACCGCCCGATCACGCGGATCGTCGAGCGACTCGGGCCGGAACCCCGCACCCGCCTCCGGCTCACCCCTGCGTTCCTCCGGCCCCCCCTTACCCTGACCGGACACCCCCTGAGGACCGGCCTCGATCCCGAGGTCGCGGGCCCAGCGCTGGACGGCCCCCGCCCGCACGTAGGCGTACCTCACGACGAAACCGGGGTTGCTCCACGTGAGCGGCGCCTCTGGCCACGGCGCCGCGCCCGCCGGAACCGGCACCTCGGCCGGCGTGACCGGCTCGGCCAGGATCTCGCGGACGACCTCCCCCGGCACGGCCACCTCGATGACCAGGAACCCGTTCGGCCGCACCTGGACCGCCCTCACCCCGGGCACGGCCCGAAGCCGCACGGCCAGCCCTTCCGCGATCTCCCGCGCAGACCCGCCCGCCGGCCGTTCCGCGATCTTCCTCGCCGGCCCGCCCGCCGGCGCTTCCGCCACCTGCCGCGCGGGGCCCGCCCGCCGAAGCGCCGCCGCCGAGACGTACACCGCCTCACGCTCCCATGATCCTTCGGGCACCGGAGGCGAGCCGAGGATGGCGCGCAGCGCGTCCACCGTCACCTCCAGAACCTTCCCGCCGGACGTCCCGGCCTCGCCGATGAGCGGCACAAGGCTCAGGCTACGGCGCGTCCGTCGGCGCTTCCCCGGCGGCGGGCCGCGCGCCGAGGGCGGGCGTCCGGGCGCTGAGCAGCGCGCCGCGGATCTCCGCGGCCGGATCACCGAGATGAGATGTGGTGGTCATTCGATCGGCGTTCGCGTTGCGACATCGGGCCATGGAAGCGGCGTGCTCAGAGGCGGCGTGCTCAGAGGCGGCTCATTCGTGGGCGCGCAGGGCGGCGACCAGCCATTTGAAGGCCGGTATCGCCGAGGGGAACGACGTCCTGCCGTTGAGCACTTCCAGCAGTTGCCAGTAGCGCTCCACCCGTGGGTCGGCGAGCAGTTCCAGCCGCTCGCGCAGTTCCGCGCGCCCGGAGGCCGGAAGGCTTGGGCTGACGATCTCGTCCAGGACGGCCTTGCCCCGCGGCGAGTCGGGGGCGATCCCGTCGGCCAGCGCGCCGCCCGCGAGCTTGACGACGGCCGGGTACAGGCCGGGCCGCCACTCGGGCGCCCACCCGTCCCCCGTCCCCGCGATCACCATCTGCCGGATCTTCCGCTGGAAGCCCTCGTCCGCGACCAGTCCGGCCAGCTCGATCCAGGCGTCCACCCGGTCCGGCGCGGGGTCGTCGGGCAGCTCGCGCATCCAGTCCGCGATGATCACGGCATCCGGGCTCAGCCCCACGCCGGCGGTCACCCGCGCGACGAAGTCGTCGATGATCTGCTTACGCTCGCGTACGGACAGCCGGGCCAGTTCGTGCATCAGAAGCATCTCCTTCGGGGTCCCGCCACGCTTGGCGACCGTGCTCAGCACGGCGCGGCGCAGCCGGAGGGTGCGGATCTCCGCGTCCAGGGCCTTGACGTGGGCCTCGGCCACCTCGGCGACCGTCGCCCTCCGCTCCAGCACCTCGCGGACGGCCTCCAGCCCGAGGCCGAGATCGCGCAGCGTCTTCACCAGGTCGAAGCGGGCGACCGCCTCGGCGTCGTAGAGCCGGTAACCACCGGCCGACCGCCCGCTCGGCGGCACCAGCCCGGCGTCCGACCAGAACCGCACCGTCCGCGCCGGCACGCCCGCCCGCCGCGCGAGATCACCGATCGTGTACAGCCGCTCGTGTTCGCCCACACCGCCCACCGTGCACCTTCCACCCACTGGAACCTCAACCCGTGTCCGCGAGAAGCCGCGGCTGTGAGGGGCCGTCATGACGGCGATGGCCGCCCGCATCCCCGGCGCGACCTACCGCGAACTCCCCGGCACCCCTCACACGCAGATCACCTTGCAGGCACTGGGACAGCCGAACCTCGTGGCCGGCGCCCTGGACGCCTTCCCGCCGAGCGAAGCCCGTCCTTGTATCGCCGCCGGAAAATCACCGGCCGCGGATCCGTCAACCGACGTCCGGCTTGAGATACTCGCCCTATGTCTCCCGGGCTCCTCGTCCTCATCATCGCGATCGTGCTGATGATCACCACGAACCTCCCTCGCCGAGGCCGGTCGACCTCGTACAAGGACGCCGACCACAAGGGCGTGGTCATCTACTGGCGACCCGGTTGCACGTTCTGCATGAGGCTGCGCACGCGCCTGCGTTTCACGCGTCTGCGCTACAACGAGGTCAACATCTGGCGGGACCCCGAGGCGGCGGCGTTCGTCCGCTCGGTCGCGAACGGGAACGAGACCGTACCGACCGTCACCGTGGCCGGAAAGGCGATGGTGAACCCGTCGAAGCAGCAGTTGCTCGAAGCGGTCAAAACGCACGCGCCACACCTGACATCCGGTGACCGAGACGGGTGACCCGCTACCGCAGACGGTCCTCCAACTCCCGCCGATGCCGGCCGACCCACTGGGCGGCGTTCCTGATGGAGACCACCACGCCCGCCTCGGCGAGCCGGATCATCGCCGGGTCGCCGTCTGCGGCGCCGGCCTCGATGCCGCGCCTGCAGCGGTCCTGCCACCACAGGATCGTCTCGACGAGCCCGTCGCGATCCGCGAGGCCGTAGGCGTCGGAGATCAGACGCACCCGCCGACCGGCCTCCGCGACGTCCGTCACCGACGGGCCGAGGTCGAGATACTGCCAGCAGACATGCGCGACGTCGTGAACGCGGGCGCCGGGCGCGGCGATGTCCCAGTCGATGAACGCCACCGGGCGCGTCTCGTCCCCGAGCCCGTCGTAGACCGTGTTCTTCGGCGACAGGTCGTTGTGACAGACCACCTCTTCGTCCCTGGCGAGTTCCGTCCCCGCCGTCAGATCGTGGAACTCCCGGACTAGCTCGGCGACCCGGACGAGGCTCTTGTCCGAGGTCGCCCAAGGAGCCCTCTCCTGCTGCCAGGGAACGTCGCCGGGCAGATATGACAGCACTTCCCGCCCCTGCTTATCCACCCCGAGAAACCTCGGCGCCCCGCCCCACTCCCGCCGCTCGAAATGCTCCAACAGCGCGTGCACGAAACCACTACGCCCCGTCAACGACCGCCGAACCGTCCCACCGACCCGCACGACGTCACTGACGAACCCCCCGGCCAAACGAATCTCTTCCACCCCTGGACCCTGTCAAAGCAACACCCGGAACACAACGGAATTCGGCATGCCACTGCGCCCTCGCAACAACTTGCCGGTCACACCATTTCTGGCCCGTGATCACTGAAGAGGAGCGGGCCGCAGGGCATGTAACCAATTGTCGGCCTCGCGCGGCGAGGCGAGGCGGATGACGTGCAGAGGCACGAATCGGGGGTCGTGGACGCGTCGCGTGATCTCGGAGCGGCGGGCGGCGTGCTGGGTCCATGCCCACCAGGCCGGATGTTCGCGGCTGAGCCATCCGGTCCAGGTTTCCACGTTTCCGCCGAAGATTCGCTCGCGACGCAGCGTCCTGCGCAATGATCGGCGCAGCACGCGGGGCATGATGACGGCCCTGGAATAGTCGAGCCAGATCACGGTGTCGGCATGCGCCCACAACAGGTCGCGTACTTCGGGATATCCGAGCGAGTCGAATATCCAGGCGGGGGTGGAGGCGATCTCGGTTACCCGGTGACGGAACTCCGGGTCCGTCACCCAATCGGGGCCGACGTAGTGCAGAGAATCCATCTCGTGAAAAGGCAGGCGAAGGCGTTCGGCCACGGCCCTGGCCATAGTGGTCTTCCCGGCTCCACTAATGCCGACGACGAGGATGCGATTCATCTGCGCAGACCACTGATCCATTCGCTGCCACCGATGTCGATGGAGATCATGAGATCACGACACGGCGCCGAGGGCGGTGAACTCGGTCTGCCCCTCACAGAGAATGTGAACGCGGCGCACCCGCGTCACCCTGACTCGGCCTGGGGCCTGCCGCCGAGCAGGTTCTTTTCCCACAGTTCGCCCAGCGAGTAGTCGGCCAGCCATTCCTGCAGGTGAGCGGAGTCCGGACGGTCGAAGCCGGAGGAACCGCCGGCGCGTTCGACGACTATGAGGTCGTCCAACTGGAACTGGTTCATGAGCGTCACGGACTGTGTGGCGATGAGGACCTGACTCTCACGGCTCGCCGCGCGCAGCATCTCGGCGAGCTGAACTATCGCGTACGGGTGAAGGCCGAGCTCGGGCTCGTCGAGCACAACGAGATGAGGAAGATCGGGCAGGCTCAGCAACGTGGTGAGACAGATGAAGCGCAGGGTTCCATCGGACAACGCGTCAGCGGGGAAGACGACGTCCGATCCCTCCTGGAGCCACCGCAATCGCAGCCGTCCGCCTTCTTCTGTCAGCACGAACTCGCGGAAGAACGGTGCCACCTGCCGGATGGTCCGTACGATCCGGCGGTACGAGGGCGGATCCGAATCTCGGAGACGCAACAGAACGGCCGCCAGGTTTCCGGCGTCCGGATGGAGCGTGATGTTGTCCGAGGCGTAGCCGAGCTGCTTGACGGGCGCGTTTCTGCTCGTGTCGTGAAAATGGAAGACTCGGCAGCCGCGCAATATTTCCACCACCTCGCCGGCGACGGACTTTCGTGCCCGCTCGTGCGTCTGGTCGTGTGGGTGCGTCTTGCGATGCTCGCGCTGGTGCATCTCGTAGTGGAGGCGCGTTTCGCGATGCCCTCGCCCGAGAGACGACTCGAACGAGGCTCCGTCGCCCTGAGACGATATGCGCTCGTCGCCGAAGATCAGCTCGTCACCCGCCGACGGCACCAGCGTGGCCTCGTAGCCGTTGGCATCGAAACCAAGCCGAAGAGTGACGCGCGCGTCTCCTTTGGGACCACCGTGGAGAAGGGCGGACCCCCCGCCCGCCTGTCCGACGAAAAGATTGAGCTCGCCGTCGACGATGCGGCCGAGAAGCGCCAGCGCGGAGATGAAATTGCTCTTGCTCGCCCCGTTGGCTCCGACGAGGACGTTGAGGTCACGCAGGTCGACTTCGGCCGATCCAATGGAGGTGTAACCCTCGATCTTGATCGTGTGGAGCCGCCGGCGCGTCATGGAGTCAGCTTAGATCGATAGCGGCACTGCTATCAGCAGGTACGGCGGCCGGGACAGAGGTTCCTCCGGGCAGAGCCCGCGTCAGATCATGGCAAGGGGTTCGGCCGGGGTGTAGCCCTGGAGGTGGGATGAGGACAGGAGGCGTTCGTTCGCTGCCGGGGGGACGCGGACGTAGGAGTAGCGGTCGGCGGAGTAGACGCGGATGCCGTCGGTGCGGCATTGGCGCATCAGGGTTTCGTCCCACTCGTCCGAGACGTCGGGGATACCGAGGTCGGTGAGGGTGGGGCGACGGGCCAGGAGGGTGGCGCCGGCGAGTTCGGGCAGGAAGCGGTGCTCGGTGCCGGGGCCGCGGAGCAGGGTGGCGCCGGTCCCGGGGATGTGGGCGTAGTAGGACGACTTGCCGATGATCTCGGCGTCCACGGCGGCGAAGTAGCGGACGAGGTCGGCCAGGTAGTACTCACCGTAGAGGTCACGGGGGTCCAGGACGGCCACCAGGTCGCCGTCCGCGAGCCTCAGGGCGCGGTCGAGGGCCGCTCCCCTGGTGGCGGGTGCGCCGGTCTCCCGGACGATCACGTCGCCCCTGTGGACGGCTCGCGCGGACTTCTCGACGGTGGCGGCGTCCATGCCTTCGGCCACGATGACGAGCTGGCCGGGGGCGTGGGCCTGGCGGTGGAGCTGGGCGAGTACACGGTCGAGCTCGGTGGGGTCCGAGACGGCCGTGATGGCGGCGATCGAGGCGGCGTTGCGTATCGAAGGCAGGCCCGCGGTGGCGATGATCGGGTCGAGCAGCGGGGTCACCGAGATCGTGGCGCGCCAGGCGAGGTGGGCTTCTGCGGCGGACTGGTCCTCGGCCACGAGGTACTCCTGGACGGAGGCCAGGGCGCGGCGCAGGGACTCCTCGTCCGTCGCGATGGGAGCGGCGAGCTGCATGATCGGGGTGCCGCAGGCGGACAGCTCTTCTATGGTCCGCGCGTCGGCGTCCGGCCCGGCGAGCACGAGTGCGGCCGACCTGTAGGCCGTCAGCAGATCGTCGTACGTGGCCTTGGAAGTGATCAACGGCCCCCACGGCGCGACGACGGGCACGTCTCCTCCGTACGCCGAAAGGGGTCGCGGACCGCCCTCATCGGCAGTCTTCCGCACCCCGGGACGAGCAGCACCCGCGCCGGGCACGGCCGAGGAACCCGTACGGCCGGCTCCACCGGCCGTACCAGAAGAGATTCCTCCGTACGCCGCACCGGGCTGGTGGCCGCCCTCATCGCTGGTCTTGTTCGGACCGGGGTGCGGAACCTGGCCTTCTCTGAGCGGCGCGGGGGCGGTCTGCCCAGTGACGGCGGTGGGACCGCCGGGGCTCGGGGTGGCTCCCACGGCCGGCACAGCGACTCCCACGCTTGGGACGGCCCCCACGCTCGGGGCGGCTCCCGCGCTCGGAGTGACGGCTCCCGCGCTCGGGCTGACGGCTCCCGCAGTCGGGGCAGCTCCAGTGGTCGGCACAACAGCCCCCACGCTCGGGGGGGCTCCCGCAGTCTGGTTGGCTCCCGGCGCAGTGGCTCCCGCGCTCGGGGTGGCGGCTGCCGTGGTGGGGGTGGGGAGGTAGGACTTGGGGAAGTCGGCGGGGAGAGTGCCTTGGACGGCGGTGCCCAGGAGGGCTATTGCCTTGCGGCCTTCAGCCGCGGGGATCTGGTTGTGGACGCGGGGTTGGGTGGCCACGGGAAGGACGGCGACGCGGTCGTGGCGGAGGGCGGCGCGCCATTCGCGGGCGCGGGCCTCGGACGTCGCGAGGACGTGGTCGAAGTACGACGCCATGGGGACGCTGGCCGAGACCGGGCCGCCGGAGTGCCAGAAGACCGTGCGGATACCGCGCCGTCCGCATTCCTCGACCAGATCGCGGAGGCCGCGCGTACGCCCGGCGAGTTCCTCAAGCCAGCGGCCGCCGTTGCCCTGGAGGGGACCCGGCTTGACGGACTCCACGAACAGCAGGTGCGGGCGGTGCTGGTCGAGCATCGCCTCCCAGTTGTCCGGGCCGAAGTTGGTCACCTGGCGCCACTCGTAGCGGAACAGCGCCTCGGAGCGCCGGTCGACGATGGCGGCCACCGTGAGGTACGGCCTGGTGAGCGGGCCCTTGGGGACGACGAAGCCCTCAGCCAACGGGGCCGAGACGGCGGGGCCGGCAGTGGTGGGGACGACGGACTCGACGGGCGGGGGCGCGGCGAGGGGGGTGGGGGCGAAATCGGAGCGCTTGGGCGCCGGGCGCTTGTTGATCGGGCTCCGCAGGGTGCGGGCGACCTCGCCGGGCTTCTTGGTGTGGATGGCGTCGCCGAGCTTGGACCAGCGGCTCTCCTGCACCGACTCCAGGCGCCACAGGGCCACCTCGGTCTGGTACTTCTGCTCGGCGAGGTTCTTGGCGAGCTGGGTCGCCTGCCGCTCGACCGACTTGAGCCGGGCCTCGGTCTCCTTCAGCCGGGTGAGGGCCTCGGCCTCCGAAGCGGCCGCCGCCGCCAGCCGTTCCTGGTAGTCGGCCAGCAGCCTGGTGAGCTCGGCGGCACCGGACGCGGCCGCCACGGCGGCCTCAAGGGCCCGCCGGGTGCTCTCCAACTCTTCGCTCATGCCATCACCGTGTCCCCGAAAGCCGTCGAGGCAGAATACTCCCAGATCTCCACCGACCATCTCGAACTTGGCGATGTGCCCGACCATCTCTCAGGCAGACCAGCCGAGTACGGGAACTCGCCGGCCGGGCTCGTCAGTGAAGGTGTCCAGCATGTGCAACGTCGCGTGGTTCCTGCCGTTACGGGCCTGCGTGACTCCGTACACTCGGCAGGTACTCGCTGGGTGCTGAGGGGAGAGAGCCGGTGCGCAAGGGGAAGTGGCCTGAGTACGGGGCGCGGCCGTATGTGTGCGGCGCGATCGGGGCCTACGACCCGGCGAGGCTGGAGGTGCTGGCGAAGGCGGGTCCGGCGGTTCGTGAGGTTCACCGGTCCTCGGGGGCGGCTCTGTTCGGCTCCGCGCCGCTCGTCCCGTACGTGCGGTCTGTGATCGCCACGCCTGACGGGGCCGCGGGCGCGCCGCCTTCCGCCACAGGCACGGCGGGGGCGGATGTCCGGTTCACCTGGGCGGAGCGGGGGCCGGATCGGGCCATGCCGTGGCTCGCGGTGGCCGAGACGTTCGAGGCGCCGGGGCTGATCGACGAGCCGGGGGCCGTCACCCTGCACACCGGGGCGTTCGGGCTGGTCGATGTGTACTACCTGGCCGAGGGGGACGCGGTCTACTTCGCGGGGAACATCGAGCCGCTCCTGGCGCTGGCGCGCAGGCCGTACGAGGTGGACTGGGACGCGTGGGCGGCGATCCTCAAGCTGACCTATCCCTTGCTGGAGGCCACACCGTACAAGCAGGTCAGGCGGCTGCCGGGCTCGGCGGCACTGGTCTGGTCGAGGACGAACGAGAAGATCACCGTGGAGAAGCGGGCGCCGCGCTGGGTCCGCGAGGAGCCGTTCGACCGCGGGGTCACGGCCGGGGACATCGTGGCGCTGCTGCACGAGGCGCTGAAGCCGTACGACGACCGGCCGCTGCTGGTGCCGGTCAGCGGCGGGTACGACTCGCGGCTGCTGGCGTCCGTCGTGAAGTCCCGCGGGATCGACGTCGAGTCGTGGACGACCAGCCCGGACGACGGCCTGGACAACGACCTGGACTTCGCCCGCATGGTCACCCGCGTGCTGGAGATCCCGCACCGGATCGTCGCGCAGGACGCCGCGGCGTACCCCGACGAGGCGCGGTGGGCGGCGCGCAGGCTGGAGTACCTGACCAGCCACCACGCCTGGTACTCGCCGTTCGCCCGCGAGGTGCACGCCGCGGGCCGTCCTGTCGTGGACGGCCTGGCGGGCGGGCCGCTGATGAAGAACTTCCTGATCACCGCGGACGCCGTGGGCGCGGGGACCTCCGCCGGCCGCCAGACGGCGCTGCTGGCCGCGCTGTCCACCGGCGAGCCGCACATGCCGATGCTGTCCGACCGGGCCCTCGCCTTCGTCGAGGATCGGGTGGGGACGGCGTTCGCGCAGGCCACCTCGATGCTGCGCGGCCACAGGTCCGAGCTGCCGCTGAGCGTGCTGCACACCCGGACGGCCCGGGGCATCGCCCGCTCCCCCGTGAACCTGGTCGGCCCCGAGGTGACGCCGGTCTTCCCGTTCCTGCACCCGGAGTTCTTCGACGCGGCGCTGTCGGTGCCGGTGGAGCGCAAGGAGGGGGGCCGGTTCTACCGGGAGATCCTGTGGGCGGCCAACCCGCGCGTGGCGTCACTGCCGTCCACGAACGGAGCGCTGCCGCACCGCCGGGTGCCGCTGCGCTCGGCGGGGCCTGCGGCCCGGGAGTGGAACCACCGGATGCTGCTCAAGGTCGCCGGCGCCGTGCCGAGCCTGATGTCGGCCCCGATGCTGGAGGCGATCTCCCGGGGGCCGGACGGGCTGACGGCGTTCGGGTCGTGGAACTCGCGATTCTGGCTGCGCAGCCTGGTGCTTTTCGGTTCCTGGCTGACCGACTACGAGGACCTTCTCGGGGACCTCACGCCCCCGTGGGAGACCGCGTCGTGAAACGTTCCCCCCACCAGGGATCGGCACGGTGCGTGTGCGCGCCTTTACGTGAGCAAACCCCGGACTGTGACCGATTACGCGGTTGCCCTCCGGGAGACGAACGCTGATCGTCTCCGGACGGCCCTTATGGCCTGCTAGTCTTCCGCGAAACAGCGCTGAAACACGATGCCGCGCACCGCGATACCCCCTCGGTGACGGCGTCGGGCGGTAGCCGCAGGGATGACGGCTCCATAGGCGCGTTCCCCCCCGTTTGCATGCCCTACTCTCCCAATGCGAGCGAACCAATGAGCGCTTCACCATGCCCGGAATCGGTTTCCGAGGACTTCATCTCGTCCGACCCCCAGTGGTACAAGCGAGCCGTCTTCTACGAGGTGCTGGTCCGGGGTTTCCGTGACTCCAACGGCGATGGAACCGGTGACCTGCGCGGTCTGATCGAGAAGCTCGACTACCTGCAGTGGCTCGGCGTCGACTGCCTGTGGCTGCTGCCCCTGTACGAGTCGCCGCTGCGCGATGGCGGGTACGACATCGCCGACTATATGAAGATCCTCCAGGAGTTCGGCGACCTGGGCGACTTCGTGGAACTGATCGAGCAGGCGCACAAGCGGGGCCTGCGCATCATCACCGACCTGGTGATGAACCACACCAGCGACCGGCACCCGTGGTTCCAGGCGTCCCGCCACGACCCGACGGGCCCGTACGGCGACTTCTACGTGTGGTCCGACGACCCGTCCGGGTACCCCGACGCGCCGATCATCTTCGTCGGCGCCGAGGAGTCGAACTGGACCTACGACCCGGTGCGGGGTCAGTACTACTGGCACAGGTTCTTCCACCACCAGCCGGACCTCAACTACGAGAACCCGGCCGTGCAGGACGCCATGCTGGAGGTGCTGAGGTTCTGGCTCGACCTCGGCATCGACGGCTTCCGCCTGGACGCGGTGCCGTACCTGTTCGAGCGCGAGGGCACGAGCTGCTCCGGCCTGCCCGAGACCCACGCCTACCTGAAGCGGGTCAGGGCCGAGGTCGACCGCCTGTACCCCGACCGGGTGCTGCTCGCCGAGGCGAACGGCTGGCCCGAGGACGTGGTCGAGTACTTCGGCGACCCGACGACCGGCGGCGACGAGTGCCACATGGCGTTCCACTTCCCGCTGATGCCGCGCATCTTCATGGCCGTGCGCCGGCAGTCGCGCGAGCCGATCTCCGAGATCATGTCGCTCACCCCCAAGATCCCGGAAAGGGCGCAGTGGGGCATCTTCCTCCGCAACCATGACGAGCTGACGCTGGAGACGGTCACCGAGGAAGAGCGGGACTACATGCACGCCGAGTACGCCAAGGACCCGCGCATGCGGGCGTACCTGGGCATCCGGCGCAGGCTGGCCCCGCTGCTGGAGAACGACCGCGACCAGATCGAGCTGTTCACGGCGCTGCTGCTGTCCATGCCGGGCTCGCCGGTCATGTACTACGGCGACGAGATCGGCATGGGCGACAACATCTGGCTGGAGGACCGCGACTCGGTCCGCACGCCGATGCAGTGGAGCCCGGACCGCAACGCGGGCTTCTCGAACGGCGACCCCGGCCGCCTCTACCTGCCGGCCGTCATGGACCCGATCTACGGCTACCAGGCCGTCAACGTCGAGGCGCAGCAGAAGAACAGCTCGTCGCTGCTGCACTTCACCCGCACGATGCTGGAGGTGCGGCGCAGCCACCCGGTGTTCGGCACCGGCGCGTACACCGAGCTGTGGTCGCCGAACTACGCCGTGCTGGCGTTCGTCCGGGAGGAGGGGGACGACCGCATGCTGTGCGTCAACAACCTTTCCCGGCACCCGCAGCCGGTGGAGCTGGACCTGCGGCGGTTCGCCGGCCTGACGCCGGTGGAGTGCCGGGGCGAGGTGGCCTTCCCGGTGATCGGCGAGCTGCCGTACCTGCTGACCCTGCCGGGGCACGGCTTCTACTGGTTCTCGCTCACCGAGCACTGACCGAGCGCTGACGACAGCGCCTGGCGACGTCCCCGTGAGCCCGGTGACCCCTCAGCGGGGGGTCACCGGGATGCGGGCGCGGGCGGCCCTGCGCGCGGGGATGAGCGCCACCAGCAGCGCCGCCCCGACCGCCGTGAGGACCGCGACGAGCAGCGTCGCCGCCCCGGGCGAGCGCCCGATGCCCGCCCCGATGCCGCTGGCGGCGCCCTGGAGGTCGATCAGCCCGGACGAGACGGCCGCCCCGGCGAGCGCCCCCGCGCCGACGCCGAGCACCACGAGCAGCCCGGTGCCGGTGACCAGGGTGGCCATGACCTGGCGCGGGGTGAGCCCCATGGCCTTGAGCACGGCGAGGTCGAGGGCGTGGTCGCGCAGCCCGAGCGCGCTGGCCGTGAGCATGGTGGCCAGCCCGAGCAACGCCAGCACGACCACCAGCAGCACGATGATCACGCGGATCACCGACAGCCTGTCGGCGAGGTTGACGGCCTGCGTGACCTCCAGCCCCTGGGACTGCAGGCGGGCGCGGACGATCGCCGGGTCGGCCCCCTGCCGGAGCACCACGCCGTAGTACTGCGGCGGCAGCGCGTCCTTGGGGGCGAGGCTGTCGAGCGCGACGGACAGCACCTCCCCGTCCTGCTCGGGCTCCAGCACGCGCCCGACGATGCGGACGATGAGCGGCGTGCCGCCGATGGTCAGGCGCGTGCGGTCGCCGATGCGCACGTTCAGCAGGTCGAGCAGGCCCTGCCCCGCGACGGCCTCCCCGCGCTCGCGGAACATGCGGCCCTCGACGACCGAGAACGGGTAGGGGTCGGCGACGGTGCCGAGCGCCCGGGTGCGCACGGTGCGCGTCTGCCCGGGGACGACGGTGTCGACCTCGGTGCCCGGGTAGGACGCGACCACGTCGGGGTTGCCGAGCACGAGCCGGTTGGCCGCGTCGGAGGTGAGGTTGCCGGGACGGACGGTCAGCGCGGCCGCCTGGCCGACCTGCTCGGGATGGCTCCGGAACGCGTCCAGCGTGGCCCAGCAGCCCAGGCCGATGGTGATCATCATCATGGGGATCGCCACGCCGAACGTCGTCAGCAGGGCCGGCAGCCTGCGCGTGAAGGCGTCACGGGCGCCGAGCACCAGCGCGGGCGGCAGCCGTACGAGCAGCGCGACGCGCGCCATGCGCGACAGGTGGCCGCGCGGGGGCGCGGACGGAGCGGCGGGGATCGGCGGGGTGCGGCCACCGCGCCAGGCGGGCAGCCAGACGGCCACCAGCACCATCAGCACCGCGCCGCAGGTAATGGCGACCAGCGGGGCCGAGGACAGCGGGACGACCACCGTCTCGGCGAGCGTGTACGCCGTGATCAGCCGGCCGCACAGCACGCCGAGCGCGATGCCCAGCAGGCCCAGCGAGCCGTGCTCGATGACGAGCATGCGCACGACCTGGCGGCGGGTGAAGCCGAGCGACTTCAGCGTCGCGAGGTCGCGCTGCTGAGCCAGGACGCGGCCGCCCACGGCGTTGGCGATGGCCAGCGCCGCCGCCACCAGCCCGGCCACGCCGAACAGGGCGAGCATCACGCCGAGCAGCCGGTTGTCCAGCTCCATCGACGCCTGGACCTCCCGCCAGGTGGTGGCCCGCTGCACCTGCCCCGCGAGCGTGGTGATCGTGCGCTGGACGATGAGCGAGGTGGCGTCCGGGTCGGCCAGCCGCAGTCCGGTGACCGCCTCGCTGCGGCCGAGTGCGGGCTCCACCTGCCGGAGCGTGGCCGACAGCGTCCACGCCAGGCCGGGGGTCCAGTCGGGGTAGAAGCCCTGGTCGCCGCTCTCGGCGAGGCCCACGACGGTCAGGGCGTGGTCGGCGCCGTTCAGGCCGATGACGGAGAACGAGGCGCCGGGGCGCAGGCCCGTGGCCTTGGCGAACGAGCGCTCCACGACGACGCCCGCCGGGACGTCCGGGTCGAGCCAGGCGCCCTCGCGGACGATCGGACGCCCGACCGCGGGGAGCACCGCGGGCATCTCCTGGAGCGCCACCGGGGTCTTCTTGCCGGACTGCACCAGCGTGGCGGGGGCGCTGCGGTACGGGCCCGCGACGTCGGTCACGCCGTCCAGGGCCTTCAGCGTCGCCGGGTCGGGGGCGTCCTTGGTGTGGATCCAGACGTGGGCGCCGTTTCCCCGGGTGAACAGGCCGCGCCAGGGATTGGTGCCGTCCTCCAGGAGGGTGGCGGCGGTGATCAGCGCGCCCAGGATGCCCGCCACCGCCAGCACGGTCAGCACGGCCTGCCCTCGGCGTGCCAGAAGGTCGGCCCGGATCCACCGCCGCTCCGCCGTGTTAATGGCGCTCACTCCGTTCGCGCGGCTTCAGCCGGTGCCGGGCCGCGTGCATCCCCGCCGTGTTCATCCCCGCCGTGCTCATCCCCGGAGCTCCACGACGTCGCCCGCGCCGGGTTTGGTGCGGCGGCGGGGCGGGGCTATGGCGCCGTCGTCGACGATCATGCCGTCCAGGAGGGTGACCAGGCGGTCGGCGAGGCCCGCGACGCGGGCGTCGTGGGTGACCATGACGATCGTCTGGCCCTGGCGGTGGACCTCGCCGAGCAGGCGGAGCACGTCCCGGGTGTTGCGGCTGTCGAGGTTGCCCGTGGGCTCGTCGGCGAGCAGGACCTGCGGCTGGTTGGCGAGCGCGCGGGCCAGCGCGACCCGCTGCTGCTCGCCGCCGGAGAGCTGGGCCGGCGAGGCGTCGGCCTTGTCGGCGAGGCCGAGCTCGCCCAGGAGGTACTCGCGGCGCTCGCGGGCGTGCCGGGGCGTCGAGCCGCCGAGCAGGGCGGGCAGTTCGACGTTGTCCGCGACCGTCATGTTGGCGACGAGGTTGAAGAACTGGAAGACGAAGCCGATCTTCTGGCGGCGCAGGATGGCCCAGCCGCTCTCGTTGAGGGTGTCGGCGCGCTTGCCGTCCACCCAGATCTCACCGCTGGTGCGGCCGTCGAGCCCGCCGAGCATGTGGACGAGCGTGGACTTTCCGGACCCGGACGGCCCCATGATGGCGACGAACTCGCCGCGGTCCACCCGCAGGTCGACGCCGCGCACGGCGTGCACCGGCAGCCCTCCGGTCTGGTAGACCTTCACCAGGTTGACGGCCTGGACAGCCGCGGTCGTCGGGCCGGGCTCGTTGGCGGGGCTCACGGGGCTCGATCACCACTTCTCGTACTTTTTCTACCGCATCAGGCCAGCTCTTCCTGGCAGCGTTCCAGCCAGTCGAGGTCCGCCTGAAGATGGAGCATGGCACCTTCGATCAGCAGGTGCGCCGCGCGGTTGTCCTGGTCGGTCTGCTCGGCGACTTCTACCAGATCGCGCATGATAGCGAGGTAATGACGGCGCTGCCTGTTGATCAGTGCCATGCGGTCGGCGATGCCGGTCATGGGGGCCAGCACGAGCTTCATGAAGAACTCGTCCCTGACCCGCGGGCCCTCGGACGGCGACTCGGCCCATTCGTCCAGGGCCTCGCGTCCGGCGGCCGTGCAGTAGTAGACCTTCTTGTTCGGGCGGTTGGACTGCTCGACGTCGACGCCGCGCACCAGGCCGTCCTTCTCCAGGCGGCCGAGCGTGACGTAGATCTGCCCGATGTTGGGAGAGGGGTAGGCACTGCCGAATATCTGCTCAAGTGCCTGTTTCAGTTCGTACCCGTGGGCAGGTTCCTTCGCCAGGAGCGCCAGCAGCGGGAGCCGCACGCCCCACCTCCCTCGGGCCTCACGTTACCTGAGTGTTACGGGGTTTTCCGTTGACGGTCACCTTACCGCTATGCATAACATGCATGCATCTACATAACACGCATGTAACCCAAGCAAAACCCGGAGGACACGTGCGGCCCCTCGCTCCCCTGCTGCTGGCGGCTCTGCTGCTCGGCGGCTGCGCGGGGCTCGGGGAGCGCGAGGGAGGCCAGGCCGGAAGCGCGGACGGCACGGGCCCCATGACCTTCGCCACCGGGCGGGACACCACCGCCTACCTGCAGCCCCTGATCGACAAGTGGAACCGCGCCCACCCCAAGGAACCGGTCACGCTGCTGGAGCTCCCGGAGGCCGCCGACGAGCAGCGCGCGCAGATGGTCGCCAACCTCCAGGCCAGGAGCGACCGCTACGACGTGCTCGGCCTCGACGTCGTCTTGACCGCCGAGTTCGCCGACGCCGGCTGGATCGTCCCGCTCGACGGCGGGCTGTTCAAGCTGGACCGGTTCCTACCCCCGGTCGTCGACACGGCCATGTACAACGGCAAGCTCTACGCGGTGCCCTACACGAGCAACGCGGGGCTGCTCTACTACCGCAAGGACATCCTGGACCGCGAGCACCTCAAGCCGCCCAAGACCTGGGCCGAGCTTCGCGACCAGGCCACGCGGCTCGGCAGGAAGTACAAGCTCGACGGGTACGCCGGCCAGTTCCTGCCCTACGAGGGCCTGACCGTCAACTTCGCCGAGGCCGTGCAGTCGGCGGGCGGGCAGATCCTCAGCCCGGACGGCGCCCGGGTGACCATGGACCTCGGCACGGCCACGACCGGGCTGAACTTCCTGGTGGACGGCCTGCGCGAGGGGTGGATCCCTCAGGAGGCCCTGACCTACAAGGAAGAGGAGTCCCGCCTGGCGTTCCAGGAGGGCAAGCTCCTGTTCGCCCGCAACTGGCCGCACGCCTACGGCCCGGCCACGCGGTCGACGCTGGCGGGGAAGTTCGCGGTCACGCGGCTGCCCGGCCTGAACGGGCCCGGGTCCAGCTCGCTCGGCGGCAACAACCTCGCCATCAGCGCGTACTCCAAGCACCAGAAGTCGGCGCTGGAGTTCATCCGGTACTTCACGGGGCTGGAGAACGAGCGCAGCGTGCTCACCGACGGCTCCTTCCCCCCGGTGTGGTCGGAGTTGTACGACGACCCCGCCCTGATCAAGCGTTATCCATATCTGCCCGTGCTCAAAGAGAGCATCATGTCAGCGCGGCCGAGACCGGCCAGCTCCAACTACGACCAGGTCAGCCTGGCGATATCGAGTGCCGTCTCCGACGCGCTCGACCTCAGGAAACCGGGCGACGAGACCGTCGCCGCCCTGAAGCAGGAACTCGGCGAGATCATTCGCACCCCATAGGCGGGGGCGAACCCCCCGCGCCTTTCATCCCGCATCCCTTTCATCCCCTTCTTGATATTTCATTCGCACATTTCGGGGGCTTCACCAGGAGGTAGCACCATGCGTGTCAAGACGACTGCGGTGGTGGCCGGGCTCATGCTCGCGGCCGCCGCGTGTGGCGGCCAGTCGAACGACACCGGTTCGTCACCGTCGGCCTCCGCCGGCGGCAGCAGCGCGCCGGCGGCGAAACCGCTCGAGGGCACGACCCTCGAGGTCGCGGCCAAGTGGACCGGCGACGAGCAGAAGAACTTCCAGAAGGTGCTCGACGCCTTCCAGGAGAAGACCGGCGCCAAGGTCACCTACGCCTCGACCGGCGAGGACACCGGCGCGTACCTCGGCCCGCGCATCCAGGGCGGCAACCCGCCGGACGTCGCGATCCTGCCGCAGCCGGGCCTCGTCCAGCAGTACGCGGACCAGAACGCGCTCAAGCCGCTGTCGACCGAGGTCCAGGCGCAGATCGACCAGAACTACACCCCGTACTGGAAGGAGCTCGGCTCGGCCGGCGGCCAGGTGTACGGCGTGCTGGTGAAGGCGGCCCACAAGTCGCTGATCTGGTACCGCCAGCCCGCGTTCGACGACGCCGGCGCCCAGCCCGCGACCACGTGGGACGACCTGATCGGCAAGACGGCCCAGTCGCTCGCCGACTCCGGGACCGCCCCGTTCGCCCTCTGCGCCGCCTCGGGCTGGACGCTGACGGACCTGTTCGAGAACGTCTACCTGTCCAGCGCGGGCCCGGAGAACTACGACAAGCTCTCCAAGCACGAGATCCCGTGGACCGACCCGTCGGTGACCACGGCGCTGGAGAAGATCGCCCAGATCTTCGGCAAGAAGGAGTTCATGGTCGGCGGGCCCTCGGGCGCCCTGCAGACCGACTTCCCGACGTGCGTCACCCAGGTGTACGGCGACAAGAAGGCCGCCATGGTGATCGAGGCCGACTTCGTCGCCGTCTCGGCCGTCCAGTCCGGCGCCAAGGTCGGCGAGGACGCCAAGATCATGCCGTTCCCCCCGGCCGGTGACACGCCGCCGGTCGTGCTCGGCGGCGACGTCGCGGTGGCGATGAAGGACTCCAAGGGCGCGATGGCCCTGCTGGAGTACCTGGCCTCCGCCGAGGGCGGCTCGGTCTGGGCCAAGAGCCCCGGCTACCTCTCCCCCAACCGCAACGTCTCGCCCGACAACTACCCGGACGCGCTGACCAAGCAGCTCGCGCAGACGATCATCTCCGCGGGTGAGGCGGTCCGGTACGACATGTCGGACCTGGCGCCCAGCGCCTTCGGCGGCACCGACGGCAAGGGCGAGTGGAAGCACCTCCAGGACTTCCTGCGCGACCCCAAGGACGTCAAGGGCATCCAGGAGAAGCTCGAGGCCGACGCCGCGAAGGCCTGGAAGAAGTAGGGACGGCGGCCGTGACCGAACGGTTGGACGGCCCGCAGACCCCGCGCGGCGACGGCGACGTCGCCCGCGGGGCCTCCCCCGGACCAGACGAGACCCCCCAGCCCCCCACGGCGACGCATCCGGCACTGGAGGACGTCGCCACCGGCCAGGACGGCACGACCGACAGCACGACGGCCGCCGCGACGAGCGCCGGACCTCCGGCCCTCGCCACCGGCCCCGCCGCTCCCAAGGCCGGGTACTCCGGGTCGGGCAACCTCGGCCCCTCCCCCAAGGTGGCCGTGTTCTTCCTGCTCCCGGCGTTCGTCCTGCTCGGCGCGTGGATGGTCTACCCGATCATCTTCTCGCTCGTCCGCAGCCTGTACGACGCCGGCGGCGGCACGTTCGTCGGCGTCGACAACTACGCCGCCATCTTCACCGACTCCGCCACGCTCACGACGATCAGGAACAACCTGATCTGGGTCGTGGTGGCGCCGAGCCTGGTCACCGTGCTCGGCCTGCTGTTCGCGGTGCTCACCGAGCGCGTCCGCTGGGCGACCGCCTTCAAGCTGGTCGTCTTCATGCCCATGGCGGTGTCGCTGCTCGCCTCGGGCGTCATCTTCCGGCTCGTCTACGAGCAGGACCCGGACCGCGGCGTGGCCAACGCCATCATCACCTCGGTGCACGACGTGTTCGCGTCCAGCAGCGGGTACCCGGGCGCGCGGCCCCGCGAGAACGACCAGGCGCCCGCCGTCGCGGACAAGGGCACGGTCGTCACCCGGCAGCCCGTCCAGGCGGGGGGCCAGGTGCTGATCCCGCTGGTCGGCCTGAAGACCGAGGCGCTGCCCTCGGGCGCCGCCGCGGCCAAGGAGGCGTCCGCGGCCCCCGGAGAGCTGTCGGGCACGGTGTGGCTCGACTTCACCCCGGGCGGCGGCACGGTCAACAAGATCGACGGCACCGAGAAGGGCATGCCGGACGTCACCGTCGAGGCGGTCGCCGGAGGCGCGGTCAAGGCCACCACGACGACCGCCGCCGACGGCACCTTCCACTTCACCGGTCTGCCCGCCGGGTCGTACCAGGTGCGGCTGCCGCAGGAGAACTTCGCCCAGCCGTTCTCCGGCGCCACCTGGCTCGGGCCCACCCTGATCACTCCGGCCATCATCGGCGCGTTCATCTGGGTGTGGGCCGGGTTCGCGATGGTGCTGATCGCGGCCGGGCTGTCGGCGATCCCGCGCGACGCCCTGGAGGCGGCGCGCATCGACGGCGCGACCGAATGGCAGGTGTTCCGCCGCATCACCATCCCGCTGCTGTCGCCGGTGCTGCTGGTCGTCCTCGTCACGATGATCATCAACACGCTCAAGGTCTTCGACCTGGTCTTCATCATCGCTCCCGGATCCGTGCAGCCGCAGGCCAACGTGATCGCGCTGGAGATGTGGCGCGTCTCGTTCGGCGGCGGCGGCAACCAGGGGCTGGGCAGCGCGCTCGCGATCTTCCTGCTCGTGCTCGTGCTGCCGTTCATGGCCATCAACATCCGGCGGTTCCGGAGGGAGCAGGCATGACGACGATCACCGCGCCCAGCGCGAGCCCCGGCGCGGGCACGCTCCGCCGGGGAGTCCTCTCACGGGTGGCCGACCGGGCCGGGGGCGGGCTGGTCCAGGTCGTCCTGATCGTGCTGGCCCTGTTCTGGCTGATCCCCACGCTCGGACTGCTGGTCGTCTCCCTGCGCCGCGACGCCGACAACAACTCCAGCGGATGGTGGACGTTCTTCACCAAGCCGGCGCAGCTCACCTTCGAGAACTACAGCAACCTGCTGGCGACCGGGTTCACCTCGTCGTTCTGGAACACCGTGGCGATCACGGTGCCCGCGACGATCCTGGTCATCGGCTTCGCGGCCATGGCGGGGTACGCCTTCGCCTGGATGGAGTTCCCCGGCCGCGACGCGCTGTTCCTGGTGGTCATCGCGCTGCTGGTGGTGCCCGTCCAGATCGCGCTGATCCCCATCGCCAAGATGTACGGGACGCTCGGGATCTTCGGCACGATCCCGGGGGTGGTGCTGTTCCACACGGCCTTCGGGCTGCCGTTCGCCATCTTCCTGTTGCGCAACTTCTTCGTCGGCATCCCCAAGGAGCTGCTGGAGGCCGCGCGCATGGACGGCGCGGCGGAGTGGAAGATCTTCGCCACCGTCGTGTTCCCCCTGGCCAAGCCCGCGGTCGCCTCGCTCGGCATCTTCCAGTTCCTGTGGGTGTGGAACGACCTGCTCATCGCGCTGGTGTTCGCCGACACCGGCTCCCAGCCGATGACCAAGGCGTTGCAGTCCCAGATGCGCCAGTTCGGCACCAACGTGGACATCCTCGCGCCGGGAGCCTTCCTGTCGCTCATCATCCCGCTGGTCCTCTTCTTCTCCTTCCAGCGCTACTTCGTCCAGGGCCTGCTCGCGGGCTCGGTCAAGTAGCCGCCACGGGTGCCCGTCTCGCGGGGGCAGGCGGGCACCCTTCCTTCACGCCGGAGGAGCCCGTTGACCACTCCCTGTGACTGCATGATCACGCCCATGGTCGATGAATTTCCTCGCGCTCGGGAGCACGATGGTCACCAAAGCCGGGCTGGACGAGGCCAAGGCCCAAGTGGCCTGGCTGGATGGGAAGATGGATTTGCCGCGCGCGCACTTCCAAGCTCAACTGAGTTCGCGTCCGGCTGTCGGTCGTCACGGCTAGGATCCCGGGCATGACCGGACGTCCATTAAACGAAGTCGTCGAATCCGGGTGGGCAACCGCCCTGGAGCCCGTCGCCGAGCGCATCTCCGCGCTCGGCGACTTCCTCAGGCAGGAGATCGCCGAGGGCAGGCAATATCTTCCCGCGGGCGCGAACGTCCTGCGGGCTTTCCAGCAGCCGTTCGACCAGGTGCGCGTGCTCATCGTCGGGCAGGATCCCTACCCCACTCCCGGTCACGCCGTCGGCCTCAGCTTCTCCGTCGCGCCGGACGTCCGTCCGCTGCCGGGCAGCCTGGTGAACATCTTCAAGGAGTACACCGCCGACCTCGGCTACCCCCAGCCGTCCAACGGCGACCTCACCCCGTGGACCGAACAGGGCGTGCTGCTGCTCAACAGGGCGCTCACCGTCGCCCCGGGCAAGCCGGCCTCGCACCGCGGCAAGGGGTGGGAGGAGGTCACCGAGCAGGCGATCCACGCGCTGGTGGCCCGGGGCGGCCCGCTGGTCGCCATCCTGTGGGGCCGCGACGCCCGCTCGCTCAAGCCCATGCTCGGCCAGGTGCCAGCGATCGAGTCGGCCCACCCGAGCCCGCTGTCCGCGCGCAGCGGCTTCTTCGGCAGCCGCCCGTTCAGCCGGGCCAACGAGCTGCTGCAGAAGCAGGGCGCGGCCCCGGTCGAGTGGAAGCTCCCCTGACGCGAACGAACCCGGCCGCGCGCCCGGGCCCCTGAGACCCGGGCCGTTCCGACCGGCCCGGCGCGCCCGCCGGAACGGGCGGGCGCGTCACCACGCGCGGGTCACCCACCCGCCCTCGTGAGCATCGAGTTCCCGGCTACTCCCCGGCCCGCTCCAGCACCGAGCCGACCAGCGTGCGGGCCTGGTCCTGCACCAGGGCGAGGTGGTCCGGGCCCTTGAACGACTCGGCGTAGATCTTGTAGACGTCCTCGGTGCCGGAGGGGCGGGCGGCGAACCAGGCGCTCTCGGTCGAGACCTTGAGCCCGCCGAGCGCGGCGCCGTTGCCCGGCGCGGTCGTCTGGACGTTGGTGATCGGCTCCCCGGCCAGCGACCCGGCCGGGACGTCCTCGGCGGACAGCCGCGCCAGCGCCGACTTCTGCTCCCGGGTGGCGGGCGCGTCGACGCGGGCGTACGCGGGGTCGCCGAACCGGGCGACGAGCCCGGCGTAGTGCTCGCTGGGCGACTTTCCGGTCACCGCGACGATCTCCGAGGCGAGCAGGGCGAGGATGATGCCGTCCTTGTCGGTGGTCCAGATCGAGCCGTCCCGCCGCAGGAAGGACGCGCCGGCGCTCTCCTCGCCGCCGAAGCCGAGCGTGCCGTCGAGCAGGCCGCCGACGAACCACTTGAACCCGACGGGCACCTCGTACAGCTCGCGGCCGAGGTCGGCGGCCACGCGGTCGATCATGCCGCTGCTGACCATCGTCTTGCCGACGCGCGCGGCGTCCGGCCAGCCGGGCCGGTGGCCCCAGAGGTAGGAGATGGCGACGGCGAGGTAGTGGTTGGGGTTCATCAGCCCGCCGTCGGGGGTGACGATGCCGTGCCGGTCGGCGTCGGCGTCGTTGCCCGTCGAGATCTGGTAGGCCGACCGGTTCGCGATGAGGGACGCCATCGCGTACGGCGACGAGCAGTCCATGCGGATCTTGCCGTCCCAGTCGAGCGTCATGAACCGCCAGGTGGGGTCGACCTCGGGGTTCACCACGGTGAGGTCGAGCCGGTGCCGGTCGGCGATCTCGCCCCAGTAGGCGACGCTGGCCCCGCCCAGCGGGTCGGCGCCGATGCGCACGGACGCGCCGCGGATGGCGTCCACGTCGATGACGGCGGGCAGGTCGTCGACGTAGGAGCCGAGGAAGTCGTACCGCCCGGTGGTCTCGGCGGTCAGCGCCCGCGCGTACGGGACGCGCCGGACCTCCTTCAGTCCCTCGGCGATCAGCGTGTTGGCGCGGTCCTGGATCCAGGAGGTGGCGTCGGTGTCGGCGGGGCCGCCGTTCGGCGGGTTGTACTTGTAGCCGCCGTCGGCCGGCGGGTTGTGCGACGGCGTCACCACCACGCCGTCGGCCAGTCCCGAGGAGCGGCCCCGGTTGTAGGTGAGGATCGCGTGGGACACCGCGGGCGTCGGCGTGTAGCCGTCGCGGGAGTCGACCAGCACGGTGACGCCGTTGGCGGCGAAGACCTCCAGCGCGGTGACCCGGGCGGGCTCGGACAGCGCGTGGGTGTCGATGCCGAGGAACAGCGGCCCGTCGACGCCCTGCCGGGCGCGGTACTCGCAGATGGCCTGACTGGTGGCCGCGATGTGGTCCTCGTTGAAGGCCGTGTTGAGCGACGACCCGCGATGGCCGGAGGTGCCGAAGGTCACCCGCTGCTCCTGCCGGCCGGGATCGGGGTGCAGGGCGTAGTACGCCGTCACGAGACGGGGCACATCGACCAGGTCGGACGCCTGCGCCGGTTTGCCGGCGCGCTCGTGCACCATGAGAACTCCCTCGTCCCACGCTCGTTTTCCGCTGCGATGGCATACCCTCGGCCGATCCGGTTGATACGGATATCGGACCGCAGGCCAGATGGTACTCAGGCCCCGAGGCCGCCCCGAAGCCGCACCTAACGCACGCCGAAAATTCGGACTGGTCCGTTCTTCCTAGTCCTCCTAAATAGTAAGCATTCCTTCCTGTACGATCGGCGAAAGGCGAGGAGGAGATGCGCGTGACGACCGCCCTGGACGCCATCGACGTCCGAACGCCGAACTCGGCCCGCGTCTACGACTACATGCTCGGCGGCAAGGACAACTTCGCCGCCGACCGTGAGGCGGCCGAGCAGGTCCTCCGGGTGTTCCCGGAGACCCGCGACGCCGTCCGCCGCAACCGGGAGTTCCTCGGCAACGCCGTCCGGCGCCTCGCGGAGTACGGGATCCGCCAGTTCGTGGACATCGGAGCCGGGCTGCCGACCCGGGACAACGTCCACGAGGTCGCCCACGCGGCCGCCCCCGGCGCGCGCACGGTGTACGTCGACAACGACCCCCTCGTGTGCGTGCACGGCCGCGCGCTGCTCGCCAACACCTCCACCGTCGCCATGATCGACGGGGACGTCCGCAAGCCCGAGGACATCCGCGACCAGGTCTCCCAGACCGGCCTGGTCGACTGGAACCGGCCGGTCGGGCTGCTCATGGTCGCGATGCTGCAGCTCGTGGAGGACCCGTACGAGCACGTGGCCATGCTGCGCGACCTCCTCGCGCCCGGCAGCCACCTCGTCATCAGTCACCTCAGCAGAACCCAGAAGCGCGCCGGCGACACCGGACGTCTCCAGGACATCTACGCCCAGGGCGGCGTCCCCCTGTTCCCGCGCGGCCCCGAGACGATCGACCGCTTCTTCGGCGACTTCGAGCGCGTCGACCTCGACCGCTTCATCCCGCCCCACATCGCCTGCCGCTTCGCCCAGCTCGGCTGGGCCGCCGTCGGCCTCAAGCGCTGACCGGCCCGCCCTCCGGCGAGAGGACGGGCCGGCCAGGGCATTCCTGATTACGACGTTTCCGGCTGTGCCGGGTCGCGCCGATCCTCCCGGCCCGACTCGGCGGGGGCCGAGGCATGGCGTAACGGCATCCACACCAGCGCCGTCAGGGCGGCCACCACGGCGGCGGCGATCCAGAACGGGCCGGTGACCCCGAGGACCTCGGCGAACGCGGCGCCCAGCAGGGAGCCGAGCGCCGCGCCGCCGGTGTCGACGAGGGTGTAGGCGCTGCTCACCCGCCCCTGCAGGCCGTCGGGGACGGCCCGCTGGCGGACCGTCGCGACGATCACTCCCCAGACCATCGTGTGCACGCCGAACACCACCAGGATCGCGCCGGCCGCCCACGGGCTGGTGGTCAGCGCGAGCGTGAGGTGGGTGAGCGCCTCCACGACCAGGCCCGCCCGCAGCAGCGCGGCCGCGCCGAAACGGGCCTGGAGACGGCCGGCCACCGCGGTGCCGAGCAGGCCGCCGATGGCGAAGGTCGTGAGCGGCACCCCGTACCCCACCTCCGACAGACCCAGGCGCTCGCGGACATACAGGACGAACACCGCGAACGCCGCGCAGAACACCACGTTCGCCAGCCCCATGGTCACGGCCAGCGTCCGCAGCAGGCGGTGGTTCCACAGCCACCGCACGCCGTCCGCGATGTCGGCGCGCAGGCGGGCCGCCGGTTGACGGGGCTCCCGCAGCGGGGCCGACGGACGCATGGCGGCGACCAGTGCCGCCGCCACCAGGAACGACAGCGCGTCGAAGCCGAACGGCAGCGCGGCGGCGACCACGAACAGCCACGCGCCGAGCGGCTTGGCGACGAACTGGTTGCCGACGGTGAACGTGGCCATGAGGCGCGCGTTCGCCGACGCGAGCCTTTCCGGCGGGACGATGCCGGGCAGCCGGGCGGCCGACGCGGTGTCCGCGAGAGTCTCGCCGGTGCCGAGCAGGAAGAACGCCACGTAGATGACCGGGATCGTCGCCGTTTCCGTGGCGACGGCCGCCGCGAGGGCGGCGAGGACGACGCCGCGCAGGACGTTGACGACGACGATCAGCCGCCGCCGGTCGAGCCGGTCGGCGTAGGCGCCGCTGACCAGGGCGAACAGCAGCCAGGGCAACTGCTGCGCGAACGCGGCGCCCGCGACCGGCGCGGGGTCGTCGGTGAGCGAGGCCACCAGGAGCGGCCCGGCGGCCAAGGTGACCCCGTCGCCGACGTTGGAGATGGCCGAAGCGGTCCAGAGTTTCGCGAAGTCCGCGCCCAGGCGCGCGGATGTACGGGCACGCAAAAGAACTCCTCGGAGGAGGGAAACGGTCGTCGTGGGAAGCGACCGCTTCGACGCGAGGAGCTCCGGCCCCCGTGAGGGCATCCAGCACCGCTCCGGATCCTGTCACGGGGACGGACATCCGGCTCCCTGACCGGAATCAGAAGACCGGCTCCGGCCCTGGCAGGAGCGGAGAAGGAAAGATGGCCGAGGAGGCCGCGCTCAGCGCGCGGAGGGCTCCCGCGTCGAAGCGTTGACCGTGGTCCTGCAAACGCGCATCGGAACTCCCTCGCTCAGGGCCGTACGGCGCCGGTGCGGGTGCCGATGTCGGCCGGTGCCGGTGTCACCCGCAACCCTAACGTCCGGCGGATCACCGGCAAACGGGTTATCCCCGCGCGGCGGAGGCGCCCTCGCCGCCGGTGTCGCCCGTGTCGCCGAGGTACTGTTCCAGGGCCTCGATCTTGGACGTCAGCGCGTCGGTCACGCCGGGGCGGATGTCGGCCTTGAGGACGAGGCTCACGCGGGGGGCGACCTCGGCGACGGCCTCGACGGCGCGCTTGACGACGTCCATCACCTCGTCCCACTCGCCCTCGACGGTGGTGAACATGGCATCGGTGCGGTTCGGCAGGCCGCTGTCGCGGACCACGCGCACGGCGCGGGCGACGGGCTCGGCCACGGCCTCGCCGACGCCGAGCGGGGTCACGGAGAACGCGATGATCATTTATCCATTGTCGGGGGTCGTCAGCGGCGCCGGGTACCCGGGGACCCGCGGAGCGGCCTTCCAGGGCTCGTGGATCAGCGACGCGGGCAGGGAGGCCAGCTCGGGGACGTACCGGCGCACGTACGCGCCGTCCGGGTCGAACCTCGCCGCCTGGCGCAGCGGGTTGAGCACGCGGTTCGGCCGGGTGTCGTTGCCCGTGCCCGCGACCCACTGCCAGTTGCCCCAGTTGTTGGGGACGTCCCCGTCCAGCAGCAATTCGGCGAAGTGTTCGCCGCCCACCCGCCAGTGGATCTTCAGCCGCTTGGTGAGGTAGGAGCCGACGATCATCCGGGCGCGGTTGTGCATCCAGCCCTCGGCCTGGAGCTGGCGCATCCCCGCGTCCACGATGGGCACCCCGGTCATGCCCGCCCGCCACGCGTCGGCGGCGTGCGCGTCCTCGTTCCAGTCGACCTCGCGCGGCCGGTAGTCGCGGCGCGGCAGGTCGGGGAAGGCAAGGGCCACCTGGTAGTAGAAGTCGCGCCAGCAGAGCTGCCGCACGAACTCCTCCGCCCCCGGGTAGCCGGCCGCCCGTGCCGCGACCTCGGCGGGCGACACGCAGCCGAACCGCAGGTAGGGGCTCAGCATCGAGGTCTGGTCCTCGGCCAGCTCGTCGTGTCCCCTGGCGTAGTCGGCCAGGCAGAGCTTCAGCCACAGGTCCAGGCGCCGGCGTCCCGGGGTCTCGCCGCCGCGCAGGTGCCCGTACGGGGCGCGCGGCCCGGCGGGAAGCTCGCCGGGCTCGGCGCCGGGCGGCAGCGTCACCACCCGCGGCGGGCCGGTCACGGACCGGTGGACCGTCTTCGACCAGGCCCGCCAGTACGGCGTGAACACCCGGTAGTGGTCGCCTCCGGCGGGGCGCAGCCGGTCGGGAGGCACGATCGTCACCCCGGGGAAGAGCCGGAACTGGAGTCGCCGCTCGGCGCACGCGCGGGACAGCCGCTCCTGGCGGCGCCGCGCGTAGGCGCTGACGTCGGCCGAGGTCCAGATGGCCGACGCACCCACATCGCCGGCCAGCCGGACGGCCTCGGCCACCGGATCGCCCCGTCGCAGGACGAGGTCGCCTCCGAGGTCGCGCAGAGAGGACCGCAGGTCGCTCAGCGCCTCGATCAGGAAGCCGTGGCGGTGGCGGGCCCGGATCGCGGGATCCATGACGAACAGGGGCACGACGTGGCGGGCCCGCGCGCACGCCTCGGCTAGGGCCGGGTGGTCGCGGGTCCGCAGGTCCCGGTTGAACAGGACGATCACCGTCTCCAGGCTGTCCACGATGATGTATTCGCGCGGCCGGCCCCGGGCGGTTGCGTCCGGCCGGGGTCTCTTCCCGAAGTATCCGATGAGGGGTCCGGGCAGTGGCCGCCGCCTGGCAGGCTGGTAGAGGCGAAGATCCGCTCTCGGGCGGGCGAGGTCGGAGTGCGCGTGTGGTGAACGGCGAGCCGCAGGAGGACGGGCCGAGCTACGGCATCGGAGCCGTGGCCCGGCGTCTCGGCGTGCCCGCGCCCACCCTGCGCACCTGGAACCTGCGCTACGGCATCGGCCCGAGCCGGCGCAGCGCGGGCGGTCACCGGCGCTACGACGCGGCCGACCTGCTACGGCTGGAGGAGATGAACCGCCTGATCAAGGCGGGACTGCCGCCGGCCGAGGCCGCCCACGCGGCCCTCAGCACGCCGGCGGCGCTCCTGGAGCCCCCACCGGCACGCGAGCAGGACGCCCCGGCCGCGCCGGGGCCCGCGGACAACCGGGCCGGGCCGGCCGTACCGGGCGCCGGGGTCGTGCCGGACGCCGGGGTCGTGCCGGACGCCAGGGTCGTGCCGGACGCCAGGGTCGTGCCGGACGCCAGGGTCGTGCCGGACGCCAGGGTCGTGCCGGACGCCAGGGTCGTGCCGGACGCCGGAGTGGTACCGGGCGCCGGGATCATGCCGGGGGCCGCGGTGGTGCCGAGCGCCGCCGTGCTGGCCCGGGCCGCGTTCCACCTCGACGCCGAGGCGGTGGCCGAGGGGCTGGAGGCGGCGATCGGCGCGCACGGCGTGGCCTGGATGTGGGAGCGGCTGGCGCTGCCCGTCTTCGACGCGATCACCCGGCGGCAGGACACCACGGGCGCGGGCGTCGAGATCGAGCATCTCTTCTCCGAGCGGCTGCTGAGCGCGCTGAGCCGGCGGGTCGGACGGCCCTCGCGCCCGGGGCATCCCCGCGTCGTCCTGCTGGCCTGCGCGCAGGAGGAGCAGCACAGCCTGCCGGTGTACGCGCTGGCCGCGACGCTGACCACCACGCTCGGCCTGGAGACCCGGGTCCTCGGCCCGCGCACGCCCTACGCCGCGCTGGCCGACGCGATGCGCCGCCTCGGCCCGGTCGCGGTCTTCGTCTGGTCGCAGATCCCGCAGACGGGCGACCCCGCGCCGCTGGGCGCGCTCCCCGCCCTCCGCCCGGCGAGCCGGACGCTCGTGGGCGGTCCCGGCTGGCACGCCGAGCGGCTTCCCGCCTCCGTCACGCGCGTGTCGTCCCTGCACGACGCCGTGGCCGAGGTCCGCGCGTCCCTCGGCTGAATCCACCGGCCCCGACCGGCCCGCCTTGGCCGCGGCCCCCTGTGACGGCTGTTCTTCGGACGGCGGGACGGTGTGGCCGCCCTCCGCGATGACTCTTGGCGAAGGCTTGCCTCCCCTTTGGCCACTCCGGCTTGCGCCACGCCCGCCCACCCGGCTATGAATAGGTTTTGAGTAGGTTTTCGCCCGCATCCGAGGAGGATCCCATGGCCGGCACGCTGGGCTCGCGGTTGGCGAGCGGCGACGACGACGCCCTTGAGGAGTGCTACAGGTCCCACTCCTCGCTGGTCACCAGCTACCTGCGCAGGCTCGTGCCCGCGCAGGAGGTTGAGGATCTGCGGCAGGTGGTCTTCTCGGAGGTGTGGCGCTCGCGGCACCGCTACGACCCCGGCCGCAGCCTGGAGGCGTGGATCCTCGGCATCACGCGCAAACGCGCCATCGACCACCTGCGAATGCGCGCGCTCACGACCGTCCCCCTGGACAGCGTGGGCGAGCCCAGCGGCGGCGACGGCCGCGACACGGCGGACGCGATCGGGCGGCGCGACCAGGTCCAGCGGGCGCTCGCGGTGCTGCCGGGACCGCAGCGCGAGGCGATCGAGCTCGCGTACTACGGCGATCTCACCCAGCGGGAGATCGCCGAGCGGCTGGACGTCCCCCTGGGCACGGTGAAGGCGCGCACGGCGCGCGGCCTCCACCGACTCTCCACGGTGCTCTCGGCGCTCGCCGCCTGAGCGACCGCCCGTGCGGGACCCCCGCCATCAGACCGGCGTTCAGACCGGCATCAGACCGGCATCAGACCGGGCGGACGCCCGCCGTCAGACCGTGGGCCCCGCCGTCAGGCCGGGCGGACCACGGCCAGGGAGCGCGGCGGCAGCGTCAGCGAGGCGTCGTGCACGGTGACCTTCTCGTCCGAGGCGAGCAGCACCTCCGCCACGGCGATCGGCAGCGTGACGGGCGCGCCGCCGAGGTTGGCGGCCACGCGCAGGGAGCCCCGGGTGACGACGATCCAGCGGTCGTCCTCGCTGTACTCGGCCGAGACCCGGTCCAGCCGGGGATCGGCGAGGTCGGGGTGTGCCTTACGCAGCGTGATCAGCGCGCGGTACCAGTCGAGCACCTCGCGGTGGCCCGGCGCGGCGGGTTCGGTCCAGTCGAGCTTCGAGCGGTGGAAGGTGACCTCGTCCTGCGGGTCGGGGGCCGTTCCGGCCCAGTCGTCGTAGCCGAAGCCGACGAACTCCCGCTCCCGGCGCTCGCCCTCGCCCTGCGCCAGGTGCGGCTCGACGTGGTCGGTGAAGAACAGGAACGGCGTGCTCGCCGCCCATTCCTCGCCCATGAACAGCATCGGCGTGAACGGCGAGGTCAGCAGCAGGCCCGCGCCGAGCTTGAGCGCCTCGGCCGGCAGCCGGTCGCCCGCCGCCCGGTTGCCGATCTGGTCGTGGTTCTGCACGAAGGCCACGAAGCGGTGGCCCGGGACGCGCAGCCGGTCCACCGGACGCCCGTGCGTGCGCCCCCGGAACGTCGAGAAGGTGCCGTCGTGGAAGTACGCGCGGGTCAGCACCTTGGCCAGGGCGCTCATCGACCCGAAGTCGCCGTAGTAGCCGTGGCGCTCGCCACTGATCGCCGAGTGCAGGGCGTGGTGCACGTCGTCGTCCCAGGCGGCGGCCAGGCCGTAGCCGCCGGCCTCGCGCGGGGTGACCAGCCGGGGGTCGTTCATGTCGGCCTCGGCGATCAGCGTGAGGGGACGGCCGAGCGCGGCCGACAGCGTGTCCACCTCGACGGCGAGCTCCTCCAGGAAGTGCACGGCCCGCTTGTCGTGGAAGGCGTGCACGGCGTCCAGCCGCAGGCCGTCGATGTGGAAGTCGCGCAGCCACTGCAGGGCGTTGCCGGCGAAGTAGCGGCGCACCTCGTCCGACTCCTTGCCGTCGAGGTTGACCGCCTGCCCCCAGAAGGACGACGCCGAGTCGTGGAAGTAGGGCCCGAACTGGGCGAGGAAGTTCCCCGAGGGGCCGAGGTGGTTGTAGACGACGTCCAGCAGCACGCCGATGCCCGCGCGGTGGCAGGCGTCCACGAACCGCTTCAGCCCGTCCGGGCCGCCGTACTCCTCGTGCACCGCGTACAGGTCGACCCCGTCGTACCCCCAGTTGTGGCGGCCGGGGACGGGCGGGACCGGCATCAGCTCGACGAAGCCGACGCCGAGCTCCACCAGGTGCTCCAGCTTGCCCGCGGCCGCGTCGAACGTGCCCTCCTGGGTGAACGTGCCGACGTGCAGTTCGTAGATCACCGAGCCGGGCAGGGCGCGCCCGCGCCAGTCCTGGTCGTTCCAGACGTACCGGTCGTGGTCGTAGACGCGGCTCGGGCCGAACACGCCGTACGGCTGCCGCCGCGTCCTCGGGTCGGGGAACGCCTCGCCGCCGTCGACGCTGAACGCGTAGTCGGTGTCGTGCGCGGCGCCGGGCACCTCCGCCGTCCACCAGCCGCCGGGGCCGCGGACCATCTCGTGCCGCTCGGCCTTGTCGATCTCCACCTCGACACGGCCGGCCGTCGGTGCCCAGACCTCGAACATGTTCCTCCCGCCGTCAAAAGGGAAAGCGCGCGATCTACTCTCTTTCCAGCAGGGCCACGGGATAACGCGCCAGCAGGTGAGCGTACGGGATGCGTCCGGTGTGCGGGACGCCGGTGAGGACGTCGCGCCAGCGCCCCCGCGGCAGGCCGATCGGCTCGCAGCCCCAGCCGCCGCGCCGCTCCAGCCCCGCGGGCAAGCGGGTGGCCACCACCACGGCGCGGTCTCCCCGGGCGAACGCGACGGCGTGCTCGGAGCCGGGCCCGTCCTCGCCGGTGTCCAGCGGGACGTACGGCAGGTCGGGGCCGAGCCTGGCGCGCAACCGAAGCGCCGACCGGGTGACCAGCAGCTTGGCGGCGTCCCAGCTGTCGCCCCCCTGGGAGGCGAGCAGCGAGCGCCGGTAGGCGTAGTCGACCGGGCGCCGGTTGTCCGGATCGACGAGCGAGAAGTCGGTGGTCTCGCAGCCCTGGTAGACGTCGGGGACGCCCGGCATCATGAGCTGGACGAGCTTCTGGCCGAGGGAGTTGCACCGCGCGTACCGGTCGAGCCGCTCGGTGAACGCCGCGACCGAGGGCCCGCACACCTCGATCGCCCGAGCCGCGAAGTCGCGGACGCCCTGCTCGTAGGCCGGGTCGGGGTTCATCCACGAGATCGAGGTCTTGGCCTCGCGCGCGGCCTTGGCCAGGTAGTCGGCGAAGCGCTCCGTGCTGATCGGCCAGGCGGCCATGAGGTTCTGCCAGGCGAGGTAGTCGAGCTTGGGGTCGAAGGACACCTGGGACGACCACTCGGCGACCGCGTCCGCCCACTCGGCGGGCAGCTCCGACAGGACGGCCAGGCGCGCCCGCACGTCCTCGGACCGCTTGGTGTCGTGCGTCGAGAGCGTGGTCATGGTGTACGGCGCCATGCCCTCGCAGTAGCGGTGGAACCGCTCGGGGGTCACGCCGAACCGGTCGGGCTCGCCGCCGACCTCGTTGAGGCAGGCCAGCGGGTACCAGCGGTACAGGGCGGTGTCCTCGACGCCCTTGGCCATGACCGGCCCGCAGGTCTGCTGGAAGCGGGTGACCGTCTCGGGCGGGCCGTACAGGACCAGGTCGGCGGCCTTGGCGACGGCCTCAGGCTCGGCGCGCGGCGAGGCGGCCTCGACGGCCGCGCGGATCAGCCGCAGCGTCTCCTCCGGGGGCTCCTCCCCGGGCACGGCGTACGCGCGGTAGACGGGCATCGCGGCGAGCAGCTCGACCATCGCCTCGCGCAGCTCGGGCACGTCCCGAGTGAGGCGGTCGACCTCGCCGGTGAAGAACTCGGCCAGGACCTGCTTCTTCGCCTCGTAGCGGACGGTCTCGTAGTCGGCGGGGAAGCCGGTGTGCCGGACGAAGGCGTCCAGCAGCGGCCCCTCCCCCGCGGGGTCCACGAACAGCCGGGTCACCATGTTCAGCGCGTCGTAGCCGGTGGTGCCGTCGCACGCCCAGTCGTCCGGCAGCCGCTCGTCCTCGATGAGGATCTTCTCGGCGACCGTCCACACCGGGGCGCGCTCGCGCAGGCGGGCGAGGTAGCCGCGCGGGTCGGCCAGCCCGTCGGGGTGGTCGACCCGCAGGCCGGTGACCAGGCCCTCGGCCACCAGCCGCAGGATCACCTCGTGCGTGGCCTCGAACACCTCCGGGTCCTCGGCGCGCAGCCCGATCAGCGAGCACACGTCGAAGAACCGGCGGTACCCCGGGGCCTCCCGCCAGGACGCCAGCCGGTAGTACTGGTCGGCGAGCCGCCCGTCCCCGCCGGGGCGCAGCGGGAACGCGTGGTCGTGGTAGCGCAGCACGCCGCCGTCCGCGACCACCTCGGTCTCGGGGTCGGCGTCGGAGGCGAGGACGGGCATCGCCATCTTGCCGTCGGCCCAGTCGATGTCGAACCACCGCGCCGAGGCGGCCCCCGGCCCGTCGCGCAGCACGTCCCACAACTGCGCGTTCCCCGACTCGGGGACCGGGATGGTCATGTGGTTCGGCACGATGTCGGCCACGATCGGCAGGCCCCGGGAGGCCAGCTCGCGCAGCCCCGCGAGGCCCCCGAACTCCTCCCGGACGCGCGAGTGGTCGGTGACGTCGTACCCGTGCTGCGACGACGGCACCGCCTGCAGGATCGGCGACAGGTACAGGTGGCTCACGCCGAGCTCGGCGAGGTACCCCGCGAGCTCGGCGGCCTCCGCGAACCCGAACGCCGGGGTGAGCTGCAGTCGGTACGTCGCCGTGGGCGCCCCCTTGGCCGACCCTGCGCGCTGGGGGGGCTTCACGGATTCGGTCACGTCATTCCTTCCGGGGTCTCTGGCGGACGCGGGCCGGTCAGGCGCGGCGCAGCACGCGGACCGAACGGCCCGCCACCGGCACCTCGTCCCCCGCGCGGTACAGCCGCGAATCGACGGAGATCGGCACCGCGGTGTCGATCTCGGGCACCCACACCTCGCCGAAGTCCTTGGGGATCGAGAACTTGATGGTCTCGTGGTGGGCGTTGAACATCAGCAGGAACGAGTCGTCGACGATACGGCGCCCCCGCCGGTCGGGCTCGGTGATGGCCTCGCCGTTGAGGAAGACGGCCAGCGACTTGGCGTACCCGTTGTGCCAGTCGGCGTCGGTCATCTCGAAGCCCGCGGGGGTGAGCCAGGCGATGTCGGTCAGGTCGTCGCCGGACCCGCGCACCGCGCGCCCGAAGAAGAACCTGCGGCGCCGGAACACCGGGTGGTCGCGCCGGAGCCGGGCGAGCCGCTGGGTGAACTCCAGCAGCAGCCAGTTCTCGCGGACGTCGGACCAGTCGACCCAGCTGATCGCGTTGTCCTGGCAGTAGGCGTTGTTGTTGCCGCCCTGCGTGCGCCCGAGCTCGTCGCCGTGCGAGAGCATCGGCACGCCCTGCGACAGGAACAGCGTGGCCAGGAAGTTGCGCTTCTGCTGCTCGCGCAACGCCTCGATGGCGACGCCGGCCGGGCCCTCCTCACCGCAGTTCCAGGACCGGTTGTCGTCCGTGCCGTCGCGGTTGCCCTCGCCGTTGGCCTCGTTGTGCTTGTCGTTGTAGGAGACCAGGTCGCGGAGCGTGAAGCCGTCGTGACAGGTCACGAAGTTGATGGACGCGGCGGGACGGCGGCTGTCGTCCTGGTAGAGGTCGCTGGAGCCGGTGAGCCGCGAGGCGAACTCCGGCAGCGCGGCCGGCTCGCCGCGCCACATGTCGCGGATCGTGTCCCGGTAGCGGCCGTTCCACTCGGTCCAGCGGGGCGGGAAGTTGCCGACCTGGTAGCCGCCGGGGCCGACGTCCCAGGGCTCGGCGATGAGCTTGACCTGGCTGAGCACCGGGTCCTGCTGGACGAGGTCGAAGAACGCCGACAGGCGGTCGACCTCGTGCAGCTCGCGGGCGAGCGTGGCCGCGAGGTCGAACCGGAAGCCGTCCACGTGCATCTCGATGACCCAGTAGCGGAGCGAGTCCATGATCAACTGAAGCGTGTGCGGCGAGCGCATCAGCAGGCTGTTGCCGGTGCCGGTCGTGTCCATGTAGTAGCGCTGGTCGTCGTCCACGAGCCGGTAGTACGCCTCGTTGTCGATGCCGCGCATGCTCAGCGTCGGCCCGAGGTGGTTGCCCTCGGCCGTGTGGTTGTAGACGACGTCGAGGATGACCTCGATGTTCGCCTCGTGCAGCGCCTTCACCATCGCCTTGAACTCCAGCACCTGCCCGCCCAGCTCACCGGAGCTGGAGTAGGCGTTGTGCGGCGCGAAGAAGCCGATGGTGTTGTAGCCCCAGTAGTTGCTGAGGCCGCGCTGCTGGAGCGTGTCGTCGGTGACGAACTGGTGCACCGGCATCAGCTCGACCGCCGTGACCCCGAGCCCGGTCAGATGGTCGATGATCTCGGGGTGCCCGAGCGCGGCGTACGTGCCGCGGATGCGCTCGGGGATGCGGGGATGCTGGATGGTCAGCCCGCGGACGTGCGCCTCGTAGATGACCGTGTCGTGGTACGGCGTCGCGGGCGGCCGGTCGTGCCCCCAGCCGAAGAACGGGTTGACCACGACGGACTTCGGCACATAGGGCGCCGAGTCGGTGTCCTCACGGCTGTCGGGGTCGCCGAAGCGGTAGCCGTACACGGCCTGGTCCCACTTCACGCCGCCCTCGATGGCCTTGGCGTACGGATCCAGCAGCAGCTTGTTGGGGTTGCAGCGGTGCCCCCGCGCCGGGTCGTACGGGCCGTGGACGCGGTAGCCGTACCGCTGCCCGGGGCCTATGCCCGGGAGGTACCCGTGCCAGACGAACGCCTCGGTCTCGGTGAGCTCAACCCTTTCCTCCTTGCCGTTGTCGTCGAACAGGCAGAGCTCAACGCGCTCGCCCACCTCTGTGTACAGCGCGAAGTTCGTTCCCGCGCCGTCGTATGTAGCCCCGAGCGGATAGGGGTCGCCGGGCCAAGTTTCGATCATGTCACCACCCGGATAGGGATTTGCCCCCATGTTCCCCGACCATGCGCGGGCGCGCAGCCGTGTGCGCGGATCACTTGCCTGAGACCGACGTTGTGCACTTCTGCCCGAGCACCCTTCCGGAACGGAGCCCCACGGCGACGGCGCACCTCGGCGACGTCCGCGGCCCGTTCCCGCGACCGGGCCGCCCATGTCAGGCTACTCGACCGGCCCCTATCCGGCCTCCCCGGACACCCGCGCGGTAACAGAATGGTCACATAGGGCGATCGGCGCCGCTCCGCGCCCCGGCGGCCTCGTCCGGAGCGGCGTCGCCGGTGATCCCGGCGAGCAGGGCGCGCGCGGGCGCCTCGTACACCACCGCGCCCGTCCTTCGCGCGAAGTCCAGCGCCTCGCGCAGGTGCCGCCCGGCCGAGGCGTGGTCCCCGAGCGCGAGGGCGAGCCGCCCGAGGCACAGCTCGGCCAGCGACCAGCCGATGACGCCCTCCTTGCCCTCCAGGCGGTCGCGCAGCGCGCGGGAGGCGGCGGCGTCCCCCGTGGCCAGGCACAGCTCGCTCAGCGCGTCGAGGACGAAACGGTAGAACAGGTCATGGCGGACGGCGGCGAACCCGTCCGCGGCCAGTTCCGCGAGCGTCGCGCGCACCTCCCCTGTGTCGCGGGCCAGGTCGAGCGAACCCAGGTCGAGCAGGGCCAGGCAGCGCACGAGCCGCCAGCTCAGGTCGTCCGGCCGTTCGGCGAGAGTCCGTACGGCCAGGTCGAGCGCGTCCGCCGGCCGGCCGCGCAGCCGCAGCACCAGCGCCTCGAACAGCCGTGCCCGCGCGTCGGGGTCGCCCCGGCCGAGCGCGCCCTCGGGGTGGGCGAGCGCGGACTCCCCCGCCGCGGCCAGCGCCTCGTCGAAACGGCCGCGCAGGTAGGCGGTGACGGCCGTCTGCCAGGCGGCGAGGCCCAGCATGGCGGGCTGGCGCAGCCGCCGTGCGGTCTGCCGCAGCCAGGCCAGCACCGCCTCGGCGCCGTCGAAGTCGCCCCGCCAGAGCCGGGCGATGCAGTCGGCCTCGCGTCCGAGCCACTCGTACGGCAGGTCGCCGGTCCCGGCCCCCAGCTCGACGATCTCGTCGATGAGGGCCTGGCGCGCGGGCGGGTCGCCGTCGCCGCGCGACACGATCTCCTGGGCGACCAGCGCCCGCAGCAGCGCCCGCCCGTCTCCCGCCTCCCTGGCCTCGCGGACGGCCCGCGCGGCCAGGGCGCCGCTCTCTCCGTGGCCGCGCCCGTAGTACCCGGCCACGGCCAGCGCGGCCCGCAGCTGCGGCGCCCAGGAGGAGCCGGCGGGCGCGGCGTCCAGCACCCGTTCCAGGCGCGCGGTGAAGCCGCCGAGCCCGGACCACTCCTCGTAGGTCAGCCAGTAGATGAGGTCGGACAGGCCGAGGGCCGCGCGGGCGAGCCTGTCGGCGTCGCCCAGCCGTTCGGCGATCTCGGCGGCCTCGTCCAGCGTGACGCGCACGGCCGTGCTCATCCCCGCCACGGCCTGGGCCTCCGCCAGCTCCAGCAGCAGGTCGCAGCGCAGCCGTGGGTCGTCCACCGGGAGCCGCCGGGTCAGCCGGACGGCGTGCTCCAGGTGCTCGGCCGCGTCCTCGTAGGCGAACTGGCCCATGGCGTGCGCCGCCGCCCGGCGGGAGTACCGGACGGCCTCGGCGGCCATCCCCGCGAGCACCACCCCCTCCCGCGCGTGGTGGGCGATCTCGGCCGGGGTCGCGTCGCCGCGCCGCTCCAGCACCGCCGCCACCCTGGCGTGCAGCCGCCGCCTGCGCATGGGCGCCAGCCCGGCGCGCAACACGTCCCGGACGATGTCGTGCACGAAGCGGTACGCCACCGGCGGCCCGGGGCTCTCGGCGAGCAGACGCGCCTGGACGGCCGCGTCCAGCACGTCCAGCACGTGCTCGCGGGGCACGTCCACGCGGTCGGCGAGCACGTCGAGCAGCACCTCCAGACCGGCCTCGCGGCCGAGCAGCGCGGCGGCGGTCAGCACGACGCCGGTGTGCTCGGGCAGCGCGCCGATCCTGCCCATCACGACGTCGGAGACGGCCTCGGGGGCGGGGGCGCCGTCGTCCAGGCGCACGACCTCGCCGAGGAAGAACGGGTTGCCGTCGGTCAGCCTGGCCATCTCGCCGGCGAGGGCGGGGTCGGCCCCGGCGCGGCCGAGGTACTCGGCGATGGCGTCCTCGCGCAGGCCGCGCAGCGTGACGCGGCGGACGTGCGGCAGCCGCATGAGCTCGGCGAGCGGCCTCGCCAGCGCCTGAGCGGCCTCGGTGTCGCGGTAGGTCGCCACGACGGTGAGCCCCGGGCACGACCGGGTGGTGGCCAGGAAGGACAGCAGGCCGAGGGAGGAGGGGTCGGCCCACTGGAGGTCGTCCAGCACCACCAGTGGACGGTCGTGCTCGTTCAGCAGCCGCGCGACCGCCTCGTACAGCGTGACGCCCCGCGCCGCGCCCGCGAGCTGCGCCAGCTCGCCGTCACGGCCGGTCAGCTCGCGCACGGCCTGCGCCCACGGCCAGAACGGCGGGGCGCCGCTGCCGTCCCAGCACCGGCCGAACGCCACCGCGCGCCCGGCGGCCCCGGCCGTGCGCGCGGCCTGCTCGGCGAGGCTGGTCTTGCCGATGCCCGGCTCCCCCGCGACCAGAACGACCCGGTGGCCGGGGTCGGACACGGCCTCGGCCAGCAGCGCCGACTCGCGCTCCCGGCCGAGCAGCGGGGACGTCGCCGGTGCGGGCGAGGCGGCCCGCACGGTGGCGGTGGTCCTCGGGGTGAGGGCCGGGTCCTGGGCGAGAATGGCGCGTTCCATGGCCTGCGAGGGCGGGTCGGGGTCCAGGCCGAGCTCGTCCACCAGCAGCCGCCTGCCCTCGGCCAGCATCGCCAGCGCGTCGGCCTGCCGTCCCGCCTGGTACAGCGCGTGCGCGGCCAGGCGGCGGGTCCGCTCGCGCAGCGGCGCCGCCGCGACCAGCCGGGTCAGCTCGGGCGCCAGCGCGGCCCCGAGGCCCAGCCCGAGGTCCGCCTCGGCGGCGTCCTCGACCAGCGTCAGCCGCATCTCGCCGAGGTGGGCGATCTCGTCGCGCGCCCAGGGGTCGTCCTCGAAGCCGGAAAGAGGGTCGCCGCGCCACTCGGCGAGGGCGCCGCGCAGCTCGCGCCCGGCGGCGGGCAGGTCGCCGCGCGCGAGCAGCCGGGCTCCCTCGGCGGCGCGCGAGCGGGCCCGGCCGAGGTCCACGGTGTGCGCCGGCACCTCCAGGGCGTAGCCGCCGGGCCTGCTCACCAGGATGGTCGGCGGCACGGCCCGCGGGCGTCCGGGTTCGAAGACGCGGCGCAGCTTGGAGACGTACGCCTGCACGGTGTTGAGCGCGCCCGGCGGCGGGCCGTCCTCCCAGATGGCGTCGATGAGCCTGCCGGGGCTCACCGGCCGCGGCGCGGCGAGCAGGCACAGCGCGAGGACGGACCGCTGCTGGTGCGGCCCGAGCTCCAGGGGCTCGCCGCCGCCGATGACGCATACGGGACCGAGTAGGCGGAACTCCACGATGCCCCCACGGACGAGCCTGTACGAATGCGCTGATATTACGCGCGGGGGGCTGCCGCGACGCGGTTCCTGCCGTACGCGCGGAGAGCCGCCCGGACGCTGAGATCTCCGGGCGGCTCTCGCCGGGCCGGGGTGGGGACGTCCCCCGGCGCGCGGGTGAGGGTCAGGGCACCCAGTAGTTGCCGCTGGCGGTGATCATCACCTGCAGCTGGATGCTGGTCGAGTAGTAGTCGGAGGAGGTGAAGGGGGTGTTGAGCATCTTGGTCCAGAGCGCGTCGAGCCACGCCTGGCTGCCGGGGTCGGTCATCGCGGTGACCGCGAACGGCGCGAAGAACGCCGGCTCGCTGCCGCTGCCGATCTGCGTCCCGTTCAGCGCGTAACCGACCGCGATGTTGTTCGGGTCGCCGCCCGTCTTGGCCTTGATCCAGGTGTTCAGCTTGCGCGCCGAGGCGAGCGAGGCGGAGTCGCCGCTGGTCACGGCGTCGGCGCCGATCCGCCACGGGTCACGGCAGGCGTTCCAGAAGTACTTGCCGTCGTTGGGGTCCTCCAGCACCTGGCCGGGCGCGGGCTTCGGCGCGGTGTTGGTGTTGACCACGAAGTCGGCGAGCAGGCCGGTCGAGGAGGCGTAGGTGGCCTGCTGGGAGGTGATCAGGTTCTGGTGGTTGGTCCTGATCGTGTCCCACGTGCCGTCGCCGGTCGCCTTCTTGAAGGCGCGGAAGTGGTCGATCAGCCAGTCGGACGACCGGCTGATGTAGTAGTACTGGTCGCCGGAGCCGGTCCAGTCGCCGAGCAGCATCAGACGGGTGGACGCGTTCACCTCGCTGGCCTTGATGGCGTTGATGTGCTTGATCGCGAGGTCCTTGTAGTTGTAGGTCCCCGTGCTGCCCCACTGCCTGTCGGCCAGCAGCAGGCCGTAGGCCACGTCGAGGTCGCCGTCGGTGGCCGAGTCCGAGCCGTTGACGCTGCGGCAGGAGGTGTCCTGCTCGGCCGCCAGCAGGTTGGGGTTGTTGACCGACGGGTGCGCCAGCATGTACTTGACCATGCCGTCGAAGGCGGTCTTGGCGTTCGGGTCGGCCCCGGCCATCGTCGCCAGGATCACCATGCCATAGCCCTGGCCCTCGGCGACGTACGGGTGGTCGGCGTCGGGCGAGATGACCTCGTACCAGCCGTTTCCGCAGTTCTGCTTGAGGAAGGCGGCCTTCCACTTGTTGTAGTACGTGATCACGGCCTGGTCGAGCGTGGCCTGCGCCCCGGACGGCCTGAGGATGCCGGAGGCGTAGGGGATGAGATGGCTGCCGAAGGGGACGGCCGGGCCGCCACCGCCGCCGGTTCCGGTGGTCACGGTCAGGTAGTCGAGGTTGGGGTTGCCGTTCGCGGTGGTGGCGGTGGCACGGACCGTGTTGGTCCCGGCGTTGAGCGTGGCGGTCAGTGTGCCGTCGGCCCAGGTGTCCCAGGAGCCGGTGCCGTTGAACGCCTTGGCGGAGGCGACGACGGTCCCGTTCACGCTGATGTTCATCGGGCGGTTGGCGGTCGTGCCGTTGGCGTAGCGCAGGACCAGGGTCGCGACGCCGGCGTTCGGCGCGGGGACCGTCCACTCGGTGTAGCTGCCGGCGGCGTTGTCGCCGTTGACGAACCCGGTGCCGGAGTACCCGGCGTGGTTCGACTCGACCACGCCCTGTGAGATCGCGGCGTTCTCGGCCTCGTACTTGCTCGTGTCCGCGGAGGCGCCGGTCCTCGCCGAGGCGACGAGCGCCAAGGCGAGCGCGGCGACGAGGGTGGTGGCGACGCGGGCGGGGCGGGACATGCCCATGTATCCCTGTACCTTCATACGTCCTCTCCCTAGGGGGGTGTTCGGGCGAGAAATGAGGAGAACGGGAGAGTTAAGAAAGCTTCTTAACTATCTTTGACCATAGGAACACCGTCGTTTGGCCGGAGTCAAGCACCTGCGGCCCGGCAATCCGCGAGACTTGTCCGCGCAGTTCAAAGCAGCAACAAGCCCCCGGTACGGCCTGGCCGTACCGGGTCAGCCCTCTACCGGGACCGAAAGCCGCACGATCCCGGGCAGGCACGTCGGCCAGGCGGCCGAGGTCGCGGCTCGTCCCCTCCCTGGTGATGTGCGCGTGTGGCGATCCTGGCGGTGCCGCCCGCCGCGAGCGCGGCCCGGAGTTCGCAGGCCGGTTCAGGCGGCAGGTGAGCCGGTTGCGCCGGGGACGGCTGGACACGGCTCCCGCCTGGTCATCTCACCGGAGGATCCTCCTCCTGAGACAAGACGCTTGGCCAGCCTCTGCGCCGGCGCCTCCACGAAACGCCATGTCAGCGCACTAAGCCCGAACAACAACCCCACCACTGCCGCCAGGGCGAGCAGACGCAGCCCCAGCGGCACGGCCAAGGGCTTGGGCCAGAACCGCTCGACACTTTCCAACAGCAGCGGATGGAGCAGGTACAGCGAGTAGCTGACGAGCCCCAGCCAGGCCGGCCCCCGTGGCACGTTACGGTGCCGCAGGGCCATCCCGGCGACGAACGTGACCCAGGCCGCCGCTATCGCCGCCTGAAGGCCGAACTCCCCGGTCGCCAGCCATACCCCGGCCAGCGGCACCAGGGCCACCCACCCCGCCTGCCTCCAGGAGATCTCGCCCCGCTCAGCGCGATACAGCACCGTACCGGCGAACATGGTGGCAAGGATCAACAAGCCCCGCCCGGGACCGGGGAAATTCTGGTTGACCGCCAGCAGCGCGAGCACGGTGACCGCGATGACGATCGCGCCCGCCTGTCGCACTACACCCGAACCGGCCAGCACCGCCACCAGACCCGCCGCTATCAGGACGGCCACCCCCAGCACGACCGTCAGCATCCGCCAGGATCCGCCGGCCGAAAGTAAGGCGACCGGCAGCGTCCCCGCGCCCAGTACCGCCGCCACGGCGAAAGTGAGCGCGCTCGCGGTGCTCCTCCGCAGGATGCCAAGAGCGAACATCGCGGTGACCAACAGATAGAACGCCATCTCGTACGAGAGCGTCCACAGCACATTCACCAGGTTCGGCACGTACAGCAGGTTCTGCAGCATCGTCAGATGAGCCACCGCCATTACCATCGGCCGCGTACTCCACCAGATATGCAGACCGTCCCAGCCAGCCAGCATGAGCAGTACCACACCGACCACGCACACACCGCACAACGGATACAACCGGAGGAAACGAGAGATCCAGAAGTCACGCAGACTATCTCGCCGTTCCAGCGAAGCCGGTATGATATAGCCGCTGACCAAGAAGAACACCGTCACCCCGTACCAGCCCGGTTCGAAAACCGCCTTCACCGGCTGTCTTATCTCGGGTAACAGGAACTTGAACGAGTGCTCGAGGACGACCGCCATAGCGGCGATGCCGCGTAGAGCGTCCAGCCAGGCCATGCGCCGTCCCGACCGCTGCCCCCCCGTGGGGTTACCAAGCATCCGGCGATCTTAGCGATCACGGCCAGAAACTTCACCCTTACTAACAAAAAGGTCCACACCGCCTTTGACCGGTGGACTTAAGCGAGATTCCCACCGAATAGGGCAGAGCCCACGGACGCCACCGTCGATCACCGTGGTCCATCGCACGATGACACGCGAGGGCAAGTTGAGCCGCGAAAGCCGACGGGCACCGTCGTTCGCAGAATTCGGTTCCGGTTCACGTTGATCCGATACCGAGGACCCAAATCACTTGGGTCGCGCTCAAGCGGTCCTGCGGCGCTGTGGCGGCTCGCAGAAGTTGAGCAGGCCGTCCCCCTTGCAGGTGCGGCACGCGTGGCCGCCCTCCCCCTTGCCTTCGCCCCCGCAGGTGGAACAGGCGACCACCCGGTCGAACCGGGGGTCGCGGTAGCTGTGCCGGGTCCGCCGGCGGCTGATCGCCCAGCCCTGCACCAGCGCGAACCCGTCGATCTCGGCGAACAGCGCGTCACTGAGCTCCCAATGCCGGGCCAGTGCCTGGGCGCGGATGAGCGTCCACAGGTTGGCCCTGACCCCGGCGGGACCGACGTTCATGGAGGATCGTCCTCTCGCTCCCTGATGTTCGGGTGGCTTCCGAGGCCGGAACGGTGCCCCACCACCGGCCCGGCCGTGACACGGCGCCGTTGACGCGGCGCCCCGACCCCGCGCCCGCCCGGCGCGGTCTCCCCGTCCCGTAGGGAGGCGCCGCGCGCGAGGGTCCGGCTCACCGGGCGACGTCTGCTCCGTTAGGGGCTAACCTTCTGTTTACCCTGGTTCGTGCTAAAGGCAACCGCCGATGGCAATTGCCAGCAAAGACTCCCCTGTTCGATACCTTTGGCGTTCCGCGCGTGCCAATACGGTGGCCAATACGCTGGACTGGTACCACGTAGGACCGCTGTGGGCCGCTGTCGCCCGTGATGGGCGTCGCGGCCGTCGCCCGGCCCCGCCTGCCGCGTCCCCGCTTCGCCACGACCCGGGAAGCACGCGGCGGACGCCCGCGCCGGCGCGACGTCAGGAACAACAGGAAGAGGTGAGCGCCGGTGGCCGGAGCCAACCCGACCCTGCGGCGCCGCCAGCTCGCCACGCGCCTGCGCGAGCTCCGCAAGGCCGCCCGGCTGAGCATCGAGGACGTCGCCCACAGCCTGGAGTGCTCGCCCGCCAAGATCAGCCGCATCGAGACGGCGCGGCGCGGCGTAATCCCGCGCGACGTCCGCGACCTGTGCCAGATCTACGGCGCCGGCCAGGCCGAGACCGAAGCCCTCATGCGCATGGCCCGCGAGGCCCGCCAGCCGGGCTGGTGGCAGACCTACGACGACCCGGACTTCCGCCTGTACATAGGGCTGGAGGCGGAGGCGTCGTCGATAACCGTTTACGACACCTGCGCGGTGCCGGGAATACTGCAGACCTCCGACTACGCGCGGGCGATAATCCGGGCCGTTCTTCCCGAGATCGAGGAAAGCGTTCTGCTGCATCGCGTCGAGACGCGCATGAAGCGGCAGCAACTGCTACGGCAGCCGGCTCCCCCTCATCACCTGGTGATTCTCGACGAATCGGTCCTGCACCGCCCCGTCGGAGGTCCGGGCGTCATGCACGACCAGTTGACGCACGTCATCAAATGGTCCGAGCTCGCGCACGTGACCATTCGCGTCGTCCCTTTCAGCGTCGGAGCGCACATGGGATTCAACAGCGCATTCACACTGCTGGAAATGGACGATCCCAGCGTGTCGGACGTCGCCTACGTCGAGTCCATCACCAGGGCCGACTACCTGGAGAAGCCGACGGAGTTGGCGGTCTGCCGGGAGGCCATCCGGCAACTGAAGAGCCTGGCATTGGATCCCGAGGCGTCGGCGGCGCGTATCGCCGAAGTAAACCAGAACTACGCTACTTGATCAAGCGGCACGGCGGCGTCCCCGTCGAGGATCTTGGGGTGAGATACTGCGAGGGATGGACCACCGGCCAACGGTGGCCATGTCACGCCCGACACCGCCAGAGGAATCAATGAGGTTTCCGACAGCCGCGTATTTTCCTGCGGTCGAGTGGCGCACAGCCGCTCGTTGCACCACCAAGAATTGCGTCGAGGTCGCGATCACGGACGGGATGATAGCCGTGCGTGACTCGAAGGACCCCGCCAACCCGGCCCTGCTCTACACAGAGAGCGAATGGCAGGTTTTCATCGACGGCGCCAAGAACGGCGAGTTCGATGTCCGGAGTCTCAAAAAGGCGCCCAGCGGGAAGTGAACGACGCCGGGGTGGGTCAGAGCGGCCCACCCTGGCCTCTGCGGAAGCCCTTCCCCACCACGGCCCTCATTCCATAGATCACCCCGCCGGCGCAGAACGCCAAGGTGGGGCCACGCATACGGCGGCGAGAAAAGCCGGCTCCACGCCCGTGTGCCGTCGACTTCTCCGCGTCGTCCCATAGATAGTTCATCATCATCGCGAACAAATGCCGCCTCGTGGCCGTCAGGCCCGCGTGCTCAGGGATTTGTTCTCTCACCGAACGGAGTGGCTTTCGGCCCCGTCCGCCCAGCGGCCACCGGCAGAACCGGGTGGCGCCGCCTCGCGGGCCCGCTCGGGCTCGGAACGGTTTGCGGGTGGGCAGGCGGGTAGCCGGATGCCTTTCACACCCCCTACAAAGCTCTCCCCGGAGGAATCAAGGATGGGCGGATTCAGGAAGTTCCTGATGCGCGGCAATCTCGTCGAGCTGGCCGTGGCCGTGGTGGTCGGAGCCACGTTCAGCGGGCTGGTGCAGGCGCTGGTGGCGGATCTGATCACCCCGCTGATCGCCGCCGTCACGGGCGGCCGCCAGCCGGACTTCTCGCAGTACAAGTTCGTGGTGAACGGCGCCGAGTTCAAGTACGGCGATTTCGTGAACCACCTGCTGACGTTCATGATCATCGCTGCCGTCATCTACTGGCTCGTCGTGATGCCGATGACGCGGTTGATCTCTTTCTTCGACCGCGACAAGAAGGCCGCCGAGCAGCAGTGCCCGGAATGTCGCAGCGACATCCCGATCGACGCCCGCCGCTGCGCGTTCTGCACGGTCGAGCTGCAGACCGTGCCGGCCGACGACCGCCCGCCCGCCTGACGGCAGGAGCCCGGCCCGGAGGCCGGGGGCGTGAGGAAGGTGCCGCCGAGGCGGGCCGGGGTCGATCTCCAGTCCGTTCCCGGCGGCACCTTTCGCTCGCCACCGACCCGATGTATTTTTCGGAAAGGACCTTTACCAACCCGGCGGCCAGCGAGCCCCACCCGGCACCGCGTGACGACGCACCGCGACGAACGCGGATTTGACCCATGTCCCTGACTGGAGAAAAGCTCGAACAGTACAGATCCAGGAGGATCGAATGCGCGGAAGAAGACCCCGGTTACGCGGCCTGAGCTGCGTGGCGGCACTGCTCGGCGGCCTGCTCGTGGCCGCCGCCCCCGAGGCGAGCGCCGCCACCCGGTACGAGGCGGAGACAGCCACGATCTCGCAAGGATTGGTCGAGTCGAACCACGCCGGGTACTCCGGCACCGGGTTCGTCAACGGTGACAACGTCGCCGGCAGTTACACCGAGTGGACGGTCACGGCGGCGAACGCGGGCACCGCCACTCTCGCGATCCGCTACGCCAACGGCACCGCCGCGGACCGCCCCTCCGATGTCAGCGTCAACGGCACGGTGGTCGCCGCCGCCCGCTCCTTCCCCGCCACCGCCACCTGGGACACGTGGGCGACCGTCACGCTCACGGCGCCGGTCACCGCGGGGACCAACAAGATCCGCCTGACCGCCGCGGGCGCCGGCGGCAACCCGAACCTCGACTGGCTCGAAGCGGACGTCGCCACGGCCTCCACCGACTACCAGGCCGAGAGCGCGCAGCTCTCGCAGGCCAACGTCGCCACCAACCACACCGGCTACACCGGCACGGGCTTCGTCGACTACGTCAACACCGTCGGCGGCTACGTGCAGTTCTCCGTCACCGCCGCGGCGGCCGGGCCCGCGAGCCTGACCTTCCGCTACGCCAACGGCACCGCCGCGGACCGCCCGCTGGACGTCACCGTCAACGGCACGCTGGTGGCCTCCGGCCTGTCGTTCCCCGCGACCGCCAACTGGGACACCTGGCAGACCAAGGCGGTCAACGCGACGCTGAACGCGGGCGCCAACACCGTCCGCGCGACCGCGACCACCGCCGACGGCGGCCCCAACCTCGACAAGCTGACCGTCGCGGCGGCGTCCGACACCCAGCTCCCGACCACCCCCGGGCAGCCGTCCTGCTCGAACATCACCGCGACCGGCCTGACGCTGAGCTGGGGAGCTTCCACCGACAACGTCGGCGTCGCCGCGTACGACATCTACCACGACGGCAACAAGCTGGCGGAGGCCCCGGGCAACGTCACCTCGCGGGCGCTGACCGGCCTGTCGCCCGCCACCGAGTACCGGCTGTCGGTGTTCGCCCGCGACGCGGCCGGTAACGTGTCGCCGAGCAGCGCGCAGGCCGTCTGCACCACGCTGTCCAGCTCCGACACCGTGCCCCCGACCGCGCCCTCCGGCCTCGCGTTCTCCTCGGTGACCTCCACCGGGGCGCGGCTGACGTGGACCGCCTCCACCGACAACGTCGGCGTCACCGCCTACGAGGTCAGGAGCGGCTCCAACGTGTACGCGACCGTCACCGGAAACCCGCCCGCGACCGCGGTGACCGTCGGCGGCCTCGCCTGCGACAGCCCGTACACGCTGACCGTGGTGGCCAGGGACGCGGCGCTGAACACCTCCGCCCCGAGCAACGCCGTGTCGTTCCGTACGTCGGCGTGCGCGAGCGACGGCGGCACGCCGTCGAGCATCACGACGATCTCCACCGGCTGGTCCATCCCGTGGGGCACCGCCTGGATGCCGGACGGGCAGACGGCGCTGGTGACCGAGCGCGACACGTTCCGCGTCTACAAGGTCACCCCCGCCGGGGCGCGCACGCAGGTCGGCACCGTGCCCAACACGATGACCACCGACGGCGAGGGCGGCCTGATGGGCGTGGCCGTCGACCCGGCCTGGGCGACCAACCACTACGTCTACTTCATGCACACCGCCTCCGAGGGCAATCGCGTCGCGCGGATGACCTACGACGGCACCGCCCTGTCCGGCTACACGGTGCTGGTGCAGGGCATCAGGAAGAACCGCTACCACAACGGCGGGCGCCTCGCCTTCGGCCCCGACGGCTACCTGTACGCCTCGACCGGTGACGCGCAGACCTCCAGCCTCGCCCAGGACAGGAACTCGCTGAACGGCAAGATCCTGCGGATGACGACCACCGGCGCCCCGGCCCCGGGCAACCCGTTCGGCACGCTCGTCTACTCCATGGGTCACCGTAACCCGCAGGGGCTGGCGTTCGACCGCAACGGCCGGCTGTGGGAGGCGGAGTTCGGCAACAGCTCGCAGGACGAGCTCAACCTGATCAAGCCGGGCGCCAACTACGGCTGGCCGACCTGTGAGGGCACGTGCAGCGTGGCCGGCATGACGAACCCGAAGGCGTCCTGGCCGGTCGCGCAGGCCTCGCCGAGCGGCATCGCGATCGTCAGGAACGTGGTGTACATGGCCGCGCTGCGCGGCGAGCGGCTCTGGCGGATCCCGATCAACGGGGACACCGAGTCGGTCGGCACCCCCACGGCCTACTACGTCGGCGCCTACGGCCGCCTGCGGACGGTCACCAAGGTGCCGAACGCCGACCAGCTCTGGATGTCGACCACCAACGCCGACAACAACGGCGGCGGTGGTGCCGGCTCGGACCAGATCTTCCGGATCACCATCTCCTAGCCCGCGCACCCGCCCGCGCCGGGTACGGCCGCCCGCCGTACCCGGCGCCTTCCCGCCGGAATAGCCCTCGTCCGGCCTGGGTTGTCCGAGGTGTGAGCGATCAGATCCGTGGTGTGGCCCGTGGCGAGTCGAGCGTCCCGCTCTCGATCCTGGACCTGGCCACCGTGGGCGCGGGCGACACGCCCGCCGACGCCCTCCGTACGACGACCGAGCTGGCCCGGCGGGCCGAGGGCTGGGGCTACCACCGGTTCTGGGTGGCCGAGCACCACGGGATGCCGAGCGTCGCCAGCTCGTCCCCGGCCGTGATCCTCGCTCACCTCGGCGCGAACACGCGCACCATCCGGCTCGGCTCGGGCGGCGTGATGCTGCCGAACCACGCGCCGATCATCGTGGCCGAGCAGTTCGGCACCCTCCACGCCCTGCACCCGGGGCGCATCGACCTCGGCCTCGGCCGTGCCCCGGGCACCGACCAGGCGACCGCACGCGCGCTGCGCCGCAGGGCCACCCCGGACGCCGACGACTTCCCCGAGCAGCTCGCCGAGCTGATCGCCTTCCTCGACGACACCTACGGCGCCGGGGACCCGCACATGCGCATCCGGGCGATTCCCGGCGAGGCGAGCGCGCCCGGCTCGGGACGCCCGCCGATCTGGCTGCTCGGCTCCAGCGGGTTCAGCGCGGGGCTCGCGGCGCTGCTCGGCCTGCCGTTCGCGTTCGCCCACCACTTCAGCTCCGCCAACACGATCCCGGCGCTGGAGCTCTACCGCTCGCGGTTCGAGCCGTCCGAGGCGCTGGACAAGCCGTACGCGCTGATCGGCGTGAGCGCGGTGGCGGCGGACACCGGGAAGGAGGCGCTGCGGCGGGCGCGCACCGGCGCGCTCGGCATGCTGCGCCTGCGCCGTGGCATGCCCGCCCCGCTGCCCACGCCCGAGGAGGCGGAGGCGTACCCCTACAGCCCGATCGAGGAGCAGTTCGTCCGGGACTGGCTGGGCAACATGGTGTACGGCGACCCGGCGACGGTCCGCGCGGGCCTGGACGCGCTGCGCGAGCGCACGGGCGCGGACGAGCTGATGATCACCACCGGCGTCCACGGCGGCGAGGCCCGGCTGCGGTCCTTCGAACTGATCGCCGAGGCGTACGGCATGACCGAGGGCGGCGCGGCCGAGGGCGCCGGCGCATAACAGCCTGGTAACGACGCGGGCCCCGCGCGGGCCGTCGCGACATGGGGCGGAGCGCCCGAGGCGGGGGCTGAGCTGCCCGACCGGCCGTCAGGCGATGATCACCGCGGGGGAGGCGCGGCGGGTCCCCTAGGTCCCCCAACCTCCACGATCTCTGACAGGGACCTTTCTTCGCCTGGAATATGTCCGTAACATCGCCTCCAGATCCGCGCGGAACATTTACCCGAAACATCTGTTGACACGGAAGAAACACTGTTATTGTAGTGGGAGCGCTCCCACACCTTCGCGATAAACCCCCTAAGCGGAGGAAGCCGGATGGCTGACCAGCCCACCCTCGCCCAGGTAGCTGCCGAAGCAGGGGTCTCCCCCGCCACGGCATCACGGGTTCTCACCGGCTCGGTCCGGGTGAGCACCTCAACGCGCCGCCAGGTCCACGACGCCATGTCGCGACTCGGTTACGTACGGCATCGAGCGCCTCGGGGCACGTCCGCGCGACGCTCCGACCAGCTCGTCGCCGCGGTGATCTGCGAGCACACCCCCCGTATCTTCTCCGAGCCCTTCTACGCGCGGTTCCTGTCCGCCGCGGACGAGGTGTTCAACGCGTACGGTGTGCCGTTCGTCGTGATGACCGCCACCCCCGCCACCTCGACGATCGCCGCGCCTCCACTCGTGACCGGGTCCTTCGACGGCATCCTGCTCGCCGGAGCCAGGGAACGACATCCTTTGGCGATCACCCTCGCCGCCTCGGGCGTCCCGGTGCGCAGCGCCGGGCGGCCCCCGGACGGCGTCGACCTGCCCTACGCCGACATGGACAACCGCGACGGCGCCCGCCAGGCGGCGGAGCACCTGCTGCTCACCGACCGGCGGAACATCACGGTGATCGCGGGCCCGCCCACACTGCCGGGCGCCCGCGACCGCCTCGACGGCTTCCTGCGGACGCTGCACGCCGCCGGGATGACCGACGTCCCGGTGGCGTACGGCGACTTCAGCCACGCCTCCGGCGCGCACGCCATGCAGTGGCTGCTTCAACGCTCACCCCATCTCGACGCCGTCTTCGCCGCCTCCGACCCGATGGCGGCCGGAGCCCTCCAGGCGCTGCGGCGCGCCGGGCGGCGGGTGCCCGACGACGTGGCGGTCATCGGGTTCGACGACGCCCCGCTCGCCCGGCACACCTCCCCCACCCTGACCACGGTCCGCCAGCCGGTCGAGGAGCTCGCCGTCCTCACCGCCAGGATGCTGCTCATGGCCATCGCCTCCGAGGACGATGTCCCGCGCGGCAACCCGATCCTGCCCACGGAGCTGGTGATCCGTGAATCCACATGACTCGGGGACCATGCGGGAGGGCGACGTGCTCACGCGCCGCTACCGCCTCCTGGAACAGATCGCCTCGGGAGGGATGTCCGCGATCTGGCGGGCGTTCGACCAGTCGCTGCACCGAACGGTCGCGATCAAGGTGCTCGACGGGAGCCTCGGCGGCGACCAGGGCGGGCGCGAGCTGATCCGCAGGGAGGCGCGGGCGACGGCCCGCCTGATCCACCCCGACGCCATCGAGGTGTACGACTACGGCGAGACGGTCACCGCGCGCGGCCGTCTGGCGGCGTACGTCGTGATGCGCCTGCTGGACGGGCGTCCATTGTCCGAGCGGATCTTGGAAGGGCCGCTGCCCTGGCGTGAGGCCGCGACGATCGGCGCGCGGGTGGCCACGGTGCTCGCGGCCGCCCACCAGCGCGGGATCGTCCACCGCGACGTCACCGCCGAGAACGTCCTGCTCACGCCGGAGGGCGCCAAGCTGCTGGACTTCGGGATCGCGGCGTTCGTCGGCGAGCCGGTCGACCAGGCGCTCGCCGACTTCGGCACGCCACCGTACGTCGCGCCCGAGCGGCTGACCGGCGCGAGCGTGCACCCCGCCGTCGACGTGTACGCCCTCGGCGTGCTCCTCCACGAGATGCTCACGGGGCTCCCGCCCTACCCCGAGACCACCTGGGAGGCCGTCGAGGCGGCGGACCGCCGCGGACCCCCACCGGCGCCCACCGGCGTCCCCGACCTGCCCTCCGAGATCGCGGCGCTGTGCGCGGGCTGCCTCGCCGAGGACCCCGCCGACCGGCCCGGCGCGCAACACGTGGCCGACATCCTCACCGCGGCGCTGAACGCCCCGGCGATCCCGGGGCGCGAGACCGCCGTCTGGATCCGGCGGGTGCGCAGGGCCTCGGTCGCGGCGGCGGCCCTGTCGGCGTGGACAGCCGCCCTTCTCTGGATAAATCCGGATCTGTCGCCGCCGGCCGCCGCCGTCGACGCCCGTTCCACCGGCGCCGCCACGCCCGGCGGCCCGTCCGCGCAGGCCCCGCACACCGCGCGGACCTCGCCGCCCGTCCCCACACAGACCACCCATTCCGACCCCTCTGCCGACACCGCCGCCGTCCCGCGAACCACACCGACCCCCACCACACCAGCACAGACCACACCAACACAGACCACCCTTACGGAGGCCGTCCCGACCTCGCGCGCCGTCCTGATCCCGCCGAGCGCCCCCACGACGCCGGGCACGCGCGGCGACGAGACGGGCGCCGAGTGGGCCGGCGAGCCCACGACCGACAAGGTCCCGACCCTGACGCAGGCAGTGGGCCGGTTCAAGGCGGCGGTGTCGGCCGGCGAGGCCGCCGGGGACATCCGCACCGACGTGGCTCTCGACCTGCGCCAGGTCGTGGGCAACCTGCTCAGCGGCCCGGCCGGGGCCGAGGGGCTGATGGGCGTACGCAGAAAGCTGGAGGACCGCAGCCGCGAGGGGGCGCTCTCGCCCGATCGGCGGCGGAAACTGGAGCACGACCTGGACATCATCGACACCGCCCTCAGGCACGCCTCCTAGAGGCCCGTCCGGACGGCCGTTTTACCGACCTGATATTTCATGGCATACGCGGTCAGACCGCGAAAAGCTCTTGACTCCTGCAGTTGACGCAACGCCCGGAAATCACCAATGCGGCGGAAGGGAGCGCTGCGGGTACTGGGAGCTTTTCCAGCATCAAGGAATTCGTTCGCGGCGACAAGGGCGCGCCCGGCCCGGCGTGGACGGGTCACGAGCGCGGTGCCCCTGACCACGCGAAACCCCCCGGGCCGGGCAGGTTTTCGGCATGCCCGCCATGAAACTTTCGCGCCGTCCGGCACTCCGCCGTGCCCGCACGTCCCGCCCCGGCGTCCCTCCGGCCGGGGCATCCTGGCCGCCGGACGTGCCGGACGTGAAAGTTACACCCGTCCCCGCAGGTCAGCACGGCGGCGGCCCGGCCCGCGTTGACGTGCGCGAAACGCGCGCCGAACCATGACCTGCGCGGCCCGCCGTACGCCCCGGCCATGGCCTCCGGCCCCGCCTCGGCACGCGCACGGCCGTGAACGGCCGGCCGCGCCCGGCGCCTCCCCGCGCCGCGCCCCGTCCCCTCATGAAGGGCACCCGATGAGATCTCCCCGGATCGGCGGGAGGTGGCAGGCCGCGATCACCGCGGTCGCGGTCACCGCCGCCACCACCGCGCTCGCGGTCACGCTCGGCTCCCCGCCCGCCCAGGCGGCCGGCGGCACGGGTACCGGCTACCTCCACACCAACGGCAACAAGATCGTCGACAGTACCGGCGCGACGGTCCGGCTGACCGGTATCAACTGGTTCGGGATGGAGACCGACAACAAGACCTTCCACGGGCTCTGGTCGAGCAACCCCTGGCGAAGCCAGCTCGACCTGATGGCGAGCCTCGGCTACAACACCCTCCGCGTGCCCTTCTCCGACGACGCGATCAAGCCCGGCGCGGTGGCGACCAGCGTCAACACCTACACCAACCCCGATCTGGTCGGCCTGTCCCCGACGCAGATCCTGGACAAGGTGGTCGACTACGCCGGGAGCAAGGGGATGCGGATAATCCTCGACCGGCACCGGCCCACCTCGGCCGGCCAGACCGCGCTCTGGTACACGGCGGCCGTGCCGGAGAGCACCTGGATCAACGACTGGAAGGCGCTGGCCCAGCACTACGCGGGCAACACCACCGTCATCGGCGCGGACCTGCACAACGAGCCGCACGCCGACGGCACCGAGCCGAACAGCACGGGCTCGTGCTGGGGCTGCGGCGACACCGCCCGCGACTGGCGCCTCGCCGCCGAGCGCGCGGGCAACGCGATCCTGTCGGTGCAGCCGAACTGGCTCATCTTCGTCGAGGGCGTGAGCTGCCCGAGCGGCGGCAACCCCAACAGCTGGGACGACATCCCCGACGAGCCGTGCGGCTGGTGGGGCGGCAACCTGTCCCGGGCGAAGGACTTCCCGGTGCGGCTCAACGTGGCGAACCGGCTCGTCTACTCGCCGCACGAGTACGCGACCTCGGTCTTCCACCAGACGTGGTTCGACGACCCGACCTACCCGGCGAACATGCCGGCCATCTGGGACAGGTTCTGGGGATACCTCTACAAGCAGAACATCGCGCCCATCATGATCGGCGAGTTCGGCACGACGCTGGCGAGCAACACCGACAAGATCTGGCTCCAGGAGCTCATGAAGTACACCGGGACCGGCGTGAACGGCATGTCCTTCACCTACTGGTCCTGGAACCCCAACTCGGGGGACACCGGCGGCATCCTCAAGGACGACTGGACCACGGTCGACCAGGCCAAGCAGAGCATCCTGCAGCCGTACCTCATCCCGCCGGCCGGAGGAGGCGGAGGCACGCCCGGCCCGACGCCCACCCCCACGCCGACGCCCACCCCGCCCACCACCCGCTGCACCACGACGTACGCGATCACCAACTCCTGGTCCGGCGGGTTCCAGGCCGGGCTGACCGTCAGGAACGACGGCACGGCCACCTGGAACAACTGGACGGTGACCTGGACGATGCCGTCCGGCGTCACGCTGTCGAACGGCTGGAACGCGACGCTCACCCAGAGCGGGACGACCTTCACCGCCAAGGCGCCGACGTACGCCGCCACCCTGGCCCCCGGCCAGTCGGTGACCGTCGGCTTCACGGCCAACGGCCCCTCGACCCCGGGCGCCTCGAACATCACCTGCACGTGATTCCGCCCGGCGCGTGAGCCGCGCCGGAAATGCCGTGGACCGAGGGCGCGTCACCCCCGTGGTGGCGCGCCCTTTTCCTGTGCGCGGAGGTCGCGGCCTCGTGCGCCGGACGCCGCGGAACACCGTTCCCCGGCCTTCTCTACGCGCTCCTCGACGGCGCGCGGTGACCGCTTTGCCATGATGCCACCCGCCGGCACCGCGCCACGGGACGATCCTCGCGAATCATTCCGGCGCCCCTCTGACCTGGCCGTTCCGGCGCGATAAAAGCCGGGACCAATACCGGCGAAAAGCGGTTTTATTGTCCGACAGAACACTACCGGACGGACATTTCTAGCTTGCCCATGTTTGGCGTTTGATTCAAACTTTCCGCATGTCGCATGACGATCGCGGCGGCAACGCTAAGTACCGTGGGATCTCGGGACGCATTATCGGCAATGCGTTTTCACATAGCTATACCAACAGCAAAGGACCGCTTCATGAATCATGCCAGTCGGCCTCGTGTCGGGGCGCGACAAATCGTTCGTTCCTTGCTGGCGGCGGCTCTCACGGCGACCGTCGCGGTGTGGGTCGTCGCCGCGGCCCCCGGAGCCGGCGCGGCGGCACAGCCGGTCCCGGTGCCTCTCGGCGCGGCCGCCAACTTCGCGGTTCTGGGCGGGGTCTCCGTGACCAACACCGGCACCACGCACATCACCGGCGATGTCGGCGTCAGCCCGGGGACGACGGTGACGGGCTTCACGCCGCCGAGCATCGTGAACGGCGTCATCCACCACAACGACGCCACCGCCGTGCTCGCGCTGAGCAACCTGGCCACGGCGTTCGCCAACATCGCCGCGCGGCCGCTCACGAACCCGATCGCCGCGGCGCTCGGCGGCCAGACGCTCACGCCGGGCGTGTACACCACCGCCGCGGGGGCGTTCACGCTCTCGGGCACCCTGACCCTGAACGCCCAGGGGGACCCGAACGCCGTCTTCATCATCCGCGGCAGCGGTCTGTCCGTCGCTGCGGGCGCCACGGTCGCGCTGACCGGCGGCGCGCGGGCGTGCAACGTGTTCTTCGCGTTCACCGGCCCGGTGACGCTCGGCTCGGGGGCGACCCTGCGCGGCAACCTGCTGGTCGTCCCGACGACGGCGGGCACCGTCACGGTCGGCCGGAACGCCACCGTCGAAGGCCGGGTGCTGGTCGGCCCCCTCGGCACGGTGGCCGTCGACTCCTCGACGATCACGCGGCCCACGGGCTGCCTGGCGCCCAGGCCGACCACCACGACGGTGGTCTCGTCCTGCACGAAGTCCGGCAAACAGGGCCCGCTGACGCTGACCGCGACGGTGCGCACGGCCAACGGACCGGTGACCGCCGGTCAGGTCACGTTCACCAGCGACGGGACCGCGGTGGGCACGGCCGACCTCGACGCCTCCGGGCGCGCGACGCTCGCGAACCCGGCCCTGGCCGAGGGCGAGCGCCGGATCGTCGCCAGATTCCCCGGGGCCGCCGAGCTCGACCCGAGCGCCTCTGAGCCGCTGACGATGAAGGTCGGCCCCAACGGGACCTGCCCGGAGGAGTGCGACGAGGAGGACAAGGAAGACAAGGAGTTCGCGGAGCACGTCAAGCAGGATCGGCGGGACAAGAGGCGGTTCACGCGGCACCACGTGCGCCACGACCGCCACCACCACGACGACCATGGCAAGCTCGTGACCTGGCAGACCCTGAACACGCTCACCGAGGGTTTCCACGACGGCGGCCACCACCGGCACCACAGCCACCACGGCGGCTATGGGCGCCACCACCACGGCTACCCGCATCACCACGAGAAGCCGTACAAGAAGCACCACTACAAGAAGCACTTCAAGCCGCACTACCACAAGCACTACCAGGCGCCGCGTCCGCGCGTCGCCGTCACCGGGTGACATGACGCCGGAAACGCACGGGCCCGTCCGATCTCCTCGGACGGGCCCTTCGGCGTACTGGTGTCTTCTTCGCTACAGCTGACTTCCTTCCGGCACGCGCGGCCCCGCGGCCGCGCGGTCCGCCGCGCGGGCTAGGTTCCGGGCGCGTCCCCGGGCGCCGGGGCGTCAGCCGGGGCGGGCGGGGCGTCGTCCCCGCGGCGGCGGTCGAACTCCTCCTCCAGTTCACGGGTGCGGGACGCGAAATCGTCCAGGGCGTCCTCGGAACCGCGCAGCAGCGTCTCCATCCATGACTCCTCGAGCTCACGGAGCTCGTCGCGCAGATCTCGCACGCTCAGGTTTCTCGGATCGACTCTGTTCATGACTCCACCCTGTACCCGGCCTCCCGAATCCGTCACCCCCTCACAAAGCGGGATATCTCACACTGCCCTCGCCGCGCGGTGACGTCCCGGACCGGACTGAACGGCAGGTCGGAGACGGCCCGCACCGGACAGGACGGCAGGTCGCGGACGGTCCGGCGGGCCCGAGCCGGTCGTGGGTGCGCGTCCGCACCGCCGTCGCACGTGGGTGAAAGTTTCAGCTCACCGGTCGGCCCCGGCGGGCGGCGGGATCGCGAACGGGCAGGCAGGGGCGGAGGGACGCGTCAACAACGTGGAATCAGCCGGACATGTCATTGACATATTCGGCATGCTCACCAGAATCCGAAGTGGGAGCGCTCCCATCGTACAGACTCTTCCGCTTGACCCGGTGCGACCCAGGACGTGCCGAACCCCCGTACCTTCCATCGCATTCATCACCTTGGAGTACGTCCAGCATGTCAACATCATCGTTCGGAGCGGGAGCGCTCCCACGGTCACGGACGAAACGGCGCGGCGTGTGGGTGGCGCTCGTCGGCCTCGCGGCCGGTCTCCTCACGGTCGTAGCCCCCTCCCCGGCCTCGGCGGCCGTCGCCTGCTCGGTGGACTACACGACCACCGACTGGAACAACGGCTTCACCGGCGCCGTGAAGATCACGAACAACGGTGACCCCTGGACCAACTGGACGCTGCGCTTCACCTTCCCCGGTGGTCAGCAGGTCACCCAGGGATGGAGCGCCAACTGGTCGCAGTCCGGCGCCAACGTGACCGCCACCAATCTGAGCTGGAACGGCAACCTGGGTACCGGCCAGTCGACGAACATCGGCTTCAACGGGTCCCACACCGGCACCAACCCCAAGCCGACCTCGTTCACGATCAACGGCGTGGTCTGCAACGGCGGCACCCCGACCAACCAGCCGCCCACCGTCGCGCTGACGTCGCCGACCGCGGGCCAGACCTTCACCGCGCCCGCCACGGTCAACCTGGCAGCGAACGCCGCCGACTCCGACGGCACGGTCTCCAAGGTGGACTTCTACAGCGGCACCACGCTGCTCGGCACCGACACCACCGCGCCGTACACCTACAGCTGGACCGGCGTCGCGGCGGGCGACTACTCGCTGACCGCGAAGGCGACCGACAACGCCGGGGCCACGACCACCTCCAGCCCGGTGGGCATCACGGTGTCCGGCACGACCGCCCAGGCCATCGTGGTCAGCCCGACCACGCTGGTCGTCCCCGAGGGCGGCACCGCGACGTACGGCGTCAAGCTGTCCAAGGCCCCCACGGCCAACGTGACGGTGACGACGGCCAAGGCGACGGGCGGCGACGCCGACCTCACCGTGCAGTCCGGCGGCTCGCTGACCTTCACGCCCGCCAACTGGAACACGGCGCAGACGGTGACCATCGCCGCGGCCGAGGACGCCGACACGGCGGCCGGCACGGCGACGTTCACCTCCACCGCGACCGGCTGGACCTCCGCCTCGCTGGTGGCCACCGAGGCCGACAACGACGGCTCCGGCGGCAACAACGAGTACATCCAGCGCTTCACCACGATGTACAACAAGCTGCACGACCCCGCCAACGGCTACTTCTCGCCGCAGGGCGTGCCGTACCACTCGGTCGAGACGCTGATGGTCGAGGCCCCCGACCACGGGCACGAGACGACCTCGGAGGCGTTCAGCTACTACCTGTGGCTGGAGGCGGTGTACGGCCAGGTCACCGGCACGTGGACGCGGTTCAACGACGCGTGGGGGATCATGGAGAGGTACATCATCCCCTCCACGGCCGACCAGCCGACCAACTCCTTCTACAACCCGTCCAAGCCCGCCACCTACGCCGGCGAGTGGGACAACATCAGCCAGTACCCGTCGCGGCTCGACAGCGGCGTCTCGGTCGGCACCGACCCGCTGGCCAACGAGCTGAAGTCCGCCTACGGCACCAGCGACGTCTACGGCATGCACTGGCTGCTGGACGTCGACAACACCTACGGCTTCGGCCGCTGCGGCGACGGCACCACCAAGCCCGCCTACATCAACACCTACCAGCGCGGCCCCGAGGAGTCGGTCTTCGAGACCGTTCCCCAGCCGTCCTGCGACACCTTCAAGCACGGCGGCCCGAACGGCTACCTGGACCTGTTCACCGGTGACAGCTCCTACGCCAAGCAGTGGAAGTACACCAACGCCCCCGACGCCGACGCGCGCGCCGTCCAAGCCGCGTACTGGGCGTACACCTGGGCGAAGGCGCAGGGCAAGGAGTCGCAGATCTCGGCCACGGTCGCCAAGGCCGCGAAGATGGGCGACTACCTGCGCTACTCGATGTACGACAAGTACTTCAAGAAGCAGGGCTGCACCAGCACGTCCTGCCCGGCCGGGACCGGCAAGGACAGCTCGGCGTACCTGCTGTCCTGGTACTACGCCTGGGGCGGCGCCAACGACACTTCGGCCGGATGGGCCTGGCGCATCGGCTCCAGCCACAACCACTCCGGGTACCAGAACCCGCTCGCGGCGTGGGCGCTGTCCAACGTCGACGTGCTCAAGCCCAAGAGCCCGACGGCCGTCACCGACTGGAGCACCAGCCTGACGCGGCAGCTCGAGTTCTACCAGTGGCTGCAGTCGGCCGAAGGCGCCATCGCGGGCGGCGCGACCAACAGCTGGCAGGGGCACTACGCGGCCCCGCCGGCCGGCACGCCGACCTTCTACGGCATGGCCTATGACTGGCAGCCCGTCTACCACGACCCGCCGTCCAACCAGTGGTTCGGCTTCCAGGCGTGGTCGATGGAGCGCGTGGCCGAGTTCTACTACGCCACGGGCAACGCCACCGCCAAGTCCATCCTGGACAAGTGGGTGGCCTGGGCCATGGCCGGCACCACGATCAACGCCAACGGCACCTTCCAGATCCCGTCGACGCTGAGGTGGACCGGGCAGCCGAACACCTGGACCAACCCCCCGACGCCGAACACGGGCCTGCACGTCACGATCGCCGACTACACCAACGACGTCGGCGTCGCCGGCTCGTACGCCAAGGTGCTGATGTACTACGCCGCCAAGGCGAACAACACGGCGGCGAAGAACATGGCCAAGGCCCTGCTCGACGGCATCTGGGCCAACAACCAGGACGCCAAGGGCGTGTCGGTGCCGGAGACCAAGGCCGACTACAACCGCCTCGACGACCCGATCTACATCCCGGCCGGCTGGACCGGCAAGATGCCGAACGGCGACACGATCAACTCCAGCTCGACCTTCATCTCGATCCGGTCGTGGTACCGCAACGACCCGGACTGGCCGAAGGTCCAGGCCTACCTGAACGGCACGGGCCCGGCCCCGACGTTCAACTACCACCGCTTCTGGGCGCAGGTCGACGTCGCGGTCGCCCTCGCCGAGTACGGCCGGCTGTTCCCCTGATCCACCCGGTGCGCGGCGGCGCCTTGTGCGCGCCGCCGCGTCCGGGCCGGGTGCGGGGTGTGGTGGGCCCGACCCCCACCGCACCCCGCACCTTCCACCCCGCCCCCCTCCACTCCCCACCGTTCAGCTCTCCCGGTTCGAGAGGCGATCGATGTCCCTCCTGCGCACCCTCACCGGCCTCGCGGTCCTGCTCGCGTCGGCCGTGGCCGCGCCCGTGCTCACCTCGTCCGCCGCCGCCGCGCCCGCGTTCGCCTACGGCGAGGCGCTGCAGAAATCGCTGTTCTTCTACGAGGCCCAGCGCTCGGGTCGCCTCCCCGCCGGCAACCGCGTCACCTGGCGCGCCGACTCCGGCCTCGACGACGGCAAGGACGCCGGCCTGGACCTGACCGGCGGCTGGTACGACGCCGGCGACCACGTGAAGTTCGGCCTTCCGATGGCGGCGAGCGCGACCATGCTCGCCTGGGGAGGCGTGGAGTACCGCGACGCCTACCAGAGCTCGGGCCAGCTTCCGTACCTGCTGGACAACCTCAAGTGGGTCAACGACTACTTCATCAGGGCGCACCCCTCGCCGAACGTGCTGTACGGGCAGGTGGGCAACGGCGGCACCGACCACGCGTGGTGGGGGCCCGCCGAGGTCATGCCGATGAGCCGCCCGGCGTACAAGATCGACGCCTCGTGCGGCGGGTCGGACCTGGCGGGCGAGACGGCGGCGGCGATGGCGGCCTCCTCGATGGTCTTCCGCCCGACCAACCCGTCCTACGCCGACACGCTCGTCTCGCACGCCCGGCAGCTCTACACCTTCGCCGACACGGTGAGGAAGAAGTACAGCGAGTGCATCACCGACGCGGCCGGGTACTACCAGTCGTGGAGCGGCTACAACGACGAGCTGGTCTGGGGCGCGATCTGGCTGTACCGCGCGACCGGGGACGCCGCCTACCTGACCAAGGCCGAGACGTACTACGACAACCTGAGCACCGAGCCGCAGAGCACGACCCGCTCGTACAAGTGGACCATCGCGTGGGACGACAAGTCGTACGGCGCCTACGTGCTGCTGGCCCGGCTCACCGGCAAGCAGAGGTACGTCGACGACGCCGACCGCTGGCTGGACTACTGGACGGTCGGGGTGAACGGCGCGCGGGTGAACTACTCCCCCGGCGGCGAGGCAGTCCTGGACACGTGGGGCTCGCTGCGGTACGCGGCGAACACCGCCTTCGTCGCGCTCGTCTACAGCGACTGGCGCACGGACGCCACCCGTAAGACGAGATATCACGACTTCGCGGTCAGGCAGATCAACTACGCGCTCGGCGACAACCCGCGCAGGTCCTCGTACATGATCGGGTTCGGCGCCAACCCTCCCCGCAACCCCCACCACCGCACGGCGCACGGCTCCTGGACGAACAACCTGCAGGACCCGCCGAACAGCCGGCACATCCTGTACGGAGCCCTCGTCGGCGGCCCGAAGTCCAACGACGACGCCTACACCGACAGCCGCGCCGACTACGTGATGAACGAGGTCGCGACCGACTACAACGCGGGCTTCACCGGCGCGCTGGCCCGGCTGTACAAGGAGTACGGCGGCGCCCCGCTGGCCGACTTCCCCACGGCCGAGACGCCCGACGGGCCGGAGATCTACGTGCAGGCCTCGGTCAACTCCGCCGGGACCACGTACACCGAGATCAAGGCGATCGTCCAGAACCATTCGGCGTGGCCGGCCCGCGCGCTGACCGACGGCGCGTTCCGCTACTACTTCACCCTGGACGGCGCCACGACGCCGGCCCAGATCACGCTGGCCTCCGCCTACACCCAGTGCAAGCCGCCGACCGGACCGACCCAGTTCTCGGGGAAGGTCTACTACGTCACCATCGACTGCTCGGGCACGTCGATCGCCCCCGCCGGGCAGTCGGAGTCGCGGCGCGAGGCGCAGTTCCGCATCGCCAGCACGTCCGGGTCCTGGGATCCGTCCAACGACTGGTCCTACACCGGGGTGGCGACCACGCCGGGCGCGACGCCGGTGACCGTCAGGAACATACCGCTCTACTCCGGCACGCGGAAGATCTGGGGCGACACGCCGGGCACCGACCCCACGCCGACCCCCACCCCCACGCCGACGCCGACCCCGACCGTGACGCCGACCGTGACGCCGACGCCCACGCCCACCCCCACGCCGACCCCGACCCCGACGCCGACGCCGACGCCGACGGCAGGCAAGGCGTGCGCGGCGGTGTACAAGATCACCAATAGCTGGAGCGGCAACTTCCAGGCCGACGTGACGGTGACCAACAGCGGGAGCGCGGCGATCACCGGCTGGACGGTCGCCTGGACGTTCGCGGGCGGCCAGACCATCACGCAGCTCTGGAACGGCGCCCACACGCAGACGGGCGCCAACGTCTCGGTGAAGAACCTGTCCTGGAACGGCGGCCTCGCGGCCGGCGGGTCGGCGGCGTTCGGCTTCACCGCGAGCGTCAGCGGCGCGAACGCGGTCCCGTCCACGGTGACCTGCACGCCCGCCTGAGCTTCCAGACGTGGTCTCGAAATCGCCCTGGGAGCGCGAGACCACAGCCCGGCCGGGCCTTTCAAGCGGGCCCGGCCGGGCCCCCCAATCCTCAGAAGTCCCCGCCCGAGGACCGCAGGGGTACGGCTCCGCCAGCCGTACCCCTGCCCGGCCGCGAGGCCCCACCGGGACGGTGAGCACCGTCTGCGACAGCAGGATCACGGTGGCCGCCACCAACGGTGATCGCCGCAGCTCACCAGCCTCGCCATACCGCACTATGCGTGACATTTCATTAAATCCGCGCACGTAGCGGTCACCCGATGAGAATTGTGAGGGCGGACATCGACCAGGGAACGGGGGGTTCCACGTGCGGCGATCCGTCAGGCTGGCGGTCGCGGCGGCCGTCCTCACCCTCGCGGCGGGATCGGCGCCCCTGGTCGTCGCCGAGAAGCCGAACCGGGTGGTGGCCATCGCCCGGGCCATCCTCGACGGGCAGAAGCAGAGCCGGTGGGACGGCGGGGCGATCCCGTACGTTTGGGGCGGCGGGCACGGCAGCCTCCCCGGCCCGTCGCTCGGCACCTGCCAGGGCTACCACGGGTCCATCCGGCCCTGCCCGGCCGACACCACGCTCGGCCTTGACTGCTCGGGGCTGACCCGGTGGGTGTACCAGCTCGCCTTCAAGCGGGACGTGCTCGGCGGCGGGAACACCGACGACCACCTCCGCCGCCTGCGCAGGGTCCCGGCCAAGGCGGCCCGTCCGGGCGACCTGGTCTTCTACGGCAAGGTGCGCAAGCGGACCGTCCGGACGCACCACGTCGGCATCTACATCGGCGGCGGGAAGATGATCAACGCGCTGCGCACGGGCACCACGATCCGCACCGACCGCGTCACCGTCCTGCCCGACCTCGCCGGGTACTACCGGTACGAGGATTGACCATCCCGGCTCGGACGCGCCACGCTATAGGGCCCTGTATGGGGCCGGTATGGGGCCGACCACCCGGCTCAGACCTCCAGGCGGAACACCGTTCCCGCTCAGACGTCCGGGCGGACCACCGCCCCCGCTCAGGTCTGCTGGTACGAGGGCGTCCGCCCCGGCTCGGCCTCGTGAGTGGCGGGGACCGGCTCCGGCCGCGCGTCCCCGGGCCGCTCCGGAGCCGCCGGAGCCTGCGCGGCCCGCCGCTGCACGAGCGCGCCGAGGCCGGTCGCGGCGGCGGCACAGCCCAGGCCGATCGCCCAGCCCACCGGCCCGAGCGGACGGCTGCCGAAGAACCGGCTGACCCCCGGCACGGACACTGCCAGCCACAGCATCGCCAGGGACCCCAGCGAGGCGAGCACGACCAGCCGGTCCCGCCCGCCCCCCGCCACGGTCTGGAAGAGCTGCGCCGCGACGAGCGCGACCAGCCCGATCGTGTCCGCCCGCCCCTTGGTGCCGGTCAGCCGCCCGGCGAGCCAGGCCGCGATCGCGGCGCTCGCCGTGACGACCGAGCGCAGGTAGATGTCACGGGTCAGCGACGCGCCGAGCGACGCCTCCGGCCCCTCGGCCAGCAACTTTTCCGGATCGACCGACGCGGGCGGCCGCACGGCGACCGCCAGGGCCGGGGCCATGTCGGTGAGCAGGTTCACCAGCAGGAGCTGGCGGGCGTTGAGCGCGCTGCCGCCCGCGAGCAGCCCGGTCCCGACCGTGAAGATGACCTCGCCGACGTTGCCGCCGAGCAGGATGCTCAGCGAGTCGCGCACAGAGGTCCACATCGCCCGGCCCTCGACGATCGCGTCCACGATCGTCTCGATACGGTCGTCGGTCACCACCAGGTCGGCGGCGGCGCGCGCGGCGGGCGTGGCGCGCGAGCCCAGCGCGATGCCGACGTCCGCCATGCGGATCGCGGGCGCGTCGTTGGCGCCGTCCCCCGTGACCGCCACGACCTCCCCGGCCCGGCGCAGGCAGGTGACGATGCGCGCCTTGTGCGCCGGGGTCGCGCGGGCGAAGACGGCGACGTCGGGCAGCACCTTGGTCAGCGTCTCGTCGTCGAGCTCCTCCAGCTCGGGGCCGGTCATCACGCGGCGGCCGTTCAGCGCGTCCAGCTCGGCGGCGATGGCCTCGGCGGTGCTCGGATGGTCGCCGGTCACCATCACGATGCGCACCCCGGCGCGGACCAGGCGGCGGACGCTCTCGGCGGCGGTCGGGCGCACCGGGTCGGCCAGGCCGAGGAAGCCGAGGAAGCACAGCTCCTCGATGCGGGACTCGTCCAGGTCGCTCCGGTCCGAGGCGGGGCGCTCGGCGACCGCCAGCACCCGGAACCCCTGGTGCGCCAGCCGGTCGACCTCCCGCTCCAGCGCGCGCCGCGCGACGTCGTCCAAGGGGACGGGGGTCCCGTCGGCGAGCACCTTGTCGCAGTGCGTCAGCACGATCTCGGGGGCGCCCTTGACGCTCAGCAACTGCCCGCGCTCGGTCGCGCCGAGGACGGCGTGGTACCCCCGGCCCGGCTCGAACGGCATCTCGTCGACGCGTTCCCAGCTCTCCAAGCCCTCCTGCGGGGTGACGCCGATACGCTCGGCGCCGTCCAGCACCGCGCGGTCGGTGGGGTGGGCGATCACCCGCCCGCCGCCGGACAGCGGGCTCGCCCGGACGGCCGCCGCGAGGATCCGCCTCAGCCGCTCGGTGGCCTCCTCGACGGGCGCGCCCACCTGCCCGTCCGAGACGTAGCGCAGGCTGATGTGCCCCACGGTCAGCGTCCCGGTCTTGTCGAAGCACAGCACGTTGACGCGGCCGAGCGCCTCGATCGTGGAGGGGTTGCGCACCAGCGCCGCCCGCTTCGACAGCCGCCGCGCCGCCGCCAGCTCGGCCAGGGTCGCCACGAACGGCAGCCCTTCGGGGACCGCGGCCACCGTCAGGCTGACGGCCGGGGTGAGCGCCGCGGCGAGGGGACGGCCACGCCACAAGTCCGTGAGCAGCAGCACGACCCCCGCGCCGATCGAGATCGGCAGGATGCGGCGGCTCAGCTCGCGCAGCCGCAGCTCGACCCCGGTCGGCGGGCTCGGTTCCCCGGCCAGCCTGGCGCTGCGGCCCGCCTCGGTCATGTCGCCCGTCGCGACGATCACCGCGCGCCCGCTGCCCGCCGCGACCGTCGTGCCCTGGTAGACCATGGAGCTGCGGTCCGCGACCGCCGCGGCCACCGTCGGCGCGGCCGTCTTCGTGACGAGCTGCGACTCCCCCGTGAGCGTCGACTCGTCGACCTCCAGGCCGACCGCCTTGATGACCCGCGCGTCGGCGGGCACGGCGTCCCCCGCGCGCAACTCCACCACGTCGCCGGGGGCGAGGTCCTCCTTGGTGGCGGCCACGGTGCCGTCCGGGCGGCGCAGCCGCACGCGGACCTCGGTCGCCTCGGTGAGCCGGTGCAGCGCCCGGTCGGCGCGGAACCGCTGCACGCCGCCGAGCAGCGCGTTCGTCACCATCACCACGCTGATCATGATCGCGTCCAGCACCGATCCGACCAGGGCCGACAGGACCGCTCCGGCCGCGAGCGCGGGCGTCAGCGGGTTCGCCAGCTCCTCGCCCATCGTGCGCGCGAGCGACCGCGGCCGCTCGGCCTCCTCCGGCCCGCCCTCGCGCCGGCGGCCCTCGGCTTCCTCACCCGAGATGCCGTGGGACGACGAGCCGAGCCGCGCCAGGACCTCCTTGACCGACATGGCGTGCCATGGGGTCGCGTCGGCGCGCAGCGGGGCGGGCCGGCGGCCGGCTGCGCGTCCCGACCACTCGCCGAGCAGGACGGCGGCCACCGAGGCGGCGGCGTCCAGGAAGTACGCCCGGCGAAGCGCGGTCGCCTCCGGCCCGGCGATCGCGAGCAGGCTGCCGACGACCGCGGCGGCGGCGCCGAGCCGCACCCCGTTCGTGCTCGTGCTCACCGCCCGGGGCAGGCAGCTCAGGAACAGGTGGACGCCGGACTGGTCGGCGACGACGTCGGCGTCCCACGGGACGATCCCCTCCGCGTCCGGCACGCCGACGCCGATGTCCGCCTGGGCCAGCGCCGCGCCGGCGCCCCGCGTCACCACGACCACGCCGTGGCCCCGCGCCTGCAGGCCACAGACGTGGCAGGCCGCGTCGGCGTCCGCCGCCAGCACCTCCTTGATCGAGAAGCGCTGGGCCAGGTCCTGGCCGCCCGCCAGCACCACGGTCCCGGCGGCCTTCGCGGCGGCGACGATGGCCTCGGCCAGCGGGTCCACCTCGCGCGCGAGGCCGGCGACCGCGATCGGCTTCCCGCCGCTGCGCACCTCGAAGGCCCGCAGGCCGCGCTCCCGCCACACGGGGCCCCAGGTGGAGGGCAGGACGTCCAGGTCTTCGATCGGCGTGATCGACCAGTCCTGCCCGGCGTCCCCGCCCTCACCCTCACCGGACCGGCCGTCGGCCGAATCCCCGTTCCCGGACGCCTTCCCGTTCACCGCCCCGGACGCCTTACCGGGCGCCTTCCCGTTCGCTTCCCCGGGCGTCTTACCGGACGTCGTTCCGGAGAATTCCCCGGACGCCGCGTCGCCGGACCGGGTCCCACCCCCCGGATCCGAGAAGTCGATCAAGGAGTACAGCCGCGCGTACAACTCGCCGGTCGTCATGCCCTCCGTGAGCGGCTCGACCCGGTCGATCGTCCACGCCCCGGTGGTCAGCACGTCCGCGTGCAGGATCACCGTGTCCACCCGGTCCATCGCGCGCAGCACGTGCGCGTTCAGGACCACCGACTCCCTGGCCGCCAGCGCGCGGCCGATCGCCCCGGCGAACGCCTCGCGGGTCACATCGGCGATCTTCGGGGTGCCGGCGACCAAGACCGACAACGCGCGCGGGCCGTGCGCGGTGATCAGCCGGGTCGCCGCATAGGCGGCGGCCGACGCGGGGGCGGCGATCTCCGCGTACCGCTCGATGGGGCCGTGCGGCAGATGATCCGGACACGGACCGGCGACCGCCCTGATGTGGCGGTAGCTCCCCGGGATCCCGGCCAGCCGTTCCTCCAGCCGCTTCCAGGCCCCGAACTCCGCCCTGGCCTCCACGTACCGGCAGACCGAGCCCGCCGTCTGCGTGACCAGCCCGAGCGGACGCGAGGCCAGCGTCTGCGTGACCATGAGGACCGTCGTGAACAGCGTGTCGGCCGGGCCACGGCCCACACGGGCGTCGAGCGCCTCGCGCGCGGCCGGACTGGAGTTCAGCAGGTTCGCGATGGCGGGCACGATCGGGTTCAGCGCCCGTACGCGGACGATCTGGCCGGTGATCGCCAGCCCCGCCGAGACCACGCTCGCCGTCAGGCGGATCGCCGCGCGCCTGTACTCGTCCGCCGGGTCGACCGGGGTCTCCCCCGCCGCGTCCCCATTGACGTCGAACTCCTCGACGACCGCCAGCAGCGTGTCCTCGTCGGGACGGGACTCGGCCCGCGTCAAACCTATGAACACGCAGCCGAGACGGCCGTTGACCTCGGCCCGCTCGACGCCGGGCACCGCGCGGAGCCGATCCTCCAGCGCGCGGGCCGCGTCCTCGGTGCCCGCGCCGCCGATCGCCCGCAGCTCGACGCGGACTCCCCCGGCGCAGCGCACGAGCCTGCGCGGGGACCGGACGGCGCCCCGTAGCGGGGCGGGCAACACCGCTCGCACCAGCGACACCGACGACGTCAGCACACGCGTCAGCACCATGCGGCTCTCCAGCGGGCGCACCTCATCATCCCTCCACGCGGGAGTCCGGGGGGCGTCCAGCGGAGCCGTACGAATGACCAGGTCAAGCGTCGCCTCCGACGACCGGGCGGCCGTCCCCGACACTGTTCCTCCCCCCAGGACCCCATAAACCCCGCCCAGGCACAACAGCCGAACCCACCCGTCCTGGATGGCCCAGGATCACCGCCCGCGACGCCACCCCCCTAGGCTGGCCCGGTCGGCCGTCTGGCGGCCGCGTCCCCCCGATCCCGAGGAGCCCCGATGAGAGTGCCGGCCGACGTGGTGGTGGCGGCGATCGCGCTGCTGCACGTCTACATCCTGGTGCTGGAGATGTTCCTCTGGACGACGCCCCGGGCGATGAAGGCCTTCGGCACCGACCCGGACCTCGCGCGGAAGACGAAGACCCTCGCCGCGAACCAGGGCCTCTACAACGGCTTCCTCGCCGCCGGCCTCGTCTGGTCCCTGCTCGCCCCCGACCCCACGGCCTTCCACGCGAAGCTCTTCTTCCTGACCTGCGTGGCCATCGCCGGCCTCTACGGCGCCGCCACCGCCAACCGGAGAATCCTCTTCATCCAGACCGTCCCAGCGGTCATCGCCCTCGTCCTCGTCCTGCTCGCCCACTGACGCCCTGGCATCGCTCACGCCGATTTGTCAGGCGTAATCGGAGGGTTCGGGGGCACGGGGACCTGGCCCCCGAGGCGGTGACCGCGTCCCGCGGCCGCCGTGGACCGGGGAGCCGAGGGGGAGAGCGGGTGTCATGGGACTTCGGGACTGGGCCGGGAGGATCCGCGCGGATCGGCGGCTGAGCGCGGTCGCCCGCAAGGCGTTCGGGTGGCGGGAGCTGCGGCCCGGGCAGCGGGAGGCCATGCAGTACCTGCTCGGCGGGCACGACGTGCTGGTGGTGATGCCGACCGGTAGCGGGAAGTCGGCCGTGTACCAGGTGCCGGCGCTGCTGCTGGACGGCCCGACGGTGGTGGTCTCGCCGCTGATCGCCCTGCAACGCGACCAGGTGGCGGGGCTGGCCGAGACGGGCGCGCCGGGCGCGGTCGCGGTGAACTCCGCGCAGCAGGGCAACGAGGCGTCGCTGGAGCGGGTGCGGGCGGGCGACGCCGAGTTCGTCTTCCTCTCCCCCGAGCAGCTCGCGAAGCCCGAGGTGATCGACCGGCTGCGCGCCGCCCGCCCGTCCCTGATCGCGATCGACGAGGCCCACTGCGTGTCGGCGTGGGGCCACGACTTCCGGCCCGACTACCTGCGGCTGGGCAAGGCGATCGAGCGGCTCGGGCATCCGCCGGTCGCGGCGCTGACGGCCACGGCCGCGCCGCTGGTGCGCGACGACATCGTCCGCGTGCTCGGGCTGTCCGAGGCGAAGGTGGTCGTCCGCGGGTTCGACCGGCCGAACATCAGCCTGGAGGTGCGCAGGTTCGCCGGGCCCACGAGCAAGGAGGACAAGCGCCGCGCCCTCGTCCAGGACGCCGCCGCCCGCACCGGCCTCGGCCTGGTGTACGTCGCGACGCGACGCGCGGCGGAGGAGTACGCGGGCGCGCTGCGTGAGGAGGGGCGGCGGGCCGAGGCGTACCACGCGGGCATGAAGGCGACCGAGCGGCACCGGGTGCACGAGCTGTTCCGCGATGGCGGCCTGGACGTCGTCGTCGCCACCTCGGCGTTCGGCATGGGCATCGACAAGCCGGACGTGCGGTACGTGCTGCACGCGGACCCGCCGGAGTCGCCGGACTCCTACTACCAGGAGATCGGCCGCGCCGGGCGGGACGGGAAGGCCGCCGAGGCCGTCCTGTTCTACCGGCCCGAGGATCTCGGCGTGCGCCGCTTCTTCGCCGGCGGCCGGGCCGACGAGGAGCTGCTGGTGCGCGTGGCGACGCTGGTGCGCGAGCACGGCGGCACCGTCCCGGCGCGGGAGCTGCGCGAGCTGCTGGACATCGGATCCTCGCGACTGACGAGCGTGGTCAACCTCCTGGAGCGGGTGGGCGCGGTGACGGTCACCGAGGGCGGGGACCTGCGCCCGCTGCCGAGCGGCCCCGAGCCGGAGCGCGCGGCGGCCGAGGCGGTGGAGCTGGACGACACGCGGCGGCGGGTCGACGAGTCGCGGATCGACATGATGCGCGGGTACGCCGAGACGACCGGCTGCCGCCGCAGGACGCTGCTGGAGTACTTCGGCGAGCCGTACGAGCGGGCGTGCGGGAACTGCGACACCTGCCGCGCCGCGGGGGCCACGGGGACGGCGGCGGACGGCCGGGAGGAGGGGCCGGCCGCCGACGGGCCCTTCCCGATGCACGCCAAGGTGGTCCACAAGGAGTGGGGTCAGGGGGTGGTGATGAGCCGCGATCCCGACCGGGTCACGGTGATGTTCGAGGAGGTCGGCTACAAGACGCTGTCGCTCCAGGCGGTCGAGCGCGACGGGCTGCTCGTCCTGGCCCCGTGACCTCGGCCTTTCCGCGGCGGAGCACCGCCTACGGCTGGAAGCGGTACCCCATTCCCGGCTCGGTGAGCAGGTGGCGCGGGTGGGCGGGGTCGGTCTCCAGCTTGCGGCGGAGCTGCACCATGTACTGGCGCAGGTAGTGCGTCTCCTTCACGTAGTTCGCGCCCCAGACCTCGGTGAGCAGGCGGCGCTGGCTGATCAGCTTGCCGGGGTTGCGCAGGAGGATCGTCAGCAGGTGCCACTCGGTGGGCGTGAGCCGGACGCCGCCCGAGACGGTCTTGGCCACGAGGTCGACGACGTGGTCCCCCACGGGGATCTCGGCCAGCTCCTCGTCCTGCGTGACCGAGCGCCGGGTGACCGCGCGGATCCTGGCGAGCAGCTCGTCGATGCCGAACGGCTTGGTGACGTAGTCGTCGGCCCCGGCGTCCAGCGCGTCCACCTTGTCCGCGCTGCCGGCCCGGCCGGACAGCACGATGATCGGGACGCTGGTCCACCCGCGCAGCCCGTGGATGACGTCCACGCCGTCGATGTCGGGAAGACCGAGGTCGAGGACGACCAGGTCGGGGTGCCACCCGGCGGCGTGGCGCAGCGCGGTGCCGCCGTCTCTCGCGACCTCCACGTCGTAATGGCGCGCGACGAGGTTGATGCGCAGCGCGCGCAGGAGCTGGGGTTCGTCGTCGACGACGAGGATCTTGGTCATACGCCGCCCGCTCTGGAGGAAATCGGCAGAGTGAGGATCATAGTCAAGCCGCCTCCCGGCGTCTCCTCGGGGAGGAGGGTGCCTCCCATCGCTTCCGTCAGCCCCCGCGCGAGGGCCAGGCCGAGGCCGACCCCGGTGTGGTCGCCGCGGTCGCCGAGGCGCTGGAACGGCAGGAACACCCGGTCGTGCTGGTCGGCGGGGATGCCGGGCCCCCTGTCGACGACCCGGATCTCGGCGTACCGCCCGTAGGAGCTGGCCGTGACCAGCACCTTCTCGCCTCCGGGACTGTACTTGAGGGCGTTGGACACCAGGTTGACCAGGACCCGTTCCAGCAGCGCCGGGTCGGCCACGACCTCGGGAAGCTCGTCGGAGATCTCCTCCAGGACGCGCTCGCGCTCGGGCCCGAGGTCGGCGATCACGCGGGGCATGACCTCTTCGAGGCCGATCGGACGCGTGGCGAGGCCGAGGGCGCCCGCCTGGAGGCGGCTCATGTCCAGCAGGTTGGCGATCAGGCGATCGAGCCGGTCGAGGGACTCGTGGGCGGTGTCAAGGAGCGCGTCGTAGTCGTCCCGGGTCCAGAGGATGTCGCCGCGCAGGCTGTCCACGGCCGCCTTGGCGGAGGCGAGCGGGGTGCGCAGGTCGTGGCTGACGGCGGCGAGCAGGGCCGTGCGCATCTTGTCGGCCTCCTCCAGGGGACGGGCCCGCTCGGCCTCCTCCGTCAGGCGTTGCTGGCGCAGCGCGACGGCCGCCTGGGCGGCGAACGCCTCGACCACCCGCCGGTCGGCGGCGTCGAGAAGCCGTCCGCCGAGCGCGAGGACGAGGTCCTCTCCCACGTCGACGTCGGTGCCGGCCTGGTCCGGGCACGCGACCGCCGTACGGTCGCCCGCGGTGGCGACGACGCTCCATGCGCGGGGGTCGGACCGGTCGCCGGCGACGGGCCGCAGCCCGGGAACGCGCTCCAGCAGCGTGACGGCGGTCAGGCCGAAGGTCTCCCGCAGCCGTTCCAGCAGGGTGGGCAGGGCGGCGTCGCCGCGCAGGACGTGCCCGGCGAGGGTGGACAGCATCTCGGCGTCGGCCCCCGCCCGCGCCGCCTCGCGGGTGCGGCGGGCGGCGAGGTCGACGACGGCGCTGACCATCACCGCCACGAGCATGTACACCACGAGCGCCAGCGCGTTCTGCGGCCGGGTCACGCCGAGCGTGTAGAGGGGCGGGGTGAAGAAGTAGTTGAGCAGGCCGTACCCCAGCAGGGCCGCCGTGACGGCCGGGAGCATCCCGCCGGTCAGGGCCACCACGACGACCATGAGCAGGAACAGCAGGATCTCGGCGGACAGCGGCAGGGCGCCCCGCGCCGCGTACAGGGCCGCGGTGAGCGCGGGCAGCCCGAGCAGGGCCAGCGCCCACCCGGCGGCACGCCTGCGCAGGGGCAGGGCCGCCCGTCCGGCTCGGGGCAGGCCCTTCCCGGCCTCGTGGTGCGTGATCACGTGGACGTCGATCGGGCCGGACAGCGCGATCGTGGTCACCCCGACCCCCGGGAAGAGCACCTGGGCCGGCCGGCCGCGCCGGGACGCGCCGAGCACGAGCTGGGTCGCGTTCACCCCCTGGGCGAAGTCGATCAGCGCGCGGGCGACGTCGTCCCCGACGACCTGGTGGTAGGTGCCTCCCATGCTCTCGACCAGGTCCCGCTGCCGGGTCAGGGCCGCGGGGTCGGCGCCCGCCAGCCCGTCGGAGCGGGTGACGTGGACGGCGAGCAGGTCGGCGGCGCGGCTGCGTCCGGCGATCCTGGCGGCCCGGCGGATCAGCGTCCCGCCCTCGGGGCCGCCGGTGAGCGCGACGACGACGCGCTCCCGGGTCTCCCACGGCCCGGCGATGCCGTGCTCGGCGCGGTAGCGGTCGAGCTGGTCGTCCACCTTGCCCGCGACCCACAGCAGCGCCAGCTCGCGCAGCGCGGTGAGGTTGCCGACGCGGAAGTAGTTCGCGAGGGCCGCGTCGATCTTCTCCGGGCCGTAGACGTTGCCGTGGGCCATGCGGCGGCGCAGCGCCTCCGGGGCCATGTCGACCAGCTCGACCTGGTCGGCGCGGCGGACGACCTCGTCGGGGATCGTCTCGCGCTGGGGCGCTCCGGTGATCTGCTGGACGACGTCGTGCAGGGACTCCAGGTGCTGGATGTTCACCGTGGAGATCACGTCGATCCCCGCCTCCAGCACCTCCTCGACGTCCTGCCAGCGCTTGACGTTGCGCGAGCCGGGGACGTTGGTGTGGGCCAGCTCGTCGATGCACGCCACACGCGGGTGGCGCCTGATCAGCGCCTCGGCGTCGAACTCGGTGAAGGTCGCCCCCCGGTGGACCAGCGTCCTGCGGGGGACGACCTCCAGCCCGTCGAGCAGCTCGGCGGTGCGGACCCGGCCGTGCGTCTCGACCAGGCCGACCACGACGTCGGTACCCCGGGAGGCGCGGCGGCGCGCCTCCGCGAGCATCGCGAAGGTCTTGCCCACACCCGGCGCCGCCCCGAGGTAGACGCGCAGCCGGCCCTTGGCCACCGCGCCTTCCGGGCGTTCAGCCCCCATAGCGCCAATCGTGCCCGACGCGGGAGCGGCCACCTTACGTGGCCCCTCGGTTACCGCGTGGCCACGTCACGTCCTCGCCCGCCGGGGAACAGCGGGGTGCCGAGGATCGCGTAGCCCACCACGGCCAGGCAGGCGAACCCGAGCAGCAGGCCCCAGGTGACGTCCGTCAGGTGGTGCATGCCCCGGTACAGGCGGGAGACGCCGACGATCAGCGGGACGGCGAGGCCGATCACCCACCACAGCGCCTTGAGCGCGGTGTGGCGGTGGGTGTGCAGGGCGAGGACGAGCGCCATGCCGCAGTAGAAGCCGACGGCGGCGCTGGTGTGCCCGGAGGGGAAGCTGGAGGTGGGGGGCGCGGGGTCGAGGTGGTGGACGCCGGGCCTCGGACGGTCGATGAACACCGTGGCCTGCAGGAACGCCAGCGACTGCGACCAGACGGCGAGGATGATGAAGATCGACTCGCGCCACCGGTGGAAGACGAGCCGGAAGGCGATCGCCGCGAGGGCGGTGAGGACGACGATGACCGGCGTGTCGGACAGCATGGACCCCCAGTGCGTGAGGGTGTCGAACAGCGGCGTGCGGTCCTGCGCGAGGCCCTCGTTGACCGCCACCTCGCCCGCCACCTCGCTGTGGAAGGGCCTGGTGATCAGCCATCCGACGCCGTCGGTGACGGCCGCGATCAGCACGACCGGGAGTAACAGTAGGCGCAGAACCCACGCGATGACCGCGGACCACCGCGAGCCGTCCGCCGTCCTGGCCTGGCTAGCCTCCGTGACCATCTTGGTGTCCCTTCGGGAATATCTCTTGTTTGGCCTCCGGCTCGACACCCTCGCGGAGCGGCTCGGAGGGACGGCGCCCGATGTCCCGGCGCCACGTCTCGAATGCGGCCGTGGTGGCCGCGATCACCGCCACACCCAGCACGACGCCCGCCACCACGTCGCTGACCCAGTGCACGCCGAGCGCCACCCGTGTGTAGGCGACGCCCAGGGCGATCACGGCGGCGACCGCCCACGCGACCGTCCGCCACCGCCCCTTCAGCAGGGGCAGCAGCAACAGGACCAGCACGCCCGCGCCCAGCGTCGCGTTGAGCGCGTGCCCGGACGGGAACGACGAGCCCGGAGCGAGCGCCACGGGGTCGGGCAGGTGGGGGCGGGCGCGGGCCGTGAGGCCCTTGAGCGCCAGTCCGAGCAGGCCGCCGACCGTGATCGTCGTGGCCGCCCACAGTGCGAGCCTCGGCGCGCGCCGCAGCAGCAGCCAGACCACGGCCAGCCCGACCAGCACGCGCCAGACGCCCGGGGAGAAGACGTCCGTCCAGGCCTGGAGGAACGTCACCCAGCCGGGATGCGCCATCGCGTAGGTGTGCAGGTCGCGGGCGACGCCCTCGTCCAGGTCGTTCAGCGGCCCGAACGAGGTGTGGACCAGCACCGCGAGCAGCGTGAAGGGCACCAGGAACAGGAACACCGCGCCGGTCGCGAGCGTGAGCCGCAGGCCGAGGTTTCTGTCGCGGTCGACCCGCCGTCCGAACCAGCCGCCCGCCCCGGCCTTCCGTCCGGTCGCGGCGTTCCGGGCGTCGCCCACGTCACCGTTCGCATCGCGCGCCCGGTCCGATGCGCCGGCCGGTTTCGGCCGCCTGTGCTCACCATGGGAACCGAGGTGGTCACCGTAAGTGCTCATCGTTCACCGTACCTCCGCCGCAGTGTTCACGACCTCATCCCGCGTGGGGCCCCGTACCCTCCTCGCGCCCCCCGTACGGCCGCCCGCCGGGCCGGGGTCCCGCGTGGCCGGGTCTCCAACCCCACCGTGGCACGCCTCCAGTTGCGCGGCGAAGGCGAGCCCGAGGAACAGCGCCACCGAGCTGAGCAGGGACCACAGCAGCAGGGCCACGATTGCGGTCAGCGGTCCGTACGTCTCGCCGAACGAGCCCGATCTCTCCACGTAGATCGCGAGCCCCCAGCTGAACATCGTCCAAAGCGCCAGCGCGACGATCGCGCCGCCGGCCAGCCAGGTGTGCCCGGGTTGTCGGCGCCGGGGCGCGGTCCGGAACAGCACCGACGCCGACAGCACGGCCAGCAGGAAGCCGGCCGGCCAGCGCAGCAGCGTCCACACGGCCACCGTCGTGTCGCTCCACTCGTACACCTGCGCGAACGCCCGGCCGATCCCCTTGCCGCCGACCAGGATGACGAACCCCACGGTCATCAGCGACCCGGCGGTCACGGCCATGAGCAGGGCCTTGGTGTACTTGTGGCGGAACGGGGTGTCCCGCTCGACGCCGTAGATACGGTTGGCGCCCCGCTCGATCTGCGCCATGGCCGTGGTCAGTCCGATCACCGCCGTCAGCAGGCCGAGCCACAGGGCGATGGCGCCTCCGTCGACGGCGTGGCGGCGGCTGGTGTCCAGGGCGTCCCTGACGATCTCGCCGCCGGAGCCGGGCGCGAACTGGTGGATCGTGAGCTCCAGGACCCGTCCGAGCCGCTCCTGGTTGAGGACCGAACTGAGCCCCACGACGGCGATCACGCCGGGGATCACCGACAGGCAGATCTGGAAGGCCAGCGCCCGGGAGTGGCTGAAGCCGTCGCCGTACCGGAAGCGGACGAACGAGTCGCGGACGAGGGGCCAGCCGCCGTAGCGGCGCAGCGTCGCCCAGGCGTCGTCGGCGTCGAGCTCGTCGCCGTCCATGGACCGCGTCTCGGGCACCGTGGTCGCGGTTCCCATGGTCAGCCTCCCGCCCTACGGGAGGCGGCGCGGTGTGCCGCACCTGGGCGGGCCGGCTCGGGGAATCCGGGGGCGATCACGGTGGCTCGGGGCATGACAGTGCGCGCTACCCGAAATGTCGCGATTAGAACGGAGGTTTACGATACTCGTCTGATCTGGCCCCAGCGGGGCGCCGGCCGCGGATCCCCGTCCAGGCCGGAGCTCGGAAGGCGGGCGGCCGGATCCCTCCGTCCCGCCCAGCCGGCTCAGGTGGCGGGCAGGACCTCGGCGACGACGCACGTGATGTTGTCGGGCCCTCCGCCCTCTTTGGCGAGGTCGACCAGTCGCTGCGCCACCTCGCCCAGGTCGTCGCCCGAGCTCAGGGTCTCGTGCAGCGCCTGCGCGGACACCACGCCGCTCAGGCCGTCCGAGCAGATCAGGTAGCGGTCCCCCGCGTACGCGTCGCGCATCGACAGGTCGGGCTCGACCGAGCCGCTGCCGCCCAGCGCCCGCATCAGCAGCGACCGGCGCGGGTGCGCGGCCGCCTGCTCGGCGGTCATCTGCCCGTCGTCCACCAGGGACTGGACGAGGGTGTGGTCGCGGGTGATCTGGTACAGGTAGCCGTCGCGCAGCATGTAGCCCCGAGAGTCGCCGATGTGGGCGAGCGCGAAGCGCCTGCCGTCCCACAGCATCGCCGTGAGGGTGGTGCCCATGCCGGTCAGCTTGGGATCGCGGGCGGCCATGTCCTTCAGCCGCAGGCCGGCCTCGGTGATCGTGGTCTCCAGCGTTCCCAGCACGTCGGCGCCCGGCGGGTCGCTGTCGAGGACGGATAGGGCGGCGATGACGGTCGCGCTCGCCACTTCGCCGTGGCTGTGCCCGCCCATGCCGTCGGCGACGGCGAGCAGCCGTGGGCCGGCGTACACCGCGTCCTCGTTGCGCGGACGGCGAAGGCCGACGTCGGTGCGAGCCGCGTAACGCAGCGTGAGCGTCGCGTTGTTCGACATGGCCTCAGTAAATCATTGGTTGAAACACTTCACAAGCATCTAATTTGTGGATCGCAGCGGCATGGTGGACTAATCTGACCCTGGGGAGCCGGGGCAAACCACGGGCGAGCAGGGAGAAGCGAGGGAAATGGGACACGACGCCATGTTGAACGCAGGCGACATCGCCCGGCTCGCCGACGTCGGCCGCGCGGCCGTGAGCAACTGGCGGCGCCGCTACGACGACTTCCCGCAGCCCGTGGGCGGCACGGCGGCGAGCCCGCTGTTCTCCCTTCCCGAGGTCGAGGACTGGCTCCGTCGTAACGGCAAATCGTACGAGATGTCGCTGGGTGACCGCGTCTGGCAGCGGCTACGCGCCTCGGGCGACGACCTGCGCCTCGGCGAACGCGTCGGCTGCGCGGGCGCCTTCCTCCTCTACCTGCGCCGCGACCCCGGCGACTGGAAGAACCTCGCGCGCACCCCCGAGCTCGCCGAACTGCTGCCCGAGGCCGCCGCCGGCGCCACCGCCGACCTTCCCGTGCCGGTCGCCTGGGACCTCATCGACGCCCGCCTGTACCACCTGCTCGCCGACCTCGCCGCCGAGCAGGGCCCCGCGGAGGCGTTCGAGCTGCTCTGCGAGCGCTACGTCGAGGCCCATTCCCGTCAGCTCTCGGTGACCCGCCCCGAGATCGCCGGCCTGCTGACCCGCCTGGCCCTGCACGACCTGCGGACCACCCCCGGCGGCGACGCGGGGACGGCGGCGACCGTCCTGGACCCGGCCTGCGGCATCGGCGCGCTGTTGCTGCCCTTCGGCGGCGCGCGGGTGCTGGGGCAGGAGAGCGGCGACACGACCGCGCTGCTCACCGCCGTACGCCTGCTGCTGCGCGGCACGCACGCCGAGGTCGTCGCCGGGGACTCCCTGCGGCTGGACGGGTTCCCGCGCCTGCGCGCCGACGTCGTGGTCTGCGACCCGCCGTTCAACGAGCGGGCGTGGGGCTACGAGGAGCTGACCGGCGACCCGCGCTGGGAGTACGGCCTGCCGCCGCGCGGCGAGCCCGAGCTGGCCTGGGTGCAGCACTGTCTGGCCCACGTGCGCCCGGGCGGGCTGGTCGCCATCCTCATGCCCCCGGCCGCCGCGAGCCGCCGTCCCGGCAAGCGCATCCGGGGCAACCTGCTGCGCGCGGGCGCGCTGCGGGCGGTGATCACCTTGCAGGCGGGCGGCCCCGACCTGTGGCTCCTCCGCCGCCCCGGCCCCGGCGAACGCCCGCCGTCGCTCGTCCTGCTGATGGACGCCGCCTCCGGCCCGGCCTCGGCGGAGGCCGCCCAGCCGTCGTCCCTCGTGGAGGCCGCATGGCGGGCCTTCACCACCGACCCGGAGGCGCAGCCGCCCGGTCCGTGCCGCGCGGTCCGCATCATCGACCTGCTGGACGACGAGGTCGACCTCGGCCCCGCACGCCACCTCCCGCTGCGCGCGGACGAGGACCCCGCCGCCGGGTTCGTCGCGATCTCGGAACGCTTCCGCGCCTCCGCCGCCGAGCTGCCCGGCGCCCCGCCCTCGCTGGGCGTCCTCGCCGAGCCGCGCGACCTGCCGAGCACCACCGTCGGCGAGCTGGTGCGCGCCGGGCTGCTCACCATCCACCAGGGACCGCCGAAGACGACGACCGGCCCCGGCGACGTGCCCGTGCTCACCGCCGCCGACCTCGCCGCGGGCGGCCCCCCGTCCGGGCGCACCTCCCCCGACCCGGGCCACGTCACGCTCGAACCGGGGGACGTGGTCGCGGCGGGCGCGACCGGCGAGGGCGCCGCCCGCACCGTCACCGAGGGCGGCGCGGTGCTCGGCCCGCAGCTGTACCTCTACCGGGTGGACCCCGAGCGCATGGACCCCGACTTCCTGGCCGGCTTCCTCCGGTACGCGGGCGCGTGGGGCTCGGCCCGCTCACATCCGGGGGCGAGCCGCGTGGACGCGCGCCGGGTGCGGATCCCCCGGCTCTCCCTGCCCGAGCAGCAGGTCTACGGCAAGGCGTTCCGCGAGCTGCTGGACCTCGAGGACCGGCTGCGCGAGACGGCCGCCCTGGGCGAGGCGCTGATCCGGTTAGGCTTTGACGGACTGGTCGGCGGCCATCTGCGGCCCAGCGGCTGAGGGTGTATTTTTCCCCCGATAGATCATCAGGAGGGGCGAATGGTCATCGGCGACCGCTATGTCCTTGACGACCTTCCCCTCGGCCAAGGCGGCATGGGCGCGGTCTACGCCGGCCACGACAAGCACCTCGACCGCCGGGTGGCGGTGAAGTTCCTCCGCTTCCCCGGCGGGCACGACGCCGAGCTGGAACAGCGCTTCATGCGCGAGGCGCGCATCCTGGCCCGGCTGGAGCACGCCGGCGCGCCCGTCCTGTACGACTTCGGCACCTTCGACCAGCGCCTGTTCCAGGTCCTGCAGTTCATCGAGGGCGTCACGGTCGCCGACCTGGTCAGCGAGCACGGCCCCCTGCCCGTCCCCTGGGCCGCCGCCATCGCCGCCCAGGCGTGCGCCGTGCTGTCCGCCGCCCACTCCCTGTCGATCTGCCACCGCGACCTCAAGCCGACCAACCTGATGCTCTGCCCCGACGGCAGCGTCAAGGTGCTCGACTTCGGCCTCGCCATGGTCCGGGAGGCGGACGTCGCCCAGTTCACCCGGATCGGGCAGATCCTCGGCACCCCGGCGTACATGTCGCCCGAGCAGATCCAGCGCGGCGCCGCGGGGCCGCGCAGCGACCTCTACGCGCTCGGCTGCGTCCTGCACGAGATGCTGACCGGCCGGCAGCTCTTCGTCGGGCCGACCGAGTACGCCGTCTTCGAGAAACAGGTCAACGAACGCCCGCCCGGCGTCCCCGGCGTCCCGGACCCGCTGAACCGCCTGATCGCGGGCCTCCTGGAGAAGGACCCCGACGCCCGCCCCGCCGACGCCGACACCCTGTACGAACAGCTGACCCCCTTCGCCGTGGACCTCCCCATGCTCCCCGGCTTCCTCACCCCACCGTCGATCCCCAGCCCCGGCCGCATGTACGCCCGAATCCTCGGCCGCGTCCTCCCCTGACCACCTCTCAGCTCCGACCAGGTCCAGACATGTAGGCCGCGGTCCCGTCTCGCGACGATCATGGATCCTGTGGGCGGCGGCGTTCCTCGTCGCAGTGGGTCCCGACCTTCACCGCTGGATCGGATCGCTGCTGTCCTGGCCGGATGACTCGCGGGCTCGGCCACCGGTCGCCTACCTCACTCAGTCTCCGTTTCCGGAGGTCAGGCCCGCCAGCACGCTCTCGAAGATTGCCTGAAGCTGCCGTACCTGCTCGGGGCTGAGGTGGTCGAACAGCACCCGCCGGACCTCCTCGACGTGCCCCGGCGCGGCCTCGACCAGCACCGCGTACCCTTCGTCGGTCAGCCGGGCGAGGTTGGTACGCGCGTCGCCCGGGCGCTTGCACCGGCTCACCCAGCCCTGCGCCTCAAGCTTGGCCACCGCGTGCGACAGCCGGCTCGGCGACGACTGGACCAGCCGGGCGAGCTCGCTCATCGTCAGCGACCGGTCGGGAGCCTCGGAGAGCATGGCCAGGATGACGTAGTAGGTGTGCGGCATCCGGGCGTCCCGCTGCAACTGCCGATCGAGCGACTCATGCAACAGCCGCGACGCCCAGAGAAACGTCCGCCACATCCTCTGCTCATCGTCATCCAGCCACCGAACCTCACCCATACGCCCAGTGTACCGACTTAGTTGAGCGTTCAATCTTCCCCCGCTGACCGGGCTTCGCGCCGCGGCGAAGTCCGTGCTCGTCGTGTTCGTCAGTGGGCCGAGGTCATGGTTCGCTGGGTGGGGATGGTGATGGTGGCCGTGAGGGTGGGCGGGCGCAGGTGGGTGAGGGCCTTGCGGAGGTGGTGGCGGGCCTTCGGGTCGGCCAGCCTGCCGTCGGGGTCGAAGCGGGTCGGGGTCGGCTTGGTGGGCAGGTCGGCGCTGTGGACGAGGGCGCCGGCGGCGCTTAGGGAGCGGCGCAGCAGGGTCTGGGTCCACATCGACTCGTAGGGGTGGACGCAGGACGTCAGGACGATGACCGGCTTGCCGAGGAGAGCCCAGTTGCCGTGCGAGGACGACATCCAGTCCAGGGCGTGCACGAGCTGCGCGGGCAGGACGCTGTGCGCGGGGGCGGCGATGATCACGCCGTCGGCCGCGGACAGTGCCTGGCAGAGGTCTTCCACCGGCCGCGGCAGCGTGTCGCCGGAGACGGGCGGGATGCGGTCCAGGCCGTCCCAGATCCGGAAGTCCGCCGACGTCGGCAGCTCCTTGCCCGCCGCGTCCAGCAGCCTGCGAACGTAGGCCTGGGAGAGCAGGCTTCCCGCGATACCGACCACCTTCATGGTCACCCCCGAATCCGGCGCGATGGCGCGCCCACCACGATGGAACCGATCACAGGAGTGCCGCTGCCCGGGAAACCGGCGAGCGAACATGATCGCGGAAGGAGATCCGATCTGTTTTCCGGCGCCACCCGTCGCGTCCCCTGCCCCGCAGGGGCGCGTTCACCTGTCGAACGCGGAGGACGAATGATGATTTGTCCGAAGTAAGATGCGCGGGTACCGACGACGCCCGGGCTCAGCCCATGGCTCGGCGGCGGTGACCAGGGACGCGCCGGTTCGACCTCCGCGCGCTGACACGAATCGCAGCAGTGGAGGGGAACGTGCGGCGCCGACTTCGGAGGCTGGCGTCCAGGGTGCCGTCCATCCTCCAGTGCGCGGCGGCCGCGGCCATCGCCTGGGTCGTGGCCAAGGAGGTGCTCGGACATCCCAGCCCCTTCTTCGCGCCGATCGCCGTCGTCATCTGCATCGGCGTGGCCCTTGGACGACGAGTGCGCCGCATGCTGGAGATGGTCGTCGGGGTCGGGCTCGGCGTCGGCGTCGGCGACGTGCTCATCGCGCGGATCGGCTCGGGGCCCTGGCAGATCGCCCTGGTGGTCGCGCTGGCCATGGCCGTCGCCGTACTGCTGGACGAGGGGCCGGTGATCGCCCTGCAGGCGGGCTCGTCCGCCGTGCTGGTCGCGACCTTACTGCCGCCCAGCGGCAGCGGCGGCACCGCGCGCATGCTCGACGCCTTCGTCGGCGGTTTCGTCGCCATCGCCACCGTGGCGCTTCTCCCCTCCGACCCGGTCGCGCTGGTCCACCGGCACGGGCGCGTGGTCCTGGACGAGCTGGCCGAGGCGCTCGAAGGCGCCGCCGAGGCGATCGCCGGACGTGACATCCCGCTCGCCGCCGACTCGCTGGACAAGGCGCGCGGCTCGCAGGCGGCCGTCGAGCGGCTGCGCGACGCGCTCCAGACCGGACGCGAGACCGCGTTCCTGAGCCCGCTACGCTGGCGCACCCGCGGCAGGCTGGCCCGCTACCAGGCCGCGAGCACCCACATCGACCACGCGCTGCGCAACACCCGGGTGCTCCTGCGCCGCACCCTGGCGGCCCTGCGCGACGGCGAGCCGATGCACCCCGACTTCACCGGCGTCCTGTACGGCCTGGCCGAGGTCGCACGCCTGCTCCGCGACGAACTCGCCTCCGGCGTCGAGCCGGAACAGGCCCGCCGCGTCGCCCTCTCCCTCGCCCGCGCCGGCCACACCGCACTGGTCGGCGACACGGGCTTCTCCTCCGGCGTCGTGGCCGCACAGGTGCGCTCCATCACCGTGGACCTCCTGGTGGCCACGGGAATGGACCGCGACGCCGCGATGGCATCCCTCCCACCCGCCGCACCGGGCGAGAGAGAACAAGAGGAAGCGCGCCCTGACTGACAGCGCCCCCCGACCCAGGTGGTGAGCGGCCACGCCGGCACTTAGGCACCCGCCGGTACTCGTGCGGTGTTCGTGGTTCGTCAGAGGGCGCGAGTGCCCGCGGGGGTGCGGCGCAAGGCTTTGCCGGGGAGAGCGCCCGTGGGCTGGGCGTCGGTGATCACGGCTACGCCGTTGACGTAGACGTACGGGATTCCGGAGGGCCGGCGGCGGGGGTCCTCGTAGGTGGCGGTGTCGGTGACCGTCTCCGGGTCGAAGAGGACCAGGTCGGCGTGGTGGCCTACGCGGACGAAGCCGCGGTCGAGCAGCTTCAGGCGGCGGGCGGGGCGGCCGGACAGGTGGGCCACGCACTCTTCCAGGGTGAGTACGCGCTCGTCGCGGACGTAGTGACCCAGGTAGCGGGGGAACGTCCCCCAGGCGCGGGGATGGGGGCGGGCGCCGGTCAGGAGGCCGTCGCTGCCCCCGGTGTGCGCGGGGTGGCGCATGACGGCGCGGACGTTCTCCTCGTTGCCCACGTGTTGCAGGATCGTGGTGCCGAGGTCGTCATCCAGGAGTTGTGAGCGGAAGACCTCGAACGGGGCGCGGCCGGAATCGCTGGCCAGGTCGGCGATCGTCTGGCCCACGCGGTCGATGAGGAAGGGCGAGCGGGTGCCGGAGATCTGGATGGTCGCCCAGTCGACGGGGACGCCGTGGCAGCCGTCCGAGCCGACCTCCTCCATGTCGTGCCGGACGCGCTCGACCGTGACGGGGTCCCGGAGGCGGGCGAGCGTGTCGCCGGGGCCTCCCTCGGAGGCCCAGCTCGGCAGGAGCGCGGCGAGGGTCGTCGAGCCGGGCAGGTAGGGATAGGTGTCGAGGGTGAGGTCGCAGCCGCCGGCGATGGCCGTGTCGAGCAGGTCCAGCAGGTCCCCGGCCCGGCCGGCGTTGACGGCGAAGTTCATGGTGGCGTGGGCGAGGTGCAGCGGGCAGCCGGACGCGCGTGACACCTCGATCATCTCGGCGTACGCCTCCAGCGCGCCCGCGCCGTACGAGCGGTGGTGCGGCGAGTAGTAGCCGCCGAGCCGGGCGACGACCCGGCACAGTTCGACCAGCTCGTCCGTGCTCGCGTACATGCCCGGGGTGTAGGTGAGCCCGCTGGACATGCCGACCGCGCCCTCGGCCATCGCGGTGGCGACCAGTTCCTTCTGCCGCAGCAGCTCACGCTCGGTGGCCGGGCGCGCGTCCCAGCTCATGGCGAGCGCGCGGACGGTGCCCTGGGGCACCAGGTAACAGGCGTTGACGGCGATGCCCCGGTCGAGCCGGGCGAGGTACTCGCCGACCGTCCGCCAGTCCCAGTCGAACCCCTCGGGGTCGCCGTTCCATCCGGCGATCTGCCGTCTGAGCTGCGCGAGCGTGGCGTCGTCCACGGGCGCGTACGACAGGCCGTCCTGTCCCAGCACCTCGCAGGTGACGCCCTGGCCGACCTTGGCGAGGTGGGCGGGCTCGGTCAGCAGGGCCAGGTCGGAGTGTGCGTGCATGTCGACGAACCCGGGCGCGAGGACGAGGCCCGTGGCGTCCAGAACCCGCCGCCCGCCGGCCACTGCGGACCCGGGCGGGGTGATGTCGGTGATACGGCCGCCGGTGACCGTGACGTCCGCGAGGTACGCGGGGTCGCCGGTGCCGTCCACGACCGTGGCCCCGCGGACGACCAGCCCGGTCGTGCCGGGCCACCCGCCGGCCGTGCCGCTCATCCGTCCTCCCGAAGCTCTAGAAGAAGGTTCTCACGAGGTCCACGACCTCCGGATCGTCGGCCTCGATGTCGTCGATCACCGGGATCAGCGTCCACTTGTCCAAGGCCGTGCACGGGTGGGAGAGCCCGAGGCGGACGACGTCGCCGCAGTCGAGCGCGGATCCGGGCTCCACCGACAGGAAGGTGAGCTGGTCGTTGAGCGCCGTGACCCGCGCGCCGCGCAGCACGTCGGCGGGCCTGCCGCATGCGGCCTGCGGCTCGGGCAGCCCCTCGTCGAACGGCAGGTCGCGCTTGCCCGCGTCGAGCAGGGCGAGCCCGGGTTCGGGGCGCGAGACCACGCGGGCCCAGCCGTGCATCGCGGGCCGTAGCGGTCCCGGGCCGGCTACGCGTGAGGACGGGGAGTCGGCCGCGCCCGAGGACCGTGAGCCGTCGCCGCGCGAGAACGGGGAGATGGCGCGGTAGAAGCCGTCGTCGTGGATGATGTAGGCGCCCGAGCGCAGGACCAGCCGTCCGTGCAGGCCGCCGAGGACGTCCACCACCTGGTCGAAGTACGCGCTGCCGCCCGCGGTGCCGACCGGCTCGTCCACCTCGTAGGGCAGGTCGCCGTGCAGGGCCGCCATGCGCTTGAGGAAGGCGTCCACCGCGCCGAGGCTGGAGGGGGACGCGTCGTGACCGAGCGCGCCCTCGTACCCGGCGATCCCGGCCAGGCGCAGGGTGGGCGCGGCGCGGATCGCCTCGGCGACGGCCCGCGCCTCGGCCTCGTCCCTGGCGCCGGTACGGCCGCCGGGCGCGCCGAGCTCCACGCAGACGTCCACGGGCCGCGCCGCGGAGCGCAAGGCCGTGCGGTGCGGTGCCGCACGCAGGGCGGCGTCCATGATCTCCACCGTGCGCGGGGAGTCGGCCCAGCACAGGAACGTGAACGCCGGGTCGGCGTCGAGCTGGGCGGCGATCCAGGCGAGCCCGGCGGGGTCGGTGAGCGCGCTCGCGAGCATGAGACGGCTCACGCCGAAGGCGCGGGCGACGCGGAGCTGCGGCAGGTTGGCCAGCGTGATCCCCCACGCCCCGGCGTCGAGCTGGCGCCGCCACAGCGCGGGGGCCATCGTGCTCTTGCCGTGCGGGGCCAGCGACACCCCGGCAGCGGCGGTCCAGGACGCCATCGCGGCGAGGTTGTGCTCGATGGCCCGGCGTTCGAGCGTGAGCAGCGGCGTGCCGAAGTCCGCCGCCCTGGGACGCCCGGCGAGGTACTCGCCCACGGTCACCGGGGCGCCGGAGACGCCCGGGGGCAGGGACTTGAAGCGCCAGTCGAACGGCTCGTCGCGCAGGGCGGCGACGGCGGCGGCGTCGATGAGCACGGCGGCCTCCTGGTGGACGGGGCGCGGTTTCGTGGTCCGCTCGGTGATCTGCGCTATTTTCTACCCGCCACGCACGACGCGTGGAAGCCGATCTTGGGGAGACCGCCATGAGTGACAAGACCGCCATCCGCACCGACGACGCGCCGGCGCCCGCGTGGGTGTTCTCCCAGGGGGTCCGCAAGGGCCCGTTGCTGCAGGTCTCCGGCCAGGGCCCGCAGGACCCGGCGACCGGCGAGTTCGTGCACCCCGGCGACGTGCGGGCGCAGACGCGCAGGACGCTGGAGAACGTCAAGGCGATCCTGGAGGCCGGGGGCGCGAGCGTCGAGGACGTGCTGATGTTCCGGGTGTACCTGACCAAGCGCGAGGACTTCCCGTTGATGAACGAGGCGTACGGCGCGTTCGTCGAGGAGAACTGCCCGAGCGGCGTGCTGCCGTGCCGCACCACGGTGTTCGTCGGGCTGCCCCACGAGTCGATGCTGGTGGAGATCGACGCCCTGGCCTCGGTGTGAGCGGAATCGACGCCCCGGCCGCGCCGTAAGCCCGGCGGGGCGGCCTGTTTGCCCTGGGTCTCGGGGGTATGGGCCTCCTGTACCCGAGAAACCCAGGAGGCGACGATGACCACCTTCGGATACTTCCTGTCCTGCGAGGAGCACGGCCCGCGCGAGCTCGTCCGGCAGGCGAAGCTCGCCGAACAGGCCGGGTTCGAAAGCCTGTGGATCTCCGACCACTACCATCCGTGGCTGGACGAGCAGGGGCAGAGCCCGTTCGTCTGGTCGGTGATCGGCGCCGTCGCCGAGGCCACCTCGCTGCCGATCACCACCGCCGTGACGTGCCCGCTCGTCCGCGTGCACCCGGCGGTGATCGCCCAGGCGGCGGCGACCAGCGCGGTGCTCTCCGAGGGCCGGTTCCGGCTCGGCGTCGGCACCGGCGAGGCGCTCAACGAGCACATCATCGACACGCGCTGGCCTCCGGCGAGCGAGCGGCTGGAGATGCTGGAAGAGGCCGTCGGGCTGATGCGCGAACTGTGGACGGGACGCCTGGTCACGCACCGGGGCGAGCACTACAAGGTCGACACCGCCCGCATCTACACGCTGCCGGACACCCCGCCGCCGGTGTACATCTCCGGCTTCGGCCCGAAGGCCGTCGAGCTGGCCGGGCGGATCGGCGACGGCTACATCTGCACGGGCCCGAGCGCCGAGCTGGTCGAGAAGTTCCACTCATCCGGCGGGCAGGGCAAGCCCGTCCAGGGGGGCCTCAAGGTCTGCTACGACGAGGACGTGGACCGGGCGCGCAAGACGGTCCACCGGCTGTGGCCGACCCAGGGCATCAAGGGGGAGGCGTCCCAGATCCTGCCCCTGCCCCGGCACTTCGAGCAGCTCGCCGAGATGGTCTCGGTGGAGGACGCGACGGCGGGCAGCCCGTGCGGCCCGGACCCGGAGGAGCACGTCAGGGCCATCAGGCAGTACGTGGACGCGGGCTTCGACGAGCTCCACATCAACCAGATCGGCCCCAACCAGGAGGCGTTCTTCGAGTTCTACGCCCGCGAGGTCCTGCCGCGCCTGCGCTAGGACGCCGCGGGTCCGGCCCCGTACGCGGGCGGTGAGGCGACGACACGCGCCGCCTCACCCGTCCTGCCCCTGCTTGTGAGGCGATCGCGTTTAAGCCTTTTCGGGCGGGAAGACGCCCCTTACCCGATCAGGGGTCATGACCTGAGGGGCTGACAGGGAGCACGGGGATGTGAACATTCGAACGATGGCCCACGCCGGGACCGCGGTCCTTGTGGCGGGTGCCCTGGCGGCGTGCGGGGGAGTGGGGGCCGGCGGCGGCGCGAGCGGGGCGAGTGCGAGCGGGGGCGGCAAGAGCCTGACGACGATGGGGTTCGGGCTGCCCGACGAGATCGCCTCGGTCCGCGTCGAGGAGTTCAAGAAGGCGTACCCGGACGTCAAGCTGACGATCAACCAGGGGCAGTTCGACGAGCAGGCGTTCCTGTCGGCCGTCGCCGCGGGCAACCCGCCCGACGTCGTCTACATGTCCCGCGACCGCATCGGCGGGTACGCGGCCCGCGGCGCTGTCCAGCCGCTGGACTCCTGCGTCGCCAAGGAGGGCATCGCGACCGGTGATTTCTACCCGGCCGCCCAGCAGCAGGTGCGGTATGCAGGCAAATGGTATGGCATGCCCGAGTTCTACAACTCGATCGTCCTGCTCGTGAACAACAAGGCGGCCAAGGACGCGGGCGTCGACCCCAAGGCGATCGACACCTCCGACTGGGACGGCCTGGCGAAGCTCGCCACGAAGATGGCCAGGTCCGACGGCGGGAAGATCCAGCGGTTCGGCTTCTACCCGAAGCTCCCGGAGTTCCTGCCGCTGTGGGCGAAGGCCAACGGCGCGGACATCCTCTCCGCGGACGGGCGCACCGCGCGCCTGGACGACCCGAAGGTCGTCGAGGCACTGGACTACGCGAACGGGCTGGTCAAGGCCCAGGGCGGCTGGACAAGACTCAAGGCGTTCGCCGACACCTTCGACTACTTCGGCGCGGAGAACCCGTTCACCAAGGACCAGATCGGGGCGATGCTCACCGAGCAGTTCCTCGTCAGCGCCATGGCCGGCGCCTCCCCGGACGCCGACATCACCGTCCTGCCGTTCAAGGACCGCCAGGGCCGCCCCGTCAACAACGTGGGCGGCAACGCCTGGGTGATCCCCAAGGGCGCGAAGAACCCCGGCGCGGCCTGCGCGTGGATGAAGACCATGACCTCGGCGGACACGTGGATCGCGGCCGCCAGGGCGCGGGCGGACAAGCGCGCCAAGGAGGGCAAGGTCAACATCGGCACCTTCACCGGCAACATGAAGGCCGACGACGTGATCTTCTCCCAGATCGTGAAGCCGAGCGGGCGTCCGGCCTTCGACGACGCGGTCAAGACCATCCGGTCGGTGCAGCGGGCGGGGTTCGTCGTCCCGCAGTCCGGCGCCGCGGCGGAGTTCCAGAAGACGTGGCAGGACGCCGCCAACCGCGTCCTGCAGGGAAGCCAGGGAGCCGCCGAGGCCCTGCGCCAGGCGCAGGCGGAGGCGCAGCGGGCCCTGAACGGTGTGGGGCACCAGTGACCGTCCCGGAAGGAGAGAGCCGCGTGGCCATGCCACCGAGAGAAGGAACCGAAGGGAGGCAGACCTCATGACTTACCCGGAGACGAAGACCGAAGAGCGCGACGACGAGCAGGCGGATTCGATGAACCCCCTGTGGTCCCGGATCGGATGGGAGTGACGGCGGGCCGGGAGGCATCCCGGCGAGCATTGCCCGGGCCGCGCGGGCTCCGCCCGGAGACGCGGTGGGCGTACCTCTTCCTGCTGCCGTGGCTGGTCGGCCTGCTGGTCTTCCAGCTCGGGCCCATGGTGGCGAGCCTGGTGCTGTCGTTCACGGACTACGACCTGATCGACAGCCCGAGGTTCGCGGGCCTCGGCAACTACGCCGCGATGCTGGAGGACCCCAAGGTCGCCCGCGCGGTCGGCAACACCGTTATCTACACCGCGCTCCACGTCCCGCTTGCCATCGCGATCGCGCTGGCGCTGGCGTTGATCCTGAACCGGGTCACCGGCCGCGCGGCCGGGGTGTTCCGGACGGTCTTCTACCTGCCGTCCATGACGCCGTACGTCGCGACCGGCGTGCTGTTCCTGTTCCTGCTCAACGGCCAGGCAGGGGTGGTCAACCAGTTCCTCGGCCTGTTCGGGATCGACGGGCCGCAGTGGACGACCGACCCGAACTGGATCCTGCCCGGCATCGTGCTCATGTCCCTGTGGAACCTCGGGACCACGACGATCATCCTGGTCGCCGCGCTGCGGAACGTTCCGCGCGAGCTCAGCGAGGCCGCCATGATCGACGGTGCGGGCTCGTGGCAGCGCTTCCGCGCGGTGACCCTGCCGATGATCAGCTCGGCGCTGTTCTTCGTCGTCATCATCAACACGATCACGTCACTGCAGATGTTCGACCAGGTCTACACGATGTTCTTCGGCAACCAGTCCGCCCAGCAGAGCTACGGCGACTCGGCCCTCTTCTACGTCGTATACCTGTTCCAGCAGGCCTTCCAGTTCCTCCACATGGGGTACGCCTCGGCGCTGGCCTGGCTGCTGTTCCTCGTGATCGGCGTGATCACGCTGATCCAGGTCAAGGTGGGCAACCGCTTGGTGTACTACGAGGCCGAAGAGCAGGGCGCGTGACCACGATCGACCGCGTCCAGCGGCCGGCGGCGGCGCCCGCCGCGACCGGAGCCGCAACGGACTCGGCCGGGCGGGGGACGCGCAAGGTGTTCTTCCTGGTCGTCCTGGCCGCCGCCTCGGCGATCTTCCTGTACCCGTTCGTCTGGCTCGTGGTCGCCTCGCTCAAGCCGCGCGACCGCACGTTCGCCGACCCGTTCCTGCCGTGGCCCCGCCCGTTCGCCCCGGCCAACTATGCCGCCGTATGGGACGCCGCGCCCGTCCTCGGCTGGCTGGTCAACTCGGTCGTCGTCGGGGTCGCCGCCGCGCTGACGGTCACCCTGTCCAGCGCGTTCGTGGCGTTCGGCTTCGCGTACTTCCACTTTCCCGGCCGCGGCCTGCTGTTCGGCAGCGTGCTGGCGACGATGATGCTGCCGGCGGCGGTGACGCTCGTGCCGACGTACCTGATCTGGAACGCGGCCGGGCTGACGGGGACGCAGGTGCCGCTGTGGGCGGGGAACCTGTTCGGCTCGGCGTTCTACATCTTCCTGCTGCGCCAGTTCCTGCTCGGCGTGCCGAGATACGTGTTCGAGGCGGCCCGGGTGGACGGGGCCTCGTACTTCGACCTGTTCTGGCGGATCGCGCTGCCGCTGTCACGGCCCGCGCTGATCATCGCGTTCATCTTCGAGCTCAAGGCGAGCTGGTTCGACCTGATGAAGCCGCTGATCTACCTGCAGGACCCGGCGCTGTTCACGCTGCCGCGCGGCCTCAAGGCGATCGTCGACCAGTTCTACCAGGGCGGCGACCCGAAGTGGGAGATCGTCCTGGCCGCCGCCGTCGTCACCACGCTGCCCCTGATCGTGATCTTCTTCCTCGGGCAGCGCTACTTCGTCCAGGGCATCGCCACCACGGGCCGGCGTGGTTAGCGGCGACCGGTTCGGTGTGGTCAGGAGAGCCGGGGCCTCCACTCGTGGGCGAGGATGCTCATGTTCATGGAGGACCACCACTCGCCGCCGACCAGGGTGACCTCGCGGTGGACGCCCTCCCGCACGAAGCCGAGCCGCTCGTACAGGCGGATCGCGGCCGCGTTGTGCAGGTAGACGCCCAGGTCCACGCGGTGCACGCCGAGCTTCTCGAACGCCAGCCGCAGCGCGGCCTCCATGATCGCGGCGCCGTGCCCCCGGCCGCGGGACGCGGGCGAGACCAGGACCATGCCCACGCGGGCCGACCAGTTGTGGGCGTCCGGCCGCAGGATCAGATGCGCGACCGGGGAGCCGCCGGTGTCGACGCCGACGAGGACGTGCCGGGCGGGGTCGGCGGCGTGGCCGGCGACCAGCTCGTCCGGGACGAACGGCCAGGAGAACCCGTTGTTGCCCGACCAGGCGAACAGCGCCTCGGGCCCGTCAAGCCATGAGGCGATGGCCACGGCGTCGCCGGGCTGGAAGTCGCGAACGGTGATCATGCCGGCACCTCCGGAGGGACATCGGTGCCGCGCACCCATGGCGCGCGCTCGCCGTGGTTCTCGGTCACCTGGGACGGCGCGTCCCGCGGGCCGGCGTGCCGCGTCACCACGTGGCCGATGGCAGTGAGCTCGACGCTGCCGAGGATCTCGGGGCTCATGGCGGCCGAGCGTACACGCCGGGCCCCGCCCGCGCGCGGGAAGATCACCTTCAGATACGCGGCCAGGGGCCGGGGCGGGGCAGCGGCGCGTCGTCGAGACGGTCGCCGACCTGGACGGGGCCTGAGGTCCCCGGCCCGTCACTTCAGCGTGGACCGGACGACCTTCGGCCTGCCCGCGCCGAGGAAGAAGATGCCCGGGTAGCCCTTGGTCTCGAATCCGGCGCTGCGGTTTCGGCGCAGCGCCGAGTTCTCGATGAGGAGGGTGCCGGTGCGGTCGTTGCTGACGAAGAAGACCGCTCCGCCGCCCTCCTTAGCGGAATTGTTCTCGATGATCGATCCGGCGACGCGCACGCTGAAGAGGTTGCCGTCGGTGTAGATCGCGCCGCCGCTGCCACCGCCCGGGGTGCCGCCGCGCGCCGGGTTGGCCCCGCGCCCGATCGCCGCGTTGTGCGTCATGACGCTGTTGAGGATCACCCAGGACACGCCGATGCTGCTCACCGCGCCGCCGTTCGCGCACACGCCGCCCTGGCCCGCGGCTCCGCCGAAGGTGCTGTTCACGACGTAGACCGGCCGGTCGCGGGACTGGTCGAGCACGCGGACGGCCGCGCCGCCGACGTCCGGGCCCGTGGGGTCGCAGCGGTTGCGGACGAACCGCGAGTTGACGACCTTGACGCGCCCGCCCCTGACGAAGATCGCGCCGCCGCCTCCCCCGTCGGCCCCCTGACCGGTCGCGTCGCCGTCGGCGAAGGTCAGGTTCTGGACGGTGAGCTGGGGCGTCTCCTGGTCGTCGCAGTGCGAGGTCGTCCACCCCTGCGCCTGGTCGCAGGTGTTCATGTAGAGGATGCGGCGCTTGCCGCCGCCGCTGAGCGTCACCTTGCCGCCGCCGTCCAGCACGATCTTCGGCCGGGCGTTGCGGACCTTGGCGGTGGCGGTCATCTTGATCGTCACCGGGCGGGGACCGCAGTCGAAGGTGATGACCCCGCCTGCCGCCACGGCCGCGACCACGGCCTGCGACGTGCAGCTCGCGGGCGTGCCGTTCCCGACGACGCGGCTGGGGCGCGAGGTGTCGACGGCCCTGGCCTCGGGCGGCACGAAGGCGCGGCCGCTCGGATTGCCCGGAGCGGACGCGGACACGACCCCGGACGCGGATCCGGACCCGGTCGCCCCGGACGCGGCGACGGACGCGGCGGCGCCTGGCATGCCGGCCAGGCCGCTCATGGACGCGGTGACCGCGGTAACGGAAGCGACGACGACTGCCCATCTGACTCGCACGCCGCCGATGCTACTGCGACACATGTGGCTGGGTTTCCGGAATCACCGGATTCCTCGATGGGCGGCCCGGAGGGCACGCGGGCACGCGGAGCACGGGGTGGGCACGCGGTGGGCACGCGATAAATGCGCTGACCGTGCGGCGGGTGTCCATATAGGTGCCAGTAGCAATAAATCCCATATACGGCCATTTGTGGAACTAAGTGCTGGTCAGAGCATCTTCTCCGGAAATATGCCTCTTTCGGGCGCGGTTTCCGTCGCCCCCGGAAGGGCGCACAATTCTCGGCAAGTCCGTGTGAATTCTGCCAATGTGAGCCTATGCATCTCAACGACGCCAGGGGGCTGGCGCAGAGTCTCAGCGAACTCCTGAAGGATGCTCATCAGACGCTCGAAGGGGCCCGCGAGACGCCCGAGCTCGTCGCGTGGGTCACCGGCCATCTCGGCTGCGAGCTGAACGCCGTCGTCAACGTGGTCAGCAGGTTCCCCGGGTGGGAGCACGTCAACCTGCAGCGCGGCGTGGACGCCTACCTCGCCGCGCACACCCCGGACGCCGAGTGGTTCGGCATCGCCGGGCAGGGCCGCGAGCACGAGGACTTCATCAACATGCTCGCGAGCGCCGCCAAAGGATGGAGCAGCTTCGAGCCGGGCGCGGTCGACTACGCGACGGCCGCGATCGGGCCCGACGAGACCACCGAGGTCGTCTCGTTCGGCCTGGTCCTGACCGTCTCCCCCGACGGCGGCCCCGTGGTGCTGGGGCTGCGCGGCGCCCAGGAGCACCAGGCCCCGCAGTGCCAGATCGTCGTCCTCGCCCCGGACCGGTCGAGCGCCACGCGCACCCGTGACGAGATCGAGCGGCTGACGCGCGAGCTCGACCTGTACCGGGGGCAGATCCTGTCCTTCACCTGGAGCGAGCACCGCGGCAACGACCTGGTGACCTTCCTCCCCCGGCCCGGCCTCACCGCCGACCAGGTGATCCTCCCGGACGGCGTGCTGGCCACCATCGAGCGGCACATCATCGGCATCGCCGAGCACGCCGTCCGGCTGCGCGAGCACGGCCAGCACCTCAAGCGCGGCCTGCTGCTGCACGGCCCGCCCGGCACCGGCAAGACCCACACCGTCCGCTACCTCATGGGACGCATGAGCGACTGCACGGTGATCGTCGTCACCGGCACCGCGATCCGGTTCGTCTCCCAGGCGGCGGGCCTGGCGCGGCGGCTCCAGCCCGCGATCGTCGTCCTGGAGGACGTGGACCTGATCGCGCAGGACCGCTCCTTCACCGACGACGGCAACCCGCTGCTGTTCTCGCTGCTCGACGCGATGGACGGGGTCGGGGCGGACGCCGACGTCACGTTCGTGCTCACCACCAACCGCGCCGACGTCCTGGAGCGGGCGCTCGCCGACCGCCCCGGCCGGGTGGACCTCGCCGTGGAGATCCCCAAGCCGGACGAGGCCGGGCGCGCGGCCCTGCTGCGGCTCTACGCCCGCGACCTGCGGCTCGAAGCCGACCTCGGCCCGGTGGTGGCCAAGACCGAGGGCGCCACGGCGTCGTTCTTCAAGGAACTGCTGCGCCGGGCCGTCCTCGACGCGCTGCGCGCCGGGGAGGGAGAGCCCGTCCTCACCGACGAGCACCTCGGCCGGGCGCTGGAGGAGATGCTCACCCAGCGCGAGGCCCTGACCAGGTCACTGCTGGGCTCGGGACGGCCGGTCATGAGCGAGGACGAGCAGTACGCCGGGGGGCCGCCGTACGACGAGGACCCGGACGACGACGGCGAACCGGGGCAGGGGTCGTACGGCGGGCAGTTCGGCGTCCCCTTCCCCCAGCCCGCTCCCGGCTTCCCGGGCGGCGCCCCCTCGGGCGGCTTCATCGGCTTCTACGAGCCCTGACCCGAACGGCCGGAACCCGCCGGGGCACGGCACCCGGCGGGTGGCAGGTCCCCGTGCCCCGGTCCTGAGCGAACCGTCCCACGCGGCCCCGCGTCCCCGGCTCCGGGTCGGCGCGCGAGGGCCGAGGCGCGGGCCTTTCCTCAGGCCAGGAACTCCTTCAGCACAGGGGCGAGGACGTCCGAGGAGACATCGTGGCTCTGGCCCTGGAGGGTGTGGGACGTGCCGTGCGGCAGGGCGGCGGCGAGCGCGCGGGCCGACTCCCCCATCCAGTCGCCGGTCTCGGTGCCGTGCACGACGAGCGTCGGAGCCTTCACCAAGGCGACCAGGTCGGCGGGCATCGTGCCGTCGCCCATGACCGCGGCGTCGTAGGCGAGGGTGGGGGCCAGCGCCTCCATGCCCGCCCACATCGGGGCGTGACGCATCCCGGAGATCATCTCCTCGGGTATCCCCACCAGGCCCATGAACAGGGCGACCGCGTCGCCGCGACGGCCCTCGCCGAGCAGCGTGGTGAGCGTGGTGGCGTACGCGTGCTGCCGGCGAGGCCCGTCCGGGTCGGTGGTGAACGGCGGCTCCCACAGGGCGAGCCGGGTGATCGGCAGGCCGCTCGCGGCGGCGTGCAGCGCCAGGACCGCGCCCGAGGAGCTCCCGAACACCGCCGCCGTCCCACCGGCCTCGTTGATCAACGCCTCCAGGTCCTCGATCTCTCTGTCGACCGCGTAGGGCAGCGTGTCGCCGCTCTCGCCGCGGCCCCGCCGGTCGTAGTTCAGCACCGTGAACTCCGTCGCGAGAAGCCGGGCCAGCGGCTCGTGCACGTTGCGGTCACAGGACGCGCCGGTCACCAGGACGACCGGCGCGCCCTCGCCCAGCCGCTCGTACGCGAGGTCGGTGCCGTCGGCCGAACGGACCATATGTGTGTTTCCCATGACTTCTCTCTCTTCCTCGAAACCGAGCTCTCACCCCACCGCACCTAGGCCGGGGGCGTTCCCGCAGTTCAACGCCGCCGTCCGACTCTAGACGCGGGCACCGACAGAACCGGAGGTCCGCCGCCGTGGAGGCGCCCGGGCCGGACGGGCGCGCGGGGCGTGAACACCGTCCGGCCATCACACCCGCCGTCGATGTCATCGTTATTCGCCATCCCGGCCTGCTCAGGTGGGTAACATCGCGACCGTGCGGCCGCTTTCGGCACTCCCGGCGAGGCCGGTTCGCCGTCCATGCACGTGATGTTCATCCGAGGTGAGTAGGTTCCGGCGCGTGCGAGACGAGGCCCCGCTGCGGCGGACGACGACAGGCGCGGCACTGGGCATGACGTACATCTGGCTCGCCACCAGAGTGCTGCTCCTGCTCATGGTGCTCGACGTCGTGCCGCTGTTCCGCAGCGTGAGCTGGGACGTCGTCGGGGTCTACCACGGCTGGCACGAGACCATGCTCGCGGGCGGCTTCCCGGTCGAGGACGTCACCTGGCAGTACCCCCCGGCCGCCGCGCTGATCATCCTCGCCCCGTCGATGCTGCCCTTCAGCTATCTCGGCGGCTTCCTGGTCATCACGGTCGCCTTCGACGCGCTGACGATGGCGTCGCTGGTCCGCGCGGCAGCCGCGGGCGAGGGGCGCGGCCGGGCGGGGGCGTGGGTGTGGCTGCTCGGCGTGCCGCTGCTCGGGCCGGTGGTCTACGCGCGGTTCGACCTGCTGGTGGCGGCGCTGGCCGTGTCCGGCCTGTTGCAGCTGAACGCGTCCGCGTGGCGCGGGGGGCTGTCGTTCGGCGTCGCGGCCGGTCTCAAGTTGTGGCCCGCGCTGGCGCTGATCGGCGTCCCGCGCGGCAGGGCGACGCGCATGGCGCTCGTCGGGGCCGTCGCGGGCGCCGCCGTCTCGACGCTGCTGATGCTGCTCGCCCTGGACGGGGGCCTGGACTTCGTCACCGCGCAGCAGGACCGCGGGGTGGAGGTCGAGTCGGTGTGGGCGCTGGGCTTCCACGTGGCCCGCTGGTTCGGCTGGCCGGGCGTGGTGAGCTACAACTACGGCTCGATGGAGATGCTCGGCCCGTACGTCGACACGGTCGGCCGGGTCTCGCTGGCGGCCACGCTGCTCTGCCTGTGCTGGCTGCTCTACTGGCGTTACCGTGCCCGGACGTGGAGCGACGCCACGCCGTACGACGCCGCGTGCGCCGCCGTGCTCCTGTTCGTGGTCACCAGCCGGGTGATCAGCCCGCAGTACCTGGTGTGGCTGGTGGGCCTGACCGCCGCCTGCCTGACCGTGCGCGCGTCCACCCAGCGTCCGGTGGCGGTGCTGGTGCTCGCGGCGACGGCGGTCACCATGATCGAGTTCCCCGAGCTGTTCGACGACGTCCAGAAGAGCACCGCGCTCGGGGTGACGGTGCTGCTCGTACGCAACGGCCTGCTGGTGGCGGCGGCCGTCCTGTCCTGCCTGCGGTTGTGGCGGGCGACCGTCCCGCGGCCGCTGGCGGCAGGCCAGTACGACCCCGGCCTCTCACCGGCCTGACCAGGAGGAATCCCCTCGCATGACGTATCCAGACCAGTCGATATAACAGCTCAATTGAATGTTAATCTTGACGTTCCTCCCTGGTCGCGGGGCACTGACTAGCGTCGCTGGACGGCCCACGTGGGAGCCGACGACCTCAGGGAGACCGACATCCGTGGGCGTGACCCAGATCGGACCGAACGCCGCGGGAACCTCCCTCGCGGCCGGTCTGCTGCGCACGGCCCGTCCGAAGCAGTGGTCCAAGAACCTCCTGGTCGCGGCGGCCCCCGTCGCGGCCGGGACGTACGACGCCGGGACGCTGCGCGGCACCGGCGCGGCCTTCGTGACCTTCAGTGTGGCGGCGTCGGCGGTGTACTTCCTCAACGACGTCATCGACGTGCGCAAGGACCGCCTCCATCCGGTACGGCGGCTGCGGCCGATCGCCGCCGGGACCGTTCCCGAACGGCTCGCGCTCGTCTGCGCCGCCGTCCTCGCCCTCGCCGCGCTCGGCCTCGCCGCCGCGTGGCGCCCGCAGGCCGCCGGGGTGATCGGCATATACCTGCTGGTCAACACCCTGTACTGCCTGAAGCTCAAGCACGTCGTGATCGTCGAGTTGGCCACCGTGGCGAGCGGATTCCTGCTGCGGGCGGTGTTCGGCGGGGTGATGGCCGGCCTGCCGCTGTCGCAGTGGTTCCTCATCGTGGTCGGGGCGGCCGCTCTATTCATGGTGGCGGGCAAGCGGTTCTCCGAGCTGGCGCTGCTCGGCCCGAAGGCCACCGCCACCCGGCCGGGGCTCGAACACTACTCGGCCGACTACCTGCGGTTCGTCTGGCAGGCGTCCGGGACGGTGGCGATGACGACCTACTGCCTGTGGGCGTTCGAGTTACCCGGCCGTCAGCTCACCGTCGTCCCCCTCGCCCTGGCGTTCCTGCGGTACGGCTGGCACGTGGACCGGGGTGAGGCGGGCGAGCCGGAGGCCGTCGTGCTGCGCGACCCGTGGCTGCTCGGGCTCGCCGCCGTGTGGATCGTTCTCTTCGTGGCCGGGACCGCCCGTGGCTGAGCGTACGACGCCCGGCCCGTCCACGGCCGGCCGGACGACGCCGGAACCGCCGGCGGCCAGGCCGCGCCTTCTCGCGGGACGGACCGCCGCCAGGCGCCTGCTGCTCCGGGCCCGCACGCTGGTCGGCGCCGTCCCCCGCCCCTCGGCGCGTGCCCGGCACGTGACCGCGCTGACGGCGCTCGTCCTGGCCGCCACGTGGGCGTACGCGCGGCTCGGCCTGGTCAGGTACGACCTGTACCGGGCGACGAGCCTGGACCTGACGCTCTTCGACCAGATGGTCCGGGGGTTCGCCCACTTCAGTGCGCCGACGAGCCCCCTGCGGGGGTTCACCCTCGACAAGGGCATGGACTTCAACCAGCTCGGCGAGCACTTCTCCCCGATCCTGGCGTTGCTGGCCCCCCTGTACTGGATCCACGACGGCCCCGAGACGCTGATCGTGGCCCAGGCGGCGCTGTTCGCGCTGGCGGTCCCGCCCCTGTGGGTGTTCGCCCGCCGCGCGCTCGGCACGACGGCGGGCGCCTACTTCGTGGTCGTCGCCTACGCCGTCTCCTGGCCCGTGGCGCGGGCGATGAACTTCGACTTCCACGAGGTGGCCTTCGTCCCGCTCATCACCGCCGTCATGATCGAGCGGTTCAGCGCGGGCCGACACGGCCACGTCCTCACGGCGGCGGCGGCACTCCTGCTGGTCAAGGAGGACATGGGGCTCATGGTCGCCGGTTTCGGCGCCTTCGCCCTGGTGCGGGGACGCCGCTTCGACGGCATCGCGTACATCCTGGGCGGGCTGGGCTACACCCTGTACGCCCGGAGCCTCATGATCCCGGGCGTCGGCGGCGATCCGGAGATGTACTGGGCCTACGGGCAGTTCGGCCCGGACATCCCGCACGCGGCGGTCAAGGCCGTCTCCGATCCGCTGACCGTGATCGGCACGCTGTTCAGCCCGCAGGTGAAGATCGACACGTGGGGTTTCCTGCTGTGGCCGTCGCTGATGCTGTGCCTGTTCTCCCCGCTCTTCCTGATGGCGCTGCCGCAGTTGCTGGAACGGATGCTGTCGGACCGGCTGCACTGGTGGATCACCGACTTCCACCACAGCGCCTTCACCGTCGTGATCCTGCTGTGCGCGGGCACCGACGGGGCCGTCCGGCTGGGCCGCCGGCTGCGGCGGCACCATGACGGCCTGGAGGAGCGGCACACCGCGCTGGTCTGGGCGGCGGGCGTGTGCGTGGTCGCGCTCACGCTCGTCCCGCGCTTCCCGTTCGACCAGCTCATCCGGCCCGAGTTCTACGACAGACACCCGGACGTGGTCGCGGCCGACGAGGCGGTCAAGGCCGTGCCGTCCGGAGTGGTGGTGGAGGCCGTCAACCACGTCGGCCCGCACCTGTCCGCCCGGACGACGGTCCTGCTCTGGGAGGACAAGCCGCCCGTGGCGCCGTGGATCGTCGCAGACACGGCGCGCGTCTCCCATCCTTGGGGGTCCCCCGACCGGCAGCGGCAGCGGGTGGACGAGCTGAAACTGCTCGGCTACCAGGTCGTCTTCGACCGCGAGGGTTATGTGGTACTGCACCGCCCCGGCGCCGCGCCCCCCTCCTGACGCGGCGTCACGCCGTCCGGGTGGCGACCAGGGTGAAGGTGAGCAGCGCGAGGTCCTCGGCGTCGCGGTACGGGCGGGAGAGCCCGGAGCGGGCCCAGTCGACGTACGCGGGCGGGGCCACCAGCACGGGCACCAGCCGGGCGTCCCACCCGGTCGCGACGGCCGCGGCGAGGTAGTCCGCGGCGCGCAGCCGGTTGGGGATGCCGGGGAAGCTCATCAGCCGGTACAGCCATCCCGGGTACCGCAGCATGTTGAGCGGGTCGCGGGGACGGATGCCGCGCATGTGCACCATCCCGTCGATGTGATGGCACATGACCCCTCCGGGCGCGACGAGTTCGGCGAGGCGGGCGAACGTGCCGGGGACGTCGTCGAAGTGTTCCAGGGCCGCGTTGCTGAGCACCAGGTCGAATGGCCCCTCGACGCCGGGCATCGCCGGATATTTCGTGACGTGGTAGCCGATCCGGCCGGTGTCCACCGGCTCGCCGAGCCGGCGGCCGAGCTCCTCGTAGAACGCCGGGTTCGTCCCCGTCGCGAGGGGGAACAGGTCCGCCGCCGTGTACGACGCGGCCCCCCGCGACAGCAGGACCGCGCCCGTGCCGAGGTCGGGGCCCGGCCCGAGCTCCAGCACCCTGCGCCCGCCGACGTCGAGGTCGCCGTCCTTGACCCACTGGTCGACCACGCCGAGGACGTAGTCGACGCTGCGGCCGACCTCGTCGGTCGTGAACGGGCGGGGCGTGCGGTACCCGCGCAGCCGGTGCCGCACCGCGTTCGCCAGGCCCATCGCGAGCCCGGCGGCCCACCACGCGGCCCGCGACCCGCCGACGACCATGCCCGGAGCTCCCGGGCCCGGCCCGCGCTCGGGTGCGTCTGAGGTCATGGAAGTCCCCCGTATTCTGTCGCGGCGGTCACGGGGCGGTGGGGCGGGTGCGGCCCCACGCCTCCGCGACGGTCGCGGGGTCGGTGACGGTCGCCTGGCCACGGGCCATGGCGAGCGCGGCGAGGAAGTCGTCGAGGCAGTACGCCTCGGGGCCGCCGGTCCAGTGGGTGCGCCAGTCGGAGCCGGTGCAGTCCCACGACTCGCCCTGCCCCTGGTTCACGATCCGCTTGCCGCGCATGAACCTGTACGCCTGCAACGACCGCCACGTGCCGGGGTAGCCCCTGAGGAACTCCCCCAGCTTGTCCGGGGCGGCGTAGGTGTAGTTGTTGCCGTCGGTCGGGCTCGGCACCCACTTGGCGCACAGCTTCGTGGTGTCGTTGCACCGGCCTCCCGGGATGCTCCAGGTGTTCTGGAACCACGGCCCGGCCACACCGCCCGGCGCGCCCGGGGGCTTGTTGAAACCGGTGCCGTACTTGCGGCCGAAGGCGAAGCAGGTGGAGACGACGTCCTGCTGGATCTGCGCGGTCAGCTTGTCGTTGGGGTACACGAACAGCCCCCACGCCCGGTCGTGGCCATGGCTTTCGAGCGCGCCCAGCGAGCCGCACGACTCGTCGCGCTGCTCCTGCGGGGTCAGGCTCGTCATGTCGCGGTAGCCGGCGCCGTGGCTGACGAAGCTCCAGCCGTCCTCGTCGCGCAGCGTGGCGAGGTCGGCCCAGTTCGCGTAGCCGATCATGTCCAGGCACTGCCGGCCCTGGTCCAGGGCCCGGTTGACCACGACCGTGCCGGTGCCCGTGAACCCGCTCGCCTTGAACAGGCGGGCGGACTCCCGCAACGGCACGGCGGCGCGCAGCGGCCGGCAGGCCCCGTCCGTCGCGGACCACTGCGTGCGGGACATGAGCAGGCTGACGTACCTGCCCGCCGTCCCGGGGTCGTGGTCGAAGCTCTGCCAGCGCGTGAGCTCCTTGTTCGCGGTGTCCACGATCCTGGCCGCGAGGACGTAGTGACCGGCGGCGGGCGCGCGCCACGTGTGGGACCAGTTCTCTCCGGTCAGCGTCGCGGGGGCCCAGAGGGCGTTGTTGCCCCAGGTCCCGTTCGCCTGCCACCACTTCCCCGTGTCCAGGTTCTCCACCCCGATGACGACCTTGGCGACGGCGACGTCGTCGGTCGCGGTGCCGCGCATCTGGATGTCGGGCGAGGTGTAGCCCTGGCTTCCGACCGGGCTGGTCACCGTCCCCCCGGGCGGCGCGCCGTCGGGGCCGGGCGGGACGACGGAGAAGGCCTGCCAGGGGTGCGCGGTGTCCACCAGGCCCGTCGCGTCGACGGACAGCACCGAAAGGCCGTAGTCGCCCGTGGCGGGTGGCGTCCAGGTGTAGGTCCAGCCGGTCTCCGTGAACGACAGCTGCCCGGACGCCGACGCCTGCCAGGGCTTGCCGTTGAGCGGCCCGGTCAGCGGCACCGTCCGGTCCTGGTAGGCGCCCCAGGTGCCGTCGTCGCGCCACCAGAGCCTGCTGGTCCTGTCCATGATGGCCACGCGGACGGAGGCGACGCCGCGGTTGTCGCTCGCGGTGCCGGTCCAGGTGATCCGTTGCCCGGCCGGGTGGGTGGCCTGCCCCGCGGCCGCGGTGACCGCGGGCGGGGCCGCGTCCGTTCTCAGCAGGATTCCGGGCGACGGGACGGTGACGCCCTGTGCGTTCCGGATTCTGACGCTGACCCAGAAGTCCCCCTCGCGCGGGGGTGTCCAGTCGTAGGTCCAGGTCACCCTGGCCGCGCCCGGCGCGTCGAGGGTCACGGGGAGCGCCTCGAACGCCCCCCAGGTGCCGTCGGCGTGCCAGAACGTCCCGGCCGCCGCGTCGAAGATGGTCAGCGCGGCCCAGGTCACCCCGCCGGCCGCCTGGCCTGCCCCGCGCATCGTCGTCTTCGCGCCGACCCGCGCGATCGCGCCGGCGGAGGGCTCGGTGACGACCCCCGCCGGGTCGGCCAGGGCCGCGGGCAGGTCCACGACGGTGAAGCGCCGGTAGGGCAGGGTGGTGTCGACGGAGCCGTCGGCGGCGACCGCCTTGGCCTGGACGAGGTAGTCGCCGGGTTCGGGGGCCTGCCAGGTGAAGCTCCACGAGCCGCCGTCGAGGGACGCCTCCTGGCCCTGGTAGTCGCCCCACGTGCCGTCCGAGTGCCACCAGACGTTGCCGACGCGGTCGGAGACGGCGACCACCATCCTGGCGGCGCCGCTGAGCGTGCCGCGGAAGGTGATCGGCGCGCGGGTGTACAGGACGCCGTCGGCGGAGGGCTCGCCGATCGTGCCGGACGGGGCCGCCGCGGCGGGCGCGGCGGCCGTCGTGACCAGTCCGGCGGCTAGCACCAAGAGGGCGGCCAGGCCGGTGAGCAGTCGTCGGACGTTCATGTGGTGCGCCGGTCTCACTCGCCGCCGGGCCGGCCCACGCGGGCCAGGCGGCGGGCGCCACCGATGATCACCGGCGCGAACACGATGCCGACCAGCAGCAGCGCCAGCCCGAACAGGCCCCAGGGCGTGCCCGCCTGGGCCGCCACCGTGTTGACCTCGCGGGCGGCGTTCGCGGCGAGCGTCGGGTTGATCATGCCGTTGCCGGTGGCGCCGGGCGTGCCCGGGGCGCCAGGAACCTGCTGGACGTTGGGATCGCCGGACGTGGGCAGGCCGTTGGTCGCGACGGCGCCGGGGTCGCCCGTGGCGCTGGGGCCGGTGGTGCCCGGCGCGGTCGGGTCCCCGGTGTTCTGGCCGGGCTGCGGCGCACCGGTGCTCGCTCCGGGAGAGGGCGTCTTGCCGCCGGTGCCGTTCTTGGTGGGCGTGCCGTTCGGCGTCTTGGTGCCGTTCTGGTTGGTCTTGTTGGTGTTCTGCTTGTTCGTGTTCTGCTTGTTGGCGTTGTCGTTCTTCTGGTCCTTATTCTGGTCGTTCTGGTTCTTGTTCTCGTCCTTGTTCTGGTTGTTGTTCTGCTGGCTATTCTGCTGGTTGTTCTGGTCGTTCTGGTTGTTCTGGTTGTTGTTCTGACCGTTGTTCTGGTCGCCGCCGCCACCCCCGTTGTTGTTGCCGCCGTTGTTGTTCTCCTGCGGCGGGGGGTCGTTCTTGGTCTCCTGCCCTTCCTGTTCGCACGAGGTGCCGTCCGGAAGTTTCAGGCTCTTGTAGAACTTGCCCCACGTGGCGGCCTGATCCGCGTTCGGAATCGCCGGGTGACCGGGCACCTGGCCGAGTACGGCGAAGCCTTCCTGGATGAGGTTCGTGGGCAGCGGCGAGTAGCCGATCTTGTCGACGTTCTTCTGGCCGTCGGTGATCGAGTACAGCACGAACTTGGCGAGCGTCTCGCCCTTGGCCGGGTCGAGGCCGTCGGTGGGGACGATCACGTAGTTGTAGCTGGAGATCGGGTAGGCGCTGGGCGAGGGGTGCGTGTGCACGCCGTCCAGGTTGTAGGTGCCGTCTTCGTTGCGACGGGCGTTGGTGAGGGCGATCGCCTGGTTGCACGCCGTGGGCAGAGTGTAGTTGCCGGCGACGTTCCTGATGGTCGCCACTGGGACGTCGAGTTGCTTGGCGTAGGCGTACTCCGCGTAGCCGATCCAGCCCCAGCTCGGGTTGCCCTGCTTGACCTGGATCGCCACGCGGTCGGAGCCGTCCACCCGGTCGATGTCCGGCCGGTCCGGCCACTCGTCGGTGGCGCCGCACGCCTGCGGGGTGCACTTGTTCGTCGGCCGCGTGGTCGCGCACCCGTTGGGGTTGCCGTCGATGCCCTGCATGTACGCCTTCCAGCGCTGCGGGTCCATGTGGTTGAGGTAGTCGGTGAAGACCGCCGTCGTCCCGGAACCACCGGCGCGCACGACCGGACGTACCCGGACATGCGGCAACTGGGCGGCGATGCTGGGGTTGTCCGCCTTGACCGCTGGGTCGTCCCAGTACATCTCGGGGTTCGCGCCCGGGTCGGCGCAGGAGAACATGTTCTGCGTGAACAGCTTCACCAGCAGCGGGCCCGAGAGCTGGAGGTTGCTGATCGGCCTGCCCGCGTTGTCCTTGAGGTTCACCATGATGGCCGTGCCGCCGGCGACCAGCGGCATGTAGGTGTATCCGAAGGACGGCTTGGTCTCGTTGCCGAGGCCGCCGGGGAAGTTGTAGGACACGTCGCTGGAGGCGAAGTCGACCAGCTTGTTGGTGAAGTCCGTCCGGCCCTGGGTCGAGCCCTTCGGCTGGAAGTTGACGCTCAGCCCCTGCTTGGCGACGTCGGACATCCACTGCTGGATCGCGATGAACGCGAAGGTCGAACCGGACCCGTTGACGGCTGCGCCGGCATACGCGGGCACGGTCACGACCTGTGCGAGGAACGCCACCAGGGCCACCAGGGCCAGGCGGGCGGCTCGTCGGCGGACAGCCATTCGTCTGCTCCTAAACTCGGGAAGACTCAGCCGAAGCGGCCGTTGACGTAGTCGGCGGTCCTCGGATCGTTCGGGTCCGAGAAGAGCCGGTCGGTGGGGCCCTGCTCGATGACCCGTCCGGGCTCGTTCTCGGCCGCCAGGAAGAAGGCGCAGTGCTGGGAGACGCGCTGCGCCTGCTGCATGTTGTGGGTGACGATGACGATCGTGACCTGGTCCTTGAGTTCGAGGATGGTCTCCTCGATGCGCCGCGTGGAGGTCGGGTCCAGGGCGGAGCAGGGCTCGTCCATGAGCAGCACGTCCGGGCTCACGGCCAGGGACCTGGCGATGCAGAGCCGCTGCTGCTGGCCACCCGACAGGCCGCCGGCCGGGGCGTCCAGACGGTTGCGGACCTCGTTCCACAGGCCCGCCCGGCGCAGGCTGGCCTCGATGAGGCCGTCCCGGTCGGCGACCTTCTTGCCGGTCAGCTTCAGCCCGGCCGCCACGTTGTCGGCGATCGTCATCGCGGGGAACGGGTTGGGCTTCTGGAACACCATGCCGATGCGGCGGCGGACCTCGGTGAGACGCAGGCCCACCCCGTAGATGTCGTGGCCGTCGAGGAGGACGGAACCGGCGAGCGTGGCGATCGGCACCAGCTCGTGCATGCGGTTCAGCGTGCGCAGGAAGGTCGACTTGCCGCACCCGGAGGGCCCGATGAGCGCGGTCACGACTCCCGCGTCCATCTTGATGTTGACGCCCTCCAGCACCTTGCGGGACCCGAACCAGCAGCTGACGTCGACTCCTTCGAGAACGCCGCCCATCGGGCCGGGCACGGCCTCCTGCGGGGCCATAGGCCGCGTGTGGTCGAGCTCTGGCGCGGTCATGGATGTCCGTCCTTCCACACTGGGTACTGCGTCAGCGGCCACGACGGCGCCCGCCACGGCCGGGGATGGGGATCCGGAACCTGCGCCGCCCCGGACCCGCCGAGCCGACCAGCCGGGCCAGGATGAACAGCAGGAGCACGATGACCAGCAGGATCAGCGCGCCCGCCCACCCGCGGTCGACCTGGCTCTCCTGCGAGCTCCTGATCTGCGTGAACACGAAGAGCGGCAGGTTGTCCTGGAACCCGGACAAGGGGTTGGGGTTCAGCAGCGTCGTACCGCCCGTCGTCATCAGCACGGGCGCCGTCTCGCCGACCACGCGCGCCATGCCGAGGATCACGGCCGTCGACAGCCCCGCGCGGGCGGTGGGGAGGACGACCATCAGGACGCTGCGCCAGTACGGCGCGCCGAGGGCCAGCGCGGCCTCGCGCAGGCTGCCCGGCACCACGCGCAGCACCTGTTCGGCGGTGATCGTCACCGTGGGCAGCATCAGGATGGACAGCGCGAGAGACCCCAGGATGCCCGACTGCCCGATGATGTGCGGCTTGATGAACAGCGAGAAGATGAACAGGCCCGCGACGATCGACGGCAACGCGGTCATGGCGTCGGCGACGAGGCGGACGGGCCGCGCGAGCGGGCCCTTGATCTCACTGAGGTAGACGGCGGTGAGCACGCCGAGCGGCACCGCGATGACCGTGGCGAGCGCGAGCTGCTCCAGGGTCCCGATGATCGAGTGGAGGGCGCCGCCGTCCGTGGCCTCCGCGAGCGGGCCGACGAACTGCATGGTCTGGGTGAAGAAGTTGCCGCTCAGGGACTTCAGCCCGCGGTACAGCACGTACCCGATCACGAAGACGATCGGCGTGAAGGTGAACAGCGCGCCCGCCATGACGAAGACGGTGGCGACTCGGTCCTTCGCCGCCGTCGTGCCCTGCCCGTCCTTTGTCACGAACCAGTAGATCGGCAGGAACAGCACGAACCAGATCGCGAAGAAGGCGAGCGGCATGATCCGGAAGGGCAGCAGCCTGTTGAAGATCAGCCACGTCAGGAAGAACGAGGCGGCGAGCGCGCCCGCGGCCTCCGCGATGTCGCTCCATCGCCACGCCCGCGGCCTCCGGCGCGGCGGCACCCTGCGGGCGGGGCCGGCGGGCGACCCCGTGGACGGCCCCGTGGACGACGCCGTGGGCGCGCCCTTCGATCCGGCGTCCAGGGACGCGGGGCTCGCCCCGGGCGCGGCCGTCAGGGCCCTGGTCTCCTGTGTCGTCACGTGCTCGCTCCGGATCGGGACCTGCTGACCACCATCGCCGCCAGGAAGTTGATGGCGAAGGTGACGATGAACAGCGCGAGGCCCGCGGCCATCAGAGCGCTGAGGCCCATCTCCTTGGCGTCGCGGAACTCGATGGCGATGCCGCTCGCCACGGTGATGCCGCCGTTCTCCAGGATCCTGGGCTTGATCTCGAAGGCGATCGAGAGGATCAGCGTGGCGGCCAGGGTCTCCCCGAGCGCGCGGCCGAGGCCGAGCATCGAGCCGCCGATGATGCCGCCCTTGCCGAACGGGAGGACGACCGAGGTGATCATTCCCCAGCGCGTCCCGCCCAGGGCCAGCGCGCCCTCGCACTCGTGCCGGGGCGCCTGGGCGAGCACCTCACGGATGATCGAGGTCGTGATCGGGATGGTCATGCAGGCGACGATCAGTCCCGCGTTGAACAGCGACCCGCCGGTGGCCGACGCCTCCGCCAGCGGCAGCCAGCCGCCGAACTGCGCGACCACCCAGTCCTCGATGGGCGCGAGCGCCGGCACGAGGAAGAACAGCCCCCAGATCGCGAAGATCAGGCTCGGGATGGCCGCCATCAGGTCGACCAGCGACGTGAGGCTCCTGCGAACGGCCCGGGGGGCGTACTCGTTGATGAAGAGCGAGGTGCACACCGCGACGGGCACGGTGATCGCCATCGCCACCACGGCGCTGACGAACGTACCGAACATCATCGCCGCGACGCCGAATCTCGGCGGCTGACCGTCGGGGGTCCAGACTTTCTCGGTCAGGAACGAGAACCCGGCCTCCTTCAACGCGGGCCACGCGCCGATCAGGAGGAAAACGCCGATGAGCGTGATGAGCAACAGCGTCGCGGCCGCGCCCGACGACACGACTGCCCGGTACACCCGGTCGGCGTCGGTCAGCCGGGCTTCGAGCTTTCGCGGTTCATCGGCATGTGGCGGTGGTTCGGGCACATCGCTCGGGACCGACCCCTGAGGGTCAGTTGTCTGCACGTCGATCTCCTCGTCAGCGGGCGCTGAGTCTCCAGCGATTCCTCGACGGATCCTCACGGCCGTCGCGTGGTCCCGGCAGGTTGCTCGAGGTCCGCCGCAAGTGTCGGACATGTCATATGGCTGATGCGCTAATGGCGCGTGAACACGCGTGGGCAGGTGCTCGACGGGCACCATGCACCGTTCCACCCGAATCCGAGGCCATTTCCAGAACGCGAATCCAGGATGAACGAACTCGGACGACCCCACGACGAATGTCCGCACCCATTGTCCGCGGTGAGCTCGGAGCGCTTCCCTATATGGGGCATATGCAGCGAGGTACGCACGCCCCGTTCAGGGCATCTAGGAGAGCGGACGTGTTGCGAAGAAGGCGTTTGGCGCTGCTGGCCGTGGCGGTGACGGGAGGTTCCGCGATCTTGGCGGTGGGCCCCGCACCGGCGCAGTCCCCGGCGAGCGCGGCGGAGCCGACCCCGACGGTCGAGGTGTGGTCCGCCGACGGCAGCACGAGGCTGGACGGGATCACCAACCAGTTGCTCGGCCCGCAGCAGACGGTCACGGTCAAGTGGTCGGGTTTCACCCCGAACTCCTCGATCGTGCTCACCCAGTGCACGACCCCCGGCCGGGCGTGGTACGTCTACGACGGCAGCGTCATGAACGCCACTAACTGGAGCCCGTTCGACTGGTGCGGCCCGCAGATCCGCAAGCCGGTCAGCACCGGGCCCGACGGCAGCGGCTCGGCGACGTTCACCGTCAAGCAGGGCACGATGGCGCCCTCGGTCGTGTACAGCACCGGCGCGAACACCAAGACGAACAAGTCCTTCCTGTGCGCGGCGAACGCTCCCTGCATCGTCATCGCCAGTGAGTGCGAGTGGAGCCAGCCCCTGGACTACCAGACCACCTGGCCCCAGACCCTTTACCCACGCGCGGCGCAGCCCGAGGGCGTCGTGGACCCCGCGCGGGCGGCGGCGAGCCAGAGCCTCAACTTCGCCCCCGGCGATGACGGGAACCCGATCACCACCGTCATCCCCCCGCTGACCCTTCCCGAGTTCCCCAAGGACAAGCCGCCGCCCGTGCTGCCGCCCGTCACGGGCGGGAAGGTCGGAGGCCCCATCTACGGGACCGGCTCCGCCAACGTCGCGACGGTGTTCGAGGGCTGGCTCATCGACGTGCGCGCCCAAGCGAAGGCGGCGGACGCCGGGTACTCCCGCACGACGTCCGACCAGGGCGGCGACGTCCTGAAGTCCGGGTTCGACACCAACTTCGACAGCGGCGCCGACTACGCCGTCACCGGCATCGATTACACAAAGGACAAGGTCGGCGGGGACGTCGCCTACGCTCCCATCTCGCTCACCGCCCTCGCCATCGCCAATCAGGTCGAGGTCGCCGGCCAGCCGATCCGCGAGGCGCGGATGAGCCCCCTCACCCTCGCCTGGATGCTCGGCCGGAACGCCGCGCCCACCACCGGGCCGCTGAACGACCTCAACGCCTACTCCATGGACTGGGGCGTGCTGTCCGGCGGCGGGAAGACCATGCTCGCCAAGGACAACCACGGCTGCGAGCTGCCTCCCCGCTCGGTCACCCCGATCTTCCGCCTCGGCAAGTCGGCGCAGAACAAGGTCCTTTCTGCGTGGCTGGGCGCGAACATCCCGCTGGAGCTGTTCAAGAAGGAATTCCCCATCAGCGACCCGGGCAGCCTGGAGTTCCTGTCGAGCCAGGCCGGAGTCCGCGGCACCCAGAGCGGCGCCGAGACCGCCTCCCAGCTCGCGACGCAGTTCGGCGACCTCACCAAGTCCAAGGCCGACGGCTCGCCCGACGAGAACGTGTTCGGGTACCGCAACGGCAGGGCGTCGCTCGGATACCTGGACATCACCGAGGTCAAGGCGTACGCCGAGCGCGGGTTCACGCTCGGCGTGTCCCCGCTGCTCAACGCGGCCGGGAAGTACGTGGCGCCGACCAAGGAGTCGATCCTCGCCGCGTTCGCGACCATGAAGAAGGAGGCCGACGGGACGTACACGCCGGTCTTCGACGCCAAGGACGCGGCGGCGGCCTATCCCCTGCCGATGATCCACTACCTCGCGGTGCCGAAGAGGAACGCCGACGGGAAGAACCCGTTGCCGCAGGACAGGCGCATCGCGCTCGCCGCCCTCATCAGGTACATCGTCGGCGACGAGGCGCAGGCGAAGGTCGAGCGGCTCGGCGGCGCGCCGCTGCCGCAGGCGCTGCGCGCGCAGTCGCTGCAGGTCGCCGACATGCTGGAGACCCCGGACACGCCGAGCGACGACCCCACGCAGCCGCCCGCCGGGAACGGCGGGGGCGGGAACGGCGGCGGAGGCAACGGGGGAGGCGGCAACGGCGGTACCGGACCCAAGACCACCAACGAGGGGACGCCCGGCCCGCCCGACGACAACGCGGACCTCCTCGACGGCGCCGCCAGGCCGGCCCCGACCGCGACCGTGCGGATCACCCACACCCCGTCCCCGCGCGCCACCGCCAAGTCCTCCGGCACCGGCAAGTCGTCCGGCGGCAGCGGGAGCGGCGGCTCCTCGAACCAGCAGCCGATCGGCGGCGGCACGAACAGCGGCACGAACACGGGCGGCACCGGGGCGGGCGGAGCGACCACGACCCCGCCCCCCGCCGTCGACCCAGGAACGGGAACGGGCCAGACCCCGCCCGCCGAGACCACGCAGCAGCCCGGCGCCCAGACGACCCCGAGCGCGCAGCCACTGGCCAACGAGGGCACCATCCGCGGCGGCACGATCCCGGCCGCCTCGTGGGCCGCGCGGACCAGCCTGCTGCTGATCCTCGGCCTGATCGCGCTGTCGGTCGGCGGCACCTGGCGCGGGTACGTGTTGTGGCGGATCCGCGCCAACGCGGTCACCGCGACGGCCGCCGGACCCAAGCCCCCCACCGGGGCCCCGGGCTCCGGCGCCACTCCCCCGGCGACCTCGAACTCCGGCACGACTCCCCCGGCGACTCCGGGCTCCGGCGCATGACTCCGATGGACGTCGCGTCGCCGGCCGAAGGAGGCGGCGAGGAGGGGTACACCGCCGCGCTGGAGATGGCCGACCAGGCCGTGGCCCGGCTGGAGGAGACGGTCGCCCGCGTGTCCGGCACCGGCGGCGGGCCGGAGCATGCCAACGCCCTCGTCCAGGCGGGGTCGGCCTCGGTGCTGCTCGGGCAGCTCGAACTGACCGTCCCCGCCCACGACACCGCCCGCAGGGCCGTGGCCGTGGCCCTGCGGGCGCGCTACGACGACGCGCTCCTGCGGCTCGGCGCGGTTCCCGCTCCCGCGCAGGCGGCGCCCGCCATGCCGTACGGCCCGGCGCCGTGGATCCAGGTCGGGCCCGGGCAGTGGATGCCGCTGCCCCCGGCCACCGTGCCGGGCATGCCGCCCGGCTATGCCCTGCCGCCCGGGTACGGACTGCCGTACGCCGTTCCGCAGGGGTACAGCGTGCCCGTGCCCTACCCGGGGCACACCGGCTACCCGGGCCACACGGTCCTGCCGGGCCAGACCGTGCCTCCCGGCCCGGGCGTGCCCCCGGCGCAGGGCGCGCCTCCGGCCCAGACGGGTCCGTCCGGTGACACGGCACCGCAGGCGCACACCGCACCGGCCGCGCACGCCGCGCAGACGATGGGCCGGCCGGCGGCGTCCGCCCACACGGCGCCTCCCGGCCACCAGTTCGCCCAGCCCCCGGGTCACCAGTACACCCAGCCTCTCGGCCAGCCGTACCCTCAGGCCTACACCCAGCCGTTCACGCAATCCTTCGGGCGGCCGATGCCGCCCGGGCCGGGCGCGCCGATGTACCGCATGCCCGCGTACGCCCCTCCGCCGAGGGTCAGTTGGTGGCGCACGCTGAAGAAGTCGATCGGCGACCTCCCCCCGGAGGTGCGCAAGCTGGGCGGCGTCGCGATGAGCGCGCTCACCGTGATGGGCGCGCTGCTGGTCGCCTTCTCGTTCTACGCGTCGTGGTTCGGCCACCTGACCTACGAGCGCAACCAGCGGATCATGGTCGACGAGATCAACGACAAGTTCAAGATCGCCGCGGCGATCGCGGCGGCCCCCCAGCCCGGAGACCCCAACCTGGCGGCCAACCCGCCGCGCGGCGAGCCCATCGCGTTGCTGGAGATCCCCAGGATCGGCGTGCACGAGGCCGTGGTGCAGGGCACCGGCACGGCCGAGCTGAGGTCGGCGGTCGGCCACTACCGGCCGTCGTCGATGCCGGGCCAGGTCGGGAACGCCGTCCTCGCCGGGCACCGCGACCTGTACGGCGCGCCGCTGGCCCGCATCGGAGAGCTCAAGAGCGGGGACAAGATCACGGTCACCACGCAGGAGGGCAAGTTCTCCTACACGGTGGAGACGACGCTGCGCGCCAGGACCGGCGAGCAGGACTTCATCTCGCAGGCCACGATCGTCAACCGGCTGACGCTGCTGACCACGCTGGAGTCGGGCGGCGGCGGCAGGCTCGCCGTCGTCGCGCGGCTCGACGGCCAGGTCGCGTCGCTGAAGACCCAGGACGAGAACCAGGTCAAGGTGGACGAACTGGGCCTCGGGCGCGATCCGACGGCGTGGTGGCCGAGCATCGGCTGGGGCGTGGTGTTCTTCGGCCTGCTCACCGGGACGTTCGCGCTCTATCGCCGGTGGCGGAGGGCGTCGGCCTACGTGCTCACCACTCCCGCGCTGCTGGCGATGGTGCTGATCTGGTTCGAGGCGCTCGCCCGCCTGTTCCCGTCGACGTTCTGAGCCGCGGTGCAGGCAACGAGGCTTCGCCGCCGGCTCCCCTTCACGCCGAAGACCGCGTGGGGCATCGCCGACCAGGCCCTGGCCAGCGCGACGAGCATCGCCCTCACCGTGGTGGTGGCGCGCGAGGTCGACATCGCGGCGCTCGGCGCGTTCGCGATCGCCAACACGCTCTACATGATCGTGCTGGGGTTCTCGCGGACGGTCGTCTCCGAGCCGCTGCTCGTCCGGTTCAGCCACGTGCCGCCGGACGAGCACCGGCGCGGCGTCCGCGAGTCGACCGGGCTCGCGCTGCTCATCGGCCTGCTCGGGGGGCTGCTGCTGATGGCCGTCGTGCCCCTGTCCGGGGGCGCGGTGGCCGAGGCGGTCTACCCGCTGGCACTCTTCCTTCCCGGCCTGCTGCTCAAGGACGCCTGGCGGTTCGCGTTCATCGCCGCGGACCGGCCGGGGCAGGCCATCCTGAACGACGTCATCTGGGCCGCCGGACAGGTCGCCGGGGTCGGCTGGGTCATCCGCTCCGGTCACCCGACGGTGGGGGGCATCGTGGCGGCCTGGGCGATCTCGGCGACGGTCGCCGCCGTGGCGGGGGCGGTGCAGGCCCGCGTCCTGCCGGCCCCGTGGCGGGCCCACCGATGGGTCCGCGCGACCTGGGACCTGCTGCCCGCCTACACCGTCGAGTTCGTCGCGCGGATGGGCGGGCGCAACCTCGCGATGCTGGCCATCGGCTGGGCCGGCGGGCTTCAGGTCCTCGGGGCGATCCGCGCGGCCGAGGTCGTGTTCGGCCCGCTGAACGTGCTGCTGCAGGCTGGCGGCCTCGTCGCCATCCCCCAGGCCGTGGGCGCGCTGAGGCGCTCGGCCGCGACCCTGCGCACCACGGTGGTCACCCAGTCCGCGGCCCTGGTCGTGATGGCCGCCGGCTACACGGTGGTCGCCCTGGTGCTGCCCGTCGGCGTCGGACGGGCGCTGGTCGGCGAGTCGTGGGGGCTGGCCGAGTCCATTCTGCTGCCGACCGCCCTCCTGTACGCGTGCGTCGCCGCCATGACGGGGCCGGTGGTCGGTCTGCGCGCCCTCGGCGACACCCGCCGCAGCCCGGCCGTGCGCCTGATGTTCGCTCCCCTCTACATCGGCTTCAGCGTGGCCGGAGCCGCCTCCTACGGCGCCGTGGGGGCCGCGACGGGGCTGGCCCTCGCCAACCTCGCCGGGGCGGCGCTGTGGATCTGGCAGTTCCACTCCGCGGTCCGCGGGGCCGAGCCGCCGGACTCCTCGCCGCCTCTGGTCCCGACCTCCGTGTCCGCGCCCGTCGCGGCGCCCGCTGCCAAGCCCGCGCCGGCGCCCCCCGCACCGGCGTCATCGGCCCTGCCATCCATCCGACGAGTCACCCGAGGAGACACGATGGAACTCTCCGAATATGGGCGACGGTATCGCGGGATCATCGTTCCGCTGGCCGCCATTCCCATCGTCGCCGCGGCGGGCGGCGCCGGCTGGGCGTACCTCCAGCCGCTCACCTACCGGCACGTCGTCGAGCTGCAGGTGACCACCCCGGACGCCGCCGGGGGCGCCGCCCTCGCCGAGCAGTCCGTCGCCAACTACCGCACGCTGGTCGGCTCCGCCTCGGTGACCGAGGCGGCGGCCAGGAAGACGGGCGTGGACGCCGGCAGCGTCGCCGGCGGGCTGACCACCGCGCGGCCCGACGGCGTCAAGGAGCGCGGCACCGTCGTCCAGGTCGTCTACACCGGCGAGGACCCGGTCAAGGCGGCGGCCGTCACCCGCGCCGTGGCCACCGCCGCCCTGGACGCGCTGATCGACCCGTACGTGCAGCGCGCGAAGTCGGACGTCGCCACGGCGCGGCGCACCGCCGACGACAGCGCCAAGGCCCTGGCCAAGGTGGTGAGGAAGAACGGGCTGGCGCCCGACCGCTACCGCGTGCTGTACGCCGAGATCACCCGGCTGCAGTCGGAGCTGGCGGCTCCGACGGGCACCCGCGACAAGAACGAGATCCTCAAGGCCATCAGCGACCGGCAGAAGCAGCTCGCCGCCCTCACGCCCGACCTGGTGCCGTTCATCGCGCGGCAGAACGAGTCCGACCAGGCCAACCGCTTTCTCGTTCAGGCCACGCAGACGCTGCGCCAGGCCGAGGCGCGGCTGGCCCAGTCCAGGGCGTCGATCCGGCCGGTCACCCCCGAGGGCGAGGCGGTCGCGAAGTCGCCGCTCGTGGCGAGGTCGGCGGCGATGGCGGGCGGCGTCGGAGCGCTCCTGGCGGTCGTCATCCTGCTGCTGCGCGAGCTGCTGCGCCAGCGCCGCCCTGTGGTCCACCTCGGCCCGCCGCGCGTCTCGGCGGTGCAGGCGATGCCGCCGGGGCAGCCCCCGCAGCACGACGTGCGGGTGATCGAGCCGGAGATCCGCGTCCTCAGCGGCGGCGAGCGCACCGAGCACCGCCAGCTCGGCTGACGCCCGGTTCGCTCAGATCTGTAGCCCTCAGAGCTGGTAGCCGAACCGTTCGAGGTGCCCGCCCAGCGAGCGGTCGAGCAGGCCGACCTGGGCGGGGGTGAGGTCCCGGCGGAAGGCGTCGGCGCGGCTCGCCGAGAACGAGTACCGGGCGAAGCCGCGCTCGAAGCCGTGCGTCCAGGACAGGCCGAGGAACTCCAGGATCACTTCCAGGTGCTTGCGCGGGTCAGCCACGATGTCCTCGTAGCGCACCTCCAGCCAGGCGTCCTCGGGCAGGGCCTCGCGCGCCGCGCCGTAGGCGTCGATGAGGTGCTTCCAGGCGAGCCCGGCGAGGTGGACGAGCGGGCGTCCCTCCGCGTCCCACTCGCGTGCGTACCGCTCGGGCAGCGGCCCGAAGGACCAGCCCTCGGGTCCGAGGTGCCCGCGCCACCAGGGCATCTGCACCAGCGAGTTGGCCACCGCGCGCCCGTCGCGGACGATGTGGACGAACCGCGTCCCGGGGAAGATCTCTCTGAGGAAGCCGGTCCGCGGCCACCCGGTGAACTTGTGCAGGTACGCGGGGGCGCCCTCGGCCTCGGCGCGGGACTCGAAGAACGCCCGCGTGCGCCGGGCGAGCCACGGCGTGACGTCGGAGGCCAGCAGGTCCCGGAACGGGTCCACCAGCAGGGGGGACACCTCGCGGGCGAGCGCGCTGTAGGCCTCGGAGGGCGCGTAGCGCAGCCGGCCCTTGGCCGTCAGCCGCGGCGGCACCCGGCGGTAGATCGCGCCGCTGTTGCGGCGGACCCAGCCGGGGCAGCGCGCGTACCGGTCGTCGAGGTTGGAGACGAACCCCACCTCAGGGTGCCGGGCGAGCACCTCGTGGACGAGCGTCGACCCACAACGCCCGGTACCGATGACGAAGCTGAGCACGTGTTCTCCCGCCGAACCCGAACCGACCAATGAAATAACCCCGCGACCTCGCCGGTCACGCCGGACGAGAGAGGCCCCGCCGGACGGCCGAACCGGGCCGGGCTCGTGCGAGCCCGGCCCGGAACGGTACGGCCGTGTTGAGAGACCGAAGGTGGAAACTACGTCAGTTCACGTCGAACGTGACGCACTTGTTGCCGGTCGGGTTGACCTTCACGAAGCCGTTGGCGGTGATGACCTGGTCGATCGCCACGCCCCAGTTGCGGTCGACGTTCGCGTTGACGATGCCCGGGTTCGGGTCGCCGGTCGGCTTGCTGTGCAGGGCGTTCGGCTTGCAGATCCAGCCGGCCTCGCCCACGTAGCCCTGGATCCACGCCGGGCCGCCGCGGCGGTAGGCGTTGAACAGGGTGCGGTTGAACTGGTAGGTGCCGTTCTGGATCGTGGTGGGAGACGCGGCGATGCCGTTCACGCTGATCAGAGCGGTCCCGGTCGGGCTGCAGTCGGCCTCACCGGTGGTGTACTTGCCGAACGACAGGGCCCAGATCGACCGCTGGCGGTCGACGGCGGGCAGGGTGTTGATCGGGGTGCAGTTGTTCTCGAAGAGGACCTGGCCGCCGGTGGCCGCGACGCAGGTGTTCGGGTCGCCGCCGAGGAAGCCGGACCACGCCGAGTAGGTGCCGGAGCTGGTCTGGATGCCGTTCACGCGGATGAGCGCGTTGCCGCCGCCGAACTCGTTCCAGTTACGGTTGCAGCCGCCGGGGCCCGTGCCGAGGAAGATCTCCTTGAGCTGGGCGACCGTCAGGTTGGCCACGCCGTCGGAGGCGCCGCCGGTCCACCGCGGGATCGCCACGGCGTCCTTGGCCCAGCCGACGTAACGGAGCTTGTCGTTGGGGTCGTTCTTGCACTCGCTCGGGGCGCTGCCCGGGGCCGAGGAGGAACGCGCGTAGCTGTAGTACAGGGTGCCCGACAGGCCGTCGTTCTCCTGGCACAGCATGCGCAGACCGGCCGAGGAGCCCTGCGGGAACATCTCGGTGGCGACCTCGTGGTCGTAGTTCTCCGTCGTCACGGTGGTGGCCGTGTCGGCGAGGCAGGTCCACTGCGGGGTCGCCGGCGGGACGGTCAGGTTGCAGCCCGGGGCCTCGTTGAACAGGTTGTCCAGGTCCTGCATGGCGAAGTAGGTCGTGTCCGACCCGGCGCCCGTCATGACGAAGTTGAAGTGGCCGTCGGAGAAGTCGGGGAGCGCCGAGGCCGGGAGCGCGAAAAGGCTCACGGAGGTGAACACGGCCGCGATGGCGGCGACGCGCCGGGCCAGGCCGCGCAGCCGGCTCTTCTTTTCGGAAATTTCGATGGACATGAATCCTCGATCCTCGGGGGATAGGGGAGCGTCGGCGCGCGGTCCGTCCCGAACAGGGGTGGTTTCGTCGCGACACCACTGGGATCATCAATGCAGTTCCCCTGTTCGCCAACTAACCAGGTGTGTCCGCCACGGGAACGTGAGATGAGCAGGACGGATATTTCGGGATTCCGGGACCGGTCCCGCGATTTATCAATTCGTTTACCGAGTCAGCACTTCACAGACCTGCTTTCGGCGCTTCAATCCCCGAGAGTGCCGTGTCATGAGAAATGCGGCGATCAGGATTTCGGTGGCGATGGCCGGGCTGGCGTGCGCGGCCGGCTGCGCGGTCGGCCAGGCGGACCAGGGTTTGCCCGGCAGGCCCCTCGAGAACGTGACGGCGCCGCCGCTCACCTCCGCCGACACCCAGCGGATCGGCTCGGGCCTGACCGTCAGCCTCACCGCCGGCGGTCCGGTTCCCCGCCAGCTCGTCGCCGGCCTGGGTGACACGATCACCTGGCGCAACGACTCGGGCGGGAAGGTCTCGGTCCACCTGATCGACGGCACCAGGCCCTCGGGCGACATCCCGCCGGGCGGCACGTTCACGCACGTCTTCGAGACGGTCGGCTCCTTCGCGTACCGGACCTCGAAGGACGGCGAACCCGTGGGCTTCGTCGAGATCCTCCCGCACGCGGGCCAGGAGCCCACCCCGGCGACCCCCACCCGCTGAGCCGCACGCCGGCCGGGTCCGTCAGGAGGCCCGGCAGGCGATCAGCGACTTGGTGAGCCCGGCGAAGCGCTCGGCGATGAGGTCCGAGCCCGGGAAGTAGTGCCGCATCTGCGTACGGCTCATCAGCTCCACCTCCATCACCAGGGGAAGCGCCTCGGCCCGCGAGCGGGGACGCTTTCCCCACGCCGACAGCGGCCAGCGCGCGGCGATCGCCGTCTGCGCCGGCAGCGGCAGGAACTGGAACAGAGGGAACACCCAGTGCGGCTCGACCGGGAAGTACAGGTAGGGCACCTGCACCCAGTGCCGGTCGGACAGCATGTGGACGGAGTCGGCGAACCGGGCGCGCCTCTCGTGCCCGCCCACGTGCTCCATCACCGAGTTGGAGAAGACCAGGTCGAACCGCCGCTCGCGGAGGTGCGCCGGCAGGTCGCAGGCGTCGCCGATCTCCATGGTCACCCAGTCGGGCAGCACGTCGTCGGCGACGCCCTTGACCGGCGGCTCGGGGTTGATCAGGTGCACGTGGGCGGGACGGACCGGGGAGCGGGTCCAGGTGCGCACGGTGCCGCCGAGGTCGACGACCTCCATGTGCGCGAGGTCGGGGAACCGCTCCAGCAGCATCCCCATGCGCTTGGCGCGGAATCCCGTGTTCAAGGAGTTCGGCTGGCCTATCAGACGCGAGCGCACGCCTTTGCCGCGGTCCGGACGTACTTCGTCTACCGACGTCATCTCTGGTTCCCGTCTCACTGTGGTCACTTCTTCGCCCGGCCGCCGGCGCGGCGGGCCTCGGCGTAGATCTCGCCGAGCGCGCTCATGTGCCCCTCGGGGGAGAAGCGGGCGTTCGCCGTCATCCGCGCCGACCTGCCCATGGCCAGGCTCTTCTGCGGGTCGCGCAGCAGGGCCAGCGCCGCGGAGGCCAGCTCCATGGGGACGTCCGGGGGCACCAGCCGCCCGGTGGCGCCGTCGGTGACGAGCTCGCCGATGCCGCCGACGGCCGTCCCGATCACCGGGACGCCGCAGGAGAACGCCTCCAGGATCGTCATCGGCTGGTTCTCGTGCCAGCGGGACGGCACCAGCAGCGCGGTGGCCGAGCGGACGAGCTCCAGCACCTCCTCCCGCGACCTGCGGCCGAGGAACGTGACGCGGCCGGGCACGAGGTCGGCGGCCATCTTCTCCAGCCGCTCGCGGTCCGGCCCCTCCCCCGCGACGACCAGCCGCGCGTCCGCGCCGAGCAGGCTCATCGCGCGGATCGCGGTGTCGATGCCCTTGCCCTCGTGCAGCCGGCCGACGCACACCAGCGGGCCGCCGGGCTCGGTCTTCTGCGGGGGGTCGGTGAGGTCGACGAAGTTGTCGAGCACGCGCAGCCGGTCGGGGTAGACCTGCGCGCGGGTGAGCTGCCCGGCCAGGAACTTGCTGGGGCTGATGAAGATGTGGACGCCGTCGTAGGCACCGAACCGGCGGTGCAGCCAGGTCTCGGCGGCGAGCACCGCGCTGGCCGAGCGGGAGTCGTCCTTGCAGCGGCGGCGCACCGCCTCGCGCAGGCTGCCGCCGACGCACGCGGTGCACACCTTGCCGTGGTCGAGGAAGGAGTACGACGGGCAGACCAGCTTGGAGTCGTGCAAAGTCATGACGACCGGGACGCCGGCCTGGCCCAGCGCGGAGACCACCGAGGGCGAGAGCTGGTGGTAGATGTTGTGCAGGTGCGCGACGTCGGGCTTGAAGTCGGCGATCACGCGGGCGAGGCCGCGCCGGGCGCTGGTGGACCACAGCATGCGGCCGACGCCCCTGGCCTTGGCGAAGGGGCCCCGCGGCGCCGGGTTCAGCTCGACGTTGCGCGGGAAGTGCTCCTCGTAGCGGGAGGGGATGTTCTCGGGGTGGGCCATGGCGTAGAAGGCGACCTCGTTGCCGTTCCTCACCTGCAGGTCGGCCAGGCCCAGCATGTACGCCTCCGCCCCGCCACGCCGGTAGAGGAACTTGTTGACGTGCAGAACCCTCACTGGGTCTCCTTCCCGGGCGCCCCGATGCGAAGGGCAAGCCCGGCGAACACCGCGAGATACCACATGACGACCACGGCGGTCATGATGTTGTCGGCCAGGGCCGATACGGCGAAGGCGGCGACGCAGCCGGTGAAACCGACGGCGATCCCGCGCGACGGGTCGGCCACGCGAAGGCCCGGCGGCCGGGCCGTCGCGCGCAGCGCCTGTCGCGCGGCGATGAACAGGGCGGCCAGCAGGCCGAGGTAGGCCAGCAGGCCCACGACTCCGGACTCGACCAGCGCCCGGACGTAGTCGTTGTGCACCTCTTTGTAGAGGAACAGCCGGGCGGTGCCGAGCCCGACGCCGGTGACCGGGTTCTCGGGCAGCAGTCCGGTCGCCTCGATCCAGTGGTCGAACCGCCACACGAGCGAGTTGGCTTCGTAGCCGCCCGCCGTGTAGGTCTGCGACAGGTCGGAGAACCGCGCCAGCACCGACGGCACGGCCAGGACCACGCCGCCGACGACGGCCACGGCCCCGAGGATGATGCGGCGGTCCTGGAGGAACCCGACCACGAGCACGCCGACGAGCGCGGCGATCCACGCCCCGCGCGCGGCGGTCGTGACCAGGGCGGCGCCGAGGCCCGCGACCAGCAGGAACAGCGCGACCCGCGCGCCGCCGCGCACGTGCCACAGCAGCGCCACGCCCATGATCATGATCGTGTAGCAGAACTCGCCCAGCGCGTTGGGGTGCCAGAACGTGCCGACCGGGCGCATGAGCCCGTCCAGGTCCACCAGGCCGTTGCCGGTGACGACCTGGTAGAAGGTCACGAGCACCGGGACCACGCCGGAGGCGAACACCGCGCCGAGCAGCGGCCCCCTGCGGCCCGGGTCCTCGGCCACGAGCCGCTCGACCACGAAGATCATGACGAGGAACGCCGCGACGCGCGAGACCTCGCCGACGCTGACCGCCGGGGCCCGCGAGCCGAGCAGACTGAACAGGCACGCGCCGAAGAAGGTCAGGGCGGCCATCGGCAGCGCCGGGTGCGGGCGCGCCTCGATCGGGCGGCGTCCCTGCACGACCAGCCAGGCGAGCCCGGCGCAGATGAACAGCACCGCGAGCATCGAGGACGGGTCGAACAGGCTGGACGCTGTCGGCTGCCCGCCTCCCCCGTCCACCGTCGCGCCGATGTCGGCCAGCTTGGCCGCGTCCAGGCTCGACCGGATCGCCAGGACGATGACCAGGAACAGCGTGAACCGCGTGACGGCGACGACGGTCAGCGCGCCGGCCATCACCAGCGCCACGGGCATGATCCACGCGCTGCGGGGCGCGCCGGAGGCGAAGACGGCGCCGCAGTACACCGCGAGGGCGACCGCGCTCGCGCCGGCGATGACCAGGCTCTTCTCGACGGTGGCGCGGGGCCTGCCGTACGCGGAGCTGTGCGGGATCATGCCGCCTCCAGCCAGCGCAGCGCGTCCGCGTAGGGCGCGGGGAAGGTGACGACGAGCGGCTCGGCGCCGACCTCCAGCGTCCCGGCCGTCCAGGACCACGAGCGGCCGCCCGGCAGCGCGGTGACCGCGATCGGCCGGTCGGCGTCGAGGGCCGGTCGCGGCTGGGCGACGGGCGTCCCGCTCGTGCTCCAGAGCACCAGCGTCGTCGTGCCGCCCTGGTCGGCGAGGCCGCCGGCGAGTCCGGGGCGCGTCACGGGGTGCCAGGCGCCGGTGGCGAAGTGCTTCCTGAACGTGTCGTACACGAGCTTGGCCGGGCGGGCGACGTTGTCCTCGCCGTACAACCCGCGCCAGTGCTCCGAGCCGGCGAGCGCGCCGGCCGACTTGTAGTTCAGCGGCAGGTACACGACGCGCTTCACGCCGCCGGCGAGCAGCAGGGTGACGAGCTTGGCCGTCTCGGTGCCGTGCGGCGCGGGGTCGTAGTCCGGGCCCGGCCAGTAGGCGCCCACTTCCCAGCCCTCGATCGGCATGCCCGCGGGCACCCGGGCACGGATGTGCGCGAGGACGTCGGGGACGGCCTGCCAGCCCGCGTAGTAGTGGAGCTGGACGATGTCGAAGACGCCTTCCCTGTCCAGCTCGAACACCGCGTCCTGGGCCATGACGGCCCGCTGGGCCCTCGGCAGGGCGAACGCGGCCCGCAGGTCGTCGGCGGTGTTCGCCGCGGGGAAGCCGCCGTCCCCGCGCCCGGCGTAGAAGTCGCGGTAGAAGGCGAGGGCGCGGTCGGGCCGCCCGGCGTCCAGGAGCGCCTTGGCGACGGTGATGCCGTAGCCGGCGCTGGCCACCCCGGCGTCCAGCACCTTCGCCTGTGGATCGGCCGCACGCACGGCCCGCGCCCCGGCGCGGCCGACCGCCTGGTACTCGCGCGGGTCCACCCCCCAGGAGGTGAACGCGTCGATCTCGTTCTCGATGCCGTACAGGTGCACGCCCTTGGCGGCGTAGCGGGTCACCGTGTCGCGCACGAACGCCTCGTACGCGGCCGTGTCGGCGGGCGGGTAGGACACGGCGACGCGCGGGCGCTCGGCGTCGGGCCTGCCGCTCGCCCAGCAGGATCCGACGCGGATGCGCAGCATGACACGGTAGCCGTAGGCGACCAGGTCGCCGACGACGCGGTCGTCGAGCCACCAGTTGCGCTCCCCGGGCCTCGGCTCGACGGCGCACCAGACGATCTCGTGGAACGTGCCACCGCCGCCGTACGACTCGATGACGGCGTCGTGGACGGTGGGCGGATGCTGGTAGCCGTCCCACTTCAGACCGAAGGGCTGCTCGGGCGGCTGCCGATGGACCGGGGTCTTTCCGGGCTCGGGCCGCGGCGGGCCGGCGGTGCATGCGGTGGCACACAGAACGGTCATGACCGCGAGTACGGCCGCGACCACGCGGATCACGTTTTCTCCTCCCAAGGGACAGCCATTTATAGCGCCCGCGACGCGTATCGCACAGCGACGATCAGGCGAACCGATAAATACGCGAACAGAAATGACAGGTGGCGTAAATTTCATCTTTGCCGGGCTGTTCGGGCCTTGACCAACCCACAAAACCCATGTGGAATACAGGGAATCGGCGACAACGACGCGCCTGCGCCGGATCGGGCCGCCCAACCGCAGCTCAAGCGCGGGTTTCCCGCCGAAAGGGCCGGAGATCTTATCCGGAACTTATCGACCGGCGACGGTACGGATCATTAACGATCACTGGCGCGGCCGCGAACTTCTCCCTCAGGGAAAGCCCCCGCCGGCCGCGGCGCGCATGGGCGAGGTCGCGGGGGCCAACCATCGGTGAAGAGCGCGGAAATACCCCGGACCCCTCTTTCCCGCGCCACCGGGAATTCCCTAGCGTCCACGCCAGAGGCGCGTTCCGCGATTGTCATATTTGGGGAGTTCGGGCATGCCCGCGGCCGAGACTTCAGGTTCCATCGCACATTCCCCGGCGTCCGCCGATCGGCGGGTGCTCCGCATAGCCATGATCGGCCAGCGCGGCATCCCGGCCACCTTCGGGGGCATCGAGCATCATGTCGCGCACCTCGGGCGGCGGCTCGCCGCCCGAGGTCACGAGGTGACCGTCTACTGCCGCAACAACTACGTGCTCGAACGGCCGGCCACGGTGGACGGCGTGCGACTGCGGCACCTGCCCACCCTCGGCACCAAGCACTTCGACGCCCTCGCGCACAGCCTGGTGTCCACCATGGCCGCCCTCGCGGACGGGCACGACATCCTGCACTACCACGCGCTCGGCCCCGGGCTGTTCGCCCCGCTGCCCCGCTACCTGTCGCGCGCGCGGGTCGTCCAGACCATCCACGGGCGCGACGACCGCCGGCAGAAGTGGGGAGGCGCGGCCAAGGCCGTCCTGCGCAGCGCCCGCTGGCTGAGCGAGCGCGTCCCCGACGCGGTCATCGGCGTCTCCCGCGAGATCGCCGACGAGTACGCCCGGCTTCGTGCGCACCCGACCGTCCACATCGCGAACGGCGTCGAGCGGCCCGTGTCGGCCGTCTCCGTCGCGCCGGTCCTCGAACGCGGGCTGGCCCCGGGGCGGTACGTCCTGTTCGTCGGGCGCCTGGTGCCCGAGAAAGCCATCGACCTGCTCATCAGGGCCTTCCGCGACGTTCCGGGAGACATGCGGCTCGCCATCGTGGGCGGCTCTTCCTACACCGACGAGTACGTCCAGGAGCTGCACGCCCTGGCGGCGGGCGACCCGCGCGTGCGCATGCTGGGCTACCTCTACGGCGAGGACCTCGCCTCCCTGTACCGCCACGCCGCCGTCTACGTGCAGCCTTCGCACCTGGAGGGCCTGCCGCTCGCGCTGCTCGAAGCGTCCTCCTACGGCCTGCCGACCATCGCCAGCTCCCTCGGCTGCCACCGCGAGGTGATCGAGGAGGAGGGCCCGGGCGGGCGGCTGTTCCGCGAGGGAGACCACGAGCACCTGCGGGACGTGCTGGTGCGCGTGCTCTCCTCCCTCGACGCCGAGCGCGGCAGCGCCAGGACCCGGGCCGAGGACGTGCTCGCCCGCTACTCCTGGGACGTCGCCACCGACCGCACCGAGTCGCTCTACCGCTCGCTGGTGGCCGCGCCGGAGCGGCGGTGATGACCGCCACCTCCCTGTCCAAGCCCCTCACCGCCGCTCCCGCGCCGTCCTGGGTCGGGCGCTACCAGCGCCGGCTGGTGGCCGGGGACGCGCTCGTCGTGTGCGCCGTCGTCGTCGGCTCCTACGGCGGCCGGTTCGGGTGGCGCCCGCCCGTCATGGCCGGCGTCCCCTACCACCTGGCGGGCCTGGTGATCGCGGCGGCCTGGCTGCTCTGCCTGCACCAGACGCGCTGCTACGACGGCCGGATGCTCGGCTACGGCATCGACGAGTACCGCCGGGTGGCCAACGGCAGCCTGTACCTCGCGGCGTTCGTCGGCATCACCTGCTACGTGCTCGACCTGCCCCTGGCCCGCGGATTCGTCGCGCTGGCCTGCCCGGCGGGGACCGCCGCCCTGCTCGGCTGGCGGTTCGCCGCCCGCACGTGGCTGCGCCGCCGCAGGGCGCGCGACGCGTCCTGGTCGCACCGCGTGCTCGTGGTGGGCACCGAGTTCCGCGTCACGCACCTGATCCGCGAGCTGCGGCGGGAGGCCCAGGCGGGGTACGCGGTCGCCGGGGTGTGCCTCTCCGACGGGTACGACGACGCGCTGCCCTCCGTGCCCGGCGTCCCCGTGCTGGGCACCGTCGACGACGTGCGGCGGGCCGTCACCCGGGCCGGCGCCGACACCGTCGCGGCGACGGGGCTGACCATCCCCCGGATGCGCGCGCTGTCCTGGGAGCTGGAGGACATGGGCGTCAACCTGATCGTCGCGCCCGCGCTCACCGACGTCACCGGGCCGCGCATCCACACCCGGCCCGTCGGCGGGCTGCCGCTGCTGCACGTCGAGGCGCCCGAGCTGGCCGGGCCGCGCCGCACCGCGAAGGACCTGCTCGAACGCGCGGTCGCTGCGCTGGCCGTCCTGGCGCTGCTTCCGCTGCTCGCGGGCATCGCGCTGGCCGTGCGCCTCGACAGTCCCGGGCCCGCCGTCTTCCGGCAGACGCGCGTCGGGCTCGGCGGGCGGCGGTTCACGCTGTACAAGTTCCGCTCCATGGTCGTGGACGCCGAGGCCGCGCTGGCGGGCCTCGCCGCGCGCAACGAGAAGGACGCGGTGCTCTTCAAGATGCGTCACGATCCGCGCGTGACGCGGGTCGGCAGGTTCATCCGCAAATGGTCGCTGGACGAGCTGCCGCAGCTCTTCAACGTCGTCAGGGGCGACATGTCGCTCGTCGGCCCGAGGCCCCCGCTGCCGTCGGAGGTCGCCCGGTACGGCAGGGACGCGGCGCGGCGGCTGCTGGTGCGGCCCGGCATCACCGGGCTGTGGCAGGTGAGCGGCCGGTCCGACCTGACGTGGGAGGACAGCGTCCGGCTGGACCTGTACTACGTCGAGAACTGGTCCTTCACGGCGGACCTGGTGATCCTTTGGAAGACGGTCGGCGCGGTCCTGCGCCGCGACGGCGCCTACTGAGGCTGGACCGTGACATTCCCGGAGAGGTCCTGACAGGGCTGCGGTCCGTGACGTAACCGGAGGTCTGGCAGGGCTGCCAGGACGACCCCGGGAGGTCCCGGCCCGGCCGTGAACCCCGGGGTGGCCGGCCTGCCGGGCCATGAACGAGCCCGGCCGGGCCGGTAGAGGCCCTAGACCGTGCAGCCTCCGGGGTGCCCAGCCGGGCCGTGGGGGGCCGCAGCGACGTTCTAGCCGCCGACCGTGACGTCGTCCGTCGGCAGCACGCCGTCCACCAGCGGGAACACCACGTACCAGAGCAGCAGCACCACCACGGCGAGCAGCACCGCGGCCGACACCAGCTTGCCGAACGTGCGGCCCGGAAGCCGCTTCCAGATCCACGGGTAGATCACGGGTGCCCCTTGAGCTCGGCCGGGCGGCCGGCGGACTTGGCCTGCTCGCGCACGAGCTCGGCGTGGACGATGAGCCGCTGCCAGTTCTGGAACTTGGGGTTGCAGGTGGTCAGCGTCAGCATGGCCTTGTCCGGTGGCCGGTTCTCGTCGTCCGGGTTCGGGGCGATCACCTCCACCTGGGTCGGCCGCACCAGGCGCTGCCGGGTCACCTTGTAGACGAACCAGCCGGTCTTCGTCTCGGCCACGATCGTGTCGCCCTTGTGGAGGTGGTCGATGTCCCAGAAGACCGACGAGATCCGGTGCCCGGCGATGGCCACGTTGCCGACCTCGCCGGGCTGGGCGGTGCGCGGGTAGTGGCCGGGCCCCTTGCTCAGGTCGGACTGGTCCACCCCCTCGACCACCGCCCACTTGCGGTCCAGCTTGGGGATGTGGATGCGGGCCATGGGCTGGCCCGCCACCGGGCGCACCTCGTTCGCCGCCCAGCGCTCGTCCAGCTCGGCGGCGACGCCGTCCTGCGCGGCCTCGATCTGCCACGCCTTGCCGTACACCGCGTAGGCGGCGAACAGGAGCAGCAGCAGGCCGAGGGTGAGCATCACCTCGCCCACGGCCCGCGCGGCACGCCTGCCGGACGGCTCCCAGTCGTCCTCGGCGTGCCGCGGGGTCTCCTGCTCCATCGTGCCGGTCACTGGTCTCCCGGCCACCGCTCGCCTGTCACTGGTCACCGCGCTGGTAGGCGCCGCGGCGGGAGGCGCGCAGCGTGATGCCGCCGCCCACGATGAGCCCGATGCCCGCGGTCATGAGCGGGATGACGAAGCCGTCGCCGGTCTTGGCCAGCGTCTCGTCGTCTCCCGCGTTCTTGGCGGGCAGCGTGGTGTTCTCCGTGACGGTGTGCGTCGGCTTTGGCGTCGCGCTGCGCGAGGTCGACGCCGACGGCGAGGAGGACGTCGAGGGGGACGCGCTCCTGCTCGGCGACGCGCTGGTCGAGGGACACCCGGAGGCGCTCGTGCTCGGAGACGAGCTCGCGCTGGGACTGGTGCTGGTGGACGGAGTGGCCGAGGCCTCGGCCTCGGCGAAGGCGGCGAACCGCACGACCATCTCGCCGGCCGCCCGCGCCGCCCCCGGGGTCTGCGAGGAGCTGGCGGAGGGCGACGCGCTCGACGACGCGGAGGCGCTCGGCGAGGTGGAGGTCGAGGGGCTGCCCGAGGAGCTCGGGGTGGTGGAGCTCGACGGGCTGGAGCTGCTGGAGCTCGTCGGGGACGAGGTGGGACATGCGGACTGGCTCGGCGTGGGCGAGCCCGTGCCCGATCCCGAGGGGGTAGGCGAGGCCGAGGTGCTGGGCGACCCGCTGGCGCACGGGCTCGCCGACGCGCTCGGAGATGCGCTGGCCGAAGCGCTCGCGCTCGGGCTGCCGGAGACGCAGGGCGACGGCGACCCGCTGCCGGACGGCGAGGGGCTGCCCGTCCCGCTGCCGGTCGGCGTCGAGCCGGCGGAGTCGGCCACACCGGGGTTCGGGGCCGGGGTGCTCGCCTGGTCGAAGGTGACGGTGAGCGTCAGCGGGGTCAGCGGCTCGGTGCCGAGCACGTCGGCCAGCAGGCGGGCCGACTCCTCGGTGGCCGTCGCGGGCACGGCGGCCCACGTCACGGTCTGCTCCTGGACGCCGGCCGCGTCCTGGTCGATGGTCAGGCGGGCCAGCTCGGTGAGCGGCATCGGGCTCGTGGCGGTGCCGGACGGGTGCGGGGTGGCCGGCGCGGCGGCGTGCGTGCCGGGGGCCGCCGTGGGCGTGGCGGTGGGCGTGGCCGGCGGCGCGGCGACCTCGGCGTGCAGCGCGGACTCCGTGCCGTTGATCACGACGACGGGGTCGGCGATGACGACGGTCTTGTGCGCGCGCGTGACGGTGACGGTGCCGCCGTACCTGACGGTGCCGCCCCCGGTCGCCGGGTCGTAGGAGCCGCTCGCGACCGGGAAGTGGAACACGCCGTCACGGTCGCGCTCGACTCCCCCGGCGAGGACCACCTGCGTGTCGCCGGTCTGCGCCGCGCCGTTCCTGCCCTGCTCGCCGAGGTGCTCGTTGATCGCCCAGGCGAGCGACCCTCCGGTGACCTCCCGCGCCGTGGGCTGCCTTACCTGCACCGACACCGAGGCGAGCGCCGCCACGGTCGTCAGGCCACCGACCACCACTTGCACGAGGCCGAGCATGATCAACCAGCGGACGCGCCGTCGGGCCGGCCGGGGCCGACCGATGGACGTGGGACTCATCGAACCAACCATCCTGAAATATGTGTTTCGGTGGACGTGAAGGACATCCGAGGATCACCGAACACCGGTGAACCGAAATCGCCCTGTGAGCGAGGCAACAAAACGGTAAATTCGGCCCGGCTATATTGAGGTGGCCGGTCTCATGGACGCGTAGACGATCAGGTTGTCGGTGTGCGCGCCCGTTCTCCGATCGAAGTCACCGGCGCAGGTGATCAGTCGTAGACCAGGGCGGTCGAGGTTTCCATAGACCCGCTCCGTCGGGAATTCGGTCTTGCGGACCTGTTCCAGACGGTCCACGGTGAACACGGCCACCACGCCGTCGGAGCGCACGATCCTGATCGCGTCGCCCCGGCGCAGCCGGGCCGCACGGGCGAAGACCGACGGCCCCGAACGCGTGCTCCTGTGCCCCACGATCACGGCGGGCCCCAGGCTGCCGGGGACGGGTCCGTACTTGTACCAGCCGGTCAGGTTGCGGGGGGCGAGCGGCGGCACCTCGATCTCGCCCGAGGGCATCAGCCCGACGGGGCGCACGGGCGCGTCCACCCCGATGCGGGGGATCAGGATCCGCACCGGGCGGACCTCGGCCGCCGCCGCCCCGGGCTCGGCGGTCGCGGCGAACACCGGGGTCGTCACTCCCAGGAGGACGACCACCACGGCGACGACCGTCGTCGCCACCAGGGCGATCCGAATCGGCCGTCCGAGCAGGCCGGGCGGGCTCTCGCTCTGCGTCACTCTGTCTCTTCCCGTCTACGAGCGTCCGGGCTAGCAAAGGGTGGCGAGCTTCGGTTACGCCAAGGGGGCGGCCCGGCGGCTCACCGGTGTTGCCGCTGTGAAGGGTCTTTTGAAAGGTGCACGGGAGGCAACGCGGACATTTCCGGCGGGCGTCCGCCGGGCGAGCGGGACGTTGAACCGCCTCCGGGAGGGTGCCTCGCGGCGTTTCCCCGTCCATTTCCGGCAGCTCAGGTGACGAGCACGGCGACCGCGAAGTAGAGGTACAGGAACCCGCCGATCGACACCACGACCCCGGCCACGACCGGCGTCCAGGCCGCCAGCGCCGTGGCCGCCGAGCCGGCCCGGAGGCGGCTGCTGAGCAGCGCGTACCCACCGATCGTCACGGCCCCCACCCCGGTGAGGGTGCAGGCCATGCCGACGCCGAAGGCGAGGACGAGCACGACGGCGTCGACGCCGCGCCCGGTGAGCAGGCCGCTCACCAGCACGAGGAACGCCGACGGCGACGGCAGCAGCCCGCCGGACAGCGCGAGCGCCACCAGGCCCTTGCGCGACCACGGGTCGGTCGGCCCGTCCTCATGCCCGTGCCCATGACCGTGACCGTGCCCATGACCGTGCCCCTGGACGTGCGCGCGGGAGTGCGCCAGCCGTCCCCTCAGGTGCCGGTACGTGAGATGGCCGCCGATCGCGACCACGACCAGCCCGGCCGCCACCTGCATCCACGCCGTGACCGACTCGGTGCCGAACCCGGCGATCCCGCTCACGCCGACCCATGCGAGCGCGAGCACCAGTACGGAGAACGTGTGCATGACGGCGACGATGACGCCGAGCCGCACCGCGTCGCGGTAACGCCCGTGCGTGCCGACCAGGTACGCGGCCGTGATGCTCTTGCCGTGCCCCGGCGCGACCGCGTGCGCCGCGCCCGCGCCGAGCGCGATGACGAGCGCGAGCCAGAACACCCCCCTGCCGTCGAAGAAGGCGACGAGCCGGTCGTCGAGCACGGGAATCCCGCCCATGCCGGTCACGCCCGCCCGCCGCGCCGCCGCGCCCGACGGCCGACCACGACGCCCGCGCCGGCGACCATCACGACGCCCGCGCCGACGACCACGCCCGTCAGGCCCATGGGGGTGCTCGCCGCCGTGGCCGAGAAGCGCACCCGCTGGGTGGCGGTGGCCTTGGTGAACAGCGTCCGCGCCGGGGTGGCGGGCGTCTCGGCGGTCAGCATCGTGCGGTAGTTCTCGTTGAGGTCGGTCAGCGCGGCCAGGGTGACCTGGACCTCGGTCACCGGGCCGTCGCAGTCGAAGCCGAACCGGGCGCCCTCGGTGAGCAGCGCCCGCAGCTCCTCCAGCCGGGCCTCGCACGGACGGCCGTTACGCGCGACCGTGATCCGTTCGAGCAGGTAGTCGCGAACCGCGGGCGAGCGCGACAGCTTCTGCTCGCCGGTCAGCGCGGTCGACACCGTGCCGGTCGCGGGGTCCTCGAACGCGCCGATCGACTGGCCGAGCGCGACCCAGTCGTCCTCGGCCGCCATCCAGGACAGGGTCACGTGCGACCCGTCGGCGCTGATCCGCGCGGTGGACGGCGGGCCGAACGGGTGCGCGGCGGCGGGCACGGCGCACGCGAGGACGATGAAGGCGGCGGCGCACACGACCGGCGCGGCCTTCGGCATGAGGGTACGGATGTTCACCACGGGCTCCAGTCCGATACGGCCGGACACGGCCCCGCCACGGTGGCGGGCCCGCGTCCGGCGTGGGTCACTTCTTCGTCACCGTGACGACGGGAGAGGTGATCTTCTGGTGCTCGCTGGACAGGTACACCACGTACGTCTCGTCCTTGCGGGAGACGGACGGGGCCTTGAAGGTGTAGGTCAGGCGGCCGAGCTCGTCGGCGGTGCGGAAGCCGACCAGGGAGCTGTCACGGTCCCACAGCTTCCACAGGTCCCGCCAGTCGCGGACGCGGGCGCGCTCGTCCTTCGCCTGGTCGGCGTCGCGCAGGAAGACGGCGACCTTCTCGCCCGGGTCGTACCCGTAGGCCGAGACGGTGATGTCTTCGCGCGACCTCACCGTGGTCTTGTCGACGGCGACCTGCTCACCGGTGGTGTTCTGCTCGGTGCGGATCTCGTTGACGGTGCGCTCGCCCTTGTCGTTCTTGCGGACGAGGAACCCGTCGTGGTGCTGGCCGTTGGCGTAGCGGGCCTCGAAGCGGAGCTGGCCCTTGTCGACGTCGATGAGCTGGTAGAGCTGGACGTCCTGCCCCTTGCTCACGACCTCGGCGCCGTTGCCGGTCCAGTTCTCGCCGTTGTTCAGGGCGTACATCTTGCCGCCGGAGACCGACACCACGTACACCACGCCGTTGTGGACGGTGGCGGACTTGCGGGCGGTCTTGGCGTTGCCGCGGCCGTAGGAGTGGTCGTGACCCTGGAGGACCAGGTCCACGCCGTACTTCTCCAACAGCGGGCCCCACTGGTCGCGGACCTGCGGGTTGTTGCGGGTGCCGGTGGTGGAGTAGACGGGGTGGTGGAAGGTCACCACGGTCCACTTGTTGGGGTTGTTCTTGAGCAGGTTCTCCAGCCACGCGGTCTGCGAGGCCATGAGGGTGGCGTTGCTCTGGTAGTTGGAGTCGAGGCCGATGAACCGCACGCCCTGGTAGTCGACGTAGTACGCGGTCTGCTTCAGCTCGGGGTTGCCCGGCCCGTTGTCCGGATACGGGAACTGCGGCCGCCAGAAGGTGGACAGGCCGCTGCTGTACTCGTGGTTGCCGGGGATGGAGACGTTGTTGACCTGGCCGTCGATGAAGCCGCCGGCCTTGTACCACTGGCCCCACTGCTCTTCGCTGTTGGCCGAGTCGATCAGGTCGCCGGCGTTGACGATGACCTTGGCCTGCGGGCGCTCGGCGAACGCCTGGCGGAAGACGCGCGGCACCGCGGAGTCGATGTAGTTCTGCGCGTCGCCGTAGTAGATGAACGAGAAGGGCTGGAAGTCGGCGGCGGCGGTGGTGAAGTCCGTCCACTCACTCCAGTTGGTGCCGTCGCCGACGCGGTAGGTGTACCGGGTGTTCGCCTTGAGGCCGGTGAACTCGACGGTGTGGTACGTGGAGGCGTAGCCCAGCGTCGTGTTGACCGGCGTGCTGGCGACGGCCTTGACGTTGGTGACCGCCCCGGCGGCGGGAAGGACCTGGCCGAGCGCCTTCGGCGACTCCAGGATCTCCGCCTGCGCGAACTCGGCGGTGGTCTCGGCGCGCCAGGTGACCTTCTGGGAGGTGGCGGGCGTGGTGGTCGGGGTGAGGATGACGCGGTCGGGCATGGGGGACGGCTTGTGGATCTCGGCCGCGGGGTAGCGGGGCGGCGCGGCGGCGCCGAACGCCACCGGGCCGAAGGCGATGCCGCCGACGAGCAGCGCGCCGACACCGGCGATGGCGAGCCTGGCCTGGGTGGAGCCCTTGAGCCAGATCTTTCTTTCGTTGCTCACGTGGGGTTTCTTTCTGTCCGTAAAGGAGGGGAGTTCCGTCCGCGGAGCACGGCAGGTGACCGCATTCACCCAGCCGCGACCGGCAGGGACATGAAGATCACCTGGACGCCACGTGAACATAAGCTCGCGTATGACAAAGATCACATGGCCTCTGACCTGCGAAATCGCAAATATGTCGGATTCTGCGTCCGACACCGGCGCTCCCCGCGCCGGTCACGCCGCGTTCCCGTGGCATTCAGCGGGCCCTGCCTACGATCAAGGGTGCGTCCCGCAGACCCCTCGTCCCGTTCCGGGCCTCGCCGATGACCGCCGTACGACCGGTCGCGCCGCGGCGATGGTCCCGTCCGCTGGCCCTGCTACCCGGCGTGCTGGCGCTCGGCACGCTCTTCGTCGTCCCGCCGGGCGGGGCCGTCGTCAAGGACGACACCTTCATGACCGCGCAGACGACGGGCATCCTCAACATCGAGGCCGGAGAATGCTTCGACGACCCGGTCTACTCACCCGCCGCGGGCGAGAAGATCGTCCTCTACAAGCCGTGTCCCGAGCGCGCCGACAACCAGGCCTACGGCTTCCTGCACGCGGCGGACGGCCCCTGGGACCGCGCCGGGCTCGCCGCGTTCGCCTGGAAGAAGTGCGAGCAGGGCTTCACCCACTACTGGCCAGGCGAGGCGGGCTCGGGGCTGGACTACTACCCGATCATGCCGACGGCGGAGACCTGGGCCGACGGCGACCGCGACGTCATGTGCGCCGTCTACAACCCCCACGGCAAACTGACCCGCTCGCTCCTCCCCCTCAGGTGACCCGTCCTTCTCTTCGGTGCCTGCCCGGCGCGATGCCGTAGGTCGTCGTCACGCCCTGACCGACCCGGGGGCCAGAGCACCGGATCCTCGCCGGCTGCACGACCCTAATCGCCGCGTTCACCTTCTCGTTCATACGCGGTGAAGTCGTCGGGCCCGCCCGTGACGCTGGGTGCCGAGGCGTTTACCGGCGCTTTTGGTCCGGGCGTACGCCGTTCGACGGACGGCGGGACCCGTTAACGCCCGGCGTCACGTCTCTCTGCGCATTCCTTTTCGGCTGGGCGTGGTGATGCCAGTGACATCACGACTCTTTTCTTTCTGCTGTTATGTCCTCTGCCATTTGGTGCGCAGGCGCATCGCTCATAAGCGGCACCGGACACTCGGCCCCGAATTGATCATGCCCTCCACCAGGCATTAGATAGAACAGGATAAAAATCGGCCACCAATATTGTCAGAACGAGAAAACCGGCAGACACTCAGGGGCACGAGGCGCGACCCCGACCAATGGAGGCGTAGTGAACGCTCCCGTCCCCCGAAAAGTCAGGCACCGGAAACCGCTGATCCGAGGTCTGATATCCGCCGCCGTGGGGATCATCGCCGTGGCATTCCTGTCCGTGCCATCGGCCACCGCTCTGGCGCTGCCCACGCCAAAGGATTTCGTATCGTATCTCGACCTCGAATGCTTCAAGACCGACCCCTACCAGCCGCCGGCCACCGGACTGACGCTGAGGCACCTCAACCCCGTACTCAGCACCCTGCCGGTCGAGCAGGTCACCCTCGGCCCGCGCGAGCAGTTGTGCGTGCCGGTCGCCAAGAACAACGTCATCCCGCCGGCCCCCGTGCTGGACTTCATCCGGTACGTCGACCTGGCGTGCTACCGGATCACCGGGACGACCGTGAACGTCGGCCTCGTGCTCAGCCAGCTCAACCCGGTGCTCGCGGACCTGCCACGCCATGACGCCGTACTCAACGGGCCCCAGCAGTTGTGCGTGCCGGTGGCCAAGAACGGTCTGATCCCGCCCGCCGAGATCCTGTCGCTCGTCTCGCACCTCGACCTGAAGTGCTACGGGACCACGCCCAACCCCCTGATGAACCGCGCGCTGACCCTCCAGCAGCTCAACCCCGTCCTGGTGGACCAGATCCCCGTCCACCAGGTGAAGGTCAACGCCGCCCGCCAGCTCTGCGTGCCGGTGCAGAAGGCTGGAGACACCATCCCGCCCGAGGTGATGAACATCGTGAGGTGGGTGGACCTCGAGAAGTACGACATCACCCTCTCGACGACCCTCCCCTCTGTCACCCTCACCCTGCAGCACCTCAACCCGGTGCTCGGCCGCCTGCCGATCGAGCGCGCCACGCTCACCGGAGCCAACCAGCTCGCGGTTCCGGTGGCGAAGAACGGCCAGTTCCCGCCGGGCTGAGCCGCGTGCGGTCCCCCGCCCGGTCCCGGTTCCACCGCCGGGGCCGGGCCCCTTTTCGCCCCCATCACCGCACACCCTTCTCGCGCGGCCCCGGCGCTCCTCCCACGCGCCGGGGCGGGTCAGTGGGAGAGGAAGACCTGGCGCTCCGTCGCGCTGTCGTCGAAGGCCTCCAGGCGGGCCTGGCCTTCGGTGGCGAGGGTGTCGAGCATGCTGTGCAGGAGCGCGGTGCACAGCACCGTGGGGGCGGCGTGGGAGTCGAACGCGAAGTCCGAGCTCACCGGCGCGAGCAGGACCTCGTCCGCGAGGTCGGTGAGCCGGCCCACCGGCTGGTCGGTGACGAGGGCGACCTTCAGCCGGACGCGCCGCGCCCAGATGAGCCCCTGGACCAGTTCGCGCGGGTAGCGCGGCAGACCGATGGCGAGCACCCATTCCGCTCCGGATTCGGCCGCCCGGCCCAGCCGGTCCTCCAGGATCGAGCCTGGCACGTCGAGTACGCGTACGTCCGGGTGCACCTTCTCGGCGAGGTAGCCGAACAGGTGCGCCAGCGGCGCGGAGATCCGCAGGCCCATGACCAGGAGCGGAGTCGACCTGGCCAGCCCGGCGGCCACTCTGCGAAGCCGACCGGGATCCCGCAGGCCGTCCCGCAGCCGCTCCAGGTCGCGGATCTCGGAGTTGACGAGTTCCTGGACCTCGTTGAGGCGATCAGCGGGCGGCGCCGGGTGCCGATCGCCGAACACGGAGGTGCGGAGCGCGTCCCGGAACTCCGGGAACCCGCGGAACCCGAGTGCGGCGGCGAAGCGGGTGACGGACGGCTGGCTGACGCCGACGCGCTCGGCGAGGTCGGCGCTGGTGAAGAAGACGGCCTCCTGGGCGTTCTCCAGCAGGTAGCGGGCGATCCGGCGCTGAGACGGGGAAAGGCGGTGGCCGTCGAAAAGCGCGCGCAGGTTCGCGGCGATCCGGGACGCGTCCAGCACGGCGAGCGGCCGGCCGGTCTCCGAGACGTGCCTCATCCTGGAACACTTCCCTTCTCCGTGGAGTGACGGCCGCGATGAGCGACCCGCCGCCGAGGCGGCCGCGTCACTATGAATCGCGATGTGCCTGAGGGATGCAACGCCACCGGGCGGCCCTTTGTGGGGACCGCCCGGCCGAACATGTGCGGGGTGAGAACGGCTCAGTTCTTCGGGCCGTTGCCGTTGAACCGCTTCTTGCACTCCTGCAACCTCACGTCGACCTGCTCGCCGCGGTCGACGGTCACGCGCACCGTCTCGAGAACCTCGCCTGTCGGGCGGGCGCAGGTCAGCGTCCAGCTTTCCTTGAGGAAGTTGCCCGGCCCTGTCGCGACGACGCCGGTCTCGGTGTAGGCGGGGACCGGCCGCACCGACGGGTTCACGTGCCAGGTGAACTTGCCGTTGGTCGGGGCGACCAGCGTCGACTCCAGGTGGGTGGGAACTCTCTGCGGCGGGTCGAAGACGTTGTTCGCCTGCCGGATCGGCGCGGTCCACAGGTCGAAGTCCTTGGTGACCGTCAGCACCGCGCCCTTCGGCGCCTTGCCGGTGATCACGGAGTGCCCCGCCGGGTCCGCCGCGTACTCCAGGGCGACCATGAACGCCTCGCGGTTCGACCTGCCCTCGTAGCGGCCCGTGCCCAGGTAGTCCTCGATCACCTCGGGATAGGTGTTGTTGGTCGACTGGGTCTTCATGATCTCGAAGGTGAAGCCGAGGCCGCGGGTGGCGTAGTACGACCAGTCCGGAGTCTCACCGGTCGTCTCGTAGTCGAATCCCGACTTCATGCCCGTGTAGCCGTTCCTGGCCGTCATCGCGTCGGTCAGCGCGGCGTAGACGGCCTCGTCCGGAGCGTCGCCCGCACGCTTCTCCAGCGGGGGGCGAAGGAGGGTGTGACCGGAGGTGTGGTTCGTGATCAGGACGGTGACCTGGTTGTTCTTGGTCAGGTCCATGACGTTGCGCACCTCGGGCTCGGAGCCCGGCCCCGGGCCGCGGGTCGTCGCGTTGGACCCGGCGTTGCTGCCCCAGCCGAAGGGGTAGTTGCGGTTGATGTCGACCCCGCCGCTGCCGGCGCAGGTCGGGGAGAGGCCGCAGCTCGTGCGCCGGTTGATGACGAACCCGTCCACGTTGACGACCGGGACGAAGATCACCCGTGCCTGGTCGAGCAGGCGCGTGACCTGGGGGTCCTTCCCGTCGTTGTTGATCAGGTCGTAGGCGAACTCCAGCGTGTGCTCCCCGGAGGGCCATTCGTTGCCGTGGTGGACACCCATCATGAACAGGGCCGGCTTGCCGTCGGCGGCGTCGACGTCGTGGGTGACCTCGATGCCGTATACGTCCCGGCCCTGGCGGGTCTTGTGCGGCAGCGTGATGTGCTTGACGAGGCCGGGGTGCCGGGTGCTGAGCGCCAGCATCTCGTCGTTGTAGTCCGTGATCGTCCGGTACGAGGTGCGTCCGCTGGGCAGACCTGCCGCCTGCCCCGCCGCGAGCCGGACGGCCGCCTGGGTGGCGGCCGACTCGGCGAGGACGGGGGCGGCGGCCGGAACTCCGAGACCTCCCAGAAGACCGACGCTCAACGCGAACGTCAAAACGCGTTTCCGGGCGCCAGAGGCAGTGGAGGGGTGCGTGCCTCCTGAAGACATTCTGAAACCTTTCTCAGCCGCGGAAGAACAGGAACCAGAAACGCGTCCTTTTCTCCGAGCCGTCTTTCGGCAATGCGCGCGGCCACAGCCGCTGACTGCAAAGTTTCAGTTAGTCTGCGGGCCTGAATGTACCCTGTCAACCCCTTCCGGACGGCCTTCTCCGCACGCTCGCCTAATGCGAGTGGCACATTTTCGCACCGTCCCGGAGCGCCGGAGGTGAGGGATGCCTCGCCGCCCGGAAACCAGGCGGACGAAACCGGAAGGCCGACGACCCGTTGTCGGCGTCGCTCGACCCGGTCACCGTTCGACGGCGAGAGGACACAGCGCGCGAGCACCCTGGTGACCGCGCCTTGCCGGCGACGCCGTCGCGCCAACGGTGACATCCGCGGCTACCGCTGCCGGCGCACTCCCGACCGGCACGCCACCCGCACCCAGAAGACGAATACCGGCCATTTCCAGCCGCACCATGCGTCGAGGGAAATTCCAAATTCCGCTTTCGACGTCATCTTCTCATCGAGTCGATTCGCTCGTGGCACGCTGCCGCCGATGCATATTTGACCGAGGCGCGACAGGGCGGGGCCTCACCCCCCGGGAAAGCAGCCGCATAAGGTGTTACGCCGCGAGCGGCCGAAATGGTCCGGCAGGGGCGGGGAACGCCCCGTCGCCCGCACGCCGACGCTCACCGAACGGCGGCGCCGGCATCGCCACCTGCGTCTCACCGGAATACCAGTGAATACTGACAGCAGGGGGATAACACCCGGAGCCGGCTGGTCCGACCTGCCGAAGATCCTCTCGGCCCCAGAAAAGACGCACTTTTCAGGCGGTCAACTCCGCCACCCCCACGCAGGTGCGGTCGCCGCGGTTGTGCGGAGGTTCGGTGCCGGAAAGCGTTGACCATCCAGTCGTATGTAAGTAACTTCCAGACAGCGCCACCTGGCATGAAATTTACCTACATGCGAGGGTTTGGAGGACGGATGCGTTACCGGCGGTTAGTGGCTCTGGCGGCGGCGACGGTGGTTATGGGGGCGGGGGTGGCGCCGGCCGTTCACGCTGACGACGGGAAGGACTCCTGGATCCTGGGCAAGATCAGGAGCATGAGCCTGGAGGAGAAGGTCGGACAGCTGTTCGTGGCCGACGTCTACGGGCAGAGCGGGGACACGACCGACCCGGCCGACGTGGCGGCGAACCAGGCGATGTACGGGCCTGACGTCAAGAACGGCGACGACCTCATCGCCAAGTACAAGCTCGGCGCGATCCTCTACTTCCGGTGGGCGAACAACCTGAACGACCCCGTCAGGACGGCGGGGCTCTCCAACGACCTGCAGCGGGCGGCGCTGGCGCAGCCGGCGAAGATCCCGCTGCTGATCGCCACCGACCAGGAGCACGGCGCCGTCTACCGGCTGGACGAGCCGTTCACCGCGTTCCCCGGGCAGATGGCGCTCGGCGCGACCCGCAGCGCGGGCGAGGCGCTCGCCACGGGGATGGTCACCGGCCGGGAACTGGCCGCGCTCGGCATCAACCAGGACTACGCGCCGGTCGCCGATGTCAACATCAACCCGGGCAACCCGGTGATCGGCGTCCGCTCGTTCGGGGAGAACACCGAGCTCGTGTCAACGCTCACGCGAGCCTCCGTCCACGGTCTGCGGCAGGGCGGCGTCCTGGCGAGCCTGAAGCACTTCCCGGGCCATGGCGACACGATCACCGACAGCCACACCGGCGTACCGTGGATCTTCCACACGAAGGAGCAGTGGCAGCGGATCGACGCGCCACCGTTCCGGGCGGGCATCGCCGCCGGCGCCGACATGGTCATGACGGCGCACGTCGTCATGCCGTACCTGCAGAGCGACTGCGACGTGGCGACCCAGCAGGGCTGCGACCCCGCGACGCTCGACCCGGAGATCATGACCGGGCTGCTCCGCGGCGAGCTCGGCTACGACGGCGTCGTGGTAACCGACTCGCTGTCCATGCAGGGCGTGCGCGACAAGTACGGCGACGACCGCATCCCGGTGCTCGCGCTCAAGGCCGGGGTCGACATGCTCATGATCGTCGACGACGCGACGAGCACGATCTCCCTGGACCGCGCCTACAACGCCGTGCTGAACGCCGTCCGCTCGGGCGAGCTGACCGAGGAGCGCATCGACGAGTCCGTCCACCGGGTCCTGCGCCTCAAGAAGCAGCGCGGCCTCTTCCACGGTGACCGGCAGGTCGACGAGCGAAAGGTGCTGGACCGCCTCGGCTCCCCCGCGCACAAGGCGCTCGCCCGCGTGGTCGCCGGCCACAGCGTGACGCTGGTGCGGAACACCGCCGGTGTGCTGCCGCTGACGAACACCGGGCAGCGGGTGCTGGTGACCGGCTACCGCAACGTCACGCCGCCGTCCGTCAAGATCCCGCCGACCGAGCGGCTGGCCAAGGCGATCGGCGATTTGGGGGTCACCACCGAGGTGTTCGAGACGGGGACGGCCCCCAACCAGGCGACCGTCAACACCGCGGTGGCCAAGGCGGCCGCCTGCGACCTGGTCGTGGTGACCACGGTGAACTCCAAGAGCTCGGCCTCCCAGCGCAACCTCGTCAACGCGCTGCTCGCCACCGGCAAGCCCGTCGTCATCGTCGCCGCCCGCAACCCGTACGACATCGCGGACTTCCCCGACGCCCCCACGTACCTCGCGACGTACTCGTGGGAGAAGCCGGCGATGGAGGCCGCCGCACGGGTGCTGTTCGGCCGCACCGACCCCAGAGGCAAGCTGCCGGTGACGATCCCGGCCGCCGACGGCTCCGTCCTCTACCCCTACGGACACGGTCTGAGCTACTGACCTCCCAGAAGGGAGCACCATCTCATGGGCCACCTCTTCTCGCGGCGGGCCGTGCTGTCCACCGCGGCCGTCACCATGGCCGGGACAGGCATGGGCGTCCCAGCGCTCGGCCACCGTCCACGGCCCCGCGGATTCCGGACCGGCGTCCAGGTCCTGATGGCCGACGACTACGGGCTCGTGAGGGGCCAGAAGGTCGGCATCGTCACCAACCCCACCGGCATCCTGCCCGACCTCGGCCACGAGGTCGACGTGATGGCCGCCCGCGACGAGATCGACCTCGTCGCGGTGTTCGGCCCCGAGCACGGGTTTCGCGGCACGGCCCAGGCCGGCGGCTCAGAAGGTTTCCACGTGGACGAGCAGACCGGGCTCCCGGTCTACGACACGTACCTGAAGAGCGGCCAGGCGCTGGCCGACATCTTCACGAGGTCGGGCGTGGACACGATCATGTTCGACATCCAGGACGCGGGCGCCCGCTTCTACACCTACATCTGGACGATGTTCGACTCCATGCAGGCCGCGGCGCTGGCCGGCAAGCGGTTCGTCGTCCTCGACCGGCCCAACCCGATGACCGGCCGCCGGGCCTACGGGCCGGTCATGACGCCGCAGTTCTCCACGTTCATCGGCCGCGAGGCGATCTCCCAGGCGCACGGCATGACCGTCGGCGAGCTGGCGAGGCTGTTCAACGCCGAGTTCCTGGACCGGCCGGTCGATCTCACGGTCGTGCAGATGCGCGGCTGGAAGCGGGACCTGGCGTACGAGGACACCGGTTTGCCCTGGGTTCTGCCGTCGCCGAACATGCCGACCGTGGACACCGCGTTCGTCTACTCGGGCACCGGCATGTTCGAGGGCACCAACCTGTCGGAGGGACGTGGCACTACCCGGCCCTTCGAGCTCATCGGCGCCCCCTACGTCGACCACCGGTGGGCGGACACGCTCAACGCGCTGGGCCTGCCCGGCGCCGGGTTCCGACCGGCCTACTTCACGCCCACGTTCTCCAAGCACGTGAACAAGCTGTGCGGCGGGGTACAGCTGTACGTCACAGACCGGAAGGCATTCGACCCGGTCAAGACGGGAGTGGCGATGCTCGTCACGGTCAGGCGGCTCTACCCCGACGACTTCGCCTGGCGATACGACACCTCCGACCCGGCCCGGCCGTACTGGATCGACAAGCTGACCGGCTCGGCCCAGGTCCGGACCGACATCGACGCCGGGAAAGCCCCGGACGAGGTCGAGGCCGGCTGGGCCGGCCCGCTCAACGCGTTCGCCGAGACGCGCGAGAAATACCTGGTCTACCGCGGCGGGAACTAGCCACGCCGGCATGGCGGGGCCCGTCGAAGCACTCGGTGCCTATGGAACCTCGTCCCGCCTTGCCGGTACCGAAGACGGGAGAGCTCAGGGATGCGGGGCTTCGTCGTGCAACATCCACATTATCCGTCTTGGCCTGTCAATCTCTATTGTCATGATTCCATCATCGATGGACACTTGTGCCTTGACCATTGCCGCCGGACAGAGGGGTCCTGAGTGCGACGGCTTCGTGCAGGGCTGACCGTATGCGTCGTCTCGATCTTCCTTAGCGCTGCGCCGATCACGGCGCCCGCGCTCGCCGCGGAGACCGCGGGTTGTGCGGACACATCGGCGCCGCTCTCCATCGAGGAGCAACGCCTCGCCGGCGCCGTCCCGCAGGAGATCGTGCGGCGTGCCGGCTTCGACTCGGTGGCCTCCCAGTTCGCGCGGGTCCTGTGCGGGACGACTTCGTACCGCCAGGCGGAGCTGGTCGTCACAGCGCACGGGCAGCGGCTCTGGCGGCGCGCGGTCGATCGGGCGCAGGGACGCGGCGTTCCGGGCGGAGACCTGAGCCGGGACGACGACCGGCCGCTGTACTGGGCACGGCTGGGGATGACCGGCGCGCTGCGGCAGTGGCGGCCCGCGTTCGACCTCACCGACGCCGGACGCAAGGCGCTGCTCGATCGCCTGGAGCGCGGCTCCCGCGGTCAGGACGCCATCCGCTTCCCCGCGGCGAGGGGCGTGAAGCGGGTGCTGGTAACCGGCTTCGACCCGTTCACCCTGGACCGGGACATCCGCATCAGCAACCCCTCCGGGGCCACCGCACTGGCGCTCGACGGGACGACTGTACGGACGGACGCGGGCCTGGTCAGGATCGAGACGGCCGTGTTCCCCGTCCGCTGGGGCGACTTCGCGGACGGCATGGTGGAGCGGGCATTGCGCCCGCACCTACCACAGGCGGACCTGTTCACGACGGTCAGCCAGGGCCGGGTCGGCCGGTTCGACATCGAGCGCTTCAACGGGGCCTGGCGGGGAGGCTTCCCGGACAACGAGAACGTGTCCTCGACGGGGCCGATCCCCGTGTCCGACCCCGCCGGCCAGCCCCAGTGGACGGTCACCACGCTCCCGTACCGGGACATCGTCGCCGCCTCGACGGGCCGCTTCCCCGTGCGCGACAACACCCAGGTGACCGAGATCCCGGCGGGCGCGACCGCCCCCGTGGTGCGGCCGGACGGCCCCACCGAGGGCTCCACCGCGCGAAGCGGGAGCGGCGGCGACTACCTCTCCAACGAGATCGCCTACCGGGCGACACTGCTACGCGACCGGCTCCGTCTGGATATCCCGGGCGGCCATGTGCACACCCCCGTCCTGCAGTTCGGCGCGACCAACACCGACCCGGCGACGGGCACGATCACGGACCCCGAATTCGTGCGGAACCGCCTGGACATCATCGCCCAGGTCCGCTCGATCATCCTCGTGGCGGCCACCGCCACCCCTGCGCGAAGCTGAGCAACCAGATGCCGCTGCCATCGAGGCCGCGCTCAAGGGGTGATCGCGCCCGGCCCGCAGTTGGCCCACAACCCGCGAGCGTCAATGAGAACGGGCGGGACTCCGTAAAGTGGAGACCCGCCCGCTTCTATGTTGTTCGCCCTGGTCAGCGGCTAAATTCCGCTGGCTGAGATCATGTGCCCCCTGCAGGATTCGAACCTGCGCACCCGGCTCCGGAGGCCGGTGCTCTATCCCCTGAGCTAAGGGGGCTCAACGAGTGACAAGGCTACCAGCATCTGGAGGTCGTTCGTCACCGGGAATAGAGATCACGATCATGGTGTGCGCGGTGGGCGGCCGGGTGGACGGGGTGGTGGCACGGGGGGCATCAAGGATCCACATCGAGTGCCGGCCATACGGCCGGCACTCGATCATCCGATCACGACGGCGGGTTGCCGGCGATCTCGGACGGGCGTACTGGGTGCATGATCATAGGTGGGCGGTCGGGGTCGGCGCGGCGTGCGACCTCGGCCCGGGATCGGCCCCGAGGGCGCGGCCTCGCCCGGGACGTTAGACCTTGAAAGCGAGGGGCCGACCCCAGCTGCGACGAGCATGCGGGACGGGAGGCCGGTCCCGTGCGGCTCGGCCGGTGTCAGGTGCTCGGGCGGATGGCGCCTCGGTAGCGGGAGCGGTAGTAGGGCGAATGGAGGAAGTCGACCTTGCGGACCACGTCGCCGGTCTTCGGGGCGTGGATCATCACGCCGTTCTTGAGGTAGATGCCCACGTGGGACGGGTCGCCGGTGCCGCCGCCGAAGAAGACGAGGTCGCCGGGCCGGAGTTGGGAGATGGGAATCTTGGTACCTCGGGTGAACTGACTGCCGGTGTAGTGCGGGAGGGATACGCCGGCGCGAGACCAGGCATAGAGGGCCAGGCCGGAGCAGTCGAAGCCGCCGCGGGTCGCCCCCGCGGCCGATCCCCCGCCCCAGACATAAGGCGTCCCGAGCTGGCGGAGGGCAGCCGCTACAGCGATCGTCCCCGCCGGTGACTTGCCGGACCTTCTGGAGGCCGCGGCTCCGGGACGTTTTAACGGGTGCGGCAGGCGAGCCCCGGTGGGCGGCTTCGACAGGGCTGAAGTGCCGGCCCGCTTGGAGCTACCAGACGGCTTCACCCGCTCGGAAACCGTGGAGGGCTGCGGGGGTCCGGCCGGGCGGGCCGGTTGGTGGACCCTGTGTATGGGCTGCTCTTTGTCGTGGTCGGTTGAGGGCTGTGCGCCGGGCATGGGGATGGGGAACGTCCAGGTACGGGCGCCGGGTGTGCCGTACGGGTCGATCTCGGGTGTGTGCGAGGGGCGGCTGCGATCCATCGGGGACGGGCAAGGGACCGCGGCGTGTCCGCGTTCCGGGACGTCACTTGCTTCCACGGACATCGAGGAGATCCGAGACATCGCGGAGAATCCGGCGGTCTCTGTCGCGGCGGACGAGGGAGACCCCGGCGTGCCGGCTCCTGTGGCCTCCGTCGCGGCGATTACCGCGGCCTCGGTCGCGATGACCGCTGCGGCCTTCGACGCGGCCAGGCGGGCGGCCTTCGTCGTCGGAAGGTACGTGGTGTTCGGCCGTGGCTCAGAGTCACGTGGCCCAGAGTCACGTGGCCCAGAGTCATAGGCGTGATGGTCGGGGGGCCGGATGATGGGGGTGCAGCGGGTCAGCCGTGGGACCATGGTGGCCTCGCTGGAACCGGTTGAAGCCTCCGTGGAACCTGCTGAAAGTGCCGCCCCCGTGACAAGGACGGTGGTGACGAGCATCGTGATCACGGACGCCCTCCTTGGGCTCGATGAGGAATCGAGGCCCCAGAATCGGACGAGCAGGCCCTTCACCGTCCAGCCGAATCCCACTCTGTGGATTAAGGAGGTGCGACCGTTCCTCGGCCCGTTCAATCGCACCCGTCCTGAGCTGGGACGATGCCGGATTCGACCGAGTCTCGAGTGAGGGGGTTGTGGATAACTCGCAGCCTCGGCGCTCGTCGCCCCCCATCGGTGTCGCCCGGGGGCTACGACGTTCGCTCGGCGTTCGGGGCGGGGAGAGGAAGTTCGGGGAAAGGGTCGCGTGGGGGCGGTTCAGGGGTTAGCCTCGCGGCCGTGGAAGAGCTTCTGGGACGCGTGCTGGTCGTGGACGACGACGAGGTGATTCGGCAGCTCATCGCCGTCAACCTCAACCTGGAGGGCTTCCAGGTCGAGACGGCGACCGACGGGCAGGACTGCCTTGACCGGGTGGGGACGGTCCAGCCTGATGTCATCACGCTGGACGTCATGATGCCGCGCCTGGACGGCTGGATGACGGCCACCAAGCTGCGCGCCGACGAGCGGACCAGCCATATCAAGATCATGATGATCACGGCCCGCGCCCAGGAGGACGACAAGAAGCGCGGCCTCGCGATCGGCGTGGATGCCTACCTCACCAAGCCCTTCGACCCGGCCGAGCTGATCCAGGTCGTGAGAGATCTGGCCCTGTCCGCCCGCACGAGCTCCAGCGGCTGAGCACCGCCCGGTCTCCTGCGGCCACATCTGCATGGGGGACGCGCCGCCGCCCTGCCAGTCTCGCGAGATGCCACGCACCGCCCGGCAGTTCCCGGGGGACGACGGGCATACCTAAATATCCGAACTGGACTGGAAATAAGCTCACAAGTGGCTCTAACCAGCGCCGCGACCGGCTCCTAGAGTCGGACCCATGATCGCCCCCTCGACCCTGCTCGTGTTCTCCGCCGCCGCGCTGGCCCTGGTGGTCATTCCGGGGCCGAACATCATTTACATCACCGCCCGGGGCATCGCCCAAGGGCGCGCGGCCGCCATCGCCTCGGCCGTAGGTGTCGAGACCGGGACGTTGCTGCACATCGCCGCGGCCTCCGCCGGCCTGTCGTACCTGATCGCGCGGTCGGCGGCGGCCTTCACCGTCGTCAAGTGGGCCGGGGCCGCGTATCTGGTCTACCTCGGCGTCCGTACGCTGGCCGACCGGCGCGGGCAGGCCGGCGAGGTCGTCGCGAGTCAGCCGCTCGGCAGGGTCTTCCTGGAGGGGGTGATCGTGAACGTGCTGAACCCCAAGGTGATCCTGTTCTTCCTCGCGTTCCTGCCGCAGTTCGTCGACCCGGCGGCGGGATCACCGGCCCTGCAGATCGCGGTGCTGGGGGCGACGCTGCTGCTGCTCGGGATCGCGAGCGACATGGTGTACGCCGTCGGGGCGGGCACGCTCGGCCGGGTGCTGCGCCGGCGCGGGAAGTCGATCAAATACGTCAGCGGGTGCGTCTACCTCGGGCTCGGCGTCGCGACCGCGCTCACCGGCGGCGCTCGCGCACGCTGAGCGTCGTTCAACGCGACGTCGGCGGGCGCGGGGGAATGTCCGCGCCGTCTCAGCGCGGCCTCCAGCGCCACCTCGGCCAACCGCCGCCACCTCGGCCCGGCCTCGGAGCCGGACGCGTGGCCGCGTGGCCGTGGTTCAGTGTGCGAACGTGCCGATGGTCTCCCCCGAGGCGATCGCCGAGTTCTTGATCCGCTGGTGGACCTCCTGGGGGCCGCCGGACGACACGACGGGTCCGGGCAGCGCGTACACGATGAAGTGGTAGTGGTGGACGCCGCTCGGCGGGCACGGCCCCGCGTACGCCGGATCGCCGCCGTTGCCCCTCACGACCCTGCCGGGGGCCTCGCCCTCGGCGGCGCCGGTGGCGGTGGTGGAGACGCCGGTCACGAGCCAGTGGATGTACGAGCCGCCGGGCGCGTCCGGGTCGTCGACGACGATGGCCAGCTCACGGGCGGACGAGGGCACGCCGCTCCACTTCAGCGGCGGCGAGACGTCCTGGCCGCCCTGGGCCGCGCACGCGTGCTTCCGCGGGATCGCGGCGCCGTCGGCGAAGGCGGGGCTGCTGACCTTGAGACCGGACGCCGGCGTGGCCCCCTCCGCGGAACAGCCGGCGAGCGTGATCGCCGCGACGAGCGCCAGAGCGTTGACGATCTTCATACGTCCAGAATACGGCCACCGACCTCCGCCACCCGGGAGTACCGGGCCGCGTATTTCCTGGGTACGCGGATCGACCACCACCCGGGAAGCGCCCGGCCGAGAACCGGCCGCCGGCCGGGAATTGACAGGGAGGAGGGCCCGCGCCCCTTGGGGGGTGAGGGGCGCGGGCCGGGGGGAGGGTCAGTTGCCGAAGGTGAACCAGTTGAGGTTGACGTAGTCGGCCGGTTGGCCGCTGGAGAAGGTGAGGTAGACGGTGTGCGTGCCGGTCACCCCGGCGATGTTGGCCGGGACGGTGCGCCAGCTCTGCCAGCCCCCGGTGTCGCCGATCGCGAAGTCCCCGATGGGCGCCGCGGTCAGGCTGTCGAGGCGTACCTGGACGAGGCCGCTGGCGCCGCCCGCCCCGGACGCGACGCGCGCGCTGAACTGGGTGGCCGCGGCGCTGCCGAAGTTCACCCCGTCGTAGCGCAGCCAGTCGCCGCCCGCGATGTGGGACACGTTGCTGCCGCCCCCGGCGTCGGTCGTGGCCTCGGTCTGGGTGCCGGACTGCGCCTGGTAGTTCTCGGCCTGGATGGTCGAGCGCGCGTCCACGCCGCCGGGCGGGGGCGTGGTGGGCGGGGGTGACGTGGGCGGGCCGGTGGGGCCGGTGCCGCTCTGCCAGACCGCGACGTAGTCGACGACCATGGGACGCCCGGAGACGGTCGCCGCCGTCGGGGTCTGCCCGGCGAGCGCGTTGGGGAAGGCGCCGCCCATGGCGACGTTGAGCAGCAGGAAGTAGCCGGCGTGGCCGGTCATGTTGTTCCAGGTGGTGGCGTCGACCTGGTTCTGGTTGACGCTGTGGAACTGCTGGCCGTCGACGTACCAGCGCAGGGCGTTGGGCGTGGCGGCGCGGTCCCACTCGAAGCGGTAGGTGTGGAACGCGGACTGGCAGGTGGAGCCGGGGCACGGGCGGTTGGCGCCCAGCCCGGTGGTCTCGTTGCACGGCCCGCCGGGGCTGACGCCGCAGTGCAGCACGCCCCAGACGGCGTTGATGCCGTTGACGTTCTCCATGATGTCGAACTCGCCGATGCCCGGCCAGTTCCAGTAGTTGCCCCGGTAGGGCGCGCCCAGGGCCCAGAACGCGGGCCAGTAGCCGAGGGCGGCGTTGCCGGTGACGTTGGGCATCTGGATGCGGCCCTCGATGCGCAGGACGCGCCCGGCGGCGGGCTTGAAGTCGGCGCGGCGGGTCTCGATGCGGGCGGACGTCCAGTTCTGGCCGCTGCCGATCGGGGTGATGCGCAGGTTGCCGGCGCCGTCGAGGCTGAGGTTGGACGTGCTGGCGGTGTAGTTCTGGATCTCTCCGGTGCCCCAGTTGGCGGGTCCTCCGGGGTAGGCGTGCCCGGTGTCGATGATCCAGTTGGCGGACGACGGGAGGGTGCCCGCCGAGCCGTTGAAGTCGTCGCTCCAGACGAGGCTCCATCCGGTCGGCGTGGGAGGCACGGCGGCGCCGGCGGGGACCGTCACGGCCAGGGCGATGACGGGGAGGATCGCGGCACCGACGGCGGTCAGCAGTGCGCGGAGTCGGGGGCGGCGCCTTTCGGGTGTTCGGGTCGGTGAGTCCATGCTCATCCTCATCTCTCGGGGCAGATCGGATTTGTGCCGGAGATCAGATGCGGACCGCGCCGGGAGGGGCGGGGCTGGCCGTACGGGCCGTGACCGGCGGGGAGGTCACGGCCCGTACGGGCGTGTGCGTCAGCGGAAGGGAAGGGTGATGACCGAGCGGTTGCCGGTGCCGACCGAGGCCGGGTTCGAGCCGATCGCGCTCCACACCTCGACGCGCACCCGGCCGTTGCTCAGGTTGCCGAGGGCGCCGGTCGCGGACGACGGGCCCGTCCCCTGCGTGTAGTGCTCGAAGCCGGTGACCGGGTCGGTGGCGAAGTAGGGGTAGGTCTCGACGCGGTCGTAGGTGCCGTCTCCGGTGAGGTCGTAGGAGACGCGCGCCTGGATGCCGTTGCCGACGGCAGCGCCCGAGTCGATGAACAGGTCGAACGCGGTGGCCGCGCCGGTGTACGTCATGGTGAGCCCGCTGGCCGTGTAGGTCACAGGGTTGTACGGGGTGCCGTCGTGGTTGGCGCCGCCGGCCGAGGGGATGGTGTCGGCCCCGGTCGCCCCCGCGGTCGCGGCGAGCCCGCCGCCGGTCTGCAGGTACCGGGTCGGCGAGCCCGGCGGGGGCGTGACGGTCGGCGTCGGCGTGGGCGTGACCGTCGGGGTGACGGTCGGCGTGGGCGTCGGCGTGGGCTGGGTGCCTCCCGCGCTGGTCGCCGTCGCCCCGGCCGGGACCGTCAGCGTCCTGCCGTCCGAGAACCTGACGGTACGGGCGGCGGTGCCGAAGTTGTGCGCGACGTACGTGCGCGTCCCGTTCTGGGAGAAGACTGCGGCCGTCGGGGTGTCGGCCGTGACCGCCGGGTCGACGAGGCCGAGCCGGGCCAGGTTGTAGATCCAGTGATACTCGTGCGCCTTGGAGTCCCCGGATTCGGGGGTGTAGTTGTTCCAGTTGGCGTCCCAGTTCGCCTTGGCGGCGGCGGGGTCGCCGAGCGCGCGGTACTGCCAGATGATGTCGCGCCATTCCACGGCGGGCCCGCCGTTGTTGGCCTCCATCTCGGCCAGCCCGGCCCTCACCTTGGCCGGGTAGAGGCCGTGGTAGAGCGAGCCGCCGGTGATCGGCAGGTAGTTGATGCCGTGGATCTCCTCGGGGTTGCCGGTCCACCAGGTGCCGTAGGCGGCGCCCTCGCCCCAGATCATGCCGGCGGTGTCGTGGCCGTAGTTCGGCGGGAAGACCGCGCTGTCCACGTCGAACCAGTACTGCGCGATCGTGGCGGTCTGGGTGGTGTAGAGGTAGATGCCGAGGTCGCGCAGGGCGGTGTCGCCGGTGGCGGCGCCGAGCAGCAGGGCTCCTGCGGCGAAGTTCATCCCCTCCGAGGACGACTCCTCGTTGTTCCCCGCGGCGAAGCCCTGGTGGCCCGAGGCCCAGCCGTTGCCCGCGTACGGGTCGAAGTTGCGCAGGAACGGGAAGCGCGTGTCGCTGCGGTCCCAGTTGTTGGCGTCCCGGGCGAGCAGCTTGGCCATGCCGCCCCACTGGCCGTCGGCGGCCCACGCCTTGTCGTACCGGGCGACGGTGGCGGCGGCCATCAGGTAGTAGCCGTAGTGGAAGTGGTGGTCGTTGACCTCGGTGTCGCTGCCGTAGGACGCCGGGTAGCCGGTGAGGATGCCCCAGGCGGCGTCGTAGCGGAACTGCTCGCCGCCCGCCGTGAACCAGCTCTGCAGCTTGGTCTTCAGCAGCCCGATCAGCTTGTCGCGCGAGGCGAGGTCGCCGAGCTGCTCGGCGATGGGCACGAGCTGTGCCAGCCGCCCGAGGGCCTTGCCCGCCCAGTAGGTGTCGCCGGCGCCCTTGTACGGGTCGGCGGCGTTGGCCTCTTGGCGGACGAAGTCGAGAAGCCGGGCGCGGTCGTAGGCGCCGAGGTCGGGCAGCGAGGGCAGGACGCCGTGGAAGGTCTGCCGGGTGCTGAACGTGGCGCCCTCGCGCAGCTTCATCGTGCCGCGGGACGAGGCGTACGTGTAGGTGGTGAGCGCGTCGGTGGTGGCGAGCCACTGGTGCCGGTAGAGGGCGAGCAGCGTGCCGGTCTGCGTGCCCTCCTTCGCCGTGGTCGCGGCGGTGTAGGTGGTGGTCAGCCGGGCGTTCGCCTCGTCGTAGGACCAGCTCACGGTGGTGCCGGTGACGAACGAGTAGGCGTACTTGGCGAACAGGTCGAGGGCTGCGCGGGAGGGCAGCGCGGCGACGGAGAAGTAGTTCTTGCCGCCGAGCGCCACGGTCGCGGTGGTGCCGGCGATCGTCCAGTCGGTGCCCGTCGGGGCGAACAGGGCGTAGTCGTGGCCGTTGACGGTGGCGCCGAGCACGTTGCCCCGGTCGGCCCAGATGGTGGGCGTGGCGACGAAAGCGACCTGCCCGTCGCCGCCGGAGGGGGTGGCGTACACGAACGGCGAGCCGTGGCCGATGGTGGTGCGCAGCGTGCGCGCGCCGTCGGACCAGTAGGGGGTGACCGTCCAGTCGGACCAGCCGTCGACCTGCGTGCGCGGCGCGTTGAGGCCGGTGACGCCGAGGGTGAGGTCGCGGGCGTGGCTGTAGGCGTACTGGGTGGCCGAGCCGCCGGGCGTGGACGGGTAGCTGACCTCCAGCCCGCCGGCCACGGCGTGGAAGGCCAGCGGGTGGGCGTACATGTTCTCGGAGTACGGGTTGCCCGCGTACCTCTGGAAGGCCAGGGAGGACCACCAGTCGTTGGTGGGGACCTTGGCGGTGACGGCGGAGGTGACCTTGGGGGTGACCTGCGCGCCCGCGGTGTTGGCGGGGCCGGAGGCTCCGGCGGGCAGGTCGGTGGTGTAGCTGCCGGCGCCGACGGCGATCGTGGCGGCCTGGGCGGGCCCGGCGGTCACGGTGGTCAGCAGGCCCGCGAGGAGGGTGACGAGGGCGAAGCCGGCGGTACGGCGCCTGCCCGGGAGGCGGGCGGCGGCGGGACGGTTGGGCGGGGTTTCCGAGGGGAGCTGGTTGATCATGCGGAGAGACTTTCGTCGTGGGGGGTGAACCGGCCCGCCCGGGCGAGGGGCGGGGACCGGCGGCGGTCCGTACGGCGGGCCCGACGGCCGTTCGAGGCCCGCACAGCGGCGCGAACCGTTTGTTCGCGGTGACGTAACGTGCGTGTAACGCTCTCAGCGCCGCTGACGCTATTTGGGTCAGAAGCCGCTGTCAACAGCGTGAAAATGTTTCTTGAAGATCACGAGAGCGCTCTCATCTTGACCCAGGGCGCCGCTACGGGCAGGCGTCGCACCGGCACCCTTTTCACCAGGCATGACAGCGGCGGAACGGTGCGGGGTTGCCTTGAACAGCGCACGGCGCACGACGTCCGATCACTTTCCGTCACCGGCGGCCTCCGCGCCCCGGGCGCACCCCTTAGGGGTCGTAGCCGGAGAGCGCTCTCCATCCGTCGGCCCGGACCGTCGACGGAAGAGCTATATTGGGCTGGTGGAAAACAGATTATGAGGCGCGCCGTATTACCCGTTTCCACGCTCGGCGCCCCCCGTGCCCGACGCTCGGCGAACGTGAGGCGGCGGTACGCGCACGGTCACTCTCGGACGCGCCCCGGAACGCAACTGTAAGGACCGGCGCCCCCTCCGCATTACGACCGGGCGTCGATCCGGTCCGACACGGCCCGCCACGGGCGATCGTTTGGGCCCTACTGGATAATTTCGAGTGGCACGATGGGTAGCGTCGGGTTTTCGGAATCGTTCACCGCGATTTCGAAACCAGTGGCGGCTCCTCAACAGCGACAGCGGCTGTGGCACCGGTCGGCCATCCGGGGCGACGGCCGCACCACGACCTCCATCCGAGGAAAGACAGGGCTCTAGCGAATGAAACGACCAACCCTGGAGGCGGTCGCCGCACGCGCCGGCGTCTCCCGGGCGACCGTCTCGCGGGTCGTCAACGGCCAGTCGACCGTCACTCCGGAGATCAGAGAGATGGTGCTGCGGGCCGTGAGCGAGCTGGGGTACGTCCCCAACTCCGCCGCCCGCAGCCTGGTCACCCAGCGCACCGACTCGATCGCGCTGGTCATCTCCGAGCCCGCCACGCGGGTCTTCTCCGACGACCGGCTGTTCTCGATGGTGATCCGCACGGTCAGCAGCGAGCTGGAGGCGGCCGACAAGCAGATCGTGCTGATGCTCGCCAGCTCGCCCCGCAGCCACGCGCGGGTGGAGCGTTACATTTCGGGCGGCCACGTGGACGGTGTGCTGCTGCTGTCCATGCACGGCGCCGACCCCCTGCCGGGCGCGCTGACCCGTATGGGCGTGCCCGTGGTGTCCTACGGCCGGCCCGCCGTCGCGGTCGAGATGCCCTACGTCGACAATGACAACGTTGGCGGCGCGGCGGCGGCCGTGCGCCACCTGCTCGACGCCGGGAGGCGCCGCATCGCGACGATCGCGGGCCCGCAGGACATGATAGGAGGTCAGGACCGCCTGACCGGCTACCGTGAGGCCCTGCGCGACTCCGACCGCCGCTCGATCGTCGCCGTAGGCGACTTCACCCGCGCCTCGGGCATCGCCGCTATGCGCCAGCTGCTGGAGGACGACCCGTCACTGGACGCGGTGTTCGTGGCGAACGACGTGATGGCGATCGGCGCCCTGCAGGTGCTGCGCCAGGCCGGGCGCCGCGTCCCGGACGACGTCGCGGTGGTGGGCTTCGACGACATCGAGGCCGCGCGCTACACCGACCCGCCGCTGACGACGGTGCGCCATCCGATCCCCGAGCAGGCGACCGCGATGGTGCGGCTGCTGCTGACTCCCCCGCACGAGCGCGCGAGCGACCGGCTGATCCTGCCGAGCGAGCTGGTCGTCCGCGAGTCCGCCTGAGGCCTGATCCCGGGACCTGATCCTGAGGTCCTGATCCTGATCCCGGGCGAGGTCTGCGGGCTCCGGCGAGTCCGTGTGGGCTCCGGGCGCCTCCCGGGGGTCAGGGGCGGTGGCCGAGCGCCCCCGGGATGCGGTTCAGCACGCTGTACGGCACGAGACCGTAGGCGTGGAAGTCCACGGCGTCACCGCCGGCCGCCCTCACGGCACGGACCTTCGCGGCGAGCCTGTCCTCGGAGTCGGTGTCGGGACGGCCCGGGCGCAGCACGACCCTCAGCTCGCGGTCGTTGCCCACCGAACGGCGGTAGGCCCCCACGTCGTCGGCCACCCGCGCGGCGTCCCTGGCGTAGGCGAGCACGCCGAACGACGGCACCAGGTCGCCGAGCGCGACCAGGTCCACGCCGAGCTGCCAGGCGTCGTGCGCCGCGAGCCCGGCCGGGGGCAGCCCGTCGGCGTACCCCTTGCCGTGGCCGGTGCCGTCCACGAAGGTCAACCGCGACCCCTCGGCGGCCACGGCCGAGGACACCTCGCTGACCAGGGAGGTGACGGTCTCGGACCGGGCGCGGGCGTAGGCCACGACCTCCGGGCCCGCGTAGGCGGTGAGCGCCGCCCGCGTCACCTCGCCCTGCGCGGGAGGGTCGCCGTCCAGCACGCCGCCGATGATCCTCGCGCACTCCTCGCGCGCGACCTCCGCCTTCACGCCGAGGTCGGCGGCGCGCCGCATGCACCACGAGCAGAAGCACAGGCCGAGCAGGAACTCGTCCATGGGGCCGAGGGGCACGTACGAGCGGTCCTGCCGGTAGCCCTGGGCGAACGTCCCGAAATGGAGGGACTCGGCCACCACGCTGCGCACCCCCTGGCGCGCCACGGCCCGCGCCAGCGCCACCGAGTACAGGCGGACGTCGGGCTGGGCCGGGCACAGGGCGGCCGGTGAGCCGCGCCCGCCGAAGCAGTCCTGGACGGTCAGGTCGAGGTTCGCCAGGCCGAGCGTGACGTTTTGCAGGAAGACCGCCCAGCCGTGCAGGACCATGCCGTGGTCGTCGGCGGCCTCGCGCAGCGCGGCGAGCGGCTCGTCCTGCGCGCCCGGCTGCACGGGCGGCGTCAGGCGCAGGTTCGCGAACAGATCGTCCGGGGGCGGGAAGTGGACTCCGTCCGAGCGCAGGGTCACCCGCGAGGCGCCGTGAGGGGTGACGTCGCGGGCCGCGTGGTAGGCCGCGGCCACCGTGACCTCGCGCACGCCGTACTCGGCGATCCTGCCGAGGACGCGGCGGGCGCCCTCGTCCCGCACGTCCTCGACGAAGACGTGAACCGAACCCTCCACCGCTGCCGAGCCTTTCCGGGAGGCCGCCGTGCGCGACCGTGAGTGACCTATGTCCCAGGTGACCCTATATCTTCACAGGTGAGCGTCGACGGGTACAGGGGAGGACGGGCGCGCAGCAATTCGCGAGCCCGCGCGCGGGCGAGGTTCGAGCCGTTCCACGGGTCGGCGTGGCCGAACCTGTCGACGGCGGCCATCTGGGCCAGCAGGCAACTGCGCGCGGGCTCGGGCAGCCGGTCCACGGCGGGCACGGCCTCGGCGCCCAGGTCGGCGAGGTAGTCGACGTCGAGCCGCGAGACGCCCCGCTTGTCGATCTGGCTCTCGGCCACGCGTAGGTCGGGGTTCCAGGCCGCGAAGATCACCAGGCTCAGCGCGGTGACCAGCACCAGCGTACGGGGCAGCCAGCCGGCTCCGCGCCGGGCCATGCGCAGGGCGCCCGCGGCGAGGACCAGCGCGAACACCGCGCCGAGCCACCAGATCGCCGCGCCGACCGTGGCCCGCAGCCGCGACAGGCCGTACGCGTCCGTGTAGAGGCCGAGCCGGTGCAGGGCCGAGGCGAGGATGACCATGGTCAGCCCGCACAGCAGGCCGAGCAGCCCGGCGAGCGCCCAGCGCTCACGGCCCGCCGGCGCGAGCACGCCCGCCGCCACCGCGACGATGGCGAGCACGAACACGCTCACGGTGACCAGCTCGAAGAAGCCCGACCGCGCGTACTCCGCGTAGGTCAGCCCGGCCGTCTCGACGACCTTGCGGTTGCCGCCGAACAGCGTCGTGATCTGCACGACCACGAACGAGACGAACAGCAGGTCCACCGCCACCAGAGGGGTGATCCACAGCGTGGGGTTCACCCGCCTGCGCCGGACGGGCACCCGCGGCTCCACCGCCGGCCGCAGCGCGACGAGCGTGGCGCCGCCGACGAGCGCGGCGAACAGGCCGAACACCACCAGGCGGAACGGAAGCTTGGACGCCCAGTCGGGGGCCGTGAACAGGCGTTCCACCAGTGAGGAGAAGACAGCGTCCGCCGAGGCGAACAGCAGCCCGAACACCAGCATCAGCACCAGGGCCAGCCCCAGCCCGGCGAGCACGGGCCCGAGCCTTCGCCGGTTCGCCCCCTTGAACGGCGCCGCCAGGAACCACGGGAGCGGCGCGAGCGCGAGCAGCACCGACAGCCCTCCCCGGATCACGCCGAGCCAGCCGCGCCCGCCGCCGGACACGGCGAGCGCCGCCAGCCCGAAGCCGGCGAGCGTCATCGGGCCGACCAGCCAGCCGGCGTCGCGGAACAACGCCACCGCGACCAGCGCGTACGCCAGCACGCCCAAGGCGATCGTCCACGGGGTGATCCGCGCCCGCGCCCACGGCATGACGGCCGCCCCGGCGGCGACGGCCACCAGGACGAACCCGAGGCCCGGCCTGCTCTCCGGAAGCGCCACGGCGGCCAGGAGGCCCACCGCCGCGGCGAGCGCCGGCAGGGCGCGGGGTGTCTTCGGCAGGCTGGGGCGCGGCAGCAGCGGCGGCGGCACGTACGCCTCGACAGGGTCCCCGGCCTGGGCGGTGGCCGAGGGGCGGGCGTCTTTGTAGCCCATAGAGGTGCCGAGCATCGTGCCGCCGGCCGAGAACAGCACCATCGCCACGGGGCCGTAGGGGCCGCCGAAGAAGTAGCCGAGGAAGAACGCGACGCACAGCCCGACGACGAACCCGCACACCAGCCCCAGCAGCCCGCCGGCGTAGGCCTTCTTCCAGGACACGGACGCCAGGAAGTCCGGCTCGGGGTCGTCGAAGCGGCGCCCCGGCCGCGTCGCGGGGGGCGGGTACGGGGCCGCGCCCGGGTGCGGGTGCGGAGCCCGGTCCGGGTGCGGGGGCGCATCCGCGGCGGAGACAGGATCCGTGCCAGGGACACGATCCGCGGCGTGGACGGAGCCTCTGCCTGGCCCGACGTCGGGGCTCGCGGCCACGGCGGTGTCCGTCCCAGGCGCGAAGGGCGTCGCGGGCGCGGAGGGCGTCCCGGGCGCGGAGGGCGTCCCGGGCGCGAAGGGCGTCGCAAGGGCGGAGGCGGGGGTGTCGGCGGCGGGGACGGAGGCCGTTTCGGGCGTCTCGGGGTCCGTGTGCATGCCCTTGGGTCCCGCGACGAGGACGTCGTGCGTGCCGCGTTCCGTCACGGGCGGACGGGCCTCGGCGACGCCCGTCTCGACAGAACCCTCGGCCAGTGCGGCGAGGCCCTCTGCCGAAACGGAGTGAGCGCCTCCGAGCGGCGCGGAGTGAGCGCCTCCGGCCGACACGGAGTGAGCGCTTCCGGGCGGCGCGGAGTGGAACGGCGCCGGCCGTTCGAGGGGCTCGCGCGGCCCCTGTGCCGCGCGAGAGTCCTCGTGGCCCGGTAACGGATCGCTCGAATCGTCGTTCATCGCGGTTGTCCTTCCGGGAAGGTCGACCACCATGTGGCAGCCGGCCGGCGTGTCGGCGACGCTGATCGAGCCGCCGTGCAGTTCGACGATCTCCTTCACGATGGCCAGCCCCAGGCCGGCCCCGCCCGCGTCCGCCGCCCGCGCGCTGTCGAGGCGGGAGAAGCGCTCGAACACCCGGGGCCGTTCGGTCTCGGGGATCCCCGGCCCCTCGTCGACGACGCCGAGGCGCACCCCCGTCCCCTCGGGACGGGCTTCGAGCCACACCCGCCCGCCGGACGGGCTGTGCCGGACGCCGTTGTCCAGCAGGTTGGCGAGCACCTGGGCGAGCAGCGCCGGGTCGGCGTGCACGCCCAGGCGCGGGGTCACGAGGCTGGACAGCGCCACGTCGTCGCGGGTCAGGCTCGCCTCGCGCACGGCCTGGCCGCAGAGGGCGGCCAGGTCCACGGGCTCGCGCTCGATCGACCGCGTGCCGGAGTCGAGGCGGGACAGGTCGAGGAGCTGGGCGACCAGCCGGCCGAGCCGCTCGGTCTGGGCCAGCGCGGTGCCGAGGATGTCGAGGTCGGGCGGGGAGACGCCGTCCACGATGTTCTCCAGCACGGCCTGCAACCCGGCGATGGGGGTGCGCAGCTCGTGGCTGACGTTGGCCACCAGCTCGCGGCGCTGCCGGTCCACCTCGGCGAGGTCGGCGGCCATCGCGTTGAAGGCGCGGGCCAGCTCACCGACCTCGTCGCGCGAGGTCGCCGAGACCCGCATGCCGTACCGGCCCTTGGCGATGGTCTGTGCGGCGGCGGCCATCTCGCGCAGCGGCCCGGTCATTCCGCGGCCGAGCAGCTGGACCATGCCGATGCTGAGCAGCCCGGCCAGGCCCATGCGGACGGAGGCGTCCACGCCGAGCGTGCGGCCGTACTCGTTGATGGTGAACGCCGTGGCGACGGCGAGCAGGATGACCAGGCCGAGCTTGACCTTGATGCGGCCGAGGAAGTCCAGCGGCCTCATGGACGTACCAGGGCGTATCCGACGCCGTGCACGGTGCGGACGATGCCGGAGCCGAGCTTGCGGCGCAGGGCGCGCACGTGGCTGTCGACCGTCCGGGTGGCGGCGGCCTCGGAGAAGCCCCAGATGTCGGAGAGCAGCCGTTCGCGCTCGAAGACGTGCCCGGGGCGCTCGGCGAGCCGCCGCAGCAGGTCGAACTCGGTGCGGGTGAGCTGCGCCTCGGCCCCGCGGACGAAGACCCTGCGCTCGGCGGTGTTGATCTCGACGTCGCCGACGCGGATGACGGTGTCCTCGTGGGCGAGCTGGACGGCCCGTTCGACCCTGCGCAGCAGCGCGTGGATCCTCGCGACGAGCTCGCGCATGCTGAACGGCTTGGTCAGGTAGTCGTCCGCGCCGACACCGAGCCCGACGAGCAGGTCCGTCTCCTCGGCGAGGGCGGTGAGCATCAGCACCGGGACGGGACGGGCGGCCTGCATGCGCCGGCACACCTCCAGCCCGTCCAGGCCGGGCAGCAGCCGGTCGAGGATGACCAGGTCGGGCTCGGCCCGCGCGTACATCGCCAGGGCCTCCTCCCCGTCACCCGCGATGCGCACGTCGAATCCCTCGGCGCCCAGCCGGCTGCGCACGGCCAGCGCGATGGTCCTGTCGTCCTCGACCACGAGAATGCGTCGCTGGTCTGTCACGCGAAGAAGCCTAGGACGGGCACGTGCAGACATTCCTAGGCAACTTGTGCAGATCTCATGCAGGGCTCGGTCAGCTCGCCCGGTGACCTATTCCTCGGTTCGTCCGGAAACCGCGCTCTCCCCTGGCTCCCTCGACGTGCGCGGACACCTTCGCCGGGCCGCCGGGCGTCGAGTCGCTCACGCGGCCGCATCCCCACCGCCCGGACGGTGGGGAGCGTCCGGGCGGTGAGCAGAGGGACGCCGGAGTCAGCAGGCGACCGGCGCGGAGCCGAGCGCCACGTCGTCGAACCACAGCGTGTCCGCGTCGTTGCCGTAGCTCTCCCAGCCGAGCCGCAGGGTCACCGGGCGGGGCGGGGTCGTCCGGCGGAGCCACTGGCTGTCGATGTCGCGGGTGGGCGTCTCGTCGAGATGCAACCCGGCGACCTCCTGGTCGTCCAGCCAGGTGCTCATGCCCGGCCGGGTGGTGTCGATGCGGTAGCGCAGGCAGACCCAGCGGCCGGTGGGCAGCGGCGCGCTGAGGGCGACGCCGGTCGGGCTCTGCTCGGGCAGGGTCGCGTCGTCGGACTGGCGGTTCCACTGGAGGGCGCCGTTCTGGCCGCCGACGCGCAGGTCCCTGCCGCCGTCGTTCTGGTCGGCCATGGTGATCATGGTGATGTGGTTGGCGGGCAGGGCGGTGGTGTGCCGCACCCAGACCCGGGCGTACACGACGGGGCCGACGGCCCCGACGTTCTTGGTGGTGGCGGCGAAGATGTGGTTGCAGTACCCGCCCCCGCCGGAGATCCGCAGGGACTTGCCGCCGCTGTGCGCCTGGGCGGTGTCGATGGTGGCGGTGCCCGTGCCACGGCAGTCGGGGGCGACGACCTGCCAGTCGCCGCTCGGCGCTCCCGGCGCCTGCTCCTCGAAGTTCGCGCACACCACCGCGCCTGAGCAGCCCGCGGGCGGCGTGGGGGTCACGGTCGGCGTCACCGTGGGGGTCACGGTCGGCGTCGGTGTGGGCGTCACGGTCGGGGTCTGCGTCACGGTCGGGGTGGCCGTCGGGGTGGCCGAGCCGTTGCAGGGGACGCCGTTCAGCGCGAAGTCCACCGGGGTGGGGTTGGACGCCGTCCAGGTGCCCTGGAACCCGAAGTCGGCCGAGCCGCCGGCCGGCAGGGCCGCGTTGTGGGCGACGTTGGTCGCGGTGACGGCGGTCCCCGTCTGGCCGATGGTGGCGTTCCACGCGGAGGTGACCCGCTGGTCGCCGCCGAAGGTCCAGCGCAGCGTCCAGCCGTTGAGCGCGGGGCCGAGGTTGGTCACGCGGACCTGGGCGGTGAACCCGCCGCCCCACTGGTTCGGGGTGTAGACCACGCGGCACCCGGTGTCGGCGGCCGCGTGGCCGGGCGGGGCGGGGAGGAGGTCTGTCACCGCCATCACCAGCCCGGCGACCACGGCAAGCAGGGCGAACAGGAGTGACGTTTCCCGTCTGGCTCTCATGCTGTTTCCCCTCACCTCTCGATGGGAGCGCTCCCACAGGCACGGGCCACCGCCGTGCTCGTCGGGCCGATGGTTCTGCGCGCCCCGCGCGAAGTCAACGGCGAGCCCGTCCCCGTGCCGTCCGACCTGGACGGACGCGCCACCAGTGCTGAACGTTTCAGCCGGGGGCAGGGCTCAGAGGCGCTCGCGCAGGTCCCGCTTGAGGATCTTGCCGACCGCGTTGCGCGGCAGGGCTTCGACGAGTACGAGCCGCTCGGGCAGCTTGTAGGAGGCCAGCCCCTTGTCCCGCAGGAAGTCCACCAGCGCGCCGAGGTCGACGTCGTCGCGCGCCACCACCACCGCGCACACCCGCTCGCCGAGCACCTCGTCCGGGTATCCGATGACGGCGACCTCCACCACGGCGGGGTGACCGCCCAGCAGCCCCTCCAGCTCGGCCGCCGAGATGTTGACGCCGCCCCGGATGATCAGGTCCTTCGTGCGGTCGACGTAACGCAGGTACCGCCCGCCGTCGCCGGCGATCTCGAAGACGTCCCCGGTGACGAGGTACCCCTCCTCGTCGAACGGCTCCGCCGTCGCCGTACCGGCGAGGTACCCGGCGAAGACGGTCGGCCCGGACAGGCGCAGCTCGCCCGGCCGCCCCGGCTCGGTGATCTCCTCGCCCGTGCCGGTGTCGACCAGCCGCACGCTGGTGGCGGACATGGTGCCGAGCCAGGTGCCGCCCGGGACGCCGGGCCTCGGGAAGAAGCGGGCGCGCTCCTCCGGGTCGGGAATGGTCACCGGGTCGGACAGCAGCGCGATGCCCTCGTTGGAGCCGAAGAAGTTGATGATGGCGATGCCGTGCCGCTCCTGCCAGCCCCTCACCATCCACGGCGGCAGCGGCGCCGAGCCCGACCCGATGCGCGTCAGCGAGGAGATGTCGTACCGCTCCAGCATCTCCGGCTTCTGCAGCAGCATGGTGAGCAGCGCGGGCGGGGCGAGGGTGTAGGTGACCCGTTCCTCGGAGATCTGGTCCAGGTAGACGAGCAGGTCGAACGGGTGGTGCTGGACCAGCGCGAACCCGGTGCGCAACCACGGCAGGAAGATCCCGCCGATGCCGGCCATGTTCACCATGGGGAACGGGTTCAGCACGACGTCGTCGCCGGTCAGCGAGGGCGCGGCCGTGGTGTTGGCCTCGACGGCGAACCAGTCGTAGTGGCAGCGCGGCACGCCCTTCGGCGTCGCCTCCGTACCCGACGTCCAGCAGATCGTCACGCAGTCGTTCGGGTCGGTCCGCAGGCCCTTGACGTGGGCCGTGAGCGCGGCGGGGTCGGCGGTGGCCGTCTCCAGGTCGCGCGCGAGGTCGCCCCAGGCGAGCACGAGCGGCGGCGCGGGGACCTCCAGCCTGCGGACGATCTCGGCGTTCTCGCGGTCCCCCACGCGCTCGGCGGTGACGAACACCTTGGGCGCGGCCAGGGTGATCACCTGCGTGAGCTCGTACTCGCGGTACTGCACCGGGAGGGGGGTGAGGACGGCGCCGATCCTGGCCGCCGCGAGGAACGTCACAGCCAGCTCGACGCTGTTCGGTAACTGGACGGCGACCACGTCGCCCGCGCCGAGGCCGGTGCCCAGCAGGACCGCGGCGATCCTGTCGGCCTCGGCGCCCAGCTCCGCCCAGGTGAGCCGCCGCGCGGGGCCGTCCATCAGGCTCGGCTTGTTGGGCGGGTCGACGATCGCGACGGCGTCCGGCCGCTCGCTCACCCGCTCGCGGAACAGCCGGTCGACGGTGTCGTCCGTCCACCATCCGTCGGTGGTGTACCGCTCGACACGCTGATGCGGGTGCAGCCCCATCGCGACTCCCATCACAGGCTGGAGCGACACTATGAAGCCGGGCACGGGCGGGTCAATGGCTCCGGCGAGATCTTCGTCGGGCGGACGGCGGGTGCCCGTAACCGGCGCCCGCAGGAGCGTCCGGACGCGAGGCCCGGACGCGAGGCCCCCGCCGGCTCTCAGGCCAGATGGGGGTAGGCGGACAGGTCGAAACGGACCTCCCGGCGCTCCAGCACCTCGTGGCAGTGGCGGCAGAGCAGCACCGGGCTCAGGGGGGAGCCGCAGGGCTTGTGGGTGATGTCCAGGTCGGACCCGGGCGGGCCGGGCAGCTCGCGCTGACCCCAGTGCACGAGGAAGGCGAAGACCTCGAAGTAGGCCAGCCCCCGGTCGGTGAGCCGGTAGTGGCGGCCGGCGTCGGCCTGGAGCACCCCGAGCTCGACGAACCGCTTCAGCCGGTCGGTGAGCACCGAGGGCGCGATGCCGAGCTCGCTCTGGAAGTCGACGAAGCGCCGCACACCGAGGAACGCGCCCGCGAGAACGCTGGTGCTCCAGCGGTCGCCGAGGATCTCCATCGAGAGGGGGCAGTAGCCGACGTAGTCCGTGCGGACGTCGCCGCGCGCGGTGGTGCGGCGGTGCTGCCGGGGCAGGCCGACGCGGGAGAACGTCGCGAGCGGGCCGCGCACGGTGTGGGTGTCGCGGGCCGTCATCGGCTTCCGGCACGCTCCGCAGGCCAGGTACGGACGGGCGTCGTGGCGGCAGCGGTCGTGCATCAGCGTCAGCAGGTCGGGCCGGTCGGCCCAGTCGCGCTCCCAGCTGTGGACGGCGACGAGGAACGACCACAGCTTGAGCCCTGCCTCGGTGAGCCTGTATTCCAGGCGGGTGCGGCCGTCGCGGTAGGCCTTCTGCTCGAAGATGCCGTACCTGACCAGCTCCTTCAGCCGGGACGCGAGCACGGACTCGGAGATGCCGAGCTGGTCGCGCCAGCCCGCGAACGTCCGGACGTGCAGCAGGAAGGCCCGCTGCAGGATCAGCAGCACCCAGCGGTCGCCGAGGATGGCCAGCGCGCGGCCGATGCCGCTGAGCCCGGCCGCCGGCTCCCCCGGGCCGCCGGGCTGGCCCGGGGCCACGCCGAGGAGGGCGCCACCCGGGGATGCGTCGATCGCGTCGACGCCGTTCGTCGCCCGCCCGGCCGCGGGTCGCCCCGTCCCGACGCCGGCCGGTATTTCCTTCTCGTTCACCGCGTCCACTTTAAACACCACCGGCGAACGGTGCGCCACGGTCGCGCGTTGACGTGCTGACTTTCTTTATCGTAGTTTCCTGGAATGAGGGAACTTCCGACGGCGGTCGCGACGGTCATGGACCGGTCCGGCGAGCCCAACCCCTACCTCCTGGGCGTGTACGCGCCCGTGCACGAGGAGGTCACCGCCGAGGACCTGACCGTCATCGGCGAGATCCCCCGCGACCTCAACGGCGTGTACCTGCGCAACGGGCCCAACGCGCGCTACCCGATGCGGGGCCGCTACCACTGGTTCGACGGCGACGGCATGGTGCACGCCATGCACTTCGAGAACGGCCGGGCGCGCTACCGCAACCGGTACGTCCGCACCCGCGCCTTCGAGGCCGAGTCCGCCGAGGGCAGGTCCCTCTGGACGGGTGTCATGGAGGACACCAAGGACAACCCCTTCGGCAACGGCCACGGGCTCAACCTGAAGGACTCCGCCAACACCGACCTGATCTTCCACCGCGGCAAGGTGCTCGCCACCTGGTACCTGTGCGGCTCGCCGTACGCCCTGGACCCGCTGTCGCTGGAGACCATCGGGGCCGAGACCTTCCTCGACACGCTGACCGGCGACTTCATGGCCCACCCCAAGGCGGACGCGCGCACGGGCGAGCTGTTCTGGTTCGACTACGGGCCGCGCCCGCCGTACCTGCGCTACGGCGTCGTGGGCGCGAGCGGCGCGGTGGAGCACCTCGTCGAGCTGGACCTGCCCGGGGCGCGGCTGCCGCACGACCTGGCGATCACAGAGAACCACGCCGTGCTGATGGACCTGCCGCTGTTCCAGGACCTCGACGCGGCCCGCCAGGGGCGGTACAAGCTCACCTTCGACCGGGGGCTGCCCTCGCGCTTCGGGGTGATCCCGCGCCGGGGGCTCGCCGGTGACATCCGCTGGTTCGAGGCCAAGCCCTGCTACATCTACCACGTGGTCAACGCCTGGGAGTCCGGGGACGAGATCACGATGGACGTGTGCCGGGTGGCGCGCCCGGCGCCGAACGGCGCGGGCACCCCGCTGTCGCGCATGCTGTCGTACCTCAAGCTGGACGCGCGCATGTACCGCTACCGGTTCGACCTGCGAACCGGGAGGACGTCCGAGGGCTACCTGGACGAGGAGCAGAACACGGAGTTCCCGTCCATCGACGCCCGCCTGACCGGCTACGCCACGCGATACGCGTACAACGTGTCCGTGAAGGAGGCGGAGACCAACCTCTTCGACGGCCTGATCCGCTACGACAACGTCACCGGCGAGCGGCAGCGGTACCGCTTCGGCGAGCACCGCTACGGCAGCGAGGCGCCGTTCGCGCCCCGCGACGGCGCGACCGGCGAGGACGACGGCTACCTCGTCACCTTCGTCACCGACGAGCGCGAGGGCACCTCCGAGGTGCAGATCCTGTCCGCCGCCGACCTCGCCGCCGGGCCACTGGCCCGCGTCCTGCTCCCCACGCGCGTCCCGCTCGGCTTCCACGCCACCTGGGTCCGCGCGGACCAGCTCCGGTGAAACGACGCGGAAAGGGCTCTCAGGGACGGATCCGGGCACGCACTGGTGAGGAGCGTCGCTTATGGGGTTGACTATGCGTCGGGCATGCACGGGGACGGCGAGGGCATGCCACACGGGGCACGACGCCTCCCCGGGCGTAGGGCAGGTGTGTTGAAGAATGAGGCTCAGCGTCTCCCTCGGGCTGTGGCAGGACCGGCCGGCGGACGAGGCGGTGCGGACCGCGCAGATCGCGGACGAACAGGGCTATTCCGAGGTGTGGGTCGGCGAGATGGCGACGTACGACGCGTTCGCGCTCGCGACGGCCATCGGCATGCGGACGCGTCGCATCGGGCTGACCGTGGGGCCGCTGGCGGTCACCGTCCGCGACCCGATGATGATCGCGATGGGCGCCGCCTCGGTGGCCGGGCTCACCGGCAGGCCGGTGGACGTCGCACTCGGCACCTCCAGCCCGGTGGTGGTCGAGGAGTGGCACGGGCGCTCCCGCGCGGGGGCGGCCACGGCGCTGCGCGAGGCGGTCATGGCGCTGCGGCCCCTGCTCGACGGGGAGAAGTCCGACTTTTCCGGTACGCGGGTCTCCAGTAAGGGGTACCGCCTGCGGCTGCCCGCGCCCCGCTCCAAGCTGAGCGTCGCGGCGTTCGGCCCCGCCGCGGTGGGCGCCGCCGCGCTCGCCGACCGCATGGTGCTGAACCTCCTCACCCCCGCCTCCGCCGCGCGGCTCATCACCGACCTGCGGCTGATCTCCCCGACGACGCGGGTCGCCGCCTGGGTGGTCGCCGCCGTGGACCCGGACGCCTCCGCCGTCGAGCAGATCCGGCGCGGGACGCTCCCCTACCTCGCCGCGCCGGGGTACGGGGAGATGTTCGCGGAGTGCGGCTTCGGCGATCTCGTCGCCTACGCCCGCACCCGGCCGCATCCGCGCGACCTGCTGGCCGAGATCCCGGACGGCCTGCTCGAATCGATCGCGCTCATCGGCGACTCGGTCGAGATCATGGACCGCCTCGACGCCTACGCGGAGGCGGGCGTGGACGAGGTGGCCCTCGTGCCGGTCAGCAGCGACGGCGACCCGTACGGCGAGGCAACGCTCAAGGCCCTCGCCGACCGGCCGTGACGGCCTTTCCCCTGAGGTTCCCACCTCGTGACCTCGGGTGCGGGCGGAACTCCCGCCGGAGGGCCGCTCGTTGAGCTGAGGACGCAGAATGGCGGTGGGGACCTCCCCCGCTCGGCGAAGAGAAAGGCCCGGCCATGTCGCCACTCGGAAAGTACTACATAGGTGCGGCGATCGCCTCCGTGCTCGCCCTGCTGCTCGTGCCGTCCCCGATATCCTGGCTGGTCGTCCTCGCGGTCCTCGGCGGGCCGGTGGTGGCGTACTTCATGCTGGACGAGTCGCAGCGCGCCCGCCTGCGCCGCATCCGCCGCCGTCAGATCGGCGGCTGACCCCGGCTCGGATCGGCCGCTGGTGACGACGGGGGCTCCTGGCCGGTCCGCACGACGCGGCCGGCCGGGTCAGGCGGTGGCGACCGCGGCCGCCTGCTCCTGCACGCGCTGGGCCACCTTGCGCTCGATGAGGAACGACAGGAACGGAACGGTGCCCGCGAGCAGCACCCCGACGGTGTAGGGCCAGGACCAGCGTGCCTTCAGCCCCAGGTTGAGGGCGGACAGCAGGTACACGGCGTACACGAAGCCGTGCACGGGGCTGACGATGGCGGCGGGCGTGGCGTTGTCGAAGCCGTACTTCACTACCATGGCGGCCACGAGGGCCAGCAGCATGCAGCCGACGATATAAGCCATCACCCGGAAGGGCTTGAGCGCGGATTCCACGACGATCATTACCTCGCTAGCTGAACGGTTCCCACACGATATCCCGCCCCACCCCCGGTCCCGGCCCGGGGACGGCCGTGGCGGGTCGTCAGGGCCGGGGGCTCGTCAGGCCTGGGGGGTCGCGTCCAGCACCGGGGCGGCGGGGGATTCGTCCTCGGTCTCGCGGTCCGCGCGCACCGCGTCGCGGACGAAGTGGAACCACATGAAGACGGCGAACGCGGCGAAGATCCACCACTGGGCCGCGTAGGCGAGGTTCCGCCAGGTGAAGCCCCCGGAGACCATCGGCCCCGGCACGTCCACCAGCCGCACCGCCTGCCCCCGCGCGCTCGCACTCGGCGGTGTCCCGCTTCGGACGGCGCCGTTGCCGGCGGCCCCGTTCTGTGCCCGCGCGGTCGCGTCCTGGGCGGTCCCGGTGGGGATCACCTGTTCGGTGGCGACCACGAAGCCGTCCTGGAGGCGGACGCCGCTCCACACGTTGATCAGCTCGGCCGTCGAGACCGTGGCCACCTGGCCCTGTGGCAGGGGCGCGGTGCGGCGCTTGGCGAAGTCGCTCGGCTCGGAGGGCTGGACGCGCCCGGCCACCCGTACCGTCCCCTGGGGGACGGCCACCGCCGGGTCCGTGGCCGAGGCGACCCAGCCGCGCACGATCGGCACCAGACGGCCGTCGGCGAGCCTCAGCGGGGTGAGCAGCCAGTAGCCGGCGTTCCGGTCCGCCCCGCCGCCCGTCTCCACGGTCGGCGCGCGCTCGGCCACCAGCAACTGCCGGGAGGCGTCGAACGTCCCCTCGGCCGTCACCCGCCGGCTCAGCGCCTCCGCCGGGACGCGCCTGTCCGCCTGGACGAGCGTGGACAGCGCCACGGGCGCCGGATCGCCGACCGCGTGGGGACGGCCGGACTCCTCGAAGACGCCGAGCTGCCATCGCCCGAGGAGGGTGAAGGAGATCAACACCCCGATCGTCACCAGGTGGAGTCCCACGAGGCGAGGCGAGAACAGCGTCCGAAGCATAGGCCCACGGTATCCGCCCCACTCCATGGTCCGGTTCCCGGCACGTCCCTGCCGATCCCCCGATCGCATGCCCCGGACCATGAGATCATCATGAGGCCGCCTCACCTCCAGCGGGCGTGCGGAACGGGGGACGACCCAGGCGACGGCGCCTGGGAGGCATGGACGACCTCGGTGTGACTCCCGGCCTGACCCCGCAGGTCGGAGGGCGACGAGGGCCGTACGTCCGGTTGGCTCGGTCCAACCCGGATATGTCGATGACGCCGAGTATCGGACCTACGCCTAACTGGCATAAACGGCGTCAACGGGCGCGCGGGGTGGCTAAAGTCGTGCCCATGTCCGAACCTCAGATTGATCCTGCGGGGAACACCCAGCAGTTCAAGGCCTTCGCCCAGCGCCAGGAGCCGGAGGCGGCCGCGCCGCAGCGGTCCTACCTCGTGCCCGCCATCGCGGCCGTCGCCGCCGTGATCGTCGTCGCCGTGGTCGTCTTCCTGGTCGTCCGCTAACCAGTCCAACACGCTCAAGGATGCCAGCGCCGCCGGAACAGCCCGTCGGCGCTATGTCCCATGCCCGAGAGCACCTGAAGCCGCCCCCGACCGTGGATGCGCACCGCCACGGGAGCGCACACCATACCCCGTGGACGGCCCGCCCCGCAGGTGGGGGGACGGGCCGCCTCGTCGAGTGGTGGGGGGACTGAGTGGTGGGAGACTACGGGCGAGGCGAGACCACCAGGGCGCTGCCGCCGCCGCGGCGGGTGCGTTCGGCCACCGCCTGGATCTTGCCGTGGGGAAGGAACTCAAGGCCGGTGGCCGCGCCGATCTCGCCGACCGGGGGGCCGGGGGCGACCGTCAAGGTGTGGCCCTTGGCCGTCAGCTCGGGGCCGTAGCGGTCGAGGAACGCCTGCTCGACCTGGGTGGCCGCCGTGTTGCGCTGGCTCGCCCGCGGAGCGAAGAGGGCGTCGGGCAGGGACATGCCGAACTCGTACCGGTTGACGAGGATCTGCAGCACCGTCGTGATGATCGTCGCCCCGCCCGGCGAGCCGACCGCGAGCAGCGGCCTGCCGTTCTTGAGGATGATCGTCGGGGCCATGGAGGAGCGGGGACGCTTGCCCGGGGCGGGGAGGTTCGGGTCGCCGGGAGCCGGGCCGAAGGAGAAGTCGGTCAGCTCGTTGTTCAGCAGGAAGCCGCGCCCGGGGACCACGATGCCGCTGCCGCCGGTCTGCTCGATCGTGATGTTGTACGCCGCGACGTTGCCCCAGCGGTCGGCGACGACCAGGTGGGTGGTCTCCGGCCCCTCGGGCTTCTCGTCGGCCTGGTCGGCCTTGGCGGCGTCACCGGGGGTGGCCTGCGGCGTGATCGAGTTCCCCTCGAACTGGCAGCCGGTGTAGGACCCGTCAGGCTGGCCCGCCGACGCCGGGTGCGGCATCGCGAAGTCGCCGATCAGGCAGGCCCGCTCCTTGGCGAAGCCGTCCGACAGCAGCTCCTTCAGCGGCACGTTGACGTAGCCGGGGTCTCCGACGAACACGTTGCGGTCGGCGAAGGCGAGGCGCGAGGCCTCCAGGTATTCGTGGAGGCCGACCTTCGGCAGCGCTTCCAGGATGTTAAGCGCCTCGCCGACGGTGGACCCGCCGGAGGACGGCGGCGCCATGCCGTAGACCTCCATGCCGTTGTAGACGACCTTGCTGGGCTCGCGCTCCAGCGCGCGGTAGGCCCGCAGGTCGGAGGTCTGCATCAGGCCGGGTCGCACGACGCGGGTGGAGCCCGGCCGGACCGGGGGCGCCTTGACGGTGGCCACGAGCTCGTCGCCGAGCCTGCCCTCGTACAGCCACTCGCCGCCGCGACGGCCGAGCTCGCGGTAGGTGGCGGCGAGGTCGGGGTTGCGGAAGGTGGACCCGACGGGCGGCGGCGCGCCGTTCGGGAGGTAGAGCGCGGCGGTGGAGGTGAAGTCGGCGAAGCGGGCGGCGTTCTGGGCGGTCTGGTCGTAGAAGGTCTGGTCGACCGTGAAGCCGTTGGCCGCGACGTCGGCGGCCGGCTTGAGCGCCTCCTTGAGGGAGATCGTGCCGTAGCGGCGCAGGGCGAGCTCCCACTGGGCCACGCTGCCGGGCACGCCGACCGAGAGCCCGCTGGTCACCGCGTCGGCGAACGGGATCGGGGCGCCGTTCTCCTGGAAGGAGGTCTCGGTCATCGCCTGGGGGGCCTTCTCACGGCCGTCGATGGTGGAGACCCTGTGGCGCCGGGCGTCGTAGTAGACGAGGAAGCCGCCCCCGGCCAGGCCCGCCGAGTAGGGCTCGGTCACGCCCAGCGTGGCGGCTCCGGCCACGGCGGCGTCCATGGCGTTGCCGCCCTGCCTGAGGATGGAGAGCGCGGCCTTGCTGGCGTCGAGGTCGACGGTCGAGACCGCGCCGCCGTACCCCTCGGCGACGGGGACCTTCGCCGGGCCGCCGTGCGACAGCGTGCCGGTGGAGATCTGCGAGTCGAGCGTCGCCTGGGCGTTGCCGGGCGGCACGACAAGGGAAAGGGAGGCGGCGACTCCCACGAAAGGCACGGCGAAGCGGCGGAACATCATGGCAGCCCCTCATTCCTCCTAGATCGCACCAGCATTGACTCATAGCTTCACAACCGTGGTCAATCGCGATCAATCGACTCGGTAGTCACCGCAGGCACGGCCGCGCACCCGGCCCGCCGCCACCAGAGGGGCGCGGCGCCGAGGCGCGCCCACCGGCCCCTTCCGGGTAGCCGAACGATCACTTTCGGTGAACGGAGTCTAACGCGGGCCCCCGACAGAACTTCCCGGGCCGTGCTCACGGGCTCACAGGGCTCGCCGTCGCCCAGGCATGGGCGCGCCCTTCCGGCGTACACCGATGACTGTAGGCGGCACTGCCACACGGGGACGATGCACTGGTCAGCGGGCGTGACGTACCGTTCAGGACGTGCGCGCGACACGTCCCCACCCGATCTCCGGCCCCCTGCTGCCCCTGTTCGTGGCCGCGGCGCAGCTCTGGGGCACGGTGTACGCGCAGAGGTTGCAGGTCGACCCGGACGACCGCTACAGCCGCGTCCCCCTCGATTTCCCCGGGTTCGCGCTTCTGTCCGTCGGCCCGATGGCCCTGATCATCCGCCACGCGCGCCCGGTGCTGGCGCTGTGGATGACGATCGCCGCGACCTGCGTCTACGTCAACGCCGGGTACTCCTACGGCCCGATCTTCATCAGCCCCATCGGCGCGGCCGTCAACGCGCTGCTGGCCGGTCACCGCCGGGCCGCCTGGGCCGCCGGGATCACGTTGTTCGGGTTCCTCATGGCGTACTCCACGTGGCTGCTCGACAAGCCGCAGAGCCTGTACCACCACGCCAGCGTGGGCGCGTTCATCATGGTCGTGCTCACCGTCGCCGAGATCTTCCGCGCCCGGGTCGAGCAGCGCGCCGAGCGCGACCGCGTCGGCCGGGAGGAGGCGCGGCGCCAGGCCAGCGAGGAGCGCCTGACCATGGCCCAGGAGCTGCACGACGTGCTGGGCCACAGCATCTCGCTGATCCACGTCCAGGCGTCCACGGCCCTGCACCTCATGGACGACCACCCCGAACAGGCCCGTACGGCGCTCACCACGATCAAGCAGGCGAGCAAGGACGTGCTCACCGAGATGCGCTCATTGCTGGGCGTGCTGCGCGAGGACGCGCCGCGCACGCCGACGGCCGGTCTGGCGCAGCTCGACGAGCTGCTCGGGCGCAGCGGCCCCGTGGTCACCAAGAGGGTCACGGGCACCGTGCGGTCGCTGCCGCCGGGCGTCGACCGCGCCGCCTACCGGATCGTCCAGGAGGCGCTGACGAACGTCACCAAGCACGCGCCCGGCGCGGGAGCGGCCGTGACGCTCATGTACGGCGCGGACGTCCTGACCATCCGGGTGGACGACACCGGCGCGACCGCGCCGAGCGTGCTGGGCGAGGAGGGCGGCGGCAACGGCATCCCGGGGATGCGCGAGCGGGCGGCCGCGCTCGGCGGCTCGCTGTACGCCGGCCCGCTTCATCCGGGTTTCCGGGTGGAGGCCCGCCTTCCGGTCCCGCCCGCCAAGACCCCCGCCCTTTCCGAGGGCGCCACCCCTTCCGAGGACCCCGAGTGATCAAGGTACTGCTGGCCGACGACCAGGCCCTCGTGCGCGCGGGCTTCCGCGCCCTGCTCGACGCCCAGGACGGCATGACCGTCGTGGCCGAGGCCTCCGACGGCGCCGAGGCGGTCCGGCTGGCCGGCGAGCACCATCCGGACGTCGTCCTGATGGACATCCGCATGCCCGGCATGGACGGCCTGACCGCGACGCGGAAGATGCCCGGGACGGTGAAGGTCATCATCCTCACGACGTTCGAGCTGGACGAGTACGTCTTCGAGGCGCTGCGCGGCGGGGCCAGCGGCTTCCTGGTGAAGGACACCGAGCCGGCCGAGCTGATCCAGGCCGTGCGGGTGGTGGCGGCGGGCGAGGCGCTGCTGTCGCCCAGCGTGACCCGGCGCCTGATCGCCGAGTACGCGACCCGGGCAAAGGAGCCGCACGTCAGGGCCGGGCTGGACCAGCTCACCGAGCGCGAGCGCGAGGTGCTCAAGCTGGTCGGGGCCGGGATGACCAACGACGAGATCGCCGCCAAGCTGTTCATGGCGCCCGCCACCGCGAAGACGCACGTGAGCCGGGCCATGATGAAGCTCCGGGCCCGCGACCGCGCGCAGCTCGTCGTCATCGCCTACGAGTCCGGCCTGGTCAGGCCCGGGTGGCTTTGAGCTGATACGCCATGCTTGGGCCGTGAGACTCGACGACATCGCGATCCCCGCCTCCCCGGCCGCCCGCATGGCGCACGAGGTGGCCGCCGCCTACTGCTCGTATCGCGGCCAACCCCCTGGACGCCCCCGGCCCCGCGTGACGACGGCCGCGGCCACGACGCCGGGTTAGCGAACTGTCACTGGCCGTCATCGGTTGATTCCATTACGTTCCGTAAGGAATGTTCTACGGAGGAGGATCCCGGTGCGTCCACACCGCCCAGCCCGTCCGCACGTACGGACCGGCGTCGCCGAAGCCGCCGGGTGACGCCGCCACTCGCGCTCCTCGCCGGCGGGCTCGCGGCGGGGCTGGTGGCCGGGGGCACGTCGTGCGCGGCGGTACAGGGCGGCGTCCTGATCGGCCTCGCCCGTCCCGGCGCGCCCCGCGCCGCCGTCCCGGCGTTCCTCGCCGGGCGGCTGGTGGCGCACACGGCGCTCGGCGCGCTGCTGGGGATGCTCGGCGAGGCGGTGCGCATCCCTCCCCCGGCACGGGCCGCCCTGCTGGTCGCCGCGGGCGCGGGCGTGATCGTCTTCGCGCTCCGGCTGATCCTGAGACGGAGCCCGGCGTGCTCTTCGGGGGCCGCGCCGGCCGAGGACGGCACGCCGGCGTGCGCGGCGCCGCATCCGCGACGCGCACGGGACACCCCAGGGACGGCGACCGGCCGTGCGACGCGGATCACGCCCCTCGGGGAAAGGTGGCGGCGGATCACGGCCCTCACGGCGAGATGGCGGACGATGGGCCCGGTGGCGCTGGGCGCGGGCACCGTCCTCATCCCCTGCGGGGTCACGCTGAGCACCGAGCTCGTGGCGGTGTCCGCGGGCTGGCTCGGCGGCGCGGCGGTGATGGCGGGGTTCGTCGCGGGCACGTCCCCCGCCTTCGCGCTGCTCGGCCTGGTCCTGCGCGGGATCGCCGCGACGAGGCTAGTCACGTTCGCCGCCGTGGCGGCGGTCGCGGCGGGGTCGCTTACTGTCCTCGCGGGCCTGCGCCTCGGCGGCTGGCTTCCCGAGCCGGGCACGCCGGCGATGTCCACCGCGACGGGCGTACGGCCGGCCCCGGACGGGACGCAGGTCGTCACCATCTGGTCGACCGACCACGGCTTCGTGCCCGGGGTCGCGGGCATCGAGGCGGGGCGGCCCGCCGAGATCGTCTTCCGCACCCGCGACAACCAGGGATGCACGCGCACGCTGACGATCCAGGGCCGCGACCTCGCGCTCCCGGTCACGGGCGAGCGCGTCGTACGGCTGGCACCGCAGGGGCCGGGAAGGCTGCGCTATGTCTGCGGAATGGGGATGTACGTCGGATTTATCAACATCAATCAACCACCCCCACCCGGCCCCGCCGCCGCGCCACCCGCCCGCCACCCCCTCTGACACCGGGTCAAACGCGTTCCGCCGGACGGCAAGAAGCCGTCGATTACGTTCCATCTCTTTGGACCACGTGCGACTCTGTCCCCCATGACGTGGTGGCATGGTGACCCGGAGGCGGCCGTCGCGCGGCCGGTCGTGCCGATGCCCCGCGCGCCCGAGTCCCCCCGCCACGGCCACCCGACCGAGGCCGACCTGCTGAGCGCCGCGCGCACCGGCGACTCGGGGGCCGCGCACCGGCTCGGCCGCCTGTACGCCCAGCGCGGCGACCGGTCGGCCGCGCGTCACTGGTGGGAGCGCGCCGCGGCCGCGGGCAACATCGACAGCGCCTTCAACCTCGGCATCTGGCACGAGAAACACGGCAGTCTCGACGAGGCGATCACGTGGTACGAGCTCGCCGCCGGAGCCGGGGACAGCGAGGCCGCGGTCAACCTGGCCACCCTCCTGCTCGAACAGCGCGGGGACGTCCCGCGCGCCCGCCAGTGGCTGCAGAGCGCGGCGGCCGCGGGGTCGCGTCCCGCGGCGCGCCGCCTCGCCCTGCTCTGCGAGGACGTCGGCGACGGCGCGGCGGCCCGCGACTGGCACCACCACGCGGCCTGCGCCGGGGACCTCGCCTCGGCCCACGACCTCGCCTTCATGAGCTACGCCGCGGGCGAGGAGGGGCAGGCGAGCGCCTGGTGGGAGTACGCCGCGCGCGGCGGGCACGCCGACGCCGCCTACTACCTGGGACGCCTGCTGCACGCCGGGCGCGACCCCGAGGGCGCGGAGGCGCTGTACCGCCTGGCCGCCAAAGCCGAGCACCCGGGCGCGGCCTCCCAGCTCGGCAGGCTGGCGCTGGCGCGGCGCGACCTGCGCACGGCGCGGGCGTGGTTCGAGCGCGCCGCCCACTTCGGCAGGGTCGAGGACCAGCGCATGGCCGGGTTCGTCTGCGTCGAGCTGGAGGATCCGCGCGCGGCCAGCCACTGGTTCGGCCGCGCGGCGGCGAGCGGCGACCCCGAGTCGGCCTACAACTTCGGCCTGCTGCTGATCGCCGAGCACAACGACCTGCGCGGCGGCCAGCACTGGTTCCGCCAGGCCGCCGCCTACGGCCACCAGAAGGCCGCGACGGAGCTGAGCACGCTGCAGTCGGTGATCGGCCCCCAGGCCGCGCCGGTGGACGACGGCCGGCGGCCCGCGGAGCACGCCCCGGCCTGGGACCGGCCCGTCGAGCCCGAGCTGGTCGCCCGCGCCGAGCTGGCGGTCGCCGCGGCCGGCAGGCGGGGCGGCACGATGCTGCGCCTGGCCGACCTCGCCGAGATCCTCGGCACCTGGGACCTGCTCACCCGGCGGCTGCGCGAGCCCGCCGACGTGGTCGAGTGGCTGACCGACCAGAGCGGGCTGCACGCGAGCGCGGTCGAGCACCTCGCCTCGGTGCGCATGACACTGCTGCGCCCCGGTACGGCGCCCTGGCCGACGCCCGGCGAGGTGGAACACGTGCTGGCGACGTCCCGGCAGCTGCGCAAGCGCCTCGGCCTGACCTGAGACGGACGCCCGCGCGGCGCGGGCGTCCGGTGTCAGGCGAGCGGATCGCCGGGCGGAAGGTCCCTTACGCGGCCAGGCCGCCGGGCGAGCGGACCGTCAGGGGGAAGAGTTACGCGAGCAGACCCGCGGCGGGCTCGAACGGAAGGCCGTGGGCCTCGGCGACCGGCTCGTAGGTGAGCCGTCCGTCGTGGGTGTTCAGCCCGAGCGCGAGCGCGGCGTCCGCGCGCAGCGCCTCCCGCCAGCCGAGGTCGGCCAGCTTGACGGCGTACGGCAGGGTCGCGTTGGTCAGCGCGTACGTCGAGGTGTTGGCCACCGACCCGGGCATGTTCGCCACGCAGTAGAAGACCGAGTTGTGCACCTTGTACGTCGGCTCGGCGTGCGTGGTGGGATGAGAGTCCTCGAAGCAGCCGCCCTGGTCGATGGCGATGTCGACCAGCACCGAGCCCGGCTTCATGCGCGAGACCAGCTCGTTGGAGACCAGGGTCGGGGCCTTGGCGCCGGGGATCAGCACGGCGCCGATGACCAGGTCGGCCTCCAGGACGGCCTGCTCGATGGCGTAGGCCGTGGAGACGATCGTGCGCAGACGGCCCTGGTAGATGGCGTCGATCTGGCGGAGCCGGTCGACGTTGACGTCCAGGATCGTCACGTCGGCGCCCATGCCGACCGCGACCTGCGCCGCGTTCAGGCCCGAGACGCCGCCGCCGATGACGACGACCTTGGCGGGGGCCACGCCCGGGACGCCGCCCGGCAGCACGCCGCGCCCGCCGTTGAAACGCATCAGGTTGTACGCGCCGACCTGCGGGGCGAGCCGGCCGGCCACCTCCGACATGGGGGCGAGCAGCGGCAGGGAGTTGCCCACCTGCACGGTCTCGTAGGCGATGCCGGTGACCTTGCGCTCCAGCAGCGCGTCGGTGCACCCCCGGGACGCCGCGAGGTGCAGGTAGGTGAACAGCACCTGCCCCTCGCGCATCCGGTGGTACTCCTCGGCGATGGGCTCCTTGACCTTCAGGATGAGGTCGGCCTCGCCCCAGACTTCGTCCGCACCCTCGATGATCTTCGCGCCGGCGAAGAGGTAGTCCTCGTCGGGGATCTGCGAACCGAGGCCCGCGTCGCGCTGGACGTACACGTCATGGCCGTGGCGGACGAGCTCGTGCACCCCCGCCGGGGTGGCGGCGACACGGTACTCGTGGTTCTTGACCTCGGCGGGCACGCCGATCTTCATCGCGGATTCCTTTCAGATGCTCAGGTGGCGGCGGCCGGTACGGACCCCGTACCCGGCACGGCCGTGGGAAGACCCCGAAGCGGGCGTTACAGGCGGGCCCATGCCTCGGTCAGGACGGAACGCAGGATCGACTCGATCTCGTCGAACTGCTGGGGGCCGCTGATGAGCGGCGGCGCGAGCTGCACGACCGGGTCGCCCCGGTCGTCGGCCCGGCAATACAGGCCCGCGTCGAACAGCGCCTTGGACAGGAAGCCCCGCAGCAGCCGCTCGGACTCCGCCTCGTTGAACGTCTGCTTGGTCTCCTTGTCCCTGACCAGCTCGATGCCGTAGAAGTAGCCCGAGCCGCGGACGTCGCCGACGATCGGCAGGTCGCGCAGCTTCTCCAGCGTGGCGCGGAAGACCGGCTCGTTGCGCTCGACGTGGCCGAGGATGTCCTCGCGCTCGAACAGGTCGAGGTTGGCCAGCGCGACCGCCGCCGAGACGGGGTGGCCGCCGAAGGTGTAGCCGTGGGCGAACATGGTGGCGCCCTCCTTGAACGGCTCGAACAGCCGCTCGGAGGCGATCATCGCGCCGATCGGCGAGTAGCCGCTGGTCAGGCCCTTGGCGCAGGTGATGATGTCCGGCACGTAGTCGAACTTCTGGCCGCCGAACATCGTGCCGAGCCGCCCGAAGGCGCAGATGACCTCGTCCGAGACCAGCAGCACATCGTAGGTGTCACAGATCTCGCGCAGGCGCTGGAAGTACCCGGGGGGCGGCGGGATGCAGCCGCCGGCGTTCTGCACCGGCTCGACGAAGACGGCCGCGACGGTGTCGGGGCCCTCCATCTCGATGGCCTTGCCGACCTGGTCGGCGGCCCAGCGGCCGAACTGCTCGGGCGTCATGCCGGGGAAGCCGGTGATCTCGTCGGCCCGGTAGTGGTTGGTGTTGGGCACGCGGACCGAGCCCGGTACCAGGGGCTCGAAGAACTGCTTGAACGCCGGGATGCCGGTGATCGACAGGGCGCCCTGCGGGGTGCCGTGGTAGGCGATGGCGCGGCTGATCACCTTGTGCTTGAGCGGCTTGCCGGTGAGCTTGAAGTACTGCTTGGCGAGCTTCCAGGCGCTCTCGACGGCCTCGCCGCCGCCGGTGGTGAAGAACACGCGGTTCAGATCGCCGGGGGTGTACCGCGCGAGCCGCTCGGCCAGCTCGGCGGCCTTGGGGTGGGCGTACGACCACAGGGGGAAGAACGCCAGCTCCTGGGCCTGCTTGGCGGCGGCCTCGGCGAGCTCGGCGCGCCCGTGACCCATCTGCACGACGAAGAGGCCGGCAAGGCCGTCGAGGTAGCGCTTGCCGTGGATGTCGTAGATGTAGGCACCATCACCCCGGACGATGGTCGGCACCTCGCCGTCGCCGTGGGTGCTGTGCCGGGTGAAGTGCAGCCACAGGTTGTCCTGTGCTGCCTTCAGGACGGCGGCCGTGTCGGTCTCAGGCTGCGTCATGGATATCTTCCTCAGTGATCTCGGCTCCACCCAGTGTGCACGCTCAACACGGATGATTACAACTGGTTGCGTAGCGACACTATGCAAGAACCTCGGAATCCGCGATAGCGGTATGTAACAACGACGAAATCCGTTTGGGGTGTCGATCGTTTCGGTCTGGGGCGGGAGCGCCGTGGACGCCGGGGACGCGGCGCGCCAGGGCGGATCTTCCGGCGTGTCGTCACGACCGGCGCGGGTCGCGTCCCGTCTGTGGTGCAATGTGTCGGATCAGACCAGAGACGAGGCGGTGACAGTCAGTCGTGACTCCCGAGGAAACCGGCGACACCCGGCACACAGGGAACGCAGAGATGCCCCATGACCTGGAAGGCATCGAAAGGTCCATCGCGGCGCAGATGCCGCGTGCGGTCGAGGAGCTCTCGCGGCTCGTGGCCATCCCCTCGGTGGCCTTCCCCGGCCACCCCGAGGAGCCGGTGCTCGCCGCCGCCGCCGCGACCGAGGAGCTGCTGCGCGGCGCGGGGCTGCCGCACGTCCGGCAGATCCCCGTCGAGGGCAGCTTCCCCGCCGTCTTCGCCGAGGCCCCCGCTCCTCCCGGCGCGCCCACCGTGCTGCTGTACGCGCACTACGACGTGCAGCCCGCCGGGGACCCCGCGCTGTGGCGCACGCCCGCGTTCGAGCCCACCCTGATCGACGGGCGGCTGTACGGGCGCGGCGCCGCCGACGACAAGTCGGGCATCATGGCGCACGTCCTGGCGCTGCGGTCCTTCGAGGGCCGGTTCCCCGTGGGCGTCAAGGTCATCATCGAGGGCCAGGAGGAGTACGCCGGAGAGCGCCTGGAGGCGTTCGTCGAGAAGAACCCGGACCTGCTGCGCGCCGACGCCATCATCGTGGCCGACGTCGGCAACCCGTCCGTGGGCGACGCGGCCGTCACCACGTCCCTGCGCGGCCTCGCCGCCTTCACCGTGGAGGTCCGCGCGCTGAAGGAGTCGGTGCACAGCGGCTCGTTCGGCGGCGCCGCCCCGGACGCCCTGGCCGCGCTGATCCGCATGCTCGCGTCCCTGCACGACGAGAAGGGCGACGTCCGCGTGCCCGGCCTGCCGCGCGGCGTGTTCCCCGGCGCCGGTCCCTCCGAGGAGGAGTTCCGCGAGACCGCCCAGGTCGAGGACGGCGTGTCCCTGGTGGGCTCCGGCTCGCTGGCCGACCGCCTGTGGGCGTCCTACTCGATCACCGTGACCGGTCTGGACGTGCCCACCGTCAACGGCGCCATCAACGCCGTCCAGTCGGTGGCCCGGGCCCGCGTCACCGTCCGCGTCCCCCCGGCGGGCGACCCGGGCAGGGCCGCCGCCGACGTGACCGACTTCCTGCGCCAGGCCGCGCCATGGGGCGTCCAGGTGACCGTCACCGACCAGGTGCTCGGCTCGGGCTACCTCGCCGACTCCGGCGGACGGGCGCGCGCCGCGCTCGACCGCGCCATGGAGCGCGCGTTCGGCCGGGCGCCGCGCGACATCGGCGCGGGAGGTTCGATCCCGCTGGTGTCCACGCTGGCCCGGCAGTTCCCCGCCGCCGAGATCCTGCTCTTCGGCGCCGAGGACGAGGCCGCGTCCATCCACGCCCCGAACGAGCGCCTCGACCTGGAGGAGCTGCGCCGGGCGGCCACCGCCGAGGCCCTGTTCCTCGCGGAGTTCGGCAGCCTCTGACCGAATACGAGGCTTGTGCAGCGACCGGAGGAAGCCTCCGTGCCCTCGGGCACGGAGGCTTCCTCCGGTCCGGGGACGGCGCCGTGACCCCTCGCCGAGAACGCAGGCCCGATTGGTCGAGGACGGCCTCAGGGGCGCTCGAAGAGGCGCAGCAGACGGCCCTGCTCCTCCTCGACGACGCCGAGGTCCAGCGTCCCCGGCGGCAGGACCTCGCCCAGCGCCTCGTCGAGCATCGCGCGCCCCCTGCGCTCGGCGTCGTCCTGTGCGCGGCCGACCGCGAGCAGCAGTTGCTCGGCCAGTGTCCGGCTGTCCAGGCGCATGGCCCGCCGGGTGACGACGACGTCGCGCACCAGCCCGTCCGCCGTCGTGGTGACCTTGATCTGGCCCTCCCCCGCCTCGCCCTCGCCGACGATCGATTCGAGCTCGTCGCGCGCCTCCTCGACCCACGCCATGATCTTCGCGGCGCGCTCGGCGTCCCGTTCGAGATCGCCCTCACGCCAGTTGGCGGGGTCGGCGTCCAGGTTGTACACCGGCTGCTCCTTGCCACGTGCCTCAGGGGCGTCGCCCACGTGCCTCGTCCACGCCGTCCGCCGTACCTCAGGTCGACGTCATTCGATTTCGCGGGCGACCTGGTCGATCCTCTGCCGCACGAACCGCTCGTCGAGCGCCGCGGGGAACCGCTCGGCCAGTTCCCGGGCGCGCTCGGCGATCTCCCGGGCCTTCAGGACGGCGGTGTCCTGAGCCTGCCGGATCGCCTTCAGCGCCTCCGCCCCCAGCTCGTCCGGGCTCAGCCGCATGACGCGCGGGTCGAACTCGACCCGCGTGAGCCGCCCGGCGCCGTCGGAGGCCACCGACATCAGGCCACCGGCGGCGGTGCCCTCCGCGGTGACCCGGCCGATGGCGTTCTGGGCGTCCAGCAGGCCGCGCATCACTTCCTCGGTCTCGCGGACGATCAGCTCCAGGCGCTCCAGGTCGTCCGCCCACGGGTTCGGTGACGACAACACGTGATCCCTCCCGGACGGCGGCGTACCGCCAGGACGTTACCCGGGCGGCCGGTTCACCGGCCGGTGAACCGGATTTCCCGCCATGACAGCCGAAAGATCATACAAAACACAGGAAGTTACGCGATCGCTCACGATCATGGCTAGCCTGCGTTCATGGAACAGGGTTTCGACATGATCCACGGGGCTCTGGAGACGTCGGGCTCCCACCTGCGGGTCCACGGGGCAGAGTACGCGTCGGCCGTCCAGGGCCTGCTCGCGAACCGCGAGGCGTCGTGGGGCGACGACGGCCTGATGGGCCCGCTCGTCGCCGCGTACAGCCAGTGCAAGGACACCGCGCTCGCCGCGTTCACCCACATGGGAACCGTGATCTCCACCACGGGGGACGCGATGTCGGCCGCGACCGGCCGGGTGTCGTACGTGGAGGACGAGCTGGCCGGCGGGCTGGTCCGGCTGGACGGGGAGCCGGACGTCACATGGACGTGACGCTGCCCCCATGGGCGGCCGGCATGCTGAACATGGCCGGAGTGCCCTGGCCCAACATCAGAGAGAGCGGCCTCCGCGCGGAGGCGCAGGCCTGGCGCGACCTCACGACCCGGTCCGCCACGGCGTCCGAGGGCGCCGACGGCACGGTCCGGCGCGCGTCGGCCGACTACAGAGGGGCGTCCGCCACCGCCCTGGCGGGCCACTGGCAGAAGACCGGCGAGACCGGGCACCTGGGCCTGGCCACCCGCGCGACGCGCTACGCGCCGGTGCTGCTCGACGGCGCGGCGACCGTCGTCACCGGCACCAAGATCGCGCTGATCTCCCAGGCCGCGGTGTCCACCGTGAAGCTCGCCACCAGCATGCTCGCCGGCGGCCCGCTCGCCCTCGGGACGGCCACCGCGACGGTGCTCACCACCCGGTACGCGATGGGCAGGATCCTGCGGGAGGCCGGCGAGGGCGGCGCCCGCGTGCTGGCCCCCGGGCTCACCCGCCGCGTCACCGAGCCGCTGGCGCGGATCCTGCGCAACGCGCGCGGCCCGATGGGAGGCACGCTCGCGCCGGCCGGGGCCGGTGTGCGCGGGGGGTTCCGTCCGCCGAGGCAGGGCGCGGGCGACCCCCTGGACGACCTCATGATGAAGATGGGCCGGGGCAAGAAGGGAGGAGGAGGCGGCGGCACCTCGGCACACGCCCGCAAGCGGCAGGGCCAGCGAGGCATCAGCGACGACATGGTGCAGCAGGCCATCGCCACCGGGAAGCAGAAACCGGGCAGGACGCCCGACACGGTCGTCCACGAGGGACGCAACGTCGGCGTCGTCGTCAACAAGAAGACCGGCAAGATCATAACGACCTACCGGCGCTAGAGATCAGGAGTCGCACACGTGCGGATCGAATACGACCGGGAGAACGACGTCGCGTACGTGTACCTGGCCGGCCACATCGGCCCCGGCGAGGCCGCGTCCCAGGTGCCGGTGGAGGGGGAGGGCCTGCGGGGCGACGTCATCCTCGACCTGGACGCGGACGGGTTCCTGCTCGGCGTCGAGGTCATCGGGGCCTCGCGGGTGCTGCGGCCGGGGCTGCTCGCGCAGGCGCGGGACATCTCCGGCGACGACGATTCCGCCTGAGCGCGTCGCCGGCCCAGGAGAGGCATCCTCGAAGCTGAAAACCGGCCTTCACGGCTGTCAACCCGGCAGGTGAAGCAGAGGGAGACCGATCGCGCCCCCCACAGGCACCGCAAGGCCATCCAGCCGGCGTGACGCCGTTCTTTGTGAACGCGATGAAACGTTCACCGCCAGAGGCGCCCGGGATCACCGATGACGGATTCTCAGGACGCGAGGAAGGGCCGGGGGCCGAGGCGCGGCTCCCGGCCCTGCGGCCCCGCTGTGGTCACTGCGTCTGCTCGGCGGCCTCCTCGGGCGTGAGGCGGCCCCGGGTGCCGGCCTGCGCGCGCAGGCGGGCGGCGACCGGGTCCGCCGGGCGGCGCCAGTGCCAGTCCGAGACGGCCTGGTAGGCGCCGACGACCGACAGCAGCCGGTCCTCCGCGTACGGCTGCCCGCCGAGGATCGTGCCGATGGGCCGCCCGGCCGCCGTGAACCCGATCGGGAAGCCGATCTCCGGCAGGCCGATGGCGTCGAACGGCGTCGGCGAGGTCTGCACCACCACGTCGCAGCGCTCGAACACCTGGTCCAGCACCCGCTCCAGCAGCAGCAGCTTGGCCCGCTGCCCGGTGATGTACTCGTTGCCTCCCAGCAGCGCGCCCTGCAGCCAGCTCGTCAGCGAGACGCCGAACCCGCGCAGGTCGGAGCGCAGGTACGGCATGAACGGCTCGCTGCGCTCCGGCAGGCGGACGTTGTTGAAGTCGTTGCCGGTCAGCAGGGCCCAGTCGTCGGGGAAGGGCACCTCGACGAGCGTGACCCCGCGGATCGCCGCCATGGCGCTCAGGAAGCTCCGGCGCGCCGCGGCGGTCTCGGACGTCCCGTCGGCGTAGCCGGGGAGCACGCCGATGCGGGTGTTCCAGCGCATCCTGAGCCGGTTGCCGCTGTACACCGGGGTGGCCGCGTCGATCAGGTTCGGCACCTTCGGCAGGCCCTGGGTGCGCGGGTCGTTCGGATCCTCGCCCGCCATCGCCGTCATCATGATCGCGGCGTCCCTGGCGTCCCGGGCGAGCGGGCCGGGATGGTCGCGCGAATAGCTGAGCGGGATGATGCCGTAGAGGGAGACCCGGCCCATCGTCGGCTTGAGGCCGGTGAGGTTCTGCGCGTTCGACGGCGCGGTGATGGAGCCGCCCGTCTGCGTGCCTGTGCCCGAGGTCGCCAGCCGGCCGGCCACCGAGGTCGCGGTCCCGGTGGACGAGCCGCCGGGGTCGACGCTCGGGTCGCCCGGCGTCCACGCGTTCACCGTCGTGATCTCCCCGGCCGGGGTGGTCGCCCGCGTGGTGGCCAGCGGGCCCATCTGGGTCTTGCCGAGCACGATCGCGCCCGCGCCCTTGAGCGCCGCCACGGCGGTGGCGTCGAACGGCGCGACGAAGTCCTTGAACAGGAACGAGCTCGCCGTGGTGAGCACGCCCTTGGTGTAGTAGTTGTCCTTGATCGCCAGGGGGATGCCGTGCAGCGGGCCCCGCGGCCTCTGGCGTCCGAGCCCCTTCGCCGCCTCACGGGCCGCGTCGGCGAGCACGGTGTTGAAGGCCAGGTACGTGGCCTCGAAGGCGTCGATCCGCGCAAGGTACGCCTCGACCAGCTCCAACGGGCTGATCTTGCGGTTGCGGATCATCCACGCGGCCTCGGCCAGGGTCAGCTCGGTGGGGTCGGCCATGGCCTCCGGGCGTGGCTTCGCGTAGGCGTTGGCCACGTCGAGCGCGGGGCCGCCGCGGCCGGGGTCATGGGCCCACGCCGGGACGGCGGGCAGGGTGGCGACCACGCCGGCGACCGTGCCGAGGGCGGCGGTCCTGGCCAGGAACGCGCGCCTGTCCACCCTGCGGTCGACCGGCGGGTCGCCGACCTCCTCGACGGCCGTGGCCCGCGCGGTCCGCATGATATCCGCGGTAGCCGTGGTGGCCATGGTGGAGTCGGTGGGTGTGGTGGGCGTCGTCTGCGCGGTCGTGCGCGCCGTCTCGCTCATCGCCGCCACTCCACGCTGATGGACGGGTAGAGCATCGGCGCGCGCTGCTGGGACAGCGCGGCGGCGGTCGCGGGGTCGGGGGTGGTTCCGGCCGGAGCCGGCGGTTGGTAGGCGGCGAGGTTCGCGACCGTGCCGCGCATGAAGGAGCGGAGCGAGGCGAGAACCGAGTCCCGGCCGGGCGAGCCGGTCACGGGGTCGGGCGTGGTGCCGGGCGGGAGTTGGGAGAGGTCGATGCCCAGCGAGGCGAGCCGGGCCGTGATCATGGTGTTGAGTTCGGCGTCTGTGGGTGCTACCGGTGTCACGTGGTACTCCAGGGGAAGGAAGCACCCCTACATTCAGATCACGGCGTATCGCCCATATGTCCTAGAGATCACTTGTTTGTGAACATGATTCCGGATTGCCGATACACGCGTGATATGAGGCTAAACGACTGTTCAACGGGACCGCCCCCGGAGTGTCCCCGCCCGTGGCGGCGGCTGGCACCGAGCCGTGCCGGGCCACGGCGTCGACCGCAGCCGTAGGACGTCGAGCATTCATGACCATCTATGGGTCGACACGGCATTTGGCAGTGGACCTATGGATGCGCGATGCGCGAACGTGGATGCGTGCATCCCACAGCGCCGTCCGTCACCGACATCCTCCACGCCGCCCGGCTGGTCTCCGCCCACCTGCCGGAGACCCCGATGTGGTCCTACCCCGTGCTCAACGAGCGACTGGGCGCGGAGGTCCACGTCAAGCACGAGAACGTCCAGCCCACCGGCGCCTTCAAGGTGCGCGGGGGGATCAACCTCCTCGCCCGCCTGCCCGAGGCCCGGCGGGCGGACGGCGTGCTCGCGTACTCCACCGGCAACCACGCCCAGTCGATCGCGTACGCGGCGCGCATCTTCGGCGTGCCGTGCACGATCGTGATGCCCGAGAACCCGAACACGGCCAAGGTCGCGGCGATCCAGGCCCTCGGCGCCGCCGTCGAGGTCAAGGGCGCCACGATGGTCGAGGCCGGCGAGTACGCGACCGCGCTCGCCGCCGAGCGCGGGCTCCACCTGGTCGGCGTCGCCGACGAGCCCGACCTGATCGCCGGGGTGGGCACGTTGTATGTGGAGATGCTCACCCGCCGGCCGGACCTGGACGTGGTGATCGTGCCCGTCGGGTCGGGCACGGGCGCCTCCGCCGCGCTCCTGGTGGCCCGGGCCATCGCGCCGCGCTGCCGGGTGATCGCGGTGCAGTCCGCGCAGGCCCCCGCCGCCCACGACTCCTGGCGCGCGGGCGCGCCGGTCCGGCGGCCGGTGGAGACCGTCGCCGACGGCCTGGCCACGGGCTCGGCCTTCGCACTCCCCCAAGGCGTCATGCGCGGGCTGGACGATTTCGTGCTCGTCTCCGACGAGGACCTCCGGGCCGCCCAGTGGCTGCTGCTCACCGAGGCCCACACCCTCGCCGAACTCGCCGGAGCCGCGCCCCTGGCGGCCCTGATCACCCGGGCCGGCGACCTCGCGGGCCTCAAGGTCGGCCTGGTCTGCACGGGCGGCAACGCCGGCCCGGCCGAGCTCCACCGCCTCCTGTCCTAGACGTCCCCGGCCGGGCCTGGGAGTGGCCGCCCAGGGCGGAAGCCGACAGTGCCGGCACATCGGGGCGGAAATTGCATAGACGCCGGTGACGGCGGGTTCCTACGATTCCGGGCATGCCACCCACATCCACGCTCGCGATCTTCAGCATCGCCGCGCTCGCGCTGTTGCTCGTCCCCGGGCCCGCCGTCGTCTACATCGTGACCCGCAGCGTGGCCCAGGGGCGCTCGGCGGGGCTGGTGTCGGTGGCGGGGGTGCACACGGGCTCGGCCGTGCACGTCCTGGCCGCCGCGCTCGGCGTCAGCGCGGTGCTCGCGACCTCGGCCACGGCGTTCATGGTGGTGAAGTACCTCGGCGCCGCCTACCTCGTCTGGCTCGGCCTGCGCAAGCTCTTCGCCCGCCCCGACGGCGAGGCGGACGCGCAGGCCCCCTCGGCGTCCCGCTCACGGCTGTTCGCGGAGGGGTTCGTGGTCAACGTGCTGAACCCGAAGACCGCGATCTTCTTCCTGGCGTTCCTGCCCCAGTTCGTGGACCCCGCGCGCGGGCCGGTCGCGCCCCAGATCGCCCTGCTGGGCCTGATCTGGATCGCCCTCGGCATGGCCAGCGACGGCGGGTACGCGTTCCTCTCCTCGGCCCTGGCAGGCCGCCTGCGCCGCTCCCGTACCGCCGCCCGCCGCCTGGACATCGCCGGCGGCCTGGTCTACCTCGGCCTGGGCGCCGTGGCGGCCTTCGCCGGCGACGGCCCCCGCAAGGTCTAGCGCCGGCCCGGCCCCGGGCTCAGCCGAAGGCGCTCGCGGTCGTGCCGGCCCAGCGGTAGTCGGGCTTGCCGGAGGGGAGGCGCACCATGCGGTCGACGAAGGCGTACGTGCGCGGGACCTTGTAGCCGGACAGGCGCCCCCGGCAGTACGCGTCAAGCTCGCGCGCGGTCGGAGCCTCCCCCTCCCTCGGCTCGACCACGGCGGCGACGCGGCTGCCCCAGCGCTCGTCGGGGACCTCCGTCACCACGGCGTCGAACACGGCGGGGTGCCCCTTGAGCACGGCCTCGACCTCCTCGGGGAAGACCTTCTCGCCGCCGCTGTTGATGCACTGGGAGCCGCGCCCCAGCACCAGGATGGCGCCGTCCTCCTCCACCTGGGCGAGGTCGCCGGTGAGCAGCCACCGCGTGCCCCCGGCGTCGGTGACGAAGGCGCGCGCGGTCTTCTCCGGGTCGTTGTGGTAGCCGAAGGCGATGCTCCCGGTCTTGGCGATGGTCCCCGTCTCACCGGAGCCCGGCCTGACCGGCCGGAGGTTGTCGTCGAGGACGGCGAGCGTGGACGCCGCGTTGGGCCGGTACCGGAGCCCCGACTCGGGCGAGGACCCCGCGACCGCGGTGGCCGTGTAGCCGGACTCGGTCGAGCCGAAGCCGTCCAGGACGAACACGTGCGGCAGCAGCTCACCGAGCCGGGCCCGCACCGCGCCGGTCAGGATGGCCCCGGTCGAGGTGATCACCCGCAGCGACGACAGGTCGTAGTCCCCGCGGGCGATCTCGTCGGCGAGGGGCCGCGCCATCGCGTCGCCGGTGACGTTGACGCTGACCACCTTCTCGCGCCCGATCGTCCGCAGCACGTCGGCGGCGTCGAACCTGCGCGTGTAGACGGCGGTGCCGCCCAGCCACCAGGTGATGAAGGTGCCCATCTGCGCGGCCCCGTGCGTGAGCGGAGCGGCGGGCATCATCACGAACCCTCCGGAGCGCGTGGCCGTCTCGACGACCTGGCGCGGCTCGGTGTGCGGCAGTCCGTACGGGTTGCCGCCCCCGAACGCCATGAACAGGTCCCGGGTACGCCACATGACGCCCTTCGGCATGCCCGTGGTGCCGCCGGTGTAGATGATGTAGACGTCGTCGCCCGACCTCCGGGGGAAGCCCTCGCGCCCGTCCGGCCGCCCGGCGAGCGCCCGCTCGTACGGGACGGCGCCGGGGGCGCGCGCGGGGCCGCCGACGGCGACGAGCGTGGACAGCGCGGGGCAGCGTGGCGCGGTCGCGGCGACGCGGTCGTCGAACTCCGCGTCGTACAGCAGCGCGACGATGCCCGAGTCGGTGTAGAGGTGGAGCAGCTCGCTCTCGACGTACCGGTAGTTCACGTTGACCGGCACCGCCCTGATCTTCAGCGTGGCGAGCAGCGCGGCGACGTACTCGACGCCGTTGTAGAGCTGGACGCCCACGTGCCGGCCGGGCCCGACGCCGCGCTCCCGCAGGTAGTGCGCGAGCCGGTTGGCGTGCCGGTCCAGCTCGGCGTACGTCAGGCGGTGCTCGCCGCACACCAGGGCCGGCCGGTCCCCGATCGCGTCGGCCAGCGCCTCGAACAGGTCGGCGTGGTTGAACTCCATCGGCGGCTCCTCGTCTGCGCCCGGTCCATGGCTCGCCGCTCCCGGAGATCCCCAGGTGCGGCCCGCGCCGGCGACCGGCGAGGCGTCGTACGGCGAGGGTTCAGATGCTATGGCGGCGGCCCTCCCAGTAGGGGGCCCGGAGCTTGCGCTTGAGCAGCTTGCCGTTCGGCTCGCGCGGCATCTCCTCGATGAAGTCGACCGAGCGCGGCCACTTCATCGTCGCGAGCCGGCCCTCCAGGGATCGCAGGAGCTCCCGGGCCAGCTCCGGGCCGGGTTCCGCGCCGGGGACGGGCTCGACCACGGCCTTGATCTGCTCGCCCCACTCGTCGTCCGGGATCCCGAAGACGGCGACGTCGGCGACCTTGGGGTGGACCATCAGCTCGTTCTCGATCTCGGCGGGGTAGATGTTCGCCCCACCCGAGATGATCACGTCGGCCTTGCGGTCGCAGAGGAACAGGAACCCCTCGTCGTCCAGGTAGCCGACGTCACCGACCGTGAAGAACTCCGAGCCGCCCTCGCCGCCGCCGTCCGAGCCGCCGCCGGTGTCGCGGAGCAGCCGGTTCTCGCGGGTCTTGGCCGGGTCGCCCTTGTACTCGAAGCCGAGGCCGCCCATCCTCATGTAGATCGTCCCCGGGGTTCCCGCGGGGACGGGCCGGTGGTCGTCGTCCACGACGAGCAACTCGCTGACCGGCCACGGCCTGCCGACGGTGCCCGGATGCTTCTTCCAGTCCTCCGGTGTGGCGATCGTGCCTCCGCCCTCGGTGGCGGCGTAGTACTCGTAGACGCAGTCGCCCCACCAGTCGAGCATCGCCCACTTCACCGGGACGGGGCACGGCGCCGCGGCGTGGATCATCCACCGCAGGGAGGACAGGTCGTAGGCGTGCCGGACCTCCTCGGGCAGGGCCAGCAGCCGCTTGAAGTGGGTGGGGACCATGTGGGAGTTGGTCACGCGGTGCCTCTCGCACAGGCGCAGCATCTGCTCGGCATCCCACTTGTCCATGAAGACGAGGGTGTGCCCCATGTGCAGGGCCGTGCCGCCGAAGAGCGTGACCGCCGTGTGGTACATCGGCGAGGTGACCAGGTGGACGTTCGGCCTGCCCGGGGTGACGCCGAACATCAGGGGCAGGAACGCCAGTTGCTCGGCCGCCTCGTCGGGGTCGCGCCCGTTCAGCGGGCGCCTGACCCCCTTGGGACGGCCCGTCGTGCCGGAGGTGTAGTGCATGGTCGCCCCCGCGGTGCGGCCGGGCGGCGGGGTGCCGGGACGTCCGGCGGTCAGCTCGGCGACGGGGCGGAACCCGGGGACGTCGCCGAACGAGAAGCGCCGGGCCGGGCCGAGGGCCTGGGCGCCGCGCGCGCCCTCGGCGGCGTACCGCTCGTGGAGGAAGAACGCGCGGGCCTCGCTGTCGGCGAGGATGTAGGCGATCTCGGGCCCGGTCAGGTGCCAGTTGACGGGGGTGTAGTACCAGCCCGCCTGGAGCGCGGCGAGGTACACCACGAGGCCGTCCACCCCGTTCGGCGTCAGGGCGCAGACGCCGTCGCCCGCCTTCAGGCCGGACTCGCGCAGCCCGTGGACGAGGGCGTCCGCCCGCGCGAGCACGTCGCCCGCGGTGTGCTCGGAGCCGTCCGGGTCCACGGCCGCGATCCATGCCGGATCGCCCTGCGCGAGCCTCCAGAAGCCGAGCGACGCCATCGGGACTCCCTCCGCCTTCGGTCCGATGTCCGCAACGTCCCCAGAAATCGGAGATGTGAAGCCCCGCGCGCGAGACCGCGTCTCAGGGCCGTCCCTGGATCATCGCGTGCGTGCCGCTGGTCCGCCATGGACGCCCGGTGGCATCCAGCGCGGCCAGGACCTCCGGGTCGATGCCGACCAGCGCGTCCGACTTGAGCGTGCGCAGCGCGACCAGCGGGCCGGGGAAGTAGGCGGTGACCGCCGCGAAGGGCGTGGACGGCGGCCACAGCCGGTCGCCGACCAGCCTGCGGTAGTTGAGGTCGCCCTTGGTGATGGTCAGGCTCGCGGCGTCGAACTCGGCGCGCAGGTCGACCGGCATGTCCCAGTACGGCAGCGGGGCGCAGGAGAAGTCGTGCGCCCGCGGCCTGAGCCGTCCCGACCTCGTGGCCCGCCACAGGCGGCCCCCGGCCCTGCCCGCCTCCCCCGGCGCGGCGGCGAGCCGCCGGAGCGCCTCGGCCAGGTCGGCGGGCGTGGCGTCCGACACGAAGTAGGGATAGGGCTTGACGTGCAGGACGACCTCGGCGGCGAGCCCCTCCTCCAGGAGGAGGTCCACGAGGAGCAGGTCGGGCAGCAGCTCGCGCCCGGCGTTGTCCGCCACGACGACGACCGTGCCGGGCTCGCGTCCGCGCAGCGTGGACCACAGCAGCGCCGAATCGTCGGCGACCAGGTCGGCGACCCGCTCGCCCTGCCCGGACCGGGTGACGGCGAACGTGAGGTCGGCGCGGTTGCCCCACAGCGAGCCGAGCAGCAACGCCCTCTCGCGCTCGGCGGCGGGCAGCGCGGCGACCTCGTCCAGCGCGGCCAGCTCGGCGTCCACGGCCTCGCCGTCGAGCTCGGCCCGCTTGACCGGCCCGAAGGGATCGACGCCCCGCCACGGGCCCTCCTCGAAGTAGCCGGTGGCGTGGAGGATCTTGCGATAGAAGTAGCTCTCGGCCCACAGGAACGGCACGTCCACCCACCGCCGGCCGAACATCTCGCGGCCGCCTTCGTCCCACAGGGCGTGGTCGTGCGCCGAGCGGTCCAGCGGCGCGATCACGTCCCGCGCGACCTCGTCCTCCAGCAGGTCGAGCGCGCGGTGCCGGTCCGGGGTGTAGGGCAGGGCGTCCCTCACCTGGCGCAGCAGGGCCGGGTGGCGTTCGCGGAAGACGCCGAGGGCGTACGAGCCCGGCACGTTGCCCAGGATCGGCGGCGCGTCCGTCGTCTCCGGCATGGAACTCCCCTGATCTTCCTGGCGCACCGTGCCAGTAAATCGCACGGCGCGCGGGGTACGAAGGACGGGACGCCACGCGGCGAGGAGATCAGGCGCCGGTGACGCGACACGGGTCCACACAGAGGCGAATCCAGGGGCGACCCCGACATTCCCGAGACCCGTTCTAGACAGAACGTTCGGTCAAGATACCGGTCGATGACACCGGGCCGACCTGCGGCCGAAGATCAGCAGAACATGTTCCACCGGTACGGGGGTATACCACTGAAGCGGGTGTGGAGAATGGCTTCGGCATAGCCCGACAAATAACTGTAAAATTTCATGACAAGCCGGTATTGCGGGCATAGATCGGTAGTCGTACGTTTCCGGTATGGATCTGGAGCTCCGACACCTCAAGATCGTGCGCGCGGTCGCTGAGGCCGGGAGCGTCACCAAGGCGGCCACCCAGCTAGGACTGGCCCAGCCGTCGCTGACCGCGCAGCTGAAACGCATCGAACGCACACTCGGTGGCGCTCTTTTCGAGCGTGACCGTAACGGCGCGCGCCCCACCCCCCTCGGTCAACTGGTCCTCACCCGGGCACGCGTGCTGCTGCCCGCCGTACGAGAACTGCAGGAAGAGGCGGTGCGGTTCGCCAACAGTTACGAAGGAATCCCCGGTTTCCGGATCGGCGCCACCCACGGCCCGATCCTGGGCGGCCTGGTCGACCGCCTCACCGCCGCCCACCCGCAGACCCCCGTCAGCACGAGCACGTCGTGGTCCTCACGCGAGCTCACCTCGCTCGTCAGCGCGGGACGGCTCGACTTCGCGCTCATCGGCACCTGTGGCGACACCCCGCCGCCCTCGGCCGAGTCCATGATCTGGAGCGTGGTCGGCACCGACCCGGTGTTCGCCCTGCTCAGCCAGAGCCATCCCCTCGCCGGGGAGAAGGAGCTGGAACTGGCCAGCCTCGCCGACCAGGGCTGGGCGGTCGCCCCCGGCGACGGCTGCTTCGCCGACTGCTTCGCCGGAGCGTGCGCCCGAGCCGGGTTCGTCCCGAAGACGATGTACGAGACGGACGTGGCGACCTGCCTGCACCTGGTGAAGGTGGGCAAGGCCGTGGCGCTGTGCCAGGCGACGTTCGAGCTCACGGCCGACCTCGTGATGATGCCCATCGTCGGGGCGCCGCTGCGCTGGAGGCACCTGCTCGGCTGGCATTCCGACTCGCTGGCCGCCCGCGCGGCGCGCGCGATATCCCACCACGCCCGCGAGGCCCACGACGACGCCGTCCGGCGCAGCGTCCCCTACGCGGAGTGGCTGGCCCGTAACCCACACTTCGGAACGGTTCCATAGCCCGGCGATAGGACCGAAAAGGTAGTGCCCCCCCGAACGTGACCGCGGGCTACGGTGACGGCGCATCCCCCCTTAACACCTAGGAGTTCCCATGCTCCGCAGCCGCGCGGTCATCGCCGCATGCGCGCTCACGGCCGGTGTTCTGACCCTCATGGCCACTCCGGCCATGGCAGAACCCGAGTTTTCGGGCCAGTCCACGACCGCCTCCGTCAAGCCCCTGCCCGGTATGATCCAGGCGCTCCAGCGCGACCTGGGCCTCAGCGCCGAGCAGGCCGAGTCCCGCCTTCTGAACGAGGCCCGCCTGGCGGGCGTCGAGACCAAGATTCGCAAGTCGCTTGGCGGCGGTTACGCCGGCTCGTGGCTCAGCGGCCCGACCTCGTCCACGCTCACCATCGCCACCACCGACGCCGCCTCGACGTCCTCGGTGACCGGCGCGGGCGTCCAGGCCAAGGTCGTCCGTCACAGCCTCGCGTCCCTGAACGCCGCCAAGGACGCCCTCGACAAGGCCAGCGCGACGGCCGCTCCGAAGGCGTCGCCCGTGTGGTACGTCGACGTGCGCACCAACAGCGTCGTCGTCCAGACCTCCCAGCCCGCCGACGCCGAGGCCTTCATCGCGGCCAGCGGCGCCGACCGCGGCGCCGTCCGCGTCGAGCTGTCCGGCGAGACCCCGCAGACGTACTACGACCTGCGCGGCGGGGACGCGTACTACATCGGCGGCGCCCGCTGCTCGATCGGCTTCCCCATCACCCGGGGCACCACGCAGGGCTTCGTCAGCGCCGGGCACTGCGGGTCGACGGGCAACTCCACCAGCGGCTACAACCAGGTAGCGCAGGGCACCTTCCAGGGCTCGTCCTTCCCGACCAACGACTACTCGTGGATCGCGACGAACAGCAACTGGACGGCGCAGCCCTGGGTCAACCAGAGCGGCACCAACCTGCAGGTCACCGGGTCGACGGTGGCGGTCGAGGGCGCCTCGATCTGCCGCTCCGGCTCGACCACGGGATGGCACTGCGGCACCGTGCAGCAGCGCAACACCAGCGTGACCTACTCGCAGGGCACCGTCTACGAGGTGACCCGCACCAACGTCTGCGCCGAGCCGGGTGACTCCGGCGGCTCGTTCATCAGCGGCAGCCAGGCGCAGGGCGTGACCTCCGGCGGCTCGGGCAACTGCTCCTCCGGCGGCACGACGTACTTCCAGCCCGTCAACGAGATCCTCTCGGTCTACGGCCTGACGCTCAAGACCTCTGGTGGCACGCCTCCGCCCACCGGGTGCACCGGCTACCAGCAGACCGTCACCGGCAGCCTGAGCAGCGGCGCCAGCGCCTACCAGCCGGGCGGCAGCTACTACAACTCGACCGTCTCCGGCACGCACCGCGCCTGCCTCGACGGCCCGAACGGCACGGACTTCGACCTCTACCTGGAGAAGTGGAACGGCTCCGCCTGGGCGACCGTCGCCAGCGCCACCACGGCCAACCCGGACGAGACCCTCACCTACAGCGGCACGTCCGGTTACTACCGTTACCGCGTCCACGCCTACAGCGGCTCCGGCTCATACAGCCTGGGCTACACCAAGCCGTAACCCCCCACCCCGGCTTCCATACCGGGGGACGATCGAACCCGCCTCACAGAGGCACACGCGGCGCCGCCGTCCAGTCCTGGACGGCGGCGCCGCCGCGTTCGCGGGTCTCAGCCCAGCGGGTGGATCCTGAAGACGACGTTGCGCTGCGTCACCGTGACGCGCGCCGAACCGGTCATCCCGGCATAGCGGCCGGTGCCGCCGAGGATGGCGGCGGTGCTCGTCCACGGCGGGGCGCCGAGCCTGTCGTCCATGCCGAGCAGCGTGAGCTGGCCGGCCTTGGTGCGCAGCACACGGGTGCACTGCGCGATGACACCCTGCCGGGTCACCATGGCCGCCGTGCAGCGGGCGCTGCCGTCGCCGACCCTGTTCTTCTTCACGTCGTAGAGCGCGAGATAGGTGACCCAGGAGTCACCGGGCTTCGCGTGCGGGGGGCGCGTGTTCACCAGGAACCGCGCATAGTAAGTGAATTCGGGCGCCTTGACCGCCGACCTCGCGGCGGGCTTTCCGACGGGCTTGAGTGCGGTGGCGGAAATGGCCGGGATGGTGGGGGCGGGAACTGTCGCGGCGGATGCCGATATGGGCGGAAGAACGGCGAGCGAGGCTCCGGAGAGGGCCGTGACCAGCGCGGCCATGGCTCTCCGGCTACGAGGAGCGAATCCTGACATTTCTACTCCAACTCGGGAGATGAGGGAATGCGGAGGGATGCCACTTTCGCTAGGAAGCGGCGAAAGTCGAGTGAACAGTGTGCCCGCCGATTCACTCGAATCGCAACGGCCATAATCGCGACATATTCGCATTCAATCCACAACTCCGGCCGAAAATCATCGCCTTTCCTGGAGCCCCGCCCGCCGTGCCGCCGATCGCCGCCCCAGCGTTTCCTCCTGATTACCAAATGCGCACGATGCCCGACACTTCGTAATGAGGCAGGTCCATAACGCGGCGATATGGGCGAAACGATAGCTCCGCGTGACCCCCGCTCGCGGTTACGGTGACGGCACCCCCCGAACACGAGGAGAGCCCATGCTTCGCAGACGCACGGTCACCGCCGGATGCGCTCTTGCAATCAGTGCCCTCACCATCCTGGCGACCCCCGCCATGGCCGACCGCGCCCCCCTCGCGGCCGGAGCACCGTCCTCGCAGGCCGCGCCCGCCATGGTCGACGCGATGAGCCGCGACCTGGGCATCACCAAGGAGCAGGCCGAGTCCCGCCTGCTCAACGAGGCCCGCCTCACCGGCACCGAGACCAAGATCCGCGAGAGCCTCGGCGGCACCTTCGCCGGCTCCTGGCTCAGCGGCCCGACCTCCGGCACCCTTACCGTCGCCACCACCGACGCCGCCGCGGCCTCCCGCGTGACCGGCACCGGCATCCAGGCGACGGTCGTCGGCCGCAGCCTGGCGTCGCTGAACTCGGTCAAGGACGCCCTGGACAAGGCCTCGGCGAGCGCGCCGAAGTCGGCCCCCGTGTGGTTCGTCGACGTGAAGACCAACAGCGTCGTCGTGCAGGCCTCCCAGCCCGCCGAGGCCGAGGCGTGGATCGCCTCCACCGGCGTGGACAAGGCGGCCGTGCGGGTCGAGCAGTCGAACGAGGCCCCGCAGACGTTCTACGACCTGATCGGTGGTCAGGCGTACTACATCAACAACTCGGCGCGCTGCTCGATCGGGTTCTCGGTGCGCCGCGGCACCACGAACGGCTTCGTCAGCGCCGGGCACTGCGGCCGGGCGGGCAACTCGACCACCGGCTACAACCGGGTCGCCCAGGGCACCTTCCAGGGCTCGTCCTTCCCCGGCAACGACTACTCGTGGGTCGCGACGAACAGCAGCTGGACCCCGCGCGGCACGGTCAACAACGGCTCCGTGGCCGTCCGCGGCTCCACGGTGGCCGTCGAGGGCTCCTCGATCTGCCGCTCCGGCTCCACCACCGGCTGGCACTGCGGCACCGTCCAGCAGCGCAACACCAGCGTCACCTACTCGCAGGGCACCGTCTCCCAGGTCACCCGCACCAACGTCTGCGCCGAGCCCGGCGACTCCGGCGGTTCGTTCATCTCGGGCAACCAGGCCCAGGGTGTCACCTCCGGCGGCTCGGGCAACTGCTCCTCCGGCGGCACGACCTTCTTCCAGCCGGTCAACGAGATCCTGTCGGTCTACGGCCTGACCCTCGTGCTCGGCTGACCCGGCCGGCAACCTCACCGTAGAACACGGCGCCGCCGTCCCACCTGGGACGGCGGCGCTTTTCGGACGTCCGCGCCCGCGTCCGCCGTGCCCTGCGGCCCGTCAACGCGGAAGGCGTCGCCACAGCGGGCGGGGAAGGGCGCGCATGAGGGTGAAGAACAGGCGCAGCCTGGCGGGGACCCACACCGTCTCGGCGCCGTCGCGCAGGCCCTGGACGATCGCGTCCGCGACCTGGTCCGGCGTGCTCGACATGGGCGCGGGGGACATTCCGGCCGTCATGCGTCCCTTGACGAAACCCGGTCGTACCACCATCACCCGGACGCCGGACCCGTGCAGGGAGTCGCCGAGGCCCTGCGCGAAGCCGTCCAGGCCCGCCTTGGCCGCGCCGTACACGAAGTTGGCCCGCCGGACGCGCACGCCCGCCACCGACGACAGGACCACCAGCGTGCCGTGGCCCTGTTCGCGCAGGCGCCGGGCCGCGAACAGCCCGGCGGAGACGTGTCCGGCGAAGTTGACGGCCACGGACTCCGCCGCCGCGACCGGGTCACGCTCGTAGGCGGCCTGGTTCCCGAGCACGCCGAAGGCGGGGATCACGACGTCCAGGTCGCCCACGAGGCCGACGGCGGCGTCGATCACCTTGCCGTGCGTCTCGGGCCGGGCCGCGTCAAAGTCGATCCGGTGCACCTCGGCCCCGAGCGCCGCGAGCCGCGCGGCCGCCCCATCGCCGTCTCCATGTCCCGGCGCGGCCTCCCCGTGGCCGTCCCGCCGGCCCCGCGACGGGCCGTCGTCCAGGGCGCTCACCTGACCGGACGTGCCGGGGCGTGCGGCGAGGACGACCTGGCGGGCGCCGTCGCGCACCAGCCGCTCCACCACCGCGAGCCCGATCTCGCTGCGCCCGCCGAGCAGCAGCACCGAGTCCACCGAACCGAGGGCGTTCTTCACAACCCCAGCCTCCTCGCCAGGTCGGAGCGGAACACGCCGCCGGGGTCCGCCATCTGCCGTATCTTCGTCCATTCGGCAAGCCGCGGGTACATCACGGGCAGCAGCTCGGCGCGCATCCGCGCGTCCTTGGCCAGGTAGAGGCGCCCGCCCGCCTCGGCCACCCAGGCGTCGAACTCCCGCAGGAGCCCGGCGAGCCCGGCGTGACCCGCCGGGATGTCCAGCGAGAGCGTCCACCCCGGCATCGGGAAGGACAGCATGCCGGGCGTGCCCGGGCCGAACCGCTTGAGAACGGTGAGGAACGACACCACGCCCTCGGCGGACAACCGGGACACGACCCGCCGCAGGGTCCCTTCCTCGCCGAAGGGGACGACGAACTGGTACTGGACGAACCCCCGCGATCCGTACACCCGATTCCAGCCCTGCACGAAGTCCAGCGGGTGGAAGAACGGGGCGATTTCCTGAATTATCCGCCGATCGCGGGCCTTGGCGTACCACGCCTCGTTGAAGGCGCGCACGGTGACCCGGTTGAGCAGCCCGTTCGGCGCCCACGGCGGCGCGGTCAGCCGCGAGGACGGCGCGAAGGCAAGCGGGTCGCCCCCGCCCGGGAGCTCGTCGCGGCGCGCGTGGTCGCCCCGGGTGAGCACGCTGCGTCCCATGCGCGGGCCCCGGGCGAGCAGGTCGATCCAGGCCACGGCGTAGCGGTATCCGTCGTCGGTGGCCGCCATGACCTCCAGCGTGTGGTCCAGGTCGCGCGTGCGCTCGACGTCCACCCGCACGCGCGAGGTCTCGATCGGCACGCAGCCGAAGCTCGCCTCGACGATCACGCCGGTGAGGCCCATGCCGCCAACGGTGGCCCAGAACAGCTCGTCCGCCGGCGTCAGCACGCGGATCGTCCCGTCGGCCGTGAGCAGCCGCAGCGCGCGCAGGTGGGCCCCGAGGGAGGAGTCGACGTGGTGGTTCTTGCCGTGCACGTCGGCGGCCACGGCCCCGCCCACGGTGACGTGCCGCGTGCCGGGGCTGACGGGGACGAACCAGCCCTTGGGCACCAGGGCGGTCATCAGCTCGTGCAGGCTCCTCCCGGCCGAGGCGGTCACCACGCCGGTCTCGGGGTCGAACGACCAGCGCGGCTCCAGGCGGGTGAGGTCGACGACGACCCCGCCCGCGTTCTGGGCGGCGTCGCCGTACGCCCGGCCGAGGCCCCGGGGGACGAGACCGCGCGGGGGCGCCTCGGCGACCAGCGCGGCGAGCTGCTCGGCCGTGCGCGGCGCGACGAGCGTGGCGGGCGTGGGGGCGGTGCGCCCCCACCCGGTCAGAAAGGTCATCTCACCCGGATTCGGACGGCGAGCAGGACGATGCTCACACCCTAGAGGGTGACGAGATGACCCCGCCGTGCCGGTAGCCGAAACATTCGGTAACGCGAGATATCCGGCAGCCTGGCCCGCATCGGCCGACCGCCCGGCCCGGGTTCACCCACCCGGGCCGGCGGTCCGGCTCGCCGTTCCGCGCCCTGCCTACCTGCCGGGCTCGGGGTCGCGGGGAAGGCCCAGCATGCGCTCGCCGATGATGTTGAGCTGCACCTCCGTCGTGCCGCCGTAGATCGTCATGGCGCGCGTGGCGAGGACGGCCCGGTTCCAGTAGCCCGCGTCGCCCAGCTTCATGTCGGCGGCGATCACGGCGGAGGTGCCGAGCAGGCTCACCGCGCACTCCGAGACGTGCTGCGCGTGCGAGGTGGACAGCAGCTTGCGCACCGACGCGTCCGCGCCGGGCTCCGAGCCCGCGAGCTGCTTGAGCGTGACCCGCAGGCTCAGCGCGTTGATCGAGTGCCCCTCGCACACCACCCCGGCCAGTTCGAGCCGCTCGGCCTCGGTCAGCTCACGGCCGAGGCGGGAGGCCAGGCCGAGCAGGTCGGAGACCGACGAGCCGGTGCCGCCGGACCCCGACGACAGGGAGACGCGCTCGTTGGACAGCGTGTTGCGCGCGACCCGCCACCCCTCGTCGACCTCGCCCACGACCAGGTCGTCCGGGACGAACACGTCGTCGAAGAACACCTCGTTGAACAGGTTCTCGCCGGTCATCTCGGTGAGGGGGCGCACGGTGACGCCGGGGGCCTTCATGTCCACCAGGAAGTAGGTGATGCCGTCGTGCTTGGGCTTGGAGGGGTCCGTGCGGGCGATGCAGATGCCCCATTCGGCGACGTGCGCGACGGACGTCCAGATCTTCTGGCCGTTGAGCCGCCAGCCGCCCTCGACCTTCTCGGCCTTCATCTGCAGCGACGCCAGGTCGGACCCCGCGCCCGGCTCGCTGAAGAGCTGACACCAGATCAGCTCGCCGGAGAGCGTGGACGGCAGGAAGCGTTCCTGCTGCTCGCGAGTGCCGTACGCCGCGATGGACGGCACCACCCACGCGCCGATGATCATCTGTGGCAGGCGTACCCGCGCGGCCTTCAGCTCCTGGTGGATGAGCACCTGCTCCAGCGGCGAGGCGTCACGCCCCCACGGAGCCGGCAGGTGGGGCATGACGAAGCCCTTCGCCGCCAGCGCGCGCTTCTGCTCCTTGCCCTCCAGCGCCGCGATCCCGGCGATCTCGTCACGGATCGCGGCGCGCCTCGCCTCGGACTCCTCCGGCAGGTCGATGCGCATCTCGCGGGTGACGCCCGACAGGGCGTGCGACGCCACCGAGCGCGCCCACGCGGCCGAAGGGCCGAGCAGCGCGCGCAGGGTGAGCGCGCGGCGGTAGTAGAGGTGGGCGTCGTGCTCGAAGGTGTAGCCGATGCCGCCGAAGATCTGGATCGCGTCCTTGGCGCACCGCACGGCGGCGTCCGGGGCCATGACCCCGGCGACGGCGGCCGCGTATCCGAGCTCGTCGCCGGTGGCGCGGGTCGCGTCCCAGACGGTCGCGCGGGCCTGCTCCAGCGCGACCAGCATGCGCGCAGCCTTGTGCTTGACGCCCTGGAACTGGCCGATCGGACGGCCGAACTGCACGCGCACCTTGGCGTACTCGGCGGCGGCCCGCACACACCACGCGGCCACGCCCGTCGCCTCGGCGCCGAGCAGGATCGCCGCCGTGTTCCGCACGTCCTGGCCGGTGAGGCCGTCGAGGAGGCGCTCCCCCGGCACGGTCACGGCGTCGGCCTCGACCTCGGCCACCCCGCGCGTGAGGTCGAGGCTCCTGACGGGGGTCACGGTCACGGCGTCCCTGGACAGCGCGACCCATTCCTCGCCGCGGTCGGTGCTCACCGGCAGCACCAGCACGTCGGCGAGGGCGGCGCCGAGCACCAGGTCGGCGGTGCCACTGACCGTGAGGACGCCGTCGTCGGACCGGGTTCCGGTGAGCGAGCCGCCGAGGGCGACGGCGCCGGTCAGCGAGCCGTCGGCCAGGCCGGGCAGCAGCTCGGCGCGCGCCTTGCCGTCGGAGGAGAGGATCACCGCCGAGGCCAGGACCGTGGGCACGTACGGGCCGGGCGCGACGCGCTCGCCGAGCGCCTCGACGGCCACCGCGGTCTCCAGCAGGCCGAAGCCGCCACCGCCGAACTCCTCGGGAACGTGCAGGCCGAGCAGCCCCTGCCCGGCGAGTCCCGGCCAGAAGGCGGGCCGCTCCTCGGCCTCCGCGCCGAGGGCCGACCGCACGGCTTCGGGGCGGACGTTGCGCTCGGCCCAGCCGCTCACGGACTCGCGGAGCGCCTCGTGCTCCTCGCTCAACCCGATCGCCATAACACCCTCCGGTTCGGCCTCCAGACGTGACAGAATCATATTCTAGAAGATGCTTCCATGGCCAACCATGGACGGCCCGTTACCCGGCCGCGACCAAACTACCGGCTACGCTGCGTCACCATGCGCGGATCCGGCACTCCGCTTCCGCCGGCCCGGATCGCCGCCGCCGCAGGTGTGTCGATATCAGGACGCCGTCGGCCTTTACCGGCGCGATCACTGTGCGTACGCCCAGCCGAGCCGGCCCGTTCAGAGGGCGCGGGTCGTCCAGAAGAGCATGTTCAGGTCGTAATAGAGGGCCTTGCTCGTGTCCGGCACGCTGGCGAACAGCATCGCGGGCTTCTTCTTCCCGGTGGCGATGACCATCACGTACGCCTGGGACGTGTGCTTCTTCCCGCCCGTGACATAGCTGACCTTGTAGCCGAGCAGCCATCCGAGGTCGTACCGGGCGCGCTGCGAGACCGTCCAGGCGAACTTGGAGCCGGCGGGCTGGTACTTCAGGCTCCACTTGACCGCCTTGCCCGCCAGCTTGCGGTAGTCCTCGTACGTCGCGGGCGGCTTCGGCGCGGCGCCCGGCAGCGGGCCCGAGCCGATGATCGCCTGACGGCGCGCCGGTCCGGCCTTCTGCCCGGCCGAGAAGCCGTCCTTGGACGTCTTCACCCACGGAGGGCCGTACTGCGCGTAGCTGATTCCGGCCGTCCGGTCGACCGTGAGGGAGGCGATGCGCGTGCCGGAGGCGGGGAAGACCGTCATCGCCTTGGCCGCGGGGACGGGCGGCACGGCGATCGGCGTCGGCGCGGGCGCGCGCGTGGCATCGGACGCGGTCCCGCGCGCCTGGGCGGGGGTCACCGGCACGGGCTCGGGCTTGTCGCCGGAGAACAGGGTGAAGACGAGGACGACGACGATCGCCGTGACGATCGCCGCACCTATCCCATATACCGCTCTTATAGGGATATCTCCGAGCCGGACCAGCACGGCCCGCAGCCACCGGCGCGCCAGGCCGCCGCGCTCCGCCGTCCGCCGCGCTCGCGTGGCGTCCGCGCCGAGGTCGCCCGCCATGGACGTCGTCTCGAACGTCCACTCCGGCCTGCGCGCAGGAGTCCACTCGGGCGTCCGGCGGGGCTCGGGCGCTCCGAACAGTTCGTCCAGTCCCACGGAGCCGTCGTGGCCGACCTCCTCGGCTCCGGCCGGCGGCTCGGCGAGCCGGTCCACGACGGACGACGGCCCGGCGCCGGGGGACGCCTTCCTCCAGACCGCGACGGTCCCCGCGTCGTCGGACGCGTCGCCCGGCGCGCTCTCGTCCTGGCGTCTCTCGTCCTGGCGTCTCTCGTCCTGGCGTCTCTCGGGCCGCGGCCTGAAGTCGGCCGTCGGTTGCTCGATGCCCGAAGCCTCCTCGCCGGCCGAGCTCCGAGGGGCGACGGCCGGCGTCCGGGGCCCGGGGATCGCGCCGGCGAGGTCGGGCGCGCGGTGCTCGGGCGTCGCCGGTGCGGCGGACGGATCCCTCTTGACCTGCTCATACGTGGCGGATCTGCCGTAAGGATGGAGGAACGGTCCAGCCGGGCGCCGGACGTTCGCCGTGTCGCCCTCGTCGTTCTCCTCGGTCCCGTCGTCCCTCTCGCCGACGTCACCGGAGTCCCGCGCACCGGCCGGTGGCCTGCGGCGCTTCTGCCCCTTCACCTTGAACGACCGGCCCTTGGCCGCGCCCGTCGGCCGGCCCGGCGCGGGCCTGCCGGAAGGGGCGTCGCTCTCGTCACCGGGCGGCGGGTCGTCGTCCCTGGCCGCGGGCGCGTGCTGCTTGGCGGCCTGGACGACGGCCTCCAGCTGCTCGGGCGTCATGCGCGGCATCGGCGTGGTCGGCGCGTCGTAGGACGGAACGTAGGTAGGAGGCCGCCCCGAGCCAGGGCGGTCAGGGGTGTTCCCAACGCCGTCCGCCATGTCGGCAGACTACGTCACAAATGTTGATCCATGAGGCCCGGTATGCCGGTCGTTCAGGGCGGACAGGGCGTTCCACCAGGTAGAGGACGTGGACCGCGCACGAAGAAACTCACGGTCCGTCGCGTCGGCCGCCCTTCACCTAGACTGCACCAAGATCTACTCATTGGCCCCAAACGGTGAGTATCTTCCGCGAGGTCGGGAATCACCTCCTCCATGGCAACGACACCAGGTAACCGGCGTATCCGGCACGCCCGCCGGAACGTCATCGCCGCCGGGGTGGCCGGGGTCCTGGTCGTCAGCGGTTGCGGCTTCATCGGCTCACCGGCCGCGACGAACACCGGCGACAGGCGATCCGACACGTCGCCCACCGCGACAGGCCCGACCTCGTCCGTGGCGGAGGAGCAGGCGTACGAGCGGACCATCAGCCAGGTCCTGCCGTCCATCGTCCAGATCAACACGCGCGGGGGCCTCGGCTCGGGGGTCGTGTACGACACGCGCGGGCACATCGTGACCAACGCCCACGTCGTCGGGAAGTCCACGAGCTTCGAGGTGACGCTCGCCACGGGCGGCAAGCCGCGCAAGGCCAAGCTCGTCGCGTCCTACCCGCTCGGCGATCTGGCCGTGATCCGGGTCGCCGACGGTGCGGGGCTGGCCCCCGCCACGTTCGGCGACTCCACCAAGCTGCGGGTCGGTCAGATCGTGCTCGCCATGGGCAACCCGCTCGGCCTGTCCGGCAGCGTGACGAACGGGATCATCTCAGCGCTCGGACGGACGGTGACCGAACCCCAGGGCGAGGGATCGCCGGGCGCCACGATCACCAACGCGATCCAGACGTCCGCGTCCATCAACCCGGGCAACAGCGGCGGCGCGCTGACCAACCTCGCCGGCGAGGTCATCGGCATCCCGACGCTCGCGGCGATCAACCCGGAGCTGGGAGGCGGCGCGGCGCCGGGCATCGGGTTCGCGATTCCCAGCAGCACCGCCAAGGACATCGCCGAGCAGATCATCAAGAACGGCCGGGTGACGAACACGCGCCGCGCCGCCCTCGGCGTCCGGGTCAACACCGTCGTCGGCCCCGACGGCCAGCCGGTCGGCGTCGGCGTCGCCCAGGTGGACGTGAACAGCGGCGCCGCCAAGGCGGGCATCCGGCCGGGCGACATCATCCTCAGCGTGAACGGGAAGCCGACTCCGACCGCGGCGGCGCTCTCGGAGATCCTCGCCGGGCTCCGGCCGGGGTCGAAGGCCACCGTGGAACTGCTCCACCCGGACGGGAAGACCTCGACGGTGACGGTCACCCTCGGAGTCCTCTCGGGGAGCTGACCCACGCGAAGCGTCGAAGAGGTGCGGCTTCCCGGGACTGACGACGTCCTTCACCCGGGATGTCAGGACTTGGCGCGCCACTTCCCCAGCAGGAAGGCGACCGCCGCCACCGCGAGGATGAGCCACAGCACGGCGGCGAACTCCAGGTCGGCGCTCCCGATGACGGCGAACAGACCGCCCAGCCCGAGCCCGCTGACCACGGCCGCCGCGGAGGGCGTGACGTTGAACGTCCCCTTGCGCCGCTCCTGGGTGGCGAGCTTGGCGTCGATGCGCTCGTCGATGGTGGTCCCGATGCGCTCCACGAGCGCGTCGGCGAGCGCGTCCTCGTAGTCGGTTCCGAGCTCACGCCGTGCCGCGAGCGTGGCGGCGACATCATCGCGCGGGATTGAGGCCATGGGGCGAATTGTCGCGATTCCCGGCGTCCTCCCCTAACACCCGGGCGAACCCGCAGGCTCCGTGGCGTGTCGCGAACCGAACCGCCTCGGGAGCACCCGGCGGTCAGCGGGTGAGGAACGCGGTCACGGCGGAGAGGAATTCCTCCAGGCGGTGCTTGTGGATCTCGTGGCCGGCCTCGATGGTGACGAGTTCGGCGCCGGGGATGCGCGCGGCCAGGTCGGCGACCTCGTGCTGGGGCAGGTGGCTGGCCGCGCCGCCGGCCAGGACGAGGGTCGGCGCGGTGATCTCGCCGAGCCTCTTCAGCCACGCGGGGCCGGGATCGTTGCGCTGATCGGTGGTCTGCTCGACCATCGCCCAGTCGAAGGGGAAGGGGTCCGCCGGCCGCTCCGGGACGGACTGCCCGGCGGGGACCGGCAGCGGCACGTCCTCCAGCACCATCCGCGCGACCCGGTCCGGGTACTCCTCCGCGATCAGGTACGCGACCACCCCGCCCAGCGAGTGCCCGATCACGATCGCCCGCTCCACGCCGAGATGGTCCAGCAGTCCCACGACGTCGTCCCGCATCGACTCCAGCGAATAGTCGCCGGGCCACTCGCTCTGGCCGTGCCCCCGCAGGTCCGGGGCGTACACCCGCCAGGACGCGGCGAGCGGCTCGATGACCTCGTCCCAGGTCGTGTGATCCGCCCCCCGCCCCGGGAGGAGCACGACGGGTGGCGCGCCCGGGTCCCCCGCGACCCTGTACGCCAGCCGAATACCGTTCACCCGCGCGGCCTGAAGATCGTCCATGTCGTCAACGTAGCCGCGGATCAGGTCACGCCGAAAGAGACGTTCGCGACGAGACGAACACGAAGGATCCACCCTGCGGCATCGCGACGAAAAGGGACCCCGCGGGCCGCGACGGAACTCGGGCCGACGGTGGACCGCCCCCGGGAAGACCGCCCGTAGACGCCCTCCGAAAACGCGAGAGCCCCGTCCACGGTGTGGGCGGGGCTCCGAGTGGGTGGTGGAGGTGGCGGGAATCGAACCCGCGTCCTTCAACACCACGACAGGGCTTCTCCGGGTGCAGCCTGCTGTGATTTTCTCAGCCCCGGCGATCACGCAGGCAAGTCGCCGACGGGCTCAGTCACTGTTAGGTTTCCCTATCGGCCCCGTGACCGGGTCGATCGGTTGAGCCTCCTAGCGATGCCAGATCCCGGGCCGGAGGCAGTCCCGGGCTGACAAGGGCCAGGTCCTCGCTCAGGCGGCGAGGGCCATGTGGCCCTGAGTGCGCGTGTTATTGGCACTTATTTCTTTGCGGTCACAGTGTTAACGAGGTTATGTCCGCAGTCCTCGACCCGCTTCCCCTGGCGTGACATGCCGAAGTCGAAACCAGTCACCCCCTGGAGTGGCGCCCGATCCCTCGCGAGACCGAGCACACCGAAGATACTCTAGCCAACACCCTCCGTGCCAACTTGATTCCCGGCGCGCGGTCGAACCTGTCCCGAAGGCCGGCGGCCGGGCGTGGCCGGTGTCCTGGCCGGAAACGCCGAAACCCCCGGAGGCGTGGCACGAGGCGCACACCCCCGGGGGCCGACCGGCAGGGTCGAGCCGGTCCGGACGGCAGGGCTTCCCCCGAGATGAAGCCCTGGTCTCATCACGGCGACTGAGCCCGCAACCCCCAAGCGGTGCCCAGTCACCCAGAAAGACGCAGGACGAGGGCCCGATGGTTGCTCGCCCCCGGGAAATTCTTCTCCGGCCGCCGTGCCTCAGCCCGCGGGGGTGGTGCTGGTCGTGGAGGTGGCGCGGAAGAACTGCCCGGCTATCTGGGCCGCGGCGGTCGCGTTGGGCGTCTGGGTGAGGACGGCCACCGCGATGTCGCCCTGCCACCCGACGAACCAGGCCAGGTCCGCGGGGCGCTTCTTGACCGTGTACGTCAGGGCCGCGGCCACGCCGTAGACGTCGCCGCCGGGGGCGGCGGCCATGGCGGCGTTGCCGGCGGTGACACCCGCGCGCATCAGCCCGCGCAGGCCGTCCAGCACCGTGGGGTCGACCGGGATGGGCCTGGGCGGCGGCGCGGGGGCGACCTCCGAGGAACTGTCCGGCGCGGCGGGCGCGGTGACGAGCGTGGGGGGCCGCCAGGTGCCGGACGCCAGCGCGCCCGCGACCAGGGCCATGGTCAGCGGGCTGACCCGCACCGTCTGACCCGCGATGATCTTCGCCTTCGCGGCGTCCGTCGTGGCCCGCGGGACCGTTCCGCTGAAGGACCGCAGCGGCAGGCTCCAGCCCACGCCGACGCCGAACTGCGCGGCCGCCTGGCTCAGCTCCTCGGCGTCCACCCGGCGGGCCAGCGAGGCCAGCGCGGTGACGCATCCCTGGGCGAACCCGGCCCTGATGGACGGTGACGTCCCGGCGGGGACGGAGGTCTGCTGGAAGCGCGCGCCTCCGACGGTGCGGTCGGCGGGGCACGGCACCTTCTGCGCGGGGTCGACCCCGGCCCTGAGCAGCGCCTCGGCGGCGACGATCGAGAAGGTGGTGCCCGCGGGGTACTTGCCGGCCAGCGCGTCGAGTTCCTGGTTCATCTCGTGGGCGCCGACGGCCAGGACCTCCCCGGTGGACGCCTTGACCGCGACGAGCGTGGCGGGCGCGGTGCCGCTGACGGCGAGGTCGGCGGCCCGCTGCACGCCCTTGTCGATGGTGGTCTTCACCGAGGTCGTGTTGGACCTGCCCGGCCACTTGGCGAGCTCGGCGACCGGCTCGCTCGTCTTCAGGTCGTAGGTGATGACCTTGGTGCCGGTGGAGCCGGTGAGCTGGTCCTGGTAGGCCTTCTGCAGGCCGCCCTGCCCGACGGTGTCGCCCGCCCGCTGCGGGCCGCCGAGCTGCTGCTCGGTCTCGGGGGTGATGGCGCCGACCTTGCCGATGATGTCGGCCGGCTCGGCGGGCGCGACCGGCTGCGACTTCTTGTCGACCGTCAGGTCGGGGATCTCGTCCAGGCGGTCGCGCAGCTGGGCGTACTTGCGCCCGCCGAAGGTGACGAGCGGCACGAAGTCCTGCGGCGGGGCGGAGCGGATACGGCTGAGCAGCCGGTCCTGGGCGAAGCCGGTGAGGTGGAACAGCCGCTCGCACACCCCCACCGGGTCCTTGACCCGGGCCGGGTAGACGCCGGCGACGTAGAGCGTGGCCTCCTTCTGGAGGGGGTCGCCGTTGCGGTCCTCGATGGGCTGGCGGCCCTCGGTGGAGACCTCCACGGCGAAGCGCTGTCCCTCGCGCAGCTCCGGGTGGATGACGCTCGGCGACCAGCGGACCTTCCACCTGCCGTCCACCAGGTGCAGCGGCAGGTGGTTGTCGTACTGCCACAGCGGGTTGTTGTCGCCGAGGTCCACCTGGACGTGGAACTTGGCGTCGGCGGTGTCGCCGTTGGTCGTCAGCCCCTTCAGCGAGAAGCGGATCGACGCGGCGTCGAGCTGGAGCCCGGTGTCCTCCAGGGCCTTCCTCACGACCTTGGGGTCGCCGTCGGCGCGCTCGGCGGCCTCGTCGAAGTGACCGGACTGCCAGCCGACGAGGAACTCGCTGACGGCGTCGTGCGGCGACGGCTCGGCGAAGCAGCCGGACGCCAGTGGGGCGACCACGGCGAGGGCGAGCCCCGCCGACAACGCTCTTCTCATGCGCACGGCCAGCACGTGGTCCTCATCGGTTGCGGTGACGCAGGGCGCGTGCCATCTCGCGATCGGCCTGCTTCTCGGCGAGGTCGTGCCGCTTGTCCCACGTCTTCTTGCCTCGGGCCAGCCCGATCTCGACCTTGGCCCTGCCGTCCTTGAAGTACAGCGACAGGGGGACCAGGGTCAGGCCGGACTCCTTCGTCTTCGCGACGAGCTTGCCGATCTCCTTGCGGTGGAGCAGCAGCTTGCGCGGGCGGCGCGCGGCGTGGTTCGTCCACGTGCCCATGTGGTACTCGGGGATGTGGACGTTCATCAGCCACACCTCGTCGTCCTTCACCTGGGCGAACCCGTCCGCCAGGCTCGCGCGGCCGGCACGGAGGGATTTCACCTCCGTGCCCATGAGGACGAGCCCGGCCTCGTAGGTGTCCTCGATGTGGAAATCGTGCCGGGCACGCTTGTTCTGGGCGATGAGCTTACGCCCGGTCTCACGTGGCATACCTGCGAGCCTACCGGGGGTCGTCACACCCTCAGGTATCGCCGGAGCGTGACGAAGGAGGCCAGGACACAGATCAGAACGCCCACCACGGTGGTCAAGGTGATGACCTGGGCGACCTCGCTCCAGCCGAGCTGGGTGGACAGCACGAAGTACTGCTTCATGCCGTCGAACAGCACGATCTTGGCGAACATCAGCATGACCGCCGAGATCACGCCGCCCACGAGGCCGGCGATGGTGCCCTCCATGACGAACGGCAACTGGATGTAGAGGTTGGAGGCGCCGACCAGGCGCATGATGCCGGTCTCGCGTCTGCGGTTGTAGGCGGACAACCGGACGGTGTTGCCGATCAGCAGGATGGCCGCGAACACCTGGATGAGCGCCACGATCAGCGCGGCCGTGCGCAGCTTGCCCATGAGACCGAAGAACTTGTCCAGGAGCTGCTGGTCGTTGACGACGTTGGACACCCCGGGCGAGCCGCTGAGCACGTCGAAGACGGCCTTGTAGTCGTTCGGGTCCTTGAGCTTGACGCGGAACGACTCCGGCATGTCCTCGACCTTGACGGCCGAGAGGAACACGCTGTTGCTGCTGTAGGCGGCCTTGAAGTTCTCGTAGGCCCTCTGCTGACCCTCGAAGTCCACCCTCTCGACCTGCGGCAAGCTCTGGATCTTCGCCTGCAGCGCCTGCTTCTCCTGGGCGCTGACCGCGCCGCGGCCCTTGCAGGCCTCGAAGGGGTCGTTCTTCTTGCACAGGAACGCCGAGAGCTGGACCTTGTCGGTCCAGTAGTTGCTCATGTTCCCGACCTGTGCGTTGATCATCAGCCCAATGCCGAGCAGCGCCATTCCGATGGCCACGGTCACGATGACCGCGATCGTCATCGTGAGGTTACGGCGAAGGCCGATCCAGACCTCAGAGAAGATGAAGTTTGCCCGCATGCTGTGGGTGTCCCCTGTTGTTCTCGCTGGGTGATCAGTACGCCTGGCCGTACACGCCGCGCGACTGGTCCCGGACGATCTTGCCGTCCTCTAGTTCGACCACGCGCTTGCGCATGGAGTCGACGATGGCGGCGTCATGGGTGGCCATGACGACGGTGGTGCCGGTCCGGTTGATCCGGTCGAGCACCTTCATGATCCCGATGCTGGTGGCGGGGTCGATGTTACCGGTGGGCTCGTCCGCCAGCAGGATCATCGGCCGGTTCACGAACGCGCGTGCCATGGCGACCCGTTGCTGCTCACCTCCGGACAGCTCGTCGGGCATGCGGTGGGCCTTGCCTTCGAGGCCGACCAGCTCCACGACCTCGGGCACCACCTTGCGGATGAACCGCCGGGGCTTGCCGATGACCTCCAGCGCGAAGGCCACGTTCTCGTACACGTTCTTGTTGGGCAGGAGCCGGAAGTCCTGGAACACGCAGCCGATGCGGCGCCGCAGGTGCGGCACCTTGAAGTTGGACAGGCGCGCCAGATCCTTGCCGGCGACATGGATGGCGCCCGAGTTCGGGCGCTCCTCCTTCAGGACCAGCCGGAGAAAGGTCGACTTCCCCGACCCCGAAGGACCGACCAGGAACACGAACTCCCCCTTGTCGACGTCCACGCTGACGTGGTCGAGGGCGGGCCGGTTCTGGTTAACGTAGACCTTGGTGACATTATCGAAATGGATCACAGGCGCATCACGGCATGCCAGTCTAGGGGTTAGGACGGTAGCGGGAGTGGCCGCGTGAGCCACATCGCATTGCTCGCCGGTCGGGGGGCGCCGGTCTTTACCATCGATCGACGTTCCGGTTGGCCGAGGCTCAGTCTAGGGGTAACACTGGCATGGAACGTCCATAACGGAAACAAAACGATTCCACACTCGCTAACAGCATGGTAAAGCGATCACCGTGGAGAGGGAGATATCCCGTGAGCTGCGAACATCTGGTCTGCGCACAGTGCGCCGGCCCTGTGGTCGAAGGACGCTGCCCCGCGTGCCGGGCCAGCAGGGACAGGCTGCACCACCATGGGCTGGGCGGCCTGTCGCCCATGCTCGTCGCGATCGTGCTGGTCGTGCTGCTGGTGTTCACGCTGACGCTCAAGCACCTGTACGGCGCCTGAGCGGCGTTCCGGCGGCGCCGCTCGGCGTCGCCCACGCGGCCGGGCGGCCGTGAGCCGCTCCGGCCGGCGAGGGACCGCACGGTGGTCAGCCCGCCACGCCCGCCGTCCTCCTGGCGCGCCCGCCTTCGCCCCCGGCCGCCGTCACCGAGCCGGACCGCGGCGGGACCGAAGCCATCGGGCCGTCACTGGCCGGCGCCGGCCTCCTGGCGGCGCATCCAGCGGATCTCACCCTCGATGAAGTCGTCCAGGTCGCCGTCGAGGACGGCGCTCGGGTTGCCCGCCTCGATGGACGTCCGCAGGTCCTTCACGATCTGGTAGGGGTGCAGGACGTAGTTGCGGATCTGGGTGCCCCACGAGGTGGTGGACTCGCCCCGTAGCTCCGACATCTTGTCGGCCTCTTCCTGCCGCTTGCGCTCCAGGAGCTTGGCCTGCAGGACCGTCATCGCCGAGGCGCGGTTCTGCAGCTGGGAGCGCTCGTTCTGGCAGGAGACCACGATGCCGGTGGGCAGGTGGGTGATGCGCACCGCCGAGTCGGTGGTGTTGACGCCCTGGCCGCCCGGCCCGGAGGAACGGTAGACGTCGATGCGCAGATCGTCCTCGTTGATGTCGATGTGGTCGGTCTGCTCGACGACCGGGACGATGTCGACGCCCGCGAACGAGGTCTGGCGGCGGCCCTGGTTGTCGAACGGGCTGATGCGCACCAGCCGGTGGGTGCCGTGCTCGCCGCGCAGCGTGCCGTAGGCGTACGGCGCCTTGACCGTGAACGTGGCCGACTTGATGCCCGCCTCTTCGGCGTAGCTGGTGTCGTAGACCTCGGTGGGGTAGTTCTTGCGCTCGGCCCAGCGCAGGTACATGCGCAGGAGCATCTGCGCCCAGTCGGCGGCGTCGACGCCCCCGGCCTGGGAGTTGATCGTGACGAGCGCCTCGCGGGCGTCGTAGGGGCCCGACAGCAGCGTGCGGACCTCCAGCGCGTTGACGTCACCGCGCAGGGAGGCGAGCTCGCGCAGGGCCTCCTCGCGGGTGTCGGCGTCGTCCTCGGCCTCGGCGAGCTCGAAGAGCACCGAGACGTCGTCGAGGCGCCGGATCAGGTTCTCGACGCGGTTGAGCTCGCCCTGGAGATGGGAGAGCCTGCTGGTGACCTTCTGGGCGGCCTCGGGGTCGTTCCACAGGTCGGGCGCGGCGGCCTGCTGCTCGAGCTCGGCGATCTGCCTGCGCATTGCGTCGAGATCCAGCACATCCTGAATGCCCTTCAGCGTGCCGGTAAGCTCGTTGATCTCTTCTGCGGGATCGATGGCTGCCACATCTGCCAAGGGTACGCGACACCGGAGGCACCTCGCGCGTGGCTAGCATGGGCGCGGGACTCATCGGGAGGCGAGCGTGACAAGGACCATGCGTGTCGCCCTCGTCTTGCTGCTCTTCGCCCTGGCCGCCTGCTCCACAGGGGGCGGGCCGCCGCGCCGGTCCCCGGACGCCGTCCCGGCCTCCGCGCCCGCGACCGCCACCCCCGTCCCCTCCGCCTCTCCGTCCCCGACCGGCGACGCGCCGGCGGTGACGCCCGAGGACGCCGCCGTGATCGCCCGCAAGGTGCTCGGGGCGGAGGACGCCGCGAGGGCCTGGGGCGCGGAGTCCTACGCCGTCGACCTGACCCGCGACGCGCAGCGCCTGTTCACCGTGACGGCGTTCAAGTCCACGCGCATGAAGCCCGCCCGCTACACCTGGGGCGCCCCGCGGGTGCTCGTCCCCCGGCTGGGCCGTGACCGCTACCCCTACTGGTTCGCCGCGGTCGCCGACCGGCGCGACGCGCAGGGCCGCGACCGGACGGCGCTGCTGGTCTTCATGAAGGAGTACCCGACCTCCCTGTGGCAGCTCGGCTTCGCGTCGCTGCTGTACCCCGGCACGAAGCCGCCCGCCGTCCTGCTCGACCGCGAGGGGTACGCCACCGCGCTCCCCACCCGTGACGACTCGATCGCGATCAGCCCCCACCTCATGGCGCCGCTGCACGCCACGATCGCCGAGGAGGGCCCCGGCGGGTTCGCCGCCGGCCTGATCGCGGCGGGCCCGCAGACGACCGGCTACTTCACCGAGGTGGGCAAGGAGCAGCCCGAGGCCAAGGGGCGCGGGCTCCTCTACGACTCGATCTTCGCCGCCACCACCTTCCCGATCTTCGCCCTGCGGACGACGGACGGCGGCGGCGTGATCATGTACTCGCTGACGCGCACCACGCTGCGGCAGGTCAAGACCGACAACGCCCTGGGCCTGGTGCCGGTGCCGAGGAACGTCCGCTGGGCCACGGGCGACAGGCCCGTGGTGCGGCGCAAGCTGCGCGTCGAGGAGACCCAGCAGTACGTCACCCAGGTCTCGCGCAAGGGCGCGACCACCCCGGCGAAGGTGATGGGCTTCGACGGCACCCCGACCAGCGTCACCAGCGACATGCCGATCGAGGAATGAGCGTCCCCGCCCGGCCCGTCGCACGCGACGAGCCGGGCGTACGGCGGACGGTCAGCCCTCCGCGTGCGGCAGGTTGCTGGTGGCGACCAGCGTGCGGATCGCCCGCAGCGCCACCGACAGCGTGGCCAGGTCGAAGTGGTCGCTCTCCCAGATCTCCGACAGCGTCTGGCGCGCCCGCGCCACCGCCGCCGAGTTGGCCTGCGACCACCCCGCCAGCCGCTCCTCCGGCGACAGGCCGGGCAGGCTGTGGGTCAGCACGTCGCGGGTCAGCGTCGCGTGCGCGGCGTACAGGTCGTCGCGCAGCGCAGCGCGGGCCATGGAGTTCCACCGGTTGTCGCGCGGCAGGGAGATGACGCGCTCCCTGAGCCGGGCGAGCTGGAGCCGGTCGGCCAGGTCGAAGTAGACCTCGGCGACCTCGCCCACCGGCCGGGCGGTGCGCGAGGCGATCTCCACCAGGTCGAAGGTCGAGTACGCCGGAACCATCACCGCCGCCCGCTCGGCCAGGTCGGCGGGGACGCCCCGGTTGACGAAGCCGTCGCGGCGCTCCTCGAACGCGGCGACGTCGGGGCCGGCCAGCAGCTTGGGCAGGTGCGGCAGCAGCCCGTCGGCGCCCTCGGCGAAGAACCGGGCGGTCGAGGCGAGGTCGAGCGGCGGCCTGCGGTTGCCGAGCAGCCAGCGCGCGCCGCGTTCGGCGAGCTTGCGGCCCTCCAGCAGCATGGCGAGCTGGGTGGCGGTGTCGACCTTGTTGTCCAGGGCCTCGACGGCGCGCCAGAAGGTCGGCAGTTCGAAGACCTCCCGGGACACCAGGTAGGCCCGGGCGATGTCCGGGACCGAGGCGCCGGTCTCCTCGCCGAAGCGGAAGATGAACGTGGTGCCGCTGGCGTTGACCAGGTCGTTCACCACGCCGGTGGCGATGATCTCGCGGCGCAGCGGGTGGGCGTCCATGGCCGCGCGGAACCGCTCGCGCAGCGCCGTGGGGAAGTAGGACACCAGCCACGGCTCCAGGAAGGGGTCGTCGGGCAGGTCCGAGGCCAGGAGCTGGTGGTCCACCGTCAGCTTGGTGTAGGCGAGCAGGACGGAGAACTCCGGGGCGGTGAGCCCGATCCCGGCCTGGCGGCGCTCGGCGAGCATCTTGTCGGAGGGCAGGGCCTCCAGCTCGCGGTTGATCACGCCGTCGCGTTCGAGCTTGCGCAGGTAGCGGGCGTGGATGTGCAGCATCTGCGGCGCCTGCGCACGGGCGGCGGCGAGAACCACGTTCTGGGCCTTGTTGTCGCGCAGGACGAGCCCGGCGACCTCGTCGGTCATGTCGAGGAAGAGCTGGTCGCGCCGGCGCTCGCCCAGCTGGCCGTCCCGCACCACCCGGTCCAGCAGGATCTTGATGTTGACCTCGTGGTCGGAGGTGTCGACGCCCGCGGAGTTGTCGATGAAGTCGGTGTTGACGTACCCGCCGTTCAGCGCGAACTCGATGCGGGCGAGCTGGGTGAGGCCCAGGTTGCCGCCCTCGCCGACGACCTTGCACCGCAGCTCGGAGGCGTTGACCCGCAGCGAGTCGTTGGCCTTGTCGCCGACGTCGGCGTGGCTCTCGGAGGACGCCTTGACGTAGGTGCCGATGCCGCCGTTCCACAGCAGGTCGACGGGGGCCTTCAGGATCGCGTTGATCAGGTCGTTCGGGGTGAGCGCCGCCACGCCCTCGGGGATGCCGAGCGCGGCGCGCGTCTGCGGGGAGATGGGGACGGACTTGGCCGTGCGCGGCCAGACCCCGCCGCCGGACGAGATAAGGGTGGGGTCGTAGTCGGCCCACGAGCTGCGCGGCAGCGCGAACAGGCGGGAACGTTCCTCGAAGCCGCGCTCGGGATCCGGCGAGGGGTCGACGAAGATGTGCCGATGGTCGAAGGCGGCGACCAGCTTGATGTGGCGGGACAGCAGCATGCCGTTGCCGAAGACGTCGCCGGACATGTCGCCCACGCCGGCGACGGTGAAGTCCGTGGTCTGGACGTCGACGCCCATCGACCGGAAGTGGTAGGCGACCGACTCCCAGGCGCCGCGCGCGGTGATGCCCATGGCCTTGTGGTCGTAGCCGACCGAGCCGCCGGAGGCGAACGCGTCGCCGAGCCAGAAGCCGTACTCCTTGGCGACGCCGTTGGCGATGTCGGAGAACGTCGCGGTGCCCTTGTCGGCGGCGACCACCAGGTAGGTGTCGTCGCCGTCGTGGCGGACGACGTCCGGCGGGGCGACGACCTCGTTGTCGACCAGGTTGTCGGTGATGTCCAGCAGGCCGGAGATGAACTGGCGGTAGCAGGCCACGCCCTCGGCCATCAGCTCGTCGCGTCCCCCGCCCGCGGGCGGCCGCTTCACGACGAAGCCGCCCTTGGACCCCGTGGGCACGATGACGGTGTTCTTGACCATCTGCGCCTTGACCAGGCCGAGGACCTCGGTGCGGAAGTCCTCCATGCGGTCCGACCAGCGCAGCCCGCCGCGCGCGACCTTGCCGAAGCGCAGGTGCACGCCCTCGACCCGGGGAGAGTAGACGAAGATCTCGTACTTGGGCCGGGGCAGCGGCAGCACGCTGATCGCCGAGGAGTCGAACTTGACCGACAGGTACGGCTTGCGGCGTCCGTCCACGTGCTGGAAGGCGTTGGTGCGCAGCGTGGCGAGGATCAGCTCCAGGTAGGCGCGCAGGATGCGGTCCTCGTCGAGCGAGGCGACCTCGTCCAGCGCGGCCAGGATCTCCTCGTGCAGGGCCTCGCCCAGGTCCACCCGCGTTTCCTCGGTGCGGCGCGGGTCCAGCCTCGCCTCGAACAGGCTGACCAGCAGCCGCGCCAGCCGGACGTTGCCGAGCATCACCTTCTCGATGTACCGCTGGCTGAAGGTCGTGCCGGCCTGGCGCAGGTACTTGGCGTACAACCGCAGGATCAGCGCCTGCTCCCAGGTGAGCCCGGCGGCGAGCACGAGCCCGTTGAAGCCGTCGCTCTCGATCTCGCCGCGCCACAGCACCGCGAAGGCGTCCTGGAACAGCCGCTTGAACTCCTCCAGGCCGATCGCGTCGGACACCGGGCAGCGCAGGCCGAAGTCGTAGATCCAGGCCGTGGGCTCCCCCGCGCGCGAGATCTCGTACGGCCGCTCGTCCACGACCTCGACGCCCATGCGCGACAGCAGGGGCAGCACCTGTGACAGGGAGACGGCGCCGCCGATCCGGTACACCTTGAAGCGGAGCTGGCACTGGCTGCGGTCGCGCGGCTCGTACAGGTCCATGCCGATGCCGTCGGGAGTGGCGGCCAGGTCCTCGATGCGGCGCACGTCGGCGACGGCGGTGCGTGGCGAGAAGTCGGCCTTGTAGCCCTCGGGGAAGGCCCGCAGGTAGCGGCGGGTGAGCGTGGCGACGTTCCGCTCCGACCACTCGGGCCGGTCGTCGGGCTTGCCGAGCTCCCCGGGGGCCGTGGCGTCCACGGACGGGGGCTCGCCGATCGCGGCGACGAGGTCGTCCTCCCAGGAGCGCGTGGTGGCGGCGATGCGCGCCTCCAGCTCGGGCAGGTCCACCTCGGCGCCGGCGAGCCGCTTGCCGCGCTCCCCGCGGATCACGATGTGCAGCCGGGCCAGGGGGGACTCGTCGATCATGGTGCTGTAGTCGAGCGACCTGCCGCCGAGGGCCTGCATCAGGATGTCCTGCATGCGGACGCGCACGTCGGTGGTGTACCGGTCGCGGGGCAGGTAGATCAGGCAGGAGATGTACCGGCCGTAGTCGTCGCGGCGCAGGAACAGCTTCACCTGCTTGCGCTCGCGCAGGCGCAGCACGCCGAGCGCGATCGTCATCAGCTCGTCGGCCGGGATCTGGAACAGCTCCGAGCGGGGGTAGGTCTCCAGGACCTCGATGACGTCCTTGCCGTCGTAGCTGTCGGGGGTGAAGCCGGCCTGGTCCAGCACCTCCTCCAGCTTGCGGCGCAGCACGGGGATGCGCGAGATCGACTCGCTGTAGGCGACGTGCGTGAACAGGCCGAGGAAGCGGCGCTCGCCGATGACCTCGCCGTCGGGCGAGAAGAGCTTGACGCCGATGTAGTCCAGGTAGGCCGGGCGGTGCACGGTGGCACGGCTGTTGGCCTTGGTGACGATGAACAGCTGTTTCTCGCGGGCCTTGGCGCGGATCTCCGGCGGCATCGCGGCGAAGCTGGCCGAGCCCGCCTTGTCGGCGCGCAGGATGCCGAGGCCGGTGCCGGGCAGCGCGCGCAGGCGGTCGCCGTCGGGGGCGGTCTCCAGCCGGTACTCGCGGTAGCCGAGGAAGGTGAAGTGCCCGTCGGCCAGCCAGCGCAGCAGTTCCACGGTCTCCTCGACCCCGCCGGACGCCCCGGTCACGGGCAGCGGCGGCGGGTCGGTCGCGAGCTCGCCCGCGATCCTCTCGGCGAGCGCGTGCATCTTGGGGAAGTCCTCGACGGCGTACCGGACGTCGGCCAGGACGCGCTGCAGGTCCTTCTCGATCTCCTCCAGCACCGCCGGGTCGGCCTGCCGGTCGATCTCGAGGTGCGTCCAGGACTCGTCCAGGATCTGCCCGGTGTGGACGTCGTCGTCCTGTTCGAGCATCTGGCCGGTCATGTCGCGGCGGACGCGCATCTGCGGGTGGACGATCAGGTGGACGCCCACGTCGTGGCGGTCCAGCTCCATCGTGGCCGAGTCGACGAGGAACGACATGTCGTCGGTGACGATCTCGACGAGGGAGCGCCCGAGGTCGAAGCCGTGCTCCTCCACGGTCGGCGTGTACGCGCGGACGAGCGCGCGGCCCTGGGGGCGGTGGGCCGCCAGCCTGCGGTGGGCCATCGCGGGCGCGCACAGCTCCACGGCGTCGCGGCCGGTCAGCTCCTCGGGCGCGACATGCCGATAGTAGAGCCGGAGAAAGGCCAGGATGTCGTCACCGTCGAGACCGTCGCCGCGGTGCGAGCCTGCGCACTGTTCCGCGGCGGATCTCAGAAGCTGATCTGTCGCCTCGTCGAGGGGCATGTCGCTCTCACTCCTTTGTGAGGGGTTCATGGTGGTCCATGTGGTCATGGCTGGGACCGTGCTTCCAGATGAGGGGGGATCGCGACGATCACGTGCGGCCATGCCGGGGGTTGAGAGGAGGGTAGGGCAAAAACGGCGTCCGAAATCCGCCCCGGCGGGTCACGCCGTGCGGCTCCGGCGCCGCCGTGGATGCCGGCGGGCATGCCGATGACGGCACCCCCGGACGTGCTCACGGACACCTGATACCTCCCCCTGGCGAGCCGGTTTCCCGATCTCCGTTGATCGGGGCCCTCACCCCGCCGTACCCGATACCAGCCCATCACACATAAAACGTCAACCAGCCCGAAACAGGCGTATTCCCCGCCCCTCAGAGCCTCTCGCGATCCACCCGTACAGCTTGACCGATCTGTGATAAACCGACGCGGATTTGGGGACGTCTCACTGAGCCCATTTCACCGTGATGCTGCAGGTCACAGGGTGGCGACAGATCCGTTGTCTTGATCGAGAAGTAAAGAAGCCTCTGGTAGAAGGGTTGTCGACCAAGATCAACCATCACCAGAGGCTCGCATG
>NZ_QOIL01000060.1 GCF_003323745.1 Sphaerisporangium album
CCGAAGTGGCCGTAGGCGGCGGTCTGGGAGTAGATCGGGCGCAGCAGGTCCAGGTCACGGATGATCGCGGCCGGGCGCAGGTCGAACACCCGCGTGATCGCGTCCTGGATCTTCGCCACCTCGACCTTCTCGGTGCCGAACGTCTCCACGAACACCCCCACCGGCTGCGCCTTGCCGATCGCGTAGGCCACCTGGACCTCCGCACGGTCGGCCAGCCCCGCCGCCACCACGTTCTTGGCCACCCAGCGCATCGCGTACGCGGCCGAACGGTCGACCTTGGAGGGGTCCTTGCCCGAGAACGCCCCGCCACCATGACGCGCCATGCCGCCATAGGTGTCCACGATGATCTTGCGCCCGGTCAGGCCCGCGTCACCCATCGGACCGCCGATCTCGAACCGGCCCGTCGGGTTGACCAGCAGCCGGTACCCCTCGGTCTCGATCTCCAGCTCCGCGAGCACGGGCTCGACCACGTGCTCCTTGATGTCGGGCGTGAGGAGGTCGGCGAGGTCGATGCCGGGGGCGTGCTGGGTGGAGACGACCACGGTGTCCAGCCGGACCGGACGGTCGCCGTCGTACTCGATGGTCACCTGGGTCTTGCCGTCCGGGCGCAGGTACGGCACGGTGCCGTTCTTGCGGACCTCCGACAGCCGCCGCGCCATCCGGTGCGCCAGCGTGATCGGCAGCGGCATCAGCTCCGGGGTCTCCCGGCACGCGTACCCGAACATCAGGCCCTGGTCACCGGCGCCCTGCCGGTCCAGCTCGTCGGCGCCCTCGCCCTCGCGGACCTCGTAGGCGTCGTCCACGCCCTGGGCGATGTCGGGCGACTGCGCCCCGATGGACACCGACACACCACAGGAGGCGCCGTCGAAGCCCTTGTGCGAGGCGTCGTACCCGATCTCCAGGATCTTCTCGCGGATCAGGCCGGGGATGTCGACGTAGGTCTGGGTGGTGACCTCACCGGCGACGTGCACCTGACCGGTGGTGATCAGGGTCTCGACCGCGACGCGGCTCTTCGGGTCGCCCTTGAGCATGGCGTCGAGAACGGCGTCGCTGATCTGGTCGGCGATCTTGTCCGGGTGGCCTTCCGTGACCGACTCGGAGGTGAACAG
>NZ_QOIL01000061.1 GCF_003323745.1 Sphaerisporangium album
CTAGGAGCTGTTTGAGGTTCGGATCTTGCGGCCTGGTCGTGGCTGGTAGAACTTCGGGTGTGGCGCGCTTTGATGTGACGGATGCCGAGTGGGCGTTGATCGAGCCGTGTCTGCCGGTGGCGGCTACCGGACCGTTGCCGCGGCGGGTGCGTGATCAGTTCAATGGGATCCTGTGGCGTTTTCGCACCGGGTCTGGCTGGCGTGATGTCCCGGAACGCTACGGGCCTTGGTCCACGCTCTATTCCCGGTTCAGCGGCTGGGCCAAGGCCGGGGTGTTCCAGGGGCTGATGGACGCGCTGATCGCCGAGGCCGCATCGCGTGGGCAGGTCGGGCTGGAGCTGGTGAGCGTGGACTCCACGATCGTGCGGGCCCATCAGGAGTCGGCCGGGCTGGCGGTGGCCGGGGAGACCCTGGATGCGCTGGAGCAGGCGCTGACCGAGGAAAAAGGGGCTCCGCTGCCGGAGCAGCCGCCGGTGCTGCGGGTGATGCGCCGCGGGTCACACGCGACGCCGACGACGCGGACGCGTCGTCGGCCCAGGATCGTGCCGCCACACGGCGACGCCGCAAGGCCCGGGCGAAGGCTGCCGGGCTTGGCCGATCCCGAGGCGGGCTGAGCAGCAAGGTCCATGCCGCGGTCGACGCGGCCGGGTTGCCGCTGGTCTTCGTACTCACGCCTGGGCAGGCCGCCGACTGCCCGCAGTTCATCTCCGTCCTGGACAAGATCCGCATCCCCGGCCCAGTCGGCCGGCCTCGTACCCGTCCTGCTGCGGTGGCCGCGGACAAGGCCTGCTCTTCCAAGTCCAACCGTGCCCATCTGCGCCGCCGCCGGATCACCGCGGTCATCCCGGAGAAGGCCGACCAGCGGGCCAACCGGAAGAGGAAGGGTTCGGCAGGCGGGCGGCCGGTCGGCTTCGATCCAGAGCGCTATCGGCAGCGCAACACCGTCGAACGCTGTTTCCAGAAGATCAAGACCTGGCGTGGCCTGGCCACCCGCTACGACAAAGCCCCGGAAAGCTACGAGGCCGGCCTCTACCTACGGGGCTCGATCATGTGGCTGAAGCTCCTCACCTCAACCACATGATCCGAACTCCAAACAGCTCCTAGTGC
>NZ_QOIL01000062.1 GCF_003323745.1 Sphaerisporangium album
TGGTGAACGCCGTGGCGCTCTGCTCACGTCCGAGGACCTGGATGGTCTGGGTGCGCGGGCCCCAGGAGCTGTCGGGGTTGAGCTTGACGACGACCTGGTTGACGTCGGCGTTGGACCCGAGCTGGACGGTCAGGGTGTTCGGGTAGCCCGCGGCGCCTTCCCAGTAGGTGGCGACGTTGTTGTCGTTGGCGTTGGCAGGCACGAAGGTGAAGACCGAGCCGTTGGCGGTGATGGGCTTGCCGACCGCGAGGTTCGTCCCGCCGCCGCCCGAACCGGTGCGGGTCACGGTGTTGCTCGGGCCGGACTCGTTGCCGGCCGCGTCCTTCGCCGTGACGTAGTACGACACGGTCGCGGTGTCGGGCTGGGTGTCGGTGTAGGTCAGCACGTTGCCCGCGACGCTGCCGCGCAGGGCGCTGTTGGCGTAGATGTTGTACCCGGTGACGCCGACGTTGTCGGTGGAGGCGTTCCAGGTCAGCCGGATCTGGCCGGAACCGGGCTGGGTGTAGGCCAGGCCGCCGGGGGCGCTGGGCGGGGTGGTGTCGCCGCCGGTGCCGCCGGGGCCGTAGACCTCGAACTCGGAGATCTGGCCGGCGGGCCATCCGGTGTTGCCGGTGATGTTCAGCCGGACGTACCGGGCGTTGGTGGCCGTGAAGTTGATCGTCACGGTGTTGCCGGTGGCCGGGTTGAAGGTGTAGCCGGCGGAGCCGACCGTGGTGGTGGTCGGTGGGTTGGCGGTGCCGGTCAGGATCGAGAGGGTCTGGGTGCGGGTCTGCCAGGCGGCCACGTTGGGGAGCTTGAGGATGACCTGGTTGACGCTGACGGCCGAGCCGAGGTCGACCTGGACCCACTGCGGGAAGGCGTTGTTGGTGCTTTCCCAGTAGGTGGCGGCGTTGCCGTCGGTGACGTTGCCGGCGCCGTAGACGTCGGCGTGGCTGCTTTCGGTGGCGGGTTTGCCGGCGGCGAGGTTGGGGCCGGCCGCCGTGGCGGGCAGGCCCGGCCCGAACAGCACGAGCAGGCCGGA
>NZ_QOIL01000007.1:0-292798 GCF_003323745.1 Sphaerisporangium album
CACGGACAGGATCAGGAGATCAACCTGGCCATTGACCAGGACTTTTGATGGCCGCCGACCAGGAACCGCTGTCCGTCAGCCTCGACTTTTCTGTCCGCTGATCAAGAGTTCCACGTGACCGCTCTCAACCCTTCCGGGGGGACGGCCTGGCACGCGTTCGATCGGCAAGGGGGGGGCGCCGCGCAGGCGGCCGTCAGCCGCGCGCGTGTCTTGAGGGAGCTCGCGCGCGGCGGGGTGTGACGAAGATCGCAGCGTTCGCGGCGCCTCCTCTGGCCTGTTGCTCTACAAGCTGTAGTACTACTGGAGATAGAACTACAGCCCGTAGAGCTCCAGACCCGTGAGGGGAACATGGACGCACTGGACCTGGCACGGTGGCAGTTCGGGGTCACCACCGTGTACCACTTTCTCTTCGTACCCCTGACGATCGGCCTGGGCGTCTTCGTCGCCGGGCTGCAGACCGCATGGCACCGCACGGGCAAGGAGCACTACCTCCGTCTCACCAAGTTCTTCGGGAAGCTCTTCCTCATCAACTTCGCGATGGGCGTGGTGACGGGCCTCGTCCAGGAGTTCCAGTTCGGGATGAACTGGAGCCGGTACTCGACCTTCGTGGGCGACGTGTTCGGCGCCCCGCTGGCGCTCGAGGCCCTGCTCGCGTTCTTCCTCGAGTCCACGTTCCTCGGCCTGTGGATCTTCGGCTGGGACCGGCTGCCGAAGCGGATCCACCTGGCGTGCATCTGGGCCGCCGCCATCGGCTCCAACCTGTCGGCGTACTTCATCCTCGCCGCCAACGCCTGGATGAAGCATCCCGTCGGGTACGAGGTGGTGGACGGGCGCGCCCGCATGACCGACCTGTGGGCCGTGCTGACCAACTCCACCGCCCTCGCCCAGGTCCCCCACGTCGTCGCGGCGGCCTTCATCGTGGCCGGCGGGTTCGTGATCGCGGTGAGCGGCTACCGCATCCTGCGCGAGCGCCGCCAGGTCGCCGACGGCGACGCGACCGTCCCCATGGCGAGGACCGCGCGCGGGCGCGTCCCCGGCGACCCGGCGATGTGGCGGACGAGCCTGCGCGCCGCGCTGGTCATGACGGCCATCGCGGGCGCGGTCGTCGCGGGCACGGGCGACATGTCGGGACAGCTCCTGCACGAGCAGCAGCCCATGAAGCTGGCCGCCGCCGAGGGGCTGCGGCACGACGAGAAGGGCGCGCCGTTCTCCCCGGTGCCCGGCGTGGAGGTGCCGTCGATGCTCAGCCTGCTGGCGGCGCACGACCCGGCGGCCGAGATCCAGGGCATCGAGGACATCCAGGCGCGCTACGAGCGCCAGTACGGGGCCGCCGACTACCGGCCCAACGTGCCGGTCGTGTACTGGTCGTTCCGCGTCATGATCGGGTTCGGCCTCTCCACGGTGGGCCTGTCGCTGCTCGGCCTCTGGCTGACCCGGCGCCGCCGCCCCACCCCCGAGTGGTTCGCCCGCGTCAGCCTGCTCGCGCTCCCGCTGCCCACGCTCGCGATCGTCGCCGGGTGGCTGCTCAGCGAGATCGGCCGCCAGCCGTGGACCGTCCAGGGCGAGCTGCTCACGGCGGCCGGCGTGTCCCCCGGCGTGAGCCTGACCGAGGTCGCGATCTCGCTGTCGATCTTCACGGCGCTGTACGGCGTGCTCGCGCTGGCCGAGGCCAAGCTGCTGGCCCGTCACATCAAGGCCGGGCCCGAGCCGGTCGCCACGGTCCCGCCGCAGGCGCGGCCCGACGACGACGCCGCCCGCCTCACCCCGACCCTCATGTACTAGGAGACTCCACGTGGCTGACATGGAGGGGACATGGAACTGACCACCTTCTGGTTCCTGGTCATCGCGTTCCTGTGGACCGGTTACTTCGTGCTCGAAGGCTTCGATTTCGGGGTCGGCGCGCTGCTGCCGCTGCTCTCGCGGGGAGAGGCCGAGCGCAGGCAGATGCTCACCACCATCGGCCCGGTGTGGGACGGGAACGAGGTCTGGCTCATCACGGCGGCCGGCGCGATGTTCGCCGCCTTCCCCGCCTGGTACTCGGGGCTGTTCAGCGCGTTCTACCTGCCGCTGGTCATGGTGCTGGTCGGACTGATCGTGCGCGGCGTGTCCCTGGAGTGGCGCGGCAAGGTGGAGGGACGCGAGCGGGCGCTGTGCGACGCGGGCATCGTCACCGGCAGCGTGCTGACGGCCTTCACGTGGGGCGGCGTCTTCGGGCACATGCTGTTCGGCACCGCCCTCGGCACGGTGCTCGGCGGAACGCTGGCGCTCTCGCTGGCCATGTTGCACGGCGCGGTGTTCCTCGCGCTCAAGACGGCCGGGCCGCTGCGGGCGCGGGCCCGCCGGGCGGCGCTGACGGCGGCGGTGGTGGCCGTCCCTGTCGCCGTCGTCGCGCTGCCGGGGCTGCCGTCCGCCAACGCGCCGCAGGGGACGGCCACCGGGGTGGACGGGGCCGCGTGGACGGCGCATCCCGTGCTGTGGGCGGCGGCGCTGGCCGCGATGGTCGCGCTCGCCGCGGCCGTGGCGCTGGTCTGGCGGCGGCGCGAGGGGTGGGCGTTCGCCGCGACGGCCGGCTCGATCGCGCTGCTCACCGGGACGGTGTTCGCCGCGCTGTGGCGGGAGCCGCTCCCGGGGCTGACCGTGGCGGAGGCGGCCTCGGGCCCGTACACGCTGGGCCTGCTCACGTGGATCGGCCTGATCGCGCTGCCGTTCGTGCTGGCCTACCAGGGGTGGACGTACTGGGTGTTCCGCAGACGCGTCACCGCCTAGATCAGTGCGCCGTCCACGAGCGTTCGCCCGTCACCCGCACCGGATCGCCGTGCCAGTCCCGGCCGCCCCGAGGCCGAATGAGCGGCACCGTAGCGAGCGGGAGAGGAGCGGACCCGGAACCTCTGCAGAGGCCACCGCGGCGAGACGCCCGCGGGCGCGGACCGTGAGGCCCGCGCCCGCGTCCCCTCCCCGGGATCGATGGTCGCCCGGGATCAGCAGCGGGGAGCGACGGCGTCGATCTTTCCGCCGAAGTCGTTCTTGTACACCTTGCGGTAGTCGCCGTTGCGCACCACGCGCACTTCCTTGTTGTCGGGCACGTGGATCCAGTTGATGAAGCAGCCGTCGGCCTGGGCCCGGAAGGAGCCGACGTTGTCGTGCAGGGCCGGCGGCACGTCCACGTACCCGTTGCCCGGGTTCCAGCACCAGGACGCGCCCGTGTAGTCCTTGCCCGACCACAGGCAGATGTCCCCCGCCCGGCCCGCGGGGGCTCCGGCCGACGCGGGGGCCGGGGCGGCGAACGCCACCAGGACGATTCCCGCGGCGCCAGCCGCCGCCGCGATCCGCGCACTCCATGTCGTTGGCTTCATGACGGTTCTCCTCGTATCGCGTACCGGTCGTCCCGGAGACCGGCCTGGTCGGCGACGATCTCCGGCTTCTTCCGTCACGGAATGTAGCAGCGATCACACGGATAGCGACGCGATCGGACGGCCAGAGGAACCGGACCGGCGCGACCGAAAATACTGACCGTGACGCCATAGACACGGCAGGTGACCGTGGTCACGACCCCGCGCGGGACCTCAGGTCGTGCAGCTCGGAGGGCGAGATGGGCATCCGGTCGACGGCGATGCCCTCGGCGTCCTCGATCGCCGAGGCGATCACCGCCGACACCGGGATGACCCCCGCCTCGCCCGCGCCCTTGATGCCGAGCGGGTTGAGCGGCGAGGGCGTCTCCAGGTGCGCGGTCTCGATCAGCGGCACCTCGGTGGCGTACGGCATCAGGAAGTCCATGAAGGACGCGTTGAGCAGCTGACCGTGCTCGTCGTACGCCATGCGCTCGTACAGCGCCCCGCCCACGCCCTGCGCGACGCCGCCGTGGATCTGCCCCTCGACGATCATGGGGTTGATGAGCCTGCCGCAGTCGTGCACGACGGCGTACCGCAGGATGCGGATCTCGGCGGTCTCCGGGTCGGTCTCCACGATGGCGGCGTGCATGCCGGAGGCGAAGGTCGAGCGGACCGGCGAGTAGTAGTCGCGGCCCTCCAGGCCGGGCTCCTCGCCCTCGGCCACGGGCGGGCGGTCCATCGAGGCGGCGCCGCTGAACTGGGTGGCCCGCTTGGCCTCCTCGTCGAAGGCGTACCGCAGCGGGTTGGACAGCACGGCGACGGTCGCCAGCGGGATCGACGCCCCCGGGTTCCCGGCGACGCGGACCTCGCCGTCCTCGATCGTCAGGTCGCGCGGGTCGGCCTCCAGCGCGTCCGCCGCGATGCCGAGCGCCTTCTCGCGCACCTTGCGGCAGGCCAGGGCGATGGCGTTGCCGCTCATCACGGCCGCCCGTGAGGCGAAGGTCCCGACCGCGTACCCGAAGCGCCGCGTGTCGCCGGTGACCACCGAGACGCGGTCCAGCGGGACGCCGAGCTCGGTGGCGGCGATCTGCGCGAACACCGTCTCGTGCCCCTGCCCCTGGGAGGTCAGGCCGGTGGACACGTGCACACGCCCGTCGGAGGTCACCTGCACGTGCCCGCCCTCGTACGGGCCGACGCCGGTGCCCTCGACGTAGCAGCCGAGGCCGATACCGATGCGGCGCCCCTCGGCGGCGGCCCGCTCCTTCTGCTCGGCGAAGCCGTCCCAGCCGATCAGGCCCTTCAGGACGCGCAGCGACTCGGGGTAGTCGCCGCTGTCGTAGATCAGCGGCCGGCCGTCCTGGAAGATGAGGCCCTGGTCGTAGGGGAACTCGTCGGGGTGGATGAAGTTGGCCTCGCGCACCGCCGCGCGGTCCTTCCCGAGGTGCGCGGCGATCTTGTCCATCGTGCGCTCCATGCAGAACGTCGCCTGCGGACGCCCCGCGCCCCGATAGGGGGTGACCTGCACGGTGTTGGTGTAGATCGAGGAGAACTCCACCCGGTACGCCCCGATGCGGTACGGGCCGAGCAACTGGGTGCTGGTGATGATCGGCACGATGATGCCGTACGGCGTGTAGGCGCCGTGGTCGTGCAGGATCGTCACGTCCAGCCCGAGGACGCGGCCCTCGTCGTCGAAGCCGACCCGCACGTGCTGCACCTGGCCGCGCTCGTGCGCGGAGGAGACGAAGTGCTCGCGGCGGTCCTCGGTCCACTTGACCTCGCGGCCGAGCAGCATCGCCGCCCACGGCACCAGCACCTCCTCCGGCCACGGGTGCACGATCTTCACGCCGAACCCGCCGCCGACGTCCGGGGCGATCACCTCGACCGACGGCAGCGGCAGGCCGAGCTTGGCCGCGACCGCCATGCGGACGCTCGTCGAGGTCTGCGTCGAGCTGTAGACACGCAGGGACCGGTCGTCGGCGTCCCACCGCGCGTACACGCCGCGGCCCTCCAGCGGCATGGACGCGCTGCGCTCGATGTCCAGCCGGAACGCCAGCGTGTGCGGGGCGGCGTCGATCGCCTCGCGGGCGCCGAGCCCCGCCGCGGACGGCACCTCCTGGATCATGTGCGCGCCGACGTTGCCGGGGACGTCCTCGTGGACGAGGTGGACGCCCTGCGCGGCCTCCTCGACGCCGACGACCGGCTTGAGGAGCTCGTAGTCCACCGTGATCAGCGAGGCGGCGTCCTCGGCGAGATAGCGGTCGCGCGCCACGACCATGACGACCGGCTCGCCGACGTGCCGCACGATGTCCCTGGCCAGCGGATACGCCGTGCGCCCGTGCGTCAGCGCCGGATGCGGGATCAGCAGCGGCAGCGGGTCGCGTACGCGCTCGGGCAAATCCTCCCAGGTGTAGACGGCGACCAGCCCTTCGACGTCCACGGCGGCCGAGACGTCGATGTCGCGGATGCGGGCGTGCGCGTGCGGCGAGCGGACGAACGCGGCGGCCAGCGCGTCCTGCCCGAGGTCGTCCAGGTAGCGGCCCTGGCCGGTGATCAGCCGCGGGTCCTCCCTGCGCTGGACACGCTCGCCGAACAGCTTCGTCGTCACGCCGCACCGCCTTCCGCCTCGGCCGTCAGCTCCGCCGCACGGTGGACCGCCTTGACGATGTTCTGGTAGCCGGTGCACCGGCACAGGTTGCCCGAGATGCCTTCGAGGACCTCGTCCTCGGTCGGCGCGGGGTTGTCGCGCAGCAGCGCCGTCACCGTGCACAGGAATCCGGGGGTGCAGAAGCCGCACTGCAGCGCGTGGCACTCGGTGAACGCCCGCTGCACCGGCGACAGCTCCCCGCCCGGCCCGGCGAGCCCCTCGACGGTGGTGATCTCGCGGCCGTCGACGGTCACCGCGAACGTCAGGCACGAGCGCACCGGCTCGCCGTCCAGCAGCACCGTGCAGCACCCGCACACGCCGTGCTCGCAGCCCACGTGCGTGCCGGTCAGGCCCAGCTCGTGGCGCAGGCAGTCCGACAGCAGCCGCCGCGCCGGGACAGTGGCCTCCCGCACGGTGCCGTTGACGGTCAGCGAGATCGCGTACCGCCTCTCGCCCGTCGTCTCGCTCACTCGGAGTCCTCCCCCGCTCCATTCGCTCCGTGGTTCACGCCATCGTCCACACCTTCGGACATGCGTACGGCCGCCCGGCCGTCCGCCACCCGCTCCGCCTCGGCCGCGGCCACGCGCAGCGCCCGCTCGGCCAGCACCCCGGTCAGGTGCCTGCGGTAGCGCGCGGTCGCGTGGATGTCGTCGTCCGGGTCGACACCGTCACGGACGGCGGCGGCCACGGCCTCCCAGTCGGCGGACGCGGCCGGACGGCGCGCGCACACCTCCGACAGGTCCAGCACGACCGGCACCGGGCCCGCGCTCACGCAGGCGACCCTCGCCGAGGCGATGCGCAGGTCCTCGTCCAGGGTGACCACGGCGGCGGCGCCGGCCATCGCGTAGTCGCCGTGGCGGCGGGCGACCTCCTGGAACGCGGTGCCCGTGCGGGGTGGCGGCGCGGGGAAGAACGCCGACACCGCGAGCTCGTCCGGCTCGATCGCCGACTCCAGCGGGCCGGTGAAGAACGCCTCCGCCGGGACGTCCCGCTCGGGCGCGCCGTGCCGGGCGAGCCGCACCGTCCCGCCGAGGACGGCCAGCACGGCGGGCAGCTCGGCCGAGGGGTCGGCGTGCACGAGGCTGCCGACGACGGTGCCGCGGTTGCGGATCACCGGATGCGCCACCAGCCGGAGCGCCGCGGGCAGCAACGGCTGCACGGCCGCGACGGCGGGCGAGCGCTCGACGGCGGCGTGCCGGGCCAGCGCGCCGACGCGGACGCCTCCGGTCTCCACCGACAGCGCGTCCAGCTCGGCGACGCGGTTGATGTCGACCAGGTGGGACGGCGCGGCCAGGCGCATGTTGAGCATCGGGATCAGGCTCTGCCCCCCGGCCAGGACCTTGCCGTGCGGCGCCGTCCCGGCCAGGACCTCCAGGGCCTCGCCCAGCTCCCGGGGAGCGTGGTAGTCGAACGGAGAGGGCTTCACGTGCTTTGTTCGCTCCCCTCCGCGAGCGCGGGCGACCCTCCGGCCCCGGAGCGGGCCGCGGGCGTGCCGGCGATGGCGCGCAGCAAATGGTAGCCCCCGAGGACGACGATCGTGCCGAGGGCGATGCCCGCCAGCGAGAAGTTGTCGCTGATCTGGTGGGACACCGGGCCGATCGCGAGGATGACGCCCGCGCCGGTCGGCACCATGTTGACAGGGTCGGAGAAGTCGACGCGGCTCTCGATCCAGATCTTCGCGCCCAGCAGGCCGATCATGCCGTACAGGATGACGGTGATACCGCCGAGGACGCCACCCGGAGTCGCGGCGACCAGCGCGCCGAACTTCGGGCACAGGCCGAAAAGGATCGCCACGACGGCGGCGATGTAGTAGGCGGCGGTCGAGTAGACGCGGGTCGCGGCCATGACGCCGATGTTCTCGGCGTACGTCGTGGTGGGCGAGCCGCCGACCGCGGTGGCCACGGCCGTGCCCACGCCGTCGGCGAAGACGGCCCTGCCCATGTACGGGTCGACGTCCGTGCCCGTCATCTCACCGACGGCCTTGACGTGCCCGACGTTCTCGGCGATCAACGCGATGACGGCCGGGAGCACCAGCACGATCGCCGACCCGGTGAAGCTCGGCGCGTGGAAGTCGGGCAGGCCGAACCACGCCGCGTCCGAGACCGCGTCGAAGCTCACGCGCGGGTGCGTGTCGATCTTGCCGGTGCCGGCGTTGAAGGCGGTGATGTTCCCGAACACCTTGTCGGCGCCGACGGACAGGAGATACCCGACGACGAGGCCGATCAGGATGCCGATGCGCCCGAGGAAGCCCTTGAAGGCCACGATGACGACGAACGTGACGACCATGGTGATCAGGGCGATCCACTGGTCCTGCGGCCAGTAGATGTCGGCCACGACGTACGCGAGGCCGAACCCGATCAGCATCACGACCGCGCCGGTCACGACGGGCGGGAAGATCCGGTTGATGGACCGCACGCCGAGGTAGTGGATGGCCACGCCGCACAGCGCCAGCACGACGCCGGCGACCAGGATCGCGCCCGTGACCGTCGCGTCGTCCCCCCCGGCCGCGCGGATCGCGACCACGCCTCCGACGAACGACGCCGAGGTGCCGAGGTAGCTGGGGATCTTCCCCTGGACGATCAGCAGGAAGATGATCGTGGCGACGCCCGACATCATGATGGCGACGTTGGCGTTCAGGCCCATGATCAGGGGGAACACGAACGTCGCGCCGAACATGGCGATGACGTGCTGCGCGCCGAACCCGACCATCTTCGGCCAGCTCAGCCGCTCGTCGGGCCTGACCACCTCCCCCGGGGCGAGCGCGCGCCCCTCCCCGTGCAACTTCCATCCGAAGACCATTGAGAGCCCCTTCACTCACCGGGCCGGGGGGTCGGTGGCCACCCCCCGCAGGCGGGACCTCCGCGGCGTTCGCTTGTCCGTACTGGAGCCGTGCCCCACATTGTTCACTCGTGATCATCACGCGTGAAGTGCTCACGCGAGACACGTTCACCCGTGACCGCGCCACTCATGACCACTCAACTGATGCGTTCATCCGTGACCGCGCCACTTGTGACCTTGCACTTACGGCGCGTTCACGCTTGACCACTCACTCGTGATGCGTTCATTCATCATGGAGCCGTGCCACCACGGGGACGAGGCACCCCGCCCGCTCACACCCAGCGCCGGGGTTCCTCTCCCGTTGCGGGCACATTAGACCCGTGCACCCCGCCCCACATGGTAAGGATTTGCCAAATGTGATACCCACCCACGCACTCCTCTTGCGCACCACCCGCCAGACATCGGGTGAACCCCTGGAAACATGGTTGGCGGACGGCCCCCGCTCCGTCCGGTACGCCGCCCCGGTGCGCTTACCGCGCGGGGCGGCGTCCAGGTTGTCGGCGTCGAGTGGGGTTACCTGGAGATCGGGCTTTCTGGGGCGGTGGTGGGGGTGGTGGTGAGGTGGTGGCGTAGGCGTTCGCCCTCGATGTCGAGGTTGGGTAGCGCGCGGTCCAAGGGGCGGGGTAGCCACCAGGCGGCGCGGCCGAACATGGACATCACGGCCGGGACGAGGGTCATGCGGACCACGAAGGCGTCGATGAGCACGCCGACGGCCAGCGCGAATCCCATGGACTTGATGATGGAGTCGTCCATGAACACGAACCCGCCGAACACGGCCGTCATGATCAGGGCGGCGGCGGTGACGACGCGGGCGTTGTGCCCCATGCCGTTGATCGTGGCCTGCCGGGGCGTGTCGCCGTGGACGTAGTCCTCGCGCATCCGTGACACCAGGAACACCTGGTAGTCCATGGCCAGCCCGAACAGGATGCCGATCAGCAGGATCGGCAGGAAGCTGACCAGCGGCCCCGGCACGTCCACGCCGAACAGGTCGGCCAGGTGCCCCTGCTGGAAGATCGCCACCGTGATGCCGAAGGTCGAGCCGACGGTGAGCAGAAAGCCCAGCGCCGCCTTGACCGGTACCAGGATCGAGCGGAAGACCAGCATCAGCAGCAGCACCGACAGGCCGACCACGAGCAGCAGGTACACGGGCATGGCGTCGGCGAGCTTCTCGGAGACGTCGATGCCCACCGCGGTGGCGCCGGTCACGGCGATCTGCGCGCCCGCGACGGTGGCGACCTGGGCGCGGATGGCCTGGACGGCGTCCTCGGTGGCCGCGTCGGTGGGACCGGCCTTCGGGATGATGGTCAGCAGCGCCGTGGTGCCCGCGGCGTTGGTCTGGGGCGGCGCCACGGCGAGCACGCCTTCCGTCCGCTGGATCAACTGGGCGGCCTGCCCGGCGGCCGCCTTGGTGGCCTCGGGGTCGGCCGCGGAGACCACGGCGATCAGGCGGGCGTTGAAGCCCTTGCCGAACCCCTCACTGGTCAGCTCGTACGCCTCGCGGGCCGGTGAGCCGGGCGCCGCGGCGCCGGCGTCCGGCAGGGCCAGCCGCAGGTGCTGCGCGGGGAGCGCCAGCGCGCCCAGGCCGAGGATTCCGGCCAGCAGGATCGGGACGCGCAGCCGGGTGACGATGCGTCCCCAGGTGTAGCCGAAGCCCTCGCCGCCGTCGCTGTCGCTCTGGCGGGTGCGCTGCTTTCGGGGCAGCACGCGGGTGCCGGCGTAGGACAGGAAGGCCGGCAGCAGCGTGAGGGCGACCAGGACGGCGACGGCGACGGTGCCGGCGGCGGCCAGGCCCATCACGCTGAGGAAGGGGATGCCGACCACCGACAGTCCGGCGAGCGCGATGACCACGGTGGCGCCGGCGAACACGACCGCCGATCCGGCGGTGCCGGTCGCCCGGCCGGCGGCCTCTTCCCGATCCATGCCCTCGGCCAGGAACTGGCGGTAGCGGGAGGTGATGAACAACGAGTAGTCGATGCCGACGGCCAGGCCCAGCATCAGCGCCAGCACCGGCGTGACCGAGGTCAGCTCGACGACGCCGCTGAGCGCGTACAGGCCGGCCATGCCGACCGCGACGCCGATCAACGCGTTCAGCAGGGTCATGCCGGCCGCCACCAGCGAGCCGAAGGTGACGACCAGCACCACCGCGGCGATCAGGACGCCGAGCCCCTCCGAGCCGCCCACCTCGGGCGCACTGGTCATGACCTCGCCGCCGTGCTCCACCCGCACCCCCGCGGCCGAGGAGCCGGCCTTCAGGTAGGCCTCACGCTGCGCGTCGGTGATGTCCTGGAGCTTCTTTCCGAACTGCACCTGGACCAGGGCGTAGCGGCCATCGGCGGAGACCGCGCCGGATCGGAACGGGTCCAGGGCTGCGACGACGCCGGGGACGGCGGCCGCCTCCTTGACGACGGGCGCGACCGCCGCGGGGTCCAGCTTCCGCCCCTGCGGGGCGGCGATGACGATGGCGCCGGTGGCGCCGCCCGCTTGGGGGAACTCGCGGGCCAGCGAGTCCAGCGCCCGCTGGGACTCGGTGCCGGGCATGCTGAACTTGTCGCTGGACGGGCCGTGGAAGACCGCGGCGCCCAGGCCGAGGAGCACGAGCAGCAGCAGCCATACGGCGGCCACGCGCCCTCGCCTGCGGAAGGAGGACCGGCCCAGCCGGTACAGCAATGTCGCCATGATCAGCAGGTTTCTTTCTCGGAGGAGCGAAGGGGTCAGTCGGTCCGGCGGCCGAGCGTGCGCAGCGCGCCGCGGGTCAGCTCCGCGCGCAGCGCCTGGTCGGGAAGTGCGTGCTCCCCGGCGCTGGTCAGGAAGATCCCCACCATCGCCATCCAGCCCCAGACCCGCGCCTCCGGGGTGGGTGAGCGGCCGGTCAGCGCGTCGACCAGCCTCTCGGTGACGGCGTTCACGTCCGGCAGTTCCGGGCGATTGATGAGGGCGTCGACGTCCTGTATGAGGATCTTGACCTGTCGCCGGAAGCGCAGGGACAGATCCACGAGCCCGGCGACGGCTGCCCGCGCGGCCTCCTCGCCGTCCAGGGCGGCGAGCCGCTCCTCCAGCTCGGCCAGTTCCCGCCCGGCGGGCGCCAGCAGCTCGGTCAAGATCGCGTCTTTGCTGGTGAAGTGGTACAGCAGGGACGCCTTCGAGCAGCCCGCGTCCGAGGCGATGTCCTGCAGGGACGTGCCGCGAAAGCCGCGCGCGGCGAACAGCCGCCCCGCCGACTCCAGGATGTCCGCGCGCATGGTGGCGGGAGCGTGTGGCATGACGCCACCCTAGCTGACCGATCGGCCAGTTCTGACCGATCGGCCAGCCCGGGCCGAGCCGTAAGACTTTCGAGAGGACGGGGTCGCGAGACGGCGTCGACGCCCGGGCCGGATGTGTCGGCTACAGGTCATCCGGCAGTAGCCGGAAGGCCTTGTGCGGGGTGAGCGGACGCACCGCCCGAAAATCGCGCCGGTCCAGCGTCAGAACCGCATCGGTGCGATAATCAGCCGCGAGCGCGACGTTCACCGCGTCCGCGAGGTCCAGGTCGAGTCCGGCGTAACGCCGCTGAACCGCCTGCGCCGTATCGAGGACTTCCGCCGTCGTCTGCGGGACCAGGAACCGCATCCGGCGGACCTGCTCGAGAATGAACGCGATGATCACCGCTCTGGCGGCGACGCCGAAACGTACTTTGGCCATGTGATCGACCTCCGCCAGGACCAGCGGGGAAACGATCACCGTGCCGGCGTTTCGCAGCACGTCACGGCAGACGGGTGCTTCCACGGCATTCCGGTCGGACGCCGCGATGATGCCGGAGGTGTCCGCAACGACGATCATCGCCCGGCCACGTCGCGAGCGACCGCGGCCGTGACCTCGTCCTTGGTGACGGGCGCGCCGCCCCCTTCGAAGGTCGGCCAGTCGAAAGGCTCGTCCCAGACACGGTTGGCCATGGCGGCGAGGTGGATGCCCTCGCGAATGATCTCAGCCTCCGGCACCCCGCGCTGCTTGGCCGCTTCCTTGATCAGCGCCAGGTCCTCCGGATCGGCGTAGACGTTCGTCCTCCTCATGGGCATGTACCAACGCTAACACATGTACCGCTCGATGAGCCTCGATGCGGTCCGATCCCCCGCCTCCGGCACCGTCCAGCGGAGTTCGCCGATCCTGGACTCCGGTGGAACCCGGCCTCTCGGTGGAGTGAGCTCCCAGGCTCGTCAGATGCCGCGCATGCGCAGGACGTGGAGGGCGAGGGTGAGGTTGAGGCGGAGGTGGGCGTCTTCGGTGAAGTTGCCGAGCATGCGCTCCAGCTTGCCGATGCGGTAGCGCAGGGTGTTGTAGTGGAAGTGCAGGCGGCGGGCGGTCTCGGCGACGTTGAGGTTGGTCTCCAGCAGCACTTGCAGGGTGCGGCGCAGGTCGATGTTCTCGGCGTCCTCGTCCAGGGCGAGCGGGCCCAGCGTCTCCTTGACGAACGCGTGCAGCTCGGCGGTGTCGTTGACCAGCGACAGCAGCCGGTAGACGCCGAGCTGGTCGAAGTGGGCGACCGCGCCCGAGCCGTGGAGCTGGCGGCCGACCCTGGCCGCCTTGAGGGCCTGGCCGTAGGCGTCCGGCAGCGATTCGGCGCCCTGGGCGATCCTGCTCATGCCGGTGGAGAAGGTGGCGGGACGGGAGTCGGCGAAGGCGGCGACGGCGTCCTTGGCGAGGCGCGTCAGGTCGACGTCCGCTCCGGCGACGGCGACCACCTCGTGGGAGAAGCCGGCGACGGCGCCGCGCGGGTCGTGGCGGCGTAAGGCGGTCGTCCACGCGGTGAGCAGCCGGTCCGGGGGGATGTCGCATTCGGGGTCGATCTCGGCGACGAGCACGCCGACGGGACGTTCGAGGTCCCAGCCGAACGCGCGGGCGCGGGCGGCGATGCGGGGCCCGCCCCTGCCGGTGAGCACGTCCCTGAGGAAGTCGGCGCGGTACTTGCTCTCGACGGCGGTGACGGCCTCCTGCCGGGTGACCACGAGGGCGACGACGGTGGCGGCACGTTCCAGGATGCCGATGTCGCCGTCCCTGATGGCCCCGGACGGGTGGTGGGCGACGATGCGGCCGTGGTGGTGCCCGCCCGCGACGACGGGAACGACGGTGTAGTCGCCGGAGGAGACGGGCGGGGCGGCGCGGGGCACCGACGGGTCGCCGGACGCCTCCAGCACCTGCCCGGTGGGGTCGACGACGGCCACGGCCAGGTCGAGCAGCCCGGCGACCTCGGCGACGACCTCGCGCAGCCCTCCCCCGGCCAGGACGATCTGGACGAGCGCGCGGTGCGCCTCCTCGGTGCGGGCGAGCAGCGCGGCCTGCCGGTTGAGGATGTCGGTGAGCACCTGGTTGAGGATGTCGTCGAAGCCGACGTCGTTGGGCAGCAGGATCAGGGGGAATCCGAGCCGGTCGGCCTGCTCGACCATCTCGGCGGGCAGCTCGTCGACGTACCTGCCGAGCTTGATGCCGAGGGCGGCGAGGCCCCGTTCGTCCAGGTCGGCGACGAGCCGCCCGAGGGACTGGGGGGTGTTGCGCAGGGGGTATCCGGTGGTCAGCAGCAGCTCGTGTGGTTTGACCCATGCGAGAATGTCGGGCACCTCCATGACGTTGAGTCGCTGGACGATGCGGTCGAGGCCGGTTCCGCCGCCGATCAGGCGGGCTCCTGCCAGGGTCGAGACGCCGAGCACCTCCCCCACGGACACGCCGTGAATGATGGTGCCCGTGGAGGCCAAACGCATCGCCGGGGGTGATGGGTCCGCAGTCATGGTCATGCTCCAGGGGGAAACGCCGTTTCCGTGATTCTGACGGAACACCACGTCTGTCAACAAGAGCCAACTCTCCGGGGAAGTGTTGGCAGCTTTCTCCGTACGGTGGTCTTACGGGACCGTTCTACGGTCTCCCCAGACTGGCGGGAGGCCGAGTGACACTGGGGACGCGCACAAGAACGCACGCGCCGGCGCACACCGAGGCGTTCGGCGCGGCGAGTTCCGCCCTGCGCCCCGCGCTCGACGCGCCGCGACGGCCCGCCCGGGTGCTGGCGGTGTTCCCGCTGGGCATCTACCTGGAGATCCGCACCGACGTCGAGCCGTCGGTGGTGGCGGTCATCACGGGCGAGGCGACGCGCCTGCCCAACGCCGTCGTGCTCGGGGACCCCCTCCCGCGGATGTCCGTGGGCGACGACGCCGCCGTCGGCGACGGGGGCATCGAGATCGGCCGGATGACCGTACGGGTCCGCCGCTGGTGGGATCCGTCGCCCGCGCTCGGCCCGGTCGGGATCGACCGGCTGGAGGCCGCGCTGCCGCGACTGGCGGAGGTGTGCGAGACCTCGCCGCGCAGACCCGGCCTGGATCCGGAGGGCGGCGCGGCGCTGCTCGCGCGGGGCTGCGCGGACGGTTCGCTGATGTCGGCCATCACCGCGGCCGAGCAGCTCATGGGCCTCGGCCCGGGGCTGACGCCGAGCGGGGACGACATGCTCTCGGGCGTGCTGGTGGCGCTGCGCAGGCTCGGCGAGGCGGCGGGCGTGGGCAGGGCGGTGTGGCTGGCGGACTGGTTGGCCGCGACCGTGGCCTTCGACGCCCGCACGCGCACGACGCCGATCTCGGCCACGCTGCTGCACTGCGCGGCCCGGGGCGAGGCGTGCGCGGAGGCCGTGGCGGTACTGCGCGGCATCGCGGGGCATCATCCTCTGGAGCCGGCCGCGCGGCGGTTGCTGACGCTCGGCCACACTTCGGGCGCCGACCTCGCCTGGGGACTGCGCATGGGCGCGGCGGCGGTGGTGGCGCTGGACGAGAAGGCGCGAGCGGGCGCGTGAACGGCGGGCGTTCCCGCGGGAACGACGGTACGACCGATGATCATCGATTGTGGAGGGACGGTGGGGGACCGTTGACCACGGGCACGGATCTTGTGGAGGTGCGCACCGGGCTCTACCACGACTCGGTGAGCCTGATGCGGGTCAGCCAGGCCCTGAGCTCCCGTCCGGGGGTGGACGTGGCGGTGGTGGCCATGGCGACCGAGCTGAACGTCGGCCTGGCCCGCGACGCCGGGTTCGCGGTGCCGCCGGCCGGGCCGTCCGACCTGCTCGTCGCGATCCGCGCGGGGTCGAGCGCGGCGCTGGGCGAGGCGGCCGAGGAGCTGAAACGGCAGTTCGCCGAGCTGGCCGGGGGCGCGCGCGGCGGCGGGGGCGTCACCGTCGAGAGCCCCCCGCGCACCACGCGCGCGGCGGCCCGGGCGTGGGACGCGTCGCTGGCGCTGGTGTCGGTCCCCGGGGACCACGCGTTCGCCGAGGCCATGGACGCCGTCGAGGCCGGGCTCTCGGTCATGATCTTCAGTGACAACGTGCCCGTCGAGCAGGAGATCCTGCTCAAGGAGCGTGCCCGGGAACGGGGCGTGCTGGTGATGGGCCCCGACTGCGGCACGGCCGTCGTCGGCGGGGCCGGGCTCGGCTTCGCGAACGTCCTGCGGCCCGGGCGGGTCGGCGTGGTGGCGGCCTCGGGCACCGGGGCGCAGCACGTGACCTGCCTGCTGGACCACGCGGGCGCCGGGGTGAGCCACGTCCTCGGCGTCGGCGGCAGAGACCTGTCGGCGCCGGTGGGCGGCCGTTCCACGCTGACGGCGCTGGCCGCGCTGGACGCCGACCCGTCCACCGGCCTGATCGTCCTCGTCTCCAAACCGCCCGCCCCGGAGGTCGCCGAGACGGTGCGCCGGGCGGTCGAGGGCCTGGCCACGCCGGTGGTCACCGCGCTGCTCGGCCCCGGCCAGGACGACCTGACCACGGCCACCGAGAAGGCCCTCGGGGCGCTCGGCCTTCCCGTCCCCCAGTGGCCGTGCTGGACGGTCCCGCAGGAGGCCGGGCCGGGCGGGCTGTCGGGCCTGTACTCGGGCGGCACGCTGTGCGCGGAGGCGCGGATCGTCGCGGGGACGGGCACGTTCACCGACTTCGGCGACGACGAGTACACGCGCGGCCGCGCGCATCCGATGATCGACCCGGCGCTGCGCCTGGAGGCGCTCGCCCGCACCGACGGCGTCGCGCTGCTGGACGTGGTGCTCGGCCACGCCGCCGACCCCGATCCCTCCGCCCGGCTGGCCCCGGCGGTCCGCGAGGCGCGCGAGCGCGGGACGGCCGTGGTGGTGGCCCTGGTCGGCACCGAGTCCGACCCCCAGGGCCTGCGCCGGCAGGCGGACGCGCTGGTCGCGGCCGGGGCGTCGGTGTTCACCTCCAACGCGGCCGCCGCGAGGCACGCCGCGGCCCTGATCGGGAGTGCGCTGTGAGCTCGTCACCCACCCTGTCCATGCTCGCGGGAGAGCCGCGCGTGATCACGGTGGGCGCGGCTGTGCTCGCCGAGGCCCTGGACCAGCAGGCGGTGCCGCGCCTGGCCGTCGACTGGCGCCCGCCGATGCCGGGAACCGCCGAGGCCCTGGCCAAGGTGCTCGCCGACCCGCGGCGCGAGCGGGCCAACGAGATCGCCGTCGGCAGGCTGACCTCCGCCCGTCCTCACCTGGTGGGCGTGCGGCCGGCGCGCGAGGTGCTCGACATGCCGCGCGGGACGTTCTTCCACGCCGGCCCGCCGATCGAGTGGGAGCGCGCCTCGGGCCCGATGCGGGGAGCGCTGATCGGCGCCGCCCTGTTCGAGGGCCTCGCCGCCGACGCGGAGGAGGCCGAGAAGCTGCTGGCCTCCGGTGGCGTCACCCTGGACCCGTGCCACCACCACCGCGCCGTCGGCCCGATGGCCGGGGTGGTGACGCCGTCCATGTGGATGTTCGAGATCGCCGACGTCGAGCACGGCGGCACCGCGTACTGCTCGCTCAACGAGGGCCTCGGCAAGGTGCTGCGGTACGGCGCCTACGGGCCCGAGGTGATCGAGCGGCTGCGCTGGATGGGCGACGTTCTCGGGCCCGTCCTCGCCGCCGCCCTCGCGCTGAGCGGCCCGATCGACCTGCGCTCGCTGATCGCCCAGGCCCTCCAGATGGGCGACGAGCTGCACAACCGCAACCGCGCGGCGACCTCGCTGCTCGTCCGCGAGATCGCCCCGGCGATCGTCGACGCCGCCCCCGCGCACGCCGCCGAGGTGCTGAGGTTCATCAACGGCAACGACCACTTCTTCCTGAACGCGGGCATGGCGGCGGGCAAGGTGGGCGCGGACGCGGCGCGCGACGTCCCCGGCTCGTCGCTGGTCGTGGCGATGGCGCGTAACGGCACCGACTTCGGGATCCAGGTCTCCGGGCTCGGGAACCGCTGGTTCACCGGCCCCGCCGGGGTCCCCGACGGCCTCTACCTGGGCGCCTACGGGCCTGACGACGCCAACCCCGACATCGGCGACTCGACCATCACCGAGACCTCCGGCCTCGGCGGGTTCGCCATGGCGGCCTCCCCCGCGATCGTCCGGTTCGTGGGCGGGGACGTCGCGGACGCCGTCGCCGCCACCCGGGCGATGTACGAGATCACGCTGTCGGAGCACCCGGCGTACCAGATCCCCGGCCTGGGCTTCCGGGGGACGCCGGTCGGCGTGGACGTGGCGCTGGTCGCCCGGACGGGGCTGCTGCCGATCGTCAACACCGGCATCGCGGGCCGGGTGGCGGGAACCGGGCAGGTCGGTGCGGGGCTGGTCAGCCCGCCGGCCGAGGCGTTCACCTCCGCACTGGTCGCCCTCGCGGACGCGTAAAGGAAGACCGAATTCCCTTTGACCCTTGATTGACCCTAGTATCGGAGCCCACCGTCATGTTGACGAGAAGCTCGATACATGATCCATACAGGGGATATGACGCGGACGAGCCTGAATTGGGGACCGCGGTATGACGACGGATCGCGCGCTCGGGGGGCTGCCCTCCATGCCTGAGGGACGGAGCCCGATGGGCGGCGCGGGCGTCGCGCCGGAGGGTCAGGGCCGGCTGGTGGGAAGGCGATATCGCCTGCTCTCGCCGGTCGGGCGTGGCGGCATGGGCATGGTCTGGCACGCGCACGACGTGCTGCTCGACCGTGACGTCGCCGTCAAGGAACTGATCCTGCCCTTCGGCCTCGACCACGCGGGCAAGCAGGTCGCCCATCGGCGCATGCTCCGCGAGGCCAGGTCGGCGGCGCGGCTGAGCCATCCCGGCATCGTGACCGTGCACGACGTCGTCGAGGAGGACGGCCGTCCCTGGATCGTCATGGAACTGGTCCGCGCCTGGTCGCTTGAGCAGGCCGTGCGGCAGAGCGGGCCGCTGCCCGTCGTGCAGGCCGCCGAGATCGGCGTCCGCGTGCTGGACGCGCTGCGCCACGCGCACGCCGCCGGCATCCTGCACCGGGACGTCAAGCCCGGCAACGTGCTGCTCACCGCCGACCGCGTGGTGCTCACCGACTTCGGCATCGCCGCCATCGAGGGCGACGTCACGATCACCCAGACCGGCCTGCTGATGGGCTCGCCCGCCTACATCCCGCCGGAGCGGCTCCAGGGCCGTCCGATCACGCACGCCGCCGACCTGTGGTCCTTCGGCGCCACGCTCTACGCCGCCGTCGAGGGCCGCCCGCCGTACGAGGGGCCGGACGCGGTGGCCGTCCTCGGCGCGGTGCTGACCCAGGAGCCCAACCGCCCGCAGCGGGCCGGGGCGCTGCTGCCCGTCGTCGAGGGGCTGCTGCGCAAGAACCCCGCCGACCGCATGCCCGCGGCCCAGGCCGCCGACCTGCTGGAGCGCGTGCTGCGCAGCCACGGGTCGGGGCTGCTCATCCGGGACGGCGAGCGGCCGCTGACCGCTCCACTGCCCACGCGCGGCGCGTCCGCGCCCGCGAACATGCTGCCGCCGCTGGACCCGCCGTCGGGGCCGATGCCCTCGCGCATCATCGAGACCCCTTCGGGGCCGGTGCGCGTGCCGTCCCATCCGGAGGCGGGGTACGACGCGCTGGACGGCGCCACGGACGGGCAGCGCGGCACGTACGACGCGCAGCGCGGTTCCTCAGGACCTCAGGCGAGCTCCTATGAGGCGCCGCGCGGTGCCTCGGGGGCGCAGCCCAACCCCTACGACGCGCTCCGGAGCCCTTCGGGCCCGCAGCCGGCCGATCCGTACGACGCGCTGAGGAGCTCCTCGGGCGCGCAGGCCGATCCCTACGACGGGCTGAGGAGCACCTCCGAGCCCCAGCGGAGCCCGTTCGACGCGTTCAGGAGCGCGTCGGGGCCGCAGCCGGCGGACCCGTACGACGCGCTCAGGAGTTCCTCGGGGCCTCAGTCCGGCGACTATGACGCGCTGGGCAGCGCCTCGGGGCCTCAGCGGTACGACGCGCTCGGCAGCGGCTCGGGGCCCCAGGCGAGCCCGTACGACGCGCTGCGCGGCTCGTCCGGTCCGCAGCCCTCTCCGTACGACGCGCTGCGCAGCACCTCAGGACCTCAGGCCAACCCGTACGACGCGCTGAGAAGCCCCTCAGGACCTCAGGCGAACCCGTATGACGCGCTGCGCAGCACCTCGGGGCCGCAGGCGGGGTCCTACGACGCGTTCCGCAGCGCCTCAGGGCCGCAGTCCGGGTCCTACGACGCCCTGCGCAGCGCCTCGGGGTCGCAGGCGGACCGGTACGAGGCGCTCAGGAAGCCGGCGGAATCGCGGCCGGGCGCGCGGTTCGACGCGCCCGGAGCCCCGCGGTCCCCCCGCGACTCGCTGGTGGCCGGGACGCCGGACTCGCGCGTCTGGCCCGACAGCACCTCTCCCGACCTGGCCGACCGCCTGGCCAAGGACATCGCGGGCGACGACCCCTTCGGGCCGCGGCGCAAGCCCCCCGGCGCGCGCCGCTCCGACGAGCCGGACGCGCCGCGCCGCCGCGCCGCGCCTCTGGACGACGACGCCCGCGAGGGCCGCTCTCCCGTGCTGCTGGTGCTGGCCGGGGTCGGCATCGTCGGCGTGGTCGCCGCCCTGCTGTTCTTCCTGTGGCCGACCTCCTCCACGCCCTCCGACGAGACCGCCGCCCCGCCGGCCACGGGCGGCCCGGCCGCCTCCGGCCCGGCGGACCCGCCCGCGTCCGCCCAGCCCGAGGTCACCCCCGCCACCACCGAGATCCCCTCGGGCTTCAAGGCCCGGACGGGCGCCGGGGCGTCGATCGCCGTGCCGCAGGACTGGACGGTGTCGGCCTCCAACCAGGCCGTGACCTACCTCGGGCCGAAGAGCTCGGGCCGGCGCGTCCAGGTCAGGAAGGTCGCCGCCACCAACGACGACGGCCTCGACGCGCTGACGAAGGCCAAGGACGAGGCCACGCTCACCGACTACGCGCAGATCCGGCTGGAGTCCTCCTCGTTCGGGGACGGCTCGTGGCGGTCGAGTGTCTGGGAGTACACCTACACCGCGCTGAACAACGTGACCACCCACGCCGTGACCCGGCACATCACCGTCGACGGGAACACGGCGTACGAGGTCACGTTCACCGCCCCCGACGCCGAATGGGACCAGCCGGACACCCGCCAGACGATGTCCGTCATCTGGAACAGCTTCAAGCCGGCGTGACGGCTCGGCCCTCCGGGCTCAGGGTGCCGGGGCGGGCTCCTGCGGGGCCAGGGGGATGACGACCTCGTCCTCCAGGGGCGGGTCCATCTCCTGGGGGAGGCAGCCCGTGGCGGCGAAGCAGCGGATGCGCAGGTCGCCCGCCTCGACGGAGACGTGCAGGAAGTTCTTGAAGAACGGCGGGGTGTCCCAGTCGGACAGCTCCGAGAAGTAGCGGTGGAACGTGCGTCCCACGGGCAGGCGGAGCGGCATGGGCCGGCCGCCGAGCACGCGGGCCGCCCACTTCATGCGCGTGGTGATCTTCACGGGCGCCGGGCCCGGCGGGGAGCCGTCCGGACCGCCCTCGCCCGTGCCGGGCTTGCGCGGCGGGGTGTTGCCGATCTGCCGGGACATCAGCACCAGCCCCTGGTCGGGGGTGAGGTAGAGCCACGGCATGCGCAGCCGCTCGCGGTACAGCTTGCTGTAGAACGACAGCGAGTCGCCGCGCAGCGGATAGCACCGGAAGTCGTCCTCGTGCACCCCGCCGACGTCCACGCGCGGGATCGTGTGGGTCGCGTGCATGAACGCCCCGCCGCCGCCGGAGACGATGTACTGGATGACGCGCCCGTTGGCCGTGACCGGGTAGCGCTGGTAGTTGTGCGTGTCGCCGCCGATCGCCGCCACGTAGTTGCGGGCCGGGTCGCGGACGATCTCGTCCACGGTGCCGCCGCCGTCGATCGGGCACGGGTGGTAGGCGTTGCGGTCGTAGATCGGCTTGCCGGTGATCAGGATCTTGGGACGCGGGTCGGCCGACACCCGGCGCAGCCACTCCCCCTGCTCGCGGTCGAGGGTGCCCCGGATGCCGGTGTCGATGCCGACGAGCAGCAGGCCGGGCAGGTCGATCACCCAGTACGGCGCGGGCTGCGTCGCCCGCTGCTCCGGGCGCGAGCGGCGCGAGCGGGCCTCCGCCAGCTTGGCCTCGTCGATCGCCTCGGGCTTCTTCCACAGCAGCCCGCGCAGGCCGGCGGGCGACAGCGAGAACCCCATGTGCTTCGCCTTGAGCGCGGGGGCGTCGCAGAAGACGCGCATGAAGCCGCCGAGCCCGTCGTACCAGTCGTGGTTGCCGGGGATCGCGTAGATCGGCGCGGGATAGTCCTGGTACGGGCGGAAGAACTTGTCGCAGTACTCGTTGCCGGAGCCCGTCGGGTAGATGACGTCGCTGGCGATGACCGTGAAGGCCGTCCCCTGGCCGATCTTGAGCAGGCCCGGGACCACGGCGTACTGGGAGGCGTCGCCCTCGCCGGTGTCGCCGACGACCAGGAAGCTGTACTCGGCGCCGACCTCGGGCTTGATGCGGAAATCGGGGTCGACGCCCTGCTGCTCGCGCGCCGCGATCCAGCGCCGGCGCACCTCGTTGGACGGGTCGCCGAAGAGCTGCGCCAGGATCTCGTTCCGCGAGCGCCACAGCGTGGCGGGCTTCAGCCACGAGAAGCTCTTCCTACTCGGGCGAAGCGCCTGGAAGGTCCCGATCTGCTGGCAGGACCACCCGGCGCCCTCCTCGGAGACCCGTGAGTTGACCCGCTTGCCGAGCTCCGCGGCCCGATCCACATCGACCATGCCCCTATCTTCGCCGTGATCTTGCCCGGCCGTACACCGGATTCCCCAATGGGAATGGACCGGTCCGCGGGCGACCGGCGAAGATCAGGGAATCAGGACGCCCGGATTGAGGATGCCCTCGGGGTCGATCCGCTCCTTGACCGCGCGCAGGATCTCCACGCCCAGCTCGCCGATCTCGGCGGCGTACGCGGCGCGGTGGTCCCTGCCGACGCCGTGGTGGTGCGAGATCGTGCCGCCCGCCAGCCCGATGGCCTCGTTGACCGCGCGCTTGGCGGTGGCCCACTGCGCGATCGGGTCGGCGGCCTGCGCCGTCACGACGGTGAAGTACAGGGAGGCGCCGGTGGCGTACACGTGGGAGATGTGGCACATGACCAGCGGGGGCGTGGGCCGCGCCGACGGGTCGGAGGACGTGCCGAGCGCCACGGCGAGCACCATGCGCACGGCGTCGTACAGCCTGGGGATGCCCGACCAGAAGCAGGCCGTCTCCAGCGTCTCGACGGTCGCGCCCGCCGCCAGCAGCGCGTCGCGCAGGTACGGGGCGGCGAACCGCCCGCGCGCCCACGCCTCGCCCGGCTCCGGCCCCAGGTAGACGCCGCCGAGGCTCGACAGTGTGGCGGCCGTCAGCTCGCGGCGGTGGGCGACCTCGGCGGTCTCGCCCTCGTATCCGAGGACGGCCAGGCAGCCGGCGTCCGTCTGGAAGCCGCCGATCTCCCCCGGCCTGGCCAGGCCGACCATGGTCTCCGCCTCGTCCGAAAGTCGCAGCACCGTCGGCGCCGGCCCCTCCTGCGCGAGCCGGCGCAGCGCGGCCGTCCCCTCCGTGAACGAGGCGAACCGCCAGCCCTCGTACACCTTCTCGGCCGGCGCGCGCCGCACCCGCAGGCGCAGCGAGGTGATCACGCCGAACGCGCCCTCCGAGCCGAGGACGAGCTGGCGCAGGTCCGGGCCCGCCGCCGACTTGGGCGCCCGGCCGAGCTCCAGCGTGCCGTGGGCGGTGGCGAGGGTCAGGCCCACCACCATGTCGTCGAAGCGGCCGTACCCCGCCGACGCCTGGCCGCTGGAGCGCGCCGCCGCGAAGCCGCCCAGCGTGGCGTACTCGTAGGACTGCGGGAAATGGCCGAGCGTCAGCCCGTGCCCGGCGAGCAGGTGCTCGGCCTGCGGGCCGCGCAGGCCCGGCTCGACGTCGGCGACCATGGACTCGACGTCCACCGACAGCAGCCTGTTGAGGCGGGAAAGGTCCAGGGCGATCACGCCCGCGTACCCCTGGCGGGTGGCCACGAGCCCGCCGACCACCGAGGTGCCGCCGCCGAACGGCACGACCGCGACGCGGTGGCGGGCGCAGACGCGCAGCACCTCCACGACCTCCGCGTGCGACGCCGGGAGCACCACGGCGTCGGGCGAGTCCGAGGCGTCGCCCGCGCGCATCAGCAGCAGGTCGGGGGTCGATCTGCCCCGGGTGTGGCGGATGCGCGCGTCGGCGTCGGCGCGGACGTGCTCGGGGCCGACCGCCGCGCACAGGGCCTCGGACACGTGCGCGGACAGGGCCGCCGGGTGCAGCTTGACCTCGCCGAACGTGGCCGGAGCGCCGGCGGGGTCGCGCACGCCGAGCAGGTCGCGCAGCAGCTTGCGTACGGGCTCGGGCAGGTCGGCGGCCTTCGCGGGGTCGCCCCAGCCGGACCAGAGCATGGGTTCGGCCGCTGTGTCGGGGGTTTCCACGTCCTACACTGTGACACGCCCGATCCGTCCCATTACGTCCGGGCACCCCGCCGGAAGGGACAACCCTGTGACCTCCCATCCGACCCCTTCGGCCTCCCGCCCGGCCTCCGATTCCCGGGATCCCTCGGCCTCTCCGGCCTCCGCGGCCTCTCCGCGGCCTTCCCGCCCGGATTCCGGGCCGGCCTCCCGGGCGGGCTCTTGGCCCGGCCCTCGCCGTTCACCCGGCCCTGGCGCGGTTCCGGGGTCCTCGCTCAACGCCGCGCGCCGGGCGCGGGAGCTGGCGGAGGTGCGTGACGGCCTCGTCGTGGACCTGCTGGTGGTGGGGCTGGGCGCGACCGGGGCGGGCGTCGCGCTGGACGCGGCGTCCCGGGGGCTTTCCGTGGCGGCGATCGACGCCCACGACCTGGCGTTCGGCACCTCGCGGTGGAGTTCCAAGCTGATCCACGGCGGGCTGCGCTATCTCGCCAAGGGGCGGCTCGGGGTGGCGCGCGAGAGCGCCGTCGAGCGGGGAGCGCTCCTGACGCGCACGGCCCCGCACCTGGTGCGCGCTCAGCCCTACCTGCTGCCCCTCACCCCGGACGTCTCCCGCGCCGAGGCGGGCGTGCTCATGGCCGGATATCGCCTCGGCGACCTGCTGCGGGCGTCGGCGGGGACGCCGCGCGCGACCCTGCCGGGTCCCTCCCGCGTGTCTGCGGCGCGCGCCCGCGCCCTGGTCCCCTCCCTGCGCGCCCGCGGCCTGCGCGGCGGCCTCGTCTCGTTCGACGGCCGGGTGACCGACGACGCGCGGCTGGTCGTCGCGGTCGCCCGGACGGCCGCCCGCCACGGCGCGCGCGTCCTCACGCGATGCCGGGCGCTGTCCCTGGCGGGCGACGGCGCCGAGGTCCGCGACGAGCTGACGGGCGAGACGTTCGCGATCCGCGCCCGCAGGGTGGTCAACGCGGCCGGCGTGTGGGCGGGCGGGCTGACGGCCTCGGTGTCCCTGCGTCCCTCGCGCGGCACCCATCTCGTGCTGCGGCCGGGCGCTCTCGGCGACCAGCGCGCGGGGCTGCACGTGCCGATCCTCCGCGAGAGGGCGCGCTTCGCGCTGGTCCTCCCCCAGCCGGACGGGCGCGTCCACGTCGGGCTGACCGACGAACCGGTGGACGGCCCGGTCCCGGACGTCCCCGAGGCGCCGGAGGCGGACGTCGTCTTCCTGCTCGGCGTCCTCAACTCGGTTCTGGAGACGCCGATCGCCCGCGCGGACGTCGCAGGGGCCTACGCGGGCCTGAGACCGCTGCTGGCGGGCGAAGGGGGCACGGCCGATCTCTCACGCAGGCACGCGGTCCTGAGGGCTCCTGACGGCGTCGTGACGATCGTCGGCGGAAAACTGACCACCTACCGCGCCATGGCCCGCGACGCCGTCGATGTGGCCTTCCCCTCCGCCCCGCGGAGCCGCACGACCCGCCTGCCCCTGGTCGGCGCCGACGGCCACGACGGGGACGGCGTACCGGCCAGGCTCGTCGAGCGGTACGGCTCCGAGGCATGGGCCGTCCACGACTTGGCGCTCTCGGACCCGTCGGCCGCGCAGGTGCTCCCGACCGGCGTCACGGTCGCCGAGCTCGTCTGGGCGGTACGGCACGAAGGCGCCCTGGACTCCGGCGACCTCCTGGACCGGCGCACCCGCATCGGCCTCATCCCCGAGGACCGCGCCACCGCCCTCCCCGCCGCCGAACGAGTCCTCCACGACCACGCCTGATCACCCGCGCCGGTCGTGAGCCCGGTCATGAGCACCACCGAGGGTACGGAGCCCCAGGCGCGAGGTGCTGAGCCCGGAGGCGGCGGGTGGTGGGCCACAGTCGGGCGGACGTGGCCCCTGCCGGAGGAGTCGGCGGCTGTGCGGCGGGACGGCGAGGCCCCAGGCGGATGAGCTGCGGGAAGGGCGGGCGCAGGTCGCCTAGCCACAGGTGGGCGGGGGCGGCAAGCGGACCTTGGGAAATGGGAACGTGATTAATGTCACACCCGTGCCGCCGCGCCGAACTCGCGCAGGTGATGCCCTATGCGGTCCCCCCACCTCGGAATACAGGCATGACCGTTTAGGTTAGTCTTACCTAAGTGTCTAAGGGGGCTACGTGACGGAAGACCGGGCCCGGGGGTGCGACCACCCGGACGGATGCCACGCGGGAATGGTGCCGGCGCTCGCCAGCGCGACCGTCGGCGCGCGGTTCTGGCTGCTCATCGAGCACACCGGCCCGTGGGCGTCCCATCTGCCCGAGTGCGACCTGCCCGAGGACGTCCACGCGCTGATCGCGCGGGCGACCGAGCTGGGCGTCCGTCCGCAGCTCATCCGGCGTCCCGGCCGCCGCAACGCCACCCCGAGCCCCCGCCACGTGATGGTGGCCGATACCACAGCCACGGCGCCGTGGGTCGCCGAGGGCCGGTTCGAGGATGTCAGAGATCTTGACCTGGGATCTCTCGTGCGCGGAGTGGTGCCCGAGTCCTGCATACTGGTGAAGGAGCCGGTGTTCCTGGTCTGCACGCATGCGAAGCGCAATGCGTGTTGTGCCCGCCTCGGTCTCCCCCTCGCGCGGGTTTTGGGTGAGAGCCAGCCGGGAAGAGTGTGGGAAACCACTCATGTGGGCGGCGATCGATACGCCGCTAACCTTGTGTGCTTGCCACACGGGCTTTACTACGGCAGCATGTCTCAGGCTGCCGCGATCGCGGCGGCAAACGCGTACCGGCGCGGCGAGGTCGTCCTCGACCGTTTCCGGGGACGCGCAGGCATCCCTGAGCCATCGCAGGCCGCCGAACATTTCGTCCGGGCTCATACGGGCGAGTTGTCGGTAGGCGGAGTGGCCGTGGAATCCACCAGGTCGGACGGTGACGTCACCGAGGCGATTGTGCGCCACGGGGACGTCCGGTTCCGGGTTGTGGTCGAGCGTACGGTGTTCGCGCCGTGCGGCATGGCATGCGCCGACACGATCATGACCTACAGGCCGGTCGCGCTGGAGCATCTCCAGTGCGGCACACCCGTTCTGACCTGAGGCCCTTACAGGGCCGGGAACACCACGGGTCTATTCGGCGTTGGAACGAGGGACGCCATACGCGTCCAAAGCGGCACAAACACCGAAATACATCTCACCTAAGGTGGTTTCTCATGTCTCAGGTACGTCGGCAGATCGCCCGCCCGCGCCCCAGCTGGGGTTGGCAGGATGATGCCGCGTGCCGGGGAGAGGACCTTGTGCTCTTCTTCGGTCCTGACGGCGAGCGTCAGCCGGAGCGCGACATTCGCGAGCGCAAGGCCAAGGCCATCTGCGCCCAGTGCCCTGTCCGCGCGGAGTGCCTCGACTACGCCCTCTCACGTCCCGAGAAGTACGGCACGTGGGGCGGGCTCAACGAGGACGAGCGCGCGTCCGAGCGTCGTCGGCGCATGCGGCGTGCCGCCAGCGCCGGCATCAGTGCTGCCTGAACCTCCACCGGCACTTCTCCGCCACGTCATGATCATGCGGCTTCTCCGCTCCTGTACGCCTCCAGGGCCGAAATTGCCGCATGATCATGCGGGCTCCTCCCGGCGACGGGGGGCGCCCGACGTTCCCCCCCCGATCCCCGATGAAGGCGAAGAATCCCGTTCACCGTCCTTGCCGCAGCAGGCGGAGAACGTCCGCGTCGGTCAGCTGCTCGAACCGCAGGTACCACTGGCCGACCGCGTGAAAGCCGGGCGGGGTGGCGAGCACGACCACCTCGTCCGCCTCGTCGCGAAGAGCCGTGACCGTTTTCGACGACCCGACCGGGACGGCCAGCACCAACCTCCTGGGTCGCGACCGCCGGACGGCGCGCAGTGCCGCGCGTGCCGTCCCGCCCGTCGCCAGCCCGTCGTCCACCACGACGACGTCCCGTCCCGCCAGAGCGGGCATCGGACGCTCGCGCCGGTAGGCCGAGACCCGCCGGGCCAGTTCCCGCCGCTCCCGCTCGACGACGGGCGCGAGCTCGTCCTCGTCGATCTCCAGCCGCTGGAGCATCCCGAGGTCGAACACCGGCTCCCCGCCCTCGGCGATCGCGCCGAGGCCCAGTTCCGGCTGCACGGGGTGGCCGATCTTCCTGGTGACCAGCACCTCCAGCGGCGCCTGCAACCGTTCGGCGATCGGCTCGGCGACGGCCACGCCCCCGCGCGGCAGGGCGAGGATCACCGGGTCGGCGAGGCCCGCGTCCGCGAGGATCTCGGCGAGCAGCGTCCCCGCCTGCTCCCGGTCGGCGAAGGGAAGGGACACGCGCCGGGTAGCGCTCATGCCCCTTTCGTACCCTTTGACCTGAAACGCAAGCGGGGACGCCCCTCCCACATCAGGGCCGCGACCGTCCCCGCATCGACTTGTGGATGATCTTCCACTTCCGCGTCTGCTCGGCGCGCAGCCGGGCGTCCGTGCGGCCGGCCATCCAGTTCGCCTCGCGCTGGAGCTTTCGCCAGCTCGCCAGGCGCCGCTCCGGCAGCTCGCCCGACTCCAGCGCCGCCAGGACGGCGCAGCCCGGCTCGCTCTCGTGCGAGCAGTCGCCGAACCGGCAGCCCTCGGCGAGCTCCTCGATGTCGGAGAAGACCAGGTCGACGCCCTGGCTCATCTCGTACAGGCCGACGCGCCGGATGCCGGGCGTGTCGATGACCAGCCCGCCCCCGGCCAGCGGGATCAGCTCGCGGTGGACGGTGGTGTGCCGCCCCCGGCCGTCGCCGGCGCGGACGCGCTGCGTCTCCATGACCTCCTCGCCGGCGAGCGCGTTGACCAGCGTCGACTTGCCCGCGCCCGAGGCCCCGAGGATCACGGCCGTGCGCGAGCCGTCGAGATGGCTCCGCACGACCTCCACCCCCTCGCCCGTGAGCGAGGACACGGCGTGCAGCGCCACCCCCGGCGCCGCCGCGGCGACGTCGTCCAGCAGCCCCGCGAGGTGCTCGCCGACCAGATCGGCCTTGGTGATCAGGACGACCGGCTCGGCGCCGCTCTCCCAGGCCAGGGCGAGGAGGCGCTCGACGCGGCCGAGGTCGGCGAAGTCGGTGGCGTGCATGGACGGCTCGGCGACGAAGACGACGTCGACGTTGGCGGCCAGCACCTGGCCCTTGGAGTCGCCGGACAGCCCGCCGCGCGAGTCGCGGGCGACGCCGCCGCGGACGAAGGCCGTCCTCCTCGGGAGGATCGAGTCCAGCTCGTAGCGGCCCTCGGACAGCAGCGTCAGCGCCCCCCAGTCGCCCACGCAGGGCAGGTTCACCGGGTCCTCCGCCGTCGCGCGCCTCAGCCGGGCGCCGTAAGCGGCGTGGTGGTGGCCGTCGGTGGTGATGACGTCGGCGGCGCCGCGATCGACGCGCGCGACGCGGGCGGGGACGGCGCCGCCCGGGAGCTCGGCCGCGAGGGACTCGTTCCAGCCGAGAGAAGAAAGATCGAGACCAGGAGTGGTCAACTCAGGCACCCTTCGAGGACGGGTGCCGCGGCTTCAGCGCGCGGACGGCACCCAGGAGAAAACGGACACGGGCATGCTCAGAAAGACCCGCATAGTCCTCACCTCCCAGAGTGCCGGGGCCGCCTCCTGCCGAAGCGGCGAAGCCGGGCCCACTTTATCGCGGGCCCGGCTTCGCGGGGCAACACATTTACGCCGTGCCGGGGCGACCCCTACCGGGGCCGCCGCCGCGCGTTTCAGGCCAGGCCGGGCGCGGGGAACTTGGAGGTCAGGTCGCTGACCTCGCCGTGGACCCGCGCGATGACCTTGTCGGCCTCGTCGGCGTCGCCCTTGGCCAGGGCGGTGACGACCTCGTCCATCCAGGCGCCGATCTGGCGCATCTCGCTCTCGCCCATGCCGCGGCTGGTCACCGACGGCGTGCCGATGCGCAGCCCCGAGGGGTCGAACGGCTTGCGCGGGTCGAACGGGACGGTGTTGTAGTTCGTCTCCAGACCGGCGCGGTCCAGGGCCTGCGCGGCGGGCTTGCCCGCGACGCCCTTGGACGTCAGGTCGATCAGGATGAGGTGGTTGTCGGTGCCGCCCGAGACCAGCTCGAACCCGCGCGAGGACAGTTCCTCGGCCAGGGCCTTGGCGTTGGTCACGACCTGCCGGGCGTAGGCCTTGAAGTCGTCGCCGGCCGCCTCGCGCAGCGCGACGGCGATGGCCGCGGTGGTGTGGTTGTGCGGGCCGCCCTGCAGGCCCGGGAACACCGCCTTGTTCAGCGCCTTCGCGTGCTCGTCGTCCGTGGCCATCAGCATGGCGCCGCGCGGCCCGCGCAGCGTCTTGTGCGTGGTCGTGGAGATGACGTCGGCGTGCCCCACCGGCGAGGGGTGGGCACCGCCGGCGATCAGGCCGGCGATGTGCGCGATGTCCGCGGCGAGGACGGCCCCGGCCTCGCGGGCGATCTCGGCGAAGGCCGGGAAGTCGATCGTGCGCGGGATCGCGGTGCCGCCGCAGAAGATCAGCTTGGGACGGTGCTCCAGCGCGAGGGCGCGCACCTCGTCCATGTCGATGCGGCCGGTGTCCTGGCGCACGCCGTAGCGGACCGGGTTGAACCACTTGCCGGTCGCCGACACCGACCAGCCGTGGGTCAGGTGGCCGCCGAACGGCAGGCCCATGCCCATGACGGTGTCGCCCGGGTTCAGGAACGCCAGGTAGATCGCCAGGTTGGCCGGCGAGCCCGAGTACGGCTGGACGTTGGCGTGGTTCACCCCGAACAGGGCCTTGGCGCGCTCGATGGCCACGGTCTCGATCTGGTCGATGACCTGCTGGCCCTCGTAGTAGCGCTTGCCCGCGTAGCCCTCGGAGTACTTGTTGGTGAGGACTGTGCCCGTCGCCTCCAGGACGGCCCTGGAGACGTAGTTCTCCGAGGGGATCAGCTTGACGGTGTCGGCCTGGCGCCGTTCCTCCGCCCTGATCAGCTCGGCGATCTCCGGGTCGACGTCGGCAAGAGAACTCATGGCCCTACCCTTCGTTGGATTGGATCCGGCGAGGACCCAGGCGCCCGGCCCCCGCCCTGTTCGCTCCCTGGTGGTGGTCCACCCAGACGCGCCGGTCACGTCGCGTCAGACGATAGCGGACTCGCCGTTTCTGGCGTTGCCGCCGCCCGGCCACAGGCGGTCGACCTCGGCGTTGAGCGTCGCGCCGATGAGGACCGCCAGCGCCGTGATGTACAGCCACAGCAGCACCGCGATGGGCGCCGCCAGCGAGCCGTAGATCGACAACGGGGTGAACCACGCGGCCAGCACCTCGCGCAGCACGGCCGCGCAGGCGATCCAGATGAGCAGCGCCAGCAGGGACCCGGGAACCTCCCGCCACCAGCGCGTGCGCACCGGAACGCTCACGTGGTAGAGCAGCGTGAGCACCAGAACCGAGCTTACGATCACCACCGGCCAGTACAGGACCCCTACGATGCCGCTGTACTGCGGTAATGCCTCCGAGAGCAGGGTGGGGCCCACGACGAGCACGGGGATGACGATCAGCGCGATCACCAGCGCCGCCAGGTAGAGGCCGAACGACAGGATGCGCGTGCGGATGATGCCGCGCGCCTCCCCCAGCCCGTAGGCGATGGAGATCAGGTCGACGTAGACGAACAGCGCCCGGGAGCCGGACCACAGCGCGAGCAGGAAGCCCACCGAGATCAGCGAGACCTGCCCGCCCCTCAGCACGTCGTCGAGCAGCGGGCGCACCACGCGGTCGACCGTGTTGCCGGTGAACAGCAACTGCGCCTGCTCCAGGACCCACCCGCGCGTCTCGGCGACCGTCCCCGGCCCGAGGACGCCGCTCAGGTGGCCGAGCAGGCCGATCAGCCCGAGGACGAACGGCGGCAGCGACAGCAGCGCGAAGAACGCGGCCTCGCCCGCCAGGCCCGTCACCCGGTAGTTGAAGCCGGCGACGGTGGTGGCGCGCGCCAGCGCCCAGAGCCGGGACTCGAAGGCCCGCGCGCCACGCAGCGAGGCCAGGCCCGCCATCGCGCCGCGCCTGGCCTTGGCCCTGACCAGCCTCCACCGGGCCGCCCGCCTCGAAGGGCGGGACGACCGGACGGGCGCGCCGGTGGACGTCATGGCACCCAAAGGTATTCGCTGCGCGCTTCCACCACGACACCACCTTGTGAACGTTCTCGATCGTGGCGTCTACCCGGTGAGACGCCCCCCTATCCGGTGCGCATTTCGCAACCTCCCATGGTAGCCGTTTCAGTCGGCCCAAAACGGCGCCGACCTGGGCCGCAGCGCCGGCCGGGGCAGGCGGTGAGCTGGAGGAAAAGGAGGAAGGGGAGGAGAATGGGACCGTGATCTGCCAGGAGTGCAAGGAGGGCCGGCACGAGGGGTGCCGGGGCGGTTCCTGGTGCGACTGCCAGCACAAGTCCCCGCCTTCCCCGCCGCAGACCCCTCTGAGCTGGCCGCGTCAGGGCTGAGTGGTCCGGACATTGGACCGGACTGTCCAGAGTGTGGACCAGATATTGGACATCCGGCACATGGAGGGTATGGTTCGGTACATGCCAGCGGACCCGCTTCTCGTCGTGCGACGCCACGTCGACTTCCTGCGTGTCCGCAGTGCCATCTGTAGTGACGCCCGTTGATCGTCGCCCGCTGTTGATTCCTTCCAGCCAGGGCGCGTGACAGGCGTCTTTTTTCATGCCCCCAGGACTTCGCCCCGAGCCTGGCGGCCGCCTGCGCGCGCGTCCCGGCGCCCCCGATGACCATCCTCGGTAAAGGACGCCTCATGACCAGCCCGCCCAGGCCCGCGAACCGCCACCACAAGCGCCCGCGAGGCGAAGGCCAGTGGGCCCTCGGCTACCGTGAGCCGCTGAACAAGAACGAGGAGAACAAGAAGAACGACGACGGGCTCAACGTCCGTCAGCGGATCATCGACGTCTACTCCAAGCGCGGGTTCGACTCCATCGACCCCGCCGACCTGCGCGGCCGGTTCCGCTGGTTCGGCCTCTACACCCAGCGCAAGCCGGGCATCGACGGCGGCAAGACCGCGATCCTCGAGCCGGAGGAGCTCGACGACCGCTACTTCATGCTGCGCGTCCGCATCGACGGCGGCCAGCTCGACCTGCGGCAGCTCCGCACGATCGCCGACATCGCCAACAAGTACGCCCGCGGCACGGCGGACGTCACCGACCGCCAGAACGTCCAGCTCCACTGGATCGAGATCGAGTCGGTTCCCGCGATCTGGGAGGCCCTGGAGGCCGTCGGGCTGTCGACCACCGAGGCCTGCGGCGACACCCCGCGCGTCATGCTCGGGTGCCCGCTCGCCGGCATCGACGCCGACGAGGTGATCGACGCGACCGGCCAGATCGAGGACACGGTCGCGCGGTACATCGGCGACAAGGCGTACTCCAACCTGCCCCGCAAGTTCAAGTCGGCGATGAGCGGCTGCCCCGCGCACTGCACGGTGCACGAGATCAACGACATCGCCTTCGTCGGCGTGGTGAACGAGCAGGGCGAGAAGGGCTTCGACCTGTGGGTGGGCGGCGGCCTGTCCACCAACCCGATGCTGGCCAAGCGGCTCGGCACCTTCGTGCGGCCCGAACAGGTGCACGAGGTGTGGGCCGGGGTCATCGGCATCTTCCGCGACTACGGCTACCGCAGGCTGCGCCACCGGGCCCGCATCAAATTCCTGGTCAACGACTGGGGAGCCGAGCGCTTCCGCCAGGTCCTGGAGAAGGAGTACCTCGGCTACACCCTGCCCGACGGGCCCGCCCCCGAGCCTCCGCGCGGCGGCCGTCGCGACCACGTCGGGGTGCACCGGCAAAAGGACGGCAACTACTACGTCGGGTTCGCCCCGAAGGTCGGTCGGCTGGACGGCGACAAGCTCAACCTGATCGCCGACATCGCCGAGCGGCACGGCTCCGGCCGCGTCCGCACCACCGTCGAGCAGAAGATGGTGATCCTGGACGTCGCGCCGGGCGAGGTCGACGGCCTCGTCGCCGACCTGGAGGCCGCCGACCTGCGGGTCAACCCCAGCACGTTCCGCCGCCAGACGATGGCCTGCACCGGCATCGAGTTCTGCAAGCTGGCGATCGTCGAGACCAAGGCGCTCGCCTCCGGCCTCATCGACGAGCTGGAGCGCCGCCTCCCCGACTTCACCGACCCCCTGACCATCAACGTCAACGGCTGCCCGAACTCCTGCGCGCGCATCCAGGTCGCCGACATCGGGCTGAAGGGCCAGCTCGTCACCGACGGCTCCGGCGAGCAGGTCGAGGGCTTCCAGATCCACCTCGGCGGCTCGCTCGGCGTGACCCCCGGCTTCGGCCGCAAGGTCCGCGGGCTCAAGGCCACCGCCGCCGAGCTTCCCGACTACATCGAGCGGGTCCTGAAGAACTTCCAGAGCCAGAAGACCGACGGCGAGACCTTCGCCCAGTGGGTCGAGCGCGCCGAGGAGGCGGACCTCAAATGAGCCCGCGTCCAGCGCCATCGCGGAACGGGAGGCGGGCGTGAGCGAGCGCGCCGTCCCGTTCCACTGCCCGTACTGCGGCGACGAGGACCTCGAACCCTACGAGGGCGACGGCGGCTGGTACTGCCGGTCGTGCGCCCGCGCCTTCAAGCTGAAATTTCTCGGCATCGGCGTGCGCTCTTGATCGGCGGTGAGCCCCGGGCCCCCCTGAGCCCGGCGGCGCCCCCGCGAACTTTGACGAACGAGGAGCAGCGAGTCATGACACTGGTGGAGATAGAGACCGGCCTGGAACGCCAGCGCGGCGTGCTGGACCTGCGGGGCATCGTCGAGTCCGCCGCCGAGTTCCTGGAGGACGCACCCGCGCGGGAGATCATCCGCTGGGCGGCGGCCACGTTCGGCGACCGGCTGTGCCTGACGTCCTCGATGAGCGACGCCCTGCTCATCGACCTGGTGAGCCGGGTGAAGCCCGGCGTGGACGTGCTGTTCATCGACACCGGCTACCACTTCGCCGAGACCATCGGCACGCGCGACGCCGTGCGGCAGGTGTACGACGTCAACGTCATCGACATCAAGCCGTCCAGGACCGTCGAGGAGCAGGACCGCGAGCTGGGCCCGCGCCTGCACGGCCGCAACCCCGACCTGTGCTGCTTCCTGCGCAAGGTCGAGCCGCTGAACCGCGCGCTGGAGCCGTACCTGGCGTGGATCTCCGGCATCCGCCGCGACGAGTCCCCCACCCGGGCGAACACCAAGGTCGTCGAGTGGGACGCCAAGCGCCAGATGGTCAAGGTCAACCCCATCGCCCGCTGGACGCAGGACGATGTCGACAACTACATGGCCGACAACGGGGTGATCATCAACCCGCTGCACTACGACGGCTACCCCTCGATCGGCTGCGGCCCGTGCACCCGCCGCGTCGCCCCCGGCGAGGACCCGCGCAGCGGCCGCTGGGCCGGCCTGGGCAAGACCGAATGCGGAATCCACCTCTGACCGGCGTCCAAGGCACGCCGCGGACTTCGACCGGCGCCGGTGGGTCCGTGACGCCCGTCCCGTGGCCGACCGGCGCACGCGGGGCGGCGCCGATCCAGGCCCCCGGTGCCCCCGGTACCCCGGTGACCGTCCAGCGGACGCCGCTGACCCCGCTCCCGAGGGGGCCTCTGCCTCCTCTGGTGGCGGTGGCGCACGGGTCCCGCGACCCGCGCGCCTCCGCGACGGTGGAGGCGCTGCTGGAGGACGTACGGCGCGCGCGGCCGGGCCTGCTGATCCGGGAGGCCTACCTCGACCACACGCGGCCGGCGCTGGGCGAGGCGCTGGCGGGGCTGGACGAGGCCGTGGTGCTGCCGCTGCTGCTCACCGAGGCGTACCACAGCCGCGTCGACATCCCGTCCGCGCTGCGCGAGGCGGGCGCGGCGCGTCCCGGCCTGCGCGTCCATCAGGGCCCGACCCTCGGCCCACATCCCCTGCTGATGGCCGCCCTGGAGCGGCGCCTGGCGGAGGCGGACGTGACGATCGGCGACCCGGACACCGCCGTCGTCCTCGTCTCCGCGGGTTCGAGCGACCCCCGCGCCAACGCGGTGATCGCCGACATGGCCCGGACGTGGGCCCGCTCCCGCCCCTGGCACTCGGTCATCCCCGCCTACGCCTCGGCGGCCTCCCCCACCCCTGAACAGGCGGTCCTGAGCCTGATGGGCGGTGCGGACCTCGAAGGCGACGGCGGCGCGATCCCCGGCCATGACACCGGGCCTTGGCGTCGCCGCGGCACCGGACCCGGTGATGACGCCGGCACGCGGCCGCGGCGCATCGTCATCGCCCCCTATCTGCTCGCCTCCGGCCATTTCGCCGACAAGATCCGCCGGAACACCTTGGAGGCGGGAGCCCACGCCGTCGCCGGCCCGCTCGGCCCCGCACCCGAGCTGGCGACCGTCCTGCTCGGACGCTACGCCGAGGCCACGCGCCGGTTCCGCGCCGGGCGGCGCCTGGCGGCCATCCTGCCGGGACGATGACCGCCAGGCGCGCCGCACCCGGTCCGTTTCGACGGGCACGATCGCGACCCGGGCGAAGAGGGTCACGCCGCCGCTCTCATCGGCGGGAGGGGTCGCCCGGCGGCCAGGGGGGAGGCCTGAGGGTCAGCGATATGCGCCGCCGCTCGGCGTCCATGAAACGCACCCAGACGTCGAGCTCGGTCCCCACGGCGAAGGTGCTCCCTTCGGGAGCCTCGGTGATGTGCATCAGGCCGTCGAAGCCACTGGGGAGGCGCAGGAACCAGCCGAACGACACGACCTCCACGACCAAGGCCCTGACCTGATCGCCCGGGCGCAGACGGCTCATCGCGACCTGCCACGGATCGGGCTGGGTTCGCTTCAGTGACAGCTGCACACGCTGGCGAGCGGCGGAGATCCCCATGACATGAACGGTGATCATGTCGCCGACCTCCACGGGATACTCCGTGGCGTCGTTCCACTGCTCGGTCCAGCTCAGTTCGCTCCTGTGGACGAGGCCGTTCGTACGTTTCCCCTCTTCGACCCCGGCCGCAGCGGCGTAGGAGACGAACAGTCCAAAGGCGACCTTGCCCGTGACGCGCCCCCGGAACTCGTCGCCCACCCGCAACGACCCCGAACTCCACGGCGCCTCGACCTGCTCCTCGGCGGCCGGTTCGACGACCCGCTCCACCACGACGCGCTGGAGGCGCGCGTCCAGGTTGATCACCCGGACCCGGATCCGGGGATCGCCCACAGTGCTCAGAGATCTGCGCCGGAACGACGGCAGCCCCGAGCGGCTCGCGGGCAGCAAGGCGGTGCACCAGGGAAAGTCCACGAAGGAGACGATCAGGCTGTCGCCCCGTCCGACCACCCGGACGATCGTGGCGTCCATCACCTCCCGCGCCCGCCAGCTTTGATCCAGCCGGGCCAGCGACTCGCGCATGAGCACTTCTTCCGGCGCCGCGTCGCCGGTGAACGGAGCGAGCCGGTAGGTCCGCCCGCGCATGTCGCGGATCTCGACGGCGGACCGTCCCACCGGAACCTCCACCGCGCCGATCGACGGGTCGATGACGAGGCGGGTGGAGCCCTCGTCCGAGCGGACCGTGAGCACCTTGGGAGTGACCGCGGACACGCGCAGGGCGGTACGGCGCCGCTGGGTGATCGTGCCGATCGTCAGCGTCTCGCCGTCGCGGTGGACGCCCAGCAGCGTGTCCGGCACCAGGGCCAGGGCGGTGCGCAGCAGCGTCTCGTCCACACCCGTGTCGGGCCACTCCAGCCTCGGGTGGGGCAGACCGGCCGCGCCGCACAGCTGGGCGAGCACCCACGCGGCGGGGCCCTTGATGACGTCGGGAGGCAGCCGGGTGAAGGCGCCCACCGCCCAGTGGAGGATGCGGCGGCGTCCTTCCTCCAGGGCGACCGTGTAGACGATGTCGGTGAAGATCTTGTCGGCGGTGGACTCGAAGGCCGATTCGGCGACGTACGCCCAGCACAGCCGCTCCTCCAGGCGCAGCAGCGGGCTCAGGCGGGCGGTCTCCTCGTCGATCACCCGGCGGAGCCCGTCGCGGTCGGCCTCCAGATGGTCCACGGCGAGCGCCGCGCGCAGCCGGCTTCGCAGGGCGTCGGCGAACTCGGCCTCGAAGGCGAAACCCTCCGGGGCGACCCCTTCCACGAACCACGCCGAGCACAGGGCGCCCTCCACGCCCAGCGTGCCCGCCGACGGCGTCACCACGGTTCGGCGCATGCGCCGCAGCAGCCCGTACGGCACGAGCGGAGGAGTGCACAGCAGGCTCGCCAGGACGAGGACGTCCGGATCGTCCTCGCCCGCCATCGGCTCGGCCAGCCGCTCCCGCAACGGGAGGGAGATCGCCCGCGGCCGTGTCATCTGCGGATCACCCGCCACAGCGCCGGGTTCACCGCCCCGGCTCCCGGCGGATCACCCAGCCACAGCACGAAGGCACGATGCCCCTTTCGTTCGAGCTCCCCCGCCACCCGCTCCAGCTCGCGGACCCGCGCGCGAAGGTCGCCGCCGAAGCCGCCGCTGACGAACACCATGGTCGAGGGGCGGTGGGGCACCCGGAACGGACGCCAGGTCCACACCGGGCCGTCGCCGCACCCCCAGCTCAGGCTGTCCCGATAGGCGCGGATCTTCAGAACCCCCGGGTCGAACAGGGCGCGGGCGAGCCCCAGCAGGTGCCGGACATCGTCGGCGTACGGGCCGATCATGAGGCTGGTGTCGTACAGGAGGCGCATCGGCGGGGCGGTCAGATCGCGCTTGAGCCGCGGCGTCTCGGTGATCGGCAGGTTGAGAGACAGGCGGTGGACCAGCGCCTCGACGTCGATGTCGGTGCTCTGCGTGCGGCGTTTCATGAGCGCGTGCATGGTGGCCTTGCTGGTGCGCGGGTAGATCGCCGGGTAGGCGGACGAGGCGCGGGGAGCGGGGTCGCCGGGCGGCGGCACGGACTGATATTCGGGGATGCGCAGCGGCTCGTCGTCGGCCGGTTCGAGCATCATCGGGATGATGTACTGATAGGTGTCGGGCCGGGGGACGTAGGACCGCACGCGCTTCTTCCCCTTCCGCCCCCTCCCGGCGTCGCCGTCATGGCCGCGACCGGCGCCGGGGTCAGCCCCGGGTTCGGTGTCGGGGTCCGGGCCACCGTCGTCGTCGGCTTCCCGCGCGGCCGCCTCCAACTCGGCGTCCGTCAGCAGAGACCATCCGTCCAGCCTCTCGCGGTGGGGCAGGTCGTCATGGGACATGTGCGCGGCCGGCGGGCGCGTGCCTTCGTCAGGCCGCCGGCCCTCCGGCTCCGTCAGGGGCGGAGGGCCGGGTTCCCCGTCGGAGCGGACGCATCCCACGAGGGCGAGGGCCAGGTCAAGGTCATCGAAGTGCCGCCTCATCGTAAGGATCTTCAGCGCGTCGGCCAGTTCCACAGCTCACCATTCCAGCACCCGGGAGCCGCGGACGTCCCGCTTCTCGATGATCAGCTCCTGGACGACGCCCCATTCCTCGCTGTCGATGTCGATCTTCAGGCTGAGCAGCGTCTGCACCAGATCGAGGAACTCCGCGATGCTCGCCTGCGGCGCCGTGTCGCCCCCGTTCTGGTCGCCCACCATGCGGGCGGCGAGGATCTCGATCTGCCGCCGGGTCTCCGGCCGCTCCGCCTGGCCGCCGAAATGCCGCGACGCGACCTCGACCAGCTTCTCCTGCGTCGGCGTGGGGATGGACAGAGCGACGCAGCGGCGAATGAACGCGTCGGGCAGATCGCGCTCGTTGTTGGTGGTGATCATCACCAGCGGGCTGCCGGGCACCTGCGACTCGGCGGCCGTCACCAGCGTGTCGATGGCGGAGACGAAGAACTGCCTGCTGCCGAGCGGCACCAGCAGGCCGTTGCAGAAGGAGCTGTCGGCCTTGTCGATCTCGTCGATGAGCAGGACCGCGCCCGGCCGGCCGGGAGTGTGGCCGGGAAGGTGGAGCGGCGGGCTCGCGGTCGAGGCGGCGGCGCCGTCGCGCGCTCCTCTCAGGCGGGCCGTCTCCGGATTCAGGCACCACCAGAGCGGGCCGGGCTCGATGTACTCGTTCAGCGCGCCATCGCCGCCCCGCGTCCTCAAATGTCCCAACTGGGCGTCGTTGAAGCGGCGGACCGTGTCCACGCTGTACAGCAGTTCCTGCGGCTGCGCGCCGTCGGTCACCGTGAATTCGTGATAGGCCAGGCCGAGATTGCGGGCCACGTAGCTCGCGAGGCTCGACTTGCCGCATCCGGGCGCGCCGGAGAGCAGCAGCGGCCTCCCTGTGACGATCGCCACCTTCACGGCCGTGCGGATCAGCTCCGACGCGACGTACACCCGCCCGTCCCTGACGTCTCCCCGGCGCGTCGAAGCCGCGCCCGAGGGCTCGGGCGAATCGGCGTCCCGCATGTCGTCGACGGCACTCAGCAACTCGTCGAGGAGGGTTTCGTCAGTCATCGCTGTCCACCGGGATGTGCTCCCCTATCAACTCGGAGACAAGGCTGACGTACCGTTTCGCCTCTGGTTCCCAGTCGGCGCCGCGGTCGCCGTAGAGCGGGCGCTCACGCATCTTCTCCCACACGCGGTTGTCCTTTCCGGCCAGGACCACGAAGACCACCCCGGGAAACCGCCCGCGTAACTCGCCGAGGAGCCGCGTCATGATGCCCGGCGAAAGGTTCTCGGCGCGCATCAGGGCGAAATACGTGAGCCGGTACCTCGCGAGCCTCTTCCCGATCTCCTCCGGGGTCCAGCCGGCGGAGAGGTGGAGCTGGTCGCGCAGCGTGGTGTCGTAGCGCTTCAGCAGCTCGTCGTACGCGTTCTCACCCGCGATGTCGAGCAGCCTGTTCACGCGGTACCTGGGTTGTGAGCAGGTGGCCCGCCGGACCACATGGTCGCCCAGCCGGTAGGCGGGCGTGGCGACGCCCACGACGCGCTGATCGACCTGCCGGCCCATGACCTCGGCGACGGTCGCCGCGGCGTCCAGGTCCACCCACAGGGGCACCGCGTGACGCATCGTCGTCGACTTCGACTGCTCCTTCTCGAACAGCGGCTCCAGCTCGGTGAGTGCCTCGAGAACCTTGTTCGTCTCCGCGCCCAGCATGGCGGTCGCCACCATGCGGGCATGGTCGCGGGCCTGGTCCCACGCGGTCATGTCGATGCCAAGGCTCTTGGCGACCCACTCGAGCTGGTCGGACGGGATCTCCTTGATGGCCCTGGTGACGTTGGTGATCCACCGCGCCGAGAGGGAATCCTCCTCCCTCGGCTCCACCTCGCCCCACAGCTTGCCGACCGCCTCCACGATCTCCGCGGCGATCGGCTCCGCGGTCTTGGCGTTCTCTTTCCCGGTCTTCGGAACGAACACCGTGAGCCTGTTGAGCCCGGACGGGGTACCGAGGCGGCTCCCGGCGAGCCGCGTGGTCGTCACCTTGTCGATGAGGACGGGCAGCACTTGTGTCGCGCGCTGGCTGCGCAACAGCATGAGGACGTCCGCTTCCAGGGACATCCATGTCGAGTCCAGGGCGTCGCGATCGACGAGAAGGATCGCGAGGTCGCAGTTCCAGAGCGCATCGTTGATCTTGGCCTGGAACTCTTCCCCCGGCTTGATCCGGCTGCGGTCGATCCACGGCCTGAAGCCGGCGTCGTCGAGCTTCGCCTCCAGCGTCCGCAGCAGCTTCGCCAGAAACCTCTTACGGTGATCGTGTTCGACGAGGCTGTCGCCGTCGCCCAGTTCGTCCTCGGAGCGCCTCCGGGAGCTGTGGCTGATGAACACCAGGGGAGGGCCCGTACGGGATCGACCCAAAGGCGCGCACCCACCTAACACCCCTCACACCGCCATGGACAATCCCGAGCGTAGCGCCTCGATCACCGGCATGGCGGCCAAAGGGATCAACCACCAGAGTCAGCATGTGGTGCCGGCTCCGTCCGCGCAGGAGCGGCGGACCACCCTTGCAAAGTGATATCACTTTGCTATGGTTGTGCCATGGTCAAGCAATCCCCAAGGATGGTGGCGAAGGTGGACGAGGTCGAGAACGTGGCCGTCGAGATGCCCGCGGCGCGGGTGAGCGAGCGGCGGCCGTTCGACGTCAACGGGTGGCCCATGCTGGGCCTCGGGCTGCTGATGCTGGCCGGAGGCGTCGTCCTCCTGGTCCAGGGCGTGCAGGGCGACGGCAGCGGACCTCTGATCGTGTCGGGCGTGATCGTGCTGCTCCTCGCGCTCCTCGTGCTCGGCAGCCTCATGGCGATCGCCCCCGGCGAGGCCCGGGTCGTGCAGTTGCTCGGCCGCTACCTCGGGACGGTCCGCACCGACGGCCTGCGGTGGGTGATCCCCTTCACCCAGAAGCGCAAGGTCTCCACCCGTATCCGGAACCACGAGACCGACGTGGCCAAGGTCAACGACCTGGACGGCAACCCGATCGAGATGGCGGCCGTCGTGGTGTGGCAGGTGGAGGACACGGCCAAGGCTCTGTTCGAGGTGGACGACTTCGTGGAGTTCGTCGCGATCCAGACCGAGACGGCCGTCCGGCACATCGCGGGCAACTACCCCTACGACTCCCACGAGGACGGCCTCTCGCTGCGCGACAACGCCGACGAGATCACCGGCAAGCTGTCGGCCGAGATCTCCGCGCGGGTCGCGTCCGCCGGGGTCAAGGTCATCGAGTCGCGCATCACGCGCCTGTCGTACGCGCCGGAGATCGCCCAGGCCATGCTGCGGCGTCAGCAGGCGGGCGCGGTCGTGGCCGCGCGGCAGCGCATCGTGGAAGGCGCGGTCGGCATGGTGGAGGCGGCCCTGCACCGGCTGGACGCGGCCGACGTCGTGGACCTCGACGACGAGCGGAAGGCGGCCATGGTGAGCAACCTGCTCGTGGTGCTCTGCGGCGACAGGGATGTGCAGCCGGTCGTCAACGCCGGCTCCCTGTACCAGTGAGCGAGCGGAACCGATGAGCGAGCGCAGGAAGATCCTCCTGCGGCTCGACCCCGCCGTTCACGACGCGATCACCAAGTGGGCGGGCGACGAGCTCCGCAGCACGAACGCGCAGATCGAGTTCCTGCTCCGCCGGGCGCTGGCCGCGGCGGGGCGGCTTCCCGGCGACGTCGGGGGCATGCCCCGGCGTGGCCGTCCCCCGAAGAGACCGCACCCCGGCGGCGAGCCCGCGGGCACCGGGGACCAGACGGACACCGGCGACGGTGACGAGGAGGAATGATGGTGGACGTCCCGGACACGCTGCCCGAACGGCTCTACCTGCTCACCTACGATGTCGAGAAGAAGAGGATGACCTACCGCTCGGAGCTCGGGTATCTGATGCGCGCGGGCATCCTCGCCGAGCTGCTGCTCGCCGGCCACATCGCCGACGCGACCGGCGGCCCGGTCGCCCGGGCGAAGACGCTGGCCGATCCCCTGCTCGACGAGACGCTCCAGATGGTGGCGGAGTCGCGCCGGCGCACCTGGCAGCACTGGGTGAACAAGGGCTCGGGCGCGGCGGCGCGGCAGGTGCGCGACCGCCTGGAGTCCGGCGGCTGGATCCGCGTGGAACGCCGCCACGTACTCGGCTTCATCCCGCTCACGAAGGTCACCGTCCGCGACACGCGGGTGGTCAAGAGGCTCGCGGGGACGGTCGCGTCGGCCCTGCGCGGCGCCCATCCCGCCTCGCGCCTGGACCGCAGGGACGCGGCGCTGGCCGCTCTCGCGGCCGCGGTGCGGCTCAGGACCGTGATGCCGAGGGCCGACTGGCGGGCCAGGCGCGTGCGCGGCGAGGAACTCGCGGAGGTGGTCGCCCCGGTGCCGTGGGCGCTGCGCAAGGCGATCCAGGCCGCCCAGGCCGCCGCCGGGAGCGGGGGCTGAACGGCGACGGCGCCTCCGCGGGCAGGCGGGCAGGGCGGTCATGCGGGGCGGCCCTACGGGCAGGAACCCTTGTGCACAACCGCTCTACGGACAGGGACCCTTGCGCAGAAGCGCTCTACCGGCAGGGGAAGCCGCTCTACGGGCAGGGATCGCTGCGCAGAAGCCGCTCTACGGGCAGGGATCCTTGCGTGGGAGCCGCTCTACGGGCGGGGCGGGTACGGCGGATCCGCGGGGGGCGGGGGGTACGGGGGGCCGTCGTAGCGGCCCTCCCTGCGGGCGTCGCGCCACTCCCTGCGCTCCTCGCGGCGCGCGCGCTGCTCCTCCCGGCGGTACTCCCTGCGCGCCTCGTGCTCCTCGCGGCGCTGTTCCCGGCGCGCCTCGTGGAGGGAGCGGTGCAGCTGGTGCCGCTCGGCGCGCATGTCGCGCAGCATGCCCTGGACGTCGCCGCGCACCTCGGCCCGGCGCTCCAGCCACCACTCGCTCCACTCGTTCAGCGCCCGGCGGATCGGCTTCGCGCGCGAGTCGCCGATGATCTTGACCTCGCCCATCAGGACGTACGCCCGCACCCGGACGACCGGCACGTTCTGCCCGGGGGGCGCCTCGATGACCCTGACCTTCTTCTCGCCCATGATGGCGACACCGCCGAGGTCGACGTCCACGCCGTCCGGGACGATGATCTTCACGCTGCCCATCACGGCGGTGGCGATGATGTCGATCTCGTTGGCGCGGACCTCGGCCTCGCGCAGGTCGAGGGTCACCTCGCCCATGACGGCGACCACGCCGATCTCGTCCTCGACCCGCCACTTGCCCTTCCGCTTGGTCTCGCCCATGATCGCGGCGTACCAGCGGCGGGCCCTGCCGGAACGCGGGGCGGCGGGCGGGGCGTACGCGGCGGGCGCGGGGCCCGGGGCGGCGGGCGACCCTGGGAGGTCGGTGGTGATCTGGGCCAGTTCGGCCTGGGTGGCCGCGAGGTAGGCGGCCTCCGTGCGCTCGGTCAGCTCCGCCAGCGTGAGGCGCCCCTCGACGGAGGCCTGACGCAGACGTTCGACCACGGCCTCACGCTCGGCGTCCGAGGCGCGCATTTCACCCGGATCGTTCATGCATTGAATCTAGCGCGCATGTCTGGCCTCGTCCGATCCTCCGTAAGGAGGAAACCCGTACCAAACGTGACGACGCCCCCCGCCCGTTCCCGCGGACGAGGCGTCACGGCCCGGACAGGGCGGGGGCGCAGCGCAGGACCTCGCGGGCGAGCCCCTCGTCCCCCTCGATGCGCGCGGCGAACGCCTCGGGCGTCCCCCGTCCGCCGAGCAGAAAGCAGAACTCCACCACGTCACAGGTGATCTGGGCGTCGGACGGCGCGCCGTCGTCGGGCGCGGCGACCCGGGCGACCGACAGCGGAACGTGCCACGCGCCGCCTCCCGGCCCGGTCAGCGTGAGCCGCACGGAACGCTCGCCCCCGTCCACGCCGGACAGCAGCATCGTCCAGGGGATCAGCCGCGCGCAGAAGTCGGCCGTCGGGTGGATGTGCGCGGCGAGCGGGAGCGGGAGGGGCAGGCCGATGACCGTGGCGGCGTCGTCGGTGTGGATCCAGGTCTCCAGCATGCGCGCAAGCAGGTGGTCCGACACCGGGAACTGGATGCCCCCGGGCGCGATCGGCGTCCCCGGCTCCATGGCGGCGGCGCGCGCGCAGATCGTCTCGGCCTGGGCGCGCCATTCGACGCGGGTCTCCTCCGGCCTCCGGCCGCCCGTGTAGGCGATCATGTCGGCGGTGCGGCTCAGCACCTCGTCGGCCGCCAGCGGCGGGCCGGCGACCGCGGCGCCGATCGCGTTGGCGACGAGGCCGTCGGTCGCGGCGAGGTGGGCCACGAGCTCCTGCAGCGTCCAGCCCTCGACGATCTTCTGCGCCCAGTCGGCGGGCGTGGCGGAGGCGAGCAGCGCGTCCATCGCGGCCACCCGTGCGGCGAAGGGCGCGGCGAACCCGGCGGCGGGCGCGGGAGGGCGGGCGGACCGCGCGGCCGGGAGCAGCCGGGCGAGCGCGCCGGGAGGCGGCGTGGACGCGGCCTCGGCGAGCACGTCGAGGCTCAGGCGGGTGACCGGGTCGGAGGTCCCCGGTATCTCGTCGCCGCGGCCGGCGTGGCGGTCCATCACACCTCCTCTTCGGCCAGTTCGTCGGCGAGCCTGCGAAGACCCAGGCGTATGCGTGACTTGACCGTGCCCTCGGGCAGGCCGAGATCCTCGGCCGTCTGACGATAGGTACGGCCACGGTAGTAGGCGAGTTCGATGGGCTCGCGTAAACCCCCCGGCAACCGGCTGACGGCCTCCCGCACCCGGGCGGCCTCGTCGGCGGCCAGCACCCAGTCCTCCAGGGGACTCGGCTCGGGTTCGGTCAGGCGCGGGCCGAGGGCCGAGACGCGGTGCCGGTGCTCGGTGCGCACGTGGTCGACGGCGCGCCGGTGGGCGATCGTGGCGAGCCAGGACCGCAGCGACCCCCGGTCGGGGTCGAAGGCCAGCGGGCGCTCCCAGAAGGTGACGAAGACCTCCTGGACGATGTCCTCGGCGACGACGCGGTCACGGGTGACGCGCAGCGCCAGCCCGAGCACGAGGGGATAGTGCCGGTGGTGCACCTCGCCGAGGGCGTTCTCGTCCCCGCCGACGACGCGTTGGTGAAGCAACCGGTCGTCGGTCCCAGGCGCCTCCACCGGGCTCCCCCCTCCTCCGGCCGGCCACGTCGGCCCGCCGCCGGCGTCCGCCGGCCACCATCCCGCCACCCGAAGCATCCCATTCTTGTGAAGAAATGTTGAGATGGATGCCTGAGCACGCATGAAACGGCGCGCTCCCGCACACAGAATCGCGCAGCGATCCGCCCGGAGGTTCCCTTGTCGCACGATGTCTTCAACCAGGCACCCCCGCTCACCGGCCACGACGTGTCCGCCGACCCCGCCCTGCTGGACGGCGTGAAGCGCGAGGACGCCGACTGGGCGCTCGGGGAACTGCGCACCCTGGGCACGCTCGCCGGCTCGGCGCGGGCCCAGGAGTGGGGACGTCTGGCCAACGACAATCCCCCGGTGCTGCGCACGCACGACCGGTACGGCAACCGGATCGACGAGGTCGAGTTCCATCCGGCCTGGCACGAGCTGATGGGGGTGGCGGTCGAGCACGGCCTGCACGCGACGCCGTGGTCGTCCGCGCGGCCGGGCGCACACGTCGCCCGCGCGGCCAAGTTCTATGTGTGGTCGCAGGTCGAGGCCGGGCACGGCTGCCCCATCTCGATGACCTACGCGAGCGTGGCGGCGCTGCGCCACACGCCGGCGCTGGCGGCCGTCTGGGAGCCGCTGCTGGTCTCGCGCACCTACGACTTCGGCCTGCGCCCGCCGGCGGCCAAGCGCGGCGTGCTGGCCGGGATGGCGATGACCGAGAAGCAGGGCGGCTCGGACGTGCGCGCCAACACCACCACGGCCGAGCCGCTCGGCGACGGGAGCTACGCGCTCACCGGGCACAAGTGGTTCAACTCGGCGCCGATGTGCGACGTGTTCCTCGTGCTCGCGCAGGCCCCGGGCGGGCTGTCGTGCTTCCTGCTGCCCCGCGTGCTCCCGGACGGGTCACGCAACGCGATGCGCCTGATGCGGCTGAAGGAGAAGCTCGGCAACCGGTCCAACGCCTCGGCCGAGGTCGAGTACGACGGCGCCGCCGCCTACCTGGTCGGGGAGGAGGGGCGCGGGGTGCGGACCATCATGGAGATGGTCAACATGACCCGGCTGGACTGCGTGATCGGCTCGGCGGCCGGCATGCGGTATGGCGTGACGCAGGCCGTCCACCACGCCACCCACCGCTCGGCGTTCGGCGCGCCGCTGTCCGAGCAGCCGCTGATGCGCAACGTGCTCGCCGACCTGGCCATCGAGTCGGAGGCCGCCACGGCGGCCATGATGCGCCTGGCCGGGGTGACCGACCGGGCGATCCGGGGCGTGCGGGGCGAGGGCGCGCTGCGGCGCACGGCGCTGGCGGCGTCGAAGTACTGGGTGTGCAAGCGGGCGCCCGCCCACGCGGCCGAGTCGCTGGAGTGCCTCGGCGGCAACGGCTACGTCGAGGAGTCCCAGATGCCACGCCTGTTCCGCGACTCCCCGCTCAACGGCATCTGGGAGGGCTCCGGCAACGTAGCGGCACTAGATCTACTCAGATCCATCGTAAAGGAGCCCGCGAGCCTCGACGCGTTCTTCGACGAGGTGGATCTGGCCGCGGGTGCCGACCGCCACCTCGACAGCGCCATCCTCAAGATCAAGGAGTCCGTCACCGACACGAGCGACCTCGAGTACCGAGCTCGCCGGGTGGTTGAACGCCTGGCCCTCGTGTTCCAGGGGTCGCTGCTGGTAAGACACAGTCCCCCGGCCGTCGCCGACGCCTTCTGCGCCTCCCGGCTGAGTACCGATTGGGGCCACGCTTTCGGCACCCTCCCTTCCGGCCTGGACCTCACCGCGATCATCGACAGGGCAGACGTGAAGATCAACTAGTCAGGATCGAAATCAGCCTGAACGAGACGTCGCGCGGGGGTCCCCTCCGTGAGGGGAGAGTTGGCGATGTCACTCAGCGAACTGCGCTTCCTGCAGGGCTGTACGCTCCGGCAGGCAGAGGCGGCACTCGGAACCAGCGTTGGCAACGCGAAGGTCCTGCAACACCGCGCCCTTCGCCTGGCGGCGAAACTCGGAACGGGTGATCCGGCTGCGAAACTTCACGGTCCCGGAGGGAAGACGCCCTGGCCCGGAGTGAGGATTCCGTCGGGGTCGTAGCGTTCATGGGCCGCCTCGAAGGCGGCCCATGCGGGGCCGTAGTGGGTGCGCCACTCCTCAGGCGTGGTGGGTATGGAGCCGACCGGGTACTGGTAACCCCCGACGGCTTGGGCGCGCAGGTAGAGGGAACGGTTGGCCTCCACCATGTCCTGCGGGCTCTCGGCTCCGGGTGAGGCGGTTCTGAGCAGTGTGAAGAGGAAGACCGTCTCCTCGTCGGGCAGGCGCAGCAAGGGCAGGTGCAGGCGGGCGCGGGGGAAGGGATAGAGCAGGACCACGCCGCTGGCGCCGACCTCGGTCTCGGCCAGGTCCTTGATGGCGGCCTCCACGAAGGCGTCGGTGCGGCTCGCGGGCAGGAGCATGTTCCACCAGGGGTGCGGGCGGTACCACTCGCCTGTGGACTTCAGATAGGCGACGCCCGCGGCGAGCCGGTTGAGGAAGTCGAAGTAGGACATGTCCTGGATCTGCCGGTCGCCGGGCTGGTCGCCCAGACCGTCGAGAAGCCTGGCGTCGTCGGGCGGGGTCGTGCCGTTGAAGAAGGCGACCGCTTCAAGCTGGTAGCTCCAGCCGGCGGAGCCGGTCGGCAGCCCGAGCTCTCCCTCCACGTAGGCGAAGCGGCCGTCGTTGACCACGCGCCGCTGGTCGGCGGTCAGCGCGGCGACGCTCGGGTAGGAGAGCAGGTAGTGGCGGACCGTCGCGGGGGCGGGCAGCAGGCGCATGGTGGCCTTGGTGATGATGCCGCACTGTCCTCTTCCGGCCAGCGCCGCGCGGAAGAGGTCGGGGCGCAGCTGTGCGGAACACCTCCTCAGGCTGGCCTCCCCCGTGACGACCTCCAGCTCTACGACGCTGTCCACCTGGGCTCCGTGGTGGTGGGTCTGGCCACCGAGACCGCCCACCGCGAGCGTGCCGCCGACCGAGAGCTCCAGGTAGTCGGTGAAGACCGGAGGGGTCAGGCCGTGGGCCAGGGTCGCCTGCGCCAAGCTGCTCCAGAGCGCGCCCGCCTCCACGACGGCCGTGTCCTCCCGCACCTCAACCGCGTTGAGCGGGGTCATGTCGATGATCAGACCGCCCGCGACCTGGCCCTGACCGAAGGTGGCGTGTCCCTGGCCGCGCGCGGCCACCTGCAGGCTGTGCGTCCGGCAGTACTTCATCATCAGCATGATGTCCGACACGGCGCCGGGCTCCAGCACGGCCCCGGGGGTCCGATGGACCAGGTGCCCGAAGTCGTCGGCCGCCTGGCCGCGCGAGGCGGGATCGGTCACCACCTTGCCCTTCAGCGGCGGCAGGTCGACCATCCCCTGAGACTGGGCGGCGCCGGTGACCCACGTGCGCGTGGACGGGTCGAAGCCGACCACGGCCGCCCCCGCCGTGAGGAACGCCCGTCTCCACGAATGCCACGTCATACCCGATCCTTTCGCAGGGCGGTCACGTCGCGTCGATAATCGCCGACGGCACCCGGCGACGCTACCCGCACGAATACGGATGACAGCCACAAAAGGGTTACTACGGCGCGGCGGGCGCCGTCGAGTGCGGGCGGGCGGCCGCAGTAGCGGCCTTCGGCCTCGGCCGCGGCGATCCCTTCAGCGGTGAGCTCGTTCTGCAGGTCGCGCTGGCGTTCGAGCGGGTCCTGGAGGCGATTCGGGTGCCCCGGCTCAGCCTGGGGCGGCCACGCAGGCGACCGGACCGAGTGCGAGCTGACAAGGCGTACGACTCCCGTTAGAACCGCGCCTACCTGCGCAGACGCGGGATCAAGGCGACGATCCCGGTGCCTGCGGACCGCGCCCGCAACCGCCGCAAGCTCGGCTCCCGCGGCGGCCGGCCACCGAAGTTCGACAAAACCGACTACCGCAAGCGTCACGCGGTCGAATGCGGCATCAATCGACTCAAGCGTAATCGCGCCGTTGCCACGAGATACGACAAGCTCGCCGTGCGCTACGAGGCCACCGTTCAGATCGCGATCATTAATGAGTGGCTGTGACCAGGGCTTTCGCGGGGCTTAACACTGCCTTGCGAAACTGGTTGTGCTTGAGGCCGCCCCGAATTCGGTACCCCTCGGACGGCCTGGGCCATAGAGTTCACACGTGCGTTGATCTCCCGAGCGGCGGCCAAGTGCCGCCGCGGACGGTGCGGGCGACCCCGGCAGGTAGGGCCGCCCCAGCAGGCGTACCCGTCACCATCCCACCGGAGATCACATGATGCCCACGCAGCAGCCCCTCACCTACCACGCGTTCGTCGAACTCGCCACCGCCGACCCCGCCGTCGTCGGCCTCGTCCTCAAGGGCTCCCGTGCCCACGACGACATGACCACCGAGCACTCCGACCACGACCTGTACGTCGTCCTCACCGACAACGCGACAACGGACCTCACCCGGTTCACCGGCCACCGCATTCCCGAACTCGACCTCGTCATCGTCTCCCTCGCCGAGTTCCGCGCGGCAGGAATGCCCGGCTTCGAGCGCTACGCCCTCGCCCGCGCCAAGATCGTGCTCGACCGGCTCGACGGAGGCATCGCCCAGATCCTGGCCACCAAGGCACGGCTCGACGCCGATGAAGCATTCCGGGACTCCGGTGAATGGCTCGACGCCTATGCCAATTCCCTCTACCGCTCCGTCAAGAACGACCGTGACGGACATCCGCTCGCCGCCCGCCTCGACGCCGCCGACAGCATCCGGTTTCTGCTGGAGTTGCTCTTCGCCCTCGACCGTCGCCCCCGTCCCTACAACAAGTACCTTAAATGGGAACTCGCCCGATACCCGCTGCCAGGCTGGGACACCGGCATGCTGCTGAATGCTGCGGACCGCATCTCAGGAACGGGCGACGTGCCCCTACAACGGCACCTCTTCGCCCATGTCGAGACAGCGGCCCGGCGCGCCGGGCACAGCGCGGTGCTGGACGCATGGGGCAAGGACCTCGACCTGATGCGACCGCAATAGGGGACATCGCGAAAGGCTCCCGCGCAACTATGGCGCCGCTTGAGACTTTCGCAACAGGCCCTAGATCTCCTCAGAACAATCATAAAGGAACCGGACAATCTGGACGCCTTCTTCCACGAGGTCGACCTCGCCAAGGGCACCGACCGCCGCCTCTACACCGCCGTCCGCCAGACCAAGGACTCCCTCACCGACACGACCACCGAACCGCGGCCACACAAGGAACGACAACCCACGCCCGTTCGTCTGGAAGAAGACCGCAGACGAGATCCTCGAATCCCTCGCACGATATTGCCGACGAATTTCAGGCGCAGGACACTAGGTCATGACATGCTCTTGGCGACCCGGTCGGCCGTCCGCTGGAGATGTTCGCGCATGATCTTGCTGGCGGCCTCGCCGTCGCCCGCCTCGATCGCGTCCACGAAGGCCTCGTGTTCGGTGTTGCCGCGGCGGCCCATGAGCGGAGCCAGCATCTGCGCCTCCTGTAGCGACTTCAGCAGCGGGCCGTGGAAGCTCTGCACCAGCATCTCGATGGCGGCGTTGTGGGTGCAGGCGGCGACCCGGACGTGGAACTCGGCGGACAGCGTCATCGAGTACGGCTCGTCCTTCAGGGCCGCCCGCTGCCGGGCGCAGATCCCCTTCAGCGCGGCGATGTCCTCCTTGGTGGCGCGCTCGACCACGAGCGGCACGATGCCGAGTTCGAAGACCATGCGCGCCTCGGTCACCTCGGCCGCGGTGAGCGGGCTGAGGTTGAGCAGGTCGGCCAGGCCCTCGCCGAGACGGGCGTTGGTCGGCGTGGTCACGAACGCTCCGCCGTGCGCCCCCACCCGGATGTCGACCAGGCCACCGGCCTCCAGCACCCGCAGCGCCTCGCGCACGGTGACCCGGCTCACCTCGAACCGCCCGCAGAGCTCACGTTCGCTGGGCAGACGGTCGCCGGGCTTGAGCTTGCCCTGGCGGATGAGCAGGCGGATCTGGTCGACGATGACCTGGGAGACCCGCGAGAGGCTCACCGGACTGAACAGGTCGGGCCCTGGGTCCGCGGATGCGGATCGGGATTCCTCATCGCCGGCCATCAGATGGTCCTCTCGCATCGAGCGCCGTTACGCACTGGCGTTGATATTGTACGGTGCGATGGGAGCGTGGTCATACCAATAGACTATTCGCCCAGGTAGGGGCCGGGAAACGATCGGGGTCGGTGATGCCGGCGGGACTCGGGCGGCTACGCCGAACCGTGGCGCTCGCCTGCCGGATCCTGGCCAACGCCGGGCTCGCCCCGGACATCCTCGGCCACGTGAGCGTCCGGACCACCGCCGACGCGATACTCGTCCGCTGTCGCGGCCCACGCGAGGTTTCATCCGACGACGTGGCGGAGTTGCCCGATCTGGGCACCGCCTTCAACGACCTGCAGATCTGGCGTCACCAACTCGCCCGGTTGCGGCTCGCGGGCCTCGGCCTGCGGGAAATCGAGGGTTAGGCCGAACGGACGGCGATCCGGGCCCGGCGCAACACCGGTGTCACGGCCGCCGCCGCGGCGCCGACCGAGACGGCGGCGAGCAGCAGTCCCGCGCCCGGGCCCCACCGCTGGCACACCAGCCCGGTGATCGGGCCGCCGATCGGCGTGCTGCCCAGCGAGATGAGGCTGTGCAGCGCGATGACGCGCCCCTGCATCGCGGGCTCCACGCCGATCTGCAGCAGGGTACGGGCGAGCGTGTTGAACACGATGTTCGCGACCCCGAGGCCGACGATCACTGCCAGCGCGGCGGCCAGCCACGGCGTGAACGCGGCGACCGCGCACACCCCCGCGAACACCCACGACCAGCGCAGCAGGGACCAGGCCATCACGGACTGCCGGGCGGCGCTGCCCAGCGCGCCGATCACCGCGCCCACTCCGAGCGCGGAGGTGAGCCAGCCGTACACCTCGGCGCCGCCGCCGAAGGTGTCGCGGGCGAGTAGGGGGAAGACCACGCGGAAGTTCTGGCCGAGCAGGGCGACCACCGCCACCAGGAACAGGCAGGCGCGCAACTCGGGACGGTGCCAGACGTACCGGAGCCCTTCCCTGGCCTGGCCCCGGGCCCTGGCCGCAGGCGGGATCCGGCGTAGTGCCGTGGTGTCCATTCGGGCCAGCCCGACCAGCACCGCGACGAAGGACAGCGCGTTGACCGCGAAGGCCAGGCCGACGTCGACGGCGGCGATGAGCAGACCGGCGATCGCCGGGCCGACGAGGCGGCCGACGTTGTGCACGGTGGAGTTCAACGACTGGGCGTTGATGTAGTCCTCCGGGCCGACCAGGTCGGTGACGAACGTGTGCCGGGCCGGGGTGTCGAGCACGGTGACCAGCCCCAGGCCGAGCGCGAGGGCGTACACCATCCAGAGCTGCACGCTTCCGGTCAGCACGACCACGGCGAGGGCGGCGGCGAGCAGGGCGCTCACCGTCTGGGTCAGCATGATTATGCGGCGCCGGTCGAACCGGTCGACGAGCACGCCACCCCACAACCCGAAGAAGAGCGTCGGCAGGAACTGCAGGGACGTCGAGATGCCCAGGGCCACCGCCGAGTCGGAGAGGTCGAGCACGAGCCAGTCCTGCGCGACGCGCTGCATCCAGGTGCCCGCGACGCTGATCGCGTGCCCGGCGAAGTAGAGGCGGTAGTTGCGGATGGCGAGGGACCGGAACACGCGTTGACCGGCGGCACGCGCGCGTACGGCGAGCCCGGCGCTCAATCGACGCAACGCGCAACCTCCCAGATTGGGCAAATGGTATTACATTTTTACCACACAGAAACGGCCACGATCAGGAGGAGAAATCATGGGAGCAACGGTTGCGGTGGTCGGCCTCGGGGCCATGGGGCTGCCCGTCGCGCGGCACCTGCTCGCCGCCGGCGTACGGGTGGTGGTGCGCGATCTCGACCCGGCGGCGGTCAGGGCCGCGACGGAGCACGGCGCCCATCCGGCCGCGAGCGATGCCGAGGCCGCGAGCGGCGCCGACGCCGTGGCCGTCTTCGTGCCGACCGACGCGGATGTCATCGAGGTCTGCCTCGGACCGGCGGGCGTACTGGCCGGCGTCGGCCCGCGCGCGGTCGTCCTGCTCTGCTCGTCGGTACGGCCCGAGACCTGCCGCCAGGTCGCGGCGGAAGCGCCCGCGGGTGTGGACGTGCTCGACGCGGCGCTCACCGGTGGCGTGCGTGGCGCGGAGGCGGGCGAGATCAACCTGCTCGTCGGCGGCAACCTGGCCGCCCTGGAGCGGGTGCGCCCGCTGCTCGCCCCGTGGACCGCCGCGGTTCACCACCTGGGGCCGCTTGGCGCCGGGCAGGTCGGCAAGACCGCGAACAACCTGGTGCACTGGGCGCAGATCTGCGCGGTCACCGAGGCGCTGGAGCTGGCGCGCCGCGCCGGGGTCGACGTCGGCGTGTTGCGCCGGGCGCTGATGGACGGGCCGACCGACTCGCGGACCCTGCGGGAACTGGAGCAGATGCGCCTGACCTGGCACGCCAAGGATCTCGCCAACACGGCTACGCTCGCCGCCGAGGTCGGCTTCGAGATTCCGGTCGCCGAGACGGCGCGGCAGGTGATGACCCGAATCGGCGTGGGCGATGTCGCGCGACTGCTGGGTAATGGGCCGCTCTACCAGTGACAACACGCGTAACATTCACGTAACAGTGTGGACCATAGGTTAGACCTTTAGCCCCCGCAGGAGTCTACTCGTCCGCATACGGCGTTGAGGAGGAACAGTGCGTGATGAATACCTGAAAGGCGTCCTGTCGAGCGAGAAGAAGAACCGCGACGCCTCCGAGATCGCGGCGCGGGACGAGTTCAACAAACGACACCCCCCGATCAAGGGTCTCGTCGTCCCGCACGACCTTCGCAAGATGGATCTGCCGGAACGGCCATGGCGCAACAACCGGGGCCAGTGGTTCGACCTGGGTGACTACGAGGTTCTCAACGCACATCTCGCCGAGCTCAAACCCGGCAGCCAGTCGGTGCGTCACCGCCACACCACCGAGGCGTACCTCTACATCGTCAAAGGCAGCGGCTACTCGCTGATGAACTACGACGATGACCCGGTCGAGGTGGTCGAGTGGTCGGAGGGAACCCTCTTCGCCCCGCCGCGCTGGGCCTGGCACCAGCACTTCAACCTCGACGAGAGCGACACCGCGCGGTACCTCGCGATCCAGGACACCGGTTTGCTGCGCACCATGCGGCTGCACAACATCGAGCGCCACTCGGTCCAGCTGACCAAGGAGCAGGGTTTCGAGCTCCTGCGCGCCGCGATCGACAACGGGACCGTGCACGGCGGGCACCACGGTCGCGCCGACTCGGTCGCCGAGCCGGTCACCGACCCCGATATCAGCTGACTCACCGTCCCTCGGGGGAATGACCCATCACCCGGCCAGCGCACACCGGCCCGGTGAGCACTGCAGGAGCTGCATATGCGACACCCCTCTATCATTCCCGCGTTCGCCGCGATGGCGACAGCGCTCGTACTCACCGCCTGCGGTGCGTCACCGACCGCGACCGGTGGCGCGGACACCGACGCGAAGGGGGCCGCCACCGCCAAGGCGCAGGCGGTCTACGACCGGATCAACGGTCTCAGCGGCGATGAGCGCCACAAGACGCTGGTCGAGCTCGCCGAGAAGGAGGGCAAACTCTCCATCTACACCTCGAACACCGACATGGACGACCTGGTCGACGGGTTCGAGAAGACCTACAAGATCGACGTCAGCGTCTACCGGGGGAACTCGGAGTCGGTGCTCCAGCGCATCCTGCAGGAGCAGCAGGCGAACTACTTCGGCAACGACTTCATCGACACCAACGCCGGCGAACTCAACATCATGAACAAGGAAGGCTTCCTCTACCCGTACCAAGGCGAGCTGCGCGAGGCGGTCCGCAAGGAGGGCAAGGCCGAGGGCTGGACGGCGTCGCGGTTCAACGCCTTCGTCGTCGGCTGGAACACCTCCAAGGTCAAGCCGGGCGAGGAGCCCAAGTCCATCGAGGACCTGGCCGATCCGAAGTGGAAGGGCCAGATCTCCATGGAGGTCGGGGACGTGGACTGGTTCGCCGGGCTGTACAGCTACTACCTGGGACAGGGCAAGTCCGAGGCCGAGGTGCGCGACCTGTTCACCCGCATCGCCGCCAACTCGAAGATCGCCAAGGGACACACCACGCAGGGTGAGCTGCTTTCGGCCGGGCAGTTCGCGATCACGGTGTCCTCCTACAGCCACACCATCGACAAGGCCGCCGACAAGGGTGCCCCCGTCAGCTGGCATCCGGCGTCCGGCGGCCCGATCCAGCCGATCATCGTCCGGCCCAACGGCGTGGGGCTCATGAAGACCGCGCCCAACCCGGCGGCGGCGATGCTGTTCACCGACTGGGAACTCACCGAGGGCCAGAAGATCCTCGCCGAGGCCTTCCGGGTGGGCTCGATCCCCGGTGCCACGGACCCGTTCGCCGGGCTCACCGTGGTCCCCGTACCCGAGCAGGAGCTGCTCGCGGACCCGAAGAAGTGGGACGACCTCTACGCTCAGGTCGTCAGCGCCGGCCAGGAAGTCCAGTGACGACGGCGGTGTCCGGATAAATCCAGGCGGGTGCCGGTACGGACACCGGCACCCGCCGCCCCCTCCCCCCGATACCGCTCGAACACGTCCCAAGGAGAGATGAGGTATGTCGACCGCATCGCCCGCCGTGACCGCCAACCGGTCGGCGCCGCTCAACCCGCGACGCAGGTGGTGGCCGACCCCGAAACTGATCATCATCATCGCGGTCGCGGGCGCCATCGGCTACCTCGCCCTCGTTCCCCTCTACTACCTCCTCTGGGGCACCTTCTTCGACGCGCAGGGCTTCACCCTCGGCGGGTTCGCCACCGCGTACGGCGATCCCCGGATCGGCAGCCTGATCGGCAACTCGCTCTGGTTCGCGGTCGGCTCCGCGGTGCTCTCCCTCGTGGTCGGCACCAGCCTGGCCTACCTCAACGTCCGGACCGACGTGCCGTTCAAGGCGCTGTTCTTCGCCGCGTCGATCATCCCGCTGATCATTCCGGGGATCCTGTACACCATCGCGTGGATCTTCCTCGCGAGCCCGGACATCGGCCTCATCAACAAGGTCCTCGAACCGATCTTCGGCACCGCCGCCGTCGACATCTTCACCATCTGGGGCATGATCTGGGTCGAGGGGCTGCACCTGTCCCCCATCGTCTTCCTGCTGATGGTCGCCGCGTTCCGCTCCATGGACCCGTCGCTGGAGGAGTCGGCGCTGATGTGCGGCGCGACGCGCATGCAGGTGTTCCGGAAGATCACCGTGCCGCTGACCCGCCCGGCCATCGTCGCGGCCGTGCTGGTCATGACGGTACGGAGCCTGGAAAGCTTCGAGGTGCCGGCGCTGCTCGGACTGCAGAACGGCATCTACGTCTTCACCAGCCGTATCTACTTCGTGCTCCGCAGCTACCCACCGGACCTCGCCGCCGCCGGCGCCCTGGCGCTCGGCCTGCTGGTGCTGGCCGTGGTCGGCGTCGCCATCTCCAACCTGGTCGGACGGGCCGGCAAGAGCTTCCAGACCGTGACAGGGAAGGGCTTCCGCCCGCGCCCGATGGAACTCGGCAAGTGGCGCCCGGTCATGGGCGCGGCGATCGTCTTCTACTTCCTGCTCACCGTCGTGGCGCCGCTGGTCGTGCTCCTGTACACCTCGCTGCTCAAGTTCTACCAGGCGCCGTCGATGGCGGCGCTGCGGACGATGTCGCTGGACAACTACGCCCAGCTGCTGAACATGTCGCAGGCGGCCACCGCGCTGAGGAACTCACTGTTCCTCGGGATCGCGACCGCGACGCTGGTGATGGCCGTGATGGCGATCGCCGCCTGGATCACAGTGCGGTCCCGCATCCCCGGGCGCCAGCTGATCGACCAGTTCGCGTTCGTCCCCTTGGTGATCCCCGGCCTCGTGCTCGGCCTCGCGCTTTCCTTCGTGTACCTGCGCAGCCCGATTCCGATCTACGGCACCATCTTCATCCTGCTCATCGCGTACGTCACCCGGTACATGCCCTACGGCATGCGCTACTCGGTCACCTCGATGCAGCAGATCGCCACCGAACTCGAAGAGTCGGCGCAGGTCAGCGGTGCCAGCTGGTGGCAGACCTTCCGGCGGGTCCTGCTCCCGCTGCTCGCACCGGGCTTGCTGGCCGGTTGGATCTACATCCTCGTGGTCTCCTTCCGCGAGCTGTCCAGCTCGATCCTGCTCTACAGCCCCGGCAACGAGGTCCTGTCCATCCTCATCTTCGAACAATTCGAAAACGGCCAGTTCACCGTGCTCGCCGCGCTCGGCGTGGTGATGGTCCTGACGCTGGTCGTGCTCGTCACGGTGGCATACAAGCTCGGCGCCAAAGTCGGGTTGCGGGAGAACTAGGCCCGGCGGGCCACGATCAGGAGGACACGATGCTTCGCGTCGAGAATCTCGTCAAATCGTTCGACGGCGAACGCCGCCGGCGACGCGCGGCGGCCACCGGCGCGACAGACCGCGTCTTCGCCGTCAACGATGTCAGCTTCACCGTGCACGAGGGTGACATGTTCACGCTGCTCGGGCCGTCCGGCTGCGGCAAGACGACCACGCTGCGGTCGATCGCCGGGCTGGAACGGCCCGATTCCGGGATCATCGAGGTCGGCGGCCAGGCGCTGTTCCGGTCCCTGGAGGGCCAGCGGGTGCTCAGCGTTTCCGCGAACGAACGCGGGCTCGGCATGGTCTTCCAGTCGTACGCGATCTGGCCGCACATGTCGGTCTTCGACAACGTCGCCTTCCCGCTGCAGGTACGCAAGCGCGGGCAGCGGCCCGGCAAACGGGAGATCGCCGAACGTGTCGGCCGGGTGCTCGCCACGATGGAGCTCGACGCGCTCGCCGGGCGGCAGGCGACCAAGCTCTCCGGCGGCCAGCAGCAGCGCCTCGCCCTCGCACGCGCCCTGGTCATCGAGCCGCCGCTGCTGCTGCTCGACGAGCCCCTGTCCAACCTGGACGCCAAACTGCGGGAGTCGCTGCGCTACGAACTCAAGCGGCTGCAGCGCGAGCTCGGGATCACCTCGGTCTACGTGACCCACGACCAAACCGAGGCGCTGGTGCTGAGCAGCTCGGTCGCGGTGATGCGGGACGGCAACATCATCCAGCTGGGCAAGCCGCGGGAGATCTACCAGAAGCCGAACAGCAGGTTCGTCGCCGAGTTCATCGGCACCTCCAACTTCATCCCGGCGAAGGTCGAGGCCCGGGACGGCGAACGCTACTCCGTGGCCACCGCGGACGGTTCGCTGGCGCTGAACTCGACCGCGGACCTGGCCGTCGGCACCGACGTCATCGTCTCCATCCGGCCGGAGGCGGTCGACGTCAGCGCCGTCTCGCGCACCGGGGAGATCCCCAACGAGTGGAAGGGCACCGTGGTGACCCGCGCCTTCCTCGGCGAGGCCGTCGACCACGTGGTGCGGGTCGGCGAGTTCGAGATTCGGGCGCGCGGGAACCCGTCGGTGTCCATCCGTCCGGGCACCGACGTCTTCGTGCAGCTCGACCCGGACAAGCTGTCGCTGGTGCCGGTTGACTGAGCGGGTCCTGCGCAACCGCGACTTCACCCTCTACTGGGCGGGGGTCGTCGCCTCCCAGATCGGCACGCGCGGCACCGTCGCCGCGAACCTCTACCACGTGTACCAGTTGACCGGCTCCATCGCGTACACCGGGCTGGTCGGGGCGGCGCAGGCGGTCGCGCTGCTGGTGCTCAGCCCGTTGGGCGGGGCGCTCGCCGACCGGCTGGACCGGCGCAGGCTGTTGCAGGCGGCCCAGGGGGTGGCGCTGGTGGTGGCCGCCGCCCTGGCCTGGCTGACCCTGACCGGGCAGGTGCTGGCCTGGCAGGTCGTAGCCTCCGTGGTGCTCACCACCGCCGCGGCTACGTTCGACCAGCCGGCCCGGCAGGCGCTCATCCCGGCCCTGGTCCCCCGGGCCCAGATCGGCCAGGCGGTCGCGCTGCTCAATCCGTCGCGGGAGCTGGCGGTCCTGGTCGGGCCGCTGCTGGCCGGGGTGCTGATCACCTTCGCCGGTCCCGGGCTGATGTACGCCGTGGACGCGGTCACCTACGGCCTGCTCGTCGTGGTGCTGGGCGTCCTCAGAATCGCGCCGCTGACGCCTGGCGGAGAGCGACGCTCAGTGCTGGGTTCCATCGCGGAGGGCGCGCGGTACATCCGGCACCGCCCGCTGATCTACAAGCTCATGGCGCTGGACCTGTCCGCCACCGTGTTCGGCGCCTACCGGGTGCTGCTCCCCGCCCTCGCCCTCGACGTCCTGCACGTCGGCTCCGCCGGGTACGGCGTGTTGTCGGCCGCGCCCTCGGCCGGTGCCCTGCTCGCCACGTACTCCATATTCCGGACCGTCCAGCGCAGCAACCGGCAGGGTGAGGTCCTACTCGCCGCCACGGCGCTGTACGGAGTCTCGGCGCTGTTGCTGGCGCACGCGCCGCTGTACCTGACGGCGGTCGTGGCGGCCGGGCTGGTGGGCGCGTGCGACGCGATGGCCACCACCATCCGGCACGCTGCCGTGCAGATCGACACGCCCGACGAGCTGCGCGGCCGGGTGACCGCCTTCTACCAGATGTCCTCCCGGGGCGGCCCGGCCATCGGCGACGTCGCCGTCGGCGCGTTCGCCGGGCTGGTCGGCCCGGTCGCCGCGCTCACCCTCGGAGCCATCGGCCCGATCCTGGTCGCCGCGGCGTTCTGGACGCGCGAAACCGTGGTGCGCTCCTACACCGGCGTCGTCGCCGACGAGTAAAGCGGCTTCGATCCACTTGGACCGAAGCCGCTGACACCACTACTTGGGCTGGCAGACCACGTCGACGAGCGCCGGACACCCGGTGGCCGCCACGTGGTCGGCGGCCCGGCGTACCGCGGCCTGAACCGCGTCCGGGTCGGTCACCGGCCCCTCCGCCCACCAGCCGAATCCGCGGGCGATGGCGGCGAAGTCGGGGGCCGGGGTGTCGATGGCCATGCCGATGGCGGCCCGGTCCAGGGGGGTGCCGCGCTGGCGGGCCAGCCGCTCCTGGTGCTCCCAGTCGTTGTAGTACGCGCGGTTGTTGAACATCACGACCAGTAGCGGCAGCTCGTACCTGCTGGCCACCCAGAGCGCGCCCACGTCGAACATCAGGTCGCCGTCGGGCTGCAGGTCGACCACCAGGCGGCCGGTACCCTTGTGGGCGAGGGCCACGCCCAGCGAGATGCCGATCTGGGTCGCCGTCCCGAGCTGCCGGCCGGGGTGCCGGTGCGGGCGGTCGAAGTCCCAGGTACGCAGGGCCCATTCGGCGGCGGTTCCGGCGGTGAGCACCCAGTCGTGCTCCCGTACCACGTCCCAGACCTCGGCGGCGAGCCGGGCGGTGGACACCGGTGTGTCCCCGGCCCGCTTGTCCGCGTCCCTTCGCCAGCCTTCCCAGGTGTCCCGGTGCAGGTCGCGCAGTTCCTCGCGCCACCGTTCCCGCTGCGCCTGCCGCGACGGCGGCTCTTGCGCGAGGATGTTGCGGCACTCTTCCAGCAGCAGCGGCAGCACCACCGAGGTGTCGGCGGTGACTTGCAGGTCGGTCGGGACCAGCTCGGCGTAGTCCTCGCTCCACGAGGAGATGCCCACGTCGTTGAAGCCCAGGTCGAGGATGGTGGTGCCAGCGGCGAGGCGGGAGGTGATGCGCCGGGTGGCGGACTCCAGCCGCTGGGTCGCCTTGCCCATGTCCTTCACGTCGACGAACAGCACGGAGTCAGCGCGCTCCAGCGTCGCCGAACCGGTCACGTTGAGCTCGTGCCGATTGGGGAAGTTCAGCCGCCAGTGGGTCTCGACCGCGCCGATCCCCACCTCCTCGGCCAGGCGGACGAGGGTGTCGAAGGATTCCGGGTGCCTGCCCGGATGGCCGAGGACCATCACCGGGCGGTCGGCGGCGCACAACCGCTCCGCGAGGTCGCGCAGTGCCGTCGGCTCGGGGCCCAGCGCCGAGGGCAGCGCGGCGAGGCGGTCCAGGTCGTGGAGGGGCACCTGGTTACTCACCCGGTCCTCCTGGAGACCGGCGTCGAGTGCGATGTAGACCGGACCGGCCGGTTGCTCGCGGGCGATCCGGTGGGCGCGGGCCAGGATGGCCGGGACCGAGGCGAGCGAGCGTGGCTCGTGGTCCCACTTGGTGTAGGCGCGTACCGCTTCGCCCTGCACGTTGGCGGAGTGGATCCAGTCGATGTTGGGGCGGCGGCGGACGTGGTCGGCGGGGCCCGAGCCGCCCAGGACCAGGACCGGCGTGCGGTCGATGTAGGCGTAGTAGACGCCCATGGTGCCGTGCAGCAGCCCGACGAGGTCGTGCAGGATGACCGCCATCGGCTCGCCGGTCACCTTCGCGTAACCGTGTGCCACGCCCATCGCGATCTTCTCGTGCGGGCACTCGATCATGGTGATCTCGTCGCCGCCGTAGTTGACGAGCGAGTCGTGCAGGCCGCGGAACGACGAGCCGGGGTTCAGCGCGACGTACTTGAGGCCGAGCCCACGCAGCACGTCCACCATCACGTCCGAGCCCCAGACCGGCTCGGAGTAGGGCGCGTAGTTCACCACAGGGTCACCGTCACGGTCTTCTCGCGGGTGTAGGACACCAGCTCCTCCAGACTGTTCTCTTTGCCAAGGCCGCTGCTCTTCCAGCCGCCGAAGGGTGTACCGGTCGGGCGCCTGCCGGTGCCGTTGACGTAGACGTAGCCCGCTTCCAGCGCGGCGGCGGTGCGGTGCGCCGCCGACACGTCCCGGGTCCAGACGTTGGCGGTCAGGCCGAGCGGGGTGTCGTTCGCCCGGCGCACCACGTCGTCGACGTCGCGCCAGGTGAGCAGGGACATGACCGGCCCGAAGATCTCCTCCCGGACGACGGTCATCGTGTCGTCGAGGTCGGTGAACAGGGTCGGCTCGACGAAGAAGCCACGCGACCGACCGACCGGGCGTCCGCCGCCGTACGCTACGGTGACGCCCTCCCGTCTGGCTGTGTCGAGGTATCCCAGGACCCGTTCGTAGTGGGCCCGGAAGGCGAGCGGCCCGACCTGGGTGTCCTCCCCCATCGGGTCGCCGATGCGCAGGCGGGCCAGTCGTTCGACGAGCGCGTCCTGGAACCGCCCGGCGATGTCGGCGTGCACGTACAGGCGGGAGGTGGAGCCGCACGACTGCCCGGCGCACCGGGCGATGTTCATTCCGGCGATGGCGGCCGTGGCGGCCCGGTCAACGTCCACGTCGGGGAAGACGATGAGCGGGTTCTTGCCGCCGAGTTCGAGGGTGACATGCTTGATCCCCTCCGCCGCGCCTCGGAGCACCGCACGGCCGGAGGAGACGGAGCCGGTGAAGGCGATCCGGTGCACGTCGGGGTGGGCGACCAGCGCGGCGCCAGCCGCCGTTCCGGTACCGGTGATCACGTTGAGCACGCCGGGGGGAAGTACCTCGGCGGCGATCCTGGCCAGTTCGAGCGCGGACAGCGACGACTGCTCGCCCGGCTTGAGCACGACGGTGTTGCCGGATGCGAGCGGCGCGGCGACCTTTCCCGCGGCGAACTTGAACGGATGATTGAACGGCACGATCCGGGCCACCACCCCGTACGGCTCACGCACCGTGTACGACAGCGTGTCGGGTGCGGGCGGGGCTGTACTGCCCCGGGCTTCGGGCGCCAGGCCCGCGTAGTAGCCGATCTCGGCGGCCGCGCTGGTCACGTCGGCGCGCATACCGGCCAGCGGCAGACCGGCGTCGCGGACGTCGACGCGGGCCAGTTGTTCCGCCTCGTCCTCGATACGCCGGGCCAGCTCCCGCAGCATGACGCCACGGCGGGCCCAGCCGAGGTCGCGCCAGCCGGGGGCCGCCTCGCGGGCAGCGTCCACGGCGGCCTCGACGTCCGCCGCACTGGCGGCGGGAACGGTCGCGATGAGTTCTTCGCTGGTCGGGTCTACGGCCTCGATCCGATCTCTGGCATCCACCCAGGCGCCGCCGACGTACATCAGGCGGTGCGGCACATCGTTCATCGCGGAACCTCCCGACGCGAGGCCGGGCTCGGCCGGGCTCATCGGGGGGCCACCCGGGCGTGGACCACCGCAGTCGCGCCCTCGCGGACCGCCGCGAGCGCGTTCCGCAGCGCTGGACCCAAATCGTCCGGATCCTCGACGGGGCCAACGGCCCAGCAGCCGTACGAGCGGGCCAGCGCGGCGATGTCGACGGCCGGGTCCGCGATGCGCATGCCGATCCAGCTGTTCTCAGCCGGGCGGCCCCGCTCCTTCGCCACCTCCGCCTGGTGCGGCTCGTCGTTGTAGAAGGAGCTGTTGTCGTTGACCACGATGAGGGCCGGTATCCGGTAGTGGGTGGCGGTCCACAGCGCACCGGCGGCCATCAGCAGGTCGCCGTCGCCGATGATGCCGACGGCGAGCTGGCCCCGGTCGCGGGCGGCGAGCGCTCCGCCGATCAGTGCTCCGGGCCCGTAGCCGACGCCGCCGCCCCCGGAGTGGCCGAGGTAGGAGCCCGCGCCCGGTAGCTGCCAGAGCCCTTCCGGCCAGGTCCGGGTGTTGCGCAGGCAGAGCAGGTGGTCGACGTCGCGGACCGCCTGCCACACCTCGCCGACGAGCCGGGCCGGAGAGATGCGCCGGTCCCCCCAGCGGGCCTCGACGGCCTCGCGTTGCCGGCGTCGCAGCCGGGCCGCGCGCTCGCGCACGGCCTCACGGCGGGCCGCTGCGGCGGCCGGTTTCACCCGGTCGGCGAGCGCGTCGAGCAACATCCGCAGACCGAGCAGCGGATCGCTGAGCAGCGCGATGTCACGCGGGTACGGCGCGGCGCCGGTGTTGCTCCAGGAACGCAGGCCGAGGTCACCGTGGGACAGGTCGATGACCACCCGGGCGTCCGCCGAGTGTTCGGGTCCGCCGTGGCGCGGACCACGCGGACGCGGGTTCAACATCGTGGCCGGGTCGACGACGTCGACGGCCAGGACGACGTCGGCCTCGTCGATGACGCCCCGGTCACCCGTGCAGTTCTGCGGGTGGGCGGTCGGGAGCGCGGTCACGTTGCGGTCGTCGTGGTAGGCCGCGCCGAGCAGCTCCACCAGCGCGGCCAGCAGCGGGGTCGCGGCCGGGTCGAGCGCGACCCGCCCGGCGATCACGACGGGGCGCTCGGCGGCGGCGAGGGCGTTCGCCGCCTCTTCCAGGATGGCCGGATCCGGTCCGAAGGCCGGTGCGGGAAGGTACGCGCGGGGGCCGGGCAGGGGTGGAACCACGTCCAGGCGTTCCTCCTGGCCACCGGCGTCCAGCGAGACGTACGCCGGACCGCGCGGTGCCGACAGCGCCCGCTGCCGGGCCCGCAGCAGGTCGGCGGCGAACGCCCCGGCCGTGGCAGGTTCGGCGTCCCAGACCACGAAGTGGCGGACCAGCTCCGCCTGGGTGGTGGCGGAGTGGATCCAGTCGACGGCGCGGCGCAGCGCCGGGTCGGCCGGGCCACTGCCGCCGAGCAGCAGCAGCGGTGTGCGGTCGCACCAGGCGTTGTAGACGGCCATCGAGGCATGCATCAATCCGACGAGGTCGTGCACGGCGGCCACGCCGAGCCGTCCGGTGGCCTTGGACCAGCCGTGGGCGAGCGAGACCGCGATCTCCTCGTGCAGGCAGAGCAGCAGCTGCGGGTTCCGGTTGCCGCCGTGGTTGACGACCGAGTCGTGCAGACCCCGGAAGGACGAGCCGGGGTTCATCGGCAGGTACGGCACGTCGAGCGCGTGCAGCAGGTCGACGACGATGTCACTGCCCCAGCCCGGTAGCCCCCGCGTCGGCGGCAGGCCCTCCGGCCGCTCCACGTCGGGGTTCATACCGCCACCGCCAGGATGTCGTCGGCGGTGAGGCGTTCGGGATCGGCGGCCAGGTCGGGCCGCCGCGCCACGGCGGCGAGCACGGTCTTGCGCATCCGGCGGCCGTCGTATCCGGCGCAGGCGGTGGCGAGCTTGGCGTGCAGTGGCGTGTCCTCGGCCAGCGGCCGCAACCCCGGCCAAAGGGTGGCGAGTTCGGCCAGCGACGAGGCGACGATGCGGGCGAGGACGTCGGTGTCGGGCAGGTCGAGCTCCAGTACCAGGTCGGCGCGGGACAGGAACGCCTCGTCGACGGCCCCGGTGAGGTTGGTGGTGGCGAGCAGCAGCAGGTGGGGGCACGCGTCGCGGAGCAGATCGAGACCGGCCAGGACGGCGTCGGTGGCGCGGTGCACGTCGACCGGGTTGGTCTCGAAGGACGCGGCGCTCCGGCGTACGGCGAGGGCTTCCACCTCGTCGACGAGCACCACGGTGTGCGGGCGGCGGGCGGCGAGTTCGGGCAGGGTCTCGGTGAAGAGCCGCCGGACGGCGCGCTGGCTCTCGCCGAGCATTTCGCTGGGGAGCGAATGCGGGTCGATCTCCACGAACGTGGTGGCGCCACGGGCGGCGACCGCGACGGCCGCCGCCTGGGCCAGGCCCTGGCACAGGGTCGTCTTGCCGGTGCCCGGTGGCCCGGAGAGGACCACCAGGCCGTGCGGCGGCCCGGAGAGCGACCGGAGCGCCCGCCCGTGGCGCAGCACGAGGACGGCGGTGCCGAGCAGGCGCTCCTTCGTCCCCGGTGGGACGATCATCGAGTCCCAGGGCCCGTCGTGGTGGTCGGCGGGCAGGGCGTGGATGCCGCTGATTCCCGGCGGCAAGCGGAGGTCGGCCACGGGTCAGGGCCAGGTCGGGCGCTGCGGCGCGGGCCAGTCCACGGTGCCGGGATCGCCGGCCTGCCGATCGCGGATGTGCGTCGGCGGCTCCTCGAAGAGCACGATCGGGTCGCACAGCGCCCGCATCGTTTCGAGCAGGCTGTCGAACATGTGGATCCGCACCACCTTCGCGGTGCGTTCCGGGTCGTCGTTGAAGTGCTGGTGCCACAGGAAGTGGTCGACGACGATGAGGTCACCCTTGCGCCACGGGTGCACCGTGCCGCCTTCCGGCTCGGTGCCCAGGTAGGTGTGGCCCTGCCCCTCCAGTACGTACAGCCACGCCTCGCCGGGGTGGCGGTGCATGGACTGTCCACGGTGCGGGGCGATTTCGAACATCGCCATGGTGATGCCCGACGCCTGGTAGCCGATGGCACGGTCGAGTAGGAAGGTGGTACGCGTGCCGCGCGGGGTGTTGACGAGTTCGAGATCGTCCCAGCTGGTGTGCAGCCGTCCGGCACGGCGGGTGGACTGCTCGCGGCCGAGCCTGCGGACCCGTCGCGCGTACGGGTCATCACCGTCGAGGTTCGCGGTGAACTCGGGCCGTGGCGGCAGGTCCCGGTACGGGGTGTGCCCGGCGTCTTCCACGAGTGACATGCCCATGGTGGCGAGCAGCGGTTCGCTGGAGAAGGTGAGGTAGCGCGCGTTCGCGGATCCGTCGTTGCCGGTGCGGTGCCAGGCCCAGGCGGGGAGGTGCAGCGAGTCGCCGGGCCCCCATTCGATGCGCTGCCCGTCGATCTCCGTCCATCCGTGGCCGGCGACGACCAGGACCATGGCGTCCCACGAGTGCCGGTGGACGGTGGTGACGGTGCCGGGCGCGAACTCGTGGGCGAGGGCGTCCATGGTCCGGGTGGGACGGTCGCCGTCAGCCCCGACGTAGACGCCGATGCGGCTGCCGCGTGAACTGTCGTGCAGGGTGACGTCGGCGAGGGACACCACGTCCCGGCGGTTGCTCCGCCAGTCCTCAATGAACTTCGCCCGGCGGGTCTTCTGTACCTCGTAGTGGCTGACGCCGGTCGTCGTCCGCGTGGTCACGAAAGTACCTCCAATGGACTTACCAAAACGGTCGGCCGCCCGGCGACGGCCGTCAGCGAATCCACCGTGGCGTCCGCGCGCAACCAGTCGTCGTACCCCAGTGTGGTCAGGCCGAAGTGCCCCCCGGCCGGTCGGAGGCCGGCTCGAAGTAGTGCACAGTGTCGTAGCCGAGGTGCTTGAAGACGCGGTTCTGCGCGTTGAACAGGCGCAACGGGGTGCCGTCGGCGGCGAACAGCTGGCAGACGTGGTTCTGCGGGACGTACAGGGTGTCGCCGCGCGTGATCTCGTACCGCTTGGGCTCCAGCGCGATGCGGGCGTAGTACTTCTCCGCGATCTCGGCCTCGACCTCCCACTGCAGGGCGTAGCCGGAGCCGTCCAGGACGTAGTACACCTCGTCGGCCATCTTCCAGTACTTGCCGCTGTGGCCACCGGCCGGGATGTCCAGCTCGAAGGCGTCGGTGCTGAAGATGCGCCCGTCGGTGCGGTCCGGCGAGGCCATGACGCGAACCCGGCCCAGCGTGGTGTCCTCCCAGACCGTGTCGGCGGGTGAGATGACCTTCTTGCGGTCCAGCACGCCCGGCGTCCAGATCCGCGACCAGTCCTCGCGCGGGCCGAACTCCTCCGGGCGGTCGATCGGCCCGGAGCGTCCCTGCTGGATCAAGCCCATGAACATCCAGGTGCACTTCGCCTTCACCACCAGCGCGACGGCCCGCTCCGGATAGGGGTTGAAGTGCCGGTGCACCGAGTCGGTGTGTACGTAGACGAGGTCGTCCTTCGCCCAGTCATAGCGCTGGTCGTCGTGGATCTCATAGCCGCGCCCCTCGAGGATGTAGAAGGCGGCCTCGTTCTGGTGGCCGTGGCCGTGATTGGACGACTCGGGCGGCAGCTCGACGAAGTGGACCTGGATCGTCTGGGTGAGGAACTCCTCGTCGCCTGGGCCGATGCGCCACCAGGTGCGGCTCTTCTCGCTGTCACCGGAGTGCCCCACCTTCGCGTCGTCCACGACGACGCTGTCGTCGCGGACCCGGTCCACGGCGAGCTGGCGGCTGCGGAACTCGCCGAGGCCGTAGGTCTGCGACGTCAGGCCGCGTACGAAAACACGTCCACTCTTTCCCAATGCCCTCTCCCATTCCTCATCGACCGCGCTCGTATCGCAGCTCGATCGGACTGGGCGAATGGTATAACCGTTCTACCAGACGTGGCAAGGTCGGCCGTATTCGCCCACCGGCGCTATCGACGCGAGTTCCGTTATGGTTATATGGTTAGTCCATTGGCTGTATGATCCGGCGCTGCGAAAGGACTGTGATAGTGCCTACGGTCACCTTCGTTTCCATCGATGGATCCCGCCATACGGCAGACGCCCGGGTCGGCGAGTCGGTGATGGCCGCGGCCGTCCGCAACGGCGTCCCCGGCATCATCGGGGAGTGCGGCGGCAACGCCTCGTGCGCCACCTGCCATGTCTACGTCGGCGAGGACTTCATGCCGCTGGTCGGCCCGCCCGGCGACCTGGAGGACGACATGCTCGACCTCGCCGTCTCCGACCGGCGGCCGACGAGCCGCCTGTCCTGCCAGATCAGCGTGACCGACGCGCTCAACGGCCTGGCCGTCGAGACGCCGAAGGAGCAGCCGTGACCGGCGGCGTTCTGGTCGTCGGGGCCAGCCAGGCCGGTGTGCAGCTGGGGGCCTCATTGCGCGAGCACGGCTACGACGGGCCTGTCACCCTGGTCGGCGCCGAGCCGCAACCGCCGTACCAACGGCCTCCGCTGTCCAAGGCCTACCTGGGCGGCGCCGCCGACTCCGCCTCCCTCGAACTGCGCGACCAGGCATTCTATGCGAACAGGCGGATCGACCTGCTGCCCGCGGAACGAGTCACCCATATCGGACGCGGTACCGCGCTCACCGACCAGGGGCGCGTGCTCGACTTCGACCACCTCGCCCTGACCGTCGGGGCGCGAGCGAGACGGCTCACCGTCCCGGGCTCCGACCTCACCGGCGTCTGCTATCTGCGCGACCTCGCCGACGCCGCCCTGCTGCGCCGCCACCTGACCCGGGCTCGCCACGTAGTGGTGGTCGGCGGCGGCTTCATCGGGCTGGAGGTCGCGGCGGTCGCCCGGTCGGATGGCCGCAGTGTCACCGTCGTCGAGGCGGCCCCGCGGCTGATGGCCCGGGCGGTGGCCCCCACGGTCTCGGAGTTCTACCGGCACGCCCACGCCCGTCGCGGCACCGAGGTGCTGCTCGGGGCGCAGCTCACCCGGATCGACGGCGAGCACGGCCGGGTCGCTGGGGTCAGCCTCGCCGACGGCACCCGGCTGCCCGCCGACCTGGTCGTCGCGGGTGTCGGCGTCGTGCCCCGCACCGAGCTCGCCGAACAGCTGGGCCTGGCCTGCGACGGCGGAATCGTCGTGGACGAGTTCGCCCGGACCAGCGACCCGTCCATCGTCGCCGCCGGGGACTGCACGGTGATGCCGAATCCGGTGACCGGCGAAGGCCGGGTACGCCTGGAGTCGATGCCGAACGCCATCGCGCAGGCCCGGGTCGCCGCCGCCACGCTGATCGGCAAGGCGCGGCCGTACGCGGACGTGCCGTGGTTCTGGTCCGACCAGTACGACCTCAAGCTGCAGATCGCCGGTGTCGCGGACGGCTACGACCAGGTCGTCGTACGCGGCGAGCCGGAGAGCGAGGCGTTCTCGGCGCTGTACTACCGTGGCGGCGAGCTCCTGGCCGTCAACGCGGTCAACCGCACCGCCGACTACCTGGTGGTACGCAAGGCGCTGGCCAGCCGCACCCCGCTCCCTGCGGACCGGGCCGCGCACGCCGACGTACCACTCAAGGACCTGCTCGTCGCGACCCCCGCTCCCTAGAGCCCGGCCGCCCTGAGCCGGGCGTCGAGGCGGGGGTACACCCGCCGCGCGTTGCCCTCCAGTACCTTCGCCCGCGCCTCGTCCGGCAGGTCGAGGTTGTCGACGTAGCGCTTGGTGTCGTCCCAGTGGTGCCCGGTCTCCGGGTCCACGCCGCGGACGGCGCCGAACATCTCGGAGGCGAACAGGATGTTGTCGATGTCGATGACCCGGTGCAGCAGGTCGATCCCGGCCTGGTGGTAGACGCAGGTGTCGAAGAAGACGTTGCGCATGACATGCTCCGCCAGCGGCGGCCGGCCGAGCCGGTCGGCCAGCCCCCGGTAGCGGCCCCAGTGGTACGGCACCGCGCCGCCGCCGTGCGGGATCACGAAGCGCAGGGCCGGGAAGCGGCCGAACAGGTCACCCTGGAGCAGTTGCATGAACGCGGTGGTGTCCGCGTTGAGGTAGTGCGCGCCGAGCGCATGGAAGTTGGGGTTGCAAGATTCCGAGACGTGGATCATCGCCGGTACGTCCAGCTCGATCATCGCCTCGTACAGCGGGAACCAGTACTCGTCGGTCAGCGGCTTGGCGGTCCAGTGACCACCGGACGGATCCGGGTTGAGGTTGCAGCCGACGAAACCCATCTCCTCCACACATCGACGCAGCTCCGCGATCGATTCGTCCAGCGATCCGTTCGGCGTCTGCGGCAGCTGGCAGACCGCGGCGAAGTGCCGAGGAAAGAGCTCGACCACCCGGTGCACCAGGTCGTTGGAGACCTGTGCCCAGGCGCGGGCGGTGGCCGGGTCCGGAACGTGGTGCGCCATGCCCGACGCCCGTGGCGAGAAGATCATCAGGTCGCCGCCCCGCTCGCGCAGCAGCCGGAGCTGAGTGCCCTCGATGCTCTCGCGGATCGCGTCGTCGCTGATTCCGGCGAGCCGTGGTTCCGGGCGACCCCGGTCGGCCAGCCGGGCCAGCTGGTCGTCGCGGAAGGCCCCGAGCGCGACCGGTGCGGTGGTGTAATGGCCGTGGCAGTCGATGATCATTCGTCCGGTTCCTGATCGAGGTAGGTGAGTCCTTTGCGGGTGAGACGCTCCCGCATCCCGCCGACGTCGACGCTGAGTTCTCCGGCCAGGTAGCGGGCCCGGGAGGCGGCCTCCTTCTCCTCCCGCTCCCGCGCGGCGGCCAGGACTCCGGCGGCCCTGCGGCGTGGCACGACCACGACCCCGTCGTCGTCGGCGATGACCACGTCACCGGGGCGTACCAGCGCACCGGCGATGACCAGCGGGGTGTTGACGTCGCCGAGGGTCTCCTTGACGGTCCCCGTCGCGGAGACGTACTTCGACCAGACCGGGAAGCCCATCCGGGTCAGCTCGGCCACGTCCCGGCACCCGGCGTCGATCACCAGTCCGCGTACTCCGCGTACCTGGAGCGCGGTGGCGAGCAGCTCGCCGAAGTAACCGGCCTCGGACGGCGAGGTGGGGGCCACCACCAGGAGGTCGCCTTCGCGGCACTGCTCCACCGCGACGTGGATCATCCAGTTGTCCCCGGGCGGCACGCTGACCGTAACGGCGGGGCCGCAGGCACGGGCGCCCGGGTAGATCGGCCGCAGGCGTGCGTCCAGCAGGCCGGTACGTCCCTGCGCTTCGTGGATGGTCGCGACGCCCAGCGAGGCGAATCCCTCCACTGTCGATTCGTCGGGGCGGCGGATGTCTCGGACGACGATGCTCATCTCACTCCCCCTGGGTCAGGCGTTCGGCAGCACGGAGACGTGGATGGCGTCCGGGTCGCCCTGTCCGGCGACCGTCCGGACCGCGCTGTCCACGTCGTGCAGGCCGAACGTGTGCGTGGTGAGCAGATCCAGCGGGAAGCGGTCCGAGGCCAGTTGCGCCAGGGCCAGCTCGCAGGCCCGGTAGCTGTGCCCGCGGGCGCTCTTGATGGTGATGGCCTTCTCGGTCACCTTCTTGACCGGGAAGTCGGGGAAGGCGGCCATCTCCCCCTGGATCAGCAGCGTCCCGGCCCGCCGTTTCAACGCGTCGATGCCGAGCAGGACGGGGGCGACACCCGCGCCCGACGTGCAGTCGAGCACCACGTCAACGCCCTTCCCCCCGGTGAAGTCCATGATCTGCTCCAGCGGGTCGTGCGCCTGGACGTCGATGACGTGGTCCGCCCCCAGGGTCCTGGCGAGCTCCAGCCGGGCGGCGTCCCGGGTCGTGCCGGTCACGATGATGCGCGAGGCCCCGGCCTGCTTGCACGCGACGGTCTGGGCCAGGCCCTGCTGTCCCGGCCCCTGGATGAGCACCGTCGAGTCGTAGCCCACACGCGCGTCGAACAGCGCCCACTCGATGCCGTTCGACATCGGCGTGGCGATCCCGGCACGCTCCGCCGAGACTCCGTCGGGCACCTTGTGCAGGACGGCGTTCCACGGCAGGTACATGTACTGGGCGAAACCGCCCCAGAGGTGGTACGGGTTCTCCGCCGAGGTGTAGCCGTAGCGGCGCGCGTCCGGGTTGGTCCGCCAGTCGGTGTCCTCACAGTGGCGGTACTCGCCGAGGTGGCACCATTCGCACCGGCGGCACGGCACGTAATGTTCGACGAAGACGCGATCGCCCTCGGTCAGGCCTTGCCGTTCCCGGAAGGTACGACCGGCGCGAGCGATCACGCCGACGTTCTCGTGGCCCATGATGACCGGATCCTTGATCACCGGCTGGCCGTACATCTTGACGTCGGTGCCGCAGATGCCGGCCACCTCGACCTTGAGCAGCGCGCCGTCGTCGGGAATGTCCGGCATCGGGTATTCGCGGAACTCGGTCGTGCCAGGGGCCGTGCGCACGGCCGCCAGAACATGCTCTGCCATGGACCTTCCTCATCTCAACGGTGCGGGTCACTCTAGCTTAAGGTCTTATGGTAATACCATCATGCGTGGTACGGTCTCGCACCATGGCGCTCGTACCGCTCACCGCCGTGACCCGTGCCCAGGGCAACAACGCCGCCCTCAAGGACGGCTCCGTCACACCCGAAGGCTTCGCCCTCGACTTCCACGAGGTGCCCGTCCTGGTCCAGGCGTTCCGCCGGATGGTGCGCACGCTGGAGTTCGACGTGTGCGAGATGGCGATCACCACCTACCTGTGCGCGAAGGCACACGGCAAACCCTTCACGGCGCTGCCCGTCTTCCTGGTACGCGGGCTGCACCACGGCGCGATCCTGCGCGGCGGCGATGTCCACACGCCCGCCGAACTGCACGGTCGGCGGGTAGGCGTCAACCGCGGCTACACCGTCACCACGGGCGTGTGGGCACGCGGCATTCTCGCCGAGGAGTACGGCGTCGATCTCGGCCAGGTGACCTGGGTGCGCTCCGGCGACGAGCATGTGGCCGAGTACCGGCCGCCGTCCAACGTGGCAGACGTGCCGCCCGGGTCGGAGCTGGAGACGATGCTGGCCGACGGTGAGCTCGCCGCGACGGTCGGGGTGGAGGCGGACACGTTTCCGACCCTCATCCCCGACGCCGAGGAGGCCGCCTTCGACGCGCTGCGCCGCCGCGGCCTCTACCCCATCAACCACCTCGTGGTGGTCAAGGACGCGCTGCTCACGGAGCATCCCGGGCTCGCGCCCGCCCTCTTCGAGGCGTTCGCCGAAGCCAAGCGGCGGTACGTGGACCGCCTCCACCAGGGCGCGATCGAGGCGCCTACCCGGATCGACCGGATGCACCGGCGGGTGATGGACATCACCGGTGACGATCCGCTGCCGTACGGCATCGGCCCGAACCGGCCGATGATCGAGGAGCTGATCCGGCATGCCGTACAGCAACGGATCATCGACAGTCCGCCCGCCGTGGAGGAACTCTTCGCGGAGAGCACCCACAAGCTGATCGCCTGAGGAGGTGCGCCGTGCGGATCGTCATCGCCGCCGACCACAACGGAGTCGCCATGAAGCGGCGGCTCACCGCCTGGCTCGCGGGGCAGGGCCACCAGATCGACGACCGGGGCACCCACGGGGACGATGTCGTGGACTACCCGGCGTTGTGCGCGTCCGTCGGGGAAGAGGTCACCAGCGGCCGGGCCGAGCGCGGGATCATGATCGGCGGCACTGGTGGCGGTGAGGCGATCGCCTGTAACAAGATCCGCGGCATCCGCGCCGGGCTGTGCCACTCGGTGTTCCTCGCCGAGATCTCCAGCGCCCACAACCGCAGCAACGTGCTCGTCATCGGCGCCAAGGTGATCGACGAGGAGGAGGCCGTGCGGATCACCGAGGTGTGGCTCACCACGCCGTTCAAGGGCGGGGTACACCTGCGGCGACTCGAACAGATCGAGGCGCTGGAACGCGGCGATCCACTCGCCTGACAGCCGAATCGGCCGGCCCGCGTTCGCGTCAGCGATCAGACTTTGTTCGCCTCCAGGAACGCGAGCACCCGGGCCGGTGCGCTCCGCTCCGTCTGCTCGCTCAGCGGCGCGTCCCAGTACTCCGCCTGTGGCAGGCATTCCTGCAGGTAGCGGGCCGCGGACGGCGCGTGCGAGGTGTCCTCGCCGGGGACCACCAGCGCTGGAACGTCCAGCTGCATGAGGTCCTCCGGCTCGGCCCCCGGCGCGGTGTCCCGGTCGAAGAGCAGCCGGGCCATACCGGCCACCAGCGCGGTGTAGCGGCCGGTGTCCAGCCGCGTGTACGCCTCGGCGAATCCCGGATCTCGCCGCAGCACGTTCGCCCACGGACCAAGGCGCGGATCCTGGGTGAAGGGCGCTTCAGTGGTACCGGCGAGGGCGACGACCTGCGCCAGGCCGTGCTCGGCGACGTACGCCAGATGACGGCCGAGCCGCTCGTGCTGGGTGAGCCGGTATCGGGGGCCACCGGCCGGGGAGTAGAGCACCATGCCCGCCACCGCCTCCGGATAGGCGACCGCGAACGTGGTGACGATGGAGCAGCCGACGCAGCCGCCCATCAGATGTGCTCGCGCGAAACCAAGGTGGGCGAGCAGGCCCTTGCCCTGCACCGCGTAGTCGCGCCAGCCGATGCGCTGCACCCGCCCGCCGGACCGCCCGGACTCGCGCTTGTCGAAGGTGATGCAGGTGTACCTGGTGGCCAGGTGGTCGAGCAGCTTCAGCCGCCGGTAGACACCCTGCGACCGCCAGTTGTCCCGGACGGCGTTGAAGCCACCGGGCGAGAACATGAGCAGCGGCGGCCCGTCACCGATCGTTTCGTAGTCGGTGACGATGCCGTCGATGAGGGCGGTGGGCACGGCAAACTCCGTTCCAGTGAGGTGGACGCCCGGGCCGCCGTCAGGCGCGCAGGCCGCCTTTGATCTGCTGCCCCGCGCGGACGTCGGCGGCGTAGGCGGCGATGGCGTCATGGCTGATCCGGGCGACGTTCGCGTACGTCTCGGGCGGGTCGTCCAGCGCCGATTCCGCGTACCCGATCGCCGCGGTGGCCATCCGTATCCGCCCGTCCAGCCACGGTCCGCCGCCGTGCCCCCCGACCACCGGGATCGACACCGCGCTCGCCACGGCGGCACCGGCGACGGGGCCGGAATTGGTGAAGTTCAGCAGCGCCGCCCCTGCGGCCTCCAGCCGCTTGGCCTCCTCGACGAGGGCCTCGGTCATCTCCGCCGGAACCTGCGCGCCGGAGCCCGGATTGGCCGAATATCGCAGGCCGTAGCGCAGCGCCGTCTGCGGCGTGATCCCGAACTGGGCGAAGACGGGGATACCGGCACGGTCGACGGCCGCCACCGCGTCCAGATGGTCGCCGGCGCCGTCCAGCTTCACCATGTCGACGCCGGTTTCCTTGACGAGCCTGATCGCGGCTCGTACCGCACTGACCGGCCCTTCCTGGAGCGGCCCGAACGGAAAGTCGCAGCTGACCAGCGCCCGGGTGACCCCCCGCCGTACCGCCTGGGCAACGACGATCATCTGGTCCAACGTCACCTCGAAGGCGTTCGGCTGCCCCCAGAGGTTTATGCCCACGGTGTCGCCCACCGAGACGATATCCACGCCAACCCGGTCGACGATCCGGGCCATCTGGTAGTCCCACGCCACCACACCGACGATCTTCCTGCCCGCCCGCTTCATCGCCTGCAACGAAGGGACCGTAACCTGGCTGCTCATTGTCGACCTTTCGTATCCGGCTCTAGGCCCGCAATGCCGTAAGCACTTCGGTCACGTCGTTCTCGTCCTCGGTCACCAGCAGGACGCGAGCGTGCGGGCGGAGCGCGGCGACGGCCAGCCGGGTGTCCTGCCCGTGGGCCAGCACCAGACCAGCGGTCATGATCCCTCTCAGCGTGCAGGCGTCGCCGACCGCGGAGGCGACCGCGGCGCCGTCGTTCGCCGTGGCGACCATGACGGCCGCGTCCACCGCGACCAGCTCGTCACTGAGCCACGACTCGGATCCGTCGACCGACCGCAGGACGACATCCGCGACATTGCGCTTGCCCTCGGCGACGGGCGCCGGCGCGGCCTGCGTGAAGAAGCGCGCGTTGCTCCACTGCCCCTCGGCGGTACGGCGGACGACGGTGGCCGCCGCTTCGTCGAGCGCCACGACGCGGGTGGCCCGGGCGGGGGCGATCGTTCTGTTGATCCTGAAGCGGGCCTCGGCCGCCGTGGCGGCCCGGGCGCAACTGTTGAGCAGGATCGGCTGGCCGGTCATCGTCACACCGACGCCTGCGGGACGCCCGGGGTAGCCGTCACGGCGTCGCGGCACGCCTCAAGGAAGGACTCCTCCCGAGGCAGGACAACGGCGGCCGACCGTACCCGATGGTGCGCCGGGTCGACTCCGGGCGGGGTCGCCCCCTGATCCCGGAGCGCGATCGCCGCCTTGCGCAGCTTCTGCCGCGCCTTGATGATCCCGCTGTCGGCCGCGACCAGTCGCTCCTTGGTACGGTCGACGACCGGGCCCATGCTCTCCTGCAGCGAGGCGTCCTGGATCGCGATGCCCTTGATCCCGGAGTAGTGCTCGCCGCGCCGCTGCGCCTCGCGGTCCATCAGGTAGTCGTTGTCCTTGTTGCGCGCCGGCCGGTACGTGCCCGGAATGTTCTCGCTGTGCACGCCGAAGCCGTCCATCATGGCCTGCCGTTCCGCCTCGGTCAGCGGGCGGATCGGGTGGTAGTCGAACGTATAGACCCAGCAGTTCTGGTCGTCGATCGGCACCCAGAAGTGCCCGTGCACCGGATGGTCACCACGCGGCGGGACCATCGTGAAGCTCGGCATGATCCACGGCGTGATGCGCCAGTAGTACGTGCCGTCCTCTGCGTTGCGCCGAGCCCCGACGAACAGACCGCCGTCGGCCTCCGCGACCTCGAAGAACGGCTTGCGGTCGTTCAGGTTGTACTGGTTCCCCCGGGCGCCCTTGAACAGCGGGTCGGTCTTCAACGCGCCAGAGTGCAGCCAGGAGACGTGGCTCGAATCGATGCCGCCCTCCAGTGCCTGCAGCCAGTTGCACTCCTGCCACCGCTTGGAGGTGAAGGTCTGCTCCGCCGGCACCTGGGCGAACTCGAACTCGGGAAGGCCCGGCCGCTTCGCCGGGTCCCCCATGTACGTCCACAGGATGTCCCCGACCTTGACCAGCGGGTACGCGGTGAGCTTGACGTTGCTGCAGAAGTTGCTGTTCTCCGGCTCGGAGGGCACCTCCAGGCACTGGCCGGTCACGTCGTATTTCCAGCCGTGATAGCTACACCGCAGGCCGCCCTCTTCATTGCGGCCGAACCACAACGACGCTCCCCGATGGGCGCAGAACTCGTCGATCAACCCGTACCGGCCGTCACTGTCGCGAAAAGCGATCAGGCGCTCGGAGAGGATCTTCACACGCACGGGCGGGCAGTCATCCTCCGGCAGTTCCTCCGCGAGCAGAGCAGGAATCCAGTACTGCCGGAACAGGGCGCCCATGGGCGAGCCCGGCCCGGTCTGCGTCAGTAGCTCGTTGAGCTCCTGTCTGAGCATCCGCTGTCCTTCCGCTGGTGCCGTCCGTCACCACCTTAGGGGCTAATCATCATACCATTCGACAGTTTACGCAAGACGGCACCAACACAGGTGAGACGCACCCGGCGGCGAACGACGCCCGGTACGGACGGGGTCCTGATCGACGTGACGCCGAGCAACACGCTACGGTTCATCGGCGCCGGCGCGAACGTGGGCCTGCCCTCCCGGCCGCTTGGCGGCGCAGGAGAGTGTGTGCCCCGCCACCGCTCACGGCTTCAGCTTGAGCCTCTTCCTCGACGCACCCGGGAACACGACGACCAGGTGCTGCTCCTCTCCCGCGTCGTCGACCCGCACGTAGACACGGAGCCGGTAGCGGCCCTTCCCCGCGATCGCCAGGTTCGGCATCGGGGCACCCGCGCCCACCTCTCCGCCCTCGCCCATCTCCGGCACGGTGAGCCGGCCGCTGCGGCTGACGATCGACACCTCGTTGACCTGATCCCACCCGGCTGTCCGCTGTGGCGGCGAGGTGCGGAAGGCCTTCACTGTAAGGCACAGATCAACGACGTCTTCGACATGCCCGATGAGCACCGCGCCGCCGGCCACCCCGATGCGGGCGCTGTCGTCGTAGACCTTGTCCATCGCCTGCTCCGCCTCGGCCCCTTCGTCTCTGGGGTCGTGGACCAGATAGCCGGGATCGCCGTCGACGAACAGGAAGTATTTGGCCGTGGCCTGGACGGCACCCTTCGTCCGGGGCCACGGGTCGCGGCACTTCGCGTTCTGCTCGGCGATGTAGGCGGCGTTCGCCGCCTTCGTCTCCGCAGTCGACCGCAGCAGCTCGGGATGGGTCGCGCCGACGATCTCCGGGCAGACGTGGACGAGGTCCCACGGGTCCGCGCCCCAGGCGGGCCGCGCGCTCCCGGCTCGCGTCAGAATCGCCTCCTGCTCGTCGCGGTCCTTCGTACGGCACAGCGCCCGCCCATACGCGAGGATCTCTTGGTCCGACAGGCTGTCCGGGAACATGGGCGGGACCCCGCCCTCTATGCTCCGCGCCCGGCACAGGAACGCGGCGTCGCGTTCCGCGGGTTTCAGGTCGCCGAAGCCGGGCCTGTCGTAGCAGTCCATCGACCAGCCGGTGTAGGTGAGGCGCGGGGTCTGCTCCGGGTGGATCAGTGCGATGATCGGCACCACGGCCACGGCGGCCACCGCGACACGGATCACGCGCCGGAGCGCGGGAGGAAGGTCCGCCGGGCGGCCCTCAGCGGGCAGTTCCCGGGCTGTCGCCGCGATCCACACGGTGCCGACGAGCCCCACCGCGTCCATCATGACCGGCGTCGCAAGATTGCCGCTGGAGATCCTTCCGACGAAGAGAACGTTGAGCGGGATCACCAGCGCGTAGACGCCCACCGACAACCACCCGGCGACCTGCGTGCCGCGGCTCCACCGGCCGTCGCGCCGCTGCCCGACGACCGTGATGATGGTCGCCGCCACTCCGCCCAGTATCAGGCCCAGTTCGACGATGCCGCCCGATGCGAGCTCTGGGAGGTCGAGTTCGTCGAGCAGTTCGTTGGCCATCCCGGCCAGCTCGACCGCGAACATCGCTCCGGCCGCCGCGCGCAGCATGCGGGACCGCCAGCGGATGACGAGCAGGTAGAGGACGTCGATCGCAGTCCAGAGCGCGAGCTGGAATGCCGCATCGACCGCGTCGGGGAGCAGCGCGATCGGGTACCACAGCACGAGGGCGTACGCCACCGCCAGATACAGCAGTCGGCGCAGCGCCTTCGCCCGGCGGTCCAGCGGTCCCGGCGCGGGGGCACGCAGGATCAGCCACAGGAGCGCGGCCTTCACCAGGGCGGCCACGAGCAGCGCCACAGTCGTCGGGGTGTCCAACCCGCCGCCGGGCGCGTAGAACTCCGCATAGGCCGGCGGCGACCATTCGACGGCCACCCAGAGCCAGGCGTCGCCGAGCACCAGGCCCGCGACCGCCGCCGCAAGAACCAGACCTACTAATCCGATCCTAATAATCCGCCAAACACTATCCGCAAGCACGGGACGCGATCTTAGTGCGGCATCGCCGTACAGGCGCCTCCCACCTGGACGCGGACCGGGGCCACGCCTTCGGCACCCTCCCCCCCGGCCTGAACCTCGCCGCGATCATCGACAGAGCCACCGCCAAGATCGACTGACAAAGATCAGAAGCGAGTCCGACGAGGCGTCACGAGCCTCCGACAGGCTCGGCCGGTCCACCAGGCGAAGATCATCCGCTGGCAGAAGCGCCGGTCTAGCGCGCCGGTGACGTACTCGCCCGGAGAACGAACCGAGGAGGCACGACATGGCTCTCGCGCACGTACGGCTCTCCCGCCTCGATCTGCCGCACCAGCACGTCGATACTGCGCCTGCCCACGGCCCCGAAGTCCTGCCTGATCGTCGTCAAAGGAGGCGAGAAGAACTCCGACTCCGGGATATCGTCGAACCCAACGATGCTGATCTGCCCCGGAACCCTCACCCCCTCCTCCATGAAAGCCCGCAACACACCCAGCGCCATCTGATCGTTCGCGACGAACACCGCCGTCACCTCACCCGTCATCGCGGTCAGCCGCTGCCCGGCCCGATAACCCGAACGCGGACTCCAATCACCGGCCAACGGCTCAGGAACCGCACGACCCGCGGCCGCCAAAGTCTCACGCCAGCCCCGCACACGCCCCTCGGCCTCCAGCCAATCGGCCGGCCCACCCACATGCCACACCGTCTCATGCCCCAACTCCAGCAGATGACGGGTCGCCAGCACCGCACCCTCCACCTGATCCACACTCACCACCGACACCCCGCCCGCCTGACCCCCCTCCACCGCCACCGCCGGCATACCCCTCGGCACATCCGCCAGCGCCTGCGCCGCCGAACGCTGCGGAGCCACCACCACGATCCCATCCACACCCTGCTCGGTCAGATAACCGATCGCCTCACGCACCCCCGCCCTGTCGATCGTCCGCAGGCTCACGATGCTGATGAAATAACCCGCCTCCCTCGCCGCCCGCTCGATACCGTAAACCGTGCTCGCCGGACCATAGAGCGTCGTATCGAAACTCACCACGCCCAACGTACGAGAATGCCTCGTCACCAGAGCACGCGCGACGAGATTACGCCGATACCCCAACTGGTCGATCGCACTCAGCACCCGCGTACGCGTCTCCGCACTCACACTCGGATGATCATTGAGCACCCGCGAGACCGTCTGATGCGACACACCCGCCACCTTGGCCACATCCGCCATCACCGGCGCGCGACGCCTCGCCTGAGGTCCCACCAACCGCCCCTCTCCTACCGCCTTCTCACACGGCCCAGTAGAACTGTGAGTTAACCATGGTGCGTCAAGCACCCGCACGTCACGGTCCCGTCACCGTCACCTGGACTTGTTCTTGTTGTAGACGTCGAACGCGACGGCGAGCATGAGCACTCCGCCCTTGATCGCCTGCTGCCAGTCCACGCCAAGGCCCAGCAGCGACATGCCGTTGTTCATCACGCCCATCACCAGGCCGCCGACGATGGCGCCGACGACCGTACCCACGCCGCCGGACGCCGAGGCGCCCCCGATGAAGGCCGCGGCGATGGCGTCGAGTTCGAAGTTGGTACCCGCCTTGGGGGTGGCGGCGTTGAGCCGGGCCGCGAACATGAGCCCGGCGAGGGCGGCCAGCACGCCCATGTTCACGAAGACCCAGAACTTCGTCCTCTTGGTCGCGATGCCCGACAGCTGGGCGGCCCGCTCGTTCCCGCCGACCGCGTAGACGTGGCGGCCCATGACCGTGCTGGTCATGACGAATGAATACGCCACCGTCAGCACGATCACCACCAGGCCGACGATCGGCAATCCCTGATAGACCGCCAGCACCCACGTGAAGGCGCCGATCACCACGACGATGGTCACGGCCTTCAGGACGAACCACCGCAGATCTGGCACGCTCAGCCCGTAGACACGGCGCCTGGCGCGCGAGCGCCAGTCGTTCCAGACCAGCACGCCGGCGGCGGCGATCCCGAGCAGGACCGTCGCCAGGTGCAGGTCGTCGCCGCCGAACTCGGGCACGAAGCCGGACCCGATCTGGCGGAACCCGGCCGGGAAGGGCGCCAGCGACTGGCCTTGGAGCACGACCATGCTGAGGCCCCGGAACAGCAGCATGCCGCCCAGCGTCACGATGAACGCCGGGATACGCATGTAGGCGACCCAGAAGCCCTGGAATGCGCCGATCAGGCCGCCGGCCGCGAGCGCCAGGACCACGACCACGGGCCATGGCAGCCCCCAGCTCACGATCCCCACGCCGGTGAGCGCGCCCACCAGGGCCGCGACCGAGCCCACCGACAGGTCGATCTCCCGGTTGATGATCACCAGCATCATGCCGATGGCCAGCACGAGCACGTAGCCGTTCTGCATGATGAGATTGGTGACGTTCAGCGGCTTGAGCAGGATGCCGTCGGTGAGCAGCTCGAACAGCACGACGATGACCACCAGGGCCCCGATCATGCCGTACTGGCGCAGGCCGCCCCGCGAAGGCCGCCCATCGGATCCCCGCGACGACGCCGGGGCGGCCTGGAGACGGTCGAGCAGGGTCATGGGGTCACCGCCACAGTGTTCGTCATCAGCCTCATCACGGCCTCCTGTGTCGCGTCCCGGCGGGCGAGTTCGCCGGTGATCCGGCCCTGGCTCATCGCGTAGACGCGATCGCACATGCCCAGGAGCTCCGGTAGCTCGGAGGAGATGAGCAGCACGCCCTTCCCTTCCGCGGCCAGCCCCTGAATGATCGAATAGATCTCGTATTTGGCGCCCACGTCGATGCCCCGGGTCGGTTCGTCGAGGATGAGCACGTCGGGATCGGTGTAGATCCACTTGCTGAGCACGACCTTCTGCTGGTTGCCGCCGCTCAGGTCGCCGACCTTGGCGAACACGCTCGTCGCTTTGATCCGCAACCGCTCCAGGAAGCTCTCGGCGTCGGCCACCTCCTTGTGCAGGTCGATGACCGAACGCCGGGACACCCGGTGCGGGTTGGCCAGCGTCACGTTGCGCCGGATGTCCTCCTCCAGCAGCAGGCCCAGCTCCTTGCGGTCCTCGGTGACGTACGCCAGGCCCGCGTCGATCGCCTGGCCCACCGTGTGGACGTGCAGCTCGCGCCCCTCCTTCCGAAGGACGCCGCTGATCCGGGACCCGTACGACCGGCCGAACACGCTCATGGCGAGCTCGGTTCGTCCGGCGCCCATCAGCCCGGCGATGCCCACGATCTCGCCGCGCCTCACCGTCAGGCTCGCGTCACGGACGACCTGACGGTCGGGCATGGTCGGGTGGAAGACGTTCCAGCCCTCGATCTCGAACAGGACCTCGCCGATCTCCGGCGTCCGGGGAGGATAGCGGTGGTCGAGGTCGCGCCCGACCATGCCCTTGATGACGCGGTCCTCGTCCACCCCCTCGGCCGTCCGCAGCGTCTCGATCGCACGGCCGTCCCGCAGGATCGTGATCGCGTCGGCCACGGCCATCACCTCGCCGAGCTTGTGGGAGATGAGGATCGAGGTGATGCCGTGCTCGCGCAGGTCTCGCAGAAGCTGGAGCAGGTTCTGGCTGTCCGCCTCGTTCAGCGCGGCGGTCGGCTCGTCCAGGATGAGCAGCTTCACGTCCTTGGCCAGCGCCTTGGCTATCTCGACGAGCTGCTGTTTGCCCACGCCGATCGAGCCGACGGTCGTGTCGGGATCCTCGCGCAGCCCGACCTTGTCCAGCAGCCGGACCGTCTCGACCGAGGTCACGTGCCAGTCGACCACGCCGCGCCTGGCCCGCTCGTTGCCGAGGAAGACGTTCTCCGCGATGGACATGCCGGCAATGAGGGCCAGCTCCTGGTGGATGATGACGATGCCCGCGGCCTCGCTCTGCCGCAGTCCCTTGAACGCACAGGGTTCGCCGTCGAGAAGAATCTCGCCTTCGTAGGTGCCGTGCGGGTAGACCCCGCTCAGCACCTTCATCAACGTCGACTTACCAGCGCCGTTCTCCCCCACGAGAGCGTGGACGGTACCGCGCTCGACGCTCAGGTTCACGTCGTCGAGCGCGCGGACACCGGGAAACTCCTTGGTTATCCCCCGCATCCGGAGGATGTGATCGGCCATCTGCCGCCTCTTCCACCGACCTCAGCCGTTGAGCTCGGTCTCGGTGTAGTAACCGCCGTCCACCAGCACCTGCTTGTAGTTGTCCTTGTCGACCGACACGGGATCGCACAGATAGGACGGCACGGACTTGACGCCGTTGTTGTAGTCGCGGGTGTTGTTGACCTCGGGCTTCTTGCCCTGGATCACGGCGTCGGTCATCTTCGTCGCGACCGTGGCGAGCAGGCGGAGGTCCTTGTAGACGGTCTGGGTCTGCTCACCCGCGATGATCGACTTGACCGAGGCCAGCTCGGCGTCCTGGCCGCTGATGATCGGTAGCGGCTTGCCGGCCGAGCCGTACCCGACGCTCTTGAGCGCGGAGATGACGCCGATGCTGATCGCGTCGTACGGCGAGAGAACGGCATCCACCTTTTCGGAGGTGTAGCTGCCGCTGAGCAGGTTGTCCATGCGCGACTGCGCCGTGGCACCGTCCCACCGCAGGGTGGCCACCTGCTCCATCTTGGTCTGCCCGCTGCGCACGACCAGCTTGCCGGAGTCGAGGTACGGCTTGAGCACGGACATGGCGCCGTTGAAGAAGTAGACGGTGTTGTTGTCGTCCGGCGAACCGGCGAACAGCTCGATGTTGAACGGCCCCTTGCCGTTCTTCAGCCCGAGCTTGTCCACGATGTAGCCGGCCTGCAGCACGCCCACCTGGAAGTTGTCGAACGTGGCGTAGTAATCGACGTTGGGGCTCTTCATCAGCAGGCGGTCGTACGCGATCACCGGGATCTTCTGGTCGGCCGCCTGCTGCAGCACGTCGGTGAGCGCCGAGCCGTCCACCGCCGCGACGACGAGCGCTTTGACCCCCTTGGTGATCATGTTCTCGACCTGGGAGACCTGCGTCTCCACCACATCCTCGGCGTACTGCAGGTCGGTGTCGTACCCCAATGCCCTGAACTGCTTCACCATGTTGTCGCCGTCCTTGACCCACCGCTCGGACGACTTCGTCGGCATCGCGATGCCCACGGTTCCCTTGCCCTCGCCACCCGCCGGCGACTCGCCGCCGCTGCCGCAACCTGCGGCCAGCACCAGGCAGGACGCCACCACCAGGGCGCCCATCCATCCGCGCATGACAGAATCTCCTCTGAAATGGTTTCGTTTCACGCGTCCCGCCGGGGCCTAGACCGGCGGGACGCGGCTTTCCCCGCGCGTAAGGTCAAGGGGTCATGCCTCTGCTCCCCTCACGCCTAGTGGGGCTCGACCATCCCTGCCCACCACTTGTTACGGCCAAGTTGCCTGAATGTTCGCGTTAACAATCAGGAGTGTCAAGGGGTGGGCCGTCCCCCTGCCGCTGGCCTGCACACTTTCCCGCACGTGGGGGGTTAGCGTTAACAACACATGATCCGTTGATCGGCAGCTCCGTTCTCGTGTTCCCTCGAGGCGCGGTGAGCCCTGGATCCTGCGGAGATTTCCGCCGAGTCCCGGGCTCACCGCGCGGCTGTCGTGCGTTCCACCGGGGCGGTGGCGCCCCGGTGGAACCCCGCTTCAGCCGCGGCTCCAGCGCTGGTTGGCTCCGCCGTTGCAGGACCAGATCGCCAGCCTGGTGCCGTTGGCGGTGGCGTTGTTGGGCACGTCCAGGCACTTGTTCGCGCCCACCGCGGTGATGGTGCCGTCGGTGTTGAACCGCCACTTCTGGTTGTTCTGGCCGTTGCAGTCCCAGATCTGCACCGCCGCCCCGTCGGCGGTGCTCTGGTTGCTCACGTCCAGGCACTTGCCGCCGTACACCCGCAGCTCACCCGCGCCGGTCGCCGCCCACTGCTGGTTCACCTGACCGTTGCAGTCCCAGATCTGCACCGGCGCGCCGTTGGCCTGCGAGACACCGGCGACGTCCAGGCACCGGCCCGACCCCACACCCCTGATCGCGCCCGCGCCCGAAGGAGGCGTCGGGGAGGCCGTGGGTGTGGGTGTGGAGCCGCCGTCGAGCCCGAGGAATGAGATCGCGTAGGCGAGCTGGCCCGGCATCGGCAATTGGTGGCCGACGCCCTCGATGCTGACGCCCTCGACGGTGGCCTGGGTGCCGGGCGCGCCATACCTCGTCCGCGTCCAGGAAGACTGCGGGCGGTCGGTGAAGGCCGGCGTCTGACCCAGGCCGTTCAGGTTGGTCCACTGCTTGATCTCTTCACCGAAGTTCGGATAGGCCAGCGTGGTGTCGGTGGTGCCGTGCCAGAACTGCATCCGCGGATAGCGGCCGGCGTACCCCGGATACATGGATCTGGCCTGGTCACCCCACTGCTGGGCGGTCTTGGTGATCTGCCCGCCGGAGCACTGGCCGTTCCACAGCGAGCCGTTGGTCGTGGCGAAGCATCCGGCGGGGACCCCGGAGAAGGCCGCGCCGGCGGAGAACACGTCGGGGTACTCGGCGGCCAGCACGTTGGTCATCATCGCGCCCGAGGAGAAACCGCTGACCACGATCCGGGCAGGGTCGACGTTGTAGCGTTGCCGGGCATAGGCGACCATCGCCATGATGCCGGTGGAGTCGCTTCCGCCGTCGCGCCGCAGTGCGGCCGGCGTTGACACATCGAAACAATGCCCGTCCCGGGTCGCCTCCGGTACCACCATGACGAACCCGTACCGGTCGGCCGCGGTGACGTAGTCGTGCCCGTTTCCACCGAAGATCGCGCCCGCCGACCCGCCGCAATAATGGACCAGCACCAGCAGCGCCGGCCGCGCGGCGACCGTGTCGGGAACGTACATGTACATGTTCAAGTTCGTCGGGTTGGTGCCGAAGCCGGTCACCCGGGTCAGCGACGCGGCCGCGACAGGCCGGGTCACCAGAATGACGCCCACGGTGGTCAGCGAGAGGACCACCGCCACCAGCATGGCTCTGAGCGTTCGTTGCGCGCGTTGTCGCATCCGTATCTCCGCAGGCAGGGAATCCCGCGTACGCGCACGGCACGGCCGGTCCGCCTGGGCGGACCCGGACGGCCGGGCGGGCGATGCGGGAATCGAGGAAAAGAGGGGGGTGCGCAGGGACGGCCGGGAATCGACGGGCGCGGTCCATCGCTGGACCGCGGTGCCACCGGCGGCGCGATCGCGATCACGCATGGCGGCCCCTGCCGTCCACCACCGACTCGACAGGAGAAAGCCGCCTTGGGAACTCAGTGTGGAAACCTGCTGGAAACATGTCAAGACCGTCAGCGAATCGATTCCGCCGCCTCGTCGGGCGCCCTGCCGCACGTCCGCGGGAGAACATGACGCGGGCACGGCGTCCGGGGAATGCGGCACCGGCCACGCCATGTCACCGCCAGATGGAAATTCCATCACCGCTCGTTCGGTACGGAGTGTGAACACTCCCTGGTGAGAGCGCATGACACCGGCGCGGCGGGCGGACACGCCGTCAATGACCGGCGGACCCGGCCCTTGACGGGACCTCACCCCGTCGTGTTTGCTCCGCTGCACCACCACCAAGAAGCCGGAGACAAGGAGGGGCCGACCCGCACCTGAGTTGTTAACGCTAACAGCGCCAATGCCGTCTGCCGCGATACCGCGGGTCAGATGGCAGATCACCGCGAGTGGCCGCATGGCGGCCGCTCGCGCCTTTGCCGATCAACCACATCCCACATCTGCGGTGTTCGCGATCCCCCATGAAAGGCAAGGTCGTCATGGCCGGATTCCGGTATCTCCAAAAGGCGCTGCTGTCGGCGGGTGCGGCCCTCGGGCTCTCCGTCGGCCTGCTGGCCGGCGCCTCCACGTCGTCGCAGGCCGCGACGTCGCAACCGTGTGACATTTACGCCGGGGGTGGAACGCCGTGTGTGGCGGCGCACAGTACGACGCGTGCGCTGTACGGCACCTACAACGGGCCGCTGTACCAGGTGCGCCGTGCCTCGGACAACGCCACCCGCGACATCGGGGTGCTGACCGCGGGCGGGGTGGCCGACGCCGCCGTCCAGGACTCGTTCTGCGCGGGCACCAGTTGCCTGATCACCGTCATCTACGACCAGTCGGGTCGCAACAACCGGCTGACCCAGGCGCCTCCGGGGGGATTCTCCGGCCCGGCGCCGGGCGGGTACGACAACCTGGCCAACGCCACCACGGCGCCGATCACGGTGGGCGGGCACAAGGCCTACGGCGTCTTCGTCGCGCCGGGCACCGGGTACCGCAACAACACCACCAACGGCGTGGCCACGGGCGACCAGCCCGAGGGGATGTACGCCATCTTCAACGGCACCCACTACAACGGCGGCTGCTGCTTCGACTACGGCAACGCCGAGACCAACAGCCGTGACAACGGCAACGGGACCATGGAGGCCATCTACTTCGGCAGCAACAACTTCTGGGGCTACGGCGCCGGCAACGGTCCCTGGATCATGGCCGATCTGGAGAACGGCCTGTTCTCCGGGGTCAACCAGCGCTACAACGCCGGCGACCCCAGCATCAGCCACCGGTTCCTGACCGCCATTCTCAAGGGCGAGCCGAACCACTGGGCCATCCGCGGCGGCAACGCCCAGTCCGGCGGCCTGTCCACCTTCTACAACGGGGTGCGCCCCAACGTGCCGGGCTACAACCCGATGAAGAAGGAAGGCGCCATCATCCTGGGCATCGGCGGCGACAACAGCATCGGCGCCACGGGCACCTTCTACGAGGGCGTGATGACCTCCGGCTACCCGTCGGACGCCACCGAGAACGCCGTCCAGGACAACATCGTCGCCGCCGGGTACGGGGCGCCGACCGGTGGCTGGCAGAACGTCCAGATCGTGGGCGGTCAGTCCGGCCGGTGCGTCGACGTGCCGAACGGCAGCACCGTCAACGGCACCCAGACGCAGTTGTGGGACTGCTGGGGCGGCACCATGCAGCGCTGGACCTCCACCTCCGGCAAGCAGCTGCAGGTGTACGGCAACAAGTGCCTGGACGCCAACGGCCAGGGCACCTCCAACGGCACCCAGGTGATCATCTGGGACTGCAACGGCCAGACCAACCAGCAGTGGAACCTCAACGCCAACGGCACCATCACCGGGGTTCAGTCCGGGCTGTGCCTGGACGCCAACGCCGCCGGCACCGCCAACGGCACCAAGCTCATCCTCTGGTCCTGCAACGGCCAGGCCAACCAGCAATGGAGCCCGCGCAGCTGACCCCAGAGGTCCACGTCAGTCCATGTGCCGCTGTGCGGAAGATGGACGCCGACGCGAGAGCCCGGGATCTTTGAACCGCCTTCTCGTCCAGCGGCCTGCCCAAGCCCGCTGGACGGATCGGAGGTCGGCGGGATTAGAGCGTTCCGGGGTCAGCGGAGCGCCTGCGCGAGGCGGTAGTAAGCCTGGTTCCATCGCAGTTCCTTGGCGAACCGGCGCGGGGTGGTGTCCTCGTCGATGACCAGCAGTTCGACGCCGAGCATGTCGGCGAAGTCGGTGAGTTCCTCCACCCCCACTGCGGCGGACAGCACGGTGTGATGCGGTGCGCCCGCCGTGAGCCAGGACTCGGTGGAGGTGCGCAGGTCCGGGCGGGGCCGCCAGACGGCGCGGGCGACCGGCAGGCTCGGCAGCGGCTCAGGCGGCTCCACCACGTCGATCACGTTGGCCACCAGCCGGAACCGCTCCCCCATGTCGGCGAGGCCGGCGACCACGGCGGGGCCGGGCGCGGCGTCGAACACCAGTCGCACCGGGTCCTCGCGCCCGCCGATGCCCAGCGGGTGGATCTCGCAGGACGGCGTGCCGGCGGCGATGCTCGGGCAGACCTCCAACATGTGGGCGCCGAGGATCAGCTCTTCGCCCGGCGTGAGGTGATAGGTGTAGTCCTCCATGAACGAGGTGCCGCCGGGCAGCCCGGCCCCCATGACCTTCAGCGTGCGCAGCAGCACCGAGGTCTTCCAGTCGCCTTCGCCGCCGAAGCCGTAGCCGTCCGCCATGAGCCGCTGGACGGCCAGGCCCGGGAGCTGGCGCAGGCCGCCCAGATCCTCGAAGTTCGTGGTGAACGCCTTGAATCCGCCGCCGTCCAGGAAATGCCGCAGGCCCAGCTCGATGCGGGCGGCGTACCGCAGCGAGTCGTGCCGGTCGCCGCCGACCCGCAGCTCGGGGGCGATCCGGTAGAGGTCCACATATTCCTTGACCAGGGCGCTCACGTCGGCGTCGGCGGTCGCGTTCACCGCCTCGACCAGGTCGTTGACGCCATAGGTGTTGACCGACACGCCGAACCTGAGCTGGGCCTCGACCTTGTCGCCCTCGGTCACGGCCACGTCGCGCATGTTGTCGCCGAAACGGGCCAGCCGCAGCGAGCCGACCTCGGCCCGCCCGGCCGCGGCCCGCGCCCACGTCGTGATCCTGGCCGCCACGGACGGGTCGCTCACGTGCCCGGCGACGGTCTTACGGGGCACGCCGAGCCGGGACTGGATGTAGCCGAACTCACGGTCGCCGTGCGCCGCCTGGTTGAGGTTCATGAAGTCCATGTCGATGGTGGCCCACGGCAGCTCCCGGTTGGCCTGGGTGTGCAGGTGCAGCAGCGGCTTGCGCAGCGCGTCGAGCCCGGCGATCCACATCTTCGCGGGGGAGAAGGTGTGCATCCACGCGATCAGCCCTACGCACTCGTCGTCGGCGTTCGCCTCCAGGCACACGCCGCGGATGGCCGCCGCGTCGGTGAGCACGGGATACCAGACCAGCTCGAACGGCAGCGCCTCGCCCAGCCTGCGGGCGATCTCACCGGACTGCTCGGCGACCTGGCGCAACGTGTCCTCGCCATAAAGACCCTGGCTGCCGGTCAGGAACCAAATCTTCACCCGTGACTCCTCTGTCCGTAGACGTTCTGGTAGCGGTCGTACAGGCGGTCCACGTCGCCCGGCGCGATGGGGACCGGCTCGCCGAGCTGGCGTGCCACGTGCACCGTGCGGGCGACGTCCTCGCACATCACGGCCGCTTTGACGGCAGCCTCAGAAGACTTCCCGATCGTGAAAACGCCGTGGTTCCGCATGAGGACCGCGGGGGAACGGTGGCCGGCCAGCGTGGAGACGATGCCCTTGCCGATGTCGTCGCCGCCGATGAGCGCGAACGGCCCGACCGGGATCTCGCCACCGAACTCGTCGGCCATCGCGGTCAGCACGCAGGGGATCGGCTCGCCCCGCGCGGCCCAGGCGGAGGCGTAGGTGGAGTGGGTGTGCACCACGCCGCCGACCTCGGGCATGTGCCGGTAGACGTAGGCGTGGGCGGCCGTGTCGCTGGACGGCGCGAGATCGCCCTCGACGAGGTCGCCGTCCAGGTCGCAGACCACGATCGACTCGGGCGTCAGGTCGTCGTACGACACGCCGCTCGGCTTGATGACGAACAGGTCCCTCCCCGGCACGCGGCCCGACACGTTGCCCGCCGTCCACACGACCAGCTCGCCTCTCACCAGCTCGGCGTGCAGGCGGCACACGGTCTCCCGCAGCTCCTTGATCACACGCTCCTCCTCGTTCACGCGCCCGCCTCGTTCCTGATCGCCCGCAGCCGGTGCAGCAGCCCGCCGTCGGCGAAGTGGTCGTGCAGCCGGCGGTACTCGGCGTACAGCCGGTCGTAGACGTCGGCCCTCTCCTTGTCGGGCACGTACGCGCAAGCCCAGCGCCTGCCCATGGCCGCCGCGGCCGTGGGAATGTCGGGGTACTCCGCCGCGGCGACGGCGGCGTGGATCGCCGAGCCCAGGGCGGGCCCCTGGTCCGACCCGATCACCGACAGCGGCCGTCGCAGCACGTCGGCGTAGACCTGCAGGACGAAGCCGTTCTTGAGCAGGCCGCCCGCGACCACGAACTCCTCGACCGGCACCCCGGCCGACTCGAACGTCTCCACGATCATCCGGGCGCCGTAGGCGGTGGCCTCGATGAGCGCGCGGTAGACGTCCTCCGGCCTGGTCGCCAGCGTCTGGCCGACGATCACGCCGGACAGGTTGTGGTCCACCAGCACCGACCGGTTGCCTCCGTGCCAGTCGAGCGCGACCAGCCCGTGCCCCCCGACCGGCTGCGCGGCCGCCAGCTCGGTCAGGTACTCGTGGATGCCGAGCCCTCGCTGCGCGGCCCGCTCGGCGTACCACGAGGGGACCGAGGTCTCGACGAACCAGGCGAAGATGTCGCCGACGGCCGACTGTCCCGCCTCGTATCCCCACAGACCGGGCACGATGCCGTCCCGGACGACCCCGCACATTCCCGGCACCTCCGCGAGCCGGTCGGAGTTCATGACGTGGCACGTGGAGGTGCCCATGATGGCGACCATCCGGCCCGGCAGCACCGCGTCGGCCGCCGCCGCCGTCACGTGCGCGTCCACGTTGCCGACCGCTACCGCGATCCCCTCGGGCAGCCCCGTCCACGCCGCGGCCCGCGCGGTGAGCCGGCCGGCGAGGCCGCCGAGCGGGGCGAGCTCCTGCCCCAGCTTGGCGGTGAACCCGGCGAAGGCGGGGTTCACCGCGGCCAGGAACTCCTCGGAGGGGTACCCGCCGTCCTGGTGGATTGCCTTGTAGCCCGCGGTGCAGACGTTTCGCGTCTCCACGCCGCACAATTGCCAGATGATCCAGTCGGCGGCCTCGATCCAGCGATCCGCCCTCGCGTAGATCTCCGGATCCTCCTCCAGGACCTGCAGGCCCTTGGCGAACGCCCACTCAGAGGAGATCTTGCCGCCGTACCTGGACAGCCACGGCTCGCCGCGCTCGGCCGCGATCGCGTTGATGCGGTCGGCGTGCGGCTGGGCGGCGTGGTGTTTCCACAGCTTGGGCCAGGCGTGCGGCCGATCGGGCAGGATCTCGCACAACGGCGTGCCGTCCGACGTGGCCGGCAGGACCGTGCAGGCGGTGAAGTCGGTGCCGATCCCCACGACGGCGGACGCGGGCACCTGAGCCGCCGCCAGCGCCTTGGGCACCGCGTGCCTCAGCACGTCGATCCAGTCCGCCGGCGCCTGCAGGGCCCAGTCCGGGCCCAGCCCGACGCCCGATCCCGGGAGCGCCTCCTCGATCACCCGGTGGGCGTACTCGTGGACCGCGGTGCCCAGGTCGGCACCATCGCGCACGCGCACCACGACCGCACGGCCGGACAGCGTGCCGAAATCGACGCCGACGACGACCCGATCGCTGTTAGCGTTCACACCATCTCCAAACTCGACGACATTGGCTGGGCAACGGCTACCGCCTCCTGGCCGTGATCAGACGCTGCATGAGGATGAAGGCGAACAGCAGTAGCCCGATGAAGATCCGCGTCCACCACGAGCTGAGCGTGCCCTCGAAGCTGATGATCGTCTGAATCAGGCCGAGCACGAGCACGCCGAGCACGGTGCCCAGCAGATATCCGGAACCGCCCGTCAGCAGCGTGCCGCCGATGACGACCGCGGCGATGGCGTCGAGCTCCATCCCGGCCGCGTGCAGGCCGTACCCGGACAGCATGTAGAAGGACAGCAGCAGGCCGCCGGACGCCGAGCAGAAGCCGCTGATCGCGTACACCGTGACCTTCGTGCGGGCCACCGGAAGACCCATCAGCATCGCCGACTGCTCGTTGCCGCCGATCGCGTAGACGTTGCGGCCGAGTCGCCTGAAATGCAGCACGTACACCGCTACCAGCACCACCACGGCGGCGACGACCACGCTGGGCGAGATCCACAGGTCGCCGCCGAGGTCGATCCGCGTCTGGGCGAAGGCGGTGAACGCCGGGTCGTCGATGGGGATCGACGCCGTGCCGATCACGTAGCACAGGCCGCGGGCCAGGAACATGCCGGCCAGCGTGACGATGAACGGCTGGATCTCGAAGTACTGGATGATCGCGCCCATGCCCAGGCCAAGGACCGTGCCGATGACCAGCACGAGCGCCATGACCGGCCAGGGAGACCAGCCGTCCTTCAGCAGCGTCGCCACGACCATGGTCGACAACGCCACCACCGAGCCGACCGAAAGGTCGATGCCGCCCGTGAGGATCACGAAGGTCACCCCGACGGCCACGACCAGCAGAAACGCATTGTCGATGAAGACGTTGAGTATGACCTGGCCGCTGGCGAACCCCGTGTACCTGACCCCGCCGGCCAAGAACATCCCGGCCAGCAGCAGCGCCGTGACCAGGATGGGGACGTACTTGCGGGGCAACGCGCCGAGGCCTGGGACGGTCATGGTGGTCATGCGTGGACCCTCACCTTCTCTTCCGCCACCGGGGAGACGCCGGCGGGCCGGCGACGGCGTACGACCTTCGCGCGGAAGGCCGGGGACTGCAGCAGGCAGACGACGGTCACCACGAGCGCCTTGAACAGCAGCGTCGTTTCCGGCGGCACGCCGATCGAGTAGATCGTGGTGGTCAGCGTCTGGATGATGAGCGCGCCGAGCACGGTGCCGCCCAGCGAGAACCGGCCGCCCGACAGCGGCGTGCCGCCGATCACGACGGCGAGGATCGCGTCCAGCTCGATCCACAGCCCGGCGTTGTTGCCGTCCGCGCTGGAGACGTTAGAGCTGATCATGAGCCCGGCGATGCCCGCGCACAGCGCGCAGAAGGTATAGACCGTGATGACCACACCGCGCGCGCCGATGCCGGCCAGGCGGCTCGCCTCGGCGTTTCCGCCCACCGACCTGATGAGCAGGCCGAGGGCGAGCCGCCGGGTGAGGAAGGCGGTGAGCGCCAGCACGACGAGCACGATGATGATCCCGAACGGGAGCGTGAGCCAGTACCCTCCGCCGATCAGCTTGTACGGCGAGCTGTTGACCGTGATGATCTGGCCGCCGGTGATGAGCTGGGCCAGGCCACGTCCGGCGACCATCAGGATCAGCGTCGCGATGATGGGCTGGATCCCGACGGCGGCGACGAGCACGCCGTTCCAGGCGCCGAGCACGAGCGAGAGCAGCAGCGCGACACCGGCCGCGCCCAGCACGCCGCCCACCGAGTCCTGGTCGCCCAGGTCACTGATCTGCAGGCAGGCGAGGGCGCCGGAGATCGCCACGACCGAGCCGACCGACAGGTCGATCCCGCTGGTCGCGATCACCAGCGTCATGCCGAGCGCGACGAGGATCAGCGGCGCGCCGAACCTGACGATGTCGATGAGGCTGCCGTAGAGATGGCCCTCCTTGACCTCGATGCTGAAGAAGTGGTCGGTGAAGACCACGTTGAGCAGCAGCAACGCCACGAGGATCACGACAGGCCAGAAGAGGCGGTGCCGGAGGAGGGTGAGGGGGCCGGAGGAGGTGGGGGACACGGTCATGACGCGGCTCCGCTCGCGATCGTCTCCGTCAGGACCTCGGAGGTCAGGCCCTCGTCGTTGTCCACCTCGGCCACGAGCCTGCGGTCGCGCAGCACCCCGACCTTGTGGCTGAGCCGCAGGACCTCCTCCAGCTCGGCGGAGATGAACAGCACCGCCATCCCGCCGTCGGACAGCTCGGCCACCAGGCGCTGGATCTCCGCCTTCGCGCCGACGTCGATGCCGCGGGTCGGCTCGTCCAGGATGAGCAGGCGCGGCTCCAGGATCAGCCAGCGGGCCAGCAGCACCTTCTGCTGGTTGCCGCCGCTCAGATTCTGGACGAGCTGCTCGGGGTCGGCCGGGCGGATGTTCAGCGCGGAGATGTACTTGGCGACCAGCTCGTCCTGCCGGCGCCGGGGAAGCGGCCGTGTCCAGCCGCGGGCCGCCTGCAGCGCGAGGACGATGTTCTCCCGGACGGTGAGGTCGGGGACCAGCCCCTCCTCCCGCCGGTTCTCCGAGCAGAAGGCCAGATTGCGGTGGATGGCCGCCCGGGGGGTGCGCAGGTTGGCGGCTTCCCCGGCGATCCGCAGGGAGCCGGTACCGGCGTGGTCGGCGCCGAACAGCAGGCGGGCGAGCTCGGTGCGGCCCGAGCCGAGCAGGCCGGCGAGGCCGACCACCTCACCCTCGTGGATGGTGAGCGTGAACGGCTCGATGGCGCCGGCCCGTCCGAGGTCCCTGGCCTCCACCAGCGGCCCGGTCTCCCGCGCGAGCGGCCTGCCCTCCAGCCGCTCCAGGTCGGCCAGCTCGCGGCCGATCATCTTCCCGACCAGCTCGACCTGGCTCAGCTCGCTGGTGAGGTACTCCCCCACGAGCCTGCCGTTGCGCAGGATCGTCATCCGGTCGGCGATCTCGTAGACCTGGTCGAGGAAGTGCGAGACGAACAGGATCGCGATGCCCTGTTCCTTGAGCCGCCGCATCACCCGGAAGAGCTGGGCCACCTCACCGGCGTCGAGGCTGGAGGTCGGCTCGTCGAGGACGAGCACCTTGGCCTCGACGTCCACGGCGCGCGCGATGGCCACCATCTGCTGGACGGCCAGGGAGTACGTCGACAGGGCGGCGGACACGTCGAGGTCGAGGTCGAGACGGTGCAGCAGTTCACCGGCCCGGTGCCGCATCCGCTTCCACCGGATGTGGCCGAGGCGGCGCGGTTCCCTGCCGATGAAGATGTTCTCGGCGACCGAGAGGTTCGGGCAGAGATTGACCTCCTGGTACACGGTACTGATCCCGGCCTGCTGGGCGGCCAAGGGGCTGGAGAAGGCCGCCGGCCGCCCCTCCAGTTCCATCTCGCCGTCGTCGATGTCGTACACGCCGGTCAGCACCTTGATCAGGGTGGACTTGCCGGCGCCGTTCTCTCCCATGAGTGCGTGGACCTCGCCGGGCAAGAGCCGGAAGTCCACGCCGTCCAACGCCTTCACGCCGGGGAACCGCTTACCGATCCCCCTCATCCGCAGGATCGGCCCGGGGGGTGCCATGCGGCGCTCCTCTCCTCGTCGCCGGCGAGTCGCCCCCGTGCGGGAACGGGGGCGACTCGTCTCGTCCGGATCAGTACTTGCGGTTGGGCAGTGCCTGCTTCGCCTGGTCCTGGGTGAAGGTGGTCTCCTCGGTCACGACACGCGGCGGGACCTGCTCACCGTTCACGACCTTCTTGGCCAGGTCCATGAGTTGCGGGCCGAGAAGCGGGCTGCACTCGACGATGTAGTTGATCTTGCCGTCGGCCAGCGCCTGCATGCCGTCGTGGACGGCGTCCACCGAGATGATCTTGATGTCCTTGCCGGGCACCTTGCCGGCGCCCTCGATGGCCTCGATGGCACCGAGGGCCATGTCGTCGTTGTGGGCGTACAACACGTCGATCTTCGGGGTGGACTTCAGGAAGGCGTCCATGACCTCCTTGCCCTTGGCCCGGGTGAAGTCGCCGGTCTGCGAGGCGACGATCTTGAACTTGGGGTCGGCCGAGATGATCTCCTGGAAGCCCGACTTGCGGTCGTTCGCGGGCGCGGAACCGGTCGTCCCCTCCAACTGGACGATGTTGACCGGGTCCTTGCCGTCCTTGTACTGGTCGACCAGCCACTGGCCGGCCTTCTTGCCCTCCTCGACGAAGTCGGAGCCGAGGAAGGTCTTGTACAGGCTGGTGTCGGGCGAGTCCACGGCCCGGTCGGTGAGGATGACCGGGATCTTGGCGGTCCGCGCCTCCTTCAGCACCGTGTCCCACCCGGACTCCACCACCGGCGAGAAGGCGATGACGCTGACCTTCTGCTGGATGAAGGACCGGATCGCCTTGATCTGGTTCTCCTGCTTCTGCTGGGCGTCGGAGAACTTCAGCTCGACGCCCGCCTCCTTGGCGGACTCCTGGACCGACTTGGTGTTGGCGGTACGCCAGCCGCTCTCCGCGCCGACCTGCGAGAAGCCCATAACGATCTTCCCGCCGGACGGGCCGCCGGCGTCGCCCCCGGACGAGGCGTCGTCGGAGCCGCCGCAACCGGCCACCGTCAGCGCCGTCATCCCGGCCAGCAGTAACAGGGAGATCCTCTTCACCATGGGGGGTTCCTTTCCTGATGTGAACGTTAACATTCATTCGCTGCCAACGTTCTGCATGTCTTCCGCGGGCGAACTAGCGCACCCGAGCCGTGCTGGCCCGGAGAACGAACCGAGGAGGCACGACATGGCTCTCGCGCACGTACGGCTCTCCCGCCTCGATCTGCCGCACCAGCACGTCGATACTGCGCCTGCCCACGGCCCCGAAGTCCTGCCTGATCGTCGTCAAAGGAGGCGAGAAGAACTCCGACTCCGGGATATCGTCGAACCCAACGATGCTGATCTGCCCCGGAACCCTCACCCCCTCCTCCATGAAAGCCCGCAACACACCCAGCGCCATCTGATCGTTCGCGACGAACACCGCCGTCACCTCACCCGTCATCGCGGTCAGCCGCTGCCCGGCCCGATAACCCGAACGCGGACTCCAATCACCGGCCAACGGCTCAGGAACCGCACGACCCGCGGCCGCCAAAGTCTCACGCCAGCCCCGCACACGCCCCTCGGCCTCCAGCCAATCGGCCGGCCCACCCACATGCCACACCGTCTCATGCCCCAACTCCAGCAGATGACGGGTCGCCAGCACCGCACCCTCCACCTGATCCACACTCACCACCGACACCCCGCCCGCCTGACCCCCCTCCACCGCCACCGCCGGCATACCCCTCGGCACATCCGCCAGCGCCTGCGCCGCCGAACGCTGCGGAGCCACCACCACGATCCCATCCACACCCTGCTCGGTCAGATAACCGATCGCCTCACGCACCCCCGCCCTGTCGATCGTCCGCAGGCTCACGATGCTGATGAAATAACCCGCCTCCCTCGCCGCCCGCTCGATACCGTAAACCGTGCTCGCCGGACCATAGAGCGTCGTATCGAAACTCACCACGCCCAACGTACGAGAATGCCTCGTCACCAGAGCACGCGCGACGAGATTACGCCGATACCCCAACTGGTCGATCGCACTCAGCACCCGCGTACGCGTCTCCGCACTCACACTCGGATGATCATTGAGCACCCGCGAGACCGTCTGATGCGACACACCCGCCACCTTGGCCACATCCGCCATCACCGGCGCGCGACGCCTCGCCTCAGGTCCCACCAACCGCCCCTCTCCTACCGCTTTCTCACACGGCCCAGTAGAACTGTGAGCGTTAACACCACGTTGCGTCAAGCACGCGCCTGTTACGTTCGGAACACGCGAAGCCCTGGCACGCGCCGATCCGCCCACGCGCTCGCCGCCGCGCGGGGTGCGAAGTACGTCACCCAGCCGCTACGGGCGGGAAACCCCGGGGTAACGGGCCGGGGCTGTCATGAGAGGGACTCATCGGGTCAGACGGTGAGGCGCACCTAGGGTTCCGCTCTCGTGACGAGGGGCTGGTCCGAGAGGTGCAGGCGGCCTAGGCCGCTCCACGGCGGGACAAAAACCCGGGAGACAGTCATGTCGGCTGCCTCCTGAGTGAGGCGTTCTCGAAAGGGACTGCCGTGGGCCATCTCCACGACAACTACGGACCCGAGGCCCGCTACGCCGTCGAGCGCGAGGCGGAGCTTCCGCTCACCATGCACCGGCGCGAGATCGAGCGCGGGCTGGAGTACGGCCTTCAGGGCGCGGACTCGATCGTGGACCGGACGATTCCGACGTTCTCGCGCGGCGAGCTGCCGCACTTCGCCGGGATCAACACGTTCCTGAAGGCGCCGTACCTGGAGGACGTGCGCCGCTGCGGCGAGTACGACGTGGCGGTGCTGGGCGCGCCGTTCGACGGGGGCACGACGTACCGCTCGGGGACCCGGTTCGGGCCGCAGGGCATCCGCAAGATCTCGGCGCTGTACGGCCCGTACAGCTTCGAGCTGGGCGTGGATCTGCGCGAGTCGATCACGATCGCCGACCTCGGGGACATCTTCACGATCCCGGCGAACATCGAGAAGACGTTCGACCAGATCAGCAAGGCGGTGTCGCACGTCTACGCGAGCGGGGCGTTCCCCGTGGTGCTGGGGGGCGACCATTCGATCGGGTATCCGACGGTCCGCGGCATCGCCGAGCATGTTTCCGGAAATGTCTGAATCATCCACTTCGACCGGCACGTCGACACCCAGGAGACCGACCTCGACGAGCGCATGCACACCACGCCGTGGTTCCACGCGACCGACATCCCCAACGTGCCGCCGAAGAACCTCGTGCAGATCGGCATCGGCGGCTGGCAGGCGCCCAGACCCGGCGTGAAGGTCGGCCGGGAGCGCGGGACGACCATCATGACCGTCACCGACTGCGTCGAGATGGGCATCGAGGCCGCCGCCGAGCGCGCCCTGGAGGTCGCCTGGGACGGCGCCGAGGCCGTGTGGCTGTCGTTCGACGTCGACTGCCTGGACGCCGCGTTCGTCCCCGGCACCGGCTGGCCCGAGCCCGGCGGGTTCCTCCCCCGCGAGGTGCTCAAGTTCATCCAGCTCATCGCCGACGCGCGGCCGCTCGCCGGGATCGAGGTGGTCGAGTGCGCCCCGCCGTACGACAACGCCGAGATCACCGCGCTCATCGCCACCCGCGTCATCTGCGACACCCTCGGGTGCCTGGTCCGCGCCGGCCACCTCCCCAAGCCGCCCGGCGCGCGCCCCGCGCGAGGCGGCTCCCACGACCAGCCCGGCGACACCGCGCCGGACACGCACGAGAGGGGAGCCTCGTGATGCGCAGGCGCCTCGTCCAGCCCGCCGCCTCAGCCGTCCTCGCCGTCCTCGCCCTGCTCACGACGTCCTGTGCCGCCGGGAAGGACGCCGCGCCGTCCGCCTCGGGCGGCGGGTCGAAGATCACTCTGGGGTTCAGCGCCTGGCCCGGCTGGTTCCCCTGGCAGGTGGCGCAGGAGAAGGGCCTGTTCGCGAAGAACGGCGTCCAGGTCGAGCTGAAGTACTTCGACAACTACACCGACAGCCTCAACGCCCTGGCCACCGGGAACATCGACGCCAACAGCCAGACGCTCAACGACACCCTCGCCTCGGCGGCCGGAGGCGCCAAGGAGACCGTCGTCCTGGTCAACGACAACTCGACCGGCAACGACCAGATCATCGCCCGCGACGGCGTGAAGACCCTGGCCGACCTCAAGGGTAGGACCGTGGCCGCCGAGCAAGGCACCGTCGACCACTACCTGCTGCTGCTCGCCCTGCGGAAGGCGGGCCTGACCGAGCGTGACGTGAAGTTCCAGCCGCTGCCGACCGACGCCGCGGCCGCCGCGTTCGTCGCGGGGCAGGTGGACGCGGTCGGCGTCTTCGCCCCGTTCACCACCACCGCGCTCAAGCGGCCGGGCAGCACGGCGATCAGCAGCTCCGCCGACTTCCCCGGCGCGATCCCCGACCACCTGGTCGTCACCAGGGACCTGCTCGACCGGGACGCCGAGAGCGTGCAGGCGCTGGTGAACACCTGGTTCGACACCCTGGCCTGGATCTCCGCCAACCGGGACGAGGCCCTGGCGATCATGGCGAAGCGGGCGGGGGTGGGCGTCGCGGACTACGAGACCTACGACAAGGGGACGTCGATCTTCACGCTGGAGCAGAACCGGGCGGCCTTCGCCTCCGACCTGCCCGCCCGCGCCAAGCAGATCGCCGACTTCCTGGTCGCGGGCAAGCTGGTGGACGCGGCCCCGTCCCTGGACGGGCTGCTCGACGCGCGGTTCGTCCAGGCGGTGCAGCCGTGACCCCGCACCCGGCCGCCACGCAGGCGGGCGAGACGGCCGACCAGAAGCCCGACCCGGTGACCGGCCCCGACCCCGGCCCCGTGACCGGCCCCGTGACCGGCCCCGTGGGCGACACCGCGACGGGGCCCGTGGACGGCGGGGCGACCGGCCTGGCGCCCCCGCGCCCGGGGCGGCGGATCCGGCCGTTGAGCGGGTCCGTGACCGCCCGCACGGCCTGGACGCTGCGGGCCCTGTCGGTGCTCGGCCCGCTGGCCGCCTGGTGGGCGCTGAGCGCGAGCGGGGCGGTCAACCCCGCCTTCCTGCCCTCCCCCGCCGCCGTGTGGGACGCGGGCGTGCGGATGGCCGTCAGCGGCGACCTGTGGTCGGACCTGGCGGCGAGCCTCGGCCGTATCGGCCTGGGCTTCCTGCTCGCCGTGCTGATCTCGGTGCCGCTGGGGTTCACGATGGGCGCCCTGCCCTGGGCGCAGGCCCTGCTGGAGCCGATCGTCGGCCTGCTGCGCTACCTGCCCGCCTCGGCGTTCATCCCGCTGCTGATCATCTGGCTCGGCATCGGCGAGGCGTCCAAGGTGGCGCTGCTCGTGCTCGGCGTGGTGTTCTTCAACACCCTCATGACCGCGGACGTCGTGCGGCGGGTCCCCCGGCGGCTGCTGGAGGTCTCGGCGACGCTCGGCGCGGGCCGCCCGCGGGTCGCCGCGCGCGTCGTCTTCCCGTACGCCCTGCCGGGCATCATCGACGCGATGCGGGTCAACGCGGCGGCCGCCTGGAACTTCGTGGTCGTGGCCGAGCTGATCGCGGCCACCTCGGGCCTCGGGTACCGCATCACCCGTGCCCAGCGGTTCCTGCAGACCGACCGCATCTTCGCGATCCTCGTGGTGATCGGCCTGATCGGGCTGACCATCGACGTGACGCTGCGGCTGCTGCGGGCCCGCGTCGGCAGGTGGTCCGCGTGACCGCCGTCCCCGCGCGCCCGAGGAGGGTTTCGTGACGTTGCGCCTGGAAGGGCTCGGCAAGGAGTTCGTCCCCGGCCTGCCGGTGCTGGAAGGCATCGACCTGACCGTCGAGCCCGGCGGTTTCGTCTGCGTCGTGGGCGCCAGCGGCTCGGGCAAGTCCACGCTGCTCTCGCTGATCGCCGGGCTGACGCGGCCGACGGCCGGGCGGGTCCTGCTGGACGGCCAGGAGGTCACAGGTCCGGGTCCGGAGCGCGGGCTGGTGTTCCAGACCGCCTCGCTGTACCCGTGGCGGACGGTGGCGGGGAACGTCGCCTTCGGGCTGGAGGCGATGGGCATGCCCCGGGCGCGCCGGGACGCGCGGGTGGCCGGGCTGCTGGACGAGGTGGGCCTGCGCCACCTGGCCGGAGCGCTGCCCGGACGCCTGTCGGGCGGCCAGCAGCAGCGCGTGGCGATCGCCCGGGCCCTCGCCTGCTCGCCGCGCGTGCTGCTGCTGGACGAGCCGTTCGGCGCGCTGGACGTGCAGACGAAGGAGGACATGCAGGTGTTCGTCCGCCAGGTGTGGCGGGACGTCGGCACAACCGTGATCATGGTGACCCATGACGTCGAGGAAGCGGTCTTCCTGGGGCGGCGGGTCATCGTCCTGTCCTGCGATCCCGGGCGCGTGGCCCGCGACCTCGCCGTCGACCTCCCCGCCGACCGCACGCTCGCGGACAAGCGCTCGACGGCGTTCCTCGCGTTGCGCGTGGAGGTGGAAGATCTCGTCCGTGCCGAGCACCGCGCCCATCAGGCGCGCGTGTAGGTTCGGCTAGGAATCACCTCAGTATCGAAGGGATGATCGCAATGGCGACGACACGTACCGCGACCACGCAGTGGAAGGGCCCCCTGATCCACGGCTCCGGCACCGTCTCGCTCGACACCTCCGGAGTCGGGACGTTCGACGTCACGTGGGCCTCGCGCTCGGAGGAGGCCAACGGCAAGACCAGCCCGGAGGAGCTGATCGCGGCGGCTCACTCGTCCTGCTTCTCGATGGCGCTCTCGCACGGCCTGGCCCAGGCGGGCACGCCGCCGCAGAGCCTGGAGACGAAGGCCGACGTGACCTTCCAGCCTGGCGAGGGCATCACGGGCATCGTGCTGTCCGTCCGCGCGCAGGTCGAGGGCATCTCCGCGGAGGACTTCCAGACCGCCGCCGAGACCGCCAAGGCCAACTGCCCGGTCAGCAAGGCCCTGACGGGCACCACGATCACCCTGAACGCCGAGCTGCTCGGCTGAGCACGGCCCCGAGGCCCCCGCGCGCCCCGGCGCGCGGGGGCTGCACCATGTCCGCTTCATACCTATCTGTGTAGTTAACTGATGGTAAAGGCGGTATATACAAAAATGTCCGTTTGCGTGTACGTTGTTGACCCTCCGCCGGGTCGGCGCCCAGGAGGAGAGGCCCCGGCCTCACCCACCTCGGGAGCGTCCGGCGGGCACTCTCACCTGGCGGGAAGGCCCTGGAAAATCAGGCCCGCGGCCCTACTATCGACAGTAGAGCCGGAACTCACAGCCAGGGACGCGGACGGAGCCTTCAGGGAGGGAACACGAGGCACCGGATCACGAGAGGGAAACAAGCCACGCGATCGAGCGGCACCGCGGACCGTTCCTTGACCACAATGAGGCTACATGCGTGAGGTCTGGCCTGGAGAGCCGTACCCCCTGGGTGCGACCTGGGATGGCGTCGGGACGAGCTTCTCGCTCTTCTCCGAGGTCGCCGAGCGGGTCGAGCTCTGCCTTTTCGACGACGACGGCCACGAGAGCCGCGTCGACCTGCCCGAGGTCGACGGTTTCGTCTGGCACGGATACCTTCCCGGCGTCCAGCCCGGGCAGCGGTACGGCTACCGCGTGCACGGGCCGTACGACCCCGCCGCCGGGCACCGCTGCGACCCCTCCAAACTGCTGCTCGACCCGTACGCCAAGGCCATCGAGGGCGAGGTGCGCTGGGATCGCTCGCTGTTCTCCTACCAGTTCACCGACCCCGGGCGGCGCAACACCGAGGACAGCGCGCCCAACATGCCGAAGAACGTCGTCGTCAACCCGTTCTTCGACTGGGGCAACGACCGCCCGCCCCGCACGCCGTACCACGAGACGGTGATCTACGAGGCGCACGTGCGCGGGCTCACCATGCGCCACCCCGACGTGCCCGAGGCCCAGCGCGGCACCTACGCCGGCCTCGCCCACCCCGCGGTGATCGACCACATGAAGAGCCTCGGCGTCACGGCGGTCGAGCTCATGCCGGTCCACCAGTTCGTGCCCGAGCACGCGATGGTCGCCCGCGGCCTGACCAACTACTGGGGCTACAACACCATCGCCTTCCTGGCGCCGCACAACGCCTATTCCAGCTCCGGTCAGCGCGGCCAGCAGGTGCTGGAGTTCAAGGCCATGGTGAAGTCCCTGCACGAGGCCGGCATCGAGGTGATCCTCGACGTCGTCTACAACCACACGGCCGAGGGCGACCACATGGGGCCGACCCTCGCCTACCGCGGCATCGACAACGCGTCCTACTACCGGCTGATCGACGGCGACCGCCGCCTTCTGCTCGACTACACCGGCTGCGGCAACTCCCTCAACGTCCGCTCGCCCCACGCGCTCCAGCTGATCATGGACTCGCTGCGCTACTGGGTGCAGGAGATGCACGTGGACGGCTTCCGCTTCGACCTCGCCGCCGCCCTGGCGCGCGAGCTGCACGACGTCGACCGCCTGTCGGCGTTCTTCGACCTCATCCAGCAGGACCCGGTGATCTCCCAGGTCAAGCTGATCGCCGAGCCGTGGGACGTCGGGCCGGGCGGCTACCAGGTGGGCAACTTCCCCCCGCTGTGGACCGAGTGGAACGGCAAGTACCGCGACAGCGTGCGCGACTTCTGGCGCGGCGCCCCCTCGATGCTGCCGGAGTTCGCCTCGCGCCTCGCGGGCTCCTCCGACCTGTACGCCAACAGCGGCCGCCGGCCGGTCGCCTCCATCAACTTCGTCACCTGCCACGACGGTTTCCCCCTCGCCGACCTGGTCTCCTACAACCGCAAGCACAACGAGGCCAACGCCGAGAACAACCGCGACGGCACCGACGACAACCGCTCATGGAACTGCGGCGCCGAGGGCCCCGTAGAGGACCCGTCGATCGTCAAGCTGCGTCACCGGCAGCGCCGCAACCTGCTGACCACGCTGTTCGTGTCGCAGGGCGTGCCGATGCTGCTGCACGGTGACGAGATCGGCCGCACGCAGCGGGGCAACAACAACGCCTACTGCCAGGACAACGAGATCTCCTGGGTCGACTGGTCGCTGCTGCGGCAGGAGTCCGACCTGCTGGACTTCGTCCGCGCCCTGGCGAAGTTCCGCAGGGACCACCCGGTCTTCCGGCGCCGCCGCTTCTTCCTCGGGCGCGGCCCCGAGGCGAGCGTCAGCGACATGGGGGACATCGTCTGGCTCACACCGTCGGGCAAGGAGATGACCTCGGGCGACTGGCACAGCGGCTTCGGCAAGGCCATGGCGGTGTTCCTCAACGGCGAGGCGATCAGCGAGCCGGGGCCCCGCGGCGAGCGCATCTCCGACGACTCGTTCCTGCTGGCGGTCAACGGCCACCACGAGAGCATCACGTTCACGCTGCCGGGCCGCGAGTTCGGGCCGGGCTGGACCCCCGTCCTGGACACCACCGACGACAGGCCCTGCCACGACGGCCGTACGGACCAGACGTGGGAGCCGGGGGCGCTGGTCCCGGTGACCGGCCGCTCGATGCGCATCCTGCGCTCCACCGCGCGCCGCTGAGCCGCGCGCCCCCGGCGACGCGGAGGACCTAATCGCCGGGACAGGAGCCGCCCTGCCAGGTCGAGGGATCGCTCTGGTCCGGGAGCCGCCCGCACGCCATGAGCGTGTCGACCTTGCCGCCGGTGGGTCGCAGGATGTACACGGCCTTCCTCGCGGGGAACCTGTCGTTCTTGTTGAGCGTCAGGACACCGGACGCGCCAAGATAGTCGACGACTCCGGGATCGTAGAGCTGGCCGTAGACCTCGTTAGGCCCGAAGCTCCCGTCGGGGTACTTCGGATACGTTCCGTTGACGGCCTGAGAGACGACGCGGAGCGCGTCGTATCCCCCGGCCGCGTCGGAGTTCGCCTGACCGGCCGGGAACCGGTCCTTGAACTGGCTGGAGAAATGGTCGTAGCCGTCATTGCCCGCCCCGGCGCCCCCCGCATTGAATCCCACGTAGTACAGGTTCATGAACGAGTAGGCGTTCTCCGCGAGAGCCGGATCTTCGAGGAACTTCGCCGGGGGGCTCTCGGCGAGGACGTCGATCTTCGTGTCGTTCATGTGGCATTCACCGATGCTCTGCATGGTGCCGAGCAGATCGGGCATCACCGCCGATCGTCCCGCGTACACGACGAAGGCCCCGGAGTTCCGGGCCCGCGCGCAGATCCGCCGTGCGACGCCGTCGGTACTCGGACCGTTGTCCTTCTCCGAATACGCGACCTCCTCGACCGTCGCCCCGTAGGCCGTGTACGCCTCGGTGAACTTGGTCATCAGGTCCTTGCTGAAGTAGGTGTCCTCCGGGTCGTACACCACCACCGCCGGCCTGGTGGTCGAGGCCGGCGCGTGGTGAGCGAGGAACTCCGCGATCACCTTGGCGATCCGCCGGTTCTGCGGCGACACCTGGAAGTAGCGGTCGGGGGCCTTGTCGAGCATCTCGCTGCCGGTGACCGAGATGCCCACCACGGGGATCTGCGCCGCGTCCAGTTCCCCGATCGCCCGCAGCGATTCCGGGCGGCTCTGCGTGATGCCGATGACGGCGGCGATGCGGTCGTGGTCCTTCCGCTTGATGATCTCCTGGGCCACATCCGGCCCGTCGGAGTTCTGCGCCCCGTAGGCGAAGTACTGGCCGGCGTTGGCGATGAGCAATCGGATGCGCATCGGCCGCTTGACCTCCTGCCTGTTCAGCTGCGCCTGGGCGATGATCGCTCCACGCAGTCCCTGCAGGCCGTTCGGGGCCGTCTCTCCCGAATCGGTGCTCACGCTGAGCGGTGCGAAGAACACCACCGACCGGTAGGGCTTTCCCTCCTTCTCGACCGCGCGGTTCTGCTCGGAGACCTTCTGCTCCAGATCTCGCAGTTCCTGCCCCTTCTCACCGGCCGCGAGGCTGCACTCCTGGCCGTCGGTGACCCCGACGATCTCTCCGGTCGTCACCTCCTGGCAGGCCGACGGCCGCCACGGGTGGACGGCGAAGAGCGCGCCGGCCACCAGCGCCAGCGGGACCAGCATGGACAAGATCGGACGCACGTAGTCGCCGTGGCGGTTCTCCCGCGCGGGCACCTCGAACGTGGTGCGCAGCCACTGCTCGGCCGCCCCGTCGTCGTCCTCCTTCGAGAGCGGCACGACGTACACGCCCCCGGCCGGCAGGCCGGTTGAGCGCCCGGCGTACAGGTCGCGCACCTGGACGGCGAGGTCGTCCGGCCGCTTGGACTCGGGGTCCGGGGTGAGGGCGACGGCGTAGGAAGGCACCTTGCCGGTGAGCGCGCCGAGTACCAGCAGGGGCGGGGGTGAGGGCGGAGGAGAGGACGAGGCGGACGAGCCGGTCTCGCCCGCGCTGACGTAGTTGTCGAGGAAACGCCGGCTGGGGCTGTCCTCGTCGCCGACCGTGGCGAGCAGCACGACGAACGGCCAGGGCCGGCGCACGCGGTGCACCCACAGGCGTGAGGGGCGCGCGGCCTCGTCAAGATCCCTCATCAGGGCCATCAGCAGGATCCGCTGCGTCAGGACGTCGTCGTGCCGGACATCCCCGTCCGCGGCCAGTTCCATGGCGACCTTGAGGAAATCGCGGCCGGGAATCCTGAGCCGTGCTCCCACCCAGCGCCAACTTCGGCTACGGCCGAGCCACACCCCGTAGACCCAGCGCGGTACGCCGACGACCAGCATCTCGAACAGCTTGAGCAGCACCCCGGTGAGCGCGTTCCTTCCGCCCGCCTCCGCGAGGCTCGCCAGCCGGCCGAGCCAGGGCCGCCTCTCCGTGAGGTCCTCGTACAGCCGGTCACGCAGCCGCCGGCGCGCCCCGCTTCCGCCGCCGACGCGGGTACCCAGAATGGCGTGGAGCGTCTGGTAGCGGGACAGCCGGAGCGTCCCGCTCCCCGGCGGCATCGAGCGCTCCAACTGCGCGGCGATCGTCGAGACGACGCGGATATGCGGCTCGGCGCCGCCTTCGTCGTCATCTCGGGCGCCGCCCCGCGTCAGCGCGGCGTCCTCGACGTACGCGTGCGGGACCAGCCCCACCATGCCCGCCGAGCGGCGGCGCAGCCGGTCCCGGTAGACGGTGATCATCCGGCTCGCCGCGCCGTCCGTCCCCTCCCCCTCGGCCGGCTCCTCCGCCGCCTGAGGGCCGGTCCCGGCCTCACGTCGTAAGAGGACGACCGGCAGCCTGCGCGTGGCCGGGCGCTCCACGGCGACGTCGTCGATCCGCATGAAGAGGTACTGGACATTGCGCGGCAGAGGCGGCTCGCCCTCTTCGCCCGTCTCGTCCGGGACAGGACTGGCTGGTGTCCGCACCGCACCCTCCTGGGTCATGCCGCGCGCCGCGCGGATCCGGCTGGATCTCAGGTCACGCCGTGCCGGCCCCTCGCGGCCCCACCGACCCGTTTCCTCCGAGGCACTCCGCAGACGGCGCGGTGACTCTACGCACTGCGCAGCTCACGTGTCGCGATATATGCCAAAATGTTGCTTCGCATCCGTCCCGCGATCCCTGCGCGTACACTCCAACCCGCCTGTGCCAAGGTAGAGAGCGTGCGACGCATCCTGCCCGCCCCCGCCGACGACGTGAACCTCGCCGAGGCGTACGCCTACCCGCGCGGCGAGTGGCTGCGCATCAACATGGTGGCCGGAGTCGACGGGGGCGCCTGGCTGAAGGGGCTCTCCGAGGGCCTCTCCGGCCCGGGCGACCGCCGCCTCTTCGGCGTCCTGCGGGCGCTGTCGGACGTCGTGCTGGCCGGCGCGGCGACCGTCCGCACCGAGGGGTACGGCCCGGCCCGCCCCCGCGCGTCCTGGCCGGACCTGCGCTCGGGACGCCCGCCCGCCCCGCCCATCGCGGTCGTGACCCGCAAGCTCGACCTCGACCTCGGCAGCCCCCTGTTCACCGAGGCGCAGCCCTACGCCAGGACCATCGTGATCACGACCGAGAGCGCCCCCAAGGACCGGCGCGACGAGGCCGCCAGGAACGCCGAGGTCATCGTCGCGGGAGACGAGCGGGTGGACCTGCCGGTGGCGCTCGCCGGGCTGCGCGAGCGGGGTCTCGGCCAGGTCCTTTGCGAGGGCGGCCCCCGCGTCAACGCGCAGCTCGCGGCGGCCCGCCTGGTGGACGAGCTGTGCCTCACGATCAGCCCGATCATGGCCGGAGGGGACGCCGCGCGCATCCTCAACGGCCCGGCCTCGCAGCTCCGCCTGCATCTCGCGCACGTCCTGGAGGAAGAAGGCTTCCTCTTCTGCAAGTACACCCGGGAGCCGCTATGACCCTTCCCGCCCAGCCCGTCCCCGAGATGAACCTGCCGGTCGTCCCGCCCGTGGCGCCGATGCTCGCCAAGGCGATCAAGAACGTGCCGCCACAGAACGGCACCATGCTGTACGAGCCGAAATGGGATGGCTTCCGGTGCATCGTCTTCCGCGACGGCGACGAGGTGTACCTCGGCAGCCGCAACGAACGTCCCTTCAACCGCTACTTCCCCGAGCTGATCGAGGCGGTGAAGCGCGAACTGCCCGAGCGTTGCGTCCTCGACGGCGAGATCGTCCTGCGCCGGGGCCAGATCCTCGACTTCGACGCGCTGCAGCAGCGCATCCACCCGGCCGCCTCCCGGGTGCGGCTGCTGGCCGAGCAGACCCCGGCGTCCTTCATCGCCTTCGACCTGCTGGCCATCGGCGACGAGAACCTCATGGAGACCCCGTTCGGCGAGCGCCGCGCCCGCCTCGTCGGCGCGCTGGCCGGCGCGGGCGACCTGATCCGCCTGACCCCCGTCACCAGTAACGACGAGCGGGCGGCCGAGTGGTTCGAGATGTTCGAGGGGGCGGGGCTCGACGGCATCGTCGCCAAGCCCTCCGACCAGCCGTACGAGCCGGACAAGCGCACGATGCTGAAGGTCAAGCACGAGCGCACGGCCGACTGCGTCGTCGCCGGTTACCGCGAGCACAAGTCCGGGCCCATCGTCGGGTCGCTGCTGCTCGGGCTGTACGACGCGGCGGGCGTGCTGCATCACGTCGGCGTGTCGGCGTCGTTCCCGATGAAGCGCAGGGCCGAGCTGATCGACGAGCTGAAGCCGTACCTGCTGGCCGACCTCTCCGCCCACCCGTGGAACTCCTGGATGTCGCAGGACGAGAACACCACCCAGCGCATGCCCGGCGCGATCTCCCGGTGGAGCGCCGGCAAAGACCTCTCGTTCATCCCCCTCGAACCACGGCTGGTCGTCGAGGTGGCCTACGGGCAGATGGAGGGGCAGCGTTTCCGGCACACCGCCCACTTCCGCCGGTGGCGCGTCGACCGGACGCCGGAGTCGTGCACCTACGAGCAGCTCGAACGGCCGGTCGACTACAACCTGGACGACATCCTGGCGCGCTGAGCGCCGCCCGGGGCGGACGCGGAGAGGGACATGAGTGGTGCTCATGTCCCTCTGGTGCGCGATCGGAGCCGATGGCCCGGGGGGGCCGCTAGTCCCTGCCGCCGAACCTGTCTCGCTCCGACCTGCCGATCCTCTCGGAACTTCTGCCGCGCTCCATCCGCTCGGAGAACCGGCCGCGCTCCGAACCTCGGCCGCGCTCCATGCGCTCGGAGAACCGGCCGCGCTCCGAACCTCGGCCGCGCTCCTCCCGCTCGGAGAACCGGCCGCGCTCCATCCGCTCGGAGAACCGGCCGCGCTCCGAACCTCGGCCCCGATCCTCCCGCTCGGAGAAGCGGCCGCGCTCCGAGCCTCGGCCCCGGTCCATACCGCGGTCCCGGTCCATCCGCTCGGAGAACCGGCCGCGCTCCGAACCTCGGCCGCGCTCCATGCCGCGGTCCCGGTCCATGCCGCGGTCCCGGTCCATCCGCTCGGAGAACCGGCCGCGCTCGGAGCCCCTGTCCCTGCCGTAGCCGTCGTCGTCGTAGCCGTCCGAGTACCCCACCGTCGAGGCGGTCACGGCGCCGGCGGCGACCACCGGCCTGGTCATGGAGGGCTGTGCGGCGGATGCCTGGGCGGCTCCGGCCGACCAGAGAGCGAAGGAGATGGCCGCCGGCCCGAGAACCATCAGGCAGCGTTTGCTGACCATGGCCGATTCCTTTCGTCGCGGGCCACCCACGTCGATCGTCCGGACGTCGCGGTGGCCTCCTTGGCGTTTCGACCACAGCCTTACGGGCCGTCCGCCACCGCACCGTGACTCCGACGTGACCGGCGAGCGACTCCCCCGCCCGCCTCAGGGCTGAGCCACCGCGCGAAGTCCGGCGACGAGATCGCTCACCAGGGGGGTCGGCCGGAGGCGCAGCTCGGTCTCGAGCAGGCGCTCGTACCGCTCGTAGTCGCGCAGCGCCTCGGCCTGGTTCCCCTCGGCGAGATGGGCGCGGATCAGCGCGGCGTGCGAGCTCTCGCGCAGGGGCTCGGCGCGGACGGCCACCCCGGCGGCGGCGACCGCGTCGGCGAAGCGACCGGCCGCGATGAAGTCCTCCGCGAGGGCCTCCAGGGCGTGCAGGCGGAGCTGGTGCCAGTCCTCGGCCTCCCGGACCACCCAGTCCTCGTACCAGCCGGGCAGCAGGTCCACCGACAGGCTCTCGACGGAGTCCGCGCTGAGGTCCCGGACGGGGGTGGGCGTGTCGGGGTCCAGGACGCGGCGCGCCAGCGACCGCGCCTCCTCGATGTCCACCCCGGCGTCCTGGCTCAGGCGCACCTCGGTGGCGCCGACGTCGAGTATCTGCCTCCCGGCCCCTTCGAGCCTGGCCAGGGCGGACCGGAGGCTGGAGTACGCGCGCCGCTCGGGCCGGTCCGGCCACAGCGTGCCCGCCATGAGGGTACGGGGGACGGCCTGGCCGCAGAGCGCGACGAAGGACAGAAGGCGCTCGGATCCACCCGAGACCGTCACCTGCTCGTCCCCGGCCAGCAGCCGGAAGCCGCCCAGAAGAACGACCCGCAGCGCGGGCCGGTCGCCGCTCTCCATAGTTGCGCTGCCTCTCACGTGGAAAGCGAGTCGTCTGGTAAGCAGCCCCTCCCGTCGCCGTTCCTCCCCGCTATGTACCCCGGTTCGTGGCGGTTCGTCCGGTTATGCGCATCGTTTGCGGAACAGAGGCGCACCGGCGGCGGCGCGCCACCGTCACGCGCCCGTCATGCCGGGGTGACGGGGGCCGGGGGACGCTCACGGTGCCGCCATCTTCCGCGGCGGCACGAGAGGAGACCTCCATGAGGAGAAACGTCTTTGCCGCGCTCGTCCTGAGCGGCGCGTTCGTCCTGCCCGCGGCCGCCACTGCGGCGCAGGCGTCGGTACCCTCCGATGACCTGGTCAACGGCGGCTACGAATCCCTGACGGCGTGCCAGAGCGCCATCCCCGAGATCCAGCAGCAGGGGTACTCCGCTCAGACCCTGGTCTGCAAGGCCTACTCCAGCACGTCCGCCGAAACCCCCGGCCAGATATGGGGCGTCTACCGCACCGGGTCCCTCAGCGAGAAGACCGCCGGCGAGATGACGACCAGCGAGATTCCGTCCGAGTAACCGGAGATCCGCACCACACCCCGGCCAGGCCTGACCCGCCTGGCCGGGCTGCGCCTATGACCTCGCTCGGCTCAGGCGGGTTCTGTGCGCCTTCGAGTCGGTGTTCTTCCGCCGCCCCCCGCACCGCTGTGCCTGTGGCCTCGCTCCGCTCGGCGGGGTCGGGGCGTCGCGGAGGCGGCGGAAGACCGGCGAGGACCTGCTGTACGGCCTGCTGTGCGACGGCTCCAACCCGTCGGTGCGCCTGGTGCGGCAGGGCGGCGTGGACGTCCGCCGCCTCGGCTCCGAGCTGAGCTCGCCCCGCCTGGCCGCCTGAGCCCGTCATGGCGGGCGTCCCCGCCGGGCTACCCGGCGGGGTGCAGGACGGCCGCGAGCTCGGGGATGCGGGCGCGGTAGCCGTCCAGCAGCGAACGGGCCACCGACACCGAGTCCACGAGCGGGTGGGAGGCGAAGGCCCGCACGGCGACGGCCGCAGAACCGGTCACGGCGGCCTCGATGACGAGCTGCTCGACGGCCTTGACCTGCTGGACGAGCCCGAGGAACTGGCCGGGCAGCGGCCGGGTCGCCAGCGGGCGCACCCCGCCGGGGTCCACCGCGCACGGCACCTCCACCACCGCCTCCGGGGGCAGCCCGGGGACCGCCGTGCCGTTGCGCACGTTGAGGATCATGGTGGCGGTGCCGCCCCGAGCGATCGTGGTCATCAGCGCGAGCGCGATGCCCTCGTACCCGCCCGCCGCGAGGTCGACGGCGTCGCGCTCCCCCGCCCGCGCGGTCTCGCGGGTCTCGGCCATGTAGGACGCGTCGCGCTCCCGGCGGGCGCGCCGCCAGGCGTCCAGGGCGTGCCCGGGGTCGCGCGCGACCGCCGCGTAGAACTCCGTCTGCTGCCGCACCAGCGCCTCGCCCCGGGTCTGCGGGGCGCCGCCGACGGCGGCCACGGCCTCGCGGGTGAAGTAGTAGTAATAGAGGTATTCGTTCGGCAGCGCGCCGAGCGACCGCACCCAGTCGGGGCCGAACAACCGCGCCTCCTCCACCCCCTTGAGCGCCGTGTCGTCGGCGAGCAGGTCGGACAGGACGTCCCGCCCGTCGTGGACGAGGCCGCGCAGCCAGCCGAGGTGGTTCAGCCCGACGTAGTCGGGGGCGGCCCGGCCGGGGTCCACGCCGAGGGACCGCGCGGCCCGGCGGACCAGCCCCAGCGGGGAGTCGCAGATGCCCACCACACGGTCGCCCAGCACCCGCTGCATGGCCTCGGTGATCATGCCCGCGGGGTTGGTGAAGTTGATGACCCACGCCCGGGGGGCCACGGCGGCGACGCGCTCGGCGACCCGCAGGGCCACCGGGATCGTCCGCAGCCCGAACGCGATGCCTCCGGGGCCGACCGTCTCCTGGCCGAGCAGCCCGAGGCCGAGAGCGACCCGCTCGTCCGCCGTGCGTCCCTCCAGGCCGCCGACGCGGATCGCCGAGAAGACGAAGTCGGCGTCGCGCAGCGCGTCGTCCAGGTCGGTGGTGGCGCGGACGCGCGGCGGGTCGTCGCGCCCGGCGGCGAGCTGGGCGCACACGTGGCCCATGGCCGACAGGCGCTCCTCGGACAGGTCGTACAGGACGACCTCCTCCACCCGCGGCCTGCCGGTGTCGCCCAGCAGCGCGCCGTACACCAGCGGGACGCGGAAACCGCCACCACCGAGGATGGTCAACCTCATGCTCGCTCCTCGCGCTCGCCCCGCCGCCTCGCGGCGCGGCATTTCATGTCAGCAGCACCTCGGCGCCCGCCTCGCCGAGCGCGCGCAGGGTCGCCTCGTCGGCGCCCTCGTTCGTCACCACGGCGTCGAGCTCGTCCGGCCCGCACACGCGCAGTGCGCCCGAGCCGGGAAACTTGTGCCGGTCCACGACCAGGACGACCTGCCCGGCCGCCGCCATCATGGCCCGCTTCAGGGGGACCTCGGCCACCGTGGAGTCGGTGACCTGCCCGTCGGGCCGCACGCCGCTGGCGCTCAGGAACAGGCGGTCGACGCACACCTGGCGCAGGGCCTGCTCGGTGAGCACGCCCACGAGGGAATGGTAGGCACGGCGCAGCATGCCGCCGAGCACCAGCACCTCGACCGCCGGGTCGCCGCGCAGCACGTCCAGGACGGCCATGCTGGAGGTGACGACGGTGACGGGCCGGTCGCGCAGGTGGTGGGCGACCCTGACCGTGGTCGTGCCGATGTCGAGCAGGACGACGTCGCCGTCGCGCACGAGCCCGGCCGCGCGGGCGGCCACGGCGTCCTTGTGACTCTCGTCCACGGCGGCGACCTCGGCGAAGGGCAGGTCGACGTCGGCGTCGTCATGGGCCAGCGCCCCGCCGCGCACGCGCCTGAGCGTGCCGTCGCGGTCGAGGAGTTCGAGATCGCGCCGGATCGTCGAGGGGCTGACGCCGAGCTGCGCGGCGAGGTCGCGCACGCTGGTCGCCCCGGCGAGACGGACGCGCCGCATGATCTCGGCATGCCGGACGCGCTGGAGCACTCGAGGATCGTATCAGTCATCTACGAGCACAACTAAGCAAAAATGCGCACCATCGTCCGTCGACTCTTGATATGGGCGACCAAAACATGCAAGAGTGCGCACATTCTTCGCGCCGTCGAGGAGGACTCACTTCCGTGTCTGTCCAGGCCTACGACCCACTCGCCGCTCTACGCAGTCCAGAGGGGCCGGAGTTCGACGTGTTCACCGCCGGCACCGTGTTCCTGGACATCGTCTTCACCGGGCTCCAGGCGATGCCCGCCGCCGGCACCGAGGTGTGGGCCGAAGGGATGGGGTCCTGCCCCGGAGGCATCGCCAACCTCGCCATCGCCGCCAGCCGCCTCGGGCTGCGCACCTCCATGGCGGCCGCGTTCGGCGACGACGACTACGCCGACTTCAACTGGCGCATCCTGTCCGAGCAGGAATCCGTGGACCTGTCGAGATCGCGCCGTTTCAAGCAGTGGCACTCCCCCGTGACCGTCTCCATGGCCGTCAACCGCGACCGCAGCATGGTGACCCACGGCCACCCCTCGCCCATGGCCGCGACAGAGATGATCGGGCGTCCCCCGCGCTCCAGCGCCGTGATCGCGCCTCTGTCCTTCGAGGAGCCGCTCGGCAGCTCCGACTCGTGCACCTGGGCCGACCAGGCCCGCAAGGACGGCGCGCTGATCTTCGCCGACGTGGGCTGGGATCCCTCGGAGACCTGGGCCCCCTCCCTGCTCGACCAGCTGGAGGTCTGCCACGCGTTCATGCCGAACGCCGTCGAGGCCATGGCCTACACCAACACCGAGACGCCCCGCGAGGCTCTGTACGCCATCGCCGACCGCGTCCCGCTGGCCGTGGTGACCGACGGGGCCAACGGCGCCATGGCCATCGACTCCATCACCGGCGAGGAGGCGTACGTCCCGGCGCTTCGGGTGACCGCGCTCGACCCGACCGGCGCCGGGGACGTCTTCGGGGCCGGGCTCGTGCTCGGCACCCTGGCCCACTGGCCGCTCGCCGACCGCCTGGCCTTCGCGGGGGTCTGCTCCGCGCTCGCCGTGCAGCAGTTCGGCGGGTCGCTGGCCGCGCCGGGGTGGGGGGACATCGCCGACTGGTGGCACGACGTGCGGGAGGCCTCGGGTCGCAGCGGGGCCTACATCGAGTCGCTCGCCCGCCGCTACGCCTTCCTGGACAAGCTGGTGCCCACCGTGCCGGTGGGGGCCGTGCGGCGGGCGGCCGCCACGATGTCCCTGCACGCCGACGTCTCCGCCGGGGCCGAGCCGGTCGACAGGCAGGGGGGCTGACCGCGGCCACGGCCCCACCGTCCCCGTTCTTCCCATCGCTCACGGGAATAGCCCGCCCACGGCCGGAGTTCTCGCGCCTGGGCCCTCCGGGCCAGGGCGTCCTCCCGCGCCTGATCACGCGGACGAACGAATGTGAAGGAGCATCATGACGACATGGCCCGCGCTCGGCAAGGTGGGGGTGTGGCGCGCGGCGTCACAGGTGACGCCCGCCCTGGCGGCCTCGCTCGAAGAGCTCGGCTACGGCGCGATCTGGCTCGGCGGGTCGCCGGGCGGCGACCTGCGCATCGTCGACGAACTTCTCGCCGCGACCTCCACGCTGACCGTGGCCACCGGCATCGTCAACATCTGGCAGGACGACCCCGCGACCGTCGGCGCCGCCTACAACCGCGTCTCGGACGCCCACCCCGGACGTTTCCTGCTCGGCGTCGGCGCCGGGCACCGCGAGGCCACGGCGCGCTACACCAAGCCCTACGACGCGCTCGCCGCCTATCTCGACGGGCTGGACGCGGCGGGGGTGCCGGTCGAGGGCCGGGCGCTGGCCGCGCTCGGGCCGAGGGTGCTGCGGCTCGCCGCGGACAGGAGCGCGGGCGCCCACCCGTATCTCACCACGCCCGAGCACACCCGGCAGGCGCGGGAGATCGTCGGCGCGGGGCCGTTGCTCGCGCCCGAGCAGAAGGTGGTCGTGTCCGGCGACATCGAGCACGCCCGGAAGATCGCGCGCTCGACCGTGGCCTTCTACCTCAAGCTCACCAACTACACCGCGAATCTTCGCAGGCTCGGCTTCGGCGACGAAGACCTGTCGGGTGAGGGCAGCGACCGGCTCGTCGACGCGCTCGTCGCCCTGGGCGAGCCCGAGACGATCAAGCGGCGCGTCGACGAGCACCTCGCCGCGGGAGCCGACCACGTGAACGTCCAGCTCCTGACGGCTGACGGGGAGGACCCGCTGCCCGGGTACCGCGCCCTGGCCGGGGTGCTGTTCGCCTGAGCCGATCTGGCGTCCGTACGCCGGACGGGGCACCGCGAGCCTCGTCCGGCGGCGGAAACGGACGGACAGGCTGCCTGTGAGCCCGCGAGAGCCTCTGGCAGCCTCCGGAAGACGAAGCCACTGGAACGCGGAGCCGCTAGAGGCCGCTAGAAGACGGAGCCGCTAGAAGACGATGTGCCAGCCGAACCAGACGAGGAAGCCGATCAGGGCGGCGCTGGTGGCGAGGCGCCAGTGCTTGACCGGGTAGATGCCGAGCCACGCGCGCAGCCGCTCGGACAGCGTGTCGCCCTCTTTCTTGTTGAGCAGCGCCCAGGTCTCGAGGATCGCGAACGAGCCCAGCGCCAGACCGGCCCACCACAGCCAGACCGTGTTCATCGGTCAGTCCACCGCCTTGATCACACGGCTCGGCCACCGTACCCCGAACACGATAGCCGCGAGCGGCGCCGTCGGCGATAGGTGATCGGCGCGGGCCCTGCCGGGCTGGACGCGCCTGGGCCGGCCGGGCATGCGCTCACGGACCCGAGGCCCGGGCGGGTCCGTCAGCGGCTCAGCAGCTTCCGAAGCTCCCCGGCGATCTGCAACCGCTCGTGTCCCAGGGCGCGGGCGAGGGCGACAACGTCCGCGGGCCTCAGGCGGCGCACGAGGCCGAGGAGATCGCCCGCCGGCTGGAGGATCCCGCGCTGCTGGCGTTCGCCCTCAACGGGGTGTTCATGCAGTCCTGCACCCGGGCGGGCCTCGCGTCGCGGCGAGACGAGATCGGCGCCGAACTGGTCGCGCTGGCCGCCCGGCACGGCCTCGTGACCTTCGAGGTTCTCGGGCATCTGATCCGGCTGCAGGCCCGCGGCGCGCTGGCCGACTTCGCGGCGGCCGACGAGCACGCCGCCGCCGCCGACCTGCTGGCCGAGCGCCACGAACGGCCGCTGGTGGGCGTCTTCACCGAGTGGTACCGCGCGCTACGGCTTGCCGCCCACGGGCGGCTCGCGCGCGCCGAGGCCGCCTACGTCGAGGCCGCCGCCCGGTTGGAGGGTGCCGGGATGCCGGGCGTGGAGCGCGGCCTGCCGCCGCTCACCCGGCTGTGCCTGCGCCTCGCGGGCCGCCCGTCCTCCGCGCGGGAGACGGCCGAGGCCGTCGACCCGGCGGCGGACTGGGGTCCGTACCGTCCCTGGGCCGAGCCCTTCTTCTCGCTGCGCGCGGGCCGCCACGCCGAGGCGCGGGCGGCGCTGCGCGCCCTGCCGGAGCCGCCCGCGGACCTCCTGTACGAGGCACTGTGCTGCCTGGAGGCGGCGCCCGCCCTGGTTCTCGGGGACCGTGTGGTGCTGGAACGGGTACGCGCCCGCCTGCTGCCCGCCGCGGGAGAGCTCGCCGGCGCCGGCAGCGGCTTGATCACCCTCGGTCCCGTGGCCGGCTGGCTCACCACCATCACCACCGCGCTCGACCGCTGGACGTCCCCGTCCACCTGACTGACGCGGCGACCTCGTCAGGCGGAGGCCAGCGCCTCGGTGGGAGCCAGGCCAGCGACGGCATGCGGCCGGCAACGCCACCATGAGGAGCCGGTGCGGGCCGGGCGCGGACGTCACCCGTTTTCGGGCCTGGCCTTGCTGGGCTGGACGCGCTTGGGCTCGCCGGGCATCTTCGGGTAGTTGGGCGGGTAGGGCATGTCGCCGCGCTCGTCCTTCGCGTACCGCTCCAGGAGCGGCTCGATGGTGAACGCGCGGTCGTCGATCTCCCTGTGGACGTCGCCGAGCTCGGCGAACCGGGGCGGGACCGTGCGGATGTCGAAGTCGCGCGGGTCGACGTCGGCCAGCTCCTCCCAGGTCACGGGCGTGGAGACCGGGGCGTGGGGTTTGGCGCGGACGGAGTAGGCGCTGGCGATGGTGCGGTCGCGGGCGTTCTGGTTGTAGTCGATGAAGACCTTCTCGCCGCGTTCCTCCTTCCACCAGGCGGTCGTGGCGAGGTCGGGACGGCGGCGCTCGACCTCGCGGGCGAGCGCGATGGCGCTCTGGCGCACCTCGGTGAAGGACCAGTCGCGCTGGATGCGCACGTTGATGTGGATGCCCCGGCTGCCGGAGGTCTTCGGGAAGCCGCGCATGCCGAACTCGTCGAGGATCTCGCGGACGACGAACGCGGCGACCCGCGCGTCCTCGAAGCCGGTGCCGGGCTGGGGGTCGATGTCGATGCGCAGCTCGTCGGGATGCTCGACGTCGTCGGCGCGGGTGGGCCAGGGGTGGAAGTCGATCGTGGCCAGGTTGGCGCAGTAGGCGATCGCGGCCACCTCGGTCACCCGGAGGGCGTCGGCCGTGCGCCCGCTCGGGAAGCGGATCGTGACGGTCTGCAGCCACTCGGGATGCTTGGGCGGGATGCGCTTCTGGTAGATCGCCTCGGTGGCCACCCCGTCGGGGTGGCGCTTGAGGTAGGTCGGGCGGTCTCTGAGGGCGCGCAGCGCGCCATCACCGACGGAGACGTAGTACTCGACCAGGTCGCGCTTGGTCGCCCCGATCTCGGGGAAATAGATCTTGTCCGGGTTCGTGACCTTGATGACCCGGTCTCCGACATTGAGCTCGATGAACGGCGACGCCATGTCTCCGACCGTACCCGCCGGCGGTGACAAAAAGCAGGTGGGGGACGGTCCGTCCCGGAGCGCCTCGGTGGCGGACCGTGCGCTCGGACGGGACGGACCCCCCGGGATCGCCCGCCGGGCGGGCGCTGACGTTTCACCCGTCCGGCGACCTCCCCGAACGGCGCGCGGAAGCGGGGATGTACCGGCGATCTTCCTCGTAGGAGGTGATCAGCCCCCATACCGGTGAAGACGCCGGAAGCGGGCCGGAAGGATGCTCGGCGCGGAAAGCTTTCCGCCGGGACGACGGTCCGTATACGCACCCGGGGTTGTCTCCGGAATCGGGCCGCCCGGTCATTCCGGGCGGCGTCGCCGGGGTTTGGGCGGTTTCATGACCCGCACCCGGGTCCTGCCACAGATCTCGCATCGCTGCGTCACCACCTGGCCGATGGCCTCGATGGTCTCCCACCTGTGGCGTATGTGCACAGAGCTCCAGACCGAACGAAACCAGAGTCTGCGGGTGGTGCACCCTGAAGCGTCTGTACCCGCGCATGACGCGGCCATGCGCCGTTCGTTACTCTTCGCACCCGGCCGATCACTCCGGCGGAGGAGCCGGTCCGCGGGCCGGAACCATGGCCTTACCGCGGCCTTGCCACGGCCTTACCGCGGCCCTTCCCGGCCCGTGGAGAGGTACGGCTCGGTCAGCCGGCCGGTTCGAGGCGGAGGGAGACGGAGTTGATGCAGTACCGGTCGTCGGTGGGGGTCGGGTAGCCCTCACCGTGGAAGACGTGCCCGAGATGGGAGTCACAGCGGGCGCACCGGACCTCGACGCGCACCATGCCGAGCGAGCGGTCCTCGATCAGCGTCACGGCGTCGGACCCGGTCGGCTCGAAGAACGAGGGCCACCCGCAGTGGGAGTCGAACTTGGCCTCGGAGCGGAACAGCTCGGCCCCGCAGGCGCGGCAGGAGTAGACCCCCACGGTCTTCGTGTCGACGTACTCCCCGGTGTACGGACGCTCGGTGCCCGCCTGGCGCAGGACGCGGAACTCCTCGGGGGACAGCTGGACGCGCCACTCGGCGTCGCTCTTGACCACCTTTTCCATGCCCCCAGCCTATGCGGGCCCGGCCGAGGCCGCCGTCCGCGGACGTGCGCCGCGGGGACACGTAAGGACTCCGTCATTCCTCGCGCGCCCCCGGGCGCCCCGCCTACTTGGGAGACGGGGCGGACAGGCGGCAGGAGGTGTCGTCCGGGCCGAGGATGTTGGCGAGGACCGGGTTGCCGTTCTGCCCGTACTTCGCCTGCACGAACACCACGGGGCTCTGGTCGCCGACCTCCTGGAGCAGGTACTCCATGCCCCGCTTGCACAGGTCGATCGCGGCCTTGGAGTTGTGCGCCGACTGCGGCAGGTCGGTGTAGATGCGCAGGTACTTCCCGGTCGTCCTGATGTCGGTGACCCGCTTGAGGGCCTTGTCCTTCGCCCACCGCTGCTTGAAGTAGCTGATCGCCTTGCCGTCGGTGTGCCGGCTCGGCCCCGACGCGGTGTCGGCGGGGTCGCGCGGCTTCTTCTTCGCCTTCTTGGCGGGCGCGGCGTCCGCGGCCGTGACGTCAGGACCGGCCGTGACGCCCGGGTCCGCCGGGACGGACGGCGAGGCCGTACCGCCGGTCGGCGCACTCGGCGCGGGCGCCGCGGCGGCGCCGTCCTGGGGACGCGCGAACACCGCGACGACGGCCAGGACCGCCACCGCTACGGCGGCCACCCCGGAGAAGATCTCCAATAACAACGCACGGCGGCCCTTGCGCCGCCGGTGCCCCCCTCGCCTGGAACGTGCCAGGCCATTGCCCCTGTTCACCCTCTGCCTCACGTCGACACGGGAATCACCCCGAGTATGCCAAAGATCGCGGACCCGCGTGGGTTGTTCCCGCAATATCAGACATGGTTACTTTTGGGGTGTCAGTGACAGACGTCCCGTTTAGGGGGAATCAGCGGTCACGGCAGGGCGGTGACCAGCTCCTCCAGCGGCTTGCGGGTGCCCGTGTAGAACGGCACCTCCAGCCTGGTGTGCCGGCGAGCCTCCGACGCGCGCAGGTGGCGCATCAGGTCGACGATGCGGTGCAGCTCGTCGGCCTCGAACGCGAGGATCCACTCGAAGTCGTTGAGCGCGAACGACGCCACCGTGTTCGCCCGCACGTCGGGATAGTCACGGGCCAGCCTGCCGTGCTCGGCGAGCATGGCGCGGCGCTCGGAGTCCTCCAGCAGGTACCACTCCAGGGAGCGCACGAACGGGTACACGCACACGTAGCCGCGCGGCTGCTCCTCGGCGAGGAACGCCGGAATGTGCGACTTGTTGAACTCGGCCGGCCGGTGCAGCGCCATGACCGACCACACCGGCTCGCTGGCGCGGCCCAGGGACGTGCGCCGGAAGCGCCCGTAGACCTCCTGCAGGTCCTCGGGCGCGGGGGCGTGCCACCAGAACATGTAGTCGGCGTCGGCGCGGAACCCCGCCACCTCGTAGGCGCCGCGCGTCACGACGTCCTTCTCCGCGGCCTGCGAGAGCACGGACTCGACCTCGTGCGCGACGTCCTGCCGGTCGCCCGGCAGCGGCTCGCGCACCCGGAAGACCGACCACATGGTGTAGCGGATGACCTGGTTGAGATCGCGGGCCTTGGGCCGCGCGCCGCTCTCCGTCGTCACTTCAACTCGCCTTCCATCGGAGCGTTCGTCGTCCCGGCGCCGTTCGTCCCGGCGCCGCTCGTCACCATCGCGTGGGACCGCTCAGCGGGCGCCGGCCGCCGGGTGGTCCTCCCGCCATTCTCCCTCGCGCCGCTCGGCGAGGTACGCGAGGATGCCCGCCGCCGCCGTACGCGCGGTCGCCACGCACGCGGGCACGCCGAGCCCGTCGTAGGCCGCGCCGCAGACCGCCAGCCCCGGCTGGACGGCCACGGCCGCGCGGACCCGCGCCACCCGGTCCAGGTGGCCCACCTCGTACTGCGGCAGGGCGCCGCCCCAGCGGGTCACCCGGCTGTCCAGGGGCAGCCCGCGCACGCCCATGACCTCGGCCATCTCCCCCATCGCCAGGGCGACCAGCTCGTCGTCGGCGCGCTGGAGCAGGTACTCCTCGCCGAGGCGGCCGATGGAGCAGCGCAGCAGCAGCGCGCCGGGATCGGCGTCGGCCAGGTGGGGCCACTTCACCGTGCTGAACGTCACCGCCTTGACCGGACGCCCCTCGACCGGGGGCACCAGGTAGCCGCTGCCGGACGGCGGCTCGGGGAACGCCGCGCGCGGGTAGGCCAGTGTGATGATCGCCATGCTGGCGTACTCGACGCGGGCGAGCTCGGCGGCGGCCTTGGGGACCTCGGCGGCGAGCAGCCGGGCCGCGGCCGGGGCGGGCACCGCGACGACCACGGCGTCGGCCTCGACGACCTCGGGGGATCGCGTGGGACCGGTCAGCAGGCGCCAGCCCTCGGGCGTGCGCCGCAGCTCGCGCACCATGACGCCGGTCCTGATCTCGGCGCCCGAGGCGCGGGCCACGGCCTCGGGCAGGGCGCCCATGCCGCCGCTCAGCGTGGTGAAGACCGACCCGGCGTCCTTCGGGGCGTCGCCGGCGATGCCGCGCGCGGCCCTCAGCAGCGAGCGCTCGGTGCGGGCCACGGCCGCGATGTGCGGCATGGTGGCGTCCAGCGAGAGCGTCTCGGCGCGGCCGGCGTAGACCCCGCCGAGCAGCGGCTCGACCAGGCGGTCGACGACCTCGCCGCCCATGCGCGCGCGGACGTAGGCGGCCACGGACACGTCGGAGCTGATCAGCGTCGCGGGAAGGATCTGGTCGAACGGCACCCGGGCCAGCCCGGCCGGCGAGAGGATGCCCGAGCGCCCGAGCTCGGCCAGGTCGGCGGGGACGCCCATGACCTGCCGCTTGGGCATGGCCCGCAGCGCTCCCCTGCTGTACACCGAGGCGCCGACGGGCGCGGGGTGGACGAGCTCGCCGCCGAGGCCGGCGGCGCGGGCCAGATCGCGACCTTCGGGACGGCGGGCCAGCATCGCCTCGGCGCCCTCGTCGACGGGGACGCCCGCGACCTCCGACACCCGCAGCTTGCCCCCGACGCGGGGTGCGCCGTCCAGGACGGTCACCGCGAGGCCGGCGCCCTCGTGCCGTAGATGCCACGCCGCGGCCAGACCCGCTATGCCCCCGCCCACGACCACGACGTGCCGCCGAGTCCCTTCCATGCCCCAAGACGTTACCCGGCCGGGGCGTCGCCCCGAACGGCGGCCGGACCGGCCTGGGGACGAGGCCGGCGCCACTAGGGGGCGGCGCCCGTCGAGAACGTGACGCCATTGTGACGCGCGCCACCCAACCCCGCACCCGCCGGACCCGTCACAGGGGCATGAGCAGATTACGGTGCCGCTCGGCCCTGCTGGCGTCCCTCGCGGGGGCGATCGTCCTGCTGGCCGGCTGCGGAGGCGGGGGCGTTGTCGCCACCAGCGCCGACAACGCCGGCGGAGGATCCCAGGCAGCACGGGCGCCGATGCCGGCGGAGGTGAAGGAGTACGCGGGGGCGGCCGAGTCGGCGAGTTCCGGCGGGGTGGCTCCACAGGCGAGCGCGGGGACCGCCGGGACGGGCGCCCCCGTGAAGATCGCCGAGCCGGTGCGGTCGATCGTCTACACCGGCGATCTGACGGTGAGGGCCACGAACGTGACGACGGCCGCCGACAAGGCCAAGCAGATCGTCGGCGCGGCGGGCGGGCGCCTGGACAACGAGGAGTCCACCTCGTACGGGAGCGAGGGAGGCGCGACGCTCGTCTTCAAGCTCCCGCCCGGCCAGTACCAGGCCGTTCTCGGACGGCTCGGCAAGGAGCTCGGCAGGCGGGAGGCGCTGCGCCAGGCCACCGAGGACGTGACCGAGCAGGTCGCCGACGTCGACAGCCGCCTGAAGTCGGCCCGGTCCTCGCTCGACCAGCTGCGCTCGCTCCTGAGCAAGGCCAAGACGATCGGGGAGGTCCTGTCGGTCGAGCGGGAGATCTCCGCCAGGGAGGCCGACCTGGAGTCGCTACAGGCCCGGCAGAAGACGCTGGCGGCGCGCACCGCCGAGGCCACGCTCACCCTGCGCCTCGTCGGGCCCGCCGCGGTCGTCCAGGAGCCGGATGACGACCCGCCGGGCTTCCTGAGCGGTCTCAAGGACGGCTGGAACGCCCTGGTGACCACCGTCAAGGTCGCGCTGACGGTACTGGGCGCGCTGCTCCCCTGGCTCGTCGTGCTCGCGGTGGTGTGGGCCGCCGTCGCCGCCCTGCGCCGGCGCGCGCGACGCCGCCGCGCGGCCGCGCGACCCCAGGACCCGGGCGACACCGCCCCGGCCGCCCCCGGGAGTGAGGGCGCGGACGGCGACGCGGTGCGGATCCCGGCGGACGACAAGCCCGCCCCGGAGCCGCCCCTGCCGGGAAAGTGACCGGGACGCCGGGACAAGGCCCGCCCGGCGGCGGCCGTCAGCGGGCGGAGGCCTCGTGGACGAGGTCGGTGAGGCGGGCGAGCTGGCCGGGGTCGGTGGACGGCAGCACTCCGTGGCCGAGGTTGAACACGTGCCCCTCGGCCGCCCGCCCGCGCTCCAGGATGTCGCGGGCGCGGCGCTCGGCGACCTCCCACGGCGCGAGCAGGATCGCCGGGTCCAGGTTGCCCTGGAGGGCCTTGCCCGGGCCGACCCGGCGGGCGGCCTCGTCCAGCGGTACGCGCCAGTCGACCCCCACGACGTCGGCGCCGGCTTCGCCGAGCAGCCCGAGCAGTTCGCCGGTGCCCACGCCGAAGTGGATGCGCGGCACGTCCAGGTCGGCCAGGCTCGCGAAGATGCGGCTGGTGTACGGGAGGACGAACTCGCGGTAGTCCTCGGGGGCGACGGCGCCGACCCAGGAGTCGAAGAGCTGGAGCGCCGAGGCGCCCGCGTCGGCCTGCACCCGCAGGTAGGCGATGGTGATGTCCGTGAGGCGGCCCATGAGCGCGTGCCACAGCGCGGGGTCGCCGTACATCATGGCCTTGGTGTGGTCGTGGTTCTTGGAGGGACCGCCCTCGATGAGGTAGGACGCGAGCGTGAACGGCGCGCCCGCGAAGCCGATCAGCGGGGTGGGGCCGAGCTCCTTGGCCAGCGCCTGGACGGCCTCGGTGACGTAGGGCACGTCGTCGGGGTCCAGGGGGCGCAGCGCGTCGATGGCCTTACGGTCGCGGACCGGCTCGGCCACCACCGGGCCGACGCCGGGCTTGATGTCGAGGTCGACGCCGATCGCCTTGAGCGGCACGACGATGTCGCTGAAGAAGATCGCCGCGTCCACGCCGTACCGCCGCACGGGCTGCATCGTGATCTCCACGATCAGCTCGGGGGTCGCGCACGCGGTGAGCATCGGCACGTCGGAGCGGACGGCGCGGTACTCGGGCAGTGAGCGGCCCGCCTGCCGCATGTACCAGACAGGGGTGTGCGGCACCGGCAGGCGGCGGCATGCGCGGATGAATGGGGACTCGGCGGTCTCGGAGTTCACTCTTCCAGGGTGCCATGGCGGGGTGCCGGTCCACGTATCGCGTACGTGCTCACCTCCCGCGCCGCCGGCGAGGGCGAGGGGTGGCGAGGGCCCGGTCCGGGTGGTTCGCGGGCCCGGGCGGCGGCCCGGGGGGCAATACCAAAGCTTGCCGCGAAAACGATATTTACCGGGCGGATGTCCGGCGATGATTACGGAAGCCGCGATCCGTACACTATGTCTGGTTCGATGGCCAGACCGGGGCCCGTACCGGAGGGCAGGCCGCGTCAACCCGCTCCCAGGCGCGGGTACAGTACGTCTCACGAGAGGTCCGTGATCATGTCGCGGCTGGTTCAAATGTTCGTCAAATCACCGCGCGGCGGCGATTCGGTGACCACTTTCGGGACACGCCGAGCGCGTTGCGGGGAAATGTCGCCGTGACGTGTCAACGTCGGACCAGCCCCGAGTTCACGGACAGGGCCCGCGGGGGGAGCGCCGGCCAGGCGGCGCGCAGCCTTGTCCACGCGAACTCTCGATCTTGGGACCCGACGAAAGGCCCGCGATGACCGCGATGTGGAGTTCCTCCGAGCACCGCACTGTGCATTGTGCGCACCTTGCCGGCGAACGGGGGTTCGCGCGGCTCCCTCGCCTCGACGGGAACGACCACCGACTCCTGGGGTGTGCGGAGCGTGGCGACGCCCCGGTGACGAGAGCTTGATCACCACCCATGTATTCCGCGCATACCCCCCTGTTCCCGGCACCACCCGTTCCGGCCTACGCTGCCATCATGACCATCGGTGACGCGCCGCCGGCCCCCGCCGCATTCCGGCGGGCCCTCGCGAGCCTGCGTCCCGCCGAGGTCAGGCCGGAGATCGAGCTGGAGGACATCCCCGCGCCGCAGCGGCTGGCCCCCTACTCCGGCGCGGTCGGCGCGTCGGTCTACCGCGGCGACGACGAGCTCGCCGTCGGCCGCCTGATCATGCTCTTCGATCCCGACGGCCAGCGCGGCTGGGACGGCCCCTTCCGCCTGGTCGCCTACGTCCGCGCCGACATGGAGCCCGAGATCACCTCCGACCCGATGCTCGGGCCGGTGGCGTGGAGCTGGCTGACCGAGGCCCTCGACTCCCACGGGGCCGGGTACGCCGCGGCGGGCGGCACCGTCACCCGCGCCGTCTCGGAGGGCTTCGGCAACAAGGCCGACGACCCGATCACCACCGAGCTGGAGCTGCGCGCGTCGTGGTCCCCGCTGGAGGAGGACCTGTCGGCCCACGTCGCCGCATGGTGCGACCTGATGTGCCTCGCGGCGGGCATTCCACCCCTGCCACCTGACGTCGCGGCCCTCCCGCCGCGGTCCGCGCGTCGAGAAGACCCGGAGCCCTTCAGGACGTGACCGACGACGAAATCATCCCCGCATCCGAAATAGTGCCGCTGCTGGAACCCCGCGAGGGCATCCCGCCGGTCATCGAGGACGCCGACGCGCTCGCGTCGGCCGTCCGCGCGTTCGCCAAGGGCACCGGCCCGGTCGCCGTCGACGCCGAGCGCGCGTCCGGCTACCGCTACAGCGGGCGCGCCTACCTGGTGCAGCTCCGCCGCGCCGGGGCCGGCAGCGTGCTCGTCGACCCCATCGCCTGCCCGGACCTGTCGGAGCTCGACGAGGCACTCGCCGACGCCGAAGTCGTCCTGCACGCCGCCACGCAGGACCTCGCCTGCCTGGCCGAGATCGGCTTCACCCCCCGCACCCTGTTCGACACCGAGCTCGCGGGGCGCCTGCTCGGGTACGAGCGCGTCGGCCTCGGCACGATGGTCGAGAACGTCCTCAGCCTGCGCCTGGAGAAGGGCCACTCGGCGGCCGACTGGTCGCAGCGCCCCCTCCCCGAGGACTGGCTGCGCTACGCCGTGCTGGACGTCGAGGTGCTCATCGAGCTGCGCGACAAGCTGCACGAGGAGCTGGCCGCCAGCGGGAAGCTCGCGTGGGCGCGGGAGGAGTTCGCCGCGATCCTCGCCGCTCCCCCGTCGCCGCCGCGCACCGACCCGTGGCGGCGCACCTCCGGCATCCACCGCGTGCGCACGCTGCGCGGTTTGGCCGTGGTGCGGGAGCTGTGGACGCTGCGCGACGAGCTGGCCCGCGAGGCCGACCTCGCGCCCGGCCGCGTGCTGCCGGACTCGGCGATCGTGACCGCGGCGCTCGACCAGCCGCGCACGACCAAGGCGCTCACCGAGATCGCGCCGTTCACCGGGCGCAGCGCCCGGCGTCACCTGCGCGAATGGCTGAACGCCATCGGCCGGGCCCGCGCGCTGCCCGAGACGGAGCTCCCGCAGCCGAGCGGCCCGGGCGAGGGCCCGCCCCCCGCCAACCGCTGGGCCGACCGCGACCCCGCGGCCGCCCGGCGCCTGGCCGCCGCCCGCGCCGCGGTGGCGGCCCTGGCCGACGCCAACCGCATGCCCACGGAGAACCTGCTGCAGCCCGAGGCGATCCGGCGCCTGACCTGGGAGCCGCCCGCCGACCTCGGCGACGAGGGGGTGTCGGCGCGGCTGCGCGAGCTCGGGGCGCGCGAGTGGCAGATCGAGCTGACGGCGCATCCCCTGTCCCGGGCGCTGATCCGCCTCGTGGTCAAGGGCGAGGTGGACGAGCCTGGGCCCACGCCCCTGACGGAATGAACCCGAGGGACCGACACGGCGGAGGGCCGGTCAGCCGGTGACCGGCCTCACGCTGTCGCGGAGGACGACCTCTCCTCCGACCGATTCGCGCCTGGGGACGCCGTCGTCGGCGAGGGCCAGGTCGAGCGCCAGCGACCCCATGCGCGCCAGCGGCAGGCGCACGGTCGTCAGCGAGGGGACCAGGTCGCGCAGGGAGGCGATGTCGTCGAACCCGGCGAGCGACAGGTCGTGCGGCACGTGGACGCCGTTCTCCCTGAAGGCGGCGAGCGCTCCGGTCGCCATCACGTCGTTCACCGCGAACACGCAGGTGACGTCGCCGCGCATGGCTAGCAGCTCACACGCGGCGTCGTACCCCCCGTCGCGGTCGAACGCGCCGTGCACCTCAAGCGGGGGCCGGAGCCCGAGGTCGGAGAGCGCGGAGGCGAAGCCCTCGGCCCGGTCGATCGCGGTCAGCAGGTTCGGCGGCCCGGCGAGCGTCGCGAAACGGCGGTGCCCGAGGCGGGCCAGCGCCACCGCCATGTCGTAGGCCCCCTCGCGGTTCAGCGGCGCCACGGTGCCGGTGCCGAGGACGTCCTGGCCGATGACGGCGACGCGTCCCCCCGCCGCGCGGTACACGTCCAGCTCGGCGCGCAGCCGGCGCAGGACGGTCTCGTCCGCGACCCGGGAACCGGCGATCAGCACGGCACGGGCCCGCTGGGCGTTGAGCGTGGCCACCAGCGCGATCTCGCGCTCGGGGTCGCGGTAGGTGGTGCCCAGGGTGACCACCATGCCGTGGCGGTCGGCCGCGCGGATCGCGCCGTCGGCGATGGCGGCGAAGTACGGGTCGGTGAGGTCCTGGATCACCACGCCGACGACGTTGCTCGCGCCGCGCGCCAGGGTCTGGGCGGCGGCGTCGACGCGGTAGCCGAGCTTGGCGGCCGAGGACTCGACCCGCTGCCGCATGGCCGCGCCGACCTGGCGGGTGCTGCCGTTGAGGACCCGCGAGGCCGTCGCCAGGGACACCCCCGCGTGCCTGGCGACGTCTTCGAGCGTGGCCATGATCGCCTCCCGTGGCCGGCGTGCCGCCGCGGGGCCGGTCCCGCGACCCGCGCCCCCATACGCACGGTAACCGATTCCGGCAACGATCAGGTGACGGGCACCCGGGACTTCACTTCGACGCGGCTGTGCCGCCTGCCGTACAGGAAGTAGATCACGACTCCGACGGCCATCCAGACCAGGAACCGCAGCCAGGTCTCCGCCGGCAGGTTGAGCATGAGGTAGAGGCAGGCCAGCACCGAAAGGACGGGCACGAGCGGCACCAGCGGCGTGCGGAAGGACCGCGGCAGGTCCGGGCGGGTGCGGCGCAGGATCACCACGCCCACCGAGACCAGGACGAACGCGAACAGCGTGCCGATGTTGACCAGCTCGGCCAGCGCCGAGAGCGGGATGAGCCCCGCCAGGACCGCGGTGACCGCGCCGATGATGATCGTGATGAGGTACGGCGTGCCGAACCGGGGATGGACGGCGGCCAGGCGCCGGGGCAGCAGGCTGTCGCGGCTCATCGCGAAGAACACGCGGCTCTGGCCGAGCATGAGGATCATCACGACGGTCGTCAGCCCCGCCAGCGCCCCCACGCTGATGATGGTGGCCAGCCAGTCCTGCCCGACCGCGCGGAACGCGCCAGCCAGCGGGGCCGAGCTGTTCAGCCGGTCGTACTTCTGCATGCCGACGACGACCAGCGACACCGCGACGTACAGGAAGGTGCAGATGGCGAGGGAGGCGATGATGCCGATCGGCAGGTCGCGCTGGGGACGGCGGGTCTCCTCGGCGGCGGTGGCGACGACGTCGAAGCCGATAAAGGCGAAGAAGACGATGGCCGCGCCCGAGAACACGCCGAGCACGCCGTAGGCGACCGGGGTGAGCCCGAACAGGGTCTGGATCAGCGGCGCCTTGAGCCCCTCGACCGCCGGCGTGGGGCGCGCGGGCGGGATGAACGGGGTGAAGTTCGCGCTCTTCACGAAGAACAGCCCCGCCACGATGACCAGGAGGATCACGGCCACCTTGACGGTGACGACGACGAGGTTGAACCGCGCGGACAGCCTGATGCCGGCCACCAGCACGGCCGTGAGCGCCAGCACGATCACGACGGCCGGGACGTTGAACGTCGCGTCCTCCCCCGCCAGCGACGGCGGCAGCTCGATGCCCATGGTGGCCAGCAACTCGGCGAAGTACCCCGACCAGCCCACCGCGACCACGGCCCCGCCGAGTGCCATCTCCAGCATGAGGTCCCACCCGACGATCCACGCCGGGAACTCGCCGAGGGTGGCGTAGGAGAAGGTGTACGCCGACCCGGCCACCGGCACGGTCGAGGCGAACTCGGCGTAGCACAGGGCGGCGAGCGCGCAGACGACTCCGGCGATGACGAACGACAGCGCCACCGCGGGGCCGGAGCTCTCGCGCGCGACCTGCCCGGTCAGGACGAAGATGCCCGTGCCGACGATCACTCCGACGCCGAACACGGTCAGGTCGAGGGCGCTCAGGTTGCGGCGCAGCCGATGCCCGGAACTCTCGGTGTCCTCGATCGACAGCTCGACCGACTTCGTCCGGAACATCGTCCCCAGCACAGACATTCGGCACGCCCCTGATCGCCCTTGACCACGTGGTACACCTTCACGAGGAAAGCGCGCGCCACGACTACCCCAGGTCCGGCTGAACATTCCTCCCCGATTCCGCCGGAAACCGGCCGGCGGAAGGGGGGGGACGCTCTCGGGACGCGCCTCAGGAGGCGGGGTGCTCCTCCAGGACGGGCGCGCCCCGGGTGACGGTCTCGGTGATCTTCCGGGCGAGGTCCTGCCCGGTGAGGCCGGCCTCGGAGAGGATCTTGGGCCGCTTGGCGTGGCCGAGGAACCGCTGGGGCACGCCGAACGTGCGTACCGGGACGTCGACCTCGGCGTCCCTGAGCAGGCGCGCCACGGCGTCGCCCACCCCGCCGACCCTGCCGTTGTCCTCGACGACGGCGACGAGCTTGGCGGCGCTCGCGGCGCCGACCAGGGCCTCGTCGAGCGGCTTGACCCAGCGCGGGTCGACCACGGTGGCCGAGATGCCGTGCGCGTCCAGCAGCGCGGCGGCCTCCAGGCAGATCGTGGCCATCGGGCCCACGGCCACCATCAGCACGTCGGCGGCCTCGCCGCCCAGCAGCACGTCCATCGCGCCGAGCCTGCCCACGGCGGGGATCTCGGGGCCGACCGCGCCCTTGGGGAAGCGCACGACGGTCGGGCCGTCGTCCACCTCGACCGCCTCGCCGAGCAGCTCGCGCAGGCGCGCGCCGTCGCGGGGCGCGGCGACCGACAGGCCGGGGACGACCTGGAGGATCGACAGGTCCCACATGCCGTTGTGGCTCGCGCCGTCGTCGCCGGTGACGCCGGCGCGGTCGAGCACGACGGTGACCGGCAGGCGGTGCAGCGCGACGTCCATCAGGAGCTGGTCGAAGGCGCGGTTGAGGAACGTGGCGTAGACCGCGACGACCGGGTGCAGGCCGCCGAGCGCGAGGCCCGCCGCGCTGGTCAGGGCGTGCTGCTCGGCGATGCCGACGTCGTAGGTGCGCGCGGGGTAGGCCTCGGCGAACGCGGCCAGGCCGGTGGGGTGCAGCATGGCGGCGGTGATCGCCACCAGGTCGGGCCGCTCGGCGCCGAGCCGGACGAGCTCCTGGCCGAAGACGTTGGTCCAGCCATGGGGGCGGGGCTGCTCCTCGCCGGTCAGCGGATCGAAGGGCTGCGGCGAGTGGAAGCAGTCCTCGTCGTGGTTCTCGGCGTGCGCGTAGCCGTGGCCCTTGGTGGTGAGGACGTGGACGATGACCGGGCCGCGGAAGTCGCGCGCCCTGCGCAGGGCGGCCTCGACCGCCTGCTCGTCGTGGCCGTCGATCGGGCCGACGTACTTCAGCCCGAGGTCCTCGAACATGACCTGCGGCGCCAGGACGTCCTTGATGCCCTTCTTGACGCCGTGCAGCGTGTCGTACAGCGGCGCGCCGACGACGGGGACGCGGCCGAGGTTGTGCTTGACGAACTCCAGCATGTGCTCGTAGTTCTGCGTCATGCGCAGGGACGCCAGGTGGGAGGCCAGCCCGCCGATGGTCGGCGAGTAGGACCTGCCGTTGTCGTTGACGACGATGACCAGCGGAAGGTCGGGGTCCTTGGCGTGGCCGGCGATGTTGTTGAGGGCCTCCCACGCCATGCCGCCGGTCAGCGCGCCGTCGCCGATCACCGCGACGACCGTGCGGCCGGTGTCGCCGCGCAGCTTGTACGCCTTGGCCAGGCCGTCGGCGTAGGACAGGGCGGTCGAGGCGTGGGAGTTCTCGATGACGTCGTGCTCGGACTCGGCCTGGCTCGGGTACCCCGACAGGCCGCCTTCCTGGCGCAGCGTGTCGAACTCGCCGGCGCGGCCGGTGAGCATCTTGTGGACGTACGCCTGGTGGCCGGTGTCCCAGAGGATGCGGTCGTGCGGGGAGTCGAACACGCGGTGCAGCGCGATGGTCAGCTCGACGACGCCCAGGTTGGGGCCGAGGTGGCCGCCGGTGCGGGAGGTCGTGGAGACGAGGAGGTCACGGATCTCGGCGGCCAGGGCGGGCAGTTCGCCGGGCTCCAGACGCTTGAGGTCTCCCGGACCCTTGACCGAGGCGAGAAGGTCGGCCCGTCCGTCGCCAGGACCGTCGCTCCGCTGGCTCCGCTCGCTCACGGAATCATCTCCTCCACTTGCTCGCCCATTTACCTGATCGCCGACGTGCCCGAAGTCTATTTGCCCAAGGATCCCACCCCTGCGGCGCTCCCGTGGGAGCCTCGCGAAACCTTCACAGGTTGCCCACATTAGATTGGTTTTACGAGGTGTGGGCGTGTCGCGTACTCTCACTGGGTCATGCGCAAGGTCTCCTTCGTCGTCCTTTTGGCCCTGGTTGCACCACTGCTCTTCCAGGGCACCTCCTGGGCTTACCCGATCAAGAACGCGCCGGTGCTCACCAGGAGCCCGCTGTACTCCTCGGGGCCTCTTCCCCGCACGTCCTGCCCCGAACAACCCGTCGAGGCGGGTGACGTCGCCTCGGTGAAGCGCTACCTGATGCCGCTGGTCACGTGCCTGGACGCCGTCTGGACGACCCACTTCAAGAAGGCGGGCCTCCCGTTCACCAAGCCGACTGTGAGGTTCATCACCAAACCACAGCGGGCGTGCGGGGAGAAGTGGGGCAAGTACGTCCAGGCGATCTACTGCAACCCGACCCACGAGATCGTGTTCCTGCTGGACAAGTCCATCATGAACGATCCGGAGGACCTGTTCCTGATGGACGTGATCGCCCACGAGTACGGCCACCACGTCCAGAACGCCGCGGGCATGTGGAAGGCCTACGACCGTCTCACCGGCCGCAACCGCGCGGAGTTCAACGAGCAGACGCGCCGGCACGAGCTCCAGGCCGAATGCCTGGCGGGCGCCTTCATCGGCAGCGTCTGGGGGTCCCTGGACCGCACGACGGACGACTGGCGCACCCTGCTGGACGCCGACCGGCGCAGCGGCGACGAGACCACCGACGTCCGCGACCACGGCAAGGGGCGCAACATCGCCAACTGGCTGAACCGCGGCTTCAAGACGGCGGGCCCGTCCGCGTGCAACACCTGGATCGCCGGCGCCCCCATGGTGGGGTAGAAGGCGGGGCGGCCGGCGCCGACGAGCGTCCAGTACGCCGGGAACACCGGCAAGGTGAACGTGTCCGGGAGGTGACCCGCCGCCGCGGTGACCTCCGGTCAGGCGCCGACCCGGGCGAGAGCGTCCAGGGGGTCGGCGAGCACTTGGGCGAAGGCCAGCTCGGCCGCCCCCACCAGGGTGGTGTCGTCCCCCAGCACGGGGGTGCGCAACCGCAGATGCTCGCGGGAGGCGTACAGGACGTCGGTGTTGATCCGGCTGCGCACCTGGGCCGCGGCGCCGAGGTAGATCTCCCTGAGCATGCCCCCGAAGACGACGATCTCGGGGTTGAAGATGTTCACCAGGTTGGCCACCCCGAGGCCGAGCCAGTCCCCCACGCGCAGGAGGGCCTCGCGGGCGACGACGTCACCGCGGTCGGCGGCGTCCACGACCGAGCGCACGGCGTCGCGGCCGACCTGGTGGCCGAACCGCCCGGCGGCCTCCAGCAGCGCCCGCTCCCCCACCTCGGCCTCCAGGCAGCCGCGGGACCCGCAGCCGCACGGCCGTCCGCCCGCGTTGACCACCATGTGCCCGACCTCGCCGCCGTAGCCGCCGTGGCCGCCGAGCAACTGGCCGGAGGCGATGATGCCGCCGCCGATGCCGACGTCGCCGTGCAGGTAGATGAGGTCCCGCGAGCCCGCCCCGACCCCCCGGGCCTGCTCGGCGAGCGCGCCGAGGTTGGCGTCGTTGCCCACGGCGACGGGGATGCCTAGCCCGAGCCTGGCCTCCAGCTCCGCGCCGAGGGGCACGTCCGCGACGCCCATGTTGGGGCTGAACCGCACGACGCCGTCGAGCCTGCGCACGCCGCCGGAGAAGGAGACGCCCACGCCGACGCACACCGCGTCGGCGCCGACCTTCTTCAGCATCTGGCCGGTGAAGCCCGCCAGCAGGCCGGAGACCTCGCCGAGCGAGAAGGGCCCGCGATCGCGCGGGGACTCGGCGCGGTCGAGGATCACCCCGCCCAGGCCGACGCGGGCGGCGACCAGCCGGTCCACGCCGATGTCGAACGCCAGGACGTACACCCGCGACGACTCGGGGCGGACCACCAGCGACGGGCGGCCCGCCCGCCCGGTCTCCCTGGGAAGCTCCTCGCGGACGAGGCCCGCCGCGGTGAGGTCGGCGGTGAGCGCCATGATCGTGCTGCGGTTGAGCCCCATCCTGCTGGTGAGCTCGGCACGGGAGGTGGGCCCGCTGAGATGGACGTGCCGCAGGAGCGCCCCGAGGTTCTGGCGCCGGATCTCCTCCTGCGAGGGCCCCGCGCGCATCATCGTTGGTCCTCTGGTTCGTGGTGCCGTCAAGTGGGTGGCGCGGCGAGGCAGCCCAGGAAGACGCCGCGCACCGGCGGCATGCCGGCACGGGGACCTCGCCGGTGTTCATATGAACACCACCGACGTTCCTTGGCAAATTCTTGGGACGGACCGGCCGGGATCACCTTAGACCAGAGGCGGCGGCGCGCTTGCGGGAGAGCGCGTCGACCCCGGCGGCCAGGAGCAGGACGAGCCCGGTGACGATGTACTTGACGCTCGCGCTGTAGCCCATCAGGCCCATGCCGTTGTTGATGACCGCGACCACGGCGCCGCCCAGCAGCGCGTCGAGCACCCTGCCCTTGCCGCCGAACAGGCTGGTGCCGCCGATGACCGCGGCGCCGACCGCGAACAGCAGCACGTCGCTGCCGCCCGTGCTGGGGTCGACGGAGCTGGCCTGGGACGCCAGGATGATGCCGCCGATGGAAGCCATGCCCGAGCAGATGACGAAGGCGCTCACCCGGATGCGGTCGACGTTGATGCCGGCGCGGCGTGCGGCCTCGGCGTTGCCGCCGACGGCGTAGATGTGCCGGCCGAACGCGGTGCGGCGCAGGACGAACGTCCAGAAGATGAGCAGCGCCACGACGATGGGGACGACGATGGGCACGCCCTTGAGCGACACGAGCAGGGCGTTGCGGCTGCGCTCCAGGTTCAGGGCGTAGACCGCGAGCCCGCCGAGGACCGCCAGCGTGCCCACCCGGAAGGCGATGAGCGTGGCCGGATCGGCCATGAGGCCCCGTCCGGCGCGGCGGCGCGCCCGCACGACCTGGACGCCGGCGTACACCAGCACGCACACCGCGTAGAGGATCCAGCCGAGGACCGGCGGCAGGTACCTGTTCTCGATCGCGATGATCACCGGGTCGCGGATCGCGATGTTGTTGCCCTCGTGCACCAGGACGAGAAGCAGGCCCTGGAACGCCAGGAACGCGGCGAGCGTGACGACGAACGAGGGAATGCCCAGCTTCGCGACCAGCGCCCCGAGCACGAGCCCGATCACGATGCCCGTCAGGATCGCCGCGCCGGCGCTGACGTACCAGGGCAGGCCGTTCTGGGTCATGGCGACGGCGAGTACCGCCGCGCAGACGCCGCTGGTGTACCCGGCCGACAGGTCGATCTCGCCGAGGAGCAGGACGAACACCAGACCCATGGCGATCATGCTGATCGCGGCGCCCTGGGTGAAGAGGTTGGCGAAGTTGATCGCCGAGAAGAACACCGGCCGCAGGATCGCGAAGGTGGTGCAGAGCACGAGCAACCCGAGGATGGCCGGCAGGGCGCCCATGTCACCGCCCCGGACCCGTCCGATGTAGGCACGGACGTTCTGGCCGATGCCGGGCGACGGCGCGGCGGTCTTCGTGCCGGGAAGCATCGTCGTACTCATGCGGTGACTCCGTTGACGTTCTGCAGGCCGAGCTCGCCGCTGCGTCCCGAGGTGATCAGCTCGACGACCTGCGAGTGGGTGACGTCGGCCGTCTTCACCTGCGCGGCCATGCGACCGAGGTACAGCGCCGCGATCCGGTCCGAGACGGCGAAGACGTCGTTCATGTTGTGGGAGATGAGGATCACCGCCAGGCCGTTGTCGGCCAGACGGCGTACCAGCTCCAGCACCTGGGCGGTCTGGGCGACGCCGAGCGCGGCGGTGGGCTCGTCCAGGATGACGACCTTGCTGTTCCACAGCACGGCCTTGGCGATGGCGACGGTCTGCCGCTGACCGCCGGACAGGCTGGAGACGAGCTGCCGGATCGACTTGACGGTGCGGACCGAGAGGCTGTCGAGGGTCTTGGCCGCCATCTCCTCCATCGTCGCCTCGTCCAGGACCAGCCCGCTCTTCTTCTCGCGGCCCAGGAACATGTTCTGGACGATGTCGAGGTTGTCGCACAGGGCGAGGTCCTGGTAGACGATCTCGATGCCGAGGTCGGCGGCCTCGCGGGGGCTGTTCACCTGCACGGGGCGGCCGTCGAACAGGAGCTCGCCCGCGTCGATCGAGTAGGTGCCGCCGATGCATTTCACCAGGGTGGACTTGCCTGCGCCGTTGTCGCCGACCAGTGCGGTGACCTCACCGGCGTACGCCGAGAAGGCGACCTCGTGCAGGACCTGCACGGGTCCGAAGCTCTTGTCGAGCCCGCGGATCTCCAGGACGGGTTGGGATGACACGTTGCTCCTCAGAGATTGACGGTACACGCCGCGCACCCCGGCGGGGAGACCTCCTGTGGGAGGCCTCCCCGGGAAGCGCGGGCCGCACCGGACCTCGGTTCTACTGGATACCGGCCTCGGTGCACTTGGCGGCGAACTCGCCGGTGCACAGCTCTTCCTTGGTGACGAACCCGTCGGTGACGACGTCCTTGACGTTGTCGAATGTGATCGCCTGCGGGTCCAGCAGCACGGAGGGGACGTCCTGGTTGGTCTGGGTGTCCTTGGTGACGCCGCTCACGGTCGGCTTCTCACCCTTGGCGAGCGCGATGGCGAGCTGGGAGGCGGCGTCGGCCTCCTTCTTGACGGCCTTGTAGACGGTCATGCACTGGTCGCCGGCGAGGATGTTCTGCAGGCCCTGGACGCCCGCGTCCTGGCCGGTCACCGGCACCTTGCCGTTGAGCTTCTGCTTCTTCAGCACGGTGATGGCGGCGTTGCCGAGGTTGTCGTTCGCGGCGAGCACACCCGCGATCTTCGGCTGGGAGGTCAGCATCTGCTCGAACATCGTGCCGCCCTTGACCGGGTCCCACTCCGGCACGGACTCGTCCGGGCCCTTGACGAACTCGCCGGAGTCGAACTTCGGCTGCAGCACGCCGTCGTAGCCCTGCTTGAAGAGGGTCGCGTTGTTGTCGGTCGGCGAGCCGTTGAGCTCGGCGATGATGGGCTTCTCGACCTTCTTGTCGGCGAGGCACTTGACGAGGCCCTCGCCCTGCAGCGTCCCGACCTTGACGTTGTCGAAGCTGACGTAGTACGAGGCGCCGCCGCCGAGGGTCAGGCGGTCGTAGTCGATGACCGGGACGCCCTGGGCCTTGGCCTTGTCGATGACGGCCTTGCCGGTGCCGCTGTCCAGGTTGACGATCATCAGCACGGTCGCGCCGTTGGTGATCATCTGGTCGGCGATCGTCTGGAACGCGGTCTTGTCGTTCTGCGCGTTCTGGATGTCGTAGGCGACGCCCGCGGCCTTGAAGGCCTCTTCGAGGAACTTGTGGTCAGCGGTCTCCCAGCGGGGAGACGACTTGCTGTCGGGCAGGATCACGCCGATCTTGCCCGGCTTGGCCTCGGAGGACGGGGAGGCGCCCCCGCTGGACGGAGCCGCGCTGCTGGTGTCACCACTGTCGCTGCCCCCGCAGGCGGTGAGACCGAGAGTGAGCGCCGCCGCTGCGGCGGTCAGGCCGAGGATCCCCTTGCGCATGGGTGCACGGGTCCTTTCTGCAGAGATCGCCACGGAAGGCGTGGCGTATGGGGGTCTGGTGGAAGGTGCCCGGCCGAGCTCTGACCGGGGGGAAGGAACGGCTTCCACCGGGTCGCGGCTTGGCCGTTTCTTTGAATGTTGTTTGCGGCAACGTATTCCCATCCGGGGCGGCGCGCCAGACCTCCGAGGGTCAAAATTTGTTGCCGCCGGTAACAATCGGGAAACGCATGCTTAACCTGCCAGGCTGCGCGTGATCAGCACGAAGGCCGAGGCCGCGGCCACCACGAGGATCCCGGCCCGGATCCGCCCCCCGTCCAGGAACCGGCGCAGCGGTCCCGACGCCGCGAACCCGGCCACTATGAACGGGATCAGCGCCGCGCCCCAGAGCACCGACCGCAGCGGCAGCCTGCCCAGGACGGCGAGGACGCCGAGCGACTGCAGGGCGGCGAGGACGAAGAACAGCGCCAGCGTCGCGCGGATCTTCGGCCCCTTCTCGTGCTGGTACACGATGCCGAGCGGCGGCCCGCCGATGCCGGTGGCGGTGCCCGTGATCCCGGAGATCAGCCCGGCGACGGTCAGCGTGAAGCCGTTCTTTGGCACGGCCAGGGCCGAGGCCGTGACCGCCACCGCCACGAGCACCATCACGCCGACCAGGACGCCGAGCGCCCGCGTGCTGACGTACAGGACGACGAGCCCGCCGAGCGCCGTCCCCGGCAGCCTGCCGAGCAGCGCGAACCCGAGCCCCCGCCAGTCGATCGCGCGCCATTCCGCGACGAGCGTCAGCAGCGGCAGGGTGGCGTTGACCACCTGGACGCCGCCCGGCATGACCGTGGGGTCCAGCACCGTGATGATCGGCGCGGCCAGCAAGCCGAGCCCGAACCCGACCCCTCCCTGCACCACCGCACCGACGAACACTGCCAAACCACCAAGTACCAGCACAAACAGCTCATGAGTCATGGAGCGCAACGCTAGACGCGAACCCACCACCGCCCGCAACGGGTTAAGGGCCGCGGCACCCCTCGGACGCCTGACGGGCGCGCGACGCGTGGAGCGTCTATTGCGGTGAGTGGCTGCGCCGATCAGGTGCGGCGAGTGGCGCGGTGAGACGACGAGGCCGGCAGCGCGCCGGATCTCCAGAACGCCTCCGGAGCGATCGACGGCCAGGTCAGCGTGCCGCCGATGTCCGTGACGAAGATCCAGACCGGCAAAAGCATCCGAGCCCGCCGCATCCGAGCCTCCGCCCGCCGCTCGATCGTCTCACTGGCAGAGTACGGCCCACGCTCCGGCCGGCCAGGGGCGGCGGTGAGGCCGGACCGCCCGGAGACGCCCTGCCCCGGGGCGCGGACTTCAGGGCATGGGGGCGGGACGGCCCGGGGTACGGGTGTGACGCCGGGCCGTCCTCTTCGGAGTTCGTGACCCCCGATTGGCGGGGCCGTGGCCCCGCGAGACCCTGCTCAGCTCTTGGCGAGCAGGGAGCGCAGGACGTACTGCATGATGCCGCCGTGGCGGTAGTAGTCGGCCTCGCCGGGCGTGTCGATGCGCACGACGGCCTGGAATTCCTTGTCGCCGGCCTTCACCGTCACGGTCGCCGGGGTCGTGCCCGCGTTGAGCTCCTCGACGCCGGTGATGTCGAACGTCTCCTCGCCCGTCAGCCCGAGCGACGCCGCGCTCTGGCCCTCGGGGAACTGCAGCGGCAGCACGCCCATGCCGATGAGGTTCGAGCGGTGGATGCGCTCGTAGGACTCGGCGATGACGGCGCGGACGCCGAGCAGCGCGGTGCCCTTGGCCGCCCAGTCGCGCGAGGAGCCGGAGCCGTACTCCTTGCCCGCCAGCACCACCAGCGGGATCCCGGACGCCTGGTAGTTCACCGAGGCGTCGTAGATCGTGGAGACGGGGCCGCCGTCCTGGGTGAAGTCGCGGGTGAAGCCGCCCTCGGTGCCCGGCGCGATCTGGTTGCGCAGGCGGATGTTGGCGAACGTGCCGCGGATCATGACCTCGTGGTTGCCCCGGCGCGAGCCGTAGGAGTTGAAGTCCTTGAACTCGACGCCGTTCTCCTTGAGGTAGCGTCCGGCCGGCGAGTCCGACTTGATCGAGCCGGCCGGCGAGATGTGGTCGGTCGTCACCGAGTCGCCGAGCAGGGCGAGCACCCGGGCGCCCGCGATGTCGGTGACCGGCTCGGGCTCGCTCGGCATGCCGTCGAAGTACGGCGCCTTGCGGACGTAGGTCGAGGCCGGGTCCCACTCGAAGGTGTCGCCGGTCGGGATCGGCAGCGAGCGCCAGGTCTCGTCGCCGGTGAACACGTCCGCGTAGTCGCGCTTGAACATGTCCTCGCCGATCGAGGAGTTGACGACCTCGGCGACCTCCTCCGGCGAGGGCCAGATGTCCTTGAGGTACACCGGCTCGCCGTCGGGGCCGGTGCCGAGCGGCTCGGTGTTCAGGTCGAGGTCCATCGTGCCCGCGAGGGCGTAGGCGACGACGAGCGGCGGCGAGGCCAGGTAGTTCATCTTGACGTCGGGGTTGATCCGGCCCTCGAAGTTGCGGTTGCCGGACAGGACGGCGGTGACGGCGAGGTCGGCGGACTGGACGGCCTCGGAGATCTCCTCCGGCAGCGGCCCGGAGTTGCCGATGCAGGTGGTGCAGCCGTACCCGACCAGGTTGAAGCCCAGCTTGTCGAGGTAGGGCGTGAGGCCCGCGCGCTCGAAGTAGCCGGTGACGACCTGCGAGCCGGGGGCCAGCGAGGTCTTCACCCACGGCTTGCGGGTCAGCCCCTTGTCGACGGCGTTCCTGGCGAGCAGGGCGGCGCCGATCATGACGTAGGGGTTGGAGGTGTTGGTGCAGGAGGTGATCGCGGCGATCACGACGGCGCCGTGGTCGATCTCGAAGGACGTCCCGTCGGCGAGCGTGACCGGCGTCGGGTCGCGCGGACGGCCCACGGCCGCCGTGCCCGGCGCGGAGGCGGCGAGCGGCCGGTCCTCCTCCTTGTCGTGCCCGTCGGCCTGGAAGTTGGAGGCCGGCGCGTCGGACGCCGGGAAGGACTCCTTGCCCTCCTCGTCCGTCCCCTCGGCGTCCGGCACGAAGACCTTCACGTCACGGCGCCAGGTCTCCTTGGCGGTGTCCAGCGCGATGCGGTCCTGCGGGCGCTTGGGCCCGGCGATGGACGGCACGACGGTGGACAGGTCCAGCTCGATGTACTCGGAGAAGTCCGGCTCGCGGGACGGGTCGTGCCACAGGCCCTGGGTCTTCGCGTACGCCTCGACCAGCGCGACCTGCTCGTCGGGGCGGCCGGTGAGCTTGAGGTACTTCACGGTCTCGTCGTCGATCGGGAAGATCGCGCAGGTGGAGCCGAACTCGGGGCTCATGTTGCCGATCGTGGCGCGGTTGGCCAGCGGGACGGCGGCGACGCCCTCGCCGTAGAACTCGACGAACTTGCCGACGACGCCGTGGCGGCGGAGCATCTCGGTGATGCGCAGGACCAGGTCGGTGGCGGTCGCGCCCGGCGGGAGCTCGCCGACCAGCTTGAAGCCGACCACGCGCGGGATCAGCATGGAGATCGGCTGGCCGAGCATGGCGGCCTCGGCCTCGATGCCGCCGACGCCCCAGCCGAGCACGCCGACGCCGTTCTCCATCGTGGTGTGGGAGTCGGTGCCGACGCAGGTGTCGGGATAGGCCTTCCCGTCGCGGATCATCACGACCCGGGCGAGGTGCTCGATGTTGACCTGGTGCACGATGCCGGTGCCCGGCGGGACGACCTTGAACTCGTCGAAGGCGGTCTGGCCCCAGCGCAGGAACTGGTAGCGCTCGCGGTTGCGCTCGTACTCGCGCTCCACGTTGCGCCGGAAGGAGTCGGGGCCGCCGAAGAAGTCGACGATGACGGAGTGGTCGATGACCATCTCGGCGGGGGCCAGCGGGTTGATCCTCGCCGGGTCGCCGCCGAGGTCGCGCACGGCCTCGCGCATCGTGGCGAGGTCCACCACGCAGGGCACTCCGGTGAAGTCCTGCATGATCACGCGGGCCGGGGTGAACTGGATCTCCACGCTGGGGGCGGCCTTCGGGTCCCACTGGCCGAGCGCGCGGATGTGCTCGCCGGTGATGTTCGCGCCGTCCTCGGTGCGGAGCAGGTTCTCCAGGAGGATCTTCAAGCTGTACGGGAGGCGCGCCGACCCCTCGACGGCGTCCAGCCGGTAGATCTCGTAGGCCGCGTCACCGACGCGAAGTGTGTCACGGGCGCCGAAGCTGTTCGCGGACACAGGGACTCGCCTCCTTGTTCCAACTCATCGCCACTGATGGTGGGTCGCACACGTAATGCCGGGTTCGCCCCATAGATCCTGCCGCACCGGCGGAGTACCACAGCAGTTAGGTAGGCCTAACCTCGTCACGGACGGCGGATGTCTCGATATCAAGATATCCGGTTATGTATCTCGACATCAAGTTACCGTCGAGTAGCATACCGCCGCGACGTGCGCCTCACGCGGCGACCGGCATGAGGCGGGCGGCGAAGAGGCCGATCACCACGACCGACAGGACGGGCCCGAGGATCTTCACCTCGAACGTCCGCCCCGTCTTGATGCCGATCTTCCACGGCAGCAGCCATCGGTGCTGGAGCGGCCACAGCACCGGGCACCCGCGCTCGGTCAGGCAGTCCCCCACCACGTGCGCCAGGCATCCGATCGCGACGGCGAAGCCGAGCCAGAGGTAGTCCACCCCGCGCGACTGCAGGAGGACGAACGCCCCGGCGGTGATCGCGATGTTCACCAGGGCCGAGACGATGGTCTTGCCGGGGATGCCGATGCCGATGGCGCGGACGGCCAGGCCGATCATGAGGATGACCACGATGTCGCGGCCGACGGGATAGCGGCCGGCGAGGAAGTGCGCCCCGAAGCCGGCGGCGACGGCGAACGCCAGGGAATGGGTCGCGTGGCGGTGCCCGCCGCTGGCCCAGTTGACCACCTTGCTGAGCACCCACGTCGCCGGGCCGAAGGTCTGGGCGATCGTCGCGTGCGGGTGGTCCAGGTCCGGGAGCATCGCGGCCCCGGCGCAGACGAGCGCTCCCGCGATCAGCTCGCCCGGCGACAGCACGCCCGCGACCATCGGGGCGAGGTCGGCGGCGGGGCCTCCGAGCGCGGGAAGGGCGGTCAGCGCCGGCGCGAGGAGCAACCAGGCCGCTGCTCCACTCAGCGCGTGCGTATGCCCCATCATGCGTAGATCACGTTCGGGCACCTTACGGCAAAATCCCGGCCATATCCGGGAAGCGTGCCCGCAACGGCCCGGCGTGTCGCTTGCCTCGGGGATAGGTAACCCTGGCCGGACCGAAAGTTACTCGACGGTAGTCAAGGGCAGCGAAGGGAAGAGGCCAGGAAAAGGCAGACGGGACCGTTCCGCTCCAAGAGCACCCCCCAGCCCTCTCAAAGCAGAACGGACCCGTCGATAGGTGGTAACGCTCGGATCTCAGGACGTGTTCCCGGATTTTCGTGAGCTGCGTCACTATTTTCTGGCACGTTCCGCCGCTCCGTCACGGAGGGTTGGAGTTCGGTCACCATAGGCGGCGAACCGCAGGTAGAGCGCCTGGCGGACCGCCGTGAACCCCGCCCGGAACCACTCCTCCCCGCCGGACGGTTCCCCGATTTGTCGAACAACCGGGTTGTTCTGAGAACAGTAGCGATATATCGTTGAGGCATCGAGAGCGGTCGATGGTCGATCGCCGAGTCAGGGGGAAGACGATGACACACGCACATGCGATGCCAGGGCCCTGGCCCGACCCGCGGATGTTCCGGGGCGCGGCGATGGCCGCGTTCGGCTCCATGGCCTCGGGCCGGCAGCACGGTCCAGGCCACCACGGCCACCACGGTCACCACAGCCCGCACGAGCCCGGCGACGAGCACGAGGGGCGGGAGCGCCGCCACCGGGGGCGCCGCGGTCCCGGCCCCTTCCCGTGGGACTTCGGGCGCGGCGGCGGCCCCTTCGGCGGGCCCGGCTTCCCGTTCGGCGGGCGCGGCCCGTTCGGCCGGGGACCGCGCAAGGCGAAGCGCGGCGACGTCCGCGCCGCGATCCTCGCGCTGCTCAGCGAGGAGCCCCGCAACGGGTACCAGATCATCCAGGAGATCGCCCAGCGCAGCGAGGGCGGCTGGAAGCCCAGTCCGGGGGCGGTCTACCCGGCCCTGCAGCAGCTCACCGACGAGGGCCTGGTGCGCGCCGAGGAGACCGAGGGCCGCAAGACCTTCCAGCTCACCCCCGCGGGCCAGGAGTACGTGGCCGAGCACCCCGAAGAGGTGCGCGCGCCGTGGGAGGACATGACGCCCGACGTCGACGACACGGTCTACGAACTTTTCGACCTGTCGCGTCAGGCGGCCGCGGCGCTCTTCCAGATAGCGCAGACTGGGACCGAGGGCCAGATCGGGCAGGCCAAGCAGATCCTGGCCCAGACCCGGCGCAAGCTCTACCAGATTCTGGCCGACGGCGACACCTCGGAGGAGTGACCCCCGATGACCTCGCGGGACGATCTGCGGATCGGTGACGCGGAGCGCGACGAGGTGATGACCGCCCTGCGCGAGCACTTCGCGCAGGGCCGCCTCACCCACGAAGAGCTGGACGAACGACTCGACACGGTCCTCGCCGCCCGTACCGCCGGCGAGCTGCGCCGGGCGACGGCCGACCTTCCCGGCCCCACCACACCGCGCCAGGCGGCCCACGGCGGGCGGCCCACCTGGGCGCCCTCCCCGCACGCGGACCCCGCGCCCTGGGACCAAGCCTTCGGCCCGCCCTGGGGGCCGCGTCCGGGGGACCTGGCCTGGCGGCACGCCATGCGCGCGGCCCGCCGCGAGCGGCACCGCGTCCACCGCCGGCACGGCAGGCCGCCGGTGTTCCTGTTCATCCTGGCGATCGTGCTGATCGCCTCGCTGGTCTCCGGCTCACTGTGGCCGGTGTTCGGCGTCCTGAAGGTTCTGTTCCTGATGTGGCTGGTGTTCGCCGTGCTGGGCCTGGCGCACCGCCGCTTCCATCACCACCCCCGCGCCGGCCGCCGTTCCTGAGGCCTCGCCGGGCGTGGTGAGCCGATCCTCGGACCGGACGGGCCGCGTGCCCGTCCGGCCTTTCGCGTGCGCGCCAAGCTGGGCGGACGTCCCTGCCACGGTCGCGCGCCGTAGCCGTGCGGGTGCCCGCCGTTCCGGAATTGGGCCTTGACGCTCCAAGTCAGCCGACTGATGATCTGCCTTGTCTTGAAGACCGTTGTCATTCCCGGGTTTGGCCTCGAACGCGTCCGGGCATGGTGGCGCCTGTTCTCCCCGTACCTCACGCCAAAACTCCGCGGTCCGGCCCTCCGTGGAGTCCCGCACCAACGACGAGGAGCAGCCGATGGTCCCGCTTACCGACGTTTTTCGCCGTGATCTCAAGGTGATCGAGGTCGCCGGGGTGTTCGAGCGGGTGCGCGCGGCGGAGGCGGCGGTCCTTCCACCGGAGGTCTACGGCCCGGAGTTCCGCGCGGCCTACGAGAGCGCCGAAGGTGTCGTCTGGAAGCTGGAACGTGCCCAGCACTTCTACGAGCCCTACGAGCCGAGCTGGGTCGCCATGACCGAAGGCGACTGGGAACGTTCCCTGCGGCTCGTCGGCGAGATGCGGGACGGGTTCCCCGCCGAGTACGACGGCTACGCCGAGTTCCGCCGCGCCCGGATCGTCGAGTGGCCCCTGACGCCCTACATGCAGTGGGAGCTGCACGTCCTCGCGGCCCGCGCCGACGCCGGGGAGCGGCCCCGCGTGGTGCCCGCCTCGGCCGTCCGCGCTTTCGAACGTTCCGGGCCGCTGCCCGAGCTGCTGATCTTCGAGTCCGGCCTGATGTACGAGGTGCTGTACGACGCCGGGGGCGCCCACCTCGGGGGACGGCGCATCACCGACCCCGAGGTCATCGACCCCTGCCTCGCGGCGCTGACGTCGCTGTACGACCAGGGCGAGGAGCTGCGGGCGTACGTCCGCCGCGAGGTCGCCCCGCTGCCCGCCCCGGCCGCGCGCACCGGGACGGCCTGACCCCGTCCTGGAACGCTCAGAGCCGCGGGTCCACGGGCTCGGACTCCAGGGCGAGCACCGCGAAGACCGGCTCGTGGACGCGCCACAGCGGCTCGCCCTCGGCCAGCCGCGCCAGCGACTCCAGGCCGAGGGCGTGCTCGCGCAGCGCCAGCGACCGCTTCTTGCCGAGGAACCGCGACCGCAGCACGTCGATGCTCTCGGTGTAGTCCGGGCCGTAGATGATGCGCAGGTACTCGCGTCCGCGCACCTTCACCCCGGGCTGGACGCGACCCGGGCCGGGGTGGACCGGTTTGACGACCATGCCCTCCCCGCCGGCGCCGGTGAGCGCGGTCCACCACGCGGTCGCCTCGGCCCGCGACTCCTCGGAGTCCAGGGACACGAAGACGTGCCGCGTCGGGGTGATCACGTCGGACGAGAGGCGCGCCAGCGTCTCCAGGTGCCAGGAGTGCGGCTCCTCGGCCGCGGTCGCCCGTCCCTCCACCGCCAGGATCTGGAACGGCGCCAGCCGGATGCCGTCCAGCCCCGACACCGGCCCGCAGTACCGCGCGTAGGCGTCACGGAACAGGGCGGCGTTGGACGCGCGGCGCCGGGTGCGGGCGAGCGGGCCCTCCACGTCCAGCCCCCGCGCGGCAGCGGCCTCCAGCAGCGCCACCGCGTCGGGCAGTGCCGCGCGGGCCGCCGCGCCCACCGAGGCGTACTGCTCGCGGATCAGCCCCTCGGCCTTGGCCGACCAGGGAAGCAGCTCGCAGTCCAGCACGATCCACTCGGTGCCGAGGCTCTGCCACAGCCCGGCGTCCGAGACCGCCTCCCTGAGCCGCGCCACGAGCCCCTCCGTCAGCGCCGGGTCGCCGAAGAACGGCCGCCCGGTGCGGGTGTGGACGGTGCCGCAGGTGCCGTCCACGACGCCGAAGCGCGCCGCCGCGGCCTCGGGCGTCCGCGCGAGCACGGCGATCGCCCGCGAGCCCATGTGCTTCTCCTCGCACACGACCTCGGTGACGCCGAAGGAGGCGAACTCCTCGAACGCCTCGGCCGGGTGCTCCAGGTAGCCGTCGAGCGGGGAGGTCGCCGGCGGGGCCATGGTCGGCGGCAGGTAGACCAGCCAGCGCGGGTCCACCGCGAACCTGCTCATGATCTCCAGCGCCGCGGCGGAGTTCTCCTCGCGGATCTTGACCTTCCCGCCGGTGCGGGTCTCGACGTACCGGGTGCCGTCGACGTCGCCGATGTCCAGGACGCCGGGGTCGCGCACGGTGGACGGGGCAAGGGGCCGGGCCGGCTCGTACCAGACCCGCTCGGCGGGCACCGAGACCAGCTCGCGGCTCGGATAGCGCAGCGCGGTGAGCCTGCCGCCGAACACGCACCCGGTGTCCACGCACAGCGTGTTGTTGACCCACTCGGGCTCCGGGATCGGCGTGTGGCCGTAGACGACCATCGCCCGGCCCCGGTAATCCCTGGCCCATGGATAGCGGACGGGCAGGCCGTACTCGTCGGTCTCCCCCGTCGTGTCGCCGTACAGCGCGAAGGACCGCACCCGCCTCGACGCGCGGCCGTGGTAGGCCTCCTTCAGGCCCGCGTGCGCGACCACCAGCTTTCCGCCGTCGAGCTGGTAGTGGCTGATCAGCCCGTCCATGAACGTCCTGGCGGCCTCACGGAACTCCTCCGGCTCGGCGGCGAGCTGCTCCAGCGACCGCTCCAGCCCGTGGGTGACCGACACCTTGCGCCCGTCGAGCGCGCGGACGAGCTTCTGCTCGTGGTTGCCGGACACGCACAGCGCCGTCCCGGCCGCAACCATGCCCATGACCAGGCGCAGCACGCCGGGCGAGTCGGGTCCCCGGTCGACGAGGTCGCCCACGAACACGGCCGTCCTGCCCTCGGGGTGCGCGGCGCCGACCGGCCGTCCGGCGTCGTCGCGGCGCAGCTCCCAGCCGAGGGCGATGAGCAGGGACTCCAGCTCGGCGCGGCAGCCGTGCACGTCGCCGATGAGGTCGAACGGGCCGGTCAGCTCGCGCCGGTCGGTCCACGCCTTCTCGTAGGTGATCGTGGCGTCGTCGATGGCCTCGCCCCTGAGCACGTGGACCCGGCGGAACCCGTCCCTGGAGATCTTGGACAGCGACCGGCGCAGGTCCTTGCGCTGCCGGACGATCACGTGGGAGCCGAAGTCCCGGTCGGGGCGCAGGGCGTTGCGGGCGACCGCGACCTCCTCGGGGACGTCGAGCACGATCGCGTCGACGAGCACGTCGTGGCTCTTGGCCAGCTCGACCAGCTTCTTGCGGGCCTCCCACTGGACGTTGGTCGCGTCCACGACGGTGAGCAGGCCGCGCCGCAGGCGGGTGCCGACGATGTAGTGCAGCACGTCGAAGGCGTCGGGCGTCGACTCCTGGTCGTTCTCGTCGTCGGACACCAGGCCCCGGCAGAAGTCCGAGGAGATCACCTGGGTCGGCAGGAAGTGCTTGCGGGCGAACGTCGACTTGCCGCTGCCCGACACCCCCACCAGGACGACCAGCGACATCGCCGGCACGCTGATCTCAGTCACGGTTGAACACCCCCATCTGGGTCGGCGGGCCCACCTCGGGGTCCTCGTCGCCGACCGGCCGGTACGCCACGCGGTAGCCGTACTCCCCGCAGACCCGCTCCGCCCAGGCGGCGAACTCGGCGCGGGTCCACTCGAAGCGGTGGTCGGGGTGGCGCATGCCGTCCAGGAACTCGTAGCGGACGTTGTACTCGCTGTTCGGCGTCGTCACGATCACCACGCCGGGGCGGGCCGCGCCGAACACGACGCGTTCGAGGGCCGGCAGGCGCGGCGGGTCGACGTGCTCGACGACCTCCATCAGCACGGCGGCGTCGTAGCCGGCGAAGCGGTCGTCGGTGTAGGTCAGGGCGCCCTGGAAGAGGGTCAGGCGCTCGCGGCGGGCCTCGGGCATGCGGTCGAGCTTGAGGCGGCGCGCGGCCAGGGCCAGCGCCCGCGCCGAGACGTCCACCCCGGCGACCTTGGTGAAGGCGGGGTTCTTCAGCAGCTCGCCGACGAGCCTGCCGGACCCGCATCCGAGGTCGATGACCGAGCGCGCGTGCGTCTCGGCCAGCGCGGCGATCACGGCCTCGCCGCGCAGGTGGTTGAGCGGCCGCTTGACGGCGTCCCCCGCGTCCCCCGCGTCCGCCGCGTCCCCGGCATCTCCGGTGTCCCCGATGGAATCGGCTCCTTCGGCGATCTCGCCATCGGCCTCCGCGAGCGTCTCCACGTCGACCTCGGCGTCGACCTCGGCGCCGGCCTCGCCGGGCTCCGGGAGGGCCCGCGCGGACGGCTCGATGGGCTCCTCCTCGACCGGCGGCTCCAGGTCCTCCTCGACGTCGTCGCCGAGTTCGGCCAGGCGGGCGAACGCGGCGCCGGTCAGGGCCCTGCGGCGGCCGAGATAGCGGCGCGTGATGCGCCCGCGCTCGGGGTGGGACGCCAGCCAGCCCTCCCCCGCCCGGATCAGCTTGTCCACCTCGTCGGGCGCGATCCAGTAGTGCTTGGCGTCGTCCAGCACCGGCAGCAGGACGTACAGGTGGTTGAGGGCGTCGGCCAGCCGCACCGACCCGGTCAGCGCCAGGCGCACGTACCGGGAGTCCCCCCAGGCCGGGAACTCCTCGTCCAGGCGGATGGGGGTCGCCTCCACCCGCCAGCCGAGCGGCTCGAACAGCAGGCGCGCCAGCTCGGCGCCGCCCCGGCAGGGCAGCGCCGGGATGGTGATCGCCAGGTCGATCGGCCCGGCCGCGAGCTCCGGCCTGGCCTTGCAGATGCCGGCGCGGGCGGTCCTGAAGACGTCCGCGAGCGCGACGGCCAGCATGGACGACGCGGCGTAGGGCCGGTCGTTGACGTACTGGCCGAGGCTGAAGTCGGCCGGCGAGGAGGACGACGTGCGCGAGCGCGCCAGCCGCACCCCGTCCACCTCCAGCATGAGCGCGGCCGTGCAGCGCTCGGCGGTCGCCTCGGGGTAGAAGACCCGGGCGACACCGAAGGACTGGGCGAACTCCTGGACCCGGTCGGGGTGTTTGTGCAGCAGGAAACCGAGATCGGTGGCCGGCCGCGTGGTCGTCGAGATGGCGAGCAGCACGCTGCCCGATCTTTCCCTATTGACCATCACCCGGCCACCGGATTCGGCGAGCCCCCTCGCCCGGCCCCCGGCCGGTGGGCGTCAGACGTGCGGAAGGATCTCGGCGGCGATCAGCTCCAGGTGGTCGAGGTCGGACAGGTCGAGGACCTGCAGGTAGAGGCGCTCGGCCCCGGCCTTGGCGAACGCGCCGATCTTGTCGAGCACCTCCTGCGGCGTGCCGGCGAGGCCGTTGTTCCGCAGCTCCGGCACCTCGCGGCCGATCGCGGCGGCCCGGCGGGCCAGCTCGGCCTCGTCGGCGCCGACGCAGACGACCTGCGCGGCCGAGTACACGATCGGCCCGCGCCCGGCCGCCTCGCACGCCTGGCGCACCCGGCCGAAGGCGGCGGCGGTGTCGTCCAGGACGTTGAACGGCACGTTGTACTCGTCGGCGAACTTCGCGGCGATCCGCGGGGTCCGCTTGGCCCCGGTACCGCCGATGATCACCGGCGGGCGAGGGCTCTGCGCGGGCTTGGGCAGGGCCGGGGAGTCGGCGAGGCGGTAGTAGGCGCCCTCGAAGGAGTAGGTCTCGCCCGGCGGGGTCGTCCACAGGCCGGTGATGATCTCCAGTTGCTCCTCGAAGCGGGCGAACCGCTCGCCGAGCGGCGGGAAGGGGATCCCGTACGCCTTGTGCTCGGCGTCGAACCAGCCGGTGCCGAAGCCGAACTCGACCCGGCCGCCGCTCATCTGGTCCACCTGCGCGACGCTGATCGCGAGCGGGCCGGGCAGGCGGAAGGTGGCCGCCGTGACGAGCGTGCCGAGGCGGATCGTCTCGGTCTCGCGGGCGAGCGCGCCGAGCGTCACCCAGGAGTCGGTCGGCCCCGGGCCGGGGTCGCCGCCCATGTTCAGGTAGTGGTCGGAACGGAAGAAGGCGTCGAACCCGAGACGCTCGGCGGCCTGGGCCACGCGGAGCTGGTCCTCGTAGGTGGCGCCCTGCTGGGGTTCGGTGAAGATCCTCAATCTCATAGGGCCATTATCTCGACATCGCCGGACACAACTCGGGGTGGCGTAGGGGTTCGTACGCACGGGCACGGCGGGTAAGAAAACGCCCATGGGGGGACTTCCTGCCTACACCCCGATGCTGGCCCAGGTCGGCCCGCTGCCCGCGCCCGCGGTGGACGAGGAGTGGGGCCACGAGATGAAGTGGGACGGCGTGCGCGCCCTGGCGTACGTCCAGGACGCCGCGCTCACGCTCATCTCGCGGAACGGCAAGGACGTCACCACGGCCTACCCCGAGCTGTACGCGCTGGCGGGCGCGGTGGGCGGGCGCGACGTCGTGCTGGACGGGGAGATCGTCGCCTTCGACGAGGCGGGGCGGCCGAGCTTCTCGGCGTTGCAGCCCCGGATGCACCAGCGCGACCCGGCGCGGGTCCGCCACCTGGTGCAGGCGGTACCGGTGACCTACATGCTGTTCGACGTCCTGCACGTCGGCGCCGATCCCGTGATCGCCCTGCCGTACGTCGAGCGCCGGGCGCTGCTGGAGGACATCGTGACGCCGGGCGCCCGCTGGCAGGTGCCGGCGTGGTTCCGCGACGAGGGCGCCGAGGCGCTGAGCCTGAGCAGGCGGCTCGGCATCGAGGGCATCGTCTCCAAGCGGCTGCGCTCCCCGTACCGGCCGGGCCGGCGGTCCCCGGAGTGGACCAAGGTCAAGAACTTCCGCACGCAGGAGGTCGTCGTCGGCGGCTGGACCCCCGGCAAGGGCCGCCGCTCGGCCACGATCGGGTCGCTGCTGCTCGGCGTCAACGAGGGCGGCCGGCTGGTGTACGCGGGGAACGTCGGCACCGGGTTCACCGAGGAGGCCCTGCGCGAGCTGCTGGCGATCCTCGCCCCGCTCGCCCGGGGCACCTCCCCCTTTGGGGACGAGGTGCCCCGCGAGCAGGCCAGGGACGCGCGCTGGGTGGAGCCGGCGCTGGTGGGAGAGGTGCAGTACGCCGAGTGGACGCCCGACCGCCGCCTGCGCCACCCGTCCTGGCGCGGGCTGCGCGACGACAAGGCGCCCGGGCGGGTCATCCGCGAGGACCCCGGCCCGCCCCAGCTGGCGGGGTGACCCCCTCGCCGGCCGCCCGGAGGTTGAGCAGGCCGACGAGGAAGAAGGGCAGGGCGCACAGGATCGCGCCCGGCACCCACCACCACAGCGCGCTCGGGAAGAACACCCGGCCGAACACCACGGTGATCGCGTACAGCACCGCGCCGATCGGGGTCACGCTGGAGTAGAGGGTGCGGTGGTGGCGCGGCACCGCGGGGCGCCGCGCGGTGTAGATGACCAGGACGAGCAGCGGGATCAGCAGCACCACGAAGGTCGTGCTCTGGGCGGGGCCGTCCATGAGCAGGCCGTAGGCAAGCGTCAGCACCAGCATGGCCAGGCCGAGCAGGAACACCGACCCCACGTGCCACCACCGCTCGCGCCGCGTCCACGCGGCCGGCTCCCCCGCCCGGCTCATCGGGCCTCGCCCTGGTCCCACTTGAAGGTGCGCACGGCGATCAGCACCGCCACCGCCGTGGTGGCGGCGACCACGAGGATCGACAGCCACACCGGGTGGAACGCCCTGCCCGCGGGCATCTGCGTCATCATCAGGTCGGCGAAGAAGGTGGTGGGCAGGAGGCCGAGCACGTTCGCGACCGGCTCGGGCATGAGCCAGAGCGGGAAGGTCAGGCCGCTGAGGAACAGCGCCCCGAGCTGGACGAACGTGCCGACGTTCGTCGCCGCGTCGGGCGAGGACAGCCGGCCGCCGATGATGTACCCGAGGCCGCCGAACATGGCGAGCCCGAGCAGCGTGATGCCGAACAGCGCGGGCAGCCTGCTCACGCTGACGGCGCCGAGCGCGACGGCGAGCGCCAGCAACAGGACGGCCTGGCAGGCCACCATGACGACGCGGACGCTCATGTGGGTGAACACCAGCCGGGCACGGCCGATCGGGGTGGTGCCGAGCAGCCGGAGCGTCCCCTTTCCGCGCATGGCCGCCAGCGGGCCGGCCGTGACGGTCAGCGAGGTGCTGGTCACGGCCAGGAAGAGGGCCATGGGGATGACGAGCTGCTTGAAGTCGGGGGCGCCGGCCTCCTTGGGGATGACCATGCTCAGGCCGAGGAAGATGCCGAGCATCCCGAACGGGAAGAACAGCGCGAACCAGAAGTATCTGCGGTCCCGCACGAGCTCGCGCGCGTGCAGGGAGGTCAGCTCACGGGTGGCCGAGGATGTCATTTCACCGCGCCCTTCTTCACGTTCCCGCCGTTCTTGCCGGTCGCTCCCGCCGTCTCCAGCTCGCCGTCCATCTCGGCGAAGGCGCTGCCGGTGAGGCGGCGGAACACGCCCTCCAGCCCGGCGTCCCTGACCTGGATCTGCCGGGCGCCGAGCGGCCCGGTGAGCACGCCGAACACCGAGTCGGAGTCGGTGGTGCGCAGGCGGACCCGCGTGCCGCCGTCGAGGTCGTGCGCCGCGAGCTGCACCACCCCGTCGCAGGACTCCAGCGTGGTGAGGTCGCTGTCCTTCGGGACGGTGAAGACCAGCTCGCGCTCGGGGGCGTGCGCGAGCACCAGGTCGCCGGGCGCGCCGCAGGCGACGACCCTGCCCTTGTTCATGATGGCCACCCGGTCGCACAGCGTCTCGGCCTCCTCCATGGAGTGGGTCGAGAGCAGGACGGTGCCGCCGGAGTCGCGGTGGGCGCGGACGGCGTCCCACAGCTCCTGGCGGGCGTTGGGGTCCATGCCGGTCGACGGCTCGTCCAGGACCAGGACCCGGGGGCGGGAGATCAGCGCGGTGGCCACCAGCAGCCGCTGGCGCTGGCCGCCGGAAAGCTTCGCAGCGCGGACGTCGCGCGCGTCCTGGAGGCCCATGCGGGCGATGACCTCGTCCACTCCGGCGGGGGACGGGTAGAACGAGGCCCAGGTGCGCAGCAGCTCGACCACGGTCTGCTGGTCGAACACCGCGGCCTGCTGGGGCTGGATCGCGACGTGCTCGCGCACCTTGTCGCGCTGTTTCACCGGGTCGAACCCGAGCACCCGGACCTTCCCGGACGTCGGCCTGCGCAGGCCGACGAGCATTTCGATGCTGGTGGTCTTTCCGGCGCCGTTCGGGCCGAGCAGCCCGAAGATCTCGCCCGTTTCGACGGACAGGTCGGCGCCGTCGACGGCGGTTATCTCGCCGTGCGGCCCCGGATAGCGTTTCACGACGTTCTCGAAGACGATCGCGAAGTCGTTCACCGGCATGTGGATTCCGCCTCTCGTCGCGTCCTGCTCGGAAAGCGGGATGCTTTCTCCGTATTCAGCATGGCATCCACTTTCCAAGTTGGCAAGTAGTTATTTAGGCGGAAACTGATTGGCCACCAGGATCCCCAGAAGGCATTCCTCGGCCGGCACGAAGCCCCACCGGTTCATCTCCATGTGCAGGTAGTGGAGCAGCAGGACCGGGCGTTCCACGGGGTTGCCCTCGCGCCCGGCCCGGTCCAGGGCCGCCGCGACCGCGTCCACCCGCTCGCCCACGTCCCGCCGCAGCCGGGCCCGCGCGTCGCCCGCCGCCCGGATCCCGGCGGAGGCGCGCGACAGCAGGGCGCGCAGGTCGTCGGGCCGGGGGACGCTCATGCGCAGTTGCAGGCCCCACTGGCGCCGGTGCGCGGCCCAGAACGCCGGGACCTGGCCCACGCCGAGCGCCGCGGGCACCAGCGCCCCCATGAACGCCACCGCCACGGCGGCCCGGTCGTACAGCGGGGCGAGCCCGGCCAGGTCGTTGTCGACGTACCATTCGCAGGCCGCGGTGAACAGCTCCTCGGCGAGGGCGGCCCCGCGCGGGCCGCCGTACTTGGCCAGCTCCGGCGCGTACAGGCACGGCCTGACCCGGCGGACGCTCGGCAGGCCCGTGGGGACCGAGCCCGGGACGAGCCGCTCCGCCGGGCCGCCGCGCAGCTCGTGGAGCATGCCGAGGATCTCGGGGACGCGCTCGTGCAGGCGGTCGGCGACCTCGGGCGCGCAGGCCAGCCGCAGCCGCAGGTGGTGGCCGGTCATGTCGAAGTAGCGGGTGAAGTACCACGCGGGCGCCCCCGCTCCGGCCGCCTGGGCGCGCAGCCACGGGAGCAGCACCCGGGTGGCGTCGTCCATCAGGTCGGCGTGCCCGGGGTAGGCGCGGACGTACCACCAGTCCGTCCCCGGCCCCGCGAAGCCCGCCGGCGCGGTGCGTGCGTACGTCGTCTGGATCGCGGTCATGCGGAGCCGTCCTTCGGCCAGTAGAGCAGGGCCGCGTGCTCGGTCACCCGGCGCCGGCCCTGCGCGTCGAGCTGGGGCTGCAGGTGGCGTTCCGGCAGCGCCTCCACCATGCGGACGTGGGTGGTCGCCGGGCTCAGCCACTGTGCGAGGACGCCCGCCGACAGCGGGGACGCCAGGGACACCCACATCGGCTTGCGGTCGCCGGTGCCCCCGAAGCCCATGCCGCCGAGCTGGTGGACGAAGACCTCCTCGGGCATCCCGTGGGCCCGGCGGAAGGCGTCCAGCCGCACCGCGAACCGGGCGTCGCCGTCGTCGCCCGGCGCCGGGATCGCGCCGACGGGGACGACCCACGAGGCCCGCCGGGTCACGACCCGGCCCTCGGCGACGCGGGGCACCTCCACGACGTCCCCGCCGCAGAGGGGGGCCAGCTCGTGCGCCTTGGTGAGGGTGTAGTCGGAGTCCGGCGAGGCGTTCACCCACGGGTCGGCGAGCGCGGCCAGCAGCCGCACGTAGGACTGCTGCAGGTGCTGCGGGATCAGGCCCAGGTAGGCCAGGCCGATCGGGTCGCCCTGCCGGTCGAACAGCGAGAGGGTGTCGTCGGCCGGATCATGGGCGAGCACGGTGTCGTCCAGGGTGATCCCGGACGCCGCGCCGAGCTCGCCGGGCAGCAGCAGCGGCGGAAGCAGGCCCGCGCACTCGGCCTGCACGGTGTTGCAGTCGGTCCACACCACCAGCTCGCGGCACCGCACTCCGCCGCGGGAACGCACGACGTGGGCGGCCAGCCGCCGCCGGAAGTCGTCGCCCAGCAGGGCGCCGAAGCGGGTGAACAGGCCGCCGCCGCCGGAGCTGAAGTGGTTGAGCACCAGCCGGTACCGCCCCGCGGCGACCTCGTCGTACCCCGCCGCCTCGAGCTGGAACAGCAGGCCCGCGCTGGGCGGCGCGCTGGTGGGCCCCACCGGCAGCCACGCCCGCTCGCCCGGCGCGGCGCGCGCGGCCAGGTCGGCCGCGGAGGCCGCGTCCAGCGGCGGGTTGCTGTCGCGGTCCACGGTCAGCCGCATGAGGAACCCCAGCGGGTCGCGGCAGGCGCCGCCCGGGCCGAACTCCGCGCGGAAGCGCTCGACCAGCAGGTCGTAGACGTGCGAGCGGAAGACGTACGGCCGGATGCGCGCGCCCAGGCTCTCCAGGTCGGCGCGGACCTCGGGCACGGCGCACGGGTCGGGCAGCCGCAGGTCGGTCTCCCTGTCCTCGTAGATGAGGCCGCTCGGCCCGCGCTCCCCCTCGTCGCGCTGCTCGGCCCAGCCCGAGGTCACCCGCTGGATCCCGGCCGCGGCCTCGATCCTGCCTCCCACGTCCATGCGGTGGGCCGTGGCCCCGAGCTCGTGGGCGCGCCGCAGGTCGCCGGCGGGGATCGGACCGCCCTCGGCGAGCACGGCCAGCGCGGGAAGCGGATCCTCCGCCCGGTCCCACGGGGGCATGGGGTGCACCAGGCCGGTGTCGAGCAGCCTGCGGAACCGCGCGAAGGGACGCTCGCCGCCGATCCTGGCCAGCAGCTCGCCCAAGGTGAGCGGCGCCGGCAGCCCGGCGACCCAGGGCAGCGCGTGGTCGGCCTCGACCACCCGGTCGTGGCGCCAGATGACCCCCCCGGCGATCATCACCTCGGCGTGCAGCAGCAGGCCCGAGGGCTCGTCGGGGCCGCCGGGGCGCACGGGGGCGGGCCGGTAGCGCAGCAGGGCGGCGGTCCTCTCGTCGCGGGCCAGCCGCTGGAGCGCCTGGTGCGCGAGCGTCGCGGAGGCGCGGCTGCGCGCCCGCCCGAGCCCCTGCTCCCCCGCCACGCCGACCGTGGTGAGGCCGGAGAACGGGCTGGTCTTGACCGCGGCGCGCGAGACGTAGGAGTAGAGCGTCTTGAGGTCGCGGGCCGATCCGGCGCGGCGGCGTCCGTGCCGGATCCAGTCGGGGGCCGCCAGGGCGACGGACTCGGCGAACCCGGGCGAGGCCAGCGCCCGGCGCAGGCCCTCGACGGCGGCGGCGCGGTCGGCGGCGAGCTGGTCGCCGAGCTTGAGCGTCAGCTCGGCCCGCGCGTCGGTGAGCCGCACCCAGTCCTCGACCCCGGCGGCGTCCTCGGCGGTCACCCGCGCGGCCAGCCGGGCGCGGACCTCCTCGTCCCAGGGCAGCGGGGCCAGCTTGTTGAGCGCGCGCTTGCCGGAAAGTACCCGCCGCCGCAGCGGCACGTCGTCGTCCAGCCGCGGCACCAGCGCGAAGCACATGTCGATGAGGCCCGGGGCCAGCTCGCGCAGCCGCTCCTCGCCGGCGGCCAGTTCGGCCAGCAGCCCGCGCGCCGCCGGGCCGGCGATGTCCAGCACGTCGCAGGGCAGCCCGCCGACCCGGGTGAGCACCGGCGTGGAGACGATGGTGATGGGGGCGGTCGCCTGGGCGGTCATCGGCCCACCATCGACAGCGCGAGGCGGACCATCACCGGGATGGTGTGCAGCACCGAGTACGCCAGGAAGCAGATGTACGCCGCCGAGACCAGCCCGTAGGCCATGTAGGTGATCCGGGCGCGCGTGCTGAGGTTCGCCAGGTGGGCGGGCAGCTCCTTGCGGGACGCCACGTTGCGCAGCAGCGCGAACGCGCGGCCCCGCGCGTCGACGAGACCCGTGGCGGCCTCGATGGCGGTGTAACCGTCGCTGGGCAGCAGCGGGTTGAGGTTGATGACGATCCCGAGCAGTTGCATGCCGAGCAGGAACGCGGCGGTGTGCTGGACGAAGCCCGTGCTGTTGAGCGCCACCAGGCCGGTCAGGCCGCAGAAGACGCCGTCGCTCGCGATGCCGGCCAGGGCCAGGGCGACGCGCCCGCCGCGCCCGCGCAACCGATAGGCGTCGGTCCGGTCCACGTAGGCGACCGGCATGAAGTAGAAGAGCAGGGCGACGCCGAGCCCGCGCACCGGGACGCCGAGGACCTGCGCGGTGAGGGCGTGGGAGGTCTCGTGCGCGAGGACGAGCAGCAGTTGCGCGGCGGTGGCCACGATGAACGCGGGGCCGATGATCTGCGTGAGCGGTGGCACCCCGGTGAACAGCGTGTGGAAGCCGAACGCGAACCCGGTGAGGGCGGCGGCCGCGGCGAGCCCGGCGAGGATCCACGCCGGGACCCGGCGCAGCACGCGGGCCAGGGGCTCCAGCAGCGTGGGCAGCGCCCGCGAGATGATCACGCGGGGCATGAACATGGACGTGCGGACGCGCGCGCCGGGCCGCGGGGCCTTCTCGGGAAGGTCGGTGCCGACCAGCAGCCCGCTGTCGGCCAGGCTGGTCAGGAAGCCGTCGAGCTGCCTCTTCACCGTGTCCGAGCGGTCGCGGTTGTGGTCGGCGAAGAACTGGATGAGGTCGTCCCTGCTGCGGGTGCCGTCGAGGAAGTTGAGCACGACTTCGCCGGCACGGGTGATCCGGTGGTAGTTCCCGGTGACCGGGTCGTAGATCAGCGGAATGTCGTCCATCCCGCGGATGACCTCAAGCTCGTCGCGGAGCTTCGGAGATGTGCTGATCACGCTGTCTGCCTCCCGTGCGCGGCCGGACCTGACAGGTCGAACGGCGCGGAAACTTGTCGGGTGACGGCGGCGCCCAGGGCCGCCGGGTATGGCCCTGACGGCCCTGGGCGATCTTGCACCGGATTCCGGGATCTTGGTAAGATTGCCCGGCCTACGGCATTGCCTGTTGGTGCTTCCATTCAGGCCGATCGGGCGGGGCGGCGTCGCTTGGTGTCAGCCGGTCGCGGCGCCCCCGCCGGGTCGATCATCCGTAGGTGGAGGCCGTGGTGAAGCTCGAGGCCGAGCTGGCGGGGCAGGAAGCGCTGGACGCGGAGGTCGCGCTGCTGAAGCTGCCGAGGGCGTTGCCCTGCGGGAGCTCCTCGACGGCGAGGTCGCCGTCCAGGGCGTAGAGCTCGAACTGGTTCGTGGTCATGTGGTTCACCTCCCATCGGGGAACGCGGGTGGCCAATGAAGCCGGCCTGTCAGCCCAAGCAGCCGACGCAGGCGACGCTCGACACCGTGCTGGGGCAGGCAGCGCAGGCCGCGGTGGTCGTGCTGCTCAAGGTGCCGAGGGCGTTGCCCTGCGGCAGCTCCTCGACGGCGAAGTCGCCGTCCAGGGCGTAGAGCTCGAACTGGTCCGTGGTCATGTGGTTCACCTCCCATCACGGGGACGCGGGCCGACGCGGGCGGCCGAAGCGAGCCGGCCTGTCAGCCGAAGGTCGAGGCGCTGCCGACGCTCGCGGCGGAGCTGCCGGGGCAGGACGCGGTGGACGCCGAGGAGGCGGAGAACCAGCAGCCGAGGGCGTTGCCCTGCGGCAGCTCCTCGATCGCCAGGTCACCGTCGATGGCGTACAGCTCGAACTGGTTCGCGGACATGAGCTTCACTCCTTTCGGGATTTCGGGGGTCGCGCCCGAGGGCGCCTAGGCGATGGTGGCCTGCGTCGAGACGCAGCTCGTGCACGCGTTGCAGGAGGCGCACGGGAAGCAGGCGGCGCAGGCGAGGGCGTTGCCCTGCGGAAGTTCCTCGATCGCGAGGTCACCGTTCAGGGCGTACAGGTCGAACTCGATGTGCGACATCACGGTGACGCCTCTCGAGCCGGGGGAATCAGCCCTGGCAGTTGGCGGTCATGATGCTGCCCGCGGTGCTGGGGCAGCTGGCCGTGCCGACCGTCGAGGCGGTGCTGTAGGTGCCGAGCGCCACGCCCTCGGGAACCTGCTCCAGGAACAGGCCGTCGTCGGGGAGCTCCACGGTGTGCAGGTCGAGCTGGAAGTCCATCTTGATCATCCCTTCGGTATCAGGTGTAGGTGGAGAACGAGCTGAACGAAGAGGCGCTGGTGGCGGGGCAGGACGCGCTGGACCCCGTGCCGGCCGTCGAGACGGACGCGAGCGCGTTGCCGTCGGCGAGGGTCTCCAGCTCGAGCGAGTCGCCGAGGGCGTAGAGCTCGAGTTCGGTTCCGGACATGATCACTCCTTTCTGGTCTGTCGGGGTCACCGGTGGCCGGTCGCCACCGGAGAGGTCTGGGGGGCGCGCGCGGGGGCGCCCAGGGCGAGGGCGAAGATCTGGTGCCGGCTGGTGCCGTCGCTGCGCAGCGGCCGGCGCACGGAGGCGGGGATGAAGCCCGCGAACACCGTGCCGACCAGGCCGCAGGCCACCGCGTCCAGCCACATCGTGTACGCGGCGGCGGACACGCGGCCGAGCAGCATCCGGTAGCCGTGGCCGCCGTGGACCTCGCCGACGCGCTCCAGGTCGGCGTTGATGGAGACGATGGCGGCGGACTCGCAGAACTCCCACTGCAGCGTGAGGTCGTGCAGCGCGGCGGCGGGCGGCAGGGGCGCGACGGGGGTGTAGGAGCGCCGCGGAGCGTCCAGCCGGAACATCCCGGGCTCCAGGCCGCCCACCCGGAAGGCGACGACGTCGGTCCGCAGGCCGCAGTCGCCCTGCAGGTCCGGCCAGGCGGCGGCGTCCTCCTCGATGCCGCGGGCGACCACGCCGGCCAGCAGGGAGGCCTCGATCGGGTCCGGGGAGAAGAAACGGGTGGACCTGCGCGTGCGCAGCGCGGTCAGAAGGTCGCCCCGGGGGTGGTGGTCCTCGCCGGCCGTCACGCTCGGGCCCAGCGGGGCGGGCTCGGAGCGCGGCCGCGGGGACTCCGGCGCGCCAGCGGGCGCGGGGGCACGGAACGAGCTGATGAGCTCCGCGGCGAGCTCGTGCGGGCTGCTCACGCGCCGCCTCCCAGGTCGATGATCGCGGTGACGGGTTCGAGGTCGGGGTCGACGCCGAGGACGCGGGTGACGGCCTCGTCGTCCCAGGCGGGCCGCAGGGCCATGCGGAGGCCGAGCGCGCGCGCCGCCTCGCGGGCCGTCGCCTGGGCGCAGCCGGAGTCCAGCAGGACGATGCGCAGGGCGAAGGCCGCGTACTTCTGCGCCACCTTGGGGAAGTCGCCGCTCAGCACCAGCGTCAGCGGCGTCCCGCCGGGGACGGCGTCCGCCGCCCGCGACAGCCGGGCCAGGCGGTGCTCGGGGCCGACGTAGCCGTAGACGCCGGGCTCGACGCCGGGGACGTCGCGGACGACCGCGTAGGCCGTGACCGAGCCGATGTTGCCCCCGCTGGCCGTCCACCGCAGCACCCGCTGCTCGCTCTCCGCCTTGTTGCCGGCGACGACCGACAGCATCAGGGAGAGCTCCTCCGCCCCGAGCGGGCTCGCGGACGCGCGCGTGGCCAGCCGCTCGTGGGCCGGTGGCGGCAGTTCCACCGCCGGCGCCACCGGCCAGGTCCGCGCGACCCGCTGCAGGGCCAGGTTCGACGGCTTGTAGTGCATCTGGTGGGCTTTGAGGTCGGCGAACTCCTTGGGCGGCATCGCCACCCCGGCCTCGTACCGCGCGGCGAGCGAGGCCCGCGCGGCCACCGGGCCCCCGGCGACCGAGCAGCGCTCGCAGCCGGGCCTCGTCGCCGAGGAGTTGTCCTGCTGGGCGAGGGTCTCCAGGTCCACCGAGCGCCAGCGCATCGGCAGCGGCACCGTGGTGGACCTGGAGACGGCGGCGAACAGCTCGCGGGCGAACAGGGCCACAGCGAGCGCGTGGTCGCCGTCGACCGGCGCGCGGTCGTCGGTGACGTCGCCGGCGGAGAGGCAGTCCAGGCAGGGGGTGATCTGCGGGTCGGCCATCGGGCCGAGGTCGGCCCTGCGCCCGCTGAGGCGCAGCCGCATCAGCGGGACGCCCTTCTCCCAGCAGCGGGCGGCGAGCGCGTCGTCCGGGCGGCCGACGCAGGCCACCAGGGTGGTCTCGACGCGCGGCAGCGGGCCCGTGGCGGGCACGGCGTCCATGGAGCGGCCGAGCTCGGCGCACAGCGCCTCGGCGAGGAAGGGGTCGCCGAAGACCTCGACCCTGGCCGCCTGCAGCCGGGCCGCGGCCTGCTCCCAGGCGGCGTTGGCGCCCGTGGAGTCGCCCACCCGGGACAGGAAGTCGGCGAGGGCGTCGTCGACCTCGTGGGCGAGGTCCTCGGCGGGCGGGGCCTCCTCGATGATCCCGCACGTCCACAGCAGCGACAGCGCCTTGAAGATCACGTCCTCGGTGACGCCGATCTCGCGGGCCAGCTCGGCGTGGTCGCGCACGCCGTCGAGCCGGTCCAGCAGGGCGGGCAGCATCTCGGTGGCCGACCTGCCGCGCAGCAACTGCTTCTTGGGCGCCCCCTCGACCACCACCTGGCCGTCCTCGACGCTGATCACCAGCCCCCTGCGGACGCGCGGCCTTCGGGGGACGCGCAGCTGCGGGTCGAACCGCGCGGCCTCTCCCATGGCCTCCGCAGTGATCACCGACTTGTCGCTCATCGGCTACCCCCCTTGTCGCTCGCGGCGAGGCCGCGCCACAGGTCTTCACTGGTGGGGCGGGGACGGCACCGGAGGCAGCGGTCCACCGCCACCACCGACGCCCTGCTCGTGGCCCCGCTGATCTGGTTGAACCGCCGGACCGTGCCTCCCAGGGCGCCGGGCGCCCGCTCGCCGAACGCCTCGGCGACGGCCTGGCGGGCGAACGCGGTCGCGATGCCCACGTGGTGGCCGGGGTAGCCGCTCGGGTACCTGCCGTCGTTCGCGGCGGCGGCGTGATCGGCATGGCCGGCGCGGACGTGCTGGTCGCGGCGGCGGACGAAGCACCGGTGGCAGGCCGTCCTGCCGGGCAGGACCAGCGGGCCGCACTGGATGTCGGTGGCCCCGGCCAGCACCGCGAACCAGGGGATCCTCCACGCGAAGGCGGCCCGGTCCAGCGCCTCGGCGATGCGGGGCCGCTCGTGGGAGGTCGCCAGCACGATCAGATCGGCGTGCGGCCACGCGCTCGGATGGGTTCCGTCCTCGATGTCCTGGACGGTGGCGGAGAAGTGGCGCTCCAGGCGTCCGGCGACGTCCTTCCCGAACGGTCCGGAGGCGAGGACCAGCAGATGGCGGTCTACGGCGGCGGTGTTCATCATCCTCGGCCTCACGCGAAGGGCTGCGGGTGGGGGTTCACGGCGTCCTCGCCGTACACGGGGTGGCCCATGGCGGCGGGGGCGCGGTACAGCCGCGGGTGCCCCAGATAGCGGGCCCGCTGGGCGAACGAGAGGGGCATGAGCTGCGGGACGAGCACGCGGACGACGGTGGCGCCCACCTGCCGCGCCTCGTCGGTGGTGATGTCCACGACCACGACCTCGCATCCGGCGCGGTGCAGGCGGTCCAGCAGCCACGGCAGCGGGGGCTCGGAGGGATCCGGGGCGGGCAGGTCCGCGAGGTCGCGGGTGGGGCGCTCGCCCTCCAGCAGGAAGTCGAACCGGTGGCGCTGCGCGAGAGGACCGGAGATCAGCGCGCCCCCGACGACGCTGAGCAGGTCCTCGGACGCGCCCGGCGCCCGGCCGGACATCGCGCGCAGGGCGATCCGCAGCGAGGCGGCCTCGCGGTACAGCTTCGCCACCGCCTTGCCGGGGTCGACGTCGCAGGTCGCGACGACCACCTGGGCGAGCGCCGGGTCGTGGTCGGCCAGCAGCAGCCCGTAGACCACCGGGACGCCGAGGTCGGTGGTGGCGTCGAACAGCAGCGTGCGGATGTTCTCCGAGGCGCCGCGCTCGACGAACGCCCGGTGCCCCGGAGCGAGCGTGTCCAGGTCGTAGGTCAGCCGGGGCAGACGCAGGCGCTGGAGCCACGTCAGGGCGATCGAGTCGCGCTCGACCACCTCCAGCAGGCCGTTGACGACGGCGGAGACCGGGTCGCCGTGCGCGGCGCAGCCGGTGGAGACCGGGTGCAGGTAGCGCTCGGCCGCCGACTCGGGCGGGCACTTGAGGTAGACCTGCACCGCGGGGACGTACACCAGGCGGCCCCGGGTGAGGGACCAGCCGCGCACCCAGCGCAGCGGCACCCTCGGGTCCACCGGCACCAGGCCGCACCGGGGGTCGGCCAGCTCGGCGGGCGAGCAGTTCGGCCACTCCCACGGCGGGATCGCGTCGTCGCCGAGTTCGGCGGCGGTCGCCCAGATCATGTCCTCGGCGTGCCAGGCGCAGGAGGAGTAGCGCTCCAGCGACTCGGCGACCGCCAGGTGCGCGGCCGTCTCGCGGTCGAGGGCGCCGCCGGCCCCGTCGAAGTTCCCCGACGCCGGGTCGTGCGCCCATGCGGCCTGCGCGTCGAGCACGGCGCCGGGATTTCCCAGCGACCCGGTGAATATCGGGAAATCGGGTTCGCCCTCGGCGACGGGCAGCCAGGTCAATCTGGAAACGAGCCCGTAAGGGGAGACCAGCTTGCCCATGTTCTGAAGAGATGCGGGGATATCCGTGCTCTTCGGCACTTCCTCAAGCGTGCGCATTCCGAATTCTCCTGTCGAACATGCGGCGACCGCGAATCGGCCCGGGCCGTGCCCGCGGCTGCTGTCGCTTTCTCGGGGAGAGGCTCCGGCGGAGCTGCTCAGCCGTAAAACTAGAATGCCGGGAAATGCGGGGCAATATCCGGTGGCCCGTCTTAGGGAAAACTTAGGAAGCTAAGAGCGGGTTAAGCTGACCGGGTCCACGCTTGACGCGCCCCCGCCGCGCCTGGTAACCGGCCTCAGCCGACGCCGTACTTCACTTCCCGGTAGTACCGCACCGCCCCCGGGTGCAGGGGCACCGGCTCGGTGAACACGGCCGTGCGTTCGTGCAGGTGGCGGGCCTCGGCGTGGGTCGCCGCCAGTTCCCCGCGCGACTCGAACAGCAGCTTGGTGATCCGGTACGCCAGGTCGGCGGGCATCGCCGCGTTGGCGACGAGCAGGTTGTGCACGCCGATGGTCGACACGTCGGCGTCGAGCCCGTAGGTGTTGGCGGGGACGGTCCTGGTGACGTAGACGCCGTCGTACTCCCGCTGGAGGGCGGGCACGTACGCGCCGAGCGGCAGCAGCCGGATCGGCGACGAGCGGGCGAGGGCGGCGATCGCCGGGGTGGGAATGCCGCCGGAGAAGAAGAAGCCCCGGATCTCGCCCCGGCGCATGGCGTCGGCCGAGTCGGCCACGCCCAGCCGCACGAGCCGCGAGGGCTCGATGCCCGCGGTGCGCAGCAGGCGCAGGACGATCAGCTCGGTGCCCGACTCGGGCGCGCCGACGGACACCGCGGTCCCGGAGATGTCGGCGGGCCTGCGGATCGGGTCGCCCGCGCCCGTGGTGAACTGGAGGTAGTCGTCGTACAGCAGGGCCAGGCTGGTGATCGGCCGGCGGCCGAGGAACGGCGCGTGCCCGGCCACGGCGAGGGCGACCGCGTCGATGCTGGCGAAGCCGAGGTCGGCCCGGCCCGCGGCGACCAGGTGCAGGTTCTCGATCGAGGCGGCGCTCCTCGTGACGACGACGTCGACGTCCCAGCGCCGCCGCATGACGGCCGCCAGCGCCTCGCCGAGCGCGTAGTACACGCCGCCGGTGCCGCCGGTCGCGATGGTGAGGCGCTCGCGGTGGCCGCGCGAGGAGCACGCGCCGACGCCCAGGAGGAGCGCGGAGGCGAGCGCCGCGCGCCGCGAGACCCCGCTCACGGCCCCGCGCACGGTTCTGTCCACGGCTCTGTTCACGGCCCCGTCCACGGCTCTGTTCACAGCCCCGTTCACCACTCTGGTCACGGCCTCGCTCACGGCCCCGCTCACGACTCCCCCTCGACCGCGGGTACGGCCTCGGCCCCGCCGGCCGCCACGCGGCGCAGCCGGACGCGGGCCTCCAGGCCCCGGGGGAACGCCTCCAGCAGGTCGAACCGCCCGCCGGCCCGCGTCACCAGGGTCGCGCAGATCGTCAGCCCGAGGCCCGTCCCGTCGATGTTCTGGCTGTCCCTGCCGCGCCAGAACGGCTCGGTGGCCTTGGCGCGGGCCTCGGCGGGCAAGCCGGGACCGTCGTCCACCACGCGGGCCTCGGCCCACCCGTCCTCGTCCCCCACGTGGACGGTGACCGTCCCGCCGCGGCCGCTGAACTTGATCGCGTTGTCGATGAGCGCGTCCAGGACCTGCGCGAGCATCCCCTCGCTGCTCTCCGCCGTGAGCGACGCCTCTCCCCTGCGCTCCAGCCGCACGCCCCGGCGGGCCGCCAGCGAGCGCCACGCCGAGACCCGCTCGCGCACCACCGTGCCCACGTCCTCCCGGCACAGCAGCACCGAGTCGGACTCGGCGCGGCCGAAAGCCAGCAGGCCCTCGCACACGCGCGACAGCCGGTCCACCTCCTCAACGCAGATGCCGAGGCCCGGGGCGGCGGGCGGGTGGACGTAGCCGAGTTCCTCCAGTTGCAGGTGGAGGACGGCCAGCGGGGTGCGGAGCTGGTGGCTGGCGTGGGCGACGAAGACGCGCTGCCGGGCGATCAGCCGTTCGATCGTGTCGCCCATGGTGTTGAACGCCTCGGCGAGGCTGCGCAGCTCCGGCGGTCCCGAGCAGGGCTCGGCGCGGGCGGTGAGCTCCCCGGCGGCGATGGAGGTGGCCGCCCGGTGCAGGGTGCGGACCGGGCGGAGGATCCACCGGATCACCGGCTCCACCATGATCCCCGCCAGGACGATGACGCCGACGCCGACGAGCAGCAGGACGGTCCACTGGTCGAGGATGCGCGTCCTGAGCTCCTTGGTGGGTGAGACCGTCAGCGCGGCCCCCACGCACTCGCCGCCGACGAAGACCGGGATGGCGACGACGTAGGGCCGGGAGTCCCAGGGCCAGACGATCTCGCCGGAGGTCGCCCGCTCGCCGAACAGGGCGGCGGTCGCCTGCTCGGCCATGCCGGGGCCGAGGCTCCGGTCGGCCGAGGACGACGCGACGACCAGGCCGTCCCGGGCCACCACCAGCGTGCGGACGCCGTACAGGTTCTGGTAGCGCGCGAGCTCCTGGGCGAGGCCGCCGCGCTCGCCGGACAGGGCGGTTCCGGCCATCTGGGCGAAGTGCTCGGTGTCGGACTGCCGGTCGAGCACGAGCCGCTGGGTGTTGTTCCTGGCCGTCGAGATGGCGAACGGGACGGCGAGGCAGACGAGGGTCAGGGCGATCAGGGAACGGAAGACGACGGCGATCCGCCTTCGCATGGCGCCCGCCGATCAGTCGGCCGCCGGGGCGCCGAGCCTGTAGCCCACGCCGCGGACGGTCTCCAGGATCGCGGGACGGCCTAATTTGGACCGTAAGTTGGTGATGTGCACGTCCAGGGTGCGGGCGGCCGCCTTGCCCGAGTCGTGCCAGATCTCCAGCAGGAGCTGTTCGCGGTTGACGACCTTTCCGTGGTTCTCGGCGAGGCGGGCGAGCAGCCCGAACTCCTTCGGCGTCAGGCCGATGGGCCGTCCGGCGCGTGAGACCGTGTGCGCGGCCATGTCGAGGGTGAGGTCCTCCACCACGATGGTGGGGCTCATGGTGGTGCGCGGGCGCCGCATGACCGCCTGGATCCGCGCCTCCAGCTCGACCATGCTGAACGGTTTGGGCATGTAGTCGTCGGCGCCGGCGCGGAGCCCGAGGATGCGGTCGTGCTCGGCGCCCCTGGCCGAGAGCATGATGATCGGGATGCTGCTGAACCGGCGGATCGAGCGGCAGAAGTCGACGCCGTCCTCGTCGGGCAGGCCGAGGTCGAGGAGGATCAGGTCGTACCCCGTGGCCTGCCGGGCCTCCTCACCGGTGGAGGCGTGTGCGACGTTGTAGCCGTATCTGCGCAGGACGGCGGTGAGAGCGGCGGCCATCCGCCTGTCGTCCTCGACCAGAAGAATATTCATTTAGCCCCCTTTTGTCCCCGCGCTGGACACTATCCAGGGACATATCCCTCAACAAGCCGTCGATCATCTACATTTGATAACGCTTCGCGTGTTGAATTGCCGTGCGGGCATGCCGCTGGATATACCGGCGGGACACCGGCCGCTTCCCGCCAGGGGCATGATGAGGGTTATTCATATTCGCGGTCCCGCCCCTGGAAGAGGGCCGCGCGGCGTGGAGACGTCGCCGGCCGCAACCCCGCACGGGCGGGCGCCCGCCCCCGGACGCGGCCCTCTGCGGGCCCCCGGCGACCGGCAAGCTCGCTGACCAGGACATTGAAACACGACGGGCCCGGAAGATCAATCTTCTGCCGCCGGCCTCCTGCCGCGGCCGCGCGGCTTCGCGGCTTTCCGAGCACCGTCCGGCGAGAGGCGGGCCTGCCGTCGGCGGCGCGGGGAAACCGTCCGGCGAAAAGCCCGCGCCAATTGCGGCGGGCGTCCGCGGCCGTCATTCCCGCACGAGGCCGCATTTCATCGAATGTTAAACCGAAAATGGAACGGTACATTCGCCCGCGGCTCACTACGCGACGAGGGGAACGGTTAAATCGACGGCCGCCGGTCGCGGGCGGGCAGCGTGACGACCTCGACGAGATCCCCGAGGTCGACGTACCCGGCGACCTCCGCCACCGACCGGCAGTAGGCCACCACGTACCCGTACTGGCTGACGCGCAGCAGCGACCGCCCGTTCAGCCGCACGGCCTCGACCTCGTGCCCGGCGGCGCCCACCCATCGCGACATGGGCGAAGGATACGAATCCGCAGGTCGAGCAGTGGCAAAACCGGCCCGGCCTCCCCGTGGACAGGGTCTTGACGGGGGGCCGTCCACAGGTATGTTCCGGTTAGGAAACTTTCCTAAGAGAAACGTCCGCTACCCGTGAGAATGCAGGAGGAAGCACACGTGAAGTACAGGAAGTGGGCGGCCGCCCTCGGCGGCGCCGCGCTGCTCGCCGTCGCGCTGCCGGGCGGCACCGCCTACGCGATCCCGGGCACCTGCAGCACCTGGGTGTCGAACGGCTACGTCAACAGCCTCTGCGAGACCGGCACCGGCGAGCACCAGGTCTACCTCGTCGCCCGCCACGTGAACCCCCAGGTCGGCGTCATCACCAACGAGGGCCCCTGGGTTCCGGTGGGCCAGATCTCCACCGCGCGCATCCCCGCGACCGGAACGCTCCAGAACTACTGGGTCAACCTGCGCTGAGTCCCGCCCGAGGCCGAGGCGGGGACCACGGTCGCGTCCTCGACCGGCGACTGGGCCGACGAGGTCGCGACCTACTGCTTCACCACTCCCAACGATGATTCAGACGAGAGTGCCCCTCACGAATCATCGCTTCCCGTGGCCGTCCCGTCGGAGGCGATTCCCTCGACGGTGGTGACCTCGGTGAGCCCGGAGATGGTCAGGACGGGTGCGAGCAACGGGTTGGCGACGAGCCGGATGCGTGAGGAGTGGGAGAAAAGGACGGTCAGACCCGCGCTGTCGAGATAGTCCACCGCACTCAGATCGACGAGCAGCAGGCCGTCGCCGGTCGACCTGGTCAGCGCGTCGTCCAGGGCACCGGCGTTGCTCATGTCGATCTCACCGCTGACGGCGAGGACCGGGGTGCCGTCGGGCCGCTCTGCGACGACCAGGGTCAGAGGGGTGGTCATCGAGTGATCCTCGCATGCATGTCGACGATGGTTCCGGCGGCACCGGGGTGGATGGTGACCTCGTGCATCAGGGCGCGCATGAGAGCGACGCCCCGGCCTCGATGAAGATTCGCCTCGGGTTGCGGAGGCTTCCAGCGGCCGGAGTCGGCGACGGTCAGGTGCAGACTGCCGGCGGTGGCGACCGCCCGCAGGCGGATCGTGCGGCCGGGGGCGTGGCGGTGTCCGTGCTCGATCGCGTTGGCGCAGGCCTCCCCGGCCGCGACGAGCACGTTCTGGATCAGCTTGGGGGTGAGCTGGCAACGGCTCAGCCAGTCCCGCAGGGCCGTGCGCACGGGGGCGAGCTGGCGCGATTCTGCGGGAAAGGCCAGCTCCAGCGGGGCGGGCTGCCGGTACAGCAGCAGGGCGACGTCGTCGTTGAAGCCGCCGTCCGGCGCGAGGTCGGCCATGACGTCGGCCGCCAGGTCCTCGATGGGGGTGGACCGGCCGGCCTGGACGGCGGCGCTGGCCTGGTCGATGCCGGCGGTCAGCGGACGCCGGCGGCGCTCGACCAGACCGTCGGTGTACAGCAGCAGGGTCGATCGGGCCGGCACCGTGCACCTGGCCTCGGGCCGCGGATGGCCCGGCCGTACGGCCAGCGGGGTGGATCGGCCGCCCTCCAGGAGCACGACGCTCCCGTCGGCGTGGGCCAGGATGCCCGGGGGATGACCGGCGCTGGAGTAGACGAGGTCGCCGGTGGCGGTGTCCAGGACGCCACAGAAGACGGTGGTGCACTTGGCGCCCGGGACGAGGGCGGCGAACCGGTCGAGGGCGGAGAACACCTGCGCGGGGCCGGCGTCCTGCAACAGCAGGGCGCGGCAGGCGCTGCGCAGTTGCCCCATGACGGCCGCCGCCTCCAACCCTCGTCCCACGCAGTCGCCGACCACGATCCCGATGCGCTCTTCGGCCAGCGGCACGATGTCGTACCAGTCGCCGCCGACCTCCAGGGGACGGCCGGCCGGTTCGTATCGCACGGCGAAGCCGGAGGGGAGCCGGGCCGGGCCGAGGATGGCGCGCTGGAGGGCCACGGCGGCCTCACGCTGCTGGTCGAGCTGGTGGACCCGGTGCAGGCCCTGGCCGAGATGGCCGGCCAGCAGCGCCAGCAAGGTCTGGTCCTCACCGGTGAAGGGCCGGTTCTGGCCCAGGTCGATCCAGACGGCCAGCAGGCCCCCGGGGTACTCCAGGGTGACGCCGGCCCCGCCCGCCTCGGGGGCGACCGGACGCAGCGGAGGCTGCTCACGCAGCGCTTCCAGCTTCTCGCGCGACCGCTCCGGCAGGTCCTGCCAGCCGCTCGCCTCAGGCACGCAGACGAGGTCCGGCGGGCCGTCACCGTTCCAGACGGCGGCCAGGACCTGCCGGGCGTGCCAGACCCCCTGCAGGGCCTCCAGCGCCTCGCACAGGGCGTCGGTCAGGTCGTCCGCCTGGGAGACGCGCATGCTGAGCGCCGCCAGCGCGCTCTCACGCTGCACGAGGTAGCGCTCGGCGGTGACGTCGCGCATGGTGCCCACCACGCGGCGTCTGCCGGTGTCAGGGTCGCTGACGTCGTTGAAGGTGGCCGCGATCCAGAGCCGGTGCCCGTCACGATGGGTGACGGGGACCACGGCGCTACCCCGGCCATCGCCGACCAGCCGGGCGAACACCTCGGCGACCTTCGCGTGGGCCTGTGGGTCGTCGCTCTCGTCCGGCCACCAGGGATACCGGGGAATGTAGGGCAGGCCTTCGGGCCCGTAGCCGAGGATGTCGGTGAACGCCGAGTTGATCTCGATCACGGCGCCGTTCTCGTCGGCGACGAAGAACGCCTCCTGCAGGGAGTCGATCATGGCGTTGCGCCACCGGGCGTGATGGCCGCGCATCCGGGCCAGCTCCACGTTGGCCCGCGCCCGCGCGAGCAGCTCGGCGGCGGAGAACGGTTTGACCAGGTAGTCGTCCGCTCCCGCCTCCAGGCCCTCGATGGATGCCTCCTGCCCGGCACGGGCCGACAGCAACAGCACCGGAACACCGGCGGTCCGCGGATCGGCCCGCAGCGCCGCGACCAGGGCCAGGCCGTCCAGGCGAGGCATCATCACATCGCTGACCACGAGGTCGGGGGCGTCCGCGCGGATGGCGTCCAGGGCCTGCTGCCCGTCGCTGACGGCGCTGACGAGGTAGCCGGCGCCCTTGAGGAGGCGGACGAGGTACTCGCGCATGTCGGCGTTGTCGTCGGCGATCAGCACCCGGGCGGGCGCGCCCTCACCCGACGCCGAGGGCTGGGCGCCGGTGGAGACACCGGCCGGGGCCGTCGCCTCGGCGGCCACGCCGTCCCCGGGGAGCCAGCGCAGGGCCTCTTCGACGAAGGGGTCCGCGGTGGCCGAGACCACCTCCGCCGCTCTGGGCGGGACCAGGCTGCCGGCCGGCAGGTGACCGGAACCGAAGGGCAGCCGGATGGTGAAGGTCGTGCCCTCGCCCGCGACGCTGCCGGCGGTGATGGTGCCGCCGTGAAGGCCGACCAGTTCCTGTACCAGGGCCAGTCCGATGCCGCTGCCCTCGTTGGAGCGCGACCGCGCGCTCTCGATGCGGTGGAACCGCTCGAACAGCCGCGGCACCTCCTCGGCCGGGACGCCGATCCCCGTGTCGGTGACGGTCACCACCGCATGGGCGCCCTCCGCGCGCACCGTGACGCCGACCGAGCCCTCGAAGGTGAACTTCAGCGCGTTGCTCAGCAGGTTGAGCACCACCTTCTCCCACATGCCCCGGTCGATGTACACCGGCTCGGCAAGCGGAGGGCAGTTCACCTCGAAGACCAGGCCGGCCCTGTCGATCGCGGAACGGAAGACGCTGGCCAGCTCGGCGGTCACGGCCGCCAGGTCCACCGGCTCGTAGCGGGCCTGCATGCGACCGGCCTCGATGCGGGAGAAGTCGAGCAGCGTGTTGACGAGTTTGCCGAGGCGCAGCCCGTTGCGGTGGACGACCTCCAGGTCCTGGCGCACCTGCTCATCGGCGTCGGTCAGCGCGGTCCGCAGTTCCTGCACCGGCCCCATGATCAAGGTCAGGGGCGTGCGGAACTCGTGGCTGATGTTGGAGAAGAAGACGGTCTTCGCCCGGTCCAGCTCGGCCAGTTCCTCCGCCCGCCGCTGCTGGGCCTGGTAGCTGCGGGCGCTCGCGACCCCGGCCGCGACATGCCCCGCGGCCAGCTCGATGAACCCGCGATAGCCGTCGTCCAGGGGCCGGTACCGGTTGAGCGCGGCCACCAGGAACCCGTGCGGCACCCCGCCCTGCTGGAGCAAGGGCACCACCAGCGCCTGAGCGGGCGGCTCCGGCCAGTCCCCGGACGGGAGGCCGGCGAACCTGGTGCCGTCGAGCGCCATCAGCACCGATTTCCCCTGCGCCAGCGCCGCCGCGGGCCATACCCCGCCGGGATCGCCGAGCGGCAGGGTGACGGGGGCGCTCGGGTGCCCGGCGGAGATCCCGGTCGCCCCCGCCAGCCGCGCGCGGCCGTGATCGTCGAACAGGTAGGTCAATGTGAACGGCAGGTCGTGCGGGTTGCGGTCGAGCTGCCGGCAGGCGAACGCCAGCATCTCCTGCTCAGTGCGGACCACGCTGGGATCGGACCCGAGATCCCGCAGTGTCGCCATCCGCCGCTCGCCGATGACCCCGTCGGTCACCTCACTGACGACGCACAGCATGCCGACCACCGCGCCGGTGTCGTCGCGAAGGGGACTGTAGGAGAACGTGTGATAGGTCTCCTCCGGATAGCCCGCCCGTTTCAGGAACAGCAGCAGCGCCTCGTCCCAGGTCGCCTCTCCCGTGGCGAGCACGGCGTCGATCCGCGGGCCGATGTCGTCCCAGATCTCCGCCCACACCTCGCGGGCCGGCCGGCCGAGCGCCCACGGGTATTTCCGGCCCAGGGTGTCGCGGCGGTAGGCGGCGTTGCAGAAGAACGTCAGCTCCGGCCCCCACGCCATCCACATGGAGAACCGGGACGACAGCAGGATGCTCACCGTCGTCTGCAGGCTCTGCGGCCACTCGGACGGCGGCCCGAGCGGGGTCGCCCGCCAGTCCACCATCGCCAGATCCCGGCCGACCTCATCGTCGACGGTGAATATCCCGGCCCCGGCCGCTGCCACCGGCCCGCGCTCAGCGTCGTCACCGCGCGTCATCTGACACCCCTTCGTTCACACCGGCCCGCTCCTCTGCGCCGGGCTCGTCACCGCGCCGTCGCCCCGTCGCGGGCGCCTCCATGCCCGCGGATCGGTGACGCCCCGCTCGTCGCCTCGCCCGCCTCCGCGTGAGCGGATCGATGTCCACCGGCCTGATCCGGCAGGTCATGTTCAGGATGAGGTCAACGGTTACGTACAATAGGGCAACTTATTCTGGGGCTTTGCGTCCGCCTCGTGCGCCGTGAGGAGCATGCCGGGAAGGAGCCAGACGTCAACGCCACCGACGAAGCGCGCCGACTGGCGGCCGTGCGCCGCTACGCGGTCCCGGACGATCCCGGCGACGGCGCGTTGGACCGGGTGGCCTCGCTGGCCGCGCGCATCTTCCACGCCCCCATCGCCACCGTCACCATCATCGACGACGAGTGGGTCCGCTGCCACGCCGGCCACGGGATATCGGCGCGGCTGTGCCAGACCCGGCGTGCCGTGAGCCTGTGCGCCTCGGCCCTCGCCCATGACGGCGCCTTCGTCATCCCGGACGCCTCGGCGGACCCGCGCGTCTCGGCCGATCCGATGGTGGCCGGCGAGCCGGGCGTCCGCTTCTACGCGGCGGCCCCGATCACCACCCCCGATGGCCACCGCCTGGGCAGCGTCAACGTCATGGACACACGCCCCCGGCAGGCCGGCGTCGAGGAGCTCGACGCCCTGCGAGACCTGGCCGCCCTGGTCATGGGCGAACTGGAGTCGCGGCTGGCCACCTCACGTATCGTCGCCGCCGAACGCCGCCAGCGCGCCGACGCCGAACGCCTGGCCCGCATCCTCCAGCGCACGCTCCTCCCCCCGGCCCTGCCTCAGGTGCCGGGCCTGCACGCGGCCGCGGCCTATCACCCCGTCTCCGCCGACGAGGTCGGCGGGGACTTCTACGACCTGTTCCCCCTTGACGGCAACCGCTGGGGGTTCTTCCTCGGGGACGTCTGCGGCAAGGGCGCCGATGCGGCCGTCCTGACCTCCCTGATCCGTTACACGCTGCGCGCCGCCGCCGTCTACGACCCCGACCCGTGCACGGTGTTGGCCAACCTGGACGCGGTCCTGCAGCAGGAGCACGCCGGCGGCGTCACGCCGCCGCCGTACTGCACCGCCATTTTCGGAGTCCTGGAACCTGGCCCGGACGGGTTCACCGTCACGCTCGCCGGCGGCGGGCATCCTCCCGCCCTGATCGTGCGCGCGAACGGCACCGTCGAGCCTCTCCACCCGGACGGCGGGCAGCTCATCGGCATCCTGCGCGACCCTCACTTCGCGCAGGTGAGCACTCGCCTGAACGCCGGAGACGCGTTGCTGCTGTACACCGACGGCCTCACCGAGGCCCGCACCGCGAGCGGATCCATGCTGGACCAGGAAGGCCTCGCCGCCTACCTGGCGAGCACCGCCCCCGCCGGCGCCGACGACCTTCTCGCCACGGTGCACGAACTGATCACGACCCTGGGCAAGGGCGTGTCGGACGACACCGCGGTGCTCGCCCTGTCCATCCCCGTCCGCTCGACGACCGTAGCCTCCCGGGAGCCTTGTGCAGCATGACCACGGTCTGACCGTCACCCTCGAACCGCGTTCCACTCACCTCCACGTGCTGAGCGTGGCCGGCGATCTGGATCACCACACCACCCCGCGCCTGCGGGCGGCTTTGGACGAACTCACGCTCGCCCCCGGCAATGGGCTGGTGATCGACCTGTCGGCACTGAAGTTCTGCGACTCCACCGGCGTCTCGATACTGATCGCCGCGCACCAGCGCGCCCAGGAGGCCGGGGCGGCGCTGGCCCTGGCCGGCCTCGATCCCGACCTCGCCCACATATTCTCGATCATGGGCCTGGACCGCTTGTTCTCCTTCTACGACACCACGGAAGCCGCCCTAGCCGCCTTGCAGTGAACGGTCTCGGCTCGCCCTGGCTCCGAGACGTCTCGTGGTGGGTGAGGGGCACAGGCAGTGAGCCTTCGGGCTCAGGTGGTGTCGCCGGCCCGTCGGCGGCTGAGGATCGCGGCGATCGGCAGGGCCGCGGCCAGGCCGCTGAGCAGTACCGCGGCGAGTGCTCCCAGGACGGCCGGTTCGTCGCCGAAGGCGATGCCGGCGGCGGCCAGCGCGGGGCCGGCGTTGCGCACCGCCGCGACGCCCCCCATGGTGGTGCGGCGCGCCGGCGACCCGGTCGCGAGCACGGTGCCGATGGCGAAGGCGGCTCCGGCGAGGACGAATCCCGCCAGCAGGGTGCGTGAGCCGATCAGCGCGACGACGTCGCGCCAGTTGCCCGCCAGCATGCCCACCAGCACGATCAGGAACGTCACGTTCGACACCCTGGCGGCGGCGGGATGCCACGACCGCGCCGTGGCGGGCGCGTAGTGGCGCGTGATCAGTCCGATGGCGAACGGGACGAGCTGCAGGACGGCCACGGTCCGCACCAGCGCCGCGACGTCCAGGGAGATCCCCGCGCCGACTCCGGCCGCGGTGAGTATGGCGTTGGCCGTCAGGCCGAAGGTGACGCTGCCGACGGCGGCGAGCAGCACCTGCGTCGCCGCGCCCGCGACCACGTCTCCCTTTTGCACCATCGCCAGTTTCGCCCCGAACGGACCACCCGGTGACGAGGCGGTCAGCACCATCGCGATGAACGCCGCCGCCGGCAGGCCGAACAGCGCGGCGACGCCCCAGCCCAGCAGCGGGATGACCACCAGGTTGGCCAGCAGCGCCAGCAGCGGCGACAACGGGCCGGCGAAGATCGCGCGCAACGCCGGCAGCGTGGCTCCCAGACCGGCGGCGAACATCGTCGCCGCGATGAACACCACGGTGATCGCGTTGAAGAGCAACCGCAGCATGTCCATGACATCTCCACCGGCGAGCGCAGGCCACGGGCCACAGGTGGCGCCTGCCGCGCCTTCAGTCGTCCAGATCGCCGAGCCAGCTCAGGGCGTTCAGCCCCGGCATGAAGCAGTACTCGCCGCCACGGGTGACGACGAAGCGCGGCAGCGCCCGCAGACGCCGCCGAAGTGGCCGCTGAGGAATGGTGAAGTCGCCGGGGCCGTCGCCCGAGCCGACGATGGGATCGCGTGCGTCGCCCGCGCCGAAGAAGAGGCCGTCGTTCATCCATTCGGACTGGACGAACTCGAACTGCCGCCCCAGATGCGCCCCGACGAAGGCGAACATCAGCCCGCGCTCGGCCCCGTCGTCCTCCAGCGCCCCTTCGGGCAGCGGCGGGCCGTAGGCGGTGCCGCGCCGGATCATCCGGTGCAGTCTCGGCACGCCCGCCACCGCCGCGTCGCGGGGGTTGCCCCGGCGGATGTGGCAGCCACAGGGCGTGGTGAATCCCGCCGGATCGTCGTGCTCGTACAGGAAGGCGTTGTTGCGGCGGCGGTCGGCGCCGAGGCCGGGCTCGTCGCGCGACGGGCTGAGCGCCAGCGGCGCGCCGCTGCGCCAGCGTCCCATGATCTTCGCGGCCAGCAGTTCCTCGTCCTCGGGGCCGGTGGAGTTGTCCCTCAGGTAGCGGCGGAAGGCGGCGACGCGCTGGTGGAGTTTGCGGAAGGCCACGTAGGTGCCGTTGCGCCCCAGGATCTCGGGGCGCGGGGCCTGGACGCCACCGAGTTCGTCGGGGTAGCCGAGCACGAACTCACCGGCCTTGAGCGGCGCCTCCAGCGGATTGGATCCGGGGATGCCGCTGCCTTCGACGGCCGGGTGGCTGATGCCGTCGCGGTAACCGAAGGGTTCGGTCTCGGTGGGTAGAGCATGACAGTCCTGCCGCCAGATCGCGGTCACACCGGAGAGCCGCTGATAGGCGGGGCGGGCGCGGTCGATGGCCGTTTCCAGCCGGGCGCGGTCGGGCGCGAGCGCCACCAGCACCACGTGGACATCAAGCGTGCCCAGCGGCGCCTCCCAGTGCTCGGGGCCGCTGTCGCCGACATCGCCCAGCGCCGCGGCCCGAGCGGCCATCCCTTGCCGGAACTCCCAGGCGAACGTCTCCAGCGCCTCCGCCGGCACCCCCAGGGCCCTGAGGCCGTGGACGGTGAGCGCGACGCTCACCCAGGTCTCGCCCAGCGGGCTTTCCGTGTCGGCGGCCGAGGTGACCACGGCGCGTATGCGCCGCATCAGCTCCCGCCCGTGCGCGCGGTCGTCGAGGCGGAGCAGGATGTAGGTCGCCGCGTACGGGCTCGGCCGCGGGCTGAGGACTCCGCGCTGGATGTCGCCGAGGTCGAGCACGGCATGCGTTCGTGCGGTCACCGATGTCCTCCTCCCGAAACCGCCGGGGCGTTACTTCACCGAGGCGATGTTCTTCCAGAAGGCGCGCAGGCTCTCGTCGCCGCCGAACAGCGAGCTGAAGATCGTGGAGTCGGCCAGCAGCACGTCACCGGCCCGCTCTCCGGCGGGGGGCATCCACAGGAACATGTTGAACTCGGTGTTGCCGGCCTCGGTGAAGGGGTGCGGCGGCCTGGAGGGGTCGACCGGCTGCCTGCCCAGCACGTGGACGACCTCCGGGCCCTCGCTCGTCACGGCGTAGTGCGGCAGGTGCATGTGGAAGTTGAAGTTGCTCACGCCGTCCAGCCACCCTTTGGCGTCCAGGTCCCTGCTGACGGACAGCGGCGCGATCTTCTTGGCCTCCCGCACCGCGGGCCGCAGCCCGTAGCGGTTCTCCACCGGCACACCCAGCCCGTGCATCAAGCCTCGGACATAGCGAGCGAAGCGCTGCTGGCGCGGCACCAGGGGGTCGCCGTGGTGGTGGTACTCCGCGTCGCGCACGGCCAGGTCCTCCGATGCCCCGACATCGTGGTGCGGCCCCAGGACCAGGCAGGTCCCCTCCCGGGTGAGGAAGTGCCGCAGCGCCTCGATCTCCCCGGGCTCGGCGTCCTGCCCGGTGACCATGTGGTCCAGCCCGAACACCAGCAGGGTGTCGGTGTCGGCCAGCACCCGCTCGTCCAGCACGGTACGGAAACCGGCCTGGTCGATGCGCTGGTACACCGGCACGGGGTGTCCGGTGGTCTCCTGGACGAATTGCTGGAACGGCGCCCAGCCCCAGAAGAACAGCTCCAGTGATCCGGCGATGCCCTGCTGGAACTGGAGCGGATCAGACCAGCGGGGTTCCTCGTAGGCCGGCCAGTTCACACGGCGGACCTCCGTCATCGTGGAGAACCGGTTGTCGAGCTCGGCCGTGTTCCGACCCGCCTCGGCCGGATAACTCCACGAGACGTAGATGCTCACCCGCCGCCGCCCGGAGGTGTACGCGCGCGGCACATGATTCTGGTTGTAGGTGCGGGCGGTGCTGGATTCGCTCATCTTCATCACCCATCGCCAACCGGCCCAGGCTCAGGGGCCTGGCTCACTGCATCTGGTCGAGCATCTCCGACAGGGCGCTTCTGACCCGTAGCGCCTTTTTGATCTCATCGGCGGTGACGTACGGATACTCTCCGTACTCGATGAAGCTCGGGCAGTGGTGCTCACGAACGAACCTGGCGAACGCCCCGGGGTTGGTCTTCCAGTCCTCGGGAAATCCCACGAGGTTCTCGAACGCCGTGTTCACCCCCGCCTTGCCGAACAGCGCGACGGCGTCTTCGGTGTACTTGTCGAAGTCGGTGTCGAAGATCCCCTGGTACATGAACCGGGTGTCGTCGTCGAACAGCACCCAGCGCAGGTAATGCAGCTTCAGCGGTGCGAGAAGATGCGGATCGGCCTCCAGGGCCTTGGCCAGCGCGTAGCCGTGGTCGCGGATCGCCTCGGCCCGGCCGGGCTTGACGTCGGCGATGATGGTGAACCCGTAGCACGCCGGGGTCCGCGGGAAGACGGGGCCGTATTTCCCCTGTTCGAGGTGGCCGGTCTCCTTGGGGATGACCACTGCCTGAGGCGTGATCTCCATGTCCGCTCCTCCCTCACCCGGTCAGAGGGGGAACAAGCCAACGGCAGCCTGACACGGACGATTATCCCACACAGCGAAGACGAAGAACCGGAGGGCAGACAGTGGAGAACCCCGCCTCGGACTGACCCGCGCTGACTCCTTACGTGTCGCATCGCCACTGGTCAGGGCCTAACTCGCGTCCAGCCGCCAATTCGCCCTCGACGGCAGAGGCAGCTCGGTGGAGCCAGGCGACCGGCGGCCGGTGATGAACAGGAAGGCGTCCCGGCCGCGGTGGCCAAGCAAAGGGGCCATCCGATCGAGCACCCAGCGAGGTACCGGCACCTCGCGGCGCGAGGAGGAGTTCTTGGGTACTCCTTCCACTTTCCCTTCCGGGTGACCACTCCGCGGATGGAGATTTTCGCGCGCAGCCAGTCGATGGGGTTGCCGGTCCCGTCCTCTCGCTCGGCCCCGCACACACCGCCGCCTCGCCCCACCGGGGGCCGGCGTAGCACATCAGGTCCGTCATGACCCCGTGCGTCTCGGGCAGTTCGGCCACGATCGCGGCCACCTTCTGGCACGGGGACACTGGGGTGATCCCCTCCAGGACCGCGTTCCCGAGCATGCTGGCGAGCAGGTTGTAGGAGCGGCGGATCGCCTGCCGCCCGTCGCCCTCCTCCATCTGCCGCACCCATGCCTGCACGTCCAGGCGGCCGTTGTGTCGCCATTCCTCCCCGTGCGGCAGGATGCGCAACCGGAACTGCGCGTTGTCGCCACGACGGGTCTCCTCCTCCACGACGCGGGCCGGCTACCACTTCGTGTGCCACTCCCCACCGTGATCCGGCTCGCCACTGCTCGGCAGATCAGACCGTCTGCGTCCGCAGATCGGCCAGTTGGAACAGCTCAGTGGCATGGTCGGCGATCAACTCGGCTATCGAGGCCGGCTTGAGCGCGATACGAGCGATGCATTCGGCGGTCAGCGGACTCGTCTCGATGATGTACTCGCCTCGCGCCCGGTCGGCGAACTCCGGGCCGGTGCGCCGGCCGGAATCCCAGTGCGCGATGCGGGCGAGGTAGAAGTACTCCCGCTCGTCGCCGCGCTCGTTGATCTGCACCAGCGCGTGCACGACGGCGTCGCCGGCGAGCTCCTCACGAATCTCCCGGGTGAGCGCGGCCTCCAGGCTCGCGTCGGTGGGCTCGACGCCGCCTCCAGGCAGGACCCAGTACGGTTCGACGCCGGGGCGTACCCGTTTGATGGTGAGCAGGGCGCCGCTCGGGGTGATGAGGATGGCCCGCACGCGTTCCTTCTGCCCCGCACTGACCTGCCCTGACACATGACGTGTTGCATCGTTGCTGGTCAGAGCCTAGTTCGCATCCTTGACCAGCAGGGCCACGGTTTCGACGTGGTGGGTCATCGGGAAGGCGTCGAAGGCGCGCAGGTCGACCAGCGGGTAGCCGTGGTCGGCGAACCAGGCGGCGTCGCGGGCCAGAGTGGCGGGGTCGCAGGAGACGTACACGACCCGGGAGGCGTCCAGGCCCGCGACGCGGCCCACCACCTCGCGGCCGAGGCCGGTGCGCGGGGGGTCGACCACGACCACGTCGGCGCGCTCGACGCCGAGCCGGTCCAGGGTGTCCTCGACGCGGCCCCGCTCGACGCGCGCCTGGGGCAGGTCGCGCAGGTTGTGGCGGGCGTCCTGGACGGCGCGGGCGTCCGACTCGATGCCGAGGACTGCCCCCTCGGGACCCGCCGCCTCGGCCAGGCCCGCGGCGAACAGCCCGACCCCGCAGTACAGGTCGAGCCCCCAATCACCGGGACGCACCGCGGCGAACTCCAGCACCGCGTCCAGCAGCACCGCCGCCGCCCCGGGATGGACCTGCCAGAAGCCGCTGCCCGTTACCCGGAACTCGCGGGACCCCACCCGCTCGGTGAGCACCGTACGGCCGCGCACGGCCCGTGCGTGGCCCCGCCCCTCGTCGACCAGGACGTAGGCGTCGGCGCCGAGCTCCGGCACCGCGACCGTGCGGTGGCCCTTCGGCGTGACGACCACGGCCCGCTCCCCCGTGGAGCTCGTGATGGCCTCCACACCGGAGGCGCCGTGCCAGTTGTGGCGCTCGACGCCGACCCGCTCGACCTCGGGGTGGGCGATCAGGCAGGCGTCGACCGGCTCGACCTCGTGCGAGCGGTGGCGGCGCAGGCCCGGCTGGCCGTCAGGCGTGACCGCGAACTGGACGCGCGTGCGCCAGCCGAGGCCCTTGGGCGCGCCGGGGACCTCCTCGACGTCGACCTTCACCTCGATGCCGGCGAGCCGCTGGAACTGCTCGGCGACGATCTCGGCCTTGAAGCGGCGCTGCGCGGCGAGGGTGGCGTGCTGCCAGTCGCAGCCGCCGCACCGGCCCGGCCCGGCGAACGGGCACGGCGGCGTGACCCGCTCGGGCGACGCCTCCAGGATCTCGACGGCGTCGGCCCGCAGGAACCGCGTGGTCTCGTCCGTGACCTCCGCCAGCACACGCTCGCCGGGCAGGGCGTGGCGGACGAACACCACGCGGCCCTCATGCCTGGCGACGCACCAGCCGCCGTTGGCGACGCGCTCCACGTTCAGTTCGATGGGCACTGCGCTCCCCCCGATCACGTCTTGACCTGATCATCCTTACGCGCCACAGCGTAGGGCCGGCGGACCGACCCGGGGGCGAACGACTCCGGCCTGCCCTTGAGCCGGTCGGAGGACGCGAGCTGCCACGGCACGCTGGTGACCATCACACCCGGCTGGAAGAGCAGGCGTCCCTTGAGCCTGAGCGCGCTCTGGTTGTGCAACAGGTGTTCCCACCAGTGGCCCACGACATACTCCGGAATGAACACCGTCACGACGTCGCGGGGCGACCGGCGGCGAAGGCTCTTGACGTACTCCAGCACCGGCCGGGTGATCTCGCGGTACGGCGAGTCGAGGATCTTGAGCGGCACCGGGATGCCGCGCTCCTCCCAGTCATGCTGCAACTGCTTGGCCTCCTCGGCGTCCACGGCGACCGAGATGGCCTCCAGCGTCGACGGCCGGGTGGCCCTGGCGTACGACAGCGCGCGCAGCGTCGGCTTGTGGATCTTGGAGAGCAGGACGATCGCGTGGTTCCTGGCCGGGAGCATCGACTCGTCGACCTGCGCCTCCTCCGGCATGACCAGCTCGGCCGCGACGTTGTCGTAGTGGCGCCTGATGCCGCGCATCATGAGGAACAGCACGGCCATGGCCGCGCAGGCGATCCAGGCGCCGTGCGTGAACTTGGTGACCAGCACGACGACCAGCACCAGGCCGGTGACGGTGCCGCCGAACGCGTTGATCACCCGCGACCGCTTCATCTGGCCGCGCTTCTTGGGGTCGGTCTCGGTGGCCAGCAGCCGGTTCCAGTGGCGCACCATACCCGTCTGGCTGATCGTGAACGACACGAACACCCCCACGATGTAGAGCTGCACCAGCCGCGTGGTGTCCGCCTGGAAGGCGTAGATCAGCAGCCCCGCCATCGCGGCGAGGATCACGATGCCGTTGCTGAACGCCAGCCGGTCGCCCCGGGTGTGCAGCTGGCGCGGCAGGTAGCGGTTCTGGGCGAGCACCGACCCGAGCACCGGGAAGCCGTTGAACGCGGTGTTGGCGGCGAGCACGAGGATCAGCGCGGTCATCGCGCTGATCACGTAGAAGGCCGGGGTGAAGTTGCTGAAGACGGTCTGGGCCACCTGGGCGATCACCGGGTCCGGGTGGGGCACCACGCGGCCCTGCCCGTCCACGACGACGCTGCCCACCGACGGGTCGGCGAACTTGGCCCCGGTGATGTAGGCGAAGGCCGTGATGCCCGCGAACATCGTGGCGGCCAGCACGCCCAGCGCCAGCAGCGTGTTGGCGGCGTTCTTGCCCTTGGGCTTCCTGAACGCCGGGACGCCGTTGCTGATGGCCTCCACGCCGGTCAGGGCCGCGCAGCCGGAGGAGAACGCGCGCAACAGCAGGAACACCAGCGCGAACCCGCCGATGCCGGCGCTCTCGCCGGTGACGGTGAAGTCGGCGGTCGGGGCCTTGAGGTCGGCGCCGAACATGAGCCGCACGCCACCCCAGATCATCAGCCCGAACACGCTGATCATGAAGGCGTAGGTGGGGATGGCGAAGGCCAGGCCCGACTCGCGGATGCCGCGCAGGTTCATCACCGTGAGCAGCGCCACGACGACGATCGCCGCGGCCACCTTGCGGTCGTGCAGGAACGGGAGGGCTGCGCCGAGGTTCTCCACCCCCGACGACACCGACACCGCCACCGTGAGCACGTAGTCGACCATCAGCGCGCTCGCGACGATCAGCCCGTAGTTCGACCCGAGGTTGGTGGTGGCCACCTCGAAGTCGCCGCCGCCGCTGGTGTAGGCCCGGACGTTCTGCCGGTACGACGCGACGACGGTCAGCAGGATCACGACGACGGCGAGGGCGATCCACGGCGTGAAGTGGTAAGCTGCGAGACCCGCGACCCCGAGCGTGATCAAGATCTCCTGCGGCGCATACGCGACCGATGACAGTGCGTCACTGGCGAATACCGGCAACGCGATGCGTTTGGGCAGCAGCTGCTCGTGTGCCTGCGCGCTTCGGAGCGCCCGGCCCACGAGTAACCGCTTGACCATATCTCCAACCTTGGCCACGAGTGATGATGCTAGTCGTGGGCCCGACGTGCTCCTCACACGGCGCTGGCCAGAACCGGTCATACTTGGCCTGATAGCTGGATAGGGTCCAGGGGTTGCCGCTCAAAGCCACAGCGGGGGAGCATGCACATCGTCATCATGGGATGCGGCCGGGTCGGCTCGACCCTGGCCCACATCCTCGAGGACAGCGGCCACTCGGTCGCGATCATCGACAGGGATCCCCAGGCGTTCCGGCGGCTGCGCGCGGGCTTCCGCGGGCGGCGCGTCACCGGCATCGGCTTCGACCGCGACGTCCTGGAAGAGGCCGGCATCGAGTCCGCCGGCGCGTACGTCGCCGTGAGCAGCGGCGACAACTCCAACATCATCTCGGCCCGGGTCGCCCGCGAGACCTTCGGCGTCGACAACGTGGTGGCCCGCATCTACGATCCGCGCCGCGCCGAGGTCTACCAGCGGCTCGGCATCCCCACGGTCGCGACCGTGCGGTGGACGGCCGACCAGATCCTGCGGCGGGTGCTGCCCGAGGGCGCCGAGCCGCTGTGGCGCGACCCCACGGGCACGGTGATGCTCGCCGAGGTCGCCTATCACTCCGCCTGGATCGGCACCCGCACGAGCACCCTGGAGGACGCCGCGGGCACCCGTGTCGCCTTCGTCAACCGCATGGGCGAGGCCCTGCTGCCCCGGGACGACACCGTCCTGCAGGAGGGCGACATCCTGCACGTGATGGCCGCCGAGAACGACATGGACCGGATCAACAAGGTGCTGGCGTCGGCACCCGAGGAGGAGTCGCACTGATGCGCGTCACGATCGCGGGCGCGGGGGCGGTCGGCCGGTCCATCGCCGCCGAGTTGCTCGAGAACGGCCACGAGGTCCTGCTCATCGACATCGACCCAAAGGCCATAAAGATCGACAGCGTGCCGCGGGCGGAGTGGCTGCTCGCCGACGCCTGCGAGATCTCCTCGCTGGACGAGGCCGGGCTGAACAACTGCCACGTCGTCATCGCCTCGACCGGTGACGACAAGGTCAACCTGGTCGTCTCGCTGCTGGCCAAGACCGAGTACGGCGTCCCGCGCGTGGTGGCCCGCATCAACCACCCCAACAACGAGTGGCTGTTCAACGAGTCGTGGGGCGTGGACGTCGCGGTGTCCACGCCGCGCCTGCTCTCGGCGCTGGTGGAGGAGGCGGTCAGCGTCGGCGACCTGGTCCGCCTGATGACGTTCCGGCAGGGACAGGCCAACCTGGTCGAGCTGACGCTGCCCGAGGACGCCCCGGTGGTCGGCCAGCGGGCCGGCTCGGTGCCCTGGCCGGCCGACTCGGCGCTGGTGGCGATCCTGCGCGAGGGCCGGGTGCTGGTGCCCTCCGACGACGACCCGCTGGAGGCCGGCGACGAGCTGCTGTTCGTGGCCAGCCAGGAGGTCGAGCAGGAGCTCGCGCACCTGCTGGCCCCCTGAGGCCCGGGTCCCGAAGGCTCTGGCCCCTGGAGCTCCGGCTCCCGAAGGCTCTAACCCCCGGGTCGTCCCGCCTGCCGTGCCGGGCGTCGTTCAGGCGCCCGGCGCCGAGGGACCCGAGAGCGGCGTCCTGCCCCGGGCGAGCACCCAGACCATGGCGGCGAGCCCCGCCACCTGCAACGGCCAGCCGAGCGCCACCTTGGCCACCCCCAGCGCGGCCACCTGGCCGGCGTAGTACAGCGGCAGCTGCACCACCACGCGCAGCAGGCAGGGCAGGATCAGCAGCCACGTGAGCCGCGAGCACAGCCGCACCACGTCCGGGTCCCTGCGCCAGCCCGTCGGGTCGCCGGTCACCGACCCGATGAGGAAGCCCACGATGGGCCAGCGGACGGCGACCGAGAAGATCATGGCGACGGCGTAGCCCGCGTTGTACCAGATGCCGGGCAGGAAGACGTCCTTGGCCTGTCCGGTGCGGCTGGCGAAGATCGCGCCGACGGCGATGCCCACCAGGCTGTTCAGCACGAACTGCACGGTGGAGCGCTGGACCACGCGCACGAGCAGCAGCAGCACGGCCATGCCGATGCTGACGATCAGTGACGTCCTGAGCTGCTCGGTGACGATCCAGGTGATCGTGAACGCCACCGTCGGGACGGCGGCCTCGACGATGCCGCGCACGCCGCCGAGGGCCTTCGCGAGCTGGGCGCGGATGGCCGCCTCGACGGTGTCGTGCGCGGCCCGCTCACCGGCCGCCGTGCCCACCGCGCCGACCCCGCCGGCGTCACTCACGGCCGGTGGGGGCGCCTCCTCCGACATCCGCGCGCCGTCTCGCCGGTCCATCGTCATTGGTCTCCTCGCGTGGTGGAAGCCGTGGTCACTGACCGCTCGCCGGCAACAGCTCGTATCGGGGGTTGAACATGACCTTGCGGCCGTCCTGGATGCTGACGAGGCCCTCGGCCCGCACCACCCGGCCCGGCTCGACTCCGACGATCTTCCGGCGACCGAGCCAGACCAGGTCGATCACGTCCGACCCGTCGTACAGCTCGGCCTCCAGGGACGGGACGCCGCCGCGCGGGCGCAGGGTCACCGTGCGCAGCGTACCCGCCACGCAGAACCGGCGGCGCTGCGCGCACGAGGCGATCGGCGTCGCGCCGTGCTGGGCGAGGTCCTCCTTGAGCTCCTCGGCCTCCTGCTCGGCCCTGGTCGTCGTCAGCCGGCGAAAGAACCCGCGCAGCCCGCGTTTGACGGGCTCAGCCGTACTCATGTCCTGCTCAACTCCTCGGGAGGCCCGTGGGACGCCGTGAGACTCTGCCCGCAGCTTACGTCAGCGGGTCTCGGTGATCTCAGGCCCGCGCTCGAAGGGATTCAGGCCGGGCCTGCCCTCCTGCGCGGCCTGCTGCTCGACGGCCTGCCGGGCCTCGGCGGGCAGCCGCAGCTCGATGGGCTCCTTGGGCGCCATGGGCTGGTCGCCGCGGACGACGACGATGTCGCGCATGACGTCCTCAAGGGTCTTGGCGGTCTCGGCGTCGGCGACGGCGCGGCCGCTGATGACCCCGCGCAGGAACCAGCGGGGGCCGTCGACGCCGATGAAGCGGACGGACTGCGTGCCGCCCTCCTGCTTGACGTCGGCGGCCAGCTCGGGACCGAAGGGACCCTCGCGCTCCTCGCAGGACCCGCCCGCGGCGGTGACCTCGCGGGCGAGCTCGGCGCGCACCTCGTCCCAGATGCCGTTCCTCTTGGGCGCGGCGAACGCGTGCACCTGCAGGGCGCTCTCGTTGACGAGCACGACGGCGCCGACGAGCTGGTCACCGGCGACGTTGAGCTGGACCTCGAACCCCGGGCCGACCGGCAGCAGCAGGCCGCCGAGATCGACCCGCTCGTTCTCGGGGTGGGGCTCCTCGGCGTCCCAGGGTCCCGACTCGCGGACGGGGGCCGGCGCCTCCTCGGCGACCGGTGCCGTCTCCTCTTCCTCGTGACGGCGGCGTCGGAACACTTTCCTTCACACTCCTTATCGACTCATCGGCCGGTGGAACCGAACCCGTCGGCGCCGCGCGCCGAGCCGGGAAGCCGCTCCACCTCGTAGAAGGCCGCCTTCTCGACGCGCTGGACGACGAGCTGGGCGATCCGGTCGCCGCGCCTGAGCCGTACGGCGTCCTTGGTGTCGGTGTTGAGCAAGGTCACCCGGATCTCGCCGCGGTAGCCGGCGTCGATCGTGCCGGGCGCGTTGACCAGCGTGACGCCGAACGTCGCCGCGAGGCCGGAGCGCGGGTGCACGAAGGCGGCGTACCCGTCGGGCAACGCGATGGCGACGCCGGTGCGGACGACCGCGCGCTCGCCCGGCAGCAGCTCGACGTCCTCGGCGGCGTGGAGGTCGGCTCCCGCGTCGCCCGGGTGGGCGTACGCGGGAAGCGGCAGATCTGGGTCGAGTCGCTGGATCAGCACCTCGATCATGGGTTCACCTCGTCGCCCTCAGCCTCAAGCTACGCCACCGGCCCCGCGGACGCGGAACCGGTGTGCTCACGATGGGAGACCTTACCCGTTGCGCTGGGGCGACACGTCCTCTCCCGCGCCGGGCGCGGGCTCGCCGGGGCCGCCCGGAGGCGCGGGGGGCTCGTGGTGCGCGGCGGGCGGCAGCGCGGGGGGCGTTCTGCGCAGCTCGGGCAGCGCGCGGTAGATCACCGCGACGACCGGCACGGCGATCGCGGCGCCGGCGATGCCGCCGAGGATGCCGCCGATGGCCAGCACGAGGATGATCGCCAGCGGGTGGAACTTCACGGCCCGTCCGACGATCAGCGGCTGGAGGACGTGGTTCTCCAGCTGTTGCTCGACCACGAGGACGCCGATGAAGACCAGGGCGAAGACCGGGCCCTTGGCGCCGAGCGTCACCAGGGTGGCCAGTCCCCCGGCGAAGAAGATGCCGACGATCGGGATGAAGCTCGCCATGAAGATGAGCACCGCGAGCGGGGCCCAGAGCGGCACGCCCATGCCGAACAGGACGACGCCGATGACCACGCCGTGGATGGCGGCGACGATGACCGTGCCGTGGATGTACTGCGACAGGGTGTGCCAGGCGGCCCGCCCGGCGCGGTCGACCCGGGGGGCGGCGGAGCCGAAGGCGCGCAGGAACCACGACCAGATCTGCCCGCCGTCCTTGAGCAGGAAGAAGGTGATGAACAGCAGCAGCACGATCGAGGTGAGCACCTCGACGAAGACGGCGGCCGTGGACAGGATCGTGCTGGTGATCGCGCTGCGCTGGGCGTTGGCCTGCCGGATGATCTCGTTCACCATGTCGGTGAGCTGGGCCTCCTTGAGGTGGAGGGGGCCCTTCAGCAGCCAGTTCTGGGCGTCGCGCGCGGTCTGCTGCACCTGGTCGAGAAGCCGCGGGAACTCGTCGTTGGCCCGGAGGCCGATGATGAAGCCGAGCCCGACGATGACGGCGAACGCCAGCAGCATGGTGATCCAGGTCGCCCAGATGGAGCGCAGGCCCGCCCTGCGCAGCCGCTCGGTGAGCGGGAACAGCAGGGCGGTGAGCAGCAGCGCGATCGCCACCGGCAGCGCCACGAAGCTGAGCCGGACGATGATCTGCACGAAGAAGTAGAACACCACGCCCGTGACGATCAGGCGCCAGCTCCAGGCCGCCATCGCGGACAGGACGGGTGGCACGCTCCGCTGGTCGCGCTCGCTTTCGACGATCACGCCTCCAGACTGGCACGCCGGGCCGCCGAACGCGCGCAGGTTACGGCGTGGTTCAAGACCCGGTCTGCTTACGTCCTCGTCCCGGCCGCCGCGTATGCCCCAAGTACGGCATTGGCGGCATACGCGGCGCGGGCGTTCGGGGCCCTATGCGGAGGCGGCCTCGGCCAGCGTGACCTCGACCCGCAGCTCGCCGTCCTCCGGCCGCAGCACGAACTCGTCGACCGAGCCCGCCGCGCACAGGTCGTCCTGGGCCGGCCCCACGAGGGCCACGGAGGCGCCCGACACGCTCAGCCGCGCGACCTCGGCCCGCATGGACAGCTTGGCCGTCGACTTGGCCCTGCGGACCTCGCGGAGCACCTGCGACACCGTCGCGAGCACCGCCGGGTCGCCCGGCGCGGCCGGCTCGGCCCGCGTGGGCCAGGTCGCGCGGTGCACCGAGCCCGGCCGCCACCACGACCAGACCTCCTCGGTCACGAACGGCAGGAACGGGGCGAACAGCCGCAGCATCACGTCGAGCGCCCGCCGCAGCGCGGCCCGCGCGGACCGTGCCCCGTCGTCGTCGCCGTACGCGCGGGTCTTCACCAGCTCCAGGTAGTCGTCACAGAACTCCCAGAAGAACCGCTCGGCGACCTCCAGCGCCCGCGTGTGGTCGTAGGACTCGAACGCGGCCGTGGCCTCCTCGACGACCTCGGCCAGCCGCGCCAGCATGGAGGCGTCCAGGGCCTGGGAGACCTCCCCCGGCTCCCCCTCGACCGGGCCCAGGCCCAGCACGAACTTGGAGGCGTTGAGGATCTTGATGGCCAGGCGCCTGCCGACCTTGATCTGGCCGGTGTCGAACGCCGTGTCGGTGCCCGGACGGCCGCCGGCCGCCCAGTAGCGCACCGCGTCCGAGCCGTACTCGCGCAGCAGGCCCATGGGCGTCACGACGTTGCCCTTGGACTTGGACATCTTCTTGCGGTCCGGGTCGAGGATCCATCCCGAGATCGCCGCGTTCTTCCACGGCAGGACGCCGTTCTCCAGGTGTGCCCGCACCACGGAGGAGAACAGCCACGTGCGGATGATCTCGTGCGCCTGCGGCCGCAGGTCCATCGGGAAGACCCGCGCGAACAGGTCGGGGTCGCGCTCCCAGCCGGAGACGGTCTGCGGCGACAGCGAGGACGTCGCCCAGGTGTCCATGACGTCGGGGTCGGCGGCGAAGCCGAACGGCCGGTCGCGCTGCTCGCTGGAGTACCCGGGCGGCGCGTCGGTCGCGGGGTCGACCGGGAGGGCCTCCTCGCAGGCGGCGATCGGGTTCTCCCAGATCGGCCGGCCCTCGGAGTCCAGCGGGTACCACACCGGGATCGGCACGCCGAAGAACCGCTGGCGGGAGATCAGCCAGTCGCCTGCCAGACCCTGGACCCAGTTCTCGTAGCGGACGCGCATGTGCGGCGGGTGCCACCGCAGCTCCCGGCCGCGCCCGACCAGCGCCTCGCGCAGCTCGGCGTCGCGCCCGCCGTTGCGGATGTACCACTGGCGGGTCGTGACGATCTCCAGCGGCCGGTCGCCCTTCTCGTAGAACTTCACGGGGCGGGAGATCTTCCGCGGCTCGCCGTCCAGCTCGCCGGACTCGCGCAGCATCGCGACCACGCGTTCACGGGCGCTGTGCGCCGTCTTCCCGGCCAGCTCGGCGTACGGCCCGGCGGGGACGCCGTCGGGGGGCTCGGGCAGCAGCCGCCCGTTCCAGCCGATGACCGGCCGGGTCGGCAGGTCCAGCTCGCGCCACCAGACGACGTCGGTGACGTCACCGAAGGTGCAGATCATGGCGATGCCCGAGCCCTTGTCCGGCTCGGCCAGGCGGTGGGCCATGACGGGCACGGGGACGCCGAAGATCGGCGTGCGGACGGTCTTGCCGAACAGCGGCCGGTAGCGCTCGTCGTCGGGGTGGGCCACCAGGGCGACGCAGGCGGGGATCAGCTCGGGCCGGGTCGTCTCGATGAAGACCCCGTCCTCGCAGGCGGTGCCCGGCACCCCGCCGAAGCGGATGCGGTGGAAGGCGCCGGGCCACTCGCGGTCCTCCAGCTCGGCCTGGGCGACGGCCGTGCCGAAGGTGACGTCCCACAGGGTGGGCGCCTCGGCCAGGTAGGCCTCGCCGCGCGCGAGGTTGCGCAGGAAGGCCCGCTGGGAGGCGGCGCGGGAGGTCGCGTCGATCGTGGCGTAGGTCAGCGACCAGTCGACCGACAGGCCGAGGTGACGCCACAGCTCCTCGAACGCCTTCTCGTCCTCCAGCGTCAGCCGCTCGCACAGCTCGATGAAGTTGCGCCGCGAGACGGGCACCTGGCGCTTGGGGTCGGGCTCGGCCGGGGGCGTGAACGCCGGGTCGTAGGGCAGGGAGGGGTCGCAGCGCACGCCGAAGTGGTTCTGCACCCGGCGCTCGGTGGGCAGGCCGTTGTCGTCCCATCCCATGGGGTAGAAGACCTCACGACCGCGCATGCGCTGGTAGCGCGCCAGGGTGTCGGTGTGGGTGTAGGAGAAGACGTGTCCGACGTGCAGGGAGCCCGAGACGGTGGGCGGGGGCGTGTCGATCGAGTAGACCTGCTCGCGGGTCTTCGAACGGTCGAAGCGGTACGTTCCCCGGGCCTCCCAGCGGGCCGCCCATACCGTCTCCAGGCCATCCAGAGCGGGCCTGTCGGGAACGGTGGCGCGGTGCGGTCGCTGTTCGGTCATGGCGCCCTATGGTATGGCGTCACGGCGGTTCCGGGCACGACAGACTAGGGTTTGGTAGATCGACGAGGGGAGAGATCATGGGCGGCAAGTCCGACGAGGTCGAGAAGCAGGACATGGCGTGGCGCCTCATCGGCGCGGTGGTCGGCCTCGGCGTCGGCTTCGTCGCCCGCAAGGCCATCGAGTTCGCCTGGCAGAAGGCCACCGGCAAGCAGCCTCCCGCGGACCCGAACTCACTGGAGACGAGCCTCGCCGAGGCGATCGGCTTCGCCGTGGTGATGGGCGTCGGCATGGAGGTCACCCGCATCGTCGCCACGCGCACGGCGCACAAGCGCTACCGGGCGTGGAAGGGCGTCTCGCGCAAGGCCGAGCAGGTCATCGGCTCCTGACCCGGCGCCGGGTGGGGCGCCGGGCTCGTCTCAGCGTCGTCTGAGCGGGGTCTGGCGTCGTTCTGGCATCGTTCTGGCGTGGTACGGGGTGTCTCGTCCGAGCGGTGCGTCTCGGCGTGGTGTGGCGTGGTGTGGTGCTTCGTGCGGGGCCGGCCTCAGCGTTCCAGTGCCGCCAGGAAGTCCCCGGCCCACCGGTCGACGTCGTAGGTGGCCACGCGGCGGCGCATGGAGCGCATCCGGCGCGACAGCTCGTGCGGGGTCGCGCGCATGGCCGACACCATCTGGCGTTTGAGTCCCTCGACGTCCCAGGGGTTGACGAGGTAGGCGTGCTTGAGCTCGTCGGCCGCCCCGGCGAACTCCGACAGCACCAGAGCCCCCCGCAGGTCATGGCGGCAGGCGACGTACTCCTTGGCGACGAGGTTCATGCCGTCGCGCAGCGGCGTCACGACCATGACGTCGGCGGCGCAGTAGAGCGCGGCCAGTTCGTCGCGGTCGTAGGACTGGTGGAAGTAGTTGATCGGGGGGACGCCCAGCACGCCGTACTGGCCGTTGATGCGCCCGACCCGCAGCTCGATGTCGTCGCGCAGGTTGCGGTACTCCTCGACGCGCTCGCGGCTCGGGGTCGCGATCTGGACGAACACCGCCTCCCCGGGGGTGACCGTCTTGTCGGCGAGCAGCTCCCCGAACGCCTTGAGCCGCTGGCCGATGCCCTTGGTGTAGTCGAGCCGGTCGACGCCGAGCAGGACGTGCTCGGGCTCGCCCAGCTCGGCGCGGATCTCCTTGGCGCGGGCGATGATGTGCGGCTCGCGCACCAGGGTGTCGAGCTCGCTGAAGTCGACCGAGATGGGGAAGGCCTCGGCGCGTACGGTGCGGTCGCTGTAGGAGATCTCCTGTCGCTGGTTCTGCAGGCCGAGCTGGCGGCGGCACAGCCGGATGAAGTTGGACGCGCCGCCCGGACGCTGGAACCCGACGAGGTCGGCGCCGAGCAGGCCCTCCAGGATCTCGCGCCGCCAGGGAAGCTGCCAGAACAGCTCGGCGGGCGGGAAGGGGATGTGCAGGAAGAATCCGATCTTCAGGTCGGGGCGCAGCGCCCGGAGCATCGCCGGGACGAGCTGGAGCTGGTAGTCCTGCACCCAGACCACCGCGTTCTCGGCGGCGGCGTCGGCCGCGGCCCGGGCGAACCGCTCGTTGACCGCCCGGTAGGCGTCCCACAGGACGCGGGAGTAGATCGGCGCGGCCACCACGTCGTGGTACAGCGGCCACAGGGTCGCGTTGGAGAACCCTTCGTAGTACAGCTCGACCTCGTTGGCCGAGAGGGGAACGGGGATGAGGCTCATGCCGTCGTGCTCGAAGGGCTTCAGCTCCTCGTTGGGAGCCCCGTGCCAGCCCAGCCACGCGCCGTCCCGGCGCTGCATCACCGGGGCGATCGCGGTCACCAGTCCTCCCGGGCTGCGCCGCCAGGAGGCGCTTCCGTCCGGGGTGATCGTCCGGTCCACAGGCAACCGGTTCGCGACGATCAGAAAAGAGCTGCGCACACGTCCTCCCTCGTGATCGGTTTATGACCACCTTACGAAACCGGTCGCAGCCCTCCGTGCACGGCCTCCGGTGCAGGAGTGTGCACATACCCTCACAAAAGCCGATAAGCGCATTTAGGGATGACAAAATGCCCCTACGAACGGTAAAGGGGAGGCGTCCGGGGGCGCGCGAGGCGAGGCGGGAAAGGGGGAATCAGTCGGCGGGCGGCAGGGCCCGTTGGCGGCGCAGGTCGGCGCGTACGGTCTGGGCGAGCCTCTTGGTCGCCAGCCTGTTCAGGGCGCCACCGGCGACGGCGCCGGTCAGGAAGGGGCCGAGTGTGGTCAGATGACGGCCCAGCGTGCGCATCAGGCGCTTGCGTAACCCCGCCTTGGCGGCGGTCCCGAGGGCCAGCGTCACCGAGGCCGGCGCCAGCGGGTCGACCCCGCGCTGCCGCGACCAGGCCACCATGAAGGCCATCGCGCGCTGGCTGCCCGTGCCGGGCACCTGCACGCCGTACACCTCGTGCAGCTCGGCGAGGAGCTTGACCTCGATCGCGGCCACCACGAGGGTTTCGGCCACCAGCTGGGCGGGCGCCGATAGCAGGAGCGGGGGCGCGGCGAACTCGGCGGCCGCCAGGGCCCCGCCGACCGCGCCGACGGCCGTCGTCGCCTTGGTGGCGGTGCGGACGAGATCGTCGGCGAGGGCCTCGCCGGTGAGGCCGTAGTGGTGTTCCTGGAGTGTCGCGAGGTCACGGATGGGCAGGCGCGGCACTATGGACGCGAAGACGTCCGCCAGCCAGCGGCCGCGCCCCGCGCCGGGCACCCGGGCCCTCCGCGCCGCCGCGACCAGCGACATGCTGAGGCGGCCGAGCAGCCGGCGCCGCTCGGCCCCGTCCATGTCCTCCGCGCTGGAGAGCTTCCCCACCAGCTCGGCGACCTCGGCGTTGGCCTCGTTCTCCTGGTTTCCCAGGTTTTCAGGGTCTTTCTCGTTGTCCGGCCCGGGCACGGCGGGCAGCCCGGGCTGGTCCTGCGATGATCGATCCGCTCCAGAGGTCACGGACCCTCCCTGAGTCTCAGGCGGCGCATTCTCTGCAGATCTGCTGCCCACCCTTGTCGGAGGCAAGCTGACTGCGGTGATGCACGAGGAAGCACCGCGAGCACGTGAACTCGTCCGCCTGACGCGGGATCACCCGGAGCGAGAGCTCTTCGTTGGACAGGTCGGCGCCGGGAAGCTCCAGCGACTCGGCGAGGTCCGTCTCGTCGATGTCTATGCTGCCCGAGGACTTGTCGGTCCGCCGCGCCTGCAGCTCCTGAAGGCTGTCCTCACTCAGGTCGTCGTCGGTCTTGCGTGGGCTGTCGTAATCGGTGGCCATTTGCGTATTCATCCCCCTCATCTATTGAGTGCGCGTCACGCGCCGCGCGTCTGTAACGTCTGGGCGGTCCATCTTGTGCCCGTCCCTCCAGGGGAATTTTGCAATCGGTACCCCGTAGGCACGGCAGACGAACCTCCGCACACGTGAGGGCCTTGCCGCCTTCGCCATCGAGTTAGCCAAATATGGCGAAAACCTAAGCATTGGCCACAGGACCCATCGTGTTCGACGGCACATCCAACCACATGTCTGGCGCGAACGAGACGACCCCCGCCGTATCAGCCCGCCGGAAGTCGCACCGTCATCACGAGACCCCCGCCTTCCCGTGGGACCGCCTTGACGATCCCCTGGTGGGCGCGGACCACCGCACGCACGATGGACAGCCCGAGCCCCGTGCCGCGCGCGGATTCCACGCGGTCGGAGTTGAGCCGCCGGAACGGCTCGAACAGGTCGTCCACCTCGTACGCGGGCACATGCTGCCCGGTGTTGGCCACCTGAACAACCGGGGCACCGTCCACCATTCCCGTCCGGAGCCAGACCTGTCCCGACGTGGGGACGTTGTACTTGACGGCGTTCTCGACCAGGTTGGCGACCAGGCGCTCGACCAGCACGGGATCCCCCATCGTAGGGGCCGGGCGCAGGTCGGTGTGCACCGTGACGCCGGCCTCCTCGGCCATGGCCGTGTGCTGCTCGACGACCGTCCGGCCGACGTCGCGAAGATCGACCGGCTTTCGGACGGCGAGCTCGCGTTCGCTACGGGCGAGCAGCAGCAGGCCCTCGATGAGGTGCTCGTTCCTGGCGTTGGTGCCGAGCAGCGTGCGGCCCAGCACCTTCAGGTCCTCGGAGGCGCTCGGGTCGCCGAGCGCGACCTCCAGCACGGTCCTGTTGATCGCCAGCGGCGTGCGCAGCTCGTGGGAGGCGTTGTCGACGAACCTGCGCTGGGCGTCGAACGCCCGGCCGAGCCGGGTGAGCATGGCGTCGAAGGTGTCGGCGAGCTCCTTGATCTCGTCGTCCGGCCCGTCGAGGTCGATGCGGTCGTGGGCCAGGGAGGTGTCCGACAGCTTGCGCGCCGTGGAGGTGATCTTCTGGATCGGCCGCAGCGCCCGGTCGGCGACGAAGTACCCGAAGACCAGCGCCAGGATGCCGACCCCGCACAGCGCCAGCAGGGACCGGATCAGGATCTGGTGACGCGCGGAGGCGATCATCTCGTCGCGCAGGGAGGCCCAGTTCTCCCGGATGTTGTCGACCCAGGCCGCCGGCGCGTCCGCCGGCAGCTGGACGGGGAACTCGGGCCACGAGGTGTCGATCGACTGGCCGACGAAGGAGTACATGACGAACAACAGCAGCGCGCCGGCCGCGAAGAACAGGGCGCCATAGGTGAGCGTCAGCCGGACCCGGATGCTCATGCGGCCCCGCAGCAGCCGTATGCGGCCCAGCCAGTCGTGGGCGACGGGCCTCGGCCCGATCGGCGGGGGGCCGTCCCAGGCGGGCGGGCCGCTCGGCGGCGGCGGGGGGGTCTTCGGGCGGAACGGCGGGCGGGTGCTCTGGACGGTCGGCTGCTCGCTCCTCCACCCGCCGGGCCACGATCCCGGGGATGCCTCGGGCGCCGTGGACTGGGCGGGCGGCCGGGACCGGGCGGGCTGTGTGGATGGTGTGGACTGTGCGGAGAGGGCGGACTGGACGGGTGCCGCCGGATCGCCCGGCCGCCCGGCGTCCTCCGCGCGGCTCGCGGCGGCGGGGCCGAGAGGCGGCGAGACGGGGGCGTGCGCGGCGCTGTACTCCTGCCCCCGCGCCGGGGCGGCGTCATCGGTGGCGGACACGCCGTTGGCGCCGGGCGCGCCCGGCGGGACGATCATCGGCTGGGGCGACGAGAAGGTCGGCCGCCCGGCGCCCGGGGTTCCGCTCCGCTCGCGTTCCTCGGTCACAGTTTGTAACCCACTCCCGGCACCGTCTCGATCACCGCCGGCTCCCCGAGCTTCTTGCGCAGCGTCATCATCGTCACCCGGACGACGTTGGTGAACGGGTCGATGTTCTCGTCCCACGCCTTGTCCAGCAGGTCCTCCTGGCTGACGACGGCGCCCTCGGCCCGCATCAGCTCCTCCAGGACCGCGAACTCCTTCTTGGTGAGCGCGATCTCGTTGCCGTCGCGGGTGACCAGCCGCTTGCCCGGGTCGAGGCGGACGCCGCCCCGCTCCAGCACCGGGGGCAGGGCCGGGGCCGACCGGCGGCCGAGCGCCCGCACGCGCGCGACGAGCTCCATGAACGCGAACGGCTTGGCGAGGTAGTCGTCGGCGCCGAGCTCCAGGCCCTCCACCTTGTCGTCGACCTCTCCGGAGGCCGTCAGCATGAGGATGCGGGTCGCCGTGCGCTCGGCGACCAGCCTGCGGCAGACCTCGTCCCCGTGGACCTTCGGCAGGTCACGGTCCAGCACGACCACGTCGTAGTCGATGTACGACGTGCGTTCCAGCGCCCCCGCGCCGTCGTAGGCCACGTCCACGGCCATCGCCTCGCGGCGCAGCCCGGTCGCGATCGCGTCCGCGAGCACCCGCTCGTCCTCAACCACAAGCACCCGCACGGCTCCTGGCACCTCCTGTAGTCCCGGCCCGCGTGGCCGGCTCCCGCTTCCCGGCCCCACCCCGCGTCTCCCGGAGCCTCCCGGGGCCGTCGGGACCGGAGCCCGCAAGGTTCATTGTCGCCACAATGGGCTTAAGCGCATGGTAAGCACGCGCCGACCGTGCGGCGGACCGGTGACATAAAGCACACTGCGGACATCCGACATTCCTGGTTTAAGCCCGACAGGGGGGTGGGTAGACCCCCAGACCCAACGGCAAGGCCGGGGAAGATCATGAGCTCTCCCCAGGCACCCGGAGGGCCGAATGCTCCTTCGCCCCTCGAGAAAGAAGGTGAGATGGGCGAGTTCACCACCACGATCGAACACCGGCTCGACCAGGCCTACAAGGGTCTCCAGGAAGCGCGCACGAGCGGCGACGACTTCCTCGCCGACACTCTCACCGCCGAGATAGAAGACCTCCGGCGGATCGCCGTCGACAACGGCGTGGCGATCAAGCCCTGAGAGTTCATCTGCCCGACGGACACGAAGGGCCCGCCCGTTCTCCGGGCGGGCCCTTCGGCGTGTCGCGGCCGGTCAGCCGTCCCGCTCCGGGTCCAGGGGCTCCAGCAGGTCGTGCAGCTCCTCGAACAGGCCCGGGGCCGCGCACAGGGTGAGCTCCGGGTTGCACGGGCGGCCGCCCAGCCCGCCGATGCGGGCGCCGGCCTCGGTGGCGACCAGGCCGCCCGCCGCGAAGTCCCAGTACTCGGTGCCGCGCTCGTAGTAGCCGTCCACGCGCCCGGCCGCGACCGAGCACAGGTCGGCCGCGCACGACCCGCCGCGCCGGATGTCGCGGACCCTCGGGACCACGTGCGCGAGCACCTCCGCCTGGACGGCCCGCCGTTCGGGGCGGTAACCGAAGCCGGTCGCGATCAGCGCCCCGGCGAGCGGGACGCCGGTGTTGCACCGCAGCCGCTCGGCGGGCAGGCCCTCGCGCAGCAGCTCGGCCCCGCCGCCCCTGGCCGCCGCGAACAGCTCGCCGCGCGGCACGACGTTCACCACGCCCGCGACGATCTCGCCGTCCACCTCGACGGCGATGCTCACGCACCAGTCGGGCAGGCCGTACATGAAGTTGACCGTGCCGTCGATCGGGTCGACCACCCAGCGCACGCGCCCCTCGCCGGAGGTGACGCCACCGGTCTCGCCGCCCTCCTCGCCGAGGATCGCGTCGCCGGGCCTGGCGGCCAGGATCCGCGCCCTGATCAGCTCCTCGCAGGCGCGGTCCAGGGCCGTGACCACGTCGGTGGCGCTGGACTTGGTGCTGACCGCCTCGGGCCGCGCCGGGCGCTTGGCGATCAGCATCTGTCCGGCCTCGCGGGCGATGGAGACCGCCAGGTCGAGGAAGTCGGTCATGCGACCGACTCCGGGCGCTTCCACTCCTCGCCGAGCACGTGCTGCGCCAGGAACGCCAGGATCGTCTCGTACCAGGCGACGGTGTTGCCGGGCTTGAGGATCCAGTGGTTCTCGTCGGGGAAGTACAGGAACTTGGACTCCACCGACGACCTGCGCAGGTCCCACCACAGCCGCAGGGCCTCGCCGATCGGGACGCGGTAGTCCTTGTCGCCGTGGATCACCAGCATCGGCGTGCTGATCTCCTCCAGCGAGTGGTGCGGCGACAGCGCGCGGTACCGGTCGGACCCGGGCTCGCCGAACTCGCGCTGCCAGTACATCGAGGAGTCGGTGGTGCCGGCGAACTGGTCGAGGTTCCACAGGGAGGCGTGGGTGACGACGGCCTTGAACCGGTCGGTGTGCCCGGCGATCCAGTTGGCCATGTACCCGCCGAAGGACCCGCCCATGACGGCCGTGCGCTCCGCGTCGACGTCGGGGCGGGCGACGCAGGCGTCGGTGATCGCCATGAGGTCGGCGTGCGTGCGCGGGCCCCAGTCCCCCCAGCCCCGCCGGATCATCTCCTGGCCGTAGCCGGTGGACATGCACGGGTCGGGCATCAGCACCGCGTACCCGTGCTCTGCCATGATCCAGGGGTTCCAGCGCCACATCCAGTCGTTCCAGCTCGCCAGCGGGCCGCCGTGGACCCACAGCAGCAGGGGCGCGGGGTTGCCCGCCGAGGCGCCCGGGGGCAGCGCGAGCCAGCCCCTGATCTCCATGCCGTCGTCGGCGACCGCGGTCACCTCGGTGAGCGTCCCGGGGATCTCCAGCGCCGGCGCCGGGGAGGGCAGCTCGGTGACCTCCCCGCCGTCCAGGGCGATGCGCACCGGGGCCGGAGCGGCGTCCAGGGAGCTGCGCAGCGCGTACACATAGCGGCCGTCGGGCGAGGGGCACAGGTGCAGGTACGAGTCGTCGCCCGGGGTCAGCCGCTCCGGGTCGCCTCCGACGGGCACCCGGAAGATCGGACGGCGGCCGAAGTGGTCGCTCGCCACGAAGACCGACGCCGAGTCGGCGGCCCAGACGACCGCGGACGGGATCAGCCCGCCGGCGCTCGCGGCCACCTCGCCCGTTGCGACCTCGACGATCATCAGGGTGAACTCCGGAGGCAGTTCCTCGGTGCTGTGGCTCTCCTTCATGAAGGCCGCGTACCGCCCGTCGGGCGAGACGGCGAGGGGGCCGGAGAAGTCGTGATCCTCGGAGGACGCCAGGACGCGGCGCTCCCCCGTCGCCGTGCCGATCGCCACCAGCTCGGCGCGCGACCGGCCCGCGGGCAGCTCGACCCGCCAGGTGGTGACGACCTCGGCGCCGTCGGGGGTGACCGCGAACGACGCCTCCAGCAGGGCGCCGCCGGCGTCCGGGGTCAGGTCGCGCGGCTCGGCGAGGCCGGGCAGGCGCGCGGCGAACAGGCGCGTGCGGCCGGGACCGAGGTCGTGGTCCCAGAACCGGATCGGATACCCCTCGTGGAGTATCGCGCTGACCCCCGCGTCCTTCCTGGCCTTACGCCGGTCCCCCTCGGTCTCGGCGTCCCCGTCCAGCACGTCGGCGGCGAACACGACCGTCTCGCCGCCGACCTGGAGCCCATGGATGCCGCCGGGCCGCTCGGCGACCCTGCGCGCCTCCCCGCCCCGCGCGGGCAGCACCCACAGTGCGGGAACCTCGTCCTCGGGCTGGTCCTTGGCCGTCGGGTCGGGGCGCCGCGAGACGAACAGCACGTCGCCGTCCGGGGCGAACTCCGCGCCGGTCTCCCCCTTGGCCGAGCGGGTGAGCCGGTACGCCTCGGCGTCGGGCTCGACCGGCACGGCCCAGAGGGAGGTGCCGAAAGACTTGCCGTCGGGGCCGAGGGCCTGCACGACGGAGATCAGGCGGGTTCCGTCAGGAGAGAGCCGCAGCGATAAGACGCGCGGCACGCCGACATATTCGCGAATGTCCTTGAAGTGGCTCACTTCTCCGAACCTACCCCCACGGGCCCCCCCTCCAATAGCGTCCGCACGCCCCCGGATGCGGTTGGATGGAGGCATGGGACGTTACGACGCGCTGCTGGTCGTCTCCTTCGGCGGCCCCGAGAAGCCCGAGGACGTCATGCCGTTCCTCGAGAACGTCGTGCGGGGCCGGGGGGTGCCGCGCGAGCGGCTCATGGAGGTCGAGGCCCACTACCAGGGCTTCGGCGGGGTCAGCCCGATCAACCAGCAGTGCCGCGACCTCATCGACGCCATGCGGCCGCTGGTCGACGTGCCGGTCTACTGGGGCAACCGCAACTGGCATCCCTTCCTGGCCGACACGATGCGCAAGATGGCCGCCGACGGCGTCACGCGCGCGGCGGCGTTCGTCACCGCCGCCTACAGCTCCTACTCAAGCTGCCGCCAGTACCTGGACGACCTCGCGCGGGCGCGCGCGGAGGTCCCGGGCGCCCCCGAGATCGTGCGGCTGCGCCACTACTTCGACCACCCCGGCTTCATCGCGGCGATGACCGACCACACCCGCGAGGCCCTCGACCGGCTCCCCGCCGAGCACCGCGACCACGCCCGCCTGGTGTTCACGGCCCACAGCATCCCGGTCTCGATGGCCGCGTCCGCGGGGCCGTCCGGGGGGGCCTACGAGGCGCAGCTCCGCACCGCCGCGTCCCTGGTGGCCGGCGGCCGGCCGTGGGATCTGGTGTGGCAGAGCCGCAGCGGGCCGCCCCAGGTGCCGTGGCTGGAGCCGGACGTCTGCGACCACCTGGAGACGCTCGCCGCGTCCGGCACCGAGGCCGTGGTGCTGGTTCCGATCGGCTTCGTGTCCGACCACATGGAGGTCGTCTACGACCTCGACACCGAGGCCGCCGCCAAGGCGCGGGAGCTGGGCCTGCCCATGACGCGCGCGGCGACGGCGGGCACCCACCCGCGGTTCGTGTCGATGGTCGCCGAGCTGCTGGAGGAGCCGGAGCCGGTCCCCTGCGCCGCCACGTGCTGCCCGGCGCCGCGGCGGCCGGCCGGGAGGCCCGCTCAGGAGCCCGATCAGGAGTAGGCGTGGGCGTAGGCGTCCGCGATGCGCAGCACCTTGTCCACGTAGTCCCAGGAGTGGTTGTAGCGGTACACGGCCGAGCGCAGCTTGGCGCCCCCGAGGCCGGCGCCGTTGGCGCACAGGTAGCGCGCCGCTGACGGCACCGAGTCGTAGGGGCTCCAGATGTCGGACTTGCCGTCCCCGTCGCCGTCCACCCCGTACGCCTTCCAGGTGGCGGGCATGAACTGCATCGGCCCGAGGGCTCCGGCCGAGGACGGGCCGTTGTTGCGGCCGTGCCCGCTCTCGACCTGCCCGATCGCGGCGAGGACGGTCCAGGACAGGCCGGGGCAGACCTGCGCGGCCGCGACCTTGTACAGGTCCAGGTAGCTCGCGGGCCGGCCGACGTGGTAGGAGCCGGGTTTGGCGGCGGCGACGATCGGCTGGGGCGCGGTCGGCGTCGCCGCGGGGGCCGGGCGTCCCTTGCGGCCGATCGGCACGACCTGGGCGCCCTGGCCGAGCAGCTTCTTGACCCGCTGCCCTACGGCGGCCTCCTTGCCCGAGGCCGTGTGCACCAGGACGGCGACGCCCGCGATCAGCCCGAGGGCGCGGCCGGTGTCCTTGGCCACCAGGCCGTCCACGCCGGGCAGGCCGAACGGCGCCGACGCGGCGACCCGCAGCCGCGCCCCGCCCCCCGCCTCGTACTCGCCGCCGAGCCTCAGCAGGTACTGCGCGGCCGTCCTGGACTCGGCGACGAACTCCCCGCGCGCGAGCGCGTCCCACACCTCTGGCTGCTCGGCGACCGCCTTGGGCGCCCAGGTGCGGTATTCCGCCGGGTCGACGGCGAGGAGGTTCAGGGTGGCGGTGGAGAAGCGGATCGCCCCGGCGTCGGCGAGCGCGACCTTCTTGACGTCCCGCAACGCGGCGATCTTCGCCAGCGCCTGGGGGTCGACGGCGCCGCGGGCGATGGCGATCAGCCTGGGCGGGGTCAGGGCCGCCGCCCCGCCCACGGGCGAGGCGGAGGGGCTCGTGAACGACGTGGGCTCGGCCCGCGCGTTGGGCGGGTCGACGGGAGCGGTCAGGTCCCGGACGTCGGCCAGGGGCGAGCGCGGGGCGCGGGGCCGGTCGGGGGAGGCGTCGCGGGTGAACAGGAACGCTCCACCGGCCGTCACGCCGGTGACGACCAGCAGGGAGAGCCCCACCACGACGGCACCCGCGGGCGTGAGCCGAGGACGATGCGACACTTGACCCACGTTAACCTGGCGAATCCTGATTCGTGTACGTTGCCCGATATTCACTTGCCGCCTCGCGAGGCCGTGCGGGAGTGTTTACCTCGGATGGATCGACGCGTGCCGGGGGCGCGCGAAAGGGGCGAGATCGTGGTCGGGCCGTATCGAGGGCTGTTCAGCACGCCCGGGGCCAAAGGGTTCGTCATCGCCGGATTCATCGGGCGGATGCCGATGTCGATGCTCGGAATCGGCGTCGTGCTGCTCATCTCGGCGCTCACCGGCTCCTACGCGACCGCCGGCGCGATCTCGGCGACCGTCTCCATCTCCTACGCGGTCGCCGCCCCGCTCTCTGGGCGGCTCGTGGACAGGTACGGCCAGGCCAGAGTACTCGTCCCGCTCGTGCTTCTGCACGGCGCCGCGCTGGTGACGTTGATGCTCCTGGCCGAGTACGACGCCCCCCTGTGGACGCTGTTCGCCTCCGGCGTCGTCGTCGGCGGCGCGGCCACCTCACTGGGGTCGATGGTCCGCGCCCGCTGGTCCCACCTGCTCGGCCGCTCGGCGCGGCTCCACACGGCGTTCTCGTTCGAGTCCGTGGCCGACGAGGTCATCTTCGTCGCCGGCCCCGCGCTGGTGACCGGCCTGACCACCCTGGTCAACCTCTACGCCGGGCTCATCCTCGCGCTCGTCTCCACGGTCGTGGGCACCATCGCGTTCGCGCTCCAGCGCGGCACCGAGCCTCCGGTGCGGCCGGCCGGGCAGCAGTCCGGCAGCCCGATCACGATCCCGGGGGTCGCGCTGCTGTCCTGCGTGTTCCTCGCCATGGGGTCGGTCTTCGGCTCCGTCGACCTGACCACGGTGGCGTTCGCCGAGGAGCACGGCGCCAAGGCGGTGTCCGGGCTGCTGCTCGGGGCGTTCGCGAGCGGCAGCATGGTCTCGGGCCTGTGGTTCGGCTTCCGCGACTGGAAGATCACGCTGCGCCAGCGGTTCGTCCGCGGCCTGGCCGTCTTCGCCGTCGGCCTGACCCCCATCCTGCTGGTCGGCGACACCCGGATCATGGCCGTCGTCCTCTTCTTCGCCGGGCTCGCGATCTCGCCGACCGTCATCACGGGGTACGCGCTGGTCGAGCGCCTCGTCCCCGGCCACCTGCTCACCGAGGGCATGTCGTGGATCTCCACGGCCGTCGGGTTCGGCGTGGCGATCGGCGCCTGGGCCGCGGGACGGCTGACCGACACCTTCGGCCCGTCCAACGCCTACGCGTTCTCGTTCGGCTGCGCCCTGCTGGCGGTGGCGATCGGCATCGGCGGCAACACCCTGCTGCGCACCCCGGAGCTCGCCACCACGGAAGCCCGCACCACCGCCTCCTGAGTTCGGGGCGCGGCGAACGGCGGATTTCGTGAGCCTGGCTCATGAAACTGGCCATCCCGCGGGGTTCCCGGTTATCTTGCTCCAGCATGAAAGCCGTCTTCCGGAACTGGGCCGGCAACCAGTCCGCGACGCCCGCCGAGGTCCGCGTCCCCGCCTCCGCCAAGGAGGTCGCCGCGGCCGTACGGGACGCCGCCGCGCGCGGGAGCCGGGTGCGCATGACCGGCACCGGGCACTCCTTCACCGGGGCCGCCCTCACCGACGGCATCCTCCTGCGGCCCCACGCCCTCACCGGGGTGCTCGCGATCGGCGACGGCCGGGTGCGGGTCGCCGCCGGCACGCCGCTGCGCGTGCTCAACGAGGAACTCGACCGGCGCGGGCTGGCCCTCGCCAACATGGGCGACATCACCGAGCAGACCGTGGCCGGGGCGATCCAGACCGGCACCCACGGGACCGGCCGGGAGGTCGGCGGCCTCGCCGACCAGGTGACCGAGCTGGAGATGGTCCTCGCCGACGGCTCGACCACCACGGTCTCGCAGGACTCGCGCGGCGCGGAGCGCGACCTGTTCGACGCGGCCCGGGTCGGGCTCGGGGCCCTCGGCATCCTCACCGCCGTCACCTTCCGGGTCGAACCGGCCTTCCTGCTGCGCGGCGTCCGCCGGCCGATGCCCCTCAGCGAGATCTTCGATTCCCTCGACGAGCTCACCGCCGGGAACGAGCACCTGGACTTCTTCTGGCTGCCGCACACCGACACCTGCCTGGTCAAGCGCAACAACCGGTCGCCGGGCCCGGCCACGCCGCACGGGGCCCTGCGGGGCTGGCTGCACGACGTCTTCCTGGAGAACACCCTCTTCGGCGCCGTGTGCGCGACCGGGGCCCGCTTCCCCGGCGCGATCCCCCGGCTGAACGCGATCTCGGCGGGGGCCCTCAGCCTGTCCGAGCGCACCGACACGGCGTACAAGGTGTTCACCAGCGTGCGCACCGTGCGGTTCCTGGAGATGGAGTACGCCCTCCCCCGCGAGCGCCTGGTCCAGGCCCTGCGGGAGCTGCGCGACCTGATCGAGCTGAGCGACTGGCGGATCACCTTCCCGGTCGAGGTACGGGTCACGCCGGCGAGCGACGCCTGGCTGTCCACCGCCTACGGCCGCGACTCCGCCTACATCGCCTGCCACACCTACCGGCCGACCCCCAACCCCGCCTACTTCGAGGCGGTGGAGCAGATCATGCTCCGCCTGGCCGGGCGCCCGCACTGGGGCAAGCTGCACACGCGGGACGCGGCGTACCTCTCCACCGTCTACCCGCGCTTCGGCGACTTCGTGGCGCTGCGCGACGCGCTGGACCCGGCGCGGCTGTTCTCCAACGATTACCTGGACGTCGTGCTGGGCTGACCCGTGCCCGCCCGCCCGTCCTGCCGGCCGACGCCCGAGTCGGCGGACGGCTCCACGCCCGTGCCGTTCTCGGGTGCCCCGGTCCGGTTCTCTGGCGCCGGGGAGGACGGGTCGGCGGACGGCTGCGCGGGCCCGGCGGACTCGTCGCCGGTCTCCGCCGGGGTCGCCTTGGCGGAGGGCTCCGTCGCCCGGCCCGTGCCCGCCTCGGGCGAGGTGGAGGGGGCGGGGGCGGGATCGCGCCTCTCGGACACCGTCCCTCCGAGGCTCGTGCCCGAGCCGTCCCTGCCCTGCACGGTGGCGGTCAGGGGCTTGCCGCTGACCAGCTCGAACGCGAGGATCCCGCCCATGCTCAGCGCGAACGTGGCCGCCGCGGCCACGATCAGCGTGACCCACAGCGGCCCTCGCCTCCCCTCCCTCCGCAGCGGAGGGACCTGCGCCGGGCTCAGGGGCGTGGTGGCGTCGCCGTGGGGCAGGTCGGCGGGCCCGTGGTCGCGGACGGTGGCGTGGACGGCCGTCGCCAGCCCCTCCTCGCCGGGACGGGCGGTGACCTCCCGCCGCTCTCGCTCCCCGGCCGCCTCGACCTCCCCGGTGATCAGCCCGTGCGCCTCCTTGATGCGGTCCCTGGTGCGGTGGATGTAGTGCGTGTAGACGGCGTTGCCGACCGTGGTGCCCGCGCTCGCCAGGGCGGCCCCGATGACCGTCCCGGTCACTCCCAGGAACGACGCCGCCACCGCCGCCGTGGCCGCCGCCAGAGCGCTGCCCGCGATCTGGGGGACGCTCAGTTCGAGCCCGTTCTTGTCACCCATCCCTCATCCTCGCCGTCCGTCCGTAGATCCTCCGAGCCCCGCCGCGGAGCGCTCCCGGGCGCGCGGCGCCGCCTGCCGCCCCGGGTGCCGGTGCGGGCATGCCGCCGGATCGCCTCTATCCGAGGCGCGGGGAATTGAACATTTCGCCGGGTTTTGGCATGTAGACGATGGATCCGTAAACGGAGCGGCCCGCCCACCGGCCGCCCGTCCTCCTCCGGCGCCGCGCCGCCCGGTCCCCCGTCCGCTTCGACCGCCCCATGCCTTCGCGGCATTTCTGGTGTCTCTTGGGTGAACTGGAGGGCGGCGGGCCCAACGATTCGCGAGAATCCGGAAGGACGCCTAACCCGTTTGCTGCATATCGAGCAGCCGCTGGATAGGGTGAAAGCGACATATATGCCAGCCCCTGATCGCTACCCATGCCTCTGACCAAGGCGATGTTCGGACATGCCGGGTACGGTGCTGGCAGGCAACGGGCTCACGCGACAGACTCAAGGGTCCGGGGGAAGATGAGCACGACGACGAAGGGACTCGCATGCAGGAGCTCCGACTCGTCGCGGTAAGCGAGGACGGCACCTACCTCGTGCTGGCTACGGCCGGCCGGGGCACACGATTCACGCTTCCCGTCGACGAACGGCTCCGAGCGGCGGTCCGCGGCAACTTCTCCCGTCTCGGCCAGTACGAGATCGAAGTGGAGAGTCCGTTGCGCCCCAAGGAGATCCAGGCCCGCATCCGTGCGGGGGAGACCGCGGAGGAGATCGCCGCCACCGCGGGAATCCCGGTGGAGCGTGTCCGCTGGTTCGAGGGACCCGTCCTGCAGGAACGCGAATACACCGCGCAGCAGGCGCAGCGTGTCGCCGTGCGCCTGCCCGGCGAGTCCACTCCGGGGCCGACCCTCGGCGAGCTCGTCACCGAGCGGCTCAGCCGCCGCGGCGTCCCCGCCGACGAGATCGACTGGGACTCCTGCAAGCGCGACGACGGCCTGTGGCGCATCAAGCTCGGGTTCGTCTGGAACGGTCACACCCGGCACGCCGAGTGGCTGTTCGACATCCGCCGCCGTCACGTGACCCCGTACGACGACGAGGCCCTGCGCCTGTCGGCCACCGAGTACGTCGAGCCGTCGGAGGAGGCCACGGTCACGCCGTTCGTGCCCCGGCTGGCCCCCAAGCTCACCCCGGTGCCCACCGTGCCCTCCGAGGCGCCCCCCTTCCGCGAGTCCTCCCCGTTCCGCGAGCAGACGAGCGCCTCCGGCGACCAGACGCGCGCCTACGACGAGCGGCCCGCGTTCCGTCAGGAGCCGGCGGGCTTCCGTGACGAGCCCTCCAGGTCGCGCGAGGAACCGCCCGGTTTCCGCGAGGAGCCGTCCCGGCCGCGCGACGAACCGGCCGCTTTCCGGGAGGAGCCGTCCCGGCCGCGCGAGGAGCCCGCCGCGTACCGCGGCGACGCCGCCCCGTCCAGGGAGCAGGCCGCCCGGTTCCGCGAGTCCTCCCCGTTCCGGGAGCAGACGGGCGGTTCCGGCGACGAGGCGCGCGGTTACCGCGACGAGCGTCCCGGCCTCCGGCAGGATTCCTCACGCCTGCGCGACGAGCCGGCCCCGTACCGTGCGGAGCCGCCCGCGTACCGCGAGGCTCCGGCCGGGTACCGCGACGAGCCCGGCCCCTCCCGCGAGGACTCCTCCCGCGAGCGGATCGGCGCCTCCGAGGCGGCGTCCTACCGCGAGGAGCGCTTCGAGGACCGGCCCGCGTCCCGGGACGAGGCGCACCGCGGCGAGGCCACCGGCCCGCGAGCCGCGCGTTCCGACCACCGCGACGCGGAGGCCGGGCCTCGCTCCGAGCCTTCCGCCGCCCGGCGGGAGCCGACGCCCCTTCGCCCGGTACAGCCCTCGGCGCACGACGAGGACTCGCCCGGGGCCGGCGGCGCCCAGCGTCCGGCGTTCGAACCGGCCGACAGGCGTCCGTCGTTCGAGCGTGCCCCGCACCCCGATTTCGAGCCCGCCCGGCACTCCCCCGAGACGTCGCGACCCGAGCTCTCCGCCGCGGACTCGCGGGAAGGGCGGGAGGAGGCCCTCCCCGCGGACTCGTGGGCAAGGCGAGAGGACGTTCTCGCCGCGGAGCGCCGGGAAGGCGAGCACGAGCGGCCCACCGCCGACGCCCGCGACGTCCCCGACTTCCGGCCGCACGCCACCGGCCCCGCCGAAGCGCGCGAGACGTCCGCCCCGGCCGATCCCCCGCGCACCTCGGTCTCCGGCGCCGCAGGCCCAGGCCCGGCTCAGGCCGCCGACTCCGCGCCGGCGCGGATCTCCGAATCGGCTTCGGCCCAGGCCGCCGGTTCCGCTTCGGCCGGTTCCGCGGCTTCGCGCGCGAACGAAGCGGCCGCCGACTCCGGCCCGGCCGAAACGGCGTCGCCCGAGGCGGTCGCCCGCGCCGTCCGGGCGTCCATGGTCCAGTCCGAGACGCCGCAGGCCCCGGCCGATGCGACACCGGCCGCGCGCGCCGCCGACGCCACCCCGGAGACCCGTACCGGGCGCACCTCGGCGTCGTCCGGCGCGACCGCACCGGAGCGGGTGGCGGACCAGCCCACCACGGACCGGGGCGCCGAGCAGGTCGCCGAGCGGCTCGCGGACGAGTACGCCGCCGGGCCGCAGGCACGTCCGGCGGCCGAGCCCACGCGCCGACCCGGTGACGAGACGGCCGCCCGTCCGCGCGACAACGCCCGGACCGACGACGCGCCGAGCCGATCCGAGTCGGCTTCCCCGAGCCCGGCGGAAGAGCCCGCGGCGGCCTCTTCTGACCAGGTGGAACGTTCAGACGCGGCCTCTCCGAGCCCGGTGGAGCGGCCTGCGGCGGCCTCCCCGGCTCACGTGGAGCGGCCCGCCGCCTCTCGCGACGGCGACGAGCGGCTCGTCGCGGCCGAAACGTCCGGCACGTCCGACACTTCGGACACCGCAGACACCCCCGGCACGTCGGACACGTCCGGCACGAAGGACGGCGCCCTCGCGGGCGGGTCGTCCTCCGGGGAAGCGGAGACCCAGGTCGCGGCCGTTCCCGTCGCCACGCCGCCCGCCCCCCGGCGTCCGGTCCCCCGGCCGTACCCCCCGGCCGCGAAGCCCGTGGCACCGGCCGCCGCCGGCGAGTCCTCCGGTGAGCCGCGCGCCCCGAAGGCGACCAGGCCCACGCCCGCGGCTCCCGTGGCGCGGCCGGCCCCGTCCGCGAGCCCGGCCAGGAAGGCGGCGGCGAAGAAGTCCGAGGCCGAGGAGGCCGCGGTCGCCGTGCCCGCCGCCCGCACGAGCGGGGACAAGGCGAACCGTCCGGCCGCGTCCGTCGAACCGGAGAAGGCCGAGCAGCCGGGCGCCGAGACGAAGGACACCAAGCCGGAGCCTCCCATCCCGCAGCAGGCGCCGAAGCCGAACCCCCGTCCGGCCCGCAAGGGCGGGCGGGGACGCCGCGCCTCGGTCCCGACGTGGGACGAGATCATGTTCGGCGCCCGCCGCCAGGACTGACGAAGGCCGGCCACTCCCCCGGCCGGCCCGCCCCTCCCACCCACGAACCAACCGAAACCGCCCCAACCGACCACGATCGTCCAAACGGGCCCGCGCGTCCATCTGATGTCGAGTCGAGCTCCAGTGCGCGGAACGAGTGCCGACGGCGTACCCGGACCTGCCCGTAGCGGCCCCCTGTTCCCCGGCTCGACGCGATCTACGGAACCGGTGAGATCCACCGACGGGCCACCCCGAAGGCGCCGCTCATGCCGTCTCGGATCACTCGGGCTTCAGGAACGGTGTGATCCACTCGGGGGTGACCTCGGCGGCGAAGCGGAGGCCCTGCTCCTCGCCGGTGTCGATGGCCGGGTAGCCGCCGCTGCCCGCCCCGACCCCCGCGACGACGGTCAGCACCGAGGCGCGCCGCTGGAACCACGTCTGGCGGACCGTCCAGCCCACCACCGCGCGCCGCTCGACCACCGCCTGTGACCGCGGCAGCGACCCCGACCGCACCGACAGCCGCGCGCCGTCGTAGCCGTGGCCGAGCGACCGGTAGCGGTCGAGCCCGAGCGCGACGCCCAGCGCCGCGGCGGCCAGCGCGACCAGACCGGCCCACACCCACCCGAACGCGAACGCCACGGCCGCCAGGACCACGCCCGGCGCGACCGCGCGGAACACCCTCCTGCGCCGCGCCGCCGCCGGATGGGGCCGCAGCCCGGCCTCGAACGGGCCGATCGCGTCGGCCGCGACCTTCGTGGCGAACTTCCGGGGGGTGACCGGCAGCAACTGCCCTCGGGTCCGCGAGTCGCCGAGGCCGGTGACGATCGCCCAGAGCCGTACGACGTGGGCCCGGCGTTCCAGCAGGCCGTCGGCGATCTCGTACCCGCGGATCCTGGCGTGTTCCAGCGCCACGCTGCGCCGCGTCACCAGCCCGCGCTCGGCCACGAGGGAGGAGTCGCGGCGCAGGAGCGTGAAGTTCCAGTTGAAGACCGCGTACATGACGCCGCCGGCCACGGGCATGGCGAGGACCAGCATGACGGCGATCAGGACCAGCACGATCGGCCGCTGCCACAGCCACTCGCCGACCGCGATCGGCAGGTCGTCGCCGAACCCGAGCTCGTTCCCCCACTGGAACACCAGGCCGACCGCGCCACCGGCCAGGACGAACGGCGCGAAGAGGAACGCCCCGGACAGCGGGCCGTACAGCAGCCAGTACCAGGGCACGCGGACGTAGACCCGCTCCCGCACCGGGACGGCGGACGGACCCGCGGGCGCCGCCCCCGCCGCGACGGCGCCGGGTTCGTCGCCCCGGACGGTCCGGCTGCGCCGCAGGAGGATCTCGCGCAGGCGCTCGGCCTCGGGCAGCGGCACGCCGTCCAGCTCGCCCTCCTGCTTGCCGCTGCCGCTCGCCCCCGTGTCGACGCGCACGACGGCCAGGCCGAACAGGCGGTGCAGGGGCGGCGTCGTGACGTCCACGCCCCGGACGCGGTCGAGGGGGATCGTCTTCACCGAGCGGCTCACCAGCGAGCGGGTGAGCTCCAGCCGGTCCCCCGCCACCCGGTAGGTGAAGGTGGCCCAGCGCACGGCCGCGTACCCGACCGAGCCCACGACCGCCAGAAGGGCCCAGATGAACGAGGAGGGCGAGAAGCCGCCGACGAACAGGACGCCCGCCAGCGGCAGGAACAGCGACGGCAGCATGCGCACGGGGTCGATCAGCAACACGAGCGGGCTGAGCCGCGCGGGCGGGACCCACAGCGCGCCGTCCCCGGGAGGTGGGTGCGGGACGGGCGGGTGGCCGGGGCCGTCGGTCATGTGGCGTCGTCCCTGAGCTGGTGGGCGCGGTGCGCCAGGTCTTCGGCGAGGCGGGCGGCGACCGCGACGTCCAGGCCCTCGATCGAGGAAGAGCCCGCGTGCGAGGCCGTGCGGATCTCGACGGTGGCCAGGCCGAGCATGCGCTCGAACCAGCCCTGCTCCTTGTCGACCGTCTGGATGCGGCTGACCGGGACGAAGACCCATTTCCTGCTGAACCAGCCCGAACGGGCGTACACCACGTCCTCGGACAGCTCCCAGCGGTGGACCGCGTAGCGCCACAGCGGCTCGATGACGATGAACGGCACCTCCACGACGGCGAGCGCCACCGGCACCCACCAGACGTGGTCGGTGAGCCAGTCCGGCAGGAAACGGCGGCCCGAACCGGCGATCCAGCTCGCCGCCAGGGAGGACAGGCCGACCAGCAGCACGAACCCGATCAGCGCCTCCAGCGCCCACAGGGTGATCGCGCGGCGCGAGACCCGATGCGCGGGGTCACGCAGGGGAGCAGTCACGGCACCAGCCTAGCTAGATCACCGGAGGGCGCGGCACGGCCACCGTCTCCCCGGCCTCCGGACGGCCCCGCGCCCCTGGTGGGATCTGTCAGCGATCTGTCAGCCGCCGGGACGAGTGCGGGGTGCGCGGCTCAGGAAATTGTCAGTGCCGTGCTGCAGACTTCGAGTCAGTCACCCGGGCCGCGAGCCGTGCGTGACCGTCACCCCTTGACCAAGGAGTCCATGCGATGCGATATGCGGTCCAGGCCGAAGGTCTGATGAAGCGGTACGGCGAGACGCGGGCGCTCGACGGCGTCGACCTCGCCATCCCCGAGGGGCGCCTGCTCGGGGTGCTCGGCCCGAACGGCGCGGGCAAGACCACCGCCGTGCGCATCCTCGCCACCCTGCTGCGCGCCGACTCCGGCCGCGCCACCGTGGGCGGTTTCGACGTCGCCAAGGAGCCGCACAAGGTGCGCTCCCTGATCGGCCTCACCGGGCAGTACGCCGCGGTCGACGAGACGCTGACCGGCGTCGAGAACCTGGTGATGATCGGGCGGCTGCTCGGCCTCACCCGCGCCGCGTCCAGACAGCGGGCCGCCGAGTTGCTGGACCGCTTCGCGCTGACCGACGCCGGGGGCCGTGCGGCCAAGACGTTCTCCGGGGGCATGCGCCGCCGCCTCGACCTCGCCGCCAGCCTCGTCGGGCATCCGGCGGTGCTGTTCCTGGACGAGCCGACCACCGGCCTCGACCCGCGCAGCCGCACCGACCTGTGGGACGTGGTGCGCGGCCTCATGGCCGACGGCGTCACGGTGCTGCTCACCACCCAGTACCTCCAGGAGGCCGACGAGCTCGCCGACGACATCGTGGTGTTCGACCACGGCCGGGTCATCGCCTCGGGCACGTCCGACGAGCTGAAGGCCACCACCGGCGCGCAGGTGCTGCAGGTCCGTCCCACGGCCGCGCACCACCTGCCTCTCGTGGCCGAGGTCATCGCCGATCTGATCGGCGAGCGGCCCGACCTCACCGGCGGCGAGGCCACCGTGAACATCAAGGACGCGACCGTGGTGCCCGCCGTCGTGCGCCGGCTGGACGATCTCGGGGTCGTGGCCTCCGAGCTCAGCCTGCGCAAGTCCAGCCTGGACGAGGTGTTCCTCGCCCTCACCGGCCACCGCGCCGAAGACCAGACCTCCGCGCAGGAGGCCCCGACGAAGGAGAAGGAAGAGGTGCCGGCGTGACCTCCCTGACCGGAACCGCCCCCCGCGCGGCCGTCCCCGGCCGCATCGGCCCGGCCGCCGGGCTGCGCCACACCATGACGCTCGCCTGGCGCAGCCTGGTGCAGATCAAGCACAACCCGATGGAGCTGCTCGACCTGTCGGTCCAGCCCATCATGTTCCTGTTGCTGTTCACCTATGTCTTCGGCGGCGCGATCTCCGGGTCCACCTCCGAGTATCTCCAGTTCTCGCTGCCCGGCCTGGTCGTGCAGAACATGTTGTTCGCCACGCTGACCACGGCCATCGGGCTCAGCACCGACATCTCCAAGGGCGTGTTCGACCGTTTGCGCAGCCTGCCGATCGCGCGGTCGGCGCCGCTGGCCGGCCGCATCGTCGCCGACACCCTGAAGCAGATCTGGGCCTTCGCGTTGTTCCTCGGCCTCGGCACCGTGCTGGGGTTCCGGGTGCAGACCGGCGTGGTGGGCGTGGCCGGGGCGCTGGCGTTGCTGGTCGGGTTCGCCCTGGCGATGTCCTGGTTGTCGGTCCTGATCGGCCTGGTCGCGGCGGACCCCGAGAAGGTGCAGATCATGGCGTTCTCGGTGATGATGCCGCTGACGTTCACGTCCAACGCCTTCGTCCCCACCAAGACGCTGCCCGAGTGGCTGCAGAGGTGGGTCGAGGTCAACCCGGTCACCCACCTGGCGGACGCCGTGCGCGGCCTGCTCAGCGGCGGCCCGGTGGCGACCCACGCGACCATCTCGCTCCTCTGGGCCCTCGGCATCGCCCTGGTCTTCATCCCCCTGTCCCTGCGCGCCTTCCGCTCCCGCGCCTGAAGGCCCGCCCGTGCCCGCCCCCGGCATCGGTCCTCCCCGGGCCTGGTCCGCCGCACCCCGCCAAGCCATGCGTCCGGGGTGGGCGGGCTCAGGGCTGCGCGAGGGCGAGGGCCTCGTCGTCGGTCATCGTCCGGCCGTGCGCGTGGTGACGGGAGTACTCCCGCCGGCCGAGCGCGGCGATCGCCGCGTCGGTGATGCGCACGTGGTCGTACCCGATCACCGTGTCGATGCCCCGGATCCGCGCGGCGGCGCCGAGCAGCGTGGCCGCGCGGGTGGCGTCCCCCTCGCGGACGAGCAGGCCCGCCACGGCGATGAGCACCAGCCCGGTGGCGGGGCCGTCATGGCCGGTCCGCACGAGCCGCAGCGCCTCGGTGTGTGTTTCGCGGGCCGCCCGCAGGTCGCCCTCCTGCTCGGCGAGCATCCCCACGGAGGCGCACAGGACGGCGAGGTACGGCGCGGGCAGCGGCACCCGCGGGTCCGCGGCGAACCGCCGCGCCTCGTCGTAGAGGCGGCGGGCCAGGGCGAAGTCCCCCTCCTCGCGCGCGAGGTCGGCGCGGACGCTCTGGACTCCCGACTCCGCCAGGCGGTCGCCCGTGGCCCGGCAGATCTCCATCGCCTCGTCCAGCGCGTCCTCGGCGCCCGCCCGGTCACCGGACGCGCTCAGGGCCATGGCCAGCCGGGTGCGCATGAACGTCGTGTCCTCGACGGCGCCGATCTCGTCGGCGAGCGCGAGCGCCTCCCTGATGACCGCGATGGTCGTCGCGTCGTCGCCGCGCAGCGTGCTCGCCTCCGCCAGGGAGCCCAGCGCCGCGCTGACGCCCCACCGGTCGCCCACGGTGCGGAACCCGTCGACGGCCGCGCGCACGTCGCCCTCGCCCTGGTCGATGCGGCCCGCGTTGTAGTGGGCGTGCGCGCGCAGCAGATGCCCCGACGCGACGACCCAGGGGTCGGGGTCGTCGAACAGTTCCGTCACCAGGCCGTCGAGGTCGGGGCCGATGCCCATGAAAAGCGACAGCACGGGCTCGGCCAGCGAGAGCATCGCGGGCCACGGGCGCGGCACCCCCGCCCGGGCGAGGGCCACCGCCCTGTTCAGCGCGTCCTTGGCCTCCTGCCAGCAGCTCGTGCCGCCGACCAGCAGAATGCCGTGGACGGCCAGTGCCATCGCCAGCCTGCGGGAGCTCCCCGGGTCGTCGCGGCCGAGCCGGGTTCCGGGGTCCTCCGGGGCGAGGGCCAGGACTTCGGCGGCGCGTTGCGCGCCTTCGGAGCGGCGACCGGCGAGGAACCAGTACCAGCCGAGGGCGCCGACCAGGCGCAGTCCGAGGCCGAAGTCCGCGGTGGCCACGGCGAAGCGCAGCGCGGCCGTCAGGTTGTCGTGCTCGGCGGCCAGCACGGCCATCCACTCCACCTGCCCGGGCCTGCGCAGCTCCGGTTCCGCCAGCTCGGCCAGCTCGGTGAAGAACCGGGCCTGCGCGAGCGGCATGGCCTGCTGCTCCCCCGACTCGGCGAGCCGTTCCGCGGCGTACGCCCGGATCGTCTCCAGCATCCGGTACCGCGTGTTCTCGTGGACGACCAGCGACTTGTCGACGAGCCGCGCGAGGACGTCCAGCACGTCCTCCGGCGGCAGGCGTTCGTCCGAGCACACCCGCTCGACCGCCTCCAGCGTCGCGCCGCCCGCGAAGACGGCGAACCTGGCCGCGAGCAGCCGCTCACGCTCGTCCAGGAGGTCCCAGCTCCACTCGACCACCGCGCGCAGCGTCTGGTGGCGGGGCAGCGCCGTGCGGCTGCCGCCGGTGAGCAGCCGGAAGCGGTCGTCGAGCCGGTCGGCGATCTGCCGGGCGGACAGAGTGCGCAGCCGGGCGGCGGCCAGCTCGATGGCGAGGGGCATGCCGTCCAGCTCACGGCAGACGCGCGCGACGGCGTCCGCCTCGTCCTCGACGGCGTACCCGGGCCTGGCCGTCGCGGCGCGGTCGGCGAACAGGCTCCGCGCGTGCGCCTGGTCGAGGGGCCGCACCGACCACACCAGCTCACCGGGGATGCCGAGCGGCTCGCGGCTGGTGGCGAGGATCCGGATTCCCGGGCATTCGGACAGCAGCCTCTCGGCCAGCGCCGCTGCGGCCTCGACGAGGTGCTCGCAGTTGTCGAGGATGACGAGCTGCCGCCGCCCGGCGAGCCCCGCCACCAGCCGTCCGACCGGGTCCACCGGTTCGGGGGTCACCACTGCGGGCGTCCGCACGGACGAGCGGCCGCCGTCGCGCATGCCGAGCGCGGCCAGCACGGCCTGCGGCACCCCCTCGGGGTCGCTCACCGGCGCCAGTTCTGCCAGCCACACCCCGTCGGGCATCCGTCCCGCCAGCGCCTCGCCCGATTCGACGGCCAGCCGCGTCTTCCCCGCGCCGCCCGGCCCCAGCAGCGTGACCAGCCGGTTTCGCGCGAGCAGCTCCCCGGCCCGCTCGACGTCGTGTTCTCTGCCGACGAAGCTGGTCAGCCGGGCGCGCAGATTGCCCTTCTTGTTCTCGGGCGCCGCGAGCACGGGCGCGGCCTTCGGCGCCGCGATGTCCGGTTCCGGGACGCGCGGGAAGGCGTGCGGGTTTGTGGAGGCGGGGGGCGGGGCGGTGCCGCGGAGCATGGAGAGGTGAAGCCCGGCCAGTTCGGGCGAGGGGTCGGTGCCGAGTTCCTCGGCGAAGGCGGCCCGCGCGGCCTCGTAGGCGGCCAGCGCCTCCACCTGACGTCCCGACGCGTACAGCGCGCGCATGAGCTGCCCGCGCGGCCTTTCTCTCAGCGGATGGCCGGCGATCAGCGGCACGAGCGCGCCGACGGCCTCCTCGTTGCGGCCGAGCAGAAGCCGGGCGTCGATGTGGTCCTCCATGGCGGACAGGCGCAGCACGTCCAGCCGGGCGATCTCGGCGCCCGCGACCGCACACCCGGCGAGGTCGGCGAGCGCGGGCCCGCGCCAGAGCGCCAGCGCGTCCCCGAGCAGCCGCGCCGCCTCGTCGGCGTCCCCGCGCGCGAGGGCGGAGCGGCCTGCGGCGGCGAGGCGGGCGAAGCGGTGGGCGTCCACCTGGTCCGCCGCTATCGCCAGCCGGTACCCGGAGGTCTCGGCGACGACAGAGTCACGCCCGAGCGATCCCCGCAGCCGTGAGACCAGCGCCTGCAACGCGTTGCCGACGCCGGTCGGCGGATCGGACGGCCAGACCCCGGCGACCAGCGTGTCGAACGCGACCGTGCGTCCCGGGGTGAGCAGCAGCGAGGTCAGCAGGGCGCGCAGCCTTCTGCCCCCGATGCGCACCCGGACGCCGTCGTGGCGCACCTCCAGGGGGCCGAGCACGGCATAGCCGGTCCGCGCGCCCGCCGTCGCCCCGTCCATGCATCGATTCTGGCCGATTCGACCGGTCGCCGTGGGCGCGCATTCGGGCGATGGGGTCAGCGCACTCCTCAGATCCGCGTAGCATCAGCGGGCATGGGGCAGCCGAGAAAGTCCGTGCGCGTTGGGCGCAGGGGACGCGACAGGCGTGTGCTCGTGATCGCGGCGATCGTCGCCGCGGCGTCGGGCTGCGGCATCGTGGGCGGCGGTTCACCGACCGACGGGTCGCTTGACGGGCTCAGCGTCTCCAGCCCGAGGATCCGCGACGGTGCTCCTCTTCCGGCCGACTTCTCGTGTGCGGGAAAGGTCGGGAATCCGCCGCTGAGGTGGTCCGGCGTGCTCCAGAAAGAGACCAAGTCGATCGCCCTGGTGGTCGACGCCAACAACGCGCAGGGAGCGGCGGAGGTGCACTGGCTGGTGTACAACATCGACCCGCTGACCACCGAGCTCGCGCAGAACAGTGTTCCCCGGGGCGCCGTGGAGGGGGTGACGTCCAGTGGCAAAAAGGGCTATTCGCCCCCGTGCCGCCGTGACGACATCTACCGTTTCAGCGTCTACGCGCTCGACGCGAAGCTCGATCCCAAGAAGGCCACCGGCCTGCGGGAGACGCTGGAGCTCATCGCGCAGCACACCATCTCGCGGGGACGCCTGTCGGCGTCTCACATCGAGTGACGCGGTGCGTACCCGTGGTGATTGTCGATACCGGATCTTCTCGTAGGGTGTGACAACGGTCATAGTGGTCGGACAGAATCAGGTGCAATCCTTGAGCGCAGGTGGTCAAAGGGGGCAGGTCGCGTCGATGGCCGCGCGATCTCACCAGCGCCACTGGAAGGCCATGGCCATGAAGGTGGTGCAATGATTATCGCGGTCATTGTCGGCCTCGTCGCCGTCGTGCTGCTTGTGCTTATGGTCGTGGCGCTCGGCATGCGGTCGATGAACCGCCGGGAAAGCAATCTGCCTCCAGAGCGGCTGCGCAAGATGGCCGAGCAGGCGGAGGACCCGAACGCCAAACGTCCCGGACGTCCCGCCGAGGAGACCTTCTTCGAGAGCTTCCCCGAGGGCTTCGACGCCTTCCAGGAGCCCGAGCGCGCGACGGCCCGGCTGCGTCCGGGCAACGGCAGGCCGGGGGGGCGTCCCGCGGCCCGGCCCGGGGGGCGCTCGGCGCCTCGCGGCAAGCAGGCCGCCTCCTCGCGCGGCCGGCGCGGCGTGGACGAGTGGGGCGACGCCGACGACTACGACGACGACTACTGGTCGCGCGTCCGCGCGGACGACGGCGCCTTCGGCGGCACCATCGCCGCGCGCATGGGAGCGAGCCGCCCCGACCTCGCCTCCCCGTCCTCTCCCGCCTCCCCGGCCCCCAAGGCGACGCCCGCGAAGGACGCCGCGAAGAGCAACGACGAGGTGGACGCGAACGCGGCCACCGTCCAGGCCCCGCTCCCGACCCGGCCGGCCGGCCATGCCGGTCAGGGGGACGCGAGGCGCACCACCGCACCCGTATCCCCCGCCCCCACGGCCGCCGCCGCGTCCGAGCGCACCGCGACCTTCCCGGCCCCCGTCCCGCAGGCTCCGGCGGCCGCGGCGTCCGCCGCCGACGTGCTCGGCGCGCTCGGCACCCCGCAGACGCCCGCCGGCCCGCAGACGCCCGCGCGCACCGGCCGCGGCTCGCGTCCCGACCCGGCCGACCCGCTGGGCGTCAACGACGCGGTACGTGCCAAGCCCCGGCGCCGCGGCGAGTCCGGCGACTCCGCACGCACCCCCGCGCCCGGGCGGACGCCCGAGTCGCGCAGGACCGACTCCCGGCGCACCGGGTCCGGCAGAGCCGCCGAACCTGGCCGCTCCGGCTCCGCCCGCCCGGACTCGGGACGCACGGCGCCCGGACGCCCCGACACGGGACGCTCCGACACGGTGCGGGCCGACTCCGGCCGCGCCGCCACGGGGCCGTTCGCCTCCGGCCGCCCGGACCCGGCCGGCCCGCCGCGGCCCGTCGACCCTCTCGGCATCGACCCGCTGGCCATCGATCCGCTGGCCGGCAACCCGCTCACCACCGGCCCCATGTCCAGCGGCCCGTTCACCACGGGTTCCCTCGCCGGCGACCCGCTGACGAGCGGGCCCCTGCCGGGCGCCGCGGCGTCCGGCGGTTCGGGGTCCCGCCGCCGGTCCTCGGGCGCGTCCGACGGCGCGCGGCGACGCTCCGGCACGGGCGGCTCCGACCCGGCCCGCTCCGCGACGGGCTCGTACGACACCCCGCGCGCCGGAGGCGGCGCCGACCCGGGCGGCCCGTTCCCCGCCTCGCCGTCGTACGGCCGGCCCGCCGATCCTCTGGGCACGGGCACGGGCGCCTCGGCGACCGGCGACTTCCCCGCGGGCGGCTCCTGGCCGTCGCAGCCCGCCTACCAGGCCACCGGCTCCTACGACATCCTGGACGGCCCGGCGACTCCCGCGGCCGGTATGCCCGCCTCTCCGTCGTCGTCCTCCAACGAGACGTGGAACTCGGCGGACTACCAGTTGCCCTCCTACGACGGGTACGCCGCCCGCGGCGAGACCTACCCGCCCGACCCCGCCTACCCCGCGGCCGCGCCCTCGGCGCCGTCGGCGCCGTCGTACGAGGTGCGTCCCGGGTGGGCGACCATCGACGACTCCGACACGGTGACCGGCCCCGCGCCCGTCACGCCCTCGCGCGCCGCCTCGGCGTACGAGACGCCCGCCGTGCGGGACCTGCCGGGCACGGGCCGGGGCGACGAGCCGCCGTCCGGTGGCGGTCAGGGCTACGGCGGTTACGGCGCGGGCTCCTCGACCGGGTCGGCCGCGGCTCCGGCGTCGTCGGCGTGGGCACAGCCGCGCCAGAACACCGGCGGAAGCTGGCCGTCGTACGGCGAGCTCTACGGCAACGGCGGGGAGGAGCAGCCGACGCAGTCGAACGCGTCGCCGTCCCGCGGCGGTCACCACCGTCCGTCCGAAACCGACTATCCAGACTATTACCGCTGATCAACCAGAATTCCACCGGCACTTGTAAAACGCGCCCGGCAAAGGCTTAATCAATCGGCCGTCGCGTCGTATGGTCGCCTCATGACCGGGGACACGCAAAGTAGCCGAACGACGACCGAGCGTCTCAACTCCGTGCTCCGGCACGACCTTCCCGCCTCGCTGGTGGTGTTCCTCGTGGCGGTGCCGCTCTCGCTGGGCATCGCCGTGACCTCCGGGGCTCCGCTCGTCGCGGGCCTGGTCGCCGCCGTGGTGGGCGGCCTGGTGGCAGGCCCCCTCGGCGGCTCCGTCGTCCAGGTGAGCGGGCCGGCGGCCGGGCTCGCGCTGGTGGTGGCCGAGCTCGTGCGCACGTACGGCTGGCGGGCCACCTGCATGATCACCTTGATGGCGGGCGTGCTTCAGGTCGTGCTCGGCGCGTTCAAGGTGGCGAGGACGGCGCTGGCCGTCTCCCCCGCGGTGGTCCACGGCATGCTGGCCGGCGTGGGCGTGGTGATCGCCCTGTCGCAGCTGCACGTGGTGCTCGGCGGGCAGCCGCAGAAGTCCGCGATCGAGAACATCGTCGAGTTGCCGAAGCAGATCGTCGACAACCACAGCCACGCGGTCGCGGTCGGGGTGCTGACCATCGTCGTGCTGCTGGTCTGGCCGCGGTTGCCGCACCTCAAGACGATCCCCGCCCCCCTGGCCGCGCTGGCGTGCGCGGCGCTGACCGCCGGGGTGTTCGGGTGGGACGTCGCCCGCGCCGACCTGTCCAAGGGATTCAGCGAGTGGGCGACCCCGGCGCTGCCGTCCGGCGACTGGCACGGCATCGCGGGCGCCGTCCTGCTGGTGGCGCTGCTCGCCGGGGTCGAGTCGCTGCTGTGCTCGGTCGCGGCCGACCACCTGCACGACGGCCCGCGCGCGGACCTGGACCGCGAGCTCACCGGCCAGGGCGTCGCCAACCTGGTGTCGGGGGCCCTCGGCGGCCTGCCGGTCGCGGGCGTCGTCGTGCGCACCACCACGAACGTCCGGGCGGGGGCGCGCAGCCGCTGGTCCACGATGCTGCACGGCGTGTGGGTGCTGGTGTTCGCGGTCGGCTTCGGCTGGACGGTCACGCTGATCCCGCTGGAGGCGCTGGCCGCGCTGCTGGTCTTCATCGGCGTGCGCATGGTGAACCTCGGCACGATGCGGGGCCTGCACGGGCACGGCGAGCTGCCGATCTACGTGCTGACCATGGGCGCCGTCGTCGTGGTCGGCCTGGCCGAGGGGGTGCTGCTGGGCCTCGTCCTGGCGGCGCTGTTCGCGCTGCGCCGCCTGACCAGGGTGTCGGTCCACGTCTCGCTGGAGCCGGACGACCGCTGGCACGTCATGGTGACCGGCTCGCTGACCTTCGTGGGCGTGCCGCGCCTCACCGACAGCCTGCGAAGCATCCCTGCGGGCGCCACGGTCGACCTCGACCTGAACGTCGACTTCATGGACAACGCCGCGTTCGAGGCGCTGCACGGCTGGCGCCTGGAGCACGAGCGCGCCGGCGGCTCGGTCGCGATCGACGAGATGCACGACGAGTGGTACACCTTCGCCGCGAAGGGCACGCGGGTCTCCTCGGCGAAGACGCCGCCGAAGGCGCCGGACCGCTGGTGGCTTCCCCGGGCGTACCGGCGGGGCGGCCCGCTGTCGGCCATCCCGGTCAGGCGCTCGGGGGCGTGGGTGCCCTCGCGGGCCGAGCACGGGGGCGGGGCCGTGCCCGATCTGCTCGCGGGCGCGAAGGACTTCCAGCGGCGCACGGCCCCGCTGGTGCGGCCGATCCTCACCCGCATGGCGCGCACGCAGGACCCGTCCCATCTGTTCATCACCTGCGCCGACTCGCGGGTGGTGCCCAGCCTGATCACCGCCAGCGGGCCGGGCGATCTGTTCACGGTGCGCAACGTCGGCAACCTGGTGCCCCGGTACGGCGCCACTCCCCCGGACGACTCGGTGCTCGGGGCGATCGAGTTCGCCACCACCGCGCTGAACGTCCAGACGATCACGGTGTGCGGCCATTCACGGTGCGGGGCGATGGCGGCCCTGCTCAGCGCCGGGGAGAAGACCAGCGGGCTGCCGGGGCTGGAGCGCTGGCTGCGTCACGGAGACCACACGCTGGCGCGGTACATCCTGTCCGACCCCACCGGCGAGGACGAGGGGCCGCTCGACCGCCTGTGCCGGGTGAACGTCGCCCAGCAGCTCGACAACCTGCGCACCCATCCGGAGGTCGCGCGTCTGGAGAGCGAGGGACGGCTGGAACTCGTCGGCCTGTACTTCGACATCGGCGCCACCCGGGTGCACGTGCTGGAGCGCGGGGGGTTCACGCCGGTGTCCGGCCACGCGGCGGTGAGCCTTCCCGCCCGTGGCGCCGCGCCGCCCGCGAGCTGACCACCGGGGCGAGCCCCGGCCGGCCGGCGGGCGTCCGCTGTCAGCGGATCCGCTGAATGTGAAACCCCTCGGCGGCGCGGGGCCCGGGCACCACAGTTGTCCCATGAGAATTCTGGTGATCGGTGGGTCGGTGTTCCTCGGCCGGGCCATCGTGGAAGAGTCCCTGCGCCGGGGCTACGAGGTGACCACGTTCAACCGGGGCAGGTCCGGCGAGGACGCGCCGGGGGTCACTGCCGTGCGCGGCGACCGCGAGGTGGACGCCGACCTCGCGGCGCTGGCCGAGGGCCGCGAGTGGGACGCGGTCGTCGACGTGTGCGGCTTCACCCCCCGGGTGGTCGCCGCCTCCGCCCGCGCCCTGTCCGGCCACGCGGCGACGTACGCGTACATCTCCAGCATCTCGGCCATCTCCGCCTGGCCGGCCGAGCAGGTCGACGAGTCCTCCCCGCTGTGGGAGTGCTCCCCCGATGCCGGTCCCGAGGACGGCGACTACAGCATCCTGAAGGCCGGATGCGAGCGTGCCGTCGAGCGGTATTTCGAGGGGAACGCTCTGATCCTCCAGCCGGGGCTGATCCTCGGGCCGTGGGAGAACGTCGGCCGGCTCCCGTCGTGGCTGCGCCGTATCGCCCGGGGAGGCCGGGTGGTGGCGCCCGGCGATCCCGGCCTGCCGATGCAGCTCATCGACGCCCGCGACATCGCCACGTTCACCCTGGACCAGGCCGTCAAGGGCACGGGCGACCGCTTCGTGCTCACCGGGCCCGCCGGGAACACCACGTTCGGCCAGTGGCTGGCCGACTGCGTGGACGTCACCGGCTCGGACGCCGAGCTGGTCTGGGTGGAGGACGGCTTCCTGTCCGCCCACGAGGTCGAGCCGTGGACCGAGCTGCCCCTCTGGATGCCGGTAGGCCCCGAGGAGGCGGGCACGTGGGGCGTCGTGACGGCCAAGGCCGAGGCGGCGGGCCTGCGGTGCCGCCCGGTGAGCGAGACCGTCCGGGACACGTGGGACTGGCTGAAGGACCGCGACCACGCCGCCCTGGAGGAACGGCTGCCCAGCTGGCGGCGGCACGGCCTCGCGCCGGACAAGGAGGCCCGCATCCTCGGCGACTGGGACGCCCGCTGACCTCCCGGCGCGGCTGTCGCGCCTGCGGTGGTGCACGCGATCGGCGAGATCTGTGGCAAGCGCGTTCCGGACGAACCGCCCTCTGATCCGCCTACGTGATCATTGCGACGATCCCGTCGGTTGTCCTCGTACACTCCCAAAGAAGATCGCCGGGTGTTAACGTCGGCGACGTGGCAGACCCCCGGAGCACCAACGGTGCCGACGACCATGCGCCCCTCTCGGCCTACCCGGCTGCCCGGCCGGACATGTCGTCGATCAGGACGCTACGCCCCCAGGACTACAACGAGGTGCTGTACGTCGGGCACTTCTACCGCAAAGGGCAGCCGGTGGTCATGGACCTGACCGGACTGTCGGACGCCGACGCCAAGCCGCTGGTCGACTTCGCCGCCGGGCTGGTCTTCGGCCGCCAGGGCGACATGGACCGCATCGCCCACAAGGTCTTCCTGCTGGTCCCGCCGGGCGTGGTCATCAACGGCTGAGCCCTGTCCGGCTTCCGGAACGGCGGCGCCGTGCCCCGGGACGTCCCCGTGGCACGGCACGCGCCGCCACCCCGTGCGCTCCGGTGCGGTCTAGAGCGGCGGGGTGAGGTCGGCGAACGCGGTGCAGTTGGCGGGCCAGGTGACGTTCACGCCGAGGGCGCACGTCGTCTGGCGCACGAGGCCGGTCCGGCTGCGCACCGTGATCTGCAGCTGGTTGCCCGTGGGGTTGGCGGCGAGGGTGACGTCGGTGGCGTTGGCCGGATGGTTCGGCACGGTGGAGAGGTCGTGCCACGGCGGATTGGCCGGGCCGACGGACGTCGGGTCCCGGACCAGCACGATGCCGTTGGGCTGGGCCAGGCCGATGTACGTCACCGGTGTGAGGGTGCCGAGGCCGGTCGGTGTGGCCATCGCCGAGTCGACTCCGTCGGTCCGGCCCGATGGGCCGGGAGGTCCCGGAGGGCCGGGCGGGCACTTCTTGCAGTCCTTCTTCGTGCTGACGACCTCGTCCTCGTCGTCCTCTCCGCCGACGGGCCTGTGCCCGGTGGCGGCGTGGCCGGCGTCGTGCGACACGTGAAGGCCGGGGACGCTCACCGCGCCGGTGCCGGCCTGCGCCGGGCCGGACAGCGCGACGCCTCCTGCGGTGGACAGCGTCGCGACGGCCACCGCCCACATGAACTTACCCGTGAAAGGACCTTTTTCCCGAGGAATCACTCGGTTCCTCCATATCCCTTGAAATCCGATTAATCAGACCTTCTCCGTGCTACCGAGTAGCACCGCCCCCGAGGAATACCCGTCCATCGGAGAGCCGACGCGGCACGGGAGTAGCGATAGAGGAAACGGACGGCACGATAAACACAAGCACCGCCCGCGCGAGCGGGGACCGTCATTCCTAATACCGCTTAGACGGGAATCCGTCCACTATCAAGCGGTTCTCTGGATTTCTCGCCACAAACGCCGACGGACGGACCAGCGCGAACTCCGGCCCTTGAGGGCTCATCACTGAAGTGGCCAGACTTGCTAGGTTATAAGCTATGAAGACGCGCATCGTACAGATTCTCCCGCCACAGCCTTTGAACTGGTACAGAAGCGGGAGCGTCGCCGCCAGGGGCGGATGCAGCCAGCACGGAACTCCCCCCTGCCACGACGAGATCGTGAACACCGTGATCGTGTCCGATGCCGGTAGCCAGGAAAAGAAGCTGGCGGTCTGCAGGCGCGGACTCGAAGCCCTACAAAACGGCCAATAGCCGCATCTACCGGCATTGCACGACCTGGTCCGCGTCTCCGCGATCGCCTCCGGCCGATGCCCCTGACCGCCGGCCGCGACAGGGGATCAACGGTCGCCTGGAAAAAAGAACGACCGGTCGTTCATATTTTGTGCTAGTGTTCCCACCATGACGGACGGGCGGAAGCTGCGCGGGCAGCGCAGCCGTGAAGCGATCCTCGCCCAGGCCGTCTCCCTGGCCTCCGTCGACGGCCTGGGCGGGCTCTCCCTGGGCCGTCTGGCCGAGGCCGCCGGCGTCAGCAAGTCCGGATTCTTCGCCCACTGGCGCGACAAAGAGCAACTCCAGCTCGACTGCGTCGACTGGGCCCGCCGCCAGTGGCAGGACCGCGTGATCGCTCCGACCGCCACCGTCCCCAAGGGCCTCAGACGGCTGTTCGCCCTCCACGAGGCCCGTATCGCCTTCTACACCGACGGCGTCCTGCCCGGCGGCTGTTTCTTCTTCGTCGCCCAGGTCGAGTTCGACGACCGTCCCGGCCCGGTCAGGGACGCCGTCGCGGCCGCCATGGCCGACTGGCTGGGCTACCTCGAACGCCGCGTCGGGGACGCCGTCGACCTCGGGGAGCTGTCCGCCGACCCGGCGCAGCTCGCGTACGAGATCGACGCGCTGGGCGAGGCCGCCGTGACCCACGCGCGGCTGCGCGACGCCGCCACCGCCTACCGCCACGCCCGCAGAGCCGTCCTCGACCGGTTGCGCGCACTCGCCACCGATCCCTCGATCCTCCCGGAGGACTGACCGTGTCCCACACCCGTCCCGTCCAGGTGCACTTCGACGACCTCGACGCCATGGGCCTGCTGCACAACGCCCGCTACGGCGTGCTCGTCGAACGCGCCATCGGCGCCTTCTGGGCCGAGCTCGGCTGGCACTTCGACCCGGCCCGTTCCCGCTTCAAGGACGTCTTCCTCGCCGTCCGGGAGTTCCAGATCACCTACCACGTGCCGATCCAGGGCGTGGGCGAGCCACTGGTGCACTTCTGGCTGGAGCACATGGGCAACACCAGCGGCGTCTACGGCTTCCGCGTCCTCTCCCCCGACGGCCGAACCCTCCACGCCGAAGGCCGCCGCGTCAACGTCAACCTGGACCCCGCCACTATGCGCCCCACCCCCTTCACCTCCGAGACCCGCGACGCCGCGAAGGTGCTCGCGGCCTGACCCGCGTACGGACGACGAGGCCGGAAACGTCCCGCGGGGGCACAGCGGATGGCCGCCGGGCCAGAATCGCCGCCGGGTCAGAAGGGAAGCGCGCCGGTCAACCGGCGAATGACCTCGGCCTCCTCGGCGTCGCCGGCGTCGGCGGACGGTGCCTGCTCGGTGATGGCCGCTCCGACCACGTCGTCCAGGCGGGAGATCAGGTCGACGAGCCGTTGCGGCGCCACCCCGTCCGGTTCGGGATAGCGGATGGAGCCGAATGCGGCGGGGTCGAGGACGTCGAGATCGACGTGCACGTACCGAACGGCCGAATGACGTTAACAAGTTTTCCGTTCCATCTCCAGTCTTTGCGTAGTGTGATCGGCTTGCTACCGTGTCGCTGTCGGACTTTTGCGCCGATCCGCAAGAAGGGAACACTCCTTGATACGCAAGCGCATCGCCGCCGCCGTGGGAATCGTCGCGCTCGCCGTGACCGGCCCTCTGCTGGCAGCCGGCACGGCCGAGGCATCGACACCAAGCACCCCCTACATGTGCCCGTATCTCACCAGCGACTCCTCGTCCAGCCTCTCCTCATGGGCGACGGGTCAGGGCCAGATCGTCTGCTGGTACTACGGCAAGCCCAGCCCCTGCCGCTACAACGCTTGGTTGAACGGCGACGACTGGTACTACTACCAGCCCAGCTACGGCCCCAACCCGTCCTACTGCCCGGCCCGCGCCATCCCGACGGCCCCCTGAGCGACCCCACCGGCCACGTCCCCTCCCCGGACCGATGGCATCCTGGCCGTCGGCGGGGTGCGCCGCGGACGGTGCGCGTATGACCGTCCGCGGCCAGGGAGGACCTCACGTCAGCCTCCGGGAGTTCCAGATCACCTACCACGTGCCGATCCAGGGCGTGGGCGAGCCGCTGGTCCACTTCTGGCTGGAGCACTTGGGCGACAGCAGCGGCGTCTACGGCTTCCGCGTCCTGTCCTCCGACGGCCAGACCGTCCACGCCGAAGGCCGCCGCGTCAACGTCAACCTCGACCCGGCCACCCTGCGCCCCACCCCCTTCAGCGACGAGACCCGCGACGCCGCGCAGGTCCTCGCCGCCTGATCGCGACGCCTGGACCATAATGGGGGACGCGTCCACGTGACCGCGCCGCGTCGCGAAGGGCCGCGCTACGGATTCAGACTCGCCGCCAACTCGCGAGGAAAGTCCTCATCGTATTTTCCGCCGTTCTTCAGCGCGAACAGAATGCCCTTGCGGAATATCCTGCTGAACGTCGTGTAATTAGGGGTCACCGGGCGGTAACGCGCCGTCTCGACGGCCGACGCGAGAGCGTCCTTGTACGGCCGCGTGGCGTACTGGTAGGCGTACCTCCGCGTCGGGGCGAACCCTCCGAGCTGGAAGAGTATCAACTCGCTGGACGGGCTGGTGAGGAACTCGATCAGCGCCTGAGAGGCGCGCGGGCTGTCCGTCGAGCTCGAGATCGCGAGGTTCTGCCCGCCGAGCACACTGTCATGGGGAAGCCTGTGGACCTCGAAGGAGCCGCCCATGCTTCTCGTGAGATCGTCATACACCACAGGCCAGCCGCGCATGTACCATGCGGTTCCGTCCTTGAAACTCCTTGTGGCCGCCGCCTCGGCATCCGTCACGTCGTCGGCCTTTTTGGTCTGGTAGATCTCCGCCAGGTCTTTCAGGGCGCTCAGCGCGTTCTGGTCGAATTCGACGCCGTCGGAACTCAACACAGGCGCCCCGTCGCGGTTGACCACTTCACCGCCATACGCCCACATCGCCTCGAGTGCGGCGACCGTCAGGCTCTCGGCGTCGACCAGGTGAAGCGCGTTGACCGATGAGCTGTAGTACTCCTTCCAGTCGCGCACTTCACCGCCCCCTGGCGCGCCCGACGCGTAGTAGAGCAGTCCCGCATCGGCGTTGAGCGGCAGGCCCCACAGTCCAGGCTTCTTCCCGGACATGTCCCGGCATGTTCTCAGGACGTTGTCGATGAAGTCTCCGTCCTGGTCCTTGTACTGCCGCCTGGACTCGTCGAGCGGCTGGATGTAATTCATCTTGATGAACTCGGGCATCCACACGAGGTCGAGCAAATAGACGTCGGCCTCGTGCGCTCCGCCCTCTCTCGCGTCGTCGACCATACGCTTGTGCTGGGCGTCGGGCTCCCCGGCCGCCGATCTGAACTCCACCTGGTTGAACGGGTGAAGCCGGTTCCACTGATCGACCAGTATCCGTCGCGCACCCGCCTGACTGCTCTCATCCTGAGCACTCATGATGACCATGGTCCCCGGCTCGAGACCGTCGTCGTCGGGAACGAGCCACCCTATGGAAACGACCACCACGAGCGCGGCCAGGGCCGCCATCACCCTTGCCGGGCTTTTCAGCTTCACCCGGAGCCGCTCCAGGAGCCCCAGGAGGCGACGCTGCTCCTCGTTTTCCGGCCTGCTCCAGATCACCTTGACCAGTCGCGGGATGAAAGTAAGGGCCAAGGTGGAGAAAACGAGCAGGGAGGCCCCGAGGGCGACTTTCACCCAATCCAACGGATCGTGTGGCAGGGACGGCTCATTCACCATCACGGAACCGACCGCGGTGGCGATGATCACCGGGAGGACCACCAGCATCATCGCCGCGATACGATGAGCCGCCTTCAGCGGCGACCTCTGCTGACTCATGGCGATGCCCCTTCGACCATTCGATCGTAACGCCTGCCACTCTGGGGCCAATATCCGTTTCGAGGACCACGCATTACGGCAGTGGCTTTATCGACCGAAGCGCCCGCCGAAACCCACGGGGTCACCGGGGCGTCATTTCTCGTGCCAGGACCATCCGATGTCGCCGACCCCGGGCCGGTTCGACAAAGCACTCTCATGTGTCTGCCGGAGGGGGCGGAAACGCCCAAGCCAGGTCATCGTCGCGTGAACCGACTGCCGCCACTCCAGCGCTTCGGGAACGTCCCGGTATACCAGCAGATGCTGGCCCGCGATCTGCTGGAGCAGATCCCTGACCTCCGCGGGCGTGGCACGGAAGAACTCCCTGCGGAGGTCGACCTTGTCGACCCGCCGGTCGTTCAGCGCGACGTGCAGCCGCCCCTCCAGCCCGACCGCGCCGTCACTGAAGATCAGCGCGTGCGTGCGCTGCCCCTGATCGGCCGGGTCACCGGTCGTGAGATCGACCGGGAGTGGATGGACGGCGCGCACACGCTGTATGTGATGCCATCCCGAGGCTGACGGGCCGCTTCGAAAGCCGCACCCGTGGATGGGGCCCTACACGGCTCTCGTTTCCCGGCGCGGCCACACACGCAGTCCGCCCCCCTTCTCATCGCGGCGTCACCGGCCCAGCAGCCACACCGCTGAGCTGTGCCGGCACCGGGGCAGCACTCGGTCAGGTCGACGTGCGCATCTGTTCCAGTACTCCCATGAGCGTGCCCACGCGACGGCCGCCGCGATCGCCGAGCCGCATCATGCCGATCCGCCAGATGGCATCCTGTGCTGCGGCCTTCGCATCCTCCCCGAGTGCCGCTTCCAGTACCTGGACCGCCATGAAGCGTGCGTGCCAGTGTTCGATTGTCAAGGGCGGCGCGTCGGCGGCCGGGGTCTGGGCCCGCAGGTCCTCGCTGAGGTGACGCACCTCGTCGCGCAGCTCGACGAGCACGGCCGGGCCGGGCGCCTGTGCCAGCGAGGTCACGACGCGTCTGGTCACAGGCATATCCAGACCGCTCAGTTCACAGGCGGTCTCCGCCAGCAGGGCGGCGATCTCGCGGGTTCTGCCGGGGTCGGGATTGGCGACGAGGTCGGCCACGCGCGGGTCCTCGGCGAGGTAGGCCAGGTGGTCGATCCTGTCTTGGTCGACCGCCGACGTATCCACGATGTCCTGCGGCGCGTCCAGGACAGCGCTCATGTGCTCGCCCGCCAGCCACCCGGGTTCCAGCCGTCGGCGGGTGACGGCCTCCCCCAGCGCCAGCCCGGCCACGCGGGGATCATCCTGCTCGGCAAGCTCCGTCCAGGCTGACAGAGCGGCGGGGAGCTCTTCGAGCTCTTCGGGATCGAACAGGTCGAACACGGCTAGCAGTCGGCCGTGCTCGGCGTAGGCCAGCTGCCCGTCTCCGTTGGCGTTCCAGAACACGCTGAGTGCCCGCCCTCTGCGGGACAAGCCGGTCAGGACATCCGGCCGTGACCCCTGGAAGCCGTTCGGCTCTACCAGTACGGTCCACTCCCCCAGGGCTCCGGCCAGCGCCGCGCCGGCATGGACGGGGATCGCGTCGTACGCGGCCTGGACCGTCTCCGCGTATGTCCGGCTGCCCATCCCGTCCTCCCGCCGACCCGCCGCGGCGAGCGCGTCGGCGGCGGGCAGATCCTCGACCCAGGTGATGCACAGCGGCACAGTCAGGGTCTCCTCCACCAGCCGGCCGTAGTGCGCCAGCACCTCCGAGTTCAAGCGCTTCTCCTTTTCGCCTACCCCGAACGGCCCGGCCTGCCGAGATAACCGGACACCGGGCCGCCTTGCTCAAGATTTGTGAGCCGTTCGTGCTGGGACGTATTCCGATGGCTCTCCTGATCAGCGCGTGCGTGTCGAACCTGAACGGCACCGAGGCATTGCCTAGGTCCCGCACCCGGCCCTCCGGATCCAAGCGCCGGGTCATGCCGATCTTGACGACCTCCTCGCCGAACGCGCCGACGTTGGAGATTACGTACACGTAGCCCGCCCGGACGTTGGCCTCGCGCGCCTCCACGTCACTGACCGCCGCGCCGATCTCCTCCAGCTTTCCGAAAGGCACCGAGCACACCGAGTTCTACCCGGACACCCTCGGCTTCTACGAACCCTGAGACGGCTCCTACGACACCTGACCACCTGATCTGCACGTGCGGGCACCGGCGCACACCGCACGCAAGGCTCCGGTTGCCGGCGAGAACTCATACACCACGACCGTGGACGTAACCTCGTCCAGGGCCGTCCAGACCTGTGGTCGGCATCCGCGTCAGCAAGATCACACAGATGGTGCCGGGTCAGGTCTGAGGCTGAGCGTCCCGTACCTGGTCGCGTACCACCGAAGCGCCCAGCCAGCGGTCATGAAGAACACGGCCTTCGGGATCGAAGAGCATCCACAGCCCGTCCGCGAGGAGACACCACAGCCCGACGTCGGGGACGAAGGCGAGGAGGGGGAAGACCAGCGCGCGGAGCGCGGCCCTGCCCGCACCCGGCCGTCCGCCCGTGTGCGCGGCGATGACGCGAATGCCCAGCAGCCGCTTGCCGAGCGTCCGCCCCCACAGGGCGTGCTGCACCCAGAAGTAGAGGAACACCCCGGCCAGGACGGCCAGTTCCGCGGGCCTCGCCCTGCCCCGGAACACGTACGCGTCGGCCCGCTCCAGAAGTCCGGCCCCCATCTGGACCCTGAAGTAGGTGTCGATCAAGGGCCAGGCCACCCCCACGACAGCACTGAGGGCCGCGACAACGATCAGATAGTCGACCAGGGCCGCCGCCGCCTGCCGCCACACCGTGTCGGCCTGTGACTCTTCCGGCTCGTCCGTGGTGACGGACCGCATCGCCCTCGGCGCGGCGAACACCAGCGCCGCGGCCACCAGGAGACACAGCTGGGTGATCCCCCAGCCACCGGCCACCCCTTTGAACCAGTCGACGCTGAACAGCAGCGTCTCATCGCAGCCTTTCCGATCGCTGTGCAACGAGGCGAGAGGTTCGATGACCGCGCTCAGGACGAGGAGCCCCGCCACCCGTCGGCCTGTCACCCCCGGATCTCTGGGGCCCAGACACGCGAGGAGGCCGAGAAGGACCACCATGGCCGGAACCGCCCAGCCCTCCGTGATCTCCATGACCTCTTCGAGATCACGGCGCAGCGGGGCAAGCGGTGACAGCGTCGTTCCACCGTTGTACAGGCACACGAGCCCGTAGATGTCGCCTTCATAGGCCCGGGCGAACTCCTCAGGCTGGAGTCGCTCACGCCACAGCTCCCAGGTCGGGAAGGCGGCGACAGCCGCAGCCGCCACCCACGCCGCCAGCGCTGACCGTGACAAACGGGAGAACTGCAGCAAGGTGATCCTTTCCCCTCTGGGAGCGACACCTTACCGACACGCCAACGAATCGGCAGACATGCGATGCGGATTCGGCTCGCGCAGGTGCAACCAACCTGCGAGCGCGTAGTGCTCCACACGGCGGGCGCGGGCTCGGTCAGCGGGGTCAGGGGTGGGTAAGGCGGACGAGTCGGCCTGTAGGCCGGGTAATCACGACCACTCCAAGATGATCAATGAGGCTAGCTGCATCGGATCGTGAAGGACCTGCTCAGAGGAGGTTTCCTCTGTCCCTCCCCTTCCGGTCCGGTGTCGGCCGTTCCTGGGTCCTCAGGGTGACCGTGCTGACCCTGTGCTGACCCTGCTGACTCTGACCTCGATCTGTAGCTCCCAACTCTCCACGCCCCTCCCTGAGGCTCCCCCGTCCCTTCGGCTGGCGGAGTCGTGGGTCACCAAGGACATAGGGGGAGTACGGATCTCTGGGACAACTCCTGACCTTCGACCCCGGGGGGTTTAAACCGGGCGCGCGTTAGGAACTACTATCGCGTCAGAAAATTCTTTTCTATACGGACATACCGAGCAAGGTATGCCAGTAGCCCTGTATCACCACGGAACACCCTGAAAACGTTGCTCATCTCAAATCTGACGGCCTAATAGGTTGTCCGGGCATCTAGGGGTACCCCCTAGCCCTTAAGGGCCTTAGACATACGGCTATTGCTGCTTCTATGGGTATCTGTCACGTGGAGCCATCAAGCCGGAGATGTTACGAGTCTCCGCTAGGGGTCTTACCCTCCGCTTCCTTGCGAGCAACGAACGTGCCCATACCTGGCTCGGTACGGGTGAGGCCGTCTGCTCTCAGCCTGTGCAAGACCTTCTGCGCTGTCGCAGTGGCTATGCCGAACTCTTCCTGAAGTTTCAGCACAGATGGCAGCTTGTCACCAGGTGCGTAGATCCCTGACTCGATTCGTCCCCTGATGATCTCGTAGACCTGAACCCATCTCGCTACGTCTGGCTTCCACTCCATCATGATCAGCACGCTAGGTACTGTCTCGCCTGCTTAGCGATAGAGGGACTCTAGGCACTCTAGGCATTGCAGGGGTACTATCGGCATCTGACCAGCCGTAGACCTAGGACGGGCGATGACGACCTCACCGACGTACAACCCTGACGACCTGAGCGAGGAACAGCTATGCGGGCAAAGGTGCGTGATCTGTAACTCTGACTGGATCATCGAATCTGCTACCGGTGCGGGTGGACGAATTGCCCATGTGCCAGTCGAGGCCCTGCCTACCGGAGACATCCTCTTCATGTGCTGGCATCACTAGGGTGTGGCGAATAGTGGAATCAATACGGAAACTCTTGGTCAACCTAGAAGGCCGTCAGATCTCGATCCCCGCTACCGAGTGCATCGTGTACTTGGCTCAGGCGTACACCGACACAGCCAACCCATTCCCCACCCATGCTCACGTCACCACCGATTCGGAAAATGCTCGGAGCTTCCTACGTGAAGTTATCGCAAAAGGTGGATACGGGCATGTGGTGGCATTCGACGTAACGCTTCCCGATCGACCGGTCAAGATTAAATGCCTTGGCAGGATCGATGGCCCTTCAGAGGGCACGTAACTCCCCGCAATTCCGGAACGGTTGACCCGTAAGGCACTCACCAGGTCCCTTTCTGGTGGGTGCTTTGCTTTGTGACCACAATGAAGCATCTTCGCCTTGACCTGAGTATGTACCACTAGAGGAGTGTCAACAAGGGAAAGGCGATGCTAAACGCATCGCCGCTTGACCAAAGAACGGGAAATGGAGGATTACATAGAGATGAGAAGAGGAACCCCAAAAAGGGGTTCCCATGGGTCTAACCCTTTGGATGTAACAGAAAGGTAACTACAATGGGGAGCCTGTGCTCCCCTTCTTCCTTATCTGTACTCTCGCCAACTTCCGAGGTTGGCGAGAATAATATCTGTGGTAGAACCTCTAATACATACTATATATAGCGGCCATCCAAGGCCGCTTAAGTAATATCTAGAGAAGACTATTAGGGCGACCTTGTGAGTCGCCCTTTTAGTATCTAATCCTCCCTAAACTTCTTAGGCCAAATCAAGGGCCGCCCTCAGGCGGCCTAGATAGAACAGTGGGTAAAGGGGGGGGCGGAGACCCCCTATTAGGGTCCCCACCTACCCACCTACCCACCCACCCGTGACCTCTATGCAGCCCGTTGCTTCTCTGCCTGCTCTGTCAGCTCCCAGACACCCGACCGGACTTGCTTGACGGGGATAGCTCCCTCTCCGAGATACTTCCGCCAAGTCTGCACGGACTTCTCATACTTCTCGGCGAGCTTTTCTGCTGCCTTATTCTGGGACATCCCCTGACAGTTATCAACCACATAGACCGCCTGAGCTAGTCGCTTATCCAAGTTGGCCCTGTTGCTCTCTCGCTTAGGCTTTTCCTTGTGCTCCCATTCCTTTGTTACCGAGAATCGTAGACCGCTGGTATCTCCTAGAGTCAGTCGGCATACCTTCTCGGCTGTGTGGTTACCCCGAACCGTCAGCTTATGAGTTCCGCCACCTTGTCCATTCTCTTCTAGATGGAGAATGACCCTCGGCCACGAGGTGATGAATTGGGAACCATTGATAGATTTCCCACTCCCGTAGCCCATGCCTGCCTTGGTAGCATGGTGTACCACGATCACAGGAATTCCAGAGCCAACTACCCCATTGACTCTTTCTATAGTAGGACGCACGCCATTCCTCTGTGTGAGGTCGGCTTGAGGTGGCAACAGTCCATCCAGATTGTCAATGACCAAAACGTCTGCGTGTTCTATGACCATACGTAGGTCATCGTCATCTCGAATGTTCTCCACGAAGAGGACATCGCGGAAAGTCGGATCAAGCTTCCCGTAATACTCCTTGAACTCTGGCAGACTTCCCGCGTCCGTCAAGGAAACAGCTACTCTCTTAGTCTTGCCCGTCGGCACATCGAGGAAGGGGTTCCCATTCGCCAATGAGTGGATCAACTGACGCACCATGATCGACTTACCGACCTTGGGTTGTCCGTAGACAAGCGTCACCGCCCCTGAGATCAATCCTTCCACGAGAAACAGATTCTCCGCCTCCATCTTCCTTACTGCCTCAATCATCGGAATTACTCCCATTGCCTCATTCCTTTCTTGTCGAGTGTTCCTGTTTTAATAGTTGCTGACATCTAGCTCTCGTCCATCCATCGGTCAATCTCGCTGAGTCGATACCGGTATTGGTTGCCGACCTTCCGGTGAGGGATCCTCAGCTTGATCACGTTGTCGTAGATCCAAGAGGCTGGCTTCCCCAGGTGTAGGGCTACCTCCTTGGTTCCGACCCAACGCTCTTGAACCTGCGTCCGAGCAGGCGAAAGTGTCGTACGTGCCATCCGTTCCCCTCTGTCGTCGTTCTTTCCTGTCTGTCCAGATTCTAGCACCTGACCCCTGACACCCGCCGTGTGTCGAGTGGTACTCTGAGTGCATGACGACCTACGACCCCAAAACCTGGGGACTCCGCCTGCCGGAGAACTGGCACATCTCAGAGGTTCACAAGGGACAACCCAACCAGTTCGTTGGCTACTACGACGTGCTTGGTTGGACGGTTGCTATCTCTTCGAACCTCTTTGCTCCATGGAACGGACCTGTTGGCCTCTCGATCTATGTAACGGACGAAGAAGGAATTAATAGTGCCTGTGAGTCCGACGGAATAACCGTTGACGTACTCCGATCGGTACCCCTAGGAGAAGCGCGAAGGGTTATCGCTGATATCGCAAAACAGGTACGGGAGAAGCAAGGGAGTCCAAACCTTCCTCAACTCCCCCGAAGGTTAGAGACCCCTCATCATTACGCCCTTGTCGCTCAGGCGTACATCCAGGCCGTAGAGGCAGGAAGGAAGAACCCCATCCTGTATCTCTCCCAGCTCTGGGATATCAGCAAGAACACCATGGCCGCACGCATCAAGAAGGCTAGGGAGATGGGTCTCCTCTCGGGGGAGGAAGGGAAAACCGCTAACCGTCTCACCGACAAGGCCAGGGAGATTCTTAACGGGGTCAACCCGGATGAACCCCCGTACTAATTTCCCTGGGATACCCCTAGAAGACTCCAGGATGCCCGCAGAAGGAACGAATGACTTCCTGGAGAAATCTACCCATCCGATCAGAGAAAACCCCTCAGAATCGATTACAGAGCCCTACGCGGGCACATGTAGGGCTAGCTCAATTCATGTTAGGAGATGACGGGCATGGCAACGGTGTTCAAGAAGTGCGACTGTCGTAACAAGGGTAGGTGTGAGCACAAGTGGACCGTCAGATATCGCGAACCGGGAGGAAGGGCAGCTAGGCAGCGCGAGAAGTCTTTTCGCCTGAAGGCTGAGGCCGAAGCTTTCGAGGTCAAGATAGAGAACGAGAAGAACCAAGGAACCTACTCCGACCCGAGTAGGGCAAAGGTCACGTTCAAGACCTACGCCGAGACCTGGATGGCTGATATGCCCCATCGGCCTTCTACGGTGGACACCTACACTCGGCATCTCAAGAATCACATCTTTCCCACGTTCGGAAACAAGCCTCTCAACACCATCCGGACGGGTGCCGTTCAAGGATGGGTGAAAGCCCTGACGGTGAAGGGTCTTGCTCCATCGACTGTGGAAACCATCTACAACATCTTCGCCAGCATTATCAAAGGTGCCGTGAAGGATGACCGGTTGGGCAAGTCTCCCTGTGTAAACATCAAGCTTCCCGACGTTCACAAGACCGGTATCAGTCTCCTATCGGCAGATCAGGTGAAGGCTCTCGCTGACGCGGTTCCTACTCGATACAGGGCTTTGATCCTGGTAGCGTTCGCAGCGGGTCTCAGACAGGGGGAAGCTCTGGGACTCTGTCAAAGTCGCGTGCTGTTCCTAGAGCGGAAGCTCAGGGTCGATCAGCAAATCACCCTTACCGGAAGCAAGAGCGACGGCTCCAAGGGCACAAGGCCGACTCTGAGCGCTCCCAAGACCAAGGCCAGCACTCGGGACGTGCCTCTCCCTCAGTTCGCCTTAGAAGCGCTCTCAGCGCACATCAGGGCGTTTCCCCCAAAGGATGACCTACTCTTCGGCACGGTCAGAGGTAACCCGATGCGTCGGGACTACTTCAATGACAAGGTCTGGAAGCCTGCCCTCAAGAAGGCGGGTCTCCCTGAAGACACGACGTTCCATGACCTGAGGCATTCCTTCGCCAGTACGGCTCTCGCTGAGGGAGTCCCCATCTCCGACGTGTCCAAGTGGTTGGGGCACGCTTCGATCACTGAGACCGTGGACACCTACGGGCACCTCGTACCTGAGGCTGACAACCGCGTCCGTTCCGCTCTCGATGGGGCCTTCAACCGGTCTTCCGAGAGTGATGGTGCTGACTTGGTGCTGACCTTGGTTCAGTAGGGACCAATGAACATGAAGGTCAGAGACCTAAACAGCGGGCGAGTCGGCCTGTAGGCCGGGTTTTGTCCTTTGCTTGCGCAAAGGGGCGACCATCCATCTAGGGCCGCCGTTGCCGGCGGTCTCAAGCGGTCTACCCGCGCGACTCGGGCGGGTCACCCTCGAACGCCGCGCGCGGGGTCCTCCGAGGAGGGCCCCTTCTTGACCTTGCTCCGGGTGGGGTTTACCGAGCCGCCCACGTCACCGTGGGCGCTGGTGGTCTCTTACACCACCGTTTCACCCTTACCTCCCGCGAGGGGAGGCGGTTTGTTTTCTGTGGCACTGTCCCGCGGGTCGCCCCGGGTCGGTGTTACCGACCACCCTGCCCTGTGGAGCCCGGACCTTCCTCGGCAGGGCTCGAAAGCCCTGACGCGGTCGCCCGGCCGACTCGTCCGCCGTCGTGCAAGTTTAACCGATCGGCGGTGACGATCATTCCTGACCTGCTCGGTGAGGGCATCCGGCTGTACGACAACCCCGGCGGTGAGCCGATCCGCCTCCACCGGGTCGGCGAAGGCGACCCCACGTCGGCCGTCAACGTGCGGTACCGGCCCGCCACGGCGGCCAAGCCCGGCCGGGAGGGTGCCGGGTAGGCCTCTCTCAGCGGAGGTGGGCGGTGTCGTTGAAGGTTCTCACCAGCTGGGGGCCGTCGGGGAAATAGTCGATGACGGACAAAGCCGCGAGGTCGAGGTGCATGCGGTACAGGGCGGCCAGGGGCGCCAGGAGGGCGGAGGACAGCAGCAGCTTGATGGGGCTGACGTGCGAGACGACCAGGACGGTCTTGCCCTGGTGGTCGAGGAGCAGCCGGTCCCTGGCCTGCTGCACGCGGACCGCCGCCTGGTCGAAGCTCTCACCGCCGGGCGGGGTCACGGAGGGATCGGCGAGCCAGGCCGCCAGCTCGTCCGGCCACGCGCGCTGGATCTCGGTGAAGGTGTGGCCCTCCCAGGCGCCGAAGTCGACCTCGCGCAGGCCGTCCTCCACGGCGACCTTCAGGCCCGTACGGGCGGCGACGGCCTCGGCGGTCTGGCGGGCGCGCCGCAGCGGGGAGCTGACGATGACGTCGATGGCGTAGGGCGCGCGTGACAGCCGCGCGGCGGCGGCGTCGGCCTGGGCGAGGCCGGTCGCCGTGAGCTCGGGGTCGCCGGTGCCGGAGAAGCGGCGGTCGATGGAGAACGGCGTCTCGCCGTGGCGGAGCAGGAGGAAGGACGTGGCGGCGGAGGCAGCCGTCCAGCCACTGGCGGACGCGGCCCGGGGCTTTTCGGCCACGACGCGGGCCTGCCCGGCGGACGTGCCGTCGCCTATGGAGCCGGGTTCACCGGAAGGTAAGGCGGAGGCGCCGGGCGGCGGGCCGGAGGTGGTCCGGGGCGAGGCCGGCGGGGAGGTTCCGCCCTGCCAGGTGGTGCCGCGGGCGGCGGCGTCCATGGCCTCGTTGGCGAGGCGGTCGGCGTCGCGGTTGCGTTCGCGAGGGATCCACTTCCAGGTGACGCGCAGGCGCCGGGCGAGGTCACGGGCCTCGGTCGCGAGCGGGCGCAGGCCCTCGTTCTTGATCTTCCAGCGGCCGGCCATCTGCTCGATGACCAGCTTGGAGTCCATGCGGACCTCGACGGTGGCCCCGTCGCCGGCCAGTTCCAGCGCCGAGCGCAGGCCGGCGATCAGGCCTTGGTACTCGGCGACGTTGTTGGTGGTGATCCCGAGCGCGTCGGCCGCCTCGGCGAGCACCTGCCCGTCGGCGTCCTTGACGACCGCGCCGTACCCGGCCGGCCCGGGGTTGCCGCGCGAGCCGCCGTCGGCTTCGACGACGAGGTTCACAGACCCGACTCGGGGGTGCGGACGAGGATCCTGCGGCACTCCTCGCAGCGCAGCACCTCGTCCTTGGCGGCGGCGCGGATGCGGTTGAGGTCGGCGATGGACAGCGACACCTTGCACCCCTGGCAGCGCCCGCCCTGCAGCATGGCCGCGCCCACGCCGTACTGCTCGCGCAGCTTCTCGTACAGGGTGAGCAGGTCGGCGGGGATGTCGGAGGTGATGCCGCCGCGCTTGCCCTTGGCCTCGCCGCTCTCGCGGTCGAGCTCGCCGAGGGCGGCGTCGCGCTTCTCCTCCAGCGTGGCGAGGCCCGCGCTGATCTCGCCGCGCTCGGCGGTGAGCCGGGTGACGGTCGCGTCGGCGGCCTCGCGGCGCTCCATGATCTCCAGGACGACGTCCTCCAGGTCGCCCTGGCGGCGGTGGAGCGAGGCGAGCTCGGACTGGAGGTTGGACAGGTCCTTGGACGAGCTCACCTGGCCCGAGTCGAGGCGCTTCTGGTCGCGGTCGGCGCGCACGCGCACTGCCTCGACGTCGGACTCGGCCTTGGCCTGCTCGCGGGCGAGGTCACTCGCCTCGGTCTCCGCGGCGATCACCTCGGTGGCGAGGCGGGCGAGCTTGGCCGAGCGTTCGTCGATCTCGGCGAGCTCGGGCAGCGTGCGGCGGCGGTGGGCCAGCCGGTCGAGGACCGCGTCGAGCGCGGCCAGTTCGAGCAGGCGCTTTTGTGCTTCCGGGGCTGCTTTCACTTAATCCTCGCACTGTGCTGTTGTAGTCCAGGGGTCCGTCACCGTCCGCGAGACGCGCGTCTCAACATTAATCCCCTTCGCGGCCAACCCGGACGCGAGCAGCTCGGCGGCCTGGGGCAGCCAGGGCCATTCGGTCGCCCAGTGGGCCGCGTCGACCAGCGCGGGACCGCCGCCGAACGCCCCGGACTGCAGGAACTCGGCGGAGGGGTGGTGCCTGAGGTCGGCGGTGAGGAAGACGTCGGCGGCGCGCACGGCGCCGAGGCCGAGCAGGGAGTCGCCCGCTCCCCCGCTGACGGCGACGGTGCGGACGACGCGCGTGGGCTCGCCGGCGACGCGCAGGCCCCACGTCGTGCGCGGCAGCCCCCGGACGGCCTGCCGGGTGAAGTCGCGCAACGTCATCGGGCTCTCCAGCTCGCCGACGCGGCCGAGGCCCCGGCGCGGGTCGTCGGGGGACGGCTGGAGGGGGCGCAGCGGCCCGGCGAGGCCGACCGCCCTGGCGAGCGCGTCGGAGACGCCGGGGTCGGCCACATCGGCGTTGGTGTGGGCGGTGTAGAGGGCGATGTCGTTCTTGATCAGCGTGTGCACCAGGGCGCCCTTGGCCGTGCCGGCGGCGACGGTGGTGGTGCCGCGCAGGTAGAGGGGGTGGTGGGTGACGATCAGGTCGGCTCCCCAGGCCACGGCCTCGCCGCCGACGGCCGCCACGGGGTCGACGGCGAACAGGATCTTGCGTACGGGTTGCGCCGGGTCTCCGCAAACCAGGCCCACAGCGTCCCAGGGCTCCGCCCAAGCCGGGTCATACGAAGATTCAAGTTCCGCGATGATCGCGGACAACGCTGTCGGGGACACGTGCGCAGACTACCGCCACGATTTAGCGTGGGCGGGTCTGACACCCGGAGGGCCGGCGAATGGCACCAAGCGTAGCGATCATCGGGGCGGGCTTCGGCGGGCTGTGCATGGCCATCCAGCTCGAGAAGGCCGGGATCACCGACTACACGATCTTCGAGAGGGCCGACCGCCTCGGGGGGACGTGGCGGGACAACACCTATCCCGGGGCCGCCTGCGACGTGCCGTCCCACCTGTACTCCTACTCCTTCGAGCAGGCGTACGACTGGACGCGGCGCTATCCGTGCCAGCCGGAGATCCTGGCCTACCTCGATCGCTGCGCCGGAAAGTACGGCCTGCACGCCCGGCTGCGGCTCGGCGCGGAGGTGACGGCCGCCGTCTTCGACGAGGCGGTGAACCGCTGGCGGCTGACGGTCGCGGGCGGCGAGGAGCGGCTGTTCGACGTCGTGGTGTCGGGGGTGGGGCAGCTCAACCGGCCCCGCCTGCCCGACATTCCGGGTCTGTCGACGTTCGCGGGGACGAGCTTCCACTCGGCCCGTTGGAACCACGCCCACGACCTCGCCGGACGCCGCGTGGCGGTGGTCGGCAACGGCTCCTCGGCCGCGCAGATCATCCCGCGCGTCGCCGCCGTCGTCGCCCATCTGGACGTCTACCAGCGCACGCCGAGCTGGGTCATCCCCAAGCCGGACGGCGAGTACGGGCCGCGCGAGCGGCTGGCCTTCCGGCGCCTGCCGCTCCTGCGATCGGCCAACCGCCAGCGGGTCTACCGGTTCATCGAGGGCGTGGTGTACCCGGCGCTGGTGGACGGCTGGAGCCGGCCGTTGATGATCAAACGGGCCGAGGAGCACCTCAGGCGGCAGGTCCGGGACCCCGGGCTCCGCGCGAAGCTCACCCCGGCGTACCCGATCGGCTGCAAGCGCATCGTGCTGGACAACGACTTCTATCCCGCGCTGACCAGGGACAACGTCGAGCTCGTCACCGACCCGATCGTCCGCGTGACGCCGGAGGGCATCGAGACGCGGGGCGGCACGTTGCGCGCGGCCGACACGATCGTCTTCGCGACCGGCTTCCACTCGACCGACTTCCTGGCCCCGATCGAGATCGTCGGGCGGGGCGGGCGCGACCTGCGCGAGGTGTGGAAGGACGGCGCGGAGGCGTACCTGGGCGTCGCGGTGCCCGCGTTCCCGAACCTCTTCCTGCTGTACGGCCCGAACACCAACCTCGGCCACAACTCGATCATCCTCATGATCGAGTCGCAGGTCAGGTACATCATGGGGTGCCTGCCGCTGCTGGCCGCGCGCGGCCCGATGGAGGTGCGGCGGCCGGCCATGGACGCCTGGCGCCGAGCCCTGGACCAGGCGCTGGCGCGCACGGTCTGGCGGGAGGACTGCGACAGTTGGTACAAGAACGCCGCCGGTCGGGTGACGAACAACTGGCCGGGGCCGGCGTCGATGTACCGCAGGATCACCAGGGCCCCGCGCCCCGACTCGTACACCTTCGGGTGACAGGGCAGGGCACCTCGCCATGCAGGACAAAAGGGACGATCCGGAACAGCGGTGCTCCCGGCATCGAATTTCTCTTTGCCCGCCGTACGTATACGGTCGGATGACATCGGACCATCCAGGGTGACCCGGGCCCCGCCACGGAGAACGGAGACGCCCGCGGGCGAGAGGAGTCCACGCGTGTTCACCGATCTCCACCGCGACGCGATCGTGGCCGACACCCACAACGATCTTCTGATGGCGGTCTCGGCGAGGCCACCGGACCGGTGGGCGGCGTTCTTCCGGGAGCGATGGCTGCCCCAGCTCCGCGAGGGCGGCGTCGACGTGCAGGTACTGCCCGTCTTCATCGACGACCAGTACCGCCCCGAGGGCGCGCTGCGCCAGACCCTGCGGATGATCGAGTGCGCCCACGTCATCGCCGAGGGCAACCCGGACGAGGTCGGCATCTGCCTCGACGGCGCGCAGATCGACGAGACCGTCGCGCTCGGCAGGATCGCGCTGGTCATCGCCCTGGAGAGCATGCCGGGCGTGGACGCCAGTGTCGAGCTGATCCCCACGCTGCACCGCCTGGGCGTCCGCGTCGCGTCCATCGCCCACTGGGGACGCACGCCGCTGGCCGACGGCAGCGGGCAGGACGCCACCGGAAGCCGCCTGACCAGCCAGGGCGTCGAGGCCCTGGCCGAGATGGAACGGCTCGGCATGGTCTTCGACATCTCGCACCTGGGCGCGTCCGGGGTGGCGCACGTCCTGGAGCTGGCCACGCGGCCGGTGATCGCGACGCACTCCTCCGCCCGCACGCTGCGCGACCACCACCGCAACCTCACCGACGACCAGCTCCGCGCGGTCGCGGCCAACGGGGGCGTGGTCTGCGTCAACTTCCTGGCGGCGTTCCTGGCCGAGAAGCCCGAGGGGTACACCATCGAGCGGCTCGGCGACCACATCGTCCACATCGCCGACGTCGCGGGCATCGACCACGTGGGGCTCGGCCCCGACTTCATCAGGGAAGTGATGATCGACCTGACGCCGCCGTGCTGTGAGGACCCGAGCGTCAGCGGCCTGGACACCCTCGCGTCCGTCCCCGGGCTGGACGGCCCGCGCGGCATGCCGCTGGTCACGCGGGAGCTGGTGCGGCGGGGGCTCGGCGAGGACGAGATCCGCAAGATCCTCGGCGGCAACGTGATGCGCCTGTTCCGCGCCGAGATGGGACGCCCGTCCCCCGCCGGGCCGCAGGCCGCGCCGTGATGCCCGGCGACCTGCCCGCCATGCTGGACGACCTGGAGACGCTGGTGCTGCGCGAGTCGTTCTCCTCCGACCACGCCGCGGTGGCGGCGAGCGCGGGGGTGGTGGCCGAGGTCGGCGCCAGGCACCTCGGGACCGGGCCGGAGACGCTCGTCGTGGACGGCGTCACCCACCTGCGGTGGAGCTTCGGCACGCCCCGCGTGCTGCTGCTCGCCCACCACGACACCGTCTGGCCGATCGGCTCGCTGCGCGAGCACCCGTGGTCGGTGGTCGACGGCGTCGCCCGGGGTCCCGGGGTGTTCGACATGAAGGCCGGGCTCGTCCAGCTCTTCCACGCCCTGCGCTCGCTGCCGTCCCTGGACGGGGTGTGCGTGCTGGTCACCGGGGACGAGGAGCTCGGCTCGCGCACCTCCCGCACGCTGATCGAGGAGGCCGCGCGGGCCTGCGAGGCGGCGCTGGTGCTGGAGGCGAGCGCCGACGGCGGGGCGTTGAAGGTCGCGCGCAAGGGCGTCTCCAACTACCGGCTCGCCGTGCACGGTCTCGCCGCGCACGCGGGCCTGGAGCCCCAGAAAGGGGCCAACGCCGGCGTCGAGCTGGCCCACCAGATCCTCGCCATCGCGGCGATGTCGGACGCGAACGGCCCCACCACGGTCACGCCCACGCTGATGGGCGCCGGGACCAGCGTGAACACCGTCCCGGCGGAGGCGTTCGTCGCCGTGGACGCGCGCGCCGCCGACCGGGCGGCGCAGGAGGCGGTGGACGCGCGGATGCGCGCCCTCACGCCGCGCCTGCCCGGTACCCGGCTGGAGCTGCGGGGAGGACCGAACCGGCCCCCCATGGACCCCGCGTCGTCGGCCGCGCTGTTCAAGCTGGCCGAGCACGTCGCGGACGAGCTCGGGCTGGGCCCCCTGCGCGGCGTGGCCGTGGGCGGCGGCTCGGACGGCAACTTCTCGGCGGGGGTGGGCTGCCCCACGCTGGACGGCCTCGGCGCGGTGGGCGGGGGCGCGCACGCGGCGCACGAGCATGTGATCGTCGAAGAGATGCCGCGCCGCTCGGCTCTGCTGGCCGGGCTAGTCGAGGCGATCCTGGCGGGACGCGGATGACCGGCGAGCGGACACCGGCGCGGACACCGGCCAAGCGGACGCCGGCCGAGCAGGTGACAGCCGAGCAGGTGACAGCCGACCAAATGACGGCCGACCAAATGACGGCCGAGCAGATCACGGCCGAGCGGACGGCGGCCGAGCGGTCCGAGGCGGCCGCCCGCCGCGCCGGGGTCGAGGTGCGCGAGCTTCGCGAGATCGCGGATTTCGAGGCGGTAGCCGCCCTGTTCGACACGATCTGGAAGGCGCCGCCCACGGCCGTCCCCATCACGGTCGAGCTGATGATCGCCTTCGCCCATAGCGGCAACTACGTGGCCGGCGCGTTCGAGGGCGAGCGACTGGCGGGGGCGAGCATCGGCTTCCTGGCCGGGCCGCCGGGGACGACGCTGCACTCCCATGTCACCGGGGCCGCCGTGGGGCGCGGCATCGGGTTCGCGCTGAAGCTCCACCAGCGGGCGTGGGCGCTGGCCCAGGGCCTCACGCGGATCACCTGGACGTACGACCCGCTGGTCCGCCGCAACGCGCACTTCAACATCACCAAGCTCGGCGCCCGGCCGGAGGCGTACCTCCCGTCCTTCTACGGCCGGATGGAGGACGCCGTCAACGCCGGCGACGAGTCCGACCGGCTGCTGGCGGTCTGGCCCGTGGCCGGGCCGCGGGTCGCCGCCGCGTGTGCGTGTGACGTCCCGGAGCCCGCGCCCGCTCCGGCCGACGCCGTGGTCGCGCTGGGCGAGCGGGACGATCGTCCCGTGGAGGGGCGCGGGGACGGGCGGGTGCTGCTGGTGGCGACGCCGCGGGACGTCGAGACCCTCCGCCGCGCGCGTCCCGCGACCGCCGCGGCGTGGCGGCGGGCCGTGCGCGCGTCGCTGGGCGGCCTTCTGGACGACGGCGCCCGCGTCACCGGCTTCACCGCGGCGGGCGAGTACATCGTGGAAAGATCGTGAGCCGCCGGAACCCCCGGCGGGCATGGGAAGACGGGGAGCGGCCGTGAAGATCACCGGATTCGAGCTGCGCAGGGTCGCGATGCCGCTGGTCGCGCCCTTCCGCACGTCGTTCGGCACCGAGACCGAGCGCGATGTGCTGCTGGTCAGGGCCGTCACGCCGGACGCCGAGGGCTGGGGCGAGTGCGTGGCGATGTCCGAGCCGCTCTACTCCCCCGAGTACGCCGACGGCGCCGCCGAGGTGATGCGGCGCTTCCTGATCCCCGCGCTCACCGCCCTTCCCGGCGTGGACGCCTACGCCGTCGGCCGCGCGCTGGAGCCGTTCCGGGGGCACCGCATGGCCAAGGCCGCCCTGGAGGCCGCCGTGCTCGACGCCGAGCTGCGCGCGACGGGCCGGTCGTTCGCGGGCTTTCTCGGCGCGTCCCGCGACCGCGTGCCGTGCGGGGTGTCGGTGGGCATCATGGACTCCATCCCGCGGCTGCTGGACGCGGTGGCGGGGTACCTGGACGAGGGGTACGTGCGCATCAAGATCAAGATCGAGCCTGGCTGGGACGTGGCCCCCGTGCGGGCGGTCCGTGAGCGGTTCGGGGACGACCTGCTGCTCCAGGTGGACGCCAACGCCGCCTACACGCTCGCCGACGCCGCCCACCTGGCCAAGCTGGACGACTTCGGGCTCCTGCTGATCGAGCAGCCCCTGGCCGAGGACGACCTGGTGCAGCACGCGTCGCTGGCCAGGCGGCTGCGGACGCCGCTGTGCCTGGACGAGTCGATCGCCTCGGCCGAGCACGCCGCCGCCGCGATCTCGCTCGGGGCGTGCTCGATCGTGAACATCAAGGCCGGACGGGTGGGCGGCTACATCGAGGCCCGGCGCATCCACGACCTGTGCCGGGCGCATGGGATCGCGGTGTGGTGCGGCGGCATGCTGGAGACCGGGATCGGCCGCGCCGCCAACGTCGCGCTGGCCGCGCTGCCCGGGTTCACCCTCCCGGGCGACACCTCCGCCTCCGCGCGGTACTTCGCCACCGACATCACCGAGCCGTTCGTCCTCCAGGACGGCCACCTGCCGGTCCCCACCGGCCCGGGTCTCGGCGTGGCGCCCCTCCCGGCCGTCCTGGACGAGGTCACCACCGCCACGGAGTGGATCCCGGCCTGACCCGCTGCACAGAGCTCTACACCGACGATCTCGCCGAGCTCTACGCGAGCCACCGCGAGGGCCGTCCGTAGCCGGATCCCGGGGCGAGGCCGTGGCCGGACCCCTGTGACCGGGCGTACGGATCGCCGGGGCGTGGCGCCCTTCCTCCAGACGGATCACCACGCCGTCCGGTCAACGGTGAGCGAAACGTCCAGCCTGGGTTGCGCCCGGCGCGGAGAAGGGCACGATGCGGTGACGTGAACGACACGAATCCGAATCTTCTCCATGGCCGCCGGTTCATCATGGTCAGCTCGACGGCGAGCGTCGTGGACGCCGACGCCCCCACCCGGTTCGTGTACGAGGAGGCGGACGGGGTCGTCTGGGGCAGCTACGACGGCGACACGGTGATCCAGGGCCGTTTCGTCGGGACCAGGGACGACGACCGCGTCGAGCTGAGCTACGTGCACGCGCTGAAGGCCGGCGGGCGGGCCGCAGGGCGCAGTTCCAGCCGCATCGAGCCGCTGCCGGACGGACGCCTGCGGCTGGTGGAGGAGTTCCAGTTCGACGGCGACGACACCCCGCAGGTCAGCGTGTGCGAGGAGGTCTAGCGGGGTCCAGCGGTCTCCCCCGGGCGGCGCGTCAGGTGTTCCTGTGCATGTCGGCGCGTCCCTCGGCGGCGCTGGTGAAGCGCATCTTCCCCAGAGGCACGCCGGACGGCGGCGGGGGGTCGGCGGGGGCCGTGCGGCTCGGGGCCTGGCGGGGGCGGCGGTCGGAGGGCAGGACGTAGGGGCGGTGGAGCACCTCGTCCAGGATGAAGACCGTCTCGGTGGCCTTGACCGCGGGGATGCTCGCGAGCCGCTCGGTGACCAGGGCGTGGACGGCGGCGACGTCGGCCATCCTGACCTGGATCATCGCGTCGTGCTGGCCCGTGGTGATCGCGCAGTACTCCACCTCGGGCATCTGGGCGAGCTGGGCGCGGAACTGCTTCCACATCTGCTGCCGCACGGTCACGAAGACCAGCGCGGTGATGCCGAGCCCGGCCCTGAGGTGGTCGACCTCGGCGGTGAACCTCTTGATCACACCGTCGGCGCGCAGGGCCTCGAACCGGGTGTAGGCGCTGGCCCGGGAGATGCCGACCCGCTCGGCGAGGGCCGCGACCGAGATCCGTCCGTTCTCGCGCAGGACTTCGAGGATCTTCATGTGGATCGCGTCCAGCTGGAGGCCGATACCGATCCGTCCAGGGACGCCGGTCCCGGGCGATGGCGTGCCTGACATTTCGGTCATGGGTGGTTCCTGTGCGTCATATTCGTCTCGGCTTCCTGCCATGAGCTGGACGTTCTAGCGGACAATCCTGGACGACACGCTAACAATCGTCTACATAGCACTAATCCCGGAGGAAACAGAATGGCGACCCGTACGCGGCGCCGTCCGGCACGGCAGGCGAGGGCGGCTCTGCTGCCGGTCCTGCTCACGGGCGCCCTCTCCCTCGCCGCCTGCTCCGGTGGCGGCACGTCCACCACGCCCGCGCAGAGCGGAAGCGGAAGCGCGAGCAAGACCCTGGTCATGGACGCGTCCTTCACTCTCAAGACCGCCGACCCCGGCCGCAACTACGAGCCCACCGGCCTGATCATCGGCAAGGCCCTCTACGACACGCTGCTGACCTTCGAGGGCTCGGACGTGACCAAGCCCGTCCCCTCCCTCGCCGAGTCCTACGAGCAGTCCCCCGACGGCAAGACGCTCACGCTCAAGCTGAAGCAGGGCGCCACGTTCTCGGACGGCTCCCCCGTCACCGCCGACGACGTCGTGTTCTCGCTGAACCGCGTCCGCGACCTGAAGGGCAACCCGTCCTTCCTGCTCGACGGCGTCGAGGTCGCCAAGACCGACGAGACGACGGTCACGCTGACCTCCAAGACGCCCAACCCGGCGCTGCCGTTCATCCTGCCGAACCCGGCGCTCGGCATCCTGAACTCCAAGGTCGTCAAGGCGAACGGCGGCACCGCCGACGACTCCGACAAGGCGGAGCAGTACCTCAACGGCGCGTCGGCCGGTTCAGGGCCGTACGAGCTGGAGTCGTTCAACGCCCAGTCGCAGGTCGTGCTGAAGGCGAACCCGAAGTACTGGGGCGCCGACAAGCCCGCGTACGGCAAGGTCGTGCTGCGCAACGTCGAGTCGGCCACGCAGAAGCTGAACGTCCAGCGCGGCGACAGCCAGGTGGCGCTCGACCTGTCGGGCGACCAGATCAAGACGGTCTCCGGGAACATGCGGACCACCAAGACGGCCTCGGCCAACATGGTGTTCCTGCTGTCCAACCAGGACCCTTCCGTCAGCAAGGTGACGAGCAACCCCAAGATCGTCGAGGCGATCCGCAAGGGCGTGGACTACCAGGGCCTGCTGGAGCTCGCCGGCGAGGGCTCGGTGCAGGCCCCCGGCGTGATCCCGACGATGCTGCTCGGCGCGCTGCCGCCCGACCAGGCCGTCAAGCGGGACGTCGAGGGCGCCAAGGCGGCCGTCGCCGCCAGCGGGGTGGCCAACCCGACCGTCAAGCTGGAGTACCCGAGCGACCTGACCCTCCAGGGCCTGTCGTTCCAGCCGTTCGCCGAGCGCATCCAGGCCAATCTCAAGGAGGTCGGTATCACCGTCGACCTGGCCCCGGCGCCGGTGGCGACCGCGCTCGACAACTACCGCAACGGCAAGGAGGAGCTGGGCCTGTGGTACTGGGGCCCCGACTACCCCGACCCGACGGACTACCTCGTCTTCCTCCCGGGCAAGACCGTCGGCCTGCGCGCCGGGTGGAAGCCGGGGGCCGACAAGGAGCTGGAGAGCCTGGGCGACAAGGCCGCCTCGACGATCGGCGACGACACGCGCAAGCAGCTCTACACCGACATCCAGAGCAGGCTGAACGCCTCGGGCCCGTTCATCCCGCTCATCCAGCCCAGCCAGAACATCGTGACGGCCGCCTCCGTCACCGGCCTCGCGTTCCACCCCGTGTGGACGGTCGATGTCGCGGCCCTCGGCGTCAAGTGAGGGCCCGGCGGGCGGCGCGGAGGTCCCCGCCGCCCGCCCGGACCCCGTTTCCGCCGCTCCCGCCGCTCCCGGGCGCCGGGCGCGGCATCCGCTGGCGAGGTTCCTGCTGCGCCGCGTCGCGATCGCGGTGCTGCTGGCCTTCGGGATCACGCTGGTCACGTTCGTCCTGACCAACCTGGTGCCGGGCGACCCGGTCACGGCCAACCTCGGCCAGCGGGCGCTCGGCGACCCGGCGATCGTCGCGCAGTTCCGCGCCGAGCACGGGCTGGACAAGCCGCTTCCCGCGCAGTACCTGACCTACCTGGGCGGGCTGTCGCGGGGCGATCTCGGCGTCAGCCAGCAGAGCCACCGTCCCGTGCTCACCGACCTGGCGGAGTTCGTGCCGTCCACGATCGAGCTGGCGGGCGGCGCGATCCTGATCTCGCTGGTGGCGGGCGTGGCGTTCGGCGTGGTCGCCGCGCTGCGCCACGACCGGCTGTCGGACCAGGTCCTGCGCGTGCTGAGCCTGGTCGGCATCTCGGTGCCGACGTTCTGGCTGGCGCTGGTGGCGTTCTACGTGTTCTTCTTCCGGCTGCAGATCACGCCGGGCAGCGGGCGCATCGACCCGGACATGAGCGCCCCGCCGGCCGTCACCGGGCTGTTCACGGTCGACGCCGCGCTGGCCGGGCAGTGGGACGTGTTCGCCTCGGCCGCCGGCCACCTGGTCACCCCGGCACTGGTGCTGGCCGCGTACACGATCGGCCTGCTCACCCGGTTCACCCGGTCGGCGGTGCTGGAGGTGCTCGGGCAGGACTACGTGCGGGCGGCGCGGGCCAAGGGCCTGCCGGGTCGGGTGATCCTGTTCCGGTACGTCCTGCGCTCGGCGCTCGTGCCGATCATCACGGTGGCGGGCCTGGCCTTCGGCAGCCTGCTGTCGGGGACGGTGCTGGTCGAGTCGGTGTTCGCCCGTCCCGGCATCGGCCAGTACGCCTACAAGAGCGCCACGACCCTCGACCTGCCCGCCGTGATGGGCGTCGGGCTCGTCGTGGGCTGCGTGTACGTCGTGATCAACCTGGTGGTCGACATCCTGTACGGGGTCATCGACCCGAGATTGACTTCATCCCCCTCCTAAAGGAGGGGGATTCCCACCCTCGCGGGTGAGGTTTCCTGCTTCGTTGCCAACTGCACCCGGGAGGTCCCGGCTTGTCTTACGTCAGCTCCACAGGCGGACACCGCTCGACCAGCGGCCAGGATGTTCTTGGCGGCGTTGACGTCCCGGTCGTGCCGGGTGCCGCAGGACGGGCACTGCCACGTCCGGGTGCCGAGCGAGAGTCCGGCGAGCAGGTGCCCGCACGACGAACAGGTCTTGGAGGAGGGGTACCAGCGGTCGATCACGATCAGGTGCCGCCCGTACTTGGCGGTCTTGTACTCCAGTTGGCGGCGGAATTCGCCCCAGCCGCAGTCGGAGATGGCCCGGGCGAGGGATCGGTTGCGGACCATGTTCTTCACGGCGAGGTCTTCGATCACGATCACGTCGTGGCCGGTCACCAGGCGGGTGCTGGTCTTGTGCAGGAAGTCGGCGCGTGCGTCACCGACCTTGGTGTGGGCGCGGGCGACTTTGGCCTTGGCCTTGGCCCGGTTGGCGCTGCCGCGCTGCTTGCGCGCCATGCGCCGCTGGTAACGGGCCAGGTTCTTCGCCCTGCGCGCCAGATGACGCGGGTTGGCGATCTTCTCGCCGGTGGACAGGACGGCGAAGTCCTTGACGCCCAGGTCGACGCCGGCCGACGAGTCGGTGGCCGGGGCATGCTCGGGTTCGCCGGCGGTCTCGACGGCGAAGGAGGCGTACCAGCGGCCGTCGGGGTCACGGGAGACGGTCACGGTCGTCGGGTTCAGCGTGGCCGGGTCCACCTCGGGCCAGGACCACACGAACGCGACCGGGGCGTCCATCTTCGCCAGGTGCAGCCGCCCGTCCCTCCAGCGGAACGCCGAGCGGGTGTAGGTCGCCGACTGCCTGCCGTGCCGGGACTTGAAGCGGGGGTAGCGGGCGCGTCCGGCGAAGAAGTTCATGAACGCCGCGTACTGCTGCCGCAACGTCTGCTGGAGCGGCACGGAGGAGACCTCGAACAGGAAGGCGAACTCGGGGTCGCGTTTCAGTTCGGTCAGGTACCGGTCGGTCTGCGCGTAGGAGGTCCTGGTCCGGTCGGCCTGGTAGCGGGCGTGCCGCCAGGCCAGGACACGATTCCACACCAGGCGTACGCACCCGAACGTGCGGTTCAGCACCGCGGCTTGTTCGGGGGTGGGGTAGATCCGCACCTTGTATGCCGTGCGCATGTTCGTATCTTGACGGACGGCACAGAGATCCGTCCGCGGAAGGAAAGGTCATGAGTGCCTGGCACTCCAGGATGTCCCGGCTGCGCCGCGCCGCCCCTGACGGGGCCCCGATTCCTCCCGGCTCTGAAGGACCCGGCTTCCTCCGGAGGTTTCGGTGAAACATCTGCATCGACCCGTATCCCGCCCTTCCGGGAGTGAGGCTCCGATGAGGATCCTCTCGCGGATGCCCGAGGCCTGGCGGCGGCCGCTCGCCGTCGTGGGGTGCGTGGTGGCCGCCGTCTGGCTGGTGATCGCCGTCGCCGCTCCCCTGCTCGCGCCGCACGACCCGCTGGCGCAGGACCTGCCCCGGCTGGCCTCTCCCGGGCCGGGGCACTGGTTCGGCACCGACCAGCTCGGGCGGGACATCCTGTCGCGGGTCATGTACGGGGCGCGGGTGTCGATCCCGCTGACGTTGCTGCTGGTGGTGTTGTCGCTGCTGATCGGGGGTCTCCTCGGCGCCTGCGCCGGATATTTCGGTAGATGGGTGGGCGAGGGCATCATGCGGCTCGCCGACCTGGTCTTCGCGTTCCCGACGGTGATCCTCGCGATGGTCGTCGCCGCGGCGCTCGGCGCGAGCCTCACCAACGCCGTCCTCGCGGTGCTGGTCGTCGCCTGGCCCGCGTACGCGCGCGTCACCCGCGGGCTCATCCTCGGCATGCGCGAGCGCGAGTTCGTGCTCAGCGGGCGGCTGCTCGGCTTCTCCGCCTGGCGGTCGCTGCGCGTGGACGTCCTGCCGAACGTCACCGGCCCCGTGCTCGTGCTCGCCACGCTGGACATCGGCACCGCGCTGCTCCTGCTGTCCGGCCTGTCCTTCCTCGGCCTGGGCGCCAAGCCGCCGTCCCCCGAGTGGGGGGCCATGGTCGCCTCCGGGGTGGAGGTCTTCGACAGCTGGTGGGTCGCGACGTTCCCGGGCCTGGCCATCCTGACCGTGGTGCTGGCGTTCAACTTCCTCGGCGACACGCTGCGCGACGCCCTGGACCCGCGCACCGCCCGCGCGATCAAGGAGCGAGCGCTGTGACCGACGTGACGGACGTGACCCGGGCGGACGAGGTGCTGCGGGTCGAGGGCCTGACCGTCTCCATCGGCCCGCACGAGATCCTGCGGGGCGTGGACCTCGCCCTGGCACCCGGCCGCGTGCACGGCCTGGCGGGCGAGAGCGGGTCGGGCAAGACCATGACGGGCCTGGCCACGCTGGGCCTGCTCCCGCACGGGGCGCGCACCGGCGGGCGCGTCGTCTTCGGCGGCCGCGACCTGCTCGCCCTGCCCCAGCGGCAGCTGAACGCGGTCCGCGGCCGCGAGATCGCGATGGTGTTCCAGGACCCGGCGACCAGCCTGCACCCGATGCTGACGATCGGCCGCCAGCTCACCGAGCACATGCGCCACCACCTCAAGCTCGGCAGGGCCGAGGCGCGGGCGCGCGCGGTCGAACTGCTCGGGCAGGTGCGCATCCCCGGGCCGGCGGCGGCCGTCGACCGCTACCCGCACCAGTTCTCCGGCGGCATGCGCCAGCGCGTCGCCATCGCCGTCGCGCTGGCGTGCGGGCCGAAGGTCCTGATCGCCGACGAGCCGACGACGGCGCTGGACGTCACCGTGCAGGCGGGCGTCCTGCGCCTGCTCAGGGGCCTGTGCGACGACCTCGGGCTGGCCGTGCTGCTGGTGACGCACGACCTCGGGGTCATGTCCGCCGTCGCCGACGACGTCAGCGTCATGAAGGACGGACTCGTCGTGGAGACCGGCCCCCGGGGCCGGGTGCTGCGCGAGCCGGACCACCCCTACACCCGCGCCCTGCTGGACGCCCTGCCGAGGGAGAAGCCGTGACCCTGCTGACCGTCGACGACCTGGTCGTCGACCACCGGACACCCGGCCGCCCGGCCGTGCGGGCGGTCGCGGGGGCCAGCCTGAGCGTGGCGGCCGGGGAGGTGGTCGGGCTGGTCGGCGAGTCCGGGTGCGGCAAGTCGACGCTGGCCCGCGCGGTGTGCGGGCTCGTCCCGGCGGGTGGGGGCACGATCGCGTTCGAGGGCGGACGGGTGACCCGCCTCGGCCTGCGCCGCCGGGACCGGGCCCTCACCAAGATCCAGATGGTGTTCCAGGACCCGTACGCGTCGCTGAACCCCCGGCGGCGGGTGGGCGCCCAGATCGCCGACGGCCTGGAGGTCGCCGGGGACCGCGAGACGACGCCCGGCGGGATGCTGGAGCGGGTGGGCCTGCCCGGGCGGATGGCCGGACGATACCCGCACGAGTTCTCCGGCGGGCAGCGGCAGCGCATCGCCATCGCCCGCGCGCTGGCGGCCCGTCCCTCGCTGCTGATCGGGGACGAGCCGATCTCGGCGCTGGACGCCTCGGCGCAGGCGCAGGTGGCGACGCTGATGCGCGACCTCGCGGTGGAGTCGGGCGCGGGGCTGCTGTTCATCAGCCACGACCTGTCCGTCGTCCGGCTGATCGCCGACCGCATCGCCGTGATGTACCTCGGGAAGATCGTCGAGACGGGGCCCACGGCGGAGGTCTGGGCGAACCCCCGCCATCCGTACACCCAGGCGCTGCTGCGGGCGGTGCCGGAGGCGGACGGGCTGGGCCGGCTGCCCCAGGAACTCGCCGGGGACGTGCCCGACCCGGCCGATCCCCCGCCGGGCTGCCGCTTCCACCCGCGGTGCCCGGCGGCGATGGACGTCTGCGCCGAGAGGGAACCCGCGCCGGGACCGGTGTCCTGCTGGCTGTACCCGCCCGCATGACCGGCGAGGTCCTGGCGGCCGTCCTCGCCGAGATGGCCGAGGCCGGGCTGGACGCCCTCGTGCTGCGGCCCTCCCCCGACCTCGACTACCTGGCCGGGCACGACGCGTCGGGGTTCCTCGTGCTCGTCCCCGGCCGCACGCCGGGCTTCGCGGCCGAGGCGGCGGGGGCGGCGGCGCTGATCCCCGCGTCGGCGTCCCGGGTCGGGGTGGACGGCGAGATGCGCGCACGCGAGCTGTTCGCGCTGAGCCTCACGGCGGACCTGGTGCTGGCGTCCGAGGTGCTGGCGCCGCTGCGGGCCGTCAAGCGGCCGGAGGAGCTCGCCGCGATCGAGCGCGCCGTCGCCGCCACCGACCTGGTGCTCACGTTCGCCCCGCACCTGCGCTGGTTCGGCGCCACCGAGGACGCGATGGCGCGGCGGCTGGCCGGGGAGTCGGGCGCCTCCGGGCTGGTGTCGGTCGTCGTGGCGGCCGGGGAGAACACCGCGCGGCCGGGGCACCTGCCGGGCGGGCGGGTGATCAACCCCGGGGACGCGGTGGCGATCCGGGTGAGCGCGCGGCACCGCGGGTACCACGCGCACGCGAGCCGGGGCTTCGTCGTGGCCGAGCCGCCCGAGGACTTCGACGCCGTGTACGCGGTGCTGCTGGCCGCGCGCGACGCCGCCGCCGGGGCCGTGCGGCCGGGCGCGCCCGCCTCGCACGTCCACGCGGCGGCCGAGGCCGTGCTCGACGAGAGCGGGTACGGCCCCTACGTCACGGGCGGGACCGGCCACGGGGTCGGGCTGGCGCCTCGCGAGGGGCCGTGGCTGTCGGCGGGCGACCACACCGTGCTGGCGCCGGGCATGACGATGGCGATCGAGCCCGGCATCCACGTGCCCGATCTTTACGGTGCGCGAGTCGGAGATGTGGTCGAGTGCACGCAAACCGGGGTACGGACCATGAACCGGACGCCGGGCGCACTCCTGGTCCTTGACCCATAGTTTCCGGCGTCTTACCCTTCCGGCGCCCTGACCTCGAAGGATCCGCATTTAGTGTGATCACGAGGCGGACAGGGGGGCGCGGTGGGCTTCTGGCGCGACTGGTCCGTGCGGACTCGGCTCACGTGGGTGGCGAGCACCGTCATGGCGCTGGCCTGCGCGGGCGTCAGCGTGCTCGTGTTCATGGGCGTGCACAGCCTGGCGGTCACGCAGCGCGTTCAGCACATCATCCTCGCCGACCTGCGCGTGTCCCACCTGATCAAGCTCGGGCGGCTCAGGCACCCGATCCCCGACCAGGACATCTCGGCCGTCCAGGTGCTCGACGAGGCCGGGCGGATCATCGCCACCACCCGCAACATGGCCGGGCTGGACCCCATCACGCCCCTCACGCCCCCGGACCTGAAGGCCGAGGCGCATACGTTGACCTGCTCCTCCCCCGGCTTCCCCGACGACTGCGTGCACGTCGTGGTGCTGCGGCACTACCGCGACGCGGGCAACCTGCTGATCTACGGCGCCGACCCGGTGATCCCCTGGTTCGTCCATCCGGTGCTGCTCGCCGTGATGGCGGCCGCGACGCTGACGCTGACGACGGCCACCGCGTACGGGACGTACCGGATGATCAACCGGACCCTGGCCCCCGTCGACAGCCTGCGCACCGAGCTCGCCGAGATCACCGCCTCGGACCTCAGCCGGCGCGTGCCTCTGCCGCCACGCCGCGACGAGCTGCGCGGGCTCGCCGAGACGGTCAACCAGACGCTGGACCGGCTGCAACAGGCCGTCGAACGGCAGCGCCGCTTCGCCTCAGACGCCTCCCACGACCTGCGCAGCCCGATCACGGCGATACGGACCCAGGTCGAGGACGCCCTGGCGAACCCGGACGACACCGACTGGCCCAAGACCGCCGAGGCGATGACCTCCAGCCTCGACCGCCTCCAGGCCATCGTCACCGACCTGCTGGTCATCGCCCGGCTGGACTCCGGCGAGCGGGTCACCCGCGACCACATCGACCTCGCCGAGCTGGCGCGCGCCGAGACCGGCCGCCGGTCCCGGGGCGAACGGCTCGTGACGGACCTTCAGCCGGGGGTCGTGGTGAGCGGCGACCGGCTGCAACTCGCGCGGCTGCTCACCAACCTGCTCGACAACGGCGAACGGCACGCGGCCTCCACCGTCACGGTGTCCCTGCGCCGCGAGGGCGACCACGCCGTCATGGAGGTCGTCGACGACGGCGAGGGCATCCGCCCCGAACACCGCGAGGTGGTCTTCCAGCGCTTCACCCGCCTGGCCGCCGGCCGCGAGAAGGACACCCAGGGCACCGGCCTGGGCCTCGCCATAGCCCGCGAGATAGCCGAACGCCACGAGGGCACCCTGACCATCGAAGACTCCCCCGTAGGCGCCCGCTTCGTCTTCCGCATGCCGGCCCTGGGACTCCCCACGAACCGCCGGACCCCCTGACGCCCCGGCGCGGACGGACGTGCGCCGTCGAACGCCGGGGCCTCGCCTCGGGGGCTCGCTCCCGATCGAGGTTCGCCGCGTACACCGATTCGCCGCGTACACCACGTCGCCGCCTACACCACGTCGCCGCCTACACCGAGGCGATCACCCGGCCGCCCGGCGGACGGGGTTCACAGGGGTGCCGTCACGCTGCCCGCCTGGATCACCGTGCGGCGCTCGGGGCCCGCCCACAGGACCGACGGGTCGGCGAACGGGTCGCCGTCCAGGATCACCAGGTCGGCGACGGCGCCCGGCTCGACGCGGCCCAGATCCGGGCGGCCGATGAGGTCGGCGTTCACGGACGTGGCCGACCGCAGCGCCTCCAGGACGCCCTCGACCTCCACCTGGAGCCGGAGCCCGTTGAGCTGCTCGTCGTCGAGCGCCCCCATGAGGTCGGTGCCGAAGCCGATGCGCACCCCCGCCGCCCTCGCGATCTCGACCGCCCGGCGGCCGGCCTCCAGCACCTCGGCGTTCTTGGCCCGGGAGATCGGGCCGAGGCCGAGGTCCTCGCCTCGCCTGTCCATCGCGTCGTACGTCGCGAGGGTGGGCACGAGGAAGGCGCCGTGCTCGGCCATCAGCTTGGCGGCCGGCCGGTCCAGCAGGTTGCCGTGCTCGATGGAGCGCACTCCGTTCTCGACCGAGTGGACGATCGCCTCGGGCGAGTAGGCGTGCGCGGCCACGTAGCTGCCCCGGCGCGAGGCCTCGGCGGTGACCGCGCGGACCTCCTCGGGTGAGTACTGCGGAACCCGGATCGGGTCGGTCAGCGAAACCACCCCGCCCGACGTCATGATCTTGATGGCGTGGGCGCCCCGCCGGAAGCGGTCGCGTACGGCCCGGCGCAGCGGGTCCACGCCGTCCACGATCTCGCCGGTGTGGCTTCCGCAGGCACAGAGGTCCTGGTCGCCCGGGCGGGGATCGCCGTGCCCGCCGGTCTGGGTCAGGGCCGGTCCCGTGTACAGGTAACGCGGCGAGCGGACCAGCCCTTGGGCGATGGCCTTCGCCAGGCCGGGGTCTCCTCCGGCCACGTCGCGCACGGTCGTGAACCCCCGGCCGAGCGCGGCGGCGAGCCGGCGGCCGCCGGCCAGCGCGAGGTAGCTCAGCGGAGCCGACTCGATCTCCAGCAGGCTCAGCGAGACGCCGTAGGCGTGGAAGTGGGCGTCGATGAGGCCGGGGACGACCGTGCCGCCCCGCGCGTCGATCACCCGTTCCGCGGCCCCCGCGGCGCCGCCGACCTGGACGACGACGCCGCCGGAGACGTGCACCGGCCCGTCGGTGAGCTCGGCCGACCGGCCGTCGAACACGGCGGCGTTGACGATGGTCAGGTCTCCCGCGAGCGAGGAACCCATTTCAGCACCCCTTTCCGGCGGCGCCCCGGGGGCTCACCGCGACGATCAGGTTCATACGGCCGCCCCGCCCCGGAGCCCCGCGGTGGCGTCGAGGTCCACCTCAAAGGTGTCCGGATCGACCACGACGCCGTAGTCGCGGGCGGCCGCGGCGGCGGTCACGAAGCCGTTGCGCACGTCCTTGGCCACCCGCTCCGGCTCGCGCTCGAACGGGTCGCCGTACCCGCCGCCACCGCCGGTGTTGTTGACCAGCACGTCGCCGGCCGCCAGGCGGTTGTAGCTGCCGCCCTGTGTCACCTCGCGGCCGGTGCCGGGGTTGAGCACGATGTGGTTGTTCTCCCCCGGCCGCCCGTCCCCGATCGGCCACGGCCTGGTCCTGGTCTTGTAGACCAGGCAGATGCCGGTGGACGGCGCGGTGAACCGGTACGTCCGCCCGACGCCGACGCCGCCGCGGTGCCGGCCCGCGCCTCCGGTGTCCGGCCGGTAGCCGTAGGACTCGATGAACATCGGCGACTTGGTCTCCAGGATCTCGACGGGGTTGTTGCGGCATCCGGGCTCGGACAGGTGCATGATCCCGTCCTCGCCGTCGCCCCCGGCGTGCCCGCCGAACCCGACGGCCTCGTTGGTCGCCTCCAGCCACGCCTCGCCGTTGCGGGGGTTGACCCCGAGGCCCATCATCGAGCTGACGTCGCCGCCGGAGCACGCGGGCACCCGGTCCGGCATGCCCTGCGCGAGCGCCTTCAGCACGACCTCGCCGCCGAGCAGCCCGGTCCACAGGGTGAAGGTCGGCATGGGCGGTACGGCGTGCATCACCGACCCGGGTTCGGTGACGACGCGCATCGGCCGGAAGTTCCCGGCGACCACCGAGGTGTCCGGGGTCGTCAGCGCCTTGAAGATGAGGCTGCAGAAGGCCTCGGTCTGGCCCACGGGAAGGTTGATGGGCCCCTTCACGTCACGGTCGCTGCCGGTCCAGTCGATGACCATCTCGTCGTCGGTGATCGTGACCGTGACCTGCATCCTGATCAGGCGGTCGAGGTCGACACCGTCGTTGTCCACGAAGTCGTGGGCCGTCCAGGTTCCCTTGGGGAGCTTGGCCAGGGCCAGGCGGGCGAGCCTCTCCCCGTGGTCGTTGATCGCGTCCATCGCGCCGAGGAGGGTGCCGGCGCCGTACTTGGCCGCGATCTCCTGGGTACGGCGGACGCCGGTGACGCAGGCGGACACCTGCGCCTGGATGTCGCCGATGGTCCGCTCCGGCATCCGGCTGTTGAAGCGGATCAGGTTGAACACGTCGTCGTTCTGGACACCGCCCCGGTAGAGCTTGGTGGCCGGGAAGAAGATCCCCTCCTGCGACATGTCCGTGGAGTCCAGGACGTATCCGGGGTCCTTCTGCTTCAGGTCGAGGACGTGGATCCGGCACGAGGCGAAGCCGATGAGCTCGTCCTGGTGGTGGATGGGGGCGAAGACCAGCGGGTCCAGGGTGTGGGCGGAGGACCAGTACGGGTAGTTGAGGATCACGACGTCGCCGGGCCGCAGGCCGTCCTCGCCTAGGAACTCCACGGCCTTCTTGATGCCGTGGTCGTTCCCCCTGGTGAAGACCGCGATGCCGGGCGCGTCCGCGACGACGTCCCCCTTGGCGTCGTGGATGCCGATGCCGTAGTCGTGGATCTCGTACACCACGGTGTTGTACGCCGTGCGGCACAGGTTGCGGGCCATCTCCTCCGCCGCGGCGAGCAGCCCGTGCCGGATGATCTCTGTGGTGATGGAGTCGTTCATGGGGTGAGCTCCTTGGCTGCGGAGGCGGCGAGTCCTGAGGCGACGGTGCCCGGGGCGACGGAGATGACCAGCTCGCCGTACGGCCCGACCGTGAGGGCGTCCCCGGCGTGGATGACCGTGGTGGCCGTGTGCTCGGCGATCACCGCCGGGCCCTCGATGGCGTCGCCGGCGAGCAGCGACTCGCGGGTGTGGAGCGCGTAGCCGGCGGCCGGCCGGTCCGCCGACAGGTGGACGGCGCGGGCGCCCTCGGCCTCCGGCGCGCCGGACTCGCGCCGCGCCACGGGCGGCAGCGCGGGTTTGTCCACCGATCCCGTGGCCCGGAGTCGTAGCGTCGTGACCTCGACCGGGTCGCCCATCGTGTGCCCGTACTGCCGCTCGTGCAGCCGGGCGAAGCTCTCCGCGACTTCGGCGACCATGCCGGCCGCGTCGGCGGCGCTCGCGGGGAAGGACACGGTCACCGAGTGCTCCTGGCCCGCGTACCGGACGTCCAGCGACCGGCTCAGGGTCACGCTCCCCTCGCCGAACCCCTCGGCCGCGAGCTGTGCCAGGGCCTCGCGCTCCATCTCGGCGTAGGACGCCTCCACGTCCGAAGGGTCCAGCCGGTCGAGCTGCGCGACCGAGGTGCGGGCGAAGTCGTGCTGCACGTCGGCCATCAGCATCCCGAAGGCGGAGAAGGCACCCTGACCCGGCGGGACGACGACGGTGGGAATGCCCAGCTCGCGCGCCACCTCGACGGCCACCAGCCCTCCGCCGCCGCCGAAGGACAGCAGGGCGAAGTCCTTGGGGTCACGGCCGAGCTCGACGGTGATCGCCCGCACCGCGCCCATGATCTTGGTGGTGGAGATGCGGACGATGCCCCGGGCGAGCTCCCTGACGGTCATGCCCAGCTCGGTGGCGATCGGCTGGAGCGCCTTGTCCGCCAGGGCGGCGTCCAGGGTCAGCCTGCCGCCCAGCGGCGTGCCGCCGCCGAGATATCCCAGCGCCAGGGCGGCGTCGGTGAAGGTGGGCGCCGTACCGCCCCGGCCGTAGCACGCCGGTCCGGGCGCGGCGCCCGCGCTCTGCGGCCCGACCTGGAGCGCGCCGGCCTCGTCCAGCCACGCGATCGAGCCGCCGCCCGCGCCGATGGTGTGGATGTACAGCGACGGGGTGTTGATGGGCATCTGCTCGAACTCGGCGCCCTGGTACAGGACGGGCTCGGAGTCGAGGATCAGGGACGCGTCGAGGCTGGTCCCGCCCATGTCGATGGTGATCAGATTCGGCCGGTCCAGGATCTTGGACAGGGCGGCCGCGCCGATGACGCCCCCGGCCGGACCGGAGAGGATCAGGCTCACCGGCTGCTCCCGCGCCGAGCGCGCGGTCATCGCCCCGCCGCCGGAGCGCGTCATCAGGAAGCGCCCGCCGAACCCGCCGGAGGCGAGCTCCTCCTCCAGCGTGTGCAGGTAGCGGCGCACGATGGGCTTGACGTACGCGTCCAGGACGGCGGTGCTGGTGCGCTCGTACTCCCGGTACTCCCGCGACAGCTCGTGGGACAGCGTAACCGCCACCTCCGGCGCCACCTCGGCGAGCACCTCCCGCATCCGCAGCTCGTGGCCGGGGTTGGCGTAGGAGTGCAGGAAGGCGACCGCCACAGACCGGTACCCGCGCGCGGCGACGACCTCCGCCACGCGCCGCGCGTCGCCGACGTCGAAGGGGGTGTGCACGGTGCCGTCGAAGCGGCTCCGCTCGGTGACCTCGAAGGTGTCGTAACGCTCCAGCAGCGCGGGGGGCTTGCGGTAGGTGATGTCGTAGTTGGTCCTGCGGTCGGTCCGCCCGAGAAGGTAGACGTCGCGGAAACCCCGGGTGCCGATCACTGCGGTACGCGCGCCGGTGCGCGTCAGCAGCGCGTTCAGGCCGAGGGTCGTCCCGTGGGTGAACATCCCGATGTCCGCCATGGGCGCCCGCGCCACCCCGAAGGCGTTCATGACACCCTTTGTCGGCGCCTCGGGGGTCGTCGGCACCTTGTCGAAGCGGAGCTCGCCCGTCTCGGGGATCAGCTCGACGATGTCGGTGAACGTCCCACCGACGTCGATCGCCAGCCTGCTCGCCTTGTTCATCGTTGGCTTCCTTCCTGTCCGGGACGCTCGCGTCCGGCGCGGCCGAGACGGGCCTCGGGACGACCGGCGGCGTTCTCCCGGTGCCGTGGGCGCGGTGGCCGCGAACGACCACGCGCACAGCCTGACTTCGCCTGTTCAGAAGGGGTGCGGCGGGGCGCACAGCGGCGGCGGGCCGCACTGTGCGGGGCGCCCAGGGGAGGGCTGGACCGGTTTCTACAGTTTCTGCCACGTCGTCGGGCCTCGACGGCCGGCACCGTCCGATCCGTTCGGAGGGACACATGATCCGCAGTGTTCTGTACCTGAGACCGCTCCCCGGCAAGGAGGGCGATCTCGAGGAGTTCTTCGCCCGCCACGGTGTGCTGAACCGGGCGCTGTCCCTGCCGGGCTGTCATGGGACCACGTTGCATCGCCCCGCCGAGCCGGGCGGGCCGTACCTGGTCACCGCGACGTGGACCGATGAGCCCGGCTACCAGGAGTGGCTCGACGACCCCTGGCGTCAGCGGGTCACCGGGGAGCTGGGCGCGCTGCTGGACGGCGGGCCCCGTGCGGACCAGGGCGGCGGGATCTACACGATCGTGGCGGCGGCCGGCGACGAAGAGGCGCCCAAGTGAGAAGCGGGATGCACATGCACATCAAGAACAAGGGACTCGCCCTCGGTGTCGTGGCCGGGGTGCTGGCGCTGAGCACGGCGTGCGTGGCGCCGGAATCGGACACCACCTCCACCGCGGCGACAGATACGGCTTCCGCGAACGCATCGGCCGGTTCTGGCGGCGGGCACAAGCGCATCGCCTTCTTCGGGTTCGCGCGGGCCAACTCGTTCGCCTCGGCCACCTGGTCGGGCATCGAGGAGTACGCCAAGGCCAACGATGCCGAGGCCGAGTTCTTCGACCCCAACTTCGACGCCCAGGCCCAGGTCCAGCAGATCCAGGACGCGGTCACCTCCAAGCGCTTCGACGTGTTCGTCGTGCAGGCCAACGACGGCGCGGCCGTGGTGCCCGCGGTCAAGCAGGCGGTGGCGGCCGGGATCACCGTGGTGGCCGAGTTCACCCCGGTGGGCACCCGCTACGACACCGCCGACTCGCAGGTGCCGGGCGTGATCACGCTGCTGGACGTCCCCGTGGACAACGGCCGCAAGCTCGGCGAGCTGGGCGTGGCCGCCTGTGAGAGCAAGAAGCTCGACCCCTGCGAGGTCGCCTACCTGGAGGGCTTCAAGTCGCTTCCGCTGGACAACGCCCGCACCGACGCGGCCGTCAAGGCCATCGAGGCCGGCGCCGGCGCGAAGCTGGTCGCGCGGGTCGAGGGCGGCTACACCAAGGAGAGCGGCCGCAAGGCGGCGCAGGACGTGCTCCAGTCCCACCCGGGTGTCGACGTCGTCATCGGCTCCTCCCAGGCGATCGCCGGCGCCGAGGCGGTGTTCAAGGGCAAGGACGTCATGCTGATCGGCAACGGCGGCTCCCGCCAGGCGGTGCAGGCCGTGCAGGAGGGCCGCTGGTTCGCCACCTACTACCTGCCGGAGAAGTCCGCCGGCGCCAAGGCGGCCGAGCTCGGCCTGGCCAAGGCGCGCGGCGGGAACGTGGCCACGACCAACAGCTCGACCGATCTGGCCCCCGGCGAGGGCAAGGGCACCAAGGACGTGCTCGCCGGCGTCCAGGGCGAGTACGACGAGTAGCCGGAGCGGCTCGGAAGGGGGTCACCCGATGTCCCAGCCGGTCAGGATCGACCTGGAAGGGTTCGGCAAGGCGTACGGCGGCGTGCCCGTGCTGCGCGATGTGTCGTTCACCGTGTACGGAGGACGGGTTCACGGGCTGCTCGGCGAGAACGGCGCCGGCAAGTCGACGTTGCTCAAGGCGGTGTGCGGAGCGGTGGCCCCCGACGCCGGGCGGGTCCTGCTGGACGGGAAGCCGATCTCGGTCGGCTCCCCGAGGGACGCCCTCCGGCACGGGTTCGCGCTGATCTCCCAGGAGCTCGCCCTGGTACCGGCCATGACCGTCCTGGACAACGTGTACCTGGGCCGGTGGCGCAACCGGCTCGGATGGACGACCGGCCGCGAGGACGGCAGGACCCTGGCCCGGCTGATGGAGCGCACCGGATTCGAGCTGGACCCCTCGGCCCTGGTGCGCGACCTGCCGCTCGCGGCGCAGCAGCAGGTGGAGATCCTCCGCGCGCTGGCGTCCGGAGCCTCGGTGATCGGCATGGACGAGCCCACGGCGCTGCTCACCCAGACCGAGACCGACCGGCTGATGGCCGTCGTCAGGCAGCTCGCGGCCGACGGCGCCACCGTGCTGCTGATCTCGCACTTCCTGGAGGAGGTGCTGTCGGTCTGCGACGACGTCACCGTGCTGCGCGACGGCCGCCATGTGATCACCGGACCGGCCGCCGCGCAGACGCCCGGCAGCCTGGTGCGGCACATGGTCGGCCGGCCGCTCGAACTGCTCTACCCCGAGCCGGCCCCGGTCCGGGACGAGGCCCCGGTGCTGCTGAGCGTCCGCGACCTGCGCCGCGGCGCGGCCGTGCGCGGCGTGTCGATGGAGATACGGGCCGGGGAGATCGTGGGCGTGGCGGGGCTGGTCGGCAGCGGCAGGTCGGAGACGCTGCGCGCGATCTTCGGCGCCGACCCGCGCGACGGTGGCGCCGTCGAGGTGAACGGCACCGCGATGCCCGCCGGCTCGCCCGCGCGGGCCATGCGCGCCGGCCTCGCCATGGTGCCGGAGTCCCGCAAGGAGCAGGGGCTGGTGCTGGACCGCTCGGTCCGCGAGAACGTCGCGCTGGCCAGCCTGAGCTCCCGGCAGCTCGCCGGCTTCGTCCGGGGCGGGTCCGAGAGGCCGGCGGCCGGGTCCATGCTCCGCGACCTGGACGTTCGCGGCTCGGACCTCGGCGGCCCCGTCTGGACGCTGTCGGGCGGCAACCAGCAGAAGGTGCTCTTCGGCAAGTGGCTGATGGAGAAGCCCGCGGTGCTGCTGGTGGACGAGCCGACCCGCGGCGTGGACGTGGCGGCCAAGAGCCAGATCCACCGGCTCCTCGTCGACCTGGCCGCCGAGGGCATGGCGGTCCTCATGGTGTCCTCGGAGGTCGAGGAGGTCATGGGGCTGGCACACCGGGTGCTGGTGATGCGGCACGGCCGGCTCGTCGCCGAGTTCGCCAGGGGCGAGGCGACCCGCGAGCAGGTGCTCGCGATGGCCTTCGCCGACGACCTCCCCGCCGGAGACGCCCCCGGGCCGTCCGGCTCAGCTGACCCGACGAACTACACGGAATCCAGCCGTACCAGCACGGAGGAGCACGAATGACCACCATGGCTGACACGGAGGCCCCGCCCGAGGCGGTGGCACGGGCCACGGCCAGCAGGTTCACCAGGCTGCACGACTTCGGCATCGTGCTGACCGTGGTGGTGATCGTGGTCGCGCTGTCGCTGACCACCCAGACCTTCATGACCACCGGCAACCTGGTCAACCTGCTCGACCAGGCGGCGGTGATCGGGCTGCTGGCCTGCGCCGCCACCCTCGTCATCATCTCGGGCGCCTTCGACCTGTCGATCACCGCCGTGCTCGCCGTCTCGGCGATCGTCGCCGTGGTGGTCACCACGCACGCCGGGGTGCCGGCCGGCATGGCCGCCGGAGTGCTGACCGGCGGTGTGCTCGGCGCGGTCAACGGCCTGGTCGTGATCACCGTCAAGGTCCACTCGTTCATCGCCACGCTGGCCCTCAGCATCATCTACCGGGGGCTTGCCGTGATCCTGACGGCCGGCGCCATCGTGTACCCCCGGGACGCCCAGCTCAGGTCCTTCCAGGCGCTCGGCTGGCCGACCGTCCTCGGCGGGATCACCGCGGCCTCTCTGCTGTTCCTGCTGGTCGCGGCGGTCTGCTGGGTGGTGCTCGCCCGCACCACCTTCGGCAGGCGCATCTACGCCGTGGGCGGCAACGAGGAGGCCGCGCGGCTGTCCGGCATCCGGGTCGGCGCGGTCCGGGTGGCGGTCTTCGCGATCAGCGGCGTGTGCGCGGCGCTGGCGGGGCTCATCCTCGCCTCACGTGGCGGATCGGCCCAGGCGAGCATGGCCACGGGCATGGAGCTGACCGCGATCGCGGCGGCGGTGGTGGGCGGTACGAGCGTGCTCGGCGGCGAGGGCGCGATCTGGCGCGGGCTGATCGGCGTGCTGCTGATCACCCTGATCGGCAACGGGTTCAACCTGCTGGGCTGGGATACCATATATCAGCAGGTCGTGCAGGGTGCGCTGATCCTCGGAGCGGTCAGTTTCGACCGGTTGCTGCGAGGCCGAAGGAGTTAGGTGGCTGGCGCGCGGATCGGTGTCCGGCTGGGCGCCGGCCAAGCTCGGGCCGCCCTCGTCGGCGGCGGCGACATTCGCCATGCCAGGTGCCACTCCGGCGACGACCGCGTCCTCGCGCGCATGCTCCGCGGCCTGGCCCAGGGTACGCCGGTCCGGTCGGTGACCTGGGACGTCTCCGCCGAGCTTGACCCGGCGAGCGCCGGCTCGCCGGTGGCGTCCGTGCGGGTCATGCCCCGGCCGCCGGCGCGCGGTCTCGGGAGCGGGCATCCTTCCCCCCTGCTCCCGGCGCTCGTCAGGCGCCAGGCCGACGTGGTCGGAGGACACGACCTGTTCGGGGTCGAACTCGCCACGCTGGACATCTACGAAGTGTTCCGCACCGCGGCGGCGGCACAGGCGGAGGGGATCGGCGCGCTGGCGCTGACGGCCACGGGGGCCGTCGGATGCCCCCACCACGAGCTCACCGCGGCCGAGCTGGTCCGTGAGGCGTTTCCCCGGCTCAGAGTCTCGCTCTCGCACCAGGTCGGCGGCCTCGGCCTGCTCGACCGCGAGGCGGCGACGGTGATCAACGCCGCGCTGCTGAGCCGCGCCGAGCAGGTCGTGGAGCGCTGCGTGCAGATCTCGGGCCGGCTCGGGGCCTCGACGTCGGCGTGGTTCGTGGCCGGGGACGGCGGCCGGATCTCCGCCGAGCGGCTGCGGCTGCTCCCGGTGCTCGGACTGTCGGCCACCGGCGCCGCCGCCCTGACCGGCGCCGCGCGGCTGGCCGGGGTGGACGACGCGGTCGTGGGGCTGGCCGGGGCGGACGGCCTGTCCGTGGGCCACGTCCGCGATGGCCTTCCGAACGTGGCGACCGACCGGCCCGGTCCCGGTGGGGTGAGGATGGCGGTCCCCCAGGCGTCGCTGACGCCGATGCGCGGCTCGTACGCGGCCACGGCGTCGGCCTTCGCCCTGCTGGCCGAGCACGACCAGCACACCGCGGTCATCGCCGTCGCCGGCGCCGACCCGGACGGAGACGCCCGCGACCAGGCCGCGACCGACAGGGCGCGGACCGCCGCGGCCCGGCTGCCGTCCACATCCGTGCTGGTGGAGCCGCCGGCAGAGCTGGCCGCCATCGGCGCGGCGGGCACGGAGCCGAGCGCCTGGCTCGACACCGTCCTGTACGCCGAGACCTCCGAGGTGCTGGCCCGCAAGCAGGCCGCGGCGGAGCAGCGGGCGCTCACCCTGGTGGCCGAGAGCGGCGCGCGGCTCGGCAGCGAGCGCGTCGTCAGCTCCCGCGCCCTGTCGCTGTCGTTCCTGCGCAGCGGCTCCTACCGGCTGGTGGTACGCGCGGGCGGCCGGGCTGAGGACGACGCGTGACCGGGCGCTCCATCACCGTCGAGGACGTCCCGGCGCTGCTGGCGGGGGCGGAGTTCTTCTCCACCAGCGCCGCGGGCGAGGGCATCGAGTTCGCGGGCTTCTGGCTGGAGGACATCCTCGCGCGGACCGGGCCGGTGGAGCTGGTCACGGCCGACGAGCTCGACCCGGACACGCCGTGCGCGGCGGTCGGCGCCATGGGCTCGACGGTCGCCATGGCCGAGCTGCCGCCCTCCGGGGAGGAGCCCCTGGCCCTGGCGCGCAGCCTGGGCGGCCGGTTCGGCGCCCCGCTGGGCGCGATCATGCCCCTCAACGCGGCCAGCGTGAACGCGCTGCACCCGGTGGCCGCCGCCGCGGTGCTCGGCCTGCCGCTGATCGACTGCGACGGCATGGGCCGGGTGTTCCCGCTGATCCACCAGACCACCTACGAGCTGGCCGGCCTCTCGCTCAGCCCCCTCGCGGTCGTCAGCGCCGGGAACGACTCGCTGCTGCTGGACACCGGTTCGGCCCGCGCCGAGCAGATCGCCAGATCGATCGCCCAGGCCGCCGGGGGGTGGCTGCTGTGCGGGATGTACCGCACACGGGTGGGACTGCTGCGCGAGGCCGCGATCCACGGGTCGATGAGCCGCACGCTGGAGGTCGGCCGGCTGCTGCGCGAGCACGCCTCCGACGGCGCCACGGCACAGGCTCTCGCCGGCGACCCTCCCTGGCCGGAGGTCGCGTCCTGGCCTCCGCACGCGCGTCCCGGCGACGGCGAATCCTCCCGGCGCGGGACCGCGCCCCACGAGCACCTGCTCCGTGACCTCATGGCCGCCACCGGCGCGACCGTCCTGGGCGGCGGCCGGGTGGTGGAGCTCGGCCCCTCGACGCGGCAGGCGGGAACCGTCTATCCGGGCAACCCGACGAGCATGGTGGTCCACGACCACGACAGCGGGCGCCTGATCCGGCTGGAGGCGCACAACGAGCTGGTGCTCGCCCTCGCCGACGGCGCGCTCACCGCGGCCGTGCCCGACCTGCTCTGCCTGCTCGACCGGGGCACGCTGCGGATGACCGGGCCGGAACGACTCACCGTCGGCGACCAGGTGGACGCGCTGTGCGTGCCGGCCGCGCCCGTCTGGCACAGCGTCCACGGGCTCGGCCTCGGCGGGCCGGGAGCCTTCGGCTTCCCCCTGCGTCACCCACGCCAGGAGGGCCGATGAAGCGCGCCGGACGTCCCTCGGAGCAGCTGACCGTGGACGAGCTCGTCAGATACGGACCGCTCGGCCACGCCGAGATGCTGGTCGGCGAGAACCTCGCCCGGCCGGTGTCACGGGTGGCGCTCATCTCCGACCTCGACCAGGTCCGCCACTGCGGCCCCGGCACCGCGGTGGTGCTCTCCCGAGGGCTGGCGCTGGGGGCCTGGGCGGTCGAGTCGGCGCTGCGCCTGGCCTGGGAGCGCAGTGCCGCCTGCCTGGTCAGCCCCGCCGTCGTCGGGCTGGACCAGGCCACCGCCCAGCTTGCCCGGCGCATGCGGCTGCCGGTCTTCGTCGTGACCGGGGACACGGCCGCGTGCGCCCTGGACCTGGCCGCGGCCATCGCCAGCCCCGAGGCCGCCCGCGCCCGCCTCGCGGCGCGCTGCGCGGAGCTGTTCGCCGAGCGGAGCAACGCCCGCGGCATCGTCGGAGTGATCAACTCGGAGGTTCCCGGCGTGACGGCCGCGCTGGTGGCTCCGGACGGTCACGTGCTCGCGGGCCAGGCCTCCGTCGACCGGGCCGAGCACCGGGTCCAGGTGGACGTACCGGGCCCGGACGGGCGTCGCTGGGCCGAGCTGGTCGCCGCCACGGCCGGCCCTTCCTCGCCCACCTGGGCCGAGACCGTGCTGCTCATCCTGCGGCTGGCCCGAGGACCGCTGGCGGCGTCCGTCGCCAGGGAACGCCTTGAGGCGGTGCACGGAGCCGAGCGCGGCCGTGCGGCCCTCCGCGCCCTCTTCGCCCCGCCCGATCCCGGTCCGGCGGCGCAGGCGGAGCCGGCCGGCCGTGACCGGGGAGACGAGGGACGGGCCGTACTGGAGGAGGCGCTCGGATGGCGCGTCGACGGGCGGCACGTCGCGGTCTTCCTGCGATCCGGCACCCCGCTGGACACCGCCGCCACCGGTCCCGGCGTGATCTCGGCCTGGCAGGAGGTCATCGACGACCTGCCGCTGGTGCCGTGGGAGACCGGCTGGGCCAGCTGGTGGACCGGCGAGGAGATCGAGGTGGAGCAGGTGGCGTCGGCGCTGCGGCGGCACCTGGCCCGGATGCGCTCGCCGATCCCGCTGAGCGCGGGCGTGGGCCGCGTCGCCGAGGGGCCAGAAGGGCTGCGGGAGTCGCTGTCGCAGGCGATGCTCGCGGCCGGGGTGACGGTACGGGACGGCCCCGGGACGGTGCGCTCGTTCGACGAGCTCGGCTTCCGGGTGCTGCTCGCCTCGCTGTCACAGCCGGAGCTGGTCGGATCGGCCCGGATGGTGCTCGCCGACCTGCTCTCGGCGCCGGACGGGCCGGTGCTGGTCGCCACGCTGGCCGCGCTGCTGGACTGCGCCAACTCCACCAGCCAGGCCGCCGCCCGGCTCGGCGTGCATCGCAACACGGTGCTCGGCCGGTTGGAACGTATCAGGGCGCGCGGCGTCGACCCTGATCGGCCCGACCAGCGGCTCGCGCTCCACCTCGCCTGCTACGCGCTGCTGCCCGAGGTGAGCTGAACCGTCCCGGCACGCCGTCGAGAACCGTCCGGCGCTCCGCCGATCCCGGTACGGCGGCGCGGGTCGCGCCCCACGCCGCCGTGCCGGGATCGGATGCCAGAGCTCAGACGGACACCGCGTAGAGCTCGGCCGCCCGCGCGGCGGAGACGTGGCCGTCGAGCACGTCCGTCCGGACCGCCTCGGCGTCGCGTTCCGCGGGGTCGCCGAAGCCGCCGCCACCACCGGTCATGCAGCGGATCACGTCACCGGCGGCCAGGCGCAGGCCGTTGCACTTGAGGATGCGCCGCTCGTCCGGACGGCCGGGGTTGATGACGATCTCCGGCGGCGCCGCGTCGTGCCCGCCGAACAGGCCCCACGCGGGGGTGGACGACCGCTCGAACCACAGGGAGACCGTGCAGTCGTGCAGCACCGTGTACTCGCGGACCACGCCGTTGCCCCCGCGGAAGCGGCCGGAGCCGCCGGAGTCCGGCCGGATCTCGTACCGGCTGATGCGGAACGGGTACCGGGTCTCGAACACCTCCACCGGGATGTCCTTCAGCGAGCCGTTCACGTTGTTGATCAGAGCGGTCTCGCCGTCCGAGCCGTCCCAGGCGCCCCACCCGCCGAGGGTGGCCTCCAGGCTGACGTAGTCGCGCCTGGTCCGCGGGTCGGTGCCGGCCAGCAGCACGATCATCGAGTCGCCGTGGCTGGCCCCCGCCACCTTGTCCGGCATCGCGGGGGCGAGCGCCTTGGCCACCATGTCGATGAGCAGCCCCAGGTGGGAGAAGTACCACTGGCAGGCGGCCGGGGCCACCGCGCCGAAGACCGAGCCCTCACGGACCTGGACCGTCATCGGGCGGAAGGACCCGCCGTTGCCGGGCACGTCCGGGCTGACGAGCAGCTTGTACCCGACCCGGCAGGCCGACACCGTCTGGGAGGTGCCGCAGTTGACCGGGCCCGTGGTCTGGTCGGCCGACTCGGTGACGTCGAAGTCGATGTCCGAGCCGCTGACCGTGATCCTGAGCTTGATCGGGACGGGGGTGCCGAGGTCGATGCCGTCGTTGTCCAGGCAGCCCTCCGCGGTGTAGACCCCGTCGGGGATCGCGGCGATGACCTCGCGCTCCAGCGCCTCGGTCTGGGCGAAGATCTCGTCGCGGGCGGCGCGCAGCGTGTCGAGGCCGAAGCGCCGGACGATCTCCTCCAGGCGGGCCTGGCCCATCTTGATGGTGGCGATCATCGCGTGCATGTCGCCGCTGGTCTGGTAGGGGAAGCGCACGTTCGTGGCGATCGTGCTCATCACCCCGGGCACGTCGCGGCCGCCCTCGACCAGCTTCTGCGCGCCGAGCCGCAGGCCCTCCTGGTAGATGTTCACCGAGTCCATCGACCCGCCCGGGTCCTTGGAGCCCACGTCGATCCAGTGCGCCCGGGTGGCGGTGAAGCCGACCAGCTCCTCGTCCACGAAGACCGGGCCGAAGATGGTGACGTCGTTGAGGTGGGTGCCGCCGAGATAGCTGTCGTTGAGGATCCACACGTCGCCCGGCTGCCACACCTCGCGGCCGAACTGCTCCTCGGTGGCCTTGGTGCAGGTCTCCAGGTTGCCCAGGAAGATCGGCAGGCCGGCGGACTGGCCCAGCACCTGGTGCCGGTCGTCCAGCAGCGCGACGACGCAGTCGCCGCACTCGTAGATGATCGGGGTGTAGGCCGACCGGATGAGGGTGGCGTTCATGTCGTCGGCGGCCGCGGCGAGCGCATTGCGGATGATCTCTACCACGACCGGGTCGACGGTCCTGTTGTCGGTCACGATTCCTCCTGTCTCACAGCGTTTCCTACGGCGCTTCTCACGGCGGTCGTCACGGCGGTCGTCACAAGGCCCCGTCCGTGCTCGTCCGGATCACCAGGGAGCCGATGGGGTCCACCGACACCGAGAACCCGGGGGGCACCACGGTGGTGGCCGTGCCCTCCACGATGATCGCCGGGCCCTCGAAGGCGTGCCCGGCCGCCAGGTCCTCACGGCGGACGAGCGGGGTCGAGCGGCTCTCGCCGTCGAACACGACCTCGCGAAGCTCGTGCGGGAACGTCGCCCCCGTGGCCGGCTCGACGTGCTCGGCGGCGCCCCGGCCGAGGTCGCCGAACGCGGTGGTGCGCAGCGTGACGAACTCGATCGGCGCGCCCAGGTTCGCGTGGCCGTAGCGGGACTCGTGCTGCTGCCCGAACCGCTTGGCGATGAGCTCCACGAAGTCGTCCCTGGACGGCTCGCTCGCGTCGAGCAGCGGCACCGTCAGCGTGTACTCCTGAGCGGCGTAGCGGATGTCGACCGCGTACTCCACCCGGCGGTTCTCCTCGGGCACGCCCTCGTCGGCCAGCGAGGTCAGGGCGGCCTCGGCCATGGCCGCGAGCCTGGCCGCCATGTCGGCGGTGTCCAGATCGGCGTCGAGGTGGAAGTAGGTGTCCGAGGCGTCCTTGCGGATGTCGGTCTGCAGCATGCCCCACGCGGAGAACGCGCCGGGGAAGCGCGGTACCACGACCTCGCCGATGCCGAGCTCCCTGGCCAGGAACACCGCGTGCATCGGCCCGGCGCCGCCGAAGGCGACGAGGGTGAAATCGCGCGGCTCGATGCCCCGCGAGACGGTAATGGTCCTGATCGCCTGCGCCATCTTGGCGTTGGCGACGTCGCAGACGCCCTCGGCCATGGCCACGGTGTCCAGTCCGAGGGCCTCGGCCAGGCCCTCCAGCGCGGTCCGCGCGGCGCCGGTGTCCAGCGTGAGCGAGCCGCCGGCGAACCACTCCGGGTCGATGCGGCCGAGGACGAGGTTGGCGTCCGTCACGGTCGGCTCGGTGCCGCCGCGGCGGTAGCAGGCGGGGCCGGGGTTCGCGCCCGCCGACCGCGGGCCCACCCGCAGGCCGCCGGCCTCCAGCCAGGCGACGGAACCGCCACCGGCGCCGATGGTGTGGATGTTCACCACGCTCATCAGCATCGGCAGGCCCTCGATCTTGGCCTCCGGCGAGATGTCCGGCTGCCCGTCGATGACCAGCGACACGTCGAAGGACGTGCCCCCCATGTCCACGCAGATCAGGTTCGGCCGACCGATCGCGCGGGCCAGCTCGACCCCGCCCATGGTGCCCCCGACGGGGCCGGACAGCAGCGTCTGCAACGGGCGGCGGCGGGCCGACTCGGCGGTGAGGATGCCCCCGGAGGACTGCATGACGTGCAGCGGTACGGCGAGCCCCCGCTCCTTCAGGTTCGTCTCCAGGCGCTCCAGGTAGCGTCGCACCACCGGACCGGTGTACGCCTCCACGACCGCCGAGGAGGTGCGCTCGTATTCCCGCCACTCCTTCGCGGCCTCGTGCGACAGCGAGATCGTGAGGTCCTCGCCGAGCTCCTCGGCCAGGATCTCGCGGGTGCGCAGCTCGTGGGCCGGGTCCAGGTAGCTGAAGAGATACGCGACCGCGATCGCGCCGAACCCGCCGTCGCGGTAGCGCTGGGCGGCCTGCCGCACGGCCTGCTCGTCCAGGGGTTCGAGCTCTGTGCCGGCGGCGTCGAACCGGCCGCCGATCTCGACGATGTCGCGCAGCGGGACCAGCGGCGCCGGCTTGCGGAAGTGCAGGTCGTACAGCCGGGTGCGCGGGCCGCGCGCGATGTGGTAGGTGTCCCCCGCACCCTTGGTGGACAGCAGCAGCACCTTCACGCCGCGCCGCTCCAGGAAGGCGTTGAGGCCCTGCGTGGTGCCGTGCACCGTGAACGAGATGTCGCCTGGGGAGTCCACCAAGGACTCCAGCGCTGTCAGCACTCCCTCGGTCAGATCGTGCGGCGTGGTGGACGACTTGCCGACCTGGTAGCGGCCGGTGGCTTCGTCGTAGCCGATGACGTCGGTGAATGTGCCGCCGATGTCCATGGAGACCCGGAAACGGCTCATCAAGGAGCTCCTCTCTGCAAGGCGTAGCGGTGACCGTAACTCCGGCGGAGCGGCCCCCGATGTGCACGGCGACCACCACATCGCCGGGTCACCGTGCGAGGCGCCCTGCAGGGGCCGGGCGTACGGCGGGAAACTGGGCGCGCCGTAACAGGGGGAGGTAGGCGATGGACGTCGCGGTCGGGCCGGGTCGGGCGGATGTGCCGGAGGTGCGCGGGGTCTTCACCGAGGAGGTGGAGGGACTGCGCGCGGCCGGCCTGCTGAGGTGGAAGGGGTTCACGGCCGAGCCGGGCTCCACCGTGCCGGTCGAGGACGGGGGGCCGGTGCTGCTGGCCGGTCTCGGGCCGCTCAACGGGTGCGACGCCGAGCGGCTGCGCGCCGCCGCGGCGGCCGTGGCGCCGCTGCTCCCCGGCGACACCGTGCGGGCCGACCTGGCGGCCCGCGGCGCGGGCCCCCTCGGCGCCGGCGAGTCCGTCCGCGCGGTCGTGGCCGGGCTGGCCCTCACCGCCGCGCGACCGCTCAGCGTGACGCTCACCGGGTTGGCCGGACCCGAGAACGATCACGTCACCGCCGGGCTGCTGGACGCGGAGGCCCTGCTGCTCGCCCGGGAACTGACCAACCGCCCGCCGAGCGAGCTCGTCCCCGATGACCTGGCCTCCCTCGCGCGGGACGTCGCCGGCGGGGAAGGCCTGACCGTGCGGGTGCTGGACGAGCGTGACCTGCGTGAGCTCGGAATGGGAGCCCTGCTCGGCATGGGCGCCGGATCTCCGCACCCGCCACGGCTGGTGGACCTGCGCCACGAGCCCCCGGGCGCGCGGTGCTCGGTCACGCTGGTGGGCAAGGGCATCACCTTCGACTCCGGCGGTCTGTCCCTGAAGTCACCGGCGGCCATGATGGGCATGCGGGGCGACATGGCGGGCGCCGCCGTCGTGCTCGCCGTGATGTCGGTCCTGGCCAGGCGGGGTCTCCCGGTCGCGGTCCGCGGCCTGCTCCCGCTCGCCGAGAACATGATCGGCCCGGACGGCGTACGGCCCGGCGACGTGCTGCGCGCCTGTGACGGCCAGAGGATCCAGGTGCTGGACACCGACTTCGAGGGCCGGGTGACACTGGCCGACGCGCTCGCCCTCGCCGCCCGGGAACGCCCCGACGCGATCGTGGACGTCGCCACGCTGACCTACCAGGTGGTGACGGCGCTCGGACCGGAGATCGGCGGGGTGCTCGGCCGCGACCCCGGCCTCACGCGGCAGGTGCTCCGGGCGGGCGCCCTCGCCGGCGAGCCGCTGTGGGCCCTGCCCTGGGCGCGTCGCTACCGCGACCAGATCACGTCCGGCTACGCCGACGTGCGCAACTTCCCCGAGGCCGACACCGGCCGCGCCATCACCGCCGCCCTGCTGCTCGGCGAGTTCGTCCCGGAGGAGATCCCGTACGCCCATCTGGACATCAGCGGACCGGCCTGGCGCGGACCGGCCTCCGGCCACGGCGCCACCGGCTTCGGCGTGCTCACCCTCACCCGGCTGCTGGAGTCGCTCGCCACCGCGCCGGTCTCCCGGGACCACGCGTGACGGCGGGATCGAGGGGACCACGGCCACGACGTCCCGGCCGAGGGGGGGACGACGAGCCCCCGCCGTACGTCACGAGCGAGCAGATCCGGCGCGTGCTGCCGATGGAGCACGCGGTCATGGCGCTCGAGCAGGCGTTCCGCGCCCGCGCGGGCGCGGGCGACGCGCCCCGCACGGCCGTTCCGTGGAGCCACGGCGAGCTGTTGGTGATGCCCAGCGAGCACGGCGATTGGGCGGGCACCAAGCTCGTCACCGTCGCCCCCGGCAACACCGCGCTCTCTCTGGACCGGATCAACGGCGTCTACGTCCTCTTCGACGCCGCGACCCTGGTCCCTCGGCTGTTCCTGGACGCCTCCGAGCTGACCGCGCTGCGGACCGCCGCCGTCAGCGCGCTGGCGACCCGCTATCTGGCCCACACCGACGCGCGGACCCTGGTGGTCTTCGGCACCGGCCCGCAGGCCCGGTCGCACGTGCGGGCGATGCTCGGCGTCCGGCAACTGGCCGAGGTGCGCGTCGTCTCCCGCGACCGGGCTCGTGCCGCGAGGCTGGCGGCGGAACTCGCCGTGGAACACGGGCTGACGGTCACCCCGGGCACCCCGGCCGACGTGGCGGCGGCCGACATCGTCTGCACGTGCACGGACTCGGCCACTCCCCTGTTCGACGGCCGGCTGCTCGCCGACGTGGCCCATGTCAACGCCATCGGCAGCCACCATCCCGAGGTGCGGGAGGTCGACGGCGAGACCGTACGGCGGGCCTTCGTCGTGGTCGAGCAGCCCGGCGCGGCCCGCCGCGAGGCCGGAGACCTGATCATGGCCGTGAAGTCCGGCGCGGCGGACGACTCCGTCTTCGAGATCGACCTGCACCACGTCGTCACCGAACCGTGGACCCGCCCGGACCGCCCCACGCTCTTCAAGTCCGTCGGCCTCGCCATGGAGGACCTCGTCGTCGCGTCCGAGATCGCCGCCAAGGTACTGACGCCGTGACCCGCTCCCCCCTCGCCCCGTGAACGCCGCCACGGGGCGGGTGGGGACCGGGGTCGGGCAAGAAGCCGATCCGGGCCGTCCGCGAAACCAGGACCGGACTTGGGGGTACCTAGTCGAGGTTGGCCGCGTAGACCGAGACGTCGACCGCCGTCACCTGCTCCGCGCCCATGGCGACGGCCAGCTTGCGGTACCGCTCCGCCTCGTCCGGGCGGCTGCGGCGCTCCAGGGTGCGTGCCAGCGCCTCGTACGCCCAGCCGTTCACCGGGTCAAGCTCCAGCAGCCGCCGGAACGTCTCCTCGGCCCGCCCGAGCTGCGCGCTGTGGAAGTACGCCCGCCCCAGCAGCTCGACGGCCGCCTGGTTGCCCGGGTCCGCCTCGACGATCGGCGCCAGAACCCGCGCCGCCTCGGGATGGTCCTTCGCCTGGAAGAACATCAGCCCACGCTGAAACTCCTCGTAACTCACCGCACCGTCTCCTTCCAGGGGGCCACATCCTCAACCGGAGTGCCCGGCCCCTCTAACAGGAGACCAGCTCAGATCCTTCCGCCCTTCACATCGCCGACGAAGGATCGCCATTGGCCGCAGTCGATGATCACGACCACGTTGCCGTTCTCGCTGTCACGCACCGCTGCTACCGGGTGACGGCAACCCACCTGACCAGTTGCTCACGCCCCGGTATAGAGGCGCTTCAGGTCGATGAGTTCGACGTCGGAGCGTCGGGCGTCATGTCGAGCGAGGGCGGCTGAGAAGCCGGAACGGGAGAACAGCAGGAGCTTGGGAAGGGCGCCTACCTTGGCGCTGGGCAACAGGCCGCGCAGGTGCTCCAATCTTTCCAGCTCAGGGGTGTCGACGGGGGACTCGGTGCTCTTGGCCTCGCCGATCGCGATGATTCGGTCGGCGGCGAAGGAGGTTGTCTCCGTCACCACGACATCGAGTTCGTGGCCTTGGCGGTGTTCGCGGCACGGCAACTCCGTGGGACGTACAGCGGTGGCCGTGCCGCCGAGCGTTTCAGGCGCCGCGTGCATGAAACACCACTGCCGTGCGAGGTCCTCGAAGTGGGGACCGTAGATCCGAGAGGCGACGGTGTCCGAGTTCGCACGCCAGACACGATCCGCGTAGCCCGCGATCAGTTCGGCTTCGTGGCGTTGGATGAGGAGCTGATGCAGCCGTACGACGGGTTCGGCGATCCGAAAGACGCTGCGCTTGCCACGTAGGGCGTCGTCGATCTGTTCGATCAAGCCGATGTCCTGCAGTCCGGTCAGCAGGTGGGCGAGTGCGCTGCTGGGCCGCCCGAGTGCCGCTGCTATTTCCGACCGCCGGTGGCTGCCGGCGCTGATGGCGCTGAGGGTGGCGGAGTATGAGGTCGGATCGGTGATGGAAGGCTCTTCCCGGAGCAGCAGGGCACCCTCACGGAACATCGCGGAGGCCGGGTTCAGCAGGCGTCGCTGAACCCAGCGGTCGAGCTCACCCTTTTCTGAGGGTCCGGATCCGCCGCTCATCTCCAGATAGGCGGGGGTTCCACCGAGCAGAGCGTGCAGTCGGAACGCCAGCTCTGGATCGTGATCCGCGCCCCAGAAGGCGGCGGCCTCGCGGAACCTGAAGGGCCGCACGATCAACTCCATCGCCGCCCTCCCGCGCAGGGGCGCACCGCCGGCGAGCAGTTGCGCCATCGTGGTCAGGGCGCTGCCACAGAGGATCATCCGAGTTCGGGTGCGCTCCTTGGCGTACCCGAGCGGGCTGAGCGCCTGCTGGAGGTAGGAGGGCAGCGCGGGTGTGGCCGAGACGAGGTAGGGGAATTCGTCGATGATAAGAGGAGTGGCCTGGTCCTCCCCGATCCGGAGCAGTTCGTCGATCGCCTCCCGCCATGTGCGGAAGATGATGGGCTGGCGCAGCCCGCGATAGGCGGCATAGGCCACCCCGAGGTCGGCGAGGTTCTGCGTCTCGGTCTGCTGGGTCGCGCCGAACAGGAACCCGCCGGTCTGCTGGGCCAGCAGTTCGAGCATCAGGGTCTTGCCTTGCCGACGCCGGCCGTACACCAGCCCCAGAGTCGCTCCAGGCGAGGGGGATGCAATGAAGTCGGCGAGATCGTCCCATTCGGTGTCTCGGCCGAACAATCGCTCCGGCTTCCGCAGCAACGACAGGCCTCTCCAGGGTCAATGACGACGAACCAACAGCGGGCGTGCTGGCTATGATAGTTGCAGCTATCATAGCTGCTCCGGACTCCGGAGCCGTAGAGATGGTGAGGGCGTCCGGGAGAATGCCTGAGACGACGTTCGTGTCGACGGCCACGGTCGAGCGTAATGACTGTCCGTACACGAAATATTCCTTACGGCAACGCTTGATGCGCCCGGAGGACCGTCACTGGGGTGGGAGTTCGCGGTATTCGAACCAGTCGAAGTCGGCGGTGTTGGTCGTGGGGGTGCCCTCTGAGGTGGTGTAGAGGCCGATGTAGGCGCCGATGAAGCCACCGGCGGTCGAGGTGCTGAGGACGCGGCCGTCGACGGGGGCGCCGAGAGGGTGCCAGTCGCCGGGGCGGACGGCGTAGGACATCTGGTAATCCTGCTCGTGGGCCTCGACGCCGAGCCAGATCCTGCCCGGGGGGACGGCCGCGTGGGCGAGCGTCTGGTCCTCGCCCGCTTCCCTTCTGATCACGACCAGGCCGTCCGCCGTCAGGACCAGCAGGATGTGGTGGGCATCGTTCTGGACCAGGGCGAGCCCGGCGCGCTCGGCGGCGCGGGGGGTGAACTCCATCGCGGCGTGCGCGGCGAAGTGGGCGTGCTGCTGGCGCCGGGCGACAAGGCTCGGGTTCGCCCGTTCCGACAGGGACTCGGGGCGGGTGCACAGGCGAAGGTGACCGGGGCGTTCGGTGAGGGTCCAGTACGGCTCGCGCGGCGTGCGCAGGTGGCTCCAGACGGGTGCGAGCAGTTCGGAGTCGAAGTTGTCGCAGGCCGGGGGCGCCGGCCAGCGGCGGGGCGGCAGGGCGGGGGCCTCGGCGGACTCGCGGACCTGGGCGGGCAGCGGCCAGCCGTCCTCCCATCGCACGGAGGTGAGGAAGGTCTCCCGGCCCAGGTTGTAGTGGTAGCCGCCGTCTCGCGGCGGGACGGCGGTGGAGTCATCAGGCCGGGTGACGGGAAGGGCGTCCCGCCCGAGAACGCGGTCATGGCCGTGGCCGCCGTACGGCCGGATGGCGAGCAGGACCGTCCACCAGTCGCCGGCGGGGGTCTGGACGAGGTCGGCGTGGCCGGTGGAGGTGATGGGGTGGTCATGGCCGAGGGTGCGGTGGGTGAGGATCGGGTTGCGCGGGTTGCCGGTGTACGGCCCGGTGACGGCGTCGGCGCGGGCCACGATGACGGCGTGGTCGTGCGCGGTGCCCCCCTCGGCGGTCAGCAGGTAGTAGCGGCCGTCCACCTTGTAGATGTGCGGCGCCTCGGACCAGATCGCCCCCTTGACCGCCCCGTCCCAGAGCACGTGCTCCTCGCCGACCAGCTTCATGCCGTCGAGGTCGAGCTCGCGCAGCCAGACCTCGGTGTGGCCCTCGTACGCGGGGCGGTGGGCGGGGCGGGTGCCGTGCGCCCACGCCCGGCCGTCGTCGTCGAAGAACAACGACGGGTCGAAGCCCTCCGCGTCGGGCAGCCAGTGCGGCTCGCTCCACGGCCCCGACGGGTCGGTGGCGGTGACGACGAAGTTGCCGGACTCCATCAGCCCGTCCACCAGGGTGGTGATCATGTAGAAGACGCCGTCGTGGTGCCTCAGCGTGGGGGCGTAGATGCCGCCGCTCGGACGGATGCCGTCCAACGACAGCTGGGAGGCGCGGTCGAGCACGTGCCCGATCCGCCGCCAGTGCGCCAGATCCCTGCTGTGGAAGATCGGCACGCCGGGGAACCACTCGAACGTCGAGGTCACCAGGTAGTAGTCGTCACCGACCCGGCAGATCGACGGGTCGGGGTGGCACCCCGGCAGGATCGGGTTGCTGAAGCGCACCACTCGCGCCCTTTCTCTCGTCGGCACTCGCGCCCTTTTCTCCGTGGCGTCCGAGTTCTCCCTGGCCGGTTCGAGCACTCCCCGGCCGGCCGTGCTGAGGTACGACCGGCCGGAGGAGTCGTTCCATGTCACGGCGCCCGTACGGGCGGTGCCGGTCGCGTCGCCGACCTCGAAGCTCAGGTGGTGGTCAGCGGGTCAGGTTGGCGGTCAGCAGGTCGATCAACGGGGTGCGCCGGACGCAGCCGTCGAGCGCGAAGGAGTCGGCCAGGGCGACGAGCGCGTCCTCGTCCAGGCCGGCGAACAGCGCGGCGTACTCCGGCAGCAGGGCCTGGGCCAGGAGGATGTGCCGGATCAGGTCGTCCACCTGGTAGCGGGCGCCCCACGGGTAGGGGTCCCACAGCGGGAACTCGGTCTCCACGAGCGCGTGCAGCGGCGTGAGCACGTCCCCGGACTCCTCCATCGTGGAGCCCCACCGGTCCGCGCCCAGCCGCTTCTTCTTCGCCGCGAACTCCCCGAAACGGGACAGGTACGGCCCGGCCGGGTCGGCGTGGACCAGGCCCTGGAGCCCGATGTCCTTGTACGTCCACAGCGACCAGCCGGCCTCGTACCGGTCGAAGATCTCCAGTTGGTCGGCCAGGATCTGGTAGCGCTGCTCGTCGACGGCGGGGTCGCCGGTGTAGACCGGACCGAACTCCCCGACCCACAGCGGGGTCCCCGTCTCGCGCTGGAAGCGGGTCCGCTGTTCGAAGGTGAGCTCCAGTTGGTCGCGGTCCACCCACTCCCCGCGGGTGTACCCGGGGTACGGGCCGCCGTGGGCGAACCCGGCGAGCGCGTAGTCGTGGCAGACGAACACCGTGTTCTCGTACACCTCGCGGAAGATCGAGAAGTCGGTGGAGTAGGTGTTGCCGTCGAGGAACAGCACGTGGGAGGGGTCGACCGCGCGCACGGCCTTGACCAGGCGGTCGTAGAAGGGCCCGACGACGCGGCCCCCGGCGTCACCCGGCTCGTTGACCGGGTTGTACCCGGCCACCCACGGGTGCTGCTTGTAGTGGTCGGCGATGGCCTCCCACAGGTGGACCGCCCGGTCCTGGAAGTGCCGGTGCGCCCAGAAGGACGCCACGTGCGTGGGGTTGTCGGAGTGCCAGTGCTGGTTCTGCGCGCCCGGCAGCGCGTGCAGGTCGATGACGCTGTAGATGCCGTGCGAGCCGAGCAGGTCGACGACGCGGTCCAGGTGGCGGAAACCTTCCTGGACGATCTCCATCGGCCGGTCGTCGGACTCCAGGTGCCGGTAGTTGACCGGGATGCGCACGCAGTTGACGCCCATGCCCGCGAGCAGGGCGGCGTCCCCGGGGCCGAAGAAGGACGTCAGCAGCCGGTCGAAGAACAGCTCCGCCCGCCGCTCGCCGAGCGCGCCGGTCACGGCCTCGCGCATCGCCGACTCGTTGGCCGGGTAGCCGGTGATGAAGTTCTCCATGTTCAACCAGCCCCCGAGCCCCACCCCGCGCAGGCGTACAGGGGTGCCGTCGGCCGTGACGAGGCGGGATCCGGACACACGCAGGGTCATCAGGACTCCTTGAGGAGAAGCTCCTTGGCGAGAAGCCGTATGGATGGTTCGCGGAGCGGTCATCCCTTCGAGGCCCCCGCGGTCAGGCCGCCGACGAGCTGGCGTTCGGCGACCGCGTAGAACGCGAGGGCGGGCACCATCGCGAGCACGACGTAGGCGAGGATGCGGGCGGTGTCGGAGGAGTACTGGCCGTAGAACTGCTGGACGCCGAGGGGGACGGTCCACCAGTTCGGGTCGTTGAAGATCACCAGGGGCAGGAAGAAGTTGTTCCAGCTCGTGACGATCGCCAGCACCGACACGGTGCCCAGGGCGGGACGGGCGAGCGGCAGCAGGATGCGCCAGAAGAAGCCGAAGCTCGTGCAGCCGTCGATGGTCGCGGCCTCCTCCACCTCGCGTGGAATGCTCCGGAAGAACGAGCGCAGGATGATGATCGTCATCGGCAGCCCGAAGGCGGCCTGCGGGAGGATCACCCCGAGCGGGTTGTCCAGCAGCCCGAGCGTGCGCAGCAGGACGAACAGCGGCAGGATCGCCACGGCGAACGGGAACATCAACCCGACCGTGAACAGCGTGAACAGCAGTTCCCTGCCGCGGAAGGCGAAGCGGGCGAACACGAACGCCGCCATGGACGAGAGCCCCACGACGATGGCCGTCGTCGCCACCGCGATGAACGTGCTGTTGAGCAGCTGACGCCAGAAGCCTCCGGAGAACAGCACGTCGGTGTAGTTCTCCGGGACCCACGGCGAGGGGAGGCCGAAGGGGTTGGTGGAGAGTTGCGCGGTGTCCTTGAAGCCGCCGACCAGGGCGAACAGCAGGGGCACGACGATGAACGCGCCGAGGACGATCACGATCGCCTGGAGGGACACGGGCCTGAGCCACCACAGCGGGTGGCGCCGCGCGGGCCTGGCGTGCGCGGAGGCGGGGGCGGTCATCGCTGGGCTCGCATGGTGGTGATCGCTCCTTCGGTGTCGCGGCGCAGGACGAACCGCTGGTAGCCGAGCGCGAAGACCAGGCTGATCACGAACATCACGACGCTGACGGCGCTCGCGTAGCCGATCTGGGAGCGCTTGAAGCCGAACTGGAACATCGTGACGGCCATCGTCTCGGAGGAGTGGATCGGCCCGCCGGCGGTCAGCACCCACACCAGGTCGAAGAGCTGGATCGCCCCGATGACCGACAGGAAGACGCTGACGCGGATGGTCGGGCCGAGGAGCGGGAGGGTGACGTACCGGAACCGCTTCCAGGGGCCCGCGCCGTCGATCGCGGCGGCCTCGCCCAGTTCCTTGGGGATGCCCTGCCGCCCGGCGAGGTAGAGGATCATGTGGAAGCCGAAGTACTTCCAGGTCATGACGAGGAAGAGCGTCATCATGACGAGTGAGGGGTCGGCGAGCCACTGCGGGCCGTCGATGCCGGCCAGGCCGAGGATCTGGTTGGCCAGGCCCGCGTCCGGCGAGAAGATCATCGTGAAGAGGACGCCGGTGATCACCTCGGACAGCACGTACGGGGCGAAGAACAGCAGCCGGTAGACCGCCCGGCCGCGCATCCTCTGGTTGAGCAGCATGGCGATGGCCAGCGCGAGCGGGAGCTGGATCACCAGCGAGAGCGCGATGAGCAGGGCCCCGCGCCGCAGGTCGCCGACGAAGACCTCGTCGCCGAACATGCGGGTGAAGTTGTCCAGGCCGACGAAGTTCCGCGGCAGGCCGCCGAGGCCGTTCCACTTGAACGCGCTGGTGTAGACGGCGACGGCGATCGGCGCGAGGACCAGCAGGGCGAACAGCACCAGGGCCGGCAGCAGGAACAGCGTGATCGTCCCGAGGAGCCTGAAGCGGCGGCGGCGGGCGGACGGGGCTGCCGCGGGCCCGGCACCACGCGGCGGCCCCGTCCTGGTCATGCGTCGCTCGTCGGCGAGCGCCGGAGGTGTCATCTGGTTCCGCCCTGGTCGCGACGCATCCGTCCTACTCGGATTCGGCGGTGTCGGTGATGGCCTGGGCGACCTGTTCCGGGCTCTTGGACCCGGCGATCAGGGCGGCCACGCTGTCGTTCACCTCCTGGCCCACCGCGGGCGGGTACGCCTGGTCCAGGTAGAGCTGGAACCCGGTGGCGCCCGCCAGCGCCTTGGCGACGACCGAGAGGTTCGGGTCCTTGACCGCGTCCTCCTCGCCCTTGAGCACCGGCAGCAGAGCCCCGGTCTCCACGGCCGCCCGGTGGACCTGCGCGCTGGAGATGAACTTCAGGAACTCGGTCGCCGCGGGCGGCGCGTTCACGCCCAGCGCCCACCCGCCCCCGCCGCCGAAGACGTCCGTCGCCGATCCGGCGCCGCCCTCGACGGCGGGGAACCCGAAGAAGCCCAGGTCGTCGCCGAGACCCTTGCCCGCGTCCTTGTGGACGACCGGGGCCCACTGCCCCATGAGCTCCATGGCCGCCTTGCCGTTGGACACGGTCGCCGCCTGCCCGTCCGGCGTGGAGTACCCGGCGCCGAGGAAGCCCTTCTGGAAGGGCTGCAGGTCGGTGAGCTCCTTGAGCCGGGTGCCGGCCGCGACGAAGCCGGGCTTGGTGAAGTCGTGGTCGGCGGCGGCCTGCTTGAGGGCGTCCAGCCCGGCGATGCGCATGGCGAGGTAGGCCCAGTAGTAGTGCCCCGGCCACTTCTCCTTGCCGGCCAGCGCGATCGGGGTGACCCCCGCGGCCTTGAGCTTCTTGACGGCGTCCAGGAACTCGGTCCAGGTGGCCGGGGGCGTGGTGACGCCGGCCTTGGTGAACAGCGCCTTGTTGTACCAGAACCCGACCATGCCGATGTCGTACGGGACCCCGTAGCTCTTGCCGTCGAACTGGTACGCCTGCATCGCCGCCGGCGTGAAGTCGCCGAGCCAGGACGCGGCGTCGGTGGTGAGCTCCTTGACGAGCCCGGCGTCTATCTGCTGCTTCAGAACTCCGCCGCCCCAGGTCGTGTAGATGTCGGGCGTCTTGCCGGACTGGGTGACGGTCGAGAGCTTCGCCTTGAACGCCTCGTTCTCGATGGGCACGTTCTTGATGGTCACGCCGGGGTGCGCGGACTCGAACTCCTTGACCTTCTGGACCCAGAACGACTTGAGCGGTTCGGAAGTGGAGATGTTCCACCATTCCACCGTGACCTTGCCGGAGGAGGCGGAACCGCTTGCAGCGTCGCCCGTGCCTCCCCCACCCCCACAGCCCGCGACTCCTCCGATGAGGAGCGCGGCCACCGCCAGGGTCACCGCCTTCCGCCGACCCAACGCCATGTCGCTGGCCCCTTCCTCATTCACACCGCGCCGGGAAGTCCTAAGAACTCGCGTCGGCGCCTTGAAAGTTTCACATTCACCCCGAATATTTCGTGACCCGGAGAGTACGTAAGCGCGGCGTAACCCGTCAATAGCCTTCCCGTAACAGCAGCGAGCCGCGGGGGACCGCATATGGGCGGGAATCGCGCGCCTCCACGGGGTGCCGCGCGGAAGCCGAAAGCTTTCGGATAAACTCCTTCCCATGTCAGCGAAGAGCAGGGTCACGATCGCCCTGATCGCCGAGCAGGCCGGCGTCTCGGTGCCCACGGTCTCCAAGGTCGTCAACGGGCGTCCCGAGGTCGCGCCGGAGACGCGCCGCCGGGTGGAGCGCCTGCTGCACGAGCACGGCTACAAGCGGCGCGTCGGCCAGGGCGACGGCCCGGTCGGCCTCGTCGACGTCGTGTTCGCCGAGTTGGAGAGCCCCTGGGCGATGGAGATCATCCGGGGCGCCGAGACCGCGGCCCGCGAGGCCGACGCCGCCGTCGTCGTCTCGGTCCTGCACACCCACGCGGGCCCGGGCCGGGACTGGCTGGACCGCATCGCCGCCCGGCGCACCGACGCCGTCGTCCTGGTGGCCTCGCGGCTGACCCGGCGCCAGCACGGCCAGCTCGTGGCGCGTTCCATTCCGTTCGTCATCGTCGACCCCGAGGGCGAGCCCGCGGCCGAGGTCGCCTCGGTGGGGGCGACGAACTGGCACGGCGGGCTCGCCGCCACGCGCCACCTGCTGGAGCTCGGGCACCGGCGCATCGGCATGATCGGCGGGCCGCCCGAGATGCTGTGCAGCCGCGCGCGCATCGACGGCTACCGCGCGGCCCTGGAGACCGCGGGCGTCCCCGTCGACCCGGCGCTGATCCGCTACGGCGACTTCCTGGTGGGCTCCGGGCACGTCTTCGGCAAGGAGTTCCTGGAGCTGCCCGACCCGCCGACGGCGATCTTCGCGGGCTGTGACATGCAGGCGTTCGGGGTGTTCGAGGCCGCGCGGCGGGCCGGGTTGCGCGTGCCGGACGACCTGAGCGTGGTCGGCTTCGACGACCTGCCGCTGGCCCGCTCGGCGTGGCCCCCGCTGACCACCATCCGCCAGCCGCTGGAGGAGATGGCGGCGCTGGCGACCCGCATGGCGCTGGACATCTCGCGGGGCGAGTCCCCCGAGACGCGCAGGGTGGAACTGGCCACCGACCTGGTGATCCGCGACAGCACGGCGCCTCCCCGGTAGCCGGTTCTCCTCTTCCGAAAGGTTTCGACGGCCGGCCGGGTGGTTTTTGAGGTATTGACGCCTGGTTCGATCGGACTTAGGTTTCAGGGCGCGAAAGGTCTCGTAAATCTTCTGAAACTT
>NZ_QOIL01000007.1:292808-348234 GCF_003323745.1 Sphaerisporangium album
CTGAAACTTTCGGAAGGGGTCCCGGTGCCCGCACGAGCGTCCGCCACCCTGGCCGCCGCCTTGGCGCTGCTGACGGTGGCGAGCACACCCGCCCACGCCCAGGATCCGGCCGCGCCCGCCGGAGCGGAAAGCGCTTCCCCCGCGATCGTGGTGGACACGCGCACGCGTCACCAGCCGATCGACGGGTTCGGCTTCTCCCAGGCGTTCCAGCGCGCCGACGTGATCCACGGCGCCCGGGGCCTGTCGCCGGCCAAGCGGCGCGAGGTGCTCGACCTGCTGCTGAGCCGCACCAAGGGCGCGGGCCTGAGCATCCTGCGCCTCGGCATCGGCTCCTCCTCCGACGACGTGTACGACCACATGCGCAGCATCGCGCCGCAGGACCCGGGCGGCCCGGACGCGACTCCGGTCTACGAGTGGGACGGGGACGACGGCGGCCAGGTCTGGCTCGCGCGGGAGGCCAAGGCGTACGGGGTGCGGCGGTTCTACGCCGACGCCTGGAGCGCGCCGGGATACATGAAGGACAACGGCACGGACGCCAACGGCGGCACGTTGTGCGGCCTGAGCGGCACGAGCTGCGCGAGCGGCGACTGGCGGCAGGCGTACGCCCGCTATCTGGTGAAATATGCGGACTTCTACGCCCGTGAGGGCATCAAGATCACGGATCTGGGCTTCACCAACGAGCCCGACCTCACCGTCTCCTACGCCTCGATGCGCTTCACCCCCGAGCAGGCCGCCGAGTTCGTCAAGATCCTCGGGCCGGTCGCGGCGCGGGCGGGGCTGAAGGTCGCCTGCTGCGACGGCGCCGGCTGGACCGTCCAGGAGGCGTACACCAAGGCCATCGAGGCCGACCCCGCCGCGGCCCGCTGGGTGGCCACCCACACCGGCCACCCGTACGTCGACCCCATCGACCACCCCCTGCCGACCCGGCGTCCCACCTGGATGTCCGAATGGTCGCCCAACGGGACGACGTGGAACGAGAACTGGGACGACGGCAGCGGGTACGACGGCTTCGCGGTCGCGTCCAACATCCACGAGTCCCTGGCCACGGCGGGCGTCAGCGGCTACGTCTACTGGTTCGGCGCCTCGCTCGGCGCCACGCGGGGGCTGATCCAGCTCGACGGCGACGCCTACCACGTGTCCAAGCGCCTGTGGGCCCTGGCCGCCTACAGCCGCTTCATCCGGCCGGGCGCGGTGCGCGTCGGCACGCGGACCACCGGCGACGGCCTGGACGGGCTGAAGGTCACCGCGTTCCGCAACGCCGACGGCGGCCAGGTCGTCGAGATCCTCAACACCGGGACGACCGCGGTCACGACCCGCCTCCTCGCCGAGGACGGGCGCCGCGCCACCGCCTACCTCACCGACGCCACCCACTCGCTGACCCCGGTGAACGCCCTGCGCGGCTCCGGCCACGGGCTGCGCGCCGAGCTGGCCCCGCGCTCGCTGACCACCATCGTGCTCGGCGGAGGGCGGGCGGGATGATCCGCGTCGCCGTCGTCGGCACCGGCGGCATCGCGCGGGCCTGCCACATGCCCGCGCTGGCCGGGGAGCGCCACCGGGCCGAGGTCGTGGCCGTCGTGGACGTCGACGGCGCGCGCGCCGAGGCGTTCCGCGCCGAGCACGGCGTCCCCCGGGCCTACACCGGCCTCGGCGAGATGCTCGACCGCGAGCGACCGGACCTCGTCCACATCTGCACGCCGCCCTACCTCCACGCGCGCCAGGTCGTCCAGTGCCTGAGCGCCGGGGCGTGGGTGTGGTGTGAGAAACCGCCGTGCGTGTCACTGGCGGAACATGATCGGATCACGGCGGCGGAGAGCGGCACCTTCGCCGCCGTGATCTTCCAGCACCGCTTCGGCTCGGGCGCCCGCCACCTTCGCGAGCTGGTGGCGGGAGGCGCGCTCGGCCGTCCGACGGTGGCGCTGTGCGTCACGGCCTGGTACCGCGACCACGCGTACTACTCGGCGCCGTGGCGCGGGACGTGGGAGACCGAGGGCGGCGGCCCGGCGCTCGGGCACGGCATCCACCAGACGGACCTGATGCTTTCGGTGCTCGGCGACTGGGAGGAGATCCGGGCCATGGCCGGGCGGATCGACCGTCCCGTGCGGACCGAGGACGCCTCGGCGGCGTCGGTGCGGTTCGCCGGCGGCGCCATGGCCTCGGTGCTCACCAGCGTGCTGTCCCCCCGCGAGGAGAGCTACCTGCGGTTCGACTTCACCGAGGCGACCGTGGAGTTGCGGCATCTGTACGGGTACCGCAACGCCGACTGGACGTGCACTCCCCCGGACCTGTGGAAACCGCCGGACGACGTGCCGAGCTCGCACGCCGCCCAGCTCGCGGACCTGCTGGACTCCTACGAGCGCGGCGAGCGGCCCGCGCTCAGCGGCAAGGAGGGGCGGCAGTCGCTGGAGTTCGTCACGGGGCTGTACGCCTCGGCGCTCACCGGCCGGCCGGTGCTGCGGTCGGACCTGACCGAGGACAACCCCTTCTACCATCGCCTGGACGGAGGAATCGGCCTGTGACGGGCGACGTCGCGCGCGTCGAGGACACCGGCGAGGCGCTGGTCGCCGAGGCGGGCGGCGTGGAGCTGATGCGCTACGTCTACCGCCCGCGCTCCCCCGCCTTCGAGGGGAGCAAGCCGTACGCCCACCCGCTGCGCAGCCGCGCCGGGGACGTGGTCACCGCCTACCGGCCGCACGACCACCGCTGGCACAAGGGCCTGCAGATGACCGCCTCCCACCTGTCGGGCGAGAACTTCTGGGGCGGCGGCAGCTACGTCCGGGAGCGGCAGGCGTACGTGGACCTGCCGAACGTCGGGACGATGCGGCACGAGGAGTTCACCGGGCCGGGCCGGGAGCGCCTGAGCTGGCACACGCAGGCGGGCGAGCACTGGGTGGACGAGGTGCGCGAGCTCACCGTCCGGGACGTCGAGGAGGGCTCCTGGGCGCTGGACTTCTCCACCGCGATGACCAACGTACGGGGCGAGGTCCTGCGGTTCGGCAGCCCGACGACCCACGGCCGGCCCATGGCCGGGTACAGCGGGCTGTTCTGGCGCGGGCCCCGGTCGTTCACCGGCGGCACGGTGATCGCCGAGGGCGGGCGGGGCGGCCCGGAGATGATGGGCCGCGCCGCCGGCTGGCTGGCCTACGCGGGGTGGCACGACGAGGTCGACCGCGCCTCGACCTTGCTGTTCATGGCCGCGCCCGGCACGATCTGGTTCGTCAGGACCACTCCGTTCGCCGCCGTGAACCCCTCGCTGGCCTTCTCCGAGGAGGTCGAGCTGGCGGCGGGCGCGACCTGGAGCCACCGCTACCGCGTGGTGGTCGGGAACGGGTTCTGGGACCGTGAACGGCTGGAGGACTACGTGCGGGGCCATCCCTTCGATCTTCCGGAGCTTCCAGAGCCTTCGGAGCCTTCAGAGCCGGAGGGGCCGTGAGCTTCCCCGGCGGGGTCGGCGTGTCCGGCCTGCGCGTCTACGACTGGCCCGCCACCGACGGCCCCTGCGGCGGCAGCCCCCACATGCACCTGCTGTGCGCGGAGGCGTACGTCGTCGCCGAGGGCGCGGGCGCGGTGCAGACCCTGACCTGGGAGGGGTACGCCGAGACGCCGCTCGGGCCGGGGTCGGTGGTCTGGTTCACCCCCGGCACGATCCACCGGCTGGTGAACGGCGACGGCAGGCTGCGCATCGTGGTGATCATGCAGAACAGCGGCCTGCCCGAGGCCGGCGACGCCGTGCTGACCTTCCCCCCGTACGTGCTGGCCGACCCCGCCCGGTACGCGGAGACGGCGGCGATCGGCGACGCCGAGGGAGCGCGGCGGCGGCGGGACGCGGCCGTCGAGGGGTTCCTGCGGCTGCGCGACCAGGGGCGTGAGGCGCTGGACGAGTTCCACCGCCAGGCCGCCGCGCTCGTCGCCGGCCGCCTGGACGACTTCGAGAAGCGGTGGCGGGACGGCGCGCTGGCCGCCGCCGAGGAGACCGGCGCGCAGATCAGAGCGCTGCGCGGGGGCGACCTCGGGCACCTCAGGCGGGGGCGGGTCCTGTCCGCACCGCCCGAGCCCCGGCTCGGCATGTGCGGCGCCCTCGACACCTACCGCGTCACCGGGCCGTCATCCCTCTGACCAGCCGGAACCCTCGACTCTCGGCGGAATATGCCCGGTTTTAGGCTATTTAAGTGGGGGGTACGCGGGGAGCTTCGGGCAAAAGGCTCGCGCCGTCCACCCGAGGAGGCGAGAAGCCATGTCCGAGCGCGTTTTCCAGGACAGGCGGGACGCCGGGCGTTTCCTGGCCGGCATGCTCCGCCACTACCGCGACAGGCCGGGCGCGCTGGTCCTGGGACTGCCCCGGGGCGGCGTGCCGGTCGCCTACGAGATCGCCATGGACCTCGAAGCCCCGCTGGACGTCTTCCTCGTACGCAAGCTGGGCGTCCCGGGCCACGAGGAGCTCGCGATGGGCGCCATCGCGAGCGGGGGCGTCGTCGTGCTCAACGAGGACGTCGTCCGGGCCCTGGAGATCCCACCGGAGACGATCCAGGACGTGGCCATGGCCGAGGCCCGCGAGCTGCTGCGCCGCGAGGAGGCCTACCGCGAGGGACGGCCGCCGCCCGACCTGACCGACAGGATCGTCATTCTCGTGGACGATGGCCTGGCGACAGGCGCGAGCATGCGGGCCGCCATCGAGGCCGTCCGGCGCCACCGGCCCGCCGAGGTCGTCGTCGCCGTTCCCGCCGCGCCCGAGTCCACGTGCCGTGAGCTGGCCACCATCGCCGACGACGTCATCTGCGCCACCACCCCCTCCCCCTTCTACGCCGTCGGCCGCTCGTACTGGGACTTCGCGCAGACCACCGACGAGGAGGTGCGCGACCTGCTGCGCGCGGCGGCCGGGACGCGGACCCCCGAGAGCGCGCGGCCGCCGACCGACGTCGCGATCGTCCGCTCGGAGGCGCTGCCGACCGAGGACGGGGTTCCCGACGACGACGTGCTGTTCGACCTGGTGGGCGACGCCCGGTTCGTCCTGATCGGCGAGGCCTCGCACGGCACCCACGAGTTCTACGCGGCCCGCGCCCGGATGACCCGGCGGCTCATCGAGAGCAGCGGGTTCACCGCCGTCGCCGTGGAGGGCGACTGGCCCGACGCCTACCGGGTCAATCGCCACGTGCGCGGCCACGGGGACGACGCGACCGCCGAGGAGTCGCTGCGCGGGTTCGAGCGCTTCCCCACCTGGATGTGGCGCAACGCGGCCGTCCTGGACTTCGTCGGCTGGCTGCGCGAGCACAACGACGCCATGGCCCCGGACGAGCGGTCCAAGACCGGGTTCTACGGGCTGGACCTCTACAGTCTCCACTCCTCGATCCACGAGGTGATCGCCTACCTCGAACGCGTGGACCCCGAGGCGGCGGCCCGCGCGCGCGAGCGCTACGCGTGCTTCGACCACCACACGGGCGGCGACGGGCAGGCGTACGGCTTCGCCGCGGCCTTCGGAGCCGGGGAGGACTGCGAACGGCAGGTCGTCGAGCAACTCGTCGACCTGAGGCGCCACGCGCTGGAGCACGCGCGCCAGGACGGGCTGCTGGCCGAGGACGAGCGGTTCTACGCCGAGCAGAACGCCCGCGTGGTCAGGGCGGCCGAGCAGTACTACCGGACGATGTTCGGCGGCCGGGTCTCGTCCTGGAACCTGCGCGACACGCACATGGTGCAGACCCTGGACGCGCTGGCCGACCACATCGGCCACCGGCAGGGCCGCCCGGCGAAGATCGTCGTGTGGGCGCACAACTCGCACGTGGGCGACGGGCGCGCGACGGAGGCGGCGTCCAGGGGCGAGGTCACCGTCGGCGGGCTCGTCCGCGAGCGGCATCCCGGCGACTGCCGCCTGATCGGCTTCACCACCTACACCGGGACGGTGACGGCGGCCGACGACTGGGGCGGGCCCGCCGAGCGCAAGCGGGTGCGGCCGGGCCTGCCGGAGTCGATCGAGGAGCTTCACCACGAGACGGGGAGGAAGGAGTTCATGATCGCGTTCGGGGTGGCGCCGAGGGCGGGCGAGGCGCTGCGCAGGGCTCGGATCGAGCGGGCGATCGGCGTCGTCTACCGGCCCGAGACCGAACGCCAGAGCCACTACTTCCGCTGCCGGGTCTCCGAGCAGTTCGACGCCGTGATCCACATCGACGAGACGCGGGCCGTCGAACCCCTGGAGCGGACGCCCAGGTGGGAGGCCGGAGAGCCCGAGGAGGTCCCGGAGACCTACCCGTTCGCCGTGTGAACCCCGCACAAACCTGTACGAACCCGTGCGCACCACCCGTACCGGCGACGTCGCGCCGGTTCCGAGTCAAGGAGGTCCGAGCGATGGCCGATACGGGGTACTCGTCGTTCAACACGACCGTCGACAAGACCAACCGCGTCCTGAAGGAGATCGAGCACGCCTACGGGTGGCCGAAAGAACGGCGCAACCAGTCCTACGCCGCCCTGCGCGGGGTGCTGCACGCGCTGCGCGACCGCCTGACCGTCCAGGAGGCCGCCCACTTCGGCGCCGAACTGCCGCTGCTCATGCGCGGCATCTTCTACGAGGGGTGGAACCCGGACCGGGTCCCGATCAAGATGAACAGGGACGACCTGCTCGCGCGGGTACGCCAGGAGTTCCCCTTCGAGGTGAAGGACGGCATCGAGCAGCTCACGCGCACGGTGTTCGGCGCGTTGCGGCTCCACGTCGCCGACGGGGAATGGCAGAAGATCAGGGCCGGCCTGCCCAAGGACCTGGCCGAGCTGATCCCGTCCGACGACCGGCCGTGATCAGGGCGTCCGTCCCGGGGGACCGGCCACGGCGACCGTTCTAGGGCACCGAGCGGATCTTCCACACCAGCCCCGCACCGAGGAGCGTCAGCGCGCCCGCCGTCAGGTACAGGACGGGGTAGCCGCCGAGGCTCGCGACGATCGGCCCGGCGATCACGGGGGCCAGCACCTGCGGGCCCGAGTTGGCGATGTTGATCACGCCGAGGTCCTTGGCGCGGCCCGCGGCGGCGGGCAGCACCTGCGTGATCAGGGCGTTGTCCACCGAGAGGTAGACGCCGAAGCCGACGCCCATGACGGCGGCGGCGACCATGACGACCGTCCACTGCGGCCAGAGGGCGAGCATCAGGGCGGGGACCGCGCCGATCGCGCCGGACACCGTGACGAGCGTCCTGCGGCGGCCGAGGCGGTCGGAGATCGCGCCCGCGGCCACCGTGGTGAGGATCACCGCGACCGTGTAGACCAGGATGAGGACCAGCAGGCCGTCCTCGGCCTTGCGCCCGGGGAACTCCCGCTCGTAGTGCACCGCGTCGGTGAGGAAGTACAGCAGGTACAGCAGGGCCATGGCGTTGCCGAGCTGCATCAGGAAGCGGGTCAGCCAGGCCCAGGCGAAGTCGGGGTGGGTGCGCGGGCTGATCCAGAAGCCGCGCAGGAAGCCGCCCACGGTGAACGGCGGGCGGTGCCCGGCGGGCAGCGGAGGGTCGGGAGTGGCGAGGACGAACGGCAGCGCGCACAGCGGCACGAGCGCCCCGATCACCAGATATCCGGACTCGGTGGTGGTGACCACCATCGTCACCAGGACGACGGCCAGCACCACGCCCAGCGTCTGCGGGATGCCGATCCACCCCGACACCGCGCCGCGCTGGCGCACCGGGACGTGGTCGGGCACGCCCGCCGTCAGCGCCGCCTGCATCGCGTTCAGCCCCGCCTGGGCCAGGCACCATCCGGCCACGACGCCCGCCACGGTCCCCTGGACGGCCAGGAAGACGAGACCGAGGCCGCCCGCGAGCGCCCCGAGCAGCGTCCAGGGGTGACGCCGGCCGAAGCGGCCCGCCGTCCGGTCGGACAGGGCTCCGGCCAGGGGGTTGGAGACCATGGCGACCGCGGCGCCGATGCCGGTCACCCAGGCCAGGGCGGTCTCCTTGCCCGTGGGGGCGACGACCTCCATCTGCTGCGGCAGCAGCACCTGCAACGGGCCGAAGTAGCCCATCCACAGCGCGAGGTTGGCCAGCGAGATCAGCCCGACCCAGCGCGGCCCCACCCGCGTCACGGGCTCGGCGAGCGCCAGGGGGACGTCGTGGGGCGGCTTCACGGGGGGTGGCGTGCTCACCGGACGTAGCTCCTAGTGATGAGGGGTGCTGGGATAGTAGTCCCCGCGTCCCCCCACCAGAAAGGCCGGTTCCTCACGCCACCTCTTCCCCACCGACCCCTTCTCCGCGCCTGGCGGTTCCGCCGTGGACACACGTCCGCACGGTGGTGCTTCCGCCAGCACCACGGGCACGCGTCCGCCGCGGAAGCACTGGGGGCACGGACATCGCTCCGGCGGGGACGCACCGCCCGTGCGGAGATGGCACCATGGCAGCGTCCACAAATGCCCACGAAAGGTCCCGTCGCGGTGAGGCGATTCCTTACGGTCCTGCTCGCGGCCTGTGCGGCCCTGGCCGTGGGGGCCGCGCCCGCGCTCGCCCACAACGTGCTGACGGGCAGCGATCCCAAGGACGGCGCCCGGTTCGGCTCCCTGCCCGGCCAGGCCACCCTGACGTTCGACCAGCCGGTGCGCGCGGACTTCGCCCAGATGGCGCTGACCTTCCCCGGAGGCGCCGTCTACAAGCTCGACGTCCTGGTCGCGGGGAACGACGTGATCGCGACCCTGCCGGTCTCCGGCGAGCCCGGCGCCTACGTCATCGGCTACCAGATCCTCTCCAACGACGGCCACCCCGTCAGCGGGAAGATCGGCTTCACGGTCACCGGACCGGCGGGCGCGTCACCCGGCACCTCCTCCCCCCTCGTGACGACGACAGGGGGGCCTCTGGTCGAGGTCGCCGCGGCGCCCCCGGCGAGCGGCGGCGGCTGGGTGTGGGGGCTGCTCGTGGTGGCCCTGCTGCTGTCCGGGCTCGGCATCCTGGTCGTCGCCCGCCAGGGACGCCCGGCGAAGGGCCAGGACGCGTGAGCGCCACCGGCCCGGCCCCGAGCCCCGTCTCCACGGCCACCGAGACGGCCGTCCCCGCGGATCCCGCGCCTCCCGCCGAGGTCGCCGTGCGGTGGCCGCCGGTGTGGGCGATGGGCGGGGCCGCGTTGCTGACGCTGCTCGTCGCGACGTGGTGGACGCTGCCGGGGGCCGTCCCGGGGATCACCGCGCCCGGCCCGTTGATCGAGTACGGCCTGCCCGTCGCCCGGCTGATCCTGGACCTGTGCGCGCTCGCGACCGTGGGCCTCAGCCTGCTGCCGAGGTTCCTGGGCTTCGACGACCCCGGGCGCACGGAGGCGACGCTGTCACGGGCGCGGAGCTGGGCCGTCCTCACGGCGTTCGGGTGGACGCTGGCCGCCCTGGCGGCCATGGTGCTGAGCGCCGCCGAGGTCACCCCGGGCGAGGCCCCCGACCCGGCCGCGTACGTCGCGCGCATCGGCAACGGCCAGGGGCTGGTGATCAGCGCGGCGTGCGCCCTGGTCTACACGTGCTTCGGGCTGCTTGCCGTGCGCTTCGGCGAGAAGGTCCCGGCCGAGCTGCGCGTCGCCGTCGCGATCTTCGGACTGCTCCCGCTGCCGGTCAGCGGCCACGCGTCCAACTGGTACTGGCACGACCTCAGCATGGTCTCGATGGAGCTGCACGTCGCCGCCGCGTCGGCGTGGACGGGGGGCCTGGTGGCGCTGGGCGTGCTGCTGGCCCGCGACCGGGAGCTGCTCGCCCGCGCCCTGCCGAGGTTCTCGCGGCTGGCCACGGTCGCGCTGGTGGTGGTCGCGGTGTCGGGGCTGTTCAACGGGCTGGTCGAGCTGGCACTGTCACCCACGACGCGGCTCCCCGGCTCGCTGTTCACCACCCACTACGGCTGGCTCGTCGTCGCCAAGACCGTGTTCGCGGGGGTGATCGCGGTGCTGGGGGCCAACATCCGCTGGCGCCTGCTGCCCGGCGTCGCGCGGCGGCAGGCCACGGCGTTCGCCGCCTGGGCGCTCCTGGAGATCACCGTGATGGGCCTGGCCTACGGCGTCGCGGTCGCGCTGACCCGCGCCGCCGTCGCCTGAGCCGTCCGGGACGCCTCAAGGGCGCCCCGGACCCGCCGGGCGGGGCGAGGCGCCATGGGCGGCACTCGCGCGCCGCCGCGGAAGAGGCTCAGGGCGCCGCCGGGGCGCCGAGGGGTGGAAGGGAGGCGTCCGGGGTGGCCGCGCGGCCGGAGCGCCTGCCGGCGTACCGCTCGGCGCCGTACCAGGCCCCGGCGAGCAGCACCGCGCTGACCGGCGCGGACGCGACCATGAAGGGCGGCGCCTCCAGCAGCGTGTCCTGCACGGCCAGCCCGCCGTAGACCGCGGCCGTGACCAGGACGGCCCCACCCGCCGCACGGGCGGCCGGCAGCCGCAGCATGAACGCGACGTCCACGCAGACGGCCGCGGCGAGCAGGAAGAACGGCACGGCCGAGGGCGGGAAGTGGAACGCGTACAGCAGCGGCCAGATGGCGGTCCTGAAGGCGACGTAGACGCCCGCGACGGCCGTGGCCGTCCACCTGCGCCCGACCAGCCTGCGCGCCAGGACGAGCACGAGGACGGCGGCGACGCCGAACCACACCGGGTACACCCAGTCGGGGACGGGCAGCGAGAACTGCTCGACCATGTCGCGGTCGACGGGCCGGTTCATCTGGTTCGCGGCGAAGTTCAGAAGCGTGTCCTCGGCGTACGGCCGGTTACGGTCCCACGAGGCGAGCTCCAGGACACCGTACTCCTGGTGCTCGCTGGGGAACAGCACGTTCTCCAGGAAGAACACGAAGAACCCGCCGAGCACGATCGCCCGCAGGCGGCCCGGCGCCGCGTAGACGTACCAGCCGCGGATCACACCCGCGATCATGAACGCGGTGCCGACGTAGAGGAGCACGTGGGAGGGGCTCCACGAGGTGATGTCGACGCCGTTCACGCGGTGGTTGATCAGGTCGATGGGGACCGCGATCAGGAACGTCCCGGTGCCCCACTGGATCAGCCGCTGCGCCGGGCGGTCGACGCCGTAGCCGGTGTAGGAGTGCACGATCGTGAGCGCCACGACGATGGCCGTCCCCACGCTGTTGATCAGGTGCGGCGGCGCGAAGTCGTCGCGCAGCCACTTGAAGTGCCAGGACACGTCCCAGGAGGCGCCGAGCACCTTCAACACGAAGGCGGTGATCCAGCCGTAGTAGAGGACGCGGAACAGGTCCGGGGGCGTCTCCCTGCCCGCCGGGCCCCGCGTCCAGTACGGCAGGGCCCACTCGACCACGTGAGTGACCCTGTCCTTGATGCGTACCCCTGGCTTCACGCGAAGAAATGATGCCGGTCCTCGACATGTACCGCAATCGGGGATTACCCGGAGATCCCGCCTCGTGGAAGGCGCGTCTCAGCAACCTCTCAGCGCGGATCAGTAGGCTCGCGGGCATGAAGCTTGCGGGGAGGCGGACCGCCGCGTTGGTCATCGCGGCGCTTGTGGCGGCCGGGGCGGTGGTGTGGGCCCTGTGGCCGTCGCCCCCGCCTGCGAAGGGGCTCGACCAGATGATCCCCGTGGTCGACGGGCCGCGCGACGACCAGCGGGTGACGCTCGACACCACCTTCTTCCCGCCCGCGGGCGGCGGCAGGCGTCCCGCGATCCTGCTCGCCCACGGGTTCGGCGGCAGCAAGGCGAGCGTGCGCGACGAGGCCGTGCGGCTGGCGGAGGCCGGGTACGCCGTGCTGACCTGGTCGGCGCGGGGCTTCGGCGCCTCGACGGGCCAGATCGCGCTCAACTCCCCCGACTACGAGGTCAAGGACGTCAGGCAGCTGATCGACTGGCTGGCCAAGCGGCCGGAGGTCCTGCTCGACAGGCCCGGCGATCCGCGCCTCGGCGCCGCCGGGGGCTCGTACGGCGGGGCGATCACGCTGATGGCGGCCGCCTACGACGACAGGATCGACGCGATCGTCCCGCAGATCACGTGGCACGACCTCGCCGACGCGCTGTTCCCCGACGCCACCGGCGCCGGGCCGCGCAACGGCGTGTTCAAGCGCATGTGGGCCGGGCTGTTCTTCACCCGCGCCGTCGACTCCCCGCTGGCGCCGGGCGCGGGCGGGGCGGCGGCGCTCGCGGCGGGCGCGTCCGGCGCTCCCGGTGGTGCGGGCCGCGCCGGTGGGCCGCAGGACGTCCAGTGCGGGCGGTTCCTTCCGGAGATCTGCGCGATGTACACCGAGGTCGCGTCGACCGGCAGGGCCACCGACGCCGCCGTCCAGACGCTGCGCCGGTCCAGCCCCGTCTCCGTGCCCGGCAGGATCCGGGTGCCCAGCCTGCTGATCCAGGGCAAGCGCGACTCGCTCTTCCCGCTCGGCCACGCGGACGCCAACGCCAAGGCCATCGCCGCGACCGGCGCCCCCGTGGAGGTCGCCTGGTTCGAGGGCGGCCACGACGGCGGGGACGGCGAGCTCGACTGGGTGGCCGGCCGCACCATCGGCTGGTTCGACCGCTGGCTGAAGAAGGACGCGGCCTCAGGTGGCGAGGCCGCGCAGGCGTTCACCGTCACGCGGGACGGCGGGCGCGATCCGGGCACCCGGCGTCCCGTCCTCGTCCACGCCGTCTCCGGTCGCTACCCGGGGCTGTCCGGCACGGCGGGCACGCCGGTCGCGCTCGCCGGGCCCGCCCAGCCGGTCGCCGTCCCGCCCGGCGGGTCCCCCGCGTCGATCTCCAGCGTGCCGGGCATCGGCGGGCTGCTCGGCAACCTCGGCGGCGCGGCCGGGGCCGGGCTGTCGCTGGACATGCCGGGCCAAGCCGCCGCGTTCGACTCGGCCCCGCTGACCGCGCCGCTGGAGGTGACCGGCGCGCCGGTGGCCGATCTCACGGTGAGCGGCGAGGGCGAGGTCACGCTCTTCGCCAAGATCTACGACGTCGGCGGGCAGCGTCCCACGCTCCCGCAGGGCCTGGTGGCGCCGTTCCGCGTCACCGCCAGGCCGGAGGGCACGCCGGTCAGGGTGACGCTTCCCACGATCGACCACCGCTTCGACGCCGGGCACCGGCTGCGCCTGGTGGTGAGCACGACCGACATGGGGTTCGCCTCCGGCACCGCCCCCGCGGTGTTCCGCGTCGCGGCCGCGCCGGCGCCGCTCACCGTCCCGACCGATTCCGCGCTCAGGGCGGCCGCGGCGGGCCTGTCGTGGTGGACGTGGGCGCTGCCCCTCGCCGCGCTCGTCGTCGCCGTCGCGCTGGCGCTGGCCGGGCGCGTCCGGCGCCACGACGCGCCGGACCCGGCGCTGGCCGAGGTGCCGCTGCAGATCACCGGGCTGACCAAGCGGTACCGCAACGGCGAGCTCGCCGTCGACGACCTGTCGTTCCGGGTCGAGCGGGGCCAGGTCCTCGGCCTGCTCGGGCCGAACGGCGCGGGCAAGACGACCACCATGCGCATGCTGCTCGGGCTGATCCACCCCGACGCGGGTGAGATCCGCGTCTTCGGGCACCGCGTGACGCCCGGCGCCGCCGTGCTCGCGCGCCTCGGGTCGTTCGTCGAGGGGCCCGGGTTCCTGCCCCACCTGTCCGGCCGGGAGAACATCGACCTGTACTGGCGGGCGACGGGGCGGCCGCGTGAGGACGCCCACGTCGAGGAGGCCCTGGAGATCGCCGGGCTCGGCGCGGCGCTGGACCGCGCGGTGCGCACGTACTCCCAGGGCATGCGGCAGCGCCTGGCCATCGCGCAGGCCATGCTGGGGCTGCCCGACCTGCTCGTGCTGGACGAGCCCACCAACGGGCTCGACCCGCCCCAGATCGCCGAGATGCGCCGCGTGCTGATTCGCTATGCCGCGCGCGGGCGCACGGTGATCGTCTCCAGCCACCTGCTCGCCGAGGTCGAGCAGACCTGCGATCACGTGGTCGTCATGCACCGCGGCCGTCTGGTCACGGCCGGCACGGTCACCGACCTGCTCGCCACGACCCCGTCCAACGGCGCGCCGGGCCGCCTGGAGGACGTCTTCCTCGACCTGATCGGCACCGAACGATGACCCCGGGCGTGCGCGGCCAGGACGTGGGACAGACCCCCGACACGGGAGACGAAACAGCCGGAATGAGCACAACGGGCAAGGCCAACGAAGCGGGATCGTATGCGGCGCGGCGAACTCTGCCGTTGCGGGTGGAGGTCGTGCGGCAGTTCCGGCGCCGGCGCACGCTCGTGATGTTCGGCCTGCTGCTGGCGCTGCCGTGGATCCTCGTCGTGGCGTTCTCGCTCGGCCCGGCGCCCACCCAGCAGAGCACCCTGCGCCTGTCGGACCTTGCGACCCAGGGCGGCCTGAACTTCGCCGCGTTCACGCTGTCGGTCTCGGCGACGCTGCTGCTGGTGGTGGCCGTGGCTCTGTTCTGCGGGGACACCGTGGCCAGCGAGGCGAGCTGGTCGTCGCTGCGCTACCTGCTCGCCGCGCCGGTGCCCCGCGACCGCCTGCTGCGGCAGAAGCTCGTGGTGGCGCTCGGCTACTCGGCGGCGGCGGTCATCGCGCTGCCGCTGATGGCGCTGCTGGCGGGCACGGTGGCCTTCGGCTGGAACGACATCCGCCTGCCGGGCACGGGCGAGGCCATCGCGGCCACGACGGTGCTGCCGCGCTTCGGCATCGTCATCGGCTACGCCCTGGTGAGCCAGCTCGTCGTGGCGGCGCTGGCGTTCCTGCTCTCGGTGAACACCGACTCCCCGCTGGGCGCGGTCGGCGGCGCGGTCGGGCTGGTCATCGTGAGCAACATCCTCCAGGCGGTCGAGGCGCTCGGCGTCGTCCGCGAGTTCCTCCCGACGTTCTGGAACATGGCGTGGCTCGACGCCCTCGCCCCGGAACTGGACTGGAGCGGCATGCTCAAGGGCGCCTCCCTGTCCGTGACCTACGCCGCCATCCTCACCGCCCTGGCTTTCCGCCGCTTCCGCCGCAAGGACGTCGTCTCCTGAAGCCTTCGAAAGTCATGGGTTCACCAAGGGGCGTGCGCCCAGGCAACGGTTCCCTTGTGTCCGGGGGGCGCACGGCCGGTACGAAATACACCGCTGAGGCTTCCGGGGCACACGAGAATAGTGACTTTCTGCGAGCGCAAAGTGTGTTTGGGGGAACATTGGTGGCGCTGGTCTGAAATGATCCTCTCGGTAATCCTGTCGGACATCGAGAATGACGGACAGTGACTGATGCCCCCCATCGATCAATTGACAACGTACGCGGCGGACAACCCGCTCGGAGCGGCCATCATCTGCGTGTCCGCCCTGGTCGCCCTCGTGCTCGCGTTCTTCGCCCTTCGCGGGGCCTACCGCGCGGTCTCGCACGCGTACCGCAAGTTCGCCGAGAACCGCCCGGCGGAGGACATCCTCACCATCGTCGCGGCCAGCATCGCGACCGGGGTGTCCGCGCAGGGCATGTGGCGCTTCTCCGGTGACGTGCTCGGCTTCGACGGCCCGCTGCGCCTGCTGCTCTTCGCGTTCATCGAGGTCGCGGTGATCACCAGCGCCGTGCGCGCCCGCCGCAACATGCGCGAGAACTACTCGGCCGGCATCGACGGCATGGCGGTGTGGGTGCTCACCGGCCTGTCGGCGGTGCTGTCCAGCCTGGACGCCCGCAGCCTGGCCGAGGCCATCTTCCGGCTCGCCGCCCCGCTGGTCGCCGCGTGGCTGTGGGAGCGCGGCATGGCCATCGAGCGGCACCGCATCACCGGCCGTTCCCGCATCAAGTGGCGGTTCACCCCCGAACGGGCGATGGTCCGCATGGGTCTGGCCGAGGTCAGCGACCGCACCGTGACCGAGGTCGACGCCCACCGCCGGCTCACCCGCGTGGCCCTGGCCGCCAAGCGCGCCCGCGCCCTGCGCGAGGCGGGCGCCTCCGACCGCAAGATGCGCGCCGCGCTCGCCAAGCTGGACCGCGTGATGGACCAGGCCGTGGAGCACACCGGCCTCGCGGTCGACCCGGGCCGCCAGGAGGCGCTGCTGTCGCAGATCGGCGCGCTGTACAACACCAGCGCCCTCATCGACCTGCGTCCTCCGGTGCCGTGGGAGCCGGAGGAGCCGCCCGCGCCGCACGCCCTCCCCGTGGCGGGCGGCACCCGCGCGGCCGCCTACGTGGACGACGACGAGGACGCCGAGATGGTGGAGCCGGAGTCCGCTCCCCAGGTGGTCGACACGGCCCAGCGCGCGGCCCTCATGCGCGCGGCGCGCCAGTACTGGGACAAGCAGATCGAGCGCAGGTTCGTGCCCCGCGCGGCGGACATCGCCAGGGAGACCGGCATCTCGCTGGCCACGGCCCGGGAGTACCGCGCCCTGTGGAAACTGGAGCCCCGGGCGCACGCGCTGATCGAGGCCGCCTACAACGAGCACGGCATCATCGACACCGGGACGTTCCCCGCGATCGTGGTCCCGGACGGCTCCGACTCCGGCGACCGCTCCGACCACGAGGAGCCGGTGCTGAGCATGAACGGCTCCGGCAGCATGAACGGCTCCGGCCCGGCCTACACCGCCGGGGTGTGAGCGTCACGCCGCGATCACCGATCTCAGGGTGACGAGAAGCCGCGGTCCGGAGGCAGGAGCCTCCGGACCGCGGCTCTCGCGGTGGGCCCGGCGGACGTTTCCGCGCGGCCCGGACGACGGGCGTCAGTCCCAGTGCGGGGGTCGCTCCTCCAGCAACCGGGAGACGTCGTCTGACGAGCGCCACTCGCCCCAGCCGGAGTCGGTGTCGTCGCTCGTCTGGTCGGGTAGCACCGGCAGCCCCTCCTCGGAGAGGTCCACCGGACGCAGGTCATCCGGCTCATGCACAGTCACGGGCCCAATGCTACGCGGCCCCGCCGAGGTCCGGTCTCCGCGCCTCCCAAGACTTCGTCGATTCCCCCTATAAGTGATTCCCGGCGCGCTGCAGTGCACCGCTCGCGAGAGCCCGCATCTCGGGCGTGCTCACGTCCGGGGGAACAGCGCGGAACCGCCCGCACGGGTACGATGCGGGAGCAGGCAGCACGCCGGAACGACCCCCACGTGAGGCGGCCATGGCATCGCCGGGAGCATGGCGAAGAGACGGAAACCTCCCCGCGGAGCTCACCAGCTTCGTCGGCCGAGACCGGCTGCTCGCCACCCTCAGGCAGCGCCTTCTCGAAGCCCGCCTGGTGACCGTGACGGGCATCGGCGGCGTCGGCAAGTCGCGGACGGCGCTGCGCGCCGCCCACCAGATGCTCGCCCAGTACCGCGACGGCGTCTGGTACGCCGACCTGTCCCGCCTGCAGGACCCGATCATGGTGCCGCACGCGATCAACGCGGCCCTGGGCATCGCGGACCAGTCCGCCCGCCCGGAGATCGAGACGTTGGCCGACTGGCTGGCCGAGCGCGAGCTGCTCCTGGTGATCGACTCCTGCGAGCACGTCGTGGCCGCGACCGCGCAGCTCGTCGAGCGGGTGCTGCGCGCCGCCCCCGGCGTGCGGGTGCTGGCGACGAGCAGGCAGTCCCTCGGCGTCCAGGGCGAGCAGTCCCTGCCGATCGCCCCGCTGCTGGTGCCGGGCGACGACCGCGGCGAGAGCCCGTACCTCAACGAGTCGGTCCAGCTCTTCGCCGAGCGCGCCTCGGCGGTCGTCCCCGGGTTCTCGGTGGACGAGGAGAACATCACGGCCGTCTCCGAGCTGTGCCGGCGGCTGGACGGCATCCCGCTGGCGATCGAGCTGGCGGCGGTGCGCCTGCGGGCGCTGTCGGTGGAGCAGATCCTCGCGCTGCTGATCGACCGCTTCAGCCTGCTCGCGGGCGCCAGCCGTACGGCGCTGCCCCGCCACCAGACGCTGCGCGCGGCGATCGGCTGGAGCCACGAGCTGTGCGCGCCGGCCGAGCGCCTGCTGTGGGCGCGCCTGTCGGTGTTCTCCGGCGACTTCGAGCTGGAGGCCGCCCGGGAGGTCTGCGCGGGCGAGACGCTGCCGGAGGACGAGGTGATGGACCTCATCTCCGGACTGATCGAGAAGTCCATCCTGCTGAGCTCCAGCGAGCGGTCGGGCGTCCGCTACCGGCTCATCGACACGCTGCGCCAGTACGGCAGAGAGTGGCTGGACAAGCTGGGCGAGACCGACGACGTCCGCAGCCGCCACCGCGACTACTACCTGGGGCTGGCCGAGCGCGGCGAGGGCGCGTGGTCGGGGCCGAGGCAGGTTTACTGGTTCGGCCGCATGCGCCAGGAGCACGACAACATCCGGGCCGCTCTCGACTTCTGCCTGCGCGACCCGGCCGAGGCGCGCACCGGCCTCACGCTGCTGTCGTCCCTGTGGTTCATGTGGGTCGCCTGCGGGTTCGCCCGCGAGGGCCGCCTGTACCTCGAACGGGCGCTGGCCGCCTCCCCGGACCCGAGCCGTGAGCGCTGTAAGGCGTTGTGGGTGCTGGCGTACGTCCGCAGCGCGCAGGGCGACACCGCGGGGGCGCTGGAGGCGGCGGAGCAGTGCGCGAACGACGCGGTCCGCGTGGGCGACCGGATCGCGTGGATCCTGGCGACGAAGATGCAGGGCACCGCCGCGTGGCTCAAGGGCGACCTGCACAAGGCGACGACGCTCCTCGGTGCGGCGATCCAGTTCCACCGCAGCGGGCGCGAGCTGAACCCCGGCCTGCTCCCCGCCATCGTGGAGCTCGCGGTGGTGCTCACCCAGCAGGGCGAGCTGGAGGAGGCCGAAGATCTGCTGCGCGACTGCCGGCAGCTCTGCGCCGAGCGCGGCGAGCTGTGGCTGCGCTCGTACGCCGTCTGGGCGACCTCGGCGATCGAGCGCATGACCGGCCGCACGGCGGACGCGGTGTTCAGCGCGCAGGAGGCTCTGCGCATGAAGCGGCACTTCCACGACGTGCTCGGGGTCGTGGTGGCGATGGAGACGCTCTCGCAACTCGCCCTCGACCAGGGCGACGCGGCGCGGGCGGCGCGCATGCTGGGCGCGGGGCAGGTGAACTGGCAGATGTTCGGCCTGCCGCTGTTCGGCTCGCCGTTCTTCGGCACCGAGCACGAGCAGTGCGTCAAGGAGTGCAGGCGCCTGCTCGGCGAGGACGCCTACGCCGAGGCCTACCGGCAGGGCACGCGCATGGACTTCGAGGAGGCCGTCAGCTACGCCTTGGGCGAGAGCGGTCCGGACCCCCGCGACGGCGCGGCGTGACGACCTCCGCGTGACGATCCCCGCGTGGCAAATCGGGCATGACGGCACCGTGGGCCCGTTGCTGCCGGGACGCTTTCAGTTGTGCTCGCCGCGGATGGGCAGAGTGGTCCCCTTCCAGGCGCGGGTGTACCGGGTGCTGGTGAGCGAGTAGGCCACGCTGCCGCTGACCCAGTGTTCGAGGCCGCGCACGTAGGCCGTCACCGCCTCGGAGCCCTGCCCGGCGAGCTCGGCCCGCAGGGACAGCATCCGGGCGACGGCCTGGTCGCGCATGCGGCCGATCTGGTCCATCGCGTTCTGGACCGACCGGTCGCCGTCCCGAGCCAGGACGCTGACCAGGTTGTTCCCGGCGTTGACGCCGTCGCGCTCCTTGGCATAGGAGAGCAGGTCGTTGTCCCAGACGACGACGTCGTTGGCGCATTCGGTGATCGCGCGCACGGACGGGTGCCGCCACTCGCCGGGGGTGAGGGCGTGCCCGGTGGCGACGTCGACGAGCGCGAAGACCGTCAGCATGGCGCCGGTCCTGCGCCGCATGAAGACGTAGTCGCCGTAGGTGGGGACGACGGCGTCCTCCCGGTTGGCGGCCTCCCATACCTGGGCGAAGAGGTAGTCCTTGGTGACGGTCCGCCAGCGGTCGAGCTGGTCGGCGTCGCCGGCCGCGCCGACGCGGCCCACGATGTCGCGCATGGCCCGCGCGAAGGGGTCCTCGACGGGGGTTCCGGTCTCGGAGTCGTCCAGGACGGCGAGCAGTTGCGGAAGCGCGCGGGCGATTTCGGCGGCCCGCCGGTCGGACTCGCAGAAGGCGTCGTCGAAGGCGAAGAGCCACACGCACCAGTCGGTCACCAGCCGGAGCGCGTCGTACGGGGCGTAGGGGTAGGTGCGGGCACCGAGGTGTCCGTAGGCGGCCTCGCGGTAGCGCTCCAGCTCGGCGTGGTCGACGATCATCCGGCTGGCCCGCAGCCAGGAGAAGGTCTCCTGGTCGACCTGGGCGGCGTACGGGCTGATCAGGCTGGGGAAAGGGCTCGACAAATCGGGTAGAAGAAGCTGGGAATGCGCTAAATCAGCCATCTCCACATCATGGCAACAAAGACAGCCCGTAACCACTCCGCGACAGGTCCGTATGTGACGCTATCGACCTTTGTCGGCGAACCATTTCAGGATTTCGGTCTGCCCGAACATGCGGGCGGTGTCGGCCGCCGAGGGCGATCCCGCGGACGGATCGGCTCCGGCGTCCAGGAGCGCCCGCACCACTTCGGGCTGTTTCTTGAAGACCGCGCCCGCCAGCGGCGTCTGCCCCCGGTCGTTGGCGCGCCCCGGATCGGCCCCCCGCTCCAGCAGGGCCCGGACGGTCCCGGCGTGGCCGTGGTAGGCGGCGAGCATCAGCAGCGTGTCACCCTTGTCGTTGTGGAGGTTCGCCGGAACCCCCGCGTCGACGTAGGCGCACAGCCGGTCGGTCTCCCCCGATCTCGCCATCTGGAACAACCGGGTTGCGAGCTCCTCGACGTCCGCGTCGGCGGCGCCGTCCTCAGCGCGGTGTGCCACGTCATCCATTGTGCCCGCCCGGGTGCGCCCGCCCGGACGGCGGGTAGCGGGCCACTCGCCCGGCGGAATCCTCGCCACATCCCATAGGTTCTCTCTTGAGAGACGATAGAAAGGCTGGGACCCAAGGTGTTCGACCCGACGGATCTCTACCGGCTCAGCGGCGATGTCCCTGAGCTGACCGATCCGGTGCTGCTCTACCACTTTGACGGTTTCGTGGACGCCGGAGGGGCCGGAAGGCTCGCCGTCGGCCACCTGCTCGCCGAACTGGAGCACCGGGTCGTGGCGACGTTCGACGTGGACCGCCTCCTCGACTACCGGTCGCGGCGCCCCCTGATGACCTTCGACACCGATCGCTGGGTCGACTGCGAGACGCCCGAGCTCGCCGTCCACCTCGCCCACGACGCGGCCGGGACGCCGTTCCTGCTGATGAGCGGCCCCGAGCCCGATCGCGAGTGGGAGCTGTTCACCGAGGCCATCGGCGCCCTCGCCACCCGGCTCAACATCGGCAAGCTGGTCACCGTGCACGGCATCCCCATGGCCGCGCCCCACACGCGCCCCCTCGGGGTGACCGCGCACGGCACGCGGCCCGAGCTGATCATCGGGCCCGGCAGCCCGTTCGGCAAGATCCAGGTGCCGGGCAGCGCGGCGGCGCTGATCGAGCTCCGGCTCGGCGCCCGGGGATACGCCGCCCTCGGCTACGCCATCCACGTCCCGCACTACCTCGCCCAGGCCGAGTACCCGAGGGCGGCGGTGACGGCCCTGGAGGCGGTGACGCGCGGCACCGGGCTGGTGTTCCCGATGGACGGCCTGCGGGACGCCGCCGAGAAGACCACGGCCGAGATCGAGGAGCAGATCGTCGCCTCGGCCGAGCTGTCCACGGCCATCCAGGGCCTCGAACAGCAGTACGACGCGTTCACCGCGGGGTCGGAGCGCGAGAACCTCATGGCCGAGACCACGCCGATGCCCACGGGAGACGAGCTCGCCGCGCAGTTCGAGCGGTTCCTCGCCGAGCGCGACGAGACCGACTCGTGATCGCGACCGGCCTCGTCGGCTACGGCACGGCCGGAGAGTTCTTCCACGCCCCGCTGATCGCCGCGACGGAGGGGCTCCGGCTCGCCGCCGTCGTGACGCGCGACGCGGAGCGCGCGGCCCGGGTCGCCCGCGACCATCCGGACGCGCGGGTCGTCCCGTACGTCGACGACCTGCTCGGGCTCGGCCTGGACCTGATCGTGATCGCCTCGCCCAACCGCACGCACGTCCCGCTGGCGCGGGCGGCGCTGGAGGCGGGGCTGCCCGTCGTGGTGGACAAGCCGCTCGCCGCGACGGCCGCCGAGGCGCTGGAGCTGGCCGATCTCGCGCGGGAGCGCGGCCTGATGCTGACGGTGTTCCAGAACCGGCGCTGGGACGGCGACTTCCTGACGCTGGGCACGCTCGACCTGGGCGAGGTCCGCCGCTTCGAGTCGCGGTTCGAGCGGTGGCGGCCGGTGCCCAAGGGCGGGTGGCGCGAGAACGGCGGCCCGGAGGAGCTCGGCGGCCTGCTGTACGACCTGGGCAGCCACCTGGTTGACCAGGCCCTGCGCTACCTCGGCCCGGCGACCGACGTCTACGCCGAGACCGACGTCCGGCGGGCGGGCGTCGGCGCGGACGACGACGCCTTCGTGGCGCTGACACACGCCTCCGGCGCGCGCTCCCACCTGTGGATGAGCTCGGTCGCCGCCCGGCTCGGGCCGCGCTTCCGGGTGCTCGGCTCGCGCGCGGCGTACGTGAAGTGGGGCCTGGACCCGCAGGAGGACCGCCTGCGGGCGGGCGAGCGGCCGGGCGGCCCGGGCTGGGGGGCCGAGCCCGCCGAGCGCTGGGGTGTGCTCGGCACCGACGGCGAGAGCCGCCCCGTCGAGACCGTGCCGGGGGCCTACCCCGAGTTCTACGCCGGGGTGGTGGCCTGCCTGCGGGACGGAGCGCCGCCGCCGGTCGACCCGGCCGAGGTCGCCGGGGCGCTGGCCGTGCTGCACGCCGCGCGCACGTCGGCCGCCGAGCGCCGCGTCGTCACGCTGGACCCCGCGCGGGCCTGATCCTGCCGATCACGGGGCCCGTCCGGCCGATAACGAGACCGGGCGGCCGATCAGGGCACCGAGCGGGGCCCGGTCCGGCCGATCATGGCCGCCCGGGGCGTTCAGCCGAGCAGGCGTGCGCGCAGGGCCGTCGCGTCGTCGGGCGTCCAGCCGTTGCGCTCCAGCCAGCCGAGCGGCCCGCCGTAGGTCTCGTCGAGCACGCCGAGGAAGTACTCCATGTACTCCGGCCGCGGCAGGTGGTTCTCCGCGGGCTGGGCGTCCAGGTCGTCGCGGTAGGTCGTGCTGGCCCGCAGCCGCGCCAGGACCCTCTCCAGCCGGTCACCGGTGGCCGCGTAGTCGGCGACGATGGCCTCGCGGGTGACGCCGGCCACCGAGAGCGCCAGCGCGCTGACGACGCCCGTCCTGTCCTTGCCGGCCGCGCAGTGGACGATGGCCGCGCCGTCGCCCCGGGCGAGCACCCGCAGCGCGGCGAGGACCGAGTCGGGCCGGTCGCGCAGGTAGGCGTGGTAGAAGCCGATGACCCGGACCTCGCGCGGGTCGTCCTCGCGCCTGCCCTGCCAGGGGAGCACCCGGTCGGCGTCGATGCGGCGGCGGCGCGCGCCGTCCGCGGGGTCGCCGGTGTCGGCCTCGACGTCGGTGTACCGGCCGCCCTCGGCGAACAGCGTCAGGTGATGGATGCCGACCTCGGGTACACGGGTCAGCGGGCCGGGGCCTTCGAGGGCGACCTCGGCGTTGGAGCGCAGGTCGATCACGTCGCGGAGCTTGATCTCGCCGACGAGCCTCTGCACGTCGGTCTCCGTCAGTCCCTGCAGGTTGTCCGAGCGGAGCACCCGCCCGAACTGCGTAGTCCGGCCGTCCTGCGTGGGGAGACCGCCTAGGTCCCGCACGTTCACGGCCCCGTCAAGGGCTATCCACCTCGTTACTTCGTTCATCACTTGCCAGCCTATATGCGCTCTATGTCCGTGCGGAGAACGCGGCGCGGGGCAAAGTGTCAGAAGACGTGTCCATCACGTGGCGGCTGCCGCCCTGACAGCGGCACGCCCGGGGTGTCGGCGCGCCGCGGCCGGCGCGCGCCGGAGCCGCCCCCACCGCGCGGAGCCCCCTGCTCCCGGCCGCCGCATGATCGGCCCGTCCACCCGGCCGCGCGCCCGGCGGATGCGCGCCGTGCCGCTCCGAAACACCTGCGTAACCGGCGCCCCGTTCCGAATTCACATGTCCGTAATTGAGCTACCCGAAAGCGCACAATTCGGTCAGCACGCCTAATGCACCGGTTTCACCAGCAATTGCGCTGACAACACGCCGTCCCCTTTAATCTCCTCTGGGCATTGTGATTCGGTCCACGCCGGCCACCACCGCGGGGCACATCGGAAGGAACCAGTCGATCCGTCATGACCGCGCTCATCGAGGTCCGTGACGCGAGCGTCCGCTACCTTTCCACCGGTCAGGCCGCGCTCGGCGCGACCTCGCTGACCGTCGGCCCGGGGGACCTCACGCTGGTGACCGGGCCGTCCGGATGCGGCAAGAGCACGCTGCTGCGGCTGCTCAACGGGCTGATCCCGCACGCCTACCGGGCCGAGGTCTGCGGCGAGGTGCTCGTCGGCGGCCGTCCGGTCGCGGCCAGGACGATCCGCGACATCTCCACCATCGTGGGCACCATGCTCCAGGACCCGCGCCGCCAGATCGTCGGCACCACCGTCGCGGCCGAGATCGCGTTCGGGCCGGAGAACCTCGGACTGCCCCGCGAGGAGATCCGCCGCCGCGTCGAGGAAGTCGCCGGCCGCGTCGGCGTCACCCACCTGCTGGACCGGGCGACCGCCGGGCTCAGCGGCGGGGAGCTCCAGATGGTGGCCTTCGCGGGCGTGCTGGCGATGGCCCCGCGGGTCGTCGTCGTGGACGAGCCGCTGGCCAACCTCGACCCCGCGGCGAGCCTGCGCCTCATGCGCGAGATCCGGAGGTTCGTCGACGAGGGCGGCGCCGCCGTGGTCGTCGAGCACCGCGTCGAGGAGATGCTGGAGTTCGGGCCGGGCGAGGTGCTGTACCTGGAGGACGGCGCCACCCGCTACCTCGGCCCCGTCGAGGGGTTCCTGCGCATGGCTCCCGCCGGCCACGTCAAGCTGCCCTTCCCCACCCTGGTGGCCCGCGCCGGCGAGCTGCCCGCCGTGACCCCTCCTCCCCGCCGCGAGGGCGAGGACGCCGTCCCCCGCCTGGAGTACCAGGGGGTCGCCCTCGCATACGGCCCGCGCAGGGTGCTCACCGGGGTCGACCTCGCCCTGGGCGCCCACGAGCGGGTCGCGGTGCTCGGACCGAACGGCGCCGGCAAGTCCACCCTGCTGCGCGCCGCCGTCATGCTCGTCGCCGCCGCGCGCGGCGAGGTGCTGGTGGACGGCTCCCCCGTGGCCGAGCGGTCGATCGCCGCCCTGGCCACGACCTTCGGCTACGTGTTCCAGAACCCCGGGCAGGCCCTGTTCAGCGCCACCGTCGGCCGGGAGCTCGCCTTCGGCCCGCGCAACCTCGGCCGCGGACCCGAGCAGATCGCCAGGGACTCGGCGGACGTCCTGCGGGCCGTGCTGCTCGACGGCGAGAAGGACATCATGGACCGGCCGCCGAGGACGCTGTCGTTCGGACAGCAGCGCCGCCTCACCGTCGCCCTGGCGCTGGTCATGCGCCCGCGAACGCTCATCCTGGACGAGCCGACCGCCGGGCAGGACCTGCGCACCACCACGGCGTTCCTCGGCCACGCCCTGGCGGCCGAGAGCGTGGAGAGCGTGTACTTCATCACCCACGACGTCGACCTCGCCCTGACCTACGCCGACCGCGTCGTCGTCGTGGACAAGGGACGGGTGGTCGCCGACGCCTCCCCCGCCGAGCTGGCCCGCGACGAGAGCGTCTGGTCGAAGGCGGGGCTGCGCGCCACGAGCCTGGTGCGAGCGGTCCGCGACCATCTGCCGCCGGCGCCGCCCGGCGCGTCCGAGCCGCTCAGGCCGTCACCGGGCCGCGGCGCGGGGTCGGTACCTCACCCGTTCGACCTCGCCCGCGCCCTCTCATCCCACGCACCCGGGCCCTCCGGGAGTTCCAACCCATTCCCCCAGGAAGGAACCACCTGCTCATGAGCGCAGCCACGGCCCGCCGAGGGCCGTTACTGGAGATCTCGTCGCGGACGGTCGTCTACGGCGCGGTCGGGGCGGCCCTGTACGCGGTGCTGGGCCTGTTCAGCTTCTTGATCCCGGGCACCCAGTACGTCGCGGTGCGTCCGGCCTTCGCCCTGGTGCCGTTCTTCGGCAAGCGGTTCGGCGTGATCGCGGGCTTCTTCGTCGGGTTCGTCGGCAACATCGTGATCGACCTGATCCAGGGCGGCGGCCTGACGTACTGGAACTGGAGCGTCGCCAACGGCCTCGTCGGCGCCGTCGCGGGCCTGATCTTCGCCTACCTGCCGCCGATCGCCAACGAGGTGCTGCGCCTGGTGGTCACCGCCCTCGGAGCGGTGGCCGCCACCGCCATCGGCCTGCTGTTCGTCATCACCGACATCCCGTTGCAGGGCATCGACTTCAACACCTTCCTCACCCTGAACTACGGGCCCGCCCTGCTGGCCGACGCCGCCGCCGTCGTCGTCCTCACCCCGGCGCTCGACGCGATCTGGGAGCCGCTGTCCAAGCGCGCCGGCCGGTGACCTGATGGACGTCACGCCGCGCTACCTGGGCGCGGGCTCCTTCCTGAGCCGCCGCGATCCCCGCGTGCTCCTGCTGGTGCCCGTGCTCCACCTCGCGGCCGTGGCGGGCATCGACGACCTGCGCCCGGTGCTCGCCTGCACGGCCGTCGCGCTGCTGTACTACCGCGCCGCGGGCATCCCGTGGCGCGGCGTGCGGGCGAACTGGACGTTCATGCTGACGTTCACCACACTGCTGGTCATCGTGAACAGCGTGCTGACACCGGCCGACACGCGCTCCTGGGGGAGCGTCCTGTTCACCGTCCCGCTCGCGCACACCGACGTGACCTGGGCGACGCTGTCGTACGCGGCGACAATCCTGGTCCGGTACGTCTCCCTGGCGATGGTGGGCTTCCCGGTGGCGTTCGCCATCGCGCCCGCGGACTTCGGCGTGGCCTTCGCGCGGCTCGGGCTGTCCCAGCGCCTGGCGTACGGGGTGGACCTCACCTTCCGCTTCCTTCCCTCCACCTGGGCGAGCCTGCGCGAGACCGTGGACGCCCAGCGCCTGCGGGGGTACGAGCACAGCCGCAGTCGCAACCCGGTCAAGCGCCTGCTCACGCTGAGGCCGGTGGTGGTGCCGGTGACCGTGAACGCCCTGGTCGACGCCGAGGACACCGTCAACGCCATGGACCTGCGCGCGTTCGGCGGCCGGCACCGCACGTGGATGCGCGAGCTGGCCTTCGACCGCGCCGACCTGCTCGTGCTGGGCGGCTTCGCGGCGATGGCCGCGGCGATGCTGGTGGCCAGGATCCTCGGGCTCACGCAGACGGTGTGGGTCCCGTGAACCGCGCGGGGCTCGCCGTCGCCGCGGGCGTGGAGGCCATATGACGGTCGTGGTCCACTCGGCGCCGCTGCTCGTCCCCATCGCCCGGCCGCCGATCCGCGACGGGGCGGTGGCCGCGCGGGACGGCCGCGTCCTCGCCATCGGGACCCGGCGCGAGACGCTCGCGGCGCACCCCGGCGCCGAGGAGGCCCGCTGGCCCGGGGTCGTCGTCGCGGGCCTGGTGAACGCGCACACCCACCTGCAGTTCACCCGCATGGCCAAGGTCGGCGCGCGCGTGTACGGCACGTTCGAGGAGTGGTCGGACACCTTCGACGAGGCCCACGCCGCCTTGGAGGGCGAGGACTGGGCGGCGAGCGCCCGCGAGGGTGCCCTGCTCGCGCTGCGCCACGGAACCACGGCCGTGGGCGACGTCGTGACCGACCTCGACGCGCTGCCCGTCCCGCGTGAGGCGGGCCTGGCCGGGGTCTCCTACCTGGAGATACTCGGCGACAACGACCGCGAGTGGGCGCAGGCCGGCCGCCGGCGCCTCACCTCCACCCTGAACCGCCTCGCCGCCGGCGACGTCCCGCGCGGCGACGGCCCGTGGACGGCGCGCGTCGGGATCGCGCCGCACGCCCCGTACACGCTGGACACCGCGGTCCTCGCCGACCTAGCCGACCTGATGCGCGCGTACGGGCTGCGAGGGCACATCCACCTGCAGGAGTCGGTCCACGAGCGCGAGTTCACCGTCTCGGGCACCGGGCCGCTGGCGGCGCTGGTCCGCCGCATCGGGCTGGACTTCGAGATCCTGCGCGCGGGCGGCACCGGCCAGGGGCCCGCCGACTTCCTCGACGGCCTCGGCCTGCTCGGCCCGCACTGCCACGTCGCCCACGGCGTCCACCTCGACGCCGCCGAGCGGGCGCTGCTGCGCGCCCGGGGGGTCGGCGTCGCGCTGTGCCCGCGCTCCAACCGGACCCTCGGCATCGACGGCCCGCCCGTCGCCGCCCTGCTGGAGGAGGGCGGCGTGGTCGCCGTCGGGACCGACTCGCTCGCCTCCTCGCCCTCGCTGGACCTGCTCGAAGACGTCCGCCTGCTGCACGCCCTCGCCCGCGAGCAGGGGTACCGCGCCGCCGACCTCGCGCGCCGCCTCGTCGAGGCCGCCACCATCGGCGGCGCCCGCGCGCTCGGCCTGGACGCCGGGCCGGGCCGGATCGGCTCCCTGGACATCGGCGCGCGGTGCGACCTCGCCGTCTTCGACGTGGACCCCGGCGGCCGGGACCCGTACCGCACGCTCATCGAGGACGGCCCGGGGCGGTGCGTCGCCACGGTCACCGGTGGCGTCCACGCCGGCCGTCTCGCGAACATCACTTCCGGAGGTAATACGTGGGCGCTGGCCTCACGGCGGCACTGACCAGGCTCGGCGGCCCGTTATGCGGGCTCCTCGCGCCGGCGACCCGTGCCGGGGATCCGGCCCTCCGGAAGAGGACGCTCCGCTTCAAGCTGTACTCGCTGCTCAGCCTGCCCATCGTCGCGCTGATCCTGCTGTGGACCTTCATCACCGGGTACCTGGTCAGCGACGTGTTCGAGCTGCGCAGGGCCGTCACGCAGTTCGAACAGGTCGCGGTGCCCGCCTTCGCCCTAGCCGACCGCGTACGTGACGAGCGCCACCTGTCCGCGGTCCTCCTGAGCGGGACGGGCCCCGACGGCGGGCGCCTGTCCACCGCCCGGGAGGAGACCGACCGGGCCGTGGTGCTGCTCCACCAGCGCGCGACCTCCCAGGAGGGGTCGAGCGCCACCGGGCCCGACGTGGTGGAGGGCCTCACCGCGCTGGAGCGCGAGCTGCAGCGGCTCGGCGGACTGCGGGAGCAGGTCGACTCCCGGTCCCTCGACCGGCTGGGGGCCGTCCAGCAGTACACCGAGATCCAGAACTCGCTCTACCGGATGACCGACCGGCTGGTGACCGTCCCCGACCCCGCGCTGTACCGGCAGGCGAACGGGCTGCAGACCATCGCCGGGTCGCGCGAGCTGCTGTCCCAGGAGGACGCGCTCCTGTCCGGCGCGCTGCTGCGCGGGCAGCTCGGCGCCGAGGAGCAGCGCGCGTTCGCGCAGATCGTCGCCGGCCGCAGGCTCCTGTTCGACCGCGGGATGCGGGACCTCGACCCCGAGCTGCGCCGGCCGTACGACGGCCTGCTCTCCTCGGCCGACTACAAGCGCCTCACCGCCATCGAGAACGAGGTCGGCGCGCGGCGCGGCGCCCTGGGGCAGGCCACCGCGTGGCAGGGGCTCGCCGGGACGCTCGGCACGCGGGTGGACCGGCTCACCGCCGACAGCGCCGCCCTGCTGAACCTCCGCGCCGACGACGCGTCCTTCGGGATCGTCGCCCGGATCGCCATCGCGGCGGGCCTCGGGCTCGTCGCGATCCTGCTCGCCGTGGTGCTGTCCGCGCGGCTCGGCCGGGGCCTCTCCCAGGAGCTGGCCGACCTGCGCAGCGCCGCCCTGGAGCTCGCCGACGTGCGGCTTCCCGGCGTCGTCCGCAAGCTGCGCGACAGCGAGCCCGTCGAGGTCGACACCGAGGCGCCGCCGATCCACATCACCGGCACCACCCTGGAGGTGCAGGACGTCGCCCAGGCGTTCTCGACCGTACGCCGCACGGCCGTCAAGGCGGCGGTCGGGCAGGCGGACCTGCGCAGGGGCGTCAGCCTGGTGTTCCGCAACCTGGCGCGGCGCAACCAGTCGCTGCTGCACCGCCAGCTCACGCATCTCGACACGATGCAGCGCAAGACCAACGCCCCCGACGCCCAGGCCGACCTGTTCCGGCTGGACCACCTGACCACGCGCATGCGCCGCCAGGCCGAAGGCCTGATCATCCTCTCCGGCGCGCCCGCGGGCCGCGCGTGGCGCAGGCCGGTGCCGATGCACGACGTGGTGCGCGGCTCGGTGGCCGAGGTGGAGGACTACTCGCGCGTCACCGTCATGCCGATGTCGGACGCCTCGCTGGTCGGCACGGCCGTCGCCGACGTGATCCACATGCTGGCCGAGCTGATCGAGAACGCCACCGTCTTCTCCCCGCCCAGCACCCGCGTCTACATCAGGGGCGACCTCGTCGGCCGGGGCTTCGCCGTCGAGATCGAGGACCGCGGCCTCGGTCTGACCCCCGAGGACCGCGAAGAGATCAACCGGCGGCTGGTCGACCCGCCGGAGTTCAACCTCGCCGACAGCGACCGCCTCGGCCTGTTCGTCGTCAGCCGCCTGGCCGCCCGCCACGACATCAAGGTGGCCCTGCGCCGCTCCCCGTACGGTGGAACCACCGCCGTCGTGCTGCTCCCCCACGGCCTGGTGATCCCCGCGGGCCTGGACGAGGAGCCCGCCGGCCCGGACACCGGCTCGATGCCCGCCGTCATCTCCCTGGAGCAGGGCTCGGACCCGACCAACCGCCGCTGACGTCCGGCCTCACCAGGAACGCTGGACGCCGACCGGCCCGGTGGCACCTGACGACCGGTACTAAACGCGGCCCTCGGCCAGGACGGTGACGAGGTCGGGGATGGTGTCGATGATCACATCGGCCCGCTGAGCGGCGGGGCGTTCCGCGTGCAGGTAGCCCCACGGGCCCCGGCGCAGCAGGGCCGTGCGCATTCCCGCTTCGGCGGCCGGGATCACGTCGTTGTCCAGCCGGTCCCCGACGTACAGAACGTCCCCCGGCTCGCGGCCCGCCACGGCGGCGACCTTGGCGAAGAACTCCGGGTGCGGCTTGCTGACGCCCCAGCCGGCCGAGGTGTGGATGCCGTCCACCGGCAGGTCCATCGCGGCCAGCTGGTCGTACGCCTGCGGCGGCTGGTTGCCGGCGATGACGAGCTGGTACCCGGCCTCCCGCAGCGCGGCGAGCCCCGGCCGCACGTCGGGGTACAGGTCGTCCTCGTCGAAGTTCTCCCGCAGCCCGCCCGGCTCCTCCCGCCGCCAGGCGTCCAGCTCGGCGGACAGGTCGATGCCCGGCCGCACGATCTGGAAGGCGTCGCTGTGGGACCGGTCGAGCGCCGCCATCCCGCCGAGCACGCCCATCATGACGAACCGGGGCACCCCCAGCCGGTCGGCCCACCGCGACCAGATGCGCGTCTCGTCGACCAGCGTCTCCCCGACATCGAACACCAGCGCCCGAACCACCCGACTCCCCCTCCACGATGTGCCAGTACCGCACCCTACTCGGCCGCGATGAGCGCCAGTGATCCACGCATGCCCGGTGACGCGGGGACGGTCGCCGCCGCCAGCTTCTGACTAGATCTATTGACTCGATACCACACATTTGCTGATACTGGGCGAGTCTTAACGATTTGCGCCCAGCCTCCACAGCACTTCCGACCCTTCGTAAAGCTCCAACCGCCCATGGTCCCGCCACCCGGGAGCACGGAGCCGGCTGCCAGGTCGTAGTACGTACGGGGTGTTCACGCCGAGCAGGACGCCGCCGCGTCCGGCACGGGCCCTGGCAGACGTGTCCGCGTCGTGGACGGTCGCCCACCTTCCTGATCGATCGCCTGACGTCCGCGGGTTCCCACCCGCGGGTTACATGCACGCCATAGGGGGATGAGTCGATCTTGGCAGCCGGAGTCGCTCTGCCGACGAACGTGCAACACCACCACAATTCCTACCTGTACGGCGCTCTGCCGCTGTGCGTCGCGCTCGCGAGCGGCGTCGACGAATGGTTCATGGGACGATTCGTCCAGCTCCACTCCTACGGAGTCTCGCGCCGCCCGGGCGACATCAGGCCCGGCGACGTCTGCGTGGACTACACCGACAGCTTCGCCTACACCGAAGTGCTGGAGACGTCGGTGGTGACCCGCGGCGAGGCCATGGCGATCGGCGACCTGGTGGACTTCATCATCGAGACCGTCGACTCCGGCCGGCACCTGATCGCCTTCGTGGACGAGAACCACCTGCGCGGCTATCCGGGCTCCTACGTCCACGAGTTCCTGTTCTACGGCTACGACCGCGACGCCCGCCACGTCATGGCCGTGGCGTTCGACAACCGCGGGCGGTTCACGTCGATGAACTTCGGCTTCGAGGCGGTGAACGAGGCGTTCAGGCGAGGTATGGCCGAGATCACGGGCGTGGACCGACTGGCCGTCATGACCGGGTGCATCCAGGTGCTGTGGCCGAGGGGCAACGCGCCCGCGTTCGACCTCGCCGACTTCGGCCGTCGCCTCCGGTCGTACGTCGACCGGGAGCCGAAGGGCGGTGAGCACATCTTCGGCCACTGGTGGTTCCCCCGGTCGTCCGACCTGCTCGAACGCCCGGCGGTGCGGTTCGGCATGGACGTCTACGCCGACATCGCCGCCCACCTCCAGGGCGTCTCGCCGGATGTCGAGATGGCGACCGGCGAGCCCGACTACAGCTCCCAGTTCGACTACCGGATCGTCCACCTGTTCGGCGAGCACAAGAAGCTGGTGAAGGCGCGGCTCGACTACGTCGCCGCGCGCCACGACCTCGAAGACGTACTCGCCCCGTACCTGTCGGCCTATGACGCGGTGGTGGAGGACGCCGGGGTCGCCTCCATGGCGGGACTCCGCTACACGATCCGCCCGCACGCCGGGACCATGGAGTACATCGCCTCGGTCGTCCGTGACCTCGAAGGACGCGAGCACGACATCCTCGACGGCTGCTGCAAGGTGATCGAGGACGCCGCCGCCTCGTGAGACCGGACCATCCTCCCGGCCGCGGCGGCGGGCCGCCGGCCGACGAACCGGACGCCAGGGAGATCGTCTTGCGCCAGCAGCGCCACCGATGGAGCCGTCTTGTGTCGGTCGTGGAGTTGAGCGACTGCGTCGTCCTCACCCACCCGATCCATCTGCACCGCCTCACCTTGAGGGCCGACCTCTGGCGCCTGTGCGGGCCGCTGCTCTCCCGGCCGCTCACCGCCGCCGAGTTCGCCGGCGACAGCCTCCGGCCGGACACCGCCGCCGCCCTCTTCTCCATGCTGCGCGACCGGGGCTTCGTCGTCCCCGAGGACGCCGACGAACTGGAGCAGGCCGAACGCGCGGTCACCGAGGGTGACGGCCGCGCGCGCTACCTGGAGCTCGATCCGGTGGGCCCCGGCGACCTCACGCCCGGGCCGGGCGTCACGGGCCAGGCGGGTACGCCGGACGGCGAGGGCGGTCTGACGCCGATGCGCGTCATGCTGGTCGGCGGCTGCGTCCTGCAGTTCGCCGAGGACGCCCTGGTACGCCGGGGGGCGCGCCGGGGCCTCAGCGTGACGACCCGCCACCTGTGGCCGGACGACCGCGAGCCGCTCGCCGAGCAGATCGGCGCCTGGGATCCGCATCTCATCGTCCTGCAGCCCTCCACCCAGCATTTCATGAGCCCGCTCTGGGACCACGGGGCACTGGAGGACGAGGGGCGCCGCCGCCGTCAGGCCGCCGCGCTCGGCAGGCTGGTCGCCTCGCACATCGACGACCTGGCCGCCGCCGCGGGAGATCGCCTGGTGCTGGTGCACAACTTCGCCTTCCCCGCCATCTCCCCGTTCGGCCGGTTCGACTTCCGCACACCGGCCGGATTCCGTGAGCTCGTCGGCGGCCTGAACCTCCGGATCGACGCGGCGGCGTCCGCGCACGGCAACGTCATGGTGCTGGACGAACAGGCTCTCGCGGCCCGGCACGGAGCGGGCCGGCTGTTCGACGACCTGTACTTCCCGTACGGCCACCACGGCGGGATGCCCGATCTCACGGTGGAACAGCCCAACCAGACGCCGGGGCTCAGCTCGCTGCTGGCCGAGGAGTACCTGGACTGCCACGTCGCGCACCACCGCCTCGGCCAGATCAAGTGCGTCGTGACGGACTTGGACGGCACCCTGTGGCCGGGCAACGCCGCCGAGACCGGGTTCGGCTGGGTCGACTCCGACGGCACGAGCCGGTGGCTCCACATGGGCGTGCAGCAGGCGCTGGCTCTGCTCGGCAGGCGCGGCATCCTGCTGGCGACCTGCGGCAAGGGGTCGGCGGAGGTGACGCTGGACCTGTGGCGGCGAAACCAGGGCCGCCTCATGATCTCTCCGGACGACTTCGTCACCCATCGCATCAACTGGGAGGACAAGTCGGCCAACATCCTGCGCATATGTCGTGATCTGCAGGTGGCGCCGGAGAGCGTCCTCTTCCTCGACGACAACCACGTCGAACGGCTGGAGGTGCGGGCGCGCGCCCCCGGCGTGCGGGTACTCGACGTTCCCGTCCACGACTTCCGCCGGGCCCTGCTCAGCGATCCCCGCTGCCAGACCGGCTCGGTGACCAAGGAGAGCGCTCTGCGGGCCGTGACCACCAAGGCGATGCTCGCGCGCGAGGAGCTCGCCTCGGCGACCGACCGCCGGTCCTTCCTGCGCGACCTGGAGGTGACGATGACCGTACGGCCGGCCGTACCCGCGGACCTGCCCCGCGTCGTCGAGCTGTGCGGCCGTACGACGCAGTTCAACACGATGGGGAGCACGCTGACCGGCGAGGAGGCGCGCGCGTCGGCTGCCACGTCGGCGGTGTGGACGCTGTCGGTGTCGGACAGGATCGCCGACTACGGCCTGGTGGGGGTCGTGATGCTGCGAGGTGCCGAGGTCGCGGGCATGGTGGTGAGCTGCCGGGTCCTCGGCCTGGACGTCGCGCTGCCCTTCCTGGTCGCGACCCTGCGGGCCGGCGGCGGGGACCGGCCGGGGACCACCGGCTCGATCGTCGAGACCGCGCGCAACCATCCGTGCCGCGGCATCTTCACGTCCGCCGGATTCGAGCCCGCCGGCGCGGGGCTCTTCCGGCTGGCCGACCCCGGCCGGCTGCCCTCCCTGGACGATCTGCCGCACCGGCTGGACGTCCAGGCCGGCACCGCGGCCCGCGTGCAGGAGGCGGCCGGTGCCTGAGACGGAGCAGACGACCGGTGAACGACGGACCGAGACCAGGCCGCGGGGGATCCTGCGCCGGTTCACGGGGGGCTTCAGGGACAACGAGGCGCTGGCCACGCTGGTCGTCTCGCTGTTCCTCCTCCAGCTCGGCTCGTCGATGACCCAGGTGGCGATCCCGCTGCTCGCCGCCGATCGCTACGGGTTCGGCCTGGCCGTGGGCATCGCGCTGGGCATCCGCCTGGTCCCGACGGTTCTGCTCAGCGCGGTCGCCGGCTATCTCATCGAGCGGATCGACCCCCGGCGGGTCGCGGTGTGGAGCTCGGTGTCCAGCGCCGCCGTCGTGGCGCTCTTCCCGCTGACGACCGAGCTCTGGCAGCTCTACGTCCTGTCGTTCCTCACCGGCATCACCTACATGTTCGGCGTGCCGGCGTGGATGGCCCTGCGCCCGCAGGCGATGAAGCCGGGCGCCGAACTGGAAGGCAACAGCTCGGTGGTGACCGCCGAGCGGACGACCATGCTGCTCGGCCCGGCCCTCGCGGCCGCCATCGCGACCTCGCTGGGCCTGGTCTGGCTGTTCGCCGCCGAGGCCGCGAGCGCCGCCGCGGCGGCCGTGCTGATCCTGCGCATACCGCTGCGCGCCCGGGACGCGCGGAAAGAGCCGGGCAAGGACCGGGAAGGGACGGCCGGCGGGACGGCCGCCGTGGTCAGGAAGACGATCCAGGGGGCCTTCGTCGACGGGCCGCGCGACCTGGCCCGCGCGGTCGGCCGGGACCGCTTCCTACTGGGCCTGACCATAACCTCGTTCACCTACGTCTTCGCGGTGGCGCTCGGCCGTACGTTTCTCATCGCCGCCACCGCCGAGTGGTTTCCCGAACACCAGGTGTACGGCTACGCGCTGGCCGCGATGGGAGCCGGGGGCATCGTCGGCGGCTTCCTGGGCGGCAGGCTGGGGCGGTTCCACGCCGGCAAGGTGTACGTGCTGGGCAACGCCCTGGAGGGCTTCTGCTGGCTCGCGATGCCGTTCCTCCCCCTGCACGGGGCGCTGTACGGCCTGCTGTTCCTCGCCGGGTTCCTGGAATCGGTGGCCAGCGTCGTGTACTTCGCCGAGGTGCAGCGGCGCCTGCCGGACCAGCACATGGGCCGCTACTTCGCCGCGCTCATCCCGCTGCTGGACGTCTGCACGGCGCTCGGCCTGACGATCGGCGCGCCGCTGACCGGCAGCGCCGGCCTGACGTGGGTGGCCGCGGGGATCTTCGCGCTGATCACCCTTCCCGTGGTCGTCGGGTACCCGGTGTTCGGCCGCGCCCCCGCGCCGCCGGGCGCGGAGCCCACGGAGAGTACCGGACGGACGGAGGTCGAACGTGACACATGACTGGTCGCACGCCACCATGGTGATCACCGGCGGCGCGGGCTTCCTCGGCTCGCACCTGTCGCGCAGGTTCGTGCGCGCCGGTGCCCGCGTGGTGTGCCTGGACTCGCTGGTCACCGGCAGCGCCGCCAACGTCCGGGACCTCCTCGGCGACCCGCGCTTCGAGCTCGTCGTGGCCGACGTGACGGAACCGTGGAGCGTCCCCGGCCCCGTGGACGCCGTGCTGCACCTCGCCTCCCCCGCCTCGCCCCGCGACTACGCGCGGCTCCCCCTGGAGACGCTGCGGGCGGGCAGCGCCGGCACCTGGAACGCCCTGACGCTGGCGCGCGAGAAGGGGGCGCGTTTCCTGCTCGCCTCGACGTCGGAGGTGTACGGCGAGCCGAGCGAGCATCCCCAGAGGGAGAGCTACTTCGGGAACGTCAACCCGGTCGGCCCGCGAAGCATGTACGACGAGGCCAAACGCTTCGCGGAGGCGTTGACGACGTCGTTCTCGCGGGTGCACGGCGTGCGGTGCGGCATCGTCCGTCTCTTCAACGTGTACGGCCCGCACATGAGCCTCTCGGACGGGCGGGTCGTCCCGGCGTTCATCGGCCAGGCCCTGTCCGGGCTTCCGCTGACGGTCTTCGGGGACGGCGGCCAGACGCGCTCGCTGTGCTACGTCGACGACGCCGTGGAGGGCATGGTCGCGAGCTGTGTCCACGACACCGGCGGGCGCCCGGTCAACATCGGCAGCGACGAGGAGGTGAGCGTGCTGGACCTCGCCGCTCTCATCCTGCGGCTCACCGCGGGCGAGGACGACACCGGGCCGAGCGGCGGGCGCCCTCCCGGCCGGACCCGTGACCCGGACGCCTCACACGGCCTGGGAGACCAGGTCCGGCACCTGCCGCTGCCCCCCGAGGATCCCCGGCGGCGCAGGCCCGACCTCACCCTGGCCAGGGAACTGCTGAACTGGAAGCCGCAGACCGCCCTGCGCGACGGCCTGGCGAGGACCATCCAGTGGGCGAGGGACGCCCGGTGACCGGCCTCGTCAGCGTGGTGACGCTCACCCGGAACAGGCCCGGCGCGCTGGAGCGGGCCATGGCCTCGGTGGCCGCCCAGGCCGGGGTCGAGGTGGAGCACGTCGTCATCGGCGACGACTGCCCGTTCCTGTCCGACGAGTCGCACGTGGCGAAGCTGCGGACGTCGTTCCCCTCGGCGGTGATCCGCAACGTCTCGGCGCGGGAGCTGCGCGACGGCGGGATGGAGGGTGACGGCTACCTGCCGTCCAAGCTCGCCCACCTGCGCAACCTCGGCATCGAGATGAGCCGGGGCGACATGGTGGCACAGCTCGACGACGACAACGCCTTCCGCCCCGGCCACCTGCGGTCGCTGCGGCGGATCCTGGACGAGGACCCCGACGTCCAGGTCGCGCACAGCTGGCGGAACCTGCTCGACGCCGCCGGGAGGCCGTACCTCCCGGACGGAGAGGACCCCTGGCATCCCGACCCGGACAGGCGCCGTTCCTCCTACGCCCACCTGCGCGACCTCGGGGTCTTCGAGGACGGGTCCAACGTGGTGCGGGACACGCTGACGGCGCGGGGGCAGATCGTCTGCCGGGTCGACACCAGCGAGTTCCTGGTCAGGAGGGAGCTGCACCGGCGCATCCCGTTCCCCGTCCACTACACCCGCTGGCGGCGCCGCCTGGAGTTCACCGAGGACATGGCCTTCAGCCACGAGCTCATCAAGCAGAAGATCCGCGTCGAGTGCAGCAGGAAGGCGACGCTCGACTACTACATGGGCGGCTACTCCAACCTCGGCGGCCTCGGAACGGAGGACCGCCCGTGATCGAGCCCGTGTGGACCGCGCTGGCCGCCGCCCTGGCCTCGGCGGGCTGCCAGGCCGTCTTCGGCCTTCCGTCCGACGACCCGGGGCTGCTCGACGCCGCCGACCGGCACGACCTGCTGCGGACGGTCCTGGTCCGGGACCAGCGGGTGGCGGCCTGCGCGGCGGCCGGGCACGCCGCCGTGTCACGCTCGCCCGCCGTCCTCGCGGTGACGAGCGGCCCGAGCGTCGTCAACGCCCTGACCGGTCTGCTGGAAGCCGCGTCCATGGCGGTGCCGATCGTCGTCGTCACCACCAGGATCGGCTCCCGCGAGATCGGGCGCGGCGGGTTCCAGGAGGTCGACCAGGAGGCCATGGCGGGCCCGCTGCTCAAGTGGCACACCCTGGTGGAAGGGGCGGAGCAGGTGCCCTGGGCCGTGCGCCGGGCCGTCCACCTCGCCCTCAACGGACGCCCCGGGCTCACCATGCTGGTCGTCGCCGCCGAGCGGCGCGAACCCGACACCGATCACCCGCAGGACGCGGGCGGGCGCCCGCGCCGTCTGCGTTCGGTCCCCGAACCCGCCGACCTCGACCACGCCGCCGGCCTGCTGCGCCGGGCCCAGGCCCCGGTGGTCCTCGCGGGCGGTGGCACGCGCTGGGGCGACGCGGGCCGCGCCGTCGAACGCCTCGCCGAGGCCGTGGTCGCCCCGATCTTCACGACCGGGTCCGGCCGGGGGTCCGTCGACGAGACCCACCCCCTGACGATGGGCCTGGCCGGTCTCTACGCGACCCCGCCGGCGACCGAACTGCTGGAGGGCTGCGACCTGCTGCTCGCGGTCGGCACACGCCTGGAGGAGACGGTGCGCACGGGGTGGGAAGCGTTCGCCCGCGTCCCGATCGTCCACGTCGACCAGGACCACGCCGCGTTCGACACCGCGCGGACGAGCGACCACCGCCTGCTGGGCGACGCCGAGCTGGTCTGCGCGGAACTGGCCGCGCGGCTGCGAGACCGTCCCCCGGACCCGGCGCGCGCCCGGGAGCGTGGCGAGCGTATCGGCGCCCTCAGGGGGCGGCTGCTGACCGAGGCCGCCGGGGACGTCACCGGCTCGCCGGTACGGCGGGCGCTCGCCTGCCTCGGCGACGTCCTCGACGACGACGCGATCATCGTGCAGGAGAACGGCCTGCACGACATGTGGAGCTACCACTTCCCCCTGCTGACCGTCAGAAGAGGGATGAGCGTGGTGACGCCCGGCGAGCAGACCATGATGGGGTTCGGCGTGGCCGCGAGCGTCGGCGCGGCGTCCTGCGTCCCCCACCGGCAGGTGGTGGTGCTGGCCGGCGACGGCGCCGTCTCGCTGAGCATGAACGCCCTCGCCACCATGGGCGACCTGCGGCTGGGCGTCGTCATCGTCGTCTTCGACAACCAGGGCTTCGGCTGGCCCCGGCACCTGCGGCGCCTGGACGGGGCGCCGGCCCACCTGACGCGATTCCGCGCCCCGCTGCCGGTCGCGGAGCTGGCGCGCGCCTTCGGCGGCTGGTCGGCGACCCCGGCGACCGAGGCCGAGACCAAGGAGGCGCTGCGCACCGCGTGCGAGGTGGCGAAGACCGGGCAGCCCGCCTTGGTCAGGATCGCCGTGCCCGACGACGACGTCCCCGCGGGCGTGGACCGCGTCTTCTCCGGACCCGGTCACTGATGCGCGGGGCGCTGCACGTGGACGGTGCCGAGGTCGATCCGGGCTTCCTGTCCGCCCTGGTGGACCAGGTCTGCTTCGCCGCCGAGCGGGCGGGGGCCGGAGCGGACGCCGGCATCGAGGTCCCGCACCGCGACGGCCTGCCCGTCGTCGTCGCCACCCTGGCGGCCGAACGCCTCGGCGCCGTGCTCGTGCTGGGCGGCCCCACCTCCGGGCGGCCGGGCGCGTCCATACCGGCGGCGGCCCGCGTGGTCCCCTCGCCGGAGGGATGCGCGGTGGTCCCCATGGCGGCCACTCCCGCCGGTCCGCGCGCCGGGCGCCAGGACGGCGGTTACTGCTTCTTCACCTCGGGCAGCGAGGGCGAGGCCAAGGCGGTGCTGCTCGGCGCGACGGCGATCCGCTACCAGCGGACCGCCACCCGTGAGCGGCTGGGCTTCGACGACGGCGACGCCCTGCTGCTCCCCCTGCCCGCGATCCACGCGTACGGCTTCAGCGTGCTCCAGCAGTGGGTCGCCGGCGGTCCCGCCCTGCACCTGGAGAGCCGCTTCGGCACGGCGCTGGTCGCCGAGCGGATGAGACGCCACATGATCACCTGCCTGGACGGTGTGCCGTCGATGTACCGGGCCCTGCTGGCGCGGGCCGGGCACGACCCGGAGCTGCGCGCCGCCCTTGGCCGCCTGCGCGTCCGGGGCTGCGGCGGGGACATCCTGGCCACGCGGTTGCAGGCGGAGTTCACCGACGTCGTCGGCGGGCCGATCCACGACGGGTACGGGCTGACCGAGGCCGGTCCCAACGTGGCGCTCAACGCCCCCGGCGACTTCGCGCCCGGCACGGTCGGCCGGCCCCTGGACGGCACCGAGCTCCGCGCCGGGCCGGGCGGCGAGATCCTGGTGCGCAGCCCCAGCGTGATGACGGGCTACCTCGGCGCTCCGGAGGCCACCGAGGCCGCGTTCCTCGACGGCTGGCTCCGCACCGGCGACACCGGATCGGTGCTGCCCTCCGGCAGGCTCGTCGTCACGGGCCGGATCCGCGAGGCCGTCATCGTGCACGGGCGCACCCACGCGCCGGCCGACCTGGAGGAAGCCCTCACGGCACAACCCGCGATCGCCGAGGCCGCCGTGGTCGGCGTGCCCGGGACGGGCGACCGGGGCGACCAGACCGTCGCGTTCCTCGTCATGAGCCCGCAGCGGCCTGGGCGCGACCTCGCCGCCCTCGCCGTGGCGGCATGCCGGGCGGCGCTGCCTCCCGAGCTGCGGCCCCGCCGCATCCACCACGTCGACGCGCTCCCGCGCCTGCCCTCGGGCAAGCTCGACCGCCGGGCCATACGGGCCCTCGCGGGCACCCATACCACCACGGCCGATCCGCGACCCTAGGGGAAACATGGGATACGTCCTGGGAATCAACGCCCCGCCCACCCTGCTGTCCCCCGAGCAGTGCCCGTACGGCGGGCACGACCCGAGCGCCTGCCTGGTCGACGAGGACGGCCGGGTGACGGTCTTCGAGGAGCAGGAACGCCACTCGAAGCGGCGCTACGGGGTCTTCGAGTACCCCGCCGACGCCGTGCGCGCGTGCCTCGACCACGCCGGCGCCGACGTCGCGGACATCGACGTCGTGGCCGTCGGATGGGACGTCCCCCGGGTCGGCGCCGTCTGCGGGGAGCCCTGGCGGTACAGCTCGGCACGGCATTACCTGCGGCTTCTCGGCCTGGACGCCGGCACGCGGCCACCGGAGCTCGTCTTCGTCCAGCACCACCGCGCCCACGCCGCGTCCTCGTTCCACGCCTCGCCCTACGAGAGCGCCGCCGTCCTGGTCATGGACGGCAACGGGGAGGACGACAGCATCAGCGTCTACCGCGCGGACCGGACGCGGGGCCTGCTCGGCAAGGCGCGCCTGCCCCAGCCGGCGTCGCTCGGCGACATGTACGCGGCGGTCTGCGAGCACCTGCGGCTCGGCGTCCTCAACGCAGGGAAGACCATGGGCCTGGCGTCCTACGGCCGCGCCGCCGGGATGACCCCCTTCCCCCTGCTCACCGCGGACGGGATGCCACTCTTCGACCACCACGAGGACGACCAGTACGCGACGATCATGCGGGGCTGGTCCCGCTACCTGGGCACGCTCACCGGGCGCAGACGGGCCCCGCGTGCCACCATGCACGAGGACGAGGACTGCGTCCGCCTGGCGTGGAGCGCGCAGAGCGCGGTGGAGGAGCATCTGACCCGGCTGGCGGCCTTCGCCCGGGAGGTGACCGGCGAGTCCGTCGTCTGCCTGTCGGGCGGGGTCGCGCTCAACTGCTCGGCCAACGGCCGCCTCGACGGGGAGGTCTTCTGCCCTCCCGTCCCCCACGACGGGGGTGTCGCCCTCGGGGCCGCGTGGGCGGTGCGTCCGCCGCGGCAGATCTCGGTCCTCGACCCGTTCCTCGGGCGAGCCCTCGACGGCGACCTGCCGCCGGACCTCACCGGCACCGATCTCGACCTCGACGAGGTCGTCCGCCTGCTCGGCTCGGGAGCCGTGGGCGGCATCGCCGAGGGGCGGGCCGAGATCGGGCCGCGCGCCCTCGGCCACCGGTCGATCATCGCCCTGCCGTCGATCCCCGGAGTCCGCGACCGGATCAACGTCGCCAAGGGCCGCGAGATGTGGCGGCCGCTGGCGCCGGTCGCCCTCGCCTCCCAGGCCGGCCGGTTCTGGGAGGTGAAGGACCCCCTGCAACGCTTCATGCTCGCCGCCACCACCGTCACCCCCCACGGTCGCCTCACGATTCCCGAGGCCGTCCACGTCGACGGCACCGCGCGCGCCCAGATCGTCCAGGAGGACGACCACACCATGGCCCGGGTGATCGCCGCGCTGGACCGGGCCGGGTACCCGCCGGTCCTCATCAACACCTCCCTCAACGGCCGCGGCCGGCCCATCGCTCACGACATCGGCGACGTGGCCGAGGTCTACCGGGAGTGCGAGCTCGACTTCCTGATCGTCGACGGCCGCCTGGTCGTCCGTAAATGACCGGCCGCACCTCCCCGACACCCACCAGATTGGGGCTCCGATGAGATGGAGCACGCTGCTTCTCGACAACGCGTCCCTCTCCGACCTCACCAAGGTGCCGACCCGCGACATCCTGGTCCACGCGGATGTCCTGGCCGCGCGCCGCACCACCCCGCGTGAGCTGTACCGCCGGTGGGAGACACAGCAGTGGGCCGCCGAACGGGTCGAGCTCGGACCCGACCACGACGACTGGGCGAACCGGCTCGGCGACCGGGCCAAGGCGTGGCTCACCGAACTCATCCACACCTTCATCGTCGGCGAGTACACCGGCCTGGACCTGCTGGCGCCCATCATGGCCGGGGCGCCCGACGAGGACAGCATGGTCTTCCTGGCCTCCCAGGCCGCCGACGAGGCCCGTCACACCCGGCTGATGCTGCGCATAGGGGAAGAGGTGCTCGGGCTCGATCCCGACCCCCGGCGGATGGTCGGGCAATCCTGGTCCGCGCTCACGCCCACCAACCGGCGTCTCAGCGGGATCGAGGCCCGCCTCGTCGGCGACCTGCTGGCCCGTCCGTCCCACTACGCCACGTGGGTACGGGCGGTGACCCACTTCCACCTGGTCACCGAGGGGGCCCTGGCGGTCACCGGCCAGATCAACCTCATCCGGCTGATCCGCCAGAAGGACTCCCTGTCCGGCATCGAGGCCGGGTTCGTCGCGATGACCAGGGACGAGTCCAGGCACGTGTCGTTCGGCCTGCACGCGCTGCGCACGGCGATCCTCGAAGGCCACCGGGACGACGTCCAGGAAGTGCTCGAAGAGGTGGTTCCCGTGGCGGTCCGCGTGGACCAGGTGGACAACCCCACCGCCGTCCAGGAACGGCGGTTCCGGGCCGGGGCCCGCCAGTACCTGCGCCGCCTCGACCGCGCCATGCGCCGGATCGGGCTCGACGACGGCTTCGTCGACCACGTGGTCGCCCGGGCGGCGCCCGACTCCGCCGCCCACCGGTGACGAGACACCCTCACGCCCTGGAGCACCCGCAGTGAAGCCAGACGGACCCTCGCGACTCGACCTGATGGCGATCGACGTCATCCTGCGCCGCAGAGACGATCTGCGGCGGATCCTGCTGGAGGTGGCCACGCACGCCGCCGCCGAGGACGAGATCCACCGCTCCGTGCGCGCGCTCGCGGGAGCGCGCTGGGAGACCATCCGCAACAGGCCCCCGCACATCGGCTCGCTGGCCGTCTTCATGCCGTCCAACAACGTCCTGTACTCGTACGTGCTCTACGCGCTGATTCCGGCCCTCTATACCGGCTCGGTCACCTTCCGTCCCTCCAGCAGGGTGGAGAAGGTGACCGAGGCCGTCCACCGGCTGCTGTCGGAGGACCCGATCATGCCGAACCCCTTCCCGGTCGACATGGCCCCGGTCTCGCAACGCCGCTTCCTGAGCGACTGCCGCACCGCCGACGCGATGGTGTTCTGCGGCCGGCCGGAGAACGCGCGCTCGGTGTCGCGGGCGGTCGGCCCCGCGACGCTGCTGCTGACCTTCGGCTCGGGCCCCAACCCGGTCGTGGTGGGCCCGGACGCGGACCTTTCGCGCGTCGTGCCCGACCTGCTGTCCACCCGCCTCTACAACTCCGGCCAGGACTGCCTCAGCCCGGACGTGATCTTCGTCCACCGCAGCCTCGCCGGGCCGCTGACCGAGCGGCTCGACGCCGCGCTGGCCCGGCTGGCGGCGGGAGAGCGGCAGGATCCGCGGGCCGAGGTCAGCCCGCTGGTCTACCGCGACGCCGTACAGGGCGCCGCCGCGTTCTTCGCCGCGTCACCGGCCTCGGACGTCGTCCGGGGCGGCGGCACCGACATCGCCACCGGATGGGTGGAACCGACCCTGCTGTTCCGCGAGTGGGACGCCACCTTCCACCCGCCGGAGTTCTTCGCTCCCGTGTTCTGCGTCATGGAGTACGAGAGCCTCCGGCAGGTCGGCGACTGGCTCGACAGCCCCGAGGAGCGCGGCCGCGGCATGTACGTGTCCCTGTACGGCATGCCCGCCGAGACCGGACGGCTCATGGGGACGAGCGTCGTCCTCCGCGACCGCACCACGTTCGACGCCGAGGACGGCAACAGGCCCTTCGGCGGGTACGGCGCCGACGCGAGCAGCGTCCACGCGTCCGGCCGCTCACACGCCCGCCCACTGCTCCTCTCGGCGGAACTCGCCCGCCGGGCCGTCTGAGAGGCGTCCGATGCCCGGCGATCCCCTGACGGAACCCCCGTCGACGGAGCTCCAGTTGACCGAGCCCCCATCGGCGCAACCCCCGTCTACGCAGCCCCCGTCGACGGAGCTTCAGTCGACGGAGCCACGGTCACCCCTCGTGGCCTCCGCTCCGTACACCGGCGAGAGTTCCGCGCGGTTGCTCTCCCTGTCCCGGGCGGTCTCCTTGGTGCTCCGCGACGCGTTCGCGGCCCTGCCGGACGACCTGCGGCGCGACGCCCCGCTGGTCTTGGCGGCGCGCGACTACTGCGCGTGGGCCGTCGCCCGGTACATCCGGTGCCACGACGATCCTGCGTACCGGCTGCGCCCCTTCGACGCGGTGCGGCTGGAGCCGGCCGAGCTGATCCGGCCCTACGCCGCCGAGAGCGGCTGGCGGGGTAGCTGCTACGTGGCCGACGACGACCTCCCCGGCACGCGCGGCCGGGCACTGGTGACCGAGCATCTGCTCCGAGCCCACGGCGGTCTGGTGACCTGCGAGCTGCGCGCCCTGGCCGACCTCGGCCTCGACGATCCGGGCTTCCGGATCAGCGCCGTCGCGCTGCCCATCCCGGCCACCGGGGCGGCCATATCGCCCACCCGAGCAGAGGAGATCCCATGACGGCGGCGGCGATCACCGGCCTGGGCCTCGTATCCCCCTACGGGCACGGCACGGAGGTCTTCTGGCAGAAGCTGCTGACCGGCGACCCGGTCACCGAGCCGTCACCGACCTCCCCGGCCACCGCCGGTGAGCCCGTGGCCCGGGTGCCCCCCGCCGGAGAGACCGGTGCCACCCCTCGCAAGCAGACCTGGGCCCGAGAGGCGCTCGCCGAGGCCCTCCGGGCGGCCGGGCGGGCCGAGCTGCCCCCGACCGCCCTCCTCGTCATCGCCGGGTCGACGCCCTGCCTTCCCCACCCCACCTCACCCCACGCCGCCTCGCCCCTCCCCGACGAGGTCTCCGGCCCGGACCTGCGCGACTACTTCGGCGGCGCCCGCGTCTACGTCACCCACGCGTGCGCCTCCGCCGCCTTCGCCATGGCACTGGCCCAGCAATGCGTCACCGGGGGGACGGCCGACATCGTGGCCGTCGTCGGCGCGTCCGTCCTCAACCCGTACGACTACAGCTCCATGGACGTTGTGAGGGCGGTCAGCCCGACCGGAGCCCGGCCGTTCGACACGACCCGGGACGGCATCACGGTCGGCGAGGGCGCGGGCGCCGTGATCCTCGAACCGGCCGGCGGGCGCCGCCGGGGACCGTTGCTGGCCGGGGCGAGCTGTCGCGTCGGCGGCGGCTCCGCGAGCGCATCCGACGACGAGACCATCGCCGCGTGCATGAGAGACGCGCTGGCGCAGGGCCGGGAGCGGTCGCGCGTCCACCCGGGACGGCTCGGCTACGTCCACGCCCACGCCACGGGCACGCCACAGGGAGACGCGGCCGAGCTGCTGGCCCTGGAGGGCGTCGCCCGGGAGCTGGGCATCCACGATCTGCCCTCCGGCTCGCACAAGGGCGCGATCGGGCACCTCCTGCACTCGTCGGCGTTCCCCGGCCTGGTGGCGGCGGTCAACGCCCTCCGGGACGGCATCGCGCCGCCCACCGCCGGACTGGAGACACCCGAGCCCACCGAGCGCGTCCACCTCCTGCGACGTCCCCACCGGATCGCCCGGGACTCGACGGCCCTGGTGAACGGCTTCGGATTCGGCGGCAGCAACGCCTCCCTGCTGATCGCCCCCTCCTAGAACCCGCCCGACGCGGCACGTCCCTGGGCCCCGGACATCATCCGGGCCCTGGACGCGGGCCGATCCGGCGGACGCTCCTGTGGTGGTGCGGCCAATTAGGATAATCGGCCGACACAGGAGGTCAGATGGGCGAAATCAGCGCTCCACGCGTTTTCATTTCCTATGCACCCGATTCCACGGAGCACGAGGAATCGGTGCGCAATCTCTGGATCTTCCTGCGCTGCCATGGTATCGATGCCCGCATCGACCTCCCCGGGGCCGACGGCCGGCAGGACTGGCCCACATGGACACGGGACCGCCTCAACGACGCGGATTTCGTCCTCGTCATCGCCTCAGACAGCTATAAACGCCGGGCCGAGCACCTCGTGGAAAGCGGCGCAGACGACGGCCCGCGATGGGCCGCCCACCACATCCGCGACGCGTTCCGCCAGAACGACAAAAGCACGCCGCTCAAGTACCTACCGGTTCTGTTACCCGGACATTCGGCCGACGAAATACCGGAGTTCCTCAGCACCGCCTCATCCACCCCCTACGAGCTCACCGATTTCACCGCCCGGGGAACCGAAAAGCTCATGCGAACCCTGACGGCCCCTTCCCCGCGAAGCGACCCCTCAGCGGGCGGAACCCGTCCGCTTGCGCCATTGGGCCACGAACTGGTCCTCGCCGTCACGGTGGAGGACGGCCGGGTCACCTGCGAGGCGACGCTGGCCGGCGCCGTCCTGGGCCACCACGGCGCGGACCTCCCCTTCGGCGCCGACGCCCTCGCCCGCGCGATGGACGCCCCGCCGCGCGTGGCCGAGGAGCGGCTGATCGACGCGGGACGCGCGCTGACCGCCGCGCTCCTCACCGAGGACACCACCCGCCACATCGCCAAGCTCCTGCACGACTCCCGCTTCGGCACGGTGGTCGACGTCGTCCTCGACGTCGACGGCCCCGCCTCCGCACTGCCGTACGAACTCCTGCGCCTCCCCGGCGGCCGCCTGCTCGCCACCGTCCCAGGAGTCCGCGTCCGACGCCGCGTCACCACCACCCCGAACCGGACCGTGCCACCGCTCCCAGGCCCGCTGAAGATCCTCGTGGCCCTGGCACCACCCTCCGGGAACGACTCACGCGACACAGAGGCACGGACGCGGGCCGTTCTGGACGCCGTCGCCGACCTGCGGGGCACGGGCGCGGGTGAGGTGCGGATCCTGCGGGACGCCGGCCCGCGTGCGATCGCCGCGGCCCTGCGCGCCGACCGCTACCACGTCCTGCACCTCTCCGCCCCCGGGAAGTCGTCCGAAGGCCCGCTGCGCGCCGAACACCTGATGACGGCGCTGGACCACGGCCTCCCGCCCCTCATCGTGATCTCCGGATACGCGGCGGCCGTGCCCTCCGAGCAGGGCGGCGACGCGCCGGCCGTGACACTGATCCGCCACGGCGCCGACCGCGTCCTCGCGATGCAGGCGCCGGTCACCGGCAGATACGCCACCGTGCTCACCACACGCTTCTACACCGCCCTGGCCGCCGGCGCGGCCCTCACCCCCGCCGCGGCGCTGGCCGACGCCCGCAACCACCTCGAACAGGAACGCATGCACCTGACCCGCGCCGACCCGGACAACCCCCCACCACCGGAGTACGCCGTCGCGACCCTCCTGTCCTCCGGCCCCGACCTCCCCCTGATCGACCCAGCGCCACCGCCGGTTCCCGCCCCCCACGGGTTGCCATCCCTCAAGAGCGGCCAAACGGAGCCCCACATCCGACATGCGTTCGAGTGATCTGGCGTGCACTGTGAGCGAGAACAGGTGTTCGCAGTTCGGAGGGTCCTCCGGCTAAGGGGCGATGGGGGTGAGGTCGCCGCCCGCGTGGACCGCCGGGAGCGCGGGGCAGCCGTTCTCGCGGGCCGCGCGGCGGGCCAGGCCGGGGGTCGCGCCCGTGCCGGCGACGCGGCCCTCGTGGACGGCGACCCAGGGTTCGGCCCGGGGTGGTGCGGCCAGCGCGGCCGTCAGCGCCGGGTCAGGGATGGGGCCGGTCGCGGCACGTGCCGACCGCGGCCGTCCGGGGGTGCCACCGGCCGGAGCCGGGGGTCGTCCGCGTTCCCGGGCTCGGAGCTCGCGGTGGCCGGTGCCGCGCCAGAAGAGGTACTGCGCGACGACCACGGGGCCGAGGATGGTGAGCAGCGGCACGCCCTCGTCCAGGACGCCCTCGACGAACAGGGCGGAGACCACGGCGGTGACGGTGACGCCGGCCAGGGCGGCGACCAGGCCGGCGGGGCGGCCGAACGAGCGGCCCGCGACCAGCGGGAACAGCACCAGCATCATCAGGTCGCCGAGCCCGATGGCCACCGGGGAAGCTCCGTGGTCGAGGGCGAGGAGCGGCGCGAACGGCAGCCCCCGCACGTCGGTGAGGAACCGGGTCATCATCGTGGTGCCCACGGTGGCGATCAGGTCGTAGACGGTGAGCAGCGCCGCGAAGAGCGCGACGTGACCGGCGCGCATGCCGCTCTGCGCCCAGAGGGTGGTGACGGCGACGACCCCGATCACCAGCAGGACGTCGGTCAGGACGGTGACCGCCACGGCCGCGCCGGCGAACGCCGCCGCCGCGGTGGCCAGGCAGAGCACCCCCGACACCGCCCACGCCCGGCCGCCTCCGATGACGGGGGCCAGGGCCAGGTGGGCCGCGGACAGCAGGACCAGCCCGAACACGCCTGCGACCACGGGCCCGGGCAGGTGGAGGTAGGTGAGCGGCGCCAGCACCACGACGACGAAGACGACGACCATGTCGGGGTAGGTGTACGTGCCGACCGGCGGGCGCGGCAACCGGTACCGCGCGCAGTAGGCGACGGCCACCGCGATCAGCACGGCGACCAGGACGACGAGGGCCGCGGAGACAAGCGGCGAAGGTCCGGTCATGGTCACACTCCGGCAGGTGCGGCGGACGGGCGCCGTCAGGGGTGGGCGGGGACGGCGGCGGGGGTGGTCCGCGGGAAGACGGTGGGCGTGGGGTGGTGGTCGAAGGAGTGTTCTCTGAGGTCGGCCCGCAGTGGCGGGGTGGGGGGCATGGTGGCCGGGTCCTCGTGGAGGATGATCCCCCCCAGCGGGAGGGCGAGGGCGGCGGCGTCCTCCAGGCGGGCGAGCAGGCGGGGAGAACGGTGCCGGGCCAGGACGTGCAGGACGGGGCCGCCCGGCTCCTCGACGAGGGCGTACCGGGCGGGGAGCGCGACGTCCGGCTCGGCGTCCAGGATCTCGAGTACCTGCCGGTGTGGCACCTCCAGACTCACCGGCCCGCCGTAGCGGCCCAGGATGTCCGAGGTCGCCGGGATCGCGGCCAGCTCGCACGTGGGCGGTGCGGCGAGGGTGCGGACCAGGTCTCCGGTGACGTAGCGCAGGAGCAGGGTGCACTCCCGGTACGGCAGCAGGGGAGTCAGGACCACGGTGCCGGTCTCGCCGGGGGCGACGGGGCGGTACGTCACCGGGTCGAGGACCTCCACATGGGCGAACTCGGCGCTGTGGTGCAGGTGCCGGGCGGAGCAGAGCCGCGCGCCCGCGGGCATCCCCTCGGTCAGCACGTATCCGGTCTCGGGTTCTACGCCGAACGCCCGCCGCGCGCGCAGGCGCAGCGCGTCGCTGAGCACCTCGCCGCCGGCCTGCAGGGACACCAGCCCGAAGTCGGCCGGGCGCCAGCCGCCGCGCTCGGCCGCGGAGACCAGGGCCGCGAGGTAGGACGTGTTCGCGGTCAGGTGGGTGATCTGGCGCGCCGGGCCCGGCAGCGGCAGCGGGGCGGCCAGCCGTTCGAGGGCCACCTCCGGGGCCAGGGTGCCGAGCTGCACGAACGTGGCGCCGACCGCCATCACCGCCGCGCTCACGCAGAGCACGGGGATGGTGCCCCGCGAGGACCCCGCGTACGCCACCACGTGCCCGGGGCGCAGGCGCTGGCCGAGCACCGCGGAGATCGTGTTCAGCGCGACCATCATGTCCACCTCACGCCGGCTGAGCCAGACGTGGGTCGGGGTTCCGCTGGTGCCGGTCGTGAGCGCGAGCAGCGCCGGGTCGACGCCGGACGCCACGAAGGCCGCCGGCATGCCGCGCAGCGCCGCCTTCGGGGTGACCGGAAGCTCGGTCCAGGAGTCCAGGGTCAGGTCGTGGGGCCGAACGCCGAGGCCGGCGAACATGGCCTGGTAGTACGCGGTGCGGGTGGCGGCGCGCCGTGCGGTCCGCCGCAACGCCCGGGTCAGCACGGTACGGCGCACGTCCGGATCGATCGGACCCTGCTGGCCGGGCAGCAGCGCGGAGTCCTCGCCGGGCTCGCCGAACTCTCTGACCGTCGCCACCAGGTCGCGGGCGATGCGGGCGAGGCTCTCGACGGGCATCCGCTCGCCGCGCATCAGCCCGGCGGCGTACCGGAGTTGGTGGACGGCGCTGGCGAACATCCGCTGCTCCTCCGTGGGTCAAGGCATGGTCGAGGTGTGGTGAGGTGTGGCCGAGGCATGGCCGTCGCGGGGGTGGAGGGTGCCGGGCCCGGGGCCGCTGGGCGCGGCCCCGGGCGGCCGGGGATCAGGTGCTGAAGACGAACATGGCGCTGGCGAGGGTGCTGAGCGCGTACTTGAAGTAGTGCTTGACCACGAAACTCCCCCCTTTCCGGATTGTCGGTATTCATTTCGCGCCACGCGTCGAGTGAGTCGCGTGGCCGTCGCGGCCCCCGACCGCTTTCCCCGTCGCCGGGGAAAGCCGCGTCGTCGGGCGCGTAATGGAACGCCGCATCGGCCGATGGGCATCGCGTCCCCGGACGGGCCGGAACCCGGCGTGCACCGGCCGGGCTCCATATGTCCACGTGCCGGGATGGTCCAGCGAAGTCCCTCCGGCCGGCCCCGATGAAGGCGTCCGATTCGCCGGCGACGTCGTACCGGCATCCACAGTGAATCACCGCAATCTCCGGCCCGATACAGATTCGATCTGGCTCGAAAGTGATTTACAGTGCCTCATGATTACCGTTAAGTTCAATATTTCTGGACTTGCTCGCACCAGGATCGCGCCCTCCCCGGCGTTCGAGATCACCTCCTGGCTGCGCCTGGCCGCCGCGAACCGGCGCCACCCGATCCTCGGCATGGCCGGCTCCGCCGCCCGGTACGCCTTACGCGACCCCGACGTGGCACTGGTCGCGGCCGTGATGCCGCCCGGTGCGCAGGGCTACGTCCTGGACATGCTGACGCCGCGCCCGGACGCGGGCCCGTGGCACCGCGTGCTCGCCGGACAGCTCGACGCCGTCAGCGAGACCCCCATCGAGAAGATCGCGGAACAGTTGCTGGAGGAGCGCTTCCCGGACGGCGACATGCCGGACGGCGTCCGCCGCGCCCTGGAGGACGGCGGCTTCGCCCGGCGGGCCGCCGACGGCCTGCGCCGTTTCTGGCTGACGGCCCTCGCCGACCAGCGCAAGGGACTGGAGGAGCGGCTGTCCGCCGACCTGGCTGCGCGGGCGCACCTGATGGCCACGTACGGCGTCGGCCACGTGCTGGAGTCCCTGCACCCCGACCTCGACTGGGCCCCGGAGGAGATGCGCATCGTCAAGCCGTACGACGGGGCCGGCGACCTGAGCGACAGCGAGCTGGTCCTGTCCCCGTCGCTGCTCGGATGGCCCAACCTGCACGTGCAGGTGTGCGACCCGCTGGACGCGTTCATGGCCTACCCGGTGAGCGCGACCGGCCCGGCGCCGAAGGCGGACACTGGGTTGTCGGGCCTGATCGGGACCAGCCGCGCCGCGATCCTGCGCGATCTGGCCGTCTCGCGCTCGACCACCGAGCTGAGCCGGCGCCACCGGCTGGCCCCCTCCACGGTGTCGTACCACCTGAGCGTGCTGCTGGAGGCCGACCTGGTGAGCCGCACGCGGCAGGGCCCCGTGGTGCGCTACCAGCGGACGCGGGCCGCGAACGCCCTGCTTCGCGACCGCCGCTGACCCCCGCGCCGAGGGCGCCCGCGCGGCTCAGGAGGCGTCACCGTGACCCGCCGGTCTCCCCGGAACCGGCCCGGCCGACGGCCGCCGCGTCGTACGCCGATGCCCTCCCGGAACCTCAGGTGGCCACCAAGGTGGAGGTGCCGGCCTCCACGGTTTACGAGACGCCGGTTTCCGGCGCGACCGCTAACCGCCGGCCATGGCGCCCACGATCAGAAATGGCTCGGCCCCTGTGGCGACCGGCTCGGGCAACGGGGTGTCCGGGAGTTCGTGGGACAGGTCCTGCTCGCAGGCGAAGAACCTCACGAACGCACGGCGCCGCTGAGTGACATGATCACGAATCGTGCCCCGCAGCATCGGATGGCGCGCCTCGAGCGCGTCGAGCACCGAGCGCTGCGTGACCTGGCCGGGAATGTGCAGTTCCACCTCGCCGTCGACTCGCGCGAGGGTCCGCAGATGTACCGGGAGCACGACACGGATCATGGCAGCGTCTGGACTTCGACGCTCAGGACCGCTGGAAGATCCCGGACGATGGGCGCCCAGTTGTTCCCGGCATCGGCCGAGGCGTACACCTGTCCACCGGTGGTGCCGAAGTAGACGCCGCACGGATCGAGCGCGTCGACGGCCATCGCATCCCGCAACACGTTGACGTAGCAGTCGCTTTGCGGCAGGCCCTGGGTGAGCGCCTCCCATTCGTTTCCGCCCGTCCGGCTGCGGTACACGCGCAGCTTTCCCTCAGGCGGGTAGTGCTCGGCATCGCTCTTGATCGGGACGACATAGACGGTGTCCGGCTCGTGCGCGTGCACCGCGATCGGGAAGCCGAAATCCGACGGCAGGTCGCCACTGACCTCGTGCCACGACTCGCCGCCGTCGTCACTGCGCATGACGTCCCAGTGCTTCTGCATGAACAGCACGCCGGGACGTGACGGGTGCATCGCGATGCGGTGCACGCAGTGGCCGACCTCGGCATCCGGATCGGGAATGCCGTCGGATCGCAGGCCCCGGTTGACCGGCCGCCAGGTCTTGCCGGCGTCGTCGGTCCGGAACACGCCCGCCGCCGAGATCGCGACGAAGATCCGCTCGGGATCGTGCGGATCCACGACGATCGTGTGCAGGCACATGCCACCGGCTCCCGGCTGCCAGGAAGGCCCCGAACCGTGACCACGAAGCCCGGACAGCTCCAGCCAGGTCCGTCCTCCGTCGGCCGAGCGGAACAGCGCGGCGTCCTCCACCCCGGCGTACACCAGGTCCGGATCGGTCAGTGACGGCTCCAGGTGCCAGACACGGGCGAACTCCCAGGGATGCGGCGTGCCGTCGTACCACTGATGAGTGCCGGGGACGCCGTCGTACTCGAACCGGTTGCCCACCGGTGCCCACGTCCTGCCGCCGTCGTCGGAACGCTGGATCACCTGTCCGAACCAGCCGCCGGACTGCGACGCGTACAGCCGCGACGGATCGGCGGGAGACCCGGCCAGATGGTAGATCTCCCAGCCGCCGAAATGAGGGCCGCTGACGTCCCACTGCTCGCGCTTGCCGTCCGCCGTCAGAATGAACGCGCCCTTGCGCGTGCCGACCAGTACCCGTACCCCAGTCAAAGATGCCCCTTTCCCGCCTTCGCGCCCGTCTTCGCAGACACGAGGGCCGTACTGCCGTTCACTCGGGCGGGTCGGCCGCCGCTGCTCCGCACCTCACGTATCCCCGGCTCCGGTCCGGAGAACCGCCCATACCCAGCGCGCCAACGCTACGACACCCGACCGACAAAAACTCGTCACCCGCTTCGGCGACGGCGGATTCGCCTCGCCGTCGCGGACCCTGCGCGCTTCGTCGCACGACTTTCTGCGATCCAGTCAATACTGGGCGTGTTCACTCCGGTACGAAAGGTCAAGAACGATGGTCGTGACATCACGAAGGACGCATCCTGAGCCCGCCGTCGGCCCGGAGCTAACGTCCCTACCTGACGGCAAGCCCGAGTCTCCCGCCGCTACTTCGGAAGCCCCGCCGACGGGCGGGGCCATCGTTGCGAGCGGTGAGCGGCAAGACGTCCACGCGGTCCCCGCCAGGAGGGCTCATAGCATGTTCGCGCCGACGCCCGAGACCGCGCACGAACCGCTGCCGAGCACTCCGCGAGAGCTCTTCGATGCGCTGCCGCCCCTTCCCCTCCGCACCGAGATCATCAACGGGAGAATGATCGTGAGCCCGATGGGCACCCCCGAGCACGCCGATGCCGCGATGAGCCTCTACCGGGCGCTACTGGCGGTCATCGTCCCCCATGGGTGGCGCGCGTACACCGGCAACGTGGACGTGTGCATCGACGGGCCCCGTGACCCGATCGTCCCGGACTTCGTGCTCGCGCCCGTGGACTGCCCACGCTGGGGTGATAGGGAGTTGCTGTCGTCAGGGTTGCTCATGGTGGCGGAGGTCGTATCGCCTAGCAGTGTTCGTGAGGACCGAGAGGACAAGCCGGACATCTAGGCGCGCGGGGGTGTGCCCGTGCTGCTGGTGATCGATCCTGAGGATGCGCTGGCCTCGGTGACCGTCCTCAGCGACCCCGAAAACGGCGTCTACCGAGCCCATTTCACCGTGATGCTGCAGGTCACAGGGTGGCGACAGATCCGTTGTCTTGATCGAGAAGTAAAGAAGCCTCTGGTAGAAGGGTTGTCGACCAAGATCAACCATCACCAGAGGCTCGCATG
>NZ_QOIL01000008.1 GCF_003323745.1 Sphaerisporangium album
AGGTGTTGATCGGGGCGCCGTCGCCGATGCAGGCGAACCAGCCCTGGTACCCGACGGTGATCTTACCGACGACGTCCCCGGGCGGGCTCGCCGCGCTCGCCGCGCTGGTCAGCGCGGACGCCAGCTGCGAGGAACCGACGGCCGCGAGGGCGGACCCGGACACCACGGAGGTCATGAACCTCCGGCGCGAGACAGTCACGTGCACTCCTCTTCTTCCATGTCCAAAGGCACGTACCGGCACGGGTCGTCCCCGCCGCGACTACGGACCGGCTGCAATCATTAGACAGAGCCGGACACAGAAGTGCAATACTCAGAAATATCGTCGTAATAGAGTCGCAAGTGCTTGCAATTAATTGCGTTCGCGCCCGCAAACGGGACCGGTCCAACCCGGACGGCCACCGGGCGTCAGGAATCCGTCACCTCGCCGAGGACACGGCGGCCGGCCGGTCGGTTCGGACGCCGAGCCGGTGGGGCCACTCGCCGTGGGGGCCGGCCACCCCCTTCCGCGCCCGGAGTCATCTCAGGCGCGGTGAGGCTCGCCGGGGGCGGTCAGCGGTCGAGGCGGAACTGGAGGTACATCAGGCGGTTGTGGTCCTCGGGCGACAGCTCGTACGCGCCGGACAGGGCGTCCACGTCGCGGGCGGTCGGGCGGACGGTGCCCTCTTCGAGGCCGCTCAGTCGCGACTGCGCGAGGCCGGAGCGCCGTCCGGCGCCGGTGAGGGACAGGCCGCTGGCCTGCCGGGCGCGCCGCAGTTCCAGGGCGAGCTGCTCGCGTATCCCCATCGCCTGTACGGGGGACGCGGTGGCCTGTACCCGCACCGAGACGGCGGGCGGGGTGGCGGACGCGTCCGGCAGCATGAACGAGATGACCAGCAGCACGATGGCGAGGACGGCGATCACGGCGCCGCCCGCGATCAGCGCTCCGGTCGGCAGCCCGCGGATATGGTCCCTGACCGTGACCAGCCCGTCCCCGGCGAACCGGCGGGCACGCTCTAACACCGAGTCCCTTCTCATTCCCTCGACCGTACGGAGCCGATGATCGGCTTTCCTAGAGCGGCGCCGGTCACTCTTTGCTGTCCTTACGGCCCGGTCCTCAAGGCCGAGTCCTCACGCGGAGTCCACACGGCCCGGTCCTGACGGCGGGGTGAAGCCGGGGACGAGGGCGGGCAGCTCGCGGGTCCCCCGAGGGGTGAGGGTCAGCGTGCGGGCGCCCTCGCGCGGGCGCACCAGGTCGCGGGCGACGAGGGCGTCGAGGACGGCCTTGCCGAGGACGCCGCCCAGGTGGGGCAGGCGGTGGGTGCGGTCGAGGCAGGCGGTGGCGAGCTTGCGGCGGCCGGGCTCGACCGCGCCGACGTCCACGCCCAGCTCGCCGAACAGAGACGGATCGCCGCCGAGCGCGAGCGCGCTGTCGCGCCCGTCCGGCGGCAGCAGGGCGCCGCGCTCGGTGAGGGCGGCGAAGATCGCGACGCCGAGGAGACCGGCCGTGTGGTCGTAGCAGGTGTGCGCGAGGTCGTCGGCCGTGGCGGGGCGGACGGGACCGGCGGCGAGGTCGGCGCGCGCGTATCTGGCCAGGGCCGTGAGCACGTCGGCGATGCCCGGCGCGGCCACCTGGTAGACGGCGTGCCGCCCGTGGTGCTCGACGGCGACGAGGCCGGCGGAGCGCAGGCGCGCGAGGTGGTTGCCGAGGCGCGGCGCGGACACGCCGAGCGCGTCGGCGAGCTGGGTGAGGGTGTGCGGGCCCTCGGCGGACAGCAGCTGGAGCGCGGTGAGGCGGACCGGGTCGGCCAGCTCGCGCGCCAGGCCGGTGACGGACGCCACGACGGGCTCGCGCGAATCGACCCAGCCCGGCCGCTCGGTGCCGCTCATGAGCCCTCCGCCTCGCTCGTTCCCTCCACCGGACGCCAGTCTATCCATCTTTCACCAACTCATGAAAGGTGGTTGCCCAGCGGGGGCCGCCACGGCTACGTTCACGTTTAACGGTTCCATGAAGGGTGGATGAAAGATGGTGCGGACGCCGGGCCGTGAGCACGTGCGAGAGGCGGCGGGGTTGCGGCGCCTCCTGTGGGGGAGGGGCGTTTCCGCGCTCGGGGACGGGCTTTGGTTCACCATCTGGGTCCTGTATTTCACGCGCGTCCTGCACCTGCCCCCGGCCACGGTCGGCGCCGCCATGGCGGTGGCCGGTGGCCTCGGGTTGGCCGTGGCGATCCCGCTCGGGGCCATGGCCGACCGCTTCGACGCCCGGACCGTCCTGGTCTGCGTCACGGTGATCCGCGGAGCCGCCATGGCCTGCTACGCGCTCTCCGGCGACCCGTGGGCCTTCGTGCTGGTCACCGCCGTCTTCGTCGCCCCGTCCAACGGCGCCACGGCCGTGCGCACCGCGCTGGTCGCCGGGCTCGTCCCCGGGACGGACGCGCGGGTGAGGGCGCTCGCCCGGCAGCGCGTCGCCCAGCACGTCGGCTACGCGCTGGGGGCGGCCCTCGGGGCGGTGGTCCTGGCCGCCGACGACGCGTCCGTCTACCGGCTCGCCGTCGTCGCCAACACCGTCAGCTTCGCCGTGCTCGCGGTGCTGACCGCGACGATCCCGCGCACGCGCGCCTCCGGGCAGCGGCGCCCGGGGGCCCGGCTGGTGCTGCACGACCGTCCCTACCTGGCCGTCGTGGGGGCGACGTCGCTGCTGTCGCTGTGCTGGGCCATGCTCTCGACCGGGCTGCCGCTGTGGGTCGCGAACTCCACGCGGCTGCCGCTCTCGCTGAGCGGCGTGGTCGTGGTGATCAGCTCGGTCGGCATCGCGGCGCTCCAGGTGTTCGTGACCCGGTTCACCAGGACGGTCGCGGGAGCGGCGCGGACGGTCGTGTGGGCGGGCGGGTTCCTCGCCGTGAGCTGCGTCCTGCTCGCCACCACGGCGGGAGGTTCGGGCGCGGGGGCGATCACCGTGGTGACGGCCGCGGCGCTCTTCCACGTCGCCGGCGAGCTCGGATACGTCGGCGGAAGCTGGGGGCTGTCCGTCGCTCTGATGCGCGAGGACGCGCGCGGCGCCTACCAGGGCGCGTCCGAGGCGGCCACGGCCACCGTGCAGATGTTCGCCCCGGCCGTGTTCACGCTGGCGCTGACGACGTTCGCGGCGGCGGGGTGGCTGCTGGTCGCCGTCGTCTTCCTCGCCTGCTCGCTCCCCGTGCCCGCCCTCGCCCGCCGGGCCGCGCGCTGGCGGTGAGCCACCGCTCGTACCGGGGGGAGGGTCTCGTGGCCGGTGAGGTCTCCTAACAGGGTGTGGTATGAGAGTCTCTAGGTGGCCGTTCGGGACGGATGGGGCATAGCCTGCACAGACCCGCCGAAAAGCTACTGGGAGGAAAGGGGTGCACGTCCATGCCAGCGTCGCAGCACGGTCCGCATGTGGAAATCCGTGTTGAACGCCTGGAGCACTGCACGGTGCTCCGCGTCCTGGGCGAGCTGGACTTCCAAGGCACGCCGATGTTCTACGCCCACATCGACGGGGCGTGGGCGTCGGACCAGGGCGGCCCCCGCCTGGTCATCGACCTCCACGAGATGCGGTTCTGCGACTCCGCCGGGCTGGGCGCCCTGGTCTACGCGTTCAACCAGGTCACCTCGGCGAAGGGGCGGCTCCTGCTGGCCGCCGTGCCGGTCCACCTGCGGCGGCGGATGCGCATCAGCGGCCTGGAGCGCCACCTGGAGTCGCGGGAGACCGTCGAGCAGGCCGTCAACGAACTCTGCGAGCCCTGACCCGAGCCCCCTGGGGACGTCAGGCGCCGATCGAGATGCCGACCCCGCCCCGGGTGTCCGCGCCGTAGCGCTCCTTCTCCCGGGCGATGTCGAGCGGCTGGATGCTCGAACGCCCGGCGATCGTCTCCTCGGTGATCAGCGAGGCCGGGACCAGCCAGGAGACCTCGAACTCCAGCCCGTCGGGGTCCTTGGCGTACAGGGCCTTGGTGGTGGAGTGGTCGGAGGCGCCGACGAGCGCGCCCAGGTCGCGCAGCTTGGCGGCGATCTGGTCGAGGTCGTCGAGCGTGTCGACCTCCCACGCCAGGTGGTACAGACCGACGGTGGCCCGCCCGGCCTCCGACGGCCTGGCGGCCGGGCCGATCTGGAACAGGCCGAGATCGTGGTCGTTGTTCGAGCCGGGCGCCTGCAGGAAGGCGGCGCCGGGGAAGCCCATGACGACGCGGAAGCCGAGCGCCTCCTCGTAGAACGCCACGCTGCGCTCGACGTCGCGCACGTACAGGACCGCGTGGTTGAGACGGTGGACGGGCATGGCAGCCTCCGTAATCATTGAACTCTCAACTAACTGTAGCCCGAGACACTTGAGTGTTCAACCAAGAGTGCCCCCGGCGGTGAGGTCCAGGTAGGCGCCGGGGTCGGCGATCACCCGCTGGATCACCTGTCCGGCGGCCCCCAGCGTCGCCGCGTCGCCCCCCACCCGCGATACGGCCAGCGTGGGGACATGGGCGCGCATCTGCCCGAGCCGCGCGCGCATCGCCTCCGCCGCCGGGCCCGACACCCACGGGTACAGCGGCGCGAAGATGCCGCCGAGCACGATCGTGTCCGGGTCCACCAGGTTCACGGCGGTGGTGAGCGCGACGCCGAGCGCCGCCCCGGCCCGCGCGCAGGCCTCCGCCGCCCCGGGGTCGCCCGCCTGAAGACGCCTCACCAGGTCGTTGATTCCCTGTCCCGGCGGCACCAACGCGTCCTGACCGGCGTAACGCTCCAGGCAGCCGGTGCCGCCGCACCGGCACGCGGGCCCGTCCGGCGAGACGACGACGTGGCCCAGCTCGCCCGCGAACCCGTGCGCGCCCCGGAACAGCGCGCCGTCCACCACCAGGCCGGCGCCGATGCCGATCTCCCCGGAGACGTGCAGGAAGTCGCCGAGCGAGGCGCCGGACCCGAACCACAGCTCGCCGAGCGCGGCCAGGTTCGCCTCGTTGTCCACCAGCACCGGGACGGGCAGCGCGAGCGCGCCGGTGACCGCGACGTCCTTCCAGCCCAGGTTGGGCGCGCTGTGGACGCTGCCGGTGAGGCGGTCCACGGGGCCGGGCAGGGCGACGACGCAGCCCGCGACGGTCAGCCCGAGCCCGGCGGCCTCGTCCAGCATCGCGGCGCCGAGGTCCCGCAGCCCCGCGATCACCTCCTGCGGGGACGCCGCCCGGTTGTCCACAGCCTGTGTACGGAGAACGCGCACCGACCGGCTGAGGTCGACCACGCAGGCGGCGAGGTAGTCGACGTTGATCTCCAGCCCGAGCGCGGCGACCCGGTGCCCGCTCAGGCGCACCGCGACGCCCGGACGGCCGCGCTCGCCGTCGCGCACCGCGCCGGACTCGACGGCCATGCCCGCCTCGATGAGGTCGCCGACGAGCTTCGACACCGTCGTCTTCGTCAGACCGGTGTTCTCGGCCAGCGCGGCCCGGGTCAGGGGACCGTGGCGGTCGAGCTCGCCGAGCACCACGGCGAGGTTCCCGGCGCGCATCGCCTCGTGGCGTACGGCCGGTGCCATCAGGGGATCTTCCGGGTTCGGATCACAGCGCCCAGCCCCTTCGGGTGAACTCGTGGACGTGTCCCTCTTGACCAGCTTCGATTACCGGCCGATATTTAGTCCACAACATAGACTAAATCGGGAGACACAAGCGGTGGACGCGTACGCACCCAAGAAGGAAGACAAGTTCACGTTCGGCCTGTGGACGGTCGGCTGGCAGGCGCGGGACCCCTTCGGTGACGCCACGCGCGCCCCGCTCGACCCGGTCGAGTCGGTGCACCGCCTCGCCGAGCTCGGCGCCTACGGCGTGACCTTCCATGACGACGACCTCCTCGCCACCGAGTCCGACCGGGACAAGGCCGTCCAGAGCTTCAAGCAGGCCCTGAGCGACACCGGCCTCAAGGTTCCCATGGCGACGACCAACCTGTTCACCCACCCGGTCTTCAAGGACGGCGGGTTCACCAGCAACGACCGCGACGTCCGCAGGTACGCCATCCGCAAGGTCATCCGCAACGTCGACCTCGCCGCCGAGCTCGGCGCGAAGACGTACGTCTGCTGGGGCGGGCGCGAGGGCGCCGAGTCCGACGCCGCCAAGGACGTCCGGGCCGCCCTCGAGCGCTACAAGGAGGCCATGGACATCCTGTGCGCCTACGTGATCGACAAGGGCTACGACCTCAGGTTCGCCCTGGAGCCCAAGCCGAACGAGCCGCGCGGCGACATCCTGCTGCCCACGATCGGCCACGCGCTCGCGCTGATCGGCGAGCTGGAGCACCCCGAGATGGTCGGCCTCAACCCCGAGGTCGGGCACGAGCAGATGGCCGGGCTGAACTTCGTCCACGGCATCGCCCAGGCTCTGTTCCACGGCAAGCTGTTCCACATCGACCTCAACGGCCAGCACGGCCCGAAGTACGACCAGGACCTCGTCTTCGGCCACGGCGACACCAAGAGCGCGTTCTTCCTGGTCGACCTGCTGGAGAACGGCGGCTACGACGGCCCCCGCCACTTCGACTACAAGCCGCTGCGCACCGAGGACGCCGCGGACGTCTGGGTGTCGGCCGCCGCGAACATGCGCACGTACAACATCCTCAAGGCCAAGTCCGCCGCCTTCCGCGCCGACCCCGAGGTCCAGGAGGCGCTGGCCGCGTCCCGCGTCCCCGAGCTGTCCGTGCCGACCCTGGCCGCCGGTGAGAGCATCGACGACCTGGTCAACGAGCCGTTCGACGTGGACGAGGCGGCCGAGCGCGGCTTCCACTTCACCCGGCTCAACCAGCTCGCCCTCGAACACATCCTCGGAGTGCGGGGATGACACTGGTCGCGGGTATCGACTCCTCGACGCAGAGCTGCAAGGTCGTCGTCAGGGACGCCGAGACGGGGGCGCTGGTCCGCGAGGGCCGCGCCCCCCACCCGCCCGGCACCGAGGTCGCCCCCGAGCACTGGTGGAACGCCCTCCAGGAGGCGATCGCCGGCGCGGGCGGCCTTGACGACGTCCAGGCGCTGTCCATCGGCGCGCAGCAGCACGGCATGGTCTGCCTCGACGAGCACGGCGAGGTCGTCCGGGACGCGCTGCTGTGGAACGACACCCGCTCCGCCCGCGCCGCCGCCGACCTGGTGACGGAGCTGGGCGGGCCCCGGGCGTGGGCCGAGGCGGTCGGCAGCGTGCCGGTGGCGTCGTTCACCGTCACCAAGCTGCGCTGGCTCGCCGAGCACGAGCCGGAGAACGCGGCCAGGACGGCGGCGGTGTGCCTGCCGCACGACTGGCTGACCTGGCGTCTTGCCGGGGCTCCCGGCATCGGTGCGATCACCACCGACCGCGGCGACGCCTCGGGCACCGGCTACTGGTCGCCCGCGACCGGAACGTACCGCTCCGACCTGCTGAAGCTCGCCGCCGGGAACGCCCCGGTCGTGCCGCGTGTCCTTGAGCCCACGGGCCAGGCGGGCGAGGCGGGCGGCGTACGGCTCGCGCCGGGCACCGGGGACAACATGGCCGCGGCCCTCGGGGTCGGCGCGCTGCCCGGCGACGTCGTCGTGTCGATCGGCACCTCGGGGACGGCGTTCGCGGTCGCCGAGACGCCGTCGCGGGACGAGACCGGCGCGGTGGCGGGCTTCGCGGACGCGACCGGGCGGTTCCTGCCGCTGGTGTGCACGCTCAACGCCGCCCGCGTGCTCGACGCGGCGGCGAACGTGCTCGGCGTGACCACGGCGGAGCTGTCCGACCTCGCGTTGCGGGCTCCGGCGGGCGCGGACGGCCTCGTGCTCGTCCCCTACCTCGAAGGGGAGCGGACGCCGAACCTGCCCGACGCCACCGGCTCGGTGCACGGCCTGCGGCTGGACAACTCCACCCCGGCCCACTTCGCCCGCGCGGCGGTCGAGGGCATGCTGTGCGGGCTGGCCGACGCGCTGGACGCGCTCGGGCTCGACCCCGCCCGGGTGCTGCTGATCGGCGGCGGGGCCAGGTCGGAGGCGGTGCGCCGGATCGCGCCGTCGGTGTTCGGCCGTCCCGTCCTGGTACCCCAGCCGGGGGAGTACGTCGCGGACGGCGCGGCGCGGCAGGCCGCCTGGCTGCTCGCGGGCTCGGCGGAACCGCCCACCTGGGCGGCGGGGACGGCCGAGCTGTACGTGGCGGACCCGGTGCCCGAGGTGCGCGCCCGGTACGCGGAGGTGGCCGCCGTCTGAACGCCTGGCCGGATCCCATGGCAAAGCGCCTGGCCGGGCGCCGGCCGAGGCCGCGACCCTGAGGCGGACCCCGATCCCCTCAGGGGTCGAATCAGGGGTGGCACCGGATGTTGACGACGGTCCTTTCGGGTCAGTCTGGATACATGCTGCCCCTGAGAAGGCTTTATCCCCTCATAGCCGGTACCGGCATGCTCGTCGGTTCGGTCCTGCTGGCCGCCGGACAGTTCGGCGCCCCGACCGGCAGGATCGTCGACCTGACGATCGGCCGGTACGCGGCGCTCGACCAGGACGGGTACACCGCGATCGCGATGGCGTTGTTCGGACTGTCGGCCCTGGCGCTGCTCGCGGGGATGCGGGCGGTGAGGGCGCCCGTCTCGGGGTGGCCGGAGCGCCTGATGCTCGGATGGGCGGGCGCGCTGACCGGCGCGGCCGTCATGCCGGGCACGGCGGCGGCCGACGTCTTGGTGGTGGCCGCGTTGATGTGCCTGGCGGGGGCCTCGGGGTTGATGGCCCGCCGGTTCGGCGAGGACGCGCGCTGGCGGGCGGCGGCCCGGCCGCTGGAGTGGCTGGCGCTGGGCGCGGGCGGCGGGCTCGCCGTGCTGATCTACGTGACGCTTCCCGGCCACGAGGTCATGATCGGTCTGGTGGAATGGGTGCTCTTCGGGATCGACGTCGCGGTGCTGGCCGTCCCCCTCGTGCACCTGGCGCGGACGGCCTGGCTGGAGCACGCCGCGGCGGGCGCCGTCGAAACCGCGACACGGAGCGCCCTCGAAACCGCCACCAGGAGCGCCCTGGAAACCGCTACAAGGAGTACAGGTCGGGCTACTGCGGTGCTAAGCCGACACTAGCCACCGAAGAGACCGATATCACAAATGTATCAAGACGAGCACTCGCCACAATGCTAGTCTCATCGGCGATCTTCACCCTCGGCTGCCGGTCCATCACGGCAACCCGCCGACCGATGAGGTGTCATGGCATCGAGCAGGTCCGTCCGCTTCAAGATCACCGCATTGCTCGTGATCCCGATCCTCTCCCTCGCCGCCCTGTGGATCTTCGGGGCGAGCGTCACCACGAGGGAGTCCACCAACCTGCTCTCCGTCGCCGCCCTCTACGAGCACATCGGCGGACCCGGTGACGAGCTCAGCACCGCCCTGCAACGCGAGCACGTCATCTCCGCCGAGTACCTCGGCGCCCACTCCCAGCGCAACCGTGACGCGCTGATCGAGCAGCGGCAGCGCACCGACGAGTCCCGCGAACGCATGCGCCGCCTCGCTCTCAGCCAGGAGGCCCAGGCCGACCTCACCACCCCCGCGATGCGCACGGGATTCGCCGACGCCATTGCGGCGCTGGACCGCCTCGACGCCACGCGCTCGTCCATCGACATCGGCTCCGTGGACCAGGTGACGCTCACCCGCGAGTTCGCGCGGTTCCCCGACGCCATGCAGAAGCTCGTCAACGCCATGAGCCTCATCAACGACGTCTCCATCTACCAGCACTCGCGCGGGCTCATCTCGATCGCCTACTCCAAGGACTTCCTGGCACGCGAGCGCGCCCTGGTCGCCGGCGCGCTCATTGCCGGCCGGGAGCTGTCCCCTTCCGAGCACCGGCTGTTCGCCCAGCTCACCGCCAACCGCCGGTTCCTCTTCGAACAGGGCCTGCCCGACCTGCCCGAGGACGTCCGCGCGGCCTTCGGCGAACTGGCCGCGTCCAGGGGGTACAAAAGGTTCGAGGTCATGGAGGACACGCTCCTGGCCGGCACCGGGCTCGGCTTCAGCCACTCCCACTGGCGGACCGTCACCGACGAGCTCGAAGGCTCCTACCAGAACACCGTCACCTGGGCCAGCGCCAGGCTCGTCTCCGCCGCCCGGCCCATGGCCATCGGGACGCTCGTCCAGGCCGGGCTCACCGGCGTGCTCGGGCTGATCGCCGTCGTCACCTCGCTCGTCGTCGCCTTCCGGGTAGGACGCGGCCTGACCAGGGAACTCGCCGAGCTGCGGGCCTCCGCCGCCGACCTGGCGAGCGTACGGCTGCCGCGCCTGCTCGAACGCCTGCGGCGCGGCGAGACCGTCGACGTGGAGGAGGAGGCGCCGCCCTTCACCGTCCGCAGCACCACCACCGAGGTACGCGACGTCGGCGCCGCGTTCGGCACCCTCCAGCGGACCGCCGTGATGAGCGCCGCCGAACAGGCCCGCGTCCGCGACGCCTCGGGCAAGACGCTGCGCAACCTCGCGCGGCGCAACCAGTCGCTGCTGCAGAGCCAGCTCAAGCTGCTCGACGGCCTGCAACGCGAGGTCGAGGACCCCGACATCCTGCGCGATCTGTTCCGCGTCGACCACCTCACCACCCGCATGCGCCGGCACGCCGAAGGCCTGGTCATCCTGTCCGGCGGCACGCCCGGCCGCACGTACCGCGAGGACGTCCCCGCCATGGACGCCGTGCGCGCGGCCGTGGCCGAGGTCGAGGACTACACGCGGGTCCGCGTCCACCCCGTGCCGGACGTCGCCATCGCCCGCGACGCCGCAGCCGACGTCATCCACCTGTGCGCCGAGGTCATCGAGAACGCCACCGTGTTCTCCCCGCCGACCACGGAGGTGTCCGTGCGCGGCGAGCTCGTCGCCCGCGGCCTCGCCATCGAGATCGAGGACCGGGGGCTCGGCCTGTCCGAGGAGGAGCAGGAGGCGCTCAACCGCAGGCTCTCCCTGCCCCCCGAGTTCGACCCCGCCGAGACCGAACGCCTCGGCCTGCACGTCGTCGGCAGGCTGGCCGCCCGCCACGACATCCGGGTCGAACTCCGCGTCTCCCCGTACGGCGGCACGACGGCGATCGTCCTGCTCCCCGAGTCCCTGATCACCACGCGCCAGGACGGCGACCGCCGCCCCGCCGAGCCGCCCACCGCCCGCCGGACGCCGTCCTTGTCGTCTCGGGGGTCCCCTGGGTCCTCGGCTTCGCCAGGGTCGTCCGCGTCCCCGTCGCAGGGGGCACCTACCCCCTCTTCCTCTTCGGGGTCCTCCAAGTCCTCCGCCGCCCCCGCGCGTGAAGGCGGACTGCCCCGGCGTGTCCGCAACGCCGCCCTCGCCCCCCAGCTCGCCCAGGAACGGTCACGGTCCTCGGGTACGGCGGGCGTACCCGAGCGGGTCTCTCCCACGGACGCGAGAACGCCTGCGGATCGATCGCCGGAAGAGACCAGGGCGCTGCTGAACTCCCTGCAATCGGGCTGGCGTCGCGGCCGGGCCGACGGCGCGCGGACCGAGGCGTTCGGTCCGGGCGGGCGAGACGGCGAGGAGGGCTGACATGTCGACGGAGCTGACCTGGCTGCTGGACGACTTCACGGCCCGCGTGGCGGACGTCCGCCACGCGATCATCCTGTCCACCGACGGGCTGCGCGTCGCCGCCTCGGGAGGACTGCTCCGTGAGGACGCCGAACACCTCTCCGCCGTCGCCGCCGGCTTCCAGAGCCTCGCCAAGGGCGCCGCCCTGCGCTTCCACGGCGGCGCCGTACGCCAGACGATCGTGGAGATGGAGGCGGCCCTCCTCTTCGTCACCGCCGCCGGTGACGGAAGCTGCCTCGCGGTCCTCAGCACGATGGACGCGGACGCCGGCGTCATCGCCTACGAAATGGCCCGCCTGACGACCAGAACGAGCCACCACCTCACCACCCACCCAAGAGGCGCCGCGTGAGGACAACCACAACGGCCCGCCGCGCGTCCGAGGGACATCAGGTGATCGAAAAAGCACAGTGGACCGGCATTCATGCAGGGGGCACCAGGTGATGGAAGACCCGCAGTGGATCGACGACGGCCCCGTGCTGCGTCCGTACGCGCTGACCCGAGGCCGCACACCACCCCCCGCGACGTCCTTCGACCTGCTCTGCCTCATCGTGTCCACCGAGGTCGAGCCGCCCGTGGGCGCCGACCTCGGCCCCGAACACCACCGCCTCCTGCGCCTGGTCCGCAGGGCGAGGCGGCTGGTAGAACTGGCCGCCGACACCGACCTCCCCCTCGGCGTCCTCCGCCTCCTCCTCACCGACCTCCAGACCCACGACCTCATCACCGCTCACCCCCCGGCCACCACCGCACACCCCGACCCGGCCCTCCTCCACGAGGTCCTCAAGGGTCTCCAGGCGCTGTAACTCTTCTCTGCGGTCGTGTCTGCCGTTCAGGCCGGCGTCTTCGTGTGGCAACGCTTGCGGATTACGGTCCAGCCGTTACCAATGAAAAGGCTGGTTGGAGACAGATGGAAACCGTAGGCGAACAGCGTGGTGTCGGGCGCCGTGCCCTGCTTCAGGCTGCATTGGCCACCCCGGCCGTCGGCGCTTTCTCGGTGGCGATGGGCGCCTCTCCGGCGAGCGCGGACCATGATGGCGGCGACGGCGAGCGTGGCAAGGGAAACTTCGACGCGCAGAGCCCTCGTTTCGCCTTGGCCGTGCTGCCGGACACCCAATACCTCTTCGACGCGGACAGCGCCGATCCCACCCCCCTGCTCGGAACCTTCCATTACCTGGTCGCGGAACGCGGTGACGCGAACATCGCGTTCATGACGCATCTCGGCGACGTGACCGAGCACGGCACCGACCAGGAGATCGCGCTCGCGGACAAGACGTTCCGGGCCATCGACAAAAAGGTGCCGTACAGCATTCTGGCCGGAAACCATGACGTCCGGTCGTCGACGGACGACCAGCGCGGAGACACCGCCTACCTGCGCGCCTTCGGTCCGCACCGCTTCGCGAAGTCGCCGACGTTCGGTGGTGCGTCCCCGGACGGCTACAACAGCTACCACGTCATTCAGGCGGGCGGCCGGCAGTGGCTGATCCTCGCCCTCGACTGGAGGGCGTCGGATCAGGGGCTGCGGTGGGCGCAGGGCGTCCTCGACGCGCATCGCACGCTGCCCGTCATCTTCACCACCCACGAACTGGTCGGGTCCGACGACAACGGCGAGGCGTCCCTCTCCGGCTACGGGCGACGGCTGTGGGACAACTTCATCCGCCGCAACGACCAGATCTTCCTCACGCTCAACGGTCACTACTGGCCGCCCGGGCGCACGATCCTGAAGAACGACGCCGGAAACGACGTCCACGCGCACATCACGAACTACCAGGACCGCTACTACGGCGGCGCGGGCATGATCCGCCTGTACCACTTCGACCTCGTCCGCGACGTCATCGACGTCGAGACGTTCTCGCCGTGGTTCCTCGCCCGCGACCCGCAGCGGCGGACTCCCCTGGAGGCCGAGACGCTGGAGCTCACCGGCCCGGCCGACCGCTTCAGCGTGGAGATCGACTTCGCGGCGCGCTTCCAGGGGTTCGCGCCGGTGGTGCCGCCCGCCCCGCGCCCGGCGAGGGCGGTCATGCCCCGCGGGACCGAGGCGTACTGGCGCTTCGACACCGAAGGGCTTTCCGGAGCCGGAACGGCGGGGAACCGGATCGCGCCCGGGACGGTGGTCCGCGACCTCACCGGCCACGGCAACGACCTGACCGTCCAGCGGCTGAACTCCAGCGCGCCGGAAGTGCTCACCTGGTCGCCCGAGCACCACGACGGACAGCCCGCCCACGCCAGCCTGCGTTTCGACGGCGGCAAGAACCCCGACAGGGGCGCGATTCTGGAGGCCGTGGCCGGCGCCCCCGTCAACAGCATGAAGTTCCGCTCCGGGTACACGATCGAGGCGTTCGTCAAGCTGCCCGAACCGTTCGAAGGCGACCACGCCTGGATGGGCATCCTGAGCTGGGAGGGCCGCAACGGCGACGCCGGCAAGACCAACGGCTGGTCCAGGGACGAGCCCACCTGCAGTCTGAACCTGTCCCCCGAACGGTTCCTGCAGTTCGTCGTCTACCCGGACGTGCAGGACGCGAGCCCCACCTCCTGGAGCCACGCCCTGCCGACCGGAGAATGGATGCACCTCGCGGTGGTCAACAACGGCCAGGCGACCGTGGTGTACGTGAACGGCTCGAAGATCGCCCGCAACCCGACCCAGCCGTCGACGGGCATCGCCACCCTCGGCAAGCCCTTCGTCATCGGCGCCACCCAGTTCGCGGAGCAGTTCGGCCAGGGCTTCTACGGCTGGATCGGCGACGTCCGCATCTCCTCCCGCCCCCTCCGCCCGACCGAATTCCTGACCCCCTTCAAATAACGACATCCCGAAAGGGGCCGACATTCGAGTCGGCCCTTTTCGCGGGTACGCCCGAATAGTCCGTGTCAGCACGCCACCAACTCGACACCTCAGAAACGGAACGGTGGTTCCGTAGGAGCCCCAACCCACGGTATTCAAGACGAGGCAGAGCCCGATCATTACCTTGGCCGCGTGTTGAGCACCTACCCGGAGATACGGGATCGGACCTATGGGCTCGCGCGCGAACTCACACTGCGCGTCGAGTGGGCTGAGACGGGGCGGTCTGTTCGCCTACTCTTGCTCTACGACCGTGCCCAGATCGTGGTCGGCCGGGCCACCGTACCCGTCCGCGATCTCCGGCTCACGGTGCTCACCAACCTTGAACGCGACCTAGCGCACGTGTTCGGAGAGGGGCTGGCTGCGATGACCTCGACGGTGCCGACCACTCGCCACCTGAAGTTCCGGGTCTCTCTTGAGGAGACGCTCGACACGAAGATGGTCGTCTGGGGCGCCGATCCCATCGACGCTCCTATCCGGTCGGGAGTGAGCGCTCGCACGCTCGCGGAACTCTTCGAGGAAGTGGAAGCGATCAAGCACTTCATACTCGACCTTCCGGCCGAAGTTCCTGTTTCAGTGGAATATGTGTACGAGATAGCCGGAGTACCGCACGACCTCCTCCACTCCTACCAGGAGGAACGTGCACACCTTCACCGGGCCGCCGCCGAAATGGCGACGCTACTGCGACGGGCCGGCGTAACCGACGACGACAGCGCGGCCCTGCTGGGCCTGTCGGATCTGCGGACAGGGGACCTGCAGCGTTCCTGAGTCAGACGAACACTGTGATCTGTGCTGGGAAGCACCCAGGCCCGCGAGGGCTGCCCTGGAGCGCGGTGCAGGCCTGGACCAAACCCTGAATGGGTTGTGGAAGCCCAGGCCTGGCGCATTGGTTCCGCCGTGTCGTCACGAGGGGTGGAACTTGTAATACAGATTGTGCCGCTCGATGTCGGTGCCTATCCTGGCCTCGCCGGACCCCTCGTCATCACCGGTATCGACGGAAGCGAGGTCGTCTACGTGGACAATGCGCTGAGCGGCGATGTGATCGAACATGCTCCCGATGTGGCGGCCCTGAAATGCCTGTGGGAATCTCTGCGGGCCGAGGCGCTGCCCACCAAGCAATCGATGAACCTGATAGCAAAGGTGGCAGAGACATGGAAGTGAACGAACTGGCGTGGCGTAAGTCGTCATACAGTAGTGGGAATGGTGGCGCCTGCGTGGAGGTCGCGCCTATTTCTCGTGGTGTAGCCGTGCGAGACAGCAAAAACCCCGGCGGTCCCATACTGAGCTGCGGATCCGACGAGTGGCACGTATTCATCGGCGGTATGAAGATCGGCCGACTCGGCCACGTGTAGCCGGCGGGCCAGAGTTCATGCTGGTCAGGGCGTCCAACGCGTCAACGAAATGAGACGGCAAAGGGAGTAGAAGTATGGACGGCAGTGACCTGTGCTGGCGTAAGACCTCGTACAGCAGCGGGAACGGTGGTAACTGTGTGGAGATTGCGTCTCTCCCGCATGCCGTCGCCGTGCGGGACAGTAAGGATCCCGGTGGGCCCGTGGTGAGGTTCGCCGCCGATGAGTGGGGGGCGTTCGTCACCGGGGTGAAGGACGGGCTGTTCGCCGGTGCGTAGTGGTGCGGCTGTCGACTCGCTGGTGACAGGGAACTGGCCGGTGGATTGCCTGGTGGGGGCCGTCGTGTGATGGGGTGGCGCGCTTGCTGGGGTGGGGGTTGAAGACGCCAAAGCGGCCTTGACTTCTAGGCAAGTCTGGACATTTCCAAGGTTGTCAGGAGTTGTCACTCTCCAACTGACTCGCTGCTTCGTCCGGGACCGGGAAACCCCCTGGCCGGAGTCCTCAGAGAGCTTCGAGGAAGTTCGAGGAAGAAGGAGAAGGCTCGTGACCCGAGTCCTCATGGCCGCCCTCGCCACCGTCACCGCACTCGCCCTGACCACCGGGACGGCCGTGGCCGCGCCCTCCAACCCCGATTCGGCCTCGGCCTCCGAAGCTCAGGCGGTGGAGCGCAAGGCTCCGCTGCCGAGCGAGGTGTTCACCGTCACCGACCGCCTCGCCGAGCAGGTCGCGGGCGCGCTCGCCGACAAGGCCGTCCGCGAGCGCGCGGTGGCGGCCACCGCGGCCGGGGAGGCGGATCTCACGGCCTTCGCGTCCGGCACCGCGCTCGACCGGTCCGTGCGCGCCGCCAACCAGGACGTGCTGGCGGCCAAGGCGCTTCCCGCGAACGGCGGCTCGCTGCTGCGCCTCCGGCTCGCGGACCCGTCCACGCGCGCCGCCCTCGCGCATGGCGAGGTGCCCCTGGTGGCGGCGGCGCCGACCGACGACGAGCCCGCCCCGATCGCCGCGTACGACCCGCTGGGCGGCAAGGTGAGCCTGGACCCGGCGAAGGCGCCCAGGCGGCCGGTGCTGGTCGTGGACGTCGACGTCGCCAAGGCGCTGCCCCTGGGGCTCCAGGTCACGCGGGACGCCCTGGCGGCCCGGGGCCTCGTGGCCGCCAAGCCCAGCGGGGCGCAGGTCAAGGCGGCCGGCGGTTACTGGGCCACGAAGGTCAACGCCGTCCGGCTGAACAACGACGAGGAGCCCTGGATCAAGGGGGACGCCGAGATCTTCAGCGTCGTGGGCGGCTTCGGACTGGACGGCAAGGCGACCGTCACCGTCGTCCAGATGCCGTACCTGGACAACGACGGTACGACGTACTACCCGAACCAGCTGCTCGTGCACTACTTGGGCTACAAGTACAACCTGGCCGACGTCGTCATGATGGAGGACGACGGCGACACCAACTACCTGGCGCTCGCGCAGGCCATCGCGACCGCGCTGCTGACGATCATCGACGCCGGCGCGTACATTCCGCTGGTGAACGCCATCCTGTCCGCGATGCCCGACTCGTGGTGGACCGACGACCCCGACTACGTCGACTCCTGGTACACCCTGGCCACCACGAGCAGCGGCCGCCTCAACGGCGCACGCGGCAACGGCTGGATGGACGTCAGCCCGTACTGGGTGCCCGAATTCTGACCCAGGAGGTTCCGGGTCGGCGAGCGCCGACAGGTACGGCACGAACGAAACGGTGGCTCGCCCATGAGGACGCGGGAGAGCCACCGCCGGGTGTGCGGAGCTACCCCGCGGCGGGGGTCAGGGTACGGAGGGCGTGTTCGACCAGGGTCACCAGGACGATCTTGGCGGAGGCGCGGCGGCGGACGTCGCACATGATGACCGGGATGTCCGGGTCGAGGTCGAGGGCGATCCGGACATCCTCCGGCTCGTGGCGCTCGGCTCCGTCGAAGCAGTTGACCGCGACGATGAACGGCGTGCCGCGCTGCTCGAAGTAGTCGATGGAGGGGAAGCAGTCCGTGAGGCGGCGCGTGTCGGCGAGGACGACGGCCCCGAGCGCGCCGTAGGACAGTTCATCCCACATGAACCAGAACCGCTCCTGGCCGGGCGTCCCGAAGAGGTAGACGACCAGGCCCTCGCGGATGGTGATGCGGCCGAAGTCCATGGCGACCGTGGTGGTGGTCTTCCCTTCCACCCCGTCCACGTCGTCGACGCCGATGCCGCGGTCGGACAGTACCTCTTCGGTGCGCAGCGGCCGGATCTCGCTGATCGCCCCGACCAGCGTGGTCTTGCCCACGCCGAACCCGCCCGCGACGAGGATCTTGAGGGCGACGGGCTCCTCAGAGGGCTCGTAAGCCATTGATCACTTCCTTGAGAATGCGCTCGTTAGGGCGCGGTCCCTTGTGGGCGGGGGCCCGTACGCTGATCAGGTCCTGGTCGTGGAGATCGCCGAGGAGAACGCGGACCACGCCGAGCGGCAGGTCGATCTCGGAGGCGATGTCCGCGACGGACATCGGCCGTTCGGCCATCTCGAGGATGCGAGTCTCCTCAGGGCCGAGACCGGCCTCGCCAGTGTACGGAGCACCCGTCGCCGTGACCATAGCGATCAGATCAAGATTGTCCGCCGACGACCGCGTACGCCCGCGGATGACCGCGTACGGCCGGACGAGCGGCCCCGCCTCCTCGTCGACCCACTGCTCTCCCTGCCTGGTCATGGCAGGGTCCGCCGCGGATTGGTGGAAATGTGCTGGCCCACGCGCTTGACGAGCATCGCCATCTCGTAGGCGATGTGGCCGACGTCGGCGTCCGAGCTGCTCAGCACCGCCAGACAGGTGCCGGTGCCGGCCGCCGTCACGAACAGGAAGGCCGACTCCATCTCGACGATGGTCTGCCGTACTTCGCCGCCGCCGAAGTGGCGTCCCGCGCCGCGGGCGAGACTCTGGAAGCCGGAGGCCACGGCCGACAGGTGCTCGGCGTCCTCACGGCTGAAGCCCGAGGAGGCTCCCACGACCAGCCCGTCGGTGGAGAGGATGACCGCCTGGCGCACGGCCGCGACCCTGCTGATCAGATCGTCGAGGAGCCAGTTGAGTTCGCCGTTCGACGACACTATGCCGGTCATTCGTCGCCCTTCTCGCCAGTCGTGTGGTGTACGTAACCATCACTATGGTTGCGCAGGTCGCGCCTTTGGTCACGCTGGTCCGGTCGGATGGTGACGGGGTCGTCGCTCTCGGATGCCCCGGCGGGCGGGGTGTTCACGCCGTCGTTCCTGGTCAGCGGCTCGTCGCGCGTCCCTGGGCCGTCGGCGGCGTTTTCCGGGCCTTTTTCGGCGTCGAGCCGGCCGCGGCGTCCTCCCTGCTGGAACGCGGAGAACATGGCGCGCGCCTCCTCCGGCGAGCGCTCCCCGGGGCCGGTCGGGCCTGCCGTGCGCCGGGGCAGCGGCGTGGGCTGCGCGGGGGGCGTGGGCGCGGCCAGGGGGCCGGTGGTCTCGCGGAGCTGGGGCGCCATGTTGGCCTGGCGGACGCGGCGCGGCAGGCCCCGGTGCGTGCCGCCCGAGGTGGTGGAGCGCGGGGCGGGCTTCTCGGGGGTGTCCTTCGGGGGGACGGGCGGACCGATCGGGCCGGTGTCCGCGATGCCCGGCACCACCGTCAGGGAGGGCGCGGAGTCCGGCGCGCGCGAGGCGGGCGGGGTGAAGAACAGCGACGCCTTCGGCTCGCCGGCGTCCCGGGAGGGCCCCGCGGCGAGGGCCGGGGTCTGCCGCGAGGAGGACGATGACGAGAACGAGGACGACGGCGCGTTCAGGGGGCCGTGGGAGGGGACGACCTCGGCCAGCGAGCCGGGGATGGGCGAGGGCGAGCCGTCGTCGGCGACCAGCGCCTTCGGGATGAGCACGATGGCCGTCGTCCCGCCGTACGCCGAGGCGCGCAGGATCACGCTGATGCCGTTGCGCGCGGCGAGCTGCCCGACCACGAACAGGCCGAGCCGGTCGCTGTCGGCCAGGTCGAACTCGGGCGGGTGCGCGAGCCGCTCGTTGACGGCGTCGTACTCGTGCGGGGCCAGCCCGAGGCCGCGGTCCTCGATCTCGACGGCGAAGCCGTTGGCCACCGCCTCGCCGCGCACCTGGACCCGCGTCTGCGGGGGCGAGAAGATCGTCGCGTTCTCGATCAGCTCGGCGATCAGGTGGATGAGGTCGGTGACCGCGGCGCCGCTCAGGTGCGCGTTGGGCATGGGCATCACGGTGACGCGCGTGTAGTCCTCGACCTCGGCGACGGCGGCGCGCACGATGTCCACGACGGGCACGGGCTTGCGCCACGCGCGGCCGGGCGCCGCGCCCGACAGGATGATAAGGCTCTCGGCGTGGCGGCGCATGCGGGTGGTCAGGTGGTCGAGCTGGAAGAGGTCCCGCAGGGCGTCCGGGTCGGTGGCGCGCCGCTGCATGGCGTCCAGCAGGGTGAGCTGCCGGTGCAGCAGCCCCTGCTTGCGGCGCGCGAGGTTCAGGAAGACCTGGCTGACGCCCCGGCGCAGGTTCGCCTGTTCCACCGCCGCCTGGACGGCCGTGTGCCGTACGGAGCCGAACGCGCGGGCGACGTCCGCGATCTCGGCGGAGTCGCCCTCGGTGATGTCCGGCGCGTCGGCCTCGACGTCGACCTCCTCGCCGCGGCGCAGGCGGGCCACGACGTGCGGCAGGCGCACGTCGGCGAGGTCGCGCGCGGAGTTGCGCAGGTCGGCCAGCTCGCGGGCGAGGCGGCGGCCGAAGCGCACCGAGATGATGATCGACGCGATCACGGCGATCAGGCCGAGCCCGCCGGCGAGGCCGATGCGGATCAGGATGCCGGTGGCGACGCTCTGGGCGCGGCTCGCCAGCGAGCCTGACGCCTTGACCCCCACCTGGTCGAGCATCGCCGCCAGGTTGTCGGTGATCGGTCGCCACGACTTCAGCGACTGGGGGAGCGGGGCGCCGGCCCGCGCCCGGCTGATGAGGTCCTGCTCCATGGTCAGGAACCGCTTGAAGGTGAGGGTGGCGATGACCTCTTCGTACGGCTTGCGCAGCTCCGGGTCCAGGCCGGCCATGCCCCGGGCGTACTGCGCGCGCCGGTTGGCGGCCCACTCGGCGAACGCCGCGTACTCGGAGTCGGTCAGGTGGCCGGTGGACAGGGCGCCGAGGACGAGGGCGGTCTCGCGGGAGATGAACTCGCGGGCGTTGCCCATCGCCTGCATCGCGCCGGCCTGCTCGAAGATGGAGAGGTCCGGGACCGACACCATGCGGTCGTAGAGGCGGAACAGCGCGTCCAGGATGCGGTTGTAGGACTGCGCGATCTCCAGGCGGCTGGTCTGCGCGGTGTCCACGTTGGCGCGGATCGCGGGGAGCTGTTGGAGTTCGTCCAGCAGGGTGCTGAGCGCGGCCCCCATCCCGTCGGACGAGGACTCGCCGGCTGCCTGGCCCCGGAACCTGGCGAGCGACAGGTCGGTGGCGTGGCGCTGGGCGGCGAGACGGTCGGCGTCGGCGGCGGAGGCGCTGAGCTTGGTGACCGAGAGCATGCGTTCGGCCTGGAGTTGCAGGCCGAGGTCGGTCGAGGTGACGCCGATGCCCTGGTAGATGGTGTTGGCGCGGGCGAGCGAGATGCCGTCGCCGATCGTGAGGTTCAGGACGAATCCCCATAAAGCACTCAACGACAGCAGAGGGAGGAGCAGCAATGAAAAGATCTTGAAGCGGATGGACCGCTTACCAGAACCCATGGTGACTCCTGCATGCCTCGGAGGGTCGTGCCTCATTTATGGGGAAATGCACCTCCGGAAGATCGGTCTGAAGGCTAGCACCGATAGAGTTCCGGCGTACGGGAGGCTGAGATGATTAGTGTGATCACGGGGGCCAGCGCCGGCATCGGAGCCGCCGCCGCCGAAGGGCTCGCCCGCGCCGGGCACGATGTCGTCCTGGTCGGCCGCTCCCGCGCCAGGCTCACCTCGGTCGCGGATCACGTCGCCCGCGCCGCGGGCCGCCGTCCCGACGTCGCCACCGCCGACTTCGCCTCCTTCCAGGAGGTCACCCGGCTCGCCGCCGACCTGCTCGACCGCTACGAGCGCATCGACGTGCTCGTCAACAACGCCGGGGTCATGTCCGCCGAGCGGCGGCTGACGCGCGACGGCCACGAGCTGATGATGCAGGTCAACCACCTGTCGCCGTTCCTGCTCACCAACCTGCTGCTCCCGCGCCTCGCCGCGTCCGAGGGCAGGGTCGTCACGACCTCGTCCCAGGCGGCCAAGTCCGGCCGTCTCACCCCCGACGACCTCGACCGCGCGCGCCGCCGCTGGAGCGCCTGGCTGCAGTACGGCGACACCAAGCAGGCCAACGCGCTGTTCACGGTCGCGCTCGCCCGGCGCGGCGTCGCGGCCACCTGCTTCCACCCCGGCATCGTCCGCACGGGCTTCGCCCCCGACAGCCTGTACATGAAGCTGCTCATGGTGATCCCCGGCGTCGCGCGCACTCCCGAGCAGGGGGCGAGCACGCTCGTCCACCTCGCCACCACGCCCGACGGCGTCAAGCACACCGGGCGTTACTTCGCCAACGGCGCCCCCGCCTCGGCGTCCGCGCGCATGTCCGACGTCGTCCTCGCGAGCGCGCTGTGGGACAAGAGCCTCGCCGTCACCGGCCTCTCGGCGGACGAGCTCTCGTGATGAGATAGGCCGATCCCCTCACGGGCGCGAACGGCCCGGACAGGACGGTGACACGATGCCGGTAAGCCTGCGGTCAGCCTCTCTTAAGGTCCCGGCCGGGTGGTGTTCGCCGGGCGGACATCTGGCGTTCGCCGCGTTCCCAGGGGATTTGGCTAGGGTTCCGGGGCTGTGACTGCCCCCTCCCGCCCGGAATGGGTCGGCCCCGATTTCGAGACGCAGCCGATGCCGGCCGTCGTCGTCCCGGAGCCGTCCCCGGCCCCGGTGACCCCGGTCGCGGCCTTCCCGGCGGCTCCCGTGGCTCCGGGGGCTCCCGCGACGACCCCGCCGGTCGCCTGGCCACCGCCGCCTCCGGTGACCACCTCGCCTCCGGTCGGCCCGTCGGCTCCTCCCGCCTTGCCGGTCCCGCCGCCTCAGGACGTCCCGGCGGGCCCGGCCTCGCCGCCGGTCGCGTCGGCGCCGAGTCCGGAGCGCAAGGCCGCGAAGCCCGGCGGCTCGGCGGGCCGGACGCGCGACCCGTATCTCGACAACGCGAAGTTCCTGGCGATCATCCTGGTGGTGTCGGGTCACCTCATCGAGGGGCTACGGGACGTCCCGTTCGCGCACGCCGCGTACTTCTACGTCTACACGTTCCACATGCCGCTCTTCATCACGCTGAGCGGCTACCTGTCGCGAAATTTCACCTTCTCGGCGGGCAAGGCGCGGAAGCTCATCAGCGGCCTCGCCGTCCCGTACGTCATCTTCGAGCTGGCGTACTCGCTGCCGCGCCTGTTCCTGTACGGCAAGCTCGACATCAGCCTGCTCGACCCGTACTACCTGACCTGGTTCCTCATGTCGCTGTTCATGTGGCGGCTGTCGACCCCGGTCTGGCAGCAGCTCCGGTGGCCGCTCGTCATCGCCGTGGGCCTGTCGCTGATGTCCGGCATGAGCGACCTGCCCGACGAGCTGTCCATGAACCGGACGCTCGGCCTGCTGCCGTTCTACGTCCTCGGCCTGCTGCTGCGCCCCGAGCACTTCGAGTTCCTCAAGCGGCCCTGGGTGCGGGTGCTGGGCGCGGTGACGCTCGCGGCGGGCCTGCTCGCCGCGCTGGCGTTCCACACCGACATCGCCACCGAGTGGATCCGCTGGCGGCACAGCAACGCCAAGATCGGCGTAGGAAACCTCGACGGCAGCCTGATCCGGCTCGGCATGCTGGCGTCCGGGGCCCTCCTGGTGGCCGCGTTCCTCGCCATCACGCCCGCCCGCCGCACGTGGTTCTCCGGCCTCGGCATGGCGACGATGTACGCCTACCTGCTGCACGGCTTCGTCGTGAAGCTCCTGGAGCCGTACGACTACCTGCTGGAGAACCCCGCCGGTGTGGCGGTGACCGCCGCGTTCGGCGCCGTCCTCGCGACCGTGCTGTGCACCCCGCTCGTGCAGCGCCTCTTCCACTGGGCCGTCGAGCCCGACACGTCGTGGGCCTTCACGATGATCCGGCGTCCGCGCGGCTCTCGCTGAGGGAGGCCCGCAGCTCGCCCACCGCGCGGTAGGCGGCGCTGACGGCCGCGTCCGCGTCGGCGCCGGGCACCGAGTCGGAGTTGGCGATCGCGATGCGCCCGAACCGCCGCCGCGCGGTCTCGGCGGGGAACGGCCCGTCCGGGTGGAAGGCGTCCCACGGGCGCACGTACTCCGGCGCGTACCCGTGTCCCCAGCGGTTGATCGTCAGCCCTTCGATGTCACGCGCCGGGTCGAAGCCGTACGGCCCGAGAAGGCGGGTGAGCTGCTCCCGGACGCCGAACTCCATCGCCGCGTACGGCGTGCGGGCCAGCACCCGACGGCCCGCGACGGCCGCGTCCCCCGGCGCGAGGCCGCGCCGCGCCGGGGTGTGCAGCAGGTGGACGGCGATCGGCTCGTCCGGGTGGGCCGGCGCGCGGTAGGAGCCGGCGCTCACCGGCGGCGCGAGTTCGGCCGTGACCCAGTATGCCCCCGTGAAGCGGACGCGGTGCACCCCGGCCTCGCGGAACGCGCGCCAGCGGCGCAGCTGCGCCGTCGCGTGCACCAGCGGCATCTTCACCGCCTGGCGCATCGCCGCCCTCTGCTCGTCGGGCAGGTCCTCGACGAGGTAGGGGATGACCATGTTCCAGCAGGCCATGACCACCGCGCCCGCCCGTACGGTCCTGACCCGGCCACCGTCGTAGTAGCCCACGGTGGCGGACGTCGCCGTGGCGGGCGGGCCGTCGTTGCGGACCAGCACCACCGGGCTGGACAGGCGTACCCGCACGCGGTTGGCGGGACGGTCCAGCGTGCCGTAGTCGAACCAGGTGGTCGTGATGTCCTGCGGCGAGCACGCCCCGGCGAACCCGGGCACCATGCGGGCGACCATCATGCGGACGAGGGCCTGGTTGCCCTCGGGGAAGCACGGGACGTCTGCGTCCCGCGCGGCCCAGCGCCGGGCCACGCGGGGCGCGTTGTACGGCGAGGGGGCCGAGCGGTCCAGGCGCAGGCCCGAGAAGCCGGGATAGGTGAAAGGGCCCGCGCCCGCCCAGGCGTCGACGGCGCCGAGCGCGTCCGAGCCGTACGCCCACGTCGCGTTCGGCATCGTCTGGCAGAAGGCGACGGCTTCGGGATGGACGCGGCACACCTCGCGCAGGAACCCCGCGTACGTGAGCCCGGCCAGCATCTCCTTCTTGCGGGCGTCGGTGAGGCCCGGGAACCAGTCCGGAGGGTGCTCGAACAGCATGACGAGGTCGCGCCGCGCGCGCTCCGCGACGGGCAGCTCGGCCACCCACCGCCGCGCCGGCTTGGCCGGGTCGAGCACGACGAGCCTGTCGGCGGGTCCAGCCGGGTAGGTCTCGCGGTCGCAGAAGACGCCCTCGTGCATCCCGAGTGCCCGGTAGAAGTCCTCCGGGGGACGTCGTCCGCGCACGTCGACGCCGAGGTCCGCCAGCAGCTCCCTGCCCTCCCGCGACCACGCCGAGGGCGCGTACAGCGCGCGCGAGCCGCCGTGCCCGACCAGCGGCCCGGCGCGCCCGGCGGGGCGGAACTCGTTGCGGCGCGCGTGCCCGCCGACGTCGTCGTAGTTGTCCAGGACGAGGACGCGGGCGGCGGGGTCGTGCCCGGCCCAGGCGTAGGCGGCGGTGATCCCGCTGATGCCCGCGCCGACCACGACCAGGTCGTAGCTCTCTCCGGTCGGACGGGGCGTGCCCGCACGCTCCCAGAACCGCCCGTCCCGCAGCGCGTGCGGCACGCCCAGCGCGTCCGGGGTGTCCCCTTGGAGGGTCCGCGCGCGGGAGGGGCGGATCGCCCGGAGCGCGGCGTGCCGGGCGGGATGCCCGCCGGGTCCGGTGTGCTGGGCGGGGACGGCCCCGGCGTGGCGCAGGCCGTCCGCGTCCGCCCCGTTCTGCCGTTCCACGGGACCGAGCGCCGCACAGGCGGCGGTGACCGCCACACCGTCGACGAACTGACGGCGGCTGATCTGCCGGTCCTTCCCGAATGTCCCCGGTGCCGAGGGAGCGGAGGGCTCTGCCGGTTCGTCGCGCGGGAAATGAGCCATCATGCCGCGATCATCACCCGGCCGGAAATCGGAACAGAGCGTGTCGGGCAGCGCGGGCCGAACCTTTTGGCCTTATTGACGTTCCCGGGGAGCACGGGTGTGCCCGGCGGTCCGCAGGTTTTCGCGAGCCTGGGGAACGCCGGTTCCGTCGGCGGTCCGGTTTCCCTTGGGGCGGATGTGGGCGCCGCCGGTTTCGTATTCCGGAGTGGGAGGAAAGGGGGGCCGGTGTCATTGCCATTCAGTGCCTACCGCTTGACTTCGCGTGCCGATCGGGCGGCGGTCGTGCGGTACGGCGTCCCCCGCCGCCCGGCCGGACGGATCGACACGGTGGGCGGCGCCGGTGGTCGCCAGGGGGTCGCGTTGAGGGGCGTATGCGTGCCTTATGCGGGGAACCTGGCACCCGGATCGGTCGTTGGCGAGGGTGAAGGCGATATGCGCGGATGGTCAGAAGCGTGGCGAAGAGATAACAGATGCTTTGCTTGCTGATGATGTGACGGGGCAAACGGGGTAACGTTCGCGTTCGCGGCCTATGTAAGGCGACGGGGTGTACAAGGGTGGTCGGGAAACAGGGCAGGGTGACCGGCAGAATAGGGCCGGGGCTCGTGGGCGAGGTGTTGGTGCCGATACGCGGGGGCGTTGAGGCCTTCTACGCCCATCCATCGGTTCCCGGCGAGGAGTTCCCGGTGGGGACGATCATCATCGTCGTCGAATATTCGCCGCCACGCACGGTCTACGTGGCCCGCGCGATCGTCTGACCTTCTCTCTCCCCCCTCATTCGGAGGTCTCATTGACCACCACAGAACTGGCCGTATGGGCCGGCGGGCTCCTGGTTCTGTTCATCGTCATCGTTCTGCTGTTCAAGGCCGTGTGGAGGGTCGCCGAGCCCAACGAGGCGTTGATCATCTCGGGTCTCGGCGCGCGTTCGAGGAACGAGCTGGCCGAGAGCCTGGGCTTCAAGATCATCACGGGTAAGGGCACCGCCGTGCTGCCGGGCTTCCAGACCGCGCGGCGGCTGCGACTCGACAGCCGGGCCACGAACCTCCAGGTCAACTGCGTCACCCAGCAGGGCATCCCGGTCCAGGTGCGCGGCGTCATCATCTACAAGGTCGGCGACGACTTCACCTCGATCGCCAACGCCGCCCGCCGCTTCCTCGACCAGCAGGACAGCATGAGCGGAGCCATCCACGAGCTGTTCACCGGCCACCTGCGCTCGATCATCGGAAACCTCACCGTCGAGGACCTCATCCTCAACCGCGAGCGCCTCACCGGCGAGACCCGCAGCAGCGCCGCCGACGAGATGAGCAAGCTCGGCCTGGTCGTCGACTCCCTCCAGATCCAGGAGATCGACGACGAGACCGGCTACATCCTGAACCTCGGCAAGCCGCACGCCGCACGGGTGGCGGCCGCCGCGCGCATCGCCGAGGCCCAGCGCGACCAGGAGGCCACCGAGGCCGAGCAGGCCGCGAACGCCAAGAAGGCCGCGGCCGTCCGCGAGTCGCAGATCCAGCAGGCCGGATACCAGGCCGAGATCGACCAGGCCGCCGCCAAGGCGCGGCAGGCCGGGCCGCTGTCGGAGGCGACCGCGCGCCAGGAGGTCGTCGTCCAGGAGACCCGCGCCGCCGAGCTGGAGGCCCAGCTTTCCGAGCAGCGGCTGCAGTCGCAGGTGCGCAAGCCCGCCGACGCGAAGGCGTACGAGACCGTCACGTTGTCCCAGGCCGAGCGCGACGCGCGCATCGCCCAGGCCGAGGCCGAGGCGCGCGAGACCGAGCTGCGCGCCGTCGCCCAGGCGTCGCAGGTGAAGCAGGCCGCCGCCGCGGACGCCGAGTCCGTGCGGCTGCGCGCCGAGGCCGCGGGCGCCGCCTCCCGTGCCACCGGTGAGGGCGAGGCGGCGGCCGCCCAGGCGCGCGGCCTGGCCGAGGCCGAGGCCGCCAGGGCGCGCGGTCTCGCCGAGGCGGAGGCCGCCAAGGCCAAGGGGCTCGCCGAGGCCGAGGCGATCCGGGCCCGCGCGCAGGCCCTCGCCGAGAACCAGGAGGCCGTCATCGCCCAGCAGCTGGCCGAGAACTGGCCCTCGATCGTCGAGGCCGGCGCCAAGGCGTTCGGCAACGTCGACCACATGGTGGTGCTCAACGGCGCTCAGGGCGTGGAGGAGATGCTCGCCAAGGCGCTCACGCTCGGCGGCACGGGCCTCGGCCTCGCCCGCTCGCTGCTGTCCGGCGGGACCCCGCCGAGCCTGAACGGCCACGAGCCGGCGCCGCCGCAGAAGCTCGACGTGGTCTGACGTGTAAGCCCGCTCCGGGGCCCGGGTCGCGGGGCCCCGGGGCGTCTCACGCCCGCAGCGCGGCGACGAGGGCGTCCAGCGCTGCGGGATACGCGGCCTCCGTCGGGGTTCCGTAGCCCACGATCAGGCCCTGGGGACGGCCGGGGGCGTCGTCGGGGGCGTGCCAGTGCCCGGCGAGCCCTTGGACGGCGACGCCGCGCGCCGCGCACGCGGCGAGCACGGCGGCCTCGTCCGGGCCGCCGGGCGGCAGGGTGACCATCGCGTGCAGCCCGGCCGCGACGCCTTGGACGGCGACGGGCGCCGACCCCTCGAAGACGGGTGCCATGCCCTGGAGAGCGAGGGGCACGGCTTGGAGGGCGGAGGGCACGGCTTGGAGGGCGAGCGGCGCCGCGTCCTGGACGGCCGCCGGTGCGAGCCGTGAGACGAGCAGGTCGCGTCGGCGGCGGTAGCGGAGCCGGCAGGCGCGTACGTGCCGGTCGTAGGCGTGGCTCGTGATCAGGTCGGCGAGGACGAGCTGGCCGAGCGACTCGGTGTGGTGGTCGGCGTGGCGCTTGGCGTCCACCACGGGGCCGACGAGGTGGCGCGGCAGCACCAGCCAGGCCAGCCGTAGTCCCGGCCCGAGGGTCTTGGACGCGGTGCCGAGGTACGCGACGTGCTCGGGCGCCATGCCCTGCAGAGCCCCCACCGGCTGCCGGTCGTACCGGAACTCGCCGTCGTAGTCGTCCTCGACCACCAGCCCGCCCCCGCCCCGCGCCCAGTCCGCGAGGGCGTGGCGGCGGGACGGGTGCAGCGTGACCCCCGACGGGTACTGGTGGGCGGGCGTCACGACCACCGCGCCCGCCTCGGCGTACGCGTCCCCGCCGAGCAGGTCCGTGCGCGCGCCGCGCCCGTCCACCGGCAGCGGCAGCACGCGTGCCCCCGCCCGGCGGACCACCTCGCGGTGGAATCTCAGCCCCGGGTCTTCCATGGCGACCTCCGGCTTCGGACCCGCGCCCACGACCCGCGCCAGCAGCGACAGCGCCTGGACGGCGCCGGAGGTGACCACGATCTGGTCGGCGGTCGCGAGCACGCCCCGCGTCCGGCCGAGGTGGGCGGCCAGCGCCGCGCGCAGTTCGGGTGCGCCGCGCGGGTCGCCGTAGCCGTACACCGACGGGGACGCGGTGCCGAGCACGCGGCGCGTGGAGCGCATCCAGGCCGCCGAGGGGAACGTCGTCACGTCCGGCCTGCCCGGCCGCAGGTCGTGGCGCGGCGCGACGGCGTCGCCCCGGGAGCGCGGGGCCTCGGCGGGGGTGGCGGTGACGTCGGCGACGGAGGTGCCCGAGCCCCGGCGCGCGGTGAGGTAGCCCTCGGCGACGAGCTGGTCGTACGCGGCGCTGACCGTGTTGCGCGACAGCCCGGTCTCGGCGGCGAGGGCACGGGTGGACGGCAGCAGGGTGCGCGGCGCGAGCCGTCCGTCGCGGATCGCGTCCCGCAGGGCGTGTTCGAGGCCGGCGCGGCGGCCCGACGCGGGGTCGACCTCGACGTGCAGGTCGAGGCCGAAGGTGGCCCAATATTTCGGCACGGTATTGGACCTTATCCTCGGGCCAGTGGATTCCTAGCATGGGGGCCATGACAACGGTGACCAGCGACGAGACCGGCGCCCCGATGCCGGCCCCGCGTATTTCCTTGCAGGATCTGACCCCCGAGATCTACCGCGCGATGATCGCCCTGGACGGTGCCGTCGCCCGGTGCGGCCTTGAGCGTTCGCTGCTCGAACTGGTGAGAATCCGCGCCTCGCAGATCAACGGGTGCGCCTACTGCGTCGACATGCACACCCTGGACGCGCGGGCCGCCGGCGAGCGTGAGCAGCGCCTCTACGCCCTGCCGGTGTGGCGCGAGACGCCGTTCTTCACCCCGCGCGAGCGCGCCGCGCTGGAGCTCACCGAGGCGGCGACCCGGCTCCCGGGCGGCGGGGTGAGCGACGAGGTGTACGCGCGCACGGCGCGGCACTTTTCCGAGGAGGAGCTGGGCGACCTGATCTGGGCGATCACGGTGATCAACGCGTGGAACCGCATCGGCGTGACCGCCCGCCTGGTCCCCGGCGAGTACAAGCCCGGCGAATAATGACCCTTGGCGGGAGATTCGCGACGACGGGGGACAGCGTGACCACACGGGACAGGACGGCGGCGGGGGATGCCGCGACGGCACGGGAGAACGTCGCGAAGGCCGAAGCTCTGCGCGCGTCGCACGTGCCCGGGCGTCCGCTCGTGCTGCCGAACGTCTGGGACGCCGCGTCCGCGCGGGCGGTCACGGCGGCCGGGTTCCCGGTCGTCGCCACGGGCAGCGCGGCGGTCGCCCCCGTCCTCGGGTATGACGACGGAGAGTCCGCCCCGGCCGGCGAGGTGCTGGCCCAGGTCGCCCGCATCGCGCGGGCGGTGACGGTTCCGGTGACCGCCGACATGGAACGGGGGTACGGGCTCGCGCCGGCCGAGTTCGTCGAGCGGCTCGCCGCCACGGGCGCGGTCGGGGCGAACCTGGAGGACTCCGACCCGCGTACCGGCGCGATGGTGGACGCCGACGCGCAGGCGGGCTTCCTCGCGGCCGTACGCGCGGCGGCCGAGCGGGCGGGCACCGGGCTCGTGATCAACGCCAGGGTCGACTGCTTCGCCCACGGCACGGGGACACCGGACGAACGGCTGGCCGACGCCGTGGAACGAGGGCGCGCCTACCTGCGGGCGGGGGCCGACTGCGTCTACCCGATCCTCGCCTCCGACCCCGAGACGATCCGGGTGCTGGTGACGGAGATCGGCGGGCCGGTGAACATCCTTTTCCGGCCGGGTACGCCGTCACTCGCCGAGCTGGCCGCGCTGGGGGTCGCGCGGGTGAGCTTCGGCCACGGCCTGCACGCCGCCACCCAGCGCCACCTCGCGACGATGCTGTCGGCCATCGCCGAAGGCCACAGCCCCTACGACCTCTGAGACCCTCCCCTCCGGCCGCTCCCCGTCGTGTGTCCCGATGGTCCGTGGCAGAGGTTGGAGTGGTGCTCGGCGGGGGAGGTACGGGCAGGAAGTAGTGCGCCCCCCCGGCGGTTACGGCGAGCGCTCGGGGTGGGGGCGGCATGGCGATGAAGGACTTCTTGGGAAGATGGCCGGTGCTGCGGCAGCTCACCGGTCCGGACCGCTGCGGCCTGGGCGCCGCCGTGCGGTCGAAGAAGACCGACGAGCTGCGCTCCCGCGTCGCCACCGCCGACCGCGTGGTGAAGTCCATCTGCCCGTACTGCGCCGTCGGCTGCGGCCAGAACGTGTACGTGTCCGGCGAGAAGGTCGTCCAGATCGAGGGCGACCCGGACTCGCCGATCAGCCGGGGCAGGCTGTGTCCCAAGGGCTCGGCGTCGCTCCAGCTCACGACCGGCCCGGGACGCGAGCGCTCCGTCCTGTACCGCAGGCCGTACGGCACCGAGTGGGAGCAGCTCGACCTGGACACGGCCATGCGGATGGTCGCCGACCGCGTCGTGCGGACCCGCCGCGAGACCTGGCAGGAGCACTGCGACGGCAAACGCGTGGCCCGCACGATGGGCATCGCGAGCCTCGGCGGCGCGACGCTGGACAACGAGGAGAACTACCTCATCAAGAAGCTGATGACCGGGCTCGGCGTCGTCCAGGTGGAGAACCAGGCGCGGGTCTGCCACAGCTCGACGGTGACCGGCCTCGGCACGTCCTTCGGCCGGGGCGGCTCGACGACGTTCATGCAGGATCTGCAGCACTCCGACTGCATCATCATCGAGGGCTCCAACTTCGCCGAGGCGCACCCGGTGGGCTTCCAGTGGGTGATGGAGGCGAAGCTGCGCGGCGCGACCGTCATCCACGTCGACCCGCACTTCAGCCGCACCAGCGCCATGGCCGACCTGTTCGTGCCGATCCGCGCGGGCACGGACATCGCCTTCCTCGGCGCGATCATCAACCACGTGCTGTCGGAGGGCAAGGACTTCCGCGAGTACGTCCTGAACTACACCAACGCCGCGTGCGTCGTCTCCGACGAGTTCGCCGACAGCGAGGACCTGGACGGCGTCTTCTCCGGCTGGGACCCCGAGACGCGCACCTACGACGTCGGCACCTGGCAGTACAAGGGGCCGCGCGTCCAGACGGTTTCGGGCCGGCGGCTGCGGCTGGACGAGTACCACCAGCCGGGCCGCAGCGAGGCGCACGGCTCCGGCGGCGCGCCCGTCACCCCGTACGCGGAGCGGGACGAGACGCTCAGCCACCCGCGCTGCGTCTACCAGATCCTGAAGCGCCACTTCTCCCGCTACACGCCGGAGGTGGTCGAGCGGACCTGCGGCATCCCGCCCGAGACGTTCGCCCGGGTCTGCGACGCGCTGACGTCCAACTCCGGGCCGGACCGCACCAGCGCCTTCGCGTACGCGGTGGGGTGGACGCAGCACAGCGTGGGCACGCAGTACATCCGCACGGCGAGCATCCTGCAACTGCTGCTCGGCAACATCGGGCGGCCGGGCGGCGGCATCATGGCGCTGCGCGGGCACGCCAGCATCCAAGGGTCCAGCGACATCCCGACCCTGTACAACCTGCTGCCGGGCTACATCCCGATGCCGTACGCGCACACCGACGAGAACCTGGACGACTTCGTCGAGGTCATCACCACGCAGAAGGGCTTCTGGGCGGACGCGCGGCACTACGTCGTCAGCCTGCTCAAGGCGTACTACGGGGACGCGGCGACCGCCGACAACGACTTCTGCTTCGGGCACCTGCCCCGGCTGACCGGCTCGCACAGCACCTACGACACGACGTTCGCGCAGCTCGACGGCGTGTGCAAGGGATTCTTCCTGTTCGGCGAGAACCCGGCCGTCGGGTCGGCCAACGCCCGGCTGCAACGGCTCGGCATGGCGAACCTGGACTGGCTCGTCGTCCGCGACTTCGCGCTCATCGAGTCGGCGACGTGGTGGAAGGACGGCCGGGAGATCCGGACCGGCGAGCTGCGCACCGAGGAGATCGGCACCGAGGTCTTCTTCTTCCCCGCCGCCTCGCACACCGAGAAGAACGGGACGTTCACCAACACCAACCGCCTGTTGCAGTGGCACCACGCGGCCGTGGAGCCGAGCGGCGACTGCCGCAGCGACCTGTGGTTCGTCTACCACCTCGGCCGGATGGTCCGGGAGCGCCTCGCCGGGTCCGCCGAGCCGTACGACCGCGCGATCCTGGACCTGGCCTGGGACTACCCGGTCGAGGGGGAGCTGCGCGAGCCGAGCGCCGAGGCCGTCCTGCGCGAGGTCAACGGGTACGGCCCGGACGGGGAGTTGCTGTCGAGCTACATGCGACTGCGCGGCGACGGGTCCACCTCGTGCGGCTGCTGGATCTACTGCGGCGTGTTCGCGGACGGGGTGAACCAGGCGGCCCGGCGCAAGCCGCACACCGAACAGAGCTGGGTGTCGCACGAGTGGGGCTGGGCGTGGCCGCTCAACCGGCGCACCCTGTACAACCGTGCGTCGGCCGACCCGGACGGCAACCCGTGGAGTGCCCGCAAGGCGTACGTCTGGTGGGACGCGGACCTCGGCCGGTGGACAGGTCACGACATTCCCGACTTCATCGACGACCGGCCGCCAGACTACCGCCCACCCGCGGACGCCCAGGGCCCCGACGCGTTGTCCGGAATCGATGCGTTCATCATGCAAGGCGATGGAAAGGGCTGGCTCTACGCGCCCGCCGGGCTCATGGACGGTCCGCTGCCCGTGCACTACGAGCCGCAGGACACACCATGCGAGAACCCGCTGTACCGGGCGTACCCGCGCAACCCCGCGCGGCTGCTGTACGACCGGCCGGGCAACCGCTACCACCCGGTCGCCAGCAAGGTCTACCCGTACGTCGTCACGACCTACCGGCTCACCGAGCACTTCACCGCCGGGGGCATGAGCCGCTGGCTGCCGTACCTGTCGGAGCTCCAGCCGGAGATGTTCTGCGAGGTCTCCCCGGAGCTGGCCGAGGAGCGGCTGCTGGAGCACGGCGACTGGGCCACGATCATCAGCGCGCGCGGCGCCATCGAGGCCAAGGTGCTGATCACCGACCGGATGCCGTCGCTGCGCCTCGACGGCCGCGTCGTCCACCAGATCGGGCTGCCCTACCACTACGGCCCGAACGGCTGCGCGACCGGCGACCCGGCGAACGAGCTGACGTCCATCGTGCTCGACCCGAACGCCGACATCCAGGAGACCAAGGCGTGCACCGCCGACATCCAGCCGGGACGCCGCCCGCGCGGGCCCGGCCTCAACCGCCTCGTCGAGACGTTCCGGCGGCGCGCGGGCATGTACGAGCCGACGCGGCAGGAGGTCTGACATGACCACGAGGCTGCCCCAGGTGCAGGAGGAGACCGGATACGAGCGGCATCCTCCGCGGATGGGCTTCTTCACCGACACGTCCATCTGCATCGGCTGCAAGGCGTGCGAGGTCGCCTGCAAGGAATGGAACCAGCTTCCGGCCGATCCGCCGTTCACCTTCACCGGACTGTCGTTCGACAACACCGAGCAGCTCTCGGCGTCCACGTGGCGGCACGTCGCTTTCGTCGAGCAGCGCAAGCCGATGCGCGCCGGGGCGGGCGACGGCAGCGGTGACCTGCGCTGGCTCATGGCCTCCGACGTCTGCAAGCACTGCACCGACGCCGCCTGCCTGGACGTGTGCCCCACCGGCTCGCTGTTCCGCACCGAGTTCGGCACCGTCGTCGTGCAGTCCGACATTTGCAACGGTTGCGGCTACTGCGTGTCCGCGTGCCCGTACGGCGTGATCGACAAGCGCGAGGACGACGGGCTCGCCTGGAAGTGCACGCTCTGCTACGACCGCATCGGCGACGGGCTGACCCCGGCGTGCGCGCAGGCCTGCCCGACCCAGTCCATCCAGTACGGCGAGCTGGACGACCTGCTCGACCGCGCCGCCGCCCGCGTCGAGGCCCTGCACCAGGACGGCGTCACCGACGCCCGCCTCTACGGCCACGACCCCGGGGACGGGGTGCGCGGCAACGGCGCGTTCTTCCTGCTGCTGGATCGGCCCGAGGTGTACGGCCTGCCGCCCGCCCCGAAGGTCACCACCCGCGACCTGCCCGCGATGTGGCGCCACGCGGGGCTCGCGGCCCTGACGCTCGCGGCCACCATCGCCACCGCCTTCGCCGCGGCGTCCTTCGAGTTCGGCGGCGCAAGACCTGCACGGGTTCGCAAGTGACGGACGGGGAGTTGCAATGACCACGCGCAGCCGTGTCGACGGCCAGGCGACGGCCCTGGCGGACGAGTACGTCTCGTACTACAACCGGCGCATCCTGAAGCCGCCGACATGGCGCGCGGCCAGCATCGGCGGCTACCTGTACCTGGGCGGGCTCGCCGGCGCCTCCTCGGTGTTCGCCGCGGGAGGGCAGCTCACCGGCCGTCCCGGCCTCGCCCGCGCGGGGAAGGCGGCCGCGCTCGTGGGCATCGGCCTGTCCCTCGCCGCCCTCGTGGAGGACCTCGGGCGTCCGGAGCGTTTCCTCCACATGCTGAGGACCTTCAAGCCCACCTCACCAATGAGCGTCGGCTCGTGGCTGCTCGCCTCGTACGCGCCGCTCGTCGGTGTCAGCCTGCTCACCGACCTCACCGGCCGCTTCCCCTTCACCGGGCGCGCGGCCTGCTACGGCGCCGCCATCCTCGGGCCCGCGGTCACGACGTACACGGCGGTGTTGATCAGCGACACCGCCGTGCCCGCCTGGCACGAGGGGCACCGCGAGATGCCGTTCCTGTTCGCCGGCTCCGCCACCGCGACGGCCGCGGGCAGTGCCATGATCGCCGCCCCGCCCTCGGAGAACGGCCCGGCCCGGCGCGCGGCCGTCCTCGGCACCGCCCTCGAACTCGGCGCGGGGTGGCTCATGCGCCGCCGTATGGGCATGATCGCCGGCGCGTACGAGCACGGCCGCGCGGGCGTCCTCATGCGGACGGGCGAGGCGCTCGCGGTGGCGGGCGCCGTGGGCGCGGTCCTGTGCGGTCGCCGTCGCGCCGCCGCCGTCGCGTCCGGGGCGGCCCTCATGGCGGCCTCGGCCTGCATCCGCCTCGGCGTCTTCTCCGCGGGCGTCGCCTCCAGCGAGGACCCTGCCTACACCGTCGTCCCGCAACGCGCTCGGCTCGCGTCGCCGGAGACCACGTACGCGTAGAGCCGGACGGCCGCGATGGGCGGCCGCCCGGCTCTGTGTTCCAGGCTGGGTCAGCGGGCCTCGTGCGCGCCCACCAGGACGGGCTCGCCGTCCGTGCGCTCGCCCGGGAGCGCGCCGCCGTCCGCCCGGCCCCCGTCCGCCGCCCCGGCGTCCGCCTGCGGGGGCTCGCCGTCCGTCCGCGGGGCCGGGGCCTGGGCGCCGTTGTCCCGCAGGACCAGGGCGGAGACCACGGCCAGGGCGATGAAGATGACGGCTCCGGTGGCGGCGACCGCGTTCAGCCCGCCGGTGAAGGCGGCGCGTGCGCTGTCGAGCAGTCCGGCGCCGAGGTCGCCGGCCAGGTCGTGGGCCGTGGCCACGGCGGCGGTGATGCTCTCGCGGGCCGTGCCGATCGCGTCCGAGGGGAGCCCGGACGGCAGGCCGTCGGTGACGTGCGAGCGGTAGACGAAGGCGCTCAGGCTGCCCAGGGCCGCCACGCCCACCGCCACGCCGAACTCGCCGCTGGTCTCGGAGATGGACGCCGCCGAGCCCGCCTTCTCCGGCGCGACCGAGGCCATGATCATGTTCATGGTCAGCGACATCGGGAAGGCGATGCCGAAGGACGAGAGGACCAGCCCGCCGACCAGCAGGGGCAGCCCGCCCGTGGCCGGGACCTGCGTGTGCAGCACCAGGCCGGCACCGGCGATCAGGAGGCCGGCGGAGGCGACGTAGGCCGGGTGGAACCGCCGCGCCAGCGCCGGGGCGGTCATGACGCCGACGACCATCGCGACGTTCTGCGGCAACAGCCACGACCCCGCGCTGATCGGCGACAGGCCCTGGACGGTCTGGAGGTACAGGGTGGACACCAGCGTCACGCCCGCCATGACGATGCCGGCGAGCAGCCCGATGACCGTCGCGGTGCTGAAGTGGCGGTTGGCGAACAGGCGCAGGTCGAGCAGCGGGTCGGTGAGCCGGCGCTGCCGGAGGAAGAACACCGCGCCGAAGGCGACGCCCACGACCACGGCGGCTACGGGCATCGGGTGGACGCCGGTGCGGGCCAACTCCTTGAGGCCGTAGATGGTCGGCAGGATGGCGGCGAGGGACAGGGCCACGCTGGCGAGGTCGATGCGGCCGGCGTTCTCGTCCCGGTACTCGGGCAGCAGCTGGGGGCCGACGACGAGCAGAAGCACCATGACCGGCACGCCGAGCAGGAAGGCCGAACCCCACCAGAAGTGCTCCAGGAGGACCCCGCCGACCAGCGGGCCGAGGGTCGCGCCGCCCATGAAGCAGGCGAACCAGACGCCGATGGCGCTCCCCATCTGCTTGGGGTCCTTGAACATGTTGCGGATCAACGCCATGGTCGAGGGCATCAGCGTCGCCCCGGCGACGCCCAGCAGCGCCCGCGCGGCGATCAGCATCTGCGGGCTGGTGGAGTACGCGGCGACTATCGAGGCCACTCCGAAGGCGGCCGCGCCGGTGAGCAGCAGCTTGCGGCGGCCGATGCGGTCTCCGAGGGTTCCCATGGTGACCAGGAAGCCCGCCAGCATGAACGAGTAGATGTCCAGGATCCACAGCTGCTGGGTGGCGTCGGCGCCGAGGCTCTCGCTGAGGTGGGGCAGCGCCAGGTACAGGACGCTCATGTCGAGCGACAGCAGCAGCGTCGGCAGGGCCAGCACCGCGAGGCCCGTCCATTCGCGCCGTCCGGCTCGCAGACCGGCCCCGGCGTCGGTGTTCACGCTCATCGAAGGTTCCTCGTTTCAGGTCCGCGGCTCGGAGGGGGGCCCTCGGTCACCGTCGTTTCGAACGTGGCTCAACCGTGTCACCGAACATTTTATTTGTCAAGGTGCTTGGAATCGTCGGTGACAGGCCGCAGGCGCGGGCCGTACGGCCGTCGACGGCCGGGGAGCCCCTGACCTGCGGATCGTCGGTGTGCCGGTCGGTCTCGTCCGTGCCGATGCCTCGGCCGCAGGTGCCGCTCTGGCAAGGGGTGGGGCGGCCCTGTCCGTGGCGCATGCCGCCCGTGGACGGGGGACGGATGTCGAGGGGCGTGAGCGGACGAGCCGCGATGGGGGTGTGATATAGCGGCACATAGGTGGCTCATAATGTCGCGGAATGCCGCTGGAACGCGGCGAAATAGCGATATGCCGACATTGCCGGCCTGTGGCGCGGCCATTCCGGACCCTGCCATTGATGCGGGATTGTGATTACTTCACCGCTCTAAAAGATTTAATTGCATGATAAGATGGGAAAAATAGCGACTAGTCTCTCCGAGCGTGAGAAACAATGGAGAGGTCAGCCGTACCGCGCTGACGGCCGCCGCCGCGCGAGCCGCGCATCTGATGGTCGACGACCAGCCCACGATCTTCGCCGACACGCCCGCGTACGCCCTGCTCGGAGACCACGCCGAAGAGCTGACGGCCTACCACAAGGTCCACGGCGCCCACCCGATCCTCGCGGCCGCCCGCGCCACGGCCACCACCCGCAGCCGTTACACCGAGGACCGGCTGGCCGAGGCCGTGCGCCGGGGGGTCGGCCAGTACGTCATCCTGGGCGCCGGCCTCGACTCCTACGCCTATCGCGCCGGGGAGGACGGCCCCGTCCGCGTGTTCGAGGTCGACCACCCGGCGACCGGGCAGTGGAAGCGCGACGCGCTCGCGAAGGCCGGCATCGGCGTTCCCGGCACGGTCGCGTTCGTCGCGGTCGACTTCGAGAACGATTCGCCGGCGGACCGCCTCGTCCAGGAGGGTTTCGATCCCTCCGCGCCCGCCGTGGTGAGCTGGCTGGGCGTCACGATGTACCTCGCCCGCGAGACCATCGGGCGGACGCTCGCCATGGTCGGCGGTTTCGCGTCCGGCAGCGAGCTCGTGATCGACTCCATGCTGCCCGAGGGCCTCCGGGACGAGGAAGCCCAGGCGTACGTCGACGCGGTCCTGCCGGTCGTGGCCGAGAGCGGCGAGCCGTGGCTGACCTTCCTCGGCCCCGGCGACATGTCGGCGATCCTGCGCGAGCACGGCCTGGAGGTGCTCGCGCACGCCCACGAGCGCGAAGCGATCGACGCCGCCCTCTGGAACCGGACGGACGCGCTGCGCCCGTCCAGTCTCTCGCTCCTCACCCACGCGCGGGTTCCGTAGGCCGGTCAGGGAACCACGTGCGTCGTCGCGGCGACCACCTGCGCCTGCGGCACGCAGAGCAACGAGTTGTACGCGTTGTAAGGCTGGCGGTAGCGGTCCGGCGTGAACGTCACGTCGCCCACGTTCGGGACCGTCACTTGTGCGGTCCCGCCGCGCATCTTCCATGTCTGGCCCGGCGGGGTCGCGGGGTTGGTGAGGCCGGTGGCGGTGACGCCGCCCGACGCCGCGCCACCGAGCAGGATGGTCATGTTGCCGACCTTGACCCCCGCCTGCTCGTCGGCGTAGGTGATCACGTCGGTGTCGAAATCGACGGTGACGGTGAACGTGGTCCCCCGCCGGGCCGTGGCGGGGGCCGTGACCGTCGTGGTGAACGCGGCCGGGTACTGGGGCCCGTAGGTCCCGCACACGTACGACGCGGTCACGGTGCCGGCCGCGGCGGGCGAGGCGGCGGCGACGACGAGACCGGCCGCGAGCACGCCCGAAGCCGCCAGCCCGGCCACCTTCTTGTGGAACGAGACCATGCGCAACCCCTTTCAGATGTGAACGAATTGCAGCGACCACCGGCTCTGTTTTCGGTCATCGCCGTCCTCACATCGTGATCGCACAGGGATGCGTGGGCTTCTTCTAAAATGCCTCGCCGCTGGCAGGAAGCGGTCCGGCACCCCGATCGGGGTGTCCTTTACCTGCCAAAGAGCAGTTTCATAGGACTGCTCCGAGCGGCGTCAGAACGACCTGGAGTCATAACCGCGTGTAGCTGTTGATTGCGGAACGTCACTGGATTTGATTGGTCCCGCCGCCTCTCTCGCGGCCGGTCCACCCGGGCGGCGAGAGGGGCGGTCAGCATCCCGCAATGAAAGGACCTTCATGTCCCGGATGTCCACACGTACGGCGGTCCTGGCCACGACCGCCCTCGCCGCCCTCGCCCTGACGCCCCCCGCGACGGCCGCCGTCCCGCAGAGCCACGCCGCCACGGCCGCCGTCCCGCAGGGCCACGCCGCCATGGCCGCCGTCCCGCAGGCCCCTGCGGCCCCGGCCACGGTGTCCGGCGTCCCCGGCCGCTGCGGCCAGCGGCTCGGCGAGTGGATCGACGGCGGGCACGCCGTCTACAAGGGCAGGGCGCTCGCGGTGCCCGACGGCGAGGGCGCCGACGTGACCCTCGTCTTCGACGGCGACCGCGTCGTCCTCACCTTCGACAAGGACTCCTCACCACCGCTGGCCTACCGCTTCAACCCCCGCATCCCGCTCATCAGCATCGGGACGACCGGTTTCATCGTCGACCTCGACCAGCCCCGCTGCGACCGCGACGGGGTGGCCGCCGCCCACATCGTCGTCAACGTCATCAAACTCCTCCACCTGGAAGGCCGCGTCGCCCGCACCGAGTGACCCGGAACCGGGCCGGCGCTCTCCCTCGCACGGGGAGAGCGCCCCCGGGGAGCCTCAGGTGCTCAGCACGGGGTCGGTGACGCCGCCGGGGCAGGCGAGCCCGGGGACGTCCCAGCGCGCCCGGCGGGCCCCGGCCTGGTAGGAACTCTCGTAGAACTCCAGCACGGCGGCACGCGGGTCGGCCTCGGCGCGGGCGTCGTCGTAGCGAAGGATCGCGAGGTGGCTTCCACGCTGCGGCACCCACATCGCCGGCTCCGGCCGCAGCGGCTCCTCCTCCAGCCCCGCCGGCTCCGGAGCCGTGTAGGAGTAGAAGGCGGGCTCGGGGAAGGAGTCGTCGCCGAACCAGAACCCCGAGCTGATCACCTCGCGCGAATACGCCTCGCGGGTCACCGGATCGGCCTCCGGCGACTGGTCGATCCTCCGGCCGGAGAACCGCGTGCAGGCGATGTCGAAGGTGTGCCAGAAGTGGTGGACCGGGCTGATCTTCCCGGAGAAGTTCGCGGCGAACTCCTCCAGCAGCAGGTTCACCTGACTGAGCACCTGCCAGTAACGCGTCACCATGGCCGCGTCGTACGACGCGTGCTCGTCGTCCTCGGCGAACGGCCGCCCCGCGTCCGCCAGGTCGAACGGCCGGGGGATCTCGATGGTGACGCGCACTCCCAGCGCGTCGAGCGCCCGCATGACCTCGCTGTAGAAGGAAGCCACCGACCGGTCGTACAACGGGAACGACACCTTCCGGCCGTCCACGGTGCTCACCACGAGCTGGTGGTCGACGAAGTCGAAGTCGATGGTGAAGATCGGGTTGCCGTCCGCCTGCCCCATCGGCCGCGTCGTCAGCCCACGCCCGGTGACGTGGAACGGCGCGTTCCACCAGTGGTTGCGCCGCACCCCCGCCGCCAGCCGTATCTTCCCCACGACCTGTGCGAACCGGTGCAAGGTGTCCTTGGTGTCCCGCCACTCATCCAACGGCATCGCCGGAAACAATCGCATCTCACGATCATTCCCTACTCCACCTGGTTGAACAGGACCGGGTGCACGACGAAGTGAGCGCCTGCCGCTGACGGCTCAGGACATCAACACGGCGCGGGCCGTCTGGACGCGGGCCGTCTCGAGTTCCCTTTCGATGGCCGCGGCTTCCGTCTCGCCGAGGGTGAGGGCCGCCTCCGCGGGCGGCCGTGCGCTGACCAGTTGGAGGCGCAGGTGTGTGGGGGGATGGGTTCTGTCCGTGGAGGTCATGCGGCGGGCGGACAGGCGGAGGCGGCGTAGGCGTTCGGCCTCGGGAATGGACGTCACGTACTCGCGCAGTTCCCGCCACAGGGACGCGTCGGCCTCGTCGCGGGAGGTGGCGCGGGTGGAGCGTCGTCCCTGCTGGACGGCCGAGCGGCGGCGGAAGACGGTTTCCACGCTGTCGCCGAGGACGAGCGTCTGCAACATGGACCTGGTCGCCGTGGACGAGGCCACGCGGGCCGCCATCTCGTCCGCGCGGTACTCGGCGCGGTGGCCGGGGGCCAGCGTGAGGCGCAGCATCAGGCGCAACAACAGCCCGGTGAGGTGGTGAACGCCTCGCATCACCAGCTTGGCCACCCAGTCCATGACCATGAAGACCAGGCCCGCCCCGGACTCCTCGACGGGCCCGGGAGCGCTGGCCCTGTGCCAGTGCGTCAGGGCCTCGACGGCCGAGTGGAACCACAGATTGCGACGCGGGTCGCCGTTGACGGCGTGACCGAGCTCGTGAGCGAGCGAGGCGACGCGCTCCTCGGGGGTGAGCACCTCCCACAGGGCGAGGCCGATGGTGAGGACGCCGTGCCGCCGCAGTCCCACCCTGGTGTAGCTCGTGCCGAAACCCGGCGTCACCTCGATCAGCTCGGCGGGAGGCGCGCCGAGTTCGGCGGCGATCCGGTCGGCGAGGGCGTACAGGTGCGGCGCCTCGGAGCGGGACAGGGGTGAGCCGTCCGGATCGAGGCGGCCCAGGCGGGGACGGGTGACGAAGGCGATGCCGAGACCGATCGCGGCGACCGGCACCATCAGCAGGTTTCCGGTGGTCAGCAGCCCGATGGATCCGACGGTGAACGCGGCGGTGACCAGGTGCACGGACCCTGCGACGGCCATGGCCGCGAACCGCGCCCCGTCGCGTGCGGCGGGGGGACGTGACGGGTTCGCCAGGTCCCGGAAGACCCGCTCGACGGTCGCGCCGTCGGCCCGCCGCCGGGCCTCGCGCCGCCGTTCCGCCCGGCCTCGCGGAGCCGTATTCGTCACGGTCCCCGATCTCGCCGAGGGGTCGAGGTTCCACGAGCACGAGGGACACCAGGTCACGAAGCGTGGGTCCGTCGAAAGAGGCGCGGAGCAGGACGGGCACATCCCGTCGGCCTCGACGGCGGGCGGCATGGTCATGCCCGAGATCATGCCGTATACGAAGACCTAAGGACAGAAACCCGCCTAATACCGGTATCGACGCTCATGTCTGCTGGTCTCATGCATCCGTGACGCGTGGTGTCGGCTAGGGGCGAACCCGGCGCCGTTCTCCGGAACGCCGGCGCGTCCGCGGACAGTCCTTGGGTCCTGCCGACGGGAAGCCACTGGTCGTGTGGCCGCCGGAGACCGACTATCCGGACGTGTTCCGCATTGACCCGGCGGCGGTCAAGCCGGGACAAACCGCCGTCCTGGAGCTCAACGTCTCCGACGACGAGCGGACCGCGGGTATCTGGGCCAACATCTCCAGCGGTCCGGTGGCGCAGTGCACCCTGGTCGACAGCGACGAGGCGCCCTCGGCCCGCCCCGGGGCTGGGACGACTGACGGCTCCACGGCCGGCGGCGAAGCCCGAAGATCGAGCATGGGCGGGAAGCGGGTCGTCCGAAGGGGGAGTGACTCGGAGGACGGCCGCTTCTCGCCTCAGGCCGGGCTCTGGGTGGAGCCGACGACGGAGTCGATGAAGCGCGGCACTTGGGCGTTGACCTCGGGGGCGAGTTGGCCCGCTATCGAGTGGGTGGGCGTGCGGTTACAGTTCGGCCTGGATGTTGGGCACAAGGGTGCGCGCTCGAAGGCTTTCCGGGGTCGTGGATGACGCTGCGGCCGGCCACCAGGAGCCGAGGCGCGGGCCAGGGGACCTGAGGACAGAAATTACCAAAGGCGCTTATGCTCGCTGACGCCCTGCGTCAATGAGGCGACTGGCCGACCAGTGGGGCGCCGTTCGCAGTCTATGATCTGCCCTTGGGGAACTTCTTTCCTGGGCCATAGCGTATTCCGGCGCCGCCGCGCCTGTCTCCGATCTTTTCAAGGACCTCCCGATCCCTCAGTGCATTTAGCAGATCCCTGGCCGCGTAAACGTGCAGGTCGAAGAGACGTCGAATCGTCTGATTGGTGACGAACCCGTATTCGCGCACGTGATCGATTACTTTCTGGTCCGTCTCTCGCGGATTGTGTCTTCGATAGGTGATCGAACGGGACATCGCGGCGAGAACATCGGAACGCAGGCGGTACGTCGGAAATGGCTTCGACGCCGTACGGCGTGTCATTTCCAGAAGATCGTATTCATCCGCCATGGTGGCCAGAACCTCCTGCGCCTCAGCCGGGGTGCGCTGAATGGCGGACGAAAGTTTTGGTGCATCGAGATTGGAGTTGTGCCGAAGGTAAGACAACGCAAGCAACACATTTAGATCACGTCCGGCTCGGATCGGTAGATCGCTGATGAAACGCACGAACGCGCTGTTTCCGATCCCCCCTGCCAGAGTGGCCCGGACCAAGGTCGCGTGATCCTCGAAAAGCGGGGGTTCCTTACCGATGCGCAGCATTTCCCGGTAGGCCCTGTCCACTCCTTGGCCTGTTCTCTCGGCAAGTTGCAGTATGGATACCGTTTCGGTGAGAAGGCGGTTCCGAGGTGTCGAGGGATACGTGAGAATATTCGATGGAGTGACACCGGAGACCAGGCCGCCGGGGCTCGTGATGATGAGATGCTCCGGGGAGTGTTCGATATCGACTGTTCCACCGGTCTCATAGGACCGATGGATGAAGGCATTGATGATCAGCTCCCGGACCGCCTCGCCAGGGTAGTCCGTCAGTTGGAGTTGCACACCGCCGGCGACGTTGAGCGGGTGCACCTCGCGACGTGTCTCTATCGCATCCGTGAGGATTTGAATCGCCTTTATCATGGGCTGGCTCCCCCGCAGCCTCCCGGTGGCTTCGCTGCCCGCACTGGGACGAAACTGATAGGAGTAGCCGTAGCCGGGGACCACTTGATTTATGAGCGGCTCGTCTGCGAGCAGCAGGACGCCCGCGTTTGTGATGCTGCCGTTGGGTGTGATGAGACGCAACGCCTGAAGAAGGGCATGATCTTCTAGATCTGCCAGATGGTCTCGGCCGCTCGCCGCCAGGATCCGCCGCAATCTGACGAATTCCAGTGTGCTGAGGCGGTTGATGTCGATGCTAGAGGCGTCTGCCGACCAGTCGACCTGGCCACGTGCGATCATCACCTCGCGTTGCTGGTCAGGCGGAAAGGGCAGGCATTCCTTTCCGAGACGACGTGTGGCAAGCCCGGCGGCGGTGCTGTGTGGCATGACTCCTTGCGGCACGGTTATCAGGATCAGGCGGACCCCGTCGATGAATTTCTCGTTGACGAAGGCGGTGAGGGGCGGCCTTGTCCGGTCGAAGATCGCTTTGCGGATGAGGTCGACGGTATAGGCGGCAGGCACTCCTCTGAGTGCGTTCGCGCGCTCAGAGGCTTTGTCGTCGACGCCCAGCACAATGGTGCCTCCGCGTGCGTTGACGAAGCAGACCAGGGCATCGGCGAGCAGGTTGAAGGTGGCCTTGAGCGAGTCGGCGACGAGTTTGAAATCAAGCGTCTCCGTCTCCAGCGAGTCGGCCGTGGTGCCCTTGCCCAATGCCGTCAGCGCGGCGTTCGCCTCTTCTTGGTCCACGCGCTGAGCCTAATGGATGGCTGACCTTCCCACAACGGTTCTCAGTAGACCGTCCAAGCCTCTGAACTGCTGATTTGCGGCCATCCGATCCAGCTCTGCCACTTCTCAGTTGCTCTCAGTAGAAGCTGTGCCTCGTCGGTCGAACGTGAGTTGTTCGGTGTGGCGGGGCATGAGGAGGAGGGCGCCGAGGCCGAGGACGGCGACCACGGTGACGGCGAGGAAGACGTGGTGGGAGGCGTCGTACAGGGCCTGGCGGATGTAGGTCGCCGCGGCCGACTGGGCGCCCGAGCCCTGGCTGCCGAGGACGAGCGCGGTCGCGTCCAGGCTCCTCGGCATCTGGCCCGCGAGGGCGGCCGGCGGGTGGGCGAGCCGGCCGTCCAGGGTGGAGTTGGAGATCGCTCCGAGGACGGCCGCGCCGACCGCGCTGCCGATGGACCGGCAGAACATGTTGGTCGCGGTGACGACGCCGCGCCGTTCCCAGCCGACGACCGACTGGACGGCGACGATCGACGGGCTGGACATGAGCCCGAGGCCGGCGCCGACGACGAAACACGCCGCGGCGACCTGCCACAGCGGCGCGTGGGCGCCGAGGAACGCGCACATCACCGCGCCCGCCAGGGCGAGTCCGCCGCCGATGAGGGCCGTGTCGCGGAAGCCGATGCGCATGTACAGGCGTCCGGAGAAGGTGGCGGCGAGGGGCCAGCCGACGGTGAGCGCGGCCACCGCGAAGCCCGCGAGCAGCGCGCCGGTGCCGAGGACGCCCTGGGCGAACGTCGGCACGTACGAGGTTAGGCCGATCATGAGCGCGCCGATGGTCAGACCCACCATGTTGCCGCCGATGAGGACGCGGCGGCGGAACACCCACAGCGGCAGGATCGGCTCGGCCGCCCTGCGTTCCACCAGCAGGAACGCGACGATGAGGACGGCACCGGCCGCGAAGATGAGCAGGCTGGGAACCGAGGCCCAGGCCCAGGCGACGCCGCCTTCGAGCAGGCCGAGGATCAGCAGGGAGGATCCGGCGGTGAGAAGGGTGGCGCCGAGGTAGTCGATGCGGTGGGTGCTGCGCTCGACGCGCTCCTTGAAGCGGGTGGCCAGCGCCCAGACGGCGATGGCGCCGAGCGGCAGGTTGATGAAGAAGATCCAGCGCCAGTTCACGTACTCGGAGAAGACCCCGCCGAGGGTCGGGCCGATCACCGCGGAGACGCCCCAGACGCTGGCCACGTACCCCTGGACGCGGGCGCGTTCCTCGACCGAGTACAGGTCGCCGACCATGGTGATGCTCATCGGCTGGACGGCCCCGGCGCCGATGCCCTGCAACGCGCGGAACACGATGAGCGCCGGCATGCTCCACGCGAACCCGCACAGCACGGATCCGAGGAGGAACGCGGCGATGCCGAAGAACATGACGGGCTTGCGCCCGAAGATGTCGGCGAGCTTGCCGTACAGCGGCACCGTGACGGCCTGCGTGAGCAGATAGATCGAGAACAGCCAGGGGAACTGGGAGAACCCGCCGAGGTCGCTGACCACGGAAGGGACGGCGGTGGCGATGATCGTGCTGTCGAGCGCGACGAGCGCCGTGCACAGCATGATGGCCGCGAGGACCGGACCGCGCTCGGACCTGAGCCCGACGCCCTGGGATGTCGTCGTTGTCGTCACGTGGAAAAGTGCTCCTCACCGTTCGGCGCCGACATCGGGGTGGGCTCGTCCTCACGTTCCTGAGGTCCCTCCGGATACCTCGAACCGTCACTACGCCCAGTACATTCCCATCTGTCCTGAGTATCACTATCTGTGAGGGCTGGGGAGCGGACGGCAGGGGGCGGCGGGGCGGGCAAGGAGCGGGCGCGTGCGGGGAACACAAGGAAGGGTGCGGCCGCTGGGCCGCACCCTTCCTGTCATGGAGCGTCCGAGATCAGCAGCTCAGGTTGTTGCCGGGGGCCACGCCGAGGATCTGGGTGAACCTCGTGTAGGCGTTGACCCGGCTCTGGACCTGGGCGGGGTTCCTGCCGTTGCACTCCAGCGAGCCGTTGATGCTACGGATCGTCTCGCCGAAGCCGGCGCCGTTGACCATCGCGTTGTGCGGGGTCATCGTGCCGGGGCCGTTCTGCGTCATCCAGTACCAGATGCCGGTCTTCCAGGCGATGGAGGCGTCGTTCTGCACCAGGTAGGGGTTGCGCAGCAGGTCGATGCCGAGCGCGTCGCCCGCGGCCTTGTAGTTGAAGTTCCAGCTCAGCTGGATCGGGCCGCGGCCGTAGTACGCGGCCTGACCGGCGGGGCAGCCGTAGGGCTGGCTCGCGTCGCAGTAGTGCGGGTAGTTCGCCGTGTTCTGCTCGACGATGTAGACCAGCCCGCCGGTCTCGTGGTTGACGTTGGCCAGGAACGCCGCCGCCTCCTGCTTGCGGACCGTGTCGCTGCCGGTCTTGGCGAACGCCGGATAGGCGCCGAGCGCCGTGACGAGGCCGTTGTAGGTGTAGAACGGGTTCCGGCTCGGGAACATCTGGTTGAACTGCGCCTCGCTGACCACGAAGCCGCCGGAGCCGGGGGGCGGGGTCGGCGTCGGGCCGCCGGTGCAGGTGTACGGCGACCAGTACCACGTGCTGATCGTCGGGTCGTAGCCCGGGTTGTCATGGGTGGCCTGGTAGTACAGCCCGTTGGTGTACTTCACGATGTCGCCGGTGACGTAGTTGCGGCCCGCCACCCAGTTCGGGTAGTTGCACGACCCGCCGGGCGGGGGATTGCCGCCGCCTCCCGTGCAGGTGCCCTGGTCGGCCCAGACGTCGGCGTTGCCGGGCGTCTCGTTCTGCGTCCACCACTTGGCCTGCCAGTTGTGGCTGTTGTAGGACGCGGTCATCCCGCCGGTGTAGACCTGGGAGGACGACCAGGGGGTGGCGCACGCCGCCGCGGACGCCGGCGACATCGGCAGGATTACCGCCAGTGCCCCCGCCACCGCCAGCGCGACGAGGGTCGCCATGAAGCGCAGTCTCGACACTTGATCACTCCTTGGCGCGGTTCCGTGATTCCGCGCTTGTTGAGACAGGACTGATCCCGGTCACGACCCCCCATGCCTCTCATCGAGGCATCAGTCGCAGGACTGAGGCAAATCAACCGGATCCCCTGACAATCGTCAAGATCTGGCGAAGCCACTTGCCAGTTAACTTTCTTAACAATTCGCCCGGCGGAAAACTTTCGGGCACGCCTGAGCGGCCGCCTCGCGCGAGCGGGACGGCCGTGATCGGGAACGGGATCGGTCAGATCATCACATGCGCGTCGGGGTGGCCGACGAAGCAGAACTGGGCGTTTCTGGTGAGTTTGTAGTCCTGCGCCTTCCACGTGTGGGCGGAGGCGTCGGCGCCGCGCATGTAGACGAAGTTGAAGCGGTCGGCCGAGTAGATGCGGACGCCGTCCTCCTTGAGGCGGCGGACGAGCCGCGTGTCCTCGCCCGCGTTGACCGCCTCGAAGGCGTACGTCCGCATCAGTTCGGCCGTGGCAAGGATCGTGGCCCCCTGCACCAGATGGGCGTAGCGGTGCTCCAGGCCGGGCAGGCGCATCACGGTCGTGTTGGTCGCGGGGAAGTAGGTGTAATGGGCGCCCTTGCCGACCATCTCGGCGTCGGCGTAGTCGAAGGCCCGCAGCAGGTCCGACAGGTAGTGCGGGCCGTACAGGTTGTCGTCGTCCATCTTGGCGACGTAGTCGCCCTCGGCCTGGGCGACGCCGACGTTGAGCACCTCGCCGAGGGTGAGCGCGGGGGCGGCGGTGAGCACCTTGACGGCGGGCACCCCGGCGGCCAGCGCCTTGTCGCGGACGACGGCGGGGTCGATGTCGAGGCCGTGCAGGACGAGGATCAGCTCCAGGTCCCGGTGGTGCTGCCGGGCGACCTGGGCGATGGCGTGCTCGATCTGGCCCGCGCGGTTGGTGGGCAGCACGACCGAGACGCTCTTGGTCCGTACGGGCACGGGACGGCCGAGCGCGGCGAGGATCTGGTCGACGCGGTGGCTGAAGAGGTGCTTGTCGAAGACCTCGCGCATGGCGAGGTGAGCCTGCCGGGCGCGCAGCTCCGGGCTGTTGATCAGGTAGAGGGCCTGGTTGTAGGCCTCCTCCTGGGTGTGCGCGATCGGGATCAGCGTGCCGAAGGTCTCCTCGATGGCGCGCGACCAGCCGGACAGCACGCTGGTGGAGCAGGCGGACAGCTCGAAGACCCGCCGCGCGCACATGGTGGGCGAGTCGATCACCGAGTTGACGTTCAGGAAGACCTTGTACATCTTGTACGCGGCCAGCATCTGCTCGTACGGCAGCTCGCCGACGATGTGCGGGCGGTACTCGGCGGGCCAGGCGTACTTGTCCCCGGCCTCGTCGTTGCGGGCGAAGATGTGCAGGCCGAGCTCGCGCGTCGGCGCGATGACGGTCTCCATCTGCTCGCGCCGCTCGGGGTGCTTGTCGCGGAAGTACATGCCCGCGAACACGACGTCGTACGGGCGGCCCTGCTTGGTCTGGACGGGGTTGTGCACGCGCGGCTGGGCGGCGAACTGCAGCACGTCCACCCGGTCATGTCCCAATATTTCGCGATACTTCGACAGCATGTCGCCGTCGCACGTGTACACGAGGTCGAACAGCTTCGCCGTGTCGATGAAGAAGTCGAAGTTCGGCGGGTCCTCCTTGTTCCAGAAGACCGTGGGGATGCCCTGCTCACGGCACCAGTCCACCAGGTCGCGCAGCTCCTGCTTGGGCGCGTTCGTCCCGGTCATCTGGTAGCGCCAGCGCCCCTGGTTGCCGTGCCAGGCGGACTCGCAGAACAGGATGTCCGGCCGCTTCTCGGCGAAGATCTCGGGCCAGTCCTTGAGGCCGAACTCGATCTGGTCCCATTCGTACTTGAACGCCATCCGGGAGAAGTCGTCCAGGATGACGGCGACCTTCAGGTCCGGACGGCTGATCGGGCCGTCGGGCCAGGCGAGGTTCGGGATCTTCACCTCGGGGGCGTGCGCGAGCGCGGCGTCGATGACGGCGCTGCTCGCGGTGACCGTCGCGGGCGGTTTGGGGGCCTTCTTGGGCTTCAGGGCCTTGGACAGGTCGCTCGGCAGGCGCACGAGCCTGGACGGGCGCTTGGCGCCGGCGAGGGCGGTGCTCACCCGGTACGGGCGCTGCGCCTTGGTGGCCGAGAGCTGCCACTGGGCGTACTCGGCGCGCGCCTCGGCCGTGGCGAGCCTGCGCTCCAGGTCGCGGATGCGCTCCTCGTACCGTTCGACGACCTTGCGCTCCTCGGGGAGCCAGTTCGCCGCCCCGAGACGCTGGAAACGCGGCTCGTCCGGGTTTACCTGGTCACTCTCGGCCATGGCTGGACTTGCCCCCTATATCCGAACTCCGCGAGCACCCCGGGCCGGCGCCACCGTGGACGAGTCGCCCGGGAATGTCCGATCGTACGACGTCCGCCGCATGAAAATGGTTGACTCCGGCAGAACGCCGCAGATCAGGACGTGGCAGGCGGAACGCCCTGGGACGCGGGCGCGAGGTTGTCGCCGCGCAGCCACGCCTCGATGACCCGCGCGATCCGCGGCCCCGCGGCCCCGTCCCACAGCGGCGGCAGCTCCCCGCTCGGGGTGGCCGCGCCGTCGGCCAGCGCCTTGGACGCCTCGGCGGGCAGCGTGGCCGGGGTGACCAGGCGGTTGGTGCCGTGCGTGATCGTGATCGGCCGCTCGGTGTTCGCCCGGACGGTCAGGCACGGGACGCCCAGCATGGTCGTCTCCTCCTGCACGCCGCCGGAGTCGGTCACGACGAGCGCCGCGCCGCGCACGAGCGACAGGAAGTCGACATAGCCGAGCGGGTCGATGATCGAGAGGTTGTCGCCGGTCACCAGGCCCGCCTCGGCCAGGCGCGTGCGCCCGCGCGGATGCAGCGGCACGACGATCGGCACCTGCTCGCCGACCGCGAGCACGGCCTCGACCAGCTCGCGCGCCGACTCGGGGTCGTCGACGTTGGCCGGGCGGTGCAGCGTGGCGACCGCGTAGCGCTCGGGCAGGCCGAGCCGCGCCTTCACCGGCTCGGGGTCGAGCTTGGGCAGCGCCGAGAACAGGCTGTCGATCATCGGGTTTCCGACGAGGTGCACCTTGCTCGCGGGCACGCCCTCGTTCGCCAGGTGGGACAGCCCGTCCGGGCTGGTCACCAGCAGGATGTCGGCGAGCGCGTCGGTTACGACCCGGTTGACCTCCTCCGGCATCTCGCGGTCGAAGGACCGCAGGCCCGCCTCGACGTGCGCCGTCGGGACGTGCAGCTTCGCGCACACCAGGATCGCCGCCAGCGTGGAGTTCACGTCGCCGTACACCACGACCAGGTCGGGCACGTGCCGCTCGACGACCTCCTCCAGGCCGGTGAGCAGGGACGCCGTCTGGCGCGCGTGGCTCCCGGAGCCGACGGCGAGGTTGGCGATCGGCTCGGGCAGCCCGAGGTCGGCGAAGAAGACGTCCGACATCAGGGCGTCGTAGTGCTGCCCGGTGTGGACGATCGCCTGCCGGATGCCGAGGTCGGCGAGGCCGCGCACGACGGGGGCCGCTTTCACGAAGTTGGGACGAGCGCCCAGCACATGCAGAACGAGGGGATTTTCCCTCATTGACCTCGCCTTTCAGCCGGATACCGGTCAACTAAGCCTCAGGTGGGCTAAGCGTTGCCTATGGTACGGTCACGGCGTGGTTTCCGAGGCCAGCCGGCCTGAGAAGGTGTCCCCGAAGTCGGCTCGTGCCGGTCTGAGCGGGTTCCTCAAGGGCTTCGTCCAGCATCCGGTGATCGTCTCCCGCGTTCTCGTCACCAGGGTCAAATCCGACCCTATGCGTGTGGCGCAGGCCGCGGCGGACGCGATGCCGCCCCGCCTTCGTCCCGCCGTCGGGCGGGTCGCCTGGCCGGTGGCGCGCGTCGTCAAGGTCACGGCCCGCAAGATCGCCCGCCGCATGGCGGACGGTCCGCTGGAGGCGGCCAAGGTCGAGTTCGAGCGCGGGCGGATGACCAAGGCGATCGAGGTCCTTGGACCGCACGCCCGCTGGCCGTTCATCCGCCGCAGGATCGCCTACTACGAGGGCGAGAAGGGCGCGATCGGCCCCAACCCGATCCCGCCGAAGTCCAAGGTGATCGTCGGCGAGCGCGTCGAGGGCCGGGTGCTGCACTGCGTCACCAACGCGCTGCCCTACACCCAGGCCGGATACACCGTCCGCACCCACCGCATCGTCACCGCGCAGCGCGCCGCCGGGCTCGACCCGCACGTCGTGACGAGCTGGGGCTGGCCCATGCTCCAGGGCCACGCCGACGCCGAGCCGTACGAGGAGATCGACGGCGTCCCCTACCACCGGCTGCTGCCGAGCGGCGAGGTGCCGTTCGAGAGCCGCGGCCGCATGATCCGCGGCGCCGGCGAGGTGACCGAACTGGTCAGGACGCTGCGCCCGCAGGTGCTGCACGCCGCGACCGACCACCGCAACGGCTCGGTGGCGCTGGCCGCGCGCGAGCGCACCGGCACGCCGTTCGTGTACGAGGTGCGCGGGTTCCTGGAGGAGACCTGGGCCTCGCGCGACGCGGCGAGGATCGGCAGCGAGCGCCACCTGCTCCAGCGCGACCGCGAGGCGCACCTCATGCGCTCGGCCGACGCGGTGGTGACGCTCGCCGAGACGATGGCGGCCGAGATCGTCGAGCGCGGCGTCCCCCGGGAGCGGATCTTCCTGGCCCCGAACGCCGTGGACGACACGCTTCTCACCGCCGACTACGACGGCGAGGCGTTCCGCGCCGCGTACGGCATCAAGCCGGGCGAGGTCGTCGCCGGATCGGTGTCCAGCATCGTCGGATACGAGGGCTTCGCGACGCTCCTGTCGGCCGCCGCGCTGCTGCGCGAGGCCGGCACCCCGGTGCGCGTGCTCATCGTCGGCGACGGCGCCGAGCGGCCCGCGCTGCTCGCGCAGGTCGAGAAGCTCGGCCTCGGCGACCTGGCGATCCTGCCCGGCCGGGTCGGCCCGGAGGAGGCGCTCCAGGCGCAGGCGGCCATCGACATCTTCGTCTGCCCCCGCGACGACCTGCGCGTGACGCGGCTGGTGACCCCGCTGAAGCCGGTGGAGGCCATGGCCCTCGGCAAGCCGGTCGTGCTCAGCGACCTGCCGGCGCTCTCGGAGCTGGTCGGGTCGGACGGCGCGGGCATGCTGGTCGCGCCCGGCGATCCGTCCCAGCTCGCCAAGGCCCTGGCCGGGCTGCGGGACGACCCCGCGCGCCGCGCCGAGATGGGCGAGGCGGGCCGCGCGGAGGTCGCCGCCAAGCGGACGTGGGGCCGGGTCGCGGAGATGTACCGAGGCCTTTACGCGTCGCTGGCCCGGTGACCTTCTCACCATGAAGACCCGGATAGCAGTGCTTCCTTACGCGTTCAATGGCATTAGACGTGATCTGCGCAGAGTTGAGATAGCCTTTGCCACCATGCAGCGTTGTTTCGGACTTCCTCAGGGTGCGTCGTGAGCGGATACGATCTCGCGGTCATCGGCCTGGGATACGTCGGGATGCCGTTGGCCAAGGAGGCCTCGGCAGCCGGCCTGCGCGTCGTCGGCCTGGACGTCGACCAGCGCAAGGTCGACGCCCTGACCGCCGGTCACTCCTACATCGATGACCTGAGCGACCACGACCTGGACTCCATGCTGGCGGCCGGCTTCACGGCCACGCTGGACCAGGCGGTGCTCGCGGCCAGCGACACCATCGTGATCTGCGTCCCGACCCCCCTGGACGAGGACCACCGGCCGGACCTGTCGGCCGTGCGCGGCGCTGTCGAGTCCGTGGGCCGTTACCTCCAGCGGGGCACGCTGGTCGTGCTGGAGTCGACCACCTACCCCGGCACCACCGACGAGGTCGTCCGTCCCATCCTGGAGGACGCCTCCGGGCTGACCGCCGGGGTGGACTTCCACCTCGCCTTCTCGCCGGAGCGCATCGACCCGGGCAACGCCAAGTACGGCCTGCGCAACACGCCGAAGGTCGTCGGCGGGTACACCCCCGAGTGCCGCGATCGCGCCTCCGCGTTCTACGCGCGGTTCATCGAGCAGGTCGTGACGGTGAGCGGCACCCGCGAGGCCGAGATGGCCAAGCTGCTGGAGAACACCTACCGGCACGTCAACATCGCCCTCGTCAACGAGATGGCGATCTTCTGCGACGAGCTGGGCGTGAACCTCTGGGAGTCCATCGAGGCGGCGGCCACCAAGCCGTTCGGCTTCCAGAAGTTCCTGCCGGGACCGGGCGTCGGCGGGCACTGCATCCCGGTCGACCCGTCCTACCTCTCGCACGCCGTGCGCAAGCTGGGCTACCCGTTCCGGTTCGTCGAGCTGGCGCAGGAGATCAACGAGCGCATGCCGCAGTACGTCGTGGCCCGTGTCACGCGCCTGCTGAATCGTGCCAGGAAGGCGGTGAACGGCTCCACGGTCCTGCTGCTGGGCGTGACGTACAAGCCGGACATCGCCGACGAGCGCGAGACCCCGGCCGTCCCCATCGCCCGGGTGTTCCGCGAGCTCGGCGCCGAGCTGGTCTTCGCCGACCCCCACGTGAAGCGGTGGACGGTCGACGGTACCGAGGTGCCGCGCGTGGACGATCTGGCGGAGGCGGTGGCGAGCGCGGACGTGACCGTGCTCCTGCAGCAGCACTCCGCGTTCGACCTGGAAATGGTGGAGAAACGAGCGCTGCTACTTCTCGACACCCGGGGCGTCCTCTCCGAGGGCGATCGCGTCGAGCGGCTCTGACGAGCGGAGGGTCGACGCGTGCACGTGCTTGTCATGACGGTGGTCCACCATCCGGAGGACGCCCGCATTCTGCATAGGCAGATCCGGGCGCTCGTGGACGCCGGTCATGAAGTCACGTACGCGGCCCCCTACACGGCGCGCGGCGTCATGCCGCGGTCGTGGGTGACGGGGGTTGATCTGCCGCGGGCGGCCGAGCGCAAGCGGCTGACGGCCGTGCGGGCCGCGCGCAAGCTGTTCAAGAGCCTGCGCCGGCAGGTGGACCTGGTGCTCATCCACGACCCCGAGCTGATGCTGGCGGTCGCGGGCGTGCGCCGCCGCCCGCCGGTGGTGTGGGACGTCCACGAGGACACCCCCGCCACGTTGTCGCTGAAGCCGTGGCTGCCGTCGTTCCTGCGCCCCCCGGTGCGCTTCCTCGCCCGGCTGCTGGAGGGGACCGCCGAGCGTCATCTGCACCTGCTGCTGGCCGAGACCGCCTACGCGGGGCGCTTCCGCCAGGCCCACCTGGTGGTGCCGAACGAGACGTGGGTGCCCGACCACGTCAGCGAGCCGTCGGACGACCGCGTCGTCTATCTCGGCTGGCTGTCGGAGGCGCGGGGCGTCCGCGAGGCGGTCGAGGTGGGGCGGATGCTCCAGGAGCACCGCGTCGCCGTCGAGCTCATCGGGTACGCCGACCCGCAGAGCCGGCCGATCCTGAACCAGGCCGTGGCCGAGGGCGTGCTGGAGTGGCGTGACTTCATGCCCAACGACGAGGCGCTGAAGCGGCTCGACGGCGCGCTGGCCGGTCTTTCCCTGCTGCACGACGAGCCCAACTACCGCCACTCCATGCCGACGAAGATCGTCGAGTACATGGCGCACGGCATCCCCGTGATCACCACGCCGTCCCCGCGGGCCGTCGAGCTGGTGGAGCGTTACCAGAGCGGGGTGGTCGTGCCCTGGCGCGACCCGCAGGCGGTCGTACGGGCGGTGCTGCACCTGCGCAACGACCCGGCCGCGCGCCGGGCCGCGGGCGCCCGCGGGTACGCCGCCGCCCGCGCCAACCACCACTGGCCGAACTCGGCCCGCAGGTTCGTCAACCAGCTCGAATCCTGGGCAGGCGTGACCCCGTCACGGTGACGATCTTTTATCAGGGCCACATTAAAGAAACGGTAATGTCCTGAAGGTGCGCGGCCTCCTCATGCTCCTGGGAGCGGTTCTGCTGACGGTCGTCGCGGCACTGGTCCTCGTCCTCCCCGACTCCGACCTGGACGGCCCGCGAACCGGTTCACGGACCGCCGCGACGACGCCCGGCACGCCCGAGGCGACGAGCCCGACCCCGTCGACCAGCGTGTTCAGTGACCCCTGCGGCACGTTCGACACCACGACCCCGACCCCGTACGCCGTCACCGGTTACTGGCTGGTCCCCACCTCCGACCACTGCACCTGGCGCAGCCAGCTCCAGGCCATCCACCGCGTCGGCGGCGACACCGTCGTGCGTCTGGGCTTCGGGCTTCAGCCGCGCGCCGTGGACCAGGACGGCCGCGTGCTGGACGCCGCCGGTTCCGCGCCCGACCCGCGCTACGCGCCCTGCGTGGAGAACGGCATGACGTGCGTGCAGGCCGCCGAGTCCGCGCTCAAGGCCGCCAACCCCGGCAACCGCATCACCTGGACCTACGTCTACCGGACCGACGAGGCGTTCGGCCCCGGGCTGTTCCGCTGCCCGCAGATGGAGCACACGATCACGATCGGCAAGGACGTGTACTACCGCGTCATCGCCCCCGACGACGGCTCCGACGACCCGACGTGCGACTTCAGCACCAAGGGGCGCGGCTACCACCTGATCCTCGTCGAGGGGGCCGCGCAGGACAGCCTGACCGAGATCCTGGACCTCGCCGACCGCTTCGCGATGAAGGTCTACCCGGCGCTGCCCGTGGCCCCGCGCGACCGCCTGGAGACCACCCGCGCCGACCCCCGGCACATCGGGACGCTCACCACCCTGACCCGCCGCATCCTCCAGGACTACGGCGACCGCTTCCAGAACCGCGACTCGCTCGGCGGGGTCTACCAGCCCTTCGAGCTCCAGCTCAGGGACTGGCCCGACCCGTCCAAGGTGCCGACCCTGCGGGTGTACGCCGAGCAGCACGACATCGTCCAGCAGGAGCTGCCCGGCAAGCAGATCCTCGTCAGCCCGTACCTCGACGCGCGCAAGGGCAAGAACTTCACCTCGACCCCGGAGCAGGTCAAACAGGGCTTCAAGGCGCTGGCGCGCACGGGCGTCGGCATCGTCGCCCCGCAGGACAGCCGGGGCACCGGCAAGGTGGGCCTGTTCTGGCCCGGCGGCAGGGCCCAGCCCGTGGACGAGCGCCTCAGACCGGTCGTCGGCAACGTCTCGTACGGGGACGCGTACTACGGCTCCACGCGGGACTACTACCGCGCGATGGCGGAGGCGCTGGCCGAGCTGCGCACCGAGGGGCAGGACGTCCAGCTCTGGGCCAACGTCGAGGCGTTCGAGCCCGCAGGCGACGGCGCCTGCGAGGCGGGGGGCAAGCGGGGCGTCACGGACAAGGAGCGCCTGGACGCGGCGGTCGCCTTCGCGGGCCCGTACGTGTCGAAGATCATCTCGTACAAGTGGAGCAGCTTCTTCACCTGCGGGTCGCCGACGCTGGCCGAGCAGGTGGCGCAGGACTGGGACCGGCCGATCCCGATCCAGGCCGTTCCGGGGTCGCGGGGCATCCAGAACGGCATCGAGGTGCGCGGCTACAACCTCGCCCGCGGCACGGTCACGCTGAGCTGGCCCGGCGCCGACGAGCCGCGCAGCGTGGACTCCGCCGCGGTCGGCTGGTCGGACACCACGCCCATTCCCGGCCTACCCGCCAGCGTGCAACGGCTGTGGGTGCCGGTCGACTGGGAGGCGGTCCCCTCCGGCGCGTGGATCCGCGTCGACGTGACCTCCGAGGACGGGCGGCGCGGCAACGCCCCGATCTACCTCAACCGCGGCACGTGACGGCCTGTGGACCGGCCGTCTCGGTGTAACGTGCGTGCCATGGTCCCGCGCATACCCGTCAGCGTGGATCTCGTCGTCCTCACCGTGCGCGGCCAGCAGCTCAGCGCGCTCGTGTGGCGGCGCGATCGCCCTCCGTACCAAGGGTGCTGGGCGCTGTCGGGCGGGTTCATCCAGTTGGAGGAGGACCTGCCGGCCGCCGCCGCCCGCGTGCTCGCCGAGCGCGCCGGGCTGCCCGGGGCGCCCGTCCACCTCGAACAGCTCCGCACCTACGGCTACCCCGACCGCGACCCCCGTCAGCGCGTCGTCAGCGTCGCCTACCTGGGGCTCGCTCCCGACCTGCCCGCGCCGACCGAGGCGCACATGAGCTGGCAGCCGGTGTCCTCGCTGGACACCATGGCCTTCGACCACCGCCGCATCATGCTCGACGGCATCGAGCGCGCCGGGGCCAAGCTGGAGTACACCTCGCTGGGCGCGGCGTTCTGCCCGGAGGAGTTCACGGTGGCCGACCTGCGCCGGGTGTACGAGATCGTGTGGGGGCGCTCCCTGGACCCGCGCAACTTCCACCGCAAGGTCACCAAGGCGGACGGGTTCCTGCTGCCCACGGGGCGTACGACGACGCGGGACGGCGGCCGGCCCGCGATGCTTTACCGCCGGGGGCCCGCCGAGCTGCTGCACCCGCCGATGCTGCGCCTGGCGGGCTAGGGCGCCCGGGAGCCGTTCGGTCCACCCGGGCCGGCGTCCAGGGCCGGTCCGGTCCAGGCGGGCCGGGGCGTCCGGGGGGGACGGTCAGGTAAGGTCCGGGCCGCCGGGGTGTCCGGGGGCCGGTCCGGACCGGGCGGTCGGGGCGTCGGTGGGGCCGTCCGCGTGTCTCGGTCGACGTCCGGTTCCCGGCGCGTCGTAGGGTAATGCCATGCCGCGTTTCCGCCCGATTCTTGATGACTTGCCCGCCTACCGGGCGGGGAAGGCCGTGGTGTCCGCCGACGGCCGGTCGTTCAAGCTGTCGTCCAACGAGTCCCCGTACGACCCGCTGCCCTCCGTGGTCGAGGCCATCGCCGCCGCCGCGCGCGAGGTCCACCGTTACCCCGACCCGGCGTGCGCGCGGCTGACCGAGGCCCTGGCCGGGCGGTTCGGCGTGCCGCGGGAGCACGTCGCGCTCGGGGCCGGGTCCGTCACGGTCGCCCAGCAGCTGTTCGAGACGGTGAGCGACCCCGAGGCCGAGGTGATCTACGCCTGGCGCTCTTTCGAGGCGTACCCGCTGCTCGCCGACCTCGCGGGCGTGACCTCCGTCCGGGTGCCGCTGGCCGACGAGACCCACGACCTGAAGGCGTTCGCCGAAGCGATCACCCCGCGCACGCGCATGATCTTCGTGTGCAACCCGAACAACCCGACCGGCACGGTCAACCGCGCGGCCGAGCTCGTCGAGTTCCTGGACAGGGTGCCCGAGGACGTGCTGGTCGTGCTGGACGAGGCCTACCGCGAGTACGTTCGCGACGCCGACGTCCCCGACGGGCTCGGCCTGTACGCCGACCGGCCGAACGTCGCCGTCCTGCGCACCTTCTCCAAGGCGTACGGCCTGGCGGGGCTGCGGGTGGGCTACCTGATCGCGCAGGAGCCGATCGCCTCGGCGGTGCGCAAGACGATGGTGCCGTTCGCGGTCAACAGCATCGCCCAGGCCGCCGCGGTCGCCTCCCTGGCCGCCGAGGACGAGCTGCTCGAACGGGTCGAGACGGTCGTCAAGGAGCGCACGCGGGTCCGCGAGGCGCTGCTCGGCCAGGGCTGGCCGGTGCCGCCCACCGAGGCCAACTTCGTGTGGCTGCGCCTCGGCGAGCGCACGGCCGAGTTCGCCGAGCACTGCGCGGTCGACGGCGTGGCCGTCCGCCCGCTCGGAGAGGGCTGCCGCGTGTCCATCGGGTCGCCCGAGGCCAACGACGCCTTCCTCGCCGCCGCCGAGCGGTTCAGGAAGGGCTGAGCTCCGCCTCGCCCGCCGGCGCGTCGCGCACGGCGCGCCGGCCGCGGCGTTCGGTCGAGACCACCAGGGCCACGCCGAGGACGATCACGACCCCGGCGGCGACCATCTGTGCCGTCACGTCCTCGCCCAGCACGATCACGCCCAGCAGGACGGCCACGACCGGGTTGACGTAGGCGTAGGTCGACGCCAGCGAGATCGGCGCGTTGCCGAGCAGCCACACGTACGAGGTGAAGCCGACCAGCGAGCCGACGAGGATCAGGTAGACCAGCGCGACCAGCGAGCCCGTGCTGATCGCCTCCACGTGCGGGCGCTCGCCCAGCAGGGGGCCGATGACGAGCATCGCGAGGCCGCCGGCGGTCATCTCGACCGCGCTGGCCGCGAACGGGTCCCTGGGCATGCGGACGCGGCCGGACAGGAACGAGCCGACCGACCACGCCAGCGCGCCGCAGAGGATGATCACGACGCCGGCGACGCTGCCGTCCCCGCCGCCGGTCAGCGAGAGCCCGGCCACGCCGCAGAAGCCGACGAGCACACCGGCCACCGTGAGTGCCTGCGGGCGGTCGCGGGCCAGCACGCGGAAGACGACCAGCCACAGCGGCACGGAGGCCACCAGAAGCGCGGCCAGGCCCGAGGAGATGTACTGCTCGGCGAGCGACACCATGCCATTGCCCGCCGTGAGGAGGAGGACGCCCACGACGCAGGCGCCGAGGAACTCCGCGCGGGTCATGCGGAACACCGCGCGTCCCCGGCGGAGCGTCAGGACGGAGGCGAGCACGAGTGCGGCCACGAGGAAGCGGACGCCGCCGCTGAGCATCGGGGGAATGGTCTCGATGGTGATCCGGATGCCGAGATAGGTCGAACCCCAGACGACGTAGACGATCGCCAGAGCGGCCCAGACTCTCATGTCACGAGTGTTCTGCCCCATGGCTCATGACAATATCGGTCGGGTCTGTACTGTTTCGCGCGGGTTTCGGACTATGAGATTCGAGGGTTGTCGCTACTACCACAGGTTTGTCCACACGGTGTGGATAACCGGCCCGAAGAAGGCGCCCCGACATCACATTTCCGCATCTGGGCCGGGTCGGCGGCGGACGTCCGTCACGGTACGAGTTGTCCACAGGCTGTGGATATCCCGCCCATCCGGCACCGCCCGGCCCCCCATGGCAGGTCAGCGACCAATACCGTCCACACGTTCGAACCACAGACCGAAATTGCCCGCAGCGGGCCGTCACTGCCCGGTCGGCGCGCGACGAAAGATCATCACCCCGAGACCGGCCCGACCCGCCGTGCCCAAGGCGCGGCCATGAACAGAGTTCGGGGCGCGGCGGTGTTTCCGAAGCTGTTGCGGGCAAGGGTGAGGAACGACCCCTTGCCCGCAACAGCGGAAGAACGCCGACTCCAAGGCGCCCCGAACCCGCCGAGCCGGAGGCTCGGCCATAGACACGGCCCCGAACCGCCGAGCGGAGCGAGGTTATAGGCACGGGTTACCCGCCCCACACGGGTCACCCGTTCGAAACGCTACCGCGGACCCAGCTTCTCCACGATGAGCCGGTAGAGCTGGCGCGGACGCCCCGGCTGCGGTGTTCGATTCGGCGGTAGCGGCCACGCGAGTCCCTCGTCAACCAGCGTGCGCAGCAGTCGCCGGGCCGTGCGGGGAGTCACTCCGAGCATGCGCCCGGCGCTCTCCGCGTCCACGATCGTGTCGCCGCCCTCAAGCTTGGCGGCCAGCCGTGCGAGCACCTCCACGCCCTTCGGCCTGCCCTGGCCGGGTGCCTGAGGAGGCATCCGGGGAGCGGGCACCAGCGTGCGGCCCTCCCTGTCCACCGCGAAGCCCTGAGGCTGCTTCCCCGCCTGTGTACGGGCCAGGGCGGCCCTCGCGTGGGTCTCCGCGTCGTGGGTGGTACGGCCCATGCCCACGCCCACCTCGACCGCCAGGCCGAGCTCGTCGCGGATGCGCGCGGCGAAGGGCAGAATGCGGAAGCCGTCGGTGGCGGCGGCCATGGAGCCGCGCGTCGCCGTGACCAGGTAGCTGTGATCGTCGATTGCCCATACGGCGGCGTTCATCCTGTTGGCCTCCTGCACCAGAAGCCGGTGCAGGGAGAGCCTCAGCTCGTCACGCCAGTACCTGGGTGCGGCCCGCCGTACGGGCTCGCGTAACGTCGGCACCTCGATCAGCACGACCGTGAGCTGGGATTCCTCCAGCCTGTGGTGCGCGCCGAGCAGCGCCGCGGTGTGCAGCGCCGAGCGGATCGCCGCCGAGGTCGGCCGCACGCGTACCGTCGGCACGCCCGCCGCCGTCAGCCGGTCGGCCACCGCGGGCAGGCACGTGAGCGCCCCAGTGGTGCTCCCCTGCCTGATCAGGCGCTCGTGGTAGGCCGCGACCGTTCCCGTCGCCCCGGGCTCCTCCCGGGTCTGCACGCCCGCCGTCGGCAGGCCGAGGTCGGCGTACGCCTCCTCGACGTCCGACCGGCTGAGCAGGTCGACGCTTATCCTGCGCGGGTCGATGCGTTCGTCCAGCGCCGCCCGCGCGAGCGCCGCCGTGAGCGCCGGGCCGCCCAGTTGCACGTACGTCGCGGGGATCGTCAGGACCCCCGAACGCCTCGCCAGCTCGTACGGCACCGGGCTCGCGAACAAGCACGCGTCCACCCCCGGCCCGAGCCGGACCACCTTGTCCGCGGCCTCCTGTTCGTCTCGGTACGCCGCGGCGACGAGCCGGCTGGGAACCGGTGCCGCCGCATGACCCATCAACATCACTCGCTCGACCAGATCGTGGGGTCCCACCACCCCGATCGTGAGGTCCGGGGCCGACGCGCCCACGCGCGACCCCCGAGGAGTTTCTTCGGCCCTCTCGACCAATGTTCGTCCCATCCCGCCATACCTCTGCTCGAGGCCACCCCGCCGCACGGTGGCGTGAACCGACGTTCCGGTCCCGTTCGCGTTCGGCATGGCGACCTCCAATCCACTGGTCGATTCCGCCGCGCGGGGGCCGCCGGGCGGGCCGCCATCAGGCGATCCAGGGCGTTCCCGGCGCGGGTTCTTCTCCCATCCGGTCTAGTCCTCTTTGGAACGATCGCTCGCCAAGGCACTAATGTCACGCCCGGATTTGCCGGAATGCGACCCAGCCATGCCGACAAGGTATGGATGAGATGGTCATAAGAACAGGTCAGAGGCGGTTTACGGGCTCAGTCACGAGCTAGAGGAAATTTCTCTTACCACATCTCCACCCAGGGCCTTCATACGCGCCGCGAGGTCGTGGTGGCCCCGGTCGATGAGATATCCAGGGGAGACGACGGTCTCGCCGGACGCCGCGAGACCGGCGAGCACGAGCGCGATTCCGGAACGCAGATCGTGCGCGGTCACATCTGTTCCGGTCAGTGCCGTGGGGCCGTGGACGACCGCCCGGCTTCCGTCGATCTCGATGCGCGCCCCCATCTTGTTGAGCTCGCCCGCGAGCGCGAACCGCCCGTCGAAGATTCGCTCGTGGATGTAGCTCGCGCCGTCGGCCAGCGAGGCCACCGTCATGATGGGCGACTGCAGGTCGGTCGCGAAGCCGGGGTAGGTGTCGGTGATCACGTTGATCGGCCGCAGCGGACGGTCGCGCCGCACGTGGAGCACCGCGCCGTCGGTCGCGAACTCGACGCCCATCTGCTCCAGCTTCCAGCGCACGACGCCCAGGTGCTCCAGCGACGCGCCGACGAGGTTCACCTCGCCGCCCGTGATGGCCGCCGCCATCGCGAACACCCCGGCGTCCAGCCGGTCCGGCATGACCCGGTGCTCGACCGCCGTGAGCTCGTCCACCCCCTCGACGGTGATGAAGCCGGTGCCGCCGCCGCCGATGCGCGCGCCCATCTTGGTCAGCATGTCGATGACGTCGAGGACCTCCGGCTCCAGCGCGGCGTTCTCGATGATCGTCGTTCCCTTGGCCAGGGCCGCCGCCATGATGAGGTTCTCGGTGCCCGTGTGCGAGGGCGTGTCGAGGTACAGCGGCGCGCCGGTCAGCCCGGCCGCCTTGACGTGGATGACGCTCTCGCCCTCGTCCACCATCGCGCCGAGCCGCTTGTACCCGAGGTAGTGGAAGTCCAGGTTCCGGCTGCCGAGGTTGCAGCCGCCGACGCCCTCGATGAGCGCCTCGCCGAGGCGGTGCAGCAGCGCCGGGACGAACAGGACGGACCCGCGGAACCGCCGGGCGATCTCGGCGGGCAGCACGGGGCTGGTCAGACGCGAGGCGTCGATGACCAGCGTGCGCTCCGCCTCGTGGAGCTCCACCTTCGCGCCCACGGCCTCCGCCAGCTCGACGGCGCGCCGGACGTCTTCGATGATCGGCACATTGCGCAGGACTGTGCGGCCTTCGGAGGCGAGCAGAGCCGCACCGATCATCGGGAGCACGGCGTTCTTGGCTCCCTGGATGAAGGCGGTTCCGCGCAGGGCGTTGCCACCGCGCACGCGGTAACGAACCATATGATGTGGCTCCTTGAAATCATGGAATCGGTGGAGATACGCGCCTGAACTGCCCGACGGCGGCGAAGTTATCCGCCCACATTAGCCGTTTGCGGATGCCGGCCCGGCCCGTTTCCCCTCACTGCGCCGCCCGCGGAACCGGGCGTCGCTCACCGTGCCGGCCGGACCGCGGCGCCCGCCGGGGAGTCCGGGGAAGCGGCGCTGAGCAGCGTGTTCGCGCGCTGGTCGACGATACGCGTGACGACCTGCTGCGCGTAGCCGAACACCACGGCCCACACCAGGATCGACGTCTGGGAGCTCAGCCCGGAGAATCCCGGCACGAACCCGGAGTTGAGGATGAGCAGGCCCGCGATCGCGGTGGCGACGCCCGCCGGAGCCTTCAGCAGGTTCTGCGCGACGGCGAGCGAGTAACGCGTGGACAGCTCCGAACGCGTGGACAGGCTCGCGGCCGTGGCCAGCGCGGCGCCCAGCATGCCGACGAGCGCGACCAGCGGCACGTCCCCGTGGGACGGCGCGCCGTTGCCGCTCGGGCACACCTGGCTGCCGCCCACGCCGAGGGTGGCGAGCAGGGTGCGGTTCCCGCACATCGGGACCGCCGACGGCCACACCGCGCCGACGGCGACCAGCCCGGCCACGATGACCGTCAGCGCCGCCACGCCGCCGAGCAGCATGTTGCGGAAGCTGCGCACCCGGCCGCTCTCGATCGCCGCGGTCGCGTACGCCGCGCGCAGCACCGACTGCAGCAGCGAGCGGTCGGTCTCGGCGATGTCGCCCGCGGCGAGGCGTGCCGCGAGCTGGGTGATGCGCGCGTCGTCCGCCGGCAGGTACGCGCGGCCGACGGCGAGCACCTCGGGCGCCCTCGGGTTCAGCTCCCGCTCCGGGAGCATGCCGAACAGCATGATGGTCGCGCCGTACAGGTTCGCCCACGCCCCCTCGATGGCCTGACCGGTCAGCCAGCGCCGCCAGCCCTGGCGCTCCCGGATGTACTCGCGGGCGATGCCGAGCTGGCGCATGATCGAGGCGTGCAGCGCGGCCATGGCCGGGTCGCCCGGCCGGGCCGCGAGACAGCGGTCGGCGTCGGCCTGCACCTCCTCGGCGCGCGAGGCGATGGCCACCCGCCACACGCCCGGCCAGCGCAGCGCCTCACGGTCGCCGGGAACCTCCGGCGTCTCGTTCTCCCGCACCGCCGGCTCGGCAGTCATACGCGCGCTCCTTCCGGATTCGCCCCTTTCCGGATCATCGCCCGTGGCGGGCGTCCGCGCCACCGCACCGCTCTCATCGTGACGCGGAAGTCACCTGCCGGCCTTTCCAGGCGCGCGCGTGCGACCCCTGGCGCGTGCCGGGCGGTAGGTGTGTTCCAGAGCGTCCTGAGCGCGTCCAGGAGCCGTTCTAGGCGCGCGCGGCGATGTCGGAGCGGTGGTGGGAGCCGCGAAGCCGGATGCGGTCCACGAGCGTGTACGCGGCGGCGCGCGCGGCGGCGATGTCCGGCCCCGTGCCGACCACGCTGAGCACCCGGCCGCCCGCCGAGACGACCCGGCCCTCGGCGTCGAACGCCGTGCCCGCGTGGATGACGTACGCGTCCTTCACCGGGGTCTCCAGGCCCTCGACGCGGTCGCCCTTCACCGGATCCGCGGGGTAGTTCTCGGCGGCCACCACGACCGTCACGGCCGCGCCGTCGCGGTACCTCGGCGCGGGCTCGTCCGCCAGCGTGCCGGTCGCGCAGGCGTGCAGCAGGCCCGCGAGCGGGGTCTCCAGGCGGTCGAGCACGACCTGCGTCTCCGGGTCGCCGAAGCGCGCGTTGAACTCGATGACCCGCGGCCCCGCGGACGTCAGCGCCAGCCCCGCGTACAGCACCCCCGAGTACGGAGTGCCGCGCCGGGCGAGCTCGCGGACGGTGGGCAGCACGACCTCGTCCATGACGCGCCCGGTCAGCCACTCGGGCGCCCACGGCAGCGGGGTGTAGGCGCCCATGCCGCCGGTGTTCGGGCCCTCGTCGCCGTCGTAGGCGCGCTTGAAGTCCTGCGCGGGCTGGAGCGGCACGGCCGTGGCGCCGTCACACAGCGCGAACAGCGACACCTCGGGGCCGTCGAGGTACTCCTCGATGACCACACGCTCACACGCCGCCGCGTGCGCGAGCGCCTCGTCGCGGTCGGACGTCACCACGACGCCCTTGCCCGCCGCCAGCCCGTCGTCCTTCACGACGTACGGCGCGCCGAAGGCGTCCAGCGCGGCCTCGGCCTCCTGCCGGGTGACGCACACGCGCGCGCCCGCCGTCGGCACGCCCGCCGCCGTCATCACGTCCTTGGCGAACGCCTTGGAGCCCTCGATGCGGGCGGCCTCCTTGGACGGGCCGAAGCAGGCGATGCCCGCCGCGCGCACGGCGTCGGCGACGCCCGCCACCAGCGGCGCCTCCGGGCCGACCACGACGAGCTCGGCGCCGAGGCGCGTGGCCAGCGACACGACCGCCCGCGGGTCGGTGGGCACCACCGGATGTACGGTGGCCACCGCGGCGATGCCGGCGTTGCCGGGGGCGCAGTGCAGCTCCGACACGGAGGGGTCGAGCCCGAGGGCACGGCACAGGGCGTGCTCGCGGCCGCCGGATCCAATCACAAGAACGCGCACGTGGGGAGTCTACGGGTCCGCTCCGGGGTCGCCGGACCGCGCCCGCGTCGCCTGTGGACAACGCGCGTACGGGGGGTCCGGGGGTCGCGCGACGCCCGCGGGTCACGCAATGGGCGGCGGCCTTTGTGGCGATATTCATGATCCAATCTGTAAGGGCGATGTAAGCTAGGGGTGCGGCGCCCGCCTGTGGTAAGTTAGGGCGGCTCAGGGCCGTCTCTCGGCGATTGGAGGTGGAATCGGGATGACTTCTGGTGATCCCAGCAGTACGTGCTCGCGCACGTACGTCGTGCGCAAACCCGACCACTCCAACTCGGTGTCCGACTGAGAGCCACGCGCTGATTTCTTGTTGGCGGCGTTTGCCGCCCTTATTTATTTCGCGCATGGTTTCACCAGGTCGGGCGGGAAGGGACCGCCATGCGCTCGTCCACCCTGTTCCAGCGGATCAACCTGCACCAGCGCCCCACCCACGTCCGCCTCGGCGCCTCGTCCGGCGCCAAGGGGTCCCGGCGTGAGCTCAACGGCCGGTGCGTGCCCCCTAGTGACTCCGTCGTGGAGTTCGGCGCCTACATCGGCGGCAAGCGGGTCGACGTCCCCGGCATCCCGGAGGCCGTCACCCTGGTGCGGGAGCACAACGCCGCCTCCGAGACCGGCGGCGCCTACGTCTGGGTCGGCCTGCACGAGCCCGAGGCGCCCGAGGTCGGCTGGCTGGCCGAGGTCTTCGGCCTGCACCCCCTCGCCGTCGAGGACGCCGTCAAGGCCCACCAGCGTCCCAAGGTCGAGCGCTACGGCGACTCGCTGTTCGTGGTGCTCAAGACCGTCGCCTACCTCGACCACGACGAGCCCGCCGACTCCCACCAGATCATCGCTACCGGCGAGATCATGGTGTTCGTCGGCTCCGACTTCGTGGTGACCGTCCGCCACGGCGAGCACTGCCCCCTGGCCGACGTGCGCAAGCGCCTGGAGGACAAGCCGAAGCTGCTCGCGCGCGGCCCCTCCAGCGTGCTGCACGCCATCGCAGACCACGTCGTGGACAAGTACCTCTCGGTGTCGGACCTCATGCAGGCCGAGCTGGAAGAGGTCGAGGCCGCAGTCTTCGCCGACGTCAGCTCCCGCGACATCACCCGCATCTACCAGCTCAAGCGCGAGATGATCGAGATGAAGCGCGCGGTGACGCCGCTGCAGACGCCGTTCAACGCGCTGCCCACCCGCCGCATGATCCCCTCCGAGATGCGCGAGTACTTCCGTGACGTCGTCGACCACCTCTCGCGGGTCTGCGAGCAGGTCGAGTCCTCCAACGAGCTGTGCAACTCGATCCTCCAGGCCGCGCTCGCGCGGTCCAACGCCCTGGCGAACGAGGACATGCGCAAGATCTCGGCGTGGGTCGCCATCATCTCGGTCCCCACGATGATCGCCGGCATCTACGGCATGAACTTCGACCACATGCCCGAGCTGTCCGCCATGTGGGGATATCCGGTCGTCCTCGGCTTCATGCTGGTCGTCTGCTCACTGCTCTACCGGGGCTTCCGCCGCAACAGCTGGCTCTGACCCGTCCGGCCGCGGCTCTGAACCGTCCGACAGACTGACCGGCCCCCCGAGCCGGTCGAGGTCGGCCTGTACTGGCATCAGCCCCGTACCGGCCGGCGCCGCCTCAGACGGGCCAGGACTCCTGGCGCCACGAGGCGTCCCAGAACATCCACTCATAGCGGGCCGTCGTGACGAAGTGCGCGAGCGCGACGGCGCGCTGCCGGGGCGTCGAGTCCGCGCCCGTACGGTCGGTCAGGTTGACCACCCGGCGCACCACCTTCTGGAACGCGGGGTCGCCGTAGGCGGCGATCCACTGGGCGTACAGCGGGTCGGGCGACGACTTCGCGAGCAGCGCCTCGCCGACGCGGGCGTAGATCCAGTAACAGGGAAGCACGGCCGCCAGGCCGTCCAGGAACGAGCCGCCGTACACCGTGGCCAGCAGGTAGCTCGTGTACGCGCGGGTGGTCGGCGCGACGGGCAGCTTCTCGGCCTCCTCGGCCGAGCCGCCGAGCTGGTACATGAACTCCGAATGCATCTCCTGCTCGGCCGCGACCGCGTTCACCGCATCGCGGGCGAAGGCGCGCACATCGTCCTCGGTGGGCGACTTGGCCGCGCACAGCGCGAGCGCCCGCGCGTAGTCGCGCAGGTAGTGCGAGTCCTGCACGACGAAGTGGCGGAAGGCGTCGTGCGGCAGCGTGCCGTCGACCAGGCCCGTGATGAACGGGTGGTCGAGTATGGCCGTGTATGTGGGACCGATGGCCTCCCACAGTTCCTCGCTGAACGGACTGGACGGCCCCAGCGAAGCAGTGGACTCGGATGTCTCCATAAGAACAAGCTCCCTACGCCGGCATGACCCGGTCAGGTTCGAGCGGTCAGCGGCCGCAGCAGCCACACTCTCAGCCCGGTACGCCAGGCTCCCGCGGTTGTCGTAGCAAGGCTAACGCGGTCGTGTGATCGAGGCTAACTCAACATCCCTAACTCCCGCCCCGCAAAACCCCCAAACCACCGCCACCCCCACAACTCGCCCCACCAAATCACCCGACATAACCGAATACAAGCCATTCCACCCCCCCAAACCAGAATCAACCCCCACTCAGGCCGTTGTCCCATGGCTTGGCTCGTCAACCACGCCCACCTGTGGCGAGGGCGAACCCGATCGGGTGGCGAACCTGGCCAGGAACGCGGCGGCGGCCTGATGGCGCTCGGCCGTGCGCCCCAAGCGTCATAGGCGGATGGAGTGGGGAGGGAACCGATCACGGCAGTAACTTGCCTTTGCTAACTTAGCAAGCTAAGTTAGCGGGTATGGAACGTGACCTGAGCTTGAACCTGCACGTGCTCACCGCTCGCCTCGATCGGGCGGCCGACCGCCTCCTGCGGGCGGAACGCGACGTGTCCTACAGCCGCTTCCTGGCACTGACCTTGGTGGGGGAGCTGGGAGCCACGACACAACGGGTGCTTGCCGACTACCTCGGCGTGACCGAACCGTCGGTGAGCCGCATGACGGGCGTCCTCGCCGCGGACGGGCTTCTCGACGTCCGGCCCGACCCGGGTGGGGGAAACCGTCGGCAGCTGAGCCTGACGGACGAAGGAAAGCAACTGGTGGCTTCGGTCCGGCAGGACTTCGAAGACCGGCTGGCCGCGCTCGTCGCAGCGAGTGGCGTGCCGTACGCCGAGTACGCCGAGTACACCGCGCGACTGCTGGAGACGTTCGACCGGATGGAAAGGGAGGCGGGCAGGTGAACCGCACCGTACCGACCCCAACCGTGCGTCGGCGCACGGTCACCTCGGCCGACGGCACGGCGATCGGTTACCAGTCGATGGGTTCCGGGCCAGGCCTCATCGTGGTCGGCGGCGCCCTGCAAACGTCGGACGACTATCTGACGCTGGCCTCCGTCTTGGCCGGTTCCTTCACCGTGCACGTGGTGGACCGGCGGGGACGTGGCGCCAGTGGTCCTCTGGGCCCCCACTACGCTCTGGGGAAGGATGTGGAGGATCTCCTCGCCGTCCAGGCGGACACCGGGGCGCGCCTGGCGTTCGGGCACAGCTACGGCGCGCTCGTCGTCCTTGAGGCGGCGCGCTCGTCGCGGCCCTTCGATCGCATCGCGGTCTACGAGCCCGGAGTGCCCTGCGCTCCCGTCCCCACCGGCTGGATGACTCCGTACCGGGAACGGCTGGCCGCAGGGGACCCGTACGGGGCGTTCGTTCACTTCATCCGTGGCTCGGGCGGCGCGCCGCCCGTTGTCGCCAAGATGCCGCACTGGTATCTCCGCGCAGTGTTGCGTGTCGGTTTCCGCGGAAAGAAATGGCAGCGGATGAGGCCCCTTCTGGAGGCCAACCTGGCCGAGCACGAGCAGCTCGCGGCCCAGCACGGCCGGCTCTCCGAGTTCTCGGCCGTCACCGCGCCGGTGCTGATCCTCTGCGGGAGCCGCACAGCGCGCGAGATGACAGCGGGGTTCGGCGCCCTGCGCGACACCCTGCCCGACGCCACACTCGAAACCCTGGAGGGCCTCAACCATTTCGGGCCAACGGAACGGAAAACCGCCCCGGTTCTGGCGGAGCGCACTCTCGCGTTCTTCCTGTGACGGTCCCCCCGGGACCCAGGGGTCGTGGGAGTGGCGAGATGCAGCAGGCCGGGAGGCCAGGGCCCGGCCCGCCGTCCGCGACATCCCTGGGCATCGCGTTCGACGGGCCGCCGGACGCTCAGCCGCGGACCAGGAGAAGGACGTCCCGGGGAGTGATCGACCCGGAGGCGCGGCACTCGAAGGTCGCCAGGACGTGCACCGCCTCCATGAACGGCGTGATCGCGACGGGGTCGGTGTCGGCGACGCCGAGGGCGACCAGGAGCGCGGCCGCCAGGGCGCCGATTCGCGCGGCCCGCACCAGATCTTTGTCGTACGGAGCGCGGCGGTCGGCCATCGGCTGCAGTACGGCGACGATGTCCGTCACAAGTTGGTTCAACATCGGGACGAGCGCAAATCCGGGACGGCTCTCCAGCTTGCCCCTCACGTCGACCAATGCCGAAAGGAGAAGGCCGGGCAGGTCGCCGGGCACGGTGTCCATCGGGTTGTGCCCGGGCATGAAACGGCGGACGGCCGTGGTGGGCAGATCGTCCAGGTTCTTCGGCACCCACTGCCAGACGGGGTGACGATCGGGGGAGGTGCCGAGCCACCAGGTGAGGCAGAGCGTCGCCGACCCGAGCAGCAACAGCCGGTGTCCCGGCCCTTCTCCGTCGCCCGCGCGCAGGGGGTGTGACTCACCCTTGGTCATTATCTGATCCGCCAGCTCGTGCGCGGCGCGAAGGAGCCGCCGGTAGTCACGGTGGAGGCTCTTTCCCTCGGTGCCGTCGGTGGTGAGCGCGAGAAGTGGACAATTCTCGTGCACGAGTCCGCCGACCTCGCGCAGGACATGACCGAATGTGCGGTCTATCGTCTTGATTCTCTCGTCAGCCGGGCGCGTCTGGTCGATATGGAGGCGCTTCACGAGCTGGCGGATCTTCTTGATACCGGGGTCTGTGGTGGTGCTCGCCTCATCGTTCAGCATACGAGCACGGATCGCGGTCAATCTCAGCTCGAAACCCATGTCCTGGAATTCCGTGCGGGCGTTGAGATGGACGAGCTCACGCTCGATGATCACCTGACGAACGACGTCGTGGGCGTGCAGCGAGTACGCGAGGAGCGGGCTCAGGTGTACCGCGAACTGGTGCTCGACGGTGGACAGGCGCATGGTGCGCAGGTCCTTCGCGGTGCCGAGCAGGGTGAGCACGGTGGCGGTGAGCAGGAACGGCCCGATCCGCTCGTAGGCGAACAGCGGCATCTCTGTCAGTCGCCGGATGGCGGCCTCCTCGGACGCGTCGTACGCGAACGAACCGTGGGAGGCTTCCGTGCCGAACAGTATGGTGTCGCCGCCGTCCTCGGCCCAGGCGCGAGAACGCGTCAGGTCCGCCACCACGCGGATCGCCGGATCGGAGAGCTCGGCGGTGGTCGGGAGGCGGTAGGTGGACCCGTCGGCCGAGAGGGAGTTCAGCCAGTCCACGAACCGCGTCACGTCGTTCGGCCACAGCCCTGTGATCGGGGTCTCCGGGCTCGGCCAGCCGCCGGTGGCCATGTGCTCCGGGGGATGGTGGGGGCTGATGGCGTACGCGTCCTCGACGAAGAGCCGGTAGAGGTCGGTGGGGACCGGGTGGGCGCAGAGCGCGGTGCCCTCCTGCATGCGGATCACGTCGCGGAGGGCGCGGTTGACCTTGATCGCGGTGATCAGCCGGGAATGGTCCTTCGCGTCGGCACTCTCGGAGGTGGGGGACGACAGCAGGGACTCCAGGCGGTCCCGGAGGTCGGGGGACAGCTCGCGGGCCTCGTCGGCGCAGTCGAAGGCCAGGGCGAGGGCCCGTACGGTGCCGGAGGTCAGGCAGGATTCGACCACGGGGCTCGCGTCGGCGGTCGCCGACCACAGCAGGATCGTCTCCCGCCACGCAGGGTCGTCCACGCGCTTGGCGAGCAACGATGCGTGCTTCTCCTGCTTGATCTCGGTGGCGGCGAGGTACTCCTGCAAGGTCAGGTGCGCGAAGGCGAGGATGCCGCTCTCGCGTTCGATGATCAGGCCGCTCTTCTCGGTCTCCGCCAGGAACGCCTCGGGGGTGACGTCGGGGGAGACGCGGGCCAGCGCGGGCCCGATGGCCTGGCGTGCCCCCTCGACGGAGATGTCCTTCACGCCCCGGAGCATCATGGTCAGGGCAAGTTCGCGGACGACGCGCTCCTTCTGCTCGCCACGAAGGCCGGTTCCCTGGTCGGCCAGGCCCTTGGAGTCCTGCCGCCGGTGGAGGAGCACCTCGCACATCTCGCCGTACAGGCCGGCGCGGCTGCCGGGGAGCGCGCTCCGGTAGCGGTGGACGTTGGCGATCATCGTCAGCAGCAGCGGGTTGGCGGCGAGGTCGTAGAGGGCCGGCTTCTTGCGCAGGCGTTCGAGCAGGTCGTCGGCATGGTTCCGGGCGCGGGCCCGCGTCTCGGGGCCGGTCTCGCCGGTGCTGCGCTGGTCTATCGCGAGGTACCAGCCGTGCAGGAACGCCGAGATCTGCTCGGGGGTGAACCGCCGCACCTGCAGGACGGTGGCGTCGTTCAGCGGGTTCTCGTGGTACCCGTGCGGCCGGGAGGTGACCACGAAGGTGTTGCCCGAGTATCGGATGGTCTGCCCGGACATCCACCGGACGACGGCCTTGCGGTCCTCCTCCTTCGCGACCTCGTCCAGGCCGTCCAGCATCACCCGGCAGCGGCCCTTCTGCAGGGATCGCTCGAACCAGGTGGCCGGGATCCGTCCCTTAAGCCAGGGTTGCCCGGCCGCGATCGCGCCGAGCGTGACGTCCGGATCGTCGAGGATCGCCTGGATGTGGTCGCGCAGGTAGAGGAGGATCGGCAGGTCGCCGCGCCGGGGCCGGCACAGGTCGAGGGTCGTCCGCCGCAGCAGGGTGGTCTTGCCCGAGCCCGGCGCCCCGATGACCGCGAAGACGCCGGTCCGGTCGGCGTCGAGGAAGGATCGCAACGAGCGCCGCTGGTCGGCCGTGACGGTCCGGGCCGATGGTTCCCGCGAGGTCCCGGCCGCGACGGTCCCGGCGAGCGGTTCCTGCGGGGGCTCGCCCTTGGAGGTCCCGGCCAGCGGTTCGCGAAGGGTCTCGTGGACGGCGCGGGGGACGAGGCTCACGTCCACGTACACCTGACGCAGTTCCAGGGCGTACTCGCCGATCGTGGTCAGGCCGCGCACGTCGATGTAGCGGATGCTCGCCGCCAATTGCTTGAGGTACGTCCTGCGGGTGCGGGCCAGGCGGTCCGTCACGGTCGCGTCGACCAGGTCCGCGACGCGCTGCACCCATTTGTCCTGGACGGCCTTGCCGACCTGCCGCAGGAACTCGACGACCGCCAGCACGATCCAGTACCCGAGCAGCGCCAGCCCGCTCAGCACCGGATGCGTCCGGACGTCCGGCCACAGCCCCGCGCCGACGAGGGCGGGCGGGCCGAGCGCCGCGAGCGCCACGGCGAGACGCGCCCACGGCGTGGACGACGGTCCTAATGGGGGTTGCGCTGCCATCCTCGGCCACTCCGATACCGTCGCCGCGATCACCGGCCGCCACTGCACGGCGGCACACCGCGATCGTCCCACGATTCGATCTGCCGTGTATGCGTCCTTTCCTACGCGTTCCTGCGCGGCCGACGGAGGTGCGGCCATCCCGGGCAGGTGACCCGGCAGTGAACGTCAGGGGACGATGCGCAGCTCGGGGCGGTGGTCCGGGAGGCCCAGGAGTTGGCGGACGCGGGGGAGCGTCCAGGCCAGTTGGGCGGCCAGGGCGGGCAGGGTGAGGGCGGTTTCGGATGCCGCGAGGTCGAAGGCGTGGGACAGGAGGACGGGGTGTTCGCCGGGGTAGCCGGTTATGGGTTCGTTGGCGAAGCCGGGCTGGTCGCGTAGGGCGGCCAGGCGTTGGTAGGCGCGGCCGGCCGCCGAGTCGGAGAGGAGGCCGACCTCGCGGCAGCGGTACAGCAGGGAGTCGACCGAGACGCCCCACACGTGCTTGAGCTCGGCCAGGCGGCGCAGGTCCAGGCGGCGGGGGAGGTCGGGGAGGATGCTGTCGCGGGGGGTGAGGAACTCGGCGGCGAAGGTGTCGGCCTCGCGCTCCTGCTGGACGTCGCCCGCCGCCGTCTCGCCGTGCAGGACGAGGTGTCCCAGCTCGTGGGCGGCGGTGAAGCGGTAGCGGTGGATGTCGTCGAACCGGTTGGCGGTCAGCACGACGATCGGCCGGGGGAGCTGGGACGTCGAGAACGCGTCGACCGTGGTCGCGTCCTCGTCCGGCGGGGGCAGGACGACGACGATGCCGTGGGCCTCCATGTGGCGCACCAGGTGGGAGATCGGGCCGGTGCCGAGGCCCCAGTGGCGGCGCAGCTCGCGGGCGGCGGCGGCCGGGTCGCGGGGCAGCTCGACGCCCGAGTGCACCTCGCCGCCGGAGAACCCCGGCAGGTCGACGTGCGGCAGTCGGACGCGCCTCTCCAGGGCGTGGGTGAGCTCCCACACCTGCTCGACGAACGCGACGGCCTTGACCCGCTGGTGGACGCGGGTGGAGCGCAGGCTGCGGAAATGCGCCATCGACCCGTCCAGCTTGGCGTGCGGACGGCCCGGCAGGAAGAACGCCATGGGGACGCCGAGGGTCTCGGCGAGCCGGGGGACGAGGTCGGGGCGCGGGTGGGTGGCCCCGGTCTCGTACTGCCCGACCGCGGCCGGGGTGACGCCGATGCGCTCGGCGAGATCCTTCTTGGTCAGCCCGGCGAGCCGCCGCGCCTGGGTGAGGCGGGCCTGGTCGAAGGCGTCGGCGACCGCCTGCGGCGTGGGTCCACCTCGTCCGGGGGCGGTCGGGTCGAAGAGGCGGACCTGGCCACGATCGCGGCCACCCCGCCGGGCCCCAGGGCGGCCTGGGTTCTGGCCAGTGACCTGGCCGCCGGCCTGGCCAGGATTCCGGCCGCCTCCATCGCTACGCTCGCTCATCGGCGTCGGCGGTCCGCGGTTCGTCGTGGGGCTCGCTGCGCACGGGGAACAGCGCGGGGTTCTCGCGCTCCACGGCCGGGCGGCGGGTGAGGGTGAGGTCGGGTTCGGCGGCGGCGTCGAAGCGGGCCGCCGTGTCGGGCGCGGCGTCCGGGCGGTCGAGCGGGACGGTCTGCGGCACCCACGGCGAGGACGCGGCGAGCAGCGGGATCGGCTCGCAGTGGAGCCAGTGGATGTGCCCCAGGTCGTCGACCAGCTCGGCCTCGCCCCAGTAGAGCCGCAGCAGGCTGGCCTGCGCGTTCGCGGCGTAGGCGACCGGGATCAGCCGCGTGTCGGCGGGCAGCCTCGCCAGCAGGGGACGCACCTCGTCCAGCTCGTCGTCGTGCTCGTCGACGCCGAGGTCGAGCTCCTCCTGGGTGTAGATCGTCCGGGGGCCGTAGCGGGTGAACAGCTCGCGGGCGAGCGCGGAGACGCGGCCGTCGCTGATGCGCGCCTCGGAGATGGGGGTCGTGTCGTCCTCGGCGTAGCGGAAGGGCAGGAACAGGTTGCCGTCCAGGACGACGAGGTGGTGCGGCGAGCGGTAGGGCCGGATGACCTGGAACCCCGGCTCGTTCCTGAACCCGGCCACCAGCGCCTCGTAACGCCGCGCCATCAACGTCGAGCCGTACGCGTACCGCTTGTCGCTCCTGGACCACTTCTGCGCGTCCTGGGCGTTCTCGGCGGCCTCCCTGAGGGAGGCGGCGAGCTGACGTCTCACGTCCGCCGCGCGCGCGCCGAAGCGCTCGGTGGCCCAGCTCGACATGCGCGGCTCCGCCTGCATCGGTGACCTCCGGTCCATGGCGTCAGGATGCGTCGGATCGCATCAGGACGATGATCCCGCCACTTTAGTTCTCCGCACGATACTCCCGCGCCCACTCCAGTTGATGTTGTGACTCGCTGACGGATCGAGGACGGTCACCGGGCAGAGAGATCGGCCGAGGGGAGGGTCACGGACGGGCCGGACGCGGGCTCACGGCCGGACGGGGCAGGGCGAGGCCGCGCCGGGTCCACAGGTCGCGCATGCGGTCCGGATAGTCGGTGACGATGCCCGCGACGCCGAGGTCGAGCAGGCGCGACGCCTCCTCCGGGTCGTTGACCGTCCACACCGCGACCGGCAGCCCGGCCTTCGCGGCCCGGGCCATCAGCTCCTCGTCGACCAGCACGCGGTCCGGGGACAGGGTGGTGGCGCCGACGGAGGCCGCGGCCGCCGCGATGTCGCCGCCGAAGTCGGCCACGTGGTCGAGATCGAGCCACGCCGGGTCCAGCGTCGCCTTCTCGACCAGGGCGTAGCGCAGCGGCACCAGGTCGCGGGCGACGCGCAGGACGCGCCAGTCGAAGCTGAGGATCGCCGCGCCGTCCAGCCGCTTGTGCCGGTCCAGCTCGGCCACGACCAGCTCGGTCAGCTCCCGCGGGTCGCCGGACAGGTCCGGCCGGGTGGGGTCGGACTTGATCTCGACGTTCATCCGCACGTCGTCGGCCCCGTAGGCGGAGGCCAGGCCGAGTACGGCGCCGAGCGTCGGCATGCGGGCGCCGGGCACGCGCGCCTGGGTGAGGGCGAAGCCGTCGTCCTTGGTCCTGGGGCGGCGCACGCCGACGTCGAGCATGCGCAGCTGCGTCAGCGTGAGGGAGCGGATCGGCTTGCCGACGTAGGGGAAGCCGGGGTCGTCCTCCGTGAAGGGGGCGGTGTCGGCGCTGGTCACGGCCGACACCGTCAGGTCGTGGGTCAGCACCAGCCTGCGGTCGGCGCTGAGCGCGACGTCGAACTCGATCGCGTGGACGCCGAGCTCCAGCGTGAAGGCCATGCCGGGGAGGGTGTTCTCCGGGCGCAGGCCCCGTGCCCCCCGGTGGCCGTGTATCTCCGGTTTCTCCACCTGCACACGGCGCACCCTATCGTCCACGTGTCCCGGCCCGGTTCAGGCGGGGCCGTGAACGTACGGGGAACCCCGGCCAAGCCCCGCGGGAGCCGGCCAAGCCCCGCGGGCCCCGGCCAAAGACCGGGGAGCAAGACGGACGCCGGGCGGGGGGACCGGCGCGTCGTCAGATGAGCGGGCGCAGCGAAAGGGTCTGGTCGCGGCCGGGGCCGACGCCGATGGCCGAGATGCGCGCCCCGCTGAGCTCCTCCAGCGTCCGCACGTAGTCCTGGGCGTTCTTGGGCAGGTCCTCGAAGGACTTGGCCTCGGTGATGTCCTCCTCCCACCCCGGGAACTCCTCGTAGATCGGCTTGGCGTGGTGGAAGCCGGTCTGGGTCATCGGGATCTCCTCGTGGCGCTCGCCGTCGACGTCGTAGGCGACGCAGACCGGGATGCGCTCCAGGCCGGAGAGCACGTCCAGCTTGGTGAGGAAGAAGTCGGTGACGCCGTTGACGCGGGTGGCGTACCGGGCGATGATCGCGTCGAACCAGCCGCAGCGGCGGTTGCGGCCGGTGGTCACGCCGTACTCGCCGCCGGTCGTGCGCAGCCAGTCGCCCATCTCGTCGGTCAGCTCGGTGGGGAACGGCCCGGAGCCGACGCGCGTGGTGTACGCCTTGAGGATGCCGATCACGCGGGTGAGCCGCGTCGGCGGGATGCCCGAGCCGATGCAGGCGCCGCCGGACGTCGGAGAGGACGACGTCACGAACGGGTAGGTGCCGTGGTCGATGTCGAGCAGGTTGCCCTGGCCGCCCTCCAGCAGGACGACCTTGCCCTCGTCGAGCGCCTGGTTGAGGATCAGCGAGGTGTCGGCGATGTGCGGCTTGAGCCGTTCGGCGTAGCCGAGGTACTCCTCCAGCACCTTCGCCGGGTCGATGCCCCTGCGGTTGTAGACCTTGGTCAGCACCTGGTTCTTCTCGTTCAGGGCGACGTCGATCTTCTGGCCGAGGATGCCCGGGTCGAGCAGGTCCTGCACGCGCACGCCCATGCGCGCGATCTTGTCCCCGTACGCCGGGCCGATGCCCCGCCCGGTCGTGCCGATGCGGGCCTTGCCCAGGTAGCGCTCGGTCACCTTGTCGAGCGCCTTGTGGTGGGGCATGATCAGGTGCGCGTTGGCCGAGATCAGCAGGCGGTCGCACGAGATGCCGCGCTCCAGCAGGCCGTCGATCTCCGCGAGCAGCACTCCGGGGTCGATGACGACGCCGTTGCCGATCACCGGGACGACCTCGGGCGAGAGGACGCCGGTCGGCAGCAGGTGCAGCGCGTACTTCTGGTCGCCGATGACGACCGTGTGCCCCGCGTTGTTGCCGCCCTGGTAGCGGACGACGTAGTCGACCTCGCCGCCCAGCAGGTCGGTGGCCTTACCTTTGCCCTCATCGCCCCACTGGGCGCCCACGAGAACGACAGCCGGCATGGTTAACTCCCGCGCACAAAAACGTAAACCCCTGGCGCAAGCGCGACAGGGGCTCTTGCGTTGAGAGACTACCCGAGCAGGCTGATGCCGCCCAAGCGCGGCTTAGTGGTTATTGAGGGCCTTTACCGCCTCCGGGCTGCTGTCACGCAGGAACTTCGAGCAGCGTTCGGCCTCGTCCTTCTCGCCGATCGCCTGCGCGGCGCGGGCAAGAGCGTTCAGGCAGCGCAGAAACCCCCTGTTGGGCGCGTGGTCCCAGGGGATGGGGCCGTGGCCCTTCCACCCGGCGCGTCGCAGCTGGTCCAGGCCCCGGTGGTAGCCGGTGCGCGCGAAGGCGTACGACGTGACGGCGTGACCTTTGGCGAAGAATTCGTCGGCGAGGGCCGCCCAGGCCGCGGAGTAGGCCGGGAAGCGCGCGGCGACATCGCTGGGCTTGGCACCGGATTCAAGGGCCTCCCTCGCCTCCGGGGTGTCCGGAAGGAGGGTCGGCGGGGGCCCGGCGAGGAGGTTCTCGTGCGTTTCCATGAGCACAGTCTTACCTGTGATCCGGCTGTTCGGTCATACCGGCTGCTGTGATACGGGGTGATATCGAGAAATCGTTCTGTCGCGGTGACCTGGCGCGGCGGCCGGGAGCGCCTACGGCCCAAGATCGATGATCAGCGCAGGCGCCGCAGCAGGGCCCTCGGGCCGCGCGGGCGTGTCGTGGACGGTCCCAGCGCCCGGGTGGGCGCGGCCCCGTTCTCCGGCTTCGCCTGCCCCTGCCCGGTTTCCGTGGTCGCGGCGGCGAGCTGCTCGGTCAGCCGGGCGTTCTCGGCGCGCAGCCGCGCCACCTCGCGCTTGAGGGCCGGGTCTTCGGCCTTGCCCCGCTTGGGCGGCTCGGCCTCTCCGGCGGGCAGGAAGCCCAGCGTCGCGCCGTCCATCCACCGGGTGCCGGCCACGTCGTCCACGGCCGACTCCAGCGGCTCGTCCGGCGCGCGCACGAGCCGGGCCCGGGCGAACGCGCCGGTGTGCTCCAGCCGGGCCGCGATCACCTCGTCGGTCTCGTCCAGGGCGACGCTGACCAGCCCGTACCCCTGGTCGGACGCCTGCTCGACCAGCTTGCGCAGCGTCTCGGGCCCGGGAACCCAGCCCGCCGGGCACAGCATCCGGTACGGCGTCGGCGCGGCCGTCTCGGGGGCCTGCTCGGCGAGGCGCACGCGCGGCTCGGCGCGGTAGAGGCCGCGCAGCAGGACCAGGTCGAGCATGGCGCTTCTCAGCGGGTCGCGCCGGTCCTCGCGGGCCTGGCTCCACGGCGCAACGAGCGTGATCGCGAGGTCGTTCAGCGTGCTCGCCAGGAATCCGTCCACGGTCGCCCGCGCGTCCTCGTACGAGGCGCCGGTGACGTCGACCACGATCTCGACGTACGGCACCTGCCACTGGCGGCGCGGGTGGGTGCGGAGCCAGCGCATGACCGGGATCTGGTCGGGCACGAACGCCTGGTTGTACCGGCGCACCTGCTCGCCGTCGCGCATCATCATCGAGGTGCCGAGGTGGCGGCTGCGCGCCTCGGGGGCCAGCACGAACGCCGCGCCCCGCTGGGCGAGCCGGTAGCCGAGCTCGCTGTCCTCTCCGAGGACGAGCCCGGTGTCCAGCGGCCCGGCCTCGCGCAGCAGCCTGGCGTTCACCGAGGCCGCGTTGGTGACGTGCACGCGGTAGGCCAGGTCGCGCTCGGTGCGCAGGCCGTTCGTGCGCTCGGCCAGGTCGACGATCCACGCGTGTGGCTCGCTCGCGGCCTCGTCGAAGAGCGTCTCGGTGGCGGCGGAGGCGACCGCGTCGCGCACCTGCTCGGGGGTGGGCGTGCCGGGCGTGTGGTCGACGAAGCGGACGTACCCCATCACGACGAGGTAGTCGGCGAGGTGGTGCCAGCGCATGTGCGCCTCCACCTCGTCGTGGAAGGTGACCATGTCGGCGTCCAGCCAGTGGACGACGTCGCCGGAGGCGTGGGCGAGGCCGGCGTTGCGGGCGTTGGAGCGGCCGCGCGAGCCGGGCTCCGTGGTGATCAGGAGGGTGTTGTCCGGGACGATCTCGGGCAGGCGCAGGGCCGGGAGGGTGCCGTCGTCGACGACCACGACCTCCAGGAGGTGCCGGGGGTAGCTCTGCGCGGCCAGCGCGGCGAGCGTCAGGTCGAGCTTGTCCTGGTGCCCGTACGCGGCGATCACCACGCTCACCGACAGCGTGGGGCTCCAGGTGCCCGGCGCGGGGGGTTTCAGGACGCCGTAGTCGTTGTGCCGGATCCTCGGCTGCCCGGCGGCCGTCTTGTACCGCTGTGTCACTGCTCGCACTCCATCAGTCGGCCTCCATCAGTCGGCTGGGCCGGAATCCCCGCCACTGGTCCTTCGCGCGGGCGAGGAAGTAACCGACGGGCTCCTGCCAGGTATGACCGCCCCTCGCCGCCCTGCGGGCGACGAAACCGAGGCCGTGCGTGCGGTAGATGGCGCCGCCGGCCCGCATCAGGTCCTGGAAGAAATGGACGTCCACGGCGCGCGCCACCGGCCGGAAGCCGCCGAGCGCCTCGAACGCCGAACGCGACACCACGAACGTGCCGCCCGCCACGTGGTTGGACATCGTCTCGCTGGTCCAGTCGCGGCGGATCGTGACGTCGATCTGCTGGAGGTAGAAGAACTCCGAGGCGGCGCCCACCAGCTCGGCGCCCGAGTACGCCCGGGCCAGCGCCATGTCCGCCAGGTGGTCGGGCCCGTACCAGTCGTCGTCGTCCCACTTGCTGAGGAACGTGCCACTCGCCCGCGAGGCCGCCAGGTTCAGCACGGAGCCGAACGGCAGGGACGCGTCCGCCTCGACCACCGTGATCGGGCGCTCGAAGTCCCGTACGGCCCGCCGGACCTCGGGCGCGGAGGCGGGCACGCCGTGCAGCGTGAGGACGACCTCCAGGTCCACCCCCCGCTGCCGGGCGATCTGGCCGAGCGCGAACGGCACCAGCTCGGCGCGCCGCGTGCACATGACGACCGAGATCGGGGGCGGCGGCGGGACCGGCACCCCGGCGCGCGCGGCCATCGACCGCCAGCGCGCGGTGGTGCCGTGGCGGCCGAGGGCCAGCCGGCGCAGCCGCACGCTGTGCTCCTCGCGGCGCAGCTCGCCGGCCAGGTCGTTCTCGGTGGCGCCGGCGGGGAGCGCGGCCAGGTCGGCCCCGAGGCCGTCCACGGCCCAGGGGGGCGGCGCGTCGGAGATCAGCGGGATCCCGGCGGCGGCGAGCCCGGCCACGGCCCGGACGGCGGCGATCGGGCCGGTGTGCGAGGGACGCCACGCGAATCGCAGTCCGCGCGCCCGGCGCAGGCGGCCGACGTCGGCGTCGGTGATGCCGCCGGACGCGGGCACGCGGACGACCGTCCGGCCCTCCAGGTCGATCTCCCAGCGCCCGTCGCGCTGGACGATCTCGGCCATCGGCTGCTTGGGCGTCTTCACGAAGCCCCGGGGGTTGACCGACCGCTCGTCCACCGGGGGGATGACGTCGGGCTCGATCTCCAGGGCTCGCAGCGCCCGGTAGCCGCCTGGGGAGCCGAACCGCGCCCAGGTCAGGTCCACGGGGCGGTCCACGACGGGGACGCGCGCGTCGATCCAGCCCTCCTCGGCCGCGCCGGGGCCGTCGGAGAACGAGGTGGCGGGCGCCTCCGGGGACGAGGTGGCGCGGCCCGCGAGGCCGGCGGGGCCCGAGGGCGGGGTGGCGCGGACGGCCAGGTCGGCGGTGGGGACGTCGGAGCGGTCGGGCGCGGGGCCGCGCTCGTCGGCGAAGGCCACGTTCGGGTCGCCCGGACGCCAGTCCGCGAGCCCGGGGCCCGCCAGGCCGGCCATAGGAAGGGCGTACCCGGCGAGGTGGTGGCCGCCGAGGCTCCTGGCGACGGCCGCCGCGACCTCGCCGGAGGGCAGCGGCTCGGAGAAGCGCGCCGCGACCCGCCACCCCTTCGCGCCGTACCGGGTGACGCCGAGGTCGCGCAGCAGGCGCCGGCCGAGGCTCGGCGACAGGGGAAGTCCGGGCGCGTCGCACCACGACGGCGCCTCGGCGATGATCACGCAGGTCAGGGGCGCCGACGGCAGCGCGGTCCCGAGCGTCACGGCCCGGCGCAGGTCCGTGGGCGTCCGGGCGACGATCACGACGGCCGGCGGGTCGGGACGGGTCCACGGCGCGGGGCCCATCGTGTCCACGTCCGCCACCTCGTACGCCAGCCCCGGCAGCAGCGCGTCCAGGCCGTCGGTGTCCACCCCCGCGACGGCCACGGCGATCTTCGCGCCGGCGCGGGTCAGCCTGGCCGTCGTCTCGGCGGGCAGCAGCGCGGCCGTCATGCCCGTCCCCGGGTGGTCACCTGGGCGCCCCATGTCATCCCTTGTCCCGCCTGAGCACCATGGCCCCCTTCTCCGCGGGGTAGGCCGACGCGGTCAGCTCGGGGAACTCCCTGAGCCACCGGTCGGCGACCTCGCGTTCGGCGGGGCGGGCACCGTCGTCCAGGACGAACCAGGCGTCGGGCGCGCAGCGCGGCAGCAGGACGGGCATCGCCGGGTAGCGCACCATCGGCGCGGTCGCCCCGGGAGGGCCGTCCACGAAGACCAGTCCGATGTCGGTCAGGTCGTCCAGCGCCCGAGTGTCGTACCAGGGGATCGTCTCGCCGCCGGCCGTCCAGGAGGTCAGCGGCGCGTGGCGGACCTCCACGACGTCCTGGAGCCCGTGGGCGAGCACCAGATCGCGGGACGACCGGGCGAACCGCTCGTCGTGCTCCAGCGCGATCACGCGTCCACCGCCGAACCGCTGGGCGGCGTACCCCAGCCAGACGGTGGACGCGCCGCTGCCGCACTCGACCACGATCTTGGCGTGGTCGACCGCGATCCGCTCGACCAGCAGGCGCAGGACGTCCGGCGAGGCCGCCCACCCCCGCAGCCGGGGCATTGGGGCGCGCGGCTGGAGGAGGGCGCGCACGTCGATCAGCGCTTCTAGCTGGGCGTAGTTCTGCCGCACGGCCCCCGACAGCTCCGACCGCCCGTCGCGGACGGCCTCGCTGAGCGCGTCCAGCCGCTCGCCGATCTGCCGCACGGTCTGGGCGACGCCGCCGGTGGTCTCGTCGTGGAGGAGTCCGCGCATCTCGCGCAGCTCGGCGGCGTTGTCGCGCACGAGGGCCCGGATCTCGGACATCGACTCAGAAAGCTCGGCCAGGCGGCCGGCCTGCGTGGTGAGCGTCATGCGGTCCTCGCCGAGCGCGGCCAGGACCGAGCCCGACTGGCTGCGGGAGGCGTCCACCAGGCGGCCGGTGAGCCCGTCCAGGGTGGCGGTGAGCTGGGTGAGGGTGCGCTCCGCCCGCAGCAGCGCGGCGTCCTGGCGCTTGGTCCTGTTGTCGATGCGCAGCGCCTTGCCGTCGGTCCTGCGCACGCTCGCGACGATCGCGGCGGCGGCGGCGAGAAGGAGCAGCGAGGCGGCGAGCTGGACCGCGGTGACCGGGTCCACGGCTCCGGCGACGGAGAGCGCCACCAGCACCACCACCGCGAGGCCTGCGAAGGCGGCGCTGCCGATCAGCAGGAGGCGGGGGGACAGTGTCAGCGTCGTCCGCGTCATCCGATTTTCCTAGCCTTTCTTCTACGCTGAAGAGAGAGGGGGGCGTCGCTCAGGCGAGCGGACTCCAGCGGAGGCGGGAGCCGTACTGAGTACGCCAGCAGGCGAGCATGCTCGCCCACTGCAGGACGTACAGCGGCCCCGACCAGCGGGTCTGCCGCGCGCGGAGCTCGGGATCGGTCAGGGCGGCCAGCATCCGGGGTCCGAGCAGCGAGCGTACGTCCTCGCTGGTGGTGATGCTCGCGGCGAGGGCGGCCAGCGCCGCCGGGCTGGTCTTGCGCTGGGGGCCGGGGGCGGGCCTGTCGCCCGGGTCGTTGGTCGAGGGCAGCGAGGCCACGGTCGGCGCGCCGTACCGCAGCATCGCCAGGTAGTAGGCGTGGTCGCGGCGCGCGGACAGCGGCACGCTCATGGCGGCCGTGACCACGTCCGGGTCGGCGAAAGGGAGCCAGAGCTCGGCCTCCGGGCCGAGCAGCCAGGCCGGGGAGGTGTAGATCCCCCGGTAGCGGGTGTTCAGCCGGGCGAGGACGGGGGCGGCGTGGTGCCCGTCGAAAGGGCGCATCACCCGGTGGAACGCCGACAGGCCGAGTTCGGCGATCGCGTCGCCGACCCCGGGCGCCCAGACCTCGGGCTGGCGGGGGAAGTGCGTCGACAACGCCTTCCACGTGATCTCCCGCGCCTCGTCGGCGCTCGCGGCCCCGGCCACCTCGGCGTGGTCGCCGCGGGTGCGGAACAGGCCGTCCCCGAGGCAGCCGTCGATCAGCGGCGCGCGCAGGCAGTGCACCGCGCGGGCGTACGGCATGGCCCACGCGTGGTGCAGGGTCTGGTACTGGGTGCGCCGCCACACCTCGCGATGCTCCTGGAGCCACGACTCCGGCCCCGGCCTGACCACGTGGTGCGGCACGCCGAGCGTCGCGGCGACGGTCCGCGCGTGGGGGATGTCGAGGTCGAGCCCGTCGTCGGTGCTGGTGGTCCAGGCCTCGATCTGGGCGGCGGGGCGGCGTACGGCGAGGGCGGCGAGCAGGCGGGAGTCCCAGCCGCCGCTGAGGCCGATCGCCACGGGCCCGGCGCGGTGCGGGATCCGGTCCGCGATCAGGTCGACGACGTCCTCGGGCGCGGGGGGCTTGTCCGGGCCGGCGGCGAGCCAGCCGGGCTCGAACCGCTCCACCCGCAGCCCGCCGGGGACGTCCCGACCGGCGCGCCACGCGGTCGCGGGCTCCATGTGGCGGATCTCCGCGAACGGCGTCTCGTCCCCCAGCGGGGTCATCATGACCAGCAGGTTCGCCCAGGCCGACCAGTCGATCGCGAGGGGACAGTCGTCCAGCCGCGTCAGCGGGTCGATGCGGGCGGCGAAGTAGAGGGCGTCGCCGATCCGGCGGACGTTCAGCTCGTGCAGGCCGAGGGCGTCGGTGTGCAGGACGGCCCCGCCGGGTTCGAGGACCAGGCCGGCGGCGAGGCGGCGCTCGGCGGCGTCCCGCCAGGAGTGCGGCTGGGGGGGAGCACCGGCGGCGGGCCACCACAGGTAGCCGGAGCGTGGTCCCTGCGACCAGTTCTCCGGCTCGCCGGTGGACCACAGGGTGGCCAGTGGGGATCGGTGCACCTCGTCAAGCCCTCGCGGGGAGGCCGACACCAGCCGCTCCGCTATGCGCGCATCCCACTTTCCGATGGCACCGCACACATATGGACGCGCTCGGTAGGAGATGGACATTTAGCACATGGTAACGACGTATTCGTTACAGAAGTCGCGAGACCACCAGTTTTTACTTGCATTCTCAGTGAATTCACAGAAGGGGCGGGCCGGCGGGCCCGCCCCTCATCGTCCACACCGGCGCCCGCGCTCGGCGGGCGTCCGGGCTCAGGCCAGCTTGTTGCCGGCGGACAGCAGGTCCTGGCAGGCCTGCGTGACGCGCGCCGCCATGCCCGCCTCGGCCGACTTGCCCCACGAACGCGGGTCGTAGTCCTTCTTGTTGCCGACGTCGCCGTCGACCTTGAGGACCCCGTCGTACTTGCGGAACATGTGGTCGGCCACCGGGCGGGTGAAGGCGTACTGCGTGTCGGTGTCGATGTTCATCTTCACCACGCCGTAGGAGATCGCCTCGCGGATCTCCTCCAGCGACGAGCCCGACCCGCCGTGGAACACCAGGTAGAACGGCTTCTCGACGCCGTACTTGGAGCCGACGGCCTCCTGGATCTCGTGCAGCACGCTCGGGCGCAGCTTCACGTGACCCGGCTTGTACACGCCGTGCACGTTGCCGAACGTCGCGGCCAGCAGGTAACGGCCGCGCTCGCCGAGGCCCAGCGCCTCCGCGGTGGCGAGCGCGTCCTCCGGCGTGCTGTACAGCTTCTCGTTCATCTCGCCGACGACGCCGTCCTCCTCGCCGCCGACGACGCCGATCTCGACCTCCAGCACGACCCTCGCCGCGGCGGCCTTCTCCAGCAGCTCGCGGGCGATCTGGAGGTTCTCGTCCAGCGGGCACGCCGAGCCGTCCCACATGTGGGACTGGAACAGCGGGTCCTTGCCCTCGGCCACCCGGCGCTGCGAGATCTCCAGCAGCGGGCGGACGAAGCCGTCGAGCTTGTCCTTCGGGCAGTGGTCGGTGTGCAGGGCGATGTTCACCGGGTACTTGTCGGCCACCACGCGGGCGAACTCCGCGAGGGCCACGGAACCGGTCACCATGTCCTTCACCGTGGGACCGGACAGGTACTCGGCGCCACCCGTCGACACCTGGACGATGCCGTCGCTCTCGGCTTCGGCGAAGCCGCGCAGCGCGGCGTTCAGCGTCTGCGTGGACGTCACGTTGATCGCCGGGTATGCGAAACCATTGGCCTTGGCCCGGTCGAGCATTTCGGCGTAGACCTCTGGGGTCGCGATGGGCATCGGAAGTCAACTCCTAGAACGTGTGGGTGGCGGGGGCTGGATCCCCGGGGCAAGTATTGCGAAGGAGCGGCGGGCGAGGAAGGAGGGGTCCAGCATGTGTCCGGCGCCGGAGCAGGCGCTCCCGTAGCCGGGTCATCCCCTCGCCGCCCGCTTTGGACGGACTACGACTGGTCCTACCCAGTGGCACGTACACCCCGCCCTTCGGCGGTAGTCTCATCGGTGATGGACCTCACAAACCTTCTCGACGCCCAGTGGTGGATCGTCACCTTCGGGCTCATCGGCATCCTCGTGATCATCTTCGCCGAGACGGGGCTGCTGATCGGCTTCTTCCTCCCCGGAGACTCGCTGCTGGTCGTGGCGGGCATGGGCGCGTCCGCGGCGGTCGCGTCCTCCGTCGGGCTCGACGCGCCGTTCCCGCTGCCCGTCCTGCTGGTATGCGCCCCGCTGTGCGCGATTGTGGGCGCACAGCTCGGCCACTACATCGGCGCGAGGACCGGCCCGAGGCTGTTCGCCCGGCCCGACTCGCGGCTGTTCAAGCAAGAGTACGTCGAGAAGGCCGAGCACTATTTCCAGAGGTTCGGTCCCTCGCGCGCCGTGGTGCTCGCGCGGTTCATCCCGATCGTCCGCACGTTCCTCAACCCGGTCGCCGGCATGCTCGGCATGCGCTCGTCCACCTTCCTGATGTGGAACGTCGTGGGCGGAATCCTGTGGACCGAGTCGATGCTGCTCATCGGTTACTTCGCGGGCAGCACGATCCCGAACGTCGACCACTACATCCTGCCCGGCGCGGCGCTGATCATCCTGCTGTCGATCATCCCGATCATCCGCGAGGTGCTCAAGAGCCGCAAGGAGTCCAAGGCGCTCAAGGCCGCCGCCGAGCCGCGCGGACGTCACCACCGGGACCAGAGCGGTCACTGGGACGCGGGAGACCCCACCGCCCCGCGCTGAGGCGATCTCCCGCCCCTCACCCCTGGTGGACGGGGTGTCGAGGCCGGTCACAGGAGTCCTGGCGACCGCTCGGTGAACGCCCTGCTCACGGGCTACCCTCCGAAGTGTGGGACGCCATCGGTCTGACCCCATGGGCATCGCCCGCCTGCTGGTCGTGGGCGTCGCGATCCTCGCCCTGCTGGCGTTGGTCGTCGTCGGCGTCATCGCCCTGGTCGGGGCGCTGAGCTCCGACGGCGCGCAGGGCGCCCCCGCCGGAAGCGCCACGCTCAGCACCTCTCCCGCCGCGCCCCCGCCGCCGGTGGAGACCTCCGTCGCCGAGACGCCCACCGTGTACGTCGAATGCCGGGCCGACCGCTGCCCGATCTTCGTACGGGTCAGCGGCGGCGACATCGTCGAGGACCGCGACCTCAGCCGGGGCCAGCAGGCGTTCTACTCCCAGCCGTCGCTCGACGTGGTGCTCGCCGACGCCTCCACGGTGTACGTCGAGGTCAACGGCGAGCCGCGCTCCCCGGGCAGGCCGGGGGAGCGCCAGCACTTCACCGCCCGCCGGGACGGCTAGGCCCGACCCGGACGGCTCGCCCTCAGCTCAGGCCGAGGTCGGTCATCGTGTACGCGGTGCGGTACGTCAGGCCGGTCTCCTCGATCGTGGACCCCGCGCCCCGGTCCACGATGGTGGCCACGCCGACGATCTCCGCCCCGGCCTCGCGCAGCGCCTCCACCGCCGTGAGCACCGATCCGCCGGTCGTCGAGGTGTCCTCCACGGCCAGCACCCGGCGGCCCGTGACGTCCGGGCCCTCGATCCTGCGCTGGAGCCCGTGCGCCTTGCCCGCCTTCCGGACCACGAACGCGTCCAGGGCACGGCCCCGCGCGGCGGCGGCGTGCAGCATGGCGGTGGCGACGGGGTCGGCCCCGAGGGTCAGGCCCCCCACCGCGTCGTAGCCGAGGTCCTCGGTGAGGTCGAGCATGACGTTGCCGACCAGCGGGGCGGCGGTGCCGTCCAGGGTGATCCGGCGCAGGTCCACGTACCAGTCGGCCTCGCGGCCCGAGCTGAGCACGACCCGGCCGTGCACCACTCCCTTTTTCTTGATCTCGTCGAGAAGTTTCGCGCGGTCATTCATGGAGGCCAGCCTAGAGACCCCTGCGACGTGCGCCGACGGGGCCACTCGTTTATCACCCAAGGTCGGTAATAGCAGGCAAACTGGTACGGTCTGCGGGAACCATCCTAGATATGGGCATGCGCGGGCCGAATCGCCGGGATTCACCCTCGCGCGATCAGTGCCTTCATTACCCTGAGATAGGGCCGGGCTTCGGCTGCCACCGGAGCTGGGCCATGTACGAAAGGGCGGTGTCGCGTGGATCGCTGCGCGCTGTTCGTGGACGCTGGCTATCTGCTGGCGGACGGCGCGATGGCCGTGCATGGGACCCGCCATCGCGAAGCCGTCGCCTGGGACTACCCCGGCCTGCTCCAACTTCTGTCCACACTGTCCCGCGAGCGTACCGACCTTCCGCTGCTGCGCTGCTACTGGTACGAGGCCACCGTCGAGGGCAGGCGCACGCCCGAGCACGACGCGCTCGCCGACATCCCCGGCCTCAAACTGCGCCTCGCCCGCATCAGGCCCGGCCGCCGGGAGGGCGTGGACGCGCAGGTCCACCGAGACCTCATGACGCTCGCCCGCAACAACGCCATCTGCGACGCCGTGGTGGTCAGCGGCGACGAGGACCTCGCCCAGGTCGTCAGCGACGCCCAGGACCTCGGCATCCGCGTCACCGTGATCCACATCGCGGCCGAGGGAGGGTGGGCGGTGTCGCGCACGCTCCAGCAGGAGTGCGACGACCTCATCGAGATCGGCAGCGGCCATCTGCGGCCGTACGTCAACCTGGTCACGGGCAACGTCGCCGCCGGGCCCGACAGCGGCCCGTCCACCGGGCTCCACCTGCCCCAGCCGATCGGCAACGGCCGCGCCCGCGACTCCTCGCAAGCGTACAACGGACGGCCCCCCGCCTCGACCGGCGCCTTCGCCGCCGTCTCCGGCCTCTCCTCCACGCCGCCCTCTCAGCCCTCGCACGGCCCGTCCGCGTCCCCGCCGCAGGGCTCCTTGGCGGGCACGTCCGCGCACGGTCCCGGCCCCTCGCCGGGCTCCCGGGGCGCCGGTTCGCACGGGGCCGACCTGTCCCAGACGTCCGGCCTGGGCTCCCAGCAGTCCCCCTCCGACCCGGGCGGCCTGTCGTCCGGGCCCTCGGGGTCGTCCGGATCCCACGACCCGAACTCGCTCGGCTCCAGCTCGCTCGGCACTGGAGGGGTGGGCTCGACGTCCCTCGGTTCGACGTCCCTCGGGCACGCCTCCCACGGTCCGCCCGCCACCGGCGATCCGATGGGCGGCCGGCTCGGCGGCCACGGCTCCGGCCTCCTCGGCGGCGGCTCCTCCTCGGGAGCCCACGGCTCCCCGGACACGGAGACGGCCGCTCCGCACAGCGGCGGGTTCACGAGCCCGCCCGGCACAGGCTCGCACGGCACAGGTTCACACAGCACAGGTTCACACAGCGCGGGTTCGCACGGCACAGGCTCGCACGGCGCCAGCGGTACGGGGTCCTACGGCACAGGGGGAACGGGGCAGCGCGGCGCCGGGCTCGGGGGTTCCCACGGCTCGGGGGACGCGGGTTCGCGCGACTCGGGCATGACGGGCTCCCATGGCGGTGGGGCGGCGGGGGCGCGCGGCACGGGCGTGACAGGCTCCCACGGAGCGGGTTCGTACGGCGGGATGACGGGCTCCCAGGACTCCGGGGGCGGCACCACCGGGCCCATCTACGGACCGCCCGCCCAGGGCTCCCACGGTTCGCTCTCGACGGGCACCGGTTCACACGGTTCGCTCTCCTCCGGGCGGGGATCCCACGGCCCTCAGGCGGAGGGCACGGGCGCGCACGGCACTCTCGGCGACGGTCCGCAAGCCCCGGCGGGCGGGGGCACGTACGGCTCCCTCGGCGGCGGCTCCCAAGGATCGACGAGTGGTGGTTCGTACAGCTCGGGCGGGGGTGACTCACGTGACTCACACGGCCTGGGCTCCGGCGCGCGTGAAGGCGCGGACGCGGGCGGTGGTCCGCACGGCTCGGGTCCGCATGGCTCCGGTTCACAGGGCTCGGGTCCGCACGGCTCCGGTTCGCACGGCTCGGGCGGCTCACGGGGTTCGGCCCCGGGCGCCGGTTCTGGCGCGGACGGCGGCCCGTACAGCTCCTACGACACAGCGCCTCCCGGAACCCTCACGGGCGCGATGCCCGCGATCGGCCCCCTGGGCCCCGGTTCCTACGGTCTGAGCTCAGCCGGCCCCTCCTCGGGCACCGGCTCCTACGGCGGGAACTCCGCCGGTCCCTCGTCCGGTCCCGGATCGCACGGGCAGGGGTCGTCCACAGGCGGGTCCTATGGGCCGGGTTCGGGCGGGTCGTCTTCGGGCGGCGGGTCCTATGGATCCGGTTCCGGTGGGTCGTCTTCAGGTGGTGGGTCCTACGGGTCGGGTTCTGGTGGGTCGTCTTCGGGCGGCGGGTCTTATGGATCCGGTTCCACCGGTTCGGGGTCGCGTGGGCTGAGTTCCGCCGGCCCGTCGTCCGGCACGGGATCGCACGCCTCACCCGGCCGACCCTCCGGCCCGCCGCGCTCCTCCCAGCCCGCGCTCCCGGCGCCCTATCCGACCTATTCGTCCGACTCCCCGCCGTCCTCGCACGGCTCCCCGCCGCCGACGCCTCCGCTGGCCGCGCCCGTACCCCCGCAGGCCTCCGGCCAGTACACCCTGGGCGGCTCCGGCGGCCCGCCGCCGTACCCCGGGCCTCAGCTCGGCCCGTACACCGGCCCGCAGCCCGCCCCCGTGCCCGCGCAGGCCGGCTCGCCCGGAACGACGACCCTCGCCGACGCGGTCAAGGCCGCGCACAAGGAGGGCCACGACTTCGGCGAGTCCGTGGCCAGGGACGCCCCGGCGCTCTGGCTGGAGGCCGTGCTCGCCCGCAAGCCCCGCATGCCCTCCGACCTGGAGGCGCGCCTGCTCCAGGGCTCCTCTCTGCCCATCGACTTCCTCCTGCACGACGAGGTCCGCCACGCCCTGCGCCGGGGCTTCTGGGACGCCCTCGAACGCGCCCGCCGCTGACCCTCCCCGCACCGGTGGCTTCCGGGACGCTATGGAACGTGCCCGCCTCGCTCCGCGCCGGGGGTTTCTGGACGTTCTGGAACGTGCCCGCCGCCGACCCCGTCCTGCGAGAAAGGTTACGGACGTCCGCTCGGGGGAGGGGGTGCGGTGCTCGCGCGCAGGACGACCCGGCCCTGGACGCGCTCGACGCGGTTGCGGGTGGTGGTGCCGCGCCGGAGGGCCATGGCCATCGCGCGCCTTCCCACCTCCTCCAGCGGAAGGGCGACCGTGGTCAGCGGCGGCGTGAGGTCCTGGACCAGCGGAATGTCGTCGAACCCGGTGAGGGACACGTCGTCCGGCACGGACAGCCCATGGTTGCGCAGGGCCGCCAGCACGCCGACGGCCATGAGGTCGGTCGCGGCGAACAGGCACGTGGCCCGCAGCCCCCGGCGGATCAGCTCGGTGGCCGCCGCGTAGCCGCCGTCCCGGTTGAACGCGCCCTCCACCACCTGGTCGGGGCGCAGCTCGATGCCCGCCCGGGCGAGCCCGTCGCGGAAGCCGGCCAGGCGGTCGGCCGCGGTGGTGAGCGTGGCGGGCCCGGACAGGACGGCGAACTCGCGGTGGCCGAGCTCGACCATCGCCCTGGCCAGCTCGGCGGCCCCCGTGCGGTTCTGCGGGAGCACCGCGTCCACGTGCAGCCCGCGATGCCGGCTCACGGCGGTGACCCGGCCACCGGTGGCCACGTACCTGTCCAGTTCCCGGCCCATGGCCTCCTGCCAGGCGGCGTCCTCGAACCCGGAGCCGATCAGCAGGATCGCCCGGGCGCGCTGGCCGCGCATCATGCCGACGTAGGCGATCTCCCGCTCCTGGTCGCCGAAGGTGCTGCCGAGCGTCACGTGGAGGTCGTGCTCGCTGGCCATGCGCATGACGCCCCGGATGATGCCGGCGAAGTAGGGGTCGCCGATGTCGTGGCAGATGACGCCGACGACCTGGCTGGTGGCGCGGGCGAGCGCCTGGGCGTGGCTGTTGGGCGTGTACGCGAGGGAGGTGGCGGCGGCCAGCACGCGTTCGCGCATGTCGGCACGTACGGCGGCGGTGTTGTTGAGCACCCGGGACACGGTGGCGGGGGACACGCCGGCGGCCTGGGCCACGTCCTCCAAGGTCACCAACGACCGCTCGCTCATCCGATCTCCTCGAACACGGGTGACCTCGGCCTCCTCGGGGGACGTTCTTCCAGGCCGCCCGCTGTGGAAGAGTCCGGCGACCTTTCCTTCGGACAGATGAGTTCACCGGACGCACCGCGCCCTTGATCAGCCCATGAGGCAGTCCTAGGGTACACCGGCGCACGCGCACGGAAAGCGCTTACTGATCATGAGTTCACCCGGTGCGGAAAGGCGTCATGTCTCCCGCGCATGAGCCCCAGGCGCGCGGCACGGGCTGAATCCCCGGCCTTCACTTTCAGGCCGGGGAACGCGTCAGAGGACCTCGGTGACGTACCGGCGCATCATCGTCGCGAGCACGTCGGACCCGTCGGCGGCCCATACCTCGGCGTTGAAGATCTCGACCTCGATGTCCCCTTCGTACCCCGCGTCGTGGACGGCGGCGTACAGCGGCCGGAAGTCGATCACCCCGTCGCCCATCATGCCCCTGCCCAGCAGCGGATCGGCGGGCAGCGGCACCAGGTAGTCGCAGACCTGGAAGCTCGCGATCCGCCCCGCTGCCCGCGCGATCTGCCGGAAGACGTCGGGATCCCACCACACGTGGAAGGTGTCGACGACGACCCCGACGCTGTCCGCCGGCCATCGCTCGGCCAGGTCCAGGGCCTGGCCGAGCGTCGACAGCACGGCCCGCTCGGCGCAGTACACCGGGTGCAGCGGTTCGAGCGCGAGCCGCACCCCCGCCTGCCGCGCGTACGGCTGGAGCTCGGCGAGCGCGTCGGCGACCCGCGCCCGTGCCCCCGCCAGGTCGCGCGACCCTTCGGGCAGCCCGCCGACGACCACGACCAGGCAGTCCGTCCCAAGCGCCGCCGCCTCGTCGACGGCCCGCCGGCCGTCCTCGGCGGACCGGCCCGGCATGCTGAGCCCGGTCGCGCGGCAGAGCGAGGAGACCCGCAGCCCCGCGTCCCGGACCAGCTTGGCGCTGGCGACCAGCCCGTGCTCGGCGACCTGCTGCCGCCAGAGCCCGATCGCCGGGATCCCGGCGCGCACGCACCCCTCGACCGCCTCGGCCACGCCCCAGCGCCGGGTGGTCCACTGGTTGAGCGACAGCCGGGCCAGCCGTTCGTCGCCAGGCCCGGGGGTCGGGATCGCGGCGGGGAGGCCGCTGGGCACGTCCAGGACGGTCACCGGGTCACCCCGGCGACGGTGAGCAGCGCGCGCATGCGGGCCTCCGCGAGGTCGGGGTCGGGCAGCAGCCCGGCCTGGTCCGCCAGGCGGAACACCTCGGCGAGGTGGACGACGGATCGCGCGCTCTGCGCGCCGTTCACCATCGCGAACGCGTCCTGGTGTCCCGCGAGCCAGGAGAGGAGGACCAGCCCGGTCTTGTAATGGTAGGTGGGCGACTCGAAGATCTTGCGTGACAGTGCCACGGTGGGCCGCAGGATCTGCGTGTAGCGGACGGTGTCGCCCACGTCGAGGGCCTGGAGGGCGGTGGCCGCGGCGGGGGCGATGGCGTCGAAGATGCCGAGCAGGGCGTGGCTGCCCGAGGCGATGAGGTCCGGGTAGTTGAAGTCGTCGCCGGTGTAGAGCTTGACGCCGGGCGGGAGCGCCGCCCGCAGCCGCGTCTCGTGCCCGGCGTCCAGCAGGGACACCTTGACCCCGTCGACCTTGTCGGCGTGCCGGTGGACCAGGTCCAGGAAGGTGCCGGTGGCCTTCTCCAGGTCGGCCGAACCCCAGTAACCGGTCAGCGCGGGGTCGAACATCTCGCCCAGCCAGTGAAGGATCACCGGCCGGTCGGCGCGGCCCAGGAGCCTGCCGTAGACGAGGTGGTAGTCCGCGGGATCCTCCGCCAGGGCGGCCAGGCGGCGACTGGCCATGATGATCACGGTGGCGCCGGCCGACTGGATCACCTCCATCTGCTCGGTGTAGGCCGAGACGACCTCGTCCAGCGTGGCGGCCCCCGGGGCGTGGTCGGTGCCGGCCCCGCAGGCCAGCAACGCCGAGGGGTCGCCGAACGCGCGGGCCTCGGCGGCCGAGCGCCGGATCAGCTCGCGGGTGGCGGGCCAGTCCAGGCCCATGCCGCGCTGGGCGGTGTCCATCGCGTCGGCGACCCGGAAGCCGTACGACCACAGGTGCCGGCGGAACCGCAGCGTGGCGTCCCAGTCGACGGCCGCGGGCGCGCCCGGCGTGTTCTCGGCGAGGGGGTCGGCGACGACGTGCGCGGCGGCGTAGGCGATGCGGCTCCTGGGCGGGCCGTCCGGCCGGGGCCAGGTGACCGGGGCGCGGAGCGTGTAGGACGAGAGGTTCCCGTCCGCGGTCGGCAGCGTGATCACAGGCCGAGCTCCGGCAGCTCGATGCGGCGGCCCTCGGCGGACGAGCGCAGGCCCAGCTCGGCGAGCTGGACGCCGCGGGCCCCGGCCATGAAGTCGTACGGCCATGGCGCGTCCTCCAGGACGTGCCGGACGAACATCTCCCACTGGATCTTGAAGGCGTTGTCGAACTCGCCGTTGTCGGGCACCGTCTGCCAGTCGTCACGGAAGGAGTGGGTGACCGGCAGGTCCGGGTTCCAGACCGGCTTGGGCGTGGCGCCGCGGTGCTGGATCCGGCAGTCGCGCAGCCCCGCGACCGCGCTGCCCTCCGTGCCGTCCACCTGGAACTCCACCAGCTCGTCCCGGTTCACCCGGACGCACCACGAGGAGTTGATCTGCGCGACCACGCCGCCGCTCAGCTCGAAGATCCCGTACGCCGCGTCGTCCGCGGTGGCCTGGTACTCGCGGCCCTTCTCGTCCGTCCGCGTCGGGATGTGCGTGACCGCCCGCGCGGTGACCGCCTCGACCCGGCCGAACAGGTTGTCCAGCACGTACGACCAGTGGCAGAACATGTCGAGCACCATGCCCCCGCCGTCCTCCGCCCGGTAGTTCCACGACGGCCGCTGCGCGGACTGCCAGTCCCCTTCGAAGACCCAGTACCCGAACTCCCCGCGCACGGACAGCACGCGGCCGAAGAACCCCCCGTCCAGCAGCCGCTTCAGCTTGAGCAGCCCCGGCAGGAACAGCTTGTCCTGAACGACGCCGCTCCTCACCCCCGCCTCCCGCGCGAGCCGGGCCAGCCAGAGCGCGCCGTCCAGCGTCTCGGCGACCGGCTTCTCGGTGTAGACGTGCTTGCCCGCCGCGACGGCCTGGCTGATCGCACCGAGCCGGGCCTGCGTCACCTGGGCGTCGAAATAGATGAGGCTGCCCCGGTCCGCCAGCGCGGACTCCAGGTCCGTGGTCCATTGCTTGATGTTGTGGCGCTCGCACAGCTCCCGCAGCTTGGCCTCGCTGCGGCCGACGAGCGTCGGTTCGAGCAGCACCCGCCCGCCGTCGGCCAGCGGTACGCCGCCCTGCTCGTTGATGGCCAGGATCGACCGGACCAGGTGCTGGTTGTAGCCCATCCGGCCGGTGACCCCGTTCATCACGAGGCCGACGGTGCGTGTGGTCATGGAAATCCTCCTAGGGGGCCCGCCGGTGACGGCGCGGCACCGGGCGGGCGGGGGTGTGTGGATCCGGGGGGTCAGGACACGCCGAAGACGTCATGGAAGGACAGGAGCAGAGCGGTCATCCTCGGTTCGAGTCGTGCCGGGCATGATCAGAAAGCGTTTTCAGGTAAGCGCTTTCCGTGTACGGTAGGACCGCGCCACGAACAGGTCAAGAGCAAGTGAGCCAGCTGAACGTGCCGCGTCCCCGCTGCCCGTGGCCCTCGACGAGAGCCTGCGCCACCCGACCGATCTGGCCACCTTCGTCCGCCTGGACGCGATCGACGTGGCCATCGCCAAGGTCCAGCGCAGCGGCGGCCTCACGCTGTCCCGCCGCCTCTGCCAGCTCGCCGAGGACTGCGGCGTCCGCCTGATGGGCTCCGGCCTCACCGACTCCGACCTCGGCCTCGCCGCCTCCCTCCACCTCTTCGCGGCCTACGGCATCACCGGCCCCGTCGACCTCAACGGCCGCCAGTTCATCGGCTCCCCCTACGCGAGCGGCCCCACGGTCAAGATCGCCACCGGAGTCGCCCAGGTCCCCACCGGCCCCGGCCTCGGCGTCGAGGTGGACGAAACCGTCGTCCGCGACCTCGCCGTGGACGTCCTGACCCGGACCGCCCTCTAGTACCGTCCTGGTCCGCGGCCCCGCGCGAGCCACCCGAACACCTTGGTCTGGCCGGTAATGATGGGCTCGCTCCGCACATAGGGAAGATGTCCACATTCCCTGCCCGCAAAGGAAACCGCCCATGGGAACCGCCCGTGGATAGCGAACGACCGGCCGCCTTCGAGGCCGTCTACAGGCAGACATATGGCCAAATAACGGCATACGCGGCCCGCCGTTGCGACTCGCCGCAGGACGCCGCAGACGTGGTCGCGGAGACCTTCGCCATCGCCTGGCGGCGCATGGACGAACTGCCGCCGGGGGACGAGGCCGTGCTGTGGCTCTACGGCGTGGCGCGCAAGGTGCTCGCCAACCACCTTCGCGGTGAGGCCCGTCGCCGGGCCCACCGCGCCGAGTTCGACGCCGGGATGGCCGACCTCTACGCGGCCTCTCCCGACCGCGGGATCGAGCTGAAGGTGATCGCCGAGGTCTTCCGGAGCCTGCCCGACGACGACCGTGAACTGCTGTCGCTGGTCGCTTGGGAGGGCCTGGACCGCCGCCAGATCGCGACGGCGCTCGGTCTGTCGCGCAACGCCGTACGCGTCAGGCTCCACCGCGCCCGCAGGCGCTTCTCCCGCGCGCTCACCGAGGCCGGCATCCGTTCGACGCCAGAGTGCCGGCTCGTCCCGGCGGAGAGGTCGCTGTGATGAGCACCGACGAGATCGACGCGACGACCCGGTTGCTGGCTCGGGTCGAACCCGGAAAGCCGGGCGGCGACCCGTCCGCCCCGGAGGCGCGCGCGCTGCTGGTCCTGATCACGGCGGGGGACTTCGGCCCGGCCGAGGAGCACGGCGGGGCCGTCCCCGGACCTCGTCGTGTCCGCCGGTACGGCCCCCAGCGGCTGCTCCTCGGCCTGGTGGCCGTGGCCGTGCTCGCCGCGGGCGTCGTGGTCGGCCCGAGCCTGCTGGGAAACGGCCTCGGCCCCGCCACCTCCTACGCGAGCTCCGACATCGACATCCGCCGCGAGGCCGACCTGTACGTCGCCCGCATCAAGAATCCCTACGCCGACCACCAGAGGTACCGCGAGGCGTTCGGGACACTCGGCCTGGACGTCGACGTGCGCGTCGTTCCCGCGGCGCCCCGCAAGGTGGGCCAGGAGTTGTCGGTGGGTGTTCATGGAGGTGTACGTGAATCGTCGGGGAGAACGCCCGAATGGCTCTCCTCCGGCATGGAGGAACCGGACGGGACACCGTGCATGGCTGGGCAGGACGGCTGCTACCTGGTGCTCCGCGTTCCGGTCGGCCTGACGGGACAACTCGTTGTCCGGCTGGGACGTCCGGCCAGGGCCGGCGAGGTCTACGACGAGGCGGGAGTGACGACCGCCACCACTGCGGGAGGGACGCTCGCCGGGTACCGCGTGGACGAGAAGACCGTGGGTGAGGTCGTGCCGGAGATCGAGAAGCGCGGCCTGAAGATCACGTACCTGATCGCCACCGTCGCCCCCGAAAACCCGGGCGGTTATGGCATGGACCCGGACAAGCAGGACACCCCCGTCGGCAAGGACTGGATCGTCTGGGAGGCGGAGGAATCCGCTCCGGACACCGTCCGCCTGATCGTCACCGACGAGCGCTACGACAAGAACCCCGTCTACGGCGGCCCCCGCGACACCGTCGTCAAGGACTAGCGAACCTTCGGTGGTCGGTCGTCGCCGTGCCGCCGCCGGCTCTCGGTGGGGTGACTCACTTCAGGTCTAGTGGACGGGCCTCTCCAGTTGCCGCGTTACGTTGGCGGCAAGAGATATCCGTCCTGATGGAGGTTCTGTGCCATACCGGGGACCGCTTTCGAAGAGGGCGATCGGCCGTTTCAACTCTTGTGTCGTGACATTGCGCTCGTCCCCTCGATGGGGTCGGCTCGTCAGCAGGCGCCTCACGGTCGTCACCTACACGGGACGCCGTTCTGGACGCACCTTCAGCACGCCCGTCGCCTTCCGGCGCTCGGGTGAGACGGTCACGATCGGCGTCCAGTTCCCCGACGCCAAGAAATGGTGGCGCAACTTCGTGGACGAGGGAGGACCGATCTCGCTGCAACTGGATGGGATCGACCGCACCGGGCACGCGGTCGCCACGCGCGACGAAGCGGGCCGTGTCACCGTCACCGTCCGTCTGGAGGGCTGATGATCGGGTGCCGCGGAACAGGGCGGGACGCCGAGCGTCGGCTATGCGGCGGCTCGGCGTCCCGATTACCTGAGGTGCGTGGAGGGGATTACGCTCCGGCGTTCTCGGCGTTACGCTCGGCGGTCTTGCGGACCTGGTCGATCTGCGCCTGGGTGACGTTCAGGGAGCCGAACTGCTTGACCGCCTGGTAGTAGGTCCAGGCGAGGCCGTCGCAGGTGGACTTCGAGACGCCGGAATATCTGGCGCAGACCTGCTTCATATCGAAATAGAAAGCGTCGTCGACGTGGGACTTGTTGCCGGGGAACTGGCCGACCGCCTTGTAGTTGCGGTAGCCGAAGTCGTGACGTCGGCACGGCATTCTGAAGTCGTAGCCGAGCGGCTGGTCAGGGCTGCTCGAACACAGGTCGGTCGACCAGTCGAACGCGTAGTCCGCCCAGGCCGCCTGGTTCTGCCACGCGGAGGTCCAGCTGGCGGCGCTGCTCGACGTGGGCTGGGTGAAAGTGGAAAGTGCGGCGAGTTTTTGCTCCAGCGTCACCGCGAATGCGGGGAGCGTTAATCCGAGTATTGCGGTGAGGGAGAGGGACACTAGCGCGAGGGCTCGCTTGACCATGGGGCTCTGCCTTCGTCCAGGGGGTGGGGCGCGCGACAGGTGTCTGCCAATGCACAAGAATGAGCTGAAATATCCCCTACCGCCGGAACAGACCTCGATCAAGATCCAGGCCGATATTCACGAACAATCGCTCTTTACAGCCTGACAAGCGCCTGTAAGGCTGGTGATTTCCCCCTGCGGGGGCCCATGGACAGCGGGCCCCGCCCGGACGCGCCACCGCTCTTCGCGCCGGACCCCTCGATCGACGCGCGGCCCGACGTGGTGGAGAAGGCGGTCTACCAGCGGCTTGGCGAGCCGCGTGGCCCTCTGATCATCACAGTCCGCGCAGCCACGCCACCATCTGTCAGCGCGGCAGAATCCGTCGGTCGCCTCGGCGACTCATCCCCTCAGACAGCACTCGCGGGTTCGGGGGCCAGCATCTTGCGGAACTCGGCGACGGATGGGCGGTTCTGCTCGTGGTGGGGTACGGCACGGAGGATCATGCGGCCGGTTTCGATGATGTTGCCGCTACGGTAGGTGAGTGGGAGCGTGTCGATGGTCGTCGTCGCCTGGCGCAGACCCTCATCGATGCCGCCTCGAACGACGGTGCAGAGGGCCCCATGGAGCTGGACATTGGTGCGGTACTGGTATTCCGGAGCGAACTTGAGGACGTTCTCCCGGGCCGTATCCGCCGCCGACTCCTGGCCCGCAGCGGCATACGCCCAGCTTTCGGCGAAGTGAATCTGGTCGGGCTTCCAGAAGCCGTACCGGTCCGCTGTGACGCCATTCTCCACGGTCCTGTGGAGCTTGTTCAGCGTCTTGATCGCCTCATCGTGTCGATGTAGCAGGGACAGCGCCTTGACCTCGGTGGTCAGCAGATCAACGGTCGGTTCTCCGGCAAGTCGCTGAGCGTGGTGCACTAGCCGCAGCACGGTCTCCGGGGCACGTTGGCCGTACAGGCCAAGCCCTGCCTCCTCGCCTCGGACCATCAGCCCGAGTGCCAGATCACCCGAAGCGTCGGCGGCTTGGCGTGCGGTGTACGACCAGTGGATGGCCGCACCATGATCGCCGAGACGGGTCAGCGCATTGGCGTGGACGGACGCAAGGACCGCCATGATCCGGTGCAGTTCGGTCGCATCGGGCGGAGTGGCGGTGTCGAGCTGGCGTCGTATCGCGAGCAAGTCGATCAGAAGTGCGGCAGAGACCTGTGAGGGGGGCCGGGTACGGAGTGCGTGCAGGTGGTCGGCGCAGGCCAGTTCCCACTCTTCTATCGGGCGGTGGGCCTGCCCGAGGGAGAGGTCGAGGAACTGGCGCAGAGATTCGCCCGAACTCCCGAGAGCGCCGAATGTGCCGATTCCGGCGAGGAACTGGAGGGCGGCCCGGCGTTCCATATCGTCGTCTCCATTGCGATATGCGGGGATTTCCATGCACATACCCGCGCGCAGCCGGTCCGACTCGGCGGCGGCATTAAGGCGCACCAACGTGCCATAAAGGGCGGTCAGAATTCCGCGTGCGCCGTACACCTCATCCAGGCGGGAGACCATCTCGGCCGGGGGCGTGCGCTCGCCTCGTTCCCATTTGGCCAGGTTGGAATAGTCGACGTAGAGGTTGGCCGCCGCGCGGCGTAGGGCGATCTTGGGTTCGCTCTCCCGGCAGCGGCGCATGACCGCGCCGAACAGGTGCCAGGCGGAGGCGTGCGGGTCGATCGCGTCTGCGGCCATGAACACTCCTCGCGCTCGTGGTCCGGCGCGCCCACCGATGACCACACCGTTCCCCTGCTGCCAGCGTCGATCACTGTCCATGATTGCACTGCTACGGCCCGTGGTGGGCATGAATGGCGGGACCCGCAGATGCCGGACCGCCGTGCGGACCCCTCGATCAGGAAGACCAGGAAGGTGGTATTGCCAGGTGGTGCAGACCAAGCGGCGATGGAGCCTCTTCGGGCGCCGCGGCTCCCGGCGGCCCGGCCGTCACAGCGTCGGACAGCCCTACGTACGGGTCGAGGCCGGCAACCCGGACCCGGGCGACCGCGCCGCCGCCGTCCTCCTCGACCGGCTCGAACCGGCCTGGACGATCATGTACGGCCCGTGGAGCCGCCGCTTCTACGCCCTGCCCCTGTTCCGGACCCCGGACCCGCTGATCCTGGAGGCGACCACCGCCCAGGACCTCACCGCCCAGATCCGCGAGGCCGAACGGGACTTCCTGATCACCGGCGGACTCGCTGCCTCAGGCTGGCGAGCCGCCGCATGACCCGTCCCGACACCCGCACCTGCCGGACGGAGACCGTGACCTTCCCCGCCACCGGCCCGTCCGTGGGGGAGGCCCGCCGCTGGCTGAGCAAGCTCCTCGACGGCCACCCCCGCCACGACGACGCGGTCCTGCTCCTGTCAGAGGCGGTCACCAATTCGCTCGTACACACCGATTCCCCCACCGTCGGCGTCACCGTGGCGATCGAGCAGACCGGCGACGTACGGATCGAAATCGCCGACGAGGGCGGTCCCACCATCCCGAGCATCCCCCCGCACCCGGCTGACGACGCAGACGACGACCCGGCTAGCTCCGGCCGCGGCATCCGCCTGATCCGCACCCTTTCCACCCACTGGGGCTTCACCGAGTCCCGCCCCCACTGCATCCTCTGGTTCGTCCTTGCGCTTAGTCATGAAAGGGATGAGGGCTGTGGGGTTCAGGATGCGATGCCCGGCGGCGATCCATATGTGGTCATGGGCTGTACAGTGCGCTCGGAAAGTTGAGGTCGGCGTGGCGTTCGGCGTACGTGAAGGCCAGGAACTCCGCCAGCTCCTCATCGGTCTCGAAAACGTGCGGTGCCGCGAGGTCGGCGAGGGACTTGATCGGACCGGCCTTCTTGGCTTTGACAAGTTCCTCCGGAGAGGTCTTCGGGTGAGCGGGTGGGTAGATGGGGCGGACAGGCCCGATCTCCTTCATGCTGACCTCCTCGTCGGTCGGTGTATGGAGGCCGCGCTGCCGGTCTGGTGACCGACCATACTTCGAGTCGTGAACTGCGGGTTCAGGCCGAGGGGCGTTCGGAGTGGGAGGCCCGCAGTTGAGCGAGGTCGAGTTCGATGCGGCGGCCGTGCACGGTTACAACGATGCTCGCGCTCTCGGCGCCGGTTGCCGTCAGATAGTCGTACAGGGTGGACAGCAGCATGTCGCCGCGATTCTCCAGCCGCGACACCACCCCTTGCCCCACTCCTAGCTTCTTGGCCACCTCAACCTGCGTCATCTGCCCTGCTTTGCGGATCATCGCCAGGTTCATCGCGTAGACGCGATCCATTTCCTGGGCCGACTCGTTGGCCTCGGCGACCTCTGCGGCAAGGTTCGGATCGGACAGGAGACGATCCAGGTGTTCGTTGCCTCGGACGAAGGTGTTGTCGGACTCGGTCATGGCTTCTCCTCGTAGGATGTCTCCCGTTTCCACTAGTCGATCAGTGGGTCGGCTCTAGCTGCGACGCTGTTGTAGAACAGGTCGCCCAACTGGGCCTTGTCCACGGCGAACAGCGCGACGACGACCTTGCCGCTGTCCGGCGGGAACCAGCAGATCAGCCGCACGGCTACATCCGGATGGTAGGCGTGGGACACGCGCCACAGTATGTGGCGGCGCGACTGGCGAACCCACCGCAGCGTCGCCGTTTCCGATTCCTTCACCGGCGGCTCGGTCAGGTTTCGCAGCTGGTCCAAGGCGCGTGCCGTGAAGGCCAGAATGCGGCGTGCGCGTTCGTCGCCCGCCCGGCAGTCCGCCTCCAGTCGGTCGAGCCAGGTGCCGAAGTTGGCCGGCCAGTCGATGTCCACCCAGGAATTATGTCATCAAGGCGATATGTCTTGCAAGGCATATCATTTGAGCTGTGGCTCGCCTGTACGGCGTGTTCTGTGACGGGGTGGGAGTCGGGCCTAATTCACCGACGCCCATCGCGCAGGGCCTCTTGGACGAGGTCGGGGTCATGGGGTATAGGATCATCGGTAGCGATCTTCGCCATCACCTCCTCGATGGAGGGGATGGCGGCCTCCTCGCACAGCCTTTCCCGAAGGTAGGTGGTCAGAGACATCCCGCTGGCAGCGGCGCGCGACTTGAGGATCTCGACGACCTCCTCGGGGACGTCAAGGATCTTCACGGTAGTGGACACGCTCCAAGCCTGGCACGCAACGTGCGCGCATCAAAGGAAATCGCATGCTCATCGATTTCGCGAAGGTCCGTTGCCGCGAAGTTGTCGGGGCGGTTGATCGGGTGGTCAGCTGAGGGCGTCGAAGCCGGCTCTGAGGTGGGTTACGCGGTCGGTCAGGTCTTTCAGGGGGCCGGTCAGGCTGGTGCTGCCGTTGGCGTGTTCGGTGAGGTCGCGGATGCGGGCTACCTCTTCCTCCACGGCCGTCAGGCGGCGGGACAGCTCGGGGAGGACCTCGGCGCCCATGCCGTCGGGGAGTTCGACGCTGAGGCGTTCGCGGAGCAGGGAGGCCTGTTCGGCGAGGCGGCGGTTCATGTTGTAGAGCTCGACGAAGACCGAGACCTTGGCGCGCAGGACCCAGGGGTCGAACGGCTTGGTCAGGTAGTCGACGGCGCCGGCGGCGTAGCCGCGGAAGGCGTAGTCGGGGGCGCTGTCGACCACCGTGAGGAAGATGATCGGGATGTTGCGGGTGCGCTCGCGCCGCTTGATGTGCGCGGCGGTCTCGAAGCCATCCATTCCTGGCATGCGCACGTCGAGCAGGATCAACGCGAAGTCGATGCCGAGCAGAGCCTTGAGGGCCTCCTCGCCCGAGCGTGCCCGCACGGCGGTCACGTCCAGGGAGCTGAGGATCGCCTCCAAGGCGATGAGGTTCTCCTCCCGGTCGTCGACCAGAAGGATCTTCGCTCGATCGGGCATCAACCGCGCCCCTCCCTACCTTCGCCGGAGGCCACCCGGCCTCGTGTGAGCCAACCCCGAAGGCGTTCGAGCAGCCGGTCGACGTCGACCGGCTTCGGCACGTAGTCGGAGGCGCCGGAGGCGATGCTCTTCTCCCGGTCGCCGTGCATGACCTTGGCGGTCAGCGCGATGATCGGGAGGTCCGCGAACTGCGGCATCCGGCGGATGGTGGACGTGGTCGCCCAGCCGTCCATCTCGGGCATCATGATGTCCATCAGGACGAGTGCGACGTCGTCGTTGCGTTCGAGCTGGTCGATGCCCTCCAGCCCGTTCTCGGCGTAGACGACGGTCGCGCCGTGGCGTTCCAGGACGCTGGTGAGCGCGAAGACGTTGCGGATGTCGTCGTCCACGATGAGGATCTTCGCACCGTTCAGAGGGTCGTCGCCCTGCCAGGCCACGGGGGTGTGCGGAAGCGGCGGTTCCTCGGCGATGGCCGGCAGCTCGGGCAGGACGTCGGAGGCCGTGAGCTCCAGGGAGGCCTCCTGCGGGGTGTCCAGGACCGCCGCGCCGCCGTCGCCGTTGGCCAGGGGTCCTGAGTAGCTGATCGGCAGGTGCAGGGTGAACGTGCTGCCGCGGCCGGGCTCGCTCTTGGCGTGGATCTCGCCGCCGAGCAGGCGGGCGATCTCGCGGCAGATCGACAGGCCGAGCCCGGTGCCGCCGTACTTGCGGCTGGTGGTGCCGTCGGCCTGGCGGAACTGCTCGAAGACGACGTCGAGCTTCTCGGGCGCGATGCCGATGCCGGTGTCGATCACGGAGAAGGACAGGATGTCGTCGCTTCCGCGCAGGGTCTCGTCGATGTAGGGGACGCCGGCGGCCCGGGTGATGTCCAGGCGGACCTCGCCCTTCGGGGTGAACTTGACCGCGTTGGACAGCAGGTTGCGCAACACCTGCTGGAGGCGCTGCTCGTCCGTCCGCAGCTCATCCGGCACGGCCGGGTCGAGCTCGACGGAGAACGACAGGCCCTTGTCCTGGGCGAGCGGCCCGAACGTGGCCTCGACGTACTCGACGAGCTTGGGCATCGAGATCTGCTGCGGGTGGATGTCCATGCGGCCGGCCTCGACCTTGGACAGGTCGAGGATGTCGTTGATCAACTGGAGCAGCGCGGACCCGGCGCCGTGGATGGTCTTGGCGAACTCGACCTGCTGCGCGGTGAGGTTGCCCTCGCTGTTCTCGGTGAGCAGCTTGGCCAGCACCAGCAGGCTGTTGAGCGGGGTGCGCAGCTCGTGCGACATGTTCGCGAGGAACTCGGTCTTGTACCGCGAGGACACCGCGAGCTGCTCGGCGCGTTCCTCCAGCGTGCGGCGGGCCTGCTCGATCTGGAAGTTCTGGATCTCGATGGCGCGGTTCTGCTTGGCGAGCAGCGCCGCCTTGTCCTCCAGCTCGGCGTTGGACCGGCGCAGTTCCTCCTGCTGGCGCTGAAGCTCGTCGGAGCGCTCGCGCAGCTCGGTGGTGAGCCGCTGCGACTCGGCGAGCAGGCCCTCGGTGCGGGAGTTGGCGATGATCGTGTTCATCGTGACGCCGATGGTCTCGACGAGCTGGTTGAGGAAGGCGAGGTGCACCTCGCCGAACCGGCTGAACGAGGCCAGCTCCATCACGCCGAGGACCTGGTCCTCGAAGATGACGGGGAGGACGACGATTTGCGCGGGGGTGGAGCTGCTCAGCCCGGAGTCGATCGTGAGGTAGTCGGACGGCACATTGTCCAGGACGATGGGCCGCCCCTCAGCCGCCGCCTGGCCGACGATGCCCTGCCCGAACGCGAAGCGCTCGCGGGGGCCGAGGCCGTCACCCGGTCGCACGCCGTACCCGGCGATCAGCCGGAGCTCGGTGTCGCGGGGGCTGGAGACCATGTAGAAGGCGCCGTGGTGGGCCGTCACGAGCGGGGTGAGCTCGCTCATGATCAGCTTGCCGACCTCCATGAGGTCGCGGTGGCCCTGCATGAGGCGGGAGACGCGGGCCAGGTTGCTCTTGAGCCAGTCCTGTTCCTGGTTGGCCTTGGTGGTGGCGACCAGGTTGGACACCATCGTGTTGATGTTGTCCTTCAGGTCGGCCAGCTCGCCCTGCGCCTCGACGCTGATCGAGCGGGTGAGGTCGCCGCGGGCGACGGCGCTGGTGACCTCGGCGATCGCGCGAACCTGGGTGGTGAGGTTGCCGGCCAGCTCGTTGACGCTCTCGGTGAGCTGCTTCCAGGTGCCCTCGACGCCCTCGACGCGCGCCTGGCCGCCGAGACGGCCGTCGGAGGCTACCTCGCGGGCCACGCGGGTGACCTCGGAGGCGAACGAGGAGAGCTGGTCGACCATGCGGTTGATCGTGGTCTTCAGGACGAGGATCTCGCCCTGCGCGTCGACGTCGATCTTCCTGGACAGGTCGCCCTTGGCGACGGCGGTGGTGACCTCGCCGATGTTGCGGACCTGGTAGGTCAGGTTGCCGGCCAGCTCGTTGACGCTCTCGGTGAGGTCCTTCCAGACGCCCGACACGCCGCGTACGCGGGCCTGGCCGCCGAGCTGGCCCATGGTGCCGACCTCGCGGGCGACGCGGGTCACCTCGTCGGCGAACATCGAAAGCTGGTCGACCATGGTGTTCACCGTGTCCTTGAGCTGCAGGATCTCGCCCTGCGCGTCCACGGTGATCTTCTTGGACAGGTTGCCCTGCACGACGGCGTTGGAGACGGCCGCGATCTGCCGGACCTGGGAGGTCAGGTTGTTGGCCATGAAGTTGACGTTGTCGGTGAGGTCCTTCCAGACCCCGGAGACGCCGCGGACCTGCGCCTGGCCGCCCAGCTGGCCTTCCGAGCCGACCTCGCGGGCGACGCGGCTGACCTCCGAGGCGACCGACGAGAGCTGGTCGACCATGGTGTTGATGGTGGACTTCAGCTCCAGCATCTCGCCCTGGGCGTCGACGTCGATCTTCTTCGACAGGTCGCCGCCGGCGACGGCCTTGGTGACCTGGGCAATGTTGCGCACCTGGTAGGTCAGGTTGTTCGCCATCGAGTTGACGTTGTCGGTGAGGTCCTTCCAGACGCCCGACACGCCCTTCACGTCGGCGCGGCCGCCGAGCTGGCCCTCGGTGCCGACCTCGCGCGCCACGCGGGTGACCTCGTCGGCGAACATCGACAGCTGGTCGACCATCGTGTTGAGGGTCTCTTTGAGCTGAAGCATCTCGCCCTGCGCGTCCGCGGTGATCTTCTTGGAGAGATCGCCCTGGGCCACGGCGGTCGCCACCGTGGCGATGTTGCGGACCTGGCTCGTGAGGTTGCTCGCCATGACGTTGACGTTGTCGGTGAGGTCCTTCCAGACCCCCGACACCCCTCGTACGCGGGCCTGGCCGCCCAGCTCGCCCTCGGTGCCGACCTCGCGGGCGACGCGGGTGACCTCCTCGGCGAAGGCCGAGAGCTGGTCGACCATAGTGTTGACGGTGTTCTTCAGCTCCAGCATCTCGCCGACGGCGTCGACGGTGACCTTGCGGCTGAGGTCGCCGCGCGCGACGGCGGTGGTCACGACGGCGATGTCGCGGACCTGGGCGGACACCCGGCTGGACATGGTGTTCACCGCCTCGGTGAGGTCGCGCCAGCTTCCCGACATGCCGCGCAGGTTGGCCCGGCCGCCGAGCTGGCCCTCGGAGCCGACCTCCCGGGCGACGCGCGTGACCTCGGAGGAGAACAGCGAGAGCTGGTCGACCATGCCGTTGATGGCCTTGCCGAGCCGCCGTACCTCGCCGCGCGAGGTGCGGTCCATGTCGATGCGGCGGGAGAGGTCGCCCTGGGCGACGGCGTCGAGGACGTCGGCGGCGCTGCTGACCGGGCCGACCAGCGCGTCGATCAGCGCGTTCACCGAGTCGACGCTCTCGGCCCAGGAGCCGACGCCGGGACCGGGGGTCAGGCGCACGCCGAAGCGGCCCTCCTTGACGACCTCCCTGCGGACGCGCAGCAGCTCGTTGGCCAGGTGCTCCCGCCGGTCGGCGACCTCGTTGACCAGCAGCCGGATCTCGCTGAGGATGCCGTGCGGGGCATGGGGAACCCTGCGCCGGAAGTCACCGTCACGCCACGTGATCAGCGTCTCCAGCAGCGGCCGTAGCTCGGACTCGGTGTAACACCGCTCCGGAACGGGCTCCGCGGTCGGGGTACCCTTCATGAAGCCTCCTTCACGCTGCTCGGGCGGGAGTTCGGAGTAATGCCAGTCTGGCATGAAGGCGGCGATGCGGTCGCCCAGTCGATTGACCGCATGTAACGACGAGGTGTGGTAAGCACGGTGCGATGACTAGTTCTTCCCGGGGTGTGCTGGCCGCATCCTTCGCGGCCGGCGGTACGGCCCTACCCGCGGCCATACGGTTCACGCGTGAGGTCATGACCGCTTGGGCCGCTGCTCCGATCAGGTCGGCCGCTGAGCGCCTGACCGGAGAACTCGTGTCCGAGGTGCAGGATGTCCCATTTGAGATTGTATGGGTGCATCAAGGGGATTCCCTCCAGATAGAGGTGCGCCAGAAGGACCTCGACGAGCCCGTCGCCTCGGCCCCGTCGGCGCCGGTGAGCGTCTGGGGGGTCAGCTTCTCCGGCGCGCTGCGCACCCGCTGGGCCCGCCTGCCCCTGCCCGGGAACGCCGAGGTCGATGTGATCGACGACTGGAGCGCCGGGCGTGTCGCGCACGACGACTGGGCCCGCGGCGGCGCGTCGCAGGGCCCCGGCTGGCTGGGGTTCCTCGCCGACGCCAGCGACCTGCTCGCCGGCACCCTCGACCTGAACATGGTGCCCGCGCTCATCGCCCAGATCGTCGTCCCCCGGCTCGCCACCTGGTGCGCGGTCTACACGGCCGGGGCCAGCGGCGAGCCGCCCACGCCCGCCTATCTCTGGCACGCCGACGAGTCGCAGATCGACGCGCTGCGCGAGCAGCTCGACCAGGCCGAGATCCCCGCGCTGGACAACCTCAGCCCGATGCCGATCCAGCTCGCCGACTGGCAGTCGCTCGCCTTCCCGCTGACCGCGCGCGGGCGCAGCCTCGGCGTCATGTGCCTCGGGCGCGCCGGCCGCTTCCCCGACGACGTCGCCCAGCTCGCCGAGGACCTCGGGCGGCGCGCGGCGCTCGCCATGGACAACGCCCGGCTGTACGCCCAGCAGGCCGACGCCAACCGCGCGCTCCAGCGCAGCCTCCTGCCGCCCGGCACCCCCGCCGAGACCCCGGGCCTCGACTACTCCGTGGTGTACGAGCCGGCGGGCGAGACCAACGAGGTCGGGGGCGACTTCTACGACCTCTTCACCACCGGCGAGTCCTCCTGGCGGTTCGCGATCGGCGACGTCTGCGGCACGGGCCCGGAGGCGGCCGCCGTCACCGGCCTGGCCCGTCACACGCTGCGCCTGCTCGCCCGCGAGGGGTACGACGTCGCCGCCGTCATGTCCCGGCTGAACCGGGCGATCCTGGAGGAAGGGGAGCGCGCCCGGTTCCTCACCCTCCTGCACGGGGAGATCACCCGCACGAAGAAGGGGCTCGACCTCTCCCTGATCTCCGCCGGCCACCCCGAGGCGCTGCGGCTGCGGCCGAGCGGCGTCGTGGAGGGCGTCGTGACCTCGCAGTCCCTGCTGGGCGTGTTCCCCGAGGCCGAGTTCGAGGCCGACCACGTCCACCTGGCCCCCGGAGACGTCCTCCTGGGCGTCACGGACGGCGTGACCGAACGCCGCTCGGGCAGTCGCCTGCTGGACGACGACGGCGGCCTCGCCAAGCTCCTGGCCGAATGCGTGGACCTGTCGGCCCGCGGCGTCGCCGAGCGCATCCGCCGCGCCGTCGAGGAGTTCGCCGTCGAACCCAGCGCGGACGACCTGGCGATCCTGGTCCTGCGCGCCGACTGACGTCCTCATCCGGCACGCGTCGTGAAGCCGGTCGGCGTCCCGAACTCACCCGGCTCGCGTCTTGAAGCCGGTTGGCCCCCGAATGGTCTGGACCAGTTGGTCCGGACCGGGTGCGCGGCGGGACCGCGCCCCGGCTCCGAGGCATCAAAGCCTCAGCGGCCCCGAAACATCAGCCGCGCCGAGGCGTCAGGGCCTCAGAGGCCGACGTTCTTGCGGGCGAAGTCGAGCTGGGCCGCCATCTGGCGGATGCGCTCCTCCACCACCAGCGAGCCGTGGCCGGCGTTGTACCGGTAGACCTCGAACTCGTGGCCGCGCTCGGCGAGCTTCTCCAGGTACTGCTCGATCTGCCTGATCGGCGAGCGTGGATCGTTCTCGCCCGCGAGAACGAGCAGCGGCGCCTGGATGCCGTCCAGGTAGGTCATCGGGGACGACGCCGCGTACAGGTCGGGCACCTCGCGGGGCGAGCCGCCGAACAGCGCGCGGTGGTAGGCGCGCAGGCCCTCGGTCTCGTCGTTGTAGGCGGCGGCGTGGTCGGCGATCGGCACGGCGGCGATCCCGGCCGCCCACCACTTGGGCTGGGTGCCGAGGCCGAGCAGCGTGAGGTAGCCGCCCCAGGACGCGCCCGCGAGCACGAGCCGCTCCGGGTCCACCAGCCGCGTGGCCAGGGCCCACTCGCGGACGGCCGCGACGTCCGACAGCTCGATGTGGCCGACGTCGCCGCGCAGCGCGTCCCGCCACGCCGACCCGTACCCGGTCGAGCCCCGGTAGTTGACGCGCACGACCACGAAGCCGGCGTCGACCCAGGCGGCGACGTTCGGCAGGAAGGAGTCGTCGTCCTGCGCCGCAGGGCCGCCGTGCAGCAGGAACACGGCCGGGTACGGACCCGTGCCGCTCTCGGGCCGCGACACCAGGGCGTGGACGCGCCCGCCCGGGCCCTCGACGAAGACGTCCTCCAGCGGAACCGAGGGCGGCGCGGACGGGCCGGACTGGTTCATGACGACGCCCCCGTCACTGGACCTGATCACCGGGGGGTGCGCGCCGCTCGACCAGGAGTACTCGACGGTGCCGTCGGGCCGGGGCATCGCGTCGTGGATGACGCCGTGCAGGGTCTTGATCGGCGTGAGGCCGCCGCCACCGAGGTCGTAGCGGAACAGCTCGGTCCGCGCGCGGTTGTTGTGGCCGATCAGCAGGGCCCGGCCGTCGTGGTACCAGTCGGCGGTGATCTCGCCGGGCACGCGCAGCCAGATCTCGCGCTGCTCGCCGGTGAGCGGGTCCCAGACCAGCGGCTCGCGGCGGCCGCGCCGCTCGTGCAGGGTGAGGATGCGCCGGTCCGCCATCATCGGGGCGAACCGCACGCCGCTGAAGCCCTTGCCGGGCCCGTCGTGCAGGTCGCCGACCACCTGGCCGTTGGGCCTGATCACGCGCAGGGCGGGGTGGCGCGAGTCGCCGTGCTCGCTGTGGCTGACCGCGATCAGCGAGCCGTCCAGCGACATGCCCGCGACCTGCGCGAACTCCCGCGACTCGTAGATCACGGCGGGCCTGTCCTCGGAGCCGACGCGGAAGTGCAGCACCTGGAAGCCGTGGCGGCTGCTGCGCCCGACGGCGGCGGTGCCCGCGGACGAGAGCGCGAGGCCGGTCGGATGGCCGGGCGCGAGGTCCGGGTGGGCGGGGATCTCCGGGCCTCCGGTGAACGGCTGGCGCATCCAGATGCCGAACTCGTCACCGTAGGTGTCGGAGAACCACCAGATCCACTGGCCGGTGGGGTCGATCGCGGCGTGGGACGTGCCGCGCGGACGGCTGGTGACCTGCCTGGTGGCGCCGGTGGACCGGTCCCAGGCGTGGATCTCCCAGATGCCGGAGATGTTGCAGCGGTACACGGCCCGGGCGGGTGCCAGCCGTGCCCAGACAGGCAGTGTCATACGTGCCGCGCGGAACCTGGCCTGCCAGCGTTCCTCGGCCTTCATGGGCGTGCCCCTCCCTCACGCTCTCCCGGACCGGGATCGGCGGGTTGCCGTTAAGTATGTCGCTTCTAATCGGATGATGGCCTACAAAGTCGGGGAAATTCGTAATTCGGGTATTCTAGGCGATCTTACGGAACAGGTAGATGTGGCATGACATTTCGACAGTTGTCAAGGCGGGCAGCGAGGACACATCGCGGTCCAAAGTGACGGGATCGATGTGATGCGCGCTCGGTCCCATACCGGCCACCGTGGCCACGGCGCGGTGGTCCAGCGACATCCGTGCCTCCTCCACCAGGTGCCCCGCCTCCGCGAAGTGCCCCCCGAGCGCCTCCCCGACCCGCCGGTCCTTGTCCTCGTCCACCGTCAGCAGGCCCAGCGCCTCGACGAGCGGCGTCAGGTGGCGGGGCGTCGGGGTCACCACGATCAGCGTCCCCCCGGGGCGCAGGACGCGGGCGAACTCGGGTGCGTTGCGGGGGGCGAAGACGTCCAGGACCACGTCCACGCGGCCGTCCTTGACCGGCAGCGGCCGCCACACGTCCGCCACCACCGCGGCGATCCGCGGATGCGCCCGCGCCGCCCGCCTCAGGGCGTGCTTGGAGACGTCCAGGGCGATCCCCACGTCCTCCGGGCGCAGAACCCGGCTCAGGTGGTACCCCGTGCCCGCTCCCGCGTCCAGGACGAGCGCGGGCTCGCGCTCGGCGGCCTTGTGGACGAGCGTGCGGAGCCGGTCGGCGAGCGGCGCGAAGTGCCCGGCGCCGAGGAACTCATCCCGCGCGGCGACCATGGCCGGGGTGTCGGCCGTGCCCGGGACGCCCGAGCCCGTCAGCAGGCTGACGTAGCCCTGCCGCGCGACGTCGAACGAATGGCCGTTGGCGCAGCGCACGACCTCGCCCGGCAGCGACAGGTCGCCGCGGCAGACGGGGCAGGCGAGGGAGTCGATCGCGTCGGCCAGCACGCCCCCATCATCCCGAACGGGGTACGCGCCCTCGCGCGCGCACCCGGCCGCGAGTGGTCTGTACAGGTACGTACCACGATCAGCCTTTCAGCGGGTTTTGGATCTGTTTGATCAATTCCCGATCAGGCTGACACCGGCCCCCAGGTGATCACCCGGGAGCCGGTGGACGGTCGGGCACGGTGAGCCCGGCGACGGTCAGGCCGGGACGGAGGCCACGCCCGGCTGGAGGAAACGCCGCCCGTTGACCTGTGTCGAGACGCCCGTCCGGTCGAGGTACGGCGTGATTCCGCCGGTGTGGAACGGCCAGCCGGCGCCGAGGATCATGCACAGGTCGATGTCCTCGGCGGCGGCCACGACGCCTTCGTCCAGCATCAGGCGCGCCTCCTCGGCCAGCGCCCGCAGCGCCCGGTCGCGGACCTCCCCGGCGTCCGGCCCGGTCAGGCCGGAACCCTCGAAGATCTCCCGCGCCTCGGGGTCGATCGAGAAGTCGGGGGCGAACACGCCCGGCTTTCCGGCCTTGACCAGCGTCGCGAGGCTCGCCGACACCTTGTACCGGTCCGGGAACGCCTCGTGCAGCGTCTCGGCGACGTGCAGGGCGACCGCGGGGCCGACGAGCTGGAGCAGCGCGAACGCCGACATCGGCAGCCCCAGGCCGTCCAGCGCGCGGTCGGCCGTCTCGATCGGGGTGCCCTCGTCCACGGCGCCGATGACCTCGCCCATGAAGCGGGTGAGCAGGCGGTTCACCACGAACGCCGGGGCGTCCTTCACGAGCACGCAGGACTTCTTCAGCGCCTTGCCGGTCGCGAACGCCGTGGCCAGCGTGGCGTCGTCGGTGCGCTCGCCGCGGACGATCTCCAGCAGGGGGAGCACGGCCACCGGGTTGAAGAAGTGGAAGCCGACGACCCGCTCGGGGTGGCGCAGGCCGGACGCCATCGCGGTGACCGACAGGGAAGAGGTGTTGGTGGCGAGCACGCACTCCGGGCCCACCACGGCCTCGACCTCGGCGAAGACCTGCTTCTTGACCTTCAGGTCCTCGAAGACGGCCTCGATGACGAGGTCGGCGTCGGCGAACGCGTCCTTGGTCAGCGACCCGGACACCAGCGACCTCAGCCGGTTGGCCTGGTCCCCGCTCACGCGGCCCTTGGCGAGCAGCTTGTCCACCTCGGCGTGGACATATGCCACGCCCTTGTCCAGCCGCGCCTGGTCGAGGTCGGTGAGGACCACCGGCACCTCCAGGCGGCGCGCGAACAGCAGCGCGAGCTGGGAGGCCATGAGCCCCGCGCCGACCACCCCGACCTTGGTGACCTTGCGTGCCAGCGCCTTGTCCGGCGCCCCGGCGGGACGCTTGGCGCGGCGCTGCACGAGGTCGAACGAGTAGAGCCCGGCGCGCAGCTCGTCGCCCATGAGCAGGTCGGCGAGGGCCTGGGTCTCGGCCTCGAAGCCCTCGTCGCGCCCCGCAGTGCGGGCCAGCTCGACCAGTTCGAGCGCCCGGTACGGCGCGGGAGAGGCGCCGCGCAGTTTGAGGTCGACCAGCCCCCGCGCCGCCGCGACCGCGGACTCCCAGGCCGCCGCGTCGGCGGTGAAGGGCGGCCGGGTGACGACGGCCTCGCCGGTCAGCACGCGGCCGGCCCAGCGCAGGGACTCCTCCAGGAAGTCCGCGGGCTCGAACATCGCGTCGGCGACGCCCGTCCTGAACGCCTCGGCGCCCTTGAGCATGCGGTTCTGCGACAGCGGGTTCTCGATGATCAGCTTGAGCGCGGCGGCGGGGCCGATCAGCCGGGGGAGGAGCTGCGTGCCGCCCCAGCCCGGCACGAGGCCGAGGAAGCACTCGGGCAGCGCGACGGCCGGGACGCCCGAGGAGATCGTGCGGTAGGTGCAGTGCAGCGCGATCTCCAGGCCGCCGCCCATCGCGGCGCCGTTGACGAACGCGAACGACGGCACGTCCAGCTCACCGAGGCGGCGGAACACGTCGTGCCCGAGCCGGCCGAGGTCCTCCGCCTGGCCGCGGGTCCGCACGAGCGCCGCGCCCTTGAGGTCCGCGCCGACGGCGAAGATGAACGGCTTGCCGGTGACGCCGACGGCGGCGAGGTCGTCGCGGGCCTCGATGGCGTCCAGGGCCTTGTCCAGCTCGCGCAGGCCGCGCGGCCCGAAGGTGTTCGGCTTGGTGTGGTCGAAGCCGTTGTCGAGCGTGATCAGGGCCATCGTGCCCGCGCCGCCGGGCAGGCGGACGTCGCGGACGAGGGCCCCGGTCACGACCTCGTCGTCGAAGATCTCGGTGATGTCGCTCACTTGGCGCCCTCCCAGGCGGGGTTCTCCCAGATGACCGTTCCGCCCATGCCCATGCCGACGCACATGGTGGTGATGCCGTAGCGCACGTCGGGGCGCTCGCCGAACTGCCGGGCGAGCTGTGTCATCAGGCGCACGCCGGACGAGGCCAGCGGGTGCCCGAACGCGATGGCGCCGCCGTAGGGGTTCACGCGGGGGTCGTCGTCGGGGATGCCGAAGTGGCCGAGGAAGGCCAGCACCTGGACGGCGAACGCCTCGTTGATCTCGATCAGGCCGATGTCGCCGATGGCGAGCCCGGCCAGGCGCAGCGCCCGCTCGGTCGAGGGGATCGGGCCGACGCCCATCACCTCGGGGTCGACGCCGGCGAAGGCGTACGAGACCAGCCGCATCTTGGGCGTGAGGCCGAGCTCGGCGGCGACGTCCGCGGCGGCGATGAGGCTGCCGGTGGCGCCGTCGTTGATGCCCGCCGCGTTGCCCGCCGTGACGTGGCCGTGTGGCCGGAAGGGCGTCTTGAGCGCGGCGAGGGCCTCCATGGTGGTGCCGGGCCTGGGCGGCTCGTCCTCGGTGGCGAGGCCCCAGCCCTCGGCCGCCTTGCGGGTCGCCATCGGGACCAGGTCGGGCTGGATCTTGCCGTTGGCGTACGCCTTGGCGACCTTCTCCTGCGAGGCCACGGCGTACGCGTCGGCGCGCTCCTTGCCGATCTCCGGGTAGCGGTCGTGCAGGTTCTCGGCCGTCATGCCCATGATCAGGGCCGAGCCGTCGACGAGCTTCTCGGACAGGAATCGGGGGTTGGGGTCGACGCCCTCGCCCATGGGGTGGCGGCCCATGTGCTCGACGCCGCCCGCGATGGCGACGTCGTAGGCGCCGAAGGCGATGCCGCCCGCGACGGTGGTGACCGCGGTCATCGCGCCCGCGCACATGCGGTCGATGGCGTATCCGGGGACGGACTTCGGGAGCCCGGCCAGCACGGCGGCGGACCGTCCGATGGTCAGGCCCTGGTCTCCGATCTGGGTGGTGGCGGCGATGGCGACCTCGTCGACGCGCTCGGGCGGCAGGCTCGGGTTGCGGCGCATGAGCTCGCGGATGACGCGGACGACCAGGTCGTCGGCGCGGGTCTCGGCGTACAGGCCCTTGGGGCCTGACCGGCCGAAAGGTGTGCGCACGCCGTCGACGAACACGACGTCACGGGACGTTGGCACGGCTGGCTCCTCGTTGGTGGGTGGCTCCAGGCTACTCGTGAGTAACATAATGCCATGCTCCGCCCGCGCCCGCGCCCGGGTGGTACCCCTGCCGCCCCCAGGTCGTCCCCGCGTCGACTCCTACAGCCGCCTGTGGCCGGTGCTCGCCGCGTCCGGCGGCCTGTTGCGGCACATGCCCCGGCGCGTCCCGGTCCTCAAGGAGTACGCCGTGGGCTGAGGTCCCGGCGGACGCCCACGAGAGTTCCGGCGGACGCCCGTGCGCGAGGCGGTCAGCGGACGCCGGCGAGGATCGTGCGCGCCAGGCCCGCCGCGAACTCGTCCACCGGCCTGGGCGACCCGTCCTCGCCCACGAACAGCCGCAGGAACGCCCGCTGGTAGCACGCGCCCAGCAGCAGCGCGGCCGCCGACTCCGGGTCGGCGTCGGCGCGGATGCGCCCGCCGTCGCGCAGGGCGCGCAGGTAGCCGGTGAGCGCGGCGAGCGGCTTGTGGGGGCCCGCGCCGAGCTTGCGCAGCCCCTCGCGGTGGCGATCCAGCAGCGCGGGCTCGGCGAACAACGACGAGGCGATCGGCATGCTGGCCTCGTAGAAGAGGGTGGCGGTGCGGGCGATCTCGGTGAGGCAGTCCTCGGTCGTCCGCTCGCCGGGGTCCTCCGACAGCGCCGCGATGAGGGAGCCGAGGGCGGGCAGGCGTTCCTCCAGCACCTTCACGAACAGCTCCTCCTTGCTGGAGAAGTGCCGGTAGAGCGCGGCCTCGGACAGCCCGGCCTCGCGGGCGATCTCTTTGGTGGTGGCCCGGGCGAGGCCGATCGTGCGCATGAGGTGCTCCGCGGCTTCCAGGATGCGCCGGCGGGTGCGGGCACCGGAGGCCGTGGGGTGCTGGGGCATCTGCGCACCTCTTCCTTTCTGCCGCTCCAAGGCTCAGACATTACGGACATCCGGCGTCGGGAGGGCGGGGGGCGGGTACTCATTCTAGGATGTGAGTGAGTACTCACCAACATACGGGAGAGGTGGCTCATGAAACTCACCGTCCTCGGAGCGACCGGCGGTGTCGGCAAGGAAGTCGTCCGACAGGCCCTCGACGCCGGGCACCAGGTCGCGGCGGTCGTAAGGGACCCCGCGCGGCTGTCCATCAATCACTCCGCGCTCGAAGTGGTGACCGCCGACGTGACGGTCCCCGGCGCGCTGCGCCCCGCGCTCGCCGGCCGCGAGGCCGTGATCTCGTGCCTCGGGCCGAGGACCAGGAAGGACGCGGGCATCGCCTCCATGGCCACCCGCTCGGTCCTCAAGGCCATGGAAGCCGGCGACGTACGGCGGCTCGTCGTGATCAGCGCCGTCCCGGTCGGCCCGATGCCCGAGGGCGAGGGCTTCCTGTACGCCAGGATCGCGCTGCCGCTGCTGCGCAGGTTCCTGCGGGACGTCTACGCCGACCTGGCGGCGATGGAGGCGGAGATACGGCGCAGCGCCACGGAGTGGACGGTCGTGCGCCCGCCGCGCCTGACCGACAGACCCCTCACCGGCACCTACCGGCGCGTCGTCGGCGGCAACGTCCCACGCGGCCACACGATCTCCCGGGCCGACACCGCGCACGCGATGCTCGCCGTCCTGGACGATCCCGCGACGTTGAAGCAGGCCGTCGGGGTCGCGTACTAGCCTTTCGCGTCCCGGCCATCGCGCGAGGCGAGGGTCGCCCGGGGACGCCGGTCAGGCGGCCGTGGCCGCCACCTGGAGCAGGAACGCGGCGTTCGAGGGCGTCTCGCGTACCCGGTCGAGCAGGACGGTCAGCGCCTGCTCGCGCTCCAGTCCGACCAGCACGCGCCGCAGCTTCCACACGACCTCCCGCTCGTCGCCGGCCAGCAGAACCTCTTCGCGCCGGGTGCCGGACCCCGCCACGTCGACGGCGGGGTACAGGCGGTGCTCGGCGAGGGCCCGGCTGAGCCGCAGCTCCATGTTGCCGGTGCCCTTGAACTCCTCGTAGAAGTTGTCGTCCATGCGGGAGCCCGTTTCGGCGAGCGCGGTCGCGAAGATCGTCAGCGAGCCGCCCTCGCGGAGCGCGCGGGCCGCGCCGAAGAGTCGTTTCGGCAGGTGGACGGACTGGGCGTCGATGCCGCCCGTCAGCGTCTTGCCGCCGTTCGGCGCGATGACGTTGTACGCCCGGCCGAGCCGGGTCAGCGAGTCCAGCAGCAGGACGACGTCCGCGCCCTGCTCGGCGAGGCGCTTGGCGCGCTCGACGGCGAGCTCGGCCAGCGCGGTGTGCTCGCGCTCGGGCCGGTCGAACGTCGAGGCGATCACCTCGCCCCTGACGGACTCGCGGAAGTCGGTGACCTCCTCGGGACGCTCGCCCACCAGGACCGCCATGAGGTGCGCGTCCGGGTGGTTGGCGGTCACTGCGTCCGCGATGGCCTTGAGCACGATGGTCTTGCCCGCCTTGGGCGGCGCGACGATGAGCCCGCGCTGTCCCTTGCCCACGGGGGAGACCAGGTCGATGATGCGGGTGATCGGGGAGGCGGTTTCGAGGAGCAGGCGCTCGCGCGGGTGGACGGGGGTCAGGTCGGCGAAGCGCGGCCTGTCCTGCTCCGGGGCGCGCCCGTTGACGGACACGAGCTCGGCCAGCCGGTCGTACGGCCTGCGGGCCGTCGCCTCGATAAGGTCGCCGGGGCGCAGGCGCAGCCGGTGGATCTCCGAGAGCGGCAGTCGCAGGTCGTCCTCGCCGGGCAGGTAGCCGCTCGTCCTGATGTAGGCGGCCTTGTCGCGGACGTCGACCAGCCCGGACACCGCACGTAGAGGGTGTTCGCCCTGGTCGGACCGCTCGGCGGTGGTCTGGGACCGGCGGGACGGCTTGGTGGGCCGGTCGGGCGGGGCGGATGCGTGGTCGGCGGGGGCCCTGCGGCGGGTCCGCCTCTTGGGGACCTTCTCGGTGGCGTCACCGGGGTGAAGATCGGCGGGGATCCCGGCCGGAACCTCCGCCGGGATTTCGATGGATACGGTCATGATGATGTCCTTCGGATTTTGAATAAAGGCCATAGGGAATGGCAAGAGAACCGCTCACCAGGAATCGAGACCCGGTCGACGGAAACGCGGAGAAACGCGGGAATGCGGCGGCACACGCGACCGCGAGGACGCGGGGTACGGCGGTGTCCGACGCCGGCGCGCACGACACGTGGCTGCGCGAAAGCGGTGGAATTTCGAAAAGGGCCGGGCCGGATGATGGTGGACCGGGCCGAGTGAGAGGGGGTGGGCCGGTGCGCGGGGCCGAGCCCGTCGCGCTGGAGCAGAGTGCCGAGACTCTGTCATCCGCAAACCTGATTACCCACCTCTACTATAACAGCCGGACCCGCCCGGTGCGCAAGCCCCGCCCGTTTTGTCCCGTCGGGTACGTCCGGAACGTCCGGTCCTCATAGTGTTGGGGCGACGCCGAGCCAGAAGGAGTCCCATGTCGTACGCCCCCAGGACGATCGCCGGTTTCGAGGTCACACCGCTCCTCGACGCGGTGGGCCCCATGGGCGAGGCGCTGAGGCGTCCGCTGCGGGAGCTCCTGAGCGGCGGGTCGCCGTCCGACTGGGAGGGCGTGTCCGAGGAGTGGATCCTGCACTTCCGCTGCTACCTGCTGCGCGACCGCGCCGGGCACGTGGTCCTGGTGGACACGGGCATCGGCGGCTCCGACTCCCCGGCGTCGAGCTGGGCGCCGGTGCCCGGGGGCCTCGTGGACGAGCTGGCCGCCGCGGGCGTCGAGCCGGGGGACGTCGGCACCGTCGTGCTGACCCACCTGCACAGCGACCACGCGAGCGGGGCCGTCGCCGAGGGCGTGCCGGCCTTCCCGAACGCGCGGCACGTCATCCAGCGGGCCGAGGTGGAGTGGGTCGAGAAGTCCGGCCCGAACCCGCTGCTGGAGCGGGTGCTGCGCCCGCTGACCGGGCTGGTCGATGTCGTGGACGGGACCGCCGAGGTCGTGCCGGGCGTCCGCGTCGTGCACGCCCCGGGGCACACGCCGGGCCACCAGGTCGTGGAGGTCGGGCCGCTGACGCTGACCGGGGACGTGATCCTCCACCCCGTCCAGCTCGCCAACCCGGCGATCACCTACGCCTTCGACGAGGACGCCGAGCAGGCCGTGGCCACCCGGGAGGCGCTACTGCGCCGGGCGCGCGCCGAGGGCGGGCTGATCGGCACCGGCCACTTCCCCGTCCCCTTCACCGAGCTGACCCGGCTCGGCCCGTTCGGCGGCCTCGGCGGCGCGGGCTAGGGCCTCCTTGGCGAGCCTGCGCGCCTGGGCGCGGTAACGGAGAACCTGGACGGCCCCGAGCCCCCACACCGCGAACTGCGTCGCGAACGCCCACCGGTAGTCGTCGAGCGCGGTCCCTCCCCGCAGGTCGAGGACGACGCCGATGAGCGCGATGACCGCCACGGTGGCCACGAAGCCGCCGCCGTTGACGATGCCGCTGGCCATGCCCATGCGCGCGGCCGGGTTGAAGGTGCGGGCGAAGTCGAACCCGAGCATCGAGCCGGGGCCGTTCCAGGCCATGACCACGACCAGCGGGACGAGCACCCACAGCGGCGCGCGTCCGGGCCACAGCAGGACGACCGCCCAGGCGCCGGCCGTGGAACCGATGACGAGCAGCACCATGCGGGAGCGGTGGAACGGGTGGCGTCCGGCGAGGTAGCCGAGCACGGGACCGAACGCCATGCCGAGCAGGGTCAGCGTGCTCAGCAGCACGCCCGCCGTGGCGGGGGTGAGCCCCTGACCCTCGACGAGGAACGGATATCCCCACAGCAGGAGGAACGCGGCGGACGACGACTGGGTGGCGGCGTGCGTCCACATGCCGAGCCGCGTGCCCGGCTCCGCCCACGCCTCGCGCAGGCGCGGCCGTTCGGTGACCCGGTTCGGCCGCGCGTCGCGCAGGACGGCCGCGACCATCACCAGCGAGACGCCGCCGAGCGCGGCGGCGGTGAGGAACGTGGGCGTCCAGCCGTAGTGGTGGAGCGCCTGGATGAGCGGCACGGCCGAGGCGATGGCGCCGACCTGCCCGAGCAGGCCGGTGAGCTGGACCACCAGCGGGTTGTGGCGGGGTGGGAACCAGACGTTGACCAGGCGGATCACGCTGATGAACGTCATCGCGTCGCCGCAGCCGACCAGCACCCGCCCGGCGACCGCGTCGAGCAGGCCGCCGGAGATCGCGAAGACGAGCTGCCCGCAGGCCATGACGCCCGCGCCGACGAGCAGCATGCGCTTGGAGCCGAGCCGGTCGACGAGGATGCCGACCGGGATCTGCATTCCCGCGTAGACGAGGAGCTGGAGCATGGCGAGCGTCGACAGGCCGGCCGCGCCGATGCCCAGGCGCTCGCTCGCCTCGATGCCGGCGACGCCGAGGGACTGGCGGTGGAACACGGCGATCGCGTAGGCCAGAACGCCGGTCGCCCAGATGATCCACACCCTGCGAGACGCTCTTTCCCCCGGCATGAGAAATATATTACTGTTTCGCCGTTTCCGAACCGTTACCGGGTTGCGCGCAGTTCCTCGCCCGCCTTGCCGCCTCGGCCCCGGCCGGCCCCGCGGGGACCGGCCGCCGCCCGGCGGGAAATGTGTACGGCCCGCGCCTCCCCGTGGCCGCCGCCTCTCCCCCGGAGGCGGCCTGCTGGGCGATCGTCCCCCCTCAGAGCGATCCCCCGGAGTGGCCGCCTCCCCCGAAGAAGGCGACCGGCCAGGCGCGGGCCGTACACGATCAGGTGGGCCTCGGAAGACCCGTCAGGTGAGCCATGGAACGGACCACGGATCGGCTACGGAATGGGTCGCGGATTCGGCTACGGAAGGGCCGTGGTCACACGCCGGCCGGGATCCGGTGGCGCGCCCGGAACGTGGGGTCCTCGTCGTCCCTGTCGTCCTCGTCGTCGCCGTGCGAGAGCTGCGGCAGCCAGCCCAGCCAGCGCGGCAGGTACCAGTTCCAGTCGCCGAGCAGCTTCATCGTGGCCGGCAGCAGCACCGCCCGGACGATCGTGGCGTCGATCAGGATCGCCGCCGCCAGGCCGACGCCCATCTGCATGAAGGTCAGCAGCGACAGGGTGGCGAAGGTGGCGAAGACCGCGACCATGATGAGCGCCGCGCTGGTCACCACGCCCGCCGTCGAACGGATGCCGAAGGCGACGGCGTCCTCGGTCCGCATGCCCTTGTCGTAGGCTTCGCGCACCCGGCTGAGGATGAACACGTGGTAGTCCATCGAGAGGCCGAAGAGGATCACGAAGAGGAACAGCGGGATCCAGTCGGTGATGTATCCGGTCGAGGTGAAGCCCAGCAGGCCCTCGCCGTACCCCTTCTGGAAGACCAGGACGAGCACGCCGTACGCGGCGGCGACCGACAGCAGGTTCAGCAGGATCGCCTTGACCGCCACCACCAGCGAACGGAACGACGTCAGCAGCAGCAGGAACGCCAGGAGCAGGACGAACCCGAACACCAGCGGGATCGACCGGCCGAGCTGGTCGTTGAAGTCCATCGACCCGGCGATGTGGCCGGTGACGTGGGCCTCGCCGACCCCCGCGAGCGTCCCGGGGATCACCTTGTCGCGCAGGGTGCGCACGGCGTGCTCGGCGGCGTCGCCCTCGCCCTTGAGGCCGACGGAGATCCGCGCGACCGTCCTGTCCGGGTTCACCTCGACGCCGAACGGCTCGTTGGCCTCCCCGGTCGCGAAGGCGCGCTCCTTGAACCTGTCGATGGCCGAGGTGACCTGCGGCGCGGTGACGTCGGCGGCCTTGAGCACGACCACGGCGGGCTCGTTGCCGCCCGGGAACGCCTGGTCGATCCGCTTGAACGTCTCGGCGATCGCGTAGTCGCCCTGGAGGTCGTCGAAGCCCTGCGGGCCGGTGCGCAGCGAGAACGCGGGGGCGGCCAGCGCCAGCAGCAGTCCGCCCGCGACGAGCGCGGACACGAGCGGGTGGCGCAGGACCGGCGTCAGCATGGCGTTCCAGACGCGGCCCTCGCCGCCGCGCCCGCCCAGCTTGCGCGCCCAGGTGACGCGGCCCCCGGTGACGAGGCGGACGGTGCCGTGGACGAGCCGCGCGTCGATCCTGTCGCCGATCAGCGAGAGCAGGGCCGGCAGGACGGTCAGCGAGCCGATCATCGCGACGAGGACGACGAGGATCGTGCCTTCCGCGAAGCCCATGAAGATGCCGTTCCCGGTGAGGAACATGCCCGCCATGGCGACCATGACCGTGATGCCGGAGATGAGGACCGCCCGTCCCGAGGTGGCCGCCGCGATCTCGATGGCGCGGCGCTTGTCCCGGCCCTTGGCCCTCTCTTCGCGCTCCCTGCGGATGTAGAAGAGGGAGTAGTCGACGCCGACGGCCAGGCCGATGAGCAGCATGAGGTTCGGGGTCGCGTCGTCCACGTGCAGCAGGTGGCTGGTCAGCCCCAGCAGGCCGGTGGCGCCGACGATGGCGGTCATGGCCAGGGCGAGCGGCACCAGCGCCGCGAGCAGCGCGCCGAACGCCGCCAGCAGGATGCCGAACGTGATCGGCAGCGAGAGCTGCTCCGCGCGGACGAAGTCCTTGTCGATCGCCTCGCCGATCATCTTGCCCGCGCTCGCGCCGCCCGCCTGCTCCACGCGCAGCTCGGGGAAGCTCTTCTGAACGGCGGCGACGGCGTCCAGGACGGGCCGCACCTTGGCGTCCGCGTCCGCCGCCGCGCCCTTCATGTCGAACTGGAGGAGCGTCGTGTGCCGGTCCTCGGTCACCGGCGACGGTTCGGCGTCGTACGGCGTCCTGACGTGCTCGACCTGACCGGTGGCGGTGACCGCGTCCCTGACCTTGGCGACCGCCTCGCGGAACCGCGGGTCCGACACCGTCAGCGCGCCGTCCTTGGACTGGACCAGGACGACCTCGCTCGCGACCTCCTTGAAGTCGGCGCCGTCGAGGATCTGCCCGGCCTTGCGCGAGTCGCCGTTCTGGCTTTCGTAGTCCTTCATCTTCGCGGTGCCCACGGCGCTTCCGGCGAACGTCACCGCCGCCACGAAGGCCACCCAGATCAGGATCGCCGCCCATCTGTGGCGGGCGCTCCATCCGCCGATCGAGGCGGCCAGATTCCTCCGGCGTCTCATCTGATTTCTCCCCCAGCGAGTCGTTTCTCTGAAGGTAGAAGCGGAGAGGCATCGGAACATCGGCCGGGAAATCTACCTTGCGGATACGGCAAAAGGGGTAGATCGCATCCGTCCCGTCCCCCCTCAGGCGTACGGGGGAGCCCCTAGGGGATGATCAGGACCGCCGCCGCACTACGGTCGGATCATGGCCACTATCTCGTCGTCCGAGTTCTACACGCGGATCAACAAGACCCTCGCGGGGGCCGGGGCGCTCATCACCGACCCCGCGGGCCGCGTGCTGCTCGTCAAACCCAACTACCGCGATCACTGGATCTGGCCCGGCGGCCACGTGGACGAGGACGAGACGCCCGACCAGGCGTGCGCCCGCGAGGTCCACGAGGAACTCGGCTTGTTCCTGCCCGTCGGACGGCTGCTCGGCGTCCACTGGGTGCCGCCCTTCGGCGACCGTCCCATTCCGTTGGTCCACTTCCTCTTCGACTGCGGCACCGTGCCGGACGGGGTGGGCGTCATCCTGCAGGAGGAGGAGCTGGACGCGCACGGCTTCTTCGACCTGCGCCAGGCGCGGGACCTGATGCCGTCGTATCTGATCAGAAGGCTGCACGCCGCCCTGGACGCCCGCGCCGACGGCACCACGTTCTACCTCACGGGAGGCTCGCCCGCGATGGCCCGCTGACCACCAACCCGGGCACTACGCGGGGCTCGCCGTGGTAAACCGGCACTGACCTGGGGGTATCTACCCTGGCGTGACCGGGGGCGATGCGAAGAGGCGGAGAGTGGCGCGGTGGCTCTTCGCGGGGCCGCCGTCCAGAGACGGCGAGACGCCGCCCGGCGAGGGGCATCCGTGGTGGCGGGTCATGTGCCTCACGGGCGTCGACTACTTCTCGACGCTCGGATACCAGCCGGGCATCGCGTTCCTCGCCGCGGGCGCGCTGTCGCCGGTCGCCACGCTCGTGCTGGTCGCCGTGACGCTGTTCGGCGCGCTCCCGATCTACCGGCACGTCGCGGAGGAGAGCCCGCACGGGCGCGGCAGCATCTCCATGCTCCAGCGCTACCTGCCCGGATGGCCGGGGAAGTTCCTGGTGCTCGTGCTGCTCGGCTTCCTCGCCACCGACTTCATCATCACGATCACCCTGTCCTCGGCCGACGCGACGGCGCACGTCATCGAGAACCCCTTCTCGCCCGACGTGCTGCGCGGCCACCGGATCGGCGTGACACTGGCGTTCATCGCGCTGCTGGCCGTGGTGTTCCTCATCGGCTTCGGCGAGGCGATCGGCATCGCCGTCGGGCTCGTCTCGGTGTACCTCGCGCTCAACCTGGTCGTCGTGGCGGTCGCGGTCGGGCACCTGTTCACCGAGCCCGCGCTGGTGGTCGGCTGGGAGCGGCTGCTGGCCGCGCGCTATCCGTCGCCGCTGCTCCTGGCCGGGGTGGCGCTGCTGGTGTTCCCCAGGCTGGCGCTCGGGCTGTCGGGCTTCGAGACCGGCGTGGCCGTGATGCCGCTGATCCGAGGGCGCGAGGGCGACGACCCCGAGCGTCCGGAGGGCAGGATCCGCGGCGCGAAACGGCTGCTCACCACCGCCGCTGTGATCATGAGCTTCATGCTGATCGCCACCAGCTTCACCACGGCCGTGCTGATCCCGCCCGAGCAGTTCCAGCCGGGCGGCAAGGCCAACGGGCGGGCCCTCGCCTACCTCGCGCACGCCTACCTCGGCGAGGGGTTCGGCACGGTGTACGACCTCAGCACGATCACGATCCTGTGGTTCGCGGGGGCGTCCGCCATGGCGGGCCTGCTCACGGTCGTGCCGCGCTACCTGCCCAAGTTCGGCATGGCCCCGCACTGGGCGGCGGCCACCCGTCCGCTGACGGTCGTCTTCACCGCCGTGGCGTTCGGCATCACCTTCCTCTTCAAGGCCGACGTCGACGCGCAGGGCGGCGCGTACGCGACGGGCGTGCTCGTCGTGATCCTGTCGGCGGCGCTGGCCGTGACCCTGTCCGCGCGCCGGCGCGGGGACCGGCGCCGGCTCGCCCACTACATCGCGATCACGGCGGTGCTGCTGTACACCACCGTGGCCAACATCTTCGAGCGGCCGGAAGGCATCAAGATCGCGTCGTTCTTCATCGGCACGATCATCCTGACGTCCTTCGTCTCGCGCGCCACTCGTTCGCTGGAGCTGCGCGTGGAAGGGGTCACGCTGGACGCGCGCGCCCGCGAGTTCGTCCGGGAGGCCGTCGCGTCCGGGCAGCTCCCGCTCCTCGCGACCAACCCCGAGGACCGCGGGCGCGTGGACTACCGCGACAAGGCGCGGCGCGCCCGCCAGTTGCACCACCTGCCGCGCGGCACGCCGACGCTGTTCCTGGAGGTGTCGATCAGCGACGCCTCGGACTTCAGCAGTACCGTCGAGGTGAAGGGCGAGCGGCGTCAGGGCTGCCGGTTCCTCACGGCCGGCAGCCCGTCCGCGCCGAACGCGATCGCCGCGATCCTGCTCCACCTGCGCGACACGACCGGGATCGTCCCGCAGGTGTACTTCCGCTGGGCCGAGGGCAACCCGGTGATCGCGTTCGTCGGCTATCTGATCCTCGGCGGCGGGGACGTGGCGCCGCTGACCCGCGAGATCCTCCGCCGGGCCGAGCCGGACGTGAGCCGCCGTCCCCGGGTGCACGTCGGTTGACGGAGGACGCGCGGCTGCGGCTTTCGGCGGGTGTCAGGACGCGGGGCGGCTCTTCTCCAGCAGCGCGCGCTCGAACCACGCGATCGTGCGGCGCAGACCGGTGTCCACGTCCACCAGGGGACGCCAGCCGAGCCGGTCGGCGGCCAGCGAAGTGTCCGGGCGGCGCACGGCGGGGTCGTCCACCGGCCGGTCGACGAACGTGATCGGCGAGGACGAGCCCGTGAGGTCGCGGATCATCGTGGCCAGCTCCAGCATGGACAGCTCCGAGGGGTTGCCGATGTTCACCGGCCCCGCGAAGCCGCTGCCCGCCAGCCGGAGCACACCCTCGACGGTGTCGTCCACATAGCAGACCGAGCGGGTCTGGGCGCCGTCGCCCGTGACGGTGATCGGCTCGCCCATGAGGGCCTGGCGGACGAACGTCGGGATCGCCCGGCCGTCGTGCGGCCGCATGCGCGGACCGTAGGTGTTGAAGATGCGCACGATGGCCGTGTCCACGCCGTGCGATTCGCGGTAGGCGGTGGTCAGCGACTCGGAGAACCGCTTGGCCTCGTCGTACACGCTCCTCGGGCCGACCGGGTTGACGTTGCCCCAGTACGTCTCGCGCTGCGGGTGCTCCAGCGGGTCGCCGTACACCTCGCTCGTGGACGCCAGCACGAAACGGGCCCCCTTCTCGCGGGCCAGGCCGAGCGCGTGCAGCGTGCCGAGGCTGCCCACCTTGAGCGTCGCGATCGGGTGGCGCAGGTAGTCGGTAGGCGAGGCGGCGGAGGCGAAGTGCAGGACGAGGTCCACGTCGCCAGGCACGTGGACGTACCCGGTCAGATCACACTCGACCAGGCGGAACCTCGGGCGTCCGATCAGGTGCTCCACGTTGGCGGGCGTGCCGGTGAGGAAGTTGTCCATGCAGATCACGGACGCGCCCCCGGCCAGCAGCCGCTCACACAGATGCGACCCGAGAAACCCCGCACCCCCGGTCACGACCACCCGCCGCACCACCCGCGCCGCCGGGGCGCTCATCGGGCGACCCCCGCTTCCAGCAGGCCGAGGGCGGCGTCCAGCACCGTCTCGGTGCCGATCTCCAGCAGCCCCGGGTCGGGACGGTTGTCGTGCGGGTCCCCCGACCGTCCGGCCCACAGGGCGATGTGACGGCCGTCGGGCGGCGGACCCCACTGGTCGGGCGAGACCGGGCCGAACAGGACGACCGACGGCGTCGCGTAGGCGGTCGCGAGGTGCGCCACCCCCGTGTCCCCGCACACCAGCAGCCGCGCGCCCGCGACGAGGTGGGCGAGATCCCGCAGGCCGGTGCGTCCGGCCAGCACCCATTCCACGGGCAGCCCGGCGAGCGTGCCCACCCGGAAGGCCAGCGACCGCTCCGACGCGTCCCCGGTGACCAGCACCCGGTGGCCCTGCGCGGCGAGCGCGGCGGCCACCTCGGCGAACCGCTCCACCGGCCAGCACCGCGCCCGCGACGCCGCGCCGGGATGGACGACGACGTACCCGGGCGCGCCGGGGCCGGGCGGCTCCGGAGGGTCGAGCAGCAGGTCGGACGGGTCGGCGGCGATGCCGTACCACTCCAGCAGGTCGCACCACCGCCGCACCTCGTGGGTCTTGCGGCTCCACGGCGGGCCGTCCAGGCCGGGGAACTCCGGGTGGGCGTGGGTGAGCAGCCGTCCCGGCCGGGTGCGCGAGAGCGCCACGATGCTCTCCGGGCCCCGGCCGTGCAGGTTCACCGCGATATCGGGCCGCTCGACCGGCACGGGACCGGGGCCGGACACGTCGAGCTGCGCGTCCACAGCCGAGATCAGCGAGACCAGGCCCGACAGGGACGCGGGCGCGGCCAGCACGAGACGGTGCCCCGGGTGGGCCCTGCGCAGCGCCCGCAGCGCCGGCACGGCGGTGAGCAGGTCACCGAGCCCGAGCCCCCGCAGCACCAGCAACACCGGCGCGTCGGGCCTCCTGCCCGGCACCCGCCGCCCGGACGGCGCGCTCCGGACGATCGCCGTCGGTTCCCCCGGGTTGATGCGGCGCGTCGCGGGCCGCCAGGTGTACGGACGCCGGTCGGTCTGCGGTGCGTGCGGGACGGTCTGGGGGACGGTCTGGGGGACGCGGGCGGGGATACGACGCGGCGTCCTCGCCCGAGGAGGGCGTTCGTTCACGGCCATGACGTCTCCCGCGCCGGGCACACGACCAGCTCCCGTACCTCGCAGCCCCGGGGCATGCCGAGCGCGAAGACCACGGTGGCCGCGACGTCCTCTGGGCTGTTCAGGTCGGCGTCGGGGCCGGGTTTGTACTGGTCGTCCCGGTCGTCGAAGAACGGCGTGCGCATGCCGCCGGGCACCAGCAGCGTGACCCCGACCCGCCCGGCGAGCTCGGCCGCCAGCGCGCGGGTGAACCCGACCACGCCCGCCTTGGCCGCGCAGTACGCGGTGGCGTCGCTCACCGAGCGCAGGCCCAGCGTCGAGGCCACCGTGACGACCCGGCCGCCCGAGCGCGTCAGGTACGGCAGCGCCGCCCTGATCACGGAGACCGTGCCCAGCAGGTTGACGTGGATCACGCGTTCCCACTCATCCGCCCCGACCTTCTCCAGCGGCCCGCACCGGTCGATGCCGGCGGCCGTCACCACCCCGTAGAGCCCGCCCGCCCGCTCGGCCAGCTCGCGTACGGCCCGCTCGGCCTGCTCACGGTCGGCGAGATCGGCCACCACGTGATCGCCGGGGGCGACGCCGCCCATGAGGTCGCGGCCGCCCGCTCGGCCGGCGCCGCCCCCTCGGTCACCGCCGCCGGTGAGGCCGCCATCGGTGAGGCCGCCGCGATGCCCGTTGCCGGACCCCGGCGCCGTCCCGCCCGGCTTCACGAGCGGATCGACCGCTTCCCGCATCCCCGCCTCCGCCGTCAGTGCGCCGTCGCGGCTCGCGTGCTCGGCGCGGGCCGCACGGCCCCGTCCGGCGGGAGCGCGGCCGTGCGTCGCGTACGCGGGCTCGGCGGCGTCCGGGGGAGCGGTGACGTCGATCACCAGGGGGCGGCCGCCCGCTCGGGCGACGGCGGTCACCGTGGCCCTTCCCAGGCCCGACGCCCCGCCGGTGACCAGGATGTTTCCGATCATCGATGTTCCTCCTGTTTCCCGGGGGGCTTCGGTCCGCTGCGGGCGACGTGACGGCCGGTCCGCCGTCACGCGCGGGTGCTCACCTGACCCCCTGGACGGCGGCGATCAGGCCGCTGGTGGAGTGTCCGGACGCGGTGGGCAGCACGACGACCTCCCCGCCCGCGCGCCGCACCGCGTCCGCCTCGGGCAGGTCGAACCCGGTGTAGTCGCCGCCCTTCACCCACACGTCGGGGCGCAGGCGCTCGATCAGCTCGGACGGGGTGTCCTCGGCGAAGACGGCGACCGCGTCCACGCAGCCGAGCGCGCGCAGGATCTCCATCCGGTCGTGCTCGGTGACGACCGGCCGGCCCGGACCCTTGAGCCGCCGGACCGACTCGTCGGAGTTCACGCACACGATGAGCGCGTCGCCGAGCGCCCGCGCCTGCCGCAGCAGCCGGACGTGCCCGGCGTGCAGCAGGTCGAAGCAGCCGCCCGTGGCGATCAGCCTGCCACCGGTCGCCCGGACGTGGGCCGCGAGCTCCATGGCCGTGCGCGGCCTGGCCGCCGGCGCGGGGTCGGGCAGGCGGATCGCGGCGGCGCCCCCGGCCTCGACGAACCGCGTCGCCTCGGCCACCGCGCACGCCACCGCCTCCCCGGCGGGGGCCCCCGCGCGCAGGGCGAGGGCCGCCGACGAGGCGAACCGGTCGCCCGCGCCGCAGGTGTCCCTGCCGAAGACGAGCGCGGGCGGCGGCACGCGAGTCGTCCGCCCGCCGCGGCGGCACAGCACGGCCCCGCGCTCGCCCAGCGTGACGGCGACCGCCTCGGCGTGCAGCTCGTTCACCAGCAGGCGGGCGGCGGGCTCGGGCCCGGTGTACCGCTGGGCGCACAGGACGGCGGCCTCCGCCTGGTTCGGGATGACGAGCGCGCAGCCGGGCACGGGAATCGAGCCCTTCGGGTGCGGGTCCCACACCAGCGGTACGGTCAGCCGGTTGAGCAGGTCGCGGACGGTCTCGCTCGCGCCGCGCCCGTAGTCCGACACCAGGACGGCGCCCGCGCCGCGCAGCGCCCGCGCGGCCCGGTCGCCCTCGTGCCCCTCGGGGCCGCGCCAGGCGCGCCCGTCGCCGGTGTCGATCCTGACCAGCGTCTGGTCGCGGGCGCGCACCCGTGTCTTGCGGGACGTCGTCCCGCGCAGCGGCAGCCGTACGACCTCGCAGAACCCCGACAGCAGCGCGCGCAGCCCGCGGCCGGGCGCGTCCTCGCCGAGCGCCGTGATGAGCACGACCTCGGCTCCCTCGCGCGCGGCCAGCAGCGCGGCGAGCCCCGCGCCGCCCGGCCTGCGGTGCTCGGCGCGGCCGGACACGACCGGGACCGGCGCGTCCGGGCACAGCCGGTCGGCGTCGCCCTCGATGTCCACGTCGAGCAGCGAGTCCCCGACGACGACGATGGGCCCGGCCCTCATGTCCCGGGCTCCGTGCGGGGGGCGCGCTCGCGGACGCGCGTCCCGCCCTCCTCGTCCCGGTCGATCTCCGGGGGGGCGGCGTGCCCGGCGTGCCGCTCGAAGACGTCGCACAGCATGTGGATGACCGCGAGGTGCACCTCCTGCACCGTCGCCGGGTCGCCGGAGGGCACCGCGAGCGCCTCGTCGCACAGCCCCGCCAGCGGGTTCGGCGCCGGCCCGGTCAGCGCCCACGTGACCAGCCCGCCCGCGCGGCCGGCCTCCACCGCCGCCAGGACGTTCTTGCTGGCCCCGCTGGTGGACAGGCAGATCAGCACGTCGCCGGGACGCCCGTGCGCCCGCACCTGGCGCGCGTACAGCTCCTCGGGGCCGTAGTCGTTGACGATCGCGGTCGAGGCGGAGGTGTCGGCGTGCAGGGGGATCGCCGCGTACGGGCGCCGGTCGGCGCGGAAGCGTCCCACCAGCTCGGCCGTCAGGTGCTGCGCCTCCGCCGCCGACCCGCCGTTGCCGCAGGCGAGCAGCCGCCCGCCCTGGACGAGCACCCCGGCGAGCGCCCGCCCCCACGCGCGGATCTTCGGTGTGTCGGCGTCGACGGCGGACAGCGCGGCGCTCAGTCGCGACAGATGCGGATGCATGGCTTCACCCTCCCGCTGCACGGCCTCACCCTCCCGCTCCATGGCTCACCCTCCCGCCGCGGCGAGCGGGCCGACCCGGTCGCCGATCAGGCTGCGGTACACCGACTCGGTCTGCGCGGCCACCTGCGGCCAGCCGTACCGGGAACGGGCGCGTCTGACCCCCGTGGCGCCCAGGGAGGCGCGCAGGTCGGGCCGGGCCAGCAGGTCGCGGAGCACCGCGGCGAGGATGCGCGGCCGGCGGGCGGGCACGAGCATGCCGCACCCCGCCACCGTGTCCAGGTGCCCGCCGACGGCGGACGCGACGACGGGAACCCCGCAGGCCATGGCCTCGACGGGCACCATGCCGAACGGCTCGTACCAGGGGACCGTGACGACGACCTGCGCCGACCGCATCAGCGCGGGCACGTCCGCCCGCGCCACCGCGCCGATCAGCCGGACCCGCCCTCCGACGCCGTGCGAGGCGGCGAGCGCGCGCAGCCTCGGCGTGTCCTCGTCGCCGGGCTCCCCACCCGCGATGACGAGCCGGGCGTCCGGCACGTGGCACAGCGCCTCGATCACCGTTTCGACGCCCTTACGCGGGACGAGCCTGCCGATGCTGAGGATGCGGACGTGCCCGTCCCGGTCCTCGTGCCGCGTGATCGTCCCGTCGGGGCGGAAGAGGCCGAGGTCGACGCCGCAGGGCACCACCGAGACCCGCGCGACCGGCACGTCCATGGCCGCGAGCTCCTTGACCTCGTCGGAGCAGGTCGCGATGACCGCTGCCGCGCGCCGGCCGATGTCGCGCTCGATCGCGAGCCGCGCCGGCGGGCTCGTGTCGGCCGAGCCCTGCCAGCGCCGCTTGACCGACCCCAGCGCGTGGAAGGTCTGCACGACCGGCACGCCCAGGTCCGCCGCCGCCGCGAGCGCGGCCATGCCGCTCATCCAGAAGTGCGCGTGCACGACGTCGGGACGCCGCCCGCGCCAGCGCCGTTCGAGATGGGCGGCGAATTCCGGCATGTGGGGGAGCAGATCGTCCTTGACCAGCGGCGCGGCCGGGCCCGCGGGCACGTGCTCGACGGTCACGCCCGGCGCCATCGTGATCGCGGCGGGCTCGTTCCCGGCGCGGCGCGTGTGGACGGTCACCTCGTGGCCCAGCGCGGCGAGCGCGGTGGCCAGGCCCGCGACGTGCACGTTCTGCCCGCCCGCGTCCACCCCGCCCACGGCGGCGAGCGGGTCGGCGTGCTCGGACACCATGGCGATCCTCATCGGACCCCCTCCTTCACGCCGGCCGGGCCCTGCGCGGCCCCGGCGGCCTCCGGGCCGGCGACCTCCACCAGGTCGAGGACGGTCCGGACGACCTCCTCCGCGGTCACCGACGCCAGACACGGATGACCGGGTACGGGGCACACGCGCGCCCGGCTGCCCCGGCAGGCCGCCCGCTGGTCGCCCAGCAGGACCACCGGCACGCGGTACGGCGCCCAGCGCGCCGCGGGGACGACGGGCGAGAACAGGCTGACCACGGGCGTGCCGACCGCCGCGGCCAGGTGCGCGGGGCCGGTGTTGCCCACCACGACCACCGACGCGCCCGCGAGCACGGACGCCAGCTCGGGGAAGGTGGTGACGCCCCCGAGGTCGGTGCCGTAGGCCCCGGCGACCCGCGCGGTCAGCGCCTGCTCGTCCGGGTCGCCGGTCACGACCACGCGCACCCCGTCCAGCACCAGGCCCCGTACGGCCCGCGCGTACAGCTCGGCGGGCCACATCCGGGCAGGGGCCGACGCGCCCGGGTGCACCACCACGTACCCGGGCGGGCCGGTGAACCGGTCCACCGAGGGGAGGGGACGGCGCACCGCGAGCGCGCCGTCGTCGCCGCGCGGCAGGTCGAAACCGGCGGCGCGGGCGAGGTCGAGCATCCGCTCGGGCTCGGGGACGTCCACGGTCTCGTCCACGAGGTGGCGGACGTCGAGCAGCGAGCCGGGGTAGTCCTCGCTGATCGCGGCGATCCGGGGGACGCCCGCCAGCCGCAGCAGCAGGGCCGGCGGCAGCGCGGACTGGTGGAACGAGGTGAAGATGACGGCCTGGTCCGGCTCGGCCTTGTCGATGAGTTCGAGCAATTCGTCCACATGCGGGCGGGTGAGCGGGGGCGGGTCGTGGTCGATCCACGGGGCTCGCCACTCCAGCACGCGGTCCACGCCGGGCAGGAGCCGGGCCGCCGCGCCGCCGTTCGGACCCGTGAGCATCACGACCTGCCGCGCGCCCGCCGCCAGGGCCCTGACCGCGGGCCCGGCGAGCAGCACGTCCCCGGCGTTGTCCAGCCGCACGGCGAGAACCGTCCCGGCGTCGCGGCGCCCGCCGTTCTCCCGCTCCCGGCGGTTTCCGTGCGCCCGCCGGTTGCCGCGCTCCCGGCCGTTGCCGTGGTCCTGGCGGTTCGCGGGCTCCCGGCCGTTCCCGCGCTCCCGGCGGTTTCCCTGCTCGCGGTCGTTGCCGCGCGCGAGGCCGTTCACCGGCGGGCTCGCAGTTCACCACGAAGCCGGTGGACGCACGCCACCGGCGGGATGACCACGCTCGTGACCGCCATGCGCAGGACCTCGGCCGGCGTCCGCGGCCCGGGAGCGACCCGCGCCCACACGAAGTCCGTCGTGAGCACCAGCCACCCCAACCCGGCCGCTGCGGCGGGCGCTCTCCCCGCCACCCCGCTCGCCGCGCCATGCGCGCCGCGCACCCGCGAGCCCGCCGTTCCCGCGCGGCCCGGTCTCGTGTGCTCTCTCCCTCGACCGCTCCCCACCACGAACAACGCGCACGCCGCCAGCCCGAGCGCGCTCGTCAGCGCGTGCAGGGCCAGGCGGCCGGGGGCGCCGCCGATGGCCGTGCGCCAGCCCGGGCCGTGCAGGCGCCGCATCAGCGCGTCGTCGGCGTTGCCGCGCTGCGCTCGTACGCTGGTCCAGAAGCCGTCGTCGCGCACGGGATGCTCGGTCGTCCGCTTGCCCTTGACCAGCCCGTATCCCGCCTTGAGCAGGCGCAGCGCCAGGTCGGCGTCCTCGCGGTAGGCGCGCGGGAAACGCTCGTCGAACCCGCCGACGGCCTCCAGCGCGTCCCGCCGGTACGCCATGTCGGCCGTCGCCCACCCCGCGTCCATCAGCGCCGCCGTGTTCCGCTCGGCGTCGGTGGGCCTCCGCTCGGCGGGCAGCGGGACCGTCAGCCGTCCCTGAGAGCCCGCCACGTCCTCGGCCAGCCCGCACAGGTCGGCGAGCAGGGCGTCCGTCCACCCCGGCGGGGGCAGTACGTCGTCGTCCAGGAACGCGACCCACTGCGTCGAGGCCGCCCGCCACCCCGCGTTCCTGGCCGCCGCAGGGCCGCGCCCGCCCGTGCGCAGCACGCGTACGTGCGGGGGGACCGCGAGCGAGGGACAGAACCTCGGCCGGTCGTCCACCACGATGGTGTCCACGTCAGGCCCGAGCGCGGCCAGCAGCCGGCGCAGGCTCCGCCGCCCGATGGTCGGAATCACCACGGTGATCATGACGCGTGCACCTCCTGCCGCCGCACGACGTAGGGCCCGATCACGAGCACGTCCACCGGCGCGGAGCCGAAGCATTCGAGGGCGTCGCGCGGGTCGTCCACCATGGGACGGCCCGCCGTGTTCAGGCTCGTGTTGATCACCACAGGCAGCCCGGTGCGGGCCTCGAAGCACTCCAGCACCCGGGCGAGCAGCGGCTCGGCCACCGCGTCCACGGTCTGGGCGCGCGACGTCCCGTCCACGTGCACCACCGCCGGGATCCGGTCGCGCCACTCGGGCCGCACATCGTGCACGAACGTCATGTACGGGCTCGGCAGCGGCCCGCGTGCGAAGATCTCGGGCGCCCGGGCGGCGAGCACCATCGGCGCGATGGGCCGGAACTGCTCGCGGCCCTTCACCGCGTTGAGCCGCTCGGTGTTCGCGGCGTGCCCCGGGTGCGCGAGCAGCGAGCGCCGCCCGAGCGCCCGCGGCCCGAACTCCGAACGGCCCTGGAACCAGGCGACGATCCGGTCGGCGGCCAGCTCGGCGGCGACCGCGTCCGCCAGGTCCGCGGGCCTCTTGTACGGGACGCGCGCCGCGACCAGCCACGCTGCCAGTTCCTCGTCCGTCCACCCCCGGCCGAGCGCGGCGCCCGCCATCGGCGCCACCGGCTCGCCGTACGCCTGCGCGAGGTGCAGCGCGCCGCCGAGCGCCGTCCCCGCGTCGCCCGCCGCCGGCTGCACCCAGATGCCGGCGAACGGCCCCTCGTCCAGCAGCCGGGTGTTGGCGACGCAGTTCAGCGCCACCCCGCCGGCCATCGTCAGGCACCGTTCCTTCGTGCGCTCGTGCAGCCACCCGGCGAGTTCCAGCAGCACCTCCTCCAGCCGCGCCTGGACGCTGGCCGCCAGGTCGGCGTGGTCGCCCGTCCAGGGCTCGCCGCGGCGCAGGGGCTTGGCGTACCCGCTCCAGTCGATCGGCTCCACGCGGAAGCCGCCGTCCCCGGTCGTGTGGACCAGCTCGCGCAGCGCGCCGAGGTGGCGCGGCTCGCCGTACGCCGCCAGGGCCATCACCTTGTACTCGTCGCTGGAGCGCAGGAAGCCCAGGTGCGCCGTGACCTCCTCGTACATCAGTCCCAGCGAGTGGGGGAGCTCCTGCGTGGCGAGGACGGTCAGCTCGCCGTCGCGGTAGTGCCCGGCCAGGTGGGATACCGCCTCGCCCCGGCCGTCGCAGACCAGCACGGCCGAGTCGCGGTACGGCGCGGCCAGGCCCGCGGACGCGGCGTGCGCGATGTGGTGCGGGACGTACTTGACCTGCGCGGTGTCCAGGCCGGGCAGCGCGGTCGCTAGGAAGGCGGGGGCGCGGCGCGCGTACGTGGTGCGCAGCTCCTCCCAGTGCGCGGCCATTCCGCGGTCGCCGGCCGCCTTCGTCCCCGTGTCGTCTGCTTTGACCAGCTCGGGATCGTAGGAGTAGGCGACGCCGTCCAAATCCTCGGGACGCAGCCCGGCCTGCTCCAGGCACCAGGCCGCGGCCTGCTCGGGCAGTTCCCACGCCGAGAAGGGCACCGGGCGCTTGCCGTGTTTACGGCGGCTGAACCGCTCTTCCTCCGCGGCCGCCACGACCTCCCCGTCCACCACGAGGGCCGCCGCAGGGTCGTGGAATATTGCGTTGATCCCCAGAAACCGCATCGGCTTACCTCCGTAGGGCCGCGGGAGTCTGGTTACCGAGCGAAGCGGCTCTCAAACGGGGCTTTGCGCATAAGTCGAGGTAGTAAGGAGGGAAGCTTGAGCTTTGTCACGCTTAGTAGCGGCTGGCGGGGGTTTGTCGGCCGACGCACCGGGTAGCCCCAACGCTATGGGGACCACGCCCGCAACGCCGCGAGGGCGCCCCGCATCGGCACCCAGGATGACGACACCATCACCCGCGCGCGACTTGATCTGCCCGAAAACGCGACTAACAGTGCATACGCACTCGATCCAGACGATTCCCGCCCGGAGGGTGCTGTAGGTGTACGGGCCACAGGGGGCCCACAGACGATTTGGTTGGAGGTGTCACCTTGACCTGCGTCGAGCACATGACCGCCGCCGTCCTGTTCGACCGCGACGGGACGCTCGTCATCGATGTCCCCTACAACGCCGACCCGGGCCGTGTCACGCCCATGCCGGGAGTCCGCGCGGCCCTCGACCGGCTGCGCGCGGCGTCCATTCCCATCGGCGTGGTCAGCAACCAGGCGGGCGTCGCCAGAGGGCTCATCACCCCGGCAGCCCTGGACGCCGTGAACGCCCGCGTGGAGGAACTACTCGGACCGTTCGACATCTGGGCCGTGTGCCCGCACGACGACGAGGACGGATGCGGATGCCGCAAACCCGCGCCCGGTCTCATCCTGCGCGCGGCGGGCGTCCTCGGCGTCACCCCGCGCGACTGCGTCGTCATCGGCGACATCGGCAGCGACATGGAGGCCGCCCGCGCCGCCGGAGCCCGCGGCATCCTCGTCCCCACCCCGCAGACCCTGCCCGCCGAGACCGCCGCCGCCCGCGAGACCGCCCCCGACCTCGGCACCGCCGTGGACATGGCCCTGGCCGGCCACTGCGTCGAACCGCCCCCGATCCGCCGCCGGTTCCTCACCCCCGGCGCCCACTCCTTCCGCCCCGCGCGCGACGACACTCCCGCCCTCCGCGTTCGCGGCCCGCGCGCGGCGCCGCACGAGGTCATCCCGGCCCGCCGGCGGTACGCGCGACGTCCCCCCGCCTCCGAGGACCGCCCTCGCGAGGCGGGGGACCCCACGTGAGGGTCCTCCTCTGGCACGTGCACGGGTCCTGGGCGACGGCGTTCGTCCAGGGCCCCCACGAGTACGTCGTCCCGCTCACCCCGGACCGCGGCCCCGACGGCCGCGGCCGGGCCCGGACGTACCCGTGGCCCGCGAGCGCGCGCGAGGTGCCGTGGGACCGGCTCGCCGGCGAGCACATCGACGTGATCGTCCTGCAACGCCCCCACGAGATCGAGCTCGCCCACCGCTGGACGGGCCGCCGCCCCGGCCTCGACGTCCCCGCCGTGTACGTCGAGCACAACACGCCCGTCGGCGACGTCCCGCACACCCGCCACCCGCTCGCGGACCGCGACGACATCCCGCTGGTCCACGTCACCCACTTCAACGCGCTGTTCTGGGACGCGGGCCGGGCGCCCACCCGCGTCATCGAACACGGCATCGTCGACCCCGGCCACCGCTACACGGGCGAACTTCCCCGAGCCGGGGTGGTGGTCAACGAACCGATCCGACGTCGCCGCGTCGCCGGCACCGACCTCCTCCCGGCCTTCGCCGCCACCGTCCCCCTCGACGTCTTCGGCATGAAGGTCACCGACCTCCTCGCCCACCTCCCCGACCTCGCCACCGCCCCGGCGTCGCGACTGGCCGTCTTCGAGGACCTGCCCCAGGCCGCGATGCACGCCGAACTGGCCCGCCGCCGCGTGTACCTGCACCCGTACCGCTGGACCTCGCTCGGCCTGTCCCTGATCGAGGCCATGCTCCTCGGCCTGCCGGTGGTGGCCCTGGCAACCACCGAGGCCGTCGAGGCCGTCCCCCCGGACGCGGGCGTCATCTCCACGAACCCCGCCACCCTCGCCACCGCCCTGGAACACTTCATCGCCGACCCGGCCCACGCCCGCAGGACCGGCGAAGCCGCCCGCACAGCCGCCCTCACCAGATACGCCCTGAAACGCTTCCTGACCGCCTGGGACGACCTACTCGCGGATATGACTTCGTGAACCTGCTCAGCCCTTGAAGGTTTCGGCCTGCGAGCTGTGCCCAGTGATCCGGGTCGCGAGTGTGACAGCCTGCGAGGAAGTGGTGGCTGTGGGTGAGGGGATGTCCCTGCCTCTACCGGGTCAGCATCCGGGTCAATCGGCCTACCGAACTGGACGGGTTGGCGGGGAGCTGGAAGTCATCGCTCGGGCCACACGCCTCGGCGCGCGTCATCGCTGATGTGTATTCCGCATACGGAAAATCAGCCGGAAGGTTCTTGCCGTGGACGCCGAAATCCCGCAGTTTCCTTTTCAGGGTGACCTGGTTGACATGCGACCGGTGGTCCGTGAAGTGCCAGAGCAGCCACACCTCGAAGCAGGGGTTGCTGACGGCGACGTTGATGGACGCGCGTCTGGCAGCTGAAAGCGCAGTTTGAAGCGTCTCGTGGTCGTCCACGTCGACCACGCACCATACCTGTTCGTACTCGTCGCCCGCGGGAGCCTCCGACGAGATGACCAGGGCCTTCTTCACGACCCTTACTGGATCGCGGCCGATCCCTTCGACGTGCAGCCTGTACACCTCGACGCCGGTCGCTCTCAGCTCGTGGAGCAATCCCTTGAAATATTGAGGTTCCGTGTTGAGGCCCTCGGTGACGATGAGGATTCGTGGTTTCTCCTGCTTCGTGTGCCGGCGTCGCCCTAGATCGCTCGATCCACGTGAACGGCGCCCGCTCACTGTGCCTCCCTGAGCACGACCGTCCGGAGCTCTTCAGGGGAGACCATGGGCACCGCGCCGTAACGGCCCTGGAGATAGCGCTTCTCGAAGTTGTCCGTCGGTCGTACGGGGAACTCGGCCAAGGAGAACAGTTCTGTTGCGCCCTGGGCGGTCTTCTCCGTGAACCAGATCTCATCCTTCGAGAGGTTGATCCCCGGCATCTGGCCGAGCAGGCTCGTCTCGTGGGAGGTGAAAATCAGTTGCGCACCCGCCGGATTAAGCTCACGGTCTTTGAACATTCCGACGAGCGCGGCGGCGAGGCGCGGATGGAGGCTTGCGTCGAGCTCGTCTATGGCCATCACATCGCCATGCCGCAATGCCATCAGCGCAGGGACGCCGAGTGCGAGCCAGGCGATGGTTCCGCTGCTTTCCTCCTCCAGCGACAGTAGAAAGGAACCCGTAGGATCTGCTCCGGAGTGTGTGAATCTGATCTTTTTCTTCAGTTCGCCGATGATTTCTTCCAGGGAGGGCATGGACCGGGACGGGCTTTCGGAGCCCATAAGCCCCTCGAGGGAGTCCTTCAGTATGCTGACGATATCGTCGTCCAGATCTTCTTCGTCAAGAACCATGCCGGTGATCCCGAGATCGGCGAACCTGAGCAGGCCTATCGCCTGCGACAGCACGATTTCGTTCTCCATGATGTTGCGCGCCCACATGATGCGCGCATGACGATCGGCCTCGGTGTACCGGGCATACCGCATGTGCTGGGTGATCCATCGGTAAACGGCATCGAGCGACTTGTGGTTGCTGTTGACCGCGGTCGAGAGGTAGAGGGCCGTAGGGCGGAGCAGGCGAGCGATGCGCACGTTCTCACCGGGAAGAGAGCGCCCGAACTCCATGTCCTCACCGCTGAGCCCGCTGCGCTCGAAGAGCATCCTTTTTCGCCCGGTCGGGTAACTGAAGAGCCATTCCATGTGGATGCCCGTCGCTGATGACTCGAATCCGTAGGTGTAGCGGACTCCATCAAGAACGAAGTCGATTTCATACAGGGACGTTTGGGTTCTTGAATCGGCGTCCAGGGTGAACGGATGATGAGGAAAACGGCTCCTGCTGCCCCAGGTCGTGGCGCTGTGCGTAATGGCATCGATCATGAAGCCCAGAGCTTCGAGAACTGTTGACTTCCCGGAGGCGTTCGCACCGTATATCCCCGCCACTCGAGTCGTCACCGCCATCCAGTCATGGTCGGCGGGTCTGGACCCGCTGAAGGCACTGCTGACCAGCGAGATCTCCGCCGTGTCGCGGATGCTCCGGTGGTTGGCGACCCGAAACCTCAGCAGCATGAGACGTCCTTTCGGCCCCCTCTGTGCGGTTTCGGGGCCTCCAGAGGCGATCATGAACAATGGTGACGCTGTAACTGCACTCTACCTGCACTCATACGTCGTGCTCCATCAACCGTCCACAAAGATCGCCCGATCCGCGGGGGGCGCTGTGGGTCACGTCCCGCGACTCGGAGGGGGAGGCGCCGGCAGGCCCAGACGGTCATGCCCGGAGTGCCGGGGAAATGGGTCGGTCCGGAGGCGGGAGCTGGGCGTTGACGATGACCAGGTCACGGGCCGTGGACTGCTTCGAGGTCCAGGCTCAGGTGGCGGGGCCGCTCGGGGCCATGGTCGCTCACCTGAACGCACTGCTTGCCGGGCGTGAGCCACAGCGACGGCCTCACCGGCGGCAGGCCGTGTACGACCGTGTTGGCGAGCAGCTCGCTCACGGCGAGGATCACGTCATCGGCGATGGTGAGCAGCGCCCAGGTGGTGAGGACCTCTTTCACCATGGTGCGGGTCTTGCCGACCATCGACAGGTCGTCCGGCAGGTCCCAGCAGACGGTACGCAGACCGCCGTCCTGCGTCTCTGGCATCGGTGCTCCGTGAGATGTCGAATGGCCCGTGGGGGCCGGGTGAGGTGGGCGGCCCGCACGATCGGCCGCCCGCGCGGCGGACCGGTGGGCCGGGGGCCGGTACAGCACCGCTCGTTCGGCCGCGCGCATCAGGTCGCGCAGCTCGTCGGTGGTATCCGCCTCGACGAGCAGGGGGTCGGGTGTCGGCCAGGTGGCGGCGGCATAGAACCGTCGCGAGCCCACGCCGTAGCAGATCGCCCAGACGGGCTCCATCTGGTCCAACTGCTGAGCGGCGGCCTTCTGGGCCAGGTCCCATGGTCGAGAGCGGACCTGCGTGGGCGCCGTCCCTGGCCGGTGCCGGCCCCGGGGGCGTGCCTCGAAGGCGTCGTCCCGGTTCACGTCGCCACCTCCTGGCGCCGCCGGTGGCGTCCGCCGCGCGGGACTCGCACGCCGGACGGCTGAGGCCGGGTCACCATGGAGTCCGCCGCGCCCGACGACTTTTGCCGTCGATGACGGCCTGGGAAGGTGACCGTGCGCTGTGCGGGGGAGACCGCGGAAGCGTGCTCGGCCCTGACGGGCGGCCGGGGGTCCGGCGGCAGGAGCGGACGGATGGGCCTGGCCCGCGTCGGCGGACCGGAGAGCCCCAGGCGCCGCCGGACGTTCATCCGGGCCTGGACCTGCGCGGGGGTGGGCTGATCCCACTCATGATGTGCGCGATGGGGAAGGGACGCGGCCTCGTGGGCGTACGGCGGGTGCCCGCACCAGCGGCAGCCGAGCGGCATCGGCGGCTCGTCGGCCTGCCAGCGGACGCGAATGACGCGGATTCCCCTGCTGGGAAGGCGTCCTCTACTAGGGTTGTGCATCGGATCGGACCTCCAGAGTCCGGTCAAGGGGCTTGTCCCGGCGTGCTGTGCCGTGGCGAGCCCCGCTTCATGTGCGGGGGTTCGGTCGCCGGCTTCGCTTCAGAGGCGGGACCGACTCATTGGGGCCGGGTTCGTGGGGCGGGGGCTGACCTGCGGGGCGGCTCGTGGACGAGGGATGGGCTCGTGGAGCGGGCGCGGAGGTTCATCGGCCGTGATGCAACTCGTGGAGCGGGCGCGGAGGTTCATCGGCCGTGATGCAACTCGTGGAGCGACCTCCGCGACCTGGCGGCGTGAGGACCGTTCGGCGCCCGTCGGCCTCTCCCCGCCGTTGGACGTTCTCTCCTCGCCCGCTGGACGTTGCTTGATCGGCGCCGGTACGGCGGGTCGCGGGGCGGTGAAGTCGGCGCCGCCGTACGGCGGGTGGGCGGCCATCGGTTTTCCCTGTAGTTGGTGACCAGGTGCGGCTTACCGGCCGGTGACAAATCCGTGTCCTCCAGATACGGGGACTGTCCGTCAGAGGTACTCCATCTCAACGTCTCGATCTTCAATTTGCACCCCCTTATCCGGACATATCTAGCGATTTTGTCGACGCCGTCGAATGGCACAGGTGCATATGGAGGAGCAGGCCAGCTGACGGCTTCCGCGTTTCGCCGCGGCTCTTCACAGAGTGCCTCCAGGTGGCTACGTTTTGCATCGAAAGCGCGGCCACACTATGGCGACACTTCGTGCCCCCGTGTGCCAAATCCTGTGCCGGTGTACCGCGTCCCGTTCACGGCCGAGGCGGTCGGCGAGCGCGACCTCATGCCGCCGGAGCCGGCCGGCTTCGTGGCGGGCGACATCGACGCGATCCTGCGGAGTCGCCCGCCCTGACCTGCTCGGCGATCACGTCGGTCGGGACGGAACGAACCGTCGGCTCACCGAACGCCCGCAGTGGATCGATCTTGACTTCTGGGAGCATCGGCGTCAGATCAGTGTGCGGCCGAGCCGCCCGAAGGTGTGAGAATTTCACGGCCTATATCCGGGGGCGGTTCTGACCTCGTGTGATGACTCCTTGTGTGAACACGGACCCCTCTGACCGGTGTAATTTTCATCGCGGCGCATTGGTGGCGGCCGTGATGGCTTCGCTGGTCAGAAGCGTATGGAACGGGCCGACGGTGCCGAGTGGTGCGCCCTGAGACGGCCCGGCCCCCTTGACAGACCTTGTTGCATTCATGTTGGCTCCGCTGCACCGCCACCCCGGTCGCCCGGAAGAGAAGATCACTCTCGGACCCTCGTTCATGTTAGCGATAACAAAACCACCGGCTCGACCAGCTTCGACAGCTCGACCAGCTCGGACCAGGCCGGGTTCCACCGGAGAGGGCGGCACCGCGTTCACCCGGTACGTGCCGGGCGAGGAGCCGCGCATGCCCGGCCGGCGGGGCTCTTCAAAAGAGAAGAAGTAAGTGGTTGCCCCTATTCGAATCTCGAAATTCGAGCCATGGAGAGAGTTGTGTGATGGTGAGGCACAGATCCGTCTTCGGAGCGATCGCGGCCGCGGTACTTCTCGTCGTGACCATGGGTCACGCGGCGCTGAGTGACAGCCTCGGCGCGACCACCTCGGCCAGGACCGCCGCCCTGGCGCCCACCGCCGGATGCGGAAAGGCTCCGGGGCTGTCCAGCGGCACCCAGACGATTCAAAGCAGCGGAAAGACCCGGACCTTCATCCTGCGGACCCCCGACAACTACAACAACAACACCCCGTACCGGCTGATCTTCGGGTTCCACTGGCGGGGCGGCACCGCCGCCGAGGTCGACTCCGGTGGCACCAGCGGCTACCCCTGGTCCTTCTACGGCCTGCGCCAGATGTCGAACAACCAGGCGATCTTCGTCGCGCCCCAGGGTATCGGCAACGGCTGGGCCAACTCCGGCGGCGAGGACCTGACCCTCGTCGACGACCTGGTCCGGCTGGTCGAGGCGAATCTGTGCGTCGACACCACCCAGCTGTTCGCCACCGGCTTCAGCTACGGCGGGGGCATGAGCTACGCGATCGCCTGCGCCCGCGCGTCGGTCTTCCGCGCGGTGGCGGTGTTCTCCGGCGCGCAGCTCAGCGGGTGCAGCGGCGGCACCCAGCCCATCGCCTACATGGGACTCCACGGCATCACCGACAACGTGCTCAACATCTCCCTGGGACGGTCACTGCGCGACACCTTCGTCCGCAACAACGGCTGCACCCCGCAGAACCCGCCCGAGCCGAGCTCGGGCAGCCGGACGCACATCGTCACCGCCTACTCGGGGTGCCGGTCCGGGTATCCGGTGGTCTGGGCCGCGTTCGACAACGGTCACATGCCCGGCCCCGTGGACGGGACCTACGCCGAGAGCGGCGTCACGACCTGGACCAAGGGCGAGGTGTGGAAGTTCTTCTCCCAGTTCGGCAGTGGCACGGGCCCCTCTCCCTCGCCGACCCCCACCCCGACGCCGGAACCGGGCTCGGGTCCGATCAGAGGTGTGGGATCCGGCAGGTGCGTTGACGTCTCCGGTGTCTCGCAGGTCAACGGCGCGCAGGTCCAGATCTGGGACTGCAACGGTCAGGCCAACCAGCAGTGGACCTCCACCACCGCCGGTGAGCTGCGGGTCTACGGCAACAAGTGCCTGGACGTGAGCAACCAGGGGACCGCCGACGGTTCGGCGGTGCAGATCTGGGACTGCAACGGGCAGAACAACCAGAAGTGGCGGTTCAACGCCGACGGCACCATCACCGCGGTCGGCGCGAACAAGTGCCTGGACGTGCCCGGCAACGCCACCGCCAACGGCACCAGACTCAGCATCTGGTCCTGCAACGGCGGCGCCAACCAGCGCTGGACCCGCACCTAGTAGATCATCCAAGGACCGGGGGCCAGGAGCACAGCGCCTGGCCCCCGATGCCGTCGCCATCCTCGGATTCCTGGTCGCGGGCCAGGCCGTCCGGCACCTCCGGCTTCACCGCCAACGGCGCCGCGGCCCCCCGCACCGGCCGCCGGCGGCCGTCAAGGAGTCTCCGCCTGGTGCCCGGCGGGGATCAGCGACAGCGCGGGACTCCCGTGCTGGTGTGTGGAGAGGTCGAACAGGACCTCGACGCCGGCGTGGCCGGCCCAGGCGGCCTTGAGGACTTCCCGGTGCTCGATGTCGACGGGATGGGTGGACTGCTGGAAGACGGCCTGGGATCGGGCCGAGTCCTCCTCCTCCAGGGCGTAGACCATGAGCGGCCCCGCCGGGGTGTCCACCAGGAGGACGGTCTCGTGCCGCACGCCCTCCTCCTCGAACGTGGCGAGGATCTCGTCCCGGCGCGGGCCGGACAACGTGGCGAACCATTCACGCAGCCGGTCCACCTGATCGGACTCGACCCTGCTGACCGAAACCCTGAGCATCACGCAACCCCGTAGGTGTCGACGCCGGACTCATCCAAGACGGTCCAGCCAAGAGAAGAAAGGAGGAAAGACCCGCCGGGCCGCGTGGTCGGAGAGCATGCCGTGGCCCTCGCCCTCGATGGCCACCCATTCCGATCCGGACGGCAGGTCGTCCAGGTGGGCGCTGACCGCCTCGACGGGGATGCGCGGGTCTCGCTCGCCGTGCGCGACGAAGTGCGGCACGGCGGCGAACGGCACATGTGCCGCGAAGCGGCCGGCCGCCGTCCGCAGGAAGGCCTCGACCTGCGGATGCCCGGACCCGTCGAGATCCGAGGGCCGCAGGAAACCGCCGAGCAGGAACACGCCACGCACCTCGGGCGCCATCCGGGCGACACGGCTCGCCAGATAGCCCCCGTAGCTCATCCCGCCGACCACGACCGGGCCGACCGCGGTCCGGCCCAGCACGGTCAGCGCGTCGTCCGCGTCGTCCACGCCGTAGAGTCCCGGCAGCGGAGCGCGGACCGCGGGATCGACGAGCCCGCTGCCGCGCAGGTTCGGCTGGACGACGCGCCAGCCGGCCAGCGCCAACGACTCGGCGAACGGCGACCAGGTCGCCAGGTTCGACCCGTTCGGGCCGCCGTGCAGCAGCAGCACGGTGCCACGCGCCTGGCCCGGGGGGTCGCGCAGCAGGGTGGGCAGGGGACAGTGCGGTCCCTCGATGACGGTGCAGACGGCGGAAGGCAGGCCGGGGGCGTCCGGCGCGGCAGGGCTCAGCCGGACCTGTTCTCCGCCGGCCAGCCGTCCCGCCTCGATGAGCTCCAGCCGGCGCGGCTGCCCGGGGGAGGTCCAGCTCAGGCCGACGAGGTCACCTTCGGCCCGCACGTCGTCCACCACGATCTGGTCGGGCCCGACCAGGCGGCGCAGCGCCCCCGAGCGGACGTGCCAGGCGTACGGGATGCGTCCCGGCCAGGCCTCCAGGACCACGACGACCTCGTGCTCGGACAGCCACGGCCCGGCCGAGATCACCGGGCCGTCCCAGTGCGAGACGCCGTCGCGGTCCACGCACACGACCCGGCGAGCCCTGCCCTGGCGCAGCAGCAGGGCGATCCGGTCGTGTCCGGGGAACGCGGGCACGACGCACTCGGCCGTCGCCCCGGGGGGCAGCCGCACCTCCCCGGCGACCGGATGCGCGACGGCACGCCCGTCGCGGGTCAGGAGCGCGGGCGGCTCGGCGTACTCCCGTTCCGCGCCGATGCCGGCCAGCGGTATCGGCACGCTGTTCGCCCGCTCGGCCGCGAGGTCCTGGAACACCTCGGCCACCAGGCGCCCACCGGTCCACTCCGGCCGCGAGTGCCATCGGGACCCGGTGGTGAGCCTGGTCCACCGGCCGTTCGCGAGCAGCGCGAGGTGGCGGTCGGACCAGGCGTCGGTGCTGACCACCGGACCGGCGGGCGTGAGCGCGAACGCCGGCCGTGAGGCGTCGAGCTGCGCCCGCCGGAACGGGGTGGGCAGCGGCCCGGTGATCTCCGGCGACCGGTCGGGCAGCGGAACGACGTCCGGCATCTTGGCCTTCCTCCACGTGGTTCGCGGTCAGGAGGGCGTGTACTGCTTCGCCCGCAGCACCACCGGCACCAGGCGGTCCCCGACCAGCAGCTCCACCCGTTCCCCCGGCCGGTGGCTCTCGACCCACGCGTCCAGGTCGTCCAGGCTGCCGAACACGAAGTCGCCGCAGGAGCGGATGACGTCGCCCGCGCGGACCCCGGCCAGGTCGGCGGGCGCGCCGACGGCCACGTCCTGCACCAGCATGCCCTCACCGCGAATGGCTCCGACGGGGATCACCCCGAGCTCGGTCTTGTGCATGGTGTGGTAGTTCTTCGGCGTCCCGTCCAGGTAGTCGCCGAGCAGCTCCAGGAAGTGGTCCCAGTGGTGCAGGAAGCCGTCGCGCTCGAACCTGCCGTTGCCGTCCGCGGGGAAGCCGTCCTGCTGGAGCTTCAGGCGGGTGTGGGTGTCCCCCGATTCCGTCGGCACGTCCGTCAGCTCGAACGTCATCCGGATCTCGGCGTCGCAGGCGACGAGGCCGATCACCAGTTCCAGGCGGCGGAACCGGTCCAGGACCTGGATCCGCCCGCTGTAGGTGGTCGGCATGCGCGCGCCGGGGTCGTAGATCCAGCACAGCGCCGCGCCCTCGCGCTCGGGCATGACACTGGCCACCGTGCCCAGCCAGTGCTCGGCCGCTCCCGGGTCGAAGATGGTCTGCCAGACCTTCTCCCGGGGGTGCCGCAGCAGGCGTTCCAGGCTGTTGCTCTCCATCGTTTGCTCCTTCTCATGCTGACTGACTGTCGGCCGGGGGCGCCGTCAGCTCCGCGACCCGGGACCGCGTGATCGTGACGCTGGCGAACACGGCCAGCGCGAGCATGATCGCGCCGGCGACCACGAACGACATGCGCAGCCCGGACAGCGAGGCGAGGACGCCGCCCAGCAGCGCGCCGAACGGCATCGCCCCGTAGGTGACCAGCCGGTGCACGCCGGTGACCCTGCCGAGCAGGTGGTCCGGTGTGCCGGACTGCCGCAGGGACATCTGGTTGACGTTCCAGATCGCGGCGCCGAGCCCGGCCAGGATCTCCCCGGCCCCCGCGGTCCACACGTTCGGCGCCGCGGCGGTGACCAGGCACGCGACCCCCGCCACGACCAGCGCCAGCCGGAGGCTGACCGCCGTGCCGAACCACTTGTTGAGCCGCCCGGCCTGCGCCGCGCCGAAGAGGGCGCCGAAGGAGCCCACGGCGAGCAGCAGGCTGAAGCCGAAGGCGCCGAGGCCGAACACCTGCTGGGCGAAGAGCACGAAGATGGCGCTCTGCGCGAGGCACGCGACGTTGAACAGGCCGGCTATGCCGGTGATCGCCCGCAGGACCGGCTGCCGCCACAGCCAGGTGAAGCCCTCACTGATGGCCTGCCGCAGGCCGATGTCGCCGAGGGTGTTGCGGGCGACGTGGTAGTCGCCCCGCATCCTGCGCAGGAGGACGGAGCTGACCAGGAAGGACACCGCGTCGCCGAAGAAGGGCACCGACCGCGACACGCTGAACAGCAGACCGCCGAGGGGCGGCCCGACGAAGGATTCCACCGTGTTCCGCGACCCGACCAGCCACGAGTTGGCCCGCTGGATCTTCTCGGGGTCGTTCGCCACCACCTTGGGCAGTACGGCGGTGCTGGCGCTGTCGAACACGGTGTCGGCGATGGCGATCAGGAAGCCCACCACCATCAGCAGGGCGATGCCGGCGGATCCGGTCGCCACGGCCACGGCGAGCCCCGCGGTCAGCCCGGCGCGGACCAGGTCGCTGATCCACATGGCGCGTTTGCGGTCCCACCGGTCGGCCATGACGCCCGCGGGCAGGGCGAACAGCAGCCAGGGCAGCCTGCCGACGACGACCACGGACGACACCACGATCGGGTCGCTGGACAGCGTGGCCGCCAGCAGCGGCAGCGCCGCGGAGGAGATGCCGTTGCCGAGGAGCGACACGGTCGTCGCCCCCCACAGCATGGGGAAGTCGGGGGCGAGCGCGGACAGGCCGAACCGGCCCGGCCGGCGAGGGGGACTCGCGTTGTGCAGGGTGTCCGCCATCAACGGTCCTTTCTGTCAGGTGCGCCGGGGGGGAGAGGCTCGGGCGCGAGGTCGAGTCGCAGCAGGCCATGCCGGAGCAACTCCGCCACCAGTTCGCGGCCCTCGCCGGCGGACGGCCCGCCTTCGCCGGAGACCGCGCGGACCAGCTCGTCCACCCGCCATGGGGTACGGGCGAGCAGCCGCCGCACCAGGGGGGCGCAGACGGCGTCGAAGTCGTAGCGCTTGCCGGCGGACACCAGGACGCACCGGCCCCCGTCCTCGCGCAAGGCGACCGGCCGGGGCGAGGCCAGCACCACGACGGCGTCCGGCGGGCAGTCGCCGTCCTGCCCGGACGCCGCGTACGGCAGTGAGTGCCGGGGCCTGGCCTGCGCGCGCCCGTCCCTTTCGGCGACGTACCGGCGCAGCCCGTCCTCGGTGAGCAGGGCGCCGATCTCCTCCCGCAGCACGGACAGGCGGCTCGCCGTCTCGTCGTCCCACCCGCTGAGCGGCAGGTCGTGGCGCGCCTCCGGGAGGCGGCGCTGCCGCTCGACCGCCCACTTCAGGAAGTCCTCGACCACCGGCCGCCGGAAGCCGATGGTGAGGTGGACGGTGGTGCCGCCCACCGGCCGGACGGCGTGCCAGTGGCCGCGCGGCACGTACAACGCCTCGCCCTCGCGCAGCTCGAACTGCCGCCAGGGGGTCGCGGGGCATTCGTTGAGGGGCTCGTCGCCGGGCAGCGGCACGGGACGGCCGACGCCGAACAACTGCCATTCCTTGCGGCCGTAGATCTGCAGGATGAGCCCGTCGTGGTCGTCCCAGTGCGGGTCGAAGGCGCCGACCTCCCCCCAGGAGGCGTAGAGGTTGACGAACACCTCCGCGCGCAGGTCGTGTTCGAGGGCTTCGGCGAGGTCCCGGACCGCCGGAACGGCTTCGTCCACCGAGCCGAAGACCAGCGTCGCGCCCTCGCGCAGCCGGGCGTGCAGTTTCGTGCTGCTGACGCGTAGCGCGGGTTCCCTGCCGACGCCCCGGCCCGGGATCGGCTCGACGTAGGACGACGGGGGCAGCGACTTGTTCGCCCTGGCCACCTGCATGCGCAGCGGCCATGCCCGGTGGCCGTCGAGCAGCCGGTTGAGCTCGGCCCAGGGCAGCAGGTGGTGGAAGCGGTCCGGCTCGCCGGTGTCGTGGTAGCAGTCCCTGCCCCAGTACCGGTCGAGGAACCGTTCACCGGTCATGGTGCCGAGAACGCGGTCCAGCGCGTGGCCGCCCACGCCGGTGTCGCCGGGGCTCGGCCCTGGCAGGTCGGACAGGGGGTCCAGCTCGGCGACCGCGAGCAGCCTGCGTGTGTCGGCCATGATCACTCCCGAGGTCAGACGTCGGCCCGGTGGGCGGGCAGGCGTGCGGCCGGATCCAGGTCCAGCAGGAGGCGGCGGGCGTGCTCGGCCTCCTCCGGCCGCTCCAGCCGCTCCGCGCACACGGCCGCCGCGTTCGCCGCCGACGCCCCGCGCAGCGTGCCGGAGCCCGCGGCGCGCAGGAACGTCTCCAGCGCGGCCTCCCAGTCGCCGCGCCCGGCGAGGTAGGCGCCGATCGCGTAGAGCGGCTCGGGATCGACGGGGTCGAGGGCGAGCAGTTGCCCGGTGGCGTCGTCGGGGGCGCTCGCCGAGCCGGTCAGGGTGTCCAGCTTGAGGTGGGCCTCCAGCACCAGCCCGCGGTTCTCCCGCTGGTAGTGGGCCTGCACCGGGTTCTCGGCCGACCGCGCCAGGGCGTCGTCGTGTGCCAGGGCGTCGCGCATGTGCGCGACCACCGGGTCCGGGTCGCGGCCGGACAGCTTGTGCAGCGCGGCGGCGCGGTGGTAGCGGCTGGTCACCAGGTGTGCCAGCCAGCCGGGCTCCTGGCCGAGATCGGCGAGGGACCGCTCGGCCTCGGCGAGCCATCGGGCCGCCTCCTCCCGGTCGCTGCCACGGCTGCGGGTGGAGACCAGTTGGAGGGCCGCAAGGGTGCGCAGAGCCGGGCGGACGGCGTTACAGGCCAGCCAGCCGAAGATCTCGTACGGGACGGCGGACTTCCTGTTGAGCTGGTAGGCCGCGCGGGCCACTTCGTAGGCCAGCTGCTGGCGGAGCGGGTCGGCGTCGATGGCGACGTTGCCGACCAGGCGTACCGCGTGGCGGTGGAAGCCGAGCTGCGTGAGCAGGGCGACGACGACGACCCGGCGTGCCGCCGGCAGTTCGTCCCAGCGCTCCAGCGCCTCGACGAGGGCCTGCCAGCGCGGCGAGCGCACCTCGCCGGGGAGCTCGGCGGGCTGTCCGCACAGGTGCCGGTGGCTTCTGGCCTGCACGATGACCTGGTAGCGGGAACTGGTCACGGACACCGTGCTGAACCAGTTGGGCACGACCGCCTCCTCCTCGCCGGTGAGCATCCGGGCGAGGTGGACGGCGTGCCGGGAGCGCAGCGGGGCGGGGCCGGGGGGATCGCGCAGGTCCAGCCACCCGGTCCAGCGCCGGGCCAGTTCGGCCGTATCGAGCGCGTCCGCCGTCGGGAACCACAGCTCGCCGAATGACCGGGAGTCGTCGCGCTGATAGGCGAAGGAAGGCACGTGGGGCTCCTAAACCACTGGGCAGGGCAGGTGGGAGGCCGGGGTGAGCGGCTCGAAGACCTCCGAGCCGTGGCACACGACGCGGTGCACCACGTGGTCGTCGGTGGAGGGCAGCAGCACCTCGACCGGCTGGCGCCCGAACAGGGCGTCCGCGGCGTCCAGCAGTGCCGCCGGGTCGGCCGGGGCCCGCCGGAGGGCGCCGCGCCCCGCGATCCGGCGCTCGACGAAGTCCAGGTGGGCCGCGCCGGCCGCGGCCACGGCGTGTCCTCTGTCCCTGTCGCGGCTCTGCAGGGCGCTCGACGGGCGCGCGCCCAGTGCGAGCCTGGCCGCGACCGCCTCGTAGACGGCGTGCCGTACGGCGTCGGCGGTGTCGCCTCTCGCCGCGGCGCCGCAGGTGAGGGCGGCACCGCCGGCTCGATGCAGCAATGCGAGCACGATGTCCGGGTACGGCCGGGTCACGCGGACGACGCGCAGGACGACCTCGTGGTCGCGCAGGCCGGCGAGCAGCCCCGCGGGCAGCACCAGCTCACGCAGGTGGTCCAGGTCCTCGAAGCTGATGTCGCCGGTGCGCCAGCCGCGGGCCAGCACGTGCCGCTCGATCACTTCCAGCAGCGCGGCCGTCCGCGCGTGCCGCCGGTCCGTGCCCGCGCCGGTGCCGGCGGAGGTCTGCACGCACCACCGCTCCTCGGGCGGCGGCGGGTCCCAGCCGAGGAAGACCGCCTGGGCCGGCACGGCCGTCTCGGCGCCGTCGCGCATGCCGGTTCCGGCCACCCAGTGGCAGGGCGGCGAACCGGCGTCCAGCAACGCGGCGGGTTCGACCCTGGGCAGTGCGCCGGGATCCGCCAGCAGCGGCAGCACACCGGCCGCCGACACGTGGCTCACGTGCTGGACGTACTCGCCGAGCGCGCGCCGCGCCGCCCGGCCGGGGTCGTCGTCGCAGGCACCGCCGCTGATCCCGTTCTCGTCGCTCATCCAGGCGACGTGGACGGCGCCGTTGATCAGAGGGCGCACCGTGGGCCCGGCGGCCCGCACCGCTCCCCGGTGGCTCATACTCACTCCTTGGCGAACATCGACCGTCACTCCGGGTGCGGACGCGGCGGGGTGCCTGCGCAGGCGACCCACCCCACCACGTCCTTCCGATCGGCCGCTCCCAGGTCACGGGCGTGCGGACGACCTACGCGGTCAGTAAGACTTGTTGCCGAGGACGTCGAACTCTGCGGCTTCCTCGTCGACCTGACCCAGGTCCCAGCTGATCTCCATGGATGCGTTCACCTCCTCCCGTGGTGCGTGGAATCTTGGCGGGCGCGGAGGTCTGGCGCACCTTTTGGATTGCTATGTTCGCTGCCTTGTCAGAAGTCGTGGTCGTCGGCGAGCCTGCTGCCGCCAACGGTCGAGGGCCCCATCCCGTGAGGAACCGCGGTGCTCCGAGCATGGTGTCGGCCGCGTCGGTCAGAGACCGGCTGACCGACGCGGGGGTTTCATGTGCGGTCTTCGGAGAGCGGCCTGTCCGATTCACGGCTTGCCGGTCGTGAGCTCCGGGCGTTTTCGGGGCCGCCCCATTCGGCGAGGAGGACCGCGCCGAGCATGAGGGCGGCTCCCGTCCAGCCGAGGGCTGTCAGGCGGTCGCCTGCGAGCCAGAAGCCGAAGAGGCCGGCGAAGGCCGGTTCGGTGGCGAGGATGAGGGAGGCACGGACCGGGGAGGTGGGCGTCCTGGGCGGTTCGTGGTCGCCGGCTGCGCGTGGGGCCGACGGCCGACCCTGTCCTCTGCCCGGCCGCATCCGGCGCCGAACCTCGGCGCGAGGAGGTTCGGGAAGGTCGGAGAAGGGCTCAGTGGGGGCGCCGCGGCCGATCGTCAGCGGCGCGGCGGTCGGAGCTCACCGTGCGTGTCGAAGTCGCGAGACGCATGAATGCCAAAGATCATGAATGCCGAAGATATGGTGTCCCGGTGGTGAGAACGGCGGGAGGTGTCGCGTTTCCCGGCCGCGAACACAAGCCCGATCCTCTGGGTGTGAATTTCCAAAGTCAAGGCCCAAATTCCCGTTGTCGGATCCTGTCTACTCATATCCGACCATATGTATGGTATTTCCGTAAAACCGGTTTTGAGACGCCCAAACGCCGGTGCTCCCAGGTCAGGACCAGCGGCTCGCGTTATCAGGCCACAACGATGCGTAGGTGCCGACGCGTTCCCGTGCGGGTATCCTCGGCCGGTCCGGGCGTCCGATTCCTACAAGCCACCGTGGGCCGGCTCACGCGAGCATGAGGATATGGAATTCGAAGTGACCAAGGCGGCGACCTTCATGGTCACGCACGCGCGCATGATCGACCGCCGCCGTTTCGAGGCGATCACCACCCCGGACGCGCCGGCGGACGCGCTCCTGGCGGCGCTCGCCGCGTACCGCAACGACGACGGCGGGTTCGGCTGGGGGCTGGAGCCGGATCTGCGGTCCCCGGAGAGCCAGCCCGCGGGGGCGCTGCACGCGTTCGAGGTGCTGGAGGAGATCGGCCGGCCCGTGGGGGAGCTCGCGACGACGTTGTGCGACTGGCTCGACTCGGTGTCCCTGCCCGACGGCGGACTGCCCTTCGCGCTGCCGATAGGCGAGCCGGTGGGGTCGGCCCCGTGGTGGCTCGGCGCGGACCCCGACAGCTCGTCCCTGCACATCACCGCCGCCGTGGCCGCCGCGGCGCACGGTGTCGCCCGGCACGATCCGGCGGTCCGCGACCACGTGTGGCTCGCGCGGGCCACCGATCACTGCCGGCGCGCGATCGCGGACCCCGGGCGCCCGCCGGGAGGCGCGTACGAGCTGCGCTTCGTGCTGGGCTTCCTCGACGCGATCCAAGACGACGCGAACCAGGACGAGCCGGCTCGGGACCACGCGACGAAGGACGCCGGCGTCCGGGACCACGCGATCCAGGCCACTGCCCCGGAAGCCGTACCGGGCGCAGGAGCGGAGCTCGGACGGCTCGCCGCTCGGCTGCCGCGTGACGGGATCCTCCCGGTCGAGGGCGGCCTGGAGGGCGAGGCGCTGCGCCCGCTCGACGTCTCCCCGTGGCCGGACCGTCCGCTGCGCCGATTCGTCCCGCGGACGTCATCGCCGCCGACCTCGGCCGTCTCGCCGCCGGGCAGCGGGAGGACGGGGGGTGGGTCGTGGACTTCGCGTCCCAGTCACCGGCGGCGGCACTCGAATGGCGCGGCCACGCCACCGTGAACGCGGTCAAGATCCTCCTCGCCAACGGGAGGGCGACCGGCTGAGCCACAGGCACCCACGGGAGCACGCCGGGTCGGGTCAGGGGTACCTGCGGGAGGGCGCCGACCCGAGTCGTGGGGAGCCGGGGTTCACCCGCGCCAGGGTGCCCGGGTCACAGATACCCCCACGCGGCCGCCATCTCGCGGAGGTCCTCCGGGACCTCCTCCGGCGGAGGGGGCGGGGTGCCCGGTTGCACGCGGCCGCTGCGGATCTTGTCGCGCCAGTCGCCGATGCCCTTGACGAACTCGCCGTGGTCGTGGTCGCCGTACCGGAGCACGGCCTCCTCGAAGTCGAGGCCGAGGAAGGCGCACGCCCGTCCGAGCTCCCGTTCCGGGTCCGCGACCAGGGCCTCGTAGGTGAGGTCCAGGCCGTCGTAGCGCTGCCGGGCCTCCTGCAGGTAGCGCATGTACTGCAGCGTGTGCCGGACCGCCTCCTCCATGGGACGCTGCTCGGGGTCGGCCTCGTGCCAGGAGCGCGCGATCGAGGCCGGGTGGCGCATCAGGAAGAGGAACCGCGCGTCCGGCCAGCACGTGCGGATGCGCTTGTGCGCGAAGACGTTGCTCGGCGTCTTGTCGACGATGACGTCCTTGCCGCTCCTGACCAACTCCCGGTGGAGCATGCGGTCCCACAGGATGTGTTCGATGTCGCTCTTGGAGTGGCCAAGTGCCTCCATCGCCTGCTGGACCGGTTCGGTGGTCAGCGTCACAGCGAGCCGCCGGATGTGCAGTTCGTGCGGGGCGTGGATGCGCGAGTGGCTGTTGAGCAGGACGCGCAGCAGCGTCGAGCCGGACCTGACCGGGGACAGCACGAAGACCGGCGCCCGCAGCAACCGGTCGTTCACCGGATCGGCCGGGGGGCGCACCTGGTCGGCCGGGGCCGGCGGCTCCGGCTCCGGCGTGCGCGCCTTGGAGAGGCTGTATCCGGTGAACTCTTCGAGTGCCGCGTTCACCTTTCTCTTCCATGCCATGACCCGCGACCGTAGGAACGCGCGGTGTCGCGGAGGTGAACGAAGCCTGGGGAATGCCGAAGAGCTTCGAAAGAGTTCCTGAGTACGCCCTCGCAGGGTGTCGGAGGAGTTTCTTGATCACGCGCCGCAGGGGTGGTGGCGTACGGCGGTCCAAGGGGGTTCGCATGCAGGGCAGGACTTGGACCGCCGTACGCTCTCCCCGCATCCGCCGAGCGGGGCCATGAGCCCATCGCGGACGCGCCTTCAGGTCCGCGATGAGCCCCCGCGTCTCGCGAACCCGGACATGCGCCGGCGATGGACGAATCCGTGGTGTCGCCCCCTACGAGGTCCGCCGGACCTGAGGCAGGCGACGCTGTGAGCCGGTCCCCATGTCGCGTTCTCCTTCCTCGGAGGCGTGGGCCGTTTGTCGGAGCCGGCGAGTACGCTCAAAATTGCGATAGTGAACGGCCGTCCCACTTCGGAGCGGTCTGGTCGCTGTGGTGACCAGTCCACCAGAGTCGGGTCCACGGCAGGTTCACGAAGTGTGAACCTCGCGTGCGGGGCTACGTGGTCCCGGCAATCGGTGATCTTGACAGGAGCATGACGCCTGCTCAGGATCGGACACCCAACTGAAGCGGAGGCTGCGGTGGAATACCGGCTCCTCGGTCCCATGCGGGTCCGCGGCTCCACCGGCCAGGAGGTTTCCGTCGCCCGCCCGAAACACCGCCAGGTTCTCGCCGCGCTGCTCTCGGCCGCGGGCAGGGTCGTCACGACGGACCACCTCATGGGCCACCTGTGGGAGGGCTCGCCGCCCCCGTCGGCCCGGGGCAACCTCAAGACGTACGTCTCGGCGCTGCGCAGGCTGCTGTCGCCCGACGATCCCGCGTCCGCGCCGATCGAGACCGTCGGGGACGGCTACCGCATCGTCGTCCGGCCGGGCGAGCTCGACCTGCTGACGTTCACCGATCTGGTCGCACGGGGCCGCGAGGCGGGGAAGGCGGGCGACGTCCGTAAGGCCGGGGTGCTGTTCGAGCAGGCCCTGGACCTGTGGCGCGGCAAGGCGTTCGAGGACATCCCCGTCACCGTGCGGCTCGCCGAAACCGTCGCGCACTTCGAGGACGAGCGGGTCGGCGCCTTCGAGGACTGGATCGAGGCTCGGCTGGCGCTCGGCATGCACGCCGAGGTGATCGGCCGACTACGGCCCTGGCTGAGGGACCACCCTTTGAGGGAACGGCCGTGGGGCCAGATGATGCTCGCGCTGGCTCGCGACGGCAGGCGGGCCGACGCGCTGAGCACCTTCCAGGAGCTCAGGACGCGCCTCGTGGACGAACTCGGAGTCGAGCCCGGCTTCCCGCTCCAGGAACTGCACCGGCGCGTTCTGGCCGGGGACCCGGGCCTGTTCCCCGAGCCTCCTGCGCAGACGTCCGAGGGCTCCCGCGCCGCCGAGGGCGACCGTCCCGCCGCCCCGGCCGGTGACGAGGAAACGGTCACGGTCGTGCCGAGGGAGCTGCCGTCCAACATCCCCTTCTTCGTCGGCCGCCAGAAGGAGATCCGCAGACTGGAGTCCTGGCTGAACCCTCCGGGCGACGCGATTCCCACCCCTGTGGTCGCCATCTGCGGACCTCCCGGGGCCGGCAAGTCGGCGCTCGGGCTGCGCGTCGCCCATATGGTCGCCGGGCGGTTCCCCGACGGGCAGGTGTACGTGAACCTGCGCGGCGCCATGCCGGGCGTGCGGCGGCTCGACACCTCCGAGGTGCTCGGCCGCATCCTGCGCGCGTTCGGCATGCCCGGCCCGCGGGTGCCCACGGACGTCGACGAGGCCGCGGCGGCGCTGCGCACCCTGCTGCACGGCAAGCGGGCGCTGATCCTCCTGGACGACGCCGCCTCGGTCGCCCAGGTGAGCCCGGTCGTTCCGACGACACCCGGGTCGGTCGTGCTGCTCACCTCGCGCGAGAGCTTCGCCTACCTGGCGCCCGCGTCGCAGGTCAACCTGGGCCGCATGTCCCATACGGAGGCTTCGACGATGCTCACCCGGCGGTTCACGTCGGGGGGTGTCGAGTTCACCGAGGAGTCCGTGCAGCGGCTGGTCGTCCTGTGCGACCGGCTCCCGCTCGCCCTTCATGTGGCCGGAGCCCGGCTGGCCAGCCGGGCGAGCTGGTCGGCGGACAACCTCATCGAGCGGCTGCACAACGAGGGCCGGCGTCTCGACGAGCTGCACACCGGGGAAAGCGGTGTCCGCGGCAGCATCGCGGTCAGCTACGCCGGGCTCGCCGAGAGCACGCAAGCGATCGACCGCGCGGCCGCCACTGCGTTCCGCCTGATCGGCACCATCCGCGTCCCCGAGCTCGGGGCGGAAGCCGTCGCCGCGCTGCTGGACGTGCCCGCCCGCGCGGCGGAGCAGGCGATCGAGCGGCTCGCCGACGCGAACCTCATCGACAGCCCGGCCCCTGGTCGCTACACCATGCACGACCTGGTGAGGCTTTACGCGCAGGAACGCGCGGTGGACGCCGAGCCGCCCGAACGGCGGACGGAGGCCCTGCACCGCGTGCTCGGCTTTTTCATCGCCACGACGGTCAGGGCCGCCAGGCTCGTCGACCCTCATCGCGTGCACGCGAAGGCACCCGAGATCCCGCAGGCTCCGCTGCCGCTCGCGGACCGGGACGAGGCCGAGCGATGGCTGCACCGGGAACAGCCCAACATGCTGGCGCTGATCGGTCAGACCACGGACGCCGACGACGTCACGGTCGGCCTCGCGGCGGCCCTCGCCCTGGCGATGCAGTGGCATCTGTACACCAACGGGTATCGCGAGGAGGGGTTGTCGCTCGGGCGCATGGCCTTGGCGACGACGCGGCGGTTCGGCGATCGGCGGAACGAGGCGCAGGCGCTGTCCATGATGTACTTCGCGTGCCGCCAACTGGGCCGCGTCGAAGAAGAGCTCACGTACATGTACACCGAGCTGGATCTGAGCCGCGAGTCCGGCGACTCGTTCGCCGAACTGCGGTCGCTCGGCAACATCGCCAGCCACCACATCGTCGGCGGGCGCAACGCCGAGGCGCTCGACTACGCCTGGCAGCAGCTTGCCGTCAGCCGGCGCGCGGGCTCGGCGGTCGGGGAGCGGTACGCCCTCATGATGGCCGGACAGGCGCAAACCGCCCTCGGAAGGTTCGAGGAGGCCATCATCGTGCTGAAGCAGGCGCTGGACATGGCGAGCGAGGTGGGGGACGCCCTGCACGAGGCGATGGCACATCGCCGCCTCGGGGTCGCCCACCTCCTGCGCGGGGAGGTCCTGACCGCCCGCGCCTTCCTCCTCGACGCGCTCAGTGCGTACGAGCGGACGTCATGGCATCCCGAACTATCCGGGACGCTGACCGCGCTCGCCCGGTGCAGCCGCCTGCTCGGAGACATGGAGCAGGCGTACGAATACATCACGGCCAGCCTGAAGACGGCCCTGTTGAGCAGCGACCCGGGAGACGAACGACGCGCCGTCGAAGAACAGGCCGAGATCTTCGCGGGTAGCAGGAAGAATTCCGTGAGCGGCCTGTGACCCACCGGCCGCCGGGCTCGCTGGCCTGGCCGCTCACCTCATCCGCTCGGCGCGCTCACGGCACCTCGACCTGCCAGAAGGCCCCGCATCCCTGCCCCCAGGCCCCGGCGGGTCGCTCGGGATGCGCGTGCCCGCACTCGCAGAAGGCCGTCGCCAGTTCCCGGGCCCCGGCGGGGGACGCCGGCCGGGGGCGCATGCTCGGATGGCGGGTGGCGGCATAAGTCCACGCGTAGGAGACGCGGACCTCGCAGCCCGGGCAGGTCCCGCTGAGCTCGATCCACCTCCCGTCCTCGGACGGCGTGACGGTGAACCCCGTCGTCACCAGCCCGTGGTCGACGAGCCGGTACGCCGCCGCGCGATGGCGCCCGGTGTGCGACGGCCCCGAGGGGCCGGAGGTCTCACTCACGCGTCATCTCCTCGGTCATCCGAAACCCCGGTCCTTCTTGGTCTGATAAACCCGAAAACGGTGCATTTCACCGCAGGCTTCCATCTGACCTTTAGTTGGTTTGCCGCTATTGTCCGGTACGCGGAATGCCGCCCTACGGTCCGTCGTGAACCGTCCCGGCCATCAATGGGCGATTCAGTATGTTGCCATGGAGGCATAAAGCGGGGAAGTTCATTCTTCCGCCTCCATATCGTTTCCTGGCGGACCGCTCGGCCGTGACTTTCGTCCCCCCGCGGGCGGCCTGATCACGCCCTGGAAGACGGCCGCCGCGCCCGCCAGGGGGGCGAGGAAGTGCTCGGGGGACAGGGGGGACGGCGGGTCGAGCAGCAGGCGGATCGCCCCTGCCAGCAGGACCAGCCAGCCGACGATCATCACGAGCTGGCGCAGCAGGCTGGAGGTGTGCCGGAGCAGGCCCGTCGTCGCGCGGACCACCGTGGAGGCGTCCTCCAGGCGACGCACCAGCTTGTACCGCTTCGACCTGGCCACGCGGTCCACCTCCCACCAAAAAGATCAATTGATCGATCGGCGGGCTCGCTAGCGCAAGCAGTATCAACTTCTCGGTGGCCTCGCAATGAGGACTGGCGGATGATGGCCATTTCTTCGAAGACGTGTTCGAATCATGGCGTGGAAGAAGCTGTCGATGGACTTATGCGGGCGCGGCTACGCTGCGGGCATGCACGCCTCTCCGCCGCCCCCGGCCACCGTCGCCGCGCCCGCGTTCACGCCCCGGCTGATCCGCATGGAGATCATCGTGGTCTTCGCGGTGTCGCTCGGCGCCAGTGGCCTGCGCGCGCTGGTGTCCCTGGTCGGCTCGCTGACGGCCCCCAGGGCGCTGAGCGGGCAGCAGGCCGTCCTCGTCGGCACGAGGGCGCCCGGCCGGCCGTGGTTCGACCTGGCCCTCCAACTCGTCGACCTCGCCCTCGACCTGGCGCCCGTCGCCCTCGTGGCCTACCTGCTCGCGCGCTCCGCCGGGTCGCTGCGGACCATCGGCGTGGACGCCCGCGAACCGGGCCGTGACGCGCTACGCGGCGCCCTCCTCGCGGCCGTGGTCGGCGGCACGGGGCTGGTCTTCTACCTCATCGCCTTCGGCGCGGGCGTCAACCTCGACGTCGTGCCGGACGCGCTGCCCGACACGTGGTGGCGCGTCCCCGTCCTGCTGCTCGCGGCGGCGCAGAACGGCGTGCTGGAGGAGGTCATCGTCGCCGGATACCTGCTGCACCGGCTGGCCGGGCTCGGCTGGCGGCCGTGGCACGCCGTCGCGGTGTCGTCGCTGATCCGCGGCTCCTATCACCTTTACCAGGGTTTCGGCGGGTTCGTCGGCAACGTCGCGATGGGCCTGTTGTTCGGGCGCCTGTACCAGAAATGGGGACGGGCGATGCCGCTGATCGTCGCGCACACGCTGATCGACGCCGTCGCCTTCGTCGGATATGGCCTTCTGCGCGGCCGGGTCTCCTGGCTGCCGTAAAGCCGGTGTGTCTCCTGGTTGCCGTAAAGGCTTGCTCTCCGTCGTAACGACCTGTACCTCACGGTTACCCTGACCGGTCCTGTCGGTCAGGGCAATTCCGGTGATAGGTGAGTACGGTGTGACCGTGGAGGACAGCGAGGTCGGCCGCCGCCGTGCCCTGCGGGCTCTCGGCGCGTTGACACTCGCTTCCCTGATCGTGGGCGACGCGGTGAGGACGCCGCCCGCCGGCGCGCCCGTCGCCGGACGGACGTCGGCGCGTAAGCCCGTGGTGAGACACCCGCATGCCGCGACGCCGCCGCACTCAGGGTGGCCGTCGTCGCACCTGAAGGCCCGCCACCAGCCCGTACGCAGCCTGATCGACCTCGCGCCCGCCGCGCCGGGCAACGCCATCGCGCTGACCATCGACGACGGGCCCCACCCCGAGTGGACGCCGAAGATGCTCGACCTGCTGGACGAGCACGACGTGCGGGCGACGTTCTCGCTCATCGGCATCCAGGTGAAGCGCTATCCCCGGCTGGCCGAGCGCATCGTCCGGGCGGGTCACCAGCTCTGCAACCACACCATGCACCACCCGATCCCGTTCAACCGCCTCCCGGCCAGGCGCGTCACGTCCGAGATCGTGGAGGCGCAGGGGCGCATCTCGGACGCCACCGGCGTGGCCGCGCGGTTCTTCCGCTCGCCGGGCGGCTCGTGGTCGCGCCGGGTCGTCCACACAGCGGACGAGCACGGCATGATCCCGATCGACTGGAACGTCGACCCGCGCGACTGGTCGCGTCCGGGCACGCGGCGCATCGCGCAGAGCATGCTGGCCTGCCGGCCGGGCGCGATCCTGCTGTGCCACGACGGTGGCGGTGACCGCTCCGAGACCCTGAAGGCCCTGCGCACGGTGATCCCCCGGCTGAAGCGCCGCGGGCTCACGTTCGTCGCGCTCTGAGGCTCTTCCCGCTGATCAGGGCGGTACCGGTTCCCAGCTCGCAACCGACGGAGCGGCGCCCGCCTCGCGGTCGTGAGCGCACAACCGTTCGCTTTCTGGAGCTCAGAGCCGCCGCAGCAGCGCCTGCTTGGCGGTCGTGAACTCCTCCTCGGTGAGCACCCCGTCGCGGTGCAGCTCGCCCAGCTCGCGCAGGCGGCGCAGCAGCGCGTCGGCGTCGCTCCCGCCGTCGCCGGCCGTCGCGTCGCCGGACCTCGCCGGCCCCGGACCCACCGCGCGCGGACCGTCGGACGGCGCGGCGTCCGTGGGCGCGGCGTCGTGCACGGGCGCGTCCGAGGGGGCCAGCGGGTGCGGCAGCCGCGCGAAGATCGCCGCGATCAGCATGGCGAACGTCCGCGTCTCCTTGTCCATGCCCCACAGCACCAGGCACGACGGGTCGTGCTTGGGCGGCTGCCTGGTCGTCACGCCCCGGAGGCGGAAGCGGATGTGCCCGTTCTCCAGCCCGGCGGCGGGCGTCCAGTCGACGCCCTCCAGGTCCTTCAGCGGGAGGATCTGCGGCCCGGCCGACCGCTTGCCCGTCTCGGTCGCCCAGTTCCAGTCCAGGCGGATCGACGCGCCGTCGAACGTCGCGGTGCCGTCGCCCGCCGAGGCCGTCAGGGGAACCGCCGGGCCGGGCAGCAGGTAGTGGTCGCAGGGTCCCTCCGGCACCCGCTCGATCACCAGCGCGTTGCGCACCTCGTCGGCGAAGTACTCGGCGACGCCCGTGCGGTCCTGGTCGACGGCGAGCTGGTAGGGGTCGGCGGAGTCGGGGACGCGCCCGCGCGCGGCCTGCTCGAACGGGTCGGCGCCCTCGCGTAGCCGCAGCTTCAGCCGTCCGCCCTTGCGCCCCGGCTCGTACGCGATGCCCGCCACCGCCATGATCGGCACCGACCGCTCGCCCACGAGCTGCCGCAGCTTGTGCACATGCCGGTCGCGGGACGGGACGATCCGGATGGTGTCGCCGTCGAACGTCCATGTCCCGTCGCGCACCAAGACCTCCGCCATACCGGGATCTTACGAGCCGGCCCGGCCCGCCGGGCGCGAGGAGACGCCGCGATTTTCCGGCCGCCGGGCGTCACGGCGGCCCGTCCCCGTCAGCCGGACGCGGGACGCCGGCGCAGCGGTCTACGGGTCCATGGTGATCGCGTTCTACGGGGCCGTGGGTGTCAGGATCGTGCGGACGACGGTGGCGGTGTCGCCGAGGTCGTCCAGGACCAGTTCGGCGCCCGCCTCCAGCAGCGTCTTCCTGTCGCTCGCGCCGGTCGCGACCGCGACCACCCGGGCCCCGCCCACGTGGCCGGCCTGCACGTCATGGCGCGTGTCGCCGATCAGCACGGTGTTCTCGCGGCCGAACTTCTGGCCGTAGACGTCGGCCGCGCGCCTCTGCGCGAGCCGTACCAGCTCGGCGCGGTCCTCGTGGTCCATGCCGAAGGCCCCCACCCGCATGTCCACGAAACGGCCGAGGTCGAACGCGGCGAGCTTGCCGACCGCGATCGGCTCCATGTTGCCGGTCAGCACCGACTGCACCACGTCGTCCCGCCCGGCCAGCGCCTCCAGCGCCTCGCGGGCGCCCGGCAGCACGTGCCCGTTCTCGCGCACCGCCGCCTCGTACGCCGCGAACGCCTCGGCCAGCGCCGCGCCGAACGCGCGCAGCAGGTCGGGGGACGCCTCGATGCCGTGCATGCGCAGGGTGTCGACGGTGATCGCCCAGTCGGTCCGCCCGGCCATCTCGGCGACCCGCTCCAGCGGGCGGCTGGCCACCACCTGGAAGGCGTCGGCGTACGCGCGACGGCCCATGCCGGCGGTGTTCACCAGCGTGTGGTCGATGTCCCACAGGACGAGGGTGCGCGCGATGGTCATCGCCCGAGCATACGTAACCGGCCGCGACGCCCGTCGTCAGGCGTCGCGGGACGAGGCCCTCGCGTCAGCCGTTGGCGCCGACCGGCTGACGGCGGAGCTGCTGCTGCGGGTCCATGTGGCCCGGGGCGGCTCGGAGGGGGTCCTGGGCCGGAGGCTCCTGCCGCGATCCCGGGTTGCCTTCCGCGCGCGGCGCCGTCCCCTGCATGCGGTGGACCGCGGCCTCCAGCTCCTCGATGGTGTCGGCCTCGGGCATCCGCGTCCCGGCCGGCACGGCCGAGCGGGGCATCGCCCAGAAGCGCCGGGTGTGCTCGCCGTACCAGACGGTCCATCCGGGCAGGCGCGCCGCCAGCGCGCGCGCCGCCGCCTTGCCGGCCGCGGTGGTGTTCGCGGTATCGGTGCCGGCGGTGTTGTCGGCGATCTCGTTCGTCATCACGACCCTCTTCCGTGGTGCAATCCGTCGTTCGGCCAGGTCTGCCGCCGTCACTCGGTAGGCGTGTCTCGCAGGCGATCCCGCAGTGGGCACGACCTTCCATACGGACGGTCAACGGTCGGCTCGAACTCGACCGGACTGCCCGGATTAGCGCAGTGGAAACCCCCCGGGTCCAACGGTACGGGGTAAATGCCACATTTGGCGGCGGGAACGATCGTGAAAATTCGCGCCGATTTCCTCGATCTTGGACGACCGTCATGAATGGCGGCCCCGCCTGTACTCACCTGTCACAAGGGTGAACTGTGATATTGATCACCGCATTCGCTCGTGCGGCCGATCGCCCCACCGCATCGTCGTCGGCCGGGCGCCGTCCCCGCGCCCGGGAAGCGTGCTACCGCGTCAACTCTGTCCACTGTGTCCACCGGGGGAGGCGAACCCGACGTGGCCGATCGCGGCCGGGCGTGTCGACGCGACGGGGCGGGGGCGGAGAAGATGGCAGGGTGGACCAGCGAGAGCGGGCGCGGCGGGGGGAGCTCGCGCGGAAGGCCGCGGGAGGGCTCGCCGCGAGCGGTGTCACGGGCGTCGCCGTGACCTGGGTGGACACCAGCGGCCTGACCCGCGTCAAGGCCGTGCCCCTCGCGCGGCTGGAGCACGCGGCCGCCTGGGGCATCGGCGCCTCCCCGGTGTTCGACGCCTTCCTGGTGGACGACTCGATCGTCTGCGGGCGCTTCGCCGGCGGCCCCGTCGGCGACCTGCGCCTGTACCCGGACCTGGACCGGCTGGCCGTGCTCATCCCGCTGCCCGGCTGGGCGTGGGCGCCCGCCGACCGGTACGACCAGCAGGGCGTCCCCCATCCGCTGGACGGCCGCCACCTCGCCCGCCGCGAGACCGAACGCCTGGCGGCGGACGGGTTCACCGTCAAGGCGGCGTTCGAGGTCGAGTGGGCGGCCTCCGTCGGGGACGGCGACGACTTCGTCCCCGCCTGCACCGGCCCCGCGTACGGCATGACGCGGCTCACCGAGCGCGCCGCCTACCTGCGCGACATCGTCGAGGCGCTCGGGGCGGCCGGGGTGGCGGTCGAGCAGATCCACCCCGAGTACGCGGCCGGGCAGTACGAGGTCTCGGCCGCGGCCGAGGAGCCGGTCGGGGCCGCCGACACCGCCGTGCTGGTCCGCGAGACGATCCGCGCCGTCAGCCTGAACCACGGCCTGCGCGCGAGCTTCTCGCCGAAGGTGCTGGCCGGCGGGGTCGGCAACGGCGGGCACGTCCACCTCAGCCTCTGGCGCGACGGCGTGAACCTGATGGCGGGCGGCGACCGCCGCCACGGGCTGACCGCCGAGGGCGAGGGCTTCGCGGCGGGCATCCTGTCCCGCCTTCCCGCGCTGCTCGCCGTGGGCGCGCCGTCCGTGGCCAGCTACCTGCGGCTCGTCCCCTCCCACTGGGCCGGCGCGTACGCCTGCTGGGGGCTGGAGAACCGCGAGGCCGCGCTGCGGTTCGTCACCGGGTCGGCCGGCGAGCGCTCGCGGGCGGCGAACTTCGAGGTCAAGTGCTTCGACGCGGCGGCCAACCCGTACCTCGCCCTGGCCGGGCTGCTCGCCGCCGGCCGCGCGGGCATCGCCGGGGACACGCTGCCCGACCCGGTCGAGGCCGACCCCGTCACCGTGGAGGGCGTCACGCCCCTGCCGTCCTCCCTCGACGCGGCGGTGAAGGCGTTCGAGTCCGACCCGGTCCTGAAGGACGCCCTCGGTGAGCCTCTCATCGACACCGTCGCCGCCGTCCGCCGCGGCGAGATCGCCCTCTTCGCGGACGCCACCCCCGAAGAGACGGCCGCGCGCCTGCGCTGGAAGCACTGACCTCCCCCTGCTGACCGGCCTTCCGCGGGGACGGACCCGAGCCGGGGAGCGGCCCGTTCTCGGTGACCTGCGATGCGGTGCTCGTCCACCGCACCAACCTGGACCCCGGGTTCTACGCCCACGGCTGGGTGTTCGACCCGTGCACGCTGCGCCAGGCGCAGTACGAGACCTGGGGGGTGGGCGACCCCGGACCGTGCGCGAACCCCGCCGACGCCCTCGCCCCGCCCGGCGCCGCAATCTCGTGGCGTTGATCTCGCGGACCTTCGCGCGGGTCAGGAGGCTCGCCGTTTCCGAGGCGGGCGGATCCCCGGTTCCGCCGCCTCGCCGGCGCGAGCCGTGGGGACGTGACGGCCCGCACCGCGGGTGGTGGTGAACGCTCTAGCGCTTGGCCGGGGCTCCGGAGCCCTTCTGGCGGCCGTCGCGCGTGCCGACGACGCCGGCGATCAGCCGCGCGGTCATGTCGCGCGGCATCCCGCCGATCGCCTCTCGCAGGGACTCCATGGTCTCGTCGAGCTCACCGTCGTGGGCACGGGTCGACTTCTTGCGGTCCATCTGGAATCACCTTCTGCCATTGCGGGAACCTCCTGCCGCTCGAACCGCTCCGGAGGAGTTCCCGACGCCATCCCGTAGCCACAGGCCCGTGCTGCACGGGGGTCACCTCAGGCTATGGCGGCGTGCCGTTGGTGCTCAAGTACTGGTCGAGGAACTGGGTGGTGACGTTTCCGGCCCGGAAGTCGGGGTGTTCGAGGACCCGGCGGTGCAACTCGATCGTGGTGTGCACCCCCCGGCCTTCGATGTGGAACTCGTCGAGGGCCCGTGCCATCCGGTCGAGCGCGGCGTCGCGGTCGGGACCCCACACGATGAGCTTGGCGATCAAGGAGTCGTAGTACGGCGGCACCCGGCTGCCGGCCAGGCAGTGGGTGTCCAGGCGCACCCACGGCCCGCCCGGGGTGTCGAAGCGGTCCAGCTTCCCGGGGGTCGGCGCGAACCCGGCGCCGGCGTTCTCGGCGTTGACCCGGCACTCGATCGCGTGCCCGCGCAGCTCGATCGCGTCCTGGCTCAGGGACATCGGCTCGCCCGCCGCGACGCGCAGCTGCTCGCGGACCAGGTCCACGCCGGTCACCATCTCGGTGACCGGGTGCTCCACCTGGATGCGGGCGTTCATCTCCATGAACCAGAAGCGGCCGTCGCCGTCGAGCAGGAACTCCATCGTCCCCGCGCCCCGGTAGCCCACGAAGCGGGCGCCGTCGACGGCGGCCTGGCCGATGCGCCGCCGCAGGTCGGCGTCGACGACGGGGGAGGGCGACTCCTCGATCAGCTTCTGCTTGCGCCGCTGCACCGAGCAGTCGCGCTCGCCGAGGTGCACGACGCCGCCGTAGTTGTCCGCCATCACCTGCACCTCGATGTGACGGGCACCGGTGAGGTACTTCTCCAGGTACACGGCCGCGTCCTTGAAGAGCGCCTGGGCGTTGGCGCGGGTCGCGCGCACGGCCTCGGGCAGGTCCTCACGGCGCTGCACGACGGTGATGCCCCGGCCGCCGCCGCCGGCGGAGGCCTTGAGCACCACGGGGTAGCCGATCTCGTCGGCCAGGGAGAGGGCCTCCTCGGCCGAGACGATCGGGCTGACCGTCCCGGGCAGCAGCGGCAGCCCCGCGTCCTGCATCAGCTTGCGCGCCGTCGACTTGTCGCCGAGGTGCTCCATGACCTCCGGCGGGGGGCCGACGAAGGTGATGCCGTTGTCGGCGCAGATCTCCGCGAAGTACGGGTCCTCCGAGAGGAACCCGTACCCGGGGTGGATCGCGTCGGCGCCGGTCTTGAGGGCGGCGCCGATGATGTTGGGCACGTTGAGGTAGCTGAGACGGGACGCGGGCGGGCCGATGCACACGGACTCGTCGGCCAGGCGCACGGGCAGGGAGTCGGCGTCCGCGGTCGAGTAGACGGCGACCGTGCGGATGCCCAGCTCCTTGCAGGCGCGGAGCACACGTAACGCGATCTCGCCGCGGTTGGCGACGAGCACCTTCCGGAACATCTGCTCCCCCCTACTCGGAACCGTCGGCGGGTTCGATCACGATGAGCGTCTGGCCGAACTCGACGAACTCGCCGTCGCTCACCTCGACCGACACGACGGTGCCCGCGCGGTCGGCGGTCACCGCGTTCATCAGCTTCATCGCCTCGACGATGGCCACCTGCCTGCCCGGCTGCACGACGTCGCCGACGTTGACGAACGGCTCCGCGCCGGGGGAGGGGGCGCTGTAGAAGGTGCCGACGAGCGGCGCGGCGATGCGGTGCCGGTCGGCGGCCGGTTCGGCGGCCGGTTCCGGGCCCGATCCCGTGGCCGGGGCCTGGTACTGCTGCGGCGCCGCGGCCTGCGCGTGGGCGGGCGCCTCCGTGACCGCGCCGCTGGACTCCCATTCGACCTCGATGACCGCCGTGCCCGCCCTCAGGCTCACCCGGCGGATCGGCCGGCCCACGTCCGAGATGAGCTGGCGCACCTCATGCCGCAGGTCGGCCAGCGTCACGTCCGCGTTCGATCCGTCCCCGTTCGATTGCTCGTGCACGTCGACTGTCTCCTCGCTCATCCTCACCACCGGCCGATGGAGAGCTGACGATCCGGATCACCGAAGCGAGTATGGCGCTTGTACCGATCGTTGACGAGAGAGTCGGCCGTCAACGGTGATAGTTCGGCTAGTCCGGCCAGAAGTGCCTCGCGGACGGCCGCTCCCATGGCCGCCCAGTCGCTGTGCGCGCCCTGCGAGGGCTCGGGGATCACGCCGTCGACCACACCGAGTTCCAGCAGGTCGCGCGGGGTGATCCGCAGTTCGGTGGCCGCCCGGTCGGCCTGCCCGGCGTTGCCGAACAGGATCGTCGCGCAGCCCTCGGGGCTGATCACCGAGAAGTAGGCGTTCTGGAGGATCAGCAGCCGGTTGGCGGTGGCCAGCGCGAGCGCGCCGCCGCTGCCGCCCTCTCCGGTCACGACCGACAGCACCGGTACCCGCAGCCGGGACATGCGCAGGATGCATTCGGCGATGGCCGTGCCCTGGCCGCGCTCCTCGGCCTCGACGCCGGGGTACGCGCCGGGGGTGTCCACGAAGGTGACGAGCGGCATGCCGAACCGCTCGGCGTGGTCCATCAGGCGGCGGGCCTTGTGGTAGCCCGACGGCTGCGGCATGCCGAAGTTGCGGCGGATCAGCTCGGGGGTCTCGTGCCCCTTCTGGTGCCCGATCACCACCACCGGACGCCCGGCCAGCAGCCCGATCCCGCCGACGATCGCCCGGTCGTCCGCGGAGGAGCGGTCGCCGTGCAGCTCGAAGAACTCGTCGAAGATCTGCCCGCAGTAGTCCAGCGTGGTGGGACGGTCGATGTTGCGGGCGGTGCGGACCACCTCGGTGGCGGGCACGTGGTCGAGCGTGATGGGGTCGGTGAGGTACGGCGCCGCGTCCGAGCGGGCGGGCGGTGCCTGCGTCGTCCCCGCGTGCAGGCGCAGCAGCCGGCCGAGCGTGGGACGCAGCCGGTCGCGCGGCACCACCTCGTCGACCATGCCGCACGCCTGGAGGGACTCGGCGCGCTGGAAGTTCTTCGGCAGATCCTGGCGGATGGTCTGCTTGATGACGCCCGGCCCGGCGAACCCGATGCGGGCCGACGGCTCGGCGAGCACGATGTCGCCGAGGACGGCGAACGAGGCCGTCGCGCCGCCGTAGGTCGGGTCGGTGAGCAGGTTGACGCACAGCAGCCCGGCCTCGCGCAGGCGCCCGAGCTCCTGGCTGGTCTTGGCGAGCTGCATCAGCGAGATCGCGCCCTCCTGCATGCGGGCGCCGCCCGAGGCGGTGACCAGCAGGAGCGGCAGCCGCTCGGCGAGGGCGTGCCGGGCGGCGCGGGCGATCAGCTCACCCGTGACGCCGCCGACGCTGCCGCCCATGAACTCGAACGCCATGACCGCCACGACGAGGGGCAGGTCCTCGATCGTGCCGGTCCCCCAGACGACCGACTCCTGCGCGCCGGTCCGCTTCTGGGCCTCCGCGATGCGCTGGGGGTACGGCTTGGAGTCGGTGAAGCCGAGGACGTCCACCGGCCCGAGGTCCGCGTCGTAGCGGCGGAACGAGCCCGGGTCGAGCAGCATCGCGAGCCGGTCGTCCACGGTGAGCCGCAGGGGGTGGGTGCACTCCGGGCACACCCAGTCCTGGCGCTTCAACCGGCGTAAATAGAGCAGAGATGTACAGGCAGGGCATTTGGTCCACTGGTTCTCGTCGCCGGACCGATCGGCCTCTGGCCGGCTCAGCACCGAAGTCATTTTGGCTCCCAGGTTCGTAGGTGTCCGAAGAATCCTCGGGTCAGGTGTGCGCCCTGATCCGCCGACCACGCGGTTTGGGGGCCAGCCCCGCCACCGCGGCCAAGCCGATCGGCGGAGTGTCCCGGTAGAAGCTGGACGCCCCGCCCGGGGGCACCCGGTAGATCTCGTGCCACAGTCCGACGCCCTGGCCGGAACGGGCCATCTGCTCGAACATCCGCCACGCCTCGCGGTGCTCGTGTCCCGGATCGGTGGCGAAGGCCCGCAGCCGGTCCTCGCCGTCCCAGTACTGCAGGACCATCACCTCGCGCGGGGACGGCCCGAACAGGATGCGGTGCCCCCGGTAGCCGGACTCGTGGTCGTCGTGCAGGCCGGCGAGCAGGCGCAGCATCGCCCGGACCACGCGCAGGCCCGCGCCGATCGAGCGCCACCGGTTGAGCCGGAGGCCGATCAGGAAGAGCGTGACGTCGCCGTCGGTGTCGGCGGCGTGGCGCCCGCTCACGGCGCCCTTCTCGGGCCGGGTCCCCGGAGGGCCGGCGACGGTCAGCCGGTACATGTTGACCGCTTGGGGATCTGCCATGGCGGAGTGTTACCCCTCTCTCTCGTGCCGGGCGGGTCCGGTGGCGCCGGATCCGGAGTCACTCAGTGACGTCCGATCGGCGCCACCGGGGCCGGGCCACGGTCAGACCGTGACCTGGCTGTGGTCGTCGGCACCGCTGTACGCCGGGACGTCCGCGGTGTCGTGCCCGGTGACGGCGGCCTCGGGCTTGGCGGCGCGCCGCATGCGCGGGATGAAGGCCCCGGCCAGGGCGCCCGCCGCGACCACGGCCGCGCCGACGTACAGGGCCGGCACCAGGCCGTCGAAGAAGGCCGTCGGCCCCGCCGGGGACGGGCCCACGACGCCGCCGGAGTCCTGGAACACCGTGGCCAGCACCGCGACGCCGAGCGCGCCGCCGATCTCGCGGATCGTGCTGTTGGCGCCGGACGCCTTGCCGTGTTCCTCGGGCTTCACGGAGGCCAGCACCACCGCCGAGTTCGGCGCGAAGGTGAGCCCCATGCCGATGCCCGCGACCACCATGGCCGGGATCAGCGACGTGTAGGCGAGGTCGACGTCGGCCAGCGTGCCGATCCAGAACAGGGCGATGGCCTGGAGGCCGAGCCCGGCGGCCATGAGCGGGCCGCCGCCGATCCGGCTGGTGAAGATGCCCGCCACCGGGGCCAGGAACATCGGCATCAGCGTCCAGGGCAGGGTGCGCACGCCCGCCTCCATGGGCGAGTAGCCGAGCGGCCCCTGGAGGTACTGGACGAGCAGGAAGATCGAGCCGAACACCCCGAAGTACATCGCCAGCGACACCAGGTTGCTGAGGACGAACGGACGGGTGCGGTAGAAGGTCAGCGGCAGCAGGGGATCGGCGGTGCGCCGCTCCCACAGGACGAACAGGACCAGCAGCGCGGCGGCGGCGCCGAACGCGCCCAGGATGACCGAGTCGGTCCAGCCGCGGCCGTGCGCCTCGACGATCGCCCAGACCGCCGTGGTGATGGCGGCGCCGCCGAGCACCATGCCGGGCAGGTCCAGGCCGCGGCCGGTCCCCTTGCTCTCGCCGAGCACCCGGTAGACGAGGAGGACCGCCGCCAGGCCGATCGGCACGTTGACCCAGAAGATCCACTGCCAGCTCAGGCCCTCGGTGACCGCGCCGCCGACCAGCGGGCCGACCGCGACGGCGGTGCCGGAGACGGCGCCCCAGAGGCCGACGGCCAGGTTCCTGCGCTTCTCGGGGACTCCGGCGGCGAGCAGGGTGAGGGAGAGCGGGAAGACCGCGGCCGCGCCGATGCCCTGGAGCACGCGTGCGGTGATCAGCGCGGGGGTGGTCGTGGCGAGGGCGCAGGCCGCCGACGCGGCGACGAACACCAGGATGCCGATCACGAACAGCCTGCGCCGGCCCAGCCGGTCGCCGAGGGCCGCCGCGGTGAGCTGGAGCCCCGCGAAGGCGAGCACGTAGGCGTTGACGACCCACTGCAGCTCGTCGAGGCCGGCCCCGAGATCGCGGCCGATCTCGGGCAGGGCGTTGGTGACGACCAGGTTGTTGAGCGCCACCAGGAACATAGGTACCGAACTGGCCACAACTGTGGCGGCGAGCCCACGACGTGGGTTCACAGGGCTACCCCTTCCAAGGAGATGTGAGGCGAATCCATGAACTGCCGGACGACGATCGGATAAGGCGCCGGCCCCGGCCGGCGGACGGCGACGGCCAGGGAGTGGCCGGTGGGCAGGTGGTCGAGGCGGAACCGCCAGGGACGGTCCTCGGCGTGGCGGACCCGCGCGTCGTGCAGGCTGACGGGCCCGTCCGGCAGGCCCTCGACGGTGAGGTGCTCGAAGCCGTAGCGCAGGCCGACGCCGAGCGCCTTGGTGTAGGCCTCCTTGACCGTCCAGGTGTCCACCAGCACCCGGGCCTGAGGCGGCCCGGGGCGCAGGACGGACAGCCGCGCCGCCTCCGGCTCCGACAGCGCCATCGCCAGGTGGTGCAGGACGTCCTGTCCCACCGGCCGCTGGACGTCCACGCCGCACGGCACCTCGGAGGTGACCACGCAGGCGATCAGCCCCTCGCTGTGCGACAGGTTGAACCGCAGCCGCCACGGGTTCGGCGACAGCTCCGGCCGTCCGTGCCAGCGGGTGGCGAAGGACAGCACCGACGGGCGCACCCCGGCGTACCGGGCCAGCAGCAGCCGGGCCAGCAGCCGGGCGCCGAGGCCGCGCCTGCGGGCGCCGGGGCCGCGCAGCCGCGCGACCCGATCCCGCTCGTCGTCGGAGAGCACCTCCTCCGGCGGCGCGGCGGCGGCCAGCGGCTCCACCTGGGACTCCGCCAGCAGCCACACGCCCGCCTCGGCGGTGGCGGCCGGCAGGACGTCCCGCGCGGGGGCGGCGAGACCGCTCATCGCCGCTCGCCCGAGGCGCTGAGCTGGAACTGCCAGAACGAGAACAGCTGACGGCCGGAGTGCAGGCCGCGCAGGATCTCCACCACCCGGTCCACGACCTCCTGGTCGGTGACCGGCCGGACCGGGTGGAACTGCCGGGCCAGACGCTCCAGGCACATCAGCAGCAGCGCGCCGTCCGGGAACGGTTCGGCGAGCGCCCGCGCCGAGCGGGTGAACAGGTGCGCCGTCGCGGCGGCGGCGTGGACGGCGCAGTACTGCTCGGCCAGGCGGAACAGCTCGGCCGTGCCGGCGTACCCCTTGCCGTGCGCCTCGCGCAGCCGCCCGACCTCCGCGCGCACGCGGTCCAGCTCCTGGTGCAGCGACTCGGCGACGTCCGCGGCGCGCGACAGCCAGTGGCGCTGCCGCTCGTCCGGGTGAACCCCGGCCTGCTCCCGCAGCCGCCGCACCGCGTCGGGCAGCAGCAGCACGGTGTCGTCGGCGCCCCTGCTGAACAACTGCTGGTCGGCGGGGTTCCACTCGGGCAGCGTGGCGTCCAGGTCGTACTGCGCCTGGACGCGGGCGTCGGCCTCCGGCGTCACCGGGCCGCCCACCTTTTCGAGCAGGCCGTCGAGCTGGAGCGCGACGTTCTTGAGGTTCACCACGGTGTTGCCGTCGGCGAAGATCGCCACCAGCGCGTCGCGCAGCATCTTCTGGTAGATGCCGTAGTGCGGGTGCGACCGCAGGTAGAGCCGGGCGCCGAGCACCACCGACAACTGGGACAACGTGCGCTCCAGGGAGGTCGGCACGTAGTACTTGACCACCGAGGAGTAGATGCTGGCCTGCCCCGGGTTGGCCTGGAGCCCGCGCACCGCCCCGGTGGTGACCGCGTCGGCGACGATCATGTCGGCGAAGGACTCGGCGAGCTGGCGCCGGGTGTAGGGCACGTCGATCACCTTCTGGCCGAAGATGACCCGCTCGGTGACGAAGTCCAGCGTGACCCGCATCGCGGTGTCGACCGCGCCGAGCCCCATGCCGTTGATCGTGGTCCGGGCGACCTGGCCGCTCTTCAGCGCGAGCTCCAGGCCCTGCCCCTCCGCGCCCAGCCGGGCGGAGTCCGGGACGAACACCCCGTCCAGGCGGATGCCGCTCATGTCCAGCGCCCGCAGGCCGTGGATGCGCTCGTTGGGCAGGTGGACCACCGAGCCCGCCGGGCACCGGCGCTTGTCCACCGCGAAGATGGACCAGCCACCGGGGCCCCCGCGCTCGCTGGTGCGCGCCTGCACGCTCACCACGTCGGCGACGGTCGCGTTGCCGATCAGCCACTTCTCGCCCGTCAGCAGGTAGCCGCCGTGGACCTTCTCGGCGCGCATCTCGTTGCTCAGCACGTCGCTGCCGTGGTCGCGCTCCGACAGCCCCCACGCCATGCGGGCGCCGCGGTTGATCGCCCCGACGAAGTGCCGCTTCTGCTCGTCGGTGCCGGCGATCCACGTCGGCATGAACGCCAGGTTGGTCAGCATCAGCGCGGTCGCCGTGGTCGGGTCGCGGCGGGCCACCAGCCGCAGCAGGTTGAAGCCCACCTCGACGTCGCCCGCCCGCCCGCCGAAGGCGGCCGGGAGGCAGTACTGGTGCACCTGCCAGCGCTGCAGCAGGCCCACCAGCTCGTACGGGAACTCCTCGCGCTCGTCGAGGTCGATGATCTTGGCGAACGACATCGGGCTCGCCGGATCGTGCGGGTCGCCGAGATAACGCTCCAGCTCCTCGGCCACCGCGACCTGCTCCTTGACGGTCACGGCGCACCCTCCTCCTTCTCGTTCGCCTTCTCGGCACGGTCGTGTTCGGCCAGCGGCAGCGCGGTGACGGAGGTCAGCCGGCCGTCGCGGTGCAGGCGTTCGGCCACCTCGGCCATCGGTTCGGCCACGGCGGCGGGCAGGCGCCATCTGCCGCCCTCGGCGCGGGCAAGCAGGACGCCGACCGTGGCGGCCAGCCAGCCCGGGTCGCCGGGCTCCCCGGCGAGCAGCGGCAGGTCCCTGTTGGCCCACCACAGGTGGACGCAGCTCGCGGCGGCGTGCAGGAAGCAGAACAGCTCGGCCTCCTCCAGCAGGTCGGGCGCGCCCTCCCTGCGGTCGGCCAGCAGGGCGCGCACCCGCTCCTTCTGCGCCGCCAGGGCGGCCACCAGGCGGGCGACCTCCTGGTCCGCCGCGTCGGCGAGCCGGCCGCCGGTGGCCGTCAGGTGCGCGCGGACCAGGTCGGCGACCTCGGGCAGCCCGCCGGTCACCGGGTCGCCGCGACCGGCCACCGCCAGCCCGTCCAGCCGGGCCGGCGGGGGCGCCACGGTGAGGGCGAACAGCCCGGCGGCGTCCGTCCCGTCGAGAGCGCCCTCCCGGCCGCCCGTCGCGGGACGGGCCAGCGCCGCCTGGCTCAGCGCCGTCGTGACCAGGCGGAGGTTGGCCAGCGGCCCGGTGTCGATGTGCCGCACCACCGCGTTGTCCCGGCGGAAGGTGTCGAACGCCGCGGCCGGGCCCTTGCGCAGCAGCCCGTGCGTGCCGAGCAGGTCCCCGCTGTGCGCGAAGACCTCCTCCGCCGCGTCGATCGTCACGTGCTTGACCACGCTGGACCACAGGGACTGCGCCTCGGGCGCCAGGTGCAGCGCCCGGGCCGCGCCGAGCGCGCCGGCCTCGGCGGCCAGCAGCGCGGTCGCCGCGGTGGCGAACCGGCGCCGCGCCACGGGCAGGCCGATCAGCGGCCGGTCGCCGACGCGGTGCCCGGCGGCGAAGTCCAGGGCCAGCCGCAGCGCGGAGTCGGCGGCGGCAAGGTTCGCCCCGGTGCTCATCACCCGCACGTACTGCATGGCCCGCATCGCGATGTCGAGGCCGCGCCCTTCCCTGCCCACCAGGGCGCTCGCCGGCACCGGGACGCCGTCGAACTCGAACCCGGCGAGCCCGATGCCCCGCATGCCGCTCGTGGGCCGCAGCCCGGTGCGGCACTCCTCGACCACCGGGCCCTCCAGCAGGACCAGGGTGAACGCCCCCGGTCCGCGCCGGCCGGTCCGCGCGCAGACCACCAGCGCGCCGGCCCGGTCGCCGAGGCCCACCAGCCATTTACGGCCCCACAACCGGTACCCGCCCTCGCCGTCCGGCTCCAGGCGGCACTCGTTGGCCAGCAGGTCGCCGCCATGGCCGTCCTCGGTGAGCGCGAAGCCGACCGCGCCGCGCCGGCGCAGCAGCTCGACCACGCGCGCCCGCTGGCCGGAGTCCCCGGCCAGCAGGACGCACGTGGCGGCGGTGATGCTGAACATGGTCGCCGGCATCACCGCCAGGTCCCTGCGGGCCACCGCCCGGACGGTCATGAGCGTCTCGTCGGCGGCGTCCATGGTGCCGCCGTCGGCCGACGGCACGTAGGACAGGCGCAGCGACGGCCCCGCGGCGGCGGCCAGGTCGGCAGGGAACGCCGAGGCCTGGTCGCGGGCCACCGCGCCCGCGAACCCGTACGGGTTCTCCTCGGCCGCGGGGTCGCCGAGCGAGCGGTCCAGCTCGGCCGCCGCCCGGAAACGGGCGAGCGGCTCTGCCCGAAGTACGCCGTTCACGCCGCCACTTCCTCCCTGACCTGCGGAATCGGCCGGTAGGAGCGGACAGAGGCCGGCAGGCGGACGCCGCCGAGCGCGAGCTGCTGGACGCGGCCGGTGAAGGCGGCGCCGCGCATGAGCTCGGACGCCACCCGCGCCACCGTCCGGTTCTCCACCGCCGACAGAGGCGTCCCGGCGGTCCAGGCGTTGAACGCGCCCATCGCCGGCCCGCACCAGATCTGGTAGTCGGCGACCCGGTCGGCCTCGCCGACGCTCGCCCACCGCGAGGCCATCCCGAGGTACCAGCGGAAGATGAGGGCCATCTTCCGGCGCGGCTCGCGGCCGGCGCGCTCCAGCTGCTCGGGGTCGCGCCGGGTGAAGTACTCCCGCACGTCGGCCCAGATGTCGTCCAGCGGGCGGCGGAAGATCTGGGTCTCCAGCTTGCGCCGCTCGTCGGCCGGCAGCGCCTCGACGCCGTCGTACTGCTTGTACAGCTCGTACAGGCGGCGGGCCCGCATCGGGAACATGCTGCCCTTGCGCAGGACCTGGAGGTCCACGCCGAGCTCGAACATGTCGGCCGCCGGGGCCATGTCGCAGTCGGCCACCCCGGCCGCCGCCAGCATCTTGCGCACCGGGGCGGAGGTGCCCGACTCCAGGCAGGCCTGGTGGACCGAGCCGATCACCACGTAGTCGGCGCCGAGGCCGTACGCGGCGGCGATGGACGCCGGCGTGCCCAGCCCGCCCGCCGCGCCCAGCCGCACCGGGTACCCCCACCGGCGCTGCGCCTCGTCGCGCAGCGCCGCGATGACCGGGAAGAGCGCGACCAGCGGGCGCCGGTCGGTGTGCCCGCCCGAGTCGCCCTCGACGGTGATGTCGTCGGCCATCGGAACCAGCCGGGCCAGCTCCGCCTGCTCGGCGGTGACCAGGCCCCGGGCCAGCAGGTCGGCGACCGTCGTCTCGGGGGCCGGGCGCAGGAACCGCTCGGCGACCTCGGGCCGGGACACCTTGGCGATGACCCGGTTCACCGCGACCGGACGGCCCTGGCGGTCGCGGGTGAGGCCCGCGACCCGGTACCGCACGATGTGCGGGGTGAGGTCCATGAAGGCGGACGCCTCCACGCAGCGCACCCCGTACTTCAGGAAGAGTTCCACACCGCCCCGCTCCAGGCCCTCCTCGCTGGGGGCGTGGATCAGGTTGACGGCGTACGGAAGGTTCGGGATCTCCATGGCGAAGCGGTCCAGCGCCCGCTCGATGCGCTCGGGCAGCAGCCCGGCGGCGCCGAAGGACCCGAGGTAGCCGGCCTTGGCCAGCTCGATCACCAGGTCCTCCGAGGCGATTCCGCCGGCCATCGCGCCGCCCATGTAGGCGTAGCGCAGGCCGTGCCGGGCCCGGAAGCCCGCGTCGCCGAGGCGCTCAGGGGTGAGCGGGCCGACCGCGGCGACGACCGCCGCGGTGCCCTGGGGACGGGTGTTGCTGACGCCGATCCCGGAGCCGCTCCGAACCACGAAGACGGGTTCGTCGAGCCGGGACAGGGCCTCGTGGATTCCGGCGGGGTCGGTGCGGACCGGGCGCGGGCCGGTGAGGAGGCCGGCGCCGGTCGGCTGGACGGTGGTGACGGTCATTGCGTTCACTCCTCCCGGCCGGCGGTGCCGCCGGCCCGGACCTCTATGGCCACATCGGTGAGCTCGTAGATGCGCAGCCCCGGCTTCCACACGCTGGCGTCGGCGATGACGACCAGGCGGTGCTCCTCCCGGCGGATCTCCTTCACGTGCAGGTCGAAGGTCATCTCCTTGTCCTCGCGCAGGATCTGGCCGCGGTACTTCCAGCCCATGGCGACGTCCACGGGGGCGGCGAACCGGGCGTCCGGGATGCCGTCGGCGAGGCCGGTCTCCATCACGAAGGTCTGGAGCCCCTGGATGACCGCCTCCACGCCGAGCGAGCCGGGCATCACCGGGTCGCGGTGGAAGTGGCAGGTGAAGTACCACTCGGCCGGGTCGATGGCGCGGCGGCCGAGCAGGTAGCCCTTGCCGTGCGCGCCGCCGTCGGCGACCAGCGTGACCTCGTCCACCAGGCTGCCCAGGTGCCCCTCGCCGAGGCGCAGGCCGTCGGCCTCCCTCGGCGCCCGGCGCGGGTCCCCGGAGGGGAGCGCCAGGCGGCGGACCCGGTCCGGTTCCAGGGCGGCCTGCTCCTCCAGCCACGGCGCGACGTACTTGCCGGCGTCCAGGCCGACCTGGTTGCTCAGCGCCGCCTCGGTGAAGTACCCGAACAGCGACTCACCCGCGTAGAACAGCTCGTCGTCGGCGTACAGCTCGTAGCGGAAGTTCTGGAGCGTGGCGCCGGTGACCGCCTGGCTGGACAGCATGGTCGTCTTCTGCCGGATGGTCCTGCCCCGCAGGTCGACGTCCTTGACCAGCGTGGCCTTGCCGTCCAGGTTGCGGATCGCGAACTCGTCCTCGGGGCTGGCGAGCGTCGCGCCCAGGTAGTAGCCGCAGAGGATGGCCGCCTGGAGCGAGGTCTCCATGAGCACGCAGTTCGGCATGTTGCCGGTCGGGCTGTCGTGGTAGTACCAGGCCTCCGGCGGCGAGTCGTACTCGGTCACCATCTTCGACCCGGCGGTCAGCCTGCCGCGGGTGCCCTCCAGCGCCATGATCCGGTCGACGAACTGGAAGTCGCCGTTGGGGATGTGCGGCGCGCGGCGGTCGCGGTAGACGTCGAACTCGGGGCCCATCGCGGTGCCGAGGTCGCCCTTGGCGGCGTGCGCCAGGTGCAGCTCGTTGATGAACGCGACTTCGCCCTTGGCGTTGCGCCGGCCCAGGTACTCCGGCACGCCGCCGGGGCCCGGACGGTACTGCGTGCCCGGCTTCTCGCGGAGCTGCACGCCGAAGTTGCGCATCGACACGATCGGCTTGTCGCCGTCGTAGACGGTGATGTCGGCGATCACGGTGGGCCGGGGCAGCAGGGTCAGGCCGATGATCTCCGCCTTGTAGCGGATCTCGCTGGTGCCCGGGGTGATCTGGCCGCGCACCTTGACCTCGGTGCGCAGGCCCGGCACCGACTGGAACTCGGCGTCCGGCAGCACCAGGTTCATGCCCAGGTACATCGCGTACGTCTGCAGGAGCTGCACCCCGCCCTCGGCGACCAGCGAGCCGGCCAGCACGGGGTCCCCGGGGAAGTGGCAGGTGAAGTACCAGGCGTCGGGCTCCAGCCGCTTGACCGCGGTCAGCTCGCCCAGCCCGCACGGGCCGCCCAGGCGGTCGATCGACGGGATCTCGTCGATCATGCGGAGCATCTCGCCGGGCAGGCGCAGCGAGCGGTTCGCGTCGCCCTGGTCGTACGCCGGGCCGAACACCTCGGCGCGACGCCCCTCCGCCAGCAGCGCCAGGTCCTTGGAGGACAGGGAGGTGCGGTCGGTGCGGGCGAGCGGCTTGAACCAGGTCTTCTTCAGCGCCGCGCGCTTGGCCTTGTCCGCCTCCGAGAGGACCACGCCCAGCGAGTTGTCGAGCTCGGACTGGGTGAAGTAGCCGGCGCAGGCGTCCAGCAGCTCCAGGATCAGCTCTCCGTCGGCGTAGCACTTGTAGCCGAAGAAGAACAGCAGCGCGTCGCCGTTCCAGACGAAGCGCTTGATGGTGATGTCGTAGCGCAGGGTCTGGCCCTCGCGGGGCAGCGGGCCGTGGAAGACCAGCGAGCTGTCCAGCAGCCGGTAGACGCGGTCGCCGCGGTGGCGCTGGTCGATCCCGAGGTAGCTGATCAGCAGCAGGTCGCACTGCCCGGCCTCGATGGTCACCGCGCAGGGGACCAGGCCGTCCACGCTGTACCAGGCGCCCTTGGGCACGTCGTACTCGGTGGTGATGGACGACGGCTCGAACACGCCCGTGCGGCCCTCCAGGGCGGTCACGCGGGTGACGAAGTGGTACGGCGGCTCGGGCAGGCGGGTGCGGGACGGGAACGTGTCCACCTCGGCGAACGCCGGTCCGAAGACGTTGGCCACCTTGCCGGAGGCGAACTCCAGCAGGTCCGCCTCGTTGAGGATCGGACGGTTCTCGCGGGGCTCTTCGGGCCGCGGCCGCGCCGGCGGCGTCTGGTGGGGCGTTGTGCGGTCGGGCATTGTCTGGTCAGGCGGCGTCTGGCCGCCCGCGGGAAGCGCCGTCACGGTGCCGGACGAGGCCAGTTCGAGTCGCGTGACGGCGCCGTCCAGGATCGCGTGGTGGGCGCGCAGCGCGGCGCGGTGCGCCTCGGCGACCCAGCTCGCGATCGAGGACACGTTGTCGGCCAGGGTGCCGGGCAGGGTGGCGGGCAGGGCGTCGGACGCGGGGCCGGTGAGGCGGCGGGGCCGCCAGGTCCCCGTGCGCGGGGGACGCACCCGGCGTACCGGCAGGCCCGCGCCGTGCTGGCGCGGCGACGGCGCGCCCGGGCCGGACCCGGCCGCTCCGGCGGGACGGGCGGACGGGGTGTCCTGCGGTCCCGGCTGGTCGAAGCCGGTGTGGTGCGGTTCGGCGTGGCCGGTGGCGTCGGGCAGGAAGACGAACGGGTCGCCGTCCAGCGTGATGACATCCTCCGCTTCGATGTCCCAGACGGTCATGTCCTCGGGCCAGTACTCGATGGGGTCGGCCATGACGGTGGTCACCTCCTTGGGGCCGTCCGTGACGGCGATGGCCGCGTCCGGCTCGGCCGGCGCGAGGACGGGGGCGGCCCGGCGGGCGACGCGCTCGACGATCGACTCGCCGCCGCACCGGACCGTACGGATCAGCTTGCGCTCGGTGGTCGCCGCGCTCGCCTGCTCCGCGCCACCCAGCAGGCGTCCCAGCTCGACCGGCAGTCCGTGGCTGGCCAGCCGCGCCAGCGCCTGCGCCAGCGCGCCGCTCACCGAGGTGTGCCGGCGGTCCACCGAGACGGCCACGTGCGGCAGGCCGGCGAGGGTCTCGCCGATCCAGCGGGTGCAGGTCGCGCCGGGGCCCACCTCGACGAAGAAGCGGAAGCCGCGGTCGTGCGCGACGCGGGTCAGCCGGGCGAAGTCGATGGTGCTGCGCAGCGTCCAGGCGATGCGCTCGGCCACCGTCTCCAGGTCCGCCGGGTCGACGGTGTCGTAGTCGAAGGCGGAGAGCAGTTCCAGGCGCGGGTCGGGCGCGCCGGGGCTGTAGCGGTTGAGCTCGGCCAGCTCGGCCAGGCCCGGGTCGACCATCGGGCAGTGCATGACGTGGTTGGCCGGGGCCTTGGCGGCCTGGCAGCCGGTCCGCCGGATGAGCTCGCGGACCTGCTCGGGGTCGCCGCCGACGACCACTTCGCCCGGGGTGTTGATGTGGGTGAGGAAGACCCGGTCCAGGCCCTTCATCGCCTCGGAGACCGCCTCTGGGCCGGCCAGCAGAAGATAGCTGGCCCAGACGGCGGAGTCCGGGGTGTCCTCGGGCAGGCCCCAGGTCTCGCGCACCATGTGCTTGGGGCCGCGCAGCCGGTCGCGGAACAGGGGGGTGGCGGCGAGCTTGGCGTCGTCGCGGGCCGCGGCGGCCCAGACGTCCATCGCGAAGAGCATGCTGCTCTCCCCGAGGCTGTAGCCGAACCCGCCCTGCGGCGTGATCCCGAGCACGTCGCGCAGGAGCTGCGTGCGCAGCACCGCCGTGTTGGTCCCGGCGGCGAGCAGCACCGGGATCTCGTCGATCAGGCGCTCCTCGTTGCGCATCAGGTCGCGCCGCTGTAACGGCCGGGAGCCGCGCGGGTACAGCCAGCGGTGCTTGAACCGGTCGCGCGGGCGGTCGGCCTCCTGCTCGAAGCGTTCGAGCAGGCCGGGGAACAGGCGGAACAGGTCGCGGTCCATTCCCGGGTAGCCGGTGAAGGCGCCGGGGTAGACGAAGGCGACGCGGCCGTCGCCGACCGGGCGGCCGGTGCAGTAGCTGCCCGCCGGGGTCGCCCACTCGCCGCCGCCCGCGAGCACGGCCGGCAGGTCGCGCTCGGCGGCGTCCAGCTCGCGGCGCAGGCGGTCCCCGTCGGCGGCGACCAGCACCGCCGTGTAGCGCCGGGACCCGCTGCGCGGCGCCGCCTCGCGGACCAGCTCCCACGGGTCGCGCCCGTGGTCGAGGGCCGAGCGGTACTGGCGGACCAGGTCGGTCATGGTGCCCGCGTCGTCCGCGCTGACCGCGAGCATCAGGTGCCCGGGGGCCTCCCGCCAGTCGGTCTCGACGGCCTTGCCGCGCGTGTCCGCGCCGGCCAGGACGATGTGGGCGGCGGCGTTGCCGCCCGCGAGCGCCCGGCCGTCCCAGGCGGCGACGGCGGCGATCCGGGGCCGGTCGCTCCTGCGGCGCAGGAACGGCGCCGGCTCGCCCGAGACCTCCAGCCGGGTCGGCGGCAGGCCGGCGAGGATCTCGCGCAGCGGCTCCGGCGTCGCGGGCAGCTCGGCGCGGTGCAGCCAGCCCGCCGCGTTGACCAGCGCGGTCAGCACGGACGCCTGCTGGGTGTCGCCCACGAGCGCGGCGGCCCCGCCCACCAGGCAGCCATCGCCGTCCGCCGGGTACGCCCCGGCCAGGTCGGCGGCGACCTCGGCGGGGGACGCCGAGGCGAGCTCCAGGTAGTCCACGTCGCCGACGCCGAGACCGGCGGCCGACAGGCTCGCGCCCGCCGCCGCGGCCAGCGCGGGGCCCGTACCTGCGGCGTCGGAGCGCACCGTTATCGACTCGATGGTGGCGTACACCGTGCGACCGGCCGTGTCACCCGGGCGGGTGACCACGACGGCCGCGGCGGCGTCGCCGGGCACGGGCGGCAGGCCGCCGCTCAGCTCGGCCAGCGCCGCGCGGGCCGCGACGTTCTCGATGCCTGCCGCCAGATCCACGCCGCCGACCAGGACCGCCTCCACGGTCGGGTCGAGCAGCAGCAGCGAGGCGACCTCCAGCGCGCGGGCGCCGCCGGTGGCGTCCGCGGCGACCGTGAAGGACGGGCCGGTCAGGTTGCGAGAGGACGAGATGCGGCTGGCCATGATGTTGCCGATGTAGCTGAGGACCTCGTTGGCGCCGATCGGGTCGTGCACGGCGCCGCGGACGGCGGTCTCCAGCTTGGCCAGGGCGGCCTCGTCCAGGTCCACACCGGCCCTGGCGCACTCGGCGCGCACGTGGGCGCCGATGTCGAACCGGGCCCGGTGGGTGTGGGTGCGCGGCTCCAGCTCCATGGAGATGACGACCGCGACCCGGCGCTCGGGAAGCTGGTTCGCGCGCCGCCCGGACTCCCGCGCGGCGTACCCCGCGTCGGCGAGCGCCTGCTCGGCCGCCTCGAACAGCAGCAGGTGCTGCGGGTTGGCGTGGCCCAGCTCGCCCGGCGGGATGCGGTAGGTGCGCGCGTCCACGTCGATCGTGTCGGCGTACCCGGCCTTCTCGGCCTGGTCACCGGTGACCGGCGCGGTGTCCGCGTCGGCCAGGCCGTACCAGCGGTGCCCGGGACGGTCGACCAGCGCGGGCGTGCCGGTGCGGGCCGCGCGCCGCCAGGCCGCGACGTCGGTCAGCGGCCCGGCGCGCAGGCCCAGCCCGACCAGCGCCATCCGCCCGTCCGCCGGGGCCGTGCCCGGGGCGGTGCCCGCCGCTGTGTCCGTGGCTGTGTCCGTGGCTGTGTCCGTCGTGGCGTTCCCCGAGGGGAGGACGCCGGCGGCGCGGTCGGTGGTGAGGATCGCGTGGGCGTTGGTGCCGCCGAAGCCGAACGCGGACACGGCGGCCACCCGGTGCTCCGGGTCACGCTCGACCCGGGGCGCCGGCCAGGGGCGCTCGGTCAGCACGACCCGCTCGGCGGCGGCCCGCGCCTCGGCGGGACGCAGCGGCTCGCCGACGCCCGGCGTCGCCGGGATCGTCCCGTGCCGCAGCGCCAGGATCGCCTTGAGCATGCTCGTGAAGCCCGCCACGGTCAGCAGGTGGCCGACGTTGGCCTTCACCGAGCCGAGCGGCGGCACGCCGCCCCGCCCGTCGAAGAACTCCGTCAGGCCGCGCAGCTCGGTGGTGTCGCCGAGCGGCGTGCCGGTGGCGTGGCACTCGATGTAGTCGACCTCGGCCGGGTCGATGCCGTGGTCGTCGTAGACCCGGCTGTACGCCTCGACCTGGCCGTCCTTGCGCGGGGTGAGCAGGTGCCCGCCCGCGCCGTCGTTGCTCAGCCCGATCGGGCCGAGCACCGCGTGGATCCGGTCGCCGTCGCGCCGGGCGTCCGACAGCCGCTTCAGGACGAAGATCCCGGCGCCCTGGCCGGTCACGATGCCCTGCGAGCGGCCGTCGAACGGCTGGCTCATCCCGTCGGCGGGGAAGGCCTTGAGGTCGGAGAAGGACAGGTGGATCAGCAGCGGGTCCGGCGCGCACACCGCGCCGGCCAGCATCACGTCCGCCCGGCCCGTCGACAGGTACCTGCGGGCCAGGGCCAGCGAGTACAACGCGGATGAGCAGGCGGCGTCCAGCGTCAGCCGGGCGCCGCCCAGACCGAAGGCGTCCGCCACCACCGTGGCCGGAAGGCCGAACGGCCACAGCTCGGCGGGTTCCTCGGCCGCCTCCGGCGAGGCGGCCTCGGGGAGCTCCAGGCCCGCACGTCGCAGCCCGGCGCTCACCGCCCGCCGGACCAGCGGCACGCAGGAGCGCACCGACGTCTCGGTGGGGAAGGCGTAGTTGCCCAGGATCACGCCGGTCCGCGCCAAGACCTCCGAGTCCTCGGCGATGCCGGCGTCGGCCAGCGCGCGGCGGGCGGTGTGCAGCGGCCACCGGACGACCTTGTCCAGCCGGTGCAGCGTGTCCGCCGGGATGCGCAGGCCGGTCAGGTCGATGGGCGGCTCGGTGACGAACCCGCCCCGGGTGGCGGTGACCCGGTGGTCCGGGTCACCCCACCCGCCGGGGACGGTCTCGTCCGTGCCGAACATCTCGCGGCCACCGGGGCGACGCAGATCCACCCCGGACCGCAGATTGGCCCAGAACTGCTCGGGGGTGTCGGCGCCTGGCAGCAGGCAGGCGATCCCGACGATCGCTACGGGTTCCTGTCCAGTGGGATCCGCAACATGCTCTGGCGTGGACATGGCTCTCCATCCGCGGGATATGTCAACGTGCGTGGGGCATTTAGTGCGCGCCGCCGCTGTCGCGGCAGATCGCCTGGACCCCGGCGAACCGGGTGAGGACCCGTCCGTCGCCGTCGCAGGCGCTGACCGTGCAGCGCACCATGGGGCCGCTGACGGTCACCTCATCGACCACGATGAGGAAGGGCTCGCCCGCGGGGATCGGCGCGTGCGTCTCGGCGTGGCCGATGCCGGCCGGAAGGCTGGCCTGGCCGGTGTGCCGGCGCACCCACACCAGGACGGCCTGCAGCAGCAGGTCGGCCAGGACGGGGTCGTAGTCGCCGGTGCCGTACGCGCCGGCGGCGAACGAGGTGCCCGGCAGCTCGGCCCGCAGGACCATGCGCCGTCCCGGGTCCAGCACCCGGCGAAGACCGCGCAGGCCGTCGCCGTGGAAGAGGGTGCCGTCCTCGTAGGCGGTGCAGGGCTCGCCGGCGTCGAGGCCGGGCAGCCCGGCCAGCGGTGCCGGCGCGGAGCCCGCGGGCTCCACGACCGCCCTGTAGCGGGGCCGGCCGTTCTCGTCGCGCACGTCGACCTTGGTGCCGGTCGCGTGCGGCGTCAGGGTGAACCGCAGCTTCGCGGGGGCCTCGGCGTCGAAGACCACGCCCTTGAGGACGGTGAAGTCCCGCGCGCCGCCCGGCTTCGCTCCGGTCACCTCCTCCGCCGCGGCGAGGATCCCGCCCAGCGCCACCGTGGCGGGCAGCACCGCGTGCTCCCCGATCCGGTGGTCGGCGAGGACCGGCTCCCCGGCCACCGCGCCGAGGTCCCGGGTCACCGTGACGCCCTTGGCGGGCAGCGCGGGGGGCTCGGCCTCCGACAGGGGCTTGTCCGGCCCGATGACGCAGACCAGGTCGGCCGAACGCTCGGCGTCGAACTGCTCGGCGAACATCCGCGCGCCGGTGCGCAGCGGGATCAGATCCACGCCGCGCTCCTTGAAGAGCCGGGCGAGCTCCGGAGTGACCATGCCGCCGTCCCAGGCGCCCCAGTTGATCGAGGTGACCCGGGTGCCGGGGTTGGCCCCCCGCAGACGGGACGCGATCCGGTTGAGCGCCTCGTTGGCCATGGCGTAGTCGGACTGTCCCTGGTTGCCGAAGAACCCGGCGACCGAGGAGAAGAGCACGACGTGGCGCAGCCTGGCGGGGTCCAGAGCGGCGAGCACACCGGCCAGGCCGGCGAGCTTGGTGCCGAGCACCCGGTCGATGTCCTGCGGACGCTTGTCCACGATGAGCTGGTCGGCCAGCACACCGGCGCCGTGCACCACCCCGACGACGCGGTCGCGGTAGGCGGCCAGCGCCGTCCGCACCGCCGCCGGGTCGGTGACGTCGACCGGCACGTACGTGGCGTGCGCTCCGGCCTCGGTCACCTCCGCCAGGGTCTGGCGGATCTCCCGCTGCGCCTTCAGCTCCCGGAACCGGGGCTCGATGTCGCGCGGGGTCACCTTCAACCCCTCGGCCTTGAGGGCCGCGGCGATGGCCGGCTTGAGCTTGTCCAGCGGCACGTCCCGCGCCCACGCCGGCTCGTCGGCCAGCGGGGTGCGGCCGAGCAGCAGCACGCCGGTGCGGTGCCGCTTGGCGAGGTCGATGACGCACGCGGCGGTGACGCCGCGACCGCCGCCGGTCACCACGAGCAGCTCGTCCGCGCCGGGCGGGGCGATCCGCCCTTCACCGGCGGGGGCGCTCTCGCCCAGGGTCGTCGTCCAGCGGGCGCCGTCGGAGGTGTGGCCCACCTCCCGCAGCGCGACGCGGGCGTCGTACAGCTCGGCCAGGACGATCTCGCCCACCCGCTCGTACGGCAGCTCGGCCGCGACGTCGATGGCGCGGCAGAACACCGTGGGGGCCTCGATGGCCAGGGTCTTCACCAGGCCGGAGACACCGCCGAGCGTGACGGCCGCCAGCCCCGCCTCGCCGGTGTCGCCGGGGGACGGGGTGACGCCGAGGCGTCCGTCCAGGCGGGACACGGTCACGAAGGCGGCGCGGCCGTTGCGGGCCGACGCCTCCAGGGTGCGCTGGGTGTCGCGGGCCAGCATCGCCGCGTCGCGCAGCGCGGTCAGGGCGGTGGCGGTGCCGTCGACCTGCTCGGGAGCCACGTACAGCACCACGTCCGGCCCCTCGTCGAGGGCGGCGCCGGGCTCGGCGGTACGCCATCCGGCGCCGCGCAGGGCATCGGTCAGCGCGTCGGCGAGCGGGCCGCCCGCCCCGGCCACCAGGGCGACCGGAGCGTGACGGTAGGCGTCCTCCAGCCGGTCGGCGGCCGGCAGCCGGGTCAGCCCGGCCTGCCAGCGGTCGATCCGCGGGAGGGTTTCAGCTTTTGGGCCGTTCACCACCTCCGCCCCGTTCGGCGCGGAAGCCGATCCGGCGACGAATCCGATGATGTCGTTCAGCGTTCGCAGCTCGGCCAGGCGTTCGGGGCTCACCGAGGGGGAGCCGGGGAAGGACTCGCGGAGGGCGCCCATGATCTCCACGCGCTTGATGGAGTCGATGCCGAGGTCGGCCTCGACGTCCATGGAGGGGTCGAGCATGTCGGTGGGGTAGCCGGTCTTCTCGGCGACGATGGTGAGCAGGGTGGTGCGGACGGTCTCGGCGTCGTTGCCGGCCGGGGCGGCCGCGACCGGAGCCGGAGCCTGCACGGGGACCTGCACAGGGGCGGGCGCTGGGGCCGGGGCGGCGACGGCGGCTCCGGCGACGAATCCGATGATGTCGTCGAGCGTCCGCAGCTCGGCCAGGCGCTCGGGGCTCACCGAGGGGGAGCCGGGGAAGGACTCGCGGAGGGCGCCCATGATCTCCACGCGCTTGATGGAGTCGATGCCGAGGTCGGCCTCGACGTCCATGGAGGGGTCGAGCATGTCGGTGGGGTAGCCGGTCTTCTCGGCGACGATGGTGAGCAGGGTGGTCCGGACGGTCTCGGCGTCGTTCCCGGCCGGAGCGGGCGCGACCGGAGCCGGGGCCGGAGCCGGGGCGGCGACGGTGACGGCGACCGTGACGGCGGGCTCGGCGACGGGGGCCGGGGCCACGGGCGCCGGAGCGACGGGGGCCGGGGCGGGGACGGGGGCGGGCGCCTGGGTGGGAACCGCGAACGTCGCCGGAGCGGCGGGGGCGGCCGTGGTCGCGAAACCGGTCTCGGTCTCCTCGGTCCAGCCCGGGCGGGACATGGTGCCGATGGCGCGCATCTCGTAGGCCGGAGCGACCGCCTGCGGCAGGCTCGGCGCCGCCATGTCGCCGCCGACCGTACGGCCGGGAGCGATCATGCTGTTCTCGAGCTGGGCGAAGCTGCGCAGCACCTCGCTGGCCCAGACGTGGCTCTGCCCGATGGCCAGGCTGTGCTCGGTGACGGCGGTGATGCCCGCGATCGTGTTCTCCGACGGCCCGGCGTCCTGGCGGCTGCCCTCCTCGACGAGGTTGGTGAGCCGCTCGGAGAGGCGGAGCTGGCTGTGCAGGTAATCGCCGTGCATGGCGAGGTGGCTGGCGGCGATGGCGCCGACGCTCGGGACCGTGCTCGGAGCGTGCCCGTTCCCGTTGTGGCCATTGCCGTTGTGACCGTTGGTGCCGTGCCCGTTGGTGGTCTGGCCGTTGGTGCCGTGCCCGTTCGTGCCGTGCCCGTTCGTGGTGTGGCCGTTCGCGGCGTGCCCGTTGGAGTGGGCGACGCCGTTGCCCGCGTGTCCGTTGCTCACGTGTCCGTTCCCCGTGTCCGCGTTGCCGTTGTGTCCGGTGGACGGCTCGGCCGGGGCGCCGCTCGCGGCCACCCCTTCGACCTGGTAGCCGTTGTCGAGTGCCTCCTGGTACGCCTGGCGGCGCGCCTCTGGCACGTAGTTCACGCCGTTCAAGTCGATCGTCATCCCCTTGGCGGGCGGCTGCTCGGCCGCCGTCGCCTGGTACCGGTTGAAGCCGGCCAGCGGCAGGCCGAGGACGGCCAGACGCGCGGCGAGCTGCTTGAGAGCGAGGTCGCCGTCGCGACCGGGCCCGGCGTCGGCCGAGAGCACGACGACGTCGGGGCGGTCGGCGAGGATCCGGCGGACCAGGCCGGTCAGGACCTTCTTCGGCCCGAACTCGACGAAGACCCGGAACCCGTCCTGGTACATCTGCTCCACCCTGGGCGCGAAGGCGACCGGGTTGGCGAGCTGCTGGACGAGGATCCGCGCGTTCTCGTCGGTGTTGGCGCCGTACCTGGCGCCGTCGGTGTTGGCGTAGACCTCGATGGCGGGCTCCGCGACGACCGTCGAGCCGACGGCGGCGCCGAACCTGTCCACCGCGTGCGTGACGTACCGGGTGTGGAAGGCCGCCGCGACCGGCAGCGGGCGGGCCGTGACCCCGGCCGCCTCGCACGCCTTGACGAAGGCCGCGACCGCGTCACGGCCGCCGCCGACCACCGTCTGGTCGGGCGCGTTGATGTTGCAGACCACGACGTCGGGGTGACCGTCGAGCAGGCCCTCGACCGTCGGCACGTCGGCGGAGACGGCGGCCATCGTGCCCGGGTCGTCCCCGGTGGCCTCGTTCCGCTCGGCCATCGCCGCGCCCCGCGCCCGGGCGAGCCCGAACATCTGCTCGCGGCTCAGGCTGCCCGCAGCCCAGAGCGCGGTCACCTCTCCGAAGCTGTGACCGAGCGCGCCCTCCGCGGTGAGGCCGAGGCCGGTGAGGTAGGCGTACTGCCCGGCTGAGACCGCGCCGATGGCGGGCTGCGCGTAGTCGGTGCGCCGCAGGGCGTCCTCCTGCGCGCGGCGGGTGTCGTCGTCGAACGCGGGCGGCGGGAAGACCACCCGTCCCAGCGGCTCGGCGCCGGCGAAGTGCGCCGCCGCCGCGTCGAACGCCTCCCGCACCGGCGGGATCGCCATCGCCGCCTGCCCGGCCATGCCGACGTACTGGCTGCCCTGGCCGGCGAACAGCGCGCCCACCTTGCCCGGCACCGCCGCGGCACGGCGGTAGTACGCGCCGCCGGGAAGCTCGAACGCCTCCTCGGCCGGGTCGCCGGCGAGGCGCCGGACGGCCTGTTCGCGCAGGCGGTCGAGCTCGGCGTCGTCCCGGGCGACCACGGCGAGCCGCGCGTGCCCGGCCGGGACCGGCGTGGAGTCCTCCAGCCCGCGCGGGTTCTCCTCGACCTGCTCCAGCAGGGCCTTCGCGTCCTCGCCGTGCCACACGTGCACCCGGGCCGTCCGGTGCAGCACCGTCAGGCCGGTGCCGCTCGGGTCGTGCTCCTCCAGCACGCAGTGGAAGTTGGTGCCGCCGAAGCCGAACGACGAGACCGCCGCCCGGCGCAGGGGCCGCTCCGGCTCGGTGATCCACGGCCGCGTCCGGGTGTTCACGTAGAACGGCGAGGACTCGAACTCCATCGCGCCGCGGGGCGTGGTCACGTTGATCGTGGGCGGCAGCAGCTTGTGGTAGAGCGCCAGGGACGACTTGATCATCCCGGCGGCGCCGGCCGCGGCCTTGGTGTGCCCGATCTGGCTCTTGACGCTGCCGAGGGCGACGTCCTGGCGGTTCGCGCCCGCGGCCATGAACACCTCGCGCAGGGCGCTGACCTCGGTGAGGTCGCCGACCGGCGTGCCGGTGCCGTGGCACTCGACCAGGCCGATCTGCTCGGGGCCGAAGCCCGCGTCCTCGTAGGCCCGGCGCAGGGCGACCATCTGGCCCTCCTTGCGGGGGGCGTAGATGCTCTTGTACCGGCCGTCGCTGGAGGTGCCGATCCCGCGCAGCACCGCGTAGATGCGGTCCCCGTCGCGCTCGGCGTCCTCAAGACGCTTCATCGCGAGCATGCCGATGCCCTCGCCGATCAGCGTGCCGTCGGCGGCCTCGTCGAACGGCCGGATGTCCCCCACCTTGGAGAACGCCGGGGTCTTCGAGAAGCACAGGTACATCAGGATGGTGTTCTCGGCGTCGCAGCCGCCGGTGATCATCAGGTCGGCGCGGCCGGAGATGAGCTCCGACGCCGCCATGTGCACGGCGGCCAGCGAGCTGGCGCAGGCGGCGTCCAGGGTGCAGTTCGTGCCGCCCAGGTCGAAGCGGTTGGCGATGCGGCCGGCCACGACGTTGCCGAGCATGCCGGGGAAGGAGTGCTCCTCCCAGGGGGCGAACGCCTTGACGAACTTGGCGGCGATCTCCTCGGCGTCCCGCTCGGTCAGGCCGCAGCTGCGGACGACCTCCTTGAGGACCGGCGTCTGCAGGCGGGTCGCCAGCGGCTGGGTCAGCGAGTTCGCGCCGGTGATGCCGAGCACCACGCCGGTGCGCTCCGGCCTGTACCACGTGGAGCCGGTCGCGCCTGCGTCGGCCAGCGTCTGCTTGGCCACCACCAGGCTGAGCAACTGCAGCACGTCGGTGACCTCGAGGGTGTTCGGCGGCAGGCCGAACTCCAGCGGGTTGAACGGCACGGTCGGGACGAACCCGCCGCGCTTGGCGTACGTCTTGTCCGGCGCCTTGGGGTCGGGGTCGTAGTGGTCCTCGATGCGCCAGTGGGTCTCGGGCACGTCTTCGATGCAGTCGACGGCGTCGACCACGTTGCCCCAGAACTCGCTCAGGTCGCCGGAGCGCGGGAAGAGCGCCCCGAGCCCGACGATGGCGATGGGGGTGTCCCCCGTACGCCGGGCCTTGGTGTTGTCGCTGTCCATGACACGGTCCGTTCCGGTTGAGAGCGTCGCGTTGTCGGCGGCGGGCCGCGGGTCGCCGGTGACCCGCGCCGGTCGGGCGCGGTCGCCCAGCAGTTCGAGCGCGGCCCCGGCGATCCGGTCCACCGCCTCGCGGTCGTGCAGCATCGTGTAGTGGTCGCCGGGGCACCCCAGCACCGTCAGGTCCTCGGCGAGCCCGGCCCAGCCGAGCGGGTCGGCCACGTCCAGCAGGCCGCGCTCGGGCCGGACCAGGACGACCGGCACCGGCACCCGGCGCGGCTCGTAGGCCTGGGCCAGCCGGTTGTTGCGCACCAGCCCCTGCAGGTAGGTGTCGAGCACCTTCCGCAGGCCCGGCAGCGTCGTGTCCGGCCGCAGCGCCCCGTGCTCGCGCGCCGAGTCGAGCACGGCGCGCAGGCCCTGCTCCCGGTCCTTCGGAATCGCCCCGCCGACCGGGATCTCGACGCCCCTGCGGGCGCCCAGGTACATGGCGAACCAGCGCAGCACCACGTCGTCGTCGAGGTCGCCGTCCAGCCGGGTGTACTCGGGCACCGGCGCGATCGTGTCCAGGGCCAGCAGCGCCGCCGGCCGCTCGGACTCCTCCAACAGCCCGGCGAGTTCGAGCGCCACCACGCCGCCGAAGGACCACCCCGCCAGGCACCACGGCCGGTCGAGCAGCCCCCGCCGGCGCAGCTCGCCGGCCGTCCGCTCGGCCAGCGCCGGGATCGACGTGGCCGGCGCGTCGCCGCGCAGGGCCGCCTCGAAGTACTCCGGCACGTGCTCCAGGTTGACCACGTGCAGGGCCGCGCCGGGCGCCAGCGCGGACGCCAGGTCCGCGTAGACGGTGGCCGGCAGCGCGCCCGGGTGCACCAGGATCACCGACGGCGCGTCCGCGGGCGCGGACCCGACGCGGGTGACCGTCTGGGGCGGCTTTCTATCGCGCCGTCGCATCGCGCTGCTTCTCCACGATGTAGCCGGCAAGCTCGTTGATGGTGGGGTGGTACCACAGTGCGGTCGTTTCCAGTTCGAAACCGAGCCAGTTCTCCAATTCACCGGAAAGCACGAGCGCCTCGGTGGAGTCGAGGTCGAACTCGTCGAAGTACTGGTCGGAGTCCACCTGGTCGGCCGTCACGCCGAGCCGGTGGGCGATCTTCCCGACCAGCCATTCACGGACCTCGTTCTCGGTCAGTTCCGCGCCGGAGCCGGCAGTCACCTGGTTAGTCATCGCATTCCTCGCTACGGACCGTTTCCGTACGTGTTGTGGAAAAGAGAGGCCGCTGGACGGCCTAGTCGCCCTTCGGGCCGATTCCCGCCGTGCGCCGGACGGCGTCCGCCGCCGCCGCGCCGGAATCGAACGCCGATTCGTGGCTGCCGATGATGTCGATTCCCATCTTCCTGGAGTGGAAATAGGAGCCGGCGAACTTGATGCGCGAATCGTCGTTGTTGATCGAGCGGATGTCGCGCTGGAGTGCGCGCACCTCGGTCGTGAAGACGGGGTGGCGGTAGGCCATTTCCCGGATCACGGCGTCCTCGCGGACCGGCAGCGGGCAGTCCAGCGTGACGAAGTAGTCCTTCTCCGCCCGCAGGTGCTGCAGTTCGTTGAGGTAGTAGACGACCCAGGACTGCTGGCCCTCGCCCTCGCCGACGCGGCCGTAGTTCCAGCTGCGCCACCGTTCCCGGTCGGCGGGCATCACCGACGCGTCGCTGTGCAGGATCGCCCGGGTGTCGTGGTAGCGGATCACGTCGAGCCGCCGCTGGGCCGCGGTGGGCTCGGCGAGCATGCCGAGCGCGTCGTCGGCGTGGGTGGCCAGGACGACGTGGTCGAAGCGCTCGGGGCCGTCGGGACCGTACAGCACCACGTGGTCGCCGTCCTGCCTGACCTGCTTCACCGCCGCGTCGACCCGCACGTCCACCCCGGAGCGGGCGAACCGGTCGGCCACCCGGCGGACGTAGGAGATGCTGCCTCCGGTGACCGTGCGCCAGGGCGCGGTCTGGCCGCCGAGTCCTTCGTGGCCGTGCGCGAAGAAGAAGGCGATGACCGTGCTGGCCGGCATCTCCCAGATCCGCTCGGCCGGCACCGACCAGGCGGCCGTGGCGATCAGCACCACGAAGCCGTACCTGAACGCGGCACTGTAGCCGTTGCGGTCGAGGTACTCCCCGAGGGGAATGTCGGCGCGCCGCCGGACGAAGTCGCGCGGGGCCTCGGACATGAATCGCCGCGCCTCGCGCCACAGGTCGCTGAAATCGGCGTCGTAGCGCTGCCGGATCTGCTCCTCGTTGAGCTCGAAATCCTCCGAGACGTAGCTGCGTCCACGGTCCAGGTCGAAGAAGCAGAATCGCCCTGGGTGGTCCTGCGTCGGTACCCCGAGTTCACCGAAGAACGCGGTGAGCATGGGATAGTGCGCCTCGTTGTACACGATGAAAGCCGTGTCGAGCCCGAGGGTCGTGTCGCCCTCGCGCACTTCGACCGTGTTGGCGTGGCCTCCCAATCTGGAATCGGCCTCGAACAATGTCACGCGCGCGTCGTCGCGCAGATGATACGCGGTGGACATCCCCGCTATCCCCGCACCGACGACCGCCACTCGAGGGGTCACCCGTGCCCTCCCGTCTCCATCCGGTTGCGCTTCTCATGGATAAAGAGAGGCCGGTGGGCGGTCTGGATACACGTTCGCGGGAAGTTTTCCGGATTTGTTCGGGCGCCTGAAGATCGAAATCCAGGGGGTACACGACAAAGTGACCGGCCCACAGTGCGGACCGGTCACTTTCGCAGGTCATTCGGGAGACGAACTAAGGTTTGGGGGATCGCCCGGATCGCCGGGCGAGGAGAGGCGACGGCCCGTCGGTGAGATCGGACCGGGCGGTGGGCGCGAGTGGGGCGTTCGGCCGGCGCTACGAACGGATCATGCGACCAGGGCCGGTCGCCGCTGGACGCTGTCGCGGAGGCGACGCAGGATCCGGTTGCGGGTCGGGCCGATCGAGCCGCGGGGAATGCCCAGCGCGGCGCTGATCTCGTCGTAGCTCAACGCCGGCTCGTGCAGCAACATGGCCAGCAGCGCTTGGTGGTGCTTGCTCAGACCGCGGAACGCTTCGAGCATGCGCGGGTCCTGCCACCGGTCGACGACGGTGTCCTCGACCGACACGGTCTCGTCGGGCCAGTCGTCGAAGGGCGCGTGGTCGCCCACGGGCACGTGCCGGCGACTGCGCTCGATGAACTTGATCGCTTCTCTGCGGGTGATGGTCACCAGCCAGGACGCGAACTTCGCGGGTTCGCGCAACCTTTCGATGTTCTCCACCACGCGCAGCCAGGTGAGCTGGCAGACGTCTTCGCAGTCCGCGCTTCGTAATCGAAACGATCGGGCCACGGACCAGACCACGGGGGTGTACAGCTTGATGAGCTCGCTCCAGGCCCGCTGGTCGCCCGCCTGGCATGCCGCCGTGAGCATCTCCCGCGGGCACGGGCGGACCGCTCCGGCGTCGCCCATCTGAGCCGCATCCCCGTGCACGTCTGTCACTCGCCTGGTTTCCTGAACGGCCGCATCCACTCGCCTGCCTCCTTCATGGAAACTATTACGATCGAAGGTAACATCCGTTCTTCCTAGATGCTTCCGCTATCGCCGGACGCTAGAGTTAACACCCGGTAACACTTGACGAGATGAACCGGACAGGGGTGGATCATTCGCTACGGTGCCCGAAGGATCCGCGCGAACAACCGAGCCGTGGAGGGTCGCGATGACTAGTTCGCCACGCCGTCAGAGGGTCCGCGACGCTACGCTGCGGGAACTGATCTCCGTGAGCCGCGAGATCCTGACCAGTCAGGGGGTCGACGGCCTGACGATCCGCGCGGTGGCGCGCGAGATGGGCATGACGCCACCGGGCATCTACCGCTACTTCGACAGCCATCGCAAGCTCATGGACGCGGTCATCATCGACACCCTCGAAGAGCTGACCGAGTACATCAGCTCGACGATCTCCGAGGTCGACAAGGCCGACACCGCGGGCCGCCTCATCGTCGCCAGCCGCGCGCTGCGCCACTGGGCCGTCGAACACGCCCAGGAGTTCCAGCTCGCCCTGGTCGCCTCCTCTCCCGAGGAGGAGGACGAGTCGGTGGGGGAGGCGCGCCGCCAGGTGGGCGGCCTCTTCGGGGACGTCTTTGTCGACGTCTGGCACGACTACGGGCTGTCGGCGTCCGTCCCCGGCACGATCTCCGCCGACACCGAGGCGCTGGCCGACCGTCTGCTCGAACGGCTGCAGATCCCGCTGCCGTCCACCCAGGCAGCGGTCACCTTCACCCGCTGCTGGCTGAGGCTGTTCGGCGTGGTGTGCGTCGAGTCGCTGGGCCTGGCCCGCGCCATGGGGGATCATGGAGGCGCGCTGTTCGAGGCGGAGCTCGCCGACCTCGTCCGCATGCTCGGTCTGCCAGAGTCCGTCCTGAACACCGCTCGCTGACGTGCCTTCTTCCCCGCCGAGCGCGAAACTGGTCCAGCCCGCCGGTTTCCCGGCGGACACACGCCGCCCCGCCGGCCCGTCCCACGACACTGATCCAGTTCGCCCCCGGCGGGGTAAGACTCGCCCCGGCCCGCCGGTTCCGTCCGGCGGGCATGACATTGACCAATCCCGCCCCGGCGGGGTAACGGTCGCCCCGGCCCGCCCGTTCGCCGACTTCCCGCGATTATGTCCCCGACAGGAGAGCCATGCCCCCCCTGCAGCTCAGCCAGGAGACCCAGTACATCGCCGGTGCCATTCTGCTGACGATCGTGACCATAGAGTTCGGAGGCTGGTTCCTCACCAGGATCGTCCGCGGTGAGGTGCCCATGACCCCCTTCCAGCAGGCCTTCGCCCGAGCCGGCCACGCCCACGCCGGGGTGCTGGTCATCCTCAGCCTGGTGTGCCTGATCTTCGTCGACGCCACCGGCCTCGGCGGCGTCGCCGTCTGGGTCGCCCGCCTCGGCGTCCCCGTCGCCGCCATCCTCATGCCCGCCGGCTTCTTCTTGTCGTCCCTGGGCCGCGACGTCACCAAGCCCAACCGCCTGATGATCCTCCTGTGGATCGGCGCCCTGTGCCTGGCGGCAGGCGTCCTCACCCTCGGCATCGGCCTGCTGACAAGCTGAAGCCCACCACCCCCGCGAAGGCCGCCCGCGACACTCGCAGGCGGCCTTCGCCGTGTCAGGAGATGTCAATGGACCCGATGATGCGCGGCCTCCAGGATCAGCCGGCCCGGGAGTCCTGGAAGGCGGCCCGGTAGGAGTTGGGAGTGGTCCCGACGACGCGCTTGAAGCGGTCGCGGAACGCGGTGGGCGAGCCGAACCCGACCTGGGCGGCGATCCGGTCGACGGGGTGGCTGGTGGCTTCGAGCAGGTGCTGCGCCCGGCGGACGCGGGTGCGAAGCAGCCATTGTAGCGGGGTCGTGCCGGTCTGCTCGCGGAAGCGGCGGTTGAGCGTGCGGGTGCTCATGCCCGCGTGCGCGGCGATGTCCTCAAGCGTGAGGTCCTTCGCGCAGTTGTCCTCCATCCAGTCCAGCACCGGTTCCAGGACCGAGCCGCGCGGAGTGGGCGGCAGGTCGTGGACGATGAACTGTGCCTGCCCGCCCTCGCGCTCCAGCGGCATGACGGACAGGCGCGCCGCGTCCGCGGCGACCGCGGAGCCGTGGTCGCGGCGGATCAGGTGCAGGCACAGGTCCAGTCCCGCCGCGGCTCCGGCCGAGGTGAGGAACTGGCCGTTGTCCACGTACAGCACGTTCGGGTCCACGTCGATCTCGGGATGCCGCTCGGCGAGCCGGGCGGCGGCGGCCCAGTGGGTGGTCGCGCGCAGGCCGTCGAGCAGTCCGGTGGCGGCGAGGATGAACGCGCCCGAGCAGATCGACGCGATCCGCGTCCCACGAGCGGCGGCCCGCCGCAGCGCGTCCAGGACCTCGCCCGGGACGGCGACGTTCTCGGTACGCCCCGGCAGGATGATCGTGTCAGCGTCCTCCAACGCCTCCAACCCCCACGGCGCCCGCAACGCGAACACCCCGGCGTCGACACTCGCCCCGGCCCCGCACACCCGAACCCGATAGCCGGCCCGCCCATCCGGCAACCGCGTACGCCCGAACACCTCAACGGGCGTGGCCAGATCGAACGCGACGACCTTGTCCAGCGCGAGGACGACCACCGTGTGCATGGCAAGAACATAGCGCCAGGCAAAACTGTCATTGGCCGCCGTTACCGTCGGTCCATGGTTCGCGATCCTGCATCTGTTCGATCGCGACGGTCGGCACCTCAGGTCCGAGATCAGTCCGTTCGTTGACGGCACTGAGGCAGAGCGCGCGTTGAAAGACACACGTGGATGCGATCCATAGCGACGGCCCCGTCTTGGATCACTGGCCGGCCTGCTTCCGGTCTACAGCTTCAGTGCACGACCCCAAGCGGGCTAGATCGCCAGCGCCAGTCGAACGCCCCGAGACCCTCGCGGCCTGATCGAAGCCGCGAGGACCGGGCTGGCCGCCAGGGCGCGGGACTACTCCACGCGGGACTGCTGCCCAGTGCGGGCGCGCAAGGCTTGCGTGAACCACGTGAACACCGGCGCCAGGCTGGGCGGGACGGGCCATCCGTTGATCACGGCCAGCAGGTGCCAGTAGCGTTCCGCGCGGGGGTCGCCGGCGATCTCCAGGCGGGTCAGCAGCCATTGGAGCAAGTCGGCGTCGTCGGCGCGGCTGAAGGTCTGCGCATAGCGGGCGGTGAGGGCGTCGATGATCGGTGCGGCCTCGGCCGAGGCCGCACCGATGCCGGCATCGAGCGCGCGGCCGACGCTGTCCCGAACGGTCTCGGTGAGATCGTGGTGCAAGCCGGTGCGGTCGCCTCGGGCGCGCTCGGCCGCCTGGTACTCCGCCATGCGGCGCACGGCGGCGCGGAAGTCGGGATCCTGGGTGAGCTCGGCGAGTTCCACCCAGGCGTCGACCTGCTCGGGTTCGGGGTCGTCCGGCAGTTCGGGCATGGCCGAGCGCATCATGTCGACGAAGTCGGCGTTGGCGTCGAGCCCACCGAACGTGTCGTCGATGAAGTCGGTGATCAGGCGTCGGCGTTCGTCGTCGGAAAGCTTGGCGAGCTTGTGCATGAGGTCCATCTCCTCGGGGCTGGAGCCGCGTTTGGCCACCGCGCGCAGCACAGCGCGCCGCAGTCGCAGAGTGCGGATCTGCACCTCCAGAGCATCGGCGTGCGCGGCCGCGACCTCGGGCACCGAGACCTCCCGGTCCAGCACCTGCCGGATGACGGCAAGGTCGAGGCCCAGGTCACGCAGGGTGCGCACCAGATCCAGACGTGTGAGCGCGCCGATGTCGTACAGCCGGTAGCCAGCCGGGCTGTGGTCTGTCGGCGGCACGATCCCGGTGTCGGAGTAGAACCGGATGGTCTTGACCGTCAGCCCGGTCCGCCGGGCCAGGTCACCGATCGTGAAGAGCGTGTCGCCGTCCATGCCCGCACTCTCGCGCCTCCCCCTACGGGAGACTCAACCCCAGTCTCCCCGCTGGGGCGCCAATCCACAGGTCTTGACAATTACTCGTGCGCGGCGCGCCGATCAGCGTCTGCGCCAGGGCACGGATGTCCAACCACCGTAGCGGGATGAGTGAGTGTGCCAGGGCAACCGTGCAGCGGCAGGCGTAGTCACTCAGAAGATCTAAAGGCCACTTCCGAAGATCGGAAGTGGCCTTCTAGCTGGTACTGCTGGGTCGGGGTGGCGGGATTTGAACCCACGGCCTCTTCGTCCCGAACGAAGCGCGCTGCCAAGCTGCGCTACACCCCGGTGCACGGGCTTTGCTTTGCTCGTGCTCGCATGAGTCTAGCGGACTTTGGGGGTACTCGCGTCACCCTGGAGCGTGGATCGGGGTGGGGTTCCGGTGCGGCGGAGGGGTCGGGGGCCAGGGGCGGACGGGGTCAGGGAAGCAGCGGACGGCGGGCTTCCGGGGTTAGGGGCGGCCGGGGCGGCGAGGGACGAGGGTGAGGAGGGTGGCCTCGGGGGGGCAGGAGAAGCGGGCGGGGGCGAAGGGCGAGGTGCCGAGGCCCGCCGAGACGTGGAGCCAGGCGGACTCGTGCCGGCTCAGGCCTTTCACGCGGGCGCGGTCGATGCCGCAGTTGGTCACCAGGGCCCCGTAGAACGGGATGCAGAGCTGGCCGCCGTGGGTGTGCCCGGCGAGCAGGAGCTGGTAGCCGTCGGCGGCGAAGCGCGACATGTTGCTCGGCTCGGGGGAGTGCATGACGCCCAGGCGAAGGTCGGCGTCGGCGGGGGCAGGGCCGGCGATCTCGTCGTAGCGGTCGCGGTTGATGTGCGAGTCGTGGATGCCGCCCACGAAGACGTCGAGGTCGCCCGCCTTGACCCGGGCGGTGGTGTTGTTCATGTCCAGCCAGCCTGCGGCGGTCATGGCGGCGCCCAGCTCCGTCCAGGGCAGGTCGGGGATGTGGCGGCGCCTGTCGGTCTTGGACGAGCGCCACAGGTAGCGGGCGGGGTTCTTGAAGTGCGGCGAGTACAGGTCGTTGGACCCGTAGACGAACAGGCCCGGACGGGACAGGAGCGGCTCGACCGCGCGCATGTAGGCGGGGATCGCGTCGGGGTGGGCGAGGGTGTCGCCGGTGTTCACCACCAGGTCGGGTTCGAGCGCGTCCAGGGAGCGGACCCAGTTGATCAGACGCGTGCGCCCAGGGGTGAGATGCAGGTCGGAGATCTGCAGGACCCGGACCGGCCGTTGCCCCGGCTCCAGCACCGGTACGTCGAAGCGGCGCAGCCGGAACCAGTTGCGCTCGATGATCGACGCGTAGCCGAGCCCGGCGGCGCCGAGACCGAGCAGGGACAGGGGTATCGCGGCAGCTTTCCTCACCCCTTCATCATGCCCGAGCCGGGGTGGGTATGCCTCCCGCCCGCACGACGAGCCCTGAGGTGGCGGACGGCGGCGTGGTGCGGGGAAATGCGGGCGAGAGTGGCATGGGGACACGGCAAGATGGTGACCATGAGTGCTTTGAAGGACAAGCTGAAGGCCGACCTCACGACGTCGATGAAGGCGCGGGACGAGGTGCGCACGCGGACGCTGCGCATGGCCCTGGCGGCCGTCAGCACCGAGGAGGTCGCGGGCAAGGAGGCGCGCGAGCTTTCGGACGACGAGGTCGTCAAGGTGCTGACCAAGGAGGCCAAGAAGCGGCGTGAGGCGTCCGAGGCGTTCGCCGGCGCGGGCCGCGCCGAGCAGGCCCAGGCGGAGCAGGACGAGCAGGCCGTACTCGAGGAGTACCTCCCGGCGCAGCTCAGCGACGAGGAGCTCGACCGGCTGGTCCAGGAGGCCATCGCCGAGAGCGGCGCCGAGGGTCCGAAGGCGATGGGCCAGGTGATGAAGGTTCTCAACCCCAAGGTCGCCGGGCGCGCCGAGGGCGGCAGGGTCGCCCAGGCCGTACGCTCCCGCCTCGCGGGCTGAGTCCGAGGCACTCGCCCGGCGCCCCACCGGACGGCTTCGGCACGCCCTCGCACACGCGAGCGGCCACCGACATCCCCGGCGACTCGGCGAAGATCTCCAGGGCGATGATCGACGCGCCCGGGCTGCCCAGGTGGCTGCTGCTCGGCTCAGACGCCGACGCGCGCCGCCCTGAGCGACCGCCTGGCCGCCGTGGAGGCGCAGAAGGACCTCGGCTGGTGCACCGGCGCCGAGGACTACGTGGCCGCCGTCTGAAGCGGCGGCCACGGGTGGCTCAGTTCCTGGTGTTGGTGGTGGCGGCCGGTACCTGGAACAGGCCGGTGGCGTCGTCGGGGTTGCCGGGAGGGTTGGGGTTACCGCCGCCGCCACCACCACCGCCGCCACCGTCGCCGCGGCCGTTCGGCACCTCGAACGGGTCGCCGTTGTTGCCGCCGTCGCGGATCGGGTCCTTCTTCGGCGGCTTGGGCGCGCAGCCTCCGCTGCACCCGCCGAACTCGCTCATGTCCGGCGGTGTGAAGGACGACGCCTCGATGCCCTTCAGGGCGTTGACGAACGTTTCCTTCCAGATGCGCCCGGAGATCGTCGCACCGAAGACCTCGCCGTAGGTGCGGCCGCCGATGCGGATGTTGCGCAGCGGGTGGGTGTAGGACCCGCGGGGGTCGCCAAGGCTGACGGCGCCGGCGAGGTCCGGGGTGTATCCGGCGAACCAGGCGGTCATGGAGCCGTCCGTCGTGCCGGTCTTGCCCGCCGCGTCCCGGCCGATCCCTCCGACGCTGGTCATCGTGCCCTTGGTGAACACCCCGGACAGGATGCCGCTGACCGCGTCCGCGACCTTCTCGTCGAGCGTCTGCTTGCAGGTGGGCTTGAACGGGGTCGTCTTGCCGTCGCGGTCGGTGATCGAGGTGATCGCCATCGGCTTGCAGTAGTTGCCCCGGGCGGCGAACGTGGCGTACGCGGAGGCCACCGTCACCGGGTCCATCTCGTTCACGCCCAGGGTGAAGGTCTCGACCTCGCGCAGCTTGCCGCCGTCGGCGCGCTTGATGCCGAGGTCCTTGGCGGTCCTGACGACGTCGCACAGGCCGACCTTCTGCTCCAGCCTGAGGAAGAAGGTGTTGACCGAGCCCCAGGTGCCGGTCTGCAGGGTCTTGAACCCGCCGCCGCCCTCGGAGTTGTGCGCGACGTGGCTGGGGTCGCCGACGTTCTCGCCCTTGCAGTTCTTGAAGTCGCTGTAGCCGTTCGCCTGGAAGCTGCTGCCGGAGTTGATGCCGTCCTCGTACCGCATCCCCTCCTTCAGCGCCGTGGCCAGCGTGAAGGCCTTGAACGTCGACCCGGCCTGGAAGCCCGAGCCGCCGCCGTGCGCGACGTCGGCCACCAGGTTGTAGTTGGACTCGTTCTTCTTCTTGCTGGTGCCGAAGTTGCGGCTCGCGGCCATGGCCTTGATGGCGCCGGTGCCGGGCTCGATCAGCGCCTCGGCGGCGACCGGCTTGTCGGAGGCGTTGACGAACTTCTTGATCGCCTTGTCCGCGGCCTTCTGCATCTTGGTGTCGAGCGTGGTCTTGATGATCAGGCCGCCGCGGTTGAGGAACTCCCTGCGCGCCTTCTCGGTCTTGCCGAACTGGCGGTCGTTGAGGATCTCGTGCTGGACGTACAGGCAGAAGTACGGGTAGGCGCTGGCCTCGCAGCCGCCGGGGATGGCGATGTCCTTGTAGGTCAGCTTCTTGGTCTTGGCCTCGGCGGCCTGCTCGTTGGTGATCTTCCCGAGCTCGGCCATGCGGTCCAGCACGACGTTGCGCCGGGAGAGCAGGGAGGCGCGGTGCTGCTTGCCGAGGTTGGGGTCGGTCGCGTTGGGGTTCTGCACGGCGCCGGCGAGGGTGGCCGCCTCTTCGAGGTTCAGCTCGGAGGCGGGCTTGTCGAAGAACCGCTTGGACGCGGCCTGGATGCCGTACGCGCTGGCGCCGAAGTAGGCGATGTTGAGGTACCGCTCGAGGATCTCGTCCTTGGTGTACTTCTCCTCGATGGCCATCGCGTACCGCAGTTCGTTCAGCTTCCGCGACACGGTCGGGGCGATGGCGGCGGCCTTCTCCTCGTCCGACTCGGCCTTGTTGAAGATCACCTGCTTGACGTACTGCTGGGTGATGGACGAACCGCCCTGCGCGACGCCGCCGGACTTGAAGTTGGTCATCAGAGCGCGCGCGGAGCCCTCGAGGTCGAGCGCGCCGTGCTCGTAGAAGCGATAGTCCTCGATCGAGATGATCGCGGTGCGCATGATCGGCGCCACCTTGTCCAGGGGCACCGATTCGCGGTTCTGAAAGTAGAACTGCGCGATCTGTTTGCCCTTGGAGTCGCGGATCTCCGTCTTCTCCGGTAGCGGAGGCTCTTTCAGGTCTTCGGGCTTGAGGTTGAGCACGTCTGTGGTGCTCTTCACCCCCATGCCCGCTCCGCCCACGGCGGGCAGCGCGATGGCGGCCGCCAGCACCCCCGCGGCCACGGCGGCTCCGATGAGCCGCAGCAGGTTGACGAACACCGACCCCTGGGCTTTGCCTCTCGCTTGCACAAGTCCAAGGGTATGCCGAAGCGATGACTCAATCAGTACCCAAAGTCCATTTCGCATTGACTCGCGCGCTACCCGCGCGGGGGATGACTAGTCATTCCCGGCCACATGGCCTGACATGACCATGTGGGAAATTGACCCGCCCGGGGTCTGTCGGTCCGAACGTCTGGTTGCGTACGTTCTCCTCTGCGGCAACTGAATAAGGAGGCTCGACGCCCGCGCCCGTCGGCCGCCAAGTGACGACTGACCACCTATAGGGGAGTGGGGTCGAAATGTGGATCACGGATTGGACCTCCCGTGCCGCCTGTCGAGGTGCGGATCCTGACGCGTTGTTCGTGCAGGGTGCCGCGCAGAACAGGGCGAAGCTCATCTGCCGAGGATGCCCGGTCCGTACGGAGTGCCTCGCGGACGCGCTGGACAACCGGATCGAGTTCGGTGTCTGGGGCGGAATGACCGAGCGAGAGCGCCGCGCGCTGCTCAGGCGGCGACCGGACGTGACCTCCTGGCGCGACCTTCTCGAGGTCGCCAAGGAGGAGTACGAGCGGACCAACGAGCTGATCGCCGGCTGAGTTCAGGAGCGCCGGGCAGCGTCGCCCCGCGCTCCACGACATGACGGAGGGGCCGAACACCGGCCCCTCGATGGCGCCACCGGGTCCGAGTCCCTTCACCGACTTCCGGCCCGACGACCACGCGGTCGTCGGGGCCGTCCTGAGGCTCCCGCGCTCAGGAGGACAGCAACTCGCCGATCTCCCGCAGACCGGCGAGGTCGTGAACGTCCTCCGGCATCGCGGGAACCTCGGAGATCGGCACGGTGGGGTGGGCCGATGTGAAGAGTTCTCGTTCCCGGTGCTCGCGCGCGGCGAGTTGCATCCGTCCGGCGTGCAGCCGCAGTACGGCGGCGGTCAGCTCGTGCTCTCCACGTGCTTCGAGATCTTCGGCGGCGGCCGCACTGCGCGCGGCCGAGAGGGCCGGCGCCGGAGACCGGTGCACGCGGTTGATCACCAGGCCCGCCAGGGGCATGCGCTCCTCGGCGAGCCGTTCCACGAAGTACGACGCCTCGCGCATCGCGTCCCGCTCCGGGGCGGCGACGACCACGAACGCCGTGCCGGGCGCCTGAAGCAGCCGGTACGTCTGCTCGGCCCGCTGGCGGAAGCCGCCGAACACCGCGTCCAGCCCGGCGACGAACGTCTGGATGTCCTTGAGGAACTGGGCGCCGAGGATCTTCGTCAGCACCCCGGCCACCAGGCCGAAGCCCGCGTTGAGCAGTTTGAACGCGCTACGTCCCCCCGCCTTCGCCGGGGCCATCAGGATGCGGATGAGCCGCCCGTCCAGGAAGCGGCCGAGCCGTTCGGGGGCGTCCAGGAAGTCCAGCGCCGACCGCGACGGAGGCGTGTCGACGATGATCAGGTCCCATTCATCCGAGTGGCGGAGCTGGCCGAGCTTCTCCATGGCCATGTACTCCTGCGTCCCGGCGAAGCTGGACGAAAGCGACTGGTAGAAGGGGTTCGTCAGGATCTGCCGGGCGCGCTCCGGGTCGGCGTGCGCCTCGATGATCTCGTCGAACGTCCGCTTCATGTCGAGCATCATGGCGTGCAGCTCGCCCGGCCCCTTCACGCCGGAGACCAGGCGCGGGGTGTTGTCGAGCTCGGTCAGGCCCATGGACTGCGCGAGGCGGCGGGCCGGGTCGACGGTCAGCACGACCACGCGGCGTCCGCGCTCGGCCGCCCGCAGCCCGAGCGCGGCGGCCGTGGTCGTCTTCCCGACGCCGCCCGAGCCGCAGCACACCACGATGCGGGTGCCGGCGTCGTCGAGGATCGCGTCCATGTCGAGCACGGGCGAGACCCGGCGGCCGGCGTCCCCGGCGGCGGTGGGTGCGGGTGCGGTCGAGGTCATGTCGGGGACGTCCTCCGGTGGGGGCTGCGCAGATCACACGACGGGCACGCGCGGGGCTTGACGGGCGGACGCGGGCTCACGCCGCCCCCTGCGCGCGGATGGCCTGGGCCAGCTCGTGGAGGCCGGCCGGGTCGGCGCCGTCGGGCAGCAGCGGCAGCTCGTAGCGTGGGGTCTTGGCCTTGGCCAGCGACCGCCGCTCGCGCCGCTCCAGCGACGTGCGCCGGGCGTGCTCGGTGATCTCGGCGGCGAGGGCCTCGGCGAACGCCGAGGCGTCCGCGGGCCCGTCGGCGAGGCCCGCCGCCTTGAGCCCGAGCGCGAGCTCCCCGGGGTCGAAGTCGTTCTTCATGGCGGCGTCGAGCGCCGTCTTGGGCAGCAGCTCGGGGCGGACCATGTTGATGAAGACGCCGCCGACGGGCAGCTTGGCGGCGTGCAGGCTCTGGATGCCGTCCAGCGTCTCCTGGACGGGCATCTCCTCCAGCAGCGTGACGAAGTGGACGGCCGTCTCGGGCGAGGCCACCACGCCGCGCACCAGGTCGGCGTGGTTCTTGATCGGGCCGATGCGGGCGAGGCCGGCCACTTCCGAGGTCACATTGAGGAACCGGGTGATCCTGCCCGTGGGCGGCGCGTCCATGACGACCGCGTCGTACACCCGCTTGCCGGACTTGTCGCGACGGCGTACGGCTTCGCTGGTCTTGCCGGTGACGAGCACGTCGCGCAGGCCGGGGGCGATGGTGGTCGCGAAGTCGACCAGGCCGATCTTGTTGAGCGCCTTGCCCGCGCGCCGCATGCCGTAGAACATCTCGACGTATTCGAGCATCGCCTCTTCGGGGTCGATCGCGAGCGCGTAGACGTCGCCGCCGCCGGGCGCCACGGCGATCCTGCGCTCCTCGTACGGCAGGGGCGGGATGCCGAAGACCTGGGCGATGCCCTGCCGCCCCTCGACCTCGACGAGCAGCACCTTGCGGCCGCCCGCCGCCAGGGCGAGGGCCAGGGCGGCGGCCACCGTGGTCTTGCCGGTGCCGCCCTTGCCGGTCAGGACATGAAGCCGTACGCCGTCCCAGTCGATGTCGCGAGCGCTCACCTTCCGAAGGCTACCCAACGGTCACTTGGCGATTCGCCCTTCCCCGCCTCGTGGACATCCCCGCGACGCCTTCCGCCGGTCGGAAACGCCGACGCCGGCGGGCTGCCGCCCGATCGTCCCTTACTTCGCAAAACGTCCCGCAAACGCCGGGCCCGGATACGCAGGTGACCCGTGGGACGGACGGGCCCGCCACCCCGCCCCTCCGGGTCCGTCTACAGTGCCACCATGAAGCGCTTCGAATATTCCACGGTCCCTTTGCTGACCCATGCCACCAAGCAGATCCTCGACAACTGGGGACAGGACGGCTGGGAGCTCGTCACCGTCATTCCCGGCCCGAACCCCGAGCAGCTCGTCGCCTACATGAAGCGGGAGAAGGAGTGAGCACGCCCGAGGAGCGCCTCGCCGGGCTCGGGCTGACGCTGCCGGAGGTCGTCGCGCCGCTGGCCGCGTACGTGCCCGCCGTGCGCACCGGTAACTACGTGTACACGTCCGGCCAGCTTCCGATGGTCGACGGCAAGCTGGGCGTCACCGGCAAGGTGGGCGCCGAGGTCGATCCCGAGCTGGCCAGGGAGCAGGCCCGCATCTGCGCGCTGAACGCCCTGGCGGCGGTCGCGTCGGTGGCCGGTGGGTTGTCGAACATCGTGCGGGTCGTCAAGGTGGTCGGGTTCGTGGCGAGCGCGCCAGATTTCACCGGCCAGCCCGGGGTGGTCAACGGCGCGAGCGAGCTGCTCGGCGAGGTCCTGGGCGAGGCGGGGCGCCACGCGCGCAGCGCCGTCGGCGTCGCGGTCCTGCCGCTGGACGCCCCCGTCGAGGTGGAGCTCATCGCCGAGGTCGGATGATCCGTGTCACCATGGTCCGGCCGAGCCCCGGCCGGTTGGATCATGTGGAGGTGGCATGAAAGGCATCCCGCTGCCCGGCGAGATCGGCGTTCACGCGCGGGCGGTCCTGGCCGGCGAGATCGCCCCCGTGCCCGCCCGGGACGCCGCGACCGTCGTGCTCCTGCGCTCCGCGCGCGCCGGCGTGGAGGTCTACATGCTCAGGCGCGCCACGAGCATGGACTTCGTCGCCGGCGCGTACGTCTTCCCGGGCGGCTCGGTCGACCCGCGCGACGACGACCAGAGCCTGGCCTGGGCGGGCCCGGCCCCCGAGACCTGGGGCCGCGTGTTCGGGGCGGACGTCGCCACTGCGCGCGGCCTGGTCTGCGCGGCCGTGCGCGAGACGTTCGAGGAGTCGGGGGTGCTGCTCGCCGGGCCGAGCGCGGACACCGTCGTCGCCGACACCACCGGGGACGACTGGGAGGCCGACCGCGAGGCCCTCATCGCGCGGCGGCTGTCGCTGGCCGAGTTCCTGAACAAGCGCGGCCTGGTGCTCCGGGCCGACCTGCTGCGTCCCTGGGCGCACTGGATCACGCCGGACGTCGAGCGCAAGCGGTTCGACACGCGGTTCTTCGTGGCCGCGATGCCGCCCGGCCAGCGCACGCGCGACGTGGGCGGCGAGGCGGACGAGGTGGCGTGGCTGCGTCCCGATCAGGCGCTGCGCCGGGCGCAGGACGGGGAGATCTGGCTCGTGCCCCCCACGATCCGCACACTCACCGAGATTTCGGCGTTCGCGGACGTCCACTCCGTCCTCGCCTGCGACCGCGAGATCGTCACCGTCCAGCCCCGTGTCGCCGAAGTGGAGGGCGAGATGTGGCTGGTCATCCCCGACGGCCATGATGGGGTGTCATGAGCGGTCTGCGAATCCCCCTCGACGGCCCGGACGGCTCCGGGACGGCGCGCGCGACCAACGTGCTCGCGCCCAACGCCTCGCCCATGACCCTGGACGGCACGAACACCTGGGTGATCGGCGAGCCGGACGCGCCGTCCGTCCTGGTCGTGGACCCGGGGCCCGACGACGAGGGGCATCTGCGCCGCGTGGCCGGGCACCTGGAGGGCCGTCGCGTCGAGGCGATCCTTCTCACCCACGGGCATTCCGACCACAGCGGCGGCGCCAAGCGGTTCGCCGAGCTCGTGGGCGCGCCGGTGCGGGCCCTCGACCCCGCGCATGTGCTCGGCGGCGAGGGGCTGCGGGACGGCGACGTGGTGACCGGCGGCGGCCTGGAGTTGCGGATCGTCGGCACGCCCGGCCACTCGTTCGACTCGCTGTGCTTCTATCTGCCGAGCGACGAGGCGATGCTGACCGGGGACACGATCCTCGGCCGAGGGACGACGGTGATCGCCCCCGACGGCGACCTGGCCGACTACCTGCGCAGCCTGGACCGCCTGCGGGCCGGCGCCGAGATCATGTCCGCCCGGGCCCTGCTGCCCGGGCACGGGCCGGTGCTGCCCGAGCCGATCGAGGCCCTGGACGCGTACATCGCGCACCGGCGCGGGCGTCTGGAGCAGATCAGGCGGGCGCGGCGGGAGGGCGCGCGGACGCCGGCCGAGATCGTCGACGTCGTGTACGCCGGGCTGGAGGACGGGCTGCGTCCGGCGGCCGAGATGTCGGTGCGCGCGCAGCTGGCGTACCTCGACGGAGTGTGATCGTCACAGTCTGTGATCGACGCAGGTCGCGATCGACCTGGCCTTGATGGACGCGGCCCTGGATGGACGCGGGCCTAGATCGCCCGCGGGGCGTTTCGCTACCGGGAGCGGGCGTAGAGGCGGTCGGCGTCCATGATGACCACGGCCTTGGCCTCGATGCGCAGCCAGCCACGCTGGGCGAAGTCGGCGAGCGCCTTGTTGACGGTCTCACGTGAGGCGCCGACGTACTGCGCCAGCTCCTCCTGGGTGAGGTCGTGATGGACCCGCAGCCCCTCCTCGGTGCGCTGGCCGAAGCGCTCGGCCAGGTCGAGCAGCGCCTTGCCCACACGGCCCGGCACGTCGGTGAAGACCAGGTCGGCCATGACGTCGTTGGTGCGCCGCAGCCGCTGCGCGAGCGCCCGCAGCAGGTGGAGGGCGACCTCAGGGCGTCCGGTGAGCCAGGGGCGCAGGTCGTCGTGTCCTAATCCGGCCAGCCGGACGTCGGTCAGGGCGATGGCACTGGCCGTGCGGGGGCGAGGGTCGAACAGGGAGAGCTCGCCGAACATCTCGCCCGGCCCGAGCACGCTCAGCAGGTTCTCGCGCCCGTCAGGGGCGGTGCGGATGAGCTTGATCTTGCCGTCCAGGACCACGTACAGCCTGTCGCCGGTCTCCCCCTCACTGAACAGCGTCTGGCCCTTGTGGAGCTCGACCTCCGAGATGCCCGTACGCAGCGCGGCCGCCCCCTCGCGGTCGAGCGCGGAGAACAAAGGGGCCTTATGCAGCACGTCGTCGGTATTCACGGTGCCCTCCTCGTTCCGGTGTCGCGCCCACACGACTGCGCGCCACGCTTGGGGATCGCAGCGCTGCTAGACATTGTGACGTACCGCATCAGGGAACTCTCAGGGAGCCCGTCCGCGTAGGCTGTCGGGGTGCCCCGCAACGTGACCTCCGCTGGGGAGTCCCGGCTCGCCTTGGTGCGCCGAGCTCGGCGAATGCTCCGAATCCTGGCGGAAACGTACCCAGACGCCCACTGCGAGCTCGACTTCGGCAACCCGCTAGAGCTGCTGGTCGCGACGATCCTCTCCGCGCAGTGTACGGACAAAAGGGTCAATCTGGTTACTCCAGTACTTTTTGCCAAATATCGATCAGCCGCTGACTATGCAGGAGCCGACCGCGCGGAGCTGGAAGAGATCATCCGCTCCACCGGGTTCTTCCGGGCCAAGGCCAACAGCATCATCGGCATGGCGCAGGTCGTCTGCGAGCGCTACGGCGGCGAGGTGCCCGGCAAGCTCAAGGACCTGGTCACGCTGCCCGGCGTCGGCAGGAAGACCGCCAACGTCGTCCTCGGCAATGCCTTCGACGTGCCCGGCATCACCGTGGACACCCATTTCCAGCGGCTCACCCGCCGATTCGGCTGGACCACCGAGACCGACCCGGTCAAGATCGAGCACGCCGTGGGGGAGCTGATCCCCAAGAGCCAGTGGACCATGATGTCCCACTACCTGATCTGGCACGGCCGCCGCATCTGCCACGCCCGCAGGCCCGCCTGCGGCGCGTGCCCCCTCGCGAGCCTCTGCCCGTCGTACGGGGAAGGCCCCACGGATCCGGCGCAGGCCGCCAAACTGGTCCGTCCCGGGCCGTTCTCCTAGAACGGGCTCCGGTACGCGGTCGCTTCTCCCGCGGGGAAGCAGCCGGATGGCGCCGATGTTGCTCCCCGCAGGAGGTAAAGGCATGAGTTCTCCCGTCCCCGGCTGGCTGACCGACCTCGCGGCGACCGCCGTCGACCGCCCCGTCCCCGCCCCCTTACGGCCCCCCGCCAGCGGTGGACGCGCCGCGGCCGTCCTGCTCCTGTTCGGCGAGTCCGCCGACGGGCCGGACGTCCTGCTGATCCAGCGCAGCGCCCGGGGCCGCAACCACGCCGGGCAGCCCGCCTTCCCCGGCGGCGGCGTCGACCCCGGCGACGGCGGGCCGGTGGGGGCGGCGCTGCGCGAGGCCGAGGAGGAGACCGGCCTCGACCCGAGCGGCGTCCACGTCGTCGGCGTGCTGCCCGAGCTGTACGTCGTGCGCAGTGACAACCGGGTGACGCCCGTGCTGGGCTGGTGGCACACGCCCTGCGCCGTGCACGCGGCCTCGCCCGACGAGGTCGACGCCGTGGCCCGGGTGCCGATCCGCGAGCTGGCCGACCCCGGCAACCGGCTGCGCCTGCGCCTCCCCGGCGGCTGGGCAGGCCCGGCGTTCCGGGTACGCGGCATGCTCGTCTGGGGCTTCACGGCGGGCATCCTGGACGACGTGCTGGCGCTCACGGGCTTCGAGCGGCCCTGGGACGCCCGCAGGGTGGAGGAACTGCCGCCCGAGACGCTCCGGCTCGCCGCCCGCTAGAGGCAGGCTCCGGCTCGCCGCCGCTGGAGGCCGCGGTGTTCTAGGGGGTTCTAGGGGAGGATCAGGCCGAGCGCCGCCCAGTCGGCGACGTCGTCGTCCGGATCCCTGGCCAGGCGCCGCAGCGCCGCGAGCCCCGCAGGGTCCGGCGGCCGGCCGAGGACGTGCGACAGCGCGTACGCGGCGCCGTACCGCACGGTCGGGTCCGGATGCGTCGCCAGGTCGATCACCGACGGCAGCGCCCTCTGGTCGCGCAGGTGACCGAACGCGATCAGGACCGCGTGCAGCACCCGCACATCGTCCTCACACGCCGCGAGATAGCGCAGCACGGACAGGGTCTTGTCGATGAAGGGCCGCTGCGGCGCGCCGAGCTCGCCCAGGATGTCCACCCCGAGCACCCTCTCGGCCCGTGAGTCGCTGGCACAGAGCCGCCTGGCCTCGGTGAATGCGTCCAGGTCGCCCCGGGCGTGCAGGACGGCCACGGCCTTCCAGCGGACGGGGCCGTCCGGATCCTCGTCGGCGAGCGCGATGGCGATCAGCTCGCCGACGGTCCGCGACGTCAGCGTGTGGAGGGTGTCGGCGTTCACCACCGGGCGGTGCCGCGCGCCGGCCGCGCTCCCGTGGGACGGGGAGGCGCGGGTGCCCGTGCCGGGGTGCTCGTCCGTGCGGCCCTCGCTCGATCCCCCGATCGATACCATGCCGCCAACGATATCGAGCCAAGGCGTGCACGGCGTGTGGCCGCGCTGGATACCGTTGAAGCGTGAGCGGCGATCTCCTCGACTTCATCCTGATTGTTCTCGTGATTGCCTTTGCCGTGTCCGGCTACCGGCAGGGGTTCATCATCGGGGCGTTCAGCTTCATGGGCTTCGTCGGCGGAGGCTTCCTCGGGGTCCTCATCGCCCCGCCGATCGCCCACGCGGTCGTCGGCGCTCCCACCGACCAGGCGCTGCTCGCGATCGTCATCGTGTTCCTCGCCGCCGTCATCGGCCAGTTCGCCTTCTCGACGATCGGCGCCGTCGTCCGCAGCCACATCACCTGGGAGCCCGCGCGCACGGTGGACGCGCTCGGCGGCACGTTCACCAGCGCGTTATCGGTTCTCGTCATCGCCTGGCTGATCGGCTCGCTGCTCTCGGTGGCCCCGTTCCCATGGCTGCGCCAGCAGACCAACGGCTCGCTGCTGCTGCAGACCGTGGACTCGGCCATGCCCCAGACGGCCAAGGACTGGCGGCTCTCCTTCAAGAAGTTCGTCGACACCTCGGAGTTCCCGCAGGTCTTCAACGCCATCGGCAACGGCGGCATCATCGACGTCCCGCCGCCGGACGCCAGCGTGGTCAAGGGCGCCGGGCTGGTACGCGCCCGGCGGGGCATCGTCAAGGTCCAGGGCACCGCGCCGTCCTGCCGCAAGCGCATCGAGGGCACCGGCTTCGTCTACGCGCCGCACCACATCATGACGAACGCCCACGTCGTGGCCGGGGTCACCCAGGATCTGCGGGTCACCGACTCCAACCGCGCCGGGCACGACGCCCGGGTCGTCCTCTACAACCCCGATCGGGACATCGCCATCCTGTACGTCCCCGACCTGGACGTGACCCCGCTGAAGTTCGACTACACGCCAGAGGACCAGGGCAGCGCGATCATCGCCGGGTTCCCGAAGGGCAAGGGCTTCACCACCGAGCCGGCGCGGCTGCGCGGCAAGCAGACCGCCACGGCGGCGGACATCTACTCGCGCAAGACCGTCACCCGCCAGGTCTACGCCATCCGCGGGCTGGTGCAGCAGGGCAACTCCGGCGGGCCGCTGCTCACTCCCACGGGGCAGGTGTACGGCGTGATCTTCGCGGCGGCCACCGACCAGCCCGACACCGGGTACGCGCTCACGGCCGACGAGGTGCGCCCCGACGCCGACCAGGGCAGCGCCGCCGTCGCCCGGGTGGACACCCAGGACTGCGACTAGCCGGCCCGCGCGCCCGACCTGAGCAGGTCCGCCACCCGCGCGATCGCGGTCGCGGGGTCGGCCGGCGGGTGCACGGCCAGGTCCCCGGCCACGCGGACGACCTCCGGGAGGTCCACGGGCGGCGGCCCGGCGACGTACTCGGCGGTCCTGGCGGCGCCCCGGGCGAGCAGTGTGGACGCTCCCCGGGGGTTGCCCCGCTGCAGGTGCGTCAGGCCCACGCAGATCTGGGCGAGACCCTGCCAAAGGGGACGCTCGGCGGCGGGGCCGGTCTTCCACCGCGCCTCCAGCACCTCGTGCGCGTGGAACGGGCGTTCCCGGTCGAGGTAGCCGGCGGCGTCGGCCAGCGCCTGGCCCGCGCTCGGCGCGTAGTCGTCAGGGACGCGCTCCACGCCGGGCGCCCCCACGGGCAGGGGACGGCCCAGCGCGTCCCTGGGCCGGGCGCTGCGGGGCCGCCCGAGAGGATCCCTGTCCCGTCCTGGTCGCCCGTTCACAAGCCCTCCCAGGTCATCCTGTGGCCTCCTCACCGGTCCGGCTCGGGGTCGCGGAGCCAGTTCAGAAGCTCCTCGTCGAACTGCTCGGGCCGCTCCTCGTGCGGGAAGTGCCCGGCCCCCTCGATCAGCCGCCAGCGGTAGGGCGCGGCGACGTACCTGCTGGACCCCTGCGCCGTACGGGGCAGCGTGCACGAGTCGAGCGAGCCGTGCACCTGCAACGTCGGCATCTCCAGCTCGGCGCGCATCAGCCTGCGGTAGCGCCTGCCGTCCGGGCGGATCTGCGAGCGCACGAACCAGCGGTGGTACTCCAGCGCGCAGTGGGCGACGGTCGGAATGCGGAAGACGTCCCGGTAGGTGCGTGAGACGTCCTCCTGCGGCCACTCCGGGCCCGACCACGCGTCCAGCAGCCGCCCCACGCGGGCGGCGCCGTTCTTGGTCAGCCGCCGCTCGGGAAGCAGGGGGAGCTGGAACCCGAACAGGTGACCACTGGCCTTGAGCTGCCCGAACGGCTCGGTCAGCATGGCCTGGCGCAGCCGCAGCGGGTGCGGGGCCGACACAGTGACCAGGCGGCGCACCACCTTGGGCTCCATCGCCGCCACCGTCCAGGCCACCAGGCCGCCCCAGTCGTGGCCGATCACGACCGCGCACGTCTCGCCCAGCGCGCGGACCAGGCCCGCGATGTTGCCCGCGATCGTCGGAAGGTCGTACCCGCGGGGCGGCTTGTCGCTGGCGCCGTACCCCCGCAGGTCCACCGCGACCGCGCGGTACCCCGCCTCGGGGAGCGACCGGAGCTGGCGCCGCCACGTCCACCAGAACTGGGGGAAACCGTGCAGCAGCAGCACCAGCGGCCCCTCGCCCGCCTCGGCGATGTGGAACATGCCGTTGCCCGCGTGCACGGAGCGGTGCGTCCAGGGCCCGGGGATGCGGGCCAGCGACTCGTCGGGACGGGCGGCCATCGGACTCACGGCCGCGGGCTCGGGCGCCCGGGACCGCCCTCGCCGGTCACCGGGAGGTGGTGGTGGCCCACCGCCCCGGCGCTGGACGGCCGCGGCGCGCGCCCGTTGACCGCGGCGGCCTCGCCGGCTTCCAGGTCGACGACGTCCTTCAGGTTCTTCAGGCTGCGCGCGGTGCGCTTCATGCCGGTGAGACCCTTCAGACGGCGATATCCGACGAAACCCAGCAGAAGCGCCACGACCAGGTAGAAGGCCGTCACGATCGTGAACGCCAGCCACTGCATCATGCCGAGCTGCACAAGCCCGTAGGCGATCGCGAACGACGCGAGGATCAGGCACAGGTGCAGCATGAACGCCGCCACGCCGAACAGCCCCGCGGCCGTGCCGACGCGCTTCGCGTCGAACTTCAGCTCCGACTTCGCCAGCTCGATCTCGGCGCGGACCAGGGTGGATATGTGGTTGCTCGCCTGGGCGACGAGGGCGCCGAGAGATTCCTCCTCGGGTGGTGCGGCCATGTTCGCTCTCCTATCGGATCTTCGGACACATTCATCCTGCGTGATGTCGCCTATCGTCGCGCTTCCCGGCCCGGCGGACGACTATCACGCCCCGCGCCACGTGTGTCCCGTGCGAAAAGCGTAGGGCGCGGACCCGCAGCCGGATCCGCGCCCTACCGTGCCTATGGCCGCGCCTTCGGCTCGGCGGTTCGGGGCGCTGTGCCTATGGCCGCGCCTCCGGTACGGCGGTTCGGGGCGCCCCGAACAGGTCAGTCCTCGGTCGGGGCCGAGGGGAGCTTCTCGGAGATCAGGTTCATCACCGAGCTGTCGGCGAGGGTGGTGACGTCGCCGATGCTGCGGTTCTCGGCGACGTCCCGGAGCAGGCGTCGCATGATCTTGCCCGAGCGGGTCTTCGGCAGCTCCGGGACGACCAGGATCTGCCGGGGCTTGGTGATCGGGCCGAGCGCCTTGGCCACGTGGTCGCGCAGCTCCTTGGCGATGTCCGCGCTCTCCTCCGCGCTGCCGCGAAGGATCACGAACGCCACGATGGCCTGGCCGGTGATCGGGTCGGTCGCGCCCACGACGGCCGCCTCGGCGACCTTCGGGTGGGACACCAGCGCCGACTCCACCTCGGTGGTCGAGATGTTGTGGCCGGACACGAGCATGACGTCGTCCACGCGGCCAAGCAGCCACAGGTCGCCGTCCTCGTCCCGCTTCGCCCCGTCGCCGGGGAAGTACATGCCGTCGAAGCGCGACCAGTAGGTGTCGACGTACCGCTTCTCGTCGCCCCAGATGCCGCGCAGCATCGACGGCCACGGCTCGCGCACGACGAGGAAGCCGCCGCCCCCGTCCGGGACCGACGCGCCCTGGTCGTCCACGACGTCCGCGACGATGCCGGGCAGCGGGCGCATCGCGGCGCCCGGCTTGGCGGCGGTGACGCCCGGCAGCGGGCTGATCATGATCGCGCCGGTCTCGGTCTGCCACCAGGTGTCCACGACCGGGCAGCGCTCGCCGCCGATGTGCTCGCGGTACCAGACGTACGCCTCGGGGTTGATCGGCTCGCCGACCGACCCGAGGACGCGCAGCGAGGACAGGTCGAACTTCGCGGGGATGTCGTCGCCCCACTTCATGAACGTGCGGATCGCCGTCGGCGCGGTGTACAGGATGGTGACGCCGTACTTCTGGACGACCTCCCAGAAACGCCCCTTGTGCGGCGTGTCCGGTGTGCCCTCGTAGATCACGCTGGTCGCGCCGTTGGTGAGGGGGCCGTACACGATGTACGAGTGCCCGGTCACCCAGCCGATGTCGGCGGTGCACCAGTAGACGTCGGACTCGGGCTTGAGGTCGAACACCGCGTGGTGCGTCCAGGAAGTCTGCGTGAGGTAGCCGCCGGTGGTGTGCAGGATGCCCTTGGGCTTACCGGTCGTGCCGCTGGTGTACAGGATGTACAGCGGGTCCTCGGCGTCGTGCTGCGGGGCCTCGTGCGCGTCGCTCTGCCGGTCGACCAGTTCATGCCACCAGACGTCCTTGTCCGTGACCTGGACGTCCTGGCCGGTGCGGCGCACGACGAGCACGTGCTCGATGCCCGGGCACTCGGCGACGGCCTCGTCCACGGTCGGCTTGAGCGCGCTCGGGGCGCCCCGGCGGTAGCCGCCGTCGGCCGTGATGACGAGCTTGGCGTCGGCGTCCTGGATGCGGCCGCTCAGCGCGCTCGCGGAGAACCCGCCGAAGACCACCGAGTGGATCGCGCCGATGCGGGCGCAGGCCAGCATGGCGATGGGCAGCTCGGGGATCATGGGCATGTAGATGGCCACGCGGTCGCCCTTGCCCACCCCCAGCTCGGTGAGGGCGTTGGCGGCCTTGCTGACCTCGCGCAGAAGGTCCGAGTACGTCAGGGTGCGGGTGTCGCCGTCCGGCTCGCCCTCCCAGTGGTAGGCGACCTTGTCACCGCGCCCCGCCTCCACGTGGCGGTCGACGCAGTTGTAGGCGACGTTCAGCGTGCCGCCCAGGAACCACTTGGCGAACGGCGGGGTCCACTCCAGGGTGGTGTCCCAGCGGCGACCCCAGCTCAGGCGGTCGGCCGCGCGCTCCCAGAACCCGAGACGATCTCCCGACGCCTCCTCGTAGGCGTCGGCCGAGACGTTCGCAGATGCAGCGAGGCCGGCGGGTGGCGCGAAGCGCCGGGTCTCGTGCAGCAGGTTCGACAGGGTCTCCTGGGTCTCGCGACCAGGGGTTTCCGGGGCCACAACGTACTCCTTCAGATGGCCTGGCTCGATACGGCTGGATCCAACTTCACCAGTCTGGGGGCTGTGCGGACAAGGGGGACGGACGGGCGACGCCGGGCCGTCGACCCTCCGCTGCGGTTCACAAACGACTTAACCCGGAGTCACAAAAGCAGCGGATTCGTTGTGGGAATGATATCGAAGGATAAATGCGGTAGTAGCAAGAGCGTTTCTCTCGTCCTCTCGTTGAACGGTACGAACCGCGCGCCGAACGGTCTTGCCCATTCGCGGATCGTGTGCGCGCCGGGGCGACTCTTGACCGTTCCCCGCACTTGTCGTGAACCGCCCGGTGGTGGCAACGGGTGACGCCGGACCGTACTTGACCCTGTGTTGACCTGCGCTGAGACCTACTCGCCGGTAGCTCCGTGGCCCAGGTCACACTTCGCGCCGGTACGGGGTGCCGTGCCCCGGAGTGGCCGATGCCGGGGCTTTGCATCGGTCCCGTACGCGCTTCCCCCGGTGTGTTGCCCCTGAGGCTGATGTGGCGATCACCGCTGGACGAGGTGGGCAGATGTGCGGTGACCGGTGGGAACGAGGCGCTCAGCGGGGACATTGGGGCGACCACCCGCTTTTGGGTCTCCGTACGGTCTGGTTAAGGGGCATTTCGGGCCTGGACGGGGTCGGTTCGGTGCGGCGCGACCATGAGTACCCATCGGTACGAGGAACGACCCCACATCCGCCTGCACTGGGCCGCCCAACCGGCGTCCGCCCCCCTGCCCGTCGCTCGTCGGCCGCCCGCCGCCGGGAACGGTTCTGGACGGTGGGAGTGGTGCTGCGGCTCGGTGCGTCCTTGGCCGACGGTCCGCGGGCTCTGGTCGTCGGAGGTCTGCCGTGTCCGGGCGGCCATCGGCGGGCTCATCGAAGCCGCGTTCTACCCGCGGGTAGGGTCAGGTGGCGTGAGCGACCCATTGGCTGTAATCGCCGAACTGCCCGGTGTCCCCGAGGCCGTGCGGGAGGCCCGTGCCGCGGTCGACCGTCTCTACGGCCACCGCGTCCTGCGCCGCCGCCGTCCCGAGGTGACCGCGGAGTCCGCCCTGCGCGGCGCCCGCGCGTCCGCCGCCCTGGAAGGGGCCGACATCCCGCTGGACGTGGTGCGCTCCGGGCGGGCGGAATCGGCCGTCGTCCAGGGGGCGCTGCGCGTGTCCTCCGAAGTGGGACGCCTCGGCGACATCTGGCGCACGGCGCCGCGTCAGGTCCTCGCGCGGCTGCACGTCCTGGCCGCCGCCGGACTGGTGACGGACGAGAGGCTCCTCGGACGGCCGCGCACGGACGCCGCCCCGCCGGCGGGGCCGTCCTCCGCTGAGCCTTCGGTCTCGCCTTCCGCTCCGCCGTCGCCGGCGTCCTCCTCCTCCTCGGCCCCATCGCCCGTTGCGTCCGATGTCTTCTCCCATGTCCGACCCGGCGTTCCCTCCGGCCTTCTCGACCTGGACGCGGAACTCGGCCTCGGCCCGGCTCCCGGCTCGGAGGCCACGGCCGCGCGTATCGCCTCGCTGGCGGCCCTGATCAGCGCCCCCTCCGAGGCGCCCGCGCTGGTGCTCGCCGCCATCGTCCACGCCGAGATCGTCGTGCTCAGGCCCTTCGGGACCGCCGACGGCCTGGTGGCCAGGGCCGCCGAGCGGCTGACGCTCGTCGAGTTCGGCCTGGACCCGAAGTCCCTCGTCACTGTGGAAGCCGGCCACTTCGAGCGGCGCGAGGCGTACGGCGAGAGCCTCAGGGGCTACCTGAAGGGGACAGCCGAGGGCGTGGGGGGCTGGGTGCGGCACTGCGCGGAGGCCGTCCGGCTGGGGGCCCGCGAGACCACCGCCGTCTGCGAGGCGCTGGAGCGGGGTTGACCAGGAGGCTCTGGGGGGACCGTTGGTCACGGTGAAATCCGCCCGTCCCCAACCCGGTCCGCGCCGTTCGATGGAACGATCTTTCCAGGCATGTTGCGCCGGTCGGGTGCCCGGACGTGACCGTGTGGAGCTCATGTCCGGGGCACAGGTAACGGCCTGGTGACCTGATCGGCCCGGAAACGGGGTTTTCGGCTCCCACGGACACGTCCGCGACGACGTGATGGCGGGTCGGCGCCCGCTGTGTCGCGCAGTGCAAGAACGCCGGAGCGGCTGGCCTGTGACGAGAAGATCTGCATCGAAAGGCAGGCCGTGGAGGAAAACTTCAGGGGCCTCGGCGCCTTACCCGCTGACCCTGCACGCAAGCGAACGGCGTCCCGGGTCGGGGACGCCGTCGCCAGTACGCCACACCGGGTTACCAAGCGTGCACCTCAAATTGTCGGATCGGGTCAAGCCCGTCTCGACACGCCTCCCGCGGCTGGTCGCGCGTGGGTGCCCGGTGGCCGTACTCGGACACTAGGTCCGTGTCACCTTTCTACGTCGGATTCGACCTGATGGGAACCCCCCGCGACGAGACCTTTACTGACTCGTGGACGGCCGGGACTCTCTGTGGCACGGGCCCGCAGGTGGCCGCCCCTCCTGGTGCGCGCGGGTTCGCGGAGGTTCCTGACAGTCGGCTGTGAAGCCCCTGGTGATCACCGACGGTGATGGGCCCCTGAGGGCCGATTTTCGCGTACTTCCAGTAGCCGATCCGCTACGGCAGAAAAAAACTACTGGAAATTAGAGATTGCTCCTCGACGGAACTCAAGTTCATCGGGCACCATACGTTGGTGTCCGCATGACTGTGGCGAAGGTGCTTGGCCAAGTTTTGGTACTCCCCTGCCGCGTCACGGTCGCAGACGAAAGCTTTCTTCGAAAACGGGACCGGCTCTACCCCCCCGGAGCCGGACCGGTTGGCGACCCCCGCTCTCCCCCCCCGGCGGGGGTCGCCCTAATTTCTCCCCGAACCACCCGCGCATCGGGTGTCCCCATCCGGCTCCGCGCCGGGCACGGCCCGTCCGGTCACGGTGCGAGCCCACCCGCCTGGCCTCCGCGCCGCAATCTGCGACCTTGGCCTGTCGGCGCGGGGTCTTTGAGGACCGGGGGTCGGTCCGCGCTTGTGCGACGGCGTCGCCGCGTACGGAGTCGGTCTTCGCTGTGGATAACGGCCCGGTGTGCGCCCGGTGGTGGCGAAGTTATCCACAGAATCTCGTTCGGGACGTCGGGGCCGGTGCGGGTTTTCGCAAGGTGGGCTCCCAGCGAACGAGGGAGACGACCCATGCACCGGCCTTTGGTGATCACGGAAGACCAGGAGCTGCTCGACGATCTTCTCCGCGTGGCGGCGGCCGCCGGCGTGGAGATCGACGTCGCGCACGCGGCTCCCCACGCACGCCCGTACTGGAGGCGCGCCCCGCTGGTCGTCGTGGGCGTGGACGCCGCCGACGCCCTGGCCGCCACGGGCCCTCCTCCGCGCACCGGGGTCCTCCTCGTGACGCACGCCCCGGAAGACCCGGAGGTGTGGCGCCGATGCGTGGCCGTCGGAGCGCAGGCCGTGCTCGAACTGCCCGCTGCGGAACGGCGGCTGGTCGACGAGTTCGCCGTGGCGTCCGAGCCCCTGGTCAGAGCCGGGGAGACCATCTGCGTCGTCGGAGGCAGAGGGGGCGCGGGCGCCAGCGTCCTGGCCGCCTCCCTGGCGCTATGGGGTTCCCGGCGCGGTCTGCGCAGCCTGCTGGTGGACGCCGACCCGCTCGGCGGCGGCATCGACGTCGTCCTCGGTCAGGAACAGGCCACCGGCGCCCGCTGGCCGGACATCGTCGAGCGCGAGGGCCGGGTCAGCTTCGCGGCCCTCCAAGAGGCTCTGCCGACCTTCGGAGAGCTGACCGTGCTCTCCTGGCACCGCGGCGAGTCCCCGCCCATCCCTCCCGAAGCGATGCGCGCCGTCCTCGGGGCGGCGCACCGCGGCTGCGATCTGATCGTCGTCGACCTTCCCCGCCACATCGGCCCGGCGGCCGCCGAAGCCCTCTCACGCGCCGCCTCGACGCTCCTCCTCGTCCACGCGGACGTCCGAGGCGTCCTGGCGGCGTCCCAGGTGCTGATCGAGCTCCGCCGCCACACCTCGTCCCTGGCGGCGGTGGTCCGCGCGGGGGCGATGCGCTCCGACGTCATCTCCACGTCCCTCGGCATCCCATGCGCCGGCGTCCTCCCGGACCAGCGCGGTCTCACCGAGGCCCTCAACCGGGGAGACGCGCCCGGGATCGGCCCCCGCACTCCTCTCGGCCGCTTCTGCGCCGACTTCCTCAACGAACTGGAACCCCGATGAGCCGCACGGCCGTCGACGTGCCACCCGTGACGGCCCCCGCGGCGTCGCGACGAGATGGCCGCGGCAGCGAACTGGAACCTCGGAGGACATTCACGGTTGTCGGTGTGCCGCCATTGACCGGGGCCGCGGCGGCGGGACGGGACGACGGCGGTGCCGGCGCCTGTGTGCGGCGAGTCGCTGGGTGTGCGCTCACGGGCATCCTGACGGATCGGCTGTACCGGCTGGATCGCCAATGAGCCGGCTGAGCGTGTCACCAGAGCTCGTCGAGGCCGTCAGGGTGCGGCTGGCGAGGACGGCGACGGAGCCGTCCGCCGCCCAGGTGGCCGCCGCGTTGCGTGCCGAGCGGGCGGTGCTCGGCGACGCGGAGATCCTCGCGGTCGCGCGCGCCCTGCGTGCCGACCTGATCGGAGCAGGCCCGTTGGAGCCCCTGCTCGCCGAGCCGGACATCACCGATGTCCTGGTCAACGGCGCCCGCGAGGTGTGGGTCGACGATGGCCAGGGGCTTCGCCGCACCTCGGTGGTGTTCTCCACCGAGGACGACGTCCGGCGCCTCGCCCAGAGGCTCGCCGCGGCGGCGGGAAGACGCCTCGACGACGCGTGCCCGTACGTCGACGCCCGCCTCTCCGGCGGCGTACGGCTGCACGCGGTACTCCCACCTGTGGCACCCGAGGGCACGTGTCTCTCCCTCAGGCTGCCGCCCCGCAGATCGTTCACGCTGGAGGAACTCGTTCCCGGCCACGGCGCCGTGGCGCTCCGCGCGATCCTCGCCGCGCGGCTCGCCTTCCTCGTGACCGGCGGAACTGGAACCGGGAAGACCACGCTTCTGTCCGCCTTGCTGTCCCTGGCCGATCCCGGCGAAAGGCTGCTCCTGGTCGAGGACTCCTCCGAGCTACGCCCGGTTCACCCCCACGTCGTCCGCCTGGAGACCAGACCGTCCAATCTGGAAGGCGTCGGAGAGGTGAGCCTTCGCGATCTCGTTCGCCAGGCCCTGCGCATGAGGCCCGACCGGCTGGTCGTCGGCGAGGTACGAGGTTCCGAAGTAGTCGATCTTCTGGGCGCGCTCAACACCGGACACGACGGCGGTTGCGGCACGCTGCACGCCAACAACCCCGCCGACGTCCCCGCCAGGCTGGAGGCGCTCGCCTGCGCCGCCGGGCTGACCCGCGAGGCCGTCCACAGCCAGATCGCGGCGGCGCTCGACGCGGTGATCCACGTGGTCCGAGACCCCGGCGGCGGGAGGCGCAGGGTCGCCGAGATCTGCCTGGCCGAGCGTGCGCCCGCCGGGTTCGTCCAGATGGTGCCCGCCCTGATCTTCCCCGCCCGCGGAGACCCTCACCCGGGCCCGGCCCTCCCCTCCCTCCTCGCCCGAGCCCCTGGCGCGGTGACCCCATGAGCCGCCTGCCCGACCAGCGCCGCCCGGGAGTATGACGTGTTGACGCTGGCGGTGCTCCTGGCCATGGGTGCGGCGCTGATGTGGACCGGCCCCTCACGAGAAGACGTCCGGCTGCGCGCGTTGGTGCGCTCACAGGACGAGACGGCGTGGTGGTCCGGCCCCCGCCTGGCGAGGCTCGCCCAGCGGACCGACCGTGCGCGGCGCGCCGCCGAGTGGCGCAGAACGTCGATCGAGCTCTGCCAGGGCATCGTGGCCGAGCTGTCGACCGGTCGCACCCCGGGAGAGGCCCTGGTGCGCGCGGCTTCGTGTCTGGACCCTCCCGATCCGGGCGTGCTCCGGCCGGTGGTCGCGATGGCCCGCGACGGCGGAGACGTGGCCTCGGCCCTGGAGCGCGCCGCCCCTGACCCCGGCGGCGAAGGCCTCGTCCGTCTCGCGGCCTGCTGGCGCGTCGGCCTCACCGTCGGTGGGGGGCTGGCCGCGCTGATCGAACGACTGGGCGCCTCCCTACGGGAGGCGGAGGCACACCGCGCCGAGGTGACCGCCCAACTGGCGGGTCCACGCTCCACGGCGCGCCTGCTCGCCGGACTTCCGGCCCTCGGCCTGTTGCTGGCGGCGGGCCTGGGCCTACGCCCGCTCTCGTTCCTCTTCGGCAGCCCCGCCGGCTTCGCATGTCTCGCGGTCGGCGTGCTGCTGGACATGGCAGGCGTCTGGTGGACCAACCGGCTGGCGGCCCGCGCGCAACGGACGGATTGACGCGGGTTCCGAGTTCGCCGCGCCTCCGGTCGTTCCTCTTGAGGCATGGCTGAGAGCCGGGAGACGGTCACGACGACGCGCCGTGATCAGCCCGTTCGCCCTATCCACCTCCTACGAGCGCGGCGCGTGGTGCCGCTCGCCCGATTGGATGCCCGATGAACGTTCTCCTGGCCGCTGCGGCGATGGCGCTCGCGGTATGGCTGTGGGTCACCCCATGGGATCCAGTTGAACGGCTGGCCGGTCTGTGGAGCAGTGACCTGCGGCATCTGAAGCAGAGGTTCGGGCAATCATCGGACGTGGCCCCGCGCGTGTCCGAAGTCCGGAGGGCCTTGGATGCAGCCACCGAGTCCGAGAGCGGCGGGCGAGGCCCGGAGGCCGTTCGGGAGGCGTTGACCCTGGCCGCGACGGCCCTTGGTGGCGTGCTCTTCGTCGGCGGATGGCCAGGTCCGGTGGTCGGCATCGCTGTCGGTGTGGTGGTGGTGGTCATCCGCCGTCGCCGGATGCCGGGCGACGTGCGCGGACGACAACAGCGCATCATCGCCGATCTTCCCTACGCCCTTGACCTCATGGTCGCCTGCCTGCGAGCGGGTCAGCCCGTCGGCGGCGCTGTCGAGGCCACGGCCCAGGCGATACGGGGTCCTCTGGGCGAAAGCCTCGCACGGGTCAACGGCCGGCTACGGCTCGGCGCCAGTCCGGAATCCGCCTGGCAGGTCCTGGAATCGGACCGTCCGCTGGCCGCGCTGGCGCGGGGAATGACACGGGCCGCGCTGAGCGGGGCACCGGTCGCCGACGTGCTGGCGCGGCTGGCCGATGACGCGCGTCAGGAGTCCCGGACCGCCTCCTCCGCCGCGGCCCGGCGCGTGGGCGTCCAGGTCGTCGCACCTCTCGGGCTGTGCTTCCTGCCCGCCTTCGTCTTCCTGGGGATCATCCCGGTCGTCGCCGGCCTCGCCGCCCAGGTCTTCCCTGGCTGATCCGGGCCACCGTGCTCAACACCACAGCACCTACGTGCGGGGCGCCGGGTGACGTCGCACTCCACTCTGCGGAGGGCCAGGGATGCGTCAGGGCCGCGATTAGCGTGGGGCCATGTCAGTAGAGATCGTGTTCGAGACGCATTCCTGGAGCGAGGACAACGATCGAGGGATCGCCACCGGGTGGCGGCATGGACGCCTGTCCGAGCGGGGCAGGCGCCTGGCCGTGGAACTGGGCGACCGTCGGCGTGAGGACGGCCTCACCGCCGTTTTCACCTCCGACCTCACGGCCCCGTAGTCGCGGTGTCGCAGCCGCTCATTCCAGGCCGGGCATCCGAGCCCGGCATCTGGATCTGAGCATCCGGCCTCGCCCCGTCTTCCCCTTGGCGTCCTGCGTACTCACTCGGATCTGCCGTCCGGATGCCTCGCATGTCCCTTCATCACCCGGCCCGCTTGGCTGTCGCGCAGAGCTTGGGAGCGCGTTCTCGCAGCTGGCGACGCTGACGAGCTGTCTCGTGGGCGGGTTATCCACAGGCTGTGCCGCAGAGCGGACTCTTCATCCACAGAATCGCGCTCGGCCCCGAATTCGCCTGGTCGTCTGGGCCATTCTCGTCTCGCCTGCCGGGGCCGGTGGAGGTCGTTCACCGGCCGCGATGACGACTCAAGGGGAGGTCCGATGGACAGGTGGATCCACGCATGTGGTCGGCGCACACCAGTGGTGCGGCTGATCGGGAGGGGGCTCACGGCCGGGCGTCGGCTGCGGAGGTGGGGCGAGCGGTTTCGCGGCTCCAGGCTGCGGCTCACCGTAGTGGCGCGCCCGAGGGGCGAGGCGGGCATGTCGACCGCCGAGTACGCGGTCGGAACCATCGCGGCCTGCGCGTTCGCCGGCCTGCTCTACAAGATCGTCAGTAGCGAGGAGGTGCGGAAGATGCTCTCGGACGTCATCGGCCGAGCGCTGAAACTGGCCACCTGAGGCCTGAATGCGGTCCGTTCCTTGGGCGGCGGCCTCCGCTAGGGGCGGGGTCCTCCTAGGGCGGAGGCCGTTCAGGACATGGTCCTCTTAGGGCGGAGGCCGTCCAGGGCGGGGCCGTCCTAGGACGGCCTGGCCCGGCTGCCGTACAGGCGGACTGGCCCAAGGCACTCGGTCCGTGCCCTTGGTGACATCACGTTGATCACGATCGGCGTCCATCTTACGAGCGCGACGCCAGGACGACCGGCGTCCGGCGGGCCGGGGCAACCATCCGTCGGACGCCGGTCGCCCGGATTCTTTGGATCTGAGGTGGCCATGTTGGGTGCAGCTTGTACCGGTTGGTTCTGGAGGGCGGGCTATTGGCGGGTTCGCCGGGGCGCGGGGTCGTGGGGGCCGGTCAGCCGGTTCATGGGGGTGTGGCGGCTCGGGGTCCTACTGGTGCCCGTCTTTGGCCGCCGGTTTTCCGGGTTGGGTGGTCGATGGGCTCGGGGAATCCGGCTGTCGGACAGGGGGTCGGTGACCGCGGAGATGGCTGTGGCCTTGCCCTCGCTGGCGCTCGTGCTCGGGGCGGCCTTGTGGGCCCTCACGGTCGTCGGCGCCCAGATGGAGTGTGTCGACGCCGCCCGTACGGGGGCGAGAGCCGCCGCGAGGGGTGAGCCGCTGGAGGCCGTGCGCCACGCCGCCGCACGGGCCGGGCCTCCCGAGGCGACCGTCTCGGTGGTCCGTCAGTCAAGGACGAGTCGCGTCACCGTCTCGGCCTCGATACGGCCAGGCTGGGCCATCGCCGTACCCCCGATCTCAGTGAGCGCGTCGGCGGTATCCGCCACAGAGCCGGGTGCGGACGACCCTACGACCCTCCCGTAAAAGGTGATGCTCTCCGGTTCCGGTGAAGCGTGTGGAGGGTCCTGAAGGTCTGGTGAGAAGGCGGTGGTGTTCGTGGTGGGCCGCGTGCGCAGAGGCTCGGGCAGGGGATCGGGGACGCGGCGGGTCTCGTTGAGGGGTGTGGCCGGGGATCGCGGGTCGGCCACCGTCTGGGTGCTCGGGCCTATGGCGCTGGTTTGGTTGCTGGCCGGGGTGATGCTGCTGGCGGGGGTGGCGCGGGTGGGGCGGGACCGAGCGCAGTCAGCGGCCGACCTCAGCGCGCTGGCGGGGGCGGGGCAGGCGCTCGCCGCTCCTGAACGGGCCTGCCGCCTGGCGGGCGATATCGCGCATGCCAACGGCGCCAGTCTGAGGAGGTGTGTCGTTGATGCCGGAGTCGTGGACGTCAGCGTGATCATCCCGTTGAAGCTCCCTTGGGTGGGTCGGCGATCGATCACGGCAACGTCCCGAGCCGGCCCTCGCTGACCCGTCCCGCCTCCAGCCGGGGTGGTGGCCGATTGGGTTCGGGTCGGCGTGCTGGGGTGGGTGGCGGCGACGTCCCGGATCACCGGGCTTGCTGGGAGTGGTGGTCCTGTGGTCCGGGTGGGGCCAGGAGGATTCGGAGGAGGGTTAGGGCGCCTTGTTTGTCCAAGGGGTCGTTGCCGTTGCCGCACTTGGGGGACTGGATGCAGGACGGGCAGCCTCGTTCGCATTCGCAGGAGGCGATGGCCTCGCGGGTGGCGGTGAGCCAGTCGTGGGCGCGGGCGTAGCCGCGTTCGGCGAAGCCGGCGCCGCCTTCGTGGCCGTCGTACACGAAGACCGTGAGCAGGCCGGTGTCGAGGTGTACTTCCGTGGAAACGCCGCCGATGTCCCAGCGGTCGCAGGTGGCGAAGAGCGGGAGCAGGCCGATGGAGGCGTGCTCGGCGGCGTGCGCGGAACCGCCGAGGTCGTACCCGGCCGCCAGAAGCGGGGCCACGGCCTCGGGCGGCAGCGTCCACCACACGGCCCGCGTCCGCAGGGTGCGCGGCGGAAGGTCCAAAGGCTCCTCGCCGAGCACTTCGCCGCTCTGCGCGCGGCGCTTGAGGAACGAGACCACCTGCCGGGTCACCTCCACGGTGCCGAAGTGCAGCTCACCGGGCCCGAAGGGGTGCGACCGCAGGGACTCCAGCACGGAGATGTCCGTGACATCCCTGGCGAAGGTGGAGTAGTCGGGCGTGGCTTCGGAGACGAGGGCGACGCTCGCGTCCAGGTCGAGCAGGTCGACGAGGTAGGTGTCCCCCTGGTGGAGGTACACCGCTCCCGTGTGGACGGCGGTGTGGGCGGACGGCTCGTCCACCGTGCCGAGCAGCCGTCCCGTGGACGACTCCACGACGTGCACCGGCGGACCGCCCGAGCCCCGGATGTCGGCGAGGTTGGCCGCGCGGTCACGGCGGGTCCAGAACCAGCCCTGGGCACGCCTGCGCAGCAGCCCGCGCCGGACGAGGTCTTCCAGGACCTCCTCCGCCGAGGGGCCGAACACCGGCAGGTCTGCCTCGGTCAGCGGCACCTCGGCCGCCGCCGCGCACAGGTGCGGCCCGAGGACGTACGGGTTGTCCGGGTCCAGCACGATCGCCTCGACCGGTCGCCCGAAGAGGGCTTCGGGGTGGTGGACGAGGTAGGTGTCGAGCGGGTCGTCACGGGCGATGAGCACGGCGAGCGCGTCCTGGCCGTCACGGCCGGCGCGGCCCGCCTGCTGCCACAACGACGCCCTGGTGCCGGGCCAGCCCGCGATCAGCACGGCGTCCAGGCCCGAGACGTCGATGCCGAGTTCCAGCGCGTTGGTGGTCGCCAGGCCCGTGACGGCCCCCGACCGTAAAGCTTTCTCCAACAATCGCCGGTCCTCGGCGAGGTACCCGGCGCGGTACGCGGCGACCTTGGCCGGAAGCTCGGGGGAGATCTCCTCCAGGTTGCCGCGCGCGATGAGCGAGACCGTCTCGGCGGCGCGGCGCGATCGGACGAAGGCGAGCGTACGCACGTCGTCGATCACCAGGTCGGTCAGCAGGTCGGCGGTCTCGGCCGTCACAGTGCGCCGGACGGGGGCGCCCCCCTCGCCCCGCAGATCGGTCAGGGGCGGCTCCCACAGCGCGAAGGTGGTGGAACCCCGGGGAGACGCGTCCGAGGTCACCTCGGCCATCTCAAGCCCTGTCAGGCGCATCGCGGCGACTGCGGGGTCGCTGACCGTGGCCGAGACGAGGATGAATACCGGACGCGAGCCGTACTTGGCGCATATCCGGCGCAGGCGGCGAAGGATCTGGGCCACGTGCGATCCGAAGACGCCGCGATAGCCGTGGCACTCGTCCACGACGACCACCTTCAGCCGCCGCCAGAAGGACGTCCACGCCGAATGGTGGGGCAGCATCGACCGGTGGAGCATGTCGGGGTTGGTCAGCACGTAGTTGGCGTGCCGCCGCACCCACTGGCGCTCGTCGGGCGGGGTGTCCCCGTCGTAGGTCGCCGCCCGCACCTGTTCGAGCTCCAGCCGCCTGAGCGACCGAAGCTGGTCGGCGGCGAGGGCCTTGGTCGGCGTCAGGTAGAGGACGGTGCCTCCGGAGAGGATCTCCGACACGGCCGGCACCAGGTAAGCAAAAGATTTTCCCGAAGCCGTACCTGTGGCAATGATCACGTTTTGGCCACGATGTACCAGGTCGGCGGCCATCGCCTGGTGCTCCCAGAGGCCGTCCACGCCCAGATTTCTCATACGGCTGACGAGGGGCTCCCCAACCCAGTCCGGCCAATGCACATGACCCGCCTGACGTGCGGGAACGTGCTCCACATGGGTGACACGCTCCCGGCGTGCGGGTGCCGCGAGCAGGCGCGTGAGGATCGGGCCTGGTCGCCGTGAGGGTGAAGTAGTCGCAGTCACTGGTTTCCAGTTTGGCATCTTGGGGGAGAGTCGCCCGGAGTCGTGATTTCGTATAGACACGAAGACGGGGCGTGGTTGAATGCCGCGCGTCAGGGTATTGCGCGCTGGGACCTGGGGTCCCAGCATGTCAGACCCCTCGTCGTGGACTCAGCAGGCAAGGCGCTGGAGGATCTGTGGATCTGAAGTTGGACCACCACACTGAAGACAGACTCACCATCGTGGAAGTCGAGGGTGAGATCGACGTCTATACCGCGCCGAGGCTGCGTGAGCTGCTGATCGACCTGGTCAACAAGGGCAACTTCCACCTCCTCGTCAACATGGAGAAGGTGGACTTCCTCGACTCCACGGGTCTTGGTGTCCTGGTCGGCGGGCTCAAGCGCGTTCGGGCGCACGACGGCTCCCTGGAGCTCGTCTGCACGCAGGAGCGCATCCTCAAGATCTTCCGGATCACCGGTCTGACGAAGGTCTTCGGGATTTACGCCTCGGTCGAAGAGGCCAAGGAAGCTCACGGCCGAGACAAGTAGTCATGGCCACCGTCGAGCTGACGTTCAGCGCGCTACCGGCTCATGTGCGCACCGCGCGGCTGGTCGCCACCGCGATCGCCCGGCGTACCGGGGTGGCGGAGGCGCTGCTGGACGAAGTGCGGCTCGCCGTGGGTGAGGCATGCTCACGGGCAGTGGAGGCGCATCGCGTTCACTGCCCCGGCGAGCCGATCCGCATCGAGCTGTGCGATGAGTCGGGACGCTTCGAGGTCACCGTCACCGACTCCGCGCCGAGCGACGATCTCGAACAGGCGTACAAGGACGAGGACGGGCCGCCGGTCGCCGTCAACGGCACCGAGCTGGCCAGTCTGCTTCCCGCCGATACGCTGATGTCCGGGTTCGGCATCGCCGTCATCGCCGCGCTGGCCGATGACGTCGAGGTGTTCCCGAGCGCCAAGGGGCTGCGGATCAGGATGAGCTGGCCCGCCGCCGCCACCGGCTTCGCGGCCACCGGCTGACGCCTCGCAGGGTCGGCCGTACGCGTTCCCGAAACCGCGTGCGTCACCGAACCCCGCGTGGGCCGAGGCGACTGCGACGCCGAGGTGTGTGTACGACGTCGGCGCGAACGGGTGTCGGCGAGATCGATGGGAATCGAAGCGATTCCGAAACCTCCGAGCGTCTCGGACCTGGTGTCCGAGCGCTCCGGCGGAGGCCGTGCGTGAGTGTGGAGCGGTCCGCGCCGGACGTGAGTGCCATCCGCCACGCGCCGAATTCGGCCTGCCGGCGTCCAGATCGGCAGGCGGGTGAACCGCCGTACATGACGGCGGACGGTCGCCGTCGCCCGTCCCTGACCGGTGCGCCCTCGGGAACGGCCGCGGCTTCGAAGCGGCTGCCAGCAGCATCGGCGGCCCGTATGAGCCCCAGAAGAACACGGCCGAACCTCCCGGTGAACAGAACCGCACCATGATCCTGAGTCGGCTCGTGAGCCCGGCAGATGACACATGCCGCCGCGGGCCGGGGCTCAACCCCACGGTGCCTCGCTGCCGGACGCCCGTCCGGGAATGCGTTCGGTCCAAGAGCCGGGGAAAGGTTCCGTCCTCGGGAATGGTTCCGGGAGGAAAGCGCCTGGAGGGGGTGACGGGGGAGAGAAAGGTCCGTGGCGGTTTCGTGACGGCGATGTGAAGAGAAGGGCCCCGGGGCTTGGGAAACGGACGGGCGGGACGCCTGGCGTTCCCTCTGAGAGGGTGCGAGACGCCGGTCGGGGGCTCGGGGAGCCGGGGCGCGCGGGTATGTCTCCGTAGTTATGGACACAAAGCTATGGCAATAATTCCCCGTCCGTAATCCGGACGTCGCCCGGCATCATGCCTGGAAAACCGTGTCCTTGCGGGGCAAAGGCGCGCCGCTTACTGGACGGACCCCTAATTAGCTGGCCGAAGAGGCTTCATATCTGGCGCGTGCCTGCGTAGACTCCCCGCACCGGCCAAGGTTTATGTCCCCGCAGATCGACGATGCCCTGCGGGAGGTCTGCGGACGTTACCGGAAGCGGCACTGCCAATCCAGCTCGGATGCGCGCCGCCCCCCGACTCATTCCGCAGCGCGGTCTGAGCTTGGACCTACCCGTCTGGCCGAGGAGGACGGATGTCTAGGCTCTATCTCGCCGCTGACGACGCCGCAGCGGTATCTCTTAGCGGTTCCCATCTCACGATCGTGATCGTGGTGGCCGCGGTGGCGCTGATCGCGCTGGCCGTCGCGGGCGGCCTCGTCCGCGAGGTGCTCAGCGCCGGTCAGGGCACCGAGCGCATGCAGAACATCGCGCGCGCGGTGCAGGAAGGCGCGGCCGCGTATCTCACGCGGCAGTTCCGAACGCTTGCCGTCTTTGTCGTTCTCATCCCGTTCCTACTGTTGTTGCTGCCGTCGGAGTCGACCGGTGTGGCCATCGGGCGCTCGGTCTTCTTCGTGGTCGGCGCGGTGTTCTCCGCGCTGACCGGTTTCATGGGCATGTGGCTGGCGGTGCGGGGCAACGTCCGCGTCGCCGCCGCCGCCCGTGAGGCCGGCGAGAAGCCGGCGATGCGCATCGCCTTCCGCACCGGCGGCGTCGCGGGCATGTTCACGGTGGGCCTCGGCCTGCTGGGCGCGGCGATCGTGGTCTTCATCTACAAGGGCGACGCGCCGAGCGTCCTGGAAGGCTTCGGCTTCGGCGCGGCGCTGCTCGCGATGTTCATGCGAGTCGGCGGCGGCATCTTCACCAAGGCCGCCGACGTGGGCGCCGACCTGGTGGGCAAGGTCGAGCAGGGCATCCCCGAGGACGACCCCCGCAACGCGGCCACCATCGCCGACAACGTGGGCGACAACGTCGGCGACTGCGCCGGCATGGCGGCCGACCTGTTCGAGTCCTACGCGGTCATGCTGGTCGCCAGCCTGATCCTGGGCAAGGCCGCCTTCGGCACCGAGGGCCTGGTGTTCCCGCTGATCGTTCCCATGATCGGCGTGCTCACCGCCATCATCGGCATCTTCGCCACCGCCCCGCGCAATGGCGACCGCTCCGGCATGGCCGCGATCAACCGCGGTTTCTTCATCTCCGCGATCATCTCGGCGGTCCTGGTGGCGGTGGCGGCCTTCGCCTACCTCCCCGCCACGTTCTCCGAGCTCAGCGGTGTGAGCGCCGGCGTGGCGCAGCTCGACGCCGACCCGCGTCTGATCGCGATCGGCGCGGTGCTGGTCGGCCTGGTGCTGGCGAGCGCGATCCAGGTGCTCACCGGCTACTTCACCGAGACCAACCGCCGTCCCGTGAGGGAGATCGGCGAGAGCTCGCTGACCGGCCCGGCGACCGTCATCCTGTCCGGCATCGCGGTCGGCCTGGAGTCCGCGGTCTACTCCGCGCTGCTCATCGGCGGCGCCGTCTATGGCGCGTTCCTGCTGGGCTTCGGCAACGTGACGGTGGCGCTGTTCGCCGTCGCCCTGGCCGGTACGGGCCTGCTGACCACGGTCGGCGTCATCGTCTCGATGGACACCTTCGGCCCGGTCTCCGACAACGCCCAGGGCATCGCCGAGATGTCGGGCGACGTCGAGGGCGAGGGCGCGCAGATCCTCACCTCCCTGGACGCGGTCGGCAACACCACCAAGGCCATCACCAAGGGCATCGCGATCGCGACGGCGGTGCTCGCCGCGACGGCGCTGTTCGGGTCGTTCCGTACGGCGGTCGAACTGAAGCTGGCGACCGCGTCCGCCGGGGTGAAGGAGGCCCTGGGCTCGTTCAGCTCGTTCAGCCTGAGCGTGGACGCGCCGAATGTGCTCGTCGGCCTCATCATCGGTGCGGCGGTCGTGTTCTTCTTCTCCGGTCTGGCGATCAGCGCGGTGGGCCGCGCGGCCGGGCGCGTGGTGTTCGAGGTGCGCGAGCAGTTCCGCACCAAGCCGGGCATCATGTCCGGCACCGAGCTGCCCGACTATGGCCGCGTGGTGGACATCTGCACCCGGGACTCGCTGCGTGAGCTTGCGACGCCGGGTCTGCTGGCCGTCATGACGCCGATCGCGGTCGGTTTCGCCCTCGGGTACGCCCCGCTCGGCGCCTACCTCGCGGGCGCCATCGCCGCGGGCACGCTGATGGCGGTGTTCCTGGCCAACTCCGGTGGCGCCTGGGACAACGCCAAGAAGCTGGTCGAGGACGGCCACCACGGCGGCAAGGGCTCGGAGGCGCACTCGGCCACGGTCATCGGCGACACGGTCGGCGACCCGTTCAAGGACACCGCGGGCCCGGCGATCAACCCGCTGATCAAGGTCATGAACCTGGTGGCCCTGCTCATCGCCCCGGCCGTCGTGACCTACGCCGGCAACGCGGTGCTGCGCGTCGGCGTCACGGTGGTCGCGGTGGTGGTCGTCGTCGGCGCGGTCCTGGTCTCCAAGCGGCGCTCGACGAGCATCGCCCCGGCGAACGACGACCCGACCCCGCGGGTCGAGACCGAGAAGGTGTCCAGCTAGTCCACTGCCGGGCCTTCGTGTGAGGCCCTGGGACGCGAAACGTACGGCTACCGCCCGTGGAGGGCGGTAGCCGTACGCGTGTAATGGGATAGTTGAGGGGATGAACACGCTGATCGTCCTGAGACACGCCAAGGCCGCGCACGTCCCCGGGCTGGCCGACCGGGAACGTCCGCTCACCGATCGCGGTGAGCGCGACGCCGGGCGTATCGGGCAGACCCTGAAGAGGATGGGCCTGTCTCCCGATCTGGTGCTGTGCTCGCCGTCCCTGCGGACGCGGCAGACCGCCGAGCTGGCCCTGGCAGACCTCGCGCCGGCCGCTCCGCTGCACCTGGAGAGCGAGATCTACGAGGCGTACCCGGACGAGCTGCTCGAACTGATCGGGCGCACCGACGACGACGTCTCGACCCTGCTGCTGGTCGGCCACAACCCGGGCGTGCACGAGCTGATCATGAACCTGAGCCTGTCGCGGGACGACGAGGGTTTCCCGCCGGGGGCGTTCGCGGTGCTGGAGACGGGCGGCTGGGCGGGGCTCGGCCCGGGGGACGCGCGGATGATCAGCCGCTGGACGCCGAAGGACGACTGAAGCGCGGACCGGAAGGGCGCCGAGCCGGTACGAAAACCGGGCAGGTGCGAAACCGGGCGGGCACGGAAAGGCGCCGGGCGGGCGTGGACGAGCGCCGTGAGGCGTCCGGGCGCGGGTGGCGCGCCCGGGAACCTGGGAACGCGGTCAGTGGAGCGGGCTGCCGGTCGCGGGCGGCGTCAGGCCGTCTTCGGCGTCGGCGGCCTCGACCTCCTCGCGGGAGATGCCGAGCAGGTAGAGGATCGTGTCGAGGTAGGGGACGTTGACCGCGGCGTCGGCGGCCTGCCGCAGCACGGGCTTGGCGTTGAAGGCGATGCCGAGGCCGGCCGCGGCGATCATGTCGAGGTCGTTGGCGCCGTCGCCGATGGCGACCGTCTGGCTGATGGGGATGCCCGCCTGCCGCGCGAACCGCTCCAGGGCACGAGCCTTGCCCGGACGGTCGACGATCTCGCCGACGACACGGCCGGTGAGCTTGCCGTTCACCACTTCCAGGGTGTTGGCGGCGGAGTAGTCGATGCCGAGGTCCTCCACCAGAGCGTCGGTGATCTGGGTGAAGCCTCCGCTCACGATCGCGAAGCGGTAGTCCAGGCGCTTGAGCGTGCGTACCAGGGTGCGCGCGCCCGGGGTGAGGACGACCTCCTCGCGGACGCGCTCGAACACGTCGGCGGACAGCCCTTCCAGCAGCGCCACCCGCTCGCGCAGGGAGGCGGCGAAGTCGAGCTCGCCGCGCATCGCCGCCGAGGTGATCTTCTCGACCTCGTCCATGCAGCCGGCGTGGCCGGCGAGCAGCTCGATGACCTCGCCCTGGATCAGGGTGGAGTCGACGTCCATGACGATGAGCCGCTTGCTGCGCCGGAGGAGGCCGGAGCGCTGCACGGCGACGTCGACCTGCTGGAGGACGGCCTCGGCCGCGAGCGCGGTGCGCAGGGCCAGCGGATCGGCCCCGGAGACCTCCAGCTCGATGCACGTGACCGGCAGGTGCGCCAGCCGCTCGATGCGGTCGATGTTGGCCCCGGCGGCGGCGATGCGGCCCGCGATGCCGGCCAGGGCGGCGGGCTGCATCGGGTTGCCGAGGACGGTGACGTGGAGGCGCCCTCTGCGGCGCTTCTCCTTGGTGTCGGTGCCGGTGGCGAGCTCGACCTCCATGCCGAGGTCTTCGGCCACGCGCTCGACGGCCGCCCACATGGCGCCGATAGTGCCGCCGGTTCCCGTGGGGGGCCCGCCGGCGTACATGACGAGCACGCCGAGGACCAGGCGGCCACGGATGACGACCTGTTCGACGTCGACGACGTTCACCGGGAAGGACGCCAGCGTGCTGAACAAGCGGGACGTCACCCCGGGCCGGTCGGGGCCGGTGAGTGTGATCAAAAGCGTGCGCTGCTTCATCGGGCACAACGCTACCGACCGCTCAGAGTGAACGCGTAAGCGGTTCACCATACGGACGGGAGATGGTCATCTCCCCATGTCTTCATGGGTGTGCCACACGAGGAGGCATGCCATGACCCAGGTCTTCACCGACCGTGTCCACGGCGGGAGCGGCTCTGTCGCCCAGGCCGCCGTGCCCGCTGATCCCCCCACAGCCGCCGCCCCCGCCGGTCTTCCCGATCTTTCCGGGCCGAACGGGATCGCCGGAGTCCCGAGGCTCCCCGATCGGGGGCTGACCGACGCGCGCGGACGTTACACGGTGGGGCTGGCCAGGACGGCCGCCGACCTGCGCGCGGCGCAGCGGCTGCGCTACGAGGTGTTCGCCGAGGAGATGGGAGCCCGGCTGGACTCGCCGATCTCCGGGCTGGACGTGGACAGGTTCGACGCCTACTGCGACCACCTGCTGGTGCGGGAGGGCGACGCGGTGGTCGGCACGTACCGGATGCTGGCGCCGGGGCGTTCCGACCGGCTCTACTCCGACGGCGAGTTCGACCTGTCGGCGCTTTCCGGCATCCGGGGCGGCATGGTGGAGGTCGGGCGTACGTGCGTCCACCCCGCGCATCGCGGCGGCGCGGTGATCGGCCTGATGTGGGCGGGAATCGCCCACTACATGGTCAGCGGCGGCTTCACCTGGCTGGGCGGCTGCTGCTCGATCCCGCTGGACGACGGCGGGACGACGGCCGCCGGGGTGCTGGACAAGATCCCGCTCGGACCGGACGAGTACCGCGTGACGCCGCACCGGCCGTGGTCCGGTGAGGGCGTGGTGCGTCCGGACCGGTTCGTGATCCCGCCGCTGCTGCGCGGCTACCTGCGGCTCGGCGCGTGGATCTCCGGCGCCCCGGCCCACGACCCGGAGTTCGGCACGGCGGACTTCTTCGTCCTGCTCTCGCTGGCCAACGTCGACGTCCGCTACCTGCGGCACTTCCTGGGGGTGACCGAATGACCTGGCTTCCTGTGGCGTCGTGCACGGTCGGCGCCTGCGTGACGGCTCCGGTGAGGACGACGGGCCGCGTCCGGCGGGTGCTCCGCGTGCTCGGGGCCGTGGCGGTGGTGGTCGCGGGCGTCCCGTGGTCGTTCGCCGCCCGCGGGTTCGACGCGAAGCGGCGCAGTGAGATGACGATGAGCTGGGCCCGCTTGCTGCTGCGGGTGCTCGGCATCCGCCTGGAGGTCGTGCAGGGGTTCTCGGTGCTGGGCGGCTCGGCCGTGCTGCCGGTGCCGGCGCCCGTCGAGGGGACGGTCCCGGGGGGCACGCTGCTGGTGGCCAACCACGTCTCGTGGCTGGATCCGCTGGTGCTCGCGGCGATCATGCCGTGCAAGCCCCTGGCCAAGAGCGACATCGCCCGGTGGCCGGTGATCGGCTCGCTGGTCGCGGGCGGCGGCGCGATCTTCATCGACCGGGAGCGGCTCTCGACGCTCCCCGGCACCGTGCGGGACGTCGCGGACGCGCTCGCCGAGGGGCACGACGTCGCCGTCTTCCCCGAGGGCACGACGACGTGCGGCCGGGGTATGGGGGCGTTCCGTCCGGCGATGTTCCAGGCGGCGATCGACGCGGGCGCGCCGATCCGGCCGATCCGGCTGCGTTTCCGCGACGGCGACCAGGACCCGGCGACGGGGCCGGCGTTCGTGGGCGACGACACGCTGCTGGCGTCCCTGGGACGGGTGATCGCGGCGCGCGGGCTGGTGATCGAGGTGACGATGTTCCCGGTGATCGCCTACGGGCGGGGGAGCGGGGTCTCCCGGCGGTCGCTGGCGGGCATCGCGCACGCCACGGTGTCCGGTGACTCGCCGAGGCGGCACGACGTGCTCGTGGCGGCGTGACGCGCGGCCGGAGGAGTGCCGGGCTCCGCCGTGGCGGCGTGACGCTCGGCCGGTGGTGCCGGCCGGAGGAGTGTGGGGCTCCGACGGCCTGGTCTCGGGGATCCGCCGCGGCGGAGGGTCGCCCGGCCGTTCGCGGGCGGACGACCCTCCGCGCGGTCAGCCGACGATCTTGGTCTTCACGGACTTGGTGAAGTACCAGCTCTTGATGCCGATCTTCTTCAGTTCCTCGCGACTCAGGTTCTCCGAGCCGGTCGGCCAGTCCCAGCTGTTGACGCCGAGCTTCGCGGCCACCGTGCCCTTGGTGCCCTTCTTGAGCCGGACGGTGATGGTCAGCCAGCTGTCCTCGCCCTTCTCAAGGACGTACGGCGGCCAGCACCAGAAGCCGTCGGGGAAGAAGCCGCACTTGGTCCCCTTCGGCCCGTCGAAGTACACCGTGCCGCGGATGCCCTTGGGCAGGGTGCCGCCGAAATAGTAGTCGTCGGCCGTCCACGGGCCCTTGTTGAGGCCCTTGATGCGGTAGGTGATCTCCCCGCCCGGCTTGGCCTTCTTCGGCCCGGTGACCTGCACGGAGAAGGTGGAGTACGCGTCGTCGTCGGCCGCCTTCGTCGTGGTGGTGGCGGTGCCGGTCGAGACGGCTGTCAGGGGCGAGGTGGTCGTCACGCTGCTCGCGCGGGTCGCGGGGCCGACCGGCGCCGCTGAGGCGGGGGTGGCGGCGAGCAACAGGGCGCCCGTCATCGGGACGGCCACGGCCGCGGTCGCGATCTTGGCGATCGGGTGGCGCATGCGGATCTCCAGATAGTGGGGGACAGACGAGGACCGCGCGCGCGTCATGGGAACGTTCCCGTGACGCGAGGCCGCGTGGTCCCGTGTGCCGGGGGACGCGGAGGTTCCCCGGCGTGTGGAACGTGGGTTTCCGGGCGGGAGAGGAGCCGTTCCCGGCGGCGGAACGGGGTCGCCGCCTGGGACGCGAGAAGCCCGGGTGCGGGAGCGCCGAAGTTCCCGGGGAACGGGTGCCTCGGGCGGAAAGCCCGCGTAAACGGCACCGTTTCTATCATGATCCACGCGCGAGTACGACTTCTTTACAATTTATCCGCATTTTATTACTCAGAAGCGGACAGCGATATCTCTGAGTAACGGAACAGAATAACGACGAGGCGGCCACCGTGCGTACGGTGGCCGCCTCGTCACGACCCGCGGGCGTCACCGCCCCCATGAAGGCGCACACCCGCTTCGTCGCGCGCTCGTCCAGGACGTGAGCCCGCGATCAGCGCACGATCTTGGTCTTGAACGACTTCCAGAGGACCTCGTTCTGGATGTCGAGCTTGTTGAGCTCCTCCTCGTTGGTGACGTCGACGCCGGCGGGGACGTCGATGGAGAAGTGGCCGAACTCCGCGACCGCCGTGCCACGGGTGCTCTTCTTCAGCCACACCTTCACCTTGAGTCCGGCGGACTTGCCCGGGTCGAGGGTGTCGTAGATGCAGAACAGGTCGCGGCCGGAAAGCTCGCAGAACGCCTTCGACTTGCTCACGACGCGGACCTTGCTCGCCCCCTTGGGAAGGGTGGCGAAGAGCCCGGCGAGGTCGGTCGCCCACTCGCCCTTGTTGGTGCTCTTCAGCGTGTAGGTGATCGTGCCGCCGACGCGGACCGCCTTGTTCCAGACCACCTTGGTGGTCAGCGGGGACTGCGGCTTGACGGCCACATGGGCGGCGCTCGCGGGGGCCGACGCGGCCGAGATCGCCGCGGTGGCCGGGGCGGCGAGCGAGGCGCCTACCAGGGTTCCGGCGACGGTGAGTGCGGCGAGAGCGGAGAGGTGCCGACGCATGGAGTGTTCTCCCGTTGTGTGACTGAACGACGTGTAGAGCATCGAACTTCGGACTTGGAACGTCCTTGTATGTCACTTTATTGGATATTTACTCATGCATGATCAGATGAAGGTCCCCGAATTCATGCCATAGGTATCCTTCGCGCAGCGCTTCCTCGTACGACCGGGCGACCAGTTCCTCGCCCGCGATGGCCGAGAGCATCATCAGATGGCTGGAACGCGGCTCGTGCAGCCCGGTGACCAGCCCGTCCACCGCCCTGACGCCCTGCGCCGGGGTGACGACGTGCGAGGTGAAGCCCTCCGCCGCCCGCACCCTGCCCGGTCCCCGCACCCCCAGCGCCGCCGTCTCCAGCGCCCGTACCACCGTCGTGCCGACCGCGATCACCCGTCCCTCGGCCTGGTTCACCAGACGGGCGGTGTGCGCGGGGACCGCGAACCGCTCCGGGTAGGGCGGCTCGTCCTTCTCCGGCGAGGCGACGCCGGTGTGCAGGGTGATCGGCGCGATCAGGATCCCCCGGCTGACCAGCGCGGTCACCAGCTCGTGGCTGAACGGCCGCCCGGCGCTCGGCATCTCGGCGCTGCCGGGCCGTACTCCGAACACCGTCTGGTACGCCGACAGCGGCCAGTCATGCTCCACGTAGGAGTACCGGATTGGAACTCCATATTGCCGCAGATAGCCGGGCACGTCCCGGTCCAGGGCAGCCCGCCAGAGGCGCGGCGTCTCGCGCTCCAGCAGCCGCAGCGTGGCGCCCCCCGGCAGCGGCAGCCACTCGCCGGGCGCGCCTCCCGGGTACGGCGCCGTCGTGGTGCCCGTACGGCGGCGCAGCTCCACCAGCCACGTGCCGTCCTCGCGGGCGGTGGAGAAGTGGACGGCGAGCCGGTCCAGCGGGACGGCGGCGGGCAGCGTGATCGAGTCGTTGACCACCAGCACGTCTCCGGGCCGCAGTAGGTCCGGCAGCTCGGTGAAGCTGTGGTGGGTGATCGAGCCGGAGTCCGTGACGGAGACCATCAGCCGTACGTGGTCGCGGGCGAGCCCGCGCGCCTCCGGCGGCTCGTGGGCCTCCCGGGCCCGGGGCAGGTCGAAGGTGATCATCGGCTCACCCGTCCGCTCGCGGGCCGCCGCTCGACCAGGTCGACGATGAACGGCGCCACCGCGTCAGGATCGGCCGCGCCGGCCGCCTCCTCCTCGCCGACGGCGTCGGCCAGCATGCGGGTGCGCATCTCGCCCGGGTCGACCGACCACACGGCGATGCCCGGCTCCTCGGCCGCCAGCACGCGCGAGAGCTGGTCGAGCGCCGCCTTGGTGAGGCCGTAGCCGCCCCAGCCCTCGTACGCCTCGACCGCCGCGTCCGAGGTGATGTTGACGACGGCGCCGCCGCGCTCGCGCAGCCCGCGCAGCGTCGCCTGGATCAGCGCGAGCGGGGCGATCACGTTGGCGCGCAGTGCGTCGGCGAGGGTGTCGAGGGGGTAGGACGCGAGCGGGGGCAGGGGGACGGCCCCGAGCGTTCCCGCGTTGTTTACCAGCAGGTCCAGGCTGCCCAGGTCGTTGGCCACCCGCGCCAGGTTCGCCCGGTGCGCGGGGTCGGCGACGTCGCCGGGGACGGCCGTCGCGCCGGTCTCCCACGCGGCCTTCTCCAGGTCGGCGGCGCCGCGCGCGGTGATGATCAGATTCCAGCCCCGCGCCGACAGGGCCCGCGCGAGGGCGAGCCCGAGGCCGCGGGAAGCGCCGGTGACGAGCGCGGTGCGCCGCCGCCCGGAAGCGGCGTCCGCCGGGGTGGTGGTGGTGGGGGTTTCGTCAGCCATGCCCCGACGGTAGGAGCGCGCGGCGGAGTGGGCATCGGGCCCGGGACCGGCTCCGGCCTGCGCTGATGGGCCTAGGACCATCGGCGGAGCCCTCGTCCCCGCCGCCGCGCCTACAGTGTGGGCGTGACATCCGAACCCGGCGGCGACCGGGACTTGGCGAGGGACGACCGGGACCTGACGGGCGGCGACCGGGACGCCGTGCTGCACGCGGTCAGCTCCGCGGTGCTGGCCGTGACCCGGCACCTGTCGGTCCGCGAGGTGCTGCAGGTCATCGTCCGCTCGGCCCGCACGCTGCTCGACGCCCGGTACGCCGCGCTCGGCGTGCCGGACGACGACGGCTCGTTCGCCGAGTTCGTCGCCGAGGGCGTCAGCGACAAGCAGTGGGACGCGATCGGCCCGTTGCCCCGTCAGCACGGCATGCTCGCCGCGATGCTCAGGGACGCCGCGCCGGTGCGCCTGCCCGACATCCGCGAGGACCCGCGCTTCGAGTGGTGGCCGAGCGCCCACCCGGTGCTCAAGGACTTCATCGGCGTGCCCATCCGCGACGCCGACCAGGTGCTCGGCATCATCTTCCTGTCCAACAAGCGCACGCCGGGCGGGTTCACCCTGGCCGACCAGGACCTGCTCACGCTGTTCGCCGCGCACGCCGCCATCGCCCTGACCAACGCCCGCCTGTACGAGCGGGGACGCGAGCTGACCGTCGTGGAGGAGCGCACCCGCATGGCCCGCGAGCTCCACGACGCGGTGACGCAGAAGCTGTTCTCGCTGCGGCTCACGGCCCAGGCGGCGGCGTCCCTCGTCCGGGCCGACCCCGAGCGGGCCCTGACCGAGATCGACCGGGTGCAGCGGCTGGCGGGGGAGGCGCTGGCCGAGCTCAGGGCCGTGATCGTCGAGCTGCGCCCGGCCGAGCTGGACCGGCACGGGCTGGTCGAGACGTTGCGCAAGCACGTCTCCCTGCTGGACCGCCTCTACTCGGAGAGGATCACCTTCGACTCCCCTGAGGACGGGGACGCGTGCGACCTGACGCCCGCGACGGAGGTCACGGTGCTGCGCGTGGCCCAGGAAGCCGTCCACAACGCCCTCAGGCACGCGCGGGCCTCCTCCATAGCGGTACGCCTGAGCGTGCCCGGATCGCGCCTCACGCTCGAAATCAGCGACGACGGGGACGGCTTCGAGGTGGACGGCCCGACGTCCCGGGGCCTCGGCCTGGTCTCGATGCGCGACCGGGCCGAGGGCGCGGGCGGGTCGCTGCGCGTGGCCTCCGAGCCGGGGGCGGGCACCACGGTCTTCCTGGAGGTGCCCGCGTGAGCGCGGTGGTCCGCGTCCTCATCGCCGACGACCACCCGGTCGTGCGCCAGGGCCTGCGCACGTTCCTCGACCTGCAGGACGACCTCGACGTGGTCGGCGAGGCGTGCGACGGGGCCGAGGCCGTGGAGCTGTCCGCCTCGCTGGCCCCGGACGTGCTGCTGCTCGACCTGAAGATGCCCGTCCTGGACGGGCTGGGCGCCCTGCGCCTGCTGTCGGAGCGGGGCCTGAGCGTGCGGGTCATCGTGCTGACGTCGGTGAGCGACCGGGGGGACGTCGCGCCGGCGATGCGCTCGGGGGCCTCGGGATTCCTGTACAAGGACGTGGACCCGGCCGCGCTGGTGCAGGCCATCCGCGCGGTGCACGGCGGCCAGGTGCTGCTCGCGCCCGAGGCGGCCGAGGCCATGCTCGCCGGCCCCGACGCGGCGGCGACGGACGGTCCCGCGCCGATCGCCGTGCTGACCGAGCGCGAGCGGGAGGTGCTGGCGCTGATCGCCTCGGGCCGGTCGAACCGCGAGATCGCCCGCGAGCTCGTCGTCGCCGAGAAGACCGTCAAGACCCACGTCTCGAACGTGCTGATGAAGCTCGGCGTCCAGGACCGCACCCAGGCGGCGCTGTACGCCGTGCGTCACGGTCTGGCCTGAGCCCTGAGATCACGACCCTCTGCGGCGGGCTTACGACCGCGTGCCTCGGCCCGTCAGGAGCGTGGGCCCGGAGGCGTCCTCAGCCCGCCCGGGGCCTGCCGGCTCTCGATGATCGCGTTGTGCGCGGCCACCCGCGCCCGCCGCACCGCGCGGTCCAGATCGCGCAGCGCCTCGCCGCGCACCGCGATCTGCCCCGACGTGAGCCCGCGCTCGTCGGCCAGACGCAGCACCGAGGCGAGCCGCGCGGTCAGGGCGGCGACGCGGTGGGCCCGGGCGGGGTACCCGGGGGCGAGGCCGTCGTCGGCGTGGGCGATCGAGGGCTGGCCAATGTCCGGGCCGTCGACCGTGAGCAGAGCGTCGGTCGCCGAGCGCATGGCCATGGTGAGCGCGTGCTCGGCCTCGGCCAGGCTCGGGACGTCGGGCGGGATGGCGGAGGCGTCCATGGCCGTCCAGCGGATCCCGGAGTAGGACGAGCCGCGGCGGTCGATGGACGGGATCAGGCCGAGGCAGCGTCCGGAGAGCACGGCCGTGACCGCCTCACCGGCGTCGACGGCGGCCATGGTGAAGGGGGGAGGCCCGGTCAGACCGAGCGGGTCGCCCGCGGAGGGGAGCGAAAGGCGCAGACCGGTCAGGCCGTCGACACGTTGCTCGGCGAGGAAGACGCGCAGGGGGGTCTCGTCCCCGTCGGCGGCGACGACGTGGGGACCCGCGGCGCGCTCCAGCCGGTCCACGGCTTCATCAAGACCGACATGTCCGGCAAGCCAAGCGTTGCCCCATGCGACCAAGGTGGCGGAGATCGGTGAATCGGGGTGCACCGATCCACGATATGCGTTGATGCTGCAATAGGTTTGGTCCGGAGACATCGGGCGGGGGCTACTCGCCCGGTGAAGCCGGGTCGTCCCGGGGTTGCCCGGACCGGCCCGGATCAGATGTCAGGGAGGTATTGGCGATGGGTGGTCAGGTGCTTCGGCTCCAGGACGTCGCCGTCCGCAGAGATGGCGCGGCCCTGTTGCGGGGCATCGACTGGACCGTCGAGGAGGACGAGCGCTGGGTCGTCATCGGCCCCAACGGAGCGGGCAAGACGACGCTGCTCCAGGTGGCGGCGGCGCTCCTGTACCCCAGCGAAGGCTCGGTCGAGATCCTCGGCGAGCGGCTCGGCCAGACGGACGTCTTCGACCTGCGGCCCCGCATCGGCCTCGCCAGCGCGGCGATCGCCGAGAAGGTTCCCGCCGAGGAGAAGGTCATCGACCTCGTCCTCACCGCCTCGTACGCGATCCTCGGCCGGTGGAACGAGGAGTACGACTCGGGGGACGTGACCCGCGCGGTCGAGCTCATCGACCAGCTCGGGTGCGCTCATCTGATCCGGCGGAAGTTCGGCACGCTGTCGGAGGGCGAGCGCAAGCGCGTCCAGATCGCGCGCGCCCTGATGCCCGATCCCGAGCTGCTGCTCCTCGACGAGCCGGCCGCCGGGCTCGACCTCGGCGGGCGCGAAGACCTCGTACGCCGCCTGTCCGCGCTCGCGTACGACGCCACGGCCCCCACGATGGTGCTGGTCACGCACCACGTCGAGGAGGTGCCGAGCGGCTTCACGCACGTGCTGCTGCTGCGCCACGGCTCCGTGGTGGCCCAGGGTCCGATCGAATACGTCATGACCGCCGACAACCTCAGCCGCACCTTCGGCGTCCCCCTAAGTCTGGAGAGAAGCTCCGAGGGCCGCTGGTACGCCCGAGCCCTCCCGGGCTGATCCACGCGAACGAAGAAAAGCGCCCGAACAAGGGAGCGTCATGACCCAGCTCGTCGTCGCCATGGTCGTGGTGGCCGTCGCCGGTTTCGCGTTATATCGGACCATCCGCATCGTCCCGCAGGCGCAGGCGTACATCGTCGAGCGGCTCGGGCGCTACCACCGCACGCTGACCCCCGGCCTGAACATCGTCGTGCCGTTCGTCGACATGGTGAAGACGACGGTAGACCTGCGCGAGCAGGTCGTCTCCTTCCCGCCGCAGCCGGTGATCACCTCGGACAACCTGGTGGTGTCGATCGACACGGTGATCTACTTCCAGGTGACCGACGCCAAGGCCGCGACGTACGAGATCGCGAACTTCCTGACCGGCGTCGAGCAGCTCACCGTCACCACGCTCCGCAACGTCGTCGGCGGCATGGACCTGGAGCGCGCGCTGACCTCCCGCGAGGAGATCAACTCCGAGCTGCGCGGCGTGCTGGACGAGGCCACCGGCAAGTGGGGCATCCGGGTCAACCGGGTCGAGTTGAAGGCGATCGACCCGCCGGCCTCGATCCAGGACTCGATGGAGAAGCAGATGCGCGCCGACCGCGACAAGCGCGCGTCCATCCTGTCGGCGGAGGGCCAGAAGCAGTCGGCGATCCTGACCGCCGAGGGCGAGCGCCAGGCCGCCGTCCTGAAGGCCAGGGGCGAGGCGGAGGCCGCGGTGCTGCGCGCCCAGGCGGACGCCGAGGCCCAGGCCATGCGGGCCAAGGGCCAGGCCGACGCCATCGCCATGGTGTTCCGCGCCATCCACGAGGGCAACCCCGACCAGAACCTCCTCGCCTACCAGTACCTGCAGACGCTTCCGGAGATCGCCAAGGGCGACGCGAACAAGGTGTGGATCGTCCCCTCAGAGATGGGCAAGGCCCTGGAGGGCCTGGGCGGCCTGTTCGCCCGTCCGCAGGAGACCCGCCCCCAGGACGGCCCCCCGGCCCGCTGATCCGCGCGTCCCCCCGCCCCCCGTAGCCTGGGCTCTTGTTGCCGGCCGAGGTCGCGGGGCACCCTCGCGCGTGCTCGGCGCAGATGGCCGCCTACCATCGGGCGAAGTCGTACGAAAGGTGGGGCTTTGACACCGTGGGAGGTGGTCGCGATCCTCGCGGCCGGGCTCGCGGCGGGAGCGATCAACGCGGTCGTGGGCTCGGGATCGTTGATCACGTTTCCGACGATGCTCGCGCTCGGATACCCGCCGATCGTCGCGAACGTGTCCAACACCGTCGGCCTGGTGGCGGGTGGGGTGACCGGCGTGCTCGGCTACCGCGAGGAGCTGAAGGGCCAGCGGGAGCGGCTGCTGAAGCTCGGCGCGGGCTCGCTGCTCGGCTCCGTGGTGGGCGGCCTCCTGCTTCTGTCCCTGCCGGCCAAGGCGTTCCAGGTGATCGTCCCGGTCCTGATCGCGCTCGCCTGCGTGATGGTGGTGTTGCAGCCCCGGGTGCAGGCGTGGCTGTCCGCCCGCCAGGACGAACCGCACCCGCACGGCGGGCCGTGGCTGTGGCTCGGGGTGTTCGCGGCGGGGGTCTACGGCGGCTACTTCGGCGCGGCGCAGGGGGTGATCCTGATCGGCCTGCTCGGCATCTTCCTGGACGACCACCTCCAGCGGGTGAACGCCGCCAAGAACCTGCTGTCCCTGGTGGTCAACCTCACGGCGGCCGTGCTGTTCCTGATCGTCGCCGAGGTGGACCTGTGGGCGGCGCTGCTGGTCGCCCTGGGCTCGCTGGTCGGCGGATTCGTCGGGGCGCGGGTGGGGCGCCGGCTGCCGCCGCGGGTGCTGAGGGCCGTGATCGTGTGCGTCGGCATCGTCGCGATTGTCAAACTGGTGTACGGATAGCCCCACGGGCAAGTGGGTATTTACCCGGATATGAAGGGTGACCGGGTCGAGATCGTCATAGACGCGGGTGGTACGCCCCGCACGTACGAGGTCGTGGCGACGAAGGCCGGCCGCCGCGTCGACGTCGCGACCCGCCGGGGCCTCGTCGAGGTCAGCGAGGTCACCAGGAGCGGCACGCCCGTGCGCACGGCACGCTTCATGGCGAGCCGCATCCTGGCCCTCGTGGAGCACCCCGCCTCCGACCGGAGCGAGCTGGACGACGAGGAGTGACCGGGACCTCGCGGTGACGTCCAGAACGGGCGGACCCCTCGCGGACGGACCTCAGAACGGCCGCGGGCGGACCTGGACGAGCCCGTCCCCGCGCACGTTGACCTCGAAAGACGGCTGCGGGGAGGTCGCCGGCCCGTGGACGACCGCGCCGTCCTCCAGCCGGAAGGTGCTGCCGTGCCACGGGCACACCACGCACGCCTCGTTGCCCTCCAGCTTGAGCCGCCCCTGGTGCAGCGGCCCCGCCAGGTGCGAGCACCGGTCGGCGAGGACCTTCACCGTGGAACCGTGCCGCAGCACGAAGAGCTGGATGTAGCCGAGCCGCCGCGGCACCGGGCGCCCGTCCGGCAGGTCCCACAGGCGGCACAGGTCGTGCCAGCCGAGGGGGACGAGGTGCGTCGTGGGCTCCGCGTGCGTCGGCCCGGCGGCCATCCGGTAGGCGAGATGCCCGCCGAGGTAGCCGCCGACGCTCGCCGCGCCGAACCCCGCGAACGCCAGCGCCTTGCCGGCGCGCTGCCTGCCCGCCAGCCGCAGCATCAGCGACCCCGAGTACAGGCCGAGCGCGGTCAGGTTGACCAGCGCGTGGACGAGCCCCACCCGCTGCTGTTCGAGGTGCAGGACCGACCAGTCGGTGATCCCGGCCGCCGCGGTGGGGATGGCCCCGGCGATGCCGGTGGCGAGCACGGCCTGCGAGGCGCGGGGGTCGGCGTCGATGGCGTCCAGGACCGCCGTCGCCGTCCAGCAGCCCAGGCTGACGGTCGCGAGCGGGGGGTGCAGGGGATGACCGGTGGGAACGCCGTGGAGCAGGTCTCTCACCTGGCTCCCCAGGGGAAGCCGTTTGCGTACGGTTCTCGCCAGCCGCACGATCACCTGGTCGCCCGCCTTGACGTGCTCCAGGCGCTCGGTGATCTTCACCGGCAACGATAGTGGCCCGAGTCCCAAAGTTTCCCGGATCGTGCGGCGGCGTCGCGAGTTGATGGACTTCGAAGTTTCCTCCACTTTCGCCCCCTCTCGCCCTTGGGGACGTACCCCCAAGAGCCGGAGGGAACACCGCGAAGGCTGCTACGCGCGGCCGCGAGCCAGGTGGCCACGGGCCGCCGAAAGCTCCACGATCTCCGTCGCGTAGTCGCCCAGCGCCGGCGATCCCTCCCGGATGATCTCGACTTTCTCCATGACCTGTTCGATCGTGACCCCGTGACGCGCCCAGCTTCCGCCCTCGTTGTGGTGGTTGGCCAGCATCGGCGCGAGCCGGTCGAGGGCCTTGGCGAACCTCGCCTCGGGCGTGACGCGCTCCTCGAACTCGTCCCACAGAGCGCGCAGCGTGACCGTCTGGTCCGCGGGGAGCAGGCCGAAGATGCGGTCCGCCGCGGCGCGCTCGGCCTTCTCCTGCACCTCCGCCGCCGTCACGTCGTAGACGAACGTGTCGCCGGCGTCGATCTCGACGATGTCGTGCACGAGCAGCATGGCCGTGACGCGGTCGAGGTCGGTGCCCGGGGGAGCGTGCTCGGCGAGGACCATGGCCAGCATCCCCAGGTACCAGGAGTGCTCGGCGTCGTTCTCCCTGCGGGAGCCGTCCATCAGCGTGTTACGGCGGAGCACACGCTTCAATTTGTCGATTTCCACGGCGAAACCGACCTGGGCCAGCAGACGTTCCTTATCGGGCACGGTGGTCACGCGCCACAGCCTATTACCGCCAAGCGCCTGAAACCGCCCAGCCTCGCCGTTCTCGGGGCTCCCAGGGGACTCTCAGGCGGGCGTGAGCGTGACCGGGACGCCGTTGAACACCGCGTTCCCGGACAGGGGGTCGACGATCGACTCGTCGGTCAGCGTGTTGGCGTTCACCCCGGCGTTCACGGCCGCGACGAGCTGCGCCGTGCCCGCGTGGCCCCAGCCGTGGGGCAGGCTGACCACGCCGCGCATGATCGCGTCGGTCGGCTCCAGCCGGACGGTCAGCTCGCCGGTCGCCGAGCGGACCACCGCCTCGTCCTGCAGCCCGAGCTCGGCGGCGTCCCGGGGGTTGATCTGCAGCGTACAGCGGTTCGTGCCGCCGACCAGCGGGGCCACGTTGTGCATCCAGCTGTTGTTCGAGCGCAGGTGCCGCCGTCCGATGAGCACGAACCCCTCGGCGCGCCTCCCGGCCCGCTCGCGCATGCGGGGGAGGTCGGCGACGATCGCCTCGGGGGCGAGCTCGACGGTCCCGGACGCCGTGCACAGCGCGTCCGGCAGGCGCGGCTCCAGCGGTCCGAGGTCGAGTCCGTGCGGGTTCGCCAGCAGCGTGGCCAGCGACAGGTTTCCGCCGCCGCCCCACTCGCCGTACGGGCCGAGCCGCAGCATCGCGTCCAGGCGCACCTCGGGCATGGTGGCGCCGTGCAGCATGGCGCGCAGCTCGGCGGGGTCGCGCCCCTCGACCGGTGACCCGGGCGTGCCCGTCGCCTTGCGAAGCACCTGGTCGAGGATCAGCTCGTCGAGCCCCGCCGGATCGGCGTCCGCGCCCTGCCCGGCGGCGATCATCGCCAGCCGCGCGAGGATCTCGGGCTCGGACGGGCGCCCGTCCGGCAGGGGCGTCACCGGAGGCGAGTACCGCGTGTAGTCGCGCACGGCGAAGCCGAGCAGCGCGAAGTCGTAGTGCCCCGCCTGCGCCACCCGGGGCGGCGGCAGGACGACGTGGGCGTGGCGGGTGGTCTCGTTGAGGTAGGGGTCGACGCTGACCATGAACTCCAGGTCGCCGAGCGCCGCGTCCAGCCGGGCGCCGTTCGGGGACGACAGCACGGGGTTGCCCGCGACCGTGATGAGCGCGCGGATCCGCCCCTCGCCGGGTGTCTCGATCTCGTCGGCGAGCGTCGCCACGGGCAGCTCGCCGTTGACCTCCGGCAGGCCGCGCACCCGGCTGTGCCAGCGGCCGGTCGTGTACGGCCGGGTGCGGCGCGGGCCCGCGGTCGCGGGGCGGGGGAACATCGCGCCGCCCGGCCGGTCCAGGTTGCCGGTGAGCACATTGAGGACGTCCACCAGCCACTGCGCGAGCGTCCCGAACTCGACCGTGCACGTCCCGAGGCGCCCGTACACGGCGGCCGCCGGCGCGGCGGCCAGCTCGCCCGCCAGCCGCCTGACCAACTCGGCGGGCACGCCGCACGCCTCGGCGCACAGCTCGGGGGTGAACTCGGCGACCGCGGCCTCCAGCCGTTCCAGCCCGGTGACCGGGACGCGCACGTTCGTGAGCTTCTCCTCGATCAGCGTGCGCGCGATGCCCATCAGCAGGTACGCGTCGGCGCCCGGGCGGACGAACACGTGCTCGTCCGCCAGCGCCGCCGTCCGCGTGCGGCGCGGGTCGACGACGACCAGGCGCCCGCCACGCCGGCGCAGCGCCTTCAGCCGGCCAGGGAAGTCGGGGGCGGTGCACAGCGAGCCGTTGGACTCCAGGGGGTTGGCGCCCAGCATCAGCAGGTAGTCGGTGCGGTCGAGGTCGGGGACCGCGATCGTCAGCGGGTCGCCGAACATCAGGCCCGCCGCCACGTGCTTGGGCATCTGGTCGGCCGTGCTCGCCGAGTACACCTGCCGGGTGCCCAGCGAGCGGACGAGCGGGCCGCCGTACAGCGCCCCCGCCATGGTGTGGGCGTTGGGGTTGCCCAGGTAGATCGCGCGGCCGGGGCCCGGGACGGCGGACAGGCCGCGCTCGACCGTCTCGAACGCCTCCCTCCAGCCCACCTCGCGCCACTCGCCGTCCTCGCCGCGCACCATGGGCGCGGTCAGGCGGTCGGGGTCGTCGTCCAGGCGGCCGAGGCTCGCGCCCTTCGGGCAGATGTATCCCTTGCTGAACGGGTCGTCCCGGTCGCCGCGCACGCCCACCACCCGGTCGGCCTCGTCCAGCGTGAGCGTGAGACCGCAGACGGCCTCGCACAACGGGCAGGTTCGGTGAGCCGTACGCACGAGCCGGACCTCCTGGGTTCGGGGGCTGACTCCATCTTTACCGGTACGGACGGGGACAAGGAAGTGGCCCAGGCGGGCGAGCACCGCCCGGGCCACTGCGAGGAGCCCGCGTCCGGGTCAGCGCCAGGCGACGCCGAGGCCGTTGGCGACGCCCTGTCCGAGGTCCTTGTGGACGTTGGTCCAGTACTCCACGACGCGCTTCTTCATGTCGGCGGTGACCTCCGGGGCGGAGGCGTGGCCGACGATGTTGCTCACGAGGTGCTCGCGGTCGGTGTCGGACAGGACGTTCTCCCACAGGGCGCGCGGCTGGACGAAGTCGTCGTCCTCCGCGTGCCTCTGGTAGGCGCTGCGGATGATCTCACCCGCGACCTGGTAGCTCTCGCCCGCGAAGAACGCCGGGTCGGCCGCGGGGCCGCCGGCGGTGTTCGGCGCGTACACCGGGTCGCCCGGGTTGCTGTAGCGCATCGCGCCGTCCTTGTTGTAGCTGCGGACGGGCGCCTTCGGCCGGTTCACCGGGAGCTGCAGGTAGTTCGCCCCGATGCGGTACCGGTGGGTGTCCGGGTAGGAGAACAGGCGGCCCTGGAGCATCTTGTCCGGGGAGGCGCCGATGCCGGGCACGAGGTTGGCCGGCTCGAAGGCGGCCTGCTCGACCTCGGCGAAGTAGTTCTCCGGGTTGCGGTCGAGGGTGAGCCTGCCGATCGTGATCTCGGGGTAGTCGGCGTGCGGCCACACCTTGGTCAGGTCGAACGGGTTGAAGCGGTAGTCGGCCGCGGCGGCGAACGGCATGATCTGCACGTTCACCGTCCAAGACGGGTGGTCGCCGTTCCTGATCGCGGTGTGCAGGTCGCGGATGTGGTGGTCGGCGTCCTGCGCGATGACCGCTCCGGCCTCGGCGTCGGTGAAGTTCTCGATGCCCTGGTCGGTCTTGAAGTGGTACTTCACCCAGAACTTCTCGCCCGCCGCGTTGTACCACAGGAACGTGTGGGAGCCGAAGCCGTGCATGTGACGCCAGCTCTTCGGCGTTCCGCGGTCGGTCATCAGGAAGGTGACCTGGTGGGCCGACTCGGGCGAGAGCGTCCAGAAGTCCCACTGCATGTTGTGGTCGCGCAGGTTGGTGTCCGCGCGGCGCTTCTGGCTGTGGATGAAGTCGGAGAACTTCGAGGGGTCCCGGATGAAGAAGATCGGCGTGTTGTTGCCGACGAGGTCGTAGTTGCCCTCTTCGGTGTAGAACTTGATCGCGAACCCGCGGGGGTCGCGCTGGGTGTCCGGGCTGCCGAGCTCGCCGGCGACCGACGAGAAGCGCAGGAAGAGGTCGGTCTCCTTGCCCTTCTGGAACAGGCTGGCCTTGGTGTACTGGCTCACGTCCTCGGTGATCCGCAGGACGCCGTAGGCGCCGCCGCCCTTGGCGTGAACGACGCGCTCGGGGACCCGCTCACGGTTGAACTGCGCCATCTTCTGGATGACGTAGTGGTCCTGGAGCAAGAGGGGGCCGTTCGGGCCGACGGAGAGCGAGAACTCGTCGCTCGGCGCGGGAATGCCCGCGTCCGTCGTTGTAAAAGGCCGTTCGGTCATCGCGCGGTCCTCCGGATCGACGTTGATGGAGTACGGCTCACGCCCTTGACTCCGTGTGCGTGCGTGAGCCGGTGCGTGGGGGGCAAGGGATCAGGCGGTTCGAGATTGACAAGAGGGGCAGATGCCCCAATAGATGACATCGGCCTCGTCGACGATGAAGCCGGCGGCGTCCACGGGATCGAGGCAGGGGGCCGCCCCGGTCGCGCAGTCGACGTCGGCCACCGTGCCGCATCTACGGCAGACCAGGTGATGGTGGTTGTCTCCCACCCTGGCCTCGTAGCGGGCCGGGCTGCCCATGGGCTCTACCTTGCGAAGGATCCCGACGCCGTGGAGCGCGTGCAGCCCGTCGTAGATGGCCTGGAGGGACACCTGGCCGACCCGGTCGCGCACGGCGCGATAGATGGTGTCCACATCAGGGTGGTCACCCTCCCGTACCACGTGCATGATCGCGACCCGGGCGGCGGTCACCCGCAGCCCGGCGTCACGGAGTCGGTCCACATCCCCCACGACCTGCACCTTAGGTGCTAAACCTGAATGATTCAAGTAAAGGAAGCATCCAAGTCAGGTGAATTTCGTTCTGGGGTGGCGGTGTCCATCCACGACCCGGAGGTGGCATGCTCTTGGAGCGATGAGAAGTCACTCCGCCGCCTCGCCCCCGACAGAGCCCGCCGACCCCGCCACCCCCGCTCACGACCTTCCTCCCGTCTCCCGCCGGGCCCGTGACGTGACCGGTCCCTTCCGGGTGCCCGCGGGGCGATCCGGGCGTGGCGCCGGCCTGGTGCTCGCCGCAGTGGTGGCCGGGCTGCCGATCGTCGCCTGCTCGGCGGCGGAGTCCGCCTCGCCTCCGCCCAAGGACGATTCGTCGTCGTCCACGCCGCAGGCCCAGGAGACGGCGGCCGAACCCCGGCGCAAGCCGTTCACCATCTCCTTCGGCGGTGACGTCCACTTCGAGGGCATGCTCAGGAACCGGCTCGCCAACCCGCGCACGGCCCTCGGCCCGATCTCCGCGGTGCTGCGGCGCGCCGACCTCGCGATGGTCAACCTGGAGACCGCCATCACCCAGGGGGGCACTCCCGCCCCCGGCAAGCAGTTCACCTTCCGCGCGCCCGCCACCGCGCTCACCGCGCTGAAGGCGGCGGGCGTCGACGTCGCGTCCATGGCGAACAACCACGGCATGGACTACATGGAAGGCGGGCTGCGCGACTCCCTCGCGGCCATCCGCAGCGCGAAGTTCCCCGTCGTCGGCATCGGGAAGAACGCCGCGGAGGCGTACAAGCCCTTCCGTAAGACCGTCAACGGGAACAGGGTGGCGATCATCGGGGCGACCCAGGTGCTGGACGAGCAGTTGATCCAGTCCTGGACGGCCACCTCCACCAAGGGCGGGCTCGCCTCGGCGAAGAACGAGCAGCGGCTGATCCAGGCCGTCCGGCAGGCCCGCAAGACCTCCGACACCGTCATCGTCCACCTGCACTGGGGCACCGAGCTGCAGAAATGCCCGAACCCCGCGCAGCTCGGCCTCGCCCCCAAGCTGATCGCCGCGGGTGCGGACGTGATCGTCGGCGGCCACGCCCACATCCTGCTCGGCAGCGGGTACCTCCGGGGCAAGTACGTCAACTACGGCATGGGCAACTTCGTGTTCTACAACTCCGGTCCGGAGACCGGGCGCACCGGAGTGCTCACCCTGACGATCAACGGTCGCAAGGTCCTGAAGGACCAATGGACTCCGGCGCGTATCACGGGGGGAATTCCGATTCCCCTTACCGGCGCCGCCAGGCAGCAGGCCGTGACGGGCTGGGAAGCGCTGCGGGACTGCGCCGGGCTGGACGCCGAGCCCTGAGCGGATGTCGGGTAATGCATTCCGAATTCGGACGACTGGCCGGGAAGGACTGACCCGTCGGCGCGAAGAGTGCAAGATGAACGTGTGCCCGGCTTCTCTACTGACCAATGTGACGGCGAACAGGTCCCCCTGCGCCGCAAACCCGCGCAACGTCGTAGCGCCCGCCGGGTCGAGCGAATGTTGGACGCCTGCGCCGAACTGCTCGACGAGGCCGGCTACGACGCCCTGTCCACGACGCGCATCGCGGCCCGCGCCGATGTCGCGATCGGCTCGGTCTACCAGTTCTTCCCCGACAAACGGGCGATCACCCAGGCGCTGACCCAGCGCAACGTCGAGATGTTCATCTCCCGGGTCGGCCGCCGGTTCATGGTGGACGAATACCCCGACTGGTGGCACGCGGTGGACGCCATCATCGAGGAGTACGTCGACATGCACAGGACCGTTCCAGGCTTTGGGGCCCTCCGCTTCGGTGACGCGGTCGATCTCAACCTGCTCGACTCGGTCTCGGAGAACAACACGGTCATCGCCGGGCGGTTGCGCGGCCTCCTGCTCCAGGAGTTCGGCATGGCCGACAGCGAGGATCTCGACCTGACCCTCACGGTCGCGGTCGAGGCGGGGGGCGCGGTGCTGGCGCTCGCCTTCCGGCGCGACCCCAACGGGTACGCGCCGTTGATCGCGGAGGCCAAGCGGTTGATCCGCGAGTACCTGTCAAGCCAGCTGCGCGCCCAGCGGGACGCCCGCGAGCGCGTCCACGACCGTGCCGCGACGGTCGCGCGTCGAGGGGCCGCCGACCGGGTCGGATGACCTTCGGGTCGCGGTCGGCCGGCCCGGCATTTCGGAGCGGGTGACCCCGCGCTTCGCGGTCGGGTCACCGGGGCGGGCGCATGCGGGCGAGAGCCTCCGGCGTGAGGTGCCGAGCGAGGGCTTCGAGCAGCTCGACGACCCGCGCGACCTGCTCGGTGTCCCGCGTGCCGAGGGCCGCCGCGAGGGCGTTCTCGATCGGGCTGGACGCGATCTGGGCCGCCCTCGCGGAGATCTCTGGCGACTGCCGGACGAGCATGCGGCGGCGGTCTTTGGGATCGGTCGTGGTCTCGACCACGCCGGCGGTGCGAAGCCGCGCGACCGCCTCGGACACGCGGCTTTGCGGCAGGCCGGTGCGCGCCGCTATCTCGCCCACGGAGCTGTCCGGATGTTCCGCGATGTCGAGGCGGACGATGATCACCGTGCGGACGCTGGTCGCGTACTCTCCGACGCCCTCGGTGGGGATCGCGTCTTCGCCGATCTTCATCAACGTGCGCCCGAGCAGGAACAACTCGACTCCGTTCACGAGACTCACGATACATCCTCCTGGATGCATACTTGTGGATGCATCCAGGAGGATGTATCTTTGGGAATGCATCCGGACGGATGCGTCGGCGTCCCAGGGGGGCGCGGTGGGTAGGCACCGCGGGGGAGGAAGATCGATGAGCACCATGAGAAGCGATGTGCTGGCCGTTCCCGGCGCCCGCATCTACTACGAGGTCCAGGGTTCGGGTCCGCTGCTGCTCGTGCTCCAGGGGGGCGAGGGCGACGCCGAGCGTACGAAGGGCCTGGTGGGGCGGCTCGTTGGCGAACACACCGTCGTGACGTACGACCGGCGCGGCCTGTCCAGAAGCTCGCCCGACGATCCGGACGCGCCGCTGACCGTCGAGACGCATGCCGACGACGTCCACCGCCTCCTGGCCGCGTTGACCTCCGAGCCCGCGCTGCTGCTCGGCTCCAGTTATGGCGGGCTCGTCGGCCTCGTCCTGGCCGCGCGCCATCCCGGCCAGGTCCGCACGCTCGTCGCGCACGAGCCGCCCGCCCTGTCCCTGCTGCCCGAGGCCGCGCGGGCCGGCGCGGACGCCACCTTCGGCGAGCTGGAGAAGACCTACCGCGAGGAGGGGTGGGCGGCGGCGTTCAAGATGCTGGCGGAGGTCACCGGCGCCGGGTTCGCCGACCGCGAGCCCGACGTCGAGCTTCCCGCGCCGCTGTCCAAACAGCGCATCGCCAACATGCACTTCTTCTTCACCCACGACATCCCCGCGGCCCGGCACTGCGAACTGGACGTTCCCGCCATCGCGGCCCTCAAGGGCACCGCGACCCGCGTGGTCCCGGCCGCGGGCGGTACGACCGCGCCGGGCTTCTTCGACCACCTCTGCGCCACCGAACTGGCCCGTCTCCTCGGCACCGAGGTCGCGACCTTCCCCGGAGGCCACAACGGCCTGACGTCGCACCCCAGGGCCTTCGCCGCCCGCCTAAGGGAGGTGCTCGCCATCCGGGGAGTCCGAAGACCCGGACGACCCTGAGGATCCCGACCGGCTCGGGGGTGCCGATGGAGAGCCCAAGGACGTGTTCTCCCCGGGCGCGCAGGACTCCGAGAGGCGCTGGACGGTCTGCTGGGACGCCTGGACCTCCACGCGCAGGCGGGCCAGTTCGGCGCGCTGGCGGTCGGCGGTCTCCAGCCGTGCCGTCGTGTAGCCCAGGGTCCCGGGGACGACGGCGGCGAACACGGCGGCGCAGGCAAGGGCGAAGGTCGTCTGCCAGGACATGTCCATCGCAGCTCCTTCGAACGGCGTGTGTGACGTTCCAGGCATGGCCGATATGCCCGCTTGTCCTGGGGGACACGCGGAGCGTAGTCAAACGTGTGCGAATCGGGGCCGAACCAATGCCCGCGGTTGTCCACACACAGTGGAGCGGCGCTCGGTAATCTCGTCCTGTGGCACATGTGACACGTGAGCAGCTTGATCGTCTGCTGGAGCAGGCGCTCCTCGACGACGACCACGGAGCCCTGGCCGGGCGCCTCGATGACCTGGCGCGCGGCTACCGATCCGGTGACGTGTCCCGTGCCGCGATCCTCGTGCTGGCCGCGGAGGAATGGCGGCAGGCGGGGCAGCCGGCCAGGGCCCTCGAATGCTTCCAGCGGGCGCTGGAGGACGGCGGCGAGGTGAGCGTCGACCCCCGGGCCGGCATCGCCGACACCCTGTTCGAGCTCGACCGTCCGGACGAGGCGCGCGAGCTGGTCGAGTCGATCAAGGCGGACGGCCGCGTCGACCCGATGACGGCCCTGCACGTCGCCGAGACGCTCCTGGCCTACGGTGACCTCACCGCGGCGCACGAGTGGGCGACGGACGGCGTCCTCGCCGGCGACGGGTGCGGTCCGCGGGAGGCGACCCTCCGCACCCGGGACGCGCTCCTGCGCACCCGGTACCGCATTCGCGTCGACCTCGGCCTACCCGAGGACGACCTCGACGCCCTCCTCGACGTCCCCTGCTGACCCCTTCGACGCTCTGTGCCCGGTACGCGGGACGAGGTCCGAGGCCCGTTCGCAGAGACGGCCCGTGACCCCCTTCGCGGTGTCACGGGCCGTACCTCCCACGGGATCGGCAAGCCGGTCGTCAGCGGACGCGGGCAGCCGGTCGTCAGCGGACGCGCAGGCCACCCTTGACCGACCCGACGGCGGGCAGGGGCGTGGTCCCCGCGTCGACGGCGGCCTCGCCGGGCTTGACGACGCCCTCGGCCTCGGCGGGCTTGGGCAGGCCTTCGACCTCGGCGGTCACCTGCGGCTGAACGGGCGGAACCGGCTGAACAGGCTGAAGGGGAAGGCCGGGGCCGTCGGGCACGTCCGATGCCGCCAGGCCGGCCGCCACGGATCCATTCTGGTAGGGGGAGGCCGTGGGGCCGCTCCCGCGGTGAACGGTGACGGGCAGGCGCAGGCTGAGGTCGGAGACGGACAGGCCGCGCGGGAGTGTGCGGAGACCGGTGTCGTGGGCGACCGCGGGGAGGTCGGCCAGGCCGATCACCGCGGTCGTGCCCGACAGCAGACGCGGCGACCGCCCGATCTGCTCGATGCCGACGACCAGGTCGCCTTCGGGCGTGCGCTTCGCGAGGCGCGGCGGCTGAAGCGCGGTGACGGCCTCGGCCGTATCGGTGGCGACCGTCTCCGGTCCGCAGTACACGGTGGTCGGCGAGGTGAGAGGCGTGAGGGTGCCATCCCCGCACGGTACGGCGGCCGTCGCGCTCCCCGCCCCCGCGCATCCGGCCCCGGCGGCCACGGCCAGAGCCACTACGCTCTTGATCGCGAATGAAGTACGCATGAACGCTCCCTTGACTACCTGTGGTACTCGGTCGAGCACCGAAGGTATCCAGCCGGAGTTTCGCCGAGTGGTTCGTTGACCCAACCCTGGAGATTCCCTTACCGGGCCGCCCGGCTCCGGCCGCGCGAAAAGAGCCCCCGCTGGGAATCCGGCGAGGGCTCGGTTCACACGGGCGCGAGCCCGTCAGCGCGTCACGAGGGCGTGCTCGCGGTGCTCGCCGACTCGACGGTGAGGGTGTCGTGGTCGGCGTCCAGGTCGACGGTGACGGTGTCGCCGTCGTGGACGAGGCCGGCGAGCAGGTTCTTGGCCAGCTTGTCGCCGATGGCGGACTGCACGAGGCGCCGCAGCGGGCGGGCGCCGTACAGCGGGTCGTAGCCGGTGAGCGCCAGCCAGTCGCGGGCCTCGGGCGTCACGGACAGCGTCAGACGCCGGTCCGCCAGCCGCCGTGCCAGCCTCGACACCTGGAGGTCGACGATCTGCGCCAGCTCCTCGGAGCCGAGCGCGTCGAACAGGATCACGTCGTCGAGCCGGTTCAGGAACTCCGGCTTGAACGACGACCTGACCGCCTGCATGACCTTGTCCCGCCTGGTCTGCCCGTCCAGCGTGAGGTCGACGAGGTACTGCGACCCGATGTTGGACGTGAGGATCAGGATGGTGTTGCGGAAGTCGACCGTGCGGCCCTGGCCATCGGTGAGCCGGCCGTCGTCCAGCACCTGGAGCAGGATGTCGAAGACCTCGGGGTGGGCCTTCTCGATCTCGTCCAGCAGCACGACGGTGTACGGCCTGCGGCGGACCGCCTCGGTGAGCTGGCCGCCCTCCTCGTAGCCGACGTACCCGGGCGGGGCGCCGACGAGCCGGGCGACGCTGTGCTTCTCGCCGTACTCGCTCATGTCGATGCGGGTCATGGCGCGCTCGTCGTCGAACAGGAACTCGGCGAGGGCCTTCGCCAGCTCGGTCTTGCCGACGCCGGTCGGGCCGAGGAACAGGAACGAGCCGGTCGGCCGGTCGGGGTCGGAGACGCCCGCCCGCGCGCGGCGTACGGCGTCGGACACGGCCTGGACGGCCTCGCGCTGCCCGACGAGCCTGCGGCCGAGCTCTTCCTCCATGCGGAGCAGCTTGGCGGTCTCGCCCTCCAGCAGGCGCCCGGCGGGGATGCCCGTCCAGGAGGAGATGACCTGGGCGATGTCGTCGGCCCCGACCTCCTCCTTGACCATCGGATCCTCGGGCTGGGCCTGGGCGGTGGCCTCTTCGAGCTCCTTCTCCAGGCGCGGCACGTCGCCGTACATCAGCCGGGACGCGGCCTCGAAGTCGCCGTCGCGCTGGGCGCGCTCGGCCGCCGAGCGGGTCTCGTCCAGGCGCTGCTTCAGCTCGCCGACCCGGTTCAGGCCGGACTTCTCCTTCTGCCAGCGGACGACGAGCGCGTCCAGGTCCTCCTGGCGGTCGCCCAGCTCCTTGTGGAGCCGCTCCAGGCGCTGGACGCTGGCCTCGTCGGTCTCCTTGGCGAGCGCGAGCTCCTCCATCTTGAGGCGGTCGACGGCCCGCTGGAGCTCGTCGATCTCGACGGGCCGGGAGTCGATCTCCATGCGCAGGCGGCTCGCGGCCTCGTCGACCAGGTCGATGGCCTTGTCGGGCAGGAAGCGGGCGGTGATGTAACGGTCGGAGAGGGTGGCCGCTGCGACGAGGGCGCCGTCGGAGATCTGCACCTTGTGGTGGGCCTCGTACCGGCCCTTGAGCCCGCGCAGGATCGCGATCGTGTCCTCGACGGTGGGCTCGCCGACGTAGATCTGCTGGAAGCGCCGCTCCAGGGCGGGGTCCTTCTCGATGCGCTCGCGGTACTCGTCCAGGGTGGTCGCGCCGATCATGCGCAGCTCGCCCCGGGCCAGCATGGGCTTGAGCATGTTGCCGGCGTCCATCGCGCCCTCGGCCGCGCCCGCGCCGACCATCGTGTGCAGCTCGTCGATGAAGGTGACGACCTGGCCGTCGCTCTCTTTGATCTCGTTCAGGACGGCCTTGAGCCGCTCCTCGAACTCGCCGCGGAACTTGGCGCCCGCGACCATCGCGCCGAGGTCGAGCGAGACCAGGCGCTTGCCGCGCAGGCTCTCGGGGACGTCTCCGGCGACGATGCGCTGGGCCAGCCCGTCGACCACGGCGGTCTTGCCGACGCCGGGCTCGCCGATCAGCACGGGGTTGTTCTTGGTGCGGCGGCTGAGCACCTGGACGACGCGGCGGATCTCGTTGTCGCGGCCGATGACCGGGTCGAGACGCCCGGCCCGCGCGAGCTCGGTGAGGTCGACGCCGTACTTATCCAGGGCCCGGTAGGTGTCCTCCGGGCTCTCGCTGGTGACGCGGGCGTGGCCGCGGACCTTCTCGAACGCGTCCAGCAGCGCCCTGTCGTTGGCGCCCTGCGCCTTGAGCAGGTCGGCGACGCGCCCGCCGTCGGCGGCGAGGCCGACCAGGAGGTGCTCGGTGGAGACGTACTCGTCCTCGAGCTGCTTGGCCCGCGCGGCGGCGGTGTTCAGGACGACCAGGAGCTGCCGCGAGGACGAGGGGGCGCTGACCGTGGCGCCCTGGGCCTTGGGAAGCTGCTCGAGCTGCTGTTCGGCCTCGGCGCGCAGCTTCTTCCAGTCGGCGCCGACCGCCTCCAGCAGGTGGACCGCGGTGCCGTCCGTCTGGGTGAGCAGGCTGGTGAACAAATGTGCCGGCCCGACCTCGGGATGGCCTTCCGCAGCGGCACGGCGGACGGCCCCCGACAGGGCGTCCTGGCTCTTTCGCGTCAGTTTGTAGTCCACGCTCGATCTCGCCTTTCCTCGCATGGCGGCGTCGCCACACGTTCCCCTGAATACGGCCCCTGAACGTGCCCCGGGCGCCGGCGTGAGCCCCCGTCCACGGGGTCTAAGCGGGCGGTAGCTGGTACTGGATCAGCGCGCGGATCATCGCCACCTCGCCCCTGAGCCGGCTGAGCTCCTCGCGCATGCGCAGGTTCTCGGTCTCCAGGGCCAATATGCGCTTGATGCCCGCCAGGTTGATGCCCTCCTCCTGGGAGAGCCGCTGGACCTCGCGCAGCATCACGATGTCGCGCGTGGAGTAGAGCCTGCCCCGGCCGGCCGTACGGCCTGGGCTGACCAGGCCGAGACGGTCGTACTGCCGGAGGGTCTGCGGGTGCAGCCCGGAAAGCTGGGCGGCGACCGAGATGACGTACACCGGGGTGTCGTCGGACAGGTCGAAGTAGTTGGCGTCCATCGGCGTCGCCTCCTCTCGGGCTACTCGCTACTGGCCTGTTTGAGCAGGTCGGCGCGGGGGTCTGCTCCGTCGGACACCGAACGGAACTCCTCCAGCGCGGACCTCTCCTTGTCGTCGAGCGCCTGCGGGACCGTGACCTCCACGGTGACCAGCAGATCACCCTTGCTGCCGTCCTTGCGGGTGACACCCCGGCCGCGCACGCGGAACGTGCGGCCGTTGGGCGTGCCCTCGGGGATGCGCAGCGTGACGGGCTGGCCGTGGAGCGTCGGCACCCGGATCTCGGCGCCGAGGGCCGCCTCGGTGAACGTCACCGGGACCGTGATGGTCAGGTTGTCGCCCGAGCGGCCGAAGATCGCGTGTGGTTTGACGTGGATGGCGACGTACAGGTCGCCCGACGGGCCGCCGTTCTCGCCGGGCGCGCCCTTGGCCTTGAGCCGGATGCGCTGGCCGTCGGCCACGCCCGCGGGGATGCGCGCCTGGAGCGTGCGCGTGCTCTTGCCGCGCCCGCTGCCCTCGCACACCGGGCAGGGATCGTCGATGAGCAGCCCGCGGCCCTTGCAGTCGCGGCACGGCTCGGAGAAGGCGAAGTTGCCGAGATTGCGGCTGGCCGCGCCGGTGCCCTCGCAGGTCGGGCAGACCCGGGGGGTCGTGCCGGTCTTGGCGCCCGTGCCGCTGCACGCGGGGCAGGCCGAGGAACTGGTCAGCCGGAGCGCGACCGTGGTGCCCTCGACCGCCTCGGAGAACGTCATGGTGACCTCGGACTCGATGTCCTGCCCCCGGCGGGGACGGGACGTCGTGGCGGAGGTGCGCCCGCCGCGGTTGAACAGACCGCCGAACAGGTCGCCGATGCGCTCGCCCGCGCCGCCGCCACCGCCCTGCGCGGTGCCCCCGAAGAGGTCGCCGAACTCGAACGGGAACCCGCCACCGCCGCCGCGGGGGGCGCCGCCCCCCGCGTACCCGCCGAGACCCGATCCGAACAGCGTGCGCGCCTCGTCGTACTCTTTGCGGCGCTTGGTGTCGGACAGGACGTCGTACGCCTCCGAGACCTGCTTGAACTTCGCCTCGGTCTCGGTGCTGCCCTGGTTGGCGTCGGGGTGGTACTTGCGCGCCAGCCTGCGGTACGCCTTCTTGATCTCGTCGGCGGTGGCGGTCTTCGACACACCAAGGACCGCGTAGTAGTCCTTCTCCAGGTAGTCCTTGGTGCTCATCTAACTCTTCCTTCGTGGGCCAAAAGGATAGTCGTTCAATTGTCCTCGGGGTCGGCCGCGGCCTCGCCCGCCTCGCCCGTCGTGGCCGCATCGGACGCACCGCCCGCCGGCTCCTCGGGCTCGGCGACCGCGACCCTGGCCGGGCGCAGGACGCGCTCGCCGAGGCGGTAGCCGGGCTGGAGGATCTCGACGGCGGTCGGCTCGCTGACGGCGGCCGAGTAGCTGTGGATCAGAGCCTCGTGCACGGTGGGGTCGAACGGGTCGCCCTTGGTGCCGTAGGTGGTCAGGCCGAGCTTGCCGACCGCCGCCTCCAGCGCCTCGCTGACCTTGGCGAAGCCGCCGGTCAGCTCGCCGTGGTCACGAGCCCTTCCGATGTCGTCGAGCACCGGGAGCAGCTCGGTCAGCACGTTGGCGACCGCCTGCTCGCGGACCGTCACCCGGTCGCGCTCGACGCGCTTGCGGTAGTTCGAGTACTCGGCCTGGAGCCGCTGGAGGTCGGCCGTGCGCTCGGCGAGCTGTGTCGCGAGCTCGGCGGCCAGGCCCTCGTCCGGCTTGGCCTCGGCCGGGGCGGCGGGGGACGACCGGTCGGCCGTCTTCCCCGCCCCCTCACGCACCTCCCCGGTCTTCGGATCGATGCGCCGGTTGTCGCGGATCACCAAGCCCTCGTGCTCGCTCCCAGAGTTCGGGGACGTCACGCGGCACCGCCCTCCCGCTTCGGCTTCGGCTCGTCGTCGACGATCTCGGCCTCGACGACGTCGTCGTCGGACTTCGTGCCGGGCGCGCCGGTGGCGGCGTCGGCGGGAGCTTCGGCCGCGCCCTGGGACTGGGCGTAGATGGCCGAGCCCATCTTCTGGCTGACGGTGGCGAGCTTCTCGGCCGCCGCGCGGATCGCGGCGGAGTCGGTGCCCTCCAGCGTCTTCTTCAGCTCCGCCAGCGACTCCTCGACCTCGGTCTTGACCTCGGTCGGGATCTTCTCGTCGTTCTCGCGGAGGAACTTCTCCGTCTGGTAGGCGAGCGCGTCGGCGTTGTTGCGCGTCTCGGCCTCGTCGCGGCGCTTCTTGTCCTCTTCGGCGTAGGAGTCGGCCTCGCGCATCATGCGCTCGATGTCCTCCTTCGGCAGCGCGGAGCCGCCGGTGATGGTCATCGACTGCTCCTTGCCGGTGCCGAGGTCCTTGGCGCCGACGTTGACGATGCCGTTGGCGTCGATGTCGAAGGTGACCTCGATCTGCGGGATGCCGCGCGGCGCCGGGGCGATGCCGGTCAGCTCGAAGGTGGCCAGCTTCTTGTTGTAGGCGGCGATCTCACGCTCGCCCTGGAAGACCTGGATCTGCACGGACGGCTGGTTGTCCTCGGCGGTGGTGAAGACCTCCGACCGCTTGGTCGGGATCGTGGTGTTCCGCTCGATGATCTTGGTGAAGATGCCGCCCTTGGTCTCGATGCCCAGGCTCAGCGGGGTGACGTCCAGAAGGAGGACGTCCTTGACCTCGCCCTTGAGCACGCCCGCCTGGAGCGCGGCGCCGATCGCCACGACCTCGTCGGGGTTGACGCCCTTGTTGGGCTCCTTGCCGCCGGTCAGCTCCTTGACGAGCTCGCTCACGGCCGGCATGCGGGTGGAGCCGCCGACCAGCACGACGTGGGCGATGTCGGACACCTTGATGCCGGCGTCCTTGATGACCTGGTGGAACGGGCCCTTGCAGCGCTCGAGCAGGTCGGAGGTGATGCGCTGGAACTCCGAGCGGGTCAGCTTCTCCTCAAGGTGGAGCGGACCCTCGGCGGAGGCGGTGATGTAGGGCAGGTTGACCGAGGTCTCGGTCTGCGCCGACAGCTCGATCTTCGCCTTCTCGGCGGCCTCGCGCAGGCGCTGGAGCGCCATCTTGTCCTTGGACAGGTCGACGCCGTGGGCGTTCTTGAAGCGGGTCACCAGCTCGTCGACGACGCGCTGGTCCCAGTCGTCGCCGCCCAGGTGGTTGTCACCGCTGGTGGCCTTGACCTCGACGAAGCCGTGGCCGTCCTCCTGGCCGACGTCGAGCAGCGAGACGTCGAACGTGCCGCCGCCGAGGTCGAAGACCAGGATGGTCTGGTCCTTCTCCTTGTCGAGACCGTAGGCCAGAGCGGCCGAGGTGGGCTCGTTGATGATGCGCAGGACGTTGAGGCCCGCGATCTGGCCGGCCTCCTTGGTGGCCTGGCGCTGCGCGTCGTTGAAGTACGCCGGGACGGTGATCACGGCGTCCGCGATCTTCTCGCCCAGGTAGGCCTCGGCGTCCGTCTTGAGCTTCTGCAGCACGAACGCGCTGATCTGCTGGGGAGAGAACTTCTTGCCGTCGATCTCGACGGACCAGTTCGTGCCCATCTCCCGCTTGACCGAGCGGATGGTCCGGTCGACGTTGGTGACGGCCTGCCGCTTGGCGACCTCGCCGACGAGCACCTCGCCGTTCTTGGCGAAGGCCACGACGGACGGCGTGGTCCGCGAGCCCTGCGCGTTGGCGATGACCGTGGGCTCACCGCCCTCGAGAATCGAGACGACGGAGTTGGTCGTCCCCAGGTCGATACCTACCGCACGTGCCATGAGTACGTCCTTGTAGTCAAAGTTGAGTCTGAGTGACTCAATCATGGGTCTCGCTCTTCGCTTTGTCAAGCGAGTTGAGTCTACCGCGCTCAACCCTACGCGGGGCGTCCGTATTCCGCGTACTCAGGGGGGCGTCGGAGGGTAAGGCGGACAGGCCCTGAGCTGGGATCATGCCCGGACGGTGCGGCGCCGCCGGGGGTTCGGAGGCCGGCCGCGCGCGACCGTCCGGCGAGGGCGGCGGGGGCGAGCGCCGTGACGTGGGGGAGCCTGCCGGAGGTAACACAGCAGGGAACGGGCGGGACGACCGGCCGGTTCCCCGGACGTCCGCCCAGGCGGGCTGCCCGGGTCAGGAACACGGCCTGGTCAGGAGCGGCCCGCTAGGGAGTGCGGCGCGGTCAGGAGTGCGGCGCGGTCAGGAGTGCGGCGCGGTCAGGAGTGCGGCGCGGTCAGGAGTGCGGCGCGGTCAGGGAGCGGCCCGCTCGGGAGCGCGGCGCGGTCATGAGCGCGCACCGTCCACGATCTTGCGCTTACCGAGGGGGGACTTCAGCTTGACCGTGGTGGTCTTCTGCAGCGCGATCTCGATGCAGGCGACGTCGCGCGCGTTCGCCGCGGTGCCCTCGTAGAGGGTGATCGTCACGCGCTTGGACGTCTCCCGCACCTTCACGTGGTCGAGCACGGTGCAGGGTTCGACCCCCGACCACCAGATGACCTTGATCTTGCGTCCGTCCCTGGTGGGCTTCGCCTTCTCCCACCGGACCTTGTGCGTGTTGATCGTGTGGCCCTTCGGCCTCGTGGGCGACGGGCCTGTCGCCGGGGCCGTGGGCGAGGAGGTGCCGCCCGTCGCCACGATGGTCGACGTCACGGCGTGGTCGGGGTTCGGGCTCATGGCAGTGGCACGCGGAACATCGTTCGGAACATTGCCGCATCCCACGGTCAGCAGCAGGGATCCGGCCGCCAGAGTCGCCGTCATCATCCGCATATCCCTATGACGTACCCGATCTCGCCCCGGTTCGGACCTGTGGCGGCAAGGTCAAACCGCAACATGGTCGTCCGGGCTCCCAAGATCGGCGCCCCGGCCGCCGTAAGGTGGGAAGATCTCGCCCCGCGAACCGTCCCGCCAGGAAGGGTGCCAATGGTGTTGCGTCGCGTTCTGCTGGCCGCTTCGAGCAACGACCGTGTGGAGAGCATGGTCCGCACGTCGGGGATCGCCCGGCGCGTCATGAGCCGCTATGTCGCGGGCACGGGCGTGGAGGACGCCGCCTCCGCCGCCGCGGCCCTCACCGCCGACGGCTACCTCGTGACGCTCGACCACCTCGGCGAGGAGGCGCGAGGTCCGGCCCAGGCCGCCCGCGCGGCCGACACCGCCGTGGCCCTCCTGGACGCCCTAGACCGGCGCGGGGCCGCCAAGGGCGCCGACCTGTCGGTCCGGCTCTCGGTGCTCGGCCTGCACGTGGACGAGGGGCTCGCGCGGGACTGCGCCGCGCGCGTCTGCGCGGCCGCGGGCGAGCTTGGGGCCACCGTGACCGTCGACACCGAGAACGCCGCCCTGGCCGACCGCGCGCTGCGCGTCCACGCCTGCCTGGTGGAGGACCACCCCTCGACCGGCGCCGCAGTCCAGGCCGCGCTGCGCGGAGCCGAGCACCACTGCCGGGCGCTCGCCGCCGCGCGCGTACGGCTGTGCGCGGGCACCCCGGGCGGGCCGGCGTCGGTCTCCTACGGGCGGCCCGCCGACGTCGACAGGTCGTACGTCCGCTGCCTGAAGGTGCTGATGGAGGGCGGCGGCTACCCCATGGTGGCCACGCACGACCGGCGGCTGATCGAGGTGGCGTCGGCGCTCGCCGTGCTGAACGAGCGCGAGCCCGGGTCGTTCGAGTACCAGATGTGGCACGGCGTGCGCCCGCCCGCGCTGGAACGGCAGGCCGCCCACGGCGCGCGCGTGCGCGTCCGCGTCCCGTACGGGCCGGGCTGGTACGGGCACCTGGCCCGCCACTTCGCCGGGCGCACGGGCAACCTCGCCGACCTGGTCCGCTCCATGGCCGGTCGTCGGGAGGTCACCCGGGGAACTGGTAGTCGGCGGTGATGCGGCCGTCCTCCCCGACGACCAGAATCTCCAGGCCGCCGCCCAGCGCCTCGCCGCCGCCCGCGGGCACCATCTCCCAGTGGAGCTTCACGACGTCGCGCAGCGCCACGGCGGGCGCGCCCAGCCGGAAGACGTACTGCCCGGGGGCGACGAACTCCTCGTAGGCCCGGGTCACCCGGAGCTCCAGGGCCTCGTACCCGTGGGCCTCCAGGGTGGGGGCGCCGAAGCCCAGCTCGGCGGCGGCCTCGCGGAGTTCCTGCGGCGGGTGCAGGATGTGGACGCCGTCCTCGGCCCAGAGCGCCTGGACGGCCTTGCGGCGCAGCTCGGCGTCCGGCTCGTTCCAGAGGGCGACGTAGCGGGCGGCCAGGTCCTGGGCATGGGTGTCGGTCACCGTCTTGTTGATCACCGTCTTGTTGAGCACTGTGTCTCCTCGCTCGTCTGTTCGCTTTACCCCCAAACCTTGCGAGAAGGGGTGCGGGGCGACAATTCCCCACAGGGAATGGCGCGGGCGTGCGCGGTCGCGCCCGGACCACCCCGGAGTCGGTAGGCTGCGAGGGTTTCCGGACGTTACGCGAGGTGCCTTGAGATGATCGCGATTCTCGGTACGGGCAAGATGGGCGAGGCCCTGCTGTCCGGGCTGCTGCGCGCGGGTGTCGAGCCGGGCGAGATCATCGCCACGGCCCGCCGCGAGGAGCGCGCCGCCGCCCTTCGCGAGCGCCACGGCGTGCGGGTCGTGCCCAACAGCGAGGCCGCCAAGATCGCCGACACGCTCATCCTCGCGGTCAAGCCGCAGGACATGGGCGCCCTGCTGAACGAGATCGCCTCCCACGTCCCCGCGGGCAAGCTGGTCATCACGGTCGCGGCGGGCATCACGACGTCCTTCGTCGAGGCGCGGCTGGGCGACGAGGTCCCGGTCGTGCGGGTCATGTCGAACACCCCGGTGCTGGTGGACGAGGCCATGAGCGTCATCTCCGCCGGGGCGCACGCCTCCGAGATCCACCTGGAGCAGACCGAGAACCTGCTCAGGCCGGTCGGCAAGGTGCTGCGTATCCCGGAGTCCCAGCAGGACGCCGCGACCGCGCTCTCAGGCAGCGGCCCGGCGTACTTCTTCTACCTGGTCGAGGCCATGGTCGACGCCGGAATCCTGCTGGGCATGCCGCGGGCGGCCGCGCTCGACATGGTGACCCAGTCGATCGTCGGCGCGGCGATCATGCTGCGCGACTCGGGCGAGCACCCGGTGATCCTCCGCGAGGCGGTCACCTCGCCGGGCGGGACGACGATCTCGGCCATCGCCGAGCTGGAGCGGCACAGCGTCCGGGCGGCCTTCCTGGCCGCCATCGAGGCCGCGCGCGACCGCAGCCGCCAGCTCGCCTCGGGCTGACGGCCGGGGAGGCCCTTCGGGACCGCCGAGCGGCCGCTCTCGGCCGCAGGGCGTCAGGTCTGGGCCCGAAGCGCGTCGAACTCAGTCGCGGGGCGTCGGGCTCAGCCGAAGGGCGTCAGGCGGACGAACTCCTCGAACGAGATCCGCCCGTCGCCGTCCGCGTCACCGGCCTGGTCGAGCGCGCCGATCGCCTCGGCCGGCAGGTTCGGGAAGTGCTCGCTGAACTCGGCGTGGGTGATGTAGCCGTCGCCGTCGACGTCGATCTCCGCGAAGCACCGCCTGAGCGCGGCCCATCGCTCGTCCGTGGGTTCTGCCGTCAAGGAGATCCGCCTCCCGGCGCGAGAAGGTACCTGATACGGCGAACACCCTAGTTCCCGACATTCCGCCGATGTACCTACGGGTGGTCACCAATGCCGTCGAACCGGGTCCCCTGCTAAACCGTTAGGAAACCTTGCTATTAAAGTGCCATCATGTCCGTCGCGCGGGAACGGGCGTATATGGGGGCATTGCGATGGAGTGCGCTGAAGCGGCAGAGGTGTCCGAAACGGCGCCGAAGCCCGAGGACGAGCGGAGCGGCGGGCCCGCCGTCTGGACGCGGGACTTCCGGCTGTTCTTCACCGCCCGGTCGGTCTCGACGCTCGGCACCGGGATGGTGCCGGTCGCGATGTCCCTCGGCGTGATCCAGGCCGGATACGGCGCCACCGGGGCCGGTCTCACGATGGCGGCGTCCATCGTCCCCCTGGCCCTGTTCATCCTGTTCGGCGGCGTGTTCGCCGACCGGTTCACCCCGCGCCGCATGATGGTCGGCGCCGACGCCGTCCGCGTTCTCACCCAGACGGTCACGGCCACCCTGTTCCTCACGGGCACCCCCACGCTGTGGCACCTCATGGTGATCTCCGCCGTCAACGGCACCGCCGCGGCGATGTTCCAGCCGGGGCTGGCGAGCCTGATCCCGCAGATCGCCACCGACGTGCAGCGCGCCGTGGCCACCCAGCGCACCTCCGAGTCCTTCATGCTCCTGCTCGGCCCGTCGGTCGCCGGCTTCCTCGTCGCGTACGCCGACGTCGGCGTGGTGTTCCTGATCGACGCCGCCGGGTTCGCCGTGAGCGCCGCCTGCCTGGCGCTGCTGCGGCTGCGCGGCGTCCCCCGGGCCGCCCAGGAGGGGTCGATCTGGGTGAACCTCAAGGTGGGATGGCGGGAGTTCCGCTCGCGCACGTGGATGTGGGGCGTGATCGTCATCTGGGCGGTCATGGGCATCGCCGTCTTCGGCCCGGTCTTCCCGCTCGGCGCCGTGATCATCAACGACGCCTACCAAGCCACCGGGTACGGGTTCGTCACCTCGGCGTTCGGCGCGGGGACGATCCTCGGCGGCCTGGTCGCCATGCGTGTCAGGCCGCAGCGGCCGCTCGCCGCCGGAGCGCTGGCGATGTTCTTCTTCGCGCTGGAGCCGCTGTCGATCACCCTCGTGCTGCCGTTGCCGCTCATGGCGGCCCTGCACCTCGTCGCGGGCGCCGGGTCGGCGTTCTGGGGCGTCATGTGGATGACCAGCGTGCAGACGCAGGTCGCGCCGGGGGTGCTGAACCGCGTCCACGCCTACGAGGTCGCCGGGTCGGTCATCGCCGTGCCGATCGGCCAGTCCCTCGCCGGCCCGGTCGCCTCGCTTGCGGGGGCCAGGGAGGTGCTGGCGGTCTCGTCGATCGTCTCGGTCATGGGGTGCGTCCTGCTGCTGTCGGTCCCCGCGATCCGCCGCCTGCGCCGCGTCGCGGCCACGCCCTGACGATGTCCGTACTTCCCTGGGGTACCAGGCGGAGGGGCGGGTGATCGCCCTCTTACGATGGGCCGCGTGACGATTCGTCGCGGTATCCCCCCGCTTCTGCTCGGGCTCACGGTGTTGCTCATCGCGGCCTGCTCTCCCGACGAGGCGCCCAAGGTGCAGATCGGGGAGGCCACCCGCGCCCCGGTCAGCGAGGTCGTCGAGGCCCCCGCCACGGTCGGCGCCCGCGCCACGGCGACCCTGCGCTCCCCGGCCGCGGGGACGGTGGCCAAGCTGTACGTCCAGGACGGCGACACGGTGACCAAGGGGCAGCTCCTGGTCAGGATCAGCTCGCCGCAGGCCAAGGACCAGCTCGCCCAGGCACGCCAGGCAGAGCGGCAGGCGTCCAAGCCCGTGTCCATGGGCGGCGTCGCGGCGCCGGGCGTCCGCCTGGCCGCTCCCAACGTCACCGCGTCCCTGGATCGCAAGGTCGCCCGCGGGTTCGCCAGGGCGCGGGCCGCCGCGAAGAAGATCGAGGACGCGCGGGTCCGCGCGCAGCTCGTGACCGCGATCGACGCCGCCGAGACCCAGCACCGCGCGCAGAGTGCCGCGCTGAACCAGATCACGCGTAACCTCACCCGCTCGGTGAACCTGGCGCTGTCGCAGGTCAGCGGGCAGATCGGGGCGGGGCTCGGCGGGCTGGCCACGTCCATGTCCTCACTTCGGGCGGCCTCGAAGGCGCAGGCGAAGGCGGCGGCGAAGGCCGCGAAGGCGACCGTGGACGGGCTCGTGGTCAAGGCGCCGTTCGGCGGCGTCGTCACGCTGGGCGGGCCGCCGGGCGGCGGCTCGGCGAACCTCGGCGCGCTGCTCGGGCAGCTCCCCCCGGGCCTCGCCGGGCAGGCGGGCGCTGCGGCGGGCGGGTCCGGCGGCGGTGGCGCGGCGTCCTCCGCGTCCGGGGGCACGATCGCCACCGGCGTCCCGGTCTCGGCGGGCGACGCCCTGGTCACCGTCACCGACGTCTCCAAGCTCTCCCTGTCGGCCGACGTGGACGAGACCGACGTGCTGCTCGTCGGCCCCGGCGTCAAGGCCGAGGTCGAGCTCGACGCCGTCTCCGGGGCCACCTACCAGGCCAGGGTCACCGGCGTCGGCGTCACCCCGAAGGAGGGCACGACCGGCGGCGTCAGCTATCCCGTGCGGCTCGCGCTCGGCGTGGGAACGTACGACGGCGGGGGAGCGGCGCCCGCGCCCAAGCCCGGCATGAGCGCGGTCGTCAGGCTCACCGTGCGCGACTCGCCCGACGCGGTGGCCGTCCCCGCCTCCAGCGTGGTCACCAGCGGCCGGGAGACCGTCCTGTGGGTGGTGCGCGGCGACGGCACCGCCGAGCGCCGCGTGGTCAAGCTGGGGGCCCAGGGCGACGCCGTGGTCGAGGTGGCGCACGGCATCTCGGTCGGCGAGCGCGTCGTCGTCAAGGGCGCCGACACCGTCCGCGCCGGCCAGCCGCTCTCATGATCTTCGAAGAGGCCGGCGTCCCCGCGTTCGAGGCCGTGAACCTGACCCGCTCCTACCGGCTGGAAGGGGTGTCGGTGGACGCGCTGCGCGGCGTCAGCCTGCGCATCCACCACGGCGAGTCCGTCGCGATCGTCGGGCCCTCCGGGTCGGGCAAGTCAACGCTCATGCATTTGCTCGGCTGCCTCGACCGGCCGACCTCCGGCACGCTGCGCGTCGACGGCGCCGACGTCTCCACACTCGACGACGCCGGGCTCGCCGAGCTGCGCAACAAGGCCATCGGCTTCGTCTTCCAGTCCTTCCACCTGCTCGGCCGCACCTCCGCGCTGGACAACGTGGCGCTGCCGCTGGTCTACCGGGGCGTCGGACGGGCCGAGCGGCGCGAGCGCGCCCGCAGGGCCCTGGAGGCGGTCGGGCTCGCGCACCGCCTGGACCACCGGCCGTCCCAGATGTCCGGCGGCGAGCAGCAGCGGGTCGCCATCGCGCGGGCCCTGGTCGGCGACCCCAAGGTCGTGCTCGCGGACGAGCCGACCGGCAACCTGGACTCCCGCAACGGCCAGGAGGTGATGGGCATCCTCGCCGACCTCAACACCGCCCGCGGCGTCGCCGTCGTCCTCGTCACACACGAGCGGGAGGTCGCCGAGGCGGCCCGCCGTCAGATCCACGTCCGCGACGGCCTCATCGAGCGGGACACCGTCTCGGGGACGGGCCCGCGGTGAGGACCGCCGAGGCGTCCCGGATGGCGCTGGAGGCCCTGCGTGTCAACCGGCTGCGCAGCGCGCTCACGATGTTCGGCGTCGTGATCGGCGTGTCGGCCGTGGTCATCCTCGTCGCGATCGGCACCGGCGCCAAGGAGGCCATCGAGGGGGAGATCGCGGGGCTGGGCAGCAACATCATCCTGGTCGTCCCCGGTCAGGTCGGGCTCGGCGCGGCACCCACGCAGAGCCGCCTGGACCTGAACGACGTCGCGTACGTCCGCCGCGTCGTCGGCGATCCGGCGAAGGTGACGGTCGCCGTCAACTCCGGCGAGTCCGTACGGGTGGGACGTACCGAGGTGTTCGCCACGATCACCGGCACCGACGAGTACATGCCCAACATCTTCGAACGGCCGCTGCGCCGGGGCCGGTACCTCAGCGGCACCGACGTGGACACGCGGCGCAGGGTGGCCGTCCTCGGGGCGGAGGTCGGGGAGAAGCTCTTCGGGGACGTCGACCCGATCGGCCGCCAGGTGACGATCGCGGGCGTGCGGTTCCGCGTCATCGGCCTGTACGAGTCCGTCGGCGCGACGTTCGGCGTGGCCAGGGACCAGGAGGTGCACATCCCGGTCACCACGGCCCAGCGGCTCATCGGCCTGTCGCGGATCAACGGCATCGCGGTCGGCGCCTCCGGCCCGGACGAGATCGAGCCGCTGCGGCAGCGCGTCGTCGACGGGCTGAGCGGGCGCTACCCCGGCGAGCGGTTCAGCGCCGTCACCCAGACGCAGTTGCTCGGCACGATCGGCAGCGTCCTCGGCATGCTCACCGGCGTGCTGGCGGCCATCGCGGGCATCTCGCTGCTCGTCGGCGGGGTCGGCGTCTCGAACATCATGCTGGTCAGCGTGCGCGAGCGCACCCGCGAGATCGGGCTGCGCAAGGCGCTCGGCGCGCGCGGGCGCGACGTGCTGGGGCAGTTCCTGATCGAGGCCGTGCTGCTCACCACGATCGGCGGGGTGATCGGCATCCTGCTCGGCGTGGGCGGCTCCCTGCTGATCCAGGCGCTGTCGCCGGTGCCGGCCGCGATCACGTGGTGGTCGATCGCGCTGGCCTTCGGGGTGTCGGCCGGGGTCGGCGTCTTCTTCGGCGTGGCGCCGGCGCGCAGGGCCGCCCGCCTGGACCCGGTGATCGCCCTGCGCGCGGAGTGACGGGCAGCGAGTCCCCGCTCCTGGAGTGACCTCCGTCCATACCCCAGGGTGACCGCCGTCCGCCCGTGACCTGGACGACGGCTGCCCGCCCGTACCCGGGAGCGACCGCTGTCGGCGCTCATACCCCGGAGCGACCGCTGCCTGCCCGTACAGGCCCCCTACGGCGCCGCCGGACGCCCCTTCGGCCGTGGCCGTCGCCGGAAGCCGGTAAGCGGTGCGGTACGGTCGGTTTCATGAGCGTGCGCGGCGAGCCGGTGACCTCGCGCCCCTCGTGTGACCGTTCGTCCGGCTTCCCAGGGCGCCCCCCGGCGGGCCCGGAGACCCGAGGGCCCCGAGGGCATGGCCGATGCGTCATGGGCGAGGTGAACGCGTGAGCCGTTCGGTTCAGGTGATCTGGGACGACGAGCTGATCTCCTACGACTTCGGCCCCGGGCACCCGCTCGCCCCCATCCGCGTCGAGCTGACCATGGCGCTCGCCCGCGACCTCGGGGTGCTCGACAAGGTGCGCGTCGCGGGGTGCGCCCCGGCGACCGACGACGAGCTCGCCCTGGTGCACACGCGCGACTACATCGACGCCGTCAAACGCGTGTCCGTCTTCGGCGCGCCCGACGTCTTCCACGGGCTCGGCACCCCGGACAACCCCGCTTTCGCCGGCGTGCACGAGGCGTCCGCGCTGGTCGCGGGGGCCACGCTGGCCGCCGCCCGCGCGGTGTGGACGGGCGAGGCCGAGCACGCGCTGAACGTCGCCGGTGGCCTGCACCACGCGATGCCGGGCCTGGCCAGCGGCTTCTGCGTGTACAACGACCCGGCGCTGGGCATCGCCTGGATGCTCGCGCAGGGGGCGCGGCGCGTCGCGTACGTGGACGTGGACGTCCACCACGGCGACGGCGTCCAGTCGATGTTCTACGACGACCCGCGCGTGCTGACGATCAGCCTGCACGAGAACCCGCAGACCCTGTTCCCCGGCACCGGCTTCCCCGGCGAGACCGGCGCCGAGGGCACCGCGGTCAACGTCGCCCTGCCGGCCGGATGCGGGGACGCCGGGTGGCTGCGCGCCTTCCAGGCCGTGGTCCCGCCGCTGCTGCGCGAGTTCCAGCCGGAGGTGCTGGTCACCCAGCACGGCTGCGACAGCCACGCCCTGGACCCGCTGGCGCACCTCATGCTGAGCCTGGACGGCCAGCGCCGGGCGTACGCCGCGCTGCACGCGCTGGCGCACGAGACCGCGGGCGGCCGGTGGCTGGCCACGGGCGGCGGCGGGTACGAGCTGGTCCGGGTGGTGCCGCGGGCGTGGACGCACCTGATCGCCGAGGCGGCGGGCGCGCCGATCGACCCGGCCACCGAGACGCCGCCGAGCTGGCGCGCGTTCGTCAGCGAACGCACGGGAGAGGTGCCCCCGCTCACCATGACCGACGGACGGAACCCGGAATTTCAGGATCTGTCGCGAGGTTACGACCCGGGTGACTCCATAGACCGGGCGATCATGGCGACGCGGAAGGCGATCTTCCCTTTTCACGGGCTGGACCCCCAGCCCTGATCCCGCACGGCGAGGTGGCCGCCCGTGCGTGGCGTTGTGAAGGTCGCGCGAGGGTCGCACGACCTGCCGAGTGGACGGAGTGAACGATGGAGACCGCGACCCCTCCTTCGCGGGAAGAGCTGCGCGAGCATCTCGTCCGGACGAGGATCGCCGGCGACGTGGCGACCAGCCGGGAGAACAACCTTGACCACTATCGTTCCCTCGCCGTACGCGACCCCCACTACATGTTCGGCCTCAGCATGGAGGGCGACTGGACCTTCCGGGACATCCTCGCGCTGATGGCCAAGTCCGCGGGCGTCGTCCCCGACCCGGGGTTCCGCACGGGCCAGGACACGATCGACCCGGACCGCACCATCGACGCCCTGGACGCCATGGGCGACCGGATCGCCGCCGCGCTGAAGCGCGAGAACCCTCGCATCCTCATCGCGACCGGCCACCCGACCGGCCTGCTCACCACCCACCTCGCCCTCGCGCGCCTCGCCCGGCGGCACGGCGCGCGGCTGCTCACCCCGGGCGAGACGCGGGCGTTCACCCACGGCGGCCTGGGCCGCAGGCGCCGCATCCGGTACCTGGACGATGTGGCGATGCTGGACGACGGCGGCGCCCTCGTCCACACCCACGACCCCGCCCCGATGCAGGCGATGCTGGCCGAGCTGGACGAGGCCGGGGAGGAGCGGCCGGACCTGGTGATCGCCGACCACGGCTGGGCGGGCGCGGCCGGGGAGGCGGGCATCGAGACCGTCGGGTTCGCCGACAGCAACGACCCCGGGCTCTTCGTCGGAGAGGCCGAGGGGAAGATCTCGGTGACCGTCCCCCTTGACGACAACGTGTTGCCGCGCCATTACGGTCCGATGACCGACTACTTGGTCTCAAGGGTCACGAGTGGCATGTGAGGCGCCTGTCGCGTAATCCGGTCGTGCCCTAACGTCCGTTTCCAACGTGCCATCTGAGCTCGGCATCGACCGTTTGCCAACTTTTTTCTGATCCCGGGTGGCTCTAATGAGACGTGGTCAGACCGTTCGCAAGATCGGGAACAGGGCTCGGCCTGGCTGCTGGCCAGCGACTTTTCCCATTCTGGTGGCAGGCGTCTCCTCTGACTGGTGGAATAGGGGGTTTGCGCGATCCGAGGCGCGCTCTACGCTGACAGCAGTACACGTGCGTGAGCAATGGCACCAGTGGGGATAACCCGGAAACACGTGCGGAAGAGGCGTCCGATGGCTGCAGGCGAAAGACCTCTCAGCGAGGTGAAGTTCCTGACGGTGGCAGAGGTTGCCACCGTCATGCGGGTGTCCAAGATGACGGTGTACCGGCTCGTGCACTCGGGGGAGTTACCGGCCATCCGGGTCGGGCGATCCTTCAGGGTGCCCGAGCAGGCGGTGCACGACTACCTGAGGGATGCGTTCATCGAAGCGGGTTGAACTGACCAGTAGCGACATCGGCGGTTATTGGCCGGCAACCGTTAGATAACGAGCGCATCAGGTTGCCAGGGGGCGAACACCCCAACCGGAGCGTGGCGGGCGGCTCGCCGCCCGCATCGTGGCCGGTCGCGGGCGTCCCCTGGAGTGGTACGCGGGATCCCCCCAGGGAGCGCCGTTCCCCCCAGGGAGCGAGCGACCGCGAATCGCCGGTAGGCTGTTGAGTCGGTGTGCTTCATGGCGAAGCACCGATCCGGGTTGCGGGCGTGCCGTGAGAGCGGCGTGTCCCCATGACTCCGGGCGGTGCGTCACTCGCCGGACGGCACTCGCTGATTTGACAAAACCTACCTTCACCTGGGGGTCCCGTGGGCTCTGTGATCAAGAAGCGTCGTAAGCGCATGGCGAAGAAGAAGCACCGCAAGCTTCTCAAGAAGACCCGCATCCAGCGGCGTAACAAGAAGTAGCAGCGCGGACCGACGACGCGGAGCGGCGGGCCGGGTGCGACGAGGCGCCCGGCGAGCACCCGAGCAGAGCGGTACCCACAGCACGTGATCCTGCGAGGCGCCGATGACCCACACAGTGCTCGTCACGGGGGTCTCCCGGCACATCGGCGCGCGCGTGGCGAGCGCCCTCGCAGCCGATCCGGAGATCGACCGGGTCATTGGTGTGGACACCGTGCCGCCGCCATCGCTCACGCGGGGCGGCGGCGGCCCCGCGCTCGGCCGCACCGAGTTCGTCCGCGTCGATCTGCGCAGCCCTGACATCGCGCGCGTGATCGCCGCGGCCGACGTCGACTCCGTCGTCCACATGAGCCTCGTCAGCGCTCCTTCGAAGACCACCGGCCGGTCCTCGATGAAGGAGCACAACGTCATCGGCACCATGCAGTTGCTCGGGGCGTGCCAGCGGTCCGCCACGGTACGCCGCGTGGTGGTCCGGTCCACGACGGCGGTGTACGGCTCCTCGTCGCACGACCCGGCGGTCTTCACCGAGGACGCCGAGCCGGTCGAGGTCCCCGTCTCCGGGTACGCCAAGGACGCCTCGGAGGTCGAGGCGTACGTCCGCGGCTTCGCCCGGCGGCGCCCCGACATCACGGTCTCGACGCTGCGCTTCGCCAACTTCATGGGCCCGGGGGTGGACTCGCCGCTGACGCGGTATTTCACCCAGCCCGTCGTCCCGACCGTCTTCGGTTTCGACCCGCGCCTGCAGTTCGTCCACGAGGACGACGGGGTCGAGGTCCTGCGCCGCATGGCCGTCGAGGACCACCCCGGCACGTACAACGTCGCCGGGGAGGGCGTCATGCTCCTGTCGCAGTGCGTGCGCAGAAGCGGCCGGCCCACCGTCCCCGTCCCGTCCCCCGCCTTCCGCGTCCTCGGCGAGCTCGCCCGGCGCGCCGGGCGCGTCGACTTCTCTCCCGAGCAGCTCGCCCTGATGAGCTACGGGCGCGCCGTCGACAGCGACAAGATCGTCGCCGAGCTCGAATGGCGGCCGAAGTTCACCACCGCGACCGCGTTCGCGGATTTCCTCCACTCGCGTGGCCTGTTTGGCGGCACGCCACTCCCTGTGATCGACTGGTTGGGAACAGTGCTCGGTGGGGGCGGGAAACAGTGAAGCAGACAGACGCATTCTCAGACTTTCACGACGAAGAGGGCGAGACCGCGCGGGTCATCCCGATCACGTCCGCGCGGCGCGGCACGGAGGACGGCGCGCCCAAGAACGTCGAGGACCGTCTCACCGAGTTCCTGGACTTCCTGCGCAGGCGCCTCGCCGGCGAGTACGAGGTCGACGAGTTCGGCTTCGACCCCGAGCTCAACGACAAGGTGCTCCTGGAGCTGATCCGCCCCCTGTACCGGCACTGGTTTCGCGTCCAGACCATCGGCCTCGCGAACGTCCCAGACGAGGCCGGGGCCCTGGTCGTCGCCAACCACTCCGGCACGATCCCCGTCGACGCCCTCATGCTCCAGGTCGCGCTGCACGACGAGCACCCCGCCCACCGGCCGCTCCGGCTGCTCGGCGCCGACCTCGTCTACCAGCTCCCCGTCCTCGCCCATCTGTCCCGCAAGTCCGGCCACACCCTCGCCTGCCCCGAGGACGCCGACCGGCTGATGCGCAAGGGCGAACTCGTCGGCGTCTTCCCCGAGGGCTTCAAAGGCGTCGGCAAGCCGTTCTCCGAGCGGTACAAGCTACAGCGCTTCGGCAGGGGCGGTTTCGTGGCCTCCGCGATCCGCGCCGGCGTGCCCATCATCCCGTGCGCGATCGTCGGCGCCGAGGAGATCTATCCCAAGATCGGCGACCTGCGCTCCCTCGCCCGCCTGTTCGGCCTCCCGTACCTCCCCATCACCCCGCTCTTCCCCTGGCTCGGCCCCCTGGGCCTCGTCCCCCTGCCGTCCAAGTGGATGATCGAGTTCGGCGAACCGATCCGCACCGACACGTTGGACCCCGAAGAGGCCGACGACCCCATGCTCGTCTTCAACCTCACCGACCAGGTCCGCGAGCTGATCCAGCAACAACTCAACCGCCTCCGCCTCCAACGCGGCCACGCCTTCCCCCCGTTCTTCTGACCGCCCGCCCTCGGTCCCGCGCCGCACTCCCGCCTGGTCGGGCTCTACCGCTGATCATCCATGTGATGCCGACCGCGGTGGTGATCGCGAATCGTCGTCGCGTGCTAAGTTCCTGATGCGGTCGAGCGGAGCGGGGGCAGTGATCTTCACTTACGAGTTCGCCATCGTCGAGTGGTTGTGGGACCAGGAGGCCATCCGGGTCAACATGCCCGGGGGAAACGAGCGCGTCCTGGCCGGCAGCCACGACGAGGTGGTCGCGCTGCTCTCCGAGTTCGGTGGTCAGGGCTGGGATGTGGCCACGTGCGCGGCCGCCGGCAACTGGCTGTTGTGGACCCTGCGCCGCCAGCTCTGATGCCCGCGGACTCCACGCTGATGCCTACGCGTCGGCAGTGACATGGTCCCCACCTCCGTGCGTGGGCCTGTTGCGGTCAGGCCGGATCCTACGGTTCTCGACCGGCATTCGATCGCGCATCGCGAACGCCGTAGCGTGGCGGGGGGCGGCCGTGCAGGGTGGGAGGCATGCGAATAGCCGTACTTTCCGACATCCACGGCGTGCTGCCGGCCCTCGAAGCGGTGCTCGCCGACCCCGACGTGGCGGCGGCCGACCTGCTCGTCCTCACCGGGGACATCGCCGCGGGCCCCCAGCCTGTGGAGACGCTCGATCTGCTGACCGGCCTCGGCGAACGCGTGCTGTGGGTCAACGGCAACGCCGACCGCGAGCTGGTCGAGGTCGCCAGGGGCGGGCCGTGCGAGTACGAGATCTCCCGATGGGCAGGCGAGCGGCTTCGCCCGGACCAGGTCGACCTGCTGGCCGCCCTTCCCGACCGGCAGGTGCTGGACCTCGGCAGGCTCGGCACCACCCTCTTCGTCCACGCCACGCCGCGCCGGGACGACGAGATGATCCTCGTGGACAGCGCGCTCGCCCGGTGGGCCGAGGTGCTCGACGGCGTCACCGCCGACACCGTGGTGCTGGGCAACACCCATATGCCGTTCGTCCGGCTGGTGGACCGCAGGCTCGTGGTCAACCCCGGGTCGGTCGGCATGCCGTACGGGACCTCGGGCGCCCACTGGGCCCTGCTGGACTCCGGCATTGGCGCGGTCACCCTCCGCCGCACTCCGTTCGACGCCGCCGCCGCGGCGAGCCGGCTGGTGGCCGAGAGCGGCTTCGACGACATCGAGCAGTGGGTCGCCGAGTTCGTCACCGCCACCTACTCCGACACCGAGGCCCTGGACGACTTCGCCAAGGCCGAAGGCCGCTGAGCACCCCCGGCCAGTTCAGCGGGAGGTCACCGCCCCTGCTATGGCGCGAGTCAGGTCACCCGAGTGGCCGGTAGGTTCCAGATGGCTTGCCGACCTGGGGCGTCGAGGCGGACGGTCTGTTCGTCCGGCCTGATGTGGACGGTGAATTCGCGCTCGGGAGGCTCGCCGGCGTCGCGCCAGGCGGTTACGGCGTGTGTGGAGGGGGCGAAGTTCGGATCAGGCGCCGTGGCCTACGGGGTCAGGGCGGCTTCTACGGTCGGGTAGATGGGGAGGATCGAGGTCAGTTGGGCCAGTTCGAGGATGCGGCGGACGTTGGGGTGGACGCGGGCGACGCGGAAGGTCGCGTCGGCGGACCGGCTCTGCTTGTAGGCCATGACCAGGGCGCCGATGCCGCTGGAGTCGCAGAACTCGACGCCGCTCATCTCCAGGACGACGTGCCGGACCTCCGGGTCGGCGAAGCGCTGGGCGAGATAGGCGCCGAGGCGGGGCGCGGTGTGGTAGTCGGTCGCGCCGGACACGGAGACCACGCGCACGTCGCCGCGACGTTCCTCGGAGATGTTCATCTCCCACTGCGGGCCGAGCGGCGAAGGGGTGGACCCCTGCGGTTCGTCGGGGGATTTCATGTGGTCTGCTCTGCCTTCGTGGTCATTCGTCCTACTGTGCTCGGCCCGGTGCGGGTGTGAGGTCGACCTCCGCCCAGACGACCTTTCCTTCTGCTCCTTCCGCCCGGGGACTCACGCCCCATCGGGTGGCGATCCGTTCCACGAAGAACATGCCGCGGTGCCCGACGTCGCTGACCTCCGCGCGCAGGACGCGCGGCGGGCTCGGGTCGCCGTCGCCGACCTCCACCCGCAGGACGTCCCCCAGCCGGGTGAGGCGAACGGTCAGCAGTGTGGTCGCGGCGCGGGCGTGCTGGACGGCGTTGGCCACCAGCTCGTCCGTGATGATCGCCATGTCCAGCGCGTGGTCCGGCAGGTGCCACAGCCGGAGGGTGGCCTCGACGAGCAGCCGGGCGGCGGTGACCGACGCCGAGACCGGAGGGAAGTCCTTGGCGGCGGTCAGCATGCGCCGCGCCCTGGTTCGCTGCGGACGTAGAGCAACGCGATGTCGTCGTCGTGGCCCCGCGCGCCGATGCACTCACTGAGCAAATGTTCGCACAGCGCCTCGGCCGCGGACGGGTCTTCCACCGATCCCCAGGCGCGGGCGAGCGTCGCCATCCCGTTGTCGATGAGTTCGTTCCGCCGTTCCACCAGCCCGTCGGTGTACAGCAGAAGCTGCGAACCGGCCGGAAACGGGACGGTCTCCTCTTCGTAGTCGAAGCACACCACGCCGAGCGGCGGCCCGATCTTGCCGTCGGCGTGGCGGGTCTCGCCGTCCGGCCCGCGCAGGAGCGGGGGCAGGTGGCCGGCGTTGGCGATGGTCAGCGTCCGCGCCACGGGGTCGTGGACGGCGAAGGTGCAGGTCACCAGGCGTTTGGTGTCGACGTCGCCGAGCAGCGCGTCCAGCCGGCGCAGCATCTGACCGGGCGGCAGCCCCATGATGGCGTAGGCCCGGACGGCGGTGCGCATCTGGCCCATGACGGCGGCGGCCTGGATGCCCTTGCCCATGACGTCGCCCACGACGAACGCGGTGCGGCCGTCCCCCAGCGGGACGAGGTCGACCCAGTCGCCGCCGACCTCGGTTCCCTGGGCGGCGGGCAGGTAGCGCCAGGCGGTGGTGAGCCCATCGGCCTCCTGGAGCGGCGGCAGCAGCGTCCGCTGGAGCTCCACCGCGGCATCGCGCTGCTGCTGGTAGAGGCGGGCGTTGTCCATGGCGACGGCGGCCTGGGCCGCGACGCCCGCGGCGAGCCGCTCGTGCCGGGCGGTGAACATGCCGGTCTGCGGGTGGCCGAAGAAGAACCCGCCGAGCACCTTCCCGGACGGGGAGATCACGGGCACGGCGAGGTAGCTGCGGACGTCCAGGTGGCCCTGCGGCATGCCGTGGTAGGGGGCGTTCCTCCCATAGCGCGCGTCCTGCTTGACGTCGTCCAGGCGCAGGATGCCGAGCCCGCGGAAGGTGTGGTCGAACACCTGGGTGTTGCGCGGCATGGGGAACCTGGCGAAGGTCTCGCGCGGCACCCCGGACAGCACGTAGAGCAGGTACGACTCGCCGCTCATGTCCTCGACGTTGTAGAAGAACGAGCCGAACGCCGCGCCGGTCAGCGTGGTGGCGGCGTCGCAGGCGCGCTGGACGATCACCTGGAGGTCGAGCTCGGCGGCGAGCGTGCGGCCGACCTCGTGGAGCGTCTCGACGACGCTGGTCTCCTCGCGCAGGCGGTGTTCCTGGTCGCGCAGGACGCGCTGCGTCTCGCTGAGGTCGGTGACCAGGTTCTCCAGGTGCGCCGCCTGCTGCTGCGCGGAGGTCTCCAGGACCTCCAGCAGCTCGGTGAGCGCCTGCTCGCGGGCCGAGCCCGCGCCGGTGGACGCGTCGTCCAGGTGCCCGAGCAGCCCCAGCCGGACGCTCACCGCGACGCTGCGGAACATCCTGGCCGTCTCGGTGGAGACGGGGACGCGGGAGAACAGGACGAGCGCGAAGATCTCCCCGCCGGGGAGCGTCCCGCCGAAACCGAGCACGGACCGGGCGCCGTGGTCGGCCGGGGAGCTGCCCCGCGGGAGCCCGGAAAGGGGGCTGCCGGTGGCGTCGGGGACGTGGAAGACGTCGAACCGGTCGCCGTGGGCCCGCTCGTCGCCGCGGACGGTGGCCTCGACGTCGAGCCCGAGGTGGCTGATCAACGCGCGGAGCATGGGGGCGCGGGTCACCGCCTCGGCACTGGTCATAGGGATCGCGAGGTGGTGGCGGGAGAGGGTGAGGTCGTCCCATTCGGGGGTGTCGCCGCGGGTGGCGATGAGGTTGAGGCAGCGCAGGTCCCCGTCGGTGGGGCCGGCGGGCAGTTGCTCGTCGGCGACGCGCTGGGCCTCCGGGGTGAGGTCGGCGTACCTGCGGCTGACGAACAGCCGGGCGAGGACGCACTCGGGCTCGCCGGTGACGGGGTCGACCAGGTTGTCGCGGAGGTAGTCCACCATCGACCGCGCCGCCTCGTCCAGTGAGGCGGCCTCGTCACCGAGGCGTCGTAACCGTGCGCCGCAGCGGACCATGTCACTCAGCGAGAAGGTCACCAGATCGAACACGTGACTCCTTGGCGCCCGGCACCTGGGTACGGTGGCCGCTCGACTGCCCCTGTCGCGTGGTCGATCTTATACCAGGTCAGCGGACACGTCCGGAAGAGGTGAGGATCGGCGGCGTGCGGAGGAACGTCAGATCGAGCGGTAGTGCTTCCTGAGGGCGATCGCGGCGGCCACGCCTCCCGCCAGGGCCCCCGCGCCCGCCGCGATGGGCAGGCCGATCATCGTCGCCTTGCGCCCGGTGCGGAAGTCGCGCACCGTCCAGTCGTTCTTGCGGGCGTGTTCGAGCAGCTCGCTGTCGGGGTTGATCGCGCAGGGGTGGCCGACGAGGCGCAGCAGGGGCAGGTCGTTGGCCGAGTCGCTGTAGGCGGTGCAGCGGGACAGGTCCAGGCCCTCGCGCCGCGCCAGCGCCTTGACGGCCTCGGCCTTGGCGGGACCGTGCAGCAGGTCGCCCACCAGGCGCCCGGTGTAGACGCCGTTCTCGGTCTCGGCGACGGTGCCGAGCGCGCCGGTCAGCCCGAGGCGCTGGGCGATCACGCGGGACAGCTCGACGGGCGTGGCGGTCACCAGCCACACGCGCTGGCCCCGGTCCAGGTGGCTCTGCGCGAGCGCGCGGGTGCCGGCCCAGATGCGGTCGGCCATCACCTCGTCGTAGATCTCCTCGCCGAGGCGCACGACGTCCTCGACCTTGAGCCCGACCACGAACGCCAGGGCCGTCTCCTTGGCGCGGGCGATGTGCTCGGGGTTCTCGTTGCCGCGGACGCGGAACAGGGCCTGGCCGATGGCGAACTTCAGCAGGTCGCTGGTGGTGAAAAGCCCGCGGGAGGCGAGCCCGCGGGCGAAGTGGTAGATCGAGGCGCCGCGCATCATCGTGTTGTCGACGTCGAAGAACGCCGCCGCGGTCGGGTCGGGCTCGGCGACGGGGGCCGTTACGGCGGCCGCCGCCGCTACTTCGCCGGCGATCTCCGCCTCGGTACGCCGTCGTAGTAACCGCCTCATAGCACTTCAGCTTAACCATGTGGAGGGGATGAAATCGGTGTACGTGGCGTTAGCGTGGCGTGACGGTCTGGCGCACGCGAGGGGACGTCAGGGGGTGAGGTCGTCGATCATGTCGAGGTACGCGCTGGCCTTCATGCGGTCACCCTCGCCGAGCTGCGGGATCATGGGCTCGACGACGTCGCGCTGCTGCTCGGTGAACCGCTTGAGCGCCGGCGTCTGCTTGCCGCGCCGCTTCACGTGGCCGAGCTCGGTCAGCGCGGAGCGGGTGGTGCGGGACATCTCGTCCAGCGTCCGCCCGATCAGCTTCTCGCGTGCCGAGTCGGGGTAGCCGAGCAGGGCGGCGGCCTCCGTGGCGCGGGAGTGGGCCGCGTTCAGCTCCCGCCTGGCGCGTTCGGTGTCGTCGGTCGTCAGGCTCAGCAGGGTGGCCTCGGCCGCGCGCTTGATCGGGTAGAGGTGGTCGCCGGGGACGGCGTCGTAGGTCCGCACGCCTGTGAAGAACATCACGCCCACCATGGCCACGATCATCGCCGCCGGACGCACCCTCCGGAGCAGGGACGGTCGCCGCGGGGGCGTCTCGGGGGCGGGGGCGGACCTGGCCCGGTAGGCGGCCAGCACCTCCTCGCGCAGGCGCGCCCGGAAGTCGGGGCGCGGGCCGGTGCCGGACTCCGAGCCGATCTCGTTCAGCCGTGCGATGAAGTGGGGCTGGGGATCCCGCCGCGTGACGGCGGCCCATCGCCTGAGCAGCCACCGCGTAGGCCCCCACTTGCCCATGAAAGCTCCCTGCCGGACGCACTACGATGATCCATAGGTGCTACCTGCCCAACGACGCGGAGAGTCCTCAGGTTACGGCCGCCCGCGCCCGCGGCGGCCCCGCGCCGGCCGCCGGCCGTGATCAATTGAGGTCGTCCGGAAGCGCCCTGGCCAGGGCACGGATCGCGCGGAACTGCAGAGCCTTGATCGCGCCGCTCTTCTTGCCCATGATCAGCGCGGTCTCGGCCAGGGACATGCCGTGCAGGAAGCGCAGGACCACGCATTCCTGCTGCTCGGGCCCGAGGTCTCGCACGGCCCGCAGCACGCGCTCGGTGATCATGGTGGCGACCACGGCGTTCTCCGGAATGTGCGCGCCGTCCAGGGGGGTGTCCAGCACCTCGGCCGTGGACACCTCCATGCGGTACCTGCCGGACTTGTAGTGGTCGGTGACGAGATTCCTGGCGATCGTCACCAGCCACGCGCCGACGTCCCTGCCCTGCCAGGTGAAGTGGCCGATGCGCCCGAGGGCGCGCAGGAACGTTTCACTGGTGAGATCCTCCGCCAGCATGTGGCAGCCGACCCGGAAGTAGACATAGCGATAGACAAGATCGACATAACGGTCGTAGAGCGCCGCGAAGGCGTCGGCGTCGCCGGTCTTGGCGCGGAGCACCACTCTCCGGAGCTCATCGCTCTCCGGGGAGGGACGCTCTCGCTGGTCAGCGGCGGCGCGCGTGGGGTTCACTGTGTCGGCCGATCCTGGTGGGGAAAGCCCGGCGACCGACCATGAGTTCGACATCCGGTATCCCTGGGGAGGAAAGGGAAGGGCGCGTGCGTGCGGCAACACTCTAGAAATCATCGGGAAATTGCACAATCCACTTTGCCTCAGTAAGTAGCTCGCGTAACAGGAGTGATGCGGCACTCCGGGCACCGGCTACCGGTTTGGAGGTAATGTCCGGCAGAGTTGAGCCATCATGGAAGTCCTCGTTGCCGTCACCGCCTTCGCCGGTGCACTGTTCGCCGCCATCACGACCGGCATCCTCGTCGGACGTCTCCGTGACGAGCGGACCGGCTGGCTCATCGCCTGGACCATCACCACCGCGTCCCTCTGCCTGGCCCTCGGCGCCGTCGCGATCGGGCACCTCATCGGGTTCGGCCCCGCGACCTTCCGCGTGTACCAGATCACCGGGGCGTTCCTGGCGCCGTTCTGGCTCGCCATCGGCATGGTGCAACTGCTCGCGCGCGGCTCGGCCGCCCGCTTCGCCGCCTGGCTCTTCGGGATCGCCCTCACGCTGATCACCGTGGTCATCCTCACCGTGGACCCGATCAGCGAGGCCGGCAGGCTCGGCAAGGCGCTCCCCATCGGGGACACCCACTGGACGATCATCCCGACCTCGCTGCTGACCGTCGCGCACGGCGCCACGTACCTGATCCTGATCGGCTGCCTGATCGTCGCGGTCCTGCGCTGGCGCGGAGGCGGCGACTCCGACGCCGACAACATGCACGCCGGGGTGGTGCTCACGCCGACCGGGCTCGCGATCGTCGGCGTGGTGCGGTTCGCAATCCCCGGGGTGTTCGCCGCGCTGGTGATCACCCTCATGGTGGGGGCCGTGTGGTACGCCGTCGCGCGACCGCTCGCGCCCTACGACGAGGAGCGCGACGACACCGACGACGTGTGGGACGAGGCGCGCACGCCCAGCAGGCGCCGCGCCCCCGAGCCGTCCGAAAGGTCCCCCGAGTCCGGTCCCATGCCGGTCTCCGCTCCCCCCATGCCGCCACCCCGCCGCTCGGGCCTCGGCGACCTCGTGGCGGAGTACCGGGCGGGCGATCCGGGCGAGGTGGACTTCGCCGCGCGCATGCAGCCGTCCGGCGGGTTCGAGGGTCGCGGCGGCCCGATGACCGGCGAGTTCATGGGCCCGGGGCAGCCGGGCGCGTCCAATCCGCTCAACCAGCTCAACCAGCAGGGACTTCACCAGGGCCCGCCGGGCGAGCAGCCGCCGTTCGGGGAGCAGTCCCCGTACGGCCCGCCGGGGCGGTTCGGGCAACCGGATCAGCCGGGGCAGCCGGGGCAGTTCGGGCAGCACGGCAGGCCCGGCGGCTACGACGCAACGGTCGAGGCCGGCCTCCCCGGGCAGAACGGGTCGCACCGGGCGCCCGGTCAGCCGGACTACTCGATGCCCGCCACGGGCGTGCTCTTCTCCGGCGCCGAGGCGCAACAGGCCTTCGGCCGCCCCGACCCGCCGGCGGCTCCTGAGGGTCTTGGGGGACGCGGGGCGCGGGGCCTGGCGTCCTCACCGTCCGGCGGCTCGGTGAAGCCGTCCTCCAGCATCTACGGGCTGCTGACCGTCTTCACCCTCATGGACGGGGCCGGCGAGGCGTTCGACCGCCTGGCCGAGGAGACCGTCGAGGCCGTCCGGCGCAGCGAGCCCGACACCTTGATCTTCATCTGCCACGCGGTCAAGTCGGCGCCGCTCCAGCGCATCGTGTACGAGATCTACCGCGACGAGGTGGCGTTCACCGAGCACCAGCGCCAGCCGCACATGGAGCGCTTCGCCCGCGAGCGGGTGGCGCACGTGCTGGCCGCCAACGTGATCGAGCTGAACGTCAACGCCGCCAAGGTCGTCCCGCTCCCCACGGCGTACCGGGTCTGAGGGAGGCCCGAGGAGGTCAGCCGCCGAGGGCGGTGCGCAGGCGGGTCTCGTCGACTCGCCAGAAGTCGTGCTGCACGCCGTCGATCAGAGTGACGGGGATCATGTCCCAGTACGCCTTCTGGTCGGCCTCGGAGGCGGTGATGTCGCGCTCCTCCCAGGTGACGCCCAGGTCCGCCGCCACGCGCCGGATCACGGCCCTGGCGTCGTCGCAGAGATGGCATCCTGGTTTGCCCAGCAGAGTGATCGTGTGATCTCGCGGCGCCATGCGCCCAGCCTAACGGCCCCGCCCGGCCCGGCACGGTCCCGGAACGGTCGCCGGCAGGGGTCCGGTACGCGCTCGCCGAGGTCGGGGCCGGATCCCGGACCGCCACCCTTAACTGGGAGAGTGAACACCCGAGAGTGGGCTTCCGCACTTTGTGCATGTCTTCACAAAGGGATTAACCTGGAAGCCTGCGCCCTCCTCGACATCCGTCGCAACCGCGAGCGCGGCCGGGGCGCACCGGCCGCCCGTCCCCTGGAGTCCCGGCCGAAGTGATCCGCCGCATGTCTCAAGCGCGTGAACGTGGCATCCCCGATGCGACGGTCGCCCGGCTGCCCCTTTACCTGCGGGCCCTCAACGGGCTCGCGGAGCGGGGTACCGCGACCGTCAGCTCGGAGGACCTGGCCGTCGCGGCCGGGGTGAACTCCGCGAAGCTCCGCAAAGACCTGTCGCACCTCGGGTCGTACGGCACCCGCGGCGTCGGCTACGACGTCCAGTACCTCATCTATCAGATCTCCCGTGAGCTCGGTCTCACCCAGGACTGGGCCGTGGCGATCGTCGGCGTCGGCAACCTCGGCCGCGCCCTCGCCAACTACGGCGGGTTCGTGTCGCGGGGCTTCCGGGTGGCCGCGCTGTTCGACGCGGACACGTCCGTCGTGGGGGAGCGCCTGGTCGGCATGCCCGTCGAGCACATCGACGAACTCGAGGACGTGATCCGCACGCGGGACATCTCGATCGTGGTGATCGCGACGCCCGCCGCGGCCGCGCAGCCCGTGGCGGACCGGGTCATCGCCTCGGGCATCACCAGTATCTTGAACTTCGCCCCCGTTGTGCTCAATGTGCCTGACGGAGTCGATGTCCGCAAAGTTGACCTATCGACCGAACTTCAGATCCTCGCGTTCCATGAGCAGCGCAAGGCGGATCGTGAATCAGGGAGCCCCATCATGGCGGAGAACTTGGCGGAGGCGATGGACGCATGAGTCTTCTGACCGTGGGTCTCAGCCACAGGACGGCACCCGTGGCCTTGCTCGAACGCGTCGCGGTCACCGGCGACGCCCTCGTGAAGCTGCTGCACGACATCAGAAGCGATGAGCACGTGGCCGAGGTGATGATCGTCTCCACGTGCAACAGGGTCGAGGTCTACGCCGAGGTCGACCGGTTCCACGGCGGTGTGACGGCGGTCACCGAGATGCTGAGCGCGCATTCGGACGTCCCCCAGGACCAGCTGACGCGCCATTTGTACGTGCACTACGAGGACCGCGTGGTCGAGCACCTTTTCACCGTCGTGTGCGGGCTCGACTCGATGGCGGTGGGCGAAGGCCAGATCCTCGGCCAGGTGCGCCAGTCGCTGCGGCTCGCCCAGGAACAGGGCACCGCGGGCTCCACGTTGAACGAGCTGGCCCAGCAGGCGCTGCGGGTCGGCAAGCGCGCCCACACCGAGACCGGCATCGACCGCGTGGGGGCCTCCCTCGTCGGGCTCGGCCTGACGCTGGCCGAGCGGGTGCTCGGCCCGATCCAGGGCAAGCGGGCGCTGGTCGTGGGCGCCGGGTCGATGAGCGCGCTGTCGGCCGTGACGCTCGGCAGGGCCGGGGTCACGGACATCGTCGTCGCCAACCGCACCTTCGAGCGGGCCGCCCGCCTGGCGCAGAGCGTGGGCGGCCGGGCGGTCGAGCTGGCGGACGTCGAGAGGGAGCTGGCCTCGGCCGATGTCGTCATCTCCTGCACCGGAGCGGGTACCGTTGTCATCGGCACCGAGATGGTGGCGCGGGCGGCGCGGGGCAAGCCGCTCTTCCTGCTCGACCTCGCGTTGCCGCACGACGTCGACCCGGGCGTCCGCATGCTTCCCGGCGTCACCCTCGTCGACCTGGAGTCGATGCAGGAGGCCGGGTTCGGCGGCGACGGTCACGACGGCGGCGCCTCCGACGAGGTCGCCGCGGTCCGCTCGATCGTGTCCGCCGAGGTGTGCGAATATCTCCGGGCCGAGCGCGCGGCCAAGGTGACGCCGACGGTGATCGCCTTGCGGGCCAAGGCGGCCGACGTCGTCGAGACCGAGATCGGGCGCCTGGTCACCCGGGTTCCCGAGATCGACGGGCGGTTGCGCGGAGAGATCTCCCAGACCATCCGCCGGGTGGTGGACAAGCTGCTCCACGAGCCGACCGTGCGTGTCAAGCGGTTGGCGGCGTCTCCGGCGGGCGATCATTATGCTGAGGCGCTGCGCGAGCTGTTCGACCTGAACCCGAAGGTGCCCGAGGCAGTGACGAGAGCCGAGGTGGCCGAGGTGGAGACGGACGCGACCGGTCGATCCGGCGAGGAGGACGCATGAGCGAGAGCCTGTTGATGGCGAGCCCGCGCGTCCTTCGGCTGGGCACGCGCCGCAGCCTGATGGCGACCACCCAGTCCCAGCAGGTGGCCGACCGGCTGACCGCGCTCACCGGCCGTCCCGTCGAGCTCGTCGGCGTCACGACCTTCGGCGACGTCACCAAGGCGCACCTCGCCCAGCTCGGCGGCACCGGCGTCTTCGTGAGCGCCCTGCGCGACAAGCTCATCGAGGGGGAGATCGACTTCGCGGTCCACTCCCTCAAGGACCTTCCCACCAAGCCGGACCCCCGCGTCGTGATCGCGGCGATCCCCACCCGCGACGACCCCAGGGACGCCCTGGTCGGCCCGGTCGGGCTCGCCGGCCTGCGCCCCGGCGACAAGGTGGGCACGGGCTCGCCGCGCCGCGTCGCCCAGCTCCGCGCCCTTCGCCCGGACCTGGAGTACGTCGCGATCCGCGGCAACGCCGACACCCGCATCGGCAAGGTGACCTCGGGCGAGCTGCGGGCCGTCGTGCTGGCCGCCGCCGGGCTCGGCCGCCTCGGCCGCGCCGCCGAGATCTCCGAGCTGTTCGAGGTCGCGGACATGCTGCCGGCGCCGGGCCAGGGAGCCCTCGCCGTAGAGTGCCGCGCGGGCGACGAGGCCCTGATCGACCTGCTGTCCGTCCTCGACGACACGCGCACGCGCGCGGCGGTGACCGCCGAGCGCGAGGTGCTCGCCGCGCTGGAGGCCGGGTGCAGCGCGCCCGTAGGTGCGTACGCCTCCGATGACGGGCACATTCTCAACCTGACCGCCGCCGTGGTGGCCTTCGATGGCACGCGGTCGGTGCGCAAGTCCACCGCCGGGGATCCCTCGGCCGCCATGGAGCTCGGCCGCGAACTCGCGACCGCCATGATCGCCGAGGGGGCCGGCACGTTGATGGGGGAGCGGACCCATTGAGCTCCGGAAGCCAGACCAGCAAGATCGCCGAGATGGGCAAGCCTGAGACGGGCGCGCTCGGCATGACGAGCGGCGCAGCCGAGCAGACCGGCCACGACGCCGGGCGGCGGCGCGCCGGTTTCGTCGCGTTCGTGGGGGCGGGCCCCGGGGACGAGAACCTTCTGACCCTGCGTGGCGCCGACCTTCTCGCCCGCGCCGACGTCGTCGTCCTCGACCAGGAGGCGTACGGCGCGCTGTTGCGCCACTGCCCCGAGGACGTCATCGTCGTGGACGTCGCCGCCGAGTCGGGCGCGGTGTCGCTGAAGGCGGTGCAGCACGCCAAGGCCGGGTGCCGCGTCGTGCGCCTGTGCGCGGGCGACCCTGGCTTCTTCTCCTCGGTGAGCGAGGAGGTCGCGGCCTGCGCCAAGGCGGAGGTCGACTTCGAGATCGTGCCGGGTGTGACGCCGGCGACGGCCGTGCTCACCTACGCGGGCATCGCCCCGGCGGCGTCGGTCCCCGAGTTCCGCATCGTGGACGCCACGCGCGTGGACGACTGGTCGCCGCACGCCGCCTGCGAGGGCACCCTGGTGATCTACAACGGCGTCCAGGACGCGGTGGCGATCGGCAAGGCCCTGATCGCGGGCGGCAGCCCGGACACCACGCCCGTGGCGGTGACGCAGAGCGGCACCACGACCGAGCAGTACACCGTGGTCTCCTCGCTCGGCAGGCTCGCCGCCGACCTGAAGCACGCGGACATCGCCGAGCCCGCGGTGATCGTCGTCGGCGACGCCGTGACCACCCGCGACCGGCTGTCGTGGTTCGAGAACAAGCCGCTGTTCGGCTGGCGCGTGCTGGTGCCCCGCACCAAGGAGCAGTCGGCCGGGCTGTCGGAGCAGCTCAGGTCGTACGGCGCGGTGCCCGAGGAGGTGCCGACGATCTCCGTGGAGCCGCCGCGCACCCCGCAGCAGATGGACCGCGCGATCAAGGGCCTGGTGACCGGCCGCTACGAGTGGGTGGCGTTCACCTCGGCCAACGCGGTCAAGGCGATCCGCGAGAAGTTCGAAGAGTACGGCCTGGACGCGCGGGCGTTCGCGGGGCTGAAGGTCGCGGCCGTGGGCGAGGCCACCGCGAAGGCGCTGATCGCGTTCGGCGTCAAGCCCGACCTGGTTCCCGTGGGCGAGCACTCCTCGGAGGGGCTGCTCGCCGAGTGGCCGCCGTACGACTCGATGCTCGACCCGATCAACCGGGTGCTGCTGCCCCGCGCCGACATCGCCACCGAGACGCTGATCGCCGGGCTGACCGAGCTCGGCTGGGAGTGCGACGACGTCACGGCCTACCGGACGGTCCGCGCGGCCCCGCCGCCCGAGGCGATCCGCGTGGCGATCAAGAGCGGCGGGTTCGACGCGGTGCTGTTCACCTCGTCCAGCACGGTCAGGAACCTCGTCGGCATCGCCGGCAAGCCGCACAACGTGACGGTCATCGCGGTCATCGGGCCGCAGACCGCCAAGACGGCGGAGGAGTTCGGTCTGCGGGTGGACATCATGGCCGACAACCCCTCGGCCGGAGCCCTGGCCGCCGCCCTCGCCGAGTACGGCGCCAAGCAGCGTCAGGCGGCCCTCGCCGCCGGAGACGTCCCCCGCCGGCCCTCGCAGACCCGCAGGGGAGCACGGCGCCGGGCCAGGTGACCCACCACAACCAGCAGAGATCCCCATCGTGACCGGCCGCGCGCGGCCGGCGCGAGGTCAGGGAGGGGAGACACGATGAACGCGGGCTTTCCGGTCGCGCGGCCCCGGCGGCTGCGCAGAAACGCGGCTATCCGCCGCATGGTGGCGGGCACGCGGCCGCACCCGGCCGAGCTGGTGCTGCCGATGTTCGTCAAGGAGGGCATCAGCGACCCGCAACCGGTCGCGTCCATGCCCGGAGTGGCGCAGCACACGCTCGACTCGCTGCGCAAGGCCGCCGGGGAGGCGGCGGAGGCGGGCGTCGGCGGGCTGATCCTGTTCGGCGTCCCGGCGGCGAAGGACGCCGTGGGTTCGGCGGCCGACGACCCGGACGGCATCCTGCAGAAGGCGCTGGCCGAGCTGAGCGCCGACCTGGGCGACGCCATCGTGATCATGAGCGACACCTGCCTGGACGAGTACACCGACCACGGGCACTGCGGCATCCTCACCCCCGAGGGCGAGGTCGACAACGACGCGACGCTGGAGCGCTACGCCTCGATCGCCGTGGCGCAGGCGCGCGCCGGGTCACAGGTGATCGCGCCCAGCGGCATGATGGACGGCCAGGTCGGCGCGATCCGCGCGGCCCTGGACTCCGCCGGCTTCTCGCACCTCCCGATCCTGGCCTACTCCGTCAAGTACGCCTCGGCGTTCTACGGACCGTTCCGCGACGCCGCCGAGTGCGCGCCGCAGTTCGGCGATCGCAGCGCCTACCAGCAGGACCCGGCAGGGCCGGTCGGAGAGGCGCTGCGCGAGGTCCGCCTGGACCTGGACGAAGGCGCGGACGCCGTCATGGTCAAGCCCGCACTGGCCTACCTGGACATCCTGCGCCAGGTGCGCGACGCGGTGGACGTGCCGGTCGCGGCCTACCAGGTGAGCGGCGAGTACGCGATGGTGGAGGCGGCGGCGGCCAACGGCTGGATCGACCGCGATCGCGTCATCATGGAGTCGCTCACCGCGATCAAGCGCGCGGGGGCTGATCTGATCCTCACCTACTGGGCTACGGAGGTGGCCAGAAGACTACCCTGACGGGCCATTTTCCGGGGTTTCCGGGGGTCGGGTCACCTCGTCCGCCCGCCATCGGGCATCATCGGGGAAAGGCGAGGGTGGGGGAGGAACACGATGGTGGGGGTGCCGCTGGCGGCCCGCAGGGCCAAAAAGCGAGGCCGGGCCCATGGAAGAGCGCAGACGATCACCTCGGTGCTCGAATACGCCGAACTGGGCTGGGCGAGCTGCCTGGGCGCGCATCCGCTGCGCGAGGGAAGGCGTGCCTGTTCGTGCGACCGGGTCGGCTGTCCCGATCCTGGGGCGCATCCGTTGTCGCCGGCCTGGCAGATGATGGCGACCACGGACACCGCGCTGCTCACCCGATGGTGGGAGCAGAATCCCGAGGCGAACGTGATCCTTCCCACGGGAAGGGTGTTCGACGTATTCGACGTGCCGGCCTCCGCCGGGCACACGACGCTGCTCGCGATGGAGGAATCCGGCTTCGCGACGGGCCCGGTGGCCGCCAACGGCGACCGGGTCCTTTTTTACGTCGCCACGCGGGGCGCGCCCGAGGACGAGGACGAGTGGTGGTCCTGCCACCTGGACTACGGCCCCGAGACCATCGACGAGACGCCGGGCCTGCGCTGGCACTGCCGCGACAGCTACGTGCTCGCGCCGCCGTCGTCGCTGGTCGACGGCAGCCAGGCCCGCTGGCTGCGCCCGCCCGACGGCCGTCCCCTGCCCGACCCGCTGCACGTCCTGGACCGCCTGGCCGACGCCATCGAGTGACCCGCCCCGGCGCGCGAGCGCGCCGGAGGCGGCCGTCCGGCCGCGTCGCCCCGGGCACTAGCCTGGATCCGTGAGCCGTACGAAGATCTCAGAGGCCCTGTTCGACCGTTCCCGCGCCGTCGTGCCGGGCGGGGTGAACTCCCCGGTGCGCGCGTTCGGCGCCGTCGGCGGCACCCCGAGGTTCATGGAGTCCGGCGAGGGGCCGTACGTCGTCGACGCCGACGGCAACCGCTACGTCGACCTGGTGTGCTCGTGGGGGCCGATGATCCTCGGCCACCGCCACCCCGCCGTGGTCGAGGCCCTGACCGCCGCGCTGGCGCGGGGCACCTCGTTCGGCACGGCGACCCCGGGCGAGGTCGAGCTGGCCGAGGAGCTGGTCGCGCGCGTGGGCCCGGTCGAGAAGGTCCGCCTGGTCAGCTCCGGCACCGAGGCCACCATGTCGGCGGTGCGGCTGGCGCGCGGCTTCACCGGCCGCTCGCGCGTGGTCAAGTTCGCCGGGTGCTACCACGGGCACGTGGACGCGCTGCTGGCCTCCGCCGGGTCGGGCGTCGTGACCTTCGGGCTGCCCGACACCCCGGGCGTCACCGGCGCGTCGGCCGCCGACACGATCGTCCTTCCGTACAACTCGCCCGAGGCGGTCACCGAGGCGTTCGCGGCGTACGGCGGCGAGATCGCCTGCGTGATCACTGAGGCGTGCCCGGCCAACATGGGGGTGGTGCCCCCGGCGCCCGGCTTCAACGCGCTGCTGCGCGAGCTGTGCACGGCCTCGGGCGCCCTGCTCATCCTGGACGAGGTGCTGACCGGCTTCCGCGTCTCGGCGTCCGGCTGGTACGGCCTGGAGCCAGTCGAGGCCGATCTGATGACGTTCGGCAAGGTCATGGGCGGAGGGCTGCCCGCGGCGGCGTTCGGCGGCCGGGCCGAGATCATGGACAGGCTCGCCCCCGAGGGGCCGGTGTACCAGGCGGGCACGCTCTCGGGGAACCCGCTGGCGTGCGCGGCCGGCCTGGCCACGCTGCGCGCCTGCGACGACGACGTGTACGACCGGGTGGACGCCGCCGCGCTGATCGTCGGCCGCGCCGCCTCGGACGCGCTGGCCGCCGCCGGGGTGCCCCACCGCCTCCAGCGCGCGGGCAACCTATTCTCGATCTTCTTCACGGCCGGCCCCGTCACCGATTTCGAAGGGGCCCGCACGCAGGACACCGGGGCGTTCCGGGCGTTCTTCCACTCGATGCTCGACCAGGGCGTCTACCTGCCGCCGTCGGCGTACGAGGCATGGTTCCTGTCGGCGGCGCACGACGAGGAGGCGCTGACCCGCGTCGCCGAGGCGCTGCCCGCCGCCGCCAAGGCCGCGGCCGCCGCGTCCCAGGGGTCCTGAGATTCAGTTCACCGGCGACTTCCGACGGTCAATCGTTTAGCATCGCTATATGTTGGATCTCCACCGGCTCAAGGCCCTGCACGCGGTCTCCGTGTACGGCTCGGTCGGCGCCGCGGCCGAGGCCCTCATGGTCACCCCCTCCGCGATCTCCCAGCAGCTCGCCAAGCTGGAGCGCGAGACCGGGTCCACGCTGCTGGAGCGCAACGGGCGCGGCGTCAAGCTCACCGACGCCGCGGGGCTGCTGGCCGAGCACGCCGAGCGCATCCTCGCCCTGGTGGAGACCGCCGAGGCCGACTTCGAGGCCCTGCGGGGCACGGTCGTCGGGCGCCTGCTGATCGGCGCGTTCCCGACGGCGGCCCGGGGGGTCATGCCGCTGGCGCTCGGCGAGCTCAAGCGGCGCCACCCCGAGCTGGACCTGATGATGTACGAGCGCGAGCCCGAGCGGCAGGTGCGCGAGGTCGCGCGCGGCGAGCTGGACCTGGCCATCGTCCAGGACTGGCAGAACCGGCCGATGGCCATCCCCGAGGGGCTGTCGCGGGCGCCGCTGTTCGAGGACCCGGCCGACGTCGTCCTCGCCGCCGGCCACCCGCTGGCGGGGAGGTCCGAGATCGACCTGGCGGAGCTGACCGGCGAGCGGTGGATCGGCTCGTCCCCCGGCATGGTGTGCCACGACTGGCTCGTGCTGACCCTGCGCCAGGCGTCGCTGGAGCCCGACTTCTCCTGCATCGCCGACGAGTACCCCACCCAGGTCGCGCTGGTCGGGGCCGGTCACGGCTGCGCGCTCATCCCGCGCCTGGGCCGGGGCGGGCTGCCGCCGGACGTCCGGGCCGTGCCGTTGAAGCCCAGGCCCATCAGGCACATCTTCGCGGTGTGGCGGACGGACGCGGCGCGCCGCCCGGCCATCCGCGCGGCCGTCGAGGTGCTGCGCAGGATGACACCCCCGCCGGGCCTCACGACCGCCGCGCGGCCGGGCCAGTAGGCTGGTGTCCGTCATGACTGAAAGCACCGTTGTTCACCTGCTCCGTCATGGAGAGGTGCACAATCCCCAGGGCCTCCTGTACGGACGGCTGCCCGGGTACCACCTCTCAGAGAACGGCCGTTCGATGGCCGAGATGGTGGCCAAGGCCCTCGCCGGCCGCGACGTCGCCGCGTTGTACTGCTCGCCGCTGGAGCGCGCCCAGGAGACCGCCGCGCCGGTCGCGCAGACCTTCGGGCTGCCCGTCCAGACCGACGACCGGCTGACCGAGGCCGACAATGTCTTCCAGGGCCTGGTCATCGGCGGCATGTTCCGCGCGCCGGGCAACTACCGCCACCTGTGGAACCCCGCGCGTCCCTCGTGGGGCGAGCCGTACACCGAGATCGTCGAACGCATGCGGTCGATCATCAACGAGGCGCGGGCCGGGGCGCGGGGGCACGAGGTCGTGCTGGTCAGCCACCAGCTTCCGATCTGGATCATCCGCCTGGCCGCCGAGGGCCGCAGGCTCTGGCACGACCCGCGCCGCCGCCAGTGCGCGCTGGCGAGCCTGACCAGCCTCACCTTCGAGGGAGACCGGCTGGCGAGCGTGGGGTACAGCGAGCCGGCGGGCGCACTCATCAAACCGCCTAAAATGCTCAAACCGGCCAAACGGCGGTAGCAACCCGATACCCGCACGGGTACCGCCCCGATTTCGAGGGCGCGCGGCGTGCTGGGTAGGGTTTGAAGCTCTACCGGTCGTAGTACAAGGAGACCCCTCTCGGTGTCCGCGAAGCCACGTGCCCTCGTCGCCGTCGTGCTCGCCATGACGGCTCTGGCGGGCTGCGCCGGAACCCAGGGAACCCAGCCGCAGTCCGGTGACACGCGGTACGTCGCCGGGGACGGCACCATGCTGGTCGTCCCCGCCGCGCAGCGCCAGGCGGCCCCGGAGGTCCGGGGCGAGACCCTGGAAGGCACCGCCGCCGCCCTGGCCGACCACAAGGGCAAAGTGCTGGTGCTCAACTTCTGGGCCTCGTGGTGCGCGCCCTGCCGCAGCGAGGCGCCCGTGCTCAAGGACGTCGCCGCCAAGACCAGGGACCGCGGCGTCAGCTTCCTCGGCGTCGACTTCAAGGACGACAAGGCGCAGGCCATGGCCTTCCAGCGCACCCAGCAGCCGGGGTACCCGAGCCTGTTCGACCAGCCTGGCAAGGTGGCGCTCGCCTTCCACGGCATGGTCAACCCGGCGGCGATCCCGTCCACTCTGGTGCTCGACCGCCAGGGGCGCGTCGCGGCGCGCGCCCTCGGCGAGGTCAAGTACTCCGACCTGCTCGACGTGGTCACCAAGGTCAGCGATGAGAAGTGAGGCCCGCGCCCGCGGCGCCCGTGTCCCCACCGGGCCGGGTGGGCCGTGAGCGACCTCACGACCACGATCGCGGCCGGGTCGCTGCTCGTGGCGCTGCCCGTCGCGGTGGCCGCCGGGCTGGTGTCGTTCCTGTCCCCGTGCGTGCTGCCGCTGGTGCCCGGCTACCTGTCTTACGTCACCGGCATGAGCGGCGACCCGCGGCGCGGCCGCATGATCGCGGGCAGCGCCCTGTTCGTGCTGGGCTTCTCGCTGGTGTTCGTGCTCGGGGGCGCCCTGTTCGGCGGCCTCGGCGCGCTGCTGCTCGGCAACGCCGACGTGATCACCCGCGTGCTCGGCGGCCTGACGATCGTGCTCGGCCTGGCGTTCCTCGGCCTGGTGCCGGGCCTGCAGCGCGACGTGCGCATCCACCGCTTCCCGGCCGCCGGCATCGCGGGCGCGCCCCTGCTCGGCGTCGTCTTCGGCCTCGGCTGGACGCCCTGCATCGGCCCCACGTTGTCGGCCGTCCTCACGCTGTCGCTGGACCAGGGCAGCGCGGTCAGGGGGGCCGTGCTGGCGTTCGCGTACGCGCTCGGCCTCGGTCTGCCCTTCGTGGTCGCGGCCCTCGCCTACCGCAAGGCGCTCAGGACGTTCGCGGCGGTGCGCCGCCACTCCCGGCTCATCACCCGGGCCGGCGGGGCCATGCTGGTCCTGGTCGGCGTGCTGCTCGTGACCGGCCTCTGGGGGCAGATCATCGCGAGCATGCAGGGCTGGGTGGGCGGATTCGAGCCGGTGATCTGATGACGCTGACCGAAGACGTCCGCGCCGACCCGGTCCGCCCGGCCGGCCTCGGCCCCGTGGGGTGGCTGCGCTGGGCCTGGCGCCTGCTGACCTCGATGCGCACCGCGCTGATCCTGCTGTTCCTGTTCGCGCTGGCCTCGATACCCGGGTCGATATACCCGCAGCGGTCGATCAGCCCCGACAAGGTGGCGCAGTACTTCAAGGACAGCCCGGGAATGGCCGCCTGGCTCGACCGGCTCTGGCTGTTCGACGTGTTCACCTCGCCGTGGTTCGCGGCGACGTACCTGCTGCTGTTCCTCTCGCTGGCCGGGTGCGTCGTCCCCCGGGCGGCGGCCCACTGGCGCGAGCTGCGGCGCAAGCCCCCGGCCGCCCCGCGCAACCTGTCCCGGCTGCCCCAGCACGCGTCCTTCGCCGCGCCCGGCAGGACGGTCGACGACTTCGCCGCTCTGCTCCGCGCGAAGCGGTTCCGCACGGTCACCGGCCCCGGCTGGGTGGCCGCCGAGAAGGGCTATCTGCGCGAGACCGGCAACCTGCTCTTCCACACCGCCCTGCTCGCGCTGCTGGTCGCGGTCGGCGCCGGCTCCCTGTACGGCTACCGGGGCAACGTGCTGCTGGTCGAGGGCAACGGCTTCGCCAACACCGTCGCCGCCTACGACCGGTACATCCCCGGCCAGCGGGTCTCGGGCGAGTCGCTGGAGCCGTTCTCCTTCACTCTGGACGACTTCCAGGCCACCTACGTCGCCACGGGCGACCGGCGTGGCCAGCCGCTGGACTTCTCCGCCCGGCTGAGGGTCGCCGACCGCCCCGGTGCGGCCGAGCGTCCGTACGACCTGCGGGTGAACGAGCCCCTGGACGTCAACGGCACGCAGACCTACCTGCTCGGCCACGGGTACGCCCCGGCGTTCAAGGTGCTGGACGGCAAGGGCCAGGTCGCCTTCGAGGGCGCGGTGCCGTGCCTGACCGCCGACCAGATGACCTACACCTCCGAGTGCGTGATCAAGGTGCCGGACGCGCAGCCGTCCCAGCTGGGGTTCCTGGTGCGCTTCCTGCCGACCACGGTGCCCGCCGCCGACGGCTCCTGGGTGTCGGTCTTCCCCGGCGCCGCCAACCCCACGGCGCAGGTGTTCGCGTTCTCCGGGGACCTCGGGCTGAAGTCCGGGCAGCCGCAGTCGGTGTACCAGCTCGACACCACGAACCTGAAGCCCCTCGTCATGGGGAACAAGACCAAGCCGCTCGCCGTCGGCGACACCCTGCCGCTGCCGGGCGGCGCGGGGTCGATCCAGCTCACCGGCGTCCGCGAGTGGATCAGCCTCCAGATCGCCCACGACCCCGGCCGGGGACCCGCGCTGGTCGCCGCCGCCCTGGCCGTCCTGGGTCTGGTGCTCTCGCTCACCGTCCGCCGCCGCCGGGTCTGGGTGCGGGTCGGCCAGGGAGAGAACGGCGAGGACGCCGAGGTCGGCGGCCTGACGCGCACCGACGGCGGCGCCGCCTTCGCCGACGAGTTCTCCACGATCGTCACGACCCTTCGAGGACGCGAGGCCGGCGAGGCCGATTCGCGTGAAGGAGCGAACCATGCCCACTGAGATGTCCGGGCTCGCCACGCTCAGCGACCAGCTCATCCTGGCCACCGTCCTGCTCTACGTGTTCGCCATGATCGGCTACGCGCTGGACCTCGGGTTCGGCCGCGTCCGCGCGGCGGCGGCCCCGGCCCGTGAGCTGGTCTCCGTGGGCGCCGGAGCCGCGGCCCCCGCCGACGGACCGCCCGCGCCCGCCGGCGGCTCCGTCGCACCCGCCCAGGGCCCGGAGCCGCCCGCCTGGGCCGCGCGCGCCGCGGTCGCGGCCGTGGCGCTGAGCTGGCTCGGCTGGGCCGCCAACCTCGGGGCCATCGTCACGCGCGGCCTCGCGGTCGGGCGCTGGCCGTGGGGCAACATGTACGAGTTCGTGGTGGCCATCTGCTTCGCCGCCGTCTCGGCGTTCCTGGTGATGCAGATCCGCCAGCCGGTCCGCTTCCTCGGCGCGTTCGTGTCGCTCGCCGCGGCGCTCGGGCTCGGGTTCGCCGTCCGCTACCTGCACGTGCAGGCCGGGCCGGTCGTGCCCGCGCTGAACTCGTACTGGATCGCCATCCACGTGACGGCGGCGATCCTCGCGGCGGGGCTGTTCATCCTCGCCGGGGTGTCCGGAATCCTCTTTCTGGTCCGCAAGGACGGCCCCTCGCGGCTGCCCTCGCGCGCCGACCTGGAGCGCGTCGCCCACCAGGCCATCGTGATCGCGTTCCCCATCTGGACGTTCGCGGTCATCGCGGGCGCGCTGTGGGCCGACAAGGCGTGGGGCCGTTACTGGGGCTGGGACCCCAAGGAGGTCTGGTCGTTCATCACCTGGATCGCCTACGCGGCGTACCTGCACGCCAAGGCGACCGCGGGGTGGAAGGGCAGGGCGGCGACCATCGTCCAGCTGGTCGCGTTCGGCTGCCTGATCTTCAACCTGGTGGGAGTGAACATCTTCCTGTCGGGCCTGCACTCGTACGCGCAGGTCCCCTAGTCGCGGTCCCCGTCACCGGCCGGGAGGCACCCGGCCGGGGGAGACGGCGCCTATGGCCTCCTCCACACCACCGCCGCCTGTGCCCATTGCCGCGCCTCCGGCACGGCGGTTCTGGGCGCCTCGGACTCCTCCGCCGAACGGGTCAGTCGTCCTCGCGGCGGAGGCGGCGGTCCAGGTCGCGGAGGAAGTCGGGGTCGTCGTCGGGGCCGCGGGCCACGGGCGGCCGGTGGCCTCCCGGGCGGCCCGCACGCCGGCGCCGCACCGCCTCGTCGCTCAGAGGACGGCCGAGAAGCAGCCACAGCAGGCCGCCGATGTCGGCCAGGAGCACGACGATGAGGACCCACAGCAGCTTCGGCAGGTTCCTTACGTCCCCCTCGGGTGTGGTGATCACATCGAACAGGCAATACAGCCAGAAGGCCAACAACGCCAGGCCAAGAAGCACGCTAGGCATGTCCGCAGCGTAAGCCATCCGACGGTAGATCGTGTTTCCGGGGATGGCGCCCCGCGCCGCGACGGGCCTCCCCGCCCTGCTCCGCGGGCTCCGTAGATTTTCGCGAGCCATCTCCGTAGCACATTACAGATGGCTTCCCGCGCGGCCTCGTCGTACGGTGGACCGTGACCACGCTCGCGGACGGGAGAGGTTGCGTGCTGATCTTCGCGCTCGCTCGGGCCTTCTGGCCATCGCGGTGACGGGCCAGCCCGGCGACAGGGGTCGCCACCGTCGCGCCTCGCGCTGGCGGCAGCGCGGGCCGTACGCCTTCCCCTACCGCGGCGAGACCCCGCGCGAGGGGGCGCAGGAGCCCACGGACCCCCGGCGTCCCGACGGCGCCGCCGAGCGCCGTACGGAGACCTCGCGCGAGGGCCGGGGCGACACGCGCCGGCAGCCGCGCGAGAGCCGCGCCGAGTACCGCGACAGCGGGCGCAGGGCCAACCGCCGCGAGAGCCGGGCCGACTCCTTCTGGGAGGGCGACCAGCCGCGCGTGGACACCCCCGGGGCGGTCACCGCGCCCGTCGTGGACCGGCCGCAGTACATCTGGCGCGACTTCGAGCTGGACGACGAGCCGCCGCTGGCCCAGCCGAACTCGCCGGACACCCCTGACCGCGGGGACGGGCTGAAGCACTGCGGGCCCCTGGAGCAGATCCTCTACCGGCAGTGGGACGCGGCCGAGGGCCCGCCCTCGGCGGACGCGGTCCGCGCCGTCGACAGCCTGTCCCGCCTGCCCGAGCGCCTGAAGGCCCTCCTGGCGGTCGGGCTCGACGGCATCTACGTCGGCCCCGGAGGGGTCCCCGATCTGGACGACATGGGCTACCTGCGGGGCGCGCCGCTGCCCTCGGGCAAGGCGACCTGGGACGTCTGCGCCGGCGCGTACGGCGACCGCAAGATCGTGGTGGGGGACCGGCCGTCGCCGACGCCCGACGTGATGATGCACGAGACCGGCCACGCCCTGGACGACATCGACGCGGCGCCGGGCGAGTGGGTGTCCGATTCCCCCGAGTTCCTTGCCCTCTACGACCAGTGCGCGCCGCTGCTCGCCTCGACGTTCCACCGGCAGCCGGGCGGTCTCGGCCGCAAGGAGTTCTTCGCCGACGCCTTCGCCGCGATCGCCTCGCGGCAGCGGCCCGCGCTGGTGGACATGCTGAACGGAGACACGCGTGCCGCGCTGGATGTCATGCTGTTCTTCAACCGGCGCTACGGAATCTAGGTGATCCGTCATGTACGTCATCCGGCTCGCGGACGGGAGGTTGCGCATACCGCAGTCCCTGACCAGCGACGACGGACGCCTGATCGGCAACGCCTACGTCGAGATCGAGCCGGGCGACCCCGACTACGAACGGTGGCTGCCCGAGTCCATCACCGAGGAGCAGGAGGCCGAGCGGCGCCTGCGCTGGCAGGAGGGCAACGACGAGCTGGAGCGCGAGTTCCTGGCGTTCAAGGAGTCGCAGCCGGGCTATGACCGCTGAGCCGGTCCCTGAACCGACCCCTAAGTCCCCGGCCGCACCCCTAAAGGCGATCGGGTGCTCGCCGGGCCGCGGGTCGTGGCTCCCGCGGTGCCGGGTCGTGCCGATCATGTGCACGACGCTCCGGCCGACGTACATTCAGATCCGTAATTGCATTTATGGCGTGCCTAAAAATAACAGTGACCCTGCGGCTTCCGGGGGGCACGCAGGATCACCGGGTGGCGCATCGCGGCTTCGAGTTCACCGCGCCTCGCGACGAACGCCAGGCCCGGCGGGCTCTCACCTGCACATCAGACGCGCGGCGAGTCGCCGCCCGGCCGATCGCCCGTGAGAACTTCCTCGCCACGCAGGAGGGCGTGCACCTCCGACTCGCGGAAACGCCGGTGCCCTCCGGGGGTACGGATGCTGCTGATACGGCCTGCCGCTGCCCAGCGCGTCACCGTTTTTGGATCGACCCGGAAGAGGGCGGCAACCTCTCCGGGGGTCAGCAGACGTTCGCTGCTACTCTCCACAATCTCTCCCCCTCGCATCCCGCATCCCTGAAGCGGGCGGACAGGTATCCAGTTTGCCGAGCCAAATCTGATATATCCGTGATTTACATCGAAAGATCACGGGTTGTTATCAGCTGACTGCCCGTTTGTTATATGATAGAGCCTCTTTGGGGCGCTCGTGGGTGTTTCTTTACAAAAGCGCCGTGTTGGGAACACTAGCAGTGCTCGCGCCCGATGCGAAGTGAGCCGGTAAAGCTCCGGGGTCTTAATGGGCGGCCGTCCAGGGGTGCCCTAGACCGCTCCATCGGGCCGGTGGCGTAACCTCGACGTTGTGCGACCGTTTCTCGTCTACACCGCGTCACGGCTCGGCCTGTTCGCCGTCACCCTCGGTGTGCTCTTCCTGATCGGCATCCACAACGTCTTCTGGCTCATCGTGATCAGCTTCGTGATCAGCGGCATGGCCAGCTACGTGCTCCTGTCCAGGCAGCGAGACGCGGTGAGTGAGCAGATCAGCAAGGGCCACAGGGGTTAAGGCAGCGGGAACATGCCGACCCGGGCATGGTACTCGTGTCCGAGGTGCGTGGTGTCGCTTCCGACGAGAAGGCCGCGTTTGTGAGCCAGGAACGCTTTGACACCGATGCCGCGGTCGCGAGTCGGGTTCCATGTGAGCGCTTTGCCGGTGGCGGGGTGAATCGCGCCAATCCCCGGCCTCGGCACCGCGCCCGGCCCGGCCGAGTCCGACCCCCGCGGGTTGTCGAGCCAGCGCTGATGGCCCCCGACGTAGACCGCGGCCCCCGTCACGGCCACGGAGTACAGCGAGTCGCCGCCGGTGAAGTTGATCCAAGTCGGGCGGATCGCCACGCCGCGTGAATAGGTCTCGAAGCGCGCCGCGGAATCGCAGAGCTTGCCGGTCCCCTTGGCGCCCCCTGTCGTCACAATGACGAAATACTCCCCGTCAGGTGAGAAATCAAGGCCCCGAACGTAAGACGGAAAGGCGTCCTTACACGCGGCCGCGTACGCCTCGGTGTGCCAGGGGGCGACCGCCGGGCGCGCGGCGCCGATGTCGATGAGCCCCACCTGCGGGCGGCGCCGCCCGTCCAGGGTGGTGAACGAGCCGTCCACGGCGAGGCGGTCCCGGGTGGCGGCCATCGCGTAGACCTTCAGCGCTCCGCCGCGCGGCCCGCCGGGCGTGACGGTGAAGGCCGGGTCGAGCTCGCCGGTGGCGGCGTCCAGGCGGGCGAGCGCCGGGCGGGAGGCCTGGCCGACGCCGTCGAAGTCCCCGCCGACGTAGAGCCTGGAGCCGTGGAGGACGAGGCTCGTCACCTCGCCGCCACGGATCCGCCCGGCGAAGCCAGGCACCGGCGATCCGTCGGCCACCGACAGCCGGGCCAGGCTCTGGGTCTCGGTGGCCTCCGAGCCGGACCCGCCGGCCGAGGTGAAACCGCCCCCGACGTAGACCGACCCGCGCTGCCCGGCCGCCAGCGCGCGGACCGGCCCGTCCACCTCGGGCGCGAACCGCGGGTCGACGCGGCCGGTGATCAGGTCGTAGGCGAACAGGTTCCTCCTGCGCAGGGTCGTGGCGCCCCGGGCCTCGCGGACCTCGCCGAACTCGCCGCCGACCACGACGGTCCTGCCGACGAGGGCGAAGGCGTTGACGATGCCGTCCATAACGTGGGGGGTGGTGGCGACGGGGCGGGCGGAGACCACGCGGGGGTGGGCGACGGCGCCGGCGGAGGCGGGGGCGCAGGGGAGCGCCACGAGCGCTCCGGCGAGCCCCGAGATCAGGCACACGGCTGTGGCGGTCGGCTTCAGGGCCGACGTTCGGGCTGGCATTCACCAAGTCCTAGCAGACACTGGGTAACGGAGCGGCTACTTTGGGTGGAAGAGCGCATGCCCACTAAGCTTGTCCGCATGACGCGTGCATCCCTGGACAAGCAGCCGCATGAGGTGGCGGCGATGTTCGACCGCACGGCCCGGCGCTACGACCTGGTCAACGATGTCCTCTCCCTCGGCCAGGACCGCCTGTGGCGCAAGGCCACGGCCGCCGCCGTCGACGCGGGTCCGGGTGAGCTCGTCCTCGACCTGGCCGCCGGAACCGGCACCTCCAGTGAAACTTTCACCGCCCTCGGGGCGCGGGCCATCGCCTGCGACTTCTCGCTCGGCATGCTCCGCACGGGCGCCTCCAGGCGCGGCGGCTCCGGGCTGGACGGCGCGGGGCCGTCCGGGGTGACGTTCATCGGCGGCGACGCGCTGCGACTGCCCTTCGCCGACGACACGTTCGACGTCACGACCATCTCCTTCGGATTGCGAAACGTCAACGACACGGTAAAGGCCCTGCGCGAGATGCTGCGGGTCACCAGGCCCGGCGGGCGGCTGGTGGTCTGCGAGTTCTCCCGGCCCACGCTGAAGTCGTTCGATCTCGTTTACACCCAATACCTGATGAGGCTGCTGCCCCCGGTGGCCCGGGTCGTGAGCTCCAATCCCGAGTCCTACGAGTATCTCGCCGAGTCGATCCGCGCCTGGCCTGATCAGGCCGGACTCTCCCGGCTTTTGCGGGAGGCGGGCTGGGAAGGCATCGCTTGGCGCAATCTTTCCCTGGGCATCGTGGCCCTGCACCGGGCTGTTAAGCCAACCGTGGGGCACTAGGTAAGCTCCATCTGACAGCGGGCAGGGAAAAAGGGTTAGACTTCCGCCGACAAGTTTGTGAAGTGGTTCACAAAGGAACGAAGGCCCCAGCCCCCGAGGCCCTCGACACCTAGGACAGGACAGGTCCCGTGAGCGAGTCAGCCCCAGCGGCGGACGCCGACATCATCGTCGTCGGCGCCGGACCCGCGGGTTCGACCACGGCCTTCTACCTCGCGCAGGCCGGCTATGACGTCCTGCTGCTGGAGAAGACCCGATTTCCGCGTGAGAAAGTGTGCGGGGACGGGTTGACGCCTCGCGCCGTCAAGGAACTGATCGCCATGGGCGTCGACATCGACGCCCCCGGCTGGATCCGCAACAAGGGCCTGCGCGTCGTCGGCGGCGGCCTGCGCCTGGAGCTGGCCTGGCCCGAGCTGTCCAGCTTCCCCGACTTCGGCCTGGTGCGCACGCGTCTGGACTTCGACCAGATCGTCGCGGACAACGCCGAGCGCGCCGGCGTCCGTCTCCTCCAGGGCGTCAACGTCATCGGCCCGGTGCTGGACGAGCGCAGCGGCCACGTCGTCGGCGTCACCGCCAAGAGCGACGGCGAGCCGGTCACCTACCGCTCCCGCCTGGTCGTGGCCGCCGACGGCAACTCCACCCGCCTGTCGCTGTCGATGGGCCTGCACAAGCGCGACGACCGTCCGATGGGCGTGGCCGTGCGCACGTACTTCACCAGCCCCCGGCACGACGACGACTGGCTGGAGACCTGGCTCGAATTGTGGGACACCGACCCGGACGGCTCCCCGCGCCTGCTGCCCGGGTACGGCTGGGTCTTCGGCGTCGGCGACGGCACGAGCAACGTCGGCCTCGGCCTGCTCAACACCAGCGAGGCGTTCCAGAAGCTGGACTACCGCGACCTGCTGCGCCGTTGGGTCAAGAACATGCCCTCCGAATGGGGCTTCGCCGAAGAGAACATGACCGGGCCCGTGCGCGGCGCGGCGCTGCCGATGGCGTTCAACCGGCAGCCCCACTACACCCGCGGCCTGGTGCTCGTCGGCGACGCGGGTGGCATGATCAACCCCTTCAACGGCGAGGGCATCGCCTATGCCATGGAGACCGGCCGGATCGCGGCCGACGCCATCGTCACGGCCCTGTCCGCCGGCACCCCCGCGCGGCGCGAGCGCGTGCTGCGCGCCTATCCGAAGACGCTCAAGGACGCCTACGGCGGTTACTTCACGCTCGGGCGGCTGTTCGTCGAGGCCATCGGCAGGCCCGGCGTGATGGGCTTTCTCACACGGCACGGTCTGCCACATCCCACTCTGATGCGGTTCGCTCTGAAACTGCTTGGTAATCTCACGGACCGGCAGGGCGATGCGTCAGACCGGATCATCAACGCCCTGTCCAAGGTCACGCCGCCGGCATGACAACAGCACCCGGAACGAAGAACGATGATCGCCCTGCCTAGACTCAGCAACCGATTGACCGACGCGCCAGCGCTCAGAGGGGACGCATAGCGATGGAACTGTATGTACCGATTGTGGTGCTCGCGGTCATCGCGGCCGGTTTCGCCGTCTTCTCCGTGGGCATCGCCCCGTTCACCGGACCGAAGCGTTGGAACCGCGCGAAGCTCGACGCCTACGAATGCGGCATCGAGCCGACCCCGCAGCCCGTCGGCGGCGGCCGGTTCCCTCTGAAGTACATGATCACCGCGATGCTCTTCATCGTGTTCGACATCGAGATCATCTTCCTTTATCCGTGGGCGGTCGCTTTCGATCAGCTCGGGGTGTTCGGGCTGGTCGAGATGGTGCTGTTCATCGTCACCGTGCTGGTCGCCTACGCCTACGTGTGGCGTCGCCGCGGCCTGGACTGGGACTGAGAGGCAGCGTGCCGGAGGCGCGCGAGAGGAAGCACTGAGATGGGTCTCGAAGAGAAATTGCCCAGCGGGTTCATCCTGTCGACCGTGGAGCAGGCGGCGGGGTGGGCGCGCAAGAACTCCGTCTGGCCGGCGACGTTCGGCCTGGCCTGCTGCGCCATCGAGTTGATGGCGACCGGCGGTCCCAACCACGACCTGGCCAGGTTCGGCATGGAGCGCGCGTCGGCGTCTCCCCGCCAGGCCGACCTGATGATCGTGGCCGGCCGGCTCTCGCAGAAGATGGCACCCGTGCTGCGCCAGATCTACGACCAGATGGCGGAGCCCAAGTGGGTCATCGCCATGGGCGTCTGCGCCTCCAGCGGTGGCATGTTCAACAACTACGCGATCGTGCAGGGCGTCGACCACGTCGTGCCCGTGGACATCTACCTCCCCGGCTGCCCGCCGCGGCCCGAGATGCTCATCGACGCGATCGTCAAGCTCCACGACAAGATCCAGAACATGAAGTTCGGCGCCCACCGGGCCAAGCAGATCGACGAGCTGGAGCTTCAGGCTCTGCGGTCGCTGCCGCTCATCGATCAGGGGACCCCGAAATGAGCACTGAAAACCACCCCGACAACCTTCCGGGGGTCCCGGAGGAGCCCGTGGCGCGCCACGGCATGTTCGGCGTCACCGACTCCGGCGACACCTCCGGCTACGGCCGCCTGGTCGTGCGCCGCGCGCCGAAGTTGTCCAGCGCCAGGCCGTACGGCGGCTACTTCGACGAGATCGCCGACGGGCTGGAGGCCGCGGCCGGTGACTCCTACGCCGGCATGGTCGAGCGCGTCGTCGTCGACCGCGGCGAGCTGACGCTGCACGTGGCCCGCGAGCACCTCACCGCGGTGATGAGCCACCTGCGCGACGACCCCGCCCTGCGCTTCGAGCTCTCGCTCGGCGTCTCGGGCGTGCACTACCCCGAGGACGAGGGCGCGGAACTGCACGCGGTCTACCACCTGTGCTCGATCACCCACAACCGGCGTGTACGGGTCGAGGTCTCCTGTCCCGACGCGGATCCGCACATTCCGTCCACGGTCTCGGTCTACCCGACCCACGACTGGCACGAACGCGAGACCTACGACTTCTTCGGCATCGTCTTCGACGGCCACCCCGCGCTGACCCGCATCGAGATGCCGGACGACTGGGAAGGCCACCCCCAGCGCAAGGACTACCCGCTCGGCGGCATCCCGGTCGAGTACCGCGGCGCCACCATCCCCGCGCCGGACCAGAGGAGGTCGTACGCATGACCGCCATCCACGACGGCGAGACCGCCGGCACCGAGCAGGCCGCCGAGGGCCGGGTCTACAACGTCAACGGCGAGGACTGGGACGAGGTCGTCGGCGCGATCAGCGAGTCCGCCGAGGAGCGCCTGGTCGTCAACATGGGCCCGCAGCACCCCTCCACGCACGGCGTGCTGCGGCTGGTGCTGACGCTCGACGGCGAGTCCGTCACCGAGGCGCGCGTGGGGATCGGCTACCTCCACACCGGCATCGAGAAGAACATGGAGTTCCGGACGTGGACCCAGGGGGTCACGTTCGTCACCCGCATGGACTACCTGTCGCCGATCTTCAACGAGACGGCGTACTGCCTGGCGGTCGAGAAACTGCTCGGCATCACCGACCGGGTGCCCGCCCGCGCGCAGGCCATCCGGGTCATGATGATGGAGCTCAACCGCATCTCCTCCCACCTGGTGGCCATCGCGACCTTCGGCCTGGAGCTCGGCGCCACCACGCCGATGCTGTTCGGCTTCCGCGAGCGCGAGATGGTGCTCGACCTGTTCGAGTACATCACCGGCCTGCGCATGAACATGGCGTACGTCCGCCCGGGCGGCGTCTCGGTGGACCTGCCCGCCGGCGCGGTCGACAAGATCGGCGAGTTCCTCAAGGTCATGCCGGGCCGCATCCAGGAGATGCGCAAGCTGCTCGACGAGAACCCCGCCTACACCCGGCGCACCAAGGACGTCGCCTACCTCGACCTGACCGGCTGCATGGCCCTCGGCATCACCGGGCCGATGCTCCGCGCCGCCGGCCTTCCGTGGGACCTGCGCAAGTCGCAGCCCTACTGCGGCTACGAGACCTACGACTTCGGCGTGCCGATCCAGACGACCTGTGACGTCTACGGCCGCTACCTCGTGCGCGTGGCCGAGATGGAGGAGTCCCTCAAGATCATCGGCCAGTGCCTGGACCGGCTCTCCGGATCCGAGCTCAAGGGCAAGCCGGTCATGATCGAGGACAAGAAGATCGGCTGGCCGTCGCAGCTCGCGCTCGGCCCCGACGGGCTCGGCAACTCGCCCGACCACATCGCCCACATCATGAGCACCTCGATGGAAGCGCTCATCCACCACTTCAAGCTGGTGACCGAGGGCTTCCGGGTGCCGGCGGGGCAAGCGTACGTCGCGGTCGAGTCGCCGCGCGGCGAGCTCGGCGCGCACGTCGTGAGCGACGGAGGCACGCGCCCCTACCGCGTGCACTTCCGCGACCCGTCCTTCACGAACCTGCAGGCGGTGCCGGCCACCTGCGAAGGCGGCATGGTCGCCGACGTGATCGCCGCGGTCGCATCGATCGACCCGGTCATGGGAGGTGTGGACCGGTGACCAGCTACTCGCCGGAAGTCCGCGAGCGTCTCGAACGCGACGCGAAAGAGATCATCGGCCGTTACCCGAAGAGCCGCTCGGCGCTGCTGCCGCTGCTGCACCTCGTGCAGTCGGAGGAGGGCTACGTCTCCGACGCGGGGCACGAGTTCTGCGCCGAGATGCTGGGCCTGAGCAAGGCCGAGGTCGTGGGCGTGTCGACGTTCTACACGATGTACAAGCGCAGCCCCGCGGGCGAGTTCCACGTCGGCGTCTGCATCAACTCCCTGTGCGCGATCATGGGCGGCGACCAGATCTGGGACGAGCTCAGCGAGCACGTCGGCGCCGGCAACGGCGAGACCACGGGCGACGGCAAGATCTCGCTGGAGCGGATCGAATGCAACGCCGCCTGCGACTTCGCGCCCGTCATGATGGTCAACTGGGAGTTCTTCGACAACCAGACCCCCGACTCGGCCAAGCGCCTCGTCGACGACCTGCGCTCCGGCAAGGACGTCAAGCCCACGCGCGGCCCCGGCCGGCTGTGCACGTTCAAGGAGGCCTCGCGCGTGCTCGCGGGCCTGCCTGACGGGCAGGCGGGCGACGGCCCGGCGGCGGCCGGCCCCTCGCTGGAAGGGCTCAAGCTAGCCAAGGCCAACGGCTGGACCGCCCCGGCGCCTTCGAAGGGGGCCTCGGAATGACCACCACGCTGACGCCGGTCCTCACCGCGAACTGGGACCGCGCGGACGCCTTCACCCTCGACGGCTACGGCGAGTACGAGTCGGCCAAGAGGGCACTCGGCATGGACCCCGACGCCATCATCAAGGCCGTCAAGGACTCCGGTCTGCGCGGCCGCGGCGGCGCGGGCTTCCCGACCGGCATGAAGTGGGGGTTCATCCCCCAGGGCGACGGCAAGGCGCACTACCTGGTCGTCAACGCCGACGAGTCCGAGCCGGGGACCTGCAAGGACATCCCGCTCATGATGGCCAACCCCCACGCGCTGGTCGAGGGCGTCATCATCACGGCCTACGCGATCCGCGCCAACCACGCCTTCATCTACGTGCGCGGCGAGGTGCTGCACGTCATCCGCCGCGTCCAGGCGGCCGTGCGCGAGGCCTACGAGAAGGGCTACCTCGGCACCGACATCTTCGGCTCCGGCTTCGACCTCGAGGTCGTCGTGCACAGCGGCGCCGGCGCGTACATCTGCGGCGAGGAGACGGCGCTGCTGGACTCGCTGGAAGGCTTCAGAGGTCAACCTCGGCTCAAGCCTCCCTTCCCGGCCGTGGCGGGCCTGTACGCGTGTCCCACTGTGGTGAACAACGTCGAGTCGATCGCCAGCGTTCCCAGCATCATCGCCAACGGCGCCGACTGGTTCGCCTCGATGGGCACCGAGAAGTCCAAGGGCTTCGGCATCTTCTCGCTGAGCGGCCACGTCACCCGTCCGGGCCAGTACGAGGCGCCGCTCGGCATCACGCTGCGCGAGCTGCTCGACATGGCGGGCGGCATCCGCGCCGGGCACCGGCTCAAGTTCTGGACGCCCGGCGGCTCGTCCACGCCGATCTTCACCGACGAGCACCTGGACGTGCCGCTCGACTTCGAGTCGGTCGGCGCCAAGGGCTCGATGCTCGGCACCCGCGCCCTGCAGATCTTCGACGAGACGACCTGCGTCGTCCGGGCCGTGCTGCGCTGGACCGAGTTCTACGCCCACGAGTCCTGCGGCAAGTGCACCCCCTGCCGGGAGGGCACCTACTGGCTCAAGCAGGTGCTCAGGCGGCTGGAGAAGGGCCAGGGCACCGAGGACGACCTCACCACGATCACCGACATCGCGGACAACATCCTCGGCCGGTCGTTCTGCGCCCTCGGCGACGGCGCCACCAGCCCGATCCATTCGTCGGTGAAGCACTTCCGTGACGAGTACCTCAAGCACTTCGAGATCGGCGGCTGCCCGTTCGATCACGCCGCGTCAACTGTGTGGGGTAAGGCATGACAGTACAGACACCCTCGGCGGGATCGGTCGAACAGCCGGTCGACCTGGTGACCCTCACCATTGACGGCTTCCAGATCAGCGTGCCGAAGGGGACCCTGATCATCCGGGCGGCCGAGATGCTCGGCGTCCAGATCCCGAGGTTCTGCGACCACCCGCTGCTCGCGCCCGCGGCCAACTGCCGTCAGTGCCTGGTGGACATCACCGACGCCGGCAACGGCCGGGGCTTCCCGAAGCCGCAGCCGTCCTGCGCCATCGAGGTCGCCGAGGGCATGGTCGTGCAGACGCAGCTCACCTCGCCGGTCGCCGAGAAGGCCCAGCGCGGTGTCATGGAGATGCTGCTGCTGAACCACCCGCTCGACTGCCCGGTCTGCGACAAGGGCGGCGAATGCCCCCTGCAGAACCAGGCCATGTCCAACGGGCAGGGCGAGTCCCGGTTCCAGGAGACCAAGCGCACCTTCGAGAAGCCCATCCCGCTGTCCAGCGAGGTGCTGCTCGACCGCGAGCGCTGCGTCCAGTGCGCCCGCTGCATCCGCTTCTCCGATGAGATCGCCGGCGACCCGCTGATCGACTTCTTCGAGCGCGGCGCCGCCGAGCAGGTCGGCGTGGCGAACGGCGAGCCGCTCGAGTCGTACTACTCGGGCAACACCGTGCAGATCTGCCCGGTGGGCGCGCTCACCGGCGCCGCCTACCGCTTCCGCGCCCGGCCGTTCGACCTGGTGTCCACGCCGAGCGCCTGCGAGCACTGCGCGAGCGGCTGCGAGCTGCGCACCGACCACCGGCGCGGCAAGGTCACCCGCCGCCTCGCCGGGGACGACCCGCAGGTCAACGAGGAGTGGAACTGCGACAAGGGCCGCTGGGCCTTCACCTACGCCACCCAGCCGGACCGCCTGCAGACCCCGCTGATCCGCGACGAGGACGGCTACCTGCGCCCCGCCTCCTGGCCGGAGGCCCTGACGGCCGCGGCCGAGGGCCTCGCGCGGGCCCGCGGCAGGGCCGGCGTGCTGGTCGGCGGCCGCGTGACCGTCGAGGACGCCTACGCCTACTCCAAGTTCGCCCGCATCGCCCTCGGCACCAACGACATCGACTTCCGCTCCCGCCCGCTGTCGGGCGAGGAGGCCGTCTTCCTGGCCCACGCCGTGGCCGGGAAGGGCATCGAGGTCTCCTACACCGACCTGGAGAAGGCGCCCGCCGTGCTCCTGGCCGGGTTCGAGCCCGAGGAGGAGTCGCCGATCGTCTTCCTGCGCCTGCGCAAGGCGTGGCGCAAGCGCGGCCTGAAGGTCTTCACGCTCGCGCCGTTCGCCACGGCGAGCCTCGCCAAGATGGGCGGCACGCTGATCCGCGCGCTCCCCGGCGAGGAGGCCGAGGCGCTCGGCGAGCTGGTCTCCGGCTCCACGGCCTCGGCAGAGGCGCTGCGGCAGCCGGGCGCGATCATCCTGGTCGGCGAGCGGCTCGCCACCTCGCGCGGCGCCCTGTCGGCCGTCGTCCGGCTGGCCGCCAGCTCCGGCGCCCGGCTCGCCTGGGTGCCCCGCCGGGCCGGCGAGCGCGGCGCGATCGAGGCCGGCGCCCTGCCGAACCTGCTGCCGATCGGCCGCCCGGTCACCGACGCGGCCGCCCGCGCCGAGGTCGCCCGCGCCTGGGACGTCTCGGCCCTGCCGGAGGCCGAGGGACGCGACACCTCCGCGATCCTCGCCGCCGCCCTGGACGGCGAGGTGGAGGCCCTGGTGGTCGGCGGCGTCGACCCCTACGACCTGCCCGACCCGGAGGCCGCCCTCGCGGCCCTGGAGAACACCCCGTTCATCGTCTCGCTGGAGATGCGCGCGAGCGCCGTCACCGACCGCGCCGACGTCGTCCTGCCCATCGCGGCGGTGTCCGAGAAGAGCGGCACCTTCGTGAACTGGGAGGGCCGCGGCCGCTCCTTCGAGCGGGCCATCGAGGTGCCGGGCGTGATGAGCGACCTGCGCGCCATCGCCGCCATCGCCGACCACATGGACGTGCACCTCGGCCTGCCCGACCCGGCCGCCGCGCGGCGCGAGCTCGCCGCGCTCGGCGCCTGGCGCGGCGCCCGTCCGAACGGCCCCGGCGTGACGGGCGGCGCCCACCGCGTCCCGCGCGCCGGAGAGGCCCTGCTGGCGACCTGGCACCTGCTGCTGGACTCCGGCCGGCTCCAGGACGGCGAACCGTTCCTGGCCGGTACGGGACGCGCGGTGGAAGCGCTGGTGTCGGAGTCCACGGCGGCCGAGATCGGCGCCCTCGACGGCGGTAAGGTCACCATCACCACGGAGGGCGGCTCGGTCACGCTGCCCGTCCGGGTGGCCGACCTTCCCGACCGCGTGGTGTGGGTGCCGGCGCACTCGGCGGGCTGCTCGGTCACCCGCGACCTGCGGGCCGTGGCCGGCGACGTCGTCAAGATCGGGAGCGAGTCATGAGAGCTCTTCTCGCCGACCCGGCAGGGGCGCCAACCCTCGCCGACTTCGGCAAGGATCCCTTGTGGATCTCCATCATCAAGGCGTTGTTCATCTTCGTCTTCCTGATGCTGGGCGTGCTGTTCGGCGTGTGGACCGAGCGCAAGCTCATCTCGCGCATGCAGCACCGCTACGGCCCCAACCGCGCGGGCAAGTTCGGCCTGCTGCAGTCGGTGGCCGACGGCCTGAAGATGGGGCTGAAGGAGGACATCCTCCCGCGCACCGTCGACAAGGTCGTCTACATCCTCGCCCCGATCATCATCGCGGTGCCGGCCTTCCTGTCGTACTCGATCATCCCGTTCGGGCCGATGGTGTCCATGTTCGGCGTGCGCACGCCGCTCCAGCTCACCGACCTGCCGGTCGCGGTGCTGGTGGTGCTGGCCATGGCCTCGATCGGCGTCTACGGCATCGTGCTCGCGGGCTGGGGCTCGCGCTCGCCGTACGCCGTGCTGGGCGGCCTGCGCTCCACCGCGCAGGTGATCTCCTACGAGATCGCGATGGGCCTGTCGTTCGTGGCGGTGTTCCTGTTCGCCGGCACGCTGTCCACGTCCGAGATCGTGGCCAAGCAGGCGTCCGGCGGCACGTGGGACCTCGGCTCGATCAGCATCCCCCTCCCGTCCTGGTACGCGATCCTGCTGATCCCGTCGTTCCTGATCTACGTGATCACGATGCTGGGCGAGACCAACCGCGTGCCGTTCGACCTCCCCGAGGGCGAGGGCGAGCTGGTCGGCGGGTTCCACACCGAGTACTCCTCGTCGCTGAAGTTCGCGATGTTCATGCTGGCCGAGTACGCCAACGTGTTCACCGTGTCGGGCCTGTGCATCACGCTCTTCCTCGGCGGATGGCGCGCCCCGTGGCCGATCTCGCTGTGGGACGGTGCCAACGTCGGCTGGTGGCCGATGCTCTGGTTCTTCGTCAAGCTCGCGCTGGTCTTCGCGTTCTTCATCTGGGTGCGCGCCTCGCTGCCGCGCATCCGGTACGACCAGCTCATGGCCTTCGGCTGGAAGATCCTCATTCCGCTCAACCTGGCGTGGATCCTCGTGGTCGCGACCGTGCGCGCGACCCGGGTCGAGGGCGCCGACAAGACGCTCGTGATGGTGATCGCGGCGGTGGTCGTCGTCGGATGCCTCGCGATCTACTTCCGCTTCGACACGGTCAACCAGCGCCGCAGAGAGGCCAGGGCCGCCGAGGTCGAGGCGGAGTTCGAGCGGCTCCGTGCCGAGCCCACCGCGGGCGGGTTCCCGGTTCCGGCGCTGGACCTGCCGCACTACCACGGCGTCAACGGACGCAAGGAGGTCCCCAGTGGGACTAACTGATTTCCTGAACCCCGTGAAGGGGTTCGGCGTCACCTTCCACCACATGTTCAAGAAGCCGGTGACGACGAACTACCCCGAGGAGAAGCGGCCGACCGCGCCGCGCTTCCACGGGCGTCACCAGCTGAACCGCTGGCCGGACGGGCTGGAGAAGTGCGTCGGGTGCGAGCTGTGCGCCTGGGCCTGCCCCGCGGACGCGATCTACGTGGAAGGCGCCGACAACACCGACGAGGAGCGGTACTCCCCGGGTGAGCGGTACGGCAGGACGTACCAGATCAACTACCTGCGGTGCATCCTGTGCGGCCTGTGCATCGAGGCGTGCCCGACACGCGCGCTCACGATGACCAACGAGTACGAGCTCGCCGACTCCAGCCGTGAGAGCCTCATCTACACCAAGGAGATGCTGCTCGCGCCGCTGGGGCCCGGCATGGAGACGCCGCCCCACCCGATGCGCCTCGGCGACACCGAAGAGGACTACTACCGGTTGGGCCGTAGCAATGGGTGAAACGATCACGTTCTGGGTGCTCGCGGTCGTCTCCGTGGCCGCGGCGTTCGGGCTCGTCTTCAGCCGCAAGGCGGTGTACTCCGCGCTGATGCTGGGCGTGGTGATGCTCTCGCTGGCGGTGCTCTACGCCGTGCAGGACGCGCCGTTCCTCGCCGTGGTGCAGATCATCGTCTACACCGGCGCGGTCATGATGCTCTTCCTGTTCGTCCTCATGCTGGTCGGCGTCGACTCCTCCGACTCGCTGGTCGAGACGATCAAGGGCCAGCGGTTCTGGGCGATCATCGCGGGCCTCGGCTTCGCCGTCCTGCTCGCGGCGGGCATCGGCAACGCGGTCGTCGGCGAGCCCGCCGGGCTGGCGGAGGCCGTGAAGGCGGACGGCGGCAACGTCCCCGCGCTGGCGAGGCTGATCTTCACGCGGTACGTCTTCGCGTTCGAGGTCACCTCGGCGCTGCTCATCACCGCCGCGCTCGGCGCGATGGTGCTGGCGCACCGCGAGCGCACCGCGCCCAAGCCCACGCAGAAGGACCTGGCGCGCGCCCGCTTCCTCGGCGACCACCCGACCCCGCTGCCCGGCCCCGGCACCTACGCCCGGCACAACGCGATCGACATGCCCGCGCTGCTGCCCGACGGCTCGGTCTCGGAGCTGTCGGTCAACCGGTACATCGCCCGCTACGACGTCGAGCGGGGGCGGCTCCCGGAGAACCCGCGGCTCGCCCAGGCCCTCAGGAACGTCGCCAAGGGCCCGGCCACCGAGCAGCCGAAGGTCGTCCGGGCCGTCGCCGAGGAGCCCGAGGCGCGCGTCCCGGCCGACGACCGGCCGCCGGTCTCGCAGGCCGCCGGCCTGCCCGCCGAGGGCCGCACCGAGGGCCCCGTCGAGGAGGAAGGCAAGTGACCACCCACTACCTCGTGCTCTCCGCGCTGCTGTTCGCCATCGGAGCGGTCGGCGTGCTGGTGCGCCGCAACGCCATCGTGGTGTTCATGTGCGTGGAGCTCATGCTCAACGCCTGCAACCTGGCTTTCGTCACCTTCGCCCGGCAGCACGGCAACCTCCAGGGCCAGATCATCGCCTTCTTCGTGATGATCGTGGCCGCCGCCGAGGTCGTCGTGGGTCTCGCGATCATCGTGACGATCTTCCGAACCCGCAGGTCCGCGTCGGTGGACGACGCCAACCTGCTGAAGTACTAAGAGGGCGCCGTGGAAACCGCTGCTGACTTCGTCCAGCACTCCGGTGGAGTGATCGGTGCATCCTGGCTGACGATCGCCTTGCCGCTGCTCGGCGCGGCGATCCTCCTGCTGGGCGGCCGGCGCACCGACCGCTGGGGCCACCTCCTCGGCGTCGCCATGTCCCTGGCGTCGTTCGTGGTGGCCGTGCTCGTCTTCTTCGAGCTGCTCGGGTTCGGGGCCGACCAGCGCCGCCGCGTGGTGGAGCTGTACGACTTCCTGCCGTCCGGCTCGCTCCACGTGGAGATGGGCCTGCTGCTGGACCCGCTGTCGATCTCGTTCGTCCTGCTGATCACCGGTGTCGGGTCGCTGATCCACATCTACTCGATCGGCTACATGGCGCACGACCCGGGCCGGCGGCGGTTCTTCGCCTACCTGAACCTCTTCGTCGCCGCGATGCTCCTGCTGGTGCTGGCCGACAACTACCTCGGCCTGTACATCGGCTGGGAGGGCGTGGGCCTGGCGTCCTACCTGCTCATCGGCTTCTGGCAGCACAAGCCGTCGGCGGCCGCCGCGGCCAAGAAAGCGTTCATCGTCAACCGCGTCGGCGACATGGGCCTCGCGCTCGGCATCTTCGTCGTCTTCACGACGTTCGGCACGATCGCCTTCAACCAGGTCCTGCCCGCCGCCCACGGCGCCTCCGAGGGCACGCTCACGCTCATCGGCCTCGCGCTGCTGCTCGGCGCGTGCGGCAAGTCGGCCCAGCTCCCGCTGCAGTCCTGGCTCCTGGACGCGATGGAGGGCCCGACCCCGGTCTCCGCCCTCATCCACGCGGCCACGATGGTCACCGCCGGCGTCTACCTGGTCGTGCGCTCCGGCCCGATCTTCGAGGCCGCGCCGACCGCGCAGCTCGTCGTCACCATCGTCGGCGTCGCCACGCTGCTCGCCGGTGCGATCATCGGTACCGCCAAGGACGACATCAAGAAGGCCCTCGCCGGGTCGACGATGTCGCAGATCGGCTACATGATGCTCGCCGCGGGCCTCGGCCCGGTCGGGTACGCGTTCGCCATCGCCCACCTCATCGCGCACGGCTTCTTCAAGGCCTCGATGTTCCTCGGCGCCGGGTCGGTCATGCACGCCATGAACGACGAGGTCGACATGCGCAAGTTCGGCGGCCTCGCGTCCGTGATGAAGATCACCTGGATCACGTTCGGGCTCGGCTACCTCGCGATCATCGGCTTCCCGCTGCTGTCCGGGTACTGGACCAAGGACGGCATCATCGAGACCGCGATGGAGCACAACCCGATCCTCGGCTGGCTGGCCGTGATCGGCGCGGGCATCACCGGCTTCTACATGTCGCGCCTGTTCTTCATGACCTTCCACGGGCGGCGCCGCTGGGATGCCGACGCCCACCCGCACGAGTCGCCGGCCGTGATGACCTGGCCGCTGATCATCCTGTCCATCGGGTCGGTCTTCGGCGGCGGGTTCCTCATCGTGGGCAACCGGTTCATGGAGTTCCTCGCCCCCGCCGTCGGGCGGCCCGAGGAGATGCCGAGCTTCCACCCGTTCAGCCTCACCGGCCTGGTGACGCTGGCGCTGGTCGCCGTCGGCGTCGCCTACGCCTGGATGCGGTACGGCAGGTCCGAGGTTCCGGCGGTCGCCCCGCGCGGCTCGTTCCTCACCACCTTCGCCCGCCGTGACCTGTACGGCGACGCGCTGAACGAGGCGCTGTTCATGCGTCCCGGCCAGTGGCTGACCCGCCTCGCCGTCTTCTTCGACAACCGCGGCGTCGACGGCCTGGTCAACGGCCTGGCGGCGCTGGTGGGCGGCACGTCGGGCCGGCTGCGCCGCATCCAGACCGGCTACGTCCGGTCGTACGCCTTGTCGATATTCTTCGGCGCCGCCCTCCTGGTCGGCGCATGGTTCGTCGTAGGGAACCTGTGATGCCCTGGCTCTCGATATTGATGGGCGTGCCCGTGGTGGGCGCGCTGGCGGTCGCGGCGGTGCCCAAGGGCAGCGACAAGCTCGCCAAGCAGCTCACGCTCGGTGTCTCGCTCGTCGTGCTGGTGCTCACGCTGGCCATGGCCGCCCAGTTCGACCGGTCCGGGGCGCGCTACCAGTTCAGCGAGGTCCACGACTGGATCCCGTCGTTCGGCGTCCACTACGCGGTGGCGGTCGACGGCATCGCGCTGGTGCTGATCGCGCTCGCGGTGGTGCTGGTGCCGATCGTGGTCCTGGCCTCCTGGCACGACGCCGACCGGCCCGAGGCCAAGCGGTCGGTTAAGACGTACTTCGCGCTGATCCTGGTGCTGGAAGCGATGATGATCGGCGTCTTCGCGGCGACCGACGTCTTCCTCTTCTACGTCTTCTTCGAGGCGATGCTGATCCCGATGTACTTCATGATCGGGTCCTACGGCGGAGCCCAGCGGTCGTACGCGGCCGTCAAGTTCCTGCTGTACTCGCTGTTCGGCGGCCTGCTCATGCTGGTGGCCGTGATCGCGCTCTACGCCATCGCCGCCAAGGGCACGTTCCTGCAGCCCGAGCTGCTCGGCGCGATCAAGGACCCGACCACGCAGAAGTGGCTGTTCCTCGGCTTCTTCATCGCCTTCGCGGTCAAGGCGCCGGTGTGGCCGTTCCACACCTGGCTGCCCGACGCCGCCGCCCAGGCGCCCGCCGGGGCCGCCGTCCTGCTCGTCGGCGTCCTGGACAAGGTCGGCACGTACGGAATGCTCCGCTTCTGCCTGGAGCTGTTCCCCGACGCCGCCAAGTTCTTCACGCCGCTGATCCTCACGCTCAGCGTCATCGGCATCGTGTACGGCGCGATCGTCGCCATCGGCCAGACCGACATGAAGCGGCTCATCGCGTACACCTCCATCTCGCACTTCGGCTTCATCACGATGGGCGTGTTCGCCATGAGCGCCGACGCCGGCGCGGGCGCGACGCTGTACATGGTCAACCACGGCTTCTCGACGGGCGCGCTGTTCCTGCTCGCCGGGTTCCTGATCAACCGCAGAGGCTCGCAGTACATCGCCGACTACGGAGGCGTCCAGAAGGTCGCTCCCGTGCTGGCGGGCACCTTCCTGGTCGCCGGCCTGTCCTCGCTGTCCCTGCCGGGCCTTTCGACCTTCGTCAGCGAGTTCCTCGTCCTGATCGGCACCTTCGAGAACTACGTCGTGCCGGCCGTCATCGCCCTGTCCGGCATGGTGCTCGCCGCGGTGTACATCCTGTGGATGTACCAGCGCATGATGGGCGGCCCCGTCCAGGAGAGCGTCAAGGCGCTGCCCGACCTGAACCTCCGTGAGAAGTTCGTCGTGGCCCCGCTGATCGCCCTGCTCGTGGTGTTCGGGTTCTTCCCCAAGCCGCTGCTGGACGTCGTCAACCCCGCGGTGCACCAGACCCTGACCACCGTGCACGCGCCGCAGTTCACCCCCGCCATACCAGTCACCGCGGAAAAGAAGGGGGCAGGCCAGTGAGCACGCTCACCGCCGCCGCCATCGAGGCGCCGAAGATCGAGTACGGGGAGCTCGCGCCGATGCTCCTCGTCTTCGGGGCGGCGATCATCGGCGTGCTCGTCGAGGCGTTCACGCCGCGTTACCTGCGCAAGTCCATCCAGATGCCGATCACGATCCTGTCGATGGTCGGCGCCCTGGCCCTCACCATCTGGCAGGGCGCCCAGGGCGTGCGCAACGCGGCCGCCATGGGCGCCGTGGCCGTGGACGGTCCCTCGCTGTTCATCTGGGGCGCCATCCTGCTGCTGGCGATCGTCAGCGTCCTGCTCATCAACGACGACGACCAGTTCGTCGCGCAGGCCGCCGCCGTCCCCGGCAGCGCCGAGGAGGATCAGGCGATCTCCGAGGGCGGTGCCCACACCGAGATCTACCCGCTGGTGCTGTTCGCCGTCGGCGGCATGATGCTCTTCCCCGCCTCGAACGACCTGCTGATCATGTTCGTGGCCCTCGAGGTCATGTCGCTGCCGCTGTACCTGCTGTGCGGCCTGGCCCGCCGTCGCCGCCTGCTCTCGCAGGAGGCGGCGATGAAGTACTTCCTGCTCGGCGCCTTCTCGTCGGCGTTCTTCCTCTACGGCACGGCCCTGCTGTACGGCTTCGCCGGTTCGGTGGACCTGTCGGCCATCGACAAGGCCCTCGCCACGGTCGGCGGCCAGGACACGCTGCTGTACATGGGCGCCGCGACGCTCGGCGTCGGCCTGCTCTTCAAGATCGGCGCGGCTCCGTTCCAGGCGTGGAAGCCGGACGTGTACCAGGGCTCGCCGACGCCCATCACCGCGCTCATGGCCTCCGGCACGCTGATCGCCGCCTTCGGCGCGCTGCTGCGCGTCTTCTGGGTCGCCCTCGGCAACCTGGACACCCAGTGGACTCCGGTGCTGTGGGGGGTGGCGATCCTCACCATGATCGTGGGTGCGGTGCTGGCGATCACGCAGACCGACATCAAGCGCATGCTCGCCTACTCGTCGATCGCGCACACCGGCTTCCTGCTCACCGCCGTGGTCGCCACCGGCAAGGAGGCGCAGAACGTCAACGCGCTGTCCGGCATCCTGTTCTACCTGGTGACCTACGGGTTCGCCACGGTGGGCGCGTTCGCGGTCGTCACGATGATCCGTGACGCCGGGGGCGAGGCGGGCCACCTGTCCCGCTGGGCGGGGCTCGGCAAGCGGTCGCCCGCCCTCGCGGGCATCTTCGCGCTGTTCCTGCTCGCCTTCGCCGGCATCCCGCTGACCTCCGGCTTCTTCGGCAAGTACGCCGTGTTCGCCCCGGCGGTCGCCGCCGGTGGCGTCGGGCTGGTCATCGTCGGTGTCGTGACCTCCGCCATGGCGGCGTTCTTCTACGTCCGCGTCATCGTCCTGATGTTCTTCAGCGACCCGGCGCCCGAGGGCCCGACCATCGCCCTGCCCAGCATGGGGACCGCGGCTGTGGTCACGCTCGCGGCTGCGGCTACCGTAGTCCTCGGGGTGTTCCCGCAGCCGGTGCTCGACCTCGCGCATTCGGCCGCGCAGTCGTTGTTCGTTCGTTAGGAGTACATGCTTCATGGCCGCGCCGCCCGTAGTCGACCTGCCTTTCATCGACGAAGGACTGGCCGCGGATATCGCGAGCGGTCTCGACTCCGTCGAGAAACTGCTCCGCTCGGCCGCCGACAGCGAGGACGCCTTCGTCGCGGAGGCGTCCAGGCATCTCATCCTGGCCGGAGGCAAGCGGTTCCGCGCGATGATCGTGCTCCTGGCGTCCCATTTCGGTGACGCGAGCGCCCCCGGCGTAGTGCCGGGGGCCGTCGTCATCGAGCTCACCCACCTGGCGACGCTCTACCACGACGACGTCATGGACGAGGCCCGGGTGCGCCGGGGCTCGCCGTCCGCCAACGCCCGGTGGGACAACACGGTGGCCATCCTCACCGGTGACTACCTGTTCGCCCAGGCGTCGGAGATCCTCGCCGACCTCGGGCCCGAGCTGGTCCGCATCCAGGCCCAGACGTTCTCGCGGCTGGTGCGCGGGCAGATCCGCGAGACCATCGGACCGCGTCCCGGCGTCGACGCCGTCACCCACTACATCGAGGTGCTCGCCGACAAGACGGGCTCGCTGATCGCCACCTCCGGGCGGTTCGGCGCGATGCTGTCCGGGGCCCCCGAGGACGTCGCGGCGCGCCTCACCAGCGCCTGCGAGGCCATCGGCGTGGCCTGGCAGCTCGGCGACGACCTGCTGGACGTCGCCTCCTCCGCCGGTGAGAGCGGCAAGACGCCGGGCACCGACCTCAAGGAAGGCATCCGCACGCTTCCCGTCCTCTACGTGCTGGAATCCACGGCGCCCGAGGACGCGCGGCTGCGCGAGCTGCTCTCCGGCCCGGTGGCCGAGGAGGACATCGACGAGGCGGTGGCGCTGCTGCGCGCCAACCCGGCGATGGTGCGGGCACGGGCCGAGCTCATGTCGTGGGTCGAACGCGCCCGCACCGACCTGGCGGCCCTGCCGGACATCCCCGCCCGCGAGGCCCTGCTGGCCCTGTGCACGTACGTGGCGGACCGTTCGGGCTGATCGGTTCGCGTCCGTTCGACGGCCGTTCGGTGGCCTTCGCGTCCCCTCAAGGCCTTCTTCTATTTGAGGACCTTCGTCCGTTCGGCAGCCCTCGCGTTCGTTCGAGGGCCTTCGTTCCGTCCAGGGCGTTTTCGTTCGACGGCTTTCCGGGGCCGGGCTCGCGTTGTTCCGCGAGCCCGGCGTGTGATTCCCCCTACCGCTCAGGTGCCGGCGAGGAGTTCCGTGCGGACCGGAGCGCGGCTCAGGTCCCGGCGAGCAGTTCCACCACGGGGGCGAGCCGGTCGGCGTACATCGCGTTCACCGTGATGTAGGAGACCTCGTGGAGGTCCCTGCGGCGCAGCAGCCGGTCGGCCATCTGCCGGGGCGTGCCCCTCAGCACGGCGACCGAGTCGTCCGGCACGTCCGGGCCGAGCTGCCGGGCCAGCCACGGAGGGATGTCGTCGCCTACCGCGTGCAGGCCGGCGCTGATCTCCAGCCGGTCGAAGTCGTCGCCGGCCTGCCGGAGCAGCTTGACGGGCTCGGCCAGCCCGTCCTCGGGCGTCGAGGCGGGCAGGGCGATGGCGACGGTGTCGGCGTTGCGCGCGGCGAACCCCAGCGTCCGCGCCCCGGAGGCGGCGACCAGCACCCGCGGCCCGCTCCCCGCGACCTGCCCGTCCGTCGCCTGGCTGCGGGTCGCGTGCGCCTCGGGTGCCTGCCCGCCGGCCGCCTGCGCGTCCGTTGCGTGACCGTCCGTTACCCGACCGTCCGTTCTGCCGATCGCCGGACGCGGCCCGCCGCCGGTCGCCTGGCCGGGCGTACCGGTCATCGGTGGCCACTTCCTTACCTGGCGGATCATCTCCTCCAACTGCCGGATCCGCTGGTCGTGCGTCCCGAAGGGCACGCCGAGCCGCGCCGAGTCCTCCCGGGCGTCCGGACGTCCGACCCCGAGGCCGAGCTCGAAACGCCCGCCCGACAGGAACCCCAGCCCGGCGACTTCCCACGCCACCTGCTCGGGACGCCGGTACGGAACCGCCAGCACGAACGTGCCCAGCCCTATCGAGGTCGTCGCCGACGCGGCGGCGCTCAGCGCCAGCAACGGCGGAAGAGTGTTCAGCGTGTCCGGTGTGAGGAACGTCGAATAGCCCAGCTCTTCGGCACGCCGCGCCAGCCCGGCCCACTGCCCGGCGTCCGCAGCGGCCGCGGCCACCACACCGAAGCGAAAGAGACGATCAGCCATGGAAACCCCCTAGGTTCCCGTCGATGCTTTCGCCTCCGGCATGGCCGGGTCGTCCCCTGACGGGGGTCGCCCTCCGTACCGCCCAAGGGGTAGCCGGGGCGGACGGCGTACGTCCGGCGGTGTAGGGCACTCAGGTGGTGCTCTGAACAGGGCCCTGAACGGTGCCCGAACAGATGCTCAGACGGTCTCCAGGGCGGGCTTCCCGCTCGCGGCCCGTCGCCGGGTCGCGTGGGCGTTGCGCAGGCCCTCCCAGCTGAACACGGCCAGTGCCAGCCAGATGATGACGAATCCGACCCACCGGCTGGGCGGCATCGTCTCGTGGGCGACCAGCACTCCGCACAGGAACTGCAGGATGGGCGCGATGTACTGCAGCAGTCCGATCACCGTGAGCGGCACCCGGATCGCGGCGGCGGTGAACGCCATGAGCGGCACCGCCGTCACCAGGCCCGCGCCCGCGAGCAGCGCGGCGTGCCCGAGCCCCTCGTGCGCGAACGTCGCCGTCCCCTGCGCCTGCAGGAAGATGAGGTACGCGAGCGCGGGCAGCAACAGGACCAGCGTCTCGATCGTCAGGCTCTCAGCCGCGCCCACGTTCGCCGACTTCTTGATCAGGCCGTACGTGCCGAAGCTCACCGCGAGCACGAGGGCGATCCACGGCGGGCGCCCGTAGTCGACGGTCAGCACGATCACGGCGAGCGCGCCGAGCCCCACGGCCGCCCACTGCCAGGGACGCAGCCGCTCCCGGAAGACCATCACGCCGAACAGCACGCTGACCAGGGGATTGATGAAGTACCCGAGCGCGCTCTCGACCACGTGCCCGGCGTTCACCGCGTAGATGTAGACGCCCCAGTTCACGGAGACCACCACGGCGGCGAGCGTCAGCAGGGCCAGCTTCCTCGGCTGCCGCACGAGTCCACGGAACCAGGACCAGTGCCGCCGTACGGCCAGGACGGCGATCACCGCCACCAGCGACCAGACCATCCGGTGGGCGAGAATCTCGACCGCCCCGGAGGGCTTGAGCAGCGGCCAGTAGAGGGGAAAGAGCCCCCACATGGTGTAGGCGGCGATGCCGTACAGGACCCCACGGCGCGAATCAGGCATGTAACCCATCTTCGCTACTGACAGCCTTTACCACAAATAAGTAGGCCTTTACCGTCTCTTAAGAGATGCTAACCAGAGGGAACAAGACGGCCACCGCCATGGTTGCCGTGTCTGCACGAACACTCGACGGAGGTGCACGATGGGCTGGCTCTTCGGTAACAACAAGACCTCGATGGTCTCCCCGGAGGAAGCGCTTCCCGGGCGCAGCGTGACGATGCCCGTCCCCGCACGCCACGCCGTCCTGGACGCCCCCCTCGCCCCGCCCTACCCCGAGGGTACCGAGCTCGCCGACTTCGGCCTCGGCTGCTTCTGGGGCGCCGAGCGCAAGTTCTGGCAGACCCCCGGCGTCGTCTCCACCTCGGTGGGCTACCAGGGCGGCTACACGCAGAACCCCACCTACGAGGAGGTGTGCACCGGCCGCACCGGTCACACCGAGGTCGTCCGCGTCGTCTACGACCCGGCCCGGGTCTCATACGAGGAGCTCCTCAAGGTCTTCTGGGAGGCCCACGACCCGACCCAGGGCATGCGCCAGGGCAACGACGTCGGCACCCAGTACCGCTCGGCCATCTTCACCCACGGCCCCCAGCAGCAGAAGTCCGCCGAAACCTCCCGCGACGCCTACCAGAAGGTCCTGAACGAGGCCGGCTACGGCGAGATCACCACAGAGATCAAGCCCGCCCCCGACTACTACCACGCCGAGGAGTACCACCAGCAGTACCTCTTTAAGGTGCCAAATGGGTATTGCGGCATCGGCGGCACCGGCGTGACCTGCCCCATCGGTCTCACCACCGGCGAGGCCTGACCCCTGAGCCCGCCTCACCCGGCGGGCTCCGCCCGGAACGGTGAGCATGATCCTTGGAACTCGCTCTGAAAGGCGGGCTCCGCTGGAAAGGCCCTTGCTCCACTCGGACAGCGCCTATTAGGGCTCCCACCCCAACCCCAAGGCAGGGCTCCGCCTCCACTCTCCCTAACTTGAGAGCGGTCACGTGGAACTCTTGATCAGCGGACAGAAAAGTCGAGGCTGACGGACAGCGGTTCCTGGTCGGCGGCCATCAAAAGTCCTGGTCAATGGCCAGGTTGATCTCCTGATCCTGTCCGTG
>NZ_QOIL01000009.1 GCF_003323745.1 Sphaerisporangium album
GTTGGTGAAGTTGAACTGGCCCCGGTTGGGCTCGGTGGCGTCGATCTTCATCTCGTTCTCGGCCGTCACCATGTCGAACTCGCGGCCGGCGATCGTGGTGTACGCCGAGTCGCCGAGCTTGCCGGCGCTGATCGCGGTGCCGAAGTACCGCCCGCTCTGCGCGGCCGCCGCGCCGAGCGTGCTCGCCGCGGCGTCGGACGGAGTGGGGATCGTCAGCGCCGTGATCGTGCCGAGTACGCCGAGGGCGCCGGCGATCAGTACCCGGCGCAGATCGCTGAAGGGTCGCCGGGTTCCGGGCGGGGGTGTGGCATTTTCGCCCATTCCTAAGCCTCCATAACTGAACAACGGAAAGCGGAAACACGGGGACACCCCGCGACTTCGACACCGCGCCCCATTTCCGGGGGTGGCGCACCGCCGGGGCGTCGCGGACGGCGGCCCCCTGCCGCGCACCACCTGCCTGGCGGGAGAACGGCTTGGGGACTCAGTGTGGAAACCTGTCCGAAATGTGTCAAGGCAATCCTGAAACTTTCGGCAACTCCGCTCGTCGCAGCCCGCTCGCCCGTGTTCCAACCTCCGTCCCTGCCTCCTGAAACCTCGCGGCTTCGTCGCACCGGGGCCGGACATGGTCGATGAAAGTTTCAGCACAGCGCCCTCATCGATCAGGTGCGGCGATCCCCGATGACACCAATGGGCCGCCCTCTGCCGAACGCCCCTCGACCATGGGAACGTGACCGTCATGCCAGGGCCGGTGCGGTCCCCAGCGTCGCACCGGCAAAACCGGTTGATCGGGGAGCACCAGGCTTGGAACGTTGAAGCCTGGGGCTTCTCGCGCGTCCCCGTTTCGCGCGACCCCTCAGCGCCTCCGCCCCGTCCGTCGCGCCCATCCGCGCCGACTCGTAAGGAGTGCCCTCGTTCATGCCTTCCGACGGAAATGACGCCGTCCCTGCCCCCAACCCCCCAGAGAAACCCCGTAGCGGCAGAACTCGGTCGCTGCGGCGGCTCACGCCCTACCTGCGCCCCTACGTCCCGCGCCTGATCGTCATCTGGCTCGCCACCATGGCGGGCCTCGCCACCAGCGTCGCGATCCCGCTGGTGGGCAAGGAGATCATCGACGGCCCGGTCGGCCACGGCCGCGGCGACGCGCTCCTCCCCCTGGGGCTGCTCGCGCTGGCCCTCGGCACCACCGAGGCGTTCCTGACCTTCGTACGCCGCTGGACGCAGACCAAGGCGGTGCTCGGGCTGGAGACCGCGATCCGCGACGACCTCTACCGGCACCTGCAGCGGCTGCCGATGAGCTTCCACGGCGACTGGCAGTCGGGCCAGCTGCTGTCCCGCGCGACGACCGACCTGTCCACCATCCGGCGGTTCTCGGGGTTCGGCCTGCTGTTCCTCGTCATGAACATCGTGCAGTTGATCATCGTGATCGTGCTGCTGCTGCGGATGTACTGGCCGCTCGGCCTGCTCATCGTGGCGGCCGCGGTGCCCATCTTCGCCGTGTCGCTGCGGTTCGAGAAGAAGTACCGCCGCATCTCCCGCCAGGTGCAGGACATGCAGGGCGACATCGCCACCTACGTCGAGGAGGCGGCGCTAGGGATCCGTACGATCAAGGCGTTCGGGCGCAGGCCGCACGTGTTCGCCGAGTTCGACGCCGCCGCGCGCAAGGTCCACCTCGTCTCCATGGACAAGGTGCGGCTCGCGTCCCGCTTCTTCACCTTCCTGGAGGTGATCCCCAACGTCACCCTGGCCATGGTGCTCCTGCTCGGCGCGCTGGCCGCCGGTGCGGGCACGTTGACGCTCGGCACCCTGGTGGCCTTCATCACGCTGATGCTCCAGCTCGTGTGGCCGATCGCGTCGCTCGGCTACATCCTGGCGATGGCTCAGGAGGCGATGACCTCCGCCGACCGGGTCGTGGAAGTGCTGGACACCGAGCCGGAGATCGTCGGCGGCACCGAGGTGATCGAGCGGCCGCGCGGGCACCTGCGGTTCGAGGGCGTCGGCTTCCGGTTCCCCGGCGGAGACCGGCCGGTGCTGCGGGACGTCTCGCTGGACGTGCGGCCGGGCGAGACGGTCGCGATCGTCGGGGCCACGGGTTCGGGCAAGACGACGCTGACCGCGCTGGTACCGAGGCTGGCCGACGTCACCGCGGGCCGGGTCACGATCGACGGGCGGGACGTCCGCGACCTGACGCTGCCGGCGCTGCGCTCGATGGTGGCCACGGCCTTCGAGGAGCCGACGCTGTTCTCGATGAGCGTGCGGGAGAACCTCACCCTCGGCCGGGGCGAGGCGACCGAGGAGGAACTGCGCGAGGCCCTCGAAACAGCCCAGGCCACCTTCGCCTACGAACTCCCGTGGGGGCTCGACACCCGGATCGGCGAACAGGGCATGTCGCTGTCGGGCGGTCAGCGGCAGCGGCTCGCACTGGCCCGCGCGGTGCTCAGCAAGCCACGGATCCTCGTGCTGGACGACACCCTTTCCGCCCTCGACGTCGAGACCGAGGCTCTGGTCGAGCGGGCGCTGCGCGGGGTGCTCGCCGACGCGACCGGCCTAATCGTGGCGCACCGCGCGTCCACCGTGCTGCTCGCCGACAAGGTCGCGCTGCTCCGTGACGGCACCATCACGCACCTCGGCGTGCACCAGGAGCTGCTGTCGCGTGTTCCCGAGTACCGGGAGCTCCTGGCGCAGGACGCCGACTTCGACCACGAGGAGGCGCTGCGATGAGCCGGACGGCCACCGATGCGCAGGACGGCGCGCAGGACGGCGCGCGGGCGAACGCGTCCGTCGAACCGGGACGCTGGCGTGGCGTCGCCGCCGAGAAGCAGGACGAACTGCCGGACAAGGTGTCGGTGCTGCTGCGGGCGCGGTCCCGGCGGCTGCTCGGCGACCTGCTGCGCCCGCACCGGCGGGCCATCGCCCTGCTGATCGCGGTCATCGTGGTCTCGAACGCGGCCGGCCTCGCGATCCCGTACCTGGTGAAGGTCGGCATCGACGCCGGGATCCCCCCGATGCTGCGGCACGAGGGCACGGGGACGTTGCTCGCGTCCGTCGCGGCGATCCTGGCCGCGGCACTCACCCAGGCGTTCACCCGTCGGGCGTTCCTCCAGATATCCGGGCGGATCGGGCAGGACATCCTGCTGGAGCTGCGCCGCCGCGTCTTCGACCACTTCCAGCGCCTGTCGCCGGCGTTCCACGAGCGGTACACCTCGGGGCGGGTCATCGCCCGGCTCACCTCAGACATCGACGCGATCGCCGAGATGCTGCAGTCGGGGTTCGACAGCATCGTCACCGCCGTCCTCACCATGTTCGGCACCGCGGTCCTGCTCCTGGTGCTGGACGTTCCGCTCGGCGCGGTCGCGCTGGTGCCGCTGCCGATCCTGTTGCTGTTCACCCGGTGGTTCCGGCGTGAGTCGAGCATCGTCTACCGGCGGACCCGCGAGGCGGTGGCGCTGGTCATCGTCCATTTCGTCGAGTCGATGACCGGGATCAGGGCGGTCCAGGCGTTCCGCAGGGAGCCGCGCAACCAGGAGATCTTCCAGGAGCTCAACACCGGCTACCGTGACGCCGGCGCGCGCGGCATGTATCTCGTCGCGGTGTTCATGCCGGGCATCAAGCTGATCGGCAACCTCACGGTCGCGGTGGTCCTGCTGTACGGCGGCTGGCTCGCGCTCCACCACGCGGTCACGGTGGGCGTGCTCGCCGCGTTCCTGCTGTACCTGCGGCAGTTCTACGAGCCGATGCAGGAGATCTCCCAGTTCTACAACACGCTCCAGTCGGCCGGTGCGGCGCTCTCGAACCTCTCCGGCGTGCTGGAGGAGCGGCCCGAGGTGGCCGAGCCCGGCCATCCGGTGCCACTCGCGCGCCCGCGCGGCGCGGTGCGGTTCGAGGCGACCGAGTTCTCCTATCTCGACGGCGTGCCGGTCCTGCCCCGGCTGGATCTGGAGATACCCCCCGGGCAGATCGTCGCGCTGGTCGGCGCGACCGGCGCGGGCAAGACGACGGTGGCGAAGCTGATCGCGCGTTTCTACGACCCGACGGCGGGCCGCGTCCTGCTCGACGGCGTCGATCTGCGCGACCTCGACGATGCCACGCTGCGCCGGGCCGTGGTGATGGTGACCCAGGAGAACTTCCTGTTCACCGGCACGGTGGCGGACAACATCAGGTTCGGCCGCCCGGACGCCACCCCGGCCCAGATCGAGGAGGCGGCCCGGACCATCGGCGCCCACGAGTTCATCGCGGCGCTGCCGGACGGGTACCGGACCCAGGTCGGCAAGCGCGGCGGCCGCATGTCGGCGGGGCAGCGGCAGCTCGTGGCGTTCGCGAGGGTCTTCCTCGCCGACCCGGCCGTGGTGATCCTCGACGAGGCCACGTCCAGTCTCGACGTCCCCAGCGAACGACTCGTCCAGCGCGCCCTGCGCACCGTCCTGACCGGCCGCACCGCGCTGATCATCGCCCATCGCCTGTCCACCGTCGAGATCGCCGAGCGGGTGCTCGTCATGGACGCCGGCCGCGTCGTCGAGGACGGCCCCCCGGACCGCCTCATCGCCGAGGCCGGCCGCTACGCCGGCCTTCACCGCGCCTGGCTCGACAGCCTGTCGTGAGCGACCTGTACCGGCGGCACGACCGGGACCGGAACAGCCTGATCAAGGGTGAGGTCACACAGGAAAGATCACGACAATCCTTGACGTATCAAATGAACGGTCATTTAATTTCCATATGGGGCGGATCGCAGGCGTCACCGCCGCCGAGACGCGCAAGCGGCTGTTGCACGCGGCCGCCGAGGTCTTCGCGCAGCGGGGATACGACGGCACGCGTGTGACCGACATCGCGTCGGCCGCCAAGGTGAGCAACGGCGCGCTGTACGCGCACTTCGCCTCCAAGGCGGGGTTGCTCGTGGCCGCGCTGCGCGCGCACGGGCCGAGGCTGCTGGCCGACCTGCTGGCCGCCGACCCGCACCGGCCGGTCATCGATCTGCTGGTCGCCGCGGGCCGCCGGCTCCCGCACCGGCGCGCGGCCACCAGCTCTCTGATCGTCGAGGCGCTCGTCACGGCCCGTCGTGACGAGGACGTCGCCGGGCCGATGCGGGACTACGTCGGCGAACGCGCGGACCGGCTCGCCGAGCTCGTGCGCGTCGCCCAGAGCCGCGGCGAACTGGATCCCGCGCTGTCTCCGGGCGCGCTGGCCCACTTCTGCCTGCTGCTCGCGATGGGCGGCGCGCTCGTCACACCCGACCTGCACGCGGTCGACGACGAGGAGTGGACCATGTTGCTCACGCGTGTCGGCGCCGCCTTCGCCCCTGCCGACACCACAGCACAGAGGGAGGCGCCGGAGTGAGAGTCACGATCAACCCCGAGCGATGCCAGGGACACGGCCGCTGCTACGACCTGGCCCCCGGCCTGTTCGGCGAGGACGACGAGGGTTACGGGCGGGTTCTCGGCGACGGCGTCGTGCCGCCGGGCGAGGAGCAGACCGCGCGCCTGGCCGTGTCCAACTGCCCGGAAAGAGCGATCGAGATCCACCAGGAGGCGTGACATGGCCGTCGAGGACCGCTTCAGCCGGGACTTCCGGGAGACGCTCAGCGACCGCCCCCTCGGGACGCGCAACGAGGTCATCACCGGCCCGGTCTCGGACTGGGCGACCGACTTCTCCCACACCGAGCCGGAGTGGGCCGCCGATCCGTACCCGATCCAGGACGACCTGCGGCAGCGCTGCCCGATCGCGCACACCGACCGGTTCGGGGGCGGCTGGCTGCCGACGCGGTACGAGGACGTCTCGGCCATCGCCTACGACACCGAGCGCTTCTCGTCACGCGCGATCATCATGAGCAACTTCCGGCCGCCCCGGGAGCTGGCGCCGATCGGCGGCGCCCCGCCGATCTCCTCGGACCCGCCGTTCCACCACGACGCGCGCAAGCTGCTGCTGCCCGCGTTCACCAAGTCCGCGGTCGCCCGGCGGGAGCAGGCGACGCGCGCGTTCTGCCACTCGCTCATCGACGCGATGGAGGGACAGGACGTCGTCGACGCGGCCCACGACTACGCCCAGCACATCCCGGTGCGGGTCATCGCCGACATGCTCGGGTTCCCCCCTGAGGACGGGCCGCGGTTCCGCGAGTTCGTCGAGAACGCGCTGGAAGGCGTCAACCGGCCGCCGGACGAGCGTATCCAGCGGATGGAAACGCTGTTCGACTACCTGTACGCGCAGATCCGCGACCACGTCGACAACCCGCGCGACGACCTGACGACGTACCTCATGAACGCCGAGATCTACGGCCGGAAGCTGGAACCGTCCCACGTGGCCGGCACCATGTCCCTGCTGCTCATCGCCGGCATCGACACCACGTGGAGCGCGATCGGCGCGTCGTTGTGGCACCTGGCGAAGACGCCGGCGGACCGCGAGCGGCTGGTCGCCGAACCCGGGCTGCTGCCGACGGCGATGGAGGAGCTGCTCCGGGTCTACGCGCCGGTCACGATGGCACGGCTGGTCAAGGAGGACATGCACTGGCGGGGCGTCGACATGAAGGCCGACGACTGGATCCTTCTGTCGTTCCCTGCGGCCAACCGCGACCCGGCGCAGTTCGACCGGGCGGGCGAGGTCGTCATCGACCGGGAGGTCAACAGGCACGCGGCGTTCGGCCTGGGCATCCACCGCTGCGTGGGTTCCCACCTGGCGCGCATGGAGCTCCGGGTGGCCCTGGAGGTCTGGCTGGAGCGGATTCCGGCTTTCAGCCTGGAAGACCCGTCGGCCGTGACCTGGGCCCCCGGTCAGGTCCGCGGGCCGCGCACGCTCCCGATCCGCATCCGCTGAAACGGGGAACCCTTGCCCGGCAGGGTTCCATCCAGCCGGGCGATACCGTGCCGCGCGAACTGAGCGTGGGGGCCGGCACGCTCAGGTCCGTGACACAACCGAACCGAAGGCGGTGTCGCCTCGCACCTTCGCGGCCGGCAGCAGGTTCCGCCGCCACGAAGACAGCCGAGGCCGCGGGTCAGATCGCCCCCTGAGCGGCGCCGTGGCCGGTCAGGCCCGCCAGCCATCGGCCCAGCTCGGCGTCCCAGTCGGTGCCCAGCGCCTCCTCGTGGCCGACCTGGAAGCGGGCGCCGGCGTCGGCGGGCAACTGTCCGGCGACGTGCTCGACGGCGTCCAGGATGATCAGCAGCCCGGCGGGGTCCGCCACGAAGGTGAGGTCCACCTCGTCAACGACCTCGGCGAGCCGGGGCGGCGGGGCGAACGCGATCACCTGGTAGAACGGCAGTTCCTGGCTCACCCCGAAGTTGTAGCCGAGTTCCAGCTCGGCCGCCTGGACCTGGAAGCCCAGGCTCAGGAGCGCCTCCAGAACGCGCATCTGGGAGGGCAGGGGCTCGACGGCGAGCGGGTCCAGATCGCCCTTGTCGACCGCCTTGGCGATGGCCAGCTCGGTACGCACGCCGAGCGCCATCTCGGCGAGCCGCCCGCCGCGGACCTCGCTGATGGGGCTCTCCCACGGCATCTCGATCTCGAAGGGGACCGCCAGCTCCTCGCCGGCGCGCAAGGTGAAGGGGCCCGAGACCTGGACGCGGAGGAACTCGTCGTCGTCAGGCCGCGGCACGTCATCCTCGGGCACGACCTGCGCATGGGCCACCAGGCCCAGGGTGATGTGCTCGATGTGGGCGTCGAAGTCACCGCCCTTGAGCCGCACGTCACCGGCCAGCACCCCTCCCGGCTCGACCCGAGGGCCGGAGAGAACGGTGTCCACCGACGGGGCGCCGACACCGAACGCGCCCAGGATCCGTTTGAAGACCACGACTACTCCCATCGCATCACGCTCTGAGGCCCCCCGCGCCGGCGATCCGTGCGCGGGGGCGGCTCCGGTCAGTACCAGGTCATGCCACGTTCAACCGGTACATACCCGCGGGGCGTCGTGGTGGCCCGCCTTCCGTACCCCTGGGCCTTCCCGGCGCAGAGCGCGGGCGTGCGAGGGCGGCCTTGACGCGTTCGGCGCCTTCTCCGTGGTGGGCAGCGCGCTAGGAGCTCCGTCGCGCCGGGCGTCCATGACGCCGGACTGAGGGCTCGCATCCGCTCACCCAAGGTAATCGTCATCGCCTGTCCTGGGGGATCTACGGGTTGACCACATTGACTCGACACGGAGAGCAACAGGTCAACTCTGCCACGGTAACCGGACGGCTGTTTGCACGGCCCTCGAACTCCCGCTACCCACAAGCCCCGAGTCTCAGATCGGAAAACTGGAGCGTTAAGTCGCGTTCGTAGGATCGTTTGCGGAACATCCACCGGCCCCAGCCAAAATGACGAACGTATGAACACCAAGTCGATCACGATCACTGTGGACACCGATCTCCACGACTACCTGCGACGCGAGGTCGAAACCGGACGCGTCCAGGCGGTCTCGACCTTCTTCAACTCGGTAGCCCAGCGAGCGTGCGCCTGGACCTACAAGCGACCGTCCGCCTCGGCTGACTATGCGGCGGAACCTTTTGGAGAGTTGGTCCTTGACGCGGTAAGGGCACGGAGGTCGCGGGCGGCAGGGAGGGCGGCGGCCTTCTCGGGCAGGCTGTCCAGGATCTCATCCGCCAGTCTGCGGCGAGCGGCCGTGACGGGAAGCGGGCTCACGATGTCGAGCGCATGCCCAAGCCCTTCATTGACATCGCGATCCTGCACCAGAGTCCAGGCCTGTAGGAGCCGCACATTGGCCCTTCCTCCCACTTTCTCGCGCGGGCACGCCGCGAGAGCCTGTTCGACCAATGGCATGGCTTGTTCGGTGTCTCCAAGCTTGATGAGTACGTACGCCTCTGCAAACTGAACAGTGTCCAGCGATTGGCCCCAGACAGAGATCCGGTCACGGGTCACGGCGGGCGGTAGCCGCTCGAAGGTGTGCTCAAGAGCACCGAGCGCGTCGCGAGCCTGCTCGGCCTGTCCTACGGTCGCGTGCATACGACTACTGATCTTCAGGGCCTCTGTCAGCCCCAGGCTCGGTCTGCCATTCGCCAAACGAAGGGCGTCCTCAACGAGGTCGCCCGCAGCCGGCCCGGCCCGGTGTAGGTAGAAGGATTCCGATGCCTCTTCGGCTCGCACCCATACCTGGAGATCACGATCACCGGACGCATCGGCGGCCGAGCGTGCGGCACGCCAGGAACGCCAGCACATCCGAACGGCGCCGTGCGACAGATCCATGGCCATGAAAGCCGCCAATTGCGCGTAAACCCGCAGTAGAGCGGCGCGCTCCGGTCCCTCCATCGTCCGGGACAGACGCTGCTCCAGAGCCCGGATGTCGCCCGCGAGGTCGGTGATGCGCGAACCCGGTGGTTCAGTCCAAACGCCTTGCGCGTAATCCCAGGCGACCTGTTCCCAATCTTCCACACTGTTCTCGGCCGCTACGCCTATGGCCTGCCGCAGACCGGCATGTAGGGCATCGATAGCCGAAGCCGGGACGTTAACACCGGCACCGAACATCGCCAGGAGCTGAAGAAGGGTACGGCGTTCCACGGCGACCTCATCACATGCTGAGGGAAAGGAATCCGAATCAACTGTACCCGCCCTAAAACGGTCAAGCTCTATTGCGATGGCATGCAGTGCCGCAATCTGGCCACATGCCCCAAGGGCATCATCAATGCCCTTGACGTGATCGGCATGCGGGCGAGCCAGACCACGCTCCCACCTCGAAAGCTCCCCTTGATCGACAAATGCGGCTTTTGCCAATTCTCGCTGCGTAAGATCGCGAACGTCCTCACGCCAATGACGCAGTGTGGCGCCGAGCAGATGCCAGGGTGATTCATCCACTTTGATCGGATCGCTCGCACGCGGCATTAAGGACTCCCGGGTGATGGGTTGATGGAGGCCAAGCCCCCATCAATGTTTTCGTTGGACGCGCCCCGAAGCTCCTCCACTATGACATCGACAACCAAACAAAATCCCCGTAAACAGCGGACCCGCCCGGCGCTCACAACACCGGACGGGTCCCGATCGGACAGTGGAGGTCCGACCGTGAGGAAGCCTAGAGTCATCCGCATTCGCTGGGGAGCGGAAGCGCCGCCGTTGCCGCTCGGGTGTCGTTGGTGCGGGCACCCGCCCTACGCGCACGACGCCTCCAGCCTGCCCCACCGCCGTCACCACCAGTGGGAGCAGCCGACTCCGGCGCAGATGCGCGCCCGGCTGGACGCCCGGCGTCGCCTGGGGCTGGGCGTGTCGCTCCCGGCGGCGGCCCCCGTACGTCCGCTGAAGCTCCAGCCACCTATGGCACCTCGTCCCGGCAGGCACGCGCGCCCCCTGCCGGTCCCGGCTTCGTCCGGTGGACGCCGCTCCCCCGACCGGGTCCCGCCCGGCCCACGTGGGCCGTATCAGCGCGAGCCGTGCGGCACCCCGGCGTACTGGTCTGAGGAGGCGGCGTGAGCCGGGAAGCGGGGCGGCACCGTATCGGGGGGCCGGTCGTCCGGGTGGAGCCTCGGCGGTGGGATCTGGCCAAGCAGGCGGCGGCCTGCCAGGTCGACCAGATGGAACCCGCCTGGTTCGTCATGTACGGGGTCGGCATCCGCAGATTCGTCGCCATCGCCGTCTGGAACGCGCCGTCGCCCTTGCGAGTCGAAGCCGCCACGGTGGAAGAACTCCGGGAGCTGATGCGCGAGGCCGAGCTGGGTCCACTGGCAGGGCTCAACCGGGGATGGGCGTGGGTGGCATGACGACCCCGGACCAGAACACGCCCGAACCAGCCAAGGCCGCAGAGTCCCTTAGCCCTGATATCCGTGATCCGTACGGCTTCGGGCCGGGTGCGTGGATCTCGGTGGGCGGCTACTTCCCGCCCACCACCGGGCAACGCACGCGGGAACGGCCGGAGAGCGCGGGCGACACGCTCGACCTCGACCGGCCATACGATGACCGGCCGAACAGTGACCGGCCGAACCCCCACGGAGCGCAGACCGGCCGGCCGAACACCGATCCAGCGCACACCGACCCACTGCGCACCGGTCGGCCGGACGCCGGCCGGTTCCGCGCCCGGCAGTTGTACGCCGTGGCGCTGGTCACCGGCTCCCTCGCCGAGCATGCCGTGCCGTGGCCCGGCGCCGTCCCTCGGAGCGAGGCCGCCGCCGCGTGCGGCGTCCTCGCGACCGTCGCGGACATCGCCAGGTCGCGGGTCATCTGGATGCCGGGCGTGCGGATGTGCCAGGACTGTGCCGTGGTCGTCACCGGCCGCGCGAGCCGGGACGGACAATCATGACCCCACTCAAACCGACGGAGGGCTCAGCGGGCCACGGGTTTCATGTGATGGAGCCGGACTCCAGCTCGGCGCCGATCGACTGGCAACCCGCGACGCAGGCCGAGGACCGGCGGCGCGTGCTGCGCTGGACCTGTGAGTGCAGGCCAGTGGTGTACTACCTGATCACGGCGGGCGGCCAGGGCTACATCGAGCGCACGGACCCCGGCCACACGACCGTCCAGAGCCCTCGCCTGCGGTACGCGCAGATCGCCGACCTGTGGGAACAGCTCCTCCTCGGACGTGCCCGATGATGGCCCGCCGCCGCGACACCACCTGGCATGCGGAGTTCCTGCGCCTGGTGAAAGCCGGACTGACGTTCAAAGCCGCCGTGGAAAAGCTGGGCGTGAGCCCGGCCACTCTCAACAAGCACTTCCACGCCGATCGGACGTTCCACGGCAAGGCCAGAGCCCACCGCGCTCGCCGCCTGCACGGCCCCCCTCCTGACACCAGCTGGCATCCCCGACTCCCCCCACTGCTCGCCGCCGGCCTGTCCACCCGTCAAGCAGCCAGCCAATTACACGAAAGCCCTATAACCGTAAGAAACCACCTGGACCGCTTCCCCGAACTGCGTAACGCCGTCGACACCGCGCTCTTGCACGCACACCCCGCCGAGCCACCTCCACCAGATACCACGCGGGACGGCCCCCGGGCCGCCTTATGAGATCGCCGTCAGGTTGAGCAACGGCTTCTCCAGGGACTCGGCGAGGCCGGGATCCGTGGCGTGCAGTTCGCGGATCAGGGCTCGGGTGGCCGCCTTGAGAGCGCGGGTGAGCTCGGGCGGGTCCAGGGAGTGGACGAGGGCCGCGCCCTTCGCGCCTTGGGGTAGCGCACATCACCCGCGATCGACACGATCAAGATCGTCAAAATGACTACCGGGAGAACCGCGAAATGACTACCAGACCTCTGGCAAACTGCCTACCAGGGCGACCGCGAAATTAAGGTTTGCGAGGTCAGCGGCATGTCAGACCAGATCCCACGACAGTTGAGAGCTCGGATCGAGCGCGCGCTCAGCGCGTACCGTGTTGTCATCGTCGGTGGTCCCCGCCAGGTCGGCAAGACGACGTTGGCCAAAGAACTGTTGTCCGCCAAGGGGACCTTCAGACAGTTGGACAAGGACGAGACGCTGGCAGCGGCGATCGTCGACCCTCTGGGCTTCGCCACAGTGGGCACTCCTCCCAGAGGCAAGTCCGCAGCCTCCGGTCAGGCGCCCTTGCCCTTCTTAGCGGGCTCGATGCCGTTCTCCCCGGCGATCTTGCGCACGTACGCGTCCATGAATGGCGAGTGCGCCACCACGTCCGGTCGGGCGTTTGCCAGCCTTCAGCGCGGCCACCACGTCGGCGATGACGGCCGTACGGGAGGTACATCAGGGCTCATCACGATCCGCAGTGATTGATTAGCCAGGCGGCGCCGGCATCTTTTTCTTGATCTCGTCGAGCTCCTTCTTGACCTTCTCGAGCACCTCCACGCCGTCATGCAGGTTCCGCACGCCATGAAAGGTGACGTCGTAGTAGATCGAAAGGTCGATGTTGTAGGTCATGGTCTCGACGCGGCCACCAGTCCATTCGGCGTCCACGGTGGCCGCGTACTGCATCGGAAGCTGGGCATCATGGCGTTCAGGCGTCTGGTCGAAGAGCAGCTCGATACGACGTCCGGGGGGCATATGAGAGATGCCCTCGGTGAAGATTCGAGAGTTGCGCAGCACATGCTGGTGAGGATTCCTCTCCGCTGCTCGCTCAATCGGCGGTTCGAACGCGATGCGTACGTTGCGAGCGACCGTGGGGCCTATGTTCTCGATCACTAGAATGAACACCTTGATGGCGTGTGGTGATGGAACGATGTCGACTACAACGTGGGGTTCCTGTTGCTCTCGGCGGATCGCCACCTCGAGTTCGAGCTGCCGCGAGGCGACATCTAGTTGGTCTTTCCCAACGGCGACCTGCTCCTTGGCGGCGTCGGCTTGCGTTCCCGCGAACCGTGCCGAGTCCGCAGCCATGTCCGCCTGCCGGCTGGCCTTCCACGCCGCCCACAGGGCAACTCCCACAGCAACCACCGTGACGATCGTTGTGACGATGTCGGTCCACGCAGGTCCACCCGGGTCTGGTGACATAACCCCTCCTTACGATCGATGACCGGCCGATCGCCGATCGTAAGGGGTGCAGAGGGGGCATACAGCCAGTTGCAGGATTTCGTCACCCGGTCAGGAAGAGGGCGAGAGCGAGAGCCCGGCGATGAGGAACGGCTCAGCCCAGGCCCGGGGAGGCGGGCGCGGTGGAGCCCAGGCCCAGCGAGGCGGGGGCGGTGGAGCCGCGGACGACCAGTTCGGTGGCGAGCTCGACGTGGTGGGAGTCGACCCGCTCCCCGGCCGCCAGGCGCAGCGCCGTGCGCACCGCGACGCCGCCCATCTCGCGCAGCGGCTGGCGCACGGTGGTCAGCGGGGGCGAGGCCATGCGGGCGACCTGCGTGTCGTCGAAGCCCACGATGCTGAGGTCCTCCGGCACGCGTAACCCCCGCGCCCGCGCGGCCTCCATGACGCCGAGCGCGATCTCGTCGCAGCCCGCGAAGATGGCCGTGGGCACCTCCGGCAGGTCGAACAGGGCCGCGCCGCCCGCCACGCCGTCCTGGTAGTGGAAGTGCCCCGTCCGCACGTGGCCAGGAGGAACGGGGGCGCCCGCGGCCTCCATGGCGGCGCGGTAGCCGTGCATCCGGGCCTGGTTGCAGGCGGCGGTGGCCGGGCCGCCGAGGTAGGCGATGCGCCGGTGCCCGAGCGCGAGCAGGTGCTGTGTCGCGGCCAGGCCCCCGGCGAAGTTCGTCGAGCCGACGCTGGTGACCTCGGCCTGCGGGAGGTTCAGCGGGTCGATCACGACCAGGGGAAGCTGCGCGCGGGACAGGGCGGCGAGCTGCCCCGCGGTCAGGTCGCCCGTGACGGCGATCAGCGCCCGCCGCCCGGCCGTGACGAGGCCGCGCGCCCACGCTCCCGAGCGGTCGGCGTTCGTCCGGATGCTCACCACGATCGCCGCGTCCAGCTCGGCCCCGGCCCGCACCGCGCCCTGGACGATCTCGGTCGAGTACGCGTTCAGGTCGGCGTCGAGCTCGATCTCGACCGTGTCGAGCGCGGCCCCCTCCCCCCGGCGCTGCGCCGACGCGACGTAGTTGTGCTGCCGCAGCAACGACTCGACGAGGGAGCGGGTGGCCGCGGAGACGTCGCTGCGGCCGTTGAGCACCTTCGACACGGTCGCGACCGACACGCCCGCCGAGGCCGCGACCGTGGCCAGGGTGGCCCGTCTACGACTCGCCGGCATCTGATCCCCCCCGGTGTGCGGCGCCCGAGCCCGGCGCCGGTTCCACGTCCACGGGCGTGACCAGCCGCCGGCCGCGGCCGACGTGGCGCAGGGGGCCGGTCAATCGTACGCGGCCCCGGCACGGCAGGTTCGACGCCGACGTGCCCGCGAACACCTCGATGTCCCCCGGCTCGACGACGCGCCGCAGGTCGCGCCCCGTGAACGCCGTGCGGTCGGCCGAGACGGTGAACGTCACCCGCGCGCTCGCGCCGGGCTCCAGCCGGACCCGGGTGAAACCGGCGAGCTGGAGCACCGGCCGGGTGACCTGGGCGAGCACGTCGTGCAGGTAGAGCTGGACGACCTCCTCGCCCGCCCGGCCGCCGGTGTTGCGCACGCGCACGGACACGGTGAACTCGCCGTCGGTGGGCACCTCGGCGTCACCGACATGCAGGTCGCCGACCTCGAAGGTGGTGTACGAGGAGCCGTGGCCGAAAGGGAACAGCGGGCTCGGGTCCAGGTTGCTGATGCCGTGGCTGTTGGAGCCGAGCGGCGGTTGCAGGTAGGTGCCCGGCTGCCCGCCGGGGACGCGCGGGACCTGCACCGGCAGCTTCCCGCTGGGCTGCACGCGGCCGGACAGGACTCCGGCGATGGCCGCCCCGCCCTCCTCGCCGGGCATGAACGCCTGGACGAGCGCGGCGGCCCCGCCGGACACCGCGCCGAGCGCGTACGGGCGGCCGGAGACGACGACCACCACGACCGGCGTGCCCGTGGCGGCCAGCTCGGTCAGCAGGTGCTCCTGCACGCCGGGCAGGCGCAGGTCCTCGGCGTCGCAGCCCTCGCCGGAGGTGCCCTGCCCGAACAGCCCGGCCAGGTCGCCGACGACGGCGACGCACAGGTCGGACTCGCGGGCCGCCCGGAGCGCGGCGGCGAAGCCGGAGCGGTCGTCGCCCGACACCTCGCACCCGCGCTCGTGGACCAGCTCGGCGCCGGGCAGCTCGTGCCGCAGCGCGTCGAGCAGGCTGGGCGCGTCCACGCCGAGCCCGAGCCCCGGGTGACGGGGCAGCACGTGGTTGGGGAAGGCGTAGCAGCCCATGAACGTGCGCGGGTCGTCGGCGCACGGCCCGACCACGGCGACCCGGCGCGGCTCAGGACGCCCCTCGCCGAGCAGCGGCAGCGCGGTGCCCGCGTCGAGCAGGATGATCGACCGCTCGGCCAGCTCGCGGGCCAGCGCCCGGTTGTCCGGCGAATCCAGGTCGACGGCCCCCGCCCCGGCCACCGACTTCTCCGGCGTCCAGTCCGGGTCGAGCAGCCCGAGCTCCACCTTCTGCGTGAGTAGGCGGCGGGCGGCCCGGTCCACGAGGGACTCCGGCAGCTCGCCCCGCCGTACGCGCTCGACCAGGTGGCCGCCGTAGCCGAGCGTGTCGGGCAGCTCGACGTCGATGCCCGCGGTCAGGGCCAGCACCCCGGCCTCGTCGGTGTCCGCGGCGACCTGGTGCATCGTCGCGAGGAACGGGACCGCCCAGTAGTCCGACACGACCGTCCCGGTGAACCCCCACTCGTCGCGCAGCAGGTCGGTCAGCAGCCAGGAGTCGGCCCCGGCGGGCACGCCGTCCACGTCGGAGTAGGAGTTCATGACCGACCGCGCGCCGGCCTCGACGATGGCGGTCTCGAAGGTCGGCAGGATCATGTCCATCAGCTCGCGCCGCCCCATGGGCACCGGACCGTGGTTGCGGGCCGCCCGGGAGGCGGAGTACCCGGCGAAGTGCTTGAGCGTGGCGATGATCCCGGCGCTCTGCAGGCCGCGGACGTAGGCCGCGCCGAGCATCGCGACCAGGTACGGGTCTTCGCCCATGGTCTCCTCGACGCGACCCCAGCGGTAGTCGCGCACGACGTCCAGCACCGGCGACAGGCCCTGGTGGACGCCCACGGCGCGCATGTCCCGCCCGATGGCGGCGGCCATGCGCTCCACCAGGTCCGGGTCGAACGTCGCGCCCCAGGCGATGGCCGCCGGGTAGACGGTCGCGCCGTAGGTGGTGAAGCCGGTCAGGCACTCCTCGTGGACGACGGCCGGAATGCCGAGCCGGGAGTTCTTCACCACCTCGGACTGCAGCCGCACGACCTCCGCGGCGCCCTCCGCCGCGGTCACGGGAGCGCTGCCGAACACCCGCGTCAGGTGGCCGAGCCCGTGGCGGATCGCCACGTCGAAGGGCACCGCGCCCGAGGCCGCGAAGACGTCCTGCATCGGGGCGACGTTCAGCTGGCCCGCGGTCTCGTCGGCGGGCTCGTCGTTCTGCTCGAACGGCATGTCGTTGCCGATCCAACGGCTGCCGAGCTGCCCGATTTTCTCTTCCAGGGTCAGCTCCCCGAGGAGGGCGTCGACCCGGTCGGACACGGAGAGTGCCGGGTCCTGCCACGGCCGGAGCTTCTGGTCGGCCGCAGAGGTCGGATCTGTCATCTGCTCTCCTCAAGAAAGAACCTGTTCCGCAACTATCCGAAACATTTCGGTGCTTGGCAGCGGCTTCGCCGACGACCCCGGATCTCGGAAGATCAGCAGCTGAAACCCCTACGCAGCGTACCTTACACGCCCCTCATCAGGCGTTGACGAGAGTCCGAGACCACCCTTGACAGGTACGTAGGGGAAACCTAAATTGGCGTGCCACGCGGCCTGTTTCGAAAATGTTTCGACAATCCGAGCCCGAGGAGGAGCGGACGCGGGGACCGGTAGGTGCTGCTCCACGACCGCCGGCCACCACCTCTGATGTTTCACATGGAGCCGCGACGGCCTCGGCATTCAACATACGGAGATCAGCGTGGAATCCAGGACACCTTCTCGCCGCACCTTCCTCAGTCTCTCCATGGGCATCCCCGTGGGCGCCGCGTTAGCGGCCTGCGGCACCTCCGGCCCGGCCAAGCCCAGCGCGACCGGGAGCGCGGGGGGCGGCGGGGGCGGCGCGGGCAACGCCACCTACTGGTACCTGTCGGTCCAGCCGCAGGAGGGCGTGCGCGCCAGGGCGGTCGAGCGGTTCAACAAGGCCAACCCCGGCGGCCAGATCACCGGGACGGCCTTCCAGAACGACGCGTACAAGACGAAGATCAAGACGGCGATCGGCGCGGGCCAGGCGCCCACCATCATCTGGGGCTGGGGCGGCGGCACGCTGCGCACGTACGTGCAGGCGGGCCAGGTCGAGGACCTCACCTCGTGGTTCGGCGAGAACGCCGCCGTGAAGGACCGGCTGTTCCCGTCCTCCTTCGGCGCGGCGACGATCGACGGCAAGATCTACGCGATGCCGTGCGAGACCGTGCAGCCCATCGTCCTCTACTACAACAAGACGGTCTTCGAGAAGGTCGGCGCGGAGCCCCCGCAGTCCTGGGGCGACATCATGGCCCTGGTCCCCAAGTTCAACGCCGCCGGCATCGCCCCGTTCTCCCTCGGCGGCCAGTCCCGCTGGACGAACATGATGTGGCTGGAGTTCCTCTTCGACCGCATCGGCGGCCCCGAGGTGTTCCAGGCCGTGTTCGACGCCGAGAAGGACGCCTGGAACAACCCCGCCGCCATCGACGGCCTGACCAAGATGCAGGAGCTCATCAAGGCGAACGGCTTCATCAAGGGCTTCTCCTCGATCACGGCCGACTCCAACGCCGACCAGGCGCTGCTGTACACCGGCAAGGCCGCGATGATGCTGCACGGCGGCTGGACGTACGGCGGCATGTCCACCGACGGCGGCGACTTCGTCTCCGGCGGCCACCTCGGCTACATGAACTTCCCGCCGGTCGAGGGCGGCAAGGGCGACCCGAGCAACACCGTCGGCAACCCCGGCCAGTACCTGTCGATCTCCTCCAAGGCGACGCCCGAGCAGAAGGAGATCGCCAAGAAGTTCTTCGCCACCGGTGTGCTCACCGACCAGGAAGCGAAGGAGTGGGCCGACACCGGCGCGGTGCCGATCGTCAAGGGCGCCGACAGCTCGTTCGCCTCCTCCAAGGACGCCGACTTCCTGAAGTTCGTCTACGGCATCGCCAGCAACGCCACGTCGTTCGCCCAGTCCTGGGACCAGGCGCTCAGCCCGACCGCGGCCGAGGTGCTGCTGGACAACATCGCCAAGCTGTTCCAGCTCTCGATCTCGCCGCAGCAGTTCGCGTCGAACATGAACGCGGTCATCGGCAAGTGACCGCGTTCGCGCCCTCCGGCCGCAGGGGGACGCCGCCGACCGCCACGAGAGGCGCCCGCGACGGCGTCCTCCCGTGGCTGGCCGTGCCGGCCCTGGCGGTGTTCGTCGCCTTCGGGGTGATCCCGCTCATCGGGGTCCTGCTCCTCAGCTTCACGTCCTGGGACGGGCTGGGGGAGATCCAGATCTCCGGGCTCACGAGCTGGCGTGCCGTGCTCGCCGACCCCGGCCTGCCGCACGCGCTGTGGGTGACGTTCCTGGTGATGGCCGCCTCGTGGGCGGTGCAGACGCCGGCCAGCATCCTGATCGGGGTGTTCCTGGCCGGGCACCAGCGCTACCGCGCGGTGCTGGCGGTGCTGTACTTCATCCCGCTGCTGCTCAGCTCCGCCGCCATCGCCATCACCTACAAGGCGCTGCTCGACCCGAACTTCGGGCTCGGCGCCGGCCTGCACATCGGGCTCCTCACCCAGGACTGGCTGGGCGAGCCCGTCCTCGCGTTCAGCGTCGTGATCTTCGTGGTGTCGTGGCAGTTCATCCCGTTCCACTCGCTGATCTACCAGGGCGGCGTGCGGCAGATCCCGCGGACCATGTACGAGGCGGCCGAGATCGACGGCGCGGGCCGCGTGCGCAAGTTCTTCAGCATCACGCTGCCGCAGCTCAAGTACACGATCATCACGTCCTCCACCCTCATGGTCGTCGGCTCCCTTACCTTCTTCGACCTGATCTTCGTGCTGACCGCGGGCGGTCCCGGCGACGCGACCCGGGTGCTCGCGCTGGACATGTACAAGCGCGGGTTCCAGGCCAACCTCATGGGGCCGGCCAGCGCCATCGCCGTCATCCTCGTCCTCGTGGGCCTCGCCCTGGCGCTGTTCCTGCGCCGGCTCGGCGGGCGCGACACCGGCGCCAGCCAGTTGGAAGGGGCCTGACCATGGGCGTGACGCACACGACGGGGCTCGACCGGGCCGCCGCGTCCTCCAGGACCCACCGGCGCCCGCCGCGCCCGAGGGGCGAGCGCCCGAACTGGCTGGGTGGCGCCGCGGGCTGGCTGTGGCTGGTGGTCGTGGTCGTGCCGATCTACTGGATCGTCATCACCAGCTTCAAGTCGCAGAGCACCTACTACGCGACCAACCCGCTGGCGCCGCCCGGCGAGCCGACCCTCGCCAACTACAAGCTGGTCATCGAGTCCGACTTCCCGCTGTACTTCCTCAACAGCCTCATCGTCACCGTCGGCGCGGTCGTCCCGGCGGTCGCGTTCGCGTTCATGGCGGCGTACGCCATCGTCCGGGGCCGCGCCGGCCGCTTCCTGCGCGCGGTGAACTCGCTGTTCCTCATGGGCCTGGCCATCCCGTTGCAGGCGACGATCATCCCGATCTACCTGATCATCATCCGGCTGCGCCTCTACGACTCGCTGACGGCGCTGATCCTCCCGTCGATGGCGTTCGCGATCCCGCTGTCGGTGCTGGTCCTGGCCAACTTCATCCGCGACGTGCCCAAGGAGCTGTTCGAGTCGATGCGGCTGGACGGCGCGACCGAGACGATGACGCTCTGGCGCCTGGCCTTTCCGCTGACCCGGCCGGCCGTGGTGACGGTGACGATCTACAACGCGCTGACGATCTGGAACGGGTTCCTGCTGCCGCTGATCCTCACCCAGAGCCCCGAGAAGCGCACGCTGCCGCTCGCGCTGTGGAGCTTCCAGGGGCAGTACAGCGTGAACGTGCCCGCCGTGCTCGCCTCCGTCATGCTGACCACGCTGCCCATCCTGGTCCTGTACGTGCTCGGCCGCCGCCAGTTGCTCAGCGGCCTGACCGCCGGCTTCGGCAAGTGACCCTCAGGACGACGCCGTGCTCGCCAGGGCGGGGAAGGCGGTGGCCGGGCCGTTGACGGTGAGGTGGACGCTGCTGCCCGGATGAGGGGTGCGGGTGCCGGTGACGCGGGCGGTGATGTCCGGGCCGTCCGGCTGGAGCGTCATGGTGACGGTGGCGTCGTGGCCGAAGTAGGTCACCGCGCCGACGGTGGCGGGCACACCGGGGCCGCCGTCGAGGATCTCGATCTGTTCGGGGCGGATCAGCACCTGGGCCCGCCCGTCGGCCGAACCGTCGCGGACCGTCACCGTGCCGAGCGCGCACCGCGCCGTCCGGCCGGTGATGACGGCCGGCAGCAGTACCGCGTCGCCGACGAAACGCGCCACCGCGGGGTCGGCGGGGGTGGCGTACACCGTGCCGGGCGGGCCGACCTGCACCAGGTGGCCCGCGCGCATGACGGCGACCTGGTCGGCGAGCGACAGCGCCTCGTCCTGGTCGTGGGTGACGAGGATCGCCGTCGCGCCCGCGGCGTGCAGCGCCTGCGCGACCGTCCGCCCGGTCGACAGGCGCAGGTTCGCGTCCAGCGAGGAGAACGGCTCGTCGAGCAGGACGATCGAGGGATCCGGGGCCAGCGCCCGGGCGAGCGCGACGCGTTGCTGCTGGCCTCCCGACAGCTCGTGCGGGTACCGGTCGGCGGTGGAGGCGTCCAGCTCCACCAGGTCGAGCAGCTCGGCCAGGCGGTCCCGCGACCGGCGGGCGGCGCGGGGAAGCGCGAAGGTGATGTTGTCGGCGACGCGCAGGTGCGGGAACAGGGCGCCTTCCTGCGGCACGTACCCGATGCGGCGCCGCTGGGGCGGAACGGCCGTGTGCGGCTCGGACACCAGCCGGTCGCCGAAGCGGATCGTACCGGCGTCGGGCGTGGTGAAGCCGGCGACGAGGCGCAGCAGCGTCGTCTTTCCGCAGCCGGACGGACCCAGGATCGCGGTCAGGCTGCGCGCGGGCACGTCGAGGTCGACGCCCGCCAGCGCGGCCACCGCGCCGAAGTTCTTGGTGAGCCCGCGGATGGTCAGGCCTGTCATGTGGACCTCCTCGCGGTCGCGGTGAGCAGGTAGGTGGCCGGCGCAGAGATCAGCACCATGAGCACGGCGTACGGGGCGGCGGCGCCGTAGTCCACGTCGCGGACCTCGCTCCAGAACTGGGTGGCCAGCGTGTGCGTGCCCGTGGGCGACAGCAGCAGGGTGGCGGTCAGTTCGGTGACGACCGCCAGGAACACCAGCGCCGCGCCTGCGGCGACGCCCGGCGCCACCAGCGGCAGGGTCACCCGGCGCAGCGTCGCGACCGTGCCGGCGCCCAGCGAGTGCGCGACGTCGTCGAGGACCGGCTGCGCCTGGGCGATGGCCGCGCGGACGCTCACCAGCGCCCGCGGCAGGAACATGATCATGTACGCGGCGAGCAGCAGCCCCGTGGTCTGGTACGCCGGTTGGACGAAGCGGATGGACACCGTGATCAGCGCCAGCGCGACCACGATGCCGGGCAGGGAGTTGCCGATGTAGGTGCTGCGCTCCAGCGTGCTGGCGACCCGGCCGCGGTGGCGGACCGCCAGCCACGCCACCGGCAGCGCGCACGCCGTCGTGACCAGCGCGGCCATCACGCCGAGCCCCAGCGCCGTACCCGTCGTCCGCAGCAGGGTCTCGATCGGGAACGCGGTCGAGGCGCCGACCCACAGCCAGTGCGCCAGGCTGGCCAGCGGGACGCCGAGCGCGAGCGCGACGACGCCGAGCACGGCGAGCAGCGCGGGCGCCGACCACAGGCCGAGGCGGGCCGGCGGGGCGATCCGGGCGGCGCCCGAGCCGAGGCGGGCGTACCGGCGGCGGCCCCGCAGCCGCAGCTCGGCGAACAGCAGCACCGCGCAGCACGCCACCAGCACGCCGGCCAGCATGTTGGCGGCCTGGGCGTCGTAGGCGGAGCGGTACTGGTCGTAGATCGCCGTGGTGAACGTCGGGAAGCGCAGCATCTGCAGGGCGCCGAACTCGGCCAGCAGGTGCAGCCCGACGAGCAGCGCACCGCCGAGCACGGCCGGGCGAAGCTGCGGCAGCACGACGCGGGCGAAGACGGCCCACGAGCCGAGCCCCAGCGAGCGAGCGGTCTCCTCCAGCGCCGGGTCCAGGCCCCGCAGGGTCGCGGCCACGGGCAGGTACACCAGGGGATAGTAGGCCAGGGTCACGATGAGCAGGGCGCCGCCGTAGCCCTCGACCGCGCCGGTGACGGAGACCCAGCCGAAGCTCGTCACGAACGCGGGGACCGCCAGCGGCGCGGCGAGCAGTACGTGCCAGACCTTGCGGCCCGGCAGGTCGGTGCGGTGCACCAGCCATGCCGCGGCCGAGCCGAGCACGGCGCACAGGAGCATGCAGCCCAGCGTGAGCTCGGTGGTGTTGACGAGCAGCTCGCCCACGCGCGGGCGCACGATCAGCCGCCACGCCTCGTCCCAGCCGACGCTCACGGCGTAGCCGACGACGAACAGCAGCGGGACGGCGGTGACGAGGGCGACGGCCCCGCACACGGCGAGCAGGAGCGGAGGGTACGCCCCGTCTCGGCGTACCCTCCGTCCCGCGATCCCGCGAAGCGCCGTGCCGGTCAGAGCAGGCCCGTCTGCTGCATCAGCTCGATCACCTTGGGCCCGTTCAGCGAGGACAGCTCGATGTCGGGCGGGCTCAGCTCGCCGAGCGGCTTCAGCTTGGGGTTGGTGGGCACGTCGGCGGAGATCGAGTACTCCAGCGCGTCGCTGTCGGCCAGCACCTGCTGGCCGTTCTTGCCGGTAAGGAACTTCACCAGGGCCTGCGCCTCGGCCGGGTGCTTGCTGGACTTGAGCACGCCCGCGCCGGAGACGCCCACGAACGCGCCGGCGTCCTTGTCCGGGAAGAAGTGCAGCTCGACGTTCTTGCTGTTGGTGCCCGCCTCGGCGCGGTCCTGGTACCAGTAGTAGTGGTAGATCACGGCCGCCTGGATCTCGCCGGCGTTGACGGCCCGCATCGCCGCCCCGTTGCCCTGGTAGATCTTCGCGTTGTCCTTGAGGCCCCCCAGCCACTCGGCGGTCGCCCTCTCCCCCTTGACGGCGAGGACGGCGCTGACGATGGCCTGGAAGTCGGCGCCGCCGGCGGCGACGCCGAACCTGCCCTTCCACTCCGGCTTGGCCAGATCCATGATGGACGCCGGCAGCCGGTCCTCGGTGAGCTGCTGGGAGTTGTAGGCGAGGACCGTCGAGCGGGCCGCGAACCCCACCCAGTCGCCCGTCGACGGCGCGTACCGCTTGCCGACCTGGGCCAGGGTGGCCGGGTCGACCTTGGCGAAGCCGCCCTTGCTCGCGACCAGGGTCATCGCCGGCGAGTTCTCGGTGACGAAGACGTCGGCGGGAGACGCGGAGCCCTCCTGGACGATCTGGTTGGCCATGTCGGGGTCCTCCCCCGACCGCATGTCCACCTTGATCCCGGTCTCCTTGGTGAAGGCGTCCACCATGAGCTTCATCAGGTCCTCATGCTGGGCGTTGTAGAGCGTGATCGCCGCCTTCCCGGGCGAGGCGGGCGACGAACCCGCCGTGCCGGAGTCGTCCGTCCCTCCGCACCCGGCCGCCGCCAGCGCGACGGCCAGCGTCCCGGCGGCGAGCATGACCCGGCCGAATCCACGCATCCCACATCCCCCTAAGGCAAGGCAAAGTTAAGTGAGCCTAACCTAAGGCGGCATGGGACGTCCTGTCCAATCCGGATCGCTCGATGACGCGCGGCCGAAATGCGGTCAGAATGACAGAAGGTCGTCGGCGATGGCGAGGAGGCGGACGGCCGCCGCGTCCGACGGCCGGGCCCGTCCCGGCAGTCTCTCGCCGATCCTCCTGAGGAGCGTGTACGGGTCGCCCTCCGGCTCGCGCCGGCTGTTCCGCACCCGCAGCAGGAACTCCAGGCCGCAGGCGGCCTGGGTGGCGAACAGCCCCAGCAGGTCGATGTCGTCCAGATCGCTCCGGGACTCCGCGCGGTCCAGCACCTCCAGGACGCCGACGCACTCCTCGAACCGGATGAGCGGCGCGGCCATGATGGTGCGCGGCACGTAACCGGTGGACTCGGCGGCGTCCTGGGCGAACTGCGTCACCTCCGACACGTCGTCGGCGACCATGGACTGCCCGCTGGCCGCCACCCAGCCGGCGATCCCGGTTCCCGCCGGGAAGCGGCTCCCGACCAGCTCTTTCTCCCCCTGGCCCGAGACGGCTTCGAAGACCAGCTCACCGGTGTCCGGGTCCACCAGGAAGATGGAGGCGGCGGCGGCGCCGAACATGTGGCGGGCCACCTCGACGATGGACTGCAGCAACTTGCGTTCGGTGCCGTCGAAGTCGTCAGGGGACATGTGCCTCTCCGTTCTGCATCGTGTTGTCCGCCGCCAGATAGAGGACCGTCTTCAGCTGGAACGGCGTCATCCAGGGGTGCTTGCTGAGGATGAGGGCGCAGATGCCGGTGATGTGCGGCGCGGCGAAGCTGTTGCCGGTGCTGCGGATCTCCCGACCGCCGGGCCACGCGACCGGCACCTTCACCCCGCGCGCGTGGAACTCCGCGGGCGGCGCGGGGTTGTAGAAGTACGTCATCGGGTCGGCCAGGTCATGGCTGGCCACGGAGACCACCGACGAGAACGTCCACGGGAAGCTGAGCACGGGCATGTTGTGCGCCGCGGCGATCAGCAGGCAACGCCGGAAGTACGCGCGGTCGGCCAGTTCCTGGAGGGATTCCCTGAAGGTGGACCTCGTGGTGGAAAGGCTGAGGTTGATCAGGTCGAACCCCGCGTCGATGGCCCATCTGAGCCCGGTGACGAGGGCACTGCCGCTGCCGGTCTTCCCGTCGGTGAGCACGCGCAGCGAGGTGAGCGACGCGCCGGGAGCGATCGACCTGATCACTCCGGCGCAGGCCGTGCCGTGCCCGGCGGGGTCGGCGGGGGCGCAGCCGGCGACCGTGAGCCCGCCCCCGTCGCCGCTGACGACCTCGTACGCCCGTTCCACGCCGCCGATCCTGGGATGGTCCGCGTCCACGCCCGTGTCCACCACGCACACGCGCGCACCGGTGCCGTCGGCCCCGCCCCAGGCCCACTCCTTGGTGACCCCCGCCAGCGGGCTGACCTCGAAACGCTCGGGGGCCTGCCGGGCGGTGGCCAGCCCCCACGCGGGCACCCCGGGAAAGTGGGCACGCTTCTCCCTGCGCCAGGGCGGTGTGCTCGTGGGCGTCATGGACACGGCTCCCCCATCCAGTCGTGGACTCTGCGCGCCGGCAGGGTCGCGCCTTTGCCGAGATAGGCGTCGCGTGCGCGCCGGGCGGCGCCGGCCGGGTCGCGGCCGGCCGCCCGGTGGATCCGGGCGACCTCGAACAGGACGTCCCCCCGAAGGCAGGGGTCGTCGGTCGATTCGAGCAGTTCGCTGGCCCGCCCGGCGAGGCCGAGCGCCTCGGCGTGCGCGCCGTCGCGGGACGCGATGGCGGCCCTCGTCGCGACGGCCACCACTTCGCCGCGGCGCTGACGCGGCCGGGCCTCGGGCCGCGCCAGCTCCAGGGCCGCCTGCCGCGCGTCCCCCCGCCGGAGCGTCTCGCGCGCCGCGTAGACCTCCAGGGTGGCGGCGGGCGCCTCGTGTCCCGCCGTACGCAGGACGCCCGCGGCATGCGTGAACAGGCCGCGCGCGGCCTCGTGGTCCCCGTCCAGGGACTCCACCAGCCCCCGTACCTGGACGACGGCGATCGCCGACAGGCCGAGGTCGAGTTCGTCCACGTAACGGGCGGCCGTACCGAGCGTCTCACGGGCGGTCACGAGGTCGCCGGAGAGCGCGAGAAGGCGGGCTCTGGTGACGAGCACCGGCACCAGCAGAGCACGGTCGCCGGCGAATCGGCCCAGCAGGTCGGCGCAGAGCGCGAGCCCCTCCCGCGCCGGAGTGGGCGACCACTGCACCAGCTCGCACAGCCCGCCGAGCAGGCGGTCCTCCTCGTAGCGGTCCCCCATCGCCCCGGCCCGGCGGACCCCGTCGCGCAGTGCCCGGTCGGCGGCGCCGAAACGTCCGTCCTCGATGTGGACCCACGCTTCGAGCTGGTGGAACCGGCACCAGCTCAGCTCGTCCATGGGGTCGAGCTCCAGCAGCTCCCGGAGCGGCCGCAGCTCCGTCCTGCGGGCGCCCGAGCGAACGGCCAGGATCTCGCGTTGGATCGCACAGCTGAGCAGGTTGCGCGGATCGTCCGGCAGCAGGTCCTCCGCGCAGTCCAGGGCCGCGAGCGCCCGGGCGCCGTCCCCTCGTGCCAGTTCCGCGTCGCTGATGCGCACGGCGAGCCGGCGGTGCTCCTCCCTGCCCCGGGGGAGCATCTCGCGGCCCCGTTCCAGCAGCGCGATCGCCGCGGGCAGGTCCTTGCGGTGCAACGCCTGACCGCCCTCCCTGATGAGCGAGTCCGCGGCCCGGTCGGTCAGCTCGGGCAGGCACGGATCGCCGGGGCGCACCTCGCGGGTGAGCCGGCAGGCCGCCAGCAGGTGCTGACTGACGTCTCCCGAGGTCGACCCCGGGAACGGGACGTCGTCCGAGGCGGCGCGGGCCCGCTCGCCGAACCAGTCGGCAAGCCTGCGGTGCCAGTCCGCGCGCGCCTCCTTGCTGGTCATCGCGTAGACGGTCTCCCGGGTGAGGGTCTGGGTGAACTCGAACGCCCCCGGCAGCGCGCCGCGCCGGATCAGCCGGTCGCGCTGGAGCCGTCGCAGGGGCACCGCCGTCGCGGGGGCGGTCGCGTCGCGCAGGGCCTCCACCTGTTCCAGCGTGAAGGTCTGCCCGATGGTCGCCGCCCGTTCGAGGACCTCGCGCTCCGCGTCGCCCAGGCGGCCCAGCCGGGCCCCGAGCAGCGCCTGGATGGTGGGCGGCAGCGAGGCGGCGCCCTCGGCGAGGGTCTCCAGCATCAGCTCGGCGAAGAGCGGGTTGCCGTCCGAGCCGTCGATCACCCGCCGGGCCGTCCGGTCCATGGCGTCGTCGTGGGCGACGACGTCCGCGCGTGCGGCGCAGAGCTCGGCGACCAGCCGCGCGAGGTCCGGCCGGCTCAGCGGGCCGAGCTCCAGCGACACGGCGCCGGCCATGTTCCTTCCCCAGGAGGGACGGATGTCGTAGAGCTCGGGCCGGGCGACGCAGACGAGGAGCACCGGCACGTCGGCGAGCCACGTCGCGCAGTCCTCGATGAGGTCGAGCAGTGTCGGCCCGGCCCACTGCAGGTTGTCCAGCACCACGACCAGCGGCCGGCGCCGGGCGAGGACCTCGAAGAACGACCGCACCGCCTGCGCGATCTCCGCCACCCCGGAGGTGTCCCCGTAGTCCGCGGCGCCCGAGCCGGCCAGCCCGCGCAACGCGCGCTCGGCGTCCGGGCCCACGGCCTCGGCGATGGCGGGCCAGTCGCCGTTGAGGGCTTCGAGCATCTCCGCGATCGGCCGGTAGGTGGCGCCGATGCCGTACGACGGGCAGCGGCCGGTGAGAACGGCGACGCCGTCGGGCAGGTTGTGCAGGAACTCCCTGGCCAGCCGCGACTTGCCGATGCCGGGCGCGCCGAGCAGGGTCGCCATGCCGAACCGCCGGTCGCGGACGACGCGTTCGTGGAGCCGCGTCAGCCGGCGCAGCTCCCCGGCGCGGCCGATCAGCGGGATCGCGCCGGTTCCCGGCTCCGCGCGATCCGGCTCCACGGCGACCAGCCGCCACGCCCGCACGGGATCGCGTTTGCCCTTGAGCCTCAGCGGGGGTACCTCGTCCAGCACCGCGTGGTGCCGGACGAGGCGGGCGACCTCGTCTCCCACGAGGATCTCGCCGGCCTCGGCCGCGGACTGCAGGCGGCTCGCGGTGTTGACCGCGTCACCGATCACGCGCACGTCCGAGGCGGACGCGGCGACGACCACGACCTCGCCGAAGGCGATGCCGCAGTGGGCGTCCAGCCGGATCTCGTGGGTCGGGGCGATCTCGGCGCTCAGGCGGTGCACCGCCGACATCGCCGCGTACGCGGCGAGGGCCGCCCGCAGCGCGTCGTCCTCCCGGCTGACGGGAACACCGAACACCGCCATGATGGCGTCGCCGATGTACTTCTCCAGGACGCCGCCGTGTTCGACGATCTCCGTCCTGCAGGCGGCGTAGTAGCGCTCCAGGATCCGCAGGAGCAGCTCCAGGTCGAGGCGCTCGGCGAGTTCCGTCGACCCGACGATGTCGATGAACAGCACCGCGATGTGACGACGGGCGGGTCGCGGGCCCCTGCCGGTCATACGATCTTGAACTCCTGTCCTTCCACTTCACCCGCGGCGTCGTCCAGGCGCTTCTTGATGGAGTTCAGCAACGCGACCTCGGTCTCGGAGAGCTCGGCGAACACCCGTCGCTGCCGTTCGTCGAGCAGGTCGATGGGATGCCCGGCGGCGCGGAGCCTGCCCAGTGCGTCGAACGCGCCCGATCCGGTTCTGTCCATCGAGTCTTCCTTTCGTCGGCGGCCGGTTCGCCGGGCGATTTCCGGGTGCCGGCGCCATGGAAACTCCGAGGCGCGGATATCGTTCCGCCCGCCCAGCCTGAAACGGCCCGCCGGTGATCGCAAGCGAGCCGGAAACCCACATTCGTGTGGTTTTCGATTTGCATTCCCGAGCAGGCGCCACGGCTTGGAAACCGGTACGGATCAGCCCACGTTCGTGGGGTTGTGTCACCTTGTCGCGACCGGCCCATACTCGACCTGCAACACATCTCACCAGATAGAGAGGTGAAGGCATGGCCTTCGATCCGAGGGAAGCTCTGCGGGACGCGGGTGTCCTGAGCGACCCGATCGCCGCGGAGGTCGAGGAGGCGTTCGCCACCTTGACCCATGAGGAAGTCGACCTGCTCATCTCCCTGAAGTCCCGGCTCCCCGCCGTCCTGCCCGAGGTGCTGGCGCGCTCCCCGCAGGCCGGAGAGTGGGCCACCCCCGAGGTGGTGGCGCACGTCGACGAGGCCCCGAGCATAGGCGGATCGTGCATGTGCGGCGCCTGGTCCGGGTCCGGATCGGGCTGATCCGGTCCGAACGGTTGAACGGAGGCGGCCCCGGCCGCATGTCGCGGGACAGAACGGTCCGGGGCCGCCTCCACCGCTGGATCACGAAGGGGAACGGATGTCCGGGAAGCTGGCGAGAAATCCCGCCTTGTTCGATGTACCAGAAGACCTCACCTACTTCGTGCACGACGAGGACTACCTGGTGGTCAACCCGAATGTGGGCGGCCGGTGTGTCCTCGACGCGCGTGAGTTCGCCATCCTCCAGGCCCTGGCCCGTCCCCGGGCGAGCGGAGAGCACGCGCGGCTCGAAGAGACCCGCGAAACCGATCGGGCCCTCGGAAGAATGATCCTGAACTGGATCGTCTATTACAACGGAATTCGCCCGCAGAGCCGGTTCGTAGAACCTCCGCTGCGGCAGGTGTACTACGCCGTCACCGACGGCTGTAATCTTCGCTGCCCCTACTGTTACGCCTCGTCCGAGAAATGCCTGCCGGGCGAGCTCACCACCGCGGAATCGCTCGCCCTGATCGACCAGATCGCCGATTTCGGGGCCGAGGTCCTGATTTTCACCGGCGGCGAGCCGATGCTCAGGAAAGACCTGTTCCAATTGGTCGAGCACGCCAACGGCCGCGGCCTGAAGTCGAACATCGTCACCAACGCCACGATGATCAGGAAGCCCGCGGCGGCGCGGCGGTTCGCCGAGCTGTTCAACTCCGTGACGGTGAGCGTGGACGGCGGCACGGCCGACACGCACGACCGCACCCGGGGCGCCGGCGCCTTCGCGAAGACCCATCGCGCCCTCCAACTGCTCAACGAGGCCGGTGTGGTGCCGAAGATCAACCACATCGTCACCTCGGAGAACGTCGACGAGCTGGAGGACTTCGCGCTCTTCGTCGAGGGGCTGGAGGTCGACAGCATCCGGCTGATGTACCACAACAATCTGGGCCGCGGGGAGACCGACGACTACGACTTCGGCTGGCAGGACCATCTGAAAATCCAGGAGATCGCCTGGACGTCGCCGGCCGCCGGCAAGCTGAGGCCCGACGGGCCGAGACCCGTCTCGCCGTGCTCGGTCAGGGGCAACTGCGGGATGGGCGGCAACGAGATCTACATCAACTCGCTCGGCGACGTCTACCCGTGCAAGCTCGTCACCGGGCGGGCGCACTACGCGGGCAACGTCAGGCGGCAGTCGCTGTCGGAGGTCTTCGCCAGCCCGGTCCTTCGCGACATGCGCACCAGCACGGTGTTCGGCGGCGACTACCACGCCGACTGCGCGAAGTGCTACATCAAGGCGTCCTGCGGCGGAGGCTGCCGCGCCGCGCACATGGCGGAGTCCAAGGACCTGCGGCGCAACAGCCGCCACCAGTGCCGGATCCTGCGGCACGGCGTCGCCACGCAGCTCTGGCTGGAGGCGGGCGTCAGCCCCTCCGAGCTCGCCAAGAAGAACTTCACGATGACGACGCCGCACCTGGTCGTCAACGACGACGTGCACCCGGTCTTCGACGACTGGAAGACCTATGTTCCCCCCTCGCCCAAAGCCGTCAGGATCGGCGAGCTGCTTCCCATAACGCCGGCATAGCGGAGGTGGAGTGTGTCACTGCGGATCAACGACTCCGTCGTATGGCAGGAGACCGCGGAAGGCGTCTCCCTGTACGACATCGACACGGGCGCCTTCACGACCCTGAACGCGACCGCCGCCAGGATCTGGATGCTCATCGACAGCGACGGGGAACGCGAGCCGATCGTCTCGAAGCTCTCCCAGGAGTTCGCCGGCGGCAACACCGCGGTGAGCAGGCGCATCCGGGCGGACGTGCAGGACTTCCTCGGCACCATGATCGAGCGCAAGCTGGTCGAAGAGCACCCGGCATGAGGCGGCCACCGACCCGGCCCGGCCGGCCGTGCTGACCGCGCGCCCGTGAACAGGGCGATCGTCCTCGGCGGGGGCTTCGCGGGGGTGCTGGCCGCCGCCGTGCTGGCCCGGCACGCGGACGACGTCATCCTGATCGAGACCGACCGTTACCCGCCCGGCCCCCGCCCCCGGCGGGGGCTGCCCCAGTCCCACCACAACCACGTGCTCGTGACCGGCGGCGCGAGGGCGCTGCAGGCGCTGCTTCCCGGCACCCTTGAGGCGCTCTACGCGCGCGGGGCGCACCGGCGGGGCCTGTCCGGCGGTGCGCTGATCCTCGCCGCGCAGGGATGGTTCCGGCGCATCGACACCGAGGCCTACCTCGTCGCGTGCAGCCGGGGACTGCTTGACCAGGTGGTGCGGGAGCGGGCGCTGGGCGGCGGCGCCGTCTCGGTGTGGGAGGGGGCGCAGGCGCTGGGGCTGGTGGGGGACGCGACCCGGGTCACCGGCGTCCGTGCCGGGCGCGTGGGAGGTCCGGCGCGGACCTTCCAGGCCGATCTCGTCGTGGACGCGACGGGGCGCAGGTCCAAGGCGCCCCGGTGGCTGGCCGAGCTCGGAGCACCGGACGTCGAGGAGGCCGGCGTCACCTCGGGCCTGGCGTACTCCACACGGGTCTACCAGGCGCCTCCCGAACTCGCCGGCGGCGTACCGGCGATCATGATCCATCCCGGCCCGGCGCAGGGGCGGCCGGCGCAGGGGGCGACGCTGTTCCCGATCGAGGACGACCGGTGGGTCGTCACCCTGACCGGCACCAGGGGTGGCGAGCCGCCGGCCGACGAGCAGGGCTTCACGCGCTTCGCGCGCTGCCTGCGCCACCCGATCGTGGCGGACCTCATGGCGGCGGCCACGCCCCTCGGCGGCGTCAGGCCCTACCGCGACACCGCGAACAGGCGGCGCTTCTACGAACGCGCCCGCCTGCCCGCCGGCTTCCTCGCGACGGGCGACGCGGTCGTCGCGGTGAACCCCGTCCACTCGCACGGGATGTCCGTCGCCGCGCTGGGCGCGCTCAGGCTGGACAGGGAGCTGACCCGGCGCGGGTTCGACCCGTCCCTCACCCCGGACCTTCAGGCCGCCGTGGCGGCGGAGGCGGAGACGTCGTGGCGGATGGCCGTCCGGCAGGACGGCGGGCACGCCGGCGGAGCGGACGAGCGGCGGGAGGCGTCCGCGTTCGAGCGCCGGATCCGGACCCGTCTGGCCCGGGCGGCGCTGAGCAGCCCGGAACTCGCGGCCGACCTCTTCCACGCCCAGACGCTGATCCAGGCGGAGGCCCGGACGGACACGTCGTCGCGGTCGCGGGCGCTCAGGGGCGAGCCGGATCCCCTGCTCTCGTCGCCGGAGGCGATCGCGCAGTTCCCGGGCCTTCACGCGTGGTGGCTCTCGCGGTCGATCCCGCCGGTCACGCCGGTCCGCGTGCCCGTGGGCGGTGAGATCCCCCGGCGATGAAGCCGGACTCGTACGCGATGCCGACCGCGTGCGCCCGGTTGGCGGCCTTCAGCTTGGTGAGGATGCGGGCGAGGTGGGAACGGACCGTTCCAGCGCCGATGCCCAGTTTCTCGGCGATACCGGCGTTGGACAGGCCGGTCGCGACCAGCGCCAGCACCTCGGCCTCGCGGCGGGTGAGCGCCGCGAGCCGGTCGTCGACCCCGGCGGTCACGGCGGCGATGCGGTCGCGGAGCAGCGTGATCATCGAAGTGGAGATGAACGTGTGGCCCGCGGAGACCAGCCGTATCGCGGGCACGATCTCCTCCAGCAGCGACTCCCTGTGGACGAAGCCGCCGACCCCCTCACGAAGCGCGCGCCCGAGCAGTTCCTCGTCCAGCGCTTCGGAGACCAGCACCACCTGCGTCCTGTTCCTGGTCTGCGCCGCGACGGCCAGGGCGACCTCGGCGCCGCCCGGCAGCCGTAGCGCCGCGTTCACCACCGCGACCCTCGGCCGGTGCCGGACGACCAGATCGCTCAGCGCCTGGGTGGCGCCGGCCTCCCCTACCACGTAGAAGCCGTTGCCCATGTGCAGCAGGCCCCTGAGCTTGGCGCGCAAGACCCGGTCCGGGTCTCCGACGACGACCCGCAGGGCGGGTATCGCCTCACCTGCGGCCACCCATTCGCCCCGTTGTGTCAAGTGACCTTCCGATTTGAGCGAGTTTGCGCGACCGGCTCATTATGCGCATTCACCGCGTCGGACCACCAGAGCACGGAGCGTACTCATGCCGCCCGCCCTGGTGGATCGGCCCTGACGTTTTCCGGGCGCTCAGACCGGATCCGCGACCAGGATCCGAACCGCCGAGCCCCCGAGCGGCGGCGTGACCCCGGCCAGCGCGAACCCGCCGGCCGCGAGCAGGCGCCGGAACTCGTCCCGGTCGCGTTCCCGGCCACCGGTGTAGACGAGCATGGCGATGTCGCTCATGACGACCGCGGCCCCCTCCGGCGTGCCGATCCTGGACGGCAGCACCGGTTCCAGCACCAGCAGGCGCCCGCCGGCGGCGATCGACGCGCGGCACCCGCGCAGCAGCGTGACGCACCGCTCGTCGTCCCAGTCGTGCAGGACGCCCTTCACGAGCAGCAGGTCGCCCTCCGGCACGGCCTCGAAGAAGTCGCCGGTCCGGATCGAACAGCGATCGGACACCCCCGCGCGGCGGAACGTCTCGGCCGCGCCCGCCACCCCCTCGGCGGTGTCGAACAGGACGCCACGGGCGTCGGACGCGGCCGCCAGGATCGCGGCCAGCAGGGCGCCGTTCCCGCCCCCGATGTCGACCACGGTCCGCGCGCCGGAGAAGTCGTACGCCTTGGGGACCTCGGGCGCGATCTGCCCGGTGCCCTCGCGCATCGCCGTGTTGAAGATGCCGGACAACTCCGGGTCGCGGGCGAGGTGGTCGAAGAGCGGCCGGCCGTGCACGTGGTCGAACGCCGCCTCGCCGGTACGCGCGGCGTGGGTCAGCGCCCCCCACGCCCGCCACGTCGCGGGGTCGCCGAGCAGCAGCACGCCGGAGCGCATCGACCGCGGGTGGCCCGCGAGCAGCGGCCGGCCCATCTCGGCCAGCGCGTAGTGCCCGGGTGGTTCCTCGGCGACCACGCCCAGCACGACCAGCGCCCGCACCAGCCGGCGCAGCGCCCCCGGGTCCGCGCCGACGGCGTCCGCCAGCCGCCCGATCGGCAGCGCGCCGGCGGCCAGGGCGTCCGGCACGCCCAGCCGGACGGCCGCGTACAGGATCTGCGAGGCGGTGAAGCCGAACGCCATCCGGGACAGCGTCGCGTACGCCTCGCGGGGCGGGACGTGGTCGGTCATCGGCTGCTCCCTTTCAACGTTCGCGAGGGCGCCGCACCAGCACGGGCAGGCGGCGTACCCCGTGCAGGAACAGGTCCGGCGTCCATCGCAGGTCGGCGGGGTCGACCGCCAGGGCCAGGTCCGGGAAGCGGCGCACCAGCGTGCCGATGGCGGCCCGGGCCTGCATCCGCGCCAGGGCCGCGCCGAGGCAGAAGTGGATGCCGTGGCCGAAGCCCAGATGCCGGTTCGGGTCGCGGCCGATGTCAAAGACGTCCGGCCGCGGGAACACCGCCGGGTCGCGGTTGGCCGCCAGCAGCACGGGCACGACGATGTCACCGCGGGGGATCACGGTCCCCCCGATCTCGACGTCGGCCAGCGCGTACAGCGGCCGCGAGTGCCCGACGGGGCCGTTGAACCGCGCGGCCTCCTCGACCATGGAGTCGATCATCCCCGGTCGCGCGCGCAGCCGCGTGAGCTGTTCGGGGTGGCGCAGCAGTTCGAGCACTCCGTTGCCGATGAGGTTGACCGTCGTCTCGTCTCCGGCGAACAGCAACTGGAACACGCTGGATATCAGCTCGACGTGGCTGATGTCGCCGGTCCGCTCGGCCTGGAGCAGCCGGGACAGCAGGTCCTCCCGCGGGCGGGCCCGCCGCTCGTCGATCCTCTCCTCGACGTACGCGACGAATTCCATCCCGGCCGCGCGCACCCGGGCCACGTCCCGGCCGCGCAGCATGTCGTCGCTCCACCGGCGCAGCCGCGCCCGGTCCGCGTGCGGGAAGCCGAGCAGCTCGGCGACGATCAGGATCGGCAGCGGCAGGGCCAGCGCCTCGATGAGGTCCACCTCGCCGTCCGCGCCCGCCGGGTCGTCGGCCAGATGGTCCGCCAGGTCGTCGGCGAGCCCGGCGACGACCTGGCGGACGCGCCGGTCGAGCGCCGCCGTCGCCCGGGGGCCGAACGCGGGCGCCATCAGCCGCCGCAGCCGGGTGTGGTCCGGCGGATCGAGGTTGAACATGTTCCGTCTCACCATCGCCAGCGGGTCACCGTCCTGCCCGCGGTGGAGCGCGGCGAGCTCGTCGGGCAGCCGGTCGAGCTGCCGCCCGATCTCCGGGTCGAGGAGCGCGCGCCGCACGTCCGCGTACCGGGTCAGGTACCAGAACGCGCGGCCGGTCGCCGGGCTCGCGTGGCGGTGGACGGGGGCCCGTTCGCGCATCCGGTGGAAGAGCGGATGCGGGTCGGGACGGTGCCGCGGGGCGGTCGGGTCGAACGACCGGCCGAGCGTGGTCGCGGTCATCGGCCTCTCCTCACGCGTGCGCGGCCACCCGGCCGCGCGCGACGATCGCTCAACGCCCGGTCGACGCGCGGGCGTTCTGGACGTCCAGGGCGAAGAACCGTCTGGCGACGCGGCCCAGGTCCTCCAGCCCGCGAAACCCCCGCCTGGCCATCTCGACCTGCGCCGACGTGCCCTTCCGCTGCCAGCGGCGCAGGAAGAACCTTCCGCAGATCTCCGGCGACGGGACGACCACCCGGTCGCGCGTCCGTTCGGCGACCTCGTCGGCGCGGGCCACCGTCGCGGCCCACTCGTCCAGGCGGCCCGACTCCCGGAGCCGCGCGAGGACGTGCGGCCTCCAGTCGGCCGACTGCCAGACCGGCCACACCCGCACCATGACCGTCCGCAGCAGCTCGGCGGGGGGCAGCGTGTCCGGCTCCGTCCCGGTGAGCCACGACGCGAGGGCGGGCGGCGGCGCGGAGCGGCCGTCGGCCCCGAGCCTGGCGCGGGCGTACGCCTCCACGTCCGTGCCGCGCTCGCGGGCGAAGTCCTCCAGCAGACCGGTCAGGACCTCCTCGTGCAGCCGGGGGTAGTCGTCGCCGAAGAGCCGCGCCGCGTTCAGGGCGTCGAGATCGGACATCCACCGGCCGGGCGCGTACTCGCGCGTCGACCGCCATTTCAGCGCCTCGTAGTGGGTGATCCCCGTCAGAGCGGACCGGGCCTCCCACGCCGTGGACGCCTCGTCCGGGCGGTCGCCGGCCGCTCTCAGCGCGGCCACCGCGTCCAGCCGCTTCAGGTCCCACTCCCCCGAGCCGATCATCCGCCGGAGCGTGCTCAGCGCCTCGTGGTCCTCCGGGCCGAGCTCCTGTTCCAGCTCATGCCAGGTCCGGTGGGTGAAGGGCCGGCGCTTCGCCGCCTCGACGATCCGCTCACCGGCCGCGGCGGGGACGAGATCGGTCCTCGCACCCTCCTGGCAGCCGTAGCGGACGTTCACCATCGCCACCGTGCCGACGGGGTAGCCCACGTCGGCGGGCCCGTGCAGCACCGCGACCTCGTCGTCCCCGTCGACCTCCCCCGTCGCGTACATGCGGAACACGGCCCCGGCGCCCCTCATGCCGTACGGGCTCAGCTCCGCCGCCCGCAGCGCGCCCATGCTCGCCGCGCCGATGACGTTCACGCCCTCGTCGAGCAGCCACAGGATCTCCTTGTGGCCCACCGAAAGCCGCTCGCGGTAGTAGCCGTCGATGATGACGGCGGTGTCGTCGCGGTTCCACCCTTCCCTGAGCAGGTCCCCCCGGGCCACGGGTGGCCGCACCCGGGCCTCCGGGACCACGCCGAGCACCTGGTCCTCGGAGATCGTCGGACCGGCGTAGACGACGACCTTGCGGGGGCTCATCAGAACACCTCCGGGCGCACGCGGCTGCCGGGCGCCACCACACGGACGACGGGGACCCCGATGTCCTCCCTGGTCAGGTCGATGACGACGGGCGCGTGCGCGAACGCGACCGCCGCCCGCTTGACCACGTCCTCCAGGTCGTCTACCAGGCTCCCGTGCGCCCGCAGCGTCTGGATCGGCTCGCCGGGACCCGCCGCCGGGACGGGCGCCGCGTCCTTGTGGAAGTCCGGCAGCAGGTCGTCCCGCGCGCCGGAGATGTAGCCCAGCCTCGCCTGCGCGGCCTCGGTGACGGCCCGGGTGAGCGCTATCTCGGAGCTGAGATGGCAGCCGTACCCCACGAACCCCGGAGGGTAGTCATCGCAGGAGACGCGGGCGAGGAAGCACGGCAGCTCCGTGGGCGACGGCAGGGACCTGACCTCCAGCCGGACCCGGGCCCGCGCCGTCATCGCGCACAGCTCGCCGACGACCGGCGACCCCGACGTCTCCGGGTCGACGAGGACGCCCCGGTCGCCGCCGCTGATCGCCGTCGTCACGGCATCCCTCTCGACCACCTCGTACAACGCGTGCAGGACGGCCTCGGCCACCGTGTTCCCGCTGGCCAGGCCGTTGGTCGACTCGAAGAACGCCGGAGGGTTCCAGCCCGCCCTGCGCACCAGCGAGAACCCCACCACGTCCGCGGGAACGAGCGTCTCCGCGCCGTCGACCAGCGACCTGCCGGCGACCCAGTCCAGCGGCAGCCCATCGTGCAGCACGGTCGGCGTGGAGAGCGGCAGGTCGCGGACGTCGTAGCCCAGCCGCCCGGCGACCTCGCGCGGCGGCGCCGTCGCCACGGGGCAGAGGGGTTGCTCCGCGTGCCACAGCTCGACGGCCTCCATCATCGCCGACAGCCTCGCCAGCTCCGGAGTGACCCCCTTGCCCTGCGAGACGGCGAGCGTCCTGGACGTCGGTCTGATGGCCTGGAAGGTCGGGATTCCTATGGTGTCGAGGAGGGTGATGTCCGCGACCCGGGTGACGCCGACCCTCCGCGCCGCACGACCGGCCATCTCCAGCGTGGCCGCCGGATCGTGGGCTCTGTCCGTGCCGGGCAGCCGCACCTTGGAGCGGTCGGAGTCGGAGAAGATCCACGAGAAGGAGGAGTTGTCTGTCCGCATCGTCCCTTGCCCTTGTACGGGGTCAGATGTTGCGCGCGCGGTTGAGCAGGCCACGGCCGCCCACGGTGTAGCCGATGGCCGCCATGACGGCCAGCACGAGCAGGTCCGGCCACGCGTCGCCGAAACCGAAGATCGCGGCGTCCCGCATGCCGTTGATCGCGTACGTCAGCGGGTTGACCACCGACACCCACTGCAGCACCGTCGGCATGCTGTCGAAGGTGTAGAGCGACGGGGCGCTGAAGACCAGGACGGGCATCGACACGTTCGAGAGCACCATGAACGCCTGGAAGTCCGTGATCGTGATGGCCGCCGCCAGGTACAGCCCGTTGAAGGCCAGGGCCGCCAGCGTGAGCGCGGCCAGCAGGCCCACCCAGCCCTCCCAGCCGAATGGGAAGTCGAAGATGAGCACCGCCGCGGCGAGGCCCAGCAGGCTCTGGCCCAGCACGAGCGACACTCCGGCGATCATCTTGCCCAGCAGGAACCGCGACCTGCGCATCGGGTAGGACCACAGCTGGGTCGCCACCCCGCTCAGCTCCTCCTGGAACAGCGCCATGCCGGACGTGCCCGCCGCGCTGACGACCGACATCCCCAGCGTCATCGGCAGGAGGAAGACCGCGAACCCGACCTGGACGCCCTTGTAGCCGACGACCTGCACGAGGTTGCTCAGCGAGGTGTTCACCAGCAGCAGGTACACCAGCATCGGCGTCAGGCCGAGGATGAGGTACACCCGGTTGCGGGCGAGCAGCGCGTACTCGCGGTAGACCACCGCCGACAGGTCGGCCGTCTTCGCGACCGCGACGGGTGGAGTGTGGGTGAACTGCAGTTTTTCGGTCATCTCACCGCTCGTTCTCGGTCATCCGGAGGAACGCCTGCTCCAGCGAGTCCGCGACCGTGGAGACGCCCGAGATCGCGACTCCGTGGTCCCGGCAGTGCCGGGACAGCTCGGTCAGCACATCCCGCGCCCGAGCGCCCTCGAGGCGTACCTCGAAGTCCGAGACCGTGGTCGTGAGCCCGGCCGCGTCCGCCCAGGCCGCGACGACGCGGCTCGCCTCGGGATCCTCGACGGTCACCAGCAGGTGGGTGGTGCCGAACTCCTCGACGATCTCGCGCGGCTTGGCGAAGCGCAGCACGCGGCCCCGGTCGATGACCAGGACGCGCTGGCTGTTGCGCTCCAGTTCGTCGATGTGGTGGCTGGTCCACAGCACGGTCACCCCGTGCTCCTCGCGCAACCAGGTCACGAAGCGCTCGACCTGGCGCCGCCCCGCCACGTCCAGCCCCGCCGACGGCTCGTCGAGGATCAGCAACCGCGGAATGGTGAGCAGTGCCCGTACCAGTTGCAACCGCTGCCGCTGGCCGCCCGACATCTGGAAGCACAGCCGGTGCAGGGCGCCGGTCAGGCCGAGGAAATCGGCGACCTCCAGCGCCCACGGCTCGGCGTCGCGCCACCTGAGACCGCGGAAGCGGGCCGCGATCCGCAGGTTGTCGAGCCCCGGCAGCATCATGTCGAACGGACCGGTCTGGTGCATCGCCCCGATGCCGCTCTTGGCGGCGACCGGCCGGCGCACCGGATCGGCGTCGAAGACACGGATGTGGCCCGAGGTGGGGACGGTCACCCCGCAGATCATCTTGATCAGCGTCGTCTTCCCGGCTCCGTTGGGCCCGAGGAGCCCGATGGTCTCCCCACGGGCGATCTCGAACGAGACGTCGTCCACGGCGGGTCTGTCGCTGTTCCGATAGCGTTTGGTCAGCCCCACGGCCGTCACCACATCGCCCGGCACGGCCCCACCCCTCACTACGCCCTCCGCTGTGGTCATCCCGGCCTCTTTTTCCCTGGGGATGTGTCGCAGACCGAGTATGACCTGGCGATAAATAGGTGACACAACCCCACGAACGTGGGCTACCAATATCGCTCCCGGGCTCGTCGGGAACCGGACGCGTGCCGACGGACATTTTTGACCAGGGGCGAAATTCTCATCTCGGATGCCCGTCAATCCAGGTCAACCCTTATTCAACGAAATCCGGGCCGCGCCGCATATGCCGAACGACAGAGGAGTGATTGTGCCGCCTCGCCGGTCCGTTGACCATCGGCGCATGGACGACTACACCGCGAGCGGCCGGCGTGAACCGCTGATCAGCCGCACTCCGCCGCCGGCGATCGGAGCGCACGTGGATCGAAGCTGATCCACCGCCCCTCGAAGCCACGTCCGTTTGGGAGACCCGAGGCGGTGGACTGCCAGTGAACCTCGATCAGCGACCCGGCGATGCTCCGTACACCCTGCGAATGCCCGCCGGAGGTCCCGGCGTGACATGGCACCTACCGGAGGAGACCGACCCCGCGATCCCCCTGCCCTGCGTCGTCCTCGCCGACCGCGCGGGTCTCACCGAGTTCGCCGCGCTCCAGCGAGGGCTGCGGACGCTCGGCGTGCCCAGCCTGCGGATCGACGTCGGGTCGATCGCCGACCTGCGCGTCTTCACCCTGCACGAGGACGGGTCGCTGACGGTGGACGGGCGCCGCGTCATCCCGACCGTCACCTGGGTACGGCACTTCTCGCCGCGGGCCGTCCCCCCGGGACACGGCTCGGCGCCCGCGCTGTTCCGGGCGGAGTCGTGGTGCGGCCTCGTCGACCAGGTGTCGTCGCTGTCGGCGGTCCACCTGCCCGGCGGCGCCGATCCCGGGCGGCTGGTCCAGCTCGACGGCGCGGCGCGCGCGGGGATCCGCATTCCCCGGACGATCGTCACCACCCATCCGGGGGCGGCGAGCGCGGACCTGTCGAGCGACCGCGTCATCGTCAAGGCCCTCCACCGGCATTTCGTCGAACCGGCGCCGGGCACCCTGGAGGGGATCTTCCCGGAGATCGTGGACGGCGCCGCGGCCAGGCACCTGGCCGTGCGAGACGTGCCCATGATCGTCCAGGAGTACGTGGAGCACCAGGCGGAGCTGCGCGTCTACTACGTGAACGGCGAGATCCGGGCCTTTCGCGTCGGCAAATCGTCGCCCGAGGCGCTCTGGCGCGACGCGGCCTCCGTCACGGTCTCGCCGGTCCCGGTGCCCGAGCCTGTGGAAAAGGCGGTGCGCACGCTCACCGAGCTGTGGGGGCTGCGCTACGGCGCCTTCGACTTCCTGCTGACCGGGGACGGGCCGGTCTTCCTCGAGGTCAACCCCGACGGTGACTGGCGGTGGTTCGAGTCCAGGGCCGGAGTCGACGACGTCTCCATCTCCGCGCTGTCCATGGTGCGGACGCTGCACCGCCAGGCGGCGCGGAAGGGCCCGTCCGCGATCGACCTGGCCGGGTTCCTCGCGCTCGGCACCGACCGCGCGGGACATGCGCGGGCCAGGACGCCGAGCATGGACGCCTGCCTGCTCGGGCCGCTGGAGATCCGGGTGAACGACGCGAGCGTCCACCTCAGCGCGAGGAAGGCCCGGCTCCTGGCCGCCATCCTGCTCTCCCGGCCGAACCAGGTGGTTCCCACCGACCAGCTCCTCGACTCCCTGTGGGACGAACGACCGCCCCCCACGGCGCGCAAGAACCTCCAGGTTCACGTCTCGGCGCTGCGCAGGAAGATCGGCGACCGCATCACCTACGAGGGGTGGGGTTACCGCCTCGACGCCGGGCCGGACGACCTCGATCTGCTCCGGTTCCGGGACCTCGCCTGCGCCGCCCGCGACACGCGGCGCAAGGGCGACGCCGACGCGGCACTGACCCTGCTGCACTACGCCACCCGCCTGTGGCGCGGCCGGCCGCTCGCGGAGTTCCGGGGTGTCCGCCTGATCGACGAGGTGGTCGGCCGGTACACCGAGCTGTACCTCACGATCAACGAGGACTGGGCGGAGCTGGAGATCGAGCGGGGCAGGCACATCGAGGTCCTGAACGGCCTCGACGACCTGGTGCCCTTCTTCCCCGGGCGTGAACGGCTCGTGGCGGCGAGGATGACCGCCTTGGCCGGCTGCGGGCGCGCCCCCGAGGCGCTCTCCCAGTTCGAGACCGTGCGCCTGTATCTGGCGGCCGAGCTCGGCATCACCCCGAGCCCCGTCCTCAGGAACCTGTACGAGGAGATCCTCAGGGGCGACGCGCCCTGCCGGCCCGGCGCCGTAACCGGCCGCACGGCAACGCCATACCGGCGGTTAAGCGGGCTTTTCTAGAGTCGATTCAGAGGCACTTCCACCAGCCGCCTCCAGTCACGGCGATCGGACCAAGGAATTCACATGAGTCTCACTTCCGAAGACCTGATAAATGATCGCGACAGATCACTGATCGTCATGCTGGCCCGGGGTTACACGACAACCAGAATCGCCCGCGAGATGCACCTCAGCAGATATACGGTGGCGGAGCGGATAAGCAAGCTTCTCGACCAGTTCGCCTGCAGCAACCGCAGCCAGCTCGTCGCGTACTCCTACGCCCACGAGCTCCTGCGCGTCGGTATCTGGCCTCCCAGCGCCCCCAACGTGATCGGCGAGGGCGTGTTCTGAGTCCGGGCGCCCGGGCCGGCACGACACCGGACGCGGGTGCCCCAGGGTCGTCGAGGCGGGTCTCCGAAAGATTCAGTCCGCGGTCAACCGTACGGAACGTTCCCGCAGCTCACCGCGACGTGAGAAAAGCAGGCCATAACTACTCTTTCCACTCCGAAAGTCGGCCGATAGTTTCCGAGCACGGCCGACCCCGGCATGGCCGGAGCCGGGGCCGGCCCGTCGCGCGGCGCAGGCGGGAGCCGCCCGCCGTCACGGTGCGCAGACCCGTGAACGCTCACGGTGGACGGGAAGGCGCGAACGCCCCGCGGCGGTTACAGTCCCATCGTGCCGACCAACAGAAAACCCCGGATCACCATCGACCATGTGGCGCGCGCGACCGGTGTCTCCCGGCAGACGGTGTCCCGGGCGATCAACAACAAGTCCGAGATCGACCCGGACACCCGGCAGCGGATCCTCGAAGCGGCGCGGACGATGGGATACCGCCCGAGCCGCTTCGCCCGGGGCCTGGTGCGGCAGGACCTGATCACCATCGGGCTCGTGATCGCCGACGTGCTCAACCCGTTCTTCCCGGAGGTGACGGCCGGGGTGCTGGAGGCCGCAGAGCGCCGGGGCTGGCAGGTCGTGGTCTACAACACCGGTTCCGAGTACCGCAAGGAACTGGAGGTGGTCGACATGCTCACCGATCAGGTGGACGCGGGGGTGGCGTTCCTGCTCCACCACGACGCGATCGTCAAGGCGGCGACGAGCAACATGCCGTTCGTCCTGCTGGACAAGGGCGGCCGGGCGCCGGCGGTCGCGGGCGTGCGCATCGACTTCGAGGGCGGGACGCGGCAGGGCCTCGAATACCTGGTCTCCAAGGGTCACCGCAGGATCGCGATGCTCGACGACGAGTCCTCCCGCGTGGCGCAGGCGCCCAACACGCGCAGGGAGTTGTACCTCAAGGTCATGGGCGAGCACGGGCTCCCCGTGAACAGCGACTGGATCCAGCCCGCGCACAACTCGATCGACGGCGGGGCGGCGGCGCTGGAGCGGCTGCTGGCGGTGCACCGGGACGTGACCGCGGTCTTCGCCTACAACGACGTGATCGCCATCGGCGCGCAGCTCCGCGCGCGTCACCTCGGCCTTCGCGTGCCGGAGGACCTGGCCTTCCTCGGCTTCGACGGGCTGAGCATCGGCGAGTTGGTGGAGCCGCCGCTGACGACGCTGCACATCGACAAGCGGCGCCTGGGCGAGCTGGCCGTGGAGCAGGCGGCGCTGCTGCTCAACGGCGCCGAGGCGGACGAGGTGCCGGAGGCCGTCATCGAACCGCAACTCGCCATCCGCGCCTCCGTCTGATCCTCACTATTGACATTCCGCCCTCGTTGGAAGAAGGTCACCGTGATCGCTCACGTGAGCGGTAACGAGGGAGGCGGCATGACGGGGCCGAGCGAGACCAGCTCTCAGCGCCGCGCCCTGGCCCTCGCCCGGCAGGAATGGCTGCGCAACGGCGTGCTGGGGCTGTTCCTCCACTGGGGCATGCGCACCTCGCCTCCGTACACCGACGTCCGCGCGTGGGAGGCCGCCGTCACGGCCGGCGGGTGGAACGCCGGCCACTGGGTCGACAGGGCCGTCGCCCTCCGCGCGAGCCACCTCGTCCTGGCGTCCTTCCACAGCCGCCTGGGCTACGTCAGGGTCTGGCCGTCCCGGGTCCCCGGCAGCCCGTCCACCCGCAGGGACTTCCTCGGAGAGCTGGTCTCGGCCGCCCGGTCCAAGGGCGTGCGAGTCCTGCTCTACATGACCGACGACCCCCGCTGGCACGACGAGACCGGCGTCGGGCTCCTGGACTCGGCGGCCTACTCGGCGCACAAGGGCGCGCCCGTGGACCTGACCACGCGCGACGGGTTCGGCGCGTTCGCCTACGACAACTTCGCCGAGGTCATGCGGCTCTATCCGGATCTGGCCGGCTTCTGGATCGACAGGGAGAACGCCTACTGGAGGCGCAGCGGCCTGTACGACCGCATTCGCGCGGAACGCCCGGAGTGGCTCCTGGTCAGCAACGACCAGGACCATCCGCCCGGGGACGCGACCATGGACGTCGTCGCCCCCGGCGTCACCGCGAGCGCCGACGTCCCCCACCTCACGGAGTCGTGCTTCACCGTCACGGGCGGCTGGTGGCACGCCGGCGGCGACCCGGCGGTCGACCACGGCCGGGTCATCGGGCGGATCATCGCCAACGCCGGGTCCTCCACCAAGTCGCTGCTCGCGTTCGGGGCGCGGCACGACGGAGGGTTCCCGCCGAACCAGGAGTCCTTCATCGGCTTCGCGGCGTCCTACCTGGACGCGATCTGGGAGTCCGTCGGCGGCACCGAGGGCCGCGGCTCCGTCCGCGGCCACGTCCTGCTCGGGGGGGCGCGGCAGGGCGACGCCGTCACCATCGTGGCCACCGCGCGCAGGGACGATGCCGGCCGCCACTACCTCCACGTGCTCGGCCGTCCGTCCGGGGACGCGATCCGCGTCGAGGACTGCGGCCCGCGGGTCCTTTCGGTGCGCGACGTGCGCACCGGCGAGAGCCTGGCGTTCGCGCAGTCCGGCGGCCACCTCACGATCAGCGGAATCACCGCCTGGGACGCCCACGACACGGTCTTCGCGCTGAGGACGGCCCGCACACCATCGGGGACCGCTTCGCCGCGTCCAGCGGCGCCGGAGAACATCCCTCATCACCGATCGGAAGGCAACTCGTCATGAAGCACAGGGCTTTACCGACGGCTCTCGCCGCCGCCGTCGCACTCGCCGGGTGCACCGTCGGATGCACTGTCGGGCAGGAGCAGACCCCGCGGGCGGGTGGCGCCGCGGCCAAGAAGGAGATCACCTTCCTGGTCTTCGAGACCCCGAACCTCACGCCCCAGGTATGGGACGCCGCGATCAAGCGGGTGACCGACAAGTACCCGGACATCTCGGTCAAGAAGCTGGTGGCCCCGAGCGAGGACCGGGTCTCGTACGCCAAGCAGCTCCTGGCCTCCGGCCAGTTCCCCGACGTCATGATCGCCGTCTCCCCCGCGGGCTTCGCCGAGAGCGGGGCCATGGCCGCCTTCACCCCGGACGAGCTCAAGGACTTCCAGTTCCCCGGCAACGGGGCCGTCCACGGCAAGGTCTACCAGCTACCGACCAACACCCAGACGATCCCGGTCGTCTACTACAACAGGGACCTGTTCGCCAAGGCCGGCATCGGCGCCCCGCCCAGGACGTACGCCGAGCTGCTCGACGCCTGCGCCAAGCTCAAGGCCGAGAACATCACCCCGTTCGTGATCGGCGGCGGCAAGGACCCGTTCGCCTCGACGCTCGCCTGGACGGCCACGATCGCCACCGACGTCTACGCGAAGACCCCGGACTGGATGGCCAGGCGGCGCGCGGGGAGCGTGAAGTTCACCGACCCGGACTTCGTGAAGGCCACGACCAAGTTCGCGGACCTCGCCGCGAAGGGCTACATCGACAAGAAGGACGTCTCGCGCGACTACGCGGCGACCGAGCAGGCCTTCCTGGACGGCAAGGGCGCCATGTACCCGATGGGCAACTGGTTCGCGGCCGCCGGGGACGACCCCAAGCGCAAGCCGTCGTGGGAGATCGGCGCCTTCACCTGGCCGAGCGACGACGCGAGCGTGGTCGTGCCCGCGTTCACCGGCGGCGGCCTGTCGGTGAGCGCTTCGGCCAAGCACCTGGCCGAGGCCAAGAAGTTCGCGCTGGCCTACACGCTCGACACGGCGAACCTCGACAACTCCGTCCACAACGACGGGCTGTATCCCGCGATCAAGGGCTACACCCCGCCGGCCGACACCGGCGCGGTGTTCAAGCTCGGCTACGACCTGTACCGGCAGGGCGTCCAGGCCGACAGGGTAACCCAGGCGTTCGGCTGGGAGGCCGGGGACGACGGCATGCCGCCCGGCGTGGTCGACAAGTGGCGCGCAGCCGCGCAGGACCTGGTCACCGGGAGCAGGACCGTCGACCAGGTGCTCGCCTCCCTCGACGACGACTGGGCCAAGGCCTCCTGACCCCATGGCCGTCGACGTCAAGAGGACTGCCGTGCCGGCCTCCGCGACCCGGCGCTCGCGCGGGCCGCGCCGGCCGGCCCTGGACAGGCTGCGGGCCTTCGCCCTGTTCGGCGCCCCGGGCCTGCTCGTCTACATCTGCTTCGTGCTCGCGCCCATCGTGATCAGCTTCGGGTACAGCCTTACCAACCACAACCCGTTCAACCCGCCGACGAGGTTCGTGGGCCTGCGCAACTACCAGACGCTGTTCACCGACGCCGAGTTCCTGACCTCCCTGCGGGTGACCACGATCCTCACGGTCATCGTGGTGATCGTCCCGAACGTGGCGGGGCTCGGCATCGCCGTCCTGCTCGACCGCAGGGGCTGGCTCTACAACGCCCTGCGCACGGTGTTCTTCACCCCGATGGTGCTCAGCTCGGTGGTGGTGAGCATCGTCTGGACGCGCATGCTGGACGACGAGGGCCTGGTCAACCAGTCGCTGCGCGCCCTCGGGGTGGCGCGGCCGCCGGGCTGGTTGTCCGACCCCGGGCTCGCCCTGTACTCGATCGCGATCATCCTGTCCTGGCAGATGCTCGGGTTCTGCGTCGTGGTGTACCTGGCGGGGCTCCAGGGCGTGCCGGTCGAGCTGTCCGAGGCCGCGGCGATCGACGGCGCCGGCCCGGTGCGGCGGTTCAGGTCCGTCACCTGGCCCCTGCTCGCGCCCGCGCTGACCATCAACACGGTGGTCCTGCTGATCAGCGCGTTCAAGATCTTCGATCACATCCAGGTGATCACCCATGGCGGCCCCGGCACCGGCACGACCGCGACCATCGCCTACAACGTCCTGCAGACGGGCCTGGTGGCCAACCGGCAGGGGTACGCGTCCGCGACGGCCATCGTCATGCTCGTGATCATCGCGGCCGCCGCCACGGTGACGCTCCGCGTGCTCAACCGCCGTGAGGTGAACCTTTGAAGGATGCCCGCCTCCCCTGGCTGCGGCCGGTCGTGGCCCTGGTCATCAGCGCGTTCTTCCTCGTGCCGCTCTACATGATCCTCGTCAACGTCTTCAAGCGCGGCGAGAAGATCACCCAGTCGCCCGCGTCCTTGCCGGCGCCCCCGACGCTGGACAACATCACCGGGCTGCTCACCCGGACGGACGACCTGTTCTGGGCCAGCCTGACCAACAGCGTCGTCGTCACGACGCTGTCGATCATCCTGCTCACGATCCTGTCGGCCATGCTCGGCCACTACCTGGCCCGGACGCGCGGCAGGTGGGCGCGGGTGGCCACGCTCCTGCTGCTGTCCGGCCTGATGATCCCGCCGCAGGTGATCCTCATGCCGGTCACGCAGGTGCTCCGGGCGTTCGGCCTCATGACCACGGTGCAGGGGCTGGTGCTGTTCAACGTCGGCTACTACATCCCGTTCGGCGTGTTCGTGTTCTCCGGGTTCCTGCGCGGCATCCCGATCGAGCTGGAGGAGGCCGCCGCGATCGACGGCGCGAGCCGTTCGCGCGTCTTCTGGCGCGTGGTCTTCCCGCTGCTCCGTCCCGCCACGGCGAGCGTCCTCATCTTCCTGGGCGTCTGGATCTGGAACGACTTCATCGACCCGCTCGTCATCCTCGGACCGTCGCAGGGGACCACGATCACGACCGGCATCTACCGGTCCATCGGCCAGTACCAGGCCGACTTCGGCACCGTCTTCGCCCTCATGTTCCTGGCGACGCTCCCCGTGCTGATCTTCTACCTGTTCCTGCAGAAACACTTCGTCAAAGGCCTGACAGGAGGAGCCACCAAAGGATGATCTTTCATCCGATCGCCGACGTCCCCGTCGACCCCGTGCGCGGGCTGGTGCACGCGCACGGCTGGCAGAGCTGGACGCCGACCACCACGCTGCCCGTCACCGGCCGGGGCTTCCGCCCCGTGCTCCCGATCATGCAGACGATGCGCTACCGCCCCGGGCTTCCCGCCCCCGGCGACGGCTTCCAGGGCGAGGGGCTGCTCGCGGTGGCCCCCGGCCCGGACGGGCCGGTCCGGCTGTTCACCGCCCGGGACGGCCTGGCGGCGGTGCCCTCGATCCGCGCCCGCCTCGTGGGCGACCGGCTCACGGTCACCGCCGACGAGCCGGACGAGGTCGTGGAGAAATCGTTCCCGGGGCCGCTCGACGCGGCGCTCGCCGCCTTCGCCGACGGTCTCCGCGCCGGGGCCGGTGTGGGCCCGCCGCGGACGCCGCCCACCGTGTGGTGCTCCTGGTACCACTACTACGAGAACGTCACCGAGGACGACGTCCTGGAGAACCTCCGCGAGATCGGCGCGCACGACCTTCCCGTGGACGTCGTCCAGATCGACGACGGGTGGCAGGCCGCGATCGGCGACTGGCTGACCCCGTCGGGGCGCTTCTCCTCGATGCCGCGCCTGGCCGCGCGCGTCCACGCCGAGGGCAGGCGGGCCGGGCTGTGGGTGGCGCCGTTCGTGGTGGGCGCGCGCAGCGCGCTCGCCCGTGCCCACCCCGAGTGGCTGGTGGGCGACGCCGGGCACAACTGGGACCAGGACCTGTACGGGCTCGACGTCACGCACCCGGGCGCGGCCGCGTACCTGCGCGAGGTCTTCCAGACCCTGTGCGGCTGGGGATTCGACTACTTCAAGCTCGACTTCCTGTACGCCAGCGCGGTGGCCGGGCGGCGGCACTCGGGGGCGTCGCCGATCGCCGCGTACCGGGAGGGGCTGGCGCTCGTCCGCGAGGCCGTGGGGCCGGGGCCGTACATGCTGGGCAGCGGCGCGCCGATACTGCCGAGCGTCGGGCTGGTGGAGGCGATGCGGGTCGCCCCCGACATCGCCCCGCACTACGACGCCGGAACCGGCGACCTGTCCGACCCCGCCCAGCGGGCGGCGGCGCTCACGACGACCGGCCGCTCCTGGCAGCACGGCCGCCTGTGGGTCAACGACCCGGACTGCCTGCTCGCCCGGCCGGCCGTCCAGCACCGTGAGGACTGGTCGCTGGTCGTCGAGCGGTACGGCGGCCTGCGCGCGTCCTCCGACAGGATCGCGGACCTCGACGGCTGGGGCCTGGACACCACCCGCCGCCTGCTCTCCACGGTCCCGCCCCCGACCCCGTTCCCGCTGGTCACGCCGTGATCGCCGAAGACCCGGGTCTAGCATGGGAGGTGATTCCGACAGACGGCTCCGCAGGGTGGCGGACCTCCCGTTTCCCGGTGCCGGACGCCGACGACGGTAGGAGGAATCCCATGGCGCACGAACTACAAGGCCGGAAGATCGCCATCCTCGCGACGGACGGCGTCGAGCGGGTCGAGCTGGAGCAGCCGCGAGGTGCGCTCTTCGGGGCGGGCGCGAAGACCGAGCTGCTGTCGATCCACCCCGGCGAGATCCAGGCCCGGCAGTGGGACCTGAACCCGGCCGGCACGTTGGCCGTCGACCGGCTGGTCTCCGACGCCTCGCCCGGCGACTACGACGCGCTTCTGCTGCCCGGCGGGACCATGAACCCCGACCAGCTCCGGATGAACCGTGACGCCGTCGGGTTCGTGAAGGCGTTCGTGGCCACGGGCAAGCCCATCGCGGCGATCTGCCACGGCCCCTGGACGCTGGTCGAGGCCGACGCGGTACGCGGCCGCCGCCTCACCTCCTGGCCGAGCATCCGCACCGATCTCCGCAACGCCGGGGCCGAGGTCGTCGACGAGGAGGTCGTGGTCGACGGGCAGTTCACGACCAGCCGCTCGCCCGCCGACCTCCCGGCGTTCTGCCGCGCGATCCTGGACCAGTTCGCCAAGGCCGAGCACCGCGTACCCGGTTAGACGGTCGGACGGACGCGATCGCCGCGCGAGGCGGCGATCGCGGTGCCGTCCGCCGGACGTTTTCCTTGACCGCGCGGATCTAGCGCGCGGGGTCGAAGGGTAAGATCAGGTGGCCTTCGCGCATCGAGCGCTCGAACATGCGGCGCATCCATTCGCTGTCGTTGAGGTGCGGGAAGGGCTCGTCCTCCGGCGGCTCGACGCCGAGGAAGTCGCATAAGGGTCCCCAGCCCTGACTCGCCTCGAACACCAGCAGGCGATCGGCGGGAACGCTGTTCCGGACGGTCTCGGTGTGGCTGTTGAACACCCGCACGGCGTCCTCCTCGTCCGGAACGTGCTCTCCGAACCGCCATTCGTCGCCGAAGGTGGACTTCCCCAGCATCTCCAGCACGGGCCGCATGCGGATCATCGGCGTCATCATCGGGGACGTCTCGCCCGGCTCGCCGGGGCCGCCCCGCGGACGGGTGATGAGGGTCCGAAAGCTGGTGTACCAGCGCCGGGGATCGCGCACGGTCAGGATGACCTTGGCGTCCGGATAGGCGTCCGCCAGCTCCCGCCAGAAGTAGGCGGCCGGCCAGTCCACCGCCGACCGGTACCCCTCGAACACCGCCTCCCAGTCGACGGGATCGCCCTGGGCGACGGGGAGCCACCGGTCGGTGTGCTCAGGATGGGCTATGACCTCGAACATGTGGTAACAGGGACCGAAGCCCAGCCGGTCCAGGGCGGCCTTGAGCGAAGTGGTCCCTGTGCGCGGGAAGCCCGCGCCGATCACCGTCAACATCCCTCTGCCTCCTGCGGGTCGGCGGCATCGACACGTGCGCGCCGCGCGAATCTCCGTCCAGTTCCCTAGTTCCCGATCGAAGTAGTCGAGTACCCAGTTTTCTGGATAATTCATCAGAGGGTGGGTTTACTGCGATCAGGAGTGGCGGTTCCCGGCCACCGCCGCGGCCACAGGGAGGCGCAGTTCGACGATGCCGCCGGACCTGCTCGCGCGGGGGGTGAGGCCTCCGCCCGCCGCCTCGGCCAGGCGGCGGGCCAGCGCCAGGCCCAGGCCGGAGCCCTGGCCGGGCGGTGAGGCGCGGCCCTGGACTCCGGGGCGCAGGACCGCTTCCAGCTCGTCCTCGGCGAAGCCGGGGCCGTCGTCGCGGACGCGGAAGAGCACGTCGCCGCCCTCCCGCCTCACTTGCAGGGTGACGGCCGAGCGTCCGAAGCGCAGCGCGTTGTCCAGCAGCGGCTGCAACATCCTCAGCACCACGTCGTGATCACAGCCGACCAGTACCTCGCCCTCGCCGGTCTGTTCGAGGTCGAGGCGGATGCCGCCGACACCGCCGGCGCCGTCACGGCAGGCGCGCAGCGCGTCCCTCGCCACCTTCCCGGCCGGCGTGGTGCCGTCGGCGGGGCGGATGTCGCGCTGGGCCAGGCCGATCAGCGTGTCCAGCGCGTTCGTCATGCGGTCGGTGGCGTTCGAGACCTCGGTGAGCGCGGCGCGAAGCTCGGACGCGGGGCGGTCGCGGCGCAGCGCGACCTCGGTCTCCAGCCGGACCTGGCTCAGGGGCGTGCGCAGCTCGTGCGCGATCTCGGCGGTGACGCGCTGCTCGTGGCGCAGCGCGGCCGACAGGCGGCCGAGCAGGTTGTCCAGCGTCGCGGCCAGCCCGCTCAGCTCGTCGCGCGGCGGCCCGAGGCTGAACCGCTTGTCGAGATCGTGTTCGGACCACCGCGCCGCCTGGTCGGTCATCCGGGCCACGGGGCGCAGCGCCTGGGTGACGGCGCGGCGCACGAACACCGCGCCCAGCCCGAGGATGAACAGGTCGAAGACGATCGCCGCGACCAGTGTGGTGTGCTCGGCCTCCAGGAACGGGGCCAGCGAGAGGGCCACCACGAGCGTGCCGCCCGGGGCGGCGTACTCCCGCAGGGGAACGGCCAGAAAGCGAAGATCATCGCCGAAGCCGCGGAACGTCGGCCGGGAGACGCCGGAGAGGGCGCGGGCCTCCCGGTCCAGCGCGCCGGCGGCGGGCGAGCTGACCGTCGCGCCGTGGGCGTCGAACACCCAGACCCCGTTGTCCAGCGCCTCGTCGAACGGGGTCTCGATCATGTGGAGCCGGCCCGACGACACCGTGAGGACGCCCGCGGCCGCGTCGGCCCGCGCCCGGAGCGCGTGGTCGGCGTCCCGCTCCAGGCGCCAGGACAGGACGACGTGGAAACCCACGGTCAGGGCGACGAGCGCCACGGCGAGGGGAGCCGCCGCGCTGAGGACCAGCCTCCGGCGGATCACCCGACCCGGTACCCCACGCCTCGGACCGTCTTTATCGCGTCCGGCCTGCCCAGATCGGCCAGCTTGCGCCGCAGCCTGAGCAGGTACGAGTCGAGCGTGTTGTCGTGGACGGTCGCCCCGGACGGCCAGGCCGCCGCGATCAGCGCCTGCCTGCGCACCACCTCGCCGCGCCGGGCCAGGAGGATCGCGAGCAGGCGGAACTCGGTCGGGGTGAGCGGGGCCCGGTTGCCGTCGTGGCCGACCTCGTGGGCGGCCAGGTCCAGATAGAGCCCCTCGGGGGGATCGGACGGACCCTGGCCGCGCCGGGCCAGGGCCCTCAGCCTCAGGACCAGCTCCTCGAAGTGGAAGGGCTTGGGAAGGTAGTCGTCGGCGCCGGCCCGGAACCCCGACAGCCGGTCGGTGACGTGACCGCGCGCGGTCAGCAGCATCACCGGCGCGCCGACCCCCCGGGCGCGCAACGCCATGATCAGGTCGCGGCCGTCGGTGTCCGGCAGCCCGATGTCGATGACGAACACATCTGGGCAGATCTCCCCGAGGCCCGCCAGCAGATCGGTTCCGGACCCCGCCGACAGGACCACGTCGAAACCGTCCTCCCGCAGGCCCCGGCCCAGTCCCAGGCGCAGCGTGAGATCGTCCTCCACAATCGCGATCTTCGTCGTCACATGTCACCCCCGTTCCCCGCGCGGGCTCAGGCGGAGGTCCCCGCCGGGGTCGCGTCCCTGCGCGTCCGTGTCAGGTAGATGACGAACGCGAGGATCGTGACCAGGAAGAGCCCACTGGTGGCCACGGTACCCAACCCCAGGCCTCCGTCGTCGGGGGACTGCGACAGGTAGTCGCCGAGGGACGCCCCGAGCGGGCGGGTCAGGACATAGGCGATCCAGAAGGTCAGCACCGCGCCGGCGTGCAGGGCGAAGTGGGCGGCGGCCACGATCGCGATCAGCCCGCCGAAGATGAGCGCCGAGGGCCAGTAGCCCAGGTTGAGGCGCTCGGCGGCCAGGTCGCCCGCGGCGGTGCCGAGCGCGAAGGTGAACAGGATGGCCAGCCAGTAGAAGGCCTCCCGGCGCGGCGTGTAGATCGTGTGGATGGAGAGCGTCCGCTCGCGGGCGTACCAGGCCGCGAAGGTGGCCGCCAGGGCGACGGCGAACACGCCGGTCGTCACCTCCAGCGAGACGCCGAGGTTGTCGGTGAGATTGTCGGTGATCAGCGTGCCCACGATGCTGATCAGCACCACCGCGATCCAGTACACCCCTGGCGAGTACCGCGGGGACCGGAACTGGACGTACAAGGCAATGATCAGGAGCACGCTCATGACGAGGGAGGTGCCGGTCAGTCCGAGCCCGAGGTTCTGGTTCAGAAAGTCGGCCGCCGTCTCCCCCACCGTCGTGCACAGGACCTTGATGATCCAGAAGTAGATCGTGACCTCGGGAACCTTGTTCAGCATCCGGCGTCGAGCCGTCGTGGTCGTCATGGCGGGAGACTGGCACGGCCCACCTGAACACGACCTGACTGCGAGGGGCGTCACGCGACCGTTCTGCCCAGAATCACCATGTTTCGCCGGTGGACTCCACGGGGGTCGGCGCCCGCTCACCGTCGTGGTCGTCCGCCAGAGGCAGGTCCAGGACGAAGCAGGCGCCGCGGCCGGAGGCGTCGGCGATGTCCAGGGTGCCGTGGTGGGCGCGGGCGATGTCGCGGGCGATGGCCAGGCCCAGGCCCGTGCCGCCCTGATCACGGCCGCGGGCGGTGTCCAGCCGGGTGAACCGCTGGAAGACCACCTCGCGATCTGCCTCGGGGATGCCGGGCCCGTCGTCGGTGACGGTCAGCTCCGCCCGGCCGCCGCCGGCCCGCAGCCGTACCCCGACGCGGCGGGACGCGTGGCGCTGGGCGTTGTCCAGCAGATTGCCCAGCAGCCGGGCGATCTGCCGTGGCACCACCTCGACGCACACGCCCGGCTGAACGTCCAGATGGACGGGGTGCCGATCGCCGGCCCGCCGCGTGGTCTCGGTAGTCACCAGCCGGCTCAGGTCGAGCACGCACAGATCGCCGGGGCGGACGGCGCCCACCTGGGCGAGCAGCAGCAGATCGGTGATGATGGCCTGCAAGCGGTCGACGTCCCGCAACGCGTGCTGGAGCACGTGCGGCAGGTCGGTCTCGTCGGGATGCAGCTCGGCCTCTTCCAACTGGGCGCGCAGCCCCGCCAGGGGGGTGCGCAGCTCGTGGGAGGCGTCGGAGGTGAAGCGGCGCTGCTGGTCCAGCATCCGTTGCAGCCCCGCGCGTACCTGCTGCTCGGCGTCGCGCGACCGCTCCAGGCGTTCCAGGGTCTGGTTGATGGTGCCGGCGAGCCGGGCGATCTCGTCCTCGCCGCGCGGCTGGGGCACCCGGGTGGCCAGGTCGCTGGCGGTGATGTGGGCGAGCTCGGAGCGGATGGCCTCCACCGGGCGCAGCGTGCGGCCGGAGATCGTCCACGCCGCCCAGGTGGCCAGCGCGACCAGAAGGACCGCCTCGACGGCGAACAGCCCGTCCAGCTTCGCGGACGAGACCGCGCTGGGGGCGGCCCTGCCGGCGTAGACCACCGGCGAGCCGGACGCGGGCGACACGCGCAGGGCCGAGACGAGCAGGCACGGACGACCTGGCCTGCACACCTGTACGTCCTGTGCCGGATCCTCCGCCGTCGGCCAGGCCGCGACCAGGGCCGGGCCGCGGGCCTGCGACGACGCGGCGATGACCCGCCGGCCGGGAGCCACCACCTGCACCAGGTCGACGCCGGGCGTGGACGGCGTGATCGTGGCGGTCAGCCGCCCGCTCCGGGCCACCGCGGCGGTCAGCTCGGCCTGGCGGCGGCTGTGCTGCCACACGCCCTGGCTGATCGCCGTACGCGCCACCAGCCCGCCGACCAGCGCCGCCGGCACCAGGAGCACCACCGTGATGAGCGCCACCAGCACGGTGATCCGTGCCCGGATGGATCTCAGACGCGAATGTCGGACAGGTCTGGTTGTCATGCTCGCCCCCGCACAGCATGATCGAAATGCGAATTCCGGGTGAGATCAGGTTGTCGCGCTCAGCGGACCCGGCCCGTGCCGTCCTGGACTGTGGGTTCGGCGCCGAGGCCGCCCCACAGGGAGATCTGCGAAATGACGGCGAGCGTCGCGCCCGCTACCGTGGGACCGGCTCGCCACTGTCAGGTTAGCTCCCGTTTCGCACCTTGTGAATTTGACCACTCGGTTCCGGTAGAGCCGAGAAGCGGAGGGCCCGGCACGGCGTCAGGCAAGGCCGGCGAGGCGGAGGCGAGCCCACGCGTTGTTGACGTAGCCCAGCGGGTTCCACAGCGACGCGGGCGATTCGGGCTGCAGGGCGGCGGTGGAATCCCAGGCGCGCGCGGTGACCACGGTCTCGCCCGGGGGCAGGTCGACGGTGATCCGCCAGTGCTGCCAGGTCCACGGACCTTCGGGGGCGTCGAGTTCGGCCTGGGCCCAGGTGCGGCCGTCGTCCAGGGAGACGTCCAGCCGGGTGACGGCGCGGTCGTCGCCGGCCAAGGCGTAGCCGGTGACCTCGACCGGCCCGGCGGGCACGGGGGCCGCGCCGTCGGGCCAAAGGATGTCGCAGTTGAGCGCCACCGGCCCCAGAGGCACGCCGTCGCCCGGCCGGACCTGGGCGGGATCGGCGTCGGGCGGCAGCAGACGGTAGGCGACGGCCTGGAAGTAGTTGCGCGACGGCTCGGCCCGCGCGGTGATCCGCTGGAGCCATTTGACGCTGCGGGCGCCGATCCAGCCGGGGACGACGACGCGCAGCGGCCCGCCGTGGACCCGAGGCAGCGGCCGGTCGTTCATCGCCCAGGCCAGCAGCACCTCGTCCGCCAGCGCCTTGGCCACCGGAATGGAGCCGCCGAAGGGCTGGGGCGGATCGGCGTCCTCCGAGACGTCCGGGGCGGTGAAGGCGACGAAGGCCGCCTGAGGGAGCAGGCCCGCCTCGGCCAGGACATCGGCCAGGCGCACACCGCTCCAGCGCGCGGTTGAGGTCGCGCCGGGCCCCCAGGGCTCCTGACCGGGAATGTCCCGCACCTCCAGCAGGCCCGCGCGGCGGTTGCCCGCGCACTGCAGCGTCGCCGTGACCTCCCGCCGCTCGAACCCGTCCCGCAGCCGGTCCAGCGACAGCCTCAACGGCCGCCGGACCAGCCCGTCGACCTCCAGACGCCACAGGCCCTCGTCGACCTCGGGGATCGGGCCGTGGTTGCGGCTGTAGAAGGTGTCCACCGCCGTGATCGGACGCCCGGCCAGCGCGCACCGCGGCGGCTCCGCGTTGAAAGGCTCCCGAGTGTGCACGACCATGTCGCCCCGCTTGCCCCACAGCGTCATACTGCCTGCCTACCCCCGTCCTTCCGCCGGATCCGCGGGCGACCGGCGTTTTACCCGACGGGTACCGGAAGCTAGGGAGAACGCGAACGGTACCCGCCGGCTACGGCGAGCGGACCCATGGCCCGTCCGCGGGGACCGGGGACCGTCCGCGGCGCCGGATCGGGCCGACGCCGCGGACGGGTACGTCAGGGGGCGGCGTTGAGCAGGTCGAGCGCGCTGTGCTGGCAGCTGTGGTTGGTGGGGACGAACGGCCCGGCCCAGTGGCTGCCGTAGGCGTCGAGGGTGTCGCGATCGGCGGCGTAGGCGGTGTCGGCGTTGCGCCGCAGGTAGGTGTTGTACGCGCCGCCGGTGGCGGTGTTCAGCGCGCCGAGGCCGCGGATCGCCGCGCCCTTGAACGACGCTCCGTCACCGCTACAGGTGTTGCTCTCGTTGGGTTCGCGCAGGATGCCGCCGGGGCTGAGATAGGTGCTGGTGGTGAGCGCGTCGCCGATGCGGCGCGCCGTGGCGAGCGCGTTCGCGTCGCCGGTGACCTTGTTGAGCTGCACCAGCGCGTTGATCAGCACGCCCTGGTTGTAGGTCCAGGTGGTGTCGCCGTTGTTCCTGCAGGTGCTCAGATCGATGCCGTCGTTGACCAGGTTGGAGCCGTTCAGCATGCCGGTGCTCTGGAACCACGTCCAGGCGGCCTGCGCGCGGCCGCGGTAGACGGTGTCGCCCGGGATGCGCTGGGACAACGCGGCGTTGAGCTGGATGTAGAGGCTGTTCTCGATGGCGTTCTTGTTCGCCCGGTCGGTCTTCCACCACACGCCGCCGCCGCAGCGGGTGTCCCAGTAGTTGTACATGTGGTCGGCGTCGGCGCGGGCGGTGTTCAGGTACCGGCCGTCGCCGGTCATGTCGTAGGCGGCCACCCAGGCCAGGCCCCACCAGCCGGTGTCGTCGAGGTACTCGTTGCGGAACTGCCCCTGCCGTGAGTTGACGTTCTTGTCGTAGGTGTTGGCGATGGCGTACGAGTAGCTGCCCATGCCGCTGCGCCGCATGTTCTCGATCAGGGCCGTGAGCGCGTTCGCGCCCGTCCACCACCCGTTTCCGTCGAACAGGCCGGTGCCGCGGTCGTAGCGCATCATCAGCGCGGTCGCCGCCGCCGTGCGCCGGTCCCACGCGTTCCAGGTGCTGCGGGTCCAGGGCGTGCAGGTGATCTCGGGCCGGTCGCCCGCCTTCCCGCAGGCCCGCAGGGCGCCGACGCCCTGGTTCGCCCAGTCGTCGACGTTGAACATGGCGGTGCGCCAGCCCCGCGACCCGGCCGGGATCGCGGTGGCGCCGAGGCGGCTGTCGACCCAGGTGCGGCCGCCGTCGAACGAGCGGTCCAGCCACACCTCGTCTCCGGGGTTGCCGGTCTCGACGGACGCCCAGGCCATGGCGTCGGTGTCGTTGACGTGGACGACGAAGCGCCGCCCGTACAGGGTGCCGGACACGGGTTGCCGGTCGGACGGGGAGAGCGCGGGGTCGCGCCCGTCGCAGTAGCGGTTGCAGATCGTCGCGGCCTCGGCCGGAGCGGCGGGGACGACGGCGAGCGCCGTCGGCACCAGAGCGGCGAGGAGCAACGCGGGGATCGTGAGGGGAAGGCGCCATCGTGTCTTCAATGCGGCTCCAAGATCGGACCAGACTGGGGGGTGAACCAGTCCGACGAGCGATGCGACACGCGTAACGAAAGATGAATTACGGCCGCATGTCAACGTTGTCACACACGCCGGTCACCGGCGATGGTGAGGAGACGCGACCGGTGCCCGTCAGCCGTGGGAGAAGCCGATCGCCGATGTGGTCTCGAAGCTGCGGATCAGCTTCTTGTTGAGGAACTCCTGGATCCCCAGATCGGACAGTTCCCTGCCGTACCCGGAGCACTTGATGCCACCAAAGGGCAGTTCGGGACGCGAGGAGGTCGGATGGTTGATCCACACCATGCCGGTGTCCAGCCGCTCGGCGACCCGGCGCGCCCGGTCCAGGTCACGGCAGAAGACCGCGCCACCCAGGCCGTACGGGTTGTCGTTGGCCAGCGCGACGGCCTCGTCCTCGTCGGCGACCTGGTACACCACGGCCACCGGCCCGAACAGCTCCTCGTCGTACGCCCGCATGCCGGGCCGCACGTCGACGAGGATCGTGGCGTCCATGAACGCGCCGGGCCGGTCGGGGCGCCCGCCGCCGATGACGAGCGTCGCGCCCTGGCTCACGGTGTCGCGCACCTGCGCCGCGAGGTTCTCGGCGGCCTTCTCCGAGGAGAGGGGCGCGAGCGTCGTCGCCGGGTCGAGGGGGTCCCCCGGGGCGAACTCCGCGAACCGGTCGCGCAGCCGTTCCACGAACTCGACGAACAGGTCACCCACAATGATCATGCGCTTGGCGCTCACGCAGCTCTGCCCCATGTTGGACATGCGCCCGACGACCGCCGCCTCCACGGTGCGGTCGAAGTCCTTGCCGTCGAGCACGATGAACGGGTCGCTGCCCCCGAGTTCGAGCACCGTCTTCTCGATGTTGCGTCCGGCGCGCTCGGCCGTCCTCTCGCCCGCGCGATCGCTCCCGGTCAGGGAGACGCCCTGGATCAGCCGGTTGTCGATGACGCGGCCGATCCCCGCCGCCGGGACGAGCAGGTTGGTGTAGACGCCCTCCGGGGCGCCGGCGTCGCGGAACAGCCGTTCGAGCAGGATGGCCGACTGCGGGCAGTTGCTGGCGTGCTTGAGCAGGATCGTGTTCCCGGCCACGAGGTTCGGCGCGGCGAAGCGGGCGACCTGGTAGAGCGGGTAGTTCCACGGCATGATGCCGAGGAGCGGCCCGAGCGGCCGGTTGGCCACCACTGCGGATCCCTCGTCGACGGGCACCGTCCGGTCGGTGAGCATGCCCGGCCCGTGCTGCCCGTAGTACCGCAGGATGTCGGCCACGAGATCGACCTCGTCGTAGCTCTCGCCGATGCGCTTGCCCATCTCCAGGGTGATGGTGCGGGCGAACTCGTCCTTGCGCTCCACCAGCAGCTCGCCGGCCATGCGGACGACCGCCGCGCGCTCGGCGGCGGCGAGCCACCTCCAGCTCTGGAAGGCGTCGTGCGCCGTTTCGACGGCCCGGTCGAGCTCCTCCTCGGTCATGGCGGGGAACTCGCGTATCACCTCGTTGGTGTACGGGTTGACGCTGGAGATCGACGTGCGCGTGACGGACGGCGTGGCGGTCATGATCTTCCTCCGCTCAGCGGACCGCCGGCGTTGGATGAACCGTTTCTGCCAGTGGACGGCGGCCGGCCCCTCGTGCCGTCGCCCGGTCATCTCACCGGCGAAATGTCGTTGTTTCGATGCTATCAGGGCAGGTCACGGCCGCCGGTCCGCATGTCGTACCCGCCCGGCACCGCCCCGCGCGCAGAAGCTGGGGAAAAACCGCTTAAGTCGAGCCGGCCGTAGGCGTGTACGGGACACGAGTCTCCGCCCAGCTTACGATTGCTGAACCGAGGAAGTTCAGTCGCCGGAGGTCCCGCAGTGAAGCGACCGACCATGGCGGACATCGCCAGGGAGGCGGGAGTGTCGAAGGGCGCCGTCTCCTACGCCCTCAACGGCCGGGCGGGGGTCTCCGACGAGACACGGCGGCGCATCCTGGCCATCGCCGACCAGCTCGGGTTCCGCGCCAACAGCGCCGCACGGGCTCTGGCGGGCGCCCAGGCCAAGGTCGTCGGCCTGGCCCTGCCGCGCCCGCCCGCCACGCTCGGCGTCGAGCCGTTCTTCATGGAGCTGATCAGCGGCCTCGAAGCCGAGCTGTCCACGCGCTCGTACGCCCTGCTGCTGCAGACGGTTCCGGACGAGACCGGAGAGATCGGCTTGTACCGGCGCTGGTGGAGCGAGAGCCGGGTGGACGGGGTGCTGGTCTGCGACCTGCGCGTCCACGACCAGCGCGTCACGATCCTTCGCGAGCTGGGCCTGCCGGCGGTCGTGATCGGCCCGCCGAGCTCGGCGGGGGGCCTGGCCAGCATCTGGTCCGACGACCAGATCTCGATGACGGAGGCCGTGGAGTACCTGGTCGCGCTCGGTCATCGCAGGATCGCCCGCGTCGGCGGCATCCCGCGGCTCGCCCACACCGCGATCCGGACGCGGGCCTTCGGGGAGGCCTGCGAACGGCTGGGCATCACGGAGGCGACGACCGTCTCGACCGACTACACCGGCGAGAACGGCGCCCAGGTCACCCGGGCTCTGCTGTGCAGGCAGGCCAGGCCCACCGCGCTCGTCTACGACAACGACATCATGGCGATCGCGGGCCTCGGCGTCGCCCATGAGCTCGGGCTTCGCGTCCCGGCCGACCTCTCCATCGTGGCCTGGGACGATTCGCCGCTCTGCCGGCTGGTCGGCCCGCCACTGACCGCCCTGAGCCGCGACATCAGCGCGCACGGCGTCCAGGCGGCCAGAATGCTGCTGAGCGCCATGGAGGGCTCGCCCGTCGAGGACGTCCATGACGAGCCCGCCCACCTCAGCCCGCGGGGCAGCACCGCCCCGCCGCCGCAGGGCTCCCGCCCCTAGTCAGGAAACCTGGTTGTAACGGTTCCACATCAAGGGCCGCCGACCGCTTTACACGTGCCGCCCGCTGCGCGCACCATTTCGCTCACTTGGGATAAAGCGCTTTATATACCACCGCCTCAAGGCACTTCCGCGTGCCGGGAAATCCCTATGGACGGACGACATGGAATTACGCAGCCTCGACAGGACCCTGGCCGGAATCGTTCTGGCCGCGACGCTCCCGCTGGCCACCGCGTGCGGCGCCGGCCAGACCACTCCGGACGCCGGCGCCCCGGCCCCCACGGCGCCGGCGGACCCCGCCACCCTCACCGGTGAGATCACGGTGCTGACCAACAGGACCGACCTGGTGACCGACGGGACGCTGAAGAAGTACGCCGCCGAGTTCGGCAGGACCTACCCGAAGGTGACGGTGAAGTTCGAGGGGATCACCGACTACGAGGGCGAGGTCAAGATCCGCATGAACACCGACAACTACGGTGACGTGCTGCTGATCCCCAACACGATCGCCAGGGACGACTATCCCAAGTTCTTCGACGCCCTCGGCCCGGCCACCGAGATCGGCAGGAAGTACATGTACACCCAGAAGGGCGAGGTCGGCGGCGCCGTCTACGGCATTCCGGGGTTCAACTCCGCCAACGGGCTGGGTCTACAACAAGGACGTCTGGGCCAAGGCCGGCATCACCGACTGGCCCAAGACCCCCGCGGAGTTCCTGGCCGACCTACAGGCCATCAAGGACAGGACCGACGCGATCCCGTACTACACCAACTACAAGGACGGCTGGCCGCTGACCGCCTGGACCAGCGTGCTCGGCTCGCCCTCCTGCGACGCCAAGGCCGGCGACGCCCTGGCCACCTCCACCGACCCCTGGGCCACCGGCGGCGATCTCAACGTCGGCGACTCCCTGCTGTTCGACATCGTGAACAAGAAGCTGTCGGAGGAGGACCCCACCACCACCAACTGGGAGGACTCCAAAGGACAACTGGCCACCGGGAAGATCGCCGGCATGTGGCTGGGGTCCTGGGCGATCGTCCAGATGCGGGACGCGGCCGAGAAGGCGGGCAAGGACCCGTCGGTGATCGGGTACATGCCCTTCCCCGCGCAGGTGAACGGCAAGTTCTGCTCGATGGTCACCCCGGACTACCTGTACAGCGTGAACGTGCATTCCAAGAACAAGGCCGCCGCGCACGCCTGGCTGAGGTGGATGCTGGACGAGTCCGGGTTCGCCGACGCCAACCAGGCGATCTCCAGCGTCCGTGGAGCACCGCTGCCGACCGCCCTCAAGCCGTTCGGCGACGCGGGCGTCCAGCTCGTGGAGCTGTCCCAGGTCAAGGCCGGACAGGTCAACGCCATCGACAACGCCTCGGAGGTCGGCCTCAACAAGCCCGACTACCGCCAGCGCCTGATAGACGTCGCCCGCGGCGCCGCGCCCGGCGACGCGAAGTCGGTCTTCGCCGAGCTGACGACCAGGTGGGCCGACGCCGTGAAGATGGGCGGATAGCGGCGGCGATGGCCCTCACCCGCCTGAGCTCACCGAGCGCCTCGCCCCCGCGGTCCGTGCCCGCCGCGCCCACGCGCCCCGGCCGGCGGTGGATCACCCCGTGGCTGTTCCTCGCCGTCCCGTTGATCATGCTGGTGACCTTCACCTACGTGCCGGTCGCGAACATGATCTCCTACAGCTTCACCGACTGGGACGGCGTGAGCCCGGACAAGGATTTCGTCGGCCTGGGCAACTACGCGCAGTTGTTCACCCGCCCGGAACTGTTCCAGGTCTTCTCCGTCAGCCTCTTCTACCTCGTCGCGTCCTTCGCGCAGATCGCGCTGGCGCTGTATTTCGCCACGGTGCTGAGCTTCAGGCTGCGGCTGCGCAACCTGTTCAAGGGCGTCCTGTTCTTCCCCTACCTGCTCAACGGCGTCGCGGTGGCGTTCGTCTTCCTCTACGTGTTCCAGCCCGGCGGCACGCTGGACGGGCTGCTGCGCCTGTTCGGCGTGGACGCCAAGATCTTCTGGCTCGGCGACCCCGACCTGGTCAACGTCTCACTGGCGGGGGTGTCGATCTGGCGCTTTCTCGGGCTGAACTTCGTGCTCTTCCTGGGGGCGATCCAGTCGGTGCCGGCGGAGATCCACGAGGCCGCGGAGCTGGACGGCGCGAGCCGGACGCAGGTGTTCCGGCACATCATCGTGCCGAGCATCCGGCCGATCATCAGCCTCAGCGTGATCCTCGGGGTGTCCGGGGCGCTGTCGGTCTTCGAGATCCCCTACGTCATGACGGGCGGGTCGGGGGAGAGTAGGACGTTCGTGATCCAGACGATCAAGCTGGCGTTCCAGTTCAACAAGATGGGTCTGGCGTCGGCGTCGGCGGTGGTGCTGCTGGTGGCGATCCTGCTGATCACCTGGGTCCAGCGCCGTCTCATCCCCGAGGAAAGGCCCGAGACGCGATGACGACGCGAACGATTCCCACGGGTCCGGCGGGAAGGCTCGCGCCCCTGTGGCGCACCGCCGCGTCGGCGCGCCGGATCTCGCGGATCCTGACCTATATTTCCCTGGTCGCCGCCGCGGGGGTGGTGGTGGGGCCGTTGCTGACCGTCTTCCTCACCTCGCTGAAGACCCCGCGGGAGCTGGCCAGGGGCGGCGTCTTCTCGCTTCCCGGCGACTGGCTCAACCTCTCGAACTACCTCACCGCGTTCGAGAACGGGAACATGCTGGTCGCGTTCGGCAACACGGCGTTCATCCTGGTCTTCTCCGTCACCGGCACCATCGTCATCGGCACGATGGCCGCCTACGCGATCGACCGCTTCCACTTCCGGATGAAACGGCTGGTGATCGCCCTGTTCCTGATGGCCACCCTGGTGCCGGGCGTCACCACCCAGGTCGCCACGTTCAAGGTGATCGACGCGTTCGGCCTTTTCGACACCCGCTGGGGCCCCATTCTGCTCTACATGGGCACCGACATCGTCTCCATATACATATTCCTCCAGTTCATCCGCAACATTCCCGTGTCCCTGGACGAGGCCGCCCGCCTCGACGGCGCCTCGTCCCTCAAGATCTACCGCTCGGTGATCCTGCCCCTGCTCAAACCCGCCATCGCCACCGTGGTCATCATCAAAGGGATCACCGTGTACAACGAGTTCTACATTCCGTTCCTCTACATGCCGTCCGAGGAGCTGGGCGTCATCTCCACGTCGCTGTTCCGCTTCAAGGGACCCTTCGGCGCCCACTGGGAGATCATCTCCGCCGGAGCCGTGCTCGTCATATTGCCGACGCTCGTCATTTTCCTGGCTTTGCAGCGTTTCATCTACAACGGATTCACCGCGGGTGCCGTGAAATGACGTGCCCGGCCGCAGGAAGAGAAAGAGGGCGGACGAACCCGCGCACCGCCGTGTTGGGTAATATCAGCACCACGCAGATGGCAGGCCCCCGTGACGGTCAGAGTTCCGGCGGCCGCTATCGCCGGCCTAAGGAAATCTGAAGCGTGAAGCGAGTGACGATCAGTGATATCGCCAAGCGTGCAGGGGTCTCGATCGGCGCGGTGTCGTTCGCACTGAACGACCGCCCGGGAGTGTCGAGCGAGACCCGCCGGCGCATCCTGGCCATCGCCGACGAGATGGGGTGGCGCCCGAGCGCGGCGGCGCGCGGCCTCTCGGAGTCGCGGGCGCACACGGTCGGGCTCGTCATCGCCCGCAGCGCCGACACGCTGGGCGTCGAGCCGTTCTTCATGAAGTTCATCGCCGGCCTGGAAAGCGAGCTGTCGATCTCCCGCACGGCGTTGCTCCTCCAGGTCGTGCCCGACCACCAGCGGGCGATCGAGGCCATCAGCGGCTGGTGGGCCGAGCGGCGCATCGACGGCGTGATCGTCACCGACCTGTGGACCGGGGACGCGCGGCTGCCCAAGTTGCGGGCGATGAACATCCCCGCCGTCCTCGTCGGCCGTCCCCATCCGGGCATCGACCTGCCGGCGGTCTGGAGCGACGACGCCGCGGCGGTGACCGAGACCGTCGACCACCTCGTCGGCCTGGGACATCGGCGCATCGCCCGGGTCGCCGGGCTGCCCGCGCTTGAGCACACCCAGGTGCGCACCGCCGCCTTCCACACCGCGCTCGCACGGCACGACCTGCGGCCCGCCGCCGTCGTCGACACCGACTACACCTGGGCGGCCGGGGCCAAGGCGACCCAGGAGCTGCTGTCCGCCGGCCCGCGCCCGACCGCGATCACCTTCGACAACGACGTGATGGCGACCGCGGGGCTGAGCGTGGCGCGCAAGCTCGGCGTGAGCGTGCCCGCCGAGCTGTCCATCGTGGCGGGAGACGACTCCCAGCTGTGCGAGATGGTCTTCCCCTCGCTGACCGCGCTCTCGCGCGACATCCCGCTGTACGGCGTCAACACCGCGCGCACCCTGCTGGCGCACCTGGACGGCGCGCCCGCCCGGTCGTTCCAGGACGCCACGCCCTTCCTGCTGCCGCGGGAGAGCACCGCCGCCGCCCCCTCATGACATTCGCTACTTATCCGGTTAAGCTCGGCTGAGTTCACCGGCCACGCCGACGTCGCCGATGCCGCCCGGGGCCTGTCGTGGAGTGCCGGGCACGCGCGGAAATCCCACCGATGAGGAGACTTCGTGACCACCAGCCGGACACTGCACGCAGGATGGACGCTCACGGCCCTGTCGGACGAGGTGTCGATCGCCGGTGTGCCCGCGCAGGTGCCGGGATGCGTCCACACGGATCTGCTGGCCGCGGGGTTGATCGAGGACCCGTATCTGGATGACAACGAGAACCGGCTGGGGTGGATCGGGCGGACGCGGTGGGCGTACGAGACCACGTTCGCCTGGGCGCCGGACGGCCATGAGCACACCGATCTGGTCTGTGAAGGGCTGGACACGGTGGCGACGGTGATCCTGAACGGTGCCCAGGTCGCCAGGACGGCCAACCAGCACCGCTCCCATCGTTTCCCGGTTCGTCATCTGCTGGCCGAGGGGGACAACACCCTGACGGTGGTCTTCGATTCGGCCTACGACTATGCCGAGGCGCGGCGTGCCGCCGTGGGCGACCGGCCGGGCGCGTACGAGGAGCCGTACCAGTTCATCAGGAAGATGGCCTGCAACTTCGGCTGGGACTGGGGGCCGACCCTGGTCACCGCCGGCATCTGGCGTCCCATCGCCCTGGAGAGCTGGAGCGGCGCCCGGCTGGCCGAGGTCCGTCCCCTGGTCACCGCGCACGCCGAGGACGGCCGGCCCGCGGAGGGGCGGGTGGAGGTGCACGTGAGGATCACCCCGGAGGCGCGGGGTCCGGTCACCGTCACCGCCGAGGTCGCCGGCCAGGTCGCGCGCGCCGAGGTCCCGGCCGGGCAGGACCGGGCCGTGCTGGTGGTCACCGTGCCCGAGCCCGCGCTGTGGTGGCCCCGCGGATACGGCGACCAGGCCCGCCACCGGCTGACCGTCACGCTCGGCGACCAGGAATGGAGCCGCATGATCGGCTTCCGGTCCGTCGAGCTGGACACCGAGGCGTTCCGTCTGGTGATCAACGGCAGGCCGGTGTTCGCCCGCGGGGTCAACTGGATCCCCGCCGACTGCTTCCCCACCCGGATCACCCGGGAACTCCTCGCCGAACGCCTCGCCCAGGCCGTCGACGCGAACGTCAACCTGCTACGGGTGTGGGGCGGCGGCCTGTACGAAAGCGAGGACTTCTACGACCTCGCCGACACCCTCGGGCTGCTGGTGTGGCAGGACTTCCCCTTCGCCTGCGCCGCCTACCCCGAAGAAGAACCCTTCCACGGCGAGGTCGAGGCCGAGGCCCGCCAGAACGTCACCCGCCTCACTCCCCACCCCAGCCTGGTCCTGTGGTGCGGCAACAACGAGAACATCGAAGGCCACGCCGACTGGGGATGGCGGGAGACGCTCGGCGACCGCACGTGGGGCGCCGGCTTCTACTACGACCTGCTCCCCGCCATCGTCGCCGAACTCGACCCGACCCGCCCCTACTGGCCCGGCAGCCCCTACTCGGGCGCCCCCGGCCTCCCGCCCAACGACCCCGCGCGCGGAACCGTGCACATCTGGGACGTCTGGAACCGCGAGGACTACCGCCACTACACCACCTACCGGCCCCGGTTCGTCGCCGAGTTCGGCTTCCAGGGACCGCCCGCCTACGCCACCATGCGCCGGGCGATCAGCGGCGAACTGGCCTCCGACGCGCCGCTGGTGCTGCACCACCAAAAGGCCCTCGACGGCAACGGCAAACTCCTGCGCGGCCTGAACGGCCACCTGCCCACGCCGTCCACCTTCGACGACTGGCACTACCTCACCCAGCTCAACCAGGCCCGCGCCATCACCTGCGGCATCGAGCACTTCCGCGCCCAGATGCCCCACTGCATGGGCACCATCCTGTGGCAGCTCAACGACTGCTGGCCCGTCACCTCCTGGGCCGCAGTCGACGGCGACGGCCACCGCAAACCCCTCTGGCACGCCCTGCGACGCCTCTACGCCGACCGGCTCCTCGTCCTCACCGGCGAAACCGTCACCGTCGTCAACGACACCGACCGGCCCTGGCACGGCGAACTCGAAATCGTCCGCCGCAGCCTGACGGGCGAACCGCTCGCCAAGGAGACCGTCACCACCACGACCCCCGCCCGCGCCACCACACGCGTCCACCTGCCGCCCACCGTGAGCACACCCACCGACCCCGCCGCCGAACTGCTGACCGCACGCCTGGACGACCACCGCACCATCGCCTTCTACACCGAAGACACCCACGTCCGCTTCCCCGAGGCCCGCTACGACGCCACCGCCGAACGCACCGGCGACGGCTACACCCTCACCGTCCGCGCCCACACCCTGCTCCGCGACCTCGCGCTCTTCCCCGACCGCCTGCACGCCGGCGCGTCCGTGGACGACATGCTGCTCACCCTGCTCCCCGGCGAGACCGCCACCTTCCACATCACCACCGCCCACGACCTGGACACCGACGCGCTCACCGGCCCCCCGGTCCTGCGCATGGTGAACGAGGCCCGCCACTGAGCGCCTTCAGGTCACGCGCCGTCCATCCTCCGTTCATCTGACGCCCATACGGTTCCGGCGATTCGTCGGCATTTCCGGAGGTACCGGCATGAGATCTCTGCCACGCTTGTCCAATGAGTGACGGGGCGGTGGTCTCCCCCGCGGACACGCGCGATCCTTCCCCCACGCCTCCGGCGAGCCCGCCGCGGACGGAACGTTTCCCATGGGCGTACGTGCTGGTCATCGGCCTGCTGATCGCCGGCCCGCTCTGGCTCACGCCGTACGTGCAGTCGCCCGCGCTGCAGACCTGGGCGACGATCTTCGTCGCGATCTGTGTGCAGGCCCTGCCGTTCCTGGTGTTCGGTGTGGCGCTGTCCGCGGCGATCACGGCGTTCGTCCCGGCGACGTTCTGGGCCCGGGCGTTGCCCCGGCACCCGGCCGCCGCGGTCCCGGTCGCCGGGCTCGCGGGCGCCGTGCTGCCGGGGTGCGAGTGCGCGTCGGTGCCGGTGGCCGGCGGGCTCATGGCCCGCGGGGTCACTCCGGCGGCGGCGCTGGCGTTCCTCCTGGCCTCCCCGGCGATCAACCCGGTGGTGCTGGTGGCGACGGCGGTGGCCTTCCCCGGCACGCCTCTCATGGTCGTGGCCCGGTTCGCCGCCTCGCTGCTGGTCGCCGTCCTGGCCGGCTGGGCATGGGCCCGGTTCGGACGCTCGGAATGGCTGCGCATCCCCGTGCGCCCCGCCGACGCCCGGGGATGGACGGCGTTCGCGGAGGCGATGCTGCACGACCTGCTGCACGCCGGAGGGTTCCTGGTCGTGGGCGGCCTGGCGGCGGCCACGCTCAACGTCGTAGTCCCCCAGTCGTGGGTCACCGGCCTGGCCGGAGTGCCGTGGCTGTCGGTGCTCACGCTGGCGGTGCTCGCCGTGATCCTGTCGCTCTGCTCGGAGGCCGACGCGTTCGTCGCCGCCAGCCTGACGCCGTTCCCCATGACCGCGAAGCTGGCCTTCCTGGTCGTGGGCCCGATGGTGGACCTGAAGCTGATCGCCCTGCAGGCGGGGACCTTCGGCCGCCGGTTCGTGACGCGTTTCGTCCCGCTGACCTTCGTCCTCGGTGTTCTGGTGAGCGCCGTCATCGGATGGGTGCTGCTGTGAACCGGATGTCCCAGGGCCTGATCGTCACGCTCCTCGGCGGCGCGACGCTGAAGATCTCGCTGTTCTCGTCCACGTACGTGAACTACGTCAAGCCGGGCTTCCGGCCCTTCCTCATCGCCGCGGGCATCAGCATGCTGGTCCTGGGGGCGGTCCGGCTGCTCGGCTATTTCTGGTCACCGGTGGCCGCGAGCGCCGCAGAAGGCGCACCCGAGAAGGCGTCCGAGCCGAACCCGGCGCCCTCCGGCCACGCCGATCACGACCACGCCGATCACGACGCCGATCACGACGCGGGTCACGACCACGGCCGCGGCCCGAGCGTGGCCTGGCTCCTCTGCCTGCCCGTCCTCGCCATCTTCGTGATCGCCCCGCCCGCGCTCGGCTCGTACGCGGCCGTGCGGACGGCGGGACGCCCGGTGACGCCGCCCATGCCGGCGGAGGCGTTCTTTCCCCTGCCCGCCGACCGGATCGCCGACCTGACGATGGCCGAGTTCGCCGGCAGGGCGGCGGCCGCCCCGGAGACGATGCGCGGCCGCACGATCCGTCTCACCGGGTTCGTGACCACGGGGGACGACGGAGCCTGGTACGTCGGCCGGATGCAGATGGCGTGCTGCGCCGCCGACGCGGTCGCGCTCACCGTGCGCGTGCGGGGCGCGGAGTCCCCGCCGGCCAACCACTGGATCCGGGTCACGGGCTCCTTCGTCCCGTCCGCCTCGGCCAAGCTGCCCACCGGGATGGTGATCCCCGAGCTGACGGCCGAGAGCGTCGAGAACATCACAGAACCGGCCCAGCCGTACGAGTAGCGCCCGCTCCGCGCCGGGTCCAGGCGCCCCGGCTCCGGGCCGCGCCGATGCCCCGGCAGACGAGGTAGATCAGGAACGAGATGGTGGTGACGTACGGGCTGATGGGGACGCTGCTGCCGAGCGCCAGCAGGGTGCCGCCGAGCATGGAGACGGTGGCGAAGAGCACGCTGAGCAGGGGGACCCTCACCGGCGAGGCGGTGACGCGCATAGCGGCGGCGGCGGGCGTGCACAGCAGCGCGAGCACGAGCAGCGCGCCCACGATCTGGATGGAGATCGCGACCGCCAGGCCCAGCACGATGGTGAAGATCGGCGCGAGCGCGCGGACCGGCACGCCCCGCGCGGCGGCGACCTCCGGATCGACGCTGGCGAACGTCAGCGGCCGCCACAGGACGGCGAGCGCGACGAGCACGACGGCCGAGGTCGCGGCCAGCCACGACAGCTGAGGGGTGTCCACGGCGATGATCTGGCCGGTGAGCAGGCCGAACTTGTTGGCCGCCCGGCCCTTGTACAGGGCCAGGAAGAGCACGCCGAGCCCGAGCCCGAACGGCATCAGCACCCCGATGATGGAGTTGCGGTCCCGCGCGCGCATGCCGAGCGCGCCGATGATCGAGGCCGCGACCACGGATCCGACCAGCGACCCGGCGACCACGTTGGCGCCGATCAGCAGCGCGGCGGAGGCGCCGGCGAAGGAGAGCTCGCTGATGCCGTGCACGGCGAACGGCAGGTCGCGCATCATCACGAAGACGCCGACCAGCCCGCCGACGATCCCGAGGATGGCCCCGGCGATCAGCGAGTTCCTCACCAGGGCCAGCAGCGCGCCGTAGTCGGTGAAGTTGAAGATCTGGTGCCACACGTCGTTCACGGGCCGTGCTCCTCGCCGCCGGGGTGGTGGTGACCCGCGGCGTCCAGCGCGCCGGCCATCAGGATCCGGCCGCCGGCCCTGATCACCTCGACGGGGGTTCCGTACAGGTCCGACAGGGTGTGGGAGGTCATGACCTCGCGCACCGTTCCGGCGCGGAACCGGCCGTCGACGAAGTAGAGCACCCGGTCCACCATCGGCAGGACGGGGTTGATCTCGTGGGTGACGAACACCACCGCGGTGTCGTGCCGGCGCCGGCGCCGGTCGATCAGCTCGGCGACCGCCTGCTGGTGGTGCGGGTCGAGCGACAGCAGGGGTTCGTCGCACAACAGGATGCGCGGGTCGGTGGCCAGCGCCTGGGCGATCCGGAGGCGCTGCTGTTCGCCGCCCGACAGCGTGCCGATCGGGACGTCGGCGTACGACTCGGCCCCGACTTCGGCGAGCAGCTCGTCGACGCGCGCGCGGACCGCCCGGCCGGCCCTTCCCATGCCCCAGCGGTGGCCGTCGATGCCGAGCCGCACCAGGTCGCGCGAGCGGAGCGGCATGGCCGGGGACATCGCCTTCTGCTGGGGGACGTACCCGATCAGCGGGCTGCCGCGCCGCGGTGGCCGCCCTCCGATCGTCATCGTGCCCGCCGACAAAGGGACCTCACCGAGCAGTGCCCGCAGCAGGCTCGTCTTCCCCGAGCCGTTGGGGCCGAGGACGACCAGGAACTCCCCCGGCTCGACGTCGAGGGTGAGGTCCCTCCACAGCACGCGCTCTCCGTAGGACAGCGCGGCTTCCTTCAGACTGATCATCTCGACCTGACTTATCGGGACACGGCGTTGCGGACCGCGGCGACGTTGTCGGTCATCCAGCCGATGTAGTCCTTGCCCGAGGGCAGGGTCTCGGTGACCGGCACGATGGCCACGCCGCCCTTCTGCGCGGCCTGCCTCACCTGCTCGGTCTCCGGCCCGGCGGTCTGCTCGTTGTAGACCAGGGCCGCGACCTGCTTGCCGGTGAGCAGGGCCAGCGTCTCCCGCAGCGCGCGCGGGGGGATCTCGCCGCCTTCTTCGACGGCCTCGCTGAACTCCGCGGGCGTACGGTCGACCAGCCCGCACGCGGCGAGCAGGTACAGCGGGACGGGCTCGGTGATCGCGACACCCTGCCCCTTGGCCGTCGCCGCCACCTCGGCCTCCGCCGTCTCCAGTGCCTGGAGCTTGGCCTTGAAAGCCGACGCGTTGGCGGTGAACTGGGCGGCGCCGGCGGAGTCGGCCTTGCCGAGCGCGGCCGCCAGCTCGTCGGCGAGCTTGCCGACGCTCGGGAAGTCGTACCAGATGTGCTCGTTGAGCGTCTCGCCGGCCTTCGCGGTCTTCCCGGAGACGGTGACGGCGTTGAGCACCTGAACGCCGGGGTTGGCCGCGGCCTTGAGCATGGTGTCGACGAAGTCGTCGTATCCGCCGCCGTTCTCGACGACGATCTTGGCGGTGGACAGGCGGAGCTGGGTCTGCGCGTTGGCCTCGAAGGAGTGCGGGTCCTGCGAGGGATCACTGATGATCGACACCACGTCGACCCTGTCACCGCCGATCTGCTGGACGATGTCGCCGTACACGTTGGTGGACGCGACCACCGATACGCGTTCCGGCGAGGACGCGGGGGCGGAGGCGGCCGGCGAGGCCGCGGAGGATCCCCCTTCGGAGGACCCGCAGGAGGACATGACGAGGATGGCCAGCCCGGCCATCAAACTTGCGAGCGGCACGCGGCGGAGGGTACGCACACCAGGCCTTTCCAGAATGATAATGACAATCAGTTGCAACCGTAGCAGTCGCCATCGCCGCAGGTCGACCCATGGCATAAAGGCACTTATGTTGACCTTCGGGTCGAGCCGCGCGAGCACCTCCATGGGCTGCCGGCCTCCTGCCCGCTCACCGAGGAGGAGCGCCTCGCCGGCTCCCGCCGTCCAGGAACGCCACGAAGCCCCGTTCGCCCTGCTGCCGGACCTCAGAAACCTCGCAGCTCACATGAGGCCCGGCCGCGTCCCCGCAGGGAGATCAATCCACCGCGCCCGGACAAATGTGGCCAAGCGGACAGGGTGATATCTTCGACCTCACAGCCGTACGGGGGGCCGAGTTAAGAGGAGTTTCGTTGGCCCGAAAGACGGTCACACCGCCATTGGCCTCCCAGCGAGCCGGCGCCGCGAGCCCGGCGCCCCGCCCCGTCGCCTTGCTGATCACCGCGCTGGTCGCCGCCCTGATCGCGGGGCCGATCGGATACCTGATCGGACGCCCGGACGCCGGCCAGGTCGCCATCGCCGACATGCAGGAGGCCGACGCGAAGCGGGACGTCCAGCAGATCGGCGAGCTGACCGCCTCCGCGCGCAAGACCGCCGAGGAGCTGAACCCCGTCCTGTCCGGAGTCGTCGCGGCGTTCCCCAAGGACCCGGCGGCGAACCCGCGACCGGCCGGGCCGGCGCCGCTCGGGGACCTGGCGGAATGGCAGCGGGTCCTGCAGCAGGCCGTCGCGAGGCACGCGGACACCCCCTCGGGGACGACCGCCACCAACGTGGCGCGCGGCGGCTTTCGCAGCGCGGTGAACACCCTGGCCGCCGCCGTCGACACCTACGCCGCCGCCGAGAAGCTGCCCGCCGACGCGCGGCAGCCGATCATCGACCTCGCCACGCGCCAGCGCTCCGCCGGCATCGCCATGTGGTCCGTCGCGGCGACCCAGCTCGACCAGCTCAACATCGACGCGGGCAACGGCCACCAGCACGTGTATCTGTCGAGCACGCCCGGAGAGGGCGCCATCTCCCCCGATGGCGTGCCGGAAGGTCCTCCTCAGTCCGGCGCGCCGACGCGCTCCTGAGCCCCGGCCCGGACGAGAGCGGCAGGCACGCCCGCTCCGGACGTGCCTGCTGTGATGGGCACGGGCCGCCCGCAGAGACCGGGCGGCCCGCGGGGGTCACACGGGGTTCAGGTACCAGATCTCGTTGCCCGCGACGACGCCGAGGCCGCCGTCGGTGTTGCCGGTGATCGTCTGCTGGTCCAGGGTGGTGCCGCCACCCGCCGGCGAGTGGAGCACCTTGCCGCTGAAGCGGTTGACCAGGTAGAACGTCCCGTCCGCGACGCGCTGGAGCGTCCATTGCTGGCTGGTCGCGGTGCCGCAGGTCGCCTGCCTGATCTGGACGCCGTTGGTCGTGCTCGCCGAGACGAGGTCGAGGCACTTGGCGCTGTTGACGTTCACCAGCTTCCAGTACGTCCCCGTGGCCTGGAGCGTCCACCGCTGGCTGGTGGCGCCGGACGGCGCGTTGTGCGTGATCAGCGCGCCGGACGCGGTCGAGCCGCCGGCGGGCTCGGCGTTGTCGCGGCTGTCGTGACCCTGCAGGTAGTAGACGCTGTTGTTGACCGGCGCGACGCCCGCGACCTGGTTGAAGACCCACTGCTGGTTGGTGGCGCCGGTGTAGGTCTGCTGGGTGACGGGCGCGGGGTAGGTGCCCGTGGCGGTCAGCGCCAGCCCGGACAGCCAGTCGAAGATCGCGAAGGTGTTGCCGCCGGTCGACATGTACGCGAAGCGCATGCCGTCCTGGCCGGCGCAGATGTACTGCAGGAGCGTCGTGCCGGGCGTGGTGCCGCTGTAGGAGCTGTCGGCGCACAGGCGGCTTCCGACGTTGATGAACTGCAACCCGGTCGTGTAGCCCATCAGCCACTTCTGGCTCGGGGTGTCGACGCGGGCGCGCTGGCTCAGCTCGGTCAGCGTCCCGGTGGACGCGCCGATGGGTTCGAGCGCGCCTCCCGTCGACACGTTCGTGATGACGTAGGTGTTGCCCACCTTGGGGTGCGGGTCGCTGTCGGCCGTGGCGCCCGCGATGAAGTAGGCGCTGTTGGCGACGTTCCAGTGCGTGGCCAGGTAGCTGCCCGCCGTGGGGTTGGCGTTGAAGTAGTCGTCCCGGTTGCAGTCGGGCAGCCGGTAGTCGTTCCACTGCAGGCAGTTCCACGACGGCGTGCCGCCGTAACACATGAGGTCCCACTGGTCGAGGCAGTGCCAGCTGCCGTCGGAGTGGGGCGCGCTGAGCTGCACGGCGCCGAACGTGTGACCGAGCTCGTGGGCGATGGCGTTGGCGCCGAAGCAGCCGGGGATGGCGTCCACCCGGGCGTAGGCGAGCCCGTTGTTCTGGTTGGCGGCCCCGGTCGTGAGGTCGTCGCCCTTGATCTCGCCCATGCCGCAGATGACCGTGGCCTCGGTGAGCATGAGGTAGTGCCGGTCGACGCTGGTGTAGCCGAGGGCCTGCACGGCGCTCACGCTGGAGTAGAAGTCGGCCAGCGAGCCGGCGGGGACCACCAGGTTGCGCACGACGGCGGCGCAGCCGCCCGTCACGGCCGTCGTGACGTACCGGATGTGCCGGCTGCGGTTGGACGTGGCCGCGCCGTCGTTGAACTGGTCGTCGGCGTTGGCGAGCCAGGCCCGGAACATGGGCAGGAACTGCGTGTAGCGGTCCGGCATGGACGCCTCGCGCACGTACAGGACCTCGACGCGCTTGCCGCTGGTGCCGTCGCCGTCGCAGGCCACCAGCTGGGGGCTGACCGGGGCCTTGGCCAGGCTCGGCGCGAGCGGCGCCGGACCGGCGCGCTCGCCGATCTTGGCGCCGGGGAAGGTGTCGGACACGACGTGGGAGCGACCGCCGTCCGGCGGTGCGGCGGCCGACGCCGCCGGGGGTGAGGCGACCAGACCGGCTGCGAGGAGTAACCACGCGGCGGCCAGCGAGAGACTTCGCCTGAGCTGCATGCCGATGAACTCCGATCGGTACGGAGACGCCCTCCGGGGGCGATTCACCGGCAATGATCACATCGCCGACATCTAATATTGAACGTTTGTTACATTTCTCACAAACGGTTGACGACGCGCATTTCAAGTGGTCAATCAGGTAATTGCAGCTTGATCTGGTAACTCCGGTTTCCTATCGCCGGTACCGCCACTATCCGACGCAATCTGTCACGCTGCGCTACCTCGCGACCGGGGTCGCGTTCACGCGGGAGAACCCGGACCCGATCGGCCGTTCCACCCCTCCGACCTGCACGCCTCCACCACGGACGGTGCCTTGGGCCGCCATGGTCCCGCTTATCCACTAACTCCGCCCCACGAAAGCCCGCGAAATCGAGGACGGAAATCGGTTTCGCGTCGTGGCCGAACGTCGCCGGGGCGAGACCGTGCCTCCCTCGCCTTCCCTCGCTCGCCCGGTACCTTCGACGACCCGGACGCGCTTTTCGCCGCCCACGGCCGCGACGGACGTTTTTTCTCCGCGCCGAGGATGGTTTTGTACCGCCCTTTTCTCGGAGGGCGCCGACGCCGGAACCGAAGGAACGGTGGGGCCGTCGGGACCCCTGGCCGAGCGGGCGCGGGACGGACGGCCGGCTTGACCCGCCCGGCCGTGTCCCGTCGATTCGGACGTCAATTCACGCGGTTTCCGGTCGGGAACATTCCGGACATTTCACCGTAACTGATCGTCTATAGCGTCGCGGGCATTACCAGGTTCCTCAAGGAGCATGTGGTGCCCAGAACTCGCCTCACCCTCGCAACCCTCCTCGCCCTCTCCCTCCCCCTCACGCTCGCCCCGGCCCTCGCCCCGACGGCCGCCGCCGCCAGGACCGCCCACCGTCCACGCGTCCTCGACCTGGAGACGCTCACCGGCGCCCAGGCCGAGGCCATGATGGCCAAGGGGCAGCTCACCTCGGTGGAGCTGACCCAGGCGTACCTCGACCGGATCGAGGCGCTGAACAAGCGCGGACCCGCGCTGAACGCCGTCACCCAGCTCAACGCCAACGCGTTGAAGGAGGCGGCGCTGGCCGACCGGCAGCGCGCGGCGGGGCACGTCCTCGGCCCCGCGCACGGACTGCCGATCCTGCTGAAAGACCTCATCGACGTCACCGGGATGTACACCTCGGCCGGCAACTATTCGCTGCGCAGGTCGTACCCGGCGACGGACGCGGGCATCACCAAGAAGCTGCGCGAGCGCGGGGTCGTCATCCTCGGCAAGCTGGGCCTCTCGGAGTTCGCCAACAGCTTCGGCAACCAGCCGTCAGGTTTCAGCAACCTCACCGGGCAGGTCCTCAACGGCATCGATGCCGACCAGAACCCCAGTGGTTCGTCGTCCGGAACCGGCACGGCCATGGCGGCGGCGCTGTCCACGCTCGGGATCGGCACCGAGACGTCGGGCTCGATCATCAGCCCGTCGAACGCGCAGAGCCTCGTCGGGCTGCGGCCGACCGTCGGGCTCGTCCCCGGGTACGGCATCGCGCCGATCAGCGCGTCACAGGACACGGCGGGGCCGATGGTCCGCAGCGTGTCGGACGCGGCGATGACGCTCGCCTCGATCGCCGGGCCCGACCCCGGCAGCGACGCGGAGTACACCGCGATCTTCGGACCCGACTACCTCGCCACAGGCGTCATCCCCACCCTGCCCGCCCAGGTGCCCGACTACATGAAGGCCCTCGACGTGAACTTCGTCAGGGGCAAGAAGATCGGCTACAACGGCACGCTCACCGACGGCACCCCGCTCAAGATCGCCTACGACGCGCTGGTCGCCGCGGGCGCCGTCATGGTGCCGCGGCCACAGGCGGCCGTCGGCACGCTGCCGAGCCTGCCCGCCGGGTACGAGCAGCACAAGACCATCGACGAGTACTACAAGCGGCTCGGCCCGCAGGCGCCGATCAAGTCGCTGGCCGAAGAGGTCGCCGACAACCAGGCCAACGCGCAGCAGGCCCTGAAGTTCGGCAACAACAGCCACCTCAACGCGCTCGCGGCCGACGTCACCCCCGGCGGGGCCAACGAGGCGACCTACCGGGCGAACCTGCCCGTCCGCAAGGCCGCCTGGCACAAGGCCATCGACGACATGATGACCTACACCAACTCCGACCCGTCCCAGCCGGCCGACCCGGTGATCGCGATCCTCGGCGGCGTCCCGAACGGGCCGCAGGCCGGGTACCCGACACTGACGATCCCCATGGGGTACTCCGCCACGCACCGCCGCGCGCTCAACGTGCAGGTCCACGGCGGCGCGTACGACGAGTACGACCTCATCGGCGTCGGCTACGTCATCGAGCAGGCCACCCGCCTGCGGCAGACGGCCGGCTCGGTGAACCCGAGCATGTACCGCTGCGCCAGGACGGTGCCGGCGGAGCCGTTCGCGGCGCGCGGGCACTGCAACCCCGACCACGACACGATCATGGACCTGCTCGGCCGCGCGCCGAGGCCGCTGCCGTTCTCGCTGGAGACCGAGTCGGCGGAAAGCCTCTCCGCCCGGCTCGCCGCGGGCACGCTGAGCTCCGAGGACCTGGTCAGGGCGTACCTGTACCGGATCGCGCTGACCAACGCCGAGGGACCGGCCACCCAGGCCGTCCGCGCGATCAACACCGACGCCCTCAAGGAGGCCCGCGAGCTCGACCGCGAGCGGTACGCCGACAACAAGAACGGGAAGGACAAGAAGGGTCCCAAGCCGCCGCGCGGCCCGCTGTACGGCCTTCCCGTGCTGCTCAACGACGGGTTCGACGTGGACTCGCTCGCGACGACGGGCGGCTCGATCGCCCTGCAGGACCTCCGGCCGAACCGCGACGCCACGGTCGTGGCCAAGCTCAGGGCCGCCGGGGCGATCATCCTCGGCAAGACGAACATCACCGAGCTGAACGGCGTCTTCGACGCGAACATGCCGAAGGGGTACTCCTCGCTCGCCGGCCAGGTGCTCCTGCCCTCCGACACCGACAAGACCCCGGCCGGCTCGTCCGCCGGATCCGCGGCGGCGACGGCGTCCGGGCTGGCGGCGTTCACCATCGGTATGGAGACCTCACCCGACTCGGCGCAGCTCGTGGCCCCCGCCGACGCGGCGGGCGTCGTCGGACTGAAGCCGACGGTCGGCCTGGTCAGCCGCACCGGCGTCCTGCCGGTCGCCCGGTCGCAGGACGCGCCGGGGCCGATCACCCGCACCGTGCGCGACGCCGCGAGCGCGCTCACGGTGATCGCCGGGCCCGATCCGGCCGACCCGGCGACCAAGGGCGCGCCCGTCAAGGACTACACGGCGGGCCTGTCCAAGACCGCCCTGCAGGGCAAGAAGATCGCCGTCGTGGCCAGCACGGCAGAGCCGTACCCCACGATCGTGAAGACCCTGCAGACGCTCGGCGCCACGACGACGCAGGTCACGCCCGGCACGCCGAGCCCGGACCCGGCGAGCGTCGTGCCGGGCGAGTTCAGGCGCGACCTGAACACCTACCTGTCCGGCATCCGGCGCGGTCCCGGAGCCCGTTCGCTCCAGGCCGTCATCGACTACAACAACGCCAACCCCGTGGAGGGACTCAAGTACCAGCAAGGCCAGTTGCTCGCCGCCCAGGCCGTCGACCTGTCCGACCCCGCGACCGGCGCGGCGTACAAGGCCGACCTCGAGGCGGGCAAGGCGTCCAATCAGGCGCTGATCGACGGCATCCTCGCCAACGGGACGCCCGCCGACAGGTCCGACGACTTCGACGCCGTGCTGGTCCCGAGCGGCAGCCCGCTCGTCGGGTACGCCGACCGCGCGGGCTACCCGGCACTGACGCTCCCGGCCGGGTACGGAGCCACCGCCAGTTCCTCGGGCCACAACCCGATCGGCGTCACCCTCGTCGGCACGGCCTTCAGCGAGGCGACCCTGCTCGCCGACGGCTACGCCATCGAGCAGGCGGCGAACGTCCGCCTGGCCCCGAGCTTCACCAACCCCGGCATGTGGCGGTGCGTGCCCGGCAGCACGTTCTTCACCGGGGAGCTGTGCAACCCCGGCGACCGCCTCCTCCGGTCCCGCGACCACCACGACCGCCACTGACGCCGCCAACGGATCCAGGGGCCCGCGCCGTCGACCGGCGCGGGCCCCGCGTCCGGCGCCCGGGTCTGTCGCGGGCCAAGCCGGCACCGTGTTTCGGCGTGCGGGGACCGCGTACGGGCTAAGGGTTCACAAAAAGGGCGAACGCGTGCACCGTCCGGGCGGCCGGGCGTGTCACCCTCCTAGTGACGACGACGCTCCCCGGGCGAGCGCCGCCCGGAGAACGACTGCTGGACGAGCGGTGGAGCGATGGACGAGGGACCGGACCACCCCGGCGACCGGCGGCCTCAGGGCAGGCCCGGTTCCTCGCTGACCGCGACCGCGGGCGGCGGGCCCGACCAGCGGATCCTGCGGATCCTGGCCTGGGCCGAGCGCGTGCTGCTCTACCTGGTGTCGGTCATGCTGCTGGTCGTCGGCGCGGCCATCGTCGTGTTCATGTGGGTCACGGTGCTGGAGAGCCACGGATCATGGACGAGCAGGACGATCATCGTCATCGAGGAGCTCCTGCTCGTCCTCATCGTCCTGGAGATCTTCATTACCGTGCTCGCGCACCTCGAAGGCGGCCGCCTCCAGCTGGAACCCTTCATCATCGTCGGGGTCATCGCGGTGGTGCGGCACATCCTCTCGGTGGTCGTCCGGCTCACCGTGTCCCTCACCCCGGACCAGAGCCGCGCCCAGTGGATCGAACTGGCCGTGTACGCCGGGGTGGCCTTCGTGCTGGTCGCGGCCCTGGCCATCGCACGATGGTCCCAGCGGATGGCCGACCGGGAACCATCGGGACCCGCGCCGTAGCTCAGTTGAGCTTGCCGGGATGCATGACGACCTTGGTCCAGCCGAAGTCCCTGTGGTCGAAGTGCTCGTAGCCGGTCGGCGCGTCGTCCAGGTTCAACTCGTGCGAGACGACCCAGGACGGCTTGGCCTTCCCCTCGTGGATGAGGCTGCAGAGCGCCCGGTTGTAGTTCTTGACGTTGCACTGGCCGTTGCCGATGGTCTGGCCCTTGAACCAGAACATGCCGTAGTCGAAGGCGATCTCGCCCTGCTTGTAGAGGTCGTCCGGGCTCCCCGGGTCCGAGGGGACGAAGACGCCGACGACGCCCATGGTCCCGGTGAACTTGACCGACTTGACCAGGTTGTTGAGCGTCATGTTCGGGTGCTCGTGCCCCTCCGGGTCGTGCGCCTGGTACCCCACGCACTCGCAGCCGCGGTCGGCTCCCAGCCCGTTGGTGAGCTCCATGACCTGGTCGACCGGCGAGACCTTGGAGTCGTCGATCGGGATCGCGCCGATCTCCTCGGCCTTGGCGAGCCGGTCGGGGTGACGGTCCACGATCATCACCTTGGCCGCGCTCTTGAGCGTGGCGGAGTAGGCGGCCATCAGGCCGACCGGCCCCGCGCCGTAGATGACGACCGATTCGCCCGCCTGCACGCAGGCGAGCTGGGTCGCGTGCCACCCGGTGGGCCAGATGTCGGCGAGCATCACGTAGTCGGTCTGCTTCTCCTTGGCGTCCTCCGGGAGGACGAGGCAGTTGAAGTCGCCGTACGGCACTCGCAGGAACTCGGCCTGGCCGCCGGGGTAGGGCCCCATGTCCGCGAAGCCGTAGGCCGCTCCGGCCATGCCCGGCTCCGGGTTGGTGGTGAGGCAGAAGGCCGTCAGCCCCTTCTCGCAGTTCGCGCAGAAACCGCACGAGATGTTGAACGGCACGACGACGATGTCGCCGACGCGGACGTGGTCGACCGCCTCACCGACCTCGACCACCTCGCCCAGGTTCTCGTGGCCGAGGATCCGTCCCTTCTCGAAGTCGGTCCGGCCTTCGTACATGTGCAGATCCGACCCGCAGATGTTGGTCGTGGTGACACGGATGAGGACATCGGTTGGGCGCTCTATCCGGGCGTCGGGAACGTCTTCGACGCTCACCTGTCGAGGTCCCTCGTAGACGACGGCTTTCATTGTTCTCTCGCATCCAGTTGATCGCGAAGGATCGAAGCGACACCGCCTCGGGCCTGGACGCCTCGCCGTTCAAGGGGGGCGCCGGGGCCAGGCGGTGACTACTCGGTCGCCGGCCTGAAACGGCATCGGCGCCGCCTGCATACAGACATTCCGCACGCCCACCCCTACCCGGCCATGAAAGTGCGCAAAACGACGCAAACCCCGCAACCGTTCCAAATGTCCCCCAAGTCACCCATCACGCCAAACCCGGCTCCGGACCGTCGCCCAAAGCCGGGCGCGTGTCCAGCGCTTTCAGAGGGGCGAGCGCACGGACGCTGGAGCCGGGCCACCAGGTCCTCACGGTCGACGCCCGCGGGCCACACCGCCCGCGTGGCCCGGCCCTCCGATCTTTCCGCTGAAGCAGGCGACGCTCTCTGCCCAAAGATCCTTACTGGGGCGTTGACATCCGATCAATGTCGATTTTCGATGGTAATCGTCGTGCTGTGTTCGGTGTGGTCCGTCAACGGTGATCTGCGACGACATCGATCGCCCCGGCGCGACGTGCCTTTCCACCCCCCTCTCCCCACGCGCCCGCTCCCCCGACCAGGCAGGTCGCCCCCGTCACGCGGCCCGCCCTGTTCGGCATGGGCGCAGCCGAAAGGATCAGCATGCGACGTACATTCAGGCTGCTCTGCGCCGCCGTGCTCGGGCTCGCCTTCGCCATCGGAACGGCGACGGCGACGGCCGCGCCCGCGCAGGCCGAGTCGAACGGCGGCGTGCGCGTCATGCCGCTCGGAGACTCCATCACCGACGGGTTCAACGTGCCGGGCGGGTACCGGATCAACCTGTGGCAGCGGATGGCCTCGGGCGGCTACACCGTCGACTTCGTCGGGTCGGGGTTCAACGGCCCGGCGTCCCTCGGCGACCACGACCACGAGGGCCACTCGGGGTGGCGCATCGACCAGATCGACGCGAACATCGTCGCCTGGCTGCGCAGCTACACCCCGCGCACGATCCTGCTGCACATCGGCACGAACGACATGGGTCAGAACTACGACGTCGCCAACGCGCCGGCCCGGCTGTCCGCACTGATCGACAAGATCCGGGCCACCGTGCCGACGGTGGAGCTCTTCGTCGCGCAGGTCACGCCGGCCGCCGACCCGGCGTTCGAGTCGCGGATCCAGGCGTTCAACGCGGCCGTCCCCGGCGTCGTCGCGCAGAAGGGTCCGATGACCCACCTGGTCGACATGCACACCGGCTTCACCACCGCCGACCTCGCCGACGGCCTTCACCCCAACCAGGGCGGCTACGACAAGATGGCCGCGCGGTGGTTCTCGGCGTTGCAGTCCGTGCCCGGCAGCCTGACGCCCCAGGTGACCGTCCCGCCGGTCGGCACCGCCGTCTCGGTGGTCAACCCGCAGTCCAACCGTTGCCTGGACGTCAGCGGGGCCTCCACCGCCGAGGGCGCGCAGGTGCACATCTGGGACTGCCACGGCGGGACCAACCAGCGCTGGACCCGCACCGCGGCCGGTGAGCTGCGCGTCTACGGCAACCGCTGCCTCGACGTGAACGCCAACGGCACGGCGAACGGCACGAAGATCCAGATCTGGAGCTGCAACAGCTCGACGGCACAGCGGTTCACGTTCAACGCCGACGGGAGCATCGTGGGCGCCGGGTCGGGCAAGTGCCTCGATGTGGCGGCCAGCGGGACCGTGAACGGGACGCTGGTGCAGTTGTACCAGTGCAACGGCACCGGGGCGCAGCGCTGGACCGCGCGGTGACCACCAGGCGAGTCCAGACGGCGCGGTGATCGGGACGCGCACCCGTACGGCGTGCTGATCGAAAGGCACACCCGTACGGCGCGGCCGGTCCGACACGCGCCGAGGCGGTGGGGAGGCGCTCGCGTCGAGCGTCTCCCCACCGCCGGCGGCTACGGGCGTCAGCCGGTCGTGATGTCCGCGCTGTCCAGCGCGGCGTTGAACCCCGAGCTGCTCGCGTTGCGGTTACCGGTCACCCGGACCCGCAGCGTGTGGGCGCCGTTCGGCAGGACCGGGCTGGTCCAGACGACCCCCGAGGCGTTGCGAGCCGGGCTGTAGTCGTCGACCATCGTCTCCGTGCCGCCGTCGACGGAGACGGCGATGATCTGCTGGTCGACGTCCCGCACGGCGTGCAGCGCGACGCGGGTGCCGTTGAACGCGAGGGTGGCCGTCGAGCCCGCGGTGTAGCTCCAGTTGGCCGTCCCGGCGTACATGTCCGGCACGCCCGTCGTCAGGCCCCACCCGGAGCTGTAGCTGAACTGGTTGGGACCCGTGCCGGTGCTGTTGCCGTCCACCGTGATCGTGGCAGGCGGCTGCGCCGGCGCGGTGGTGACGTCGGCCCGGTCGAGCGCGATGTTGATGCCCGTGCTGGACGGGTTACGCTGACCGGTGTTGACGATCGTGAGCGTGTGCGCGGCGTTGGCCAGGACCGGGCTGGTCCAGACGACGCCGGAGGCGTTGCGGGAGGCCGCGTAGTCGTCGACGGTCTGCGGCGCGCCGCCGTCCACGGCGACCGTCATCCTGCCCTGGTCCACGTCGCGGACCGCCCGCAGCGCCACCTGCGTTCCGGTGAAGCGGAAGGTCGCGGTGGCCCCGGCGACGTGGCTCCAGTTGGCCGTCCCGGCGTACATGTCGGCGACGCCGGTGGTGACCCCCCAGTCCGCGCCGTACTGGAACTGGTTCGTGCCGGTGCCGGTGGCGTTGGCGTCCACGATGACGGTGCCGCCGCCGGGCCCGCCCGGACCGCCGGGGGTCAGCGTGACGGTGTAGGCGTCGGTGCCGGACAGGTGGGTGACCGGGACGGTGACGGCGCCGCCCGAGACGGTCACGTTCTGGTCGGAGACGACGATCGGCCCCGACAGCGGGCTCTGGTGCGGGATGCGCTCGACACGGACGCGCACCGCCCCGTTGTTGACCAGCCACGGCGTGGAGGACAGCCCGTTGATCGTGACGGTCGTCCTGCCCGTCTGCCCGGCGTTGTTGCCGAGCAGCGCGACGGCCCTGCCCTGCGCCTGGTCCACGGCCGCGGCCACGGCGACGCCGTTGCCGTTGGTGGTCGTGACGAGGGTGCCGGTCATCTGGGCGTACGCCCGGTAGACCCAGTACTGCCCGGTGGGCTGCTGGTCGGGGGTGAGGACGGAGTCCAGCGTCCCGGCGACGCAGCAGTCCGACCAGATCGCGTGGGCGGCCGCGGTGACCGAGGAGACGGCGAGCCGGTCGAGGTACCAGGCGAGGTAGCCCGGGTTCTGCTGCTGGGAGAAGAGGTACTCGTCCATCGTGAACGGCATCGCGGGGATCGAGCGCGCGGACAGCAGCCCGGCCGCGTCGTTCGCGTCGGCCACGGGGTCGCCGCTGAAGTGCCAGTTCAGGACGTTCGGCAGGGTTCCGTCTGCCTTGGTGCGGGTGAGCCAGTCGCCCAGCCAGGTGCGGTTGTAGCCGCCGTACGACGGGCCCACGATCACGGCGGACGGGTCCAGGCGGCGGATCTCGTTCACCGCCGTGTTCCACATCTGGTAGTACTGCGGGCTGTTCACGCCGCGCGGCCAGAAGCCCGTCCCCTCCGGCTCGTTCCAGATGTCGTACCGCACCCGGAGCCCCGAGGCGCGCACGTCGGTGACGAGCCGGTTGACGAACGTCCGCCAGTTGGAGCAGTCGCCGTTGTCGCAGGGGTAGACGGTGTTGGCGGGCTGCTCGGTGTCCGCGCCCCAGACGTCGGAGACGAGCAGGTGGTACGTCGCGTCGTAGGGCGCGGCGGTGACCCGGCGGGCCTGGTCGAGCGCGGAGTTCAGCCGCACGCGGTAGCCGTTGCCCGCCGTGTAGCCGTCGCCGAGCCAGCCGTGCCCGGCGATGCGCGCGCCGCCGCCGCGGAACAGCGTCGGCCGCAGAGGTTGCAGCAGGCTGTCCGCGGGCCCGGCCCCGTTCTGGGTGAGGCCGTACAGGAAGCCCGCGCCCGCGCGGGTGGGGACCTTGCCGCGTTCTGCCAGGTTGACGGTGACGGTGGTGTCGGCCGCCTCGGCGGGAGCGGAGGTCAGCAGCGCGGCGGCCAGGACGAGGGCCGCCGCGGCGGCGACTCGTAAGCGGATCATGTGGGTTCCTCCAAGGACAGGGGGGTGTGGGCGTCGTCTCGGACGAAAACGGGAATGCGGTCGAGCGGAGCGTCGACCGTGACGCGGGCGCCGCCCTTGTAGCGGGTGTTGCCGTCGGTGTGGGTCCAGGTGGCGCCGTCGGGGAGATACACCGGGCGCGTGCGCGCGCCGGGCTCGGTGACCGGCGCGACCAGCAGGTCGCGTCCGAACATGAACTGGTCGTCGACGTCCCAGGCGGCCGGGTCGCCGGGGAACTCCAGCAGCAGCGGGCGCATCAGCGGCAGCCCCGTACGCTCCCCCTCGCGCAACTGCGCGTGCAGGTACGGCCGCAGCCGCTCGCGCAGGCGCATGACCGAGGTCATCGCCGCGTACGCCTCGTCGCCGAAGGACCAGACCTCGTTGGGTCCGCCCGCGACGCCCACGAAGCTGCGCGTCTCGCGCGGCTCCCGATGGCCGTGCAGGCGGAAGAGCGGGCAGAACGCTCCGTACTGGAACCACCGGACCATCAACTCGCGGTAGGCGGGATCGCCGGGGTCGCCGCCGTGGAACCCGCCGATGTCCGCGGCCCACCACGGCATGCCGCTCATCGCGACGTTCAGCCCCGCCCGGACGGTGGACGCGAGCGCCTCGAACGTGGCCGGGATGTCACCCGACCACAGCGCCGCGCCGTAGCGCTGGGACCCGGCCCAGGCGGAGCGGACCAGGGACAGGATCTCGGTCTCGCCCTGCGCCCGCATGTGCTCGTAGACGCCGCGCGTGTGCTCGCGGGGGTAGAGGTTGGCGACCTCGGCGCCGGGTCCGGCCGCGTAGGAGTGGTGCTCGGGGTGGCGCATCTCCGGCTCGCAGGCGTCCAGCCACCACGCGCGGATGCCGAGGTCGTAGTAGTTCTCGCGCAGCCGGTCCCATAGCCAGGCGCGGGCGCGCTCGTCGGTCGCGTCGTAGAAGGCCACGGCGACGTCGGACGCGGCTCCGCGCCCGGCAGCGGCCCCGGCAACGGACTGCGTACCGGGCTGCGTACCGGGCTGCGTACCGGGCTCGGTGCCGCCCCCCGCGCCGGGTTCTGGCGTGGGCTCGATGTCGGGCCACTCGGCGTGGGCCGTCGAGCCGCCCTCCCCCGCGATGAGCAGCCCCGCGTCGCGCATCGGCGGATGGTTGGAGGACAGCGGGCTGACCGACGGCCACACCGACACCGCCACCTCGACGCCCATCCCGCGCAGTTCCTCTACCATCGCGCGCGGATCCGGCCAGTGCCGCTGGTCGAAGCTCCAGTCGCCGAGGTGCCGCCAGTGCAGGTAGTCGACGACGATGACCGACAGCGGCAGGCCGCGCGCGGCGTACTCCCGGGCCACGCCGAGCAGCTCGTCCTGGCTGGAGTAGCGCAGCTTGCTCTGCCAGAAGCCGGAAGCCCAGGCGGGGAACCTCGGGGCGTGCCCGGTGGCGTCGGCGTAGTTGCCGAGGACGCGCGCCGGGGTCTCGCCGGCCGTGAGCCAGTAGTCGAGCTGCCGGGCCCGGTCGGCGACCCACCGGGTGCCGTTGGCCGCCAGCTCCACCCGGCCGACCGCCGGGTTGTTCCACAGCAGGCCGTACCCCCGGCTGGACACCGCGAAGGGGATGCTGACCTCGCCGTTGCGCTGCTGGAGCCCCAGCACCATGCCCTTCTGGTCGAACCGGCCGTGCCCGTACTGGCCGAGGCCGTAGATCCGCTCGTCGTCGTAGGCGGCGAAGCGCTGCTCGATGCGGTGGACGCCCCCGCCGAGGGCCTCGAAGTGGCGCGCGCCCGGCCACCAGAAGTGCGCGGGCTCCTCGCGGAGCAACTCCGCGCCCGTGTCGGCGCGGGTCGCCGTCAGCAGCCCGTCCGCGGCGGTGACGGTAATCCGCAGCAGGCCGCTGGTCAGCGTGGCGGAGTCCGCGCCGATGTGGATCTCGGCCTCCTGCGGGGCGGGCTCGGGTTCGAGGGCCCCGGGCAGGTCGTCGCGCAGGCGGTGGACGCCGGCGCGCACCCGGACGCTGTCCCGGCCCCACGGCCGCACGGTCAGCAGGTGATGTTCGTGCCTCCACATCAGCTCGTCGCCGGATCGGAAGAACGGAAGGGACAAGGAACTCTCCAGTCTTTGCTCTTTGACCGCACTACTCTTTGACGGCGCTGTCGGCGATGCCCGCGGCGACGTAGCGCTGCGCGATCACGAGCAGCACCGCCGCGGGGACGGACGCGATGACCCCCGTGGCCATCACGCTGTTCCAGTCGGTCATGTGGGCGCCGATGAACCGGTAGATCCCGACGGTCACGGGCGCGGAGTCGTCCCGCGTGGTCAGCGTCACCGCGAACAGGAAGTCGGCCCAGGCGAACAGGAACGAGAACAGGCTCGCGGCGATCACGGCGTTCCTGCTGATCGGCAGGAACACGGCGACGAGCGTGCGCAGGCGGGACGCGCCGTCGATCGCGGCCGCCTCGCGCAGCTCGCCGGGAATGGACCGCATGAACGCGTGCAGGACGAGGATCGCGAACGGCACGCACAGTGTGGAGTCGGCGAGGATCAGCGCGAACGGCGAGTTGATCAGGCCCAGGTCGCCGGCCGCGACGTACAGCGCGTTGGCCATGACGATGCCCGGGATCATCTGCGCGACGAGCAGCGCGAACTGCAGCGCCCGCCCACCCGGCGCGCGGAGCTGCGCCAGCCCGTACGCGGCCGGCACGGAGATCAGCAGCGTGAGCGCCACCGTGCCGAGCGAGACCACCAGGCTGGTGACCAGGTGCGCGCCCTGGGTGGACAGCGCCTGCCGGTACCCGTCGAGCGTCCCGTGCAGGGGCAGCCAGGTCGGGCTGTCGCCGATCAGCTCCGTGGACGGCAGGAGCGAGGCGTTGATCATCCAGTACAGGGGGAACAGCATCACCGCGAGAATCACCAGCGCCGCCGCCGTGGACGCCGGCCGCCGGGCCGTCATCGCCGGCCTTCCGCGTCGCGGGTGGCCCGCAGGTAGACGAACGCGAAGACGACCGCGACGACGATGAGGATGTTGCCCACGGCCGCCCCGCGCCCGAACGCGAGCTGCTGGAAGGACAGGTCGTAGGAGAACGTCGTGAGCGTCTGCGAGGAGTCGGCCGGGCCGCCCTGCGTGAGCACCATGATCACGTCGAAGACCTTCAGCGTGTAGATCAGGCCGAGCGTCAGCACCACCACGGTGACGGGGCGCAGCAGCGGGAGCGTGATGCGCGTGAACCGCTGCCAGGCGTTGGCCCCGTCGAGCCCGGCCGCTTCGTAGAGCTGCGCCGGGATGCCCTGCAGGCCGCCGTACAGGATGACCATGTTGAACGGGATGCCGACCCAGATGTTGACCAGCGTCACCGACAGCAGCGCCAGGTCCGTGCTGGCCAGCCAGGGGACGGGGTGGCCGAGGGTCTGGTTGAGCACCCCGGAGTCGGTCTCCAGGATCCACCGCCAGGCCGTGCCCGACACCACCAGCGGCAGCAGCCACGGCACGAGCAGCAGCGACCGCAGGACGCCGTTCAGCGCGAAGCGCCGGTGGAAGAACATCGCCAGGGCCAGTCCGGCGGCGAACTGCACCGCCAGCGACCCGGCCGTGAACAGCACCGTGTTGAGGACGGTCCCGCCGAAGGCCGGGTCCTGCCAGACGGCGCGGTAGTTGTCCCATCCGACGAACGGGGCGACGCCGGTGTAGAACGACTTCACCGTGTAGTCCTGGAAGCCCATCCGCAGATTGCCGGCGAGCGGGTAGACGTAGAAGACGAGGACGTACAGGCAGGTCGGGGCGATGAACGCGAACGCCGCCCACCGGGCGCCGAGAGTACGCCCCCGCACCCCCGCCGCGTGCGCGCCGGGGGTGGTCCTGCGGGCCGAGACCAGGGCGGGCATTACTTGACTGCCGCCTGCGCCGCGGCCAGCGCCTCCTGCGGCGACTTCCCGCCGGCCAGGGCCGCCTGGATCGCGTTGAACAGCGCCTCGCTCACCTTCGGATAGGCCGTTCCCAGCTCGGCGGTGCGGGCCAGCGCGGTGGCGACCTCCTCGGCGAACGGCGCGAGCTGCGGGTCACTCGCCGCGAGCTGCTTCGCCGCCGCCTCGTTGCTGGGGATGTACCCGGCCGCCTTCGACCACTCCAGGCTCTTCTCCTGGCCGAGCAGGCACTTGAGCACGGCGGCGGCCTTCTTCTCGCGCTCGGGGGTGCTGTGGCCGATCGTCCAGACCTCCCCGCCGAGCGGCGTCACCGGCTTGGCGGTGGGCGAGGGAATGGGAATCGGGACGATGCCGAACTCCAGGTCCTTGTTCCCGTTCAGCGTGGGGAGCTGCCACGGGCCGTTGACCATCATCGCCGCGTTCCCGGCCATGAACTGGTCGTTGATGTCGGCCTGGGTCCAGGTGACCACCGACTTGGAGGCCCATCCCGAGTCCACCAGGGTCTTCCACAGGGTCAGCGCCTGGACGGCCTGCGGGGAGTCCAGCTGCTTGAGGCTCGCGCCCGCCGTCCAGAAGAACGGCTCGAACTGGAAGCTGCCCTCCTCGGTGCCCACGGCGGAGAACGCGATGCCGTACCGCTTGCCCTTGGTCAGGCTCTTGGCGGCGGTGGTCAGCTCGTCCCAGGTCTTCGGCGGCTGGAGGCCCGCCTCGGTGAACAGCTTCTTGTTGTAGTAGAGGGCCAGGCCGTTGACGCCGGGTGCGATGCCGTACGTCTTGCCCTCGTACCGGCCCGCGTCGACGATCGAGGGGAACAGCCCCTCGGTGCTCAGCCCGGCCTCGGACAACGGCACCAGGCCGCCGGTCGCGGCGAGCTGGGCCAGGTCGGGGTTGTCGATGAGGGCGAGGTCGGGCAGGGACCTCGACGAGGCCTGCTGGAGCAGCTTGGGCATGAACTGGGTGCGCGGCACCTGCTGGTGCTCGATCTTCACGCCCGCCTCGGTGCCGCAGGCGGCGAGGATCTCGGGAAGCTTGGTGTTCTGCGGCGCCGCCTCGTAGTAGTCGATCTCGGTGAGCGTGTCCGTGCTCGCCGCGGGGGCGGCGCTCTCGCCGCAGCCGCCGATGGCGAGGGTGGCGACGACGGCCGCGCCCGCGGCGACCGCACGGCGCCGGGCGAGGGGGGGTGCTGAATATGACATGGTCAGGGCCTTTCGAATTGATTCGACGATGCCGCGCGTGCGGCTCGCCGGGCGACGCCCCGGCGTCTAACCTCGCTTCCGCCGGGGACGCCGATAGGTGCGGGTGCTTTCACGAACTTTCAGCTCGGGTGCGAGCATGGTGACCGGCGGCTGTGGTTCGCCGCGGATCAGACCGGCCAGGCGTTGCACGGCCGTGCGCGCCAGGTCCTCGACCGGCAGCGCCAGCGAGGTGACGGGGTGGGTCATCCGTTCCACCACGTCGTCGGAGCAGATCGCGACGACGGAGATGTCCTGCGGCACGCGGCGTCCCATGCCCGCGAGCCGGTCCACCACCAGCGGCAGCGCCCACTCGTTGTAGACGATCAGACCGCTCATGTCCGGATTTATCGCGAAGAGTGCGTCGAGGGCCGCGACCACCCCGGCCGAGGAGGGCTCGCACGGCTGCCACGCCGCCCGCGCGCCCCGCCTCTCCAGCGCCTCCAGCGCGCCGTCGCGGGCGTGCGCCGCGTACGCACCCCCGCGCGCGTACGTCTCGGGCGGCTGGCCGAGGAACCCCACGTCGGTGTGCCCGAGGTCCAGCAGGTGCTCGGCGCAGAGCCGTCCCGACAGCGTGAAGTCGAAGTCGACGTGGCACAGCCCCGCGGGGTCGTCGGGGGTGCCCACCAGGACGGCCGGGGACTTCAGGGACCCCAGGAGCTCCACCCGCGGGTCCCGCTGCTGCACCTCCATCAGCATCACGCCGTCGATGAGCGCGCTGGCGACCGCGTCCCGGATCGCCTTCTCGCCGTCGTCGTCGGTGAGCATGAGCAGCTTCAGCCCGGCGTCCTGCGCGGCCGAGAGCGCGGCCCACACGTAGGGCATCTGCACCTGGTTGTGCGGCCCGTGCACGAGCGGCAGCGCCATGGCGATCACGCCCGACCGTCGCGTCCTGATCGACTGGGCCCCCGCGTGCGGCCGGAACCGCAGCTCCTCGATGGCGCGCTCGACCCGCTTGATCGTCTCGGTCGAGATCGACCGGTTGCCGCTCAGCACGTACGAGACGGTGCTGCGGGAGACCCCCGCATGCCTCGCCACGTCCGCGATCGTCACCGCCATGCCCGGCTCCCCGCACGCTGTCGAACTGATTCGATTTCGGCAACGTAACACCCGGCTGACATGCCCACAAGACCCAGTCTGAGGAGCCCCCGGCGCGAGCGGCGGGCCGACCCGGGACGGTTCACCGTCCGGCCACCGGCAGGCGGGACGCGGCCGTCACATGAGCCCCGCCACCCGGACCGGGGTGGGGGGTCGAAGGCTCATCTCGGGAGGGCCGCCGTCGCTCAGCGGCTCGTCCTCGCACTCGTCGAACGAGAGGCGGCCCCCGAGTTGCGCGGCGAGTTCGAACTGGTCGTAAAAGATCCGGTGACTGACGATGAAGCCGTCCTCGACGAACGACAGGCTGCACGCACGCACCGTGATCGGGCGCGACGTGGGCTCGACGATTCCTCCTCCGGGCATCAGCCACGGGCCCTTGTGAACACCGGTCAGCGTGTATTCCGCGATCAGGGTGTCCCCTAGCACGGTCACCGTCTGCGGGGTGCACCTGGAGTCGGGGAACGCCTCCATGAACTGCCCGTAGTAGGAGGCGATCTCTTCCCTGTCCTCGCCGATCCCGTCCGGGGCGACCAGCACGGCTCGGGGACTGAAGCACTGGGCCAGCGTGTCGAGATCATGCCGGTTGAAGGCCTTGCGCAGCCGGTCCAGGACAAACAGAGGATCAGACATCGAGAGGGTCCTTTGCCGTACAGATGCGTCCAGATACGTCGCCCGATCACCTAGGGAGATCTGTCATATTTCATCACGATAGCGCCGCTTAGCGAGTAAAGCGGCTTTAGAGCTTTTCGCACCGAACACTAGGACGCTGCCCGGTATGGGATTGGTCAAGAAACGGAAGATAGCCCGTCAGTGAGGTGGCCGTTACGGGCGGGCGTGTCAATTTACGGCGATGACAACGGGCTTCCGGACGGCTCGCGGGCGGGCGCCGTGGAGGCGCGGAGGGCTCCGTCCGGCGCCGGCCCGGCCGGACGGCGACCCGCACACGCGCGCCGCCTCGCACCGCGGCCCGCGGGACGCCGCCACCCTCTCCCCGCACGGCGCGAGGCCGTCTCCCACCGCAGGTGGGATGCATGCAAGGCTCAGACATCCGATCACATGTCGAGGAAGTTCCGACGCAACCCCTTGTTACGGTGACATTTCGATGCTATTTCCTTGGTCAACGCATCCTTTGATCGGAGGAATCCGTTGGCCCCTCCCCAACGACGGCGCCTCAAGGCCGGTCTCATCGCGGCGTTGACCCTCGCCGCCGGGGTGAGCATCCCGGGTCCGGTGTACGGCGACCCGACTCCTTCCGCCGGTGCCACCTCGACACCCGGCGACCTGACGCTTTGGTACGACAAGCCCGCCACCGACTGGGAGAGCCAGGCCCTGCCGATCGGCAACGGCCCCCTCGGCGCGAAGATCTTCGGCGGCGTGGCGACCGAACAGATCCAGTTCAACGAGAAGACCCTGTGGACCGGCGGCCCCGGCTCCCCGAACTATGACTTCGGCAACTGGAAGACCCCCAGGCCGAACGCGATCGCCGAGGTCCAGCAGCAGATCGACCGCGACGGCAGGATGTCCCCGGAGGCGGTGGCGGCCAAGCTCGGCCAGGGCAAGACCGGCTTCGGCTCCTACCAGACCTTCGGCGACCTGTTCCTCGACATCCCCGGCGCCCCGCAGAACCCCACCGGGTACCGGCGGGACCTGAACCTGCGCGACGCCGTGGCCAAGGTGGGGTACACCGCCGACGGGGTCGGCTACTCGCGTGAGTACTTCGCCAGCCACCCCGGCAACGTGATCGTCGGCCGCGTCTCCGCCGACCAGGCGGGCAAGGTCTCGTTCACGCTGCGGCACACCTCACCGCGCGACGACAAGACGGTCACCGCCTCGAACGGCCGGCTGACCATCCGCGGCGCGCTCTCGGACAACAAGATGAAGTTCGAGGCCCAGGTCCAGGTGGTCACCCAGGGCGGCACCCGCACCGACGCCGGGGACAAGATCACCGTCACCGGCGCGGACAGCGCGATGTTCGTCCTGTCGGCAGGCACCGACTTCTCGGGCGCCTACCCGGCCTACCGGGGCGCGGACCCGCACGCCGCGGTCACCGCCGCCGTCGACGCCGCGGCCCGCCAGGGGTACGACCGGCTCAAGCGCGCCCACCTCGCCGACTACCACCGCCTGTTCGACCGCGTGAAGCTGGACCTCGGCCAGAGCACGCCGGCGATCCCCACCGACCGGCTGCGCGCGCAGTACACCGGCGGCGACTCGGCGGACGACCGCGCGCTGGAGGCGATGTTCTTCGCCTACGGCCGCTACCTGCTGATCTCCTCCTCGCGTGAGAACGAGGAGCTGCCCGCCAACCTGCAGGGCGTGTGGAACAACTCGACCAACCCGCCCTGGTCGGCCGACTACCACGTCAACATCAACCTGCAGATGAACTACTGGCTCGCCCAGCAGACGAATCTGGACGAGACCACCAGGCCGTACGACAGGTACATCGCGAACATGGTGGCCCCCGGCGCCAAGACCGCGCAGGAGATCTACGGCGCGCACGGCTGGGTCGTCAACAACGAGACCAACCCGTTCGGCTTCACCGGCCTGCACAACTGGGCGACCTCGTTCTGGTTCCCCGAGGCGGCGGCCTGGACGACCTCGCAGATGTACGACAACTACCGGTTCTCCGGCGACGTGAAGTACCTGAAGAAGACCGCCTACCCGGTCATCAAGGGCGCTGCGGAGTTCTGGCTGGACTTCCTGCACACCGACCCGCGCGACGGCAAGCTGGTCGTGTCGCCCAGCTACTCGCCCGAGCACGGCGACTTCTCGGCGGGCGCGTCGATGTCGCAGCAGATCGTGTACGAGGTGTTCGGCAACGCCCTCGCCGCCGCCAGGAAGCTCGGCGTGGACAAGGACTTCCAGAAGCGGGTGAGCGCGGCGCTCGCCAAGCTCGACCCGGGCATCCGCATCGGCTCCTGGGGCCAGCTCCAGGAGTGGAAGACCGACTGGGACTCCAGGACCGACGACCACCGGCACGTCTCGCACCTGTACGCGCTGCACCCGGGCCACCAGATCGTTCCGGGCACCCCCGAGGCGGAGGCCGCCAAGGTCTCGCTCACGGCGCGCGGCGACGGCGGCACCGGCTGGAGCAAGGCGTGGAAGATCAACTTCTGGGCGCGGCTGCTTGACGGCGACCACGCCCACAAGATGCTCAGCGAGCAGCTCAAGAGCTCGACGCTGGCCAACCTCTGGGACACGCACCCGCCGTTCCAGATCGACGGCAACTTCGGCGCCACCTCCGGCATCGCCGAGATGCTCGTGCAGAGCCAGGACGACATCGTGCACGTGCTGCCCGCCCTGCCCTCCGCGTGGAAGAACGGCTCGGTTTCCGGCCTGCGCGCCCGCGGGGACGTGACCGTCGACGCGGCGTGGAAGAACGGAGCCGCCGACACGGTGACGATCCACCCCGGGAAGACCGGCCCGATCAAGGTCAGGTCGCCCTTCATCGCCGGACGCTACCGCGTCTACGACGACAGGGGCCACGAGGTCGGCCCGCACCGCGACGGCGACACGCTGAGCTGGTTCGCCGTCGCCGGCAAGGCGTACACGATCCAGAACGAGGCCGCCGTCGTGCTGAAGGCCCCCGCCTCGGCGAGCCCCGGCACGGCGTTCCAGGCCGAGGTCACGGTGACCGCCCTCCGCAGGCGCACCGTGCCCGCCTCGGACGTGACGCTGACCCTGCCGAAGGGCTGGACCGCCACCCCGGCGTCCGTTTCCCTGCCCGCCTCCCCGCCCGGAGGCGGCCGCACGGCGACGTTCACCGTCACCCCCGGCCCGTCCGACGGCTCGCGCAGCGCGGTGCTCGCCGCCACCGCGAAGGGCGACACCTGGACGGGGTCGTCCAGGGCCGTGCTCACCATGTCGCCCTGCGCGATGCCGCAGGCCGGATCGGTGCTCGTCGCCTGGGACCCCAAGGAGGGCGGCACCGTGACCGACTCCTCGGGCAACAAGCGCGACGCCACCGTCACCGGCGGCACCGCCACCTATGACAGCACCGCGCCCACCGGCAGCGGCCTGGTGCTCGACGGGAACACCTACATGGTCACCGGCGACACGACCCTCGGATACCTGCCCGAGGCCACCTTCGCCGCCGAGGTCAGGATCGCGGGCAGCGGGTACCGCCGCCTGTTCGACTCCCAGCCGTCCGGCAACCCCGGCACGGACGGGATCATCATCGACCTGACCCCCTCCAACACCCTGCGGTTCATCGGCGCCGGCCAGAACGTCGGCATCAACACCGCGCTGCCGACCGGCCGCTGGATCGACCTGGTGGTCACGCTGGACCGCACCGGTGCCATCACCGTCTACGTGGACGGCGTCCAGAAGGCCACCGGCCAGGCCACCAGCGACGGCATCACCGGCTGCACCGCCCGCTCGCTGCGCTTCGCCGCCGACCAGGGCGGCGGCCAGCGCCTGACGGGCGGCGTCGACCGCGCCGCCATCTTCGCCGGGAAGCTCTCGGCCGAGGAGATCACCACCTGGAAGGACCGCGCCTTCTAGATCGCGCCTTCTGACCGGTCTCACCACCCACCCACGGCCCCGGGGCGCTCCCTGCCCCGGGGCCTCTGCTCGTCCCCGGAGATCCCCGCGCGGCCGGGACCATGTCCCCGCCTTCCGGCGGATACGTCCTCGTCGTGAGCCACCTCGACGCCGTCTTCCAGTCCGGGGGCGGCGGCGGGGTGTGCTCGGTGCCGGGCGGGGAGGTCACGAACGCGAGGAACTCCAGGACGGGCCAGGCCAGGAGCGCGGACCCCGCGACGACGCGGCGGAACGAATCAGGGTTTTTCAGCATGTGACCACTGAACCGGTGACATGTCCCGCCTCGCCTGAGTCACCGTCCGTGTTCGACCAGGACGATCGCCATGACCCCCGGGACGTTGTCAGGCCGGACCGGCCGCACGAACGCGCGAATACGCGGGGGCGCCCTCGTCGTTTGTGTTCCCTCCATTTTCGCGGCCGGCACGGTGGACGTATCCCGTACTAACTGCGGTCATACGAGTCAGCCCGTCCCTGACGGCGGCTGATCGCCTAGTCAGACGGCCACGTCGACCGGCGGTGCGGGGTGAATCCCCCGGCCGCCGGCCATAGTAACCGGCGCGCAGTTCGGATGATTTGACATCTTCCTGCCAATCTTGAATATCGATTCAATGATCGATTGTCAGCTTGCTGCATAGCATTTTTGAAGAAGCTGCCGCCGCGCCCGCAATGCAAGTCTGTCGATGCGGCCGATATCGGGGTGGTCGCGCGTAGGAATGGAGGTGAGCGGTGAACTCGAATGCGACGACGATCAGCACCGGAACCGATTCCGCGTCCGGGCCCGTGCCCACGCCCCAGGCGGAGGCGATCCACCCCGGCCCCCTCCGCTTCCAGACCGGCTTCGCTCACCCCGGCACGGCGCGCTACCAGATCTGCGTCGACCGCGTGAAGCGCAAGTACCTCGACCACTACGGCGCCGTCGTCGACCCCCGTCCCGACCTGTTCGTCGTCGTGTGGGACGCCGCCCGCCCGTCGCCCACGTTCGAGGGCACGCTGGGCGTCGCGGGGCTCACCGCCGCCGCCGGGCGCGGGCTGCTGTCGGAGAACTACCTGGACGTCCCGGTCGAGCAGGCCTGCGCCGGTGTGGCATCCGGGGCGCGCGTCGACCGCGGCCGCATCGCGGAGATGGGCCCGCTCGCCTCTTTCCATCCCGGCACCGGGATGTTCCTCATGCGCGGGCTGCCGCGCATCGCCCGCCACCTCGGTTACGACTACCTGCTGTCCACTCTGACCCAGAAACTCCACGACCTGGCCAGGGCCGCGGGCTGGGAGTTCCACACCCTCACCAACGCCCGCCGCGCCGACCTGACCGCGACCCACTCCGCCGACTGGGGCACCTATTACTCCACGAAACCCCGCACCGGGATCCTCCACTGCGGACAGAGCGTCACCCCGCACGCCATCGGTTAGAGAAAGCCCTTCCAGAGCACCGATATCCGACCGCGCGAAAGGAGTCCGCCGATGCGCTGGCTCGACCATGCCCTTCGCCGCCTCGGCTCACTGGAGACGGTGGCCGTCGAGGAACTGCGGCCATCCGGCCCGCCACGCCTCCACACCTACGGGACCGTGCTGGGCGCGGCCGTCCGGATGGGCGACGCGATCGTCGCCGCGGCACGAGGACGAGAGACCGAGACCAGCACGATCGGCATCCTCACCGGCAACGGTGTGGAGGGGATCGTCGGCGACCTGGCCTGCCTGCTCACCGGCGTCCGATCGGTGCCCATCCCGATCGCGTTCGGCCGCGACCAGGCCCGCCACCTGCTGTCGCACTCGGTCGTCTGCCTGGTCGACGAGCAGGGGCGCAAACGGCTGGCCGAGTGGGGTGGCGAGAGCGAGATCCTGCCCGAGGGCTGCGAGATCATCCCCGTCACCGTCGAGGGAGGACATGATCCGGACGAGATCGCCACCAGGGTGCGGCAGGCGGCGGCCCTGGACGAGTTCGCCATCTGCAAGATCGTCCACACGTCCGGCACGACCTCGACCCCGAAGGGCGTCATGCTCCGCCGGGGCGCCGTGGACGACCTGATCGACTCCATCACCAGCCGGATCGGCGTCGAGGCGTGGCAGCGGTACGTCTCCGTCGTGCCGCTGAGCCTGCTGGTCGAGCAGGTCTTCGCCGTCTACCTGACCTTCCTCGCGGGCGGCACGGTCGTCTTCCTGCCCGAGCAGGTCAAGCCGCTCGGCACCGCGGGCGGCGACGTCGAGCAGGTCCGCGGGCTGCTCGCCACGGCCAGGCCCACGGTGTCGCTGGTGCCGCCGTCCCTGGTGGAGTCCATCGCGGCGCGCGCGAAGACCACCCCGGAGGCGAGCACCCGCGAGCTCTCGCTGGCGGTGTACGGCCGGGAGGACCCGATGCTGCTGTTCAGCGGCGGCGCCCCGGTGTCCGACGAGGTGCTGCGCGTCATGTGGGACCGCGGCCTGCCCGTGTACGTCGCCTACGGCCTGAGCGAGAACGGCTCGGTCGCCACGCTGAACGGCCCCGGGCTGGTCCGCCTGGGCACGGTCGGCAAGCCCCTGCGGCACTGCGAGGTCCGCAGGTCCGACTCGGGCGAGCTTCTCATCCGCAGCTCCTCGCTGCTCACCGGCTACCTCGGGTCGGACGACCCGACCGCGCTCCCCCTGGACGCCGAAGGCTGGCTGCACACCGGCGACATCGCCGACATCGACGCCGACGGCTACGTCACCATCACCGGCAGGCTCAAGAACATCATCATCACCTCCAACGGGCGCAACGTCAGCCCGGAGTGGGTCGAGGCGCAGTACAAGAGCCGGCCCAGCATCGAGGCGGCCGCCGTCTTCGGCGACAACATGGAGCGGCTGATCGCGGTCTTCGTCGTCAGGCGCGGCGCCGACCAGGCCACCGCGCTCGCCGAGATCCGCCACGTCAACGCCGAGGTGCTCTCGGAGATCGAGCAGGTCGGCAGCGCCGCGCTGGTGGAGGCCGACGAGACGTTCTACGCCGAGTTCTTCACCGTCACCGGACGCCCTCGCCGCAAAGAGATCAAGGACGCGCTGACCACCGGCCGATTCGACGTAATCGAGGTTTGAGACATGCTGGACAGCTTCGCCACGACCGACCACACCGACGGCAAGGGCCTGGTCGTCACGGCCGGCGACCGCGCCGGGTTCGACACGATCGACCGCGTCGAGCTGCTGACCGCGCTCGCCGAGCACGGCTACGTCCTCCTGCGCGGCTTCGAGTCCGACCCCACCACCTTCTCGGCGCTCATCCAGAGCGTGTCCTCGCGCATCACCCTGGACCCGGCGCGCAAGTTCGCGGGCGGCAACGTCGCGCAGAAGATCGAGGCCGGCCTGGTGCCACAGGGCCTGCACATGGAGAACGGCGCGACGCCGTGGGTGCCGGACCTGGTGTGGTTCTACTGCGAGACCCCTGCCAAGGTCGGATCGCAGACCACCATCTGCGACGGGCTCTACGCGTGGGAACGGCTGCCCGAGCGCACCCAGGAGCTCTTCCTGTCCACCCGCATCACGTTCGCCAGGCCGATGCCCGAGGACAAGTGGAAGAACCTCGTCGTCCGCCTGCTGGACGGCGCCAAGACCGCCGACGAGGTCACCCTGGACGACCTGTTCGCGGTGACCGACGACGACGTGGACGTCAAGTACCAGCTCCGCCCCGACGGCTCGGTGCACTACAAGTACTACACCTACGCCGCCCACACCACGCTCTTCGGCTCGGACATCGCGTTCGCCAACAGCATCCTGACCCCGTCGGTCAACTACGAGCCCCCGGTGATCGAGTTCGAGGACGGCCGGCCGCTGGACGCCATGCTGATGCGCCAGGTCATCGAGGCCACGGAGCTGGAGACCGACGAGATCAACTGGCACACGGGCGATGTCGCGCTGGTGGACAACAGCCGGCTCATGCACGGCAGGCGCAAGATCCGCGACCCGCTGCGCTCGCTCTACAACGCGCAGAGCTACGCCAGGGAGGACCTGGTCGGCGCCGTCCGCGACCTGACCTCCGGTCACCAGGCGGCGTGATGCGCACCCAGTACGACGACATCGGCCAGTCGTACGAGCGGCTCAAGCACGAGATGCCCCTGGCCAGAGGGCCGGAGCGTGCCACGTTCGAGGCGCTGACCGCCGAGGTCGCGGGCAGGTCGGTGCTGGACCTGGCGTGCGGGACCGGCTGGTACAGCAGGATCCTCGCCCGCGCGGGCGCGGCGTCGGTGCTCGGGGTGGACATCTCCGCCGAGATGGTCGCCGTCGCCGAGCGCGCCGAGGCCCGCGAGCCGCTGGGCGTCCGGTACAGAGCCGGTGACGCCCGGCTGCTCGGCGTCACCGGCCGGTTCGACCTCGTCACCGCGGTCTGGCTGCTCTGCTACGCCCGCAACCCGCTGGACCTGTCCGCCATGGCGGGCGCCGTCTACGCCAACCTGGCCCCGGGAGGCGTGTACGCGGGCGTGGAGATGAACCCGCGGTTCGACTGGGCGGGGCCGAAGGCCACCAAGTACGGGCTGACCCACCGGCCCGACGCCGACTTCCCCGGCGGAAAGGAGCTGACGGTCACCGCCCACGTGGACCCGCCCATCACGTTCCAGGCCTGCTTCTGGGAGGAGGAGCCCATCGTCGCCGCCCTGCGGGACGTGGGCTTCCGCTCGGTGGAGCTCGTCCCCGCCACCCTGCCCGCCGACCCGGCCGACACCTTCTGGGACGACTTCCGGACCAACCCCACCATCGTGGGCATCCGGGCCGTCAAGTGACGCCCGGCGACCCACGGGCCACGGTCGTCGCCATCCCCTGAGATCCGCCTTCCGCGCCAGTGGAGGCCCGTCCCCGCGACCGGGCCTCCACTGGCCTCTCCTGTGCCGGACCACACGCGCGCCGTTCACCCTGTTGGGGACGGCGAGCTCCGCGCTGGGGTGAGGCGGTGGAGGGCGGCGAGGCGTTCCAGGAGGAGGCCCTCGCGGGTGGACCAGGGGCAGATCTCGACGCGGGTGGCGCCGCAGGCGTGCATGAGGGCCTCGGCGACCAGCGCTCCGGCCAGTGACTGCTCGGCGCGGTGGGCGCTGATGCCGGGCAGCCGGCCGCGGTCGCCGGGGTCCGTGCGGGCCAGCAGCGCCAGCGACGCGCGCAGGGCGCGCGTGGTGAGACGGCGGCGGGTGGCCGGCGGGCCCGCGTGGGCGGCGCCGAGCCGGGCGAGCTGGGTGAACGTCTTGGAGCACGCGAGCACGCGCCCGCCGGGCACCACCGACGGCAGGTCGGCGACCTCGGCGAAGGCGTGGCGAAGACGCCTGCGCACCTCGCGCAGGTGCGCGGCGGAGCGGGCGACGCCGCCGGGCAGCCACTGGCGGGTGACCGTACGCGCGCCCAGCGGCAGGGAGTGCACGGTCTCGGGGTGCGCGCCGAAGCCGGAGGCGACCTCGACGGTGCCGCCGCCGATGTCCAGCACCAGCAGGCGGCCGGTCGGCGGGCCGGCCCACTGGCGGGCGGCCACGTAGGCCAGCCGGGCCTCCTCCTGCCCTGACAGCACCCGCAGCCGGGTGCCGGTGGCCTTCGCGATGCGGGCGATCACCTCGTCGCGGTTGGGCGCGTCCCGGATGACGGAGGTGGCGAACGCGAACACCTCCGCCCCCTCGGGCACCCGCGTCCCGTGTTCGGTGCGCATCGCCTCGGCGACCGCGCGTTGCAGGCTGCGCACCCCGCGCTCGGTCACCCGTCCGTCCGGGCCGAGCATCTCGTTGAGCCTGAGGCGGACCTTGCGGGACGTCACCGTCTCCAACCCGGTGTCAAGCCCGGTGTCCAGCCGGGTGTCCGCGGCCGGCCGCCTGACGACGGTGAGCAGCGCGCTGTGACACCCGACGTCCAGCACCCCCGCGTGGCGCATCACCACCACCTTTCCTCTCGATGGAGCGTCGATGGCGCCTCCATGGTCCCGTGCGGGGGCGTCGAGCGCGGCCGTGTGACGAATCGCTCCCTGACACTTACTGACAAGCACGGTCATTCATGGCCATTCCAATGCCTTTACCCAAGCGCAGCAAGGGCTACCGCACGCAACCCGACACCGTTGCGGCCCGTTCGCGCCGGCAGGCGGCCCCGCCCCGCGCGCGCCGGGGTCAGCTGATGTAGCGGCGGGCTGTCGAGCGGGACTGGGACTCCTCCAGGGCGGCGAAGCGGAGCTCGGCGTGGGGCGGCAGGGACCGCCGCTCCGCCAGCACCCACGGCAGGCCGCGGAGCGCGTCCAGGAACGCCAGCGCCGAGACGCGGTCGCGCGGCACCGTGCGGATCAGATGGGACGTCCGGCGCAGCGCCGGACGCAGGGGCCGCCGCAGCCACGTGAACCACAACGTGTTGCGCAGCCCCGCGCGGCGGCGGGCGTGCGGGTCGCGGATCGTGGACGCCTGGTGGTGGACGGTGAGCTCCTCCAGGTAGCACAGCTCCCAGCCCGCCGCGGCGAGGTCGGCCGCCAGCAGTTCCTCCTCGCCGCCGAGCCAAAGCCGCGCGTGGAAGCCGCCGCAGCCGAGGAAGGCGTGCCTGCGCACCACCGACGCCCCCGCGAGGAAGCTGCCGAGCGCCGGTCCTGGTAGCCAGTCCGGCCGGGGCACCGGCGAGTCGCGCAGCTCGGGGACGATCGGGTCCTCGTGCCCGCCGGGCTCCACGAGGATGCGCGCGGTCACGACCGCCAGGCGCGGGCACGCGTCCAGCACGTCGGCCGCCCGGGTCAGGCAGCCGGGGTCCCACCACGTGTCGTCGTCGCAGAAGGCGACATAGGGCGTGTCCAGGCGCGCGGCACCGATGTTGCGGCCGACCGCGCCGAGGTTCTCCCTCAGCGCGACCAGGTCCACCTCGGGGTACGCCCGCGCCACCGCCTCGGCCGTCCCGTCGTCGGAGCCGTTGTCGACCAGCACGACCCGCGGGCCCTCGGGCAGCGCGAGCAGCCTGCCCACCGACGCGAGCGCCTCCTGCCTGCGGTTCCAGGTGATGACGACGACGCCGACGCGCCGCTCGCCCTCTTCGGTCATCCGGGCGTCTCCAGGGCCGCGAACGCCGCCTCGACGGCCGGCGGCAACCGCCGGCGGCAGGCCAGCGCGGGCCCGATCCGCCGTACGGCCTGGGCCAGCCCGCGGCGGCCAGCGTCCCCGCTCCGGGCGGCCGCGACGGCCCGGCGCGCCACGACCCGCCAGGGCCGGCGCAGCACGGCGTTCAGCACGGCGTTGCGCAGGGCGAGCGCCTGCCGGGCCCGGGGGTCGCGCGGCGGGGACGGATGGTGATGGGCGACGACGCCGGGGACGTAGCACAGCCCCCATCCGGCGGCGGCCATGTCCGCCGCGAGGCGTTCCTCCTCGCCGAGGAAGAAGATGACGTCGTCGAAGCCTCCGCTCGCCAGGAACGCGTCCCGTCTGACGACCACGCCGCACGCCAGGAACCCGAGGACGCTCCGGCCGGGCAGGCCGGGCTCCACGGGCAGCGGCGAGCGGGCCATCCGCGCGCAGATCGGGTCCGGCCGCTCCTCGGGCCCGACCAGGACGCGCGCGGCGAGCAGCCCGAGCCGAGGGTGGGCGTCGAACAGGTCGGCGGCCCTGCCGAGCGCGCCCGGCGCCCACCACGAGTCGTCGTCGGCGAAGGCGACATAGGGCGTGCGCGCGAGGTGGACGCCGAGATTGCGCGCCGTCGCCCCGCGGTTCTCGCCCAGCTCCACCACCTCGACGTGCGGGAACCGCCGCCGCACCATCGCGGGGCTGCCGTCGGCCGAGCCGTTGTCCACCACGATGACCCGCCCGTCGTGGTGCGGCAGCGAGCGCGCCAGGCCGTGCAGGCGGTCCCGGGTCGCCACCACGACCGTCACCCGGGCGTCGCGCCCGGGCTCCGGCGACGGCACGGACGGTCCGCGCCGTCGCCGGAGGTGGGGCGCCCGTGACTGGTCCATGTCCTCTTGCCTGCCCGGTCTCGACGCGCGAAATCCCGGTTCAACGGCCCGCGGCGGCCTCTGACGGCGGCGTCCCGGCAGGGCGCCGCGGCCCGCGCGGCGTCAGACCCCGGCGTCGACGTCCGAGGGATCGTTTTCGGCTTCCGCCCGGGTGAAGAGGGCGATGAGCGCATGTATGTCGTGGTCGGCCTCGGCGGGGTGCCGGAAGGGCCGGCCGGGCGTGATGGTGTAGGTGTTGCGGCGGCCGACCCGGCTGCGGGTCAGGTACCCGGCCTCTTCCAGGTCGGCGACGATGAGCTGGGCGGCGCGCTCGGTGATGCCGACGGCGTCGGCGATGTCGCGCATGCGGATGTCGGGCGAGCGGGCGATGCGGATCAGCACGCGGGCGTGGTTGGTGAGAAAGGTCCACGCCTTGCCGTCTCCAGGAGCTGGGGGGGTTCCCACGCCATCACCTCACGCCTCCGCCGACATCCGTACCCCGGCTATTCTACGAAACAACTTTGGTGAATAATGTTTCGCGTAACATGCTACGCCTATCGGTGTGGCGGCGACTCCTGCCATTTGGCCCGCGGGGTGAAGGAGCGAGCATGATCACGCAGACGGCCAGGCCGTATCACGTGTTGCTGGTCGAGGACGACGCCGGCGACGCGCTCCTGATCGAGGAGGCCCTCACCACCGGCGGCACGCCCCGCTCGGTCGTGCAGGCGCCCGACGGGGTGGCGGCGCTGGAGTACCTGCGCGGCGGCACGGCCACGCGTCCCGATCTGATCGTGCTCGACCTGAACATGCCCCGCATGGACGGCACCGAGCTCCTGGGCATCCTGAAGTCGGACCCGGACCTGAAGACGATCCCGGTCGTGATGCTGACCACCTCCTCGTCCCCCGACGACATCTCCTCCGCCTACCGCCGCCACGCCAACGCCTACATCGTCAAGCCGGTGGAACTGGACGCGTTCACCAACGCCGTGCGCAGCATCGACGCGTTCTACCGCGGGACCGCCGCGCGCGTCCCGCCCGCCTGAAGACGTGACGACGGCCCCCCTTTTCCGGTCGCGCGACCGGCAGATTTCCGTTTCGACCAGCCTTGACCGGTTTCGAGGTGCTTTATACGATCTCCAGCGTCTTGACCAGCGCCACCGCGGCGTCGTAGCCGGAGACGCGCCCTCTCGCTCTGGGGCGTCCCCGGCCCCGGTTCCGGTCGAGACCGCTGAGAGGAATCGCATGAAGTTCCCTGCTTTGCGTGGCGCGGCCGTCGTGGCCGGTCTTTCCGTCCTGGTCGGAGCGCAGCCCGCGCTGGCCTCCCCGGAGGGCCACGGACGTTACTCGGCGGGCGCGCCCGGCGTCGGGGATTCGTACTTCCCCGACGCGGGCAACGGCGGCCTCGACGTCCAGCACTACGACGTCGGCTTCTCCTACGATCCCGCCACCAGGTACATGGACGCGAGCACCACGCTCACCGCGGTGGCCACGCAGGACCTCGACCAGTTCGACCTGGACTTCCGGGGGCCGCAGATCAGCTCCCTCACCGTCGGCAAGCACCCGGCGTCGTTCCGGCGGGACGGGCAGGAACTCGTCGTCACCCCGCGCCCGAAGCTCAAGACCGGCGAGCGCTTCACGGTGACCGTGAAGTACGCGGGCACACCACCGGTCATCACCGACCCGGACGAGTCCATCGAGGGATGGGTGCCGACCGACGACGGCGTGTTCGTCCCGGGCGAGCCGCAGGGCTCCCCCGCCTGGCTGCCCGGCAACGACCACCCGACCGACAAGGCGACGTTCACCTTCCGCGCGACCGTGCCGGAGGGCCTCACCGCGGTCGGCAACGGGCAGTTGCTGTCGCAGAAGACGAGCAACGGGCGTACGACGTTCGTGTGGGACTCCACCGAGCCGATGGCGACCTACCTCGCCACCGTGACGATCGGGAACTTCCAGGTCACCCAGACGAGGACGCCGAGCGGGATCCCGGTCTACACCGCCGTCGACCCGCGGCTCGCGGCTCAGTCAGCGGCCGCCGTCGCGCGGATCCCGGACATGATCGAGTACTTCAGCTCCCTCTTCGGCCCCTACCCCTTCGCCTCCGCCGGGGCGATCATCGACCGGGCGCCGAACGTCGGCTACGCCCTGGAGAGCCAGACCAAGCCCATCTTCTCCAGCGCCCCCGGCCTCGGCACGATGGCGCACGAGATCGCCCACCAGTGGTACGGGGACAGCGTGTCGCTCAGCCGCTGGTCCGACATCTGGCTGAACGAGGGCTTCGCGACGTACGCCCAGTGGCTGTGGACCGAGCACAACGGCGGCGCGACCACGCAGCAGACGTTCGACGGCGCGAGCAACTACGGGCGCGCCGCGACCTCGTCCTTCTGGCAGATCGTCGCGACGGACCCCGGCACGGTGGACATGTTCGGCAACGTCCCCTACAACCGGGGCGCGATGACGCTGCACGCCCTGCGCGGCAAGATCGGCGACGCGGCGTTCTTCCGGCTGCTCAAGGACTGGGCCGCCACGCACAAGTACGGCAACACGACCACCGCCGAGTTCGTCGCGCAGGCGCAGCGCGTGTCGGGCAAGGACCTGAAGGGCTTCTTCGACGTGTGGCTGTACCAGAAGGGCAAGCCGACCGCGTGGTGAGCACTTCCCGCTGACCCTGCCCGCACGGGTTCCGGCTTCCGGGCCCGGACCGGAACTCAGAGGAGCCGGCCCACCTCGCCGCCGACCGGGGTGCCGGTGCGGCCGGCGAAGGCCGCGATGATCCGCTGGCAGTCCAGGATGTCCGCCCGCCCGGCCTCCAGCCCGGACCGGGGTTCCACCCCGTCGCGGACCATGGCGTGGAACGCCTCCAGCTGGGTCTCGAACGCCTCGGTGATGCTGCGGCGCAGCGCCCGCCGCTCGGCGTCGCCGTCGAGTGTGGTGACGGTGAGCTCGGTCGGCGCGTGCATCAGGTACGGGGACGGGAAGACCAGCTCCACCGTGCCCCGCCCGTGCACGACGCGAACCGTCTCCCGGTAGGCCGGGAAGTCGGGCAGGAAGTGCCAGGAGAGGGCGAACCGCCCGCCCGTGGCGAGCGTGCCCGTGGCGGTGATGGACGGCGAGGGGTGGCCGAAGGCCTCGTGGTCGCGGACGGCGTCCCGCACGGCGTGCCGGGACGTCTGCCGCCAGATGTCGGCGAAGTCCACGGTCTCGGGGGGTGAGCCCAGGCTGCGCAGGATCGACAGGTCGTGCACGAGACTGCTCACCAGCACGCCGCGGTAGGCCCGCCACAGCGCCTCGTCGGCGTCGCCGACCGCGGCGGCGCGCAGTGCCCGCTCCTCGGCGTCGGCGTCGGCCCGCACGCGCGGCGGCAGCGGCGCGCTCGGGCCGACCACGCGGGCGAATTCGAGCTGGGAGGCGCCGGTGGGGTGCAGCACGGTCGCCTCGACGCTGCGGATGTCGTCCACGTCCGCGAGCAGCCGCGCCGCCTCGACGACGGCCGGGTCGTACTGCTTCATGTAGCCGAGCAGGATCGCCGGGTGCCCGAGATCGGGCTCGGCGGCGATGAGGCCGTCCGCCTCGGCGGTCGTGTACGCCAGCGGCTTCTCGCAGAACACCGGCAGCCCGCGGGCGAACGCGGCGTGGACCGCCGGCGCGTGCGAGCCGCGCGACAGGATCATCAGCGCGTCGATGCCGCCCGCGTCGAGCATGTCGCCGAGTGCGGTGAACCGGCGGTTCTCGGCGATGCCGTACCGGCGGCCGATGACGTCGGTCACCTCGGGCGCGACGTCGCAGACGCTCGCGACGGCGAACAGGTCCGGGCGCTTGGCCAGCAGGGGAAGGTGGACCGCCTGGGCCACGGCGCCGAGGCCGAGGACGCCCACGCGGAGCGGAGAGCTGAGGGGGGAGGTCACGCGCCGAATTCTCTCATTTGTCATGGTTTGGAGCCTGAACGGCATCCGTCGCGCGCCGCTGCCGGCCGGGATCGGAGGCCGGCCACGAGACGGCCGACGATCACCAGGTGACGTCCAGCGACGTCACGCCGTACACGACGCTGGAGTCGCGGAAGTGCGCCTCGGCGCCGACCGTCCGCAGGCCGGGGAAGCGCCGCAGCAGCGCCGGGAACGCGATACGCATCTCCATGCGGGCCAGCGGCGCGCCCAGGCAGTGGTGCACGCCATGGCCGAAGGCCACGTGGCCGGGGGTGCCACGCGTGATGTCCAGCCGCTCGGGGTCGGACATCAGCGCAGGGTCGCGGTTCGCCGCGGGCAGCACGCACATCACGAACTCGCCGGGCGGAATGACCTGCCCCGCGATCACGACCTCCGTACGGGTGATCTTCATCGTGCCGGAGTGGACGATGGAGAGCCAGCGCAGCAGCTCCTCGATCGCCGGCTCGATCAGCTCGGGCTGCTCGCGCAGCAGCTCCAGCTGGTCGGGGTTGCGCAGCAGGGCCAGCGTGCCGAGCGCCAGCATGTTCGCGGTGGTCTCGTGGCCCGCGAGCAGCAGCAGGTTGCCGATACCGGCCATCTCGTTCACGGTCAGGTCGTCGCCGTGCTCGCGCAGCAGCATGCCGAGCAGCTCGTCGCCCGGGTCCGCCTTGATGCGGGTCACCAGGTCGATCATGTACAGGCGCGACTCCACCCGCGCCGCGGCCCGCTCCTCCAGCGACAGCCGCAGGTCCAGGATGCGACGGGCCCGATCCCCGAAGCCCGACCTGTCCGCGTACGGCACGCCCAGCAGCTCGCAGATCACCAGCGACGGGATCGGCATCGCGAACGACGGCACCAGGTCGGCCGGCGCGCCCGCGCGTTCCATCGCGTCGAGATGCTCCTCGACGAGGGCGCCGACGCGTGGCTCCAGACGGCTGATGCGCCGGGCCGTGAACTCCGGCGTCAGCATCCGCCGCAGGCGGGTGTGCTCGGGAGGGTCGAACGCGAGCAGGTTGCCCGCGCGCATCTGGGCCTTCTTCTCCTCGCTCGGCTGCGCCACCGGCATGAGGAAATCACTCTCGACCGCCATGGCGAACCGGCCGTGGTCGCTCAGCACCTCGCGCACGTCCGCGTACCGGGTGACCATCCAGACGTCGGCGCCGAACGGCATCGTGACGCGCCTGACGCCCTCGCCGTCGCGCAGCGCCGTGAGCTCCGGCGCCGGGCCGAACCCCGCCCTGCTCGTGTGCAGCTGCGTGGCCGGAGCCTCGCTCATACGACCCCCTGACGTGGTCGGGGACGGCAGATTCAAGGCCATGGGCCCAACAGCTGATCCATTGGGGACTTTACTCCCCACGTCGCACCCCGTATAGCCGCGCCCGCGATCTCACGTTTCGGGCGCCCCCGGCGTCTTCGGAGTGAGGGGCCGCGCCGGCGGTCCCGCGAGTTCCGGAAAGGCCAGGCGACCATGGCAAGGACCCATACGGTCATCGCTTCACCGGTCGGCGACCTCACCGCGGTCGCCGAGGACGGCGTGCTGTGCGGGCTGTACTTCGCAGGGCAGCGGCGTCACCCGAAGCCGGAGGACCTGGGCGAGCCGAGCCCGTCGGGGTTCGAGGAGGTCCGCCGCAGGCTCGGCGAGTACTTCGCCGGGGAGCGGACCGCGTTCGACCTCCCGCTGGCCGCCCAGGGGGACGGGTTCCAGCAGAAGGTCTGGAAACTGCTGGAGGAGATCCCGTTCGGGCAGACCCGGACGTACGGCGACCTCGCGCGGGACCTGGGCGACGTGACCCTGGCCCAGGCGGTGGGCGCCGCGTGCGGGCGCAACCCCGTCTGCGTGATCGTCCCGTGCCACCGGGTGGTGGGGGCGGACGGCTCGCTGACCGGGTACGCGGGAGGGCTGGAGCGCAAGCGGTACCTGCTGGACCTGGAGGAGCCGGCCGAGCGGAAGGCGGCAAGACTGTTCTGAACGCCGGTACCGCCGGGCCGGACCTCCCCAGGATGTGACCATGCGACGACCCTTCGAGCAGATCGTCACCGAGTACGGCCCCATGGTGCTGCGCGTATGCCGAGCCGTCCTCGGGCCCCACGACGCCGAGGACGCCTGGTCCGAGACCTTCCTCTCGGCGATCAAGGCGTACCCGGACCTGCCGCCCGAGGCGAACGTGGAGGCGTGGCTGGTGACGATCGCCCACCGCAAGGCCATCGACGTGACCCGCGCCGCCGCCCGCCGTCCCACCCCCGTGGAGACGCTGCCGGACCGGCCGGCCCGCACGGGGCGGCCCGAGGACTGGGACGGCGACCTGTGGCAGGCGCTCAAGGCACTGCCCGCCCGGCAGCGGCAGGCGGTGGCCTACCACTACCTCGCCGGGCTGCCGTACAAGGACATCGCCGCCCTCCTCGGCGGGACGGCCGACGCCGCGCGCAGGGCCGCGGCCGACGGCATCAAGACCCTGCGCACCACCTATCCAGGCGATCCCGTGGACACCGAACAGAAGGAAGTGGCCCGATGACGTCCCCGTCCGACCCCGGGCGCCTGCTCGCGGCGCTCCCCGCGCAGGACGGGCCCGCGATGGCCCGGCTACGCGAACGGCTCGCCGACCAGGCGCAGCGCGAGGGAATCCTCGACATCGCCTACCGCACCCTGGAGACCCCCGTGGGCGACCTTCTGCTCGCGGCCACCGACGAGGGCCTGGTGAAGGTCGCCTTCGCCGTCCAGGACCACGACGCCGTCCTGTCGCATCTCGCGGGCAGCATCAGCCCCCGCATCCTGAACGCCCCGCGCCGCCTGGACGAGGCGAGCCGACAGATCGACGAGTACTTCGCGGGGCGTCGCACCCGGTTCGACCTGCCGCTGGACTGGCGGCTGTCCAAGGGGTTCCGGCGCGCGGTGCTCACCCACCTGCGCGACATCGGCTACGGCCGCACCGAGAGCTACGCCCAGGTGGCCTTGGCCGCCGGCAGCCCCCGGGCGGTCCGCGCCGTCGGCACCGCCTGCGCCACCAACCCGCTGCCGGTCGTGGTGCCCTGCCACCGGGTGGTGCGCTCCGACGGGACGGCCGGCCAGTACGCCGGCGGCGCCGAGGCCAAGCACTTCCTCCTCAACCTGGAGACGGCAGCATGAACACCACCACCACGAACCTCCCTGACGAATCACCCACCGCGAAGCCCACCACGGAAGCCCACCACGGAAGCGGGGAAGGGAACGATGACGCGCGCCAAGACGTACACCCTGCTGGGTGCGGACCGCAGGCCGTACGAGAGCCAGGTCGCCGGAACGCTGGGCGGGCACCGGCGTAGCAAGATCTACGGACGGCTGGACTGCCCCTCGGCCGAGCGCGCCCGCGCCCGCGGCGGGTACGTCCGCGACCGCGTCTTCTTCGCCGACGAGGACACCGCCCTCGCCGCAGGCTTCCGCCCCTGCGCCACCTGCCTACCGGCCGAATACCAAGCCTGGAAGGCAGGAACCCCGCCGACGATTTTGAAAATCGTGCACCTGCCCCCGGACCCGCCCCGGCACGGCACGGCACGGCCGAATCTAGCTCGGGAAGTTCGCGTTGGTATACCCGCTTTTCCGAGGGCACGGGTGTGAAACTCACTGTGCGCGGGACGCGGTGATTCCGGGCATCGGGCACAGCACCTTGTCCGGGGCCTCGAAATTCTTGCTGGCCTTCCATTTCGCGACCTCGCCGGGTTTCACGGACACCTCGGTCTTCGCGAAGTCCAGGACGGTGGCCGCCGTCGTCGTGAAGAAGACGGTTATCGAGTAGGTGACGGGCGTGGTCCCCCTGTTCGCGGCGGTCCCCTCGGCGGCCCAGCCGCCCGGGACGGCGGCGCAGGACGTCTGCTTGACGTTCTTGCGCTGGCCGGGCTCGTTCGGGATCGCCTTGGGCGGGCTGACCTGCGGCGGCGGCGACGCCGGGACGGGCGTCGGCGTGGCCGTGCCCACGGGGGGCGCCGGCGAGGAGCACGCGGTCAGGGCCGACGACAGCACGGCGCCGACGACGGCGGCCTTGAGGATGTTGTTTCGCACGGCGATGGTTCTCTCCCTGAGCGATATATGGAAATTTCAGGGGGATGGTTATTTCTCACCGACCGGCCGGAAATGCCGGAAATATCCTCACACCTTTTCGGTAAAGCGTGTCCGGAGCATATCGCGCGGCCTGCCCAATTCCCGTCAGGCCGAAACTTTGGCGGCACGGGCACCGGGCCCACCGGCCGGCCCCGGCATCCGCCATCGACCCCGCCAGAACGGCCCCGCCACGGGAGCCGCGGCGACGACCAGGCCCTGACCTGCACGAATGAGAGACATCGAACCCCCTGAAGGGCTCAGAAGATCAGCAGGTCTCATGAGCACGAAGCCGCGGAACGTGACGGTGGGTGACACTGCGTGACACGACCGGGCGTGGCGATCATGACTATGCGCGTCAGGATCACTACCTTGTGCATGCGTCTTTTCGATGCCACCGATCGATCCACTCGAAGCCGAAAGAAGGACATGCGCACCATTCATTTGACCGGTCGCTTGGTCATGCTCGTATCGGCGGTGACGGCCGCCGCCGTCTGTGCTCTCGGCCCGGCGGGCGCCGCGTCCGCGGCTGCGGGTTCGGCGGTCCATATGAACACGGGTTCGCCGGTTCCCACGGACACGGGTTCGCCGGTCCATATCGCCGGGGCCGACGACCCGCCTCCCGAGGAGCAGCCCTGTCCCGGCGGGGAGCCGAAGCCCTGTGGCGCGCCTGCGGAGGAGCGGGGCAGCGTCGAGTCAGGGCGCGCGGACGCCAAGAAGGCCGGCGAGGACGCCAAGAAGGACATCGCCGCGGCCAAGGACAAGGCCGAGAAGTGCGCCCCGGACTCCACCGAGGCGAAGGGCTGCATGACGAACCTCATCGGTGACGGCGCCGACCAGCAGAAGGGGTTGGACGACACCAAGCGGGCGCTGAGCGAGTTCAAGCCCGCGCCCTCCGACAACGCCGCGACGGCCGTCGCCGGGACGTGCGACGCGTTCGCCGCCGATCTGGCCCCTCTGTTCCAGGGAGACCCCGCCCTGCTGACCGGCATCTGCGAGCTGATGAAGTGATGATCACGAAGATATCCCGTATCGGCCGGATGTCCCTGCTTCCCGCCGCCGCCCTGGTCGCGTTCGTCCCGGCGACGGCGTCCGCCACCCCGCTGCCCGAGGTGCCCGCGGTGAGCGCGTTCGACGGCGGCAAGCCGCTGGCCTCGGCGGGCAAGGCCGTCAGGCGATGCGCCGAACGCCCGCGGAGTTGCCGGTTCGCGATCGACGCGGCCGCCTCCGGCGAGTACTACAGCGCCGTCAAGTCCCTCGGGAACGCGGTCATCAACTGCACGCTCGACGAGATCAAGGTGACCCGTCAGGTCACGTTGCGCACGAGCAGCTCCGACAACCTCGGGGGCGAGATCACCGGCAAGATCTCCGCGGAGGGGACCATCAACGGGTCCGGCGAGCTCAGCGCCGGGGTCAACGCGGAGGGCAGCGGCAGCTTCGACACCCCGAACAAGCAGCAGGGCCCGTCAGCCACGGTCGGAGCCAAGGCCGGCGCGAACGGCAGCGGCAAGATCACGGGCTCGCTCGGCGTCAAGGGCGCCTTCGAGGGGGCGTTCCGGCTGCAGTACCAGCGGACCTGGACCACCGAGCAGACCGAGTCCACGAGCTACGACGTGACCGTGCGGTCCGGAGACGTGCTGACGTTCGGAGCCAGCTCGGCCATGCAGCGGATCGCCGGGACGCTCACCGTGGGCGGCCTCAAGGTGCGCAACGTCGCCGTCGACGGCCCGTCCAGCGTCAACACCAGCACCTTCGTCGCCGACACCTTCACCGCGCCCGGCGGCACGTGCCAGCGCCTGCGGCCCCAGGGCAGGACCGCGGCCGACGACACCCCGAAACGGCTCGCCCGCGGCACGGGAGGGCTGACGGAGCTGCCCGCGGTGCCGCCGGGAGCGCGGCTGCGGGAGCACGTGGTGTTCGCCGCCGAGCGTCCCTGACCCGTCCCCTCCCAGCATTCACCCGTGGAGATCACCGTGAAGAGACCGTACATACGCGATACCCGTGTCCGGACCGGCGCGGTCCGGGCGTCCGGCGTCACCGCCGCCCTGTGCCTGAGCCTGGCCGCCGCCACGTCTCCCGCACACGCCGAGCACACCGCGGGGTACGCCCCCGTGCAGGTCGCCGTCATCAACGGCGACTTCAGCCTTCCCGCCATCACCGGCGGCGAGCCCAACTGGCTGGCGGTCCAGGGCTGGTCGGTGGGTTCGACCAACGGATCCGGCACCGGATCGGGCGTCGGGCGCTTCTCGGGCGCCAACTCCGGGCACCCGGCCGGGAAGACGGCCGTCATGCTGCGCTTCCCCCTGGCCTCCTACGCCTTCAAGCAGCGGCTGCGCGGCGTACGCCCCGGCGCGCAGGTCACCGTCACCTTCGACGACAGCCCCGGGGTCTCCGCCAACTGCACCCCGGCCGCGCTCGCCGAGGGCCAGCCCTACACGGTCGAAGCCGCCGGCGGCGCGTCCAGCACCCGGACCACCGCTCCCGACCCGGACAAGAAGGCCAACACCCTCGGCAAGGGCGTCTGGCGCACCGGGCAGACCTACACGTTCACCGCGAGCGAGTACGAGCCGCTGCTCACGTTCACGTCCCAGGTGCCCAACACCTTCAACGCCGGCGGCTGGTGCGGGCCGATGATCGCCGACGTGCGGGCGACGCAGACGCCGCCGCCCGTGGACAAGACCATCCCGAAGACCGCCCTGCCGCCCTCCGTGGCCTTCTACGGCAACGACAGCAGGCCGGTGGCCGACGCGGTGAACTACTGCGCCGGCGCGACCGGCAGGTGCGCGTTCACCCCGGACAAGGACTACTCGTACGCCTACTACGAGCCCGCGCAGGTCAACAGCGACACCTACATCAACTGCACGCGCAACGTCCTCAAGCGGACGAGGCCGGTCACGTTCACCGGGCGCTCGTACGGCGACCTGCCCGCCAACGCCGGGCTGCCCGGCACGGGAACCACCGTGAGCAACATGGCGCAGCAGTTCTCGGCCGGGACGGCAACCTCTCCCGACTGGACCACGACCAACACGCGCAACGTCAACGAGGTCGTGCAGCCCTCGGAGGCGTCCTGGATCGAGACGCAGGCGGGCCGCAGGCGGACCGAGGGCTGGTTCACCCAGACCCCGGCCGCCGCGGACCCGAACTCCGAGTGGCGGCTCTACACCGTGCTGGACTACGCCGCGACGACGCTGTCCGACCGGGTGTACCAGCGGACGGGCCCGATGACCCCGGCGGAGAAGCTGCGCTGCCAGTCCGACCGCCCGTCCTCCCCGACCCCGGTCGGCGCGGGCGACCCGGCGGGCGCCGTCCGGGGCTAGGACCGCCGTTCGGGATGCCGATGCCGTGAGCGGAGGAACACCCGCCGCGGGTGGGGGCGGCGGGTGTTCCCCGGCGAGCGAGCTCCCAGGCCCCGGGTGGGGGGCACGCCGTGTGGGGTCGAGTCCTCGAAGGGCTGAGGGACGGAGGTTAGCCTGCGGTTATGCGGGTGGCGGGGGCTCGGGTGCTCATTACGGGGGCTTCGTCGGGGGTTGGGGCGGCCGTGGCGGGGGTGATGGCCGCGGCCGGGGCCGAGCTGGTTTTGGCCGGGCGAGATCGGGGGCGGCTGGAGGCGGTGGCCGCGCGGACCGGAGGGTCGGCCGTGGTCGCCGACGTTGTGAAGGACCGGGAGCTGTTGGCCGAGCGGGTGGGAAAGGTCGACGTGCTGGTCAGCAATGCGGGCGTGGGATGGGCGGGGTCGTTCACCCAGATGCCGGCGGACACGCTGGACGAGGTGGTGGCGGTCAACCTGACGGCGCCGATGCATCTGGCCCGGCTGCTCCTGCCCCACATGGTGGAGGCGGGACGGGGGCACGTGGTGCTCGTGGCGTCGATCGCGGGGGCGGTCGGGGTGGGGCGGGAGGCGGTGTACTCGGCGGCGAAGGCGGGGCTTCTCGTGTTCGCGGAGGCGCTGCGGGACGAGGTGCGGCAGGTGCCTGGTGTCGGGGTGTCGGTGGTGGTCCCGGGGGTGGTGGACACGCCGTTCTTCCGGCGGCGGGGGGAACCCTACGACCGGGCCTGGCCCACGCCGATCCCGCCCGAGCGGGTGGCGCGATGCGTCCTCAAGGCGGTCGAGCGCGGGCGGGCCGAATCGTACGTTCCGGGGTGGATGTGGATTCCGGCACGCCTGCGCGGCTCGGCGCCCGGCGTGTTCCGCGCGCTCACCCGGCGCTTCGGCTGATCAGCCCCGCTCCGGTGCGACGGGGAAGTGTCAGTGGGTGCGGATGGCGCGGAGGCTCTCCTTCAGGGAGGCCAGGGTGGCGAAGATGGCGGTGGGTTCGTAGCCGCAGTGGGCCATGCAGTTCTCGCACCTCGGGTCGCGGCCCCGCCCGTAGGACTCCCACGCGGTCTCGTCGACCAGTTCCTGGTAGGTCCGGGCGTACCCGTCCGACATCAGGTAGCACGGCCGCTGCCAGCCGTACAGCGAGTACGACGGGATCGCCCAGGCCGTGCACGGGAAGTCGACCTTGCCTTCGAGGAAGTCCAGGAAGAGCGGCGAGTGGTTGAACCGCCACCTGCGGCGGTTGCCGCCCGCGAAGGCCTTCCTGAACAGGTCGCGGATCTCCCGGACCCCGAGGAAGTGCTCCTGGTCGGGAGCCTTCTCGTAGGCGTACGCCGGGGAGATCATCATCTGGTCCACGCGCAGGTCGTCGTTGAGGTAGTTGAGGACGTCGATGACGGTCTGCGGAGAGTCGCCGCTGTAGAAGGTCGTGTTGGTGGTGACGCGGAAGCCCCGCCTGCGGCACTCGCGGACGGCGGCGACCGCCTCGTCGAACACACCTTCCTTGCACACGGACGCGTCGTGGCGCTCCCGGAGCCCGTCGATGTGGACCGTCCAGGCGAAGTACCGCGACGGCGTGAACTGGTCGAGCTTCTTGGGGATGAGCAGCGCGTTGGTGCACAGGTAGACGTACTTCTTACGGGCGACGAGCCGGCGGACGATCTCCGCGATCTGCGGGTGCATGAGCGGTTCCCCGCCCGCGATGGACACCATCGGCGCGCCGCACTCCTCGATGGCGCCGATGGCCTGCTCGACGGGCATGCGCCGCTTGAGGACGCCGGCGGGGTGCTGGATCTTGCCGCAGCCCGCGCAGGCCAGGTTGCAGGCGAACAGCGGCTCCAACTCGACCAGCAGTGGGAACTTCTCGCGCCGCCGCAGCTTCTGGCGAAGGATGTAGCCGCCGACACGAAGGCTCTGACGAACCGGGATCGTCATGACAACCGCACCTCCTCAGGAGGTGAGAACCGGATGGTGTGCTCGGCACGGGACGGCCGAAGCGCTGGAGCCGTGTTCCGGTGGGGGTCCACTGCGGACGCCCAGCAGGCGAGGGCCGGGGCGACGAGGCCCAGGACGCGGCGGGCGGCGAGGCCCGCGCGAACTACGGCGAGACCGAGCAGGGGTGTTCCGGGGGCGTCGACGATCACGCGTACCGCCGCCGGCGGACGGCCGCGCGCCGCCTCGGCCAGCGGCCCGGTCTCCATGTCGACGGCGAGCACCCCGAGGTCGGCCAAGCGGGGGCGCTCGGCTTGCCTGACCACGTGGTCGCAGGTCAGAAGGGGGCCGATGTGGGTACGCAGACCGTCGCGCGCCAGCTCGCGGGCGAGCTGCGGCGCGGTCGGGCACGGGTACACATGGCCGCCGTAGCGCACCTCGTCCGCCACCACGACGTCGCCCGGCCGCAGGGACGGATCGACCGCGCCGCCGAACCCGACCACGGCGATGACGTCATACGGGGGCAACATGCGCGCCGCGCGAGCAGCCCGGCGCGGCCCGGCCCCGGTCCTGATCACGCGCGCGTCGTCCGGCACGGACGCAAGACCGCGCCGGAGAGCCCTCGTCTCGATCCCGAGGGCCGCGCAGATCAGGAGCCGGGTCACGACGCCGCCGTCCCCGCCGTGCCACCATCGCGGACCCCGCCGGGTCCATCGTGGACCCCACCGGACCGATCGCGGACCCCGCCCGATCCATCACGGACCCTGCCCGATCCATCGCGGACCCCGCCCGACCCATCACCAACCCCACAGGACCCATCACGGAGTCCGCCCGATTTGTCGCCTTCGCGGAGTTTCCAGATGCCGTCGCGTGTGCCGGCCTTCGCGGTCGCGTCGCCTCCGGGGGCCCTTCGTGTCCCCGCTCCATCGTGGACCGGCGGCGTCCCTCTCGCGCGGAAACCCGCCGCCGCGTCGGCCTCGCGGGCGTGGAGGTAGCGGCCCAGGGCGCTGATCGGGAAGATCAGGCGGTAGAGGTGGTAGTTGATGTAGAAGTCGCCGGGGAAGCCGGTGCCGGTGAAGTACGGTTCGTCCCACGTGCCGTCCGGGCGCTGGTGGTCGACCAGCCACCGCACGCCCCGGTCGACCTCGTCCGAGCGCTCCCCGGCGGCGAGCAGGGCCAGCAGCCCCCAAGCGGTCTGCGACGCGGTGGACTCCCCGCGCCCGATCCACGCGGGGTCGGTGTACGAGCGCAGGTCCTCGCCCCACCCGCCGTCGTCGTTCTGGTGGGCGCGCAGCCAGGCGACGGCCCGCCGCACGCAGGTGCTCTCCGGCCGTACGCCCGCCGCGACCAGGGCGGGGACGACGGCCCCGGTGCCGTAGACGTGGTTGGCGCCCCACCGCCCGAACCAGGACCCGTCCGGCTCCTGCGCCTTGAGCAGCCAGATGACGGCCCGCCGCAGCGTCTCGGACCCGGCGGGCCGCTCGTGGGCGAGCGCCTCGACGACGTGGGCGGTGACGTCGGCGGACGGCGGGTCGATGACGGCGCCGAAGTCGCAGAACGGCAGCCTGGTGCAGAGCGTGCGGGTGTTGTCGGCGTCGAAGGCCGCGAAGCCGCCGTCGCGCGAGGCCATGCCCTCCATCCAGCGCACGGCGCGGTCGATGGCCTGCCGCGCGCCGGGCCTGCGGGTGCGGCGGAGCGCGAGGACGACCTCGGCGGTGTCGTCGGTGTCGGGGTAGCCGTCGTTGTGGAACTCGAACGCCCAGCCGCCGGGCGGCAGGTGGGGACGGCGTACGGCCCAGTCACCGGGGCCTTTGACCTCCTCGCCGACGAGCCAGTCGGCGGCCCTGGCGATGACGGCGTCGTCGGCGGGCACGCCCGCGTCGAGGAGGGCGTTGACGGCGAGGGCGGTGTCCCACACCGGGGACTGGCACGCCTCCAGCCGGCGCCCCCGCCCGTCCCTGATGGTGAACCGGTCGAGCCCTTCGAGGCCCCGGCGCATGACCGGGTGGTCGAGGTGGTATCCGGACAGGTGGAGTGCGATCAGCGAGTACACCCACGGCGGCTGGATGCCGCCCCAGGAGCCGTCGAGCTCCTGGCGGGCGACGATCCACTCGGCGGCCCGCCGCAGCGCGGCCTCCCGCAGACCGCGGACCGGCCGGCGCTGGTACCGGTGCAGCAGCCGGTCGAGCCCGCCGAACACCCCGTCCCACCCGAGCCCCCGGCGCCGGGGGACGGGCCGTCCGGTGCGCAGCTCGTCCAGTCCGAACGGCAGCGGACGCACGGGCCGGTGGGCGCTGACGATCGTGAGCGGGACGATCGTCTGGCGGGCCCAGCACGCCCAGTCGTACACGTTGAGCGGCGCCCACGACGGCAGGTACATCAGCTCGGGCGGCATCACGGGCAGGTCCTCCCACCGCCACCCGCCGAACAGGGCCAGCCAGATGCGGGTGAAGACGCGGGTCGCCTCGATCCCGCCGGAGCGCAGGACGTACGCGGCGGCCGCGCGCATGTGCGCCGCGTCCACGGGGTCCCCGGCGAGGCGCAGCGCGACGTAGGCCTCGACGGTGGTGGACAGGTCGCCGGGCCCGCCGTGGAAGTTGGCCCAGGTGCCGTCGGCGCGCTGCTCGGAGCGGATCCACCGCGCCGCCTCGGCGGTGTCGTGCTCGGTGCGGATGCCGAGGAACTCGCGCAGCAGCAGGTCCTCGGCGTCCATGGTCACGTTGGTCTGCAGCTCGCCCTTCCACCAGCCCTGCGGCGAGCGCAGGCGGATCAGGTGGTCGCAGGCGGCGCCGAGGGCGAGCCCGGCGCTGGAGTCGGGGAGGTGGACGTCGACCGTGGTCAGGTAGGTGGTCATGTCAGCGGTCCCGGCCGGTGAGGTAGAGGACGATGTCGAGGAACTCCGCGCGGACGTCGGCGGGCATACCGGCGGTGTCGAGGTGCAGCCCGGCGGCGTCGAGCCGGTGTTTGGCCTCGGTCTCGGCCCAGGCGCGGCCGCCGGCCTCCTCGACGAGGCGCGCGGCGTCCCGCAGGTCGGGTTCGGGCAGCGGGCCGGGCAGCGCGAGCAGCCGGGCGAGGCGTTCGCCGGCGGCCGTGCCGCTGGTCAGGGCGGCGACGACGGGCAGGGTCTTCTTGCGGGCGCGCAGGTCGGACAGGACGGGTTTGCCGGTCGCCTCGGGGCTGCCCCAGATGCCAAGCAGGTCGTCGGCGAGCTGGAAGGCCACCCCGGCCTCCATGCCGAAGGCGGCCAGCGCCGACACCAGCGGCCCCGGTCCCGCGACGGCCGTGGCGCCGATCGAGCAGGCGCACGCCAGCAGGTCGCCGGTCTTGCGCGCCGACATCCGCAGGCATTCCTCCAGGGTCACGTCGTCGCGCCGCTCGAACTCCAGGTCCAGCGCCTGCCCGGCGATCAGCCCCCGGGTGGTGCGGCCGAGGGCCCGCGCCGCGTCCACGAAGCCGGGCGTCCCGGGCTCGACCAGCAGCTCCCCGGCCAGCGCCAGCAGGGCGTCCCCCGCGAGGATCGCCTCGGACCTGCCGAACACCGTCCACGCGGCGGGACGGTGCCTGCGCACGCGGTCGCCGTCCATGATGTCGTCGTGGAGCAGCGAGAAGGCGTGCACCAGCTCCACCGCCGCGCCCACCACCGCCCCGACGTCCGCGCCGCCGCGCGCGGCCCGCGCCGAGAGCACGGCCAGCGCGGGACGCAGGGCCTTTCCGCCGTGCGAGACGGGCTGCCCGGCGGCGTCGGCCCAGCCGAGGTGGTAGGCGGCGACGCGCGCCGTGATCGGGTCCAGCCGCGCGACGGCCTCGCGCATCACCGGGTCGACGAGCCCTCGGGCGGCCTCCACCGCCGCCGGGACGACCGGGGTCACGTGGGGATCCCCTGCCGAAGATGCCGCCTGACGAGGCGTGCCGCCTCCAGTCCGCTGCGCACGGCGCCCTCCATGGTGTCGGGCCAGCCCGTGTTCGTCCACGCGCCGGCGAGGTACAGGCCGGGCCACCGAGTGGCGGCCCTCGGACGGAGCGCGCCGCTGCCAGGGCTCTGGCGGAAGGTGGCGCGCCGCTCCTTGGTGACGAAGAAGTCGATGAGCCGCGCCCGCCCGGGGAAGAGCTGTTCGAGCGCGGGGACGAACTCGGCCTGGATCTTGGCGACGGGCAGGTCGATCCAGCGGCTCGCGGCGGACACCGAGACGGTGAGGTACTGCCCCCGGTCCAGCCCGGCGACGTGGGTCTTGTCGAAGACCCACTGCACGGGCGAGCCGACGACGGCGGCGAACGGCAGGGCGGTGACGGGCCGGTCGAAGACCACGTGCACGTTGACGATCGGGCCGGCGCCGAGGCCGCTCCAGCGGTCCCGGTCGGGCGCGGCGTCGCGCGGGGTGATCCTGGCGGCCTGCTCGTGCGGCGTGGCGACGATGACCGCGGACGCGGCGACCCGCGCGCCGTCCACGACGATCGCGGGGCCGCGCTCGACGGCCGTGACCTTCGCCGACAGGCGCACCTCGCCGCCGCGCCGCCGGATCGCGGCCAGGGCTCCCGTGCCGTGCAGCACGCCGAGCGGCACGGCCGGGACGCCGATGTCGGCGGCGTCGGCCCGCCCGAGCAGCGCGGTCTGGAACACCTTCGCCGCGGGCCCGAGGGCCGCCTCTCCGCTGGCGACGTTCAGCGCCGCCACGGTGAACAGCTCCCACAGCGCCTCGCGGGCGGGGGCGCGCTGGCCGTGCGCGGCCAGCCAGGTGCCGAGGTCGACCCGGTCGAGCGCGGGGTCGGCGGGGTCGAGCCGGGTCAGGGCGGCGGACGCGCGGACGGCGCGCAGCCGGTCGGCGGGGCTGAGCAGGGCGTACGCGGCGATGGCGGGCATCATGTGGAAGGGGCCGGGCAGGGCGGCGCGCCGCAGGCGTCCGGACCGTCCCTCCGGGGTGAGGACGCGCACGTCGAACCGGTCCTGCATGCGCACCTGGCCGGGGCCGGCGATCCTGTCGAGCAGGCCGCGGTACGCCGTGCAGCAGCGCAGGAACACGTGCTGGCCGTTGTCCACGGTCAGGCCGTCGCGCCGGAACGAGTGGGTGGCGCCGCCGAGCCTCGGGCGGGCCTCGTACAACGTCACCGGCAGGCCCGCCTCGCCGAGCGCGACCGCGGCGGCGATGCCCGCGAGGCCGCCGCCGACGATCGCGACGGGCGCGGCGCTCATCGGCCGGCCCCCGCGAGCGCGCGGGCGGCGACCATCGCCTTCTCCCAGGTGGGCAGGGACGACCTGGCCGACATCGCCTGCGCGGGCTGGGCCGCGATGCGTTCGAGCAGGCTGCGGTAGATGCCGGCCATCGCCGCGGTGCAGGCGGCGCTGCGCCGGTCGAGCATGGGCAGCAGCCGCATGCCGCGCTGGTACCACTCGCGTGCGCGTCCGGCCTCGTACCGGATCAGCTTGGCCAGGCGGTGCGGCGGGTCGGTGAACGTCCCGGAGGAGTCCAGGGTGAGGGTGCAGCCGAAGCGTTCGAGGTCCTCGGCCGGAAGGTAGACGCGGCCGGCCAGCCGGTCCTCGCGCACGTCGCGCAGGATGTTGGTGATCTGCAGCGCCACGCCCAGGGCGTCGGCGAGCGGCGCGGCGGCCTTCGGGTCCGGCGCTCCGAAGACGCCGAGCGACAGCCGCCCGACCGAGCCGGCGACGCACCGGCAGTAGGCGAGCATCTCGTCGAAGCTCTCGTACGCGGCGCCGCGCACGTCCGCGGCGCACCCGTCGATGAGCTCATCGAAGCCGGTGAGCGGGATGGGGTAGCGGCGGGCCGCGTCGAGCAGGGCGATGAGGACCAGGTCGTCCGCGCCCGGATCGCGGTCGGGGTGGGGACGCCGGATCGCCGCGCGCGCCTCGGCGAGGCGGGCCAGCCGTTCGGCGGCGGGGCCGTCGGCGTCGCCGATGTCGTCGATCCTCCGCGCGAAGGCGTACACGGCGCTGAGCGCCCGGCGCTTGGGGGCGGGCAGCAGGCGGATGCCGTAGGAGAAGTTCCTCGCCTGGGTGCGGACGATGTGCTCGCAGCGGCGGTACGCGAGTGCGACGGTCACCCGTTCACCTCCCCTTCGCTAGTAGTCGGAGCCATGACGCCAGCCACCGGCCGCGGCGCGGGCGCACGGCCCGGCCGAGGACGTCGTACGAGGCCCGCTCCAGCGCGGCGACCGTGGCCAGGCCCCCGGCGACGTAGCCCGCGACGGCCGGGCGCGCGTGCCCGCTGAGGGTCGCCACCAGCGGGCGGCCCTCCTCCAGCAGCCGCGCGGCCCGTTGCGTCTGCAGGGCCACCACCTGGCGCAGCGCCGGCGACGTCGTGGCGCCCGCCAGCTCCTCCTCGGCGCAGCCGAAGTCGTGCAGGTCCTTGGCGGGCAGGTAGACGCGGCCCCGCCGATGGTCCTCGCCGACGTCCTGGCAGTGCTCGACGATCTGCAGCGCCGTGCACACCCGGTCGGACGGCGGCAGCCGCTCGGGGCTCGCCTGGCCGAAGACGTGCAGCACGATGTGCCCTACGGGGTTGGCCGACAGCTCGCAGTAGGCGAGCAGGTCGTCGAAGGTCTCGTAGCGGATGACGGTCTGGTCGCGGCGGTTGGCCCTCACCAGCTTCTGGAACGGCTCGGCCGGGATTGCGCACGCCTCGACGGTGGGCGCGAGCTCCTGGACGGCGGACAGGCAGGGGGCCGACCCGGCGTACAGGCGGTCGAGGTCGGCGTCGACGAGGTCGAGCAGCCACATCCGATCGCCCGGCTTTGCCTCGTCGCCGATGTCGTCGACGAAGCGTGCGAATCCGTAGACCGCCAGCAGGTGGTCCCGATACGCGCGCGGCAATAACCGTAAGGCCACCGGAAAATTTTCACCGGTGGCCCTGAATACGATGCCGTGTTTGCCGTCCTGCCGCGATGACACCGGTACGGAATTTCCGCCGACAGACGCCACCAAACGACGAATGCCCTGCTCACCGACACCTATTGCGCTCCCTCGGCGATAAATTTACGCGTTGCCGGGGCGGCCCCGCGCCGCGGGTAAAGGCGGCCACCGGTCCGGCCCCCGCCGCCTTGGCGAGCATTGGCGCGATCGCGCTTTTACCGATACCGGCCGCCGGAGATGGTCATTTCGACGCGGTCATCGAGGAGCACATGACGAGCCCATCGCCGTATCTCGGGGTCCCGGGCACGCCGCCCGGCCCGCGCGACGCCGTGCTCGCGCAGGGGCCCGGCGCGCAGCCCCAGGGAGCGGCAGCGGCCGACCAGCGCGGGCAGGGCGCCGAGCGCCGCCCGCCAGGAGCCGGGGGCGGAGGTGTGGTCGGAGTCGTGCAGCAGGAGCGTGGCGCCGCCCCGCAGGCCGGGCAGCATGGCCGCCAGCACCGACGCGGGGCTCGCCGTGGCCGTCCAGTCCCTTCCCCATACCGTCCACAGCACCGGGCGCAGGCCGCGGGCGCGGGCCGCGACCAGCGTCTCGGCGCTGAGCACGCCGTAGGGCGGCCGGTACCAGGCGGGACGGACGCCGGTGACCTCGTGGACCAGGTCGCACGCGGCGCCGATCTCCCTGGCCGCCCGGCCGGGACGCATGCCGAGGGCGTTGTCGTGCCGCCAGCCGTGGACGCCGATCTCGTGGCCCTCGGCGACGACGCGGCGGCCCACCTCGGGGTGGCGTTCGAGCATCTCCCCGAGCACGAAGAACGTGGCCCGGCAGCCGAGCCGCCGCAGTTCGTCCAGGAAGCGCGGCGTGGAAGCGGGGTCGGGGCCGTCGTCGAAGGTCAGCGCCACGTGGCCGGGCGCGCCCACCCCCGCGAGCCCCGGCAGCAGCCGTCGTACGCCGGGCAGCCACGTCGCGGCGGGCCCGGCGTGCACGGCCGCCAGCCCCGCGGCGGTCCCCGCCAGCGCGCGGATCATCGGGCGGCACCGTGAGCGGGCGGCGGGTGCTGATCGTGAGCGCGGGCATGGGCGCCGGCCACGACGGCGTCGCCGCGGAGCTGGCCCGGCGGCTGGTCGCGGACGGCGCCGAGGCGGAGATCGTCGATGTCCTCCAGCTTCTCCCCCTCGGGCTGGGAACGCTGCTGCGCCGGTGGTACCACTGGATGATCACGCGGGCGTCGTGGCTCTACGACGTCATCTACCAGGTCTTCTTCATCGCCAAACGGGCGCCGTCGGCCTCGCCGCTGACCGTCCTGGCCGCCGCGCGCCTGGGCCGCCTGCCCGGTCTGCACCGGTACGACGAGGTGGTCCCGACGTTCCACCTGGCCGCCCAGGCGACCGGACGGCTGCGTGAGCGCGGGCGGCTGCGGGCGCGCAGCACGGTCCTGGTGACCGACTTCGCCGTGCACCGGATGTGGCTGCACCCCGGCAACGACCGCCACCTGTGCCCGAACCCGGCCATGACCGGCCGGATCACGGCCGCGACCGGCCGTCCCGCCGTCCCCTGCGCCCCGGTGGTACGGCCGGCCTTCACGAGCCCGGTCAGCCGCGCGGACGACGGCGCGGAGGACCGCACAGACGACCGCGCAGACGGCCGCGCGGCGGTGCGCGCCCGGATCGGCGCGCGCCCCGGCGACCGGCTGGTGCTGATCTCGGCGGGCTCGTGGGGAGTGGGGCCGGTGGCGCGGGCGGCGCGGATCCTCGCGCGTTCCGGCCGGTACACGCCCGTCGTCCTGTGCGGGCGCAACGCCGACCTGCGCCGCCGCCTACAGGCCGCCGGGGACGGGCCGGCGCTCGGCTGGCGCGACGACGTGCCCGCGCTCATGGAGGCGGCGTACGCGCTGGTGGACAACGGAGCCGGGCTGACCTGCGAGGAGGCCTTCGCCGCCGGGCTGCCCGTGGTCTCCTACCGTCCCATCGCCGGGCACGGGCGCGACGGCGTGCGGGCGATGGCGCGGGCCGGGGTGACCGTCCACGCCCGGCGCGGCGCGGACCTGCTGCGCGCGCTCGACCGGCTCGGGGACGCCACGCACCGCGCCCGCCAGGTCGCCCGCGCCTCGGCCCTGTTCGCGTCGCCGCCTGCCGAGAGCCTGCTCGTCCCCTTGGTCGAGCCCCTGCCCGGCCCCCTGCTCAGGCCGGCTCCTGCGTCGGCTCCGGCGCGAGCTCGTGCGCCCGGATCGGAGGCGACTTGGACAGCAGGAAGCTCCCGTAGATGATCATCCCGATGCCGGCCGCCTCCAGGATGATCCACGGCCCCGTGCGCACGTACTCCCCGAACAGCGTGGTGCCGTACAGGATGCCGGCCACCGGATCGCTGATCGTCAGCGCCGGCTGAGCCGCCACCAGGGGCCCGCTCTGCAGCGCGTTCTGCAGCAGGAACAGGCTGCACAACCCCGCGAGGACCATCGCGTACAGCTGCCACGAGGTGGCCAGGGCGCCGGGTTCGGACTCGAAGATGGACGTGCTCTCCTTCATGAACGTCGCGGTGAAGGCGAACCCGATGCCGGCGGCGACGCCCAGAACGGCCGCCCGCCCGGCGCCGATCAGGAACAGCCGGGCCACGATCACGAGCCCGATCACGGTGCCCACGGTGGCGACGCCCGCCATGAGCCAGAGCGCCGAGGTGGGCGGATGGCGGCCCGGGCCGGGCGCGGCGCTGGCGAGGAACGTCACCAGCCCGGCCGTCATCACCCCGACCGCGGCCCACGAGCGGCGGTCGAGCTTGATGCCGAACATCCACGAGATGAGCAGCATCGTGAACGGCAACTCGACCACGAGGGTGGGCTGCACGAGCGCCAGCGCCCCCACCGACAGCGCGGCGGCCTGGAAGGCGAACCCCGCGATCAGCGCGCCGATTCCGGCCAGCCAGACCGGATGGCGGATCAGGGCGAGGAAGAGCGACAGCCGGAACGCCTTCTGCTCGGGCACCGTGCGGGCGGCGCGACGCTGCAGTACGGAGGCGAGCGCGTTGCTCGCGGCGGCGCACACCGCCAGGAGAATCGGCGTCATCGCCGCTCCCCGGCCTGGCGCACGAGCATGCCGTCCTCGGGCTTGGACAGGAAGGGGGACCGCCCGAGCAGCAGGATGCCGGTTACCATCGCCGACAGGCCGGCGACCTCCGCCGCCAGCGCGCCCGGCGAGACGCGCAGCCGCTCGGACAAGATGGCGATGCCGAGCAGGATGCCGATCATCGGCTCGGTGGCGGTGGTGGCGGGAAGCGAGACCCGCAGGGGCGCGGCGTCGAACGCGCTCTGGTTGAGCAGCAGCCCCACCAGGGCCACGCACGGCACGGCGTACGGCTGCCAGGTCCGCGCGACCGCGCCCAGGCCGTTGTCGAGCATGACCAGCGTGCTGTGCGTCAGGACGTCCTGCATTCCGTACAGGACGCCCGCCGAGGCGGCCAGCAGCATGGCCTTGACCTGCAGGGACACCCGCAGCGCGATCACGACCAGGATCGCCGAGAGCCCGAGCGCCGCGAGCATCGCGAGCCAGCGCGGCGAGCCCGGGTCGGGAAGGCCGGGCTTCCGCGCCCGGCGCGGCTGGCCGAAGGCCAGGAAGAGCGCCACGCCCCCGCTCACCAGCACCGCGCCGAGCCATTCGATCCAGGCGAAGTGCTGCTGGTAGATCAGGTGCGCGGCGACCAGGGCGAACAGCAGGCTCGTCGCCAGAAGCGGCTCGACCGCCGAGAGGCTCGCCTGCCCGAGCGCGATCGCACCGAGGATCTGCCCGCAGAACATCAGGCCGATGCCCGCCAGCCACAGGGGCGTGTGGATCAGGTGCAGCAGCAGGCGCCAGTGCAGCATCTCGCTCAGGGGCTCGCGGTACGCGGCGTGCTGCTGGGCGACGAATCCGAGACCGAGCAGGCAGGCCGCCGCCAGGGAAAGCCCGATGATCATGTACGGCTCTCCCCTCGGCGCTCCCCGGAACCCCATCTGACCTGGTCAGATTATGCGATCCCCCGAAGCCGGCACCGCCGTGGCCCTCGCGGCGGGGCGCTCCCGGCGGCGTGGTTCACGTGAAACCGTGGCCTGACGTCGAACGGTGACGTCCAACGTGACGCCGAAACAGTGACGCCGAAACAGTGACGTCGAACGGTCAGGTCGAACCGTGAGGCCGAACGGCCTGACAGGGGACGAGGCCCGGTCGGCGGTGACCGGGCCTCGTGTTTCATGGGGAGAGCGGCACGGCCGCCGCGTGACGTCGAGGGTGTCCACACAACACCGGCCGGTCACGCGTGAGCCGTACCCGGCCAGTGAGATCAGGGATTCTCACTGGGGTCCGCGAACTAGCCGACGCGCTGCCACAGCGACGGCACGACCGGCGGCTCCCAGCCGACCTGGGCGGTGTGGCCCTGGACGCAGCGGTAGGTCGAGCCGCCGTAGGTGACCGTGTCGCCGGCCGCGTACGTACGGCCGGCCTGCCAGGTGCCGCCGGGACCGGCCGTGGGGCTGGTGGTCGGGCTGACGGTGGGGCCGGCGGTCGGGGAGGGCGGGGCGCCCTGGACGTTGAGCACGAAGTCGAACGTCGCCTCCCGGCCGGTGCCGTTGGTGCGGACGGTCATCAGCAGCCGGGCGTCGTAGATCGTGTCGGTGCTGTTGCGCGGCTCGCCGGGGAAGTAGAGCTGCGTCGTGAGGACGGGCTTGTTGGGGGCCTGCGCCTTCACGTGGATGTGCCGCGTCCGTCCCGGGTAGAGGCCGGGGACGATCGTGGTCAGCTTGTACGCCCCGTTGGCGTCGGTGTACTGGTGGCCGCGGAAGTTGAAGCCGGAGTTGTCGTAGGCGCCGTTCCTGTCCGCCTGCCAGAAGTCCAGCAGCACGTTGGGGAGCGGCCGGCAGGAGAGCCCGAAGACGTACCCGCTGATCGTCAGGGGTGTACCGGTCCCCGGCAGCGTGGTGCGCTGCGGGGAGTTCGGCTTGAAGTACGGGCCCTCGGTCTGCGGGATCGTCGGGTCGTCGCCGTCGTCGCAGAACGGCGTGGGGAGCAGGGGCTCGCCGGCGGCCGCCACGTCGCGGGCGAGCGAGGCGTGCGCCACCTTGCCGGCCAGGATCGGGATCGGGGCGCCGATCAGTGCGGCCTTGAGCAGGGTCTTGCGGGTGATCCCGCCGGCCCTCTCTTCGTCTTTCGGGTCCCTGGGTTCCATGGGTTCCTCCACGTGAGTCCTGGTTCCGGTTGGTTTGTGGAGGAGTCAGGACGGACGGCCTCCCCGCGAGGTCCGCCGCCCTGACTCCTCCCCGGGCGGACACGGCTCCGCCCGGTCGGGAGACGTCGCCCCGCCCCTGCGGAGTCGGGCGGCGGACGACGTCGTGTGGTCAGGAGGTCCGGGAGCGGGCGGCCGGGCGAGGGGGCCGCCCGCTCCGGACGGTCAGACGGGCTGCCAGAGGGCCGGGACGTTCGGCGGCTCCCAGCCGGGCAGCGAGGTGTGCGACTGGAGGCACCGGTAGGTCACGCCCGCGTAGGTCACCGTCTGGCCGGCGGTGTACGCGGTCCACTCCTTCCAGGTGGTGCCGCCCTGGTCGCCGCCGATGGTGAGGGAGAAGGAGGCCGAGCGGTCGGCGCTGGTCCCGTCGGCGTTGAGGTTGATGGTGTACGTGCCCGCCGTCGCGCCCGCGGTCGTCGCGATCGTCACCGAGGACGACTGCCCCGCGGTGATCGTCTGCGGCGAGAACGTGACCGAAACCCCGGCGGGGACGCTCGACGCCGACAGCGTCACCTGCTGGGCGTTGCCCGAGCTGACCTGGGTGGACAGCGTCGTGGTGGTCGACTGGCCTGCCCGCACCGACGCCGAGGACGGGTTCGCCGTCACGGTGTAGTCGTCGGTGGGCGGCGGGCCCTGCCCGGCCGCGAGCTTCCACAGCACGTAGGCGATGCCGTCGGCGTTGCGGTCCAGGGCCGTGGTGTTGATGTTGGACGGGTAACTGTCGCACGCGGAGTGGTAGCACCGGTCGAACGCCTGCCCGGCCGTGCCGCCCCACTTCTGCGCCTGGGCCGCGGACTTGACCGTCTCCGCGCCGGTGAAGACGCCGCCGACCCGGACGCCCGCGTTCTTGAACGGGGTGTGGTCGCTGCGGCCGTCGCCCTCGGTCTCGATCTCCGTCGGGACGCTCAGCGTGGCGTAGTAGTCGTTGAACAGCCTCTGGAGCGCGGGGTCGTCGTCGTAGACGAAGTAGCCCGCGTTGGGCGAGGCGGTCATGTCGAAGTTGAGGTAGGTCTCGACTCCGGCGGCGCCGCCGTTCTGGACGTAGTACGTCGAGCCGCGCATGCCCAGCTCCTCGGCGCCCCACCAGGCGAACCGCACGTGCTTGGTGAGGGTCGGGTTCTTGGCGGCGAGGGTGAGCGCGATCTCCAGCAGCGAGGCGGAGCCGGACCCGTTGTCGTTGATGCCGGGGCCCGCCGCGACGCTGTCCAGGTGGCCGCCGAGCATGAGGGTCGGGCTCGCGGGTCCGCCGGTCCAGTCGGCGATCAGGTTGGTGTGCGTCTGGCCGTTGTAGGTGAAGTTCTGCGTGCGGGTGGTGTACCCGGCGGCGTCGAGCTTGCCCTTCACGTAGTTCAGCGCGTTGGTGTACGCGGTGGACGGCGAGGGGCGGTTGCCGATGGACTGGAGCTGCTGGAGGTGGGCGTTGATGTTGGCGACCGGGATGTCCGGTGTGGTGGGGTCGGGCGGGTTGGAGCCGACCGTCAGCGAGTACGTCGCCTGCTTGTCGGCGTCCACGCCGTCCGCGACGACCGTGATCGGGTAGGTGCCCGCGGGGGTTGTGGCGGCCGTGGCCAGCCTGAGCTGCGAGGTCTGCCCGGCGGTGATGGTGGCCGGGGTGAACGTCGCGGTGACGCCGGTGGGCAGGGCGCTGGTCCGCAGCGTGATCTGCTGGGCGCTGCCCGCGGTGACCGTCGTGCTCAGCGTGGAGGTGACCGCCTGGCCCGCCTGCGTGCTGCCGGAGGCCGGGCTGAGCGAGACGGAGAAGTCGTTGCCGCCCGGGTTCGCCGTGCAGGTCGGGTCGTTGGTGGCCGGGACGTTGACCGCGGTCCAGGCGGCCTTGACCGCGTTGAACTCCGTGCAGCTCCCGGGGAACAGCGACTTGGCGGCGTTCAGCGTGTTGATGCGCGCCTTGGCGTGCGTCCGCGGGCTGGTCTTCAGGTTCAGGCCCGCCAGGAAGATCTTGCCGGCCTTCTGGATGCCGATGCCGGTCAGCGACGAGGGACCGCTGCAGACGGGACTGCCCGGCTTGCCGCCGCCGGGGTTGGTGCCCTCCGCGAGCAGGTAGAACCAGTGGTTCTGCGGCCCGGCCGCCGCGTGGACCTCGGTGTTCGGGATCGAGCTGCTGTAGCAGTTCGGGTCACCGTTGGTCGACGGGTTGTACATGTACCGGATCGGGCCCTGGCCGACGAGGTTGACCTCCTCGCCGACCTGGTAGTCCGGCGGGTCGTTCGGGTTGTCGGCGTACGCCTCGGTCAGCGCGCCGAAGATGTCACCGGTCGACTCGCCCAGGCCGCCGGCCTCGTTGCCGCTGCCCGCGCCGGAGCCGGTGAACTGGTCGATGGCGTGGCCGAACTCGTGGCCGACCACGTCCATCGGGGTGGCCTGCTGGTTGTTCGCCTGGTTGTGGCCGAACGTGGTGTAGCTGCCGTTCCAGTAGGCGTTGACCTCGTTGAGGCCCACCCGGATCGGGAACCCGCCGCCCGAGCCGTTGACGCCGTTGCGCCCGAGCCAGTCCCGGAGCATGTTCCACTCGGTCTGGGCCGCGTAGAGCGCGTCGACGCAGGCGGTCTCCAGGTTGGTGCCCGAGGCGTTGCCCCAGTCGTCGTCAGGACCGGTGTAGGCGGTGCCGTTCTGGCCGCCGCACTGCAGGCCGGAGCGCGTGGTGTCCCGCATCGTGTAGCTGCCGGCCGAGCCCGACGTCTGGATCGTCACCGGGTTGCCGTTGTAGTAGCTGTGCCCGGTGCCGGCCTTGACGTCGTCGTAGGAGTCGACCACCTTGCCGGTGACCGCGTCGACGAAGACGTGCAGGATGCTCGGGACGCCGCCCTTCGCCTTGCCGGTGACCACCGTCTCCCACGCCAGCTTCGGCGTGTCGAGGGCGGCGTCGACGAGGAGCTTCGGCGCGCTGACGGACTCGACGGAGGCCAGCAGCCCGCGCGCCTTCACGGCGGCCTGCGCCTCGGTGACCCTGGGCACCTGCGAGACGTTCAGCTCGGTGCGCTGACCTGTGGTGACGACCTGCACGGACTGCCCGGACGCGTCAGTGGAGACGATGACGTCGCCGCCGTAGACGGGCAGGCCCGCGTGGGTGCGGGTGTAGGTCAGGTACTGCAGGCCGCCCGCGCCGGTGACGGTGCGGGCGAGGGTGTACTCGTCCGAGGGCGCGGTGTGCAGCGCGTCCGCGTGAGCGGAGAGCGCGCCTGCCGCGCTGGCGAGTGCGCGCGCCTGGGGGCCGGGTGAGGCCGGGGCGCTGGCCGCGGAAGCCGGCGTGGTCGCCGTTCCCGCGAGGGATGACGAGGTCAGGGCTGCCGCCGTCAGTACGGCGAGCGCGGCTGACCTTAGAGGGGGTTTCACTCCTGGTGACTCCGTCCCTTGGGGGGTTGAGGGGAGGAGCCCGGCCGGGGCTGAAGCACACCGTGACATCCGCGGCGGGAGGCGGGTAACCCCGCAACTTCCTATACGGTCGCGGTATAGGGGTCCAGGGACTGCGGCTGAGGAAGGGTTCCGTGACGCTTGAGCCAGTCCTGATACACCGCCGACTTCTCGGCGTCGGCCCAGTACGCGCGGCGTACCGCCGTCACGAGCTCGGCGATGTGCGGGTCCACCGGTCCGGCCTCGGTCCAGCCGATCAGGTGGCGGAAACTGAGCGGCGTTCCGGCCAGCGGGCGCACCACGATGCCCGGGTAGCCCCGGGTGGTCGCCTGGAACATCCCGACGCAGCGGGACGCGGCGATCAGGTCCACCGCCACGCTGAGGGTGGCCTCGCAACCGATCTTCGGGACGAACCCCGCCCGTGCGCACGCCTCGCCGAAGTGCTCCCGGTGGCCGACCTCGATCATCACCGGCAGCGACCACTCCTCCTCGGCGAGGTCGGCCAGCTCGATCTCCTGGTGGGCGGCCAGGGGGTGCGACTCGGCGACTCCCACGAAGATCGGCTCCCACGCGACCGGCGCGTACCCGACGCCGGCGGGCGGCGCGAGCGGGAGGCCGGGGTAGTCGGCGAGCGTCGCCAGCTCCAGTCGCCGCGAGCGCAGCAGGCTGGGCAGCACGTCCATCGCCTCCTCCGTCCGCAGGGTGACCTCGGCGTCCGGCAGCAGCTCCCGGAGCGTTCCGATGATGTGCGGCGCGAGGTGGCTCGACATGCAGCCCACGCGCAGCACCCTGCGGCCGGCGAACCTCATGCCGTCGCGCCGCAGTTCCTCGAACGCGGGCAGCAGCGAGCGGGAGCGTGCCAGCACCCACTCGCCGAGCGGCGTGGGCGAGGCTCCCTCCCGCCCGCGCTCGAACAGCGGGCTGCCGAACATCGACTCGATGCGCCGGAGCTGAGCCGCCAGGGACGGCTGGGAGGTCTTCAGCACGGCAGCGGCCTTGGAGATGCTCCCGTGGTCCGCGATGGCGCAGACCGCGCGCAGATGACGCACTTCTAGATCCACGCCATGAGCCTAATAAGTAAAGAAACTTTAGAGTAGACCCAATAATGGCTTGTCAGCCGTAGTGGACCCCGCGCAGAGGGGGGACAAGACCGCTGTCGGCACCGGCACCACAGGGATCGGGCGAGGTTCGCCCGGCCCCTACCCGGTGTGCCCGGGAACGCCCCTCGGCGAGCCCGATCCGCGGAGGCATCGCAAGCACGGTGCGAAATTTCTGGGCGCCGCCGCGCCGCCTGGCCCCGGCGCCGGCCGAACCGCAGGGCGGTGCGAAATTTCGACGTGCCGCCGCCCGCCCACGCGGGCCGAACCGTCCCGGCTCCGGGTACGTTCTGAGGTCATGAGAAGTCGAGTGACGGCCGTCGTGCTGCTCGCGGCGGGGTTCCTCGTCACGGCGCCGAACGCGGCGTGCGCGTGCAGTTGCGCTCCCCAGCCGCCCGCCGACCAGATGAAGCGGTCGGCGGCCGTCTTCACCGGCACCGTCGTGGCCTCGCGGCAGGCCGAAGGCGGCGACCCGCTCGGCGTGGCGCCCCCGATCGTCTACACCTTCCGCGCCGACCAGGTCTACAAGGGCGACCCGGTCGTGCGGTTCGAGGTGGCCTCCAACGCCGACACCCCCGCGTGCGGCTACCAGTTCACGACCGGCGGCCGGTACCTGGTGTTCGCGTCGTCCGAACGGACGGGCCTGGTGCCGCCCGTGCCCGGAGTGCCGCTGCACACGAGCCAGTGCGCGGGAAACCGGCAGGTCTCCGGCGGGACGGCCCCGCTCCGCGCGGGCGTCCCCGCTACGTCAGGAGACCCGGTGGACGCGGCGCTGATCACGGCCCTCGGCACGCCGAAGCGTCCCTCGGACGCGCCCCCGGCGGACTCCGCCACGCCCCAGGCGTCGCCGGTCGCGTCCGGGGACGGGGACGGGGACAGGCCCATCCAGATCTGGTACGCCGCCGGAGGGCTCGCGGCCGGCCTCGTCCTCTTCGCGGGACTGCGACTGCTCGGCCGACGCCTGAACAGGCGGCGCCCCGACGCGGGCTGAGACCCGGCCGGTTTGGTCAGAGGTTTCCGTCCAGTATTGGTGATCGATCCCCAGGGCGGCATAGCGTGGGAATATGGGTCGTAGTTCCTTCAGACTGCGCCCACGGTCGATCCGCGGACGCGTGACGCTGCTGACCGTCCTGATCACCGCTCTGATCCTCGTTCCGATGGCGCTGGTGCTCAACTCGGCCATCCAGCGGGTGCTGGCCGACGCGATCTGGCACGACACCCGCGCCCAGGCCATGGCGGTCGCCACGACGGTACGCGCGGGACACCTGCCTGCGAAGATCACGCCCGTCGTGCCCGGCATCGACCTGGTACAGGTACTCGGCCCCGGCAGGCACGTGATCGCCTCCTCCCCCCAGGCCAAGGGAGAGCCGCCGATCAGCACCATCTGGCCCACCGCCGACGATCCCATCGACGACGTGCAGACCTGCCTCTCCAACGGGCCGGGATGCCTGCGCCTCACCGCGCTGCGCGTCGACCCCGCGGCGAACTCGCCGGTCGTCTACGCCGGGCGCGTGGGCGGCATGCTGTCCACCGGCCTCGTCGACACGGCGGTGTCGGCCCAGACCGTCGCGCTGATCGTGCTGGTCGGCTGGACGACCTGGCAGGTCACCGGCCACACGCTGCGGCCGGTCGACGCGATCAGGTCGCAGCTCGCCGACATCACCTTCAAGGACCTGAGCGGCCGTGTCCGTGAGCCGGTCGGCGAGGACGAGGTCGCCCGGCTCGCCCGCACGATCAACGGCACGCTGGCCCGCCTGGAGAGCGCCGTGGAGGTGCGGCGGCGGTTCGTCACCGACGCCTCACACGAGCTGCGCACGCCGATCGCCGGGCTGCGCCTCCAACTGGAGGAAGCCCGGATGCACCCCGGGGAGACCGAGCTGGAGAAACTGATCGAGCGGGCGCTCCACGATGTCGACCGTCTTCAGGCGATCGTCACCGACCTGCTCTATCTCACCGGCCTGGAAGGCACACCACCCGACAGCCGCGAGGCGGTGGACCTGGCGCGCCTGGTGCGCGCGGAGCTGCGCCGCCGTGTGGACCGGCTGCCCACGCGGCTCGCGCTGACGGACGGGGTCGCGGTCGAGGCCGACCTCACGCAGCTCACGCGCGTGCTGTCCAACCTGCTCGACAACGCGCAACGGCACGCCAGGCACGAGGTGGAGGTCGCGGTGCGCAGGGACGGGGACCAGGCGCTGCTGACGGTCAGCGACGACGGCTCCGGCATCCCCGAGGCCGACAGGGCGCGGGTGTTCGAGCGGTTCACCCGGCTGGACGAGGCCCGCAGCCGCGACCACGGCGGCACCGGGCTGGGCCTGGCCATCGTGGACAACGTGGTGCGCGCCTATGGGGGGACGATCCGCGTGGAGCGGTCGGAGGCCGGGGGCGCGCGCTTCGAGATGCGGCTGCCGCTCGCCGGCGAGCCCGCGGAGCCCGTGGATTGTGTGGATGCTGTGAATTCTGTGGAGGAGCAGGCATAGGCCCGGAAGGCCGACCAGGCCTGGGTGCGGTACGCCCGGAAACGCCGATCACGCCGGAAACGTCGACGCCTGCCCTCGTCGACATGAGGGCAGGCGGTCTTCGATGGGCCTCAGCGGCGCTTCGGCCTGGCCTTGGAGTTCTCCCGAAAGCCGGAGACGAGGCCGAAGGTCAGCAGCGCCGCGACGGCGAGCGCCATGGCGATGAGAAGAGTCTTGATCATGTTCACGCTCCACGATTAAGTGACATAGCGTAGTCACAGGTGACTATTCGCATTGTCTCCTGCCCTGTCGCCGGTAAACGCGCCTTCCTCCACCGGCAGCGCGCCGGGCCGGGCCGCGATCGGCAACGTGATCACCATGGTGAGCCCCCCGCCGGGCGTCTCCTCGGGGACGAGCGTGCCGCCCATCGCCTCGGCCAGGCCCCGCGACAGCGCGAGACCGAGCCCCACACCGGTGTGGTTGTCGCGGTCCCCCATGCGCTGGAAGGGCATGAAGACCCGGTCGTGGTCCTCCGGCGGGATGCCCGGCCCCCGGTCGATGACGCGGATCTCCACATAGCCGCTGTGCCGGCTCGCGGTGACCAGCACCGGGTCCTCCGGCGGGCTGTAGCGCACCGCGTTGCTCATGACGTTGACCAGGATGCGCTCCAGCAGCGCCGGATCGGCGTCCACCTCGGGCAGGCCGGGCGCGATGTCGCCCTCGACGCGGTCCCTGATCGGGCCGAGGTCGTCGATCGAGCGCGGGATGATCTCCTCCACCGCGGTCGGCTCGGAGGTCAGGCCGAGCACGCCCGCTTGCAGACGGCTCATGTCGAGGAGGTTGGCGACCAGGCGGTCGAGTTTGACGAGCGATTCGTCGGCGGTGGCGAGCAGTTCGCGGCGGTCCTCCTCGCTCCAGGTGATGTCGGTGCTGCGCAGGCTCTCGACGGCGGCCTTGGCCGAGGCCAGGGGGGTGCGCAGGTCGTGGCTGACGGCGGCGAGCAGGGCGGTGCGCATCTTGTCGGCCTCGGCCAGGGGCCTTGCCTGCTCGGCCTCGGCGCGCAGGCGTTCCTGCCGCAGCGCGATGGCGGCCTCGGCGGCGAACGCCTCCAGGACCCGGCGGTCGGAGGCGTCCAGCAGCCGTCCCCGCACGGCCAGCACGAGGTCCTCGCCGATGGTCACGTCGGTGTCGGCCCCGGAGGGCGAGGTGCAGGGGGAGCCGCCGGAGGTGGCGACGATGCGCCAGGCCTCGGGCTCGGTGTGGTCGTCGGGGCTGGGCTCGGCGGTCCGTTCGAGCAGGGTGACCGACGTCAGGCCGAAGGTCTCACGCAGCCGGGCCAGCAGGGACGGCAGCGCCGCCTCGCCGCGCAGGACGTGCCCGGCGAGGGTGGAGAGCACCTCGGCCTCGGCGCCCGCGCGGGCGGCCTCCCGGGTCCTGCGCGCCGCGACGTCCACCACGGCGCTGACCATCACGGCCACCAGGACGTACACGCCGAGGGCCAGCAGGTTCTCCGGCTCGGAGATCGTGAACCGGCCGACCGGAGGGGTGAAGAAGTAGTTGAGCAGCAGGAACCCGGCCACGGCCGCGGTGACGGCGGGCCGCATGCCGCCCACCAGGGCAACGCCGACCACCGTCAGCAGGAACAGCAGGATCTCGGTCGGCAGCGCCAGCTCGCCCCGGTACGGGAGCAGCGCGGCCGTGAGCAGGGGCAGGATCAGCACGGCCATCGCCCACCCGGCGACGCGGCGCGTGCGGGTGAGCGCGGCCCTGGAGCCCGACCGCCGCGTCCCCTTGCTGACCTCCGGGTGGGTGACCATGTGGACGTCGATCGCGCCGGACAGGATCGTCGTCGTCACCCCGACGCCGCGCGAGACCAGCCGGGCCGGTCCGCCGCGCCGGGAGGCCCCGAGCACGAGCTGGGTGGCGTTCACGCCGCGCGCGAAGTCGACCAGCGCGTGCGGCACGTCGTCCCCGACGACCTGGTGGTAGGTGCCGCCGAGGCTCTCGACCAGCGTGCGCTGCCGCGACAGGTTCGCCGGGTCGGCGCCGCGCAGCCCGTCCGACCGGGTGACGTGGACGGCCAGCAGGTCGGCGCCCTTGGTGCGGGCGGCGATCCTGGCCGCCCGCCGCACCAGCGTGTCGCCCTCGGGGCCGCCGGTCAGCGCCACGACCACCCGCTCACGCGCCTCCCACGTGCCCGAGATGCCGTGGGCGGCGCGGTAGCCATCGAGTTGCTCGTCGACCTTGCCCGCCACCCACAGCAGGGCCAGCTCGCGCAGCGCGGTCAGGTTGCCGACGCGGAAGTAGTTCGACAGCGCGGCGTCGATCTTCTCCGGCGGGTAGATGTTGCCGTGCGCCATGCGGCGGCGCAGTGCCTCGGGCGCCATGTCCACGACCTCCACCTGGTCGGCCCGCCGGACGACCTCGTCCGGGACGGTCTCGCGTTGCGGCACGCCGGTGATCTCGTGGACCACGTCGTTGAGCGACTCCAGGTGCTGGATGTTGACCGTCGAGACCACGTCGATCCCCGCGTCCAGGATCTCCTCGATGTCCTGCCAGCGCTTGGCGTTGCGCGAGCCGGGGACGTTGGTGTGCGCCAGCTCGTCGATCAGCGCCAGCTTGGGGGCGCGCGCGATGACCGCCTCGACGTCCAGCTCGGTGAAGGTGGTCCCCCGGTAGACCATGGTCTTGCGGGGGACCACCTCCAGGTCGTCCAGCAGCGCGGCGGTGCGGGGCCGTCCGTGGGTCTCGACGAAGCCGACCACCACGTCGGTGCCCCGGGCCAGCCGCCGGTGGGCCTCGCCGAGCATCGCGAACGTCTTGCCCACGCCCGGGGCCGCTCCCAGGTAGATCCGCAACCGGCCGCGGGCCGCGCTCATCGCCCTCTCCTTTGGCTGTGCCGACGTGTTCGGTGTATCCGGTTCTACCTCTTCGGCCTGCTCACCGCCTGAGCCGGTCCAGGGCGAGGTTGAGTTGGAGGACGTTCACCGCCGGCTCCCCCATGAAGCCGAGCCCGCGGCCGGTCGTGTTCCGCTCGATGAGGGCCCTGACCTGATCGGCGGCGAGGCCGCGCTCCCGTGCGACCCTGCCCGCCTGAAGGTCGGCGTAGGCGACCGAGATGTCCGGGTCCAGGCCGGAGCCGCTGGCGGTGACCGCGTCGGCCGGCACCACGGCCGTGCCCGTCCCCCGGACCGCGACCGTGCGCCCGGCCGCGTAGTCCTCACCCGGCTTGCCGCACTCCACCTTCACGCCTTGGTAGACGGCGACGAAGGGGGCGGCGGGGCACGCCTGGTTGACGCTGACCGCGCGCGTGGGCGTCCCGACGGCGGGGAAGACCTTCAGCACCGCGCCCACCCCGTCGGGCGTGCAGTACGGCCGGGCGCCGCTGACGCCCTCCAGCGCGCCCACGGCCTTGCTGCGGGCGCAGACCCGGGTGAGCAGGCTCTGCCGCCCGGTGTCCGGGTTGCCCTTGTCGTCCTTGGCGCCGGAGACGGGCAGGGTGTCCACGATGTCCTCCGGGCCGAGGTTGCTCGCGCCGGTGGACATCGGGTCGTACCCGGCGCCGGCCGCCGACGGACGGCTCTGGAAGTACTTCCTGACGGGCTGTCCGTTCGCGTCGGTGAAGAGCTGGCCGACGAGCGCGCTTCCGGCGTCCTTCCCGTCCTTCTGGACGATCGAGCCGTTGGCGTGGCCGTTGAACAGGCCCTGGGCGATGCCGGTGATCACCAGCGGGTAGAGGGCCCCCGTCAGCAGGGTGAGGGCGAGCAGCGCGCGCAGCGCGGCGAGGTGCTGGCGGATCCAGCTGGGCAGGCGTTCCATTACGACATCCCCGGAAGGAAGTGGATGACCAAGTCGATGATCTTGATCCCGATGAACGGGACGACGATGCCGCCCAGCCCGTACACGTACAGGTTGCGGCTGAGCAGCTTGGACGCCGTCGAGGGCCGGTAGCGGACGCCGCGCAGCGCGAGCGGGATCAGCGCCACGATGACGATCGCGTTGAAGATCACCGCCGACAGGATCGCCGACTGCGGGCTGGCCAGGCGCATGATGTTGAGCGCGTCCAGGCCCGGGTAGACGGCGGCGAACATCGCCGGGATGATCGCGAAGTACTTGGCGATGTCGTTGGCGATGGAGAACGTCGTCAGCGCGCCCCGCGTGATCAGCAGCTGCTTGCCGATCTCCACGATCTCGATGAGCTTGGTCGGGTTGGAGTCCAGGTCGACCATGTTCCCGGCCTCCTTGGCGGCCGAGGTGCCGGTGTTCATCGCCACCCCGACGTCGGCCTGGGCCAGCGCGGGGGCGTCGTTGGTGCCGTCCCCCGTCATCGCGACCAGACGGCCGCCCGCCTGCTCCTCGCGGATCAGCGCCAGCTTGTCCTCCGGGGTGGCCTCGGCCAGGAAGTCGTCCACCCCCGCCTCCTCGGCGATGGCCCGCGCCGTCAGCGGGTTGTCCCCGGTGATCATCACGGTGCGGATGCCCATCCGGCGCATCTCGTCGAACCGCTCGCGCATGCCCTGCTTGACGACGTCCTTCAGGTGGATCACGCCGAGCACGCGGGCCTTGCCGTCCAGCACCTCGCCGACCACCAGCGGCGTGCCGCCCGAGGCCGAGATGCCGTCCACCAGGTGGCCCACCTCGTCGGTGGGGTGACCGCCGTTGTCGCGCACCCACTTCATGACGGCGGTGGCCGCGCCCTTGCGCACCTGCCTGCCTTCCAGGTTCACCCCGGACATGCGGGTCTGGGCGGTGAAGACGATCCATTCGGCGTGCGCCAGCTCGCCCGGCTCGCGTTCCCGCAGGCCGTACGCCTGCTTGGCGAACACCACGATCGAGCGGCCCTCGGGGGTCTCGTCCGCCAGGCTCGCGAGCTGCGCGGCGGCGGCCAGGTCGTCGGCCGCGATGCCCGGGGCCGGGGAGAAGTCGGACGCCTGCCGGTTGCCCAGCGTGATCGTGCCGGTCTTGTCCAGCAGCAGCGTGCCCACGTCCCCGGCCGCCTCGACCGCGCGGCCACTCATCGCCAGCACGTTGCGCTGCACCAGCCGGTCCATTCCGGCGATGCCGATCGCCGACAGCAGCGCGCCGATCGTCGTCGGGATCAGGCAGACCAGCAGCGAGACCAGGACGATCCCGGTGACGCCGTCCCCGGTGAGGGCCAGAGAGTCGGGAATGCCCGGGTTCTGGGCCTTGGAGTAGATGGCCAGCGGCTGCATGGTGGCGGTGGCGACCAGGAAGATGATCGTCAGCGCGGCCAGCAGGATGTTGAGCGCGATCTCGTTCGGGGTCTTCTGCCGGTTCGCGCCCTCCACCAGGGCGATCATGCGGTCGATGAAGCTCTCGCCGGGCTTCTGGGTGATCCTGACGACGATGCGGTCCGACAGCACCTTGGTGCCGCCCGTGACCGCCGACCGGTCGCCGCCGGACTCGCGGATCACCGGCGCCGACTCGCCCGTGATGGCGGACTCGTCCACGCTGGCGATGCCCTCCACCACGTCGCCGTCCCCGGGGATGATCCCCCCGGCCTCGACCACGACGACGTCCCCCTGCCGCAGCTCGGGGGCGCCCACCGGCTCCTCGATGAGGGACGTCTGGCCGGGGGTCCAGCCGGTGAGCCGGCGCGCCATCGTGTCGCGCTTGGCGGCGCGGAGCGTGGCGGCCTGCGCCTTGCCCCGGCCCTCGGCCACCGCCTCGGCCAGGTTGGCGAAGATCACCGTCAGCCACAGCCAGACGACGATCGCCCACGCGAAGAGGGACGGGCCGCTGATCGCCAGGGCGGTGGTGAACGCCGCGCCGATCTCGACGATGAACATGACCGGGTTGCGCCACAGCGTGGCCGGGCTGAGCTTGCGCAGCGCGTCCGGAAGGGACCTGACCAGTTGCTTGGGGTCGAGCAGGCCACCCCCCACCTTGGCGTTCTTGTGCGGCACGGGGGGACGGCCCGGCGCGTGGACCACTGGGGTAGCCATTACCGAATTCCTTCTGCGAGCGGCCCGAGCGCCAGGGCGGGGAGGAAGGTCAGCGCGACCAGGATGACCGTCACGCCGACGACCATCCCGACGAACTGCGGCCGGTGCGTGGGCAACGTGCCCGCCGACGCCGGCACGGGCGCCTGCCTGGCCAGCGAACCCGCGAGCCCGAGCACGAAGACGATCGGCAGGAAACGGCCGAACGCCATGCACAGGCCGAGCACGGTGTCGTACCAAGGCGTGTTGACGGTGAGGCCCGCGAACGCCGAGCCGTTGTTGTTGGAGGCGCTGGTGAAGGCGTAGAGGACCTCGGACAGGCCATGCGGGCCGGTGTTCAGCATGCTCGCGCGCTCTGTCGGGGAGCCCATCGCCAGCGCCGTGCCGATGAGCACCAGCACCGGCGTGGTCAGGAAGTACAGCGAGGCGAGCTTGATCTCGCGGGAGCCGATCTTCTTGCCGAGGTACTCGGGCGTGCGGCCGACCATCAGGCCCGCGACGAACACCGTGATCACCGCGAGCACCAGCATGCCGTACAGGCCCGCGCCGACGCCGCCGGGCGCGACCTCGCCCAGCATCATGTTCACCATGGTGATCATGCCGCCGAGCGCGGTGTAGGAGTCGTGGAAGGAGTTCACCGCCCCGGTCGAGGTCAGCGTCGTGGCGGCGCCGAACGTGCCCGAGTTGGGGACACCGAACCTGACCTCCTTGCCCTCCATCGCGGCCCCGACCGCCTGGGGGACGGTCCCGTGGTGCGCGATCTCCAACCCGGTCAGCACGACGATGCTCGTGAGGGCCAGGATGCCCATGATCGCCGCGATGGCGTAGCCCTGCCGCCTGTCGCCCACCATGCGGCCGAACGTGCGGGGCAGCGCGAACGGCAGCATGAGGATCGCGAAGACCTCGATCCAGTTCGTCCAGTTGGTGGCGTTCTCGAACGGGTGGGAGGAGTTGGCGTTGTAGAAGCCGCCGCCGTTGTTGCCCAGCTCCTTGATGATCTCCTGGCTCGCCACCGGGCCGCCCGTGATGGCCTGCTGCCCGCCTGTCAGGGTCGTGACGGTGTGCGGCTCGGCGAAGTTCTGGATCAGACCTCCGGCCACCAGGACGATCGCCCCGACGAAGGCGATCGGCAGCAGGATGCGCACCGTGCCGCGGATCAGGTCCACCCAGAAGTTGCCCAGGTCCTCGGTGTTCCTGCGGGCGAACCCGCGCACCAGGGCCACCGCCACCGACATGCCGACCGCCGCCGACATGAAGTTCTGCACGGCCAGGCCGGCCATCTGCACCAGGTGACCCATCGTGGACTCACCCGAGTACGCCTGCCAGTTGGTGTTGGTGACGAAGCTGACCGCCGTGTTCCACGCGACGTGGTCGGGCACGGCCGGGAAGCCCAGGCTCAGGAAGAGCTTGTCCTGGAGCCGCTGGAAGGCGTACAGGAAGAGGACGGAGACGGCCGAGAACGCCAGCACCGCGCGGGCGTACGCGCTCCACCGCTGCTCGGCCTCCGGGTGGACGCCGACGAGCCGGTAGAGCACGCGCTCCACCGCCAGATGCCGCGTCCCGGTGTAGACGCGGTACATGTAGTCGCCGAGGGGCCGGTGCGTCACGGCCAGGGCGACGATCAGGGATCCGATGAACAGGATCCCCGCGCCGGTCGACGACATCAGAAGCGCTCCGGGAACAGGAGGGCCGCGACCATGAAGATCACGAGACCGGCGGTGACCACCAGCCCCGCGGCGTTGACAGCGCTCACAGGCGCTCCACCGCCTTGACGACGAACCCGAGGATCACGAAGATCGCGATCGTCAGGGCGACGAAGATGACGTCAGCCATCCCCACTCCTCAAATCCGGAACCACTAGCACTTGGCTGTCCACCTCGAACAGCCTCAAAGCCAGGAAATAGCCGGATTCGCGAACTTTTGCGCCTCTTGACGCCCTCCCTACGCCACCGTGCCCACTTTTGACGCGATCTTTACGCCCGCCCCCCGGCGAACCCCGAGCACGCCCATCTACAAGCGCGCCCGCTCAGGTCGCCGGGTTCGTCCACCCACCCGAGGTCACTCGGGGTCGTAGGCGAGGTTGGGGCGCAGCCAGCGCTCGACCTCGGAAAGATCGAGACCTCTGCGCGCGGCGTAATCTTCGGCCTGGTCGCGGCCGATGCGCCCCACGGTGAAATACCGCGACGAGGGATGCGCGAAGAGCAGGCCGCTGACGCTGGCGGCCGGGGTCATCGCGAAGGATTCGGTCAGGCCCATGTCGAGTTGCTTGGCGTCGAGCAGGTCGAACAGGTCCTGCTTCTGGCTGTGGTCCGGGCTCGCGGGGTAACCGAAGGCGGGGCGAATACCCCGGAACTGCTCAGCGTGCAGTTCCTCAACCCGGGGGGCGGCGTCCGGCTCGTACCAGGCGCGCCGCGCCTCCAGGTGGACGTACTCGGCGAACGCCTCGGCGAAGCGGTCGGCCAGGGCCTTCACCATGATCGCCCGGTAGTCGTCCTGCCGGGCCTCGAAGGTGCGGGCGAGTTCTTCGGCGCCATGGACGCTCACGGCGAACCCGCCGAGGTGGTCCCCGGCCGGAGCCACGTAGTCGGCGAGGCTCCGGTTGGGACGGCCCGCCGGCTTGGACGTCTGCTGGCGCAGCATCGGCAGGCGCAGCACGCCGCGGTCGCCCGCCTCCTGCGGTTCGGTGACGATCACGAGGTCGTCGCCCTCGGAGTGGGCCGGCCAGAAGCCGTAGACCCCCCGGGCGCGGAACGACTCGTCCGCGATGATCTGGTCCAGCAGGACGTTCGCCTCGTCGTACAGTTCGCGGGCGGCCGGCTGCTCCAGGATCGCCGGATACTTGCCCTTCAACTGCCAGGCGAGGAAGAAGAACTGCCAGTCGATCATCTCGCGGAGCGTGGCGAGATCCGGCTCGACCGCGCGGATGCCGGTGAAGGCGGGGACCGGCAGGTCGTCGAACGGAACCTGCTCACGGTTCGCACGGGCCTGCGCGAGGGTCAGCAGGGGACGCTGCTCGCGGTTCGCGTACTGCTCGCGAAGGCGCTCCTGCTCCGCGTGGTTGCTCACGGCCAGCGCCTCGGCCCGGTCGGCGTCGAGCAGGTCGGAGACCACGCCGACGACGCGGGACGCGTCGAGCACATGCACCGTGGTGCCGTCATAGGCGGGGGCGATGCGCACCGCGGTGTGCTGGCGCGACGTGGTGGCGCCGCCGATCAGCAGGGGGAGCTTCAGGCCACGGCGCTTCATCTCGGTGGCGACGCCGACCATCTCGTCCAGTGACGGGGTGATCAGCCCCGACAGGCCCACGGCGTCGGCGCCCTCGGCGATCGCGGTGTCGAGGATGACACCGGCGGGCACCATGACCCCGAGGTCGATGACCTCGTAGTTGTTGCAGCCGAGCACGACGCCGACGATGTTCTTGCCGATGTCGTGCACGTCGCCCTTGACGGTGGCGAGCACCACCTTTCCGTTGCCGCGCACGACGTCGGCGCGGCCGTCCAGCCGCGCCTGCTCCTTCTCGGCCTCCATGTACGGCTCCAGGTAGGCGACCGCGCGCTTCATCACCCGCGCGCTCTTCACCACCTGCGGCAGGAACATCTTCCCCGCGCCGAACAGGTCACCGACGGTCTTCATGCCGTCCATCAGCGGCCCCTCGATCACCTGGAGCGGGCGCGTCACCTGCTGCCGGGCCTCCTCGGTGTCGGCCTCGATGAAGTCGACGATGCCGTGCACGAGCGCGTGGGCCAGGCGCTCCGCCACCGGCGCCTCGCGCCAGGACAGGTCCACCGTGCGCCGGGTGCCCGTCCCGCTGACCGTCTCGGCGAACGAGACGAGCCGGTCGGTCGCGTCGGGGCGGCGGTCGAACAGCACGTCCTCGACGAGTTCCAGCAGGTCGGCGGGGATGTCCTGGTAGACCGCGAGCTGCCCCGCGTTGACGATGCCCATGTCCAGCCCGGCGCGCACGGCGTGGAAGAGGAACGCCGAGTGCATGGCCTCGCGGACGACGTCGTTGCCACGGAAGGAGAACGACAGGTTGGAGATGCCGCCGCTGGTCCGCGCTCCGGGGCAGCGTTCCTTGATCAGCGGCAGCGCGTCGATGAACGCCTTCGCGTAGCCGTTGTGCTCGGAGATGCCGGTCGCGACGGCGAGCACGTTGGGGTCGAACACGATGTCCTCGGCGGGGAAGCCGGCCTCCCGCGTGAGCAGGTCGTAGGCGCGGGCGCAGATCGCCACCTTGCGCTCGGTGGTGTCGGCCTGGCCCTGCTCGTCGAAGGCCATGACGACCACGCCGGCGCCGTAGTCGCGGATGCGCCGGGCCTGCTCCAGGAACGGGCCCTCGCCCTCCTTGAGGCTGATCGAGTTGACCACGCCCTTGCCCTGCACGCACTTGAGCCCGGCCTCCAGCACGCTCCACCGCGAACTGTCGATCATGATCGGGGTGCGGGCGACCTCGGGCTCGGTCGCGATCAGGTTCAGGAAGGTGGTCATGGCCTGCTCGCTGTCGAGCAGGTCGGCGTCCATGTTGACGTCGAGCAGGTTGGCCCCGCCGCGTACCTGCTCCAGCGCGACGTCCACGGCGGCCTGGTAGTCACCCGCCTCGATCAGCCGGCGGAACCGCGCCGACCCCGTGACGTTGGTGCGTTCTCCGATCATCACGAAACCGGTGTCCGGGCCGATCTCGAAGGGCTCCAGGCCGCTGAACCTGGTGCGCGCCGCCGGCTCCGGAACCGGGCGCGGGGGCATGCCCGACACGGCGGACGCGATCCGCGCGATGTGCGCGGGCGTCGTCCCGCAGCACCCGCCGACGATGTTCACCATGCCCGACGCGGCGAACTCTCCCAGCAGCCGGGCGGTCTCCTCCGGCGTCTGGTCATAGCCGCCGAACGCGTTCGGCAGGCCGGCGTTGGGATGACACGCCGTGTAGACACCGGCGAGCCGCGACAACTCGGCCACGTGCGGACGCATCTCCTCCGCGCCCAGCGAGCAGTTCACGCCGACCACCAGCGGCTCGGCGTGCTCGATCGCGTTCCAGAACGCCTCGACCGTCTGCCCCGACAGCGTGCGCCCGCTCAGGTCGACGATGGTCACCGAGATCCACAGCGGCAGGTGCGGCGCCACGTCACGCGCGGCGGCGATCGCGGCCTTCGCGTTGAGCGTGTCGAAGATCGTCTCGATGAGCAGCAGGTCGACCCCGCCCTCGTCAAGCGCCTTGATCTGCTCGGCGTAGGCGGCGCGCACGTCGTCGAACGACACCGCGCGGTACGCCGGATCCTCCACACGAGGGGACAGCGAAAGGGTCACGTTCAGCGGCCCGATCGAGCCCGCGACGAAACGCCCGCCCGCCTCGTCCGCGGCCTGGCGCGCCAGCTGGGCGCCGCGCAGGTTCATCTCCCGCACCAGCGCCTGGAGCCCATAGTCGGCCTGGCCGATGCTCGTCGCGGTGAACGTGTTCGTGGTGGTGATGTCCACGCCCGCCGCCAGGTACTGCCGGTGCACGTCGAGCACGACATCGGGACGGGTCAGGTTCAGCAGGTCGGGATCACCGGTCACGTCGAACGGATGATCTCGGAAGCGCTCACCGCGATAATCGTCGGGAGTCAGCCGGGCACCCTGGAGCATGGTTCCCCATGCCCCGTCCAGCACCACGACTCGCTGCCCCAGAAGCTCCCGCAGAGCCTGAGTCCTCCCCGCCGCCGCGGCGCCCGACTCCACCCGGACGGCGCCACCCTCATGCTCGTCACCGCGGTTCAAGAGCCCTCCCACCGGACCACCTCCCCATTCGGAAGGCGCCCTTGAGGAGCAGTTCCGGCCAAGTTCGGCGGGCCTTGGCATCCATCGCAGCGCCTCTCAGCTTGAAACCCGAGGATACAAGAGCACGTGGTTGGCCTGGAACCACTCGCCCGCCGGACGGGCGTATTACGGGGGGTCTCTGGGGTCCGGCCCACCCGCGGGAGCGACACCTGCCAGGCGAATAGGGGACGCGTCCTTTCGAATGCCCGATCCCCGATTAGAGGCCCTCGCCACATCACGGCTTGATCGCCCTTAATCAGGGCCGGACCTAAATAGCTCTCGCACGCGAGGCGAGCGCCAAATGCCGCCCGAGCACCACGGCCGCCCGTCAGGCCGACACGGCCGCACACCCTCTGCCGCGGAACGGCGGAACCCCGGGCGGGACGTTCCGCACCGGGGCTCTTCTTGGAGTTCGCCGAGATCGGCTCAGTCGACGGTGATGGCGTCCAGGAGGTCGCCCACCGGGGCGTCGGGGAGGGCTCTCGCCACGTCGGCCAGGGCCACTATGCCCACCAGTTGGTGGCCGTCGATGACCGGAAGGCGGCGGATCTTGTGCTTGGCCATGGTGCGGAGGATCTCCTTGGCGTCGTCGTCGGCGCCGATGGTCACCGCCTCGGTCTGGGCCAGGGACCCGGCCAGGCACGCCTTGGGGTCCTTGCCCTTCGCCAGGACCTTGATCACGATGTCGCGGTCGGTGAGCACTCCCTTGAGCCTGTCGTCGGTTCCGCAGATCGGCAGGGAACCGACGTCGAGCCGTGCCATCTTCTCGGCGGCCTCGAAGACCGTCTCGTCCGTGGTCACGCATTCGACGTCCGGGGTCATGATCTCTCGCGCGGTCGGCATCCTCGCTCCTCCCGTTGGACGGCTGAAGGTCTCCTCCGCGTGCCCCGAGCCGCTGGCCTGAAACCCGCGCCGTCGATGGCCCGCGCCCCCGCGCCGGGAACGCCCCAGCGTCGGGGCCTGATCGCGGAGCAGGACATCCGCGCAGGTCAGCCTCGGCGTGGTCCTGCTTTTCCCCGGGCAGTACGCCAAGGACCCGTTGTGAAGGAAAGGCATCGAGATGGGCGAGGCACCGATCTCCTCCGGCGAGTACGACAGCGTCGCCGTGATCACCGGAGCCGACTCCGGCATCGGCCGGGCGACCGCGGTGAAGCTGGCCGAGCAGGGGTTCGACGTCGGGATCACCTTCCACACCGACCAGGCGGGGGCCGAGCGGACAGCGAAGCTCGTGCGCGAGCGCGGGCGGGCGGCGGCCGTACGCGGGCACGACCTGACCCACCCCGAGCCGGCGTCCGCGGTGGTGGACGAGCTGGCCGACGAACTGGGCGGTCTCGGCGTGCTGGTGAACAACGCCGGGACCGGGTCCAGAACCCCGGTCCTGGAGATGGACTTCGGCACGTGGCGCTCGGTGCTCGCGGTGGATCTGGACGGGCCGTTCCTCTGCGCCCAGCGGGCCGCGCGGCGCATGGTGGACACCGGCCGAGGGGGACGCATCGTCAACGTCACCAGCGTCCACGAGGAGTACCCCCGGGTGGGCGCGGCGCCGTACTGCGCGGCCAAGGGAGGGTTGCGCATGCTGACGCGCGTGCTGGCGATCGAGCTCGCGCAGTACGGGATCACCGCGAACACCGTCGCGCCCGGGGAGATCGCCACACCCATGACGGGCCAGGAGGATCGGCCTCCCGTGCCCGGGAGCAGGCCGGGGTTCCCGATCGACCGTCCCGGCGACGCCCGCGAGGTCGCCACGCTCATCGCCTTCCTCGCCTCTCCGGCGTCGTCCTATGTCACCGGGGCGTCGATGTTCGTCGACGGGGGCCTGTCGCTGATGGGCCCGCAGGCCGCGAGCGCCGTCACGTCCGGCGACTGGCGCACGGTCTGAGCGGGACCGGCGGTGGGTGGCCAGGGCTCCACCAGGGCGGCACCGGGCGGGGCCCGGCGCTGTGGGATGGTGGTCGTGTGACGTTGGAGGACCTCGTCCGGCTGCGCCGGGCCCGTGACCTGATGGACCGCGACTACGCCAAGCCGCTCGACGTTCCGGCGCTGGCGCGCGTCGCCCTCATGTCGACGGGCCATTTCTCCCGCAGCTTTCGCGCCGCCTTCGGGGAGACGCCGTACAGCTACCTGATGACGCGCCGCATCGAGCGGGCCAAGGCGCTGCTGCGGCGGGGTGACCTGACGGTGACGGAGGTCTGCTTCGCGGTCGGCTGTACCTCGCTGGGGTCGTTCAGCTCGCGGTTCACCGAGCTGGTCGGCGAGAGCCCGAGCTCGTACCGGGCCCGCCGCCATGACGAGGGCGCCGCCATCCCGGCCTGCGTAGCCAAGATCCACACGCGCCCGATCAGGAACGGAGAAGCGAAACCCGCCCGCCGCCCGTAGCGTGAGAGGCATGGACATTCAGCTCTCACAGTGCTTCATCGCCGTCGACGACCACGACAAGGCGCTCGCCTTCTACCGGGACGTTCTCGGCATGGAGGTGCGCAACGACGTCGGGTTCGAGGGGATGCGCTGGGTGACCGTCGGCGCGCCGTCGCAGCCCGATGTGGACATCGTCCTCGAACCGCCGCTCGCGAACCCGAACGCCTCGGCCGCCGACAAGGAGACCATGGCCGAACTGCTGGCGAAGGGACTGCTGCGCGGCGTCATCTTCAGGACCGACGACTGCGACGCCGTCTTCGAACGCATCAGCGCCGCGGGTGGCGAGGTGCTCCAGGAGCCGATCGACCAGCCGTACGGCGTCCGCGACTGCGCCTTCCGCGATCCCTCCGGCAACATGCTGCGCTTCAGCCAGCCTCGCAAGCGGTGAGCTCTGGTCCCGAGAACCGGGCGCTCGGCTTCGGAGACGCTCCGAGCGTCGTTCCCGTGCCGGCGCTCCGAGCGGCTCTATGATCTGAGCCTCATCCCGAGAACGGGCGGGGGCTCGGGATCATCGTGAACGGGGTCGATCCGTGCGTCTGATCCGGGTTGAGAGCGGCGAGTTGATCGACACTCTCGCGGCACGTGCCGCGGAGATGGGCATCACGAACGGCGCGATCGTCTCACTCATCGGCTCCGTGGACTCGTTCCGGATCTCCACCATGCCGGCCGACGACGCGACGACGGACATCATCACGACCTGCGGGCAGCCTGCCGAAATGACCGGTACGGGGGAGATCGTGGACGGTAAGCCGCACATTCACGCCGTGATGGCCGTGGAGGGCAACAAGGCCGTATGCGGCCACCTTCACGCGGCCTACGTCGGCACGTGGTTCGCGAACGTCTATATCGCCCCACTCGGCGACTGACCGCTGTTCCTCATGCGCCGGGACCTGTTCCATCAGTCCGGCTGTCGATCAAACGATGCCGCCATAAACCGACTTATGCCGACTTATGGCGGCATCGTCAGCCGCATCGCCGGAGAGGACAGGGGCACGAAGCCCAAGGCCCGGTAGAGCGGCTCCCCTTCGGGTGAGGCCCGCAAATCGACCCACGCCACCCCGCGTCCCCGGTACCAGCGCAGCAACGCCTCCACGCAGGCCCGCGAGTACCCACGCCTGCGGTAGCCGGGGTCGGTGGCCACGTTGAACACGCACCCGACATCACCGCTGGGGTTGTCCGGGCCGCCCAGCCGACAATCGATGGCGCCGACCGCACACGCCGCGAGCTCTCCAGGCCGGTCCGGTTTGTCGATGACGAATGCCGTCAGCATGCCGTCCGGATCCGCCAGTCGCGTGCGCAACGACCCGGCCGCGACCTCCCGCCAGGGACCCGGCGCGGGCGCCACCCCCGTCACGGCCGCCAGCATCACCCCACGCAGCCTCACCAATTCCCAGGCATCGTCAACAACCGCACGGCGCACCTCGACCATGGCGTGGACGATACCCGCGCCGCCCTTATGCCGTCAGCGCACGCAACTCCTGGGCGGCGGGAAGGTTGCGGGCCTTTTCCGGGAGGGCGGTGAGGATCTCGCCGACCACGAAGCGGCCTTGGGCGCTCATCGGGGTTCTGATGTTGGTGAGCGCGTGCTCAAGGCCCTCGGTGATCTCACGCTCCCGGACCATGCCCATCGCCTGGATCATGCGTAGTGAGGCGATGTGGTCTGTGGCGTCAGGCGGGTAGAGGGCGAGCGCGTGGTCCAGTACGGTCTCCGCACGGCGGTCGCCCAGGAGGCTGTAAGCGTATCCTTGCCCCCTGTACAACCACCTGGACCATCCGAGGTGCTCTGACGTCTCGGCCAACGCGTTCAGCTCGGTCTCTGTCTCCCTTGCGTCAGCCCGCCTGGCGGCCAGGCAGGACCGCACCACGTACGCCTGCACGAGACCTTTGGACGGGTGCCCGTTCGCGATGCTGATCGCTTCGTTGGCCAAGGTCAGTGCGACGGTAGGAGGCCGGTTGCTCCAGCGCGCCATGCTGGCTTCCTTGGAGCGGACCCATACCGCCATGTCGCGGTCGCCGGAGGCGTCGGCGGCACGGCGAGTGGTTCCCCAGGTGACGCGCGCGGCCCGCCGGTCTCCGATGTCTTCGAGCTGAGCGGCCAGCAACCATCCCAGACCCGCGCTGACGCGCATCAACCCCGCCTGCACCAGCGGCGGGTTCCCCCGGCCCAGCAGGCGTCCTACGGCGAGCATGTCAGCGGTCAGATCCGGGATCAGCGACCCGATCGGGCGTACGTTGGCCGACTCGTCATATTCCTGGACGGTGGCCTCCCATTCATCCACGTCGGTATGACTGCTTAGGGCATGTTCTATCCCGGACAGAACGGTCTCCAAGGTGCCTGCGGGAATCACCGCCCCAGCACTGATCGCGGCAAGGAGCTGCATTACAGCGCGACGTTCCATGTCAATCGTGTCCACGAACGTAGGAGGAGTTACTTCGAGGGTACGCGCGACGTCGGGGACTTGGTGAGTCTCCGACGGGGGATACATCGGATACGTATCCTCCCCTGTCGTATCCGGGTTATCCGCGAACAGGTCCGCTTCGGAGATCGCGAAGGCTCGGGCGAACAACTTGGGATAAGGCTCGCGTGGCCGGTGTTTTCCCGCCTCCCAGGAGCGGAGCATTCGCACCAAAGAGTCGCGAGTCGGCAGGTGTGCCCGCGTGCGGACATCGGCGGCGTCGGTCAACCTCCGGACCATGTCCGGGAGGGACCAATCGCGCAATTGCCGCTCTTCGCGCAGCCGGACGGCCCAGGTGGGGAGATCGCTCATATTCGCGCACCTCACGGGGATGCAGGGGATATCCCGACGCATCCGAAGTTATCCTCTGTCGCAAACTTATTACGCAGCGTTCTGATGGATCCACCCGTGAAAAGACGGGCCCGCACGGCGCTACTGACGCCGGACGGGCCCTCGATCGCATCGGAGCTGCGACCATGCCCCATGCTATGACCGCCGGTAACCGCCCGGTGGCGCGTTTGATACGTCTGCGGCACCACGCCGACGCTCCGCCGATGCCGCTCGGCTGCCGGTGGTGCGGGCATCCGCCGTACGCGCACGACGCCGCCAGCCTTCCGCACCGGCGTCACCACCAGTGGGAGCAGCCGACGGCGGCGCAGATGCAGGCCCGGCTGGACGCGCGGCGCCGGCTCGGCCTGTGCGGCTCGCTTCCGACGGCGGCGCCCGTACGCCCGAGGATGATCCCTCCGTTGGGCGATCCCTATCCAGGAAGGCACGCTCGGCCCGCCCCCGCCGCGATTCCACATGGGCGGGACACACCGTTGGCCGCTCGGCTGGAGCCGTATCTACGTCAGCCGTCCCGCGCCGAACCGTACTCACGCGAGCCGTACTCACGCGAACCGTACCGCCGGGAGCCGTATCGCAGTGGGGTCGCCGCGTGAGCCGCGAGCCCGGGCGGCACCGGGTCGGCACGCCGCCCGTCCAGGTGGAATCCCGACGCTGGGACCTGGCCAAACGGGCGGCGGCCCATCAGCTCGACCAGATGGAGCCGGCGTGGTTCGTCTCCTATGGCGTGGGGAGCCGCCGGTTCTTCGCCATCGCGACCTGGCGCAGTCCGGCACCGCTACGGGTCGAGGCCGCCTCGGTGGAGGAGCTGCGCGAGATGATGCGCGAGGCGGAGCTCGGCGCGATGGCACGGGTCGGCGGCCCGTGGGCGTGGGTCGCATGACCGCCCCCGGCAGAGACCTCCCCGAGCCCACGTCCCCCGCCGCACCCACTGGACCCGCCGCATCCGCCGATCCGATCGCATCGGCCGAGCCCGCCGCGTCCGCCGAGCCCGAAGCAAGCGATCCGTACGGTTTCGGGCCGTCCGCGAGGGTCTCGGTGGGCGGCTACTTCCCCGGCACCAGCGGGCCGCGCACGCAGGGGCCGTCGGAGGCCGTGGGCCGTACGGTCGGTGGCGGCCGGTTGTTCGCGGTGGCGATGGTCACCCTGTCCTGGACCGAGCACGCCGTGCCGTGGTCACTGGCCGTACCTGGCGCCACGACCCCTGCCGCCTGCGGCATTCGGGCACGCGTGGTGGACATCTCCGGGTCGCGCGTCATCTGGATGCCCGGTGTGCTGATGTGCGAAGAATGCGCCACGGTGGTCACCGGTAGCCGGGACAAGGACGGTCTGCGGTGACCGTCCTGCAACCGACGGACGGCACCGCCGGGCATGGTTTCCATGTCCTGGACCCGCAGCCCGGCTGCGAGGCGGTCGCCTGGATGCCCGCGTCCCGGGGCGAGGCCCGGCGCAAGGTGCTGCGCTGGACCTGCGAGTGCCGGCCGGTCGTGTACTACCTGATCACCTCCGGCGGACGGGGGTACATCGAACGGACCGGCCCCGGCGAAACGGCGGTTCAGACCTCGCGGATGCGGTACGCACCCATCGCGGACCTGTGGGAACTCGTCCTGCTGGGGCGGGCCCGGTGATGGCGAGGCGTCGAGACACCGGCTGGCACGCGGAATTCCTGCGCCTGGTGGAGGACGGGCTGAGCTTCAAGGCGGCGGTCGGCCGGCTCGGAGTGAGCCCGGCCACTCTCAACCAGCACTTCCGCGCCGACCGGGCTTTCCACGACACCGCCAAGCGGGCGCGCGGCCGCCGGCTGCACGGCCCCGCTCCCGACACCGGCTGGCATCCCAGGTTGCCACCACTGCTGGCCGCTAGGCGGTTCGGGGTGCTTTGGGGGTCTCGAAGGGGATCAGGCGTAGTGGTGGCGGGGGCGGCGGTTGGCCGGGAGGCGGACCTCGCGCAGGAACGGCGGGAGCAGCCACAGGCGGCGGCCCCAGGCGGCGATCTTGCCGGTGAGGACGGCCTTCGGGCGGCTGACGCGGCCGAACAGCATGAGGTTGAGGGTCGAGGGGTCGAAGCGCAGGTGGATGTCGGTGCCGGGGCCGGGGTCCTCGGCCGACACCCGCCCGTCGTGCAGCACCAGCGTGGCGGGGGCGGTGTACCGGGAGTGGAACTGGACGGCGATGCGCCCGCGCCGCTTGGGCCCGGCCGTGTCCATCAGCCGGCCGTAGTCGCCGCGGATCATCCCGATGAGGAACAGGTCGAAGAACAGGGCGGCCTCGCGCGGCGGGATCCGCCACGGCGCGCGGACGGCGCGGGCGATGTCCCAGCCGTGCAGGTGCATCTCGTTCACGATGTGGGCGAGCACCCCGGCGACCGGGACGCGGGCCTCGCCGAGCCAGGGGATGGGCGTCGCCGGGTCCAGGTGCTCGGTGACGCGCAGCACCTCGGCGAGGTCGGCGCGCAGCCGCCGGGCCAGCTCGACGGGGTCGCGCTCGGGGTAGGAGCGCAGGGCCAGGTCGTTGACGTCGGCCACCGTGTCGACGTTGGTGTTCGCGATCGGCCCGGCGAGCTCGGGGAACGGGTGCGGGGTGCCGTCGTCGCGCACGATGGCGGTGTAGAGCCGCGCGATCGACGCGACGTGCGCGCCGGTCTCGGCGACGGTCCAGTCGCGCGTCGCCATCGCCTGGGGCGCGGCGGAGGTCAGCAGGCGGGCGAAGCGGTCGCCTGCCTCTTCCACCGTCGCACGGACGGTCTGCCACTGCTCGTGGGCTCTGGCCATGGCAAATCGTCCCCCTCGTCCGGATCACGATCACGCTAACACCGGGCTTCGCGGCGCGGTTCTTCCCGCGTGCGCACCCTGGCCGGATGGGCGCAGGCCCGAGGACGCCGCATCCCGGCACCTGAAACTTTCAGCGTTTCGCGCCGGGCCGGGCAGATCACCGTCATGGCGCGCGGCACGTCCGCGCAGGCCGGACGGGTCGCGGCGGCGGGCCGCTCACGCCGGGGAGTGCCCGCGCGGGGCCGGGCTTCTGTACTTCCGCGCGCCCTCTCCGCAGAATGGGAGCGCTCCCAAGCTTAACCGGTTAATGCACAGGAAAGGCCACCGATGACACAACGACTCCGGACGGCAGGGGGAGCGTTGCTCTCTCTCCTCGCCCTCCTGGTCTCGATGCTCGCCGCCGCGAGCCCGGCCCACGCCGCCGTGGGCCTTCGCGTGAGCGGCACCGACATCGTCGAGGCGAACGGCAGCACCTTCCTCATGCGCGGCGTGAGCCACCCCCATGCCTGGTACGCCTCCCAGACGACCTCCTCACTCGCCGGCATCAAGTCCCTCGGCGCCAACGTCGTGCGCGTGGTGCTCAGCGGCGGGCGGTGGCCGGCCAACAACGCCGCCGACGTGGCCAACGTGGTCGCCCAGTGCAAGGCCAACCGCCTGATCTGCGTGCTGGAGAACCACGACACGACCGGGTACGGCGAGCAGAGCGGCGCCGTCACGCTGGACGCGGCGGTCAACTACTGGATCAGCGTCCAGAGCGCCCTCACCGGCCAGGAGAACTACGTCGTCATCAACATCGGCAACGAGCCGTTCGGCAACAACGCCGTCACCCCGAACTGGACCCAGGCCACGACCAGCGCCGTCACCCGGATGCGCAACGCCGGTTTCCAGCACCTGCTCATGGTCGACGCGCCCAACTGGGGACAGGACTGGGGCTTCACCATGCGCGACACGGCGGCGAGCGTCTTCAACGCCGACCCGCAGCACAACACCGTCTTCTCCATCCACATGTACGGGGTCTTCGACACGGCGGCGGAGATCAACGCCTACCTCGACGCCTTCCGGACGGCCCGGCTGCCGCTGGTGATCGGCGAGTTCGGCGACATGCACTCGGACGGCAACCCGGACGAGGACACGATCATGGCGCAGGCGCGGGCGCGCGGCGTCGGGTACATCGGCTGGTCGTGGAGCGGCAACGGCGGCGGCGTCGAGTACCTCGACATGGTCACCAACTTCAACGCCGCGAGCCTGACCCCCTGGGGACAGCGCATCTTCAACGGCGCCGACGGCATCAAGCAGACCTCCCGCGAGGCGGCGATCTTCGGGGGCACCACGCCGGACACGACGCCCCCGACCCGGCCGGGCACCCCCACCGCCTCGGCCGTGACCTCCAGCGGGGCGACGCTCTCGTGGACGGCCTCCACCGACGCGGGCGGCTCGGGCCTCGCCGGGTACGACGTGTACCGCGAGCAGGGCGCCACCGACACGCGGCTCGGCCAGAGCACCACGAACTCGATCACCCTGACCGGCCTGACGCCGAGCACGCAGTACCAGGTGTACGTGCGGGCGCGCGACGGCGCGGGCAACGTGTCCCCCGACTCGGCGCTGGTCACGTTCACCACGACGGCCGGGGGCGGCGGCGGGGGCACCTGCACGGTCAACGCCACCACGCAGAGCCAGTGGGGCAACGGCTACGTCGTAGAGGTGAAGGTCACCAACACCGGCACCGCGGGCATCACCGGCTGGACGGTGAAGTTCACGCTGCCGCCGGGGCACACGCTCTCCAACGCCTGGAACGCGCAGACGACGGTGTCCGGGCAGTCGGTGACGGCGCGCAACGTGTCGTACAACGGGACGCTGGCGCCGAACGCCTCGGCGAGCTTCGGGTTCCAGGCGAGCCGGCCGGACGGCGACACCAAGGTTCCGACGGACTACACCTGCTCCTGACAGCCCTCTTCACTACAGCCTCTTTGCCCTCTCTTTTCCGCACATGTCCGTGTTTCGCATCCCGGCGGGGAAGGCTTTCATTGCCCGGCACTCCCGTCGGGCCGGCGACACCAGTGGGGGATCCATGGCAGTGACGGCGGATTTGGCCAAGCTCCTCGACAAGGAATTCGAGGACAAGAGCCTCCCGGAGATCGTTAAGGCGCCCGTATCGGCGCTGGCCGGGGTCAGCGAAGGCGACGCCAAGCTCCTCAAGGAAGCATTCAAGATCAATACGGTCGGGGACCTTGGCAGGAACAAATACTTCCGCACCGCCGTCGCGCTCACCGACCTGGCGGACAGCACCAAGTAGGCGGCGATCCACCATCGCGCCGGGTGACGGCCGGCGGCCACCGGACCAGCGGTGGCTGCCGGCCGTTCCACCATGACCGCAGTGAACCACGGGGGAACTTCATGGCAGAGGGCAAGACGATCCCGGAACTGATGGACGAGAACGACGTTGTCGCGCTCCTCGTCCACCAGCACGAGATGATCAAGGAACTGTTCGGCGAGGTGGAGCGGGCGACCGGCGGCGCGCGGGCCGAGTCCTTCGAGCGGCTCGTCCGCCTGCTCGCCGTGCACGAGACGGCCGAGGAGGAGATCGTCCATCCGTACGCCAGGCGGACGATCGACGACGGGGACGCCATCGTGGAGGCGCGCCTGCGCGAAGAGAACGAGGCCAAGCAGTTGCTCACGATCATGGAGGAGAAGGGCACCGACGACGCGTCCTTCCCCGCCAACCTGCGGCAGCTGCGCACGTCCGTGATCGAGCACGCCGACAACGAGGAGCGCTACGAGTTCGCGGAGCTGGTCAGGAAGACCAGCGACAGCGAGCGCCGGACGATGGCGCTCGGCGTCAAGGCGGCCGAGTCCCTCGCCCCGACGCATCCCCACCCGGGGGTGGAGTCGGCGACGAAGAACATCGTCTTGGGCACGCCGGCCGCGATCATGGACCGGGCCCGGGACGTCATCCGGCGGGCAATGGGGAAAAAGGAGGGCGACTGACCGGTTTGTGCGCGGCCCCCGAGGGGTCGCGCACGCTTCCGGATTGCCGATAAACAGGGAAAAGTCGTGACTACTCCGGCTCTGTTCTGAGTCGACGGCGAAAGAGTGACACGCCAAGCTTCAGGAACGCGTCTGGGGCGGTACCTCACACCGATTCCCCGGCCGGCGCGCGGTTCTGCGCATTTCAGGTTCGGACGGTCGGTTGGGTGATGACATTGCCGGTCATTCACCCTGGATTAATCCACCGTTCATCGAATCGACCCCCGCCGGAGCCGTGAACACCGGAAGTCGCGGCCCTACCGCGCCCGTCCCCGCGGCGACCGCCGCTCCTCGGCCATCAGCTGGAACGCGTACACGGTCACCAGCCCGTACGTGAGATGAGGGATCAGGTCGGACAGCCACCCCGCGACCCCCCAGGTACGCGGGTCCGTGAGCCCGAGGAGCGTCATCGGCGCGTCGGCCGCCGCCATCGCCACCAGGCCCAGCCCAACGCCCGCCACCGGCGCGGAAATCTCCCGGCCGGAGGCGCGCAGCAGCCCGTACGCTGCCCCGAGCCCGACCCCCACCAGGATGCCCAGCAGCGCGCCCGCGCCCTCCTCGCGGCTGCGCGCGCGCTCGTCCTCGCCGAATTCGATTCCCACCGTCCCGGCGAGCTTCCGCGCGGTCTGCGCGGGCAGGTCGCTGGAGGGCCGGCCCCGGACGACCTGGTCCAGGTAGGTGACCGTGTAGAGGGCGGTGGTCCCCGCCGCGCCCGCCAGTGCCCCCGCCGCGATGAGCCGGCGGACGGACGATCTGCTCATGGCCTGCACCGCCTGCCCGAGGGCTGCCTAGACGGCCTCGGCCGCCTGCCCGATGCCCTTCAGCGAGCGGAACAGGTTCTGCTCGGCGAGCGCGTGCCCGAGACCGATGATCAGCGCCAGCCGCCAGTCGATGAGCCGGAACGCCGCCAGCGCCGCCAGGGCCGCGTAGTACGTGAGCCTCTCGATCGACGGGATCGCCACCATGCCGATGAACGGCAGCCTGATCTCGTACATGACGCCCACGGGAAGGCGGTGGTGCCGCCTGTCCTCGCCGCGGCGGGTGGCGGCGGCGCCGGAGGCGGGGCCCCGGGTCGTGCCCGTCGTCCGCGCACGCGTCTGGCGGGGTGGGGCGGTGGTAGTCGTCTGCGCCATGGCGGGCCTCCTGAGTCGGGACGGTTAGGGACATCCCCCTGCCGACATGTCCGGTAACCATGGTTGACCTGGACTTTCCCCCGGCCTCGTGTACGAGCCGCGGCCCCCGCCCCGGATGACGTACGGTCCATTGCATGTGCCGAAGCATCAAAACCCTGCGTGAGCCCTACACCAGCGACGTCACCGACGACGACGTGCGGGCCGCGGCCCTGCAGTACGTCCGCAAGATCTCGGGGTTCCGCGCCCCGTCCGCCCGCAACGCCGAGGCCTTCGACCGCGCCGTGGAGACGATCGCGGCGGCGACGCAGGCCCTGCTGGACGAACTTCACCTCAGGCCCGTCGCGCGGGACGAGGCGACGCCCTGATTGATCGCGCCACAATTTCCCATTTGATCCGCATATTTCGCGCGATCGGGTTATAGGCCCAATTTAGCCTGTACTGCGCGCGGAAACTTCAAGACCTATATCGAATCGGTCCCAGTTGGCTGATCCCAGAGTAAGGTTCGATTCATGAGCCCTTCAGAGACCTCCCGGCGCGAATCACGCTCGGGCAGGCTCGGTCCGGCTTTCAGACGCCCACCGGCGTCCGGTTCGTAGGTTCTGTGAGGTCGTCGAGTGCTTGCTCACGTAGGCGCGAAATGGTCAAAATTATCCCGCTTCCATCCCGTTCACCGTTGGCATACGCGGGCGTCGCCACCGCGCCTTCCGCGATGCCCGTTTCCGGGCCCTTTTCCGGCCACGCGACGCGCTCCCGCCGGTCGCGCCCGAACCCGTACCACTCATACCTGTGACTCGCACGTAAGGTCGCCACGCTGTTCGCCGATTCCCGGTCTTGTTACAGTGGCCGCGGAGCACCGGGAAGTCTGGTCGACAATCGACCGAAATGACCAATCCCGCGGAGGCACCCTGTGACGAGCGACCTGAAGCGTCCCCCGACCGTCACGGCTGCGGAGTGCCGATGGCCGAGGTGAACCGCAGAACGCAACGCCTCATGGGCGCGCTGCCCTTCGCGTCGCTCGGCGTCGTCGCGGCGGTCGACGTCCTGACCGGGCCGGACCTCGGCTATCTGTCGTTGCTGGCCGTCGGGCCCGCGTTCGCCAGCCTGGTCGGCGGTGTGCGCCGTACCGTGCTGATCGGCGTGATCGCGCTGGTCACCTCGCTGGTGCTCGCGTGGTACAACGGCCTGCTCGGCGACCGGCAGAGCAACATGAGCCTGGTCAGCATCACCGGTGTGACCGCGGCGAGCATCCTCGCCACGGTGGGCCGCCAGCGGCGCGAGCGCGAGCTGGCCAACGTCCGGTCGGTGGCCGAGGTCGCCCAGCGCGTGCTGCTCAGGCCGGTCCCGCGCCGCGCCGGCCACTTACGTGCGGCCGTGTCGTACACCTCGGCCAACGCCGAGGCCCGCATCGGCGGCGACCTGTACGAGGTCGTGACCGGCCCCGGTGGCGTTCGCGCCATCGTCGGCGACGTCCAGGGCAAGGGGCTGGAGGCCGTCGAGACCGCCGCGCTCGTGCTCGGCGCGTTCCGCGAGGCGGCCCACGACGAGACCGACCTGCGCGGCGTGAGCGGCCGCCTGGAGAAGGCGCTCAACCGGCGGCTGTCCGGCGAGGAGTTCGTCACCGCGATCCTGGTGGACGCCGATCCGGCCGGGAAGCTGACGCTGCTCAACTACGGGCATCCGCCGCCGTTGATCATCCACGCGGACGGGACGATCACGCTGGCCGAGCCGGCGGACAGCGCGCCGCCGCTGGGCCTCGCCGTCCTGGAGGTCGAGGGCCCGAACCCCCACCAGGTCGCGTTCGGGCCGGGAGACCAGATCCTGCTCTACACCGACGGGGTGATCGAGGCGCGCGACCGCGCCGGGCGGTTCTACCCCCTCGCCGAGCGGGCGTTCCTGCTCAAGGACGACGACCCGGAGGCCGCGCTGGAGGCGCTCAGGCTCGACCTGGTCCACCACGTCGACGCGCCCCTACACGACGACGCGGCGATGCTGCTGCTCCGCTTCCGCGACGGGTGACCCCGGCCGGCCGGAACGTGTCCCGCCGCGGGACAGGCGCTCAGCCGCCGGGACCGTCACGCAGGGGCTCGCCCGGCTGGCCGGGCCGCGCGTCCGGCGCGTGCTCGGGCTCCGTCATGGTCCGCAGCACCGCCTGCTGGAGCGCGCGGGTGAAGTCGGCCTTGGTGACCATGCCCACGACGTGACCGGCCTCGGTCACCACGGCCATCAGCTCGCCCGAGGACGCGGACCGCTCCAGGATGCGGCTCGCGTCGTCGTCCGGGGACATCAGGTGCTCGGGGGTCAGCGGGCGCGCCAGCGCGGCGATCCGCAGGTCGTGCCGTCTCTCGGGCGCGACCGCCGTGAGGGCCTGGAGCGTGAGCACCCCCGCCGACCCGCCGGCGAAGTCGACCACGGGGAACACGCTCTGGCGGGAGCGCAGCGCGGTGGTGGTGATGAAGTCGTCGACGTCCTGCCAGGCGGGGGCGACGTCCGGCGACGGCGTCATCACGTCGCGGACCCGCCACCCCTTGAGCCCCTCCTGCGCGGCCCTGATCATGCCCTCGCCGCGTGCGGCGCTGACGAGGAACCAGCCGATCAGCATCATCCACAGCCCGCCCGTCCAGGCGGCGAGGACGAGCTGGGCGGCTCCGACGGCGATCAGCGCCATGCCGAGCCCCTGCCCGGACCGCGAGGCCGCCCGGTCCGCGCGCGCCCGGTCCCCGGTCCGGCGCCACAGGACGGCGTGCAGCACCCGCCCGCCGTCCAGCGGCGCCCCGGGGAGCATGTTGAAGACGGCCAGCACGCCGTTCATCAGCGCCAGCCAGCGGACGGCGGCCACCACCAGCGCGGGACCGGCGAGCAGCGTGGCGGCGAGGAAGAACACGGCGCCCAGGATCAGGCTGACCAGCGGCCCGGCCACGGCGATCCGGAACTCGTCCCTCGGCGTCCTCGACTCCCCGGCGAACTCGGTGACCCCGCCGAGCAGCCACAACGTGATCGAGGTGACCGGCACGCCCCTGCGTCGGGCGACGAGGGCGTGCGCGAGCTCGTGCCCCAGCAGGGACGCCAGGAACAGGATCGCGGTGAAGGCCGCCACGACCCAGTAGCGCCCCGGGGGCTGGCCGGGGATCGCCTGCGGCAGCACGGTGCTCGCCAGCACTCCCCCGATCAGCAGCACGATCAGCAGCGTGGACCAGTGGGCCCCCACGGGGATGCCCGCGACGCGTCCGAGGCGCAGGCTCTGCTTCATGTGCCCTGGCCCTCCTTCCGCCCGCCCCCCGGCGAAGCGGCGTCCTGAGAGGCGGCGACCTGCTGAGAGGCGTCGTCCTGGGAGGCGGGGCACACCCGTACGACGGCTACGGGGCACCGGGCGTGGTGGAGCACGCCGTGGCCGACCGATCCGAGGATCGCCGAGCCGAGCGCGCCCCTGCCCCGGGACCCGACGACGACCAGGTCGGCCCTGGACGACGCCCGCGACAGCGCCTCGATCGGATGCGCCCGCACCATCGACTCCACCACCTCGACCTGCGGGTACTTCTCCTCCCACGGCAGGAGCTGCTCGCGGGCGGCCCGCTGCCCGAGGTCGTACAGTCGTTCCAGGTCGGGGGTGTAGCTGGCGAACATGGGCAGGAAGACGGACTCCTCCCACGCGTAGACGGCGCGCAGCCGGCATCCGCGCCGCGCGGCCTCCTCGAACGCGTACCGGAGCGCGGGCTCCGATTCCGGAGCCCCGTCCTGGCCGACGACCATCTCGCCGTGCTCTTCGAACGACTCCTCGGGCTCCTCCGGCGCGTCCTCCGCATGCGGGACCACGATCACCGGGCAGGCGGCATGACCGGCCACGCCCATGGACACCGAGCCGAGCACCAGCTCCATGAACCCGCCGTGCCCCCTGCGGCCCACGACCAGCGTCTCGGCGTCGCGCGCCTGGCGCAGCAGCTCGGTGCGGACGTCGCCCAGCCGGGACACCGTCTCGGCCTCCAGGCCCGGGACGCGCTCGCGCGCCAGCTCCGCCGCCCGCGCGAGCAGCGCGCGCGACGCCTCCGCCAGGGACTCCTCCACGCCGGACGGCATGGCCGGCGGCTGCATGTACACCCAGGGCTCCGTGACGTGGACCAGCCGCAGCCCGGCGCGGCGGCGCGACGCGTCGTCGGCGGCCCAGCGGACGGCGGCCATCGAGGCGGACGAGCCGTCGACGCCGACGGTGACGTGTCCGCTCATGGTGCCTCCTCCCCCGCGGCTACCGCCGGGGCGTCGGTTCCCGGCGCTGCCGGGACACGTCGTTCACGGCTGCCTCGGACGCCGCCAGCGGTCGTGGACGGCGTTCCACTCGTTCTCCCACTCGACGTAGCGGCGGCGGTCCAGCATCCACCGCACGAGCGCGAGGTTCAGGAACAGCAGCCCTCCGGCCCCGGCGACGACGCCGAAGCCCGCCACGACGGCGTCCGCGACCGTCTGCGCGTGCGTGCGCGGGGCGGCCGTGGGCTTGCCGGAACCGTCGACGTACATCTCCAGCGAGGAGCCCACCTTGGCGTGCGGGGGCACCGAGATCACGCCCTCCCGGGCGCTCCCGTCGGGGAGGAACCAGCGGGCCTTGGCCTTGACCCCGAGCACGGCTCCCTGGGAGGAGACGGGGCTCGTGCTGTGGGCGTCCTCCAGCAGGACGGCCGTCACGGGCTGGCGCAGGCCCGGCTCCACGCGCTCGGCCGTCAGGCCGCGCTCGTAGACGAGGCGGCCGGCCACGAGGGCGGGCCACAGGCTCACCATCAGGGCCAGCAGCGTGATGAGAACCGCGACGGACTCGACCCGATCAGATCGCCGGCGCAGCGGGTTGTGGTCGAACCGATAACGGCGAACACACCGCGTCGTCCACCTGGCCAAGGATCGCATATTGCACCTCCCTGTCAGGGAATCTCCATCCAGCGTCGGGTACGGACGAGCGACCCGACAGGGTCTTACGGCGCCTCACGGCGGGACGTTCGGCCCTGCCCGCCACCTGCGCCTTCCTACGCATGGTGACCACCTAACCCCTAACGTACGACGCCGCGGGAGCCGGTGGTATACCGGCCCGCCGACGGAACGCCCCGCGGAAACGCGCGCACGCCGCGGGTGACGATCCGGTCGTGAACTGCCCACTATGCGGGCCGGAAAGCCCAAAGAAATCCAAAACTCACCTCGCGGCCGGGCCGGATGCCGGACTCGTACCGGAATCGCCTGGACTTAATTGGCCCCGCTCGGACGGGTGTAGCGGTGCTTGACCCCGGGAGGGAAGAACTCCGGGTCGCCGGTCCCCCGCAGCACCACCGCCGGAGTCTGGTACTCCGGCGGGACGTAGTGGGCGAACTCGCTGTTGAGCCGCAGGAGCTCGGCCCTGATCGACTCGGCGATCACGGGGGCGAGGCCCGGATCCGGCCGGACGCCGGGCGCCAACTCGACGACGACCGACAGGCGGCGGTCGCGGTCGGCGTCCTCCTCGGCCAGCAGCACGAACTTGCCGGTCACCTTCTCGCCGATGTCGGCGCGTTCCAGGCCGACGGTGACGTTCTCGGGGTAGACGTTGGCCCCGAAGAACGACACGGTGAACAGCGAGCGCCCGAAGACGTACACGAAGGGCAGCTTGGGCACGGCCTCGTCCCCGGAGTGCCCCGCCGTGGGATCGAAGTCGTGCTTGCGGCAGAACTCCACCATCGCGTCGAACGGGACGACGCCGCCCTCGTCGGCGATGTGGTAGCGGATCAGCGGGACCCCGTTGTCGCCGGTGAACAGCAGCGTGCCGTCCCGGGTCTCGAAGTAGCGGCTCACCGGGTCGTACTGCACGAGGGTGGGCAACCGGGAGTCGCCGAACAGCTCGCGCGCCGCCTCGGGACGACCGGCCAGGAACCGGCGCGCGCGGATGCTGACCGGCGTCTCGTTGCCGAGCACCCCCGCGTCGGCGGTGCCGTAGAGCGACGCCGAGTCGTGGCAGGGGTCGGTCATGCCCGCCCGGCCGCCGACGAGGTCGCGCCACTGCTCGCTGAACACCTCACCGGCGAGCACGAGGCGGATGTCGTACGCGGGCCAGTCGACGCCCCGGGCCAGCCCGGCGTCCACGACGTTCTTGACGAACGGCGGGTAGCCCAGCAGCACCACCTGGTCGAAGTGCGGCCCGAGCTCGCCGACCACGCGCAGGATCTCGTCCAGGTCGTTGCCGGGCGTGGCGACGGTGATCGGGTAGCCCTTGGCGGCGAGGTGGCGGCAGGAGGCGGCGGTGTACATGCCGCCCACCCAGTTGCCGAGCGCGAAGCAGATGACGGCGAGCGTGCTGCGCCCGGCGGCGCGGAAGCCGTCGCGGAAGACCTGCTCGAAGCGGGCGGCGACGTGCCGCTCGTCGAGGACGGACCTCGGCCAGACGGTCGGCGAGCCGGAGGAGCCGGAGGAGACCGCGACCATGTCGCACGCGTCCAGCCGCCCGTGCCTGCACAGCTGCGGGAGCGGGTAACGGCGGTGGTAGGACTCCTTGTCCAGCAGGGGCAGGCGCGCGAAGTCCTCGACGGTGCGGACGGCCGCCGGGTCGACCCCGTGGTCGCGCAGGAAGCTTCCGTAGGCGGGGACGGTCGCCGCCACATCGTGGAACAGGGCCAGCGCCGTCTCGGCGCCGGGGCCGGGGGTCGTGGCCGGGCGGGTCTCGTAGAACTCGCGCAGCCCGGCCAGCACGCGGCCGGGACGGTCTTCGTCGAACACGGCAGGCTCCATTGCGTTCAGGGACCGGGATCAAGCTTCGCAGGTTCCGCCGGTCAGGTCCCGTTTTCCGCGCTCCAGGGGGTGACGGACGTGACAGATGGGAGTCATGGAAAGGTTGCGATTCATGCGAAAATCTGTGAAGTTTCCGGACACGCGCTGTCGGACCTGCTAAGAAGATGCGCGGCCGAAATGTACAACAGAGAGGCTCGGTATGGACCGCGACGGCACCCCGAGATCCCACGAAGAGGATCCTCTGAAGCAGACCGGTCCTTTGGGCGTCACGTGGACCGGCGAGCCGGAGACCCCGGCGGGCGACGTCCTGTCCGACGGCTGGACTCCGGGCCACGAGCCCTCCCACCTGCCCGGGGACGACACGCAGAACCGGGAGCACTCGGACTACGACCGCACCGGTTACGAGGGCGTGGCCTTCGAAGGCTCCGCGTACGAAGGCTCCGTGTACGAGGGCGCCGACCACTACGCGAAGGACGACCGCGAGCACGGCGACGAACCGCAGGCGGGCGAGCGCGCGTACGACACGGCCGAGGATTACGACCGGCCGGAAGGCTACGCGCGCCCGGACGACGACGGCTGGGGCCCCGACCGCACCGAGTACGACCCCGAGTCCGAGCCGCGCACGGGCTTCCTCGGCTCCGGCTGGACGGGCGAGAGCGACCCCGAGGAGGAGGAGAAGGGCGGCCAGAACCGGCGGCTCATCCTCGCCATGGTGGCGATCGTCGTCCTCGCCGTCTCCGGCGGCTGGATCGTCTCGTCCTCGGTCGGCTCCAAGCCGCAGGCGGCGTGCTCGCCGCCGTCCAAGTGCGCCCCCGCGGGCGACCCGCTGCCCGCGCTGAGCGACTCCCCGACGACCGAGCCCAGCCTCGACCCCACGGCCGGTCCCACCGACGTGCCGACCCCGACGCCGGAGGCGACCACGCCCTCGCCCGGCGAGACGACCGGAGCGCCGCGGACGACCGCTCCGGCGCGGGTCAGCCACCCGCCCACGACGCGGCCGTCCCCCACCCGCACCCGCGAGCGCACGCAGGACCCGCAGCGGCCGCGGGGCACCGCCGAGCCGGAGGTGCCGGACCCGCAGACCTCCGACGAGCCCGAGCCGACCAAGTCGGCGTCCCCCACGCCTCCTCCGCCGCCGCCCACGACCGAGGCGCCGCAGCCCGCGCCGAGCCCCACCAAGAGCAAGAGAAGCGGCGGCCTGCTGGACTGGCTCTTCTGAGCCGTTCCGGCCGGGTACCCAGGCTCCGCCGCTGTCCGGCGGTTACGGACTCGGCGATACTCTTGGTAATGCTATAGTCACGCCTAGCTATGGAGATTGTCAGCGGATTGCCACGTCACGTGGCTTGTGTGATGGACGGGAACGGGCGGTGGGCCGCGCGGCGATCGCTGCCGCGCACCGCGGGCCACGAGGCGGCGGAGGCCGCCGTGATCGACACGATCGAGGCGGCACGCTCGGCCGGCATCCAGTGGCTGAGCCTGTACGCCTTCTCCACCGAGAACTGGCAGAGGCCGGCGGGCGAGGTCGACGTCCTGATGAGGCTCGTGCGCCGGACCATCCGCAAGCACGCACCGGCGTTGCACGCGCGAGGCGTCCGGTGCAGGTTCCTGGGCATGGCCGATCCGCGGATCCCACCACCGCTGGCTCAGGACATCACCGATCTGACGACGCTCACCAGTGACAACAGGCGAATGACGCTGACGATCGCCTTCGACCACGGGGGACGTCGCGACATCGTGGAGGCCGCCCGTTCGCTGATCCGCGCGGCCGTGCCCGCCGAGCAGGTCACCGAGGCCACCTTCGCCCGGCACCTCCCCTACTCCGACACGCCGGATGTGGACCTGGTCATCCGTACCTCCGGAGAGCAACGGATCTCCAACTTCATGCTCTGGCAGGTGGCCTACGCCGAATGGGTCTTCCCGCGGGTGCTGTGGCCCGACTTTCGCGCGACCCACCTCTGGGAATGCCTCGACGCCTACCGGCGGCGCCAGCGCCGCTTCGGCGATGTCCGCCGGCCGGCCGCCACGACGGGAGAGGGAGTTCGATGAACCAGACCACCGCGGAGGAGACCGTCGACGTCTTCGGGCCGGACTCGATGCTGCGCCGCCTCGTCAACGAGGCACGCTGGAGCCTCGCGGTCGCCCGCGCCACGGTTCTGGAGGCCGCGCACCCGCAGATCGGCATGGCGTTGATCGGCAACTCGACGTTCGTGACGCATCCGTGGCGGCGTCTGCGCAACACCGTGGTGAGCACGCAGCGGATGCTCGACCCTGACCGGCACGTTCGCGGCCGAGAGGCGGCTCGCCTCAACCGCCTGCACGCCCGCATCTCCGGCACCGACCCGCACGGCCGCCGCTACGACGCGATGGACGCCGAGGCACGCGCCTGGGTGGTGGCGACCCTGTTCGAGTCGGCGGTGACGATGTACCGGCTGAGCGGCGAGTCCCTCGACGGGCCGGCGATGGAACGGCTCTACGCCGAGTTCCGTACGGTCCTGGCCCTGATCGAGGGCGACAGCGACCGGCTCCCCGCGACGTTGCGGGAGTTCTGGGACTACTACGACGACATGATCGACCATCGCCTGGAGAACACCGAGGCGGTGCGCGTCATCCTCTACCGGCTCTTCGCCAACGTGCCCGCGCCGCCCCTGCTGCGCGGCCATCCCGCGGTGTGGGCCGCGGGCCGGGCCGTGGCAGGCCCTGTGGCCGCCGCGATCACCATCGCGTCCCTGCCGGAATCGTTCTGCCGGCGTGCCGCCCTGCCCGACCTCCCAGGGGCGCGGGCGCTCATGCACGGGGCCTACCTGGCCACCGGGCTCGCCACCCGCCTGCTTCCTGACGGCTGGACGCACGTCGGCTCGTTCATGAGCCTGTTGGATCCCGACCACGCCGGTGGCTCCGGGCCGTGGCAGAACGTGCGCCGCAGGGCCGATCAGGCCGCGGCCCTGCTCAGGCTCCTCTCCCCGGCTCCCGACGAGATGGATCAAGTCACCCGCTCGGCCGACCGGTTCTTCGCCGAGGTCCTGGACCAGACCGGGGACGGCTACCTCGCCTGGCCCGACCTGGCCGCCATGGCCAGAGAGGTCGCCACCCGGCTCGACCTGGGTGAACAGGACGAGGAGCGGCTTTACGACGCCTACGCCGCCTGGTGGCGGGAGTTGCAGACCGAGCTCGACACCGACGGCGACGGACGCGTCACGCGCCGGGAGTACGCCGCCTCGGCCGCCCTTCTGCCCGGCTCCGGGCTGATCAAGATCGCCGACGTGCTGTTCGACGTCACCGACGTCGACGACGACCAGATGATCGACGCCCAGGAGTATCGGACGTTGTTCCGCACGGCCTTCCACCGCGATCTGACCGGCGGAGGCGACGGCTACTCGCGCAGCGCCTTCGTCAGGCGGTTCGTGTCCTTCATGTCCGGGCAGCAGCACTCGGTCGCCTACGATTCCCTGCTCTCCTAGCCCGGCTGAGCCGGGGGGCAAGGCCGACGTCGGGTCAGCGCCGCTTGAGCGCCCGGCGTACGGCCCACACGACCAGGCCGGCGGCGAGCACCGCGCCGCCGGTCAGCGTGGCGGACAGCGGCAGGCTGAAGGCCAGCAGCAGACAACCCGCCAGCCCCACGACCGGGATCGCGCGGGGCGGCCGGCCCTCGGCGGCGGACAGCGTCAGGGCCGAGGCGTTGGCGATCGCGTAGTACACGAGCACGCCGAACGACGAGAAGCCGATCGCGCCCCGCACTTCGGCGACCGCGGCGACGACGGCCACCGCCGCGCCGACCGCCGTCTCGGCGTGGTGTGGCACGCCGGTGCGCGGGTGCACGGCGTCGAGGACGCGCGGCAGGTGCCCGTCCCTGGCCATCGCCAGGACCGTCCGAGAGACGCCGAGCAGCAGCGCGAGCAGCGACCCGAGCGCCGCGACCGCCGCCCCGGCCGTGACCAGCGGTGCCAGCGGCGCGGCTCCGGCGGCGCGCACCGCGTCGGCGATCGGCGCGGCGGCCCGCGCCAGCCCCCCGGGGCCGAGGACGGCGAGCAGGGCGACCGCCACGGCGGCGTAGGTGACCAGCGTGACGCCGAGGGCGAGCGGGACGGCCCGGGGGATCGTCCTGGCCGGGTCGCGCACCTCCTCGCCGAGCGTGGCGATGCGGGCGTATCCCGCGAACGCGAAGAAGAGCAGGGCGGCGGCCTGGACGACACCGCCCGCTTCCAGGGCGTGGGGCTCCAGCCGGGCGAGGTCCGCGCGTCCACTGGTGAGGCAGGCCACGACCACGACGGCCAGCACGGCGAGGACGACGGCGACGATCACGCGGGTCGCCCAGGCGGCCTTGCGCACGCCCGCGTAGTTCAGGGCGGTGAGCGCCACCACGGCGGCCACCGCGACGAGGTTCTCGTGTCCGGGCCAGGCGTACGCGCCGACGGTCAGCGCCATGGCGGCGCAGCTCGCGCTCTTGCCCGCCACGAACCCCCACCCGGCGAGGTAGCCCCACACCTCGCCCAGCCGCTCGCGGCCGTACACGTACGTGCCGCCCGAGGCCGGGTACCGCGCCGCGAGCCGGGCCGAGGACGTCGCGTTGCAGTACGCCACCAGGGCGGCGAGGCCGAGGGCGGGTAACAGCCCCGCTCCGGCGGCCGAGGCCGCGGGGGCGAACGCGGCGAAGACGCCGGCGCCGATCATGGACCCGAGGCCGATCACCACGGCGTCGCCGACGCCGAGCCTCCGCGCGAGCCTCGCCGGGGACGCCGGGTCGTTCGTCCTGGATTCGTTCATCGGCGCTCATCCGGGGGTGGGGTCGCCCGTCGCCGGGCGCGGCGGCGGATCAGGTGGCGGGCGACGAGGGCCACGACGACGACCCCCGCCGCGGTCAGGACGTACGTCTGGTACTTGGAGAACTCCCGGTAGATCGCCGTGATGTGGAACCCGGCCGCGTACCCGAGGCCCGCCCACGTCCCGGCCCACAGCAGCGCCCCGATGACGTTGAAGAGCAGGAACCGGTGCCACGGCATGCCCGTGGTGCCCGCGACCAGGCCGTTCACCTGGCGCAGCCCGTCGATGAACCGCGCGACGACGATGATCGGGGCGCCGCGGCGCTCGAAGAACCCCTCGGCGGCCCGGAACCGCTCCGGGGTGAGGAAGACGTACCGGCCGTAGCGGGTCACCAGCGCCCGCCCGCCGGTGCGGCCGATCAGGTAGCCCAGGTTGTCCCCGAGGACGGCGGCGAGGAAAGCGACCGCGGCGACCGCCACGATGTCGAGCCGCCCGGCCCCCGCGTAGACCGAGGCGGCGATCAGCACGGTCTCTCCCGGCACGGGGACGCCGAAATCCTCCAGGAAGACGAGCGCGCCCACGGCGAGGTAGCCGTAGCGGTCGAGGAGCGGAGCGAGATCGGCCAGCGGGCCCGGCAACGGTGGCGGCGCCATAGCGTCACTGTACGTGCTCGCGCGTGTGACCCGCCGTCACTGCCGCGCGGGTGCGGCCGACGGCGGAGGCGGCGGGGCGTCCTGCGACATCCGGCGGAGGGCGCCGCGCCGCCGGACCGCCATCACGGCCAGCAGGAGCAGGATCGTCGCGGCGGCGAGGCCCGGGCCGAGCAGGGTGCCGAGGGCCTGGTCGGAGGCCCGGTCGGGCGCCCACGCCAGCGCGAGCCTGTCGTACCAGTCCTGGCCCTGGATCGGGCCGGCGAGGAAGACCGCCGCCATCCACACCTGCACGACCAGCGCGACCGCGAGCATCATCATGCGCGTGCCCGCGCCGATCGCCCGCGGCAGCGGGTCCAGGCCGAGCGCGACGCAGAGGAACCACGTGCCGGTCAGCAGGAGCACGGTCCAGACGGCCAGGCGCACGGCGAGGCTCGACTGGGCCGGCTCGAACAGGCCCAGCGCGTAGAAGATCAGGTAGGGCGCGGCGTACAGGCCGAGTGCGGCCCACGGGTGGCTGAGCCGCTGGGCCATGCCGCTCTCGGACGCCCGCCGCAGCGGTGTCCACACCTCGCGCAGCGGCACCAGCGGCGCCGACAGGGCGATCAGCGCGGGGACCAGCGTGCCGACCAGGGCGTACTGCAGGGCGTGCAGCGAGAAGACCGCCGGACCGTACGCGGCCACGCCGCCCGCGGTGGCGTACAGCAGGACGGCCAGGCCCGCGAGCGCGGCGACCGTGCGTCCGACCGGCCAGGACCCTCCGGCGGCGGCCCAGCGCCGCACGCCGAGGAGGTAGGCCGCGGCCAGGCCGAGGACGGCGAGGATCACGATCGGGTCGGGCCGGGTTTCGGTGACCAGGCGCCCGGCCGTGAACGGCTGGAGCGTGTAGCCGAGCAGCTCGTGGGAGGAGTGCACGCTGCCCGCGCGCGGGGGCGGCGTGCGCGACAGGGCGACGGCGAGCCCGATCGTCAGCGCCATGACGCCGACCTCGGCGGTGGCCAGGCGCAGGAACGGCCGGGAGACCGCGCCCGTCTCCAGGGCCGCGATCGTGCGGCGGCGGTGGCGCAGGCCGAACCAGCCGAGCGCGACCAGCGCGGCCGCCTTGCCGAGGAGCAGCAGGCCATAGCGGGACTGCCAGAGCTCGGCGAGGTCGCCGATGCGGATCCAGCCGTTCACCACGCCCGAGAAGCCGACCGCGACGTAGCAGCAAAGCGCGAGCGCGCTGAACCGCCGCACGGCCGGGAGCAGGTCCTTGGACCGGCGCAGGGCCGTCACCAGCCCGAACAGGCCGCCCACCCACAGCGTGACCGCGCCGATGTGCAGCATCAGGCTGGAGACGGCGAGGTTGTGGTCGGCGGCCGAGGCCGAGTGGCCGACGTAGGCGGGGGGCAGGACGGCGAAGACCGCGAGCGCGAGCAGCACGGCCCGTCCCGCGGGGCCGAGCGAGAGGGTGGTGGCGGCGGCGATCAGCAGGGTGATCAGCGTGACCAGCAGGAACGCCTCGCCCTGCGGCACCTCGGTGCTGAAGGTCAGCAGGAAGCCGGACTGCAGCGCCTCGCCGACCGGCAGCCCGAGCAGGTCGGACAACGTCAGGATCTGCGTCATCACCGCCGTGGCGGCCCAGGCGAGGGCCCACTGGCCGGCGGTGCGGGTGATCGCCCGCCGTGCGTCGTCGTCGGGGGCGAGGGCCACGGCGGCGAGCAGCATTCCGACCGTCACCACGGCGCAGGCGTCGTGGACGACCCGGACGAGCGGGAGGCCGAGGGAGGTGAGGAGCCCCGGGGACGGCAGGCCGGGGATGTCGGGCTGCGGCCAGCCGCCTCCGAACCACATGGCCGCCAGGAGCACGGCGAACGCGCCGGCGACGATGAGCGCGTACACGGCCGGGCGCCGCCGGAGAGTGCTCATACTCCTGACTTCCTCGTTTCGGGGGAGAAGCGCGGTGTCATGGTCATCCTGATTATCTTGTTCGCTTGTGATCAAGTATCGCCGGATTCGGCCGTGACGGCGAGAGCTTCGATGGGACTCCCGTGCACACAGGGGTTTTATTCGCCCATGTCATGACTTGGGGGAGCGCGGAGCCCCCTCCGGCGTTTACCTGCTCGCTCACCGGACAGGGCAAGTACGGGATGGTCCCACACAACCAAGGGGGCAGTTCATGGGCACCGACGACAAGATGGCCAACAAGGCCGAGCAGATGAAGGGCAAGGCCAAGAAGGCGGCCGGCGACCTCACCGGCGACGACGAGATGCGCGCGCAGGGCGAGGCCGACGAGGCCAAGGGCAAGGCCAAGCAGGCCGGCGAGCGCGTGAAGGACGCGGCCAAGAACGTCAAGGACGCGTTCAAGCGCTGACGCCGACCATCAACGGCGGGGGCCTCACCTAAGAGCCTCCGCCGCCGCCGTGCCGGAGCCCGACCGGCACGGCGGCAGGGGACGTCGCCCCTGGGGGCCGCTACAGGCGGCGCAGCTCGCCGGCGATGCCCTCGTAGTCCCCGTAGCCCCGGTACACCCGGTGGCCTCCGTACGCGCCGTAGCCGCCGTGGTCCCGGGCACGGACCTCGGCCGGGTCCAGCGAAGGCTCCAGGGAAGGCCCGTCCAGCGGGTGTCCGCCCGTCAGGGTGCGGACCACGTCCTCCTTGTACCGGTTCGCCTCGGCCAGCGTGGCGCCGTCGCGCAGCGCCCTGACCACGTCCTCCTCGGCGTCGGCGTACATGTAGGAGTCCGGGAACACGTCCGTCGAGGGCAGCGCCACCACACCGGCGCCGTCCATGACGACGCACGTGTCCTCGTCGACCACCACCCCGGCGATCTCCACCGGGCCGCCGACGGACGCCACGTGCACGTCGGGCCCCGGCCCCGCCGTGGCCTCGTACAGCGCCCACACCGGCAGGCCGAGGTCGCGAAAGGCGTTCACGTCCCGGACGCCGCCCTCGACCAGCAGGCCCGTCGCGCCCCGGGCGAGCGCGGCGCGGGTGAGGATCTCGCCCCACACCGCCCCTGCCGCCGCCTCCGCGCCCGCGACCACGATCACCCTGTCCTGGAGGTCCTCGTCCATCATGCGGTGCAGGGGGTCCAGGCCCTCGTCTCCCGGCCCCGGCGCGAGTCGTACGGTGCGGGCCCTGCCCAGCAGGCCGAGCGATCGGTGTATGGGACGCAGCGGCGGGCTGAGCCACCCGGTGAGCCCTCGCAGCTGAAGTACGTCCGCGATCGCGGTGGTAGGCGGAACCACGGTATCGATCACCTCTTGTGAAGAGATTTCAAGATCTCGCCGTCTGGAGTCGGCGATGGGATGCCCGGACAACGCGTCGTCGATCTCAGTGACCCCGGCCTGGAGCGGGTCGCCCCCCGTTCACGGCCCGAGCGGGCCGCCCCCGGTTCGCGACGGGTCCGTGGCGGGCCGGCCGCGGTGGAACGGCCCGGCCCGGCGCATCTGGATCGCCTGCCCCCACGGCGAAGGTGTGATGCACGGTGCTTCCTCTCCTCGGCCACCGGAACGGCGGTTCCGGTGCCGTACGAAGGACCTGACGCTCTTTTCGATGCCCTGTGCCGCTCGAATGATCCGGCGAACGCCAACGCCGGTTCATTCACAATAACCGGCTTTTCTCAACGCCAAGAGTCCCGCATCGGCGGAAGTCGACGGTAGTGCCGATGTGTCGGAAAGGGGGGCGGTTTCATTACGGAGAGGCCGGAAGGCGGTTTCGCCCGCCCTGCCGCGGGGCAAGCGCACGCGGCGCCGGGACGAAGGCGCTGGTCGGACCCGGTGGAGGTGAAGCGGTTCACAGCACGCGCACGAGCCGATACGGGCGCTCGCGGGGCGTCAGCCCCCTCCCCAAAGAGACCGGACCTCCTCGTAGACCTTCTGGTCGTGGGAGATCTCGACGACGTTCCCGTCGGGGTCCTTCAGCGCGCAGACGTAGCCCACCGGGGGCGGCAGCGGCATCGGCTCCCAGTGAAGGCACCCGCGCTCACGGGCCAGCCGGGCCGCCTCGTCGACGTCCTCGCGGCGCGGCACCTCCATGCCGAGGTGGGCGAACGGCGTGAGCTGCGGGCATGGCCTGCCCTTGTCCTTGGCGAACTCCACGAGGACGAGGACGAACGGCGTCTCCACCTGCCCGGGGTTGGAGAGCCAGGCATTGCGGCCGTGCTCGTCCTCGTGGGTCGAGACCAGCACGAGCGGCGTCATGGCCGTGTAGAACTCGACGGCCGCGTCGAGATCGGAACTGGGCAGCGCGATGTGCGTCCACCGCGCCTCGGTGAGCCTGGCGCCGGGCATGGGAGCCTCCCTCCGGACCGGCCGCCCCGCGGGCGTACGGCCCTCGACCTTTCCGTCCCCGATTCGCGAACCGATCCGACGGTCTTTTATTCGCCAAGTCGTTCATCGTGCTAAGCGATCAGTGTTTCGTTGATTCGTTGACCGGCCATTCAGTCATCAAGCGCGGACGCGGCGCGCCCGTGCGCGCACGGTTTCCGAACTCATCGTGTCCAGCCGTTTTGTACCCCCCGGGGGCCGGGTCTCCGCGCCGACGCACCGTAGGAGCCGAAAAGTGGACACCGTGTTCCAAATAAGGCCGCCCGCCCAAGGAATGACCGGACGGCCCGTCGCGTTCGGGAGTGTCGGACCCTCCGTATCAGATCTTCAGGAGACACCGATGAGCAAGCTGAACGACGACGCCAAGGCCCTGCTCGACAGGCCCGTGCACGCGTGGGTGACCGCCCTGCGGCCCGACGGATCCCTCCACAGCACCGTGGTGTGGGTGGAGCTCGACGGCGACGACGTCGTGTTCAACACGGCCGTGGGCCGCGCCAAGGAGCGCTTCCTGCGCCAGGACCCCCGCGTCTCCGTCAGCGTGCTCGACCCCGACCACTCCCACCACCTGGTCAGCGTCTCGGGCACCGCGAAGTTCGAGCTGGAAGGCGCCGACGAGACGATCGACCGCCTCGCCAAGAAGTACCTCGGCGCCGACAGCTACCCCTTCCGGCAGCCGGGCGAGCAGCGCGTCAACGTGCGCGTCACCCCCGAGCGCGTGATCCACATGGCCCCCTGACGACCCGCCGCGTGATCCGCGTCCGCGCGGATCACGCGTCTCCGCCTCCCCCCGCGCGTGGCCGGTGTCGCGGACGCCGGTCCCGGCCGGTCGCGAGCGGGGCGAAGCGGCGCAGGCGCAGGCTGTTGGTGACGACGAACACCGACGAGAACGCCATCGCCGCCCCGGCGACCATCGGCGAGAGCAGGCCCGTGGCCGCCAGCGGGATCGCCGCCACGTTGTAGGCGAACGCCCAGAACAGATTGCCCTTGATCGTGCGGAGCGTCCGCCGCGAGAGCCGGATCGCGTCCGCCGCCACGCGCAGGTCGCCGCGCACCAGCGTCAGGTCCGACGCCTCGATCGCGACGTCGGACCCCGTGCCCATCGCCATGCCCAGATCGGCCTGGGCGAGCGCGGCGGCGTCGTTGACGCCGTCCCCGACCATGGCGACCACCCTGCCCTCGGCCTGGAGGCGCTTGACCACGTCCACCTTCCCCGAGGGCAGGACCTCCGCGATCACGTCCTCGGGCGGCACCCCCACCGACGCGGCCACCGTCTCGGCCACCGCCCGGTGGTCGCCGGTGAGCAGCACCGGGCGCAGCCCGAGCTCCTTCAGCCGGGAGACGGCCTCGGCCGAGGTGGGCTTGACGACGTCGGCGACGGTCAGCACCGCGCGCGCCCGGCCGTCCCAGCCGACCGCCACGGCCGTCTCGCCCCGCGCCCGCGCCCCGGCGACCGCCCGCTCCAGCTCGGCCGGCAGGGACTGGCCGTGCTCGGCGAGCAACTCGGGACGTCCGGCCAGCAGGTGACGTCCCTCGACGGCGCCGCGCACGCCGAGCCCTTCCAGGGCGGCGAAGCCGGTCACGCCCGGCAGCCCCTCGCCCGCCGCGTCCGCCACCGCCCTGGCGATCGGATGCTCGGAGGCGGCCTCCAGCGCCCCGGCGAGCCGCAGCACCTCGTCGCGGTCCTCCCCGGGGGCGGGCACGACGTCGACCAGCGTCATCTGCCCGGCGGTGACGGTGCCCGTCTTGTCCAGGACGACGGTGTCCACGCGCCGGGTCGACTCCAGCACCTCGGGCCCCTTGATCAGGATGCCGAGCTGCGCGCCCCGCCCGGTGCCCACCATCAAGGCGGTGGGCGTGGCGAGGCCGAGCGCGCAGGGGCAGGCGATGATCAGCACGGCCACGGCCGCCGTGAACGCCGACGTCGCGCCGGCGTCCGCGTACAGCCGGACCACCAGGGTGCCGAGCGACAGCAGGATCACGATCGGCACGAAGAACTCCGAGACGCGGTCCGCCAGGCGCTGCACCTCGGCCTTGCCGTTCTGGGCGTCCTCGACCAGCCGGGCCATCTGGGCGAGCCTGGTCCCGGCGCCGACGCGGGTCGCCCGCACGACGAGGCGCCCGCCGGCGTTGACCGTGGCGCCGGTGACGGTGTCGCCGGGACGCACCTCGACCGGGACGGACTCTCCCGTGAGCATGGAGGCGTCGACCGCTGAAGCGCCGTCCTCGACCACGCCGTCGGTGGCGATCTTCTCGCCCGGCCGGACGACGAACACGTCGCCCCGGGCCAGGCGCTCGACCGGGACGCGCACCTCGCGGCCGTCCCGCAGGACCGCCACGTCCTTGGCGCCCATCTCCAGCAGCGCCCGCAGCGCGCCGCCCGCCCGCCTCTTGGCCTTCGCCTCCAGATAGCGGCCGGCGAGGATGAAGGTGACGACGCCGGCGGCGGCCTCGAAGTAGATGGTGGACGTGCCGCCCTGGCCCGCCGTCAGCGCGAAGCCGTGGCGCATGCCGGGCGTGCCCGCCGTGCCGAACAGCAGCGCCCACACCGACCAGCCCAGCGCCGCGAGCGTGCCGATCGAGACCAGCGTGTCCATGGTGGCCGCGGCGTGCCGCAGGTTGGCCAGCGTCGCGCGGTGGAAGGGCCACCCGCCGTAGAGGACGACGGGGACGGCCAGGGCGAGCGACAGCCACTGCCAGCCGGGGAACTGGAGCGCGGGGATCATCGCCATGGCGACCACGGGGACGCTCAGGACGATCGACAGCAGGAGCCGCCGGCGCGGCGGCGCGAGATCATCGGCCTCGGGGGCCGCGCTCGGCAGCTCGGCGGTGTAGCCGGCGTTCTCGACCGCGGCCACGAGCTCGCCGGGGGTGACGCCGCCGTCGTACACGACCTTCGCCTTCTCGGTGGCGAAGTTGACCGTGGCGCGCACGCCGTCGAGCCTGTTCAGCTTGCGCTCGACGCGGGAGGCACAGGAGGCGCACGTCATCCCGCCGATGGCGAGCTCGATCTCGCCTCCGGCGGGATGCCTGGTGGTGGCCGATGCCATGTGCGTCTCCTCCCGTTCTTGGTCCATGGTGCGCGAGGTCTCCCGCGTACGCCAATCGCGGCCAGCCTTTATGTCGTAGAACGGTACCCCCCTACCGTTTTATTCGGCAGGGCTCCGGAGCAGGTGAACGCCGGGTTCGAAGGCCGCTCCCGGGGTATCCGGAGCGGACGTCCGACGCCGGAAGCCGGTCCGATACGGTTTCGGCGAACAATTGAACATGTCGCACGGTCTGATCTACTGATGTAGCGGGCTTCGCGGGAGGCGGCACCGTGATCGTCGAACTGCTCTTTCTGCTGGGCGCGCTGGCACTCGTCATCGCGAACGGCGTCTTCGTCGCGGCCGAGTTCTCGCTGGTCACCGTCGAGCGCGGCGAGGTCCAGCGCCTGGCCGCCGCGGGCGACCGGGGCGCCCAGGGCATCCTGGCGGCGATCCGGCGGCTGTCGTTCCAGCTCTCCGGGGCACAGCTCGGCATCACGATCACCTCGCTGCTGCTCGGCGTCACGGCCGAGCCCGCGATCGCCGGGCTGCTGCGCCCCGCCGTCGAGGCCGTTCCCGCCCTGCCCGACCGCGCGGCCGACAGCGTGGCCGCGCTCCTCGGGCTGCTGATCGCCACGGTGAGCCAGATGGTGCTCGGCGAGCTGGTTCCCAAGAACGCCGCCCTGTCGAGGCCGATGATGGTGGCCCGCATGTCCACCCCGCCGCAGCGGGCGTTCTCGGCCGTCTTCGCCCCGCTGATCAAGGCCTGCAACGCCGTCGCCAACGCCATCGTGCGGGGGCTCGGCGCCGAGCCCCAGGACGAGCTGGCCTCCGCGCGCTCCCCCGACGAGCTCGGCCTGCTGATGAGCGCGTCGGCCCAGGCGGGCGCCCTGCCCGGCGGCACCGCCGCCATGCTGCTGCGCGCGCTGCGGTTCGGCGACCGGACGGCGGACGAGGCGATGACCCCCCGCACCGACTGCGCGACCGTCGCCGACGTCGCCAGCGTCGCCGAGTTCCTCACCCTCGCCCGGCACGCGCGGCACCTGCGGCTGCCCGTCACCGGCGGCGACCTGGACGACATCGTCGGCGTGGCGCACGTGACCGGCGCCTTCGCCGTGCCCGAGGGCGAGCGCGCGACCACTCCGGTCTCCGCGATCCGGCGCCCGCCCGTCCTCGTGCCCGAGTCCCTGGACCTCGCGACCCTCCAGGAGCGCCTGTTCGAGGCACGGGAGGAGATGGCCGTCGTCGTCGACGAGTACGGCGGGTTCGCCGGGATCGTCACGGTCGAGGACCTGGCCGAGGAACTGATCGGCGACATCGCCGACGAGTACGACCTGCCCGAGGAGGGCTCGTCCGAGCCCGCGTCCGCGATGCTGGCCGCCGGGACGTCGGTCGCCGTGCCCGCCGGGCTGCGCGCCCACGAGGTCGAGGAGCGCACGGGCTTCCAGATGCCCGAGGGCCCCTACGAGACGCTCGCCGGGCTGCTGATCAGCAGGCTCGGCCGGCTCCCCGACGCGGGCGACAACGTGGCCGTGGACGGCTGGGAGCTGCGGGCCGACGTCGTGCGCCGCCGCAGGATCGAGCGCATCACCCTCACCGCCCCGTCCGAGGAGACCTCGTGACCTCCAGCCATAGACCCGGGGGCGTCCGATGACCCTCCTGGACGCCCTCGCCATCGTGGTACTGCTCGGCGTGAACGGCTTCTTCGTCGGCGCCGAGTTCGCGCTGATCTCCGCGCGGCGCACGCAGATCGAGCCGCTGGCCAAGGAGGGCTCGCGGCGGGCCCGGGCCGTGCTGGGCGCCATGGACGACGTCCCGCTCATGCTCGCCGCCGCGCAGCTCGGCGTGACCCTCGCCTCGCTCGCGCTCGGCGCCGTGGGCGAGCCGGTCCTGGCGCACGCGCTGGAGCCGCTGTTCGCCACGCTGGGCGTGCCGGAGGCGTTCGTGCACCCGATCGCCTTCGCCCTGGCCCTGCTGGTGATCGTCTCCCTGCACGTGATCATCGGCGAGATGGTGCCGAAGAACCTGTCCCTGGCCGGTCCCGACCAGGCGGCCCTCTGGCTCGTGCCGTCCCTGCGGGCCGTCGCCCGCGTCACCCGGCCGCTGCTCGTCGCGATCAACGCGATCTCGGCGGGCGTGCTGCGGGTGCTGAGGATCCCGCCGACCGACGAGATCCGGTCGGTGTTCACCTCCGACGAGATGCCGGCCGTCATCCAGGAGTCGCGCCGGCATCTGCTGCTCGACCAGGACGAGTACGACCGCATGATCGCCGCGCTCGCGCTGCGCGGGCGGGCGGTCGCGTCCGTCATGGTGCCCGTCGCGGAGGTCGTCACCCTGCCCACGACGACCACCGCGGCCGACCTGCAGGAGTACGCCGGGCGGCACGGCCACTCCCGGTTCCCGGTGCGCGGCGACGGCCCCGGCGGGATGGCGGGCTACCTGCACGTGCTGGACGCGCTGAACGGGCACGCGCCGGACGAGCCCCTGCCGGCCCGCCCGCTGCCGATCGTCCACCGCGGCGCCTCGCTGGCCGACGTGCTGGCCACGATGCGCAAGCGGCGGGCGCAACTCGCCGGGATCAGCGACGACGGCGGGGCTCTGGTGGGCGTCGTGACGCTGGAGGACGTGCTCACCGGGCTCCTGCACCACGCCCAGCAGGAGACTTCCGGCTAGGGAGGCAGGCAAGGCGGCTTAAGTCATGGTTTACGGTCTTTCGAGCTGACTGTCAGCTTCCACTGATTTTGACCCAGTAGGGTGACCCGGTGGTTAGGAAGGCCGAGATCAGGGGTAGCGCGGTCGAAATGCCCGTCGCCCCACGCACGCAGACCCCCGCACCCCCCGGCCCCGCCCGCTCCGAATCGCCCCGCGCGCCCCGGCAGTCCTGGCTGGACGCCCTGCGCGGGCTGGCCGCGCTCGTCGTCGTCTTCGAGCACTCGCTGGACGCCCTGCTACCGGAGATCCGCGGGACGGTCAGCCCCTGGTTCGACTTCGGGCAGTACGGCGTGCTCCTGTTCTTCCTGATCAGCGGCTACGTCGTGCCCGTCTCGCTCGAACGGCGCGGCAGCGTGCGCGGCTTCTGGATCACCCGCTTCTTCCGCATCTACCCCCTGTGGGCGGTGGCGGCGGTCATCGGCACCGCGTTCGCGGTCGCCGGGGTGTACTCCGTCCTGCCCGGGCAGACCGCCGACCGACCATGGACGTCCCTGCTGGCTCACCTCACCATGCTCCAGGACCTGCTCCAGGTGCCCAGCGTGGTGAACGTCTTCTGGACCCTCTCCTACGAGATGGCGTTCTACCTGCTCGTCACCGCGCTGTTCGTCTTCGGCGGGCGCCGGGCGGGCGCGGGGACGTCGCTGTCGTTCGCGGCGTGCGGGCTCGTCGCCGGGGCGCTCGTCCCCGCCGGCCTGCTGTCCCGGTACATGGGAGGAACCGTCCTGGTGGGCGTCGTGACGGTCGCCGTGCTCGGCGGGATCGCCGCGGTCGTCAGCGCCGACCGGGAGGCGCGCGCGCGGGGCGCCGCCGTCATCGCCGTCCTCGCCCTGGTGCTCCTCACCTTCAACAGCAGGGTCGGCGCCTGGCAGAGTCTGGTCATCCTGGCCACGATGTTCGGCGGCACCGCGATCTACCGCCTCCAGCACTGCTCCGCCCCCGCGCGGACCCGCTGGATGATCGCCCTCGTGCCCGTCGTCTCCGTCGCCGCGGCGGTGCTGCTCGGCCCGGGCTGGGGCATGACGGAGGCCGCGGAGCAGGCGTTCAAGTGGAGCTGGTCCACCGCCGTCGTCGGGGCCTGGCTCACCTTCGTCGCCGGCCTGGCGCTGCGCCACCGCGTGGTCTCGCCGGTGCTCGTCTGGCTCGGCCTGGTGAGCTACTCCGTCTACCTGCTGCACCCGCTGATCCTGCAGGTCGTCCGCAGGCTCACCATGGACCCGTCGCAGATCACGCTGCCGGGCCGCCTGGCATGGGAGGCGGCCCTGTTCGCGGCGGTGATCGTCTGCGCCGCGCTGGGCCATCGCTTCGTCGAGAAACCCGCCCAGCGGACGGGTCGCCGCCTGGCGAACTCGGCCGCCCGCGAGGGCCTGTGAGGACCTGTCCCGGGTCCCTCCGGTGACCGCTGAGGCGCCTGTTTCACCTGGAAAAATGAGTATTTGATGCGAATACCGCGACAGGGGACCCCAAACATCCCTCCCGTCGCTAGACTGACTCGCGGCTCGCCGGGCAGCTGGATCCGGCGCCTTGTAGTCGGCGTGTGGCCTGGGGGCCACCAGCCCTGGCCATTCCGTGGGGACAATGAACGGCGGGCTTGTCGATACGCGCCCTGTCCAGCCCGTGGACGAACCGGCGACCGGCCGGAAGAAGCGGTGGTGGGCCGCGTGGCTGTGGTGCCTCGTGGCGGCCGTGGCCGGCATCGCCGTCGCGGCGAGCGCCACCCTGGTCGGCGCCTACACCAAGCTGAGCGGCAACATCAAGCACGTGACGGTCGACGCCGGTGATCTCGGCGCGCGCCCGGCCAAGGTGAGCAAGGCGCTGAACATCCTGATCGTGGGGTCGGACACGCGCGCCGGCGCGAACATCAAGTACGGCCACCGGGAGTACGGCGAGCGCACCGACACGATCATCCTCGCGCACATCTCGCCGAACCGGGGCAACGCGCTGCTCATCAGCTTCCCGCGTGACTCGCTCGTCCAGCTCCCCGCCTGCCGGGCCAAGAACGGCCTCCCCGGGCAGCGCGCCCACGTCGGGATGATCAACGAGTCGTTCAACTTCGGCGGCATCACCTGCACGTACAAGACGATCGAGACGCTCACGGGCATCCGCATCGACCACTTCGTCAAGGTCGACTTCACCGGGTTCAAGAGCATGGTGAACGCGCTCGGCGGCGTCGAGGTCTGCATCCCCAAGCCGATCAACGACACCAAGGCCCTGCTGCGCCTGCCCGCCGGGCGCCAGACGCTCAAGGGCGAGCAGGCCCTCGGCTACGTCCGCGTCCGCTACGCCCTCGGGGACGGCTCCGACATCGGCCGCATCCAGCGCCAGCAGATGTTCCTCGCCTCCATGATCAAGAAGGCGATGAGCGGAGCCACGCTGAGCGACCCGGCCAAGCTGTTCGACTTCCTCGACGCGGCCACCAAGTCCGTCACCACCGACCCGCAGCTGACGCTCGGCGTCATGAAGGACCTCGCCACCAGTGCCCAGGGCCTGGCCGCCGGGAACATCCGCTTCGTCACGACGCCGTGGCGCTACTCGCTGACCCAGCCCGGCCGCGTCGAATGGGTGCAGCCGCAGGCCAAGCAGCTGTTCAACCTCGTCGCCACCGACACCAAGCTCAACAGCTCGAACCTCAAGGCCACCACCGGGCGCGAGGCCAAGGTGCCCAAGTCGAAGATCGAGATCTCGGTGCAGAACGGCACCACCCGCGCCGGGCTCGGCTCCCAGGTCGCCGCCGCCCTCGAAGAGCGCGGCTACAGCGTCGTCAAGGTCGGCGACGCCAAGGTGAAGCCGTACCCCAAGACGACGATCAGGTACTCGGCCAACGGCCAGTCCCGCGTTCCCACGCTGGCCGGCGACCTCCTCACCTCCCGCAACGCCCTGGTCACCGACACCGCCACGACGCGGCTCGTCCTCGTGATCGGCGCCGACTGGAAGGGCCTGAAGCCCATGCAGGTGTCCGAGACCGACATCAAGGGCATCGACGCCACCCAGGACTCCTGCTCCGCCCCCTGATCCGGGCCGCCGTCCACGGGTTTCCTGTTGGAGGCCGGTTCTCCGGGGTACGGAACCGGACAACAAGGCGCCTGTTCTTCTGAGGTGTGCGTGTGCGCTCATGCGGCCGGGCAGGGGGTCCGGCCGGAGTTCTGGGGTGGTGAACCATGCGGCGTGGAGTGATATTCGATCTTGACGGAACCCTGGTCGACACCAGCTATCTGCATGTCGTCGCCTGGTGGGAGGCGTTCAGGAGACGGCGGCGGGATGTGCTCATGGTCGACATCCACGGGGCCATCGGACGAGCGGACCGCGCGTTGATCGACTACCTGCTGCCCGATGTCGGCGAGGAGGAGGCGCAGGAGATCTCCGACGCGCACGCGGAGGCGTACAAGCCGCGCCTCGACCAGGTGCGCCCGGTGCCGGCGGCGGGCGAACTGCTCAAGGCGCTCGCCGACCGCGGTCTGACCGTGGTGGTGGCCACGAGCGCGCCGAAGGACGAGGCCGAGCGGCTCATCGCGATCACCGGGGCCGAGGACGCGGTCGAGGTGCTCGTGCACGCCGGGGACGTCGAGAGGTCCAAGCCCCACCCCGAGCCGGTGCGGCAGGCGCTCGACAAGTCGGGGATCCCGGCCGACCAGGCGATCATGGTAGGGGACAGCGTCTGGGACGCGCTGGCGGCGCGCGCGGCGAAGACGGGGTGCGTGGGCGTCAGGTCCGGGGGCATCGACAGCGAGTCGTTGCAGGACGCGGGGGCCGAGGCCGTGTACAAGGACTGCCGCGACCTTCTGTACCACCTGGAGGAGAGCCCGCTCGCCCGGCTCCTGGACGGCTGAACCGGACCGGGGCCCGTGACTTCGATCATCCGGACCGGCTCACGGGGCACCTCGGTGACGGGTCGTTCCGGCGGTTCCTTCACAATTGGACGTGCCCCCCGGAAGCGCCGTGGACCGTCGAGTGCGGTGTACGGCCGGTGGCCCCGCGCCGCGTGCGCGGAGGCCGCCGGCAGTGGACGTCCCGGCGTCCGTCGAACCGGGTGGCTCTCCACGGCGTATTGCTAGACCAGAAGGAGAGTGATCCGCATGACGACAGAGCACGCGGTCATCGGTGTCACCGGACTCGGGGTCATGGGCCGAAACCTCGCGCGCAACTTCGCCAGGCATGGCTACACCGTCGCGGTGCACAACCGCACGGAGGCGAAGACGAAGGCGTTGATCGAGGAGTTCGGCAACGAGGGGGTCTTCATCCCCGCCGAGACGCCCGAGGCGTTCGTCGCCTCGTTGTCCCGGCCGCGCAAAATTGTGATCATGGTGAAGGCGGGCGCCTCGACGGACGCGGTGATCGAGGAGTTCGCCCCTCTGCTGGAACCCGGTGACATCCTGGTCGACGGCGGGAACGCCCACTTCCTGGACACCCGGCGCCGCGAGAAGGCTCTGAGGGAACGCGGCATCCACTTCGTCGGGTGCGGCATCTCCGGCGGTGAGCAAGGTGCGCTGGAGGGGCCGAGCATCATGCCGGGCGGCCCGAAGGAGGCGTACAAGTACCTCGGGCCGATCCTGGAGGACATCGCGGCCAAGGTGGACGGGGTGCCGTGCTGCGCGTACGTCGGCCCCGACGGCGCCGGGCACTTCGTCAAAATGGTGCACAACGGCATCGAGTACGCCGACATGCAGCTCATCGCGGAGTCCTACGACCTGCTCCGCAAGGGCGTGCGGATGTCCCCCGCGGAGATCGCCGAGGTGTTCCGCACCTGGAACACCGGCCGGCTGGAGTCCTACCTCATCGAGATCACCACCATCGTGCTCTCCCACATGGACCCCTCCACCGGCAAGCCCTTCGTCGACGTGGTGCTCGACCAGGCCGAGCAGAAGGGCACGGGCCGGTGGACCGTCCAGGTCGCCCTCGACCTCGGCGTCCCCGTCAGCGGCATCGCCGAGGCGGTCTTCGCCCGTTCGCTGTCCGGCCACGCCGAGATGCGCCAGGCGGCCCGCATCCTCCCCGGCCCCACCGGCGGCGGCCTGCCGTCCTCCTTCGCCGACGACGTCGAGGAGGCGCTGTACGCCTCGAAGGTCGTCGCCTACGCCCAGGGCTTCAACGAGATCCAGGCGGGCAGCGCCGAGTACGGCTGGGACATCGACCTCGGGGCCATGGCGACCATCTGGCGGGGCGGGTGCATCATCAGGGCGCGTTTCCTCGACCGCATCCGCGCCGCGTACGAGGCCGACCCGAACGCGCCGACGCTGCTGTCCGACGTGTTCTTCGCCGCCGAGCTGTCCACCGCCCAGCGCGCGTGGCGGGACGTGACCGTCGCGGCCACCCGGCGGGGCATTCCCGCGCCGGGCTTCTCCAGCGCGCTGGCGTACTACGACGGCCTGCGCGCCGAACGGCTTCCCGCCGCGCTGCTGCAGGGATTGCGCGACTATTTCGGCGCGCACACCTACCGCCGGGTGGACCGTGACGGCGTCTACCACACCCAGTGGGAGCGCCTCGGCCACCCAGAGGTCCGAGTCGACGTCTGACACCCCCCGAACCGCCGAGCGGAGCGATGCCAAAGGCACAGTTCGGAGCGACTCCAAGGCGCCCCGAACCGCCGTGCCGAAGGTTCGGCAATAGGCACTGTTCGGGGCGCGGCGGTGTTCTGGAGTCGTCAAACGCAAGAGTGAGGGACGATCCCTTGCGTTTGACGGCGGAAGAACGCCGACTCTAAGGCGCCCCGAACCGCCGAGCCGAAGGCTCGGCAATAGGCACTGTTCGGGGCGCCGACTCTAAGGCGCCCCGAACCGCCGAGCCGGAGGCTCGGCAACAAGTCCAGAGCGGGCGCGTTGCTCCTGCTCGGCGATGAGCTCGGTGAGGCTGGTGGCGTCGTCGGCGTCGACCGTGCGCCACACGCCCGCCGCCTCGGTGGCGTCGTCGAACCGCAGGCGGGTGGCCCAGAAGCGGCCCGTGTCGGAGCGGAAGACGACCCACCCGGCAGGGGCGAGCGGCGCGGGGTTCACGACGCCTTCCCTGGACGTACTCGTGGCCGCGGGGGAGGCGCGCCGCCCATGGACGGCGCCGCGCCCCCGGCGGACGGCCGTCCGGCGTGCCGATGGATGACGGGGAAAGCTCTGATCTGTCGCACGTGGCCCGACCTCGGTTCGCATCAGAAGACCCCTAAGCACCGCGAATCGCCCTTATGGGTCTGCCATTTATCACGTCATCGGTCTGCGCGAGTGACTTCCGCGCTACGGTCAGTGTGAGGGTTCGATAACACGGTGTCACCATTGCCATGATGCCGCACCGTTGTTGCCGCAACACGTGGAGTGACCATGACGATCGGCGAAGATCTGCGCGCGGCCCGCAGGCGCGCGGGGGTCAGTCTCGGGCAGCTTGCCGCGATGACGGGCGTTTCCGCAGGTCACCTAAGCCGGATCGAGCGGGGGGAACGGGAGGCGACCCCGGCGGTGGTCCGCCACTACGAGGTCGCCCTCGCCGCCTCGCCGGTTCCGTTACGGGCAACGGAAACCCCCCATTCCCGGGACCCCGAACCGGGTACCGTCGATGACATGAAGCGCAGAGGCCTACTCTCGGTCATCGCGGCGGCTTCGGTGGGGGTCGCCACGGGCGAGCCCCTGACCCGGCTGCTTGACGGATTGTCGACCGAGCCGCCAAGTCTCGTCGGCTTACCGGAGGTGCGCGCGGTCGAGGCCGCCGCCGATCTTTACATGCGCATGGACCTCGCCCGGGGAGGCAACGCCGCCACCGCCATGGCACGCGGCTCCCTGGAATGGGCCGTGAAGCTACGCGACCGTCCCATGGCCGAGCCCGTCCGCGACCGGCTCAACTCGGCCATCGGGCTGCTGGCCGACCGCGTCGGCTGGGCCACCTACGACCAGGGCCGCCTGGAACCCGCGACCAGGCTGCTCACCTTCGCCCTCGACTCGGCGGCGCGCGGCGCCGACCGCGACCTTCGCGCGCACACCATGCTCGACCTGTCGGTCGCCTTCGCCGACATGGGACGTCCCAACGACGGCGTCGAGATCCTGCGCATGGCCCTCGGCGACGAGCGCATCTCCAGCGCCGAGCGGGCCAACGTCCACGCAGTGGCCGCCCGCCACTGCGCCTCCGCCGGCGACCGCCCGGCCGGGCTGCGCCACATCGGCCTGGCGGAGGAAGCCCTCGCCCGGTCCGAGCCCGCGGTGGCCCCCGGCTGGGCGCGCCACATCACCGTCTCCCCCGGCCACCACGACAGCGCGCTCGGGCTGGCGTTGTTCCAGCTCGGCGAGGACGCGCGGGCGCGCGTCCGCCTCGGGGCCGCGCTGGAGCGGCTCGGCGAGAACCGCACGCGCACGGGCCTGCGGTGCCTGACGCGGCTGGCCGTGCTGCGCATCCGCGAGGGAGACCGCGAGGGGGGCGCCGAGCAGGCGCGCCGGGCGGTCGTGCTGGCCTCGGACGTCCAGTCGGCGCGGGTCGCCAAGGACCTGCGCATGATGATCGACGGCGTGCGCCAGTGCGGCATGCCCGAGCTGGCCCGCGAGCTGTCCGGGTCGCCGGCCGCCGTCTGAGCCCCGCGTGCGGCTCGCCGACGCCGCGTGAGCCCCCCGCACGGCTCCCGGCATACGGCGCATCGGTCGTAAGTCCGACGCGCACCGGTCCGGACTTCGGCTAGCCTCGCCTGGTCCCCGCACGCGTGGCCGCGCGGCGTCGCCCCGACGCACACCGGCCTCCCCGGAAAGGTGTGTCCGTTGATCGGCTGGTTCGAGGCGCTGGTGCTGGGTCTGGTGCAGGGGCTGACGGAGTTCCTGCCCATCTCGTCGAGCGCGCACATCCGGGTGGTGTCGGCGTTCTTCGGATGGAACGACCCGGGCGCCGCGTTCACTGCGGTCATCCAGCTCGGCACCGAGGCCGCCGTGCTGATCTACTTCCGCCGCCGCATCTGGGACATCGTGCACACCTGGTCCCGCTCGCTGGTGAACCGCGACCTGCGGGAGGAGCCGGCGGCCCGCATGGGCTGGTACGTCATCGCGGGCAGCGTCCCGATCGGCGTGCTGGGCCTGGCCTTCAAGGACCAGATCGAGACGACGGTGCGCGACCTGCGCCTGGTGGGCGCGTGCCTGATCGTCTTCGGCCTGCTGCTCGCCGTCGCCGACCGCCTGGCCCGCAACGAGCTCACGCTGGACAAGAACCTCAACCTGCCGCACGCGCTGACGTACGGCCTGGCCCAGGCGCTGGCGCTGATCCCGGGCGTCTCGCGCTCGGGCGGGACGACCGGCGCGGGCCTGCTGCTTGGCTACCGGCGCGAGGAGGCGGCCGAGTACTCGTTCCTGCTGGCGATCCCGGCCGTGCTGATGTCGGGGGTGCTGGAGCTGTTCAAGATCGGCGACGGCGCCACCCCGAACTGGGGGCCGACGATCCTGGCCACGGTGGTGTCGTTCGCGGTCGGGTACGCGGCGATCGCGTGGTTCCTGCGGTACATCAGCACCCACCGCTTCACGCCGTTCATCGTCTACCGCGTGCTCCTCGGCCTGGTGGTCATCGGCGCGGTGAGCTTCGACCTCATCCCCGCGAAGTAGCCCGCCCCTCCCACCGCCCGGGCGGCTCGCCGCGGACGGGCGGATTCGTCCAGGGTGAGTAGTACACCTCAGCCGAACAGCTCATGTGAGCGCAGGTAAAGAGCAGGTAGATTGCCGAAAGGGGGAAGCTTCGCACAAACGAACACAGGGGGCGCGATGAAGGCCCGTATCACGGGCGTCGCGGCGTATCTGCCGGAACGCTCCATGACCAGCGGCGAGGTCGAGTCGCGGATCGAGGGATACGTCCCGTACCGCGGCGTCATCGAGCGCATGACGGGGATCCGGCGCCGCCACGTCGCGGCGGACGACGAGCAGGCATCGGACCTCGCGGTGGCCGCGGTCCGCCGGCTCCCCGGGCGAGGCGGGGACGCCGACCTGCTGATCTTCGCGTCGGCGTCGCAGGACATGGTGGAGCCCGCCACGGCGCACATCGTCGCGGCCAAGCTGGGCCTGACCTGCCCGGTCTTCGACGTCAAGAACGCCTGCAACAGCCTGCTGAACGGCATCCAGGTGGCCGAGGCGCTCATCCGCTCCGGCGCCCACCGCAGGGTGGTGGTCTGCTCCGGCGAGATGCCGTCCCGCGCCGTACGGTGGCGGGTCGCGAGCCGGGCGCAGTTCGCGGACGCCTTCGCCGGGTACACGCTGTCGGACGCGGGCGCCGCGGTGCTGCTCGCCGCCGACCACGGCCGGGGCATCTTCTACCGCGCCTTCTCGGCCGACTCCACCGCGTGGGCCGTCGGCACGCTGCCCGGCGGCGGCTCGGCCCACCCGCGCGATCCCGAGTACTCCTACTTCCACGGCGACGGGCGGCGCCTGAAGGAGGCGTTCGAGCTGATCGGCCCCGACCTCTTCCTCGACGCGCTCAAGCACACCGGCCTGACCTGGGAGGACTTCTCGGTCGTGGCCGTGCACCAGGTGGCGATGCCCTACCTGGACGTGCTGGCCCGCGCCCTCGGCATCCCCGGCGACCGGCTCGTCGTGACGCTGCCCGAGCACGGCAACTGCGCCTCGGCCACGCTGCCGCTCCAGCTCGCGTCGGCGGGCGCCGGGCCGGGCGACCGGGTCGCGTTACTCGGCCTCGGCGGCGGCATCAGCCTCGGCGTCCTGTTCGCGGACCTGTGATGGACGGCGCAATGGACCTGTGGGTGGTCGTCCCCGCGTACAACGAGGCCAAGGGCATCGAGGCGACCCTGCGTGCGCTGGAAGCCCAGGACGACCGCGCGTTCACGCTGGTCGTGGTCGACAACATGAGCACCGACGCGACCGCCGAGGTCGTCGCGACGTACGCCGCCGGGTCGTCGATGACGATCGAGCTGGTCCGGGAGCCGCGCAAGGGCACGGGCGCGGCCTCCGACACCGGGATGCGGCACGCCATCGCGCGCGGCGCCACCCACCTGCTGCGCACGGACGCCGACTGCGTGCCGCGCCGCGACTGGGTGCGGGCCATGAGGCGCGGCTTCGCCGACGGCCTTGAGATGGTCGGCGGGCTGTTGCGCCCCCGCACCGACGAGTTCCCGCTGAAGTTCTGGGAACGCCGCCTGCTGCCGTTCGTGGTGGAGGTGGCGGCGGCGTTCGGGCGCGTCCGCCCGAGCAACCGCGACCCGGCCTACCTCGGGCCGTACGTCATGATGCCGGGCGCGACCGTGGGCATCACCGCGGAGCTGTACGAGCGGGCGGGCGGGTTCCCTCGCACGGCGATCGAGGAGACGCACGAGGACCGCGCGCTGGTCAACCGCGTGCGGGCGCTCACCCGCGCGTACGGCACGCGCCGTGACGTCGTCGTCTACGGCTCGGTGCGGCGGCTGCGCGCGTACGGGCTGGCCGGGACGCTGGCCTGGTACGCCGACCACCACTATCGTCCCGAAGTGGTCGACGTCCGGTGAGGCCGCGGGGCGCGGGGCGGGCGATGGCCGCCGAGAACCGGCTGTACCTGGCCGCCCACCCGGTGGCCTATCCCCTGATGCGGCTGCTCGCCCGGTTCGGGCCGGTGGTGCGGGTGCCCGGCCTCGGGGTCGTGGTCAACGACGCCGCCACCGCGCGGGAGGTCCTGACGGACGAGCGGTTCCGCAAGGACGGCCCCGGCTCTCCCGGGGACCTGTGGACGCCCGTGCTCGGGCCGTCGGTCCTGCTCAACATGGAGGGCGAGGGGCACACCGCGCTGCGGCGCAGGCTGGCGCCCCTCTTCGCGCCCGCGCAGGTCGAGGCCCTGGTGGCGGAGGTGCTGGAGGGCCCTCTGGGCGACCTGTCCGCGCGGCTCTCGCGCGGCGAGACGGTCGACCTGGTGGACGAGATGCGGCTGATGGCGGGCGCGGTGATCTGCCGGTTGGTCGGCATGCGGGAGGTCTCGGCGCGCGACGCCCGAGCGCTGTTCGCCGATGGCGAGCGGGTCGTGTCGATGGTCTCGCTGCGCTCGCGCCGCCTGTCGGACCGGCAGGTCGCGGTCGCCCGCCGGGTGCTGGACCGCGTCGGCGCCGTCGCGGCCGCCGCCTACGACGAGGGCGACGAGTCGACGGTCATGGGACGCATGCGCGCGCTCGGACTGTCCGCCGCGGAGGCGCGCGGGGCGGCGGCCGCGTTCTTCCTGACCGGCACCGAGACGGTGGCGACGTTCGTCCCGAGGCTGGTCGCGCTGCTGGACGACGCGGGCGTCCGGGTCGAGGGGCCGCAGGAGCTGGACCGGGCGATCGACGAGGCTCTGCGGATCACGACCCCCACGCCGGTGATGCTGCGGTCGGTGGCGGCGCCCGCGCGGGTGGGCCGGGTCCGGGTGCGGCCGGGGGACCGCGTGCTGATCGTCACCCACAACTGCGCCCGCGCCCACGGCCCGTTCGACCCGGCCGCGAAGCATCCGCCCGAGCTGCGGCGGCTGTGGTTCGGGGCCGGGCCGCACTTCTGCGTCGGATACCCGCTGGCCATGGCCGAGATCCGGGCCGTGGCGGGCGCCGTGCTGGCGCACCGGCCGCGCGTCGCCGGGCGGAAGGCGGCGCGGGGCGTACTTATCCCCACCTATCGACACCTGTGGATAACTTGTGGATGACTTGGGGACAACCGGGACGGACCTCATCACCGGCATTCTCGGCGGACCTGGACGGGCGGGCGCGGTCGCGATGATCGACGGGCGGGGACGGACGCTGACGTACGGCGAGTTGCGCCGCCGCGTCCTGGCCGTCGCGGGCGCCATGACGGGCCTGCGCGCGGGGGACGGCGTGCTGTTCGCGGTGCGGCCAGGGCCGGACGCCGTCACCTCGGCGCTCGGGGCCGTCGCCGCGGGCGGGATGCTCGTCCTGGCCGACCCGGGCCTCGCGCCCGGCGTCGCCGCCGCCCGGCTGGCGCTCACCCGGCCGCGCTGGGTCGTCGCCGACTCACTGGTCTACACGCTGAGCGGCCCGCTGCGCCGCCTCGCCCGCCGCCGTGGCCTGCACCTGCCCCACCTGCGCGACCCACTCCCCGGCCATCCGGTGAACCACCTGTACGCGGGCCGCCGGCTCCCCGGCGTCCCCCGCGGAGCCCTGAGCCTGCGCGCCGTCGAACGCGCGACCCCGCACGGCCATCCGGCGGACGCCGGGTTCGCGCAGCCCGCCGTCGTCGCGTTCACTTCGGGGACCACCGGGAGCCCGCGCGGGGTCGTCCACACGCGTGGTTCGCTGGCCGAGGGGTCGGCGTTGTTCCGCGCGGCCGTCCCGCTGGGCGAGGGCGACGTCGTCCACACCGACCAGCTCATGCTCGGACTGCCCGCGCTGATGGCGGGCGCCACCTGGTCGCTGCCCGGCTCCCGCCCGCTCGCGGACGAGCTGGCGGCCCGCCGCGCCACGCACGCGTTCTGCGTCCCCGTACGCCTGGACCGCGCCCTGCGCGAGAGGCCGGCGCTGCCCGCGACGCTCCGCTGCCTGCTGCTCGGCACGGCCCCGAGCCCGCCGGCCGTCCTGCGGCGCGCCCGGTCCGCCGCGCCGCACGCCGAGATCCTCTCGGTGTACGCGATGACGGAGGCGCTGCCGATCGCCGTCGCCTCCGCCGAGCAGAAGCTCGCCTGCCGGGACGGCGACCTGCTGGGGCCGCCGCTGCCCGGGGTGGCCGTCCGGATCGCCGAGGACGGCGAGCTGTTCGTCTCCGGGCCGCAGCTCGCCCGGGGCTATCTCGGCGAGCCCCCGCTGCGGGAGGTCGCGACGGGCGACCTGGCCCGCCTCGACGAGCATGGGCGGCTCGTCCTGCTCGGCCGCAGGAAGGACATGATCCTCAGGGACGGCTTCAACATCTACCCGGGCCTGTACGAACCGGCGGTGGCGGCGCTGCCGGGGGTGGCCGAGGCGGCGATCGTCGGCGTGCCGGATCCGGGGACCGGCGACGAGGAGGTCGTGCTCGCCCTGGTCGCCGACGAGGGCTTCGACCCGGCGGCGGTGCGCCGGGCGCTGCCGGACCTCTTGGACGCCGGAGCGCTGCCCGACAGGATCACGGTGGTGGAGGCGTTCCCGCGCGGCGGCCGCAACGGCAAACTCGACCGCGCCCGTCTCCGCGACGCCGTCGCCGAGGCCCGCCCATGACACCGGCCCGAACCGCTCGCGCCGTGCCCGGGAGGATGACGGCCGTCGAGGTTCGCGAGCGGGTGGGGCGTCCCATGCGGGCGGCGGCGAACGGACCGTCGAAGTGCGCGGGCGGACGGGGCTTGCCATGAGGGTCGCGGTGACGGGGGCGTCGGGGTTCGCGGGCGGGGTCGTGGCGCGGGCGGCGGTGGCGCGGGGGTGGCGGGTGCACGCGTTCGGACGCCGGCCGGCGAGCCGCGTCGGCGGCGGCCTCGGCGAGCTCGTGCGCGCGGGCGTCGTGCCGTACCGCGCGTGGGACGTCACCGGACCCGCGCCCGGCGACCTGCCCGAGGTGGACGCGGTGGTCCACTGCGCGGGCACCGTGGGCGACTGGGGGCCGCGGCGGGAGTTCATCCAGGTCAACGTCATCGGCACCGCCCGGGTGCGTACCGCGTTCCCGGGCGCCCGCTTCGTCCACCTCAGCACCGCGAGCGTGTACGACCCGTTCCGCCCGACCGTGATGGCGCGCGAGCACGAGTGCCGGGCGCGGCGATACGTCAACGCCTACGGGGTCTCCAAGGCGCTCGCCGAGCGCGCGGCCGGCGACGCGGCGATCGTCCTGCGTCCGCACGCGGTGTACGGGCCGGGCGATCCGACGCTGCTCCCCCGGGTACTGGCGTCGGTGCGGGGCCGCCGCCTGTGGGCGGTGGGCGACGGACGTCAGCGGGTCAGCCTGACCTCGGTGGACAACCTGGCTCAGGCGTGCCTGCTCGCCGCGTCGGGGCCGGTCGACAGGGGCGTCTTCAACGTCACGGACGCCGCGCCGGTCGTCCTGGACGACGCGCTGCGCTGGATCCTGCGCGAGCGGGGCATCGACGCCGAGCCGTGCTACCTGCCACGGGCGCTGGTGATGCCGGTGGCGGCGGTGACGGAGGCGGTCTTCCACGCCCTGCGCAGTCCGAGGCCCCCGCGCCTCACCCGGTACGCCGTGGGACACCTGGCCGTGGAGCGGACGCTCGACATCTCGGCGGCGCGGGAACGTCTCGGCTACCGCCCCGCCCCGACCTCGTTCCGGGGCGCCGCGGCCTGGTGACCGTCGTGCTCACCGGCCCCTCGGTCAGCAGGTGAATCCGGATGTAGTCCGTGAAAGCCACCCAAGCGCCACGAAAAGCACGCCGCCAGTCATCATCAATCCTTACAAGTCCTGACAATTGGCATTGCGGGGACGGCTTCCAAATGCGACGGTCGAAAGTAAGCCGTTCGCGAGGACGCGACGGAGACGCGTATCCACGAGAGGGGGCACCCATCGTGTCCGATCTCCCCCAGTTGCCGTTCCCGCGCCGCGACCGCCTGGCCATCTCGCCGATGTTCCGGGAACTGCGCGCGAGCTCGCCGATCACCCGGGTACGGACGGGCACGGGCGATGAGGCATGGCTGGTCACCTCCTACGAGGAGGTACGGTCCCTCATCGGCGACGAGCGGCTCGGACGCACCCATCCGGATCCGGAGAACGCCCCGCGCGTGTCCCACGCGATCATCGCGGGCGGGCCGAGGGGCGACTTCGACAAGGAGAAGGCCGACCACGAGCGGATGCGCAAGATGCTCGCGCCCGCCTTCTCCGCGCGGCGCATGCGGGTGCTGGCGGGCCACGTCCAGGAGCTCGTGGACGAGCTGCTGGACGAGATGGCCGCCAAGCGGCCGCCGGCGGACCTGCACGCGCACCTGTCCGTGCCGCTGCCCGCCCTGGTGATCTCCGAGCTGCTGGGCGTCCCGCGTGAGGACCGCGAGCGGTTCCGGGCGCTGGCCGACACGATGACCGACATGGCCAACCCCGGCAGGGCGCAGTCCGCGCTCGCCGAGCTCAGCGGGTACATCCACGAGCTCATGGTCGAGAAGCGCCGCGACCCGGCCGAGGACGTGTTCTCGGACATGGCCACGATGGACGCGGCGGACGACGAGATCGCCGAGCTGGGCGCGATGCTGCTCTTCGCGGGCCACGAGACCACGGTGAACCGCATCGACCACGGCGTCGCGTACCTGCTGACCGACCCCGCCCAGCGGGACGCGCTGGTGGCCGACCCCTCGCTCGTGCCGGGCGCGGTGGAGGAGATCCTGCGCATGACGGCGCCGTCCGACCTCGGCGTGACCCGGTGGGCGCGGACGGACGTCCAGGTGGGGGACGTGACGATCCGCAAGGGCGACGCCGTGATCATCTCGACCATGGCCGCCAACCGCGACGACCGGGTCTTCGAGGACCCCGACACGTTCGACATCCACCGGCAGGGCGAGGAGCCGCACCTGGCGTTCGCCCACGGCATGCACTACTGCATCGGGGCCAGCCTCGCGCGGGTGGAGCTGCGCAGCGTCTTCGGCACGCTGTTCACGCGCTTCCCCAGCCTGGCCCTCGCGGTGCCCTTCGCCGAGGTCCCGATCCGGGTCGACCGGGCGACCGGCGGCTTCGAGGCGATGCCCGTCGTCTGGTGACCCGCGCCCGCACCCTCTGATCCGGATCGACGCGCCCGCGCGGCGCGTCGATCCGTCCTTTCCGGGCCCTTCCAGCCGCCCTTGACGCACGCGAGGCACCGTGAGCTGCGTGAACGAGGTGAACGCGGCATGCCCGGCCCCTTACCGGCCGACGGCACGGCGGACACGATGCGGTAACGACGCGTGCGCATGCGGTCACCCCCGCTTGACACCAAGCCCCACATGTCGTCTTATACACCTACCCGACTTATTAAGTAGGAATTAAAGGAGAGGTACATGAAGGTACGCGGGCTCCGGGGGATGGCGGCGGCACTGGCCGCGGTCGCTGTGACCGCCCTCGCGGCGGCCTGCGGCGGGGGCGGCGACGCGACGACGACCGCGTCGGGCGCGGGCGGGGGTGACACGGCCAAGACCGAGCTCCGGCTCGGCTTCTTCCCCAACATCACCCACTCCACGGCGCTCGTCGGCGTCAAGAAGGGCTTCTTCGAGAAGGCCCTCGGCGCCAACGTGACGCTGAAGACCGCCACCTTCAACGCCGGCCCGGCCGCCACCGAGGCGATCTTCTCCGACGCCATCGACGCCACGTACATCGGCCCCAACCCGGCCATCAACGCCTGGTCGAAGTCCAAGGGTCAGGCCATCAAGATCGTCGCGGGCTCGGCGTCCGGCGGCGTCTACCTCATCGTCAAGCCCGAGATCAACAGCGCCGCCGACCTCAAGGGCAAGAAGATCGCGACGCCGCAGCTCGGCAACACCCAGGACGTCGCGCTGCGCTTCTGGCTCCAGCAGCAGGGCCTGAAGACCGACACCAAGGGCGGCGGCGACGTCTCGATCCTCCCGCAGGAGAACGCCCAGACCCTCCAGACCTTCGCCACCGGCGACATCGACGGCGCGTGGGTGCCCGAGCCCTTCGCCAGCCGCCTGATCCAGGAGAGCAAGGGCAAGATCCTCGTCGACGAGTCCGAGCTCTGGCCGAACAAGCAGTTCGTGATCACCCACCTGATCGTGCGGCAGCAGTTCCTCAAGGAGCACCCCGACATCGTCAAGAAGCTGATCGAGGGGCACGTCGAGGCGAACGCCTACATCAGCTCCGACCCCGCCGGGGCCAAGGAAGCGATCAACGCCGAGCTGCAGGACCTGTCCGGCAAGCCGCTCAAGCCCGAGGTCCTGGACAGCGCCTTCAAGAACATCACCTTCACCAACGACCCGCTCGCGTCCACGCTGATCACCAGCGCCGACCACGCCCAGAAGGTCGGCCTGCTCGACCCGGTTGACCTGAACGGCATCTACGACCTCAAGATCCTCAACGAGGTCCTGTCCGCCAAGGGCCAGCAGGCGGTGAGCGACAAGTGACCCGGCACGCCCCGGGCACCCGCGGCCCTCGCGTACCACAACAGCCGAAGCGGCGCCCCCGATCCCTCACGGGGCAGGCGCCGGGTGAGGAGTCGAAGTGACAGCTCCTACTAAGGAGCTGCGCTCCAGCCGGACCGACGGGCACGAGCCCGCGGTCCGGCTGGACGCGGTTTCCAAGGTGTACGGCAGAGATCTCCTGGCCCTGGACCGGGTCACCCTGACGGCGGGCCGCGGCGAGTTCGTGTGCCTGCTCGGGGCCTCGGGCTGCGGCAAGAGCACGCTGCTCAACCTCGTGGCCGGCCTCGACCACGCCACGGCGGGCGAGATCGACACCAAGGGCGGGCGCATCGCGATGATGTTCCAGGAGCCCGCGTTGTTCCCCTGGCTCACGGTCTCCGCCAACATCGAGCTGGCGCTCCGGGTCACGGGCAAGGGGAAGAGCACGACGAAGAAGGAGCGCCGCGCGCGGGCGGCCGAGCTGCTGGAGATCGTCCACCTGGGCGGCTTCGGCGCCAAGCGCCCCCACGAGCTCTCCGGCGGCATGCGCCAGCGCGTGGCCCTCGCCCGCGCGCTCGCCCAGGAGGCGGACGTCCTGCTGATGGACGAGCCGTTCGGCGCCCTGGACGCGATGACCCGCGACCTGCTCCACGACGAGCTGGAACGCATCTGGCGCGAGCGGGAGCTCACCGTCCTGTTCGTCACGCACAACGTGCGCGAGGCCGTGCGCCTCGGCGACCGGGTGGTCCTGCTGAGCAGCCGTCCCGGCACGGTGATCCAGGAGTTCCCCATCACCCTGGACCGCCCGCGGCGCACGGACTCCGGCGAGGTCGCCGGGCTGGCCGCGACGATCACCGACCGGCTGCGCCAGGAGGTGCTGCGCCACGCCAAGCCGGCGCGGCGGCCCGTCGCGACCGGGGCGAGGGGGGACGGCTGACCATGACGACCACCGAGATCTCCCAGAGCATCGCCGGCCTGGACGCCCTGGAGCTGTCCACCCGCGAGCGGCGCGGCCTGGCGTCCAGGATCTGGTCACGGGCGTGGCCGATGATCTCCGCCATCGTGCTGGTCCTCGCGGTGTGGGAGGTCGTCGTGCTCAGCGGCTGGCGCCCCGAGTACGTGCTCCCCGGCCCCATCACGGTCCTCGGCGAGCTGGGCGACCGCCTGGGCGACGGCGAGTTCTACAACGCCGTCTTCACGACCATGCGGCGCGCGATCGTCGGGTTCGCGCTGGCCGTGCTGGTCGGGCTGGTCGTCGGCGCGGCGGTGTCGCGGGTACGGCCCCTGCGCGCGGCGTTCGGGTCGCTGATCACCGGACTGCAGACGATGCCGTCGATCGCGTGGTTCCCCCTGGCGATCCTGCTGTTCAAGCTGAGCGAGAGCGCGATCCTGTTCGTGGTGGTCCTCGGCGCGGCGCCGTCCATCGCCAACGGGCTGATCGCGGGCGTGGACTACACCCCGCCGATCCTGCTGCGCGCCGGGCACATCCTCGGCCTGCGGCGGCTGGCCCTGTACCGGCACGTGATCCTCCCCGCGTCGCTGCCGTCGTTCCTGTCCGGGCTCAAGCAGGGGTGGGCGTTCGCGTGGCGCTCCCTCATGGCGGGCGAGCTTCTCGTGATCATCGCCCACCAGACCTCGATCGGCGAGCAGCTCGACAACGCCCGCGAACTGTCGGACGCGCCCGGGCTGCTCGCGACGATGATCGTGATCCTGGTCATCGGCATCGTGGTCGACATGTGTTTCGGCGCGGCGGACAACGCCCTGCGGCGCCGCTGGGGGCTCGACCAACCTGTGGGCTGATGCGGATCTCAGCCAGGACGCAGTACGCCCTGCGCGCCGCGGCGGAGCTGGCCGCCGCTCCTCCGGGCCCCGTTCCGGCGGAGCGGATCGCCAGCTCCCAGGACATCCCTCGCCGGTTCCTGGACAACATCCTGCTCCAGTTGCGGCGCGCGGGGCTCATCGAGAGCCAGCGGGGTCCCGAGGGCGGCTACTGGCTCGCCCGGCCGGCCACCGAGATCACGCTGGCCGACATCATCGTCGTGGTCGAGGGCGTCCCCTCGCACAGCGAGAGGTTCCCCGGGGTCGCCGGGCCACTGGCCGATGTGTGGACGGCGCTGCGCGCGTACGAGAACACGACGCTGACGGAGATCACTCTGGCGCACATCGCCAGCGGTTCGCTGCCGCCCCTTTCGTGATGCCGTCGCGGCCTTTTGGAGCCCGGTGAGCACGGCGCATATGGAAGACTGCGCATTTGCTGAATTATCGCTTCATCGCCCGCGAGGGGGCATCGCCGATGGGAACTCCAGGGCAGCTAGTGGTCAAGCGGTACCGGCTGATGCGCGCCCTGGGCCAGGGCGGCATGGGCATGGTCTGGGAGGGACACGACACGCTCCTGGACCGTCCGGTCGCGATCAAGGAAGTCCTGATCCCGGACACGCTGACCTCGCGCCAGCGGCTCAGCATGATCCAGAGCACGGCGCGCGAGGCCCGCATGGCGGCGCGGCTCAACCACCGCAACATCGTGAGCGTCTTCGACGTGGCCGACGAGGACGGCCGTCCGTGGATAATCATGGAGCTCGTCCCGTCCCGCTCGCTCGACCGGGTGATCGCCGGCGAGGGCACCCTGTCGGTGACCCGCGCGGCCACGATCGCCACCGAAGTGCTCACCGCCCTGTCCGTCGCGCACGCCGCGGGCATCGTGCACCGCGACGTCAAACCGGCGAACATCCTCATCGGCTACGACGGGCGCGTCGTCCTCAGCGACTTCGGCATCGCCACCTCCACCTCGCCCGGCGACCCGCGCGCCCCGCGCGGCGGCGCGACCGGCTCCCCGGGCTTCCTCGCCCCCGAACGCGCGGGCGGCACCCCCGCAGGGCCGGCCTCCGACCTGTGGTCCCTCGGCGCGACGCTGTTCGCCACCGTCGTCGGCAAGCCGCCCTTCGAGGGCACCCGGGGAGCGCTGTCCACGCTGCTCACCCAGGACGCCGAGCTGGCCAAGGCCCCCGAGGAACTGCGTGCCGTCCTGGCCGGGCTGCTCGCCACCGACCCCGCCAGGCGCATGGGCCCCACCGAGGCCAAGCGCCTGCTCGACGCGCTCGTCTCGCCGGCCGCAGGCGCGGCCCCCGTACGTCGCGCCGGGCGCCGCGGGCGGGTGCTGGCCGTCGTCGCCGCGGCCACGGCCGCCGCGGTGGCGATCGGCGGGTGGGCGGTCCTGCGCCCGGCCGACCCCGCGAACGCCGGTCCCGTCGGCGCGCCCACCCCGGCCGCGCCCACGACCGCCGCCGCGCCGTCCCCCTCCCTCACCCCGGCGGCGGCGCCCGTCCGGCTCAAGCTGAAGTGGTACGACAACGGCCGGGGATGGAAGGCCGGGGTGCCGAGAGGCTGGCGGCTGTCCATCCAGGAGGACTACTACACCTGGTCCGAGCCGGAGGGCATCGCCCACCTCGGGCTGGAGGTGATCCCCACCCTCGGGAGGAAACCGGCCGACCTGCTCGCGGAGGTCGAGGCCTCGCTGTCCCGGTCGGTGCGGAAGTACCACCGCGTCCGGCTCGGGAAGGTCCCGTCCAGGCGGGGCGCCGTCGTCGCGGAGTGGGAGAGCACCTGGACCGGGCCCGGGTACCACTCGTGGGCGGTGCGCGGGGTGGCCTACCGCGAGCTACAGCGCATGATCGTCACCGGCGACCGGATCAGCGTCATCGACTGGTCGGTCACGGCCTCCCAGTGGGAACGGCTCAGGCCGACCATGGAGTCGGTGTTCAAGTACTACCGGCCTCCGGGCACGAACGGCTGACCCGGCCGGTTCCTCCCTGCTCGGCCGTAAACCTGCCGTTTCAGCATCTTGATCCGGTTGACGTTGCCTTCAACGGTTCCGGAGCTGTGTGGGTCCGGCGTGACGACGTCGAGAAACCTTCTTAGGGGCACCATGGGAACCATGACGACGACGCTGCCCCGCTCCCTCACCGAGAGGATCCTTCTCACCGGCCGTGAGTACCTCCGGGTGTCCAAGGATCGGTCCGAACGGCTCAATCCGTGACGCAGCAGCACGGCGACAACAGGCGGTCGCGCCGACCGGCACGGGATCACGCTCCTGGACCCGTACGCCGAACAGGTGGCCGCGTCCGCATCGCGCTACGCCCGCAAGGAACGGGACGAGTTCCACAGCCTCATGAGCGATCTGGGGACCGGCCGGTTCGGCGCTGACGTTCTCCTTCTGTGGGAGTCCTCGCGTGGCTCGCCTGGCGTCGGTGAGTGGGTGACCATGCTCGATCTGCTCGAAGATGGCGGAATCCTTGTGCATGTGACCACGCACGGCCGGACCCACGACCCATCCAACGCTCGCGACCAGCGGACGCTGCTCGAAGATGCCGTGGACACCGAATACGAGAGGGCCAAGACGAGAGGCAGGATCTTGCGAGACGTGCCAGCGATTTTGGTAGGGGGGTGAGCGACCCCATCCAACCTCTCCCGCGCCTCTCTCCCCGCGCAGAAAAACGGGGCCCGATCAGGGCCCCGCGGCGTGCTGGATGGTGGCCCTGCCCCCGATCTGTCACGAGCAGGGCCAGTTCATCCCCTGCGCGACGAACTCCAGGAACCTCGCGTGCCATGAGGTGTCGGGGTAGGGCGCCATCACCGGGCCTGCCCGAGCAGGATGCGCTCCCACAGCTCGGCGATCTGCGCGTGCCGCATCCGCGCGGTCTGCACGGTCGCCTCGCCGTCGCGGGTGCGTTCGATGTAGCCGCGGCCGCCAGCCGACACCAGGTAGTACACCTCGTTCCGGCACCGGCAGGTCCAGCGCAGCACCCGCCGCCGGTCCTCGGCCTGGGTCGCGGGCTGCCAGTCGATGACCTCGGCGTCGCGCTTCGACGTGGGGACGTGGTAGCCGTGATCTGCGTTGCCTTGGGTCGCGGTGAGCGTCACGGCTGTTCCTCCTGGCTCGCCTGCTCAGCGATGGCGACGGCGCAGTCCTCACAGGCCAGGTGGTCGGTCGGCGTCCACATGACGGGCACCCCGCTGATCGCCGTGACCGTGGCCTGAGCGGCGCACGCCGCAGCGGCCGCAACGAACGGGATGGCCGTCTTCCAGGGCACGGCGTGCTGGATCCCGGATGCCCCGACGAACGCCACCGCGTAGATCGGGCCACGCGCAAGCGGCGTGATAGGGCCCCGAGGTCCCTCCGACCAGAGGCCATCGACCAGGGACAGCCGCGGGAAGTACCCGCCCACCGAGATCCGCGCGCCGGGCCCGAAGCCGTAGGGGTCGGTGGGCTCGGCCTCGGGCGGCTCGGCCGGGCCGCGGTGCTTGCGCGGGCCGCTCATGCCACCCTCACCGACGGCCGAAACCGGCGCTCCATCGCTTCGGCCTCGACGTCGCGCATCACCTCGCGCAGTTCGCCGGCGGTGTGCGCGTACACCATGACCGGCTCGTCCGACCACAGCGCGATGGCAAAGAACCGGCGACTCCACGAGCCGTACATCACGTGCCAACCGGACTCGGCGCGGTCGAGCTGGACGGCCGCGGCCGTCTGCTCAGGGTCCCACCGGCGCGGCGTGGCCAGCTCGCTGTCGAGCATGGCGTTGGGCACCGTGCCGTCTCGGTGCCGTCCGAGGGCCCGGCTCACGCGGCCGCTCCCTGCCAGTACGGCGTACGCCGGTTGCCCGAGGGCGCGGTATCCGGGGCGCGGCCACGCCCGGCGGGCAGGGGGCTCGCGACGGGTCGCCCGTGGGGCGCCGTGACGGGCCGCTCGTGGAGCCTGCCCGGGCGCGGCGCGGCCGCGGGCGGGTGAACCTCCAGCGGCCGCGAGGGCGCCGCGGCGTACGGGGTGGCGCACAACCCCAGACGGCGCCGCGCGGACAGCCGGGCGCGCATCTGGGCGGCCGTGGGCTGCTCCCACTCGTGATGACGCCGATGCGGCAGGCTCGCCGAGTCGTGCGCGTAGGGGGCGTGGCCGCACCACCGGCAGCCGAGCGGTAACGGCGGAGCGTCGGCACTCCAGCGGACGCGGACAGCACGAATGCCTCTAATCTTGGGCATCGGGTCAGGACCTCGATTCCTGATCAAGGCCCCGGAGCCCCCGGTGTTCCCGCACCGGGCCGGGGCCGCCAAGCGCTTTGCGTGGCGTGGCTGCCATGCAAGCAGCGGGGCGGTTACGGTTGGGAGTGTTGGCCTGTTGCTCTGTGCGCCCGGGTCAACATGGTCAACACGCGGTCAACACTCGGGACGGCCATGACGACGACCTTCGGCGAGCAGATGCGGGCGCTCTTGGCTGAGCGCGGGGTGTCATTGCGCGGGCTCGCCAAGACCATCCACTACGACGTCGGGTACTTGTCCAAGGTCGCCAACGACCACAAGGTTCCATCGCTCCCGCTGGCCGAGTTACTCGATTCGACCTTGAAGGCCGGCGGCGCCCTCGTGGCGCTCGTGCGTCCGGACGCCAGAGCCCTGACTAGTCCCGCGGGGCCCTCGATAGCCCACCGGCCGACCAATCGCGTCGCGCCCGAACTCGTCGACTACTTCCGTGAGCAACTCGCAGGCCACTACGTCGCCGATCGCCACCTCGGAGCGCTACGCCTCACCCCCATCGTGAGTGCGCAGTATCAACTGCTGTGCGAGCTCGCCGACGAAGCCCGCGGCGCACTGCGCCCGGCAATGTGGGCGTTGGCGACCGGGTACGCGGCCTTCATCGGCTGGCTCTACCAGGACGGCGGGGACCTCAATCGGTCGGTGTACTGGCATGACGTGACGCTGGAGCGCGCACATCGCTCGCTTGACCCGCAACTCGTCGGCTTTGCCCTGCACAACAAGGCGATGCTATACGCGGACATGGGCGACGGCGCGAGCGTCGTCGACCTGGCTGAGGCGGCGTTGGTGCATGAATCGAAGCTCTGCGCAAAGGTGCGAGTGCTCGCCCTACAGCAGGCAGCCCACGGCCGATCGCTCATGGGTGGTGCCGACGCCCGAGACGAGTGTGACCGTTTGCTGGACAGAGCCGCCGCCCTGGTCGAGCAGATGGACGACGCGTATCCGTGGGGCAGTGCATGCCTGACGCCCCACTATCTCGACGTCCAGCGGGCTACCTGCTATGTCCGGCTCGATGTGCTCGATGAGGCGTTGGCGCTGTGGGACCAGACACTTCCTGCCATGTCCGCCGGAGCCCGGAGAGACGCGGGCGTGTTCCTTGCACGTCAGGCACAGGCGCTCGCGGCTCGCAGTGAGCCGGAACAGGCAGTAGAGATCGCTGGGCAAGTCGTCACCCTGGTCGAAGAAACAGGCTCGGCGCGAATGCGAAGGGAGCTACAGACGCTTGAGACGCGCATGAAACCGTGGGCTAAGGAGCGACCCGGCCGACAGCTCAGGGCAGCCCTGGGCAGCCTAAGGAGGTAGCACGTGAGTTTACGGACGCCCCTAACGTCCGAAAGCGTCACGGAGCGACTCGGCGACACCGGATGGTCCGGCGACACTGCCGAGATCAGCCGGACCTACGCCGTCGAGTACGACACGGCAATCCGCATCGTCGCCGAGGTCGGCGTGGCAGCAATCGAGCTGGAGCACCGGCCGGACATCGACATCCGATGGGATCGGTTGCGGTTCGCCATGACTACGCACACCGCCGGCGATGTGGTGACCGAACTCGACTTCGCGTTGGCCGAGCGGATCAACGAGATAGCTCGTCGGCATGGGGCTCAGGCCGTGTCCTGAGCCCCATGCCGCATCGTCCGCAGCCACGCCCCGCCGGTCACATGACCGTCGGGGGCGTTCCTCAGTCCCGCACTGCGTCGACCCGGCGCCCTCGTAAGCCCTGGCGAGCTCGCGCAGCGCTCTCAGGAGTGTGCCCTACGGCACGATCATGGGCCGCCTAGATGGTCCGTGGATCCGTTATAAAGGTGTGTCGGTCCTGGTCGCGGCGGATGCCTGCCGCCAGGCGCTGGAGTTCGGGAATGTCGTCGGCCTCGACGAGTGATCACGCTCGGCGCGCTCGTCGACGAACCTCCTCACGGCTGGCCGCTCACCCCTCGCATCGCATCAGAATTTCATGGAAGAACCGCACGCACTTGGCCGATGACAGAACCCGCATCGAACTGGCGAACGTTACCTTCGAGCGCCTGGAGATCTTCCAAACCGGCAAGGACGCCACAGCGCTCTGGGGATGCACACCCCCATCCGATACGAGACGTTTATGAACGAACACCCAGATGGCTTTGACGCCGACCAACGCGACTCCACGGAACAGCACAAGCTGGATGGACGATGCGCTTTCATGGGGCTGCGCGCTGCATGATCTCCTGTTCCGTGAGCGGGTCGGCGGGGTGATGGCTGAGACACAGCGGCGTGCGGATCAGCACCTCGGGAATGCCCTCGGTCGAGGTGTAGAACTGTCCGGTTTCCAGTCGTCCCACCCGGTCGGCTCGACCACCGCGGGATTGCGCCAACCCCTTGACTACGTCGATCTGTGTTGGGCTGTTGATTCTGCCGATGAATTGCGTTGTGGCGTTCCCCGCGATCTGGTTGTGCAGGCCGCGCGGTGTTTGGGTGGCGAAGACCAAGCCGAGGCCGTACTTGCGTGCCTGCGACGCCAGGGTCAGGGTGCTGGCCAGTGCCTCGGTCTTGGATGTCGCCGGCACAAGGGCCTGCGCCTCGTCCACCACGTAGAGGCCGCTCAGAGGGCGGCCTCGCGCCGGGTTCCGCTTGATCCATGAGAACAGGGCCATTTGCAGTTGGCTAACGAATCCCGGCCGCGCATCCTCACTGAGACCGATGAAGCTGATGACCGAGATGCGTGCTCGTTTGCCTGCCGACGGAGTAAGCAGTCGAACGGGATCCGCCGACTCGCTGGCACCCGCGAAGAGCGGGTCGGTGATCGTGGCGGCGGTCAGAAGTTGCCCCAGCTCGGCGGCGATCTGGTCCGCTCGGTCGATCTGGCTCACCTCGAGGGGCAGAGCGGAGAGCATGCCGAGGAAGGCCGTAAAGTCGCCGGCACCCGAGCGCGCGAAATGCTGCAGCGCCTGGCGGAGCACAGCCTTGCCCTTGCGAGCCTTGGCGCTCGCTCCCTCGACTTTGGCCCGAGGGGCGAGCGCCTCCACTGCGATACTCAGCGCGGATTCCAGTTCGTCACCGTCATCCAGGACGGCTGTGAAGTCCGGAAGCGGATGGAAGCTGAGCGGGCGTCCACGGGAGCGGCCCGGCGTCCACACCACGACGTCGACTTCGTCGAAGTATCGGGCCGCCTTGGCCGGGTCGTCGGCTCCCCACCCGGAAGGCGGAGTGGGCCAGGGATCGCCCAGCCGAGCGAGGTCGTTGTTCGAGTCGAGAACGATGGAGGACACCCCGTTAAGCGCGCATTCCTCCACGAGGCGTCGCAGGAACACGGTCTTGCCGGATCCAGATCCGGCGAAGACGGCCGTGTGCCGAGCCAGCATGCTCACCTTCAGATCGAGGTCCGTACCGGTGTCCAACCTTCGGCCGACCGGGATGACCGGAACACGGGCATCCGAGGAACCGGGTGACGTCTCCGCCCGCAAATCACGCTGCTGGGCGGGTGGCTGAAGGGGCGGGGCGGAATCGGGCGGCGTGAGCGCGCCGAGCAGGTTGCTGAGTAGTTCGGTGCCGCTCGCCGGACGGCGGACCCTCAGCCAGGCTTCGAACTCCTGGTCCTTATCGTCCGCCATCCGGCGCAGGGCGTCGAACACGCGCAGGTCGTCACCGCGTATCGTCACCGACTGCCCGCCATACTCCTTGAGCCGCGCCACGAGGGCCTGGGTTGCCCGTCCGTCCGACCATGCGTGGTTGCGCAGGACGATGAAACACCGCTCGGGTGTCTCAGGGCCGAGACCTGACGCGTCCATACCGTCTGTCAGCCGTTTCAGCGCTGCGTTATGATGCGGTGCCCCGATCATGCGGAACGTCCAATGGCGTTGTTCCTCCGAATCCGGGTTGAGCGCCTGGCGAAGTCTTGCGTGGAGGGTCGGCCTGCGACCCGGTGGCGGATCGACTGAGAAGGTGCCCCCAGCCTCGCCCTGCTCCATGATCCAGGCGTTAAGACCTGCGGCGAGCAGCGGAGGAGCGAGTTCATCCTCATGGTCAGGGTCGAACGCGTTATCTGTATCGGCCTGTGTAAGCAATTCGGCGAAGCGGCCATCCAGCCGTGCCAGGTCCGTTTCACGTACGGCGGGGATGATTTCAGCGGGAATCTGACGTTGGTAGTCCGCGCCGCCTTGATCGAAACGTTCCAAAAGGCGAACCGTGTCTTCTGCTCGGCACGCCTCGACGTGTGCGTGGATGCGCCGAAGCACTCTTCTCGGAGTGAGACCTGCCGCTGTTTCGAACGCCGGGGGAGCGATCGGCCAGACCGGACCGGGCGGGGTGAAGCCCGCAGTGGAGAAGGCCACGGCCAAGCGCCGCTCGATCATGGTCCGAGCGATCTCCGCGTTCGCGATCGTGTCGAGGATCAGCGACGGCCGGAACCTATCCTGCGCCGTCCCGATGCCTCGGTCCGTGATCAGTTTCCACGACGAGGGAAGGCAGGCCACCAGACAGAGTGTTCGTTGGGTGACGTGCCGCAGGGCCATGAGGCCGCGCGCGATCTCGTCGATCAGATTCGACTGCTGATCCGTGCCGGGCGCTACGGTGACGGCTTGTGTCCGCGTGAGCGATCGGGAGTGTTCGAGGGTCGCGTCGACCTGGTCCACTGCGATGACGCTGGGACCCGTCAGCGCGAGGATCATTGAGAGGTCGATTGCGATGTCGTGAGGGCTCTTCACCGCTTTGCCCATTCCCCAGGCTTGACGAGCGCCTTCCTCGGCCTCTTCGGTCGACATCAAGTGATCATGGGCCACTTCGAGACCCGGGCCGGAGGCGGCGGCGTACAGCGCCAACGCCCGGATGGTGTCCCGACACCGCACGAGCCCCCGGTCTCTGGCCAGCAGGCCGTTCACCAGAGCGTCGAGGTCTTCACGGGTGATGCTCGACCCACGTTCGATCGCCGCGCCGATCCGATGACCGGTTCCCGCGAGGTCAGCCAGCGCACGCAGCGCCACCATCGCCTGGATCGGATCGTCCGAGCTCCCTATGGAGCGGCCGAGATCTTCCACCATCGCCGCCGTGGTCTGGCGCCAGAAGTCTTCTCCCGCGCTGAAGTCCACCAGGAAGAAGTAGCCACCCGCCTGTGCTATCTGGCCCCTGACCCAGCCGAGGAGGTGGGTCTTGCCGACACCCCCCTCTCCCTGGATCACCACCCCGAGCGGGCTGGTCCGGGAGGCGTGGGATGCCTCCTCGATGCCGTCCAGGATGAGCCGCTCCGCTCTGGGGTGCATGCCCTCGACATGGAACGGGGGTGCGTTCCAGGCATGTTCGGCCGTCGGCGCCCAGTCGAGGACCCTGGTGATGGCCCGCAGTGCCCGTTCCTCGATCTCGTTCATCGCACCTCGATCGCCAGCAGGTGCTTGCTCACTCCACTCACGAGCACGGCCGCTTTCCTGTCTCCGTCGGTCAGCATCTTCTGGTCCGCCTCAGGTACCAGATGGACGTCCGGAAGCCGTTCCATCATCTGCAGCGCCTTATCGACCTCGTCCCGCGGAGAGTCTCCCAGGAGCGGGCGTAACTTTGTCAGGAGCACCCAGTCCTGCGGTTGGCGTGCCAGTTGCCAGTAGGCGTTTCGGATCGTCTCAGTCAGATCGTCGAGCGCGGCGCTCTCCGCATGGCTCGTCCGCGCCGTGACGACGAAATCGGCCAGGCTCATGTCCGCCGCGTCAAGGTAGCCCTTGATCAGGCCGAGGACACTGTAGAGGGTGCGGGCAAACGATCCCGCCCTTGCCGGGGCGGTGTCCTCGAGCTGTGCCACGCACCAGGCCCAGCCCTCGTCGGTCAGGGTGTGATGAAAGGCTCTGTCGATCTTGCTGCTTTCGACAAGACCGCGTTTGTTCACACGGCGTCGTGCCTCGCCGTCGAGCGCATCCCCGAAACGTTCCTTGAGTTGGGGGTTGGACGCCGAGCCACCGAGCGTCATCAGACCAAGAAGCAGTGCCCGTTCTCGAGTTCCACTTGCCGTTTCCGCCATGGTCAGCTCTCCTCAGTCCGATCGACAGGCACCCTGTCGAAGCTCGTCGCCATCAGTTCAAGTCGGCGGTGGACTTCCATGAGCGTGCCGTGAGCGCGCACGGGTGTCCTGTTCCGGTGCGCCTCCACGGCCAGGTCGTACGCCGTTTCGCCGGGCAGCCGCACCCATATCGCCTTACGGGGTTCACCATCTCCGACGAACACCTCGCCACGGACGTGAACGCGGAAGCGGTCCTCGCCGCCGTTGTCGAAGAGCGTGCCGATGAGACCCGTGACCGAGGCGTTCTGCCGGGGAAGACGCCGAAGCCGGTGTGCGACACGGCGGAGCAGTATTCCCGTCTCGGCCTCGAAGACCACCTTGCTCGCCGGCAACTCCGAAGGCATCGCCCGCGCCCAGCGGAAGCCGACCTCGAAACGGGTCCCGGGATCGGGGCCGGCGAACCGCGCAAGGGCGACGCAGAGATCGGCTGACACACCATCGCGTACGATGCCGTCGAAGACGCTGATATCTCCGGTTCTGTGCGCCTCGGCGCTGGCTTCGTGCAACAGCACGGTCGCGCGCTGGAGAAGGACCAGGCTCCGGCGTGCCAGTGGCTGGTCACCGGAGTGGTCATGATCCAAGGGGACGCGTATCGCGAGAATGTTCTGAGACGGTACGATCGGTCCGATCCACGCGCGGGCCAGCAGGTCGCGTACTGCCTTGGGCGTCCCACCGTCGAATGCCGGCCGAGGGCCCGTCACAACGGCACGGGCCGCCGCGCTCAGGGCGGCTTCGGCACTGGTGAGTGCAGTGACCGCATCCACGAGCCCGAAGTGTCCCTCCAGCGGGACGATCGGGGCGCGGTACCACTGGACGTCAGCCATGGGAGCGCCGATGTCAGAGGCGATCTCCTCGCGGGAGCGGCCTTCCAGCCTCGCCAGCAGTGCGAGGATCTCTCTGATGCGGCGGGCCCCGTCACTGAGTTCGTCGGTCCCCGGCACCAGGATCTCGTGATCGTCTTCATGTACCCAGACGGCCGCGCCTCGCCAGTCTTCGGGCTGACGTACCCAGCCGGTCGCGGCGAGATAGCCGTTGATGTCGGCGACGGACAGGTTTGTGATCACGCGAGCGTACCTGTGGGCGCTCCGACGAGCTCGCGCAGGGCGCGAACCGTGAGGACGTTGCCCAGCGGCACCCGGACAGAAGGGTGTCGCTTCGTGCTCGGGGAGGTGATGGGTGACTCACCCTCGAATCCCCGGTAGTAGCAGAGCCGGCTGAGCATCAGCCCTTCGGTCTCCACCCGTGCGTAACGATCACTTTCGGCTGGAACCACGACAACGAACAGGTAACGCGGAACAAGAAAAGGGCCGGCGACGAGCTTGTTGTACTGAACCTCGTTCAACCCGCGAAAGTACAGGTCCGGTCCCTTGCATGCGGGCGTCGACCATGACTTGACCTGTACCTCGATCGCGGGCGAAGCGATGTGGCCGGTTCTCCCGGGATAACGGAATCCGAGGTCGATACCGTCATGGTCAACGTCGTCCTTGTAGACGAGAAGCCCTGCGGCGGAGGCAAGCGCCCGGACGTAGTCTTCGGCGAACTTGCCTTGATGGTTCCGCTGGTCCAGCACGCAGTCTCCCTCACCGCCGACCGCTCAGTTCTGCACGCTAGAGACTATCTTCCAAACGATCGGGAACGGGCAGGGTTTTCGCCATTGATGATGATGATCACTACTTCTCCGCCGTGATGACGGTTTATGAACTGATGTTACGATCATGCCGTTGACCGGCGGAGGGATAGATGGCCCATTCAAGCGCTTACGCCGTGATGGATCGCCAGCTGATGCATGTGCTTGTAGGAGACGACCGCCGCGATGGCGGCCAGCAAGACGACACTTGCCGTGGTGGCGTGCCGGATTCAGCAATCGGCACACCGACATCATTGCTCATCCCTGCCCGCGGGGAACTGCGTGGTGAAGGTGAAGGCACGTGCAATTGGTGCGGCTCCCTTCGGACACGTCCTAATTTCAGGTAGAAAATGGGACAGATCACGATCTGCCCTGCCTTCTTCTCTTTCGGTACTCACCGTTGCAGGACGGACAGGGCGAGTCGAGCCTCACCACGAGACAGCTACTGTCAGGACGTCCGAACCGTGACTTGCTCAACCGACCCAACCACGGAATGTGCGACAGCTCCCCCTCCGGTGAACCGCGTCGTCAGCCGACGTGCACCGGCGGGCGGCGGGTGTCGTCAGGCTCGGCCTGGCGCAGCACCTCGCGGGTGAGCGGCGCGACGTCGCCCCCGCCGAAGACCAGGTAGCGCAGCAGCGCCGCGATCGGGTTGCCCTCCGACCAGTGGAAGTAGACGTGCGGCAGCTTGCCCGTCTCGTCCCGGATGTGCAGCAGGACGGCGGCGATGGCGTTCGGGATGGTCGCCCCCTGCACCCGCAGGATCTTGTACCCGTGCCGCTGCTCGCCCCGGACGCACAGCTCGGAGTGGAACTCCGAGGCGTCCTCCACCGTCACCTCCAGGAACAGCAGGGGCTCGTCCTCGGGAAGGTGGTGGTTGCGCCGGGTCTCGTAGTCCTTGTCCGCGTACTCCTTCGCGTCCCGCGCGTCGGGCTCGTTGGCGATGATCCGGATCTTGCCGGGCACCTCGATGAGCCCCTTGGCCGTCTCGTCCAGCTCGATCGCGCTCACCCGCAGCTCGGTGGAGCGTGTGGCGCGGGAGATGAGGGAGGTGACCACGATGGCGACCACGAAGAAGAACGCGATCTTCAGGCCGTCGGGCCGCTCGATGACGTTGGCGACGGCCGTGTACGCGAGGATCAGCGACACCACGCCGAAGCCCGCCGCCCTGCCCTTCCTGCGCTTCTGCCAGGCGGACAGCGTCACCGCGACCGCCGCCGACAGGATCAGCGCCAGCACGCCCGTCGCGTACGCGCCGCCCTGCTCCTCCACGCCCGCGTTGAAGTAGATCGTGATGGCGAAGGCGATGCCCGTGAACACGAGCACCAGGGGACGGACGGCGCGCGTCCAGTCGGGGGCCATGCCGTAGCGCGGCAGGTAGCGGGGGACGATGTTGAGCAGCCCGGCCATGGCCGAGGCCCCGGCGAACCACAGGATGGCGATCGTGCTGAGGTCGTACAAGGTGCCGAACAGGTCACCGAGGTACTCGTGCGCGAGGTACGCGAGGGCGCGCCCGCTGGCCTTGCCGCCCTCCTTGAACTCCTCGGACGGGATGAGCACGCTGGTCGCGAAGCTGCTGGCGATCAGGAACACGCTCATGACCAGCGCGGCGGTGGTGAGCAGCAGCCGCGCGCCCTTCACGCGCTCCCGCAGCTCGCCCTTGATCAGCGGCATGACCGCGACGCCGGTCTCGAACCCGGACATGCCGAGCGCGAGCTTGGGCATCACGTACAGCGACACCGCGATCATTGCGAGCGGCCCCGAATGCTCGGTCGTCAGGGCGTTCTGCCAGTCGCCCACCAACTGCGGACGCGCGATGGCCTGCACGACCGAGGTCGCCACGACCACCACGTTCAGCAGCAGGTAGACGGCCACGAGCACGACGGCCAGGCCGATCGCCTCGCTGAACCCGCCGAGGAACACCAGGCCGAGCAGGGCGACCAGCACGAGCGTGATCGGGACCTTCCACCCGTCGAAGAAGTCGGGGACGAACGGGTTCTGCAGGATGTGCGCCGTGGCGTCGGCGGCCGACAGCGTGATCGTGACGACGAACGCGGTGGCGACGAAGCCCAGCAGGAACAGCACCAGCAGCTTGCCGCGCCACCCGGGCAGCAGCCCTTCGAGCATCGACAGCGAGCCGAGGCCGTTGGGGCTCTCGGCCGCGACCGCGCGGTAGGTCGGCAGGGCACCGAACAGCGTCAGCGCGACCAGCAGCAGCGTCGCCACGGGAGACAGCGCCCCGGCGGCGAGCGCGGCGATGCCCGGCTGGTAGCCGAGCGTCGAGAAGTAGTCGACGCCGGTGAGGCACATGACCTGCCACCAGCGGTGCTGCTCGTGCGGCGCCGGGTCGGCGTGGTGCCCGACGGACCGGCGATCGGACTGGAGCAGGCCGTGCAGCAGCCAGGCACGCAGTTTGTCGTCGGCGCGTTCTCCGCTCGACGGCGGAGAGGATGTGGCCGCCACCTGTCACCCCTTGTCCGAGTACCGCAGGATGTCAGGAACCCTACTCAACGGGCACCGGCCGCCGCGGGCGACCCTCCGAGATCGCGCCGCGCGACCGCCGTCGGGACGGCCTCGGCTCGGCCGGGCGGGACCTCCGATCACGGTCCCCGACGGATGGCCGGCCCAACCCCCGCGATTCCGACTATTCCGGTTAATCCGCCGATAGGCACCATGGTCCCCGAATATCCGCGCCGACCCAGGAGCCCTCTGCGTCCCGGCCCGGGAACCGGACGTCGGCGCGTCAGGCCGTCCGTAACCAGCCACCGCAACCGGGGTTGTCGGATTTCCGCACTCCTCCCCGAAAATCCGCACGCCTACACCCATCCTCGACTCGCCCGGCGTGTGCGATAAAGGGACAGACGAGGCAAGACAGTCCCATTCCGGCCGCGAGGGCACCTCCTCTCCACCCACTACATTTCCGCCACTCCACGGAGACGCAGCGGCAGGCCACCTCGCTCACTTCAGGGCCATGACCTCGTAAGGCGGCCCGAAGGGATCAGCGCGCATGGCAGGATAGTGACCGCGGTACTTGCAATGGTTTTCATAATCAGATTGGATCCGAGTCATGAGAGTTGCGTTCGTGGGTAAGGGTGGAAGCGGGAAGACCACCCTGTCGTCGCTCTTCGCCCGGCACCTGGCCCGCCAGGGCGGCCCGGTGGTGGCCATCGACGCCGACATCAACCAGCACCTGGGCCTGGCCCTGGGACTCGGCTCCGACCAGCTTCCCCCGCCCATGGGCCTCGCCATCACCCAGATCAAGGACTACCTGCGCGGCGACAACCCGCGCATCCCCTCGGCCGCCGCCATGGTGAAGACGACCCCGCCGGGCTCCGGATCCCGGCTGATCACCCTGGACGACCCGTACTTCGCCCGCGAGCACGCCACGACGGTCCCCGCCGTCCCCGGCCTGCGGCTCATGGTCACGGGCCCCTTCAGCGAGGACGACCTGGGCGTGGCCTGCTACCACTCCAAGGTCGGCGCCGTCGAGCTCTTCCTCAACCACCTGGTCGACGGCCCCGGCGAGCACGTCATCGTCGACATGACCGCGGGCGGCGACAGCTTCGCCTCGGGCATGTTCACCCGCTTCGACATGACGTACCTGGTCGCCGAGCCCACCCGCCAGGGCATCGGCGTCTACAACCAGTACCGCGAGCACGCACGCGACTTCGACGTGCCCCTCGCCGTCGTCGGCAACAAGATCCATTCCGAGGGCGACGTCGCGTTCCTGCGCGAGCACGTCGGCGACCACCTGCTGGTCACCCTGCCCCACTCCCCGGCGATCCGGGCCATGGAGCAGGGCCGTCCCTTCACGCTGGACGACCTGGAGCCGGAGGGCCACCGCGCCCTCGGCGTGCTGCGCGACCACCTTGACGCCCAGACCAAGGACTGGGACAAGTTCGGCCGCCAGACCGTCGAGTTCCACACGCGCAACGCCCACGCGTGGGCCAACCGCGCCACCGGCCAGGACCTGCTCCAGCAGATCGACCCCGACTTCGTGTACGGCCGCCGTCCCACCCTCACCACGCGGTGACACGCGGCGCGGCGGGCCGCCGTCCTACGTGACTGTCGCCGTCCCGCCACCTTCAGCCGGACAACTCGCCCGCTTAACGTCGAATCCGTCCCCTCCGCAGAAGGAGAACCACGCATGTCGCTGACCGTTCCCAACGAGCTGCTCGACCAGGCCCGCGCCGGCGAGGTCGACGACGAGGCCTTCGTGGCCTGCGTCCGCGACTCGCTGCCGTACGCCTGGGCGCTGATCACCGGTCTGGTCCGGCAACGCCGGGAGAGCGGCGCGGAGTTCGCCGACAACCACACCCCGCCCCCGGACGAGGCCGCCCGCGGCCAGCTCCTGCGCTGCCTCGCCAGCGACGCGATGCGCGGGGCGCTGGAGCGCCACTTCGGCGTCCGGCTCGCCTTCCAGAACTGCCACCGCGTCGCCGTGTTCGACCCGACGGCCGAGAAGGCGCACGCCGAGTTCATCACGGCGCGGTCGCAGATCCTCAACCAGAGCCCCGACCTGGTCGACTGCTGACCCGCGCCAGGCTCGCGAGGCGGGGTCGTACGGCTTAACGGCCGTGCGGCCCCGTCGCGCGTCCGGGCCGCACGCGCCGCGGCGTCCGAGCCGGGCGCGGCGTCACGGCGTCCGGCACGCGTGTGGCGGCGTCAGCCGTCCGTGGCCGAGAAGCGGACCGGCGCGAGGTCGGCGGCCAGGTAGCGCGCCGCCACGTGCACGGCGCGCAGGGTGGCCGCGATCGACGGACGGTTCACGCTCGACCCGCGCACCACCGCCTTGACCTCGCGGGTGATCGGCTCGCCGGGCAGTTCCCGCACGGCGATGCCGCGCACGCCCGCCGCCAGCGCCAGCGCGGGCACGGCCGCGATCCCGATGCCCTTGGCGACCAGGCCGAGGATCGTCCCGAGCCCCTCGAACTCCCACGTCACCGGCTGCGCGCCGCCGACCTCCGCGAGCAGGCGGTCCACGGCCAGGCGGGACGGCTCGCCGTCCGGGGTGGCCATCCACGGCTCCTCGCGCAGGCGCCGCATGTCCACCGGGTTGGAGGGGTCGGCCATGGGATGGCGCCGGGGGACGACCAGCACGAGCGGATCGCGCAGCAGCGGATAGACGCGCAGCGTGTCGGACACCCGGGCGGTGTGCCCGTACCAGTCGTCCACGAGCGCGATGTCGACCTCGCCGGACCGCACCTCGCGCATGCCCCGCCCGGACCTGCTCTGCCGCAGGCGCAGCGTCAGCGCGGTGTGGCGGCGCAGCGACCTGGCCAGCACGGGGGCGAACGCGATCGCGGCGGTCGGGAAGGCGGTGATCACCACGCGCCCGGACGGGGTGGCCGCGTGCGCGGACAGGTCGGACTCGGCGGTCTCGACCATGGCGAGGATGCGCTCGCCGTGCTCGACCAGGCGGTGGCCGGCGTCGGTGAGCTCGGCGCTGCGCGAGGTGCGGTCGATCAAGGCGGTGCCGGTCTCGCGTTCCAGGGCCGCGAGCTGCTGCGACACCGCCGAGGCGCTGTAGCCGAGTGCGGCCGCGGTGGCGGCGATGCTGCCTCTGCGGGCGAACTCGCACAGCAAGGTCAGGCGCCGCAGGTCGAGCATCGGTTCTCCTTATGGTCACCCACGAAAAGCCTCGCTTGTTCTGATGGGTGTACCCGCGCATGCTGGGCACGTCCCGAGTGCGAGGAGGTTATCGCCGTGAACATCACGCTTTCGGCCACATTGGCGGCTAACGAGGAAATCACCCGAAGACGCCGCGCCGGGCAACGGGTCCTGAACCTGGCCTTCGGAGAGGCCGGCCTCCCCGTCCACCCGGCGCTGCGCGAGCGTCTCGCCGCGGCCTCGCCGGACAACGGCTACGGTCCCGTGGCCGGCGCCGCCTCCCTGCGTGAGGCCGCGGCCGGGTACTGGACCCGCAGGGGCCTGCCCACCGACCCCGGCCTGGTCGTGTGCGGCCCCGGCAGCAAGCCCCTGCTGTACGCGCTGCTGCCGGCGATCGGCGGCGACATCGTGTTGCCCGCGCCGAGCTGGGTCAGCTACGCGGCCCAGGCCGACCTGGCCGGCGTCCGCCCGATCATGGTCCCGGTGCCCCCCGGCGAGGGAGGGGCACCCGACCCGGAGCGGGTGGCCGAGGCCGTACGGCGGGCCCGCGCGTCGGGGCGTACGGTCGGGTCGATGCTGGTCACGCTGCCGGACAACCCCACCGGCAGGCTGGCGAGCCCCCGCACCGTGCGGCGCCTGGCGCAGCTCGCCCGCGACCTGGACCTGATGATCATCTCCGACGAGATCTACCGCGACCTCGTCCACGACGAGCGGGCCGCGTTCCTCAGCCCCGCCGACGTCGCCCCCGAGCGGACCGTCGTCACGAGCGGGCTCAGCAAGAGCCACGCCCTCGGCGGCTGGCGCATCGGCGTCGCGCGGCTCACCTCCGCCCCGCTGCGCGACCGGCTGCTCGCCATCGCCTCGGAGATCTGGTCCAGCCCCGCCGCACCGGTGCAGCACGCGGCCGCGTACGCGTACACCGAACCGCCGGAGCTGGTCGAGCGCGTCGCGGCGAGCAGGAGGCTGCACGGCATCGTGGCACGCGCGGTGGCCGAGCGTTTCGCCCGGGCGGGCGCCCGCGTCCACACCCCGCAGGGCGGCTTCTACCTCTACCCGGACCTGGCGCCGCTCGGGCGGTTCGCGACCTCGGGTGAGCTGGCCGCGTCCCTGCTCGACGGGCACGGCGTGGGCGTGCTGCCCGGCACGGCCTTCGGCGACGCGCCCGGCGCGCTGCGCGTGCGGGTGGCCACGAGCCTGCTGTACGGCGAGGCGGAGGAGCAGCGGCTGGCCGCGCTGAGCGCCGACCGACCGCTGGAGCTTCCCTGGGTCGCCGAGTCGCTCGCGCACCTCGGCGAGGCGCTCGACGCGCTCACCGATCGACGTCGCTACGCCGCGTGGATCCCGCCGACGCTGGTTCCGGCCACCCCGTAGCCTTTATTGCCGAACCTTTACCTTCGCGAGAGCCCTGGCGATCATGGACAACAGTGCGCTGACCTGCGGTTTCATGCTTCGCATCACCGCTTTCCCGGACACGCACCAAGTTGTTCCACATGATTTGGCCCAGCGTATGCAGGGGAGCCCTCATCATGTGCTCATGCCCGCTTTTGTCACCCTGTCCGGGCGCTCCGTGCGCCTGGAACCACTCAGCCTCGCGGTGGTCGACGACCTGGTCGCCGCGGCGAGTGAAGACCGCTCCACCTACGCCTTCACTCGGGTTCCCGCAGGCCGGGAAGAGATGACCTCGTACGTCGAGGCGGCTCTGGCTGAGCAGGCGGACGGCCGCACGTTGCCGTTCGCCATCCGGTGGCTCCACACCGACAGAATCGTCGGTGCCACCCGTCTGATGCACCTGGAGTACTGGCAGGGTCCCCTGCCGTGGCCTCCGGGAACGCGGGGCGTGGTGGGCGAGGTCCCGTCCGTGGCGGACATCGGTTACACCTGGCTGGCCGCATCGGCCCAGGGCACCAGCGTGAACCGGGAGAGCAAGTTCCTCATGCTCTCGCACGCCTTCGAGACCTGGCAGGTCCACCGCATCACCCTGAAGGCAGACGTACGCAACCAACGCTCCCGGGCCGCCATCGAAGCCCTCGGCGCACACCTCGACGGGGTGCGGCGGGCGGAGAGCCGAGGCGCCGACGACACGGTCCGAGATACGGCGTACTACTCCATCCTGAGTTCCGAATGGCCGGGCGTCCGAGAACGGATGCTCGGGAGGCTGGGCCTCCTGGAAGCGGCGTGACGTCCCCGTCCCTGCGATGAACTCATGGAACACACGGCCCGCCCGGAAGCTTCGCCGCTTCCGGGCGGGCCGTGCTGTTCTCCCCACCGTTTCCCCGCTGCCCCCGTGTCCCCCCGGGAGGATTACTCCTGGTCGTCGCTCTCGTAGACGTAGTCCCAGCGGCCGCAGTAGACCTTCTTGTTCTGGTAGTTGTCGAAGTAGCAGACGCGGACCTGCGCGGTGTCGACGTCGTCCTCGAAGAAGTGGAACGAGCGGTAACCGCTGGAGCCGCACTTCTTGGCCCAGTAGGTGGACTCGTCACCGTCGGAGTTCTCGAACTTCACCTGGACGTAGCCGCACAGGTAGTTCGGGGAGTTCTTGTCGTAGAGCTTGCCGCTGACGTGGATGCGGGAGTCGTCGTCCTCCCACACGTCGCCGCGGGCCTTGGCGCGGGAGCCGTGGAAGTACTTCGAGTACTCGTAGCCCCACTGGTCGTCGAAGTCGAAGGTGGCGGCGGCCTTCGTGGTCGTCGCGGCGTTCGCCGAGGTGGCGAGGGCCGGCACGCCCACCGCGAGGACGGTGGTGGCGGCGGCGAGTCCCAGCATGGTACGGATCGAGCGGCGCATCTTGGTTCTCCTGATCTGAGGGGTTCCCCGGTTTTCCTGCTGCCCGGGGCGTACGTCCAAGTAATAGAACCGAGCGCCTGCAAGTCACTTACAACGGCCTTACGTCGCATGCAGAGCGCTTGAAGGGGCGGTCACGTCGTTTTTCCGGTGACCGCGACGAGGCTCCCGCCGGAGCCGGACGTGTGCGGAGAATTCGCGATGAGCGCGTTCGATCCGGGACGGCCCCCGCCGGGCCGGATCGCGTACCGAATATGTGCGGCCCTGCCGGATCCGTGTCAGGGCCGGATCCGGCGGTGAAGGCCCGCGTCGCGTGTGGCCGCCCCCGCACCGGGGCCACGCTCGACTGCCCTCAGCATGGACGTGCGGGGTCAACGCGAAATCAACGGGCAATCAACGCCTGGATTAACGTAACCGCCATCGCATAGGGACTTGAAGCACGGGGGATCTATGCTTTGGTTACAAACGGCAAAAGGGTGGGGAACTCAGGACAATGGCTGGTCATGGCGATGAGGCTGGCCTTCGCTTCGCGGTACTCGGGCCGGTGCTGGCCTGGCAGGACGGCCGGGAGCTGGAACTGGGCACGCCACTGCAACGTTCCATCCTCGCCATGCTGCTGCTCCGCGAGGGCAGGGCGGTGTCCCCCACCGAGATGATCGACGCCATCTGGGGGGACGAGGCGCCGCCCCGGGCGCTCGGCGCGCTGCGCACGTACGTCTCCCGGCTGCGCGCCGTGCTCGAACCCGACCGCTCGCCGCGCATGCGCCCCGAGCTGCTGACCTCGGTCGGACGCGGCTACGCGCTGCGCCTGCCGCCGGGCGCCTTCGACCTGGCCGAGTTCGAGCGGCTCGTCACCGAGGCCGAGACCGAGCGCCGCGCGGGCGACCTGCCCGGAGCCGCCGGCACCCTGCGCCGCGCCCTCGGCCTGTGGTCCGGCGAGCCGCTGGCCGGAGCCGTCGGGCCGTACATCGAGAGCCAGCGCGGCCGTCTCGTCGAGCGCCGCGTCGGCGTCGTCGAAACCCTCATGGAGCTGGACCTGGAGCTCGGCCGGCACGCCGACGTGGTCCACGAGCTCATCGCGCTGACCTCCGAGCACCCGCTCAGGGAACGCCTGCGCGGCCAGCTCATGCTCGCCTACTACCGGTGCGGCCGGCAGGCCGACGCGCTCGCCGTCTTCGGCGACATCCGCCGCGCGCTGGTCGAGGAGCTCGGCATCGATCCGGGCCACGAGCTGGCGTCCCTGCACCAGAGGATCCTCGCCGCCGACCCGCACCTGGCCTGGGCCAAGGCGCGGCCGGTCCGCCAGAAGCCCGCGTCCGACGGGGACGGCAGGGCCGAGACCCCCGCCGCCGGCGCGGACGCCGGGGACGGCGAGCACGAAACCGTCCAGGAGATGCCGCGCCCGGCGCAGCTCCCCGCCGCCGTGAACGACTTCACCGGCCGCAGGGAGGTCGTGAACCGGCTGCGCACGCTGCTGACCAGCGTCAGCGGCGGCGAGGGCGTGCCGGTCGCCGCCGTGTCGGGCATCGGCGGGGTCGGCAAGACGACCCTCGCGGTGCACGTGGCCCACTCGCTGCACGAGGTGTTCCCGGACGGGCAGCTGTACGCGGACCTGCGCGGATACGGCGAGGAGCCGACCGCCCCCGAGTCGGTGCTCGCGGCGTTCCTGCGCGCGCTCCGCATCCCGGTCGACATCATCCCCGACGGCCTGGCCGAGCGCGGCGCCCTGTTCCGCTCGCTGCTCGCCGACCGCCGCATGATCGTGCTGCTGGACAACGCGCGCGACGCCGAGCAGGTCGAGCACCTGCTGCCGGGCACCGCGGGCTGCGCGGCGATCGTCACGAGCCGGGGCAAGCTGGCGGACCTGCCGTCGGCCCGGCTGGTCGACCTGGAGGTCATGGAGCCCGAGGAGGCGCTGGGGCTGTTCGCGGCCGTCGCCGGGCCCGAGCGCGTGGCCGTCGAGCACGCCGCCGCCATGGACGTGGTGGCCATCTGCGGCTTCCTGCCGCTCGCCGTCCGCATCGTCGCCGCGCGGCTCGCGGCCAGGCCCGCCTGGACGGTCGCCTCGCTCGTTCCCCGGCTCGCCGACGAGCGGCGCCGCCTCGACGAGATGCGCATCGGTCACCTGGGCGTCCACGCCACCTTCTCCCTCGGCTACGGGCACCTGGACGCGGCGCAGGCCCGCGCGTTCCGCCTGCTCTCGCTGCCGAACGGCCCCGACGTGTCGGTCCAGGCGGCGGCCTCGCTGCTGGGGCTGAGCATGACGGAGACCGAGGACATGCTGGAGTCCCTGGTCGACGTGAGCCTGCTCGAAGCCCCCGCGCCGGGTCGTTACCGCTACCACGACCTGCTGCGGCTGTTCGCGCGCAAGCAGGTCGAGCTCAGCGAGAGCGCGGACGCCGTCGCGCAGGCCCTGCGGCGGCTGCTCGGGTTCTACCTCGCCTCCGCCCAGGCCGCGCACCGGCTCGCGTACGAGGGCAGCGTCATCTGCGCGCACCTGGTGTCGCTGGGGGTCCCGGGCCGGACCTTCGCCAGCGCCGACGAGGCCGTCACCTGGCTGACGATCGAGGCGGAGACGCTGTTCGCCGCCATCGGCCAGGCCGCCGAGTCCGCGCGTACCCCCGAGAGCCTGCTGCCCGCCGCCGACCTGCTGCTCGCCATGGAGCCGCTGCTGGAGTCGGGCGCGTTCGCCCGTGAGTTCGCCGGGCGCGCGAGCGGGATGCTCGCCGCGGCGCAGGCCATCGGCGACAAGGTGAGCGAGCTGCGCTGCCGGTACGTCCTCGGGCGGGTGCTGTTCGTGGCGAACCGGCTGCGCGACGCCGACACCGAGTTCCGCACCGCGCTGGAGCTGGCGGAGGTCACCGGCGACGCCATCGTCAACGGGGAGATCCTCAACGCGCTCGCCGTCGTCGCCGGGCGCAGGCGCCGGCACGAGGAGGCGCTGGCCTGGTTCGACTCGGCGCTCAAGGCGTTCAAGGAGAGCGGCGCGGTGGGCGGGGAGGCGCTCGTGGCCAGCTACTCGGCCCGCGACCACCTCGCCCTCGGCAGCGTCGACGAGGCCATCGCCGCGGCCGAGCGCGGGCTGTCGCTGTTCTCCGAGCTCGGCAGCGGCGCCGGGATGGCCCGGGCGCGCTACCAGCTCGGCGTCGTGCTGTCCCGCGTGGGGCGGCTGACCGAGGCCGTCGTCCACCACGCGGAGTGCCTGGACTTCTTCCGCGCGGGCGGGCAGAAGGTGTGGGAGCAGCGGGTCTGCTGCCGGCTGGCCGAGACCTTCATCACCGCCGAGCGGTACAAGGACGCGGCCCGGCACGCCGAGCAGGCGCTCACGCTGAGCAGGGAGATCGGCCATCCGTACGGCGAGGCGCTGTCGCTGACCGTCCTAGGACGGGCGCTCGCCGGGCTCGGCAGCGTCCGGCGCAGCGGTGACTGCCTCAAGCGGGCCCTGGACATCTTCACCCGGCTGGGATCCCCCGAGGCCGACGACCTCAGAGCCCTGCTGAAGCTCGATCAGATCAGCGATTAGGTCGCGGACGCTGAAGGGGTCGTCGTCGAGCCTCGTCATCCGCACGTGATTGATCACCTTTGACCTACCGTGTCCTGATCGAGTGCCGCACTTGCCCGCACGGCTCAGCGGAAAGTATCCGGATCCACACTCAACGGTGACGGATATATGGAAGGCTCACATCCGCCGTTAAGTGCTTGGAGCTGAAGTGCCTTGATCTGGTGGTGAGGTGCCCGGCCGGCCGTCTGCCACCGCGTGACGCTGGGGGCCCGGTGGTCACCGGTCGCGCCTCGCGGCGACCGGCCGCCTCGCATCGACGACCGGCCGGACGTGACACGGACCTCGAACCCCCCAAGTTCCGTGCCGACACCGCAAGGCTCGCCCCCGGGGCTCAATGTCCGATCAACACCGGATCAACACCACGAAAGCCGCCTGATGGGACATGTGGGACATCGGCCGAATCACCTGGGGCACCGGGCGGGCAAGCTCCTCGCAAGCGGCGGTCAAGGGGGTACAGGTATCACAGGGGGACGCGATAACCGCGCCAGGAGTTGCAAGGAGCGGATCCCGATGTTGATTCCGTGCTACGCATGTGAGTCCCGGTTCCGGCCGGACGAGTATTTTCTCGCCTGCCACGACTACGACCGCGGCATGGACCTCGTCGCGTGGACGTGCCCGAGCTGCGGCAACCGCGACGACCTGCGGGTTCTGCCCGACGCCATCGGCTTCGGCTACCCGCGCCACGGCCGCTTCTCCGTTCAGGACCGCTTCCGGGTGCCCGGCCTGCGACGCCGCCGGCAGGACCTGCGCCTGGACATCACCCTGGACAAGGAGGTCTGGCGCGTCCCGACCACGCTGCGCCAGTGGGCCTAGACGTCACTTGAGGACGGGGAAGGTCAGCTCCGTCCTCAAGGGGAACTCGCGCACGCGCGGCGTCCCCAGCTCGACCGGGCCCGCCCTGAGCGCGCCGAAGAGGCGGACGCCGTCGCCGAGCAGCACGGGCACGAGGTGGATGCGGATCTCGTCGAGCAGGCCGTCGTCGAGGCACTGCCGCGCGATGTCCGGCCCGCCCATCACGTAGACGCCCCCGTCGCCCGCCGCGGCTCGGGCCTTCTCCACCGCGCCGCGCACGTCGGCGACGAAGGTGAACCGCGGCCCGGCGTCGTCCGGCACGTCGTGGGACACCACGAAGTAGGGGACGGGCACCGGAGGCTCGCCGCCCCAGCCGCCCGACACGTCGTACGTCCGCCTGCCCGCCACCACCGCGCCCGTCCACGACGTCCGCATCAGCTCGCGCACCTCGGGCCCGAAGACGGTCTGCCCGGCGTCGGCGAACACCCAGGCGTGCAGCCGCTCGGTGTCGTGGTCCGGGGTCGCGACGAAACCGTCCAGCGACATCGTGATGTCCAGCACGACCGTACCCATGGCAGCCTCTTCCGATGATCCCCGGCGCCCGTCGAACATACGCGCGGGCGCGAATCCGGGGCAACCCGAGCCTGGGGTCATCAGGGGTGGGTCCCGCACGGACGGCGTGCCGCGCCGCCCGTGCGGGACCCGGGCCGGTCAGCCCGTCGGGAAGTCGTCAGGCGTCCGGATCCGGTCACGGACCCAGACACCGGCCGGCTTCAGGCGCGAGGTGCCACTGAAGGAACCGCCCGGGCAGGTCCCTCCCGTGAACACCGCGCCGGACCGCGAGTCGTCGGAGTAGTTCCAGTTCGTCCAGCTGATCTTCTTCTGCGCCATCAGGTCGATGTACTGCTGCGCCCGGGTGAAGTCGTTGCTCCCGTCGCCGCTCGCCGTCTGGGTGCCGAACTCGGTGACGAACATGGGGATGCGGTCGGCGGCGCGCGAGAGGGCGTTCAAGTACTCGGTGCCGTGCGAGGCCGCGTAGAAGTGGAAGGTGTACATGATGTTGGTGGCGTTGACCGGATTGTTGATCACTTCGGTCTCGGTCGCGCCGTCGGAGACGCCGAGCGAGGACCACGCCCGCGTGCCGACGAGGATCGGCGTGTCGGGGTCCTGGGCGCGGATCACCGGGATCAGCTCCTCGGCGTAGCTCTTGACGCGCGACCAGGCGACGCCGTTCGGCTCGTTGGCGATCTCGTAGAGCAGGTTGGTCTTGGCGTTGTGACGCTGGGCGATCTCGGTGAAGAACGTCTTCGCCCTGCTCAGGTTGTAGTTCGGGTCGCCCGGGGTGAGCATGTGCCAGTCGACGATCGCGTACATCCCCCGGGCGGTCGCCATATCGATGAGGGTGTGCACGCGGTCGGTGAACAGGCGCGGGTTCGTCTCGTAGCCGTCCTCCTGGATGTACATGGAGATGCGCAGGACGTCCGCGTTCCAGTCGCGGGCGAGCGCGTCCAGCGAGGCCGTGTTCAGGCACTGGTAGTACCACTGGAGGCCGTGGCTGCTCATGCCGCGGAGCTGGATGGGCTTGCCGTACTGGTTGCACAGCTTGGTGCCGCACACGCGGAGCTGCCCGTTGATCGAGGCGGGGGTGCCGCCTCCGCCGCCGGTGGTCACCTCGACGTCCACGTAGTCCAGGTTCGGGCCGCCGTTCGCGGTGGTCGCGGTCGCGCGGATCGTGTTGGACCCGGCGTTCACCGGCGCGCTGACCGTGGTGGAGGCCCAGGTGGTCCACGCGCCCGTTCCGTTGAAGGCGAGGTTCGCGGAGACGGCCGTGCCGTTGACGGCGATGGTCATGGGACGGTTGACCGTGGTGCCGTTGGCGTACCGCAGCGTGATCGCGGCCGTGCCGGCCGACGCCGCGTTCACCGTGAACTGCACGTAGCCGCCGGTGAGGTTGTCGTAGTTGACGAAGCCGGTTCCGCTGTATCCGGCATGGTTGGATTCCACGAGTCCCTGGGAGATGGTGGCGTTCTCCGCTTCGTACCGGGTCGCCGCCGCTCCCGCGCCGACCGGCGCGAGGGGACCGACAAGCATTGTGAAGATCGCGGTCAGGACAAGAGTGCGCACGAGATGTCGCATGATCGCTCCCTGGTGGAGGACAAGTGATCGGCGCCCCGCGGGACGCCTCAGGTCCGGCCGCCATGAGGCCGGTGCGCGCTGGTGTTCATCCGCATATCCCCCCATATTTCGGGCATCGGGAGGCCCCCGGATCGTCGAGTTCGTCACGCTTTCCCTTCGTTAGGAAAGTTAACTAACAAGTGATCCGGAGGATATGGTCACGGCGAAAGGAGGGCAAGACCCAATTATTGACTGGACAGTCAGAACGGCCGGGCGTCGTGCCCCCCTCGGTCCAGGCCTCACGCCGCCCGGCCCACTCCGCCCTTCCGGTCGCCCGGCCCGCTCCGCGCTTCAGGTCGCCGAGCCCGCTCCGCTCTTATGTCGCCGAGCCCGCTCCGTGCGTCACGCCACCCGGAGGCTGAGCCAGGCGGCCTCGCAGAGGGCCTTGACCTCCTCCTCGGTGGGCTGGTGCGCCCCGGTGAACCACAGGCGGCACATCTCGGTCGCGGGCCCCAGCCACAGGACGTAGCACATCGTCGGGTGAACGGGCCGCAGCACGCCGTCCTTCATGTGGGGGCGCCACCAGTCGGCGACCTGGCGGAAGAACGCGCGGCGCGACTCGGCGATCTCGGGGCCGCCCGGCTCCTCGCGCCGGGGCGGACGCTCGCTGATCAGGATGCGGGCCCGCTCGGGGTGGCTGCCGCACCAGGCCATGTGCATCGCGACGATCGCCTCGATGCCGCCGCGCGCGGTGTCGTGCCGGAAGAGCTCGTCCAGGAACGCCTGCTGGTACATGGTCTGGATCTCGGAGTACAGCACCCCGAAGACGTGTTCCTTGCTGGCGAAGTGGTGGTAGAAGCTCCCGACGCTGACGCCGCTCTCCTCGCGGAGGCTGGCCAGCGTGGTGGAGGAGACCCCGTCCTGGCTGAAGCGGCGCAGGGCCCCCTCGATGATGCGGGTGCGGCCGTCACGTCCGTTCTTCGCGCTCTTCACACCGTCAATGGTGACCCAACAGAACCTTGTTCTGCAAACCTGTACCATGCCAGGCCGTGACGCCTGGACGACGGCCTGTTCGGCCGGGGGTTCAGATCGCCGATGCGCGCGATGATCTCGACGGTACCGCACCCGACACGCACCTCGGCATCCGGCCACCACCGCCTGACGATCGCGAGCACCTTGCGGTTCTCGCCCATCACGTCCGGCCCTACCGCGACCCGCCCGTCCTACACGCCCTGCGCCGCCTACGCGCAGAGGGTGCGCAGCACGCGCCGGAAGGCCAGCAGCGACGCGCCCGCCGCGAGCACCATCAGCACGGCCACCGCCGCCGTCCGGACGATCAGATAGGTCTCGATCGACTCGCTGAACAGCAGCCACAGGCTCAACGACCCGTTGGCGAACTGGACCAACCCCCAGAGCAGCGACAGGTGTACGAAGAACCGGCGCATCCGGGGGTGGTGCATCAGATACTCGGGAATCGGGACGAGGTCGGTGGTCACCCGCTGGATCAGCGGGCGCGGCGCGGCCGCCGTGCCGAGGAAGGCCAGGCTCGCGCAGAAGACCCCGAGCGTCGGCTGGAGGAAGTAGATCACGACGTCGCCGGTGACGAGCGCGAGCGCCGCCCGCACCGTGATCGCCAGCATCGCCAGCAGGACCGTTCCCGGCACGGTCTGGCGCCGGACCAGCCGCAGCGCCACCCCTCCGTACACCCAGGCCACCGCCATGACCAGACCGCCGTTCATGCCCGCGACCAGCAGCCCCGCGTAGAAGACGGCGACCGGGAGGATCATGCCCTCCAGCACGCGGGGCGCCGCGTGCCGGACCAGGACGGAGAGCCTCGGCAACACCGGCTGCGGCGCGGCGGGCGGCAGGGCGAGACTGGACGCGGTCATGTTCGAGAGGGCTCCTGAGGACAGAGCGACGACGGCCATCGGCGGGCGATCCAGACGACCGTACGGCATGCCCTGGCCATCCGCGAGCGGTTCCACGAGATCATGATCGGAGGGTGGCGACGCCTTCACCGCGCCCAAGGACGCCCATGGCACGACGCCTCCCCGAGCCTCCGCGCGGCCGCGTCCGTCCGGCTCCGCCGTGCCGCGACCTGGGGGAACGCGCCCGACCTGCCGCGAGGCCGGGCGGGCGGCCCCGGGCATGGCCGGGTGACGGACCACCTCCCGCCCTGCCTACGCTGAATGCGTGTACCGGTTCCTCCTCACGCCCCGCTGGCTGGCGCTTCACGTGCTGGTCCTGGTGCTCATCCCCGCGTTCGTCTTTCTGGGCAGATGGCAGTTCGGGCGGTGGGAGGAGAGGTCCGCGGCGAGCGACGTCGCCACCCGCAATCTCGCGGCGGCCGCGGTCCCCCTCGCCGACCTGGACAAACCCGGAGCTTCTGTCCCCGACGCGCTGCGCTTCCGCCCCGTCACGGCCGCCGGCCGCTACGACCCCGCCGGAGAACTGCTGGTCAGGCGTCGCACGCAGAACAGCCGGCCGGGCTTCTACGTGCTCACTCCCCTGGTGACCGCCGACGGCACGGCCGTCATCGTCAACAGGGGCTGGGTGAAGGCCGGGCCGACCGCGGACGCGCCTCCGGAGGTCCCTCCGCCCCCGGCCGGTGAGGTAAGTATCACCGGCCGGCTACGCCCGGCGGAGACGGAGGACAACACCGGCATCACCGAACGCAGCGGACTTCCACCCCGCCAGGTTCTGCTGATCGACACCCCGTCCCTCGCCAAGCGGCTGCCGTACAGGCTCTACGGCGGGTTCGTCGAGCTGACGGCGCAAAACCCCAGCTCGGCGACCGCGCCCGAGCCCGTCCCCGACCCGGACGTGGGCGGTGGCGGCGGTCTCAACCTCGCCTACGGCGTGCAGTGGTGGCTGTTCATCGCGATCGCCATCGGCGGCTGGATCGCGCTGATCCGGCGCGAGGCGCGCGACCTGAAGGCCGAGCGCGAGCCCGCCAGGGACTCCGGCGTCGTCCCCAGCGCCGGACGGTAGGAACCACGATCACCGGGCAGCCGTTCTTCACCGCGAACGCCGCTTTCGACGCGTGGAGGCGCGGATGCCATCGATCGTGTGGGTGAAGGACGAAGGCGCCGAATACGCGCATGTGGACATCTCCGACGGGCGCCTCACCGCGACGGGGACCGCCGTCGGCGCGGTCCCCGTGCCCTACCGGCTCGAATACGAGCTGGTGACCGGCCGGCAGTACGTGACCGAGGCGCTGAGCGTGCGCGCGCAGGGGGCCGAGTGGTCGCGGGCGATCGACCTCAAGCGCAACGCCGGGGGGACGTGGACGTGCACGGTGGAGTCCATCGGGGCCCTGGAGGGCCCCGCCCCTGGCGCCGACCCGGCCGTGCTCGCGGGCGCCCTCGACTGCGACCTCGGGCTGTCGCCTCTCACCAACACCATGCCGGTGCTGCGGCACGGCATGCTGGCGGGCGGCGAACCGGTCGACTTCGTGATGGCGTGGGTGAGCGTGCCGCACCTGGCGGTGAGCCGGGAGCCGCAGCGGTACACGCCTCTGGGCGGCGGCGTGGTGCGTTTCACCAGCGAGGGATTCCAGGCGGACCTGACGTTCGGGGCCGACGGGCTGATCTCGCGGTACCCCGGCCTCGCGCAGCAGGTCACGGCTCCCTGACCGGTTTTATCCGCTCTCGTCACGTTATTTGGTAAGAAGCTTGACCACGCTGGGCGGCCGTCCGCGTGCTAACGGATACCAACCGGAGACCTCCCAGCTTGTCTGGTGTTATTCCTGCGGCATACGGTTTTCCTCGTGAACACATCGCTGCCCCCTGACCCCGAGCCAAGGCGGCGCGATTATGTGATCATCAGCGTCGACGATCACCTGATCGAGCCGCCGGACGTGTTCGAAGAGCGGCTCCCGCAGAAGTACGTCGACGTCGCGCCCAAGGTGGTCGAGACCGAGGCCGGCCACCAGGTCTGGCGGTACGGCGGCGGCACCTACGCCTGTGCGGGCATGGACGTCGGCGCCGGTCTCCCGCGTGAGCAGTGGACCCTCGACCCGGTCCGGTTCGAGAACATGCGGCCCGGCTGCTACGACATCGAGGCCCGCGTCGGCGACATGGACATCGCGGGCATCTGGGCGGCCATCAGCTTCCCCGGCATGCTCGCGGTGCAGTCCGGCATGGCGTTCGCCAAGACCCGCGACCAGGACCTCGGGCTCGCCCTCACGCGGGCGTACAACGACTGGCACTGCGACGTCTGGGCCGGCACCTACCCCGAGCGCATCATCGCCCTCCAACTGCCCTGGCTCCCCGATCCGGAGGTCGCCGCCAAGGAGATCCGGGCGAACGCCGCGCGCGGGTTCAAGGCCGTCGTCTTCCCCGAGTTCCCGACGCGGCTGCGCCTGCCGTCCATCCACACCGGCCATTGGGACCCCTTCTTCGCCGCGTGCGAGGAGACGGGAACGGTGCTGTGCCTGCACACCGGCGCCTCGTCGTGGTCGCCCGTGCCCTCGCCGGACACCCCGATCGAGGCCATCACGACGATGATCCCGGCGAGCGCGATGTTCGCCTGCGCCGACTGGCTCTGGTCGGGCGTCCCGCTGCGGTTCCCCAAGCTGCGCATCCTCATCGTCGAGGGCGGCGTCGGCTGGCTTCCCATGCTGTCCGCCCGCGCCGACTACGCGCTCGACCACCCCGTGGCGGGCGAGGCCACGTGGGAGGGCGGCCTGAAGCCCAGCGAGGTCCTGCGCCGCAACTTCTACTTCGGCACGCTGGACGACTACGCCCTGTCCGGCGTGCGGCTGGCCGTCGGCCTGGAGCACGTGCTGCTCGAAAGCGGCTACCCCCGCTCGGAGTCGACCTGGCCGGACGTCCAGAAGGCCCTCGCGCGCAACCTCGGCAGCCTGCCGCCCGCCGACATCGCCCGGGTGGCCTACGGCAATGCCGCACGCCTCTTCGGTCACCCACTGCCGTCCCGCGCCTGGCTCCTCAGGGAAGAGCTCTAGACGCCCGCTCACCGCTCGCCCGGGCCCGCCCCACGCCGTGACCATCGAGCGGGCCCGCGAGCGGCTCAGGAGCGGCTACAGGGTCTCGCCGGTGACCCTCTTGCGCTCCCAGTCGAGGTAACGGCCGCTCTCGCCGAGCAGGGACGACATCAGCCACAGGAACACGCCGAAGTCGTCGGTCACGCCGATGATGGGCAGAAAGTCGGGGATCACGTCCACCGGCGAGACGATGTAGCCGATCGCGAGCGCCATCAGCAGGAGCTTGTTCCTGCCCAGATCACGGTAGTCGCCGCGCACCGCGCCGGAGATCATCCTCGGCAGGGCCCTGACCCGGGCCATGAGACCGGGCGAGCCCGGCCGGTTGACCTCCTGGTAGACCCGGTACGCGGCCGCCGCGCGACCGGCCCGGCCCACGGAAGACCCGCGACCCTTGATCATGATGGTCCCCTCCGTCTGTGCCCGCGTTCCCGCGGATACGTCGACCGCGCGACTACCCCCACGCGCACTCGGATAACGCTCGGCCCGCGCCGGCGGTTCCTGCTCCCGTCCCGGCACAGGACTGTCACCGTCCCGGAAGGGAACCCTTCACCACCGCCGGTCCCCGTCCGCGGGCACGGATTCAGGCGCGGATCGAGGCACGGATTCAGGCGCGGCGTTCGGCGTCAGCCGTTCAGGACGCCGCCGGGGCGAGGTCGCGGACGGCCCGCGGGATCGGCGTCCCGCCGCCCGGGATCGGCGCCAGCACGGGCGTGGTGAGGCCGCTCCGGACGTACTCGCGGACGCGCGCCCGGCACGTGGCCGCGTCCCCGTGCACGACCAGCTCGTCCACCAGCGCGTCGGGGACGGCCGCGAGCGCCGCCCGGCGGTCGCCCGCCGCCCAGGCCTCCCGCATCGGGCGCAGCGTCTCGCCGCGGCCCAGCCACTCGTGGAACGCCGCGTACGCGGGGACGGTGAGGTACGCCGTCAGCATGCGCCTGGCCCGCTCGCGGACCGCGGCGGCGTCCTCGCTCACGCAGACGAACAGGCGGGCGATGAGCTCGACGTCGGGCCCGATCTCGGCCCGCACCTTCCGCACGTCCTCCGGGGAGACCCAGTTGGTGATCGCGCCGTCGGCCTCGCCCGCCGCGAGCGCCAGCATGCGGGGGCGCAGCGCGGCCAGCACGATCTTCGGAGGGATGGCGGGCGCGCGTTCCAGGCGGAACCCGTTGATCTCGAACGTCTCGTACTTCTCGGTGACCTTCTCGCCCGCCAGGGCCCTGCGCAGGAAGCGCAGGGTGTCGCGGGTGCGGGCGTAGGGCGCGGCGTACCGGCCCGCGTTCCAGTCCTCGACGATCACCGGGGAGGACGCGCCGATGCCGAGCACGAACCGCCCGGGCGCGAGGTCGGCGAGCGTCGCAGCCGACATCGCCAGCAGCCCGGGGCCGCGCGTCGAGACCGGCACGATGGCGCTGCCGACCCGGAGCGCGGGGGCCCAGTCGGCGGCCAGGGCGAGCGGGACGAAGCCGTCCGCGCCGTTGACCTCGGCGCTCCAGGCGTCGGTGTAGCCGAGATCCGGCAGTTCGGTCACCAGGGCCTTGGACTCGGCCATGGTGGCCCCGACGAACGGGATCGTGATGCCCCAGCGGTCCACCGTCCACCTCCTGGGAACCGACCATACCAACCGGACGGTATGCCGAGAAGCGGCGCGCGTACCCCACGTCCGCCGGGCGAGGTCAGGCTCTCAGCTCCCGCATGGCGGTCAGGAAGTCCTTCGTCACCCCGCGCAGACCGGGCAGGTGCGACAGGCCCACCAGCCGGTCGATCAGCGGGACCATCACCTCGATCAGCCGGTACGTCCGCTGGCAGCCGGGCGAGGTGTCGTGCACCCAGTAGAGGATCATCCCCATCGACGCCAGCCACAACAGCTCGGGCAGTTCCTCGCGCAGTTCGGCGTCGATGCGCGCGTCCGACCCCTCGACGACCTGGCGGTAGAGGGCGATCGCCGCCTCGCGGGCCGGCGTCGACTCGCCGCTGAACGGGCTCAGCGGGTTGCTCGGCTCCGAGGCGTGCTTGAAGAACTTGACGGCGAAGTCGTGGTACGGATCGGACACCCTGACCCAGGCGCGCAGCACGCCGCTCAGCCGCGCCGCGAACTTCCGCTCGGCCGCGAGAAGATCACGGCAGGCGGCCTCGTGCTCGCACTGCGCGCGATCGTAGTACGCCTGGACGAGCTGCTCTTTCGATGAAAAGTAGTAGTAAGCGTTTCCTACGGAGACCCCCGCCTCGGCCGCGATGGCCCGCATGGTCGTCGCCTCGTACCCACGCTCCCTGAAGAGGCGGAGGGCCGTCTCGACGATGACTTCCCGGGTCTTCTCTCCTCCACGCGCCCTCGGCGTCGATTCGACCACGGGGCCACTGTACGGCCCGGAGCCCTTCAAGGTCACAGACGAACAGCTTGTCCGCCATTTTCCCGCAAAAACACGCAGAGTAGTGGAGTCAGCACTTTCTGTGGATGGGATAGATCCCTCGTGGCGGAGGGGCGCCCTGCGACAGAGGACGAATATGGGTTTGCATCCCTGCGGACGCGGGCCCGCGTGGCTTGGTGCCTGCGCGTTGCTCGCCGTGCAGATCACAGTGACGGGGCTGGCCTCCGCGCGGCCCGCCTCGGCGGCGACGCCGCGCCTGCAGTCCGCCACCGGCGCGAACGGCCCCACCCACGGCGCGCGTCACCGCCCCGAGACCGGCTCGCCATCGCGGTCCGAGCCCGGCACCGCCGGCGCGCTCACCTGGGCCGCGACCGGTTCGCCGCCCCGCGCCCGGACCGGCGCCCTCACCCGCGCCACGGCCGCCCGTGCGGCGACCGGCTCCCGCACGCGAGCCGCGACCGGGTCACCCGCGCGTGCCGGGACGAAAGCCCTCGCCGCGGCCGGCGGAAGAGCGCTGAAGCGGGGCCGTACGGCCGCACCGGCGCGGACCACGCCCGCGCGATCCGCCGCGGGCACGAACACGCCGCGCCTTCGCGCGCTGCACAACGCGCTGCCCGCCACGCGTTACTCGACGAGCGCGACCAGGCTCAGCCGTGCGGCCGCCGCGGCGCAGGCGCGGGCGGCCCGGGTGGTCAGCCCCGTGCTGTGGCGGCAGCACCGCGTGTACGGGGCCGTGCGGCTCCAGCACCCGCAGGCCGCGCGCCGCCTGCGCCACGCGGGGCTGGGCTGGCGGTCGTCGGGCCACTGCGCGAACCGCCACCGGCGCTCGTGCACCTCGCTGGACGCCGTACGCCTAGGGACGCTGTGGGGCGTGGTCAACCTGAAGCGCCGAAGCGGCTGCCCGGTCGTGGTGACCGGCGGCACCGAGGTCGGCCACGCGAACGGCGCGCACAGCCACGGCGCGGGCTACAAGCTCGACATCGAGCACAACAAGTGCATCAACCGGTTCATCCGGAAAATGCACCGGGGCCAGGTGCGCGGCGACGGCGCCGACATCTTCTACGAGCGCCGCCCCCAGGGCTACACCATCTACGCCAACGAGCCCAGCCACTGGGACATCATGTTCCTCTGAGCCACCAAGCGCTCCCGGCACGCGCGGGACAGGGGGAGTGCCGAAGCGGGAGCTCCCCCTGTCCCATGCGAAGTCGGCGGTACCGGAATCCGGCCCGGAGCCGGCGCGGCCGCGGGTCCGCCCTGGGCGGCCCGCTCAGCGGGACCGGAACTCCGCGGCCACCAGCTCGGCGATCTCGGCGGTGTTCAGGGCGGCGCCCTTGCGGAGGTTGTCGCCGCACACGAACATGTCGAGCGTGTTCGGGAAGTCGAGGGCCTGGCGGATGCGGCCGACATAGGTCGGATCGGTGCCGACGACGTCGGCGGGAGTCGGGAACACGCCGTTGGCCGGGTCGTCCAGGACCACCACCGTGGGAGCGGCCTCCAGCACGGCCCGCGCGTCCTCGACGGTCACCGGGCGGTCGAACGTCGCGTGCACCGCGAGCGAGTGGGTGGTGACCACCGGAACCCGCACACAGGTCGCGGAGACCTTAAGGTCGGGGATGCCGAGGATCTTGCGGGACTCGTTGCGGACCTTGAGCTCCTCGGAGAACCAGCCGTCCTCCTTCAGCGACCCCGCCGCCGGGACGACGTTGAAGGCCAGCGGCGCCGGGAACGGCGAGTCGACCAGGTCGGGGACGGCCTTGCGGACGTCGCCGGCCACCGTGCCGAGCGTGCGGTTGCCCGCCACCGCCTCGATCTCGTCGTACAGCCGCTCGGGCCCCGAGACGCCCATGCCGGACACGGCCTGGTAGGACGCCACGACGAGCTCCCGCAGGCCGTACGCGCGGTGCAGCGCGCCGAGGGCGGCCATCATCGACAGCGTCGTGCAGTTGGGGTTGGAGATGATGCCCTTGGGGCGCTCGCGGACCTGCTCCGGGTTGCACTCGGGCACCACGAGCGGCACCTGCGGGTCCATGCGGAAGGCGCCGGAATTGTCCACCGCGACCGCGCCGCGGGACGCCGCGATCGGCGCCCACTCGGCCGACACCTCGTCGGGCACGTCGAACATGGCGACGTCGACCCCGTCGAACGCCTCGGGCGACAGTGCGACGACCTCGACCTCCCGGCCGCGGACCAGCAGCTTCTTGCCCGCCGAGCGCGGCGAGGCGATCAGGCGGATCTCGCCCCACACGTCGGGACGGCCGGAGAGGATCTCCAGCATGACCGTGCCGACGGCGCCGGTGGCGCCGACGACGGCGAGGGTGGGCTTGGCGGCGTTCACTGCGAGGTCGCCTTCCGCGCCGGCGTGCTCTGACGGAATGCTCATCGTCCGGTACCTCCGTACACCACGGCCTCGACCTGGTCGGCGTCGAGGTCGAACGCGCGGTGGGCGGCGGTGACGGCGGCGTCGACGTCCTCCTGCCCGACGATGACCGAGATGCGGATCTCGGAGGTCGAGATCATCTCGATGTTGACGCCGGCGTCGGCCAGCGCGCCGAAGAACTTCGCGGTGACGCCGGGGTGGGAGCGCATACCGGCGCCGATCAGCGAGACCTTGCCGATCTGGTCGTCGAAGAGGATCTTCTCGAAGCCGATCTGGCCCTGGATGCGCTTGAGCGCCGTGACGCCGACCGTGCCGTCGGCGGAGGGCAGCGTGAAGGAGATGTCCGTGCGCCCGGTGGCGGCGGCCGAGATGTTCTGCACGATCATGTCGATGTTGATCTCGGCGTCGGCGAGCGTGCGGAAGATGGCCGCGGCCTCTCCGACCTTGTCGGGCACGCCGACGACGGTGATCTTTGCCTCGCTCCGGTCATGCGCCACGCCGGAGATGATCGGCTGCTCCATCACGTTTCCTTCGAAGTTGGGGTCGGAGACGACCCAGGTGCCTTCCCTGCTGCTGAACGAGCTTCGGACGTGGATCGGCAGGGTGAACCGCCGGGCGTACTCCACGCAGCGCAGGTGGAGGATCTTGGCGCCGCACGCGGCCATCTCCATGGCCTCCTCGTACGAGATGCGAGGAATCTGGCGGGCGGCGGAGACGATGCGCGGGTCGGCCGTGAAGATGCCGTCGACGTCGGTGTAGATCTCGCACACGTCGGCCTCGAGCGCCGCCGCGAGCGCGACCGCCGTGGTGTCGGAGCCCCCGCGGCCGAGCGTGGTGATGTCCTTGGTGTCCTGGGAGACGCCCTGGAAGCCGGCCACGATCGCGATCTGGCCGACGTTCACCGCCTCCCGGATGCGGCCGGGCGTCACGTCGATGATGCGCGCCTTGCCGTGCGTCGAGTCGGTGATCACGCCGGCCTGCGAGCCGGTGAACGAGCGGGCCTCGTGGCCGAGGTTGGCGATCGCCATCGCCAGTAAAGCCATCGAGATGCGCTCGCCGGCGGTCAGCAGCATGTCCAGCTCGCGGCCGGGGGGCAGCGGCGACACCTGCTGGGCCAGGTCGAGCAACTCGTCGGTCGTGTCACCCATCGCCGAGACGATGACCACGACGTCGTTGCCGGCTTTTTTCGTCGCGACGATCCGCTGAGCCACGCGCTTGATACGCGCGGCGTCGGCGACGGAGGAACCACCGTATTTTTGGACAACGAGCGCCACGGGATGTCTCCCAAAGGTTCGGTCTGCGGAGCTCACAGTCTACTTGCGCGTCCTGAAGGCCCAACTGAATTGGCCAGCATGTGGACAACCGGGCGCGACACGCCGCCGAAACGGCCTTCCTGTGGATAACTCCGCCCCTGGAATCAGGCGATCGTCGACTCCTCCACGACGTCGAGCCTGGTGTGGGCGACGAGCGCCTGAAGGGCCCGCATCGCCGCGCCGGCGTGGTTGCCCCAGGTGTTGAAGTAGGAGTACTGCCACCACCACAGCGCCTCCAGGGGGCGCCCCGCGCGGTAGTGCCCGAGGCCGTGGACGAGGTCGGCGGCGACGGCCGTGAGGTCGTCCGACAGCCGGTAGGGCGTCACGCCGGTGTCCTTGTACGGGTCGAACACCTCCGCGTAGTCGTCCACAGGGCCCAGGCGCGTGGCCAGAGCCGTGCGCACCCCGTCCAGGTCAGGGTCGGGACCCGTCGCGGGCTCGAAATTGCCCTGCAGGATCACGTCCTGGACGGCCCCCAGCTGGGCTCCGGCCAGGCTGACCTGGGAGACCTCGACCAGCAGCATGGCGAGCATGGCGTCACCGCCCTCGCCGCTCGCCAGCCTCGTCAGCCCGTCGAGATAGTTCTGCGTATGCGCTGCGACACTGTCGGCAAGAGCATTCCACTCGTCAAACATCCAGCAGCCTCCGTCCTTCGAAAGCGCGGCCCAAAGTGACCTCGTCGGCGTATTCGAGGTCTCCGCCCACTGGCAGACCGCTGGCCAATCTTGTGACTTTCAAACCCATCGGTTTGACCAGACGGGCGAGATAGGTCGCCGTGGCCTCACCTTCGAGGTTCGGGTCGGTCGCGAGGATGAGCTCGGTGACCTGCCCGTCCGCCAGCCGCGTCATCAGCTCGCGGATGCGCAGATCGTCGGGGCCGACGCCCTCGATCGGGCTGATCGCCCCGCCGAGCACGTGGTAGCGCCCGCGGAACTCGCGAGTCTTCTCGATGGCGACGACGTCCTTCGACTCTTCCACCACGCAGATGACGTGCGGGTCGCGCCGGACGTCCCGGCAGATCCGGCATTCCTCTTCGGCCGCGACGTTCCCGCAGACGCGACAGAAGCGGACCTTCTCCTTGACCTCCAGCAGCACGTGCGCCAGACGTTTGACGTCCACAGGATCCGCGGAAAGTAAGTGGAAGGCGATCCGCTGCGCGCTCTTCGGACCGACGCCGGGCAACAGGCCGAGCTCGTCGATCAGATTCTGGACGACCCCCTCGTACATGGCGGTCAGAACCCCGGAAGCTGGAATCCGCCTCCGCCAAGACCTTGCGCCAGCGGGCCGAGCTTCTCCTGCTGCAACTCGGCGGCCGCGCGGACGGCGTCACGAACCGCGGCGATCACCAGATCGGCGATCGTGTCCGCCGTGTCCTGCGGGTCGCCGGGGTCGACGGCCTTGGGACTGATCTTGAGCTCCAGCAGCTCCCCACTGCCGTTGACGGTCGCGACGACGAGGCCGCCACCTGCGGACCCCTCGATCTGCGCGTCGCTGAGCTCCTGCTGGGCCGTCGCGAGCTGCTGCTGCATGAGCTGCGCCTGCTCCAGCAACTGCTGCAGATTGACATCCCCTGGATTCACGATCGTGCGCTCCTCATGGCTTCGCGTGTGGCACGAGCCTACGGTGTTTGCCACGCATGTTGCACTGGCGCACGGCGGTGTTCACGTGGCCACGCCGCCCGGACGGGTCCTGTGGTCACCACCCGCCGCAGGTGAGACGCCGCTCGCGGAACGACGACCACGCGCCCGCGTCGCCTGTGGGCGCGTGGATCCCCGCGCGCGCAGGGCGATCCGGCCCGGCTGGACGACCCCGCGCGCCGCCGTTCCCTCCTCCGCGGAGGGTCGCCGCCCTCGAACCCCGATGGTTAACGGCAGAGTCCGCGCGAGGTAAACGCCCGACCCCCGCCGCCATGTCCGGAGCGCGCGTTCCGCCCTGACCGCTACCCAGGTCATCCCTGATTCGGTCAGGAAACTCCCAACACCGGCAAAGAACCGGGCAACACCATCGCCCGACGCCCGCGGCAGCGCCCGCCACGACCAGGTGCGATGCCCACCCAAGATCACCCGGCCCCCTCCCGCCCACCACGACCCCTACACCGGCAAAAACCCGGGCAACACCGTCACCCGACGCGCGCGGCAGCCCCCGTCACGACCAGGTGCGGTGTCCACTCGTGATCGCCCGCTCACCGCGGTCCTTCTCATCCGGCGCCGGGGCGGGAAGTGGTACGGCGAATCCGGCGCCGCCGTACGGCGGGTCACCGATGAACGCGCGTGGACGGTGACTAGGCGTGGTCGATCTCGCCGATGATCTGGCCGCCGAGCTCACGCTGGACCAGCGCCATGCCCGACAGCGAGCCCGCGTCGGCGTCGGCGTCGTTGTCCGGATCGACCTCGTCGGCCTCCGAGGGCGACGGACTCGAACGGCCGGGCACCGTCTCCGGCCAGCCGGACTGCCGGGGACCCGCCTGGGCCGCCGCGTGCGCCGCCGAACGCGCCGCGGCCAGCCCCGTGCTGACCGGCGCCGGTCCGCGGCCGGGTGGCGGCCCGTCGTCGTCCGGAGGCGGCGCGTCCGGCCAGGGGTCGTCCGAGTGGGACGACGGCGCCTGTGGACCACTCGGCTGCCGCCGCGCGGGCGCGCTCTGGACCTGCGCGCGGGGAGCCTGCGGCGGGGACGGCGGCGCGTTGTTCTCCGGACGGGACGGCGAGGGACGCGCGGCCGGAGCCTGGCGCGCGGGCGGCGCCGCGGCCGGGGGGGAGTTGCCGACGACGGCCTCGACCTTCCAGGTGCCGCCCAGGACCTCGGCGATGGCCGCCGCCACCACGGTGTCCTTGGTGCCGCCGACGAAGTTGCGCATCGCGCCGACCTGGTGGAAGCCGAGCGTGACGATGTTGCCCTCGACCCCGACGAGCTGCGAGTTCGTGCTGACGTTCGCCCAGACGGCGAGCGAGCGCCGCTTGAGCACGTCCAGGACCTGCGGCCAGGCCTGCTGGAAGGCGCCTCCCGGAGCAGCGACCTGCGCCGGCGGGGGAGAGGCGGGCTCGGGCCCGCGCTGCGGCGCGCCCGGCCTGGACGGGGCGGGCCAGTCGTCGGCGGGACGGGCGGCGGCCGGTCGGCTCTCGGCCTGCGCGGGCTGCTGGACGGACTCGGGCCGCGAGGCGGGCGCCTGCGCCGCGGCCTCGGCCCTCGGTGGCTGCGAGGGCTCCGCGGTGGGCACGAGGCGCGGCCCCGAAGGTACGAGGCCGGGAGCGGACGAAGGCACGGCGGCCACCACCCCGCCGCGCTCCAGGCGCTCCAGGCGGGCCAGCATCGCGGCCTCGCCCTGCTCGGCGGCGGGCAGCAGCACGCGGGCGCACATGAGCTCGAGCAGGAGCCGGGGAGACGTCGCGCCGCGCATCTCGGTCAGCCCGGCGTTGAACACCTCGGCGGCGCGGGTCAGCTCGGCCGGGCCCATCGAGGCCGCCTGCCCGGCCAGCCGCTCCAGCTCGTCGGCCGGGCGGTCGAGCAGGCCGCTGGCCCCCGCCTCGGGAACGTTGGCGAGCACGACCAGGTCACGGAACCGTTCGAGCAGGTCCGTCGCGAACCGGCGAGGATCGTGGCCCCCCTCGATCACGCGGTTGACCGCCGAGAACACCGCGGCGCCGTCACGCCGGGCGAAGGCCGCGACGATCTCGTCCAGAAGATCGGAGTCGGTGTACCCGAGGAGCGAGACGGCGCGGGCATAGGTGATGCCGGCGTCGTCGGCGCCCGCCAGCAGCTGGTCGAGGATCGACAGCGAGTCACGGGCCGAGCCGGCGCCGGCGCGCACCACCAGCGGCAGCGCGGCGGGCTCGTACGGCACCGACTCCGACTCGAGGATCTCCTCCATGAGCTGCCGCAGCGTCGCCGGCGGCATGAGCCGGAACGGGTAGTGGTGGGTTCGCGACTTGATGGTGCCGATGACCTTTTCGGGCTCGGTGGTCGCGAAGACGAACTTCAGGTGCGGCGGAGGCTCCTCGACGAGCTTGAGCAGCGCGTTGAAACCCTCGCGGGTCACCATGTGCGCCTCGTCGATGATGTAGATCTTGAACCGCGCGGACACCGGCGCGAAGAACGCCCGCTCGCGCAGGTCACGGGCGTCGTCCACGCCACCGTGGGACGCGGCGTCGATCTCGATGACGTCGAGGTGGCCAGGCCCGGCGGGCCCGAGCGCCACGCAGGACTCACAGACGCCGCACGGGTCGGGCGTCGGCCCCTTCTCGCAGTTCAGCGAGCGGGCGAGGATGCGCGCGCTGGAGGTCTTGCCGCACCCCCGTGGCCCACTGAACAGGTAGGCATGGTTGATGCGCCCCGTGCGCAGCGCCTGCCTCAGCGGCTCAGTGACGTGTTCCTGACCCTTGACCTCGGCGAACGTCCCAGGCCGGTATTTGCGGTAGAGGGCGAGACTCATGCCGTCTCCTCGCCTAGGGGGTCGGAGTGCGAAGTGGAGACCCCGGGACGCCTCACGCGGGCCATCGGCTCGCTCACGTGACGACATCACCCCGGTCCCCAGCGAAGAGACCCCTCGCACACCCGCCAGAGCCCGCTTATCCTTGCTGCCTTCCGGCCCTGGGGAGGTTCACAGGATGACGCCGCGCGAGGGGTCCTGTCACAGTCTAACCGTGCCCGGCAGTGCTCGTGGCCCCAAGACGAGATCACGGAGACCGATTCCCCCGCCCTGCCGTCGAGTGACCCCGCTCAACCCACCGAGACTCCCCCTCAGCCCGCCAAGACTCCCCCGCCCGGCCCGCGAGACGTCCCGCGCCCGGCATACCGAGACCGATTCGTGGCTCCCACCGTGGTCCGCGCGCCCCGCGAAGTCCGGTAAGCTTCTCGGCGGAGGATTCGCCTAGTTGGCCTAGGGCGCACGCTTGGAAAGCGTGTTGGGGGCAACCCCTCAGGAGTTCGAATCTCCTATCCTCCGCGCTTGGTTGAGCAGCAAGAACACGAAGGGCCCCGGACCGATCCAGCCGGGGCCCTTCGTGCGTTCGCACTCGGTCTCAGTCCAGCCCGTGGGTTCGGACCGGGAGGGGCCGAGTTCGTGACCGGCGGGCGGCGGGGTCAGGGGCAGACGTCGTCGAGGGTGCAGACGAGCCGGGCCATCCGCGCCGCGTCGGCCGCGTGCCGGCGGAAGTCGGCAGGGCGGGGCGCGCCGGACGCCTCGTCGGTGTGGGCGTAGAGAAAGACGACGCCGCCCTTGCGGGCGACCACGGCGCGCTGCCCGTGGATCGTCGGCTTCGTCCCCTGGTAGTACTGCATGGCCACGTGCAGCGCCTCGGCCCCGATCCGAGCAGGAGTGCCCGTCCACACCGCGTCACGGCCGTCCCCGGCGCTGTCGGCCAGGCGGGCGCAACGCCGCAGCGCGGACCGCAGGTCCTTCATCGCCTTCTTGGCCGCCCTGACGGTCCGGTAGCGGGTGACCTCCTCGATCTGGGCCGCGGCCGGCGCCTCCAGCCAGGTTCGCCGTACCGAGACCCGGTCCTTCGTCCCCAGCCGGGCGTCCTGGCACGGGTTCACCCAGAGGATGCCGCGGGCCTGGTTCGTGACGTGCCACCTCGGCGGGCCGTCCGGGGCGACCACCGGCTCGGGGCGGTCACCGCGCTCGTAGATCAGGAACCCCTTGGGGATGCCCGCCGCGGCGTTCGCGGTGCCGGCGCCGAGCCCGTACACCGCGACCGCCATGGCGGCCCCCGCACTGATCATGATCCGGCTCTTCGTCATCCGCGCCCCCTGTGGTCGTCGGCGGCTCCTCTCGCCGCCGTACTCATCCCTCTTCGACCACCCGGACGGCGCGAATGTTGGCGGCCGTCACGAAAAGGCATGGCTCAGCGCAGGATCGCGGCAATGTCGCCGGCCTGCTCTCCGGCCGTGGGGTGCGCGCGGCGGGCTCAGCCGACGACGCGGAACCAGAGGTTCGTCGCCGTCGGGACGCCGCTGAGGCTGAGGCGTTCGAGTTTGACCTTCGTGCCCCCCGGGTGGTCGAAGAGGCGGACGCCGTCGCCGAGCAGCACGGGCGCGATCAGCACGAGGATCTCGTCGAGCAGGCCGGCCTCCAGGCACTGGCGGGCGGTTTCGGCGCCGAGGACGTTGACGTACTTGTCGCCCGCGGCGTCCTTGGCCGCCTTGACGGCGGTATGGACGTCGCCGACGAACGTGACGCCCGGGATCGGCGTGTCCGGCGCGTGGTGGGTGAGGACGAACTGCGGCCCGTCCCATCCCCCGCCGAACGGCTTGCCCTCTCCGGGCCTCCCCTTGTGCGGGTCGTCGCCGCGGAAGGTGCGGTTGCCGACGAGCAGGGCGCCGATGTCGCCGATGAGCTCGTCCACCAGCGGGTTGGGCCCGAGGTGTTCGGTGAGCCAGGACATGTCGCCGCCGGCTCCGGCGATGAAGCCGTCCAGGGACATTGTGGCCGAGTACAGCATCTTGGCCATGATCCAACCTCCGTCGAGGGTCGGTATTCGGTTGACCCCAGTTGAGACGGCGGGCCGCGCGAAAAGTAAGCGGCGGCCTGGCGCCGGGTCCGGCGCGGGCCGGTCAGGGGGCGAGCGCGGCGGGCAGGTCGAAGGCGGCGAACAGGGCGGGGTCGTGGAAGGCCGTGATCTCCGCGACGCGACCGCCCTCGACGCGCAGCACTCCGATGGCGAACGCCCGGTACTCGTCCTCGCCGGGACCGCGCACGTAGGCCCCCGCCGCCGGCTGCCGGTTCGCCGAGGTGGGCAGCATGCGGAACCGGCCCACGTACCCCGGCGCGCCGGGGTCCCAGCTCGCCGCCAGGGAGGCGATGACGGCCTCGCGCCCCTGGAACCACATCGGGTACGGCGGCATCGTCGCGCGGGCGTCCTCGGCCAGCAGGCCGGCCATCGCGGCGAGGTCGGCGCGCTCGACCGCGTCCATGTAGCGCCGCAGCACCGCCCGCTCCTGCTCGGTGGGCCGCGTGGACGGCGCCCAGTCGTCCCGGCGCGCGGGCAGGTGCTCCCTGAGCGTGGCGCGGGCCCGCTGGAGCGCGCTGTTGACCGAGGCCAGGCTGCCCTCCAGCAGGTCCGCGGTCTGCCGGGCGGGCCAGCCGAGCACGTCGCGCATGATCAGCACGGCGCGCTGGCGGGGCGGCAGATGCTGGATCGCGGCCAGGAACGCCAGCTCGATCGTCTCGCGGGCGACCACCGCCATGTCGGGCCGCGCCTCGCTGGGCGCGGCGGGCTCCCGGAGGTCCGGGAACGGTTGCAGCCAGGCGATGTCGGTACGGGGCGGCCGACCGGCGCTGAGGTCCGAGGGCGCCGTGACGTGGTGCGGCAGCACGCGCCGTGCCCGGCCGTCGAGGGCGTCGAGGCAGGCGTTGGTCGCGATACGGTACAGCCAGGCCCGGACGGTCGATCGTCCCTCGAACGCGCCGAGGTTCTTCCAGGCGCGCAGGAACGTCTCCTGGACCAGATCCTCGGACTCCTCCAGGGAGCCGAGCATCCGGTAGCAGTGGACCAGCAGCTCGCCGCGATGACGCTCGACGAGCGCCGCGAAGGCCTGTTCGTCCCCCGCCCGCGCCGCGCGCACGACCGCCTCGTGATCCTCCGCGCCCGACAACTCCCCGCCTTCCGTTCCCGACCGGCCCTTCCACGGTACGACGTCAGGAGTGCGAGTGGTTTGTGCGCTTGTGAGCTTTTCGGTGCTTCGCGGAGTGGGCCTTGCGGGCGTGCCGGGGTTCCGGTTCGGACGGCGTCAGGTGGGCGGGCGCCTGGAGGAACACCGGAATGGAGTGGCGGCGCAGCAACGAGGGCGGTGACGGGCCGCCGTCCCTGGCCGAGTGCGGGTGAGGCGGCGCGGCCGGCGGGCACGAGGAGCCGAGGCCTAGGGCCAGCCCGAAGCCGGCGGCGAGGGCGACGACGAGGCCGGCCGCGTACGGGCCCTGGGTGACGAGCTTGGCGCGCAGCCACGCGCCCGTCGGCATGACCGGCACGCTCCGGTAGAAGTACGCGGGCGGTGGCACGTCGCTGGGCGTGCTCACGGTCACCTCCGTCCACCACCGGTGATCAGGCTGTGCGCCACAGTAATCAGCACTTCAGCGGCGCTCTCGGATACCGCGCCCCGGTTGGGCCGATCCCGGCCGAGCGTTGGCACGCGGCGGTGCCGGCCTTGAACGAACGCCCCCGTGAATAGGCCTCCGTGGGGACGTTTCTGGCCGTGCGCATTCAACGGAGAGGTGGCTCCATCTGGCCATTCACCCCCGTCATGCATGATCGTTTTACTCAGGGGAACTAGCAGGGTCGGATAAGACCCCTGAAAACAGAAGAAAAGAGAAGCAGCCGATGGACTTCCGGGACGATGTCGACCTAGATGCCTCCCAGGTCGAGAACCGTGGAGGCGGCGGTGGATTCCGCGGTGGCGGGCTCGCCATCGGCGGGGGCGCGGCGGGCGTCATCGCCCTGATCGTCGCACTCATATTCGGGATCAATCCGGGTGACGTCACCGGAGGGGGCGGCGGCGGGGACACGGCCGCACAGCCGTCCTCCGATCTCTCCGGCCAGTGCAAGAAGGGCTCGGACGCCGACCAGTCGGAGGACTGCCGAGTCGTCGGCGTGGTCAACAGCATCCAGGCGTACTGGAAGGGCGCCTTCGACCAGTCGGGCAAGGGCGCCTACACCGGGGCCCGCACCGTGCTGTTCTCCCAGGCCGTGGACACGGGCTGCGGGCAGGCGACCTCGCAGGTCGGGCCGTTCTACTGCCCGAGCGACAAGCACGTCTACCTGGACCTGACGTTCTTCGACGAGCTGCAGAGCAAGTTCGGCGCCAGCGGCGGCCCGTTCGCGCAGGCGTACGTGATCGCCCACGAGTACGGCCACCACGTGCAGGACCTGCTGGGCACCATGGAACAGGTCCGCGGCGACAGCCAGGGCCCCGAGAGCGCGTCCGTGCGGCTGGAGCTCCAGGCGGACTGCTACGCGGGCGTCTGGGCGAAGAACGCCGTGGACACCGGCTTCTACGAGAAGCCCTTCACCGACACCGACATCAAGGAGGCGCTCGACGCCGCGGCGGCCGTCGGGGACGACAGGATCCAGGAGAAGGCCCAGGGCCGGGTGGATCCCGAAGCCTTCACCCACGGGACGGCGGCCCAGCGCACCAAGTGGTTCAGCACCGGCTACAAGTCCGGTGAACCGGGTCGGTGCGACACCTTCTCCGGCGGCATCTAAGCGCTTCCGCACATCAGCACCAGGACACTGAAGCAGGCGGCGCATGAAAACTCTCTTAAACTCAATAGGGTGATCTTCAAGTCAGTCGGTGACAGACGTCCGTACCCCGAGCACGGCCTTTCCCATCGCGAGTGGGCGCGCATCCCGCCCCGGCAGGTCAGGCTCGATTCCTTGATCACCACCAAGGCGGTGCTGGACCTGCACTCCCTGCTCGCCAAGGACTCCACGTTCTACGGCGACCTTTTTCCCCACGTCGTGCAGTGGCAGGGCGAGTACTACCTCGAAGACGGCCTGCACCGGGCGTTGCGGGCGGCGCTCCACCAGCGGTCGGTCCTGCACGCCCGCGTGCTCGACGTCGACGCCTCCGAGACCCCGGGCGGCCCCGAGGCCGTCCAGGAGGCCGAGCCGCCGAGGTCTTAGGTAAAACACTTCCCGTACGCGCCGCCCGCCGCCCGCGGTGTTCCTAAGCTGCGGACCGTCGCAGGGGCGACACGGCTACAGGCCGCGGGAACGCACGCGTCGGGCGGTTATCGAATGCGAGATGTCACACAGATCGTGGCGCAGCTCCGGGAGGAGCTCGCCGCCGAGCTGCGCGAACGGGTGCGGCGCCGCCTGGGGGAGCAGTCCACCGAGTGGCTGGTCGACCAGTTGATGGCGCTGGTCCTGCCATCCGGCGAGGTGTCCTACGCGATCCCCCGGCAGGTGCCGCGGGGCCCCGAGGCGGGCGAGGGCGCGTACGCGCCGCGTGTCCCCATCGGTGAGGACGTCCCGGGGCCCGTCCGGGTACAGGACGATCCGCACGCGGAGGCGGGCCGCGCGGACGCGCGGACGTGCGACGACTGGGTGGCCGGTGTGGGCGACGAAGGCGGGCGCGCGGCGCGGATCCGGCGCCTCGGCCTCGACCCGGCGTCCCTGCCCGGCTACACCGCGCGGTACCGGGCGCTGCGCCGCGAGGTGCTGGAGGCGGAGGGCTACCTTCTCGATGCTCCGCCGAGGGGCGGAGCGCTGATCTCGCCCGCCCACCGCTCCCCGAAGGCCGAAGCGCTCCTGCGGGAGGCCGGGGACGTGCTGCACGGGCTGCTCTTCGGCGGTGAGGGCGTACGGCTCGACCCTGTGGACCGCGGGTCGATCACGCTGGCGGTGCCTCGCGCCAAGGCGCACGCCATGGCCGCCCTCGTGGGGGTGCCCGGGGCGGGCCACGTCCCGGGCGACGGCGGGCCGTTCCGGGTCGAGTACGGCGAGGTGGCGGGCGGGCTGGTGGGCGGTGCCCTGGCCGCGGCGCTGTGCCTGGTCAACGACCTGATGATCAACGAGCGGTCCCTGTGCGGCCGCGCGGAGGACGGCGGAGGCGCCCCAGGCCGTTAGCCGCGCCGCCGCCGGGACGCGCCGCCGCCGGGGCCCGGAGCCACAAAGGTCGCCCCGCGAGGAAGGTCCCTCCCGGGGCGACGGAGAGGCGGCCACGAGACGGCTCACCTCTCGCGGACGGGCCGGCGCGCCGACGGCTAGTGCCGCCTGGTCTGGCGCTTGGCGTGGTGCTTCTTCTTGTGGTGGCTCATGGCGTGCTTCTTGTGCTTGGCGTGCTTCTTCGTGTGGTGCCCGGAGGCACGCTTCTTCTTGTGATGGCCGCGCTTGGAAGAGCAACGCTTGCCCTTGCAGGTCGTCAGCGGGTCCGCGCTCGGAGCCGCGACCACGGACGTGGGAGCGGTGGCCGCGGCGGCGGAGTGCACCGCGAGCGCGCTCGGGACGACGAGCGCGGAGGCCACCAGGAAACCGGCGGCAAGTGCTTGTCTGAGCATAAGAAGATCACTCCGTTGTCGAGACGGTCTGAAGAACCCGAGCGATCGCCGGGCGGACGGAGCGTCGAATTGGCTTACTTGGGATAGCCCAAAACGCCCCGAAAACTACGAACCTCACGCTAACTGGGCGAAATTCTGCGACCTGCCCATAAGAGGCAAAGCCTTGGTTCGAGCGTTCCGAGCGGTTCTGGGCCGTACCGGACGTGCCGCCGGGGAGGCGTTAATCGGTTGACGGGTGCCGCCGGTCCGGAAAGCCTGAGCGGATGCTGATACGCCGCGAGCTCCCCGCCGACATCCCCCGCATCCGAGAGGTGCACGCCGCCGCGTTCGCCTCCGGGGCCACGTCCGGCCAGGTCGCCGTGGAGGCGGGCCTGGTAGACGCGCTGCGGGCGTGCGACGCCTGGATACCGGAGCTGTCGCTGGTGGCCACGGCCCCCGACGGCACGATCGCCGGCCACGTGGTGTGCACCCGCGCGGCCGTGGGCGCCATCCCCGCGCTGGGTCTGGGCCCGCTCGGGGTGGTGCCCGCGTTCCAGCGCCAGGGCGTCGGCCACGCCCTCATGCACGCCGTGCTCGGCGCCGCGGACGCCCTCGGAGAGCCGCTCGTCGTCCTGCTGGGCCACACGGACTACTACCCGCGGTTCGGCTTCCGCCCGGCCGCGGAGTACGGGATCACCCCACCGGTCCCGGAATGGGCCTCCCACTTCCAGACGCGCACGCTGACCACGTACACACCGGAAATACGGGGCAAATTCGAGTACGCCCAGCCTTTCTATGACATATAGCCACTAGCGGACATTAGGGCGGGTGCGAGGCAGGTGCCCCCCGTACCGGAGATGTCCGGCACGAGGCCCGGCAACAGGAAAGCCCGTTCCGCGATGGAACGGGCTTCTGTGTGCTGCCTGGACGGCCTGGCGGTGGAGGTGGGATTTGAACCCGCCATCCCTACCGCTGCAAGCTGCTGTGATTCGCACCGTAGCAGCTCAGGGGCGAACGAGGGTAGACGTAGGGAGACAGGACAGCACGAGGGTAGACGAAATGTGCTGCCAATTTGCAGCACCGATGATCTTGAGAGAGGCGACGCACGGGCAGCACGATGTGCTCCACCTCGATGCCGCCCGTACCGACCCAACGCGTTCCCACGGGCGAGAGGGTAGGAAACCCCAGGTCAACGGACGGCCAAACGCCTGGCGGCACTACGGAGGGACCCCGCTCCGCCCCGCAGGCGCAGGGCTGTCCATATCTGGACACGTCCGTGATATCCGGCCTTGATCGGGGAAAGGGCGTCTACGCCGTCGGCGGGGCGCACACCCCGGTCGGATGGCGGTGAAGTCCGGGACAGAAAGAACAAGAAGAGAGGGTCGCCATGCGGACCGCATCCACACGCCGGAAGGCCGGGCTGTTACTCCTGGGAACAACGCTGGTGGGCGGGCTGTTAGCCACCGCCCCGCCGGCCAGTGCCGCCAACTGGAACTGCAGGGTCGTCACGGCGCAGGACGTGCGATGGTTCGCCTCCTCCACCGGGACCGCGACCAGCCCTCCGTACAGCCTGTCCAACGGCTCGGTGTTCAAGAGCTTCGGCGTGGCCAACGGCCGGTACAGCGCCCAGATCGTCAACCCGATCGCGGCCGCGGGCTGGGTGACCGCCGACAGCCGGTACGTATCGCTGGTGGCGGACGGCTACTGCAACTGGTGACCACGATCCACCTGCCGGGCCTGTCTGAGGGGCTCGCCGAGATGGACGTGGAGTAGGGCTGTAGATCGCAAACGGCGCCCCGCATCCCCTCCTGGGAGGGCGGGGCGCCGTCGTCGTGCCGGGGGCGCTTCGTAGGATCGGCCCGTACCGCGCGACCTCGGCGGAGCATCAAGGAGCCGAGCGGGCCAGAAATGGCGACGCCCCGCTACCCGGAGGGCGACGGGGCGGGAGGCTACCGGGAGCCCCTCTCCCGGTCGAGCTCGACGCGCCGCCCGTCCGGCGTCACGACCATCCGAAATCGATCCCGGCCCGGCCGCCCGGCGCTCAGCCACCCGAGGTAGGCCGCCCTACACCGAGGTCGAGATGCGCACCAGCACGCCGTCCCGGGTGAGGGCGAACCACGCGCGACCGTTGCACAGCTCGACCGGGATGCTCAGGGTGTCGGCCCACTGCTCGATGATCTGGACCTGCCGGGCGAGGTCCTGCGGGACCGGCACCGCGCGTACCCCTGGACCTTCCAGGTACCAGGTCAGCGACGGCAGGTCGGGGTGCTCGCGTTCGAGCTCGGCCATGACGTCGACCGGCGGCCGTGCCGGGCACGACGCACGGGTCACCGCGTCCCGTAGCTCGGCGAAACGCCGCAGGTGGTTGGCTCAAGGTGGGGAGTTCAGCCCTCATCGCCGAAGCGTCGGCATCCGGTGCAGGAGAACACCGGCCACAGTCGGCCGTGCACTTGCACATGACCAGCGGAGTGCAGGCGCTGCGTGACAGCACCGCAGCGGAGGCAGGCCAGGCCGTGCAGGCGGGCGATGCTGAGATGATCTCCTGCCGGTATCGGCGCCGACGGCGGCGTTACCCCTGCCATGCCTTTCCCATCTGCTTGTGCCTCTTGGACAGTCAGATGGTGTGTCACCGCCCGCAGAACAAGTGACCCAACGTGGGTTAGCTGGGTTACCGCATCAGGTTGCGTTGCACCATTCCGCGAAGTTGGTCAAGGACTCGGCATCGGCTCGCTTCAGCCTGCGCAGCGTAGCTGCGTCTTCCCGAACCCACCGATGATCGCGTGTGTGCTGAGGGGCAATCTTTCGGGCGACCTTGAGGGATTCGAAGGCGTCATCGGGAAGGCCAGCCCACAGTTGGGCGCGCCCGAGTTCGATGTAGAACCCGGAACGGCGCTCGGCAGGGAGATCGTGCGGCGGTGCCCATTTGCGAGCGACGTCCAGTGCTCGGGTCACGTGGTCGCTGCCGAGGCTGACGGCGACGGAGACCTCGTGGATTCGTACCGACGAAGGTCCGAACGCTGTGCCGTCGTATACGCCTTCGAGGATCTGATCGCCTAGCCTTCGGGCTTCGGCGAGGTGCGTTTCTGAGGCGGTCGCGTTCAACGCCCGACCTGCGATGACGGCAGCCCGCATGTGGAGTGCGCCGCGGCTTGCCAACGCCTCCACCTGGTCAGTTCGGGGTGCGACATCGATGGCTCGTTCAAGGGCGCGTAGGCCGGCGGCATGGGCCTGGGCGGCGAAGAAGGTCTCCGTTCGGACGTAGGCGACGGTCGCGTCCAGGACCTCGTCTTGAGCGTGGGGTGCGGCCCAGCGGATGAGGTCCACCAGGCGTGCTGAGAGGTCATAGGAACCGATCTTGTACGCGACGGCGTCGGCCGATCGGCAGGCCGAGACAACAAGTCGGGCCATCTCCTGTCGGTTTCCGGGCGGAGCGGAATGGAAGGCCCGGAACAGCTCGGCGAGCAGGTCTGGCAGATGACGAATGATCTGCACGTATTGGGCCGCAAGGCGCCAGCCGACAGCATCGTCGACCATGGCACGAAGTTCCTGCATGGGACGGACGGGACCGTCGTCGGGGATGTCGTAGGTGGCGATAGCGGCCGAGAGGGCGGGGATGGCCTGCTGGAGCTGAGATCGCGCCCGCTCGCGGTCTTCCAGGAGTACCGAGGGGTCGATCCGCAAGGCTCCGGCTATGGCTTCAAGGACGTTCTCCCCAACGCCCCGTGCGCCGCGTTCGATCTTTCTGTGATCCTTCTGAGCTGCAGGAAGACCTCCTCACCGAGGGTTCAGGATCTCGGTGATCCGGAGGAACCCGTCTGTGCCGTGACCCCGTCCGATGGCGCGGCGCGCCAGGCCTTCGGCCGCACGCATCACGCCCGCATCGATGCCATGGGCCTCGGAGGTGTGGACTATGTGGGCCATGGACGATACCGCCGAGGTGATCGGGTTGCCCTCGCCGGAGAAGCTGCCGCTGTCCACTTCCTCCGCGGACTGCTCGAAGATCGGTGGGAGAATCGCGCCGATGCCCTTGGCGAACGGTGCCAGCTCCCGCGCGCTGACCCCCTCAGCCCTCGCCACGGCCAGTGCGTGCGCATAGCCCGCCATCGCGGTCCAGAAGATGTCGAGCAAGGCGATGTCGTAAGCGGCCGCCCGCCCGATTTCCTCACCGAGGTGGGTGTGGGTGCCACCCAGCGCGTCCAGCGCCAGCCGGTGCTGGCGGTAAAGCTCTTCGGGGCCGCTGTGGAGGAACACCGCGGCCGGTGTTCCGATGGTCGTGGTCGGCGTCATGATCGCACCGTCCAGGTACCCGATGCCTTGCTCGGCCGCCCAGGCCTCGGTGTCCCGGGCCCGGTCGGGGGTGTCGGCGGTCAAATTCACGACCGTGCGCCCCTTGAGCGCGTCGGTGACCGCACCGCGCCGGACAATGGCGTCCACCGCGTCGTAGTTCACCACGCAGACCACAGTCAACCTGCTTGCGGCGACCGCCGCTTCGGGCGATCGGGCACCGACCGCGCCCCGCTCGACCAACTCACGATCCTTGCCCGGCGTCCGGTTCCAGACCGTGGTCCGCATGCCAGCATCCAGGAAGGCGCCGGTCAGGGCCCGGCCCATCGGCCCCAGGCCGAGCACGGTGACGGCAGACTGTTCGGTGTGCGAGGTCATGCCTCAACTCCTCAATAAGAAATAGCAAACGGTGATGAATGGGATGAAGATGACGCGCAGCCGTGCCCAGGACCCGAATGTCTGCGGAGTGACCGCCGCGATCGCCGTGATCGACGGCAAATGGAAGACAATTTTGCTCTGGCTCCTGGAATCCGGTCCGCGCCGCCCCGGCGAGCTGCGTCGGCGACTGCCGGGCCTCACCGAGAAGGTGCTGACTCAGACGCTCCGGGAGATGGAGGTCGACGGACTGGTCCACCGGGAGGTGCACGATGTTCGGCCACTGAAGACCGTGTACTCCCTGACCGCGTTCGGCCACGAACTCTCAGAAGCGCTGGCGCCTCTTTCCGACTGGGGCCACCGCCGTCTGGAGACGCTGGCCGAGGCCCAATCGGTCTCCTGATACACCGCGAACCTCCCCGTCTCATCTGGATCTGACGGCCCTCCGCAACCGCCCACGACCAAGCTTCAGGCCGCTCCCGGCCCGCCGACAAGTACCCACAAAAAAGTGGCTACCGCAGGTAGCGCGGAGTACCGGAGAAGAGAAGGTCACCCGGTCGTGGTTCGATTTATCGCGTGTAATAATTAATTATCTGCGATATCGGCCAACGCGAGCAGGCGAAACACCACCCCGATCCGGGGTCGGTTCGCACTGCTTATCTGCGATAGAACTGAGGGGGCGGATCATGGGCGAACTGGCTCGCCTCGACCGCAGCGGATCACCCACCTTGCTCGCCGCGGTCGCCGCCTACCTCGCCACCCTCGCCGGTCCCGAACAGCACCAGACGCGCCGCGCCTACCGCTCCACCCTCCGGGCCCTGGCCGCCGAATTCGCACCCGCCGACCCCGCGACCGGCAAGCCGTCGCCGTTCGCCGTCGCCGAGTTCGACCGCGAGGCCAACGTCGACCGCCTCACCACCTGGTTCGGCGATCAGTGGAACGACAGGGCGGCCGCGACGTTCAACCGGCACCTGGACGCGCTCCGCTCGGCGGTCGCCTTCTGGCAGGACCAGGCCGGATGGCTGTCGGCCGACCCGACCCGCCTGCTCCGGCGACGCGGCCGCGCCCCCGACCGGACCCGGGCAATGTCGATCTCCGAGATCGAGGCGCTGTTCGACATGGAGGTGCCGATCCGGGAGAAGACACTGTGGCGGATGCTGTACGAATCCGCCGCCCGCTCCAGCGAAGTCCTCGCCCTGGACGTCCCAGGACCTGGATCTGAAGAACCGGCGCGCCAAGGTCACCCGCAAGGGCTCGGCGGTGGATGTCATCGTCTGGCAGACCGGCACAGCCCGCCTGTTGCCCAAGCTGCTGAACGGGCGCAAGAAGGGGCCGGTGTTCCTCACCGAACGCAAAGCCCGCGTCGCCCTGGCCGCCGCAGACCTCGACCCCGTCACCGGGCGGGCCCGCCTGTCCTACCGGCGGGCCGAGGAACTGTTCACCGACCTCACCCGGCCGCTGGCCCACCCCGACATCACCGACCCCGTCCTGCTCGCCGCGGCCGAGCCATGGACGCTGCACGATCTCCGGGCCTGTGGCCATCAGGGCGCCGATGACCTCGGCCGCGTGCCGGGCGGCCTCGGGCGACAGCCTGCTGTAGACCTCGGCCAGCGCCAGGACGTCCGCGGGCACGGCCAGCCCGAGGGCCGGGGTCGCGGGCGCCGGGTCAGGGTCGCGGGGGGCGGCCATCACGGTGTCGATGACGTCGGCGGCCTGGCGGTCGGCCTCGGGCGACAGGTGGCCGTACACGTCGGCGGTGATCACGATCGACTCGTGGCCGAGCCGCTTGGACACGGTGTCCAGCGAGACGTTCTCCGCCAGGAGGCTCAGCGCGTGCGCGTGGCGGAACTTGTGCGGGGTCGCGGCCGTCTCGATCTGGCGTTCGCGTGCCTTCTCCACGACCTTGGACCAGTGGGTCTGGTGCCAGCCGGAGGAGTTCAGGATCCCGCCGCGGGCGCCGGTGAAGATCAGGCCCTTGGCCGGCGCGTCCTTCATCCGGCGCTTGAGCATCAGCACGACGCTGTCGGGGATCCGGATCGTGCGCAGCCCGGCGTCGCTCTTGGCGTACGGCGCGAGGTAGTTGCGCCGGTGCTCGTCTTCCTTGACGACCTGGGCGACGGTGAGCAGCTTGCGCCTCAGGTCGATGTCGACCGGCCGCAGCGCGATCATCTCGCCCCAGCGCAGCCCGGTGCCCATCGCCAGGGTGACGATGTCGCCGGCGAGCTGGGACACCTGGTAGGCGATGGCGATCCAGTCGGCGATCTCCAGGCCTGTGGGCACCTGCTCCAGGGTCACCGTCCGCCCCGGCCGCTCGGGCAGGATCACCCCGACGCAGGGGTTGACCTCGATCGGGATGGTCTTCTGGCGGGCCGCCCACGACCGCGCGGGCGAGATGACGCCGCCGTGGACGTTGGAGATCGTCTTGGGCGAGTAGGGGATCCGCTCGCCCTTGCGCAGGTAGGTGCGCCCGCTCATCCAGAACACCCACGCCTGGATGACCTCGGTGACGACCTCGGTGACGGACAGCCCGCCGAGGGGGCCCAGGCGGGTCTTGTCCTCCAGGGTGACGATCGCGCCGCGGACGTGGGCGTCGTACAGGCGCCGGTACCCGGCGACCTGACGGGAATTGGCCTTGCCGGTCTTGCTGAGCCAGGCGAGGTAGGCGTAGACGACGGCGGTCAGGGTGACCGCCGCCGCGGTGTCGGCCGGCTCGACGGGTTCGGCCGGTTGGAGCATCAGCCCGCGGCAGCCCGGGGGGTAGCCCTCGGGGCGCCGGTCTCCCGCGGCCTCGACCTTGGCCTTGAACTTCCTGGCGACGGTGACGCTGTCGCAGGTCTCGCCGTCTTCGCGCCCGTCGCGTGTTCCGCCCTCGCGCCAGCAGACGCGGAAGGTGGTACGGCCGGTGCGGTTACTGATCCTCTTTCGGATCCATGCTGCCATGTCTGGCACCCCTTTTGATCAGGGGTAGGCACCACCGCCACAGGGACCCGCGTTAAAGATCATGTCTGTAAATGTGCTGTCATGATCTTGAACACGAAAGGCCTCCGAGCAAGTTCTAGCAGCTCAGAGGCCCTATTTAGTGGCGGTGGAGGTGGGATTTGAACCCACGGATGGGTTGCCCCATCACACGCTTTCGAGGCGTGCGCCCTCGGCCACTAGGCGACTCCACCGCCGAGCAGCTTACCGGATCCGGGACACTGCTCGCGCGTCGGTGGCCAGGGGCCAGGGGTGTTCAGCGACGGCGGCCGGCGAAGAAGTCCGTGAGGACGGACGCGCACTCGTCGGCGAGCACGCCGAGCATCACCTCCGGGCGGTGGTTCAGCCGGCGGTCGCGGACGACGTCCCAGAGAGAACCGGCCGCGCCCGCCTTCTCGTCCACGGCGCCGTAGACGACGCGGTCCACCCGGGCGAGCACCGCGGCCCCGGCGCACATCGTGCACGGCTCCAGGGTGACGACCAGAGTGCAGCCGGACAGGCGCCACTCGCCGCGCGCCCGGGCCGCCGCGCGCAGCGCGAGGATCTCGGCGTGTGCCGTGGGATCCGCGCCGGCCTCGCGGTCGTTGCCGGCGGCGGCCAGCACCTCGCCCCCGGACCCGAGGACGACGGCCCCGACGGGCACCTCGCCCCGCCGCCCCGCCTCGACGGCCTCGGCCAGCGCGAGCCGCATGGGCTTCTCGAAGGATGGCACGCTCACAGAAGTGATTCTCCGCCGCCACCACGCCCCGCGTCGAAACGCCGCACCAGTTGGCTGCCCACGGAGGTACGCCGGGCGCCCCGCCGTATGGCGGCGGCCCGGATTCGCCGTGCCTCCCCCGCCGACCCCTGGCGCCGTGTGAAGCGCCGGAGCGAGCGAAAGGAGGGGATCCGGCGGTTGTGACGAGACGCCGGGCTAGCGGAGGCGGTCGAACTCGTCGGCGAAGGAGAGCTTCTCGGCGATCACCGACAGGGTGTCGGCGGGCAGCACGCCTTCCTCCATGCTGAGCTCCAGCAGCTCCTCGGCGCTGACCCCGAGGTCGCGGAGCAGTTCGAAGTCCCCTGCCGGGCGGACGCCGACGTCGGCGTCCTTGTCGGGCACCACCACCCCGGCCAGCTCGTTGAAGAGCTCCCCGAGGGGGTCGCCCGCGGCGGCGTGGGCGTCGGAGAGGAACGCGCGGGGCTCGGCCTCGTCCTCGTAGCGGACGAGGGCGAACCACTCGTCCTCCACCTCGACGCAGAGGAGGGCGAGTTCGTCGCCGCTCAGCCCCAGGGCCTCCTGGACGGCGTCACCCAGGTCGTCGGCGATCTCGACGCTCTCGAGATCGACCTCGGAGCCGCTCCACCCGTCGGGCAGGCGGACGAAGGCCGCGGCGAACAGTGAGCTGCGGGATGGTCTCGAGGGCATGTTCGCGGCTCCCGAGGTCAGCCAATGGCTGAGTCGACGGCACGTTCAAACGGCTGGGAGAACCCGAGCCGCGCGGCGATGCTGGAAAGCACCTCGTCAGGCAGCAGTTCGAGGTCTCCGGAGAGAGCGCCGAGCTCCATCTCGTCGAGCCCGAGATCGGCGAAGATCGACAGATCTCCCGCGGGAAGGACCATGTCCAGATCCTCCTCCTCGGGCACCGGGACGTCGAGGAACTCGAGGACCTGCTGGGCGAGGGGCCAGTCCCATGCCGCCGTGATGTCGGACAGGAAGACGTCGACGCGCTCACCGAACACCCGTAATGCCACGAAGAAGTCATCCCCAACGGCGACGAGGCCAATCGTGGCGCCCATGCTCGGCTGCTGGCGCAGCGCGTGGATGAGACCGTGCAGGTCGGCCGTGAGGCCCACGGGCAGCATCTCGGCTTCCCAGCGGTCGTCCTCGCGGTAGACCACGATGGCGAAGTCAAGAGCATCTACGTCTGTCATCTTCACCCCACCGACGCGGTTCTTACGGTTGGCCATGCTCGCAGAATCCCTGGGCCCCCGTACGGCCGTCGGGCAAATTGTGATCAAAAACGGGGGGCCACGGCCTGCTTCGGGTGCGATGGCCGGTACCGACCCGCTCGTACCGTTCACCGGGCCCCACGAGATACCGTTGGCACCCATGAAGACCCTCGTCGTCGACCACCCGCTCGTCGCCCACAAGCTGACCACGCTTCGCGACGAGCGCACGGACTCCCCGACGTTCCGTCGTCTCGCGGACGAACTCGTCACCCTGCTGGCCTACGAGGCGACGCGGGACGTGCGGGTCACCGACGCGACGGTCACCACCCCGGTCGGCCCGGCCCAGGGCGTGCGGCTGACGCGCCCGGCGCCGCTGGTGGTGCCGATCCTGCGAGCGGGGCTCGGCATGCTCGACGGGATGACCCGTCTGCTGCCGACGGCCGAGGTCGGCTTCATCGGCATGATCCGGGACGAGGGCACGCTCAAGGCGCAGACGTACGCGACGCGCTTGCCGGAGGACCTTTCCGGCCGCCAGTGCTTCGTACTCGACCCCATGCTGGCGACCGGCGGCACCCTCGCCGCGGCGATCCAGCTGCTGTTCGACCGGGGAGCGGACGACGTGACGGCCATCTGCCTGCTCGCCGCGCCCGAGGGCCTGGCGTACGTCGAGAGCCTCTTCGCCGACTACGGCAACCCGGTGCGCGTGGTGACGGCCGCTCTGGACGAGCGGCTGAACGAGCACGGCTACATCGTTCCCGGGCTGGGGGACGCCGGCGACCGTCTGTACGGGGTCGTCTAGGTCTCTTGGGGCTTTCGAGGCCCTAGGCGCCCTTGGGTCATCGGAGTCGTCCGATTCCTTTTCCTTCGTCTTCCTCTGCTTGACACACGTCTCGTTACATACTGTGTTTCAGTGGGTACACACAGTGATGACGATGTCATTGTGTTCCCGGCATCTCCTGCCGTGGACGCGCACCTGGGAGAGCTATGGACCAGCGGCCCGAGATTGACGCCTACACACAGGTCGAGACCGTGCTCAAGGTCGAGTTCGCCGGGGTGCATCCCGCCGCGACGGTGGCCCGCTGCATCGAGGCGGCTCACCACGGCGCGATGGAAGTCACTGGTTACGCGTACCCGGGCTTGGTGGAGCGAATCGCACGCAAGCACCTCCAGGTGCTCGCCGTGGTCGCCGCCGAGCAGGAGTGACGCAGGTCACATCCAGACCCCTGAAGACTGTGGGGTCAGGATGCGCTTTACCCGGCCCGTCCGCTGGGTAATGTATACGGTGGGTGCAGTGGGTGAGTGGTTAAACGGAGGCGGCAGTGCAGGTCAAGAAGGTTCTAACGTACGCAGCCATCGCGTTTGTGGCTTTCTACCTGTTCACCAGACCGGCTGACGCGGCCAGCGCGGTCCAGGGAGCAATGAACACTGTGGTGAATGCAGCGGATTCGCTGGCGCTATTCTTCACGAAGCTGACATGAGGCTGGTGACCCACGGGGACTCTGCTCCGTCGTCGGTCAACCGTTACCTTCTCCCCCAGGAACACCAAGTCATCATGGTGCGGCGCCACCCGGCCGTGCTGTTGCGGCCGGTCGCCGAGGTCTTCGGCGGCCTGGTCCTGGCAGGACTGCTGAGCAAGTGGCTCGGAGAGAACCAGGGCTCACAGGCGTTGGTCATCGTCTGGTGGGCCTGGCTCCTCTTACTGATCCGCTTCGTGTGGAAAGTGGCGGAGTGGTCGGTCGACTACTTCGTGGTGACCTCGAAACGCATGCTATTGACAAGAGGTCTGATAACCCGTCGAGTGGACATGATGCCCCTCGGCAAGGTCACGGACATGAGCTTCCAGCGCTCACTGCTGGGCCGCATGCTCGGCTACGGCGAGTTCGTCCTGGAGTCGGCCGGCCAAGATCAGGCCCTGTCGACGGTCCCCTTCATTCCGTATCCGGAGACCTTGTACCTGGAGGTCTGTCAGATGCTGTTTCCCGGCTCTGACGACGATGATTAGTCCGCTTTCGTCCTGAATCCCGAGGCGTGAGACAACTTCACCCTCGGGATTCTTGACGTGGGTATACCCGATTCGGCTCCTTCGTGCCATCATGGCGGAACCATTGACCATATCCCCGCCCTAAGAGATCACATGCCGAGTCAGGGAACCATCGGTGATCGCGTCCGCGGACTGCGCCTGAGCAGGCGAATGTCTCAGGCTCAGCTGGCCGGACCCGACCTATCCGACAGTTATGTCTCTCTCATCGAGTCCGGCAAGCGCACGCCTACGCCCGTGGTGGCCCGCCTGCTCGCGGAACGCCTAGGCTGCACGACCGAGTTTCTGCTGCACGGCATCGAGCCGCGTCAGCGCATCGACACCGAGCTCGGCCTTCGCCACGCCGAGCTGGAGCTCTACCACGGTGACGCGGCCCTCGCCGCCGATCGCTTCGGCGACATCGTCAAGGCCGCGGGTGAGGACAACGCGCTCCTCGCCGCACACGCCCGGCTCGGACGGGCGCGGGCCCTGGAGGCGCAGGGCAAGATCGGTCGCGCGGTGGAGGCGTACGAGCGCCTGCGCCGTGAGGCCGCCGCACACCCCGAGCGCCTGGCCGACGTCCCGCTCACGGTGGCGCTGTGCCGGTGCTACCAGAGGGCGGGCGACCTCATGCGGGCACGCGACCTCGGCGCCGAGGCACTGGCCCAGGTGATGGAATTGTCACTCTTCCACGGCGAGGTGGCGGTCGAGCTCGCGGCGGCGCTGGCCGAAGCCGAGATCGGCCTTCCGTACGTCGAGCAGGTGCTCGCCTCCACAGGCGTGCCCGTGCCCGACGACCGCACTACGGAGATCCTCTCGCTGTGGCAGGCGAGCGTCTCGGCGGCCGAGGGCGAGGACTCCGCGCTCGCGGTGCACTTCGCCGACGACGCTCTCTCCGCCGGGCGGCCGGCGCGGGTCGCGCTCCAGGCGGCGAGGATCGCCATGCGCTGGGCCGAGATCTCCGCCGCCAAGACCGTCGGCGACTCCGACCACGTGGACGAGCTGGTCTCGCGTGCCACTGAGGTCTTCTCCGTCCTGCCCGCCGAGTCGGCGGAGCACGCGCGCAGCCTGACCGTCCTGGCTCGCGTGCGGCTCAGGTCCGGCAACACCGGCAGCGCGGAGCTCCTCGCCAAGCAGGCCCTCGGCCTGCTGTCGGACGAGCCGGGGACCGTCGCCGCCCTGGTGCATCTGGTACTGGCCGATGTCGCTTTGGCACGGTCCGAAGGGGGGGCCGAAGCCAGCCTGGAACGCGCGGGCGCGCTCCTGGACCAGGCGCCGGGGGTGGGCCAGGCGCACGGCCGGGAGGTCGCCGCGGTGTGGCGTGAGCTGGGGGACCTTTGGGGAAGAGCCGGTAACCGGCAGCAGCAGACGACCGCGTATCGCAAGGCACTGGAATCGGTCGGTGTGATGTCGACCGTCGCCGGGGCCGTGACGTCCACGGTGTTCGCACGATAGGCCTCCCCGCCCGGTCTCAGGATTTGGCGGGTAGACTCCGGAATAGTTAAGTTCAACCAATCATTGACTCGTAGGATGATTGGTTTCCCGGAGGAGGCTGACTGTGAGTCTGCGTACGGCGCAGCGGGCTTCGCTCGTCGACCAGGTGATCGAGCAGCTGAAAGACCAGATCACCTCGGGTTCCTGGCACCTGCACGCCAAGATCCCGACGGAGACCGTGCTGGCGGAGCAACTCGGCGTAGGCCGTAACACCGTGCGTGAGGCCGTGCGGGCCCTCACGCACGCGGGCCTGCTCGAGTGCCGGCAGGGCGATGGCACGTACGTCCGCGCGACCAGCGAGCTCTCCGGAGCCATGGCGCGGCGGCTGCGCGCGGCCGAGCACCTTGAGATTCTGGAGGTGCGGCGGGCGCTGGAGGTCGAGGCCGCCAAGCTCGCCGCCGTCCGGCGCACCAAGGGCGACATCGAGTTGATCGAGGCGGCGCTGCTGCGCCGTGAGCAGGCGTGGGCCGAGGCCGAGGTCGACGCCTTCGTGGAGGCCGACCTGGCCTTCCACATCGCGGTGGTCGAGGCCACGCACAACCGCGTGCTGATCGATCTGTACAAGGACTTCTCGGCGGCGCTGCGGGCGAGCATCGCGGCGGCGGGCGCGCCGCTGGAGAACGGGCACATCCCCCACGACGCCATCGCCCGGGCCATCGCCGCGGGCGACGCGGCCGCCGCCGAGCGCGCCGGCCACGCCTGCATGGAGCACATCGCGATCGCGCTCAGCGACCCGGCCGAACTGCTGGACTGACCGAGCCGCTGGGCCTGCGCCCTCCGCGGCCGCCCTCCCGGGGCCGGGCGTCAGGTCAGCCGCAGGGACATCACGAGATAGCGGAACGCCGGGTCGTCCCCGTCGTCGGTGATCAGCACCGGCCGCGTCGGGGACGCGAGGTTGAGCCGGACGTTCTCGGTCTCGACGCCCGCGAGGCCGTCGAGCAGGAAGTGCGGCTGGAAGGCGATCTGGATGTCGTCGCCTTCCAGCTCGGCCGCCACCGCCTCGGCCCCCCGGCCGATGTCGCCGCCGCCCGCCTGCACCAGCACCTGCCCCTGGCTGAACGACAGGCGGATCGCGCTGCCCCGCTCGGCGACCAGCGCCACGCGCTTGATGGCCTCGACGAACGGCGCCACCGCGACGCTCGCCCTGATCGACCACTCGTCGGTGAGGCGCGACTGGTAGTCGATGAACTGGTCGTCCAGCAGGCGGACCGTGGTGATGCGCCCGGCGCACTCGAAGCCGGCGATGCCGTCCCCGAGACCGATGGACACCTCGCCCGCGCGCAGGGACCGGCCCACCTCGGTCATCACCTTGGCGGGGATCATGACGCCCGCGCGCCGGCCGGGGCTCTGCGGATTCCACAGGAAGTCGCGCGCGGCGATGCGGTAGCGGTCGGTGGAGGCCAGGGAGACCTCCAGGCCGTCGATGTCGACGCGGATGCCGGTGAGCATGGGCAGCGTGTCGTCACGGCTGGCCGCGACGACCACCTGGCCGATCGCGGACGCCAGGACGCCGCCGCCGACCGCGCCCGCCTTCTCGGGCATCGGGGGAAGCGTCGGAAAGTCCTCGACGGGCATGGTGAGCAGGCCGAACTCGGCGCCGCCACAGGTCAGCACGGCCTCGGAACCCGACGTGACGATCTGCACCGGCTCGGCGGGCAGGCTCTTGGTGATCTCGGCGAGCAGCCGCCCGGGGATCAGCACCTTGCCGGGCTCCGCGACGTCGGCGTCGATCGAGGCACGCGCCGAGACGTCGTAGTCGAACACCGAGAGCATGAGGCCGTCGTCCCGCGCGTCGAGCAGGATGCCGGACAGCACGGGCACCGCGGGGCGCGCCGGCAGCGTGCGGGCGATCCATGCCACCGCGTCGGCCAGGACATCGCGGCCCACCTGGAACTTCACCCTGATCCACCCCCTTCGAAACGTCCGTCCCTCAAACGGTAGCGCCTGGGTGGGACATTTGACGGCGGGCGACTCAGCCGCGGGTGCCGTTGAGGTAGGCGAGGACGGCCAGCACCCTGCGGTTGTCGTCGTCGGACGGCGCGAGGTCGAGCTTGGCGAAGATGCTCGCGGTGTGCTTGGCCACGGCGCTCTCGCTCAGGTACAGGCGCTGGGCGATGGCGGCGTTGGAGCGTCCCTCGGCCATGAGTTCGAGCACCTCGCGCTCGCGCGGGGTCAGCCGTCCGAGCGGCTCGTTCCTGGCGTTGCTGGCGAGCAGCCGGGCGATCATGTCGGGGTCCATCGCGGTGCCCCCGCCCGCGACCCGGCGCACGGCGTCCACGAACTGGCCGGCGTTGAAGACGCGGTCCTTCAGCAGGTAGCCCACGCCGCCGGTGCCGTCGGCGAGCAGTTCGCGCGCGTACAACTGTTCCACGTGCTGGGACAGGACGAGCACCGGGAGCCCGGGAATCGACCGCCGGGCGGCGAGCGCCGCCTGCAGCCCCTCGTCGGTGAAGGTCGGCGGCAGCCGTACGTCCACGACCGCGACCTCGGGACGCTCGTCCAGCAGCGCCCTGAGCAGCTCGGGCCCGGACTCGACCGCCGCGACGATCTCGAACCCGTGCGCTTCGAGCAGGCGCACCAGGCCGTCGCGCAGCAGGTACAGGTCTTCGGCGAGGACGACTCTCATGCGCAGGCCCCATCGGCTGCCTTGAGCTGCCGGGCCATGCGCGTCCCGTAGGCGACCATACCGCCGCCGAGGGCGATCATGGCGAAGATGACCGGGAGCTGGAGGACCTCGGGCAGGTAGAGCGCCAGGAACCAGCTCCGCTCATCGGCGCCGAAGATCTTCATCACCAGCGTGACGAGGCCCTGGGGGAACAGCGGCAGCCAGAACAGCCCCCAGCAGACCGTCATCAACCGCACCTTCCACCGCGGGATGATGCCGCCCCCGATGCCCGGGTACGCGCGCGGTATCTCCACGACGGCCGTGGTCGGCCCTCCCACCGGGCTGTTCACCGCGAGCACGCCGTCGAAGGCGGCCAGCCGGCGCTCGATGCCCTGGAGACCGCTGCCCTTGGACGGGTCGGCGCCGCCATGGCCGTCGTCGGTGACGGTCAGGCGCAGCGCGGCTCCCCGGTGGCTGATGTCCACCGCGACCGAGCGGGCGCCCGCGTGCCGGCCTGCGTTGGTGAGCAGCTCGCTGATCACGAAGTACGCGGCCGACTCGACCGGCGCCTCGGCGCGCGCCGGCAGGTCGACGCTCACCGTGACCTCCAGCGGGCTGTCCAGGGCGAGGGCCCGCACGGCGTCCCCGAGCCCGCGCTCGGCCAGGACCGGCGGGTGGATGCCGCGGACGAGCTGCCGCAGTTCCACCAGCGAGGCGGCCGACGCCTCGCGCACCTTGGCGATCAGCGCCTTCGCCGCCCGCGGGTCGGAGTCCACCAGCTCCTCGGCGGCCCCGAGGGTCATGCCGATCGCGACCAGACGGGCCTGCGCGCCGTCGTGGAGGTCGCGCTCGATGCGCCGCAGCTCGGCGGCCTGCGTGTCGACGGCCTCGGTGCGCGCCTGGGTGAGGTGGCGCACCTCGTTCAGTAGCCGGGCCCGCTGTGTGGGGGCGAGCAACACCTTCGTCCACAGGCCGTGCACGCGCGGCACGTGGGGGGCGATCAGCACGCCGCCTGCCACGAGGACCAGCCCGGCCAGCACCTCCACCGGCCGCCCGACAGCGGCGAGCAGCACGCCGTACCCCACCATGAGCAGGGGGGACGCGGCGATGAGGCCCCCCACCACCGGCTCGGCGATCAGCCAGGCGTAGTCGCGCCAGGTCGCCGGGTCCTTGCTCATCCAGTCGAAGGTCCGGTTGAAGTTGGGGATCAGGGAGGTGCGGTAGAGCTGCCGGCCCTCGCGGTACCACCCGTCGCGCTGCGGCACGGGCGGCGGCGGCGTGGGACGGTACGGCGCGTCGATCTTCACACCGGCCCACGACCCCGCGATCCGGCGCGCCTGGCGGGTGCGCCCGCGGACCATCCGCACGCTCCACGGGAACAGGAAGACCAGGCCGAGGCCGAAGGTCAGCGTGAACGCCACAAGGGCCAGGCCGAGGATCACCACCTGCGTGGCGGCCAGCGCCAACAGCGCGAGCCCTCGGGCGAAGCCGGTCAGCGTCCTCACAATCATGCGCACCAGTCTGCGTCACCAGGGGCTTGGTTCGTAGTGGCGGTGAATGCCCGGATGGGGTGTACCTGGGTACACCCCCGCTCGGGCCGTAACCGCATTCCGGGCGGGCCGCGCGATTCCTAGCTTCGATGGCATGGCAATCATCGAGGTCACCAACCTGCGCAAGATGTACGGATCTCAGGTGGCGGTGGACGACGTGTCGTTCGCCGTCGAGGAGGGAGAGATCTTCGGCGTCGTCGGCCGCAACGGCGCGGGGAAGACGACGACGGTCGAATGCCTCTCGGGCCTGCGCGCGGCGGACGGCGGGACCATCGGCGTCACCGGTCTCGACCCCCGCCGCGACCGCGCCGAGCTGCGGCGGCGGGTCGGCGTCCAGCTCCAGGACTGCTCGCTGCCCGACAAGTTGCGGGTGCGGGAGGCGCTGCGGCTGTACGCCTCGTTCTACGACCGGCCGGCGCCCTGGGAGGGCCTGCTGGAGGAGGTCGGCCTCGGGCCCAAACGGGACACGGCGTTCGCGAAGCTGTCCGGTGGCCAGCGGCAGCGCCTGTCGATCGCGCTGGCGCTGGTCGGCGACCCGCGCGTGGCGATCCTGGACGAGCTGACCACCGGCCTCGACCCGCACGCGCGCCGCGAGACCTGGGAGCTCATCGAGGCGGTCAGGGCACGGGGCGTCACGATCGTGCTGGTCACGCACTTCATGGAGGAGGCCGAGCGGCTCTGCGACCGGATCGCGGTGATCCACCGGGGCCGCGTCGCCGCGGTGGACACGCCCGCGGGCCTGATCGGCGCGGTGGACGGCATGCTGCGTGTCACCTTCCGCTGCCCGCCCGGGTCCGAGGGGGTGCTGCGGTCGGCCCCCGAGATCGCGCGGGTCGTCCGGGACGGCGACGAGGTGACGGTGACCGGGGGCGATGACGTGCTGCTCGCGCTCACCGCCGCGCTCTCCGCCCATCGGATCGTCCCCATGGGGCTGCGTGTGGAACGGGCCACGCTCGACGACGCCTTCCTCGCCATCACCGGCCACGCGGCCACCGACGAAGCCTAGGAGATCCTGACATGTCGCCCAACACGCTGACGAGGCCCTCCCACGACACGCTGGCCGGCCGCGCGGCCCTGCGGACGCTCCTGCGTACCGAGACCAGGCTCTACCTGCGGGAACCGCTGACGGCGTTCTTCACGCTGCTGCTTCCGCTCGGGCTGCTGCTGATCCTCGGCAGCGCCATCCCCGGCTTCCGCGACCCGGACCCGAACCTCGGCGGGGAACGGGTCGTGGACACCCAGCTCCCCGTGATGATGATCGTGCTGTCCATCATGGTCTCCGCCTTCTCGATCATCCCTTCGGTGCTGGCCGTGTACCGGGAACGCGGTGTCCTGCGCAGGATGTCCGTCACTCCCGTCTCGCCCGGGGCGCTGCTGCTGACCCAGCTCGTGATCAACCTGGTCACGACGGTCGTCGCCGCGCTCCTGATGATCATGTGCGGCAGCCTGGTCTTCGGCACGCGCATGCCCACGCAGCTCCCGGTGTTCGCGCTCGCGTTCGTGCTCGGGGTGTGCGGGCTGTTCGCGCTCGGCCTGTGCCTGGCGGCCGTCGTCCCGAACAGCCGCGTCGCCGGGGGCCTCGGGTCGGTCGTGATGTTCCCGCTCATGTTCCTGGCGGGCATGTGGGTGCCGCGCGAGCTCATGCCCGAGATCCTGCGCGAGATCGGCGACTTCACGCCCACCGGCGCCTTCGGCCAGGCCCTGCGCGACGCCTGGGCCGGGACGACGCCCGAAACGCTCCACCTCGCCGTCCTCGCCGCCTGGGCCGTGGCCGCGACGCTGCTCGCCGCGCGCACGTTCCGCTGGGAGTGACCTCGATCGTCCGGGTGGGAACATGAGCCGCCGTGAGACAGCCGCACGCGCGCCGTCCGGGGAACGCCGCCGGTTACCTCCGGCGTAATCGTCATCGGGCACGTCACCACATAGCCTCGCGTCATGACGACCACGGCGCTCTCCCAGCGGCCCGTAGGCGAGCTCCTGCGCCAGTGGCGCGAGCACCGCAGGCTCAGCCAGCTCGACCTCGCCATCCAGGCCGACATCTCGACCCGGCACCTCAGCTTCCTGGAGACCGGGCGGTCCAAGCCGAGCCGCGAGATGGTCCTGCACCTGTCCGAGGAGCTGGACCTGTCGCTGCGCGAGCGCAACCGCCTGCTGCTCGCCGCCGGATTCGCCCCGGTCTTCTCCGAGACGACGCTCGACGCGCCCCGCATGGCGGCGGTGCGCGAGGCACTCCGGCAGATCCTCACCGGCCACGACCCCTACCCCGCGGTCGTCGTGGACGGGCGCTGGAACCTCGTCGAGGGCAACGCCAGCCTCGGGCTGCTCACCGCACTGGTCGACCCGGAGCTGCTGGCCGCGCCCGCCAACGTCGTGCGGGCGAGCCTGCACCCACGGGGGCTGGCCCCGCACATCGTCAACCACGGCGAGTGGCGGGGCCACCTGCTCGGCCGGCTGCGCCGTCAGATCGCGCTCACCGCCGACCCCGGGCTGGAGGCCCTTTACGCGGAGGTGCGCGCCTACCCGTGCGACCAGCCGGAGCCGGAGGTCGAGCTGCCCGGCCCCGGCGAGATCGTCGTCCCGCTGCGCCTGCGCCACGACGGCGGCGAGCTGGCGTTCTTCAGCACGATCGCCACGTTCGGCACACCGCTCGACATCACCGTGGCCGAGCTCGCCATCGAGTCGTTCTTCCCCGCCGACCGCCGCACCACCGAAATCCTCATGGCCGCCACCCGGCACGAGGACAGGGACGGGGAGGAGGTCCCTGTGGCATCCTCGAAGGTATGATCACCCTCGCCCACATCAGCGACGTCCACATCGACGGCGCGCCCAGGAGCGCCGAGCGGGTCGAGCGGGTCGTCCGCCATCTGTCCGGGCTCGCGGGCCCCATCGACGCCGTGCTGGTCACCGGCGACATCGCCGACCACGGCGCCGCGGAAGAGTACGAGCTCGCCCGCGAGCTGCTGCGCTTCCCCTACCCCTCCATCGTCTGCCCCGGCAACCACGACAGCCGCCCCGAGTTCCGCAAGGCGTTCCTCGGCGAGGCCGACGGCGGGGCCGAGCCCATCAACCAGGTGCTGGAGGCCGGCGGCGCCACGATCGCGCTGTGCGACTCCAGCATTCCGGGCAAGAACGAGGGGCACCTCGACGACGGGACGCTGCGGTGGCTCGCCGGCGTCGTCGAGTCCGCCCCCGGGCCCGTGCTGGTGGGCATGCACCACCAGCCGGTGCCGATCCAGATCCCCTACGTCGACGAGATCGGCCTGCTGGAGCCCGAGCGGCTGGAGGAGGTGGTCAGGGCCTACCCCCAGATCGTCGGCATTCTGGTAGGCCACGCCCACACGGCGACCGCCACGATGTTCGCCGGGCGTCCGGTCTACGTCGCGCCCGGAGTGGTCTCGCAGGCGTTGCTGCCGCAGGAGTCGCCGGCCATCCCACCGGTCGACTTCGACGCGCCGCCGGGGTTCGCGCTGCACGTCATCTCCGACGACGGCAGGCTGACGACGCACGCGCGCGTGGTGCCCTGACCCGCCCTGAGCAGCCTGCGGGGCCCCGGACCCTGCCTGCCCATCTCGTCATTGGGGTTGATCAGCGGGCAGCGGTCGATCGACAGGCAGCCGCAGCCGATGCAGTCGGTGAACTCGTCGCGCAGCTGCCGCAGCCTGCGCATGCGCTCGTCCAGTTCCTCCCTCCAGCACTCCGACATGCGCTGCCAGTCGGCGCGGGTCGGAATGTGGTCCGGCGGGAACAGCGCGAGGATCGCGGCGATCTCCGCCAAGGGGATGCCCACGCGCTGCGCCATGCGGATCAACGCCACGCGGCGCAGCATGTCGCGCCGGTACCGCCGCTGGTTGCCGGTGGTACGGCGGCTGCTGATCAGCCCCTGCTTCTCGTAGAAGTGCAGCGCCGACACGCTCACACCGCTGCGCTCGGCGAGCTCGCCCACGCTGAGCTCCATGCCCCGGGGTGGGGAATCGGTCATGGCCGGCACACTCCGCTCCGCTCACTTGACCTCAAGATTACTTGAGGTTTCGAGCGTGCCGCCTCCATGCCGCTGTTTCCGCCGGTTCAGGGGCGAACGGCGCTCACCACCCAGACGGCGCCCGGGATCATCACCCCCTCCGCGGTCTCGTACGACAGGAGCCCCGCCCGCAGCCCCGCGCGGGTACGGGTGAGGACGTCCTCGCCGGCGTCCTGGAGGTTGAACCGCACCGGCCCCATGCCGAGGATGAAGTCGGCCGCGTCGGCGGCGTCGCTTCCGTAGTTCATCAACGCGTCGACGGGGGTGATCTCGACCCCCGTGAAGCCGGACGCGTCGAGCACCTCCCTGATGCGCGCCGGGTCGACCAGCGAGCCCATTCCCCGCGCGGCGGGTGACGGCCCGCGCATCAGCGGGGCCAGCGCCGCCGTGGCGCGGGAGTAGTGAGCGTCGGGATCACCGCCGCGCGGCCCGAGGAACGCCATGCGCCCGCCCGGCCGCAGGGCCCGGCGGATGTTGGCGAACGCGGCCACCGGGTCGGCGAAGAACATGACCCCGCCCCGGCTGATGACGACGTCGAACGCGCCGTCCGGGAACGGGTGGACCTGGGCGTCGCCCCGCTCGAACCGCACGTTGCCCACGCCCTCGCCGGCGGCGTCGGCGCGGGCGCGTTCCAGCATCGGGGCCGACAGGTCGACGCCGACGACGTGCCCGCGCGAGGCCCTGCGGGCTGCCACCAAGGTCGCGTACCCCGTCCCGCAGCCGACGTCCAGCACGCTGTCCCGCTCGCCGATGGCGGCGGCCTCGAACAGCCGGTCGTCGAACCCGGACATGATCCCGTTGTAGCGGCTCGGATTGCGGGCCCAGTGCTCGCCTTCCCAGCCGTTCCACGCCTCGGCGTGGTGGGTGTTCGCGATGGTTTCCATGCCTCTCCCTCGCTAGAGTTAAACTCTAGAGTCGACATCTAGAGATAGACTACAGCCGTGAGTCAGGTCAAGAGCGGTGCCAAACGGACGTTGAAGGCCAACGAGACACGCGGCCGCATGCTGGACGCCGCTCGCGAGCTGTTCGTCGAGCGCGGCTACGGCGCGACGTCGCTCCAGCAGATCGCCGAACGCGCGGGTGTCGCCGTCCAGACGATCTACTTCACCTTCGGCAACAAAAGAGCGCTGCTCAAGGAGCTGATCGACGGCACGATCGCCGGCGACCACGAACCGCTCGCGACGATGGACCGCCCCTGGTTCCAGGACGCGCTCGCCGCCCCGGACGCCGGCGCCCACCTGCGCCTGCACGTCGCCGGCACCTGCCGCATCCTGGAGCGCGTCGCGCCGGTCATCGACATGCTGCGCGCCGCCGCCCAGGCCGACGCCGAGATCACCACACTCTGGGACCAGGACGTCGACCCGCGCCTCACCGTCCACGCCGCCGCCGCCAAGGCGCTGGTCGCCAAGCCGGGCGCCCGGCCCGGGGTGACGGCCGAGGACGCGGCCGACCTGCTGTTCGGCCTGCTCAGCCCCGAGCTGTACCTCCTGCTGGTGCGCGGGCGCGGCTGGACGCCCGAGCGGTGGGAGGGCTGGGCGTACGCCACCCTGCGCGCCCAGCTCTGCGCGGACTGACCCGCGCGGACGCGCGGGAATATACCGGCGACGCTCGGTGCTATTGGCGGCGGTTATCGAAACCAACAAGGGCTTCGATGGCCGGAATGACGGGAATCGCCATGAAGAAGCAGACCCACCCCGAGTACCGCCCGGTCGTCTTCCGCGACCCGAGCGCGGACTTCGCGATCCTGACCCGGTCCACGGTGACGAGCCGCAAGACCGTCGAGTGGGAGGACGGCAACGTCTACCCCCTGGTCGACGTCGACGTCTCGTCGGCGAGCCACCCGTTCTACACGGGCCGCAGCCGCGTCCTCGACACGACCGGCCGCGTCGAACGCTTCCGCCGCCGCTACGCCAAAGCCTGACCCAAGCCGCGACGCGGCCCCGTACCAGCCCGCGCCACCGGCGAGCGCTAGTGCGGGGCCATGTCCACGAACCGGCTGTAGTGCCCCTGGAAGGCGACCGTCACCGTGGCGGTCGGCCCGTTACGGTGCTTGGCCACGATCAGGTCGGCCTCCCCCGCCCGCGGCGACTCCCGCTCGTAGGCGTCCTCCCGATGGAGCAGGATCACGACGTCCGCATCCTGCTCGATGCTGCCCGATTCGCGAAGATCGGACACCTGTGGGCGCTTGTCGGTGCGCTGTTCCGGACCGCGGTTGAGCTGGGAGATCGCGATCACCGGCACCTCCAGCTCCTTGGCGAGCAGCTTGAGCGCACGCGAGATCTCGGAGACCTCCTGCTGCCGGCTCTCGGTCTTCTTCGGCGAGCTCATGAGCTGCAGGTAGTCGACGATGACGAACCGCAGGTCGTGCCGCTGCTTCAGCCGACGGCACTTGGCACGGATCTCCATCATCGACATGTTCGGTGAGTCGTCGATGAACAAGGGCGCCTCGGCGACCTCGCTCATCCTGCGCGCCAGCCGCTGCCAGTCGTCGTCGTTCATCGTCCCCGCCCGCATGGCATGCAACGCCACCCGCGCCTCGGCTGACAACAACCGCATGGTGATCTCGTTACGCGACATTTCCAGCGAGAACACCACGGTGGTCATGTGGTGCCGAATCGCCGCAGACCTAGCGAAATCTAGACCAAGGGTGCTTTTCCCGATGGCCGGGCGTGCGGCCACCACGATCATCTGGCCGGGGTGGAGGCCGTTCATGAGGGCGTCGAGGTCCTGGAAGCCGGTGGGGACGCCGACCATCTGGCCGCTGCGGCTGCCGATGGCCTCGATCTCGTCGAGGGCGCCCGGCATGATCTCCGACAGCGGGCGGTAGTCCTCGCTGGTGCGGCGCTCGGTGACGGCGTAGATCTCGGCCTGGGCGCGGTCGACCAGCTCGTCGACCTCTTCGTTCTGCCCGCCGTAGCCGTAGGAGACGATGCGGGTGCCGGCCTCGATGAGCCGCCGGAGGATGGCCTGCTCACGGACGATCTTGGCGTAGTAGCCGGCGTTGGCGGCCGTGGGGACGACGGCGGTGAGGGTGTGGACGTACGCGCCGCCGCCGACGCGGGCGATCTCGCCGCGCCGGGACAGCTCGTTGAAGACGGTGACGGCGTCGGCGGGGTCGCCGCGCCCGTACAGGTCGAGGACGGCGTCGTAGATGATCTGGTGCGCGGGCCGGTAGAAGTCGTCGGAGCGCAGGATCTCGACGACGTCGGCGATGGCGTCCTTGGACAGGAGCATGCCGCCCAGCACCGACTGCTCGGCCTCGATGTTGCTGGGAGGAGTGCGTTCGAACGGAGCGTCGAAGGCCGGTGCCACCTCACTGCTCACCTGGCGCCCTCCCCTCGTGCTTCCCGGCACCCCCGAAGTAGCCGGGGTGACAGTTTCGCCGGTATCGAACGAACCGGCAACGCGTCCTGTAGACAACGATGTGGAAGAGCTGTGGATAAGGTGTGCAGTTCCGCCCGCGGCATGTGGGAACACTGGGGACAACCCTGTGGATAACCGGGAAGGCTTCTCCACAACCCCTTACTGAGCAGCGAAAACGCTGTCCACGAGCTGTGGAAGAAAGAAAGTCGCCGTGACACGCGGGCCACGCGGGGACCCGGTGCGGAACGGAACGACGTAAGGGGCAAAATAGACGGGTGGCCCTTACCTCCCGCGTCGGCAGCCGAGAGATCCTGCGACTCGCCGTCCCGGCCTTCGGCGCCCTGGTGGCCGAGCCTCTCTTCATTCTCGCCGACTACGCCATCGTCGGACGCCTCGGCACGGTCGCCCTCGGCGCGCTCGGCATCGCCGGCACGGCCCTCACGTCCCTGGTCAACGTCTGCGTGTTCCTCGCGTACGGCACGACCGCGGCCGTGGCCCGGCAGGTCGGAGCGGGTGACCTGCCGCGGGCCGTCAAGCAGGGCGTGGACGGGCTGTGGCTCGCCGCCGCGATCGGTGTCGCGCTGATCGCCGCGGGCTGGCCGCTCGCCCCCTGGATCGTCGAGCTGTTCGGCGCCTCCCCTGGCGTCGCGGGCCAGGCGGTGACCTACCTGCGGATCAGCCTGCTGGGCACGCCCGCCATGCTCGTCATCCTGGCGGGGACGGGAATCCTGCGCGGATTGCAGAACACGGTGGCCCCGCTGGTCGTCTCGATCGGCTCCTTCGCGCTGAACGCCGCGCTCAACGCCCTCTTCGTGCTGGTCCTGCACTGGGGCATCGCGGGGTCGGCCTGGGGGACCGTACTGGCCCAGTGCCTCGGGGCGGTCGTCTACGTGCTCGTCGTCGTCAGGGCCGCCCGCGAGCACCACGTGCCGGTGCGGCCGGACCTCGCGGGGGTCCGCGACGCGGGCACGGCCGGGATCGCCCTGCTGATCCGCACCGTCTGCATGCGGGTCGTGCTGATCGTCGCGACGACGGTCGCCACGCGCATGGGCGACGCGCCGCTCGCCGCTCACGCGATCGCCACCCAGATCTGGACCCTGCTGGCCTTCGCCCTCGACGCGATCGCCATCGCCGGTCAGGCCATCACCGGGCGGACGCTCGGCGCCGGGAACGTCCACCTCACGCGTTCGGCGACCCGGACGATGGTGATCTGGGGCGTGGGCTGCAGCGTGGTGCTGGGGGTGGCGCTCGTGCTGCTGCGCCCGGTCCTGCCCGGCCTGTTCGGCGCCGACCCGGAGGTGAGCGCCGAGCTCGTCTCGGTGCTGTGGATCGTCGCGATCCTCCAGCCGGTCGCGGGCGTGGTCTTCGTCCTGGACGGGGTGCTCATCGGCGCGGGCGACCGGCGCTTCCTGGCCTGGGCGTCCGCGCTGACCACGCTCGCCTACCTGCCCGCCGCGTACGCGGTCGTCCACACGGGCGGCGGGCTGGTGGCGCTGTGGCTCGCCCTCGGGGTGTGGATGGCGGCGCGCCTGGCCACGCTGGGATGGCGCGCGTACGGCCGCGCATGGCTCGTCACCGGCGCCTGACCCGCCCCCGAGCGGAGCGAGGCCATATGCGGGTACAACTCAGACGCGTCTGGCCTCCAGGACTCGCCGGAGGAACTCGCGGGTGCGGGGTAGCCGGGGCTCGGTGAAGATCTGCTCGGGCGGGCCCTGCTCCAGCAGGACCCCTCCGTCCAGGAAGCACACCTTGTCGGCGATGTCGCGGGCCAGGCCCATCTCGTGCGTGGCCAGGACCATCGTCATGCCCGTCGCCTTGAGCTCGCGGATGATCTCCAGCACCTCGCCGACCAGCGCCGGGTCCAGCGCCGAGGTGACCTCGTCCAGCAGGAGCAGCCGGGGGCGGGTGGCCAGGGCCCTGATGATCGCCACGCGCTGCTGCTGGCCTCCCGACAGCCGGTCGGGGTAGGCGCCGGCCTTGTCCGCCAGGCCGAAGCGCTCCAGCAGCTCGCGGGCCTCCTCCTCGGCCCGCGCCCTGCCCACCCCGTGCACCTTCCTCGGTGCCAGCGTGATGTTGCCCAGCACGGTCATGGACGGGAAGAGGTTGTAGGACTGGAACACCATGCCGATGCGCTTGCGCACGTCGTCCGGGTCCGCCCGCACGTCGGTGATCTCCTCGCCGTCGAGGTGGATGACGCCGTCGTCCACGAACTCCAGGAGGTTGACGCAGCGCAGCAGCGTCGACTTCCCCGACCCGGAGGCGCCGATCAGGCAGACCACCTCGTGGGAGTCCACCGACAGGTCGATGCCGCGCAGCACGTGGTGCCCGTGGTAGTTCTTCCAGACGTTCTCGACGCGCAGGACGACGTCCCGCCCCTCCGTCTCCCGCGGTCCGCTCACGCGCCTCGCCGCCTCTGGGACCTGGCCGCCAGGTAGTCGGTGAACCGGGCCATCGGGATCGTCAGCGCGATGAACAGCAGCGCCGCCACCAGGTAGGGGGTGTAGTTGAACGTGTCGGCCGCGTGGATCTGCGCCTGGCGCAGCGCCTCCAGCGGCCCGATCGTGGCGACCAGGGCGGTGTCCTTCTGCAGGGAGACGAAGTCGTTGAGCAGCGGCGGGACGACCCGGCGCACGGCCTGGGGCAGCACCACGAAGCGCATCGCCTGGCCCTGCGTGAGCCCGAGGGAGCGGGCCGCGGCACGCTGGCTGGGGTGCACGGAGTCGATGCCCGCCCGGAACACCTCGGCGACGTACGCCCCGTACGACAGCGTCAGCGCGATCACGCCCAGGGTGGCGAGGTCGGACGGCACGCCCTGGATCTCCAGCGCGGGGAGGCCGAACCCGACGAGGTAGATGACCAGGATCGTCGGCACGCCGCGGAAGACGTCGGTGTAGAGGACGGCGAGGGCGCGCAGGGGGAAGAACACCGGCGCGTGCAGCGTGCGCACCAGCGCCACGAGCAGCCCCACGACCAGGATCAGCGGCTCGGCGATCAGGAAGATCTTGATGTTGAGCAGGAACCCCGCCAGGACGTCGGGGAACGCACCGGTGAACTGGCCGAGGTCGAAGAAGGTCTCCTTGACCCTCGGCCAGCCCGGGGACGCGGTGACCACCGAGACGACCAGGACGACGAACACGACCGTGGAGACGGTCGCCACCGAACTGGAGCGCAGGTCCCTGCGGCGGCGCAGGCGCTCGCGTTCGCGCTGGCGGTCGCTCTTGACCCACCCGCCCTCGGAGTAGTCCCCGGGCGCGTCCGCCAGGGCGCCGTACGCGTCCGCCAGGGCGCCGTACGCGTCCGCCGGGGAGCCGGGCGCGTCCGCCGTCCCCCCGCCGGACGGGTGCGTCACTTCAGTTCCGGCGCACCGGCCGCGGAGCCGAGCCACCGGGTCTCGATGTTCGCCAGCTCGCCGGAGGACCGCAGCGCGCCGATCGCCGCGTTGACGCAGCTCACCAGCGGGCTGCCCTTCTGGAAGACGAGGCCGAACTGCTCCGCCGTGCCGTCCGCACTGCCGAACTGGCCGACGATCTTCGACCCGTCCACCTGGGCGGCGGTGACGTAGAAGGCGGTCGGCAGGTCCACCACCAGGACGTCGACCTGCTTGTTCTTCAGGGCGTTCACGGCGTCGATCTGCTCGTTGTAGACGTTCGGCTGGGCGCTCGGCGCGATGGAGTTCTTCACGGCCGTGAGGGACGTCGTGCCGACCTGGACGCCGATCTTGGCGTCCTTGAGGTCGGCGAGGGAGGCGGCGGAGGCGAACTTGGACCCGTTGAGCGCGACCGCCGCCTGCTTGACCGTGTAGTACCCCTCGCTGAAGTCGACGGCCTTCTGCCGCGCCGGGGTGATCGACACCTGGTTGATGTCGAAGTCGAACTGCTTCTGGCCGGGCGCGAACGCCGAGTTGAAGGGGGCGACCGTCCAGGTGACCTCGTTCTGCGCGAAGCCGAGCTTGCCGGCCACCGCGGCGGCGACGGCGCCCTCGAACCCCTCGCCGTTGGACGGCTTGTCGTCCTTGAACCACGGCTCGTAGGCCGGCTTGTCGGTGCCGATGGTCAGCGTGCCGGGCTTGAGCAGCTTGAGCTGGTCCTTCCCGCAGGTCGCCGACGCGGAGGGCGCGGCGGTCGTGGGGGCGCCGGAGGCGGAGGTGGTGTCGGAGGCCGGAGCGCACGCCACCACCACCATCGCGAGGGCGCCGAGCGCCGGCGGCATCCAGGGACGGAGCATTCAAGCCTCCAGAGGGGGTTCTACCAGGGGAATTCGTCGCTCAGGATATCGGCTGCCACGGATTCCGCCCATACACATCTATGAGGGCTGAAATCATAGCTTTTAGGGCGAGCCACCCCTGCGGCTCCCCGGCGACCGGCCGCCGTGAACCGGGCACCCCCGCGATCGTACGCCCCGCCCGCCCCCCGTCCACGGCCTCCCGCCCGCGGCGAGGCTCAACCGAAACGTCGAAGGGCCCCTCCCGTATCGGGAAGGGCCCTCGTGAATCGACGATCACACCGCTCAGGTGCCGAGAACCTCGACGTCGATGTTGGCGGCCACCTCGGGGTGCAGCCGGACCGAGATGCGGTGCGAACCGACGCTCTTGATCGGGCTGGTGATCTCGATGCGGCGGCGGTCGAGCTGCGGACCACCGGCGGCCTTCACCGCGTCGGCGATGTCGGTGGTGGTCACCGAGCCGAACAGGCGTCCGGACTCGCCCGCGCGCGTCTTCAGCTTCACCCGCAGGGCGCCGAGCCGGCCGGCGACCTCCTTGGCGGTGCCGAGGTCGCGGATCTCGCGGGCGTCGCGCGCCTTCTTGATCGAATCGATCTGCTTCTCGCCGCCGCGCGTCCAGCGCAGGGCGAAACCGCGGGGAATGAGGTAGTTACGGCCGTAGCCGTCCTTGACCTCGACGATGTCACCGGGGGCGCCGAGGCCCGAGACCTCGGTCGTGAGAATGAGCTTCATATCTCGCAGGCCTCCTGTCAGCGCGCGGTGCTCGTGTACGGCAGCAGGGCCATCTCACGAGCGTTCTTGATCGCGGTGGCCACGTCGCGCTGGTGCTGGGTGCAGTTGCCCGTCACCCGGCGGGCACGGATCTTGCCGCGGTCGGAGATGAACTTCCGCAGCAGCGCCGTGTCCTTGTAGTCGACGTAAGAGATCTTGTCATGGCAGAACAGGCAAACCTTCTTCTTCGGCTTGCGCAGTGCCGGCTTCGCCATCGTGGTGCTCCTCCTAAGAGAGCCCCGCGTGATGCGGGAATGGTCGATCGGTTACTGGATGAAACGTGGTGTTCAGAAAGGCGGTTCGTCGCTGAGGTCGCCGCCGCCACCACCGGAGCCGCCGTAGCCGCCCTGGTTGTAGCCGCCGCCCCCACCGCCGCCGTAGTTGCCGCCGCCGCCACCACCGCCGAAGCCGCCACCGGGCGGCGCCGGAGTGGCCGAGGCCCACGGGTCGTCACCGCCGCCGAAGCCGCCGCCCCCACCGCCGCCGCCCTGCCGTGCGGTCTTGTTGACCTTGCACGTGGCGTTGCGCAGGGACGGGCCGACCTCGTCGACCTCGACCTCGTAGACGGTGCGCTTCTCGCCTTCCTTGGTCTCGTACGACCGCTGCTTGAGCCGCCCCTGGACGATGACCCGCATGCCGCGCTGGAGGCTCTCGGCGACGTTCTCGGCCGCCTGGCGCCAGACGTTGCAGGTCAGGAAGAGGCTCTCGCCGTCCTTCCACTCGTTGGTCTGACGGTCCATGAACCGCGGAGTGGACGCGATGCGGAACCGCGCCACGGCCTGCCCCGAAGGGGTGAAACGCAGCTCGGGGTCGTCGACAAGGTTGCCGACGATGGTGATCGTGGTGTCGCCTGCTGCCATGGTCGCTCTCGCCTTCCTGCGTGAATCTGCGCAGCCTGTTGGGCCTCAGAGTACGGCTACCGCCCGACAAAAAGCCGGGCTTCGGCATGACCCGAAGCTCAGTGCATGTCGGGGCGCAGCACCTTGGTCCGCAGGATGCCTTCGTTCAGGTTGAGCTGGCGGTCCAGCTCCTTGACCGTGGCCGGCTCGGCCGTCAGGTCGATGACGGCGTAGATGCCCTCACCCTTCTTGGCGATGTCGTAGGACAGCCGGCGGCGGCCCCACACGTCGACCTTCTCCACCGTGCCGCCGTCGTTGCGGACGACCGTGAGGAACTGGTCGAGCGACGGAGTCACCGTGCGCTCATCGAGGGACGGGTCGAGGATGACCATCAGTTCGTAACGACGCATGTGGACTTCCAACCTCCTCTGGACTCTTGCGGTCACGACACCATGCCGTGACAGGAGGACGCCGACGCTCTCGCACCCGCTTTCGGAAGGGGGAGCGGCCACGCGGGTGATGACACGCGTAGCAAGCGCAGCCCAAGAAGTCTACCAGGGTCACCGACCGTGCCCGAGCGATTGTCGGCGCGCCGTAAGGGGAACGTCACGAAGAGAAGAAAGGAGGAGCAGTGGACACCATGTCACAGCCCCCTGGCCGGTCCGCGGGCCGGTACCACGTCACGCTCAACACCGACGGCAAGAGGCATCCCCTGGAGAATGCCCTGACGCTGGCCGCGCTGTCCTGCGGCCTGATCGCGTTCATGAGCGGGCTGTTCGTCCCCGTCCACGTCGTCGCCTCGTGGGCCGGGGTGCTGGGGTTCGTCGGAGGCTTGTACGCGCAGTACGTCTCGGCGACGACCGCCGAGCGCTCGCTGAACATCGTCGCCATCGTCGCGTCGTTCGTCGGCACGGCGCTGGGCATCTATCACGGCGGGTTCATTCCCTGACCCGCCGCGTTGTGACGGCGAGTCGACGGGGCGCCCCCGAGACGCCCACGCCGGTTCGAAGGTGCGCGCGTCCGCTGTCACAAGCCTCCGATGTGGAGGTCGACGCCGAGCAGGATGAGGAACCAGAGCAAGATCGCGAGCAGGGCCTGGGCGACCCTTTTGAGGAGGTCGGGGGTGATGTAGTGGTGGACCCAGGCCACGTAAAGCCCGATGAGGATGTAGATCAGGCCTAAGAGGCTGATCCCGCGGCGACGGTAGGCCACTGTCTTCTCCTATATGTCACGGTACGCGGGTTTCCGGGCGTACCAACTCGGCGCCTCTACTGCCCCTGGTCAAGTGCTCGAAACGACTACGCTCGTCCCCATGGTTCGCATCGGAGCTCACGTCGACCGGGACGACCCACTGGCCCACGCCGCGGTGCGTGAGGCGGAGGTCGTGCAGTTCTTCCTCGGTGATCCGCAGGGGTGGAAGGGGCCGGAGCTGCCCGCCTCCGCCGACGCCCTGAAGGCCTCGGACGTCGACGTCTACGTCCACGCCCCGTACGTGATCAACGTCGCCACGGCGAACAACCGCATCCGCATCCCTAGCCGCAAGCTGCTGGCGGGCCAGCTGGAGGCGGCGGCCTCGATCGGCGCCAAGGGCCTGATCGTGCACGGCGGGCACGTGGGCAAGGACGACGACGCCCAGATCGGCTTCGACAACTGGCGCAAGGTGTTCGAGCGGCTGGAGACGCCGATCCCCGTCCTGATCGAGAACACCGCGGGCGGCGGCAACGCGATGGCGCGCCGGCTGGAGCGCATCGCCCGGCTGTGGGAGGCGCTGGACGGCTTCGACGTCGGCTTCTGCCTGGACACCTGCCACGCGCACGCGGGCGGCGAGGAGCTCGTGGACGTGGTCGACCGCGTGAAGGCGATCACGGGACGCATCGACCTGGTCCACTGCAACGACTCGCGCGACGCATTCGACTCCGGCGCGGACCGGCACGCCAACCTCGGCAAGGGCCAGATCGACCCCCAGCTCATCCTGGCGGTGTGCCGGGCGGCCGGGGCGCCGATCGTCGTGGAGACCCCCGCCGACGGGCAGACGGCCGACATCGCGTTCCTGCGCGAACACCTTTGATCCACAGCCTGTGGATAAATCCCCTGGATTACGGAAGTGGGAAAGCGGGTAAGACGCCGCGGCGCCTCAGCCCGCCCAGGCTCCTTCGATGAACGTCATGGTGTTCAGCACCATCAACGGCCCGGCCACCAGGGCGTACACCAGCAGGACGGAGCGGCGCCGCACGCCGGCGCGCCCGAGCATCACCCACAACGGCCACCACAGCAGCGCCGCCCGCGGGATCGACAGGTAGTACGCCGAGAACATCAGCGCGCCGACCTGGAGCCCGACGTACACGAACTCGCTCCACCGGCGCGCCACCAGCAGCCACCCCACCACGGCGACCCCGGCGACCGCGCCCGCGAGCTCCATGCGGAACGCCCAGGCGAACTGCCCGTCCCCGGTCGCCATCTGCCAGGTCGTCCAGAAGGACTGCCAGGGCCAGACCATCTGGCGGCCCCAGCCCGCCTCCTGGGCGTGCTGCCAGGCGAGCCAGTCCCCCGTGCGCGCGTGCTGGTAAAGCGAGTACAGCACCAACGGGACGAAGGGAACGAACAGCCAGGGGACGGCACCCGTCCTGCCCCGCCGCATCACGAACTCCACGATCAGCGCCAGAGCCAGGAACAGCCCGGTGATCCGCACACAGGACGCCCCCGCGGCCAGCAGGCCCGCGGCCACCCAGTTCTGCCGCCGCGCGTGCAGCCAGGCGGGGATCGCGAAGGCCAGGAACAGCGACTCGGTGTACCCGGCGAACAGGAACACCGCCGTGGGGCACAGCACCAGCGCCAGGACGGCGCGCCGCCCCGCGCCTTCTGGCCCCTCGAAGTCGGCGAGCCGGGCGAGCGCCACCATGGCGATCATGCCGGCGACCAGCGAGATCAGCAGCCCGGCCAGCGACCAGTCGGGCACGATCACGTGGACGAGGCGCAGCGCGAGGGGCATCCCCGGGAAGAACGCGGGCAGCCCCTGGTCGGGGTCGGCCGCGGGATCGCCGTCATAGCCGTGCTTCGCGATGTCCACCAGGAGCTTGGCGTCCCAGTGCTGCCAGCGCTCCAGGAACGACGGCAGCCGGTCGTCCCTCGCGAGCACGCCCGCCCCCACCGTGGCCGCCAGGACGATCCCCGCCCGCGACCCCAGCCAGAGCGCCAGGACATCGCCCATCGCGCCGCGCACCCGCACGGGCGAAACGGTCTCCGGGGGGATCGTTTGCACACAGTGGAGAATAAAGGGTCATCTGGGGCCTTAGATGAGCCGCCGCAGGTGTCTAGGCGGACCTCGGCGCGGGCTCGGGGGCGGACGGTACGCGCAGGACGAAGTGATCGGGGGCCTGGTCGAAGACGCCGCCGGCGGGGTCGTCCAGGCCGCCCTGTCTGATCACGTCGTGCTCGGGCCGCAGGATGTCCCTGACCACGAAGGCCGCCATGATCGCGATCGTCAGCACCCGGCCCCAGACGGCCGTGTAGTACGCGCCGTCGCCGATGCCGAACGCCTCGTTGCCCGGCTGCTGGGCGACCAGGTAGAGCCAGATCGCGAAGAAGTACCAGCATTCGGCCACCTGCCACAGCACCAGCGGCTTCCAGTTCGGCCGCGCCAGCACCGCGAACGGCACGAGCCACAGCACGTACTGCGGAGACCACACCTTGTTGGTGACCATGAACGCGGCCAGCACCAGGAAGACCAGCTGCATCAGCCTCGGCCTGGTCGGGGCGGTGAAGGTCAGCACGGCGACGGCCAGGCAGAGCACCGCGAACGACGCGATTCCCAGCATGTCCAGCCTTTCGCCGTCCCCGAGGAAGGGCCACTGCTCCCGCTGGAAGAAGAACCACACCGATCCCCAGTCGGCGCCGCGCTCGCTGCTGAAGACGTAGAACCTCTTCCAGCCGTCGAACGCGAGCACCATGATCGGCAGGTTGACGACCACCCACGTCACCACGGTGCCGCCGAGCGCCCACAGGAACGCGGGGAACCTGCGGGTGCGCAGGGCGAGCAGGAACAACGGGCCGAAGAAGACGACCGGGTAGAACTTGGTGGCGATGGCGAGCCCGAGGAGCACGCCGGTCAGGACGTGTCGGCGCCGCGACCAGGCGAGGAAGGCGCCGAGGCTCAGCGCGCCGCACAGCAGGTCCCAGTTGATGAACGCCGTGAGGATCACCGCGGGAGCGATCGCGTACCAGGCGGCGTCCCACGGCCGTCCCTGGACGCCCGCCAGCATCGCCATGATGACGACGCCGGCGACCAGGGACAGCCCCATGACCAGCACGGTGAGGTCGAAGAACCACACCCCCGGCTCGTTCAGCCCGGACACGAGCTTCTGGATGACCCACATCAGGCCGCCGATGCCGACCGGATACTCGACGGGATGCCCGAAGTACGGGGCCATGCCCTGGTCGAGCTTCTCGTTCCACCACAGCGGATAGATGTCGGTGTAGCAGAACCTCAGGAACTGCTGCGTGCCGTCGTTCCACGCGCCGCCGAACCGGCACGGCGCCTTCCAGGCGTAGGCCAGCACCGCGCCGAGGGCCGCGAACAGCCCCACCGGCACCAGGGGCAGCATCGCGCGGGCCGCGGGCACGGCGGAGTCGGGGACGTAGGTCGGTCGGCTCATGGGGCGTCTCTCGTTACCGGGAGGACGGGGTGGGCGCCGGCCGGCGTCCTCCCGAGGGTGTCGGGGTCGGCGTGGCCGAGTTCGCCGGCGCCTCCCCCGTGTTGAACGGGTCGGCGCCGTGGTTGCCGTTGTTGCACGAATCGTCCCATGGCAGGCAGCCGCCGTCGCCGCCACCGCCCTGGTCCCCTTCGCCGTTGTCGGCGGGCGGCCAGTTGTCGTCGGTGGGGAACCCGGGGTCGCCGCTCGGAGTCGGTGTCGGGGTGGGCACCGGCTTGGGCGCGAGGTCGAGCGGTGAGCCGATGTTGGACGGCGGCGGGAACTCCTCGGCCTTCTGGCCCTTCATCGCCTCCGCCATGAACGCCCGCCAGACGCGCGCCGGGACGGTGCCGCCGTCGAAGTTGTTGCCCAGCGACAGCTCGGCCCCGGTCTTGCGGTCCTCTTTGTACATCCCGACCGCGGCGGAGAGTTGCGGGGTGAAGCCGACGAACCACGCTTCCTTGTTGTCGTTGTTCGTCCCGGTCTTGCCGGCGACCGGACGGTCGGACAGCGCCGCCGCCGTACCCGTGCCGCCCTTCACCACCGACCGCAGCGCCACGATGGCGTCGGCCGCGACCTCCTCGGAGATGACCTGCTTCGGCGTCTTGTCCTCGGCGATGATCTGCACGCCCTTGGGATTGACGACGCGGATCACCGTGTGGGTCTGGTAGTGCTTGCCGTGGTTGGCGAAGATCGAGTAGCCGCCCGCCTGCTCGACGGGCGTCACGCCGGCGCTGCCGATGGAGAACAGGAACTTGTGCTCCTCGACGTCCTTGTCCAGGCTGTCCTTGCTGAGCCCGGCCTCCTCGGCTATGCGCTTGACCGCGTCCAGCCCGACCTCGGCGCCCATCTGGCCGTAGGCCGTGTTGATGGAGTGCTGGGTCGCGTAGATGATGTCCATGGCCGACGGCGCCGAGTGGCCGTTGGAGATCGGGGTCGTCCCCTCCAGCTTGAGCGGCTGCTTGCCGGTCACGTAGCTCTTGAGGCTGTGCCCGGCCTCCAGCCACGCGGCGAGCACGTACGGCTTGAACGCCGACGCCGCCTGCTTGCGCGCCTGGAACGCCTCGTTGAACTGGTCGGGGTGCTTGCCCAGGTAGTCGTTGCCGCCGTAGAACGCGATGACGCGGCCGTTGGTCGGGTCGACGGCGGCCAGGCCGGTGTGAACCTCCTTGGGCAGCCCGGACGTCGTCTGGACCACCGCCGTCCTCGCGGCCTTCATGAGGTTCTTGTCGAACGTGGTGTAGATCTTGTACCCGCCGGTCTCGATCTCCGAGCGCGGCAGACCCTTGGCCTCCAGCTCCTTGAGCGCCTCGGTCAGCATGTAGCCGCGCAGCCCGCCGAACGACTCGTTGTCCCTGCGGGGCTTGGGCTTGGGGAACTTCAGCGTGGAGGGGTAGTTCCCGTACTCCTGCGGGTTGATCTCGGCCATCTGCTTCAGCACGTAGGTGAAGCGGAACTGCGTGCCGGAGTAGTTCTTCTTCTCCTCGGCGATGTCGAACTGGCCCGGCTGCTGGATGCGGCCCGCGAGGTAGGCGCCCTCGGCCGGCGTGAGCTTCTTGGCGCCGTGGCCGAAGAACTCCACCGCCGCCGCCTCGATGCCGTAGGTGTTGCGGCCGAAGGAGACGGTGTTCAGGTAGTACTCGAGGACCTTGTCCTTCGACCACTCCTTGTCGAGCTTGACGGCGATGAAGATCTCTTTGATCTTCCGCTTGATCGCCCGCTCGTTGCTGAGGCCCTTGAAGTAGTTCCTGGCCATCTGCTGGGTGATCGTGGACGCGCCCTGGACCTGCGCGCCGGTGGCGGTGCTCCATGCCGAGCGCACGATGCCGGACAGCGAGATGCCCGCGTCGCTGTAGAAGGTCTTGTTCTCGGCGGCGATCACGGCGTCGCGGACGTACTTCGGCACGGTGTCGAGCGCGACGGCGCGGCGCTCGGTGCCGAGCCTGGCCATGAGGCTGTTGTCGCCGTAGTAGAAGGTGCTGCCCTGGGCGGTCGCCTGGTCCTGGGCGTCCTGCTCGGTGGGCAGCACCGTGTTGGCGTACGCGACGGCGATCATGCCGAAGACGCCGGCGGCCAGCACGGCGAAGCCGACCATCACGATCTTCCAGTTGGGGAGGAACCGCCTCCAGCCCCTGCGACGGCCCGGGGGCTCGCCGCCGCCCTTCGCACGCCGCCGGCCGGGGCCGCCGCCATCCCCGTCACCGGGACCGCGTCCGCCGGGACCGGGAGGAGGACCGCCGCGGCCCCTGCGGCCACGGCCGTCCAGATCGCGGCTGACCACGGTGTCCGAATTGGTGACGCCCGGAGCTTCCCGCCGGGGAGTGCCCTGGGGACGCGGCGCCCCTACCTGGCCCATCGACTGGGTGTCCTCAAAGGCGGCCTCCGGGCGTCGCTGCCGGGGCTCGCCGGGACCGCCCGGGCCGCCCCGCGGGTCGGCCGGGCGCTGCCTCGGCCTCCCCTGGCCGCCGGAACGCGGGTCTCCGGCGCCGGCGAGCGCGTCGCCCATGCCTGATCGTTGGCGCGGATCACCCGCATTGGGCCGGGCCGGGCCGGTACGGCCGGACGGCGCGCCCCGATCACCGTCCTGCGGCGGCGCGGAACGCCGGGGCGCGGGCTGCGGAGTCGGTGCGGAATGCGATGCCGGGTATCCACCGGCGGGCGCGCCCCCCTCGGGCGAGCGACGGCGCCGCCCGGGACGTGCCGATCCGCCGGGGCCCTCGGAAGGGTCCGGGCGTCCGGTCGGCTCGGGGCCATAGCTGCTGTAACTCACGCGTCCTCGTTGGGTCATCTGGCGATCGGAGGGTCTTCGACGTCTACACGGTGGGCGGGAGGGCATGCCTTCCCGGACGGGAATCTCGGCCGCGACGGGCTAGGTCTCGGCGATCCGCCCGTCCGTGCCGGAGCCGCTCGGAGGCCCGCCGTTGCCCAGGACGAAGGAAACCGTCAGGTGATTCCATGAACAACCTTGGCAGACCTCGACCACGTAGACCCGGAATTCCTCGTATTCACGGGCCATCTGAACAAGGTCTGACGTGGCCTTTACACGTCCTGCGCTGCGACCTAACTGGTCGCCGTACACATATGTGACATGGGTCACGTTCCGGTGCTCGCAGATCGGGCAGACGCGCTGCGTGGCCTCCCCGTGGAACCGAGCCGCACGGAGGAGGTACGGATGAGCATCACACACGTCACGCCTGGTCATGCGACCGGAGCGGAGCGACTGGAGGGTCGCCCGCTTCGCGAGGCCGTAGTCCACGACCCCTCGCTGTGACCACATGAGCGTCAGACTACGACTTTTTTATCTATTCCGCCCATCCGCTTGACGGTTTCACCGATTGCAGACTATGCCGAGCGGACGTATCCTCAGGATGTATCGACTCGATACATCGTCAGGACACATCGGTGCGAGAGGGGGCGGTTCCAGTGGCTGTCGGCAGAGGCGGGGTCCTGGAACTCGCCGTGCTCGGCTCGCTTCACGAGACACCCCTGCACGGCTACGAGCTGCGCAAACGGCTCAACGCCCTGCTCGGCATGTTCCGGGCGTTCTCCTACGGCTCGCTCTACCCGTGCCTGCGGCAGTTGCTGGCCGCGGGGCTCATCGCGGAGGAGCCGCCGGACGAGCACGCCCCCGGCTCGGCGGCGCAGAACGCGCGGGACGTCACCCCGCCGCTCGCCGGCCGTCGATCGAAGATCGTGTACAAGCTCACCGCCGAGGGCAAGGAGCGCCTGCAGGAGCTGCTCACCCAGGCGGGCCCCTCCTCATGGGAGGACGAGAGTTTCGGAGTCCACTTCGCCTTCTTCCGCCACACAGAGGCGGAAGTACGGCTGCGCATCCTCGAAGGGCGCAGGAGCCGCCTCGAAGAACGCCTGGACGGCGTTCGCACGGCTCTGGCGCGCACACGTGAGCGACTGGACAGCTACACCCTGGAATTGCAGCGCCACGGCTTGGAGTCGGTCGAACGCGAGGTCCGCTGGCTCAACGAGCTGATCGATACCGAACGGGCGCAGGCCGTCCGGGCGAAAGAGGACAGGTCGCAGGCGAAGGACGCCGGGCCCGTTCCCGATAAGACGAATGAGTAAAGGAGCGAGTGCGATGGGTTCCGTGCGCGTAGCCATCGTCGGTGTCGGTAATTGTGCCGCGGCGCTGGTGCAGGGCGTGCATTTCTACAGGGACGCCGACCCCGCCAGCCGGGTGCCGGGCCTGATGCACGTCCGGTTCGGCGACTACCACGTCGGCGACGTGGAGTTCGTGGCGGCGTTCGACGTCGACGCCAAGAAGGTCGGCCGCGACCTCTCCGAGGCGATCGTCGCCTCCGAGAACAACACGATCAAGATCTGCGACGTGCCGCCCACGGGCGTCACCGTCCAGCGTGGTCCCACCTATGACGGCCTCGGGGAGTACTACCTCGAGATGATCGAGGAGTCGGACGAGTCGCCGGTCGACGTGGTCGCGGCGCTCAAGGCCGCCAAGGTCGACGTCCTGGTGTCCTACCTCCCCGTGGGCTCGGAGGAGGCCGACCGCTACTACGCGCAGTGCGCCATCGACGCCGGCGTGGCCTTCGTCAACGCGCTGCCCGTCTTCATCGCCTCCGACCCGGTCTGGGCGCAGAAGTTCACCGACGCGGGCGTCCCGATCATCGGCGACGACATCAAGTCCCAGGTCGGCGCCACCATCACCCACCGCGTCATGGCCAAGCTCTTCGAGGACCGCGGGGTCGAGCTGCTGCGCACGTACCAGCTCAACTTCGGCGGCAACATGGACTTCATGAACATGCTGGAGCGCAAGCGCCTCCAGTCCAAGAAGATCTCCAAGACGCAGTCGGTCACCTCGCAGATCCCGCACGAGATGGGCAAGGCCGACGTCCACATCGGCCCCTCCGACCATGTGCCGTGGCTCGACGACCGCAAGTGGGCCTACGTCCGCCTGGAGGGCAAGTCCTTCGGCGACACCCCGCTGAACCTGGAGTACAAGCTCGAGGTGTGGGACTCGCCCAACTCCGCCGGCGTCATCATCGACGCGGTCCGCGCCGCCAAGATCGCGCTCGACCGCGGCATCGGCGGCCCGATCCTGTCGGCGTCGTCCTACTTCATGAAGTCGCCGCCGGAGCAGTACTCCGACGACGAGGCCCGCGAGGCCGTGGAGAAGTTCATCCGCGGCGAGGTCGAGCGCTGACCGCTCCTTCGCGGCTCCCGCGGTAGGCGGAGACGCAGGCGCCCGGTTCCACGTGAAACCGGGCGCTTTCGCGTCTGCGGGTTCTCGGGCTAGCGAGGCCCGCGGGCCGCCGGGGGAAGGCCCGCCGGGTCGGCCACAGGCCAGGCGAAGGGGTCGGGGCCGAGGGCGGTGAGCAGCGGCACCTGCTGGGCGCACCACGGCGAGATCGCCAGCAGGCCGCTCATGACGTCGTCGGCGAACTCCTTCCACGGCATCCACCGCGTCGCGCCGACCTCGTCGGGGTTGGGGCTCGGGTCGCCGGAGACGACGGCCCGGTAGACGGGGCACATCTCGTGCTCCACCGTCCCGTCGCTCATCACGGCGCGGTAGGCGAAGCCCGGCACCATCAGCTCGACGGTGGCGGCGGTGATGCCGAGCTCGTAGGCCAGCCTGCGCGCCACCGCGTCCGCGGGCTTCTCGCCGGGCAGGGGATGGCCGCAGCAGCTGTTGGTCCACACCCCCGGCCAGGTGCGTTTGTGGGACGCGCGCCGGGTCAGCAGCACCCGCCCCTCGGCGTCGAACACATAGCTCGAGAACGCCAGATGCAGGGGGGTGTCGGCACCGTGCACGATGCTCTTGGGCGCTGTGCCGATCGCTTCGCCCTCGGCGTCCACGAGCACGACATGTTCGTCATGGGTCACGCGACCGAGATTACGTGATCATGTCGATACGCTCAGCCCCCGCCCCTGGCCGCGACCGGCAAACGTCGCAGAAGCATCAGTCACGGGCGGGCAAACCTCATCCCGGGTACACCAACCGTCTACCTGGTGAAACTTCGGAGAACCACAGAACCGTCACTCCTGGTACACCGACCTCCCCTGTCACGGCCCGCCACCCGGGCGGTCCTCGTCTTGGTAAACAAACGGAAGAAATCGCCGGGGTCGCGCGAGCGGGCTTCCGGCCCGGCATAGCGTGAGGCATGACCACATCCGGATCTCCTATCCCCGAGGGGACATCGGGGATGTTCCCGATGTTGGCCTTCGGACCCGGCCACTAGGCTGACCCGCGTGTCCTTCGTCTCCGACCTCCGCGCCGTCCTTCGAGTCCGGGACTTCAGACGTCTTTTCTCCACGCGTTTGGTCTCGCAGTTCTCCGACGGCATCTTCCAGTTCGCCGTGGTCGGGTACGCCTTCTTCACCCCGGAGAAGCAGACCAGCGCCACCGAGGCCGCCGTGGCGTTCGCCGTCCTGCTGCTGCCGTACTCCATCCTCGGGCCGTTCGCCGGGGTGTTCATCGACCGCTGGTCGCGCCGCCAGATCCTGGTGATCGCGCCGCTGGTCCGGGGGTCGCTGCTGACCGTCGCCGCGCTGCTCGTCGCGCTGGGCGCGCCCGACTGGTGCTTCTACACCGCGGCGCTCGCCGTGCTCGGCGTGAACCGCTTCTTCCTGTCCGCGCTCAGCGCCTCACTGCCCCACGTGGTGGAGCCCGAGCGCCTGATGCTCGCCAACGCGGTCACCCCGACCTCCGGAACGGTCGCGACGTTCATCGGGGCGGGGGTCGGCTACCTGTTGCGGCTGGCCTTCGGCTCCGGCCACGGCGGCACGGCGCTGCTGCTCGTGGCCTCGGGCCTCATCTTCGGGGGCAGCGCGCTGATCGCCCTGACGATGCGGCGCGGCCTGCTCGGCCCCTCGTACGACCCCGGCCTGCCGCAGGCGCGCGAGGCCCTGCGCAACGTCGTCACAGGCCTTGCCGACGGCGCGCGGCACATCGTCCACCTGCGGTCGCCCGCGGCCGCGCTCGGGGGCATGGCCGCCCACCGGTTCCTGTACGGCATGACCTTCGTGATGACCGTGATGCTGTACCGCTTCTACTTCACCACCGACGCCGAGGCGGGCCTGAACCACATCACCGGCGTGCTCGCGACCTCCGGGGTCGGGTTCTTCACCGCCGCGCTGATCACGCCGTGGGCGACCGAGCGCTTCCGCCCGGAGGCGTGGATTCCGATCATGCTGGCCACGTCCGGGGTGCTCGGGCTGCTGCTCTGCCTGCCGTTCCGCCAGCCCGGCTTCCTGGCGGCGGGCTTCGTGCTCGGCGTCACGGGGCAGAGCGTGAAGATCTGCACCGACACGATCGTGCAGCGCGACGTCGAGGACGCCTACCTCGGCCGGGTCTTCTCCATCTACGACATGCTCTTCAACGGCACGTTGGTGCTGGCCGCGGCCGTCGCGGCGCTGATCCTGCCGGCCAACGGCAAGTCGTACACCGTGCTGACGATCGCCGCCGCCGGCTACCTGCTCAGCGCCCTCGGCTACCGCCTGCTGACGACCGACGCCAAGCCCCGTACCCCCCAAGAAGTCACCCGCTGATCAGGCCACACCGTCCGCGGACGAACGCTCCGCGAACCTGCCGATTCCGAGCGCCGAATCCCGCCCCGGGTGGCCGGCTTTCCCGTCCGTGAGGCACGGCATGGCACGGCCGCTCCTGCCGGTGGCCGGTCTCACCGGAGATCGGCCCGCCGGGGGGCGAGGCGGTCAGGCGGGCAGGGCGTTCGCGGCGGCGACCATCGCGCGGGTGATCATGCCGAGTTCCTCGGAGCCGGTCACGTACGGCGGCATCGTATAGACAAGGTGCCCGAACGGGCGCAGCCAGACGCCGTGCTCCATCACGATGTCCTGGATCTTCGGGACGTCCACCGGCGCGTTGGTCTCGATGACGCCGATCGCGCCGAGCACCCGTACGTCCTTCACCCCCGGGGCGCGGGCGGCCTCGGCGAGCCCGTCGACCAGGCCCCGTTCGATGCGCGCGACCTCCTGCCGCCACGGGCGCTCGCCGAGGAGGGTGAGCGAGGCGTCGGCCACCGCCGCGGCGAGGGGGTTGCCCATGAACGTCGGCCCGTGCATCAGCACGCCGACGCGCTCGGCCACCTCGCGCGTGCACAGCGTGGCCGCCATGGTGAGGTAACCGCCGGTCAGCGCCTTGCCCACGCACATGATGTCGGGCCTGACGCCCGCGTGGTCGCAGCCGAACAGCTCGCCCGTGCGGCCGAAGCCGGTCGCGATCTCGTCCGCGATGAGCAGCAGCCCGTGCTCGTCGGCCAGCTCACGAAGCCGGGCCAGGTAGGCCGGATGGTAGAATCGCATGCCGCCCGCCCCCTGGACGACGGGCTCGACGATGATCGCCGCCAGCTCGCCGGCGTGCCGCGCGACCACTTCGGCCAGATGATCCATGTACGCCTCGTCCGGCGGCCCACCGGCCACCGCCGCGGACGTGGCCGACGGCTCCCTCGGCACGAACGTCCCGTCGTGCGTGCCGAGCGGCTCGGCGGGCGCTCCAGGCCGCGAGGGTCGTGCACCGCCGGCCCTGCCTGGGTGGTGGCCGTAGCCGCCGGGGGGTCTGTCGGCGAAGACGTGCTGGGGCAGGACGCCGGTGAACATGTGGTGCATGCCGTTGACGGGGTCGCACACCGCCATGGCGCCGAAGGTGTCGCCGTGGTAGCCCCCCCGCACGGTCAGCAGGCGGCTCTTCCCCGTGCACTGGATCGCGATCTTGATGGCGACCTCGACCGCGACCGACCCGGAGTCGGCCAGGAACACCCGCTCAAGCCCGGTCATCTCGGCCAGGCGCCGCGCGACCCGCACGGCCGGCTCGTGGGTCAGGCCGCCGAACATGACGTGCGCCATGACGCCGACCTGGTCGCGGGCGGCGGCGTTCAGCGCCGGGTGGTTGTGGCCGTGGATGGCGGCCCACCATGAGGACATGCCGTCGACCAGCTCACGGCCGTCCGCCAGCCTCAGCCGCACGCCCTCGGCGCCGGCCACGGGATGGGCGGCCGTGGCCGGGTAGGCGGGGGCGTAGGGGTGCCACAGGTGCCTGCGGTCCAGTTCACGAAGCGTTTCGGCGTCCACGCGGGCCACATTAGCCCCGGCGCCCGCCGCGCACGGCGACCTCGGCCCCGCCTGTGGAAAAGTCCCGGAACCCGGCCCCGGCCTGTGGACGACCGCCCGTCGACCTCAGCCGGCGAGCCCCTGACCGCGCGCCCACTCCATCAGCGCCTCCCGGGCGGCGTCCTTGCCGAGCACGCCCTTGTCGAGGCGCAGGTCGAGCAGGAACTTCCACGCCCTGCCCACCACGGGACCCGGCCCGACCCCGAGCGCCTCCTGGATCTCGTTGCCGTCGAGCTCGGGCCGCATCTTGGCCAGCTCCTCCTCGTCGGCGAGGCGGGCGATGCGCACTTCCAGCTCGTCGTAGGTGCGCGAGAGGGCCTGCGCCTTGCGCCTGTTGCGGGTCGTGCAGTCGGCTCGGGTGAGCTTGTGCAGCCGTTCGAGCAGGTGGCCGCCGTCGCGGACGTAGCGGCGCACCGCCGAGTCGGTCCACTCGCCGGTGCCGTAGCCGTGGAAGCGCAGGTGTAGCTCGACCAGGCGGGCGACGTCCGCCACGACGTCCTTGGGGAACCGCAGCTCGGTCAGGCGCTTCTTGGTCATCTGCGCGCCCACCACCTCGTGGTGGTGGAACGAGACGCGGCCGCCCTCTTCGTACCGCCGCGTCTTCGGCTTACCGATGTCGTGCAGCAGCGCCGCCCAGCGCAGCACGCGGTCCGGCCCCGCGGCCTCCAGGGCGATCGCCTGCTCCAGCACGATGAGCGTGTGCTCGTAGACGTCCTTGTGCCGGTGGTGCTCGTCGATCTCCAGCCGGAGCTTGGGCAGCTCGGGCAGGACGTGCGCCGCGAGGCCCGTGTCCACCAGCAGGCCGAGGCCCTCGCGCGGCCCCGCCCCGCAGATCAGCTTGTCCAGCTCGTCGCGGATGCGCTCGGCGGAGACGATCTCGACGCGCTCGGCCATCGACGTCATGGCCGCCACCACGGCAGGATCGACGGTGAAGCCCAGCTGGGAGGCGAAACGGGCCGCGCGCAGCATGCGGAGCGGGTCGTCGTCGAACGACCGCTCGGGCGTCCCGGGGGTGCGCAGCACCTTCTCGCCGAGGTCGCGCAGGCCGCCGTACGGGTCGACGAACTCGTGCCCGGGCAGCCGGACGGCCATCGCGTTGACCGCGAAGTCGCGCCGCTCCAGGTCGGCCTCCAGCGTCTCGCCGTAGGCGACCTCGGGCTTCCTGGACTTCGGGTCGTAGGACTCGCTGCGGTAGGTGGTGATCTCCAGCACCCAGCCGCCCTTGCGGACGCCGACGGTGCCGAAGTCGATGCCGATCGTCCACACGGAGTCGGCCCAGCCGGTGACGATCTCCAGCACCCGCTCGGGACGCGCGTCGGTGGTCAGGTCGAGGTCGTTGCCGATGCGGCCGAGGAAGACGTCGCGAACCGACCCGCCGACCACGGCGAGTTCGTGCCCCTGCGCGGCGAACAGCTCGCCGAGTTCGTCGGCGACCGGAGCGATCCGCCGGAATAGGTCGATCACGGCCCTCTGCTGACTAACGCTCAGATTTGAGACGGACAAGCTGGGTAGGTCCTTCGGTCACGGAACAGAATCTCCGCGTCAGCCCTGGTGTAACCCGCCGGGGCGAAACCCAAGCGGTCACTAGGTGACGGTCAGTCGCAGATCTGTCGGGGGCACCCGTACAAGACAAGGAGCACGAGAGATGAAAGACGCCCTCGCGATCCACCGCTGGCTCCTGTCCCACCAGACCCACCATGAGATCGTACGGCTTCCGCGGGCCTTGACGTGCGCCGACGATCTTCCCGAGATCCTCGGCGTGGAGCCCGCCCGGTGCATCCGGGTCACGGTGTTCGAGGTCACGACCCGCAACGGCCGGGCGCCGGTCGCCGTCGTCACCACGGTCGCGGACCCACCGCGGCCCGGCGCCGTGGGAGCCCTCCTCTGCGCCCGCAGGGTGCGGCCCGCGTCCGCGTTCCTGGTGAACTCGGCCACGGACTACGCCGCCACATCAGTGTCACCCCTCCTGCTCCCCGATGAGCTCACCGTCCTCATCGACGACCGCCTGACCGAGCCCTCCGCCGCCGACGCCGACGTCTATATCGCCACCGGCGAACGCCATACGGCGGTGCGCCTGCGCACCCTCGACCTGCTCGGACTCACCCGCGGCCGATACGTCGACCTCCAGGCGTCGCGCCACAAGACCGTGCGCCTCCCCGGCTCCCGCGAGGTGCGCCCGGTGGTTGGGCTCCCCCGGCGCGAATCGCCGTCCGCCCTGCTTTAGGCCATACCATTCTGGGCGTGCGCCGAACTCCACCCCTGGCCGGCACGTGACCCGCGGAGCCGCCCTGATCTCTGTGCTGACCGCCGCCTTCCTCCTCGTCCCGGCGGCGGTCGCCGGTGCCGCGCGCGCGACCGTCGCTCCGGCCGGGCAGGTGCAGGCCGCCTCCGCGACCAGCCGTCAGGACGCCCAGATCGTGGTGAGCTCCATCGCCCCGGCGGTGCCGCGCGACTCCTCCACTCCAGTGAAGATCACCGGCGCCGTGGCGAACACCGGCGCGGCGACCATGTCGTGGGTGTCGGTCCGGCTCCGCTTCTCCCGCCAGCCGTTCGCGACCCGCGCCGAGATGCAGGCCTTCGCCGACGGCGGCCAGATCCTCGACTCGACGCGGTTCACCGTCCCGGTGAGCCAGCTCCCGGCGTCGGGCAAGGTGCCCTGGGAGTTCACCTTCACCCCCGCCGAGCTGCAGATGTTCCGCTTCGGCGTCTACCCCATGACCATCGAGCTGGTGAACACCGCCGGGCAGCAGCTCGCCGCCCAGCGCACCCTCATGCCCTACGCGCCGGCGAACCAGCCCGTCGCCCGCACCAAGATCGCCTGGGCGCTGCCTCTCGTCGACCAGCCGCGCAGGGGTGACGACTCCACCTTCGTGGACGACGGCCTGAAGCAGTCCCTCGCCGACGACGGCCGGCTCGGGAAGATCCTGAAGATCGCCGAGACGCCGTCCAAGGGCGTCACCTGGTTCGTCGACCCGTCCCTGCTCGACGACGCGCGCGCCATGTCGCAGGGATACTCCGTCGGAGCCGCCAAGAAGCCCGCCGACCAGGCCGCGGGCCAGTGGCTGCAGAGGGTGCGCACGGCGCTGGCCGACGTCCCCGTCTCCGCCACCCCCTACGGCGACCCCGACGTCGCGGCGGTCAGCCACCAGGGGCTCGACTCCGCCGCGCGCACCGCGCTGGACATGGGCGGGTCCGTCGCCACCGACCTCCTCGGCAAGGAGGTCACCACCAGCGTGAACTGGCCGGTCGGCGGGGTGATCGACAACGACGCCCTCGACGCGCTGGCCGTCGGCGATGTCAAGACCGTCCTGCTGTCCGCGACGGCCCTGCCCCCGAACCCTCCGGTGACCTACACCCCCGACGCCGGGGCGAAGCTGGAGACGGTCAAGGGGACGGTCGGCGTGGTGCTCGTCGACCCCGTGCTGAGCCAGCTCCTCACGTCCGGCGCCTCGGCCCCCGGCGGCCCCACGCTGGCCACCCAGCGCTTCCTCGCCGAGACGGTCATGATCGGCGCCGAGCGTCCCCAGGAGGCCCGCACGGTCGTGGCCGCGCCTCCCCGGCGCTGGAACCCCGACCCCGCCTTCGTCACGGCGTTGCTGAAGGCCACCGCGTCCGCGCCCTGGCTCAAGCCGGTCACCCTCGGCTCCGTCAAGCCGTCCAAGCCGGCGACTCCGCGCACCGGCCTGCTCTACACCGACAAGGACCGGCAGGCCGAGCTCGGCAAGTCCTACCTCTCGGGCGTCAAGAAGCTCGGCCGCCGCGCCGACCTCACCGCCGTCGTCACCCAGGACCGCCGGCGGGTCTTCGACACCGCCCTGCTCCGGCTCACCTCCTCGGCGTGGCGCGGCCGCACCGGCGAGGCGTCCCCCCTGGTCAAGCAGATCGACGCGGCGGTGACGACGCGCACCGACGCCATCTCGGTGAGCACCGGCGAGCAGGAACGCATGCTGGCGGGCAACAACGGCGTGATCCCGATCAGCATCCGCAACGACCTCCCCGACCAGGAGGTCACCGTCGGCGTCAAGATCACGTCCGGGGACCGCAAGCTGCTCACGATCGGCTCCTACGAGTCCCCGGTCACGATCAGCCCCGGCAAGACCCGGCCCATCGACATCCCGATGACCGCCAGCGGCGGCGGCCAGGCGACGGTCAAGGTGCAGCTCACCAGCGCGACCGGGGCTCGGTACGGCCCCCCTGTCGAGATCACCGTGCGCACCACCGGGTACACCGGCATCGCGCTGGTGATCGTCGGCGCGGCCCTGGCCGTCATGCTGGCCGCGGTGACGCTGCGCATCCTGCGCCGCCACTCGCGGCGCCCCACCGGCCGGCGCAGGCCGGCGCCGCCGCCCGCCCCCGCCGTCGTCCCCGAACCCGCCCAGCACCGAGAGGGGCCCTCATGAGCCGGGTCTTGCGCGCCAGCGCGATCATGGCCGCCGGCACGATGGTCTCCCGCGTGACGGGCTTCTTCCGGACCGCGGTGCTCGCCTCGGCCATCGGCGTCGCGGCCCTGGGCGACGCGTACAACGTCGCGTACATGATCCCGATGATGCTGTTCGACTTCCTCATCGGAGGCGTGCTCAGCAGCGTCGTCGTCCCCATGATCGTGAAGGCGCAGAAGACCGACCCCGACGGTGGCCGGGCGTACGAGCAGCGGCTGATGACCGTGGCGACACTGGCGCTGCTCACCATCGCCGTGCTCGGCGTGATCTTCGCCCCGGTGCTGGTCAGCGTGATGACGACGAACCTCGACGAGGTCGAGTTCCAGGTGACCGTCACGCTGACCCGCTACATCCTGCCCCAGATCGCGTTCTTCGGGATCGGCGCGGTCGCGGGCGCCATCCTCAATACCCGCGACCGGTTCGCGGCGCCCATGTGGGCTCCGGTGCTCAACAACATCGTCGTCATCGCGGTCGGCCTGATGTATCACGTCGTGAGCCACGCGGGCGGTGACGTCAAGGCGGTGACCTCCTCGGACCTGGCGCTGCTCGGCATCGGCACCACGGCGGGCATCGTCGCGCAGGGGATCATCCTCGTCATCGCCGTGCACCGGGTGGGGTTCCGTTTCGTGCCCCGGTTCGACCTGCGCAACGCCCGGCTCGGCGAGATGGGCAAGATGGGCGCGTGGACGCTGGGCTTCGTCGTGGTCAACCAGATCGGCCTGATCATCACCACGAACCTCGCGACCGGCGCCACCGCCAAGGCCGGCTCCGAGCACGTCGCCGGCTTCACGTCGTACACCCTCTCGTACCAGTTCTTCCAGCTGCCGTACGGCATCATCGCCGTCTCGGTGATCACGGCGATGCTGCCCCGTATGAGCCGTTACGCCCACGAGGGGCAGTTCGACGCGATCCGCCAGGAGTTCACCTCCGGCGTGCGGCTCGTCTCGGCGGTCATCGTGCCCGCCGGGCTCATGCTCATGGTGCTCGGCCCGGCGATCGCCGTGTTGATCTTCGCGCACGGCAACACGTCGGTGGACGACGCCGTGAACATCGGAAACGTGCTCCAGGTGTTCGGGCTCGCGCTGGTGCCCTTCTCGATCTACCAGCTGCTGCTGCGGGTGTTCTACAGCTTCGGCGACACCCGCACCCCGGCACTGATCGCCGTCGGCAACGTCGTGCTCAACGCCACCTCGGGGTTCCTCCTCTACCTGGTCCTGCCGCCCCATCTCATCGTCATGGGGCTCGCCCTGGCCTTCACGCTGGCGTACGTCCTCGGCGGGGCGGTCGCGTGGCGGCTCGCCGCCACGAAGGTCGAGGGCGGCCTCGGTGGCCGGGCCGTCGCGTCGGGACTGTCGCGCATGTACATCGCGTCGATTCCGGCGGCCGCGATCGCGCTGGCCGCGCTGTGGGGCACCAAGCAGATCGCGGGCGTCACGCCCCTCAGCTCGGCGATCATGCTGATCGCGGGCGGCGGCGCCGGCGGGCTGATCTACTTGGTCGCGTCCCACAGAATGCGCATCACCGAGATCACTTCGATCATTGGACTTGTTGCCGGACGGGTAGGCCGCTAGGCATAGGGAACCGCGAAGTCCGGTTCGCCCGTGTTCCAAGGGCAACACGGGCGGCACCCGCTCCGGACTACCATGGTGCCGGTGCACGGTGGAGGCCGGGCACTGCCGGCTGACAAGGAGCAGGAGGGGCGTGGGGGTATTCGCACGGACATCGCCCACGACCAGGGAGAGGAACGCCTCATGAGCGCCCCTGCCGTGGAGCCCGGCGGCCGGCTGGCCGACCGGTTCCGCCTGGAAGACCGTGTCAGCGAGTCAGGTGGCGCCACCTTGTGGAAGGCCATCGACGAGGTGCTGGCGCGGCCCGTCGCCGTCCTCACGCTGTCCCCGGAGTTCGAGCGCGTCGCCGAGGTCGTGACCGCGGCCCGCGGCGCGAGCCGTCTCACCGACCCCCGCCTCACGCAGGTCTTCGACGCCGCCGAAGAGGACGGCCAGGCCTACGTCGTGAGCGAGTGGGTCACCGGCGAGACGCTCACCGACATGGTCTCCTCGGGGCCGATGGCGCCCGAGCGCGCGGCGGCGCTGGTCGCGGAGGCCGCCGAGGCGGTCGCCCACGCCCACCAGGCCGGGCTCGCCCACCTGTGCCTCACCCCCGACCGGCTGATCTGGACGGCCGGGAACACCGTCAAGCTGCTCGGCCTGGCGGTGGACGCCTCCCTGTGCGCGGTCGAGAGCGACGATGCGGCCCGGGAGGACGCGCAGGGTCTCGGACGCCTGCTCTACACGGCCCTGACCGGCCACTGGCCCGGCGACGGCGATGTCGGCCTCCCCGCCGCCCCGCTCGACGACGGCAAGATCTGCACGCCCCGCCAGGTCACGGCGGGCGTCCCCGGCTTCCTGGACGCGATCACGTGCCGGGCGCTGCTCCAGGAGCCGCGCCGCGGGCTTCCCCCGCTCGCCACCCCCGCCGACGTCGCCGAGGCGCTGGCCGAGGTGCCGAGGCCCGCGCCCGTGCCCGTGTCGGCGATCCCGCCGGCCCTCGGCTTCCGCTCCGAGGCGCCCGACGCCCTCGACCACACGATGCCGCCCCGGCAGCAGGAATCCTCCCATCCGCCCGTGCAGCCGAGACCTCCCCGCTCCGGCGGCGTGGCCGGCCGTGTCATGGTGACCGTGGTCGTCCTGCTGATCATCGCCGCGGTGGGCATCGGCGCGTGGACTCTGGGGCAGAACCTCGGCAAGCGCGACACGGCGGCCAGCCCGTCCGCGTCCGCCTCCAAGCCTCCGCCACCGAAGATCGTCACCGTGAAGCCGGCGAGCGCCACGGGCTTCGACCCGCTCGGCGACGACCTCGCCGAGCACCCCGAGACCGCCCACCTGGCCATCGACGGCAAGGCGTCCACCGAGTGGCACACCCTGAGCTACCAGACCGCCGACCTGGGCGGACTGAAGGAAGGCGTCGGGCTGCTGCTCGACATGGGCAAGGCGACCGCGGTGTCGGACGTGGTGGTGTCGCTGGGCGACAGGCCCGGGGCCACCATCCAGCTCAAGGTGGGTGACAGCCCTGATCTGAAGGCGCTCAAGACGGCCGCGAAGCAGGAGAACGTCTCCGGCACGGTGACCCTCACACCGGCGAAGGCGACGACAGGTCAGTACGTTTTGATCTGGTTTACGCGCCTTCCAGCGTTTGACGCGAAGTTTCGTGGCACCATCTATGAGGTAGTGGTGAACTCTCCCGGATCGGCCTAACAGGACACGCGTTGTGAACCTTCCCCCCGATAGCCCACCGGCGGCACAGCAGGCCGCAGGGTCCGCGTCGACCGACGCCGACCTGCTGACCCGCCATATCGGCGGTGATCCACACGCATTCAGCGAGATCGTCCGCCGACACCGAGATCGCATGTGGGCCGTGGCCCTGCGCACTCTCGGTGACCCGGACGAAGCGGCCGACGCCGTGCAGGACGCCTTCGTCTCCGCCTACCGCAAGGCCGACAGCTTTCGCGGCGAGGCGGCGGTCACCACGTGGCTGCACCGCATCGTCGTCAACGCCTGCCTCGACCGCATGCGCCGCAAGTCGATCCGCCCTGTCGCCGACGACGAGCTCGTCGAGGCGGCCGAGCGGGACACGCCGATTCCCGACCACACGGGCGATCGGGACGTGTCCATGGAGGTCTCGGCCGCGCTCAAGCTCCTGCCGGCCGACCAGCGGGCCGCGTTGGTCCTGGTCGACATGATGGGCTACTCCGTGGAGGACGCCGCCCAGGTGCTCGGCGTGCCGACCGGCACGATCAAGAGCCGCTGCGCCCGGGGCCGTGCGAAACTCGCCCCGATTCTTGCGCATCTGCGGAACCGATCGGACCTAACCCGCGTCTCATCCGCGAAGGGAGCAGAACTTCGTGACGGGTGATACGCACTACGACCTCGAGGTCCTGGCCGAACTGGCCGAGGGTCTCCTCGACGTCGCAACTGCCGCACGGGTCCGCGAGCATCTCGCGATATGCGACCCCTGCGGTGAGAGCCTCGCCGAGCTGGCGGCGGTCCGCGAGCTGCTCGCGGCCGTGCCGGTGCCGGCGATGCCCATGGGTGTCGCGCTTCGCATCGACAAGGCGCTGGCAGCGGAGGCGGAGTCCAGGCGCGAAGGGGGCCTCAAGCTCGACGAGGCGCCCGACTGGGACCGCATCATGGCGAACTCCCCCTGGGAGACCCCCGCGCCTCTTCCCGAGCTGCCCGCGGAGCCCCCACCGGCCGTCGAGCGGCCCGAGGAGGTCGTCCCCCTCGGCATCGTCGCCGACGACGGTTCCATCGTCCCGGCCAGGCGCACGCGCAGGACGTCCCGGCGGCGCAGCTGGGCGATGCCCGTGGCGGCGAGCGTCGCGGCGGCCGTCGTCATCGGCGGGGCGGGCGTGACCGCGAGCATGCTGACGGCGTCCGGCCCCGGCACGGGGACGGCGCCGCCCATCGCCATAGACCAGCCGAAGCCGAGCGCCAAGCCGACCAAGCACTATGAGATCGGCACAGGCTCGGCCCCGCAGGCCGCCGACTACATCGTCGGCAAGAGCGGTTACAACTACTCCAGCAGCGTCCTGGACGGCCCTCTGGCCACCTACGTCGGCGCGACCGGCCCCGGTACCGACAGCTCGGCGACGGCCGACGCCGCCGTCACGCGCTGCGTGGCGAAGCTCTCCGCGCGCGTGGGCAAGAAGCTCGGCGTCAAGGCTCCGAAGCCCATCGGCGTCGACCAGGGCTTCTACGAGGGCAACGAGGCCACCGTCGTGGCCTTCTGGAAGGACCGCTTCCGCAACGCCGTCTTCGTGTACGTCGTCAACGACGGCTGCGCCAACGTGCGGCCGCCCGCCGTGAGCCGCTGGCAGTAGTCGTCCCTCACGGGCGGTCACCACGACCGCCCCGCACGCGCCGCCGAAGTCCCCCGGGGAGTACCCTCGGGGGACTTCGCCGTGTCAGGGCCGCGCATGGGCGGGGCGGGAATCTCCGACGCCTAGGATCTGTTGAGGCGACTGGCATCGATGAACAGGCAGGAAAGGCCGGGGCCGGTGCGGCGACGCGTCCCCGGCGGTCCCACCAGGCAGTCGAGCGAGTGACCACCCACGGGCATGAGAGGCCAAGAGCGTGAGCGACGTCCGGAATGTCATCATCATCGGGTCGGGGCCGGCCGGGTATACGGCCGCGGTCTACGCCGCGCGCGCGGACCTGAATCCGCTGGTGTTCGAGGGCTCCGTCACGGCGGGCGGCGCGCTCATGAACACCACCGACGTCGAGAACTACCCCGGCTTCCCCGACGGCATCCTCGGCCCCGAGCTGATGGACAACTTCCGCAAGCAGGCGGAGCGGTTCGGCGCCGAACTCCTGGCCGACGACGTGATCGAGGTCGACCTCACCCAGACCCCCAAGGTGGTCAAGACCCACACCGAGACCTACTACGCGAAGACCGTGATCGTCGCGACCGGTTCCGGCTACCGCCAGCTCGGCCTGCCGAGCGAGAAGCGGCTGTCGGGCCGCGGTGTGTCGTGGTGCGCGACCTGTGACGGCTTCTTCTTCCGCGACCAGGACATCGTGGTGGTCGGCGGTGGCGACACCGCCATGGAGGAGGCCACGTTCCTCAGCCGGTTCGCCCGGTCGGTGACGGTGATCCACCGGCGCGACACGCTCCGGGCGAGCAAGATCATGCAGGATCGCGCCTTCGCCAACGAGAAGATCAGCTTCGTGTGGGACAGCGTGGTGACCGACATCGTCGGCGACACCCGCGTCAGCGCCGTCAAGGTCCAGAACCTCAAGACCGGCGAGGAGACCGAGCTGCCGGTGACGGGCGTGTTCATCGCGATCGGCCACGACCCGCGCAGCGAGCTCTTCAAGGGCCAGCTCGACGTGGACGACGAGGGTTACGTCGTGGTCGACGCGCCGACCACCAGGACGAACATCGACGGCGTCTTCGCCGCCGGCGACGTCGTCGACCACACCTACCGCCAGGCGATCACCGCCGCGGGCACCGGCTGTTCGGCGTCGATCGACGCCGAGCGCTGGCTCGCGGACCACGCCACCGCCTAACAGTTAAGGGAGAGAACCTTGGGCGAGATCAAGTCAGTGACCGACGCCACGTTCGACGCCGAAGTCCTCAAGAGCGACAAGCCCGTGCTCGTGGACTTCTGGGCCGAGTGGTGCGGTCCGTGCCGCCAGGTCGCGCCGATCCTCCAGGAGATCGCGACCGAGCACGCCGACAAGCTCAGCATCGTCAAGATCAATATTGACGAGAATCCCGTGACTCCGCGGGACTACGGCGTACTCCAGATTCCGACCCTGAACGTCTATAAGGGTGGAGAGGTCGTTAAGCAGATCATCGGCGCCAAGCCGAAGGCCATGCTGCTGCGCGAGCTCGACGGCGTCATCTGACGCCCCTGCGGCTCCGACGAGCCGTACCACCGCTTCCGAGCGGCACACCCCACCCAGGAGCCCCTCACGCCGTTGGCGTGAGGGGCTCTGTGGCGTTCTGGACCGGTTGGCGGTGCCGGGTGATCGCGGGTTCGGGCGGCTGAGAGGGCCTCAGACGGGACGCAGGGCCCGTTCGGGGGTCATGGAGCCCAGCAGGCGTTCGAGGGCCACCTCGACGTCCTCACGCCATGAGGCGGCGGTCTTCAGCTCCAGCCGGAGCCGCGGGAAGCGCAGATGCGGGCGAACCGTCTTGAACCCGACCGCGAGCAGGTACTCGGCGGGCAGGACGCACCCGGGCTCCTCCCATTTCAGGTCGCCGAACGCCTCGATCGCCCGGACGCCGCGCCGCGTGAGGTCCTTCGCGACGCCCTGGATGAGCATGCGCCCCAGGCCGCCGCCGGAGAACTCCGACACGATGTGCGCGGTCATCAGCAGGACGGCGTCCGCGCTCACCGGCGAAGTGGGGAAGGCGACCGAGCGCGGGACGTACAGCGGGGGTGCGTACAGGACGAAACCGGCGGGCACCCCGTCCACGTAGCAGATCTTCCCGCAACTGCCCCATTCCAGGAGCGTCGCGGAGATCCAGGCCTCCTTTTCCAGCCCCGGATCGCCCGCCATCTGGGCGCGTTCTCCGCTCACCGGGTCGAGTTCCCAGAAAACGCACCGCCTGCAGCGGCGCGGCAGATCATCAAGATTGTCGAGCGTGACGTTCACGAGCCGGCGCGACACCTCAGGGCCCCCAATCCTTGCGAGACGAGCGCGGGTCATGGCGAGATAGCGCACGAATTACGGGCGTCTCCAGACTGGCATGGTAGCCGAGTGAAAGCGGAGTACGGCGGTCCTGGTCGTCCGACCCGCACGAGGTTCCCCACCCGGAACCCCCGATGTCACGCGCATTTTGTTCGCTTTGCCCGTGATAAGCGCCCTAAGTGAAGTAATTACCAGGGGCCCGGCCATTCACTGCCGTACCCTGGTGTCTTCGCAAGGACCTAGTCGGCTACGACGAGGAGGTGGACCGTGACGCAGGAGCGGGATCACGGTCGGAGCACGGCGGCCCACGGGTCGCGCATCGACGCCTACATCGACCGGTACGCGGCACGCGCGGCCGGCATGGTGGCCTCCGAGGTCCGAGCTCTCTTCGCCGTCGCGTCGAGGCCCGAGGTGGTCTCGCTGGCCGGCGGCATGCCGTACGTCACGGCCCTCCCCCTCGACAGCGTGGGCGAGCTCGTCGCCGACCTGGTCGCCCGGCGTGGCACGGTGGCGCTCCAGTACGGCTCCGGCCAGGGCGACCCCGCCCTGCGTGAGCAGATCTGCGAGGTCATGCGCCTGGAGGGCATCGAGGCGAACGCCGACGACGTCGTCGTCACCGTCGGCTCGCAGCAGGCCCTCGACCTGGTCACCCGCATCTTCATCGACCCCGGCGACGTCGTGCTCGCCGAGGGGCCGTCCTACGTCGGCGCGCTCGGCACGTTCGCGGCCTACGAGGCGTCCGTCGTGCACGTCGCCATGGACGACCACGGGCTCGTCCCCGAGGCCCTGGCCGAGACGATCGCGTCGGTGGCGCGCCAGGGCCGCCGCATCAAGTTCCTCTACACCATCCCGAGCTTCCAGAACCCCGCGGGCGTCACGCTCAGCGCCGCCCGCCGGCGCCAGGTGATGGAGATCTGCCGCCGCGCCGACGTCCTGGTCGTGGAGGACAACCCCTACGGGCTGCTCGGCTTCGAGGGCGACCCCATGCGGGCGTTAAGGGCGGACGACCCGGACGGCGTCGTCTACCTGGGGTCGTTCTCCAAGACCCTGGCCCCGGGCTTCCGCGTCGGCTGGGCGCTCGCGCCGCACGCCGTCCGCGACAAGCTGGTGCTCGCGATGGAGTCGGCCGTGCTGTCCCATTCGAGCTTCGCCCAGCTCGCGGTCGGGCAGTACCTCGCCACCCAGCCGTGGCGCGAGCAGATCAAGTCGTTCCGCGAGCTCTACCGCGAGCGGCGCGACACCATGCTCGCCGCGCTGGAGGCGCTCATGCCGCCCGGCTGCGTCTGGACGCGGCCCGCGGGCGGCTTCTTCGTGTGGATGACGCTGCCCGAGGGGCTGGACTCCAAGGCGATCCTGCCGCGCGCCGTCGCCGAGCGGGTGGCTTTCGTCCCCGGCACCGGCTTCTACGCCGACGGCTCCGGCGCGCGCAACATGCGCCTGTCGTACTGCTACCCCGAGCCGGACCGCATCCGCGAGGGGGTCCGGCGCCTGGCGGGCGTGGTGCAGCAGGAGCTGCTGACCCGCGACACGTTCGGCACGGGCTCGGCGCCGGCCCACACCGGGGTGGACACCCCCGGGCCCGACCTAGCCTGAAGACATCACCTGGTGGCGCCCCCGTCCCGGCCGGGCGGGGGCGCCTCTCTCTATCCACCGAAGTAAGAAGGGTCCTCGATGAGCGATCTCGGCCATGTGCTGGTGCTGGCGGGCGGTTTGTCGTACGAGCGCGAGGTTTCCCTCCGCTCGGGCCGCCGGGTGAGCGAGGTGCTACGTGCGGCCGGGATCGACGTCGAGACGCGTGACACCGACGCGAGCCTGGTACCTGCCGTCCTCGCCGACCCCCCGGAGGCGGTGTTCGTGACGCTGCACGGCGGAAGCGGGGAGGACGGCGCGATCCGCTCGGTGCTGGAGCTGCTCTCGGTGCCGTACGTCGGGGCGGCACCCGACGCGTGCCGCATCGCCTACGACAAGCCGACCGCAAAGACCGTCGTGCGCTCGGTCGGCGTGCGCACCCCGGAGGCCGTCGTGCTTCCCAAGGAGACGTTCCACGACCTCGGCGCGTCCGCCGTGCTGGCCCGCATCATCGACCGGCTCGGGCTGCCACTGTTCGTCAAGCCGTCGCGCGGCGGCTCGGCCCTCGGGGCCTCCATCGTCCGCAAGGCCGACGAGCTGCCCGCCGCCATGGTGGGCTGCTTCGCGTACGGCGACACCGCGCTCGTCGAGCGGTACATCGAGGGCGTGGAGGTCGCCGTGTCGGTCGTCGACCTCGGCGAGGGTCCGGTGGCGCTGCCGCCCGTCGAGATCGTCGCGAACGAGGGCGTGTACGACTACTCCGCCCGCTACACCGCCGGGCACACCGAGTTCTTCGCCCCGGCGCGGCTGCGCCCCGAGGTGGCCGACGCCTGCGCCCAGATGGCCATCACCGCGCACACCGCGCTCGGCCTCCGCGACCTCTCGCGGACCGACCTGATCGTCGACGCCGAGGGCCTCCCGCACTTCCTGGAGGTCAACGTGGCGCCCGGCATGACCGAGACCTCCCTCCTCCCCATGGCGGTCGAGGCCGCAGGCGAGGATCTGTCCGTGATCTGCGCGTCGCTGCTGCGCGCCGCCGTCCGCCGCGCCTCCGCCGAATAGACCCCTCGCGGCGTCGTGCCACCGCGCGGCGCCGCTACCGGCCATCCGTCCCGATCGAGACCAGAGCCGCCGCGTAGCCTTGCGGACGTGATCGAGACCTTTTACTCCAAGAGCTTCGCCAGTGACAACCACGCGGGCGCCCACCCGTCCGTGATCGCCGCCGCGGGTGCCGCCAACGACGGTGACGCGGTCCCGTACGGCGGTGACCCGTGGACGGACGCCCTCGACGTCCGGATCCGCGCCGAGTTCGGCGACGCGGCCACGAACCTGGTCGTCCTGAACGGCACCGGCGCCAACATGGTGGGCCTCAGCCTCATGCTGGGGCGGCGCTACGAAGCGGTCATCTGCCCGGAGACCGCGCACATCGCCGGCCACGAGGGCGGCGCGAGCGAGCGCGTCCTCGGCGTCAAGCTCCTCACCGTCCCGACGCCCGACGGGAAGCTGACACCCGGCGACGTGACTGCCCGGCTCGCCGACCCTGAGGACTTCAACGCGGTCCAGCCGAAGGTCGTCTCCATCTCCCAGGTGACCGAAATCGGAACCTGCTACACGCTGGAGGAGGTCACCGCGCTGGCGGAGACGGTGCACGCCAACGGCATGCTGCTCCACATGGACGGCGCCCGGCTCGCCAACGCCGCCGCCTACCTCGGGTGCTCGCTGCGCGCGCTGACGACCGACGCCGGGGTGGACGTGCTGAGCTTCGGCGCCAGCAAGAACGGCGCGATGATCGGGGAGGCGGTGGTCGTGCTGCGGCCCGAGCTGGCGGAGGGCGGCTCGATCCTGCGGCGCCAGACGCTCCAGCTCGCGTCCAAGATGCGGTTCGTCTCGGCGCAGATCTCCGCGCTGCTCACCGACGAGCTCTGGCGCCGGAACGCCGCCCACGCGAACGCCATGGCCCGCAGGCTCGCGGACGCGGTCGAGGACCTTCCCGGGCTGACGATCCGCTGGCCGGTGCAGTCCAACGCCGTCTTCGCGTCCATCCCGGCGGAGGCGGCCGCCGTGTTGCAGGCGCGGTTCCGCTTCCACGTCATGGACGGCGCCGCCCGCTGGATGACCGCGTTCGACACCACACCGGAGGACGTCGACACGTTCGCGACGGCGATCCGCCAGGCCCTCAAGGGCTGACCCAAGTTAGGGGGGAGGCCACAGGCCCTACTGACCCGCCTCTGGAACTCCCCGCCGAGCCGGAGGCTCGGCCACAGGCACAGACGGGCGCGCGGTGTTTCACGTGAAACGGTGCGGGGATCGCCCGGCCGGGCCTCCCCGCCCCACGAGGAGCGTTCAGTCTTCCAGGCCGTTCACGGAGCTCGCCGCTCCCGGGGCCATGGCGCTGATGATGCGTTCGAGATCGTCCATGGTGGCGAACTCGACGACGATACGGCCCTTGTGCCGGCCGAGATCGACCTTCACCCGGGTTTCGAAGTGGTCGGAAAGACGGTGGGCCAGGTGCGCCAGCGTTGGGTCGGCGGCCTCCTTGGCACGGCGGGCGCGGGGCGCCGGGGCCGCGGTGGCCTCCCCCATCGAGACGATCTCCTCGACGGTGCGGACGGACAGGCCCTCGGCGACGATGCGGGCGGCGAGGTGGTCCTGTGCCGCCGGGTCGTTCAGCGTGAGCAGCGCCCGGGCGTGCCCCGCGCTGATCATGCCGGCCGCCACCCGGAGCTGGACGTTGCCGGGCAGGTTGAGCAGCCGCAGCGTGTTGGTGATGTGCGAGCGGGAGCGGCCGATGCGCTGGGCGAGCTGCTCGTGCGTGGCGCCGAAGTCGTCCAGGAGCTGACGGTAGGCCGCGGCCTCTTCCAGCGCGTTGAGCTGTTCCCGCTGGAGGTTCTCGATGAGGGCGTCGCGGAGCATCTCGTCGTCCTGGGTGTTCCGGACGATGGCGGGGATCTCGTTGAGGCCGAGGAGCTTGGACGCCCGCCAGCGCCGCTCCCCCATGACGAGCTCGTACGCCCCGTCGCCCAAGGACCGCACGACGATCGGCTGGAGAAGGCCGACCTCGCGGATGGAATCGGCGAGCTCACCGAGGGCGTCGTCGTCGAAGATCTCGCGGGGTTGCCTCGGGTTCCTGGTGATCGCCTCGATGGGGATCTCCATGAAATAGGCGCCCGCGACGGGCTTGAGCCCGCCGTCCACCGGGGCGGTCTCCGGGACCGCGCCCACCCCGGCGCCCGTACCCGTACCCGCGCCCGCCGGCGCCTCGACGATCGGCCCGGTGGGGATCAGGGCTCCGAGTCCCTTCCCCAATCCACCACGCCTCTGCTGGCCCACGACTCCTCCTTGCCCAACGGCCCGCTCACGCGGAGACGGCCACCGTCATCGCCGCCTCTGCCGCCGCGTCCTCGACTTGATCCTGACGTACCGGTCGGGCCCGGCGCGTGACCCTCCGGGGGAGGGCGCCGCCGCCGGGCCGGGTCAGCTTCCCGCCACCGTGGCCCCCCGGAAGGCGAGCTCACGCGCGGCGTCCATGTAGGCCATGGCGCCACTGGAGCCCGCGTCATACGTGAGCACGGACTGGCCGTAGCTGGGCGCCTCGGAGACCCGGACGCTGCGGGGGATGACCGTGTTGAGCACCGTGTCACCGAAGTGAGAGCGCACCTCGTCGGCCACCTGGGACGCCAGCCGCGTGCGGCCGTCGTACATGGTGAGCAGGATCGTGGAGACCCGGAGGACCTGGTTCAGGTGCACCCGCACGAGCTCGACGTTCTGGAGGAGCTGGCTGACCCCTTCGAGCGCGTAGTACTCGCACTGGATCGGGATCATGACCTCCTCGGCCGCGACCATGGCGTTCACGGTGAGCAGACCGAGCGAGGGCGGGCAGTCGATGAGGATGTAGTCGAGCTCGTTCGCGTCGTAGGCCTCGAGCGCCCGCTTCAGGCGGGCCTCCCGCGCGACGAGGGAGACGAGCTCGATCTCGGCGCCGGCCAGGCCGATCGTCGCCGGGGCGCAGTAGAGGTTGGGCATGTCCGGCACCGGGCTGACGATCTCCTTGAGCGGGAGGTCCTCTACCAGTACCTGGTACACGGACGGGATGTCCCCGCGGTGCTCGACCGACAGCGCCGTCGAGGCGTTGCCCTGGGGGTCGAGGTCGACGACCAGGACCCGCTGGCCGTGCATCGACAGCCCCGCAGCGAGGTTCACCGCCGTCGTGGTCTTGCCGACGCCGCCCTTCTGGTTGGCGATGGTGATGATGCGTCGTCTCGGAGGACGGGGCCAGTCGCCCTCCGACATGCCTGAGGTGTAGCCGATCGAAGCGGCCACGGGAGCTGACGGAGCTGTTTCACGTGAAACCACTGAGCTGAGCGCCTCTCGGACCAGCGGCGAATCGCCGGGGTTAAGGGGGGACTGTGTCACGGCCGTCGTCCTTTCAACCGGCACGGCAGGGGGGGTTGACGGCCAGCCGAGGCCGGACGGCCTCCCGCTTGTGGCGGAGACATGACTACCCGGCCAGCCCAGGCCGCCTGCCGTATCCGGCATAACCGTCACCTCTTCCGTCGACGCCGCGTAGCCTGCGCGCGTCGAGCTGGCGAGCGTCCGGCGACCACCCGGACAAGAGTCGCGGGCGGATCGACCTTACCGCGCCCGACCGTGACAAGCTCGGCGGTCTGCACCCCATATGCCTGCAATTGTTGCCTTGCGGCCTCCAATTCCTCCGCCGCGCGCTCCCCTTTCATCGCCAGAAGCTGGCCGCCCTCGCGCAGAAGGGGCATGGACCACGAGAGCAGCCGGTCGAGCGGCGCGACGGCGCGGGCGGAGGCGACGTCGAACGTCCGCCTGCCGGCGAGTTCCTCGGCACGCGCCCGCAGCACCTCCACGTTGTCCAGCTTCAGCTCCTGCACGCACTCCTCGAGGAACGTGGTCCTGCGCAGCAGGGGTTCCAGCAGAGTGACCTGGACGTCGGGCCGGACGATCGCCAGCACCACCCCGGGGAGGCCCGCGCCGGAACCGATGTCGACGAGGTGCGCGCCCTCCGGCACGGCCTCGGCCACCACGGCGCAGTTCAGCAGGTGCCGGTCCCAGATGCGGGGGATCTCCCGTGGCCCGAGCAGCCCTCGGACGACGCCGGGCCCGGCCAGCATCTCCGCGAACTCCTGGGCCCGGGGCCACGCCTCTCCGGTGAAAACCTCGCGCGCCACAGCGGGCGCGTCGGGCAGCTCGTCGCTTTCCGCCATCACTCACTCAACTAGAACGGTCACAACATCTCCGCGTAAGGGTAGCCGTCCCGGCACTCTTCGTCGGTCCGACGCGACGGAGGTGACGAGGACCTGCCCCTGGCGAACCAGGGTGCGGGGCGCGCGAGGACGTGCGGCCGTCCGGCGGCGCGGGGGAGTGCCGGGGTCATCGGCAGGTCATAAGCAGGTCAAAGATCGCGAAAGTCACCAAGAGCCGCCGCCGGGACCGTACGACCCATGGGTTACAACAAAGAAGACGCATCGGATTGCCCGGCTCCTTCGCGACAGAAAGGAGCCTGGAAAAGCCGACAGGCCGCCGATCCCCTCAGGATCGGCGGCCTGCGCACGTTCTGCCCGCCTACGTCGGTCCCTGCCTGTGACGCTCCGGACGCGTGGGTCGCTCCGGTCGTTCAGGCGGGGAGGACGACGACGTAGCGCTCGGGCTCCTCGCCCTCCGACTCGCTGCGCAGCCCGGCGGCGGCGACCGCGTCGTGCACGATCTTGCGCTCGAACGGCGTCATCGGCTGGAGCGACTTCGCCTCGCCGGACCGCTTCACGTCCTCGGCGGCCTTGGCTCCCAGCTTGCTGAGCTCGACCCGCCGGCCCTGGCGGTAGCCGCCCACGTCGAGCATGAGCCGCGAGCGCTCGCCCGTGCGCCGGTGCACGGCCAGGCGGGTGAGCTCCTGCAGCGCCTCCAGGACCTCGCCGTTCTCCCCGATGAGGTCACTGCCCTTGATGTCCACGATGGAGACGAGGGCGCGGTCGCCCTCGACGTCCATGTCGATGTCGCCGTCGAGGTCGGCGATGTCCAGCAGCCCTTCGAGGTAGTCGGCCGCGATCTCGCCCTCCTGCTCCAGGGCGGCGACGTCGGGGGCGGCCTTGACGGCCTGCGGGGCCTGATCCTCGTTGACTTCTGTCACGTCCGGACTCCTTTAGACAACCGGCTACGACTTCTTGGTACCTGTGCGCTTGCTGCGCGGCTGCCTGGTGGGCTGCTGGCGGATGATCTTCTGCTCGGGCTCGGCAGGCGCGTCCTGGGGCGCGTCCTCGGCCTTGGCGGCCCTGCTCGGCAGGATCTTGCTCAGCAGCCCTGGCTTGGGCTCAGGCTGCACCACGTTGCCCTTGGCGTCGACGACCGGCATCGGGTGACGGCTGTAGAACCAGTGTTGCTGACCGAGCGTCCACAGGTTGGTGGTGACCCAGTAAAGGATAAGCCCGAGCGCGAAGTTGAGGCTGAACACCGCGAACAGCGGCGAGATGTACATCAGGATCTTCTGCTGCTGCGCCATCGGGTTGTCCGGCATCTGCGCCATGGAGCGGGTGACGCTCTGCCGGACCGTCAGGAAGGTCGTGGCGGAACTGATCGCCACGAAGATGCCGAGCACGACCTTGGTGATGATCGGGTCGGCCCCGAACGCCTCGATGTCGTGGGCGCTGGTGAAGAAGGTCGCCGGCACGGGCGCGCCGAAGATGTGCGCGGCCCGGGCGCTGTCGACCAGCGCCTGGGACATGCCGTGGGCGGCCTTGTCCTCGGCGATGGCGCGCAGCACCGTGAAGACGGAGATGAAGATCGGGAACTGGGCCACGATCGGGAGGCAGCCGCCGAGAGGATTGGCGCCCGCCTCCTGGTAGACCTTCATGACCTCCTGGTTCATGCGCTGCTTGTCGTTCTTGTACTTCTTGCGCAGCTCTTGAACTTTGGGGGCGAGCTCCTGCATCTTCTTCGACGAGCGCATCTGCTTGAGGAAGAGCGGGAAGATCAGCAGTCGCATCAGCACGGTGAGCGTGATGATGGTGAGGGCCCAGTTCAGCCCGTTATCGGGGGGGATGATGACGCTGTAGGCCCCGTGAATCCAGGCGATCACCGTAGCGACCGCCGTATACAGCGGCTCCAGGAATGTCAGCTCCACCGAGCTAGCTCCCTTGCGTTTCGTCGTGGGACCCGACCGGGCGCGGAGGCACCGGGTCGTAACCTCCCGGGTGGAAGGGGTGGCAACGCCCGATTCGCCTGACGGTCAGCCACAGCCCCCGCGCCGCGCCGTGGACGGCGATCGCTTCGAGGCCATAGGCACTACAGGATGGTTCGAAGCGGCATCGCGGCCCGAGGAGGGGGCTTATGAAGGCTCGATAGAACCGGATCGGGCCGATGAGCACCCGAGCGGCCGGTGATACCGGCGGGGGTGGCGGGCTCACGCTGACGCCCGGCGGCGGTGCCGGCGTCGCGACCCGCTCGCCGGCCCCCGTGTCACGGCTTGTCATGATCGTCCATCCGTCGCGGCCGGACGATCTGGCCGCCGTTCAGGCGACCGCCGCCCGATCAGTCGATCCAGCGCGACGTCGAGCTCGGCGGCGAGGTGCTCGCTTCGCGCGGACGCCGCCTGTGGATTGGCGCGTACAACAAGCAGGCTACCTCGCGGTAGACAGTGCAGGCGGTGCCGCATCAGGTGGCGCAGCCTGCGCTTGACGCGGTTCCGGACGACCGCGCCGCCGACGGCCTTGGATACCACGAAACCCACCAGGGGCGGGGCCTCGGGATCGCCCTGGGTGCTCAGATGGGCGACGAGGGTGGGGCGTCCGGCGCGTCTTCCTCCACGGATCGCGTTCGCGAACTCCTCACCCCGCCGCATGCGGGAGGCGGACGGCAGCACGAGCGGACCTGCTTTCAGACCTGCACGGGTCCGGGTACGGCTATCGCCCGCCGGTCAGTCCCGACGGGCGAACGAACACGCACCGGACGCTCCGCGCCGTCAGGCGGAGAGCTCCACGCGGCCCTTGCGACGGCGGGCGGCGAGGATCGCGCGACCGGCCCGCGTGCGCATGCGCAGCCGGAAGCCGTGGGTCTTCGCGCGGCGACGGTTGTTCGGCTGGAAAGTACGCTTGCTCACGAGTGGGCTCCAGGCTTGAGTTCACCCGCACGCGGTGCGGAGTGAGGGAAACACAGGGAAAAGCTTGCCGGATGCGCGGGCACGCCGAAGTGCCGTCGCGCGACAAGCCGACCGTCGTACGTTACGGGGCAGGCGGGGCAAAGGTCAAACCGGACGGGCGTCCCCGCGAGTCCACCGCAGGTTATCCACTATTCCACAGCCCCTCTTTCCACCGGCGCCGCGTCATCCACAGGATGTGCATCGTGCCTCCCCCAACCAGCCACTAGGCTGTGGACAACGTCTTGAACAGGGGTGTGCACAGCGCTACTGTCGGCCCTCCGGAACCTTCCCTCCCGCTCGTCGAAGTGCCTGGAGGCGCGTCCAAGGGTTGTGGAAACAGTGTGGACCCGCTGTGGACCACCGAAAGGAGCCTGCGGACAACGCTGTGGGGACAGCCGCGAGGCCCGGCACCGACGGAGCCTGCTCCGGTGGGCGTCCATGTGGATAACGAACCGCGGCGAGCTTACGGGGGCCGCGTAAGGGAGGAGGGGCCGGCCAATGGATGGCGTCGACCTCGGCTCGTTGTGGGCCCGAGCGCTGGAGAGCTTCGCGGAAGGACGCGTCTCGCCCCAGCAGCGCGCGTGGCTGAACATGACCCGGCCGATCGGGCTGGCCAACGACACGCTCATCCTCGCGGCGCCCAATGATTTCGCCAAGGACGTCCTGGAGACGAAGCTCCGCCCGGTGATCGCCCAGGCCCTCTCCCAGGAGTTCGGTCGGCCGATGCGGGTGGCCGTCATGGTGGACCCGCTCGCGGGCGCCGGTGACGCCCCGCCCGCCTCGGGGACGGGTTATCCCCAGAATCCCGCTCCGCGCGGCGACGGTTATCCCCAGGGTGGACAACCGCAGCAGGGGTACGGACAGCCTGGTGGGCCGGGGTCCATGGGCCATCCGCCGTTCCGCGAGCAGGGGATATCCACCGACTATCCACAGCCCCGGCCACAGGGGCAGCCGTACTCCTACGGCTATGGGGGCAACTCCGAAGGCTCCTACGGCGACGCGCCCGCGGGTCCGTCCCAGGGTTATCCACAGGAGGGCTACCAGGGGCAGGACGGCTTCGACCGGCAGGGCAAGGGCGGGCTCGACCAGTCCCCGGCCCCGCAGCAGGACGCCGCCGCCTCCGAGCAGCCGTTCCCCCGTGACGACGCCGCGCAGCGTTATCCCCACGGCGATTCCGCGCAGCCCTTCCCCCGAGGCGACAGCTTTCCCCGCGGCGACTCTCAGCAGCGCTTCCCCCGGGGTGACCAGCCGTTTCCTCGTGGCGAGGGCTCCGAGCCCTACCCGGCCGAGCCTCGGGGCGACTCCTCTCAGCCTTTTCCCCGGGTCGAGCCCCCGCAGCCGTACGCGCGCGGCGACGCCGGGCAGTCGTACTCCTCTCCCACCGGGGGATACGCCGCGCAACCGTCCTATCCGGGCAGGCCGGAGGCACAGCCGCCGCGTCCGCGCCAGGATCCGGACAACTTCGACCGGCCGCCTGTGCAGAACCGCTGGGACAGCAGGGGCGGCAAGCCCAGCGAGCCCGCCCGGCTGAACCCCAAGTACACATTCGAAACGTTCGTCATCGGCGCGTCCAACCGTTTCGCGCACGCGGCCGCCGTCGCCGTGGCCGAGGCGCCGGCCAAGGCGTACAACCCGCTGTTCATCTACGGCGATTCGGGGCTGGGGAAAACCCACCTTCTCCACGCCATCGGGCATTACGCCCAGCGCCTGTACGACGGCGCGCGGGTGAGGTACGTGAGCTCCGAGGAGTTCACCAACGACTTCATCAACTCGATCCGCGACCACAAGGCGGACGGGTTCCGCGCCCGGTACCGGGCTGTGGACATCCTGCTCGTGGACGACATCCAGTTCCTGGAAGGCAAGGAGCAGACGCAGGAGGAGTTTTTCCACACCTTCAACACCCTCCACAACGCCAACAAGCAGATCGTCATCTCCAGCGACCGGGCGCCCAAGCAGCTGGTCACCCTGGAGGACCGGCTCCGCAACCGCTTCGAGTGGGGGCTGATCACGGACGTGCAGCCGCCCGAGCTGGAGACCCGCATCGCGATCCTTCGCAAGAAGGCCATCCAGGAGGGGCTCGCCGCGCCCGGTGACGTGCTCGAATACATCGCGAGCAAGATCTCGACGAACATCCGTGAGCTGGAGGGCGCGCTCATACGGGTCACGGCGTTCGCGAGCCTCAACCGGCAGTCGGTCGACCTGCAACTCGCCGAGGTCGTGCTCAAGGACCTCATCACCGAGGACTCCAGCACCGAGATAACGATCGCGACGATCATGGCGCAGACGGCGGCCTACTTCGGGCTGTCCATCGACGACCTGTGCGGCAGCTCGCGCTCGCGCGTGCTCGTCACGGCCCGGCAGATCGCCATGTACCTCGCCCGCGAGCTCACCGACCTCTCGCTTCCCAAGATCGGCCAGCAGTTCGGCGGGCGCGACCACACCACCGTCATGCACGCGGAACGCAAGATCCGGTCGCTGATGGCCGAGCGGCGGTCGATGTACAACCAGGTCACCGAGCTGACGAACCGCATCAAACAGAACTCCCGTAGCGCCTAATGATCCACAGCCTGTGGATAACTCTGTGGATCAGGGCACACTGCCGATGAATGCAGCGAAACCGGCGCACAGGACGCGACCAAGCAAGCGACCGGCCGGGAAACCTGGTTTCCGACCCTGGGGACAACTCTGGGGACATCCTGGGGAAGACCTGGGGACTACTCGTGGACGACCTGTGGGCGGCCTGTGGGTAGTGTCGGAGCCCCCTCCGAAATGTCCTTCCTACCCCGTGGATAACCGGTGGAAACCCGGTGGATGACCGGTGGATGAAGACCCCCGAATCTGGGGACGGCCTGTGCGCAACCTTCCGTCATCCCCAGGCCGGGCTCGGAAACCCACCGGTCATCCCCAGGCCCGGTGGATAACAAAAGGCCTCTGAGCTGGGAAGACAGTAGACTTCCACAGTATCCACGGCCCCTACTTAGATGACCTGTATCTCTCTCTACTAAGAACTCAAGACCCATAGAAGGGTTCCGGAGGTGCGCCCGTGCCCGAGGGTGAAGACTTGCACCAAGGGCGCGGAGCGCCTGAGCCGGGACGAAGACCGCGACGCCCAGCAACCGACACACAGACACACAGCTCATCAACAGGAGGCGGATCCACGTGATGTTCCGGGTCGAACGAGACGTGCTGGCAGAGGCGGTGGCGTGGACCGCGCGCAGCCTGCCCGCGAGGCCGTCCGTGCCGGTGCTCGCCGGCATGCGGCTGGAGGTCACCGACCAGCAGCAGCTCAAGCTCTCAGGGTTCGACTACGAGGTGTCCGCCGAGGTCACCCTGGAGCTGCAGACCGGAGACCCGGGCCTGGTGCTCGTCTCCGGCCGCCTCCTCGCCGAGATCACGCGAGCCCTTCCCGCACAGCCTGTGGATTTCGTGGTTGAAGGCGCGAAAGCGGTGGTCACCTGTGGAAGCGCCCGGTTCACCCTGTTGACGATGCCCGCCGAGGACTACCCCTCGCTGCCCGCCATGCCCCCGGCGGCCGGCCGGGTCGGCAGCGACATCTTCTCCTCCGCCGTCGCCCAGGTCGCCGTCGCGGCGGGCAAGGACGACACGCTGCCGATGCTCACCGGCGTGCGCATGGAGATCGAGGGCGACACCGTCACCCTCGCCGCGACCGACCGCTACCGCCTCGCCGTCCGCGAGCTCAAGTGGCAGCCGGACCAGCCCGACTTCTCGGCCATCGCGATGATCCCGGGCCGCACGCTCGCCGACACGGCCAAGTCGCTGACCACCGGCGCCGAGGTCGAGATCGCGCTGAGCTCCACGGGCGGCACCGGCGAGGGCATGATCGGGTTCTCCAGCGCGGGCCGTCGCACCACCACCCGCCTGCTCGACCCGGAGTTCCCCAAGTACCGCTCCCTGCTGCCGACCGAGTTCTCCGCGCACGCCGACCTGGCCACCTCCGCGTTCGTCGAGGCCGTCAAGCGCGTCGCGCTGGTCGCCGAGCGCAACACGCCGGTGCGCCTGGCCTTCCACGGCGGCGAGGTCGTCCTGGAGGCCGGCAGCGGCGACGAGGCGCAGGCGGTCGAGGTGCTGCCGGTCGACTTCGACGGCGACGAGATCAACATCGCCTTCAACCACCAGTTCCTGCTGGAAGGCCTCGGCGCGATCGACTCCGACGTGGCGCGGCTGCAGTTCACGACGTCCACGAAACCCGCGATCCTGACCGGAAAGCCTGTGGACGACGGCATCACGCCCGACTACCGGTACCTCATCATGCCGATCCGGTTGTCCAGCTAGGATCCCCGTCGGCCCGTCTGATTGGACCGGGCAGGCCGGGGTACGGCGCGAGCGGTGCGTCGTGAATGATGAAAGACCTTCATCGAGGGGTGACAGGCATGCAGATCGGCATGATCGGGCTGGGCAAGATGGGCGGCAACATGGCCGAGCGGCTGCGCCGTGCCGGTCATGACGTGGTGGGGTACGACCGCGATCCCAAGGCCAGCGACGTCGGCAGCCTGCGCGAGCTCGTCGACCGCCTGAACGCCCCTCGCGTGGTCTGGGTGATGGTCCCGGCCGGTGACCCGACCAGAGCGACGATCGAGCAGCTCGGCGAGCTTCTCTCCCCCGGCGATGTCGTCATCGACGGCGGCAACTCCCACTACCTCGACGACCAGAAGCACGCCGAGCAGCTCGCGGCCAAGGGCATCTCATTCGTCGACGTCGGCGTGAGCGGCGGCGTCTGGGGCCTGCGCAACGGCTACGCCCTGATGGTCGGCGGCGACGCCGAGGTCGTGAACCGGCTGATGCCGATCTTCGAGGCGCTGAAGCCCGAGGGGGAGGACGGCTTCGTCCACGCCGGCAAGATCGGCGCCGGCCACTTCGCCAAGATGGTCCACAACGGCATCGAGTACGGCGTGATGCAGGCGTTCGCCGAGGGCTGGGAGCTTCTGGAGGCCACGGACATCGTGACCGACGTGCCCGGCACCTTCAAGAGCTGGCGCACCGGCACGGTGATCCGCTCCTGGCTGCTCGACCTGCTGGTCCGCGCCCTGGAGGAGGACGCCGACCTGTCGGAGCTGAAGGGCTACGCCGAGGACTCCGGCGAGGGCCGCTGGACGGTCCAGGCCGCGATCGACCACGCCGTGCCGCTGCCCGCGATCACCGCGGCGCTCTACGCCCGGTTCTCCTCCCGCCAGACCGACTCTCCGGCGATGAAGATGGTCGCGGCCCTGCGCAACCAGTTCGGCGGCCACGCCGTCTCCGCCGTCGAGGGCCAGCGCGCCAAGGGCGCCGACGCGCCGGGTGCCGACGTCGTCCCGCCGGTGGAGGCGCAGCGCTGAGCCGGGCCGCCCCATCCGAGGCCCTGTAAGGGCTCCAGGGATCCCGCACGCACCACGCCCGGGGTCCGTGGATGGGCCCGGTGTCCAACGGCCGGTTCATGGCCCTCCGTGGCACCTCTGGCCCCCTCCGCCGCCTCAGACACTTCGGACCCGGCACCGGCGCGCGCCGAGAGCGTGAACCAGTTGTGCCCATGTTGTCGTAGGGGCGCACTAACCTTCGTGAGGTGCATGTCGCCCACCTGTCGCTGACCGACTTCCGGTCCTACTCCTCTGTGGAGCTGGAGCTGGAGCCGGGGGTGACGGCGTTCGTGGGCCCCAACGGCCAGGGCAAGACCAACCTGGTCGAGGCGCTCGGCTATGTGGCGACGCTCGGCAGCTTCCGGGTGGCGACCGACGCGCCGCTGGTCCGCCAGGGCGCCGCGCGGGCGATCATCCGTTCCGTGGTGGTCCGCGACGACCGCCGCGCCATGGTGGAGCTGGAGATCAACCCGGGGCGCGCCAACCGCGCCCGGCTCAACCGCTCCCCGGTGCCGCGGCCGCGCGATGTCCTCGGCCTGCTGCGCGTGGTGCTCTTCGCGCCCGAGGATCTTTCGCTGGTGAAGGGCGACCCGTCCGACCGGCGCCGGTTCATGGACGATCTGCTGGTGGCCCGCGCGCCGCGCTTCGCGGGCGTGCGCGCCGACTACGACCGCGTGCTCAAGCAGCGGAGCGCCCTGCTGCGCAGCGCGATGCAGGCACGGCCGGGCAGGCGGCAGAGCCCGCGCCGCCAGGAGTCCGAGGCCGGGTTCTCGGCCGCCGGCGCCGGAGACGCGCTCTCCACGCTGGAGGTCTGGGACGTTCACCTCGCCCGGCACGGCGCCGAGCTGCTCGCCGCGAGGCTCGACCTGGTGGAGGCGCTTCGGCCCTACGTCGCGCGGGCGTACGCGCTGCTGGCCCCGGCCTCCGCGCCCGCCGGCATCGAGTACCGCGGCACGTTGTCGTCCACAGCGTCCACAGCCGTGGGCGAACCGGGGGATACCGCCGCCGCGTCGCCGTCCACAGGCGGGGCGACCCCTGTGGCCGACCGCGCGGTCCTGGAGGAAGCCCTGCGGGCGAGCCTGCTCGAGGCGCGGCCCGCCGAGCTCGAACGCGGCGTGACGCTCGTCGGCCCCCACCGCGACGACCTGTTCCTGAGCCTCGGCGAGCTGCCCGCGCGCGGCTACGCCAGCCACGGCGAGTCGTGGTCGTTCGCGCTGGCGCTCAGGCTCGCCGCCTACGACCTGCTGAGGGCCGAGGGGGGCGACCCGGTGCTGATCCTCGACGACGTGTTCGCCGAGCTGGACAGCCGCAGGCGTCGCAGCCTGGCCGAGATCGTGAGCCCCGCCGAGCAGGTGCTGATCACCGCCGCGGTGCCCGAGGACGTCCCCGCGCAGCTCGCGGGTGCCCGGTTCGACGTCGCGGAAGGGAGCGTCATCCGTGTCAAATGATTCCGGCGCCGAGGCGTCGGCGGTGACGGGGGTGCAGTCGCCGGAGGGCCTCGCCGCGCGCGGGGCGGCCCTCGCGCGCGAGAAACTCGCCCAGGCCAAGGCGGACGCCGCCAAACGCGGCCGGCTCCCACGGCGTGAGCCCAGGCGCCGTTCGGCGGTCCGCCGCGACTCCGGCGATCCGCAGCTCTTCGGCCGGGCGATCCGCGATCTTCTGGCCGACCGGGGGTGGGAGCAGCCGGCCGCGGTCGGGGGAGTGTTCGGGCGCTGGCACGAGATCGTCGGCCCCGAGAACGCCGCCCACACCAAGCCCGAGACCTTGGTCGACGGCGAGCTCGTGGTCGTGGCCGATTCGACCGCCTGGGCCACCCAGGTACGCCTGCTGGCGTCCACGCTGGTCAGGCGTCTGAACGAGGAGCTCGGCGACGGTACCGTGCGAAGGGTGAAGGTGCGCGGGCCGCAGAACGGGCCCAGACCCGCCGGTGGCCTGCGCGTTACCGGAAGCAGAGGTCCGGGCGACACGTACGGCTGAGCGGCCCCTCACCGCGCCGCCGGAACCCCGGGCGGCGGGGTGCCCGCCCCCGGAAACCGATCAGAATCCCGTTGGCGGTGGTGACCCCCATCCCTAGTGGGGGGATGCCGAAGAGGGTATTCAACGCCCGACAGGCCATCACAGCGGCCGTCAATGCCACCTGATGCGCTTCTGACCGGTAGAATGAAACCGGATTCCGGACACGTCCGCATGCGAGTCACCCCCGGCCGCGCGCCGGTACCCCTGGGTGGTCGCATCGAGGCACTCACGACGGTGACGGGCACGGCAGGGGCAGCCCCATTATGGCCTCTCCCGCCGCGTGTCCGACGGCAGGAGGATTTGGCACTTGTCCTACGACGCTAGCTCTATCACCGTTCTCGAAGGGCTTGAGGCGGTTCGAAAGCGCCCCGGCATGTACATCGGGTCGACCGGAGAACGAGGCCTGCACCACCTGGTCCAAGAGATCGTGGACAACTCGGTCGACGAAGCGCTCGCCGGGTACGCCGACCATATCGAGGTCACTCTCCTCGCCGACAACGGCGTCCGCGTCGTCGACAACGGCCGCGGCATCCCGGTCGGCATCGTCCCCGGCGAGCAGCGCCCGGCCGTCGAGGTCGTGCTCACCGTGCTCCACGCGGGCGGCAAGTTCGACAGCAAGTCGTACGCCGTCTCCGGCGGTCTGCACGGCGTGGGCGCCGCGGTCGTGAACGCCCTGTCCTCCCGCCTGGAGGTCGAGGTCAGGACCGACGGCCACCACTGGCGCCAGTCCTACACCCGGGGCGTCCCCAACGCCCCCCTGGAGCGGGGCGAGCCCACCGACGAAACCGGCACGTCGACCACCTTCTGGGCCGACGACTCGATCTTCGAGACGACGTCATGGAACTTCGAGACCCTGTCCCGCCGGTTCCAGGAGATGGCCTTCCTCAACAAGGGCCTGACGATGGTCCTGCGCGACGAGCGGGCCGACCACGTCAACGGCGAGCCGCACGTCGTGACGTTCCACTACGAGGGCGGCATCTCCGACTTCGTCAAGCACATCAACTCGAAGAAGGAGCCCGTCCATGGCTCGGTCATCGACTTCGAGGCCGAGGGCGAGGGCATCTCCGTCGAGATCGCCATGCAGTGGAACGCCTCGTACACCGAGTCGGTCTACACCTTCGCGAACACGATCAACACCGCCGAGGGCGGCACCCACGAGGAGGGCTTTCGCGCGGCGCTGACCACCATCGTCAACCGCTACGCGCGCGAGCAGAAGATCCTCAAGGAAGGCAAGGACGACAACCTCACCGGTGAGGACATCCGTGAGGGCCTCACCGCCATCATCTCGGTCAAGCTGGCCGACCCTCAGTTCGAGGGCCAGACCAAGACCAAGCTCGGCAACACCGAGGCCAAGTCGTTCGTCCAGAAGGCCTGCAACGACTCGCTGCGCGACTGGTTCGAGCGCAACCCCGGCGAGGCCAAGGAGATCCTGAACAAGTCCCTGCAGGCCTCCCGCGCCCGCATCGCCGCGCGCCAGGCCCGCGACCTCACCCGGCGCAAGTCGCTGCTGGAGGCCGGGTCGGGGCTGCCGGGCAAGCTGGCCGACTGCCAGTGGACCGAGCCGGAGAAGTGCGAGCTGTACATCGTCGAGGGTGACTCGGCGGGCGGCTCGGCCAAGGGCGGCCGTGATCCGAAGTTCCAGGCGATCCTCCCGATCCGCGGCAAGATTCTCAACGTCGAGAAGGCCCGCATCGACAGGGTCCTCAAGAACAACGAGGTCCAGGCCCTGATCACGGCGCTGGGCACGGGCGTGCACGCCGAGTTCGACATCCAGAAGCTCCGCTACCACAAGCTCATCCTGATGGCGGACGCCGACGTCGACGGCCAGCACATCACCACGCTGCTGCTGACGCTGCTGTTCCGTTTCATGCGGCCGCTGATCGAGGCCGGGCACGTCTACCTCTCCCAGCCGCCGCTCTACAAGATCAAGTGGGACCGGAAGGGCGAGGACGCGAGCTACGCCTACTCCGACCGCGAGCGCGACGCCGTCATCCAGGCCGGCATCGAGCAGGGAAGGCGCGACCCGCGCCTGCACGACGGTGTCCAGCGCTTCAAGGGTCTCGGCGAGATGAACGCCGCCCAGCTCTGGGACACCACCATGAACCCGGCCACCCGGGTGCTTCTTCAGGTAACCCTCGACGACGCCGCCCAGGCGGACGAGATGTTCACCGTGCTCATGGGGGAGGACGTCGAGGCGCGCAGATCGTTCATCATTAGAAACGCACGGGATGTCCGATTCCTGGACGTGTAGCGGCCGCCGTACGGACATATCTCGCTCATCTCGTAAAAGGACACACCACCCGTGACTGAAGTCAACGTCCCGCCGGGGACCCCCGCTGACCGCATCGAGCCCGTGGACATCCAGTCCGAGATGCAGCGCAGCTACATGGACTACGCGATGTCGGTCATCGTGTCCCGGGCGCTCCCCGATGTCCGCGACGGCCTCAAGCCCGTGCACCGGCGTGTCCTCTACGCCATGTACGACGGCGGCTACCGGCCCGACCGCGGATATTTCAAGTGCTCCCGCGTCGTCGGCGACGTGATGGGCTCCTACCACCCGCACGGCGACGCGTCGATCTACGACACCGTCGTGCGGCTCGCGCAGCCCTGGGCGCTGCGCTACACGCTGGTCGACGGCCAGGGCAACTTCGGGTCCCCCGGCAACGACCCGGCCGCCGCCATGCGGTACACCGAGTGCCGGCTGGCGCCGATCGCCATGGAGATGCTCCGTGACATCGACAAGGAGACCGTCGACTTCCAGCCCAACTACGACGGGCGCTCCCAGGAGCCCGTCGTCCTGCCATCGCGGTTCCCGAACCTGCTGGTCAACGGCGCGGCCGGCATCGCGGTCGGCATGGCGACCAACATCCCGCCGCACAACCTGCGCGAGGTGGCCGAGGGCGTCCGCTGGTGCCTGGAGCACCCGGAGGCCACCGAGGAGGAACTGCTCGAAGCGCTGATCGCCCGCGTCAAGGGGCCCGACTTCCCCACGGGCGCGCTGATCGTCGGCCGCCGCGGCATCGACGACGCGTACCGCACCGGGCGGGGCTCGATCACGATGCGCGCCATCGTCGAGGTCGAGGAGGACCCCAAGGGCCGCCAGTGCCTGGTCGTCACCGCCCTCCCCTACCAGGTCAACCCGGACAACCTCGCGCTCACCATCGCCGAGCTCGTCAAGGACGGCAAGGTCTCCGGCATCGCCGACGTCCGCGACGAGACCTCCTCGCGCACCGGCCAGCGCCTGGTGATCGTGCTCAAGCGCGACGCCGTCGCCAAGGTCGTCCTGAACAACCTGTACAAGCACACCCAGCTGCAGACGACGTTCGGCGCCAACATGCTGGCGCTGGTCGACGGCGTGCCGCGGACGCTCCGCCTGGACCAGTTCGTCAAGCACTACGTCACCCACCAGATCGAGGTCGTCGTCCGGCGCACCCGCTACCTGCTGCGCAAGGCGCAGGAGCGCGCCCACATCCTGAGCGGTCTGCTCAAGGCGATGGACCGCATGGACGAGGTCATCGCGCTGATCCGCCGGTCGCCCTCGGCGGCGCAGGCGGTCGGCGGCCTGATCGAGCTGCTGGAGATCGACGAGATCCAGGCGCAGGCCATCCTCGACATGCAGCTCCGCAAGCTGGCCGCCCTGGAGCGCCAGCAGATCATCGACGAGTACGAGTCGCTGATGACGCAGATCGCCGACTACCAGGAGATCCTGGCCTCGGAGTCCCGGCAGCGGCAGATCGTCGCCGACGAGCTCGCCGAGGTCGTCTCCCGGTACGGCGACGAGCGCAAGACCGAGATCATCGCCTACGACGGCGACATGTCCATCGAGGACCTCATCGCCGAGGAGGACATGGTCGTCACGATCACCCGTGGCGGCTACGCCAAGCGCACCAAGACCGACCTGTACCGTGCCCAGAAGCGCGGTGGCAAGGGCGTGCGCGGCGCGCAGCTCCGGCAGGACGACATCGTCGAGCACTTCTTCGTGACGACCACCCACCACTGGCTGCTCTTCTTCACCAACAAGGGCCGCGTCTACCGCATCAAGGCCTACGAGCTGCCCGACTCCGGCCGCGACGCGCGCGGCCAGCACCTCGCGAACCTTCTGGCCATGCAGCCCGACGAACATGTCATGGAAGTTCTCGACCTGCGCGACTACGAGGTGTCGCCCTACCTGGTGCTGGCCACCAGCAGCGGCCTGGTGAAGAAGACCCGGCTGTCGGAGTACGACTCCCCGAGGTCCGGCGGCCTGATCGCCATCAACCTCCGCGAGGACGACGAGGTGATCGCGGCTCGGCTCGTCTCCGAGGAGGACGATCTGCTGCTCGTCTCCCGGGGCGCCAAGTCCATCCGTTTCACCGCCTCCGACGAGGCGCTGCGTCCCATGGGCCGCGCCACGAGCGGCGTCATCGGAATGCGGTTCCTGGACGGCGACGAACTGCTGGCCATGAACGTCGTCAGCGATGGCGACGACGTGCTTATCGCGACCGAAGGCGGGTATGCGAAGCGGACACCTGCGGATCAATATCCCGTACAAGGAAGAGGCGGGCAAGGTGTGCTGACTGCCAAGATTGTCAGTGCCCGTGGCAAGCTGGTCGGAGCAGTCATGGTGAGTCCCGAAGACGAGGTGTTCGCGATCACCTCCGCAGGCGGGGTGATCCGTACGAGCGCGGGCGAGATCAAGCAGTCCGGCCGCCAGACCATGGGAGTGCGCCTGATGAACTTGTCTGAGGGGGACAGTGTGGTCGCCCTCGCCCGCAACGCGGAATCGCTGGACACTGACGAAAACGGGGACACCTCCGACATCACGGAGAACGCGGACAACGGGGGAGATGACACCGAATGAGCCCACAATCCAACTCGGGTGGCTCCGGCAAACCTCCGGGTTCGCCGAACCGCAAGCGAAGCACGACGACGACCAAGGGGCCCAGGCCGGCCTCCTCAATGAACTCGTCGACCCGAAACCAGGTAACAGAAAGCGTGAACAGCCCGGACGCTCCGGGTAAAGTCCGCGCGTCGACCGACCCGCCGGATGACACAGTTGTCGTCGTGACCAGTGACGACGACGCCGCTGCCTCCTCCGGCGACGGCCAGAAGCCTGGAGGCGGCAACGCGGGCCCGGGTGAGAACGGCGAGGGCAGGGACGCCACCATGCGCATCCGCTCCTCCGCCATGCCCGACAACTCGTGGTCGCCCTCCTCCGACGGCGCGGGCGGCGGCCCTACGAGGCCCTCCCAGAAGCCTCCGTCCGCCCCTCTGCCGCCGCCCTCCTCGGGTTCCATGCCGTCCGCACCCCCGCGCCCCGGTCCCGGGGGCCCGGGCGCCCCTGGCGGCCCAGGAGGTCCGGGCGGCGCGGGTGGTCCGGGAGGCCCCGGCCGCCCCGGCTCTGCGGGCGGTCCTGGCGGGCGTCCGTCCAGCGGGGGCAGGCCGTCCGGCCCCGGCGGCGCGTCCAAGCAGTCCGGCCTCGGCAACGTCTCGGCCCTGGCCACCCCGGAGCCGATCACCGGCCAGGAGCGGCGCGACAAGCCCGCGCCGCTGAAGGCCCCCCGCAAGGCCCACCTCGTCCTGCGCAGGGTGGAGCCCTGGTCGGCGATGAAGTTCAGCTTCGTCGTCTCGCTCGTCTGCTTCGTGGTCCTGTTCGTGGCCGTCGCCGTCCTGTACGGCGTGCTGTCCGCGCTCGGCGTCTTCGACTCGATCGTGAACACCGTGACGCAGCTCACCGTCGCCGACGGCAAGACCAACAGCGGCATCGACATCAAGTCCTGGTTCGAGCCGGTGCGCATCCTCGGCTACACCGCCCTGCTCGGCGCGGTGAACGTCGTGCTGATCACCGCCCTCTCCACCCTCGGCTCGGTCATCTACAACGTCGCCTCCGACCTGGTGGGCGGCGTCGAGGTGACCTTCAGCGAGGCCGAGTAGACCTGAACACCCGTGGCCCGGGGGCTGCCGTCCACCAGCACCACCACCCGACGGCACCCCCACCGCCCCCGCCCACACCCGCAAACGACTCCGTTCCATGGACGCACACGGCGCCAGAGCACGGTAAGCTTTTCCCTGTCAGAGAGACGATTCGCCTCCGCCCGACGAAGACGATAGTGTTCTCTGCACCGCACGACGGGGCTATAGCTCAGACGGTTAGAGCGCTTCCCTGATAAGGAAGAGGTCCCAGGTTCAAGTCCTGGTAGCCCCACCAGCGAAAACGCCCCGTAGCGATCAAGCTCCGGGGCGTTTGCTGCAACGGGTACTGCAACGGCCTCACTCGAACAGCCTGTTAAGGCGTCGGAGCGCGTCCTCCTGCGCTGATAGGGCTGGCAGCCAGATGACATGCCCGGGTGTGCCGCACAGGGCGCCGCACCGGCATCCGGACCGCAGGTCAGTCCCGGCTGGATTCGAGATAGCCGGTGAGATAGGTCAACGACGCAGCGATGTCCTCACCGGTGCCATGCGGCCGGCGCAGCTCGTCGACGAAGATGGCGATGTCGGCGAGCCGCCACCAAAGAGGATAGAGAGCGAGGCCGGCCGGTGTGACGGTCCGGCCGGTGGCCCGGGTGTAACGGACGAGTACGTCGTCGACGTCGGCAGCCGGGTCCTCGCCGAGCATGCGGGCGAGGGCGGGGGTGAGCATCCACAGGTCCCGCTCCGGCGGAGCGATCTGCACGGTGCCCCAGTCGATGAGCCGCAGTCCAGCCGGGGTACGCATGAAGTTCCCGGGGTGCGGTTCGCCGTGGGTGACCACCCAGACCGCCGCGGTGTTTCGTACCTGGTCGACCCGCCGGTCGAAGTCGGCGAGCAATCGTTGGACTTGCCCGGCATGGACGGACAGCAGCTTGCGGGCTGGCTCGGCATAGGGCCCGCCGGTCCACTCCCGATCGAGGTCCCGCAGTGCCTCCTCCAGCTTGTCCCGAGCGGGCAGCACCAGGTCAGCCCGTGATGCGGTGTCCGCCACGATCGGGGTTGCCTCGTGCAGCTCGGCCAGCAGGTCGATTACCTCGGCGCGATCCTCGGGCCGGTGCGCACCGAAGTGCCCGGCTGCACCCGCCACTATTGGAAACACCGACAGGGCGTACCGCGAGGTCAGCCGCCAGACCGCGGCGTCGGTCGTGGTCGGGATCGGCGCGAGGACGAAGTCGAGCCCCGCGTCCCGGCGCAGTGCCAGGGCGGCACCGAACGATCGGCCGAGCCGGTCGAACGCATCATCACGTCCAGCGTCCTCGACGCCGAGGTCATCGACCTTGACGAACCACGCAGTCCCACGCTGATCCACCACCGACCAGTGGTAGCTGCCTGCGCCCACCGGGAGATACTCGACCGAGTGGGGCTCGATGCCCCAGCCCTCGGTCAGTGCCACCATCAGTTCGGCCTCCGCCAGACCCGCCGGTCTATCCCTCACGCGCCGGTATTCTGCCTCACTTGCCGCAGGGCCACAGATCATTTCAGGGAGGGCTCTTGAGGCCTTATGACCGCAATGCCGGTTGCTCTCTCCTCCGGCGATTATGACAACCAGCCGAGTAGGCCGGCCAAAGGCAGTCCGGCATACCCCGCCCGTGCGCACGGCATCAGGAAGAATGCGTTCGTGAACGAGCTTGAGGGGTTGACGCCTGTTGAGCATTTCGTGGTGGAGGAAGCGGAGGCGGGCGACGTCCTGCTGTGGGAGCTTGCGGCGGCTTTGACGCACAACGGCACTCAAGATCAACGTATCGAAGCCGTGCCGCTTCTCGCCGATGCTGTCGTGTCTCTGGCACGGCATGGCCTGGTGGAGGTGCACACCTCTCCCACGTGGCCTCCCGATCCCGAGCAGGCCGCTCTCATCCCTCTTGATCGGCTCGCCAATGTGGTGCGTGATGTGGAGAACTGGCTGTGGCCTGACGTGTCCACCGCATTGATCGCTGTCTCCCTGACCGATATCGGCAGTGCCTGGCTGTGATGGTGTGGCGCAGGAGCTAACGCTTTCCCGCACACCCGGGCCAGCGCGGCTTCCGACCCGATGGATCAACGATCGCACCCAAGCTGAACCGAGCTCCGGCTTCTAGACTGCTAGCGGACACGCCGTTCTCCAGTTGAGCGGCCAGATTTCTCCCGGCTGGTGGCCATCAAAATTCCTGGTGTGGTCACCGGAAATCCCGGTGAGTGGCCAGGTCGATCTCCCGGTGGATGGTCAG